>NZ_CP131467.1:0-4800000 GCF_033561535.1 Clostridium sp. JS66 | reverse complement strand
GTTGAAAATCCGTCTTTTACTTTAAGTTGCTTCCTAAATTCTTCTAAAACCTTTTCTGCACCTTTTACAAAGCAGGCAGTACCCATACATATACTTATTACATGCTTACCTCTAGGTTCCATGGTGAAGTATGAATAAAAGGTAACCACACCAAATACTTTGGCAGCAGTAATATCAAGCTTGTTGGCAATAAATATTTGTAATTCTTCAGGAAGATATCCAAATATATCTTGTGCCTTGTGAAGAACGCTTATAAGAGAACCTTCCTTTTCCTCTAAATTATCTATATAGGAGGAGAGTTCTTTTAATTTTTCATTGTCTAATTTGCATACACCCATAACTTTCCTGCAGCGCTGCAGGTTTTTCACCATCCTTCTTTCTTATATTCTCAAAGTAGTATTGGCAATATGAGTAATTTTTATTATGTAATATGTCGAGAATATTGAATTTTAATTAGATTAATGAAAATTATTTTGTGTTATGGAGAAAATATATATAGAAATGATATAATGGGATGGTGAAAATTTATTTATGTAGTGTTGAATTTGATTTTATATAGATATTGTGGAAAGGATATAGATATTAATGAATGATAAAATTAAGGTAGAGATATTTGGTTTAAAATATAAAGAACTTCCTCAAGGCTGTGGCTGCAGTCATAAAAACAGTTCTTGCAGCGGTTGTGGCAGCGGAGAAAATAAAAATTGTGGAGGTTGCAGTGGTGGAGGATGTACAAAAACCGCTGAAGATAAGAAAACGAAAAACATAGGAGAAGTTTTTGAAGAATTAAAGGAATTTATTAATGACAGTGATGTTAAAGATAATGTGGAACTGGAATTTATAGATTTAGATAAAATTGATATAGAAAAAAAATATGAAAGGGTATATGAAACTATAAATAATGGATTTGAGCCTCCTATTACGGTTATTGATAATATAATAAGATATTATGGAGGAGTATCTGCAGCTTTAATTTATAAGGATGTAAAGGAGCTTTTAGAGTGAAAAACGACTTATGTGTAGCTGTTTTTCTATTGTATGATACAAACTAATTTTAAAGAAAAATTGATATAAGCGTGGACAAAGTTCACACTTATATCAATAAAAATTAAATTGCTATTTTTGATTCATTTTGCAATCAGGCCTTATTGTATGTAGAATCAGGATATAATGTGCTTTAACTAAACAAAAAATTTATTTAAAGCTTCATTAAGTTCTTGAGCCATTTTAGAAAGAACTTGACTAGATGAGGAAATTTCCTGTACTGAAGCTGATTGTTCTTCAGTAGCAGCTGATACCATTTGAGATTGTTCTACAGTCTTTTTACTTAGCTCATCTATATCTTTAACAGCCAATACAATATCTTCACTATTAGTAGTGATTTGTTGGGTAGCAGAGGAAATACCTCTAACCTCTTCCGATACTTTCATTACTAAGTCAGCGATTTCTTTAAATACACGTCCAGCAACATTTACTACCTCTGTACCAATTTTAACTTCATTGGTGCCTTCATTCATAGCTTTAATAGCTTTATCAGTATCAGATTGAATTTCACCTATTAATACAGATATTTGATTTGTAGCGTTTTGTGATTGTTCTGCAAGAATTTTAACTTCTTCTGCAACAACGGCAAATCCACGACCTTGTTCACCTGCTCTTGCAGCTTCTATTGCAGCGTTAAGGGCTAATAAGTTTGTCTGTTCAGCGATATCTGATATAGTATCTAAAATTTGTCCAATTTCTTTAGATCTTTCACCAAGTTTAGCAACTACTTCAGCTGAGTGATTAACTGTATCTTCAATATGTGTCATTTGGATAACAGCCTTTTTTACAGATTTTTCACCTTCCTTAGCTGATTCAGCAGCTTTAAAGGAGTTGTTTGCTACGTGATTTGTACTATTTGCTACTTGAGTTATGTTAGTAGCCATTTTTTCTACTATATTGGTTGCTTTATTTACTGTATTTAATTGAGCTTCTGCACTATAAGCAACATCTGTTATAGATGCAACTACCTGGTTTGCCGCTTGTGCTGATTGGTCTGAGCTAGCAGTTAACTCTTGTGATGATGCAGCAAGTTGTTCAGCACTATTTTGCACTTTGCAAATTAGCATTTTCATATTTTTAATCATTTTTTCAAAACTATTAGCTAGATTTCCAAACTCATCATTAGAGGTGATATTTATTCTTTCTATTCTTAGGTCGCCATTTGCAATTTTGTCTGATGCTTCACGTATAATGTTAATAGGTTTTATTGCGCTTGATGTAATTATATAACAAATTAAAATACTAATTAAAAGAGTTATTATTGTCACTATAAGAAAAATAACTGTTAATGAATTTAGTTGATTTCTTAATTCTATTGAATTAATACTTACAGCAATGGACCATTCAGTGCCTGGAACCTGAGAATATGAAGCTATTGTTTCTGTATTATTATAGTTGTAGTGTGCAATTCCAGATTGTCCAGAGGCCATTTTTTTACCTAGGCTTTTAAAATCTTCAGAAATTGTTTTGTCTTGAAGTAAATTTAGTTTCATTACTAAATTAGTGTTTGGATGTGAAATAACAAAACCATCCTTTTGAATAATAAAATTCTGACCTGTATTTCCAACTTTATTTGATATAACTTTTTTGTTAATAACATCAAATGGAATATTTCCACCAATAACTCCAATTAATTTTCCATCTTTTTTTATTGGTGAGGCAACTATAATAGATAATTTACCAGTAGATTTATTTAAAAGTACCTCTGAAAAAACAGTTTTTTGAGTACTTATAACCTTTTGAAAGTACTCTCTTTCTTTAATAGAACCTTTCCATCCTCGTGATGAATATCCATTTCCATTTATATCTGATACAAATATTCCATCATAAAGTGCAATTCTTTTATCTTCTTTTGTTATATAAGAAAGGATAATTTCTGAATTTTCTGATACTAAGTCGTTAGTATTTGCAAGTGTCTCCATATCATTTTGGCGAGCTTGCAGCCATAGGCTAATTTCGTTACTAATAGCATCGGTTTTTAATTTTAATGTTTGTTCTGTTTGGTTTGTAAGTATATTGCTGGATTTCCAGTAATTAAAACCTGATAAGGTTCCTAGGGATAAAAACATCATTACAATAATAATTACCATAAGCTTTGATTTAATGCTTTTCATATGTGTTCCTCCTCAATCTTGGTTTTAGAATATTTTGAAAATTGGAGCAATTATACTTCCTATTTTTCAATGATTAATATAAAAAAGTAATTATTTAAAATAGCTTAAGACATAAGTTTGAAACATAGATTTATAATTTAAGTTTGTTTTAGTTAAAATTGTTAGATTTTGCATACATGTTAATGTAATTAAAATATGGAAATTTTAATACTATATTAATACAACAACTAGATAAAGTGTAAAAAGTGACATAATAATCTAATTTATGATCTTATTAAAAATTTTAATCACTTTGTATTCAAATGTCAACTAAGAAATTTTAACACCTATAGCTTTTAGTATGAAATTTAATGAGTTATTTACTCATAGTGTGATTTAAATTATAAATTGCCACAAAAGACACTAAGGTTTTACTAAAAGTACAAGTTTTAGGTATATTATTCTATTGTAAAATGGTAAAATTAAAAGAAATATATGATTATAAAAGAGCAGTAAAAGTAAAGTAAATGTCATTAACTAATTTGATATTTATGTAAACTGAGTATTAATTATCACTATATCAGTAAATATTGTGTAAAAACTATTATAGATAGTATTATTAATAAATACATAAAAATATTAATATATAAATGGTATAGTGTTAGAGGAGAGGTAATGAAAAAATGATTGGCATAACTAAATTATTGTGTAATTCACAAAATTTTGGCGATAGCATTCGTTATGTAAAAGGAGCAGCTGAAGAAAAATTTGGAGTGAGTCCTGGTAGAGGACCTGTTGTGGTTTGGAATTGTACAAAAACTTGTAACTTAAAATGTATGCATTGTTATGCAGAATCAGATAACAAACAATATGAAGGAGAATTAAGCCTTAAGGAAGCAGAAAATTTTATTGAAGATCTAGGAGAATTTAAAGTTCCCGTAATATTATTTTCTGGTGGTGAACCTTTACTTAGAAAGGATATATTTCACATATTAGATTATACAAAAAAATATAATATAAGAAGCACCTTGTCTACTAATGGAACACTTTTAGAAAAAGATATATGTAGGGATTTAAAAAGATTAAAAGTAGGATATGTAGGCGTAAGCTTAGATGGTATTGGGGCAAAACATGATGAATTTAGAAGAACTAAAGGTGCTTTTAATAGAGCTTTAAATGGAATTAGAAATTGTATTGATATAGGTCAAAAAGTTGGATTAAGATTTACTATAAATAATTATAATTACGATCAGTTAAATGATATTTTTAAATTGATAAAGGAAGAGAATATACCCAGGGTTTGTTTTTATCATTTAGTTTATTCAGGAAGAGGAAGTGAAATGATAAAAAATGATATTAGCAAAGAAGAAACTAGAGCTGCCATGGATTTAATTATAGAAAAAGCTTTAGAGTTTGGAACTAAAGTGGAAATATTAACAGTAGATAATCATGCAGATGCAGTTTATCTATATATGAGAGCTAAAGAAACATATCCTGAAATAGCAGATAGAATTTTAAATTTGATAAAAATTAATGGAGGAAATAGGTCAGGAATGGCTTTTGCTAATGTGGATTTCCAGGGAAATATTCATGCAGATCAATTTACTTGGCAGCATACCTTTGGAAATGTAAGAGATAAAAAGTTTAGTGAAGTTTGGAAAAATGTTAATCATCCAATTTTAAATGGCTTGAGAAGCAGAAAATCTTTATTAAAAGGACGTTGTAAAAGCTGTAAATGGTTAAACATGTGTAATGGAAATTTTAGAAGCCGTGCAGAAGCAGTAACTGGCGATTTTTGGGCCTCTGATCCTGCATGTTATCTTACAAATGACGAAATAGGGGTAGAAGAAGGAATTGGATTAATTTAAAATCCAACCTTTCACTGCACACTTACAGCACATTATACTTATACTATGGATTACAGTTAGTATTTGACTCTTTTATATTATAAACAATGGAGGTGCTTAGATATGATGATTGTTTCATGGAATACTACGAATAAATGTAATATGTACTGTAGTCACTGTTATAGGGATTCTGGGAAAGAGTCTAAAGAGGAATTGACAACAGAACAAGGGAAAAAACTTATAGATGAAATTGCAAAAGCAGGTTTTAAAATGATGATTTTTTCTGGTGGAGAACCTTTGATGAGAAAAGATATTTTTGAACTTGTACAATATGCTTCAGATTTAGGGGTGATACCAGTTTTGGGAAGCAATGGAACTTTAATCACTCTAGATATTGCTAAAAAATTAAAGAAAGCAGGAGCAAGGTCAGTAGGAATAAGTTTGGACAGTTTAAATGAAGAAAAACATAATAAATTTAGAAGTCATGAAAATGCATGGAAGGATACAGTACAGGGAATGGAAAATTGCAAAGAAGCAGGACTTAAATTTCAGGTACATACTACGGTTATGAAGTGGAATAAGGAAGAAATATTGGATATTACAGATTTTGCAGTTAAAATAGGAGCATCTGCTCATCATATTTTCTTTTTGGTACCTACAGGAAGAGGAAATGAAATAGAGGAACAAGCTTTGGATAGCGAAGAATATGAAATAATGCTGGAAAATATAATGAAAAAGCAGCAGGAAGTAAACATTGAATTAAAACCTACCTGTGCACCTCAATTTGTGAGAATTGCAGAAAACTTAGGGGTTAAAACTAGATTTAAAAGAGGATGTTTAGCAGGTATTAGTTATTGTATAGTGAGTCCAAAGGGAAATGTTCAGCCTTGTGCTTATTTAATGGAAACGGCAGGTAATGTGAAAGAAAAAGCTTTTAATGACATTTGGAATGATAGCAGTATATTTAAAAATTTAAGATCTTTGGATTATAAAGGAAGTTGTGGGGAATGTTCTTATAAGGAAAGTTGTGGAGGATGTAGAGCTAGAGCTGCACATTATAATAATGGAGACTATATGTCAGAAGAAAATTCGTGCATATTAGGTAAATTGTAACTGAATTTATTTAATTACAAGGGGTGAATATATGGATAATGTAGACAAACAATTATTGAATTTGTTACAAGAAGGATTACCATTAGAATATAGGCCTTTTTTGATATTAGCTAAAAAATTAGGTGTTTCAGAAGAAGAAATTATAAGTAGAATAGAAAGACTAAAATCACAAGGATATATAAGAAGACTAGGAGGAATTTTTAATTCAAAAAATTTGGGGTACTTTAGCACCTTATGTGCTATGAAGGTACCTGAAAAAAGTATAGGGTATACAGCAAAAATAGTTAATAGTTATGATGAAATAACTCATAATTATATAAGAGACAATGAGTACAATATGTGGTTTACTATTATTGCTCCATCAGAACACAGAATTGCTGAAATTATTGGAAACATTAAGAAGAAAACTTTAGTTGAAGACATATTAAATTTGCCTTCAAGTAAGGTTTTTAAAGTTAAGGTGGCTTTAGATGTTATAAGAGATATTTAGAATATAATGGGACTGTCACATTAAGAAATTTAAGTACAACATGTTGTATTTATTCTTAATGCAATAGTCCCATAATTTATTATATATTTAGCGTATTTTAAACAACTTAGAAGCTTCCTTTAATTTAATAATTTGATTTTTTAAATTTTCGGATTCTATAGATATAGATTCCATGGAAGCAGTCTGTTGCTCTGTGGAAGCTGACACTTCTTCTGATGAAGCTGCTGTTTTTTCACAAATGGATGCTATATTTTGAACTGAATGAAGCATTACATTTTTATTGCTTTTAAGTTCAGAAAATAATTTACTAGATTCATCAATTTTGTTTGCTATATTACATATTTTCTCAGATATAGTATCAAAGGCTTTTTCAGTATTTGACACAGCAATTGTTTGTTTATCAATAGCAAGTTCTACACTTTTAGCTGTGTTTACGGAGTAATGCATCTGGCTTTGTATTTCTCCAATTATAAATGATATTTCTTCAGCTGCATTTTTTGATTGATTTGCTAATTTTTTTATTTCATCTGCAACAACTGCAAATCCATTTCCTTGCTTACCGGATTTAGCAGCCTCAATTGCTGCATTAAGTGAAAGTAAATTTGTTTGTTCTGCTATATCAGAGATAGTATGTGTTATATCTTTAATATTTAAAGATTTTTTATCTAAATTTTCAATTGCGTAAGTTAAGTTATTACTAAGCTTGATTTGAGCATTATTTTTTTCTTCTAGGTCCTTGATGATAGCTTTACCATTACTATTGGATTCTTTTATCGAGGAAGAATATTCATTTATTTTTAAATTCATTATTGAAGCAGTGTCAATTAATTCTCCAAATTTTTTAAATAAATTGCAAGTATAATCAGTTTCCTTTGCTTGATGATTAGTTCCTTTTGCTATGTTTTCTATTTCAAAGGATACTTGAGAAATGGATTCAACATTTTCTTTTGAAACTTTAGTTAATAGCTCTGCACCATTCATCACAATTAAAATTGCTTCATCAATATCTATAATTAGTGATTTTATATTACTTATCATTTTATTAAAGTTAGTACTTAAATTTCCCAATTCATCTTTAGAATGAAAATGTGAAATTACGGTTATATCACCATTTGCTGCTTTATTCATTAAACTCATTAATTCATTTATAGGAAGAGTAATCTGTTTTGAAATAATATAGCCTAAAAAAATAGATATCATTGCGGATATAGCAGTGGCAGCTAATATAATTTTAAGTAATAGATTTGCTGCTGAATTTGCTTCAGCAGCACTTTGAGTTACTGCAAATACCCAATTTACTTCTGAAACCACATTATAAGACATGAGTTCTGTTATACCATTGATATTATAGCATCCAGTATCTAGTTTAATTGTTTCACCTTTACTAATTTTTGATACAACTTGTAGAATTTTAGAATTTTCTATTTGTTTATTTATTTTTTCTTTTAGCGGATGAGATAATACTAATCCAGATTTATCTACTAAATATGCATATCCAGTATTGCCTATTTTTATATTTTTGAGTTTATTTGTGAAATAGTCTGTATATACTGAGTCTGCCATAACGGCGATAACGTTTCCAAAATCATCTTTAATAGGATAAACAAAAACTATAATACTTTTTCCATTAGCTTTAGATACTATAGTATCGCTTATAGATGCTTTGCCTTTCAGTGCATCTTGAAAATATTTTCTGCTTTTTAAATCTAATTTTAGTGATGAGATATTACTGTCAGCAAATATTTCACCATTTAAATCTATTACAAATAAATGCTCATGATCTTTTAATGAGTCAGTTCTATTTTTTAAAATTGTAAATGACTTATGATTTATATAAGTAGAGAAAAAAGAATCATCTGAATTTGATTTTCTAATTTTAGATATATCTACTATATCCTTTTGTTGTGATAATAGTTCAACTTCTTTTTTCTCAGAAACTATAAGTGAATTGATATCGTCAGTGCCTAAGTTACAATTAATTGAAACTTTGTTTAGAGCTTCATTTTTTAGCATTTTTGAAGTGAAAAAATAAACAAATAGACTGGTAACAATTAAAGAAATTGTTACTAGTATAGCTAAAAACAATGGTAATTTTTTTTGTATAGTCATCAACATTCCTCTTTTCATCATTATTTTATTATAGGATTTATATTTTATTGGGGAACGTTGTATATGAAATTTGAGAAGGGAAAGTTTATTCCTATATTACGTATAATACTATCAATTTATATATTTGTATATAGTTACCTAATTAATTCTCAAAATTTTAAATACAATATAATATGTTTAATAGAAAATAATTTAACTTAGTTAAAAAATAATTATAAAAAGTGTAAATATTATATACATGTAAAATATATAAACAATCTCCATTTGACCATATTATAAGAACAAGGCTCAATTGAAGAAGAAGTGTAAAAATATTATACAGTAGAAATTATCGTTTAAAGAAGAATTATAGTTGTAACAATATGAATTTTAAAGGTTATAAAAAAATAAGTAAGTTTGGTATGCTTCTTGCTAATAATTTAAGTGAGGAGGGATAAGATGGGGTATGAAAACGTTGTTTTAGACAAACAAGGTCATATTGCTACTTTGAGTTTTAATAGACCTCGAGTGCTTAATGCTTTAAACAGTAATGTGTTAAATGAACTTGATAAGGTATTAAATGAAATTGAGGAAGACAAAGACATCTATGTAGTAATAATAACTGGTTATGGAAAAGCATTTGTAGCTGGTGCAGATATATTAGAAATGAAAGACAAGACACCGGAAGAAAGTAGAAAATTTTCAGAATTGGGTTTAAAAGTATTTAGGAAAATAGAACTTATGGAAAAGCCGATTATTGCAGCTGTTAACGGATTTGCACTTGGTGGTGGTTGTGAATTGGCTATGAGTTGTGATATACGAATAGCTTCAGAAAAAGCAAAATTTGGACAACCAGAAGTTGGACTTGGAATTATTCCTGGTTTTGCTGGAACTCAAAGACTTTCACGGCTTATTGGAATAGGAAAAGCTAAAGAATTAATATTCACTAGTAATTTAATTAATGCTGTTGAAGCAGAAAAGTTAGGTTTAGTAAATAAAGTTGTAGAACATGATCATTTAATGCTTGAAGCTATAAGTTTAGCAGAAAATATTGTTTCAAAAGCTCAATTAGCAGTAAGGTATTCAAAAACATCTATAAATAGAGGAATTGAAAGTGATATAGAAACAGGAATGTCAATTGAGAAAGATTTGTTTGGTTTATGTTTTGCAACAGAGGATCAAAAGGAAGGCATGTCAGCATTTTTAGAAAAACGAGAAGCAAATTTTAAGAATAAATAAGTAAATATACAATAAAAAAACGTTAACTATATAGGTAATAAGTTTAATATTATTTAAAAGGTATATAGGGAGGTATCAATATGAAAGTATTTGTTTTAGGAGCAGGAACAATGGGAGCAGGAATTGTTCAGACATTTGCTCAATCAGGATATGAAGTAATAATGAGAGATATTGAAGAAAGATTTGTTCAAAGAGGTGTTGAAACAATTACTAAGAATTTGGAAAAAAGTGTTCAAAAAGGAAAGCTTTCAGAAGAGGAAAAAAATCAAATTCTTGGTAGAATAAAACTTACAACAGATATGAATTTGGCAAAGGAAGTAGATTTGGTTGTAGAAGCCGCTATTGAAAATATGGAAATTAAGAAAAAAATATTTGCTGAATTAGATGTAATATGTAAGCCAGAGGCTATACTTGCAACAAATACATCATCTTTGTCAATAACGGATGTAGGAAGTGCTACAAAGAGACCAGATAAAGTTATAGGAATGCATTTTTTCAATCCAGTTCCAGTAATGAAATTGGTGGAAGTCATAAAAGGAATTGCTACTTCTGAAGAAACTAATAATACTATAATTGAAATAGCTAAAAAATTAAAAAAAGATGCGGTACAAGTTGAAGAAGCTCCAGGTTTTGTTGTTAATAGAATACTTATACCAATGATAAATGAGGCAATAGGAATTTTAGCAGATAATGTTGCAACTGTTGAAGATATTGATTTAGCAATGAAATTAGGAGCAAATCATCCAATAGGACCTTTAGCCTTAGCTGATTTGATAGGTAATGATGTTTGTTTAGCTATTATGGAAGTATTATATTCAGAATTTGGTGATTCAAAATATAGACCTCATCCTTTACTAAGAAAAATGGTCAGAGCTGGATATTTGGGAAGAAAAAGTGGTATTGGATTCCACAATTATAATAAATAAATTATTAAAAATTTCTTGAATTTTAATATTATAAGTATTAATTGAAAATTAATTGGAGGTTTAATAATGAGAGAAGTAGTTATAGCAAGCGCAGTTAGAACAGCTATAGGTTCTTTTGGTGGAAGTTTAAAAGATATCTCAGCAGTTGATTTAGGAGCTATAGTAATTAAAGAAGCAATAAATAGAGCAGGTATAAAACCAGAAATGGTTGATGAAGTAGTTATGGGAAATGTGCTTCAAGCAGGGCTTGGACAAAATCCTGCAAGACAAGCCTCAGTAAAATCAGGTATACCAGTAGAGGTACCATCATTTAGCATAAATAAGGTTTGTGGTTCAGGATTAAGAGCAGTTAGTTTAGCATTCCAGATGGTAATATCAGGTTATAATGATATCGTAATTGCTGGCGGAATGGAAAATATGTCTAGAGCTCCATATTTATTAAACAATGCAAGATGGGGACAAAGAATGGGCGATGGAAAATTAATTGATGAAATGATTACAGATGGACTTTGGGATGCTTTTAATGGATATCATATGGGAATAACAGCAGAAAATGTAGCAGAAAAATGGGGAATAACTAGAAAAATGCAGGATGAATTCGCTTTACAATCACAATTAAAGGCAGAAAAGGCTATTAAAGAAGGAAGATTTAAAGATGAAATAGTGCCAGTATCAATACCTCAAAAAAGAGAAGAACCTAAAATATTTGATACTGATGAGTTCCCAAGGTTTGGAACAACAATTGAAGGATTAAATAAACTAAAACCAGCATTTAAGAAAGATGGAACAATAACTGCAGGCAATGCTTCAGGTATAAATGATGGAGCAGCAGCGCTTGTTATAATGAGTGCTGAAAGAGCAAAAGAATTAGAAATAAAACCATTAGCTAAAATTGTTTCTTTTGGTAGTAAGGGAATAGATCCATCAATTATGGGATATGGTCCAGTAGCATCAACTAAAGAAGCTTTAGAAAGAGCAGATTTATCAGTAAACGATTTAGATCTAGTGGAAGCAAACGAAGCTTTTGCTTCTCAATGTTTAGCAGTGGCTAAGGATTTAGAATTTGATATGAATAAAGTAAATGTAAATGGTGGAGCTATAGCTATGGGACATCCGATAGGAGCCTCAGGAGCTAGAATATTAGTTACACTTATACATGAAATGATAAAAAGAAATTCTAATAGGGGTCTTGCAACTTTATGTATAGGTGGAGGTCAAGGAACAGCAATCATTATTGAAAGATAGAATAAATTGTAATTTATAAAAAATTATAATTTAGCTATATATTTAAAGGGTTACAAGGCTGTAGACTCTTAAAAGCTGTGGACCAATAACCCTTTAACAAATTACATCATTAAAACTTTAATGTATAGACTTTGTTGGAAAAATATACTATAGAGGAGGAAAATATTATGCAAGGTTTAAGTATTGATGAAATAAAATTAGGAGATAAAGTTTTTGTTGAAAAAACTATATCTGAAACAGATGTATACCTTTTCGCTGGAATTACTGGAGATTTGAATCCAGCTCATATAAATCAAGTTGCTTCAGAACAAACAATGTTTAAGGGAAGAATAGCACATGGAATATTAGTAACAGGACTTATTTCCACTTGTTTAGGAATGTATCTTCCAGGACCAGGAACTATATACATGGGTCAACATGTTAAATTTACAGCACCAGTTCATATTGGAGATACAATAAAGGCAGAAGTAGAAGTTATAGAAATGAATGTGGAAAAGAATAGAGTTAAATTAAAAACTGTGTGCACAAATCAAGATGGCAAAGTAGTTATTGATGGAGAAGCATTAGTTATGCCACCTAAAAAGAAAGTAGCATAGTAATTTTAATTATATAAAGTTATTAATAAAAAAATCTTATTAAATTTTTACTTAAATAAAAGGAGGATCAATTATGGAATTTGGACTAACAAAAGAACAGCAATTAGTAAAACAGATGATCAGTGAATTTGTAAAAAATGAAGTTGAACCAATAGCTACAGAAATTGATGAGACAGAAAGATACCCAATGGAAACAGTTGAAAAAATGTCAAAATACGGTGTGATGGGTATGCCATTTCCAAAGGAATATGGTGGATCAGGCACTGATTATATAAGTTATATAATAGCAGTAGAAGAATTAGCAAAAGCTTGTGCTACATCGTCTGTTATTTTATCAGGTCATACATCTCTTTGCTGTTGGCCAATATATGCATTTGGAACAGAAGAGCAAAAAAAGAAATTTTTGCCGGACCTATTAAGTGGAAAGAAAATAGGTGCATTTGGATTAACTGAGCCAAATGCAGGAACAGATGCTGCAGGACAACAAAGTACAGCTGTGCTTGAAGGAGATCACTATATATTGAATGGTTCAAAAATATTTATAACTAATGGAGGAGTTGCTGAAACTTTTGTAGTGTTTGCAATGACTGATAGAAGTAAAGGAACTAAAGGTATATCAGCATTTGTAATTGAAAAAGGAATGCCTGGTTTTTCAATAGGTAAAGTAGAAGATAAGCTGGGTATAAGAGCATCTTCAACTACAGAACTTATATTTGAAGACGTTAAGGTACCTAAAGAAAATTTACTTGGAAAAGAAGGAAAAGGATTTGGAATAGCAATGAAAACTCTAGATGGAGGAAGAATTGGTATCGCAGCTCAAGCTTTAGGTATAGCTGAAGGAGCTTTAGATGCTGCAATATCCTATATGAAAGAAAGAAAGCAATTTGGAAAGCCTATTTCTGCATTTCAAGGATTACAATGGTATATTGCTGATATGAAAGTTAGAGTAGAAGCTGCTCATTATCTTGTATTTAAGGCTGCATGGAAAAAACAATCTGATATGCCATATACCATAGATGCAGCAGAAGCGAAACTTTATGCAGCTGAAACTGCTATGTATGTAACAACAAAAGCAGTTCAAATCTTAGGAGGATACGGTTATACAAAGGATTATCCAGTTGAAAGAATGATGAGAGATGCTAAGATAACTGAAATATATGAAGGAACTTCAGAAGTTCAAAAAATGGTCATAGCTGGTAGTTTATTAAGATAGGAGTGGTATAGAAATGAATATAGTAGTTTGTTTAAAACAGGTTCCAGATACAACAGAAGTTAAGATAGATCCGAAAACAGGAACTCTTGTAAGAGAAGGTGTTCCATCAATAATAAATCCAGATGACAAAAATGCATTAGAAGAAGCTTTGGTATTGAAAGAAAATGTAGGTGCAAAAGTTACTGTAATAAGTATGGGACCACCACAAGCAGAAGCAGCATTGAGAGAAGCTATAGCAATGGGAGCTGATGAAGCAATACTTATTTCGGATAGAGCATTTGCGGGAGCGGATACATTAGCCACATCAAATGCATTAGCTGGAACATTAAGAAAGTTAGATTATGACATAATATTTGCAGGAAGACAAGCTATAGATGGAGATACAGCCCAAGTAGGACCAGAAATAGCTGAACACTTAGGAATTCCACAAATTACTTATGTAGAAAAAGTAAGCGTAGAAGAAGATTCATTAAAAGTGCAAAGAGCATGGGAAGATGGTTATGAAGTAGTAAGTGTTAAAACACCAGTACTTCTAACAGCTATAAAAGAGTTAAATAGTCCTAGATATATGCATATGGCAAATATATTTGAAGCTGTTAAGAAAGAAATAAAAATATGGAGTGCAAATGATATAGATGTAGATAAAAATCTTCTTGGATTGGCTGGATCACCAACAAAAGTTAAAAGATCATCAACAAAGGAGCCAAAAGGACAAGGTGAAATAGTAATTTTACAACCAAAAGAAGCAGCAGCACATGCAGTTTCAAAGTTAAAAATGAAACACTATATTTAAGCAGGTGTCCAATTTTGATTTTATGTATAGTAAATTGCTAGAAGTCCCGTATAAAGAATTTAGGAGGTAATTACAATGAATATAGCAGATTATAAAGGTGTATGGGTATTTGCTGAACAAAGAGATGGAAAACTTCAAAAAGTGTCATTAGAATTATTAGGAAAAGGTAGAGAACTAGCTGATAAACTAGGAGTAGAGTTAACTGCAATTTTACTTGGAAGTGATATAGATGATATAGCTAAGGAATTAGTAGCTTATGGAGCAGATACAGTTTTATATGCAGACAGCAAGCTTTTGAAACACTTTACAACAGATGGATATACTAAAGTTATATATGATTTAGTAAAAAAGTTAAAACCAGAAGCACTATTGGTTGGAGCTACATTTATAGGAAGAGATTTAGGACCAAGAATAGCTGCAAGATTATCAACAGGACTTACAGCAGATTGTACAGGACTTGATATAGATTCAGAAACAAGACATCTTCAAATGACAAGACCAGCATTTGGCGGAAACTTAATGGCAACGATAGAATGTGCAGCCAATAGACCACAGATGTCAACAGTAAGACCAGGAGTATTTGAAAAATTACAAAAGGATGTGTCAAGAACTGGGAAAATTGAAAAAATTAATGCAGATATAGTGGAAGATGATATTAGAACAAAAGTAATAGAAGTTATCAAATCGGCTAAAGATATAGTAGATATTGGAGAAGCTAAAGTAATAGTTTCAGGTGGAAGAGGAATAGGAAGCAAGGAAGGCTTTGAAATGTTAAAAGAGCTTGCAAGTGTTTTAGATGGAACAGTAGCAGGATCAAGAGCAGCTATAGAAAATGGATGGTTGGATAAAGCATATCAAGTTGGACAAACTGGAAAAACAGTAAGACCAAATCTTTATATAGCATGTGGTATATCAGGAGCAATACAACATTTAGCTGGAATGCAGGATAGTGATTACATTATAGCTATAAATAGAGATGCAGATGCAGCAATTATGAAGGTAGCTGATCTTGGACTGGTAGGAGATTATAAAAAGATAATACCTGAGCTTATAGATGAAATTAAAACAATAAATAACAATTAGTGATAATTAATATATAATATAACATACATTAAAAAATTCCCTTTTTTCAATGTTAATATAAATAATAAAAACATAGTAATATTATAAATAAAAATTTTATAATATTATTATGTTTTTTTTATGAATGATTGAAAATTACCTGTTAATAAAGCTAAATTTTTTGCCAATTTGGTGAAAGAGATTTTTATTTTAAATAATATTTTTATAAAATGAGAAAGTAATGTTATTGTTTACATTGAAATTATAATGATGATATAATATCTTAAGATAAAAATTATTTGTTATTATATATAATTTAATATGAAAAATTATTATTAGTAGATAATCTACAAAGATAACCCCTTAGCAGATATTTTAGTAAATGAATCATTTGATATAAAATAGTGTTATATTTTATATATCTGTTTAGGTGGTTATTTTAAGTTATCATTTAATTATAGGAGGAAAATTTATGTTTTTACAAAAATGCTTTGAAGCAGTAACTGAAAATATAGATGAAGCTGTAATAGCAATTGATGATAATGGACTTTTAATTGTTATCAATAGAATGGCAGAATGTTCTCTTGGAATTAGTGCTGAGAAAGATATTGGAAAACATGTGGAAGAGGTTATACCTGAAACAAATCTTATTAGAATTTTAGAAATGGGAAAAATTGAATTATCTCAAAAATTTTTAGCAAGTGGAAGAGAATTTATAACAAATAGGATTCCTATAATTATAAATGAAAAAGTTGAAGGTGTAATAGCTATTTTTAGAGATGTAACTGATCATAAAAAGATGCAGAAGGAGTTAACCGAGGATAGAGTATATATAGATATTTTAGATACAATACTTGAAACTCTTAATGAATGTATAGTTGTAATAGATGGAAATGGTATTATTACAATGATGAGTGAATCATATAAAGAGTTTTTAGGCTGTAGCAATTCTGAAGGAAAATTCGTAGAAGATGTAATAGAAAATACAAGAATGTATAAAGTAATACAAACTGGAAATTTAGAAATAGGTGATGTACAAGAGATAAATGGAAATAAGATGGTTGCAATGCGTGTGCCATTGAAAAAGGATGGTAAAGTTATTGGAGCAGTAGGAAAAGTGATATTTAAAGATATTGGTGATTTTTATACATTGAGTAAGAAATTAAATAGCTTAGAAAAGGAAGTAGAATTTTATAAAAATCAACTAGGAAAAGAGAGAAAAGCAAAATACTCTATCAAGAATATTATAGGAGAATCTGATAAAATTAATAAGTTAAAAGCTTTAACAAAAAGAGTAGGAAATACAAGTTCAAATGTTTTAATAACAGGTGAAAGCGGTACTGGAAAAGAATTGTTTGCTCATGCAATTCATAATACAAGTAAAAGATGGCTAGGTCCATTTGTTAAGGTTAATTGTGCTGCTATTCCTTCAGATTTATTAGAGGGTGAGCTATTTGGTTATGAGGAAGGTGCTTTTACTGGAGCTAAAAAAGGTGGGAAAATAGGAAAGTTTGAGTTAGCAAATGGAGGAACTATATTTTTAGATGAAATAGGTGATATGCCTATGAATATGCAAGTTAAGATTTTAAGAACAATTCAAGAAAGAGAAATTGAAAGAGTAGGAGGTAATGTTCTAAAAGAAATTGATGTTAGAATTATTGCTGCTACCAATAAAAATCTTGAAGAAAGCGTGAAAGAAGGAAAGTTTAGGGAAGATTTGTATTACAGACTTAATGTCATGAAAATTGTTTTACCACCACTAAGAGAAAGAAAAGACGATATTCCAATATTGGCAAATTCTTTAAGAATTAAAATTGCTAAAAGATTTGGAATATATGTAGAAGGAATATCAAAAGAAGCTTTACAATGTCTAATTAATTACGATTGGCCAGGAAATATTAGAGAACTTGAAAATGTTATTGAAAGGGCAATAAATTTATTGGACTCAGATTTAATAATAAAATTGGAGCATCTTCCGGAAAAATTGACAAAATGCAAGTTTAAACGTTATATTAGCGATGGAAAATATTTAAAGGATATAGTTGAAGAGGTGGAAAAGGAAATTATTACTGAATGTTTAGAAAAAACTAATTGGAATAAGAATAAAACAGCTCAATTACTTGGTATAAGTAGAGCTGGATTATATAAAAAGCTAGAAGAGTATAAATTAGAAAGTTAGTTAAATAAACTTCTATGTAACAATACGTAGAAGTTTATTTTTATAAAGGCACAAAATAGTAATAAATTTTTGAAGAATAATGTAAAAAAAATGAACATGTAAAAAATATATACATAAAAAAAATTCAGACAATTCCACAATTATACTAAGTAAAGCATATATGTGTACATTAAATATACACTGAATATGATTTGCTTTTTTTTTATATTTAAATTTAGCTATAAGTATTCATGAAGCAGTTGATATTTAAAGGTTTTCGAAAATTTAAAATAAATCAAAATGGTTTGGATTTGGCATGATTGTTGCTCTATATAACAATATAAAATAAAGATTATATGAAAGGAGATAAAAATATGAAGTCAAAGGTTATTTCAAAAGAACAGGCAATTGATTTGATAAAAGAAGGAGATACTGTTGCCATAGGAGGTTTTATAGGATGTGGTCATCCAGAAGAAATTACATTAGAAATAGAAAAAAGATATATAGAAAGGCAAACTCCTAAAAATTTAACATTAGTTTATGCAGCTGGTCAGGGTGACAGCCAAGATAAAGGGTTAAATCATCTTGGACATGAAGGATTGGTAAGTAAAGTAATAGGAGGACACTGGGGGTTAGCACCAAAACTTCAGAAATTAGCACTAGATAACAAAATTAAAGCATATAACTTGCCTCAAGGAATTATATCGCATTTATATAGGGATATTGCAGCTGGAAAACCAGGTACACTCACTCATGTTGGATTAAAAACTTTTGTAGATCCAAGAATTGAAGGCGGTAAGCTTAATAAGGTCACTACTGAAGATATAGTAAAGGTTGTCAATATAGAAGATAAAGAATATCTATTATACGAAGCTTTTCCTATAGATGTAGTAATTTTAAGAGCTACTTATGCAGATGAAAATGGAAATGCGACTTTAGAAAAAGAAGCTGCAATACTTGATGGAACATCGATGGCTCAAGCAGCAAAGAATTCAGGTGGAATAGTAATTATACAAGTTGAAAAAATTGTTGCAAAAGGTTCTTTAGATCCAAGAAAAGTTAAAATTCCAGGTGTATATGTTGATGCTATAGTTGTAGCAGAACCTCAAAATCATATGCAGACTTTTTCAGAATTTTATAATCCATCTTACTCTGGAGAAGTTAAATTGCCAGTAAATTCAATCGCTTCGTTACCTCTTGATGAAAGAAAAGTAATAGCAAGAAGAGCTGCTATGGAACTTGTACCTAATTCAGTTACTAATTTAGGAATTGGGGTACCAGAAGGAGTTGCTATAGTTGCAAATGAAGAAGGAATTGGGAACGAGATGACCTTAACTGTAGAAGCTGGAGGAATAGGTGGAGTACCTGCAGGGGGATTAAGTTTTGGCGCATCAACTAATCCTGAGAGTATATTGGATCAAGCAAGTCAATTTGATTTTTATGATGGGGGTGGATTAGATGTAGCTTTCTTAGGATTAGCTCAATGTGATAAAGCTGGCAATGTAAACGTTAGCAAGTTTGGACCTAAAATTGCGGGTTGTGGAGGTTTTATTAACATTACTCAAAATGCTAAAAAGGTTGTATATTGTGGAACTTTTACTGCTGGTGGTTTAAAGGTTAAAGTTGGGAATGGTAATTTAACAATAGAAAAGGATGGAAAGTTTAATAAATTTTTAGATGTTGTAGAGCAAATTACTTTTAGTGGCGAATATGCATCAAACGTAGGACAAAATGTTTTGTATATTACTGAAAGAGCAGTATTTAGATTGACTAAGGAAGGTTTGGTATTGGAAGAAATTGCTCCAGGAATAGATTTGGAAAAAGATGTACTAGATCATATGGATTTTAAGCCAATAATGTCTCAAAGATTAAAACTTATGAATGAAAATATTTTCAAAGATGAACTTATTGGCATAAAGATTAGTTAAAAATTTATCAGTAAGTAAGAATAATAAATTAATGGAGGTTTTTGTTTATGGCAGTTTTAGGAATTTTTTTAAGCTTAGGATTATTAATGTTTATGGCATATAAAGGATTTTCGGTTATATTCTTTGCTCCTATTTTTGCATTATTAGCTGCTTTATTTTCTGGAATGGCACTTTTGCCGACATATACAGAAATATTTTTGCCAAACTTGGCTAGTTATGCAAAGGTATATTTTCCATTTTTCTTATTAGGGGCTGTATTTGGTAAAGCAATGGAGGAATCTGGTGCAGCAAAATCTATTGCTAAGGCAATTGTTGAAAAGTTAGGAAAGAGAAACGCTATATTATCAGTTGTACTATCAGCAGCAATCCTAACTTATGGAGGTGTAAGTCTTTTCGTTGTTGCTTTTGCGGTGTATCCATTTGCAGCTTCTATTTTTAAAGAAGCAGATATACCAAAGAGACTTGTTCCAGCAACTATTGCTTTGGGAGCCTTCTCATTTACTATGGATGCTCTTCCAGGAACCCCTCAAATTCAAAACTCAATACCAATGAAATTCTTTAACACAGATCTTTATGCTGCTCCAGTCTTTGGAACCTTAGGTACTATTATCATTCTGGCTGTTGGCATATTTTATTTGGAATTCCGTAAACGTAAAGCTCAAGCAGCGGGAGAGGGATATGGTGAAGGTCATACTAATGAACCTGTACTTGTTGAAGAAACTAGCTTGCCCAATCCATTTTTATCAGCACTACCATTAATTTCAGTACTTGTTGTAACTTTAATTTTACAAAAAGTTATTTTTCCACATTGGGATATCACTTCTTGGGTAACACAAAAACCTTATAGTATGGCAAAAGACGGAGTTGTAGGTACAATGAATAACTGGGCACTTATAATTGCACTTATTTTTGGTACTATCCTTGCTTTTGTAATTAACCCAATACGTATAAAAGGAAATGTAGCCAAGGCTATTAATGCAGGTGCAATAGGTTCTTTATTAGCTGTTATGAATACTTCTTCGGAGGTTGGTTTTGGAAACGTTATAAAAACACTTCCAGGATTTAAATCTATAGCACATGCTTTAATAAATATTAATCCTCATGGTAGCCCGCTTTTATCTGAAGCAGTTAGTGTAAATGTTTTAGCAGGAACAACTGGTTCTGCATCAGGTGGTATGAGTATTGTATTAGATATGTTTGGTAAACATTATTTAGAGTGGGCTAAGACTTCTGGAATAAGTCCTGAACTACTACATCGTGTAGCTGCCATGGCTTCTGGTGGTATGGATACATTACCTCATAATGGAGCAGTTATTACACTTTTAGGTATTGCAGGTTTAACTCATAAACAATCTTATAAAGATATTTTTGTTATTACTTTACTTAAAGCTGGAACTTGTTTCTTTTTAATATTCATGCAAAGCATTTTACATTTTGTTTAGTCAATAATGAAATAATTAAATTCCATTTGAATTGAAAAGTAATTTATGATTAATTGGGAAAGTATCACAATTTAAATAAAAAGATTGTGATACTTTCCCAATTTTTTTTGTAGCAAAGTTTTGTAGTAGTTAGAATTAAGAATTAGATGATTAATCCAAATGAGGGTATTATTGAAATAATTATTTAGTAACTATTTCATTAAGAAAAATTTATATTTAAGTGGTTTAGCATAAAAACTAGAAAAAGTCTATAAAATAAAGATTAAATTAGGTTTAATAGAGAATATAATCCATTTGAGAGCTAAGGTATTTTTAAAAATTACATAAAAGGTACTATAATTAAAATCAAATCAAATATTAAGTTTTAGGAGGTAAATTCTATGTTAGATAAACGAGAATATAGTAAATGTGAAAAACTATTAGATAAATTATATAGTAAGTGTACTTATAATGAATTTCTGGTAGCCTTTGATGTCGCTGTTAGAGCTTATCAAAGAATTTCCAAAAATGACTCTATATTTTATCGTAACAATTTTTATTTAGGAGTGATTAGTTGTGAGGATAGACTTATTTCTACGATTTGTGATTACTATTTAAATGGAAATGGACAAAAAGAAAATTTGAATGAAGATATTTTTCCTATGATAAATATTCTATCAGGAAATAAAGATAGCATATTGGCTAAGGAATTAAAAAAATTATTTTTAAATGTATATAATAATTAGATATGGAAGAATTTAAAAAACTTAGTGAATATATTCATAAATTCATAATGGCATATTTACAATTACAATTTTTAATTTTACCCTCTTATCTGTTAACTGATTATAAATTCTATTCATTTTTTAATAGAAAAGACGATACTTTACAGTTAGGATAAATTTAACAAGTTAATTTTAAAAATCAGAAAATATAAGTTAATTACTGATTTTTTTATTAATGAAAAATTAAGGGGGAAAAGGTTTGGAACAAAATACTAATGAACAAAAAAACACAAATATAAAAAGAGAAAAGGCAAAAAAGATTATTTCTAAAATTTTATCAAGTGCTTTGATTTTAATGGGAACTTTAATGCTGTATCCAACAGTTACACAACGTAAAGAAGGATATAATGAAAATATTAAGATGTTTCTTATTAATGTTGCTGCAGTTTATTTACTAACCCTAATAGTATATTTGATAAGAAAAAAAATATCTTTTAAAAAGAAGAAAAAGTCTTCATTGATTTTCTTTTCTTCTGTACTTTTCTTTATTTCATTGTGTAATTTTACAAATGCTGTAAAGGAAAATTCGAAGGAATTAGCAGCTGAAAAGTATGTTATGGCAGTATGTGAAAATACTAGGGATGATGATAATGCAATATTTAAAAGTAAAGAAAAGAGTGATTATGGAAAGTTAAATTCTTTAATTGCAATTATAAAGGACGATGCTGATAAAACTTACTCTATTAATAAAAATTTTAAAAGTGAATTTAAACAAAAAACTTCAAAAAATCAGATAACTTCCAATGATGTTTTAAGAAGTGAAGATAAAATTAAAGAATTTAGAACTAGTTTAAGTGAATTAAATAAGCTGTTTGCTAAATATGAAGCTGATTTAAATAACAACAAAGCAAATTCTGATAAAAAAATGTCTGGGTATAAAGGTCAAGATACTATATTTGAAAAGAACCTAATAAATGAATTTAATTTTTGGAGAAAAGAAAAGTACGATAATGCCACTAAAGATCTTAGTAAAAAGAAAGTGCTAAGAGAAAAGATGGATAAATATCTTGAATTTATGGAATCTAAACAAGGAAGTTACAAGTTAATTAACAATAAGATAATGTTTGAAAATCAAAGCGATGTAGATAAATGTAATTCACTTATAGAAGAAGTAAAGGAAGCAGGTACTAGTTGGTAAATGTTTTATAACTAAAGGTGGAGGTAGGAATAATGCTAAGTGATCTAGATAAATCTATAATCAGAAAACTTCAAGAAGATATTCCGTTAACACCTAGGCCTTATAAGTCAATGGCTGGAGAAATAGGCGTTACGGAAAAAGAATTGTTAAATAAAATAGAGGATTTTCAAAGTAAAGGCATACTTCGCAGAATAGGTGGAATTTTGTATCATAGGGAAGCAGGCTTTAAGGCTAACGCAATGGTAGTTTGGATGGTTCCAGAAGATAATGTTCAGAAGGTTGGAGAAACTATGGCTTCATTTAAAGAAGTAACTCATTGTTATGAAAGGCCTACTAGTAGCAAATGGTCATATAATATTTTTACTATGGTTCATGGGCAAAATAAAAAACAGTGTGAGGATATTATAAAAAAAATTTCTGACAGTATAAAAATTTATGACTATAAAATTTTATATAGTACTGAAGAACTTAAAAAGAACAGTATGAAGTATTTTGAATAATAGTATGAATTAAGTTTATTTTTGAAGTTATGAAGCAAACATAATTCTCACAGAAATTACACCATATGTATATATTGGAAGTATAGAATGAAAAATATTACAAAAACTATGGACATTTTTATCCAAATTTTGTATAATTATAATTAAAGTAGCAGAGTAAATATTGTGCATTAAGTGTTAGAGAATGGGAGGTTGTCTCTAAACGAAAAGCAGCTGGGCTTATGATGCAATATTGCTTCCACTGTTACATTAAAGGGATTTTGTATTTTTTATACCTCTTTTCTCTTTAATGTGACGTACATTAAAGAGAAAAGAGGTGTTGTATTTTAGAAAATAAAACGTATACATTTTATTAATATTTGTATAGGAGATAATAAAATGAAAAGTAAAATGAATACAAAATTTCTTGTAATGACGGCTTTGTGTATCAGTATATCTATAGTTTTAAGGTTCTTTTCTATAATGATTACTGCTGGTGGTGCTCTTACTATGAGAATAAGTTTTGCTGCAATTTTTTATGTACTTCCAGGTTTACTTTTCGGTCCATTATATGGTGCAGCAGCAGGTGGTATAGTAGATATAATTGGTTATATTTTAATGCCTATGGGGGCATATATACCAGTGCTTACTTTAACCAATATTTTAGCAGGTTATTTGCCAGCGGTGGTTTGGAAAAAAATAAGAAAAATTCCAATAGAAAGCTTAAAGAAATATTATATTGCTTTCTTTTCAGTATTAACATTATTAGGAGTATTTAATACTTTAGTGATTATGAATATGCAAAATTCTTATTTAGGAAAAATGTTTATGCATTTTGGCAAAAAAGCACAATATCTTGGAGTTGGATTTGTATTAATTGGAGCAGTAGCATTTGTTCTTCTTATAATAAACAATATAATAAATAGGCGTAATGATATTAATTATGGTTATGTTTATGATAACTTCTTTAAAATAGTTATCGCTACGGGAATAGCAGGAATTATAGTGTCTACCATAAATACCTATTTTATACTAATTTTCACACCAGCCGTTGCAACTAAAGGATTTATGATCTTGTGGATTCCAAGGATGGTAGAAACATTAGTTTTGACTGTTGTAAGTTCCTATGCAATATCAATACTCATGTACTCTTATAATGCTCTTTCAGGTAGAGTGCCTAAAAAGATATAAGATATGTAATAAAGAGATAACTTGTCACTATACAACTTAATGTGTATATTGACTTGTTATTTCTTTTTATATTTACTATATTATAATAAGGATTAAATAAATTTCTAATAGATTTAATTAAGTTAATTAGAATGGTTCTCATGTTAATTTGAGTTAAAATGGTAGTAAGACGAGGAGGAATTTAATTGAAAAAAGCTTTTGTAGTTGATTTTGATGGAACTATAACAGTACAGGATGTAGGATTTTCTATAATAAAGCAGCTGGCAGATGAAGGGTGGAAAGAAATAGGAGACTTGTGGGTAAGCAAAAAAATAGGAACCGCTCAATGTGGTAAGATGCAGTGGGATTTAATTAAACATGATGAAGAATACATAAAAAATTTTGTTAGAGAATTTCCCATAAATAGAGGATTTAGAGAGTTTGTTGAGGAAGTAAAGAAAAATTCCTATGAAATGATAGTAGCTTCTGATGGATATGATATTTACATAAATGAAATATTGAAAACATATGGTTTTCAAGGTCTGAAAGTTGTATGTAACAGCGCAAAATATGATAATGGTTGGAAATTATCTTTTTTAAATTCATCTGGAGAATGTGGATTTTGTGGAAATTGTAAAAAAAGAATAGTAGATGATTTAAAAAACAGAGGATATAAGGTTTATTATATTGGAGATGGTCATTCGGATATATGTGCGTCTAAAGATGCAGATGTAGTTTTTGCTAAATCTTTTTTAAAACAACACTATGAAAATAAAGAATTACCTTATCATAACTTTGATAATTTTTTTGATGTTTTAGAATATATGAAAAAAAATTAAGCTAAATACATGTAGAATTACAATTGTTATTTGTGTTGAAGCAATTGTTTTAAAAAATAGTAATTTCAGAATATTATGTTGACATAATTTGAAAAATAATGTACAATTTTAATTGTAAAATTAAATAGTGAAGTGTTAGGTTTATAACGTTAATTAAAAGGGAAAGTGGTGAAAATCCATTACAGCCCCCGCTACTGTATACGGCGACAAATTCTATATCCACTGGATCCTATGGATTTATCTGGGAAGGAAGAAGGAGGAAGACCCGTGAGTCAGGAGACCTGCCTAGTACTGTTTACTGCAATCTTTCGGAGGGAAAGAAGATGCATAAAAACTGTTATTTTATCTAAATTAACATAACCTAATTAAAAACGTACAAGGAAATTAGTTATGTTTAGGATAAACAGTATGTGTGCTTTTAAATTTGATTATTAGGAACTTCCAGAAGAAGTTCCTTTTTATTTTTATTGGAATAGTTTTGGCAATTAGTAGAATTTTTAGTAGTACGAGCACCATTATCGTTTTATAGGCTACGATTATTTATGTAATAAAAGGGGTGTAGTTATGTCAAAAAAATATCAAATTTCTTTAGGAATTTTTATTGCAATATTATGTATTCCTAAAAATGTGTTTGCAATGCACATTATGGAAGGATTTCTTCCACCAAAATGGTGCATTACATGGGGAATTGTATGTATACCTTTTATTGTGGTTGGATTATTTTCTATAAAGGAAAAAATAAGGTTAAATCCTAAAACAAAAATGTTAATAGCTATGGCTGGGGCTTTTGCTTTTGTTCTTTCTGCTTTAAAAATACCATCAGTAACAGGAAGTTGTTCACATCCAACAGGAGTGGGACTTGGAGCTATACTTTTTGGACCTACGGTTATGAGCGTTTTAGGTGTTATAGTTCTTATTTTTCAAGCATTACTTCTTGCACATGGAGGATTAACAACTTTAGGTGCTAATACATTTTCTATGGCAGTTGTAGGACCTTTAGTGTCATATTTTACATATAAATTACTAAAAAAATTAAAAGTATCACAATCTATATCAGTATTTTCTGCAGCAATGCTGGGAGATTTAATGACATACGTTACTGCATCTTTTGAGTTAGCATTAGCATTTCCAGATGCTACAGGTGGAATTGCAACATCTGTAATAAAGTTTATGGGTATATTTGCTGTAACGCAAATTCCATTAGCAATAAGTGAAGGAATATTAACAGTTATAGTTTTTAATCTTTTAAGTAATTATAACAAGCAAGAACTTATAGAATTAAATGTTATACCAAAGGAGGCTTAATGGTATGCATGTACAAACTAAAAACAATAATTTATTGAAAAAAAATTTAATATTAGCTTTCCTTGTAGTAGCCATTACTGTAGTCCCTATGTTGTTCTTAAAGCATGCTGAATTTGGTGGTTCAGATGATCAGGCAGAAAAGGCAATTACACAAATTAAACCTAATTATAAACAATGGGCTTCACCAGTTTGGCAGCCACCAAGTAGTGAGATAGAGAGCCTTTTATTTGCACTTCAGGCTGCTGTCGGTTCAGGAGTTGTATGTTACTATTTTGGATATATGAAGGGAAAATCTAAAAAAGACGGAAGTGAAAAATAATGATTTCTATAGATAAATTGGCATATGTATCAGAACTTAGAAAAGTTAATCCTATGGAAAAATTTATGTTTTCTATTTTAACTATGATATTGTGTATATCTTTAAATAATATAGTATATTCAATATTAGTAGTATTATTTATGGCAGCTATAACTATTTTTAAAGGTAAGATACCAGCTAAATCTTATGGTGAATTGATTTTAATTCCTTTAGTGTTCCTGGTTATTGGAATTGTTACAATAGCAATAAATACTGTTGGAGATAGTAAAGAAATACTATTTAGCTTTCACATTTTTAATATTAAACTTGGATGTACAAAAACAAGCTTTCTTATGGCTTCAAAAATATTTTTTAAAGCACTTGCATCAGTTTCATGCTTGTATTTTTTAGCACTAACAACTCCTGTATTTGAGATTTTAACAGTGCTTAGAAAATTTAAGGCACCTAAGTTATTTGTAGAACTAATGGGTCTTGTGTATAGATTTATTTTTGTATTACTTGATACAGCTAACATGATTTTCATATCGCAGAATTCAAGACTTGGATACTCAAAAATAAGTACAGGTTATAATTCTTTAGGAAAATTAGTTACTTCGCTTTTTATAAGTTCATACAAACGTTCACAAGACATTTATACTGCTATGGAATCTAGGTGTTACGATGGTGAAATAAATTTAATAGAGGATAACTTTAAAATTTCATACAGGAATATATTTGTTATAATAATTGTAGAAGTAATATTAGTAACTATAAGTTTGAGCAAGAATATTTTTGGGGGAATCATTTAATGAGCGAATACATAATTGAAACGAAAGATTTAAGCTTTAATTATCCAGATGGTACTAAAGCTTTAAAAAATGTAAATATTAAAATAGAGAAAGGCAAAAAAATATCATTTATAGGTGTTAATGGTTCGGGAAAGTCCACATTATTTTTAAATTTTAATGGAGTTTTAAAGCCAAGTAATGGTGATCTAATATATAAAGGTGATATAGTAAAGTATAATTCAAAATCCTTATTGCAATTGAGAAAAAATGTAGGAATAGTATTTCAAGATCCAGAAAACCAACTTTTTTCAGCTAGCGTATATCAAGAAGTTTCCTTTGGAGCTATGAATTTGAAGCTTGAAGAAACTGAAGTCAGGAAAAGAGTTGATGGAGCTTTACAAGGTATAGGTATGTATGATTATAGAGAAAAAGCTGTTCATTTTTTAAGCTATGGTCAGAAGAAAAGGGTATCAATTGCAGATATACTTGTTATGAATCCGGAAGTAATAGTATTTGATGAGCCTACTTCCAGTCTTGATCCAAAACATTCTAGCCAAATTGTTGATATATTTGATAGTATCAATGAAAAAGGAATTACAGTAATACTATCAACACATGATGTAGAGCTAGCTTATTCTTGGTCAGATTATATTTTTGTTATGAGAGATGGGGAAGTAGTTAAAGAAGGTACTCCTTATGAAATATTTTCAGATGATAAGCTTATAAGTGAGTGTTATCTTCAAAAGCCTTTAATTCTTGAAATTTTTCAAAATTTAGTAAGCAGTGGAAAAATAAAATTTGAAGAAAGTGTGCCTAGAAATAAAAAGGAGCTTTTGGAAATAATAAATTCAAAATAACTTATTTGTATAGTAGAATATAAGTTAAAAAAGGTTGTGAAGATATGTCTCACATTTCAAATAAAGAAGCTTATAAGAGATTGGAAGAAAGAATTAATAGATTTCCACAAGGTGCGCCGCCTTCAAAAACATTATATAAAATACTGAGTATGCTTTTTACAGAAAAGGAGGCAGAACTGGTGGCAATGCTGCCTATAAAGCCTTTTACTATTAAAACTGCAAGCGAAATTTGGAAGATAAGTGAAGCTAGCACTGAGAATATCCTTCAGAAGCTTGCTTCAAAGGCTATTCTTATGGATATTGACTATGATGAAAAAAAGGAATATTGTCTTCCACCACCTATGATTGGATTTTTTGAATTCTCCCTTATGAGAACTAGAGATGATATCGATCAAAAAACATTATCAGAGTTGTACTTTCAGTATTTAAATGTAGAAGAAGACTTTATCAAGGATCTATTTTTAGGGACAGAAACAAGATTCGGAAAGGTTTTTGTGCAGGAAGGAGTTCTTTCAAGAGAAAATGAACTAGAGATAATGGATTATGATAGAGCTAGCAATGTGATTAAAGAGGCTAGATTTATTACTGTAAGTATGTGTTTTTGCAGGCATAAGATGAAACATTTAGGAAAACAGTGTTATGCACCTATGGAAACTTGCTTAACATTTGGGAATAGTGCATACACTTTAAGTAAAAATGGATATGGTAGGGCTATAGATTCAGTTGAGGCTTTGGAAATATTAAATATGGCATATGAATATAATCTAGTTCAATGTGGTGAAAATGTTAGAAATGGATCAGTATTTCTTTGTAATTGTTGTGGCTGTTGCTGCGAAGGTATGTTGGCAATTAAGAAATTTGGATATTTGACTCCTATTCAGACTACTGCATTTCTTCCAGAATTTATAGAGGAAAGTTGTATTGGATGTGGTAAATGTGCAAATGCATGTCCTATAGATGCTATAAAAATTGATCCTGTAACAAAAAAAGCTAGAACAGATGAAAACGTGTGCCTTGGATGTGGTATTTGTGCTAGAAATTGTCATAAAAAAGGTATATATCTTAAACATAGGGAAAAACAGATAATAACTCCAGCTAATACAACTCATAGAATTGTACTTCAAGCTATTGAAAAAGGTAAACTTCAGGAGCTTATTTTTGATAATAAAGCTCTTTTAAGCCATAGGGCTATGGCAGCAGTTTTATCAGCTATTTTAAAACTTCCACCTGTAAAGAAAGCTATGGCAAGTAAACAAATGAAATCAGTGTATTTAGATAAATTGCTAAGTGGAAAATAATCTTTGTAAGTTTTACAGAGTTTAAAATTGGATAGAATTATAAATGAAAAACTATTTTTAAGTTAGATAGCACTTGATAAGTTAGGAGAGGTGAGAGCCTCTTCTTTTATTATTAACAATATTCTATTTATATTTTCAAATTTTTTACCAATGAATAAGTAAATTTCAAAATTCGAGTTAAAATGCCAGCGAAATGTGGAAAAATAACTAAAATTTTGTTAATATATTTATATAGCATTAAACTTATTTGTATCTTTAATGTAAATTAAGTTTATTACAAAGGGAGAATTTTATGAAAAATTTTAAATTAGTTATTCATAGGGTAACTTTTTTGATTATGTTATTGATTGTAAGTTTAGCTCTTTTAGGGGTTTTTATCAACAAAGATAGAGAAGAATTAAATAAAAGGCCTGTAGCTAAATCTGGTGTATTAGATTTAAGGGATTGGAATTTTAAAAAGCAAGGAATAGTTAAACTGGATGGACAGTGGGAATTTTATTACAAACAGTTGTTGACACCTGAGGATTTTAAAGTTGAACAGAAGGTCAAGAAAACAGGACTAATTAATATTCCAGGAAGCTTTAAAAATTATAAATTTGGAAATGAAAAACTAAATTCTCAAGGATATGCAACCTATAGATTAAAAGTAATTGCTAATGATTCAGAGGATTTATATGCTATTAAAACTCAATTTATTCAAGCAGCTCATAAGCTTTGGGTAAATGATAAAATAGTTGTACAGTGTGGAGAAGTAGGAAAGACTAAAAATGAAACTGATGGAAAACTTGCCACAAGACTAGGTTCATTTTACAACAATACAAATGAGTTTGAAATAGTACTTCAAAGTAGTAATTTTCAATATGGTGTGCCAGAAATTGATAGTATATTACTTGGAAGTGAATCTCAAATTAGTGAAGAGAGAGCTAAAAAAGTAGGGTTTGATTTATTTTTATTTGGAATTACTTTGGCAGCTGCTATATATAACTTTATTTTATTTATAAGAAGAAAAAAAGACAAAGCTCCTTTATATTTTGCTGTGGTATGTGTATTAATTTGTTTAAGAACTTTATTGGTAGGAGAAAGACTAATTTACTGGGTATTTCCTAACATGAACTATATTATCAATGTAAAATTACTCTTATGGACTTTCTTTATATATATACCAGTACTTATATTGTTTATGAGTAATTTTTATACTGAGCTTATAAGTGAAAAAGTAGTCAAATTTTCAAAGATTTTAGGTATAACTTATTTTTTTCTTATATTAATATTACCTCCAATATATTATATTAACTTGATATTACCTGTTGAAATAATATCAGATTTTATAATTTTATATATTGTAAGTAAAATGCTTTATATGCATATTATAAAAAAATCTAATAATGCAATTGTTATTATTGCTATGATTATTTTTTTAGGAACAAGAATAAATGATATTTTATATGAATATTCGGTAATTGATACAGGGTCTTACGCTCCGATAGGAATTCTTATTTTTATTTTTGCTCAATCATATGTGGCATCTGATAAATTTTCAATGGCTTTTTCAAAGATAGAAGAAATGACGGAGAGGCTTAAGTCAGTTGACAAAATGAAGGATGATTTTTTTGCAACTACATCTCATGAATTGAAGGCACCATTAGATGGAATTGTTGGACTTTCAAAAAGTCTTATAGATTGTAATTCAAAGCAATTGAGTAATGATGAAAAAGAAACATTAATTTTAATTAAAAATAGCGCTAAGAGATTATCCAATCTGGTAAATGATATATTAGATTTTTCAAAAATAAAAAGTAATGATATAAACTTAATAATGAAGCCTGTAGATATAGGGCAGCTTATAAATATGGTGACAAAATCCTTTAAATCATTTATGAGCAATAAATCAATTGAAATATTGAATAAAGTTGAAGAAAGTATTCCTTATGTTTATGGAGATGAAAATAGAATTCAACAAATTTTATACAATCTAATAGGAAATGCAGTAAAGTTTACAAATGAAGGACAAATAGAAATTTCTGCTGCTGAAAAAGGTGACTATGTTTTTATTACCATTGAGGATACAGGTGTAGGAATAGATGAAAGTGATATTTATAAAATTTTTCAGCCTTATAATCAAGTTGATGGTATAAATAAGCAATATCATGGTTCTGGATTAGGATTATATGTAACTAAAAAATTAGTTCAGCTTCATGGTGGTGAATTAGAAGTAAAATCTACATTGGGAGAGGGGGCTAAATTCACTTTTAATCTACCTAAATTATCTATGAATATTGAAAAAGATGATTCTATAGGTGAATTAGAAAATTATGATTGTAGCGAAAATTGTAATAAAAAATTAGAACAATGTAAAAGTAATGGCAAAATTCTAATTGTAGACGATGAGTCTGTAAATATAAAAGTAATGGGAAATTTTTTGTCAGAGGAAAAATATACGATTATTACCGCTGCAAGCGGCAAAGAAGCATTGAATATAGCTTATAATGATAAAAATATAGATATGGTGATTTTGGATATAATGCTGCCAGATATGATAGGATGGGAAGTATGCAGCATACTGAGAGAAAAATATTCTTTACTTGATTTACCAATTTTAATTGCAACCTGGGACAACCGTACAGAAAGCTTAGTGCTATCTTTTAAAAATGGAGCTAATGATTATTTAAGAAAGCGTTTTGAAAAATCTGAACTATTGGCTAGGGTAAAAACTCTTATAGATTTGAAACATTTGGCAGGAGAAGTAACTAGCCTTCAAGGTAAAGTGAAAAGTACTACAAAACAGGTTGAAGAGTTAAATGAGGGCTTTGAAGAAAATAAAAAAATACTTTCTCAGGTAATAAAAAATGATAAGTTAAAAACAGAATTTTTTACAAATATGTCCCATGAACTAAGAACTCCATTAAATGTTATATGGAGCACTATACAGTTGATTCAATCTATAAATGCAAATAAGTTAACTGCAGGATATGATATAGACAAATACCTCAATATTATGAGTCAGAACACTTTAAGACTTTTAAGATTAATAAACAATTTAATTGATACTACAAAAATAGAGGGCGGATATTTATCCTTAAAACTTACTAAAGGAAACATAATAAGTACAATAGAAGAAATTACTTTATCTGCTGCAAGCTATGTTCAAGCACAAGGAATAGAATTAATTTTTGATACAGAGGTTGAAGAAAAATATATGGCTTTTGATGGAGATAAAATTGAAAGAATCATGCTTAATTTGCTTTCAAATGCAATTAAATTTACAGAAGAAGGTGGAAGTATATTTGTAAATATTTATGATTTACAAGATAAGGTTAAGATTTCAGTTAAGGATACAGGTATAGGCATTCCAGAAGATAAGTTAGATAGCATTTTTGATAGGTTTACACAGGTGGATACATCTTTATCAAAAAAACTAGAAGGTAGTGGAATAGGGTTAGCTTTAGTAAAATCATTAGTTGAAATGCAAAAGGGAAGAATATATGTGAAAAGTACTTTAGGTTATGGAAGTGAGTTTATTGTTGAATTACCAGCAGTAGCTGTAAAAGAAAATGAAGAATTGGATCAAAATATTAAATCTAAAAGCTTTTCTAGATTTATAGACAAAGCTAAAATAGAATTTTCGGATATATATCATGAGTAAGACCAGTATCTTTTGTTTGAAGTAAAGCTTTTGTTCATTTGCATAATAAATTTATAATAAAAATAAAACTGTTGACTGATGTTTATTTATATCAATTAAGCTATAATGTTAAGTATTATACATTTAATATTGCAAATGAACAAATAGTTTTTGCTTGGAAAGGAGATGTGTTTATGAAACTTGTAAGACAGCTAAGTATAATTACTGCAATTTGCTTTTTAGGAGAACTAATTAAGTTATTATTTAAGTTAACTATACCTGGAAATGTAATTGGAATGATATTATTATTAATTTTTTTATGCTCTGGAATTATTAAAGTTGAAATGATAGAAGATGTTAGTAAATTTTTACTTGATCATTTACCCTTTTTCTTCGTTCCAGCAGGAGTAGGATTAATTGCTAGTGTCGCCACTATAAAAAATTGTTGGCAGTACATAATTCTTATAATATTTATATCTACTATTGTTGTTATGGCTGTTACAGGTGTGACTATTCAGTTGATTAAAAGGAGATGGTTAAAGTGAAAAATTTAATTTCTACACCGCTTTTTGGAATAATGATATCTTTAATAACCTTTGAAATAGGCTGTATTGTAAATAAAAAAACAAAGTTGGCACTTTTAAATCCACTTTTAATAAGCATAGCCTTGGTTATAATGGTTTTAAAATATGTTAATATAAGTATAGATGATTATAATAAGGGAGGTCAATTTATAACCTTCTTATTGACTCCAGCTACTGTAGTATTGGCAGTACCTCTTTATAAAAAAATAAAACTTTTTAAAGCCAATGCAGTATCCATATTTTCTGGAATTTTTATGGGGACTTTAGGAGGCATTACTACAGTAATAATTTTAGGTCATGTATTTGGATTGTCAAAGTCAATAGATTTATCAATGATTCCTAAATCCATAACTACACCTATTGGAATTGAAGTTTCAAAGCAGCTAGGTGGTATACCTTCTATAACTGTAGCTGTGATAATAATAACAGGTATAGTAGGAACAATAATTGGACCAACTATTTTTAAATTATTAAAAATAAAGGATAAAGTAGCTATAGGAGTTGCTTTAGGTACAGCTTCTCATGCTGTAGGTACTTCAAAGGCTATTGAACTTGGTGAAATTGAAGGAGCAATGAGCAGTCTTTCTATAGGTATTGCAGGACTTATAACTGTTATAATTGCACCTATAATGGCAAAGATTTTTCAGGGATTAATTTAAAAAAAACATGTAAGAGAGGTACATCATGATTCGGTTATCAGAAGAATTAGCACAAAAAATTGTAGATAGGATGATGAAGGTAATACCTTATAATGTTATTATTACTGATGAGAACGGAATAATTATAGCTAGTGGAGATGTTGAAAGAATCCATCAGTTTCATTCAGGCGCAAAGCAAGCTTTAAACATAAAAGAAATAGTTGAAATTGATTGTGAGCATTCCCAAGGAGTGAGACCAGGAGTGAACTCTCCAATTTTTTTTCAAGGAAATCTATTAGGAGTTATAGGAATTACTGGGGTTCCTGAAATAGTTAAGCCTTTTAGCGAGATAGTGAGGGTGACTGCTGAACTTTTAATTAGTCAGGAATATGTTTTGAAAAATCAAAGTATACAGGAACAAGAAAAAGAGAAATTTTTATATGAACTTGCTTATTTAAATGAAGAATATTCTCAAGGTTTTATTGAAAGAGGGCTTTCACTAGGAATAGATGTAACTGTTCCCGACATAGCAATAGTAATAAATTCTGAGGAAGAATCTTTAAAAAGTTTAAAAAATCACTTAAACTCTTTGCTTCAAAATGGTGAATATTGTTTTATGCTTAATCCGAATATTATTGTGGCATTTATTAGTTTGAAAAAACCATTTTTAAATATTCTAAGAAAATCTTTAGAAAAAAAGCAGTATGGAAATATAAAAGTAGGTGTTGGACTTAGTGAGCACATTATTTCAGTTTCTATGAATCAAGCTTTTAAAGCACTTCATATAGGAAAGCATCTTCAAAAAGATAAAAGTATTTATTTATACAAGGATTTATGCTTTATATCCATGCTTGCCAATATTAAAGAAGATTATAATTTAAAAGAAGTAGTTAAAATATTAAAATCGGAAGGAAATCAAGCAGATCTTTTAAACACTCTTATAGTTTATGTGTATAACAATGGAGAAATGCAAACAACTGCTCAAGCTTTACATGTGCATAGAAATACATTAAATTATAGGTTGGAAAGAATTAAGGAAGTTTCGGGAAAAGATCCGAGAAATTTTATTGAACTTTTTGAACTTTTTACAGCCTATGTGGTTTCAATGTTATAATTTAAAATATTTTGTAGTTATATATGCTCGCTTTATGGAAGATAGTTAAAATAGTAAAACTGTCAACCATAAAGTGAGCATTTTAGTTATTTACAAATATGTTAAGAATATAGTTTTATTCTTAGGAAAAACTATCAGGAGAAAAGTGTTTAGAAGGTGGTACTTATAATAAATAGAAGGAGTAATATGCTATGAGAATACTTGTAGTAGAAGATGATAGATTAATTTTACAGTCTATAAGAAACAGTTTAAATAAGTACTATGCCATAGACAGTGCTTCAGATGGTGAAGAGGGTCTATACATGGCACAGCAAAATATATATGATAGTATAATTCTTGATGTAATGCTTCCAAATTTAAGTGGTGATAAGATACTTAAGACTATTAGACAGGAAGGCATATATACTCCAGTATTGTTTCTCACTGCAAAGGATTCTTTGGAGGATAAAATAAAAGGCTTTAAAATGGGAGCTGACGATTATATTGTCAAGCCTTTTTATATAGAAGAATTAAAAATTAGAATAGATGCATTGCTTAGAAGATCTGGAGCACTTGTATCTCAAAATATATTAAAATGCGGTATATTAGAGCTTAATATTAAGTCTAGGGAACTATTCATCAATGGGGAAAAAATAGAGCTTCAAACTAAATTGTTTGATATTTTAGAGTACTTAATTAATAATAAAGGCGCTATTCTCACAAAAGAACAAATATTTCATAGAATATGGGGATTTGAATCAGATACTACTATAAATATTGTAGAAGTATATATACATAAGCTAAGAAAGATATTAGAACAATATGGCTGCCATAATTATATAAAGACCATAAGAGGAGTAGGGTATATGTTTAAAATAGATGAGGAGAATAAATGTTTAAAAAATTAAAACTTAAACTTACATTGATAAATGCCGTAGTTTTTTTTATACTTTTTTTAATGTTTAATATAGTTATATATTTTTATACAAAATCAAGTTTGTATGCGGAAGTAGATAGAAGCTTAGCTATTTCTAGAAGAATAATTGAAATGAATCTTAAAAACAGCAATCCTAATTTATCTATGTTAGATCCTAGAGTGATTTCCATAGTAAGGGATAATAAAGGAAATATTCTTTCGGATACACATATGCCTATATTTTATAAAAGTAATGAAGAATACATTAAGCCAGTAAAAATAGATGAATTATACGATGTTAAGTTCAAAAAATTTAATTTTAGAACAATAGCCTTTAGTGACCAATTAAATGGTAAAACTGTTATGGTTCAATTACTTAGAAATACAAACTCAGAGAAAGAGTTTATGGATAATGTTTTGAAAATTATAATTTTAGGTGGAGGAATAATATTTTTAGTCTCTATATCAGCAGGATGGTTTTTAGCGCAGAGAACTATGGTGCCAATAGTTACTGCATGGGAAAAACAGAGGCAGTTTGTTGAAGATGCTTCTCATGAAATGAGAACACCGTTAACCGTGATACAATCTCAAGTACAATTAGTTTTTCAAAAACCAAATAGTAAAGTAATAGAAAATGCAAGTTATTTAGGTATAGCTCTTTCTGAAACAAGAAGATTATCTAAATTAGTATCTGATTTATTAACACTTGCTCGTTCTGATTCTAATGCAGTAGAAATAGAAAAAAGACCTGTAGATATAACAGAACTAATAAAAAAAGTATCTGAACCATACATTGAAATAGCGGAAATAGAACATAAATATATGAGGATAGAGGAAATGAAAGGTTTAACTATAAATTGTGATGAAAAGAGAATACATCAACTTTTGGTAATTCTTTTGGATAATGCATTAAAGTATACGTATGAACAGGGAAATATTGAGATAAGTGTTAAAAGGAAGGATAATAAATGCAGTATTGTTGTAAAAGATGATGGTGCAGGTATAAGAGAGGAAGAAAAAGAATTAATATTTGAAAGATTCTATAGAGGGGATAAAAGTAGAGCAAGGGAAACAGGTGGCACAGGATTAGGTTTATCTATTGCTAAATGGATAGTGTTAAAGCATGGAGGAACTATAAGAGCTGAGAAAAATGTTCCCAAGGGAACAATAATTGAGATAGTACTTCCTGTTAATTAAAATAAATTATTTTTAATTCTATATGATTGCAATATATAGTACCCTTAGAGAAACATTTCTGGAGTGTACGTTCAAGAAAAAATAAACATTTATGAATAGAATTGTTACTTTGTGTTGAGCAAAAACTTTATTAAAAGAGAAACTTTAATGAAATTTATAATGAAAATAAAATTTATACTACAGTTTTACACAAATGACCAGTTAGTCTATATAGAATCAAGATAAATATTAGTGTATAATGAAATTATTATCAAATAAGATAAAATATAGGTAGGTGGTTCAATTTGAAGAAAAATTCAGAAGTAGGTAGAAAAATTAGTGCTCTTTTAAGCTTAGCTGTTTTCTCAACTTCGTATATATCATCACAAATATCTAACGTGCATGCTTATTCAAATATTAGTGAAATAAGTAAAATTTCGAAAAATAGTGGCCAAATAAGCAAGCCTTTTAAAAGTACTAGTATTGTAGAAAATAAGTATGGAATTAAAGATTATCCCAGGTATAACACGAGCCTACAAACTCAATCTTCAGATTTAAATAAAAATAAGATTAAAACAGAAAAAAAAGTAAGCACAACAAATGCAGACAAGCAGCAAAGTACATATTATGATGCTACAGTATCTACGAGTTCTTCTGCAAATGTGAAAGCTAGTAAAATTACAGCTAGTAATGAAGCAGGATCCGTAGTACCAAGTATAAAAAAAATATATACAGTACCTTATGGTGATTATTCACAGGGTGCACAAGATTTAAATAATGGGCAAATGAGTGTAAATGTAAAAGATGTTGAAAAGATAATAATAGAATTTAACGATAATGATATAATTAAAAAGGATAATAAAGGAAGTTCGGTATATGCAGGAATAGGAAATTTGCCAAATGATTTAATAAAACTTGAAAAATTAGATGGCATAAATAAAATAGAAACTGAGTTAAATTTAAGTGGAGTAAATAATTATGGAAATAATATTATAAAGTTAGTAGATAATACAGAGTCTGGAGAAAACGATGAGATAATAATCAATACTACTTCATCAATGAATATGGAAGGGCTAGTACAAAATTCAGCGTACAAGCTATTAATAGGAAATATTACAGATGAAGCAGGAAACAAGATAACAAATCCTCAGACATTAAATTTTTCAACTGGACCTGCACCAGTGCTGCAGTTGAATAGAGAAGAATCAAATGTAGAAAATTCTGGATCTAGCATAAATTCTGGAAGTTTAATAACAGATGTAAAAGTAGATGGAAGCTATAATGGATTTGTATTAGACACAGGTTATAGTGATAAAGAAGACATGCTAACAAATGTAAATGTGGATACAATAAAAGTTTATGAAAATGGAAGTTCAACACCATTAAGTTCTGATGCATATTCAGTAGTATTATCACCAGACGGAAAGAAGATAATAATAAAACCAAATGCTAACGGACTACAAAAGAACAAAACATATGCAGTAGTAGTAAATGGAGTAAAGGACATAGAAGGAAATCCGATAGGAAACATTGATGGAAGTATAAAGAATCAGTATAGATTCTATTTTCAGACAGGAGACGGAACAGTATTAAGCGTTGGAAAAGTATATATGACATATGATGAGTTTGGAATGTATAAAAATAAAGAACGAGATTTGAAAGATGGAGCAACAGGTGTATTTGCAGATCAAAATAGTTATTATCATAATATAGTTATAGAATTTAACGATAATGACATAATAAAGAAAAATTCTTTAGGAAGTTCGGTATATGCAGGAAATGGAATATTAATAAATGATTTGGTAAAGCTTGTTAAAGTAGATAACTTGAATGGGAATGAAACGCAAGTAGATTTAAGTGGGAAAAATAGATATGGATATGAGCAAGTAAGAGTTTTAGACAATACAGACTTAAATTCAGAGGGGAAAGATAAAATAATAATAAGTGCAAATTCATCAATAAATATGCCAGGTATTATAGAAAATTCTAAGTATAAATTGATAATTGGAGATATAACAAGTGCATCGGGAAATATCATAAGTAACCCTCAAAGTATAGGGTTTGTAACTGGACCATCACCAATGCTGGGGTTAAATAAAGTGGAATCAAGTGTTAATAATATTGGTTCAAGCCTTAATGCGGGAAGTTTAATAACAGATATAAAAATAGATGGCAGTTATAGTGGATTTATAGTTGAATCTGTTTGGAGTTATCTAAACGGATATGTGGATTTGGATGATAAGCTGACAAATGTAAATGCAAATACAGTAAAGATATATGAAAACGGAAGTAGTACGCCGATAGAAAATGACAAATATGAAGTAAGCTTATCAACAGATGGAAAGAAGATAACAATAAAACCAAATGCTAACGGATTAGAAAAGAACAAAACGTATGAAGTAGTAGTAAATGGAGTAACGGACATAGAAGGAAATCCGATAGGAAACATTGATGGAAGTACAAAGAATCAGTATAAATTCTATTTCCAGACAGGAGACGGGTCAGAGCCAAGTGTGGCAGAATTCCATACTGGATATATGTTTAAAGGTAACCATGGAGAAGTACTTTTTGGAAGTCAAAGTATTATTCATGATGGAAGTAAAGATGTTGCATCAGGAATATTTCAAAACCAAAATAGTATAGTGGTATTATTTAATCATAAGGATATTATAAAGAAAAATTCCTTAGGAAGTTCAGTATATGCAGGAAAAGGAGTATTAGCAAATGACTTAATAAAGCTTACAAGAACAGATAATATAACACAGCGAGAGCAAGCAGTGGATATAAGCCAAACGGATGTTTATGGAAATAGGGTGATACAGTTTAAAGATGATACTGAAAAATTTGGAGATGTAGTCGATGAAATAGTAATAACTGTTACGCGTCAAATTATTTAAGCTATTCAAAGTCAAATTATTTCAACCTAAATTAAGTAATAATATGGTAAAAATGCAGATTAAATAATCTTACGATAGAAAAAAATATGTAAAAAGTCAAATTAAATCAACCTTTCTTCACAATATCCACAATGTATAAAATATGAAAATTAGACAATTAATATAGGTATAAAAAAACACTGCCAAGTAAGCAGTGTTTAAAATTAAATTGTAAGGTCAATTTCGCTTTGAGCTTTATAAACTATTTCAGCATTAATAGAGGAAAGTTTTTGATTAGCACCAGAAATAAGACACATTCTCGTTAGAGAATTTAAAGGTCTTATAGAGCCATTTGTGGTTGAATACATAAGTTCAAATGCATCATCAGTAAAAATAGGTTCTATGCAGCCTGCGGCTTTAAGCATTGAAATTATGTAGGGTTTACATTCTTCTGGCGTTAGCCCTCGTAAGCAATAATTCATTAAAATTCGCTGGCGCAGCGCTTCATGAATTTGTCTGCTGAGTTGAAGTAAAAAGTTAGGTTGACCTGAAAGAATTAGCATAGCATAATTCTTTGAATCCATATTAAAGTTAAATATAATTCTTAAATCATCAAGGATGGAATTGCTTAAAAACTGACATTCATCTAATATAATGACTGGGGTTATATTTTTACTATGACTATAAGTGTATATAGCTTCCTGTATTTGTTTAAACATAGTAACTTTTTTACAGGCAGGAATTATTCCAAGACCATCACAAAGAGCTCTGTAAAAATCCATGACCGTTAAGGTCGAAATAGGAATATATATACATTTATATAAATTGGGGTTGAGTGAATTTACAAAATAACGGAGTAGGAAAGACTTACCTACTCCGGGTTCACCAGTAAGTACACCAATGCCCAAAACAGATTTTAAAAATTCTAATCTGCTTAATGCGTGATTAAAGTCTTGGAATTTAAAGCTGTGTGTTAAATCAATATTTTTATCAAATGGGTCAAAGGTTAACCCATAAAAAGTTTTATACATAATATCAACCTCCGGTTAGTTAGCTTTAAAGGCAGAAAAATCAACAGAATCATTATTAGATCTTCTAACCTTTGAGTTATCAATTTTTTTTAGTGGGAAAATAGTATCTGTAAGCTTAGCATCTTCAGAGAAGATGTATGCTTTATCAAGTGAAGTAGGATCATAACGAATATTTATTTTTTCTCTTACATACTTTAATGGAACTTCAAATAATTTAGTTCCTATGGATACTGTGGAGTCATTTTTAACAGTACGTTGAACTTTATATAAAAATAAATGATCAAGTTCACTTTTAGAGGAAACAAACCTTAAATTTTCAATATTATTCATATATTTATCAAAGGGTGTAGAATTTATTGATGAATGAAAGGTTTTGTTATAGTGATTAACATAAGTCAATAGAGATTCATTCAAAATGTCTATTGACTTAAAATCACCCCAGTTTATTGAATTCATCCATTGTTTTTGCATTGTTTGAAACCACCTTTCAATTTTACCTTTCGATTGAGGAGAATATGGCCTAGCAAAGCTTAAAATAGACCCAAGTGAAGCACATATAAGTTGAAACTGTTCACTTTTATATATCTTTCCGTTATCAACAAAAACTTTTTTAGGAATACCTTTAGATGCTACCGCATCTTTAAAAACAGCCATAAGAGACAATAAATCATCTTTAAAAAATACTTTACATCCAACAATAAGCCTACTAGCATCATCAAGGAAAGCTATAATATAAGTTTTATATTTTCTGCCTTGAATAGTGAGATAAGGTCCAACAGATACATCAGACTGCCAACATTCATTCGCATATTCAAATTCAAAGGCTCTTCTATCTTGAGGCGCCAGCTTTTGAGGTGCTATATTAGCCTGTTTTATGAATCTAGTTATTGTAGAAAGAGATATATTGTTTTCATTTTCAAATCCTTTGGCAATAACTTCATGATATATATGTTTAGCAGTTTTTTTGGGGGAATTAATTTTGCAGTTTATAATGAACTGCTTTGTTTCTTGCGAAATTTTTCTTGAACAACCTTTGTCATCTCTTGTTTTAGGATATAAACCGTCTATACCATGTTTCCTATATAAGGTTAACCAACCTTTAATTGTAGCCGGAGAATACTCTTTTCTTCCGCCGTTAGGCATAGTATAAGATTTAGCAGCAATTTCTGATAAATATTCTTTAACAGAAGATTGAGTAAAAGTATTAGTGATTATAGGTGCAATTAGAGAGTATCTAAACAGAGCTATTTTTTGGCTTAATTCATGAGATATCATAATTAAATGCCTCCTTCAACTTTGAGTTTATTTTCATTTTTAATTATGTACCTCAATAATCAGCCTTAACCGTTAAAAGTTGTGTGGAAAAATATAAGAACTTCAAAATAAAATTTAAAAGTTGAGACAAGTTTTAAGTAAATAAGCATTAAAAAAATAAGAAGTGTTTAATTTGATAAAGGGCAAAAAAACTAAAGCTTCTGTAATTAAGGTTTACAGAAAAAATATTTAGGCATATCTAAGAAAAATCTTAAATTAAAATCATATCTTAAACGTGAAAAATCAGTAATCATTGTAAGTAAATTGGATGGAAAAACATTTTTGGTATCAGGGCAAAATATTTTAAGTTGTGCAAAAAATAGGCGAATAGCCGTTAAAGAAGTTATTAGTCTGCTTTTCCAAAATGATAAATGAGTTTTGTTTATGGATAACATACAATTTATAGAGTTAACAAACTTAATAATTTTGCTAAATGAGTAATTAAATTTAAACATAATAATAAGGCAAGTTAATATAACATGATAGGTGTATTGTCTATAAGGTATTATGAAACTTGGAATAAGAGAGTACGTCTTATGGCATGATTTGCACCTATATCTAATGATAACTACTCTATAAGCTTTGTTAAATGTAATCAAATTTCTATAGTAGAATCCATGTCTATATAGTTTTCCTTCATATCCGCATGCTTCGCATCCATATTTTATGGGAAACCTATTATACTTATTAAGCTTATTATATTTTCTTATGCCGTAAGGCATCTTTATTATTTCTATCACTTTTTTTCAGTCCTATAAAATTTTTTATATTTTTAAATTATAGTCAGATTAAATAATCTTATTCTTTTTGTGTCAGATTATTTAATCTGACGTAAAAAGAAAGGCTATTATAATTTACTTTTTTTGAACCTGTTATTAAGCAAATAAATTGCTTAATAACAAATAACACCAATGTCATCAATGAGCATGATAGGATTGCTGAAAAACTCAACCTATAAATTGAGTATAGGAAATATAACAGATGCATCAGGAAATGTGATAACGAATCCACAGGATATAAGCTTTACAACAGGACCAGCGCCAGTAATAAATTTCAACAGGGAAGAATCGGGAGTAGGAAATACAGGTTCAAGTATAAACGCAGGAAGTTTAATAACAGACATAAAGGTAGATGGAAATTACAACGGATTTGTAGTGGATGCAGGGTATAGTGATCAGAACGATAAGTTAGCAAATGCAAACTCAAACACAGTAAAGATATACGAAAATGCAAGTACTACGCCAGTAGGAAGTGACAAATATATAGTAGGTTTATCAGAAGATGGAAAGAAGATAACAATAAAACCGAATGCATTACAGAAGAACAAAATATATTCTGTAGTTATAAATGGAGTAACAGACGCAGAAGGAAATCCGATAGAAAATCATGATGGAAATGTAAGCAATCAATATAGATTCTATTTCCAGACAGGGGATGAAGTAGCACCAAGTATTGGGAAAATAGGTACAGCAAGTGTTTGGATGAGTAATATATATAACTATGAAGAAATTAAAAACGGAGATAAAAATGTAAGTAACAGCTGGAATGGCAGTAATAGTATAGTAATAGAATTTAATGATACAGATGTTATAAAGAAAAATGCTTTAGGAAGTTCGGTATATGCAGGAAATGGAATACTTGAAAACAATTTGATAAAGTTAACAAAGGTAGATGGTATAACAGGTGAACAAAAGACAGTAAATATAGGAGGATTTGACAGATACACAAATAGGGGAATACAGTTTATAGATGACAGTGATAGTTATGGAAATGGAAAGGACAAAATAGTAATAACACCAATGTCATCAATGGATATTGCAGGATTAATGCAAAACTCAATGTATAAGTTGAGTATAGGAGATATAACAGATGCATCAGGAAATGTGATAATGAATCCACAGGATATAAGCTTTACAACAGGACCAGCGCCAGTAATAAATTTGAACAGGGAAGAATCAGGAGTAGGAAATACAGGTTCAAGTATAAACGCAGGAAGTTTAATAACAGACATAAAGGTAGATGGAAATTATAACGGATTTGTAGTAGATGCAGGATATAGTGATGAGAATGATAAGTTGGCAAATGTAAATACAAGTACTGTAAAAATATATGAAAACAGCAGTAATACGCCGATAGGCAGTAGTGAATACAATGTAAGTTTATCAGGGGATGGAAAGAAGATAACAATAAAACCGAATGCGAATGCATTACAGAAGAACAAAATATATTCTGTAGTTATAAATGGAGTAACAGACGCAGAAGGAAATCCGATAGGAAATCATGATGGAAATGTAAACAATCAATATAGATTCTATTTTCAGACAGGGGATGAGGTGGCACCAAGTATAGAAAGAGTTTATACATCAAGTGATGATTATGGAATGTATAATCAAAAAGATTTGCATGATGGAGATAAAGGAGTAAATATAAATAAACACAGTGGAAGTATAGTAGTAGAATTTAATGATAATGATGTAATAAAAAAAGATGGATATGGAAGTTCTATATATGCAGGTAATGGAAATTTAATAAACAATCTTATAAAGTTAACAGAAACAGATAGTGTAACAGGAAAACAAATATTATTAGATCTAAATGGACTTAATAAGAAAGGGCATTCAGTTGTAACACTGGAAGATAATACGGATTATTATTCTAACGGAAAAGATAAAATAATAATAAATAATTCATCATCATTAAATATGGTAGGTTTTGAAGATAACTGCAACTATACATTGACAATAGGAAACATAACAGATGCATCAGGAAATGCAATAACCAATCCACAGAATATAAGCTTTACAACAGGTCTATCTCCAGTATTGAAATTAGATACTATAAGGTCAAAAGTAAATAATACAGGTTCTGGACTAGATTCAGCAAGTTTAATAACAAATATAAAAGTAGATGGCAGTTATTCGGGATTTGTATTAGGGGAGATAAATGATCCCGATGATAAGTTAGCTAATGTAACTACTAAAACAGTGAAGATATATGAAAATGGAAGTTCTGTACCAATTGGAGAAGATTCATACACAGTTAGTGTAGCAGCAAATGGAAGAAGTATGAGTATAATCCCAAATGAAAACAAGTTACAAAAAGGAAAAATATATTCAGTGATAGTAAATGGAGTAACAGACACAGTAGGAAATCCAATAATTAATAAAGATAATGCTGGAAACGAGGATAATCAATACAGGTTTTATTTTAAGACAGAGGAAGCATCAATACAGCCTCCAATAATAGTTGTACCTGTACAGCCGGTAGAAACGACGGTATTGTCTACGGTAACTCCAACGACAGTACTAAAACCAACTGATACTGAACTGCAAAAGGCCAAAACTTTTAATATATCTACACAACCAGTAAGTCCAAGTAAGGTATGGACAATTGCTTTTACTAAAGAGGTTGCTGTTAAATATGATGTTGCATCAAATATAATTGTACTTGATTCTAGCGGAAAAATAGTTCCGGTGAAGATTAACATTTTAAGTAATAAAAAATGTATTACTATAATTCCGGTTTCAGGAATGTACAAGCTAGGTGAAACTTATACATTGTATGTAAATAAAAAGATGAGTTCAGCTGAAGGTAAAGATTTAAAATCTTCTTACAAAATAAATTTTACAATTATGAATTAAACATTTGCTAATAAATATTTTAGCTGTATGACTAGCTTTAAATAGAAGAGTTGAATTGAGAAATACAACTCTTCTATTTTATATAATATAAGTCTCAGGAGGAAAGTAATGAATTTCTATGATACAAATATTTCTATATTAAAGGAAAAGCATAAAATAAATTTAATAGATCAAACAATAAATACGGGAAATTATAGAATATTGAAAAATAATCAAGGCATATATACTGGTATGGTAAGAAAAAATGAAAATTGGATTTATATTGATTATGAAGATAGAAGAATAAAAGAGTTTGGGGAAAATATAAAATCAGGAAAAAGGACAATTATAGTAATTGGTTTTGGTTTAGGAAATTGCATTAGTAAACTTTTAAATAACATTGGTAATAGTGATTTCATTGTATTAGAAAATGATATTCAGATGATGAATTGTGCATTAGCTATAAGGGATTTATCGGAAGTCCTTAATGATAACAGGATTAAATTAGAAATTTGCTATAATAGTAGCGATATAAATGAAATTCTTGAAAATAATATTAAAAGTATATTTTTTACAAGTGCTTTAGATGTTATAATTTGCCCGGGATATAATGAAGCTCATAATGAGTTTACTAATACCGCTATTGAATGTATAAAAAAAGCTTTTAATAATAGCATTGTGAATAAGGATACAATGCAAGTTATGTCAAATGATATTTTAAAAGCTTTATTTGATAATATACCTTATATTGTTAAGTCAAGTTGTGCTAATCAGCTTAAAGATGTATTTTGCGGAAAAACAGCAGTGATAGTATCCTCAGGACCTTCTTTAAGCAAAAACTTGCACATATTAAAAGAATACAATGATAAAGCAGTTATTATTACTAGTGCAAGGAATGTTAATTATATGTCTAGTGAAGGGATAGTACCTCATTTAGTTTGTATGATTGATCATGGAGATATTGTATATGATTTTCTTAAGGATTCCTTTGATAAAGGACTGTATTTTGTTAGTACAGAACATGCAAATAATAAAGCTATAAAGAATATAGAAAACTTTAATATGTTTTGTACAGTGCTTTTTCATGAATTTGTGAGTAAAATAACTGAAAGAGAATATGAAAAGTTTCCAAGTATATCATCAGTAGCTCATTTAAGCACAATACTTGCTGTTTATATGGGATGTAAAAATGTAATATTTATTGGACAAGACCTTGCGTATACAGATAATAAAAGTCATGATGATTTTTCTGGTGCTAAATGGGGAGCAGATTTAAGTAATAGAGATGATTTGTTTTATGTAGAAGGAAATTATAATGATAGAGTTTTAACTGATATATCACTTCAAAATTTTAGACAATGGTTAGAAGATTACATATATAATAATAAAGAAGTTAGATTTATAAATTGTACTGAGGGAGGCGCTAAGATAAAAGGAACCTGTATAGCAGAACTAAGAAAAACATTAGATCAGTTATGTATGGAAAATATAAATGCTAATGAAATAATAAAAAACACATTTAATAATAAAATAAAATTTGATAAATATAGAGTTATTCATCAAATTATGAAGTTAGAAGAGGAAATCACCTTAATTAAGTCAAAATATGAAGAAGGAATAGAGTTATGTAAAATTATATATGAATTTAATAAAGGAAATATTAAAACAGATGTAAATAAAGTTGTACAACAATTTTCAGAAATTGATAAAGTTTCCGAAGGAAAAACTTATATAAATAGTCTTATTAATATTATTGCAGTAGTTCCATTGAAAACAATTATGCAAGATACCAATTTAATTGAAAATTTATCAGATTCTCCAAGGCAAAGAGGAATTAAATATGCAAAAAGAAATCAAGCTGTGTGTAAGCTTTATATTGAAAGCATGAATAAAATACTTGAATTAATTCATGAATGTATTGAAGAATTAAAAAATATCTCATAATTATTATATTCTTATGCAAGTTGCATATGAATTAGCAATAAGTTACTATTATTAAGCACTTGAATAAGTTTGATAAATTAAATGAAAAAATTTTAAGAATAAAAAATCCCATCAAAATGTTTTATGATTGCAAGTGATGAAATAAACAAAGGATGGGATTTTATGCAAGATTTATTAGTTGAAATTTTCTATAATTTTTATAATTGCAATAGCAGTGTATGTTTTACAGTAATATATTTTTTAATACATCAATTGTCTCATCAATATCTTCTGTTGTAATACCTCTATGAGTTACAAATCGACAAGTTGTTGAATCAATTACTTTTATTTTTATACCATGTTTTTGCAGATCACTAGATACGTAGCAAGCATCTTTTTTAATATTTTTAAGATTTAATTGTACTATATTAGTTAAAGTATTTTCCACATCAACTAGATTGTTATTTAAATTGGCAAGTCCAACGGCTAAACGTTTAGCATTTAGATGATCAATTTTTATTTGGGGAATCATGGTTTTAAGTGCAACAATACCTGCGGCTGCCATATGTCCTGCTTGTGCCATTCCACCTCCAATTCTTTGTCTCATTCTTCGTGCTTGTCTAATAAAATCTTTTGTACCAAGAAGAATACAACCCACAGGAGCGCTTAATCCCTTGCAAAGAGAAAATTGCATAATATCAATTCCTTGGCATAGGATTTCAGGATCAACTTTAAGAGCAACTGCAGCATTAATTATTCGAGCTCCATCTAAATACACCAGTAAATCATTTTTATGAGCCAATAAAGAGAGTTCAGATATGTACTCTTGGGAGAGTGGAATTCCACGATTTAAATCGTAAGTATTTTCTAAACATAGTACTTTTGTTGAAGGAAATTGTAATCCACTTTTATGAATTGATTTTTCTACATTTTTAAAATTAAACTGTCCATTTTGGCTGTGAAGAGATCTAGTTTGAACTCCTGAAAGAGCAGCTAGTGCTCCAGTTTCCATATTATAAATGTGAGATTCTTCACCTACCAGTACCTCATCACCAGGATGAGTAGATGTCATAATAGCTATTTGATTTGCCATAGTAGCTGAAATAACAAACATCCCATCTTCTTTTCCAAATATTTTAGCACTCATCTTTTCCAATCGATTTACTGTTGGATCTTCGCCATTAAAATCATCACCTACTTCGGCATTCGCCATAGCTTGTCGCATTTCTAATGTTGGCAATGTTGCTGCATCACTTCTATAATCTTTAATTAAGCTCATTTTGACCTCCTTGAAATTAAACGATGTTTCTACAATGTAGTTTTATTGCATTGCTAGTATTATTTTAACATTTATAGTTTGCTTATATATTAATAGTAACACTTATGTGAAAAAAGTGTACATAATTAAACAAGTCAAAATAAAAAACTTACAAAGTTAAAAGATAACACTCAATTAGCTTTGTAAGTTTTTTTATTAAACAAAGTATTAAAGACTATGTGCAATTTTATTTAATTCTTCACATGTAGAGGTTATTTCTTCTATGCCTGCTGTAATTTCTTCTGTAGCAGCAGCTTGCTCTTGGCTAGCAGATAAAGAACTTTCACTTTTTTTATTTGATTCATCTACTTTTGCTATTATATCTTCTGTTAATTTTGCAATTTTAGGTATTGTACTCTTTGATTGATCAGACAGTCTTCTAATTTCATTAGCAACAACTCCAAAGCCTCTTCCAAATTCTCCAGCTCTTGCTGCTTCTATGGAAGCATTTAGACCTAACATCTTAGTCTCATCTGCAATTTCTTTTATAAAATGTGAGACTTCGTTAATTTTTTCTGATAAAGCAGTTATCTCATTAATAGTAGTATTAAGATTTTGTTGGTTAGCATGTATTTGGGATGCAGAGGCTGCTAATTCTTGGATAGTAGATGATATTCCAGTAAGATTGTTTTCGAGATTAGAGGACATGTTGCGCAAATTTACAGCAATTTCTTTTGGTGTAGTGACACTAAAAGCAGCTACCACTTCATTAGTATCTTCATCAAATAATGGATAAGCCGATAACCTAACTGGAACTCCATATTCTAGACTATCAATTTCTTCTGCCTGAGTTTTTTTTGATTTTATTGCTTTACTTTCAATGGAATTTTCATTAAGGGAAACGCCTTCTTTTAAAGAAGGTATATCAAATTTTTGAGATGATTGAGTAAGTATAATTTTATTTAGATCTGTTAATCTAAGCTGAACACCTTCAGAAAACATTTCAGATAACATTGGTGCAAAGTCTGGAAATGCTTTTACTACTGGATGCAATTTTGGAATTGCCATAGAAAAAGCTCCAATAGAATTACCTTGTTCATCTATGATGGGGATGGAAGAAATAGTTAGTCTCGTACCGTAAACAGAACGAGGAACATTTTGAGACATGGCTCTTTTTTCACGAATAGCAGTCATAGTAGTACTATTATGGTCTAGTTTAAGTCCAACATAAAATACATTAAGGTCAAGATTGTCAGAATACTTTACCCATGTCATGGTATCTCCTTCTATAATACCATAAACTACACCTCCAGGTATTAAGTTTGCTTCAAATTCAGTAAATGTTTTTAAAGCATCTAATGATTGTTTAGAAATCATAATGTCAACTCCTTTTAATTTAGAAATTTACCAATTATAGTGAAATTTTTAATATAATTTTGCTGATAGATTAAGCTAAATATAACCATTTTTAAAAATATGTACTCTATATTATCTCGTTTGACATTGTTAATACTTTAACCCAAATTATCCATTACATAGAAGAAATACATTTTATTTGTTTAATGAAATTAAGGAAAAGTTAAGGTTGTAATGTCATAATTGATTTCGTAGTGAGGTATATTAAATTAATTATTATAGAGAGGATAGATGATTATGAAAAAGGTAACCATTAGTATAATGTTAGTAGCTGTGCTAGGAGTTAGTGGAGTTGGAGTATATAAAAATATTACAGCTAAAGCAGCAACTGTAAGCAAAACTTCGCAGTTTTCTAAAGTAAAGGCATCAATTCAAAGTATTAAAAAGTCAGTTTCAGGTTCAGGTAGTGTTCAGTCTTCAGAAACACAAGTTATTAAATCTGTTAGTAAGGATACTGTGGACTCTGTTCTAGTAAGTAAAAATCAGGCGGTAACTAAAGGGCAAGAGCTTATAACATTTAAAAATGGAAGCGATGCTATATTAGCACCTTTTGATGGTGTTGTAAGTGATATAAGTGTAGCTGTAGGTGATAGTATAAATGCATCACAGCAGCTTATAACAGTGTTTGATAACAAGAATTTTTATACTACTATATCAGTAGATGAAACAGATTTACCGAGTTTAAAAATTGGTCAAAAGGCAGATATTAAAGTTAATGCTTATTCTGATGAAAAATTTACAGGAACTATTAAGGACATCAGTCAGCAGGGAACCTATTCTAATGGAGTGTCAAACTTTGATGTAATAATAGAATTTGATAGCATAGATAATATTAAGGTTGGAATGTCTACTGAAGCTACAATAATAACTGAATCTAAGGATAATGTAATAGCAGTTCCTGTAGAAGCAGTAAAGGATATTAAGGGTCAAAAATATGTAATGCTACCTAAAAATGATGGATCAACTACATTGCAAAAGGTTGAAGTGGGAATTAGCAATGGAAGAATGGTAGAAATAACTAATGGATTAATAGCTGGACAGGAAATTGAAATACCACAAGTACAAATTTCAAATAGTAATTCGTCTAAGATGAAAGGTATGGGTGGTTTTCAAATGATGCAAGGGGGAGGATCAAGAAGCAATAGTAAATCCTCAAATAACCAGGGAAGTGGAAAAAGTAGTACACAAGGAAATTAGAACTTAGGGAAAGGGGAAAACTAATGATTGAAATTAAGGATTTAAGTAAAGCTTATATCATGGGAGATACGGAAGTAAAAGCTTTAGATAATATAAATTTAAGTATAAAAGAAAATGATTTTGTTTCTATTATAGGTCCTTCAGGATCAGGAAAATCCACATTAATGAATATAGTAGGATGCTTAGATGTTTCAGACTCAGGAAATTATATCTTTGATAATATTAATGTAGAAAAAGCCAGCGAAGCTGAATTGACTAGAATTAGAAACAAACAAGTAGGTTTCATATTCCAAAACTTTAATTTGCTTAATAAATTAAATGCAGTGGAAAATGTAGAAGTGCCTCTTTTATATAGAGGAATTAGTGCGAAGGAATGTAGAAACTTAGCAATGGAACAACTTGAAAAAGTAGGTCTAAAGGGAAGGGAACACCATAGGCCTAATCAACTTTCAGGAGGCCAACAGCAAAGGGTAGCTATAGCAAGAGCATTGGTTGGTAAGCCAAAACTTCTTTTAGCAGATGAACCAACAGGTGCATTAGATAGCAAAACTAGTAAAGAAATTATGGAACTTATAAAAGAACTGCATAAAATGGGACAAACTATAATAATAATAACTCATGATCCCAATGTTGCTAAACAGGCAGAAAGAGTTATTACTATTGAAGATGGAAAATTGTATGCATAGGAGGGAAACTAAATGGGATTTTTTCAAACATTAAAATTGGCCATTAAAAATATACGAAGTAATAAATTAAGATCTGCCCTTACTATGATAGGCATAATTATAGGAATTTCTTCAGTAATAGTGTTAGTTGGAATGGGAAGTGGTTCTACAAAACAAATAACTTCACAAGTACAATCCTTAGGTACAAATCTTATTTCAGCAAATACATCTAATAACAATGGGAGTAAACAGTTCACTCTTGATGATGTGAAGAATGTAGAAGCTATACAAGGAGTAGATAAGGTAGCACCTATTATTTCCACAAGTACAACAGTTAAGGTGGATAAAAATTCGCAAAATACTTCAGTAACCGGAACTACTAGCAATTTTCTTGATATAAGAAATATGACTATTAGTGAAGGTAGATTTATTGCAGATTTAGATGTGGATTATAGAGGAAAAGTAGCTGTTTTAGGTTCAAATATTGCTTCAGAGCTTTATGGATTTACAGATCCTGTAGGAAAAAGTGTTGACATAAAAGGTAATACTTATGAAGTAGTAGGAGTTTTGAAGTCACAGGGAAGTTCTATGGGAAATAATACTGATGATATGGTAATTATACCATCAACTACTGCTATAGGACTTTCAGGGACTAGAAATGTTCAAAATCTCTATATTAAGGCATCAGATCAAAACAATGTTGATGCTTTAACTAACGAGATAAATGTATATCTTAATAATTTCTTTAAATCTACTGATAATAACAATAGAGTTATGAGCCAGAAACAATTATTAGATACTATGAGTTCAATAACCAATACCATGACATACTTATTAGGTGGAATAGCAGCAATATCATTAGTTGTAGGTGGTATAGGAGTAATGAATGTTATGTTGGTATCAGTATCAGAGAGGACAAAGGAGATAGGAATTAGAAAAGCTTTAGGTGGATCAAGAAAGGACATATTAATTCAATTCCTTATTGAAGCTCTAGTTTTAAGTTCATTAGGCGGAGTAGCAGGTGTATTATTTGGACTAGCATTAGGTTGGGGAGTTACAGCTGCAGGAATGTCAATGAGTTTTTCTTTACCAATAGTTATAGTAGCATTTTCATTTTCTTTAGCAGTAGGTATTGTATTTGGTATATTCCCAGCATATAAAGCGTCAAAGCTTAAACCTATTGATGCATTGAGATTTGAATAAATATACAAAACACCGCAGAATTCTAAATTCTGTGGTGTTTTAATGTAAGTACATAAAATTTACAAACTAGGTTTAAATCCCTTTCCATGAATTTCGGAAGTATCTGAAATAGAAATAAAGGCTTTTTCATCTACAGAAGTAACTAAATTTTTCAATTCAGGTAGTTGAGAAAGTGGAACAATACAATAAAGTATCTTTTTAGTATCCTTATTATAGGCACCTTCTCCATAAAGATAAGTAACCCCTCTATGAAGCTTTACCATTATGAGTTCAGATAATATTTCTTCTTTTTTTGTAATAATAAAAACAGCTTTTGATTGATTAAAGCCTTTTACTACATTGTCAAGGACAAAAGAAGTTATATACATAGCTATTAAAGTATATAAAGCACTAGGTAATCCAAATATAAAAGCACTAATACTTACAATAACTAAATTTATACCAAAAGATATTTTGCCTATATTAAGGTTGGAATATTTTTTTCTAATTAACATGGATACTATATCAAAGCCTCCTGTAGAACCTCTGTGCACAAATACTAGTCCAAACCCAATTCCATTAACTACACCACCATACAGGCATAAAAGCAAATTATCATTTATATTTAGAATATTTGATATAGGGTGAGTTAATATTAATGATAAAGAAAATGCCAAAGTTCCTACTAAAGAATATAAAGTGAATTTTTTATCCAGTTTAATTATGCTTAATATGAATAAAGGAAAATTTAATAAAAGTATTACATATCCTGCTTGAATTTTAAATAAATATTGAAATATAAGTGCTAATCCTGTAACTCCTCCACTTAAAAGTTTAGCATGAATTAAAAACATGTTTACACCTATTGAGCCTATAAAACTTCCAAGTATGATAAATAAAAAGTCAATTAAATAAATTTTATTTAAGAACTTTATATCCATTTTGCAATCTCCTTTTAATTATTTATTATTACAATTTAGATTATATAGCACAAAAATAAATAATCAATAAGAACTTCTTTATAATTTTAAATATTTAGATTAAATGGTATTAATTAGTGATGTGGATTATATTGATAAAAAGTAAATTCAAATAATATATTTAATATATTTTGGAAAAAAACAAAAAAATATAAGTATACATATATTAGGAATAATTTTACTTTAATGGAAACAAGGTTAAAAGGGGGAAAGATATATTATTAAATTTAAGGCGAATAAATAATTTATAAATTAAAATAATGTATAAGAGAAGATGGTAAAATTTGAGTACTATAATATAAGTTGTGAACTTTTAAAAATGGATATTTTCAATTTGCAGTTAATTATAAAAATAGAAAATGTTTTAATTATATTGAGTATAAAACCTTGTATTGACAGTAGGCTTTTTAAGATTTAAAATAGAATAAAATAACATTTTAAATGGCATTTGAAATATCATTTGAATTTTAAATGCTGTTGAATATGGAAAATTTGGAGGAATATTTATGAATAAATTGTTTCATGTAGGTATTGATGTTGGGTCTACTACAGTTAAAGTTGCAGTTTTAAATAACTTCATGGAACTTGTATATGGTAAATATGAGAGGCATTTTTCTGATATAAAGAAAACGGTAAAAGAAATCCTTACTGACGTTTATAAAGAATTTAAGGATAGTGAAATAACAATAACAATAACAGGTTCTGGAGGAATGTCTCTTTCTAATTCCGTGGGTATAACTTTTGTTCAGGAAGTTATAGCAAGTACAAAAGCTATACAAACTTATAATCCACAAACAGATGTGGTAATAGAACTTGGTGGAGAAGATGCCAAGATCACTTATTTGAAAGATGGAATAGACCAAAGAATGAATGGCACTTGTGCTGGAGGAACAGGTTCTTTTATAGATCAGATGGCTTCTTTACTTAAAACTGATGCTGCAGGATTAAATGAATTAGCAAAGAACTATAAAACAATTTATCCTATAGCAGCAAGATGTGGAGTTTTTGCTAAAACTGATGTTCAACCTCTTTTAAATGAAGGTGCCTTAAAGGAAGATATTGCAGTGTCCATACTTCAGGCTGTTGTAATTCAAACTATAAGTGGACTAGCGTGTGGAAGACCAATAAGAGGTAATGTAGCCTTTTTAGGAGGACCTTTATTCTTTCTTTCAGAGCTTAGAAAAAGATTTATAGAAATGCTTAAATTAAAAGATGAGCAAGTAGTTTTTCCTGAAAATTCACAGCTTTATATTGCCATAGGAGCAGCTTTAGCTTCAGTTGATGAAAGAAAAATATCTTTTAACTCTCTTATGAGTAGATTTGAAAATTTAAAGAATATTTCTATAGATGAATCTGATAGATTAAGACCACTCTTCAAGGATAATGAAGAGTATGAAGCTTTTAGAAAAAGACATGATGTTCATTCAGTAAAAAGAAAAGATTTATCAGATTTTCAAGGAGACTGTTTCTTAGGAATAGATGCTGGATCAACTACTACAAAAGCATCACTTATTGATAATGAGGGAAATATACTTTACACTCATTATTGCAATAATGAAGGAAGTCCTCTTAGATCTACTGTTAAAATATTAAAAGAACTTTATAGCATTATGCCTAAAAAAGCTAAAATTGTAAATTCTGCAGTAACAGGTTATGGAGAAGCTCTCCTAAAAACTGCCTTGAAGGTTGATATAGGGGAAATTGAAACTATAGCACATTATAAAGCAGCAGCTTTTTTCTGTCCAGGAGTAGATTTTATATTGGATATTGGTGGACAGGATATGAAATGCTTAAAAACAAAAGATGGGGTTATTGAAAGTATACTTTTAAATGAAGCGTGTTCTTCTGGATGTGGTTCATTTCTAGAGACTTTTGCAAATTCACTTGGTATGGGTATAAAGGATTTTGCAAAGGAAGCTATATTTTCACAAAAGCCTGTGGATTTAGGGTCTAGATGTACTGTTTTTATGAATTCTAGAGTTAAACAAGCTCAAAAGGAAGGAGCTTCTGTAGGAGATATTTCTGCAGGTCTATCTTACTCCGTTATCAAAAATGCTTTGTTTAAGGTAATAAAGATAAGAAATCCTAAGGAAATAGGAGAAAAGATAGTTGTACAGGGAGGAACTTTTTACAATGATGCAGTATTAAGAAGTTTTGAACTTTTATCTGAGAGAGAAGTTATTAGACCAGATATTGCTGGAATAATGGGAGCCTTTGGAGCGGCTTTAATAGCTAAAGAAAAATATAAAGAGAGCTATATAACTAAACTCTTAAATATAGACGAATTGAATGAACTTAGTGTAGAAACAGGTATGGCAAGGTGTGGATTATGCGCAAATAATTGTTTACTTACCATAAATAAATTTGGTAATGGAGAAAAATTTGTATCAGGAAATAGATGTGAAAGAGGAGCAGGTAAGGAAAAGAAAAAAAATTTGCTTCCAAATTTATTTAAATACAAATATGATAGACTTTTTCAATATAAACCTTTAAAAGAAGAAGAAGCTAAAAGGGGAATTTTGGGTATACCAAGGGTCCTTAATATGTATGAGGATTATCCATTTTGGTTTGCTTTATTTACTGAACTTGGTTTTAGAGTAGAATTATCCTCTAGATCTTCAAAGAGGATATATGAAAAAGGAATTGAGACCATACCTTCAGAATCCGTATGTTACCCTGGAAAAATGGTTCATGGTCATATTATGAATCTTATAGAAAAAGGTATAAAAACTATTTTTTATCCTTGTATTACTTATGAAAGTAAAGAGCAAAAAGAAGCAGACAACCATTATAATTGTCCTATTGTAATATCATATCCTGAAGTAATTAAAAATAATGTAGATGCTATAAGAGAGCAAAATATAAAATTTATAAAACCTTTCTTGCCTTTGCATAATAAAAAGGTATTGATAAAAAGGTTACTGGAGGAACTTAAAGAATTTCATTTAAGTGAAAAAGAGGTTAATTATGCAGTAGATAAAGCATGTAAGGAACAAGAAAGCTTTAAAGAAGATATTCGAAAAGCTGGTGAAAATGCTTTAGAATTTATTAAAGAAAAAGGGATAAAGGGTGTAGTGCTTTCAGGAAGACCTTACCATATAGACCCAGAAATAAATCATGGAATACCAGATTTAATTAATGGACTTGATATGGCAGTGCTTACGGAGGATTCCGTGGCTCATCTTGGACATGTTGAGAGACCACTTAGAGTAGTAGATCAATGGGTATATCATTCTAGACTTTATGCTGCAGCTAGTTTTGTTGCTACTCAGAAGGATTTAGAACTAGTTCAGTTAAATTCCTTTGGTTGTGGATTGGATTCAGTTACAACAGATCAAGTACAGGAAATATTAAATGGTAACTCAAAGATATATACATCTCTTAAAATTGATGAAGGAAATAATTTAGGGGCTATAAGAATAAGACTTCGTTCACTTAAAGCAGCAGCAGAAGAAAGAGAAAATAGTGGCTTTAAGCTTAAAAAGGTTGAAAACAAATATAAAAGAATAATATTTACTAAAGAGATGAAAAAAAATCATACGATTTTAATTCCAGAAATGTCTCCTGTGCATTTTCAATTTTTAGAGGAAGCATTTAGACAATCTGGTTATAATGTAGTAGTACTTCCATCTCAAGATAAAAAAGCTGTAGATGAAGGTTTAAAATATGTAAATAATGATGCTTGTTATCCAGCAATAATTGTAGTAGGACAAATCATAGAGGCATTAAAATCAGGTAAATATGATTTGAATAATACTTCGGTTATAATATCTCAAACTGGAGGCGGATGCAGAGCTACAAATTACATTGGCTTTTTACGTAAAGCATTAAAAGATGCGGGTTTTTCAAATGTTCCAGTAATATCTTTGAATGCTAAAGGTATGGAAAAAAATCCTGGGTTTAAAATTTCCTTGGGACTACTTAATAGATCTATGATGGCACTTACTTATGGAGATTTACTTTCCAGGGTTTTATATAGAGTTAGACCTTATGAAATTGAAGAAGGTTCAGCTAATGGGCTTTATGAAAAATGGGTGGATGTATGTAAAAGATCCTTGAAAATGGCTTATAAAAGTACATTTAAGCATAATATTATATCTATAGTAAAAGAATTTGATAATTTAAAAATAAATAATAAATTAAAGCCAAAGGTTGGATTGGTAGGAGAAATTCTTGTTAAATTTCACCCAACAGCCAATAACAATGTAATAGATGTATTAGAAAAAGAAGGGGTAGAAGTAGTAGTACCTGATCTTACAGATTTTCTATTATATTGTGCTAGTGATTCAGAGTACAAACATAAATATTTAGCAGGAAAGAAACTTCCTGAATTATTAGGAAAAGCAGCTATAGCTGTCATTGAATTTTATAGAATGACTTATAAGAAGGCCATAAGAAAAAGTAAAAGATTTACTCCTATTGAATCTATAAAATCTATAGCAAAAGGAGCTTCAAGTATTGTTTCTTTAGGTAATCAAACTGGAGAAGGATGGTTTTTGACAGGAGAAATGGTAGAGCTTATACAAAGTGGAGTTAAAAATATTGTTTGTATGCAGCCATTTGCATGTTTGCCTAACCATGTAACAGGTAAAGGTATTATGAAAGAATTAAAGAGGGTTTATAAAGGAACAAATATAGTTGCAATAGATTATGATCCTGGTGCCAGTGAAGTAAATCAATTGAATAGAATAAAACTTATGCTTTCCACTGCATTTGAAAATTTAAAAGAACTCGATTCCACAGAAGAACAATATACATCTAAAGAATATTTTAAATATAAATGTGGTTTAAAAGGAGCTATCAATAGGAGTGATATAAATGGATAGCAAATGGGGTTGTAAGCAGTCCACTAGAGAAAGAATATTAGATGCTACGTTAAATATAATAGGTAATGAAGGATTTCAAAATGTTACTATTAAAAAGATAGCAAGTTTGGCGGAAGTTAATATAGCAGCAGTTAATTATCATTTTGGCAGTAAAGACAATGTAATTGATGAAGCTATGAAGGTGTTCTCTAAAAGAATTATGCAATGCTTTGAATTGTTAGAAGACAATGATGTTTCGCCAGAGGAGAGACTAAAAAATTTTTTGCAGAATTATTCAGATACAACTTTAGAATGTCCAGATGTATTTAGAAATATTGTAAATCATGGAGTGGGCAATTGCGAGATTGAATCTGATTATATGAAGTTTTTAAAAGATGCTGGATATAAGAAAATTTTAGATACATTAAAGGCTGTCGGCGTAGAAGGAAGTGACGAGGTATTACTTATGAAAGTTTTTCAAGCTCTTGGTGCTTTAGAAATTCCTTTACTACTGGGAAATTATACTGAAAAAATTTCTGGTATTGATTATAATGAAAAGCCTACTAGAAATGTGTATATAAATTTAATTTTAAAATCATTACTTTCTAAATAGTAAATTAAAAATAGAGCATTATAATGCTCTATTTTTAATTATGATACAACCAACTTTTCAACATATAAATCCTTTTCTTTTTTTAAATCAAGAAATTCTCCATCATCAAGTAATAGAGGGTTTGTCAAGTCTTCCATTTGAATTTGTATGATTTTACACAAACGTTTATCGTTCAATTGTACAGTTTCACCCATGAAAAAATTTACTACATGGTTTAAAAACATATTACAATAACTGGAATCAAGTTTTGTAAGGCTTTCTTCCTTAATAACTTTTAGAGCATCAAGAGGACCCGTAATTTTTTTAGAATATCTATTGGAACTAACTGTATCAAATAAATCTGCAATGGCTATTATTTTTGCAAATTTAGGAATTTTATTTCCTTTAACTTGAAGAGGATAGCCAGATCCGTCTATTTTTTCATGATGCATTATTATTGAGCGGCTTATAGAAGGATTTATACAAGGAATCTGATTTATAAAATGATAACTTATAACAGGATGAGTTTTATAAGTTTCATATTCTTCAGGAGTTAAAGAACCTTCCTTGTTCAATATATCCGTATCAATTTGAATTTTACCAAAATCATGTAGTATTGCTGCATAAGTCAATAAAGCTAAATCCTGTACGTCAAGACCTAACCATTTACCTAATATAAAACTAATAGCAGTTACGTTTACAGTATGTCTGTAAATCGGGTCACCTGCGCTGCCATAGAACAGGATGTTTTTTATAACTACGCCTGTTGATTTGAATTCTTCTTCGATTTTATCCATGAAATTTTTTATTTCAGCTAACTTAGGTACTTTTAAAGAGGATATATCTGTAAAAATATTTTCTAAATTTGATGAAAATTCGCTAAAGGTAGTTTGGAGTTCTTTTACTGTTTTTACTTTGAAAATAAAAGTTTCATCAGAATCTTTGTCTAATAGAACCTGTACTTTGTCAATAATATAGGCTTCTTTCAATTTATCTATAATGGGTTGAGTGATGACGAAACCTTTAGCTAATAATACTGTACCTTCAACTTTTATATCCATAGATGATACCATTCCTGGTATTAATTCGTTAATTGACAACAATTTTGTTTTCTGCATATTATAATCCACCCCATATTACTAATTTCTATTTAAATAAAATATTATTTAAACTAATAATATTACTAATTTAATTAGTAATATATAACATATATGTATAGTTTATCGTGATATTTTTATATTTCTAAATAGGTTTGACGAAAAAAAACAGTTTATTCGTGCATTTTTTTTATTTAAATTTAAATTTGAATTTAAACTGTGGATTTGCTTTATGAAAAATTTAAAAAAGCTAGTAAAGATCAGTGGAGGGTATCTTTACTAGCTTTTAATGAAGGATTAAGTTATTGATAAGAAAATATTTATTGAGGTGTATAATATCCTTTTTTATACATATAGTCAAATATTTGCTGTCCGTGTTCTTGTTCTTCTTTCTGAATATGATTTAGTACTTGACGAGCATTAGGGTCTTTAAACTCAAAAATTGTTGAATTGTAAGTTGAAGATACATATTTTTCTGTAGTAAGTGCATCTTGACAAAGATCACAATCTTTTTGGTTAAAGGCCATATTTGATTTATTTGTATTCATATTAACATTTTGGGTTTGATTTTGTTGTCCTTGCTGCCCTTGTTGATTTACATTTGGTACTTGACCATTTAACATAGTATTTATACTATTTAAATGTTGTCTTTCGTGCTGGCCTAAAGTTGTGAATAATTGTTTTAATTCTGGGTCTTGTGCTTCATTAGAATATGTAGTGTACTTTTTTATACATAACTCTTCATGTGATTTTTCATCATTTAATAACATAGTTTCCTTTTGTGTTAGAGCTGGCATACATTTATCCTCCTCATATGATAAAATTATTATTTGTTTTCAAAATATAGTATTAGTTATATAAAGTAAAATATACTGACAAATTTTTATAAAATATAATGATTTGATACTTCCTCCAGAATGTCTTATGTTGTATAATAAGTTGTAATTTTAAAACAGGAGGATACGCATGAATAAAGATTATAGAAATATGATAATTGTTTTTATAGGGTATTTTTTTTCTTCATTATTTTCGAATACATTATCACCTTTTATAACCACTATAAAAAATAATTATAATGTGTCATCAAATACTATTGCTATATTGCCATCGGTAGTTTATTTTGCATCATTTGGAATGAGTATATTAGGTGCTAGACTTATGCAAAAAATAGGTCTTAAGAAAGGATTGCGTACAGGCTTTTGTCTTACTATACTTGCAAGCTTAATAATTATAATTTCGAAGTCGTTTTATGTGCTTTTATTTGGATATTTCATATCAGGATTAGCAATAGGGATGATGTCTCTATTTTCTAGTACTATTCTATCAATACTTCCAGTTAAATATCAAAAATTTAGCCTTGCCAATGCATGCTTCGGATTAGGTGGAATTTTGATTTTGCCAATAGATAGGCTTATATTAAAGAATGAAATAAAATTTAATTATACATATATTATACATATATTATGCATGTGTTTTCTGATGATGCTTGTAAGAAAAATGGACATTCAATCATCATCTAGCAGTAAGCATCATGCTAAAGTTTCTTTTGATATAATAAAAAATCCATTGGTGATGTTCTTTTCCATTGCAATATTCTTTTATGTAGGAGCGGAAATATCAACAACCAATTGGACAGGTGGATTTCTTGAAAAATGTTATGGGGTTAACAAAGAAGAGGTTCCTAATATTCTCTCTGGTTTCTGGATTTTGTTTACTATAGGAAGAAGTATAGGAGACAAGCTTCTGGAAAAAGTAGGTCAATTAAAATTCCTTGCAATTTCTCCAGCAATATCTATTGTGGGTGTGATTATCATTTTAACTGGAACAAATAAAATTCAAGCTTTAGCAGGTCTTGCAATTATAGGCATATCTATAGCATTAATGTATCCAGCACTTCAAGGATATCTTGTACAGCATGTTGGAAAAGAAAATGTATATTCAGCTTCTGCTATTATAATGATTTTTAACTATCTTGGGGCCACATTTTTAACTTATATAATAGGTTTTGCAGGTGGAATAAATATTAAATATGTTTTTATAATTCAAATAATATTCTATGTATATATAGCACTAGTTTCGGTGAGATATTTAACTTTTAAAACTAAAAGTGTTCGTTAGTAAATGAGTGATAAATTTTAACAATATAAATATAATGCGACGTAAAGGTGTAGTGGAAGTTTGGATTTTAACTTTCATTCCGTGATATATGATAAGGGTATCATCACGGCTAAATGTATTAAGCAGAGAGCCAAAATCTACGATTTTGTGCGAATCGCTTACTCCTCTGAGGAAACGAAGAGGAGTTTCCAATTTAAAATAAAGCTCGAAATTTTTAAAAGCCTAAGAACTTTGTCAAACTCGGTTCCTTCAGACAGGACTAAAGTTCTAAGTCTTTTAAAAATTTTGATCTAAGAATAATGATAAAACAATTTAGCTAATGTGATGACACCCTTATCATATATCAGCCGGAATACAGTTGAAAGTTACTTCGCTTACGTCGCAATATGCTTATTATGTAAATTGTATAATAATTGATATTGCTAACAATTGTCTAGTAAGATTTCTAGTCTTTTTTTTAACACGTCATATATATCAGCACATTCATCATTAATTTTATATATTAAATGAATAGTATCTTTAATATCAGAATTTTTAGGGTGAACTATAGAGGATGTTGTTAAAGTATTTACCGAAGTAGATAAACCTGAAGAAGTTTGTGAAAGCAGGTATAGAATGTTCAACAATGGATTTATGCTATTAGTAATATATTGAGATTCGCAGGGGTTTAAGGGTAGCTTACATAATTCATCTTTAATAGAATTTATATCTTTTAAAGTATCTTGAATTTTATCAAGGTATTTATCTGTAGAATCTTCTGATTGTATATTTTCTTCTTCAGATTCTTTATTGAAGTCTTCTTCAACTGAAGATTCAGATAGTGGATTTGTTATTGGAACATGTTGACCATTTTGATTATCGTTCATAAATACCTCCTGCAACTAAAAAGCTTAATTTATCCGATCGATACCATTGCTAACACTCCCATCTTCTTTATATGAAACTCCTTCTTCTATTGTCGAAGGAGTAAGTGATTCGCACAAAATCATAGATTTTGGGTCTCTACTTAACTGTGGGATAAGCACTGCTACGTGTCTGGATAAGTTCTTCTAAGGTTCGGATGTAGAAGGTCATTCTCATAAGTAAACTCCATCTGAACCTAAGAATTACTTGATATATCATAATTAACTTGCTTAAATTCAATTTAAGATAGAGGGTAGATAGCTATGTATTTACTTTATGTAAATTTAGCTATATTAGTAATACAATTATATGCTTCAACATTAGCCAATAGTAGAAATTTAAGTAAAACTATAGTAAAATAACTAATTGTATAGAACAAAATGTATGGTATATAAAGGGTGAAAATAATGTTTAGAGAAATAGATAAAAAAAGGTTACTTATAATAAGTTACAGCGAATCAAGTGCAAATACTTATTATGAACAAATTAAGACTTTATTTTCTGATAATATAATTTTGGAGAAAATTTGTATTGATAGCGAAAAAATTAAAAATGGTATAGAAGCAGATTTAGTACTGGTTCAATCACAAGATGTTTTTAGATTTATTAAGCCTTATATGCAGAAGAAAACAGATGTAATTATAGCAACTAGGACAATTTCTAAAGCTGGTCTAGAAAAAGTTATGCAAATAGAGGAAGGAGCTTCTGTATTACTTCTTGATGAAACAAAAGAAATGGCAATGCAAATGATTTCAGTATTGTATCAGTTGGGAATAAGAAATTTGGATATAGAACCAGGATATCCTGGGAATAATGAGCAGATGAATAAAGACTATATTATTGTACTAGGTACATCTGCATATAATAGTTATTCTTGTAAAAAAGTTATTAATGTAGGTAATAGTCTTTTAGAGCTTAATACTATAATTGATATTGGAACAAAACTAAATTTAAGTGATATTTTACAAAGGCAAAATATTAGAGAAAGTTACAGAGAAATTGTCACTACAAATATTGGGTTATCCAATGTAATGGGATTATCCAATAGATTTGAAAGTGAGCTCGATATATTACTTCAAATTTTAGATGATGGTATCATAGGAATTGATGCTAAGGGAATAATACGTACTTATACTGAAATGGCAGAAAATATAATAGGTTATAAGAAAAATCAGGTCATGAACAAGCATGGTTTGGAAATAATGCCTGATATTCCATTTAAATTAGCATTAGAAAATTTAGAAGCAGTTAAAGAAAAGCTTATAAAAATAAATGGATATGATATAGTAGCATCGGTGCATCCTATAATTCATTCAGGAAAACTCTATGGAGCTGTTGCTATAGTTAGAAAGTTTAGTGATATAGAAAAAAACCAGCATAAATTGAGACAACAGCTTATTGGAAAAGGTCACATAGCTAAATATAACTTTCAAGATATAATAGGGGAAAGTGAAGCTATAAAAAAGTGTAAGAATATTGCAAAAAGGATGGCGAAATCAGATTCTTCCGTTATGATTACAGGAGAAACTGGAACTGGAAAAGAGATGTTTGCACAAGCTATACATAATAGTTCACAAAGGAAGGATTATCAATTTGTGGCGGTAAATTGTGGGGCTTTACCTGAAAGCCTTCTAGAAAGTGAATTGTTTGGGTATGAAGAAGGAGCTTTTACAGGAGCAAGAAAAGGAGGTAAACCAGGACTTTTTGAACTCGCTCATAATGGAACTTTGTTTCTTGACGAAATTGGAGAAATGCCAATAAACCTTCAAATGAGGCTTTTGAGGGTTATCCAAGAAAGGGAAGTAATGAGAATAGGTGGTGATAGGTTAATTAAAGTAAATATAAGAATAATAGCAGCCACTAATAGAAATTTAAAGGAAATGGTTAGAAAAGGTGAATTCAGGGAGGATTTATATTATAGATTGAATGTGCTTCCTTTAAAAATTCCACCTTTAAGAGATAGAAAAGAAGATATATTATTTTTAATCAATGAAATGAAAAATGAATTTAAAAGTAATTTTCATTTTACAGAAGCATCAAAAGAAATGTTAATTAACCATAATTGGAGAGGTAATATAAGGGAACTTAAAAATTATGTTGAGTATCTTGCTAATTTAGAATTGGATTCTATTGATGTAAAGGATTTGCCATTTAATGATGAGGTTGTTTTACATGAAGATATTTTAACTCATGATGAAGAAAAAATGGCAGAAGAATTTTTAGAATTAGCTGATGAAAAAATTGATAAATATATATTCATAATGGAAGAACTTAAAAAGAGCTATATTAATAAAACCAGAATAGGAAGAAGAACTTTATACAAAACTGCTAGAGAAAAGGGCTTTTTTATAAGTGAACAAGAAGCAAGATTAATATTAATTAATTTAGAAAAGTTTCTTATGGCAAAAGTGTATAAGGGAAGAGGCGGCAGCGTAATAACAGAGTATGGAATAAGAGTGCTTAAATATTTAAAAGTAGAAGTACAAGATTCTAAATAAATATTTATTATAAATGGTATTAATGGGATTTAGTTTTTAAATAATTAATACCATTTATTTTTGGGTTAAAAAACAAAAATATTAAAAATAATAAAAAATAGTAATATTTAATATATGGCACGATACTTGCTCATTAAAATATTTATCAAGTATTGCTATAATCAGGAGGGTAAAATAATGTACAAAATACTAGCAATAAATCCAGGTTCAACTTCAACTAAAATAGCTATTTATGATGACACAGAGGAATTATTTAAAACCACTATAGAACATTCTAGTGAAGAAGTGAAAAAATATGAAAACATAGCTGATCAATATGGTATGAGATATGAAGCTATAATGAAATTTTTAAAAGAAGTAGATTTTGATGTCAAAGATTTATCTGCAGTAGTTGGAAGAGGAGGAATTTTGCCTCCAGTTAAATCAGGGGCTTACAGAGTAAATGATTCTATGGTAGAAAGACTTGCTAAAAGACCTGTAGTAGAGCATGCTTCAAATTTAGGAGCTATAATTTCATATGCAATAGCAAAACCTTTAAACATACCAGCTTTCATATACGATTCTGTAGCTGTAGATGAATTTGAGGATATTGCAAGAATATCAGGACTTGCTGATATAAAAAGAGAGAGTTTTATTCATGCTTTAAATATGAGAGCTGCAGCAATAAAAACAGCAAAGAAACTAGGTAAACCTTATGAAAAATGTAATTTAGTTGTTGCTCATTTAGGAGGCGGAATATCTCTTACTGTCCATAAAGATGGAAAAATGATAGATGCTGTTACTGATGAGGAAGGACCATTTTCACCAGAAAGATCAGGTAGAGTACCTTGTAAGCGCTTAATAGAAATGTGCTATAAAAATGATGAACGCACAATGAAAAAGAAAATAAGAGGAGATGGCGGATTAATTTCTTATTTAGGAACCAATAGTGCATTGGATGTAGAAAAAAGAATTGAAAATGGAGATGCTGAAGCTAAATTAGTCTATGAAGCTATGGCATATCAAATTGCAAAAGCAATAGGAGAACTTGCAACTGTAGTAAAGGGAAAAGTTGATGCAGTAGTAATTACAGGGGGAATTGCCTATTCAAAAATGATGACAGAATGGATAAAAGAAAGAGTAGAATTTATAGCACCTGTAGAAATATTGACAGGAGAAAATGAATTAGAATCTCTTGCTTTAGGTACGCTTAGAGTTATAAAGGGAGAAGAAAAAGCACACGAATATGATTTAGATTAGATTTGATTTAGCATGGGGGGAAAGTTATGTCAAAAAAGTTATTTAGAAAGGAAGTATACTCAGCAAAGGCTTATGTTCCAGGAAAGCCAGTTGAGGATTTAAAAAGAGAATTAAAAATAGATAAAATCGAAAAGTTAGCATCAAATGAAAATCCGCTGGGACCATCACCTAAAGCAATGGAATATATTGAGAAGGAAATTAAAAATATCAATATGTATCCTGACTCTGCTGCGATAAAACTAAGAGAAAAATTAGCAGAGAAGCATGGTGTTAAAATTGAAAATATTGTAGTTGGCAGTGGTGGAGAGGAACTTATAAAAAATATTGCAGAAACTTTTATAAATCCCGGTGATGAAGTAATGATAGCTACTCCTACTTTTGGTAAATATGCTACCGATGTATCTTTTTTAGGCGGAATTGTGATTAATATCCCTCTTAATAAAGAATATAAACAAGATGTTGAGAAGATTATTGAAAGTGTTAATGAAAAAACTAAATTGATATTTATATGTAATCCTAATAATCCTACTGGAAACATAATGACTAAATTAGAACAGGAGTATTTAATAAAAAATTTACCACAGGATGTGGTTGTTGTATTTGATGAAGCTTATTATGATTATGCTATAAAAAATGAAGAATATCCTGAAACTTTAAATATATTAGAAGAAAGACCTAATACCATAATTTTAAGAACATTTTCAAAGGTAGCAGGAATAGCTGCTGTAAGGTTAGGATATCTTTTAACATCACAAGAAATTTGCGAAGCTATGTATAAAATAAAATTAACCTTTAGTGTAAATAGACTTGCCCAAGCAGCAGCTTTAGGTGCATTGGAAGATAAAGAACACATAGAAAAAACAGTGGAATTAAATTATAAATCTTTAGCTTTAATGGAAGAATATTTTGATAAAAATGGATTTGAATATATAAAATCAAGTGCAAATTTTGTATTTGTTAATGTAAATATGGATTCAAAGATAGTATTCCAAAAGCTTTTAGAAAAAGGAGTAATAATAAGAGGCGGATTTTTATGGGGCTGGAATAACTGGATTAGAGTAAGCACAGGGACTGTAGAGCAGACTAAAATATTTATAGATAGATTAGAAGAAGTGCTTAAAAACTAAGTTAAATAAAAATAAATTTTTATTTATGCGTAATATTTTGGAAAGGGAGTTGTTAATAAGAAATTTTTTAACAACTCCCTTATTATTATTTTATTTTGGTAGTTCATCTAAGCTTTTAAGCTCATATCCTTGATTTTTCCATTCTGTAATTACATCATCTAATATTTCGGCATTAGTTTTTGAAACTGCATGTAATAGTACAATGGCACCATTGTGAGTTTTATCCATTATACGTTTTTTTGCAAATTCATGGGAAGGTTGTTTGTTGATTTCCCAATCCATATAAGCAAAGCTCCAAAATATAGTTTTGTAACCAAGCTGTTTTGTATTGTATAGTGATAATTCGCTGTACTTTCCCATAGGTGGTCTGAAATATTTTGGCATTTTTTTGCCACCAGTAACTTTTTCAAAAGCTTCTTCTACCTCAGAAAACTCACTGTTGAATTTTTCAGTATTTGTTATAGAAGCCATGGAAAGATGATGTGAACTGTGATTACATACTAGGTGACCTTCGTTGACCATCCTTTTAATCAAATCTTCATTGGAATTAATATAAGGTTTAACAACAAAAAATGCTGCTTTTACTTTATGTTTTTTTAGTACATCTAAAATAGGGCCTGTATATCCATTTTCATAACCCTCATCAAAGGTTAAGTATAAAACTTTTTTTGAGGTATCTCCTAAATGATGGCAGGAGTATTTAGGTAAAAAACTTGCTGTTTCTTTAGGAGGTAGTGGTGGATTTTTATCTTTACGTGGTTGAAAATACCAATTATATTCTTTAGTGCTAATGCCATTTTCAGAATGGCTGATAGAATTTTTAAAAAATCTTGGTATATCCAATAATGAGTGTCTTTTATTTTCATAAATCGATTCATCATATATATTGGAATCTTTTAAATAAAAATCAGTTGTATTTTTGCTGAAATTAATTCCAGTTAAGCTATTAATAGTAAGCATTGATGCAAGAGCAGTACTTAATATACGCATACATTCACCTTCTTTTGTATAAACCAAATTTAAATATAAAAGTATTATGTGCAATATTATAGGTTAAATGAGCGTAAATATAGTACAAATGTGTATATTATTTGCAATCAATTTAAAAAGATAGGTTTTATATAATTTTTTAAAGTACTAAAAGGAATTTTAATTATAGGTATTTCTGATATATTAGGTGCGATTTCGTTGAAACCTAAGTATATTACAATATTTTCGTTGTCCAAATAAAAGGGCTGGTCATCTGAGATGCCTTTAAAATTAGTAACTGTACCAGGAAGATATAGCTCTTTGTTTTGAATTAAATATCTTTTTATTTCTTTATTGATGATTTGTTTATAAGAAACTCCTTGCTTGAATAAATCCTTTAGAGATAATGATTTGCCTGAATTTAAGTCGAAATTGTAAGAGGTTTTAATATATGAATGTTTTCCGTTAATAAACTCATAATAAAAAATAGTAATGCTTGTAATGTTATTTTTATTATAAGTGATACTATAATTGGTGGAAATAATAAAAGGAATAAATTTTTTACCTCCTTTATCAGCTTGCGTGCCATATTCATTAGCAGATTCCTCCATTTGATCTTTGAACTCCATAATATCACTTTTAATTGAATTGTTAATTTGATTTTCTATATTCTTATTTTTCATACCTTTCAATACTGGTATTTTTAAATCTTTTTTAATATATTTTTCTGTAGAGTTTATTTGCTGTGAATCTATTGTAATATTGTTTGAAATACGCATACAATTAGTGAATGGACAATAAAATGGATATAAATTATACAATATAAAAACCACCTCTAAGATATTTATATGTAGTTAAGCTTTATAAAGTAAGCATAATGCGAAGTTTTGCTTCGCAATGTGCTTACTTTGTAAATTTTAACCATACCAAAAGAGCACTTAATTTATTTTATGCAAAAGTTTAGAATATGGTTAATAAAAATTCTAGTTTTTAAAGCTGTGGATAGGGGCTGGAATTCTACCACCTCTAGCTACAAAGGCTTCACTAGAAAATTTGCTCACTGCCATAACAGGAGCATGGCCTAGAAGTCCACCAAATTCAACTACATCACCTATTTTTGTTCCAGGAGCAGGAATAACTCTTACAGCAGTTGTTTTATTATTTATCATACCAATAGCTGCTTCATCTGCAATTATAGCTGAAATTGTTGATGCAGAAGTGTCTCCAGGAATGGCAATCATATCAAGTCCAACAGAACATACGCAAGTCATTGCTTCTAGTTTTTCTATGTTTAAGGAGCCGTTGTTAACAGCATCTATCATACCAGCATCTTCGCTAACAGGTATGAAAGCACCACTAAGGCCTCCAACGTGACTGCATGCCATTACTCCGCCTTTTTTAACAGCATCGTTTAATAGAGCAAGTGCTGCTGTAGTTCCATGAGTTCCACAACTTTCAAGTCCAAGCTCTTCGAGTATGTGAGCTACACTATCACCAATTGCAGGAGTAGGTGCTAAGGATAAATCTACAATTCCAAAAGGAACATTCAATCTGCTAGAAGCTTCTTTTGCTACTAATTGACCCATTCTTGTGATTTTGAAAGCAGTTTTCTTTATAGTTTCAGCGACTACATCAAAGCTTTCTCCTTTTACCTTTTCCAAAGCTCTTTTTACAACTCCAGGTCCGCTTACACCAACATTTATTATAGTATCAGCTTCTCCAACACCATGGAAAGCACCAGCCATAAAAGGATTGTCCTCAACAGCATTTGCAAATACTACTAATTTAGCGCATCCTAATCCTGCTGAATCCTTTGTAAGCTCTGCGGTTTTCTTAACTATAATTCCCATTTCCCTTACAGCATCCATGTTTATTCCACATCTAGTAGAACCAACATTGACAGAGGAACATACAAGCTTTGTACGGCTTAAGGCTTCAGGAATAGATTGAATTAATATTCTATCACCTTTGGTATAGCCTTTATGTACTAAAGCTGAAAAACCACCAATAAAATCTATACCTAAAGTATTAGCAGCTTTATCAAGTGTTTCAGCATATTTAACATAATCTGTATCGCTTGAACAACCTGCAATCATTGAAATAGGAGTTACGGAAACTCTTTTATTTACAATAGGAATGCCAAATTCATTTTCTATTTGTTTACCTACTTTTACTAGGTTTTCAGCACATTTAGTTACTTTATCATATATTTTAATTCTAGATTTTTCTCCATCAGAATCGCAGCAATCTAGAAGTGATATTCCCATGGTTATAGTACGAATATCTAATTTTTCTTCTTCTATCATCTTTATAGTTTCTAATACATTGTTTACATTCATCGTTATTCCTCCTAAAGTGTATGCATTGAATTAAAAATTTCTTCTCTTTGAATTTTTACGTCTACGCCTAATTCTTTCCCTTTTGATAAAAGAGCTTCTTTAGTTTTGTCAAAAGACACATTAGCTTTGGACATATCTACTAACATTATCATTGTAAAGAACTCTTCCATAATAGTTTGAGTAACATCTAAAATATTTATATTCAGATGTAAAAGTTCACTGCTTATACCTGCTACAATACCTACCTTATCTTTTCCAACTACAGTAATAATACCTTTCATAAATAACATCACTCCTATTTTAATATTTTGATATATAAAAAAGACTTATACTCAAGCAAAGGGACGAAAAAAATTTTCCGCGGTTCCACCCTTCTTGACATAAGTCCATCTTTCTAAAAAATATTGCTCCAAAGTTCCCTTCGTAATAAATTCTTAGTTGCTCACAGCAAAATGCAACCTCTCTTTAAAGAAAAAAATTACTACTCTTCTTTATCACAGCACATTATTAAATTTTGAATTGTATAAAAAAAGACCATACCTTAAGGGACGAAAATCATTTCCGCGGTTCCACCCTTTTTGGCATAAGCCCTGCTTTACAAATTATCACTCCAAAGTCCCATTCATAATAAATTCTTAGTTGTTTACAGCAAATACAACCTCTCTTTAAAGAAATTTAATATTACTCTTCTTTATCATAGCGATCTATAAAATTGTTTAAAGCTATTGTAACATAATTTGAGATATTGTCAATAAAAATATTTTAATTTTTATTTTCTGACAATAAATTTATGAGCTTTATAGAAATTTATTATTTAAAATATTATAATAATATAAACGATTTATGAAGGACAAGTAAATATTTGGGAGGTATAATAATGAAATTTATAACATATGAGTTTGAAGGAAAAGAAAGTATAGGAATTATAAGAGGAGATAAGATAGTTTCCATAGAAGATATTGCGAACTGTATGTCATGGGAAAAACCAAAAAATATGGTTGAATTAATAGAGAAATATACCGAAGATATGCTAGATAAAGTGGAAAATATTCTTGAAAAAAAAGGAGATTTTAAATTAGTGTCCTTAGAGGATGTAAAAATAAAAGCTCCTATACCTTATCCTAAAAGAAATGTTTTGTGCTTGGGAAAAAATTATGTTGAGCATGCAAGGGAAATAAAAATAACTAGAATTGCAGGTACTGGAATACCTGAAGAACCTATATATTTTACAAAAGTGGCAGCACCAGCTATAGGACATGGAGATGAAATAAAATTTTCATACGAAGTAACAAAACAGGTTGATTATGAAGTTGAACTTGCAATTATAATAGGAAAAGACGGGATTAATATCAAAAAAGAAGACGCTGAAGAATATATTTTTGGATATACTATAGTTAATGATGTGTCTGCTAGAGATTTGCAGGGTAAGCATAAACAATGGTTTAAGGGTAAGAGTTTGGATACTTTTTGTCCTATGGGACCTTGTATAGTACATAAAAATGATATTCCATTTCCTGTAGAATTAAATATTAAATGCAGCATTAATGGAGAATTAAGGCAGAATTCAAATACTAAAAATCTAATATTTGATATTCCGTACATTATAAGTGATTTATCAAAAGGAATGACATTAAAAGCAGGAGATATTATATGTACTGGTACTCCAAGTGGTGTAGGACTTGGATTTGAACCTATAAAAGTATTAAAAGATGGTGATAGAGTAGAGTGTTCCATTGAGAAAATAGGGGAATTAGTTAATAAGGTGAAGGTTATTTAAAGTGCCGTTGCATTGAATCATTTAAAGATGAATCAGGACAAAAGTATATACAAAATAATAACTTGAAAGATAAAATATAATATAATCAAATCTTTTATTGAAAATCAAAAGGCCGTGTTTGAGAATACGGTCTTTTGATTTTCAAAAATGTTATATATGAGAAATCATTTTAATTTGAATAAACATCTATTTTTCTTAAATCAATTTCAAAACTAACCCAATGAGAACCATCCCATCTGAAACCACCAAGGTGAGGGCCAGATATATATGAAATCCAACACCAAAACTCACTCCCATCCCTGAGCCACATGTATATATGTTTGAACATAAGAGGCTTTAGAATATTTCCATGAATGTTTAAACCAGTTAAATCAATATTATTAATGCCTTTAGATTTCACAGGAATGAAATTTGGAGGTGTACTGCTTGGGGGAGGTGAAATAAAATTTCCAATCATATCACCTACAGGTGAATTACATTGATAACCTCAACGTGAAATTGGCATAAGATTCAAGTTTGCAGCATTCATAAAATCATCTCCTTTAATATGAATTTTTATAAGTTTGATTAATATGAGTTGAAAAATTCTGATTATAATATCAGTTTATGAGTTAAACTAAAAAAAGCTCTTATCTATGTGAAATTACCGTTAATGATTGATTATGACTGAAACTTAAAAATAAGTGATTATTTTTGAATAAAAATGATTGTTTTTCGAAAATTTTTATATTATAATGTCTACATAGATAATAAAGAAGGTGGTAATAAGTGCTTACAGAAGAGCGACATAATTTGATATTAGAATTTCTAGAAAGAAAAGGAATAGCAAAAATCAATGAACTTGTAGAAATAACTAATACTTCAGAATCTACTATAAGAAGAGATCTCACATTGCTTGAAAAAATTAATGCACTTAAAAGAATACATGGAGGAGCAACATTACCAAAAGGAAGATTAGTTGAACTTAGTTATAAGGAAAAAGAAGTTCAAAGTATAAATGAAAAAAGAAGTATAGCTAAATTTGCTGCATCCCTTGTAGAAGAAGGGGACAGTATTTATCTAGATGCAGGTACATCAACTTTTGAAATGATTCAATATATAGATAAAAGAAACATAATTGTAGTTACTAACGGACTAAAACACATAAATAATCTTGTAGAACAAAATATAAATTCTTATATATTAGGTGGGAAAATTAAAATTACCACAAAAGCAGTTGTAGGTTCAGATGCTTTAAAAAATCTTCAAAAATTTAGATTTGATAAATGTTTTTTAGGCATTAATGGCATTCATACAGAATGTGGATATACTACGCCTGATTCAGAAGAAGCAATATTAAAGGAAAATGCAATGAAGCATTCAAGACAAACCTTTGTTTTGGCTGATGAAAGCAAATTTGGAGAAGTCAGCTTTGTAAAGGTAGGAGACTTAGATGAAGCTATGATCATTACTAATTCTAAAATGGAAGATTATGAAGGTTATAGTAAAAAAACAATTATAAAGGTGGTGGATAACAAATGATATGTACGGTAACTTTTAATCCATCTATAGACTATGTCATTAAAGTAGATGATTTTAAACCAGCAGCAGTAAACAGAGTGATTAGTGAAAATAAATATCCTGGCGGAAAAGGTATAAATGTATCGAGAGTTTTAAATAATTTTGGTATAAAAAATAAAGCTTTAGGCTTTATAGGAGGCTTCACAGGAGACTTTATAAAAAATTCGTTACAAAATGAAGGCGTTTATACTGATTTTATAGAGGTTGCGGGAGACACAAGAATAAATGTAAAACTTAAATCTAAAGAAGAAACAGAGATAAACGGAGCTGGACCTATTATAAAACAAGAAGACTTAAATAAGCTGTTTGAAAAAATAGAAGCTTTAAATTCTGATGATTATTTAGTGCTTGCAGGTAATGTGCAAAAGTCACTGCCAGCTAATGTATATTCATTAATTCAAGAAAAGTGTTTAAGTAAAAAAGTTAAAGTAGTAGTGGATACTACTGGAGAAGCTTTAACTTCAACATTAAAATATAAACCTTTTTTAATAAAACCAAATAATCATGAATTAGGTGAAATATTTGGAGTAGAAATTAAAACTAGAGAAGAAATTATAAAGTATGCGCAAAAGCTTAGAGATATGGGAGCAGAAAACATAATTATATCTATGGCATCAAAGGGAGCATTACTTTTATGTGATGAAGGTGTATATCAAGCATCAGCACCTAAAGGTACTGTAAAAAATTCAGTAGGTGCAGGAGATTCAATGATAGCAGGTTTCTTAGCAAGTTATTCTAAAAACTTAAGTTTAGTTGAAGCTCTAAAATATGGAGCAGCATCAGGAAGCGCCACAGCATTTTCTATGGATTTATGTAAAAAGCAAGAAGTAGAAGCTTTGCTAAAGGAAATAATTATAAAAAAAATATAAAATGATTTTTAATTCAGAGGATGGTTGCTTATAGAGAATAGAGGCTAGTTATAATTTTAGATTAGATATTTAATCCTTAAGCAAACTTGTTAAATGCCATTTAGGCATTTAACACATCTAGTAATTAAATAAAAGTATGTAAATTATTTTAAAAGTGAACGATGAAAACCTTTAAGTTAAGAAGAGTCCAGCTAAGAAATGTCAATAAGAATTAAAAAATAATTAATATTTTTACTATCTTAAAAAAGGGCGACCTTAATAAGTCTTTGTTATGTTAACAAAAAATGTGAATAAATTTTATGGAATTACACTACGCAGCGAAGCCGCATTTCGCTTTACGATAATTCTTTTGATGTTCTTCTGGTGTGATGATTTCAAACTTTTTTTCATCACGAAGAATGGCAAATACAATATTACAAACTTTATGCATAATGGCTCCAAGAGCCACCATTTTAGGCTTGCTCTGGCATTTTAAAAGATAGTATTCTCTAAGTACAGGATTTTTAGCAGAACCATCTTTGTTTTTACTGATACTGTTTAGGGCTATGGTGTGGATAACTCTTCTGGCAATCTGAGAACCTCGTTTTGACATACTGATTTTCGTACCATTAAACTTACCAGATTGTTTTACTGCTGGGTCCAAACCAAAGTAAGCAAAAAGCTGTTTGGGTGAGTTAAATGCAGAGAAATCTCCGATTTCTCCCATCAGACTTACAGCAGAAAGAAAGCCTGCACCTTTGAATGATTCGATTAGGTGAATATGCTTAACAAAATCAGTAGATTCATTTGCGTCAGCAAGGTTATGCATATCAGAGAGTATTGAAGAAATCTCTTCGTCATACTTTCGAATAAAGCTTATATATAAGCGAATACGCTTAAAGTTACTGCTTACGCTATGTCCGAAGGACTTAGCATCATTTGCAGCCTGAATAATGGCAGTATACTTATTGTTAGCATATATAAGTCCAAAACGAGCAGTAAGGCGTATGGAATTAATGACTTCATCTTTGGAAGCATTTAAAAATGCATCTGGAGAAGTATATTTCTCAAGTAAAGTCATTGCCGTATTTGTAGTTATCTTCGAGAATATTTTCAAATACTGAGGAAATACTATTCGAAGTTCAGCTTGAAGCTTATTTACGTAAGCAGAGCGATTGTCCATCAGGTCATAATATTCTCTTGAAAGATTTCTTAAATCAAGAGCAAGATCTGATGGCATAAGAGAAACCTTTAAATCAGGCTTTAAGCCTACCAATGCAGCTTTTTTTGAATCAAATCTGTCATTATGCACTTTTCTAATATTAATGTTTGTGCTATTCTTAGTGATGATAGGATTAATAACGCTAACATTAAATCCATTATCACGAAGATAGCAGAAGAGTGGGTAATGATAAATTCCCGTGGATTCTAGGAAAATGCGACTTTCCAAAGAATACAGCTCTTCTGCTTCTTTTATTTTAGAAACAGCGGCAGCAAGGGAACTTAAATCAGAATGTAGGATCTTAAAAGGTTTTCCTACAAATGTTTGGTTGGGAAGTGCAATAGACATCCAACTAAAGTCTGCACCGACATCAATTCCAACCGAGATAAATAAATCATATTTTATAGTGTTTAACATGAGCGATAGCTCCTTTCTGATAGGAATCCATTTCCAAGCAATGAGTACACAACCTAGCATGTGATACAGGAATAGCCTGAGGCTCCCAACCAGCTAATCATAAAACCTCATTGAATGGACTAATTGACTCAATCGTAGGTATAGGTCAGTGGTAACTGACTTCCCAAGGAGGCGAACATTCTTTATCCTATCCTTAAAGATTATACTTTATGAAAAGTCTGGAGTCTATCAGGAACCGTCAGACCATATTAAATTATTAAAGTAACATCTGATGAAGGAAGAAATCCTTCTTCCGTTACTGATTTTTGGAAATTTATTAAAAGAAGAATAGTCCTTAGTGGCTATATCATTATTATACTAGGGAGGAAAACATATGAAAATAACAGAGTTATTGAAAAAAGATACTATAATTTTAGATTTAAGTTCTAGTACAAAATCTGAAGTAATCGATGAATTAGTAAATAAATTAAATCAAGCAGGAAAGTTAAATGATAAAGCAGAATACAAAAAAGCAATATTAGCAAGAGAAGAACAATTTTCTACAGGAATAGGTGACGGTATTGCAATCCCTCATGCGAAGACATCGGCAGTTAAAGTTCCAGCATTATGTTTTGGAAGATCAAAACAAGGTATAGACTATGAATCTTTGGATGGAAGTGATGCACACATATTCTTTATGATAGCAGCTAGTGAAGGAGCACATAATGATCATTTAGATACTTTATCTAGATTGTCAAGCTTGCTTATGAATGAAGGCTTTAGAAAAAAACTTATGGAAGCAAGTTCAGAAGATGAAATTTTAACTTTAATTGATAATCAAGAAAAAGAATATTTAAAAGAGCAGGAACCAAAAAAAGAAGAAAGTCATACTAAATCAGAAGGATTTATATTGGCGGTAACAGCTTGTCCAACAGGCATAGCGCATACTTACATGGCAGCAGATTCTTTAAAGAATAAAGCAAAAGAAATGGGTGTTGACATTAAAGTAGAAACTAATGGTTCTACAGGTGTGAAGAATAGATTAACAGAAGATGAAATTGAAAGAGCAGATGCCATAATAGTTGCTGCAGATAAGCAAGTAGAAATGGCTAGATTTGAAGGCAAGAAGGTAATTCAAGTTCCTGTAGTACAGGGAATAAAGAAACCAGAAGAGCTTATAAACAGAGGATTAAATGGAGATGCTCCAGTATATCATCATAGTGGAAGTAGTGAGGGTTCTTCTTCTAAAAATGAAAGAACAGGCTTTTACAAACATCTTATGAATGGTGTTTCAAATATGCTGCCTTTTGTTGTAGGCGGTGGTATATTAATTGCTATATCCTTTATGTTCGGAATTAAGGCTTTTGATCCAAAAGATCCAACATTCCGACCAATAGCAAAATTGTTAATGGACATTGGTGGAGGTGCAGGAGCATTCTCACTAATGATACCTGTACTTGCCGGATTCATAGGTATGAGTATAGCTGACAGACCAGGATTTGCTCCAGCAATGGTTGGTGGTTTACTTGCTAATACTTCTGGTGCTGGATTCCTAGGGGGATTAATTGCAGGTTTCCTTGGAGGTTATGTAGTAGTATTACTTAAAAAAGTATTTGCTGGACTTCCACAGTCTTTAGAAGGTATAAAACCAGTGCTTTTATATCCTTTATTTGGAATATTCATTACTGGCGCAATAATGTTACTTGTTATAGCAAACCCTGTTAAGGCAATTAATACAGGACTTACAGCATGGTTAGGTTCTATGGGTACAACTAATAAAGTTATTCTTGGATTAGTTTTAGGTGGAATGATGGCTGTTGATATGGGTGGCCCAATAAATAAAGCAGCATATACATTTGGATTAGCAATGATAAGTGCAAATAATTTTTATCCACACGCTGCTATTATGGCAGGTGGTATGGTTCCACCACTTGGAATTGCTATTGCAACTACTATATTTAGAAATAAATTTACAGAACAAGAAAGAGATGCAGGTAAAACTTGTTATGTGATGGGATTAAGTTTTATAACAGAAGGTGCAATACCTTTTGCAGCAGCAGATCCAGGTAGAGTATTACCTGCAGCGATTGTAGGTTCAGCAGTTGCTGGTGCTCTTAGTATGATGTTCAATATAGGATTGCCAGCTCCACATGGTGGAATATTCGTAATTGCTATAGTCAAAGGAAGTCCTTTATTATATGCTTTAGCAATATTAATTGGATCAGCAATAACAGCAGTATTACTTGGAATTTTGAAAAAACCAGTGGAAGAAAAATTAAAGTAATTGAGGTCTATAAGTATCTAATTTTAAAAAGTTTATATTGCAATAATTTTTGCTTAGTAAATTAAATGATTTATATAAGCATATTAATAAAATTGCAGCTGATTCTTGTTATAAGAGCAGCTGCAATTTTAATTTTTTAGCAAAATTATTTAACATTTGTGATGAATGAAAAAAAGTTTTATTCAAGCTTTTTAGTATTCCTTATTATTTTTATTATTTGCATATAATTTATAAGAATTCTATAAAGATATATATATTTAAATAACATTATATATAATGATGAAACAACGTGTAAAAAAAACAATTAAAAGGTAAAAAGAAAATTTAAAAGAAATAACAAAAAAGTATTGAATTTTATAGTAAATTAAATATATTATATTAAGTGTAGATTTTGTAAAAAATTTCATAAATTATATAAATATAGTTGTTGAGCTTTTTAGAAGATTTTTAGCTAAATTCAATACTTGATGAATAGTATTCCATGATAGTGGGACCAATTTTATAGATTTCCTTAAGACTTGATAAAAGAAAATTTTGATAATCAAAATGGCTACACCAGCTGTCTAATATAAGAAATACATCACAATATTTTGAAAATAGACTCCATGTTGCAAGGTTACAAGTCTTATCAACTTTGTCAATATTTTTAAAAATAAATGAATGAATTTTTAAATATTTTGTTTCAAATTCTGGGGGGAATCATAAAAAAGCACCCTTCGGGATTAAGATAAATGGAGGCCTAAGGGTTTCCAAATAGACTTTTTAAGAAACAGGGGGGAAGATTATGAATGGACAAATTATCATGGAACCTAAGGTAAAACCAAAACAACCTAAAGCATTATATGGATTGGGATTGACATTTACGTTCGAAAGGTTTGCGTATTATGGCATAAAACCAATGTTAGTGCTTTTTTTAACTTATTCTATTGTTCAAGGTGGTATGGGTGTTAGTAGAACACAGGCAACTATTATGGCAGCTAATCTAGGTGCATTTACTTACTTAGCTCCAATATTTGGAGGTATTGTTGCAGATAAGTGGTTGGGAACTAGATATTGCATTATGATAGGCTCTATTCTTATGAGTATAGGGTGGCTGATAGGTTATTTTGCTACTAGTCCTGCATGGATTAATGCACTTATCGTAGTAGTATCTATTGGTACAGGCTTTTTTAAAGGAAACTTAAACAGTTTAGTTGGTGACTTATATGAAAAGGATGATCCTAGAAAAGATATGGGATTTTCAATTCTTTATTCATTTGTTAATGGAGGGGCATTACTTGGATCATTTATAATGGGAATACTTTATGTTGCAACCTTTGCTACAAAAGATGCTTCTGGAAATATTTTAACTTATGGATTTAAACAATGCTATTTATTAGGAATGGTGTCTTGTATAATTTCAGGAATTATATTTATAGTTACTTGCAAGGATATAGGAGACTTAGGAAAGAAGCCTAATATACTTAATAATCCTTCAGAAAAGAAAATAAATAAATCAGAAGTTAATAAACCTTTAAATAAGCTAGAAAGAAATAAAGTTGTGGTTATTTTGATTTTAGCACTATTTTCAGTATTTTTTTGGATATTCTATAATCAATCAGAAACATCCTTGTTATTGTATGTTGATAAATATACTAATTTTAATTTGGGAAGCTTTAAAGTACCTCCTACCTGGACTACAACTTCATTCAATGGATTGCTTTGTGTAATTCTTGCACCAATAGCAGCTGCTTTTTGGATGAAGCTTGCAAAGAAAAGGAAAAATGGAGATCTTACAATGACTCAAAAAATAGCTCTTGCATATATATTTCTAGGTATAGGATTTTTAGTTATGGTAGGAGCTGAGTTTGCAAGAGGTGGAGATACAGGTGCCCATTCCAGCATGCTTTGGATATTAGGCTTTTCACTATTTCAAACTATAGGAGAAATATGTTTCTCACCACTGGGAAGTTCTGTAGTGAGTAAGATGGCACCACCTAAATATTTATCATTATTAATGGGGGTATGGTTTTTCGCTACATTTATAGCCCAAAAGGCATCAGGCTATATAGAAATGTTAATATCAAAATTAGGAACAATGGAAGTATTTATAATTATACCAACTATTCTTTTTATAGGAGCAATTATACTATTTGCCCTTAATAAAAGGATTACAGAGCTTACAGAATAAAAGAGTAATTAAGAATTTTAAAATAAAAAATATTAATAATAATATTCTTATCATATGAAAGACTAAGCACTAGTAAGTATTACTAATGCTTAGTTTTTTTGAATTATCAAGATTTTTATTAACAGGATTGTTGACAAAAGGAGAAATAAAGTATAATATGTTAATATCAATATGATAATATCATTTATATAAAAATAGATTTAGGGTGATGATAATGAAAGATGTACATATTAAAAATAAACAGGGATTAACTGAAGAACAGTTTTTAAAACAATATGATGAGAGCATATACAAAAAGCCATCTTTTACAGTTGATATGCTTATATTTACAATTATGAATGAAGAAAAAGAAAATTATAGAAAGCTTCCAGAGAAATCTTTAAAAATTCTCATGGTAAAAAGAGGAGATCACCCATACATTGGAAAGTGGGCACTTCCGGGTGGATTTGTAGATGTTAATGAAAGCTTGGATGAGGCAGCATTGCGTGTACTTAGAACTGAAACAAATATTAATGATATTTATATGGAGCAGTTATATACTTGGGGAGAAGTTAATAGAGATCCTAGAACTAGAGTAATAAGTTCTTCTTACATGGCACTTGTAGATAGCAGTTCATTAAGGATTAAAGCTGGTAGTGATGAACAGGATGCAGCTTGGTTTAATGTTACATATAATCTACTTCAAGAGAAAAAGGAAGTAGTGGAAAAAGGATATATTTACGAACAGATAGTACAAATAAAACTCTGGAATGAAAATGAAGAATTGTCTGCCAAGATAAAAATTATAGAAAATCCGGATGGTAAAGTAAGTAGAGAAATTATGGAATCTACAGGTATTGCTTTTGATCATGGTAAATTTATTGAGTATGCTATTAGCAGGTTAAGGAATAAAATTGAATATACAAGTTTAGCTTTTAACCTTATGCCGGAATTATTTACGCTAACTGAACTTCAGCAGGTTTATGAAGTTATACAAGGAAAAGAACTTTTAGCAGCTGCCTTTAGGAGAAAAGTTGCAAACATGGTTATTGAAACAAATCAGTTTACAAAGGATGCTGGGCATAGACCTTCAAAATTATTTAGATATAATTCAGGTTGGAAAAGAAATATGTAAAAGGAGAATTTAAACATGGAAAAGAAAATATATGCTTCATATACTGAAAATTCAATTCGGGTATATCAAGCGTATAATGATAAGATTGCGGAGGAATGCCTTAAGTTAGGTACTTTTGGCAAGTCTTTCAAGATGGAAAGAATGACTTGGATAAAACCATCTTTTTTATGGATGATGTATAGATGCGGTTGGGGAAAAAAAGAAAATCAAGAGAGAGTTCTTGCCATGGATATTTCAAGAAATGGCTTTGAAGAAATGCTGTCAAATGTTGTGTTGTCAACATACAACGAAAAAATATACAAGTCTCATGAAAATTGGAAATTTAAACTGAAAACTTCAAATGTAAGGTGTCAATGGGATCCTGAAAGAGACATTTATGGAAATAAGTTAGATAGAAGGTCAATTCAAATTGGACTTCAGGGAGAAATGGTATATAAATACGTAAATAGGTGGATTTTAAAGGTTGAAGATATGACAGATAAGGTGAGTAAATGGACAAAGGATATCCAGAATAAAAAGTTAGATTTTAAAGAATTGCCAGTTGAAAATGAATACTATGTGGATAATCTTATAAAAGAAAAATTAGGTATGAGTATTTGAAATTATTTTACAATTTATAACAAAAATTTAAATAATAGTTTATTTTTTATAGAAAAAATGGAATAGAAGTTTTTATAGTTAGCTTAGTTGTGTTATAAGATAGGCTTTATGATGAGAGGAGAAAATTATAAAAATGAAATATACAATTGATAGTTTAAAACAGGATTTTCAAAAGGGGAAAAGAATTAAATATTTATTTTTTTGGGGACATCAGCCTTCTAGAGATGGCAGTATTATAAAAACTTGTTTAAGCCAGTGGTGGAAAGTAAATTTTGTTATTGATGAATATACTTATTGCTGTATGGAGCAGTATATGATGGCAGAAAAGGCTAGACTTTTTAAAGATAATGAAACTTTGGATGAAATAATGAAGAGTAGTCATCCTAAACAGATGAAGACTTTAGGCAGAAAGGTGAAAAACTTTGATGAAGAATTGTGGATAAAATCACGATATTCTATCATAGTTAAAGGCAACTATGCAAAGTTTACTCAAAACAAAGATCTTAAAGAATTTTTAATTCAAACAAAAGATAGAGTTTTGGTAGAAGCAAGTCCTTATGATAGAATTTGGGGAATAGGTATGTCTAAGGATGATCCTAATATAGAAAATCCTTTGTATTGGAAAGGATCAAATCTTTTAGGATTTGCCTTAATGGAGGTTAGAGATAAAATTCTTTTATAGTGTGTTTTTAGTTAAGCAATAGCTGATAATATATATGCATGTAATAAAAATAGAAAAAATAGATTTCATTAAAATAAAGTTAAAGAGGTATTTTAAGCTGTGGAAATGACCACAGCTTTTTTTGATGAATAAACAAAAGTTTTCGAACTACAGATATTAATGTTTGTGCATCATATTTTTTAAAATAGAAATTTAAAATATCTATTGACATTTTCAAAAATAAGATGTATCATCATATTAACAAATTGATATTAACAATATATTAATATCAATTTGTTAATAGAATACATATCAACTATATTTGGTATTTTTGCAAATATACTTGTTTTTAGAAGAATTATAAAATTTTTAGGAAGAATAATAAAAAAGAATATTTTTTATTTTAGAGGAGGCTGAAAAATGATTTATTTTAATGGTGAGAAAGTAGAATTTAAAAAGTTTCCTAATGGTGAATCTATGATCCATAGTGAAAATTTAAAATTAAGAGTAAATAATAATGAAATAAAGGTTAAGTTTGAAAATGATGAAGATATAACTCATTTAATATTTTTAAAAGGGCACTTAGATGAATTAAAAGTAAAATGTAGTTTAATACTTCCATATATGCCATATAGCAGAATGGATAGAACTGAAGGAATAATGATTTTTACTTTAAAGTATTTGTGTAAATTGATTAATAGTTTAAATTTTGAAAGTGTTACAATTTATGAGCCACATTCAGATGTATCTGCTGCATTATTAGATAGAGTTAAGGTAGTGAATATGTCAAAAATCCTAACTGAACATTTATTAAAAAAGTTGAACAATGGAAAAGAAGATGTGTACTTAGTTTATCCAGATGCAGGTGCAGCAAAGAGGTATGGAAAAGATATAAGTTATGAAAAAATTTTAACTGCAAATAAAGAAAGAGATTTTAAAACGGGATTTATAAAAAAATTAGACATTAATGGTAGTATAAAAAGTAAAAATTTTAAAGCCATTATAGTAGATGATTTATGTTCAAAAGGAGGTACTTTTATGTTAGCAGCTTCCAGACTAAAGGAAATGGGAGCAGGGGAAATATACTTGGCAGTTACTCATCTTGAGGATACAGTTTTTCAAAGTGATCTGTTGAAAAATGATTTAATAAAAGCAATATATACAACCAACAGCATTTTAAGTAAAGAACATAAAAAAATTAATGTGTATGAAATTTAAGGGCAAAGTCTACAAGCAAAATTAATTAACAGAGGGGGAAATTTATAATGATAAATCCATTTTTATTAACAGATTTTTATAAAACAATTCATCATATGTGTTATGCAAAAGGAATGACTAAATTAGTAAGTTATTGGACTCCAAGAATGTCTAGAAAAGAAAATATGAATAAAGTTGTTATGTTTGGCTTACAGCCTTTTATAAAGAAGTATTTAATTGAATATTTTAATGAAAACTTCTTTAATAAGGACAAAGAAACTGTAATTTTAGAGTATAAAAGAATTATTTCTAAAACTATGGGGAAAATGGCAGCTGATACAAAGCACATTGAGGCTCTTCATGATTTAGGATATTTACCAATACAAATTAAAGCTGTAGAGGAAGGATTAAGAGTAAATATTAAAACTCCAATGATAGAAATTACCAATACACATAAGGATTTTCCATGGCTTGTAAACTATTTAGAAACCTTTATGAGCTGTAATATATGGCAGCCAATGACTAGTGCAACTATTGCATATAGATATAGAGAAATAGTGGAAAAATATTTTAATCTCACTGTGGAAAATGGAAATGTAAAAAATGCTTGTGGTGATTTTAGTATGAGAGGCTTTAGCTCTGTGGAAAGTGCCCAGCTTAGTGGAGCAGCACATTTACTTTCATTTGTAGGAACAGCAACTATACCTGCTATTAGCTATTTAGAGAAATTTTATAATTGTAATGTAGAAGAAGAGTTAGTTGGGTTTGGAACGCCTTCTACAGAGCATAGTGTAATGTGTAGCTATGGAGAAGATGAGTTTTCAGCATACAAAAGATTGATAACAGAAGTATTTCCAAGTGGAGTTTTGAGCATAGTATCTGATACCTATGATTACTGGAATGTTATAACCAATATACTTCCAAAATTAAAAGAAGATATTATGAATAGAGATGGAAAGATTGTTATTAGAGGTGACAGTGGAGATCCAGTAAAAATAATTTGTGGAGATAAAGATGCTGAAAAGGACAGTAATGAATATAAGGGGACTGTTGAATTATTATGGGATATATTTGGTGGTGAAATTAACTCAAAAGGATATAAAGTTTTAAATAGCAAAATAGGTACAATTTATGGGGATAGTATAACTGTCCAAAGATGCGAACAGATTTGTAAGGGGTTAGAGGAAAAAGGCTTTGCAGTAAGTAATTGTGTATTTGGTATAGGATCATACACCTATCAGTACAATACTAGAGATACTTTTGGGTTTGCATTAAAGGCTACTCATGCAGTAATAAATGGGAAAGAAAAGTTCATCTTTAAGGCTCCAAAAACAGATAAAGATAATTTTAAAAAGTCACAAAAAGGAATGTGTTATGTCTATAAAGATGGACAAGATATTTTGTATAAGGATGAATTGACAATAGAAGAGCAGGCAAAATGTAATGATAACTTATTACAAGTTGTGTTTAAGGATGGTAAATTGATAAAAGATTATTCATTATCAGAAATAAGAAATAAATTGCATAGAAGTTTTTAAAATGGAAATTTAAATTTGGAGGTTATTAAGAAAAATTGTCATATTTGCAATAAGAATGTAAATTGGTTCATAAAAATCCAAGTGATGTATTGGAGAATAATCTGATAAAGAAAGTTGGGTAACAATCACTTTTAGCATAGGGACATGATTTGAATTGAATCAGTATCTCAAGATATCGCAGTAACAAATGTATATAAAATAACAATAAGTAATAAAGAATTTCATATCTTTAAAGATTAGATTTTAATATAGTATTCAATTCCAAATGATTTTACCCAATTTATTATTTTTTATGATTTTATCAAATGTGCAACAAACTTTAAGATCATTACTTATAATAGCAAACTTCATAATACCATCATCTAAAGTGTCATGCTATACAGTAATTTAGCTGCGACAGCTAAAGACATAGTGACAAAAATAGGCTTTATAATTTTAGATCCTTTTTTTAAGGTCACTTTTGCTCCCACACATGCGCCTATCATCATACATATTGCAACAGGTATACCTATCTTATAATTAATTGCTCCTCTTAGTGAAAAAACAAGAACAGATGCAATGTTTCCTATAAAGTTCATTACTTTACAGTTTCCTCCTGCTCTTACAAAGTTAAAATTATATATATTTACAAGTCCAAAAATCAAGAATGTACCAACACCAGCACCTAGAAAGCCATCATAAAAACCTAAGGATGAAGCAAGAATAATACCCAAGGATATATTCTTTTTTGAAATACCTTTAAATTTATCCTCCATTCCTATGTTTTTTGAAAATAAGCTGTATAATCCAACAAATAGCAGTAGTATAAGTACTATAACATTAAGGTAACTTGAATTTATGCTAAGTACAGTAGTTGCTCCTAAAGTAGCTCCAATAAAACTAAAAGGAATTAGATATTTTAATATATTAAAATCTACTTTTTTAGATTCAGCAAATTTTATTGAACTGGAAAAAGTTGAACAACAAGAAGTAAACTTATTTGTACCTAATGCTAAATGAGGTGGAATACCTGCCAGCAAAAAAGCTGGTAAACTTATGATACCTCCACCGCCAGATATAGAATCAACAAAAGCTGCAAAAAAACAAGCTGTACATAAGAAAATTAAGTTACTATCCAAGGATATCCCTCCCTAAAATTTTAGTTTTATAAAATAAAAAAAATATATTATAAATTAAATAACTTAAATATTTGATAGTACTAGTTTTTAAGCATGATTAACTTTTCATCTATTATTATAACAAAGAAGATTTCATATGAAAAATATATATAAAGTATTATAATCATACTTATAAAGTATAAATAATGTATGGGAAGTGATTGTTTGTATGGATATAAGACAATTAAAATATTTTCTTGCTATTGCTGAAGAAGAGAATATAACCAGAGCTGCCGAGAGATTACATATAGCTCAACCTCCACTTAGCCATCAATTAAAAATGTTGGAGTATGAACTAGGGGTGAAACTAATAGATAGAAGCACACGTAGAATACAATTGACAGATACAGGAGAAAAATTACGATACCGCGCTGAGCAGATGTTAAACTTAATGGAAACTACAGTAAGAGAATTAAAGGATATTAATGAAGGGGTTCAAGGAACTTTGTTAATTGGTACAGTACCATCTTCAGGAGCAACACTTTTGCCAGAGAGAATCCATAGTTTTCATGAGAAATATCCAGGGATTGATTTTCAAATATGGGATGGTGATACTTATAGGATAATGGAATTGCTCAATAGTGGGACAATAGAAATTGGTATTATACGAACTCCATTTAATTCTAAAATTTATAAATCAATATACTTACCTAAAGAGCCAATGGTGATAGCTAGCAGCAATTCATATTCTTATAATAAACAAGGATCTGTAGAAATTGCTGAACTTGTGGATACACCATTAGTAATTGATAGAAGATTTGAGAAGGTTATAGTTGATGCATTTGAAAAAGAAGGAGTTAAGCCTAAGATTATTTGCAGAGGCGATGATGTTAGATCTATACTTCTTTGGGCAAGTACTGGAATTGGAGTAGCTATTGTACCTAAAGCTGCTACTGGACTTATTCCAAATTCTAATTTAAATTATAGGAAAATTAATCTGACTTCTGTAGAGACACAGACAGCTATAATATGGATGAAAAATAGATATTTATCATCTGCAGCTAGACATTTTTTAAAAAATTTTAAAGAAGTCAATAAAAAAGATTAGTTTAGATTGTAAATTTTTTTAAAATAGAAACTTTAACTAACAATATACATTTTTGCGTAATATACTGACTAATTGTGTAACATTATAGATTGTAAAATAATATACAACATAATCCATAATATGCCTCAACATGATAATATTGGTCATGAAAGGAGGGGATATTATGGATAGAGTGGAACAATTATTGAAAAAAGTTGAAGAAACTAGGACTTATATGAATGACTTGATAAGAGAAAAATCAGATTTGCTGGACTCAGAAGTAATAATTGCAAGCCAAATGCTAGATTCAATTTTGGATGAATATTATAAAATTCTCCAGCAAGAAAACATCAGGAAGTAGCTAAAAAACAGAAGAGGTAATAGGGAGACAAGCAGGTTAAAACAGCATATAAAATACTATATAGTATAAAAAAGTTAAAATTGGAGGGGAGATTATTACCTCTTCTTCGAATAAAAAGAGTTGAGTTTTTATACATAATATATATAATATAAATAGTTGGATGTATGAAAATTAAATATAAAGTGATTGAAGATTAATCATAATATAGTGAAATGATTATAGCGTTGTGTTTGGGAGGAAATTTAATGATAAAACTTATAGCAAGTGATATGGATGGTACTTTGATAAATGATGAAGGAAAGATAAATGAAAAAATGTTTGGATTAATAAATGATCTTCATGAAAAAAATATAAAATTTGCAGCAGCTAGTGGTAGATTTTATTCACAGCTTAGCAAAAATTTTAAAAAAATAAGGACAAGCATTATATTTATATCACATAATGGTGCACTAGTAAAATACAATAATAAAGGAGAAACTCTCTATTCTAGCTGTATTTCAATAGAGAATATAGAGCATGTAGCAAGTTTAAAAAGAGATTTTGGAGAAGAGTTATTTTTAGGAGCTGCAGAGGATGCATATATAGTAGATCCATCACAGACTATATTGGAGGAATTTAAATTTGTTGAAGTACCTTCGGTAATAGTAAAAACTTTTAAAGAAGTAAAATGCCCAATTTATAGAATGACATATTATATAAAAGATGGTGTAAGGCAAGAGACTATTGAGTATTTAAAAGATAATTTAAATGAAAATCTTGAATTTGTAGTGTCTGGTGATAAGTGGATAGATATAATGAATAAGGGTACTAGCAAAGGAAGTGCCATAAAAATACTTCAAGAAAAGTTTGATATAAATGAAAATAATACAATGGTATTTGGAGATTATTATAATGATTTAAGTATGTTTAAAGAGGCATATTACAGCTATGCTATGGAAAATGCTCCAGAGGATGTTAAAAAACATGCTAATTTCATTGCGGAAAATAATAATAAAAATGGAGTATATAATGTAATTAATAAGTATGCTGCTTCCATTTAACTAATATTATTAAAAGGATTCATTTATAAACCGCACACTTAAATTTGAATAGGTGTGCGGTTATTTGACTTTTGAATAAATGCTAGAGTATAGATTTAAAGCAATTTCTTATGACATCTCCACGACTGATAATTCCAACTAGCACGCCATTATGTTCTACTGGTAGTTTTTTTATACTCTTTTTGGCCAATATAGAAGCAACGTTTTCAATGTCTTCGTTCATGCTAACTTTAATAACCTTGCGTTGAGCTATATCCATGATGCTTAAGTTAAGTATTCTTTGAAGCCTGTCTTCAAATTCATCATCATCACCTTTTGCAGCAGAAACATAATATAAAAAATCTACAACCAAGTTTTCATGCTTTCCTATGTATCTCATAATATCACCATCACTTACATAGGCTACAATTTGATTTTTGCTATTTATTATAGGAACACCGCTTATGCGATATTTAATGAATTTTTTTATAACAGACCTTACTAAGTCATTTTCATTGGCTGTGTACACTTCATTAATCATTATTTCATGAGCTTGCATAATTCAACCCCCCTATTATATATAATTTTTACTTCTTTGTTAATAAGTTGATATAATTTAATTATATAGCTTGGTGGAAGGATGTCAATGATGTATTTGAATAATTTAACATTTTCGACATATTAATACTAAATAAAAGTATAAATTTAGATAGTTAACAAATTTATAAGAAAATGGAGACAGTTCTAATTGTGTTGAATATGTATTAGATTTTAAAAATAATTAATGAGTTTTTTATCTTCATAAAATCTTAATAAATTTGATAAATAATTCTTTAAAAACAGCTATTAAAATTAACATATAAGGTAAATTAAAGATCAAATTAGTGATATTATGATATATATACATTATGTACTATCATAGTAAGGAGATTATAAAAATGGGAAAAAACACAGTACTACTAGTGGATGATGATGATGATATAAGAGAAATAGTTAAAATTTATCTTATGAATGAGGATATTGATGTGATTTCTGCGTTTGATGGTATTGAAGCTTTAGAAAAACTTAAAAATAATCATGTGGATTTAATAATACTTGATATTATGATGCCGAAATTGGATGGAATTAGAACTTGTCTAAAGGTTAGGGAAGATAAAAAAGTACCTATAATTATGCTATCTGCCAAAAATGAAGACAGTGATAAAATATTAGGTTTAAATGTTGGGGCAGATGATTATGTTACAAAACCATTTAATCCTCTTGAGTTGGTTGCTAGAGTAAAATCTCAATTAAGAAGATATATTAAATTTAATGGAGAAAATGAAAAAAAAGAAGAGGAAATTATTATTAATGGGCTTAAGATAAATATAAGCACTAGAGAGGTTTTTGTTGAGGATAAGTTTGTAAGGTTAACACCTATAGAATTTTCCATATTGAAGGTACTGGCTTTAAATAGGGGAAGGGTTTTGAGCAGTGAGCAAATTTATGAGAAGGTATGGAAAGAAAATTTTTATAATGCAAACAATACTGTAGCAGTTCATATAAGAAATATAAGAGAAAAAATAGAGATTAATGCAAAAGCTCCAAAGTATATAAAGGTTGTTTGGGGAGTGGGGTATAAAATTGAAAAGTAAAATGAAGATATTGTTACTTGGAAGTATAAAAAGTGAACTGTTACTAATTAATATTATTACTTTTACCGTAGTGATAATAGGAGTTTTTATAACTGTTGGAATTTTAATTACAGTACCTAATACTAATGACAAAATTGTAGCTGCTTCCAATAATATATATGTTGAAGTTAATAGATATATATATAGAAATGATGAAGGGGGTAAAGAATATTTAAAAAGGCTTGGACAAGAGTACAGTATGAATATAGCTATTACTGATTTTAATGGAAATATAATAATGAAATCTCAGAATGTAAATATAAATACTATCAATCTAGAATATATAAAGAATAAAATTCTTTATACTGTTCCACATGAGGGTGATGTAATGTATCAAATTTATGATATACACATCGATGGTAAGACTTTCAAATTAATAATATGGAATTGGGTGGATGTTTTTTCAAGCAGAATGAAATATATGTGTATATTATTGATTACTCCAATTTCATCTATATTAATAATATATTTTCTAACTCGAAGAAAAACTAACTATATAAAAAGTATTAGTAATGGAATAGTAAAAATTTCTCATGGAGATTTAAATTATAGAATAGAAAAGAAAGGCTTTGATGAATTAAGCATACTATCTGATGAAATAAACAATATGTCACTTAATTTGAAAAATAGAATAGAAGCAGAAAAATCGTCAGAAAAGTTAAAAAGGGAGCTTATAACCAATGTTTCCCATGATTTAAGGACACCACTGACAGCGTTGATTGGATATTTACAACTGTTGCAAAGTGATAAGATTTCACAAGAAAATAAAGAAAGATACATTGAAACATCTATAGAAAAAGTTGATAAACTTAAAGTATTAATAGATGATTTGTTTGAATACTCAAAATTAGAAAGTGGAGGAATTAAATTAGATAAAAAAATAGTTAATATTGTGGAAATTATAGAACAATGCATAGGAGAAGTTGCAATTTTAAATAGAGAAAAGAAAATAGGTTTTAAAAAGCAATATAAAGCTACTAATATAAAACTAAAAGTTGATCCTGATAAAATAAGTAGAGTATTCCAAAACATTCTATCTAATGCAATAAAATATAGCACAAAAGAAAGTGATGTGTACATAGATATCATTCAGAATAATTATGCTGTAGTTATAAGCTTTGAAAATTTAACTGATGATTTGCTTAATAATCACATTGAAAGAATATTTGATAGGTTTTATAAAGTGGATGAATCGAGAAATGCTAAGGTTGAGGGTTCTGGATTAGGACTTGCTATATCTAAAAGCATTGTTAATTTGCATAGCGGAGAAATTTGGGCAGAAAATAAAAATAACAAGTTTAAAATTTATGTAAAATTGCTCAATGAATACTACTAATGTTTTATTTTTAATTAGAAAAGTTAAATAGATATTTATAAATATAAATTACATAAAATAGAGGAGACATTACAATGAAAAGTATAGATGAAATTACTACAAACACATTATTTTTAGAAAAAAACTATTATAAATCAATAACAATGTTAGGTATTCTAATTTGTATTATATGGGTTGCTTTAGTAAATACAAAACCATTTTCAGATTTTGCATATTATGATGAAGTTGCAAGGCAGATTGCTGCGGGAGGTGCTTGGGGGGATACATATACTTCTGTTGGATATTCCATTGTTTTAGGTGGAATATATAAAATGTTTGGAAGCAGTTTGATAGTTGCAAAGATATTTAATTTAATTTTGACCTTTTTTAATTATATACTTATGTACAATGTTTTGAAAAGTGTAGAGTTAAAGGAAAATAAAAGAAAACTAGTATATGCATTATTTGTTTTTTTTCCTGATAACATTTTTTACAATAGTATATTAGCAACAGAAATATTATTTACAACTATATTACTTCTAATAACCCTAATATATCATAAAAATATTAAGCATAAATATATAATTATTGGAGCCTTAACAGGTATAAATACTATGATTAAACCATTTTTTATGATATTTTTCTTTGCTATATTTGTAATAGAGATAATTTTAAAAGTTAAATTTATAAAGGTAATAAAACACTCATTAATAGTTTTAATTACTAGTGCAATAGTTATATCTCCATGGATATATAGAAACACAAAGTTAATAGGGGAGTTTACATATGTATCAAATAATAGTGGTATTGTACTATACATAAATAATAATTCTCAAAATCACTATGGTGCATGGATGCCAGCAAGTGATGTTGAAGATTCAATTGTAAATAAAAAAGAGTATAAAAAAGCTAATATGACAGAAAAAAATAAGATGCTAAGTGCTGCAGCTAAGAAATGGATAAAGGAACATCCAATACAGTTTGTACAACTTGGATTTAAAAGATTATATAAAACATATCTTGTTGGATATTCCATAACTTATAGCTTTAATGGAGCTGGTTTAAATAAAATTACTGAAAATACTTTAACTGCTTATTCTAATGCCATATCAATATTAGTAGCTGCAGTGTCAATTATAGTAATGATTATGTATAGTAAAAAGGTAATTTGCAGCATATTTAATAAAGAAAAAGTTAATTCATATAGTGTTTATAGTTTAATTTGCTTTTATATGTTTTCTTGTATGTATTTTATTACTGAAGGACAGCCGCGTTATGCATTTCCAGTTATATTTATTATGATTTATTTTTTCTCAGATGTAACTAGAATAAAAAAATTTAGATAGGAAAAAATAGATAGTGACCACAATGCTCTGTTTACAAAATCTAACTTGTAAAACTTCATATAATATGGGTTTCATTTTCAATTTAAAAAGCTATAAAATATAGGTTAACCTAATTTTATAGCTTTTTATGTTTACATTATATATTTGTGCTTAAGTTAAAAAGCTTTAGTAATTTTAATTTTAACTGTTTACAATAATATGAAAAAGCGTTATACTAATAATAAGATAACGACTTTTCATATTATATGATTTAAAAATAAAATATTTGCAGTAATCTTTTTAGGGAGTATGGTATTAAATAAATGAAAAAAATAAATTATTTAAGCATCTACTTCATAAGCATCTTTTGTTACTCCCATTTTTTTACGTAATTCAGTATATTTTTTTGCTAGTTCCTTTTCAGCTAAGGCTTGATTAGGAAAAGGTTCTACTTTGATAGCACAATATTTGTATTCTGGAGTTTTTGATATAGGATCTAAATTATCACAAGTAAGTTCATTACAAGCCCCAATCCACCATTGATAAGTCATATAAGTATCACCACTTCTAACTCTATCTGTAACTGATGCTCTAGACATTACAGAACCTCTTCTTGAAGTAACTTTTACTAAATCTCCATCTTTAATTTTAAGCTTCTTGGCATCTTCAGGATTCATCTGAATTTTACCAGGCTCATCTTCTAGCATCTTAAGAGCACGACAGTTTCCAGTCATTGTTCTTACAGAATAGTGGCCTATTTCTCTAACAGTACATAAGCTTAAAGGATATTCTTTATCTGGAGATTCTTCAGTAGGTCTCCATTCAGCAGCAAATAAAATGCCTTTTCCACTTGGCGTGCTAAATATATTATTTTCATAAAGTACAGGAGTTCCAGGATGATCTTCAGAAGGACAAGGCCATACTATTCCTACTAGTTTTTCCATTCTTTCATAAGATGCGCCAGCGAATTTTGGAGAAAGACTTCTCATTTCATCCCATATTTCCTTTGTGTTGTTATAGTGCATTGGATATCCCATAGCAGTAGATAACTCGGAAATTATTTGCCAATCAGGTTTAGCTTCACCAATTGGTTCTACAGCTTTACGAAATCTTTGGAAACCTCTATCAGCAGCGCTGTATACACCTTCATGTTCACCCCAGGAAGTTGCAGGAAGTATTACATCTGCATGGAGAGCTGTTTTATTCATAAATATATCCTGAACTATTACAAGTTCTAACTTATCTAAGGCTTCTTTTACTTCATTTGAATTTGGATCACTTTGAACAGTGTCTTCTCCCATTATATAGTATGCTTTTAACTTATTTTCCTTTAAAACTAGTTTAGGAACTTCAGTTAGATGATATCCGACTTTATCAGAAAGTTTTACGCCCCAGGCTTTTTCAAACTTTTCACGAACAGCTTTATCAGTAACCTTTTGATATCCAGGGAAGCAGTTAGGAATGGCTCCCATATCGCAAGAGCCTTGTACATTATTTTGACCTCTTACAGGTCCTATACCAACACTAGGTCTTCCATAATTTCCTGTCATTAAAGCTAAAGCAGCCAAACCTTTAACTACATCTACAGCTTGACCAAATTGACAAACTCCCATACCATAGAGAATCATTGGGTTCTTTGCACTAGCATACATTTTCATGGCTTCTCTAATTTTTTCAGAAGAAACATTGGTTATATTCTCAACATATTCAGGAGTATATTTATTTACAATAACTTTATATTCATCAAAGCCTTCAGTATATTTAGAAACATATTCTTTATTATATAAGTTTTCGTTAAGAAGTACATTGGCAAAACCGTTTACAAGAGCCATGTTACTTCCACCCTTTAGTTGAAGCCACAAATCTGAAATTCTTACACTCTCTGTAACTCTAGGGTCTACAACTATAATTTTTGCACCTTTTTCCTTTGCTTTTACAACTCTTCTAGCAACTATAGGATGGGATTCAGCAGGGTTGTATCCAAAAATAAGTAGTAAATCTGCATTTTCAATTTCAGGAATAGTGTTTGACATTGCACCATTACCAAGAACCGTAGCTAGTCCTGCTACAGAAGGTCCATGACAAACTCTAGCACAGTTATCAACATTATTTGTACCTATAACAGCACGCATAAATTTTTGCATTACATAGTTTGTTTCATTTCCAGGTCCTCTAGAACATCCGGTACCCATTATAGAATCGGCACCATATTTATTTTTTATATCTGTTAATTTTTCTGCAGTGAATTTAATAGCTTCATTCCATGTAACTTCTACTAGTTGACCATTTTTTCTAAGCATTGGTTTCCTTATACGAGCGGTTAAAAGTTGAGGATCATTTAGAAAATCCCATCCATAGTATCCTTTTAAACATAACTCTCCTTCGTTTGTTCTGCCATTTGCAGGTTCTGCTCTTTTGATTTTTCCGTCTTCAACTACTAAATACAAATTGCAGCCTGCACCGCAATAAGGACATACCGTTAAAACTTTTTCTTCCATACCTTAATACCCCACATCTTAATATTTTTAGATAAGCAAAAAATATACTTATCTACTTTAAATATACATGGATATGATATACAATTCAAAAAATATAAAAAATTGCTATTACTTTGACTTCATCTTATAAGAATTTGTAATACAACATATAAAAATTTATAATATAGTTCTCATTCATTTGCAAGGAATAATATTGAATGCTAAGATTGTAGTATAATTGAAAAAGTTAAGGTGATTAAAATGAATAAAGAATTACGAAAGCTAGTTATTAAAACTTTTCATATTGAAAAGATAATGTTCGCTGAAAAAACTTATATAAAAAATAATGTACTTTTTTTAAAAGAAAATTTAGAAAATCAAGCTGTGGAAAATGAAGATATTATAAAAAGTGTACATATAAAAATTATAGAACCTAATGATAAGGAAGTATGGGTAAATTCTATAATGGACTTTTATCCTATAGCTACTAAAGTACAGGGAAGGCTAGGTGAAGGAGTAACTAACCTAATAACAGGTGTAGTTGTTATGCTTACTGGTGTAGATGAACTAGGAATACCTCAAGGAAAATTTGGATGGTCATCAGGTTATCTTAAAGATATTGTTTATTTCAATAGAAGAGGTACACCTTCCACTACAGATATTATACTTAATATAGATGTAATTTTAAAAACTGGAAGAGGAAGCTCTAGGCCAGATATAACTACAGTGCATAGAGTATGTGATAAAATAGTTCAAGAAATAAGACATTACTTAAAAAATGTAGATTCAAGTTTATGTGATGAAGTTCATGAATTTGTAGATAAAGTAAAGGCTGAAAAGAAGAAAGTTATTATATTAAAACAAGTAGCTGCACAAGGAGTCATGTATAATAATCAGTTGTTTCCAAAAGAGCCTTGTGGGGTTATAGGAAGTAAATCTATAATAGATTGTGGAAGTTTACCTATGGTATTAAGTCCTAATGAGTATAGAGATGGAGCCTTAAGAGCGATGACTTAGTAAATGTCAATCAGAAATTTTTACGTAATGCATAAAGAAAGGAACTTGGTAGTTTTGAAGGACAGAAAGATTTTTACAAACACAAAATTTGTTGCTACTATTGCAACAATATGCTGCTTATTATGGGGAAGCGCTTATCCTGCAATAAAAATAGGGTATGAGCTATTTAATATTTCCTCATCTAATATTTCATCAGAACTTGTATTTGCAGGATACAGATTTACTATAGCAGGTATAATATTACTTATTATTGCTCAAAAGTATGGAAAAAAAGTATTTAATATTTCAAAGAATAATCTATTAGAGTTATCTTTATTAGGTTTTACGCAAACCACATTACAATATATATTTTTTTATATTGGGGTTTCCAATATCACTGGTGTTAAAAGCTCTATAATGAATTCTACAGTGACGTTTTTTAGTGTTATTCTAGCACATTATATATATGTAGATGATAAATTAAATGCGCAAAAAATAATTGGATGTACTGCAGGATTTATAGGAGTTATGATAGTAAATTTTAGTAGTGATTTATTAAATTTTTCTTTTAGTTTTCAGGGAGAAGGATTTGTTATAATAGCAGCATTTATTTTTTCTGCGTCTGCTATTTACGGTAAAAAGCTTACTAAAAGTATGGATGTAATTATAATAACAGGTTACAGCCTTTTTATAGGAGGATTAATTCTTATACTTATTGGTGTTTTGTTTAAAGGAAGAGTTTATAATTTTACAATAGAATCCTCTTTATTGCTTGTTTATCTGGCAGTACTATCTTCTGCAGCATTTTCATTGTGGAACTTACTCTTAAAATACAATAAAGTGGGTCCAGTATCTATGTTTAATTTTTTAACTCCAATATTTGGAGCAGTGCTTTCAGCTATTTTTTTAAAAGAAAGTATTTTTGAAATTAAAAATATTGTTGCACTAATATTGGTATGTTTAGGTATATGGATGGTTAATAGAGAAAAAACTAGCCTTTTTCAAAGCCCAGTGAAGCTTTAATAGTAAAACTGTTATGCATATTATAACTAAAAAATATCTTGCAATTAATCTTTTTATGCGCGATATTTTTTAGATTTTATCAGTTTGAAACTTATTTACCTTGAAAAGTGATGGAAATAATTTGATCCAAATTAGTACTACAATTATAGTTCCAATTCCTCCAAGAAGTGCAGCAGGTACAGTTCCAAAGAGAGAAGCTGTAATACCTGACTCAAATTCACCAAGTTGATTGGAGGTACCAATAAATATCATATTCACAGAGCTTACTCTTCCTCTCATGTTATCAGGTGTTTCAAGCTGTACAAGTGTTGAACGAATAACAACACTTATAACATCTGATGCACCAAGTATAAAAAGTGCTAAAAACGATATAGTAACAGATTTTGATATGGCAAATACTATAGTAGATAATCCAAAAAATATTACTGCTGTGAACATTATTTTGCCTACATTTTTATTTAGTGGTTTCCTTGCTAGTATTGCAGACATTAATAATGCGCCAATAGCTGGAGCAGATCTTAGTATACCTAGTCCAAAAGAACCAATATGAAGAATATTACTTGCATAAATTGGCAACAAAGCAGTGGCGCCACCAAATAGTACAGCAAAGAGATCTAGAGATATTGCTCCAAGTACTATAGGTCTGCTTTTAATGAAGCTTATTCCAGCAAAAAGTGATTTTAAATTTGCAGGTTCATTTTTTCTTTTTTCTTCTATAAGAAGAATTTGTGATACTAATATACTTGATATTAGTAATAATGAACCCACTATTGAATAAATTAGTGTTGCCCCAAAATGATATAATATTCCTCCAACCCCAGGACCTATTATAACTGCAAATTGAGAAACAGAAGACATTAATGCTGATGCACTTGGGAAAATATCTTTTTCTACTATATTAGGAAGCAAAGCTTGCATTGGTGGACCTTCAAATGAATGAGCTATAGCTATTAAGAAAATTATTATTAAAAAGCTTTCTTTGTTAATCCAATTGCTATAGTTTCCAAAAGCCAAAATAAATATAGAAATACTTTCAGCTATCTGACTTATAGAAATTATATTTTTCCTATCATACCTATCAGAAAGCTGTCCTACAAAGAGAGATAACAATAACATTGGTAGAAACTGAACTAATCCAACAAGGCCAAGGTAAAAAGCGGAATGAGTTAATGAATACATTTGCCAACCAATAGCTACAGTAAGCATCTGATATGCAAAGTTAGTTGATATTCGTGCTAGCATTAAAAATCTTAAAGACTTATTTTTAAATAAAATAGAATTATTAATTGTGCTCATTATATTATGTTCATCGCCTTCCTGTAAATGTAGTTAAAATGATTATTGATTTCAAGTTATAAATTCTTTAAAAGTGAAAATATATTGTGACTTGCTTTTGAATTATGTTTGCAGCTGATGAATTTTGTAGATTATGTCTAATTGTTTTTTATTATATATAATTTGAAAGTAATTGTCCAAGTATTCTTAAGAATTAATTCATATTGTAAGTGCATAATGAGGAGATCTTATTTTTTCTGCTGAAACTATTACACAGCCACAAATGGCTATGTTAATAAGAGAATGTAGTGGTATTGTCTGTCTTTGTTTGACAGATGAAAAAGTTAAAGAATTGAATTTGCCTCAAATAGTTAATTTTGCTAAGGAACATAATATGACTGTAGTTTCCATTGAGGATATTGTAGAGTATAAGAAGAATATGTAGCTAGAAATTTTATTTCAATTCCAAATCCAACTATTTTGCAAACAAGTGCTCACAAAATTATGTAAGAAAAGCAAGGTTTAAAGCCTTGCTTTTCGATTAACTATAAATGGGTGGAGATTAAGTGCTTTATATGCAATAGGTTATTTTGTAAATTAAAAACAAACACAATATAGTATTTATTCTTAATAGAGTGACATTAATTTATTATTTATGATTTAATGGTTGTCCCCTTATAAATCCAACTTTTTATGAAGTAAATTATTAAAGTAATAAAAGGTATAATAATTTGAATTGGTATATGTATGTATTTTACTGTAAAATCCAGTCCTAACTTTATGTGTTCAGGATAATTTCTTGCTATTAAAGCTGAAATTATACATATTGAAATGCCAAAAGGTACAATAAGCACTTTTTCACTTTTTAATTTGAACAGTTGAGTTGTTCCAAGTATGGCTACATATAAAAGTACACTGATTTTAAAGAAAGCAGCATAAAGCATAAGGATTATTACTAATATATCAAATCTATTTATGAAACCACCAAATTTTATTAAACGCATTGCAACTATATGTGGAAACAAAGTTCTAGATGCATATTTTGCTCCTAGAGATATAATAAATAATATATTTATTATGCTTAAAAGTATACCTTCTGTAATAATAGAAACATAAGCTGTAATTTTTACTTTTTCAGGTTGATTTACATAACAATACAACATAGAAAATACTACTGTTTCTCCATAAGGAAATGTTATAAGAGGCCAGCCTTTTTTTATTATATCTATTAATCCATTTTCCATTATAGGCAAAAAGTTTTTAGGATTTATGGCATGATGGGTTATTAATAAAAGAGCACTTTCTATAATAAGAAATATAATGAAAACAACTATACCCATACCTGCTATTCTTGCAATATTTTCAAAACCTTCATAAATGCCATATATAACTATTGATATTAGACATATATAAATTACATAAGGTGGCATAAATGCCATAACATCTGTTAACAAAAGCTCTATATAATCCCTTAAATCTCTTGCTGCTATGTACATAAAATATAAAATGTAAAGTATACTTGTTATAGTTCCAAAGAATTTTCCAAGTATTTTAGGCATATAAGTTACCAAAGTGTCATTGGGGTATTTTTCAAATAAGGATACGTAAATATATTGAAGACCAATGCTAGGTAAAATATAAATTAATATGCCAATCTATACATCTTGTTGAAGTTCAGGAGCAAGAAAATATAGTGCAGCAGTGGCATAAGGAAGGATTACCATAAGACTAAACAATTGGTATAATGATATTGTAATCTTCACATTTTTCCTCCTGTTATTTAATAGATTTGTTCAGACTTCCTGGTCTTTCAATATTTGAATGTACATTTACCTTTACAATGCAGCGTGGAAATTCTTCAGACCACTTGTCTTTGATTTTTTTCCACTCTTTAGGATACTTTCTGTAAATAGCCTGATCAAAGCCAAAAACATCTTGTTTAAGATTTTTTTGTGCTGAATTTATTGCTTCCTCTATTTCAGTCTTTATTATCTTATTTTGGATTTCATTGAGTTCATCCATTATTTCGGGATTTTTCATCATATCTAAATCATCTGTCATTTCTCGTATATTGGCTTTGTTTTTTACATCTATTTCTATTGTTATGTCATTGCCTTTCAATATAGGATTTATTTTAGAGTATGAGTCTATAACAAGGGTAGTTAAACTCCCAGTTTTAATACCAGGAAGTACAATAGCACCTAATCTTATATTTCCAATTACCCATTCTAATCCCCGTGTTTCTCTATCATTTAAATAGCCTACTAGCTTATCTTTTTTTAATACAGCAGTACCTTCAATTCTAAAAGAATTTGTGTTAGTTGCTTCCTTGGTATTTTTCATTATTAATGGAATAATTGGTGCAGTACTTTCAGTTAATAGAGCATTGGCAATATCTAGATTAGTTATATATGGAGCATATCCTATTTTGTTCTGCTGCATAAGTATATCTTCTATAGCGGCTGGTGGTAATGGGTTTTCAACAGTCTCTATATTCATTATTTCTAGAGCAGTTCCTTTAGCTATTAGTATCGGAATGTTAGGACGCATTTGATAAAGTCTTAAAGAATAATCTAAAGTGCTATATATACTTTTTTTGCAGTTTCCTCTCCAATGATAATTACTTTACTGTGTGAAAATCTAATTTCTTTACCAAGCTGTACATTCAATTTATTCATTGAATCAAGTATACTGTTTCCACTAGCAGAATAAACTGCTGATTCTGTAGATAGTCCCCCAGCCTTTTGTGTTGGTATACCTGCGGACTTTGATGAAGATGATTCAGTGAGAATTCTTATGGATACTAAATATTTACCATCAGGGTTAATATCTACACCTAATGCGATTACTTTAGCTAGATTAACCATTTCTGTTTTTTGATTACATCCTGAAGAAAAAAAGATAAAACTAATAGCTACAAATATACATAAAAACTTTTTTTTCATAATTTTCACATCCAATAAAGAGTAATGTTATATTAGTTTTTAGGCCTTTTTTTTCTGCGAATAGATTGCACCCATGTCATTATTTTAGGTCTATTCTTCATGCTTGGAATAGGAGCCCTTATAATAGCATCATCTAATTCATCTTTTACTAGTGGCATTAATGGAGCTATATAAGGCACTCCAAAGGAACGTTTAGCTGTAAAGTTTATTATAAGTGCTATTAAGCCGCAATTTAATCCAAGTAACCCTAACGTTCCACCTAAAATTACAAATATATATCGTGGTACTGAAATAGACATATACATTTCAGGATATCCAAGCGTAAAAGAAGATATACCTGTAAAGGCTACTACTATTACCATTAGTTCACTGACTAGTCCTGCACTAACTGCTGCTTCTCCTAAAACCAAAGCGCCAACTATGCTTATGGCCTGGCCTAACGCTCTTGGCATCCTAAGACCAGCTTCTCTTAGTGCATCAAAAGCAAATACCATCGATATTGTTTCTAATAACGTAGGGAAAGGAACATTACTACGTCCTTTAATTATTGTTATTAACAAGGAGGTTGGAATAAGTTCTTGATGAAAGGTTATAATTGCAACATAAAATCCTGGTAATAATATAGATATAAAAAATAGAAAATATCTAATCCACCTATTAACTGTTGTTGGAATATATCGCAAATAGTAATCTTCACTTACTTGTAGAAATTCTAAAAAAACTGCTGGAGCAGTTACAGCACATGATGAACCATCAGTGATAATTGCAATTCTTCCTTCTAATAGCTTACTTACAACACTATCAGGTCTTTCTGTTGTAAAAGTTGTAGGAAATATACCTTTACGAGTGTCACTTATGTATTCTTGAAGATCATTGCTGTCAAAAATGGAATCTGTATTTACTTGATTAATTCTATTTTTGACTTCGCTTACTATTTTGGGATTAGCTATGTTTTCTAAGTAAATAATGATAATATCAGTTTTGGTATTGGTTCCTAATCTATTTTTTTCTATCTTTAGATATCTGTTTTTAAGTCTTTTTCTTATTAATGCTATGTTAACATCTGCGGATTCAGTTAAGGCTTCTTTGGGACCACGTAAACTTAATTCTGTGTCTGGTTTATCGATAGATCTTCCAGGTGGATTTTTTAAGTTAATTGCTATGCTTTTATTTATGCCTTCAATGAATAATGCTATAGTTCCTTCTAATACTAAATCAATAACCTCATTCATATCTTCAAAAGTATCAGACTTTCCCACTCCAAATAAGTTTTCATAGTATTTAGCATCATTTAAATCAGAATTTTCTACAAAGTGTAATTCAGTAAGCTTATTTACTATAAATTTTTCTATTAACTCTAATGGAGTCAAGTTGGCAATATAGACTGCAAATGCTGGATATTTACAATTGCTAGCTATGTTTATTTCTCTAATTATTACATCTTCACAGTTATTAAAAATGTTTTTCAAAGTATTTTTATTGATCTCTAAACTGTTTGACACATATATGGATTGTTTTTGTTTAGAATTTATATCACAAGAAGAATTATTATAATTATTACTAGAAACAGTTATTTTTATCACCTCATTACAAAACGATTTACAATTATTATTTTCATAATATGGCCATATATACAAAAAACTATTTTCAAGGAATATGAATTGAATTTATTAGGAAACATTAGAATATAATAAATAATTAGGTTTAATACATAGGTTTATGGTAATACTTTGTTTAAAAGAGCATATTTTCTGTTGAAATAAATTTGATGAAAGGATATTATTGTGATAAATATGAAAGAAAGTAATTTTTACGCAAAACTTCATTTAAATTTGTATAAGTACATACCAGCTGTCAGTGCTTTAGTAGCTTGTATAATAGGTTTATTCATACTGTTCTATCCTCCTATGCCAGGAATAGCGGATCAAGGAGATTTTCAAAGAGTGATGAAAGTTACAGGACTAGGGAATACTAAAGAGCAAGATGGAACGCAATGGTTTAAGTATGTTATAACTAAATATGAATCTCTTCCAACAAGTTCTTCCAGACTTTTAGGAGCTACCCCAACAACAAGTATGATTTATCCTATAATATTAGGAAAATTTTTATGTAGTATAATGGGGTATAATTATTTCAATACTAGGATTCTAGCATTTATTTATTTAATTTTGTATATAACAGCTTTGTACATATGCATTTGTTGTATAGGTTTTAAGAGCTTAAGCACAACACTTTTTTTTAGTATATTATCCATACTTATATTGGTAGATGGAAATTATATTGTATGGTTTAATAGTCTTTATGGAGAACCAATGATGATTATTGGAATGCTTTTATTTATTTCAAGTGTGCTCTATTTTTTGAAGCATAGAGAAGATAAATCTTATGCAAAGTTTTTATTTATATTTATTTCATCCATTTTGTTTCTTGGTTCAAAAGCTCAATGTTTTGCTGCTTTGCCATTTGTAGTTTTAATTATACTACGTGTGACGAAAATTACTGAAAAACAAATATCTTTTAATAAAACTAATGTATTTCTAATTATAACCATAGTGCTATTGTCTTTTTATGTAAAAGGTATATATTCTCATATTGATGGTTCTTGCGGTGTGGATACAAAATTTAATTCAGTTTTCTATGGAATTTTAAAGAGTTCAGAAAATCCTAAGAAGGATTTAGTTGAACTTGGACTACCTCCAGATTTATCAGTAGAGGCAGGGAAACATGCTTATATGCCCCAAAATGCATATGTAAAATATATTCCTCATTCAGATATAACCAATAAAGAATTTGATGAGAAAATTAACAATATGAAGTTATTAAAGTTTTATATTTTACATCCTGATAGGTTGTTAAAAGGTATGGAATATACTGCATCAAAATGCTTTCATACTGAGACCTCTTTGGGAAAATACGAAAAATATCAAGTGAAAAAATATACTTCAGAATTTAATCGTTTTACACTTTGGTCAAATTTTAGAAATTTAGAGATACCTAAAACATTGGTGTTTATAGTAAGTTTTTATATTTTAGTATCATTGATTTCTGTTATTGAGTATATTAAAAATAAAAATAATGAAACAATTATTTTGAGCATAGAACTTTTATGGGTAGTTATGTTAATTGGCATTACGCAGTTTCCTATGCCATATATAGGTAATGGCGAAGCTGACACTGCAAAACAGCTTTTCTTATTTAACTATACATTTGATATTATATTTTTAGTTGTCATTACATGGATTTTTAATAAAGTGAAGCTTATACTCAAATAAATTTCATTTATTAGCATGTATATTTATTTATATTAAACAAAATTTCACTTACTTGCTGTAAATGCAGGCTGTTTCGTTTTCGTCTACTAATTTTAAATTATTGACGTTACTTCCTAAATTATTTTTTTTGTCTTTTGTAATAAGAAGCATGGAACTAGTATTGTCTTTTAAGAACCCCTCTATTCCACCAGAAACTGGAATTAGGTCTCCATATAATTCAGCACAAAGCCAGTAACTTTGTTCAAAGTGGTTAATATAAATTTTTTTACCTTTATATTCAGGATGTTTTTTTAAATCCTTTAATAATACTTGTATTTGATCTGTTTTAATATTTGAGATTTTATCTAAAATTAGTAACTGATTTTTAGTTATAGCAAGTATTATCATGCCGCTTAACAAAATAGGCATAAAAATATTGGATTTTTTTACTTTTAGAAGTACACTTGAAGTTGCACCAATACTTATAGCAAGGGCAGGGTAAATGGGAAATATGTACCACCAAATTTTGGTTTTTGCTATTGAATAAAGTGAAAAAGGGATGGTTATCCATAGTGCTATGAATAAACTATAATTTTTTGAATCACTGGTTAAAGTTTCTGTGGTGGTTGTTGCAGCCATTGCTAAAGTTGTAGCTATAAAGACACAAAACCAGTAAAAATAAGACCATTGAAAATGTTCAAGATAGTAACACATACCACCAATATGACCTTCTAAAGTTTTGGAGGTTCTAGCCATTAAGTCATATCCTATCATATTTTTAAAAAAAGCAAAACCATCTTGATTGTATCTTAGTATAGCCCAAATAAGAATTGGAAAGGAAACAACCAATAAAAATGAGATTAAATTTTTTTTGTTTGCTTTAAATAATGTTTTGTTTACAACTAAATATATAATTATAATAACTACTATACTACCTGAATGCCAACTTTTCGTAAGAAAAGCTAATGAAAAAGCTAATCCAGAGGCATAAAACCATAAAATATTCCTTTTGGAAATTATTAAAAAAATCATCGATAATGTAAAAAATAATACAAATATTGAATCTGCATCTCCGGATCTAGAACAATGATCAACAATAAAAGGCAAAGTTGTTGTCAGTACTGCTGTAGAAATTAGGGATGCTAATTTGCCATTATAGTGCAAAACAAATATTGTTATGGAGAGTATTGTTAGTACACCTGCTATAGCAGAAAACAACCTCAATCCTAAAGCATTAAAACCTACTAATTTATAGCCTAAAATTATTGCTAAATAACTTGCAGGAGGCTTCAGATTCCAGTAGTCATTATTATATGCATAAGTATTTACTATATAATTATTTCTCTTAATCATTTCATAAGCATTAACTCCATGCCTAGCTTCATCCCAGCTATTTATAGGTATATTGCCTAGATTGTAAAAAATATTAAATGCTGCTGTACATAAAATTATTACTATAAAAAGGTAATAACATTTTTCAATAAATTTAATGGTTTTATCCACTGGTTTTGTATTGAATACATTCATATTTCTTCTCCTCATCTTTTTAGGTTTCTTTTTACGCATAAGGTCCTATTTTATTTTTGTAGAAGTAGTATGGAAATATTCATAAATAAGGAAAATTTTTAATAAAATTTATGAAATCAAGAATAGAAAACTCAACTTATACCTAAAATAATAACTGTGGTTAAATTTTTAATTATAACCTATTTATTAAGCATGTTTTCGGGAGGTTTAGATGATGAATCATAAACTTATTTCAATAATCATTCCCATGTACTTTGAAGAAGAGGTTGTTAGTGAATGCTATACTCGGCTAAGTAGTGTAGTACTAAAAAATAATTTGGAATATGAACTAGTTTTTGTTAATGATGGAAGTAAAGATAACACTCTTAAAATTTTAGAGCAAATTGCTAAAAAAGATTCTCATGTAAAGGTTATAAGCTTTTCAAGAAATTTTGGACATCAAATTGCAGTTACTGCTGGATTAGATAAATCCAAAGGCGATGCAGTAATTATAATGGATGCTGATCTTCAAGATCCACCTGAACTTATACCTGAAATGATCAAACTTTGGGAAGAAGGTAACGATGTTGTATATGGAAAGAGAAAGAAACGTGAAGGAGAAAGCTTATTTAAGCTTTCTACAGCAAAAATATTTTATAGAATTTTAAATAAAATAAGTACTGTAGAAATTCCTATGGATACGGGGGATTTTAGGCTTATTGACAGAAAAGTAGTAGAAGCGTTGAAAAAAATGCCTGAGCATAATAGATTTTTAAGAGGAATGTCAAGTTGGATTGGATTTAAACAAATATCTTTAGAATATGAAAGAAAGGAACGTTTTGCAGGAAAGACAAAATATCCTTTAAAAAAGATGATAAGATTTGCACTTGATGGAATATTTTCTTTTTCGTCAAAACCATTAAAGTTAGTTGAGCATTTGGGTTTTGATGCTATTTTAATATCCTTGATAGTCTTTATATATTTAGTGGTAAAAATGTCACATGGAGTATTAATTAGTTCTATAGTATGGATAACAAATTTGACAATAGCATGTTTTATTGGAGGCATCCAGCTTGTTGCAATAGGAATTGTTGGTGAATACATTGCTAGAATTTATGATGAAAGCAAATGCAGACCGCTATACATAATAGACAAGGAAATAAATCTTGATATTAATGCAGATAATACATTAAATAATTCTAAAGGTGCAACAAACTTACATAAGAATTCCCAGAGAACATTATATGTGCTTAATCATAGTGCAAATATAGATGAAGATTGTGATGCTAAGTAAAAAATTATAACTATATGTATTATTAAACAGTTTGGTATTTATGAAATTGGCTTTTAAATAAAAAAGGAATTTGTATATAGTTAACTTCTATACATAAGTTCCTTTTTTTATTTTTAATCGCTTTAATTACCAGTCCATAATGGATATAAAATTTAAATTAAATTGAATAACTCATAGTGCTACCAGGGAAAGTTATATACTAAGAGACTAAAAGGAGCGTGATGAGTTAGCAATGATAAAAAGACATAAGCATGTAATATTTTTTATTTTAATTATTAGTTCTATTTTTGGTTATAAAGCCAAACTTAATTATGTTAAAGGAATGCAGCTGAAAAATTTAACAGAAATTACAGATGAAAAATTAAAATACAACATACTAAATGTAAATAAATATAATCAGGAATGTATAGTAGTCAGCAATTTACCAAAGTATAAATTAGTTCAAAGCAATATTGAACCTAATAGTGAAAAGCAGGGTGAAACAGATTCTAACAAGAAAAATTCAGTTGAAAATATTGATGAAAATCAATTAAAATCAGAAGTTGAAAGAATATACAATGCACGTTCAGCAGCATTTGTTTCTGGTGATGTATCATCTCTAAAAGAACTTTTTGATACTTCGCAGAGATATGGTAAATGGGCATTGGAGCACGAAATTAAGCGTGTAAAATATCTTAATGACTGGTCCAATGAAAGAAATATAACATTTGGTAAGGTAGCATCTTCAGTGAGAATAAAAAAGGTATATCCTCGTGGTAATATAATAAAAATGGCTTTACAAGAATCATATAAGTTTGATTATGTTTACAACAATGATGATAATTCTCCAATTAATTCTTTTGGAGTTGGAATAAGACATACAACAAGTTTGATTAAAAAAAATGATAAATGGGTTATTTATAATGATTGGTATACTGATTGCTTTGAAGATGCACTACGAGGTTATTCTAATGTTGCTGATAGTATTTTAAGAATGTTACCTAATATTCATGATTCAAATAATGGTCATGAAGCATTAAGTTATAGCAAACCATTCTATAATAGAGAAAAGGCTGTTGCTTATGCTGATAAATACTGTGGAGCTGCCTGGGGAAGTAGTAATAATTTTAAATACAACAAGAAATATAGTGATTATAATGGTATAGGCGGAGATTGTAGTAATTTTGCATCACAAGTATTAGGGGATAAAGAAGGTGGAGGAATGCCTATTGGTGGTTCTTGGACTCCAGGAAGTAGAGCCTGGTCTAATGCAGACGGATTGAAAAATTATTTAGTAGGTAGTGGAAGAGGAAGTATAATAAGTGTTGGTACATTTAAAGATCTAACTAAATTTTCGGAAAGACTTCCAAGTGGTGCGGTTGGTAAGCTGCAGATTGGAGATTTGGTTGCTTATGAGAAAGGTAGAGGGAATGTAGATCACTTTGCGGTAGTAACAGGATTTGATAGTCATGGTTATCCATTAGTAAATTCTCATACTACAGATAGATATCATGTACCTTGGGATTTAGGCTGGGGCGATGCTAAAATTAGATTTTTTCTTATACACATAAATGGATAAGATAGCTTTAACATATCTTATCCATTAATAATAATCAATATATAAAAATAAATGAGCTGTCTCAAAATGATTTTAGAGACAGCTCATTATATTTTTACTTATTTTTTAATGCATACCTTGTCCGTGTTGACATTGATATCCTTGCTGCATTCCCTGTTGACCCATTTGACCCTGTTGATTCATCTGATTCTGTTGGCCCATTTGACCTTGCATTCCTTGCTGCCCTTGTTGCCCTTGCTGACTTTGTTGAGCCATTTGATTTAATTGACTTTGAACTTGGTCTATAAGTTGATTAGTTTGTGCAAGCGCATAATTTGCTTGTATTTGATCATTAGCTTCATTTAAAGAACTCATAGCTTGTTGAATAGAAGACTGTAACTGTTGTTGAACTTGTTGTTGCTGCTGCTGAGCACGAGTTCTAAGTCCTTGAATTTCGTGTGTAAGTTCACTTGAAATTTGTTGATTATTTTGGGATTGTCCTTGAGACTGAGACGTTGCTTGCATTGAAGAACTTTTTTTGCTTAAAGTACTTCCTAGTGTTGATTTAATTTCATTTAGTGTATGTTCTAAAGAATCCTGTTGATTTTTAACAGTATTTAATTCTCTTGCAACTTCAGTATCTGTCTTTTTTTCCTTAAACCCTTTTAAAATTTCTTTGCTTTTTTCATCCATATTTTTGCCTCCTTCATAATTCATTACAAAAATATATTTCCCTCTATAACTACATCTATACTTTATTATTAAAAAAAAAGTTTCCAATTCCTGAACTTTTAGATGATACAATTAGTGATATTATTAATGAATAAATGATAACATAGTTAGTTATACAAATATAGAAAAAATGAAATCATATGGAATCTTTTGATGAATAGTAGTGTATGGTATAATTTTACTGTATAAAAATTATAATTTTAATTGAAATACAAATTTGGAGGAACAAAAAAGTGAATGAAAAAATACTTTTAGTGGATGATGAAAAGAGCATTTTAGATGTAGTTACTTATGCACTAAAAAAAGAAGGTTATTTTGTGGAAAGAGCTTATGATGGTAGGGAAGCTCTTGATAAAGTGAAAATTTATAAACCACGTATAGTAGTTTTAGATTTAATGCTTCCTATAATAAATGGATATGATGTCTGTAAAAGGTTAGAAGGTAAAAATATAGGAATTGTTATGCTTACAGCAAAAGAAGATATTGTGGATAAGATACTTGGACTTGAACTTGGAGCAGATGATTATATGACTAAACCTTTTGACATTAGAGAGCTCATTGCAAGAATTAAGTCTCTTATAAGAAGGCTTGATAAAACTATTGATGAAGAAAAGGACAGGGGTGTTATAAATATAGGCGATCTCAATATCAATAAAAAGAAGAGAACTGTAAGTATAAAGAATTCTCTGCTAGAATTCACACCTATGGAATTTGATCTATTGTATTTACTTCTTTCAAATTCAGATATAGTGTATTCTCGTGAGCAGATTTTAAACATAATATGGAACATGGATTATGTTGGAGGAACACGAACGGTAGATACACACATTCAGAGAATAAGGAAAAAGCTGGGTAATAGGTATCAAGATTTAATACAAACTGTATATGGTATTGGCTATAAAGGGGTTGATGAATTAATTGAAAATGGGAATTAAATTTAAGCTAATATCTTTTACAGCTTCACTATTGCTTATTGTAATATTATTTTTAAACTTTTTTGTACTCAGTGGAATAAAGGAATATCAGGAAAAAGGGACACAGGCTATTTTATTCAAGCAAAAAGATATGTTTGAAGAATATTTTAGCGAGCGAATGAGGCTGAATAAAAATGATGACTATAGTAATAGTTTAGCAAGAGGAAGCATTTTTAACAAAACATGGTTAAGGACTATACCTGCTAATATATATAATACAAAAGGAGAACTCCTTTCAGGATTTAAGACAGATGCAAAATTAAACGAGAATGATAAGAAAAAAATCATGGTAGACTATGCCAATAAAGATAAGGTTTCTTTTAGAGAAATTAAGGATGTAATATATTTCTATTCTCCAATTAAATATAATGGAAATACAGTAGCAATTTTAGAATTGGAATATTCAAACAAGGAAAATAATTTGTTTTACAATAATATAAAAAAATTATTTTATGGCATAGGTTTTTTGGTGTTAATACTTGGTATAGCTGTGGAAAGCTTTTATTTTTCTAGGTTAACCAGGGATATATATGAAATGAAAGATTTGGTGGAAGACATTCAAAAAGGTAAATTTAATAAAGTTCATAAAGTAAATCGAAATGATGAATTAGGTGAATTGAACAAAGGTCTTATATTTATGAGTGATACCATAGAACAAAACATTAAAGATCTTAAAGTTGAAAGGGATTCTTTAAGTAGAGCAGTAGACAAATTAAAAGAGATGGACAAGCAACAAAAGGAGTTTATAGGAAATGTAACACATGAATTTAAAACTCCAATTACTAGTATAAGGGCTTATGCAGATGTTATTGCAATGTATAATGATGATGTAAAATTAATCGAAGAGGGAACTTTAAGTATATCGAAAGATTGTGAAAGGCTTTCAAGTATGGTAGATAATGTACTGAATCTATCTGCCCTTGAAAAATATGATTTTGAAATTGAAAAAAGTGAAGTTAATTTAAGAAGATTATTGAATGAAACATGTAAATCAATGATGGCAAAAATAAAGAAAAATAATTTGATTTTAAAATGTAATGCTGAAGATATTGAGGCAAACTTGGATGAGGAAAGTTTAAAACATGTTTTCATAAATTTAATTGATAATGCTATAAAATATAATAAGATAAAGGGAAGTATATGTATTGAATGCTATAAAAACGACAAAGGTAGGATAGTTATAACTGTTTCAGATACTGGAATAGGTATCAGGGAAGAAGTACTTTCTAAAATTTTTGAACCATTTTACAGAGCTGATAAACACAGAAGCCGTGAAACTGGAGGCGCTGGATTAGGATTGGCTTTAGTTAAAAAATTGGTTGAAAAACAAGGAGGAACTATAAGTGTAAATTCTAAGTTAAATGAAGGCACTACTTTTTGTGTTGAATTTTCTCCATAAAGTTTACAAGATTGTAACATTTATTTATAACTTTGTGAAAAAGTTTTGATAACATGAATTTATAAATAATATAGGGGAGGAAAATTCAATGTTAGGTAAGAAAATTTTAGCTTTGATTTTAGTTACAGGGGTTATAGGAGGTGTAAGTATATTTAAAGTTAACAGTGATGTATCTGCTAAATCTACAAATGATATAAAAGTTATGACATACAAGCCTTCTGCCAAAGTTAATGAAAATGGATATCAAATTGACAAGTACGAGAATATTGAGAGTGCAGCATGGATAAATGAAAATGAGGTTTTGACTTTAACTAAAAAAAGTGAATTTAAAAATCCTGATTCCACTACAATTATAAGATATTGTAGTATATATAATTTAAATACAAAGAAAATTAAAGACTTTAAAAATGTTAATATAGATGAATTTTTAGGAGTGTCACCAGATAAGAAATATGTTCTTTATGCAGAAGTAAGGAGCATTCCTAAAATTGAAAGCGAGGAATGGAAAAAAGCCCTTGAATCAGGAGATCTTCTTCATAAAAATGTAAAATTGTTAGATTTGTCTACAGGTGAAATTAAAGATGTAAATACTGAAAAATTAAATAGTGATGCTCAATTTATATGGATAAGTAGTAATAAAGTCTTAGCAAATTACTTCAATCATTGGGCAGTAATTGATACAAGTGGAAAGGTATATGCTGATGGAAATTATAATGGTGAAGAACATGATGATGCATGGATATCCGGTATAGATGATATTAAAGATTTAGGAAGCAGTGTAGAAGGTAAGTTTTATTATACTCAATATAAAAATGGTAAAGAGGGAGTAAAATTATGTTCCATAGATATAAAGACTAAGGAAATAAAAGATATTTATTCCAATAAATATTCTTCGCATGCAGATAAAAAAGGAAAGATAATTATTATGAATAATTATGATAACAATGGCGATGCAACTAATGGAGTTTATATAAATAGAACTTTTGGAGCACTTATAATGAATGAATCTGGTAAAGTATTAGAAAATATTAAATTACCTAAAGGAAAAATAAGCTCAGGATCATTTACATCTGATTACATACTCTCACCTGATGGAAGCAAAGCTGCCTATATAGAGAGTAATAATGGAATAAATGGTAATAATAATAACAAATCTGACGTGTCTGTTAAGGTTATAGATACCAAAACTGGAGATATAAAAGAGATAGTAAAAGCCTCTAGTTTAAATGATAAAAATGAAGAAAATGATTATATTACAGTTAAGATTAAAGACAAGGATGGTAATATTAAAGAAAAGAAAATTAAAAGAGTGCCTTGTATTTCAAATATTTGCTGGGATAGCACAGGAACCGCATTGTCCTTTACCTATGGAAATTCTGGTGATGTGATTAATAAGAATAATATAAATACTTATGTAGTTACATTTGATAAATAACAAATTTATTTTGTAAATATGTAAAAATTAAGATATAAAATGATCTGTGTAAAATTTATAAGAATAGCATAATATTTTTATAGTTTTTATACAGATTATGTTTTTTTATGATAAATATTTAGCATAAATTAGTATCACTTTATATGATTAAAATTACATTCTTTCAACTTAAAAGTACTATAATAAATAAACAATTATATAAGTTTTTGTTTAAAGGTATGGAATTAAATGGTATAATTTATATAATATTTATATGGTGAAAGGGTGTGATTTTGTTTGAAAAGAAGTAATGCTAAAATAATCTCAACAACCTTTATAATTTTATTATCAATTTTCTGCTTTTTTAAAAGCACTCCTGTAAAAGCAGATTCTTTAACTGCAAAATATAGTATGGATATTGAACTTAATGGGGATAAGAAAACTTTAGCAGGAAAAGAAAACGTTTCTATTCACAATTCTAGCGGTGCTGACCTTAAAGAACTTGTATTTCATTTATATCCAGATTTATATAACAAAAGGGAAACAATGCCTTTTTCTTATACTAATACAAAAAATATACCTTTAACAGAAGAGGAAAAAGGTAATATATCTATTGAAAAGGTATCCATAAATGGTGAAGATACAAAATTCACTGAAGATAATGAGATTCTTAAGATAAATTTAGAAAAAAATCTTAAGAAAAATGAAGATGTAATGGTTTTTGTGCAATTTAGTTTAAAGATTCCAAAGGGAACTTCTAGGCTTAGTTATTTTAATGATGTATATTCATTAGCAGATTGGTATCCAGTACTGTCTATTTATGATTTAAAAGAAAATAAATGGGATGAAACTAAATTCTATCCTATAGGAGAATCAAATTATAGTGATGTTTCAGAATACAATATAAATATAAAAGTTCCCAAGGACTTTGTAGTAGTTTCTACTGGGAAAGAAAAAGAAATATCTTCAACAGACAACAAAAAAGTTGTAAATTTAACTGCAAAAAATGCAAGAGACTTTATAATAATGATAAGTCCTTATTTTAAATGTATATCAAAGGAAATAGATGGAATAAAGGTGAATAGTTATTATCTATCTACAGATAATGAATCACTTGTAGATATAGCTCAAAGTGTACTGGATGCTTCAGTAAATGCAATGAAATTTTTCAGCCAGCAATTTGGCAAATATCCTTATGATGAGTTTGATATTGTTGAATCTTATTACGAGGGTGGAGCTATGGAGTATCCCGAACTTATTCAAATGCCAAAGTATGTAACAAGTATTGAAATTCCATCTACTAAAAGATCTATTGATGCTAAACCTTCTATAATTCAAGGAGCTATTCATGAGTTATGTCATCAATGGTGGTATGTTACAGTAGGAAATAATGAGTATAAAGAACCTTTTTTAGATGAGTCATTTGCTACTTTTTTTACTGCATACTATTTTGAAAAATGTGAAGGACAATATTCTCCTAATGCTGTACTTCGAAGTTTAAGATATAATTTTTGTAAACTAGCTGAAATCAATCCTAAGATATTAAATTTACCTTGTGCAGGCTCAAGTGTGGACAGGTTCGGAAATGATAAGACTTCATATGTTCAATCAATTTATGTTAGAGCACCTTTAATATTGGAAGATTTAAGAAAAAGGGTTGGCGAGGATAGCTTTTTAAAAATAATGCAGACATATTTTAAAGAATATAAGTTTAAAAATGCATCTATAGAAGGATTTTTAAATATAATTGAAAAACAGTCTGGATCAAAAATTAGAGATTATATAGATGATGAAATTTATTCAGGGGAATATAAGGCAGAAAATTTAAAACCTACTGATGAGGAAATAAATCAAATTAAACATGAGGCATTAAAAGAGAAAATAAAAGCTTCAGAACAAACCAATGGAAGTGTTCTTGGAAGTTTACTTTTGAGAGTTGAAAATGGTGAAAAAGCAATAATAGTTAAACCTTATTCTCTTACTAAGGAAGAGGAAGCTTTTGTCAATAGTAAGTTAAAAAGTTATTTTGGAAATTCTTATAATAAGCTATCAATTGAATCAGATAATAGTGTAACTGAAAATGATCTTAAAAATAGTAATATTGTACTTATAGGAAACCCATGGAACAATAAAATATTTAGCTTAATGACAAATAATATTCCACTTTCTATAAATAAAACAGGAATATTTGCTCAGAGTTTTTCAGAAAATAGTGATAGTGTTAGCGGAATATTTTCAGCAAAGAACCCTAAAAATGACAAAAATATGATGTTAGCTATATTTTGGACAAAAGATGTTTCAACAGATTTTTCTTTTGATACCTATGCAAATCCTGAAGCCATAATGATAGAATCTCAGTTTATATTATCAATAAATAATAAAAGAATTGAGACTGGAAAGTTTTAGATAAATATTAAAGCCTTCTATGATATGATATATAGAAGGCTTTATACAATATATTATAACGATATTTAGTATTTTATTTGAAATAAAGTTAAAAATAATTTACATTTACCGTTGACAATGCAAAATTCCAGTGGAACAATATAGAAATGAAGCAAAATGAATTGAAACTTGATATATTAAGAGGTAAAGTATATGAAAAATAATATTGATTATTTAAAAGAGAAACATACATTTATATTATGTATATTGATAACTGTTGTTTATTTGGCTGTACTTAAAGGTATTGGGTGGATAGTCAGCTTTTCAATGAAATCCCATGGTTATGGATTAGAATTAATAGTAGAATTTATTGGAGTTACTGTGTCCATAATTATTATTAGTTTGTTTGGGAAAAAATATATCTTTAAAGAAAAAGGTGTAGGGATACTGAGAGGACTTTTTATAGGTGGATTTTTGGTTTTTATAGGTTCAATAACGGTTGTTTCCAGTGTAGTAGATATTATTCACAACAAAAATGTTAGTCAGTTATTGCCATTATCACAAATTTTAATGTTTATTGCTGCTATGGCTGGAGTGGGAATGTCTGAAGAATTTATTTTTAGAGGAACCATACTAAATTTGCTTATGGATAGATTTGGGAAGACATCAAAAGGAATTTATGCTGCAATAATTTTATCTAGTGTAATATTTGGAATTGCACATATAACTAATGTTTTTTCTGGGGTATTGCTTAAAAGTGCATTTATACAAGCAGTAGGAGCTGGAGTGTTGGGGGCATTACTTGCTGCTATCTATGTAAGATCAAAAAATATATGGGTAGTTGCTATGCTGCATGCTTTTATAGATTTTAGTGCACTGATAGGTTCAGGATTTTTTGGAACTACTTCAGTTGCTAGTGAAATAAATAGTTATGGTTATATAAAATTAATTGGCTGTCTCATATATTTAATACCAGTATTATTTTTGCTTAGAAAGAAAAAGTTATTGGAAATATTGAAGAATGAACAATAAATGTTAGCAATGATAGCAATCGGATAAAGAAGATAGAGAGAAATTTTTTATAAAGGAACTCCAATAAACATCTTTTTCCTACATGACAAAGTATAATCTTATCTTATATAATAGTAACATGCTAAAAATTTTTGGGAGAAGGTTAAAAATAATATGAAGAAAATAAATGAAATTTTTAGTGATTGTGAATTAGAGGGAAACATAAATACTGCCATTGTAGAATCTGTAGTCTTAAGCAAAAAAACTAAAACTTTGGAAATGAAAATTAGCTCAGATAAATATATTGAAATAAAAGAATTTGAGCACCTTAATAAGTTTATAAGACAAAGATTTGCCCTGAATGATTCTAGAATTGCTGTAAAGTATGCCGAGGGGACTAATAAAAAACCTATAGAGAAAGAATTAAAGAATATTGTATTTTTTGTGGCAAATAGATATCCTGCGTTAAAAGCAGTGATGAATAATAGTGAATATGAAGTAGCAGAGGATACTATAAATTTTAATTTTAAAATTCCAGTATCAGGCTTTTTGAAAACTATGGATTACGATAAAAAAATTCATAAAGTAATAAAAAACCTCTATGGTACAGATTACAAAATAAGTTTCGTTGATAAATTAAGCAATGAAGAATTATTAAAAATGGCAGAGGATAAACGTGCAAGTGAAATGCTGTTTATTAAGAAAGAAATTAATAACAGCGTAATAGCTAAGGAGGAGACTCCTAAATTACCTAAGAAAGTTGTAGAAAAGAAACAGGAAGTAAAAGTGGAAGCTGCTGTGAAAAAAGGAACTTCATGCTTGATATTAGGCAGAAATCCTAATATTAAGGAACCTATAGTAAAAATTACTGACATTACACCTGATGAAGGTAGAATAGCTATAGAAGGTGAAATATCAAATATAGAACCAAAGGAGTTAAGAAGTGGAAAAACATTAATTTCCTTTGATTTGTACGATGGATCAAGTTCCATGACCTGTAAGGTATTCTGTAAACCTGGTGAGGATAGTGGAGTATTATCAAGGCTTAAAAAAGCTAAGGGTGTTAGACTTGCTGGAAATTCAGGATATAGCAAGTTTTCTCAAGAAATTGAGATTATTGCCAATACTGTAATTGAAACAGAGGGTATGAAAAAGGTTAAGAGACAAGATAAGTCAGAGGTGAAGAGAGTAGAGCTTCATATGCATACACAAATGAGTCAAATGGATGCTATGACTAGTGCCACTGATTTGATTAAAAGGGCCATGAGCTGGGAAATGAAATCCATTGCCATAACAGACCATGGAGTAGTGCAAGCTTTTCCAGAAGCACATAAGCTTTTAGGTAGGGATAATCCAGATATGAAGATTATATATGGAGTGGAAGCTTATTTGGCGCCTGATAAAAAGCCATCTGTAACAAATATAAAGGGACAGAGAATTGATACTACATATTGTGTGTTGGATTTGGAAACTACAGGCTTTTCTCCAGTAATAGAAAAAATTACCGAAATAGGAATTATGAAAGTTAAAGATGGAAAGGTAATAGACAAATTTAGCTGTTTTGTAAATCCGAAGAAACCAATTCCACCAAGGGTTGTAGAAGTTACTAATATAACTGACGACATGGTAAGAGATGCAGAAACTATAGAACAGGTATTTCCTAAAATGCTTGATTTTATTAAAGATAGTGTTTTAGTTGCTCATAATGCCGAATTCGATATAGGGTTCTTAAAGCATAATGCTAGAGTTTTAGAATATGATTTCGATTTTACATATCTAGATACGCTGACTTTAGCACAAGAACTCTTCCCTGATTTTAAAACTTATAAATTAGGAAGAATTGCTAAAAACCTTGGAATAAAGGTAGAGGTTGCTCATAGAGCATTAGACGATGTAGATACCACCGTTAAGGTATTTAATGTAATGCTTGAAAGGCTAAAAGAAAGAGGAGCAGAAACCCTTCAGGACATAGATGTGTATGGTTCTGATGAGGCTGCTAAAAAGCAAGAATATAAAAAGCTTAAAACCTATCATGCAATAATACTGGCAAAGGATTATGTAGGTTTAAAAAATTTGTATAAGTTGGTATCTTATTCTCATTTGGATTATTTTTATAAAAAGCCGCGTATATTGAAGAGCATGTACAAAAAATATTCTGAAGGCTTAATACTTGGTAGTGCTTGTAGTGAAGGTGAATTATATCAAGCAATATTACTTGGAAAATCTGATGAGCAAATAGAGGCTATTGCACAGGATTATGATTATTTGGAAATACAACCTTTGGGGAATAATGATTATTTGGTAAGACAAGAACAGGTACCAAACAAAGAATATCTAAAGAAAATTAATAAAAAAATTATAGCATTAGCAGAAAAATTGAATAAACCTGTAGTGGCAACAGGAGATGTTCATTTCATGGACCCTGAAGATGAGATATATAGACGTATACTAGAAGCTGGTCAGGGTTTTAAGGATGCAGATAATCAAGCTCCTTTATATTTAAGAACTACTGAAGAGATGCTTCAGGAATTCTCATATTTAGGAGAAGAAAAGGCCTATGAAGTGGTAGTTACAAACACTAATAAGATATCAGATATGTGTGAGCAGATTAGTCCTATCTCACCAGAAAAATGTCCACCGCATATAGATGGTTGTGAACAGACTATTAAGGATATAGCTTATGAAAAGGCACATGAGCTATATGGAGATCCGCTGCCAGAAATTGTTCAGACCAGATTAGATAAAGAGTTGGAATCAATTATAAAAAATGGATTCTCTGTAATGTATATTATAGCTCAAAAGCTGGTATGGAAATCAAATGACGATGGCTATTTGGTAGGTTCAAGAGGATCTGTTGGTTCTTCTTTTGTTGCAAACATGACTGGTATAACAGAAGTAAATGCATTGCCTCCACACTATAGGTGCCCTAGCTGCAAGCATTCGGATTTTTCAGATTATGGTGTTAAAAATGGCTTTGACTTACCAGATAAAGTATGCCCTGTTTGTGGAGAAAAACTGGTTAAGGATGGTATAGATATACCATTTGAAACTTTTTTAGGTTTTAATGGAGATAAGGAGCCTGATATAGATTTAAACTTTTCAGGAGAATATCAGGCAAAAGCTCATAAATATACAGAGGTTATTTTTGGAAAAGGCACAACCTTTAAGGCTGGAACTATAGGTACTATAGCAGAAAAAACAGCCTTTGGTTATGTGAAAAAATATTATGATGAAAAAAATATTCCAGTAAATAAGGCAGAAATAACCAGAATTGCAGTAGGATGTACAGGAATAAAGAGAACTACAGGACAGCATCCTGGAGGAATCATAGTTGTTCCAAAGGGGCGTGAAATATTTGAATTTTGTCCTGTTCAACATCCTGCAGATGATTCTAATTCAGATATTATAACAACACATTTTGATTATCACTCCATTGATCAGAACCTATTGAAGCTTGATATACTGGGGCACGACGATCCCACAGTTATAAGAATGCTTCAGGATATAACAGGAGTGAATCCACATGAGATACCTATGGATGATAAGGAGACTATGTCCATATTCTCATCCACTGAGGCTTTAGGAGTAACACCAGAACAGATAAATTCAAAGGTAGGAACCTTTGGTATTCCTGAATTTGGTACTAAGTTTGTACGGGGAATGCTTTTAGATACAATGCCAAAAGCATTTTCAGATTTGATATGTATATCAGGACTTTCACATGGTACTGATGTATGGCTTGGAAATGCAAAGGACTTAATTGATCAGGGAGTAGTTACCTTAAGCGAAGCAGTGTGTACCAGAGATGATATTATGATTTATCTTATCAAAAAAGGTTTGCCAAACAATACGGCCTTTAAGATAATGGAGCTTGTACGTAAAGGAAAAGCATTAAAAGATCCTGCAAAATGGGCAGAATATGAAGCTTTAATGAGAGAACATGATGTTCCTGAATGGTATATAGATTCTTGTAGGAAGATAAAATACATGTTCCCTAAAGCTCATGCGGCAGCTTATGTAATGATGGCTTTTAGAATAGCTTGGTTTAAGGTTCATATACCTAAGGCTTATTATGCAGCATACTTTACTATTAGAGCAAAGGCCTTTGACAGCGAATTTATGATATTTGGCAAAGAAAAAGTTAGAGAAAAAATGAAGGAAATTGAAATGATGGGCAATCAAGCTACCCCTAAGGATAAAGATATGTACGATGATTTAGAAATAGTTTTGGAAATGTATGAGAGAGGTTTTAAGTTCCTTCCAATTGATTTATATAAATCCCATGCTACTAAATTTATAGTAGAAGAGGAAGGGTTAAGGCCGCCTATAAATAGTATATCTGGAATGGGAAATGTAGCAGCAGAAGGTGTATATAATGCAGCCAAGGAAGAGCCCTTCAGCTCAATAGAGGATGTAAAGAAACGTTCTAAGATTGGTAATTCTGCTATAGAATTACTTAAAAAGTTTGGCTGTTTAAAAGGGCTTCCTCAAAGTAATCAAATGTGCTTTTTTGATGTAATTTAATTTTATAAGAAAGTGTAATTTTTGAAATGATATCATGTGAGGAATATTAAAAAAGTAATATTAAGATTTTAAAAGCTGATTTCTGTATTGTACAGGAATCAGCTTTTACTGTTTATAGACACATAATATTTCTAGTCGTGAGCTTTATTATTAAAAGCAAGTTTAGCAAAATAGTCAATGGTAAATTGACGAAATAACCGTGCTGCCTTGGGAAGATATCGTTCTGATTTATATGTCAGCGATATAGTACGATTACATACAGGTTCTTCTATATGTAAAAGAACCATAGAAGAACCTGCAGAACCGCCCCAGGATACAGCAGGAATGAATGCTATACCTTGACCAGCTCTTATTAAACCACGTACAGTTGCTGGATCATCACTCTCGAAAATGACATTGGGAGTAAATCCTGCATAGCTGCAAAAAGTGTCAGTTATTTCTCTAAGATTTTTACCACGTCTTAAACTTATAAAACCATCATTAGCAACTTCAGTTAGCTTTATACTGCTTCGTTTAGCTAAAGAATGTTCTATTGGTACTGCTAAAAAAATTTCCTCAGTTATTAAAGGTATACTGTCAATATCATTTAATTTTACAGGTGAAGATGATATGCATAAATCAAAGTCAGGTCGTGTTATTGAGTTTGAAAAATGCTGAATAAGATTAAAATTTATATGTGGATACTGTTTACGAAATGAACTTAAAAGATCAGGAAGAATATTGGAGGCTGCAAGAACTGCTAGTTTAACATCTCCAAAGGTTTTTCCGGATAAGTCGTTAAGTTCGTGCTTCCCATCTTCTAATGCTGCTAATGCTTGATCTACTCTTCTTAAAAAGGCCTTACCATATTGATTTAAATATATGTATTTTCCACGTCTATCAAATAATAAAACACCCAGATCTTTTTCTAAAAGAGAAATAGTCTTGCTAAGGGATGGTTGAGGAATGCGAAGTTGTTCTGCTGCTCTTGACATATGCTCAAGATGAGCTACTGTTTGAAAATATTTAAGTTGCAATAATTCCATAGCTTTATCCTTTCATATATTTAAATGTATATATATTATACATAATTATATATTAGACGTTATATATATATCAAGTTTATAATGAAATAAAGAAGAAAATGGAGGAATAAATCATGAATCAATCTAGTTTAAATGCTGGTTTACAACGTTCATGGACTACTCGACGTGATAAAAAGGCAAGTCAAATTGCAAAAGTACAAAAGTTAGTAAATGGGCGAATTATACCAACAGAAAAAATTGTAGAAGTTCTAGAAACACTTATAACATCAGGTGATCTTGTGGCTTTAGAAGGAGATAACCAAAAACAAGCATCCTTCCTTTCAAATGCACTTAATAATGTAAATCCTGATAGAGTTAATAATTTACATATGGTTATGTCAAGTGTATCCAGGCCAGAGCATCTTGATATTTTTGAAAAAGGAATTGCAAAAAAATTAGATTTTTCTTATGCAGGACCTCAAAGTCTTCGTATGGCTCAAGCCATTGAAGATGGCATTGTGGAGGTTGGAGCAATTCACACTTATCTTGAGCTATATGGAAGATTATTTGTTGATCTTACACCAAACATAGCCTTGGTTGCAGCAGATAAAGCAGATGCTAGTGGTAATCTTTATACTGGAGCTAACACAGAAGAAACACCAACTATTGTTGAAGCTGCAGCATTCCGTGATGGAATTGTAATTGCTCAAGTTAATGAATTAGTTGATGAAGTACCTAGAGTAGATATACCAGGTTCATGGGTAGATTTTGTTGTAGTATCCGACAAGCCATATCAACTGGAAGCATTATTTACAAGAGATCCTAGACAGATTACAGAAATGCATATTCTTATGGCTATGATGGCTATTCGTGGAGTATATGAAAAACACAATGTACAATCTCTTAATCATGGAGTAGGCTTTAATACAGCAGCAATAGAATTACTTCTTCCTACTTATGGTGAATCGCTTGGACTAAAGGGTAAGATTTGTAAAAACTGGACCCTTAATCCACATCCAACATTAATTCCAGCTATAGAGAGTGGTTGGGTAGAAAGTATCCATTGCTTTGGTGGAGAAGTAGGCATGGAAAAGTATGTTGCAGCAAGGCCAGATATATTCTTTACAGGTAGAGATGGAAGTCTTCGTTCAAATCGTGCAATGTGTCAGGTTGCTGGACAGTATGCAGTTGATGCATTTGTTGGATCTACGCTTCAAATGGATGCCGATGGTCATTCCTCAACAGTCACACTTGGAAGACTTGCAGGTTATGGAGGTGCGCCTAATATGGGATCAGACCCCCATGGAAGAAGACATGCCACAGATGCTTGGCTAAATATGATAACAGAAGAAAGTTCAATTGCTCGTGGTAAAAAATTAGTTGTTCAAATGGTTGAAACCTTTCAACAGGGCAACAAGCCTGTATTTGTGGAATCATTGGATGCAATTAAAGTTGGAAAGGATGCAAAATTACCAATTGCACCAGTTATGGTATATGGTGATGATGTAACACACGTAGTAACCGAAGAAGGAATTGCTTATTTGTATAAAGCTCAAAATTTAGAAGAACGTCGTCAAGCATTGACTGCTATTGCTGGAGTAACTCCAATTGGACATAGAAATGATCTAGAGGTTACAGAAAAATTGAGAAAAGCTGGAGTAATAGCTTTCCCAGAAGATCTTAAAATAAAGCGTACAGATGCTAAACGTTCTTTACTTGCAGCAAGGAGTATTGATGATCTTGTAGATTGGTCTTCAGGCTTATATGAACCACCAGCTAAATTTCGCAGTTGGTAAGATGATGATAAATTAGCATTTTTATATTAAATTAAAAGATTAAGATTTGGAGGTAGCTTAACATGGAGAAATTAACCTTTGAATATTCTGCAACAAAGTCTGTACCTAAGCGTGCATATGTTGGAGTAGTAGGTTCTGGGGATTTAGAAATTTTGCTAGAGCCAATAAAAGAAAAAAAGGCTTACGTTGTAGTGAGAACTAGATTTGATGGTTTTAAACAGATATGGAAGGATATATTGGATAAATTTTTTCAAGCTAATGATATTGCTGTAAGGATTGAAATCAACGACTTTGGTGCAACGCCAGGTATGGTTACAATGAGATTATTACAGGCTTTGGAGGTGAGTAGTTATGCTAAAACTCAAAGATAGTTTTGTAGAATTTGGAGCACGTGATCGTGCAAAAGTATTACTTGATGAAGGAACTTTTAGGGAATTACTTGGACCATTTGAAAGATTTGAATCACCACACTTAGAACCACAGGGCATTGTACCACAATGTGATGATGGAGTAGTAGTAGCTCGCGGAGAAATTTCTGGCAAGAGAGCTGTTGTTATTTCCATAGAAGGTGCATTCCAAGGTGGTGGTATAGGTGAAGTTTCAGGAGCAAAGATTGCTGGAGCATTAGAAATAGCGGTTAATGATAATAAAAAGGGTGTAAAAACTAATGCAGTAATAGTACTTGATAGTGGCGGAGTTAGACTTCAAGAAGCTAATTATGGGCTATTATCAATTTCTGAAATTCAATCTGCAATTGTTGCATTACGTAACTATGTACCTGTAGTTGGTGTTATACCAGGAAAAATAGGATGCTTTGGTGGAATGTCCATGACAGCAGGTTTATTTAGTAAAATTATTATAACTCGTGAAGGAAGAATGACACTAAATGGACCTGAAGTTATTGAACAAGAAGCAGGAGTGGATGAATTTGATGCTAGTGATAAGAGGCTAATATGGAATACTATTGGTGGAGCTCAACGTCAAGCTATAGGACTAGCTGATGTCCTTGCTGAAGATGATATTACTGATATTGTTGAAGCAGTTAGAGCTGCGGTAAAGGAAGGAAAACCTTCTAAACTTAGAAGCAAGCAAATAGATTTATATCTTTCGCGTATTAATGCGGTTGATCCAACTAAGCCTTTAACCCAAATAGAAGTTCGCAAAATGTGGGCAAAGGAGTGTACTTTAGAAGAAGTTGAGAATGTAAAAACACAAGAAGTTGAACAAAATGAAAAAGTAATGAGTAGAGGAAGAATTTGGTTTGAAAAGTTGACAGGCATAGAAAATCTAAAGGTAGGAGATGTACCATCAATATTATGTGCTGATGTTAAGTTAGGCGATGAACTAGTTCGTTATATTGCTGTAGTACCTAATCCTAACAGCCGTTTTCCAAGAGCCCGCAAAGGAGAGGTTGGATTGGAAGAAGGTTGGACTATTGCTAAGTATGTAAGAGAAGCAATGGAAGAAGATGCAGATAAAGAAAAGAAACGTCCAATAATTGCAGTTGTAGACGTACCAAGTCAGGCTTATGGATATAAAGAAGAATTACTTGGTATATTCCAGTCTTGTGCAGGAGCTGTAGATGCTTATGCTACAGCAAGATATGCTGGTCACCCAATTATTTCTCTGTTAGTTGGACCTGCTATATCAGGAGCATTTTTAACGCATGGCTATCAGGCAAATAGAATTATTGCACTAGATGATCCAGGAGTATTGGTACATGCTATGTCAAAACAATCTGCTGCTAGAATTACTAAGCGTACAATAGAGGAATTAGATGAAGCAGCTAAAAAAGTTCCTTCTATGGCTTATGATATAGGCTCATATTCTACATTAGGATCTTTAGAGGAATTAGTAAGTGGAATTAATGCTGACAAGCCAAAGACAGAAGATGTTGAAAATATAAAAGAAAAGCTATCTAAAGCTATAAAAGTAACTCGTACTTTTGGAATTACAAACTTAAGTAACCGTCTTACTTCAGAAAAAGCTCTTGAGGGAAGAGCAGCTGGAATTAAAGTTAGGAGTAGGTTAAAAGAAGAATGGGATTAAAGGTTAATGATTTAATAAAAATTAATGATATAAGTGATCTTATTGGGGATTTTGTAGATATTTCATGGATTAATAAAGCAGTGAAACGTGCACCATTTGTGGTGGTGCGCCGTGCTCCAATAATAAATGATATGATTCCAGTAGGAGTACGTGGTAATAATAGAAGTCAGCGATTAGCTGCAACTATACTTAATAGTAATATAACTGAAATCATAAGTCCTGAACAATTAGTAGAAGATAAGTTATGGAGAAACAATAATCACATAAAAGAAACTCATATATTTGAAACTCTTGAAGCTGTAGATAGTATTTTTAAAACTCATAATATGATCTGGGGACTTACAGGCAGTGTTGGATTTGAATTAGCTAGTGGAGTAGAGAGTGTAACTGATACTAGTGATTTAGATGTTATTATTAGAGCAGAGAGATTTTTATCAGTTAAAACTGCTGAAGATATTATAAAAGAGTTGTTAAAAGTGCCTGCTAAAGTAGATGTACAACTTGAAACATCAAAAGGAAGTGTAGCCTTAGCCGAGTATGCAAGAGGCAATAGTCCTTTTTTAATTAGAACAGTTAGTGGTCCAAGGTTAGTTGAAAATCTATGGTCTGAAGATGAACATTTGGAGGGATAATATGAGTGTAGCATTTTTATTTCCAGGTCAAGGTTCACAACAAGAAAATATGCTTCATGAACTTCCTAGACATCCTATGGTTACAAAAACTATTGAAGAAGCAAGTTTGGTATTAGGAAGGGATGTACTTTTATTAGACTCTAAAGAATCTCTTTTATCTACTGTTTCAGTTCAGTTATGTTTACTTATTTCTGGTGTAGCCATAGCTCGTGTATTGAAATCAGAAGGAGCAGTTCCTAACATGGTTGCAGGACATTCAGTTGGATCTTTTTCAGCAGCTGTTGTATCTGGTGCATTAGATTTTAAAGATGCATTGTTATTAGTTGAACTTAGGGGAAAACTTATGGAGAATAGTTATCCTAAAGGTTATGGTATGGGAGTTATTCTTGGCCTTGATGAAGTGCGTATAAGCTTATTATTAGATAAAATAAATAAATCAAATTCACCAGTTTTTATTGCAAATTTAAATGCGCAGGATCAAATTACAATTGCAGGCAGTCTTTCTGCAATTGAAGCAGTATTTACCCTAGCACTTTCTGAAGGAGCACATAAGGCTAAACTTTTAAAGGTTAATGTACCATCACATTGCAAGCTTCTTAAAAATGTTTCTGATGAAATAGCAAGTAAAATAGCTAGTATAGACTTAAAAGACCCAAGGACATTATTTGTTGGTAACTGTAAAGCAAGAGTGCTTCGAAAAGCTGAGGAAATTGGGCAAGATCTTTCAAATGGGGTTTCAAATCCAGTTAGATGGTATGAAGCTACAACATCAATGTTTGAACGTGGTGCTAGGTTATTTGTAGAGCTTGGTCCAGGGGAAACTCTTACTAATATGGCAAAGAAAGCATTTCCAGACGCACGTTGTATTTCTGCATTGAGTAGTGGAATTGAATCCACCTGTATCCTTGTAAAACGCGAAAGTGAAAGGTAAGCTTGAAGATTTATAAATGGTAGAAGGATAATAATATGTGAAATTGTATATGATTATTTAATTTTATACCATATATATGAAAATGTTGTATATATGTTGATATTTACCGTCATATGGTATAAAATTTAAATAATTAATAATTTTTAAAATTGAGTTGATAATATTCGTTAGGAAACAAAGATGGATTCTATTAAATGTTACAACTACATACATGGTACAAGGGGGATAATATTATGGATACTACTATGCAAATAAGTACTAGTAGACTATTGTTGTTGAAAAAATTATTTGAATTAAGGGATATAGCTACTAATATTAATGAATCACAAGCGCTTTTAAGTGATGAATTAAAAAAATTGGAATATAAAAAACAAAACTATTCTACAAAGGACAATGATGCTTTAAATTTTATAAAAAGTGATGATTTTAAAAGATTATGTATTGCTGCATATTGCAATTTAGATAATAGATTTTCGTATATTATGTATAACTATGAAAATCATAATGGTATTTGGTGTACGGCGCAAAGTGATCCTGAATTATTTGATGACAATAATAGTATCATGAAGTATATTCAAGATTTAATGGGTAAATATAATTTTGAAATTATAGACTTTATTAATATTATAGAAAGAGAAGAATATAAATCTTTTAATTTTAATTACTTTGTGGTAGATGAACTTAGTAAAGTATTACGAGAAAAAGTTCAGAGTTATTACAAATCACAACTTTCAGATATGGTAGAGGATTGTAATGATGAAATAAGTATGAATGTTACATTTAGACCAAGTGTTCCTTATGAAAGTTGTTCAGCCTATAGACAAAAGCAGGTAAACTTTGTAGAAGAAGCAAATAAATTAAAAAAGGAACTTAAAGAGAAATTAGAAAAGCTTATTTATAAAATACCAGATCAATTTATAAAAGAAGAAAGTTTGATAAAAATACAGTCTTACTATTTAATGAAATTCCAAGAAAATCATGCCGAAAATAGATCTAATAGTACTGACAACAAGATGAGCAGTATTGAATCAAAGAATAACTATTTAGCTGATCTCAAAAAGAAAGTTATAGATAAATATTGTGAATTTTTAACACCGAAATACATTTTTAATCAACATGCATTAAATTGTTTTGTGCAATATATTCATCATGAACAGGCAGATACAATTGAACAGTGTGTGGATATTTTTGAACATAGGGAATTAAAAGAAGACACAATTGAACGAGCAATTGCTTTAACGCATGTTATTGATAACTTAAAAGACTTAGTAATTGATCAGTTATCAAAAGTAGATATGAAATTAGATACTTTTAATAGTGATATTGCTGAAAAGAAACAAGTACAATAGAATAATTATGATAAAGTTATGTAATTAGGTAATGATACTCAAAGATTATATCTAAGAACTTTATTTGTAAAAAATTTTATTATAATATAATTAAAAGTAGACTTATTTTATAGGGTATATTTATATTATTTTAAAACAATACCCTTTTTCAATAAGCCTACTTATTTAGTGCAGTTTTGATATATGTTATTTTTGCATTTGCTCGAGTACTTTTGTCATTTTATGAACCATAGGTGGAGCATCCATTTGAGGAGCATATATTTCAATTAAACATAATTTATCATTACACTGAATTTCTGCTTGTGTTATTGCTTCATCAAGTTCCCTATTTGTATAAACCTTTGCTGTAAATGAATTTCCTCCAAAAGCTTCTATAAGCTTTGAGTAGTCCCATACAGGCAAATCATTGTAGTGAGTATTTTTTTCAGCTGTATTAAGATATTTTTCAATAGTATATTCCTTGTTATTAACTAGGAATATAATGGGTTTACAATTATTATGCAGCATAGAGCTAATTTCCTGAACCGTCATTTGGTTAGATCCATCTCCCACAAATAGAATCACACGTCTATTTTTATCCGCTATACATGCGCCAAAGGCTGCAGGTGTTCCATAGCCTATGCTGCCCCAGCCACCCTGAGTTATATAGGTTGCACCTTTTGGTAATTTTAATTGTGCTATTCCAAATTCGAAGGTGCCAGCATCTGCAATGAGTATATCATTTTCTTTAAGCATTTTTTGAAATCTTGGATAATAATATTTGGAAGAAACATCCTCATTCAATGATATATTAGTATCATTGTAAGGAGAATCTGCAGCTGCAATATTAGTGAAACTTTTATTAATCCTTGTTAAAAGTGCATTTAGCATATCTTGTATTAGTATATTTTCATATACTGCCATTCCAACCCTTACACTATCAGGTTGAAGTTCTACTATATTCAAAGGATTTAACTTTGCTGTAAAGGAACCTGTATTGTAGTCTGACCATGTAGTACCAATAGCTAATATACAGTCAGAAGATTCAACTATATTTTGAACTTCCTTGCATCCAAGTTCTCCGGCATATAAACCAATAAAGTTTTTATGGCTCTCATCAAAGGAACCTTTACCCATCATCATAGTAGCTACAGGAAGATTCATTTTGTCTGCTAATTGCTGAACTTGATGCTGAAGATTATATCGTGATACATTAACACCAGAAATAAGAATAGGTCTTTGTGCTTTGTTTATTAGAGTATCTATATTTTGTACTGCAGCTTGCAAAGAACCTTGATTTGTCTGCTTTTTTTCTAATTTAACTTCTCTGTTAACTATAGGTTGATTGGCGGCATCAGTTGCAATAAGTAAATATACAGGTTTTTTTGTTTCCTTTGCCTTTTGAATAGCTGTATTAATCTCAAAAGTTGCATTTTCAGGAGTTATTGTAGCTGTATATGCTGTTAAGTTTTCATAAACCTTTTTAAAAACATGAAAATCTCCATTGAGTAGAGAATGATGCATTTGCTTATGGGCCATTTGATCTTTTGTTTTAGGAGCTCCAACTATGTGGATAATTGGAACATTTTCACAGTAAGATCCTGCAATAGCATTGCAAGCACTTAATTCACCTACTCCGAAAGTGGTTATTAGGGCACTTATTCCTTTAACTCTTGCATAGGCATCAGCTGCATATCCAGCGTTTAATTCATTATGACAGTTAATAAAATTTATGCCCTTATATTTTTCGAGAATATCTAAAAGTGAAAAATTATAATCTCCAGGAACACCAAGGACTTCTGTAATACCTTCTTTGATTAAACAGTCATATAGATAGTAACCAACAGTTTGATTCACGTTAGGTAAGTTTTCATTACTTTTAACCATTTTTACCCTCCATAATTTTAAAATAATTGGTTTGATTTTTAGTATAGTAATTCTTAGAATATCAATGTAAGTCCTAATTTATTATTACCATAAGTATTAAAATATACGATATAATTTTCAATATAGTCAGGTTTTGATTTTTATAAATTTGTATTTACAACCATAATTAACTAGTTTATAATATAACTGTACTAACAATAATAGTACAGTTGTTACGGAAGGAGGGTGGAAATGTTTGAATTGGATTTAAGAAGTAGATTGCCTATTTATGAACAATTAGTAGAAAAGTTTAAAGAACTTATCATTAGTGAAGTTTTAAAAAAGGATGAGAAGCTTCCTTCAGTGAGATCTCTTGCAAGTGAAATTACTATTAACCCCAATACTATTCAAAAAGCATATAGGGAGCTTGAAAGACAAGGATATATCTATTCCATACCTGGAAAGGGTAACTTTGTAGCTTCCATAGAGAACAATGAAAATAGTGAAAAATTAAGCATACTTAAAGATGAATTAATTAAAATTTTATCTGAAGCAATGTATTTGGGCATGAAGAAAGATGAAATTTATAGGATAGTTTCAGAGATAGATGAAAATGTTAAGGGAGGAGATAGGAAATGATTCAGGGGAAAAATGTAAGTAAATCTTTTGAGGATTTAGAAGCATTGAAAAATGTAAATATAAATGTTAATAAGGGATCTATTTATGGATTGGTAGGTTCTAATGGAGCAGGAAAAACAACTCTTTTAAAGACTTTGGTGGGAATTTATAAACAGGATAGTGGAGAAGTACTTATATATGGACAAAGTGTATTTGAAAATTTAGATGTAAAATCTAGAGTTATATTTATTCCTGATATGTTGTATTTCTTTTCACAGTATAGTGTAAAAGACATGGCTGGGTTTTATAAAAGGATATATGAAACTTGGGATGAAGAAAGATATTTAAAGCTAAAAGATGCTTTTAACATAGATGAAAATAAAAAGATAAATAACCTTTCAAAAGGGATGCAAAGACAGGTGGCATTTTGGCTTGCTTTGTCTGTACAACCTGATGTACTGATATTGGACGAACCCTTAGATGGATTAGACCCTGTTATGAGACAAAAGGTTAAAAATTTAATTGTTCAAGATGTGGCAGAAAAACAGATGACAGTTTTAATTTCTTCTCACAATTTAAGAGAACTTGAAGACTTATGTGATTACATAGGTATAATGCATAAAGGTTCTTTAATTTTGGAAAAAGATTTAGATGATTTAAAATTAGATATTCACAAAATTCAGGTGGCATTTAAGGAAAGTGTAGAAGAAGAAATTTTAGAGGGTGTTGATATCCTATATGAGGAAGAAAGAGGTAGTGTAAAATTGTTTATTGTTAGAGGAAAGAAGGAAGAAATTGTAGATCAAATAAATAAATATGATCCTGTAATTTTAGACATTTTGCCTTTGACTTTAGAGGAAATTTTTATCTATGAAATGGGGGATGTAGGATATGAAATCAAAAACATTATTTTTTAATAAAGGAATAATTTTAGATGATTTAAAAAGATTTGGATGGATAAGTATTGCATATACACTGTTTTTATTTTTAATAGTGCCATTAAAAGTAATAATGATAAATAGCGGTAAGCAGTACGCTTATGATTATAATATAATTAAGAAAATATTCTATTTTGCTAATGGTTACACACAAATTCTTTTTATTCTCATAGCACCTGTTTTTACTGCTATATTAATTTTTAGATATATTCAGGTTAAAAATTCGTCAGATATGATTCACAGTCTTCCTATTAAAAGAAGCGTACTGTATAGAAGTCATACAGTTGTAGGGGCTTTATTATTAGTTTTGCCAGTAATTATAAATGGCTTTATATGTGTATTTTTAGATATAGTCATGTATTTGGGCAAATATTATAGTCCTTATGATGTGTTTCAGTGGACTGGAACTACTATTGTAATATGTTTGGTATTTTTCTTTATGTGTATATCAGTTGGAATGGTAGTAGGAAGCTCAATTATGCAGGGAATATTAACTTATATCTTGTTAGTTTTGCCAGTGGCAATAGCAATTTTATTATCAGGAAATCTTGATGGATTTGTATATGGCTTTGTATGCAATGATGATAATATAAAAAAATTTTCACCTGTAACAAGGGTATGGCAAATGGTTACTAGTATTAATAATAATAATATTAATAAAATAAGCATTAATGAAATAATAGTATATATTTTTGTATGTATTATCCTATGTTTTATAGGAATGTTTATATATAATAAAAGAAAACTAGAAGCAGCGTCTAAAAGTATTGCTTTTAAAGGTTTAGAGTATGTGTTTAAGTATGGTGTAACATTTTGTGCTATGTTGGTAGGTGGAATATATTTTAGAGTAACAGAAAAAAGTGTACACTGGCTTTTAGTTGGATTCTTAATTGCTTCTTTTATAGGATATTTTGCAGCAGAGATGATTGTAAAAAAATCTATAAGGGTATTTAAAAATATAAAAGGTTATTTAATTTATGTTGTTATAATTATCTTAGTTATAATTGGAGTAAAGTTTGATGTATTAGGGTATGAAAAAAAGATGCCAGCACTAAGTAATGTTGATAGTATATATTTTAGTGAAGGATTTGAGCATTTAAATTATTATAAATGTAATAGAGATGTATATTTTGATAAAAAAGATATTGAAAATATTTATAATTTTCATAAACAACTCATAGAAGAAAAATCAAAAAATAGATATAACAACAATGGTGGACAAAGTAGAAAAGTTATTTTCATATACAATTTAAAAAATGGAAGCAAGATTCAAAGGGGATATGATGTTTCACTTGGAGATTATACTAAGTATTTAAAACCTATTTATGAATCTAAAGAATACAAAAAAATGCATTATGATATTTTACAAGTGAACAGTTCAGATATAGAAAAAATTACAATTCATCCTTTTGGAAATATTAATAAACAAACAGTAATAATTAATCAAAATGATATTAAAGAAGCTGTAGATATTTTAAAACAGGATATTAATAATGAATCATACGAATCGAGTAATGAACGAATAAAACCATGGGCAGATGTAGAGTTTATGATTGATGATAATAATTTTAAAAAGTATTCTCAACTAATTGATGAAAGAAATAATATGGAAAGTAATGTTCATTTACCATGGGAAAAATCTTATATATTATTTGATCAGTGGTTAAAGGAAAAAGGATATTTAGAAGGGTCAAGGATTACATCTAAAGATATATCGTATGCTTTAGTAGAAAAAGTTGATGATATAGAAGATTGGTCACAAAAATTAAAGAATGGTAAAGTTAAAATTGATGAAAATAGTGCAAAGAATTTAAAAATAACTGATAAAAATCAAATAGAAACTTGCCTTAGAAATTATAAAGATGAACAGCGAAATAAATCAGCAAAATATATTATAGGATTCTATAGTCAAGATGGAAAAAATATTGAGTATGGAAGTTTTTCTGAAAAAGATTTACCAGATTTTATTGTAAAATATTTTAAAAATAATATGATACAAGCGAAATAACTTTCAACTGTATTCCGACTAATATATGCTGTGAAGAAAAGCTGAATATAGTAGCATATCAGCAGGCTACGCCTTAATTTTAAGCGTTATAAATCATTGTTAAATGTAATTAAATGCGTACACTTAAAGTTACTAGTTTGAATTTTAACTTTTATGCAGCGATATATGATAAGTGTTTCATCACATAAGCTAAATTGTTTTAGTATTATTCTTAGCTTCAAATTTTTGAAAGCCTTAGAACTTTAGTCTTGTCTGAGGGAACCGAGTTTGACAAAGTTCTTAGGCTTTCAAAAATTTGGAGCTTTAGAATAATTAAAACATTTAGCCGTGATGAAACACTTATCATATATCACGGAGTAAAAGTTAAAATCCAAACTCCCACTGTATCTTTACATAGCATAATTTTTAAAATGTAATATAAAATTATATTACACCTTTTATATAAAATATCCCTATAATGAATACAATATATAATACAGCATTAAATGATAATCTTTTTGCTGATAAGTGATGTCTTTTTAAGGTAGTCCATATTAATAGGATAGCTATAAAAGTTATGATTGCTGAAATAATAAGGGATTTATCAAGCATCCATGGTGTAAAAATAATACCTAATGCACTTGGGACTGTAGCTTGAATCATCATAGATCCACTAATATTTGAAAGGGCCAAATTTTCTTTACCTTGTCTTACCCATATAACAGCATTTAAAGTTTCTGGTAATTCTGTTGCTACTGGACTCAATAGTAAAGAAACCATGTGAGGTGGAATTCCAAGGGAAATACTTAAAGCACTCAAATTGTGTACAAACATTTGTGAGCCAATAAAAATAAATATAAGTGATCCTATAGTTTGAACTAAAATTAATGATTTTTTAGGATTTTCACTTTTAGGACTGAACTTCAATGGTTCCAGTTCTCCAGCAACTTCCACATTATCACTACTCATTTCTCTATAAAAGTAAACTCCATAAGCTACTAAAAATAAAAATCCCAGCCAAGGTTTTATTGCAAAGGCTACAAGTCCTAATCCAATCTTAAATACAAAAATGCACATAAACCAGACTTGATCTCTTGCTAATTTTTCACCATTAAATTTAATATGATCACCAGCTTTTCTCTTGCCGCTGAACATAACTATACTGATTCCCACAACAGCATAGGCAATTGTGCTTAAAACCAGAGGACCACCTAAAGCTGCTCCAATACCAATATCCTTTTGACTTGAACTTGCTCCAAATACTACAGCTATGAATGTAACAATACTTTCAGGTAAAGCTGTACCAAAGGCTGCTAAAACTGAACCTACTGCACTTTGAGAAATATTAAAGGCTTTACCTACCCATTCAATTCCATTTACAAACAGTTCACAACTAAAGTAAATTAAAAGTGCTGCAGCAACCATTACTAAAATAGTTATTATCATCTTTTCTCCTCCTCAAGGTAAAAAATAAAAGACCTTTGGCGTATTAAAAAAACACGCCAAAAGTCTCGTTTCGCATTTTGCGGATACTGCCAGGTTTATAACCAATATGTTGACAATATCTATCAAACTACTCCCTTTTGTAAATATGTATTTATACATTATATTTATAAAGTATACTAAATTCATTTTATGATGTCAACAAGCTAGTTTTACTTTTGAAATTTTTTATTTAGAAGATGCAAAAGTAATAATAGCTAATTTTTCAGGTAACCCTCTAAAAGAAGTAATTCTTTAATTTTAGTTTATATACCTTGTTTGTACACGAACAATGTATATAAACTAAAATTTTATGAAACATAAGTGTTAATCTTCATCATCTTCCAATTCATTCATCTCATTTACTGTTTCTCTTTTTTCATCTAAGTTATTGTTAGTTTCCATACCTTGATTATTGATTTGTGTTAACTCATTTATAGATGATATTGCAAAACTAAATGCACCCATAGTTGCTGCTTCAGCAATAGAATTTTGAAAATAGTTTTCAAAGCTATCTAAGTCCCTTGTATCCTTTGACATGATCTCACCTCTTTTAAACTTAGTTTTTACAAAACAAACTATATTATTCCTTAATAAATTTAAGCACTATATCCTACTTAAAGAAAAGTAGGAAGCTGAAATCTATAATTTTCTGCCGATCGCTTTCACAGAGTGTGACGGCAGTGTTATGGATGATAGCCATCGGATAAAATTTGTCATATGGGAAATCATATATAAAGTGAAACAAATTCTATCTAGCCATGATGAAATAAAGATACATAAACAAATGCAAGAAATTAAAAAGTAAGGGGTAGATGCAATAGTGCGTGGATTATTAAAATATTTAAAACCATTTATTGGACTTATTATTGCTGCCATAGCATTACTATTTGTGCAGGCAATGTGCGATTTAGCACTGCCAGATTATATGTCTAATATAGTAAATGTAGGTATACAACAAGGGGGAATTGAAAATGCAGTACCTCAGGCTGTAAGAAAAAGCGAAATGGATAAACTTACATTATTTATTTTTGGAAAAGATAAAGATGCAGTTATGAGTAATTATGTATTTGTAGACAAATCAAGTAAAGATTATGACAAGTATGTTAAAGAGTATCCTGTTCTTGTAAGTGAACCAATTTACGTACTTAAGAATGTAAACAATACAGAAATTGATAAGTTAAATCCAATTATAGGCAAAGCATTTCTCACAGTTTCAGGTATTGAGAATATGAAAGCCAATGCAAAGGGTGGTGTAATTAATTTTAATGGGAGGAAACTTCCTGCAAATACAAACTTATTTGCTTTATTTGGAAAATTACCTGAAGATCAACGTGGAAAAATCATGGAAGAAGGAGCAAAGAAGTTCATGGCTTTAGGAGATAAGATGATTGTTCAGGCTGCTGCCAGCTCAGTTAAAGCTGAATATAAGGCTTTAGGAATGAACACAGACAAAATTCAGAATAGCTATATCATTAACATTGGAGTCAGGATGATTTTAATATCTCTTTTAAGTGCAGCATGTATTGTAGCTGTTGGTTTCTTTGCATCTAGAACTGCTGCAGGACTTTCAAGAAATTTAAGAAGTAGAATATTCACAAAGGTTCAAAGTTTTTCAAATGCTGAGATGAATAAGTTTTCTACAGCTTCACTTATTACAAGAACTACTAATGATATCACTCAAATTCAGATGCTTATTGTTATAATGATAAGAATGATATTTTATGCCCCAATTATAGGCATTGGTGGTGTTATAAAGGCTATGTCTCGAAGTACTTCTATGTCTTGGATTATTGCATTAGCAGTGGCAGCACTTTTGATAATTATTATTGCTGTGATTTTTGTTGCTATGCCCAAATTTAAGGTTATACAAAAACTTATAGATAAACTAAATCTTGTTACTAGAGAAAATCTTTCAGGTATTATGGTAGTAAGAGCCTTTAATACTCAAAAATTTGAAGAAGAAAGGTTTGATAAAGCAAACAAAGATCTTACAGATACAAGCTTGTTTGTAAATCGTGTAATGGTAGTTCTGTTTCCTTTCATGATGCTTATAATGAATGGTGTAACAGTACTAATTGTTTGGGTTGGTGCTCACCAGATTGCAAATTCCAGTATGCAGGTAGGAGATATGATGGCTTTCATGCAGTATGCTATGCAGATTTTATTTGCATTTCTCATGATGTCTTTTATGTTTATTATGATACCTAGAGCTTCTGTAGCTGGACAGCGTATAGTAGAAGTTTTGGAAACAGATACTGTAATAAATGATCCTAATTCACCCAAGAATTTTGACAATAACTTGAAAGGTATTGTAGAGTTTAAGAATGTTTCTTTTAGATATCCTGGGGCGGAAGAAGATGTACTTAAGAATATTAGCTTTAAGGCCTTACCTGGACAGATAACAGCCGTTATTGGACCTACTGGATCGGGTAAAACTACACTCATTAGTTTGATACCAAGGCTTTATGATATAACCGATGGCCAGCTTTTTGTAGATGGTGTTGATGTACGAGAGGTTACTCAACATGATTTAAGGGATAAGATTGGTTATGTTCCTCAAAAAGGTAATTTATTCAGTGGTACTATAGAATCTAACTTGAAGTATGCAAAACAAGATGCAACAGAAGAAGATCTAAGAAAAGCTTCAGAGATAGCTCAGGCTATGGAATTTATAAATGATAAGCCTGATGGTTTTAAAACAGAAATTTCACAGGGTGGAACTAATGTTTCTGGAGGGCAGAAGCAGAGACTCGCTATTGCTCGTGCTCTTGTAAAAAAACCAGAGATCTTTATATTTGATGACAGTTTCTCAGCACTTGATTTTAAAACTGATGCTGCACTTAGAAAAGCACTTAAAGACAAGACTAGTTCTACAACAGTCATAATTGTAGCCCAAAGAATTGCAACTATAAAAAATGCTGAACAGATAATAGTTCTTGATGAAGGCAAAATAGTAGGTACGGGCACTCATAAACAGCTTATGGATACATGTGAGACCTATAAAGAAATTGCTTTGTCACAGCTTTCGAAGGAGGAGTTAGCATGAGCGATAAAAACAATAAGTCTGTAAACTCTGAAGGTAGAAGACATCGAGGTCCTGGTGGTGGTCCAATGGCTATGATGAAGGGTGAAAAGGCTCGTGATTTTAAGGGTACAATGAGTAAGTTAATCAAATACTTAGGAGTGTATAGAGTATCAATAATCATAGTCTTTATTTTTGCAATAGTCAGTGCAGCTTTAGGTGTAGCAGGCCCTAAGATTTTGGGAAGGGCAACTACAAAATTGTTCGAAGGAATAATGGCTAAAATTGCGGGTACAGGAAATATTGACTTCGATTATATCAGAAATATAGTTCTTATACTTATAGTCTTATATTTGATAAGTGCTTTTTTTGCTTATATACAGGGGTGGATTATGTCAAGTGTATCCATGAAGGTAAGCTATAACATGAGAAAGGAACTCTCAGAGAAAATTAATAAAATGCCTCTTAAATATTTTGACAGTACAAATCATGGCGAGGTATTATCTCGTGTTACAAATGATGTTGATACATTAAGCCAGACACTTAACCAGAGCTTGGGACAGATAATTACATCAGTAACTACTGTAATTGGAGTTCTTATAATGATGCTTACAATTAGTTGGCAGCTTACTCTTGTAGCACTTGTTATGATTCCTATATCTTTTCTTCTTATAATGTTTATTGTAAAGAATTCTCAAAAGTTTTTTAAACAGCAGCAGGATTATTTGGGAAATGTAAACGGGCATATTGAAGAAATGTATAGTGGACACTTGGTAATGAAAGCTTTTAATGGAGAGAAAAAAAGTGTTGAAAAGTTTGATAAATTAAATAGCAGGCTTTTTAGCTCAGCATGGAAGTCACAGTTTTTAACAAGTATAATGATGCCCCTTATGAATTTTGTAGGTAATCTAGGTTATGTTGGAGTATGTATTCTAGGTGGATATCTAGCTGCAAAAGGAAGTATTTCTGTTGGAGATATTCAAGCCTTTATACAATATGTACGTCAATTTACACAGCCTATTTCACAGATTGCCAATATATCCAATATACTTCAACAGACTGCAGCATCAGCTGAGAGAGTATTTGAGTTTTTGGCAGAGGAAGAAGAAGTGTCTGAAACCTCTAACCCTGTAAATCCTAAAAATGTAGATGGAAGTGTAGAGTTTAAGAATGTGCATTTTGGATATAAGCCTAAGACTACAGTTATAAATGATTTCTCAGTTAAGGTTAGAGAAGGACAGAGGGTTGCAATTGTTGGACCAACAGGTGCAGGCAAGACTACCATGATAAAACTTCTTATGCGTTTTTATGATGTAACTAAAGGTGCAATATTAATTGACGGACATGATATAAGAAATTTTACACGTGAAGGGTTACGTTCAATGTTTGGAATGGTTCTTCAAGATACATGGCTGTATAATGGCACTATAATGGAGAATATAAGATATGGAAAACTTAATGCAAATGATGAAGAGGTTAAAAAAGCTGCAAGAGCAGCTCATGTAGATAGCTTTGTGCATACTCTTCCAGATGGTTACAATATGGTTCTTAATGAAGAAGCAAGTAATGTATCTCAAGGACAAAAACAGCTTTTGACAATTGCAAGAGCTATTCTTTCAGATCCAAAGGTACTTATTCTTGATGAAGCTACAAGCTCCGTTGACACTCGTACAGAAGTACAAATTCAAAAGGCTATGAATAATCTTATGAAAAACCGTACCAGCTTCATAATAGCTCATCGTCTATCAACTATTCGTGATGCTGATCTAATACTTGTTATGAAGCATGGTGATATTGTTGAACAAGGAACTCATGAAAAATTGCTAGAAACCGAAGGCTTCTATGCTAGTCTTTATAATAGTCAATTTGAATTAGCTGAAATGGCAATAGATGATAATCTTTAAAATTATAAAGGTATATCAAAGGATTAAATGAAGTTTATGACAGATATATTTCTAGAGCATGGCGAAGTATTTTAGAAAAATGTGCTATAATTAGATTTAAATAAAATGTATGGTAGCATGCTGCACAAGATATTATTAGAAGGTGTTCATAAATGAAGAATAATGTAATATTAACAGAACTTGAAAAAGTAATCTTAAATAAAATACAAAATTACATTAATAAAAACGAGAAAGTTGGAATAGGTACAGTAGCAAAGGAATGCTTTGTTTCAAAATCGGCAATTGTAAAGTTATCGAAAAAACTGGGTTATAGTGGATATAGTGAAATGTATTATACTATTCTTGCAACTAATAATAATGCATTAAAATTAGATTTTACTTATAATAGTGATACTATGTGTATGGATGAACACTTAAAAAAGAATATTGATATGCTTGTAGAAATGCTGAGAAAGTTTAGAAATGAAAAGATTTATTTGGATTCTTTAGGAATTTGTGATAGTGCAAAAGAATATTATTTACAAAAGTTATTAATATTTGGATTTGATGCAGCTAGCAGTTATCATTATGAAGTCTTTAAAAATATTAAATCTGGACTTTATTTTTTCTTTTCTCATTCTGGATGTAGATCAGAGATTATAGAAAAGGTTAATGAAGCTATTAAAAATAATTTTAAGGTTGTATCCTTTACTTCTAATAAAGATTCACCGCTGGCAAAAATGTCTCATATCACAATTGAAGTAGCAGGAATAAAATCGGAGAGAGAACATTACTTGCCAAACTTTTTTACTGCTAATTTAATAATTTTGCTTGAATTAGCATTAAGCGAATATTCTAAAAGATACTTATTTAATGGGGAAGATTAAGTATGTATCAACCTTGTAAAAAAATATATTGTGAAAATGAACTGATAATTCTTTTTATCAGTTTTTTTATTTGTAATTCAGTGAACTTTTTTACTATAGGTAAATATTTTCACAATGGTAGAAAGTGTATTGATGAGGGAAGTAAGCTGGGTTATATTATACATAAATAAAAAAAGGAGAAACATAAAATGAAAAAGTATTCAATTTGTATTGTTGGCGGAGGAAGCCGTTACACACCAGATATGCTTGCAATGTTATGTAATCAAAAAGTCAGATTTCCTTTAAAGAAAATCGTTTTATATGATATTGAGAGTGAACGTCAGGAGGTGGTTGGAAAATATGCAAAAATATTATTTAAAGAATATTATCCAGAATTAGAGGAAGTAATATATACCACTGATGAAAAAGAGGCGTTTCAGGATATAGATTTTGCTCTTATGCAAATTCGTGCTGGAAGATTAAAGATGCGTGAAAAGGATGAGAAGATTTCGCTTAAGCATGGTTGCCTTGGCCAGGAAACTTGTGGTGCAGGAGGGTTTGCTTATGGTTTAAGAAGTGTTCCTGCTGTTATAGATTTAGTAAAGAATATTAGGACTTATTCTCCAAAATGTTGGATCTTAAATTATTCTAATCCTGCTGCAATTGTTGCAGAGGCAACGAAACGAGTGTTTCCTAAGGACTATCGTATTATTAATATTTGTGATATGCCAATTGCAATTATGGATATTTATGCAAGTGTGCTTGGATTAAATAGAAGAGATTTAGAACCGAAATATTTTGGATTAAATCATTTCGGGTGGTTTACGCATATTTTGGACAAGAAAACAGGAGAAGATTATTTACCTAAATTGAGAGAAATATTAAAAACTCCAGTAGATGTACAGACAGAACCTCTTTTTCAGGAGAAGTCATGGAAATCAACCTTCGAATTCATGAGTCAGATGATCAATGACTATGATGAATATTTACCAAATACTTATTTACAGTATTATTTGTATCCCGAAAAGATGAAGAATAAAGAAAATCCTGAATACACAAGAGCTAATGAAGTAATGGATGGAAATGAAAAAGAAACTTATAATAGAATGAATAAGATTATATTATTAGGGAAGATACATGGTACAGAATATGAAATTAATAGTGAAGTTGGATGTCATGCTGAGTATATAGTAGATCTAGCAACAGCAATTGCTAATAATACAAATGAAATTTTTCTAACTATTACAGAGAATAATGGAGTTATTAATAATATTTCACCTGATGCCATGGTTGAAGTTCCATGCCGTGTTGGAAGTAATGGAGTTGAACCATTAATTGTAGGAAGCATACCGACCTTTTATAAGGGGCTTATTGAAAATCAATATGCCTATGAAAAGCTTGCAGTAGATGCCTGTTTAGAGGGAAGTTATCAAAAAGCATTAAAGGCTCTTGTACTAAACCGTACAGTTATAAACACGGATGTTGCTAAAGAACTGTTAAAGGATTTAGTTGAAGTTAACAAAGAATATTGGAATGGACTACATTAAGTTTTAAACAGTTTATGGTATTATTGAAAAGTTTAAAAAAGACTAAGAACTTTGTTTGAAATAAAGTTCTTAGTCTTTGACTTATATTATACGATAAAAGTTATTAATATATCCCATAATCTAATATGCATAGCTCTCTATTTTCATCATACCCAAAGGTACTTAGCTTTGAAAATTCATATTGGACAGCAGGAGATTTAAATACTAGGTTTTCTTTAAAGCTATCCAGAAGCAATAAAAATGTACTGCTGTTAGTAAAAGAGTTGTCCTCTTTAATATGAGAGTATATGGTATCAGGACAATCATCGTTTTTGGCTAAAGGAACTATGGGTTTGTGTATAGTTAAATATATAAATTTGCTTTTATATATAGCATAAACAGGGCACAGTATTTTTTTAAAAGGCATTATAGAACCATCCTCGGAATGATATAAATTAAATTCATTAATACACTGTTCAGCACCAAAAGGTAAACCGTTTAAGGTTGAATCAGAAGATGTTTTTATTATTAGATTATCTACTAAATATACACATCTAGCGCTGCGTGCAATAAGGTTTTTTCTATTTAATTGTTTCATGAGTTTTTTACTTATGATTTTATTCTCGCCTAAGTGCATATTATAGTTATCTTTCAAGCATTTTTCAACTTGAGCTAAATTGTAATCCATAAAACACCTCCATTTAAGAAAAAATGACCGAATATAAATATATAAATTCAATTATTTAAATATTCTATAATAAATCATATAATATGCATCGTTAAATGTCCAGATGTTTTATGTTAAAATCCTAATTAATATGAGAAAATAAGTGGGTTTTATACTTGTAAACTTACAAAATTATGTTTTTGATATAATTATCATATTTATAATTTAATTTTGCATATTGAATATAGTATGATTAGCATATTCAACGTGCCTTGAAGAAATTGTAAAATAATGGATAAATGTATGGGATTTAAATACGATTAATTAATATTTAAAAATTATGTTTAGTTTAGAACATAATAGTTAAGAATGAAAATTATAATTAAGAGTTTTTACGATAATATAAATAAAAATCTTAAATTTGAAAAGTTATGTGTAAACTTGTATAATAAAGGAAAGAATTTTAATATGCATATGTTTAACTGGAAGCATGTGAATTTCTATAGCAATTGTAGAAAAAAATGCAGTTTTATGATATATTTATTTCATTGGAAATGAAAAAATTAAATTAAGTATATAGAAAGAGAAGTGGAATTCATGGAAGAAAATAACGTTAAATCCAATTTTATTAAAAATATTATTACAGAAGACTTGGAATCAGGAAAACATAAACAAATAGTTACTCGTTTTCCTCCAGAACCAAATGGATATTTACATATAGGTCATGCTAAATCTATAACATTGAATTTTGAGTTGGCAGATGAGTTTAATGGAAAAACTAATTTGCGTTTTGATGATACAAATCCTGTAAAGGAAGATACAGAATATGTAGAGTCCATAAAAGAGGATGTTAAGTGGTTAGGTTTTGATTGGGATGCATTATATTTTGCTTCTGATTATTTTGATGAAATGTATAAAAGAGCTTTAGTGCTTATTAAAAAAGGTAAGGCTTTTGTATGTGATTTAACAGCAGAAGAAATAAGAGATCATAGAGGAACTTTAACAAAACCAGGAGTAGAAAGTCCTTATAGAAATAGAACAATAGAAGAAAATTTGGATTTATTTGAGCGTATGAGAAGTGGTGAATTCAAAGATGGAGAAAAAGTTTTAAGAGCAAAAATTGATATGTCCTCACCTAACATAAACATGAGAGATCCTGTAATTTATCGTATAGCACATTCTACTCATCATAATACAGGAGATAAATGGTGTATATATCCTATGTATGATTTTGCACATCCTATTGAAGATGCTATTGAGGGAGTTACACATTCAATTTGTACTTTAGAGTTTGAAGATCACCGCCCTCTATATGATTGGGTAGTGAGAGAATGTGAAATGGAATCACAGCCAAGACAAATTGAATTTGCAAGATTGAATGTTACAAATACAGTTACTAGTAAGAGAAAACTAAAAAAATTAGTGGATGAAAAGTTTGTAGATGGATGGGATGATCCACGTATGCCAACTATTGCAGGTATTAGAAGAAGAGGATATACTCCTGAATCCATTCGTAATTTCTGTAGAGAAATTGGAGTGGCAAAAGCCAGCAGTGTGGTAGATGAACAAATGTTAGAGCATTTCTTAAGAGAAGATTTAAAAGCAAAGGTTCCAGCTACTATGGCTGTTTTAAGACCACTAAAAGTTATTATAACAAACTATCCAGAAGGTAAAGTAGAAATGCTTGAAGCTGAAAATAATTCTGAAAATGAAGCATTAGGGGTACGTCAAATTCCATTTTCAAGAGAGTTATATATAGATCAAGAAGATTTTATGGAAAATCCTCCTAAGAAATACTTTAGATTATTCCCAGGAAATGAAGTAAGATTTAAAAATGCTTATTTTATAAAGTGTAATGAAGTTATAAAAGATGAAGAGGGCAATGTAGTAGAACTTCATTGTACTTATGATCCAGAAACAAAATGTGGAACAGGATTTACAGGAAGAAAGGTAAAAGGAACTATTCACTGGATAGATGCAAGTCACGCTCTTCCAGCAGAATTTAGATTATTTCAGCCTTTAATATTGGATGAAGAATCAGAGGAAGATGATGGAAAAGATTTCTTGGATAAGGTTAATCCAAATTCATTAGAAGTATTACAGGGATTTGTAGAAGAAAATATGAAGGGCGTAAAGCCACAAGAAAAATTCCAGTTTATAAGAGTAGGATATTTTAATGTAGATACTAAATACAGTACTGATGCGAAACCAGTATTTAATAGAATAGTATCATTAAAGAGTTCGTTTAAAATAAAAAAATAAGTTAAGGTATATTAAAAAAAGTACCTAAAAAGATTAAATTCTGTGAAGCATTAATATGGTACTATGAAATTAAAACTTCTGTCCTTTAGTTAGGGATGGGAGTTTTTTTATTTGTTAAAAAATTAAAATTAGGAAGAATTGAGGTGATATCATTTTAATTATTAAAGAGCAAAAAAAGACAGGATTTATATAAAAAGTTAATATATAATATAAAAAAAGGCTAAAGGAGGTAAGCATTTTAAAATGAATTATGATTCTTGTATTAAAAAATCTATTGAATATATTGAACACAATTTAAATAGAAAAATTGAGCTCAAAGATATTGCACAAAGGGTTTTTTTATCAAAATACCATTTCCACAGAGTTTTTCATGCTGCTGTTGGAAAACCTGTGGCTGAATATATAAGAAACAGAAGACTTGCAAAGGCAGCAGACGAATTATTAAGTACAGACCATAAAATTGTGAATATAGCTTTAAAATATCAGTTTAGTTCTCAGGAGTCATTTACAAAGGCTTTTAAAAGAATTTATGGAATACCTCCTAGAGAATTTAGGAAAAACAGAAATAATGTAACTATGATGAAATCAAGAAAGAAAGTTGTACATTCACTTTCCATGGCAGCTTAATATTTTTGCGTTTTCAACTATGGTAATACAAAGGTAAATGGGCATATTAGGGAAAATAGTGATTTTAGAAAAGGGTGATGTTAATTAATGAGTTATGTACCTGTGGTTATTGAACACACAAATTCAGGAGAACGTTCCTATGATATTTATTCAAGGTTGCTTAAAGATAGAATAATCATGTTAAATGGTGAGGTAGCAGATGCAAGTGCAAGTGTAATTGTAGCACAACTTTTGTTCCTTGAGGCAAATAATCCTGATGAAGATATTCATTTCTATATAAATAGTCCAGGAGGTTCTATTACAGCTGGAATGGCAATATATGATACAATGCAGTATATTAAATCAGATGTTTCTACAATATGTGTAGGTATGGCTGCAAGTATGGGGTCATTTCTTTTAGCGGCAGGTGAACCTGGAAAAAGGTATGCACTTCCCAATAGTGAAATACTAATACATCAACCATCAGTATATGGAGGCTTTCAGGGACAGGCTACTGATATAAAAATTCATACAGATTGGCTGCTTAAAACTAAGAAAAAGATGAATAAAATATACAGTGAAAAAACAGGTAAGCCTATTGAGCGAATAGAAAAGGATATGGAAAGAGATTATTTTATGAGTGCAAGGGAAGCTGTAGAATATGGATTAGTGGATAAAATTCTTTCAAAATAGACTTAGTTTTTGTATTTAATATATAGTTGTAATAATTATTTTAGAATTGCACAAACTATGTGTAGCCTTCATTGTACAAATTATCTTACATGAATAAGACCTGTACCTATTATGGTGCAGGTCTTGTTTTGATTTAAAACCATTCTGTAATTTCTTGCAGTGGCTTTCGTGGTCGTGGGTATGGTGATTGGTCGGGATATCCTATAGCTATGGCTGCCATAAGCTCATCTTTACGATTTAACCATGAGCATACTTCTTTATCACAATAAAAAATATCACAAATCCAAAGAGCGCCTAATTTAAAATCCTGTGCTGCCAAAAGAAGTGTTTGTATAGATGCACCTATTGATTGGGTATCAGTAAGTAATCTATGATGATTATAGTCTTCTTCAAAATTAGAAAATGCATTGAATACTAAAACTACTGCCGATGCTTCATTAATTGAATTGGTACTTAACTCAAAACTTCCAATAGATTTGTTTTGCTTCTTATATAAGCTTGATACATTTTTCATAATATTTACTAACTCGTTTTTCTTCTTATTTTGAAGAACAACAAATCTCCATGGTTGACGATTTTTACCTGAAGGTGCTTTGCTTGCTAATTCCAGTAAATTTTCAAGTGTTTCCTTTGATATTATTCTATTTTGAAACTTTCTTATACTTCTTCGTTCTTCTATTGCCTTTATTGTATCCATAGTAATTCTCCTTTAAGTAATTATTATAAGATATATTAACATATTCTATAATTTCCTACAAAATAAAAAAAATCTATATGGGGTACATGAAACCCCATATAGATTTTTTTATTCGACTACAATTAAATCTTTTGTATAATGATTTAAAACTTCGCAGCCATCTTCAGTTACTATTACAAGATCTTCTATACGAACGCCTACATCTCCAGGTAGGTATATTCCAGGTTCAATTGAGAATATTTGACCTGGTTGAACTCTATCTGTGTTTGAAGAAGATACATCACCAAAGTCATGACATTCGATGCCGATTGAATGTCCTAATCTATGAGTAAAGTATTTTCCGTATCCTTTTTCAGTTATGTAATCTCTAGCTGCTGCATCTATATCGCAAAATCTGACACCTGCTTTAACTTTATCTATACCTCTTTTATTTGCTTCAAGTACAATGTTGTATATTTCTTTACTATGCTCTGAAACAGATTTGTAGAATACAGTTCTTGTCATATCAGAACAGTATGAGTCCTTCTTACAACCAATATCAATTACAACACTATCTCCTGGTTTAACTGTGGAGTTATCCATTACATGATGAGGATCTGCAGCATTTGCTCCATAACCTACTATAGGATCAAAAGAATGTCCTTCAGCACCAAGTTCTTCCCATATACCAGAAAGAAGTTGTCCCATCTTTTTTTCAGAATGTTTTTCAGGAACAAGTTTAATCATCTTGTCTACTGCAATATCATTTAGTTTTGAAGCTTGTCTCATCAATTCTTTTTCATCTTCATCCTTGCACATTCTTACCATGTCAACAATTTCAGATCCATTTACAAATGCGCTGCCACATTTAAGCTCCATTAATCCTAAAAGAAATTTTGAAGGCCAGTTTTTATCAATACCCATAGGTTTATCTTTTTCAACATGTTTTGCTAGAATTTGTACTGGGTTTTCAGTATCATTAAACCATATCATCTCTGTTCCTAAATCTTCAGTTATTGGAAATAATTCATTAATAAATAATTTGTTTTTCCCATTTAGATTTAAGTAAAGTACAAGCATTCTTTCACCAGGAAGAATCCACTTTCCTGTAAGATAAAAAATACTAGCAGGATCAGATACTATCATCTGAGGCAGCTTTCTCTCTTCCATAATTTTTAAAACTTTTTTTAATCTTTCCTGTATCATGAAAAATTCCCTCCTAAAAATAATATACTTTTAGCCGCTTGCGGAATTCCGTAAGCATTAAATTAGTCTAACTTTTTAGTTGTTAGACGTTTATATTTTACCACACTATGAAATAATAAATGTTATCACAATAAAAATAAGCTACAGTGTGGAGAATAAGCATGTTTTATTTAGTAAATTCTATTTTTTGAAATATTTACTTGGTTTAAAATTCAAAATGTTGAATTGTTTTCGTTTTCATGTTATTATATTATCATAATTATTACAGTATGTACATAATTAATTTTAGATATACTGTAATTCAATACGGAAATTATAGTTTTTGGAGGAAAATGATGATAAATGAAATAGCACAAAAAATACGTGATTTACGAAAGGAAAAAAATCTTACTTTAAAAGATTTAAGCAATGTAACTGGACTATCAATAAGTTTTTTGTCACAGGTTGAAAATAATTCTTCATCTCTTGCAATAACTTCTTTAAAAAAGATTTCAGATGCATTAGGTGTTAATATAAATTACTTTTTTGAGATTCCAGAAGTGAATAATTTTGTAGTTAAATCAGAAGATGAGAAACCATTTAAAATAGAGGGTTCCAACTCAGAGTTTATAAGATTAAGTGGAGATTTTCCAAACCGAAAGCTGGAAGCTATGATCACAACAATTCCACCAGAACAAAGGCATGGGAGTAACTTCAGTCATCCTGGAGAAGAATTTGTTTATGTGCTTGAAGGAACTCTTATTGTGGTAATTGATGAAAATGAGTATGAGGTTAAGGCAGGAGATTCAATACATTATCCTTCAACTTCTAATCATGGATGGATTAATCCGTCTAAACAAGGCGTGAAAATTCTTACTGTACTAACACCAGTAATTTTTTAAAAATTTGCTATTCTTTGAAAAGCAATTCTATTTTCTATTGTAATCTAGAAAATATCAAATTGCTTTTCTAAAAATAAATTATGAAAGAGATGAACAAATATGAGTGAAGGTGTAAAAGAAATAATTTCAAAATTCAGAGAAATTATGGAACAAAGGGGCTTGGATGCTTATGTTATTCCATCCTCAGACAATCATCAAAGCGAATATGTAGGAGAATTCTTTAAGGCAATAGCTTATGTAACAGGATTTACAGGCGAGGCAGCCACAGCAGTTATTATGAAAAATGAAGCTGGACTTTGGACCGATGGAAGATTTTTCTTGCAAGCCGAGTATCAACTTAAAGGTAGTGGAATTAAGCTCTTCAAAATGGGCAACCCAGGTGTACCTACTGTATTGGAATATTTGGAAAATCAAATTCCATGCAATGGAAAGCTCGGATTTGATGGACGTCTTATTTCTATGCAAGAAGGAGGAGAGTTTGTTCAGAGTCTTGCACGTAAGAGCGTAGTAGTTGAATACGACCATGACCTTGTTGACAAAGTATGGACAGGCCGTCCTAAATTGGCAAATGAACCTGTTTTTCTTCTTGAAGAAAAGTATTCTGGTGAAAGTACAGCATCCAAATTATGCAGGGTAAGGAAAGTTATGAAAGAAGCAGGCGCAAATCATCATGTTATCACAACTTTGGATGATATCGCATGGTTACTCAACATTCGAGGTAGCGATGTCTTATATTCACCACTAATACTTTGTTATGCAGTTGTTTCCATGGAAAAGGTAGAATTGTTCATTGAAGAAAGTCGACTTGATGCTAAAGTAAAGGAAGCTTTAGCTAAGGATGGTGTAGTATTAAAACCTTACAATGACATTTATGAATATGTTAAGAGTTTTAAAGATGAAGATGTAGTAATGATTGATCCAGAACGTGTCAATTATGCACTGTATAAGGATATTCCGGTTCACGCCAGAAAGGTAGAAAGAGACAATCCTACTGTACTGTTTAAGGCTATGAAAAATTCTGTGGAACTTGCCAATATTGAAAACGCTCACATAAAGGATGGTGTTGCCTTTACAAAGTTGATGTACTGGATAAAAACAAATGTGGGAAAAACAAAAATCACAGAAATTACTGCTTCTGAAAAACTAGAAGAATTAAGAAAACTTCAAGATGGTTACTTGTGGCAAAGCTTTGCTCCAATTTGTGCTTTTAAGGAGCATGCAGCTATGATGCATTATTCTTCTACACCTGAAACAGATGTGGAACTCGAAAAAGGTCACTTTTTCTTAATGGATACTGGTGGAAACTATTTTGAAGGCTCGACGGATATCACTAGAACAATAGCTCTTGGAGAAGTGAGTAAAGAGCTTAAGCATCACTTTACAGCTGTGGCTAGAGCTATGATGAATTTGGCACGTGCTAAATTTTTATATGGATGCAAAGGCTATAACCTGGATGTGTTAGCTAGGGAACCTATGTGGAATCTTGATATTGATTATAAATGTGGAACTGGTCATGGTGTCGGTTATTTGTTAAATGTTCATGAAGGACCTACTGGCTTCAGGTGGTATATAGTACCATCCAAGCATGAAACACACATATTTGAGGAAGGCATGGTCATAACTGATGAGCCTGGAATTTATATAGATGGATCACATGGTATACGTTTAGAAAATGAACTTATTGTTAGAAAAGGTGTTGAAAATGAATTTGGTCAATTTATGTACTTTGATGCTGTAACTTATGCTCCAATCGATTTGGATGCCATAGATACAGAAGATCTTAGCTGTGATGAGAAACTGTATTTAAACAGTTATCATAAACTTGTGTACCAGAAATTAGCTGAACATTTAAGTGATGAAGAACGTGAATGGCTAAAATGGTATACAAGAAAAATTTAAAAAAAATTAGATTTGGAGGGGAAGATTATGAGTGAAATGACAGTAAAAGACAAACGACCTTTTGGTTTTTATGTTTGTTGTATCGCATTCCTGTTTGAAAGGATGGCTTATTATGCTGCCAAGTATCTTATATTTGTTTTTGTTGCTGCTACAGTAGTAACAGGTGGATTGGGACTTACAAAAGTTGAAGCTGCACTTATTCAATCAAATCTTGTTGCCTTTACCTACCTTGCACCTGTTTTTGGTGGATTTATCTGTGACAGATATATTGGTGCTAGATATTGTATTCCAGTTGGATTACTTTTGATGGCTGGTGGTTACATAATTGGTGGATCTGCAACAAGTGTATTAACAATGAACATAATGGTAGCTCTTGTAGCTATCGGTACAGGACTTTTTAAAGGAAATGTTTCTGCAATTAATGGATCTTTATTTAAAGATGAATCACAACTGGATTCAGCATTTTCAGTTCAATATTCCTTTGTTAATGTTGGGTCATTTATAGGAACAATGGCAGTGGGAGTTCTTGTAGCTAGTACTTTTGCACATGGTGGTGTTCAGGGCTTCAGACCTGCATTCAAATTATGTGGTATTATTTGTATTATTGATGCTTTATGGTTCTTGTTTGGTATGAAGTTCCTTGGCGATGCAGGAAAAAAACCATTCAAAGCTGGTAAGCATATTGAAAAGAAGGCTGAAACTGAAGTTAAGCCTCTTACGAGAGTTGAGAGAAGAAAGGTATTCGCTATTATATTGGTATCTATATTTTCAATTGTGTTTTGGATTTTTTGGTATTTAACTTATTTAGCTGTTTATGATTATGGTGGTCAATTTGTTAACATGAATGTAGGTGGATTTGCAGTGCCACTTTCATGGTTTGATTCATTAAATTCCTTTGTATGTATTGCCTTAGGACCAGTTTTGGCTGTATTATGGTTTAAATTGTCTAAGAGACCTCAAGGCGATATAAGCTTGTTTAAAAAATTAGCTATGGGTCTTAGTTTCCTTGGATTGGCCTTTTTAATGCTTGTAGGAGCAGAACTTTCAAGAGGTGTAGGCGCATCAGCTGCATCAAAGGCAAGCATTGTTTGGATCATTGCATTTGGAGTATTACTTAGTATGGGGGAAATGCTTTTCTCTCCACTTGGTAACTCTTTTGTTACTAAATACGCACCAAATAAGATGTATTCAGTGCTTATGGGGGTTTGGATTTTTGCTACTTTCATTGCTGGTAAATCTTATGGATACTTGTATGCATTTGCTTCAAAATTTCCAATAATGCAATCCTATATTGTAATACCAGTTATTTTGTTCATTTGTGGAGCACTACTGTTTTTATTCGATAAGAAACTTGTAAGATTGCTTGAAGATGAAGACCCTGATAAAAAGGCTGGTGCTGATATATCTGCGTAGTAGTTTTTATCTTTAAAATAGAAAAGATGTCTTCTGTTAATTTACAGAGGGCATTTTTTTGTTTTGAATAAAAACATGCTATAATAAATTGTTGATAGTTTAAATTGATAATATGTGAATTTGGGGAAGGAGAGATATATGATTCTTTGTACTTTAGTAGGTAATCCTAATGTTGGACAAGAGATTGTATTTAATAAAATAGCAAGAGTTGAAAAGAATTCTGATGAGGAAGGAAGTTCAAAAATTGAGAAGCAGGAAGGATTTATAGACAACACAACTAAAATAGTGGCGTTTCCAGGGATATATTCCATAGATACAGATTCAAAGCTTGAAAAAATATTCAATGATTATATAAGTGATAATAAAGTAGATTTAATAATAAATGTGGTAAATGCTCTTAATTTGGAAAGAAATCTTTATCTTACTATGCAGCTGAAAAAGTTAAATATACCTATGGTTGTAGTTTTAAACAAGATGGATAAAGCAGAAAAAAGTGGATTATATATAGATTGCGAAAAATTATCTGAAGTTTTAGGGTCCAAAATTATACCAATGAATAATATAAATGATAAAGAGGTAAAAAAATTAAAAAATTACATAAAAAAAGATAAATTTACAGTTTCTAAAAAAATGAACGATAACACAAATAATGAAAAAGAAATTTATGCTTATATAGAAAAAGTTATGAATTTAGTTGCTGTAAAAAAAGTAAAAAATTCAATTAATGGTACAGAAAAAATTGATAGATTCGTTTTAAATAAATACTTGGCATATCCTATATTTATAGCTATTATATATTTAATTTTTAAATTGGTTTTTTCGTGGATAGGAACACCTTTGTCTGAAGTATTTAGAAGTACACTTTTTAATTATGCAATACCATTTTTAAATAAGCTTTTACAAAATCAAAGTCCATGGTTTAAATCGCTTTTAGTTGATGGAGTTGTATCTGGAATCAGCTCAGTTTTAGTATTTTTGCCTGTAATACTTACACTTTTTGCATTACTTTCTTTATTGGAAGACAGTGGATATATGAGTAGGGCAGCTTTTTTAATGGACAAAATTATGAGCTTAGCAGGAGTATCAGGTAAATCATTTATTCCTATGATTATAGGTTTTGGTTGTTCTGTTCCAGCGCTTATGGCTGCAAAAAATATTGAAAGTAAAAGAGAAAGAATAATTACAGCATTAGTTATACCTTTTATGTCCTGTAATGCAAAACTTCCAGTGTATATGCTTTTTGCAACTATATTTTTCCCAGGAAAAGAGATTGTGATTTTAGGTTTAATGTATATTACAGGTATATTGATGGCATTTTTCTATAGCTTTGTATTTAAGCTAATATTCAAGGAAAAAGAATATGAACCTTATATGGAAGAATTGCCTCACTATGTTATGCCTGACTTAAAACTACTTTTAATGCACACGTGGGAAAAAGGAAAAGGTTTTTTAAAGAAAATAGGGACTATAATCTTTTCCATGTCCATTGTAACCTGGGTATTGTCTAACTTTAATTTCAGTGGTATGGTAAATATAAATTATAGTTTTCTTGCATCAGTTGGAAAATTTATATCACCAATTTTTAATCCACTAGGCTTTGGAAATTGGCAGAATTCAGTTTCTCTTCTTACAGGGCTTATGGGGAAGGAAGTTATAGCAGGAACCTTAGGCGTTCTATATGGTGGAAATTTACCTTCGGTTATTCCACATCAGTTTAATTTAGCATCAGCCTTAAGTTTTTTGATTTTTGTATTGTTATATACTCCTTGTGCATCTAGTATAGTAACGATAAAAAAAGAATTTGGAATGAAGCTCACTTTAGTTTCTATATTGTACCAGTTTGCTACTGCATGGATAATTTCATTTTTATTTTTTCATATGGGAATGAGGTATTTTTATGGATTATAGGAAAATAGTGGAATTTATTATTGCTGGAATCATAATTGTTTTGGCTATATATATATTATGCAAAAATGTAAAGAATCGAAATGATAAATGCAGTGGCTGTGGAAGCTGCTCCAAAATGTGCCCTTATTATGAAAGTAAAAAAACTATTGAAGAAAATAAGAAAAAACACGTTAAGAAATATTAAATTAATGTACAATTGCTTTTCCAAAGTGTCAATTTTCACTGAGGTGAAGTTTGCACAATTTCAAGACAATAATTTTTGATATTTTTGGGGGAAATGTAGATGGGAAAAAAATGTGTGTTGGTTTCTGAATGTAAGGTAGGGGATATAATTGCGCAAAAGATAGTAAGTAAATATGGTGCAACCATTGCTGTAGAAAATACTGTTATAAACAATTATATAATAAAGAAACTTGCTACATTTGAAATAAAATACATTTGGATTTATGCTATAGATAAAGATGAGTTACCTAAAATCGACAAAGCTAGCTTTTCCGATGTAAAGAAAAATTATAAAACTAATATTATAGAAATAAATCAAGTAGTAAATGATTTATGTAAGGGAAAAAAGGTAGAAGTGAACAAAATAGACAAAATATCTAATTCAATTTATAAGAATATAAATGATGAATATTACATTGTTAAATGTCTTAGTGAATTGAGAAATTCTGAAGAGTATGTATATACTCATAGTGTAAATGTATCTTTTTATGGAATGCTTTTAGGTAAGTGGTTATGTTTAACTAAGAAGGATATAAACCAGATAGTTGTGGCAGGACTTCTTCATGATATAGGACAGGTAAAGGTACCTATTGAAATTTTAAATAAAAAAGGAAAAGTGGATGTGGAAGAATTTGATGAAATTAAGAAGCACCCTATTTATGGATATAACATGGTGAAAGATGCTAGTATTGTATCAGATGTAGTGAAAGAAGTTATATTAATGCACCATGAAAGAATGAATAGTACAGGGTATCCCCTTGGTAAAAACGGTGATCAATTAAGCATATATTGTAAAATAATTGCCGTTGTAGATGCTTATGATGCAATTACATCTGACAGAACCTACAGAAAGAGGAGAACTCCTTTTGAAGCTTTTGAAATACTTAAAAATAATAGCATGGAATACTTTGATATACATGTAATGGATACTTTTTTAGAAAATATAGCAGCTTGCTATGTGGGATCAAAGGTTTTGTTAACTAATGGTGAGAATGGGGAAATTTTATATGTGCCTCCTCATTGTATTACAAATCCTGTTGTGAGTATTGGGGAAAGATATATTGACCTATCTAAAGAATCAGATATTAAAGTTAAAGCAATGTTGTAATTTATAAATGTGAATATTTCCATATAATTATACAATAGACTTATTTTTACAAAAGTCTATTATTAGTATATATCATTTGCAAGATTTTGTAAACAGCAAAAGATAGAATATTATGTTTAGAAATAACCTATAAAAGTAAAAAGCTTTTATAGGTTATTTTTATAAAAAAACTATGATTCAGAGTGTTTTTTACAGTATTCATTAAATATAATTACAAATGCTAATACATATATAAGTAATAATATTATTGAAGTGCAAAAACCATAGAATACGATATCTATTATTTCTAATTCCATAAAATCACCTCACAACAATAAGTAGTGTATTTACATGTATACTACTTATTATGTTTTAAATTATATTGCTTCATATATTATTTTAGACAAGTTATCTACAGGTTATACAAATATGTTTATTTTATAGGTGGCATTAACAGCTCAAGTTCAATATGAGTTTGCTCAAAAGCTTAATAAGATGGTGGAAAAGTTTAAGATTTAATGATAAAGTAATATAGTATTCATACTAATTCATTCTATGGGAGGATAAGAAATATGGAAAAATCTAAGGTATATTTTACAAACTTAAGAACTAAGCCTGGTTTAAACTTATTAGATAAGCTGGAAAGATTAATAAAAAAGGCAGGCATAGAAGATATTGATTTTAAAAATAAATTTGTAGCAATAAAAATTCACTTTGGAGAACCAGGAAACTTAGCTTATATAAGACCAAATTATGCTGCAAAAGTAGTGAAGATTATAAGAGAACTAGGTGGAGTACCATTTTTAACAGATTCTAATACTTTGTATACTGGTAGAAGAGCTAATGCTATTGATCATTTAGATTCTGCCTTTGAAAATGGTTTTAACCCATTAACAGTAGGTTGTAATATAATCATTGCAGATGGACTTAAGGGTACTGAATATAGAGAGATAGAGGTTGATGGAAAACATTGTAAAACTGCTAAAATAGGTTCTGCCATAGCAGATGCTGATATTGTTATATCAATGAACCATTTTAAAGGACATGAAATGACTGGGTTTGGTGGAGCATTAAAGAATTTAGGTATGGGTTCAGGATCAAGAGGTGGAAAACTTGAAATGCATTCTGCTTCACAGCCTAAAATAAAGGAAAAGAATTGTAAGGCATGTAAACAGTGTATAAAGAGTTGTTCACAAAAGGCTATAAATTTGAATGAAAATAAAGCAGCTTCTATAGATTATAGCAAATGTATAGGATGCGGACAGTGTGTTGCAGTATGCCAATTTAATGCAGCACAGGTTGTTTGGAATGAATCAGCAGATACAGCTAATGAAAAGATAGCTGAATACGCTTATGCTGTTATAAAAGGCAAGGAAAATTTCCATATTAACTTTATAATGAATGTTTCGCCAGATTGTGATTGTTTTGATTCAAATGATTTACCTATTGTACCTGATATAGGAATAGCTGCGTCCTTTGATCCTGTTGCGCTTGATAAAGCAAGTGTTGATTTGGTAAATAAGGCACCAATCATTGAAGGTTCCATACTTACAGATAAACATTATCATGAAGGTGAAGATAAATTTAATCATGTGCACATGAATACAAATTGGGAAACTGGATTAAAGCATGGTGAAGAAATAGGAATGGGAACTTTAGAATATGAATTAGTAACAGTATAAGGTGAAAATTTAATTGAAAAATTATATATTTACTGAGAAGAGTTGTCTTATAGGCAACTCTTTTTTATGTATAATTAGGAAAAAAACTAATATAATTTGACAGCTTTTAATTTTTAATGATATACTTTTTTTAAAGATGTAAAAGTAAAAAAATGTATCTTATGTAAAATAAATATAAAATTTACAACTTAAATGAGTATAATACGGTATAACGTGTTATGCTTAAGAACTAAAAAATTAAAAGGGGGGAGAAAAATGACTTATCAATTTTCGCCTATAAAATTTGATAACATGGGTTATATAAGAGATTCAGTATTTTCTATTTTACGTAATGCTATTCTTGATGGAAAGTTAGAACCTGGTCAAAGGCTGGTAGAACGTAATATTGCAGAACAGCTAAGAATAAGTAGAACTCCAGTTAGAGAGGCAATTCGTAAACTTGAATTGGAAAAACTGGTTACTCATATTCCACGTAAGGGGGTAGTTGTTTCTGGATTTACTAAAGAAGATATTGAAGAAATACAAGTAATCAGAGTAGCTTTGGAATCACTTAGCTGCAGTATTGCAGCTGTAAAAATTAATGATAAAGAATTAGAAAAATTAGAATGTACTAATAAGAAAATGTTAGAAGAATATGAAAATGGAAATGTTGAAAAATCTATTTTAGCTAATAAGAGATTTCACGAAATTATTTATAAAGCTGCAGAAAGTCCTCACCTATATTATTTTGTTAATACACTTCGTGCATATATTAGCAAGTTTACAAGGCTAACATATACAAAGGAGGGCCGTATTCAGGAAGTGCTTAATGAGCATAATGAAATTATTAAAGCATTAGTTAAGCATAATAGTGATGCAGCTCATGATGCAGCTAAAGTTCATGTGGAAAAGTCAAGTAATGTATTTTTAGAAATGTCATATTCAAATGATAAGTGATACACATATAGACTAAATTTACTATACATGGCATAGCACAATTGAAAAAATATAAAAAATAATAACTGGAAAAATATTGCAAATGGAAAAAAATGTGATATAATTAAAGTAAAGAAAAACAAAAATTGGAAATTTAAAACATTCTCCATTTAAATGGTATACCGGATACCATATGCCATGTATTACTACTAAATAATAGTATATTATATGTTCTAGTCCAATATTACACTTTTAGAAAAATAATAGGTGGTATAATTTAAATTAAAGTTTTTTTGTAAAAATGGTATACCGTATACCAAATATAGTATAAAAATATTAAATTTCAAGTTTATTTAATTCATTACTTACTAAGAATAGTAAAGAGGTGTAAAAAATGCTTGAACTCAATACTATTAAATTAAAAGTCAAAGAAGGCTTAGTAGAAGATTCTCGCAAAGGTATAGTTCGTATAAATAGAGAAGATATGGAGCAGTTAGGCATAGATACAGGAGATGCAGTTAGTATTAAAGGAAAAAGGGATACTGTAGCTAAAGTTTATCCATCATTTAATGATATTTACGGAGTACCACTTATACAGATGGATGGAATTATTCGAAGAAATGCTGGTGCAGGATTAAATGAAATAGTAACAGTTAGTAAAACTGAAATAAAAGAAGCAAGAGAAGTGGTAATTTCTCCAATAGATATGTTTTTTAAGTGCAAAAAAGATGATGCAAGACAGATAAAAAATTTAGTAAAGGGAATTCCATTATTAATTGATGATGAAATATCTTTAATGGTTTATGGACATAATGAAGTTGGGTTTCATATAAGTGGAACAGCGCCCTCAGGTCCAGTTCAGGTAACTGAAAAAACTGAACTTGTTTTTATAGACTGTGAACTTGGAGGCTCAAAAACTAGAGTTACTTATGAAGATATAGGTGGTTTAAACCAACAAGTCAAAAAGATAAGGGAAATTGTAGAGCTACCTTTGAAGTATCCAGAAATATTTAGAAGATTAGGTTTTGAAGCACCAAAAGGTATTTTACTCTATGGGCCTCCAGGCACAGGGAAAACCTTAATTGCTAAAGCAATAGCATCTGAAACAGAAGCTCACTTTATCCATGTGAATGGACCAGAAATAATGAATAAGTATTATGGTGAGAGTGAAGCTAAGATTCGACAGATTTTCAAAGAAGCTAGAAATAAAGCACCAAGTATAATTTTTCTTGATGAGCTTGATTCAATTGCACCAAGACGAGAAAATGTTCATGGTGATGTGGAAAAAAGAGTAGTAGCACAACTGCTTGCTCTTATGGATGGTTTGGAAAGCAGAGGACAAGTTGTTGTAATAGGTGCCACTAATATACCTGATTCATTAGACACTGCACTAAGACGTGCCGGTAGGTTTGATAAAGAAATTGCTATAATGCCTCCTGATAAGGATGGAAGGTTTAAAATATTACAAATTCATACAAAGGGCATGCCTCTTGATGATGATGTAAAATTAGAAGAGTTGGCTAAAATAACTCATGGATTTGTTGGATCAGATATTTCGGCTTTATGCAAAGAAGCTGGAATGGTAGCTTTGCGCAGTTCTCTGGATAAAATTGGATTAGATGGTAAAATACCACTGTTTAAAATTTCAATGGACGATTTTGTGCAAGCTTTAAGAGAAGTCGAACCATCAGCTACCCGTGAATATGCTACAGAAATTCCTGATGTAAAATGGGAAGACATTGGGGGATTAGATGAAATTAAAAATACTTTAAAGACTTTACTAGAGATTCCACTTACAGATTTCAAATTGTGCAAGGAATATAATTTTACGTCTCCAAAAGGTATTTTACTCACTGGACCATCGGGTACAGGAAAAACTTTAATTGCAAAGGCTGCTGGAAATTTTACTAAAGCAAATTTTATAACTATAAGTGGTCTCACATTAGCCTCTAACTGGAAGGGGCAATCTGAAAAGATTCTGCATGATATATTTATTAAAGCAAAACAAAGCGCTCCATGTATTTTATTCTTTGATGAAATCGATGCCATTATCCGTTCTAGATCAGAAGTATCAAATAATTTAACAGAAAGACTTATAAGTCAGCTCATATTAGAATTTGATAATTTAGAAAAATCTAATGGAGTTACTGTGCTTGCTGCTACCAATAGAATGGATTTAATTGATTCGGTTTTAATAAGAGAAGGGCGTTTTGAATATATACTACAATTTAGTTTGCCAGATATCCATGAAAGAGAATGCATTTTAAAAATTCATTCCGAAAGCTTACCTATATTAGAGGATGTAGACTTTAGAAGATTAGCTGAAGCTACAGAAGGAATGACAGGAGCAGAATTAGCTAATTTGTGTCATAAATCCTCATTCATAGCACTTACAAAAGCAATGAAAACAGGTTCAAAGGTGAAAATTGATGAAAATATTTTTGAGCAGGCTATTGACAATGTAAATGCTCAAAAACAACTTAAGGAGGTGGTCGCACACAATTCTTAAGTTCATATTAAATGAAATAGTCATTATTAAAGGAAGGAAGGTGTAGAACAAAGTGATGAATAAAAATTTGTTCGCTGAACCAGATTTAAAACAAATCACAGTTTGGGGAAGAGGAGTGTATGAAAACAAAGAAGCTCGTGACGTAGTTGTTTCTTTAACTGAAGCTGCTGCTTTAGAAGGAAAACGTGTTCAAGCTTGGGAGAATTATGTTGATCTTCCAGACCGTATTTATGTTCCAGTAAGGGCATATGGAAAAATTAGTCCTAATGAAATTGAGTCAAAATATGTTTATGAAAATGAGGAACCAGATATAGTTGTTCTTACAGAGGAGACTCTTGTTAAAGGGGTAGACATATTAGCTGGAATTAGACCAGGAGCTATTTTGGTAATTAACACTAAGAGAGCACCTGAGTACTTGTTCAAATTCATAAAGAAAAATACTGAAAATCTTTCAAAGATAGTTACAATAGATGCTAACAAACTGTCAAAATCAATTATTACTCTTTCTGGAGCTGAAGGTGCTACTGATGCATCTGGTATAGGTAAAGGAATGGGTGCTGCATTAGCTGCTGCTGTTGTTAAAGGTACAGGAATTGTAAAATTTGAAAACTTACTAGAAATTGTTGTTAATAAGAGTGCGGCTAAAAAGGCTTATGATCAAGCTGTTGTTGTAGATGTAAAGAGCTTACCTAAAGCTTCTGCTTAAAATATTAAGGGGGTGTCGTAAAAATGGCTGTACCATATGAAAAGATTCCTTTTGCAGGGACTGTCCCTTCACCACAAAAAGAAAATGAAGGAATGATCACTGGTAATTGGCGTACAAGAAGACCAGTATTAGATGCTGACAAATGTGTAGAATGTCAAACTTGTTGGATTAGCTGCCCTGATTCAAGTGTTAACCTTATGACAAAGGATCATCCTATTAACTTCAATTTGAAGTATTGTAAGGGTTGTGGCATTTGTGCTGAGGTTTGCCCAGTTGGAGCAATAAGCTTAGTTCCTGAGTTAGATTTTGAAGATTAAGTTTAATATTAATAGGAGGTGAATTAAAAAAAATGAAAAGTAATATAAAAAGAATGTCTGGTTGTGTTGCAACAGCTAACGCAATCAAATTAGCTAATGTTGATGTTATTTGTTCATATCCAATACGTCCATATACTGGAATTATGTCAGAACTATCAAGAATGGTAGCAGATGGAGAGTTAGATGCTGAATTTGTTCTTGGTGAAGGTGAGCACGGACAATTAAGTGTTGTTTATGGTGCTGCAGCTGCAGGAGCTCGTGCTTTTACAGGTAGTTCAGGAGTAGGTGTTACTTACGCAATGGAAGTTTATTCACCAATATCAGGTGAAAGGCTACCATTACAGATGGCAATTGCTGACCGTACATTAGATCCTCCAGGAGATTTCGGCTCTGAGCAGACAGATGCTTTATGCTGCCGTGACCAAGGCTGGATACAAGGATGGGCATCTACTCCTCAGGAAGCTTTAGATATGAGTCTTATGTACTATCGTATAGGTGAAGATCCTAGAGTTCTTTTACCTCAATATGCTTGCCAAGATGGATATTTCGTATCTCACATACTTGGTGAAGTTGATGTTCCACCACAGGAACAAGTTGATTCATTCTTACCACCATATAAGAATCATCATGTTTTAGATACAAGAAATCCTCAGATAATTGGCGCACAGATGGAACCTGAAATGGGTCCTGGTACTCAATATCAGCGTCATTTAGCTGTAGAAGGTACTTATAAAGTAATTGAAGAAGTTCATGATGAATTTGGTCGTATATTTGGACGTAAATATAATCCATGGGTAGAAGAATACATGACTGACGATGCAGAGTGTGTTATCTTCATGCAAGGTGGACACGCTGAAACAGCTAAAAATGTTGCTAAGCATTTACGTAACCTTGGAGAAAAAGTTGGTGTAGTTAGACTACGTACATTCCGTCCATTCCCAACGCAGCAAGTAAGAGACGTTTTGAGAAAGTTTAAGGTTGTAGGAGTAGTTGACAACTCAGTTAACTTTGGAATTTCCTGTGGATCAGGTGTTCTATTAACTGAAGCTAGAGCAGCTCTATATAACAATGATGAAAAAGTTAAAACTGTTGGATTTGTTGCTGGATTAGGTGGATCAATGATTACTCATGACGAATTCTATAAGATGTTTAACATATTAAAAGAAGTTAACAAGACAGGCAAAGTTGAGAAACAAAACTATTGGTCACCATTTGAACTTTAGATATGAGGGGAGGAAGTCAAGTGTTAGAAGAAATTAAATCTATAAAACAAGCACCAGTAGAGGAATATTATGTCCCAGGTCACCGTACATGTGCAGGCTGCGGTCCTGCTTTGCAGTATAGATTAGTTGCTAAAGCTGCTGGAAAAAATACAATTTTCATAGGACCTACTGGTTGTATGTATGTTGCAAATACAAGTTATGGTTGTGGTCCTTGGGCAGTTCCATGGATACATGCACAAATTACTAATGGTGGTGGAGTTGCATCTGGTATATCAGCAGCTTTTAAAGCTATGATAAGAAAACATAAAACTGATGCAGAATATCCTAATATAATTGTTATGGCTGGAGACGGTGGTACAGCTGATATAGGAATTCAAGCTCTATCTGCAGCTTTCTATAGAGGCCATAATATAGTATTTATTTGCTATGATAATGAATCTTATGCAAATACAGGAATTCAAGCTTCTCCAACTACTCCATATGGTGCATGGACTACGTTCACACCAGCTGGACCTGTAGTTCCAGAAGGTAAGAAGCTTATGCCTAAAGATATTACAAAGATTATGGCACATGGTCATCCAGAATTAAAATATTTAGCTACTGCATCACTGGGATACCCACTAGACTTAATGAATAAGGTACGTAAAGCTTGCAATGCTGAAGGACCAGCTTTCTTATACATTCATGCTCCATGTCCAAAAGGTTGGAGTTTCCCAGCTGAAAAGACAGTAGAAGTAGCAAAATTAGCAGTTGATACAGGTATGGTGCAATTATATGAACTTGTTGATGGACAGTATAAACTAACTGTTTCACCTAAACAGTACAAACCAGTTAGCGAATACATTAAATATCAAGGTAGATTTAGCCATCTACAACCAGAGCATATAGAAAAACTTCAGCAATTTGCAAATCAAAGATTGAAGGAAGTTGGAGTAGAGAATACTGTATCTCAAGTAACTGAATAGATAATTTTAAATTAAGATTCTACTTAATTTTATAAGATCATTAGCAGATCCTGCCTGCTGTATTAACCCCGGGCCAATTTTCAGTTGATCCGGGGTTATAATCAAGTAAAAATATTTAGTGTTAAAAATTTATTTTTTACACTAAATATTAAATAAATTTAAAAATTAAATATTGATTGAGGAGGAATAATGTATGGCTAGTGTTGATGACATTAAAGCTAAGGCTCTTGAGGCATATGGACCAATTCTTGGTAATCGCTGGTTTCAACTAATTGTTGCTTTTGTATCTATGGTGATGATTGCAAACCTCCAATATGCTTGGACTTTGTTTACCATTCCATTAACTAAGACTATAGGAGTGTCTTTGGCAGTTATACAATGTGCTTTTACAATATTCATTGTAATGCAAACTTTTTCGCAGCCAATTGCTGGTTATTTACTTGATAGGGTTGGTCCAAGATTTGTATTTCTTTTATCAGGTGTACTGGTCGGCTTTGGATGGAGCATGATGGGACAAATACATTCTGTTGCTGGACTTTATTTTTTCTATGCTATAGCAGGAGCAGGAGCTGGAGGGGTTTATGGTGGAAGTGTTAGTACAGCAGTTCGTTGGTTTCCTGATAAACGTGGTCTCTGTTCTGGATTAGTAGTTGCAGGATATGGAATGGGTTCAATGGCTTTTGTTCCAGTACTTGCAAAAATGTTAGCGAGTGGCAATGTTTCTGTTCCATTTATGCGTACAGGAATACTTCAAGGTGTTGTACTTATAATTGCAGCATTAGTTTTACGTTATCCTGTTGGAACAAAATCACCTAGTAAAAAAGATAAGAAAGAAGCTATTGCTAATTTAGATCCTTCACAAGTTGGATTTAAACCTTCAGAAATGTTAAGAACACCTCATTTTTGGCTTACATGGACAATGTTCTTTGGTATTAATGTTGGTGGACTTATAGTAACAGCAAATACAACATCATTTGGAAAGAAAATGGGAATTGCTGCTGCATATATTACATTAGCTGTAACAATGAATTCTTTTGCTAATGGTGTTAGTAGGTTTTTCTGGGGATGGATATCAGATAGGATGGGGCGTTATAAAACTATGGTTATTGGATTTGGTTTAAATGCAATATTTCTGTTTTTATTGCCGATATTAGGAAGTAAGAGTAATGTCTTATATGTAGTTTGTTTAGCATTTGTTATGTTTACATTTGGTGAGGCGTTTTCATTATTCCCATCGGTGAATGCAGATATGTTTGGAACAACTTATTCTACTTCTAATTATGGTTTTTTAAATAGTGCTAAAGGAACTGCATCTCTTTTAGGTGGTGGATTAGGAGTTTTACTAGCCAATTCTTTTGGATGGAATATTGTATTTTCTTTTGCAGCAGCACTTTCATTATATGCATCTGTAATGTCACTAATCTTACCACGCATACCAAAACCTGTAAAAAAACAGAATATTATAGATAATTTCAAACCTACTATCCCTCAATAGTACTTGGTTTGTACTTAAGTATAGTATCTCGATAAGCTGATTGCTTTCCATTGGGAATATATTCCGTGGAATATATTCCCATCCATTTATTGTAGTATAACATAATATTTAAAGCATTGCAATAGTATTTGGTATACCAAACACAATTTTTAGTATAAAATTGTGTGTTAAATACTCATGTTTTTTAATGAGCATTACATTAAAATTTGCCCTCTGTCCTATTGTTCTAAATAGGAATCAGTTGATATAAATTCAAAATGTAAATTCCGGATACCAAATGCTATTGCAATACTTTAAAGAGTATTAAAGTATCAAATACAAAATTATTAAATGGGAGGTAATTTACGATGTTAAAAAAATTGAATGACAATAATTTTGAAGGCTTTGTAGGAGACAGCTTTTATTCTGTAATAGGCTTTTATTATCCTTCTGTAAAAGATGGTGATAAAATGCTAAAGGTAATGGAAAACTTTGAGGAGACACATGGTAACATAGCTTGTGGAACAATGGATATTACAGCACAAGAAGTACCAGATGAATATGGAATTGGGGAAGATGAAAGTCCAGTTATAGTTGTATTTAAGCAGGGAAATGCAATTAAGGCTATAACTGAATTTTCATCAGAAAATATTCAAAATGCAATTACCCCTCCAGGAAAAAATATAACTTTACAATAATATAATCAATAGTTTATTTTATAAAATTCGAGATATAATGAAAGGCTTACAGACAAAAACTGTGAGCCTTTAAATACTATAAATATCGGAAAACTCAATGTTGACTTTTTCCATGCAATCTTGATTTTCGTTTAATACAGTAGGACTAGAAATTAGTATTTTTTCAGGTATCGTTCTTATAGGAAATTTCATGGTAAATTCACTTCCTACACCAAGGGTACTGCTGACAGTTATTTTACCACCATGTTTTTCAACTAATGATTTTACTATGGCTAGTCCTACACCACTTCCTTCACATTCTCTTGATAGCGATTTATCAATTTGGTAGAAGCGTTCAAATATAATTGGAAGTTTGTCTTTTGGTATTCCTTTTCCATCATCTTTTACTGAGATAATTACATGATCCTGTTTATCATATAAGTTGACCCATATATTACCTTCAGGTTTTGCGAATTTTATCGCATTTGAAATCAGATTTAATATTATTCGTTCAAACTGATCTATATCAATAGCCATTATCTTTTCTTCCACATCAGTGTCAAAAGTTATTTTTATACCATTAGATTTTATATATTCTGCTACTGACAGCACAGTATTTTCAACTACTTCTACAACATTCAAATTTTTTAATTGAATATCAAAAAAATCTGAATCCATTTTTGTTAAATCAATTATATTGTTTACTAATCTTAATAATCTATAGCTGTTCTGTTTAATTATATCAATATATTTTTTTTCAGTCTTTTCATTAATTTTTTCATCTAAATGTGTAGAGCTTTTTTCATCTAATAGTTGTAGTGCTGATAAAATGATAGTTAAAGGTGTTTTTAATTCATGCGAAATATTTGAAAAAAATTCAGTTCTTAGTTTATTATACTCTAGTGCTTCTCCTAGCATTTTATTACTTTCTTTTAGTTCGATTTCTTTTAATTCTAATTCAGAATTTTTCAGTATAGACCATTCAGCTTCATTTTTTATTAAAGTATATTTATGATTACGAATGACATCAGCAATTTGAAAAGAAGTGCATTTCCATAAATTATATAGGCATATAATTGTAAAAGGAAGATTGGTAATAATATTATTAAGATGAGTTTCATAATCAGAAAAGCTGAACCATAAATTTTTATCAATCCAACCAATATCTCCAATAGCTTTTACTCCTGCAAAGCCTTTAGTTTTAGCAAATTCTATATATTTAAGCCATCTATTTGTCACTTTTTCCCTGTGAAAATTACCATCCTTAATATACCAATCAATATAAGGTATTAACAATAACTGGCGTTTCATAATATACTGTTCTATATTATTAATGGATTTTTTCAATATTTTTATAATCACATTTTTATCAATACCACTATAAACCCAAATACATAGTTCGTTGTTTTCAAGCCCAGCTTTAATATAATTTATTAATATATCTGAGAAGTCATCTCTTGATAAATAAAACATACACATATGCGTACCCCATGATATTTTTCCAAGACCCTTAATTCCTGATTCTCTTAGTATTTCCAATTTTATTCCCCCCATAAAATTTATTTTCCCCTATAAATGAGTATTTTATTTTGGTTAAAAATTAAACATATAAGCATTTTATTTTTAGAGTTCATCAGAAGGCTTGTAAACAGACTAGTTGTATTTTTAGTACGCCTCAAGTCTAATTGTTTTTTCTTAAAATTTATCCTAAAATATAAAGTAATGAATTATATATATAATACCACAATTAGTCATAAAATTCTATATAATGTATATTGTATCAAAAAAATACATAAAAGTTCAATATTCTAATCATTTTAAAATATTTCATGGTGAATTTAGACATGTTAAGCATTAAATAGAAAATAATATATGCATATTAGTGTAATCATTAACTATAATGTATATAATTTTAATAATTAAGTATTAAAAAGGAACAGATGATGGATCATTTTCTTTGTATTATGGGAAATTTATAATTTTACATGTTTTCTGTGGTATAATCATCAATAATGAATGAAAATTAAAGGAGTGATAATGTGACAGGGAAATATATAGTATCCCGTTTTATAAAAAATTATGAGGATACTAATGATATAAAGGTAAGAGAAAGGTATGGTATTTTAAGTGGTATTTTAGGAATAATAATAAATTTAATACTTTTTATAGTGGAAATTATTATTGGATTTATAACGAATAGTATTGCTATAGTTGCTGATGCCTTTCACAATTTAATTGATGTAACAAGTTCTGTAATAGCTCTTGTTGGTTTTAGATTATCAAATAAACCAGCAGATAAAAATCATCCTTTTGGTCATGGAAGAATGGAGTATATATCTGCACTTATAGTTGCATTTTTAATTTTAATGGTTGGATTTGAATTTGTTAAAACTTCTTTTGACAGAATTATGCATCCAGAGCCAGTAATTTTTAATATTACCACCTTAATAATTATAGCTTTTGCTATACCTTTAAAGTTATGGCTCAGTTATTTTAATAAATCTTTAGGTAAAATGATTAATTCATCTACCCTTGAAGCTACAGGTAGAGATGCTTTAAATGATGTGGCAATATTAAGTGGTGTAATTATTTCATTATCATTTAGTTATATATTTAAAGTAAATATAGATGGGTATGTCAGTATGATTGTAGCAATATTTATAATGTTGTCAGGAATATCATTAATAAAAGAAACAATAAATCCACTTTTAGGCGAAGCACCTGATCCAGAGTTAGTAAATGAAATAAAAACTTCAGTACTTAAATATGAACATATTTTAGGTGTACACGATATTATAATTCACAATTATGGTCCTGGAAGGTCAATGGCTTCTCTTCATGCAGAAGTTCCAAGTAATATATCAATTATGAAAATCCATGAAATAATTGATAGAGGAGAAAGAGAACTTTCAGAAAAATATAATATGTTCGTTGTTATTCATATGGACCCAGTATGCCATAATTCAAAAGAAATAATTGATGCTAGACATGCAGTTCAAGGAATACTTGAAAAATTTCCTGTTATAAGTTCTTTTCATGACCTTAGAATAATAGGAGAAGGTGAAAATAAGAATCTTGTTTTTGATATAGTAATAGGTTTTGATAAGGAGATAACAGAAGAAGCTGAGGAAAAACTTAAATTAGATATTGATACTGAAATTAAGGCTGAGCATGTTGGATATAATGTAGTTGTAACTATTGATAGAGATTATGCAGGTTAGTTCGTCATGTACTATCCTCTTGGATAATACATGATCACTAAAACTCCAATAAGTGCAATAACTCCTCCAATTAAGTCAAACTTGTCTGGAATAACACTATCTATTTTCCATCCCCATAGAATTGAAAGAACGATAAATATTCCTCCATAAGCGGCATATACTCGTCCAAAACTATTATTTGGTGGTTGTAATGTGGGTACTACTCCGTAAATTATTAGGCTTATAGCTCCAGCTAGACCGTACCACATGCTTTTGCCATCTCTTAACCAAAGCCACACAAAATAACCTCCACCTATTTCAAATACTCCTGCCAGTACAAAATAGAAAATTGATTTAAGTATTTCCATAAATAACTTCTCCTTTGTTTTTAAGCTAATATTAGCTATATCTATTTAACTTGTTTAGTAGTGTAATCTTGCTTTGTCATCAAGTATGAAGGGTGATTCAGCCCTGTTGGTGGATAAAATTCATCATGGGTATATATAAAGCCAAGCTTTTTAAGCAATTCAGCAGATGCTGTGTTTTTAGGGTTGTGTCCTGCAAAAAGTGCATTAACTCCAAGGGTATTGAAAGCATACTCTATAATTGCAGAACATGCTTCCCTGGCAAATCCTTTGCCCCAATACTGTTGTTTTAAATGTATTCCCATTTCCAAAATATTGTTTTTAGGATCATATGGTCGCAGGCCACAGCATCCTATATTTTTATTAGTTTCTACGAGGTAAAGTGGAAAATATTGAACATTAGCATTAGTATAAGTTTCTATTTCCTTTTTGAGCCTTTCACATATCTGCTTTTCTGACATTTTACCATTTGATGTAATAAATTTTGTTACTTCTGGGTTTCCCCAAAGTTCTAAAGCATTAGATATATCTTCTTCACTCCATAGTGAAAATCTTAATCTTTTTGTACTCAAAAAAATTTTTTTCATAATTATATCCATTCCTTTCGTTTCGCTCAAGGCGCAAAACATAATAAAAAATGTTGGCTTGAAGCGTTTATTATTATGTTATAGGGAGTTCTGTGTACTACAAGTCATGGCGAATTAAGTGGTTTGTATGATTTATCTGTTTAGATAAATTATATTATATTATTTGGAAGCCATGGATCTAATATGGTATATGGTATTTTTACATCAGCAATACTTTCACCAATTTTAACATTAGGCTTTAATTTTCCATGATAGTCACTTCCACCTGAGGCATAAAGCTTGTGGTTATTACAATAATCAAGTAGATATTTTGTATTTTCTATGGAATGAAGAGAATGGTAACATTCTATTCCATCTAGTGCATTTAATGATGTCATTGAATTTAAAAACTCTTCATAGTTGTCTACAAAGTATCCATAAAGGTGAGCAAGAAATGCTTTTCCTCCGGCCCTTTTTATAAGATCAGAAGCTTCTTTTACTGTGGGATAATCTTTCAATTGGTTAAGAAAAAATGGACTACTTTCATTGTTAACACAGGTTCTATAAAATGCGTTGAGGCTTTCCCATATTTCTTTAGTGAAATGTTTTTGGTTTTCAGGATATTTTCTAATATCAGCATGCATTATCTGTGTTGCAAAGTATTTACCATTTTTAATAGATAGATTATTACTGCATTTAATATTAAGATTTTTGCATACATTTATCATTTTTTTTAAATAAGAATTTTCTCTTTCAAGAAATTTTTCATCTGAAACAACTCCTGTTGAATTTATTGTGTCAATATCTATACCAAATCCCAATACTTCAATGGGTTTGCCATTATGAACAACGGAAAATTCGCAGCCAGGAATAATTTTGCCTTCAAAATAGTTATTTATCTTAATATCCTTCAGTTTTTTATAAGCTCCAATGGAATCATGATCTGTAATGGATATGTATTTTAGGTCTACTTGTTGTGCTTTGATAAGAATATCTTTAGGTTCATCTGAACCATCCGATGAGGTGGTATGTATATGTAGATCTATCATAATAATTCAGCTCCTTATTTTGTTTATATAATTTATTTTACATGATTTTAAAAGTTGTAACAATCTTAGTCTTAGAAGAACTTATCCAGGCGCGCAGCAGTGCTTATCTCCAAGTTAAGTAGAGATCCAAAATCTATGATTTTGTGCGAATCACTTACTCCATCGACAATAGGGAAGGAGTTTCATATAAAAGAAGGTGGGGGGATTAGCAATGGTAGTGATGGGATAAATAAGAAACTTAAAGAAGATTTTTATAATTTTAAGAATATGGTTTTAATAGGTAGAAATGTTAGAAGATTTGCCAATAAGATTACTTTGAAAATAAAAAAGGTATAATATGTTATTAAAATAGCTTTATAAAGCTAATTGAAAAAGTTCATTTGAAATGTTATACTAAGTTTAATAATAAAACAGGGAGTGATTGTGATGAAAGAGTATTTTTCTAATGTGTCTAAGATAAATTATGAAGGATCAGATTCAAAAAATCCTTACTCATTTAAATATTATAATCCTGATGAAATAATCAGTGGAAAAAAAATGAAGGATCATTTAAGATTTTCAATGTCTTATTGGCATACATTAACTGCTAATGGAACTGATCAATTTGGAGTAGGTACAATGATTAGGTCATGGGACAATGTAAACGATAAGATGGAACTTGCTAGAGCAAGAATGGAAGCAGCATTTGAGTTTATGGACAAGCTTGACATAGATTATTTTTGCTTTCATGATAGAGATATAGCACCTGAAGGAAAAGATCTTGTAGAAACAAATAAGAACTTAGATGAAATAGTATCAATGTGTAAAGAATTAATGAAAAAAAATAATAAAAAATTACTATGGGGTACAGCTAACTTATTTAATAATCCTAGATTTGTACATGGTGCTGGAACTACATGTAATGCAAATGTTTATGCATATTCAGCAGCACAGTTAAAGAAAGCAATAGAAGTTACAAGCGAATTAGGTGGAGAAAATTATGTATTTTGGGGTGGAAGAGAAGGATATGAAACACTTCTAAATACTGATATAGGATTTGAAATGGATAACTTTGCTAGAATATTACAGATGGCAGTGGATTATGCAAAGAAAATAGGTTTTAAAGGACAATTTCTTATAGAACCAAAGCCAAAGGAACCTACAAAGCATCAATATGATTTTGATGTAGCAACTGTTTTAGGATTCTTAAGAAAATACAAGTTAGAAAATTACTTTAAAGTAAATATTGAAGCAAATCATGCTACTTTAGCAGGACATACTTTCCAACATGAAATATGTTTGGCAAGAAATAATAATGTACTTGGCAGCTTGGATGCAAATCAAGGAGATCCACATCTTGGATGGGATACAGATCAATTCCCTACAAATATATATGATGCAACTTTAGCTATGTACGAAATACTTAAAAATGGTGGTATATCACCAGGTGGATTGAACTTTGACGCAAAGGTAAGAAGAGCATCCTTTGAACCAGAAGATTTATTCTTATCATATATAGCAGGAATGGATACGTTTGCTAAAGGACTTAGAATTGCGTATAAATTATTACAAGATGGTCCTATTGAAAACTTTATTAAAGAAAGATATTCAAGCTTTTCTACTGGAATAGGTAAAGACATAGTGGATGGTAAAGTTGGATTTGAAGAACTAGAAAAATATGCTTTGGGCAATAATGTTATGAACAACAAGTCAGGCAGACAAGAATATTTAGAATCAATAGTAAATCAATATATATTTGAAGATAAATAGAAACTAATATGTAGAGGTTGCTTTAAACTAGATCTACAGAAATTACTAATAATTTTATGAAAGAAGAGATTAATGTGAATTTTTTAGGAATTGATTTAGGAACTTCTTCTGTAAAACTTATCATAATGAATGAAAAAGGTGAAATTTTAGCAAGTGTATCCAAAGATTACGACATAAGTTATCCTAAAGTTGGATGGGCAGAACAAAATCCTAATGATTGGTGGAATAGTACTAAAGATGGTATTAGAGAAATTATAAATAATCATAATATTAAACCAGACACTATTGATGGGATAAGTTTTAGTGGTCAAATGCATGGACTTGTAATTCTTGATAGTAGTAATGAAGTTTTAATGCCTGCCATATTATGGTGCGATCAAAGGACACAAAAACAATGTGATTACTTAAATAAAGAATTTGGACAAGATAAACTTTTAAAATATACTGGGAATATGGCATTAACTGGTTTTACATTTCCAAAATTGCTTTGGGTTAAAGAAAATAAACCAGATATATATGCTAAAATAGCACATATTATGCTGCCTAAAGATTATATAAGTTTTAAGCTTACTGGAATATTTGCATCTGATGTATCTGATGCTTCTGGTACGATAATGTTTGATGTTGAAAATAGAAAATGGTCAAAAGAAATATTAGATTTGTTTGAAATCAAAGAAAATGTTTTACCAAAAGTTTATGAATCCTACGAAGTTATAGGTAAGGTTTCAAAAAAAGTGTCAAATGAAACTGGACTTTCAACATCTACAAAAGTTATAGCTGGAGCAGGTGATCAGGCAGCTGGAGCTGTAGGTACTGGGACGGTTAATTCTGGAATATTATCTGTGGCACTTGGAACATCTGGTGTTGTTTTTGCATCAAGTGAAAAATTCTATGTGGATAATGAAAATAGACTTCATTCATTTTGTCATGCTAATGGAAAGTGGCATCAAATGGGTGTAATACTATCTGCAGCATCAAGTCTTAAATGGTGGGTAGATAATGTAAGTGGAGATATGTTTGAAAAATTGCTTTTAGAAGCAGAAAGTTCTGCTGTAGGAAGCAATAAATTATTTTTTTTACCTTATTTAATAGGGGAGAGAACACCTTACAACGATCCTTGTGCAAAAGGAAGCTTTATTGGATTAAATATAACACATAAAAGAGGAGATATGACAAGAGCTATTTTAGAAGGAGTAGCTTTTGCTCTTAGAGATTCACTTGAGATATTGAGAACTCTAAATGTTGATATGAAAGAAGTAAGAATCAGTGGTGGAGGTTCTAAAAGTAAACTTTGGAGACAGATAATTGCAGATGTTTTCAATTTGAATGTAAGTATTATAAATTCAAAGGAAGGTCCAGCTTATGGGGCAGCAATACTTGCAGCAGTTGGCTGTAAACTTTTTAATTCAGTGGATGAAGCCTGTGAAGCTTTAATAAAGACAACAGATATAACAGAGCCTATAAGAGAAAATGTTGAAAAGTATGATAAGCTATACAAGATTTATTCATCCTTATATACTTGTTTAAAAGATAAGTTTAAAGAAATAGATAACTTATCTGATATTGTTTAGCAGGGCAAATGCATGAGTTAATGAAATGTGAATGAGTGAATTTAATCAAAAATTTGTTGTATAATCATTTTAATGAGATTACACAACAAATTTTTTGATTTTTAAATAAGATTTTGAAAAATCCTTTAGATGTAATGCGCTGTAAAATTTAGCTATACTTAGACGAATAGCTTTAAATATTTTCCTTAAATAATATATGCATTAATGTTATACTAAGTAATTATAGTAATAATTTTAAATTTGATTGGTGGTACTAATATGGGTAGATTAAAATCAGTGGATCAAGAAACGATAAGAATATTAAATCAAAAAAAAATACTGAATTTGATATATAGAAATGATAAACTTACAAAACAGGAAATATCCCAAAAGCTTAATATAAGTATTCCAACAGTTATAAGCAATAGTAAGGATCTTATAGAACAGGGTTTTTTAGAAGAAGCTGGTGTTGCAGAATCAACTGGTGGTAGGAAACCTACAATTCTCAAGTTTCTTCCAGACAGTAGATATTCCTTTGGTGTGTGTGTTACTAAAGATAAAGTTAGAATTATATTGGCAAATTTAAACTTTGAGATAGTGCATGAGATGGATTTTAATATGCCAGAAAAATTAAAAGATTTTAATGATATAATTTGTAAAGTATCAGATAATGTTGAGCATATTATAAAGAAATTTGATATTCCATATGATAAAATACTTGGAATAGGGTTTTCACTGCCTGGTACAGTGGATGAAAAAAATTTACTTTTGAAAAATGTACCTAATTTCAGATTGAAAAATATATCTTTTAAAGAATTTGAGACTTGTTTTAAATTTCCTATTTTTATAGAAAATGAGGCAAATGCTTCAGCTTATGCAGAAACTTTTATTAATTTTAATGATATAAAAAGTAGTCTTGTATTTATATCTATTACAGAAGGTATTGGAACAGGTATAGCTATAGCAAACAATGTTTATAAAGGTTTTAATAAGAGGGCAGGCGAATTTGGACATATGACCATTGTAAAAGATGGCAAGAAGTGTAATTGTGGAAAAAAGGGATGCTGGGAGCTTTATGCATCTAAAAAGGCCTTGCTCAGTGAGTATAGGAATGCTTTTGATGATATGAATGGAACTTTGGAGGATTTTCTAAACAGGAGTAAAAATGATTTGAAAATAAAATCAATATTAGACACATATATTGATTTTTTGGCCGAAGGTATTAAAAATATAATTTTGGCTTTAGATCCTAAAAATGTACTTATAGGTGGAGAAATATTTTCATATAAGGACTTTTTAGAAGAAGAATTAATTAAAAAAGTGTTTAAGGACAATAGTTTTTATGATGAAACTCAGTGTAATGTTATGTTTTCAAGTTTAGGAGAAAATGCATCTGTGTTTGGTGCAGCATTATTGCCTATGGAAAATGTATTTTTTTTAAATGACAATATAATATAGAGAATAATATGGTTAACCACATAAGCCAGAGATATATTAAACTGACTTGTAGTATTATACTCTCATAAAATAAGAAATTTAAAGGAGGTTTTTATGATAAAGAATATAATATTTGATGTTGATGGTACACTATGGGATACAACGGAGGTTGTAGCCAAGGCTTGGAATAGAGCAATTTTAGGAGTTGAAGGAATAAATGCAGTTATGACTTCCTCAATACTTAAGAAAGAGTTTGGGAAGACCATGGATGTAATTGCAGAGGATTTATTTCCTGATTTAAATAGTGAAAATAAAAAAATGTTATTAGAAAAATGTTGTGAATATGAACATGAGGATTTGAGAGAAAATACAGATGATTTGCTTTTTGCAAATGTAAAAGAAACTCTTATAAAACTATCTCAAAAGTGTAATTTGTTTATTGTGAGCAATTGCCAGTGTGGATACATAGAATTATTTATGAAAAAAGCAGGAATTGAAAAGTATATCAAAGACTTTGAATGCTTTGGAAATACAGGGAAGTGTAAAGGTGAAAGTATTAAAATACTTATGGAAAGAAACAATTTAAGTGGTGCAGTATATGTTGGAGATACTCAAGGAGATTATGAGGCAACAGTACTTGCTGGAATACCTTTTATATTTGCCAAGTATGGTTTTGGTAATGTTGAAGACTGCTATTTAGAAATCAGTGACATAAAAGAATTATTGAATTTGCAGTAGATTTGAAGAGATCATGTATATGCTTTAAGTATAATCAATTTTTATAAGTTGACATTATTAAAAGGTATTTATATAATTATCTTGAATATAGGTAAATTCAATTTTAAGAAAGGGCAAGGTATTTGCAGAAATGAAAATGTAATTCACTTTTTATTTGTCTAATAAAATTAAAATCAGAATAAAGTCATGATAAAGGCTTTATTGTTATGCGTTTTATTTAACTTTGAGAGTGGATAGTGTTTTTGTAACTGTTGATAGTTTGTTTAAATATAGATATACAATACATAAATGAATTCTATTATTTTTCCTAATTTAGAGACTGGTTTTATCTTTGTGATAGAATTAGAATTTTAAAATTGTATGTTTGCAATATGTGATTGATTTTAATTACTATAATAGTCTTTTTTATTTTAATTAGCTTTGTTTTGCTGTGTTTTAAGACTTATTTATAGATATTAAAATTATTATATAGGCTGAGACACTATCCTCTCCAGGTTACAAGGAGGGGATTTTTTATGCTATTAATAGAAGGCAGTAATATTAAAAAATATTTTGGCGATAGATTAATATTGGATATAGATAATTTAAAAGTTTATTCGGAAGATAGAATAGGTATCGTAGGATCAAATGGAGTTGGTAAGACTACATTAGTCAATATGCTTAGTAAAAGATTTGAGCCTGATGAAGGCTTAATTAAATTATATGGGAGATATTCGTATATATCCCAGCTTGGAGAACCTGATAGTAAGATCATTAGTAATGAAATGGCTTCAAAATTTGGAATTGAAGCTATATGGAATGAAAAAATGAGCGGTGGAGAGAAGACAAGATTTAAGCTTGCTTATACTTTAGGGTGTAACAGTTCGTTGATATTTGCAGATGAACCTACCAGTAATATGGACATAGAGGGTATTGAGTGCGTGGAAGAAAAATTTAAAGAATACAAAGGTGCTCTTATTATTATATCTCATGATAGAATTTTTTTGGATAAGCTTTGCAACAAAATATGGGAAATAGAACATGGAAAAATAAAAATTTATAATGGCAATTATAGCGATTATGCTTTCCAAAAAACTCAAGAAAGAGAACGAGCTGAATTTGAATATGAGGAGTATGTGAAGGAAAAAGAGCGTCTTCAGGGTGTAATTATAGATACAAAACAAAAGTCAAAGAATGTTAGAAAAGCACCTAAACGTATGGGAAATTCTGAAGCTAGACTTCATAAGATGGGAGACCAAAGATCAAGATCAAATCTTGATGGAGCAGTAAAAAATATTAATAAAAGAATAGAACATCTTCAGATTAAAGAAAAGCCTAATAAGCAGCAGGATATTAAGCTTAATATACCAGGTTCAAACAAGCTTTATAGTAAAATAGTTATAGAGGGCAGAAATATAAATAGAGTATTTGGGGAGAAGGTTATATTTAATAATGCTGAATTCAATATATATAACGAGTCAAAAACAGCTTTGATTGGTGCTAATGGATGTGGTAAAAGTACCTTAATTAAAATGATAATGAATGAAGATTCTTCTGTAAAAGTTGCTGAAGGTGCAAAGATAGGTTACTTTAGTCAGGATATGAGTATTTTAAGAGAAGAACTTACATTAATAGAAAATGTAATGGAAAACAGTATATATAATGAAACTTTTGCTAGATTATTATTAGCAAGATTATTGATTAAGGGAGAGGATATCTATAAGAAAGTAAGTGTACTAAGTGGTGGAGAACGGGTTAAAGTATCCTTTGCAAAAATATTAGTACAAGATATAAATTTGCTTATATTAGATGAGCCTACTAATTATATGGATATAAACTCTCTTGAAGTTGTAGAAAAAGTGCTTAAAGAATACAGTAGAACTTTATTATTTGTTTCTCATGACAGAAGATTTATAAACTCAGTTGCAGATAATATAATTACCATAGAGAATTGTAAAATAAAGAGCTTTAATGGAAATTATGAAGGATATATGGCTAGAAGGAATACTAAATTGGATAATAATAAACAAGAAATTGAAAAAGAAATTTTGGTATTGCAAAATAGACTTTCAGAAGTTATAGGAAAACTATCTATGCCATCAAAATGGGATGATATATCAATACTAGATCAGGAATATTATAGTATATTGGCTAAATTGAAGAATCTAAAAGCTAGTATTTAAAAGATATAAAGAAGCCTTTTCCAACCCTCCCTCTAGGTTCCAGTCCATTTAGTAAGTATTCTATCGATACTTTACTAAAGACCAAATTATCTAGAGGGGGGCGGTTTATGTTTAAACGATATTTTACAAGTTTAACAATATTCATTTTATTTATCGCTGTGTTTTCAATTGTTTTTGTACAAAAAGCTTATGCTTATCAGAACAGTGGATATTCTAATAATTTAAAGGTGGGACTTTTAAGTATGTCCACTACTACTATTACAGCCACATTAAATGGGGATTATACTTTAAATGGACAAGTATATCCATCTGGATCTGTTTTGAATTTTGGAACAGATGGAACCAATATAACATTAAATGGAATAGTGCAAAATGATATTACTTTAAGTCCAAATAATAACGCTAATTTGGTAACACTTACTTCTGGTTCGATATCCAATAAATACTTAGGTTCATTTTTGATAAAATTTTATAATGGAAAAGTATTACCTATTAACATGATTGATACTGAAAGTTATTTAAAGGGTGTAGTAGGATATGAACTGGATAATAGTTGTCCAATTGAGGCCTTAAAGGCGCAAGCAGTAGCAGCAAGAAATTATGCTATATCCCGAATTGGTTATGCATCAGCTAGTGGTTATGATTTTGATGATACTCCAGCTTATCAGACCTATAGAGGTTATGATGCAAGTCTTACCAATGTTATTGCTGCTGTTGACCAAACTAAAGGACAAGTCCTTTTATATAACGACAAATTGGTTGAGGCTTTATATTCGGCTTGGCATGGTGGAATTTCAGAAGATAGTGAAAATGTATGGGGCAATTATGTGCCATATCTGCGATCTGTACAAGATTCCTTTGAAAATTTATCTTGGCCAAATGGTAATGTAGTATTAACTAATGCACAAATACAAACAATTTTAGTAAGTAAGAAATACATAGCTTCTACAGATACCTTTGTAAATTTAGATTTAAATTCAATAACTAAATTTACAAGTGGTAGAGTATCAAATATTAATATTATTTATAAAGATGCAGCAGGAGCTGTGCAAACAAAATCTGTAACAAATGATTATACAAGAACTTTTCTTGGATTGCCAAGTAATCTTTATAATGTAACTTATGATTCAGTAAATGGAGCTTACACTTTTTCAGGAAAAGGAAATGGACATGGCCTTGGGATGAGTCAGGTTGGAGCCAAAAATAGAGCAGCTGCAGGACAAACTTATGATGATATTTTAAAATTCTATTATCAAAATGTGTATTTGCAGAATCTTATTACAAGTGCCATATTAAATAATTTTACTCAGAGTACAAATAGCTTGCTTACTGGAAATACTATTTCTTTTAATGCAACTGCAGCATCTGGTAGTGGAAACTATTTATATAAGTATGTTGTAATGAATGGAACTAATGTTGTATACACAAGGGACTATAATAATATTTCATCACTAGATTATGTACCAAGTGCTGATGGAAATTATACTGTGCAAGTTTATATGAAGGATCAAAATTCCACAGCTAATTATGATGATACAAAGACAGCTTCTTTTATGGTTTATGAAAATCCCGTTATAAGTACTTTAACTACTAATAAAACACAATATTTAACAGGACAAACTGTTAACATAAATACAACAGCTGCATCGGGTTCAGGAAATTACCTTTATAAATATGTGATTTCTTTAAATGGAACAACTTTATCTACTGTAGATTATAGTAATAATGTAAATTTACTTTATAAAGTTAATAGTGCAGGAAACTATAATATAACAGTATATGTAAAAGATTCACTTTCTACAAAAGATTATGAAGATATGAAAACTGTGAATGTTCAAGTATATGATCAGCCTTCTATGACTTATATCAGCACACAAAATTCTATTTTTATTGGAAATACTGTGAAGTATACTATAAGTGAAGTAAATGGTTCGGGAAATGCAAAATATAGGTTTGTGGCTATGAATGGAAGTAGCATAGTATCTGATAGTGGATATTTAGATTCAAACACTTTTAATTTCAAACCTGCAGCTGCAGGAAGTTATCAGGTAGTTGGATATCTTAAGGATTCAGTATCTGAAAAAACTTTTGATGCTCAAGGTACTTTGAAGTTAAATGTATATAATCCTCAAATCAAAAATGTGAATGTAAGTGGATATTTTTATGTAGGAACTATGTTAAGCTTTTATGCTAATAGTACAGGGGTAAGTCCCTCTGGAATGAGCTATAGATATGAAGTATATAATAATGGAAATGTGGTGTCGTCTAGTACTTTTAGTACCTCCAGCACGTTTTCTTTTAAACCATCTATAAGTGGAACTTATACAGTTAAAGTTTATGGCAAGGATGGATTAAGTATAAAAGCTTATGATTCTATAAAACAATTTAATATTACAATAAATAGTAAGCCTTTATACATTGCTGCATTGCCTTTAAGTTTAGGAATGACTGGCAGTGATGTAATATCTCTGCAAAATGCTTTGATAAATTTGGGATATAATATTTCCAGTGCTACAGGATATTTTGGAAGTCAAACTCAAAGTGCAGTAATAGCTTTTCAAACAAGTGCTGGAATACCAGCAACTGGAACAGTGGGAACTTGGACTTATAGTTCACTAAATGATGCTCTTGTAACAAAATCAGGAATAAAAAATTTAAGCTTTTAATGAAAACAGGAACTTTGATGTTTATTCAAGGTTCCTGTGTTTTTTTCTTATATGAAATTATAATTTAATAGTATTATCAGCAGAATTCATTTTTTCAACTATAGTGTACATATTTGTAATTTCACCTACAAGTAACTTTTCCTTCAATCCATAAAAATCAAGGCAAGTTCCACAGTTGAATATATTTACACCTTTTTCTTTAAGTGTTTTTATGCTTTCGATACAGTCAGAACCTTCAGTAGTAAGTTTAACACCACCATTTAAAAATAGTATGTCAGAAGGAAGTTTATCACTTTCGCTTAAAGCATAGAAATAACTTTTCATTAAAGTTGTACCTAATTTGTCATCACCAGCACCGAGCTTATCAGAAGAAACTACTATAACAAGATTTTTGTCATTAAAGTTCATAGGTTTGCAGCTGCAAGAATCTTTAGTGATATCTATATAGTAAAAGCCTTCTTTTTCTTCAACTTTGTATTTAAAACCATTGCTTTCAGCAAATTTTGAAACATTATTCTTTGAAACTTCATTATCTACTATAATAGTAGCTTGCCCTTCATCTATAGAATCAAAAAACTTTTTTGTATTGATAACAGGTTGAGGACATTTTAATCCTTTACAATCAATTGTATTAGCCATTTGTATAATTACCACCTTTCAAAAAATAAATAATTGTATATTTAACTATAAAATAATACAATAATAATAGTATGATTTTAAATAAATTATAACATAACTAAATAATACACAGTATAGTTTTTATAAATAGATAAAGAAACAACTATTTATAAAAACTATGACCGAGGTAATAAAAAGTTAACAATCAGAAAATTCTGAAATCAACACTGCGGTGAGAAATTTGTGGTATTATAGTATACGGTATTTTATACTTGGACGTAACTAAAGGATAATATAAAAAGGAAGGTTTTTTATAATGAAAGAATTTATTTCTATGATGGGAGAATTCGTTTATAATTTTGTTATTTGTGGCATAAATGTTTTTCAAGTATCAGTAATTATACTAACAATGTACTATTTGATCATCTCATTATTTGGATTTTACAAAAAAGAGGATAAAGACGTAGAAAATTGTAAACCAGAAAAAAAGTTTGCGTTGCTAGTAGCAGCACATAATGAAGAAATGGTAATTGGAAAAATAGTAGATAGTTTAAAAGAATTGGATTACCCTAAAGATTTATATGATATTCTTGTAATTGCAGATAATTGTACTGATAAAACAGCAGAAATCGCCAGAAAACATGGTGGTAATGTATACGAGAGAAATGTTTCAGATAAAAGAGGAAAAGGTTATGCGTTAGAATGGATGTTTGCTAGAATATTTAAAATGGACACACAATATGATGCTATAGCTATTTTTGATGCAGATAATTTAGTTTCAAAGAATTTTTTAAATGAAATGAACTATAAATTGCTTAAAGGATATAAAGTTGTTCAAGGTTATATAGATAGTAAAAATCCAGATGATTCGTGGATAACGCAATCTTATTCAATATCATTTTGGACAGCTAATAGATTATTTCAATTAGGAAGAGCAAATTTAGGGTTGTCAAGTCAGATAGGTGGAACTGGATTTTGTATGGATACAGAAATACTTAAAAAATTAGGATGGGGTTCTACTTGTCTTACAGAGGATTTAGAGTTTACTTGTAAATTAGTGCTTAATGGACATAAAGTTGGATGGGCTCATAATGCAATAGTTTATGATGAAAAGCCTTTAACGTTAAAGCAATCTTGGAATCAAAGAAAAAGATGGATGCAAGGATTTGCTGATGTATTTTCAAGGTTTTTCGTTAGACTTATGAAAAAAGCTGTAAAAGAAAGAAGTTTTATTACTTTAGATTGTGCTTTATATACTATGCAGCCGTACTTTACATTGTTTATGGCAGCTTCTGCTGTAATAAGTTTAATCAAAGTTTTTAGTGGTATAGATGTAATAACATTGGATGGGATTTTTAGAGATATTTTTTATAGTAGTCAAAGTAGTTATAGTCAATATGCTTGGATGATATTTAGTATAGGTCAATTCTTATTTACACCAATAGTTATGTTATTGGAAACAAAGTTATCTAAAAAAATGTTTGGAGTATTTGCCTTATATTCTTTAAATGCAGTAGTATTTTCAGAGATTTTCAGGTATTTAAGAGATAACAGTAAATATAAGGAGTTTTTAGTAACACACCATTTAGCTATTGAAAATGTAAATAAGGGCTATATAATTCCGTCCATTGAGTACACAGTTCTAATTACCATTATTTACATAATGATGTTTGTTTTCATTATAGGAATGATTGATAGAAAATATTCGTTAAAGATATTCATATGGTACATGTTGTTTAGTATATATACTTTAACTTGGATTCCTATAACTGTTCAAGGAATTTTAAATAAGGATAAAAAGGAATGGAGTCATACTAAACACATAAGACAAATAAGTATTCAAGAAGTAGAATAATCAAGTGATTCTTAGACTCAGGTGGAGTTTGCTTGTGAGGAATACCTCTCTACATCTGAGTCTTAGAAGAACTTATCCAGGCGCGTAGCAGTGCTTATCCCCAACTTGAAGAAGGTAGGGGTATTAGCAATGGTAGCGATCGGATAAAAAAGTGCTAAAGGTCAAGGAGGTTAATCCTGACATTTAGCACTTTCTATTTTTTCTGCTAGTTCGCTTAAGTAAGTCCATCTATCCAACAAATAATCAAGTTTTTCTTGTAATTCTTTCTTTTCCTCGAAAAGCTTTTGAAGAAGTTCATAATCGCTGCCAGCAGAGTTTATCTTTGAATCAACAACTTGTATTTTATTTTCTACATCTGCAATAACATCATCTATTTCATCAAATTCTTTTTGCTCTTTATAGGAAAATTTTAAAGGTTTATTTTTATTTTCTTTGTAGTTTGATTTAATATCTTTTTTACTTGGTTCCTTTATTTCTTCTTCCTGTTTTTCAATTTCACATTTATCCATGTATTCAGTATAATTTCCTGTATAATAATCTATGGGAGAATTGCCTTTAAAAATTAGGAGCTTTTTAAAAGCCTTATCTAAAAAGTACCTATCATGAGATACAGCTATAACTGTTCCTGAAAAGTCTTCCAAATAATCTTCCAAAACGGTAAGAGTTTCTATGTCCAAATCATTAGTAGGTTCGTCAAGCATTAAAACATTAGGGGCACTCATAAGTACTCTAAGTAGTTGAAGTCTTCTTTTTTCACCACCAGAAAGCTTTGAAATAGGTGTCCATTGCATTTCTGGAGTAAATAAAAATCTTTCTAGCATAGTAGCAGCACTTAAGGTTTCACCATCTGATGCTTTTAAAAATTCTCCAACTTCTTTTATATATTCTATAACTCTCAAACTCTCATTCATTTCTTTATTTTCTTGGGAAAAGTACCCTATCTTTACTGTTTCACCAATGCGAACTTCTCCAAAATCAGGTTTGATTATACCTGCACAGATATTTAAAAATGTAGACTTACCAATACCATTTGGTCCAATTATGCCCACTCTATCATTATTGGAAAATATATAGCTAAAATTATCTATTATCTTTTTATTTTCAAAGGATTTATTTATATTTTCCAGTTCTATAACTTTTTTACCCAGCCTAGTACTTGCAGAAGATATTTGTACCTTATCACTGGCTTTATCAAATTCAGTATTTTTAATTTCCTCAAATCTTTGAATTCTTGCTTTTTGTTTGGTGCTTCTAGCTTTTGCACCCCTTCTTATCCAAGCCAATTCTCTGCGGAAAAGATTCTTGCGTTTATCTTCTAAAGCATTGTTTAGTTCTTCTCTTTCGGATTTTTTTTCTAAGAAAGTACTATAATTTCCAGCGTAGCTATAGAGATTTCCATTGCTTATTTCTAAAATTCTATTAGTAACCCTATCTAAAAAGTATCTATCATGAGTAATCATAAGTAGAGCACCTTTTCTATTGTTCAAGTAATTTTCAAGCCAAGCTACAGTATCATTATCAATATGATTAGTAGGTTCATCTAGAATCAATAAATTTGAAGGTGTTATAAGAGCACCAGCTAAAGCTATTCTCTTTTTTTGACCTCCAGAAAGAGTTGCTACCTTTGCATCAAAATCAAAAATGTTAAGCTTGGTAAGTATAGTTTTAGCATCACTTTCTATTTGCCATGCATTTAAACTATCAATTTTAGCAGTTAAATCCAAAAGCTTTTTTTGTCTATGTTCATCATTAGGATTTTTCTCTAAAGATTTAAGTGTATTTTCATATTCTCTTAGAACCTTCATTAATGGAGAATCGCCTCTAAATACTTGTTCTAGCACTGTGGCATTTTCATCGAAGGATGTGTTTTGAGAAAGATAATTTACTGTTAAGGTATTTGAAGTTATTATGTTTCCACTATCATAATTTTCTGCTCCAGCAGTAATTTTTAATAATGTGGATTTACCTGTACCATTTATACCTATAACGCCTATCTTTTCTCCTTCATTTATGCCTAAAGATATATTATTTAGAATGATTTTTTCACCATAGCTTTTGCATATATTTTCTAAAGATATTAAGTTCATTTAATTCACATATCCTTTCTAGCTATTTTCACAACACTATTTAGTATATTAGCAAAAAGCCTTTTTTTCAACAATACTAAAAATATTATTTAAAAATAGAATTTTATGAAGGATATTATTTTTTTTTATGGAATAAAATAATATATATATCTATGGATTAAAATGCAAAAATTATAGATAAGGGAGGGTTGTCCATGGGGTATAGTATGAAGGAGATTAAAGGAAATTGTGAAGAGATGATATTAAAGAAAGTTAGCATAAATGGTAACATTTGTGGGGAATATGCAGAAATATCCATAAACCAAGTGTATGAAAATAAAAGTAAAGGTGACATAGAAGGAGTGTATGTTTTTCCAATACCTAAAACTGCTATAATATCAGGGTTTGAAGCAGAGATAGGAGGAAAGACTCTAAAAACTATAGTAGAGGAAAAAGAAAAGGCAATTAAAATTTATGAAAATGCTAAGAATAGAGGAGACAACACTGTATTTTTAGAAGAATTGAAGCCTCATGTTTTTAAAATAGCTGTAGGAAAAATCGTAAGTGGTGAAACAGTTAAAATAAAATTATCTTATATAGATGAGCTTCAGTATAAAGATAAGAAGTTTAAGCTTACAATTCCAGCAATATATGAACCAACAAAAATGGATGAGAATTCAAAGCTTAATAATTTGAAGAATACTTTAGTAAACAAAATTGTAAAGAAAAAATCAGAAGATAGTGAATTCCAATTTAAAACTAATATTATAGTAGAGTCTTTATGTAAATTAGATTTTGAATCTCCTTATCATAAGTTAAAAGTGGAAAGAGAAGGGGATACTGTAGCTAAAATTAATTTACAAGATGATTATGAAGCTATGGATAAGGATTTCATACTTATTATGAAAGAAAAAGATCCTTTAGAAGCTGATGGCATGATTTATGAATACAAAGAAAATGGGGAGGATAGAAGAGTAGTCTATCTCAGAATGATCCCTAAGCTGGATGACTATGAAATGGAGGATAAAGAAAGTTATGTTTTCCTTATAGACATTTCAGATACTATGAAAGGCGATAAGTTAGAACAGGCTAAAAATGCACTTCAAATGTGTATAAGAAATCTTGAAGAAGGGGATACCTTTGACATTATTGCAATGGGAGAAACTTTAAAGTATTTTTGGGATGAGGGAATGGCCGAATTTAATTCTGAAACTTTAAAAAAAGCATCTCAGTGGATAGAAAATTTGACTACAGAGGATGATGCAGATATATTTGGAGCCATAAAATACAGTCTTGAAAATGAAGGCGGTCATAATACCATATTGATTTTCACTGATGATGAAGTTGAAGAAGAAGATGAAATACTAGATTATGTAAGGGAAAACTTAGGAGACAATAGAATATTTACTTTTGGCTTTGATTCAGAAACCAATAATTATTTTTTGAACAAATTAGCTCATGAGAGCTTTGGAAAAGCTGAGTTTATAAATAAGGGTCGAAGAATAGAAGATGTAGTATTAAGACAATTCAAGAGAATCCAAAACCCAGAAGTGGATGATATACAAATAGATTGGGGAAATATGAAGGTTCAATCAACTTATCCAAGAACTATAGATTATATGTATAACAGAGAAGCTTTTTCTATTTTTGCCTATGTTATAGGTGAAGTAAGTGATGAAATAGTTATAAGTGGAGAAGTTGGTGATAAGGATTATATAAGAAAAGTAGATTTAGATAATTTTAATACAGAGGATAACGCTAACTTACTAAAAAAAATGTGGGCAAGAAAGAGAATTAAATCCATTGAGATGAATATGAAGTCACAGCGTGGAGACGTAAAGGAAGCTATGAGACAAAAAGTAATAGAACTATCTAAAAAGAATGGATTAATAAGCCCTGAAACTACATTCATTTTTATGGAACTTAGAGAAGAACCAGTACTGGGTATAGAACTTAAGAACATAATTCCAATTAGTGTTAAGGAAATAACTCTATCAGATGAATTTGAAGAGGAAAATTTTGATGTGGAAGATAAGACAGGATTTTTGTATAAAACATATGAAGGAACAATAGTGGAAGAAAAAATCCAAAAATTAAAAGGCGATAATTTATATCTAAATAGTAAATATCCTAGAAAGAAGCTTTTGAGAATAATTGCTAAGAATCAATTTGCAGAGGGAGCTTTTGTTGATTATGAGGACAGCAGCACAGAGGATAAGGTAGAAACCACTGCTATGGTATTGATGGCATTTATTTTAGGAGATGAAGATATAGACATATATTTCAATCAACTAAATAAATCTGTAGAATTTATATGTAATAAGTGTGTTGATGAAGATTTTGAACTTGAAGGTCGAGTTGGAAAGATGATAATTTTAGCCTTAGAGCAAGCTATACAAAATGGAATACTAAAGGAAAAAAATGCTCATAAAGCTGAAAAAGCTTTAGAGTATTTATATGATTTATTGAATAAAAGAGAAAGTGCTAAGGAAATGTTAAATAATCTTATAGAGTGTTCCTTAAAGAAAAATGTGGCTTCACTTTTTACAATAAGTGAAGATGGAAGCTGTATAAATGAAAAAATAGTAATTAGCGAAGAAAGAAATTCTATTTTTAATATGGCTAAATTAGCAATCCTTATGGTTTTAAAGAATATGGATTAATGAACACGGATTATTAAAAAATGTTTTTTAGCTAATTAAAAAAAACATAGGATTAAAGCCTTATGAAATGATCCTCTAGAATAGATAATTTATAAAAATCTATTTTAGAGGATTTTTATATTTTTGTATAAAAAAGCATATTGTAAGGAACATTGAAATTAAATAATATTAGATTTAAGAAAAATATTATATAAAGGTTATTGCATTGTAGTTATAATTGTTATATATTATATATAACAATTATAATTTAATTAGTGTGGAGGAAAAAGAAATGATAGAATTAAAAGCTTTAAATAAGAGCTACAATGGAAATATAAAGGCAGTAGATAATTTGAATTTAACTATACCTGATGGACAGATATTTGGATTTTTAGGTCCTAATGGAGCAGGTAAAACCACTACTATAAAGATGATTACAGGTATTATAAATGCCAACAGTGGAAATGTATTTATAAATAATATAAATATAAAAGAAAATTCCATAAAAGCTAAAAAGCAATTTGGATTTGTTCCAGATAATCCAGATATATTTTTAAGGCTTAAAGGTATAGAATATTTAAATTTTATGGCTGACATTTATGAAGTGGATAGTAAGGAAAGAATAGATAGAATAAAAAGTTTATCTGAAAGATTTGAAATGGATAAGGCACTAAAGGATCAAATACAGAGCTATTCTCATGGTATGAGACAAAAAATAGTTATAATGGGAGCTTTAATTCATGATCCTTCTGTATGGATATTGGATGAGCCTATGACAGGTCTTGATCCAAAATCATCCTTTACCCTAAAAGAAATGATGAGGGAGCATGCAGATAAAGGTAATACAGTATTTTTTTCAACTCATGTATTGGAAGTAGCAGAAAAAATATGTGATAGGTTTGCCATTATAAATAAAGGTAAAATTATGTTTAACGGTACTTTTAAAGAGCTTAAGGAAGGATTTAAGGAAAATGAATCCTTGGAAAATATATTTTTGGAGATGACACAAAATGAGTAAATATATAATTTTAACAAAAGCTCTCTTGAAAAATGGAAATGGATTATTAAATGACGATAAAAAGAAAAAAATAAAAGCTATTGCAATAGCAGCTACCATTATTGCAGCTTGCATACCAACTATAATAGCATTTATTTATTTTATTGAAAGTGCTTATGATATGCTTTATAAGATAAATCAACAAGGGCTAATTTTTACTGTAGGTATAAATTTTACTTTCATTTTTATATTCTTTTTTGCCATATTTTATTCTTTAAATGTAATGTATTTTTCAAAGGATATAGAAAATTTATTGCCACTGCCATTAAAACCATGGCATATAATAGCTTCAAAATTCACCATAACGCTGTTATATGAGTATCTTACTGAAACAGCCATATTATTACCTTTGTTTATAATATATGGCTTAAAAGGGCATATGGGAGCTATATATTATGTGTATTCTGTAATACTATTTTTAACTATACCTATCATACCATTAAGTATGGCCAGCATTTTGAATGTATTGATTATGAGATTTACTAATATGGGAAACCACAAAGATTTATTAAAAATTATAGGTGGGATTTTAGCTATGGTTTTGGCTATAGTTTTTAATATGAAGATGCAAAAGCTAGGAACGTCAGGAATGAATCAGCAGCAAATATTGAATATGTTAAGTGAAGGAAATAACTCTTTAGTTGGTATTTCAAGTAAGGTATTTCCAGGGGTTTCTGAAGCTGTTAAAGCCATAGTATTTAGTGGAAGTTTTATAGGTTTAAAAAATATAATAGTATTTTTAATGATAACCTTATGTACTTTATCTATATTTTTAATATCGGGAGAAAAGTTATATTTTAAAGGAGTAATAGGAATTTCAGAAGCACCTTCTGCAAGAAGAAAATTGAATAATAAAGATCTACAAAAAGTATCACGAAAAAGTTCACCTATTAAATCATTAGTGGTTAAGGAGTTAAAAATACTGTTTAGAACACCTATATATTTTATGAATTGTATTATTATGAATTTTTTATGGCCAGTATTTTTGTTAATACCATTTTTTACTGAACCAGAAATTTTTAAAAACTTTAAAAGATTAGTGCCTATAATTAATGATACAAAGTGGATTGGGATAATTATTATAATATCGCTAGCAGCAGGAATATTTATAACTTCAAGTAACCTTATAACTTCTACAGCTATATCTAGAGAAGGAAGTAACTTATTTGTAAGCAAATACATTGCTGTAGGTTATGATGTTCAATTAATAGCTAAAGTTTTGTCAGGAGCAATTATGGGAATGGTAGGCATAGTAGCTATGCTTCTAGTGGTATTATTTTTAATGAAATTACCATTGTATATGATTCTTATAGTTTTTGTATCATCAATACCTGGAATTTTATTTTCAGCTATGCTCGGAATAATGATTGATGTTGCCTTTCCAAAATTAAATTGGGACAATGAAGTAAAGGCTGTAAAACAAAATTTTAATGGATTTATAGCCATTATGGTTGGAATTGGTGTAAGTGTACTTATGGCAATTGCTGCTATAAACCTTAGTTTTGATAAGTTTGTAATGAGTATCATTGCAATTCTATTATTTTTAATTATAGACTGTATTTTATATAAAATCATTGTAACTAAGGGCGTAAGTTTATTTAGAAACATTGAAGTTTAATAAAAAATTAATGCTTATTGTGTACATTTTAATTTTTGTAATAAACTGTTATAATTTTATTTATAATGAGTTGTAATGGAGGAGTTAGGTATGAACAAGGAACAATTAGCACAGTTAAAGCTTGAAGGATTTATAAATCAAAGAGATACTAAATATTTTACATTAAGGATTATAGCTGTATCAGGAATTATGTCATCATCTGAAATGAACAATGTTTTAAGTATTGCCAATATATATGGAAGAGGATATATAAGCTTTACCACTCGATTAGGAATTGAAATTCCTTGGATAAGGGAAGAAGATATAGAAAGTGTAAAAGAGGATTTAAAAGCATTTAATTTAAGAGCTGGCGGCACTGGAAAAAAAGTAAGACCTATTGTTTCATGCAAGGGTACAGTATGTACTCATGGATTAATAGATACACAAAAATTATGTGCCCAGTTGCATAAAAAATATTTTGCACATGATTTACCAGCTAAATTTAAAATAGGTATAGTAGGATGTCCAAATAATTGTGCTAAAACACAATTAAATGACCTTGGATTTATGGGACAAAGACTCCCTAAATTTGAAGAGAGTAAATGTAAAGCTTGTGGAGCCTGTGTAAATGTATGTAAAGCTGGTGCCTTGGATAAAGTAGATGATAAAACAAAATTTAATGAAGAAAAATGCTTAGGCTGTGGTAAATGTATCAGTGCTTGTCATTTTGAGGCTATGGAAACTAAAAAAGAAGGAGTAGCAGTATTTTTAGGTGGTAAGTTTGGTAGAAAATATAAAATTGGGGACAAGCTTCAAGCTGTATTTGCATTAGATGAAATAGAAGAAGTAACACAAAAGGTTATGGATTATTATGCTGAAAATGGTAATAGCGGCGAGAGATTTGGCGACATGATAGATAGAATAGGAATACAAAATTTAAAAGCTCAATTGCTAAATAAACTTTAGTTATAAAATGGAGGAGGAGACATCTGAAATACATGTATTTATGTGCTTTAGACATCTCCTTTTTATGTTAGTAAAGATTTAACTTGCTATTAGTACTTCAAGATCATGTTCATCTATAATTTCATTTTCTAGAAGTTTTTCGGCAATTAGCTGAAGCTTATTCTTATTATCAATTATATAATTTAAAGTTGAGTTGTAGATTTTGTCTAAAATTTGTTTTGTTTCCCTCAATATCAGTTCATTTCCTAAGGATATTTCTTTATCATCTAAACAAACAAGACCCAGCTTTTCACTCATTCCATATTTGGCTATTAAGGTTACTACCATTTTAGTTGCTCTTTGTAAATCATTAGCAGCACCACCTGTTATGTTTTCTTTACCAAATATTATTTCTTCAGAAGCTCTTCCACCTAATAATTCACTTACTTTATTCAAAATTTCCTTTTTTGTCTGAAACATTTTTTCATTTGGATTTATTATAGTGTATCCAGCAGCTCCCTTTGTAGTAGGAATTATAGATACTTTAGGCACACTTGATTTATTTAATAATTTAGCTATTAAAGCATGTCCGGCTTCATGGTATGCAGTTATTCTTTTTTCAGCATCTGATATATTGGACCTGTCTTTTTTTTCATCTCCAGCTATTATTTTATTCATAGCTTTGTCTATGTGATTTAAAGTTATTTCACTACAGTTTTCTTTAATAGCATATATAGATGCTTCATTTATTACGTTTGCTAAATCTGCCCCACTCATGTAAACTGTCTGCTTAGCTATTTGAAATAAATCCACAGAAGGAGATAAGGGTTTATTTTTTGAATGAACCTTTAATATTTTATATCTTGCATTTAAATCTGGAAGACCAACCATTACATGTCTATCAAATCTTCCTGCACGAAGCAGTGCATCGTCCAGCATATCAAGTCTATTAGTTGCGGCAACAACTATGACATTTTCCTTATCATTAAATCCGTCCATTTCTACTAATAATTGATTCAAGGTTTTTGCATCTTCACTTGTATCTTTGCCTGATCCTCTTTTTCCTCCAATTGCATCTATTTCATCTATAAATATTATTGCAGGAGAATTTTTTCTAGCTTTATTAAATAGTTTTCTTACTCTTGAAGCACCCACTCCTACGTATTTTTCTATAAAATATGAACCACTGGTTGGTATGAATTCAGAGCCTGTTTCACCTGCTAAAGCCTTGGCTAAAAGAGTTTTTCCGGTTCCAGGAGGACCATAAAGAATTATACCTTTAGGAATTTTAGCACCAAAATCTTCGAATTTTTTAGGGTCCTTTAAGAATTCAATTATATCTTGCATATTTTCCTTGGCTTCTTCACTACCAGCTACATCGCTAAATCTTATTTTAACGTCCTTTGATTCTTCAAATTCTACAGAATCCCTGTGCAAGTCAGCAGAAAGAGTTTTTTTACTATAAAAGTTTGTAAGTAATCTAACAATAAATAGTAATACTATAGCAAAAGCAATGGAGCTCAATATTTTAGAGTAGGAGTTAGAAGATTCAACAATTTTCACTTTATGTTCCATTAGGTACTGCCTAAATTCAGGATTTTTAGGATTTTCAAAAGTGAAGGTTTTTTTAGTTTTATCTTCTGCTATAAGGATAAAGTCACTTTCATTATAATAAACAGTTTGTATTTTCCCGGTTTCTACTAAAGTTTTAAATGAGTTTATACCTACATCGGCATCTGTATAATTGAATGCCATAGTACTTTGCAATTGTCTTAAGTTGTTTTTATAATCGGGGCTAGATTTTGAAGCAAGTAAATAGACACCAACCATCAATGGTATTATAAAAATTAGTATAGCAACGTACTGTTGTAAATTTTCACGTTTCATTAATAATATCCCCTTTCTAAAATTATTTTCAATAACAATTGTTACTTGAATAAAAGTTTATATAATCAAAAATTAAATTTTAGTATGTTTTTTTAACAATTTATTAAAAAAATACTGATGTATTTATTAAAATAATAATATTTTAAACAATATTATTAAAAAAGTCAATTCTTAAAATTTGCATTTTTCACTTTTATACAAGAATAAGCATAATTACATTCAAAATACTATAGTTAAAGTTGAAAAATTATAATAAATGGAATTTAATGAAGTGAATAATTCAATTTAAATATAAAAAGCTATGAATATGGTTTAAAAGAATATTTATAAAATAAACAGTAAATTTCTAAAATTACTTGTTTCTATTCATATTCTTTTAATACTTAATTCATAGCTTTTAGTATTTTATGAGATTATTTTAAATGCTCATCTAGATTTAGTATGCATGCAATTACAAGTTTTGCTCTTTCAAATAAAGATTCTACGGTGGCATATTCTCTAGGAGTATGATTCCACTCACCCTTAACTCCTATGGCGCATAGTGTTGGAACACCAGCAGTAACTATGTAGGATGCGTCAGAACCACCACCTGTTGTTTTAGAGTATATATCTCCAAGACCAATTTCTGAAGAAGTTTTTTTGGCAAATTCAAATAATTTCATAACATCATCGGTGGTTTCCATAGGAGGCATATAACTTTTTACTTTAAGTTTGCTTTTTGTACCTTCTATATATGTTTTTGATGCAATGCTTTGTAGAGTATTTTCAATACTTGACTTTTCACTTACTTTTGTATATCTGACATCTATTTCAATTTTGGCATAGTCAGGAATAGCATTTGGTACAGTACCGCCAGTGATGGTTCCAACATTAAAGGTGGTACCATTTTTAAAATTATTTAAATTTTGTATGTCTATTATTTTATATGCCATTTCTTGAATTGCACTTCTTCCTTTTTCAGGTGAATTACCTGCATGTGCAGAAATACCTTCTATTTCTAAACTAAATTCAGCAACGCCTTTTCGTCCTACGATTACTCCATTGTCAAGAAATCCAGTTTCAAAATTGAAGGCAGCTCCAAATCCTTTTGATTCATTGATAAATAATTCATTGCATTTAGAATTGCAATGACCAGTTTCTTCGTCACCTGAAATTATAACTTTTATAGGACGTTCATTATATCCAATGGAATTTAGAGCCTTAATAACATAAATAGCAATTATAATACCACCCTTCATATCTAGAACTCCTGGTCCATAAATTTTATCATTTTCTATTTTAAAAGGCATATTTTCTAGGGTGCCTTTTTTAAAAACTGTATCCATATGACCAGAAAGGATAACTCCTTTTTTACATTTGTTTGATCCTGATTCTGCAACGATGGAATTCCCAGAGTTTTTATATTCAACTATTCTTGTATTCATTCCAATTCTAGAAAGTATTTCTTTCAATTTTTGAGCCAAGTTATCTACTGAATCTTTATTTCGAGTGTCACTTTCTGTATTTACAAGTTCTTTCAGTAAACATAACATTTCATCTTTATGAAGGTCTATAAATTCAAAAGCCTTCCTTCTTTGTTGTAGTGCCATTTTAAATTCCTCCCTGTACATTTTATATGTGTTGAAAATAAATATTGAAATTAATATTAAATTATAGTTGAAAAAATTAATATTTACAAATAATAATTTTTAAAATTTATATTTTAATGTTTTGAAAATAAAATAATGTGTTGAATTAAATTGAAATAACAAAAGAAAGAGATGCTAAAATGAATAAATGTACATTTTAAACATCTCTTTCTTTAATATTTATTTTAAGTCGTTAATATTTACAAAACAATCTTCAGCCTTTGGTTTCTGTTTTATAAGACCTTTTTGATATAACCAATTTATGTGATCTTCCCAAACCTTCTTATTTTGAGTTAAAAATGGTTCTTCTTTTGAATCCATTTTTGGAAGTAGTGTGCTCATACTTTCCTTTTCAACTGCCTCTACAAGAGGAAAGTTTTCCTTTTGTTGATTATTCATTAAAATTTTTAATGCTTTGTCTGGATTTTGCTTCATAAATTCAAATCCTTTTTGTGAAGCTTTCATAAATTTTTTTAGAGTTTCAGGTTTTTCTTTTATTGTTTTGTCACTAGCTACAAAAATTTCTTCATAATAATTAGGAACTCCATATTTTGATGGGTCAAAATAATTTAGTTGATGTCCTTCATGCTTTAAAACAGGGACTTCATGATTTATAAGTCCACCAGTTGTGGCATCAACCTTTTTAGTTGTCATAGAAGAAAGCAGCTCAAAACCTACATCTATAGTTTTTATTGAACTTGGATCTCCTCCATCAGCTTTGATCATAGTTTTAACATATTCTACATTTAAAGGATTTCCTGAAAAACCAATAGTTTTTCCAGCTAGATCCTTTGGAGAGTTTATGTTTTTTTCTTTTAAAGCAATAACCACATTTAAAGGTGTATGAACTATGGCCCCAACGGATTTTATAGGAATGTTTTCATTAGCTCTGGACATTATTATATCAGGTTGATAATAGATTCCTATAGTTGCTTTGTTGGCAGCGGTAAGCGTCAACGGATCTGTTGCATTGGATGGAAATTTAATATGAACATTTAATCCCTGTTCTTTATAATATCCATTTTCTATAGCTGCATATATGAAACTGTGTATTGCATTTGGATACCAATCCAATACTACATCAACATCCTCTAACTTATCAGAATCCTTTTTACTGCTTTGAGTGCCAGCAGAGCAGCCTGTACCTATTAAACATATTAGTACTAATAATAAAGCTAAATACTTAAATTTTTTCACACTTCATTCCTCCATTTTATTAGTTTATTTTCTAAAATATCTATTATAAAAACAAATATTACTGCGATAAGAGATAAAATTACTATAGGTGCAAAGACTCCTGCACCATCTAGTTGAGTCATCATTCTTTTACTAAAGTATCCAAGACCTGATTGAGCTCCAAGCCATTCACTAATGGCAGCACCTATTACGCTAAGTGGTACAGATATTTTTAGTGCTGAAAAAAAATATGGTAATGCTGAAGGCAATTTTAACTTAATAAATATATCTTTTTTGGTAGCTCCATAAGTAATTAATAATTCTTCCATTTCTCTCTTAGTGGACCTAAGTCCATCATATACATTAATTGTAATAGGAAAAAAAGTCATAAGTATGGTTGCCAATACCTTGCTCCATATGCTGTAGCCAAACCAAAGTACAAATATAGGAGCCAAAGCTGTAATTGGTACAGTTTGAGTTACCACCACAAGAGGGTATATTGCATTTTGGATTTTTTCATTTAAACTCATGAGTATGGCCAAGAATACTCCGAAAATCAAGGATATAACAAGTCCTAAAAAAGTAACCCATAGTGTAGCAGGAAGATGTACTGTAAATAAAGGATCCCTTAGTTCCCAAGTTCTTTGTAAAATTTTGCTTGGGGATGGCAATATATACGCTGCATCTATTTTTCGTGCTATAGTTTCCCAAATTAAAAAAAATGAAATTCCTACAATTATTGATGATGTGTATTTTTTCATAGTTCAATCCTCTGTTTCAATTCATTTATAAGTTTTTCTTTTATGTCCAATATTTCTGGTCTGCTTAACATGTGCCTATCTCTTGGATAACTGAGAGGAACTACTACTTCCTTTAGCTGAGTTATAGGTTTTTGGGAAACCACTAATATTTTACTTGATAGAAATAAAGCTTCCTCAACATCATGAGTTATAAATAATATGGTTTTCTTAAACGAAGACCATTGAGTTAGCAGCCATTCTTGCATTGATATTTTAGTTATAGCATCTAAAGCACTGAAAGGCTCATCCAAAAGCATAATTTCAGAACCGGTAAGCAAAGTTCTTATAAATGAAACTCTTTGTTTCATTCCACCTGATAAGTCCTTTGGATATTTATATTTATAACTTCCAAGACCAAAGGTTTCTAAAAATTTTTCTGCTTCCTTCTTAGCTCGTTTGGGGTTATTTTCACGTATTTCAAGTGGAAGTGAAGCATTTTCTAAAATGTTTCTCCAGGGAATTAATAAATCCTTTTGAGGCATATAGCCTATATAACCTTTTAAATTATTAATATCATTGTCATTTATGAAAATGTTTCCAGAATATCCATGCTCTAAACCACAAACAAGCCTGAATATAGTACTTTTTCCGCATCCGCTTGGGCCTATTATACTTATAAAATCTCCTCTATGTACTTTGAAGCTCAAGTTCGCTATAAGAGGAGCTGCATCATTTTCATATTTGAAATTAATATTGCAGAATTTTAACATAAAAAATTACATCTCCTTGTTATAGGCCATGTCCCAAAACATGAGTTCATATTTACTACAGTTTATAAATATTTCTGTTAACCTATCTAATTCTTTCTTTGACAAGTAGTTTCCAAGGTTATCTACTAAATCTAAAAGCCATTGTACTTCTTCCTTATAATTTTCTGAGATATAACCCTTTATCCATTTGCCATAAAATTCATGGTCTAAAGAACCATTAATTTTACTTAAATTTGTAGCAATTTTTAAGTAACTCCATGCGCAGGATAACAATGAAACAGCAACATCTCCCAAAGAGCCTGCTTGAGAAACAGCAAGCATGTAATGTGTATATGAAGTATTGGCAAGTGATGCTTTAGTGTTTTTAACTTCTTCTGATGTAATTCCTAATTCCTCCATATAAGAGCGGTGAATATTCATTTCACCATTTAATATACTATTTACTGTGCTGGAAAAACCCTGCATTACTTCTTCTGTTTCAGCTTTAACTACACCTAAAGCATAAACTTTAGCGTAATCTAATAGGTAAATATAATCTTGTATCATATAAAATTTAAATTTATCTTTATCTAGAGTTCCTTCACCTATTCCCCTAACAAATGGATGTATGTAATAAGAATCCCAAATGTCTTTAACGCTTTTGTATAGGGTATCTGAAAATTTCATTTTAAATCCTCCTCATTATTAAGTTTTGTTGAACTTGTATTTTATTTGAAATGCAATGTAATTTATTGCTTAAAATTAAAAAGGTACAAACCAACAAGAGGTTTGTACCTATAATCCTTAATTATATAAAGCCTCTTCCTACGCTGGTATTATCCAGATCAGGTTATAGGGTCTAAAAATTAATATTTTTACTCTCAGCTGGTAACACCAGCCCCCCTGGGATTTCTATTATTTAATTTTGTATTTACAAGTTTATGTTACTACAATATACTAATGTCGTCAATAGAGTTAAAGTATGTTAACTAAATATTTATTAACATTTATGTCAATAATATCAATTAACTGAATAATTTCCAAAATAGTTATTGATTAATTATAGCTAGTATAATTAAAAAATATTGCAATAGATACTGCAAATTTTTAAGTTAATTGCAAGTTTTAGAAAATTTACAAAGGATTTTATATCTTTATGACGAATATAGACAATAGAAACTCATGTTTAATATGTAAAATAGTAAATGGGGGGCATAATTATGAACAGAATAATAAAGTTTAAGTTTAAAGGAAAGATAATTTCCGTTATTACTTTAATGTTACTATTCTTAGCTTCGGCAATTTTATCTATTGTATATTATAAAATTAATGGCATTGTTGAAGAAAATGTAACCAATCAGCTTAAAATTAGTAACAATAGCGGTTATAGAATTTTAAATGAAAAATATCAAGGGGATTGGAAAATAGAAGGGGAGAACCTTCTTAAAGGTAAAAAGATATTAAATGAAGATACTGAACTGGTAGATAATATAAAAACTGATACTAATTCTATATGTACTATATTTTTAAATGATACAAGGGTTTCAACTAATGTTATGATGGATGGAAAAAGAGCTGTAGGAACTAAAATGTCTGACAAAGTTGCTGATGTAGTTTTAAAACAAGGAAAAGCATATGAGGGTGAGGCAGTTGTAGTAGGAAGTGTATATCAAACAAGATATACACCAATTAAAGATTCCAGTGGCAAAGTTGTAGGTGCTTTCTTTGTTGGAGTGGAAAAGGAAAATATAGTTTCCAAGGTAAGAAATATTATGATAATAATTGTATTAGTATCTTTAGGTGCTATAGCTTTAGGTATTGTTCTTGCCACTATTATGGTAAAACGCATATCTAAAAACATTAATAAAATACAAGAATTTCTACAAAATATTTCAAATGGTGACTTGAAAAGTACTTGTGAGATAAATTCAAATGATGAAACTAAAGAAATTGCACAGCATTTAAACAACACTACAGAAACTTTCAAGAAAATGATAGAAAATGTAATGGAGGAATCAGAAAATATTAAACATGTAGTTGATGATGTTTCTGTAAAGGTTGATGGATTGAATTCAAATATAGAAGCTGTGTCAGAAGATACAGAGGAGTTATCTGCAGGTATGGAGCAAACGGCAGCATCATCACAAGAAATGAATACTACTGCGCAAGAGATTGAAAAATCAGTAGAATCTATAGCAAAGAATTCTCAAAATGCTGTAAATGAAGTTTTGGAGATTAGTAAAAGGGCAGTTTATACAAAAGAAAGTGTAAATGATGCACAGAGAAAGGCTTCTGATATTTTCTTCAAAACAAAGGAAGAACTTGAAAAAGCTATTGAAAATTCAAAAATTGTAGATCAAATAAATGTTTTATCCGAATCTATAATACAAATAACTTCTCAAACCAATATGCTTGCATTAAATGCAGCTATAGAAGCTGCTGGTGCAGGAGAGGCAGGAAGAGGGTTTTCAATAGTAGCTGAGGAAATTAGAAAGCTTGCAGAGCAGTCAAAGAATACAGTTATGCAGATACAAAGTGTTACAGGAAAAGTTACAGCATCAGTTAATGAGCTTTCAAGTAGTTCAAATAAGTTACTTGATTTTGTATCTAATGATGTGCAAAATGACTATAAAACATTGCTTGATGTTGCGGACAAGTATAGCGAAGATGCAAAATTTGTGGATAAGCTTATTAAAAATTTTAATTCTACTTCAGAAGAATTATTGATTAGGATAAAAGATGTATTAAAATCTATTGATGGAATGGCCAAATTATCAGGTGAAGGAGTTAATGCAACTACTGACATTGCACAAAAAGTAATGGACGTAACTTTAAAATCCAATGATATTTTTCAGTTGACAAAGAAATCCAAAAATAGTTCTGAAAAATTAAAAGAACAAATTTCAAAATTTAAGATTTAAACTTTAATAATTGCGTAAAGTCCATTATTATTGCAAAGTAATTATATAGAAAAAATAAAAAATAACTTGATTAAAGTAGAGAGGCGAAGATGAAAATAGATAAAAAGTTATTACAATATTGTGTATATGCCGCGGCAACAGTGATTTTTGTTTATGCGGTTATAATGTTTTTTAATAATGTAGGAGGTATATTATCCTTACTCAATAACACATTAAATAAAATTATTGGTGTTTTAAAACCATTTTTTATTGCATTAGTAATTGTGTACCTGTTGAAACCAGGTGTAAAAAGTGTTGAAAATTTTTTAGAAAAGAAAAAAATATTGAAAAAACCATCTAGTAGAAGAGCAATTGGAATTTTAGTAATATATGCGTTAGTAACAGGGATTTTTGTAGCTGTTATTAGTGGAATATATATTATGGTTGGAGGAAAAGTTTCTAGTAATGTGACTATATCCAATATGGGAATGTTTCTTACTGATTATTTAAAGAATTCTACATTGTCTGTTACTTCTATAAATGAAAAACTAGCAAGTTTAAATATATCAATACCAGGTAATTTAAATGATAAAATTGCTGAAATAGTAAGTTCTATACAGTCATATTTTTCTGCCAGTATAGGTTCAATAACAAATTCTGTTGTGTCCATAGGTGGAAATATAGCTTCATTTTTTATAGCCGTGGTGTTGAGTATCTATCTAATACAGGATTTTGAATATTTTATGGATTTATGGAATAAGATTTTTGATCTTATATTTGGAAAAAGTAAGGTAGGCAATAAATTAAAAGAAATATTAAATATTGTAGATGATACATTTTATAGATATATAAGAGGACAGCTATTGGAAGCTGGTATTGTAGGAGTTCTATCAGCTATAGTATTGTATTTTATTAAAATAGACTATGCATTAATGATAGGAATTATTGCAGGTATTTGTAATATGATACCATATATTGGACCTGTTGTTGGAACTGTTTTAGCAGTAATTATGGCATTATTAAGTGGAGAGCCTATTACAGCATTATGGGCGATTATTGGAATGCTTGTAGTCCAACAAGTGGACAATAATTTATTAGCACCTAAAATAGTAGGGGATAGTGTTGGACTTCATCCGGTATTTACCATGGTTGCAATTCTTGTAGGTGGAAATGTAGGTGGGCTTATAGGAATGCTTATAGCTGTACCAGCAGCGGCTTCTTTGAAAAGATTAATTAGTAAGTGGTATGCTTATCATATGAGGCAAGTAACTGAGTGATTAGGAAAAGTTACTTCTTAGTGCCATTACCTGTACACATAATACTTATTATCTAGTTTAACAATATATTATGGTATAGCCTAATTTATTGAGGCTTTTCTTAAGGCTATAGGACCATATATGTAGAGGCTAAATGTTGATAGTTAATATATCTACCTTGAAATTTAACTACATTTTCATGTCACCATGTGTAAGCAATTGCTTTTTAAACTAAATATATTAGTGCAATAGCATATTCAGCATTAATTTTTGAGCGTTATAAGTTATTGGTACAAATATGCTTTTGCTTACTAAAAGTATCTATAACAATGCAATTAGATGTGTACATTTGAAGTTACTAGTTTGAACTTTAACTTTTATGCAGTGATATATGATAAGGATGTCCTCACATTAGCTAAATTGTTTTAGTATTATTCTTAGTTCAAAATTTTTGAAAGCCTTAGAACTTTAGTCCTGTCTGAGGAAACCGAGTTTGACAAAGTTCTTAGGTTTTCAAAAATTTCGAGCTTTAGAATAATTAAAACATTTAGCCGTGATGACACCCTTATCATATATCACGAAGTAAAAGTTAAAATCCAAACTTCCACTGTACCTTTACGTCACAATATGCTCATATTTAGCTAAAAATTAAGTTAGTTAACTTTAAACTTAGTTATTTGTGTTTCTAACTGTTTTGCTAACATTTGAAGCTCGTTTGAATGCTGTGTAAAATCTTCCATAGTAGCAGTTATTTCTTCTGTAGAAGCAGTAACTTCTTGTGAAGCAGAAGCTGTTTGCTCAGATATAGATGAAATATTTTCAATTTCAGCTACTGTAGATTGCTTTTTATCATTTATATCAACGATAGACATCTTTACTTCATCAACTTTAGTAATCATCGTTTCAATGGATTTTAAAATATTATTAAATATTTCTTCAGTCTTATTTACTGCTAAATACTGATCGTTTACTGCAGCTTCTGTTGAATTAATAGCACTTACTGCTGTTTCTGATTTCTTCTGTATAGCAGCTATAATTTCCTTTATTTTTTCTGTGGAGCTTTGCGATTGTTCAGCAAGAGTTCTTATTTCTTCTGCTACCACAGCAAATCCTTTACCAGCTTCGCCAGCACGTGCGGATTCTATACTTGCATTTAATGATAAAAGATTAGTTTGTGATGTTATATCAGATATTGTTTCAGATATAAGACTTATCTGCTTAGCACTTTCATTCATAGCACGAATTACATGATTTACTGATTTAGTAGCTATTTTAGCTTTATCTGATTTTTCTATTAAAGTATCTATCAGAGAAAGTCCTTTTGAGCCTAATTCTTTAGTATCTTTTGAAATTTTATCCATTTCTTTAGAACTAACATTAATTTTGTCTAGTCTAGCGGATAAGTCTTCCATTTCCGAAGCACCTTTTTGAGCATTTTGTGCTTGTTCTGTTGCACCTAAAGAAACTTCTTCTATTGCTTTTGAAACTTCAGTTATGGAAGCTGTTACTTCCTCGGATATATTAGCAAGGATTGTGGATGTATCTAATACAGTTTCGGAGGAACTTGTTACATTATTTATAAGCTCTGATATATTTTTCATCATTAAATTGAATGATTCAGCTAAATCCTTGAATTCATCTTTCGTTGTAGAGGTTATGGATACTGTCAAATCTCCATTTGAAGCCTTAGCGAACACATCTTTTAACCTTTTAATGTTATTAGAAATTCCCTTACTTAATAATAAGGATAGACCCACTGCAAGTAATGCCATTACTAATATTATTAAAGAAGTTATTTGTAATATGGCCATTGTGTCGCTAGAAAGTTCAGTTTCATTTAAGCAAGCTACTAACTTCCAGCCTGTTAATTCATTTGTTTTATATACTCCAAATTTTTTAGAACCATTATATGTATAATTTATAAAACCGCTATTTTCTGATTTTACTTTATCCCAAAAGGATAAATTGGTAGCTTCCTTTGTGCCAATAAGTTCTTTTGTAGGGTGAGCTAAAACAGTACCTGATGTATCAGCAATAAACATATATCCTGTAGTACCTATTTTTTGTGAGGATATTTTTTGTGAAAGTGTAATTAATGAACAATCCATTCCAATAACTCCAACTACTTGTCCGTTTTTTTCTACTGTTTTTGCAAGTGTAACAACACTATTTCCAGTAGCAGCATCCTTGTAAGGGGGAGTTATTATAACTTTTCCTTTATTGTCTAAAGCTTGTTTATACCAGTCCCTTTTTGTTGCATCGTATCCATCAGGCATTTTCACATTGGGATATATTGTAAATTTGCCAGAGGAAGTTCCATAATATACTCCAAGTATATCTTTATCACTTTCCTTTACACCTTTTAATATTTCTGATACAATTCCAGTATTATTGTCTGTATCAACATTTACAATGCCTGGATTACTTGCAGTAAGAGAAACTATATCTGAAAATCCATTAAAGTAATTAGTAAGACCATTTTCTATTTCTAAAAGTGATTGAGAACTAGTAAGAGATAATTTTTTGTTAAGTATTGATTTCGATTCCATATAAGAAACGGATCCAGATATGATTAAGGGAATTAAACAAATTGATATTAAACTAATAACTAATTTGGTGCGAATACTATTTAGCTTGAAATTTTTAAAGTTCATTTTATCTGCTCCTTTTTTATTATAGTTTTGTTCTACTTTTAATACAGAAAAGTAATTATTAGTTAATATAGATAATTTTGACTAACTTCTGAGTAAAGAAAATTTGAATGTTTTTTAAAATTCACTTAATTTTGAATTTAATCACTTGTTTTGAAATTATCTAATATATAATATAATAAATTACATATTGACAAAAATCAACATATTTTAATTATTTTTTTGAATTAAAATAAAAAATAGATAGTATAAATAATACAAATAGAAATATTTATAAAAAGAATAATGTTTATAACAAATTAATGTCGAAAAAATCAACAATTTTAATAAGAATAGAAACTAAAATAGTATTTCTTTTATCAAAAGTTTATAATGGGTATTTTGTTACATTTTTATTACATTTGTTAAACATGTTGGATACATTATTGACAATGATATAAACAAAGATTATCATAAAAAATAAGTGACATTTTATATAATAATTATTTATGATAAAATAAAGTGTATGACTTTTTATATAAGACATAATATCCGATGAATGGAGGAAATATTAACTAATGAATAACACATATGATTGTTTGGTAGTAGGTTGTGGATTTGCGGGTGCAGTGATATCTCGTGAATTAGCAGAACGGGCAGGCAAGAAGGTATTAATTATAGAAAAACGTAGCCATATAGGGGGTAACACTTATGACTTTTTTAATGAGGATGAAATATTAGTTCATAAATATGGACCTCATATATTTCATACTAATAATAAAAGAGTATATGACTATGTTTCACGATTTACAGAGTGGAGAGATTATTCACATGAGGTTTTAGCAAATCTTCATGGAAAATTAATACCAGTACCATTTAATCTGAATTCTCTTAATATGACCTTCAATACTGAAAAAGCAGAAATGTTGAAAAAAAAGCTTGTTTCTGTTTATGGTATGGGTACAAGATTAACTATTGCACAGCTTCGCAGTGAGACAGATCCTGATCTTCAGGAATTAGCTGATTTTGTTTATAATAATGTGTTTTTGTATTATACTCAAAAGCAGTGGGGAGTTACTCCTGAGAATATAGATCCATCTGTTATAGCTAGAGTTCCTGTACTAATTTCACAAGATAATAGATATTTTCAGGATGCATATCAAGGAATGCCATCTGATGGATATACTTCTCTTTTTGAGAAGCTGTTGGACAATCCTAATATACATTTAAGGGTTAACACAGATGCAAATGAACTTTTTGAAATAAATGAAAGTAATATGTTTTTTAGGGGTAAACCATTTAATGGAACTATAATATATACTGGTGCTCTAGACGAGTTCTTTAATTGTAAGTTTGGACGATTACCTTATCGAACCTTAGATTTCTTGTTTGAAACACATGATATGACTTGGTACCAACCAAAGGGAACGGTAAACTATACTGTGGATGAGCCATTTACAAGAATTACTGAGTTTAAGCATTTAACAGGTCAGAATATTTGCGGAAAAACTACTATTATGAAAGAATATCCAAAGGCATATACAGGAACTGAAGATGAAATACCTTATTATGCTATCCTAAATGAGGAGAATTTAGGGCTTTACAAAAAATATGAACAACTTACTGAGAACTTTTCTAACTTTTATTTACTTGGTAGATTAGCAGAATATAAATATTATAATATGGATGCAATAATTGAAAGAGCATTAATTTTAGCTGATAAAATTATTTCTGACGAGAAAGGAAACGATTAATGAAGATAATAACATTTACAGTTCCATGTTACAATTCAGAGGCCTATATGGAGCATTGCATAGAAACTCTACTTCCAGGGGGAGAAGACGTAGAAATAATACTTGTTGATGATGGTTCTTCCGATGGAACTGCTAGAATTGCCGATAACTATGCTGCAAAGTATCCTAGTATAATTAAAGCAATACATCAGGAAAATGGAGGCCATGGAGAAGCTGTAAACACTGGTATAAAAAATGCTTCTGGTCTATATTTTAAGGTGGTAGATTCTGATGATTGGCTGGATGTGCCTGGAATGTTGAAGGTAATATCTGTGCTTAAAGAGCTTCATGAACAGGGAAAAGAACTGGATATGATGATGTGCAATTATGTTTATGAGCATACGGCAGATAATACCAGTCATGTGGTAAGATATAAAAATGTTATGCCAGAAAATAGGGTATTTGGATGGAGTGATGTTGGTAAATTTAAGATGTCGCAGTATATTCTTATGCATTCTGTAATTTATAATACAGAGCTTTTACATGAATGCGGACTTGTACTACCAAAGCATACATTTTATGTGGACAATCTATTTGTTTATCAGCCACTGCCATATGTTAAAACTATTTATTATATGAATATTGATTTATATAGATACTTTATTGGAAGAGAAGATCAATCTGTCAATGAGAAAATTATGATAAAGAGAATAGATCAGCAAATTCGTGTGACTAAGCTAATGATTGACTTCTATTGTACTATTGGCAGAATACCTAATAAACGTCTGGATGACTATATGAAAAACTATCTTTCTATGATGATGACTATTTCGTCAGTACTTCTTGTGGTGTCTGGAACTGAAGAGAACCTTCAAAAGAAAAAGGAACTATGGCTATATTTAAAGAACGTAGATGAAAAGGTATATTTGCGTATGAGATATCGTCTTTTTGGTATAGTATCTAATCTTTGGGGTAATCTTGGAAGAAAAATAACTAGGTATGCATATTATTTAACTAGTAGGAAGTATAAATTTAATTAGAAATTAATGCATTTTATTATTTTATGAAGAATTTTATAAAATATAATAATAAGAGAGATGTTTAATTTTTGACTAATTCTATTAATAAGAAGAAGTAAACTGTAAGATAGAAACAGAAAAAAAGCTGTACTGTCCTACAGTTTACTTCTTTTTGTTTAAAAATTTATATACATTTATTAATATGGAAATGAAAGATTGGGTGAAGTTACAACTATAAAAAAATTGGTAAAAAAATTAGCGAAAAAAGTTGACGTTTTCAATAAAAGGTAATATACTTAATATATCAGAGATATATCAGAGATATATCTTATGTGTAAAGGTTTATATTTTAGATGAAGTTCAAGTATTTTTATATTTATGAGTAGTATTTATAGCAAATTGTACGTAAATAATTTATACTTTGAAGTAAAACAGGTTGTAATAAATTTGGAGGAATGAAGAATGTCAAGCAGTAAAAAGCAAGAATTAACTCTTAAATATAAAGCTTACGAATTTATAAAAGAGAAAATAATTAATTGCGAAATGAAACCAGGATCAGACATTTCAGAGGATGATCTTATGGAACAATTGAAAACTAGCCGTACACCTATTCGAGAAGCTTTAATGAAGCTTGAACAGGAAGGGCTGGTGGATATTTTTCCACGAAAAGGAATATTTGTAGCCCAAATTACATTCAAAGATATTCATGATATTTTTGAAATACGTCAGATTATAGAAATTCAGATGGCGAAAGTAATTTGTGATAACATTCCAACAGAAAGATTATTGTATTTTAAAGAAAAGTTTGAACAAATGGATGAAGGAGGAAATTACATTACAGATAGGGATTTTTTTCATTTAGACTTAGAGTTTCACAAGACTATTGTAGAAACAACAGGAAATAATTATCTAATTGAATTTATGAATAAAATCTATGATAAGGATTATCGAATTAGAGTTCTTACTACAAGATTTAAAGAAGAGAGAAAACGAAATAAAATGGAACACTTAAATATCATAAACAGTATATTAGATAAAGATAAAGATAAAATTGAAAAATACTTAATGCAGCACATTGAAAATTCAAAACATGCAGCATTAAAAATTATTTGACATCAGGTTGTTGATTAAAATTACATAAAAAACCATCGCTTTGTAGTATGCGTTCGCCAAAACACAAAAAAATATAACAAAGGATGGCCTAAAATAATTATAACACTAAATAGATGAGATTAAAAGAATTATTGTAAATTTTTTAACAATGTATTTAATGAATTTTATGTAAATGATTTCAAATATATTGCTACAGTGATAAGTATTTTCATCAAATAATAAATGGTTATATGCTTTTTAGGCTAGGTTATTTAATGTCAATTATTCAGCAGCTTTAGATATTAATTTATATTATTTAAAGAAAGGATATGTGTATTATGAAAGAAATGAAAGTAGTTGAGGTTAGTAAAGCAGGAGAAATAGAAATTACTAAAAAACCTATTCCTTCTATAAAGAAAGGAGAAGCTCTTTTAAAAATAAAATATTGTGGGATATGTGGATCAGATGTAGCAACTTTCACAGGTAATCAACCTTTTGCAAGTTATCCAAGAGTTCCAGGGCATGAATTTAGTGCTGAAATTGTAGAAATTGATGAGAATACATATGGATTAAAGAAAGGTATGATTGTGACAGCTAACCCTTACTTTAATTGCGGTCATTGTTATTCTTGTGAAAGAGGAAAGGTAAATTGTTGTGAATCCAATGAAACTATGGGAGTACAAAGAGATGGTTCTTTCCAAGAATATGTTGCTATGCCTATAGAGAAAATATATGATGGAAAAGGACTTTCAGCAAAAACATTAGCATTAGTTGAACCATTTTCAATAGGTTACCATGCTATAAACCGTGGTAATGTACAAAAAGGTGATAATGTATTAGTTATAGGATCAGGAGCTATTGGAATGTTTGCAATGCTTTCTGCAAAACAAAGAGGAGCAAAAGTTTATGTAACAGATATGCTTGAAGGAAGATTAAAGAAAGCGTTAGAAATGGGAGCAGATGGTGTAATTAATTCAAAAACAGAAGATTTGGATAAAAGAGTAAAGGAAATTACTAATTCTAAAGGAATGGATGTTTGTGTTGAGGCCGTTGGAAGAGCAGAGACTTTCCTTAAATGTATAGATTTAGCCGCTTTTGGTTCAAAAATTATACTAATTGGAAATGGAAAAACAGAAACTACATTTAATCAATCTATATTGTTAAAAAAAGAACTAGATGTATATGGTTCAAGAAATAGTTTAAATGATTTTGTTCCTTTAATAGATCTAATTTCATCAGGAAAGGTTAAAGTTGATGATATGGTAACTAACGAATTTACATTTGACAATTCTATAGATGCATTTAAAACTTTAACACACAACGATGGTTCACACTTAAAAGTTATGGTTAAGTTTGACTAACAGAATTAGGTAGACAAGTTTATAACTTTTATATTTTATTAAGAGAGGAAGATTAACGTGAGACTTAATAAGAGTGTACATCCAATTGTAAAATATCCAGAAAGAATTATTCAATTTGGAGAAGGTGTGTTTTTAAGATCTTTTGTAGATTGGATGATAGATAAATTAAATAAAGAAGCTAACTTTGAATCAAGTGTTGTAATTGTACAGCCAAGAGGTAAGGGAAAAGTAAAAGTAAAAACAATTAATGAGCAAGATGGATTATATACTGTTTATTTAAATGGAATTAAAGAAGGAAAAGCAGTAAGCGAACATACAGTTATAGAAAGTGTAAGTAGAGGAATTAATCCATATGAGAATTATGATGAATATCTGAGTATTGCCAGAGGTGAAGAATTACGTTTTGTAGTTTCTAATACTACAGAAGCTGGAATTTTCTTTGATGAGAATGATACTTTAACAGAAGTACCAAATAGCTATCCTGGTAAGTTAACAGCTCTTTTATATGAAAGATATAAATTCTTTAATGGTGATAAGAAAAAAGGACTTATACTTTTACCATGTGAGCTCATAGAAAAAAATGGACAAAAGCTTCGTGAAATTATTCTTCAATATGCTAAGCTTTGGAATTTAGAAGATGGCTTTAAAAATTGGATAATGGAGGATAACATATTCTGTGATACTTTGGTAGATAGGATAGTTCCAGGATGTCCTAAAGATAAAATGGAACAAATAACTAAAGAATTAGGATATGAAGATTCTTTAGTAGTAGAAGCTGAACAATTCCACTTATGGGTAATACAAGCGCCTGAAAAGGTAAAAGAAGAATTACCATTGGATAAGTGTGGATTAAATGTAGCATTTACAAAGGATTTAACACCATATAGAGAGAGAAAAGTTAGAATATTGAATGGAGCTCATACAAGTATGGTACCTGTATCCTTAATTTATGGATTTGAAACAGTAAGAGAAACTGTAGAAGATGATGTAATGGGTAAGTTTGTAATGGAAACTGTTTTTGATGAAATTATTCCAACATTAAATTTGCCAGAAGAAGAGTTAAAAGAATTTGCTAATGATGTACTAGATCGTTTTAAAAATCCATTTATGAAGCATTATTTAATGAGTATTGCATTAAATTCAAATTCTAAATATGAAACTCGTGTTTTACCTTCTTTGTTGGAGTATAATAAAAGATTTAATAAATTACCTAAAAAATTAGTATTTTCTTTAGCTGCTCTTATATGTCTATACAAAGGTGAAATTAACGGAAATAAAATTCAGCTTTCAGACAATGAAGATGTATTAACAATGTATGATAAACTTTGGAAGCAATATGATGGCACAGATAGTAATATAAAAATCATAGTTAAAGAAGTTCTAGCAAACAAAAGTATATGGAAAATGAATTTAAATGATGTAGAAGGACTTTCTGAAAAGGTTAGTTATTATTTAATTCAAATACAGAAATTAGGCATGAAAGAAGCTTTAAAAGAGGTAATGTAATGAAGGATTTCATTAGAATCAATGAAGAAGATAATGTTGTAGTTCTTTTAAAAGACTTAAAAAAATCCTATGTTTTAAAAATTGATGAAAGAAAAATTGTTCTAAAGGAAGATGTGAATAGAGGTCATAAAGTAGCTATCAAAAATATAAATAAAGATGAAAATGTAGTCAAATATGGTTATAACATAGGACATGCTATAAAAGATATCGTTGAAGGAGAATGGGTACACACTCATAATATAAAAACTAATTTGGAGGGCATTTTAGATTATAAATATTCTCCAATTAGTAATAGTTTGAATTCATTAAAAAAAGAGTTTACCTTCAGTGGATATAAGAGAAAAGATGGAAATGTGGGAATTCGTAATGAATTGTGGATTATTCCTACTGTAGGTTGTGTCAATGGAATAGGTGACAAAATAATTAAAGAATTTATTGCAGAAATTAATCCTGAAAATTTGGATGATATTCAAATTTTTAAGCATAATTATGGATGTTCACAATTAGGTGATGATCATTCCAATACTCAAACTATTTTATCTGATATAATAAAGCATCCAAATGCAGGAGGAGTTTTAGTATTAGGATTAGGTTGTGAAAATAATAATATAGAAGTATTTGCTAAAAAGCTTGGTGAATATGATAAAAAAAGAGTGAAATTTTTGCAGGCCCAGGAAGTTATAGATGAAGTTTATGAAGGTGTAAAGCTATTAAAAGAATTATATGCAAATATGCAAAAGGATAAAAGAGAATTAGTATCTATATCCAAACTAAAAATTGGTTTAAAATGTGGTGGAAGCGATGGACTTTCAGGAATTACATCAAATCCACTATTAGGAGCATTTTCAGATTTTCTGATAGCTCAAAGTGGTACCACTGTTTTAACTGAAGTGCCTGAAATGTTTGGTGCTGAAACTATACTTATGAATCGCTGCATAGATGAAAAAATCTTTAAAAAAAATGTAAACTTAATTAATGATTTTAAACAATACTTTTTAAAGTATGATCAACCTATATATGAAAATCCATCTCCAGGCAATAAAAAGGGTGGAATTACTACTCTTGAAGATAAATCATTAGGATGTATACAAAAAGGTGGAACTGCACCTGTAGTTGATGTGTTAAAGTATGGAGAAAGAGCAAAGAGCAGCGGATTAAATTTATTAAGTGCGCCAGGTAATGATTTAGTAGCATCTACAGCTTTGGCAGCTTCAGGGTGTCAAATGGTTCTTTTCACTACAGGACGTGGAACTCCGTTTGGAAGTTTTGTCCCTACTGTAAAAGTTTCCACAAATACTGAGCTTTATACTAGAAAGCCGAAATGGATAGATTTTAATGCTGGAAATTTATTAGAGAAAGAATTAGAAGACCAATTAGAATTATTTGTAGACTATATAATCAGAGTTGCTAGTGGAGAATTGGTAAATAATGAAAAAAATGAATTTAAAGAAATATCTATTTTTAAAACGGGAGTGACTCTATAATTTTAAAACTTAATTATTAAAATGAATTTGCTGGTTATAATTTTTGTGGTATTGTTTATTCATAAAAACAATACCACAAGAAAATAGTACTATAGAAAACGATTAATTTTAAGTGGATATGATATCATCTATTGAAATTGTCTTATAAGTAAATATATCCAATATAATATTATTTATGGAGGAGATTACATATGAAAATTTTACAGAATGTTAGAAAGGTACCTGGTGGAATGATAGTTGTTCCTCTTATCATAGGTGCAATTATAAATACATTTATACCTCAGGTAATCGGTATAGGAGGATTCACAGAAGCGTTAGGAAATAAAGGATTTGCAACTCTCTGTGCAGCCAATATGTTTTGTGTAGGAACAAAACTTACTTTAAGAGGTGCTCCTAAAATATTAAAAAAAGGTTTTTCAATTATGTTTGCAAAGGTTGGTATTGCATCACTAATTGGATTAGCTATTGCAAAATTCTTTAATGGAAGTTTATTAGGATTATCTACATTAGCTGTTTTGGCTGCTATGAATGATACAAATGGTGGTATGTTCCTAGCTTTAACTACTGAAATGGGTACTGAAGAAGATTGTGCAACAACAGTAGTACAAAGTGTTGAAACTGGACCTTTCCTTACTATGTTAGTATTATCAGGTACTGGATTAGCTAAAATTCCATACATGGCTATGGTTGCTGTTTTAGTTCCTATAATTGTTGGAGCAGTACTAGGTAATGTAGATAAAGAAGTACGTGATTTTTGTAGTAAACATCAGGAAGTAATTATTCCATTCTTGGGATTTGCATTAGGTGATGGTATTAACTTGAAAAATTTAGTTCATGCTGGTGGATCAGGACTTTTATTAGGTATCCTTACAGTAGTATTTACTGGAATTGCTTGTATCTTAGCTGATGTATTAACTGGTGGTTCAGGAGTTGCCGGTGCAGCTGCATCAACTACAGCAGGAAATGCTGCTGCTACTCCAGCTGCTGTTGCAATGTCAGATCACAGTTATGCAGCTGTATCACCTGTTGCAACTTTACAAGTAGCTGCTTCTATAATTGTAACATCTATTTTAACGCCTATTTTAACAACATTTATTTACAAACGAAATAAGCGAAAAGAACTAGAACAATCTCATCAAGTATCCTAGAAAAGGAGTTTAATTTGAATTAGAGTTTTAAGTAAGAATAGGAGTGATTTTGTGAAAAGACATGAAGTTGTATCTAAGGTGTTTGAATATGGATTGGTGGCTGTTATTAGAGGAAATAGCTTTGAAGAGGCACTAAATACATCTAAAGCATGTATAGATGGAGGAATAAATTGCATAGAAGTAACTTATACAGTTCCAGATGCAGATAAGGTTATTAAAGAATTGGTCAAAAATCATAAAAATACTCTTATAGGAGCTGGAACTGTTTTGGATGAATGTACTGCACGTTTGGCTATTATGTCAGGAGCACAATTTGTTGTAAGCCCTACTTTTAGTGAAGATGCAGCTAAGATTTGTAATTTATATCAAGTTTCATATATGCCTGGATGTATGACAGTTACTGAAATAAAAAATGCTTTGGAAATGGGTGCTGATATAGTTAAATTGTTTCCAGGAAGTATGTACAAACCTGAATTTATTAAAGCAGTAAAAGCGCCATTACCTCAGGCAAATATTATGCCTACTGGTGGAGTTAATCTTGAAAATATGGATAAATGGTTTGAAAATGGAGCAGTTGCAGTGGGAACAGGTGGAAGTTTAACTGCTGCTGCAAAAAATAAAGATTATGCAGCAGTTACAATGAATGCAAGAAAATATGTTGATAGAGTAAATGAGATAAGAAGTAAATAAAGTAAATTTTAGACTTTAGTTATTTTCGCTGTTTGTGACAAAGCTATTTTATAAGTTGAAATTTAATTTGTATAGTATGAGTTTTAATTGAAATTATTCAGGGACGAACTATATTTTAATCTATTCTGAATAAATGGATTATTATAGGTACTGTTCCCTGAATAATATTTTAGAATAGAGGTGAGAATTATTATTAAAGATGTTGTTACATTTGGAGAAATAATGGGAATGTTCATAGCCAATGAAGAAGGAGATTTGATAAAAGTAAATAAGTTTTCTAGGAATATAGCAGGAGCTGAAGCTAATGTAGCTACTGGTCTTGCAAGATTAGGATTTAAAGTTGGAATGATGAGTAAGGTTGGCAATGATGTATTTGGAAAATATATAATACAATGCTTGAAGAAAGAAAATATTGATGTATCTAATATAAAGATGATTGAGTCCAATTCAACTGGAATTCTTTTAAAATCTAAGACTTTACAAGAAGATCCTGACGTTCAGTATTATAGAAAGTTTTCTGCTGCAAGTACCATATCTATTGAAGATTATGATGAGGATTATTTCCTAAACTCAAAGCATATGCACGTAACTGGTATATCTGCAGCACTTTCTAAATCAACATTGGAATTTGCATCATATGTTATGGATAGTATGAGAAAGTTGGGAAAATCCATATCATTTGATCCAAATTTAAGACTTAGTCTTTGGAAAAGTAAAAAAGAGATGATTGAGGTTATTAATAAGATTGCATTTAAAGCCGATGTAGTACTGCCTGGAATCTCTGAAGGAAGATTGCTTACTGGATATGAAAAAGTATGTGATATAGCAGATTATTATATTGATAAAGGTGTAAAATTAGTTGTTATAAAAACCGGAAAGGAAGGAGCTTATTATAAAACAAATAAAGATGATGGTTTTGTGGCTGGCTTTAAAGTTGAGAAGGTTGTTGATACAGTTGGAGCAGGTGATGGTTTTGCAGTAGGCATTATAAGTGCATTACTTGAAAAGCTTACAATAAAAGAAGCTTTAAGAAGGGGAAATGCCATAGGTTCATTAGCTGTAATGAGTTCTGGGGATAGGGATGGATTACCTACTAGAGAACAATTAAATGAATATTTGAATAGAAAATAGACGTGTTTTTTAGCACGTCTATTTTTGTGTATAAAGTTTTGCATAAATGAAGTAATAAAAGCTATAAGATGAATATCCATAATAATAAAACAATTCTTGTTGAATTTTATCAGAATTAATATAAAATATACATATAAGATATTTGTGTTGAAAGATTGGATTATAATAATTTATTTGTTGAAAAATACATAAGTATATGTTTTTATGATAAAATTATGAATATTGAATTGTAAATAAGTTGAGCAGAATCTAATTTAACATAATGTAAATGGAGGTGTAGTATGTTTCAATGGCTAAGAGAAAAAATCTACTCAATTTTAAAAAATAGTGACAAATATAAGTATGAATGTCTTAAAATATGCTTAATATATTTGGTTATAGGATTTTTATGGATTTATTTTTCAGATAAAATTGTATGTGAAATTGTTAAAGATAAGGAGATGCTATTAATTATAAATATGTCAAAAGGTTGGCTGCATGTTATTGTGAGTACAATTATTATTTATTTATTAATAACTACGCTTTTGAAAAAGGTTTATTTAACAGAAAATAAACTTAATGAAAGTTATAGGAAATTATCAACAGCTAATGAGGAACTTGAAGCTTATATACAACAATTAACTGCATTTCAAGAGGAACTAACAGCTCAATATGATCAACTTATAGAAAGTGAAAAGAAATTAAGTAAAAGTGAAGAAAAAAATAAAGCTATTATTAAAGCAATGCCGGATTCTTTATTTATTGTTGACGGCAATGGATATTTTACAGATTGTATAGCAGATTATGAAAAAATTGCATTAATACCAAAGGAAGATTTTGTAGGAAAAAACATTTCGGAAGTTCTTCCTCGTGAAATAGCAAAAATAGCTTATGAAAAAATTAAATCTGTACTTAAGGATGGAGGCATGGAAAAGATTGAATACAAGATGGAAATGCCTAACAAGGAATATTTCTTTGAGTTTAGAATTGTGAAAAATAACGAAAAAGAAGTAATAGTCATATCAAGAAATGTAACTATTGAAAAACACAATGAATTGGAATTAAAAATAAGTGAAGAAAAGTATAAAGCTCTTGTAGATGAAATGCAGCAAGGGTTAGCAATTTATGAAGCAGCTACAGATGAAGAAGAAGAAATTATAAATTACAGATTTTTGCAAGCAAATAAGAGTCATGAAAAATTAATAGGACTAAAAAATAAAGAGATGTTAGGAAAACACATTTGCGAAATATTTCCTAATATAAAAAAGAATTCAATTAAAAAATTTCAACAGGTTGTAAAAACAGGAGAACCTGTATGTTATGAAAGTTATTTACAGGATGTGGACAAATACTACGAAATAATAGTATATAGGCCGCAAAAAATGCAGCTAGCAGTAATTGTTACAGATATTAGTGAAAGAAAAAAGGCAGAAGAGGCTGTTAAGGCAAGTGAAAATACCTTTAGAAACCTTTTTGAAAATTCATCAGATGCAATAATTATAATTTCAGATGATAAAATATTAGATTGTAATATAGCTATGGTTAAAGCTTTAGGATATGAATCAAAAAAATTTATAGTTGGTAAATCTCCAACTGAATTTTATCCAGAAAAGCAGCCTGATGGAGAAAATTCTAGGGAAAAAACTTTTAAAATGCGAAAAAGCACTATAGAAAATGGAAAGTGTAAATTTGAATGGTGGTACAAAAGAGTTGATGGAACTTTATTACCAGTAGAGGTAATGTTAACAACTGTTTTTCTTAATGGAAAAGAAGTTTTTCATTCCTTGTGGAGAGATATCAATGACAGAAAGCAAATGGAGCTTAAGTTGGAATATTTAAGTTATCATGATCAATTAACTGGTCTTTATAATAGAAGGTTTTTTGAACAGGAATTGAAAAGATTAGATAAAGAAGAAAACTTACCATTAACTATCATTATGGCAGATGTTAATGGACTAAAGCTTGTAAATGATTCTTTAGGACATGGTGTAGGGGATGAATTACTTAAAAAAGTTTCTAAGGTCTTAACTAATGGTTGTAGATCTAGTGATGTTATTGCCAGACTTGGAGGAGATGAGTTTGTAATTTTGATGTCTAATACAGGTGAGCATGGAACGGAACAAGTTCTTAAACGTATTAAAAGTATGGCCTCAAATGAAAAAATAGGTGCTGTTGATATATCTATTTCCTTTGGCTATGAAATCAAGAAAGATATGAGTATAGATATATCAGAAATTTTAAAGAGAGCTGAAGATTATATGTACAAAAAAAAGCTTTTTGATAGTCCAAGTATGAGAGGAAAAACTGTAAGTGCTATAATTACTACTCTTCATGAGAAAAATAAAAGAGAGGAACAGCATTCTCATAGGGTTTCTACTTTATGTGAGAATATGGGGAAAGTCCTTGGTTTGCCTGAAGATGAAATTAAAGAACTTAAAACTGTTGGATTGCTTCATGATATAGGTAAAATAGCTATAGAGGAAAATATATTGAACAAACCAGGAAGATTAACAGTTGAAGAAAGACAACAAATAGAAAAGCATCCTGAAATAGGATATAGAATACTTAATACAGTAAATGATATGGGAGAAATGGCTGAATATGTACTAGCTCATCATGAAAGATGGGATGGAAGAGGATATCCAAAGGGATTAAAGGGAGAGGAAATACCGCTTCAATCAAGAATTATAACCATAGCAGATTCTTATGATGCCATGATAAGTGAAAGAAGTTATAGAAGTGCTCTACCAGAAGAAGTTGCTATAAAAGAATTAAAAGTAAATGCAGGTATCCAATTTGATCCGAAGCTTATAAGCATATTTATTGAAAAAGTATTAGATAAATCATCTGCATAGTTTTTTAAAGGAATGCTTAAAAATGAAGGCTGTGTATATTAAGAAAGACAAACTTTCTTATATGCATAGTCTTTGTTTTGGGTTTGTATTGCTTTTTTTATTATATTTGAGATAATAAAATAGTAATTATTTCTATTAAAATATAGAATTATAATGAATAGAAAGGTATGAATGATATGAAAAATAATTTTATGCAAAAAATTTGTTCTGTTTTTCTTTTTTTATTTATTAGTATAAACTTAATAGGCTGTGTATCAACCAATAAAAATGTTACAAAAGAAAAACAAAGCACAAAAATTGAAAATGTAAAGACAGAAAATATCAAAAACAAGAAAGTAATTAATGATTTTCAAGGGGTTGCTGATTATATTCATAAAAATGGGCATCTTCCTGATAATTTTATAACTAAGTCACAGGCAACAAAACTTGGGTGGAATCCAGGAAAAGATCTGGATAAAGTAGCGCCTGGTAAAAGTATAGGAGGAGATATTTTTACCAATGCAGAAAAGTCTTTGCCAGATGCTCCAAAACGAGTTTGGCGTGAGTGTGATATAAATTATAATGGAGGACATAGAGGAGCAGATAGGATACTTTATTCCAACGATGGATTAATTTATTCAACCTCGGATCATTATAAAACCTTCAAGTGCTTATATAATGGAAAATAATTTAGATTTAATGAGGTGAAAAGTTTGAATAAAGTGATATTAGAAGGAAGTACACTTATAGATAAGAAAGTTTTACATAACGTTCTAAAAAAGGAATTAGGGTTTCCAGAGTATTATGGAGAAAATTTAGATGCTCTTTGGGACTGCTTAACTACAGATATAGAATTACCAGTTGTAATTGAATGGATAGATTTTGAAATGAGTAAAAAGCTTTTAGGAGATTATGCAGAAAGTACATTAAAAATTTTCCAAGAAGCTGAAAGAAGCACAGAAGGAAGAGTACAGATACACATAAAAATTTGATTTAAAATAATTACAAATATGATTTTTGAAATAGGAATGAAATATAATTTTTATGAGTAAATAATTTAAAACTAAAATTCAAGGTGAAATTAAAAGATCTACTGAAAACTTATCATTAGTTTTTAGTAGATCTACTATATAGGACTGCTTTAATTGTACAACATTAAAGATTTATTAAAAAGTAAATAATATTTATTACAATGAAAGTGTATTAATTGAGTCATTATTGATATTTTTCACCCAAATATTCACATCTTCAAAGCTGCCACATATATTACAATTATTTATTAATCTACCTCTAAATTTATAACCATGTTTGCTTAGAACTAGATTAATACCAGGACTTATTGATCTAGCTAAACTATACAAACAAATAAATCCCATACTTTTAAGGTCTGACTCTAAAGAATATATAATATTTGATAATATACCTTTGCATCTATATTTTGGATAGGTTGCACAGTTAGTTATTTCAGCATTTAAGTTTGCGTTGTCCAAATCTGCTGAAGCTACAGCAATTATTTTTCCATTGTCAACAGCAACCTTGTATAAAGTTTTTTTATTCATAGTTTTCTTTAAATAATCTTCATCATAAACAAGAGAAGGAGATGTAAAAAATGTATTGGAAAATAATTCGGCTATTTCTTTTGCATCACTTTCCTTTGCATCTCTTATTTGATATTTGAAATTATTGTTATATACAAAACTATTTCCAGCATTTAAACTTTCCACTAGGAATAGATTTTCCTTATTTAAACCCTTATGAAGCTTTCTATTACTTCTTATAAAATAAGACATACAAAATGCATCTTCACCTTGAAAATAGCCATCTATTTTGCCTTCTAGATGAAACTTAGCGTTAACAAAGTTTTCAAAAGAATTAGCATCACAGTTGCAAACAACTTTTCCTAAGTTTTCTTTAGCAGCAAAGTGTACAATTCTATTTATATTTTGAACTGATATATGGTGAAAGTTAACTATTTTTGCACAGCTATTAGAATAGTCAACATATACTTTATATTGATAAATTTTGATGCAATAATTATCGTCTAATTTATAGCTGCTTGTATTCATTATAATGATCCCCCTTTAAATATAACATTGCTTTTTTGGGCATTAGACAATATGAATTAAAAAACATTTGTCATAAAACCTCCATCTTAATTACTCAAAAAAATAATAAAGCTGCAGAGAAGTATCTGCAGCTTATAAAGCATTGCTATTTATTGGCACGCAAAATATACTATTCTGTATACCAAAACTTCTCTCCAACGCTTACGAGATTAGCTGACGGATTCGGGTTGAAGAATAACCCTACTTGCTAATATTGGCAAGATTCACCCCAAAAATTGGTTCTCCCGTTCAAATTGATTCAGCGGTACGAATATTCTATTTTCATGACCCTGTGTATATAACCATATCATTATAACATATTTATGTCAATATGTATATATTACTAATGTATTCATATTTATATATGTTGATGCTATTAAATTAAATATAAGTTTAAAAGTATATTAAATAAATTATTTGTGAATATTATTGCAATGTAAAAGTAATATATATTTATAATTATATGATAACAGCATAAAAAATTATATACAATTTAATTATGACTAGTTTAGGACATTATAATAAAAAATTGCAAAACATTTTTAAATATGATATAATGCTTATTATTAAAATTGTATATTTATAGCTAAGTATTAGCTGTTTATTTTCGGTTGAACAAATTTTTATTTGATTTCAAGAGAATTTGACTTTTGGGGTGGAAAGTCCTTTATGGGGGACTTTTCACTTTTTTTTGTTATTTAAGGAGGTAAACATGGAAAAAACATTATTGAGTATAGTATTAATTCTTATATTTACAAAAATAGGAGGTATAATAAGTAGAAAATTAAAAATGCCTGAAGTTTTAGGGGCATTGATTGCTGGTGTAATACTTGGCCCAGTAGTATTAAATATTGTTCAGTATGATGATAATATTAAGTTGCTCTCAAATCTTGGAGTGATTATGCTTATGTTTCTTGCAGGACTTGAAACTAATGTAGAAGAATTTAAAAAAGCAGGATTGTCTTCATTTATAATAGCAGTGGCAGGCATAGTACTTCCACTTGTATTTGGAACTCTAAGTGCATATATGTTTTTTAATAATTTTTGGGAAAATGTATTTGTAGGAGTTATTTTAACAGCTACCAGTGTAAGTATTACTGTAGAAACTCTTAAAGAACTTGGAAAGCTTAATACAAGGGCAGGCATAAATATTCTTGGAGCAGCTGTAATAGATGATATTTTGGGGCTTATACTTATATCTATAGTTCTTGCAGTAGCACAAACTTCTGGTTCAAGTGCTGGAGTGTTAGGAACATTATCAATTATATATGTGTTTATAAAAATAGTTTTATTTTGTTTATTTTCTATAATTGGAGTGATATATTTACCTAAATATATAAATAAATTTATAAGTTATGTAAAACCTGGTAGAGAATTTCTTACGTTTTCTATAGCCTTTGCTATATTCATAGCATATATTGCTGAAAGTTTAGGTATTGCAGCTATTACTGGTGCATATATATGTGGACTTATGTTTTCATCAATTTCTCATAAGGAATATTTGGAGAGAAATGTTAAAGCAATTTCATCTGGATTTTTATCTCTCATATTCTTTGCAAGTGTTGGAATAGAAGCAAATTTAAAGGGATTAAATATGGAAGTGCTTTTTATAACTTTAGTGATGTTTATCGTAGCAGTAATTGGAAAAGTAGTAGGATGTGGTGCTGCTGCAAGATTTCTTAAGATGAGTAAGAGTGAGGCTGTTCAAATTGGAACTGGTATGATTTCAAGAGGTGAAGTAGCTATAATCACTGCTAATATAGGTCTACAGAAGGGAATAATCTCAGAAAAAGTATTTCTTCCAACTTTAATTGTTGTAATATTAACTACAATTATAACTCCTGTTTTATTGAAATTGGCATTTTCTCATAAAGTAGGTAAAAGTATAGAAAAGCAAAAAATTAAATAGGAAATGTGATCAAATATTTTTACATTAAATAGTGGAGTAATATATAATTCGTTACTATTAGTACCTTAAATAGTTGAGAAATATAATATTAATAGTTTGGCATACTTATTACCTAAAGTGTATTTATATTAGTCGGATGATGACTTTTATATAACACAGGATGTAAAGTATGCCACATCTATTTTTTTACTTAGAATTATCTACAGGTATTCTTAGTGAAAGACATGTAAGGCCACCATCCATTTTTTCAAACTCAGACATTTCGACTTCAATAGTTTTATAACCTGCATTTATTAAAGCCTTTTTTGAATTTGGAAAGTTTTTTGGAATTATAACATTATCATTTATCAATATGCAGTTTGCTGAATATGCTTCTTTACTATCTACATCTATAACTGTAAAGTCTTTAAAAGTATCATTATCGATAAATTCACCGGTTCCAATAAATGTACTTTCTTTTAAATAAACTATGCCTGTTTTAAGATGTAGTATTTTTTTAACAGGTACTGTTGAAGTTGTATAGCCATATTTATTTAATATTTTTGTAAACTGTTTTGCACCTTCTGCATTTGTTCTTTTTGATTGGCCTATATAAAAATGATTTTCAAATCTTAATATATCTCCACCATCTAAGCATGCATTACCAGATAAAAATTCTATGTTGTTATAGAACTTTTTAAGTACATCAATGATTTCTTTTTCTTCTCCTTTTCTTGATTGTGCACCTGGTTTAGTGATTATAGCACATTTTTCAGTTACAATTGCTACATCTTCTACAAATGTTGAATCTGGATATCTTTCATCAGCATCAAGTATAGTAACATTGCAACCACATTTTTTTAATGCTTCAATGTATTGTGTATGTTGTTCTAATGCTTTCTCATAATTAGGTTTACCTAGGTTTGAAGCAGTTATTCCATCTGCAAAATTTTTACTTGGTTTTCTTACTATTACATTTTTTATCATAATGATCATCTCCTTCTAATTTACTAATTATATCAAAAGCAAAATTTATGCCAATATAAAAAAGCTTAAAATATAGTAATTTCTTTTTAAAGAAGTGAAAAATTTTTTGCTAAAAGCAAAAAATTTTTCGCTTTACTTTTTCATATTATATTTTGATAGTTTATAATTAAGAGCTTGTCTAGATATTTTAAGAATTTTTGCTGCTTCTGTTATATTATGAGAGTTTTTCATAGCATATTCAATTATATCTTTTTCATAGTTTTCAATAAGTTCTGTTAGAGATTTTTCAGAAGTTATAATGTCAGGGATATTGAGAGTATCTCTTTTTATAGAAAACATGTAATCAGGTAAATCATCTACTTTTATAATATTATCATAGGTTAAGTTAAAACAAGATTCTATAACGTTCTTTAATTCTCTTATGTTTCCAGGCCAATTATAATTCTTAAATATTTTTTTAACAGATTCATCAAGACCTATAATAGATTTTTTCATTTTTTTATTATATTCCCTTATAAAATGTTCTGATAAAAATTCAATATCATTTTTTCTGTCCTTCAAATTGGGTAAGTTTATTTGAATTACTCCAATTCTATAAAAAAGATCTTCTCTGAGTTTATTTTCAATAATAGATTCTAATGGAGGTTTATTTACTGCTGAAATTATTCTAACATTTACTTTTATGCTTTCTGTAGAACCAATTCTTCGTATTTCCTGATTTTCAATGGCTTTTAAAAGTTTTGCCTGCATAGATATTTCCATTGAATTTATTTCATCAAGAAAAAGTGTACCACCATCAGCACTTTCAAATAACCCCTTTCTATTTTCAGCTCCTGTATAACTACCTTTTAATGTTCCAAATAAAATACTTTCAAGAAGTGTTGATGGAATAGCTGCACAGTTTTGAGATATAAAAGGCTTAGAAGATCTAGTACTATTCTTATGAATGGACTGAGCTATCATTTCTTTACCAGTACCTGTATCCCCATAAATTAAAATTGGTGAATTAGATTTTGATATTTTTAATATTTTTTTCTTTATATCAATCATGTTAGGTGCATTTGTAATTATGTCATCAATATTGTAATAATCACTTTTATCATCATTTCTTTTTTTAAATTGTAGGGTTATATTTTTTCTTTGTTTTTCAGGGTCAATATATGCAGAAATCTCAACAGCACCAATTATTTTATTTCCAGATTTCAATGAAAAGGTAGAGTTTACAGCATCTATTTCAATTTGTTTATAATTTACAAGATGTTGAGTTTCATTAAGAATTGCTTTACCGCTTTTTAAAACTTTTAGTAAGCTACTATTATGTTCATTTAATTGTGGATATATGTCACAAATATATTTCCCTATAATCTCTTCAGAATATAAATTGTAAATGTCTGTTCTAAAATTATCTGAATATCGTATTATTCCATTAGTATCCACCATTACTATTGCATCAATATAATTATATAAACTTAATATTTGCTTAATGTAACTTTGTAACATTTTAGTCACCTCAATCTATTATCTCACATTTTGCTGGAATATATTAAAATAATACTAAGTTTAAAAATCATTTTATCACAATTTTATGTATTTTTTCAATGTAAAGACTTTTGGCTAAATATGAATACATAATAATGAATATATTATGTATGAAAATCAATATTTATTTTTTTATAGTAAGTGATTTTTACAAATTTTAAGTTGTAGTATAGATAAAATACAAGCTCTTTGAAATAAACGTTTGTAAAATAATTAAATATTTATTCAAAAAAATGCATAAATATGTATTGACATATTTGTATAATGGAACTATAATTTTAACAAGTAAAACTTTAGTACATAAAGATTACTAAGTTGATGGAAAATACACATCAAAGAAAATCAACATTAATGAAATGTGAGGAATTTTAAATATATTTTATAAGAGGAGTGATTGGTAATGTTTAATCCACAAATATTCAATTCAAAAAAAGAAATAGTAGATTTTATTTCAGAGTATCTTATCAAACATCAAGATACTATAGCAATTGTTAATAAAGGATTGAGAAAAGGTCTTGTTCAGTCACTAATTACTAAGGAAGATTTTAATAAATTTGAGGATGTTTCCAATGAACAAGGAGAGACACTATTTTTTATTAAAACAGGAGATAAAAAAAATAAAACATTAGGACTTAAAGTATGTGATGCTTATAATAAACATACAAAGTGTTTTAAAATGGTTGACATAGATAATATTTTAATTGTTGATGGCTCAATTACTAAAGAGGAAGAGAAAGAAATTATTTATTATAAGGAAATGTCTAAATTGAAAATAGAAGCATAATATCAAAAGCTTATTAATCTAAGAACAAAAAATATGATTATAAAAAGTTCTACATATAGGTGAACTAAATGTAGGACTTTTTTATTTGCAGTAATTTAATGAATATAAAAGTTTTTATATAAGTATTATGAAATAAATTTTATCCGATCGCTGCTATTGTTAATTTCCTTGCTTTCTTTGTATGAAACTCTTTCTCCTATTGTCGAATGGGTAAGTGATTGACACAAAATCATAGATTTTGGCTCTCTACTTAACTGGGGGATAAGTGCTGCTACGCGCCTGGATAAGTTCTTCTAAGAAATGTCTAAATCATTTGAGCTTGCTCTGGTAAGAGGTATTACTCACAGGCAAATTCCACCTGAGTCTAAGAATCACTTGATTATCTAAAGTATTAATCTAGTTTGAAATAAGATAAAAATATGAAAGCAAAATAAAAATAGAAGTGATACAATTGTGTATATAACATAAAATATGGAAAATATTTTACGGAGGGATATTATTGGATTTTAAAATAGTTGTAATTGAAGATGAATTTTCAATAAATGATATATTAACTTTTGCATTAAAGGGAGAGGAATATAAAGTTAAAAGTGCTTTTTCATCAAAGGAAGCCAGGGAGTTTCTTCAGGAGTTTAAACCTAATTTAGTATTACTTGATATAAATTTGCCGGATGAAAGTGGATTTGAACTGTGTAAATTTATTAATGCTAATTATAAAATACCAATTATTATACTTACTGCTAGAAATGATATTACTGATAAAGTACTTGGTTTAGAACTAGGTGCAGATGATTATATAACAAAACCATTTCATATAAAAGAAGTGTTAGTAAGAGTGAAGATAGCTTTAAGAAGAGTTGACAAATATAGAAACTTGGACAATTATAATGATTTCATAAATTTAAATGGTAGTATAAAAATTAAATTAGAAAATAGGATGGTAATTAAGGATGGAAAAGAAATTAAATTAAAACCTAAAGAATATGATTTGTTAGTATTTTTTATTAAAAATAGAAATAGAGTTTTTACAAGAGAGGAAATTTTAGATAAGGTTTGGGGTATAGATTATTGTGGTGAAATTAGAACTGTAGATATTCATGTTAGAAGGTTAAGGGCAAAATTAAATTTAGATAGTGGACGGATCCTTCATTGAAACAGTTTTTGGTGTAGGATATGTGATGAGGTAGTGATGTGAAAAATAGTGTAAGATTTAAATTTATGTTAGGCTTATCAATTATATTTATAGTTGCAGCAGTTGTTTTAAATATTTTAATCAGACAAGTATTTGAAAATAATTTAGAAAATTCTATAAAGAGTTCTATGAAGGATACAATGAAGAGTTCGAGAGAATACATTAAATATAATATGCTTCCAAAAGATTTGTATATAGGGGAAGAAGCTCTTTGTGAAAAATTGTGGAGCATACTTAATGGTTATATACTTACATATAATTATGAGATGCAAATAAGAACACCTTCAGGAAAAATTGAAGAAAATACTATAAGTTCAGATTTTACTGAATTAACAGATAGAGGAACAAAGGAAGCTCTTAAAGGAAAAGCTGTGATAAATTTACAATATAGCAAAGATAATGTTCAAGCAATATTATCTTATCCATTATATGATGGAAATAGATGCTTAGGAATATTGAATATAAGTAAAAGCTTTGGTGATTCTTATACTGAAAACAAAAGAATAATAAACATTATTACTTTCATAGAGTTAGTTGTCTTTATATTTGTTTTTACAGTTTCTTATTTATTTACATCAAGAATAATAAAACCTATTATAACATTAACAAAACAAATAAAGAAAATTGAAGAAGGAGATTACGAAATAAATTTAAATATTAAGAATAATGATGAGATAGGCATTTTACTAAAAGAATTTATTAACATGAAAGAAAAAATAAGAAATCAAATAGAAACTATAAGTATGGAAAAAGACAAGGTTTTAAAGCTAGAAAAGGGGAGAAGAGAGTTTTTTAACAATGTAACCCATGAATTAAAAACTCCACTAACAGCTATTTCTGGTTATGCTCAAATACTTTCTGATAAAAATGTGAAGGATGAAGAATTTAAAACTAGAGCAATACAGAGAATTTATTTGGAAAATACAGAGAATTTATTTGGAAAGTGAAAGGCTCCATAAGCTTGTAATTAATTTGATAAATGCTTCAAAAGGAATAGATTTTGGAGAAGAGCATAAGAAAAGTATTGAAATGAAAACTCTCTTAAATGATGTGTGTATTGATATGGCAAGTAAAGCTGAGAAGTATTCAATTCATATATTAACCAGTTTGGAACAAGGTTTTATATTTGGTCAGGAAAATAAAATAAGACAGCTTATAATAAATTTATTAGATAATGCAATTAAATATTCTTTTTCAGGAGAAAACATCAATGTTAATGCTTTTAAAGATAATGATCATTACAAAGTAGAAATTTTAAATAAAGGTAATCCAATACCTGAGAAAATTTATAGTTCTATTTTTGAACCTTTTGTAAAGGGTATTAATTCCATTGAAGGTGGGAGCAGTGGTCTTGGTTTATATATATGCAGTGAAATAGTTAAAGAACATAATGGAGAAATACATATACAAAATGGCAATATAGTAAAAGTAATAATAAAAATTCCCTCTTTTTATCTGGTGGAAACAGTTTGGAAACAACTTAAACAAATTTAGAAAACACTAAGTGATATCATGTATATAAATAAAATAAACAAATACAAGAAAGGAAGTTGTTCTTTACGCTTGCTTTAAGAATAGAATCAGTAGAGTATAGCTATAGAACAAATGTCCAATTTTGAAGGAGGGAGCAAATATGATAAGAAAAAATATGAAACAAATATCATTATTTTTAGCTTTAGTACTTTCAATGCCATTAACCTTTAGTGCTTGTGAACAAAAAGAAATTAAGATTTCTAGTGATGTTAAACAAGAGATGAAAAATGAGGAGAAAAATACTTCTAGGTTAGTAAAGATAAAAGAGTTAGATCTAGGCGACATGATATATGAACCAATATGCTGGAAAGATGATGAAAATATTATAGTTACAGAGGGAGGTTATAAAAATAACAATGAAATAAACTTAGAAAATATTAATATGAGAGATATCAATGTTTATAGTGTCAATATAAAAACTTCTAAGGCCTCTAAGGTTAACACTATAAAAGATGCTGTATGTGGAGAAGTAGGAAGTAAAGATATGTATGGTAATTTTCTCTATATAAAGGATAACAAAGTTTGTATGTATAATGCAATAGAAAATGCTGAAAAATCAATATATGATTTATCATCAATAATAAAAGAACAAAAAGAAAACTTGAAAATTAAAGATGAAAAAGAGCTATTAAAAAGAATATATTGTGGATTCGTACTTGGAAGTGATAAATGTATATATATAATGGCACAAACAAGTGATACTAACTGCAGTATAAGAGTAATTAATACGAAAACAGGAAAAGTAACTGAAGGGTCTTTTGCTGTAGGGTATTTTCCTAATTTAGGTAATATACAAAGCTTATATTCATTGGCATATAACAAAAGTGAAGATATATTTTATGTAACTTCAATTTATTATAATGTTATGTATGAATGTAAGGTAGAAGGAGAAAAAAGCATCATTAGAAAACACACTAATGTTGCAGGACAAATATTTGATATATCAGAAGATGGAAATGATCTTTATTTGAATAGTTTATATTATAAAAAGGGAAAAAGAAGCATTATAAAATATGATATGGCAAAGGATAAGGTTACAGAAATAACAAGTGATTATATGGGTAAAAATGGAAACAACCAAATTAGTCTCTTTGTAGATGTTGCTGCTAATTATAATAACAATATCATAGGGTATAGCATAAATAATGCTGCATATGAAAAGGATAATAAAACTGTATCTAAAATTCAATCTACTTCTTTTATAGGAGATTTTGATGGTAGAGAAATAAAAAATAATGTAATGCTTCCAGTAGAACAGATGGAAGGTAAAAATAATAACAACAGAATTATGATTAATAAAAAGGGAGATAGTTTTATTTATACAGTTTTATATTTTGATTTTAAGGATAGCATTATTAAAATGTATAAAATGAAAAGTTATGTATATCAAGTTAAAAAGTAAAGGCTTAGGAAAAAAGTGCAGATATATTTGGATAAAGAATATTCAAATATATCTGTACTTTTAGTTTAAGAGCTATTTCTTTGATAAAAATATCCTTTTAAGTAATAAGTTTTGTTACTTGTTAACATGAAATTACATTTAAAACTTATTTTGTATTAAAAATTATAAAATAAATAAAGAAATATAATGAAAATTAAATAAATAATAAAAAATATATGCTATAATAATTTTATATTTTAGTATAAAATTGGATTTGTAAACGACTTTTGTAAATAAGTACAACTAAATATTAAAAATTCTATGTAATTTATAGAAAGATTTATTAGTTTAAGAAAAGATATATATAGAATAAATTGTCTTCTAAATTTAATGTAAATATGAAGGAGTGAGAAATTCTTGGCTGGGAAGATAAGAGAAATTATTAATGATATTATTAAACAAAGATCCAAAGGAAATCCAGCTATTATTGAAATGACTAAAGCAAAATTTATACTAAAAGGTATTAATCCTGATAAATTTCATGTTGACTCTGAAGATAATCCAGTTATAATGGAAAAGCTTTTTAAAATTGCAGAACAATTGAATGTAAAAAAATCAACATATGATGATGTAAATATAAAATCTGCTTTTTCAAAGAAGTGTCTAGAGAATGAAGTTGTAGATGATATCAAAAATCAATTAGATTTATCTGGTATTAAGCTTATAATATATTTTGCTTCTTCCAATTTTGATCAACAACTTTTAAGTAGTTTAATGCAAGAAACTTTTAAAGATTGCATAGTAGTTGGATGTTCAACTTCGGGGGAAATAGTTAGTGGGAAGTTATTAAAAGATTCAGTTGTAGCAATGGCTTTTAATTCAAATATTATCTCTGATGCAAAGATTCAAGTAATTGAAAAAATGAAAGAAGGTTTAAATGTTGAAAGAGCATTTACTTCTTTTGAAAGATATTTTAATGAAAGTTTATATACAATGAATTCGAAAAAATATGTAGGAATAATCTTAATAGATGGTGTAAGCAAAAAAGAAGAAAGAATTATGGATTTGATTGGTAATAGGACCAATGTCTTTTTTATAGGAGGATCTGCAGGAGATGACTGTAGATTTGTAAAAACTCATGTTTGTGCAAATGGAAAAGCATATAATGATTCAGCAGTACTTGTAATGTTGAAAATAAATGATGATGCAGAGTTTAGTATTATTAAAACACAAAGTTTTAAATGTCTGGATACTAAATTAGTTGCTAGTAAAGTAAATGAAGAAAATAGAGAAGTTATAGAATTTAATGATAAACCTGCAATTTTAACATATGCAGATGCTCTGGGAGTCAGTTCAATTGAGGACGCAGAAAAATATTTTATGACTAATCCTGTAGGTCTATTAATAGGGAAAAATGACATGTTTGTAAGAAGTCCACAACAAGTAAAAGGTACAAGCATGTTGTTTTATTGCAGTATATTGAAAGGCATGGAAGTCAGATTACTTCAAGCTACTAACATCATAGAAGATACTAAAAGGGCTATTGAAGATAGGATTCAGGAATTTGGAAAAATTGATGGAATTATAAATTTTAACTGTATAGAACGTACACTTGAACTAGAAAGAAAAAATCTTGAAGAACAATATGGAGAATTATTTAGAGATATTCCTACTATTGGTTTTTCCTGTTATGGTGAAGAATTTATAGGACATATAAATCAAACATCTACTATGCTGGCTTTTAGACTAAAGACAAATGCATAAATTTTAAAAGTTGCATATAAATAAAAGTGTTTGTATAATTTAAGAGATTAATTTTACTATATTAAGTTAGAGTATTCATGAAATTTTGACTAAAATATTTTTGAAATGGGGAAATAAGTCATGGATGATATAGAAGATTTTTTAAATAATGCTAGTGTGCTTATTGTTGATGATTCTTATTATAACATTAAAATGTTAGCTATGATACTTAGGCAAAAATGGCATAATGTAAGAAATGTTTTAAGTTATGAATTAGGTATGAAATCTGTTATGGAAAACCCTCCAGATATAATTTTGCTTAAGAGTAGTGCAGATGGATGCAGGGTTTGTGAAACTTTCAAAGATCATGATAAGCTTAAGAATATTCCCATTATTTTTATTAATAATAAAAATGAAAAAGTTGATATAGATGATTTGTTTAATGCTGGAGCTGATGATTATATAAATATGCCCATTAATTATAATGAAGTTATAGTTAGAGTAAAAACTCAATTAAAACTATATTTTATGAATAAGCAAGCGTGGAAATATAGTGAAAAGAGCTATAATCAAATTAGTAAGCTTAATGAAAAGTTGATGAAAGATAATAATAATTTAAAAGAACAAGTTAGGAAGAATAATCAGCAATTAGAAGAAATAACCGATGAATTAAAAGAATTTAATGTTATGCTTGAGGAAGAAATTACTGAACGTACTAAAACTGAAGAAGCTTTGAGAGAAAGTGAAATGCAATTTCGTTATTCTATAGAAGAAGCTCCGGTACCTGTAATGATATATGCTGAAGATGGAGAGATAATGAATATCAATAAGACCTGGGAAAGTATTACAGGATATACAATTAAGGATATTCCAATAACTGCTGAGTGGTCAGAAGTATCGGATATATTTAAAGAAGATTCACAGTGTGGTGCAAATATATTATATAGTTTTGAAGAAGGACGAAATGATGGTGAGTATTCTGTAAAAACAAAAAGTGGATATGTACGAATTTGGAACTTTTATTCAGCTTGTATTGGTAGCTTAAGCGATGGGCGTAATATAATAATTAGAGTAGCTATGGATATAACTGAAAAAAAGCATATGGAAGAATTACAAAAAAGTATTGAAAAAGAAAGAATGAGATCACTCGAGATTAAGGAATATGATAGAATTAAAACAGATTTTTTTGCCAACATTTCTCATGAATTAAGAACACCAATTAATGTTATATTTTCTGCCATACAAGTGCATAAGCTTAAACTAAAAGATTGTAACTTTAATGATAACTTTGCAGATAAATATAGGTATATAAATATCATGGAACAAAATTGTTACCGCCTCTTAAGGTTGGTCAATAATTTAATTGATATTACAAAAATAGACTCAGGATATCTTGTAATAAATGAAATTAATTGCGATATAGTAAGTCTTATAGAAGATATAACCCTTTCAGTAGCAGATTATATAGAGAATAAAGGTCTATCTGTGGTATTTGATACAGATATAGAAGAAAAAATTATTGCGTGTGACCCAGAAAAGATGGAAAGAATTATACTGAATTTATTGTCTAATGCAGTAAAATTTACACTTCGTGGAGGCAGTATTTTTGTTAATGTAGAAAATGGTACTGAAAGTGTTGGTATAAGAGTAAAAGATACAGGAAAAGGTATTCCTAAAGAAAAGCTAGAGTCAATATTTGAACGTTTTGTACAAGTTGATAAATCTCTTACAAGGGAAAATGAAGGAAGTGGAATAGGGCTTTCGCTAGTAAAGGCTTTAGTAGAACTGCATGGAGGAACTATATCAGTAAATAGTAGGGAAGGTTATGGAAGTGAATTTATCATACATATTCCATGTAAATTAGTAGATGGTGGAGAATTTAATTACAGTTCCTATGAAGATACAATGAAGAAAAGTTATATTGAAAAAGTGAACTTAGAATTTTCTGATATATATAATTAAAAGCATTCATATAAATATAGTAAATCATTATTATTATGGGAGAATGTATGCCAGGAGATATATCAAAACATACCAAGTATATTGCTGATAGACCTTATCCAGAACCAAAGGTGGAAGGTAAAAATATTTTTTATGCTAACCTACTGCTTGAAGATTATGCAGGTATGGTTAGTGAACTTACAGCTATAAATCTTTATATCTTCCAACATATAGCTAGCGAAGGAAAGTATGATGACTTTGCAGAACTTATAGGTGGAATAGCTATGGCAGAGATGAAGCATCTAGAGCTTTTAGGGGATACAATTAAGTTATTAGGTGTGAAACCAGTGTATGCTAATTCTACATGTCCATTTAGTAAGCTTTGGACTGCTAAATATGTCAATTTTACTACTATCATAAAAGCTATGCTTGCAGAAGCCATTAGATCAGAAAAAAAGGCCATTAATCAATATAAGCGTCATATTATTTTGATTAAGGATGAATTTATAAAGAAATTGATTAACAGAATTATAATAGATGAGGAGCTTCATTTAAAGCTTTTAGAAGAAATGTATGGGAAATATTAAAGTAATATTTTTAAGAGGACAGAGGACAATTGACAGAGGACAGTGAAGGAGGATTTTTCTCCGCTTTGCTACGAAAAATCTTTAATTAAATTTTTGAAGGCTCGTTTCGCTGGAGCGAAACATTGCTGACTTATATAAATTTAAAGATTTTTTTGCGTTAGCAAAAAATCAACCTTCACTGTCCTCTGTCCTTCGTCAATTGTCCTCTTACTTATCTATCATAACCATATTGAATTGAGTATTATAACTGCAGTTGAAGCCTGCTTTAGTTAAAACATCTAAGCTAACATTTTTCTTAGAAGAAAGATCTTTTGCATTGAAGCTGTAGGTTTGCTTATCTATAGTTAATTTCAATGATGAAGAATCATAAGTTCCACCTAAATACATAGCTATATAGAGTGGATTAACATAAGCTTTACCATTTACTATTTCAGTTTGATTACTTCCAAAGGCAATTGGTGTTCCATATATGACTAATCTTGGATCAGCTCCGATAGCTGCTAATTCTTTATTATTCATATCAACATTATATGCAGTTGGAAGAACTACTTTTGTACTGTTTTGTGGATGGTCTTTATCTATTGTGAAGGAATCTACTAAAGTTCCATCCTGTTTATATGCGTTTATTGTAAGCACATTTCCTTTAACATCTGCTACTTCATAGGAAGGCATATCTTGAGGATCAAAGAAAAACGCATCCCAAACTTTAGAAGATAAGTCTCCATAATATTTAGCACCACTTCTGCCAGTTACATAATATACTGTTCCTTTAGAATAATCTGTATAGTATTTTCCATTATTTATAGGAAAGGTTCTAGATACCCCATGATCATGTCCATTAAGAACTACATCTACATGATGTTTTTCTATTATAGGTGATATTATATTTTTTAAGCTTACATTAGCTCTTGAAGCTTTATTGTAGTACGGAGTTTTGTGGAAGGAAACTATTGTCCAAGGTTGTTTATTTGCAGATAAATCTGAATCAAGCCAAGCTGCTTGTTGTTTCAAAAATTCATCATTATTTGGAGCTTCTTCTTCTTCCTGGCTGTCTAACATTACGAAATGAACATTTCCATAATCATAGGAATACACTTGACCCTTAAAACCTTCTGGTCCATTCATAGGAACCTTGAATTGATTTACAAAATATTTAGGCTTAGTTGAATCCCAGCCAACAGCATTGTAGGTTTCGTGGTTACCTTGAGTTGGCATTTCTGGTATGGTATCAATAACACCTCTAGCAGCGTCAAACCAGTTATTCCAATGCCTATAGTCTTGTCCTTTTTCAACTAAGTCGCCCATATTTATTATAAAGTCAGCATCTTTATTTTTAGAATAAGCATTTTGAACAGTTTTATTCCATGGAGCATAATTTGGAACATCTGCATTTCCGCTTTGAGAATCTCCAAAAACAATAAACTTGACATCATTTTCTTTGTCTGCTTCTGTTTTAAAGGTGCTTTCTTCACTCCAATTTTGTCCATCTCCTACTTTGTAACTATATTTAGTATTTGGAGTAAGATTAGTTAGAGTAGCTGAAAATAGATTCATATATCCAGTGTTTATATCAGTGTTTGATGTTGAAAAATCTTCCTTAGTAGCATCAAAAGTTTTTGTCTCACCAGTAGTTAAATTTTTGTATTGAACTAATCCTTTAGTTACATTTGTACTAGTTCTCCAGGTAATGGTTTGTGTAGTTTTAGAATCTTTTGTCCATGTTAAAGTAACATGATCAGGCTTTACAGTAGAATTTAGGCTAGTATTAATAGTTGTACCATCATAGGATGCTTGTACTGAATATATTGGAGCTGCTGTTGTTGCTGCAGTAATGATAAGTGCAGCTATTAACATTGATAAATGTTTCTTTTTCATAAATCTTTCACCTCTTAACTTAATTTTCCACGGCATAACATAATTATATATTTATTAAGTTAAGAGGATATTATATAAAGTTAAGGGTGTGTTAACTTTATAAATAAATCCAAACTTCTACTGCATCCTTGTGTCGTATTATTTTTAAATTGTAAATTTAGTAGCTTTTTAATCACATAAGTAATATAATAACATAAAATATAATTTTAACATTAATATACTTGATTCAAATTGCAGAACTTATAAATATTAGTTAAAGTTAATGAGTATATCTACAGTAATTTATTATGTATATTATCTACTTAATCAATGAACATATAATTTAAACAAGGAGGGATAGTATGAATATAGCAGCTTTTTTTGATATTGATGGTACTTTATATAGAGAAGGATTGATTACAGAAGTTTTTAAAAAACTTGTGAAATATGAAATAATTCCAACTGATAGATGGTATAAGGACGTAAAACCGGAGTATGAAAAATGGGATAAAAGACAGGGAAATTATGATAACTATCTTTTGAAAATGGCAGGAATATATATTGAGGCTATAAAAGGCCTTCATAAATCTCAAATAGAATTCATAGCTAAAAATGTAGTGTCACAAAAAGGAGATAGGGTTTATACTTTTACAAGGGATAAAATTAAGTGGCACAAAGAAAAAGGACACAAGGTGATAACTGTTTCAGGAAGTCCCATAGAGCTGGTAAAAGAAATGTCTATAAAATATGGTTTTGATGACTATAAAGGAGCAAGGTATGTAATAGATGGTGATGAAATGTATACTGGAGAAGTAATTCCAATGTGGGATAGCGAAAGCAAAGAAAATGCCATTTATGATTTAGTAAAAAAGTACAATATAGATTTATGCAACAGTTATGCTTATGGGGATACCTCTGGAGATTTTTCAATGTTTAAATTGGTAAGACATCCCGTTTGCGTAAATCCAACTAAAGAACTCCTTCAAAAGGTTATAGAGGATGAAGAAGTTAGAAAAAAAATACAGATAATAGTTGAAAGAAAGGATACAATATATAATCTAAAACCAGATTATATTAATAATTTTAATTAGGACTTATGAAGTAAGATAACAAGTTAAAGATGCTAATATGTTTTGCTCAGGGCAGTATGATGCAAAGCATATTAACGACTTTCTTGTTATTTTTTATGTTAGAAATTTACATTTATGTTATATGTATGAATTAAATTTCACTTGATTGCTAAAAAATGATATAATATTAAAACGGATGTTTTACATAATTAATTAGAAAAGAGTGGTAAAGTGATAGAAAGGCATAATGTTTTAGAAGTTGAAAAATTGTTAGAAGAAAATACGCTGAGCATAAGTGGAAAGAATTATTTATTTAAGGATGCTTTGTTCTTTGATTTGGAACATTATATATATAAAAAACCTATTTGCATAGGAGTTTTTGGATGCTGTTATTTTGATGATGTAAAAAATAAGCTTAATGTTACACAATATATGATAGAAAGTGGAAAAGATGCAAGACATATATTAACTCTTGCTAAGAATTATTTTCAGATTATGAGTTCAAAATATGGTAAGAAGTATTTAGTAACTTTTTCAGGTAATAATGATTTTACAGTAATTAATTATCTTTTTGAAAAGTATAATATAGACTTTGATATAGAAGCACATTTTAAACATATAGATCTTCAAAAAGAATATGAAAGAGAAAAAAAAGTTTGTATTGGACTTAAGGCATTGGAAAAAGAATTTGGTATAATTCGCGAAAGTGAGGTTATAAGTGGCTCTAACTTAGCTAAAACTTTTAGTAAAATTGTAAAAGATAGTAGCTATGCACAGAGAATGCCCCAGGAGAAAAGAGATAAAATACTTTTGTATAATGAACAGGATGTAGTAAGTTTATTTGAAATTTATGTGAATTGGAACATTGTAATGAAAAGAGATGAAATATTAGAGAGTTAGAGATTTTTTCTAATGCAGTTTAATAAAAAAGGGAGGTTTGATTTCATGTTCAGCCCAATAAAAAACACAAAGGTTTATGAACAGGTTATAGAACAAATTAAAAATATGATCATAGATGGCACGTTGAAAAAAGGAGATAAATTACCTTCAGAAAGGGAGTTGGTAGAACATCTTGAAGTTAGCAGAACATCTATAAGGGAAGCTTTAAGAGCCCTTCAAATTATAGGGTTAGTTGAATGTAGACAAGGTGAAGGAAATTATATTAGGGAAAGCTTTGAAAATAGCTTATTTGAACCTCTATCTATGATGTTTATGCTTCAAAAAAGTAGTTCTCTTGAAATTATGGAAATTAGAAAAATTATTGAAGTAGAGACTACTGCTTTAGCTTCTCAAAGAATTACAGATGAAGAATTGGAGCATATGAAGATGTTACTCGATACCATTAAAAGTTCTGCTGATGAAGATGACAAGGTAAAAGCTGATAAGGCATTTCATTATGGAATTGCAAAGGCTTCTAGAAATTATTTAATAATTAATATTTTAAATGCAATTTCATCTTTAATGGATGAATTTATTAAGGATGCAAGAAGAAGAATATTGGTGGAAGAAGAGAATAAAGATGAATTAGCTAAACAACATGATGACATATATAAAGGTCTTAAATCTCGTAATCCTAAAAAAGCATCAGAGGCTATGAAGAGACATTTAGATTTTACTAATGAATATTACTTGGATTCGGCAAGTAATTCTGAAAACTGTTGATAACAAATGTTGATAAAGAAATAAAAGAAACTGTTGCATTAAGGGAAAATAATACATACATTGGATTGGTTTCTAATTTACCAAACAACCTATTGTATATAAATTACTTAATGCAATAGTTTTTTTATTTATATAAGTTTAATAAATTTTATATAATATAAAAGATTTACAAATTAGATTGTTATTTAAATAACTAAAATTCTGATAAATTACATTTTGAAGGAAAATTCAAAAAATTATTCTTTTTAAAATATTAAGCATAAAGGCTATTAAATCAATGTGTAACAGTAGAAATATAAAGTTTGGATTCAATGTTAATTAGATAACAATTGTAGAAATTACTAAAATAGTGTGGTAATATTAAAACAACAACTGGTCATACCATACTACCAATTTAAATATAACAGCAAAATACATAAAATAGGAAATGGTAATTCATCCAAACATTAATGTTAAATAAATAACCTCTTTGAAGCTATTGAGCAATATTTGAAAAAATATTTAAATATTTTTTATGTAAATGTTTTAATGTGAAGGTTGCAATAATAACGTTTACATGAGCTTGAAGAATTGAATAGCTGATGTTAATGAAATAACTATTGTAGAAATATTGAGAATATTATGCTAGAATCTAGTTATCAACTGGTACTACCATAGTACCATGTTACCATACTACCAATTCATTAACAGGAGGATAAAAAATGAATATGTATGTACTATTTTTTATTGCATTAATACCAATAGTTTGGCTTATGATTTCGCTGGGAGTGTTAAAAACACCAGGTCATAAGGCAACACCAGTAACATTAATCGTAACATTAGTTTTAGCAATTGCAGTATGGAAAATGCCTGTAGTTGATGCATTGAGAGCAGGACTAGAAGGTGCAGCAAGTGCAATATGGCCTATAATTATAGTCATAATTGCAGCAGTATTTATTTACAATTTATCTATTTATACAAAGAGTATGGATCTAATTAAAAATATGATGACAAGTATTACCACAGACAAGAGAATTTTAGTTCTTATACTTGCTTGGGGATTTGGAGGATTTTTGGAAGCTATTGCAGGCTTTGGAACAGCAGTTGCAATTCCTGCCAGCATAATGGCTGCTCTTGGATTTGATCCAGTATTTGCTGCAATTATATGTTTAATAGCAAATACAACACCAACAGCTTTTGGAGCTATAGGACTTCCGGTGTCCACACTTGCTAAGCTTACAAATTTAGATCCTAATATTTTAAGTTATGCAGTTGGGTTACAATTAGCAGTGCTGATTGTTATAGTACCAGTAATATTAGTAATGATAACAGGTAAAAGTGTTAAGGCAATTAAAGGCGTTTTAGGAATATCAATAGTTTCAGGACTAGCTTTTGCCATACCAGAAGTATTGACAGCTAAATACATGGGAGCTGAACTTCCAGCAATACTTGGCTCTATAATTTGCTTAGCAGTAACTATAGGGTATGCTAAAGTATTTCATAAGGATAAGGCTTTCAAAGATGCTGAAAAAATATCCTTTAGCAAAGGAGTTATGGCATGGGTGCCTTTTATATTAGTATTTGTAGCTATAATATTTACCAGTTCTTTATTCCCAGGAATAAGTAAAGGTTTATCAAAAATAAGTACTACTGTTAAGATTTATCATTCGTATACGTTTACTTGGATTAATAATCCTGGTTCATTAATTATAATAGCAGGAATTGTAGGAGGATTAATGCAAGGAGCTAAGATTGGTGAAATACTAAATGTTTTAGGTAAAACAATTAAACAAATGACAAAATCAGCTATTACCATAATAGCCATCGTAGCTCTTGCCAAAGTGATGAGTTATAGTGGAATGATTAAATCTATAGCAGTTGTTTTAGTTGCAGTAACTGGACGTGCTTATCCAGTAATAGCACCTATTATAGGAGCACTTGGAACTTTTGTAACAGGAAGTGATACTTCAGCTAATATTTTATTCGGACAACTTCAAGTAGAAGCTGCTAAATCCTTAGGTTTAAATCCATATTGGCTAGCAGCAGCTAATACAGGTGGTGCTACAGCAGGTAAGATGATTTCGCCACAAAGTATAGCAGTGGCTACGGCAGCTACAGGACTTGCAGGTGCAGAAGGTAAGATTTTAAATGCTACGTTGAAATTTTGTATAGTATATGTAATCGTTTTGGGAGTTATAGCTTACTTTGGAGGCGCAGCATTCAATTTATAATTATAAAGAATATATTTTATATTTATTATTGGGGGGTATAATGTAATGTCAAAAATTAAAATTCCTTATCACAAAAAAATGCTAGAAATCGCCATAGAAGATAAGAATTTAGCTGGGATTTTGGAGTCAAAGGCAGGAGAATACAAGACAGATTTATCTCAAGAAGAAATAGTTGAAAAAGCTTTAAATAATCCTATTGGAAGTGAAAGCTTAGAGGATTTAGTAAAGGGTAAAAAAAATATGGTTATTATAACTAGTGACCATACAAGACCTGTGCCAAGCAAGATTACAATGCCTATACTTTTAAGGAGAATTAGAAAAGTAAATCCTGAAATAGATATAAAAATACTTATTGCTACAGGATTTCACAGGCCTACTACTCATGAAGAGTTAATAAATAAATTTGGGGAAGAAATAGTTAAAAATGAACAAATAGTAATACATCATTCCACAGATGAAAGTACTTTGGTTAAAGTTGGAACTTTACCTTCAGGAGGAGAGCTTATATTAAACAAATTAGCTATGGAAACAGAACTTTTAATAGCAGAAGGTTTTATAGAAGCACATTTCTTTGCAGGATTTTCAGGTGGAAGAAAAAGTATACTTCCAGGGATTGCATCTGCCCAAACTGTTATGGCAAATCACTGTTCTGAGTTTATAGCAAGTGACTTTGCAAGAACAGGTATACTTAAGGGCAATCCTATACACAAAGATATGCTTTATGCAGCAGAAAAGGCAAAACTTGCTTTTATATTAAATGTAGTTATAGATAGTGAAAAGAAAGTAATTAATGCTTTTGCAGGTCACAGTCAATTTGCTCATGAAGAAGGATGTAAATTTGTGCTGGAGCTTTCAAAGGTAGATAAAATAGAAGCTGATATAGCAATATCAACTAATGGTGGTTATCCACTAGATCAAAATATATATCAATCAGTAAAAGGAATGACAGCAGCAGAAGCCACTTGCAAAGAAGGCGGAGTAATAATAATGGTTTCTGCCTGCAATGATGGACATGGCGGACAATCCTTCTATGACAATTTAGCTAATGCTAAAAGTCCTAGAGAGCTTTTAGATAGAATAGAAAAAGTACCAAGAAATAAAACTGCTCCAGATCAGTGGGAATTTCAAATATTAGCAAGAATGCTTGATAAATTTACAGTTATATTGGTTACTGACATGTGTGATCCACAGATGATAAAAAACATGCATATGGAACATGCTTATACCTTTGAGGAAGCATTAAAGAGGGCTTATGAACTAAAGGGTAAGGATGCAAAAGTAACAGTTATACCAGATGGGGTATCAGTTATAGTTAGATAGAATGTTAACTTTGAATTTTAATATAGTAAATAATAAAATTTTATGGAGGTATTTCACATGGAAATATTAGTATGTATAAAACAAGTACCAGGTACTTCAAAAGTAGAAGTAGATCCAGTAACAGGAGTTTTAAAAAGGGATGGTGTTGATTCAAAGATGAATCCATATGATTTATATGCATTAGAAACAGCACTTAGAATGAAGGCAAAGGTAGGAGGTACTGTGAAGGTTATAAGCATGGGACCACCACAAGCAGCAGAAGTTATAAAGGAAGCTTATATGATGGGGGCAGATGAAGGAGTTCTTCTTTCAGATAGAAAATTTGCTGGAGCAGATGTTTTAGCAACTTCTTATACTATATCTCAAGGAATTAAAAGTATGGGAAAAGTAGATTTAATACTATGTGGAAAACAAACTACAGATGGTGATACTGCTCAAGTAGGACCAGAAATGGCAGAGTATTTGGGAATACCACATATAGCAAACGTGAGAAAAATAGAAGAGCTTAAGGAAAAGTCAATGGTAGTGGAAATGGATATGCCAAATACAATAGAAGTAGCAGAAGTTAAGTATCCATGCTTATTGACTGTAGAGAAGGATATATTCCAGCCAAGACTTCCATCTTACAAAAAGAAGCTAGAAACTAAAGACAGAGAAGTTAAAATGTTAAGTTTGAAAGATTTTGAAGATAAAAATGAAAATAAATATGGATTAAATGGTTCACCAACACAAGTTGAAAGAATATTCCCACCAGCAGTAAATACAGATAAAGAAATGTGGAAGGGAACAGGAGAAGAATTAGCAGCTAAGCTTGAAGATAAGCTGAAAAAGATGAAGTTTCTATAAGATTTAAATTATCAAATATATAATGGTTAAAGTTAGTTAAAAATGTTTTTAAGGTAAATTTAAGGAGGAACGAGTTATGGGTAAATTAGTAGTAAATCAGGAGAAATTAACTCCTTCAGCTATAGAAGAATTAGTAAAAATATGTCCCTTTGGAGCTCTAGAAGAAAAAGAAGGAAAAATAGAAATAAATGCAGGCTGTAAAATGTGCAAGCTTTGTGTTAAAAAAGGACCTGCAGGGGTTATGGAATTTGTAGAGGAAGAAGTAGAAGCTATAGATAAAAGCCTTTGGAAGGGTGTAGCTGTATATGTAGATCATGTAGAAGGTGACATTCATCCAGTAACTTATGAACTTATTGGAAAAGCTAAGGAATTAGCAGCAAAAATAAATCATCCTGTTTATGCAGTGTTTGTAGGACATGATATAGAAAAAAAGGCAGAAGAAATACTACATTACGGAGTAGACAAGGTTTTTGTATATGATGATGAAGAATTAAAGGATTTTAGAATAGAACCTTACACTAAAGCTATGGAGAACTTTATAGACAATGTTAAGCCTTCAACTTTACTTGTAGGTGCAACTACAGTAGGAAGATCATTAGCACCAAGGGTAGCAGCTAGATTTAGAACAGGACTTACAGCAGATTGTACAATACTTGATATGAAGGACAATACTGATTTAGTGCAAATAAGACCAGCTTTTGGTGGAAATATAATGGCTCAAATAATAAATCCAAACCACAGACCACAGCTTGCTACAGTAAGATATAAGGTTATGGATGCACCAGAGAGAAGTCAAGAAAAGTCTGGAGAAATAGTAACTTGTAGTATAAAGAAAGAAGAATTAGCTTCTAATATAAATGTATTAAAGGTTACAAAGAAGGAAGTAGAAGAAAGTATATCTGATGCAGATGTAATAGTAGCGGTAGGAAGAGGCTTAAAGGCAGAAAAGGATATGGAAATGGTAAAAGAGTTTGCTACTTTGATTGGAGCACAAATAGCAACTACAAGACCACTTATTGAAGCAGGTTGGGCAGATGCAAAAAAACAAATAGGATTAAGTGGAAGAACTGTTAAACCAAAGCTTATAATCACTTTAGGAATATCAGGAGCAGTACAGTTTGCAGCAGGAATGAATAATTCTGATTGTATAATTGCCATAAATAAGGATCCTAAAGCTTCCATATTTAATGTAGCTCACTATGGAATAGTAGGAGATATTTATGAAGTAGTACCAAAACTTATAAATAATGTAAAAGAAGGAAAACCTTTAACAGTGTAGTATCTTAATAAAGTTAGACTTGAGCAATTATTAAAAATTAAAACGAATTTGGAGGTAATTAGGATGGAATGTCTATGTAATAAAGAATATAAAAAATTAGATAAAAAGGACATTGATTTTTTAATAGATATTTTAGGTGAAGACAGAGTTTACACAGGGGAAAATATAAATGAAGATTTCAGCCATGATGAATTAGGTGGAATAAGTAAAATGCCAGAAGCTATGGTAGAAGTTTTAAGTACAGAGGAAGTTTCTAAGGTAATGACTTATGCTTATGAAAATAATATTCCTGTAGTAGCTAGAGGATCAGGTACTGGTCTAGTTGGAGCATCTGTTCCAATTCACGGCGGTATAATGATAAACTTAACAAATATGAATAACATACTTGAAATTGATGAAGAAAATTTAACTCTTACATTGGAGCCAGGAGTACTTTTAATGGAAATAGGCAAATATGTAGAAGAGCATGATTTATTCTACCCACCAGATCCAGGTGAAAAATCAGCAACTATAGGTGGAAACATAAATACAAATGCTGGTGGAATGAGAGCAGTTAAATATGGAGTTACAAGAGATTATATAAGAGGACTAGAAGTAGTTCTTCCAACAGGAAAAGTAATAGAAGTAGGTGGAAAGATAGTTAAAAACAGTTCAGGCTACAGCATAAAAGATTTAATTTGTGGTTCAGAAGGAACTTTAGGTATTGTAACAAAGGCCGTACTTAGATTGCTTCCATTACCTAAAAAGGCTATAAGCTTGCTTATACCATTCCCTAATTTGGAAACAGCAATAAATACAGTGCCAAAGATTATAAAATCTAAATCTATACCAACAGCTATAGAATTTATGCAAAGGGAAGTTATACTTGCAGCAGAAGAATTCTTAGGAAAGAAATTCCCAGATAATTCATCAGATGCATATTTACTTTTAACTTTTGATGGAAATAGTACTGCCGATATAGAAAAGGATTATGAAAAAGTAGCTAATATATGCTTAGAAGAAGGAGCATTAGATGTATATATTTCAGATACAGATGAAAGAAAAGAGGCTGTATGGTCAGCTAGAGGAGCCTTCCTTGAAGCAGTAAAGGCAACCACTACAGAAATGGATGAATGTGATGTAGTAGTACCAAGAAACAAGGTGGCAGAGTTTGTAAAATATACAGATGAGCTTCAAAAGAAATTCGATGTAAGAATAAGAAGTTTTGGACATGCAGGAGATGGAAATTTACACGTATATGTATTGAGAGATGATTTAGCTAAAGCAGAGTGGGAAAAGAAATTAAGTGATGTATTTGAATGCATGTATAAAAAATCTCGAGAATTACACGGGTTAGTATCTGGAGAGCATGGAATAGGTTTTGCTAAGAAGAGCTATATGTTTGAACAATATGGAGATGACTATATAGAACTTATGAAAAATATTAAATTAGCCTTTGACCCTAAAAATATATTAAATCCAGGAAAAGTTTGCGAATAGTTTTAATCAATAAAGTATGCCAGAGGAATAGAACCTCTGGCATACTTTATTTTTTGTATCTAATAATTGAAGTGCAAAATTAAGTTTTTAGAATAAAAATAAAAATACTTGTAAAAATAACAACATAAATAAATTTTAATTACATAAGAGGAGGTTGAAGATATTGACGGTTGCTTCAAAATTAAAACAGACTATAAGCAGCTTAAAGGGAGTTGAGAGCACTTTAAGGATTTATTCACTTCAAGCACAGAATAAAGAACTTAAGGTTGTATATAGAAATGCAGTAAAAGATATTGATGAAGTCATCAAAAGTTTGAAAAAAAGAGAAAAAGCTATAGAACTTGAAGAACCTCAATATAAAAGTAATTAATTTGGAGGAAATAACGTATGAGTACATGGATATTGGTATTGTTAAGGTCTATAGGGTTATTTTTTTTGACTTTAATTTTAGTAAGAATATTGACCAAAAACTATTCAGTTAGAATTACTCCATTTAGGATTATTAATTACGCTGTAATTGCTATTTTAATTTCATTAGTTTCAGTAAATGCTATTTCAAATTGGGTATTTGGAATTATTACCCTAGCAGTTTGGATTTTATTGCCTATCATATTAGATTACATGTCCGTGAAAGTAAGATTTATATATAACTTAGTTAATGGAAAGGAAAAAGTTTTAGTTAAAGATGGGAAAGTTATGGAGGAAAATTTAACAAAGCTTGGACTTACAGGAGAGGATCTTTTAAGAGAACTGCGTTCAAAGGATGCATTTAATTTAGCAGATGTAGAATTTGCTGTAATGGAGTCTACAGGAGATATGAATGTTGTTCTAAAATCAGATAAAAAGCCAATTACTCCACATGATTTAGGAATTAAGGTTTCTCCAGAAACAGCACCACAAACGGTAATATTAGATGGAAATGTTATAAATGAGTCCTTAAGTAATTTAAGGTTAAATCAAACCTGGCTCAATGAAAAGTTGGAAAACTTGGGAGTGTCTTTAGATAATGTTTTTGTTGGTCAGGTAGATTGTAATGGTGAACTATATGTGGATGTTTTTGATGATAGTATAGAACTTCCAGAAGCCAGTGTTAAGGAAATGCTTTATGCAAGTTTGGAAAAAAGTCAAGCGGATATAATTACATTCTCTTTAGAAACTGAAAATGTAGAAGCTAAGGATATGTATGTGAGAGAAGCTAATAGGCTTAAAACAATTATGAAAAAATTAGAACCATACTTATTACGTTAAGAAGGTGAAAAAAGTGGCTAGTAAGAAAAAGAAAAAATTAACACCAACACAGCAACAATATCAAGATTTAGCTAATGCAGTAGAACCAAAAAGACCTGTTCTATTAAATTCAGTTAGAGCATTTATAGCAGGAGGAATTATATGTACAATTGGTGAAATTATCCAGTTTATATTTATAAAATATTTTCATTTTAGTGAAACTACTGCAGGAAATCCAACGGTAGCAGTTTTGATTATAATATCTGTATTGCTCACTGGTTTTGGAGTTTATGATCACATTGCTCAATGGGCAGGAGCAGGAACTGCAATTCCAATTACAGGCTTTGCTAACACCATTGCATCCAGTGCTATTGAACATAGAAGTGAAGGTTATGTTCTAGGTGTTGGAGGAAATATGTTTAAGATAGCAGGACCAGTAATTACCTTTGGAGTTTTTGCAGCTTTTGTAATGACCATTATAAAAATTACTATTAAATGGTTAGGTGGGATGTAAATGATTACTGGTCATCAATCATGGAGTTTTAAATCTAAGCCAGTTATATTAGGTTCATCTGCTGTAGGAGGGCCTTTTGAAGCAAAAGGAGCGATAAAGGAAGATTTTGATATTCTTCATCAAGATATTTGGGTAGGTCAAGACAGTTTTGAAAAAGCAGAAAAGAAGATGTTAGAAGAAGCTTGTCAATTGGCAATTAAGAAATCTAATATTAAGAAAGATAAAATACAATTTTTTGTAAGTGGTGATTTAATGAATCAAATAATTACAAGCAGTTTTACTGCTCGTACGTTAGGAATACCTTATTTAGGAGTATTTGGTGCCTGTTCCAGCTCAATGGAGGGATTAGCATTATCTTCTTTAATGGTGGAAAGCAAGGCTGCACAATATGTAGTATCAGGTACTTCAAGTCATAATAGCTCAGCAGAAAAGCAGTTTAGGTATCCTACAGAGTATGGAAGTCAAAAACCACCTACTGCTCAGTGGACTGTAACTGGAGCCGGAGCAGCAGTAATAGGTCATGAAGGACAGGGTCCTAGGGTTACTTCTGCAACTATAGGAAAAGTAATAGATATGGGAATTTCTGATCCTTTTAATATGGGAGCAGCTATGGCACCGGCAGCAGTGGACACCATTGAAGCTCATTTTAGAGATTTTAATATTGAACCTTCTTATTATGATATTATTGCAACTGGTGATTTGGGAAAGGTAGGTCATAAAATTGCCAGTAATTTATTTGAAGAGCATGGTTTCAAAATGCCATCAAATATTTTTACTGATTGTGGGAAAATCATATATGAAGAAGATCAACCTGTTTTTGCAGGAGGCAGTGGCTGTGGTTGTTCTGCTGTAGTTACTTATGGCCACTTTTTAAAACGTATGTTAAAGGGTGAATTAAAGAGAATTCTAATAGTGGCAACGGGAGCGCTAATGTCACCAATGTCCTATCAGCAAAAGGAAAGCATACCTAGTGTTGCACATGCAGTGTCTATAGAGATATGAAGAGAAGGGTGAATAATATATGGAAAAATTCATGTGGGCATTTATAGTAGGTGGTGGTATATGTGTAATAGGCCAAATTATGATGGATGTATTTAAGCTTACACCTGCACATACTACAACCACTTTGGTAGTGGTAGGAGCAATATTGGGAGGCTTAGGCTGGTATGATCCTTTAGTTAAATTTGCTGGAGCAGGAGCTTCTGTACCTATAATGAGCTTTGGAAATTCTTTAGTAAAAGGTGCCATGATGGAAGCAGAAAGAGATGGGCTTATTGGTGTACTTACTGGAACTTTTGAAATTACCAGTACAGGTATTTCTGCAGCAATTATATTTGGTTTTTTAGCAGCTTTAATATTTAAACCTAAAGGATAAGTAATTAAGTATTAGAACTAGTAGTAATGGAATAAAAAATTTCAGGCAAAGGAGGTGGTGAAATGACAGTAGGAACTCAAATGCAGCAAGCAATTGCAGGAATACAAAGTGCTGCTGCTACAATGAAAACATTTGTGCTTGAAACTGAAGATAAATCTGCAAAACAAGATTTTCAACAAATAGCTAAAAATCTTGATAGTGCTCTTGAAGTTTTAAAGGGAAGACAAGAATATATTGAAGAACAGGAACCTCAATATAAACAATGTTAATTTACATAAAAGCTGAAGGCTGTCCTTCAGCTTTTTATTTAAAGTTATTTGGAAATAGGATCATCATCATTGATGATTCTATTAGCTTCTTCTTCTGAAAGATCATAATTTAAAAATGTTTTATAAAAGTTTCTTGTTTCTTTAATTATATCTATATTAGCAAATTTATCTGGATTTATAATTTTTGCAGCCCATTGAATTTGTAATGCCTCTTCTGCACTATATCTATCCCAATAAAATGCTCCATCTGGATTGAAGTATACTTTCGATGTCTTGACAGCATTTACTTTTTGCCAGGATTGATCATTCAATAAGTTATCCATGCTTTTTTTGCCATTATTTAATTTCATTAGAGTAGTACTGCTTAATATTACAATATCAGGATTCCATTTTAGTACTTGTTCCATAGATACTTGCTTATTGTTTCCTTTTACTTCTGAGGCTGCATTTACGCCACCAGCTGTATTTATCCACGCATCAATTATTGTATTGCTGCCATCTACAGTTAGTGGAGAAAGTGAAGTTACATGTAGAACTTTAGGCCTCTGTTCTTTAGGTATTTTCGATGTTACGCTGGTTATAGCATTGAGTTTACTATCTAGATATGATATGTAAGCATCTGCTCTTTTCTTACTATTATCTCCAAGAATATCACCTGTAAGTTTAATACATTCCTTTAGACTTTTAAAATCAGTAAAATTTAATTGAACAACTGGAATGCCCAAGTCTGATACTTTTTTTGCATTTTTATCATCTAAAGGCATGAATATTATATCAGGTTTTGCTTTTACAAGCTCTTCTGTATTGACACTATCTGAAGTAAATACTGTTGATGCATTTTTCATTTTAGGGTTTACTTTATATAGCCAGGGTCTTCCCTTTTCTGTAAGAATTGTTGAGACAATCTTATCTCCAGCGCCTAAAATGCATAAAACTTCATTATGTGCCTGCCAGGCATCTCCAATCTTTTGTATATTGGAAGGTATAGTGACTTTTTTTCCAGCAGAATCAGTAATTGTTTTTGATTGTCCACTTTTTTCAATTGTCTCTTTTGAACTTTTACCACTGCTGCAGCCAACTAGTAAAAAAATCATTGAAAAAATAATGATGAGCATAGATTTTAAATTTTTTTTCATAAGTGACACATCCTTTAAAAAATTTAATAGCAGCAAAATATTATGCTGTTAAAATCATTATGGAATCCATTACAATGTTAAGAAAATTATGTTTACATTAGCATAATAAACCGTTATACTTATAATAACATAACGATTCATAATAAATCTATACTTTTGTGTTCTATTTGTTGAAATTTAGAATTAATTAAATAAAGATGAAGTAAATGATTTTCATTAGTAGTATTTTATGAAAATTTATTATATAAGCAATTATAGTTGAAAGGGATGAAAAGCAAGTGTCAGAACCATTAATACTAAATGATACACAGGAAAATTCAAAATTAAAAAATCATGAAAGAAAATTTGAGCAAAGAAAAACAACTTACCTCATGATCATTATTGCTGTGATGCCTATAGCTGCTATTTTAATTTCATTAACTATTGGCAGATATTCAATATCCTTACCACAATTTTTTAGTGTTATATCATCAAAAATTTTTGGACATAGTGTAACTCAATCCAATACTATTGAAACGGTGCTTTTCAATGTTAGGGCTCCTAGAATTTTATCAGCATTAATGGTTGGAGCAGCTTTATCTGTGTCTGGAGCCACATATCAAGGGCTATTTAGAAATCCAATGGTGTCCCCAGATATACTTGGAGCTTCTGCTGGTGCGGCATTTGGTGCAGCATTTGGAATACTTTTATCATTTAATGCTTTAAGTATACAAATTTCAGCATTTTTATTTGGGCTTCTAGCTGTAATAATAACATATTCAATAAGCAACATAATATCAAAGGGTAACAATGTCGCTTTATTATTAGTGCTTACAGGAATTGTTGTTAAAGAACTATTTACATCTTTTATTTCAATTACAAAATATGTGGCAGATCCATATGAAAAGCTTCCAGTTATAACTTTTTACCTTATGGGCGGGTTATCCTCTGTTACCATGAAAGACATCAAAATGTTATTAATACCAATGATTATAGGAGTTATACCACTATTCTTACTAAGATGGAGGTTTAATGTTCTTTCCTTTGGAGATGAAGAAGCAAAATCTTTAGGTGTTGATACTTCAAAGCTAAGATTAATTGCAATTCTTAGTTCAACCTTAATTACAGCAGCGGCTGTATCAATTAGCGGTATGATTGGATGGATAGGACTTGTAATACCTCACATAGCTAGAATGATTGTGGGTCCTAATTTCAAAGTATTGTTGCCTAGTTCATTACTTATAGGAGGTACTTTTCTTTTGTTAGTTGATGATGTGGCTCGATGTGCCTTTAGCATAGAAATTCCTTTGGGAATTTTAACATCGTTAATAGGAGCTCCTTTTTTTATTTACCTTTTAGTTAAAGGAAGGAGAGGATGGATATGAAGTTAGAGATCAAAAATGTAGTTTGTGGTTATGGAAAAAAGAATGTGGTGAATAATATATCCATGAATGTAAATTCAGGAGAAATATTATGTCTATTAGGGCCTAATGGTGTTGGTAAGACTACTTTTTTTAAAACTATATTGGGTTTTTTAAAACTAAAAGGTGGAGAAATATTAGTAGATGGGAAAAACATACATAGTTGTTCCAGAAAACAATTAGCCAAAATTATTGGTTATGTTCCTCAATCACATACTCCTCCATTTCCATTTAAAGTTTTTGATGTGGTATTAATGGGAAGGACTGCGCATCTTTCAATGTTTTCTTCTCCAACTAAGGAAGATAGGGAAATTGTAGAAGGAACCTTAGAGGATTTAAAAATAGATTATTTAAGAGATAAGATATATACAGAAATAAGCGGTGGGGAAAGGCAAATGGTTCTAATTGCTAGGGCTCTTGCTCAAGATCCTAAGATACTTATAATGGATGAACCAACTTCAAATTTAGATTTTGGAAATCAGATTAGGGTGTTAGAACAGATAAATAAACTTTCACAAAGAGGACTAGCGATTATTATGACTTCACATTATCCCAACCATGCTTTTTTATGTTCTACAAAAGTAGCATTTATGCAAAGAAATAATGTATTTACAGTAGGTAGTGTGGATGAAGTTGTTACAGAAGACAATCTTAAAGAAGCATATGGCATTAATGTAAAAATAATAAATACATTTAATTCTAAAGGTGACAATGTAAAAGCTTGTATTCCTATGATCAATTGATTTAAATTTTTATTGAAAATTAGTGATGAGAGGATTAATTATATGGAAATAAAAGAGATGATAAATAATTACTGGTCAAAAAGAGCTGATGAATTTAGTGAATGTCGTCTTAAAGATTTTGAAGGTTTGCAGCGTAAAGTGTGGACAGATATAATTAGCGAAGTAGTTCCTAATGGAAGAGGACTTCGTGCACTGGATGTGGGCACAGGTGCTGGTTTTTTTGCATTTTTACTGGCTGATATGGGTTTTGAAGTAACAGCTGTAGATTATTCTCAACGTATGATCCAGAATGCGTTAGCTAATGTAGAAAAGCTTGGATATAGAGAAATAGAATTTCTTGAAATGGATGCACAAAATTTAAAATTTGAGGATGGTAGTTTTGATTTTATCATATCTCGAAATGTGACATGGACATTACCAGATCCTAAGAAAGCCTATAAAGAATGGTGTCGTGTCCTTACAGCAGGAGGTAAAATTATGAATTTTGATGCCAATTATGGACAGGGCTTTAGGCAAGCAGAGAAAATGGGACAAACATACAAGCAAATGCAAAATTGGTCTCCTAGTTCATATAATCGAAAACTGCAAAGTGAAGAGCTGATTTGTGAACGTAATAATTATGCAAAACAACTTTATATATCTAATATTGTGAGACCACAATGGGATGTAGATGTATTGATTCAAAATGGTATTAATAAAATAACTATTGACACAGAAATTAGTAAGTCTGTATATGTGAATAAGAAATTATTGGATATAGAAAAAAATGAAACAGTTTATTGTAAAATCAAAAATGATTCAGATTCACAGATGTTTATGGTATGTGGTACTAAAGGCAGATAAATTAAGATTTTAATAGAGAAAGGGGATTAATATATTATGAAAAAGATTTTCTTTACTGGTGAAAGGGGAGTAGGAAAATCTACATTGCTAAAAAAGATTATTAAAAATGTGGATTGTTCTATAGGTGGTTTTATTCAAGAAAAAGAATTTATAGGGGAAACTAAAAAATTCAAAGTAAATTCACTTTATAATTTAGAAGAAAGTTATACCATTGGAGTTTATGATGCAGATAAGCATGAACTACATTCAGATATGAATATGTTTAATGTCATATCTCAAGACATACTGTTAAAAAGCTTAGACAATAGGGAATTAATAGTATTAGATGAATTGGGATTTATGGAAGAAAAAGCTCCATTATTCAAAGATACTGTTTTTAAAATACTTAATAGTGATAAGCCTGTTATAGGAGTATTAAAAGAATGTGATGGAAATTTTGTACAGAAAATAGCAAAAAGAGAAGATGTACAAGTATTTAAAATTGATGAAAGTAATAGAGATTCAATGGAAGATGAAATTTTTAAAATGCTGCAAAACAATAATGTAAAGTTAAAGAAAAAATTATAGGGGTGATAAAAAAATGAAAAGAATAGCTAAAATTTTAATTTTAGTACTAATTGTATGTACTTTTGGAGCCTGCAGCAAAAACTCAACAGCTACGCAAAGTACAAATAGTACAGATAGCAATAAAAAAATTACTGTCACTGATGGAATGAAAAGAAAAGTAGAATTGTCCAAGCCTGCTGAAAAAGTATTAACTAACTATCCTATAGCAGTTCAAATACTATGTGCTTTGAATAAGCAAGATAATATTTTGGGTGCAGATGGAAATGCTATAAAGAATCCACTAACTTTTTCACCAAAGGCAGGTTCAAGCAAAACAGCTGCTAGTAATGATATAAATGTGGAACAAGTAATAGCTGCTAAACCAGATCTTGTTATCATTTATAAAAAGAACAAAGAAATTGTACCAAAATTAGAGAAGTCTAATATTAAAGTTTTTGTTATAAGTGCAGAGAACCTTGATGAATTAAAATCTACCGTAAAAGATTTAGGAATACTTACTGGTAAAGAAAAAAAATCAGAAGAATTTATGGATTATTATACTAAAAAGTTAGATTCTATTAATAACAAACTTAAAGCTGTAGATCAAAAAAACAGACCTAAGGTATACATGGCAGGTGGAAGTATGTATTCAACTCCAGGGAAGAATATGTTTCAAAATTCATTAATTGAGTTAGCTGGAGGAATAAATGTTGCTGGTTCTTTAAGTAGCAATAAATGGTGTGATATATCTGCAGAACAGCTAATTGGTTGGAATCCTGATATAATAGTTCTTACACAATATTCTGGAGTAAAGCCACAAGATGTACTTAATAATGCTGCTTTAAAAGATGTGAATGCTGTAAAAAATAAAAAAGTTTATTTAATACCTTCAAAAATAAGTGCTTGGGATATGCCTTGTCCACAGACAATTTTAGGAATAATGTGGTTAAGTGTAAAGACAAATCCTGAAGTATTTAAAGATACAAATATAACAAAAGAAGTGGATGATTTTTATCAACAATTTTATGGTACTACTTATACAAAACTTGGTGGTACTTTAGATTAATTGGATAAAAAATACCTCTCTGGCAATAATATTATGTGAAAAGCTAAATTATGATATAATTGATTTTGAAACTATTTTAAATGAAATTTTTAAATTTAGTTACTTTGGTGTATAATTGGACAAGTAACTTGTGAAAATGAATACTTAAGCATTAAGATACAGAGAGGTTTTTTATGAGTAAAGCTTTATTTATTACAGAAAAGCCGTCAGTGGCTATGGAATACGTTAAACTTTTAAATGTAAAAGGTACCAAAAGAGATGGATATATAGAATCAGACAAGGCTGTGTTCTCATGGTGTGTGGGACATATGGTGACTATGAGTTATCCAGAAGCCTATGATCCTAATTTAAAAAGATGGTCCTTAGATACTTTACCTTTTTTACCTAAGGAATATAAATATGAAATTATTCCGGCAGTATCAAAGCAGTTCAATGTAGTTAGTGGATTATTAAAAAGAGAAGATATAAATACAATATATGTATGTACCGACTCAGGAAGAGAAGGAGAATACATTTATAGACTTGTAGATCAAATGGTAGGAGTACAAGGTAAGGAAAAGAAGAGAGTGTGGATTGATTCTCAAACAGAAGAAGAAATACGCAGAGGTATAAAAGAAGCAAAGGACATTTCAGAATATGATTCATTGGCTGATTCAGCATATTTAAGAGCTAAAGAAGATTATCTTTTAGGAATAAATTTTTCTAGACTTTTAACTCTTAAATATGGAAAAACTGTGGCTAATGCTACTGGAGATAAATTGGTGGTAATTGCAGTAGGCAGGGTTATGAGCTGTGTTCTTGGAATGATTGTAGATAGAGAACGGGAGATTAGATCTTTTGTAAAGACACCTTTTTATAAAATTTTAGGAAGCTTTGATGGTAATTCTAATGGAGAATATGAAGAAGAAATGGTTTATGAAGGTGAATGGAAATCTGTAGAGGGTTCTAAATATAAGGATTCACCTCTTTTATATAATGAAGGTGGTTTTAAGAAAAGAGAAGATGCTGAAAAGTTTATAGAAGAAATAGGTGAGAAAATTTTTGAACAGGAGCCTGTTATAGAGAATATAAAAAAGACTGTAGAAAGTAAAAATGCTCCTTTGCTTTTTAATTTAGCAGAACTCCAAAATGAGTGTTCAAAGAAGTTTAAAATAAGCCCTGAAGAAACCTTAAATAAAATTCAATCCTTATATGAAAAAAAGCTGCTTACATATCCAAGAACAGATGCCAGAGTTTTGTCTAAGGCTGTAGCAAAGGAAATAGATAAAAATATAAGAAAACTTTTGAAATACGATGGAGATAAAGAAATAAAAGGTATAGCGGAAAATATATTGAATAATAAATGGTATTCAAATTTGGAAAAAACTAAGTATGTAAATGATAGCAAAATAACAGATCACTATGCTATTATACCAACAGGAGAAGGGCTTCAAAGCTATAATGGTCTCACAGATTTGGAGAAAAAGGTATACAATTTAGTACTTAGAAGATTTTTGGCTATATTTTATCCTCCAGCCAAGTATAACAAAATTGCCATTACAACTCAGGCAAGGGGAGAAAGATTTTTTACTACAGATAAGGTTTGTGTAGAAGAAGGATACCTTAATGTATTAAAAGAATATAAAAAGAATAAAGAAGAAAAGAATTTAAAGTTTTTAAGCAAACTTAAAAAAGGGCAAATGGTAGATGTAGTTGACATGGAAGTAAAGGAAGGGGAAACTTCACCTCCTAAAAGATATACTTCAGGATCGATAATCATTGCTATGGAAAATGCAGGTAAGCTTATTGAAGATGAAGAACTTAGAGAACAGATAAAAGGAGCTGGGATAGGAACTTCTGCAACACGAGCTGAAATATTAAAGAAGTTAGAAAAAATAGGTTATATTATGTCTGACAAGAAAACTCAAGTTATATCTCCAACTCAAAAGGGAGAAATGATATATGAGGTTATAATAAATTCTATACCCACACTGCTTAATCCTACACTTACAGCCAGTTGGGAAAAGGGATTAAAAATGGTGTATGGAAAGGAAATAGAACCTGATCTATTTATGAAAAAGCTAGAGGATTACACTAAACTTAATGTAAAAAAAGTTATGGATAGAATGAATATGGGAGATATGCATGGCTTTTTTGAAGAAGTTAAGGGTAAAAATAGTAATGGAGTAAAAGTTAAAAGTTCTTCTAAAAGCAAGAAAAGCTCAAATACAGATAAAAATGAAAATGGAGCTAGAGAATCATTAGGATTATGTCCTATATGTAAAACAGGTGATATTGTAAAGAATAGTAAGGGATATGGCTGCAATAATTGGCAAAGTGGATGTAAGTTTTTTGTATCAGAAATTTGTGGAAAAAAGATACCTGTTGAACAAATTAAAAATTTAATGAGTCATGGAAAAACAGATATTATAAATGGCTTTAAATCAAAAAAAGGCAATGAATTTAATGCAAGACTCATAATAAAGGGAGGAAAAATAGAACTTTCTTTTGAAAATTCATAAATACATTAAAAGATCATGCTAGGGGAACCCAGCATGATTTTTCTTATCCAATATCTTTTTTAGAAAAGTTTTTAACGCTTATAAATATAAAAAATACTAAGTATATGCATACATAAAACATCATATATAAGCTTGGTGTTGTAGATTTTTCTGTCATACCAAAGCCTGATAGAAAGTTAAAGGAGCCTAAAGAAGTAAAAATAGTAGAAATCATTTTTCTATAAATAACTTCAAAGGGAGAAATTAAACTTGAAATTATTCCAATGGTGGAAAGAGAATCATTTTTTGTATATGATCCTATTTCTTCCATTACTCCACCAATTAGTCCAAGTATATATAAAGACATTATTAATATTCCATTATTTAAGGTTTTTAATTTAGTACTTCCATAAAGAGATAGAGATAATATGGTTAAAGGTTGTAAAATAAAAAACAGGAAGCCTTTAGCTAAAACGCTTATTCCAAAGGTTTCTACAATAGATATTTTACTTACAGTGGAAATAACAATTACTGCTATGTAAAGAACAATGCTGTATAAAATAATTAGAATAGCTGTCCCTAAGTATTTCCCAAGTATATATTCACTTCTTCTAATTGGTTTTGTTAAAATTGTTAAAATTGTCCCATTTTCTATTTCAGAAGAAACAGTTCCTATAGACAGCATTATGGTTAGAAAAGCTACAAGCATACTGGAAAAATAGAAGCCAACTATAGAAATAGTTGAAGAAAGATTTACAACCATATCTATCATGCCATTGTTTTGATGTATATTCTTACCTATAAATCTAAAAATAATAGTTAAAAGAATAAGATATATTATAGTTAATATGCCTATAAAATGAAAAATTTTCTTTCTATAAATTTCCTTAAAAGTAGATAGAGCAATTATAAGCATTAATTTTGACCTCCTTCAACAAGCTTTATAAATAGGTCCTCAAGACTGTTTCTGTGTGGAGTAAGTCCATATAGCTTTCCGCCACTTGATATAATTAATGATGCAATTTGATGTATTTCATCATCTTCCTTTACGTGCATTTTAATGTTTTTTCCATCAAAGGTTATATCTTCATCAAATTTTTCAAGCTTATTTAAAATTTCATTATTTATATCCTCTACATGAATATCCAGAACAGTATTTCCTTCTAAAAGATCATTCATTTTTCCTTGTTTTATAATATTTCCTTTGCTGATAATGGCAGCACTATCACAAATCATTTCCACTTCACTTAAAAGGTGACTGTTTAAAAATACAGTTTTACCCATACTTTTTAATTTTAACATAATATCTCTAACTTCTTTTCTACCTATGGGATCTAGAGCAGAGGTAGGCTCATCTAAAAAAAGTAGCTTTGGGTCACAAAGAAGAGCACTGGCAATTCCTATTCTTTGCTGCATTCCTTTACTATAAGTACCTATTTTACTTTTTTCAGCACCCTTTAAATTAACAATTTCAAGAACTTCTTCTATTTTTGCAAAAGAAGCTTTTTTGTCAAGCTTGTATAATGAAGAATGGAAGGACAGGAGATCCAATCCTGTCATCCATTCTTGATATTTAAAAAGTTCAGGCAAATATCCTATTTTTTTTCTTGTTTCCATGTCTCCAATAGGTTTGCCTAGTATGTGTGCAGTACCTGAAGTGGGAAGTAGTAATCCTACAACGGTCTTTATAAATGTGCTTTTTCCTGCACCATTAGGACCTAAAAATCCATAAATTTCGCCTTCAGCTGCAGATATATTTATATTTCTACAGCCTTTGTTATTTTCATATATTTTAGAAAGATTTTCAGTTTCAATTACCAAATTTATCACCTCATAGATTTTGCAATTTCTATTAGTTCATTTTTACTTGCATTACCATCAATGCTGATTAAAATGTCATCTTTAAGCATTAAAATATAAGAATGTTTTGATTCCTTGTCATTCTTACTATTATCGAAACATCCAATGGCTTTCATTCCATTTATGGTCATTTCTTCAGATTTATTTCCTACATTAGGAACATACAAGGTACTTTTCCAATCTTTCATTGATTTTAATTGCTTTTGCATATCATATGGAAGTACAGAAAGATCTGAAATAGCATTAAATATTTCATCCACATTTGCATCATCAGGTGCAATAATTTCTGGCATTTTACTTTCTGATACAGCTATACGATTACCATTTGTAGGATTTTCATAGAAAATGTCTAATGTTCCACCTGTGTTTAAAGAAAAAGTTTTTCCATCTAAGTTTTTAGGAAATAGCTTTTTTCCTCCTAAGGATTTAAGAAGTTGATTTATATTTTCAACATTTAATGTAAAATCACATTTTGAAGGTTTGTTTATGGAAATATTTTTTATATTTCTTGATGGCATATTTTTAGGATATAGTATTGTAAATGGTAATGCTTTTTTGGCTTCATCGATAGTTACAGTTTTTTGTTCACCGCCTTGGTATTTTACCTTACCTATTTTATCAATATTAATATCTGATTTATTCTTCTCAAGCTCATTTTTAAGCTTTTTAACATCATCCAATGAAATATTTACACTTTTAATATCATTTGCTCTAAAAATTGAAACTGCATTAATAACTGATGCCCTTATAGGTTGAACGGAAACACAAGTAGTTATAGCAAGAGCAACACAAGCAGCTGCTGTCACTTTTTTATATCTTTTCATAATTTTAGATTCTCCTTTTCTATTTTTTATTTTAATATCCATATTTACTGGCTTTATAGGGGTTATATTAAAATCCTTTTTATAATCCTTAAGTTTATCCATAGCAAAGCTGTTTATAGACTTTAACTCTTTATAAACTTCTTTACATTTTTCACATTGAAAAAGATGCATTTCTACTTCTTTCATTTCAATATCATTAAGTTCTTCATCAATGTATGCTTGAATAATTCCTTCATTTAGACACTTCACTTTTATTCACCTCTTCCTTCTAAATTTAAGTAGTTTTCCTTAAATTTTGTTTGTGCTCTTGATATAAGAGTGCCTACGGAATTTTTATCAACTCCGATTACTTCTGCAATTTCACTATATTTATATCCAGAAAACTTAAGAAGCAGACACATACGATCTCTAGGTGAAAGTATATTTAGTACCTTTTTAGTTAAATCTACTTCACAATTATTAATTGCAACCTCTTCAATTGAAACTACATTATCCATTTCTTTTTTATAAATCATCTCATTTTTTCCCTCATGAACTTTTTTATCTCTTATATAATTGTAGGAAGTATTAGTAGAAACTTTATTTAACCATGCAGCAATGTTGTCATGAGCAGGTGGTGAATTATATAATTTTATAAATACCTCCTGTGTTAAATCTTCAGCTGCATGTATGTCACCAGTGAGGTAAGAAATTTTTTTAAAGATGGTGTCATAATATTTCTCATATGCAGTTCTAAAATTTTGTTCTTGTTTTTTCTTATTAAAATAGCTAATAACACCCATATTTTAATTGTCTTCCCCCTTAGGTAACTTTGTCCAAAAGCTTTTGATTAAAATATTCTAGAATATTTTGATACCTTTTCTTAATTTTGGTATCTATAATATTAACACATAAGTATTAGAAATTGTGACAGGGATTAGAAAAAAGTATAATTTTTCGTATATTGTGCAAGTTTATATTATTAACCTATGGGAGTAAGGTGTTAGGAGGATTTTAGAGAAAATAATTATCATGTTTAAGAAGGTGAAGCAATGAATTTGAAAAGAAAAGCAATTAGAGTAGGAATTGCTGCTTCCTTATGTATATTGGTATCAAATTTACTAAAATTAAAATATCCTTTTTTTGTTGTTCTTCCTGCAGTTATGCCTATATCCACTTTTTTTGGTGAAACAATTAAGTTTGGAGCAAATAGGATTATTGGTAGTTTTATTGGAGCTATAATTGGGGTTGTACTTATAACTTTCCAATGGCAAAATACTATTTTAATTGGAATAGGAGTAATGCTTATTATTTATATTTGCAGTTATCTTAAATGGGATAGTACTACATCTATTGCCTGCTTAGTATTTGTGTCTATTATGCTTGGCGTAAAAGGAGCTGGAGCTATTTCATATAGTGCTTACAGATTGTTGGATACATTAATAGGTATATCTATTACTACAATTGTAAATAACTATGTTTTCAATCCAAATATGATTAAAGTACTTAAAAATAGAGCTCAAGATATACAACAAAGTCTACTTAATTTAGCTAGCGATAAGGAATTTATAGAAGACAAAAGTGAATTAGACAATATTGAAAAAAGTATAAACAGTTTAAAGGAAAACTTAAAGATATATTCTGAAGAAATTAAAGTTAGTTCAAAATTTTTGCCTGTAAAAAATAAATTAGATAAAATGATGTATATTTTTGCTATTATTTTTCAACAGGTAGAAATAATTAATTATATCAACGTTAATGATAATTTTCATGATCTTAATAAGGAACATATTAATATGATTATTAGCTTTCATAAGGATATATTTTTTCGTGAGATGAAAAACTTAAACGAAATTATAAAAAGTATTTAGGCAGTGTACATATTATGTAAAATTTAAATAGCTATTTGTAAATACAAATTACAAAGTGTGATAAATGAGTCTATATAACTAATATGAATATTATACATATAAAAGTAAATAATATCCTTGTATAAAGATATTTTATGTTAATAAATGGTGCGACTAAGTTATATAAGGAGGAGTTTATAATGTCAGGTCCTATAAATATAGGAGTAAGTATTCCCAGAAAGGAATCTTTAGATAAGGTTACAGGTGCAGCTAAATATACAGATGATACAATAATCCCTGGTATGCTGCATGCAAAGCTATTAACAAGTCCCTATGCACATGCAAATATAAAGTCAATAAACATAGAAGCAGCTTTGAAAGTAAAAGGAGTTAAATCCATAATTACTGGAGATTATTGTAAAGTGCTGTTTGGTGCAAATGTTGAAGATAGACCGCCTATAGCAGAAGGTAAGGTGAGATACTTTGGAGAACCTGTAGCAATGGTAGTAGCAAATAGTGAACAAGAAGCTATGGAGGCCATAGAACTTATTAAAGTGGAATATGAAAAGCTTCCTGCGATAAATTCTGTTAATGAAGCTATTAAAACTGATGCTCCTTTAATACACCCTGATTTATCTAAATATGCTTGTGTTGTTGATTTTGCAAATCCTAAAGAAAATACTAATATTGCTTCACAGATAAAGATTCGTAAGGGTGATATGGCTAAAGCATGGTTAGAAAGTGATGTAGTGGTTGAGTCTAGTTTTACAATGCCTCAATCAGATCACTTGGCTATGGAAACCAGAAATGCAAGGGTACAAATATTACCTGATGGACATGTTATTATATACACTTCTTCACAAGCACCTTTTCATGTAAAACAGATTATAAGCAAAAAATATAATATTCCTGAAGGCAATTTGATAGTTCGGGTTCCATTTGTAGGAGGAGGATTTGGTGGTAAAGCTTGTATACAATTAGAAACTCTAGCATATTTAGCATCAAAGTCTGTAGGTGGTAAAATGGTTAAGATAGCAAATACAAGGGAAGAGGATATTAGGATGTCCCCTTGCAAAATAGGATTAGAAGCAAGTCTTAAAATAGGTGCTACTAAGGATGGAATGATAAAAGCATTAGAATGCACTTATTTGGTGGATTGTGGTGCTTACAGCGATACAGCACCAACAATGGCTAAAGCTATAGCAGTTAATTGTACAGGACCTTATAATATTGAAAATGTTTATTGTGATTCTTTTTGTGTATATACTAATCATACCTTCGCAACATCTTATAGAAGTTTTGGTCATGTATCTTTTACATTTTGCATTGAAAGATTACTTGATAAATTAGCAGTGGCTTTAGGAATTGATATGCTTGAATTAAGAATAAAAAATGCAATTTCCCCTGGAAATTTTTCACCTACTCAGGTAAAAATAACCCAAAGCAATACGGGATGTTTGCAAAGATGTCTTAAAAAACTAAAACAAGTTATTAATTGGAGACCTGAAAATATAATTGAAACTAATGGTGATATGGTTCATGCAAAAGGTATAAGTTGTTTTTGGAAAACCTCAGACTCCCCATCAAATGCTACTTCTGGAGCAATTTTAACATTTAACAAAGATGGAAGTATAAATTTAAATTGTGGTGCTGTAGAAATTGGTCCTGGTATGAAAACTACTGCAGCACAAATATTAGCTAAAAGAATGAATATGGATGTAAGTAGAATTCATGTATTTATGGGAGTGGATACTGAAGTTTCACCTAGACACTGGAAGACAGTAGCCAGTATGACAACCTTTATGGTAGGTAGAGCAGTTTTAAGAGCAGCAGAGGATTTAATAAAACAATTAACAAAGACAGCTTCTATAGCTATGAAATGTCCAGAAGAGGATTTAGAAGTATCTAATGAAAAAGTTTTTTTGAAGGATGATCCTAGCATATATATAGCTTTTAAGGATTTGGTATATGGTTTTTCATATGCTAATGGAATAGCTATAGGAGATCAAATAATAGGCAGAGGCAGCTATGTAATGAGACATATAACCGAACTTAATAAAGAAACTGGAAAGGGAAAGCCTGGACCATCATGGACAGTAGGTGCACAGGCAGTTGAAATTGAATATAATCCTAAAAATTATAGCTATAGAATTTTGAAAGCCGTCACCGTTATTGATGCTGGAAAAATAATTAATCCTAAAGCAGCAAAAGGATTAATAATGGGCGGTATGAGTATGGGACTTGGTTTAGCTAGTAGAGAAGAATTTTTATATGATGATGAGGGAATTCTACAAAATACAAGTTTGCGTACATACAAACCAATGCATTTTGGTGAGAATCCTGAATATATAGTGGATTTTATTGAAACTCCTCAAATTGATGGACCTTATGGAGCAAGAGGATTAGGTGAACATGGAATTATAGGTATTCCAGCGGCTTTTGCCACAGCGTTATCATTAGCAGCAGAAAGTGACTTTCTTAAAATACCTATTACACCAGAAGTTATCTGGCAAACTAAGACTGGAGGAAAATATGATACCCTTTGATTTTGAATACTATAAACCTGAATCCATAAATGAAGCTGTTACCTTATTTAAAGAATTACAAAGCCGTGGAAAAGAACCTAAATATTATGGTGGTGGAACAGAAATAATAAGTATGGCAAGAGCTAATAACATCTATGCAGGAGCTGTAATTGATATAAAAGGGATACCTGAATGTAATATACATACGCTTCAAAATGATAGTTTAATTATTGGATCAGCTGTTACACTTACAAGTATAGCAGAACAAGACTTTTTTCCACTGCTCAGTTTAACAGTAAAAAGAATAGCTGATCACACTATACAGGATAAAATAACTTTAGGTGGAAATTTAGCAGGAACGATAATATATAGAGAAGCTGTACTTCCACTTTTATTAAGTAGCAGTGGAGCAGTAATAGCTGGAAGCTGTGGTATAAGAAAAGTACCAATAATGAATATTTTCGAGGAAAGAATTCAAATTGATAATGGTGATCTTATTGTACAAATAGAGGTAAAAAGAAATTTTTTGGATATGCCACATTTACATGTAAAAAGGACCAAAAGTGATAAAATTGATTATCCTTTAATAACCCTTGCAGCACTAAACGACAATGGCATTATTAAAGTTGCATTTAGTGGATTATTTAAATATCCTTTTAGATCCTTTGCTTTGGAAAATATAATCAACAATAAAGCATTAAATGTAAATCAACGTATAAACAATATAATAAGCAGTATATCATCCAATATCTATAGTGATTTAAATGGATCTTCAGAGTATAGAAAGTTTGTATTACAGAGTATGCTTTTAGAGACAATAGAAAAGCTTGAAGGGGGGACTTAAATGCTGCAAGTTTTGGAAAAAGCAATAATTACACTAAATGTCAATGATGAAGATGTAGAAGTAGTTGTTAAACCATCTGATATTTTATTAAATACTCTAAGGCTTGAACTTGGTCTTACAGGAGCAAAACCTGGTTGTGAAAATGGAGATTGTGGTTCTTGCACGGTTCTCGTGGATGGATGGCCTATAAAATCCTGTTTAATGCTTACAGTTGAGGCAATTGGTAAAAAAATAACTACCATAGAAGGTTTAAAAAATACTCTAATACAACAAGCCTTTGTTGACAATTTCAGCTTTCAATGTGGATATTGTACATCAGGATTTCTAATGGTTTGTCATGCTTTAACTAATATTCATCCAGATGCAAATGATTATGTTATCGTAGAATGGCTTCAATCTAATATATGCAGGTGCACCAGTTATGAAGAGATTAACAACGCTATTAAATTAGTGTTAAATACAGGTAAAAGCTAGATTTTAGTCTAAAAGAGGGTAACAGTATGAAACTGTTACCCATTATTTATTAAAAATAATTCTTATTTTAAAAATTAAGCTTCAGAACATTTTGGGGAAGTGTCTACATCAGTATGAATGTTAGTTTCAACATTTTTGTTTCCATGGTTTAAAAATGCATTTAATAGTACAGCAACAACTGATGCGGAAACTATACCACTGCTGAATATAGATTTAAAAATTGATGGAGTATGATCAAGTAAAGTAGGTACACCTGTAATTCCAAGACCTACACCAATAGAACAAGCAACAACAAGCATATTGCAATTGTTATTAAAATCTACATCAGCAAGCATTTGAATTCCAGCTACTGCAACCATTGCAAACATTATAGTTGTAGCTCCACCTATAACAGGTTGAGGAATAATTGTAGCTATAGCTGCAAATTTTGGAATTAAACCAAGGCATACTAAAATGATACCAGAAGCAACTACAACAAAACGGCTTTTTACCTTACTTAGTGATAAAAGACCAAGATTTTGATTAAAAGTTGTATAAGGGAAGGAATTAAAAATGCCTCCTAAAATTGTGGCAATTCCTTCTGCTCTAAGACCACGTACAATATCTTTTTCGGAAATTTCTTTATCACAAACTCTTCCAATTCCAAGAAAAGTACCTGTTGATTCAATCATTACTGTTAACATAACAAAAGTCATCATGATTATTGAACCAATATCGAATTTTGGAAAACCAAAGTTAAATGGATGTACAAAACTTATCCATTTTGCATTCATAACTGGTGAAAAGTTTACTTTTCCCATAAATGAAGCAACTATAGTACCTAAAATAATACCGTTTAAAACAGAAATTGCTTGAAAAAAGCCTTTAAAAAATTTATTTGATAGTAGAACCACAATCATTACAAATCCAGCTAATAAAAGATTAGATACACTTCCAAAGTCTTTAGCACCTGAACCACCACCAATGCTAGTTATACCTACATTTATTAGAGAAAGACCAATCATAGTAACAACCGTGCCTGTTACAACAGTAGGGAAAAACTTAAGTATTTTGCCATACAGTGGTGCAATAAGTACTACAATAATTGCGGCCACTATTATGGAACCATAAGCTGCCTGCATTCCTAAATTTTTACCTACGATTATAAGTGGACCAACAGCTGCAAAAGTACAACCTAATATTGCTGGCAATCTAATACCTATGTTAGGTCCTATTCCAAGTGCTTGTATTAAAGTTGCAATTCCACAAGTAAATAAGTCGGCTGCAACTAAAAGTTCTAATTGAGCTGGTGTTAACCCTACTGCACCACCTATAATCAATGGTACAGCTACAGCGCCTGCGTACATAGCAAGTACATGCTGTAAACCTAATGTAAACAGTTGAGGAGCAGGAAGAACTTCATTTACCTTATCAACTGTATTCATTTTTTCATCTTCCATAATAAAAAACCTCCTGTAAAATTAAAAAATAGTATATAATATTGCTTACTTGAGGAATTTTTCCACAAGCTTTTAAATACAAAATAAAAATCCGCGGCTAATTCATGGAGAATCTGCAGCGGAATTCGAAAAACATCTCATTAAACTTGATAAAAGTTTAATGTATATAGTTTCCTCAGATTCATCCATAGAAAGGAAATTACGGTTTCCTAGTAGAGACTCCTAAACCTAAATTATCAGGATTATACGGATGACTTATTTAGTATTATGACATAATGTTAGCATAGTTTTTTAAAAATATCAATACAATTTAATAAATTCAAACATAAATATTCGTATTTAATAGTATTTTTTTACATATAGGCATGTTATAGTTCGTACTGTAACGAACTATAGTGTTTAAAATTTAATAAGTCAAAATTTTGTATGTGAAAAGTTGAGTAAATTAAATAAAAGCTGTGAAATAAAGGTAGCAGTACCTTTATTTCACAGCTTTTCAAACTAAAAATGAAATATAGGTTTATTGTGCAGCTTTAAGCTTTTCAATACCTACTTGAATTCTTCTTAAAGTTTCTTCTTTACCTATTATTTCAGCTATTTCGTAAGCGCCACCTGGAGTTGATTTTTTACCTGAAACAGCAGTTCTTACAGGCCATAAAACTATACCATTTTTAACTCCAAGTTCTGCAACTAAATCCATACAAACTTTTTCTATATTTTCGAAAGTCCATGGAGTTAAAGCTTCAAATCTAGGTAATATTTTTTCTAAAACATCTAGTGAATTTTCATAGTTTGTTTTCATCTTCTTATGAACATAAAGCTCTGCTGAGTGTTCTGGAAGAGCTTCAAAAAAGTCTACCATATCAGGTATTTCATTTAAAACTTCTACTCTTGTTTGTAGAAGTGGGCTTATTTTAGTAAAATCTAAATCTTTAGTTATAACATTTTTATAATAAGGAAGAGCTAATTTGTGAAATTCTTCTAATGGAAGCTTCTTTATATACTCTCCATTCATCCATCTTAATTTTACATCATCAAATATAGCTGGTGATTTATTTATATTTTTATAGTTAAAGGTTTCCACTAATTCATCAATAGTGAATATTTCTTTTTCACCACCTGGATTCCAACCAAGTAAAGCTATATAATTTAGAATAGCATCCTTTAAGTAGCCTTTTGCCATTAAATCTTCAAAGGAAGCATCTCCATTTCTTTTACTTAATTTATGATGAGTATCCTTCATTATTGGAGGACAATGTACATATATTGGAACGTCCCATCCAAAAGCTTCATATAATCTGTTATATTTAGGTGATGATGATAAGTATTCACTTCCACGAACTACATGAGTTATTCCCATTAAATGATCATCTACTACATTAGCAAAATTATATGTAGGGAATCCGTCTGATTTTATAAGTATCATATCATCTAATTCTGAGTTATCTACAGTTATAGTTCCGTAAATATCATCTTCAAAGCTTGTAGTGCCTGTTGAAGGATTATTTTGTCTTATAACATAAGGAATACCAGAAGCCAACTTTTCTTCTATTTCTTCCTTAGATAAACTAAGACAGTGTTTATCATATTTAGCAGCTGTATTATTAGCTTCAGCTTCTGCTCTCAAAGTTTCCATTCTTTCTTTAGAACAGAAACAATAGTAAGCCTCACCTTTTTCTATCAACTGTTTAGCATATTCTATGTATATATTAGTTCTTTCGCTTTGAACATAAGGACCTACTGGACCACCTATATCTGGACCTTCATCATGTTTAAGCCCTGTAACCTTTAATGTGTTATAAATTATATCTAGAGCACCCTCTACAAATCTTTCTTGGTCGGTATCCTCTATTCTAAGTATAAAGTCTCCATTTTCATGTTTGGCTATTAAGTAAGCATATAATGCTGTTCTTAAATTACCAACATGCATATAACCTGTTGGACTTGGGGCAAATCTTGTTCTAATTTTAGCCATTTTTACCACTCCTATATTTATTAAAATAAAAACCCTTCATCACAGTGACGAAAGGTAAACTAACTTAATATTACTACTTATAATAATATATTAACAATCAACTGGTGTCAAGATACGCTGGGAAAAAAGGGAGATGCAAGATATTATATAAGGAAAATTCAAAATTTCTAAAAAATTTAAATATAATTATGTAGAATAATTTATTATTATATTATTGATAAAAATTAAACAATAGAATATAAAGAAAAATATGTATACGTTTGTACAAAGTCGAAAAATAAAAAAGTAAAAGTGCATACGACATAAAAATACAAAAAAATCCATTGAGCTTTGCCTGAAAACAGGTCAGAAGTTAAATTATATTTAATAGAACTCTTTAAAATAGCAACAAATGTTAGTATACTATATTTAGTAACTGTAATTCATGACTTAAACTAATGTATAGTTTTTTTATATGTAGTATTATAAATAATTTATTATTGTGAGTTACAGATAAATAAAATCAAATTAGAAGAGGGGATAGACATGAAAATCAAAAGAAAACTGTTGTCATTTTTTGTATTAAGCTCCATAGTACCTTTTATACTAATAATTACATTAGTCTGTTTTATAAATAGTGGTTCAGGTGGATATGATTTCACATGGAAACCTTCAAGTATAATAATTACTGTTTTTACTATTATTATTATAATTTTGGCGGCTTTTGAAGGAAGGAATTTGTTCAAAGTTATTGAACAAACTAACGATGTTGAAAAGAACGAAAATGAAAATTCAACTAAGTTTGAAGCTGATTCATGGATTAAAACATCATGTGAACATTTAGAAGAAGTAGTATCTGGATTTTCTAGTAGGTCACATGAAATGCTAGCATCAGCAAATGAAGTTGCAAATTCAATACAGCAAGTTGCACAAGGAGCTAATGATCAATCTAATGAAATTATGAAAATTGTAGAACTTTTAACAAGTTTGACAAAGGAAACAGATTTAGTTCAAGAAAAATTGCTCACTGTACATAAAAATACACAAGAAACTGAAACACAGGCAGTAGAAGGTGAAGGTAAAATATATGAGCTTATAGACTTTATTGTAAAAGTAAAGAACTCTTTTGATGTAGTTATGGAAAATGTAAATAATTTATCTGGCACTGTATCAGAAATAGGCAAAATTACCGATGTAATAAATGCTATATCAGAGCAAACTAATCTTTTAGCTTTAAATGCATCAATAGAGGCAGCTAGAGCTGGAGAGCAAGGTAAAGGTTTTACTGTAGTAGCAGAAGAAGTTAGAAAGCTTGCAGAAGAATCTAAAATTTCATCAGGAAAAATAGTAAGTCTTGTAAAGTCAATTTCCCAAGGAACAGAAAGTGTATTGGATAATTCAAGTAAAGTTGGAGCATTACTAGAGGGGCAAGCTGAAGTAGCAAATGATACTATAATATCATTTGAAGATATTATAGCTTCAGTAAAGAACGTGCCTGTACTTATAAAAGAAACAGGAGAATCTTTAAATAAGGTTACAGAAAACAGTAATTCTGTTTTAGATAAGGTGAAAAAGGTATCAGAAGTATCAGAAGTAACATCCGGAACTTCTGAAGAAATATCTGCATCCTGTGAAGAATTGGTGGCATCTTGTGAGGAAGTTTCTCAGTTAGCTAGCAAATTGGAAAATGAAGTAGAAGACTTAAAAAATAAAAATAATTAAAATAAACTTAGAATATTATATATATTATCTGCTGTAATTTAAATACAGCAGATTTTTTTTATATTAAGCTATGATATTGGAAAAAAGAGTTATAGGGTGAAAATGAAAGATAAAATAGCATAATTTAAGTGGGAGCAAAATTGACACAAGCGTATATTATTGGTATAAATAATATAGCACATATGTGAAATATAACACATATATTAATAACAAAAAGTCTAATATGCTATATTAATATTCTGACAATTAGGTATTAAGGATATAGGAGGAAATAATATGTCTATAAAAGTTGCTATTAATGGTTTTGGAAGAATAGGTAGAGCAGTGCTTAGGATTGCTCAAAATAGATTGGATAAGGATGTAGAAATTGTGGCTATCAATGCTAGAGCAGATAGTGAAACTCTAGCTCATCTTTTCAAATATGATTCTTGTTATGGTAGATTTAATGGAAAGGTAGAAACTACAGAAAATTCAATTATAGTGAACGGTAAGAGTATAAAAATATTAAGAGAAAATGATCCGGAAAATTTACCTTGGACAAAAATGGATATAGACATAGTAGTAGAGTCTACAGGAATTTTTAAAGATAAAGAAAAGCTTATGAAGCATATAAAAGCAGGAGCTAAAAAGGTTATATTAACAGCACCGGGAAAAGATGAAGATATAACTATAGTTATGGGAGTTAACGAAAAAGAGCTAGATGTTGAGAAACATTGTGTAATTTCAAATGCTTCTTGTACTACTAACTGTTTAGCACCTTTTGCTAAAGTTTTGGATGACAAATTTGGAATAGTAAAAGGATTGATGACTACTATACATTCTTATACTAATGATCAAAGAATATTGGATAAAAATCATAAGGATTTAAGAAGAGCAAGAGCAGCAGGAGAATCAATAATACCAACTACAACAGGAGCAGCAAAGGCTGTAGGAAAAGTTCTTCCAAATCTTAAAGGAAAATTAAATGGTTTTTCTGTAAGAATACCTACTCCAACAGTTTCACTTACAGATTTAGTTTGTGAACTTTCAAAACCTGTAACTGTGGATGAAATTAATAATACATTTAAGGAAGCAGCTTCAGGATATATGAAAGGAATACTTGGCTATTCAGAAGAACCACTAGTTTCTATAGATTACAAAGGAGATGAGAGATCATCCATAGTAGACGGGCTTTCAACAATGGTAATGGAAGGAAATATGGTAAAGGTAGTTTCATGGTATGATAATGAATGGGGATATTCTTGCAGAACTGTTGATTTAGTAAATTATACTGCAATGGAAATGCAAAAGCAGTGTGAATATAAAATGGGAATGGTTGTTTAGTAGAAATTTAGAAAAGTTAGAACTTGGGATTAAAAGTGGATATTTAGGGGAAAAATATAAGGCTGCCAATTATCAAATTGACAGCCTTGTACTTGTCAAATTGACAGGCCTAATATTAATAATTTTGACCTTTTTGTGAAGGAAAACATGAATAAGTGTAGAATTAAATAAGTAAAATGATTTAAGTAGTTGATTGGGGGTAATAATGTGGCTAATTTAAATGTAGATCTTCACGGAATAAAGATAAAAAACCCTATTATGCCAGCATCTGGACCACAGGTTAGAAATGCTGATTGTATGTTAGAATGTGTAAAGCAGGGAGTAGGAGCACTAGTAACTAAAACTATATCCGAAAAGTTTGTTAGAACTGCTAGACCTTGTATGCAGGAAACAAAGGATGGTGCTTTTTTAAATAGTGAATTATGGTCGGAACTTTCCGTAGAACAATGGGTAGAAAAGGGATATTCAAAATGTAAAAGTTATGGTGTTCCTTTTATAGTAAGTTTAGGTTATACTGCAAAGGAAATTGAAAAGGTACTGCCTATTATAACACCTTATGCAGATATTATTGAAATATCAACTCACTATATGGAAAAGGACTTGGAGTCAGTAGTAGATTCGTTAAAAATAGCAAGTAAAAGTGATAAGCCTGTGTATATAAAAATAAGTCCAGGTATAACCAAAATAGGCTGGTATGTTAAAAGACTTGTAGAAGAAGGTGCAGCAGGATTTGTTGCAATAAACTCTCTAGGACCTTGCCTTCATATAGATGTAGAAACAGGTCTTCCTTACTTAGGAGGTGAAAAGGGTTACGGATGGCTCTCTGGAAAATCTTTAAATCCTATAGCGTTAAGATATGTGTATTCTATAGCTAATTCTGTAAAAGTTCCTGTAATAGGTGTAGGAGGAATATCCTCAGGAGAAGATGCAGTGGCAATGATAATGGCAGGAGCATCAGCAGTTCAGATTTGTACTGCTGCTATACTAGAAGGAAATGGTGTATACTCAAGGGTAACTAATGAATTAAATAGTTGGCTTGATGCACATGGATTTGAAAGTGTTGAGGATATTAGAGGATTGACAGCTAGAAAGATGCAGGAAAGAAAAGTTATAAGAGAACCTATATTCCCAAAAATCAATAAGGAAAAATGCAATTCTTGTGGTAAGTGTGTTAAAAGCTGTGCATATACCGCTATAACAATAAGCGATAAAGCAAATATAAATACTACTAAATGTTTTGGCTGTGGTCTTTGCTTAACTAGATGCCCAGAAACCGCAATAGAAGTTTAAAAATATGATATCAAGTGATTCTTAGACTCAGGTGGAGTTTGCTTGTTAGGAATACCTCTTCATCTGAGTCTTAGAAGAACTTATCCAGGCGCGTAGCAGTGCTTATCCCACAGTTAAGTAGAGAGCCAAAATCTATGATTTTGTGCGAATCACTTACTCCTTCGACAATAGGAGAAGGAGTTTCATACAAAGAAAGTGGGGGTATTAGCAATGGTAGCGATCGGATAAAAAAATAGACATAGATGATTTTAGAAAAATTGTCTATGCCTATTTTTTATATTTAATGATTTAAAGAATCATATGTTTTACATTTACTCCTTTTACTTCTGTTAACTCTTTTTCCAAGGATTCTACTTCACTTGGATCTGAACAAATATGTAAAAGTATAAGACCAACTTGAGAACAATTCTCAGTTTGAACTTCATGAAGGCCTAGTCTTGTTTTTATTATACAACCGTATTTAGTTAGAATTGTTTGAACTTCTGGTGCATGAATGTTTCTTGAATCAATGGATACTGCCATAATTGTAGTTTGCATAAAAATCACTCCTTTTTTAATATACGTATATAGTATATACCTAATTTGTAAAATCAAACATATTTTTGTAGTAAAAATATTAACAAAAAATTTAATTTTTAGTAATGATATTGTAACTTAATTGTCATATTAGTAAAATATAATTTTAATTGAAACAGTATGGGATGGAGGGATATTTTGTGAATACTTTATTAAGAAAAAAGCTAGGTGCAGTTCTTCTTTCTTGTGTGTTCGTATTAGAAGGTAGTTCTGCTTACGCTTCAGAAAACAAAACATTATCAACAACAAAAGTAAAAGGAGCAAAAAAAATAGTACAAGTCTCCAACAAATTCGATATAAATAGTATAAAGAGTTCTATATCAGGTGTGGAAGTTATAAGATTACAGGATGGAACATATATAATCATATCCAGTAATTTAAGTGATTCACAGCTCCAAAAGCAACTTTCTAAATTTAAAGGCATTAAAAAAATACAGAATCCTAAAAATATAGGCATAGTAAAGCCTATACAAAGAACTCCAGTTCAAAATGTTAATCCACCAAGCACCAATACTAGTGGAGGAACAATACTTAATGATTCATTCTATAAATATGAATGGGATATAGGATATACTGAAAGCAATAAGGCATGGTCATTGGTAAATCAAAAAAGAGAAGTAAAAGTAGCAGTAGTAGATACTGGTGTAGATTATAATCACGTGGATTTAAAAAACAGAGTGTTAAAGGATTTAGGATATAACTTTGTAAATAATACTAGTGATGCTATGGATGACAATTCTCATGGTACCCATGTAGCAGGAATAATTGCTGCAGAGGCCAATAATAAGCAAGGTATATCAGGAATTACAGGTAATCTGGATGTTAAGATAATACCAGTAAAAGTTTTAAATTCTAAGGGCGAAGGACAATCCGATACTATAGCTAAGGGAATAGAGTATGCTGCAGATAAAGGAGCAGATATAATAAATTTAAGTTTTGGCTGTGATGAAGAAAGCACAGATATAGAAAATGCAATACAATATGCTAGAAACAAAGGAGCGTTTGTAGTAGCTGCTGCAGGAAATGACGACGAAAATTGTGATAACAGCAGTCCGGCAGGTGAAGCAGGTGCATATACAGTATCAGCAATTAATCCTTCATATATGAAAGCATACTTTTCTGATTATGGTAATTCAGTAAAGGTAGCTGCTCCAGGAGAAGAAATAGTAAGTACAGTACCTGGCAACAAATATGAAGCTTGGGATGGAACTAGTATGGCAGCACCAGTGGTATCTGGCGTTGCTGCAATGGTTAAAGCAGAAAATCCATCAATTACACCAAGTGAAATGGAGGATATACTTGACAAGTCTGCAGTGGATGTAATGCAAAAAGGAAAAGATAAGTATACTGGGTATGGATTGGTAGATGCTTATAAAGCTATACAATTGGAAAAGACTATGGAAAAGTAAGAAAGTAAAGAGGTTAGCACTTAAAGTAAAGTGTTAACCTCTTTTTATATATTCTGATTCAAATAATGTAAATAATTTTTAAATACCCTTTATCTCTTCTCTTATTTTTTCAATAAGAAGTTCCTTATCAATTGAATCCAAATCTTCTATGGAGTTTATAACTGAAAGAATTCTGTTTCTAACTACGCTGAATTTTTCAGGAGCCAATTCAGGACTAAATGTATCGCCGGGTTTAGCTATATAAGTAGAATATCCCTTTGATAAAAGTAACTCATTGAAGCTTTCTTGAGCTTCGGTATCACCATGAACTAAAATAACCTTTTCAGGTTTAGCTTTTAAAGCTTCAAGCCATTCTACAAGGCCATCCCTATCTGCGTGACCAGATAAACCATGTAAATTATATATCTTAGCATTTACTACAACTTCTTCTCCAAAGAGCTTTACTTTTTTGGCACCATCAACTATGCTTCTTCCTAAAGTGCCTTCTGCTTGATATCCTACAAATATTATAGAACTTTCTTTTCTCCATAAGTTATGTTTTAAATGATGTTTTATTCTACCAGCTTCACACATACCACTAGCAGAGATTATAATAGCACCACTTTGAACTTTATTAAGCTTTGCAGACTCTTCAGGAGACTTAGTAAAGGTTAAACCAGGGAAACTTAAAGGATCACTTCCTTTGGACAGGATTTCCTGAGCTTCTTCATCATAATATTTATGATATCTAGAAAAGATAGCTGTGGATTCAGAGGCTAAAGGACTATCCACATAAACGGAAACTCCCTTTAAAATATTGTTTTCCACATAGTTGTTTAAGGTATATAAAACTTCTTGAGTTCTTCCCACTGCAAAGGATGGAATTATTACATTTCCTCCTCTTTTAAAAGTACTTTTAATAATTTTGGCAAGATCAGTAAGTTCTGATGATATGGAAGTGTGAAGTCTGTTTCCATACGTAGTTTCCATAATTAAATAATCTGCATAATCAATTATTGTAGGGTCTTTTAAAATAGGTATATTCTTGTTTCCTAAATCACCAGTATAAACTAATTTAATTTGCTTTTTGTTATCCTCAATAAGCATTTCTATTATAGCTGAACCTAAAAGGTGTCCAGCATCTCTAAATCTTATTTTGAAGCCATCAAATAATTCTATCCACTGATCATATGGATATCCGTTAAATAGATACATAGCTACATTGGCTATTTTTTCTGTATATAAGGGTTCAAGTGGAGGAAGACCTTGACGTGCTCTTTTTCTATTCTTCCATTCAACTTCTGATTCTAATATGTGTCCGCTGTCTGAAAGCATTACACTACATAAGTCCTTAGTACCCTCTGTACATATAACATCACCTTTAAAGCCTTGTTTATATAGAAGAGGTATTCTACCACTATGGTCTATATGGGAGTGAGATAAAATAACGTAATCTACGTCTTTAGGATTAAAATTAAAGGTTTCATTACCCCTTTCTTTTTCATCCTTTCCTTGATACATGCCACAATCTAAAAGTATATTTTTATCCTTTACCTTTAAAAAATGACTTGATCCAGTAACACAACCAGATGCTCCATAAAATTCAATTTTCATTTAAAGTACCCCCTTATCCTGTGTTGTTGTTACTATTATACATTATATTTTGAAAATTTTAAATATTATTTTGACATAAAATAAAATATTATGAAAACATTTGGTGATCTTATAAATTAATGTATGCTTTTGTTATTTAGTGTTAATTATATCTATAAAATTTTTTATAATAAAAGCTGTAAATCCCCATAGTACATAATCTTTATATTTATAAAAGTATTCAGGAACACATCCAACACGAAATTTATAGTCCTTCCCATTTCTTATAAGCTCATAGGGAAATGAATTTTCCGGATTAGGAAGCAAATTTAACTTATAGAGTTCTGGAGGATTTTCTATGAAAAATTCTATAGGAACTTCGAAAATATGGTCCACTTCATCTTTATTAGGTTTTATGTTGTCACAATTTAAAATTGCTATAAAAGGATACATTATAAAATTATAAGGGGTCACAACGTAATCCATGTTTCCCACAAATTCTAAGTTTTCTCTTTTTAAATTGAGTTCCTCCATAGTTTCTCTTATGGCGCCATCTACTGGCAATTCATTTTCTTCTAATTTACCTCCAGGAAGACATATGTCACCAGGTTGATGTCTCAAATTAAAAGCTCTTACTTCGAAAACTATATTGATTTTACCTTGTTTTTTATGAAGTAAAATCATTACTGCATTTTTTCTATAGTGTCCCATTATGCCTTCCTGTCTATGTTTGAATATATTTCTTATGTTGTTTATCATATAAAATCCTCCAGTACTATTTAGTATTTATATATAAATTTTGTTTGCGTTTAAGCTTTGAAAATAAACTAATATGAAAATTGTCAAATTCTCTTCTAGGTGTTATACTAATGGTTGGTATAATTTAATTATAATACTTTAATTCATAATATTATGCATTAATTAATTGAAAAATTAATAAATTTGATAATATTAAATATAGAAGTAAATGGAGAGATGAAATTTGAAAAAGAAAAAATTACCTTTATTGTTATCACTTATTATTGCTTCTTCTTTAAATTTTAATGTATTAGCTGCAGAAAATTCTGCATCTAAGGAAATTGAACCGCAAATTTATGGTAAAGCTGCTATAACATTAGATATGAAAACCGGAGAGATAATTTATGCTAAAGATATAGATAAGCAAATGTATCCTGCAAGTACTACTAAACTTCTTACAGCCTTGATTCTTGCTGAAAATAAAAATAAAAATGATGCTTTGAAATATACACAAAAAGCTAAAATTCAGCCACCATCTGCACTAAATGCGGATCTTCATCCTATAAATGTAGGGGAAACTATGACAGCACAGGATGTTATGGATGGATTGCTTCTTTATTCAGGTAATGATATGGCTTATGTAATAGCTGAGAATGTAGGAAAAGATGATGTGGATTTTGCAAATAAAATGAATGAAAAAGTAAAGCAATTAAATTTGAAAAATACTCACTTTGTTACTCCAAATGGTTTACATGATCCAAATCATTATACAACTGCATATGATCTTAGTACCATTGCTAGCACAGCTTTTCAAAATCCGTGGGTTAGAGAAACTATGGGAAAACAGAAAAATACAATAAAGACTTCTAGTGGTACTACATTTGTTATAGAAAATAGAAACAAGCTCTTAGGTAAAAATGGATGTATTGGAGGAAAGACTGGATATACATCTGAAGCTGGAAAATGTCTTGTTACTGTGTATGAAAGAGATGGCAGAAAAATTTTAGGTGTAGTCATGAAATCTGTATATGATGCAACAGATATGGCAGTGTTTAACGATATGGAGAAAATAATAAATTGGAGCTATGCTGCAAAACCTGTTACTCTTTATAAAGCAGGAGATGTTGTTACTACAAAGTCTATAAAATATAAGCCTTTAATAATTGGACCTGAAAAAACTATAAATGTATCTGTATGTACAAAGGAAGATATTGTATATTATGATAATTATATAAATAAGAATGAATTGAGTAAAACTGTTAATTTATCAAATATTAATACTTCTAGTATAAAGGGAGAAAGTTCTATTGGAAATCTAACAGTTAAAGAAAGAAATGTAACAAATAACTATAAATTATATTCTACTGTGTCTAAGTCAACTTTTGCTAAGAATAATATGCCGTATTATGCAGCGGCTGCAGCTATAGTTTTGTGTATAGTAGGTGCTGGGGTATATGCTATAAGAAAAATTATTAGTTTAAATAGAAGAAATAAAAGAGGAAAATATATTTAATGTTAAAATAAAGAATTGAGGAATTAACAAAGCCTCAATTCTTATTTTTATGTAAGAGAATATTATTAAAGGGGTTAGAAAACTATTTATAAATGATTTTATCATTGTATAAAAATTCATATGCCTACAAATTTAAAAAAATTCAGTAAATTCCTTTATTTTCATTAGTAAATATTGTATAATGAAAACCGAGATATATAAATTCTTGGGAGAGGGTGTAGGAAGATGACTGAGTGTCCTTTTTTATCAACTTATGACAATAGTATAGAGTGTTTTAAGGAATGTGCTTTATATAATTATAAAGCCACAGGAGATAATTGTCCTTTTCAAAATTTGAATGAATATTTAATGGAAAAAGTAGATTATAAAAATGAAATAGAATCTGTTCAAAAAGACTTAATGTTTACTAAAGAATATTATGTAGAATTTCATAATCAATATTCGTAAATCGTAGTTTTATTTTAAAAAATGATCGTGCTAAAATGTGTAATAATTATTGTAGGATAAAAATAACTAGTCAAACATGGAGTATATTTGGTGCTATTTTTTATAACCACAACCCTTAAGGTATTAATGATTATAAAATAGCACAAAATAATCTCACAACATTTGACTAGTTATTTAAATTTTTAAAATCATTTTTTTATTATTCTTCATATGTATTGGAATACTTGTGAAGTAAATCTTGTTTTAAATCCCATAGTTTCTTTGATAAATCTACATAATATGTATGAGGATTTTCAAACCTTAAAACTTCAGGCCACATTTTACTTGTTTCTTCCTCAACAACTTTCTTAATGTCCATAACATTAGGATTTTCGTATATAGGGATTCCTTTGTCAAAAATTTTAACCATTAATTCTTTTACATAATAATCTTTAATTTTTTTCTTTTTCCATGTAAAAACTGGATCAAATATTTCAATAGGTTCATTTAAGTTTAATTCTTCATCACGTAAAGTTATTAAGTCTGCAATAGCTTTATTGTCTTTTTTATCATATATTCTATATATATTCTTAAAACCTGGATTGGTTATTTTTTCTTCATTTTCACTTATTTTTATCTTAGGAATTATGTTTCCCACAGGATCTTCTATGGCAGATAGTTTGTATACTCCTCCAAATACAGGTTCAGATCTTGCTGTAATCAGTCTTTCGCCTACGCCAAGGGAATCAATACAAGCACCTTGGCTTAAGACATCACTTATAATGAATTCATCAAGAGAATTTGAAATAACTATTTGTACATCGCTAAAACCTGCTTCATCAAGAATTTCTCTACATTTTTTAGTAAGATAAGTTATATCTCCACTATCTATTCTTATACCCTTAGGTCTAAAGCCATTAGGAAGTAAAATTTCATTGAATACTTTTATAGCGTTAGGTAATCCAGACTTTAATACATTATAAGTATCTATTAAAAGTACGCAGTTATCAGGGTAAACGTCTGCCCAAGCCTTGAAAGCGTCATATTCTGTTGGAAATAGTTGTATCCAGCTGTGAGCCATAGTTCCTACAGCAGGTATGCCAAACATTTCTTCAGATATTGTGCAGGCAGTTGATGAACATCCACCAATAACAGCAGCCCTTGCTCCATAAATTGCACCATCATATCCTTGAGCTCTTCTAGAACCAAATTCCATTACAGGTCTATTTCCTGCAGCTCTACAAATTCTATTAGCTTTTGTAGCTATTAAAGTTTGATGATTTATTGTAAGAAGTATCATAGTTTCTACAAATTGTGCTTGAATTGCAGGACCCTTTACAGTAACTAAAGGTTCATTAGGAAAAACAGGATTTCCTTCAGGAATAGCCCAGACATCACAAGAAAATTTAAAGTTTTTTAAATAATTTAAAAATTCCTCAGAAAATGAGTTTTTATTTCTTAAATATTCAATATCATCTTCGGAAAATTTTAGATTGGATAAGTACTCTATAACCTGTTGAACACCGGCCATAATACAGTATCCACCACCATCAGGTACTCTTCTAAAGAACATGTCAAAATAAGCTATTCTTTCACCCATATCGCTATGCAGGTAACCATTTCCCATTGTAAGTTCATAAAAGTCCACTAACATTGTAAGGTTTCTTCCAGTTCTTATGTTAAAATTTTTAGTATATTCCATGGTTAAATCTCCTCTATATGTTTTAATTAAAATAATCATGTTAAGAATTATAAGTGTATATACACATTGTAATACTTTAATAAAATTATTACAATAGTATAGAATTAACTTACATTAAGCAGTATATGCAATTAAGCTAATATTATATAAATAAAATTAAAGTTAAAGTTAGGTGGATAAAGAGTGATTGAAGAGACATTAAAAAAAGAGTTTTGCTATTTAAGGGATAGAATTATTGAAAAGCGTTATAGATATCTTGACTTAATGCAGAGAAAAGCAGTTTTGAGTAATGAAAATAATTATGTTGTTATTGCTTGTCCTGGAGCGGGTAAGACTCAAGTTATTATTAATAGGATTGATTATTTGTGTACATTCGGTCCTATATATAAAACAAATTATGTTCCTCGTTCCTTGCAATCGGGGGATTTGGAACTCATGAGGGAATATTTGAATAATGATAGTTTCAGAGAAAATACAATAATTATAAATAGGATAATACATATTATAAATGATTTGAGTATCAACCCTAATAATATGGTAGTAATAACTTTTACTAAAGCAGCTGCTGTAAACATGAAAAAAAGATATATAAATATGACTGGCAGTAAAAGGACACCTTTTTTTGGAACTTTCCATGGGCTTTTTTATAAAATACTCATAAGGCATATGGGGAGAATTAATATAATAGATAGTTCAAAAGCTTATAGAATAATAAATGAGGTTTTAATATCCTTTTTAGATTCAGTGGGAGACGAAAAAGTAAAGGAAGTAATAAATAATATATCTCTTTTTAAAAATAGCAAACAGGAATTAGAATATTTTAAGCCAAGCATAGATAAAGATATTTTCATAAAGTGCTTTAGGGTATATGAAGAATATAAAGAAGAAAATCAACTTATGGATTTTGATGATATTCAATTGAATGCACAAAAACTATTTTTAGAAAATCCACAGCTCTTAGAAGCATATAAAAAACTTTTTAAATACTTATTAGTGGATGAATTTCAAGATTGTGATGGCTTGCAAATAGAACTTTTACAGATGCTTGGAGAGAATAGCTCTATTTTTGCAGTAGGAGATGAGGATCAATGTATTTATGGTTTTAGAGGCTCAAGACCAGATTGTATGGTGAATTTTAACGAATATTTTAAGAATGGGAAAAAGATATTTTTACAGACTAATTATAGAAGCAATGAAAATATAGTAGATATTTCAAAAAAAATAATAGTAGGTAATAAAAATAGAAATAGTAAAATCATAGAAGCAAATAAGAAAACTAAAGGTATTATAAATTTTTTTAATTTGAGTGGTGAAAGAGAACAAGCATTAAATATATGTAAGATAATAGAAAACTTGTGTGAAGATAGTTCATATAGTTTAGAAGACTTTGCAGTATTATATAGAACTAATTTAGAAAATAGGAGTATTGTAGATCTTATGTTAAAAAAGGAAATACCTTTTAAAATACTGGATAAGCAGTATAATTTTTTTGAGCACTTTGTATGTAAAGACTTAATAGCTTATTTAAAGTTATCCTTAGATATCACTGATAAAGAAAGCTTTGGCAGAGTAATTAATAAGCCTTTTAGATACATAAGTAAGGTTTATATTGAGAAAGTCAAAAAGAATATAAATAAAGAAAGTTGTTTTAAAATTTTAACGGAAATAGAGGACTTACCTATTTTTCAAATTAAAAATTTAGAAAGATTGGAAAATGAAATATTAAAATTAAATAAAATGAGTTTAAGAGATGCTTTAAACTTTATAACAAAGGATTTAGGTTATTATGATTATATTAATGAATACAGTGAAAGATTAAAAATGGATAGTAGAGAACTAAAGGATGTAATAGAAGAATTTAAAGCTTCTGCTTCTGATTATGGCAGCATAATTCCATTTTTAGCACATATAGAAGATGTGGAGGAAAAGCTGAAAAATAAATCAAAGGAAGATAGTGGAGTCATATTGAGTACCATACATGGTGTAAAGGGAATGGAATTTAAAAATGTATTTATTATAAATTGCAATGAAGGGGTAATACCGCATATAAATAGCATTCCTAAAAATGTTGAAGAGGAAAGAAGGTTGTTTTATGTAGGTGTTACAAGAGCCATAGATAATTTAACTTTATATAGTACTAATATGTTTAAAGGAAAATCAGCACATATGTCCAGATTTATTGAAGAATCAGGGGTTTATAAGAGTATTAGAGAAGAGAGTACAGAAAAGTTAAAGAGTATGTTTAATATAGGTGATGAAATTATACATAAAACTTTTGGCAAAGGAAAAATAGTATCCTATGAAGGAAGTTATATAAATATTAGGTTTGATAATTCTATAGAAAGAAAATTTGATGCTTATGTGTTAAAAAATAGTGATTTGCTTGTAAAGTAAGGGTACCTTGTTGTAGGGCAATTGTTCCATATATGTAACCACTTTAAAGTGTTTTGCTAAGTTTAGTGTAATAGTATGAGATAATAGGTTGATTTATAGCATTAATTTTGTTCATAGAATCATATTATAATATAGGTGGTGATATATATATTAATTTATTGGAGGCAGCATAATGACAAATTTGGAACTATTAGTTGAATCTATTAGAGAAGCCCAAAGAGGAAGATTTCTACATTATGATAATCCAAAAAATACTGATGAAAAAATAGTAATAGATATTAATACTAATGTTGTAAATATAGTAACAATAAAAGATGAAATGGTTGATTCATGCACCTGTAAAGACGTGAAGCCATGTAAACATATGGTCATAGTATCAATTAAATTTAAAATTGATATGAGAATATAATGTATAGTTGTTTGAAAAGAAAAATTTATTAAGTTACTTGATTTTTTACTGAAAAATGTGTACGCAATATTTTAATAATTTATCATAAGTGTTTACATAATTATTTAGTTTATAATAACTGAAATTCCCATTATCAATATGTATATTTTTATACAAAAAAAGTAACCTCTTTGCGTTTTGAATGATTTTATGATAAAAATTCACAAAGAGGTTTGTTTTAATGTTTTATAAAAGCTATACCATTTCACAGCTTATTTCAAGCTTAGCATACATTTTTTCTTGCTGCTTTGTTGTAAATTGAAAATATATTTCTGTGTTAGAAACAGATTTATGGCCAAGCCACCACTGAAGCTCCTTTATATCCATACCAGATTCAGCTAGATGTACAGCTGTAGTGTGCTTTAAAGAGTGAAAATGATACTTAGTTTTATCAGAAATATTTGCAAGGGAACAGTATTTTTTTATTAAATAGTCAAGAGTTTGCCTAGAAATAGGTTTATTTTGTTGACTTACAAATAATGGACTTGATTCTGATAATATATTATATTTAGCTATGTATTTATCTAAAACACTTTTAGTTTTTATATCAAGTCTAATAGTGTTATTGCTACTTCCTTTTAGTCTTTTACAATAAAGTTCACCTTTTGAAGCATTATAATCTTCTAATTTTATTAAAGCAATTTCAGATGCTCTTAAACCACATCTATATGCAACTCTAAAAATTGCTAAATCTCTAATTGAATGAATGCCTTGAAACGATTCAATTGCATTAAAAAGCTTTTCTGCTTCATTTTGAGTAAAATATTTTATCCTATTCTCGGGGTTACTTGTCATTAAAATATCTCCTTTTTGTACAAAATTAAACAAAATAGATATTTTGTACAAATTTATTATAACATAAAATTCATTGGAATCCAATTATTATGAGAGAAAGTGTATTATTATGGAATAAAATGAAATAAATTAATAAAATATAAATGTAGTTTTTTGTATTAATGTATATATATTGTATTTTGCATGAGGGAAAATGTATTAATATTATGATGAATTATACAAAATATCTATTTTGTTCTAATAAATAATATAGTTTAAAAAAAAAGATGTCAAAGGTAAAAAAAGTAATAATCTTATAGGTAATATTTAATAGGAATAATAAATTTTTACAATGGATGAAAAAACTATTAGCGCGTTTCATTAATTGTGAAAACTCATTGTAATAAGAGATATTGTGCTAAATACTTAGAAACCGACATTTTTCGCTATTTTAATACAAAACTTAAGTTTTTTGTTAAATATTCGATAAAATATTATGGATGCCGCAAATACAAAAGAAGAATTTTTATGAGAAGTATTAAGTCAAAGATAACATTAATAATTTCTTTGGTATGCATTTTAAGTTTAGTGTTATCATCGCTAATTACTTATTCTATATCTTATAATTCTATAGTGAAAGAATCTATGGCGGTAAATGCATAAAGGTAATCTGAAAATATAGAAAAAATAAAAGCAAGTATTGATTAAAATACAAAGGCTATATATCAAGCAACTGTAACAGTTCAAAGCCTTAATGGTATGATTCAAAAGTTTAAAATTTAAATTTATTATATTTTGGAGGAATTATTATGTCGAAAATAGTTAGTAGTAATGATGTTGATTTAAATTTAATAGAGATAAAGGATGTTATTGATATTGATTTACTTCAAAGATTTCAAGACAATTTTGCAGAAAGCATGGATATTGCCAGTATAACAGTAGACATTAATGGAAAACCAGTAACTAAGCCAAGTTCTTATACAGATTTGTGTTTGAAGCTTACTCAATCAACTAAAGCAGGTGACGACAGGTGTGCTGAATCACATAAAAGAGGTGGTGAAGAGGCTGCAAGAACAGGAAGACCGTATGTTTATACTTGTCATGCAGGATTAATTGATTTTGCGGCACCTATATTGGTGGAAGGAAGACAAATTGGAACAATTTTAGGTGGACAAATATTAACTTCTGCTCCAGATGAATCTAAGTTTAGAAAAACTGCAAAGGAAATAGGAGTTAATGAAAATGGATATGTGGAAGCAGTAAATAAAGTAAAGATTACTACTGAAAAAAGCGTAAGAGCAGCTGCAGAAGTACTGTATATAATTGCTAATGCTTTATCAAAAATAGGTTATGAAGAATTAAAGATTAAAAATATGTCCCAAGTGCTTTCAGAGAATTTTAGTCAGATTTCAGCTACTATGGAAGAATTATCAGCTTCTTCAGTTAATGTAACTAATAATCAACACGTTTTAAGTGAAGAAATAGTTAATGTAAAAAATATATCTTTGGAAATTAACACAATACTTGATTCAATAAAAAGTATAGCTGACCAGACTAAAATGCTGGGATTAAATGCAGCTATAGAAGCAGCTAGAGCAGGAGAAGTTGGAAGGGGTTTTGGTGTTGTTGCAACTGAAATAAGAAACTTGTCTCAAAATTCTAAGGAAACAGCTTTGAAAATATCAGAACTTACAAGTAAAATAGAGAATTCTGTAGATAAAACTATGGAATCATCTGATTCTACATTAGAAAATACAGAACAACAATCTGCTGCAATTGAAGAAGTTACTGCAAGTTTACAAGAGATTACAGAATTTGTTGATACATTAAATAAATTAGCAAGTTCTCATAAGTAAAATTAAAGTATTAAGTTTATTTTTTTATGAAAATGACATTCACATTAAGTTAGAGTGAATGTCATTTATATATATATAAACTAATCATTTTTAATAACACTTAAAATAAAGTTTGCAATGTCTCTAGCAGCATTGGGATTATTATAATTTATTTGAGATCTTTTTATTTTATTTAAATTTTCTGCATTGTTTTTAAGTAAATCTTCTATAGTATCTTTCATTTTTTTTACATCTGCGCATACTGCTGCTAGATTATAATCTTCGGCAAACTTTGGATTGCCTTCTTCCTGGCCAGGTAAAGCACCAGTGATAACTAAAGGTGTATTGCATGCTATGGACTCCATCATAACATTTGGACTTCCTCTTGTAAAAGCAATATCAGAAGAAAACATTAATTCTTGTATGTTTTCCATGAATCCATAAATTTCAACCTTATCACCATACTTTTCTGACAAGGATTTGTTAAGCGAGTTTTTAAGCCTTGTGTTTCTACCTGCAATAATTCTAACAATGCAGTTAAAATTGTTAAGAAGAACTTCAGCTATTTTTCTCATATTTCCTACGCCTTCTCCACCACTCATTATTAAGCATTTTAAAGGCTTATCTGTCTTATAATCACTATGTTCACCATGATTATTAAACCTTGAACGTACAGGAAAACCTAAAACTTTTATTTTTTCTTCTGGAACCCCAAACTCCATACATTTATCCTTTGCTTCTCTTGTTGGACTTATAGTATAATCAGCCCTAGGCTCTGCCCAGAGAGGATATATGCTTACTAAGTCTGCTATTAAAGTAATAAATGGTATTTTAATTTTATTTTCTTCTAATACATTTATAACAGAACCATTGAAATTAGGATGTACAGATAAAATTAAGTCAGGATGTACTTCTTCTAAAAGCTTCATTAAATGATCCTTTATTATTAATTCAATAAATTCATTAACTAATACTGGTTTTAGTGTAGACATATTCCATACCAATTCCCATAAACTTTGAGATTTTCTTGTTATAGGACCATAAGATTTGCCTATCTTCAAAAGAGTATTACCACCTAATGAAAAGCCGTCTACAACGTGAATGTTAACATCATTATTCTCAGAAAAAACTTCGCATAAGGATTCAGTTATGCTTTTATGTCCATGTCCTGTGTAATTAGAGGAAATAATAAGTATGTTTTTGGCCATAATAAATATCATTCCTTTCTTAAATAACATTCAGATATGTAAAAAACTTATTCTAAATTATATTGGGTGAAATAAAAAAACTTTTTATTTAATTATGTTACCTTAAAAATTAATTTTTTATGTAAATTTGGTAGAAACTATAGTTTAATAGATAACTATTTTGAATATGTTTGAACTTATGAGAAGAGGTGAAGATTTACGAATAAGGAAAACTTAAAAATGATATACACCATATTTGTTTTTGTGGCTTTGGCTGCTTTTGATAATATTATTATAGGGTTATTTCCACCGCTATTTTCGTCTATAGCTAAGGAATTAAATGTGAATTTATCTGCACTTGGAGTTGTTTCTGCTGTTAATATTCTAGTTACAGCATTTTCATCAGTTTACTGGGGATATCTTTCAGGAAAATTTAAAAGAAAAGGACTTATTATTATAGGTACTATAATTTGGTCAATAGCAGTGTTTTTGACATCTATAAGCAGCAACTATTTACAACTTTTGATTTTTCAAATTTTTACTGGAATAGGACTTGGATGCATAGCATCAATTGGATTTAGTGTTTTAACAGATTATATTCCACACAAAAAGAGAGGTATGATTTTAAGCCTTTGGGGAATGTCTCAAGGCTTTGGAGGAATTGCAGGATCATTAATGGCTTCTCTTACTACTACTTATGCAGGATGGAGGAGACCCTTTAAGATTGTGAGTATAATAGGTTTTTTATTGATTATTTTATACCTCTTTATAAAGGAACCTACATTAGGGGAAGCTGAACCTGAATTAAAGGAGCTTATTAAAGAAGGTTATGAATATAATTACAATATAGAATTTAATCATTTGTATGAACTGGCTTCAAAGCACAGCAATATCTTATTGTTTTTTCAAGGCTTTTTTATGAATATTACAACTGGAAGTTTAATATGGCTTCCAACGCTGTATATTTCAAAAATACAACACGAAGGATATGATAATAAAACAGCAATAATTGCTTCAGGTTTTCTTTTTGCTATATTTCAAATAGGTGGATTAACATCTTCGTATTTTGGTCACCTTGGAGATAAATCACAAAGAAAGAATTATAAAGGAAGAGCTATATTAACTTCATTTTTTGTTTTTATTACTATGCCATTTTATATACTAATGTTTGTAATGCCAATGAAAAATTTATTATTGCCCGGGAATTATAATGCTTCTTTAATTTTTTTTAGTTTATTAAGAGAAATAGTTTTAAATCCATGGATTGCTGCAATGTTTATTTTATCTTTTTTTGCTTCAGCAGCACAATCTGCAAATACACCAAATTGGCTTGCTTTAATAACAGATGTCAATCTTCCAGAGCATAGAGGAACTTCCTTTAGTACAGCTAATCTTGCCAATAGTTTAGGAAGAACTTTAGGAAATGTTGGAGTTGGAACACTTTTAGCCGCTGTATCTAGATACTCAGGAGAACCTAATAATTATATAATTACTTTGTCAATATTCCAATTATTTCTCATTCCATCAGCCTTTTGCTATGTAAAGATGGCTAAGAGTAATGAAAAGGACATTAATGAAGTTAAAGCGGTTCTTTATAAACGATCAAAGTTAACATGACTTGCTGGTAATTTGTAACTTGAAAGGAATAACATAATCAGAAAAATAGGGGCATAAGATATTTTTATAATTATCTTTATATGAAGTTTTTAAATAGTGATAATTCGTATTTCCAAATGTTGCAGTATATATTTCAATATGATATAATTTTGTTGATATTATCAACAAAAGGTGGGGTTGGATTGGATAGTGTGGAAATAGTTAGAAAAGAGCTTCGACTAATTATAAGGGAATTAGGTTTACTCAATCATAATTGTCTAAATTCTGGATTAACGTTAGCTCAAGCACATATATTGAGTTACCTTAAACAAAATGGAAGTGTTCCTTTTAGTGAATTGGTAATACAATTAGGAATTGATAAGGCTTCATTAAGCAGAATTCTTAATAATTTAGTAACTAAAGAATTTATTAAAATAGAGAAATGCAATACCGATAAAAGAATGAAGCACGTTAGTATTTTATCATTAGGTATGGAAGCTATAATAAATGGAGATTGTAAGTCAAATAACTTTATTAATGAAATTTTAGATTTAGGATATAAGGATCTCAATGAGGATATTGCAAAATCATTGAGAGAATTTCGTATTCTTGCATTAAAAAATAATCTTATAAAAGATAACTCTCGAATAAAAATAGAAAAAGTTTCACTAAATCATATGGATGATGCAATTAGATTAGCAGCAGAAGTATTTAGTTATGAGCAGAATATTCCTGAAAAATTAATGCCTATAAGTGAAGAATTGAATCCAATTTGGTGGTGTGCGAGAGTAGGAGAAGATATTATAGGAATAATAGCTGGGTGGACTGAAAATAATCAATGGCATTTGGGAAGGTTTGCAGTTGATAAAAGGCTAAGAGGTTTAAGTATAGGCAAAAAAATGCTTATGTTTTCACTAAATGAAATTTTTAATCTTGGCACAGAAAAAGTTTTTGCTGAAGCCAGGGATATAACTATGAAGATTTTAGAACAATTTGGTTATGAAACTGTAGGAAAAGCAATAGACTTTTATGGGGAGCCAGTTACACCTATTGTAATAAAAAAGTGTGATTTTATGAATAAGGTAAAACTATAAGTTCAATGTAGTATTAAATAATAAAATTTCCTCTTTTGGTTGAAATGATTGTAATGAGTTTATTTGAATTAAGTGATATAATTTATAGTATATGGCTAAAAGTTGCAAGATGATTATAAAGCAATAATAGATTCATGTTAGGAATATAGTTTAAATAAACATTAACTAAAAAGCCAGCAAATGGGGGAAAGTATACATGAAAAATTTCAAAAGGTATCTAAAATTTTTACTTCCTATACTGTTTATAATTATGGTTTTATTTAAATATGAAATTATAAACATAAAAGCAGATAATGTACAAAAATTTGATTTGAAGAGTAAGTTAATACCTTTAAAAACTACAAAGGCTGGAAATGGTTTTGAGGACTTAAATAAGCTTCAGGAAATATTAAAAGATAAAAAAATTGTAGCAATGGGAGAAGCAACTCATGGTACTAAAGAATTTTTTGAAATGAAGCATCGTTTCTTTGAATTCTTAGTTGAAAAAATGGGATATAGAATTTTTGCCATAGAAGCTGAATCAGGTGGCACTCAAGATGTTAACGATTACATACTTAATGGAACTGGAAACGCGAAGGATGCTGTTAAATCTATGAAATTTTGGACATGGTCAACAGAAGAAGTAGTTGATATGGTGGAATGGATGAGAATGTACAATAAAAATCCTGAGCATAAAAGAAAAATTAAATTTTATGGTTTTGATATGCAGTCTGCAGATAAAAACAGTTCTAGAATTTTAGATTATGTAAAAAAAGTTGATAACAATAATTTTCCTAAATTCAAAGAAAAATTATTATATGTGGATAATCAAATGTATTCATTAAGTAACGAAAGATTAAATGGCTTAGAAAAAGATACTGAAGAATTAAAAAGTATCTTTCAACAAAATAAACAAAACTATGTTAAAAAGACCTCTATTAGTGAATATGAAAAGGTGTATCAGGATTTAAATATAGTTATTCAATGTGTAAAATTTTCAAAAATGGCAAAAGGTAAAGATTTAAAAGAAGCATCTATTGTTAGAGATTATTATATGGCACAAAATGTTAAGTGGATTTTAAATTATGAAAAACAATTTGGTAATGATAAAATTATGCTTTGGGCACATAATGGACATGTAACTAAAAAGAGTTCTATCTATAAATCAATGGGAGAAAACCTTAAGGATATGTTTAAAGATGAGTTCTATTCAATAGGATTTGATTTTTATAAAGGCAGTTTTAGAGCAATACCTTGTAATAATAGTGGAAAAACATTTGGTTATACACCAGCAAAATTCAAAGTGGATAAGTCAGCTTCAAATTCCTTTGAATACAGTTTTGAAAAGACAGGGATACCTTTAAGCTTTATGGATTTTAAGTTTGCTTCAGAGGATAAGAATATTGCAAAGTGGTTATCACAAAAACAGTTAACTCACAGCGTTGGAGCTGTTTATAATGGAAATATTGAGCAATTTGTGATGCCTGAAGTACCAATAGAATCTTATGATGGATTAATATTTGTTAAGGAAACTTCAGCAGCTGTAGGTATTGAAGGCTATCAAACAGGTATAATTAATGGAGATACTATAACATTTGTATATAGAAATATATATAAGATTGTTGTGCCATTTATTTTAATAATTATTTTAATAATTGGCATGTATATATATAAGAATAAGAAAGCGAAAAACAATATGTAATTAATAAATATGTACTTTTAATATCATAAATTGATTATAGTACATTAGGAGGTTATACCTTAATTTTTAAGCACTATAACTTATGATTAATTATAATTTTTGCTTACTAAAATTACATAAAACAGTGCAATTATGTGAGTACACTTGAAGTCACTAGTTTGGATTTTAACTTTTATGCAGTGATATATGATAACACCCTTATCATATATCATGGAATAAAAGTTAAAATCCAAACTTCTACTGCAACTTACGTCGCAATGTACTCATTTTGCAAAACTTAAATCCACATTTTCTTTTTAAAGTATCTAATCATCAGTAATGTTATGATTACTACAATAACCCAAAAGAGGCCATAACCATAAGGCAATTCTAGCTCTGGAATGTACTTAAAATTCATGCCATATACTCCAGCTAAGAATGTTATAGGGATAAAAATAGTTGATATTATGGTTAGAACCTTCATAACATCATTTGTCTTATTGCTTATGCTGGAAAGGTAGGTATCCAGCATACCAGACAGCATATCTCTATATACTTCTACGGTATCAATTATCTGTATGATATGATCATATACATCCCTTAAATACACAATAGTATTTTCAGTGAAATGGGAGTTATCACCTCTTATGAGTATACTTACAACTTCTCTTAAAGGCCATATGGAATTACGTAAAAAAAGCATTTCTCTTTTAAGATTGTGTATGCTTTTTAAAATTCCTTTTTCAGGTTTGTTTATTAGTTGATCTTCAACGGAGTCTATTTTATTCCCAAAGTTTTCAAGCATGACAAAATAGCTGTCTACAATGGCATCTATTAAAGCATAGAGAAGGTAATCTGCTCCTAGTTTTCTTATATTTCCATTGGAAACTTTAATTCTATTTTTTACATTGTCAAAAACACCTATATCTCTTTCTTGAAAACTAATAATACAATTGTCAATGAAAACGAAGCTTACCTGTTCAGAATTTATTTTCTTTAAATCTTTATTATAGGTAAGTACCTTCAATACAATAAATACATAATTATCGTAGTCATCAATTTTGGCTCTTTGGCCTGTATTTAATATGTCTTCAAGCAAGAGAGGATGAAGTTTAAATTGTTTTCCTATTTTTTCTATAATAGAAATGTCCTGAAGCCCTTCTATGTTTAACCATTTAACTTTTTTATCATTAAAATGAGAAAAACACTTATCAATATTATTTGTATGCAGCATTTCTTCTGTTTCATTATCATACTGAATAAGTGTTATTTCTGACTTTTCCTTAAACTTGCTGCCAATATGCATAAGTGTTCCAGGGGCAGAGCCCACTTTCTTAGGATTAGTAACAATATATCTGCTCATGTATTTTCACCACCATAATAACTAATAATTTAATTTTAACATTAAAAATTAAAATCTCAACTTTTGAAGAAAATTTTAGATTTTTCTTTCCAGTGTATGATATATGTAAGTAGTGACGGATTTATGTCTTAAAGCACTGGAAATAAAAAACTTGTGTGTATAGCTGGAATTCATACTTGTAAACGATATCATAAAGAGCAAGTATAAATAATACTGTAATTTGTAAATTTAGTATATAAGTAGTTATGGTACAATTATAATCAGTGATTTAGTTGCATTTTAAATTTAGCTGGGAGTGATACGTTTATGAATTACATTCAAAAAGGTACAAGGGAGTTTCGTATAGTTAGTATTGCCCTATTTGCAGGTGGGTTTAATACTTTTGCTATTTTATATAGTACACAACCTTTGATGCCATATCTATCTAGGGAATTTGCTATTTCGCCAACTGTGGCTAGTTTATCATTGTCAGTAACAACTTGTGTTCTAGCAGTAAGTATGTTGATTTTTGGTTCAGTATCAGAAGTACTTGGACGAAAGCCAATAATGTCCTTTGCCATGTTTACATCATCCATACTAGCAGTGTTAACTGCATTTGTTCCTAATTTTCATAGTTTACTTGTACTTAGAGGTTTACAGGGATTTGTTTTAGCAGGATTACCAGCCATTGCTATGGCTTATATCAGTGAAGAAATTGATAGAGCAAGCTTGGGGATGGTTATGGGACTTTACATTAGTGGAAATTCTATTGGAGGAATGAGTGGACGTATTATTATTGGGATCATCACTGATTTCTTTAATTGGAGAGCAGCACTAGCCTGTATAGGGATATTGGGAGTTTTAGCTAGTGTTATATTTTCGATGAAATTACCAGCATCCAAACATTTTAAACCACGTTCTTTTGAAATAAATAAGTTATTAAAATCTATGGGAAATCATCTAAAAAACCCTGATTTACTTTGCCTTTATTGTATTGGTTTTTTGATTATGGGAAGTTTTGTTGCTTTGTATAACTTTATTGGTTTTCAGCTAATTAAACCTCCATATAGTCTTAGCTCAAGCCTAGTTAGCTTTATCTTTGTTATTTATATTGTGGGAACATTTAGTTCTACTTTTATGGGGCGTTTGGCAGATAATTATGGGGAACATGAAGTCCTTTGCATTGCACTTTTAACAATGTTTATTGGGGTATTTATAACATTGGATATGAAACTGTTGTTAAAAATTATTGGTATTGCTATTTTGACTTTTGGTTTCTTTGGAGGCCATTCAATTGTTAGTGGTTGGATTGGTAAAGTAGCAACACACGATAAGGCACAAGCTTCATCATTATACTTGCTGTTCTATTATATAGGTTCCAGTGTCGGTGGAACTGCTGGTGGAAATTTTTGGTCTTCTTATGGATGGCATGGAGTTGTTGGTATGATTGTATGCTTTTTAGCAGTAGCTTTTTTTATTTCAATCCGCCTATCATCAATTACAACAGTTATTAAGGCAGAAAATTATAGATAGTATAAATAAGCATTAACTAATATTATAAGAAAAAGAAGTTCTTAGTCTTTTAAATTGTTCAATATGCTAAAACCTTCCCGTTTAAAAAGCAGGAGGGTTTTGATTTACATAAACTAAGTTTTTTATTATATTTAAAACGGGAAAGGAATGATTATTACCGTGGAAAACAAATCAAATATTCTTCCGTATATAACTGCATTGGCAATGAATTTTATTTTTGGATTAAGCTTTTTATTTTCAAAGAGAGCATTAAGTGTAGCTGATCCTATAACTCTTCTTTCCTTTAGGTTTTTAATTGCTTTTTTAGTAATGACATTACTTATAGTTTTCAGAGTAGTTAAGGTGAATTATAAGAATAAACCTATAAAGTGGCTTGTTATTCTTAGCTTTATTGAACCTGTAATTTATTTTATATTTGAAACCTATGGACTTCAAAGAACTGCATCTTCAGTAGGTGGTCTTATGATTGCTCTTATACCCATGGCAGTGACAATTTTAGCAGTGTATTTTTTAAATGAAAAGCCATCCATAAAGCAAACTATAAGTATAATGCTGTCTGTAGCTGGGGTAATCCTAATAGTTGTAATGGGAAGTTCGGATAAAAAGGAAAGTTCTGTTTTAGGTGTAGTTTTATTATTAGGTGCGGTATTTTCAGCTGCATTTTTTAATATAATATCAAGGAAGATATCAAGAAAATTTAATGCTATTGAAATAACATATTTTATGATGTTTTCAGGAGCTGTATGCTTTAACGTAATTTCAATTGCTAAACTTTTAATAAATAAAAAGTTATCATATTATTTTCAACCATTAAGCAGTACAACATTTATAGTCTCAGTATTATACCTTGGAATTTTATCATCTATAGTAGCATATTTTTTAGCTAATTATGCACTTTCAAAAATGGAGGCTTCTAGATGTTCAGTGTTTTCAAATATATCAACTATTGTGTCTATTATAGCAGGAGTGCTTGTATTGCATGAAAGCTTTTATTTTTATCATATTATAGGTGCAATTATGATATTAGTTGGGGTATGGGGGACAAATTATTATCATGAAAAAGTTGATTAATGTAAGTCAAATGGGATATATTAATGAATTTATTTATATTAAATTAGGCACACTATTGTAGATAAATGTAGTTAAATTAAATTTAATGTTATATTTTATTAAGTAAATAGGTTTGACTTAAACACAATATATGATATACTATATATATATATATGAGAGATAATTCTACGATTAGGAGGAATGGTTTTATGGTAGCATTTAAAACTATGTGGAATGATGTATGCGGAAGTATTTCAAATAGTAAAATTGAAGATATTGAGATATTAGAAGAATTTAAAAGCGGATTTGTAGTTAAAGATAAAGAAGATACTCATTTTGTAACTAAGGATGATTTTGTAGACTTTTGGTGTAATATGCTTTGTTTTAATAAAGTTGAAAAAGACAGCATACTAAAAGAAGAAAAACAAAAGTTAAAATATGTTTATGAGATTGTAAAAACACTACCTTATATAAATGAAAAAGAAGGTATATTAATATTAAGTGAATAGCTTTTTAGAGTTTGTATACGATTTTACCAATTAATATAGCTTAATTATTTAAATGTTGCATATAAATAATTAAAAATACTATTTAGTAACATCCCATGAGCTTTGCTGCGATTTTTTAAGTTATAAATACTAATTTAAAAATCGTGACAAAGCTTATTAATCTTTATTTTAAAATTAATGGGCTTCACATAGAATAAAATTTATCATTTGTACCATTGGTTACCGAATTAAGATAAATATTATAATATACTTAAAACAGATAAAATAATATCAACAACTTAAGGATATTTTTTAGTGAAAGAAGGGAACTGCAATATGATGAATATTAATAATCTTGTGAGACAACATGAAGCAATACGTGAAAATGTAAAAACAATAGAAAGTTTAATTAACAAGAATAGTATAGAGAATGATTCTTTTGAAATATCTAAAAATATTAATTTACTAATAGGGGTATTAAAAGTTCATTTGCAATCAGAGGATAATTTCTTATATCCTGAATTATTAAATGGTGATGATGATAAGCTTAAAGACATGGCTAAACATTATATAGATGAAATGGGAAATATAAATGCAGAGCTTGAAAAATATAAAGCTGAATTTAATACTAAAACCAAAATTAATAACAATATTGAAAGTTTTAAAAATCACACAGCTGAAATTATAAAAGTACTCAAAAATAGGTTGGATAAAGAAGATAAGCACTTATATCCACTTATAAAATAACATAAATTGTTTATAAATGTTTTTTAAAATAGTAATTTTTATATGATTTAAGGAAAAATATTCATGAAGTTTGTTTATAACTTTTTAAAAATGAGAATATTTCATATAAAAAATCCTATTATCGAAAATTTAATAATAGGATTTTTTAATATGAAGGTTATTTAATTATTTGGACCAATAATCTGGGCGAGTTAACCTTGCAGGTATTCTTGTATTTGAATTACCTTTAGCTGTGTTGATCTGAGCTTGAGTGAGAAATATACTGTTTGTAAGATTAGCACCACTGAGATCAGCATCTCGTAAATCTGAACCAATCAAATCTGCTCCACTCAAATCAGTACCTCTAAGGTTTGCTGCAATAAGACATGCTCCTCTTAAGTCAGCACCTATAAGATTAGTTTTTCTGAGATCTGCTCCAAAGAAGTCTAACGATCTAGAAATTGTTTTTTTATTTTTTAAATTAGCATTTTTCTTACTGCGTGCTTTAGTGCGTATAAATTCGCTGGTATTTCTAAGAAATATATTAACTTTGGTTCTATGATTTTCCACATCCAGTGATAATAGAGAATCAAGATCAAGTAAAGTAAGCTTTTTAGTATCTTCTAGTAATGAACCTATTTCTTTCTTTAAGTGGTCATCCGTTTGAAGCATTAATGCTTCAGTAAGATACCATAACATTTCGTGAAGCTGTCTCATAATTAAAAAGGCTTCAAACATCTGCTTAGCGTGTTCTGGACTTTCATGCCAATTGATACCCTTACAAGTAACTTGAGATACCTTTTGACCAGCACCAAAACAATCATAAGCAGTGCAGCCTTTTAGACCTTTATTTCTAAGATTTTTGTGAACAGAGCAGGTAAAGTCAGATTGAAGATTTATGCAGGGCTTACCAGCTTCTTTATCTGTTGGAAAACCTTCAGATGCTGAAAAGTATAATGCTGTACAGCATAATCCAAAACATTTTTTACAGTCAATTTTTAATTCTTTATTATTCTCATTTGTATGTACCATATTTATCTATCTCCTATTGATTACTAAAAAACACAAATAATTTTTACTTATAAATTGTATCATATACAGCTTATATTTCAATATTTACATACTAAATATTTAAAACTTGAATATTATAAAGTATAATGCAATAATATCTATAAAAATGATAATACATAAATGTTAGAGGTAAGAATTATGATATTTTTTGGACATGTAGGAATAACAACTGCGGCTTTTAAATTATATGAAAATATTGTTCCAGCAAAAAAGGTTGATAAGAATGAGTCTTATATAGATTATAGGCTGGTTGCCATTGGATCTGTACTTCCAGATATTATAGATAAGCCAATAGGAGCATATTTTTTTAGAAGTACATTTCACAATAGTAGGATATTTGCTCATTCCTTGGTATTTTCTATGTTTTTAATAATTTTAGGATCATATTATTTTAAAAGAAGTAGAAATAATGGTTTTATAACACTTGGAGTGTGCAGCTTAATACATCAAATATTGGACAGTATGTGGTTGTATCCAGGTATATTGTTCTGGCCAGCTTATGGATTGAAGTTCCCTACTAGACCAGAGGGAAATTGGATAGCTAGTAATATTGTAAATTTGCTAACAAATCCTTTTGTATACGGACCTGAAATACTAGGAGCAATTATTATTGGGTACTATTTCATTAAATTAGTTATTAATAAAAGGGTAAAGGAATTTTTGAAAACTGGCAGGTTATAATTTACTCAACTTTTGCACATAAAAAACTTTGATTTAATATGAGCAGCATGATGTGACACAACTTTTTCAGAGGACAGAGGACAATTGTCCTCTAAAAATAATGTTTCATATTATACTTTTATACTAATTAGTGATAACATTATAAGTGAAACGAGGTGTAAAAGAATGATATTTTATCATTTTTCAAGTGAAAAGTATAGCAAACTAATTCCGCAATCGGGAGAAAAGAGGCATTTAGGTGAGGGTAAGACTATAGGGAAAAAAGTAACGTTTTTAACTACTAATCCTAATATGTTTTATGAAAATGACAATGGAGGTAATTTCTTCGAGTATAGATATATTCTAAATATAGATAAGAATGATCCTCATCTATATGCTGATGATAAGTTTAATACTATGCTGGAGAAGTTCAATAGAACTTTTGGTTCGAGACGTGGAGTATTTAAGTGGTTTTTCTATGATAGTCCACTTGATTATATTTGTATATCCAAATGGAATGAGAACCTATGTAGATTTAGTTAATAATAAAATATTCACATGTTATAAAGGCTTATTAAATTAAGTCTTTTTTATTTGAAAATAAACATGTAGATAAAGTTTTATCCGATCGCTACCATTGCTAACACCCCCATCGCACACAGTGAAAGCGACTATCACCAAATCGAAGATTTGGGATATCTGCTTTTCTATCAAAGTGGGGGATAAGCACTGCTACGCGCCTGGATAAGTTCTTCTAAAGTTCAGCTGGGTAAAATGGCTAAATGGCATTTTACAAGCTTTGCTCCGGATAAAGCCATTCTTATAAGCAAACTCCATCTGAACTTAAGAATCACTTGATAATATAAATAGATTAGTTTACAAATATTTTATAATTATTTATAATGTTTATAAGGCAAAAAGGCCATATTTTTAGAACTATGAGCTTTTAAATTATAAAGATGAAGAGGTAAATATTATGAATGATACTAACATTAATCCACAAGATGTAATATTTGCATTAGATATAGGTACACGTTCTGTAATAGGTACAGCGGGTACAGTAAGAGATAAAAAATTTTATATAGTGGCTGAATATTGCGTGGAGCATGAAGAAAGAGCCATGATAGATGGTCAAATTCATGATATAGGCTTGGTAGCTAATGCAGTAAACAATGTTAAAAAGCAGTTAGAAGAAAAGCTTAATATGAAAATGGAAAGTGTATCCATTGCAGCAGCAGGAAGATTTTTAAGGACTATGGTATCTAAAGCACAGCTTAAAATTGATTATGATAAGGAAATAGATAAGGATACTGTAAGAAGCTTAGAGCTTACAGCAGTAAAAATTGCAGAAGAAAAAATAAATGAACAAAGGGAAGGAAAGCTTTATTGTGTTGGCTATAGTGTAAAAAATTATTATTTAAACGGATACATAATAAACAATTTACTTTCACATAAGGGGGAAAACATAGAAGCAGAAGTTATAGCAACCTTTCTTCCAAGATCAGTAGTAGATAGTCTTTATTCTGTTATGGAAAAGGTTGGACTTCAAGTAGCAAGTATGACTTTAGAGCCTATAGCAGCTATGGAAGCAGCTATACCACAAAATTTAAGACTTTTAAATTTAGCTTTGGTAGATGTAGGTGCAGGTACTTCAGATATAGCTATAAGTAGCAAGGACACTATAAGTGCTTATGGTATGGTTCCTTTAGCTGGTGACGAAGTAACAGAAGTCATTGCACAAAATTATCTTGTAGATTTCAATACGGCAGAATATATAAAAAGACAGTGCAGTACTAATGAGAAATTAGTATATAAAGATGTTTTAGGATTAGAAAATGAATTAAATTGTGAAGATGTAGTGAAATTTATTACTCCAACAGTAAAAAAGATAGCAGATGAAATAGGAAGCAAAATTATAGAATTAAATGGAGATAAATCTCCTAATGCTATTTTTATAGTAGGAGGAGGAGCACATACTCCTAAATTAAAGGAGTTTTTAGGGGATAAGCTTAATATATTACCTCAAAGAATAGCAATTAAAAGTAGGGATGCTGTAACCGAATGCGTATGTGAGGATAATTCATTAGGCAGTACAGGGGTAACAGTTTTGGGAATAGCATTAGTTTCTATAAGAAGGCTTGGACATGACTTTATAGATGTAATTTTAAATGATAAAGTAATAAGTTTATTTAATTCACATAAACATACAGTGATGGATGTGATGATGCAAGGGGGTATGAATCCTAAAGTACTAATTGGTAGAAACGGAAAAAATATTAGATTTACTTTAAATGGGATTAAAAGGGTAGCTTTTGGAACTCTTGCTTCACCAGCAGAAATTATGCTTAATGGAAATAAGTCCAATATAGATGAGGAAGTTAAAGAAGGAGATAAGGTAGAAATAAAATATGCTAGGGATGGAAATGATTCGGCGCCTAGTGCTTTAGATTATGTTAAAAGGCTTTACTCCATAAGCTTTTTTGTTAATGACATAATAGAAAATTTAGAGCCAATAGCTTTAATAAATGGAGAAAAGGTTGATCTTAATGAAAAAATAAAGGAAAATGATGAAGTTGAAATATTATTTCCTGAAACTTTAACCCAATATAAAAAATATGTAGCAGAAAACAGCGAAGAATATAAATACTATTTAAATGGCACAGAAATTTCAGATGACTATAAAATAGAAGAGGGAGACAGAATTTATAGTATAAAGAATGATGAAGCAGAAAAAAATGAGGTTATAGAAGAAGTTGTTGAACAAAAGGAAATTGAAACTAGTGAAGAAAGTGTTGATACTGTAGAAAATAAAACTACTGTAGAAAATAAAGCTAGTGAGGTAGAAGCTGCTTTAGATAGTGAAAAAAGTGAAGAAAAAATTGAAGCTTTAGAGGAAAATAGAGAAACAAAACAAGATGATGAGTTATTAAAAAAAGAAAAATCAGAAGATGAAATTGAAGTAATAGTTAATGGTAAAAACGTATGTTTACAAGGTAAAAAGGAATATGTTTTTATAGATATATTTAATTTTATAGATTTTGATTTAACAATACCTAAAGGAAAGCTATATTTACGTTTAAATCAAAAAGATGCAGGATATTATGATAAGCTTTCAAGTGGCGATATAATTGAAATTGGTTGGGAATAATATTGTAGATTGGAGAATTAAATATGGAACTAGATTTTTTAAAACTATCAGAGAATATAAAAGATGAAATTGTAAGTATAAGAAGAGATTTTCATATGAATCCAGAATTGGGTTATGAGGAGAACAGAACTTCTCAAAAGATAAAGGATTTTTTACAAAAGGAAGGTATAGAGTATACTGAAACAGCTAAAACAGGAATTTGCGGAATAATAAAGGGTAATGGAAATAAAACTATAGGATTAAGAGCCGATATGGATGCTCTTCCATTAGAAGATAGAAAAAACTGTGATTACTGTTCAAAAGTAAAGGGAAAAATGCATGCTTGTGGACATGATGCACATACATCTATACTTTTAGGTGCAGCTAAAATATTAAACAGTATGAAAGATAAATTAAATGGAAATGTAAAATTATTTTTTGAACCTGCAGAAGAAACCACAGGTGGAGCTGAAGTGATGATAAAAGAAGGAGTTTTAGAAGATCCACAAGTTGATAATGTAATAGGTTTGCATGTAGATGAAAATATAGAGGTTGGAAAAATAGGAGTAAAAAGAGGAGTTGTAAATGCAGCATCAAATCCTTTTACCATAAAAATTAAAGGAAAAGGAGCCCATGGAGCTCGTCCACATACAGGAATAGATCCAGTAGTTATAGCAAGTTCAGTGGTAATAGCTCTTCAAAATGTTATAAGTAGAGAAATATCACCAACAGATGCAGCAGTTATAACTATAGGGACTATTCATGGAGGTACAGCTCAAAATATAATACCAGAAGAAGTCACAATATCGGGTATTATGAGAACTATGACTACAGAAAACAGAGATTATGTAAAGAAAAGATTAGTTGAAGTAGTTGAAGGAACTGTGCATGCAATGCGTGGAGAATGTGAAATAGATATAGAAGAGAGCTATCCTTGCTTGTATAATGATGATGCTATGTTAGAAAAAGTTTTCAATGCTGCTGACAGTGTAATAGGAAAAGAAAATGTAAAAATATTGGAGAATCCAAGTTTAGGAGTTGAAAGTTTTGCTTATTTCTCCATGGAAAGACCTTCAGCGTTTTATTATTTAGGATGTAGAAATGAAGAAAAGGGAATAGTAAATCCAGCTCATGGAAGTCTATTTGACATTGATGAAGATTGTCTTCCAATTGGAGTAGCACTACAGTGTAAAATTGCATATGAACTTTTAAGATAATAATAAGCCTCAATACCTTTAAAGGTGTTGGGGTTTATTATTTTATATTGTATAAAAATGAATTTAGTTTTTATATTATCACAAATTTAAATATTTATATATTGCTTTTGACAATAATAGTGTTATATAATTAGATGTTGTTTAATTAGATAAAATGTAAATAATAACATAATAGAGAAATTTGATGTAGAAAGATATATAATACTTATTAGGAGTGATGATATGAGAATTGAAATAGGACCAAATGAAGCAGGACAGAGATTAGACAAATTTTTGAGAAAATGGCTTAAGGATATGCCTTTAAGTGCTATATATAAGAGCATACGAAAAGGTGATGTGAAGGTAAACGGCAAAAAAGCTAAAGAGAAATATGCATTATTGGATGGAGATTTAATAGAAACAAGAGATATAACTTCAAATCAAACAAAAAAGAAGTTCATTAGAATAGAAAATAGTTTTTTAAAAATAGCTTATGAAGATGAAAATATGGTAGTAGTTGAAAAGTGGCCTGGAGTTTTAGTGCACTCAGATGGAAAAAAGAAAGAGCACACTTTAACAGATTATGTACTTTCATATCTTTATGACAAAGGTGATTATACTCCAGAAAATGAAGTAACATTTACACCAGCTTCCTGCAATAGATTGGACAGAAACACTTCTGGTATAGTTATATTTGGAAAGAATTATGAAGCTTTAAAATTATTAAATGAAATGATAAGGGAAAAGAAAATACATAAGTATTATCAAGCTTTAATAAAGGGAAGAATTAAGGATGGCTTGTATAAGGCTTATATTCATAAAAATGAAAGTGAAAATATATCTCAGGTTTATGATGAACCTAGAAAAGATACAAAAGAAATTAGTATGAATGTAAAAAATATTCAAAGCTGTGGAACCTTTTCTTTAGTTGAACTTGAATTGTTAACAGGAAGAAGTCATCAATTAAGAGCTCATTTAAACCATTTGGGTAATCCAATATTAGGAGATACGAAATATGGTACAGCTAAATTAAATAGTTTTTTCTTCAATAAATATGGTTTGAATTATCAATTTTTGTATGCATACAAACTTATTTTTAGAGATTGTACTGAAAAATTTATTTACATGGAAAATAAAACTGTAGCATCAGGATTGCCACCTGTATTGAAAAAGATTAAAAATTATATTTTTGACAAGTTTTAATCGTAAATCCAAATTTATATTTAAATATGTTATAGATGGTTTATAATTAATATGGGGGATATAGATAAGGAGTTTTACTATGAAGGAACAGTCAACTACTAAAGGATTTGCAATACTTTCTGCGGCGGGTATGATGGCAAAGGTTTTGTCTTTACTCTACATACCATTTTTAATAATGATAATTGGCGGCGAGGGATATGGAATATATGGAGCTACATATCAGGTATATACTTTTATATTTGTAATTACCAATTCGGGAATACCTGTTGCAATATCAAAGCTTATATCTGAACTTACAGCAGTTGGAAACTATAAAGATGCAGTAAAAAGCTTTAAAATAGCAAGATTTATACTTGTAATTTTAGGAATTCTTATGTCGCTTGTACTGCTTATTTTTGCTAATCCTTTAGCTGAATTAGTTAAATTTAATAAGGCTTATTTATCACTTTTAACACTTTCACCAGCTATATTATTTACTTCTGTTGCATCTGCTTATAGAGGGTATTTTCAAGGTCGTGCAAATATGACTCCAACAGCAGTATCACAGGTTATAGAGCAGATAATGAATATTATTTTTTCTTTAGGCTTTGCTGTTTATTTTATGAAGTTTGGACTAGAAGCTGGTTGTGCAGGAGCTACCATAGGAACATCTGTAGGAGCACTTATTTCAGCTGTTTTTCTCATGTATTATTATGAAAGCAATAGAAGGTTTAAAGTGCCTAAAGGATATATAAATGAAGAAGTAAGAAGATTTACTACAAAGCAATTGTTAAGAAAAATAGTTAAATATGGTGTACCCATAACTATATGTGTAGGTATGACTTATGCTGGAAATTTAGTAGATGTATATAATACAAAATCAAGACTTATGGTAGGAGGAATTACTGAAGTTAATGCTAGTATATTATATGGATGGTTAGTTAAATACCAATCTCTTTTAAATGTACCTATTGCAATTATATCTTCACTTTCAGCTGCAATTTTACCTGCTATATCTGGTGCAATAGCAGTGAAGAACAAGAAGCTTGCAAGAAACAAAATAAACTATTCCTTTAGATTATGCTTTTTGATTGCAGTACCTTGTGCTGTAGGACTTGCTTCTTTAAGTGCTCCAATTTATGATATGTTGAAGTTTCGTGGAGGAGAATTTATTATGGCTTATGGTTCCGTAGTTTTAGTATTAATGGCTATTATGCAAATACAAACAACCATATTGCAAGGAATAGGAAAACTTTTTACTGCTACATTGTATTCTGTTATAGGGATAGTTTTTAAAATAACTTCTAATTATTTTTTAATAGCAATGCCTAAGATTAATATATTAGGAGCGGTAGTAGGAAGCATAATAGGATTTGCAATTCCTATAGTTTTAAATCATAGAATTATTAAAAAGTCTTTAAATTTAAAATTAAGTCTCTGGATTCATTCCATAAAGCCAATTATAGCATCAGCTGTTATGGGAGCTTTAGCTTTTGGTACGTACTATATTTTAAGCTTAGTACTTGGATTCATACATAAAGGATATGTTACTAATACAATAGCTACAGTAATAGCTATTGGGGTAGGTGGTCTTACATATGGTTTTGGATTAGTAATTTTAGGTGGAATAAGAAGAGATGATTTAAATTTGATGCCCTCTAAACTTACTAGACTTATTCCGCAGTTTGTATTAAATAAAATGAGATAAGTTTTATAATGTAATTGCATTGGTATTAAACTGATGCAATTGTTTTTTGTCAATTAAGCAATATGCAGTGCTTAATATTTAAATATAATTCATAATTTACTAGAAAATCATATATATAAAATCCTTGTATGGAAAGCTATCTCTAATTTTCACTATCTGAAAACGATACAATTACTTTATTATAGCTTAAAATGAATAAAAATAATGTAATTTGAAGGAATTTCATAAAAATTGTAGAATATATAACAAAGAAAAAAATACAAAAGAAAAAGTCCACAAAATTATTTTAAGGAGGAATAAACATGGGTTATTGTCACCAATGTGGATCAAAAGTTGAAGATGGGAGTGTATTTTGTACTAATTGTGGTGTAAAGCTAATTGAAGACTTACAAGAAGAAGAAATACAATCTAATGAAAATCAAAATTTTGTTCCAAAAGATACTTTTTTTAATTCTCAAAAAGAAGCATATAGCTCTTATACAAGCTTTAAAAATCAAGTGAATTTTTTAAATTTAAGAGATATTTTAATTAAAATGCTATTTAAGCCTGTTTTAGGGGGGAAAGAGTTTGTAGAAAATGGTGAAAAATCTTCTGCTATTGGATTAACAATATTTCTTGCAATTGTTCAAGGAATTTTAGGAGTATGGAAGGTAAATCAAATTATTTCTACAATTCAAAACATAGCTTTAGATTTAGTACAAAAAATATCGGGAATAATGAATTTAATACAGCCAGGTTCATCGAGAAATGTACCAAGTACAAATGATATAATGGGTTTAACAACTGAAATCAATAAGGTTAAATCCCTTATAAACATACCTTATGGAAAAATATTTTTGCAAAATGGTATGTTGTTTTTAGGCGTAATTATAGTACTTTTTATATTTATATATTTGGGCACTAATATTGTATCAAAGGATAAAAGAGATCCATTTACAATATATAAAATAGCACTTATTATTTCAGTACCAACTTTATACTTTGAAGTACTTTCAATTTTGGGTTCCTACATGTCGATTTACGTAGGTGCAGGTATACTCTTAATCGGTATAATAGTTTCACTAGCAAGTTTATCTATAATTATTAGGGAAGAATTATTTATAGATGAAAATCATTCAGTATTTATAGTTGCAGTATCATTTTTGGCAGCTCTTATTGTGATTTTAATGTGTTTACAGAAATTTTTATCTTCCAATATATCCGATATAATAATGTCTGCAACCAATGTTATGAAGAATATTAGATATTAAAAATAGTTAGGATAGAGGTGGAAAAATGAGTTTTTGTAGAAAATGTGGTGAAAAGCTAGAAGAAGGACAAAAATTTTGTGCTAAATGTGGTACTGCATTAAATGAAAATCAGGATAAATTAGATGAAAAAATTACAGATAATGATGAATATATGGATGAAGATGATTATAATTATAATAACGAAATTATAGTTCCTCCTAATGACGTGAGAAGAAATTTTGGAAGTTCTATGAAAACCAGAATAGGTATTGTGATAGCTTCAATTGTTGTAGTACTCTTAATTGGTTTATATGCAATTGGCAATTCAATGTCGAATCCTTCTAAGGTAGTTTTGAAGTTTGAAAATGCTGTTGCCTCTGGAAACAAAGGAGATCTTGTTAGTACACTTTATTGTGATGACAATAGATTGGAAATAAACGACAAGACAGTTACACCATTACTAACTTATTTTAAGGATAATCCTTCTTATTTAAATACAGTAGTAAATGGTTTAAAAAAGGATGCTGCAAATGCAAGCCAAACTAAAGCTTTAACTGGAATGAATGGCAGCGGCAGACCTGTTTTAACTCTCACATATGCAGGAAAGAAATTTTTATTTTTTTCTAATTATAAAATAGCTGTAAAGCCAAGTTTTATTCAAGTTAAGACAAGCATAAAAGACGTAGTTTTTTCATTAAATGGTACGGAAATTGGGAAAAGTGATTCAGATAACTTTAGCAAAGAATTTGGACCATTTATACCAGGAAAATATACTCTTTTAGCAAATTATAAAGGAAAATACACTTCTTTAAGTGATCCACATGATATTAATTTTATGGATGGCAGTAGTGATAAAGTCAATATAGAAACCTTTACAAATCTTAATTATGTAAAAGTGAAAAGTGATTACCCGGATGCAAAAATTTTTGTAAACGGCAAGGATACAGGAACTAAAGTTGCAGATGCAGGTAATTTTGGACCTTTAGATAATAATACAAAAATATATGGTGTCATTACTAAGGATGGCAAAATGCTAAAAAGTAATGAAGAAACAGTAGATAGTAGTGATAAAGACGTATATTTAAATTTTGCTCAAGCTGAAGGTTTAATAAGAAATCAAGAAAATCAAGTTCATAATTTAGTGTATTGGTATACTTATTATTTCACAAGGGCAGTAAATACTAATAGTTTTTACATGTTAGAAGATTTTTTATATCCAGGAAGTCAAATTTATGATGAACAAAAAGGTTATATTCCTACGACTTATGGCAATGGAATAAAAGAAGAGATTAAGTCATTTAATGTACTATCTTATAAATTAAGTGACGATAATAAATCTGGTACCATAAATACAGAAGAGGTATACAATATATATCAAAATGGAAGTTCTTCAATTAAAACCTTCAAATATACTTATACATTTAAGTACAATGAAGCAAAAAATGGTTATCAAATGGAAAGTATACAAGAGACTAAATAATATATATTATAAAATAAAAACTGCTGATATTTTTGTCAGCAGTTTTTTAAAAGTGAAGTATATAATTTTACCAGCATCTGATCTGGTAATAAGTAGTTCTCGTAAATAAATTCCACTTGAGTTTAAGAATCACTTGATGTTATAATCATTAGAAGATATATAGAGGAGGAATTTTTTATAATGCATTATTGTGTAAAATGTGGTACAAGATTATCAGATGAAGTTAAGTTTTGTACTAAATGTGGTTCACCACAAAAGATAGCTGGTAATCATGACAGTATTAGAGAAAAAAGTAATTATAATAATGAATACACTCAAGTAATACCTAAAATAAGAGAAGTACCAAATAGAATAGAACAAGAAGAAAATTATAATCATTCAAATGAAGGTACTTTAAAGTCAGTAATGACAGGCGTACTAATAGGATTAGTTATTTTAGCTGTAGGTTTTGGTGCGTATTATTTTTACTCTAAAAATAATACACCTTCAAAACCTCAGGCATCAACTACAAATACAGTTGGAAACAGCAGCAGTACATCAACTGATGGAAACAGTACGTCAAATTCTAGTGAAAGCACAGATAAATCAAAGGACAACAGTAAAGATAAGAACAATGCTGCAAATACTAATAGTAAATCTGATGAATATATGCTTTCTAATAGTGGAAGTACAAAACTTACAGATGATCAAGTAAGTTCTTTAAGTAAAGAAAATTTGGCTATAGCAAGGAATGAAATATATGCAAGACATGGTTTTGTATTTCAAACAGAACCATTCAAAACTTATTTTAATAATAAAACGTGGTACAAGCCTAATACTGCTTTTAAAGGTAGTGATGAAGAATTAAGTTCAGTGGAAAAAGCTAATGTGGATTTAATACTTAAGTATGAAAATAAATAATTGAAAATTTATGATAAAACCTAAAAAATCCATAAAAATGAAACTATAATTTAATATAGTTTCATTTTTTTATTATTTATAAAATTATGTAGAATACAATTTAACTTGAAATAAAAAAATGTCGAATAAATTTAAAATAATGTAGACAAATAGCGAAACTATTAGATATAATGTTGATAATATAGAAAAAGATGAAAATTTTGATAATACTAAAAATGTATTATTAGAATTAAAAAAACTTAGGGGGTATTGCGTTATGTGGAAGAAAATGAATATGAAGACAAAAATGTTATTGGCTCTATTATTACCCATGTTTGTTATTGTTATTGGAATTTGTACATATGCTTATTGGGAATCTCGAAATGCCTTAAATGCGCAAATAGTAGCAACAGCTACCAGCTTGTCAGAAAATGGCAGTGGACAAATAACCCAATTATTAAAGGAAAAGGAAACATTGCTTGCAGTAACTGATAAATTTTTAAGTGAAAAAGAAATGGCCCCAACAGAACGTATTGCTCTTTTTAAGCAATTAAAGGCAAGTATTTCTGGTGTAAACTCAGTATTTGATGGATATGAGAATAAAACATGTGCTGATTCGAAAGGTATAACGGAAAAGGAAAAGCCTGCAGGATATAATCCCACAACTCGTGTATGGTATACTCTTGCAAAAGACTCAAATGATATTGCATATACACCAATTTTTGAGACTACTGACAAAACACTAACAGTAGATATAAGTAAGAAAATTACTCGTAATGGTCAAATGGTTGGAGTTGCCGGAGTAGATATTGATATTAGTAAAATACGTGAATTGGCAAAGAATTTTAAGGTTGGAAATACTGGATATGTAGCAATTTTAGATGAAAAAGGTAATTTTATTTATCATCCTAAATTTAGCCTAAAAGATAATATTTCAAAAGTTAATAATGGCAGTTTAAAAAATTATGCATCTGCAATAGTGAGTAATAAGGCAAGTATTCAGAATGGAGATTTAAATGGTGAAAAAGTGTTGATATCGTCTTCATCCATCGGATCTACTGGATGGAAATTTGTAATATTTGCTCCAGAAAAAGAGTTATTTAAAAGTATAGATAATTTAGCATTACATTCTATAGTTTCTGGCCTTATGGGATTAATTTTAGTAGCAGCTATTATTTTAGCTATTACAATTAGCTTTGTGAAACCTATAAAAAATATAGAAAAAATGGCAGAAAAGATATCATCTGGTGATTTAAAAATTTATAATGAATATAAAGTAAATGATTATGATAAGGATGAAATTAGTAATTTAATTCGCAGCTTTTCAAATATGAGATTAAAATTACGTTCTTTAATTTTGAGTGTTAGTAATTCAACTGAGGAGGTTGCACAGTCAGCAGAAAGATTCAATGAAAGTTCCAAGCAATGTGCAGAAGCATCTACTAGTGTTGCATCTTCTGTAACACACCTTGTTGGACAAACTGAAAATCAAGTAAAATCAGTTAATGAAGTGGTATCTGTGGTAGAAAAAATGTCAAATAGTATAAAAAATGTTGCAGACAATACAAGTAAAGTGGTAAGTATTGCAGATGAAGCTGCCAAAGCAACTGGATTTGGGCAACGATCTATTGATGAGGCTGTTAAACAAATGGATAGTGTAAGTAAGTCAGCCAAGCAAGCACAATTAGCATCAAATGAAATGGAAGATAGTTCAAAGCAAATTGGTAAAATAGTGGAAATGATTTCAAACATTGCAGGACAAACTAATTTACTTGCATTGAATGCTGCAATTGAAGCTGCTAGAGCTGGAGAATCAGGGAAAGGATTTGCTGTTGTTGCAGATGAAGTTAGAGAATTGGCTGAACAATCCGATCAGGCTGCTAAGCAAGTTGCAGCGTTAGTAGAAAAAAACTACAAAAACATCAATCATATGGTTACATCAATTAAAGATGCAATTAGCAATGTAGATGAAGGAATCACTCGTGTTAATTCTGCAGGTGGAGAATTTGGTAAAATTTCAGATATGGTTAATGATCTAGTAAATCGTGTAAAAGAAATATCTTTATCACTGGATGAAATTTCCGATGGCAGTGAACATGTTGTTATGTCAGTAAATAATGTAGATAAAGTATGTGGAATGACAGCAGCTGAATTTGAAAGTGTATCTGCAGCAGTTGAACAGCAGACAGCAGCTATGCAGGAAATTGCTTCATCTTGTGAGACTTTAAGTAATTTATCAGAACAATTGAAGAAAGAAATTTATGAATTTAAATTATAGTTTATAAAATATAAGGTAGTAAAAAATGCCCAAAAGCCTATATTGTTTTATAAAAACACTGTATTATTCTTTGAATTTTGCAGTGTTTTTATAATATGATATACTTTTGATGTAGTATATAAATTTCTTTGTTGATTAACATGAATTTTTATAGGAGGAATATAGATGATACGGACAGCAACCATTAATGATATAGATAGTATTGTAAAGTTAAGAATACAATTGCTCAAAGAAGCAAAAAAGAATACTGAAAATTACAATTGGGAAAAGTATTTACAAGTGTTAAAATGTTATTATAATGAAAATTTACTAAATGAAAAGGTTGTAGCATTTTTAGATGAGGAAAACGAAAGTATTGTTGCAATGAGTATTATGTGTTTATATAATATTTCTCCGTCACTTTTCAACTTAGATGGAAAAAGGGCATTAATTACAGATATGTATACTGTTCCGAAATATAGAAATAAGGGTATAGGAAACAAACTTCTAATTAATATTATGGAATATGCAAAAAAATTAGGTTATACGAAGGTTACTTTAAATTCAACTGATGACGGTAGAAAATTATATGAAAAATATGGGTTTAAGGATATAACTGGAGAAATGTATTACAAGTTTATATGATTTTATTTGAAATTACATGCGAAGATAGGACTATTTATATAGCCCTATTTTTTTATTTCAGAAAACATTACTATTAGATCAATAAATCCTTTATTAGTTGATAACATAGGGGGCATATTTATATAAATAATTTATATAGATTATTAGAAAGATTTTGTAAGTATTACATAAAAGCACTTTTTTCAATATCTATAGCAGTAAAAGCAATAAAAAATGTAAAGTTCTAAATTATAATATATTGTGAGATGAGAATTGAGAAAAGGATGTGAAACAAACTTGATTACTATAGGTAGGGTAACATATGATGATTTAAATGATTTATCCAATTTATATGAGGAACTCTTAGGGAAAAAAGCAAACTTTGAAAAGTTCAGAGATAAGTTTGCATTGATTAATTCAGATAAGAACTATGTATTGATTGGGGCAAAGGATGATAACAACAATCTAGTTGGTTCGTTATTAGGTATTATTTGTCAGGATCTTGGTGGTGATTGCAAGCCATTTATGGTCATTGAAAATGTAATAGTAAAAAATAACTGTAGGAGAATGGGAATTGGAAAATTACTAATGAGTTTTATCGAAGGTATTGCTAGAAGAGAAGATTGTTATTTTACAATGTTAGTGTCAGCTTTTAATAGAAAAGGTGCTCATAAATTTTATGAATCTATAGGATATTGCAACGATGTTGTAAAAGGATTTAAAAAATATTTATAATAATTATTCATAGGGAGAATAAAAATGAAGGATATTATAGATGCAGTATTTATTGATAGAGATGGAACTATTGGAGGAGGATGTTCGGTAGTTTATCCAGGTGAATTTAAATTATATCCCTTTGCAAAAGAAGCTATAAAACTTTTAAAAAGTTTAGGTATAAAGATTTTTGCATTTACAAATCAACCAGGAATTTCAAGAGGGGAAAGCACAATACAAGATTTTGAAAGGGAATTGTTAGGGTTTGGGTTTGACAAGGCATATATATGTCCACATAGTGAAGATAAAAAATGTTCTTGTAGAAAGCCAAGTTCTGAATTATTAATAAGAGCTTCAAACGAATACAATATTGATTTGAAAAGATGTATTGTGATTGGTGATAGATGGAGTGATATGTTGGCAGGTAGCAATGCTGGAACAAACAAAATATTAGTTATGACAGGTGCAGGAAATGAAGCATTGGGAAAGTATAGAAGTAAATGGTCTAGTATACAGCCAGATTATATAGCAGAAAATATTTTAGATGCAGTATCATGGTTGATGTTGTGATTGGAGGTTCTTAGGTTAGATAAAATATCTATAGGCTTGGCTATTTTTATCTAGCACTTTGATAGAAGTGGAAGTGTTTACAGTAGACAGCCACCAGATAAAAATAAAACTGCCACTATTGTCATGTGGCAGTTTTGCTATATTACTAAATTTGTCCTGTAAGCTTTAATACAAGCTGTGCAACAAGAGAAGATCCTAAGAATGTACCTATAAAGGAGAGGCAGGATACTAATATGATTCTCCAGCCTGATTTAGCAAAGGATTCTAGGTCATTTCCTATGGATATACCTACATAGGCTAAAATAGGAGTTGTTAATGCTAAAAAGTTAACTTTACTAATATATGAATTTATAATAGCGGAACCTGGTACAGCAGGATATGTAATAATACATCCTAAAGTAACTACATATGCAACTGCAGGTATTTTTACTGGAATAATTTTTGCAAGCAAAATTCCTGCAATAGAAATTCCAACTAAAATCAACATACCTGGTATACTTGCTAGTATACTAGTTTTATAACCTATTAAATTTCCTACTAGAGATAATATTCCTATTAAAACTAAAATGAAAATGGAATTCTTTAGTTTCATGTTTACGCCTCCTTCTTTACCATTTGTTCATCTTCTGATGCAGGTTTTTTATATTTTATAAAATATAACTTCTTATATGCCCATTCTGTAAATGGTATTGCAATCCATAGTGAAATATATACTCCGCAAAGTCCTGAGAACATGTTACCAGCAGCACCATAGGCTACAATGGTATCTTTCATACTAGGAAACATAGCAGATAGGGAACCTACTGCTGCGGTCATCATGCTTGCACTTCCAACCCCTGATGCCATAGCTAAAGCATAAGGATGAAATGGTAAATATGCTGCAAACAAACTAGCAAGTATTCCATAAAAAATAGTGCCTAAAACTGTTCCACAAATATATACACCCATAACACCTTGACCTTCTGGACCATCTAATCCATACAAATCACTAATTAAGGCTACATTAGGCTCACGACCTATAGAATGACCTGCACCTATAGTTTCTCGCTTTAATCCAATTAAAACTGCAATAGGTACAACACAGATTACTGATCCTAAGTGTCCAAATTCTTGAAAGAATAATGCTGGACTTGATTTTATAATTTTAGGTAAAGTAGGTCCTATTGTTGTCCCATATCTTGCCATTAGGAGCATTAGAGAAATAGTGATCATTCCTTTTGCACTAAGCATATCTTTATCATTTACTACTTTTAAAAATTTAGGACTTAACATAATTCCGAAAAATAAAGCATAAAGCATTGGCAATAGTACTACAATACCAGGACCAATTTTAAATTTTATTGTTCCAATTGCTTCTGCTATAATTACTAATATAAGTGCTATAACGTGAATCTTCCAATTTTTCATTTGTTTTTCCTCCTTGCTTTTATTTATAGTACTGATCCATTGCTTTTACATACTCTTCTTTTGAGAATACAGGCTTAAAATCATCAATAACATTTTTAGCATTTTTAGCATTATTAACTAGCAAATCTACTACTGTCATAGCAAAGAATTTTGCTGGTAAAATACATGCAGCATAGTAATCTTCAACTTTAAAATCTTTTGCATGAAGACATCCACTAACGCCACCAACATAAGGGTGTATAGTAGGTATTAAGTGAGAAACATCTCCCATATCAGTAGAAGCATTGAAATGTCCCGGATTTAAAATTTTATCTTCTGGTAAAAATTCTTTACAATTTTCTTTAAATAAATTGTTTAAAGGTATAGAACAGCGAAGAGGTAAATAACCAGGAATAGTTTTTATGATAGTTTCAGCGCCTATTGCATATCCACCTGCCATTAAGGCTCTATCAACTTTTTCATTTGTTTCATTCATTGCTTTTACAGTTTTAGCTCTAACATAAGTTTCAACTCTTACATCATCAGGAACGCTGTTTACCACATCTCCACCTTTTGTAATTATAGGATGCACTCTAATAGAATCTTCATCTCTAAAGGTTTCTCTTAAAGCATTTACTCCCATTAAACCAAGCATTGCAGCATTTAAAGCATTTACACCTTCATGAGGGGCTTCTGCAGCATGAGCTGTTTTGCCTACATATTGAATTGTCTTAGCTAAAAATCCATTGCTTGATTCTCCTATACCTACTGCTGGTTCAGGAGTATTTTTTGAAGAATGCATCATCATCGCTATGTTAACATCATCAAATTCTCCTAAGGAGATTAATTCCTGTTTTCCACCAAAGAAATGAATTTTTCCTTCATCCTTAAGCTTTTGTCTATAAGCAACCTCAATACACTCTTCTGCTGGCACTGCCATAAAGGTCACATTTCCATCCAAATTATCTTCTACACCAGATAACTTTAATCCTACAGCGGAACCAATCATTGTAGCTAGTTGTAGATTATGACCACAAGCATGAGCAGCTCCAGTTGTTTTATCTGCATCTTTGTGATCTTTGCATATAACTGCATCTAATTCTCCTAGTATGGCTACATTTATTCCATTGCTCTTATTCTTTAACTTTGCTTTTACTCCAGTTAAAGCAAGTCCTTCTTTACAACTCAAGCCTATTTCACTAAAAAAGTTTGCTACTCTTTCTGCTGTTTTCTTTTCTTTAAATCCTAGTTCTGGATTTTGTCCAACTTGTTTTGCAAAGTCTATTATTTTTTCTGAATTATCATCAATAGCTTTGCATACTGCTTTTTTTATTTCGTCAATACTTTTCATTGTTGTAACTCCTTTTATATATTTAACGTTCACCCGGATGATGTCATGTAAATTATATTATTACTGAATAAGATTTTTGTCAAATTATATGCCAATTTGAAGTTATATTATCCATGTGATAATTTTTGAATAATTTCCTTGATAATTTAATATATTTTACAAATTATGTGTGTTGAAAATGACGCATTAGATTTATAATAATAGTTTAAATAAATGTAATATTTCATAATTATACATAATAACTGTTTGATATTCAACTACCATGATTATTTCATATTTATCATGTTTTGCATTACAGAATAATTATTTATAGAATAATTGTGCGATCTAATAGTAGAGTTCATAGCATAATTTATGTTTGTTAGGTATATAATTGATTTTTTAGCAGTTCTATTGATACATTTGATATATATGAAAATAAAAGTACAACCTATAAAAAGTTGTACTAGTATGTAGAAATGGATAGGAAAACGAAACAAGATTACTATGCTTGAATTTTTAGAAAATAGAATATATAAAAATCTTTCTTATTAAAATTATGCTGCTATTCATTTAAGATTATAATGCATTTAGAAAAATCCAAACTTCTACTGTATTTTTGCGTCACATTTTATAGTTATATTAGATAAAATTGCATGTGCAAAAATTGAGGTATGTAGTGCAACAGCCTATTACATAGTACTTATTTTATTACATTCATAATGATTTGATAAATAATTGGAATAAAAACTGCAGGAAGCAAATTTGCTACCTTTATTTTAGTCATGTTAAGCATGTTAAAACCTAATCCCATAATAAGAATACTTCCAACTGCAGTCATGTCTGTAATTATTGATTGCGTTAAAAGTGGCTTTAAAAAAGAAGCTGCAATGGTTATGCTGCCTTGATAAATTAGTACTGAAAATGATGAAAGAAGTACTCCAAGTCCAAGAGAAGATGCAAAAATAATAGAAACTGTACCATCTAGTATTGATTTTGCAAAAAGTATTTTATAGTTACCTGATAAGCCGCTTTCTAAGGCTCCTACTATGGCCATAGAACCTACACAAAATAATAAACTTGAAGTTACAAAACCCTGTGATATATTTGATCCCTTTCCCTTAAACTTATTTTCTATGGCATTTCCTAAACTTTCAATTCTCTTATCAATATCTACTAATTCTCCTATAAGAGCCCCCAATGCAATAGATATTATAATAAGAATAAAATTAGATGCTTTTATTGCACCAGAAATTCCTATAAAAATAGTACACAAGGATAAACCATGTATTATTGTAGTGCTTATTTTTTCAGATATACCTTTTTTTAAAACCATTCCAACAATACTTCCAACTATAATGGCAAGGAAATTCACTATAGTACCAAACATAAAAAAAACCCCCTAAAATTAATATAAATTCATTTTATCAAAAATAGATATTATTGTATACTAGCTCAATTTGCAACTTACCTTATAAAAAAATATATTAAATTGTAACATGTTTGTGACAGACTTTTAATATGATTAATTTATAAAACTGTTAATTGGTATATTTTTAGTAAATCTTTATATAAATTAAATAGTTACAGTAATATAACACTAAAAATTTTAGATAGCGATAAAAAACTTGACTATCGAACAAGTGTTCGATATAATATAAACATAAAAGAAATTTAATTTTAAAAAAATTACCCAATGAAAAAATAGGGGGATTGATTATGGATAAATATAATGTTTTTGTAAGGATTAATTATACATCAGTAGAATCTGAAAAAGAAGAAGTTAAACCTGGTGGAACTAGGGTTAATAATGGAAGAGTAAGTGGAAATAAGTATTTGATAGGTGGAGGATTTTATAATAGAAAGGGAGGAACAGTTATATTTTCTGCTAAAAATTTAGAAGAAGTAAAACATGTAACTGTAGATAAACCTCTTTTAAAAAATGCATCTATAAATTATAACGTGGCTTTTATTCCAAAAGGAATTTAAATAAAGCTTTCTCATAGTTGACTATTTTATACATTAATTAATTTTTTATGAATTGGCTGATATTACGTATCAGCTTATTTTTTTATATTTTTTAACAAAAGTTTAAGAAATGTATTGCATAATTATAAAAATAATTGTATAATTATAAAAAATAAATATTGGGGGGCATTTACATGAAAAAGAAATCAGCAGTACTTATTATAATAGCTGTTTTAGTATCACTATTAGCTGGATGTGGCAGCAGTAATGGAAGTACTAAAAGCAATGACACTAGCAAAGATAATTCATTTCAAAAAATAAAAGATGCAGGTACGTTGAAGGTAGGATTAGATGATTCCTATCCACCAATGGAATTTAGAGATGAAAAGAACAATTTAGTAGGGTTTGATATAGACCTTGGAAATGAAATAGGAAAAAAACTTGGGGTAAAAGTAGAATATATGCCAACAGATTGGAATGGCATAATTTTAGCACTTAAATCAGGAAAGTTTAATATGATACTTTCTTCATTAAGTATGACAGAGGAAAGAAAAAAGGAAATTGATTTTGCAGGTCCTTATCTTGAAGGTGGACAGATAATAGCTGTTAAAAAATCTAATAATGATATAAAATCATCAGCAGATTTAAAAGGTAAAACTGTAGGTTGTCAGCTTGGTTCTACTGGAGAGCAAGCAGCTAATAAGATTCAAGGAATCAAGGAACTTAAAAAATATGATAAAGGTACTGAAGCTTTTCATGATTTAGCTATAGGAAGAGTTGAAGCTGTAATTATGGATGGTCAAGTTGGCGGATACTATAATAAAAAAGATGGCGATGCTTTTAAAATTTTAGGTGAAAAGCTAACTAAAGAACCAGAAGGAATAGGAATTAAAAAAGAAGATAAAGAGCTTAAAGAAAAATTACAAAAAGCTTTAGATGAACTAAAACAGGATGGAACTCTTTCAAAACTTTCAATAAAATGGTTTGGATATGATGTATATAAAAAGTAAAAAATATATTTAGTAAAGAATTTATTATGATAATACATTTCAAGGGAGGATACAAATTATGAATATGAAAAAAATATCAGCATTAGTTTTAACAGCAGTAATGACTATGTCCTTATTTGCAGGATGCGGAAAATCTAACAGTGGTACATCCACTACTCAAAAAACAGACAATTCTCTTCAAAAAGTAAAGGATGCAGGGGTTTTAAAGATAGGATTGGATGATTCTTATCCACCAATGGAATTTAGAGATGAGAAAAATGAATTAGCTGGTTTTGATATAGATATGGGAAAAGAATTGGCTAAAAAATTAGGTGTTAAATATGAACCTGTAACTACAGATTTTAATGGAATAGTATTAGCACTTAAATCAGGAAAATTTGATGCCATAATAGCAGCTATGAGTATTACAGATGAAAGAAAGAAGGAAATAGATTTTGTAGGACCTTATATAGATGGTGGTCAGATAATTGTAGTTAAAAATAGCAGCACTATCCAAGGAAAGGCAGATTTAAAAGGAAAAACACTAGCAGCTCAATTAGGATCAACAGGAGAACAAGCAGCTAATAAAATTGAAGGAGCTAAAGAAGTTAAAAAATATGATAAAGTAACAGAAGCTTTTCATGACTTATCAATAGGAAGAGTAGATGCTTTAATAGTTGATGGTCAAGTTGGAGGATATTATACTAAGAAGGAAGCTGGAACTTACAAAATACTTACTGAAAAATTAACTAAAGAGCCAGAAGGAATAGGTGTTAAAAAGGAAAATAAAGAACTTAAAGATGCATTGCAAAAAGCTTTAGATGAATTAAAGAAGGATGGAACTCTTTCAAAACTTTCAATGAAGTGGTTTGGATATGATATATACAAATAAAGTGAATTAAATAATGAATGTTTGAGCTATTGGATATTGGTATCTTGATTTTTTAGTCAAGATACACATATTCCAATAGCTTATTTTTGTTTAAAATAAGTGTTATACTATTTATAAATATTAGGTATTCTCAAAGTACATAAATTATGCTGTTAGGAGGTGGGAAATCTTATGATGGGCCAAATTAAAGATGAGCTTCAAGAAATTGCTGAAACCATAAAGGCTGTAATTGGCATTGATATAACTATTATGGATAAAAACCTATTGCGAATAGCAGGAACGGGAAAATTTAAAGCTAAAATTGGATTTCAAGGACCTGAGAATTCTGTGTTTCAAAAATGTATTATCACAGGTAAGCCTTATTTTATTGAAAATCCTAAGTTGTGTAGTGAATGTACAATATGTAGTTTCAGGGAAGAATGTGATGAAAAAGCAGAAATTTGTTTTCCAATCATAATTGAAGATAAAGTAGAAGCCGTTATAGGTATGATTATTTTTCAAGATGAACAAAAGGAAGCTTTTCTAGAAAAACAGGATATTTATAAAGATTTTGAGAAGAGATTAGGGGAACTTATATCATCTAGAATGAGAGAAAAAACTTTTAATAACAAACTGGAATATAAGTCAAAGGAGCTTTTAACTGTAATTAACTCTGTAAATGAAGGAATAATTATAATAGATAAAGAAAACAAGATATTAAATTTAAATACATATATTGTAGATAAATTTAATATAAAATTTTCAGATATAATTGGAAAAAACATAAATTACATACTTCCAAATAAGTATGTAAATAAATTTGTCAAAGCAAAGTATTCATTAGAGGAAGAATCTGTAGGGGTAAGTAAAGGAAGCTTAAGATATAATTTTCTTGTAACTTGTAAATCAATAAAAGTAAATAATAAAATTTCAGGAGCTGTAATAACCTTCAAAGATTTTAATAAATTGCAGCAATCCGTATTGAAAATCAGTGGAAATCATTCTGTATTTACTTTTGAGAATGTTATTGGTGACAGCAGTGTATTTGCCAGTGTGAAGGAGCAGGCAAGGCATATAGCAAAACAAAATGTACCCGTGTTGCTTTTAGGGGAAAGCGGTACTGGTAAAGAGCTTTTTGCAAGAGCTATTCATTTTGAAAGTGAAAGAAAAAATGAAATATTTATGGCTATAAATTGTGGAGCAATACCAGATAGTTTAGTGGAAAGTGAACTATTTGGATATGAAAAGGGAGCTTTTACTGGAGCTAACACCAATGGTAAAATGGGAAAGTTTGAAATAGCTAAAGATGGAACTATATTTTTAGATGAAATAGGAGATCTTCCACTTCATATGCAGGTTAAGCTTTTAAGAGTACTTGAAGACAAAGAGCTTATTAGAGTAGGAGGAATAAATACCATAAAAGTTAATCCTAGAATTGTAGCGGCTACTCATAAAAATTTATATAAAATGGTAGAAAGAAATGAATTTAGAAGGGATTTGTTTTATAGGTTAAATGTTATACCTATAAATATTCCTGCATTAAGAGAAAGACCTTCGGATATTTTAAAACTGTCTATGTACTTCTTAAATAGGTATAATAAAATATATAATAAAGAAATAAAAGGCTTTTCAGAATCAGCTCGAAATGCTTTAATAACATATTTGTGGCCAGGAAATGTAAGAGAATTACAAAATTTGATTGAGTATGCCATTAACTTTGAAAATTCTCAATATATAACTGTAGAAACAATTAGAAAGAGAATGACAGGAGATAAAGATTTATCTATAGAAAATAGAGGACTTAAGGAAATGGTAGATGAATATGAGAAGAAAATAATAAGTAAATTTATAGAGTATTATGGATGTGACACGGATTCAAAAAAAATGATAGCAAAAAAGTTAAAAATAAGTACTGCAACATTGTATAGAAAATTAGAAGAATAAATAATTCTTCTCAAAAACAATAATTTATTATCATTTTTGAGAAATGATAAGTATAATATTTTAATATTTCAGAATTCACAATGCTTAGAGCAAATTGACTAATTATTTAGATAAATTCGAATTTCATTTCAATTAAATTTAAGGTAATAAAGAAATTGTGGTATTTTTAATTCTTATTTTTGCGAAAATAAATAGTGTAAAGATTTAAAAATATATAAATTAATATCTCCTAAATGTTGAAAATGCCCAATTGTCATATTTTTTAATAAATAAAAAAAGTATGGCATGGTATTTGCTTAGCATATAAGCATAAACATTAGGAGGTATTTTAGTATGAAAAATGATGAATTATTAGTAAGCATTTTAAAAGATCAAGTGGTACCAGCTCTTGGATGCACAGAACCAACTGCCGTTGCTTATGCTGCAGCTATGGCTAAAGAAGTACTGGGAGAACAGGTAGAATCACTAGATATTTATGTAGATAGAAATATTTTAAAAAATGGAAAAGAAGTAGGAATACCAGGAACTAGTGAAAAGGGTAATGTGGTTGCAGCTGCATTAGCTTTAATTGTAGGAAAATCAGAATATAAACTTGAAGTTTTAAAGGAAGTTACAAATGAAAGCTTGGATGAAGCATTAAAATTAATAGATAAAAAAATGATCAATTTACATTTAAAGAAAGATGTTTCAGGCCTTTATATTGAAATATCAGCTAAGGGGAAAAATAATACTTCAAGAGTAGTTATAAAGAAAACACATCTAAATGTAGTATTGGTAGAGAAAAATGGTGAATGCATTTCTAAAAAGGATGAAAAGGAAGAAGCTGCAAAACCTTCTTTGAGAGATAGAATACGAGAATTTACGGTAGCTGACATGAAGGAATTTGTAGATACAGTAGATTATAGTGAAATAGAGTTTATAAATGAAGGAATAGTAATGAATAAAAGGGTTGGTGAAGACGATTTAAAATATAACCTAGGAATAGGTATTGGAAACATGCTTAATGAAGGCAAAGAAAATTTAGAAGCTTATGCTAAAGCTATAACTTCAGCAGCTTCAGAAGCTAGAATGACAGGACATCCTTTACCTGTTATGAGCAGTGCAGGAAGTGGAAATCATGGATTAGTAGCTATACTTCCTATAGCAGTTATAGGAGAAGGTGAAAAAATAGAAAGAGAAAAAATAGTTAGAGCTGTAGCTTTAAGCCATTTAGTAACTGTTTATATAAAAAGTTATACAGGAGCATTATCACCAGTATGTGGTTGTGGTGTAGCTGCAGGAGTAGGTGCAGCAGCAGGACTTACTTACTTGTGGGGTGGAAGCTTAAAACAAATAGAAGGAGCAATTAAGAATATGTCTGCAGGTATTACAGGTATGATTTGTGATGGAGCTAAAATAGGATGCTCTTATAAGCTTTCAATATCAGTAACAGCAGCATTAGATGCAGCTAAAATGGCAATGAAAAATATATTCATACCATGTAATGATGGAATACTAGATAAGTCAGCAGAGAAGACAATTCAAAATTTAGGAAGAGTATCTAATGAAGGAATGTCTAATACTGATGATGTAATTTTAGATGTAATGATGAAAGTATGTAGTTAAAAATCATATTTATAACTCAACTTTCACAGTTTGAATAGATTTCAATTTGTGAAAGTTGAGTATTTAATTAGTACATAGGTTTTATGAACATTTGAGTCCAATAACATTGACCATTTGCATTTTTTGCTAGTCCTACACCTATTTCATTATAGGAAGGGTTTAAAATATTACTTCTATGGCCTGGAGAATTCATCCAGGAATTCATAACTTCTTCAGCAGTTCTTTGACCCATAGCTATATTTTCACCAGCTGCAGAAAACTTTATGCCAAAATTTTCTATCATATTAAATGGAGAACCATAAGTTGGTGATGTATGTGAAAAGTAATTTTTATTTATCATATCCTGAGACTTATATCTTGCAATTCTTGAAAGTTCCCAATTAGTTTTAAAAGGCTGCAAACCAACCTTTGATCTTTCTGCATTTACCAAGGATATAACTTTATTCTCGATAGTTTTTATATCTTGAATATTTGGTATAGTAAGCTTTTGTCCTGGTATAATCATAGCAGGATTTTTAACTTGAGGGTTTAAAGATATAATTTCACTTAAACCAACTTCAAACTTTACTGCAATTTTCCACATACTATCTCCTGGAACTACAGTATAAGTTGCATTTTCAGCATGAACTTTACCACATCCCAGCAGTAGAAATAGGAATGTACTTAATGTAATTAACTTCTTTTTCAAAAAAATCACCTACCTTCATTTATATATTTTGAATATAGGCGAGTTTTTATGGCATGTATATAGTGTAAATAATGCCAGCAGAAAACTCAATTAAGCATAATTTGTTTGGAAATACAAATATATTGTATAAAAATTTTTGGCTTTGTATTATAATAGTATATTGTAACAATAATAAGTAGTAGTTTCGAAGCAACTGCTAAATCCAATAGAGATGTGGCTAAGCAAATAAAAAGATTGTCTGAAAAGTCTAATGAAATTAGTATTATAACAGAAACTATAACGTCAATAACAGAGCAGACAAATCTTTTGGCTTTAAATGCTAGTATTGAAGCAGCACGTGCAGGAGAAGCAGGAAAAGGCTTTGCTGTAGTTGCCGGTGAAGTTAAAGATTTAGCAGAACAATCTGAAGAATCTGCGCTTAGAATAAGTAAGGTTATAACTGAAATAAAGGAAAATATAAGCCAGCTTTTAAATAAAATGGAGAACACAGTCGTACTTGGTAAAAATGTTGATGAGGCTATGGGATTAACAAATGAAACCTTTAAAAAAATATATAATTCCATAGATAAATTAGAGGAAAGTGTTCTAACTGTAGACAGTTCGTTGAAGCAAATGAATAAGCATAAGGATTCAGTTTTATCGCAAATACAAAATGTAAATTCTGTATCTCAAGAAATAGCAGCAACTACAGAAGAGGTAAATGCTTCTGTTTAAGAGCAAGAGTCAGGGCTTGAAAAGGTAGTAAAGGCAGCAGGAGAACTAGAAAATCTTGCTAGTGGACTAAATTTATTAGTGGATAAATTTAACATTTAAAAGTAAAATTATTATATAAAATTCATTAAGGGAAGTTAACTAACTTCCCTTAAAAATGTATAATAATTAAAGTTCAGATTGAGTCCTAAAAATTGTGTAGTAAATATGATAGATTGGTCATATCACTTATTGTCTATTTATTATAGTTTTTAATGATTAGAATTATGTTTATTTGCTGAATTATTTTCTTTATTATGGCCTTGATTTTCTTTTACATCAGTTTCTTTACTATTTTTAATCTCCTGACCTTTATTTTCTTTTACTTTTACATTGGTTTCAGTGCTAGTTGTAGCCTTAGCATCAGTTGTTGTAACAGTGGTATTGCTGTTAGCAGTACCTTGAGTAGTAGTGTTAGTAGTATTATCAGTAGTGTTAGTAGTGGTACTTGTATTTTCATTAGTTGTAGTAGGTTCAGGTGTTGTACTAGTATCTTCTGAAGTAGTATTATTTGTGGAATTTGATGTATCCTTAGTTTGTTCCTTTTTAGCTTGTTTTTTTAGTTGACCAACTCCACCTTTCATGGCTTCTTTTTTTACTGCAATTGCTTTAGTGAATTTTTCATTTTCAGCAGCTAGAGCTGTTTGAGCTTGTTTTAAAGCATCTTCAGCAGCTTTTATTGCCTGCTCATCACCAGCTTTTTTAGCTTGATCTAATTTAGTTTCAGCTTCTTTTAATGATTTTTTAGCTTGAAGTAATATTTGTTTTTCTTTAGCAGCTGCTATTATGGCTTCCTTTTTTCTTGTTTGCATTTCTATGACTTGTGCCAAAGTTACCTTGGCATTTCCAGAAACTTTGTTTTCTATACTTTTTAAGACTTCTATAGATTTCATTTGTGTATTTGTTATTGATGTTTTTAATTTTTCTAGTTTTTCTAATTTGTCAGCATCATCAGTAGTGTTAGTAGATGCTTTATCTACAGCATCATCTATTTTGTCTTGAGCTTCAGTGATTTTATCATTATATTCATTTAATGTTTTAGATGAAAGATCAGTGTTTTTCTTATCAGTCATTAATTCACTTTCACCAAGTCTTTCTTCTGCTACATCTGCTAAGGCTTCAGCCTTTTTATCATCTCCAGAAGCCATACTGATTTTTAAGTTATCTAAAGTTTTATCAATAGAATATAATACAGTATTGTCAGGTGTTATACCTGCTTTATCTGTAAATGTTGCAGTGCTAGTGTCTGCTAAAGCTACTCCTCCCCCTATACTTAATGATACAGCTAGAGCTGTTACAAATAATGCTATCTTTTTCATGTGTATTATTCCTCCTCGAAATTGTTTATTATATTGTTTTCATAGATATATACGGCATACATTTTAATTTTTAAGGGGGTAGACAAAAAAATATATTAGAATCTGTAAAAGTATTTTATATTAATTAATTCTCCTATTTGTAATTATAATGAAATTATTAAAATATAATTGAATATAATCCAGTTGATGTAATAATGTGAATTATTTGTACGTTGAAAGCAGACAAATGAAGATATATACTGTAAAAAAAGTAATCTTAGGAAGACTTCATGAAAAATAGAAGTCTATTTTTCTACATATTATCATCAATAGCATCTAAAAAAGAAAGATCTATTGTAAATTTGAAAGGAGAATTTTGATGAGATTTTTTATAAAGTCTAAGGATATAGGAATAGATTTAGGAACATCAAATACTTTATTGTATGTAAAAGGAGAAGGTGTTATATTAGAAGAGCCTTCAGTAGTAGCTATAAATACTACAAATAGACAAGTTTTAGCAGTTGGCGCAGATGCTAAGGATATGATAGGAAGAACGCCAAAAGGCATTGAAACTATTCGACCCTTAAAGGATGGGGTAATTGCTAACTTTGATTTGACACAGCAAATGTTAAAAAAGTTTATTGAAAAGATTAATGGTAAAGGTGTTTTTAAAAGTTCCAAAATTGCAATTTCCCATCCTTCAGGAATTACTGAGGTTGAAAAGAAGGCTATTAATGAAGTAATAAATCAAATGGGTGTACGTAAGATTATGCTGGTTGAAGAATCTGTAGCTGCTGCTATAGGAGCAGGATTACCTGTGAATGAGCCAGTTGGTAACATGATTATTGATATAGGAGGAGGTACTACAGAGATAGCAGTCATTTCTCTTCAGGGAATTGTTACAAGTAAAACATTAAGAGTTGCAGGAGATGAGTTAGACGAAACAATTATTGATTATGTAAAAAGAAAGTTTAATCTAATTATAGGAGAAAGAACAGCAGAGAAAATTAAAATAGAACTAGGTTCTGTCTATGTAGATGAAGAAGAAAGAAATATGGAGATAAGAGGAATAGATTTGGCAACTGGACTTCCGAAGGCTGTCACTATCATAGATAGTGAAATACGAGAAGTTTTGAAAGAGCCTGTAGCTTTAATAATTGAAGCAATTAAAGCCACCATTGAACAAACTCCACCAGAGCTTGCAGCAGATATAATGGACAAGGGTATAATGCTTTCAGGCGGAGGAGCACTTCTAAAAGGCTTAGATAAACTTATATATAGCGAATTAAATATACCTTCATATATTGCAGAAAACCCTCTTCAGTGTGTTGTTCTTGGTGCAGGTAAAAGTTTGGATATGTAAAAATATATATTAAATGTTTAAAGGAGATACTTCAATGGAACAAAATTTAAATGAAAAAATTAAAGATAAACTTACTAAAGTGTGCTTATGCAAGGCTATATCAAGAGCCTCTATCAAGAATGCAATAAATAGTGGTGCCACTTCTGTTGAAGAAGTTAAAAAAATTACAGGTGCTGGTACTGGATCTTGTAATGGAAAAAGGTGTGAGCATAAAATTCAAGCATTAATAGATCAATTAACAAAGTAAAGTAAGAAAGAGTTTTGTTAATAAGATATGTAAAAAATCCTATAATTTAAATTATAGGATTTTTTACAGGCTGTTGATAAACATATTTTGTCAGCAGCTCTTTTAATTTTTTGCCCGATAGGGATTTTTTTGATTCAAAAAGGATTTTCTGTATAAATGTCGAATATATAATATAGATAAAATTAACCCGATAGGGTTTTTACGGAGGTAATATATGCTTACAAATAATTCAGAAAAACAAAATGAATTAGAATTAGTTTATATAGAAAATTTAGTTCCCAAAAACCATATCCTTAGAAAAATAGATAAATATATTGATTTTTCTTTTATAAGAGAACTAATAAAAGATTTATATTGTCACAATAATGGTAGGCCATCAGTAGATCCAGTAGTCTTATTTAAAATGCTTTTTATTGGATATCTATTTGGTATACGTTCAGAACGTCAGCTTGTTAAAGATATTGAAGTTAATGTAGCTTATAGATGGTTTTTGGGATATAATCTTACAGATAAAATTCCAAGTCATTCAACTATAAGTCAAAATAGAATAGCAAGATTTAAAGATACCAATATATATCAAAAGATATTTGATAATATTGTACTTCAAGCTATAAATAAAAAATTAGTAGATGGTAAAATTTTATACACAGATTCAACTCACTTAAAAGCTAACGCTAATAAAAATAAGTTTACTAAAGAAATAATTACTCAGTCAACTAAAGGATATCTTGAACAACTGGAAAAAGATATTGATAAAGATAGAATAGAACATGGAAAAAAACCTTTAAAAAAAAAGAAAAAATAGCTGAAACTAAAGAAATAAAAGTAAGCACTACAGATCCTGAAAGTGGATACATGGTTAGAGAAGGTAAACCGAAAGGTTTCTTCTATTTGGATCATAGAACAGTAGATGGCAAATACAATATAATAACTGATGTCTACGTAACTCCAGGAAATATTAATGATGTAGATCCTTATATTGATAGATTAAAAACACAAATAGAAAAGTTTAATTTTCACACAAAATATGTAGTTGCTGATGCTGGTTATTCAACTAATCCAATTTGTAAAAAACTTTCTGAGAAAAGTTATAAGGCCGTTTTAGGCTTTAGACTAGGACCGCACGTTAAAGGCAAATTTACAAAATATAGATTTCAGTATGTTAAAGATTTAGATGGTTATGTTTGTGAAAATAAGTACCTATTAAAATATAAAACAACCAATAGACAAGGCTATAAAGAATATGTTAGTAATTCAGATAATTGTACAAACTGTAAATATAGAGATAAATGTTTAACTTCAGATAAAGCAAGCTTTAGAACTATTAGACGCCATGTTTGGGAGGACTATAAAGAAGAAGTTTTTAAGTTTACCAAGACAGAAAAAGGAAAAAGTATATATAATAGACGAAAAGAAAAAATTGAGCGTAGCTTTGCAGATTCAAAAAATCTTCATGGTCTACGCTATGCTCGTTTGCGTGGAATCAAAAAAGTTTCTGAACAATGCCTACTTACGGCAGCAGTTCAGAATATGAAAAAGATAGCCAGAGTGCTATCGCACATTTTTTTGATTTTACGAAACAACTATTTACAAATATTTGAAGATGTTGATATTTTCTATAAATACTACCGCATAAATTAGAATCGATAATTTTACCCAGCACTTTTAAAAGTGCTGGGTTCTTGAACAATCTGTAAAAAATCCTATAATTTAAATTATAGGATTTTTTAGTTTTATTAATGAATGTGTACTGGTTTTTTTATAATATAAAGTCCATAAATTATAGTTAAAATTGCAGCTGCATTGGGAATTATAACTCCAAATACATTAGGTATAAATGAAATAAGTTTGTCTTCTAAAATCATTTTAAAGGCTGTGTGAGCAAGAATTGCGCCTCCTATGTATGTAACAATAGGATATCTTTTCATTAAACTTGATACATATTGACTCCCCCAAAATATAATAGGTATGTTAAGTATAAGTCCAAATATAACAAGTACTATGTTACCATCAGCTGCGCCTGCAATGGCAAGAACATTATCTAAACTCATGGTAGCATCTGCTATAATTATACTCCATATAGCACCAATAAATTTATTAGATGAGCTTACACGTGCATTTTCGCTTTCGCTGCTTGGTTTTATAAAGTTCCAAGTTATTTTTGTGAGGAGTATACCTCCAACTAGTTTAATAGGGAGCCATTCTATTAAAAGAATATATGTCATAAAGCATGTGAATACAATTCTTAGTAGAACTGCAGCAAAAACTCCTATAGCAGAGGCTTTTTTTGCATACTTTTCAGGTAAATCTTTAGTGGCTAAAGCAATAACACCTATATTATCACCACTAAGAACTATATCCAAAAGGGTAATTTGAAAGGCTCCAATTATACAGGTTATTAAATTATCCATTTTTATCACTCCATTTGCTTACAATTATTGGTTAATAACTGCGATACTATAGATTGTAACATAAAAATGCTAAAAAAAGAATAGTTAATGGCCTACTAATATTGCTTATAATTGGATAAAAAGTAGTATTTGAAAATATTTGAAATTTGTTTTAAAATTATATAAAGATTATAGTGCAAGTTTGCGAAAATAATTATGAGTGAGAAATAACTACAAGACAAAAGGAGAAAAACTTTATTATGGGTGTACTAATAGTGGATGACTCTATGTTCATGAGACATTTAATAACAAAAATACTTAATAAGCATGAAATAAATATATTGGGAGAAGCAGCTAATGGAAGGGAAGCTATAGATAAATATAAGGAATTAAAGCCTGATGTAGTTACCTTGGATTTAATGATGAATGAAATGACAGGATTAGAAGCTTTAGAGGAGATTATGAAAATAGATCCTGAAGCACAAGTAATTATATGTTCATCAATGGGACAAAAGGCTTTTATAAAAGAAGCAATAGAATTAGGTGCAAGAGGATTTGTAATAAAACCTTTTGATGAAGATGCTCTAATAGATGAAGTACAAAAAGCATTATCATCTAAAAAAGATAAATAATATATAAAAAATAAATACATAGATAAATGAAGCTTTAATAGTGTGAAAATTATTTATTATGAAGGAATTAGAAAATTTTTATAGAAGTATTTATTTAATGGATATTATATAGTTCATTGAAAAGCTAAAGAATAGAAAAATGACGGGGGGATTTTTCATGATGTTAGCAAATATTTTTAGTACTATGCATAATATGTTTATGTTCATAGCATTATGTGTCTTATTTATTTATTTGATAAGCAGGTCTATGAAGATAGTAAGACTTATTGTAGCACAAAAAAATGATATGATTGGAACTATATTTCTAACTATAGTTTTTAGTATTCCTATTATTTTGGCTTCAAAATATGCTTATACAATAGGTGATGCAAAGACAAATGTAAGGGATTCAATAGCAGTATTATCAGCTATAATTGGAGGACCAATAGTAGGAACACTTGTTGGTATAGTAGGAGGCGTGTATAGGTATACATTAGATTAGGAGGATGGACTACTTTAGGATGCACTACTTCAACTGTTTTATCTGGAATTATAGCTTCTATTATTGTATATAAAACCAAGTTTACTCTTAAGAAGTTGGATAATAAAAGTATTACAAAATGGGCTATATTCATAGCGCTTTGGGAAGTTATACATATTCATATCTTAGTGCCTATTCTAGGAGAAAAGCCTTTTATGGAAGCCAATCAAGTATTGTTCAATACATTGTCTATTCCAATGATTGTAATGAATGCCTTTGCCACAGGAGTATTTTTAATAATTGTCAAAGATATGATTGTAAACGATAGCAGAATTATAGTAGAAAAGCAGCAAGAGCAGGTGAGGTTGGAAAAGGATTTGCTGTAGTAGCAGATGAAGTAAGGAAGCTTTCGGAGGAAACATCTTCTTCATCAGTGGAAGTTAAAAAGCTCATAAATGAAATAGAACATGAATCACAAAACATAGTGAATTTTATGAAAGAGGTTAAAAGTATAGTAGAAGTACAGAATGATGCTGTTGATAATACAGGAAATATTTTTAGTGACATATATAGTTCTATAAATAATATTTTAGCATCTGTGGAAAGTAACAAGGATAACGTTTCTTATATAGATAAGAATAAAAATGAACTTGTAAAATTAATTAATAATGTATCGGAAATATCAAAAAATACTTCAACAGGTGTTGAGGAAGTAAATAGTACAGTTAAACAAACTGCAGCTTCCATGGAAAAGGTATCCGATGTAGTTAATAGGTTAAATAAAATGATTGCTGAATTAAAAAATATGAATGAATAAATAATAAAAGAGAATGGAAAAACTTTCCATTCTCGAATTTTTTAAGCACAATTTGACTCTTTTAGAAATGGACCTTTGACACTGCCAGAAGTATCTCTCATAGTGCAAAATTTATTATAGCAGTTTTCACAGGAATGATCCTTACGATTAAAAGCTATACTTTTATCAGCACCATATACATATGACATAGATTTTGAAGGATAAATCATGTACTTATCAATTATACTTATGCCATGAATATCTTCATTACCAAATTTCTCTACTATATCTTTTTGGTATTCTAAATCAATTTCTCCATCTCCTGGGGCAATTTTACAAGTAAGACCTAAATTCATATCTTTGGCAGTTTCATATATAGTATTAAAAAACTCTGAACTTACACTAAAAAGATAGGAACTAGCCATAGCATCTAACAATACAGCTTCATAAAATTTACCTTCTTCAAAAAGACTATCTACTTTTTTTACAGAACCTTCTCCAATAGTTACTAAAGCATAAACTACATGGGAGCATTTATTGATTACAGTTGAATTTATTTCTCCAATTTGATTATCTATTTTAAAAACACCAATAGGTTTGGAAATTTCTCTTAGTGTAGGAAGTAAGTTATCATAGATTTTGCTCAATTCCTCATAATGAGGTGTTTGGCAATAAGATTTAACCGCATTAATAATTTTGGTTTTATTTAATTGAAATTTAAAATCGGAAACAATGTACATAAGCCTCACCTCGTATTTATATTTATCATAAGTATATTATAATTAAATAAATACAAAATTGCAAGAGTATATACTCACTATTTCAAAAAATACTAAAAATATATGTATAAAAGGCCAATTTAGGTGCCAATAAGGTTTAAATTGGACTTGGACTTGCAAAATGTCATTGCATACAATGCTGCCAATTTTTATAAAAATACATAAAACTACACAATTATGCATATGGTAGTACCTTTATTTAAAGTACTCTTTACATATATATTGCCTCTATGAGCATCTATTATTTGTTTGGAAATTGCCATGCCTAAGCCAGAACCTTCAATTGACGTATTAGTATTTGTACCTCTATAGTATTTCTCAAAAATATAATCTAAATCTTTTTTAGCTATACCCTTACCATTATCCTTTAGTTTAATATATACTTTTTCTTTTTCATAAATGGATATATCCACTTGAACATTTTTATCATTGTGAATTAAGGCATTAAAGATTAAATTACTTAATGCTCTTTTAAATAGTTTTTCATCCACAAAAGCTTGTATATTTTCTTTTTCAAAGTGAAAATTTACATTTCTATTGCAATAGCAGGGATGATTTAAAATGCTTATAATTATATTTTGAAGCAAAAGGGTAACATTTATTTTTTCTCTTTTTAAAGGAATTACTTTATTTTTTAGTTTGTAAGTAAAATTTAAATCTTCTATTAAAGTTTGAATGTATGAGGATTTATTGTATATTATTTCTGAATACTCAACAATTTCATCATTGGAAAAAATGTAATCAGGGTCTTTCATGACTTCAGAATATCCTTTTATAGAAGATAAAGGTGTTTTTATGTCGTGGGATATAGAAGAAATCCAGAGTTCACGCATTTTTTCCATTTCTTCTCTCTTAGCTTTATTTTCCTTAAGAATTTTGCTTAAATTATTTAAATTGGTAAATACGTTTTTATAAACTCCATATTCTGAATAGCTTATTTCATAGTTCCCTTCAGAAAGTGTGTTAATGCCATCTATTATAGTATCAAGAGGTTTAGCCATTCTTTTTCCAAATATAAAATAGGAGGTTACTATTGCAATTAGTATGTTTATAGCCATTAAAATAATAAATTCACCTCCTAAAAAGCTTTTAATCTTACTTGGATTAAAAGTTAAAGTATATTTTGCAACACGATTAAAAGGAAAGCCTATAATATAGGTAAAACTTTTGTCATTATACTTTTTTTCACTTATAAATACAGAACTGTTTGCTATATCATAGGTATGAATATGAACTATATCTATTGGTTTATAGGTAGAAGGAACTTCCTTTGGCTTTTTAAAGGAGTAGACTTCCTTAAGATTTTCATCTATTATTTGAATCCAGGTATTATTATCTGAAATTTGCTTTTTTCCATCTTCAATTACAAAAGGCTTATTATCCTTAAAATCTATATATTCAGAGAAATTGAATGTAAAATTTTTAGGACTAAGTGTATTGAAATTTTTTTTGGTATATATAACTGTGAATCTAAAAAAAAGAAAGTTTATTAAGAATTCAATTATAAGTATAAAAACTAGTGTTGCTAAAAATTTTGTTGTGAGGGACCAATTGGTTTTGATTCTATTTAAAATTTTCATATATTTTCACCTCAAAGGTTAAAGCAAAATTGGACTTTTTATAAATAAAAATGGACTTTTAAAATAGAAGCGTAAATTTCGTATAATAATTAAATTCTTATTGTTTTGATATACGAAGCTTGTACCCAAGTCCTTTAACTGTAATAATATGTTTGGGATTAGAAGGATCTTCTTCTAGTTTTTGCCTAAGTTTTCTCATATGAACCATTATGGTGTTGTCATATCCTTCATAGTCGTCATCCCAAACTTCGTTACATATCATTTGCTTGGTTAATATTTGATTAGCATTTTGAGCCATATAACACAATAGATGATATTCTTTAGGGGTGAGTACTATATTTTCGCCCAATTTTAATACTTCTCCTTTTTGAAAATCAATAACGATATCTCCAAAGGATATTTTATCTTCTTTTAAAGACAATTCATTTTTTATGTATATATTTCTTCTTAAATGTGCCTTTATTCTGAAAGCAACCTCCTTAGGACTAAAGGGTTTAGTTACATAATCATCTGCACCTAAGCCAAGAGCAAGAATTTTATCAACATCATCGGATTTTGCAGATAAAAAAATAACTGGAACAAAGGAAAATTCCCTAATGCGTTTGCACACATCAAAGCCATCTATATCAGGCATCATAACATCTAAAACTACTATATCTGGATTTTCCATCTTACATGTTTTTATGCCATCTGTGCCATTTACAGCTTTAGATATTCTTCTAAAGCCTTCCTTTTTTAAAACTGTTTCCATAAGTTTTAATAGTTCTATTTCATCATCAATTAAAAGGATTTTTCTATCTAAAATATTATACATATATATTTTAGTGAGAATAAATATTCCATTCTCGCTAAAATTCACTTCCTTTCGTTTTATCCTATTTTTCATAAATTACATTAATAAATCATAAAAGTTATTTCATGATTATTAGTGCCTTGTATTATTTTTCCTTTAAACAAATTTCTATTATAACATTGTTCAATTCTAGTTAAATCACCAATTATAATCACTACAATTATAGCATTATTTATATATTTTTTAATTAAGTAGAAAAATTTTAAGGTTCCGTTAAGGTTACCATAAATGAAATTTAAGCTTGGATCTTTAGTATATAAACATAACTTAATTGAAGGAGGAGCGAGAATGTCAGAAAAAATTATAGAAACAGCAAATTTGACAAAGAAATTCAAAGATTTTAAAGCAGTAAATGGCATAAATTTAACAGTTAAAAAAGGAAGGGTTTATGGTTTTTTAGGACCTAATGGTGCAGGAAAATCAACAACTATAAGAATGCTTTTAGGACTTATAAAACCTACAAAGGGACAAGTTAAGATTTTTGGTATGGATTTGAGAAAAAATAGAATAGATATTTTGAGAAAGGTGGGCTCTATGGTAGAGGCACCATCCTATTATGGAAATTTAACAGCTTATGAAAATCTTCAGGTAACGGCAGAACTTTTAGAACTTGACCATAAGTACATTGATGAAGTTTTAGAAGTGGTAAAGCTTACTGAATGGAAAAATAGACAGGTGAATAAATTTTCATTAGGTATGAAGCAGAGATTGGGAATTGCGCAGGCTTTAATATCAAAACCTGAACTTTTAATATTGGATGAGCCTACTAATGGACTTGATCCATCAGGAATTCATGAAATAAGAGGACTTATTAAGGAACTTCCAAAGCTTTATGATATGACAGTAATTATATCCAGCCATAATTTAAGCGAAATTGAACTCATAGCAGATGACATTGGTATTATAAATCGAGGAAATATATTGTTTCAAGGAACACTTGAGGAATTACATGCAAAAAGTAAGGGGCAAATTTGTATAGGCTCAAAGAATTTACAGGGTACTATGAATACATTAAATAATTATGGATGCAAATTTAAGTTAAAAGATAAAGATATTTTCTTGAAGCCTGAAGGCAGGGAAGCAGATGATATTTTAAAGCAGTTAGTATTAGATGATAATAAAATATTCAAATTCGTAGAAGTGCAAAAGTCACTTGAAGAAATATTTCTGGACCTTACTGAAGGAGGAGAAATTAAATGAGCTTCACATCAATTTTAAAATCTGAGTTAATGAAATATAAAAGATCAGTATTGTGGAAGGGAGTTTTTTTAATTCCGATTCTTTCATTTGCTATGTTATTTGCAGATTTACATATTAGGGTTAGTTTTTTAATGTCAAATGATCATATAAAGCACCTAGCTGAGATTGGAATTTATAGTAAGCTTCAAGCTTTACTTTATGAAAATCATCTTGCTACATTGTGGTTTATACTTCTAAACTTGTCTATTGTTGTAGTAGCAGTTATTGTAAATTATACGGAATACAGCGAAAACACCTGGAAACAAATAATAGCAAGACCAGTTGAAAGAAGACGAATTTACATATCAAAATGGATTATAGTATTAATGGCTGCAATTATTTTAGTAGTTTTAAATGGAGTATCCATAATGGTTGTAAAAAATTTCTTTGGTATTAATGGTGACTCTACATTGATTTTTAAATATAAAATATTAGAAATGTGTACAGTTCTAGGTGTAGTAAGCTTTCAACAATTTATAAGCTGTTACATGAAAAATTCGCTGGCATCAGCAGCTGTAGGCTTTGCAGGGAGTATAGGAGCTTATATGTTTGCACAAAGTAAATTACTTTCATATATAATTCCCTATGCTAATGTGATATTAGCACTGCCTTCAGAAGGAAATAAGGATGCACAAACGGCAGCTTTTTTTGGAATAGCATCTGGTGTCTTATGGCTTGTAATAGGAATTATAGAATTTAATAAAAGAGATATTAAGTAAATAATTCTTATATTTAAATAAAGTGGAGGTTAAATAAAATGAAAAATGTATTTAAAGTGGAATTACTAAAGTTGAGACATTCAAAAATATTAAATATAGTAATGTTTCTTCCACTGTTTTTTGTAATATTGGGTTTTACAAACTTTTTAAGATATAAAGAGCTTTTTACAGAAAAAGGTCAAAATGTATGGTCACAGGTGTATACTCAAAGTTCTATGTTTTATGGATTATTTATTATAGCATTATTTATTACTATTGTTATAGCTATTTTAGTTAGAATAGAAAATGCAGATGACAATTTCAAAAGAATACTCACATTACCTATAAAAAGAAGTGATTTATATATAGCTAAGTTATTTGTGGCAATTGCTATAGTAGCATTAAATCTTATTATTTTGATGTTGCTTACTATTTCTGCAGGGGTAATTATAGCTCCAAGTAATCAAAGTATGCCAATGGAACTAATATATGCACCAATACTTTGTATTGTAGCTTCTCTGCCTGTTATAGGAGTTCAATATTATTTAAGCATGAAATTTAAAAATATTGCTGTACCACTAGGAGTTGGTTTAGCATTTTCTATTCCATCCATTCTTATTAACAATACTAAATATTGGATGCTGTTTCCCTGGACTTATCCTGGAAGAGTACTATTAAATGCTGGAAGTATGAGTTTTTATTGTCCAATGTATATGTATATAATATCAATTATTATTTTTATAGTCTTTACAATGGTTGGATTGTATGAATTTAATAATAGAGATGTTTAGATTAAGAGAAGGTAAAAGTTATCCAAAATTATAAAATTAACTCAATTAAGGTTTGTTTGATTCTAACCATATTTGTTAATATTTGAAATATGATTTGGGTAAATATATAATATTTATATATTAGTTAAAAGATTTTTTCATATTCAAATATTAAAAAAGGTTAGAAAGGAAGATGAATATAATATGAAAATTAAAGTAAAAAATGCACTTGTAAGTGCAGCAGTTGCATCATTAATTTTAGCTGCAGTCTTGTCCACTAATTCAGTTAAAGCAGCTGTGGGAAAAGTAATTAGAATGGGTGGAGATGATAGATATAGTACAGCTGCTAAAGTTGATATGGCTAACTGGAAAAATGCCAGTGATGTGGTACTAGTATCAGGGGAAGGATATGCAGATGGATTAAGTGCTTCAACATTAGCTAAAAAATTAGATTCACCAATACTTTTAACTACATCTGATATATTAAATAAGGATGCAGTAGATGCACTTAATGTATTAAAACCAAAGAATATATATATTATTGGAGGGATTGGGTCAATTTCTCAAAAAATAAGAGATAATCTTAAAAATGAATACAACATAATAGAGTTAGGTGGAACTACGAGATATGAAACTAATGTAAAAGTGGCTAATAAACTAGTGGAATTAGGTGTTACTCCTGACAATGTTTTAGCTGTTTCTGGTGAAGGATTTTCAGATGCAATTTCGGCAGCACCGGTAGCTGCTGCAAAAGGAGAAATATTATTATTAGTAAATAATGATGAAACTTCAATTAAATCAACAATTAGCTTTTTAAAGGAAAATAAATCAAAAGCTACAGTTATTGGAACTGATAAAGTAATAAATGATAAAATTTATAATGTTCTTGGGGCATCTGAAAGAATAGATGGAGGAAAAGATAGGTTTGCTACTAACTTAAATATATTAAATGCATTTTGGGGAGACTTAAATTTTGATAAAATGTATATTGCAAGTGCCCAATTTTCAGATCCAGATGATATGTATGCAGATGCACTTGTAGCTTCTGCTATATCTGGAAAATATTCAGCACCTCTTGTATTAGTGGATAAAGACTCTTCTGATGCAACAGATAATGCTGTAACCTATATTATTAAAAATAATACATCAAAAAATGCTGATATACTATTGATTGGTGGAACTGAAGTTATTTCAGAAAATATCGAAGATAGAATAACTCCAGTATATAATCCCTTATATAATTATTAAAAAATTCATCAAACTATGATAATGTAATCTAGGCTTGCAAAAGACGTAGAGGTAGAAAGTTATAGGTTTAATTTTACAATATTATTGAAATCACATATTTATCCTCAATACTTGTTATCCTTTGAAAAGTATCACTTGATAATTTGAGTTTAATAGTGTTATCCAGCATATCTAGTATATTCCAATACTTGTATAATTAAATGATAAAGTAGTTCGGATTAATAAGGATAAGATTAAGAAAAAAATTTTAGAAATGGAGAAAGCGTGTTATTGTGAAGATTGATAGATTACTGGGAATTTTAAGTGTCCTTGCAAATACGGATCGGATTACAATACAAGGATTAGCGGAAAGGTTTGAAGTTTCCAAACGCACAATTTTTAGAGATTTGGATACCCTAAATCAGTCAGGAGTTCCTGTTGTTGCCTATTCAGGAATTGGTGGAGGGGTATCTCTCCTTGAGGGATATAAACTCAAAAACAATATTCTTTCCAAGGATGATATAAAAAACATTTTTACTGCACTTAATGGATTAATGAGTATTGATGAAAGTAATGATTTAACCAATCTAATGGCAAAGCTAATCCCAGAAGAAACAAGCATGGTATTTTCAGAAAGTGATTATGTAATTGATCTGTCATCATGGTTTCAAGACAGCATTACACAAGAAAAGGTATCTAATTTGTATAAAGCAATTAAAAATCGAAAATGTATTTATCTAGAATATATTTCAAAAAGATCACGGCGGGTAAGAATCATTCATCCTCATAAACTAGTTTTTAAACAAGCATATTGGTATTTATATGCTTTTTGTGAGGATAATCAGGAGTTTCGATTGTTTAAGGTAAGTAGGATTGCTGCTTACAAAATTATGGATGCAAGTTTTAATTATAAGACAGTTGAAAAAATAGATTTCAAAAAGGATTTTGGTGTTGGACTGTTTTCTTCAGAAAATCAGAAACCATTGTTTGAAGTTATACTAGAATATGATATTATTAATGAATTTTTCCTAACAGATAAGATAGATGCGAAATTTTTTCATAGAATGAGCAGTACAGAAGATAAGGGTCAGATTATATTTTCTGTTTCTGATTTAGAATGGACTTCTAATTTAATTTTCAGCCTGCAAGATAAAATTAAAGTTATAGCTCCTCCTGAATTAAAAGAAGCAGTAAAAATCAGAATAAAAAGAATAAATGAACTTTATAAAGATGACATATAGGTGTCATCTTTTTCATTGTACAATACTTAAGAAAGGAAGTGTTACAATGAAAAAAGAAGTACTTGTGTTTATTTTTAATGGATATGCAGATTGGGAAAGTGCTTATATTTGTTCAGAACTTAATGAATCAGAAACGGATTATATTGTAAAAACTTTAAGCTTGGATAAAGAACCTAAAATTTCTATGGGTGGTTTTCGAATTATTCCTGATTATGATGTAAGTGATTACCCTAAAAATTTCGAGATGCTGCTTTTAATTGGAGGTTATGCTTGGATTGAACAGAAAAATAATGACATTTTACCTGTGGTAGAGTATTCCGTAAAGCATCATATCCCAGTAGCAGCAATTTGTAATGCAGCTAATTTTATGGCAGAGAACGGGTATTTGGATAATATCAGACATTCTGGCAATACGCTAGAGTATCTGAAGTCACAAGCGCCGCACTACAAAGGTGACAGCAATTTTCTTGAAAAACAAGCAGTTTGTGATTCGGATATCATAACTGCAAATGGTACAGCTTCTTTAGAATTTGCTAGAGAAATTATGCTGTATTTAAAGCTTAAGTCTGTAGAAAAAATTGATGAATGGTATGAATTTAACAAGTTAGGATTCTACAAGAGGTAAGCAATATAATTATATTTTTAAAAAAGTTTTTCACAATACCTTGAAATACGTTTTTGGCATTCTTATTAATAACAATGAGTGAAAACATTATTGCAGGTGATTTTGATATCATTAGAATAATTGAATTTAAGGATACATTAAGGTTAGATATATTTTATATTCATGTTTCTTTTTTAGTATGTATTTGTAAGGAGGTTATACTATGCAAATTATTAATTTATTAATTAGTTCCATTTTACAAATACTAATGTTTTCAATTATTCCTTTTATTTGGTGGGCAGTTTGTGATCGTAAAAGATGTGGATTGTTAAAATGGTTAGGTATAAAAAAACCTATTATTAAGAATAAAGTTAAATATTTAATGACTTTTATACTGATAATTATGTTTTTGATAATTTTATCAATTTTTGTTATTCCAATTTTTGTAGATAAATCTATTATGGCTACAAATCAATTCTTAGGACAAGGTATAGCAGCATTAATTCCAGCTTTTATTTATGCTTTTTTACAAACATCTTTTTCAGAAGAATTATTTTTTAGAGGATTTTTGACAAAAAGATTGATACATAAGTTTGGATTTAAAGTAGGAAATATAGTACAAGGATTATTATTTGGGGCAATGCATGGAGTTTTATTTATATCAAAAGTAGCATTATTTTATACAATAGTTATAGTTCTTTTCACTGGCTTCTTAGGTTTTTTAATGGGATGGATAAATGAAAAACAATCAGAAGGATCTATTATTTCCAGTTGGTTACTTCATGGATGCTTTAATATAATAGCTTCTATTATAGCAATGTTTAATTTAGGCATTTGAAAGAAAATAACAAGTTCAATATTTGACAGATATTTTTTGAAGATGTCTTATAGCTGAATTGTTTAGTGCTTTTTAGATTTATTAATATGAACAGTATTTTAATTTAATGTGTGATAAAATAAAGAAAAATACTAAAGGTGGAAATAAATATGAAAAGAGTACTTATATGTGATGATGATAACGATATAATTGATTTGCTTGAACTCTATTTAGCAAAGGATAATATAGATATATTAAGAGCTGAAGATGGTCAAGCAGCTTTAGATATTTTAAAAGAGGGTAATATTGATATTTGTCTATTAGATGTTATGATGCCAAAGATTACAGGCTATCAGGTAATGAAAAAGGCTAAGAAATTTACAGATATACCAATTATATTTATAACAGCTAAAAGTGATGATAATGATGTTATTTTAGGTTTAGATTTAGGAGCGGATGACTATATTAAAAAGCCCTTTAATCCACTAGAGGTTGCTGCAAGAGTGAGATCACAACTTAGAAGAAGTTATGTAAATTGTGGAGTAAAGGATAATATAATAAGAATTGGTGATGTTGAATTAGATACAAAAGAAGCTATATTAAAAGTGAGAAATGTAGATTTTATATTGACATCCATAGAATTTAAAATGTTAAAGTATTTAATGGCGAATAAAGGAATCATATTAACTAAGGTGCAAATATTTGAGGAAGTATGGAGAGAAGATTTCTTAACTGATGATAATATTATTATGGTTTATATTAGCAAGCTCAGAGAAAAAATTGAAGAAAATCCAAAGCAGCCTGTGTATTTAAAAACTATAAGGGGATTGGGGTATAAATTTGAAAAACAAGTCTAATAAAACTGAAACAGTATTTTATTTATTTATTAAGACATATATTGAGCTTATATGTGTACTGGTTGTTAGTTTGGTATTATTACTGGTGCTTGTAAGTTTCTTTTTTGGAAAGCTAACAGAAAGTAGATTACCTAATATAGGAGTATATGATAAAATAGGTAAAAATTACGAAGCCTTTGATACTAGAGAGCTTGAAGAAATGGGTGGAGGTTTTGAAGTAGTAGATGAAAATAATAAAGTTATATTTAGAAAAGGTAATGTAGGTAAAAAGAAAGAAACATACACTCAAGAGGAACTTTTAAAGCTTAGTTATCTTTCTTCCATTGAAAGTAGCAAAGAGTTACATATATTAAATGGTTTTATATCAAGTAGTGGAAAAAAGTACATATCTATAATAACCTTGCCATCTAATAATATAAAATTAAATTTTCAGTTTTCCAGCAAGTATATGTATTTGTTCAAAGGAATAAAAAGTAAATTGATAATAAGCCTTATTTTGTTTATAGCAATAGTAATTTTTAGTATAGGTTTATTTAGTTACTTGATATCCATAAGGTTAGGGAAACCATTAAAGAAGATAGAAGAAGGTCTTGTTTCTATTGGAAACGGAAATTATAAAGATAGACTTAAATTTAATGGTCCTAAAGAGTTTGATATAATTAAAGATACTTTTAATGAAATTTTAGATAAACTTAGCAAAACAGAAGATGAAAAAAGAATGTTAGAAGATAGTAAAAAAATGTTATTGGCAGATTTAACCCATGATATAAAGAGCCCTATTACTTCAATTAAAGGATTTTCACAGGCATTGGTTGAAGGAAGGATAGACGACGAAGATAAAGATAGATATTATAAAGTGATTAATAGAAAGTCTGATGAAGTAGTAGAAATGATAGATGAACTTTTTCAATATGTAAAGATGGATACACCGGATTTTAAGTTAAATATGCAAAAAAAAGATATTTGTGAGGTTTTGAGACTGCTAATTGTAAAATATTATGATGACATAAAAAATAAAGGAATGGAACTAGAATTTTTTATTCCAGAGGAAAAAATATATGTGAAAATAGATGAGATAAATTTATTTAGAGCTTTAGGTAATTTAGTGGATAATGTTCTAAAATATAATAAGGCAGGTACTAGGATAAAAATAGAGTTAAGTAAGGACCAAATATATGGGAAATATATAGAAAAAAATGAAAAGGTAGTATTTATAAGAGTTTGTGATGATGGAATTGGAATAAAAAATAAAGATATTATATTTGATCCATTTGTAAGAGAAGATGAAAGCAGAAAAAATGATGGAGGGACGGGGTTAGGGCTTTCAATTGTAAAGAAGATTATAGAATTACATGGAGGAAAAATAGGTATTACCGAAAATGTAGAATATAAAACAATATTTGAAATTGCTTTATATGAAAATGTTTGCTGCTAATAAGTCAGCAAACATTTTATCATATATGCACATTGATCAACAGCAACTTTTTTATTAAGGCCTGAATTGTGAAAAAAAAGTAATTCATGGCAAAGATTGTCAGCAGTATTTAATGCAAGAAACATTTTCTCCTTTGGGTTAATAATAATAATATTTCGTTCTTCTAATTGCTGGAATATTCTAATTGTTATTTGTTGATGTTGATTTTTAAAATGATTTTTTATATCTTCATCGAGAAAACTTAAAGCCATAATTTCATTATGAAGATTTTTAGATAAATTATGAGATTCAATTAATATGTTGATGACTTCTTTAATCACATCTAATAAATCTTCTTCCATAGGTATCTGATTAAATTTGTTAATTACAATTTCTTGCATAATATTACTGTATTTGTGCAAAGCTTGAATAAATATATCTTTCTTATCTTCAAAGTAGGCATATACAGAACCTGTAGCAATGCCTGCTTCCTTTGCTATATCCACAGTAGTTGTATTATTATATCCTTTTTCATTAAATATTTTATAAGCAGCATCAATAATTTTATTTTTCTTTTCAATGGACCTCTTTTGACGAGGTATTCGTATTTTTCTATCCATTTTCATCACCTAAAATGATTTTAGTATAAAAAAAATGTTCAGTCAAGGATAATATGAATGTGAAAAAAGTTTCACATTTCTCTTGACAAACATGAAACATATTTCATATAATTCAAATATGAAATATGTTTCATGTTTGCGCTAAAAATTTAATTTTAATATTTTTATTTAGGAAGAAGTGTGAGTTACAGAATGAAAAAAGTAATCTTTATTTTAGTATTTTCTTTATTATTGGGCGGCTGTAGTAGTGCAAAGACAGAAGTAGGTGAAAATTATAAAGCTCAAGCAGCTGCAAGAGAGGTATTTATCTTTGCAGGGAAAATTCAGTCTAATGATTCAATAAATTTAGCTTCTAAAATTGCACCTACTAAAGTTTCAAAGGTTGCTATAAATGTAGGAAGTAAGGTTAATGCAGGAGATCCAATTATTTATTTAGATACTACAGATTTAGATCAGCAGGTAAAACAGGCAGAAGCAAAAGTAAATACTGCAATGGCTGGTTTAAGCAAGGTTAAAAGTTCAGCTAGACCTGAGGATATTGCCATAGCAGAAGCTAAGATATCTAGTGATGACAAAGCTCTCCAAAATACTGAAAGTAGTTATAATCGTGTAAAGCAGCTTTATGATAAAGGATATGAGACAAAGCAAAATATGGAACAGATAGAAGCAGCGTTAACTGCAGCTAAGAATACATTGACTTCTGATAATGAAAATTTGAGTAAGTTAAAGAATGGCTCGACACAGCAGGACATAGTAACATCTCAAGCAGCAGTAGATGAGGCACAAACTTTAGTAGATTCTTATAAAACTCAATTAAGCAATGGGGTAATCAAATCTCCTATATCAGGTGTAGTAAGTATTTGTAATATACATGAAGGAGAAATTGCTGCTACAGGTGCTAATTTAGTTACTGTAGTAAATAATGATGAATTATACATTGATGGATATGTTCCAGAGGATATGCTTTCAGAAATTAAGATTGGACAAGCAGTGATTATAAAACCATCAAATATGCCTGAAAAGAGGTTTAAGGGGGAAATATCTGTTATAAATCCAATGATGAATTCTAATGATAAAAATGTGGTGAGAGTTACAGTAAAGGATGAAAGTCATATTTTAAAAACAGGCATGATTGCCCAAATAGGTTTTAGTAAGTAGAAGAAGGTGAATATTGTGAAATCAAAAAGAAAAATTGTAATGATTGGCATGCTGCTTATAATGGTTATGTGTATGGCAACTATTGGTATATATTATTGGTATAATAGTACATATTTTGTTTCCACAGAGGATGCAAAAGTAGATGGAGATTTATATAAGATAAGTTCTCAAATATCTGGCAAACTTTTAGAATTCAATGGAGAAGAAGGAACTATGGTGGATAAAGAACAGATAGTTGGTCAGCAGGAATTAGCTGGACAACCTGATTCTAATTTAGATACTTCTGTTTTGCGGGCACCTATAAAAGGTACAATTATAAAAAAAGCAGTAAATGTAGGTGAAATAGTAACTGCGGGTCAGGTGCTTGCGTATGTAGTAGATCCAGATAAAGTTTATATTACAGCAAATATAGAAGAAACAAAGTTGACTAAATTAAGAGAAGGTGAAAAGGTAGATATTTCAATAGATAAATATAAAGGTAAAAGATTTACTGGAGTAGTACAGTCTATTGGTGAAGCTTCAGCTTCTGAATTTTCATTATTGCCAACTTCTACAAGTGCTAATTTTACTAAGGTTGTTCAAAAGGTACCTGTAAAAATCAAATTAAATAGTTATGGAAAAGTTAAATTATTACCTGGAATTAATGCAGTGGTAAGAATTCATATGAAATAATAATTTTTGGAAAGTCAGGTGTTTACAAATGGAAGAGAAAGAAGCAGCTTCTTATAAATGGCTTTGTTTAATGGTAATCATTATAGGAACTTTTATGGCATTTCTTGATACTAGTATTGTAAATATAGCATTGCCTAAAATAATGTCTGTTTTTTCTACTTCTTTAGATACTGGTCAATGGGTTTTAACTGGCTATATGCTTGCTGCAGGAGCGGTTATACCTTTAACAGGATATTTAGAAGAGGTTTTAGGTTATAAGAAAGTATATATATTTGCAATAGTAGTATTTACTATAGGTTCATTTTTGTGTGGAATATCTTGGAGTATAGATGTATTAATACTGGCAAGAATTTTACAAGCCATAGGTGGAGGCATGATTATGCCAGTTGGCATGTCTACACTCTACAAAGTAATTCCAAAAGAAAAAATTGGATTAGCAGCTGGCATATATGGTATATCAATAATGGTAGCTCCGGCTATTGGACCAACCTTAGGAGGATATATAGTTCAATACTTAAGCTGGAATTTGATTTTTAATATTAATGTACCTATTGGTATTATAGGAACAGTTCTTGCTGTAGCAATATTAAAGGAAGATGTAAAAAAAGTTGACAAAAAATTAGATGTTATTGGAGTTTTAACTTCTACATTGGGACTTATAAGCATTTTATATGTAATAAGTGAATGGTCTAAAATAGATTGGGGAGATATAAAATATCCATTACTAATTGTATTTGGAGGTTTTAATCTTGCAATATTTATATTTAATGAACTCACTATAGAAAATCCGCTATTGGAGCTAAGAGTTTTAAAAATACTTCCCTATTCAGTTAATACAATTTTAATTAATATAATAGTATTTGCTATGTATGGGGTGCTTGTATTTATACCATTATTTTTGCAAAATTTATCTGGACTCAATGCTATGCAGTCAGGTATTATTATGTTGTATTATGCAATTGGTTCAGGACTTACTATGCCTATAGCTGGGAAAATGTCAGATAAAATAGGGGGTAAACCCTTTATTATTGTAGGTATAGTTTTAATGATTATATCAACTTATGAATTATATTTTTTAAGTACAGATATGAGTAATTCAACACTTAAATTTTTATTGTTTATAAGAGGGGCTAGTGTAGGATTATGCATGATGCCTGCCACTACTATGAGTATGGCACAAGTACCGCCAGAACTTATAAGTAGGGCTTCAGCTCTACAAAATACAGTAAAACAGGTAGCAGGTTCACTAAGCACAACTGTACTTACAGTATTTTTACAAAATAGACAGAGTTTACACTACTATAGATTAGCTGAACAATTAACACCTTTTAACCCTGTAACTTCAAATTTTATTAATACTGTTCAAAGCTATGTATTGCAAAAGGGTGCAGTAGTTGGAAATGCTAAAACAGGAGTATTGTATTTAGCTTATAAGTATGTATATACAGAATCCTATATGAATGCAATAGATGATGTATTTATGCTAACATTGATTGTTGTAGCAGCAACAATACCTTTAATGTTTATAGAGAGAATAAAAAAACAAGTTAGCAAAATATAAAAAATATCTTCTATTTTTCAATAATACAGGTCATTTTTATCAAAAAAGTTCCATAAATCCTATATTAGAACTTAATTTTAGCCAAAATTTCTAATTAGCTTAAGAAAATTAATACATTTTAAATTAAATTTAAAGAATATATTGACAAAAAAAATATAATTGCTAAAATATAGTTAGCACTCGACATCAATGAGTGCTAACAAAAGCAATTTAAAAATGCATTTGGAAACCTTAAATGATATAAAAATGAAAAAATCGGGAACCTACAGAACATATTCTTAAGTTTTACTTATTATGAAAAAACTATAGTTGATTAAGAGTAGGAAAGTGGCTTGATTAATTTAGAAATAACCGCACCTACTTTATAGGTGTGGTTTTAATATGTTAAAAATTTCAATGAAGGGAAATGATATAAATGGCTACAAAACAATTTAAAGCAGAGTCTCAAAGACTACTTGAATTAATGATTAACTCAATTTATACAAACAAAGAAATATTTTTGAGGGAGCTTATATCAAATGCAAGTGATGCAATTGACAAGAGTTATTATCGCTCACTTGTTGACAGCAATATAAGCTTCAATAAAGATGATTTTTACATTAGAATTACAGCAGATAAGGAAAATAGAACTCTTACTATTACTGATACAGGTATTGGTATGACAAAGGACGAACTTGAAAATAACCTTGGTACTATTGCTAAAAGTGGTTCGTTAGCATTTAAAAATGAAAATGAGGAAAAAGAAGGCGTAGATATTATAGGTCAATTTGGAGTTGGCTTTTACTCAGCTTTCATGGTATCAGATGTAGTTACTGTTATAAGTCGTTCTATAGATTCAGATGAAGCTTATAAGTGGGAATCAAAGGGTGTAGAAGGTTATGATATTGAACCTATAGATAAAGAAACAGTTGGAACTGAAATCATATTAAAGATAAAAACAAACACTGATGATGAAAATTATGATGAATTCTTGGATGAATATAGACTAAAAGCTTTAATTAAGAAGTATTCTGATTTTATCAAATATCCAATTAAAATGATGGTAAAAAAGAGTAAGGAAAAGGAAGGCAGCGAAAAAGAGGACGGCAAAAAAGAATATGAAGATTATTATGAAGATGAAACTTTAAATAGTATGGTTCCAATTTGGAGAAAAAATAAAAATGAATTAAAACAAGAGGATTATGATCAATTTTATATGGATAAGCACTTTGGTTATGAAAAACCTTTAAAATCAATCCATACTAGTGTTGAAGGATTAGCAAGCTATAATGCTTTATTATTTATTCCAGCTAAAGCACCTTATGATTTCTATACAAAGGAATTTGAAAAAGGTTTAGAGCTTTATTCTAATGGTGTTTTAATAATGGAAAAGTGCTCAGATTTATTGCCAGATTACTTCAGCTTTGTTCAAGGTTTAGTTGATTCTGCTGATATTTCTCTTAATATTTCAAGAGAACTTTTACAGCAGGATAGACAACTTAAATTTATTGCAAAGAAAGTAAAGGATAAAATAAAAAGCGAACTTTCATTAATGCTTAAAAATGATCGTGAAAAGTATGATGAATTCTTTAAGAGCTTTGGAAGACAGCTTAAATATGGTGTTTATTCTGACTTTGGAACTAACAAGGAAGTACTTCAAGATTTATTGATGTTCTATTCTTCAACAGAGAAAAAGCTTGTAAGTCTTGATGAGTACATTTCACGTATGAAGGAAGATCAAAAATTCATATATTATGCAACTGGTGAAAGTGTAGAAAAGATTGAAAGGCTGCCACAAACTGAGTTAATCAAAGATAAAGGTTTTGAAATATTATACTTCACTGATGATATTGATGAATTTGCAATTAAAATACTTATGAAATATAAAGAAAAAGAATTTAAATCTGTTTCCAGCAAAGACTTAGGTATTGAATCTGATGAAAAAGAAAATGAAAAGGAAACACAAGAAAACAAAGATTTATTTGATTTCATGAAGGAAGCTTTGAGTGGAAAAGTTAAAGAAGTTAGAGCGTCAAAGAGATTGAAGACTCATCCAGTTTGTCTTGCAAACGAAGGTGAACTTTCTATTGAAATGGAAAAAGTGCTTAACATGATGCCAAATAATCCAAACCTTAAAGCTGATAAGATTCTAGAAATAAATACAAATCATGAAATGTTTGGTGCTATTAAAAAAGCATTTGAGGAAGATAAGGATAAAGTAAAAATGTATTCAAATCTTCTATATAATCAAGCATTATTGATTGAAGGTCTTTCAATAGAAGATCCAGTTCAATTTGCAAATGATATATGTCAGTTAATTAAGTAAAATATATTTAGGAACTAGGTTCAGAGAATAGTTAAAATATTTACAGTATCTCAAGGTGAGAAAATTATATTTAAATTTTAAGAACGCATACAGATTTGTGTAAATCTATATGCGTTTTTTGTTATTTTATTGCAATCTTTTAATAGTATATGTGGTAAACACAATTTGAAAAGCAGGTATAAAATGTTTTTTTCTTGTTCAATAAAATAAATATAATATTTGAAAAAATTCAATAATATGGTATATAATTAAGCAAATGATAACTACAAGATGTTATATAGAAACAATTCAATGGAGGGGTATTAATGATTAGATTGCTTAAACAGGCTGATAAAAAAATTATATTAGAATATCTTGAAAGAAATGAAATTGAAACATCATTTTTATATGCCAATGTTATACAATTTGGGGTTGACAATAGGCAGGATATAAGAAGATGTGCAGATTACTATGGATATTTTCAGGGAGAATTACTTAAAGGAATACTACCTTTTTATAATTTGGGAAGTTGTATACCTCACTATGAGTCAGAGGAAGCTGTGCCTTTATTTGCAAAGCTTATGAAAGAGCGAAAATTTGAATTTTTACTAGGAATGTTTAAAATCGTAAAACCTTTATATGAAAACATTAAGGAACATAAAGAAATTCAATCATATGATGAAAGTTCATATTTTATGAACAAGAATTTTAAACCATTTATGTTAGATAGAATGGAATTTATAAATGCAGATAAATTAAAAAGCGATAAAGTAATTGACTTTATTTTACATGCTCATATAAATGGGTTTCAACAAGATGCAACTTGGAAAGATATTAAGAAAGCTTTAATACAAAGAGGAGAAGAAGAGGAGTTTATTATTGCACAAAAGGATGGTAAAATGGTAGCTCAAGCATGTGTGCAGACATATACTTCTAAAGTTTGTCAAATTGGAAGTGTTTATACACTGGAATCTGAGAGAGGTAAAGGTTATTGTAAGGCTGTGGTTTCTGAAATATGCAAGAGAATTGTTGATAAAGACAAGATACCTACTCTTTCTGCTAGGAAGAACAATATACCAGCTGTGAAAGCATATACTGAATTAGGATTTCAGCACTATGATGATTATTTACTTATTAGATTTAAGTAATGAGATACGAAATTAAATATATCAAATTACAAATTTAATAAAATATTAGGAAGGGTTGAGAAATAATTTATGGAGGAAATTCAAATAAGAAAGTTAGGTAATAATGAACAAATTCCATATGATTTACTTCTTTTAGCAGACCCATCTATCGAAATAATTAATGATTATATAGATAGGGGCAATTGTTATATTGCACATATTAATGATATTATAGTTGGAGGTTATGTGGTGATTAGGACAAGACCTTTAACTTTAGAACTTGTAAATATTGCAGTTAGAGAAACATACCAGAGGAAAGGTATTGGCAAGAAATTAGTATTGAATGCAATAGAAGGAGCAAGAAAGGGGAATTTTAAAGTTTTAGAAGTTGGTACAGGAAATTCAAGCATAAATCAATTAGCACTTTATCAAAAATGTGGATTTCGTATAGTTGGCGTGGATAAAGATTTTTTTAGAAGGCATTATAAAGAAAACATTATAGAAAATGAAATTCAGTGTATTGATATGATTAGATTAAGGATAGAGTTATAATAATGAAAAGGAAGTGGTGAAAACAGTAAATTAATATATTAAAAGTTAATTTGATTTTTTATGGAGGACTAGTATGTTTGAATTTGATTCTAAAAAAGCAAAATGGTTTTTCAAACCTGAAAATTATGTAATTGAAAAAGATAGGGTTGAAATTATAACAAATCCTAACACCGATTTTTGGCAAAGAACTTATTATGGATTTAGAAATGATAATGCTCATGTACTTTATATTACAACTGATGAAAGGTATTTTTCATTTACTGTAAAGACAGAATTTGATAGTACAGCACTGTTTGATCAATGTGGAGTTGCAATTTATCAAAATAGTGAAAATTGGGTAAAGGCAGCAATAGAATTCCATGATAATAATACTGCATGGCTTGGAAGTGTGGTAACAAATCATGGATATTCTGATTGGGCAACAACTGATGTTGGAGCTTTTGTAAAATGTATGTGGTATAGACTAAGTAGACGAGAAAGTGATTATTGTCTTGAAAATTCATCTGATGGAGTAAATTTCAAGCAAATGAGAATTTTTCACTTGTTTGAAGGTGAAAAAGAAATTAATATTGGGTTATTTGCATGTTCCCCAAGCCAAAATTCTTTTAAGGCTATATTTACTGAAATGAAGATAACAGAGTGTTTGTGGGAAGAACATAAATAAACAATTTTATGATAATACAGGGTAGGAGGACTATAAGTTGATATCAGCATTAAAAGAATATGAAAAGAGAAAAACTAAATATAATTTATTATTAAAAAAACAAGAGAAGCGTATAAGTAATTTAAGTAATTTAAGACTTGCCGTTTTTGTACTAGGATTTGTAATTTTAATAAGAATGTACACCTTAAAATTGTATTTCATGTTTGATTCTGTAGTCTTAGTTATGATTATTTTGCTTTGTTATCTAGCTCATTTACATAAGGATATAGAAAATAAAAAGAAATATATAGCTGCACTTAAGGAGATAAATGAAACTTCAATAAAAAGATTAAATGGAGAATGGAAAAACTTTCAGGATAGTGGAGAAGAATTTATAGATGAGAACCATAAGTATTCCTACGATCTTGATATTTTTGGAAAAGGTTCTTTATTTCAATGGATAAATGCATGCCGTACTTACATTGGAAGACAAAGGTTGAAGGAAATATTAACGGAGAAACCTGAAGATGAACAGAGTATACATGATAGGCAGTGCGCAGTTATAGAGCTTGGACCTAAAATACATTTTAGGCAGAAGCTTGAGGCAGAAGGAAAAATAATTTCCAATGATAAACAGGATACTAAGGAACTTTTTTCATGGATAAAAGAAAGAAATGACTATATATTAAAAAATAAAATAATTTGGATTTTAAGAGTTCTTTCAATGGTGACTGGAATAACTAGTTTAACGTTGATAGTTAGAATAATTGATTATATCATAGCAGTTTTACTTGATACTAGCAGAAGTGCACCAAAAATATTTTATATAATTCCATACTATATTCCTATTTTTTTGATTTTTATTCAATGTGTTATTTTAAGAATAAAAAGAGAAGATAGGATGAAAAACTTAATTATTGCAGAAAAATATAATTATAGCATAAAAACATATAGAAATATGCTTAAGCATATAGAAAAGCATAAATTTAATTCAAAGTACATTATAGATTTGTGTAAAACACTTTATGATAACGATGCAAAAAGTGCATATAAACAAATAGATACTTTTTCTAAGATTTGTGAATCCATAGTAAGTAGGCGTAATACTTTATACCCCATTTTGAATTCAATTCTCATGTTAGAATATCACTGGACCATTTCTATTGAAAGATGGAAGACAAAAGCAGGGAATGACTTTGAAAAGTGGCTTAGCATAATAGGGGAGCTAGAAGCATTGTGCAGTATTGCAAATATTAAATATGATAATCCTCATTGGGGTATGCCTAAAATTGCAGCTGGAGCATCAATGATTTCAGCAAAAAATATGGGTCATCCGCTTTTAGGAGAAAAAAGGGTATGTAATGATTTAAATATAGAAGAACCATATCAAGTTATACTTATAACAGGGTCTAATATGTCAGGAAAAAGTACATTTATGAGAACTGTAGGAATTAATGTTATATTAGCATATGCTGGAGCTCCTGTATGTGCAGATCAATTTTGCTGTACTATTATGGATCTCTATAGTTGTATGAGAACAAGTGATAATTTAGGGCAAAGTATATCTTCCTTTTATGCAGAAATATTAAAAATAAAAAATATTGTTAAAGCCTCAAAGGAAGGTAAAAAAGTACTATTTCTATTAGATGAAATTTTTAAAGGAACTAACTCAAAGGATAGACATACTGGAGCTATGATTTTAGTAAAACAATTAAGTAAAGCTGGAAATTTAGGATTTATATCCACTCATGACTTGGAATTAGGCGAAATGGCAAATGATAAAAATTCAAAAATTAAAAACTATCATTTCTCTGAATACTACAGAGATAATCAAATTTATTTTGATTACAAATTGAAAGCTGGAATTTCGCCTACAAGAAATGCTTTATATCTAATGAAATTAGCTGGAATTGAAATAGAAGAAAACAATGAGGGTGAATAGAAGAGTTTTATTATTAATTACCCAACTTTTAAAACAAAATTTAACAGATAAATTAATGAAATAAAAATCTAAAACATAAGATTCTAATAGAATTTTTTGTTTTAGATTTTTTGCGTATAAGGAGCTGTTGCACTAAAAATAAATTCTACAACATAATGCATTAATAATTGATTTGTAAAACAATATGTTGTATGGAAATGTTTTAATGTGGCAGCTCCTTAGTTTTATGTATGAAAATATTATTTTACACTTGATTGCAAAATTCTGCAATAAAATGTTTTTTCACCAATAATTATATAAAAAATGATAAATATTTTAATACAGACGCCGATAATGAAAATGAAATTATAATTTACCATATGTAGAAACAATTGTAGTATGTTTAGTAAATATTTTAAGACATTATACTATTTTAAGGATTAAAAACAAAAGGGGGCAAAAACAATGGAATTGTCAAAAAAGTCACAAAGAAACTTTGACGGTAAAAGTTTAGGTATTAAATTCAAACTTATATTTATTATATTGATAATTAATTTAATAATTACAATATTTTTTTCAGTATCATTATATACCAAGCAAAAGACAGAAAAAATAAATACTATAGATAAGAAATTAGAAACACAAGTATATAATGCAAAGTATTTATTAGGAGATTATCATGACAGAATTGTTGATAAAAAGTCTATTAGCGATGAGGAATATTTGAAAGTAGTAAAGAGATGGAATTCTATATGTAAAGATTTAAACTTAATGTATGTATGGACTATGATGGATATGAATGGGGAGATTGTTACTACATCAGGTTCTTCTGTAGATAAAGAAAAAGTAACAGGACAATACAAATTTCTTGGACAGCCAGATAAGGAATTAGGTGATGAAAGTGCAGATACTTTAAAGAAAAAAGGTAAAAATGTTCAAATAGTAAAATCCCAATATGGACATATTTATATAGTATCAATACCTTTTACAGATTCAAAAGGTAGGAATTATACTGTTAATGCAAGTATGGACATGACATATGTTAATAGTGAATTAAACAGTGTATTAGAAACAAACTTGCTAATATCAGGGATTATGTTTTTAATAGCTATTATGATAAGTTACATTTTTGCAAGTAGAATAGTAGTTCCTATTATAAAAATTAAAGATTTTGCAAATAGGTTATCAGCATATGATTTTTCTACTCCTATTGATATTACAGGCAAAGATGAAATTGGAGAAACAGCATCAGCTTTAAATAGAGCACAGAAAAATATAAAAAGCTTAGTGAAATTAATTATAGAGAATTCTCAAAATATAACTGAATCATCTAAAGAATTGTCAGTAACAGTCCAGGAGTTATCTTCAAAAGCTGTAATTATAGATGAAGCAGTAGGCAGCATTGCTTTGGGTATGAAGGATTCTAGTTGTGCATCACAAGAGATGAGTGCATCTATTGAAGAGGTAGATGCAAGTATGAATGAACTTTCTTCTAAATCTGTAGAAGGAAGTGAAAATGCAAATAAAGCTAAAGAAAGAGCTGTAAATGTTAAAGATAAAAGTAAAAAAGCTGTAGAGGAAACTGAAAAAATATATCAAGAAAAACGAAATAAAATGTTAAAAGCTATAGAAGAAGGTAAGGTAGTGGATAGCATAAAAGATATGGCAGATACTATTGGAAGTATAGCTGAACAAACTAATTTACTTGCATTAAATGCTGCAATAGAAGCAGCTAGAGCAGGTGAGCAGGGGAAAGGTTTTGCAGTTGTAGCAGATGAGGTAAGAATGCTTGCAGAACAATCATCAGAAGCAGTAATAAATATTCAAGATACTATTCTTAAAGTTCAACAAGCGTTTAAAAGTAGTATTGATACAGGTAACGATATGTTAGAATTCATAAATACACATGTAAAGAAAGAATTTGATGCTTATGGAGAAGCAGGCAATAAGTATTATAGTGATTCTGACTTTGTAAGCAAAATGTCTGAGGAAATGGCTGCTATGTCTGAAGAAATTACAGCTGCAGTTGGACAAGTAAGTGAAGCTGTACAAAATATGTCTCACGCTGCACAAAAATCAAATGAAAAAACAGAAACAATAAAAGAAAGTGTAGATGAAACTACAAGAGCAATAAAGCAAGTAGCAGTAACTGCGGAAAACCAAGCAGAAATTGCTAAAAGGCTTAATGAAATAGTTCAAAGTTTTAAATTAGAATAATCATTAAAACAAAATTAAGCAGATAAATTAATGAAATAGAAATCTAAAATACAAGTTTTAATAGAGCTTTGTGTTTTAGATTTTTTTCGTATAAAGAGCTGTCATATTAAAAATAAAAAAATAGCATTGACAATGCTTGAAATTTCCATTATTATATACATAGTTTAATAGTTTTATATTAAACTATGTAATTTAAAATATTAATTAAAGATAAATTTAAACTAGAAAGGGGTATGTAAATGAAATTTTGTATTAATAAAAAAGTAGATTTTCCTATATATCAACAGTTAAAAGAACAAATAAAATACTTTTTATTAAGTGGTATGTTACAAGCTGGTGAAAAAGTTCCTTCGCCAATGGAATTAGAAAAACTTCTAAAAATAAATCGTAATACAGTAATTTCAGCTTATAAAGAATTAGAAAAGGAGGGGTTATTGGTGGGTAAAAGGGGACAAGGTACATATGTTTCTGACAATATTAATGAATATAATACTAAAAGACATAACAAGGAATTATTAACACTTGCTGAGGAAACTATAGAAAAAACAAAACAATTAGGCTTTAAACCAGAAGAATTGTTTACAGTAATTTTTAATTATACTGTTTTAGGGGTAACTGATTCAAAGCAACCATGTTTAAAAGCCTTGCTCACAGAAAGTGCTATTCAAGATTTAGAGTATTTTAGAGATGTTTTAATAAAAGAGCTTGGTATTAATATTGATATTTGTCTTTTGTCAAAACTTCAAGATAACATAGATTCAGAAGTAGTAAGAAATTGTGATTTTGTCATAACAGGCTTTAATCATGTTGAAGATGTTAAAGCAATTATTGAGCCTTTAGATAAAGAAGTTATTGGACTTATGGCAGCACCTCGTATTCATGCTTTTATGAGCATTGCAAAGCTAAATTCTGGTACAAAAGTTGGTATTGTATGTGGAACTACACATGGAGCTTTGAATATGAAAAAGGCGATTGAGGATGCAGGAGTTCAAAATATTACAATTATAACTTGTGGAGCAGAAAACAAAAAACAATTGTTAGAGATGCTTCAAAAAGTTGATGTTGTTATAACCTCACGAGTAGCTTTCAACACTGTGAAAGCTTCACTTCCTAAGCGAGTTCAGCTTTTAGAATTCTTTTCGGAACTAGATAGAAATGGCTTACAAATGTTAAAACAATACATTAACAATAAAGCAGCGTTAAAGTAAAAAGAAGGTATAAATAATGATTAATTCTAATGAAATAAAAAAAATTTTATATGATTTAGGAGCAGATCTATGTGGTATAGCGCCTATTGAAAGATTTAAAAATGCTCCAGAGGGTTTTCATCCAAAAGATATTTTTCCTGAATGTAAGTCGGTAGTAGTTTTTGCAAAAAGAGCACCATCAGCAAATATGCTTAGCGGCAATAGAGTGGTATATACACAGGTTACTATCTCGATTTTCAAGGAACTGGATAGAATATGCGTAAATACATGCTGTTATTTGGATAAACTTCATGTGGGTGCAGTGATGATACCAGCAGATAACCCATATGAATATTGGGATAATGAAAAAAAGCATGGAAAGGCCATATTATCTTTAAAACATGCAGGAGAATTAGCTGGTATTGGAGTTATTGGGAAAAACACTCTTTTGGTAAATGAAGACTTAGGAAATATGATGTATTTGGGAGCTCTACTTATAGATAAAGTTGTAGATTATGATCCAATGATAGCTAAAAACTACTGCTATGATAAGTGTAAAGTATGCATTGAAAATTGTCCTAAGAAGGCACTTAATGGTGTAACTGTAGATCAGTTATTATGTAGAAGTAATATAGCCGCACAATCAGCTAAAGGAGATTGGTTATATAACTGCAATAAATGTAGAACTTTATGTCCTAATGTATTAGGACACAAAAAATATACAAAAAATAATGTAAAATGTTTTTAACTAGGGAGGTTAAAGTATTGAATAAAAAAACTTTGTCTGTTGTGATTGCTTTAACATTAGCAGCAACAATGAATGGAACTGCTTTAGCAGCACCATCAAATGATAATCCACAAATAGCTCAAATTCAACAGCAAAAACAAGATTTAGAAACAAAAGTGGAAAAGTTGGACAACCAGATAACAGAAATAATGAAGCAAATAGACGGTAATAAAAAAAGTATTGAAAAAACTACGGCTGATATAAAGGCAACAGGACAGGAATTAGCTAATGCAGAAAGTAACATAAAGGGACAGCAAGATGTATTTAATAAAAGAATAAGAACTATGTACATAAATGGTTCAAATAGTTATTTAGGTGTTATATTAGAATCTAATAATTTAAGTGATTTCATATCAAGAATGGATACTATTAGAAAAATAGTAGGTTTTGATGAAAAAGTAATAAACGACTTAAAGGAAAAAAAGGATATAATAACAAAGAAAAAAGAAGCCCTAAATAATGAAAATAATAGGCTTTTAGCTTTAAAATCAGATAATGAAAAGAAATTAGAGAATTTTAATATCAATAAAAGTGAGCAAAAAAATTTAATTGCAAGCTTAGACTCTAAAGAAAAAGCTCTTAAAGATGCAAATGCTCAAAGTCAAGTTGAAAAATATAGTGCAGCATCACCAGCATTGTCAAGAGGATCATCATCAGCTAGTGCAGTAGTTGCATATGCATCAACTTTTCAAGGAGTGCCTTATGAATGGGGAGGAAATGGTCCAAGCTCTTTTGATTGTACTGGTTTCACTTGTTATGTTTTTGCACACTTTGGAATAAGTTTGGAAAGAGTAGCCGATCAGCAGCAACAGCAAGGAACTTATGTACCAAGAGGCGAGCTTCAACCAGGGGATTTAGTTTTCTTTGGATCACCAGCTCATCATGTTGGAATATATGTAGGTGATGGATGTATGATTCATGCACCACATACGGGAGATGTAGTTAAGATTTCTCCATTACATTCTGACTTTAGTGGAGGAAGAAGAGTATTGAAGTAGAATATTATTCTATAAAAAAACGCCACGATAAATGTAACGAATTTGTAAACTTTTCATTCTTTATGTCATTATTATACCACAAAATGGATAAAAAGTCAAGTATTGCAGTGTTGTTGCAGGTGTTGTATATATTATTAGAGGTGATAATTTTATGGAACAAAAAAGCATAACAGCACTAGTAAGTGCATTTTCAAGGGCATACCATTCAACACAAAATTCAGAGAAAATATTTGATGATTATTTGGCAAAGAAAATATTGACGGAGGATGAATATGAAGAAATAGCAAATAATATGGCAAAAGGAATATCTTTTTTTAATCCATCTTTTTCAGGTACACAGGAGGAAGCTTTGAGGTGGGTCGTTGATAATCAATTATCACCAACTCCATTGAGTAGAGGAGCATTTGCGGAAGGATTACTTAAAAATACTGTACAAAATGGTGCAAAACAGTATTTAATTTTTGCAGCTGGATATGATACATTTGCATATCGCCAATATGATTGGGCATCAAAAATTGAAATTTTTGAAATTGATCATCTTGCTACTGCTGCAGACAAGCAAAAACGTATTAAATCAGTGGTATCAGAAAAACCAACAAATCTACATTATCTGTCTGCGGATTTTAGGGAAAATAACTGGCAAAGTAATTTACTTGAATGTATAGAATTTGACAAAAGAAAAATTAGCTTTTGTAGTTTGCTTGGAATAAGTTATTATTTGTCTAAACAGGTATTTGCAGAAACACTTAATATAATTTCAGGCTTTATACCAAAAGGTAGTAGTATTGTTTTTGATTATAATGATGAGAAGGCATATACAGATAAAGCAGGAAAACGAGCTAAAATACAAGCAGCACTAGCTGGTGCTTCAAATGAAAAAATGCTTGGAAGTTATTCTTATATGGAATTGGAGAAACTATTGTCCGAAAGTAATTTCATGATTTATGAACATTTGACACCTAATGAAATAACAGAGCAGTACTTTACAAAATATAATAAGGAGAATCCAAATCATCAAATGACAGCTTTTGATAATGTGAATTATTGTCTTGCTATTAGAAAATAAATTAGTTTCATTACAAGGACCCTTATGGCATACTTGTCGGGTGATTCCTGTGATTTCGTATTGATTATTTTCTTCAAACCAATGTACAAAAGACTTATAAGTAGGTGACATAGATTTTTAATGACTTTGAAATTTAACAAGCACAACAGATTAAAGTACTAATAAAATAATATTGAATTAATAATTATGGAGCTGCATATATGTTTTTTAGATTTCCTGAGAATTTGATACAAAATAAAGATAAAGTATATATTATAGATAAAAAATTTGCAGATGTGAATGGTGATGGTTATATTGAAACTTTAATAATTACAGGAAAGAAACCTTATGGAGAAAATGGTTTTATAGAAGATATAACTCTTACTGTAAAAAATGAAAAAACGGGATTGAATATAAAAGTAAAGCCAAAAGAAAATTCAGGTTATGAGCCTAATTTATTTATAGGAAGGTTTGATGAAAAAAGTAGCATACCATATGTATTTTTATCTATAGCCTCAGGAGGCAGTGGAGGATATTATTTTAATTATATTTATTCCTTTAAAAGAAATGCAGCAGAACTTGTTTTTGATTATGATAAATTTAGTATTGAAAATGTATATAATGCTGTATATGAAAATTTTTATAGAGTAAGTGTAAAATCAGAAAATAAGGATTTGAAAGGAATAATAGATCTTAAGTCCATAAGAAATGAGGAGTATTTGTCCAAACTCTATAATAAAGATGGAACTCTTAAAGAGCCTACAGTGGCAGGGGTATTGTTTCTTTCTAATCTTTCACCCTTAAGCATAAATGGATCTGAGGTTTTTAAACTTTTAACGGATCAAAGAATAATAGGAATTTATAATGCAGATACATTAGGTTATGTAGAATCTATTTTAAAGTGGGATAAAGATAAATTTATACCTTTAGTAACTAGGTTAGTAGTATCAATGTAATATAAAAACCAATTGCAAATATAAAGTATTTACAATTGGTTTTTATATAATTATTTAGTCTTTATATTTTTTTATAATGACCATCTATTTTACCATAAGGAATTAAAACAATTGGCTGATTTGCAGGTGTAAATAATTCTATTCCTTCTTGGTTTTCGTCTGGCCTGAAATATTTTTTTCCTAACTTTTCAACTATCCATCCTGTAATTCCTTTAGGGATTGAACCGAAATTGCCACTTTTTTCAACTGATTCAAAGGATGGCATTGCAGTACCTGTTCCATATAGAGGAGCGTAATAACATCTTTCTGTAATTTCAATTCTGTATAACTTTTTTGTTCCTAAAAAACTCATTAAAATCCCTCATTTCTTTAGTTAGTTCCATCTGCTCTCCAAGTTCTAAGTTTAGCCTTTCTTGCAGTATCCTTTTGCTGTGCACTAAGTCCCCAGTAACCAGAAGCAACAGCTGGTTCCCAGTCGCCATAGGATGGATTTGGAAGAGCAATAAATTTAGTTCCAAAGGAATCTTTATTTTTATCTGCAGAAGCGTTTCTCTGATCTAAACTTACGCCATAAGTACCTATAGGCATATCATTTTCATTATCGCCCATATAAGTTACAACATTATAATCCTTTGCAACAGCATCAAATCTAGGCTGTTTATTGCCCTTATCTGTTTGAAGAAGAAGATGTTTATCATCTACATTAGGGAAGCCTAAATCTTTCAAGTTTTTCATAGTTCCTTGCATTCCGTTTTTTGCATCCCTATTAGTAACATAGAATACTTCTACTCCTTTGCTTGAAAGGTATTGTAAAAGATCTTTAGCACCAGGCATAGCACCAGCTTTTGCTGCATCAACCCATTTTGACCAGCTATCGTTAGCATAAGCATCATTATAGCCTGTATGACCTGCATCATAAGCAGTGTTATCTATAACTGCTTCGTCACAATCTGTGATTATAGCTAAAGGTTTATCACCTGATTTATGATTTTTAAGAGCTTCATCTACTTGCATTTTAGTTAGATTATAAGCTTGATAACATAATTCTTTATATTCTGCAGCAGTTTGCATCCATAATAATGCCATTACATCCTGTTCGTTTAAATCCTTTTGAGAATAAGCAGCAGGAGTTGGCTGTGGTGTTGGAGCTGATTGCACTGTTTTTGGCAATAATTTTATTGTTTGTCCAACGTAGATCAAATTAACATTGGAAATGTTGTTGATTTTAGCTAGTGCCCTAAAATCCATAGAGAATTTCAAACCTATTCTAAATAAATTATCACCAGGTTTAACAACATAAGTGTCTTGAGTAGTAGTTGTTGTTGGAACAGCTGGAGGTTGAGCAACGTTTGAAGCTGAAGCACTTTTTACAGCTGGAGCACCATCTGCTCTCCAGGTTCTAAGTTGACCCTTTCGTGATTCATCCTTTTTAGCTGCACTAAGACCCCAGTAACCAGAAGCTACAGCTGGTTCCCAGTCACCATAGGATGGGTTTGGAAGAGCAATAAACTTTGTTCCAAAGGAATCTTTGTTTTTATCTGCAGCATCATTTCTCTGCTGTAGAGTTTTGCCATAAGTATCTACAGGTAAGTCATTTTCGTTGTCGCCCATATAAAATACAACATTATAGTCTTTTGCAACGGCATCAAATCTAGCTTGTTTATTTCCTTTGTCCGTTTGAAGAAGAACATGTTTTTCGTCTATGTTAGGAAAACCTAAATTTTTTAAGTTTTTCATAGTGCCTTGTAATCCTGTTTTAGCATCCCTGTTAGTAACATAAAAAACTTCTACTCCTTTATTTGAAAGGTATTGTAAAAAGTCTTTAGCACCAGGCATAGCATCAGCTTTTGCGGCATCAACCCATTTTCCCCAACTATCATTGGCATAAGCAGTATTGTGGTCTATATGACCTGCGTCATAAGCAGTATTGTCTATAACTGATTCATCACAGTCTGTAATTATAGCTAAAGGTTTATCACCTGATTTATGATTTTTAACAGCTGAATCTACTTGCATTTTTCCAGCATTATAAGCTTGATAGCAAAGTTCTTTGTATTCGGCAGAAGTCTGCATCCAAAGTAGTGCCATTACTTCCTGTTCATTTAAGTCCTTTTGAGTATAAGTTGATTTAACTGTTGCTGATGTTACTGTGTCTGGCTTTGCAGCAAAAGCTGGTTTTGCAGCAAAAGTAACAATAGGTGAAAGTATAAGTGAAGTGCTTAAAATAAAAGATAATAGAATATTAATTTTCTTTTTTAACATAATTTCTAAGTCCCCCTTTGAAATTTTGTAATTAATAGTCAAGCTGACATTTTAATAGTTAGGTTGGCTATTTATGTAATATTTTATTATAATTATATTGAAAATATAATGAATTGTAAATACAATATGTTTATTAAAGAAAAATAAATATTAACAGAAAGATATTATGATGGGATTTAATAAAACTTTAAATCAGGAGGCGGCAGATTGAACAGCAAATTTTTAGAATCAGAAAGATTAATTTTAAAGCCATTATCCTTTAAAGAATTGGTATATATTAAGGATAATGACATTAGTAATATTGAAATAGAAGCAGTATCTAGTTCTGTTAAATTAGCAGTATCAAAGAAATTGAGCAAAATGAAATATATCGATTCAGAATTTCATGAATGGTATACATATTGGTTAATTATAAGTAAAAATAATGAAAAAGGGATAGGCTTCATTGGATTTAAAGGACTACCAGATGAAAATGGTTATTCAGAAGTGGGATATAGTATTTCACCTAATCATAGAAAGAAGAGGATTATGACAGAAGCTTTAAGGACATTGGTTACATGGGCTTCTGAATTTCAAGGCTGCAGGGGAATAACTGCTAGAGTTTTAAAAAGCAATATAGGTTCTCATAAAGTATTAACTAACTGCAATTTTAAAGTAAATAGTTCTAATGGAGAAGGGAATGATTATATTCTTAAATTAAAATAGGAATGTAACAGGATAAGTATCAAAGAATTAAGTTTTACTAATATTAGTTGTAATACTTTTTATTTTATATATAACAAGATTGAAAAAGAAAGTAAATTTAGATAATATAAGAGTACATGATAAATTATAATATAAGAAAAAGTTCGTTCGAAGCTACATTTTTTCATTATATTTTGTGCCTTGAGCGAAGAAAAGGAAATGGATATGAATATAAAACAAATAAGTAAAATACATAGTATGTTTTTGATAATATTTTTTATAGTATTTATTTGGTCTGCTATTTACCCTAAAGATTCTTTTACCTGGTTTTTAGAAGTTTTCCCAGCAATTATAGGTATTATAATTATAATATTTACGTATAAAAAATTTAGATTTACCACTTTTGTTTATGGCTTGATGCTAATTCATGCAATTATATTGTTAATAGGTGGACATTATACTTATGCAGAAATGCCTTTGTTTAATTGGATAAAAGATAGTTTCCATTTAAGTAGAAATTACTATGATCGCTTAGGGCATTTTGCTCAAGGGTTTATACCAGCTTTTATTTCTAGAGAGATATTAATTAGAAAAGCTTATTTAAAAAAAGGTAAGATGCTGCTATTTATTGTTATATGTATTTGTTTGGCAATAAGTGCAGCTTATGAACTTATAGAATGGTTGGTAGCTGAAGTAACAGGTTCTGCAGCAGATGCTTTTTTAGGAACTCAAGGAGATGTGTGGGATACTCAATGGGATATGTTTTTTGCTTTAATAGGTTCAATGTCAGCTGTATTTATGTTTTCTAAAATTCATGATAGGTGTATAGAAAAATTTAAATAAAATAGGAGTGTGACATGGTCAATATTAAAGAATTTATAAAATAAATTTAAAAGGGATATTTTATGCATTCCCTTTTAAATTTTTAGAAAAAACTATGTAAAGTTTCCGTTTATAAATACAGGAATTTCTTTACCTTCTTTTGTAATACCTGTAATACTTAAATCCTTTGTACCAATCATAAAGTCTACATGTTCAAAGGAATCATTTACTCCTGCATTTTTTAAAGCTTCCGTACTCATATTTTCACTATTTTTTAAACAAGTAGGATAAGCTTCACCTATAGCCAGGTGGCAGGAAGCATTTTCATCAAATAAGGTATTATAGAATAATATATTTGAATTTGAAATTGGAGAATCAAAAGGTACAAGAGCAACTTCTCCAAGGTAATGAGTACCTTCATCTGTTCCTATTAAGTTTTTTAAACTGTCATAGCCTTTTTTACAAGTAAAATCTACAATCCTTCCATCTTTAAAGGTAAGAGTAAAGTTTTCTATAAGATTGCCATTATAATTTAAAGGCTTAGAACTTGTAACTTTACCATTTACACCGAACTTATAAGGTAAAGTAAATACTTCTTCTGTAGGAATGTTAGCCATAAATTCGGTACCTTCTGGTGTAAAAGATGAACCACCAAGCCATAAATGATTTTTTGGAAGTTCTATTTTTAAATCAGTGCCAATGGAATTTTTATAAACAAGATATTTAAAGTTACTTTTATTAAGAAAATCCATAGACTTTTTTAAATTATTCTGGTGATTATTCCAAGCTTCTATAGGATCATCTTTATCCGCTCTTACAGCTTTAAATATAGCATCCCAAAGCTTTTCTACTGCCTCATCTTCCGAAACATCCTTAAATACCTTTTTAGCCCAGGCTTTTGTTGGAACAGAAGCAACACACCATACATTTTTATCTGCCATAAGTCTTTCTCTATATTCAGATAATGCAGCACTTTGAGCCTTATTAGATCTCATTATTCTCTCAGGATTTACATCCTTCATAAGTTCTGGATCTGAGGCAGAAATACTAAGAAATGCAGCACCTTTTTTAGCACAGCATACAAATAAATCCTTTTGCCAGCTGTGAACTTCATCAAATATTTCATCTTTTCCATGTAAGTACTTTATTTTAGAGGAAAGTTCATCTCTCCAGTTTATTATTACTTCTCTAGCACCTTCTTTATAGGCTATTTCAGAAATTGTTCTAGTAAAGTCAGCACATTCTATAGGAGAATTTATAACCAAGGTTTGATTATTTTGTATATTAAGTCCTGTCTTTACAATAATTTGAGAATATTTTTCTAAATAATCTTTACGCATCTTAAAACATCCTTTCATAAAAAGATATTATAAGTATAACCAATGTAGTTATATTTTACAAAAAGATTTATATTAACTTCACATCTAATTTTTTTAACTTTTCTTTAATATCATCATTAATGTCTGAATCAGTGATTATAACATGGAGTTCATCTAAAGTAGCAAATTTATATATACTATCTAAATTGAACTTTTCTTTTTCAATGAGCAAGAATACTTCTTTACTGTTGGAAATTACAGTTTCTTTAAGATTACCATCTTCTAAGTCAGTGGTGCCTGCACTGTTAGTAATTAAATTTACACCTGAGCTCCCTAAAAAGCTTTTATTAAAAGTATATTTAGATATACTTTTAATTGCCTCTGAACCAAAAATTCCACCAGCTTTACTATCATATATTCCTCCTATACATATCAACTTAACATTTTCATTATCATTAAAAAGAGGTGGAATTGTGGGCATGTTAGTTACCAAAGTTATCTTTTTATTACTATTAGCAATTAGTTTAGCTAACAGAAAATCAATACTTGAAGGTTCTAAAAAAATCACATCTTCATCTTCTATAAGATTAAAGGCTTTCTCAGATATTAGCTTTTTACTGCTTAAGTTCAACTTCATTCTAGCAGTTATAGGACTGCTTTTAGAAATTCTTCTTCTTAATATAGCGCCGCCATAGGTTCTTTGAATAGCACCATCTCTTTCTAATCTTTGCAAGTCCTTCCTTACCATACCTTCTGAAACATTAAATCGTTCACTTAGTTCTTTTACCTTTATCCTACCATTTTCGTTAAGTATACTTAATATTTGTTCTAATCGTTCTTCAGTAAACATTTAAGCACCTCATCAATTATTAATGTTTATCATTATTGATTAATATTATAACATTACTATTAAAATTCACAAATTATCTTGAATAAAATTTTAAAATGATATACAATGATAATAAATGATAAACAATAATAACAAATGATATTAGTTGATAGAACTGTTTTAAAGGCCATATGATTTAGCGTAATAGGGTAATGCCTAGCGTGATATTTTATATGTTTAGGCATCTTCAAAAACTAGGTGCAGTATTGGTTTTTTGAAGGTGCCTAATAAACCAATAGTAGAGGTAAATCTTGGGAGGTAAAATATGTACAAATTATTAGCTATTGATATGGATGGTACATTATTAAATAGTAATAGAATTATTTCAAAAGCAAATAAGGAAGCAATTAGAAAGGCCATAGAAAAGGGCGTTAATGTTGTTATAACATCTGGAAGAGGGCTTAAGGGTGTGGATAATTTTTTGGACGAAGTTCATTTAAGAGGAGAGAATCAATATCTTATTGCAAATAATGGGGGAACTATATATAGAACTAGTAATTTTGAATGCGTTGCATATAAAGGATTAAGAGGCAGGGATTTCATAAAAGCGCATACTTTAAGCAAGAAATTTGGACTTAATATGATTGCGTATACTCATGAAGGTCCTATTGCAGCAGAGGAAAGTGAATTTACAAGATTTGAAGAAGAATATGTAGGAACTCCTGTTAAAATTATTAATTTTAAATCAGATATTGAAGATAATGATGAAATTACAAAGATATTATTTTCTCAGACAGAAGAATTGTTAGACAAAAAAATGCTTGAGTTGCCAAAGAAATTTTATACTGAGTATAATGTGGTGAAAACTATGCCTATAGTTTTGGAAATTATGGATAAAAATTGTAATAAAGGTTATAGTGTAAAAGTTTTAGCAGATAAGTTGGGAATAAAAAAAGAAGAGGTAATGTGCATAGGTGATCAGGCAAATGATGTTGAAATGTTAACTTATGCTGGTCTTGGTGTTGCAATGGGAAATGCTATTGAAGAACTTAAGGATATAGCTCAATATGTAACTTCAGACAATGATAATGATGGAGTGGCAAATGCTATTAAAAAATTTATATTGTAAACTAATTGCTTTGTACAAGAAACTGCTTATATGGACAGCATCACATAAGCAGCTTTTTTATTTAAACTTACCCTATACATGTAACATCTAATTTATTACGATCTACTAATCTTTTATATTTGTATTTAGGATATCCAACCATAAGAGCACCTGTGATTACTTTATCCTTAGGGATATTGAATAAATCTAATAATGGTCTATAATTCAAAAATGCACAAAATTCAAATAATCCAGCCCAGCAAGAACCTAATCCTAATGTAGGTGCAAATAGTTCCACATAGGATAATGCAGAAATGCTATTTTCTCTTCCATTTTTAAAATCCTTTGAAGCAGTTGCAAGTATAAGATGAGGAGCATCACGTAAAATTGAATCTATGCCATTTTTTCTATAATTATTTATATGTCTTGAAAAGCTCCAATGAAGTTCAATATTATCTTCCATCCACTTAACTATTATTTCAGTAGATTTTTCCAATATTTTTTTATCTTTTACGATAATATAGGATACTCCTTGTGAATTACTGGCAGTAGGAGCAAAACGTGCAATATTAACTAATTTTAATAGTTCTTCATAAGGTACAGGTGTATTTTTGTAACTTCTTATTGACCTGCGTGATCTAAGAAAATATTCAGCAGTTTTTGAATCCAAACCTTTAAAATCTTTTATATCTACTTGATCACTTAGTGGAGCTTTAATGTTATCAAGTGCACCATAAGGACATACAGCAGCACATTGTCCACAGGCAATACAAGAATTATTATTGTTTTTGGGACCATCTTCTTTCATATATAAAGCTGTAGTTGGACAAACCTTTGTACAAGCTCCGCATTTTACACATAATGATTCATTTACTTTAATTAAATTCACTAATATTCACCTCTTAAATTTTATGTTTTATAAATACTTAATATTTATGTTGCATTTTTAAATTAATATTGTAAAATGTTTTACAAGAGATATTATATACTGTACTATTATTTTTGGGAAGTAGGTACTTTTAAGTAGTATAGTACCTATTTATATACCATAGAGAGAAAAGAGGTGAACTTTAGTGATGTCAGTATAATAACAAATGATTTGATATATATTTCATCACTAAATATAATGAATGTTAAAATTTAAAGGTAATGAATATAACTGTTCTATGGAATTAACTTTAGATATAATAGGCGGAAAATGGAAACCGCTTATTATCTGGCATTTAGGTAGGAAAGCTATGAGATTCAGTGAATTGAAGAAAACTTTGCCTAGTATTACTCAAAAAATGCTTACTCAGCAGCTTAGGGCACTGGAGGAAGATCAATTAGTGAATAGATTTGTTTACACTCAAGTGCCACCCAAGGTAGAATATTCTCTTACAGAGAGAGGAAAAACTCTTTTGCCTGTTTTATCAACTTTATGTGAATGGGCCATTGGATATTCTAATTCCTTAGATGATAAATAACTCAATTCTTTTTTGAATTTGTACTAGTACATTCATGATATAATGAGGCATTAAACTCTCCACCCAAAATAACAATGATAGAAATTAGAAAAAGCCAGGTAAGTAGAACAATTATAGCTCCAATACTGCCGTAGATAACTGAATAATTAGCAAAGTTATTTACATAGTAGGCAAAGCCGGTAGATACAAGTATAAGATGAAGTATTGCAAATAGGGAACCTGGCAAAACCTCAAGCCAGGTAAGCCTTTTGCATGGTGCATAGCGATAAAGAGAAGTAAATATAAATACAGCAGTGGATATAAATATAAAATATCTAGTTAATGTCCATAAAATAATTAACCTATGAGTAAAACCTAATTTATAAGCTGTATACTTCCATATGATATGCCCTAATATTAATAAAAACATCATAATTAGTATTATAAAAGCCATTCCAATTGTGCAAAGTATTGAAATAAGCCTAACTTTAATGAAGCTCCTTGATTCAGGAACTCCATAAGCTTTATTAAGACCTTTTATAATTCCTGTAAAACCAGAAGATGCAGACCAAATAGTAAGTATTAAACTAAAGGACATGAGCTGACTGTGTTTTGTGGTGATCACTTCAGAAACTGTAGTACTTATAAGATTGAAGGCACTTGCCGGCATAATTTTACTTAAAGCTAGTAATATTTCATTATTATTTAAGGAAGTGTGCCCTATAAGTGTCATAAGAAAAATTATAAAGGGAAAAAAGGATAGGACTAAATTATATGCAAGTTGGGAGCCTAAAGCAGGAATATCATCATTGTTGAATCTATAAATCAAATCTAATAACAATCTTTTCATAATTATAAAAATCCTTTTCAATACTCCTTCTTATTATATTGAACAAGTTTGAGTTATATGATTTAAAAGGAAGAAAATAGCTTGACCATTTTTAGCTGTAATGTAGTATAATATTTGTTAGAATGTAAAAGGAGGGTAGTGACTGGAATATGGAAATTTAAATGAGTAAAGGATAATTTTTGTATTTAATCATTACTAAATATAATAATAGATGAGGAACATAAGAGATGACAATGGAATTAGAAAAATACTACAATAAATTTTGTGAAGATAAAAGATTAACGAGAAAATATGGACAAGTTGAATATATCACTTCTATGAAATATATTCATGAGTATTTAGGAAACAACAAGAATGCAAAAATATTAGATGTTGGTGCAGGGACAGGCAGGTATTCTATACAATTAGCAAATGAAGGACATGATGTTACTGCAATTGAACTTGTGAAACACAATCTAGGTGTTTTAAAGTCAAAAGGAAGTGCAGTAAAAGCATATCATGGAACAGCATTGGATTTATCAAGGTTTTCAGAAAATACTTTTGATATGACTTTGGTATTTGGACCTATGTATCATTTATATCAATTTGAGGATAAAGTAAAAGCGCTTCAAGAGGCAAAAAGAGTAACCAAAACTGGAGGTTTCATTTTAGTAGCGTATTGTATGAATGAATATAGTGTAATAACCTATGGTTTTAAGGAAAATAATATTCGTGAATGTATTGATAATGGCAAACTTACTGATGATTTTCATGTTATATCCGAACCAATAGATTTATATGATTATGTAAGAATTGAAGATATTAATAAGTTAAATGAAGAAGTAAAACTTAAAAGAATAAAATTAATTGCAGCAGATGGACCAGCTGATTATATGAGGCCTGTTTTGAATGCTATGGATGAAGATACATTTCAAATTTTTCTTAAGTATCATTTTTCTACCTGCGAAAGACCAGAGTTACTGGGAGCAAGCGCACACACAGTAGATATTTTGAGAAAAGAATAAGTAAAAGATAAGAAGTCAATTATAGATAAGTCATTTATATATACTGGGATATTGATAAATTAGAAGTATTTTGAATATTATATTAGTGGTTATTAATTTTCCTTAGAAGGGGTTTTTATGGACGCAAAAATATTTATGTCAGTATCGCAGTTAACTAAGTATATTTTTTTGATTTTTATATTGGGAATTATACTTGGTGGTATATTAGGAGGACTTATGATTTCAAAAATTAAAAATGGCTTTAAAGGGAATAAAAACAGATTTCATAAAAACAAGTAATATCATAATGAAAAAAAGTGAGGAGTTTAAAAAAAATCAGCTCCTTGCTTTTTTAGTTTGAATCAATGAAAACAAGTTTTGAAATTAATTGTTACGCGTCAAATTATTTAAGCTATTCAAAGTCAAATTATTTCAACCTAAATTAAGTAATAATATGGTAAAAATGCAGATTAAATAATCTTACGATAGAAAAAAATATGTAAAAAGTCAAATTAAATCAACCTTTCTTCACAATATCCACAATGTATAAAATATGAAAATTAGACAATTAATATAGGTATAAAAAAACACTGCCAAGTAAGCAGTGTTTAAAATTAAATTGTAAGGTCAATTTCGCTTTGAGCTTTATAAACTATTTCAGCATTAATAGAGGAAAGTTTTTGATTAGCACCAGAAATAAGACACATTCTCGTTAGAGAATTTAAAGGTCTTATAGAGCCATTTGTGGTTGAATACATAAGTTCAAATGCATCATCAGTAAAAATAGGTTCTATGCAGCCTGCGGCTTTAAGCATTGAAATTATGTAGGGTTTACATTCTTCTGGCGTTAGCCCTCGTAAGCAATAATTCATTAAAATTCGCTGGCGCAGCGCTTCATGAATTTGTCTGCTGAGTTGAAGTAAAAAGTTAGGTTGACCTGAAAGAATTAGCATAGCATAATTCTTTGAATCCATATTAAAGTTAAATATAATTCTTAAATCATCAAGGATGGAATTGCTTAAAAACTGACATTCATCTAATATAATGACTGGGGTTATATTTTTACTATGACTATAAGTGTATATAGCTTCCTGTATTTGTTTAAACATAGTAACTTTTTTACAGGCAGGAATTATTCCAAGACCATCACAAAGAGCTCTGTAAAAATCCATGACCGTTAAGGTCGAAATAGGAATATATATACATTTATATAAATTGGGGTTGAGTGAATTTACAAAATAACGGAGTAGGAAAGACTTACCTACTCCGGGTTCACCAGTAAGTACACCAATGCCCAAAACAGATTTTAAAAATTCTAATCTGCTTAATGCGTGATTAAAGTCTTGGAATTTAAAGCTGTGTGTTAAATCAATATTTTTATCAAATGGGTCAAAGGTTAACCCATAAAAAGTTTTATACATAATATCAACCTCCGGTTAGTTAGCTTTAAAGGCAGAAAAATCAACAGAATCATTATTAGATCTTCTAACCTTTGAGTTATCAATTTTTTTTAGTGGGAAAATAGTATCTGTAAGCTTAGCATCTTCAGAGAAGATGTATGCTTTATCAAGTGAAGTAGGATCATAACGAATATTTATTTTTTCTCTTACATACTTTAATGGAACTTCAAATAATTTAGTTCCTATGGATACTGTGGAGTCATTTTTAACAGTACGTTGAACTTTATATAAAAATAAATGATCAAGTTCACTTTTAGAGGAAACAAACCTTAAATTTTCAATATTATTCATATATTTATCAAAGGGTGTAGAATTTATTGATGAATGAAAGGTTTTGTTATAGTGATTAACATAAGTCAATAGAGATTCATTCAAAATGTCTATTGACTTAAAATCACCCCAGTTTATTGAATTCATCCATTGTTTTTGCATTGTTTGAAACCACCTTTCAATTTTACCTTTCGATTGAGGAGAATATGGCCTAGCAAAGCTTAAAATAGACCCAAGTGAAGCACATATAAGTTGAAACTGTTCACTTTTATATATCTTTCCGTTATCAACAAAAACTTTTTTAGGAATACCTTTAGATGCTACCGCATCTTTAAAAACAGCCATAAGAGACAATAAATCATCTTTAAAAAATACTTTACATCCAACAATAAGCCTACTAGCATCATCAAGGAAAGCTATAATATAAGTTTTATATTTTCTGCCTTGAATAGTGAGATAAGGTCCAACAGATACATCAGACTGCCAACATTCATTCGCATATTCAAATTCAAAGGCTCTTCTATCTTGAGGCGCCAGCTTTTGAGGTGCTATATTAGCCTGTTTTATGAATCTAGTTATTGTAGAAAGAGATATATTGTTTTCATTTTCAAATCCTTTGGCAATAACTTCATGATATATATGTTTAGCAGTTTTTTTGGGGGAATTAATTTTGCAGTTTATAATGAACTGCTTTGTTTCTTGCGAAATTTTTCTTGAACAACCTTTGTCATCTCTTGTTTTAGGATATAAACCGTCTATACCATGTTTCCTATATAAGGTTAACCAACCTTTAATTGTAGCCGGAGAATACTCTTTTCTTCCGCCGTTAGGCATAGTATAAGATTTAGCAGCAATTTCTGATAAATATTCTTTAACAGAAGATTGAGTAAAAGTATTAGTGATTATAGGTGCAATTAGAGAGTATCTAAACAGAGCTATTTTTTGGCTTAATTCATGAGATATCATAATTAAATGCCTCCTTCAACTTTGAGTTTATTTTCATTTTTAATTATGTACCTCAATAATCAGCCTTAACCGTTAAAAGTTGTGTGGAAAAATATAAGAACTTCAAAATAAAATTTAAAAGTTGAGACAAGTTTTAAGTAAATAAGCATTAAAAAAATAAGAAGTGTTTAATTTGATAAAGGGCAAAAAAACTAAAGCTTCTGTAATTAAGGTTTACAGAAAAAATATTTAGGCATATCTAAGAAAAATCTTAAATTAAAATCATATCTTAAACGTGAAAAATCAGTAATCATTGTAAGTAAATTGGATGGAAAAACATTTTTGGTATCAGGGCAAAATATTTTAAGTTGTGCAAAAAATAGGCGAATAGCCGTTAAAGAAGTTATTAGTCTGCTTTTCCAAAATGATAAATGAGTTTTGTTTATGGATAACATACAATTTATAGAGTTAACAAACTTAATAATTTTGCTAAATGAGTAATTAAATTTAAACATAATAATAAGGCAAGTTAATATAACATGATAGGTGTATTGTCTATAAGGTATTATGAAACTTGGAATAAGAGAGTACGTCTTATGGCATGATTTGCACCTATATCTAATGATAACTACTCTATAAGCTTTGTTAAATGTAATCAAATTTCTATAGTAGAATCCATGTCTATATAGTTTTCCTTCATATCCGCATGCTTCGCATCCATATTTTATGGGAAACCTATTATACTTATTAAGCTTATTATATTTTCTTATGCCGTAAGGCATCTTTATTATTTCTATCACTTTTTTTCAGTCCTATAAAATTTTTTTATATTTTTAAATTATAGTCAGATTAAATAATCTTATTCTTTTTGTGTCAGATTATTTAATCTGACGTAAAAAGAAAGGCTATTATAATTTACTTTTTTTGAACCTGTTATTAAGCAAATAAATTGCTTAATAACAATTAATATTACAATGGTTTCGTATTTTAATATAATTAAAAAATTTAGCCTTAAAACAACATAATCATATATATATTGACAAATTATAACACTGCAATATATAATTAATTTCGAATTAAAATAATTTACTATGTCTTGGAAATTATGAGCTATATACTTAATTTGGGCACTTTGTATATAGGGAGTTATTAGTGCAACCGGCCGAATATTTATTTGGTCGATTTTTTTATATCTTTATTATTTTTGAGGTTAAGCTGTAATTGAAAGGTGAATTATGAAAAGAAAGAATATCTTTATTATAATTTTGGTGGGAAGTATTTGTATAGGTGTTTATACATATAAAAATTACAAGGTTAATACAAGTTCAGGAAAAATGATTATAAGTAAAAAGAGCAAGTATGATGCATCAGAAGAAATAAAAAAAGCAATGAGTTCATTAAATAACAGTAAAAAGGCAGACGTTATAACAAATGTAGATGCATCAGCAAATGTGGTAAGTTTATCATTTGAAGGTCTTAGTGATAAGAATACTATGAATAAAATAGTAACTATGTTAGATGAGTATGGAATTAAAGCAACATTTTTTGTTCCTGGAATTGAAGCAGCTGAGGATTCCAGTATAGTGAAAATGATTCAAAAATCTGGACATGATATAGGAAGTGGAACTTTATCTTCCACCAAAAATATGGAAAAGCTGTCCTCAAAGGAATTAGTTACGGATTTTTGCAGAACTAATAAGATTTTAAAAACTATAACTGGAAGAGAGTCTGTTTTGCTAAAGTGTAATTCCACAGTTTACAATGACAGTATATTGAAGGCAGCTTATGCATCAGGGAATAAATATGTGGTTGACAGTAATCATTATTTAAACTATCAAAGTTTTAAAAACTATGATCAAGTGTATAGGTATGTGAATAGTTTAAAAAGAGGAACCATAATTTCTATAAAATTAGAAGGGGTTCTTGATAGTACTGAATATAAAGGAAAAGAAGAGAAACCTGCAATAGATAAACAGGCCAATGTGAATATAGATAACAAGATTGGTATGAGTGAGGAAAAAAGTGAAAAGCAAAAAGAGGACAATATTGTAGAAACTGTAGAATGGCTTTTAAAATCAATGGATGAACAGAAAAAGACTGCTTATAAAGTATCTGAGCTGCCAAATGTTGAAAGATACAATAAGCTTCAAAGAATAAAGGATACAATAGCTAGTAAGTATATTAAAAAAGATACATTGAAGACTAAATCTAATAAAAATAATACATTGGGAAATAAAGTAGAAGGTAATAAAACTAAAGACAGCAACAACATCAAAGATAATGTAGACTTAATAAATTTTAAGGAATTACTAGAGAAAAACAATAAAAGACAAGCTCCTGTGGTATCAGAGTTTTATACTACTCAAAAGGCTTTGGCTTATACCTTTAGAGGATTAAGTAATGAAACTAGCTTGAATAATGTACTTACAGAACTTGATAGGGTTAATGCTAAGGGGACATTTTTTGTAACAAAGGATGAAATATTAAAGTACCCAGATAGGATAAATAAGATACTAAATAAAGGACATGAAATTGGCAATGGTGGGATAACAACAAGTGCAGCTTTATTAAATAAATCACCAGAAGAAATTTGTAAAGAAATATATGAAGTAGATAAGTTACTAAAAGATAAAGGAATAGTTACAAATGCATATATGGCTGGATATGGATATGATAATCCACAAATTCAACAAGCCTTATCAGCAGTAACTAATATTTCTTCTCTTAAGAATTATGAATTATTTACTTATTCAAAATCGCCTACTATTAATAAATATAAAAATATGAGTGCTGAAGATATCGTGCCTAGTTATTTTAATGTAAATTCATATATGTCACTTAGAAAGGGAGAGATAGTTTATTTTAGATTAGATTCAAACTTGTTTAAAAATGATAATGTTGTTTCCAATATGGTTGATATATTAACTAAAAATTATGTTGAAAATGGTTATATTAACAGGTACAATGAAAAATCCAACTCTTATAATTTAGAGCAAAAACCATTAGGATACTCATTAGTAACATTAGACAATTTACAGAAAACTTTTGAAACTTCATCACAGTTTGGTAGATACAATATTATAGGAAATTCAATTTCTATGAAAAAAAGAAGTTATGAAGATGCACTAAAAATGATGAAAACTAATTATATAGGTAATGTAGATGTAGACGTAAGTGATTTTACTGAAGAAGAAAAATCATTTATTGATAAAAGTGGAACCATTGATACAAAGGGTAAAAATGTTATATTTTTTACTTTTGATGACTGGGGGGGAGATCCAGTAGTAAATGAAATATTAGATGTATTAAATAAACATAAAGTACATGGAACGTTTTTTGCAATAGCAAAAAATGTTGATATTAATAGTGGTATGTCAAATGTTAATCCAAACTTACTTAGAACAATTGCTTTAAATGGCAATGATATTGGAAGCCATAATTATAATCATGAACTTTTGGGAACTAATAGAGAAGAACTTGGAAAATCTCTAGTTAAAGCTTATGATGTTATGAATAGTGTTATAGGAGATTTGGATTCAATCAGGCCGTATTTTAGACCACCTACGTTGCTTTTAAAAAGGGAAGGATTGGCTGCTGTATTTGAAAGTGGCTATAAATATTCTATTAGTGGAAATGTTTCAACTCATGACTATGCAGAAGCTTCAGCACAAGATTTAGTTAAGTATATACAGCAAGGACTAGTTAAAAATAAAGGAAATATAGTGGTAATGCATATGAATGACCAAGCTTATTATACTGCAGAAGCTTTGGACATATTTTTAACTAACAATGAAAAAGGAGTGTACGGAGAAAAATATAAAATTGCAAAATTAAGTGATTATTTAGAAAAGTAATTTTAGGCATCCGGACTTATTATTTTTTGAAGATGCCTTATCAAACTAGGAGTTTTAGAAATGCTTACACAAAAGAAATTGAAAAAAGACGAAAGTGAAGAAAGTGATATCCTGCTAAATCCCCGTAAGGATAGAAGATTATTAGCAAATGTTCCAGATAAAGAAGCTATAAGAACCACAGTTGACAGAAGAGGAAAAAAGGTAATAGAAGATTATAGTGATGACCCTAACTTGTTTATAAAAAGTAAAAAAGCTGGAATAAGATATGTAATGAAAACTGATGTTAAAGTAATATGTGAAAAACACAAGGCAATTAGCAGTTTTAAAGCTAAATCCATAGATGTTTCAACTACGGCAATTTTATTAGAAGTAAAGGATAAGAAACAATTAAACATGATCAGTAAGGCTAACAATATTAAATTAAAATTTAAAGTACTGCCAGGTGCTATGCCAGAAGGGTATGAAATGAATGTTAATATTAATGGCAAAAAGGTTAGAGATACTATTAATGCAGATGGGAGGATAGTATGTGGTATAGAATTTCTGGAAAGTTTATCTGAGTATTCTGGTAGAAAAAAGGATAGATATGTATTAGCTTCTTCCAGCTTATTATTATTGTTTATAAGTATATTTATCATACTAATGAGAGCAGAAAGTATTATTTACTTTGAATTTAATAAGTGGATATATCTATATAGTATTATTGCAGCTGTATTTTTATTAAGTAGGTATTTATTTGGAGTTTTGTACAAGCCTATGCCTATGGATATTGGTTATACTCCAGGTGTAACAATTATTATTCCTTGCTTTAATGAAGAGGAATGGATAGAAAATACAATTTTAAGCTGTATTAATCAAGATTATCCTATTGATAAGCTTGAAGTTATAGTTGTAGATGATTGTTCAAATGATAAATCTGTAGAAAAGATAAGAAACACCTTAAATAAGCTAAATAATGAAGCAGAAAGATTTGAAGCTGCAAATAGAGTAAAATATTTTGTTCAAGAAAAAAACATGGGAAAAAGAGATGCTTTATGTAGAGGTGTTTTAAATGCAAAGCATGATTTAGTAGTATTTGTTGATTCAGATAGCTTTTTAGATCCCTTTGCAATAAGAAATTTGGTTCAGCCCTTTAAAGATCCTAAAATGGGTGGAGTATCAGGTAGGACAGATGTTGCAAATACTTTTACAAACACTTTGACTAAAATGCAGTCTGTTAGGTATTATATTGCTTTTAGAATTATGAAAGCAGCAGAGGCTTATTTTGATGCAGTTACATGTTTATCAGGACCACTTTCATGTTATAGAAAACAAATAGTTATGGACAATATGGATGGGTGGATAAATCAAAAGTTTTTAGGTCAAAGGGCAACCTTTGGAGATGATAGGGCTATGACTAATTTTGTATTAAATGGACATAGGACTAGTTATCAGGATACAGCAATTTGTTCCACTATTGTACCTAACAACTATAAAGTATTTCTTAAACAGCAAATGAGATGGAAAAGGTCCTGGCTAAGGGAGTCAATTATTGCAGGAAAGTTTATGTGGAAAAAAGAACCCTTTATGGCTACTTTCTTTTACATGGGAGTATGTGTTCCTATTGCTGCACCTGTAATAGTTATTTATAATTTAATATACGTACCTATTGTACATAAAATATTTCCTACTACATTTCTTGTAGGACTTTTAATGATGTCACTTATGATGAGCTTTGCTCAAATGTTCTTTAGAAAAAGTACTACCTGGATTTTTGGAATGCTATTTTGTATTTATTATGAAGCTGTGCTGCTTTGGCAAATGCCTATAGCTTGGGTAACCTTCTGGAAATCCACTTGGGGAACAAGAATGACTCCAAGTGACATAGAAGCTGAAAGAAAAAAGAGAAAAGTATTTAATATTTTAACAAAACAGGGGGAGAATGCAGTTGAAAAGTAAAGAATTCTCCTCAGAAAGAAAAGATAGAATTAAGAAAATAAGAAGCATATTTCAAGGAATAATTTTATGTGCAGTTTTAATATTTATTGCAAAAGCACTGTTTACAATTTCAACATATAAACCCTATAGTTCAAATATTGTTTCTAAAAGCAGAAAGAGTGGTTTTATCTCAATATCCTATTTTGGTGTAGATAGAATTGGGGATGATACACTAATAAGTACTGATGCTTTAGAAAAACAATTAAAAGCATTAAAGGATAATGGATATGTAACTATAACTCAGCAGGACATATTGGATTACTATAAAAAGGGAAAGGCACTGCCTGAAAAATCGTTATTTCTGTTGTTTGAGGATGGAAGAACAGATACAGCAATATTTTCTCAAAAAATTTTAGAAAAATATAACTATAAAGCTACAATGCTGACCTATGCAGATAAATTTTCAAAAAATGATCCTAAATTTTTAATGCCTAAAGATTTGTTGAAGTTAAAAAATAGTTCTTATTGGGAATTAGGTACTAATGGGTATAGATTAGAATTTATAAATGTTTTTGATAAAAATTCAAATTACTTAGGAAATTTAGATTCAGTTCAATTTTCAAAGCAGGCTCCTAAAGTCAATAGAAAATATAATCATTACCTTATGGATTATATTAGAGATGAAAATGGAATACCTTTGGAAAGCTATGATGAAATGAAGCAGCGTATTGATAATGATTATAAAAGCTTATCAAATATATACAATAAAGATATAGGATATGTACCAACTTTATATGCACTGATGCATTCAAATACAGGAAAGTTTGGAACTAATGATAAAGTTAGTGAGATAAATGGTAAATGGATTGAAAAAACTTTTAGTATGAATTTTAATAGGGAAGGATATTCATTGAATTTGCCAGACAGTTCTATTTATGATCTAACAAGAATTCAACCACAGGCTTATTGGAGTACCAATCATTTATTAATGAGAATTTGGGATGATACCAAAAAAGATGTTAAATTTGTAGTAGGAGATAGAGAAAAAGCTAAAAAATTCGAGAAGATAAAAGGACAAGCAGAGTTCGTAGACGATAAAATCATATTAACATCTAAGCCAAAGGAAAAAGGACTCATAAAGCTTGCAAACAGCCAAAATTATAAAGACATTAAAGTATCAACACTGCTTAATGGAAATATAATAGGTTCCCAGTCTATATATTTAAGATCCAATGAGGATGGAAGCAGTAGTATATGTGTTCAGCTTATTAACAATACAATTAGTGTTATTGAAAATTCAAATGGAACTAAAAATGTGTTGTATTTATCAACTTTAAGTAAAAACAATAGAGAAATTGATATAAAGGAATTTGGAAGTAAAAAAGTGGATATAACATTAGTTGGCAAAGAATTAACTTTAACTATTGATGGAAAAAAGATAGTAGAAGATTTAAAAGTGAGTAAGGAAAAGGAAGGAAGTATCCTTCTTGAGTCTGCGTGGGGAAATTATGGCTATAGTCAAAGAAACATTGCAGATGATGTATATGATGCAGTGTTTAAAAGTTTTAAAGTGACTAATACAAGTAACAAAGTTTTATATGACTCATCATTAAAAGGAATGGAAGCTGTAACTTATAATACTAAAAATTATTTTAATGAAGTTGTAAATTGGTTCATTAAGAATTTATAGTTTGAGAGGATTAATATGAAAAAAAAGTTGTTTTGGATTGTACCTATAGTATTGTTAGTATTATTAACATCAGTTATATATAAAAGTGTTAATTCAAAAGGGATTGATTCTAAGGATAATAAGGCAGTAGCAAAGGAAGGTTCAAAAGCATTTGGTGGTGATGTAAATAGTTTATCCGCCTGGGTTGTATATTGGGATTTAAGTGCTGATAAAGAAATTAAAGCTTTAAACAATAAATTAAAAAATGTTTCTTATTTTTCAGCTAACTTTGACTCAAACAGTAAACTAGTGATGCCAGAAGAATTAATTAACTATTATAATGAAACAAAGAATTTTAAGTACAATAAATATATAACTATTGTCAATGATAAAGCAAAAGGTGATGGAAGCTATTCATTAAAGGATACAAGCTTGTTAAAAAATTTGTTAGGTAATGAAGCTTCAAGAAGCAGTCATATTGAAGACATTGTGAACCTGGCAACTAAGTATGGTTTTAATGGTATAGAAATTGATTATGAACAAATAAAAAATGATATGGAGCTTTGGAATAACTATATATTATTTGTAAATGAGCTATACCAAAAGGCTGAAAGCAAAGGTTTAAAACTGAGAGTTGTACTGGAAACTAATACACCTTTTGATAAATTGAATTTTGCTCAAGGTCCAACTTATGTACTTATGTGCTATAATTTGCATGGCAGCTTCAGTAAACCAGGTGGAAAAGCAGATGACAAGTTTATTAGAAGTTCAATAGAAAAAATGAGCAAAGTTTCAGGAAAGAAGGATTTTGCCATTGCTACAGGAGGGTTTAACTGGTCATCTAATGGAAAAACTACTTCTGTTACAGAAGAGGAAGCTAACGGTATATTAAAGAAGTACAAGGCTAAGATACAACGTGATGATGACAGCAGGTGTTTATATTTTAGCTATAAGGATGAGAATAATTTGAAACATGAGATATGGTATGCAGATAAAATTACCTTGAATTTATGGATGAAGGTTATAAGTGAAAAAGGTTATGACATTAGCATTTGGAGATTAGGTGGAAACTTATTTTAATAGATAATGAAAAAGACAAGATGTGTTTTAAAATACACCTTGTCTTTTTTGAAATTTAATTTTAAAATTTAACCTTTTTAGAAACAGTCATCATATCGTAAAAAGTTGCTTCAGCTTCATCTATGTAGAATATTTCGAAAATTCCATCGCCTACTTTATATATTTTTTTAAGCATAGGCATAATATTCAAAGCAGCTTCTTGTGATTCTTTTGTTGTATTAAAAACTACCTTTCCATTTAATCTAAGCCATTTTCCTTCTGGAGAAGTTGCACTGATTTGGCATTTTGGATTAGCCTTTAGTTGTTTGTATACATCCTTTGTATTGCCAGTACAAAAACATAGCTTATTATCGTATTTCATTACAAATCCAAAAGGACGTAATGCTGGATTATCTCCATTTACAGTAGCAAGATAAAAAACTTTGTTGTCAGTTAAAAACTTTAAAACTTCATCCATAATTATTATCTCCTTTATCCATAAAACATTTTGTTAAGTTAAATTTGTCCAAAGAATAACTTTTAATACTCTAAATTAAAAAATAGAGTGTTAAATATGTTAGTCATCGGACAAATGTAACTAATTACATTTTAGCACAAAAATCACAATAAACAAATTATATAGTAAATTTTTCTATTGATTGTTGAAGTTTACTTGAAAGCTGTGAAATTTCACTTATGGATGACGATATTTCATGTATATGTGATGTTTGCTCTTCTGTAGAAGCAGAAACTTCTTCTGTTTGCAAAGCATTATCTTTTAATATATTTACAATACTATTTATAGATTCTTCCACTGACTTTGCACTATTATTAATAGCAATTGCTTCTTTAGTAACTTCGTTAACTTTTGTTGTTACTTCTAATACAGCATCCTTTACATTTTTGAACTTATTTTCTGTAGATGTTAATGAAGATACTTGTTCATTTATAGAAGATTCGGCTGTATTCATTTTAGCTACAGTAGTTTCTATATTAGTTTGAACTTCTTTTATTAAATTACTTATTTCCTTAGCAGATTCAGTGGACATTTCAGCTAGTTTTCTTACTTCTTCTGCCACAACTGCAAAGCCTTTTCCTGCTTCTCCTGCTCTTGAAGCTTCAATGGAAGCATTTAAAGCAAGTAAATTTGTCTGCTCTGATATACCATTAATAACATCAATAACTTGGCTAATCATTTTTGATTTTTCAGATAGAGTTAAAATAGTATTGCTAACATCCTTAGATGCATTTTTAGTATCTATCATGGTATCGCTTTGATGTTTAATACTTGATACACTATCATCTACAGTTTTCATTGCTTTAACAGCAAGTTCTTCAATGGTAATGTTATTTTTGGTTATACTTGATATTCCTTGAACTACATTAGTTACCATGACATTACCTTGTTCTGCCAACGCTGATTGTTCAGTACTAGCTTTTGATAAATTATTCATAGCTTCAGCAATTTGCTCAGAAGCTCTGTTAACTTCTTCAGAGGAGTTTGTCATTTCTCCAGAAGATGAGTATACATTTTTACTAAGTTCTTTAGTATGTGAAATTAATATTCTAATTTTTTCTATAAATCCATTGAATTTTTCAGTGACTCTACCTAATTCATCTTTTTTAAGTATTTCTCCCTTAACGGTAAAGTCTCCATTTTCTGCACGTTCCATTAATAATTGGAGTTGGTCTATAAAATTTATAATTCTCTTGTAAGTTAGGAAAATTAGTGCTGCAAAAAATATACTTATACAAATACTAATTAATATAATAGCAATTAAAGATTTTTGAAATTTGCTATTATCTTCTTTCAATTGATTTATGCTGTTTGCAACTTCTGAGTTTTCTTTTTGTTGTATTTGTTTTACTAATAAATCCATATTGTCAGTAGATTCTCTGTCAACACCTTTTACTAATGCATCAACAATTTTAAAACTTTGAAGGTTATTTTTATCATAACTTTGTATAGCTTGAGTGTATTTATTATGAAGTTCTTTATGGGAATTTGCTAGTTTGTCTACTAAAGCAGTATCCATGTTTTGTTTGGACATAGATTCTTTTAGTTTACTTAATCCTGTTTGGACAGTTTCGTCTTGTTTTAAAAATTCGCTATATGACTTATCAAAGGATTCTGGATCATTGCCTCTTAATAATGTATCCTTCCAATATTGAACTTGCTTTTTAAAGTCAACTTGTACAACTCTTGCATTATCAGTTAATGCAACATAATTGTTAATAGAATACATCTTATTATTGACCTTATCATTTTCATTTTTGAAGGAAATCCATGAAAAAGTTCCAATTCCAATTGTAAAAATAATTACGAAACATACTAGTAAAAATAGGGTTCTTCCAATATTTTGATTGTTTTTCATATGCTTTGTCTCCTTTAATTTTGTTTGATTATAATATATTTAAGTACATCCTTTGTTTTCCACATAAATGAATAACTTAAAGTTTTAGCACACCTGTTTATTATAGATTATCCTTATGGATTTTCCAAGTAATAAATAGTTATTTCATTTAAGAAATTATATAAGAAAGTAAACCTTTACTACGAATTACTTTTAATGGGTGTGTTGAAATTAGAAATGATATATGGTATAATTTCCTTAAAAAGGGGAGCTTGTTTAAGCAGGCTGAGAGGAAGTGTATGCTTCGACCCATAACTTGATTCGGATAATACCGACGTAAGGAAATATTTGATTTATGCTTTTATTATTTTGCAAGTGTAAATGGAATGTGCCTTATAGGTATATTCCATTTTTTATTTTTTTTAGGAGCAGAGGGGGAGCGCCCTAAGCTTTATATCAAAGGACAACTAAATAGCGAGGGAACTTGTGTTTCAAGGTGAGAGGAAGCTTTTGAGCTTCGACCGATCAATATCATGATTTCTAGTGACTAACAGCTCTAATACTCGCACTTTTCAAAGTGATAGTAAAGAGTGGGTTATGTCCTTGGATAAAGATTTTCAAGCATCAGATTGAATCTAACGCTTCATGTGATGTTAAGAAATCTATTTAAATCATATAGGGAATTGCTATTTAGTTACAATAAAATTATGCCTAAATGATGGTGTTTATTTCCTATATGGTTAGAAAATAAATATTATTATGGAGGTATTTTATTATGGAAAGAAACTCAAAACTATTAAAAAAACTTATGCTGGCAATGCTTATAGCAATGGGGGTTGTAATATCACCAATTCTTCGTATAGAAGGAATGTGCCCTATGTCTTCAGTTATAAATATTACATGTGCAGTTGTACTCGGACCTTGGTATGCACTACTTTGTGCTGTCTGCATTGGAATTATTAGAATGTTCCTTATGGGAATTCCACCTCTAGCTTTAACTGGTGCTGTTTTTGGTGCATTTTTGTCAGGACTTTTATACAGAGCATCTAAGAATACTTTGATTTTTGGAGTTTTAGGCGAAGTTATAGGAACTGGTATTATAGGAGCCATTGTTTCAGCACCTATTATGACATATTTTTGGGGTAAAAAAGGACTTTCATTAATGTTTTATGTTCCTTTATTCTTTACTGCTACAATTATAGGAGGAGCAATTGCTTTTATCTTCTTGGGAGCATTAAGTAAGAATGGGATGCTTATAAAGATTCAAAAGAGCTTGGGGGTAAAAGTTTATGACAAATCAACAGAGGTTAATAGAGAGATTATTGCAAATAAAACACAGTGTTAAAATCAATAAACCTCTTATTCATTGTATTACAAATCCAATTTCAATAAATGATTGTGCAAATGTAGTACTTGCTGTAGGTGCAAAACCTATTATGGCTGAACATCCTTTAGAGGTTTCAGAAATTACTTCTGTTTCTAAAGCATTGGGAGTTAATCTTGGAAATATAACAGATGCTCGAATGGAATCCATGATGATTTCAGGTAAAATAGCTTTTGAAAAGAAAATTCCTGAAATAATTGATCTTGTAGGTGTTGGCTGTAGTAATTTAAGATTAAACTACGCAAAAAAATTTATTTCAAAGTGTCGTCCAAGTGTTATTAAGGGCAATATGTCTGAAATAAAAGCAATTTGTGGTATAAAAAGTAATGCAAAGGGAATAGATGTAGGTGAAGGTGATGAAATAACATCTAAAAGCTTTGATGAAAATATAAAAATAATTAAGGAATTATCACTTAAAACTGGTGCTGTTATTGCAGCTACAGGGGTAGTAGATATAGTAGTAAATGGAGATGATGCTTATTTAATAAAAAATGGCTGCGAAATGCTTTCAATGGTAACGGGTACAGGATGTATGGTTACTGCACTTATAGCAAGTTATATTTCCTCATTAGATATATTAGGTGGTACTATTTTAGCAGTAGCACTTATGGGAATATGCGGGGAACTGTCACAGCATGTAAGTGGTATAGGAAGCTTTAGAACTGAACTTATAAATAATATATTTACAATTTCTGATGATACTATTGTAGAAAAAATAAAATGTAATTTCAAATAATATAAGGATCATAAAAAATTTCATATAAATATATTAATCATGAAAAATAAGACAGGGCTTAAATATCCTCCTGTCTTATTTTTTAAATTATTCCACTTAATCGTGCCATTTTTATTGCTGAAATCTTTCCACTAGCACCTAGTTTTTGGTATATATTTCGAAGATGTGTCCTTACAGTTTCCTGTGACATTCTAAGGTGTGATGCAACATCTTCTCTTTTTAAACCTTCAGCTATCAGTGAAAGCACTTCTATTTCTCTTGGAGATAGGCTGATTTTATCAAGCTTGTTTTTATTTAAACTTTCATTATACTGCTTTCCATAGTGTATTATTTTTTTCACATAGTCATTATTTGAATCATTATTTTCTATTATGTAGAGCATGTCCATAATATATGAGGCATTTTCAACAAAAGGCATTATAATATTATCTGCTTGTGCACTTAAAATTACTTTTTCAAGTGCAGATACACCTTTTTCTATACCATATAGATGATACAGAGCTACAGCTTTAAAAATACCATTGTGTATAAAACCCAATTGATTGCTGAAGATGGAAAAGTGTTCAACAAAACTTTCTGAAAGCATTTCTAAATTTATATAATTGCCAGACAACATGACAGCTTTACCATATAGTACTATCTGTTGTTTTAATATATTTATTTAAGGAATTTAAGTTTTATATTCCTTTTATAGGAGAGAAGGAGACTAAAGAAAGAAACAGCTATTATATTTTAAAGTTTAATACAATCTGGTTACTGTTCACCTTCCCTTTTGGATATGTCTACACAGTTCTAACAAATAGCCAATATAATTTATAAATAGAAACTTGATATTATTTGTCTGTCCACCTATAATTACACTGATAGAGTTTGTAGAAAGGACGGCAGAGCAAAGAGGGGAAAGGAGCTACAACATGAATAATGTTTTGATTATAGACGATGATAAAGAGCTTTGTGCTCTTATGAAAAAATGTGTAGAGCAAGAGAATTTATCTGCTATTATTGCACATGGTGGTGTAGAGGGGCTGCGTCTGGCTGACGAAAACAAAAATAGCTGCTCTCTTGTAATTTTGGACGTAATGATGCCGGATATAGGCGGTTTTCAAGTTCTGAAAAAAATTAGGGAAACAAGTAATATCCCGGTGCTTATGCTCACTGCTAAAAGTGACGAGGACGATAAGGTTTCAGGGTTGCGGCTAGGTGCTGACGATTACCTAACAAAACCCTTCAGCATTAACGAATTCATGGCTCGTGTCAATTCCCTTATTCGCCGCTACACTACCTTGAACCCAACTTTTGTAACGGATACTGATTATATAGTGTTAAAGGGCATGGTGATTGATAAATCAAATCGCATGGTTTCTGTTAATGATATTCCAGTTGAGCTTACAAGCAAAGAATTTGATTTACTTTCATTTTTGGCTTCCAATAAGGGACGGGTGTTTACCAAAAAACAGATTTATACGCAAGTGTGGAAAGAAGAATATAGTTTTGATGATAGTAATATTATGTCTTTTATCAGTAAATTGCGCAAAAAGATTGAACCAGATCCCGACCGTCCGTTTTATATTTTAACAGTCCGAGGTGTAGGCTATCGTTTTAATAAGGAGGCTTGACGTAAATATGAATGTTTATCTGCTTTTTGCGTTGGTTCTCGCCCTGCTTATTATAGCGTACCTTGTTTCTGTCTTGTGGCGTGTCCAAACACAACTTGCACTTATGAAAGACGCTTTAGAAGATGTAAAAAATGGAAATCTTAATCGACGTGTTTTAGCAACGGAGAGCGATATGACAAGGCAAATTTGTTATGGTATTAACGAAATTGCACTAAGCAGCCAAGCACGGCTTATTCAGCAAAAGCAATCAGAGCAGGCATACAAAGGTCTAATGGCAAGTCTTTCTCATGATGTGAAAACACCACTTGCTTCATTGGTTGGTTATTTGGAAGCAATCGAAAGTAAAATTGTTGTAGGAGAAGAAAAGGACGAATATATCCATGTTGCATCTGATAAAGCCCAGCACTTAAAACATTTTGTAGAAAATCTGTTTGAATGGGTTAAATTAGATGCTGGGGAACAAATTTTTCATTTTGAGATTTGTGATTTGAATGAGTTATCCCGTAATATTATAGCTGATTGGATTGCTATTTTAGAAAACAGCCATTTTGAATATGAATTTGATATACCTGAAACAGAGTATTCCATGCGCATAGACGCAACTGCGTATACCCGTATTCTCAATAATATATTACAAAATATTATTACCCACAGTGAAGGTGATAATATGTCGCTGCGTATTTTTGAGAATGAACAGCAGGCTAAAATTGTAATAACAGACAACGGGAAAGGTATATCTTCTGATAATCTCCCACTTATTTTTGAAAGAATGTACCAATGCGACCATTCACGGTCTGCAAAAGGAAACGGGCTTGGGCTTTCTATTTCCAAAGAGCTTGTCAGCGCTCATAAAGGGACTATTACAGCGGCCAGCATTCTCGGCTCTGGAACTACATTCACGATTTTATTGCCAAAAGCCCTGTGACATCACAGGGCTTTCTTACTGCTAAAACAAGATAAAAGCAAGGTTACGGCAAGGTTTTGGCAAGGTTAATGTTTTATACTTTTAATTGTGATTGTTTCTGTCTTTATATCGGTTATCACATTGCGAAAGCACAGTTATCGAAAGTGAGGAAATTTTATATGAATGATTTTGTGATTGAAACGAAACAACTGACAAAAATTTATGGAGATCAGACAGCAGTTAGCTCAGTCAATCTCCATGTAAAAAAAGGTGGGATTTACGGTCTGTTAGGGCGCAACGGAGCCGGTAAAACCACTATTATGAAAATGATTTTAGGGTTGACTCCAATCACATCTGGACAGGTAGATGTGTTTGGAAGAAATATCAAAGGTCAAGAAAAACGGGTATATCCCCGTATTGGTGCTATTATCGAAACACCGGGATTTTATCTAAATTTGACAGGAACGGAAAACTTGGAGATTTTTGCGAAGCTGCGTGGTACAGCCGCCCCACATGCAGTTGAAAACGCATTGAAAGTGGTAGGATTACCTTATAAAGATAAAAAGTTGTTTAGTAAGTATTCCCTTGGAATGAAGCAGCGTCTTGGTATTGCGAACGCTATTTTGCATGATCCGGAACTGCTGATTTTGGATGAGCCTACAAACGGTCTTGACCCTATCGGCATTGCAGAAGTAAGAGATTTTATTAAGAATTTGAGCGTTGAGCGTGGAAAGACAATTCTTATTTCCAGCCATATTCTATCGGAAATCTCATTGCTTGCGGATGATATTGGAATTATCGACCATGGTGTTCTGCTTGAAGAAAGCAGCATGGAGGAACTTAAACGAAAAAGCGGTAAGTATATTCTACTTCAAGTTTCTGATGTTTCTAAAGCAACCTTAATTTTGGAACGTCAATTCGGCTTGAAAGAATATTCTGTACAAGATGATCATACGTTGAAACTCTATGACACCTCTTTGGATATGGCGTCTGTCAATAAGACACTTATGCTTGGTGAGGTGTCGGTTATCAGTTCGGGGCTTTGTAATGATACTTTAGAGGACTATTTCAGAAAAATTACAGGGGGTGAAGGCATTGCTTAACCTTATTCAAACAGAATTCATTAAACTGCGCCGCAATAAGCTTATTTGGCTCATGTTGTTAACCGCTTTCATTATGCCATTTTTCGCACTATTTTTTGTGAATAAAGGTGTTGACCCAAGAGAGTATTATAGGTGGTCAGCATTCAATTTTACTAGTACAATTATCTTACCTGTTATTTTGGGAATATTTAGTACCATGCTTATGCACGAAGAAAATCAGTATGATACGCTCAAACAACTTTGGATTATTCCTATCAGCAAAATGGGATACTTTTTTAGTAAATTTTTTGTGGTTTTGGTTTACTCCATTTGTTTCATGCTAATTGCATTCGTAGCTTCTGTTATGGTTAGTGTGCTTTCAGGATATGTCGTATTTGAATGGTGGAGCGTAGTTTATTTGCTGAAAAAATGTTTAGAGATTGGTGTTATTACTGCTTTTACAATGTTGCCGATTTTAGCAATAGTTGCATCTCAAAAGGGATACATTCTCCCGATTTGTATTACATTGGTTTATATCTTTTTATTTTTTATAATAGGAGGAATAGATATGTATATACACCCCTTATCCAGTATGTCAGTTATAATCGGGCGAAACAACGATATTCCGCGTTGGCCACAAGGACTTAACGTCCCTTTAGCGTTTCTTTCTATTTGCGTTTGGGATATTATTGCGGTATTCCTTGCAAATATAGCATTGAAAAAAAGTGAGGCGTGAATAATGCGAAATTTACTTTGGGCTGAACTCCAAAAGATTCGCCGTTCAAATATTGTTTGGATTGCAGTTTTTGCAACAGTTATGGTAGCTGTTATTGTTTTTATGCAGGGATGGTTTACATATAATGATTCACGGTATATAGATAGTGCAGGATGGTATATGACTATGGCTCAGCCTTTGGCAACACTTTTTGTTCTTCCCGCAGTCATCTCTCTTTTGGGAAGTTATATGATTTGTCGTGAAGAAGATGAGGACACTATAAAATCTTTGCTAATTATTCCTATAAATGAAACAAAGTTAATTGCTGCAAAAATGATTATTACTTTTTTATTCAGCATTTTCATTTATTTACTACTATTTACAATAGCATTTTTTACTGAGGCAATATTACATCTTTCAGATTTATCGGCAGGAATGGTTTTAGATTTTCTGAAAATATATTTTCTTCAAGGTGTGGGTATATTCCTTGCTATCTCGCCTATTATTGCATTGGTATCATATATGAAAAAAGGCTATGGGATTGCATTAGTATTAACTGAAATGTACTCTTTTACGGGAGCATTCATGAGTAGATCAAACACCCTAAAAACAATCTATCCTATTACAGCAGCATTTGGAGTTGCTGGTTACTATGAAACTACTGCCCAAGATCGGATAGAAAGTATTATAATCTTGTTACTATGTGGTTGCCTTTCTGTTTTTATACTCAAAGATTTCAAATATAGTCAAAAAAATTAAAATACTAGAATTATAATAATAATTTTAAAGAACAAATAAAAAAGTTCCTCAAATTGCTGGAAGGTGTGTTCTTGTAAGCAAATTGAGGATTATTTTTTAAAATCTAAGTTATAAGTTTATTGAAGCAGAGTTTTAACTTTGTTATGTTTTGCGGTATACCTATTTTAGCACATATTCAGCTAAGACACTTTGAAGCTCATATATATTCAAGCTTTTGTTAAATTGTTTTTCTATAGGAGTTGGTGTTCCTGATATCCATATTTTTAACTCTGCATCTAAATCAAAATGTCCTGATGTTTCAATACTAAAGTGGGTAATGCTTTTATATGGAATTGAGTGATATTCTACCTTTTTTCCAGTTACACCTTGCCTGTCTACCAGTATAAGCCTTTTGTTTGTAAAAATAAACATATCACGAATCAATTTGTATGCTTTTTCAATAATTTCTGTAGATGCTAATATGTTACTAAGTTCTTTTTCAACTTCTTGTATATTTACCTCTGATGCATTTCCCATTAGTCCATCAAATAATCCCATTTATATAACCTCCAAACATTATATTTAAGTCTATATAATGTTATCATAAATAATTGAAAACTCAAAGAAGTATATTTTTAGGTAAGATGAAAAGATTATAGTAATAGAAATGAAGTTTCATAGAAACAATTAAATTAACATATTTTATAATATTGTCAAAAAATAGATATAAATTTTATAAAATATAATCACAAAAGTAAGGCATACTATTATTGTATGATCATTTCCTAAAATAAAAATTACTAAAGGGACATGATTAACTGTCCTTTTAGTAATTCTAAATTAAAATTATTTTTGAGCAATATATTTTATGATGAGATCTACTGTAGCTAATAATGCATCTACATGAGTTCTTTCATAAGCATGAGATGCAAAAACACCAGGTCCTATAAGTGCTGTTCTAACATCCCAACCAGCAGATAGTGCTGCAGAAGCATCTGAACCGTAATGAGGATATATATCAATCTTATATGGAATATTATTTTTTTTGCATGTATTTACTAATTTTTTTCTGAGATCATAATCATAAGGACCAGAGGAATCTTTAGCACAAACACATACAGTATATTCTGAAGAATTTTGCTCACATCCAGGAGCCCCCATATCAACAGCTATAAATTCTTTAGTGTTTTCTGGTAAAGCTGCACTGGAGCCATGCCCAACTTCTTCATAATTACTTATATAAAAATTAGTTGTATAAGGAAGTTTTAGGTTATTTTCATGAAGATATTTAATGACATACATGAGAACTGATGCACTAGCTTTATCATCCAGATATCTGCTTTTAATAAATTCCTTTTCAGTGATGGTGGTTCTTGTATCTATGCATATATAATCTCCTACATCGATACCAAGAGCTTCTATGTCACTTTTAGAGAATACCTTTTCATCCAATATTACTTCCATATTTTCAGGAGTTCTTTTAAGATTACGGGCATCATCACCACTTATATGAACAGATGGCTTTGTTGTTTGAATAGTACCAGAATAACTTGCATCATCTAAAGTTTTTATAGTGCAATTTTCACCTTCCAAAGTTGACATCATATAACCACCAACAGGTACAAAAGAAAGAGCACCATTTGCTTTTATACCTTTAACCATTGCACCTAATGTATCAATATGTGAAGTAAAAGTTCTTTGATAATCATTATTTGCTCCAGAAAAGGATACAACAAGAGCACCTTTATTTGTGGTTTTATAAGGTATGTTTAGCTTAGTGAGTTCTCCTTTAAGATACTGCATTACTGAATTGGTATATCCTGTTGGACTTGGTATGGAAAGAATAGTTTTTAATTCATTTAGAATAGCATTTTTATCATAGTTCATAATTTAATCCTCCAAAGTATAAATATGTTTTATATAACTAGTATCATATTTATTTTATGATTATAGTTAATGCGAGTCAATATAAGTATAGAAAGTAATTACAAAACATATATGGTTAATTGTGTATTTGAAGTTTGATGTAGTATTATACAAAATGAATATAATGTACAGCAAGTTTTGATATGTATTTTGAAAAACTTAATATGTTTATAATACTATAAAAAACTAATATTGACATTATATATGGAACAACTTACTATATAAATATTAAGTTTTGTTGAAACGTGTAGTAAAATGAAATTTATTGTTAGTATTAGTAATATAAAAATAAATTTTAAATTGGATTATAGGGAGGACACAAATTATGATTTCTGAAAATGGAGTAGAGTACATAAAAGCTATGTCTGAAACTCAGGCTAATATGATACCAGGAGGTGTTATCTATTTAATTAGTGATGGAAATACATATACCTGGAGAAAAGCATCTAATGAATTTGATTTGAATATTTTTCAAGTTGGTGAGAAAGTAAATTCTAAAGGTGTTACTAGTAAAGCTATGAGGGAGAATAGGCTTAATATAGAAACTGTTCCAAGATCCTTATATGGAGTTAGATTAAAAATTGTGGCAGAACCGATAGTTAATGAACAAGGACAAGCTGTTGGGGTATTTTCTACAGTATTTCCAATAACTAATCCTGTATTAAAATCATTTAGTGACTTTGCACCAGTTTTATCTGAAATGTTTCCAGATGGAGCTGTAATATTTGGTACAGATTTATATAAATATGTTTGCATTGAAAATTCAAAAAAATTCCAAATTCCTGCAATAAAAATTGGAGAAAGTTTTAAAGAAGATACTGTTTGTGCTGAGGTAATAAGAACTAAAAAGCCAGTTTTATTAAAAGCTGATGCTAGTAAATATAGTGTACCAGTTTTGATAATCTGCCATCCATTATTCAATGAAGATAGAAGTGAAGTTGTTGCAACTTTTGGCTTGATCGTTCCTAAGATTGCAGCTAAGAATTTGATAGAAATAGCTGGAAATTTGGAAAATAGTCTTGAAGAAATATCTTCTACCATTGAACAATTGGCATCATCATCAACAGAGATACATAGCAATGAACAAAAACTTAATAACAGCATAAATGAAATAACTGGTTTATCAGTACAAATAAATGAAGTATCTTCATTTATAAAGGAAATATCTGATCAAACTAAAATGCTTGGATTAAATGCTTCTATAGAAGCAGCAAGAGCAGGTGAAGTGGGAAAAGGTTTTGGAGTTGTAGCTCAACAAATTAGGAAACTGTCTGAAGAATCCAAAAGTACAGTTCCTAAAATAAAAAAATTAACTGATGAAATTAATTTTAAGGTAGCTGAATCTAGTGAGAAGAGCCATAATTCTTTATCTTCAGTTCAAGAACAAGCTGCAGCTGCTGAAGAGATAACTGCAAGTATAGAAGAAATAACTGCTATGGCAGAAGAATTAAATAAAATTGCTAACAAACTTTAAAAATATTTTATATTTTGAAAAGTTGAGCATATTATAAATGAAAGGGTGTGAATACGATGAGTATAGGATATGCATGTTTGACAATAGGGGTTTCAGATGCCAATTTAAAAAGTTGTACTGCTAAAAATTTATCCAATGAGAAGTTATTAGGTATAATAGAGCATAATTTAAAATCCCTTAAAAATATCATTGATTATAACATTAAAAACAATATACACCTTTTTAGAATTAGTTCCGATTTAATTCCTTTTGGTTCAAGTTCTTTAAATGAGCTGCCTTGGTGGGAGATATTTTCTGAAGAATTTTTTGAAATTGGTAAAGAGATTACAAGGAATAATATTAGAGTATCAATGCATCCCGGACAATACACAGTACTTAATTCTCCAAAGGAGGATGTGGTAAATAGAGCAATTGAAGATTTGAACTATCATGCCAGGGTTTTAGATAGCCTTGGAGTTAGTGAAGAAAATAAAATAGTGCTTCATATTGGCGGAATTTATAATAATAAAGAACAGGCAATAAATAGGTTTATGAACAATTATGAAGCTTTGGAAGACAGGGTAAAACGAAGGCTTGTTATTGAAAATGATGATAAATCCTACAATATAAATGATGTACTCCAAATAGGAACTAAACTAAACATACCAGTTATTTTTGACAATTTGCATAATGAAATCAATCCATATGTTGAAGAAAAAAGTGATTTGTATTGGATAGATGAATGTAAGAATACATGGAAAGAGAAGGATGGATATCAAAAAATCCATTATTCACAACAGGATATTTTAAAGAAACCAGGTTCCCATTCAAGTACTATAGCAGTAGACAGATTTATTAATTTTTACGAAAGCTTAGAAAGAGAAGATATAGATATAATGCTTGAAGTCAAAGATAAAAATCTTTCAGCAGTAAAATGTATAAATTGTGTAACTAAGGATAAAAGGATTAGTAAACTTGAAGAAGAATGGAGTAAGTATAAGTATACCATTTTGGAAAGTTCACCTAGAATTTATTTGGAAATAAGGAATTTGCTTAAAAATAAAAAAGAGTACCCTGTTGTACAATTTTATAATTATATAGATGAAGCTATGAAAGAAGAAGTTACCATTGGAAATGCAGAAAATGCAGCACTTCATGTCTGGGGATATTTTAAAAATATAGTAGATACTAAAGAAAAAGAAAGCTTTCTTAAAAGTATCGATAACTATAAAAAAGGTAAAGTATCTATTAATGTGATTAAGAATAAGTTATTGAAGATGGCAGTTAAATATAATGAAAAATATCTTAAGAATTCATATTATTTTATACTTTGAGGTTATTGGCAAAGAAAATTAATTAAAGGAAACATAAATAGGATTGCAAGTTAAAGCCTATTTATGTTCCTTGAAATTATATAAGTGCATTTTGCTTAATTAATTCATGCCTTACTTCATCAGGAGATGCTGAATTTGTATTACTGTAAATTGCAGCTGCAGCTCCTGCAGCATGTCCTGTAGCCATTGCTGTTCCAGTAACCCTAATTGATACAAAAGTTAAAGCGTCACAATCAATAGTCCGTCCAGCTGCTCAGAGGTTATTGATGTTCTTAACTTTTATACAACCAAGAGGAATATCGTAATATGAATAGTTATATACTGGATATAAATCATTTGGCATACCTGGCTTGTTATGTGCCTCACCCATCCAAGCAGCACGAGCAATGGAATCTTTATAATGTCTTCCTTCTTTTAAGTCTAAAGCTGTGAGTTTGTATTCACAAATAATGTGCCTTGTTTCACGTATACCAATTTTAGGTCCTGTTTGAATTATATAACACTTCTCACCTCCAGGAAGAAATCTGCGTAAAGCTTCAACATATGACCACGCTTGTTCACGCGCAGATATTTCACCACGAGTCAAGCTTAAAGCATCAACTCCATTTACATTTTCATCTGCAACATTTAAAAGCACATCAGGTGAAAAAGGTAGTCGAAAATTATCTCCAATTTCTTTAGTCAAATGTTTGATTCCAGCTTTTTTACCTTTAATAACAGCTTCTTTTATTTTTTCAGGACTTATATCAACTTCTGAAGGTATTCCGCCTATACGAATCATAAGTGTTGAGGCTTGAAAATTACCACAATTATCACCCATAACATAACTTCCTTCAGCCATTGCAGTAAGATTTGCATCACCACTAGCGTCTACAAAAGCAGAGCCTGTTATTATAAATTTACCTCTGTCATCTATACAGGTTATAGATTCAATATGTCCATTAATTTTATTTGCTTCTATTACTTGAGTATGCAGCAGCACATCTACTTTTGCATCACTTAATACTTTATCCAGTGCATATTTAAATGATTCAGGTTCAATCATAACAACAACAGGACTATTAGGTTTATCATCACATCGTATAGGTTTATCATATCTTCCTAGTTCTGAAAGTTTGTCTAATATTTTTTGTGCTGATCCTTTAACTGCTTGTTCATAGGGGGTACCCTGAGTAAAAAGTCCACATATTGCAGGAAGTGTACAGTGTGTTAATTGACCTCCAAAATATGGAGTCCTTTCAATTAATAATGTATGAGCTCCAGCTTCAGCAGCACCTAATGCAGCAGCTACACCTGCAGTTCCACCTCCAACAACAACCACATCATATTTAAGATTTTGCCTTGATAATTCCAACAAAATTTTTTCCTCCCTTTAGCTAAATTTCAATTAGATTATACCTAGTGGAATTATTTACTACAATTCATAATTGTGATAAGATTATTTCGTTATAGGAATATATCTATTATTAAAATGGAGGTATTGATGTGAATATTGATACTTTAAAATATGTATTAGCTCTAGCAGAATATCAGAGTTATTCAAAGGCAGCTGAAGAAATGCATATTTCTCAATCTTCTCTTTCGAAACAAATAAGTAAATTAGAAGGCGAGCTTGGCGTTAAACTGTTTGATAGAACAACTCGTCATATTTGTTTAACTGTTGCAGGCAGCGAATTTTTGCGTCATGCTGCAAAAATTCTAAATGATGTTGATGAAGCAGAAAAAGCAATGCAGGAATATTGCATAATACAGCGAGGGGAACTTGTTATAGGTACAATTCCAGTAATATGCTATTTTGGTCTAGCATCACTTATTGTTTCTTTTCAGAAAAGGTATCCTGGAATAAAGTTAAAATTAAAGGAGGCTGAAACCAAATTATTAATTCAGCTTCGTAAAAATTTAAAAATTGATGCTGCCTTTGTTACATTTACAGATGATACTGAATTGAATAGCACATTTGAACTTTTCCCCATTATTACTGATCATATAGTTTTGGTAACACCACAATTTCATCCTTTAGCTGCATATAAATCTGTGGATTTTAAAGATATTGTAAGTGAAAAATTTGTTTCCATGACTAATAATTCACTTGCAACTGAAATATTTATTAATGCTTGCAAAAAAGCAGGTTTTACTCCTGATATTGTGTATGAAAGTGATCATATTGATATGATTTTGGGTTTTGTATCTAGTGGATTAGGTGTATCCTTGTTAACATCACAAATTGCTAAGAAGTTTATCAAAGGAAATAACATTAAAATAGTAAATTTAAATGAAAAAATTAATGTTACAATAGCTTTGGCTATACCAAAAGAAAAGAATTTAATGCCTGGCATAAGAGCTTTTAAGAAATATACCTTAGAATGGTTTAAAAAATGATAAAAAGAATTTAAATTTAACCTTGATAAAGCGACATTGTTTGTTCAAGCTTTTATTAATAATATACGATAATATGGTTAATTATAAATATATTGGTTAAAAAGTAGAATTTTAAATAGCGATATTGAAAGTTATATAAATGCTAAATAAACATTCAAATTAGGAAGGGTGTTATTTTGGAAAGTAGTAAAATATTAAAAAGAAAACGGATAAATCATATTTTGTCAAAAGTATATGAGTATCCTCTTACAATTATTGAAGCTCCAATGGGGTTTGGTAAAACTACAGCAGTTAAAGAGTTTCTTCAGTCTGAAAAAAATCTGTATATTTGGATTACATTTTTAAATTCTTCACAATCTCTTAATTACATCTGGAATCAGTTTTCGGAAGAAATAAGTAAATTAGATGCAAAGTCAGGAAAATCTCTAAAAAGCCTTGGATTCCCAGTAGACGTGCCTCAGAGTGAAAAAGTTTTGTCTGTATTAAATAATATTGATTATAATGAAAAAACAGTTTTTGTCATAGATGATTATCAACTTTGTTCAAATCCTAAAATGAATAATTTCATTACTAAAATTGTGAAGGAGAAAATAGATAACTTTTATATAATTATTATTACCAGAGATACTACAAAAATTAATTTATCTGAATTCCTTTTTAAAGATATGTGTCAGATAATATCCCAACAGCAATTGAGGTTTACAAAAGAAGAGCTAAGGGAATATTGCTTGATGATGAAGAATAATATACCTGATGATGACTTAATAAAAATTAATGAATATACAGATGGATGGATATCTTTAGCTTATATGATACTTTTAGGCTTGGAAAAAGGTATACCTGTAGGTATGAATAGTACTATTGATGATTTAGTAGAAAACACATTATTCAATATATATGGAGAAAACATTCAGAATTTTTTGTTAAAACTTTCTGTAATGGATAACTTTACAGTTAAGCAAGCTTTTTATATTACTCAAGAAGAAAAAACAGATGAAATTTTAAAAAAGCTTCGCAAGGAAAATGCCTTTGTTTTTTATGATGAAGCTTCAAAAATATATAAAATACATAATGTACTGCTGGATTTTCTTAGGATAAAGTTTAGCTTTAAAGCTAAGGAACTTAAAGAAGTGTATAGACGCCTTGCTGAGTGGTATATGGAGAAAAGAAGACTTCAAACTGCTTTTGGTTATTTATATAGAGCAGGAGATGAAGAAAGAATCCTTTTAGAACTTAATAAGCCTGAGAATGCATATAATGAATCTTTGTTCGAAGGATATTTAGATATGTTCAGTAAAATTTCTGAAGAGCTGATTTATAAATACCCTGTAGCATATTTGAGGTATATGCTGTGTTATATTGTAGCTGGACAGGATATAGAAACGTGTATGCAGAACTTAGAAAGGCTTCAGTTATTTTATGAAAAGGCTGATAACATAGAAATTGAATATAGGGATAGAATTCTTGCTGAAATATTAATTATTAAAAAATTTGCAGTATTTAATGATTTGGAGAAAATGTGCATTATTAGTGATAAAGCTAGAAGTCTTTTAAAAGGAAAGCAATCCTATATATTGCTTAGAGAAAATGAATTTACTTTTGGTTCTCCTCATTTGCTCTATATTTATTTTAGAAAAGAGCAAACATTAAAAAGAGTTTTACAGGTTGTTGTAGAAAGAATGCCATTACATGCAAAACTGGCAGATGGTAATGGAACAGGCTGTGAATATTTAGGACTTGCAGAATACGCACTGGAAACAGGTGATTTTGAAGCTGCTGAGATAAATAGCTTTAAGGCTATTTACAAGGCCAAAACTAAAAAACAGACAGGCATTATAATAAATGCTTATTTTAATCTCATGAGGCTTTATATATTTCAGGGAAAGATAGGAGAAGCTATCAAAAAATTAAATGAACTTCAAGAGGAAACCGGTAAGATAAATTATTCTATATATAATACTACTATAGATTTATGCAGAGGATATATTTATGCTTGCATTGGTAGAAGGGAAAAGATTCCATATTGGCTGCAGATAGGAGACATAGCTGTTGAAGATTTTATTTATCAAGGAATGGCTTTTAGTTATATAGTTTATGGTAAGGCAGTAATGCTGTCTAAAAATTATATTGAGCTTGAAATGCTTGCTGAAAGCTTTATTGAACCTTTTTCTATATTCAGTAATGAATTTGGTTTTATTCACAACTCTATTTTTGATGCAGTGGCAAAATATAACCTCTATGGTATGGAAGAAGGTACAGCAGTACTTGAAAAGGCGTTACTTAAAGCTCAATCAAATAATATCGTAATGCCCTTTGTAGAAAATGCATCTCATATTATGACTATGCTGGAAGTAATATTAAATAGAAATTTAAAAAACAGTTATATAAAACGAGTGACTGCTTTAAGCAAACAGTACCTTGAAGGACTAAAGAACAGCAATGAAAATAAGGTGAAGTTATCACAAAGGGAGATAGAGATTCTTATACTTATTGTGGAAGGGCTAAAAAGAAGTGAAATTGCAGCTAAATTGAACATATCTGAAGGCACGGCAAAATCCCATTTACAAAATATTTATAAAAAACTTCAGGTTAGTGGAAAGTTTGAAGCAATAAAAATTGCGAAAATGTATGGAATAGTTTAAGGTATTAAAAAGAAGAAAATCAAAAAATACTCCTTTTGGCGTATACTCTCAAAAAAATTCTCTATTACAATTATAGTTGTAATAGAGAATTTTTTGTGTAAAGGAGGGGAGTTTTAATGAGCAGAATAACAAAGGTTACACCAAATGATGACTACTCAATTTTAATAGAATTTGAAGGTGGCAATAAAATTCTGTTTAATATGCAGAGATTGGTAAACACAATACGTTATTCAAGCTTAAAGGATATTGAACGGTTTAGGAATATAAGAATTGAGGATAAAACAATTTTTTGGCAGGAAGTGGGTAGTTCAAAACAAAATATTATACCTATAATGCTTACTTTAGATAATATTTTGTTTGCACTGAGAGATTAGACTAAGAACTGGTTATTTGGCCAATGGTATTTTTATTTTGAAGGAACAGGTGTAACGGGATTTAACAGTAAAGTCATAGTGATAGCAGAAATTATGTGCTAACTATAAATAAAGCTAGATATTTTATATGAAAGTAGGAGAGATATTAAATGAAAAAATTTTTTAAAAAGATAATGTCCATGCTTCTTTCAGCATTTATGTTATTAGGACTAACATTAAATTTTAGTACAATTAAGGTTTATGCAGACTCAATAACATATAATACTAATCTTGTAGTAAATGGTGATGGAAAGTTAAGCAATGGTGTTGGAAGCGGAACAGGATCACAAGATTTTAAAGGTTGGACTTCAGATCAAGGTTCTAATTCAAAGTTTTTAGTCGGAAACTCCAATGATTTTTTGGGTAGTACTGTTTATGATGACGATCCAAATGATGTTTGGTTTGATTATTATCCACAAAGTGCAGCAAGTGAAACCCTTTATCAAACTATAGATATATCAAGTATTGCATTGGATGTGGACAGCGGAAACGTTACATTAAATTTAAGTGCCTATATAAGAAAATATAAGGCATCTTCTACTGCTATTTTAAGAGTAGAAATGTTAGATGATAGTGACGTCAAAAAAGGTAGCTATGAATTATCAAATAATTCTGCTGATGATAATAGTAACGACTGGCAAAACAAAACAGGATCCACTGCAGTAGTAAGTGGTACTAGAAAACTGAAGGTTTCAATGATTGCATCTATATCACCAGCATCACCTGACCTAACTTCAGATTACATTGATTTTGGTGATATTAAGCTTACTTTAACCAAAGTAGCCACAAGCACAACTCCTACAGTAACCACATCAGCAGGTTCTACAACTTTTAAAGAAGGAGACCAACCTGCAGCAGTGGATAGTGGCTTAGTTGTAAGTGCCTCACAGATTGCCAGTGCTACAGTATCTATTACAGGAAATTTTCATTCATCTGAAGATGTATTAAATTTTACAAGTACTGCAACTAATTATGGTAATATTGCAGGTAGCTATAATGCAGTAACAGGTGAATTAACTCTTACTTCTTCTGGTGCAACAGCTACATTAGGTCAGTGGCAGGCAGCTTTAAGGTCTGTTACTTATAATGATACATTAAGTCCACCTATTCAATTTACTCGTACTGTTTCCTTTGTGATTAATGATGGAACTAACAACAGCGCTGTTGTAAACAAAACAATAACAGTGGTTGCAATACCCACAGTGAAAACATCCTTAGGTACTACAGTTTTTAACTGGGGAAATCAAGCAATAGCTGTAGATAGCGGGATAACAGTGAACAGTCCGCATACAGCAAGACTTGCTAGTGCAATTGTTTCTGTTAAAGATACAAATGCAACTATTTATACTTCAGAGGATGTATTAGGATTTACCAATAATGACTCCTCTAAGTATGGAAATATTTCTGGCAGCTATAATAACCTTTTAGGAACTTTTACTCTTAATTCTTCCGGAGCAACTGCTACGTTAGAACAGTGGCAGGCAGTTTTAAGTGCTGTTACTTATAAAAATACTTCAAGTTCACCTCATACAGCTAATCGTATTGTCAGCTTTGTAGTTAATGATGGAGCTAATGATAGTAAAATTGCTACTAAAACAATAGCAGCAGTGCCAATAGTAACAACCACCGTAGGAACTACAACTTTTGAAGAAGGGGGTCAACCTGCAGCAGTGGATAGCGGATTAACTGTCAGTGCCTCAAAGCTTTCCAGTGCTACTGTTTCTATTACAGGAAATCTTCATTCTTCAGAGGATGTATTAGGATTTACTAATAATGATTCCTCCAAGTATGGAAATATTTCTAGTAGTTTTACTTCAAGTGCAGGAGTTTTAACTCTTACTTCTTCTGGTGCAACAGCCTCATTAGCTCAGTGGCAGGCAGCATTACAAGCTGTTACTTATAGTGATAGCTCCAATGATCCTAATACAGCTGCACGTACTGTTAGTTTTGTGGCTAATGATGGAACTAACGATAGTAATGCTGCAACTAAAACAGTAAGTATAACAGCAGTGAATAATCTACCAACTTTAGTAGCTACAGCTTTAAATCCTAGTTATAATGCAGGCAATTCAGCAGTAGCCTTATTTAGTGGCACAACTGCATCAACTGTAGAAGCTGGACAAATGATCAAAAGTCTTACTCTTACAGTAAGTAATGTAACAGACGGCAATAATGAAATATTGGCTGTTGATGGCAGTGATGTTTCATTAACAAATAGTTCTGGCTCAACTGCTAATAATAATTTTGCTTATGTTGTATCCTTAACTGGCTCAACTGCTACAATAACAATTTCAGGTGATAAATCTTGTACAGATGAAAAAAGCTTAATAGATGGATTAACTTATAAAGACAGCGGGTTAAATCCTACTAAAGGGAATCGTATAATAACTTTAACCTCTATACAAGATAATGGAGGAACTTCTAATGGAGGAAGCGATACAACTACTTTAAGTATGGCATCTACGGTAAAGGTTATATCTGTACCGGAAACACCTACAATAGGAACAGCAATAGCTGGAGATGCACAAGCATCTGTAACTTTTACAGTACCTACAGATGATGGAGGTAGTTCTATTACAGGCTATACAGTTACAGCAACCCCAGCAGGAGGAGTAAGTATAAAAACAGCTTCAGGAACTTCCAGTCCAATAACGGTAACAGGACTTACCAACGGAGCAAGTTATACTTTTACAGTAACAGCAACCAATGGAGTTGGAACAAGTGCAGCTTCCAGTGCATCTAATAGTGTAACTCCAGCAGCAATAACAACAGAAATAACCAGTTTTGATGCAATCCCAAGTAAAATAGCTGGAAATGCAGGAAGTGCAATCTATGCAAATGCAGCAGCAGTAATATCAACCTTGCCGACAAGTGTAACAGCAAATAGTAATACAGTGACGTTACCAGTAAGCACATGGGTGGATACAGACAACTATAATCCGAATGCATTAGGAAGCTATACATTTACTGCAACTTTAGGAACAATGCCAGCAGGTTATGCAAATAGTGAAAATCATACAGCAACAGTAGAGGTGGTAGTGGGAGCACCAGCACTAATAGTAACAGCTGCACCAAGCGAAGCAAGTATAACAGTAACAAACAATATTGAAGGTGTACAAGATATAATTACAGTAACAGCAATTAATCCAGGGGATATAGTTAAAGTTTACAATGATATATCAGGAGGAAGTTTACTTGGAATAGGTACAGTAGCATTAGGAGAAACTTCAGTTACAATCAATGTATCACAGCTTGGAGTAAATGCAGGAAACATATATATATCAGTAACAAGTCAAGGTAAAACAGAAAGTTCAAGAACAAGGAAAGCATATGCACAAGAAATAAGAAATTCGAGTTTAGGTTTATCGACAGTTGCCTTTGATAAGAATGTTGGAAATCAAGCTGATATAAATATGTATGTAAATTTTAATGGAAATACATTAGCTGGAATAAGTAATGGAGGTAATGCTCTAATAAATGGAACGGATTATGTTGTAAATGGAAATATTATTACAATTGCAAAAGGTTACTTATCAAATCAAAATAGAGGAAGTTTTGTAATAACCTTCAATTTTAGCAGTGGAAACTCTCAAACAGTGGCAGTAACTATAATAGATACTACAGTAACTAATACATCAGGTGGCGGAACTACAACCGGAGGAAGTAGCACAATAAGCACAAGAACGGTGGACGTAATAGAAGGAACAGATAGCACAGTAGCACCAGTAAAGGTGGAGATAACAAGAACAGTAGAAGGTGGAACAAAAATAGATACAGTAAAATTAGATGAAGCAAAAATAACAGAAATTATAGCAAAAACATTAGTTGCCAATAAGACAGAAGTAACAATACCAATAACAGATCTAAAGGATAACCCAGCAGATGCATTAAAAATTGAAATACCAAAGACTTCAGTAGATAAGTTAGCAAAGAATGGTATAGGAGTAAAAATAGATGCATCAAGGGCTAAACTTGAAATTTCAAAGGAAACCTTGAGGGGCATATCAGGAGATGTAAATATAAGCATTAAGGAAGTAACAGATAAAAGCAAAATAGATGAAACTAAAGCTATGGGTTTAAAGATTTTTGGAGACGTAAATGGTGAAGTAAAAGCATTAGGCAACCCTATAGAAATAGAAGCAAACATTACAGGCAGAACAAAGATAACTATACCAATAGATCCTTCAAAGTTGCCAAGCTCAAAGGAGGAGTTAGACAAGTTTCTTTCCTCTTTAGCAGTTATGGTTCATCACAGTGATGGAGAAGATGTGGAGGATAAAGGAACTATTGTATACGATGAAAAAGGTAATGCAGTAGGTATTTCTATATATGTGAATAAATTCAGCAGCTTTACTTTAATAGAAATGCCAAAGGATTATTTCAATGGAAAAACTACTGTTATGTCGGATAAGGTAGATGAAAATAAAGAATGGCATCTTAAATTTACAAAGGCTGCAGATCCATCCACAGTAACATCAGATAATATATATGTAACTGATTTAAAGGGAAACAAAGTAGAGGTAAAGGTAAGCTGTGATTCAGATAATATAATAAAGGTATCACCTGTAAATCCATATAAGTCAGGGGAAACTTATTATATTTATATCAGCAAGAAGGTTACTTCAAAGTATAAGGAGCCGTTAACAGAAGATTTGAGATATGAGTTTACTGTAAAATAAATATTTTTAAAGGTTATAAAGATAAAATACTATAAAAATTTAATAAATAAAAATTGGCCCTTTGAATAAGGACATTTTGTAAAAAATCTCTATACTATATTAAGTGTAGAGATTTTTGTACTTGTATTGAAAGCTGTGGATGTCAAGTTTAAGCTGTGAAAGTATTTTTAATGCTTTTGCAGGAATTTAACATCAAAAAATTGTTGTTGCATATAAAAGCAGTATATTATATAATAATAATTATGCATTAATATAGTTGTGTGTGCAACTATATCAATGCATAACATTTATATGGAGGGAAATGTATGAACAAAACAAACGAATTAGGTACAGAAACTGTTGGAAAGCTTTTGTTGAAATTTTCAATTCCATCGGTAATTGGAATGATGGTTAATATGCTTTATAACATAGTAGATAGAATATTTGTTGGCAGAGGAGTAGGTTCTATAGCACTTTCAGGAGTTGCAGTAACATTTCCAATAGTTAACGTAATAATGGGGTTTGCAATGCTGGCTGGAATTGGTGCAGCAGCTGTAATTTCAATAAAGCTTGGTCAGCATAAAAAAGAAGAGGCCGAAAAAGTATTAGGAAATGCATTTACCTTGCTTGTTATATTTTCATTATGTATAACTATTTTTGGAATATCATTTCTAAATCCAATTCTTAAGGTGCTTGGAGCAAGTAATGAAACTTTACCTTATGCTAGGGACTTTAGTTTCATAATTCTTTTAGGTGTAATACTTCAAAGTGTAAGTATGGGACTTAATAATATCATTCGTGGAGAAGGCAATCCTAAAATTGCTATGCTCACAATGTTAATAGGTGCAGTACTTAATTTTATAGCAAATCCAATATTTATATTTGTACTTCATTTAGGAGTAAAAGGTTCTGCTCTTGCAACCATTATTTCACAGAGTGTTACTGTGATTTGGACATTGCAGTATTTTACTGGTGGAAAAAGCTTATTAAAATTAACCAAGAAAAATATGAAGTTAGATAAAATTGTAGTAAAAGAAATAACATCTATTGGCATGTCACCATTTGCAATGCAAATGGCTGCAAGTTTAGTTACTATAACATTTAATAAAAGTCTTGCTATATATGGAGGAGATATTGCAATAGGAGCATTTTCGCTTATAACGAGTGTAACTATGCTTATACTTATGCCTATTTTTGGAATAAATCAAGGTGCTCAGCCTATAATTGGTTATAACTATGGAGCTAAGCAATATGATAGAGTAAAAAAGACTGTATTTTATGCATCAGCAGCAGCTACAGTAATAACTACTTTAGGATTTATAATGGTTCAGTTATTCCCAGTACAAATAATAAGTATTTTTAATACCAGTGATCAAAGCCTTATAAGCATGGGGGCTAGAGGACTTAGAATAGATCTTTTGTTCTTCCCAATTGTAGGAAGTTCAATAGTTTGTACCAATTATTTTCAAGCAATAGCTAAAGCTAAATTATCTACAATATTGAGTCTTTTAAGACAAGTTATAATGATTATACCACTGCTTATTATACTTCCACCATTTTTTAAATTAGATGGTGTATGGATGGCTCAACCTATAGCAGATGTATTGAGTACAGCAATTACATTGATTCTTGCAGTAAAGCAAATGAAAACATTGGGACAGTCACAAAAAATCACTGAAAATAGAGCTGTATCAGATGTAGCTCGTTAGTTAAGCAGAGAAGTTTCATAATTAAAAATAGGAAGTTAGCAATGATAGCCATGGGATAAATTAAAGTTAGAAACTAACATGATTTTAATTGATTAAGGGTTAACATAAGATTAAAATGTGACCCAAAAATTACCAGTATATAATAAACACAAAAAGGTTATTATAATAGCATAGGGTATGTAACAGTTGAGCCAAGATTTATATGTGCTTTGAATAGAGGTATATATGAATCGGCCAACGATTATATATAGGTTATTGTGAAATAGCTTATATATGGTCAGAGGAAAGATTTTATATTGTGGGGAAAAGCTTTAGTATAGTCAACAAAATTGATTATATCAGGGTTCCAACTTATAATATAAGGTCGAGCTAAGATTATATGAAGTGTTGAAATGATTATATACAGCCGAGAGGTTGTGTGTAGTTGTGTAGATATTTTATATAGTCGAAGGAACCATTATTATAGGTAATGAACTGCTTTATTATGGTGGGAACATCATAGTGAGGTAATATATGTTATCTATAGTGGTGTAACTTAGATTATTACGTGCTCTGTTTATAGAAGAACTATAAGTGGATTTTTAATACAAATCTGTTTATAGTTCTTTTCTATTTTCTCTTTTTGGCACATTTATAAAAATGTTAGAAAATAGTCCTATTATTTTAACAGAGTTTGATGGTGAGCTTTGGAATGCAGTTGTTGAAATAGTAAAGGTGAATTCAGAAGAAGATGTAACCTTTGTTTTTAAGGATGGGTTTGAATTACAATGGAATATACAAGGATAAGAAAACACCCATAAGATTGGCTTTAAATTGCCTTTTTTTGTGGACATTTTTGTTTTATATATAAAATTATAGTATTAAATGTAATATTATCAAAAACCGAAATTAAAGGTAGAAGAATTTGAATCATGAAGCTTGTTGAAAAGAAACCTTTGAAGAAGGTTTACTGAACAATCATTAAAGAATTGTTGAAATTATATAAAGTCATTTAGTACGTAAGAATGTACCCTATATTTTGGGGTACATTCTTTTAATATTCTGCTTTATGAATTTTATAGATTTGCTTCTCAGTTGCAACGAAATCTTTTATTTCATCACGTTCATTATCTATGGGGATACAGGTTCAGTTGCTCTATGCCATCCTACAGGAACAAACTGCGATGTAATTACACTATGGTTACCATGGCTTCGAATATTTATTACAACGATATGGAATCGAGCACCTACATTAAGAGTTGCTCCGCCACCACCCGACAGAATGAATCTAACATCATGTGCTTCAGCCAGCTGGAAATCATGAATGTGACCTAGAAGAACTCTGGAGACTCTGTTCCTTACTATTTTATAAAAGTCTCTTCTTCCTCTTCCATTTGGGAAGGCATCGTCTCCAACCCAGTCAAGCTTCGGTTCTCTTGGTGGAACATGCATAGAGACAAAAACATTCGTAGAGCATTTAACATCCAGTAAACTGTTGACCAAGAATCCCAGCTCATTTTCTGTCAGACCATATTCGTTATAAATATAATGATATAAAGAATTAAGCCCAACCAGCCTGAGTCTGAATTCAGGCAAATCAATAGACCAATGAATATCTTCTGGGCCAATAATCTTTTTGTAGTTATCTAGGGAGAGTGTAGTACCTAATCTTGCGGCATCATGATTACCTGGAACCATGAAAAAGGGCACGCTGTCACCGTTTTTATCTTTATTTAAACTTTTGATTTTCTCAACTAAGAAATTTAGGTTATCTTCGGTACCAGTGAAGGCACCATCACCACCATAGGCAAAAAGTAAGGGATTAAAATCCATTGCTCTTTGCATAGCTACTTCAAAAATGTCATTGCTTACAAATCTTACATCGCTTCCTATACTGCGTTGAACCCAGCTGTCACCAAAAAATACTATATTATAATTATCCGGATTCCGCTTGCTTTTGATAGCCAGCAGATCGGCAAATGACTGATCAAAGAGAGTCATAATCTTCCCTCCTTAATAATAAAAGATATTGTATCTTTGTTAACATAATACTTAAGGAGGTAAAGATGTGTTACAAAAGAGGAAGGGCAGCCATATAACTTTTGCAATATTCTATTTTTAAAATTGCTGATAAAGTATATGTAGAAAAGAATCTAAGTACAGAAGCAAAACTGGATACTTTAAGAGTTATATTTGATGAGTATGGTTTAGATTACAATGAATTAATCTATTATGTAGTGTAATATTATGTATTAGAAGTGTAGTTAATATTACAGAGCTATTTAAGGAAAACATGAATGAATCAATAAAGATTATGGGAGTTATATCTAACATTAAGGTAAATGCTGAAGAAGTAGAATAAACATAAACTTCGAGCTAATTTAAGAACCTTCTATGAATTACTATAGAAGGTTCTCTGAACATCCAATCCTTGAAACCAGTAATTTAAAATTTATCTGCTTAAAGCCCGATGTTTTCAGTAACAGAAAAATATATATTCTGCAACATTCTTCTATTATAAAAATAGTATATATTGATAACTTTCTTAAGAATTTTAAAATTTACAAATTAGCATTCTAGAGGTTTTTGAGAAAGTATATGGATAAATATAATTTAATTAGAAGAGGAGGCGCAAATTATGAGTAAGGATATATTTAATCAACACTTAGAGGATTTAAAAGGTGCTTGGAGATCCCCCTAAGAATGGAAATATAGGAAAGCCCATAGCCTTCAGCTGTTTTAATCCAACTAGCCCTAGAACTGTTCACAATACTGTTCTTGTTGGCTATATAGATAATGGACATGGTTATTATGTCTCCCATTGTAAAAGCTATTCGACAAAAACAAAGACGCCAGATATCGAGCATTTGAATTTTCATACTCCAGCAAAATATGCTGAGTTAAAAAAGAAGGGTTATTGATACAAATGGAGCAACTATATACCAAAAGGATATAGGGAAAGAGTATTGGACAGGCTCTTATTTTTCATTTATTGAACCAGCAATGGCATATCAATATGGTCTTCCTCAATTATTTATTACTGAAAGATTTACTTCTGAACAAGATGTTTTTGAATCAACAGGTACACTACCATTTCGTGTTCTAGTTTGGGATTCACCAAAAGGTATTGACTACTTTTTTAATAGTGTAGAATAGAAAGAAATGCTACAAAATTGGGCTGTAGAAGTTAGAAACGGCTATTATACTCAAACACAACCACCTTTTGAATATATTGGAGAAAATCAATAATAGTCTTAATAGAAGCGGACGTAGTGCTATTAAAGCGGTTTAATCATAAAAGTGGAACAACCTAGATTAAATACTGTATTATTCATAACAGTGAATTTTTATAGAAGAACTATAAGTGGATTTTTAATTATAAATCTGTTTATAGTTCTTTTGGTTTTAGTTAAAGTTATTAGTAAGAACTTGCAATCTTTTGTATAGTCATATTATAATGAAGTATTAATGAAATATCAATTTTTAGTATTTACTTAAAATTATTTTTAAGGAGGATCATATGGAAATTATAAATAATTCATCTTCTGTAATAATAGTATTACATGAAATATATGGAATTAATCAGCATATACAAAAGGTTTGTGAAAAATTTTCTATAAAAGGATATGATGTTATTTGTCCAAATTTAATCAATGTGAGCAAGCCTTTCAATTATAGTTTTCAAGAGGAAGCTTATAAGTATTTTACAAAAAGTATTGGATTTGATTCAGCAGTTCATCAAGTAAAGCAGCTTCTTATGGAAGCAAAGCAGAAGTACAAACACGTATATTTATTGGGATACAGCATAGGTGCAACAATTGCATGGTTATGCAGCAGTGAAGAAAATATATGTGATGGCATTATAGGATATTATGGTTCACGAATTAGAGATTATATAGATATCATTCCAAAATGTCCAGCTTTACTAATTTTTCCTAAGAAAGAAAAATCATTTAATGTACAGGAATTAGTTATAGTTTTGAAAAAATTAAATATTGATGTTTATATGTTAAGTGGAAAACATGGATTTAGTGATCCATTTTGTGAAAATTATAATGAGAAGTCATTCCAGGAAGCAGAGATATTAGTAGATAATTTTTTAGAAAAGGTAAATCCTATTTTTTAATATAGAGAGTTGAAATTCGCAAAACTATTTATTTTAATTAAAGTTGGAGGTTGCTTGTAATACAAGTCAAAACACAATCAATGTAAAAATTATGTTGAAAGTTAAGCATAAATGTAAAATTTATGTATGGAAATGTTGAAATGATATTACACTTGATGTACAATATTTTATAAAGATGTATAAAGTTATCTAAAATAGGAAGGGGCTGATTAATTTGGGGCAGAATGTTAATCAACATTCTTGGTTGGATGAAGCCGAATTAAAAGATTTAGTAGATTTAAATCTTTTGCAAAAATTTCAAGATGATTTTGCAAATAGCTTTGGTATAGCAAGTATAACCTTAGATAAAGATGGAAATGCTTTAACTAATGGTAGTAATCTTACAGATTTTTGTATGAAATATACTCATGGTTCTAAGTTAGGAGAAAAACGATGCTTAGAATGTGATTTAAAGGGGCTTAATGAGTCAATAAGAACTGGAGAAGCTGTTACATATGATTGTCATGCAGGTCTAGTGGATTTTGCAGCACCAATAATTGTTAATGGAAGACATTTAGGTGGAATATATGGTGGTCAGATAACAAATAATGAATTAGATGAAGAAAAAATTAGACAGTTAGCAAGGGAATTGGATATTAACGAGGATCAGTATGTAGCTGCTTCTAAAAAAGTGCATGTTATTTCAAAAAAAGAATTGAAAATTGCGGCTGAAGTTTTACACACAGTTGGTAATACTTTAGTTAAGATTGGTATTAAACAGTATTTATTTAAGAAAATGTTTGAAACATTAAAAGAAAATGTTGAACAAGCTTCTTCTTTAATAGATAATTTAGCTTCTTCTTCTGTAGAAATATCAACAAATCAGCAGCAGCTTAATGATGAAGTAAAAAAAGTAGAGAATTTTTCAGGTGAAATACTTAATATATCGGAATCTATAAAGCAAATTGCCAATGAAACCAATATGCTGGGTTTGAATGCTGCAATAGAAGCTGCAAGAGCCGGAAGCGTTGGTGCCGGTTTTGGTATAGTTGCTGACCAGATTAGGAAATTATCCTTGAAATCAAAAGAAACGGCAAATGGCATAGCAAATGTCAATTTATCTATAAAAGAATCTGTGGATAGTTCAGTGCAGATGTCTAATGGTACTTTATCATTGACAGAACAACAGGCAGCTTCACTTGAAGAAGTTAGCGCTAATTTAGAAGAACTAAAAGAATTATCACAAAATTTAAATACACTATAATATTAGCTGCATGAATAAAAGGGCAAACACTTAAAATTTTATATGTGTTTGCCCTAAATTATTTATTTTTATTATTTCATCATGAGAAATAGTTTATTTAATATTTTTATACCACCATTACTATTTGAGTTATTGATGGTTTCCTTATTTTCACCATTTATATCCTGTCTGTAAATTGTAGTATCCTTATCCTTAACTTTATAATATATGTAATTATCTATCATTTGAGCTTTTGAAACACTGCAAGCTGTTAATTTTGTTATATTTAATGTTTCTATATTAAGCATATAGAGCATATTTTTTACATAGTTAGCTTCTATATCAGTAAAGCCTTCATAAGTAAATAGCACATATTGATTAAATACACCTAATATATTATTACACTGATTAGTTTCATAAACTTTTTTTCCAGTTTGCAAATTTTTTATAACTGCTAAACTAAGATTTCTGTCCTTGTATATAATGTAATTATTATAAAAATAAACGTCTTTACAAAAAGTCTCAACTACAGACTCCTTGTTTTTATAATTTATATTAAATTTTTTTAGCACTTCTTCTCCTTCATAAGGATAATTTCTTCTTTTATAATATATATTATCTTCAAAATAATGGAGATCAGAAATACATCCAATGGACTCATGTAATATAGAACTATTTTTATTGTATAATGTCATAGATTTTATATAACTTTTGAAATTATGATTTTCGCAGTAATATATGACTTCATCATGAATGCAGTAAGCATTAATATAAGACAAATTATTATATATTATATAAGTATCTTTTCCTTCTAAATTGCACTTAATTAACATAATTTCATTTTCATGTTTTATAGTATAAAAGATACTATCTTTTACTATTACAATATTTTCTACTTTAGAATCTACTATTAATTCTCTTTTTCCATCATATTTAAAAATTCTATATAGTTTATGATATTGTGAAGCATCAATATAATAGATAAATTCTCCTGTGTCTATATAAAAATTTATATTAACCTTATCATAAATATCAGTTATATTATCTGAATCATTTACAGTCAAAACTATTTTATCTAAATTTTTCATGGTAATCTCCTCATTTTTATTTATCGATTAAAATATTATTATCTTTTCCAGAATTCACTAGTCTTATGTAATGGGAATTAGTTGGTGTACAATACATATTATCTATAGTAATGCAATTGAATTAGTATAAAAGAACTATATTGAAAAAAAGAAATTAGACTTTCATTAATAAAAATTTAAGAATGTGAAAAATCTGACGTATCAAATGCTGTAGAATATGTTGGAAATAGAAATATTAAAATTAAAATATGTAGAATATTCATAAAATAAGGGAGATTTTTATATATTATTTAAATTGAATGCGTTTGATTATAAAATACCATAACAGTTTCATGTATTAAAATTTTAATAAATTGGATAGGTTGAAAAACAGAGTTAAAGCTATATATAACCTTTAAATGAAAAATATAGAATATATGTTAATGACATTATTGCTATTTACAAACCATTTTAATTCTTTTGATGAATAATTTTTTTTATTTATAAAATTAAAAAAGTGTATTTTTAGCAATAATTATGGTATAATCTATTTTATAATTATAGTTATACTATAATGAATTGCAGTGTTACCATAATTATAAAATATAAAAGGAGGTACATCTTATGGATAAAAAATTATCTAAAGATGCATATGGTGGCGTAGCGGGTAAAGACTACGTTCCTTACATTTCCAGTGGTTCTAAATCTGGTGGAAATGTTGCTGTATTAACAATCGGTATTATTTTAGCTGCATTATTTGCAGCATCTACTGCCTATTCAGGTATGAAATCAGGGCTTACAGTTGCTGCTGGTATACCTGGTTCAATAATAGGTTCCGCATTTATAGCTATATTTGCTAAACAAAAAGGTATCCTTGGCAAAAACTTAGTTCAAGGTATGTCAAGTGGTGGTGAATCCATTGCTAGTGGTATGATATTTGTTTTACCAGCAATACTTTTAATAGGTTCAAAAGTTAATTTCTTAGAAGGTTTTGTTGTTGGTGTAGGTGGAGTTTTATTTGGTGTAGGAGGAGCTTCACTTGTTCATAATTATTTGATGATTGAAGAACACGGAAAATTAATGTACCCTGAATCAATGGCTATATCTGAAACACTTGTTGCTTCAGAAGGTGCTGGTGAATCAATGAAGTACATGGGAATCGGCTTTGGAATAGGCGGTGTTATAACTGTTATAACTAGTTCATTTTTAAATGTGACTAATAACGTTATAAGCTATGTAAACGAATCTTTTTATAAATGGAAGCTTGAGGTTGAAGTTAATCCTCTATTATTAGGTATAGGCTTTATAGTTGGTATGGATGTTTCTTTAATGATGTTTGCTGGTTCTATACTATCTAACTTTGCTGTTTTGCCTTTAATAGGTTATTTTGTTTCTCTTGGTCAGGGAAGTGCAACTGTATGGAATAATCCTCATGTTACTATAGGTGCAATGCAAGTTAAAGACATAGCTGGTAGTTATGTAAAATATATAGGAGCAGGTATGATGCTTTCAGGTGGCTTAATAGGTGCTGTAAGACTTATACCAACTATAGTATCTTCTATAAAGGAAACTCTTAATGCTAAATCTTCAAATGCTGGCAGTTCATCTGTTGGAAATTTAATAATAATTGGAGGCATAGTAATAGGATTTATAGGTGGATTCTTGGTATCTGATGGTAATATAGCTATGGCAATATGTGGAGCTATTTTATCAATAATTTTATCATTACTATTTGTTATAGTTTCTGGTCGTTTAACTGGTACTATAGGTACTTCAAACCTTCCTGTATCAGGTATGACTATAGCTTCTATAGTTGTTGTAACATTATTGTTTGTTGTAATGGGATGGAAAACTCCTGAAAATAACAAATCTCTACTTTTATTTGGTACTTTTATAGTTACTGCAATATCTGCAGCTGGTGGATATTGTCAATCACAAAAGGTTACCTTTATAATTGGTGGTGACAAAAATGAAATGCAAAAATATTTTACTATAGCTGGTATAGTTGGTGTTGTAGTAGTTACTGGTGTTATATTAGTACTTTCTAGTCAGCTTGCAATGACTGGTGACAATGTACCATTTGCATTACCTCAGGCTAACTTGATGTCAACATTGACTGCAGGTATAATGTCAGGTAAATTACCTTGGGTTATGATAATTGTTGGTGCTGTTATGGGATTGTTCTTATACTTATTAAAACTTCCTGTAATGACAATTGCTATAGGATTTTACTTACCAATATCTACAAACTCTATAATATTAATAGGTGCTTTCATGCGTTTATTTGTAGAAAAAATGTCCAAGTCTGAAAAAGTAAAAGAAGCTAGGGTTGCTAATGGTATAAGTTTATCTTCTGGACTTGTTGCTGGTGGCTCTATAATAGGACTTGTAGGTATAATACTTATAAATGTAGTAAAAGTTATAAAAGTAGGCGAACCAAGTGGATTTGCTGCTTCTAATGGAATGGCATATATAATACTTATAGCTTTAATAATAGCTTCTGTAGTGCCTATATTAAACAGTAAGGTGAAAGATGCTGAATAACAACGAAGATGTTTTAAATATAATATTTAAAATCGTTGATAATTTAGAATATGAAGTGGACAAGGACAATATTGTGACTATACTTGAAAAGCAAGATCACAAGATTCAAAGGTTCTTTAGAAAAATTAAGTTTAGAATTCCAGAATATAAAAAAATTACTCTGGATGAATATGCAAGTTATGTGTTTTTACAAATAGATGGCAAGAAAACAGTAAAAGATATTGGAGAAAATCTAGAAACAAAGTATGGTGACGAAGCTCACCCCACTTATGAAAGATTACTACTATTTTTAAACCATATCGACGTTAATTGTCACTACATAGAAAAAACAAATTTGTAATGAAAAAGATGGCACTATAATATAGGTGCCATCTTTATTTTATTATCTTTTCTATTTCAAGACCATTCTTATAAAGCTTAATAATCTGATCTTTTTTAATGATTTTCATATTAAACCATCCTTTTAATTAATCATAGTGTATTTGTATTATCTTGGGCAATTAAACATTCAGGAATAAAGGAGAAAGTTGATAGATAGTTAAAAAGAATACTAAATGTATAGAAAATTTGAGAACTGAGGACAATATTTCTTGAAGGAGGTTCTTTTAATTAACTAATCTTCTTAATTGCAAAATTTATTTTGGCAATAATTGTTCTATAAAACATAAAAGGAGGTGCGTTTTATGGATAATAAGTTATCTAAAAATGCATATGGTGGAATAGCTGGCAAAGACTATGTTCCTTATATTTCAAAGGGATCGAGGTCTGGTGGAAATGGTGTTGTACTAATAATTGGTATTATTTTAGCTGCACTATTTGCAGCATCTACTGCTTATTCAGGTATGAAATCAGGGCTTACAGTTGCTGCTGGTATACCTGGTTCTATAATAGGGTCTGCATTTATAGCTGTACTTGCAAAACAAAAAGGTATTCTTGGTAAAAACTTACTTCAAGGTATGTCAAGCGGTGGAGAATCAATTGCTAGTGGTATGATATTTGTTTTGCCAGCAATATTTTTAATAGGTTCTAAAGTTTCTTTTTTAGAAGGATTTGCTGTTGGTGTAGGTGGAGTTTTATTTGGTGTAGGAATAGCTTCTCTTGTTTATAGTTACTTAATTGTTGAAGAACACGGAAAATTAATGTATCCTGAATCCATGGCCATATCTGAAACACTTGTTGCTTCAGAAGGTGCTGGGGAATCAATGAAGTATATGGGAATTGGATTTGTAATAGGTGGTATTATAACTGTTATAACTAGTTCGTTTTTAAATATAGCTAATAATGTTATAAGCTATATAAATGAGTCCTTTTATAAGTGGAGATTTGAAGTTGAAGTTAATCCTCTATTACTGGGTATAGGATTTATAGTTGGTATGGATGTTTCATTAACTATGTTTGCTGGTTCTATACTATCTAATTTTGCTGTTTTGCCTTTAATAGGCTATTTTGCAGGCTTTGGAAAAGGTGGAGCTAATGTATGGAACAATCCAGGTGTAGCTATAAGTGCTATGCAGGTTAAACATATAGCTGGTAGTTATGTAAAATATATTGGAGCAGGTATGATGCTCTCTGGTGGATTAATAGGTGCCATAAGGCTTATACCAACTATAGTATCTTCTATACAAGAAACTCTTAATGCTAAGTCTACAAATGGTGAGGGAGGCTCATCTGCAGGAACTTTAATATTACTGGGTGGTATAGTGGTAGGTTTTATAGGTGGATTTTTAGTATCTGGTGGCAATATGGTAATGGCAATAACTGCTTCTATTTTGTCATTATTCTTATCAATGCTATTTGTTATAGTTTCTGGCCGTTTAACTGGTACTATAGGAACTTCAAACCTTCCTGTGTCTGGTATGACTATATCTTCTATAGTTCTTGTAACATTGCTATTTGTCATAATGGGATGGAAAAATCCTGGAAGTAATAGATCATTACTTTTATTTGGTACATTTATAGTTACTGCTATAGCTACGGCTGGTGGTTATTGTCAATCACAAAAAGTTACTTTTGTAATTGGTGGAGATAAAAATGAAATGCAAAAATATTTTGCGGTTGCTGGTGTAGTTGGTGTTGCAGTAGTTACTGGTACCATATTAATACTTTCAAGCCAGCTTGCAATGACTGGTGATAAAGTACCATTTGCACTACCTCAAGCTAACTTAATGTCAACACTAACTGCTGGTATAATGTCAGGTAAGCTTCCTTGGGTTATGATAATTGCTGGTGCTGTTATGGGAATAGTTTTATTTTTATTAGACCTTCCTATAATGACAGTTGCTATAGGATTTTATTTACCAATATCTACTACTTCTATAATATTAGTAGGTGCAATAGTTCGTCTTCTTGTAGAAAGAGCTTCTAAATCAGAAAGAGAAAAAGAAGTTAGAGTTTCCAATGGTATAAGTTTATCTTCTGGACTTGTTGCTGGTGGTTCTATAATAGGTCTTATCGGTATAATATTCCAAGTATCAGGCATTATAAAAGGAACTGAGCCAAGTGGATTTGCTGCTTCTAATGGAATGGCATTTGTAATATTAGCAATTTTAGTAATAGCTACTATGATACCTATACTGAATAGTAGAATAAAAAATGATGAATAGCAACGAAGAGATTTTAAATACATCATTTAAAATTTATCACAAGTTATGTATTTTTACAAATAAATTTCTAATAGAAAAGATGGCACTTTATTATAGTTGCCATCTTTATTTTCATATGTGTTCTATTTTTGATGATTATCTACCGTAATACGTTCACTAAGTAAGATTCATTGATTTTTAGACTTATTCTAAGTTTGTATTCCAATCTAATCTATTCCATGGACTTTCTTTATCTATAATTAAATTTTTAATCTTGGAAACTTGTTCTTCAGCAGAATCTGCAGACATATTTTTTAACCAGGTTTGCCTTCCTGCAATGTAAGCTAATCCATATTCCCTCCAGCTGGAGTAAGCCTTTTGTGCAAGTTTAGCAACTTTCAGCATAAGATTCCAGGCTTCTTCACTGGAGATATAATTAAGGAAAACTCCACATCTACATAAAAATATATATCTACCGTAATCCCATGCTAGTACTCCTGCATTAGGAGTAATTTTGTCATAATTTTTGATAAGATTGTACTGAATGTATTTTGAAGAATTTTTATCAAGTCTGTTCAAATATGTGTTTTGTTCAGTTTCAGAAAGAGCAGAAAAAAAGTACCTTTCCTGTAAAAAATCAATTCCATGACCATCCTTAAGAAGCCAGTTAAGAGAGCCTAGAAGGTCGGCTTTATTTGATATTCCCCAATCACGTTTCATCATATGTCTAATATCTTCTATTAGCTCAGGTGTTTTTTCACAGCCACATAAAGTATCATGACGATGATCATTTTGTTCGCCTAATACTGAACTTAAAGCTATCATCCAAAGTTGAGCTTCACTTAAGTTATCTGGGTTATAAATCTTCTTCATAATTTTCTCCTATACTAATATTTAAAGTAGGTAAATTTAAAGGGTAATGATCTAATGGTTTAGTAGAAGGCCAAGCTTTTTGTGAAGACGGATTTGTTTTGAACATTAAAAAGCCTTTTCTGCACTGATATTTTAGAATACCTTCATAGCGAACTTTAAAATCTTCATTAGAAGGATCAGTATCTAATGCCTCTTTAGCATACTTAAGTGCATTTTTCTTGTTGCCTGATTCATAATAAACCATACTTAAATAACTTAATAAATCACCACTTTTTAATCCTAATTCAAGTGCATTTTCAAGATTGTAAATAGCAATTCTGCATAAGCCCTTTTTGTATAAAATTACACCATAATGGAATTCAGTGTATGGATTTAATTTAATATCATGATTTTTCTTCACAAAGTTTTCATAATCTGAAGAAGCAGTTCCTCCGTTTATAAAATCATTGAGTTCAGCACAAAGCCATATAGAGTTAATATATGAATCCTCATCCTCTTTATTAATCTCTAGTATTTTCTCATAATATTCAAAAGCCTTTTTGAAATCCTGTTTATATGAACAGCAATAGGCTAGAAGTTTAAGTATTTTGCAGCTGTCAGGTTTTAATTCATAAGCTGTAAGATAATCATTAAGGGCTCTTGATACATCTCCATTAGCTCTATGGATATCTCCCATTAGTATGAAACCAAAAGGATCTTTAGGATTAGCATCACAATAAAGCTTTATATGCTTAAGAGCAGCTCTCAAATCTTTAAGTTTAAAATGAGTTAAAGCTAGACGCAAATGTATATCTTTAATAGATGTATGCCAGTCTAATGCTTCTTTAAAAGAATTTGCGGACTCCTCATATTCTCCTAATTGAAGATGACAATAACCTTTTCTATACCATGCGTTAGAAAAAGAATATCTATGATTTACAACTACACGATGATCATTTCTTGCTTCTTTGAAATTTTTCAAAGCATAGTGAGCAATTCCTCTAATAGAATAATATATCCATTTAGCTGGATTAATTTTAATAGCTTCATCACAAAATTCTACAGCCTTATGATGATCACCATTGCATCTATAAGCATCACCAAGGTTAGACAGGAGCTCAGCATCATACCTATTTATCTTTAGAGCAGCTTTAAAATCCTTTAATGCTGCATCAAAATCTTGTTTTAATTCTAAGAAGAATACTCCTCTGTGGAAAAGTACATCATAACCATTTTTACCTTCTTCATATGACATTGCTAAAGCTTTATCAAAGAATTTTAAGCATTTTTCCTCTTCTTTCATGTTATATAAAGCTCTTGCTAGTAATAAATACATATCAGAATTTACATTCGCATTTTTTGGTACTCGTTTAATAGTGCTGCAGCATTGATCAAAGTAATCCATTTCAAAATAGATTTTAGCTAATTCGTATAATATGCTAATATTTTCAGGATCATTAGCTAACTTTTCACTATATTCATCAATTAATTTGGCATTTATTTCAAGTATACATGCACGAGAATCAACATCATAAGGGTATGTTTCAGATATTTGTTCATATAAAATTTTTGATTCCAGTAGGTTATTAAAATGGAAATAGCACTTTGCGAGTCCTCTTAAAGCAGACACATTATCAGGCATTAAAGTAAGAGCTTGCTGAAAATCGTAATAAGCACTATTTATTTCTTTAAGCTTTAAGAATATATAGCCTCTATTTAAGTATCCATCAATTTCCTTTGGAGCAGCCTCTATTAAATGAGTAAAAGTTGATTTTGAATTTTGTAAGTTGTCCACCCTCAAATAATATGTACCTAGCATACGAAGTAAATCAGGATCATCGGAGAATATTTCCACAGCAGCTTTTAAGGATTTTTGTGCAGCTTCTAGATTATTATTTATTAGTGCATTAAAAGCAGTTAAACGAAGAGATATAAATTCATCATAATTACATTCATAATCCTTTTTAAAGAAGTCATAACGTAAACTGTATGGAGAATAAAGCTGACCCATAATGAAATTTATAAAAGATTCATCAAATTGCTTATATAAATCATTTTCGTCTTCAGTCCAAAAAAAGTATTCATTTAATAAAAGCCAAACATCATGTGGAAGATTATAGTTATCCATTAAAAATTCCAGCATATTAAAGCTTAAGGCTTTTTTTATACCTAATCCCCAAAAGGTTTCATCTTCTAATAATTGTATCCAATTGTTGATGTCAATCCTTTTAAAGAAGTCATGGTATATTGTATGAACTCTATTCATAAATTTGTCCACTAAGTTTTCAGAAACATTTGCTGATTCATTTTCATTAAAATCCTTATAAGTATTAGTGAATTTAGTATTTAATGTTAAATTCTCATTTTGTAAGACTGTTTTTTCATCTTTAACAATATTTGAAGATTTAACTTCTTTTATATATTTTGCTTCTTTTAAGGCAGCTTCATAGGCTTCTCTGAGCTTTTGAAAGCCTTCTGGGTCATCCTCAGGGTGATATAATTTTAATTTACTAGCATAAGCTCGTTTAATTGCTTTTATATCAACGGTAGGTTCTATATTTAATATATTCCAATAATTCATTTTAAAACTCCTGATATTTTTCTATTTCATCTAATTTTTTCTTTAATACATTAGCAGCTTTTTTTATTTCATCATTATTTTGACGCTTCAATATATACTCAAAATCTTGAAGCATGTTGTCAATTAAAATTCTGTCATTTCCAAGACATTCTTCATAAAGACGTTCTCCACGAGAAATAAGCAGTTTATTTTCCATCCTGTCTCTTGGATGTATCTTTATATTTTCTAAGGCTTTAAGCCTTTTTGCAATTTCTTCTTCAGACATCATACCTGGATTTTCTTCAATAACTATTCTCTTTTTTAATCCAGTTTCAACAGCAGTTACTTCTACCTCTAAAATTCCATTAATATCATAGGTATATCTTACAGCAATAGCCTCGCTGCCAGCTGGAGCTTGAGGTACATCAATGTTTAGTTCTCCAAGCTTAATATTGTTTTCTGTAAGCCGACTTTCTCCTTGATATATTCCAACGTTTATGGATTTTTGGTTATCATATATTGTATACAAAAGTTCTTGCTTGCTTGCAGGTATTACAGTGTTACGTTCTATGATTGGAAAGAAATGTCCTGACTCAAATCCCCCTGAAGCATCTCTGACTACTACATCAGTGCCAAGGGTATAAGGACAAACGTCTGTAAGTACAACTTCTTTTAATACAGAATTTCTTTCTTTCATTGCAGCTTGTATTCCTGCACCTAAAGCAACTGCTTCATCAGGATTAATGCTGCAGCAAGGTATTCTGCCAAAGAGTTTACTTATAAAGCTGCTTATTAAAGGCATTCTAGTAGCACCACCAACTAGGATTATAGAAGCAAGCTCATCTGGATTTATTGAAGCATCTTTTAAAGCTCTTTCAATGGGGCTTCTAAGTTTATTAATAAGTGGTTTAGTTGCAATTTCAAATTCCTGGCGGGTTATGTTGAATTTTAAAACTTGTCCATCTATGTGGCAGTTCATAAAAGCAGAATTGTTTTCTTTAAGATTTCTTTTGCAAATTTCTGCCTGTTTTCTTAAAGCAACATATACTTTGAGATCTAAAGTTTTTTTATTTAATTTATGATGCTCAATAAATAGATTAACAAGAACTTCGGTAAAGTCTTCTCCGCCTAAAAAGTTATTTCCAGATACAGCTCTTACTTCCATTACATTTTCAAACAATTCCAATATAGAAACATCAAAGGTTCCACCACCTAAATCAAAAACTAAGAAGTTTGATTCTGTTTCCTTTTGATGAAGTCCATAAGCAACTGCTGCAGCTGTAGGTTCGTTTATTAATCTTTCTACTTTTAGTCCGGCCAATCTACCAGCTCTTTGAGTAGCTTTTCTTTGAGTATCATTAAAATACGCAGGCACACTAATTATGACCTCTTTTACAGGTTCACCTAGATATGCTTCAGCGTCCATCTTTAAAGAACGTATAATAAAGGATGAGAGTTCTTCTGGCAAAAACTTATGATCTCCTATATGAAAGGTTTTATTGGTTCCCATATAACGTTTAAAAGCAGCAACAGTGCAATGAGGATGGGTGATTAAACGTTCCTTTGCCACTTGTCCTACTGATATTTCACCATTATCATCAATACTTACAACAGAAGGTGTTAATTTGCTGCCTAGAGCATTGGGTATTATTATGGGACCATTTTCTGTGAAATATGATATTAAACTATTTGTAGTACCTAAATCTATTCCCAAAATGGCCATGTTAAGTCCTCCTAGATTGTTTCATAACCCAACTTTTACACATATAAAGTTTTCAGTAACTATTAATTCTTCATTTTTAATTATTAGTTAAAAGCATTACGTTTATTATGATTGGGTTGTGAAAGTTGAATTGTGTAATTTTTACATTTATTTTTCTGTTTTTGTGAAACATATATAATTATAGTAGAATTTTACCAAAAAATAAATAGAGTGAGGAATATTTGAAGGAAGAAGAGTTTTAGAGAAGGTCTAATGCAGATGTAATCAATATGTGAAAGTTTTAAGTTATTTCTCTACTAACAAAGTTATTTTAATAGATATTTTTATCCTTCAAAATATCCAATGTAATTTTGGATGCAGTACTTCCACTAGCATAATTATTATTTTGAATGTTAGTTGCAAAAAAATAAATATTATCATTTTTTTCTACATATCCAATAAACCAACCATTTATACTCTTACCATTAACAATACCTGTACCAGTTTTTCCAGAAAGAACATTTTCATCTTTTTCAGATATTTTTATAGCATTTTTGATAGCTTTAATATTTTCTCCTTTAAATTTATATTTATTTGTGTAGAAATTTTTTAATAACTGAACTTGTTCTACTGGTGATATTTTTAAGGAAGATTCAATCCAATAATTTGATATTCCGCCAGAAAAATCACAATTGCCATAATGAGTTTGATTAAAATAGGTTTGTAAATTTTTTATACCAAGCTGTTTATCTATCTCTTGGAAATACCAAGTTACTGAATTTTGCATTGCAGAGTATAAATTCTGATTTTTATTCCAGGTTACATAGGGATAATTTATACCATCCCAATTCATATTAGTATCTTTAACTTGTATAATACCTGATTCTAATCCAAATAATCCAATAAAAATTTTATATGTAGAATCTGGTGAAACCCTTAAAACACTTTTATTTTTATTATAAATACTATATTGGTTAGACTTTAAATTATAAAGTACAAAGCTTCCATCAAAGCCGTTAAAATAGGAACTTAGATCTTCATAGGATACTGAGTGTTCTTTAAAATTATACAAATTATTATCATAGGCTGCAGCAGAAATTATAGGGGTTTGACTTAAAATAAGACATCCAATAAATATGAAAATAAGTATACTTTTTATATTTAATAATTTTGATTCTGTAGTAAAATTTGAAATTTCTTCAATGCGTTTTTTCAATTGATGCTTAGAGCCACCTATACTGGAGGAGACAGCTAAAGAAGATATTTTTAAAGTTTTATAAGCAAAATTAATAATTGCTTCACCATAATCAATATAGCAGCTTTCATCAATCATTTTTAAAACAGAAATATCACAGGCAATTTCTCGATCTATACGCATTTCATTAAAGAATAACCAAATAAAAGGATTAAACCAGTATAATGCTTGAAAAATAAGCATAATATAATTAACTAATATGTCTTTATTTTTATAATGATTTAATTCATGAAGTAAGATATACTTTATATCATTTTCAGATAATTGGTTAATGACATTAGCAGGTAATACTATGTGGGGAGTGAAAAGACCAAAAGTAATGGGAGCTTCAACTAATGATGATTTGCCTATCATCAATTTGCTATTTATTCCAATATCATTTGAAAATTGTTTAAATGCTTTTTTAATTTTTTGATTTTCTAATGGGTGCATTGATTTTTTTATATGACTAAGCTTACGATTACAGCATAGGGAAGTAATTATAAGAACTATTATTCCTGTTATCCAAATTCCCATAAAGAAAATATTTAGGTATTCAGGAATTGAATGATTTACTGATACCGCAAAATCTTGCAACCCATTTGAACTCTGAATAATATCGTTTGTAGTATGATTAAAATTAAATATACTTTTTATATTATCATGGTTTAGAGTAATTTTATTAAATAAGAAGTTATTTATACTTAGCAAGTTAAAAAACCTGCTTGGTATAAAAGGAATCAGTAACATAATTAAAAATAAAAACCAAATATTGTACTGCCATTGTATTGAAATATGTTTTTTTAATATTCTCTTAAATAGTAATATGCAACTACCAAGAATAGATAAAACGAATGTACTTAACAAGAAATGAATAAAAAATAAATTATACATTTTTATTATTTCCTTTCACTTTTTTATCTAAAATATCTTTTAATTCATTAATATCATCCTCTGTTAATTTATCCTTTTCTAAAAAGCTTAGAACCATAGAAGCTAATGTTCCATTATAAAATCTATTTAAAAAAGAGCGGCTTTCCCGTTCTAAGTATTCTTCTTCTTTTACTAGTGGAGTATACACAAAAGTTCTACTGTTTTTTTCGTAAGTTATTGCACCTTTTTTAACTAGTCTTGAAAGTAAGGTCTGAATTGTTTTAGGGTTCCAAGTGCTAGTTTCTATAAGCTTATCAATAACTTCATTAGTGCTTATAGGAGTATTTAACCATATGATTTTCATAACTTTATATTCTGCTTCTGAAATTTTAGGTAGATCTGACATATAAAACCTCCAAATTATTACATTTGTAATAATTAGATTATAATATTTTAGTTTTTTCTTGTCAATTGTCCTAAAATGTAGAAAAGTTTTTATTGACTTTTAAAAACTACAGCTGTAATATTTTAATTATTACAATTGTAGTTTTTAATAATATTATTTAAGGAGGACACTCTGGCTTATAAGAGATAACGTAAAAGTTTTTTGTATGTGCATTTGGTTTTTCAAATATATTTCTACGCATAAGTTAAGTATCTGGCGTGGTATCTATAAAAATGAGGGGAGAATAAGTTCATTTATGAAAAAGTTTAAGCATGTATTTATTATATTTTTAGGTTTTGTATTAATTGTAACTATGAGTTCTTGTTCCAATAAGACAAATGAAACAACTTCAGTTAGAGATGAAAAAGTGAAAGAATCTGTATTTAAAAGTGGAACCAATGATTCTACTTTTGTGCAGTTAACTAAAATTAATGATAATGTTTGGGTGCATACCACATACTATAACATTAATGGAGTTAGAACTTTATCAAATGGTTTATTGGTTTTAACAACTAAAGGATTGGTATTGTTAGATACGCCTTGGACTAATGATCAAACAAAAGAATTAATAAAACTAACAAAAGAAAAATTTAATCAAAACATTATTGCTGCAATAGTAACACATGCACATATGGATAGGATTGGTGGAATTAAAACTTTATTGGATAATAAAATAGATGTTAAATCTACTCCGCTAACAGCTCAAATGGCTGAAAAATCAGGTTATGATAGGCCTAATCCATCTATTACTAATAATGATGAAGTATTAAGCTTTGGAGAAACTAAGCTGGAAGTATATTTCCCAGGTGAAGGACATACTGCTGATAATATTGTTGTATGGTTGCCAAAGTATAAGATTTTATACGCTGGATGTATTGCAAAACCATTAGAGTCTAATTCTATAGGAAATACTAGTGATGCTAATACAAAAGAATGGCCTAATTCCGTTCAAAATTTGATAAATAAGTTTCCAAATGCAGAGATTGTCATACCATCACATGGCAAGTGGGGAAGTAAACAAATACTTACACACACACTTGATGTATTGAAGAAGTTATCATAATTTTTTACGTAAAAAGTTGGCATTTAAGAGTTATCAGGCGATCCTTAGGCTCAGATGTAGTTTGTTTATGAGAAATACATTTTCTTCTGAGCAGAGCTCATAAAATGCCGTTTCGATATTTTATTCCAAGAGTGGAATATTGTACTAAATTAAGCATAATATTAAAAGAATTTATTTTAAGAGGGATTATTTAATGAAAATCAATTTTTTAAATAACAAGTTATATAAAAATAAAAAGCTAGTTCTATTTGTTTTTACAGTAATTATATTAATAGCATTTATATCTATTCTCTGGTGGAATAAAAACAAAGCTGCCTTAGCTAAAGAGGCTTTTAATAGTTATGTGAATGCATGGAATAAGAAAGACTTTAAATTTATGTATGATATGATAGACGAAGATAGTAAGAGTAAGATTAGTGAAGCAGATTTTGTTCAACGTTATAAAAATATTCATAATGGAATTGGATTAAAAAAAGTTGATGTAAAGGTTAAAAGTTTAGAGAAAAATAAATACGACAAAGGTATAGAAAATATTAATTTTGAAGTTACAATGGATACTGTAGCAGGCAAATTAACTTTTTCTAATGTTGGTCAACTAAGGAAGAATAAAACATGGAAAATTATATGGAGCAGTAAGATGATTTTTCCTGAACTTGAGAATGAAGATAAAGTGTGGATAAATACTTTGAATGCTAAAAGAGGTGAAATAAAAGATAGAAATAACAAAGCTTTAGCACTAGATGGCACAGCAGCTGAAATAGGTATTATACCAGGGAAGCTTGGTAATGAGGCAGACAAATCAAAGGAGGAGGTTTCAAAAGTACTGCAGGTTCCAGTAGAAGATATAAATAAAAAACTGTCAGCATCTTATGTACAGCAGTATATGTTTATTCCTATAAAAACAATATCAGAAGATGATAAAGAAAAAATTGATTCACTTTTAAAAATACCAGGAGTAATGGTAAATGAAAAGAAAGCAAGGGTATATCCACTAAAGGAGAAGGCTGCACATTTAGTAGGATATGTTCAAGCAATAAATGCAGATGAAATAGAAAAAAATAAAGATGCAGATTATAAAAATGGTGACGTAGTTGGTAAAACTGGATTAGAAAAGATATATGAAAAGGTCCTTAGAGGAAAGAATGGATATGAAATATATATAGCTAATAAAAATGGGAAAAAGAAAAAGACCTTAATTAGTACAGCTGTAAAAAATGGTGAGGATTTAAAGTTAACAATAGATTCTGATATGCAGAATCTTCTATATGATGAATTAAGTAAAGATGCTGGAGCTGCAGTTGCAATGAATCCAAAAACTGGAGAGGTACTTGCTCTTGTTAGTACGCCTTCTTATAATCCTAATGATTTTGTAATGGGGTTATCACAGGATTTATGGAAAAATTTAAATGAAGATAAGAAAAAACCTTTGTATAATAGGTTTCAAAGCAATTTATGCCCAGGATCAGTTTTTAAGCCTGTAACTGCTGCAATAGGACTTAAAACGAAGAAGATTGATAAAGAAGTTTCTAAGAATATTTCAGGACTTAAATGGCAGAAGGATAAGAGTTGGGGAAGTTATTTTGTTACAAGAGTTGATGATTACGGACAACCAACAAACCTTATAAATGCATTAGTTCATTCTGACAACATATATTTTGCACAGGCAGCACTAGATATAGGAAAGGGTACATTTCAAACAGAACTTAAGGGATTTGGTTTAGGAGAAAAGGTTCCTTTTGAATATGCAATGTCTAAATCACAGTTTGATGCAGATGGAGATATGAAAGATGAAATTCAATTGGCAGACAGTGGATATGGTCAAGGCCAAATATTGTTAAACCCTCTTCATTTAGCAGCTATCTATAGTTCTTTTGTTAATAGTGGAAATATGATAAAACCATATCTTAAGTATAATGAAACTGGGAAATCGGAGATATGGAAAAATAATGTTTTTTCAAAGGAGATAGCAGATATAATTTTAAAGGATTTAATCCAAGTTGTTGAAAATCCTGGGGGTACTGGACACGAAGCGTATATTCCAGGGTTGAATTTAGCCGGAAAAACTGGAACTGCAGAAATTAAACTCTCCCAAGGTGATACTAATGGTACTGAACTAGGATGGTTTGCAGCAGTTAATACAGATAACCCTAACCTTTTGGTAATAGCTATGGCTCAGGATGTAAAAGAAAGAGGCGGGAGTCATTATGTAGTTCCAATAGTAAAAAAAGCATTTGAAAACTTTAATGTTGCTAAATAGTGTTTTTTACATAAGCATGTTAGTTAAGTTGTATTTAGAAAAAGTTTTCTATCATGTTTATCTATTAGAAAGTTGCTATTTAGTGGATTTGATTATCCATGTTTCTATTATAAAACCCATAAAAATTTTAGATTTTTATGGGTTATTTTTATTTTAAATATTATAATACTAGGGGTGGTGCTATTTAATTATATATTGTGTTAAATAATAATATATAATTAAATTGTAATAGAGTATGTTTATTAAGAGGAGGTATCACATTTTGGAAAAGGAAGAAGTAGAATTTTTACCATCAGGAATTTTAACCTGTTTGCTAAATGATAGAGAAGTACGTATATTAAAAATATCTCCTAAAAAGTTAACTGTGCGTTTGGCTGATGAAATAGATAAGATAGATTATTTAAAAGTAATATTTTATATATTTGATGAATGTAGATATGAAGAAGTAATAATAAAAAATTATAACATTATAGAAAAAAGAAAAGAAGATTTTAGTTTAACATACGTTTTTTTTATTGAAGGACAGGAGTATTCGTATAATGTGAGAAATATTTTAAAAAACTATTCAAAATATGTTAGGCTAAAAGCTTTTGGTGATGATAATGAGTTTTCAAAGGAAATGGTTGGATATCCAGCAGAATTGGATTATGAATTTTATGAGTACTATCTACAACAGAAAAAAGACTGGATGTCAAGGCTAAATTATTCAGAATGGAATGATAACATTATTCATTCAATAGATTTAGCTGTTGTTTTAGATAATGATATTTTATATAAAAAGTATATGGACAAGGATATCAGAAACTTTAAAAAAGACTATTTAAAAGAGAATTTTGTAGATAATCACAAATTGTTTCAAAAAGATATTACCAGGCTTTATATTGGAAATGAATTTTGCCACAATTTATTTCCAGAAGTAAAAATGTTAATGAATATGATGCAAAAGGCAAAAGAGGAAGGACTTCAAATAACCTTATGTTTTACATATATGAGAGATTGTTATATAGAAAAAACAAGAGATATTATGAATAAAGTATATAATTGGTGTGATAAAAATAATATGGAAATAGAGATTGTAGTAAATGATTTTGGAATGTTAAAATTGGTTGAGAATAAAACAAATTATTTTAAGTTGTCATTAGGAGTTTTATTGAATAAGAGAAAAAAAGATCCAAGATATATTTATAAGAAGGGATATATGGAAAATAAAAAGCTAATGTCAGAAAATAGCCTTAACAGTTCAATTTTTAATAAGTTTTTGAAAGATTGCAAAATACAAAGATATGAATATGAAAACTGTGGTTATAAAATTTCTATTGCAGAAGGATGTCACAGTATACATATTCCTTTTTATCAAACAAACACCTCACAGTACTGTCCATTATATGCAATGTGTACAACCATGGACAGAGGAAATCAGAAGCTTGTTACCGGATGCCAAAAGTATTGTAATGATTATGTTTTTTCTTATCCAAAGCATTTAAAAATGGTTGGAAGGTACAATTCTTTATTTGCTTTTGATGATAATTTGCTGAAAAACTCAAAGAAAGTAGAGTACTACATAAACAGTGGTATAGATAGATTTGTTTTGAATTTTATATAATGTAAGGTGTGTGCAGGAAAGTAAACCAATAGGCTTGTTACCTTTCCTATTGTACTTAGGAGGAAAATATGATGAAGATAACAGCAGGACTAGGATGTATTGATGATTATAAAACATTAGTTAAAGCTGGAGCAGATGAAGTATTTTCCGGATTTGTACCCTATGAGTGGAATAAAAAATATGGCAATCTATTTCCTTTAAATAGAAGAGAAGTGCTTTACTATAATATTCAGATAAGTTCTCTTGAGGATATGAAAATACTTAAAAGAATGGTTGATGTATATAAGGTACCAGTAAGTATAACTTTTAATTGTTTATACTACCTTGAAGAACAATATGAAATGATAGCCAAAATAATAAAAGATTTAATGGATATTGGTTTTAATGAATTTATTATAGCAGACATTGCACTTATATTATATTTGCAAGGGAAGAATATAAAATGTTTCATACATTTAAGTGGAGAATGTGCTGAATTAAATCGTCTTTCTATTGATTTTTTTAATAAGCTTAATATATCCCGTTACATATTCCATAGAAAAAATTCAATTGAAGATATGAAATCATGTATAAATAATAGTAAAATGAAAAATTTAGAGTATGAAGCATTTATTTTAAATGAGAGATGTCATTATACTGGGGCTTTTTGTAATTCTCTGCATTGTGACGAAATGATACATTTGTGCAAAATGCCATATCATTTATCAAAAGTGAGTGAAGATGCAAATAGTTTTGAAGAAGTAGATAAAAAGCTTGAACTATATTATAAAGAGCTGGACAATAAGTATAATGAAGAAATTTATATGGAAAATCAATGTTATGCAGGAAATGAAGAGAAAATGGAAGATTCATATGTTTTGGGTAAGACAGGCTGTGGATTATGTTCTTTAAAAGAACTAAAAAAGGCTGGTGTTACACATTTAAAATTGGTTGGAAGAGGTAATTCCATTGAGAATATGGAAAGAGATGTACAAAATTTGAAAAAGGCTGTAGATATGTTAGATTATATTGAAGATAGCAAGAGTTATGAAAAAGTAGTAAAAGATAAATTGCTCCATGGAAAATGTAATGGGGAATGTTATTATTAACTTTTGCATATACAAAATTTTAATTTAATATAATAAGCATAATTTTTAAACTGCGAAAAAAGTTGAGCAATTAGATTTATTTTTAGGAGGATATAACTTTGGATATAAAAGAAAAAATTAAAAAACTGCCTTTTTCACCAGGAGTATATCTTATGAAAGATTCGCTGGATACTATTATTTATGTGGGAAAATCCAAAAACCTAAGAAATAGAGTTGGGTCTTATTTTATAAATTCCAAATCACATTCTCCAAAAGTAATAAAGTTAGTTAAAAACCTTAAGGATTTTGATTATATATTAACAGATACGGAATTTGAAGCTTTACTTCTTGAATGTAAATTAATCAGAGAAATTAAACCAATATATAATAGGCAAATGAAAAATCCCAAAGGCTATTGTTATATTACAATAAACATGAATGAGAAATATCCAGATATTGAAATTGTCAGCGAGACTAATAATTCCCATGGAAATGTTTATTTTGGTCCTTATACTAATAAAAATACTATAGAAAAAGGGCTTTATGGTATAAAGGAACATAGCAAAATTTTGTGTACTAATAGTTCTCGAAAGGCTTCAGGCTGTATAAGGTATTCTAGAAATTTGTGTATTGGTATGTGTACAGATAATCCTTCTAAGAAGAATTATTTTGTTCTAGTGGAAAAAGTGATGAAGCTTCTTAATGGAACTGATTTGACTATCCTTGAAGAAATGGAGCAGGAAATGAATACTGCTGCTGAAAATTTTGATTTTGAACGTGCAGCTAAATATAGAGATTATATAAGATCAGTGAAGCATTTAATAAATACTGCAAAAATTATTGAATTTACGGAAGTCAATAAAAATATTGCTTTAGTAGAGTTTTTAAATGATAAAGAAATTAAGTTTTTTTTAATAAGATATAATAAAGTGATTTTCAGTGAAAAGTATAGAATTAGTGATTTTAGTGTTGATGAAATAAAGTATAAATTAAAAAGTAATATCATATCCCATTTTGGTAATGCTTTAAATACTTTAACTAATATTGGTAAGAATGAAATAGATGAAGTTCATATAATATATAATTATTTAAAAAGCAAAGAAAGTACATGTAAATATATAGTCATTCCAGAAGGATGGATTAATGAAATAGGTAGTTTAAGTATTAATAGAACTGTTGATAAATTTATTTTAGATAACTTATTTAATATACAAAAATAAGAAGTCTATAATATGGTAAGAAAAATCTTAAAGGATACTAAGTACTGACAAATACTTAGTCAAGGCAAGTTGGACGATAATGAATACACTTACTGCATTGAAAAGATTTTTGTATCATATTTAAATTTAATAGCTTCATTATCACTGTCTCTCACTATGTTGCGTTGACGCACTGTTTATTTTTTGTTAGTATTATATCACCAAGATAGAACATTAAATATTAAAATATTGTGTAAAGATATAACAATATATCCAAGTAAGGATTCATATTGCAGGTGAATATATGAAAAAAATTATGGATGAAAAATTAATTTATGAAATACTTTCCGTTGTGGAAGAAATCCCAGAAGGGAAAGTGGCTACGTATGGACAAATTGCTAGCCTTATTGGTAGAGCCAAAAATGCGCGACTTGTTGGGAAGGTTCTTAGCCAAGCAGAATTTTATGGGAGATATCCATGTCATCGTGTGGTAAATCATGCTGGAAGATTGGTACCTGGGTGGCAAGAACAACGATTTCTGCTATTAGAAGAAGGTGTATCCTTTAAAGATGCGAATCATGTTGATATGAAGGAAAATCAGTGGGAATGTTAGGATGCAGATTAAACATGAATGAAGATTTTCAGTAAATTAAGTAGTCATATAAGATAAAAAAGTCTGCATTATAATTGTTACGATGAACCGTATCATAAGTAAGTGCGAAAACAGCCTAAAAGCAACATATACCAATGCTTTGGGCTGTTTTGTTATGATAAAATAAAGAAATTATTGAAAGTATTTTTTTACTGAAAGCAACTTTTAGTTGTCAACTTTGTTACATTTAAGTGGTAGAAACATTATAATATTGCCAGTATACTATATAAGGAGGGATTAAACTTATGAGTTTTCAAGAACAATTGCAAACACTTAGAAAAGCCAAAGGTCTATCACAAGAAAAATTGGCTGAATTCTTAGGTATATCAAGACAAGCGGTTGCAAAATGGGAAGTAGGGCAGTCTTATCCTGATATAGCTAGATTAATTGAATTAAGTGATTTCTTTAAAGTAAGCATTGACAAATTAGTCAATGATTATGAAGAAAATTGTCGCTTGTATATTGAAGAAAATAAAACTAATTATATAAATGAAAGTATAATCGAATTTTTATGCAAGGCTAAAAAATCCACATATGCTGGAAATGGGCTAGAATGCAAGCCCTCAAGACCAAATTCTCATGACTTAGAGTATGTAGAGAACAACCTAAAATATATTGATACTTATTTAGGTGGAGAAATATTTTCAGGACAAGAAGGTTTATGGCAAGATGATATTCCATTTTGGTCAATGAATTATACTGGAAGAGTTTTGGATGAAAGATTTTCAGGTAGTTTTTTAAAGGAAGTTTTGAGCTTAGTGACCAAGGATAATCCATATAGAGGTCCTATTATTTATCAAAATGGACAGTATAAATATCATTGCATTATAAATGGAGAATTTAAATGGTTTCAAGGATATGAGGAAATATATTTTGATGATATTAAAGTTTATGAATGTTATTTTCATGGAGGATTAATTAAATAAGGAGTAATAGTATGATATTAAACAGGAATGATTCATGTTGGTGCAAAAGTGGATTGAAATATAAAAATTGTCATTTAGAATTTGATAAAAAGTTAAGTGACTTAAAAAGAAAAGGATATATAGTACCAACGAAAAAGCTTATAAAGACAAAAGAGCAAATTGAAGGAATAAAAAAGAGTGCCGAAATTAATAGTGGCCTTCTAGACTTAATTGGTGAGAATATCAAAGAAGGTATGACAACAGAGGAAATAGATAAATTAGCATATGATTATACAAAATCAAAGGGTGGAATACCTGCTGATCTTAATTATGAGGGCTTTCCTAAAAGTATTTGCGTATCAATAAATAATGAGGTATGTCATGGAATACCAAGTAACGATGTTATTCTTAAAAGTGGTGATATTGTAAATGTAGATGCAACAACCATACTTAACGGATATTATTCAGATGCATCAAGAATGTTTATGATTGGTGAAGTAAAGGAAGAAGCTAAGAAGTTGGTTCAAGTATCTAAAGAATGTCTAAATAAAGGATTGGAAGCAGTTAAACCCTGGGGATTTTTAGGAGATATTGGAGCGGCAATTCAGGAACATGCGGAAAGTAATGGGTATTCAGTAGTTAGAGAATTTGGAGGACATGGAGTTGGGTTAGATATTCATGAAGAACCATTTGTTTTTCATTTTGGAATAAGAGGAAGAGGTATGGTTTTAGCGCCTGGAATGGTATTTACAATTGAACCAATGATAAATGCTGGAAGTCATGAAATATTTATAGATAAAAATGATGGATGGACTGTATTGACCGCTGATGGTTCTCTTTCAGCACAATGGGAACATACTGTTCTTGTAACCGAAAATGGTATAGAAATAATTTCAAGATAAGACTTCATATGACTAGCTTTAAAAGAAAAAGTAGTGGCCTTAGTCGTACCATAAACTTAATACTTAAAAAATAGTAGCTATCCATTTGCACACGGGGCTACTATTTTTTTGAGATTTTTTCTATAAGTAACACTATTATTCAGCAACTTCCACAAGCTATCAGAAATCATTTCTCCAGATGATGGTGGCATTGAAAGTTTTTATTAAATTATCAACTTATTTGTCTACCCAAGACATTTGCTGTTAAACAAGATATAATATAGATATAAGTTGATACCAAAGTAAAGGAATTGGAATAGATCATGAAAAAAATAGTAGTAGGAATATTAGCACATGTAGATGCGGGAAAAACAACATTATCAGAAAGTATGCTATATTTAAGTGGAAAAATTCGAAAGCTAGGAAGAGTAGACAATAAAGATGCTTATCTAGATACCTATAAGCTTGAGAAAGAAAGAGGAATAACCATATTCTCAAAGCAAGCCATATTTCAGGTGGATGAAGCACAAATTACTTTGCTTGATACTCCAGGGCATGTGGATTTTTCAGCAGAGATGGAAAGAACACTTCAAGTATTGGATTATGCAATATTAGTCGTAAGTGGTGCTGATGGAATACAGGGTCATACCCAAACCTTATGGCGTTTACTGTCTATATATAAAGTTCCAGTGTTTATATTCATTAATAAAATGGATCAAATAGGCACTGATAAAGAAAAGCTTATGAAAGAGCTACAAGATAGATTAAATGATGGGTGTATAGAGTTTCAAGAAAATGATATGGAGATTTTTTATGATCAAATTGCAATGTGTGACGAAAAGGTTATGGAGAATTTTATAGAAACAGGTGAAATTAAAAGCGCTATGATTTCTGAACTAATAAAGAGTCGTAAGGTTTTTCCATGTTATTTTGGGTCCGCACTTAAATTAGAAGGTGTAGAAGAATTTATTAATGGGATAGTAAAGTATTCTGAAAGACCTTCCTATCCAGAGGAGTTTGGTGCAAAAGTATTTAAAATTTCTAGAGATGATCAAGGAAATCGTCTAACCTTTATGAAGATAACTGGAGGAAGCCTAAAGGTTAAGACAGCTTTAAACAATAAATCTACAGACATGGAAAATAGTATATATAATATTTGGGAAGAGAAAATAAATCAAATTCGAATTTACTCAGGTCAGAAATTTGAACTTGTAAGTGAAGCGGAGGCTGGAGCAATATGTGTGGTTACTGGACTTACAAAAACTTATCCAGGTGAAGGTCTTGGCGCCGAAAGTGCATCTTCTAAACCACTGCTTGAGCCGGTATTGTCATACCAGGTTATATTGAAAGAGGACTGTGATCCAAGAATCTTGCTTCCAAAGCTGCGTGAAATAGAGGAGGAGGAACCTGAACTTCATATTATTTGGGAGGAAAATTTGCAAGAAATTCAGGTTCAAATAATGGGAGAAGTACAAATTGAAATTTTACAAAGCATTATAAAAGATCGTTTTGATATTGATGTAACCTTCGATTCTGGAACTATACTTTATAAAGAAACAATTTTGAATACTGTAGAAGGTGTTGGTCATTTTGAGCCTCTAAGGCATTATGCTGAGGTACATCTATTGATGGAGCCTGGGGAACTTGGCAGTGGCTTACAGTTTTTTACAAACTGTAGTGAAGATTGTTTGGAAAAGAACTGGCAGAGATTGATACTGACTCATTTAGAAGAAAAGGCTCATAAAGGTGTTTTAACTGGCTCAATGATAACAGATATGAAAATAACATTAGTTGCAGGAAGGGCCCATAAAAAGCATACTGAGGGTGGTGATTTTAGAGAAGCCACTTATCGTGCAGTGAGACAGGGGCTTATGCAGGCAAATGCTATATTGCTAGAACCATATTATGAATTTCAATTAGAACTGCCGGAAAAAATGGTGGGAAGAGCCATGACTGATATTGAAAAAATGCATGGGACTTGCGAAATAACTGGGGTAAATGGAGATATAGCAACAGTTGTGGGAAGCGCTCCTGTGGTTACCATGAGAAACTACCAAAGAGATGTGATTAGCTATACCAAAGGCAAGGGAAGATTATTTTACAGTTTAAATGGATATGCGCCTTGCCATAATTCAGATGAAATTATAAAAAGTATTGGATATGATCCAGAAAGAGATACAGCCAATCCTACAGGTTCAGTTTTTTGTGCTAATGGTACTGGTTTTTTAGTGAATTGGGATGAGGTTAAAAATCATATGCATTTAGAAAGCTATTTGCAGAAAGAAAAAAGCATTAGTTCACAAATAACAAAAAAATCATCCCCAGCACAGGAACAAACTATAGGCTTAGATGAAATTGATGAGATCATAAGTAGAACCTTTTATGCCAATCAAGGTAAAAAATCTATTTGGAAAAAAAGAAGAACTGCTCTGGAGAGCCATTATAAAACTGATACTTATAGCAGTGTAAATAATATAGCAAAGGAAAGCTATCTATTGGTGGATGGCTATAATATTGTTTTCGCTTGGAAGGAACTAAGTGAAATTGCAAAGGATAATATTGATGCAGCCAGGACAAAATTACTAGATATTTTATGTAATTATCAAGGTATTAAAAAAAATAAAATTATCGTAGTTTTTGATGCTTACCGTGTTGAGGGGCACCGAGTGGAAATATGTGATTATAATAACATTCATGTTGTTTATACAAAAGAAGCGGAAACTGCAGATCAATATATTGAAAAATTTGTTCATCAGAACCATGGAAATTACAGTATAACAGTTGCCACTTCAGATAACTTAGAACAGATAATCATTAGAGGAAATGGAGCAGCGTTATTCTCTGCTATGGAGTTAATGGAAGAGATAAAGTGGGCTAATAAAAGAATGATGGAAGAATATAGTAAAAAATATAGGATGGAACGTAATGTTTTATCCGATACGTTATCTGAAGAAGACAAAGAACAATTTAATAAATTTTTAAAATAGTGGAATGGCAAATATAAAGTCCAGTAGAAAGATATTATAGTTTTTTATACTGAAACTTAATGGTTTTATTTACAAAGAGTATCATTTAAATGTATTTCTAAATTTAAACTCCAGAAAGAGCTGATATGTAATACTAAGGAGTTTAACCTCTAGTATTACATTGACACTTTATTTAGGTGTTAATTTAAGTGTAGTGACAGGATTAAATATTACGCTTTAAGCTCTATGAAATATAAAAAGCATAAGGTAGCAGAATATAAATTTTCTTTATCCACCCGATTACTTTTCATATATCATCAGGCTGCTTGGTCATAGAGAGCTTGCTGAAGAAATAGGTGTCCATATTTGCTCGAGATTAAACGATAGATCATCTCACGCATCATAAGAGTTGAGAGGAATGAGCTGGCTCAAGTGTATGGGTAAGGCTTAGAACACCCAAGAACAGTTCAAGAAGCCCTATATCTGATTTTCCAATGAAGAACAAGTAATTGTTTGATGTTTCTTTTATGATGCCAGTTATTGCATGAAAAATTTCTCTGCTCTTTTAACCCATTCTTCTGGATGATAGGCACTTATTTCTGAATGATAATAGTTTTTTAATTCAATCAATTGGCAATTTTTCATATAAGATTGAAATAATTGGCCAGATTGCTTGATGCAGTTCAGTTCTTTACTTCCATACCAATAAATAGTATCAGCTTCACTGTCTTTTAAGCTTTCTTTTATTTTATATTGATAATAAGTTTGAAAAATTTGGTTTAGAGTTTCAGACTTTAAACATGTCACATCTCTAATATACAACTCTTCAATTTCTTTTGGTAAATGCATTCGCCTAGGAAGCATCTTCAGTGAAAATTTGTTGAAGAATTTTGAAAATATCAATTTACCAAACAGTTTATATATAAATATACTGTATTTTAAAAGAAATGGTTGGGGTATACAAAGCCCACTTTCAACAATTGCTTTTTGTGTGATGTTTTTTCTTCTTGATAAAAGTTCTATTGTAATTTGTCCTCCAAGAGAAACTCCACTGATTGCAAAAAGTTTGCCAGCACAATTATTATCAATATATTCAATTAATTGATCTGCAATTTTTTCAGTAGAAGTATAAGGGACATTTCGTTCTTCACCATGTCCATCTAGAACAGGTAATATTACATGGTACTTATCTTGTAATAATCTAGCTTCGAGTAAATAAAGCCAATATGACCATCCAGCACCATGAATTAGCATTATATGTGGTGAATTTTTATCTCCATATTCATAAAATTTCATTTATTTTGTTTCCTTTCTGGATTCATTTTAAAATATTTCATCCAACATATTTTCTATCATTTTGCTAATAATTTTTTCAATCCCTGATTCTTCTAAAATATCTTTATTTTCTACTGTGAGATTCATAACTTGAATCCAATTAATAACCAAGTTTAAATCACAATTTTCTTTTTTACTATTCACATAACGTAAATTTTTCTCCATTTCCCCTTTTACATCTGAGATTTTATGTAAATGATCTTTGGGAAGTCTCGTAATTAATGCTTGTATGTCATCATTTTTTAAGAATCGGTATACATTGTCTTCATCCTTTAAAAGCATATTATAGTATAATTTTCGCAGATCCTCTCGATCTAAAAATCCTTTTGATTGAATAATTTCTTCTGCCTTTTGATTTAATTTTTCATGATAAGTAGTAGCTAGTTCATATACAAGCATTTCTTTAGAGTTAAAAAAATTGTAAAATGTACCTTGTGCAATTCCTACACTCTTTGTAAGTTCTGCAATGCTCATTTTTCTTATTCCATTATATTTGATTAGTTCCAAACCTGTAGTCATAAGTTGTTCTCTTATTTCTTTTCTCTTTTCTTCTGAATATACCTTTGGCAATTTATCATCTCCTGTTTATATATGGACTATTTGTTTCAATACTATTGCCATTATATGAATAAAAAATAAAATTATTCATTAATTCATTTTTATATTATACTTAAGATATTATTTTGTCAATATACTTATGGCGACCATCACTTAATTTTTTCCTGGAATATTGAAGAATTTAGAATTCAATATAATATTAATAAATCTATATTTTTAATATAAGCCTAGGAAAAAGGACTTACTCTTGTACTAAGTAAGTCCTTGATTTGTCCAATAAAAAAGTTATGAAGTAAATTCAAGTATATTATAAAATAACATGGTTGGCTTTATTCTTTATTATATTTAGATTCATTCCTTAATAAAAACCACCAGTTTGGTGGTTTTTATCATTTCTTATTGATTAGTTGTTGTTGTGGATTGAGCTGCATCATGAGTTTTTGGAGCAGGCATTACAGCTTTAATAGCATCAGCCTTATTTTGAGATATAATTCCAGCAGTTACAAGTTCACTAAACATATCAGTTTTAGCTGTAGTCTTTTTGCTTTCAAAGTAAGCTTGACGTTCAGTTTCAGTCATATTTTTAACTTTATCCATTTCAGCTTGTCTTTCAGTTTGCTTTTCAGTAAAATAGTTTAGTATTTTAGTTTCTTCATCCTGAGTGATAGTTCCAGCAGTAACTAGAGTGTCAAGTTGAGTTTTCATTTTGTCAGCAGACATACCGTCGCCTCTTTTGCCTTCTTTGCCATCATGACCTTGAGAAAGTGCATTCTTTATAGCATCAGCTTGAACTTGAGTTAAAGTACCATCAGTTACAAGAGAGGCTAAAAAATCAGTTTTTGCTGAAGTTTTTTTGCTTTCAAAGTAAGCTTGATGCTCAGCTTCAGTCATATTTTTAACCTTATCCATTTCAGCTTGTCTATTTGTCTCTTCCTGACTAGTTTTATTTAATATAGTAGTTTCTTGAGCTTGAGTAATAGTTCCAGCAACAACTAACTTATCAAGTTCTGATTTCATCATGTCTGATTTGTTTCCTTTATTCATTCTAGCTTCCTGCTTAGTAGTGTTGGTATTTGAGGAATTTCTAGTACTATTTGCAGCAAAGACAGCAGTTCCAGTTGAAATTAGTACACCACCAGCTATTACTGCAGTTATTATTTTACTCATTAATTTTTTTCTATTCATTTTAATACACTCCTTTTTCTATGTTTTCGATTTTTTTATTTCACAGTTTGTTTCTTGGTATGTATATATAATAAATCTTTTGTATTACAAAAGTGTTACAGCTTGTTAAAAGTTTTGTGTCAAATTTAGTTTGTAATTAGGTGACCACAATTTAACAAATTTGCTGTGCTCATAATTATTCCTGGGAGCGCAAACAAATTGTTAACAATTTGTTTTGCTAGCATTCAGCGAAATATGAGAAATAATACATCTTGGTATAACTTTTTACCAAAAAATATTGCTGAAAAGGAGAATATAAAAAAGGGGCGCAGGTTTAAGAAGTTCTTTAACCTACGCCTAAATTAATTTGATTTTAGATTACCTATTTCAAAAGCATTAGCACCATTTCTGGCTGTGAATTTGCTTGTTTAAGTAATGACATAGTAGCTTGATCTAAAATTTGTGTTTTAACATACTCCATCATACCTGATGTCATATCTTCATCGCCAATTCTTGAGTTTGCTTGAGTTAAATTTTCGCTTGCCATTTGTGTATATGAGATTGAATGTTCAAGTTTATTTTGTATAGCCCCAAGATTAGATCTTTGTTGTGAAACAAGTCCAATGTATTTATCAGTATTTTTTAATATAGTAGTAGCGTTGTTTTGTAATGATAGATCAGCACAAGGTTCACCAGCAACATTGTACTGTCTGGCTCCACTAAAGAGAAAGAATGAAGTTGGCAGCTTACTCTTATCAATTGTCAAGTTTATTATTTGCCCTTCATTAGCACCTATTTGAAAGTTTAAAGTTTCGTTAACACCTATAAACAACTTTTTAGTATTAAATTCGGTATTATCCACTATATTATCTAACTGATGCCCTAATTCGGACATTTCATCTCCAATATTTTCTCTATCGGATTGTACTAAAGTACCATTTGCAGCCTGTATACTTAACTCTCTTACCCTTTGAAGAATACTATGCATACTATTCATAGCACCTTCAGCAGTTTGAATTAAAGAAATTGAATTAGACCCATTATCAGTAGCTGAATTTAAACCTCTAACTTGAGCTTCCATTTTTTGAGAAATACTTAATCCTGCAGCATCATCTGCTGCTCTATTAATCCTAAGACCTGATGCAAGCTTTTCTGAAAGTTTCTCTAAGGCATTAGTATTTTTCTTTTTATTATTAATTGCTTTATTAGCAGCTGAATTATAACGAATAATCACTTAATATAATCACCACCTAACTTAAAATTCAAAATTACAAGCTGCTTTAATTAAACTATTCTACTGCAATATAGAAATAACAGCTTTTTCCTAAGTATGTTGCTGTAACTTTTGTAAGTCCTGGAGATAAGCTTGTAATTGTACCATTATTAATATCTATAACACCAGGACTACCTATAGTCCATTGGATTAAACTTGTAACATCTGCTGTGCTGTTATCTTCTAATACAGCCAGAATTGTAATTGGTTGAGAATTACCTATAGGTATAGTATCTGGAATAATAACGGTTGGATCAACTTCTAGATACTTAACATTAACCGGTACAACATATCCATCATTTAAATTAATTGTAACTGCAGCTGTGTTATTGCTTATTTGTGCTCCTCCAGAAGCATTACTAAGTATAACCTTAAAGTTTTCAGCAGCTTCTGGATCTGAATCATCTAAAATTGGAATATCTATTGCTTTTGATGTTTCACCTGGTGCAAAGGTAATGGTTCCACTTGTAGAGGTATAATCTGATCCACTTAAGGCTGTTCCATTGGCTGTAGCATAATCTACTGTTATAGTATCACTGGTGTTTGCAGTTCTTGTAACAGTTACAGTAGCATTTCCAATACTTTCATTTACTGAGTAAGTAGTTGGATTAAAGGAAATAACAGGAGCTAAATCATTATCTGTTATATTTACAGTTGCCGTTGTATTCGTAAGCACTCCTCCACCTGTTGGATTACTAAGTGATACTTTAAAGCTTTCACTGGATTCATGTGTAGTATCATCAAGTATTGGAATATTTATAGTTTTTGAGGTTTCGCCGCTTGCAAAGGATAATGTTCCACTTACTGCAGTATAGTCACTTCCTGTTAATGCTGTATTGTCATTTGTTGCATAATCTACACTTACCGCACTTGTAGTATCGCCTGATCTTACAACAGTAATATTTGCAGTGCCGTCATTTTCTGCAACTGAATAGCTAACAGGATTAAAACCTACTTGTGCAGGTGGATTTTCATCATCCGTTATAGTTACAGTGGCTGAATTAACTGCTATTATGCCAGTAGATGGATTACTCAGCGAAATTTTAAAAGTCTCATTTCCCTCATAAACCGCATCATCTAAAATTGGTACTGTAATTGTCTTACTTGTTTCTCCAGCTGCAAAGGCTAAAGTTCCACTTGTCGCAGTGTAGTCACTGCCTGCAGTTGCTGTTACATTACTAGTAGCATAATCCACAGTTAATGGTCCAGAAGTATCACCTGTTCTAGTAACTGTTAAAGCTATACTTGCAGCATTTTCATTCACAGCATATGTGGCTGGATTGAATTGAAGCTCGGCAATAGGTACACTACCAATTTGCACTCTCATTGAAGTAGCTGTTGGATCTAGAACTTTGAGAGATACAGTGGAATTAGCGCCACTATAAAGCTTGCTATTTGGCGTAGTTGTATCATCAAAAGTATCTTTAAGACCTCCTTGCCTATAATAAGGCTCTGATAAAGATGCCGCTTTTTCAAGGTAAACTCCTGGATTGTGTCCAGAATTATTTACGGTATCTGAGAAAATGTATGTGTTGATAATTCCTTCTTCGATATGCCAAATAGCAATACCACCATCTGTGATTCCCTCATAATGTAATCCAAAATCAAAACTACTTGGGTTACGATTTTCAGCTAGAAAATATTCATCAGGATTTGATGTTATGATTTTTATAACATTGTATTGTCCTGTAGTAGCAGATTTTAATGTTTGAATTCCACTAGATACTATAGTTGGCGTTACAAAACCTAAAAAACTCTTATGCCATGGATCTAAATGAGTTGGAATAGATCCACTATAATCTCCATATCCACCTCCCCAGCTACCACAATCCATTAAACTACTAGCACCAACTACATTATAACCTGATACAGTATCATATAAATCTGTAGCACCTAAATCATGAGCAAGTTCATGACAAAGTATTCCAATGACTGCCATATGATCTCCACCTATAGCGTGAATTTCACCTTGTTGAGTATATCCTCCGTGTCCTGAAGCACCAATATACTTACCATCTAATATAGGAGCTGGTACAGTTCCAAAAAGACTCCATCTATGTCCCCAAACATTTGGTGCTATTGCTCCACAGCTTCTTTCATAACCTGCAACAATAGTTACAATATGTAATTCATTTGATTCAATATATCCATTTCCATTAGTATCAAAGCTAGCAAAATTTACATAGGGATCAGCTGCAATAAGTGCATCTCTTACAATTCTTCTATTGGCATCTCCAGTAGAACTTCCTGGATTAGGATGAGGGTAATTTAAAGTTACTTTTATTATTCCATCATTGGCAGTACCGTAAGATTCATTTGCAGGAGAAAAATAAAAATTGTTAAAAGAATTTTCTTTATAAAAATTTTTCACCGTTTTTCCAGTATCCCCAAAAAACTCATTGTTCCAAGCACTTTCAGAATATTGAATGGTTTTATCTGTAAAGCTTACTAATAAAACTAAAATTTTTTGTGGACCTCCTGTTGGGCTTGGAGCAATTGACATTTGAGGAGCTATATCCTGAGCATAGTATGTCTTAGGTGTAGCAGCATCTTCCTTATATTGACTTATTTGTTCTACCCATTCATCACCTTTTAAGGATTCAGTTGGTGCACTATCAATACCTACCTTTGCATCTGACGGTTTTAACTCTCCAAAGGAAACTTCTGCATATTTCCAATAACCATCAGTATCCTGCATAATAACTTGATTATCTTCTGCAGTGGTTGTCCAATTTCGATGCTCATCACCATTGTTTTTAGCTTCAAAAGCTTGTCCATTAGGTTGAGTTATTGGAAAAGGATCTGGACATGCAGGTGCTGCAATAGAAGTAGTATAGTTCATAGTAATCACAATAAATGTACTTATACATATTTTAACCCATGATTTAAATACATTTTTCAATCTTTTGATACCTCCTTAAGTTACATAATGTTATATAAGTGTATTGTGTAAAATATTGTTATAGTGCCTGTCTTTATTTTATAGTAAATGAAATTTTAATATTAGTTTTTAGTTTTTTGCCTTTTAGAGAAGTTAGATTCTTTATTATATAGAGATAATATCTTTGTCCATTTACATAGCCTAACTTTGGAGGATAAATCAAGAGCTTATTATCGCCATGTCCTTTTCCAAAGCTAATACCTTCCACTGCATTACCATTACTATCTACAACAAAAATATTGGAATTATTTATATTACTTAAATTAATGTTTTCGGTAAAAGAAACTTCCCATATTTTATTTGAAGGTTGAGGGTCATTCATAAATGTTTTAATTTCTCTTACATCTGTTGGTAATTCTGGTTTAGTATTTGGTTTTGGCTGGGTATTATTACCACCGGTACTGATATTGCCAGAGTTTCCACCAGTATTAGGATCAATCTGTGGTAGTTCTGGCTTAGTAGGCGGATTAGATGGAGTGTTATTTCCTGCATTACCTGAACTTCCCCCAGTATTAGGATCACTACCATGTTCAACTGGTGGTTGTATACTAGGTGTAAAAACATAGGCTTTGCTAGCTGTTGGGTATTTAGTTTTATCATAAGTATGTGTATTAGAAATGAAGTCATCATTGACATTGTAGTATTTAGTACTAATCACCTTTGAATCCTTTGTGTTTGATTTATCCAAGGTAGCATCTAAATGATACCAGTTTCCTTTAATGTTTACCATGTTCCATTCATGATTAATTGAATTTTCACTACTTCCAATGGAGCCTTTTATAATCTTTGTATCCAATCCAGCTTGTTCCATCATTTTATAAACGAGTTGAGCATAACCATTACATACAGTAACTTTATCATGTAATGCAGAGTAGGCTGTATATCCAGCTAAGGTATTGTCATAATTAACATTTGATATAATATATTCATAGATTGCTTTTTCCTTTTCATCTTCATTCATACTGATATTGGTAATTTGATTGACTATTCTTTTTACTTCTGTATTAACAAAATCTTCTTGTTCTTTCGTTGTATAATATTGAAACAAATTAAAGGAAATATCAGCATGATCAGCAAATTTACTTATACCAAATCCTGATATTAAAGCAATACATCCTTCTTCATAAGGGTCTCTCTTAGTAGCATTGTCTCTTGATTCCCTTACTAGATTCATGATGTTGCTTGTATCTCCAGTAAATTCGATTTTTAGGGATGTTTCCCTATTTGTAATTGCATTGAATATAATATCTTCCATTTGTAGTTGAGTAGTTGCTTCGTATACTGTTTCTTTTGCAATAACAGGGTTGTTAAAAATAATAGTGCAACTTATTGTAAAAATGATTAATGTAAACGTTGTAATAATGAATTTCAGTTTTTTCATAATAACCTCCTTTTTAATGGATTTATAAGGTAATTATATAACTTTTATGTATAAAAATAAAGAAAAATGTCTTTGTGGAGGGAAAAGGTAAAATTAAATGCGATAGGCTAAGTATCAACAGTAATATTTGTAATAACAGTATTAATTACTTGAACTGTGTTGTTAGCAATATTGGTTATATAAGCACGATAATACATACAATCATATTTTACTAAGTATAAAATTTTCGTACTAAATCATTTTTTGTGAATATTCACACTACACATAAAGTAAGATATGTTATAATTTAACATATGAGGTGAAAATAAATGAAGAAATTTCCAATGTTTGTAAAATACACATTGTTTATTTTATACTTTATAATAATGAACGGGATGCTTCTAACTGCTCTTAGAGAGCCAACTATTATTGATGAGAAAATCAAACCTAAAATAACACTAATTAGCCATGTGTACTCAAATCCTTATTGGAAATATATAAAATTAGGTGCAGAAAAGGCAGCGAAACAAAGAAATGCTGTGATTGATTTTCAAGGACCAGATACTGCAAGTGTAGGCGAAGGCATAAAATTTATAAATATGGCTTATGCTGCTAAAGTCAGTGGGATTATTACGTATGTTCAGGATGAAGCGATGTATAAACCTGTTATCGACAAAGTATTAGCAGGTGGAATCCCCATTGTAACAGTAGATTCTGATGCAGAAAATAGTAAACGTTTAGCTTATGTAGGTACTGATAATGTCACCGCAGGTAGAGTTGGTGCTAAGGAAATGATTCATCAAGTTGGTCTCTATGGTAATGTAGGAATTATTATGGGTGGAAAAAATGTTAAGAATCAAATTGAAAGAGTAAAGGGCTTCACTGAGTATATAAAGAGTAATTCAAAACTTAACATATCAGAGATTGAGTCCTCAGATTCATATCTGCTAGAAGCAGAGCTTGCAACTAAAAAAATATTGATAAATAACAAGAATATTAAAGCTATATTTTGTGCTTCAGCACTAGATGGACAAGGTGCAGCTAAAGCATTAATCAGTATGGGAGCTGCAGAAAAAGTCAAGATTATTTGTTTTGATGATTTGCCTGAAACCCTTGATTATATAAAAAATGGAACCATTACGTCTACAATCGTACAAGACCCCTATGGTATGGGATATAAGGCAGTAAATATAATAATGGATATTATGGAAGGTAAGGATACTAAAGGTATATTTCTTACAGATGTTATTGTAGTTACTAAAGATAACATTGATGAGTTAAAAAAAACACGAGGAGAGTATGATAGTGAAAACCAGTAGTTTAAGAAGAAAGTTTATAATATTTGTCCTTATTACAATTATACCTATAGCTACTAATAGTATTATATCCTTCATTATAAGCAAACAAATAACCTATTCATATGATAGTATGCTAAATAAAATGAGTGTAACAAAGGAAGTTAAAAACTCCCTCAATGATTCCTTTACTAATTTTAATAAATACATGATTGAAAGTTCTAAAGAAAGTAAAGAAAAGTATGAGACAAGCTATGATAAAGCTATGAATAATCTAATCTTACTTGAGGGAAAGTCTGACCTTCACAGCAAATATATTTTAAGGGACCTGCAAAATTCTTTAAGAAGTTATAAAACCTCTGGAGATGCTGCTATTGAAATATCTTCGAAACAAGGTGGAATCGATATATATTATGACCATTATATTTTCACCAAAGAAATTTTCTCTTATAGTAACACATTCCTAACACAGCTCAGTGAAAGCTACCTAAGTTATAATAATGAAGTTTATAATAAGCTTAAAGAAAAGGAAAAGGCCATATATAAAGTATTACTATTCTACATAATAACTGCTTTGATAATAAGTATACTCTATACTCTATTCTTTCTTAAAAATATATTGGAAAAACTTCGTGAATTGGTAGAGGCTTCTAAAAAAGTATCCTATGGTGATTTTTCATTTTATGAAGGAAAAAAAACTTTCATTTATGAGCTAGATATATTATCCGAGGCTTTCAGTACGATGATTCATGATATAAAAAAACATATAAACTTCATAGAGGAAAAAGCGGAACTGGAAATGAAGCTTAGAAATGAAGAGATGAATTTATTAAAATATCAAAATGCTCTTAAACAATCCAAGCTAAAAGTTTTACAATCTCAAATTAATCCCCACTTCCTATTTAACACTTTAAATTGTATTAACCAGACTGCAATAAGAGAAAATGCTCTGCAAACAGAAAGTCTTATTACATCGGTTTCGGGAATACTTAGGTACAGCCTCCGAATGATGGACAGAAATGCCTCAATGGAAGAAGAGGTTACTGTGGTTAAGCAATATATGTTTATTCAACAATTAAGATTTGAGGATAGGGTTAAATTTAATCTCCGTGTAAGAGGAGATTTATCAAAAGTACTAGTTCCTGGAATGACGCTTCAGCCCTTTGTGGAAAATGCATTTATACATGGTATAGAGCCTAAAGAAGAGGGTGGTGTTATAAATATTGATATTTTGGAGCAAGGAAATGTATGTACGGTGCTTATAGAGGATACAGGTTGTGGTATTGATGAGGAAACCTTAAATAAAATTATTTCAGGAGATGTTGAACTTGAGCATACTGGACATACAACAGGAATGGGCATAAGAAGTGTAGTTCAAAGGCTTGAATTAATTTATGGACAAAAAAACATTTTTAGAATAGAGAGTAAAAAAGACTTTGGTACAAAGGTTTATTTGAAAATACCTATAAAGGAGCTGAAAGATATATGTTAAAATTGCTTATAGCTGATGATGAAAAGTATGATAGAGATTCAATAATTAGTATGCTTACTGCTGCATTTGCGGATCACCTTGAAATAAGTGAAGCTAAAAATGGAAGAGAAGCAATAGAAATAGCAGAAAGGATACGACCGGACATCATTATTACAGATATAAAAATGCCTGGTATCAATGGACTTAAAGCGGTACAAGAAATTAATAAGTTTCTTCCAAATACCTATTTTATCATTCTCACAGCTTATGATTATTTTGATTTTGCAGTGGAGGCCGTTAAAAATAATGTGAAGCAGTACATTTTAAAGCCCTTCAGCAAGACAGAAATTATAGAAAAGATAAAGGAAGCAGTAAATTTTGTTAACGGTGAGAAAGAGAAACGAAGACGGGAAATTGAAAATCAGGAAAAACTTTATACTCTCCTGCCTATTTTGGAAAATGAATTAAGCTATTCTATTATTAATGATACCCTTTATTTAACCGATTACCAAACTTATAAGGGCTATCTTGGTTTAGATTTTAAAAATGGATATTCCATTGTGGCTGAGTTAAAAGAAGCTCCTAAAGATGAAAACTTTAAATTTCAAATTGGAGAGTATGTAAAAGAATATATTAATCATAGATACAAAGCAATTGGAAGTTATCTCTTTACAGATAAGCTAGTTTATTTTATTCAATTAAAAAACTTGGAAGAAGAAATGAATATAGAAACAAAAGCGGAAGTAAAACAGAATGCAGTTGTGCTTGCAGTTGACATAAGACGGGAAGTAAAGAAAATCTTTGGTATATTTCTGCACATTGGCATTGGAATGTGTTATGGTGGTTTTGAGCTTCTTCATAAATCCTATGAAGAAGCCTGCAGCGCTTTAGAACATAAATCAGAGGATAAGGGCATTCATTATTTTGGTGATATAAATACTACTGGAAAGTCTCAAAATATTGACAGGGAAAAAGTTGCTCTTTTTAAGGCTGTAGAGCAATATATTATAGATAATATTCAAGAGGAAATAGATCTTGAAAAAACAGCAGCAAAGTTTAATTTAAGTCCTTATTATTTTAGTAGAACCTTCAAGGAAATACTTGGTTTTAATTTTTCTGACTATATAAACATAGTCAGAATCAATAAAGCAAAGGATTTTCTAATGACTACTTCTATGGCCATTAAGGATGTATGTTATTCAGTAGGATACAGCGAACCTAATTATTTCAGTAAAGTATTTAAGAAATATTCAGGGGTAAGTCCAACAGAGTTTAAACACAATAAACAGAGTTCTTGGCATCAGATGGAGTATTAGAGCGGGTAGTCAAGTCATGGAATAAAACCTAGGGTAGTATTTTTTTGCGCTGCCCTAGGTTTTTTTTGCATAAAAATTGCGCAATATTTGATTATCACTAGGCAAATAATTACATTCAGGTAAACGTACACATGTTGTACTATTAAAATATACCAAATATTTGTATATAGGGGGGACTAAAATGAAAAAATTACTTTCTACAATGCTAGCAGGAGTGCTTGCTCTTAGTTTATCAGCATGCGGTAGTAAACCTGCGGCAACGACTTCATCAGCAGATGATGGTGGAAAAACAAGTCTCATCGGTGTTGCTATGCCAACTCAATCTCTTCAGCGTTGGAACCAAGATGGTGAAAACATGAAGAAACAGCTTGAAGCTAAGAAGTACAAGGTTGATTTGCAATATGCAAACAATGATGTAAATGCCCAAGTGCAATCTATTGAAAACATGATTACAAAAAAATGTAAAGTTCTTGTTATTGCATCCATTGATGGTGCCGCTCTTACAGATGTTCTAAAAAAAGCATCAGATAATGGAATCAAAGTTATCGCTTATGATAGATTAATTATGAAAAGTCCAAACGTAGATTATTATGCAACCTTTGATAACTTTAAAGTAGGCGTAATTCAAGGTCAATATATTGAAAAAAAACTTGGACTTAAGGAGGGAAAAGGTCCTTTCAATATTGAATTGTTTGGTGGTTCACCAGATGATAACAATGCAACCTTTTTCTATAAAGGTGCTATGAGCGTGCTACAACCATACATTGACAATGGCAAACTTGTTGTAGGCAGTAAACAAAAAGATTTTACAACTATCGCTATTCAAGGTTGGGATTCAGCAAAAGCACAAGCAAGAATGGACAATCTAATCACATCAACTTATTCAAAAGGAACAAAGCTTGATGTTGTTCTTTCTCCAAACGATAGTTTGGCAATCGGTATTGTTGCTGCTCTTAAAAATGCTGGTTACGGTAGTGCGGCTAAGCCATACCCAGTTTTAACTGGTCAAGACTGTGACAAACCAAATGTACTTGCAATGATCCATGATCAACAGTCAATGTCTATTTTCAAGGATACAAGAACACTTGCAAATAAAGTTGTTGAAATGGTGGATGCAATAGTTCAAGGTAAACAAGCTGAGGTAAATGACACAAAAACATATAACAATGGTTCGAAAGTTGTACCATCATTCCTTTGTGATCCTATTTACGCAGACAAAGACAACTACAAGAAAATCCTTATAGACAGTGGATATTATAAAGAGTCTGATTTGAAGTAGAAATTAAACACAGTTGTATTTTTAAAGCCGAAGACCTTTCATTAGGTATTCGGCTTTCAGATATCAGAATAATGTTAGGAGATGTAGGTATGGATGAATTTATACTTGAAATGAGAAATATTACAAAGCTTTTTCCTGGTGTAAAAGCCCTTGATAATGTAAATCTTAAAGTTAAGCCTGGAGAAATTCATGCTCTAATTGGTGAAAACGGAGCTGGAAAATCAACTCTTATGAATGTACTCAGCGGAATATATCCATATGGTACTTATAGTGGTGAGATCATATATGAAGGTAAGGAATGTATGTTTAAGGAAATAAAAGATAGTGAAAAAACGGGAATCGGCATCATTCACCAAGAATTAGCTCTAATCCCCTATCTTTCAATAGCAGAAAATATATTTCTTGGAAATGAGCAAGCAAAGCATAATTTTATTAGTTGGGATGAAACTCACGCAAATGCAAAGAAATTAATGCAAAAAGTTGGTCTAAACGACGATTCTAATACACTGATTAAAGATATCAGTGTTGGCAAGCAGCAGCTTGTTGAAATTGCAAAAGCGTTAGCAAAAAATGTAAAACTTTTGATTCTTGATGAACCTACTGCTGCATTGAATGAACAGGATTCAAACAATTTATTAAACTTATTATTAGAATTAAAAAAAGAGGGGATTACTTCTATTCTTATTTCTCATAAACTAAGTGAGATTTTAAAGATTGCAGACTCTATTACCATTATCCGTGATGGTGGAACAATAGAGACCTTAGATAAAATGGACAAGGATTTAAGTGAAGATAGAATCATTAAAGGCATGGTAGGCCGTGAACTAACAAACCGATTTCCTATTCGAGAATCTAAAATTGGAGAGGTTGTATTTGAAGTTAAAAATTGGACTGTATATGATCCTTTTATTGAAGATAAAAAGATTATTGATGATGTAAGTTTTAAGGTTCACAAAGGCGAAATCGTAGGTTTTTCGGGTCTAATGGGATCTGGAAGGACGGAGCTTGCCATGAGCATATTTGGTAAAGCTTATGGCAAACGTATAAGCGGGAAAATTATAAAAGATGGCAAAGAACTTGTTCTTAAAAATGTTCGTGAGGCCATAGATAATGGTCTTGCATATGTTACAGAAGATCGTAAAACAGCAGGTCTTGTTCTTATGCAGGACATTCGGAGAAACATATCTCTCGCCAATCTTAAAGAAATAAGTAATAAACAATTTGTAGATGACCATAAAGAAATTCAAGTAGCTGAAGAGTACCAAAAAAAATTAAATATTAAATCTCCAAGTGTTTTTCAAAATGCGGGGAATCTATCTGGTGGAAATCAGCAAAAGGTAGTGCTTAGTAAATGGATTTTTGCAGATCCTGAAGTATTAATATTAGATGAGCCTACTCGCGGAATTGATGTGGGAGCTAAGTTTGAGATTTATACAATCATTAATAAGCTGGCAGATAGAGGAAAGTCCATTGTGTTTATTTCCTCAGAACTTCCTGAAATACTGGGGATGTGTGATCGAATTTATGTAATGAATGAAGGCAAAATTGTGGGTGAGCTTTCCCGCGAGGATGCATCACAAGAAAGTATAATGAAATGTATAATGAAGAGCACAAATAGTAAGCTACAAGCAGTATGCCAGCAAGATAACAGGGAGGTAAAATAATGGAAGTATTTAAAAGAATGTTCAAAAATAATATAAGACAATATGCAATGATTATTGCTTTAGTACTAATAATGGCCTTTTTCCAAGTTGCAACAGGTGGGGTCCTTTTGGTTCCTATGAATGTAACAAATTTAATACTTCAAAATGGATATGTATTCATTTTAGCAATCGGTATGACTATTGCTATTTTAACAGGAGGTAATATTGATCTTTCTGTAGGATCTTTATGTGCTTTAATTGGCGCTGTAGCTGGTACACTTATCATAACTATGAAAATGAATGTTGCACTTGCTATATTAATTGCACTTCTACTTTCAGTGATTATTGGAATATGGCAAGGTTTTTGGATTGCCTATATACGAATACCATCCTTTATAGTAACTCTTGCAGGAATGCTTCTTTTTAGAGGGCTTACCATTACAATGCTCAAGGGATTAACTCTTGCACCATTTCCTCAGAGTTTTCAAAATATTAGCTCTGGATTTATACCAGATATTTTTGGTGGATTTGGGACAAAGTTAAATTTTACGGCTATTCTTGCAGGTATCATTATATCTATTGTATATATAGTTCTACAGTTAAAAAAGAGAGCAAAACAACAAAGAAATGATTTTCCACTTAGTCCGTTACCACTTTTTATAACTCAAATTGTGGGTATAGTAGCAGTAATTAATTTGTTTTTCTTCTGGCTTGCGTCTTATAAAGGCATTCCAATTGCCTTGCTCTTTATAGGATTTCTTATTTTAGTTTACTCCATATTTACAACAAACACTGTTCCTGGACGTTACCTTTATGCAATGGGTGGCAACGAAAAGGCTGCAAAACTTTCTGGTATCAATACAAACAAGGTGCTTTTCTTGGCATATGTGAACATGGCTGTTTTATCTGCAGTGGCAGGGATGATGTTTGCATCCCGCATTAACTCAGCATCTCCTCAGGCAGGTTTAAACTTTGAACTAGATGCAATCGCAGCCTGTTTCATAGGTGGTGCATCAGCATATGGTGGTGTAGGTACAGTTATGGGTGCTATTATTGGTGCTTTGGTTATGGGTGTCCTCAATAATGGGATGTCTATACTTGGAGTAGGAAGTGATATGCAGATGTCTATTAAAGGAATTGTACTTTTGGCAGCTGTTGCTTTTGATGTAATTTCCAAAAATAAATCAAAATCTTAGGAAAAATAGGAGCGTACATAGACTTGTGTAAATCAAGTGTATATACGCTCTTTTGTGAGAGAGGTTACTTATTATTTTTAGCATAAAACTTCAAGGCTTCTCCAATAAATTTAGATGCACCATCTCCATATTTTTTATCCATTACTTTTATTAAAATAGACTCTGACAAATACTGATTTGCCTGATAGCTCCAGTAATTTTCTCCTACTTCTACTTTTAAAGCTTCATGCTGTTTTTCTGTTTCATTTACTATTTCAGAAATAATTTTTTCAATTTCATCTGATAAAGGATCTTTACTTAAGTCAGCTGTAAGTCTTTTATATAATGTTTCTATTTTAGGCTCATAATTTCCTAAATAAGTTTTTAAAGCTTTTCCAATAAATTTAGCTGCACCTTCTCCATATCTTTCATCTATCCATGCCATACCAACTCCGCCATTTTCCTTATCAACTTTTTCTAACTCCTTAGGAAATGTTGAATAAAGTCGCACAATAGTAAGCCAATAATAATCCCCCAGTTCATCTTTAAAAGCATCATAATCTCTTTTAGCAATGTTAGTTATTTCACCAGCAATTTTTTGAATCTCATCTGATGCAGGATTTTTGTTTAAATCAGCTGTAAGCTTTTTATATAGCTCTTTTAGTTCAGAATTTCTTTCATAAAAACAATCTTTTTTAAATTTATCAATTTGTTCTGCTTTAGTTATTGCCACAGAATTATTCAAATTTTTCTTTACAGCTTCAGCGTATTTTTTTATACTTCCATATTCTTCTATAGCCATTTTAGCAAGTTTTGCTTCTTTCTCAGTATCTCTCTTAAGCAGTTTATCAAATCTGTCTATACTTCCAAAGTGCTTAATTACTTTATCTATATTTTCCTTCTTAAATTCTTCTAGTACATTATAATATTCACTCATATCAAATTCTTCAAAACTCATTGTATTAGCTCCTTTTAAGGTTTTATTTATAAGCTCTATTAAACCATTTAATCTATCTCGTTTTAAAATAATTAATTTCTTATGATTTTTTAGTGCTTCCATCTTATTAAAATGAGGACTGGTTATGATTTCTTTAATTTCCTTTAGTGGTAAATCAAGTTCCTTAAAAAATAAAATCTGCTGCAGGGTTTCGAGAGCTTCATCATCATAAAGTCTATAACCTGCTTCTGTCAATTCAGTTGGTTTTAATAGTCCAATTTTATCGTAGTGGTGCAGCATACGCACACTTATTCCTGTTAAATCTGAAACTTGTTTTACTGTTCTCATAACTTCACCTCAAGCTTTAATTTTAGAGCTTTAATACTGTTTGATACTCTGCCGGCATGAGTTTTGTTAGTATTTTTAACCCTTAATTATATAGTACACTATGACATAATGTTAGGGTCAACACTTTTAATAAAATTTAATTTTATATTGAGAAGTAAGTCAATGACATTAAAGAAAGCTATATTTTTTAGATATATTTGGCTTTTCCATTTTTCTTTCTATACTGCATAGGAGTCAGACCTGTAATTTTTTTAAATGTTTTTGAAAAGTGTTTTTCATCAGAAAAGCCAACTTTTTCAGCAATGTTGTAAATTAGTTCATCACTTGAAGAAAAAAGTTCTTTGGCTTTTTCTATTCTATAGTTAATAATATATTTTATAATGCTTATGCCAATTTCCTTCTTAAATATCTGGCTTAAATATGAATTGCTAATATTTAAGCTGGCTGCAATAAGATTTACAGTGATATCCTCCATATAGTGAATATGTATAAAGTTTAATACTTGAATAACTATAGAATTTTTTATCATATATTTATCGGAAAGTTCAGACCTAAGTTGATTTACAGAATCGATAAATTCACTGCATTTATCCTCTATAGAGGTAAAAAATACTTTTTTGTGAGGCGAACTCTCTGGCAATATTTTTTTATATAGAGTGCTGTACCTGTCAACTAATTCCGATGACAATGAAGTGTGGCAATAATAATAAAGATTGTAATCAAAACTTGGTTTTATAATATCTAAAAATAGTTCATGTATCAATTTATTTAATTTAAAATTGAAAATATCATAATTTATAAGTTCTTTTATTTCTTTTATAGTGTTATCTACTAAGGTGTAGTCTATTTCTTTTTTTATTGAATTGATATATTTTTGAGTAAGTAACTTAGCATCAGAACAGAAGAAGTTATATGTTTTTAAACAATGGAAAGATTCATAAGCATCTCTTATATTTTCAATATCTTTAATATAGCTGCTCATATATCTGAATGCAGTTTTAGAATTTGTTACGCTATTCAATTTGTTAGTAATTTCAAAAAGTTTATACTGCTTACTGGCAATACTTGTACAATTGAAATCATTGATAATTATGCACAGAATATAGGGATTAATATAAAAAACTTCACCACCGCTGTATTCATCAAGAACAGCTTCACATTCTTTAATAAATTCTTCTCCAGTTAGGTAATAAATATTTTTATTTAAATAGTGGTCTGAATATTCGATCTCCATAAGATTGCAAATATATACATAGTAACCATAATAATTTAGATTTAAGTTTACTTTTTTTTTATAATATAAAAATTCACTTTTAATTACTCCGCGTAAAATATCTTTTAAATATTCGGTTTTTTCTAGTTTGCTGATTCTGAAGTTCATTACCAAGTTTGAATCTTTTTCTTCACCAATATAGTCAAAATGACAAGTGTATTTTTCACTTAAAGACTGGGTAAAAAAGGACTTTATTTTATTAATATAAGTAATGTCCTTGTGACTTGTAATAGAGTATATAATTTGATTTTCTGAAATAACATTAAAAATTAGAACCATTGGATATATATTTGACATTGCCAAATCGTAGAAAAAATTATGAATTTTATATACAGGATGTTTAAGTTGAATAATTATAACTTGAGCATTAAGTTCTATTGCTTTTTCAATACTGTTTTTATAAGAATTTGCAATATAAGAAATGGAAAAATTATTTTTAGTTGTCCTATAGAAGTTATATATCATATTAGCAATGTTATCTTCTGCATATAAGACAATCTTAGAAAACATTTACATAATACCTCCAAACCATTTAAATTACTAGCATTATGATTTTATTGTATATGTATATTAAAATTTTGTAAATATAATTTTCCAAATATATGAAAAAGTTGTTTGCTCAAAAAAATATATTTAAAAATTGTACATTACTAAATTAATACAGAAAAGTACACTTTTTCATAAAAAAAGCACACGTAAGTTGAGAATAAATAATATAGAATTAGTAATCAAGAGGTGGTAAGTAAAAAGGGGATTTAAGCTTTTGAACTATGTCATTTTACTTGGAAGGTAAACCTAGTAATCGTTTACTATAATTAATCTTATTGGGGGTGGTGAAATATTGTAAGCTATTTTGTATATCTGGTTTTACGCTGTTTAATTTGATAATACAAGTATAAATTTGAAAAGGAGTTGATGAAATGGAGGCAAAAACAATAAATTTGTATGAAAAAAGTGGTGATAATCCTGGCTTTTATAAACTTCCTACCAAAGAAGTAGTGGGATATTCCCTTGTGGATGGTGGAATGAATTTAGTTTTTCAGTCAATTTTAATGTTTTTGACATTCTATTATACTGATGTTTATGGATTAACTGCTGCAGAAGTTTCTGTTATGTTTCTTATTTCTAGAGGATGGGATATGATATGGGACCCTACTATGGGTATTATTGCAGAAAGAATGAATCCAAAGCATGGTAAGTACAAAAGTTATCTTATTTATGGAGCTATTCCCTTTGCACTTGCAGGTATTTTGACTTTTACAGTACCTAATTTGGGACACACGGGCAAATTGATATGGGCATATGCTACGTACAATTTACTACTTACATTATATACTTTCATCATTAATCCATATGTATCTTGTACAACTGTCATGACAGCAGATCCTATGGAGAGAACTAGGCTAAATTCAATAAGAATGATGTTTGCTCAGTCAGGTGGTGTAATAGTTGCTCTGTTTATTCCTATTTTATCGCAGATTTTCGGCAGAGGTGATGCAGCAAAAGGTTATCAGATGACCATTATTTTACTTTCTGTTATTTGTGGATCCATCTTACTTTATAGTTATACTACTTTGCATGAACGTATCAGAGTAAAATCTCATTTAGATCCAGTTACTTTTAAAGGATTTATTAATCAGATTACACATAATCAACCAGGTATCGTATTATTTTTACTGTTTGTAGGTGTTTATGCATTTTCATCTATACAATCAGCTTCAGGAATTTATTATATGACTTATAACGTAAATAGAAAAGATTTAGTTGCTTTATTTTCTATGTTGAATGTTTTACCTTCAGTTGTGGCAGTTCCTTTTGTGCCTATGCTGTTTAGGCGTATCAAAAAGAAAAACACTGTTGCACTTGGTTTGGCTTTAGGTGCCCTTGGATCAGCAGCTTTATATATCATTCCAGTTTCACAAATTACAGTAATGATGATAGCTAAATCAGTAGCTGCATTTGGATATGGCATACTTATGGGCAGTTTGTGGTCAATCATTCCGGATGCAGTTGAGTATGCTGAGTACAATACTGGAAAAAGACATGCCGCAGTTGTGTACTCACTTATTACTCTTGGATTAAAGGTTTCATTAGCAGTAGGGGGAGTTATACCTACATTGATATTAGCTAATGTTGGATATATTCCTAATGTAACTCAAACTGCAAAATCGTTGAATGGAATTTTAATTATGACATCTATTTTGCCAGCTGTTGTCTGTGTAGTTACATTGATCATATTCATGACATTCTATAATTTAACAGAAGAAAGAGTAGCTGATATAATGGCTGAATTAGATATAAGACATAAAAATGATAAAGAAAATTGTTTGGTTGAGTTAGTAGAGGAAATCCCTGACCAATCAATAAAATTATAAATATAGGAAGGTGTTATTATGGGAAATAAGCTTAGTGATTTTTCAATGAATACATTTTCACTTAAAGGTAAAGTAGCTGTAGTCACAGGTGCAAATCAAGGTCTTGGTATGGCTTATGCAGTTGCTTTTGCAAAAGCAGGTGCTGATATTTTTATACCTCACTTTACAGATGATGTATCTGAAATTAAGGGTCTCATAGAAGAAACTGGTCAGAAGGTTAAGTTTTTGAAAGGAGATTTAACGAAAAAGGATTATATTGAAGAAGTTGTTGATACTTGCTTGAAAGAATATGGAAAAATTGACATCCTGGTGAATAATGCAGGTGGAAGTATGTTTGCCGAATTTTTAGAGTACCCAGATTCAGCATGGCAAAAGCTTATTGATATTGATTTAAATTCTGTATATTACCTCAGCCACAGGGTAGCTAAAGAAATGGTTAAGCAAAATTCTGGCAAGATTATAAATATTGGTTCAGCATTATCCTTTACTGCGGATAAAAAATGTCCACCATATACAGCAAGTAAACATGCTATTCTTGGTTTAACAAAGGTATTTGCCAATGAGGTTGGGCAGTATAATATTCAAACCAATGCTATTTGCCCTGGATTCTTAGCAACTGATGTTAACAAGGACTTGCGTGCTGATAAAGATTTTTACAACAAAATTACAAATAGAATCCCAAGTGGTCGTTGGGGTGAACTTAATGATTTAATGGGAACTGCCATATTTTTAGCAAGTAGTGCATCAGATTATATTAATGGATGGTATATAAGTGTTGATGGTGGATTCCAGACAACATTATAAAATAAGGAGGCGTTAATTTATGAAGACTATTGCTTGTGTTAAGGTAGGAAGTTTAAAAGATCCTGATGTTAATAAGAGGGGACGTGTTCAGGTTATAGATATGCCCGAGCAGGAAATGGGAGATGAGGATGTCAAAATAAAGGTCGCTTACTGTTCAATATGTGGTTCTGATCCACACTTAGTAGAAGGAATTTTTGGACTTGAACCTCCCTTTGGAATAGGACATGAGATTTCAGGTACTATTGTGGAAATTGGTAAAAAGGCTGTTAAAAAGGGATTAAAAGTAGGGGACAAGGTTGCAGGAAACTTTTTAAGATTTTGTGGTACATGTTATTACTGCCGAAATGGTCAGGAGCAGTTCTGTGAATATCCGGATAATAAGCCTGGTATGTCCGAATATGTAGTATGGCATGAATCTCAGGTATTTAAAGTTCCAGATGATGTAAGCTTAGAAGAAGCATGCTTGTTAGAGCCTGTGTCAATTGCAGTTAGAATTGTAGACAAAACAAATATGAAGATTGGTCAAAGAGTTGCCATTTCAGGAGGTGGACCTATAGGATTATTGTCACTACAAGCAATGAAAATGTTTGGAGCTACGTCACTTACACTTATAGAACCTATCAAGGAAAGACAGGAACTTGCCAAAGAATTTGGGGCTGATTATATTATCAATCCTTTGGAGCAGGATGTATGTGTAGAATCCAATAAAATAACCAATGGATTGGGTTTTGACTTGGTAATAGAGGCTTCTGGATCACCTAATGCTGCACCAGCAGCTAGTGAAATAGCTGCAAAAGGAGGAACTGTTCTCTATATTGCAATGTTTCCCAAAAAATATGATATGCCATTAAATCTATATGACAAATTGTATAGTAAGGAATTGACTATTTCTAGTATAAATGTAGCTCCATATGCATTTCCACGTGCTGCTGAAATTATGCCTAGAATGAATTTGAAACCTTTTATACAGAAAATCTTCACTATTGATCAAGCAGAAGAAGCTTTTGCTGCTCAAATTAGTGGAAAATATCCAAAAATACTTATTAAATGTAATGATTTTTAAAAGCATTTATAAATAAATGAAAAAAGGAGATGCCTATTATGTATTGTAATGTTGATATGGAACAAGTTAAACAATTAGAAGATAAGGCAGTAGAGATTCGAAAAAAGTTATGCTCATTTATCTATGAAATAGGTATGGGTCACCTTGGAGGAGAATTGTCTATCGTTGATATGGCTGTTGGTCTCTATTACAAGTACATGAACTACGATCCTAAAAATCCTAAATGGGAAAAAAGAGACAGATTGATTTTAAGTAAAGGCCATTGTGGTGAAACATTGTATACTATATTTTCAGATTTAGGCATGTATACAATGGAATATATGGTAGAACATTTTGAAACCTTAAATACTGCTAAATTTGGTATGCACCCTAATAGAAAGTATGTTCCTGCCATTGAAGCATCAACAGGTTCTTTGGGTCATGGATTATCCATAGCTACCGGTTTAGCATTAGGTGCTAGAATGTCAAAGTCCTACTGGAGAACCTTCTGTATCATAGGAGATGGCGAAATTGAAGAGGGTTCAAATTGGGAAGCCTTTATGGCAGCAGGTCACTATAAACTTGGCAATCTTGTAGCAATTGTTGATAAAAATCGCCTACAGATGACTGGTTTTACAAGGGATGTAATGAATGTTGATCCTTTAGGAGATAAAATAAAAGCTTTTGGATGGGATGTTATAGAGATTCAAGGTAATGACATGTATGAAGTTTGTAGTGCCCTGCAATCTCTTCCACCAGCAGATCCAGAAACTAGAAGAAAGCCAATATGTATTATTTCAAATACCACTAAGGGCTGCGGTGTTTCATTTATGGAAAATAATGCAGTATGGCATGGTGGCGGAATTGCCAAAGAGCAGTTGGACGAAGCACTAAAATCAATAGAAAATAATAGAAAGGTGAGATAAATTATGGCAGTTGAAACAACTTTCGATTTTGATCAGATGTTATCATCCGCAAGAGAAGCTTATGGGGTCGAATTAATGAAAATGGCAGATGAAGGATTAGAATTTGCATTTACTTATTCTGATAATGTTGCACCATCCACATCCACTGGAAAATTTATAAAAAAATATCCTGAACGTTGTTTTAATATTGGCATTGCAGAAGCCAACCAGGTTGGTATATCTGCGGGATTAGCTCTTTCTGGTAAAATTGTGTTTTCACAAGTATTTGGACCATTTCTTCCTTTGAGGGCAGCAGATCAGATACACACAGATATTGCTTATAATGATGTTCCTGTAAGATTGATTGGAACTCATTCAGGGGTTACATCTGGAGGAGGGCCTACCCACAATGTTATTGCTGATTTGTCATTTTATAGAGCAATACCAAACCTAACAATTTGTGTTCCAGCAGATGCAGGTCAGTGTAGGAAATTAGTAAGAGAGTCAATGACTTATAAAGGACCTATGATTATACGTATTGCAAGAGGTGCGGAGCCAGATGTATATAAAGATAATGATTATGAATTTAAAATTGGTAAAGCTATTACTGTAAAGGAAGGTAATGATTTGACTTTAATTGGCACAGGTAACAGCGTGTATTGGTCTCTTATGGCAGCAAAGGAACTTGCAGAAACAGGTGTAAATGCCAGAGTTATAGATATGCATACTATTAAACCCTTTGATGTTGATATAGTTTTAAAATCTGCAAAGGAAACAGGTTTTGTTGTAACCGTTGAAGATCAGAGCATTAATGGTGGTCTTGGTGGTGCAGTAGCTGAAGTTATAGCAGAAGCTGGTATACATTGCAAGTTTAAGAGAATTGGGTTACCTGATGAGTTCAGTGTTATTGGTGCTGATACTGCTATCTATAAATATTATGGTTTGGATTCACATAGTATTGCTGAAACAGTGAAAAATATGCTTTAATTTTGTAACATAATCTTTAATGATTGCAGAGGATTGATGCTTGTGTATTAAACAAGCATCAATTTAAATTTTACTAAGTCCATCACAATGTTTGTCATTTCTTCTGGTGTTTCCTTCATACCAGAGCTTATCCATTTTGATACCACATTCCAAACGCCTCCTGTGTTAAAGGCTAGAGTATAAGCTAATGCAGTTTCATTATGCTGATTAGGGAAATTAGGAATTTTGTCTATCATCATTTGGTGAATGATGGGAAGTGAAACATTCCATTCATCCAAAAGAAACCCTAGCATTTTGCTTTTATGTAAGCCTGTCAAAAATGATTTGTTATTACTACATAATTTAAAGATTTGATATGAGCAAATATTAGGTGTTAAAATTTCATATGTAGATATATGTTCAATAAATTCCTGAATTAAATTTTTGAGATAGGATTCTAATACATCTTCTTTTGAAGTAAAGTTGCGATAAAAAGTTCTTCTTCCTAAATCTGCATGAGCAACTAGTTCACTAATAGTAATTTCTTGAAACGTTTTTTTATTCATCAGTTCTATTAATGATTCCATAATCCATTTTTTTGATTGTAAAGCAATGGGATTTTCTGTTTGATTCATAGCTCCTCCTATATGGCACAAAAATGTAATTTATGTAGCACTTGCATTAGATTTATTGACTATTAACTAATTAAATTGTACCATGATAGTAAATAAGGCACAAGTGTGTCAGGATGCGCGTTCCAATGAAAGGAGAACAATTATGCAAATGTTAAATGAAATGAATTTTAAAACAATTATGTGGATAATTCCTATTATTTTTTTTATCCATGAAATGGAGGAATGGAATATTCTTGATTGGTATCATAGTACTTATGTAACACCTCCACCATCAACAAAATTAAGCTGTAGATTATGGTTATGGGCAATCAGTATATGGGGATTTTTAATGACTACCATTGCTTATGTGATACCTAATGAGTCTATATCAGCTATGGTTCTTTTAATTCTTATTGTTTTTACTACGTTCAATGGGTTACAGCATATTTATTGGACGTTTGCATTTCATAAATATGCACCAGGAGTTATCGGTTCTTCAATTGGTATTGCAGCTGGAGGTATTATTACAGTGGCTATATTAGTTCAACATTTAGTTAGTCCAATTTATGTTATTGTTTTGTATATTATTACAGTACCACAAATGATACAGACCATACGTGCAAAGAATACATTATTAAGGACATTCTATAAACTTCATCTTTTAACAGTTAAAATGGCAAATTGTTTTGAAAAATAGTTGAATTTTAATATTGTTGAAATAGAAACAAAAGTTTAATATAATATTGTTAATGTGTCAACAGATGGGAGGACAAACCATGAACAGGAATAAAGCGGAACATATCATAAAGGGTTTTAGTGATGTATACAACAAGATGGTTTCACTTAATAAGTTTAAGATGGAAGCTAGTCTTAAAGAATATACGTCTTCTGAAGTGCATTGTATCGAATATATTGGAGAAAATGAGAATTCTAACGTGACAAAACTTGCTGAAGCCTTTTATATGACTAGGGGTGCTATAAGTAAAATAACCAAGAAGCTCATAAAAAAAGGGGCAATTGAAAGCTATCAGAAGCCTGATAATAAGAAGGAAATCTATTTTAGGCTTACTACACAGGGGCAGGAAACTTATAAAGTTCATGAGGGATTGCACAAAGAGTTTCAAGAGCGGGATAAATCTGTATTTGAGCAGGTAACTGAAGAACAATTAGATATGATGCTTAGCTTCATGGAAAAGTATAGTAGGCACTTGGATGAAGAAATAAAGAAACAAGGTCTAGACATAAAAGATCAAAATGATTTTGAATAGTGTGATTGTATCAAGAAGTAATTTAAAGTAGAGCTATATGAAAATGCTGAAATATCAGCGATTTCATATAGCTCTGTTTTATTGTTGACAAGGAAACAATAAAATGATAGAATGATTATGTTGCCAAGGAAACATAATTACTATTTTTAGAAAGGTAGGAATTTAAAATGAATACACAATATATAGAACAAATCCTAAGCAGACCAGAGGGGAAAAGAGAAAAGATGAAAATTATCGGACTTATGGCAAGCCCGCGGAAAGAGGGCAATACCGCTTGGATAGTAAACAAAATACTTGAAGGTGCGAAGGAACAGGGCGCTGAAACTCAATGCTTTAATTTCGGCGATCTTGATATTAAACCATGTCAGGGTTGTTGGGCCTGCCACAAGGGTGATCAGGGGTGTATTATCAAAGATGACATGGAGAAACTTAATGATGCCATCGATCATGCCGATGCCATTGTTTTCGGTTCACCGATTTATATGATGCAGATGAGTGCTCAGGCGAAGATATTTATTGACAGGATGTTCGCTCGATTCTCTCCGAGATACTCTCCGTATTTCAAAGAAGAAAATGCCGCCCAAAAAAAGCTGATTCTTACGTTTAATCAAGGTAATCCTGAATCCGACTTATTCCAGTCTTATATTGATTATACAAAGCACATGTTTGAGTTGCTGGAATTTGATGTTAAAGAATTACCTGTTGTTACTGGTTTGCGAAATGGACCGGCACATGAAAAGGAAGAGCTGCACACTGCTTTGAAGGATATCGGTTTATCGTTGGTTTCGGAACGATTCCTGAAATAATAAGGCAAGCTAGATATTAATTTCAATAATGAAAATGAAACCACAGGAAGCTTAACTTTATTGAGAACAGATTGTAATTTATTGTCTAGGAAACAAAGATATAACTTTTGAAGGGAGAATTTAAATGTCAATATTTAGATCATACAAAGAACTGAACACAGAACAAACCATAGATAAAAAGGCTTTAATATTCGGTATTATATCTATGTTTCTTTGCGGATTAGGCTTCACTATCGCAGCACCTGTGATTCCATTCTTAGTTAAGCCTTATATAAGCAATCCTGGAGATCAAGCTATAGTTGTTACGCTGCTTACCTCTGTTTATGCAGTCTGCGTGTTTTTTGCAGCTCCAGCACTTGGAGCTTTAAGTGACAAATATGGTCGCCGCCCAGTGCTCTTAATATGCCTTTTGGGTTCATCAGTGGGGTACTTAGTTTTTGGTATAGGAGGAGCGTTATGGATACTATTTGCTGGACGTATAATAGATGGTATAACAGGTGGGGACATAAGCACTATTTTAGCATACTTTGCAGATATCATTCCTCCAGATCACAGAACCAAATACTTTGGATGGGCCAGTGCAGTTGTAGGCGTAGGTACTGTCATTGGATCAACTTTAGGTGGATTACTTGCTAAGTTTGGTTATTCTGTCCCAATGTATTTTGGAGCAATAATAACTATATTGAATGTTGTTTATGGATTCTTTTTTATGCCTGAGAGTCTTGATAAGAATAATAGGCTGAAAGAGATTACCTTTGTAAGACTAAATCCATTTATACAGCTTGTAAACATACTTTCCATAAAAAACTTAAAAAGACTGCTTGTATCAGCATTCTTACTTTGGATACCTAACGGGTCTTTACAGGCAGTTTTTTCACAATTTACAATGGATACCTTCAATTGGAAGCCTGCAATAATTGGACTTATGTTTTCAATTATGGGATTTCAAGATATCATTTCACAAAGCTTAATAATGCCAAAGCTTTTGATAAAACTCAGTGATAAACAGATAGCAATTCTTGGAATGTCTTCGGAGATTATAGGCTACGGTTTTATTGCAGCATCAGCTTTGTTCTCATTTTATCCTATTTTTATTGCTGGAATGTTTATATTTGGTTTTGGTGATTCGATATTTGGTCCTTCGTTCAATGGGATGCTCTCCAAATCTGTGGCTTCTAATGAACAAGGAAGGATTCAAGGAGGCAGCCAATCTATTCAAGCTTTAGCAAGAATGATTGGACCTATCATTGGAGGTCAAATATATGTAGCACTTGGACATGCTGCACCTGCTTTTATGGGTATGATCCTTACAGCAGCAGCAATACTAGTTTTATATGAAGGTATCCATGTAAATAAGTAAATATAAAGTTTTTAATGTATAATTGTGATTTTAGATATTCCAGAAATTTAATGCGTTATACTTTCTATGTAAATTTTAGAATTTATGCTATGCTTTAAATAAATGAATATTTGAAAGAGGAGAGTTTTTTACATGAATGGAAGTGTAAATAATGTTTTATGGGTGAACCTTTTAAAAAGTAATGGTATTTTTCTTGATGAGGAAAACATTGCTTTATTGAGGAATATTTCTAAGCCTAAGGTATTAAAAAAGGATATGTTCTTTTTACAGGAAGGTGAAAAATCTACTGAAATAGGTTTTATTATTAAGGGTGTCTTTCGCTCTTATTATATTGATAAATCAGGCAATGATGTAACAAAATATTTTTATACAGAAGGTGGGATATTATTTTCTTATGCAGCATATCTATCTCAAAAAGAATCTATGTATTGTATACAAGCATTAGAAGATAGTGAAATTCTTGTAGTCAAGATTTCTGATTTTGAAAAAATAGTGGAAGGAAATTATCAATTACTTTTATTTTACAAGAAAATGATTGATAAAACACTTGTTATAAAAGAAGAGCATGCAATTAGTTTTAAATTATTAGATAGTGTAAAGCGTTATAAGCAATTTCTTGATACATATCCTGGTTTGGAAGAACGTGTTAAGCAGCGCCATATTGCATCCTATTTAGGAATAACTCCTGTGTCTCTTAGCAGAATAAGAAAAAAATTAAATATTAACAAATGATAATGCAATAAATCTCTAGGTGATTTATGATGTACCTAAGTTTTATTACTGGAGGTTGATTGTTATGAAAGATGAAATAGTTGTTATAATTACTGGATGCTCTACAGGAATTGGAAGAGAGCTTTGTAATATATTATCTCAGAAAGGATGTACGGTTGTTGCAACAGCAAGAAATGTGGAAACTTTAAAAGATTTATCTGCACCCTTAAAATTATCATTGGATGTTACCGAAAAAGAATCTATTCATAAGACAATAAATCAAGTGATGTCAAAATTTCATAAAATTGATATTCTTATAAATAACGCAGGTTATTCACTTAGAGGAGCTTTAGAAGAAATTGATATAAATAGTGCTAAAAGTATGTTTGATGTGAATGTATTTGGTATTATTAACATGGTTCAAGAAGTTGTTCCAGAAATGCGTAAAAAACAATGTGGAAAGATTATAAATATTGGTTCTATTTCAGGAAAATTTGCTCAACCTATTAATGGGACTTATTGTGCATCAAAATTTGCAGTTGAGGCATTAAGTGATACACTGCGTTTAGAATTGCACAGCTATAATATTCAGACAACTGTCATTGAACCAGGACCTATGAAAACCAATTTTTTCAAGACATTAGTAGATAATTCAGGGGATCTTATGCGAAATCCAAATTCTTGTTATTCACATTTTTATAAATCAGATGACAAATATAGAAACAAGCAAAAACAAGCTGATTCTAAAGCAGCAGCACAGGCTATTAGTGATATAATTTTGAACAAGCGACTTAATCCTCGTTATAAAGTTGCTGTTCCATTTACATATAAGATGGCTACATATTTTCCAGATTTTCTAAGGGAATATTTTATGAAAAAAAGATAAATAAATTTTAATTATGTATTGATTTATTTCCAAAATTTGTGATATACTTGTTAAGTGAGTGGATTGCAGTATTGAGCAATTTGCTTATTGTACTAAAAATAATTTTGTCTAGATGCAATAGGAAGCTTGGCAGAGCTACTTATTGCATTTTTCTTCTTTTTTGTCCAGATTTAATGTGATTTCAGAGGAAATCTCATCTTTTTTCAAAGTGGTTTTTGATTGGAACAGAGCTTTCATTAGCTCTTGTTTGTAGCAAAAACCAAGAAGCATAGCAACAATTCCCAGCATTGTAATACATAGAATAGTTATAATAAAATTTAGATTCACAAGACCACACTCCTTTTATACATTTATAGGTGCAATCCGCTCACTTACTGAAGAGGGTTTAGAAAATAATATGTGCTTGTAACTTAATTGTAGCATATACCATTTTAGAATACGTTAAACGTTTCATTAAAGCCCCTATTTTTGTTATTAATTTATGTAAATATTTAATTAAGTTAAATAAATTGTTGAATTTATGGAAGGGTATTTCTAAACTAATATAGAATATTTAATTAATGATAAATAAATATAAAGGGGTATGATAACTATATGTACAATATATTAATTTTAGAAGACGATCATATTCAGTTGAAAACCCTATCAAAGATTATAAAACAATTAGGTGATATGTATCAAGTATATGAAGCCACAAATACTACAGAAGCCTTTAAAATAGCACAGCAAAATGCGATTGATCTTTTTTATGTGGACATTAATTTAAAAAATGAATCAGGTCTTAAATTTGCTCTTGAAATAAGGAAAATAAAAAGATATAGACTAAACTGGATAATATTTGTGACAATTTATAAGGAATATATGCTTTCAGCTTTTAAGAAAATTCACTGTTACGATTATATAGTAAAACCTTATAATAAGAAAAAAATCCAAAGAATGACAGAACTTTTAATGTCGGATGGCAGAGCACAAGTTGCTGCTACGGAAATTAGTGAGAAATTTATTATTGTTCCCATAAAGAACATTGAAGTAAAAATATTTGTTAATGAAATAATTTTTGTGGAAGTTTTTATTAGAACTTCAATAATTCATACTATAAATGGTTCCTTCACCATAGATTATTTATCCCTTAAGAAATTGAATTTAATGATAAATGATAAGAATATACTTCAGAGCCATAGGGCTTATCTAGTTAATATAAAGTATATCAGTAAAATTGAAAAAACTAATAATAAAACTTCTTATAAGATTTATTTTTATAATACTGACAAAACTGCATTACTCGGAAACAACTATAAGAAATGTATAATGGAAAGGTTTAATAATGTTGTGGGTGAGGAAATAAATGAATAATTATAAGATGTTCATATTGATATTTATAGAAGTAGGAAGTTTTATGCTGATTTGGAACACGTTTAATAAAAAATATGAAAAGAGATTATGTAAAAGTATACTCATTATACTTTTTACTTCATTGGTATTTCTCGCTACAAATTACATTTATATGCCTATACAGTTTTTCATAAATTATTCTTTTTTACTTCTAGCAATTAAATTTATGTTTAAAAAAAATATAAAGGATTTATTATTTGAGTTTGGTTTGGTTATAGTTATTTTTGGTATAATGCAGCTTGCTATAATAATTGTGTTTAGATTGTTTATTCCAAGCTTTATGGTAAAGAATAATTTCGTATATTCACTTATTGCAAACTTTATTTGCATATTTTTAAGCTATTTTATCTATAAATATATACCCTATGGAAAACTAATAATTTTTTTAAAACAGAAAAGTTCTAAAATATGCTTTTTTTCTGTGAATCTTCTTATATATGTGATTATTTCAAAGTGGATATGGGATTTTAAAAGACATGAATTTTTGGGTGATATTATAATATATCTTATCATTCCATTAGTATTTATTATAGCAAATTTGTTTTTATTTGAGTATCAAATGAAAAATAATGAAATAAAGAGGTCACTTGAAAATTATAAGAAATATGCTCCTGTAATATCCCAACTATTACAGGATGTAAGAAGGAGACAGCACGATTTTAAAAATCATTTAAATACTGTTTACAGTCTTGTTATAGTATCCGACGAAAAGAATTTAAAGGAAACTATAATACAATATATAGATTCTCTTGATGCTTCTCTGGGAAATATGGAGAAGATACTTCAAATAGATAACACGGTGGTGGCAGCTATTATTTACAATAAAATGAATGAGGCTGTGAAAAATAATATTGAATTTAAATATATTATTGAAGGGGATTGTAAGCTCCCTTTTAAAAACTATGAACTTTCAGAGGTTTTAAACAACCTTTTAGATAATGCTTTTGATGCTGTTTTAAATTCAAAAAATAATTTGAAAAAGATATTTTTAAATATCGGTCACCTAGAAGAAAATTGTATTATAAAAATTGGAAATACAGGTAAAAGAATAGAATTTAATGATATTGCAAAGATCTTTAATGCAGGGTATTCTACTAAAGAAGGAAAAGACCGTGGATATGGGTTGTATAATGTAAAAAGAATAGTTGAATACTATGGAGCTAGAATTCAACTATCTTTTGAAAATAATTATACAGTTTTTAGTATTAAATTATACAATTAATTTTCTTTTAAGCATTCTGGAATTTCAGGCTCTCCAAGATAAAAAAAGGATATAGGCCAGTCAGATAAAAATGAACCTAAAAATAGTGGAAGTACACATAATATTGATTTTACCTTGAAACTGTTAAATAATTTTTTCATAATATCCTCCTTGTTTTATATAAGTTTACTAAAAAATTTATAATGTCGGCTTTTTAACCAGCACAAGTTGTACACTTTGTACTAATATAGTGCTGAAGCCGCAATTAACATAGGTTGTACTTTCCAAAAATAATAAAATAATAGCCCATATAGTTACAAATAGAGCTGCTGTAAATTTATATTGCAGCTTTGTTTTATTATCTTTTATAGGTCTCCTTACACTACATATTGGAGCTCTTACTAAAACTATCATTAAACTAATTATGCCAACAAGCAAATAACATACTACTGGTAATTTAGGTACTAAAGGTGCCAGAACGCTAGTTAATATAAACAACAAAGTTGTTGTAATTAAACAATACAAGGTACCTTTTAAATGTACTCCACCAGCAAACAGTCGAGTGGAAAGCATTATGAGTAAGGAAAAATAGAAATATTTCTCCTTATGTATTATATTAAAAAATAGTAATAGAAAAACAGTTTTAAATCCTTCATTCAAGATTACAGCTAACCCATATTGTATTCTTGCTCTGTCTTTAGTATTATTGTAGGTTTCTGTACAAATGAGTGAGGTAAGCTGTAAAGCTAATTTATTTATCATTTTCAATACACCACCTATAATTTTAAAATACATTTATCTTAAGAGGCTTGTCTATATATACTATGACTTAAATTACAAATTTATTACAATATGAATCTAAGTTTCACTAGATGAAATTAAAATATACAAAATTAGCTTATTCTAGATAAAATGATAATAAGAGTGTATAATTTAATTACATAATATTGATTAAAAGGGTGGTGTTTCCATGAAGAATAGCTATAAAATATTATCTTTTATTTTAGTATGTAATTTAATTTTGCCAACTTGTGCATATGCTAAAGAATTCGAAAATCATGAAAATGTGGCAAAAAATAAGCTGTGGACTATAAAATTTAATAGTGTGCTTGATACACAGTTATTAGAGAAAAATATAAATATAACAGATGCTAAAGGTAATATAGTTGAAACAACTATAAGTATAAGTAGTGATAAAAAATCAGTTAAATTAATACCTAAAAAAGAATATATTACAGGTGAAACATATACTTTGCATATAAATGAAGGCATAAAGTCAGTTGAAGGTAAAAGTTTAAAAGAAAATGCAACTAAAGAATTTACAGTTACTGGAGATGAGAAAGTTAACGAAAATTTGAATTTTCCTATTAAAGCTGAAAATATTGATTTTGTGACCTTGGCAGATAACAATTTTACACAAATTATATCAAATGGTTGGGAACCACCTAAAAGAGATGATGCTAGAATTAATGAAGTAGTATCAATGATAAATACATCTACTAAAATAATGGAATCTACTGAGGATGAAGTAAAATCAATTGGATTTAAAAAATTTATTCCGCTTACTTTAGCAATGAAAAATACTAAGAGTTACATTCACATTTGGCCATTAATAAAGGAAATTAACACAACAAATACACTTCAAGGTAAGGAAACAATTAAAGTGCCTTTTACAGATCGGTATATTATGGCTGTTGATAACAATGGAGATATAAATGGTAATCTAAAATATTATACAGTTTACTCTAAAGTACTTCCAGAATATTTACTTCAACAAATAAATGAACCTAGTTATATAGAAAATTATTTTACAATAACTAAAACTGTTAGCAACGGTGGAACTGCAGAAAGTCAAAATATATTAGAAGATAATGTTAAAATCAAAAATGGTGATAATTTGATTTTTTCAGGTATCGGGTGTAGTAATGGCGATATCGATGTTTATATAACCGATCAAACAGGAAATGAGAGATATCATATTTTAAATATAAGCTCATTTTTAGGAGAATGGAGTATAGAAAAAACTATTTCAAATAAAATGAAAACTTGTGATGGTAAAGATTTTACATTAGATAAAAAAGCTTATTATTTAGAAATGGATTGTACTAATGGTTATAAATTTGGGGGACAAATTATTGATCTAAGGTAGAGAGTTTTTAATTAAAGGAGATAGTTTTTTTCAATGTACTATTGGTGTCTTAATTGTATTTAAATAAATAATAATTTGTTATAATATCATTAATACTTAAATATTGGAGGCGTAATATGAAAAAATATCCATTAATTATAGATTGTGATCCTGGTGTTGATGATGTTCTCGCTATTCTGGTAGCTCATTCAAAACCAGAATTTGATATTAAAGCTATTTGTTCAGTATCAGGAAATGTAGGAATTGATTTAACTACTCATAATGCTCAGCTTATGGCTGGATTATTAGGGTTGGACTGCATAGTAGCAAAAGGAGCGGAAAAGCCAATTATTAAAAATGCTCAGCCTGCTACTGCTGTACATGGCTTAGATGGATTTGGTGGCTGTGCAAGTGCATTTAGTGATGATAAGTTATCAAAATTAAGTGGCTTAAGTGCAATAGAGGTTGAAAGAAAAATATTAATGGAGAGCAAAGAACCTGTATACATAGCTGCCACTGGACCATTAACCAATATTGCATTACTTTTGTCAGCTCATCCAGAAGTAAAAAGCAAAATTGCTGCAATCAGTATAATGGGCGGTGGAATAAAGATTGGAAATGCAACTCCATGCAGTGAATTCAACTACTTTACAGATCCGGAAGCTGCATATATTGTTTTTAACAGTGGTGTTAAATTGATGATGTGTGGCTTGAATGTTACATTAAAGGCAACTTTAACTGATATTGAGTTAAATGAAATGAGAAAATTCCATAACACAATATCTGACACTATAGTAAAAATCATTTCAACATATGCAGCCAATGATGCTGCAATTCATGATCCATGTGCCATACTTGCCATTACAAATTCAGATATGTTTGAATATAAGGATCAATATGTTCAAATTGATATAAGAGATGGTGTTACACAGGGAATGAGTTATGTAGATGAAGTACATAATTTAAACAAAGAACCTAATTGTCGTGTTTTTTATGACATTGACAAGGAATTCTTTAGAAAAGCTATTGTAAAATCTGTAAATATATAATGCAGCATTTTTATAAGTTTAATATGTACTACAATTTGTAATGTAAAAATATTGTGACACAAGATGCAGTGGAAGTTTGGATATACGCACATAATTAAATTGTTATAAGTAATTTTAGTAAGCCAAATTATATTTATAATCATAACTTGAAACACCTAAAGATTAAGGCGGAGCCTGCTGTTAGACTAACATATTTAGTTTAAAAAGCAATTTTTTTCTATTCTGTTGAAATGTCTTAAAAGAGACTCACTATTTATGTGCTTGAAAGATATAATGCTAAAACATACAAGTATTTCAAATATATTTAATAATCAACTAACTTACTATTTTTGTTTCCAGGCTTCGCCATAGGGTGTTATTAAAATAGCTGAAATATACATAAACTAGATTAACAAGTATTATGAAAGCTACGCTTTTTATTTAGAGTACCATCAGAAAGTAATATATACACGTAATTCACTAAGAAGTAACTTTCAACTGTATGCAGACTAATATATGCTATGAAGTGAGTTTTCCTTCACAGCATATATCAGCCGGAATACAGTTGAAAGTTACTTCGCTTACATGAGTTTATGTCACATTGTCCTTATATTATTAATTACAGTATGTTTAAATTTCTTAATACAACAACTTTGTTTATTTTATAATGGAGAATTAAATATTACAAATTTCAATAATCCTTCAGACATAGAGCCAATATCAGTGCTTGAGATATTTGATAAATCATGTACGTTGCTGTCTAAAGTAATCAATTCTACTTTGGCATGATCTTGCACACATTTATCATAAAGCTCTTTTGAACTCTTATAAGGGACCATAGGATCAAAGCTGCTGTGGATTATTAATGTATTTGGAATTCCCTTACTAACATAATTCATAGGGTTAAATTTTTTTATTACAGTATTCTTATCTTGTATTGAATTAAAAATTTTTGTCAAGTCATAATTTAAATCACTTGTATTTAAAAGATTTAAATCGGTTGGACCTGCAAAATCAATTAAATATTTAATTTTAGATGAATATCTACTTAAAGCTTTGTCATCAGTAAAATCATCATTGCTGCTATAACTAGCTAGAAGAGAAAGATGAGCACCTGATGAAACACCAATAACTCCTATTTCATTTGGATCAAGATTATAAGTAGATTTATTTTTATATATCCATCTTATAGTATCCTTAATATCTGCAACTTGTTTATTGAAATTAGCTTTATTCCTATTGAGCTCATAAGAAGTACTTATAATTGTATATCCTTCTTCTCTGAAAGTATTAAGTATGGGACTTAATGCATCGGGAATACTTTTATCACCATAAACCCAGCTGCCGCCGTGAACGTATAAAATCACTGGAGATGGATTATTACTCTTTTTTAGTGAAGAATAAATATCCAGTGTCAGTGGAACTCCATTAGTATTTTTATATATAATATCCTTGTAATTCATTGACTGAGACATTTTCAATCCATCAACCTTTGGAGTTCTCATATTATCATTTTTCAAAGAAATATACTTATTAACTAATGTATAAGTTAATATAATTCTTTTATGAAATATAGCAATAAAAATAATCAGTGCAGCAACTAAAATAATCAATAATCCTTTCAAAAATTTTTTCATTAAATTCCTCCGTACCTAGTAGTAAAAATTAGTTTAAAATTTCATATTAGCTAAATAAACAGCATAAAAATTCTTCTTTCGTAACATTTCCCAAATAGTCACTTACGTTAGTATCTTGTAAAGCCTTTTTTACTTCTTCTTCATCATACTTTATGTTCTTTAATTTTTCCTCTAAAATTTCTATGTCACACTTGCCAAAAAAGTCACCATATATTTTACAATTTTCTATTAGTCCATTTTTCACATGAAGTCTAACATCTACACAGCCACCTTCAAACCTATTATATCCTTTATAGTTAAACTTAGGTGAATTGCCAAAATTCCATTCCCAGGTGCCATATTTCTCATCTACCATTTTTTGTATAGCTTTTTTATTATCTTGGGTTAATTCATATGTTTCTATAGGTTCATTTAAATATGCAAATATATTTTTTAACAATAGTTCTTTAAATTTTAATACATCAACATCATATTTAACATGAGGTTTAATATTAGTAACTCTGCTGGATACAGATTTTATACCCTTTGATTCGATTTTATCTCTTTTTACATTTAATCCTTTAGACAATGTATCTAATTTAGAATCAAAAAGTAATGTTCCATGATTTAATATTCTTTCTCTTGAAACGCTTTGAGCAATTCCAGAAAATTTCTTGCCATCTATTACAAGATCATTTCTACCTGATAATTCACATTTTACTCCCAAATTTTCCAAAGCTTTAATTATAGGAACATTATATGTCTTAAAGTCTATTTTGGCATTATGTTCTTTAATTTTTGTAATAAATGAAAAGTTTAAGTTACCAAGATCATGGTATACAGCACCGCCTCCTGTAACCCTTCTAACAACGTTAATATCATTTTGTTTTACAAATTCCATATTAATTTCTTCTACTGTATTTTGATGTTTTCCAATAATAATTGATGGGCAGTTTCTCCATAGTAAAACATACTCACCCTTTAAATTTCTAAATGCATATTCTTCAAGAGCTAAGTTATAATGTGGATCTGTTGAAAGATTTTCTATAAATTTCATTAAATGCATCCCCTTTATAATTTACATAAATTGGGCCTATAAGTAAAGTGCCAGTTTTATTCTATCAATTTTATGAAGAAAAATAAACATTAAAAGTTAAGAAACTCAACTTTTGCACATACAAAATCTTAACTTAATATAATAATCATAAGTGACGTAAGGTTCAGTGGAAGTTTGGATTTTAACTTTAAGTGTACGCATTTAATTACTTTGTTATAGTTAATTTTTTTATGTTGACTCTAACGTAACGTAATAGTATATAGTATAGCTATACTAAAGGAAAAGAGGTAATAAAATGAATATTAAAGCAATTAGATCGGATGGAATTTATAGAAAAATAATTTCAGCAAAGCCATGCCAACGTGAGGATATATATCGCTATGAGCTTATGAAACCATTTGAATTTAAGTATTCTTGTATTGGTGTTCCAATTAAGGCAGAAAAGCCAGGTGGGTATGATGTTGTTATGGCAACTACTATGGCAGGAGCCTTTGCTCCAAATAACATAGGTAACGAGCAAATTAGTGATGTTGAAAAAATTAGTGATGAAGGGTTTTGGAAAGCTTGTGAAGAAAGTATTAGAAAAACATTTGAAGGATTTGAAGCTAATAGTATTTCACTTCCTGTAAAAGAGTATATTTTTACTGTTTTGCTAAATGATCCACAAAACCCAATGGCAAAAATGAGTGGTGATTATTGTGGAGATGGTGGAATTCCTGGATACATCATAGGAACAATTATTCCAAACGAAAAATCACTTAAAATGCTGCCAGTAGCACTTGCTCATGAAGCAAATCATAATGTAAGATGGCAGTTTATGAAGTGGAGTAATAAGATTACATTAGGAGATATGATTGTCAGTGAAGGTTTAGCAGAAAATTTTGCTGCTTTTATGTATGGAGAGGATAAAATAGGAGTGTGGGTTACGAGTACCACAGAAGAAACACTAGAAAATGTTATTAAACCTGCAATTAAGGAAAATATTAATTGTGACGACTTTAATAAACTTTCAGCATTTCTTTATGGAGATGAAATTATGGCGCTGAATGGGAGTAGTACTCCAATTGGTATGCCTTATTGTGGAGGATATGCCTGTGGATATTCTTTAATCAAATATTATCTTAAGAAGACAGGTAAGACAATATTTGAAGCTACCATCACACCAACTGAGGATATTTTAAAGGAGGTACAGGATTTTTGGAACTGAAAATTAACGAGGTTGCAAAATTAACAGGAGTTACGGTGAGAACGCTTCATTATTATGATGAAATAGGTTTGCTTAAGCCAAGCAAGGTTTCTGAGGCTAGCTATCGTTTATATGATGATGGTGCTATTGAACTGCTTCAGCAAATATTATTTTTTAAAGAGTTGGACTTTCCACTTAATGAAATTAAAGAAATTGTTAAAAGTGCATCATTTGATAGAACAGAAGCACTAAAAAAACATAAAGAGCTGCTTATTAAAAAACGCAAAAGAATTGATAAGCTAATAAAGCTTGTAGAAAAAACAATAGAAGGAGAATGTAATATGAGTTTTAAAGAATTTGATAATATTGATTTTGAAAATACAAAAAAGAAATATGCAAAGGAAGTTAAAGAACGCTGGGGAAAAACTGATGCTTATGTTGAAAGTGAAACAAAGACTAAAAAGTATGGTAAAGAACAATGGAAGCAGGTAAACGAAGAAGGTGGTAAGATTTTAAAGGCTTTTGCTGAGAATATGGAAAAAAGTGCTGACAGTAAAGAAGTTCAAGCACTTGTTAAAGAATGGCAGGATTACATTACAAAAAGATTTTACAAATGTACTAATGAAATTTTAAAGGGCCTTGGGCTTATGTATTTACAGGATGAACGTTTTAAAAAAAATATTGATAGTTATGGCAAAGGAACAGCAGAATTTATATCACAAGCAATTGCAATTTATTGTACAAAGTAAGTGTAAGGATATATAAAATTGTTTTTCATATTTGAATGTTTAACCCAACTTAAAGTATAGTGGAAGTTTGGATTTTAACTTTTATCTACAGCACTACATAAAAGTTAAAATTCAAACTAATTTTTGTTTTTTATCTTCCAGAGAGTATTTTTAAAATTTATCATAGTATTCTTTATGACACTATTTAAATTAAATGTTGACTTATACCTTAGGTATAAGTTTATACTTAATTTAAATAGTGTTTTTATTTGTTTGTAAATAATGGAGGGACGTTTAGTGAACATTAAAGTTGTATCAGAAATAACTGGCTTAACTAAAAAAGCTATTAAGTATTATGAAAATGAAGGATTAATTTCTCCTTTAAAAAATGTTGAAAATAACTATAGGGAGTATACAAAAGAAGATATTGTAAAGCTTAATTTAATAGCTTCATTAAGAATGTTGGATATTCCAATAATTGAAATAAAAAATGTAATTGAAGGTAGGAAACCACTATTGGAGGTTATGGAAGAAACTAAGAACAAAATAAATAAAAATATAGATAATTTAGAGAAAAGCAAAATGGTTATTCAATGTATTATTGATAAAAATTCTGAGGATTATAACCAAATTGGAGAGGAAGTAAAAAGATTAAAAGAAACATTAGAACTTTCAATAGAAGAAAAGAAAGAATATATATCTACTGCTATAATGAGAAAATTTCCAGGTGGGTTTGGCAAAATTTTAATATATATGTATGAACCTTTTTTTAGAGTTGTTGTAGATAGTGATGAAAAGAAAAAAGCATGGCTAGATATGGTAGAGTATTTAGATGAATTAGGTGATCCGGATGAGAATCACCCCTTTATCAAAAATTTTAACAAAGCACAGGAAAATAAAGAAAATAATCAGAACGAGGAATGGAGTATTAGGTGCAGAAAATTAATAAAGGGTGATGAAGAAACAAAAAAAGAAATAAAGAATAATTTAGGTTTGATGTTTAAAGTTATGAAGGAAAATGAATTAGTAAGAAAGAATTGTAAAGAAACTAGCAGTCAGTGTAGAGAATTTTTGAATTCAATAGGGTATATAGATAATACCTTTGATGATTTTTTAGCTGTATTAAGTGAAGATTATAAAAAATTAAAGGAAGCTTACAAAATAATTAGAGAAGAATTAGAAAATGAATCTGGAATAAATATTAAGCAAGTTATGAGAGATAGTATGTATTGAGTAAAATGATATAAAAAGAAAATTAACAATGTGAAAAAGAGAGGAAGACGTTTTATTATGGGTAAACTAGCTAGTTTATTAAAATTAAAACCATTTATAAAAAAATACTGGATGCTTTTTGGAATAGGAGCTTTTGGTATAATTTTAAGTTCTATTGCTGCTACTCCTGTTCCATATATAATAGGGTATTTGATGGATAAGGTGCTTTTAAATAAAAAAAGCTATAATGAATTATATGTATATATTGGAGTAATTGCAGTACTTTATATATTTAAATATATTATCTCATTTTTATCAAAGTATATATTTGCAAAAATAAATAACCTAGTAGTTAATGAACTTAGATATTCTGTTATGGATAAGGTTATGGATTTGCCTATGAATTATCTTTCAAATACCGAAAAAGGGTATGTTCAAAGTAGAATATCAGAATGTAGTTCTGTGGGAAGTATTTTTTCACCTTCAATTATTAGTATATTTTTAAGCATTATAGATGCTGTTTTGGCACTTGCAGCTATGTTTGCAATTAACTATAAATTAGCTTTTGTGGTGCTTCTTTTAGCTCCTATATTTTTCTTTTCGGCAAAGAATTCAGCTAAAAATTTCATGAAAAATACAATGGAGGCTATGGAATCAAATGCAATACTAAATGGGGAATGTTTCGAAATTATAAATGGAATTGAAGATATAAAAATACTTAATGGAAAAGAAACACACCTTAGAAAATTTAAAAATAAATTAGATGAACTTATAAAAATTAGTATAAAGCAAAGTAAATCTATAGTGATGTTTATGGAAAATATAGGACTTATAAATAACTTTGGATCACTTGTGATTTTGCTTATTGCTGGACTTTTAATTTTGAAAGGACAATTTACAGTAGGATTGTACACTTCTTTCTCTTTATATATAGGCACAGTTTTTGGAAGCACACAGGGTTTAGCTACTATAGGAACTACAATAAAACCAGCATGCCTTAGTATAGAAAGAATATATGAACTTTTAGATATGGAGGAAGAGAATTATGGAAGGAATAATTGCCTTAAGGAAAATATAGAATCATTAAAGTTTGAAAATGTAAGTTTTAAATATAATGATGATAAAACAGTATTGAATTCTTTAAACTTCCAAATGAATAAAGGGGATAAGGTTCTTATTAAAGGAGAAAATGGATCTGGAAAGTCAACTCTCATAAAACTTCTTCTTGGATTATACAATCAAACTGAAGGAAAGATATTATATAACAATATCAGTTCAATGGAAATTGATATCAAAAATTTGAGAGAAAGAATAGGAATTGTATGTCAAAATATTTTTTTGTTTAAGGGAACTGTATTAGATAATATCTTATATGGACAAACCAATAAAAAACGTGAAGATGTAGAAATGATTATTAAAGAATTACATTTAGAAGAGTATGTAAGCAGGCTGCCTAAGGGGCTAGATACTGAAATAATTCAAAATACTGCAGGGGTTTCGGGTGGACAAGCACAAATTATAGCTTTTATAAGATCTATGGTTTCAGAAAAAGATATATTAATCCTTGATGAACCAATTTCCAATGTAGATGCGGAGACAAGAGAAATTGTTTTAAATATTTTAAGAAACATGAGCTTTAATGGAATTCTAATTATTGTTTCACACTTAATGGAAGGTATGGACTTTATAGATAAAGTTATTGAAATATAAGTTAAAAAGGATTCCTTTTGTAATGGTGTGTGTTGTATTTGCACTAATTGATTTGGGAAAGAAAGTAGATTCTGTGTTCCTAAGTCAGTATGATATCCGTGTTTTAACAAACGTAGCAAGTACATGTCTTGGTATAAATAAGCTTCCATTAAAGTTCACAACAAGAAGCGACTATGTAGAGAATATAATCGTTTCTTATTATGAAATTTAATGCTATTTTTAGGTATTATTCAGCACTTAATCCTGCTAAATTCAACAAATTCCAAGGTTTATTGTAATGTGGCTGGAAGAAGAAATCAACAAAAGCCAGTTCATCTATAGTCATTTTATTTTGAATGCATACTGACATTGTGTTTATGGACTGAGTTAAATCTGCCTTTGAAACAATTTGAGCACCTAAAATTCTTCTAGAATCTTTTTCATAAACTACTTTTAGTTGTGCTAAATCATAAGTAGGCATAAATTCTGGACGGTAGTTATCTTCAACTATTACTGTTTTGACATTTATTCCATATGTTTTAGCGGAATTTTCAGTTAAGCCTGTAGAAGCTATGTTATAATCATAGATTTTAATTCCGGAAGTTCCTTGAGTACCCATATATTTCGTAGTTGGCTTAACTAAGTTTCTAGCAACTAACGTACCCATACGAACTGCATTTGTAGCTAGTGGAATATATTCTTGCTTTCCTATTGGATTATATTTAACAGCGCAGCTATCTCCAGCTGCATATATATCTTCCTTGCTGGTATGCATATATTCGTCTACCACAATAGCACCATTGCCTAACATTTCAAGCTGTCCTTTAAATAGTTCTGTGCTTGGTTTGAAACCAATAGAAAGTATAACTAAATCTGCTTCATATTGGCCCTTATTTGTAATTACTTTTGAAACTTTTCCATCTGTGCCCTCAAATCTTATAACTGTTTCACCTAAAGCCAATTTTATAGCATGGTCTGATAAAGCTTTTTCTGCTTTATCTGTAAATTCTTTATCTAAATATTTACTTAAAATACGATCCTGACTATCAATTAGCGTTACCTTTTTATTATTCATCTCAAAGGCTTCTACCAGTTCAACACCTATATATCCTGCACCTATAACCACTATATTGTTGGCGTTTTGGGATTTTTCAATTATAGTATTTGAATGGTAATAATTTTTCGATATCAATATATTTTCTAAATTGCTCCCATCAACTTTAGGAAGTATTGGCCATGAACCAGTTGTTACTATTAATTTATCAAAAGTATCTTCAAACTCTTCTTTTGATTTTAAATTACGAACCTTAAGTTTTTTCTCAGCTATGTCAACGGATACTACATCATGAGACATTTTCGTGGATACTCGAAGTTCAGCTAGTTTCTCTGGTGAACTGTAAAATAATCCCTTAGGATCTTTTACTATTCCTGCTACGTATAATGCTATGCCACAAGATAAAAATGAAATTGTATCATTTCTTTCATATACAGTTATTTTTGCATCTGGATATAATTTAGCACAATTTACTATAGCTGCAGTTCCAGCATGTGTACAACCTATAACAACTATTTTCATTATATTTCCTCCTTAAAATTTCATATGTTTTTATGATACCCTACCATTTTATGTCTTACTCATGATACTTATGTCTATGTTATATAATGATCAATATTTATTGTTTTTTAGAGATTATTTTTGATAGAACAAAATTCCATTTATAAAGGCACCTTTAATAAGTTAGCTAGGTACTATCTTGTCAATATATTGGTAATGTCAAAAAGTGTTACAAAAAAGTTTTATGCTAATATAATTAAAGAATATAGGATGTAACTTCTATATATGATGTAAGTTTATCAAGTATATACTTACATGAAAGTGTTTTTATATGGTAAATTAATAGATGATAGCATTAATTTTATAGAAAAATCAACAAAATAATAAGGGAGGATTAAAATTATGATTAAATCAAAGGAGTGGGATTGGAGCAAAAATGAAAGTGATGGCTGGTTGGTACCATCAATAGAAGCATACTATTTAGCTGAATTATGGAAATCAAAAGGCTTTAATAAATTTCTTGATTTGGGTTGCGGATTGGGTAGACATTCTATTTATTTTAGTAAGAAAGGTTTTGAAGTTAATTCTTTAGACTTATCTAAATATGCAGTTAATCATCTGAGAAAGTGGGCAAAAGAAGAAAAAGTAAATATTTCAGTAGACATTTGTGACATGTTAAATTTGCCTTTTGAAAATGATTCTTTTGATTGTGTAATGGCTTATAATGTTATATATCATACTGACACTAATGGATTTATTAAGTCGCTTAATGAAATAAAAAGAATATTAAAAAGTAAAGGAGAGCTGTTTGTTACTCTTATTTCAAAGAATACATTTTCATATCAAAGGGCTGATAACTATAAGCGAATTGATAATAACACAATATTGATGGATGAACGTGATACAGAAAGAAATGTTCCACATTTTTATGTAGATATTGAAGACATAAAAAAATATTTTTCCGATTTTGAATTTGTAAGTATACCTATTGAGAAAACAGTATATGATATTGAAAATACCGAATATTTTTCGAAACATTTTAATTTACTTGTTAGAAAAAAGATATAGCATAGCTGCTATATCCTTGAAACTTTAAATAAATACACTAAATTAAAATATTAATAAGTAAATTATGGACAAACAATTACTATAATAAGAAAAGTAAGAGAGGTAATTTAGATATATGTTTGAATCTGCTAAATTTTATATAATAATCAGTGATAAAAGTTTTATTATTAAAAAAGAGGGAGAAAATTTAGAGAATATAATTGATTTTGCATCCTTTGTACCTAATGTACCTTTTTATCATCATTTATTTGATGAAGATAAAAATTATATGAAGGATATGAAAGAAGTAGTTAAAAATTTAAAAATAAGAAATTTAACCATTATTGTTCCAGATGACGGCATAGACCTTACAGTAGATAAAAGAATACTTACCGAATTTTTTACACTTTGTGGAATAAGAAAGATTCAAATAGAGGCTCAATGCTTTTTTCTAAGTTTAGAGGATAAAAGGTATATATCTTTTTCTAAAACCACAAGGAATACGGTTTTACAGTATATTGTTAATGGTAAATCTATTGCTAAAAAATACTATGACAAAAATTATGAAGATGTTAAACAAATTTCATTAGACATGAAAAGTATTCATACAGATTGTGAGTATGAATATGTACCTGTATATATAAATAATATGAATAATAACATGGATAGCTTTAGTGACATTGGAAATTTAGTTTCACTAAATGATATTACTAAAAATATTATGAAGTACTAATGGGGATAGGAGAAAATTTAAAACATGAATATTGACTATATTGTTAAAGCAACTAAAAAAGTACTTGGTATTATTTCTATTATAATACCATTAATTATTTTACTATTTATATTTAATGCTATAAAGATTCCAGCACTGGAACCTTTCCATGGCTTAATATTTTTTATTTCACCGTTTGTAGGAATAGTAGGTTGGTTTTTATGCCGTTCAGTAGCAAAAACATGGGAAAATAGCTTTTTTAAGGTTGGTTCCATTATTAATCTTATTATGGTAGTTGTGAATGTTTTTATAATAATTTGCGCAGGAATAGTTTTTTTATAGAAATTTAAAAGTTGTTCTATTAGCGATTTTTCAGATCGTCATGAACAACTTCTCTAGGGTTGAAAAAATAATTAATAACTTTTAAGTCTAATATTTTTAATAACCATTGAAGCAACTGTAAGGCAAACTCCAATAGCTAAAAATATAATTGGAATATGAGACCTTACAGCCTTTGAGGTAAGTCCAAGGAAGTCTAAATTTGGTAAGCTATTTAATATACCTAGATACCATAAAATAATATAAGTTATTTCAAAGGCAGTAGAACTTCCAACAATGTTTCCAATAAAAATGGCTAAGGCATTTACAAAGAAAATTCCTATTAAAATATAGGTAATACCTAAAAAATTATGGATCATTAAAAATTTTATTATTATAGATATATTTATAAATACAGTGAATAAAATTCCAGCAACAGCTGAATTTAAAGGCTCTACATTTCTATAATTTTTATAAGTTAAAAGATAATCTTCCATATTAAAAGCTCTTTGAACAGTAGCTAGTTTAGACCATATGAAAACAGGTAGAATCCATACCATAGGAATTAAAAATTTATTTAAGTTATCACCATCTGCAAAAAATATTCCTATAGAGCAGAAAATAATAGCTGCATACCAGTATAAATTAGGTGAAACAATTATAATTTTAAGATTACTTTTTAGTACGCTAAGGTTATTCATATAAGTTTTGTTTTCAAAAATCTCAGTCAAAACTGTTTTTTTACAAGGAATATATTTTGCTTCTTTTGTAAGCTTACTAGCTATTGTAGATGGTTTTGTTCTAATAAGAGAATTACTTTTGAAAAACATGGAGGCTAAAAAAAGTAAAAGGATTCCTATAAAGATCCAAAATAATCTTTGGAACAATATGTTTAAACCAATGTTTACATTGTTCATTATAAAAGTTTTAATATTTTCATGAAGGGGTCCATTTGTGCCAAGACTGAAAGAATCTATATTATCAAACTCTTTAAAAGTATGCTTTAATTGTTTTGATATTATTTTGGCAGCAGTATTCATCCCAAAAACATCTGCTAAAGTAGAAGTTCTGTTTTGAATAGAATATATGATTATTCCAGACCAAGTAAAGAAGTAAACTACATTTCCAAAGGAGTTTCTTAGAAAAGGAATGACTTCAAAAATTATTGCTATAACTGCTGTAAGAAAGCAAGCTGGTACTGCTAATATTAAAAATGGTGTTAAAAGTTTAACTGGTTGCAAATAATAGCTTTCACCTCTAGCAAATTGCATTAAAACAGTAATTACAACAACTACAAGCATTTGAGTGAGAAGAAATAGTAAATTGCCAAAGGCTTTTCCAAATATAAATATCCAGGATTTTGTTCCTATGGAAGCTGTTATTTCACCTATTAAAAGTTCTTTTTCTCTCTTTATAGAATTTCTAACAAAGTAAAATCCAATTAAAGTTATAACACTAATAAAAGCCATAGTAGAAACCCAGCCAAGCCATACAGAATTATAAACACCTCTATAAAAATATCCTTCAAAAGAATAAGTCAAGGTATAATAAAAACTGCTGTTGTTTTCTGGAAAGAATAAATAACATATATACATCATTAAAAGACTTATAATAAGTGTGTTTTTGCTTCTTATCCTATCTAAAAAATCAGATATTCCTATGTAGTAAATTTCATATAGACTATTCAATGTTTCCACCTCTTTTTCTTGAGGTATAATAAATATAAGCATCTTCAAGAGTAGGGGCCACACTTGAGGCAGCTTGTAAGGGTTTTGATTCTGATATTACTCTTATAACCATTCCTTCACTTCTTCTTATTATATTTCCTGTTATGTAATTGTCCTTTATTTCTTTAAGGTGGCTGTCTTCAGTTAAACATTCCCATACCATTCCTTCTAATGAATTTAAAAGTTCTTCATTTTTACAAAAGCATAAGAGCTTACCTTTATCAATAAGAACTATTTTTTCAGCAGAAGCTTCTACATCAGACACTATATGAGTAGATAGGATTATTATTTTATCTTTTGATAAACTATTAATTAGATTTCTAAAGTTCATTCTCTCATTAGGATCTAATCCTACGGTAGGTTCATCTACTATAAGAATTTTAGGATCATTTAACAGTGCTTGTGCAATGCCTATTCTCTGTTTCATACCACCAGAATAATTTCCTATATTTTTATTTGTAGCATCTCTAAGATTTAGCAAATCAATGAGTTCATTTATTCTATTTACTGCCTTTTTCATGTTAAGTCCTTTTAAAGCTGCCATGTATTTTAAAAATTCAACAGCAGTTAAATTAGGAAATACCCCAAAGCTTTGAGGTAAATATCCTAAAGCATGTCTAAGTTCATCACCATTTTTATGAATATCACATCCATTCCAGGTAATAACACCTTCTGTTGGCTTTGAAACTGTGGCTATCATCTTCATTAATGTTGATTTTCCAGCACCATTTGCACCTAAAAGACCTATTATTCCTCTTTCCAATTCCAGATTGAAATTTGAAAGGGCTGTAAAATTATTTGAGTATTTTTTAGAAACGTTTTTAATTGAAAGCATAATATTTCCTCCTAAATTTAAGTTGTAAAATTATCTAATGTTTATCCACCTTAATACTTCAGGTCACCTTATAAAAGTAACTATGTAATATCTGTTTATTTTAAATAGAAGTAAAGATCGGACTTACACCTTAGATAAACTCACTTAAAATAATAATAGATTAGCCTTAATATAAAGCTAATCTAACATTAATAAATTCTAAAATTTAAGAGGAATAGAGATAATAAATAAATTATTTAGGGATTCACTAGAAGTAAGTTTAATATCTCCACCATGTTTTTTTATAATCTTTTTCGTTATAGCTAGGCCTAAACCACTTCCGCCAGCACTAATTTCTGATTTCACAAAGGGTTCAAATATTGTATCCCTAATTGATTTGTCAATATAATGTCCATTATTGCCAATTTGTAAAATTACATTATTATCTTCTAAATAACAAGCAATCTTTAATTTTGTGTAATCTTCATTATGATTTAAAGTATTATTAAAAATGTTGGAGAGTGCTCTTTTCATGAGTTTTTCATCAAATTTAAATATAATAGGATAATCACTTATGTTGAGGTCTAAGTTAAAGTGCTTATTTTGAAATTCTTCATAGTATTCTACAATAAGACGTCTAAGCCATTCAGTAAAGTTAAGCTTTGCTAAAGAAGGACTGTATTCTGAATCTTCCAGTTTTGAAAGTGCAAATAAATCTTCAATGAGAGTTGCAGAATATATTGCTTTATTATGTATTATCTTTAAGAATTTTTCTTTTTCCTCCAAGGTTACATTCTCTTCTAGTAAAAGCTTGGAAAATCCTTGAATAGAGGTTATAGGTGTTTTTAAATCATGAGATATATCAACTAAAAGTCTTTTTTTACTTTCATCTATTCTTTTATTTTCTTCTTTAACTTTTTCAAGTTCTATTACCATTTCATTAAATTCAGTTTCAACATCTTGAAGTTCTTTTAAACCTTTTACATTAGCTCTAGTGCCATAATCCAGCTTTTTTAAGTTTTTTATGCTGTGAATAAAATTTTTAAGGGGATTTGTTATGAATTTTGAGCTTATAAGACTGCAAATATATAGACCTATTAACAAATAAAGAAATTGAGTTAAATATAGTATTCCATAAACCTTAAAAGAAAGAAGGCTGTCAGCTTTAGTATATAAATTAGGTTTATAGATAAAGGAAAGTGTGAGTTTCCTTCTATCAATTTTATAAAGGAAAAGATAGGGTTCACCATGTTTTCCTTTTACTGAAAATACTTCTCCATAATAAGGACTTTGAGATGAATAATTTCCAACAGAAGATAATCTAAATAGTTGTTCATCATTGTATTGCATTATATTATCTTTTTTTTCACCCTTTATGTATATTACTTTTTTATCTTCATTGAGAACTTCTTCCCAGGCACCCATTTTAGAAAGAAAACCTAACTTTATTTTATCAAAGTCTTCATTGTAATAGGAAGACATCGGTATATTATTGATTTGTTCATTATTAAAAACAAGCTTTTTTACTATAAAGGCTGAGGATTTATATGATAACTGTATAATTACATACAATACTAGAAAGGTTATTAAACAATTTATTATAAGAAAGTTTTTTACACCTAATTTTTTCTTAATAATATTAAAATTAAACTTCATGATTTAATCACCTTCAAATATATAGCCAAGACCTCTTATAGTCTTGATAAAATTAGGTTCTTTAGGATTGTCCTCTATTTTTTCTCTTAATTTACTTATGTAAACCATTATAATTTTTTCATCTCCAAGATAGCATTGTCCCCATACCTCTTCATATAATTGACCTTTAGTGAAAACCTTATTTTTATTTTTCATAAAAAAGCATATAAGTTTATACTCAAAGGAGGTCAGCTGGAGTTCCACATCATTCTTATATACTTTACAGCTTTCTTCATCCAATTTTAGATGCTTATTAATAATTGTGAGGTTGCTTTCTTCCTTAGTGTTATTAAATATGGTACTTCTTCTTAAAAGTGCTTTAACTCTTGCAATAAGTTCTAGAGTATTAAAGGGCTTGGCAAGATAATCGTCTGCACCAAGGAATAGACCATCAATTTTATCAATATCTTCGCCTTTAGCAGATAAGAATATTATAGGAGTGTTACTTTTATCTCTAATTTTTCTTAAAACATCTTTTCCATCAAGACCAGGCATCATTATATCTAGTATTACAATATCTATTTGCTCCTTTTGAAAAGTTTCTAATGCTTTTCTGCCATTAAATGCTTTATAGGTATTGTATCCATTATTCTTCATATAAAAATCTATTAATTCTACAATTTCTTTGTCGTCATCTACAATTAAAATTGAATTCATATTTTTAACTCCCCCTATAATCTTTAGTATTGATTTATCCAATTGCTAAGCTGCTGAATGCATGATTTTAAGTTTCCACTGAAAAAATTCCACCTAAACTTAAGAATCATTTGATGACCTTCTATATTAAGTAGTTTAATATCCTTACTAATTTACGTCAAGTTTTGGAAGATAAGGTATTAAAGTGTTATGAAAGTTTGCAGGAATGTGCTTATGAGTAGAATAACCCTTCAATGTATACTCCTGTAAAATTAAAAATTATCATAAAATTAAGCTGCTGTTAATTTTACATTAATAATACATTAATCCAAGCAGTATATACTCATATTAAGCTTGAAAAATTAGCATGCGGAATAAAACTGAAAGCTTGAAAACATATTATATGGAGGTACTAGTCATGATAAAAAAAGTGTTATTAATTTTTGTACTGATTTTGGCTGTGGCAGGGGGTATATTATTTTTCTCGCCAACTAAAGCTGAGAATTCACAAAGAATATTTACTTCAAAAGAAATAGAGAATTTAAAGGAAATATCATTAGATGGAGATTTTGATGTTAATATTACAGCTTCTGATTCAAAGAATGTAAAATGCAGCTTTTCTAAGGCTCAAAAAGGATTTATATTTGGAGCTTATAACTTTGAATCTGGTATAGAAAATGATGTTTTAAATATTACTTCAAGTAGTAAAGTAGGTACAGTTTGCCTTGGCGGCTATGAAAGATTAAGTTTAAATATTGATATACCTAAAAGTTATAAAAATAAGCTGTCTATAAAATCTAAATTGAGCAAAATAAAAATAATGAATTCAAGTTCAAAGGATATAAAGTGTGATGTACATGACAGTGATATCAAAATTTTACTAAATAATATATGTGGTAATATTACTGTAAATTCAAATTTAGGAAATATAAATTTAAAACTTCCTAAAGATGAAAAATTTAATTTATCTGCTAAAACACATATGGGAAAAGTAACTAATAATCTTGACTCAAATGTAGATCATTCTTTAAAAGAAAAGAATATTAATCTTTTATCTTCAGATGGTGATATAAATATAAGTGAGAATTAGTAAAAAGTCAACATGAAAAGGGTCTGTTACACTAAGAATAAATTTTATAATATATTGAGTTTGTTACTGATTTACAAAACAATATATTATATGTAAATTTCTTGATGTGAATTGCTTCTTGGAAAGTAGACAGATGAAAAATAGAAAGTTATTATTGTTTCACCTGTCTACCTAAAAGGAAGTATATCAAATTAGTTAGTCCTTTTGATTTATGTCTTTAAAATGCTAAATCTGTTTACTATTTGCCTTATTTTAATACTGTAATTATGTCCTCGTCTTGATAGTTACCATCAACTGTAGTTGCAGTAATTTTTACAAAGCCCACAAAAATTAATTTAGAAGTAATGTTTGCTGTAACCTTTCCATTTTCATCTACTGTTGCAATGGAAGGATTACTAGATTTCCATACAATCTTTTTATTGGTAGCTTTATCTGGTGTCACTGTTGCAGTTAAAGTTTTACTCTCACCATTTTTTAAAGTTAGTAACTTTTTGTCTATACATACTCCAGTTACAGGTATGGTATTTGCTGCAATGACTTTAATATCACAGCTATCCTTAAATGGTCCATCTAAAGTTGTTACTATTATTTTGGCATTTCCTGTACTTAAAGCTTTTACTTCACCATTTTCACTTACAACTGCAACCTTTTCATTATCAGATTTCCATATAACTTTTTTATTTGTTGCATTTTGTGGTAGTATTTTTGCAACTAAAGTATCACTTTCTCCCACTTTTATTGTAGCTTTCTTCTTGTTTAAAAAGATACCTAAAACTGGAACTTTTGCTGCAGTCACTATTGCTTCGGCTTTATATTTTCCATCATCTGTGGTAGCTGTTATTTTTACTGTTCCTATTAATAATAATTTAGAATTGATATTTACAGTAACTTTTCCATTTTCATCTACTGTGGCAATAGAAGTATTGCTAGATTTCCAAGATACTTTTTTATTGGTGGCATCATTAGGAAGTACTGTTGCAATTAAAGTTTCACTTTCTCCATTTTTTAAAAATAAAAGTTTTTTATTAAGTTGAATTCCTTTTACAGCAATTGGAGCAGTTACTGTTATCCTACAATTTGCTTCAAAGTTACCATCTTCTGTGATTGCCTTGATATTGGATATACCAGTTCCTATAGCTTTTACCATTCCTGTTTCATCTACAGTAGCTACTGCTTCATTATCACTTTTCCAAATTACTTTTTTGTTTGCTGCATTTTCTGGAGTTACTGTAGCAATCAGCTTTTCTGTTTTAGCTGGATCTAAAGTTATATTTGTTTTGTTTAAAGTTATACCTGCTACTGATACCTCTGATTTTGATATGTCAGCAGCTGTTCCTACTGACAGCTGGTATCCATCATTTAATTTAGGAGAAGTGGAAAATTGTGATACTGCTGCAATAACATCAACTTTATCATTAACTGCTATATTTGTTAGTGTTGGCATTTTATATATTGAAATAGTTCCTGTTGCATCTTGTAGGGTAGAAGATGCTGTATTATCTATACTTGTTAAAGTGACGTTCTTTAATTCAATTAATTGTCCTTCCAAGGCTTCATTAATTTCACCAATAGTTACAAGTTTAGGGGATATTATATTTCCTGTACTTATAATCTGAACATTGTCTGCTGAAGCTGGTGTAATTTCTAAAAGTCCCTTATATTCAGATAGCGGTCCTGTTATTTTAATTTTATCTCCCTTATTTATAGAGGCTTTCGCTGAATTGTATACACAAATTCCATAGGTAGTGCCTGAAACTTCTTCCTGCATAAATATGTTTTTACCATTTACAGTAGAAACTGTTCCTGTAAGTGTAGCAGTTCCACTTTTTTGAGCTCTTGCCTGTGCAATAGTCATTTCCTGTGCAGGGCTTGCTGCAGTTTGATTATCTACTCTATTGTTCATAACAACTGTAATAGTCTTCTTTGCTCGAACATCCTCCAATAGGGCATCTCTTACAGTATGAAGCGAATCTTTAAAGGTAGCCTTAATTTCTGGAATCGAAAACTCTGTAAATGTATCTCCACCAGTTGCCATAAAATCTGGTGCTGCTACTTTTAATACATCACTATCCTTTAGTGCAGAGTTGTCCTTTTCTCTTAAAATTTTTATTATCCTTTGTCCGGCCACTTCTGGAGTTACAACATTGCCTGACGCATCCAATACTGCTGGCTTATAGGATGGTTTAGTGGAATCATATACAAATTTAATACCAGATATTTGTATGCCCTTTCCATTATCCTGAACAGCTTGTTCTAAAAGTACTTTTAGTTGAGCTCCAGTCATAGTTACTGTACAAATTGTATTATCAAAGGGCATAAGATAGAATATAGTGCCTACGGTTATATTTCCTGCAGGTATAGGACTTAATCGAATACCGCCGTTATTTTGCAGGCCTACATCTGCTTCTGCGTAATTTTTTATAACATCACTCATCCAGTTCCCAAGCTGTGATTCTCCATAAGGTTGATCTGTTTGATCCTTTGTTAAAGCTTTTGTAGTGGTTCCAATTGCTTCATTGAATATAGGTTTTAAATCCTCATTTGCTTTATCTACTATTGCTTTTACTTCTGGATCTATTGGTGTTGAAGCATTTACTGTAAGCGGTTTATAATTTCCAGTGGAAAAGCTCAATGTTTTGTCTGCTTTAAGGGTAACTTTCAAATCAATGTATCCTTGTCCTGTAGCTTTTGCATTTAGGGTTGGTACATTTTTTTCATCTGCATCTTTTAGTACTGTATCTAGTGAAGCATGGTTATGTCCTCCAAACACTACATCTACTCCACTTAATTTTGAAACTATATCATTTAATGAATCCCCACCATCATGGATAGTAGCAACTACAATATCTGCTAAATTATTTTCTCTAATTTCTTTAGCAGCAGAATTAACTTCTGTGGCCACATCCTTGAAGGTATAATCCTTCGTATTGGCTGGCAGAATGATTGTAGGAGCATCTTTTAATATTGCACCAATTACTGCTATTTTTACTCCATCTTTTGTGAATATTTTGTAAGGGTTATACTTTCTTTTATTGGTTACTTTGTTATACATATTAGCACAAACCACTGAATAACCTGCACCATTCATGGTTTCTTCATCTATAGTCTTTAAGCCCCAATCAAATTCATGATTTCCTAAAGCAGTTGCTTCCATTCCTATGTTTGTCATCATTTTTTGAACTGGAACTCCATGAAGTACATTGGATAATGGTGTTCCTTGATACAAATCACCTCCACCGACAATCAATGTTCTATCTGGATTGCTAGCTTTTACATCTTTTACAACTTTCGCCAATGCTGCTCCTACTTGTTTTGTTCCTGTAGAATCTAAAAGTTGTCCATGAAAATCTGTAATTCCAATAAAATCAAACACCTTGTCTGTTGATGTAGGCACATTTGATGTTGTTTTTACCTTTTGAAACTTTTCATTTGAAATGGTTGTCCCATCTGCTTTTACAGTTTTAAATCCATTTACTCCTATAAAATTTGATAATATTAATGCTAGTACTATAATCCAACTTAATATTTTATATGGTTTCTTTTTCAACATAAAAAAATCCCCCCCTGTCAATCCATATTTTCATATAATTGTTTTAAAGTATTTCTTGATTAACGTTACCTCCTCAGTTACTATTTTCACTATTATAAGTATTCAAAAAAAGGAAATACATTCTGTTTTTATATAGACATTCAATATGTGCAAGAAAGGACAGGAATTTAAATATTTGTGTTACATAATTTTTTAAATTACAAAGGTTTAGTATTTTAACATTTCACTATTGGTATAAAGTTCTATTCAAGTTGTCAAATCCTTGGGAACAACAAATGAAAATTCTTAATGATCTTTTTTAGATGCAGATCCTAAATTTTATGGCAGTAATAGAGGGTTTGGTATAGTATGGTGAAGAAACTTGAACAAGCTACAAAATTAAGGTATGAATACAAATTTAATAGGTAGATTTATTTGTTTTAAATCTTTATAAAGTAGTATACTAGTAATTAAATAGAATTGAAATAAAAGGAGGAAAAAATGAGTAATATTGTATTTCTTAATTTGGCTAGAATAGATTTTGACAATAAGCTCGATTTCTCATACTTGAATAGGTTAGGTAAAGTTAGCAAATATGAAGATAGCAGCAATGAAGAAATTTTAGAGAGGGTAAAGGATCAAAATATCGTAATTACAAAAGAACTGACAATTGACAGAGATTTAATTGAACAATTTCCACCTTGCGTAAAGTTAATTTGTGAAGCTGGTACTGGTTACAACAATATTGATATAGAAGCAGCAAAGGAAAAAAACATACTTGTGTGTAATGTACCAGGTTATAGTACGGAGGCAGTGGCACAGTTAGTTATTACATTTATGTTGAGTTTAAGTTCTTCATTATCAAATCAGCAGAGAATGATTGAAAACAAAAATTATGATAATTTTACTAAATATCTTCAAGTTCCTCATTTTGAATTACAAAATAAAGTACTTGGAGTTATTGGAGCAGGAGCTATTGGTCAGCAGGTTATGAAAATAGCAAGGGCTTTAGGAATGAAAGTACTTGTGTATAGCAGAACCAATAAAGATTTAGGAGATTCAAAAATAAGATTTGTAAATCTTGAAGAACTTCTCAAAGAAAGCGATTTCATTACTTTACATTGTCCACTTACGCCTGAAACAAGACATCTCATTGATAAATCCAAACTAGAACTTATGAAACCATCAGCCTTCATTATAAATACTTCTAGGGGGGCTATTATAAAAGAAGTAGACCTGATTGAAGCCTTGAAAAATAAAAAAATTGCAGGAGCAGCACTTGATGTTCAAGATCCAGAGCCTCCAGAATTAAACAATCCACTTTTTAATATGAAAAATGTTATTCTTACTCCACATATAGGATGGAAATGTATTGAATCAAGGCAAAGACTTATGGATCTTTTGGGCAGAAATATTGAAGCATTTATTAATAAAGAATTTGTTAACATTGTTTCATAATATGATATAAAAACAAATTATTTTGTTTTTATAGGTAAAAGATTAAATTTAGTGTTATTAATTATTGAAGCATTGATTTATAAGTTCAAAGGCTAGATTGCAAAATGCCAACTTTCTAAAGTTGTTATGAAGAATATAATTAGAAAGTTGGCTAACACAATTAATTTTTACTTTTTAATCTCCCCAAATAGATAACTGTTTTAAGTTTAGAAGGCTTTCAAAACCATTTTTGTCTTTAAGCTGCACTTCACTCAATTCTAAAATCCTAAGGTTAGGCATATTGTTTAAAAAGCCTAGAGAATAGATATCTGAGCATACTGATAAACGCAGTTCCTCTAAATTCCTAAAGTATTTTAGATCTTCACTAAATATTATATTATCTTCTGATTCATCATCATCTTCAGAAATATAGTCTTCATCTTCCACTTCAACTAATTCTCCTACATTAGTTATAGACTTTTCAAATTCAGCAGTTTCTAGTTCTACTTTTTCAGCAATTTCATCTTTAACATCTGCTTCTTCATTGATTAACTCAATACTATAAATATAATCATACTTGTCTATTTTTATTAGATCATCTAACTTTTTTAAATTTTCTACGTTCCAGTCACAGCAATCACACCATTGGTCACCGCTATTAGGATGTATGACTCTTTTTGGTGGAGTTTCTAAACTAATCATGCATTCTTCATATGTAGAACTAAGGTGTAAATATTTGATTTTATCTAAATCCTCCTGTAAAATAACTTCTTTGCTAAAGTATTTCATTAAGCATTTATTAAGCCAACTTGATTTTAATTTTATAGATTCCATGTTATATTCCTCCAATTTTGAACTTTTATTACTGGTAGTCCTTACCTTTATTAGGTTATTATCTTTATTGATTTGTGTCAAGTTAAAAAAGACAAATATTTAAATCATATGTAATTATGGTTCAATGGTTATCATTGGTGTAGTGAAATTCGTAAATTATAAAAGGTTCCTATTATTTTTATTTCTTCCATGTCTGATAGTATGAATATCATTATGGCTGTAAATATGGGCGGTGATGACTTTATTTCTAAACCTTTTGATTTAAATATTCTTGTGGCAAAGGCATTAATAAGAAGGACATATTCCTTTGGTGGAATAATATGAAATAAAAATCTTTTTTGCAAATTCTGTTATGGTATATTAGAGATCATAATATATGGAGGATACTTCCCAAAAGGTGCTTGTAATTGAGGATACAGGAGCAGGTATTGCGAGGAAGATTTACCAAGAGTATTTGAAAGAGGTTTTACTGGATACAATTTTTATATAATTGTTTATAATTAATTTTTTCTTTAATTTGTTTTAGGTGGTGTTCCTTAAGTACAAATGGATATATATTAGTATAATGCAAAAAGTGTGAAAATAAGATATGATAAGATTTAATATTATTAAGTGTATTAAAAACATGAAATATAGAATAAAAACATGAAATATAGGATAATTATGACAAAAATAATTGCCAAATAAAATATTAAATAGTAAAATAACCCTAAGGGGGTGGTATTTGTAAGAAAACAATTTTTAAATGTGTGTAGTTGTAATCTGGAACTTGTAGAAGAGAGAACGTTACAACCACTAATTATGGGATAAAAAAAGGAGATGATAAAGTGGATACAAAAACTAGTATAAATACAATGGAATTAATATTAAATGAAAAATATTTAATTAAGCCATCAATGACAATAGAGGAGATAAAAAATTCAAATTTAATAGAAATAATGGATGAAAAAAGTAAAATTAGTGTAGAAAAAAATTTACAATATCCTCTATGTATAAAACATGTTATAGATGGTGCAGAAGTAATTGTTAGATTGGATATTGTTAAAGAAAGATTAAAGAGTATCTATATTACAATAGATCAAGAAAGGAGCTCAGAAAATTGCAATAATGACGTTAATAAAGGAAGTTATGGATGGCTTGGCAATATACAAATTCCAGAAATAGAAGGTATAAATGAAGTAGAACATAAAAAAGTACAAGAATTATGTAAAATATATGGTAAGTTTCCAAATGAAGATGACTTATCTGAAAGTATTAAGCATTTGCAAGATAAAATTAGAGAAATAAATCATCAAATAAATACTTTTACTCAAGAAAAAACAAATCTAGAGAAAGTTAAAAATACTGTTAAAGCTCTTGAGGAGGTATATACGAAATATGAATTATCTGGATTTGATGAAAATGTATTAAATGAAAATATGGATAATATAGCTAAGTATGAAAAAACTAAAGAAATGTTAAAAGCAACAGATATTAAAAATGAATTGGAATTAAGAAAAAGGATTGAAAGCAATAAAAACAATGTAGAAAAACTTGAACAAATTAGAACTAATCTTAATATGGAGAGCAATCAGATTTCTGATTCTTATAGTGCCTATCAAAAATATAAGGAAATTGGTACAAGGAAATTAGATCAACTAAAAAAAGAATTCATTTGTAATCTTAGAGCTAAAGATGAATTAAAGAGCATTTTTGCATATGATGGTGATAAAATTACACACTACTTCTATAAAGAGAAAGTAAAATTAGTAAATGCAAATATAGAAAATTTAGATAATGAGATTAATGTTATTGGTGTTATTGATGAGGATAGAACTGATGATAAGATAGAATATTTAAGACAAAAATTAAGGAATGAGGAAAGATATCTTAAAGAAAATCATCCGTTAAATGATAGCAATAAAGAAAATGAAATAAAGAAAATCGTTAAAAGTATTATGGAAGATATAAATTCGAATATGTATAATGATCTAAATGCTATAAATGAATTATACAGCATAGAAAATAGAATAGTGGAAATTCAAAATAAAATAGAATTAAAGAAATATTTAATTGAATCGCAAAAAGAATTAAAGGTTTTAAAAGGGGCTAAAGAAAAGCTAGAAGTATTACATAAATATGAACCTATAATGGTTACAAAGGAGAAACATAAAGATAATGAGCTATTTAAAAATTCCTATGAGAAAAAATACGAAAAAGAGATAAAAGAGTATAATCAAGTTCAAAATGATTTAGCATCAATGAAAATAAATAATTGGGATGATTATAATAAAGCTAAAAGCATATATGATGATAAAGAGCAAAAGCTGCTAAAATTAAAAAATATATCAGAGGTAACAAATTTAGATAATACAAAAGAATTTGAAAAGATAGTTAAGTATAAAAACAAACGAGATGAGATCATTAAGAAGAATAGTAACTTGGTAGATATTGATATAGATGAAAATTCTTATTTGGATGATAAAGCTCAGGAAATTGGAGTTGATGAGAATTTATTAAATGAGAATGAAAACGAAAACAATACAAATTCAAATAAAGAAACAAATAAAACTTTAAAAGTGATAGAGAATAAAAATAAAACAAAGCAAGGAAAAGAAATTAAAGATACTAGGAATAACACAACAAATACAGGACAAGTTAGAAATAATTCTAATGCAGTAGGTAAATCTCTTAATAATAATTTGGAAAGTAAGAATAAAAGGCCAAAGAAGACTTTAGAACAATTGAAAAAGGAACTTATTTGTAACCTTAAAGCTAAGAATGAATTAAAGGTTATTATTGAATACAGTAGTAATAAGGAGATGCAGGCTTTTTGTGAAGAAAAAATGAAAGAAATGAATATAGCTATAAGGAATTTAGATAATGAAATTAGTCTACTTGGTGTGCGGGGTAAGAGTGAAATTGATGATAAGATAGATTATATGAAAGAAAAATTTGTTTATATGGAAAAACATAATGTAGTAGATAAGAAAAGGGATTTGGCAGAACATAATTCATTTATAGAGAATAAAGTAAAAGAGATCACTAAAAATGCTATGGTAGAGCTAGATCCAAATATAGCTGATAAGTTAAGGGATATAAATGAATTGTATAATATTGAAAATAAAATGGCTGAAGTTGAAAAAGAAATAAATTTAAAGCAACAAATAATTGAATTAGAAGAGGAAGGAAGGCGCCTCGAAAAGGCTAGAGAAAAATTAGACATAGTAGGTAAATATAGTTATACAGTGGAGTGCCTGACCAACTCATTTTATGGAAATATATACAAAAAGGCAATGGGAACACAAGTTGAAGCATATAATCAGGCACAGGAATATTTAAATGAAATGGGAATAAGTAATAATAGGCAATATAAAAAAGCTAAGAAAATCTATGATGATAAGAAGAAGAGAATGTTGGCAGATAAAAATGTATCACAATTAGAAAATTTAGATACTGCAAAAGGACTAAAAAAAATAGTAGATTATAAAAGCAGTCAAAATGAAATTATTAAAAAGTATAGAACAACATAAAGGCAGAATAAAAAACGATATGAAGTAAACCTATACAGCAGGTATACCATTTACAGGTTGCGTAATGCAATGGCAAAAAAGTTATATAAAGTTTTTTTAAAGAAAGAAATCTTAGTCAATTTATTTATAGATAACTTTAAAATTTTAGATAAAAAGTTAAGGGGATAAATGTGCCCTTTCGAATTGTGGGCGAAACCCTTCGTGGATAAAAATTTTAACTGAATTCATAACGGAGTAATTAAAAAATAAAATTATTTACTAAAACTTGACATAACTATAGAAATATGTTATTATAGTAAAGATTTTGAAAAATATTAATTAAGGAAACAGTGAAGAATTTCTTTAAATTGGGCACTTGAGAAATTTGGAGTTAGTAGTGCAACCGGCCAATTACTATTTAGTAGATTTAAGAAAATCTATTAAATACAGTAATTGGCTTTTAATTTGAAAAAATTTCTAATACTCTGTAAATTGTCTTGGTGTTTGATGGATGTTCACTAATAATTATAATTTAATCAACAAGGTTTTAAGAAATTAAAATTCTTAAAAACAAATAAAAAAGTATGTGGTGAAAATGGAGGATTATATTAATTATGGAAAAGAGTAAAATGTTATTAATTGGATTAGGACAAGGTGCTGGAAATATTGTAGATGGTTTATTGAGTAAAAACAGCTCTTACAATGGATTATTTTTTAATAGTAGCGCATTAGATATTAAACCATTAAAGAATGCAAATATAGATAAAAATGTTTATCTATATCCAGGTACTGATGGATCAGGAAGAGATAGAAGAAAATCAAAGGAAATGATAAGAGATAATGCAAATGCAATAGGAACTTTATTAAAAAAATATCCTCAAACAGAAGTTATGGTCATCTTTGCAAGCTTTGCAGGAGGAACAGGATCTGGAGCAATAAAAACATTCGTTCAAATAGCTGCGTCTGCTGTTCCAACTACAAAAATAAATGTAGTAGGAATTTTACCAAGTTTATCAGAAGATCAATTAGCATTTAAAAATACTTTAGAATGTTGGAATGATATCAATAGCGTAATGAATTTAATTAGCGATGTTAAGTTTGTAGACAATAATAAAAGAAATACATACACAGAAATAAATGGTGAAGTAGTTGACAGTTTAGATTTAGCATATAACTTGATGGGCGTTCATGCAGATGGAAATATTGATAAAAAAGATTCGTTTAGGATAAATACAGCTGATGGAGCTGGAGTTGTTTTAAAACTTTTTGATGGATTAAAAGATGCGAAAAGCGCTATTGATTTTGCTATAAAGAACAGTGTATTTGCTCAACCAGATATATACGATTGTGATTATTTAGGTATAAATCTAAAAATAGACGCTTATGATGCAAATGAAATTACTAAATGCTTTGAAGTTTACAAAAGTACATATGTAACTTATAACAATTCATTTAATGTAGTTGTTCTTGGTGGCTGTGGAACTCCTACTGAATCAATTAAATTGATAAAATTAGCGTTAGATGATAAATCTAAAAGAAAACAATCAAGAGATAAAGCAAGAAGTGTTATTATAGATTTCGATGATGATAGTGCTTCTAATGGAAATAATTCTGAAGCAAATGACACATTAGAGTTTTCTTTTGAATAATAACGTGATACACAGATAATGCGCAAATGTATTAGATGAAATAAATAAGTTAAATTTTATTTGGAAATTGATGCTAAAAATTTATCTTGTATCGGATTTAACTTAAAAGATAAGAAAGGGGATTTAAAACCTTATGAATTCTGAAGATAATAATATGAAACTTGAACAGGCAAATATTATAAAGAGCAGGAAACGTGGTGAAATATTATATTACACAATTAGCCAAGTAGCTATTTTATTAGAGCAAGATGAAGGTACTGTATTATATTTTACTAATGTTTTTGATGATATTTTAAATATAAAAATATCAGATAAAGAATTAATGTATACAGACAAAGATATAGATAAACTTGAATTTTTAATTAATTTAAAAAATAAAGGACTAACTAATAAAGAAATTCAAAAATATTGTGAAGGGTTATCCTTTGATGGTGAGAAAGTAGTAGTTCCTAGAGAAGATACTTCAATATCTGTTAATGAAATTTCCGAAACAATTTCAAAATCTCAAAGTGAACAATTTGACAATTTAAAAGAGTATTTGGGCAATAAAATTGAGGTAAATAATGAATTGCTTTCTCAAAAAATTGTAAAACTAATAGAAGAAGAGCAAAAGAAACAATTTAAGTTACTTAAAGAAGACATATTAAATGAGATTAATTCTAAATTTAATGGAGAGAATAATGCTAGAGGATCTTTAGATGACGAAGTTTGTATAAAGATAGATAAATTAATAACTGAAAAGCTTTCAGATAATATGAAATCGGAATTTGAAAAGTTAAATGAGATGAATACAGCTACAGAGAAAAACTTAACTGATGAAATTAGAAAGTATTATACTAGAATGTTACAAGCTAATGTTATAGAACAAGAAATTAATAAAGATAAGGAAAAGAAAAATCTTTTATCAAGAATATTTATAAGTAATGACAAGTAATTGCTGAAAAACTTTAATTGTAAAAGCTGTGATTGCATTTAATTATGGACAAAATTGTGGGCAAAAACGAATTTAAAATTTATAAAAGATGGGAACATCCTTAGATCTGTGTAAATCAAATCTAAGGATGTTCCCATCTATAAGGTTGTCTCCATTATGTTATACAGTTTGCCTACACTACTTATTATTTTTAGAATGGAATTTTAGAGCTTTTCCAATAAATTTAGATGCATTGCTGTCATATTTCTTATCAAATATTATTGATTTTAATGTAGAGTAATATGAAAATAATAGAAATTTATTGTATAATGAAAAAAGAAATTTATAAAAAATGGGAGTAGGATATGTATAAAATTTTAATTGTTGAAGATGATATGGTAATTGCAAAATCAATGAAGAATTGTCTCAGTGGCTGGAATTATGAAACGGAATTTTTAACTGACTTTAAGGATGTTACTGCAGAATTTATTAAGTTTGAGCCACACCTTGTGCTTTTGGATATATCCCTGCCATTCTTCAATGGTTATTACTGGTGCACCGAGATTCGTAAAATATCAAAGGTTCCTATTATTTTTATTTCTTCTATGTCTGATAGCATGAATATCATTATGGCTGTAAATATGGGTGGTGATGATTTTATTTCTAAACCTTTTGATTTAAATATTCTTGTGGCAAAGGTACAGGCATTAATAAGAAGAACATATTCTTTTGGTGGGACCATGGATATAATTGAGCATAATGGTGTTGTGTTGAATTTGAACAACGCTACTATTGAATATGAAAATAATAAGATTGAGCTTACAAAGAATGAATTTAAGATACTTCAAATTTTACTTGAGAATGTTGGCAAGGCAATTCCAAGGGATGTTATTATGACAAGGCTTTGGGAAAGTGACAGCTATATAGATGATAATACTTTAACTGTTAATGTAACCCGTCTTAGAAAAAAACTTTCAGATGCTGGTATTTGCGACTTTGTTAAGACCAAAAAAGGCATTGGGTATGTGGTGGAATAATATGAAAAAAAAATCTTTTTTACAGATTGTTTTATGGTATATTAGAGGTCATAAAAAAACAATAATAATGGGCAGTATTTTTATTGCAATTTTTGCTGGAGTATTTTCATTATACTCGCTGCAGCTTGAGCCAGTTTTATATGCTTCTTTTTTATCAGCCATTATAGCTTTTATATTTATTACTTATGATTTTATTAAATGTTATAAAAAGCATAATGAGCTGTGTATCCTTGAAAAAAAGATAAATATAGGGTTAGATAAATTGCCGGCAGCTAATAGATTAATTGAAGCTGATTATCAGAATATTTTGCAGACACTTTATAATCAAAGTACAGAGATGATTTCTAAAATGGATATTAAGCAGACAGAAATGATAGATTATTACACTCTTTGGGCACATCAAATTAAAACACCAATTGCTGCAATGAGGTTGATGCTGCAAAGTGAGTATACTGAACAAAATAGGGAATTATTAGAGCAGGTTTTTAAAATTGAACAGTATGTTGAAATGGTGTTAGGTTACTTAAAAATTGATAATAATTCATCGGATTTGGTGCTTAAAAATTATGATTTACTTCAAATTATAAAACAAGTTATTAGAAAATATGCACATGTATTCATTAGAAAAAATATAGCACTTGATTTAAAGGAGATGGATTGTACTGTGCTCACAGATGAAAAGTGGCTGGTATTTGTAATTGAACAGATATTATGGAATGCATTAAAATATACAAGCAGCGGGAAAATATCAATATATATGGAGAATGCTTCCCAAAAGGTGCTTGTAATTGAGGATACAGGAACAGGTATTGCAGAGGAGGATTTACCAAGAGTATTTGAAAGAGGTTTTACTGGATACAATGGACGTATGGATAAAAAGGCAACAGGAATTGGTCTTTATCTTTGTAAAAAGATATTAGATAAGCTTTCACATACAATAACCATTACTTCTAAGGTTAATGTAGGGACTAAAGTAAAAATCAATCTTTTTTCTGTAAAAACTATAATTGAATAGTCTAACCTTACGAAGATGTAAGGTTAAAAGAAGAAATGTAAGCTAAAGTTATGGCTTAGCATTTCTCTTTTTTTTATAATTATAGTATAGTCAAAGTGAACAGAGGAGGAAGAAAATGAAGTTATTAGAAGTAAATAATTTAAAGAAAATATATTCATCAAGATTTGGAGGAAATCAGGTTCAAGCCTTAAGCAATGTAACTTTTTCAGTGGAAAAGGGTGAATATGTGGCAATCATGGGAGAGTCAGGTTCAGGAAAAACTACATTGCTTAACATACTGGCATCCTTAGATAAGCCAACTAGTGGTGAGGTTTTACTGCAAGGTAAGAATATTGTTGCAATTAAAGAAAGTGAAATCACTGCATTTCGTAGAGAAAATTTAGGCTTTGTATTTCAAGATTTTAATTTGCTTGATACATTTTCTTTAAAGGACAATATATTTTTACCACTTGTTCTATCCAGAAAATCTTACAAGGAAATGGAAACAAGATTGAAGCCTATTGCAGAGAAATTGGGCATAGAACAAATATTAGAAAAGTTTCCTTATGAGGTATCAGGAGGACAAAAGCAAAGAGCAGCTGTTGCCAGAGCTTTAATTACAGATCCACAGCTTATTTTAGCAGATGAACCAACAGGAGCTCTTGATTCAAAATCAACAGATCAGCTTTTAAAATTATTTTCAGATATTAATAATGAGGGACAGACAATCGTTATGGTCACTCACAGTACCAAGGCAGCAAGCCATGCAGGAAGGGTACTTTTTATAAAAGATGGGGAAGTGTTTCATCAACTTTATAGAGGTTCAATGTCAAAGGAGGAGATGTTTGAAAAAATTTCAAATACACTTACAGTGATTACTACTGGAGGTGTAGCAAATGAGTAAGTTATTTTATCCCAGATTAGCAGTAATAAATATCAAAAAAAATAGTAAGACTTATTTTCCGTTTATACTTACTTGTATATGTACAATTATGATGTTTTATATAATGTATGCAATTTCAATAAATAAAGGACTGGATGGAGTCAGTGGGGCAGCTAGCCTAAAGTCAATTCTCTTTTTAGGAACAATAGTAATAGGAATATTTTCAGCTATATTTCTTTTTTATACAAATAGTTTCTTGATTAAAAGACGTAAAAAAGAAATCGGACTTTATAATGTACTGGGACTTGAAAAAAAGCATATTGCAAAAATACTATGTTATGAGTGTATTTTTACTTCTGCTGTCAGTTTAACAGTTGGCCTTGTTTTCGGTATTATTCTAAATAAGCTTATGTTTCTTTTGCTAATAAAAATGCTTAATTTTAAAGTACCTTTTGGATTTTCGGTTTCAATACCATCCCTTATAAAAACCTTAATTGTTTTTTGTAGTATCTTTTTTGCAACCTTGTTATCAAATTTATTTCAAATAAAAATATTAAATCCTATTGAACTTTTAAAAGGGTCTGCACAGGGGGAAAAAGAGCCAAAAACAAAATGGATTATGACTATTATAGGAGCAGCAGCTCTTTGCAGTGGATATGGAATAGCATTAAATGTTAAATCACCTCTTTCCGCATTGACTTTGTTCTTTGGCGCAGTTATTTTGGTTATGATAGGAACCTATGCACTTTTTACAGCGGGAAGTATTGCAGTATTAAAGTTTCTTAGAAGGCAGAAGAACTTTTATTATAAGACAGGAAATTTTATATCTGTTTCTGGTATGATGTACAGAATGAAGCAAAATGCAGTAGGACTTGCAAATATTTGCATCTTAAGCACTGCTGTACTTGTTATGCTTTCAACTACAATTTCTTTATATGTGGGTATGGAAGATTTTCTAAAGCTTCGCTATCCAAGAGATATAGTTATAACGACTGGAGAAACTAACAAAAATAAAATACAAAAGCTGGATGAGATTTTAAATGTTGAATTAAAGAGTAATACAATAGATATGAAAGATAAGCTCTATTATACCGATAACAGTTTAGAAGCTGTGAAAAAAGATGGTAAATTTTTATCTGTAAGTAAAAACACTGATAAGTCAAAAGTTTCTCTTATAGAGGTTATTCCTGTTTCAGATTATAATAGATTAGAAGGAAAGAATGTTACTCTTCGTGATGATGAGGTAATTCTCTTCTCAAAAGTAAAGGGTTATGATGATAATACAATTAATATTGATGGCAAAGCTTTTAAAGTTAGACAGAGATTGGATAAACCTGTATCTGATTTAAATAATGCTATGACAGATGTAGTAGATACCTATGTAATATTTGTAAATAATATAGATACTGTAGGAAAGAATGGATTCAAGGAATATACAATTGGCTTTAATGTTAAAGGCACAAATAAAGATATACTATCAATTTCTGATAAATTAAATAAAACATTTGTGCAAAATAAAATGAAAGCTAATGCTGAAAGTGCTGTATCTGGCAGGGAAGGATTTCTTTCCTTATATGGTGGGTTGTTCTTCTTAGGCATATTTTTAGGTACATTATTTTTAATGGCAACAGTGCTTATTATCTACTACAAGCAGATATCAGAAGGATATGAAGATAAGGAACGTTTTGAAATTATGCAGAAAGTTGGAATGGATAAAAAGGAAATAAGGAAGACCATAAGAAGTCAAGTATTAATGGTATTTTTCCTGCCTCTTGTTTTTACAGTAATCCATATTGCCTTTGCATTTCCAATGATTACAAAGATGCTTGCTCTTTTAGGTTTGAAAAATATAAACTTGTTTATACTTTCAACCATAATGACAATACTTGTTTTTGCAGCAATTTATACAATTGTATTTTCTTTAACTGCCAGAGCATATTACAAAATTGTTGAATAAAATACAAATATTTATATAATATTCCAGGTTGTTGATAAACATATTTTGTCAGCAGCCTTTTAAATTTTTAAATCATATTCAATTATGGTACAATGTGCATATGCTGTAGTAAATAGGAATTTTTATATAAAGTACAGATGAAAGGAAAAATAATATGATATTAAAACAGTTATTAACTAGTAATGAGTATGATTTTATAAAAACTGATGAACATTTGGGGAAATATGTAGTTTTGCTTGGGTTATCTGGAAGTTATTCTTATGGAACTAATAATAGTGACAGTGATATTGATGTAAGAGGAGTTACGCTTAATAGAAAATCAGATCTAATTGGTATGACCTCATTTGAACAATATATAGATGATAATACAGATACCTGCATTTATGGATTTAATAAGATTATTTCACTTTTACTAAATTGCAATCCAAACACAATTGAACTTCTAGGATTAAAGCCAGAGCATTATTTGTATTTGAATAATATAGGACAAGAACTACTTGATAATAGAAAAATGTTTTTGTCAAAGAAAGCAATACAGTCTTTTGGTGGATATGCAAGTGCACAGCTTAGAAGATTACAAAATGCATTGGCTAGAGATTCGTATCCACAGGTGGAAAAGGAACGACATATCTATAATTCAATAAGAAATGCAATGTATGATTTTTCAAGTAGATATGAGAGTTTTGAGGATGGATCATTAAAAGTATATATTGATAAATCAAAGAAACTAGGCTTGGATTCAGAGATTTTTATTGATGCAAATTTAAGACACTATCCTTTACGAGATTATAAAGGTATATGGGCTGAAATGAACAATATAGTAAAAGAGTATGACAAGCTAGGAAAACGTAACAAGAAAAAGGATGACAATCATCTTAATAAGCATGCCATGCATTTAATAAGGTTATTTATGATGGCTATAGATATTTTAGAGAAACAGGAAATTAATACATATCGTAAAAATGAACAAGAAATGCTTATGAGTATACGAAAAGGTGATTACCAAAAAGAGGATGGAACTTATCGAGAGGAGTTTTATGAGTTACTATCAGACTTTGAAAATAAACTACAATATGCAGCAAAGCATACTTGTTTACCAGATGAGCCTAATATGAAAAAAGTCCAAGAATTTGTTATCAGTGTTAATGAGAGGGTGGTTAGGGATGAAATATAAAGATTTTGAAGGAACAATTGAAGAATTAGTAAATATAAAATTGGATGAAATTGAAAAAAAGGAAAATGTGAAAATTCTTCATGCAGTTGAATCTGGAAGTAGGTCATGGGGATTTGCATCACCAGATAGTGATTATGATGTAAGATTTATTTATGTTCATGAAAAATCATATTATTTAAAATTAGAGGATAAAAAGGATATAATTAATTGGCAGTTAGATGAAACACTTGATATTAATGGTTGGGATTTAAGTAAAGCACTGAAGTTGTTTCACAAATCTAATGCTACATTATTTGAATGGAGTAATTCTCCTGTAGTTTATCGTACAACAGATGAGTGGAAGGAAATTTACAATACAGCAGTCAATTATTTTTCTAGAAAGTCATGCATGTATCATTATTATGGTACAGCTAAAAGCAACTATTATGGATTTCTGCAAGAAGAATATGTGAAGTATAAAAAATATTTTTATGTGCTTAGACCTTTATTAGCATGTAAATGGATTGAAAAAAAGTGCTGTCCTCCACCTGTGCTTTTTGATACATTAAAAGAAGAAATGCTTGATGATGAATTGAAGTCTAAAGTGAATGATTTGCTAAAAGCAAAGATAGCAATGAAGGAATCAGATAAAGGAAAATGTGATAAAAAACTTAATCAGTATATTGAAGAACAATTGGGTTATTATTCTGAATCAATTTCTAAAATGTCAGATGATAGAAATGAAGCTTGGGATGAATTAAATAAGATTTTTGTAAAAATGTTATTTTAATTTCAAGGGCTATATAAAATATTAGAATTTGTAAATTAAAAATGACTATTTCAAATCTAATTAATTAGTTTTGAAATAGTCATTTTATAATTACTAATTATTAATCAATATAGTTGAATGATAATTAAATAGCTTAGCTGAGAAGTTTAGTAGGCTCTTTTTTATTTAATCCACTTGCATACCAAGCCACAATTAAAAGTAGTATCCATACAACTCCAACTATAGCTGGAATTCTTGTATCTGCTCCCATGCACATTGAAATAAATACGCCAACTAAGAATATCATAGTGATAATGCCTGAAGCTGGATAAAGTATTGTTTTAAATTTTAACTTGTCAACTTGTTCAGGTGTAAGGCTTTGTCTGAATTTAATCTGAGTATAAACAATCATAAACCAGGCGAATATACCTGCAAATGTTCCTACACTTGTAACATAAGTAAATGCTTTACCAGGAGCAACATAGTTTAGGATAACTCCGATTAACATAAATGCTACTGAAGTAAGTATTCCATTCTTAGGAACATTAGTTGAGCTAAGCTTTGCAAAGGCCTTAGGTGCCTGACCTTGCAGTGCTAGATTATACACCATACGTCCAGTTGTGAATATACCTGAGTTACATGATGATGCTGCTGCTGTAAGTACAACGAAGTTTATTATACCAGCTGCTGCAGCTATACCAAGTTTGGAGAAGGTAAGAACGAATGGACTTCCTGTTGTTCCTATACTATTCCAAGGATAAAGGGACATTATAACAAACAATGCACCAATATAGAATACCATTACTCGCCAGAAAACACTGTTTATAGCTGATGGTATTACTTTTTCAGGATTTTTTGCTTCTCCAGCTGTAACACCTATAAGTTCAACTCCTACGAAAGCAAAGGAAACCATAGTCAAGGTTGATATAGGTCCCATAATTCCTTTAGGGAAGAAACCGCCGTGAGCAGTCAAATTTGAAATACCAATAGGTACTCCTTTATTTCCCAAGCCAAATGTTATCATAGCTAAACCTATTACAATCATAACAATTATTGTAACAACTTTTATAAGTGCAAACCAAAATTCGATTTCTCCAAAAGCTTTGGCTGCAGTTAAGTTTACAGCAGTAAGTACGCAAACAGCAACAAGTGCTGATACCCACTGAGGTACGCTTGGAAACCAGAAGTTGATGTAAATACCAACTGCAGTAACTTCTGCCATACAGGTTACAACCCACATTATCCAGTATGTCCAACCTGTCAAATATCCTGCAAGAGGACTTACGTAGTCGTTTGCATATGCACTGAATGAACCTGCAACTGGATGTTCAACAGCCATTTCTCCAAGAGCACGCATAATAAAAAATATAATTATTCCTGCAACGGCATAAGTAGCCAATATAGCTGGACCTGCAGCCTTAATAGCTGTTGCTGATCCTAGGAACAAACCAACTCCGATAGCTCCACCAATTGCCATCATTTTAATATGTCTTTCTTCAAGACCACGCTCTAGGTTTTCGCCTGTTTGAGTTTCAACTTTGTTACTCATTTTACTTACCCCTTTCTTATAAGAAAAATTAGATACTTGTGAAACCTTAAATTTCACTAGGATTATAGAGTCTTCAAGGTATATCAAAAAGGATTTCTTTCACCTAGCACTGAATATGAATTATCATACTTAAAAATATATATTGTGAAGTATCCTTAATGAATGGATTTAATTTGTGCTAAAATAAATGGCTTCGATTTTTCAGAATATTCAAATTGAAATTAATTATTTACTTTATTGTTTCTAAAGTTTACAATTATTCAATTTATATAATATTCTTTCTTTATTTTATATAATCATTTCAATGTTGTCAATAATTATATAAATAATAAATAAAATATCGTTTTATATATAACTACATCGAAATATATGTGCCATTAGTGTTATAAACATAGTTTTCTCTATAATACAGAGCCTTTTGCTTGGCTTAATAAAATTTAATTTAAAATTTTATTGCAATTAATGGAGAACTATTTTTAGTATATAATGGTTAATTGTGAAAAAATTAATTTTTATATTATGGATAATATCATAATATAAAAACAAAAATTAAATAAGCAAATATATTTCTACTCTTTATCTTACACATAGGTTTTTACATTATACATTTATCTGATTATTCTTATATACAGATATTGAGATTTATTTTTGAGAAGTAACTAAAAAATACCTCGCAATATTGTTAAATAAAGATGGAAAGTTGAATAGGATAAAAGAAAGTAAGGTTTTATTTCAAGAACAGGTTGGAATGCAGTTAAATACACAATGAAAGAATAGAACTAAAAAAAGGTAAATCTAAAAAGAAAAAACTTAAGATTGGAATAACTTAGCAATGCTATTATTGTATAAGTACATAAGCCACCAATTGGTAATAATTTTTCAAATCAATTGGTGGTTAGTTACAGTATACACAATTTCAATATACTTTTCTTTAGAAATATGAAGAACAAGTCCTTTTATTATATAGTGCATAAGCAAAAATTCCACACAGTAATGCTAAAGCACTAAAATTAAACAACCACTCATAGCCTAATGAGGAAGCAATAGTTCCTCCTATCAAAGGACCTAAGCCTTGACCCAAGTTAGCACCAATAAAAAAGGTGCTTGAAGCTAGTCCTTTTTTTTGACTTCCTAGTTTGTGAAAGCACTCTGCTTGCAATGCAGGTTGAGCAGTTCCTTGACCAAATGCTTTAAAAATAGATGCCAAAATTATCATCCAAAGAGCACTTGCATGAGCTATTAGCAGTGCTTCCGTGATGCTGAATAATAATGCTGGATACATAACAGTTGAAAGTCCCTTTTTATCATACAGTTTTCCAGACATTGGCCTTGTGAAAATAAGAAACAATGCATTTACTGTGAAATACATTCCAATTCCATTTATCTTACGTTCTTCACCTAATAAAACTAAGAATGAAGTGGCAAGACCATTTCCCATAAAAAATAAACCGCCAATTAAAGATAGTGGCAATATTTCAAATGCAATAATATCTTTTAAATGAATGACATGTTTTTGATCTACTGTATTTTTTACAGGTATCTGATTTTTGTTTGGTAAAAAGTTCATACATAACGATGCTGTTATGATCAATGCGGCTGATACTATAAAGGTTTTGGACATTCCAAATCGATTAGCAGCTTCTATTCCTATTTCAGGACCAAAGGCAGTTGCAATAATTTGGCTGATTCCAAGATAACCTATACCTTCTCCCATTTTATTTTTTGGTATGAAATCCGTTGCCCAAGCAACACTAGCTGCACTGGTGATACTGAAACTGGCACCATGTATTATTCGGAAAAAAATTATAAATGCAATATTAGGTGATAAGCCATAACCTAAGGTTGTAATTCCGTTTATAAAAGTACCAATTATCATTACATATTTTTTGCTGGTTCTATCTGTCAATATTCCACCAAATGGACCAATAAACAATGCTGTAATTGAAAATAAACCTACAATTATGCCTGCCAAGCTTAGAGAGGCACCTAAATTTGAAGTATACTTTGCTAAAAGTGGAAAAACAAGGTAAAATGCCATGAAGGTAAGAGTGTTAATCCCTAATAAAGTAATAAAATTAAAATTCCATAGTTTCATATTTTTTTCTGTTTCTAAATCTGTTTTTGTTTCTTTCATTTTATTTCACCTCTATTATTACTTAAAATGATTGTTGACTTTAATGTAAAATATGTAATTTTAATTTCTGTTTTTTGTTAAAAAACATGTTAGAAGCCTAACAATTAGGCTTCTAACATTTATGGTATACCTTATTAAAGCTGATGTCAATTAAGAAGGCAAATATAGATGAGCTCTTAATTTTTCAGAAGATAGTGAAGGAAGATTTTTTCTGCTGCACTATGAAAAATCTTTAATTTAAAAGAAGCTCATGTTCTTTTGCTTCTCATGTGCGAAAGTTCAGTTAATTATTATTTAGTTTTTCGTTAACAATTTTATACTTTGTTTTTAATGTATATAAATAGTATATAACTATTCCAGCAAATAACAGCGCGCCGCAAATGTAGAAAACAGAAGTTAGACCAAATTTACCTGCCATGGTTCCTCCTATGATTGGTCCTAGTCCTTGACCAGCATCATAACCAATAAAATAAGTACTTGTGGCGACACCTACTTTACTAGGCCCTAATCTTTTAACACAAGTAGCTTGCAGTGCTGGTGAAAGTGAACTTTGTCCAATTCCATAGAGAATTGCTACTGCGAGTATCATCCAAAGAGATGTGGAAATTGCTAATAATAATGCTGCTGCTATAGCCATAATAAAAGCAGGAAATGCTATAATTGATAAACCTTTATTATCAAGAAGTTTACCTGAAAGTGGTCTGATAATAAGAATTACAATTGCATTTACTGTAAAATAATAACCAATGTTTGATATATGCCTCTCATCACCCAGCAAAGCTAAAAAGCTTCCTATAACTCCATTCATAAAAGTGAATAGACAAGCAATAGTGGCAAAGATCACCAATTCCTTGGCAAAAAAATCACTAATTTTAATTTGAAACTTGTTTACAGTTAAATTTTCCTTGTTCGGTGGATTGTATGGAATCATGGTCATAAGGGCCACTGCAATCATAACAACAATAAAAGATAAATAAAATACATATTTAAATCCAAATCGTGTTGAAATTTCCAGTCCAAGATTGGGACTTATTGCAGTTGCTAAAATATATCCCAAACCCATGAAGCCTATTCCTTCACCAATTCTTTTTTTTGGCATATATGACGTAGATAGAGCATTAATTACTGTAACACTTATTGAAAATGATATACCTTGAATAATTCTAAATAAAAAAAGAGTAGATATACTGTATGATATTTTTAAACCTAACGCGGAAATTGCCAAAAAGATAGTTGAAACAATTAGTAAATGTTTTTTGTTAAATCTGTCAGTTGCAAATCCGGCAAAAGGACGAATAGTAATAGAAGTAATTGCAAAGATACCAGCAATTAAACCGGCTATGGACATTGTTGCACCTAAACTAATTGTATACTTAGGTAATATTGGTGTCATCATAGTGAAACCAATAAAGATAAGCGAATTTATCATTAAGATTAGAATAAATGAAAAGTTCCATAGTTTTTCTTTTTCTTCTGATTGTTCCATAAAAATCACCCTCCAATATGACTTGATTTTCATAAATATTATACCATAAATTCTAGAATGAGGTATAAAATACAAAATAAGCATTACATGAATAAATTAATAAATCTAGATATATGAATATTTTTTAAAAATTGAATAAGACAGTATTGTAGAGTAGGGATATTTTACGTTTATTAAAAAAATATACAATATTTAACATGAAAATGTGTTACAATTATCATAAAGTTAAAGAATAGTTTATTATGAATTAAAGTTTTCTTTAAGGGGGATGGCAAATGAAAAAAACAAAAAAACAATCAAGCAAATTAATTTTAATTGTAATAGCATTTATATTTATTATTATGAGGAATAAAGTATATGCATCACAAATTACAGATAACAGGGTGGTAGATAAAAACAAAGATTGGATTATAAAATTCTCAGATAATATATCTTTAGATGATTTAACTAAAAATGCTATAGCAGTAAAAGATATAGATGGTAATTTACTAAATTTAAACACTAGTTTGTGTGCTGATGGCAAAAGTATTTTAATTACCCATCCATACAATGGATATGCACCTGGAGATTATACCTTATATTTAGGAACAAATATACATTCATTAAGCAATAAAAAATTAATAAAACAACAAGTTTTGCATTTTGGAGTACCAAGTTTACCTATTGAAGAGAGTAATGTTGAAAAGGTAACATTATGTGGGAAGAGTGGAGAAAAGGATATATCTGTGGATGAACAAGCAAAGATTATAAAATTATTAAATAGTATAAAAGTATATGATTATTTTGACTATGCAGCTGCTGTTCATTCATGGCCAGCACCTATGTCTGCAATAGAGGTATATACAAAAAATAATAATGATATTGAAATTACGGATGGAGGATCTAACGATAGAATTTGTATAAACCATGAATACTATGTTAAGCAATCAGAATTAAAACAAATATTAAATAAACAGTGAAAGCAGTTTCGATTTTATAATTTAAGTTAGATAAAGCTAATACCACATATTCACAGTATACACAATATGCCATAATATTGAACTAGATACTAATTATGCATAAAAATTATAATAAAGGGGGATTTCATATTGTCAACAAATAAGCATAATTATATAATTTGCGTTTTTTGTACATGTTTATTTTTACTTCTAACGCATATGCATCAAATAATAATGAACTCATAGTAGATGCGTATAAAGTTTGGGCAATTAGATTTAATCAACTGATAAATTTTAATAAATTGACTAAAGAAAGTATTCAAGTTGAAGATAAAAATAATAATTTAGTAAATGTTAGATTACAAGAGGGGGATTGGGGGGATTTAGTTTTAGTTATTCCACCTGAAAAAGGCTATAATTTGGGAGAAGAATATACTTTAGTTATAACTAAACAAGTATATTCAGAGAAAAACAAACAAATCAAAGAAGGGAAAACTTTTAATTTTAAAATTAAAGAGACTTCAGAAAAACCTATAGTTTTTAAAGATAGTGTTTTTGAGAGGCTTATAAGAAATAAAATTCAAGTGAATAAACAAGACTGGGAACCTCTTGACAAAAGTGATGTGGGGAATTTAACAGAACTAATGGAGCAGAATTGCGGAACAAAGAGTGATAATACTATAAAGTATATTAATGTGATATAAGATTAGTTAATTAATGAAGTTTTATTTAAATGAAGAATTATAGTAGTGCTAAGTTCTGACTTGCCATTTTTCATGGCTTTAGGTAAACTTTATATAGAAAATAGAATAACCATAATTTAAACATATATAAAAAATAGCAGCTTCACATATGGAAATGAAGTGCCAAAGTATGAGGTGGCTGAGTATAATAATCCTATAGAACCTTTAAGTCATTTCTTTGCAATAAGAAGAAAAAGACAATAAGGAGGAATATTATGTGTAAAGTGAATGATAACTATTTGAAGCTGCAAGGAAGATATTTATTTTCAACTATAGGAAAGAAAGTAGCCAAATTTAAGGAGGATAATCCTGATAAGAAAGTTATTTCTTTGGGGATTGGTGATGTAACTCAACCACTAGCACCAGTTATTATAGAGACATTGCATAATTCAGTTGATGAAATGGGACATAGAGATACTTTTAAAGGATATGCACCAGATTTAGGTTATGAATTCTTAAGAAGTGCAATTATAAAAGGTGACTATAAATCTCGTGGTGTTGATATTTCTATAGATGAGGTATTTATAAATGATGGAATAAATAGTGATGCAGGCAATATTCAGGAACTATTTAGCATAGATAATAAAGTTGCTGTTTGTGATCCTGTATACCCTGTATATGTTGATTCAAACGTAATGGCTGGAAGGGCAGGAACATATGATAAGGATACGCAAAAGTGGAGTAATATCATATATATGCCATGTACTCCAGATAATAATTTTGTACCAGATATTCCAAAAGGAACGCCAGATATAATATATCTTTGTTTTCCTAACAATCCAACAGGAACAACAATTACAAAGGATAAGCTTCAAACTTGGGTTGACTATGCAAACAAAGTAAAAGCAGTTATTATATATGATGCTGCTTATGAGGCATACATTTCAGAAGATAATGCAGCTCATACAATTTATGAATGTGAAGGTGCAAAGGCATGTGCCATTGAACTCAAGAGTTTTTCAAAGAGTGCCGGGTTTACAGGATTGAGGCTTGGCTATACAGTTGTTCCAAAGGATCTTAAATGCTCAGAGGTTTCTTTAAATGCACTTTGGGCTAGGCATTATGGAACTAAATACAATGGTACACCATATATAGTTCAAAGAGCAGGAGAAGCTGTTTATTCTGAAACTGGAAGGAAGCAGATAAAAAAGCAGATTGATTATTATAAGAACAATGCAAAAGCAATGTTGGAAGGATTAACAAAATCAGGTTATTCTGTATATGGAGGTGTAAATGCACCATATATATGGTTAAAGACACCAAATAATATGACTTCATGGGAGTTTTTTTATTACTTATTAGAAAAAGCAAATATTGTAGGTACGCCAGGAAGTGGCTTTGGACCAGTGGGGGAAGGATATTTCAGGCTTACATCCTTTGGAACTTATGAAAATACATTAGAGGCTATTGAGAGAATTAAGAAACTGTAGAAATGGTAAAAAAATTGATGAACTAAGTTGGCAGAGGAAGGTTTCCTCTGCCAATTTTAATTACATTATAATTGAGATTGGCACATTCCACTACGAAGTATACCTTCTAATATGGTGGAACCTGATGCACCAATTAACGAATTAAAAGGGCGTATTTTAAGAAGTGAGTTTGGCATAATTGATGCAGCAGTAGGAAGATCAATCCTAGTTGACCAAAGTGACGGATCTTGAGGATTTGCATATAACTGATTATTAAAGCTACCAATGGTAGGTATAGATATTTCACCAATATACGTGTTAAAGTTACCAAAGATTGAAGGCTGTGGCAATGTTGCAGAAAAGCTTATAGCTTGACCTCCCCTAGGCGCAAAATTCACATTGACTACGCCGTTTGTTCCAAAGGGTACACGTACACGAGGATATAAGGTAGAGCAACATGGATAAGGTATAAATCCAGGTACACATAGAACATCCCCCGGGAATAATAGGTTTGGATTTGTGATATGAGGATTGTTTGCTGCAAGTGCTTCTATTCTTACTCTGAACATTTGAGCTATGGAATAGAAAGTATCCCCGGGAAGAACGGTATAGTGACCTAAAAAGGCTGGGGGACAGCTCTGTGGAACCCGTGGTTGTTGTCTAAACATAGCATTGTTTTTTGAATCAATTGTTGTTGGTTTTAGTTCAGGTGATGGAGCAGCAAGTATTCTATTCCATTTATTAATAGTTGTTTGATTTTTTGATTCCATTTCCATTTTCTCATAAGAGCATGATCTAATACACTTAGCATTCTGGGGGTCAAAATGATCAAAGTATTTACCTTGTACAGGACAAAAATATCTCACAATAATCCTCCTAAGACGATTTTATCTTCTTATATTTTATGTAAATATTAAGAAGATGTGATTTCATATAACTTATAAATATAAAAGATTAATGTATCAGTAGCTTATGATATAATTAAATTAGACTCAATTTCAGATGAAATATATAACGAGGTGAATAGAAAAATGAATGAATTAAAAAAAGCAGTTAACGAAATAGTAGGAGAAGAGCTTATAAAGATAGTTATTAGCAATAAAATTAATAAAGATGTTAAATACAATAAAATAACCTTTGCCTTAAAAGAAAATAAGGGAAAACAATATTATCAAATAGAAAAATTTACTGATAAGCAGGTTTTTCATGAAAACATTGAAATGGATATGTTAGAAGAAAAACTAACAGAGTGCGTACAAGATAATTATAGACAGCTTTCTGCCTGGTCCAGCATGCATATCTTTGATTTGAAAATATCTAAGAAGGGTAAGGTATTTCTAGGTAAAAAGAAAAGTGAAAATACAAAAGTAGCAGATAAAAGTCACAACAAAGAAAAAAATTACATTCTAAAAGAAGGTATGCTTATAGAACCTTTTATTGATTTAGGAATTTTCACAAAGGAAGGTAAAATTGTTAATTCAAAATATGATAAGTATAAACAAATAAACAGATTTATAGAAATTATTGATGATGAAATTAAGAAAAGTGATTTTAAAGAACTTACAATATTGGACTTTGGATGTGGAAAATCCTATTTAACCTTTATACTATATTACTATTTTGTTGAAATTAAAAAAATAAATGTAAATATTATAGGATTGGATCTTAAAGAGGATGTTATTAAAAAGTGTAATGAAATAGCTAAAAAATATAACTATGAAAATTTACACTTTGAAATTGGGGATATAAATGGATTCAAGTATAATAACAAGGTTGATATGGTAATTACATTGCATGCTTGTGATACAGCAACGGATTATGCTCTGTACAATGCTATAAAATGGAACACTAAGATGATTTTTTCTGTTCCTTGCTGTCAACATGAGCTCAATAGCCAAATGAAAGCAGAAACATTATCTATACTTACAAGGTATGGCATAGTACAAGAAAGGGTGGCAGCACTTATGACTGATGCTGTTAGAGCTAATTTATTAGAATGCTTGGGCTATAAAACGCAGCTTTTAGAGTTCATAGATATAGCTCATTCGCCTAAAAATATATTGATTAGAGCAGTGAAAGGGAATGTATCTGAAGAGAAGAGAGAAAAAGCTCTAGATGAGGTTAAAGATTTAATTAAACAGTTTAATTTTGACCCAACACTGTTTAAATTATTAAGGGAAGATAACTTACTTAAAATATAATATAAACATTTCTGGTGCTTATATTTATTACAAAATTGATTTTGATTTTGGTGAAATGCATAAAATTAAAATTTCAGAAAACAGCCTGTAACAAGGCTGTTTTTTTATTGTGCATCTATTAAGAAATGACAACTTTTAGCATTATGTAGTTGTTTTATTTTTATTAACCTATAATTCTTTGCAAAATTTATGGAAATATATGTACATATGTAAATAAATATAATATAATGTAATTATTCCTGATAATATTCGAAAAATTTTTAATATTCAGCTTAGAGGAGGGGTTATATTGAGTATGTTTTGTTATCAATGTCAAGAAACTGCAAAAGGAACAGGTTGTACAATTAAAGGTGTATGTGGCAAAAGTGATGAACTTGCCAAGCTTCAAGATTTATTAATTTATTCTCTAAAAGGCATTTCAGAGATTGTAGTAAAGGGAAAGCTTGATGTAAAATCTTTAATTGAGGTTAACCATGAGGTATTGAAAAGTCTTTTCATGACAATAACAAATGCTAATTTTGATGTTTCTGCATTTGAAAAACAAATTAGCAAAATATTATCTATAAGAAATTCCTTAAAAAATCAGGTTTGTAATGTTGAATTAGGTGATGCTGCTTTATTTTGTGTGGAAAATAAAGCTTCTATGATTGACAAAGCAGAAAAAATAGGTGTTTTATCAACTGAAAACGAAGATATAAGGTCATTAAGAGAGCTTATTATATACGGAGTTAAAGGTATGGCTGCCTATACACATCATGCTCTTAATCTAGGAGAAGAAGATACAAACATATATGCATTTATTTATGAGGCTTTAGCAGCAACATTAAATGATAAATTATCGGCTGAGGAGCTTGTAGCATTAACTTTGAAAACAGGACAGTTTGGTGTCACTGCAATGGCTCTCCTTGATAAGGGTAATACGTCTAAATATGGAAATCCTGAAATCACAAAGGTTAATATTGGCGTCAGGGACAACCCTGCCATATTAATTTCAGGACATGATTTGACTGACCTTGAACAATTACTTGAACAAACAAAAGGAACAGGTGTTGACGTATACACACAGTGAAATGCTTCCAGCTCATTATTATCCTGCATTTAAGAAATATGATAACTTTGTTGGAAACTATGGAAGCTCATGGTGGGAACAGATTGAAGAATTTGAAAGTTTTAATGGTCCAATTTTATTTACAACAAACTGTATTGTACCTCCTAGAAATGAAGGGGTTAGAGGAAGAATATTTACTTCTGGAACAGCAGGATATCAAGGATGTACTCATATAGAAGCAGATGAAAATGGAAAAAAAGATTTTTCAGCAGTTATTGAAATGGCCAAGAAGTGTAAGACGCCTACAGAAATTGAATCAGGCAGTATTATTGGTGGATTTGCTCATGAGCAGGTTTTTGCTCTGGCAGATAAAGTTGTTGATGCGGTTAAATCTGGAGCTATAAAGAAATTTTTTGTTATGGCAGGCTGTGATGGAAGAATGAAATCAAGAGAATACTACACTGAGTTTGCTAAAAAACTTCCAAAGGATACAGTAATACTTACTGCTGGTTGTGCAAAATATAGATACAACAAGCTTTCACTTGGAGATATTGGAGGTATTCCAAGAGTGCTTGATGCAGGACAATGTAATGATTCATATTCTTTAGCATTAATAGCGCTTAAACTTAAAGAAGTATTTGGACTTGATGATGTAAATAAGCTGCCTATAGCTTATAATATAGCATGGTATGAGCAAAAAGCAGTTATTGTTTTATTAGCTCTACTTTATTTAGGTGTTAAAAATATACACCTTGGACCAACACTGCCAGGATTTTTATCACCAAATGTAGCAAAGGTTCTGATAGAAAACTTTGGAATAGCTGGAATAGGAGAAGTAGATAAGGATATAGAATTATTTATGGCATAATATGGTATAGTAAGTTTGACAAGCTTAAAAAAATATGCTAAGTTAAATTAAAATATATAAGTAGTTCGGGTGAACACCTACCGCAAACAAAGGTTTTTTGTTTGCGGTATTTTTTATTACAAGTGAGAACAAAAATGTAATCACTGAAATTCAAAAATCAAACTGGATTGCTGTGGCTTTGGGTTTTTCAATCGTGGGACTTGAATTTGGGTATATTTACATTTACAGAGTTGGTTGGAATGTTAGCACAGGTTCACTTGTAGCAAATATCAGTCTGGCCTGTGTTTTATTGATTGTTGGTGTTTTTATATATAAAGAGAATATTTCATTATATCAAATTTTTGGAATGGCTTTATGTATAATTGGTCTTTTGTTAGTAACTAAATAGTTCAAAATTGATAAATAGTAAATTTGTTTGAAATCAGATAATACAGTGTTAATAATTCATATGTTTAAGTATACATAATAGATTAATGTTTACAAAAAAGGTATAATAAGTATAATGATTAATAATGGAGGATGTATAAATTGAAAAATACGTTTATTAGAGTAACTCTTTTTAGTTTTTTTCTATTATTTTCAACTAGTGTACAAGCATCTAATTTTACTGATTATCAAACAGTGGATTCAAATAAAACATGGACAATTAAATTCACACAAAAAATTAGTTTGGATGATTTAACTAAACAAGGGATTACAGTAGCAGATAATGAAGGCAATATAGTAAATACAATTATATGTTTAGGCCAAAATGATAAAGAACTCATAGTAACACCTCCGGAAAATGGATATACCTTAGGAAAAAGTTATGTTTTAAATATTGGAACAAAGGTACATTCTGTTAATGGCAAAAAATTAAATACTGAATGTAAACTCCATTTTAATATAAAAAATGGCAGCAACAGTAATACTGGGGCATTAAACACTTTCAATTTGGAGCAATTTGAAAATAAGATGAAAGAAAAAAATTATAGTTTTAAGATACAAGATGCAGAAAATGACTTCCTGCCAACTACAAGAAAAAGGATGATAATTGGTAGTGAAGTGATAGAGATTTATTTATACAATAGTAATAAAGAAGCTGAAGATGATGCAAAAAGGATTCACAGTGATGGCTGCGGATATAGAGGTAGTACTAGATCTGTAGACGTTGATTGGATTTCGTATCCCCATTTTTATAAAAAGGGAAATATAATTGTCCAATATGTTGGAGAAAATGAAAAAATTATTTCTGACTTGAAGGATATATTTGGTGAGCAATTTGCTGGATATAAATAATCATTAGTATATTAATTATCTTCTAAGTTTACAGATAACCAAACAGTAGATGTTAATTCGACACTATGAAAATAATGTCGGATTTTTTAATTTAGATGAATTAACCTTCAAGAGCAGCTAACACCATTGTCTTTACATTTTCAACTTTAGCATTTGGTGGCACAACTACAGCCTGAGGACATAATGAGTTCGTGTGGTTCGAATTCATCAATCAGTAAAAGCAATTGTAGTGGTTATTATGATTGTTTTTTTGTGGTAAAAATGATTGACAAATTAATTTATAAGATATATTATTTCCTTAAAGTATAGTACTATTATGGTACAATCTTTCGAAGGAATAATATAAATGGAAAACAATTATAAATTAAAGGAGAAATAAAAAATGAACAAGTCAAATAAAAAGGAAATTGAAGAATTTAGTGAACTTTGGCATCAAATCATTGAAAAATCTAATTTTAGAAAAGTAGAAGATCAATTTCAACGGCTAAAAGGATTAACAACTATTGAGATTAGTATAATTAATATTGTTTCAAAAAATCCTGATGTAATTTTGGGTGAAATAGTTTTAGCTTTAGATATACCAAAAAGTACGCTAACAAATGCTATTAATAGACTTGAAAAGCGAAATTATATAAATAGAATTATTAGCAATAGAGATAGAAGATCTTATGGACTAAAACTTACTGAAGAAGGTAAACTTGCTCAAAAAGAACATTTAGATTTTGAGCATAGGATATATGGAAGATTCTTAGATGCTCTTGATACTAATGAAGAAAAACAAGAATTGTTTAAATTATTTAGGAAGATGATTAACAATTTTGAAGAGTAAAGAATTTAATTTGTATTTTTTTAGGCAAATAAATAAGTAATATAGGTAAAGGTGGTAATAAAAAATGAAGTATGGATTTTTTCCAAGGATGGTGTGGTTTGTTTTCCGTGGTTCATTCCAGAAACAGTTACATATTATGACAGACGACAATCCAAAGGTAGTAATGAAGAAAGCAAAAGTTGTTTATGGAACAATTTTAGAAAAAATTCCTGAGTTTGATAAAAATGATCGATTCATTGCCAATATTTTAAATGCAGCTATGTTAGCAGCAGTATATATGAACATGAAAGAAAAACCAAATCTTGATAATGTTACAACGTATTATCATAAGGCGATGAATGAAAATGTGATTATGAAATATTTCGTAAAAAAACAAAATAAATATTCTGAAGAAGCGCAGTCAAAATTAACACAAGAGGCTAAAGTAAGTCAGACAAAAACTAATCCTTATACATGGAAATTTCGTTATGAAGCTGGAGCTGATATAAATAGTTTTTACACATATTTTGACACTTGCGGAATATGTCATCTGTTTCAAGAGCTTGGAATATCAGAAATAACACCAGCAATGTGTACATATGATTATGATATGGCAAAACTAGGAGGTTCAGTGCTTATGCGGCACTACACATTGGCAGAAGGTGGATCATGTTGTGATTTTCACTATCAGAAAAAATAACAATAAAGTTGCTCAGCTTAGATTTACAGATTGAATATAGACATGGATTAACATAGTAAAAAGAGTTATAATTATATTTAAAGGAAATAAATGGGGGAATAGAAATGAAAAATAAATTTATAATTGGAACGATTTTTGGTATTTTTTTACTATGTTCGTCTAATGTTAAAGCAGTAAACTATACAGATAATCAAACGGTAGATTCTAATAAGACATGGACAATCAAGTTTAATAATAAAATTCAATTGGATGATTTAACTAAGCAAAGTATAAGGGTAACTGATAATAGGGGCAATGCAGCAGATGTTAGTCTAAAATTAGGACAAGATGGTAAATCAATTATAGTGTCATCTCCAGAGTATGGATATGTAGGAGGAAAAAGTTATACGTTATATGTTGGAAAAGAAGTACATTCCGTAAGTGGTAGCACATTAGATGATGCTTCCATAGTGCATTTTAATGTTAAAAGAAAGTCTAGTAGTGGTGGCATAGTAACTTTCAAAGATAAAAACCTAGAACAGAAAATAAGAGATTATGTAGAAAAGGAAAGCGGAGATATTTATCAAAGTGATGTGGAAGATATAACTGAACTGTATATGGGAGACAAGCAAATCAAGGATCTTAGTGGAATAGAAAATTTAACTAATTTGAAACAGCTTAATTTATGTGGAAATGAAATTAAGGATATAAGTGAATTAAAGAATTTAGTTAATTTGCAATTTATTGATTTAAGTCACAATGAAATAAGTGATATAAGTGCATTAAAAAACTTGACTAATTTAAAAAAGCTTAATTTAGGAAATAATAAAATAAGCAATGTAAGTGAATTAAGTAAATTAGTTAATTTACAGGAACTTAATTTAGGGTACATTTCATATTATGGATTTGAAATGCCTGATCCTGAGGCAAATTATAATGAAATAAGTGATATAAGTGCGCTAACAAATTTAACAAATTTACAAACACTTAACCTAGGCTATAGTAAAATAAAGAATATAAGTGGTTTAAAAGGGCTAAGTAATTTACAAACACTTAATTTAAGCAGCAACCAAATAAGTGACATAAGCAGTTTAGTAAACGAATTAAAGGAATTAACTAATTTAAGAGAACTTAATTTATCTACTAATGAAATTAGTGATATAGGTGAATTAAATAAATTAACTAATTTAAAAACACTTAATTTAAATCATAATAAGATTAGCAATATAAATGCATTGAAAGGTTTAAATAATTTACAAACGCTTGATTTAGGAATCAATCAGATAAGTGATATAAGTGGTGCAGCAAATTCATTAAAAGAGTTAACTAATTTAAATGATCTTAATTTATACAATAATCAAATTAGTAATATAGATGAATTAAGTAAATTAACTAATTTAAAAACACTTGATTTAAGTTACAATAAAATTAGTGATATAAATGCATTAAAGGGGTTAAGTAATTTAGAAATGCTTGGATTAAGTCACAATAAAGTAAGTGATGTAAGTGTATTTAAAAATTTAACTGGCTTACGAGAGCTTATTTTGCTTGATAATCCAATAAGTAATGATGATATACAAGCTTTAAAAAATGCTTTACCTAGGTGCGAAATTAATGAGATTAGAGCTAAAAAACCTAATATATATTTGTATCCAGAAAAAACAGAAGAATTATCAGTACAAGTTACTCCTAAGGGGAGGATAACTAAATCAATTCCAGAATATAATGAAGGATGGAAGGTAACAGTTGATCCAAATGGAAAGATTGATAATACCTATGATTTCTTATTTTATGAAGCTTCAATTAATTATAAATTTACTTTGGATAAGGGCTGGATTGTAAATAAAGGCAGTTTTAATGAAGAAATGAATAGTATATTGACTTCAATAGGTTTAAATTCAAAGGAGAAATCAGATTTTATTGAATACTGGTCAAAAGAATTGAACTGGAAAAGCAGTAGATATGCAGTTTATTATCTTGATCCTAAAGAAATAAATCAAGCAATAAAGTTAAATGTATCTAAAGAACCAGACTCCATTTTAAGAGCTTATTTTTACTTTGTACCTATTAAGGATAATGAGAATTTAGAAATTAAAAAGCCTGAAATAAAACAATTTAAACGTAATGGATTTACTGTTGTAGAATGGGGCGGAATTGGTAAATAAAATTATATGCAAAATATAGATTGGAGTGATATATATAAATGTTTAGAAAAGTTTTTAGATATTTTATATGTGTGGAGGTTATATCATTATTTTTAATTACAATTTTATTAGATAATCCAGCTAAGGCAGAAGCAGGAAGAGTAACAAGAATAAGTGGTGCTGATAGATATATTACAGCAGCACAAATTGCTACAACAAATTGGAGAAATTCAGATAATGTTGTATTAGTGTCTGGAGAAGGATATGCGGATGCGGTAAGTGCTTCTGTATTAGCTAAAAAATTAGATGCTCCTATATTATTAACACCAAGTAATGCATTAGATGCAAATACTAAAGAAGCCCTAGCCGAATTAGAAGCTAAAAAAATATATATAATAGGTGGGAATGCTTCTATTTCACAGAATGTAAGAGATTGTTTAAAATCTAAATATACACTAATAGAATTAGGTGGATCAAATAGATATGAAACAAATATATCTGTTGGCAAGGAATTAATTAGATTAGGAGTAGACCCAAGCAATATTATAATGGCTAGTGGTGAAGGATTTTCAGATGCTTTGTCTGCAGCACCAATAGCTTCAGGTGAAGAACAGATTCTTTTGTTAGCTAACAATGATATAAATTATATGAAGTCAACGATTAATTTTGTAAAATCAAATAACTCAAAAGTTACAGTCGTTGGAACAGAATATGTAATAAATGATGAAATATTCAATGCAGTTAATGGTGTCTTAAGAGTCAATGGAGGAGCTGATAGATTTGATACTAATTTAAAGGTATTATCAAAATTTAGTTCATCATTGAATTTTAATAATATGTATATTGTGAATGCAAGTAGTGATGATGGATATGCAGATGCATTAGTGGCATCTGTATTAGCGGGAAAGAATAAGTCGCCATTGATATTATTAGATAGTGATGGTGCTTCATCAACAACTAATGGAATATATTTTATACGTCATAATATAAATAGAATGTCAGATTTAACTGTTATAGGCGGAACAGGAGTTATTTCAAATAATATATTTGATCAAATATATAAAAGCTTTCCATGTATTTAAGTACTAATTTTTAAAGATAGAAATTAGAGAAGTCAAAAAAATGTTGTATTAACGAATCACCATTTTAAAGAATGTAAAATATATGAGAACGTAAGTAGATTTGTGTGAAATTCAAATCTATTTACGTTCTTTAAATTACTAATCTTCTTATTTAACTGAAAATTTCATTATACCAGTTTTACTCATTTCTTTCCCTGAATCAGAAGAAATTTTTTTATTTATAACTAGATAATAAGTTTTACCTGAATCATAATTTTTTAAAGGTTCAACTATTAAAGTATCTTTATTTACATCAAACTTTAAATTAATATCTACTTTATTATTAAATTCATCTAATACATATACATTATCTTTATTTAATGCAGAAGTAGATATATTTTTATTAAATTTTATTTTCCAGGACTTATCTTTATCTACATTAGTTCTTTCTTGTAATTGTGTTGAATCATTAATATCTGCTGGATCTGCAATTTCATTAGTTACTGTCACAACACAAGTATCTTTAAAACTTCCATCATCAGATACTGCATTTATATAAACTGTACCAGGTTTTACGCCTTTCATAGTCTTTCCATCAAAATAAATTATTCCTTCTGCATTGAAGTTCCACTTTATAGAATTGTTAGAAGCATTACTTGGTAATACACTAGCAGTGAGTGAAGTAGTTTCTCCAATTTTCAAGGTTATGTAATGTTTGTCTAATTCTACAGCTTTAACGGGAATATTGATAATGCTTAAATTATATTTTGTGTCAGCAAATGGATACTTTAACATTTCCCAATCATGATCTTTTGCTAATTCATCATCTGTTAAATTGTAGTAATTATAACATACGCGATTAGGAATATCCGGTATCGGGTCATCCCATGTACAATCTAAATGATACCATTTTTCATTTAGATTTACCAAGTTCCAAATGTGATTATTAATACTGCTATTATCTACTTTACCAACAACAAGCAAATTTTTTATGCCTGCTTTATTTAACATTTTGCATGCTAAAAGTGCATAACCTTCACACATTGTGCTTCCATCATGTAAGGCACTATAAGGACTATTCTTTTTAGCAGTTTCATCATAAGCAACATTCGTAATTATGTAGTCATGTATAGCTTTCTCCTTTTGATCCTGTGTCATAGAATCTCTTATTATATTTTGAAGTATAGAATCCACTTTATTATCTACCCAAATTTCTTCATCATGTGTTAATAAATACGTTACATCAAATTTTATATCTATATTCTTATCATAGCCAGAAGAAGTTGTATTACAGGTGGTAACACAATATCCTGCATAATTATCATATGCAATAACATAATCCATTACTTTATTTGGTAATTTTGGTGGACCTGATAAATCTGAAAAATTTCCTGTATAATGTATTAAAAAATTTGTATTTTTATTGAGCATATTATCTTTAGCCAATTCTTCTAATTGTTCTATAGTATTGCAGTAGTTGTTATTATATGAAAGTAATGCTTTATTCACCTGTTGTTTATTATGAAGTTTAAAAGTTTTTTTATCTTTTGATATGTTACTTTCATTGAAATATTTTTTATTTATATCATTTACTTCAGTACTATAACTATAATGTTCAGTTATGTTTTTGGTTTCAGATGCTTGTACAAAAGTAGGTGAAAGAATAATAAAAAATATAATTAGTATGCTATATGATAATTTAGTACTTATTTTCAATAATGACACTCCTTTTGATATCAAGTAAATACGATACAATTAATTATATCATATAACTTACTTTAATTGATAAATTATATATAGATGTAAAATTATGTTTGAAAGTTAAGTGAATAATTTACTATTGAATATTAGACAGGATATCTAGAAAAAACAGCAAATAAATAGTAACATAGTACTTGTAAAGAAATTGGGGGGATAAAGCTATGAGTATGAATGAGCAGCAGGAGTTGTTGATAAATGAGCTTGAAAGAAATGTTATATTACTTGCATCAGCAGGTACTGGCAAAACAGAAACTTTGTCCAAAAGAGTTGCAAATATAATTGACAAGGGGAAGGCTGAGCCTTCAGAAATATTGTGTATTACTTTTACTAATAAAGCCTGTAAGGAAATGAAAGAAAGAATTGAAGGCATAGTAGGTGCTTCAGCAAAAGACATTACAGTAAAAACATTCCACAGCTTTTGCTTTGATGTAATTAAGCAGGAAGCTAAAAAAGGAACGGATGTGTTTACTGACTTTACAATTTTTGATGAGGAAGATTGTAGAGAGCTTATAAAATACTGTAATTATTTTGATTTTTCAGTTTCAACATTGCAAAAGTTTATTGACACTGTAAAATTGACCATTGCAAAAAATAATATTTATAGTAATGATATTATGGAAGATTGCAGCAGGGCTGTCAGTGCTGTTTTTAAAACAAATGAGGATAAAATAAATCAAATATGTACTGAAAAAGGTAATTTGAATTATAGATTAAAAGAAATCTTAAGGGATAAAGGAAGCATTTTTGTTAATTCTTATAATTCATTACTTTATCATAATCATGGTCTTGATTTTGCAGACTTAATAATTAAAGCTAAAGAGTTATTTAATAACCTAGAAGTAGTTAATTCCTATATAAATAGATACAAATACATAAATATAGATGAAGTTCAAGACACAAGTACGCTGGAGTATTCAATAATAGAAAAATTGTTTAAAGGAAACAACGTTCTAATATGTGGAGATAAATTTCAGACAATTTATGGTTGGAGAGGTTCTGAGCCTAATAGGATATTTAAAAGCTTTAAGGAAAATTATGATCCAAAAGAAATCATATTCACTATAAATTACAGAGCTACAAAAAATTTAACAGAAGCTTCGCTAAAATATCTTGAAAATGCATTTCCAATAGATATGAAGGATACCTATAAAGAAGGTATTGAGTCCGAATCAAAGGATGCTGGAGATAAGATTTCATTAAAGATAGCAGATAATTTAAGAGAAGAAGCCAGATTTATATATAATGAGGTAATAAATTTAGAAAGAAAAAGTGGAAGTGCAGATAATATATGTATGCTTACAAGAGATAATAGATATAATATAAATTTAAGTGAACAATTAAAAAGTATTATGAAACCTGAAGCTGTAAATTTTGAATTTATTTTAGTGGATCAATTTAAATTTTTTAGAAGACAGGAAATAAAGGATGTAATAGCTTTTTTAAAGCTCATTGCAAATAGATATGATTCTATAAGTTTAAAGAGAATAGTGAAGAGACTTCCAACAGGTATAGGGGATAAGACCTTTGAAGCCATTGAATCGGAAAAATACAAAAATTTAGGTATATCCTTATCAGATTTTATAGATGACAATGTGTTCAAATACGGGGATAAATATTCACTGCTTATAGATGAATTTCAGAAGGATAATATTATAGTATTTGATGTGGAGAGTACAGGAGTTGATGTAACTGAAGATGAGATTATTCAAATTGCAGCTATTAAGGTGAATAAAAATGGACAAGTAACAGAGAAATTTGAAAGATTTCTTAAGAATAATAAATCAGTCAAGAATTCAGAGCATGTTCATGGTTTTAGTGATGAATTTTTAAAGAAAAATGGCGAAGATAAAAATACTGTTTTAAAAGAGTTTGTCAAGTTTTCAGAAGGTTTAGTGATAGTTGGACATAATGTTCAGTATGATATTAATATATTGACTAGTGAACTTCGAAGAGCTGGATTGGGCAAGCCTAAATTTAAGGCTTTTTATGATACATTAGATATTTACAGAAGATTTTATCCAAATTTGAGAAATCATAAGCTTGAAACTTTAAGTCATATATTTGAAACCGAAAACAAACCAAGTCATGATGCGATGGATGATATACAAGCTACTAAGGATATTCTTGTAAGAGCCATTGAGGATGATATTATACCTACTTCAATGGAGAGAATAGCTTGTATGTCAAAATATTTAAAAGCATTTAACAATATATCTGACAAATTGAATAACCTTTTTAAAGAAGCAGAAGGAAGCAGACCTCATGATATTGTAAATAAAATTGTAAATGGCTTTAGCTTGAAAACTTTATATACTGGTGATGAAGGTAGGGAAAAGATTGAAAGGCTTAGAGATTTTTATGTACTTTTGAGGGAACTTGATAATAAAAATAAAAACAGCAGAGATTCCTTATTGGATATTATCAGAATAACTTCTCTTTCCAATGGTGAATTGGAGTCACTTGTTGTAAACAGAACTAAAAAGCCTAGAATACCAATAATAACAGTTCACCAGGCAAAAGGTTTAGAATATGAAACTGTATTTATTTCAGGTGTACAGCAAAATACATTTCCATCATATATGTCAATAAAATCAAATAACCTGGAAGAGGAAAAGAGAACCTTTTATGTGGCCATGACAAGAGCTAAAAGACATCTTTACATTACCTGCAATACTGATGGAAGATATAAAAGAACAACGAAAAGTGAGTTTATAGATTTTATACCATCAAGTTATATAAATATAGTATAAAATTTTAACTTAGTATAATAAAAATAATGCGGAGCAAAGCTTCGCATTATTTTTGTTATATTAAGTTAAAATTGAGTTATGCAATATTATCATCTGATTTTTTAAATTTATTCTTTCTAGACAAATATACAGGATAACCTATTATAGTAAGCACAATACCTATTCCAGCATTCATTGGTTGAGTGAATAAAGTGTTTAATATTATATAAGCTCCTCCTAAGATAGCTATAGCTGGTATTATAGGATATAATGGTACCTTGTATGGTCTTGGAAGATCTGGTTTGTTTTTTCTAAGTACAAACACTGCAAGGAATGTCATAACATAGAAAATCCATATTACAAAAATTAAAAGGTCTGTTAATTGATCGAATTTACCTGAAAATACTAATAGTATTGATATAATAGTTAATAATATACCTGAATTTATTGGTGTTTTAAATGAAGGATGTAATTTTGCGAGCCAAGCACTTCCTGGCAACTTATTTTCTACAGCCATTGCATATGGAATTCTCATTCCTGTTAATATATATCCATTTAATGCTCCAAATATAGAAATTAGTATACCTACAGTTATAAGCTTACCGCCTGCTGGTCCAAAGATTATAGTTGCAACATCAGCTGCTGGTGTTTTTGTTCCTGCAAGAGCAGTTGCTGGTAATACAAAAAGATATGCTACATTTATTAATAAATAAACTGCCATAACTAATGATAATCCACCAACAATTGCTTTAGGTAAATCTTTACCTGGATTTTTCATTTCTCCTGATATAGCTCCAACATTTATCCAACCATCATAAGCAAACATTGTAGCTACCAAGGCTGAACCAAGACTTGTGCCTATAGGGTGATTAACAGCTGTCATTGGGAATAATCTTGCTGCACCACCACCACCTTTCATGAGTCCAACTACTATAATTGCAAACAGTGGTATCAATTTACAAACTGTAGCTACAGTTTGAATAGCTCCACCTGTTTTTGATCCCAATGAATTCATACATGTTAAAAATATTATAACTATAATTGCTATTATGTTTAACATTGGGTCGCTTAAACCTAATAATGATATAACCTGTGTGGAAAATATTATGGCAAGTGCAGCTATATTAGCTGGAAAATATATAACCGTTTGAGCCCAACCTAAAAGATATCCCCAAACATCTCCATAAGTTTCCTCTAAGTATGCTACCATACCACCTGTTCTAGGTATTGCTGCAGATATTTCAGCAGCTGTAAGTCCGCCTGCTATAGATATAATTCCGCCTAAAATCCAAGCCATCATGCCTAATCCTGGTGCTCCAGTTGATGAAAATACCGCCCTAGGCTTAAAGAATACACCTGAACCGATAACCATACCGATAACGATTGCAAGAGCAGGAACGAGACCGATTTCCTTTTTTAATTCGCTTTTGTTCATTTTTACATTACCTCCTCAGAAAGTTTAGATTGTGATAATCTCTTATCACGATAAAATATTAACATTGTTTTTTCCTTGACTTAAGATGGATTCTATAATAATGTCTAAATTCTATATGAATTATTAAAAAATATAGATGATTTAGATAATATATTTATTATTTTTCCATTTAATTGAATTGATTTTAATTTTTATTTATTTAATCATCTTAATATAACAAGGTAAAACAATTTGGATAACTTGTTTGGTTTCATTGCTTAGTTTACTCTAGTTTTATATTGTGTATTCATTCAACATTAATAATTTTCAACAATAAAAAAGGACATGAGAGCAAAACTGCCACACATGTCCTCTGTATCTTTACCTGAGAGCTTCGATAATTAATTACCTTACACCATGGGTTCTGTTTAAAACAGTATCTTCAGAGGTTCGTCTTATATCGCTCCTGGTACCTGAAAGTTTCTGATATAGCTGTGGAACTATAACATTGCTTCTTCGGTTAACAAATGTTATCTCACGATATAATCATCCAATCTATATTAATTTATCGTAATTATATCATCAATTCAAACAATTTGCAATGTTTTTATTTATGATCACAATTGATTCTATCTAAAAAATTATTATCATATTTTTTTCTCATTTATCAGTTTTTTTATTCAGTAGTTTCAAATTGATCTTTGCCTACACCGCATAATGGACATACCCAATCTTCAGGAATATCTTCAAAAGATGTTCCTGGAGCTACTCCATTATCAGGATCACCTTGTTCAGGATCATAAATATATCCACATACAACACATACATATTTTTGCATAAAAATACCTCCTTGTTTAATTTGTAATATTAACAGTGTTTCACAATTGGGCAAAACAATACAATAAATTTGATAGTTTATTGAAAAATTATTTTACCGGATATGAATTTTTAATTATGATTTAAAGCTGCAAACTAATTTACAAAATTTAGAAAAAATTGAAAAATATAAAAAATAACTGAAAATTACAAATACTCGCACTGGAATAAAGTGTAAAATAAAGAGAATTACGACTTTATTATTTGCAGAGAAGTTAAATGATTTGTTTTTATAGATGATATAGATTAACTTTTAGAAGCAATAGCTTCTAGATTTGATAAAAAGCAAATTTTAAATTGTAGGGGGGATTTCTATGAACAAGAAAACTATTTCAGTACTTATATGCTTTGCAATGTGCATGGGTACATTACAGGGAGTTCCTTTAGAAAAAGTATCAGCAGCAAATGATATAAATATATCATTGGGACAGGATATAAGCACAAGCAAAGGTAAAACGCTCAACACATCAGTAAAAGAAGATACTGCAAGTATTGTGGCAAAATACAACTTTGATAATGCAAATGAAAACAAGATTTTAGATGCCTCTGGAAATGGCAACGATGCAACTTTAGTAGGTGGAACTAAATTAATTCCAGGCAAAAATGGAAATTCAGTAGAATTAAATGGAGATGATGGGTATGTTCAGTTACCAGATGGAATAGTAAAGGGACTTACGGATTTTACTATAACAACTTGGGTATATATGGAGAGTTCTCAAGGATATCAAAGAATATTTGATTTTGGCAATGATACAACTACAAATATGTTTCTAACTTCTTCAGGAGGAAATGCTGGAGCAAAGGGTCTTGCATTTTGTATAACAACTGGAGGGTCAAGCAAGGAGGAAAAAATCCAAAAGGGTACAGAGCTAGAAAGTGGAAAATGGGTACATGTAGCTCTTGTCGTTTCAGGTAATACAGGTACCTTGTATGAAAATGGTAAAAAGGTTGGAGAAAATACTAACATGACATTAAATCCTTCCAAGTTAGGAGTTACAACTAAAAATTACATTGGCAAAAGTCAATATGGAGATCCAAATTTCCATGGACAAGTTGATGATTTTTGCATTTATAACAGAGCTCTTAGTGGTGCTGAAATTGCTGGAATGCTTCAATTATCAGATAAGGATATTGTAGAAGACGATAAAGCTAGTATTAATATTAGTGATACTGCTGCATCGGATTTGGTACTACCAACAACTGGTCCTTCAGGGTCCAATATTTCATGGAAATCGGACAATGAAAATGCTATTAGCAATACCGGTAAGGTAACACCTCCATTATCAGGACAGTCAGATGTTAAAGTGAAGCTTATAGCAACTATAACTAAAGGAAGTGAAAGTGATACTAGAGAATTTAATGTTATTGTTAAAGCAGGTTTGTCAGATGAAGAATGTGTAAGGAAAGATAAAGAAGCTATTTATATAGGAAATATATTTACAATAGATTCAGATTTAAAATTACCAGCAACAGGTGCCAATGGTTCAACAATTACTTGGGAATCAAAGAATACAAGTGTTATAACCAATGATGGAAAAGTTATAAGACCAGAGGCTGGCAGTGGTAATGTAAACGTTATATTGATAGCTACTATAAGTAAAGGTTCAGTAAAAGATACTAGAGAATTTGACGCTACCGTTGTTCAGAAGACAAAAGAATCAAAGATTGTAAGTATTCCTGACATTGATTTAGAAACTTCTTTAGGAACAGCACCAGAGCTTCCAATTGTAGTTACAGTTACAAAGGATGATAAATCTGTAGGTTTAGCAAATGTTACCTGGGACAATATAGACGCATCTAAATATGCTGCATCAGGAAGCTTTAAGGTAGAGGGAACTGTAGAAGGAACAACTATAAAAGCTGTTGCAAATGTAAGGGTAAGTCCATTTACTATTAAAACTAAATTTAATATGGAAAAGTTACAACCTAGTAAAATGTTAACAGCAAGTGTAAAGGCTACTAATGCTGATGTTAATAGTACACAAGTGTTAGTAATTGTAGGGTTATTTGATAAAGATGATACTATGAAAAATATATCCTATATTTCAAAGGAAATAAAGCCTGGAAGTTCGGAGGATTTGGATGCAGGGTTTAAACTGCCAGAGGATGTAAATGGTTATAAAGCAAAAGTGTTTGTATGGGGTGGAACTAATTTAAATGACACCAATATGCAGCCTTTATCAAGAGTAAGTGAACTTACAACAGATTCCACCATTGTTTCAAGTTTAGTAGCTAAAGATTTTGATCTAGGTAAGGTAACCTTGCAGTCAAGTATATTTACTGATCATAGAGATAAAGATTATACTTACTTGCTATCGGTTAATGATGATCAAATGCTCTACAATTTCCGCAGTGCAGCAGGACTTGACCTTAAAGGAGCACAGCCTTTAACAGGATGGGATGCACCGGATTGTAATTTGCGTGGTCATTCAACAGGCCATTATCTGTCTGCTTTAGCTTTAGCTTATGCTAGTTCTGGAGACGTTAAATTTAAAAACAAAATTGATTATATGATTGCTGAACTTAAAAAATGTCAAGATGCTATGTCTGTTAAGTACAGTCCAGGATTTTTAAGTGGATATTCTGAAGATCAATTTATAAAATTAGAACAGTACACAACATATCCAACAATCTGGGCACCTTATTATACTTTGCATAAAATTATGGCAGGGTTGGTTGATTGTTATCAATTTGGAGGAAATACTCAAGCTTTAGAAATTGCTAAAAAAATGGGAGATTGGGTTTATGGAAGATTGAGCAAATTACCTAAAGATCAGCTTCAAAAAATGTGGGGCATGTATATTGCAGGAGAATTTGGTGGAATGAATGAGGTAATGGCAAAGTTATATGCCATAACTGGTGATGAAAAATATTTGACTACAGCTAAATATTTCGATAACCCAAAATTGTTTATACCTATGGCCAATAATAAGGATACTTTAGGTGGAATGCACGCTAATCAACACATTCCTCAAATTATAGGAGCTTTACAGATATTTGATGAAAATAAAGATCCTAATTATTATAATATAGCCAGCAATTTCTGGAATATGGTTACTGGACATCATATTTATAGTATTGGCGGCACTGGAGAAGGAGAAATGTTTAAGGATGCAGATAAGATAGCAGAATTTATTGATGATAAAGATGCAGAAACTTGTGCTACTTATAATATGCTTAAGCTAACTAGAAATTTATTTTTGCATAATACAGATGCAAAATACATGGATTACTATGAAAGAGCTCTTTATAACAACATTTTAGGCAGTCAGGACCCAAATCCTGGAACTGGTGGTTCTTGTTATTTTACTCCATTAGGACCTGGTGAACAAAGAGGATATGATACGGATGGATTTTCTTGCTGCCATGGAACAGGTATGGAAAATCACGTTAAGTATGGAGATTCTATTTATTTTAAATCAGAAGATAAATCTACCCTTTATGTTAATTTATATATACCTTCAACATTAGATTTTCAGGAAAAAGGCTTTAAGATTACTCAAACAGGAGATTATTTAACTAATCAAGGTACAACTATCACTGTTGATGGTGAAGGACAATTGGACATTAAGCTTCGTATGCCTTACTGGGTACAAAAGGGATACACTGTAAAAATAAATGGTGTTAAGCAAAAAATTGCGGCAGCTCCAGGTAGTTATATAACTTTAAGTAGAGTTTGGACTAAAGGTGATAAGATTGATATTTCAATGCCATTTAGTTTTAGATTAGAGAGAACTCCTGATGATCCTACTAAAGCTAGTATTATGTATGGTCCACTGGTAATGGTAGGTAAGAGCGACAGTACTGATTGGATAAAGCTTAATTTAGATTCTACAGATATTTCAAAGTCCATTGCACCTACTGATGATCCTTTAACTTTTACTACTAATGGTATAACTTTAGTGCCAGAGTATAAAGCTTCTGATTGTGCTTATCATGCTTATTTCATAGTAAATAAGTAGGAGCATTAGTTGATATCCTTAAAAAGATAATCAATCAATGCACCTGACTTTAAGCAATATGTATGTACAAGCTATATATAAATTTTAAACTATAAAAATTAAGGGGGATATTTAATTTGAATAAGAAGAAAATTATATCAATAATAGTTTCTGGAATGTTTCTTTTTTCATCAATTCCTTTTAATGTAAGTGCAGCAGGAACAGATGGAAGAATAAATACAGATGTAACAACTGGAGTGAACCAAGCTTATAGTAATGGTTTAATTAATTATGTACCTTTCCAAAATGTAAAAATTAACGACAATTTTTGGTCCTCAAGGATAAAAACTAACATTGTGGTTTCAATTCCTCATGGTATTAATAAAGTAACTCAAACAACTATTCCAAACTTTGTTGAGGCGGGAAAAGCAGTAAGAGGAGAAGCACATGGTGAGGTTATTGGGCTTGCTGATTTTGGAAAGGGTAATGGAATGGTATTTCAAGATTCAGACCTTTATAAAATGATGGAAGCAATGTCAAATGCTATTGCTATGGACCCTCAAGGGGATCAGGAGATAATTGCTAAACAAGCAGAATTTAAGGCTAAATTAAATGAATGGGTTCCATTAGTAGAAGCAGCTCAGGAAAAGGATGGATACTTAGATACTTTATATTCGGCTGGATATTCAGATAATCAAGGGAACAAGTTTACTATAAAAGATAGATTTACAAACTTTTCAAATCATGAACTATATTGCATGGGACACTTCATGGAATGTGCTGTGGCTAATTATCGTGCTACAGGGGATAAAAGATTATACAATGTAGCCATTAAGCTGGCAGATTTACTTTATAATACCTTTGGACCTGCTCCTAAACGTACTGAAGTTCCAGGGCATCCGGAAGTTGAAAAAGCACTTGTTTACTTATCACAGCTTACAGATGAAATTAGTGGGAAAGGAACTGGTGATAAGTATTGGAAATTAGCAAAATTCTTTATAGATGAACGTGGTAAGGATAAAGATAAGAGAACAAGTGGATATAATGGAGATGAATATTCAGTAGATGTTCAGCCTGTTACTGATTTGACAAAAGCACCAGATGGTGCTCACGCTGTTAGAGCTACATTTTTGTTTACAGGTATGGCAGATGTGGCAAAGATTAATAAGGATCAGGCATATTTAAATGTGCTTGATAAGCTTTGGGACAACCTAACAAATGCCAAAATGTACGTTACTGGGGGAATCGGTAATACTGGCAGTGGAGAAGCTTTAGGAAAGGACTATGATCATCCTAATCAGACCTCTTACCTTGAAACCTGTGCTAGCTTGGCAAATGGACAATTTAATAAAGAAATGAATTCTATATATGGTGATGGAAAGTATGTAGACATCTTAGAAAAAACACTATATAACGGAACTCTAGTAGGTGTTAATTTAAAAGGTGATGAATTCACTTATAGTAATCCTCTGCAAACTAGTTCTAGTTCCAGAAGATCTGATTGGTTTAGTTGTGCATGTTGTCCTCCTAACCTTATGAGAACTATAGCATCCATAGGAGGAAATATATATGCTCAAAAAGATGACAATGTATATGTAAATCTTTATATTGGAAGTGAAACAACTATAGATGTTAAAGCGAGCAAGGTCAAAATTAAACAAACTTCAAATTATCCATGGGATGGAAATATTACTTTAAGTATTGATCCTACGGCAGCTGATTCTTTTCCAGTTAAACTTAGAATACCAGGCTGGGAAACAGCAGGAAACTATACTGTAAAAGTTAATGGACAAGATGTTGATAAGACTTTGTACAAAGGATATGTAACAATAAATAGAATCTGGAAAGCAGGAGATAAGGTTACATTAAACCTTCCTATGGATATTCAAAGGGTTAAGGCAGATTCCAGAGTAGCAGCAGATGAAGGAAGAGTAGCTTTTCAAAGAGGACCACTAGTTTATTGTCTTGAAGGTACAGAGAATAATAATATAGATGTAAATAATTATGTTATTAAAAAAGATGTGAAGCTTATTTCTGAATATAAATCTGACTTATTAAATGGAGTAACAGTTATAAAGGGCACAGCACAAGCAGGAAAACCTAATGATTACAAAACTGCTGATTTTACAGCTATACCTTATTATACATGGAATAATGTAAAAGATGGCGGCACTTCCATGGTAGTGTGGGTTAGAGATACTGAACCACCTTATATAGCACCAACCATAGCAAGTAAAGCTAAAGTTTCCACATCATATTGTTCATCATGGGAACATTTGGATGCTATTAACAACCAATGTGAACCAAAAGATTCCCATGATAGATCTAATAATGTATATGGTAATTGGGATAAGCATGGTAAGCAGTGGGTACAGTATGATTTTGACAAAGCCTATACAATAAGCAGTTCAGATGTATATTGGTTTACTGATGATGGTGGAATTCAGCTTCCAAGCAAGTGGAATCTTCAATACTTTGATGCAGCTACTTCTACTTGGAAAGATGTAGAACCTGTAAACCAGTATCAGCAGTTAAAATATGGAGTAGAACCAGACAAGTATAATACTTGTGAATTTAAAGCAGTTACTACAACAAAGCTAAGATTAAATGTATGGGCAGGTAAAGATCAGGGTGGTACGGAGCAATCATCCGGCATAATACAATGGAAGGTAAATGGAAATGATCCATCCCAAGGAACAAAGCAACTTGGCTCGGTATCAGTAAGTGCAGATAGCTCAAATTTGAAAGTAAACGGTACAACTAAATTATCAGTAGTTGGAACAATGAATGACAATACAACAGCGGATTTAAAATCAGCAGCTATAGAATATTCTAGTGATAATCCATCGGTTGCAGTAGTAGATAAAAATACAGGTATTGTTACTGCACTAGCTAATGGTATGGCTACAATAACAGCAAAGGTAACACTTGGAGGTACAACTGTAAGTGGAGCTGTGAAGATAAATGTAGGCTCTGGTGATGTTTCAATAGATAATTTTGTAGTAAATTCTACTTTTAATTTAACTAGTTTACAACCAGGAAAGATTTTAGATGCCAAAACTACTGTTACTAATAACAAGGGCTTTAGTAAATCGGTGTTAGCCATTGTAGGGCTTTATGATGGAAATGATAAGATGGTAAATGTATCGTTTATATCTAAAATCATACCAGCAGGTGCTACAGAGAGCTTAGATGCAGGATTTAAATTACCATCTGACACAACTAATTATAAAGTAAAAGTATTTGTGTGGGATGGAACTGATTTATCATCTTCAGCTATGCAGCCAATATCCAATATGGTTACGTTACCATAATTAATATAGAAAATGAGGTGGAAAAAATGAAAAGAGTAAAAAATAAAGTACTTTCTGCTATTATGAGCGCTATGATATTTTCTAGTCTTACAATGGCAAGACCATTAGTAAGGGTACATGCGTCTGAAGCAAATCCTATAAATAATGTAACAATTAATACAAATATATCTACTAATCAAGTAACAATACAAGGAAATATTACTTCAGGTAGTGGGAAGAATGTCACTATACAAATATTAGATCCAAATGGTTCAATAGATTATATTGGTCAAACTGTTAGTGGGGAAAATGGCAAATTTATTTTTACATTTAAATCTAATAATGCAGTAAGCGGAAGTTATAATGCCAAAATAGGTGGAGAGGAAGTAACAGCTCCATATGAACAAGTATTTTCATTTTCAGGAGGTTCATCTGGAGGTTCATCAGGTGGTAGGGACTCATCAGACAGTTCTAAAGTTTATTCACCAACAGTAGTATCAGCAGTACTATCAGGAACTAGTGCAAATGTAAGTTGGTCATCAGTTCAAAATGCAAAAGGATATTATGTATATAGATCAACAATAGCTAATGGCACATATACAAAAATAAATAGCCAGTTGATTACGACAACTTCATATAATGATACTGGATTAACAGCAGGAACAACTTACTATTATGAAATAACTGCAGTAGATTCTAATGGTATTGAATCAGATAAGAGTGCAAGCACAGCAGCAGTAAGTTTTCAAAGAATATCAGGTGCTGATAGAATGGCTACATCTATAGCAATTGCAAAGGAACAATTTAGCAGCAAACAGCCAGATGCAGTAGTGTTAGCATCAGGAAATGACTTTCCAGATGCATTAGGTGGTGCAGGATTAGCTTATAAAAACAATGCACCAATATTGTTAGTTGGAAATTCTGTAAATGACAGCAAAACTGTGTTGGATTATATTACTAATAACTTAAGCAAGGATAAAAAGATTTATGTATTAGGAGGTACTGCTTCTGTTTCTCAGGAAATATTTAATTATATAACTGCACAAGGCTATAACATAACTAGGATTGGTGGAAAGGATAGATATGAAACAAATCAAAAAATTGTAGATAATCTTAATATAGCTAAAGGTACTCCTATTGTTATTAGTAGTGGAAATAACTTTGCAGATGCACTTAGTATATCAAGTATAGCCAGCATAAATGGTTATCCAATATTGATAAATGATAAAGATAATTTATTGGCTAATGTTAGTAATTATATAACCAGCATACAGCCATCAACTATATATATTGTAGGAGGAACTGGAGTAATAAGTGCTAATATTGAAACACAAATTAAGAATTTGAATGGAAATATAAATATAGTAAGATTAGGGGGAAAAGATAGGTATGAAACATCAACACTTATAGCAGAAAAGTTTAATTTAAATACAAATATTATAACTATAGCTTCAGGATTGAACTTTCCAGATGCTTTAAGCGGATCAGTTTTAGCTGCAAGAAAAAATTCCAGTGTTTTACTTGTGGATAACAACGATGTAAGTAGACAAAAGCAGTTATTGAATAAGCAAAAAATAACTAATGTAATTGTACTAGGAGGGGAAGGTTCAATAAAAAACAATACAGTGAATTTACTATTAGAAAAATAGCTGTGAGTGAAAGTTATAAAAAATAATTAGACAAAATTATAAGTATAATATGAATAACGGAAGTATTTTCAATTAACAAGAGGTTATTTTGATTATACTTCCGTTTTCATAATTTAAATTCTTTTATAACCTTCAAATATTTTATTTATGATGTTTCTAAGTAACTGGTTATTGTAAAAATTTTTCGGCAATTCTTGCTAATTAAATTGAAAATTTTTTTATGGAAATTTCATTTCATTTACTTTTTGTTTAAGTTATTCAATAAAAAATTCATAATTTTATTTGTATTTTTTAATTTAACTTTCAAAATTCGTAATTGTGAAAATGTTTATGAAATTTAAAACCAAATTAAATATCATTAATCAAAATATACATAATTCAACCAATATTACAACTTAATGTAATTTTATTGAATTATTTGTAATATGAGATATAATAAATGTATGTAAATAATGTACAGTATGAAAGGGGATAATTATATGGAGTCAAATGAAAAGGATTACAAAAAGTCTGGTAAAAAAAAGTTGGGATTATTCGGAATAATCTTTATGATATTCGTTGCAGTTTTCGGATTTGGTAACGTTCCTCTATCTTTCTATAAGATGGGGTATGCGGCTATTCCTTGGTATATAATAAGTGCGATATTGTTCTTTGTACCATACGCATTAATGTTTTCTGAATTTGGATCTGCATTTAAAAATGAGCAAGGCGGAATTTATTCATGGATGGAAAAGTCTGTGGGACCTAAATTTGCATTTGTAGGAACATTTATGTGGTATGCATCAAATGTTATATGGATGGTATTGGTTTCATCAACAATATGGATACCAGTATCAAATTTCATATATGGTAGTGATACAACTCAATCATGGGCATTATTTGGTATTAAATCATTATCTGGACCAAAAACAATTGGTATAATCGGAATACTATGGATTATATTTGTTAACTATGTATCAAGCAAAGGATTGGACAAGATAAAGAAATTCACTGACATTGGAGGTGTAGCAGTTGTTATAATAAATATTGTTGTAGTAGTTGGCGCTTTAACAGTATTCTTTGCGCATGGTTGTCATTTTGCAGAACCTATAGAAGGTCTTAAATCATTTACTCAGTCACCAAATCATGCGTATATAGGAAATCCCTTATTAACACTTGCATTTGTTGTTTATGCATTATTTGCCTATGGTGGAGTAGAAGCTATTGCTGGTGTTGTTGATGAAACAGAAAATCCAGAAAAGAACTTTCCTAAAGGAGTTATGATTTCTGCTGTTGTTATAACAGTAGGATATTCATTGTGTATATTTTTAGTAGGTATGTTTACTAACTGGAATACAGTTATGACTGCTAAAACAGTTAACCAAGGAAATACACCTTATGCTGTTATGGCAAATCTAGGTTATGTATTAGCACAAACCTTTGGTGCAAGTCAAGCTGCTTCAATAGTTGCAGGACAATGGATGTCAAGATTTGTTGCTATATTGATGTTCTTACCATTAGTTGGTGCATTCTTTACACTTACATATTCTCCACTAAAACAGCTTATAGATGGAACACCTAAGGGACTATGGCCAGGAAGAATGGGAGAAGTTACAGACGGAATTCCTAAGTTTGCTATGGCTATTCAAGCAACAGTCGTATGTGTACTTATAGCACTTACTTCATTTGGTGGAGATTCAATGGCAAAATTGTTTGATATACTTGTTGCAATGTCAAATGTAGCAACTACACTTCCTTGTGTTTTTATAGCCTTTGCATTTGGTCCATTTAAGAGAAATAGTAACATTAAAAAGCCATTCTCAGCATTTAAGTCTGTTAAAAGTGGTGTAACTTGGTCGTTAATAGTTACAATAACAGTTGCATTAGCTAACTTCTTTTGCATAATACAACCAGCAATGAGTGGCGATTTGCCTACTTCAATATGGAGTGCTGTAGGTCCTATAGTATTCACAATAATACCATTGTTAATGTTCAGAAGATATGAAAAGCGGAATAAAGTTCATAACAATGGAGAAGTAGTTTAATTTCCTGATAAAGAACTTTAAATAAAGTATGTGCAAAAAACAATACTTGCAAAATGAGAATGAAAGTTTTCAGATGGTTTAAAAAGGTACTTCATATAGAATATTTAGTACCTTTTTTAGAAATCTAAAATTAAACAAAAAATGAAGTCCAATTTTTTATCATGTAGCTTATTCTATTCTGGATTTTAGAGCTTCAGCCATGGAAATTTTATTTATTTTTTTCCTGCTTAATAAATTTGATAGCTTATAGGTTAAATATATAATAATAAAACCAACTATAACATAAATGTAATTTATAGTTACTGGAAAGGATACATTCATATCTTTGGTCATTGACTTAAAGAGAGCATGCATGGAGGCAAGAAGCAGCGGTACTCCAAGAATATAGCCCAGTACAACTATAAAGGAGGAGCTGTTTAAAATTAGAGAATAAACCTCCTTATTTTTGTAGCCTAGAACCTTCATAAGAGATATATTTTCTTTGTTTTCCTCTATTGTAAGAGCAGTAACAACATATATTACTATAAGTCCAATTATAAAGGACATAAAAGCTATACCACCTACAACAGCCTGAAGTGGTTTTGTCATTGTGTTAAAGGCATTTCTCATATCATCAACTGTTACAAAAGCCAGCAGTTTGTTTTCTGGAATGGGCAATCTTTCTGTACTCCAAAGCCCAGTATAGCTGCCAGGAGGGAACTTAAGCATAGCATTGAGTTTATCAAGAGGTATATAAATATAGCTGCCTACATAGGTTTCAGCAATATCATCAACAGTTATGCTGTATTCTTTTGAATCAAGCCTGTTAACAGCTTTAATAGTATCCTTTGGATTCATATTAAGCTTATCAGCTAGAGGTCTTGTTATAATAACTTTATCCGATTTCAGTACATTTCCTGCTTTGTTTTTAAAGTAAATATATTTGGAATCAGAACTTACCCCATACACTGTAAAAGTTAGATTATTATCTGATTTAAGTGCAAAGGGTACTTCGGAGAAAGCTTCTCCTTCCTCTGGTTTGCCATTTTGCACAGAATTGAACACATACTGATAGTTATATTTAAAGGCTTCACTAAAGGAATTTTTCATAAGATAATCTAAAGAACTTTTTGCTGTAAAACCCATTAAAAGCAGCATAGTTGCCATAATAATGCCAAGCATAAGAAAGATACTTCTTGGTATGCTTCTAAGTAATTCTCTTATTTGAAACTTAGTATTAAAACCTAATTTATCAAGTTTTATATTTTTTTCTATAAAGCCAACCTTATTCTTTTCTCTTCCACCTCTCATAAGCTCAACTGGTGAAGCTTTAAGTGATTTGTTTACTATAAAATAACTGCAGATAATCAAAAAGACTACAGGAAGTAGAATACTCATTATCAAATAAGTTATATTAAAGCTTAAGGAACCCACAGGTATATTAAAGTAGGACACATAATAGGAAATCATAGGTTTTAAGGTTATTATACCAAGCATAGTTCCAAGCATACCACCTAATAATGAGATAACTAAAGGATACATAAGATAATGCTTCATAATTTCTCTTTTTCTATAACCTAGTGCATAAAGAGTTCCTATAATAGCAGCTTCTCTTTTTAACATTCTCAGCATTACTATGCCAGTTAGAATACAGGTAAGAATTAGTATACTCATAGGCATAGAAGAACTCATCTTATTAATGCCGGAAAGCTTTGCAGTCATATAAGTCACTCTTGGATTATCGGTTACGTTCATCCAGCTTAAAATGACAATATTTTTGCTTCTTAGGTGATCCTTAAGCTCAGATGTTTTTTTGCCTAAATTACTTCTATCGCCGTTAAACCTCACAGCATAAAAGCTATTTCCTCTGTTTATATTATTAAAATCATATTTATCAATTACTGCAATACCAAAGCTATTTGGATCATTCATAATATCTGATTCTGATTTTAGAGGATATATATAATTTGGCATAGACATAAAACCAGAAATAGTAAAATTCTGATTATATAGCCTTATAGTGCTACCAATATTCAACTTATTAGCTTTTGCATAGGAGGGATCAATAAGGATACCCCCATTACTTAAATTTTTACCTTGAATTATTGCAGGTATGTTAACCTTGGTATTTTCCTTAAAGATTCTTAAGGTTTTATGTTCTGATATGGAATAATCAAAGGATTTCGTTTCCTCAAGACTCATATTAAACTTTGCTTCTAAGGATTCTGGATTGTCTAATTTTTTGCTGGTCATAAAGGTTGCATCTTCCTGTTTATAGTCTTTTTCAAAAGAAGATAATAATCCTGATAAATTTACAGAAACCAAATTAAACATTGTAAAAAGTAGGCAGCTAAAAATAATAAGCAGCAAGGAACCAAAGTATTGAGATTTGCTTTCCAGCATGGTTCTCTTAATTTTTTTATTTATAATCATTACCACTCAATCCTTTCTGCAGGAATAATTTCTTTATTAACTACACTATTTACAATTTCTCCACTTCTTACTCTATAGATCCTGTTTGCCATAGAACTGATTGCATTATTATGTGTTATCATAAGTATGGTTGAACCAAAATCCTTGTTAATTCTCTGAAGAAGCTTTAATATGTCTCTAGAGGTTGAAAAATCAAGTGCACCAGTAGGTTCATCGCATAGTAAAAGCTTTGGATTTTTAACTATTGCTCTTGCAATAGAGACTCTTTGCTGTTCACCACCGCTTAATTCTCTTGGAAATCTATATTTTTTATCAAGCATACCTACGGCTTTTAGAACTTCATCAGTATTAAGTGGGGAACTGCTTATATTTGAAACAACCTCTATATTTTCGCCTGCAGTTAGGTTAGGTATTAAGTTGTAAAATTGAAATATAAAACCTATATTTTTTCTTCTGTAGTCTGTAAGTTCATTATCATTTAGTTTAGTAATTTCAATATTATCTACTAAAACAGTACCAAAGTCGCATTTATCAATTCCACCTATAATATTGAGAAGAGTTGACTTGCCAGAACCAGAAGGGCCAAGTATAACTCCAATTTCACCTTTATTTAAATTCATTCCTACACCATTCAAAACGGTGGTAGTTATATCAGTTGTTTTATAGCTTTTCTTTAAATTTTTCACTATTAAGAACATTTATTTTATTCCTTTCATCATTTTCATTGTTATTAGTTTAAACATAGGAGGGAGTTTTATTCTACATTAATTGATAATATTGACAGTAACTTATAAGTAATGTAATATAGTTTATATAGAAACAGTTCGCTGATGAACTGTATTAGAAGGAGATGTGTCTATGGATTACAATGATCCTAACGTAAAACAAGCAGGAGAAATTGTTCAATCTTTTATGATGATTAGTAGGGTTCTGACAAAGTTAGCATCACGAAACGCTGAAAGTTTAGGACTTACTTTACAACAAATGGGGATTTTGAATTTAATCAGTGCTAATCCTGAAATTACTCTTAAGGAGATAACAGATAAACTGAAGATTCCTAAGAGCACAGTTAGTATTAATGTTGATAATTTGGTTAATTTAGAGCTTATTAACAGAAAAATTATTAACGAGAATCGAAGAGAAATTCATTTAACTTCAACTCCAAAGGGTAAAGAACTGACAAAAAGATCTTCTCAAAATGCCTTATCATATAGAGCTATGATTTTGGCATTAGAAAAAATACCTAAAGAGGATATTCAGGTTTTGATTAGAACGCATAAAGAAATTTTAAACCATTTGCAAAACGTCAAGTTTTAATTTTGAAATTTCAATTTAAGGGTGAGAATTTTATTATAACAATTTCAAGTCCAAAGATTTTGATATCTGAACAAATTTAGCAAATTGTATTTCAATGATGTTAGGTTTAAAATAAGGCTTTTTATGAAGGCTCGTGTTTTAAATTAACAACACGAGCCTTTTTATTATTTAGCTTATTCCACTTGGAATTTTATGGATTGAATCATGGAAATTCTATTTATCCGATGGATACCATCCGTAATACTCACATACTCTTAAGCAAACTCCATCTGAGTCTAAGAATCACTTGATTCTAATTTAGTATGCTTGTCTGATGTTAGGATATATCGCACATCAACCAATTGTTTTTGCATAATTTGGCAAGTACATTCATCATCATTACATATAAATCCGTTAGACTCATAAAAATTTCTTGCATTAATATTTTCTTTTAGTACCCACAAATAAAAATTTTTATAACCATTTATTTTCATGTCAACTATAGCAGTTTGTAATAATTTTTGTCCATAACCTTTTCTAAAATAATCTGGAAGTAAATAAATAGAAACTATTTCCCCCCAATCAGTAAATTTATCATCTCTTGCTTTACCATAAGCAACACATCCTACTGGTAGTTCATCTTCATAGATAATTTGTGCTGTTATTACATTATTTTTTATCCGATTTTCAAAGGATGGTACCCAAAAATCAAGTTTTAATTCATCTAAATATTTTTGTGGTAATATACCTTTATAGGCAGACTTCCAACTTAGCGCATATATGTTACTAATCACATTTACATCATTTAAGGTTGCTTTTTTTAATTTAACATCCATTTTATCACCTTCTAAGTTTTTTTAACATTTAATATGTCATACTTGTCTACAATTGTCAATTTATTTAATTAAATATAATGTAAAAAATTAAAAAATATTTGAAAAGAAGGCTATATCTTCACAGCTAATCTAATATTTGTAAGCTATATTATTATCCAGTATAATTATATTAGTGTAAAATAGTAATTTACTATGAAGAAAATTCATACTAGGTGAAAGGAATTTGTATGATGAAAATTGAATTTCTGAAAGCAACAATTAATGATGTTGACAAATTAATTGATGTGCAAAATCAGAGTTTTTATGCTGATTTTCTCAAATATGGACAATGTCCAGGATATAATCATTCTAAAGAAAGTATGACTGATATTATTCTAAATAGAATAACATATAAGATAATTTGTGATAATCAAATAATAGGTGACATTATTGTTAGAGATAATAAGGATTGTACTTATTTTCTTAGGGGGCTTTGTGTCATACCAGATTATGAGAATAATGGAATTGGACAAGAAGCTATTAAATTTATAGAAAGTGAATTCCCCAATGCCACTGCTTGGACTTTAGAGACACTCGCAGATAAGGAGAGAAACCATTATTTTTATAAGAAAATGGGTTATACTATCGCAAAAGAATATATGGATGGTTCTGTCAAAATAGTACTATTTAAAAAAGTAAAGGAAAAATTTCCTAGAAAGTAAATATTCCAATTAAAATAATTAGTGTATAATAAATATATACCATAAGACTTTTGAAAGGGATGAGCAAATGAAACCGACAATTTTATTGTTTAATATTACAGATAAAACTCGATATGATGGGGTTATAAAGGCTGCATTACCACTTAAGATTAAAATTAAGAAAGTAGAAAGAGAGGAATATCTGCAGCCAATTGGTTATTTAGTTGGCAAGAAGGATATTGACCCTGCTTTGGAAAAGTATGAGGGATCTGAACTTGGTGATGAAATGCTTTTGCTTTCAGATATTGCAGGTACAAAATTAAATCAATTATTGCTTTCTTTGAAAAAGTCAGCTGTCAGAATCAATCTTAAAGCTGTTTTGACTGAGAGTAATCAAAAGTGGAATACAATACAGTTATATGAGGAACTAACAAAAGAGCATGAAGCCTTGAATAAATAACTTGGCATGACTAACACAGATAAAAAGTATGCTATAGTTACAAGTATCTAAAAAGGATAATTTGCAGCTTCAGTGATGCTGAAGTATAAGAATATTAACTTAAAATCAGATTCACTGAAGCATAGTTTTTGAAAAATATAAAAAGTTCCTATAGTATTACTGACAATCTTTTTTATCATCAATTTTGTTATTTATCTTACCAATCATCATTAATATTGTAGCACTAGCAATAGAAATTATAGCAGTACTTAAAAATTTGTGTGGTATAAAGTAACATAATATACTTAAGAAAAGAGCAGTTATTATAGAACAATGTTTAAGTTTCAGTCTTCGTTCTTTACTTTTTATTCTCTTATTGATATTATCTACAGGAGAAAAAATACAAATAAGTATAAACGAAATAATCAGTAACAATATTAAGATAATAATATTAAAGGCACTATATTTGCTAATAATTATTATTAATGCAAATATGACAAAAGTAATAAATAAACATCCCCAGTAAGTTTTTGCATGATAGCCACCAGAAAATATTCTAACAGGACAAAAAAATATAATAGTAACAATATAATATTTTTCAAGAGAAAAAAAATAGAATATAATAAAGTATGGAATAATTTTAGTAATTTCAGAAAAAATACATACTAATCCATATTCCATTTTCTTTAGTTCCAAGTCTGAAAATTCAGGGTTTGTTTCAGAAATTTTTTGTACTAAACAGTTTATAAATTTATTCACTTATTTATATCCTCTGTTTCGAATTTAACCAAGAATTTGGTCATTTCTGGAGTACTATTTACGGATATTACTCCATTATTTTGCTGAACTAATTTTTTAGTAATATATAATCCAAACCCATGATCATTAGATTTTTTTGTCTTAGTAGAAAATCCCTTATCAAAAATTTTTTTACATATATTTTCGGGAATATAAGGTCCATTATCACTTATTTCAATACAAAATTTATTACATTCCTTAAAAGTAGTAATGGATATTTCTTTATCTTCAACATCAAGTTTAGAATCAAATGATTCAAATGCATTATCTATGAGATTACTAATAATACTCATTAATTCATCTTCCCTAATTTTTATTGAACTAAATGGTTCATTAATTGATACTTTAAAATTTATATTGTTTTTCATTGCATAATTGTTTTTTATAGATAATAGTCCGTCCAAGTAATCATTTCCTGTATCTAGATATCTAAATGATGAATGTATTGTATCCGAAACTTTTAATACATAATCATTTATTCGTTTAACAGTATTGGGTTTATTTAATAGGCATAAACCTTGTATAACATTAATATGGTTAGCAAAATCGTGCTTTTCTTGTCTAATTATAGTAATTATTTCTTCCATATTTTTAATTTGTTGTTCTTGAATTTTGTATTTGTTACTTATGTTTACAAGTCTTTCTTTTTCTTTTAAATCTTTAAATAGTAGTATTAAAAAAATAAAATACATAATAAGGACAAGAGCGTTATATATTTTAATATTACTAGAATCAAAAACACTAAAGTTAGCACTAAATATAAATAAGCTAAAAATTCCTACTTGAAGTATCAAGTTAGAAAAAAGAGCTCCTTCTTTTTCAAAAAGTTTAAGTTTAGAAAAACGTGAACTAAATTTAAAAAACATTACTACAATAAAAATTTGCAATGCTTTAGAAGATATTATAAATATCCACCAATATAGCGAGGTGGAAAGGATTTCATTCAAGTTTATTCTAAATATAAATATTTCTATAATTTGAGCTAAATTTTCTGTAGCAAAAATTACTATAGAAAATAGAAAAAATATAACTATAGAATTAAAAAGCTTTATTTTGGTAATATAGGCCAATAACAAAATATAAAAGACTGAGAGAAATAGTGTATGATAAATCTTGGAAATATAAAAGGTACTTAGACAGGTTGCTAAAATATAAAACGTACAAAATAAGCCTGTCTTCACTTTATTCTGTATCATAAATCTTTTTTTAGTGCATAATATTTCAAAAATTCCTAGAAGAATTAAAGATTCTATACCGTCTAGCAATATTTCTTTTATAATATCCATGTATGTTGTCTCCTTATGTTGTTAGGGTTTTTATAAATATTGTGATTGGAAATTAGAATTTTTCAACCACAATATTTATAAAAAAGTAACTTGTTATTTTAGAAGCTCATCAGGGCATTTTGGTTGTTGTCCGCTAGCAAATGATGTTGGCACAATGGCTAATGCTCCTAAAAATAGGCATACAGAACCTAAAGTTTTAAGTACTTTTTTTGAAAAACTTTTTTTAAAGAACATCATTTAACATTACCTCCTCAAATAACTTATTTTGTAATAAAATAAATTGAATTGTAAATTTTACAATACACTTTGTATAATTCTACAATATATTAAAAAATCCTCCTATATATATTAAAAATTTGTTGAATGAAATAATATAAACTTGTTTTATATCATTTAAAAAAGCACTAGTGAAATAACACTGGTGCTTTTTTAAATGAAATTTTTTATAAATTTATCTTATCTAAGAAATTATCATCATATATTTTTTCAACGTCCTCTACCTCTAGTGGTTTACTAAATAGGTAACCTTGAATATAATGACAGCCAGCTGCTTTTAGACGTTTATATTGAGCTACATCTTCTATACCTTCTGCTATCACTTCTAGATTTAAGCTTTTAGCAAGGAAAATCAAACTGTCTATTACTTTTACATTTTCAAATTCTAAAAATTTGTCATTTAAAGATTTATCTAATTTCATTTTATCCACTGGTAAAAAGGTTAAATAATTAAGAGAGGAATAACCTGTACCAAAATCATCCAAGGAAATTTTTATTCCTAATGACTTTAGTCGATTAATAAATGCTATATTTTTTTCCTTTTCCTCTAAGAATATACTTTCTGTTATTTCTATTTCTATATATTTAGCTTCCACACTGGCTTCTTTTAATGTATTTTCTAGAAATTCAATGTAATTTAAGTCATTTAATTGTTTTGGAGAAAAATTAATAGAAATAGGCCTTATATCTAACTCTTTCTTTTTCCATCTACTTATTTGTTCTATGGCTTCTTTTGTGACCCACCTTCCAATTTCTATAATAAGTCCTGTTTCCTCAGCTACTGGTATAAACTGTGCTGGAGATATATGTTTATCCTTTAGTCTTAAAAGAGCTTCAAAGCCTACAACTTTTCCTGTAAAAGTACATACCTGAGGCTGGTATAATAGCTTTAACCCTTCTTTTTTTATAGCATCCCTTAAAATACCTTCTACTTTAATTTTTTCCTGTAGTTTTTCTGTCATTTCTTCATTGAAGAACATATAGTTGTTTTTTCCTTTATTCTTTACTTTATACATGGCCATATCGGCATTCATAAGTAATTGACTAACTTTATTACTATCAAAAGGGTATAAGGTAATTCCCATACTGCAGCTTAGGTAAATTTCTTGTTCTTCAATTATTAGCTTATTTTTAAATACATTCATTGTTTGATTTGCATAGTTCTCAATTATAGCAATATCCTTTTCATCTTGAATTAAAATAAGAAATTCATCTCCACCAAATCTTGATATAAACATTTTTTCATCTTTAATAGATTCAAGTTTTTCTGAAACCTTTTTTAATACTTTATCTCCATATAGATGACCTAAAGTATCATTAATACCTTTGAAGTTATCAAGATCCAAGAGCATTAGTGCGCCATATTTACTTTCACTTACACCTTCTTCCAGTTTTTCCACGAGTTTTCTTCGATTAGGCAAATTTGTTAAGGAATCATGATAAGCAATATGTCTTATATATTCTTCCTGTTCTTTAATTGAGGTTATATCCAACACAATACCATTTATAAGCTTTACATCATTGTTGTTATCAAAAATACCTTTACCTCTAATTAGTACCCATTTCAAATTACCAAGATTATCCTTAAGCTGTACCTGGGTATGGATTTCTTTTTTTGCAGTGTGTATATATTCAGATACCTCTTTTATTAACTTCTTTTGATCTTCTTCACTTAAAAGTTTTCTTAAAGTTTTATAAATATTTTCTTTTTTCTTAGTAGGTTTACTTATAATGTTTTTAAATCCTTCTAAAAAATATATAGTTTCATCTTCAATATCAAATTCCCATACAGCACTATTAGTTCCTTGAATAGCAATTTGATATTTTTGTCTTAAGCTTTCTAATTTTTCTGTGTAGCTTTGTATTTCAGCATATTGAGCTCTAAGTTCTTCCTCTGATGCTGACAATTGCTGATAGGTTGCTGATATTTCTTCGTTTGAAGATTTCAATTCTTCTTGATTTTCTTTTAACGCATAAAAGTAACTAGAGGTTTTATCTAATATATTGTTTATGGAAGAAGCTAAACCAAAAAAAGTATCATTTTCTGTTAAAGGAAGTCTATATTCTAAGTGCTGCTCTATATCAATTTTGTTAATGTATTTATTTAATCTATTTACAGGCTTAGTAATATTTCTATTCTTTACCCATGAAAGTAATAAAATCATTATAAGAGCTATGATAGATGACTTTATGGCAAGCATATAAATAGAGTGATAAACTTTTTCTGTGGAAAGGCTTAATACAAGAATGTTATTGACTTTTCCGCTGCTAACCACAGGAACATATATTGTCAAAGCTTTTATATTTGCTTTTTTATAATAAGAATCTTTTTTAGCTATATTTCCCTTAAGTGCCTCCTGCATTTCTGGTTCTTTATCCTTATCATATACAGTTCCAATACCTTCTTTATCTGAATCTGCAATGGTTTTTAAGTTTTTGTCAACAAAAATCACATGAAGAACATTTTCTCCTGAGGCCAATTTTTCAACTAAAGCTTCATAGTCAAATTTTCTTGTGAGATTTTCCACCTCATTGGCAGTTATACCTATTTGAATAAAGGTGCCGTCAGAGTTCCTGAAGTATCCGTACTTTTTATAGTCAAATGATTCTGTATCCATTCTTATGCCTTCTTCTATGTATTCACTTTTACCGCTTAATCTAAAGTTTTCTACAGGATGATTTTTAGTTGGTTTCCATCCTAAATAACGGTCAATATTTGTATAAATAATTGTACCCTCCGGTGAATACCAGTTTATTTCGGATATATTAAGATCATTTCCAACTTTTTTTAACAAGTCGTTACTCAAATTATTTTTATCCATGAGTACAACTTTCCCAGCTTTTCTAATTTTATCATCTATTAATTTGTTTATTATTTCCAGTGAGTTGGCATTTCCTTCTATCTGTAATACGGTTTGCTTAGCTAGGTTTACTCCATTTTGTTTCGTTTGTGCTAACAGCAGATTTCTACTTGTGTAGTAACTGATAAGACTTATTGAAAATATGGAAATTAATCCGATGAACAATGGTATATAAATTAATTTATACTTATTTACTATAGTGTTTTTTGCTTGATATTTTGAGTTACCCATAACATTCTCCTTATTGAACTTACAAAATATGATATAAATAGTAGTTGAATCACTGTAATTTATTCGACATAATCATTTAAATTCCTTTGATTTATGAGACTTTTTTTTAGCAATTTTATATTTGAATATTGCTTGGGTAATTAATTTGCTATTTTTTAATCTTGACAAGGAAAGCAATAGGAGATAGAATTAGAACATAATTTACACAGTGTGTAAAATTACTTGGTGTGTATATTTGCATGAAATAAGTGTTATACAAAATGTACTGGAGGTGTAAAAATGGATACTAAGGAAATATTAGCTGAAAGCCGAATCGATAGAAAGAAAAGAGAGACCAGACAAAAAATCGTTAAGGTTGCTATGGATTTATTTCACAGTCAGGGGTTTGACAATACAACAATGGAACAGATAGCAGAAAAAACAGATATTGCAAGAAAAACTTTATATAACTATTTTTCAGTGAAGGAGGCTATAGTTGATGAATATGTAAGAGGGATTTCGCAGGAATTAGCTAAAGAAAATTTTAAAACTATACAGAATCTTACAGATACTAAGTCTCGCCTTATGGCTGCACTTAATCATTCTTATGATTGGGTTGAAAAGAATCCTGAAATTACAGGAATATGCATTAATTATCGTTTAGGAAATATGGTTAAGGAACCAGGACATAAAAGCACTGAAACTGGTACTCAGAGTATTTTGGAAAAAATTATAAGCCTGGGACAAGAGGAAGGTGAAATAAAGCCTGATATTTCGGTTGAATTGTTAGTAAGACATATGGATCTTCTTAGAAGCACAATGACATTTGAATGGCTTAATGATTCCTCAAGGTTTGAACTTCATGAGGAAATAGCCAAGCTGGTAGATTTATTCCTATATGGGGTAGCCAGCAAGGTAGATAGTTCTAAAAAATCTGATATGGATAATTAAAGGAGGTTGATTGAGATGAAATATCTTTTGAATTGGAAGGAAGCTTTTCAGTCAGGTGTATCAATGGTTGGAGGTAAAGGCTGGAATTTAGGAAGGTTAGATCAATATGGTTTCAATATTCCTCAAGGATTGGCATTGACTGCTCAGGCTTATGATGAATATATCAAGTACAATGAATTACAAAAAATAATTGATAATGTTGCTTCAGCCACTACTCTGGACAATTTGGATGAAGCTGATGTGAAATATAGATTGGAGCAGTTAAGAGAAAAAATTATAGAAGGCTCAATACCACCAGCTATTATTCAGGAGTTATCTACATATATCAATAGCTGTGAAAAATTAAAAAAATCCTGGGCCGTGAGGTCCTCTGCAGTTGCGGAAGATTCTGAAAAGGCATCCTTTGCTGGCATACATGATTCATTTTTGAATGTTTGCAGTTTAGAGGATATACTGTCAGCAGTGAAAGGATGTTATGCTTCTTTATGGTCTCCTAGAGCTGTGGCATATCGCAAAAAGATGAATATAAGTGATGATGATGTAAAAGCAGCAGTAGTGATCATGGAGATGGTGGAAGCTAAAGCTGCTGGAGTAGGTTTTACTTGTGACCTCTTATCAGGACGTCAGGATGTTTTAGTGATTAACGCTAATTTCGGGTTAGGTGAATCTGTGGTGTCCGGTATAGTAGAGCCAGATACATATTATCTAGAAACTGAAGCTATAAATGCCAGTCCTCATTTAATATCGAGAAAAATTGGACACAAGCAAGGGAAGGTCATTAGAAGTGAAAATGGTGGAACTCAATTTATTAAGTCAGAGGAAATGTCTTTACAGCAGGTACTTAAAGATAAGGAAATTGAAAAGCTTGGCAGGCTTTTACTGAGAGTATTTGATGCCTTAGGTAATAGTGATCAGCATCAGGATGTGGAATGGGTTTATGATGGAGGAAAGTTTGTCTTGGTTCAGGCCAGACCAATAACCACTATTCCACGAAAGACGTTTCCTGGGTTGAAAAACAAACCGGATATTTGGTCTAATGGCAACTATAGAGATGCTGTTCCTATGGTTCAGTCACCTTTAAACCGTTGTTTAATGAAAAATATTATTGATACTATGCATCAGGGTTTTTTTACTGGGGTGGGTTATGACTTTCCTCACGGTTTGCAATTTTCCAAGTTTTTCAATGGAAGGCTTTATTGCAATATGTCAGTTCAGCAGTGGGGAAATTATGATGCAATGGGGGCATTGCCTCAAGGCTTTGGCGTCTTTTGGGGTGGTCATCAGAAGGATATGGAAATAGAAGACCCTGATCCCTATGGTGGAGTAATTGGATTAAAGAGAAAAGAACGTGTAGTTAAGAACATGGATTTGGTTAAACAATGTAAGGAAAACTCTGCTCAAACTTGGAATAAGGTCATGGCTTCAGTAAAGTCAATAACTAGTGAAGAGTTTAGTAAGTGGATAGATCAAGATTTTATTAATAGGTATAATGAATTAGGCAGCATCGTCAAAGGTATGGCTAAAGAATTCATGTTTTTAAGTGCAGCAGGTAGCATGCCAATTATGTATTTATTAAATATTCTCAATGAGTATTTCTCAGATAAATCACTAATGGTGATAAATGCATTAATGGTTGGAGGAACATCAGATATAACCAGTGCTGATCAAGGTTATAAGTTGGTTGAAATAGCTGAACAGGCTCGTGAAGACTCTGATGCTGTTAAATATTTTAATGATGTTAACTTTGATCCTATGAACTGGGAAGTAAAATTGCCTGAAAGATCTCCATTTAAGAAGGCTTTTCGTGAGTTTATACAAGAATATGGTCATCGGGCAGTTTATGAGCTGGATATTATAAACCCTAGGTGGAAAGAAGATCCATCTTATTTGCTTGGGATTATACGCAGTACTATAAATACTGCTGACATTGGGAGGCTTAAGAAGGAACAAAAAGAGAAATTAGAACAGGCGTGGATTGAAATTAAAGAAAAAGTGCCTACTTCTAAGCATTCTGAAATAAGAAAACTTGTTAAAGAATGTCAGGATGGAGCAGCAGTGCGAGAAAAGAATAAATCTGTGCTAGCATTGATTATGGATGCATACAGAACAATTGCCATAGAATTAGGTCATCGTTTTTATGAAAGAGGTGTAATTAAAGAACCAGACGATGTGTTTTTTTGTACATGGCCAGAACTTTTTTCAGTATTGAGTGGTGAATGGAAGGGTAAAGGACTTCAATTTATAATTGCTGGAAGAAAAGAATGGAAGAAAAAAATGGAATTGATTGCTCCACCAGATGTAATTTGTGGAGAAACTCCAAAGTTTACAGAACCAGTTATAGAGAGTTCTAGCAATTGTCTCACCGGAATACCAGTTGCTGCTGGAAAAGCTTCTGGATTAGTTAGACTGATAAGTAATCCAAATGAAGGAGGGCGACTTCAGCCAGGAGAGGTTATGGTAGCACCATCCACTGACCCAGGGTGGACGCCATTGTTTTTAAAGGCAGGAGCTGTTGTTATGGAAACAGGAGGTTTTCTATCACATGGAGCCATTGTAGCTAGGGAATATGGAATTCCAGCAGTGGTAAATATATCAGGAGTAATGGGTATGCTGAAAGATGGACAAAAAATATTAGTGGATGGAGATAAGGGTAAGGTATTTCTTGTAGATGAAAATATTAAATAGCATAGAAAGAAGGCATTATTTTAAACTTATTTTATAATTCTTTATAAAATTTTTAAAATTGCTTTAAAGGATTTTTAATCTCTGTCTTTATAATGAACTCATAACAAGCAAGGAATTAAAAATAACAGCCTTGCAAAAATATTAGGAGGTCATATTAATGAACAAGATTAAAATTTTATATGATGTATTTAAAACTATGCAGGAAAAGGAAGAATTTAATGTAAAGATCAAATTAGATGCTGCAAAAGGAGAGACAAAAGTATTATCCTTTTCTAAGGAACTTAATACTAATACAACTACAGGAGAGTGTAAGGCTAAAATAAGCAGTGAATTTGATTGTGATGGAAAAAAAGCAAAGCATGAAAGCAATACAGAGTTTAATATGAAGGATTGTGAACATCATGGATTCCACCATCACATAGGCAAAATGGGCCATATGGATCATCATGGTATGGGATGTTGTGAGCATAGAGGTATAAAAGAAAAACTTTCAAAAATCACTTTTATACTCAATACTCTAAATAATCTTAAAGTGGAAGAAAAGGATGAAATATCAATATTGTCTCTTAACTTGAAGGATATAATTAGTGAAATCAAAAATCATCATAAAAATTTAGGAGAGACTCATAAAAACTTCCATTTTGAAGGTATGGGTGAACAGCATAAGTGTCATGATTTTATGAAAGAATTACTTTGCTCTGAAAATAGCAATGCTGATTTAAATGTATATGTTAATAAAAATAATGAAGTTGAAAAGATAGAAGTCACTGCTAAAGGTGAAAATAGTTTAAATGCTTTAGTAAACTTCAGTTGGTAAAGGTCTGTGGGTGTAAGCTTAAATTTTACACCCATTTTTTTATTTTAAGTGAGAATATACTGTGGTAATATTAATTGTAACTAAATTTTAAAGGTGGTATATATGGGTATTTTAAAAAAGAGTAAAAGTGAACTTCACAAAGAGTGGCATGAAAAACATCATAGATGGCATAGTGAAGATCATGAACATTTACATGGAATTCATGAGATTCACCATAGGCATAAAGATGAATTTCGCTTATGTCATAAATATTTAATTTGGCTTCGTCCTATGGCCTTTTTGGTTAATATACTTATAATTTACTTCATCTTTAAGGTTGTGGGTATTAAGGCTATAACCATTTTCTTTGCAGCAATATTTACTGCTAAGGAAATTGCACACTTATACATATATTGGAGATTAGAAAAAAGAATTATGAAGCCTATTGAAAGTTTGAGAACTGGAGTAGAGCAAATTGCCAAGGGAAATTATGAGGTTAGAATCGAAAAAAAAGTTTATAATGAAATTGGTATTTTAATAGATGAGTTTAATAAAATGGCAGAAAAACTAGAGCAGGGTGAAAAGTTAAAAAAAGAATATGAGGAAAATAGAAAGACGCTTATAGCAAACATATCCCATGATTTAAAAACTCCAATTACCTCAATAAATGGATATGTTGAAGCTATACTAGATGGTGTTGCACATTCACCTGATACAATAAATAGCTATCTTAAAACAATTCATAGTAATATAGATTATATAAATAGACTTATTGATGATTTATTTTTGTTTTCGAAGCTTGATATGCAAAAGGTAGATTTTAAATTTGAAAAAGTAAGGATAAAACCTTTTATGCAGGATATGATGGAGGAATTTGCATTTGTTTTAGGTGAAAAAAATATTAAATTTAGTTTTACTGATAAAATAGAAAGAGAAATCGAAGTTAACATAGATGGAAAAAGAATATATCAAACTATAAGAAATATTATAGGAAATGCTGTTAAATATGGTGAGAAAGAAAATTTAGCTATTTCCATTGAATTAAAGGATGAAAAAGATCATATAAAGATTATCATAAGTGACAATGGTCCGGGTATAGCTCCAGATAAGCTTCCTTATGTATTTGATAGATTTTATCGTATAGATACAGAAAGAACAAAGGACTTAATGAGTACAGGACTTGGACTTGCAATTGCTAAGGAAATGGTAGAAGCCCATGGAGGAAGAATTTCTGTTAAGAGCATTTTGTTAGAAGGCAGCACTTTTATAGTAGAGCTTCCTATAGTAATTTAATGATAATGGTACAGGGAAGGGGAGATTTTTGTGAAACAGGTTTTAATAATTGAAGATGATAATAATATTGCAGCTTTAGAGAGAGATTATCTTCAATTGAATGGATATAAGGTAGACATAGAACAAGATGGAATATCAGGATTAAAAAGGGCTCTACTTGGTGTTTATGATGTAGTTGTAGTAGATTTAATGCTTCCTGGTAAAGACGGATATGAAATAGTAAAAGCAATTAGAGATAAATTTGAAATTCCCATTATAATTGTATCAGCTAAAAATGAAGATATAGACAAAATAAGAGGCTTAGGTTTTGGTGCAGATGATTATTTAACCAAACCTTTTAGTCCAGCAGAATTAGTTGCAAGAATAAGATCTCATATTATGAGATATGAACGTCTATCAGGTAAAAAAGTTACTTTAGAGATTATTAGCCATAAGGCTATGGAAATTCAAACAGATTCTCATAAAGTATTTGTAAATGGCAAGGAAATTTTTCTAACAACTAAAGAATATGAATTATTGGTATTCTTAGCGTCAAACCCTAATATAGTTTTCACAAAGGATCAAATATTTAGCAGCATTTGGGGAGAAGATTATTGTGGGGATACAGCTACTGTAGCAGTACATATACAAAAACTTAGAAAGAAGATAGAAAAAGACTCTGGAAATCCTGAGTATATTGAAACTATATGGGGTACAGGATACAGATTTAATTCTTAATATTAAATAAATATAAGCTTTATTTAACTTTTAATTATAAAAAGCTTGCATTATATAGTATAATGTGTTATTCTTATCAAGAACTTAAATTGGTAGTAAATAATTTAACACAAATATATTTCAATGAGTACTTATAATAATATAGTATAATGATATCGAAATTTTATTAGTGGATTATTACAATGAATTTAGGAATAATAAAATTTCGGAGGTACGCATTATGAATGGTACAGTAAAATGGTTTAATGGAGAAAAAGGATTTGGATTTATAACAGGAGAAGATGGTAAAGATGTTTTTGTACATTTTTCTCAAATAAAATCAGAAGGTTATAAGTCACTTGAAGAAGGTCAGGAAGTTTCTTTTGATGCAGTTAAAGGACCAAAAGGACTACAAGCAGAAAATGTTACAATTCTTTAATTAGTGAATATTTTACCCCTTAAATAGCTAGTCTATTTAAGGGGTTTTTTGCTGTTTATAATTAGCTAGAATAGTATATACACAGAGCCATAGCATCCTCAAGAAAAATCAGTGAACTTAAATACAGTCTTAACCTAAACTTATACTATAGGTAACTAATAGTTAACATTTAAAAGGTAAGATTTATAGTATAGAAATCAAAGGAAAAGGATGATTAAACTTGAATATAAAACAAATTTTAAAAAGCAGTCCTTTAATTGCTGCAGCACAACATGAAAATTTAAAGGATGCTGTGGAGTCTAAAGTTTCATCTGTATTGTTAATGGATGGCAAGTTGAGCAAAATCATGGAGAAGGATTTTAAAATATATAATAATAAGAAAACTATATTTTTACATACTGATCTGGTAAAAGGATTATCCAATGACAAGGAAGCTGTAAATTTCATTATAAAATATACAAATCTCTCTGGGATTGTATCTACAAAAAGCACTATACTCAAAAATGCTAAGAAGAGAGGATTAATTACTATACAAAGGATTTTCCTAATTGATTCCAAATCACTGAAAAGTGCAATAGAAAGCATTAGGGAAAACGAACCAGATGCAGTAGAAGTTATGCCAGCTTTAGCAAACTCAATTGTTGAATATATAAAAAATGAAATAGATAAACCTGTAATATTAGGTGGCTTAATAAATAATAAAGAACAAATATTAGCTGGATTAAAGGCTGGTGCTGATGGTATATCCTTTAGTAAAAGTGATTTGTGGAATGTAGATTTGAAAAAATAAGTTTAATTGCATATAATTCTAATAATTATTGGTGGAGATTTGAGAAAACCATAATTATCTTTAGTTTGTAGTAGTGTTTTAAAAAAAGAGCACTGCTTAAAAGAAGGAAGGTGATTTATTAATTCTTAAGTCTTTAATTTTTGCGCCATTTTTTAGAAAGGAGTTCTTATATGTCAATTAAAATGATTGTATCTGATTTGGATGGAACTTTGTTTAATAGTGATAAAGAAGGATACAAAGTTTCTCAAAGGTTAATAGAAAAAATTTGTGAATTTAAAAATAAGAATAAGATATTCACAATAGCAACTGGAAGACCGGAAGAAACAAGTCTAGAGGTGATTAAAACCTTAGGAGTGAATGGTCCATATATTATATATAATGGAGCGAAGATAGTAGATGAAAGGGGAAGGGAAATTTATTCAAATACCTTTCCTGTAAAAAAACTGATGCAGTTTTTAGAAAAACTTAACGAAATAGGTGCTTCAATTATATTTTCTCATAATGGACAAGTGTTTTGTTTAAAACGTACAGAAAGAGTTTCTATATATGAAAAAAAGGAACTTGTAAGTTGTAAGGTTGCAGATAACAGTATACTGAGTTCAGAATTATTAGTAAATAAAATTTTAATAATAGGAGATGTAGAAGGCTATAAAAAGCACTGGAACAAGCTACCGGAAGGCTTAAGAAATGAGTTTAAATATGTAATTTCAGAAGATACTTATATGGAAATAATAAAAAAAGATGTTTCCAAAGGCAGTGCATTAAGAAAATTAAAGAAGCATTTGGGTTTAAAGGATGAAGAGGTTGTAGCTATAGGAAATCATATGAATGACAAGGAATTAATCGAAGAAGCCTTTATGGGAGCAGCTGTTGCAAATGCAGTTGAAGGATTAAAGGATATAGCTGATTTTGTAACTGTAGGTGAATATGAAGAAGGTGTTGTTGAAGTTATTGAAAAGTTTCTATAGATAAACTCGGACATTAAGATAGATCAATTAGAATTGATAAGTCGTTCTTTAAAAGCTATATAGGCTTTTAAACATTAAATTTTAGGAGGAATATAAAATGAAAAAAACCATTTTAAAAATTATTTCGATTATATCAATTAGTGCTATGTTTTTTTCAGGCTGTGGAACTGCAGCTACATCACAAGCTAATAATAAAGGTGAAAAAGTAAAGATTGAATATTGGCATGTTAATGCTGAAACCCAGGGAGGAAAAAGTGTAGAGAAATTAGTAAAAGATTTTAATGCACAAAGCAGCACAGTAGAGGTAGTGTCTAAATATAACCCTGATATGTATAAAGGATTGCTGCAGAACTTACAGGCGGAAAGTGCTACTGGTAAGTCTCCAGCTTTAGTACAAGTTGGTTGGGCATTTTTAGATTATTTTTCAAATAACTTTAGTTATACAGAACCTCAGAAAATTATTGATTCTTATTTTCCTCAAGACAAGAATTTTATAAAGGATAATTTTTTGCCTAATGTATTAGACCTTGCAAAGAACAGTAAAAATAGTCAGGTAGGTATTCCTTATTCCTTAAGTACGCCAGTTCTTTATATAAACAAGGATATTTTAAGACAAGCAGGTTTGGATGAGAATGGACCTAAAACTTGGGAAGAATTAGTGACCTTTTCAAATACCATCAAGGAAAAGACAGGAAAGTACGGTTTTTATATGCAGGAGCCAGCGGACAACTGGGCAACTCAAGCATTATTAGAGAGTAACGGAGCCAGAATGATAAAAGATGGTAAAGCAGCTTTTGCATCAGAGGAGGGCATTAAGGCTTATGAAGCTTATGCAGATATGGTAGTAAAGAGTAAATCGGCACTTCACATATCCTGGGATGAAGGCGTTAAATCTTTTATTGCTGGTAATGTTGGTATGCTATATACAACAATTGCTAGAAGAGAAAATATTCAAAAAGGTGCTACCTTTGATGTTGCAGCAATTAATTCACCTGCATGGGCAGGTAAAACAAAGCGTTTACCTGCAGGAGGATGTTTCCTAGCTATAACAGCTAAAACAGAAAAGGAACAAAAGGCAGCGTGGGAATTTGAAAAATACTTATATAGTGTAGAGTCTATGGCTGAATGGACAAAAGGTACAGGTTATGTTCCACCAAGAAAAGATGTGGCAGCAGCAGAAAACGGCTTGAAGAAATTTTTACAGGAAAATAAAATGATGACTGCAGCAACTACTCAAATGGATGGAGTTGTGTCATGGACTTCCTTTCCTGGAGATGCAGGCCTTCAGGCAGAACAAATATTACTTGATACAAGAGACAAAATTTTAAGTGGCAGCGTATCTCCTAGGGATGGGTTAACTTCTGCTCAAAACAAGATTAATGCATTACTAAAAAAATAGTTGCAATAAGTTAATTGTTAAAGGCAGGGTTCACCTCTGTCTTTAGCGATATTTAAGGAGGATTAAAGTTGGAAGGTCAAAAAGAAATATTAATTAGTAAAAGACGAGAAAAAATTTCTAAAAGCAGTTTGTTGAACTATATAACTAAAGAAAAAATTATAGCCTATCTATTTATATTACCGTCACTTATGGTTTTTGCTATATTTATGTTCTGGCCATTACTTAGAACAATATATCTAAGTTTCTTCTCCTGGAATATGATTAAGCCTACAAAGGATTTTGTTGGACTTGGTAATTATATAGCCTTGTTTAAAGATCCACTTACCTATAAAGTATTAAAAAATACTTTTGCTTATATATTTATCCTTTTGATATTAAATTGTGCAGCACCATATATATTGTCTTTTATTTTATCCGTGGTCATAAAGAAAGGCAAAGGTTTTTATAAAAGTGTAATTTTTTTACCTAGTGTTATATCACTAGTGGTAGGTTCAATTTTATATTTATGGATTCTAAATCCTGTATCTGGTCCTTTAGCAGTTGTTTCAAAATTCCTTGGAATAACAATGCCTGTATGGAGTAAAAGAGATGGACTGGTTATTGTGGTGCTTAGCATAATAACAACCTGGAAGGTATTTGGCTACAATTTTATTGTGGTGCTGGCAGGGGTTTCAGGGGTATCAAAAGAAGTAATTGAAGCTGCTAAGCTTGATAATGTGCCAATATATAAGATATTTTTGGACATTGTACTGCCAATGAGTAGTGCTACAGGAGTTTACATTTTTATCATGACTATTGTGCAGGGACTTCAATATGTGTTTACGCCAATTAAAGTTATTACTCAAGGTGGACCAGATAATGCAAGTTCTAATGCTATCTATAATGCATATCAGGAAGCCTTTGTATTGTATAGGACAGGCAATGCTTCAGCCTTTGCAATTTTGACAATGTTATTTTTTATAATACTGCTTATTTTAGAATTTAAATTTGTTGAAAAAGGAGTATACTATGAAAATTAAATTAACATCACAGTTTATCTGGCACATCCTTTTAATATTAATTGTAACTATGTCGCTATTTCCTATACTTTTTGCCATATCAAGTTCTTTTAAGGATTTAAATGAAGCCTATAAATATACTTTTGCAATTATTCCACTTCACCCTACATTAAATAATTATATGGAAGTGCTTAATAGATTGCCTTTCTTCAAAATAACAGGCAATACTTTTTTCATAGCTGCTACTGTCACGCTATTTAAAATAATAACCTCTGTTTTTGCAGCTTATGCCTTTGTGTATTTTGATTTTAAGTATAAAAAGCTTATATATTTTTTATTAATCAGTACTATTTTTATACCTTTTACTGTAACAATGATACCAAATTATTTAACAATTTCAAAGTTAGGCTTTAATGATAGGCTGCTTGGAATTATTTTACCGGAACTAGCAGATGCAACAGGTATTTTTCTTATTAGGCAGTCTATGAGAACTATTCCTTTATCGCTAATTGAGGTAGCTAGATTAGAGAAGGCTGGACATTTTAGGACAATGAAAGACATCGTATTACCGCTGACTAAACCAGCTATTATTTCAACGGGAATTATGTTTTTTATTAACTCCTGGAATGAATATGTATGGCCGGTGTTAATTTTAAAGACAAAGGAAAACTTTACACTGCCTTTAGCACTTCAATTATTTATAAGTTCAGAAGGTGGCACAGATTTTACCATTGCTATGGCAGTAGCCGTTATAACAATGATAATACCAGTGATATTGTACATTGTATTCCAAAAATATATCATTAATACTTTTACATCATCAGGAATAAAGGGGTAGATAGATTATGAAAGAGATTGTTTTTGAAAATATATGTAAAGCTTATGGTAAAAATACGGTGGTAAGCAATTTAAATCTTACCATAAAAAGTGGAGAAAGATTAATATTATTAGGACCCTCTGGATGTGGTAAATCAACTACGCTTAGAATTATTGCAGGCTTAGAAGATATAACCTCAGGAAAACTATATATGAATGGAAAATGCGTCAATGAAGTTCCAAGTGGAGATAGAAGTGTATCTATGGTGTTTCAAAACTATGCTCTTTTTCCTCATATGACACTAAAGGATAACATTACTTATGGCTTAAAGGTTCATAAGGTGGAAAAGGAAGAAATTGAAAAGAGATTGAATTCAGCTTTAGATATGCTTAAGCTAAAGGGACTAGAAAATAGAAAACCTAAAGATTTATCCGGAGGACAGCGTCAAAGAGTTGCTCTTGCCAGGGCGGTAGTAAAAAGAAGTGATTTTTTCTTATTAGATGAGCCCCTTTCCAATCTGGATGCACAGCTTAGAGGCCATGCCAGAAAGGAATTGGTAAAGATTCATGAGATGTATCATCAAACTTTTGTTTATGTAACTCATGATCAAGTAGAAGCTATGACAATAGGAGATAGAGTGGCATTAATGAATAAGGGAACTATTCAGATGGTGGACACTCCTCATAATGTATATAATAGGCCTGCCAATGTATTTACTGCAAAATTTATTGGATCACCTTCTATGAATATTTTTGAGGTTAACTGCTGTCATGACAAAATAGTGGTAGGAGGACAACAGATGCCTTTGCCAGAAATGTGGTTAAAAAAAATTAATGAAAGTAAATGTGAAAAATTATTTTTTGGCATAAGACCTGAACATATTAAGTTAAGTAAAACCCAAACAGAAAATTGTTTTAAAGGCTTTGTGAAATATATTGAAAACTACGGGAATATGCTTGGTATATATTTTGAAGTTGAAGGTAATGAAATTATTGCTATAGCAGATAATACAAATTTAAAAAATAATGATTTAGTGTATTTTGAACCGGATTTTTCAAAAATACATTTATTTCATGGAACTACTGAAAATTCTATTGGTTATCCGGAGGAGTTATAATTATGAACATTTATATAAGCACAAATATGTATAAACCTAGTGAATTGGAAAAAATTTTTCAACTAATAAGAAAAGTTAATGATCCAAGTGTAGGCATAGAGCTTTTTCCCGAGTGGCATGATAATCAGTTTATTTATACACTTAGACATAATTTGGATAAGTTAAAAAAGAGTCCATCTACATTACATGGACCATACTATTATACAGAACATTCTAAGAAAAAGGGCACTATAGAATATGAGAGGTCACAAGAATATTTTAAAATAACCCTTGAGCTTGCGAAAAAAATAAATAGCAAATATATTGTATACCATCATAATAACTGCGAAGTGAAACCTGAAGAAAGAATGGAAATGGTCAAAAATTCAACAAAGAATCTTATGGAGTTAAATGCATTAGCTAAAGAGTATAATATAGATATTGTTGTTGAGAATGCAGGCGTAATTTCCCGTAATAATGTTTTGTTTAATGAAGAAGAATTTATTGAAATGGCAAGGAGTATTGATAATAATATATTAATTGATGTTGGCCATGCCTTTGCAAACAACTGGAATCTAGTTAAGGTTATAAGAGAACTAAAGGATAAAATTGTGTCCTATCACCTCCATAATAATAATGGTGTAGAAGATAATCATAATAGAATAAGAGATGGAAAATTAAATATGGATGATTTTTTTCAAAGTTATGCAAAATATACTCCAGATGCAGCCTTGGTCATTGAATACAGTAAAAATTGCAGCAGGTGTATGGAAGATATTTTAGAAGATGTAAAGGAAATTAAGGAAATAACAGCAGATAAGGTAAGAATTTTCAATGCCATTTAGAAATTTTAAAACTTAAAAATAATTTATAACATAAACAAGCTGCTGAAGTTTTACATAATCAGTGGCTTATTTATGTTATAAAATGCTTTCCTTTAAGAATTTATCTGTGTAATTTTTTCTTTCCAATTTTGTGTAAAATAATTGCTATGATTTGAGTTGTCATTCCAAAAGTACAAACCCCATACCATCCAAAATGAGAATAACTGTATGAACCTAAAAATGAACCTAAAGCTCCTCCAAGAAAAAAACTGACCATGTAGATAGTATTAAGTCTATTACGCATTTTTTCGTTTAGCGATTGTACTCTTACCTGGTTAGAAACATTACAGGATTGTACTCCTAGATCTAGAAGAATAATTCCTAAAATAAGTCCCCAAAGTTTAAAGCCAAATAGAAAGAAACATAAATAGGAAATTGCGACTACAATTATACATATACTTATAGCAAAACGTGCACCTCTTTTGTCAGCTACTTTCCCAACCATTGGGGCAGCAAGAGCACCGCTAATGCCAACTAATCCAAGCAAACCTGCTGCTTCGGCTCCCATATTGTAATGAGAACTTTGAAGCAAAAATATGAGGGATGTCCAAAAGGCACTAAAGGCTGAAAACATTAAAGCACCATTAATAGAGGCTTCTCTTAAAATTGGTTCGGTTTTTATTAAGTGTAGCATTGATTTTAGCAACTGAGCATATTTAATATCAGATACAGGTTCGCATAATGGTAGCAACTTTTTAAGAATAAGCATGAGAAGGAACATTATAATTGCGGCAATAATATAAACTATCCTCCAGCCCAAGTAGCCGCCTAATATACCACTAATTGAACGGGAAAGCAATATTCCAATTAACAATCCACTCATTATCTTACCAATAGTTTGTCCTCTTTGATGTGGGTTTGATAATTGTGCAGCTAAAGGAAGAATAAGTTGAGGAATAATAGAGGTAAAACCAACAGCAAAGGAAGAAGCTATTAAAAGATATATATTTGAAGAAAAGAACATACACACAAGAGAGATCATTGAACATAAAAGCATTATCACTATTAATTTTCTCTTTTCTTTTATATCTCCTAAAGGTAATATAAATACCATTCCAATTGAATAACCTACTTGTGTAAGCATAGCTGCAAAGCCTATGCTTAATGTGGTGACATGAAAGGTTTTTGCAATATCAGCTAAAAGGGGCTGAATATAATATAAATTTGCGACAGTAAGCCCACAAGCTATAGACATAATTAAAATTAACAAATTAGTTAATATGGGTTTAGCTTCAGGATTATTTATTGATGAATTTGATTTCTTTATGGCATTATTTGAAAGATACATTTATAAATCACTCCTTAAGATTATAATAAATTTAATTGACAATTAGTAAACTGAACGTTTAGTTTATAAATATATAATATACTAAACGTTCAGTATTGTAAATAGTTTTTTGCTTTTAAAACAAAAAATATATAGTATAATATACGTATAGTTTATTAAATACACTGTTATAAGTTAAATACATATGGAGGTAATTATAATGGAGAAAAAATTGGGACGTCCGCGTAGTGAAAAAACTAAAAAAGCTATTCTTTCCGCTGCATATGAGTTATTACTTGAAAATGGTTTTGGAACTATTACAATTGAAAAAATTGCTGAAAAAGCTGGAGTTAGTAAAGCTACTATTTACAAATGGTGGGCCAACAAAGCTGCTGTTGTCATGGATGCTTTTTTTGATGCTGCTACTGTGAGACTTCCAATACCTGATACAGGATCAACTATTGATGATATGATAATTCAAGTAAATAATTTAGCAAAATTTTTGATTAGTCGGGAAGGAAAGGCAATTAATGAGATAATAGCAGAGGGTCAATTTGATCTAAAGCTAGCTGAAGCCTATCGAGCAATCTATTTTAAGCCTCGTAGACTTGATTCACGATATATTTTAGAACGTGGAGTTTCAAGAGGACAATTAAAGGAAGATTTGGATATAGAACTAATTATCGATTTAATTTTTGGACCATTATTCTATAGATTATTGGTAACAGGAGATATAGTAGATGAGACTTTCATAACTAATCTAGTAACCTATACATTTAAAGGTATAGAGTAGAAGTTAACATTATTCAATAAATGAAAGCCAATGCTAAAAGTTAAGCATTGGCTTGAAATTTCTAATATGCAATAAAGATATTTAGAATCTCATTTTCACTATGAATAGATAATATAATATACGAGGTAATCCGATAGCAGATATTATTGTCACTGCAGTATATACTTTTTTCTGATCTCGTAATATAAACAATAAAAACTTATATCCTAAAATACCAATCAGTCCACCCAAACAATTTAGAATTATATCATCAATGTCTGATGTTCCAATGGCTAAAACCCCCTGAATGACTTCCACAAATAAACTTACTGTAAATATAAACAGCAAATTGGTTAGTACTCTTTTATTATTTTTGAATAATAACAAATATGTACCAAGGGGAATAAAAATAACTATATTGCCAACCACATTACCAAAAGCAAATGCTTTTATATTCGCAGATCTGCTAGATATATATTCTATTATACTATAAAAAGGAATGAGATTGATTGACCTATGCTCCAAATGCGAAACTCTTGATAAGAACAATATTTTAATTAACAAAAGTATGTAACAAATGAAAACACCATATAAAAAGATTGTTTTAATTCTCTCTCGTTTATTCATAATACCTCCATTTTTTAGTTCATTTCTGCTTATGAAAATCTTATTATTTTCCTATACTGTTGTATACAGCTAATGCATCGGTAATATTATACTGTTCCGAATGGTGATCACCTTTCGCACCAGCTGAAATCAGAATGTAATCTTGTTTACCAACTTTGGCAAGACTCGCAAGACATAGACCAGCCTCATTGGTATATCCAGTTTTTCCTCCTAAAATTTCACCGCCAATAATGTTTTGATTGTTGAGTTCTTTAAACATTGTACTGTAAAAGGTTATACCGCCAGGGTGTTTATTTGTAGGTTGTGTTGAATGATGGGACGAAGTAAAAATCACCCTAAAAGTATCATTTTGCAAAGCATAGCTTAGAAGGATAGCCAGATCTTTGACTGTTGTATAATGGTTTTGATTCTGAAGCCCAGTGGTATTTTCAAAATGTGTGTTTCTCATACCTAGCTCAGATGCCTTTTGATTCATCATTTTTACAAAATTCTGTTCTGACCCTGCAATTTGCTCAGCAAGCCCAATACAGCACTCTGCACCGCTTGGCAGCAGTGTTCCATATAACAGATCTAATGCCGTTACCTGTTCATTCGGTTGAAAACCTGCCATTGATGCATCTTCTCTGTGCAGCTCCTGAAACGCAGAATTAGTCAGTTTGACTTCTTCATTGAGATTAGGCAAGTTTTCTATGGCAACAATGGCTGTCATCATTTTAGTCAAGGAAGCAGGATAGATTTTTTCTTCGCTATTTTTTTGCATTAAAGTTGTTTGATCTTTTAAACGGATCAGAATGGCATTATGGCTTTTAAGCTTACCTAAAGATTTAGAAACAGAAGGAATCGGTGTTGCTTTATCTTCAGAAGGATCAGAAGTCATCTTTAAAGAAGAATGTAACGAGGTTATATCATCATATTGTTTCCGTAACATATGTTGGTTTCTTGGAGTAATGATGTATTTGTAACTCAAAGTAACAATGCTCGCTATCAACAAAAGTGTTACAAATATGTGTGTTTTTGATTTTTCCTTTTTTACTTTTCGTACCATAATAAAATAGCTCCTTATTCTGTAATAATATTATTTAACCACAGAACAAGGAGTTAAATTGGAAATTTATCTTATGAACTTCTTAAGATTTTCTTAAGACGGAAGCTTTACTGTAAATGTAGTATTTTCTAAGTTGCTTTCCACAGAGATTGTTCCATTATGAGCTGTAACAATTTCTTGTGCTATTGCCAAACCTAATCCTGCTCCACCAGTGTTTGTGGAACGTGCAGAATCTAACCTATAAAACTTTTCAAAAATAGTTTCAAGCTTTTCTTTAGGAATTGGATTCCCCTGGTTAGTAAAAGTTATTATAGTATTTTTGTCCTGCTGTTTAGCAGAAATGGCAATGACGCTGTTTTCATAGCTATAGGCTATTGCATTTTTTAGAATGTTATTGAACACACGAGCCAGTTTGTCTGCATCTCCCAGCAGAGTGAGACAATTAGGCACATTGACGGATACCTGCTTTCCGTGTGGAGTCAGCATTGGATAAAATTCATCTGCCATCTGCTGGAGCATGAAAAGTAAATTGATTTTTTCTTTATTCAAAACAATAGTTTGAAGATTAAATCTTGTAATCTCAAAAAACTCATTTATAAGCTGCTCTAATCGATAAGCTTTTTCTAAAGTGACATTAACATATTTTGCCTTTTGTTTAAGAGGCATATCAGGAGCTTCATCTAGAAGACTTAAGTACCCTATAACAGAGGTCAAAGGTGTCTTTATATCATGAGCCAAGTAAACTACCAAATCATTTTTTCGCTGCTCGGCATTAAGTGCAGCTTTCTTTTGTTTTTCCAAGTTATTTTTTATCTGATTTATCTTATTTTCCATAAAATCCAATTCTGGTGACAACGTAATTTTTGCATCAGATTCCTCAGTAAGTTTATCCATTCCAGCGCTGATTTCATCAAAATATTTTGTGAAACAAAAAACAGAAAACCTAAAGAGGATAACTAATAAAAATATTAGGATTACAATAAAAAGGATCATTTCTATATTATTGCGAATCACCAACTGATAGATTTCCTGTGCGTCCGAACTTTTAAAATGGAAAGCTTTGACTAAATATCCAACGATACGATCTCCAATCTGTCCACGCAGGATATGGCGCAATAGATAAACAGTCACAGCGGCGGCAACTGTAATCAAAAACATTTGAAAAAATACTTTGCTTTTTAATTTTGTATAATCATTTCTTATTTTATCTCTTTTACTTTTCAATTTTATAGCCAATCCCCCATACTGTTTTTATATATTTAGGATGTTCCGCACTGTCGTGCATTTTTTCTCTTAAATGCCGAATATGAACCATTACCGTATTATTGCTATTGGTGAAATACTTGTCTCCCCATACCTCATGGAACAATTCTTCTGAGCTTACCACTCGTCCGCGATTGGAACAAAGAACCCAAAGAATTGAAAACTCTGTAGGAGTGAGAGATAGCTTTTTTTCATTCAAAGTGCATTCATGGGTATTCATGTCCAATACCAAGCCGGAAAAGGCAATCAAATGTTCTTCTTGGTTCGGTTCTCCAGAATTATATTTGGTAAATCTCCGGAGCTGTGCCTTTACACGGGCAACAAGTTCCAAAGGGCGAAATGGTTTAGTGATATAGTCATCCGCACCTAATGTCAGTCCGGTAATCTTATCAATTTCTTCTTCTTTAGCTGTAAGCATAATAACCGGAAAATTATGTTTTCCCCTAATTTTCTGGCAGAGAGTAAAACCATCAATATCCGGCAGCATGACATCAAGTATCGCAAGTTCTAACTGTTCTGACTCAACACACCGAAGTGCATCTTGACCGTTATAAAATTTATATATTTTATAACCTTCATTTTTTAAATAAACTTCAATTAGGTCCGCTATGGACTGCTCATCGTCTACAACCAAAATATTGATACTCATAAGTTCTATCACTTCTTTCTACTAAATAATCATTATTATAGCACTGAGAAACAAAGATTTATATCATAATAATTTTCTTATGAAAAATACAGTATATTTTAACAATTAGTCCGCAAATACATGTGGCTTCGAATTGAGCTATAGCAGAATTATACCATATAACTACTTAAAAATATCTACAAAAGGCTTAATCCTTTGATATTTAAGGATTTACTTAATGTAAAGTTTTGTTTAATCACACTCTGCACTGTCAATACTCAAGTTATCCTCTGGTATATGTTGACAATATTAATAAATTAACCTACACTAAAATAGTCCATAAACGGACCATTTTATAATAAAAGGGGTTTTTTATATGGAATGGATTTATTTAATTTTTGCAATTTTATTTGAAATCACAGGAACCACATTAATGAAAGTGTCTTATGGATTTACTAAAATACTGCCAACTATAGGAACATTTTTAGGCTACATAATATGTTTCATTTGTTTGTCTATGGCATTGAAAAAAATAGATATAAGTGTGGCATATGCTATATGGTCTGCAGCTGGATTAGTTATACTATCAACAATTGGAATATTTGTTTTTAAAGAGAGCATTAGTGTTCTAAAAGTAGTATCTTTAGCTTTTATTGTGTTAGGAGTTATTGGATTGAATTTAAGTGGAATAAGCCATTAATTTGATAATAATTCCATATATGGATAATTTATTTGATTTATATTAGATAATATGTTAATATTTTCGAGGTGAGGTGATAGTAATGTACGAGTTAGTAGGATATGGTTCTGTTATAGTATGTGTAATAATAATAGTAGTTGCTATATATCAAGCTGCAACAGGAAAAGCTAAATTTCAGCAAAAGAAAAAATAATTGAAAAGGAAATTATTTTATTAGGGAGATAAATTATGAAAATACCAAAAGAGTGGGAGAATGTACTAGAAGAAAATCAGGAAATAAAAGAAATGTTCTTAGAACAGGAGAATATGGATATATATGATGATGAACCAGTACCCCCATTTTTCTTTCATTACTTTAGACCTAATAAATATGATAAGTTGAAGGGATTTTTTGTACCATTTTTACATGGCGAAGAAATGTTTAAAAGATTAAAATTGATTTATGATGTAACTGCAGATGAATATGAAAAAGAAGATGGAACAATAGCTGGTTATTTTGTTCCTAAAAAGAATATTATGCTATCTAGGTCAGAACTTGAAAACATTGCATTAAAACATGCAGAAGGTATTAATGAAATATTAACAGATTTGGAAGAGAGAAGCCTTATTGATTGTGATAATCTTGAAATTAGAATAATGGATAAAAGAGAATTTGAAGATAAATACGATTATTATGACATACTAAATTGTGATTTGTATGATATGCAAGGTGATTGGTTTAGAGACTTAGAAGAAGAAGCTTCAGAAAATCCACTTATCTTATTTAGTGAATCCTTGTATAATATTGCTTGTGATTATGATTTAGCAAGATATGTTATGTGGCCACTAATAGAAAGAAATGATATGAAGGATCCCTATGAAGCCTATTTTAATTTGTGGAAATATGGATATCGACCAATGTTTGTAAATGATAAATTACTAATACTTTGTTGAGATTTAGTGATCAGATAAAAAACTGCTGATAAAAATGTTTGTCAGCAGTCTAAAAAATTAAGATGTTTGTATTAAAATTTCAGTAAGCCATTTCTCATACCATTCCATAAATGTAAGCCTGGTAAAAAAAGGTCTTAATTCAGGTTCTACATTCCAATCCATGTAGACAATTTGTCCTCGTCCAATTCCATTAATAATACATAAATTGCTGTAGGTACACCCTTTAGAACCAATCAATTTAACGCCGCGAAGAACAGTATCATATGTATCATTGTCTTTTGATAACTCTTCTAGCATTTTTGAATCCAGCATTTTGGGATCAATTTCCTCGTCACCCATTGCATAATCCCACATAGCGTCAGCCAGTCCTACATCAATAAAAGCTTTCTTACACATACAATATTTTTCATTTTCCATTATATCTTCTAATGGAAAAATTCCGTAATCTGGACCTGCTCCACCATTACCAATCTTCGTTAGGAAGAAACGATATTCTTCTGGTAGTGTAATTTGATGTTCTTTTTCGAAGTTTTTTACTTCCTCTTCAGAAATAATAGGATTTAATTTATATTGATGTTTACGTGAACCAAATATCTTTCTTTCAGCGTCATAGTCTGATGCCTTATTTAGCAAATCCTTAATATAATCTGCATATTTATCATTTAAAAGCATATATAATCCCTCTTTTCTAACAACATTTACCTCTATCATAGCATATGCTTGTACTCCAATATAGATTAGCTTATAAATTGTTTCTCGTAATAAGGGAATATGTCACTATCTTTAATATATAAATCGCCAGATTATGGTATAATGCTTTTATTGATAAATTGCAACTGTAAACAACTGGAATAAAGATTCATGAACAAGACTTTTTATGTTATGGAGGATACAAAAAGTGGCGAAAGAATTATCGGAGATGACATTAGAAGCATTATGGGTACTATTTCCAATTATACTTAAGGAATATAATACTGCATATTCAAGATGGTATGAAATAGAGAAAGAAAATATTTTGTGAAGAGGAGATAAGATATGGCTTCTAGTCAAGAGTATTTAGATTTTATTATTGGACAATTAGATACACTAGAGAATGTTTCTTCCAGAAAAATGATGGGGGAATATATTTTATATTTTCGAGAAAAGATTTTTGGAGGAATATATGATGACCGCTTTTTGGTTAAGATAACCAAAGCAAGTAGACAGTTGATGCTAGAGGCAACCGAGGAATTACCTTATGATGGTGCCAAACCAATGCTTTTAGTTGATGATGTTGATAACAAGGAGTTCCTATATCAACTGATTACAGAGATGTATAAAGAACTTCCTACTCCAAAAGTAAAAAAGAAAAAGTAATTTTGAAATTTCAATTTAAGGTTTAATATTATAAATAGTAAATTTGAAAGGGTGAATGAAGCGATGGCGGTTTTTGATAGGTATGATAATTATTATGATAGAGCAATGGAGGCTTATTGTTCTAATAAGAAAATAGATCCTAAAGATATTAATGATGAGCAGGTCAGGATAATTGTAGAAAGATCCTGTGTTCATACTGGCTTTTACCTTGCATGGATTATCAATAATAATTTAGAAGGTGACATTCATAAGAAATATGATGCAGAAAATCTTGAAAAGGTAAGAAAGGAAGAAATGACAGGAGTAGATTTTTTTCTAACCTGTTGTGATGGTAAGTTATGGAGTGATGATTTTAATGACGAAGGATTAGCATTTACTGAATATTATTATGCTAGTGAGCAGTTTATGAAAGATTATGTGGATTTTGTTTTTAATGAACTGTATGATATTCCTTGTGAATTTGATTTTGTTTGGAAGGATTATAAAAAGTTTAAAGTTATGCTAGATAAAAGATATGAGGTTTTTTGTAAAAAGGAGAAATAGCTTATATACGATTGTCATGTTTTTATAAGGTCTGAGTAATAAGTGGTTTTTTAAAATTTTTAATATAAAAATATGTTTTAACTATTTAATATGATATATAACAAAAAGATAAATAAGAATTTGAAAGGAAATATAGATATGACAAAAAATGAAATTTTAGATGCACTATATTCTAAAGTTGGAGACGATGACTTTGAATACATTCAAGAAGAAATGGTTTCAGAAATAGAACAATGTGAGAATCAAATTGATTTTATAGAACCAATTTTAAAGTTAATGGAAAATAATCCTGATGCTGATTTTGGTGTGCCAGGTGCATTAACACATTTTATTGAAAATTTCTCCCAGAACGGATATGAAGAATTACTTTTGCAATCTGTGAGACGCAAGCCTACTTCACATAATGTATGGTTATTACATCGTGCATGGAATGATGCTAATGATCCTATGCATGATGAATATGAAAATCTTGCAGAGTACCTTAAGTCAATGCCAAATTTAAGTGAAGGTGTAAAAAGCCAGTTGGAAATGTTCTAATTGAAAGTTCTATTTGCTATGATTTACTGTCAGCTAAGCAGATGGTTATTGATATGATTTGAAGAAGGTGAAATTACTTTTGGAGTAAGAGTTCATTGAAGAAGTTGAAGGCAGTTAGTTGGGAGGGTTGATTATGGAAAAATTAAATACATCAAGTAAAATAAATCAAGAATTTTATCTTGAAAATGTGGTAGAAAAAAATCTGCAGTTTCCAAGAACCTTTTTGATACCTAATAAAGAAGAGGTTGGAAAACTAGAGATAGGAAATCTGGTTAAATTAGTTTTTGTTATGGAAGAGCTACAGGAAGATGGATGCCGCGCAGAAAAAATGTGGGTTGAGATTGTAAATAAACAAAAAGATGAATTTACAGGAATTCTTACCAATAATCCCTATTATCTAAAATCTATTAAATGGGGAGATATGATTACTTTTGAAGAAGAGAATATTGCATCTACATATGGGAAAAAGGCAGCTTTTGATGAAAAAGAATTTGCAATTATTACAAAAAAAGCATTAGAAAAAAGACAGGTTAACTGGGTAGTTAGAACTGATGATTTAGATAATGATCAGGATAGTGGATGGCAGTTATTTTATGGAGATGAAAGTGAGCAGTACCTTGATGATTATGCTAATGCTAATATAATATCATTAGAAGATGTACTATCATTTGAACCTTTATTAGAAGAGGTTTTTAGCAATTTTGGATATGCTTATGAATATTCAGAAGCTAAAAATAAATTTGTAGAAGTTAAAGAATAAGGAATTCAAACCAAAAGGCCTATTGATGAGGATATACCAATAATCATAAATAACAACATATTCTGTTTCTACTTGATTAAATAAATTGATTAATTTGTTACTTTATATATTCCAAAAAATACATTTCAATATTTTCTGTAAAAGTAACGATTATACAAGTATATATTTTAATAAAGGAGAGATGTCAGTTTATGTCAATAAAGAAAAAGATCCCATTATTGATAGCATCAATTATAGTAATATTAATGGTAACGACAACTTTGTTTATGAGCAATCGCTCAAGCAGTATAATAACTAGTAAGACGGATATGGAGATGCAGCAAATATCTAATAGGTTGGTTGAAACTATAAGTACAATGGTTGAAAAAGAACAAATGGCAGTTAGGATTTTTTCAGAAAAAAATGTAGTTATAAATTTGCTTAAAGCAGCAAAAGAGTCTGAAAGTAGTGATACATTTATTAAACAGAATCAAGATATGGAAGCTACACTAGAAGCTTATGCAAAGGAGGCAAAAAATCTTGATCAAATTTTTCTAGTAGATACAAAGGGAACTATAATATCAAGTAGTCTTAAGGATTCTATAGGCAAAAGTTTAACTGATAGATCCTACAACAAACCAACCTTAGAAGGTAAAGCATCTATAAGTGAAATGGTTTTATGTAAAACTACTAATGTTCCTATAATAGTTTTTACAAATCCTATAAAAAGCGGTAATGAAGTTATAGGGTATGTAGGTACAACAGTTATTGGAAGTAGTTTTTCAAAATATTTAAGTAATGCAAAAATAAGTAACTGCCCATCAAGTTATGTTTTTCTGGTTGATTATAAAGGAAATTTAATTTATCATCCTACTAAAGAAAAAATAGGTAAAGCTATAGATGTTACTGATATAAAAAGTATAGCGAATAAATTAGATAGTGGTGAAAATATAAAGGGAGATATACTTAAGTATACTTATAATAATGAGAAAAAAATAGCAGCATATTCCATAGTTCCTGAAACAAACTGGGTTTTAGTAACTACTGGTAATGCAGTTGATGTTACTAAAGATGTAAAAAATATGACATATTTGATAATAATTATAGCAATTATATTATCATTAATAGCTATGGGAATAGGATATTTATTTTCACTAAAAATCACAAAACCTATTGTAGAAATAACTGAACTTGTAAACAGAACCTGTGATTTGGATTTGAAAGATGATAAAAATTATGAAAAATTGTATAAATATAATGATGAAGTAGGAGAAATTTTTAAGGCAGTTGGCAGTATGAGAAAAATTCTAAGAGAAATGGTTGAAAGCTTAAGTTCAGCTTCGCAAACTATAAATTCAAATGCAGCACTAGTTGAAAGTTTAACTATTGAATTAAAAGGTTATGCTGAGCAAACAGCAGCCGAAAGTCAAAATCTTTCAGCAGGTATGGAACAAAACGCAGCTACAGTAGAAGAAGTTTCAGCTTCTTCTGACGAAATGGGGAATGCAGTAAATTCTATGGCTGAAAAAGCTACAGATGGTTTAAGTAATGCTAATGCTATTGCTGAAAGAGCAGAAAAACTTAAAAGTTCGGCAATTGAATCTAGCACAAAAGCCAATTCAATATATACTTCAGTAAAAACTGATTTAGAAAAGGCTATTGAAAATTCTAAATCCATTGAGAAAATAAATGATATGTCCTCATCTATACTTAGTATTACAGAACAAACAAATTTGCTTGCACTTAATGCAGCTATAGAAGCGGCTAGAGCTGGAGAATCTGGTAAGGGCTTTGCTGTAGTAGCTAACGAAGTTGGCAAATTAGCAGAGGAATCGGCAGTAACAGCTGGTAATATTCAAAATGTAGTTAATCAAGTAGTAGGTTCTGTAAGAGATTTATCAGATAACTCAACTAAACTGCTCAAGTTTATTAATCAAACGGTATTAACGGATTATGATAAATTAATGGATACAGGTGAAAAATATAATGAGGATGCTGATTCAGTTAATCATTTTATGCTTGATTTTAGTGCTTTAGCTGAAGAGTTAAGTTCATCTATATCTAATATAGCTAATGCCATAGGCGAAGTAGCAAATACTGTAAGTGATGGAGCTAGAGGGGTAACTGAAATAGCTAGTAAAGCATCTAATATAAATGAAAAATTGGAAAGTATAAAATCCACTACTGAAATTAACAAACACAGTGCGGAGGAATTACAACAAATTATATCTAAATTTAAACTATAACATAATTAAGTGTACTTAACATAATACCACTTTACGAGTAATTTAAAAATAATGTAATAAATACCTCTTAATTATCAATATTAATATTGGTAATTAAGAGGTATTTGTTATTATAAATTTAAGGTAATCTGATTTATATTTTATTGGCGTATATTTTTTTATAAACATATACACCAATTATCACAGAAATGATGTCCATTCCAACGCGAATAAAAATATCAAAGGAAAACTCTGATATAAATACAATAAAAAGATGATTTCCAAACCAATTTGCTCCGAAAATTATCATTCCGAAAAATATAGCTTGTTTAATAATTGAATTGCCTATAGCTCCTGATTGTAAAATATAAAAAATTACACCTACACATAATCCTTGACATAATGTCCATATTAATGTTGCTGCTGGTTGTGTAATATATGCAGAGTGTATATGTAATATAGCATATGCAAAGTATCTTCCTATAAGATAGAAAAATGATACCACAAAAATTGAAAAAATATTATTTCTCTTTTTATTTTGTATCTGTTCTGTTCCAATAAAAATACCTAACAAAAACCCAGATAATAAAAAAGGAAAAAAATCACCTAGTCCCATTAAAAACTCATGTATAATAGTACTATTTGTAAGTAACACTGATTCAAACATACCTATTAAATATAACATTGCAAATGAAAATCCATAAAGTAGCCCTTTAATTGGCTTTTTCCATGGTAGTCTATTTTCAATAGATATAAAAACAACAGAAAAAATACTAAAAGCTAATAACTCCCAAGTAATAACAGCAGGAACAAGCATACCATTTTTGACAAATACACTTGGTTTTAGCAAAGATACATTTGATGAACTTAAAGGGGATATTAACCCATGAAGAACAATATCAAAAAAAGCGCTAACTATAATAATTAATAAAATTTTCCACCATTTTTTTTTAAAACGTATCATTATGACTTCTTTATTTATGTTCAAACTATCACCTCACAACATATTACCAATGGTAATTACCATTGGTAATATTATATCAATAAAATACCTTAGGGTCAATTTATTTTAAGCTTGGTTGACTTGATTATAAAAATTCATAAGTGATATAATTTAGATATTGTAAATACATGTATTAAGTATTAGCTAGTAAAAAAGGAGACAAGTAATGGAAAGCAAGCAGTATAATTTAAAACCTTATGAATTGTTAAATAAGTTATATAATAACAATATTGAAGGATTTTCAGAAGAAGAAATATCTGAAGCTGAAAAACGCTTGAATATAAAATTGCCCAAGCTATTAAGAGAATATTATTTACATTATGGCAAATTAAGCATTAACACCTGTTTACATAGAATTTTTTCTCCAGAGGAACTTGATTTTTCTTATAATTATTTAATGGAAGAAGTAGAAGACGAAGATGAAGAAACTACTTTGGAGGACTTGAAAAAAACAAAAAATTATTTATTGTTTTGGATAGAAAATCAGGGATGTTGGTATCAAGGAATAGATGTTGAAGATATAAAAAATGATAATCCAAAGGTTCATATAACAACTAACGATGATTTATTTGAATGGGATATTTGTTCCAATTCTTTTTATTCTCATATATTAAGTATGATATATGAACAACTAAGTGCCAGTGATTTAGAATATGAAGATGTACCTAAAGAAGATATTAGAGCGGTTTTAAAACAAAACGAAATTGATATAAAAAAATTAATACCTGCTGTAAACCCTTATGATTGCGTACATGTTGTTACTTGCTGGGATGAATATAAGAAAAAGTTATTTTATTTTACAAGAGAAAAAGAAGAACTGGAAAGTTTAAATATTATATCAGCTGAAGATTAATAAATAATAATGATAATTATATAAGTACAGTTTTTCCAGATATGTCTATAAACTTAGAAGATATATTTAAGTTCTAGAAGTGCATCTTCGCTACAAAATAGCAATTTGGTTAAGAGTATGGAAAAATTGTTAGCGTTTGATAGTTAGCCTTTGCCAAGAAAACCTGGATAAGAGATTTCTACTCAGGTTTTCTTGTTAGTAAGCCTCATTATTTAGCTTCTATAACATTATAAATCAAAAGCTTCAAAAGCTTTAACTGATTTTCTATAAACTACAAATGTAAGAAAAGCATACATTATCATTCCTGTTGCCAATACAATCAACTTATAAGCAAGGTATTGTGGGTCTTTTGTATTTAGATAATCTCTTACAAAGGGTAGAGCATGTACACAAGTTTCAGCAATTACTATGTAAATAGTTATTGCAATAGTTGATTTTGCAAAAGCAGTTCCTACCTTGTTAACGTCTTTGTAGTAAATTTTAAAGAAGATGTAGTTAAACAAGCCAAGCATTATAAGTGAAATGCCGAACAAAGTAATATTGGCATTCATACCAACCTTATTACCAGGCACTGGCATATTTTGGCGGATGATCGCAAAAGGTATTGCTATAATTATCTGTGCTAATTGTAGAAGAATTACAAAAGCAAAACGTGACTTTACAATATCTTTTTTAGCAATAGGAAGCGTTAGAGTATAAAAAACATCATTGTTTTCTCTACCGTTCAAGCATGTGAAAAACACAGCTAATCCTGTATAAAAGAACACAACATAGTACGTATAGTTGGGTATGATAAGCATCATGGAAAGAATAAGAAAAATAGGTGCTGTAGGATGCATAGAAAGCAATAATTCTTTTCTTAAAAGATTTCTCATTATTCTCCCTCCTTTTCAAGATGAACCATGATTGACTCTAAATCGGCATTTATATAATCAATACCTAAAGATGAAATATCTTTTGTTTTGATAAGTGCTGAAAAACCGTTTTTGCTTCTTTTACAACCAATCAGTTTTGGTTGTAAATTTTCGGTTAATTGATTTTTGGTAAGTTCTAAAACCTTATAGCCATCTACAAATGATTTGATATCGGATTCAGCAAAAATCATACCGTTTTTAATATAAATGATGTTATCAGCACACTTATCAAGGTCAGAGGTGATGTGAGTTGAAAACAATATGGTAATTCTGTTGTCACAAAGTTCCATAAATACATCAAGCAAGTCATCTCTTGAAATAGGGTCAAGTCCACTTGTAGGTTCATCAAGGATGAGCAGCTCTGCATTATGTGACAATGCAAGAGTTAGAGCATACTTGACTTTCATGCCTGCTGATAATTGTTCAGGTGTTTTGTTTTCATCCAATTCGAACATAGCCATATATTTGGAATAGGCAGCATCGTCCCATTTATCATAAAATGATTTAGTAATAGCTGTAATTGTTTTAATTTTTTTCTTTGAATAGTAATCAACTCCACCAGAAACAAAACCTACACGCTGTTTGATACCAAATTCATTGTCACGAAAGTTATTATCAAAAAATATGATCTCACCATTATCAGGATGCACAAAATTGAATAGTGATTTTAATGTTGTGGATTTGCCTGCTCCATTTCTGCCTATAAATCCTGTGATTTTTCCCCTTGCAAGAGAAAATGATACGTTTTTCAGCTCAAAAGCAGGGTATTTTTTACACAGATTTTTTACTTCAAGTACACTCATTTTTCATTATCATCTCTTTTCGGAAGGTCTTGGTTAAAAATTGTTTCGGCCAGCTCTGTAAACATTGATTTTGGGGGGATAGCAATCCCTTTCTTCTCATCACCAAGAACTATAATAGTATCTCCGGGCTTGATGTCAAAAATATCTCTGGCTTCTTTAGGAATAACAAATTGTCCTTTCTCACCAATTTTTACTGTCCATGCATATTTGCCATTTGGATGTTTCATAGTTTTTACCCCTTTCGTTGTTAGTAATGTATGAAAAGTATGATTTGTATAACTACATTATACTCGGTTGTTTATAAAAATCAAGATCATCAATAAAAATTTGCCAAATAATCAGGTAGTTTTTTAGATATAACAAAGATTATAAATCGAGCTGTGCTTGCAATAAATGCTAAAAAGTTATGAAATAAAAATATTTGCGATAAAAAGATTGAAAATTTTTAAAATATAGAATATAATGAAAACATAGAAGACGTTCAGGAAAAAATTATACCCTTAATGATGACTAATAAATTTTAAATGTCCTAAGGAAGCAGAACCTTAGAGGAAAATAAAATCTATAGTAGTACATATAAGGTATATTTTAAAATAAACACTTAGGTAAGACTAGGTGTTTATTTTGTTTTTAGAAGATGTCCTTTAAAGAATTAATTTTCCATTCCCAATTTATATTTTGCTTTACTTTTGAAAAAAAGAGGAGTATATTCAAAATAGACAACATGTTAACTAATTTTATTAAGGAGAGAAAAAATGAATCAATATTATATACAGCAGATTTTTTCAACAATTTTTTATTTATCAAATAAGATTCAAATACAAGGTGATAAAATTGACGAAAGAATAACTGTAAGACAGTGGATGGTACTTTTGACAATTTTACATTTACCAGAGGATAAGGCATCATACAGTCAAATAGCAGATAAAATGGGATGTACGAAACAGAATGTAAAACACATTATTGATAGTTTACAAAAAAAGAACTATGTGTTTTGGGAAAAAAACGAAAAAGATAAACGTGCTGTAAATATTAGGATAACAAAAGAATGTAGAGAAATCATGGAAGAGTATTATAAAAAAGGAAATGAATATCTGGAAGATGTGTTTGGTAATTTTGAGGAAAAGGAATTGGAAAATCTATGGGAGCTGTTAAAGAAAATAGCAAATTATGATGGAAGCAATTGGATTGGTTATGAAGAAAGGGTTAATATAGGAGGAGAAAGCAATGAAAAGTAATTGCACAATAAATATTATGCCTGAAGTATCAAAAGCAGATGAATCTGTAAACATAGAAATAAGTGGGCTTCTGAAAAATCAAAAAGTAATAATTCGTGCCTTAAGCAATGACTACTATTGTATAAATACTTCCATATTTGATGTAGGAGATAAAGCAGAATGGGAGTCTTACGCAGTTTTTACAGCTGATGAAAATGGAAATATAGATTTGGAAAATGCTAAGCCTATTGAGGGAACATATAAAAATATAGATAAAATGGGACTTTTCTATTCCATGAGTGTGAAAAAAAATCAAAAAGCTAATGTACCTACAAGTTTAAATGATATAGGAGAGAATAGAAATCATACTATTACTTTTCAAGTAGAGAGTAACGGTGCAGTTATCGCATCAAAAGTACATAAAAGGATTTATTGCAATGAAAACATTAGAAGTGTGAATGTAATAGAAGATAAACTTTTAGCAAGATATTTTACTTCAAAGGACAATACTCCAAGGCCAGCAGTAATTGTGTTAAGTGGAAGTGATGGTAGAATTGAAAAGGCACAAGCAATTGCTGAACTCTTTGCAATGCATGGATATTCAGCATTAGCAGTAGCTTACTTTGCTCTTGAAGGAACTAAGGAGAGCCTAAGCTGCATTGACCTTGAATACGTTGAAAATGCAATAAACTGGTTAAAGAAACAAGCTACTGTAATTAAAAATAAGATTGGAATTTATGGTAGATCAAAAGGTGGAGAAATGGTTTTACTTTCTGCATCTATGTTTAAAGACATAAGTTGTGTTATTGCTAATACACCAAGCTGTTATGTTTATGAAGGTTTAAAAACTAATTCTTTTCCTTCTAGACATTCATCATGGATGTATAAAGGAAAAGAATTTCCTTATATAAAATTTAGTTTTTCTATTTTGGTTAGAACACTTATTAAGATGATGTTAAGAGATAAAAAATCAGTGGCATGGATGTATAATAAACTTGTTGAAAAAGGAAATGTTGATGAAGCTGTAATTCCAGTAGAGAAGATAAACGGGCCCATTTTAATGATTTCATCTTTGAAAGACAACATTTGGCCTTCTAAAATTCACTGTGAAATAATTGTAGAATTGCTCAGAAAAGCTCATTTTAAATATGAATATAAACATATTACTTATGAAAAATCGGGACATATGCTAACAGTACCTTATCAATCTATATATCCTTCAGACAAATATCCAGAGGATATAGATAGCTATGCAAAAGCAAATATTGACTGTTGGAAAGAGACTATAAGCTTTTTAGATAAGTGGACAAAGTTAGATTAATGTTTATAATAATAGCATTGGTAAAAAAATCGAACTTTCCTCTTTTTTTATTACTGCTGAAACTACTCTATGAATAGGAAATTTTTTGATTTCACGTACTATTATTAATGGATTATTTATATTATTGACAACCATTTTAGGTAAGATTGTTATACCAAGATCTTGTTCAACATATTTGATAACTGACTCTGTTTCTTCAAGTTCCAATATAATATTTGGTACAAGGTTCATAAGATTGCAATGTGCTCTAATTTTTGCTCTTATTGGACATGGGTCTTTATACAAAATCAACTTTTCTTTTACTATTGTAAAAAAATCAATTTCATCAATCTTAGCTAAATAATTTGTACTATTCATAACAACAAAAAACGGTTCAACAACTAATGGAATAGTAACAAAATTAGGCTTTTCAATTGAATCAGATACAAATACTATATTAAATAAATCATTATCTAAACTGGTGATTAATTCACTGTTTGTATCCAAGGAATCTATAAATACTTCATAGTTTAAGCTTTTAAATTTATCAATATACTTAGGCAAGAAATATGTTATTAAATTTGGCAGTGAACCAACTCTAATTATATTTCCATTACTAAATCCTTCGATTTTAGTTATAGTTTCATTAATCATAGAAGTAATTGTTTTTGAACGTTCATAGAAATATCTGCCTGGAGCAGTTAATTTTATACCATTTGGTGTTCTTATTAATAACTTGCATTTTAGGGATTTTTCTAAAATCCCTAATTGTTTTGTAAGTGCAGGCTGTGAAATATATAAATGCTGTGCAGCTTTATTTAGACTGCCTTGCTCAACTATTTCTATAAAATATTTCATTTGATCTACATTAATCATTTTTTACCCCTCATATAACTTTTAGTTATAACCATATATATCATTGCTATTATTCAAATCGCTGTAAATAAAATATAATAAAACTATGTTGTACGACATATTAAATAAATTTTAACACACAACAGTGTGATTTAAAACAATAATTATTAATTAGGAGTGATATAAATGAAAGTTATAGCTATCAATGGAAGTGCACGAAAAGATGGAAATACTTCTATAATCATAGAGGCAATATTCAGCGAATTAAGAAAATCAGGTATAGAGACTGAGTTAATTGATTTATCTAATAAAAAGATTAATGGATGCATAGGCTGTGGAAACTGTTTTAAAAGCAAAGATAATAAATGTGTTTTTAAAAATGATATTGTAAATGAATGTATAGAAAAAATGATTGAAGCTGATGGAATTATTTTAGGATCACCAGTATATTTTGCAGATGTTACAGCAAATATGAAAGCCTTATTAGAAAGAGTTGGAATGGTAGCGAATGCTAATGAGGGTATTTTTAAACACAAAGTAGGTGCTTCTGTAGTGGCTGTTCGTAGAGGAGGAGCAACACGTGCCTTTGATACCATGAATTATTTTTTACACTGTATGCAAATGTATTTAGTTGGGGGTACCTATTGGAATATGGTATACGGAAAAGAAGTTGGCGAGGTACTTAATGATACTGAAGGCATGAGAAATATGAAGTCCATTGGTGAGAATATGGCGTGGCTTTTAAACAAAATAAATAGATAATGATATTATCTACAGATTAAAAGTATATGTTATTTATAGCACAGAAAATAATATCATAAATAATGGAAAAATATAACCTTAACCACTGATATAGATTGGTTAAGGTTATATTTACAATGCCTGCATTACTTAAAATCTCTAACTCGTTTAATGGTCTCTAGCAGTTATAAGGATTGTGCACTATCTTTTAAAAAACTCTGTAACCCTTGATATATAAAAATAATGTAAAAAAGTTTTACATTGACATAAAATTGGTACAATATAGTATTATGTGATATGATTGTAAATATTGTAGTGAAAAGCAGATAAGTTTAGGTACTATGAATACATAGATAATAGTCCCCTAAATGGAGGTCAAAATGAAAAATGGGTATTTGTACATACTTGAAAAATAATAGTATATGATAAAATAATAGTATGATCAGGGTGTTACGGAGAAGAATAATATATTAAAATGATATCTAAACAGGAAGAATTTAAATAGAAATTATAATCATGAAGGAGGATCAGTTTTGATGAAGGAATTTAATGTCACAGGTTTATGTATACCTGAAAAACATTTCATGGTTGATATAAGTGGTAAGGTAAAAAAGATTGTTGAAATGGTAGATAAAGGAGCCTATTTTACAATAAACAGACCAAGACAGTTTGGAAAAACTACTACCTTCAATCAATTGGTAGAAGAATTAAGTAAAAAATACGTTGTAATTGATACTAGTTTTGAGGGAATTGGCGATGATATTTTTCAAACTGAAGAGAAATTTTGTGAGATTATATTCAATATATTTGCTAAAAGTGTTAGATTCACTAATAAAGAGTTATATGAGAAACTAAAAAGTTATGGAGAAAAAACAAGAAATTTTAATGATTTGTCTGAAAATATTACTGATATGATTGATGAATATGATAATGATATGGTTTTAATCATAGATGAGGTAGATAAAAGTAGTGGTAATAGAGTATTTATGCAGTTTTTAGGAGTGCTTAGAAATAAATATTTAGCTATGAATGCTAGGAAAGATATAACTTTTAAAAGCGTTATATTAGGTGGAGTAAATGATATCAAGAATATTAAGCTTCAAATCAGAGAAGAAAAGGATAGAGTTTTTAATTCTCCTTGGAATATAGCAGCAGATTTTAAAGTAGATATGACCTTTTCTCAAGAAGAAATAAAAACAATGCTTAATGAGTATGTAGATGAAACTGAAATAGATATGGATGTAGAACTTTTATCTCAGGAGATAAGAAATTTTACTAGTGGATATCCTTATCTTGTAAGTAGGCTTTGTAAAAATATTGATGAGTACCTTGGAAGGGAATGGACATTAAAAGGACTTAAAAAATCCATAAAAATGGCATTAAATGAACATAATACTCTTTTTGATGATGTTATTAAAAATATTGAAAATTATAGTGAAATAAAAGCTGTAGTTTATCAGATATTAGTGGAAGGAAAGCAAATTCCTTATAATCCTTTTGCTTATGAAAAAGCATTGATGTATGGAATATTATCAGAGGATAACGGTAGACTTATCATGAACAATAAGGTTTTTGAAATGTTATTATATGATTATCTTATTGCACAAAAGGATGTTCAGAAAGCTGCATCAAAACTTACACAAATAGATAAGGAAGAGGTTTTAGATGATGAAGAATTAAATATGGAAAAAGTTCTATTAAAGTTTCAAGAATTTATGTATGAACAATATAGAGAAGAAGATGAACACTTTTACGAAACCAACGGCAGACTCATATTTTTAGCATACTTAAAGCCTATTTTAAATGGAAAAGGCTTTAGTTTTGTAGAACCTCAAACAAGAAAGAATAAAAGAATGGATGTAGTAATTACTTATGGAAATAAAAAATACATAGTAGAACTTAAAATATGGAATGGTGAAGCTTACAGAGAAAAAGGAGTACATCAGCTTGCAGAATATATGACAGAACAGGGGGTAAAAGAAGGATATCTTTTAACTTTTAACTTTAATAAGAATAAAAAATATACTGTAGAGTGGATTGAAGAAGAGGAGAAAAGGATATTTGAAGTAATGGTTTAATTAAATATTAGATACTTTAAGTATTGAAATAAATGTTTGTAAATTAAGAGGAGAGGATTAAAATGACAGAGTGTATATTTTGTAACTACAACAAATCAGAAATAATAGCAGAAAATAAGCTTGCTTTTGCTATAATGGATAAATTCCCTGTAAATGAAGGCCATACCTTGATAATACCAAAAAGGCATTTCCCATTTTTATTTGAAGCATCAGAAGAAGAAATAAAAGCTATATACAGCCTTATGCATGAGGTTAAGGAAATGTTAGATATTCAGTATGAACCAGCAGGGTATAATGTAGGAGTTAATGTTGGTTATTATGCTGGGCAAACAATAAAGCATTTGCATGTTCATATAATTCCTAGATATAAGGGTGATGTAGAAAATCCTAGAGGGGGAGTTAGAAACTTAAAGAAGGCCTTAGTTGAGTATGATGGGTAAATTAGGGTGGTGAAAAATGCTTTATATTAGAGTTATTCAAGATGAGTATAATGATGATTTGATATTTAAATTAAATCACCAAGTGGAAAATAAAAATTTTTATTTAAAACAAAATGATATCATAAAAGATATGATAAGTTTATTTTTTAGTAATAGCAGTGTATTTTTTAGGTATACGGAATATGATAAAAATTTAGATCCAGATAAAGAAGAAATGCGTAATTACGAATTTAAAGTTTTTTATGATAGCCAGTGCTCTGATAGGAGTGGATATCTGAGTAATCCTGTTAAAGAATTTTTATATAATTATTATAAATCAAATGATGAGAAGAATATTGAAAATATAGAAGCCATTAAAGAAAGTTTATTAATAAACTTTAGACAAACTTCATTAGACAATATGGATGAGTATGTAAAAAACTCTATAGCTGACATTTTATATGACAAATCAAGGCTTTATAAGCTGACAGATTATTCGAAGGAAGCTCAAGATTTTGTTAATCAAAGATTAATAACAACCTCTAATGAATGGAATTTTCCTTATAATGAACGACTAAACTCTGAAGAAGATCCTAGTTTTATTAGAGACTTGTGGGTAAAACTAGATGGAGAAGAAGATATAATCAATTGGATTAAATACTTTTCCAACGGCTTTGGCTGTATTATTACAAAGGATGATAATATATATGATTACTCTTATTATTTGATGTATACATATGAAGAATGGGATACTGGTGAAGAAATAGTAATTCATGTATTTGAAAAAGAAAGAGGTTCTTTTTTAAAGAATGTATATCCTATGTTAAAACTGAAGTTTAAGGATAGAATTTCAAAAATCAATAAATTATAATTTTTGGGTAAAAAGTTCAGAAAAGGTATAGTGTTTTGCTATGCCTTTTCTTCGGCTAACTGCACAGCAGCAGGAATGTCTGCAGGAGCCCACTTTAGTGAAAGTAAATTTTCTCTTTTTAACCATATAAGTTTAGAATGTTCACTAGCAGTGGGTTTGCCAGATGCCAATTTACATTTTACAGTAATCAAGTTTACTACAAAATTATCATATTCATGAGTATTTTTATTAAAAACATCAAAAGCTTTGATATTGCAGTCTAACTCTTCTCTTATTTCTCTTTCTATAGCTTGTTTTAAGTTCTCACCTTTTTCAACTTTTCCGCCAGGGAATTCCCACATATTTGGAAGGGACATGTTTGGAGAACGAAGAGCACACAGTATCTCATTATTTTCATTTTCTATAACAGCTCCAACAACTTTTAGTAGTTTTTTCATTTTAGCTACACCTCTTTTCTAGACAAGTTTAGCACAAATAAGTTTGATAAATCAATTTTATAATTTTAAATAATTAATTTATAGGCTATAATACAATTAGGAAAATGGTCGGATCTCTTATAAAGAAAGAAGGTGCATTAATGAAGACAATACAAATAGGAACATCAGATTTTAAAAAATTAATAGAAGGCAATAACTACTTTGTAGACAAAAGTTTATTGATAAAAGAATTTATAGAAAATGGATCAGATATAATATTGACACCAAGACCTAGAAGGTTTGGAAAGACATTAAATTTAAGTATGCTTAAATATTTTTTTGACATAAGAACTAAGGAAGAAACTAAAAATTTATTTAAAGGTTTAAAAATAGAAAAGGAAAAGGAAATAATGAAGCTTCAGGGAGAATATCCTGTTATCTTTATTACCTTTAAAAATGAAAAATATATTTCTTATGAAGATTTTAAAGATGGTATTGAGTTCCTTTTATCTAGCTTGTATAAGGAACATGACTATTTGCTACAAAGTGATAAATTATCTGAAATAGATAAGAAAGAATATATAGAAATGATAGAGAGAAGAGCTTCAATAGCCTCTTTATGCAATGGTATTAGTTCTCTTATGGGTTATATGAATAAGCATTATGGAAGAAAGGTTATGCTTTTTATAGATGAATATGATGTGCCAATACAAGAAGGATATCTTAGAGGATACTACAATGAAATGATAGTTTTAATAAGAAATTTATTAACATCTGCCTTAAAAGATAATCCATACGTTGAAAAGTCTTTGATAACAGGTATCCTTAGGGTTGCAAAGGAAAGTATTTTTTCAGGATTAAATAATTTAGAAGTAAATACTGTTTTAAGATATAATTTTAATAATAAATTTGGCTTTACAGAAAAAGAAGTGGAGGAACTAGCTAATTATTATAATGCAGTGGAAGATATGAAAAACATAAAGGAATGGTACAATGGTTATGTTTTTGCTGGAGAAGTAATGTATAATCCATGGTCAGTTTTAAATTATTTAAAAAATATAAGAGAAGGTTTTATGCCATACTGGATTAACAGCAGCAGCAATGATCTTATAAAAAGGCTTCTATTAAAAGGAGATAAAGAAATAAAATTAGATCTGGAATATCTTATTGAAGGAAAATCCATAAATAAGGTAATTGATGATACTATAGTCATGGCAGAGGTTGAGGATTCAAACCAAAATATATGGAGCTTTTTACTTTTAAGCGGATATTTGAAGGCTGTAAAGACAGAGAATATAGAAGGAATTTTAAATTGTGAACTTAAAATCCCCAATAAAGAAGTATTGATTTTTTATAAGAATTTAATAGTAAAATGGTTTCAGGAAGCTATGACTAATCAAAAGTATGAAGAAATGTTAAGTAATTTAGTTGCTGGTGATATAGAAAACTTTGGTTATGCTTTTCAGGAATTTGTAATAAATAATTTGAGCTATTTTGATGTGTCAGGAAAAGAGCCAGAAAAGGTATACCATGCCTTTGTACTTGGAATGCTTGTTTCTATTTCAAACACTCATAAGGTGAAGTCAAATAAAGAAAGTGGTTTTGGAAGATATGATGTAATGATAATTCCAAAGGATATCTCAAAGCCAGGAATTATTATTGAATTTAAGAAAATAAATGTGTTGTCAAAGGAAACAATAGAACAGGGAAAAGTAGAAGCATTAAAGCAAATAGATAAGATGAAATATGATGAGGAGCTTATAAATTGTGGTGTCAAAGATATAATAAAGATTGCTATTGTGTTTAAGGGGAAGGAAGTAATGATTTCCGAGGCGTAGGAAACGGAAAATACAATATTTGTAACGTTGAGGTGAAAGCATGTATAAAATAATGACAGTAGAGGATGATTTAAGACTTTGTGAAGAAATACAAGAAGCTCTTTTAAAGTGGGGCTTTAATCCTGTTAAAGTTAAAAACTTTGAAGATATACTTAATGAATTTGTACAAAATAAACCTGAGTTAGTTATTATGGATATAAATCTGCCTTGTTTTGATGGATTTTACTGGTGTCAAAAAATAAGAGAAATATCAAAGGTACCAATCATATTTTTATCTTCAAGAAATACAAATATGGATATAATAATGGCAGTACAAATGGGTGGAGATGATTTTGTCACAAAACCATTTTCTATAGATATATTGGTGACCAAGCTTCACGCCATGCTTAGACGAACATATTCTTATGGAGAAAATTTAGGAGATGTACTTGAGTGCAGGGGAGTTATTTTAAATATAAATGACAGTACCTTATCTTATAATGAAAACAAAATAGAATTAACAAAAAATGAATTAAAGATATTACTTCTTTTGATGAAAAATATAGGAAAGATAATATCACGAGATAGGATTATGAGAATTTTGTGGGATGATGATACTTTTATTAACGACAATACATTAACTGTAAATGTAAATAGGCTTAGAAAAAGACTGGAAGACATAGGTATTAAGGATTTTATAGAAACTAAAAAAGGACAAGGATATGTAATATTATGAGTTTAAAAGTATATTTAAAAAAGTCTATATGGGCCATTATACATTTTATCATTATAATCACAATAGTTAATTTAGTACTAATAGGAACCACAGAATTTTCAAAGATTATGTATGACGTTATATATATGAATATTTTAGTTTTTTCTGTTTCTATATTCTTTTTAATATTTAGATATAGAAAGTGGAAAGAACATTATAAAGATTTTTATGAAGGGTTGATGCAGGAGAAAAACGTAGATTTACTAATTTCTAAAGAGGATGGTTTTGAAGCAAAGCTTATTAAAGATACAATAAAATTAAAAAACAAGGAACTTTATGAAAATGTAAATGAGTTAAAAGAAGAACTTGATGAGTTAAATGAATATATAACAAAATGGGTTCATGAAATAAAGATTCCTATTTCAGTATGTGAATTGATATCGGACAAGTTAGAAGATATCATTGATACAAATAGTGATATTCCTGAAAGTTTAAGAGGTGAACTTGCAAGAATAAAGTTTTTAGTTGAACAGGTACTTTATGCAGGCAGAGCATCTAGCTACTCACAGGATCTTTTAATAAATGAAGTAAATATAAAGCAAGTAGTAAATGAGGCTGTTAAAAAGAATGCATTTTTTTTCATTTCCAAAAGGATAGATTTAAGATTAAAGGAATTACAATTTAATGTGTTAACAGATAAAAAGTGGCTTTCTTATATATTGGAGCAAGTTTTAAACAATGCTTGCAAATATGTAGGTGAAAATGGAATAGTGGAAATTTATTGTGAAGAAGATGAAAAAGCTATAAGATTATGTGTAAGAGATAATGGAATAGGAATACTGCCTAAAGACATATCCAGGGTATTTGATAAAGGCTTTACAGGAAGTAATGGAAGAAAGAATGGAAAATCAACAGGAATGGGATTATACTTCTCTAAAAAAATGGCTGAAAAGCTGAATCATGATATAAAAGCTGTTTCACAAGCTGGAAACTATACAGAATTTATTATAACTTTTTATAAATTATCTGATTATTTTAAGGTATGAGTTTAATGCTCATGCTTTTTTGTTTGAAAATATTTAAGGTTACGAAAATGTCACATAACACTTTAAAATGTCATGTAATGTGATGGAGAAGAAAGAATAAAAAGATTAAAATTAATATATAGGATTGAGGAGGCCCCTTAAAATATATTGCAAGGAGGGAAATAAGCTTATGCTTAAAATAAAAAGAAAAATAGCAGCTGTATTAATGATAGGTATAATGTTTGCTTTTTCAGGATGCGATAACAGCAGCAAGTATGTTTCTAAAAGTGGAAATAGGGTAGAAGCTTGGCAGAAGGATTTGGATTATCTTAAAGAAGAACTTCCTAAAAAACATAAGAATTTATTCTTTAAATTAAGTAAGGAGCAGTTTAACAGTGAAATTGAAGATTTAAAGAAGTCTTTAAATAAAATGAATGATGATCAAATTCAAATGGGTATAAACAAAATAATGGCTTCTATTGGTGATGGTCATACAGGTACTAACATAAGTTCAGAAAAAATGTTTCCATTAGATTTGTACTGGTTTAATGATGGCATTTATGTTATTAATACAACAGAGGAGTATAGCCAAATCAAGTACAATAAGCTGGTGAAAATTAATGATAAACCAATAGAAGATGTAATTAAAAGTGTTTCACAGGTAATTTCTCATGATAATGAACAGGGTATAAAAAGTCAGATAGGTTATTATATTGCAATGCCATCAGTACTTCATGGACTTAATATCATAGAAAATATGGATAGTTGTAAATTTACCTTTGAAGACAGCAGTGGGAAAGCATCAGATATCAATTTAAAACCATTAAGTTTTGGTACAGTATTTAGTGCTGTAATTGGTAAAGGAAAAGAAGAAGAGAAGACTCCTTTGTACATGAAAAATCAAGATAAAGCTTATTGGTATGAATATTTGAAAGACAGTAAAACAGTTTATTTTAGCTATAATAAATGCTCTGAAATGCAGGAAAAAAGCTTTAAACAATTTTCTAAAGAGCTTATGGGTGTAATTAATAAAGAAGACGTACAAAAGCTTGTTATAGATTTGAGGAATAATGGAGGAGGAGTTTCAACAATACTCAATGATTTCATTAAGGAAATATCAAAGAGCAAGATCAATCAAAATGGAGAGCTTTATGTTATTATAGGCAGAAAGACTTTTTCATCTGCAGTATTGAATGTTATAGATTTAAAGAAAAACACTAAAGCAATTTTTGTTGGTGAACCTACATCAGGAAAGCCTAACCATTATGGTGAAGTTAAAAAATTTAAGCTTCCAAATTCGGGATTAACTATCAAATATTCAACAAAGCATTTTAGTAATTATGATAAAGACGATTCTGCGTTTAATCCAGATAAACAAATAACACCATCAATAAAAGATTATATGAATAATGTTGATCCTGTAATGGATTATATAATTAAAAACTCAAACTTTGCAGTTGGAAAATAACTAGCTTTGATTAATAGAAAGGAGCAAATAAAATGAGTACAGTAATAGAAACTAAGGATTTAGGGAAAATATATGGTTCAAAAGCAGTGGCTTTTACAGCACTTCATGGTATTAATCTTAAGGTAGAGGAGGGTGAATTTTTAGGGATCATGGGTCCTTCTGGAGCAGGTAAAACTACTTTGTTAAATTTACTTTCAACTATAGATGTGCCGACCACAGGAAATATTATATTTAATGGTAAGGATATAACCCAATTAAAAAATAAAGAGTTATCGTTATTTAGAAGGGATAAGATAGGTTTTATTTTTCAAGATTTTAATTTGCTGGATACTATGACTGTGGAAGACAATATAGCACTGCCTTTAGCATTATCCAAGGTAAATCATAAAGAAATACAAAATAAGGTTAAACAATTAAGTGAGTTTTTTGGAATTGATAGGCACTTAAAAAATTATCCATATGAGCTTTCAGGAGGACAAAAGCAGAGAACAGCAGCAGCAAGAGCTTTGATAACAGAGCCTTCCGTAATATTTGCAGACGAGCCCACAGGAGCTTTAGACTCCAAATCCTCTGCAGAATTACTTCAGTGCTTGAGCAGTACGAATGAAAAGTTCAATAAAACAGTAATAATGGTAACCCATGATGCTTTTGCAGCAAGTTACTGCAAGAGAATATTATTTATAAAAGATGGAAAGATTCATGCTAGAATTGATAAAAATGAATCCAGAAAGGAATTTTTCCAAAGGATAATTGAAATGCTAGCCGCTTTGGGAGGTGCAGTTAATGAACTCCTTTAGTATAGCTTACAATAATTTTAAACATAATATAAAAACTTATGCTTTAAATCTTATGGCAATGATTTTTTCTGTGGCAGTTTATTATAATTTTATAGCTTTAAATGATAATCCACAAATTGTTCAGCTTAATCAGATTATGAATATTGTTAGATCAGCATCAACTTCAACAGCAGTGTTACTTCTTGTATTTTTAATATTTTTCATTTGGTATTCAAATTCCTTTTTCCTAAAGCAAAAGAAAAAAGAAATAGGAGTTTATGCTTTTATGGGCATTGATAATTATAAAATAGGATTAATTTATGCCTTAGAAGGATTTTTACAAGGAGTTCTAGCTATAGTCATTGGCAGTTTCGTTGGAATATTATTTTCAAAACTATTTATAATGCTTTTATGTAAAGTTGCCTTTTTAGATGTAAAAATAAACTTTTTTATATCAGTACATGCATTGATTGAAACAATTACTACATTTTTAATTATATTTTTTATAATTTCAGTTTTAGGTTATTTTAATATAGTAAGAAGTAAATTAATAGATTTATTTAATGCTTCAAAACAGCAAGAAGGACTTCCTAAGTTAAGTAAATTTAAAGCAGCAGCTTCAATCATAATAATTTTAATAGCGTATGGTATGTGCATAGGCTTGCCCAAATTAATGGTAATTGCAAGCGTCCCTGTTATAACTATAATGGTTATATTTGCAACTTACTGGCTTTTTGGTTCTTTCTTTTCAATGATAATGAGATATCTTTTAGATAAAAAACAAGTTTTATATAATGGTACAAACGTTGTAAGCATATCCAATATTGTTTTTAGAATTAAAGGAAATTACAAAACTCTTGCAACTATTGCTATTTTGATTGCATCAGCAATTACAGCTTTAGGAACAGCAACTTCAATTAAATATAATACAAAAATAGAATTAGACCTTCCTTATTCTTTTACTTATGTATTAGATGGAAATACAGGAGATGAAATTGAACCTAAAGTTAATAATTATATTACTTCATCAAATCACAATATTTTATTAAAAGAAAAAGCAAATTTTATTTTTGTAAATAAGTTCAAAACTGATGAGAATTTCTCAGGTGATGAATTTATGGTAGTTAAAGCTTCTGATTTTAAAAAGATAACAAAAGATTTAAAGGCTAAAGATGCAGAAGATATTTTAGAAAAATCAGAACTTAGAAGTGGTGAGGTAATTTATGTACAAAGACCTAAAACTCTTGTACAAGCAAATAAAATACAAAACATTGAGATTAACAATTTAAAATATAATGTAAAAATGGATTTAAAAACACCTTTATTTGGTGGAATAAAAAATGATCCTTGTTTAGTAGTAAATGATAAAGATTATGAAAATATAAAGAGTAATTTTAAGGAAAGCAAATTTTACGGCATTATAGTAAATGATCAGAAAAACACATTAGATTTGTCTGCAAAGTTAAAAACTATAAGAGTTTTAGACGATAACTTATATTCCTATGCTGAAAAATATAGATCTGGATATGAACCTTATGGAGTTATTTTCTTTATGGGATGTTTTTTAGCACTAGTTTTTGTAGTAGCGACAGGAAGCATTATTCATTTTAAAATTTTAAGTGAAGCTTATATGGACAAAGAAAAATATAAAATTTTATTAAAAATTGGAATGACAGAAAAAGAACTAAAAAGGACCATTTCAAAGCAAACTGCAGTATATTTCATCCTGCCTTTGCTTGTAGGTGTAATTCACAGTTCATTTGGTATAGTAATATTAAGCAAATTAATGGAATGTAACTTAGTATTGCCTATAGTTATAAGTATTGTAACTTTCATTGTAATTTATGGGATGTTTTATATTTTTACATTAGGTAAGTTTAGAAAAGTTATTTAAGTTAGCTGACTTATCCAAAAGTCAGAATAAAAGAGAAAATAAGGTGGTGGCAATTAAGCCCATCACCTCTTGCAAAATTACTTGGTATATATAAATACGCTAATCAGAAGATTTCAGAGCTTTAACTCCATTAATATATAATCACGTAACTTCGTATGGAAATTTTGACTTAGATATGAATGTAAGAATTCCAATAGATAACTATAAAAATTCAGTACAAGCATAATAGAATTATTATATATGAATATCCTTTTTTCTATATTTTTATTTTTCCGGTACAATAATAACATGAGATGGATCAGGTTTTATATTCAATGATTTACAATCTTTTTCATATTGTCTTTTAGCATCTTCTGGTGCATTTGAATACGTATAGTTATGTGCTTTCAAAATAATATGTTTATTATTTTCTTTAGAAGAATCTTTAATATTAAACATATCTTTATATTTCTGTGGCATATCTTTTGTTGTACCTGAATATACAACCGCTTTTACATTAGTATCTTTAGTAGATTGGTTATTTACTATATTGGATTTGTTTGAAACACTATTTTGTTTATTTGGAGTACTATTTTTAGCAAAAGTAGGCACACTTATAATAGAGCCTGCTGTTAGTAATATAGCTAAAATTCCAATAATTATACCTTTTTTTCTTGTTTTAAAATTCAACATATTTTCTATCCTCCATTTTAATATTTTTTTATTACTACTAAATCCCATCATAATATTACTCTTCAGTATATATTTTTTGTTAAGCCTTATAGAATTTATGAGAGTTGATGCATATATCTTTCTTTCGTCTATGTTCAAATTTTTCAGCACAGCTTCATCACAATATAATTCACAATTATTATCTATCAATTTGCACATTATATAAATTAATGGATTAAACCAATGAATTACTTTAGTTATCAGCAATATAATTTTATATATAGTATCATGATTTTTGAAATGCATTAGTTCATGTTTTAGTATATATTTTATTTCTGTATTATTATACTTAACTTCTGGAAGTAATACATAACAATCTATTATTCCTATACCTAATGGCATTGAAATTCCTTTGCAGAATTTTAATGAAACTTTTTTCTTTATATTCATTTCTTTTAACAAATTTAAATATATATAATTTATTCCATCATCAGATATATCATACATAAACTGTTTAATTTTATATTTAAGATTAATATAAGAAAAGATATTATATATTGAGAATATTACTACAAAAATTAACCATAAATAAAATAATATTTTAGAATAATTTATAACACTACTATATATAACATTGATTTTTGTATTTATATTATTATTTATTGAACCAACACTATTAATTGTTGCTTTAATACTATAGGGTTTATATAATAAATACTCATATATTTTTTGATACATACAAACTGGAATTATAAAAGGTAGAAGCATTTTTATTACTACAGTTAACCATATATAATAACGAAATTTATGTGTATATCTTTTAAATAAAGTTTTTTGAAGAATTATAATAATGATAATACATATGCTGCCTATTAAAGATGTACGTAATAGATCTTTAATAAAAGTTTCTATCATAATTATCACCTATTTTTAATCCATTTATCTAATTTATCTAAATCATCATCAGTAATATCATTATTTTCATGGAGTGTATTAATAAAGCTTTTTAATGAATTGCTGTGAAACTTTTGAAAAAATTTTTTCGTTTCAAATCCCAAGTATTCACGTTCCGTTATAATAGGAGTATAATAATTTATTCTTTTTTCATTTTTTGAATTTATAAATTTTTTCTTTACAAGACGTGAAAGTAATGTTAGAACAGTTGTATTTTTCCAGCCTTTCTTTTCTTCCATAACTTTAACTATTTGTTTAGACGATACTGGAAGTGTGCTCATCCATATAACTTTCATAATATCTAATTCCGACTCAGGAATTTTTTTAATTGTCAATAAAAACATCTCCTCTTCTATAAGTATATTCTACAATTGTAGAATATACTTATAGAAGATGTTTGTCAACTATTTTTTCATTGTTCAATACTGCTTACATCTTAAAGCTACGGTTATCAATCATTTGATAGCTACTTTGCCTCTGGTGACAGATTTACGGGTACTACCCCCAAATATCAATTTTTAATGCTTGCCTTGAATATTCATATGCTAGGTGTGTTGAATAAATATATTTAAATTGTAAATGGTAAAAATTGTATAGCAATTTATGCAAAATTGCTATACAATTTTTATATGTATACTACTATTTTAGGTATTAATTTAGGAATTTTGAAGGAGTAAATTTGGTAGTGATTAAAAATGACAGCTAAGGAGATGGATAATTATGATAACTTCTATAATAACTTTTGTATTAACGCTAATAGTAATTTGTATCATAGGTTTAGATATTACTAAAAAATTAAATGTATTACATAAAAGCTTCATGTATATATTTTTTATTTTTGCTCCTCATATTGTTTTATTAGGGCATTTTTTTAGTGAGCGTACTAAAATTGGACAAGATAATTTTATATGTAAATGGATTATTTTAACGGCGATGATTGTTTTCATCTCTTATCTTTGGATGAAAGTAAACATAGCTCCAAATACAAAAAAGCAAATTGTAAATTTAAGACTAAGGGTGATGTTAGGTGGAAGACGTATTGTTTTATATGGATTATATACAGCTCTTATTCAAACGGTAATATATTTAACATCACGTGCTACAATACAAAACTTTGGAATTCCTAAAAAAGTTGTAATTATAGATAGTATTATTGTTGTATTAACTATTATTACTTTACTTGTAAATGGAATGCTCCGAATTTTGTGTACTTCAAGGAGATTAAATATTGTGAAAAGACTTATAGTAGGATTTTGGAGTTTCATTCCTATTATAAATATTTTTATAATGTTATATGCTTGTCATATTGCAGCAATGGAATACGATCATGAGTGCTATAAAGTAATTAATCATGAAGCACGGGTTGATTCAGCAGTTTGTAAAACAAAATATCCTCTAGTATTAGTTCATGGTGTTGGATTCAGAGATTTAAAATACCTTAATTACTGGGGAAGGATACCTAAAGAATTGATTCGGAATGGAGCAACGGTCTATTATGGTAATCAAGAAGCTTGGGGAACAGTTGAGTACAATGCAAAGGACATTAAAGATAAAATCCTTGATATATTGAAAGAAACAGGCTGTGAAAAGGTGAATATTATTGCACATTCAAAAGGCGGACTGGATGCACGTTATATGATTAGTAAATTAGAGATGGGGGACTATGTAGCATCTCTAACTATGATATCATCACCACATAGAGGTTGTAAGTTTGTTGATATTGCCTGTAAAATTCCTGATAAAATCTACAAAGCTGTTGCTAGATTTTTTGATAAACACTACAAGCTTTTAGGTGATAAGAATCCTGATTTTTACACTGCAAGCAGACAGTTCTCAACTTATCATAGCAAAAAATTTAATGAAGAGGTAAAGGATGTAGAGCAAGTATATTATCAAAGTTATACATCAGTAGTGAAGAATATCTTCAGCGATTATGTAGTAGCAATACCTTATATTTTTGTAAAGCTTACAGAAGGTGAAAATGATGGCCTAGTAGCAATTGATTCTGCAAAATGGGGCGAATTTAAAGGAATATTTAGAAATAAAGGAAGGCGTGGAATCTCTCATGGAGACATTATAGATTTAAGAAGAGAAGATTATAAGGGATTCGATGTAATAGAAAAATATGTGGAAATCGTATCAGAACTTAAAAATAAGGGATATTAGGAAAATTTTTTTATACGATGGCTACCAGCCGTAATCTCCCCATCTTCTTATAAAGTGGGGGGATAACGGCTGACACGCCCCTGGATAAGTTCTTCTAAGACTCAGATGGGTAAAATGCCTAAATGGTATTTTACGAGCTTTTGCTCAGGTAAGAGGTATTCCTCATAAGCAAACTCCATCTGAGTCTAAGAATCACTTGATAATTTTAAATAATTAATTTATAGGCTATAATACAATTAAGAAAATCATTATGGGAAAATAAAAACCCCCTTATAAAGAAGGAAGGTGCATTAATGAAGAAAATACAAGTAGGAACATCAGATTTTAAAGAATTAATAGAAGGAAATAATTACTTTGTAGATAAAAGTTTATTGATAAAGGAATTTATAGAAAATGGTGCGAAAATAATATTAACACCAAGGCCTAGAAGGTTCGGAAAGACATTAAATTTAAGTATGCTTAAATATTTTTTTGATATAAGAACTAAAGAAGAAACTAAAGATTTATTTAAAGGCTTAAAAATAGAAAAGGAAAAGGAAATAATGAAGCTTCAGGGAGAATATCCTGTTATCTTCATTACTTTTAAAAATCAAAAACATATATCCTTTGAAAATTTTGAGGATGGAATAAAAGTTCTATTATCAAATTTATATAAAGAGCATGAATATTTACTTGATAGTGATAAGTTAACTGAATTTGATAAAAATGATTTTAAAGAAATAATTTCAAGAAAAGCTTCCATAGGAAGTGTATCAGAGGCAATAAGCTCTCTTATGGGGTATATGAATAAGCATTATGGAAGAAAAGTGATGCTCTTTATAGATGAATATGATGTGCCAATACAAGAAGGATATCTTAGAGGATACTACAATGAAATGATAGTTCTAATAAGAAATTTACTAACAGCTGCATTAAAAGATAATCCATACATTGAAAAGTCATTAATAACAGGTATCCTTAGAGTGGCAAAGGAAAGTATTTTTTCAGGTTTAAACAATTTAGAAGTAAATACTATTTTAAGATATAATTTTAATGATAAATTTGGATTTACAGAAAAAGAAGTTGAAGAACTAGCTAATTATTATAATGCAGTGGAAGATATGAAAAACATAAAGAAATGGTATAATGGCTATGTTTTTGCTGGAGAAGTAATGTACAATCCATGGTCAGTGTTAAATTATTTAAAAAATATAAGAGATGGATTTATGCCTTACTGGATTAATAGCAGCAGCAATGATCTTATAAAAAGGCTTCTATTAAAAGGGGATAAAGAAATAAAATTAGATTTGGAATATCTTATTGAAGGAAAATCCATAAATAAGGTGATTGATGATACTATAGTCATGGCAGAGGTTGAAGATTCCAACCAAAATATATGGAGTTTTTTACTTTTGAGCGGATATTTGAAGGCTGTAAAGACAGAACTTATAAGAGGAAGATTAAATTGTGAACTCCAAATCCCAAATGAAGAAGTTCATATATTTTATGAAAATTTAATAGTAAAATGGTTTCAGGAAGCTATGACTAATCAAAAGTATGAGGAAATGTTAAGTAATTTAGTCACTGGTGATATAGAAAACTTTGGCTATGCTTTTCAGGAATTTGTAATGAATAATTTGAGTTACTTTGACATATCAGGAAAAGAGCCAGAAAAAGTATACCACGCCTTTGTACTTGGAATGCTTGTGTCCATTTCAAATACTCATGAAGTGAAATCAAATAAGGAAAGCGGCTTTGGAAGGTACGATGTAATGATAATTCCAAAGGATATCTCAAAGCCAGGAATTATTATTGAATTTAAGAAAATAAATGTGTTGTCAAAGGAAACAATAGAACAGGGAAAAGTGGAAGCATTAAAGCAAATAGATAAAATGAAATATGATGAGGAGCTTATAAATTGTGGGGTTAAAGATGTAATAAAGCTTGCCATTGTGTTTAAGGGGAAGGAAGTAATGATTTCTGAGGCAAAGTAGCAGTTGCAACTCAGTTTGCCAATTTTATCCGATGGCGTAGCAGCCGTAATCCCCCCATCGCACACAGCGAAAGCGACTATCACCAAATCAAAGATTTGGGATATCTGCTTTTCTTATAAAGTGGGGGGATTACGGCTGCTACGTCTATGGATAACGATTTCTAAGTTTCAGATGGAGAAAAAAACTCCACCTGAAACCAAGAACTCTGTTTATTTCTGCTTATATAATCCAAATCCAGTTATAATCAATTTATCCCAACCAGTTTCTTCATTATTAATCCAACTATATTCAATATTAAGTTCTTTCAACCAAGCATTAAGTCCATTACTTACTTTGCTTACATTTGGTGATTTTCTTCCAAATTTGTCTTTTATCGTTTCAAGCAATTCAACTTGTTCTTCTTTTTCTAATTCTTTATCTAACATTCCTTCTATGACTTCTCGGCATTCTGAATAAGAACTATGATCCTCGGCATATATTTCATTGGCTAATAATTGCCTTTTGTTATTTAAAGTTTCCTTTACTTCATTTATTTCTTCTACATTTGATAAGTACTTTTTAGCTATATTCATAGCAGCAATTTCATTATCTATTTTGATTATTGTTCTTTCTAATTTTTCATTTCTCATTTTAATAATCTCACTTTACATTTTTTATTTAGTCATTGTTTAACGACAATAGGTAATTATATCATAAAACTACTTATCATACAAAATTTAAAACTCTTTAAGGAGTAAGTATCAATATATACCTTATTTTTGATAAAAAGGTAAGAATAAGTTATAATATGCACATATCAATGTAAATTGGAAAGTAGCAGGGGAGTGTCAACTATGATAAAGGATGGGGTCTATGAGCAGGTAATATATGAAGATCTTAAAAATAAGATAAAAGAATTAGATTTAGATAAATATGTTCTTGAAAAAGAAACTATAGATGTAGAAGAAGCTAAAACTATACTCACAAGTTACATATCTTCTGTAGTTAAAAAGTGTTTAAGATTTATAAGGGAAAGTAATAAAAAGAATGATAAGGAAGCTTTGATTTCACAAATAAAGGCTTGCAATGAGCTTATAAAAAGTTTAAGCAAATTAGCCCATGAAAAAAACATTACTGGGTTAAAAATTGATGAAGAAGGGGAAATGCTTACGGCTTTGTATTCAAAAATAAATAGCATTAAAGCTGTTAAGGAAAATAAGGCAGTAAGACCAGTAACTCCAATTTCTCAAAGCTCACTTTTCACTGGTTCGAAGCAGGAGCCAGACATGATGAGTGAAATAAAAAAAGAAATATTGTGCTGTGATTCTATTGATATGTTGGTGTCCTTTATTAAATGGAGTGGTTTAAGGTGCATAATTGAAGAGCTTAAAGAGTTTACAGAAGGAGAAGATCATAAGCTTAGGATTATTACTACTTCTTATATGGGAGCTACTGATTATAAAGCTATTGAAGAACTTAGTAAGCTTAAAAACACTGAAATAAAAATATCCTATGATACTGATAGAACAAGGCTTCATGCAAAGGCTTATCTTTTTAAAAGGGAAACAGGCTTTACTACAGCTTATATAGGATCTTCCAATTTATCTAATGCAGCACTAACCTCTGGACTTGAGTGGAATATAAAAGTTACGGAAAAAGATTCCTTTGATATTATTAAAAAGTTTCAGGCAACATTTGAAAGCTACTGGAATGATGATGAGTTTAATAGTTTTAATGGAGAACTTGAAGGGGATAAAAAAAGGCTTATAACTTCTTTAAAAAAGGAAAGTAAAACTGATAGTAATGATAATACTATATTTAGTTTAGATATACATCCCTACTATTATCAAAAGGAAATATTAGAAAAACTTAAGGCTGAAAGAACACTATATGGAAGATGTAAAAACCTTATAGTAGCAGCTACAGGAGTTGGAAAAACAGTTATAGCAGCCTTTGATTATAAGGACTTTGTAAAAGAAAATAGAAAAGAGAAAAATAGGCTTTTATTTATAGCTCACAGAGAAGAAATATTAAAGCAGAGTAGAGACACCTTCAGAGCTATATTAAAGGATAATAATTTTGGTGATTTATATGTAGGTGGAAATATACCAGAGTCTTTGGATTACCTGTTTATGAGTATACAAAGCTTTAATTCTTCAAGGCTTTATGAAAAGACTACTTCTGATTTTTATGATTTTATAATTGTAGATGAGTTTCATCATGCAGAAGCACCTTCCTATAAAAAACTTTTAGATTATTATGATCCAAAGATACTTTTAGGATTAACAGCTACTCCAGAGAGAATGGATGGCAAAAATGTACTGGAACGCTTTGATGATAGAATAGCAGCAGAAATGAGGTTATCAGAAGCCATAGACAAAAAGCTTTTGAGCCCATTTCAATACTTTGCAGTATCAGATAGTGTGGATTTATCTAAGCTTAAATGGACTAGAGGCGGATATGATAAAAATGAGCTTGAAAATGTATATACCAGTAATGATATTAGAGTAAGTGGAATAATAAGCAGTTTGTATAAATATGTTACAGATATTGATGAGGTTGTGGGACTAGGCTTTTGTGTAAGTGTAGAACATGCTAAATATATGGCAGATAGATTTAACAGAAGATGTATTCCTTCTATAGCAGTACTTGGAGAAAGCAGCAGTGAAGAAAGAAATAATGCTAAAAGAAGACTTATATCAGGTGAAGTGAAGTTTATATTTACAGTAGATTTATATAATGAAGGTGTAGACATACCAGAAGTAAATACAGTGCTGTTTTTAAGGCCAACGGAAAGCTTAACAGTATTTTTGCAGCAGCTTGGAAGAGGTCTTAGATTATGTGAAGGAAAAGAATGTTTAACAGTACTGGACTTTGTAGGTCAGGCTCATAAAAACTATGATTTTGAGCAAAAATTTAAAGCACTCATTGGTAAATCAAAACATTCAGTAGAATATAGTATAAACAATGGATTTTTAAATTTACCTAAAGGCTGCTATATACATTTAGAAAAACAAGCTAAAGAGTATATATTAAGAAATATAAAGGGAGCTAAATTGACAAAAGCAAGCCTTATAAGTAAATTGAAATACTTTGAAGGTGACTCTTACAAAAAGCCAACACTTGAAAACTTTTTAGATTATTATAATTACAGTTTAGTTGATGTTTATGGCAAAAATGGAGACAGAAGTTTTTCCAGAATGAAGGTTGAAGCAGGATTAATAGATGACTATGTAAACAAGGATGAAGTACTTCTTACAAAGAAAATGAAAAACCTATTTCATATTAATTCAAGAAAACTTATAGAGTTTATGATAAAAGTGTTAACTTTAAAATCTAAATTTGACACTATCAATTTAGATGAAAAAGAAAAACATATGCTTGGAATGTTATATTACAGCTTTTATATGGAACCTCCAGAAAAAATAGGTTATGAATCCTTTGAGCAGGCTTTATATAACCTTTGTTCTAATAATAAGGAATTAATAGAAGAAGCTGTAGAAATTCTTAATTATAATTACTTACATATTGATTTTATAGATAAAACTGTGGATTTAGGAGGTACTGTTCCATTAGATTTACATTGCAATTATTCTATAGATCAGATTATGGCTGCCTTTGGATATTTTAATGAAAATAAAAAGCCATCCTTTAGAGAAGGAGTAAAGTATTTTAGAGAAATGAAAGTAGATGCATTTTTTATAACCTTAAATAAATCAGAAAAGGATTATTCTCCCTCCACTCTTTATGAGGACTACGCCATGAATGAGAGGTTGTTCCATTGGCAAAGTCAAAGTAGAACCAGTTTAGAAAGTGAAACAGGACAAAGGTATATTAATCATTTCAAAACAGGTAATAAAATAGTTTTATTTGTTAGAGAAAATAAGAAGAAGGATGGTTTAGCTGCACCTTATATTTATCTGGGAGAGGCAGAGTATGTGAGCCACAGAGGAAGCATGCCTATTAGCTTTGTGTGGAGATTGAAGGAAGAGATGCCTGCGGGTATTATGGGAGCGGCTAATAAGGGAGTAGTTTAAAAAGTTATGAAAGCATTTGTAACCAGCGATATACATGGAAGATTTGATATACTTAGCAAAATAGCTGATTTTATTAAAAACAGGCATGATATAGAACTTATAATCTTATGTGGAGATATAGCAAAGGATTACTCCTGTGATTTTTTTGAGGAGCTTGAAAATAAACAGTATAGTGATTATAAAAAGGTCATGTATATTTTAACTAAACTCAATAGAAAGATTATATTCATACAAGGTAATCATGATGTTTTTAATGTTGATAAGACAGATGAAAATTATTTACCTTACTGCAGCTCAGAGGTTTTTAACAATTTTGTGACAATAGAATATACTAATTTCTTCATGTATGGGACAAGGCGTGAAGGTAATGAAGAAGATATGACATACAGGTTAGCTAAGCTTAATATAAACAACAAAAGTATTATTATATCACATATTCCTCCATATAAATGCCTGGATAAAGCTGATAATGGTAAATATTATGGAAGCACAGCTGTGAGAGCTATGATAAAAGATAAAAAACCTTTATATTTTTTATGTGGTCATGTGCATGATAGCTTTGGTTTTAAAAAGCTGCATAAAACTCTTGTTTTTAATAGTGCCTGCAGTGAAGTAGAAGCAAGAGGATGGGTTGTAAATTTGGAAACAGGAAAGCATGAGAAGATAGTATTGAAGTAGGTTATAAGTTAATAAAGTTATTTATAGCCATCTATAAATTTATGAAAAAAGAAAAAAGTGACATCCTTAGATTTATGTAAATCTAAGGATGTTTTATGATGACAATTTAGCACATTATCTTATCATTCAGGTGTATTTGTACTTCTAAACACCTGTCCCATTTTTGAAAGCTTGGAGGCTCTTTCAACTATATATTCTATGACTACATTAATATCTTTTTGCCTGTATATCCTTCCATTTAAATCAGGAGTGTATACTTTAACTATATTTATTAGCTGTTCCAATTTAAATAATTTTAGCTGTTTTCTTAGTTTAGCTTCGCCTATATCTCTAAATGCAGTTACTGGATTTAATAAAGGTATGTTATTACTAATTGAATCAGGATTACAGCTATTTACACTAATTGAAATATTAACATTGATATTCAACTTATCACATTTGTTTTGCAGACCTTCAAGTATTTCTGCTAATTGCTTTATATCATCTATATTAGTCTTTTTATTAGATGGAGAATCAAAATTTGATGCTTTAAAGTTTCTTATAACTTGTTTAACATATTTTTTATTAAAACCTTTTTCTATTATATTATCTACATCAAGGCCATCCTTGAAAAACTTAATAATATGATCTTTTTTAGTGATTTTCATATAAATCCTTCCTTTACAAATTACTTCTACTCATAAATTCTATAGTTAAATTTTTGTAGTCGTTAAAGTTGTCTCCATATTTCTTTTTAACTGTGTTGATTGTTTGGCAAAAATCAGCTATGTTTGAGGAAGCATCTCTTTGGTATATTATTGATTCAAAAAGTTTAGGAACATAACTAGAATCTTTTCTAGGCTTAGCTTGTCTAGAGCGTAAATCCTCAAGAGTACGTTTATGCATGCTGCTTTTTTTTACCATTTTATTAATGATTAATCCTAATTCTGATAAATCATAGGAAGGATTTAGCCTTTTAAGCTTTCTCTTTGAAGATTCTATTTTATTGAGCATTTGAGGTATACCATAGGTAGATAAAATATCAGGAACCACTGGAATTACATAATGATCACTGACATAAATACCGTTTAAAGTGATAAGACCTAAATTTGGAGGACAATCAATTAATACATAATCATATCTATTTATTAAATTTTGTGTTAAGTACTTTGATAATATAGGTATTGAATTATTATTTATCTCATGATTTTTATCAAGTTCTGATAATCTGTCACTTAAATCAATCAAATTGATACTTGATGGAAGTAGATGCAGATTATTGTTACCACCTTTAATATTAGAAGTCCTTTTTATTATAGCTTCTTCAATATTAAAAGCCCTAGTCCCATTTAGTTCATCAAAAAACATTTGGTGAATAGTTTTATTATTTTCATTTGCCTTCTTCCAAGTATCTTGATCAATAAGCAAGATAGTGGCATTGGTTTGAGGATCTAAATCTACTACCAGTACCTTTTGATTAAATTCATAAGTAAGAAATTCAGCTATTGCAACTGCAGTTGTGGTTTTACCCACACCACCCTTCAAATTAATAAAACTTATAACTTTTCCCATAATGTCTCCATTTAATTAATACAGTATATTTATATTACTTTAAAGGAGGAAACATTCAGGATTGGGGAGAAAAATAGATAGTTAAAATGTTAAATAGTAGAATTATATTTTGTAGAATTTCATTACAAAGTTTGAATAAAATGCTTATATTATGTAATCTATTTTTGATAAAAAAGTAAGAAAAAGTTATAATATGTACATATAAATATATAAAAATGAAAATGTTTCTTTAAAAAAGGACAATAATCTAATTGAGTTTTATGAACCAAGGGGATCACAAATAGAAGCTTTATATGAATTAAAGAAAATAAGAAAAAGTGACAATGAGCAAAGGAAGGTTAATATAATGAAGACTTATAATAAATTAGTTCGTGATAAAATACCACAGGTAATAGAAGCTGCAGGGAAGAAATTTGATGTTAGGAAGGCGGATAAAGAAGAACAGTACAAACTATTGGAAGCAAAACTTCAAGAAGAAGTTAAGGAGTTTTTAGAAGATAAGAATTTAGAAGAATTAGCGGATGTTATGGAAGTGCTTTTTGGATTGGCTGAGAATTTAGGGTATAGTGAAGATGATTTGGTGAAGAAAAGGCTGGAAAAGAAAGAAGAACGTGGGGGATTTAAGAATGGAATTGTGCTTGAGAAAGTGTATGAGGAATAGTATATGAGTACATTTAGTTTTATAGCTTCAGACAATCAAATGCCGGAGGTTGATTTAACAAACGTAAAAAGAATAACAGTAAAAGAATTAAAAAAAATAAATCCACAAGCTAGAACTCCTGTACCTCTAGATAAACTTGATGAAAATACAAAGGTACTTTACTGTGAAAAGGGAGAAGACATGCAAGGTTTAGCAGTTTCTTCATGTGATAAACCACCATATAATTTAGAATATCATATAAAAAAGAAATATGTGTATTGGTTAAGATACGATTTCACAGAAAAATGTACAAAACAACTTATGGATTATTTAAATCAAAATATAGTAAAGACACAGCAGGTCGAGCTATGGTCAATTACTTTTGGTGGAAAAAATGATATATATAATGTGAAGAACCTAAAGCAAGTGAAGTTATCAGATATTACAGAAGAAGTTTTTATGGAATTAAATTCGAAAGGAATATGCATTCAGATTATATAATTTTTAATAAATTACAATATGGGGGAACTTATGGATTCAACAGTTAACAAAATGGATATTATGCAGGAAAAACAAATAGAAATACCTTACCTTGAGCCTAAAGAAATAGAGAATAAGGAATTTCTTATAAATAATAAATTAATAGTTAACTCTGAAGCTGGCAATCTTTTAAATGAATTAAAAAGGTCTTTAAGTGAATGTGAAAAGTTTTATTTTAGTGTTGCCTTTATCAATTTTAGTGGTCTTCAGCTTTTGTTAGATAGTTTTAAAGAACTTTAGGAAAGAGGAGTAAAAGGAAAAATATTAACATCTAATTATCTTAACTTCACCAAGCCGAAAGCTAAGGTAATTGATAATTAATGGTTGAATAATAATTAAAGATGACAATGAAATATAAGAATTTTGAAATCAGAGAGGTCTATTATTTGACTTATTGTAGTTACTAATAAGGAGTGTTCTAAAAAGGTTAAGTAGAGGATTTTGTCAAGAAATGTAGAATATATTAAGAATAATCATATAATATTATTATTTAGTATACTTTAAATGGAGGTTTACTAATGAGTAAATTGGCTAATATACTGAAAATGGTTATTCTTCTTAAATGCAGAGGAAAAATGAAGATTAGAGATCTAGCTCAAGAATTAGAAATAAACGAAAGAATGATTCGAAAGTATAAGGATGATTTAGAACAAGCTGGAATTTACTTAAGTTCTACATCAGGCATAAATGGAGGATATTTTATTGGAAATGATGCTTCACTTTTAAGTTTTGGAGTAGATAAAGAAGAATATAAAGCTTTAGTAATGGCTGAAAATGAGCTTAAGGACAATGGTTTTATATTTATGAAAGAATATAATAGTGCATTAGATAAAATAGCAGCTGCTATAGAAGAAAAAGAATTGGACAAACCTACAACTATGATCATAAGTTCAAAGCCTAATGTAGATTTGAAATCAGAAAGAAAAAAATATTTAGATATTCAAACATCTATAGTTACAAAAAATAAAATTAGAATGAGCTATTTTTCTCTAGGATCAGGTGTAAAAGAAAGGATAGTAAGTCCTTATTCTGTATTCAGATATAATGGTTCTTGGTATTTTATAGGATATTGTGATTTGAGAAACGAAATAAGAGAGTTTAAGATATCAAGAATAAAAGAATATGAGATTTTACAAGAAAAATTTGAAAGGCTAAAAACTTTTAATTTAAATAATTACATAAAAAGTGGTATTGGCATAATGTGTGATGATGATGAATTTAAACTAAAAATTAAAATAAATTATCCAATGTCAATTAAAATAGCAGAAAGAATATGGATTAAGGATCAAAAAATATCCTATAATGAGGATAACTCAATTATATTTGAAGCAGTAACTTCGGGAATGGAGGACATAAAAAGCTGGGTTCTTGGTATGGGCATAAATGCAGAAGTTTTAGAACCTAAAAAATTAAGAGATTTAATTACAGAAGAAATAAATAATATGAAAAACTTATATAAGTAAATTATAAGCACTTTATGTTTCATAAGGTGTTTTTATTTTTGTATGAAATGTATTGTGACATAAATGAGTCCACAAAGGATGGTAGAATAAAATTAATTACTGGAGGTGCTAAGTAAGATTATATGTAAAGAAGGGTGAATGATTTTTATGATGAACGTGCAGGTCTTATATAGAGCTTATTGTAACGATGCAGCAAATGCATCATTAAAAAAGATGAATTTGCTAAGCCAATTTAAAGAATTAGAAAAAGAAGTTAGAGAAAGCTGTATAGATAAGGAAGAGTGTACTTGTATGGAAACGCCGGAGATGACGAAACCAGATCCAGCAGAAATTATAAAAATCCTCATTAATGATATGAAACGATATTGTAAGAAGTATGCAAATGTGGAGAAGAATTTAAAAGAAGCAAAGGTTAAGATAACTGACTTGAAAAGAAAAAACTATATGCTTTCTGCGGACAATAGAAATAAGGATATGAAGATTAAAGAATTGGAAAATAGTATAGTGTTGAATAATGATCAAATAGAATTGATAAATGGTAAGGTTTTGGAGGCCAATAGAAAGTTAGAGGAATTTAAAAGTATGGAGAAAAGTTTTTCTGTATTATCCTCAAATAATTCAAAGCTTAGGCAGGAAAATCAAAAGCTTCTAAAAAATAATAAAGAACTTTTAAGTAGAATTGGTAATTCAAAAGTATTTTATGAAGATGAAATAAGAAAAAGTGAGAAGTTAAATAACCAGCTTAAAGGAGTATCATTAGAATTACTAAGTTTTAAGAAAAAATGCTCTGAGTTAGGACAAGCTGTGGAGTTTTTAGAGGAAGTTGCCAAGTTTCATGCAGGTAATTTTATTTATGAACTTAGAAAAAACATAAGTATAAAGAATTTAAAAGAGTATAGTGATTTACCAGATTTGTATAGTGAGTATGTAAAGCTGGAAGAGGGATTAAAGAGCTTAGCTGATAGTGAGAATACAGAATTATGGAGAGAACTAGAGAGTTTAACTGAAAATGAGGAAGAGAATACAGCTAACATTGTCTATGGGTTTGTAGTCATGGATAATGATAAATATTGTTTTAAGACAACTTGTGGAAAGCTATATCCCATTGAAGGTGCTGTAGACACAATGTATAACCTCTGTCCAGGAAAAGCGAGTATAGAAAATGGCACGGCTGCCATTTTGGAGATATACTATACTGATCAAGATAAACAAGATTCAGAAGTTGGCACAGCAAAAAAAGAAATAAAATCATTAAATGTGGAAAAACAGGAGGAACATAAAAAGAAAGAAAAAGAGATGCTGGAAGTAATTAGAAGGATTAATTTATCAGGTTTGAAGATTTTAATAGTAGGTTCTCGCAATAAGATGCCATATAGGGAGATGCTAAGAAACTTCGGATGCGAAGTGTATTGGCATGACCCTTTTGAAGAAAGCTCAGAGCGCTTAAAAACCAAATTTGAAAAATGTGATGTTGTTATTTTATGTGCCAGACATATAAGCCATGATGTTCATTTTGATATAAACTCAAAGGAAGCAAAAGTAGGCGTTTTAAATAGGGATAATAGGGAGACTTTATTTGGACTAGTAAGGTATATGGCTATTAAGATGGGGTTGATTGAAACTGGGATACTTTAAGGATAGAATTAAAAAATAATGATTTGTTTTTGATAGAAAGATAAAAATAAATTATAATATGGACATAGGGCTTTAATTTTAGGAGCATTATTTAGAAAATATTCTACCTTATAAGAGGTGAAAAAATGATAGAAAATCTAGAGATAAAGAGTAGTGGGGAATGCACTATTGTAGATTCAATAGTGGCAAAAGAAATAGAAAATCCAAACTGTATTACTGGTGATACTAATTATTTGCTGCCGAGGATTAAAGAATCTTTTAAGAAAGCTGTAAGCATTGATATAATAGTGGCATTTTTAATGGAGTCAGGAGTAAAGCTTTTAAAAGAAGAACTTAAGGAAGTAGTAAATAAAAACATACCTATAAGAATACTTACAGGAAACTACCTAAATATAACTCAACCACAAGCTTTGTATATGTTAAAGGATATAATGGGAGATAAGGTTGATTTGAGGTTTTACAATATACCAAATAAATCATTTCACCCAAAGGCATACATTTTTGAGTATGAAAATGATGGAGATTTATATGTAGGTTCCTCCAATATATCAAAATCAGCATTAACCAGTGGAATTGAATGGAATTATAGATTAAATAAAAATAAGAATAGTGATGATTTTAATAGCTTCAAAAGTACTTTCGAGGACTTATTTTTAAATCATTCTACAATAATAGATGAAGAAGAAATGAGAAAGTATTCAGAAAGTTGGGTAAGACCTAAGGTATACAAACATATAGATAATAATGAAAATGTTTCTTTAAAGAAGGACAATAATCTGATTGAGCTTTATGAACCAAGGGGAGCACAAATAGAAGCTTTATATGAATTAAAGAAAAGAAGAGAAGAGGGCTATGATAAAGGTTTGGTAGTAGCAGCTACAGGTATAGGAAAAACGTATTTAGCTGCTTTTGATTCAAAGGCTTATAATAGAATTTTATTTGTAGCTCATAGAGAAGAAATAATAAATCAAGCAGCAGTATCTTTTAAGAATGTAAGGCCGGATAAGTCTATAGGCTTTTTTTATAGTAATAATAAAGACAATACCAGCGATTTTATATTTGCAACAGTTCAAACTCTTGGAAAGTCTGAATATTTAAATGCTAAGTATTTTGCTAAAGATGCTTTTGATTATATTGTAATAGATGAATTTCATCACGCAGCTGCAGGAAATTATAAAAATATAATTGATTATTTTCAGCCTAAATTTATGTTAGGTTTAACAGCTACTCCAGAAAGATTGGACAACAAAGATGTATTTGCATTATGTGATAACAATGTAGCTTATGAAGTTAGGTTAAAATCTGCAATTAATAAAGGATGGCTTGTACCTTTTAGATATTACGGAATATATGATGAACTTGTAAATTATGAAACCATAGATTATAAAAATGGTAAATATGATAATAATCAGCTGGAAAAAGCTTTAATGATAAATAAAAGAGCGGATTTAATAATTGGACATTATAGTAAATACAAAAGTGAAAGAGCTTTAGGATTTTGTTCATCAAGAAAGCATGCAGAATTTATGGCAGAATACTTTTGTAGTAAAGGTATAAAAGCTTGTGCAGTAGTAAGCGAAGGAAGCTCTGACTGCAGTGTAGATAGAAATGAAGCAGTAAATAAGCTTGGCAAAGGTGAAATAAAGGTAATATTTTCAGTGGATATGTTTAATGAAGGCTTGGATATACCTTCAATAGATCTTGTCATGTTCTTAAGACCTACACAGTCACCAACAGTATTTTTGCAGCAGCTTGGAAGGGGTCTTCGTAAGTATAAGGGAAAGAATTATTTAAATGTATTAGATTTTATAGGCAACTATAAAAAGGCAAATCTTGTACCTTTATTTCTTACTGGTGAACCAAAGAAGTCTGGAGATTCAAGAGCTATACCAAATGAAGAAGAATATCCAGAAGACTGTTTTGTAGATTTTGATTTTAGGCTTGTGGACATATTTAAGAAAATGGAACAGCAGGGTAAAAAGCTTCAGGATATAATAAAAGAGGAATTTTACAGGATAAAAGAAGACTTAGGTCACAGACCTACAAGAGTGGAATTTATAACTTATATTGAAAATGATATATATAATAGAATAAAAAATGCATCAGATAAAAATCCTTTTAGAAATTACTTAGGTTTTTTAAAGGATATTGAGGAACTTCAGCAAAATGAGGCTGAGCTTATGGGAACAAAGGCAGAAGAATTTATAAATATGATAGAAAGAACATCTATGTCTAAAACCTATAAGATGCCTGTATTTTTAGCTTTTTATAATGATGGAAACTTAAAATTAAGTATAGATGAAGAAGATATTTATAATAGTTTTAAAAACTTCTATGCAAAAGGATCAAATGCAGTAGATTTGCTAAATCAAAAATCTACAAAAGGTTTTAAGAACTGGGATAAAAAGCAGTGGTATAAGCTGGCAAAGGATAATCCATTGAAGTTTTTGGCTAAAACTGAAAATGAATTCTTTTATTTTGGTAAAGAAGATTACTGTTTAAATGAAAATTTGAAGGAATTTAAAGCAAATGAAGCTTTTGTGAGACATTTTAAAGATGCAGTAGATTTTAGAACAAGAGAGTATTATAAAAATAGATTGCAAAATAAGCAAAAGTAAGAATTGAGTAAAGGAAGGTTAATATAATGAAGACTTATAATAAATTAGTTCGTGATAAAATACCACAGGTAATAGAAGCTGCAGGTAAGAAATTTGATGTCAGGAAAGCAGACAAAGAAGAACATTACAAACTATTGGAAGCAAAACTACAAGAAGAAGTTAAGGAGTTTTTAGAGGATAAAAATTTAGAAGAATTGGCTGATGTTATGGAAGTGCTTTTTGGATTGGCTGAGAATTTGGGGTATAGTGAAGAGGATTTGATGAAGAAGAGACTAGAAAAGAAGGAGGAACGTGGAGGATTTAAGGAAGGAATTGTGTTGGAGAGGGTGTATGAGTAGCACTGTTTGAAGATGTTTTGGAGTATTATGATAAAAGTTTTGATGCTATTTTAGTTGTTAATGATGTGCTTATATCCATACATACATTGCGAACTGGAAACATGGTTATTTATATGGTGAAATATAGCAGACGGTTAGTCTCAATCTATATTGAAATGGTAATAAGCTGCATCAATGTTTTTTAGGCATCAGGTAGATGTAAACATACTTGAGTTTTCGCATAAGAGAATATGTCTAGGTGTTAAGAATAATATGATTAAAAAAAGTAAATATAAAATTTACAGATGTCTATATCTACTTATTAAGTATGAATAGATTTATAAGCTTTAAAATATATATAAGAATAATTTAGTTTATGATATTGATTTGACAAGCAATATACATGGAAATTTAAAAAGGCCTAAATCATATGAACAAGGAAATATAAAAGCTATATTTTATGATATAGACATGCTAAAGATATATCCTAAAAAATTTTTGAGAGATATAATTTGGTTTCTGGAGTTATATAGAAAGGTATTAATAGAAAGACCTTGATTTCAAGGCCTTTCGGTGTTTTTGAGAGAAAATTTGGTGAAAAGTTTTAAGCTTTAGAGCCTAGAGTTATAGATATTTAAGTTTGATATACACAACCTTATGGATTTTTGATTAAGGGGTGTGTGCTTTTTAGCGGAAATAGATTGATATAAAAATTAAGCATGATTGAATTTGCTATTCTTTTCTCTTATCTTTAAAGATTTCAGCTAGCTCGCTTATAAATCCCATACTTTTCATTTTTAGTACAATTGTATATATTGTGTATTTAATAATCGAACTTTTAATTTGATATGTCAAAGTTTTAATCGTAATTTTAAATAAGGTATGTTATAATTTTACTTAATAGAATAGACAAGGGGGGGGAATCAATGGCTCTAAGTTACAATAAATTATGGAAATTATTAATTGATAAAAAAATGAAAAAAAAGGATTTAATTAATTTAGCAGAGATTAGCACCTCTACACTTGCAAAAATGAGTAAAGACAAGCAAGTTAGTATGGATGTCATAAGTCGTATTTGTATATCTTTAGAATGTAATATTGGTGATATTATGGATATTTTACCAGATGAAAATACTAAATCTGCTTTATAAGATACGTGAAATAATGTAATTATTTAATTAGAAAATGGGTGATGATATGGAACAAATAAAATGGACTACTGTTAGTGCATGGGTTGATGAAACTTTAGAACTATTTAAATACATTGATGATAAATTTGATCTTTTAGAGATATCTGAAAAAATAAAAAGCGGAGAAATATTTGGTGATAGAAAAGTTAATTCAGCAAAGCGTGTTTTTGAAGCCATAAAGGCACGATATTTAAGAAATGACAAAGAAAGAATTTTAGCACTTTCTAAAATTTTAAACTCAAACATTTCTGCACAAGAAAAAAACAATTATTTATTAGTGTTTTACTTAGAATATGAAACACTGGCAAAATTATTTATGGAAACCTATATCTATGAGAATTTTAATAATTTTAGTCAAAAAGTCTTCACACAAATGGATTTAGATAGGTTCTTTGAAATAGTTTTTGAGGAGCATAGTGAAATGTTACCATCTAAACTTAAAGGTTGCATTTCAGAATCAAGTATGACAAAGGTTAGAAATACTCTTTACAAAAATATTGAAAGCTTTGGATGGATAGATAGTAGTGAAGATAAGATAACTATAAAAAGACCTAGTCTTACACCTGAATGGTTTGTATTTACATTATATTTATACTTTGATGGTGAATGCATAAGTGCTAAAGAAGTGTATACTTCTCCTATATATAAAAGGTTTTTACTAAATGAGTTTGACATAGAATATTTGATAACGGGAGCAAAAATTAAAGGTTTAATAGATACAAACAAACTGGGGGATATAAATACAATAACAAAACACAAAATGGGGGTATTAGATTATGCAGAAAACTATAAATAAGATATTAGCCGAAGTTAATAGGGTTATCACTAGACCACCATCAAGACCAATTCGTTTAATGTTTTTTGATACACCAATGCTTTGTGGGGTTGCTCAAAATAAAGTAAAAGATGAATTTGAATCTAATGAAATTATAAATATAAACAACTTTTTTGAAAGCGATGAATGGGTTAATGTTGGGGATGAACTTTCTGAATTAGAGAGTAAGTATGGTAATGAGAGTCCTAAATTCCAAAGAAAGATTTGTCAAGCTTTAGAAAAATATATTATCTCTTTTATTGAGATAAATGAAGCTAAAAAGGTTCTAATAATAGAAGACGCTGAACTTTATAATAATGGATTTGACCCAATACATTTTTTATCAGCGTATATGTATGAACATTATTTAATTATAGAAAGAGAAATACCAGTAATCTGGATGACCGTAGGGCAAAAGGAAGAATATGAATCAAATAAATATAAGTATTATAAAACGGATACCACAAATGGTAGAACAATAAAGCTATCTCAAGATAATTTTAGTAGCTGTATATTTGACTATAAGTCAAATTATTAAGGAGGGTATACATAATGAAAAAAGTATATGAGGCTTTTGATAGAGATATTAAAAGAGTCTTTAATGATGTAACAACAGTTGATAGAGATATAACTGCACTTGATATTGATGAATATGTTATTACTCATAATGTAGAGGATATTTTAGGATCTTTTGTTGCATATTTCTTTGATGATTTAGAGATGTTTCCAAATTTAAAAATGAAATGTGAATTTTTACAAGATAAATATCGTGATAAAATAGGACCAGGCGTTTGGATAAGAGGTTTCTTTGGTGCTGGTAAATCACATTTGTTAAAAGTAATACACACACTATTTACTGAGGAATCACTAGAATATAAAGATGAAACAGGAAAAATGGAGAAGTTAAATGTAGTTAAGGAAATACAAGAAAAGGTCATTAGTAGCGATATTGCAGAATTAATTGGAAATATTAATCCAAGTGATTATTTGACTTTTATTTTTTCTGCTAATCATATAACAAAAACAGGAGATACTATCGTAGATTGTTTACCAAAAGAAATTTCAAGACAGTTAGATATTGATTTTGATGAAGATAAAGAGTATTCAGCAATGGATGTTGCAGAATTTTTAAAAGAAACATTAAAAAGTTCAGGTAAAAAAAGAATGCTTATTTTTGTAGATGAAATTTTAGATGTTTTAGATACAGGAGAAAAGGTTCGTAAATTTGAGGGATTAATAGAGCTCTTAAATAATGATATTTGGTTTGTAGTAACTTCTCTTGAAGCTAAAACAAAACTGTTATCAACTGTAACAGCAGAGCGAATGATTCATCGTTTTGGGCAGGAACAAATACTATATCCTGAAGAAATGGTTTGGATAGTTAAAAGAAGATACCTTGCAAAAACTGATGAAGCAGCAAAAGAAATAGAAAAAAGTATTAATATAGCAAAGCTCCAATATTTATTTTCAGGTGCTTATTTATCTGATACTGAAGATGGAAAAATTGAAGCACCAAATATTGTTTCCTCATATCCATTTTATCCTTTTCAACTTGCTTATATGAAAGAACTACTTAAAAATGAGAGTAAGGGTTCTGCAAGAAATATGATGAAAACTATTAAATCTATAGTTAAGAATCCTGAAGTATATGATAAAGAACTAGGATATTTTGTAGATATTGAGCTCATTTATGAAGAATTAAAAAGTAAGAGAAGTATTGAGGAAGAATATAGCGATTTAATAAATGGTTTAGAGGGTGCACCAATAACTGATGGAAATAATAAAATTGTAGATAAAGCACCGCTACTTAAAACACTAAAAGCTATTGTTTTGCTATCACAAGTAAAACCTGAGGGTGTAAAAACTAGTATGATTTTACCTTTTGTGTACAATGAAGATATAATTAATAATGAAAATAAATTACTTGATTACTTAGAAATATTGACAAATGAAAATTTCATTAATAACGAGGGTGGAATATACAAACCAATTACAAAAAAAGAATCAGATGTATGGACAAGAATTAAAAGCATATCATCAATAACTGAATCTTCTATAAGAGATCGTATCAATGGGAAAATATACAAAATTTTTGGAGCTACTTTTAATGCTGGTAAATATCCAATTAAATCAAAAATAAATGATTTTTCAAAAGATATTGCATTTGTTTTGAAGACATCTGATATTAGTAATGAACTTCCTAATATTTATTCATGTATTCCTTTTGAAAATGATATAGAAAAGCTTAAAAATCAGGCTTTTGAGGCTAGTAATAATAAAGAAAAGTTATTTATAATACCTGATAAAAAATATGATGGAAATTCTTTGTATAAAGCGACTAAGTTCTATTTACAGATGAATGAAGCATTAAAGAGAGAAGCAGATTTTGGTATTGATCAAAAATTAAGAATACAAATTGAAACTAAACAAGATACAGCTGTTGATGGTGACATTGATAAAATGATTGAAGAGTGCTTTAAGTATTCAGTTATTTCCTACAATGGTCAAGAAAACAAAGATTTTTCAACTCCTGCACTCCAAAGGATGACTGCTGAGTGTGAAAAAATGTTGAAAAAGAAATATACTATGTTCTTTGGAAAAATGCTAAGAGAGCAAGTAGATACTTTTATTAGTAAGGAAATATTAAGCCCAACTCTTAAAATGAATGCTGCGTATCTAAAAAATTTAGATTTAATTGACAGCAACGGTGCAGTTAATACAGGTAATAGATACTATAATGAGTTTTTAAAGTCCTTCCCTGATGGTGGATTTGAAAAAGATGGAGCTAGTGTAGTTGATGAATTTTCCAAAGGTAAATATGGTTGGGAGCTCGATGTTATTAAGATACTTACAGCCCTTGCTGTAAAAAACAGTGATTTAAAGATTGCTCGTGAAGGTAGAGCGTTTTCTATTCCTGAAGATAATCAAGAGCTAACCAGTAAGAATGGCCCTTTTGCTCCAAGAAAAAGGGATATATTTGATAGTTGCAAATTTACCAAAATAAATATTTCAGATGAAGAAATTAGGAAAGCTATTATAACTATAAAATCCATAGACTCTAATATGGTTGTAGCAATTAAACTAAAAGATGTTGCTGAAAAGATTAAAATGCTGACAAGAAAAACTGTAAATGTCGATATTGATATATATTCAGAAATAATTTCTGAAACTGTAAAAGATGAAATATCAGTTGTATCAGTCATTTCAAATGATATTGAAAAAAGAACTGATTCAGAAGATATTATTCTTACTTTCAATAAAAAGATATGTGATAGTGAAATAGTATATAAGTTTAAAAAAGTACTTTATATTTCAGACAACAAGGATAAGATTTCTGTTATTTGTAGTATTTTTAGTTTACTTAAAAATTCTGGTAATCTAGAAGACGGTAGAGTAAAGGAAATATCAGAGAAGTTTATATCAGGTGAAATAAAGTGCTATGATGAGTTACTAAAGAAATATAAAATTGCATTTAATGAAAAATACAAAGAGTATGAGAAAATATATAATTCTATTGTAGCAGATGTTAAATCACTTCCTGAGTGGAATAAGATAACACAGGAGCAACAAAGTAAAGTAATAAACCTTATCAAATTTGTAAAGCTAAATGATTTTGCTTTTGAGGGACTAAAGGTTAGAAATATTGGTACATTAGATGATTTAAAAATGTTAATGAATGAATTAACTCATACTAAAACAACAGCATCTAAGCAAGTTCATCTATTTAATGATCAAAATGAGTTAGAAAAACAAGTAAAAGAAAAACCAAAGGTACCTCAAGATAAACAAAAAGAAGTATCACAAAGTACTCCGCATGTAAATAATCGTGTATCAAAAAAATTCAAGTCTTATTCTAATGGTAAGATTATCAACATTGATAGTATGGAAAAACTAGAGGAGCTTGACATAGTGTTTAATGATATAAAAAATAAAATAAAACAAGATTTAGAGTCTGGTAAAAAGATTACATTAGAATTGTAGGAGGTACAAAATATGTCAAGAGCAACATTAAAGCCTATAGTTTCTAAATTAAGAGAAATAATTATAAAAGATATAGCAGGTAAAATGGAAAAATTTGGATTTAGTATTAGTGGCAACATAACAGCAGATAAGCCACTTAGTGAATATGATACAGTTATAAAAAATAACTTAGTTAGTCTATTCGATGGTAAAAATATAGCAGGTAATAAAAAAGAGTATATTGCTTATATCCAAGATAGTGCTAGAACTTTTTTGCATATACTTATTTGTTTTAAGACTATGGAGAAAAGGGGACTTATTAGCAAAGTTCTAGAAGGGCTTTTAGATGGTGGAGCTTATGACCAAATATTACCTGACTTTAATAGTGTATCGCCAATTGCATTTACAGATTTAGCGGAAAAATATCGAGATTCTATTGCACTTATGGAACAAAAGGATAATGAAGAAGAGGACACTGAATATTACAATTTTATATTTATGTTTTCAGAGTTATCCAAGGAAATGGCAAAAGAAGTACCATTGTTATTTAAAGACTATGAGCATAACTTAGTTCACCCTGATTTCGATGGATTAAAAGAAATTCTTTTCACTATAAATAAAATTGAGGATGAAGAGTATTTTGAAGATGACTTTTTAGGTTGGATATACCAATATTGGGTGGATGTCAAAGCTGAAGAAACAAAATCAGCAAAAAAAAATAAAGATATTTCATATAAAGATGGAGTTTATAACGAAATACTAACCAATCTTGAGGAAGAACAAGCACAGTTTGGGGAATTCTATACGCCACGATGGGTTGTAAAATATATAGTTGATAATACATTAAAGCCATATTTTGAAGAGAATAAAAAGATAGAAACTATAAAACTTTTAGATCCTGCCTGCGGAGCTGGTAATTTCTTAGTTTATTCTTTTGATGTGTTTTATGAGATATACAAGAAAGAACATACCCAGTGGAGTGATAACATTATTATTAATTCTATTTTAGAAAAAAATATTTTTGGGGTGGATATTCAAAGAGAACCATTACAAGTAACAGCGCTAAATTTATGGCTTAAAGCAAAGAAAAAAGCTAGTGATGCTAATATAAAAAATTTCAATTTATTTAATATGAATATTTTGAAGGCAAATTCTCTTTATCGTTGGGAAAACGATAAAGAAGAAGAGTTACAGCTTTCACTTTTTGATACTGAAATAGAACTTAATGAAAGACAATATACAGCAGAGGACATTGGTAAGTATATTTCTACACAAAATATTATTGCTAAAAGAGATGCTAGACTGTTTTTTAAGAATAAATTCAATGTAGTTGTTATGAATCCTCCTTTTGTTGATGCAAGAAAAATGGATAGTGAAACTTCTGATTTTCTTAAAAAAGAATATCCTAAAAATTCAAGAAATTTATTTAGTGCCTTTATTGAAAGAGCAATTGAGCTTACTGTTAAAAAGGGTATCATTGGATTTATTAGCTCTGATACGTTTATGTATATTGGTAGCTTTGACAAAACAAGAGAAATGATACTTAACAATACAGCTATAAAGGTTATTTTAACTTTAGGTAGAGGTGTTTTTGAAGGTCCTACTGTTGATTCTGCAATATCAATTTACGAAAAAGGTGGATTAAAATCACAACCAATGTTAAGTGCTAATCTAACAAAGCATTTAATAAATGTAGAAAAAACAAATGATATTATTTCAGATATATTATGTAATTGTGAAAAGTTTATAGTTGAACAAAGTAAATTCAAAAAAATACTTTCATATCCGTTTTTGTATGATATTAGTGAAAATGTAAGAAGTGTATTTGCCAAGTCAAAATATTTGGGTGTTGATGAAAGTAGTCCAGCTAGAATAAAACAAGGAATGGCAACTGGCAAGAATGAGTTATTTTTACGTAAAAAATGGGAAGTCCCTAGAGATAAAATAGGGGTAGATTATTATCCTTATGCCAAAGGCGGAGGATTTTCTAAGTATGCTAATGATTTAACTGACTATGTAATTTGGGCTAACAATGGAGAAAAAATTAGAGCTTTTAAAGGATCTGTAATAAGAAATGAAACTTATTATTTTAAGAGTGGTATAACATATAGTGATATTACAAGTGAAAGTAGGTTTAGTGCAAGAAAATTAGCTAATGGTTGTATTTTTGATACAACAGGTTCTTGTATTTTTTCAGAAGAAATTAATTATGACTATTTACTTGGATTTATTAATTCGAAGTTTCCTAATTATTTATTAAAAAAACTAAATCCGAGTCCTCATTTTCAAGTTGGTGATTTACAAAAAATGCCGTATAAAATTCCTGATAAACAAAATGAACGGTTAGTTATTAGTAAAACAAATAGAGCAAGAGAACTAAAAGAGTATTTATTGGGATTTAATTATGTATCAGATTTTTATCATGAAGTAGAACTTGTATATGGATTTAATAATGGTGGTAAAACGATAAGAGAAGCCTATAAAATATTTATAAATAAGTATAACGAACTTGAAAATGAGATTTATATATTACAGCTTGAAATAGATCAAATTATCTATAAAATTTATGAGCTTGATGAAGAAGATATAAAGGTAATTGAAGAAGAGCTTCCAAACATACAACCAAAACCAAACAAAGATAACGATATAAAAAAAGTTACACTAAACTATATTAGATCAATTGCAAAGGATATTTTAATCAATGCACCTGCAAAATTATATATAGATGAGGAAATTGAAATTTTAATAAAACAGCATATAGAAAAGACTTTTCCTAATGGTTATAACATAGTTGAAGAAATAGAAGCTATTTTAGGAAAAACTATTATTGATGTTATTCGTGGTGGTGCAAAAATAGGCTCTGGAAATGTTACTCTTGCCGGAAAAGGCAGTAAGGACTTAGATGAACCTCTATTACAGCAAAAAGTTCTTGCAGGAACAGGAGTAAATAAACAGGTTGTAATATGGCATCTAACACATTTCTTGTTGGAGTTTGAAGATGATAAAAAATATGTTATGCAAAATGAAATTAGACGACTAAATAATGATGTGTATAGACCTCACTTACAAACAGTAAAAGAAAAACTACAAACAGAAATTACTTCAAGTCAAAGAAAAGAGCTTGAAAAACAAGAAAAATTGTTAGCTAGTAGTGTTAAAACACTGGATGGTTGGAAAGTAATAGAATAATATTTATGGTTAGGTAGGGATAATTATGGATAGGCTAATTGGCATAATTGAAAAAATTATAAAAAATAAGGCGGGAATTATCCCTGCCTTCATATATGATGAAAATAAAATTTATGAAAATATATTTTATAAATTAGGTAAAAAATTAAATATTGCTGTTTTAGAAAGTGACTCTAAAATAGAATTACAAAAATGTATTAGAGATTTTACTACAAATGAAATTTGTGCTATTTACAGTAAATTTAATATAAACATAGATGCTTATGTTGCATCTAATAAATTAAATTATGTTATCATTACACCTGAGTTGTTGTTTAACTTTTGTGATGAAATAAAAGAAAAGTTAAGTGGTAGCATTGAACTTATAGGCGAACAATACAGGATTTTAATTGATAATTTTGATGCAGTAATATCTGATATAAAAAATAATGAAATTATCACCAATGAAATTTTAAAAAGCAGTTTGGTTAAAGTTTTTATGGGGAGAGTTAGCACACCAAAAGATTTAATGATAGCATTTATAAAAGGTGAATTTAGTGTAGATAGTGCAAAAGCTTTATATTTATATGATGAGATTGCTGTGACCATTAAAGATAGTTACAATATTAATATTTTAGAAATTGAAAATAATAAGGATTTATTTGAAAAGGTGCTTGTTACCTTATTACTATCTCAAAATAAGGATGATTTTGGGGTGGAATTTAATGACAGTATAGTTGAAATTAGTATAGAAGAATTAAACAAAATATTTGAATTTATAAAGATGAACAATGTTTATTTTGAAAAAGAAATTTTAGAAATAAATAAGAAGTTTAAAAATAAAAACACTAGACAAATTACGTATACAATTCCAATATTATTTGAGAATTATATCGCTAGTAATATAGAAAAGTATTGTGATATTTATATAGATAATACTTTGTTATGGACTAAAACAATGCAAAATATAGAACTATTTATAAATAAGATTCGTTGTTTGAACAAGCTTGTGAAAAAATATGTTTCTTATACCTTTCCTACTAATACAATAAGTGCAACTATCAAAGAATATAAAGAGTATTTATATGAAATTGATAGTATTTATAGAGAAGTTTCGGCTTTATATGAAGAACTTTCATATAACTTTGATTTTTATATTAAAGTAAAGAAAGCTGATGTTATGGAAGAATTGAAGCATATGTACTTTAATGTTATTAGCAATATAAATGGTAAATATATTGCTAGTTATAATGATTTATTGGAGGATGCTTCGCAAGTATTCAGGCAAGATGAATTGTTGAAAAAATTGAAGCTTAGAAGAAAAACAGTATTTATTTTTGCAGATGGCCTTAGGTATGAAATTGCAAAAAGATTGCTTAATGATATGAACTGCAATGAAGTAATAGATTATGATGTAGTTTCCCTACTTCCAACTGAAACCGAAGTTTGCATGAATGGTTATTTTATCACAGATGAAAAGTTAAGAATAAATGCTAATAATGTATTTGAGTTAACTAAAAATGATAAGCTAATAACTGGTATAATAAAGTGGAGAACTGAAAAATTGTCAGAGCTATTAGGATGTAGTGTAATTTCATTTGAAGATTTCAAAGAGACTAGTAATTGTGATGGTAGTGTTATCTGTTTTTATAATGATGTGGATAAAGCTATGCATAGCTATGATAGTTCTCAAAAAATAAGTTTAGCAGTAAATGAACTTAAAACTATTATAAGTTATTCTATGAATAGAAATTTTGATGTTATGCTATTAAGTGACCACGGATTTATAGATATTGAAAAGAAAATACAGGTTCAGGATAATGACGTAGACTCTCAAAAGAAAAAAAGTAGATATTTAATTCTATCATCTAATGAAAAAGTAGATACTATGTTTTACAAAAATGATTTAAAGGTAGCAGATTTTGTTGACCTAAAAGATAAAAATATATGTTTTATAAACAGTATTAATTCTCTTCGTCAGACAACACGATATACTCATGGTGGAGTATCATTACAAGAAAATATTATTACTGCATTATTGTTTAAAGCAGAAAAATATATTGAGTTAGAAACAGGAAAACAGTACATTGAGAATATTGAGGCTTATAATGAGTTAAAAGCTGATATTTCTAAAGCAAAGGGTTTTGAATGTATTGTATATGCAGGTACTCAAAAAATATTTATGACAATTATTGATGATGACAACTTTAAACTAAAAGTTTCAATTAGAAATTATAACAAAGGTGATGAATTTTTAATTACTGTTAATAATGGGACGATTACAGAAAAAACTACCATTAAAAAGTCAGGTAACACAGTAATAGATAAAGAATTAGATATATTTTAATTTGGAGGATTGTATATGAGTTTGCAAGATAAAGTACAAAGTGTATTTAAATACAAAGTAGTGAAAAAGGGCATAGTAAATAGCTTGAAAAGTAGTATAAAACTTCCGGTGTATGTGCTTGAATACCTTATATCTCAATATTCTGATCAAGGCTTAACTAATGAAGAAGTAGTGAATAAGGTGAAAGGTGTTTTGAATAAACATTATATTTTACCTGAAGATAAAAATAAAATAAAGGATGCAATAAAAACTGAAGGTAGCATTGTAATAATTGATAAATTACTTATTGATGTTGATCTTAAAAAAGATATGTATATCGGCATGCTTAATACTGCAGGAATAAAGGACATTTTAGTTGATGATGAGTGGATTAGAAAATATAAGGGTCTTTTAGAGGGGGGCATGTGGGGACTTATTAGACTTGAAAAAAATGAAGATAGTTCCAAATATCCTGTTATAGTTGGTAAATTTAGTCCTATGCAGATTTCTACTGATGAAGTAGAAGAATATATTGAAAAAAGAAAAGAATTTACACGTGATGAATGGATTGATTTTTTAATAAATAGCATAGGATTAAATCCGGATAAATTTGATCTAAGACAAAAGCTTTTAATGCTACTTCGTCTTATTCCCCATTGTGAAACTAATTATAATATGATTGAGCTTGGTCCTCGTGAAACAGGTAAATCATATACATACAACGAATTATCACCATATAGTTTGCTTGTGGCTGGAGGTAAAGCCACGGTACCAGTTTTATTTTATAATTTAACAAAAAAAGAAGTTGGGTTAGTTGGAATTTGGGATGTTGTAGCATTTGATGAAGTTGCAAATGTTAAATTTGATGACCCACAGGGCCCTGCGATGTTACAAACGTATATGGAATCTGGAAACTTTGCAAGGGATAAAATGCGTATAGAAGGTAAAGCATCAATGGTTTTTGTAGGTAATATTGACAATCCACTGCAAGTATGGGAACAGGGTGGAAACTTATTTGCAACACTTGCTGATGAATTACAGACTCCTGCTATTATAGATAGATTTCATTATTATTTACCTGGTTGGGAAATGCCAAAGATGAAAACAGAATATTATTCAATTGATTTTGGATTTATTTCTGATTTTTTCTCTAAGATTCTCCATGATTTTAGAAAAAGGTCATATTCTGATGCAATAGATAAATATTTTACTTTAGATAAAAGTTTAAGCTCCAGAGATACAAAGGCTATAAGAAAAACAGTATCAGGATTGCTGAAACTTCTACATCCTGATTTAGATGTGACTGCCGATGAATTGAAAGAATACTTAGAATTTGCTATGGAAGGTAGAATGAGAGTAAAAGAGCAACTAAAACGTAGAGGTGGATTAGAATTTTTTGGTGCTACATTTAAGTATTTGTCAAAAGAAGACCAAACTACTAAACAAGTATTTTTAAAAGAAATGGCAAGTGGCATAGGTAGTATGGTGTCTCAGCTTGATATTGGTGAAATTTATACTGTGATAACAAGGGATGATAGAATGTTTCCATTGAAAATAGAAACCAATTCTATTAGGGGAAATGGTTCATATGAAATCACAGGCAGACCATCATTGGAAACAAAAGAAACAATAAAAAATATTTATAACTATATTAAATCCAATGCTAATAATATGGGAGTTACAAATAAGTTAGCAGAACATATATATATAACACAATTAATTGATGAGAATTCTTCTGGTGGTAATCAGGAAATAGGGGCAGCTTTTTATTTAAGTATGATTTCTATATTTATAAATAGGCCAATTAAATCCAAAACAGTCATTCTTGGTAGTATGACTGTAAATGGAAATTTGATAAAGACGTCTAACCTATATGAAAAATTAGAATTTATTGTAGAGCAGGGAGCGAAAATAGTATATATTCCTATATCAAATCAACCTGATACAATTACTATGCCAAGTGATATCTGGAGTAAGCTGTCTATTTTATTCTATGGAAGTGCAGAGGATCTATCTAAGAAGGTATTTGAATTAGAGTAATTGTAAATAAATTAGTATTTCAATTTCCATAGGGGTTAGAGTTGCCAACTAGGAAACGTACATACTTGAATACTAGTAAGCTCAGGAAAGCCTTCGCAAACACCCCAGAGGTGTAAATTTTGGAAGTTAAGTCGCAAAACAATTTGTGTTCACAAACTGTTTACGTATTCGGAGTAGGGTATTAATGTGAATAGCCAAGTTACTAATGGCAAGTAAGTAGTTGATTATTTGGAGAAAAAACTATTAGTTTTCAGTTTGAATTCTAATAGTTTTTATTTTATTACCATTTTCTATAGGATATTTGAGAAAATTGTAGAATTATATTTAACATAAGATGACATGACTTAAACTTATATTATTGGAGGGAGTTACAATGGATATAAACTTTTTGATATCTACTTTTGAGCAGGAATACATAGAAGAAGATTTTGATAAAAAAGAAGAACTTAGAAAACAGTTTGTAAGTGAATTCCCATTAGAAAATATTAAGGATATGGATTTGGAACAGTTTGCATTAGGAAAAAGGCAGGGTAGTTTAAGTTGGTGGTTAGAGTATAAGACTACTGAGCTAGGAAGTATTAAAGGTGGTTCTGCTCATAAACATAAAATATTTTTTAGTGTAAAGGAAAATAAATGGATATATCCTAAGGACTTTGGAAATGAAACAGAAGCTTGGTTAAAGCTTAGAAAAGAATTATATGAATTCCTAAAAAAATTTGAAACTACAGGATATTACAATATTGATGAAGATAATATTATTTACTCCATGAATATGGTTAGAGGAAAGCTTTTATATATGTATTATTCTGATAAGGTACTGCCTATATATAGTACTGCTCATCTACAAAAAATATTAGAGTATTTTGGATATGAAAGAAATGATATTAAAGATTGGGATAGTGTAAGGGCAAATATAGAACTTAAGAAGGTGCAGGAAAGCCATAAGATTTTTAAGAATTGGAGTCCTTTTAAGTTTATGAGATTTGCCTATAATACAATTATACATGATTCAAAGATATACAAAATAGCTCCAGGTGAAGATGCTAAGTATTGGAAAGATTGCGTTGAAAATAATTACATATGCATTGGATGGGATGATATAGGCGATATGAGAAATTATGCAGATTATAATGAATTTAAACATAAGTTTGCTGAGATATATGATTATGATAAAAGCAAAACTACGCAGAAATCTAATGAAATGTGGTCATTTTTTTCGCTGAATGCTGGTGATATAATTGTTGCTAATAAAGGAACTAATACGATTATGGGTATAGGTGAAGTAAGTGACAAGGGATATGAATATGATGTAAGTAGAGATGAATTTAAGCATATAGTATATGTCAATTGGAAAAAGGATTTTGATCCAAAGCAGATAGAGCCTCAGAACTACTGGGCTTTTAGAACAGTACTTAACATTACAGAAAAATTATATAAGAATATAATTGGAGAAGAAACAAAGCCTACAGATACGGGAAATGTTGTAAGTACTCCTCCAGTAGTGATTGATGATGTATTTACAGAAGAAGAGGAGATGTTCTATATTCAAATTGATAAGAACCTTAATAGAAAAGGAAATATAATATTATACGGGCCTCCTGGAACAGGAAAAACCTATTTAAGCAGCAGATATTTAAAATGGAAATTTAAAAGTTCAAGTAATGGAGTCATTAAAGAGTTTTGTACTTTCCACCCTTCTTTTAACTATGAAGATTTTATTGAGGGGTATAAACCTTCTAGCAATGGAAAAGGTGATATTTCTTTCACACTTAAGGATGGTATATTCAAAGAAATATGTAACAAAGCAAAGGCTGATAAAAATAGTAACTACTATTTGATTATAGATGAGATTAATAGAGGAAACGTTGAGAAAATCTTTGGTGAAATGATTACCCTTATTGAAAAGGATAAAAGAGGTATGAGTTTAACTCTTTCGCAGAGTCAGGAAACTTTTTATGTACCGGAAAATGTTTATATTATTGGTACTATGAATACTACAGATAAAAGTATAAAAATGCTTGATGCAGCACTTAGAAGAAGATTTGCATTTATTGAGTGTATGCCTAATTATGAAATTATAAATAAGCCTATTGATAACTTAGGATTATCTCCAAAGGAAATACTTATGAAGATTAATCTTAAATTGCGCGAAATTGAAGATAGAGAAAAACAAATAGGTCATTCATATTTTATGAAAAATGGAAAACAAATTGATACCTTGAGTGAGTTAAAAGAGGTGTATATATACGATATAATACCTTTAATATCAGAGTATTGTTTTAATGATTATAGTAAAATGAGTGAAATAATTGGAGAAAAGTTTATAGATGAAGATAGTGAAGAGTTAAAATATGAACTTATAAATGGTAATGAAGATTATTTTGCTGCTGAGATTTTAAATAATTTTGGTGAGAAAAATGATTGATTTGATTGAATATGGCCAAGAGGTACTTATTGATAAAGAAAGCTACAATGAGGATGATAGAATATTTTTAAGTAATCTTCAGTATGAAGACATAAAAAAAGGTGAGTGCAGATATTACATTAGAGAAAATGAAAGAGGAATTTATATTAAGCCATTAAATTATGTTGGGACAATTCAATTAAGCAAGAAAAGAATAAATATATTTCCTAGATTTGATCATGATTTCAGAAGCCTTTTAAATATGATTCTTTTTGCAAAGGATATAAAGTACAAGGATTTTAAACAAAATATTAGGGTAACTAAAGCAAATAATGACCTTTATGAAGTTATAATAAGCTTATTGTTAGAGGAAGTTTTGAATATTTTAAAGGGCAGCTTATTTAGGGAGTATGTAAACTTCAATGAGAATCTAAAGGTTGTTAGAGGAAGAATAGATTTTGCTAATTATTTGAAAAAGAATTTTCTTAGGGGAGATAGTATTTACTGCAAATATGATGAACTTAATCCAAATGTTATAGAAAATCAGATAATATTAAAGGCCCTTAGTATAGCAGCACATATAACTGATGATTTAGATAAAAAGAAGATTATTAAAAAGTATTTAGGAATTTTTAAAGAACTCTGTGATGAATTAAAAGGAAGAAAGGTTCCTAAGATTAACTATAATAGACTCAATTCACAATATAAGGAAGCCCATTATTATTGCAAACTTCTAATAGAGTGTATTGGAACGGAAAATTTATATAGGGTTGGAGAACATAATAATAGATATTCTTTGCTTATAGATATGAATGAATTATTTGAGATGTTCGTTACTAAACTTTTTGCTAAATACTTAAAATCTGATTATGATATTATACCTCAATGGGAGATATCTAATGCCATATTAAATGCTAAGGATAAATGCTACAGGAGGATAAAGCCTGATATTGTTTTAGTAAATAAGAAAAATAAAGATGACTATATAATTATTGATACAAAAAATAAGGCTTATGGAAATAAGAAAGTATATAACGAAGATATTTATCAGCTGTCCTTTTATGGCATGTATTTTTATAATATGTATAATCGTAAGGCAAATATTTATATTATATATCCCAAGTATGAAAATGTCCTAGAAAAATATGATAAGATTTTTATTAATACCATTGATGAATCTCTAGACAGGCCATTTATTGCTGTGAGGTCAATTGATATAAATGAATACCTTAAACTCATTGAAAAAGATGCATCAGTAAAAGCAGATTTAAAAGATAAGCTTCAAGGGATGATATCCTAGAGAGAGTTACTTAAGACGTATGATAATATTTTCATGGCAGTTATCGCAAATAAAGAATCCATAAAAATAACAAGTGAAAAGGGAAATGCAATTTTAGTTTCAGAAAGTGACTGGAACTCAATTCAAGAAACGATGTATCTTTTGTCTATACCAAATATGAAAGAGAGTATTTTAAAAAGTGAAAAAGAATTATTAGAAGAATGTAAGAGCTTAGAGAAAATTGGATGGAATTTGGATAACATAAAAGCTTTGTGACATAAATGGGTCCACAAATGGTGGTATAATGAAATTGTTAAGTTTATATTGAAAGGAAGACAAAAATGGATATAACTAATATGCCACCAGATACAGTGCTAACAGAAGAAATGTTTGACCCACAACAAGGTGAAAGATTCATGGCTATAGAGCATCATAAAAGCAAATTTAATGAGATAATAAGAAAAAGTACAAAAGATCAACTTGAAGCATATAGAGTATATCGTAGAATTAAACATAGGGATAAAATTTTAGTTAGGGCAATGGTTACTTACTCTGATCTACCAAAACAATTTGGATATGATGTAGAATTTATATTGGATTATGAAATAATTGAAATTTTAGAAGGTAAATAAATTACCTTCAGGCTGTTGATAAACATATTTTGTCAGCAGCTCTTTTAATTTTTTGCCCGATAGGGATTTTTTTGATTCAAAAAGGATTTTCTGTATAAATGTCGAATATATAATATAGATAAAATTAACCCGATAGGGTTTTTACGGAGGTAATATATGCTTACAAATAATTCAGAAAAACAAAATGAATTAGAATTAGTTTATATAGAAAATTTAGTTCCCAAAAACCATATCCTTAGAAAAATAGATAAATATATTGATTTTTCTTTTATAAGAGAACTAATAAAAGATTTATATTGTCACAATAATGGTAGGCCATCAGTAGATCCAGTAGTCTTATTTAAAATGCTTTTTATTGGATATCTATTTGGTATACGTTCAGAACGTCAGCTTGTTAAAGATATTGAAGTTAATGTAGCTTATAGATGGTTTTTGGGATATAATCTTACAGATAAAATTCCAAGTCATTCAACTATAAGTCAAAATAGAATAGCAAGATTTAAAGATACCAATATATATCAAAAGATATTTGATAATATTGTACTTCAAGCTATAAATAAAAAATTAGTAGATGGTAAAATTTTATACACAGATTCAACTCACTTAAAAGCTAACGCTAATAAAAATAAGTTTACTAAAGAAATAATTACTCAGTCAACTAAAGGATATCTTGAACAACTGGAAAAAGATATTGATAAAGATAGAATAGAACATGGAAAAAAACCTTTAAAAAAAAAGAAAAAATAGCTGAAACTAAAGAAATAAAAGTAAGCACTACAGATCCTGAAAGTGGATACATGGTTAGAGAAGGTAAACCGAAAGGTTTCTTCTATTTGGATCATAGAACAGTAGATGGCAAATACAATATAATAACTGATGTCTACGTAACTCCAGGAAATATTAATGATGTAGATCCTTATATTGATAGATTAAAAACACAAATAGAAAAGTTTAATTTTCACACAAAATATGTAGTTGCTGATGCTGGTTATTCAACTAATCCAATTTGTAAAAAACTTTCTGAGAAAAGTTATAAGGCCGTTTTAGGCTTTAGACTAGGACCGCACGTTAAAGGCAAATTTACAAAATATAGATTTCAGTATGTTAAAGATTTAGATGGTTATGTTTGTGAAAATAAGTACCTATTAAAATATAAAACAACCAATAGACAAGGCTATAAAGAATATGTTAGTAATTCAGATAATTGTACAAACTGTAAATATAGAGATAAATGTTTAACTTCAGATAAAGCAAGCTTTAGAACTATTAGACGCCATGTTTGGGAGGACTATAAAGAAGAAGTTTTTAAGTTTACCAAGACAGAAAAAGGAAAAAGTATATATAATAGACGAAAAGAAAAAATTGAGCGTAGCTTTGCAGATTCAAAAAATCTTCATGGTCTACGCTATGCTCGTTTGCGTGGAATCAAAAAAGTTTCTGAACAATGCCTACTTACGGCAGCAGTTCAGAATATGAAAAAGATAGCCAGAGTGCTATCGCACATTTTTTTGATTTTACGAAACAACTATTTACAAATATTTGAAGATGTTGATATTTTCTATAAATACTACCGCATAAATTAGAATCGATAATTTTACCCAGCACTTTTAAAAGTGCTGGGTTCTTGAACAATCTGAGAGTAGGTTTAGCCTACTCTTATTTTAACCTAGAGATTTTATATCCCTTATCTTTAAATAATTTTAATAATCCACCTTTGCCGATTACATGAGAGGCTCCAACTATTACAAAGTAAACCTCTTGTGATTTTATGAGGTTTTCTATTTTATTTGCCATATTTTCATTTCTTTCAAAAAGCAGTGTATTAAGATTGTTTTTGTCTGATTCATTTAATGGTTTATATATGAATATATCATTTACAAGAGTTAAAGCATCACCTTCAAAAACCGCATTGTGCATTTGTGATAATAGCTTCATTGAAGCTTCTAAGTCTTTTAAATTCTTTATGCTGCTATTGCCTAAGGATTCTGGTGACATATTTGCAGCTGCTATTAATGCATTGACTTGAGTGCAAGGAGTTTCCAGCGAAACTACTTCTTTTTTATCATGTTTTGCTCTGTTAATAAACATGAGGTCTATTCCATAAGTAGATTTATATCCATACTTTTTCATAAGTCTTTGATGTAGTATAGAATAAAAAGTTTTAGGTGGATATTTGGAGCATTTTTCAAAATCTAAATCTAATTCTTTACATAAGTTTTTATATTTAAGGTTATTTTCATTTTGCAAGAAATCAGGTTCAAAATTTTCATTATTTATATGAATTTTCACAGTAGGGGTGTTGGCTAAACATTTAAAGTAATCTATTTTATTTTTAAATTTAGTGATGTCTAATTCTACAGCAAGCTTTGTACTATTTATATAAGCATCTTCAACCGCACTATTAAAACATACTTTTTTGTTATTTCCAAGATGTATCGAGCCACCAATATAAAAATAACGTTCTTTATTTTCTAGTTTATAAAAAATACCATCATAAACTTTTTTATTTTTTAATCTGTTAATTTTATTTAATGAAGGTCTTAATTTTAGTTTTTTTATATTGATAAATGTGTAACTAGACATAAGAACCTCTTAAAAAATTATTCACATAGTAATATATTGTACTAAATCATATATTATTCACTATTAATGAATATAGACAGATTTTAAGCATAGAATCTATAAGTAGATCAATTTAAAATTTAGGAGGTACTTTTGTGAAAATTTATGTGATGTGTGAACCATCTAAATTTAGCAAATTGCAAACAATACAAGAACTTCATAGTAAGGTTATCCTAAAAGTAGAAAATCAAAATATGCTTTATCATTTCTTTAATATATTGCTGCCTGTATTTCCCGCTGTTTTAGATAATATACCATGTGCCATTAAACGGTTTAAAGATATAACAACCATAATTATTAGATATCTTTAATAGTTAGCGAAGATTTTTTAATAAATGAAGTTTTGAGAAGATATGGAAAAAATTGGAATAACAAATCATATGGTTATTGTAAAGTAAGTTTGCAAGAATCGAATAGTTAGAAAAAAAGAAGCGTAGATACACTTAATAAATGAGCATGTACAAAAAGTGTCTGAAAGAAAAACAAGCCTTCCTTGATCGTTAAAAATCATGAGAATTTTATCCCCAATATTCACTTTTTAGGGGAAGTTTATATGATCCACAATCGTATTTTTATTCTTGTCGTCAACCAGTTCATGATTTTCAGACAGTTGCTAATTTGTCTAAATAGTATCAAAATAGAACTGATTTACAATGTTTTATCAAATTAAGAACAATATATTTTCAAATTGATACAATTGAAATATTTACTACGTAATATTAAGGATTGAAGCATTGGTATGTAAATTGCTTTATAAAATAAATGAGTACAGTTTGAAACAAATTTATACATTATACCTAAAACCCTAAAATAAAAATACTTAAGAGCAGCCCTCCTACACTTGAGTATTTTTAAATTTCAAATTGACAAAAAATATAAAGAGAAGAGGTATACTTATGATTTACAATGAAAAAAATGAATACAAATATCACCATAGTGATGAACATAGCCAAGATGAAGGTCAACACACGCATGAACATGTTCATGGTGGACATAGTCATACTCGTGAAGTATCAGCAGATTGTGATTGTAAATTAGATCTTAATAAAGAAGAAGAAACTTTAAAATTATTATTGGGACATTGGGTTGAACATAATGAGTCACATGAAGAAGGATTTAAAGAATGGGTTGAAAAAGCAAAATTAATGGGTAAATTAGAAACTGCGGAATTTATACAAAAAGCTGTAGAGGCGATGCAAAATGCAGATGATATGCTTAAAAAGGCTAAAGAAAGTATGTAAATTAAGGAGACTTTTTTTATTAATATTCCAGATAATTATTTAAGTCTATCAACTTTTGCTGTTATGGGGGCAATAATGTTACCAGTATTGACAAAAGCGGTTAAAAAAGTGAAAAAGGTGAATATATTGCAGCCTTTGTAGAAAGTTACTTAGGAATAGTTACAGCAGCATTTTGTGCTGCTCTTGAATTTGGAATACAGCCAATATTATTTAAGGATGCTTCAGTTAAGAAGGAAAAATTAAATAATAGTGATAAAATGAAAAATTCTTCATAAATACATTAAAATTATTTCCTATACAATAAAGCCTATATCTTATTTTACATGGTAATTTAAGATATAGGCTAATATTATTTTTGAGATTCCTGTAAAAATTTATTTTCAATATGAAATCAATTTGATATATTTTATCATTTTAAAACTAACTATAATTTCAAAATGATAAATATTAAAGTATATTCTATGAATATTAAGGGTTAAGGTATTGGCATAAAAAATGCTTTATAAAAGCATGTGGCAATAAAATGACAAATGTAGAAAATATGAGGGGGAACAAAAATGAAAAAAATAACTAGCATTTTAGTAAGCATGTTGTTTGTGATTACAGCAATGTTTACTGGATGTGGAAAAGAACAGGCAGCAAACAGTACTAATGAAACTAAAGGAAAGACTTTAGTTTATGGAGCAGAACTGGAGGACGAAAAGTTAAATCCAATATTGATAGATTCACATGCTTTTGCCAGTGATTTAATCTTTAGAGGACTTATGAGATTTGATGAAAATGATGTGCCCAAGCCAGAAATAGCAGAATCCTATACTATATCAGAGGATAAACTTACATATGATTTCAAAATGAAAAAGGGCATTAAATTTCATGATGATACAGAAGTTAAAGCAGAGGACGTAGTCTTTACTGTAAAAAGTATATTAGATGATAAGGTGAATTCAGAACTTAAACCAGAATTTGAAGAAGTAAAAGATATACAAGCTGTCAATGATTATGAAGTTAAAATTACATTAAATAACCCTTTTCCACCTTTATTAGATAAGATGACTGTGGGAATAGTTCCAAAACATGCTTTAGAAGGAAAAGATATAAATACAGCAGAATTCAACCAAAAACCAATAGGAGCAGGACCATATAAATTTGTAAAATGGGATAAAGGAAGCAGCTTGACAGTAGAAAGATTTAAAGATTATAAAGGCAGATCAGGTAAAACTGGCAATATAGATAAAGTTGTACTTAAATTTATACCAGATTTTAATGTTAGAGCAATGCAGTTAAAAACAGGAGAATTGGATGCAACTTTAATTGAACCTAATCAGGTTGCTAATTTAGAAAAAGAAAGTAAGATTGCTTTAAATAAGATACCTACAGCAGATTATAGAGGTATAATGTTTAACTTTAAAACAAAACCAATGTTTAAGGATGTAAATGTTAGAAAAGCTTTAAATTATGCTACAGATAAAAAAGGCATAGTAGATGGAATACTTCTTGGCTATGGAGAAGTAGCCTATTCTCCAATTCAGCTTAATAAATTTAATGATCCTGATGTAGAAAAATATGAATATAACTTAGATAAAGCTAATGAACTATTAGAGCAGGCAGGATGGAAAAAGGGGGCAGATGGTATAAGAGAGAAAGATGGTCAAAAACTTCAGTTTACATTGTTTGCAAGAAATAATGATGATACTAGAGTTAAAATTGCCAATTATGTAGCATCCCAAGGTAAAAAAGTTGGTTTTGACATAAAAGTTGATGCAAGGGATCCGAAAGCAATGCCGATAAAGGATACAGAAGCTTTTGTAGTTGGATGGGGAAGTCCCTTTGATGCAGATGATGGCACTTACCAAATGTTTCATTCAAGTCAAGCAGAACATGTAAGTGGATATAATTTTGGATATTATTCAGATCCTAAAGTAGATGAAGCTTTGGAAAAAGCAAGAACTGCCAGTGATGATAATGAAAGAAAAAAATATTATGCAGATTTTCAAAAGGAAGTGGCAGATAATCCTGCTTTTAGTATGGATGTTTATTTAACAGCAATTTATGGAGTGAATAAGAAGGTTTCTGGATACAGTACCAATAGAATATTAGGACATCATGGAGAGGGGTTCTTATGGAATACTGAGGAGTGGAAGATGCAATGATTTCAAGATTTGTAGTAAAGAGAATATTTCAAGGATTGCTCGTAATATTTTTCCTAAGTATATTAAGCTTTGCTATTATTAATGCTGCGCCGGGTGATCCGGCTACAGCTTTATATGGACCATTAGCAGATAGACTTACCACAGAAGAAAGAACAAGAATAAATAAAAATTATGGAGTTGATAGGCCAGTAACTGAAAGATATGTAAAATGGGTAAAGAGCACGTTAAAAGGAGATCTTGGAATTTCATATTTGGAAGGAAGAAAGGTTACAGATATATTAAAAGAAAGAATACCAAATACTTTAATGTTATTTTCAAATTCAATAATTTTAATATTAATTTTATCGCTTACATTGGGGTTGAAGGCAGGTTTTAATGAAGGTTCCTTTTGGGATAAATTTATAAGCTCATTAAGTGTTATATTTTATTCTATTCCTTCCTTCTGGTTAGCCCTTTTATTCATAATAGTTTTTTCAGTTCAGCTTGGTATATTTCCTTCATCAGGAATCAGAAGTGTAGATGGAGATGGTAATATAGCTGATATGGTAAAACATCTTGTAATGCCTGTTTCTGTAATGGTTATTGCACATGTTGGAGCCTATGCAAGGTTTGTTCAAGAAAAGGTTAAGGAAGAGAGCAACAGTCATTATGTAACTGCATGTAGAGCAAATGGAATGGAAGAAAGAAAGATAATGAAAGGAATTGTGAAGAATGCATTAGTACCATTTATAAATTATCTTGGTATAACCATACCTGGTTTCTTTGGGGGATCAGTTATGATTGAAACGGTTTTTTCCTGGCCGGGCTTAGGTATGATAAGTGTAAAAGCTGCTAATTCTAAAGATTATCCATTACTAATGGGAACTATCTTTATAACAGGAGTAATGGTAGTTATAAGTATAATTATAACAGACATACTAGAGCTTTCTATAAATCCTTCCTTGAGAAAGCAGGTGACATAATGAAAAATAAATCACATGTTGTATGGATAACTATACTTTTAATCGTAATTTTTGGAGCAATTTTTGCTCCTTTTATAGCTCATAATAGTCCTTATGATGTAAATTTATCAAAGGTACTTCAAGGTCCAAGTAATTCTAACATAATGGGCACTGATGCCATGGGAAGAGATATATTTTCAAGAATCCTATATGGAGGAAGAGTTTCACTTAGTGTTGGAATTTTCTCCGTAATAATATCAACTACAATAGGAATCCTATATGGAGGAATAAGCGGCTATTTTGGAGGAAGATTAGATAACTGTATGATGAGACTTTTGGATACATTTCTTGCTATACCTGCTCTAATAATAATGCTTGCACTTCAAACCATTATAAGAGGTGGTCTTGTAAGTATTATATTAGTAATAGGATGCACATCATGGCTTGCTACTGCAAGAATAGTGAGATCACAATTTGCAGAACTTAGGGATAAGAATTTTGTTAAAGCTGCTATTGTTATGGGAACACCTACTTGGAAGATATTAATCAACCATCTTCTTAAAAATAGTATGCCAGCCATTGTTGTAATAGCTACTTTAAATTGTGCTCAGTCCATATTTATGGAGGTATCTATGAGTTTTTTAGGAATAGGAGTACCTCAAGGCACACCTTCCTGGGGAAACATGCTCAATAATGCACAAAATGATATTTTATCAGGAGCTTGGTGGGTGGTTGTTTTCCCTGGTATCACCATAATAATTTCTATGTTGTGTATTAACTTTATTGGTGAGTATTTAAAAAAGAAAGTTACTTATGCATAGATAAAATAGATAGATTAGAGAGGGGTTTTATATATGAAAAGAGTTTCAAACTTACAGCAAATGATAAGAGGAGCCTTACTTATAGCTTTAGGCTTAATACTTCCTTTTTTGTTTCATGGTGTAAGAGATGCAGGTAGTATATTTTTACCAATGCATATTCCAATTTTAATTGGAGCATTTGTTTTAGAGCCTTATTATGCATTGTGTGTAGGGGTATTAATGCCACTACTTAGTCATGCCTTTACAGGAATGCCGCCATTTCCATTTGTTTATATAATGATTTTTGAACTTGCTTCTTATGGATTATTTATTTCAATATTTTATAACAAATTTAAGATGAGCATATATCCTTCCTTAATTTCAGGCATGATTTTAGGCAGATTAATAAATATATTAGGAACTTTTGTATTACTTCACATTATAATGAGCAAGCCTTTTAAATTGAGTATAGTGACAAGTGGACTTTTTATTGAAGGTTTACCTGGTATAGTGATACAAATTATTCTAATACCTATTATTGTATATGCTCTTGAAAAGTCTCTAAAGAGCAGTACATCAAGTTACTAGCTTTTTCAATGAATACTATATATGCATTGGTAAGAAAGTAGAATCTTAAAATTTAAATTTGAAATAAGAGGTGAGATTTTGGAAAATATTTTAGAAGTTAAAGAATTGAATACTGTTTTTAAAATTGAAAAAGGAATTAAAGAAGTAGTTAAAGGAATAAATTTTGAAGTGAAAAAAAGTAAAATAACTTGTATTGTAGGACAAAGTGGCAGCGGTAAAAGTATGACAGCTATGTCTATTATAAAAATGCTTCCTAAAAGTGCCTATATTTCAGGAGGAAGTATACTATTTAATGGACAAGACCTTATTAAAATGACAGATGGAGAAATAAGAGAGGTTAGAGGAAAAAAGATATTTTCTATATTTCAAAATCCTATAAATTGTTTTAATCCATCATTAACTATGGAAACACAGATTTATGATTTAATATCAAGTAATATGACTATAGATAGAAAAGAATTTGAAAGTAAAATTTGTAGTATAATGGAAAATCTTAATTTAGAAGATCCAGCTGTAATTTTGAAGCAGTATCCCTTTCAATTAAGTGGTGGTATGATTCAAAGAATGATGATTGCTGCAGCAATATTTATGGAGCCTGAAATAATAATAGCTGATGAGCCTACAACAGCGTTAGATGTAACTACACAAAAGGAAATATTAAAACAATTTAAGCTTATACAAAAAAAGTTTAATACAACAATACTTATGATAACACATGATTTTGGAGTAGTAGCAGAAATGGCTGATGAAGTAATTGTAATGAAGGATGGTTCTATAGTTGAAAAAGGCAATATATTTGAGATTTTTAATAAGCCTAAGCATTCTTATACAATTTCGTTGATAAAGGCAACTTTTGATAGAGAGGTATTGGAAGTATGTTAATAGAAGTAAATAACCTATCTAAAGTATATAAAACTAAATTATCATTGATTAAATCTCATGATGAAAGTATAAAGGCTGTAAATGATGCTTCCTTTAATGTAGATATTGGAGAAGTAGTTGGATTAGTGGGAGAGAGTGGATGTGGAAAAAGTACTCTTTCACGTTTAATAATGAGATTAGAGAAACCTACTGAAGGCTGCGTAAATTTTAGAGGCAGCGATATTTGGAGTTTTAAAGGAGAAAAAATAAAATCCTTTAGGAAAAGTTGTCAAATAATTTTTCAGGATACCATGACTTCACTTAATCCAAATATGAAGGTATTGGATTCTTTACTTGAGCCTTTAAATAATCATTGTAATATCTCTAAAAATGAAAAAATTAAAAAAATTGAAGATATAATCTCCTTTGCCAATTTAAAAAATGAAATATTAACTAAATATCCACTAGATATTAGTGGTGGGGAGAGACAGAGAATAAACATATGCAGAGCACTGCTTTTAGAACCTGAATTTTTGATATGTGATGAAATTATATCTAGCTTAGATATTTGTACTCAAGCAGCTATTTTAGATATGTTAAAAAGGTTAATAAAGGTAAATAGTATGGGGGTATTATTTATTTCGCATGATATAAGTGCAGTAAAATATCTTTGCTCCAGGATAATGGTAATGTATAAAGGGGCAATAGTAGAAAAAATAGATAATGAAGACAAAGCATATAAGATCAAAAATTCTTATACCAAAAAATTAATAGCATCTATACCTATAAATAATCCTAATAAGAGAGTGAAAGTTTAATAATAAAATTTAATTATATTATTGACATTAATGACTAATAGGTATAAATTAAGATTAAATTGAATAAGCAAAAAATATAGGTTTAATCTATTTTGATTAATTAAAAGGGAATCAGGTGAAAATCCTGAACTATCCCGTAGCTGTAATAGATGAGTTTTAGTGCATTATGCCACTTATGTATTGGGAAGGCGTGCTAAAATGATGAATCTTGAGTCAGAAGACCTACCTATGTTTTACACAAATATCTCTACGAGCGATAGGGGAAGTGTTATAATGATGTTTTTGTTGATTCTGTATGATTGAACAAGTTTTGTTGTATTATTTCCTTTTAACGTTTTCGTTAAAAGGATTTTTCATTGTAGAGAAATTTTATGTTTTAGTCATAAAAAGGTGTTTCGTTAGACATTGAACTTCTATAATTTCATGTTATTAGAAGGTAAAAGGGAAAGTGGAGGAGAACTACTATGTGTAAAATATTAATTGTTGATGATGAATACTTTGAAAGAAAAATTTCTAAAATGATTATACTAAATGGAATACATCAGGCTGATATTGTTGGAGAAGCCTGTAATGGAAAAGAAGCAATTCTAATGAATGAAAAACTGAATCCTGATATTATTCTTATGGATATAAAAATGCCAATACTAGATGGATTACGTGCAGCAGAATTAATAAAAAACAGAGATGAAAATAAAATTATCATATTTGTAAGTGCTTGTGAAGATTTTTATCTTGTACAAAAAGCCATAAGGATAGGGGCAAATGATTATCTATTGAAATCTACTAGAACTGAACAATTAGTAGAAACAATAAGAAGACATATGTATCCTAATAGAGAATATTTTATGGATAAAGTTATAGGAATAAATTATTAAGGTTGATAAAATATTTTAAATTATAAAAAGATTGACATAATTCAAAAATAGATATACAATTATTATTGTAAAATTAAATAATAAAGTATTAGGTTTATTTATTAATTAAAAGGGAAAGTGGTGAAAATCCACTGCAGCCCCCGCTACTGTATACGGAGACAAGTTCTATGTCCACTGGAGAGATATCTCTCTGGGAAGGAAGAATAAGGAAGACCCGTGAGTCAGGAGACCTACCTATTGCTTTTGTCATAGTCTTTCGGAGGGAGAGAAAATGCATAAATAGTGTCATTTTAATACCGTTGTATTTTGAGTTTAACTTAAAATTAGCAGTATTAGATGCAGCAGAATATGTATTTTATAATTGTTTATTAGAGACTTCGAAAGGAGCCTCTTTTATTATATAGTGTTAATTTAAATATATTTAATCCCTTTATAAAACTTACTTTACACTTACTTTTTAGTAAGTGTACCTTTTTTTATAACATATAGAACTTGGATTTATGAAAGTTCGTATGACATATTGACTAATATAGTAAAAATTTCTTGGATTTTGTATAAAATATTGACAAAAATATATTTAATAGATATTATATAAACATGTAATATGGTAATTTTTATATGAAGATTTAGTGTGATAAAGATTAAATTTTGATAGAATTTGTATATTTTTGAACAATATAATAGTTTAAATAGGTGTCGATTGTAATCAAGAAGTGTTACAAATCGGTGAAAAGGGAAGATGGGTGAAAATCCCACGCGGTCCCGCCGCTGTAAAAGAGGAGTCCCTCTGAGAATGCCACTGAATAATCGGGAAGGCAAGAGGTGATGATGATGCTTGAGCCAGAATACCTGCCTGTTTTAATACCTGTTACTCTACGAGAGATAGAGGAGGTTTAATACAGTGTGCCTATTTTTAGTATTAACTCATTGTCTTTTGAGAGACAATGAGTTTTTTTTATATATATGATTTATTTTTAATATTTTTGGAGGTAATTATGTCAGACGTATTAGTTATTGCAGGAACAATGGATGCTAAGCAAATAATAAACAAGCTTTATAAAATTGGTGAAAAGGTTACCGTAATGGTCACCACTAAGTTAGGCAGTGAGTTGATTGATCATGATGATAGTATTGATATTTATCAGGGAAAGATCAATAAGTTTAGCGTCATTGATATGATAGATAAAGTACAGCCAAAGTGTATAATTGACGCTTCTAATCCTTTTTCAGTAGACATATCTAGAAATGTAATAAGTGCTTGTAAACTGACTGAAATACCATATATTAGGTTTCTAAGAGAAAAGGTAGTATATGAGGATTATGACGTTGTAAAGGTAAAAAATTATAAAGAAGCATATGAACGCATCCTGGAATATGAAGGTAATATCGTACTAACGGTAGGAAGTAAAAAAATTGAAACCTTCACTAAGATTCCTGACTATCGAAACAGAGTATACCTTAGAGTGCTTCCAGATTGGATGGTGTTAAAAAAATGTGAAGAACTGGGATTCAATTCAAGAAATATAATAGCAATGAAAGGACCATTCAGTGAAAAGTTAAATGAGGAGATATTTAAGTATTGCAATGCTTCTGTTTTAGTGACAAAAGATAGTGGTAATACCGGGGGCGTTATAGAAAAAATAAGTGCAGCTAGAAAATTAGGAATTAAAATAATTATGATTGAGAGATCTGATGAAAATTATGAAAATAAAACGACTTCAATTGAAGAAATAATTGATTTCGTAAAGAAAATAAGTATCAAAGCCAAAAGTATTCCAAATATAATATAGAAACTTAAAAAATAGGAATTTTAAAAACCATTATTTTGACATGGATAAAAATTGAAAGAAGGTGCGATATGGAAACAATTATTATTTTATGCATTATGTTTTTGATAGCTTTGTTTTTCTTTAAAATTGGAAATAATGATGATCATAATCATGAAAATAAAAACCACAATCATAGAATTGGTCATAAACACGGTGAAGGATTTTCTATTGACTTTTATTCTTATAGTTCAAAAATAAGACATTGGAATCCTACCTTTAAAGTAGCACTTTCTGTTTTGATATTAATTCTTTGCATTGTACTTAACAATCCATATGTATCCATTATGGTGATTATTGCAATGACCTATGTGACAGTTGTAAAAGGGAAACTTCCATTACATGAATATTTGTCAATAATGACAATTCCCGTAGCATTTATTTTATTGGGTACTTTTACTATTGCCATTGATTTTTCAAGGCAGCCCTTAGGACAATATAATCTGTATCTTGGTTTTGCCTATGTATTCACTTCTAATTTAAAACTTAAGGAAGCTGTATTTTTGATATTAAAGGTTTTTGCAGCTATTAGTGCACTGCAGATGATGACATTATCAACTCCATCCTCTGAAATTATCTATGTACTTCGCAAAGCACATGTGCCAAAGCTTATTATAGAACTTATGAATATGATTTATAGATATATTTTTATTTTAATGGATGTATATAGTAAGATGAAAAACTCTGCAGAGTCTCGTGAGGGATACTGTGATTTTAAAACCTCCTGTTATACATTTGGAAGTATTGCAAGTAATATGCTGGTTACTTCACTGAAAAAGGCAAATTCATATTATGATGCTATGGAGGCCAGATGCTATGATGGGGAACTAATATTTTATGAGGAAGATAAAAAGGTGGAAACAATACATATTGTTTCAGCAGCAGCATTCATAATTTTTTTAATTGTAATATGGAGTTTTACGAGATAAGGGGGAGCTATTATGGAAAAAACAATATTAAAGGTTGAAGATTTGCATTATGTTTATGGAAGTGGAAAAGTTGCATTGAAGAGTGTAAGTGTGGATATTCATGAAGGTGAAAAAATTGCTGTTATTGGCTCCAATGGATCTGGAAAATCTACATTTTTCTTGAATATTAATGGCGTATTTACACCAGAACGTGGAAAAGTCATTTATCGGAATACAGTGGTTAATAAGAAGAATTTAAAGGAGCTTAGAAAGAACATTGGAATTGTATTTCAGGATGCAGATAACCAAATTATTGCATCTACGGTTATGGCAGAAGTTGGATTTGGACCTATGAATTTAAAACTTCCAAAGGAAGAAGTAAAAAAGAGAGTTGATGAAGCTCTCACATATATGAATATTTCTGACTTCAAGGATCGACCTCCTCATTATTTGAGCGGCGGCGAGAAGAAAAGAGTTACTATTGCAGATATTATTGCTATGAAATCAGAAATCGTTATTTTCGACGAACCTACAGCAGCACTAGACCCTTTAAATGCCATGATGTTAGAAGAAGTTTTAGACAAGCTTGCTTTTGAAGGTAAGACAATGCTTATTTCAACTCATGATGTAGATTTCACCTACAGATGGGCGGAAAGAGTTCTTGTATTCTGCCATGGAAAAATTATAGCAGATGGAACACCACTAGAAATTTTCAAAAACAAGGAAGTTTTAAAACAGGCAAATTTAAAGCAGCCAACTATGCTGGAGGTTTATGAATCCCTTGTAGAAAATCATTTTATAAAAGATACAAAGTTTTATCCTAAAAATACTGAAGAATTTAATAAAATGCTTGAAAAACAGATGTCTTTTCTAGGTGCTTTGGCTTAGATTAAATATAAATTAACTTAACATAAGGAGGAAAATAAAATGAACAAAAAAGAAAAGAAGCTCTTAACTATTATTACAGTCTTTGCATTGACCTTTGGAGTAGTTCCAGTGGCAAATGCAATGCACATTATGGAAGGTTATCTTCCACCAAAATTTTGTATTGCATGGGGGGCCATTTGTGTTCCATTCTTAGTATTGGGTTACTTATCAATTAAAAAGACATTATCTGAAAACCGTAAATCTATGACCATTCTTGCTATGACAGGTGCATTTATTTTTGTACTTTCATCTTTAAAAATTCCGTCAGTAACAGGAAGCTGTTCTCACATGACGGGTACAGGACTTGCTGCAATTTTATTTGGACCATCTGCAGTAAGTATACTAGGTATCATTTGCTTGGTTTTTCAAGCAATTTTACTTGCTCATGGTGGACTTACAACTCTTGGTGCTAACACTTTTTCTATGGCTATTGCAGGTCCCTTAGTTTCTTATGGAATCTATAAATTATGTCAGAATATGAAAGTTAATAAAAATGTAGGTATTTTTATAGCAGCATCAATTGGTGACTTATTTACTTATTGTGTAACTAGTATTCAGCTTGCACTTGCATATCCTTCTCAAAGTGGTGGAGTTATGGCATCTGCAGCTAAATTTCTTGCAGTATTTGCACCAACACAGCTTCCACTTGCAGTTATCGAAGGCATTCTTACTGTTGTAATTGTTATGGGTCTTGAAACATATGCAAAATCCGAACTAACAGTTATTGGATTTTTAAAGAGAGGTGAAAATTAATGGCAAAGACAAAAAAGAAGGTTATCACTTTATTGGTTATTGCTGCATTGATTGCTCTTATACCATTATTTACATTGAGAGGAGCTGAATTTGGAGGATCAGATGATGCAGGAAGTAAAGTAGTTTCGCAAATTACAGGTAAAGAGTATCATCCTTGGTTTACACCTGTTATGGAAACTTGGATTGGTGGAGAATTACCAGGTGAAATTGAAAGCTTATTATTTTGTGTACAAACAGGTATTGGTGTCGGTATCATAGCATTTTTTATGGGAAGATTAGTAGAAAGAAAAAAAATAGAAAACGAGAAGCTTAAAAGTGAAAAACGAACTACAGAATCAGTAATTAGCTAGAAATTTGTACAAGGCTATTTAAAAAAGCTTATTCCATAAAGATTAAATAAAGCAATTTGAAGAAAACTTAACGAAAAGTTATGTTATCCTCAAATTGTTTTAATTTTATGAGAAAAATTATATAGTGATATTTTTAATGATTGTGTTAATGAATTCATAATTATTGTTATAATTGAATTAATATCATAATTTTAACTATATATGAGAGGAGAGTATAATGAATAAATCAAAAGCTTATCCAATTATGATGGCATTAGTATCCGCAATTTTATTTGGAGCCAGTGCACCTATAACCAAGATGCTTTTAGGTAAAATTGATCCTATTCCTCTTGCTGCATTTTTATATTTTGGTAGTGGAGTTGGCTTGTTAATATTCCAGATTGTAACTTCACTTGTTAAAAAACAAGCCTTAGACGAAGCACCTTTGAAAAAAAAGGATTTTCCCTGGCTTTTAGGTGCAAGTATTGCAGGAGGAATTATAGCACCTATTATTTTGCTAAACTGTCTTAAAGTAACTCCGGCCTCAACTGCTTCACTGTTGTTAAATTTTGAAGGGGTGGCAACTACCATAATTGCAGTAGTATTTTTTAAAGAAAGTGCAGGAAAACAAATTTTAAGTGCTGTAATATTAATTACTATGGCAAGTATTATTTTGTCCTGGGATTTTAAAAATCAATGGGGATTTTCTATAGGTTCTTTTGGAATTATATTGGCTTGTTTTTGCTGGGGAATAGATAATAATTTTACAAGAAATATTTCTGCAAAAAATCCTTTTTCCATTGTAACAATAAAAGGAATTATATCAGGTTCTTTTTCATTCATTCTAGCTATGATACTTGGTAATCAAATACCAAGTTTAACAATTTCAATATCTGCTATGATTATAGGATTTTTTTGCTATGGTTTAAGTATAGTATTATTTGTATTTGCTATGAGGGATTTAGGAAGTACAAGAACAAGTGCATTATATGGAACAGCGCCATTTATTGGAGTTATTTTATCTTTTATTTTATTAAAAGACACTCCAAGTGTTATGTTTTTTATATCACTTCCCATTATGATTATAGGAACAGTTCTTTTATTAAAGGAAGAACATTATCACACTCATATTCATAGAGCCATACAGCATGAACATAGGCATAATCATAGTGATGGTCATCATAATCATGAACATACGCCTGATCAGGTTATCATAAATGGATATCATTCACATATGCATACACACAAGGCTATAGAACATACACATCCACATTCACCGGATATTCATCATAGACATGAGCATTAATTTTGAAAATAAAAAATGATGATAAAGTTGGATATAATTGAAAAGAAGATGTAATCATATACTTTAATTTTGAAAGTTTATCATATGATAGACATTAAATTTCATAGAAGTGGCAGGCACTGTAGATATTGCCTGCCATGAGTGATTTTTTAATTCATTGGCAACCTGACTGTCATAGCAGTTAAAATTGCTTTAGACTCATGGCTTTGCGTCCCCACCTTTCAATGGGTTTGCCTTTTTCAATTTTATGCAAGCATAGTTGTATTTTCAACGATAATTGAGGTGTTAACCTTCTTTTTTGCCTTTGTAGATGCTAAGCTTGCTATATTTATTAGTTTATTTATAATGCTTAGAGTGTCACCTGTTTTGCTATTATGATTTTTATATCCTGTAATACCTATTGATGCTGAAACAGGAATATTGTTAGGAAATTTATATGAATTTATAGCATTTATCAATTTTTCTGCAAATAGCTTACATTTGTCTATGCAAAAAGGTGTTAATATTGCAAATTCATCTCCTGCATATCTGCACAAATAACTATCTTTGGTAACATTTTCTCTTAATATTTTTGCTACATTTTTTAATACTAAATCTCCATTTATATGGCCATATTTTTTATCAATGGTTCCGAAATTGTTTAAATCAATAAAAATTAAAGATAGTTCATTTCCGTTATTTATTAATTTGTATGTATTATAAAATATATAGTCACTTTTATAAAGTCCAGTAAGTAAATCAATATGTTTTGCCAGCTCTATATTCAAAATTGTTCTTGTTAAGAAACCTTTAAGATCATTATTTTCTTTTACAAATATTATACATAGATCTTTATTGGAATCAAATATTTCTTTGACTTTCCAGGTAGGTGTTGAACAATCTATACATCTATATTTATCTGTCATAGCATCAGCAATTATTCTATTAGGGTGTGCAGCAACTAATTCTTTTTGTGTAACTACACCAACCAACTTTTCATCATCATAGGCAGCAAAACAATTAATGTTTTTTTCATAAAAAGCATTTTGCACTCTTCTGACTCCAGTTAAAATATTAACTTTCATAAAATTTTTATCTAGTATATTTAAAGCCTTTTGTATCATAACTCAATGGATTTGCTAACATGAATAGTTATGTTAATTTGTGATCTTATAATCATAGATTCGTTAGCAACTTTTCCTCCTTCTTCCATTATTATTGAAATCAGTTTATCCTTTGGTATCATACTTAGCAAAAACTTTCTTATTACAATTGCTTCAATTTGTGGATGATCAATTCTAACTATTTCATATTGTTCTGGAGAAAGTATATCTACCATTCTTTTAGCAGCTTCTGGTCCAATAGGTGCTCTTTTGCCTACTATTAATATATCTTGCATTGGAGGCATTTCAAATTCTGAAAAGTGCATACTTATTTCTGCTCTTCTTTTTTCTTCTAATCTGGTTTCCATTATTTCATCTCCTCTCTATAGCTTATATTTTATCATATTTTGTCTAATTTTTCTATTAAAGGTAGCTTTATGTTTGAGTCAAGTTAAAGTAGTAAATTTCATTTTTATAGGAAGTAATTACTACTATTTTTGCATAATAAAATTATATTCTGAGATATGAAATATTGCAATTTGAATATTCTGAAAATGATATTGCAATCGTATTTATAATATGCTAACATTGTATTATAAAAAAAAATATAATAAAAATTTTTATTATAATTTTTTTTATAGTAATAAATATAACTAATTTAAATTGTTATATTTGTTATAAATTCAGAAAAATATTTTTGATTTTAGGAGGTAACGTATGAGTAAAATTATTGTAGAATCATCACGAGAAGTATCAGTATTTGATGAAACTGATGTTTTGGTTATTGGTTCTGGTCCTGCAGGACATTCAGCAGCGGTTGCAGCTGCACGTGCTGGTGCTAAGAAAGTAATTCTTGTAGAACGTTATGGACATTTAGGAGGCATGGCTACAGGAGGTTTTGTTATTTTAATTCCTCATTTATCATTTGGTGAGAAAAGAATGATCATGGGATTACAACAGGAATGGATTGATCGTATGAGTAAGCTTCCATATGGCATTTTAGGACCTAAGAAAGAAGAAACAGGAAGTAAAGATCCGATGCTTTTAAAAAAATGGGCTGGTTATTGGGGCTTTGTGCTTAATGGCAGTATTAATTATGGGGCATATTTAGATCCAAATCAACTGAAAATCGTGTTGGACCAGATGATTACAGAAGAAGGCAATAAGATTATTCCTTACTTAGAATGTTGGAGTGTTGGAGCTATAATGGATGGCGATACCATAAAAGGTGTAATTATTGAGAGTAAAGAAGGTTGTAAGGCGATTCTTGGAAAAGTTGTAATCGATTGTACAGGTGATGCTGATATATGTTCATTTGCAGGTGGTGATTTTGATGAAGATCGTAATCAATCACTTAGAAGTGCAAACACAGCATCTGTTTATCGCTTAGGTGGAGTAGATTTTAGAACATTTGCAGAGTGGAAGGCAGATAATTTTCAAGAGTGGTATAGTGTGCATATGGCTAATATGAGTAAAATTACAGGCTTTAAAATGTCCCCTCATGCTACACCCCGCAATGATCAGTGTTGGATAAATAACTGGCTTCCTAGATATTGTCTGGATATTAAAGACTTAACAGAAACACAAATGGGTGTACGCCGTACAATGCTTGAAGCAATAGATTATTTAAAGGAAAATGTTCCAGGTTTTAAAAATTCATATTTAATAGATATCGCACCTCAAACAGGTACCCGCGGCAGCAGGAGAATTCATGGATTGTACACACTTTCAAAAATGGATTTAGATAATACTTATGAACATGAAGACACTATAGCAGTAGTTCCACCATTCAACTTTAATGTTTGTCAGACGCCTACAGAAATACCTTATAGGGTTATGGTACCAGAAAAAATTGAAAATCTTTTAGTTGCAGGACGATCTTTTTCATCAACTCATGAAGCTAATGATTGGTCAAATTTGATTCCTCACTGTGCAAGTTTAGGACAAGCAGCTGGAGTAGCAGCAGCAGTATCATTAGAAGATAATACAAATGTACGTCAAGTGGATATTAAGAAGGTACAAAGAATATTAAAAAATCAAAATGTTTATATTCCAAGATAAAGATAATTTATATGAATTTTATAATAATAAAATTGACTCATTATTTTGATTAGGGTTTTGAATATCAATCCTTTTAGTGGGGGGATAAGATAACTATGGAATTTGTTTATCTTATAAAGAAAATACAATATGGGGGGATAATGTTATGCCAGGAGGTCTAAAAACTGATGAACTTGAAACAATGTCATCTAAGAGAAAGACTCTTTGCGCTATTGCCATTTTAATTTGCGGTTTTGCATACTGGTCTACTAGATATAAGGCAAATGCTCTGCTTCCGATGATTTCAGGAGAATTAAATGGTCTTACATATTATTCATGGGCACCTATGGTATTTAGTTTAACAGGTGCTATTGCAGCTCCATTCTGGGGGAAGATGGGGGATATATATGGTAAGAAAAAGATACTATTAATTGTATTAGGACTTATGGTAACTGGGGAAGTACTATGTTTTTCAGCTCCAAATATCTGGTTTTTTATAGCAGGTTATGCAGTTAATGGATTCGGGGCTGGAGCTATGCAGGGCACATATATGGCACTTTTAGGTCAGTTGTTTCCTCCAACTGAACGTGGAAAAATAGGTGGAAGTATACTTTCAGTAATGAGTGTAGTCCAATTGACTTTACCTACATTGGCAGCACTTATTTCAGAACACTGGACATGGAGATATGTATTTGTACTTACGGCAATAATTTTCCTTATAACATTTTTATTTGTAATGTTTACTGTTCCCAATGTTACTAATGAAAATGCTGATAACAGAATTGATATTTTAGGTGTTATAGCATTAACAATTGCTGTTTCTAATTTCTTATTAGCGTTGTCATGGGGAGGGTCCAGATTCGCATGGAATTCTCCAACAATTATCATAATGCTGATTGTGTCAATAATAGTTTTTGCTTTATTCTTGAAACATGAAGAAAGAATCCAAGAATATTCAATAATATCAACTAAATTACTGAAAAACAGAAATTTTTTAGCATGCTGTCTTATATCTGTAACTATGACATTTGGACTTACTTGTGTAGCCACTTATTTAAGTCTTTATGTACAGGGAGTTATGGGAAAGTCAGCAACTATTTATGCAACACTTGAAATTCCAGCAAGCTTTATAGGTATCTTTATGGGTGCTTTTGCAGGATTTATGATGGATAAGACCAAACATTATAAATGGATGCTTGTACTGGCCCCTTCATGTGCAGTTATGATTATGTTATTCTTTGGAATAATGCCTGCAACAATATCTTTAATTGCAATAATTGTTGCCAGAGCTATTTATAACATAGGAGGAGGTTCATGGATGCCTTCTATCAACACTTTAAGTGCTATGGCATATATTGAGCCTAAAGACTATGGTGTTGGTAATGGTACACTGTTCTTTTTTACTGCTTTAGGAAATGCACTTGCACCGGCACTACTAGGATCTATACTGAATAGTGTTTATGCTAAATTTATTGTAAGTAATATATCTAATCTTTCTTTAAATCCTAAACAAGTATCACTGGTATCTACGGCACGTGTATTGGTAAATAAAGGTTCACTAAAGCAATTGCAAGCAACTTTTGCTGATCCTTCTCAATATAACACAGTTGTACAAGCTGTAAGAAATACTTTACAGATTTCTTTACGTACAGTGTTTATAACTGCAGCTTGTTTCATATGTATAGGTGTTATTTCTGCACTACTTTTAAAGGAGATTCCTTTAGATCAAGTAGAATATAAAGGAAGACTCAGAAAATAATTTATATATATAAATTAAAAGAAGGTTTAATTATGACAGCAAAAGGTTAAAAAATATTGTGTTTCTTATATAAAGAAGCACAGCTGACACTTAACTTATACTATGAGAATTATTGGTAGTGCTTAGAAAATATAAATGTATTATAGAGGACAATTGTCCTCTGTCCTCTAGAAATATTTAACTTGTGTTAATTGTTACTAATAAATATTTTTTATAAGTTAAGTATTGGCCTTGTTTATCTATAATTAAATTGCACTCTTTTACATATGAATAATTAATTATATAATATAGTTATGCAGCATCAATCATGCTTTAAATATTTAGATAAACTAGGAGTGAAAAAAATAACAATGAATGATTCAAAAATAGAAGCAGAGCACTTATTCCGAAAAAAAGTATTGGATACCTTAGATAATCAATCATCCATCAACATTCAGATGAATTTTTGGTTTAATGAGATGATGACATATCATGGAGTTAGTTATTCTGAATATCGTATAATTAGACTTTTAAGAAAATATCAAAATGGAATTGAACCTTCAGTAATTGCTGATAAGCTAGCTATTTTAAGGCAGACTACAACTAATATGGTAGATGGCTTGCAAAAAAAATATCTGGTGGAAAGATCGCCTCATCCTGTGGATAGAAGGCGTATTTATATAAAGTTAACACCAGAAGGTGTAGAACTTTCCAATAAATTAGTAGAGGAAATGTCTAGTGTACAAAGTAGCGTATTATCACATTTTACCAGTGAAGATATGGAAAAATATTTAGATATAAGAACAAAAATTATAAAATACACAGAAGATGAAATAAAAAAAAGATATACAGAGGAAAGTTAAAATTTTTTTCTCATTAATAAAATCTTGTGTTGAAAGCAAATATGGATTCAAATTTCATATTTTATTAATAAACTACTGTAAATTCAGTAGTTTTGTTTTTTAGATAAATAAAATAGAGCTAGTTCAGCTTAATCTAGCCCTATAAACTTTACACTATCAATCCTTCTTATTGGTTTTTTTATTATGTTTAGTTTTAGTGTTATTTTCTTTCTTTTCTTTTTCTTGTTGGCTTGTGCAAGAGCAGCAATGTTTTTCACTCATCATTTATCCCTCCTTGTATAAAAATTTACTCATAGTATTACTTTACTATTTTGTTCAATGTACAAATATTTTATAACTCAACTTTCGCAGTTCAAAAATAATGTGGTACAAGCGAATGTAAGAGAAGTAACTTTCAACTGTATTCCAGCTGATATATGCTGTGAAACAAAACTCACTTCATTAAGAAGTTCTAATGCTTGAGATATTGAAAAATTCCTACCTCGTTATAAGTTATTGTTATACAGATACTTTTTGCTTACTAAAAGTATCTGTAACAATGCAATTAGATGCGTACATTTGAAGTTAAAATCCAAACTTCTACTGCAACTTACGTCGCAACATGCTTTTTTTAGTTTTATTTATATCTCAACAAATTATTTGATATAAACCAATTATTAGTAACACAATACCTGGTATTATAGATAGCCTACCATTAACTTTTTTTGAAAATCCCCTGAAAGCTAAATAGTTGCCACTTAAAATAGCAATCAATTCTGAAACTTCAAGCAAAATTACCGTTAAAACAATAGGGAAGCCAGCTACAGATAAACCTAATGCTTGTGCAAAATCATCAATTCCTAATCCAAGACCTACAATATAAGTTTCCAATATGCTAACTGATTTTGTATTGATATCGTCAATAGGATGCTCTTTTACAAATTCAATAGGGTCATTTTTTTGTTTCCATCCATTATAAAGCATTTTGCATCCAACGCCAAATAGGATAATTGCACTTGCCCAGTCAGTTATATAATCTGGCATAGATTTAACTATAAACTTTCCTAGTAGCATTACACCCCAAGTAGATGTTGCAGAGCCTAATATAATGATAATCAATTTTTTCAGTGGTATATTAATCTTAAAAAGTCCATATGCAACGCCAACTGAAAAATCATCAGCACTCATTGTTAAAGACAATATGAAAATTGTAAAAAATGTTAATAAAAAGCTAGTAATACTCACAAGATATCACCTCTCTTTTATCTTTAAGTTTTTTGTCTTCACTTATAGCTTGTATATACTATGAGCATAGGAATTAGAGTGTGATAGTATTAACAAAATTTTAATTTATGTTTATTTTTTCTCTTTAATAAAGTCAAGTCTATAAATTACAAAGGTTAAAAATTAAACAAAGTATTTTTAATGACCAAAATATATTTTAAAAGTTCAAAATATTTTAATAAGTAAATATTGATGATATTATCTATTCATAGCAAACGGTTACAAAAAATTGATATAAAAAATGAAGGGAAGATTTAAAAATGAATTATTTTGAAGAAAGTTTAAAATTACATGAAAAAAATACAGGAAAAATTGAAGTAGTATCAAAGATTAAGGTTGAGACAAGAGATGATTTAAGTTTAGCATATACTCCTGGAGTTGCAGAGCCATGTAGAAAGATTCATGAGAATGAAGAAAACGTGTACAAGTATACTTCAAAAGGAAATCTAGTTGCAGTAGTTACAGATGGAACAGCAGTATTGGGACTTGGAGACATAGGTCCTAAAGCTGGACTACCAGTTATGGAAGGTAAGGCAATTTTATTTAAAGAATTTGCAAATGTTGATGCATTTCCAATATGCGTAGATACAAAGAATATTGACGATATAGTGAAAACTGTAAAACTTATAGCTCCAGTGTTTGGTGGAATTAATATAGAAGATATAGGAGCTCCAAGATGCTTTGAAATTGAAGAAAGATTAAAGAAAGAGCTTGATATACCTGTATTTCACGATGATCAGCATGGAACTGCAATAGTTGTTCTTGCAGGTGTAATAAATGCTTTAAAAGTAGTTAACAAGAAAATAGAGGATATAAAAGTTGTTATAAATGGTGCAGGAGCTGCAGGAACTGCTATAGCCAAATTATTACTTTCTTCAGGAGTAAAGAATCTAATTGCATGTGATAAGGTTGGTATTCTTTACAGGGGAATAGAAAATGTAGATGATGCTAAGAAGGAACTTGCAAAGATAAGTAATCCAGAGAATATTCAAGGAACTTTAACAGATGCATTAGTAGGTGCAGATGTATTCATAGGAGTTTCAGCACCAGGAATAATAAGTCAGGACATGGTAAGATCAATGAACAAGGATTCAATCTTCTTTGCTATGGCAAACCCAACTCCAGAAATAATGCCTGATGAAGCAAAGGCAGCAGGAGCAAGGGTAGTAGGTACTGGACGTTCAGATTTTCCAAATCAGGTTAACAATGTATTAGCTTTCCCAGGAATATTTAGAGGAGCTTTAGATTGTAGAGCAAAAGAAATTAATGAAGAAATGAAAATAGCAGCAGCTTATGCTATAGCAAACAGTATTAACGAAGAAGATCTAAATGAAAACAATGTAATACCAAGTGCACTAGACAAAAAAGTAGCTGCAAATGTAGCAGAAGAAATTATGAAGGCAGCTAGAAAAACTGGCGCAGCAAGATTATAAAAGAAAAAATAAATGGAGGGATAAAAATGCAAATTCCAATTAAGAAAACACTTGATAAAATACCAGGAGGTATGATGGTCGTTCCACTTTTTCTAGGAGTATTAGTTAACACATTTTGTCCACAATTTTTAAAAATTGGAGGATTTACAACAGCATTGTTTAGCGCAAGTGCATCATCAACAATTTTAGCTTGTTTCATGTTTTTGATTGGTTCACAGATTAACTTCAAATTAGCGCCAAAGGCAATAAAAAAAGGTGCAATATTAATAACAGGAAAATTTATAGTAGGTGCTGGTATTGGTATATTTGTGGGAAAAGTTTTTGGACCTGCAGGAGTACTAGGTTTATCACCATTAGCTATTCTTTCAGCACTCACAAATTGTAATGGTGGCTTATATGCATCACTTGCATCACAGTATGGTGATGAAACTGATGTAGGTGCTTATGCTTTGTTATCTCTGAAGGATGGTCCATTCTTTACACTTGTTGCATTAGGTGCATCAGGACTTGCACAAGTTCCTTTTAAAGCACTTGTAGCAGTAATGATTCCAATAGTAATAGGAATGATTTTAGGAAATCTTGATTCTGATATGAGAAAATTTCTTGGAAGCAGTAAAATGTTATTAATACCATTCTTCTCCTTCCCATTAGGTGCAGGAATGAATCTTGCAACTATTGCAAAAGCAGGAGGCCCTGGTATATTATTAGGAGTAATAGCTGCCTTCACTGGAATAGGAGCATTTATACTTCTTAAATTATTCAAAGAAGAGCCTATAATTGGACTTGCTACAGGTTCAACAGCAGGTAATGCTGTAGCTACTCCAGCAGCAGTTGCGGCAGCAGATCCAACACTGGTTGCTGTAGCAACAGTAGCCACTGCACAGGTTGCAGCAGCATGTGTAGTATCAGCCATAGTTTGTCCGTTTATTGTTACTTATACATTTAAACTGCTTAATAAGAATAAAATGAAAAAGTTAAATAATGAAGCTATTGCATGATGAAAAATGCCATTAAAATAAAAAGAATTATTAGGTAGCTATTAAATTAAACATGGAAAAGTAGGAGACAATAGTGAAAGAAGTATTATATAATAGGATTGAAATATCTGTTCCTATGTTGATTCTTTCATCTACATTTATGGTCTCCTACGCTTCTGTGTTTTTTACGATTTTATAGAAGACGGTTACTTTTACATAAGAAAGATAGGGTGATGAATATGAAAAAAGCAATGAAGTTGCAAACAAAGATTACTTTATTAGTTATTACAGTTGTATTTGTTTCCATATCTATAATCATCTCTTTTATTGTACCATGGATGACAGGAAACATTGAAAGCAAGGCTAGAACCAATATTATGAATGTAGCTGAAATGGTAGCACATTCAAAAGAGATAGTAGATGCACTAGAAGTTAAAGATCCGGAACGAAAGATTGGACCTTATGTTAATATACAGCGTAAGAATTTAGAGCAGATTGAGTATATAATTGTAGTGGATAATAATGATATCAGATATTCTCATCCCAATCCTGAAATGATAGGAAAAAAGTTTGTAGGAGGGGATGAAAAGAGAGTAGTTCAAAAGGGAGAAACATATATTTCTGAAGCTACAGGAACACTTGGAAAGTCACTTAGAGCTTTTGCTCCAATATATGATTCAGAAAATAATAAAGAAATAGGTTTTGTTTCTGTAGGTACACTTACCCACAGTATTGAAACAGCTAAGCATAAAGCTATTTTATACATAATTTTAATTGGATTAGGCGGACTTATGGCAGGTATAATAGGAGCGTTTTTATTGGCAACTAATATAAAGAATACTTTGCTTGGACTTGAGCCTGAAGAAATAACAAGACTTTATAATGAAAAGATGGGAATTCTCGATGCTATTTATGAAGGATTAGTAGCTGTTGATGCTAAAGGTAAAGTTACCCTTATAAATGATTCAGCTTTAAATATATTGCATCTTAAAAATAAAATTAATAAGGATCATGTTATAGGACAAAATGTGGAGGATGTTATTCCAAATACCCGCATGATGAATGTACTAGAAAAAGGAAAATGTGAATTTGAAGAAGAGCAGAGGTTAAATGATACTATTATAATGACTAATAGGATTCCTATAATGAACAGAGGGAAGATTGTAGGAGCTATTGCCAGTTTTAGAGATAAAACAGAAGTGACTAGAATGGCAGAAGAACTTACAGGAGTTAAAAAAATGGCTTGGTCCTTAAGAGCTCAAAATCATGAATTTATGAATAAACTCCATACCATAGCAGGACTTATACAATTAGAAGAATATAATGAAGCTTTAGAGTTTATATCAGATATAGCAAAAGTAAGAAGTAATATAAATAATATTTTAACGGAGAACATAAAAGATGCTTCATTATCAGCCTTATTGTTGTCTAAGTATAATAAAGCTGAGGAATGTAGGGTTAAACTTCAAATAGATGAAAATTCAAAGCTTACAAAGCTGCCTGAAGGTATGGCTCCTGATGAAATTATATCAGTTATAGGAAACTTAATAGAAAATTCCCTAGATGAAGTTAAAAATGATGGAACTGGAGTTATATATATTAAAATAGTTGAAAATGGACATCTGCTGAGTATAAAAATAAAAGACAATGGCGGTGGAATTCCAATAGAGTATAGAGAAAAAATATATGAACAAGGTTTTTCAACAAAAGAAGGGCAGCGTGGACATGGTATGTATATTGTAAAGAAAATAATTGATGAATATAATGGTACAATAAATTTTGATATAGATGAAGGAGTCAGCTGGGATATAATTATACCAATGGCAAGAACGTAAAAGGTAGAGAGGTTAATTTATCAGTGTTCTGAGTGTAAGGAGGAAAAAGCATGATTTCAGTAATGATTGTTGAAGATGATCCTATGGTTAAGGAGATAAATTCTAAGTTTTTGAAAAGAGTGGAAGGATTTGACTTGTATAAAGCAGTTTCCAATCTTGATGATGCAAAAAAGTTTATATCTATTAAAAAGCCAGATTTGATATTACTAGATGTGTATCTTCCTAAAGAAAATGGAATGGATTTTTTAAAGTGGATAAGAGGAAAAGAGATAGACATAGATATTATTTTAATTACAGCGGATAAATCTATTGAAAGAATACAGGAAGCTTTTAGATGTGGAGTTGTGGATTATCTCATAAAGCCTTTTAGTTTTGAAAGATTTAAAGAATCACTTATTCAATTTAAAGGCAGATATCAAAAGTTTAAAAAAAGCGATGTAATTGAGCAAAAGGAGTTAGATAAGCTGATAGCTAGTTCTAATGTTTCTCAAAATGAAGATGATTTTGCTAAAGGACTTAATAAGTATACTTATAGAACTATATGGGATGAAATAGAAAAAAGGAATTATGAGGATTTTACAGCAGAGGAATTGGCAGAAAAGTTAGGAATAGCAAGAGTAACTGTTAGAAGATATCTTGAATATATGGAAAAGGAAAATAAAATAGACAAGTTAGTGGAATACGGTAAAGTTGGAAGACCCCAGCATAAATATCACAAAATTTAATGGCGGGATTATGATGCTTATTTTTTGTTATACATAAATCTAAATTTATAAAGAGCATTTCTTCATAAATTGTGACATGTTCTTCTTGTAGTAAATAATTTTCATTATTTAAAGTATCTATACGAGGGAATAAGTCATAAATTGGAAGTGCTCTTGATTTATTTGTAAAATAATTGATGTATAGTTTAGTTATCTCAAATACAACAATAAATACATAGCGAAAATCAATAAGCTTTTATTGAAAAACAATAAAAAACATGTTATCTTATACACAAGAATTAAAAGTGAGGTGCTTTTTATGAAACTAGGATCAACAATTTTACTAAAGATAGCTGTTATTTTTATTGGAAGTCCAGTCCTTGCTTTGTGCATATTTTGGTTGCCTGGATTTGTAAATTATTTGCCTTCTCCCATTTTAGTAAGTGTGTATGTCACAGCAATATTGTTTTTCTTTGCTCTGTATCAGGCTTTAAAACTTTTAAGCTATATTGACAAGAACAAGGCTTTCTCAAAGTTATCTGTAAATGCTTTAAAGTATATAAAATATTGTGCAATTACAATTAGTATTTTATATGCAGGACTAATACCACTCTTATTTCCAATAGCAGATGCAGATGATGCACCAGGTCTTGTAGCATTTCCAATTATCTTTACTTTTGCATCCATTGTGATTGCAGTTTTTGCTGCTGTTCTTCAAAAGCTGTTAAAAGAAGCCATAAATATAAAATCAGAAAATGACTTAACAGTCTGAGGTGATATAATGGCTATTATAATTAATGTAGATGTGATGTTAGCTAAAAGAAAAATGAGTGTAACGGAACTTTCAGAGAAAGTTGGAATAACTATGGCAAATCTCTCTATACTAAAGAATGGAAAGGCAAAAGCTATTCGATTTTCAACTTTAGAGGCAATATGTAAAGCTTTGGGATGCCAACCAGGTGATATTTTAGAATACAGAAATAATTTATAGGTGAGAAGTTGAATACTGGAAGTAGATTAGTTAAGTATTGAGTAAAGTTCATTTGAGGAGATAGTATTTATTATGAAGATTAAATTAATCCAACCGAAAATGTTTCCAAGACCTATGGATACAAAGTTAAAAACAAGGATGGCCCCTTCATTAGCATTACTCACAATAGCAAATCTTACGCCGAAAGAGCATGAAGTTATTATTGAGAATGAAAATGTTGAAAAGATAGATTTTGATGAACCTGTAGATTTGGTAGCAATAACTGTTACTGTAGATGTTATGAATAGGGCGGTGGAAATATCAAAGGAGTTTCAAAATCGCAATGTTACAGTAATTGCAGGTGGCATACATATTACAGCAGATCCAGAGAGTGCTGTTAATAGTTTTGATGCGATATCTGTAGGAATGGCTGAGAGAGTTTGGGTAAAAATCCTTGAAGATAAAGAAAATAATTCACTTAAAAAGATATATTATGATATGGAAAACATTGCTGGGGAAGAAATAGTATCACCTGACTATTCCAGTATTGATAATAAAAAGTATTTATATACTAATATAATTAGTACAAGCAGGGGATGTCCTTTTGAATGTGATTTTTGCTACAATAGTTGCAAAAGTGTACTTAAAACTTATATTAATAGACCCATAGATAATGTAATTAAAGATATAAATGCATTAAAAACAAGCCATATAATGTTTATTGATGATAATTTTATTGGAAATCCTAAATGGACAAAAAAATTATTGAAGGAAATAAAACCGCTTAAGCTAAAGTGGAATGCAGCAGTTACTTCCAATATAGTAGACATGCCTGAATTATTAGATGAAATGAAGGCAGCTGGTTGTCAAAGTCTGTTTATAGGTTTTGAAAGCATAAATAGTAAGTCAATAGATAGTGTTCACAAGGTACAAAATAGTGTAAAGAGATATGAGAAGCTCATAGAGGAAATACATGAAAGGGGAATAATGATAAATGCAAGTTTTGTTTTCGGATTAGATGAAGATGATGTTTCTGTATTTAAGGATACATTAGAATGGATAGTTAAAAATAAGATAGAAACGGTCACTTCACATATACTTACCCCATATCCTGGTACAAAGTTGTATTCATCATTAATAGAGGAAAATAGAATTGTAGATTTTAATTTGTCAAATTACAATACTGCACATGTAGTATATAAACCCAATAATATGACAGCAGAAGAATTATACAAGGGCTATTTATGGATATATAAAGAGGTATATACATTTAAAAACATAGTGAAAAGATTACCAAAATCTAAAAAGCAGTGGATTCCATTTCTAGCATTTAATTTATTTTATAGGAAGTTTGGTAAGCTGACAGAATTATTGTGTAATATAGTTTCTTTTAAAAATATAGGGAGGTTTTTCAGATGGGTGGCTTATTGCATAAAGTAGATAGTGAAAGGAAAATAAGCTATGTACTTACCATTTTTATAAGGTGTGACATTATTTTTACCACAGAATTCAGCCATATCTAAATTTATTTTATTAAATAATATAATCATGGCATGATGATGTAAACATTTGTTGGATATAATAAATTTGAAAAAGAGAAAGGAGAAATGAAAAATGACAGAAATAAGTAAGGATTTATATCAATTTTCTATGCATATTATTCCTATAAATTTTACACTTCATCAATATTTACTTTTATCAGAAGAACCAGTACTAATATCTACAGGTACTGTACAACAGACAAAACAAATATTGCCAGAAATTAAGAAATTATTGAATGGAAAAGAACTTAAATATATTTTTTTCTCACATTTAGAATCTGATGAATGTGGTGGATTATCAGTATTAAAAAAAGAATATCCAGATGTAATTACAGTATGTTCAGAACTTAGTGCTCGTGAATTATCAGGCTTTGGTTATACAGGGGAAGTTCAGACTAAAAGACAAGGAGACATATTAACTGGTCATGGTTTTTCATTTAAATTTATTGACTATCCATCAGAGATACACCTTCAAAATGGTATTGTTTTTTATGAAGAAACTAGAAAAATATTTTTTAGCAGTGATTTGATGTTGAGATTTGGTGATGCTATTGGTGAAACAATTGACAATAGTTGGAAAGAGGAAGTAGAGGCAATAGATATAGAACGAATTCCAAATGAAAATAAATTAGCAAACTTAAAGGATAACTTACAAGAATTAGAACCTCAATTTATAGCTGTGGGACATGGATTTTGTGTAAATTGTAAATAATGGCAAAAATAATGCAGAAGGGGAGTTTAAATCATAGAAAGCAACAATTGAATTCAAATTTGTTGCTTTGATTAATTGGTATAATAAGGCCAATTAACTTCCCTTCAAGCGGTTACTTCTACTTTAAATTGTAATTCCATTTTTCAGTGTACTAAATAAGCCATGCTTCTTTTAATATCTTAATACCATCTTCAATCTGCTTTTCTGTTAAGCCACCAAAACCTAGTAAAATCATAGGAAATTCACTGCGTATACACTGATTATAATGAATTGAAGTTGGATAGACTTTTATTTTCACATTACGAGCACGTTGAATTAATTCTTCCTCTGTCATTCCATTTTTAACTTTCAATAAAATGTGTAGTCCAGAATTTGCACCTATAACTTCAGTTTTTTCTTTCATATGTTTATCAATTGAGGAAAGCAATATTGAATGTTTTTTACGATATAATGTCCTCATCTTATTTATGTGACTTGAGAAATATCCTTCTTTTATAAATTTATAGAGTGTATTTTGATGGAGTCTAGATACGGTTTGTTTATATATTTTAAAATGTTTTTGATATTTCTCAATTAAATTTGGGGGTAAAACTAAATAACTTATCCTGATTGAAGGAATTAGAGATTTTGAAAATGTACCCATATAAATAACCTTACCATTCCTATCTAATCCCTGCAAAGAAGGAATTGGCTTACCTTTATATCTAAATTCGCTGTCGTAATCATCTTCGATTATATAACCATTTTTTTCTTCACACCATTTCAACAATTCCAATCTTCGAGAAACTGGCATAACCATTCCACAAGGAAACTGATGCGAAGGTGTAACATAGACAACTTTAGCAGAACTTTTTCTTAAATCTTCTACACAAATGCCATCTTCATCTATTGAAATAGGATGGACCTCTAATCCTTGGTCTATAAAAACATTTCTTGCTTTATTGAACCCAGGATTTTCAATTGCGTATGTATAGTCTTTGCCTAACAGCATACATAAAAATATCATTAGATATTGCATGCCTGCTCCAATAATAATTTGTTCTGGAATGCATCTCACACTTCTTGATTGGAAAAGATATTTAGATATCTCTTTACGTAAACATTCCTCTCCTTGAGATTCACCTATTAACAAGAGATTGCCTTGATCCGAATATAAACATTGAGTTGTTAATTTCCTCCATGTACAGTATGGAAAATGCTCCAAATCAACATTTCCTGAACTAAAGTCAATTAAATATTTAAATTTCTCATTTAATTTAATGCTTTTATCCGACTTATTGTTAAGTGGTGGATTACATGATAAGCTATCTTCTAGTTTTGTTACAAACATACCTATACGAGGTCTACTTTCTACATATCCTTCTGCACATAATTGTTCATATGCAGTTTGAATAGTGTTCTGACTAATTCCTAGATAAGTTGATAATTTTCTTTTTGATGGTAATTTTGTCTCTGGTTTAATTGTTCCAATCTGTATTTCATGTTTGATATATTCATATAACTGCACATAAAGTGGAGTGTTTTTTGAGTAATCCCAAATAGGCATAATTTCAACCATTATTTATATCCTCCAATAACTGATACTATAAAATATATTAAAACTGATACTTTTGATGATACCATATTGGAATTATAATTTAAAGAAAAGGAGGGGTAATTTATGAGTACTAAATATGTAGTTATTATTCAATGTGATATTGCACATAAAAGGTGCAGTGGATTTGCATGTACAAATGCTTTTTATAATAAGGATGAGATTTTTAAGGATTATGATGATGATACAAGATATATTTCTTTCACCTGTGGTGGATGCTGCGGAAAGGGAGTTGCCTCCAAATTGGAGCATTTCTCAAAGAAGGCATATAAAAAGAATAACATTAGTAAAGATGAGGTAGTAGTTCATTTGGCATCCTGCATGGTAACAGAGAATTATCACTATGATAGATGTCCACATGCAGATTACATAAAAAACATAGTCATAAAGAAAGGTTATAAAAATATAATTGAGGGATCTTATGTAAGCAATAATGCCAAAAAGAAAAGGGAAGAAGGTATATATAATTGCTATGAGTAGAGCATTTGCATAACTTAATTTTTGAGAGGACAATTGTCCTCTGTCCTCTTAATTATTATCATCTAGTTTAAACTTGCCAACTATATCATCAAGTTTTTCAGATATACACTTGAGCTTTTTCATATTCATATTTATGCTTTCTATTGAATTGTTTTGTTCTTCAACTGAAGCTGCCAGTTACTGACTTCCTTCAGAGGATTTTTCTGAAATGGAGGATATATTTTCTATGGATTTTACAGCTAAATTCTTGTCTGCATCCACCTATATTATTTATTTTATCAGATAAATCATTTAGTTTTTCATTTCCTTTATTTGCTTCACCTGCCTGCAAAACTGAGTCGCTAGCCATTTCTTCAGCTGTTTTTGATATTATGATGGCAACATATCTTGAAAATATAATGGCTGCAGCTATACATATAATTAATATAATTAAGTTTAATGCTATAAGTGAGCAAAGATCTTTTGTAAATTTACTTTTAGGAACTGCAAATACAATTTGTAATAACCACTATAATACGTTAACAATTTATTAACAATTTGATGCGTATAGTAAAGAGTATAAAAAGAATATTTAGATATTTACTATATCTTCAAAGTATTTGGTATGATATAATTTTTAAAGGAAATTTTGAGTCGTCAAGGAGGAAGTGCCGAGTATGGGAAAAATTATTGATGAAAAAACATTCTTTCACTTATCAAAATCTAAAAGAAAGCTTGCCATTGCTGCAGTGGCTTTAGGTACTTTTATGTCTGCATTAGATTCCAGTGTAGTAAACATAGCTTTACCTAATATAAGTACTCATTTTAATACAAATCTTTCAACTATTGAATGGGTTGTAATGTCTTATCTCCTTATAATAAGTAGCCTTCTCATCACCTATGGAAGAATGGGAGATATGTATGGCCATAAAAAAGTTTATGTTAGAGGATTTATAATTTTTACTTTAGGATCTTTTTTATGTGGAATATCACCAAATATAATTATTTTAATCATTTCACGTATTATTCAAGCAATAGGAGCAGGAATGCTTATGTCCATGAGTTCTGCTATTATTACAAATATTACACCGCCAAAAGAACGTGGAAAATCTTTAGGTATTATAGCTGTTTCAGTTTCAATTGCACTTGCCACAGGTCCAGTGATAGGAGGTATTTTAACTTCTCTTTTAGGATGGGAGAGTATTTTCTATATTAATATACCTATTGGAATATTTGGTTGTTTTTTTGCTGAAAAGGTTATTCCTAAAAGCGCAATTATTGATAAACAGCCCTTTGATATAAAAGGTTCTGTATTAATTTTTGCATCATTAATTACCATACTTCTTCCACTAAGCTATACTGAAACCTATGGATGGGAGGATCCTTATATAATAACCTCACTTATTGGAGGAATAATGTTGCTTGGTGTTTTTATTTTTGTAGAAAAGAAAACACAATATCCTATGATGGATTTAACCATGTTTAAAAACAAGCTTTTTTCCATGAGTAATTTATCAGCACTTTTAAATTTTATAGCACAATTTTCGGTAGTATTAATTATGCCTTTTTATCTACAGCAATTAAGAGGGCTTCCACCATCAAAGGCAGGATTTTTAATGATACCTATGCCTCTTACCACCATGTTCATAGCCCCTATAAGTGGTGCTGTCTCTGATAGAATAGATAGTAGATATATCAGTGCATTGGGTATGGCTATAGCTTCCTTTGGTATCTACCTTTTAAGTAATTTAAAAATTGGATCCTCTCATAGTTATATTGCTATGTCACTTATGATTACAGGCTTAGGTACTGGCTTATTTCAGACGCCTAACAATAGTGCTATAATGGGCAGTGTTGCAAACAATAGAAGAGGTATTGCTTCAAGTATACTTGCTACTATGAGAAATATAGGAATGGTACTGGGAATAGCAATATCTGGTGCAATTTTTAGTACTCATCAAAATTACTTGATTAGAGCTCTTTCAACAAAAGGATTAAGTTCTAATGAAATAAAGGTTCAAGCCTTTACTGGAGCTCTTCATCTTGCATATACAGTAGGAGCTGCAATAGCATTCGTTGCCATTATAACATCACTAATAAAGGGTACAACTAAAAGGGTAAATTAAATGATATGATACTTTTAACATGAGTAAAGATCTTGATTTAGTTACTTAATTTGGTTATATGATCAAAAAAGTGGTAATATTTAAAGTAGAAATATTATTTTATGACTAAATTAGGAGGCTAGTATGGTTAAAGTTGATCTAAAGGTTAATCAAGGCAGTCCTCAGTATAGTTGTAGTTCTTGTAGTGATTGCCAAAGTGTTTTTGGAAAGAGTTTATGTTCTATAAAAAATAGAGGATGCTGTTGGTATTTTCCTAAATTTACATTGTATGAAATTCATAAAATGGCAAAAGAGAAAGATGGATTAAAAGTATTAAACAGTATTGTGAATCTTCCAAAAGTAAAAGTTTATAATTATTATATTCATGCAAAGGGGTATTTTGATGAAATAGGGTATAGGAAATATATTAAAACCAGGCATGTATATGATACTTCTGTTAAGGATAAATCTATTTTTTTCAGAGCATGTCCATTTGTAAACCAAGGAATAGGATGTATGCTGCCTGAGAAATATAGAAGTTATGTGTGCAACTTTTTTATTTGTGCTGAAGTAGTAAAAAAGGTACAAAAATATGATGAATTTAAAAATTATATAAATGAGCGCACCAATTATGTTAAGTGGATTGAGTGGGAGAATTTTTCACTTGAGGAATTTTTAGCTGAGAAAAAATTAAATTTGGAGGATAACTTTGAGGAAGTTATAGATATTCTCAAAGATATGCCATTAGAGGAGTATGAATTTAGGAGTTTAAAGCCAATAATAGCAATAGAAAAATCTAGTGATTATGAAAAGAAAAAAATTAGGATAAAATAGATCTTCTAAATGTGGCAGACTCATACTTGTTTAAAAGTATGAGCCTTTTAAATTTATAAACTGCATTTAGCTACAAATTCTTTAAATGAATTTAATTTTCTTACCTTTTCCAATTCTTCGTCTTCCAAAATATATTTTAAAAACTGTGGATATAATTTCAAAGACATAATTATATCTTCACAAGCCTTATTTTCTTCACCAATCAAGGCATAAAAACAACTCCTGTTGTAATATAAAAAATGTGTTTCGCTGCAATTATTAATTCCACTGGATAAAACTTCTATACCTTTTTTTGTATCTGTATATTTATAGATTACAGCTAAGTTTAAATAACTGTATTCATAATTCTTATCTTTTTCAATTGCTCTTTCGTAGAAGTTAATTGCTTTTTCTATCATATTAAGCTTATAATAAATTACTCCCATATTGAACAAAGCTAAATGATTATTAGGATATATCTTTAAAGCTTTTGAAAACTTCTTATAGGCAGCACCATTTTCATTTCGTTCTTCATAAATACATCCTAGATTTAAATTTGCCCAAAAATCCATAGGATTTAAATTTAACAATTTTTCGTAAGTTTCTATTGCTAAAGCTTTTTTTCCAGATACATCATAAACATTGGCTAAGAAAAAATAAGCCTTATGATAGTTTGGATTTATATAAATAGCTTTATTATATAACTTTATAGCTTCTTCATAATTTTCTTCCTCATCATATATTGTAGCTAAACCATAATAAGCTCTTTCTTCATAATCATCTATGTTTAAAGCTTCTTTATAATAATCTTTAGCTTTCTCTGATTTTCCCAAAGAGTCATATATTAAAGCTAAATTAATTATTGTATCCACATCTTCACCATTTGAAAGTTCATAAGCTTTATTATATAAATTTAGTGCCTTAATCAATTTATTTTCTTCAAAAGCTTCTTCTGCCTTTTCTAAATATTTATTAATTTGTACATCGTCCTTCATAAATACACTCTTTCTATTATTTTATAATACTATTACTAAGTTTAATTCAGTTCTTTAATTATAACATTTTTAATATGCCATGTTAACGTAAGTAGAAAACCCAAATTAATGTTATAATTATTCAGAAAGTAATTTGAAAAAAGAATTTATAACTTCTTTTTTTGTGTTACTTTGTTCAATCATCACATATCCATCCATAAAGCATGAAGGTGTGTTTTTTATTTTTACTTCTTTTAAGTACCCATTTTCAATAGAGTTACATACCAATGATTTTAACACAAAGGAATATCCCAATCCATCATGTAAATATTCTACAATTTCTAATACTTGATCTATGCTAAACTGGAAATCAAGCTTGCAGTGGAGCTCATTTTCAACATATTCAATGAAATTATCTCCTGTATCAGCATATAAGAGGGGGATATTTTTTAATTCCTTTACAAGAAGTTCATCTTTAAAATCAGTTGAATTTTTAGCAACCAATATAATTTCATCTTTTAATTTATTTAAGCAAATAAATTTATTTAATTTTGGAAGAGTAAAAACAAAACCAATATCAATAAGATTATCAGAAAGCATTTCCAATAAGTTAGGGGTGTGATTTATTGTAATTTCTAGAGATATATCTGGTCTAAGTTTCATAAATTTTTTTGCAACTTTCTTAACATATCCTGAATATAGTGAATGTACTGTTCCTATTTTAAGAGTGTTTTTATAATTTAAATTATTTAATGCGCTTAAACCTTCTTCTTCAATTGTTACGATTCTTTTTGCATAAGGAAGAAAATATAGGCCTGATTGAGTTAATGATACAGATTTATTGGTTCTATAGAATAAATCAATGTCAAGATATTTTTCAAGCTCTTGAATTCTGTTTGACACAGTGGATTGAACGATATTTAGTTTTTCAGCTGTTTTTGAAAAATTTTTGGTCTCAGCTAGTACCACAAAGGTTTTATAAAAATCATAGTTCATGGTTATATTTCTCCTATTATCGATATTATAAATTGATATAAACAAAATTATTCATTATACAAATTATACATTATTTTTTATAATAAAAGAGTAATACATAAGATATATTTGAAAGGAAGAAATTATATGAGTAATATTGTTTTGATGGTTGTAGATGTTCAAAATGCATTAATTGAGAAACATCCTTATAATGAAAAGGGAGTAATTGAAAATATTAAAAAACTTATTTCAACTGCAAGGGATAATAAAAAAGAAGTTATATATGTACGTCATGATGATGGAAAAGGTACTGAACTTGAAAAGGGTACAGAAGGGTGGCAGATTTATGATGAAATAGCACCTAACAGTGATGAATTAATTTTCGAGAAACAATATAACAGTGCTTTTCATAAAACTGAATTGGAGAAGTATTTAGAGAGCAAGGAGATAGATACCATTATATTAATGGGACTTCAAACAGAATATTGTATTGATGCTACTTGCAAAAGTGCCTTTGATTGTGGATACAAGATAATTATTCCAAAGGAAACAAACTCAACTCTTGACAATGAATATCTATCTGGTGATAAGATTTATGAATTTTATAATTATAACATTTGGAATAATCGTTTTGCCAATGTTATTCCAGTTGATGATGTAATAAAGGTTTTGATGAATAATTAATAATTTTTCCGAGTGCAAGTATTTTATATAAAATATCAATACTATAAATAAATTAAGTTGTAATATTAAAAAATCGTAAATGCTTGCACAAATTAAATTTATACTTTAATGAATTACGAGGGTTATTGACATAGTGTGGAGGTAATAAAAATGACAGAAAAAGAAAAAATGATTAATGGAAAACCATATAGAGCATCTGGAGAAGAATTATTTAGTGAACGACAACATGCTAAGGAAATGTTATTTGATTTTAATAGCTTACGTCCAACTGAAATTGATAATAGAAATGATATTATAAGAAATTTGTTTGGTAAGGTTGGTGGCAGCTTTTTTATTGAACCACCATTTCGATGTGATTATGGATATAATATTTCTATTGGAGAAAATTTTTATGCGAACTATAATTGCACTATTTTAGATTGTGCTAAAGTTACAATTGGTGATAATGTTATGTTTGCACCTAATATTAGTCTTTTTACAGCAGGTCATCCAATTCATTTTGAACCACGTAACGCAGGGATTGAATATGCTTTTCCAATTACCATAGGCAATAATGTTTGGATAGGCGGTGGTGTTATTATAAATCCCAATGTAACAATTGGTGACAATGTAGTAATTGGTTCTGGAAGTGTGGTAACAAAAGATATTCCATCCAATTCTATTGCAGTAGGTAATCCTTGTAAGGTTATAAGAGAAATTACGGACAATGATAAGCAATATTACTTTAAAAATCTTAAAATCCAGTAGCTTTATAGGAATACAGTATGAATACTGTGTTATTTAATTTTCAAGCATTTGGCATTATATTTTAAATGCTATGTGATACTTAAATTTAATATTAAAAACCTTCAGAACAAAAATCTGAAGGTTTTATTTTCATTACCATCTATCATAATGTATTCTTTGATTATTAAATCTATATTCTGGTTTTCTTTGTTCATAAGGATATTCAATAGGAATTATTGACAAAGAAATTATTTTTTAATTGTTCTATTATTATACAAAATAGATTTATCACTATCAAGCAGGCACTTTTTGGTATCATAGTATAGATAGGTAATTAGTGATTTTTTCTTTTTTTACGCTGCTGTATATATAAAGACAAAATTTCAGGACATCTTAAAAGCATGGTTATACTTCTGCTTATAAGTTGTGAAGAGAGCATTATAAGGTAAGAAATACCAGCATTATTAAGGACTTGACATCTAGGCATGGATGAAATTGAATGTCTTAATATATGACGTATAGGGATTGCAATAAATAATAATATGGCAGCAGGTAGTCCTCCTTTTTGATATAGCAGCCCATCTTTTCCAGTAAATATCTTGGTTACCATACCAGATGCTATACCGGATACTATTCCTGTTAAAGCAAGAAGAATTATAGGAGTTATTTCTTTATATATAATATCTTGATTTAAATTAGCTATTGAGTCCAAAGTAAGATAAAGAAATATTATAGGGATAATTATATATTTTTTTGGTTTAACAGGTCGTAACGTAATTTGCTTGTATATGATGTATGCTGCTAATAAAATAGTTATCAATAGTCGAAATAAATTTACTGATTGTAAGTTGTGCATATACTTCACCTTCTAAACTTTTTCTTGTGAATAAATTTTAATATATAATCAACTAAATTTATAGTTACTTAAGTTATCAAAAATATATGACATAGGTAATATATTTAATATGTGTGGCAATCAAATAAGAATGTTAAAAAAATAACAATAACTAACTTTTCAGAAGTATCTGATAAGAAAAAATATTTTTTTTATTAGAGAAAGTTGTGGAATTAAAAGGTTATTAATACAATGTTTTCATGAATTTACATAACTAATCTAATATTGTTAATAAAATAACTATTATGGTAATTTTGAGAATATTGTGCTAACATTAAAAGTGTTAAGTGGTCATACCATACTTCCACTTTCAAAAAAATGGATGTATGTTTGCTGCTTTACTTATAATAATTTGCTTCAAATTTTCAATTGAAGCATTGGAGTTTTTGAATTGGCAATGATAAGGCTGATAATATGGTAATGAAGTCTTTTATAGTCGTTGTAAACGTTTTTTGCAAGCACTTATATATTTTGTAGTTTTGGCTATATTGGATTTTAAAAAAATACTAACTTAGTGGTATGACCATAATACTATAGTACCACTACGCTAATATAAAATCATATGGGAAAGACTATGTAGAATTAATGAAAAATATTAGGTTAGCATCTGATCCTAAAAGTATATTAAATTAAAGGGATTTTGCTAACAAATCATTTATATTAAGGGGAGGAATGAATATGAAATTAAAAAACATAACTCTTGTAAAAGATGAAAAACCAGGTTAGTGAGGATCAATAGAACTAAAGCCTTAAACGCACTAAATTCAGAAACTTTAAGAGAATTAGATTTTGATAATGAAAAGAAAGATATGACAGCATTTATAGAAAAAAAGAGAAGATAAAATGAATTTTATGTAATAAATTTTTTAGATTTATGGTAAGTATATACTAAAAGGTAAAGGGGATGAAAGTTATGCAGATTCTAGTATGCGTAAAACAAGTTCCAGATGATTCTGTTGAAATTCATTTGGATAATAAGGTGAAAAAACCTAATTTAAATGGGGTTACTCCGGTAGCCAATGCATTTGACACATATGCATTAGAATTAGCCGTTCGCTTTATGGAAGCGCATGGAGGAAATGTTAGTGTATTAACTGTTGGAGCAGAGGATTCTTTGAATACGTTAAAAAATTGTCTTGCAGTAGGAGCAAAGGAAGCATTTTTTATAAAAGATGACTTATATGCAGATTTAGATGCTCTTGGTACAGCTCATGTTTTGGCAGATGCTATTCATAAGATTGAAAAAGATAAAGATATGAAATTTGATTTGATTCTTTGTGGAAAGGAATCTACAGATGAAATTACTGGTCAAATAGGACCAATGCTTGCTGAAAAATTGGGAACAAGCTTTGTCAGCAGTGCAGTTGAAATCAATTTAGAAGAGAATGCTATGAGCGTTCATCAAGAAACTGAAGAAGGATATAATGTAGTTTCTTTAGATTCTCCAGCAGTAATAACAATAAGTAAACCAAATTATGATCCGCGTTATCCTACCATTAAAACTAAGATGGCAAGTCGTAAAGCAGTTATTCCAACTTATTCAGCTTCAGAAATTGGAGAGGTAAAACAAGCAAAAGCACGTTGCATTGAATACGTTGAACCTCCTAAAAGAGCAGCTGGTATCAAAATTCAAGAAAAAGATGTTACATTGGCAGTAAGTACTGCTTTAGAACAAATGAAAAAGGATAAGGCAATCTAATTAAGGGGGGAAATAAAGGTATGAAAGCATTATTGTTTATGGAAACAGATGGTGAAAAAGTTTTAGGTGGAAGCCTTGAATTAATTAGTGCAGCAAAGGTATTAGATGCAGAGGGAACAGCTCTTATAGTAGGCAGCAGAGCAGCAGCTGATACAGTAGCTAATTTGGGAATTCCAGTTATTTTTATAGATGCTGCTGCAGATTGTGATACTTTGACAGAAGTATTATCACAAATGGTTAAGGAGCAAAATCCAGATATTGTTTTACTATCAAATACAGCAATGGCTAAGGATGTTGCACCACGTATTACAGGACGTATGGGTTTAGGCTGTGTAAGTGATGTAATAGGAATGAGTAAAGATGATGGTAAAGTTATATACACTAGACCAGCTTATGGTGGTACAGTTTTAGAACATATTGAAGTAGAAGGCACAGCAGTAGTTACAGTTAGAAGCGGAAGTTTTCCAAAATCTGAAGAAGGTTCTAAGGCAGCCGTTACAGAGAAAAAAGTGGAAATTCCAGCAGGCGCTATTAAAGCAAAAATTGTTGATAAGGTAAAGGACATTTGTGAAGCTGTTAACTTGGAAGAAGCAGAAATTATTGTTTCTGGCGGTCGTGGAATGGGAAATGCAGAAAACTTCAAGCTTGTTGAAGAATTAGCAAATGTACTTGGCGGCGTGGTAGGTGCCACAAGACCACCAATTGAAGATGGGTGGATTTGTCGTTCACATCAAGTTGGACAATCAGGAAAGATTGTAGCACCAAAACTTTATATTGCATGTGGAATTTCTGGAGCAACTCAACATACATCTGGTATGTCAGCTTCTAATTATATTGTGGCAATTAATAAAGATGAAGAAGCTCCAATTTTTGAAATTGCGGATGTAAGTATTGTTGGAAATGTAAATGAAGTCCTTCCAGTTATGATTGAAGAAATGAAGAAAGTAAAAGAAGAAGCAAAATAAAATTTTATGTTCCTTAGGCTAGAAAAGAATTGTTAAAAATACAATCTATGAAAAATAATGTTAAATAATCAAGGGAAACGTTATATGATCAAAATATAGATGGTAGTACTAATTAATAAGAAAGTAGTACCATAAAATTTGAATGAGGGGAAAAAAGAAATGTTATTTTTTAAATTTTTATTAGCTATATTACCAATTATCTGGCTTATAGTGGCATTGAGTAAATTAAAAATGCCAGGTCATAAAGCTTGTTCTATTGCACTTGTTCTTACAGTGATTTTAGCTATTGGTTTTTGGAAATTAAATGTTGTTTATACTGTATCAGCGGTATTAGAAGGATTACTCAATGCTTTGTGGCCAATTTGTTTAGTTATTGTTGCAGCTTTGTTTACGTATAATTTGACTTTACGTACAGGCGCAATGGATTCCATAAAGAAAATGTTGGCTGGAGTTTCTATTGACAAGAGAGTTTTAGTGTTAATTATTGGATGGGGATTCGGTAATTTCATGGAAGGTATGGCAGGGTTTGGCACAGCCGTTGCTATTCCAGCATCTATGCTTGCTGGTGTTGGATTAAATCCATTTGCATCAGTTGTAGCTTGTTTAGTTGCTAATAGTACACCAACTGCATTCGGATCAGTTGGAATACCACTAGTAACACTTTCATCAGTAACAGGAATTGCATCTCGTACATTAGCAGCAAATACAGTAATGATTGAAGTAATTCTTGCTTTTATTAGTCCATTTATTATGGTATGTATTGTAGGTGGTGGAATAAAGGCACTAAGAGGAGCATTTACTATTACGTTAATTTCAGCATTAGCATTTGTACTACCTTGGTATGTAACAGCAACAGCAGTTGGAGCTGAATTGCCAAATATAGTAGGTTCTATTTGTTGTATGATATGTACAGTTATTGCGGCAAAAGTCTTTAATAAAAAACCTGAAGATGAGTACAGCATTGAAACTAAGGAAGAAACAACTTCATCAGTAACTAAAGAAGAAACAGCTTCAGCAGTAGCTCAAGATAAAGGAGAAGCTATAACATTTGGTAAAGCATTACAAGCATGGAGTCCGTTTATTTTAATATTTGTAATGTTAATAATTACATCAACTTTATGTCCAGCAATTAATCATTTAATTGCAAAATATAAAACCGTTGCGGTTGTATATGCTGGTAAAGGTGGAGGTAAATTGACTTTTAGTTGGATCAATACACCGGGTGTTATCATCTTTGTTGCTGCAATTATTGGTGGTATTCTTCAAGGTGCAAAAGCATCAACCATGTTCGACGTATTGATTGCTACATTAAAAGCAAACTGGAAAGCGATGGCTACAATTTGCGCAGTTATGGCAGTAGCAAAGGTAATGGGCTATAGTGGAATGATTGCAGATATTGCAGGTCTTTTAGTTGTAGTTACAGGAAGAGCATATCCATTGATTTCACCACTAATCGGAGCTATTGGAGCATTTGTTACAGGTTCAGGTACATCAACTTGTGTTTTATTCGGAGGATTACAAGCAAAAACAGCTCAAAATCTTGGACTTTCTGCATCATGGATGGCAGCAGCCAATGTTCTTGGAGCAGGTATAGGAAAGATGATTTGTCCTCAAAGTATTGCAATTGGTGTAACTGCAATTAACAAATCTGGTTCAGAAAGTAAAGTTTTAGGAAGTGTATTTAAATATTTTATGATCTATGTAGTTATTGCCGGCATCGTATGTTTTGTAGGAACATTGATATAAACTTTTAATAATATGTAAGAAAAAGTTAGAAGGGAAGGATTATTATGGCCAAGTACAATGAATTGACAGAAGAATTAATTTCAAAACTTAAGGAGGCAGCTCCAGGACACATTTTGACAGGTGATGATATAAATGAAGATTATTGTCATGATGAAATGCCTATTTATGGAAAGAAGGCTCCACAAGTTGTATTAATGGCACATTCTACAGAAGAAATTGCTGCAGTAGTAAAAATATGCAATGAAAATAAAATACCAGTAACTCCAAGAGGAGCAGGAACAGGACTTGCAGGAGGAGCAGTTCCACTTTTAGGAGGAGTTCTGATTGATATTTCAAAGATGAATAAAATACTTTCTTATGATATGGAAAACTTTGTTGTTCGTGTTCAAGCTGGTGTTTTATTAAAGGATCTTGCAGAGGATTGTGCAAACCATGGACTATTATATGCTCCAGATCCTGGTGAAAAATCTGCTTGTTTAGGTGGAAATGTTTCAACAAATGCTGGTGGAATGAGAGCTGTTAAATATGGCGCAACTCGTGATTATGTACGTGCGATGACAGTTGTACTTCCAACAGGAGAAATTACTAGCTTTGGAGCTTCGGTATCAAAAACAAGTTCAGGTTACAGTCTTTTGAATTTAATGATTGGTTCAGAAGGTACTCTTGGAATCATTACAGAGATTACTTTGAAAACTATGCCAGCACCAAAGGTAGCTGCAAGTTTAATCATTCCTTTTGAAAATTTAGATGATTGTATTGCTACTGTTCCTAAATTTAAAATGGAGCACATGAATCCACAAGCATTAGAATTTATGGAAAGAGAAATTGTATTAGCTAGTGAAAGATATGTTGGAAAGAGTGTATTTCCACAAGTAGTTGATGGAGTAACTGCAAATGCATATTTACTTGTTACCATAGATGCAAGTAGTGAAGATGAATTAAATAATCTTATTGAACAAGCAAGTGAAATAGTTTTAGAAGCAGGAGCAATTGATGTTCTTGTAGCAGATACACCTGCAAAAATGAAGGATGCATGGGCTGCACGTTCTAGCTTCTTAGATGCAATTATGGCAGAAACAAAATTATTAGATGAATGTGATGTTGTAGTTCCAGTAAATAAGATTGCTTCTTATCTTACTTTTGTAAATAAAACTGGTGAAGAATGTGGATTAACTATTAAGAGTTTTGGACATGCAGGAGATGGAAATCTTCATATATACCAATGCAGTAATGACTTAGAAGAGTCAGAATTTAAAACAAGAGTTGATAAATTCTTTAAGATTATCTACAAAGAAGCAACAGATTGTGGTGGTCTTGTTTCAGGAGAACATGGAATTGGTAGCGGAAAAATCAGCTATTTAGCAGATAGTGTTGGAAGCATAAATATGGAGTTAATGAAAGGTATTAAAAAAGCTTTTGATCCGAACTATATTATGAATCCAGGTAAGGTATGCTACTCATTAGATAAATAATAATAATAATTAATAAAGCAAAATTATATGCACATAGAAAGAAAGGTAGGAAATTAATATGAATTTTAAACAAGATGAAAATCATGAACAATTACAACAAATGTACCGCGATTTTGCACAAAAAGAGGTAAAACCAATTGCAAAAGAGATTGATGAAACTATGAGATTTCCAAAAGAAAATGTAGCAAAAATGGCTGAAATGGGACTACTTGGAATTCCATATCCTGAAGAATATGGTGGAGCAGGCATGGACACATTAAGCTATATGCAATGTGTAGAAGAATTAGCTAAATGTTGTGCAACAACAAGTACCATCATTTCAGCACATACAAGTCTTGGTACAGGACCTATTTACGCATATGGTACTGACGAGCAAAAGGAAAAATATTTAAAACCACTTGCTTCTGGTGAAAAATTAGGTGCCTTTGCCTTAACAGAACCTTGTGCTGGAACTGATTCAGCTATGCAAAAGTCAACAGCAGTACTTGAAGGAGACCATTATGTATTAAATGGTAGCAAAATTTTCATTACTAATGCAGGATTTGCAGATGTATATATTGTTCTTGCTATGACAGATAAGAGCAAGGGTACAAAAGGTATTTCAGCATTTATCGTTGAAAAAGATTTTCCAGGATTCTCTGTTGGAAATCATGAAATGAAGATGGGAATAAGAGCATCTTCTACTTGTGAATTATTCTTTGATAATTGCATAGTTCCAAAGGAAAATCTTTTAGGAGAAGAAGGTAAAGGATTTAAAATTGCAATGGCAACTCTTGATGGAGGTCGTATTGGTATCGCTGCACAAGCTCTTGGTATTGCAGAAGGTGCAATAGAGGAAACTATAAAGTATGTAAATGAACGTGTTCAATTTGGACGTACTATTTCAAAATTCCAAAATACACAATTTGAACTTGCTCAAATGCGTGCAAATACAGAAGCTGCAAAGCTTTTAGTATATCAAGCTGCATGTGCAAAGGATAATAATGAACCATATACACATTTAGCTGCTATGGCAAAATTGGTTGCTTCTAGAAATGCCAGTGATGTAACAAGACGCTGCTTGCAATTATTCGGTGGATATGGATATTCAAGTGATTATCCAATTGAAAGAATGATGCGTGATGCAAAAATAACAGAAATATATGAAGGAACATCAGAAGTTCAAATGATGGTAATTTCTGGATGGATGGGTGTTAGATAGTTAACACATATTATTTATCATGAATATTGACTGTGCACCGATAGTGGGCGTAGATCTAAAATTCATTAGATTCCCATATATATTAAATTGCTATATATTTAGATTACTATATAAAAGGAGTATGAGTTAATTTTATGTTTTGGGTATATACACATGACTGATATTTAACTTATACTCCGCCACATATTGCCAAATCTCAGCACATATAAAAACTTTTAATTGCTCTAAAGCACTAAGCTAGGAATAATTAAAAAGTTTTTATATGTGCTTTCCATTTTTGTCAACATATATCCATCATCACCAATGACAGAACATGTTGATGACAGGTTTTATTGTTATTATAATAAGTAGAATTTTAATTTCATATGTTTTGTTCCCAAATTTAAAAATTAACAGATCAATCAATTTTGGAGCAATTCATATATCAATATCATATATTGTACTTTTATTAGTTGAAATTCATATTGGACTTCATTGGAATTGAGCAATGAATGTATCCAAAAAGGTTTTGTAATAATTTCTATGTATGGCAGTATTATTGCAGAATTTTCAATAATAGCATTTTATTTAGAGAAATTATTATGTAGAAGAAAAATTGCAGGGTAAAAGTCAAAATTTAAACTTCCTCTATAGTTTAAGGTGTGTGGCATAGTGCTTAAGCTGAGAAAGTTGAGTTATTCATTTACAGGTGAAGAGTGTAGTGCTAAAATTTATATATAAAAGGCATAGGTTATGAGGAGTTATTAAAGAATGAGGAGGGTTTGAGGTGGATTTAGTTCAGAAGAAGAATAATAGAGCTGCTTCTAGTTGTTGAGGGGATACTGCTGGTGCTAGTGAGCACACTAACTCCAACACTGAAAATTGTAAAATTTGTGGAGGACAATTAGAGTACTTCAATTCTGGAAGAGAATTAACTTGTGTTCTATGTGGCAAAAAAGAGATTGGCAACATTGCCTGTCAAAGTGGACACTATGTCTGCGATGAATGTCATGGTAAAGACCTTTTTGATAGTATAAAAGACTATGTTTTAAAAAGTAAGGCAGTGGATCCATTTGAAATTGCTGAATATCTAATGAATAAGGATAATGTCCCAATGCTGGGGTGTGAAAATGCGTGGATAGCAGCAGGTGCTTTGATGGCAGCACTAAAGAACAATGGAATTGTTAAAGTTACGGATGAACAGATTGTTGAAGCATTGAGAAGGACTAAGAGACAAGCAGTAGGAGGATATTGTGGGCTAACAGGTGTATGTGGAATTGCACCAGCAATTGGTGCATGCTTTAGCGTCATTCTAGGTGCAGCTTGTCCTAAGGATCAAGAAACAGCTGTGACCATGAAAGTAGTGGCAAGAATTATTAATAAAATTGCTGATGAAACTGGTCCTTGCTGTTGTAAGAACTTTGTCAGGACTGCAATTGATGAGAGTATTAAAGCTGCAAAAGAATATCTAAATGTATCTTTACCTTCAAATAGTGAAGCAATTATCTGTACTTACAGTTCCCGTCATCCTCATGGATGCAGGGGAGCTAAATGTCAATATTTCAATATCAATGAAAACCGTTAAAATCCTAATATGAAAAGTAATGGGGAACGGTATTAACAAAATATATTGAAATAAATTTCATAGCCTTATTTGAAAAGCTGCAGTGTATTTATACATAACTTTGCAGAATAAAAAGTAACGAGTAGTGAGCCCACAAGTGGATTTACACTACTCGTTTTTTAATCATTATATAACTTTTGGTTTTGTAAATATTAGAATTATTAGTATTTGCTATTATACTTTTTTTATTCTAAGCTTTGACACCATAAGATAAGTAAAAAGTAATAATAACATAAGCGATAAAGCTACAAAAATGTCATTATCAGGTGTAATCAATGTAAATAATGCAATAATTGCACCTGAAATTGTTATAGGTATACCAGTAAAAACACCATCAAATTCACTTAAATTGTATTTTGCCAATCGATAACAACCGCTTATAATATATAATAGTGGAATGATGATTACAATTATGCCAATATACTCCAAATGAAAAAAGTAATATTTAACAAATATTAAAAGGGCTGGTGCAACTCCAAATGAAACCAAATCTGCTAAGGAATCTAATTCTTTTCCAAGATTATTGGATACATTTAAAAACCTAGCAATTCTACCATCATATCTATCTATAATAGCTGCTAGAACTATTAATATAGCGGCATAAAAATAATTATTATTGAAGGTTTCGACTATTGAGATAATACCTAATGATAGATTAGTAAGTGTAAGTAAATTAGGTATAGAATTTTTTAACATATAACCACCTCTTAACTAATTTTATAAGATTCTTTATAATTGTTATTACATGAAAGCTTGTTTATAATTTTGTCTTTGTAAATTATCCCCAAAACAAAGGCTATTAAGGCAAATGAACCTATTATTACTGTGGATGTATAATTTCTATAATGAAGATTTGATCCAACAGTTACAGATGCTAAAAGCCATGGGAATCTACTAACAAGTAAAATACCAAAAAATTTCAAAGGTTTTATAGGAGTTAATCCTGCAACGTATATTAAAAAATCTTTTGGTAATCCAGGAACAAAGAAAATAATGAATAAAATAATAGAAAATTTTTTATTATCCATAATATCATTTAACCATTTAGAATTATTTCTATTCATTAACTTTTCTACAAAGGAAGCACCTATGAACCTGGTAAAATAAAAGGCTATAATAGCTCCTAAAAGCATACCTACTGTTGTGTAAGTTATGCCTAAAGATACATCATAAATATATCCGCCAGCAACTTGAATTACTTCTCCGGGAATTGGAGCAATTACTGTTTGCAGTACCTGGAAAAAGATAAATACAATAGTCCCTAATTTTCCTAGGGAAACTATATAATTTCTAAATTTATCAAGAGACATAGTCAATTCAATAATATTCGGCAAATATTTCAATACCAGTACAGCTGTACAAATCCCTAATAAATACATAAAGATTTTAAAAATGAAAAATTTTTTAGATTTATCCATAATTGTTTCATCCTTTCTTATATTCTATAACTAACTAATATTTTATTATAAACATCTTAAGATTTTTATATAGTAAATCTTAAGAATTCTTAAGTCATTTAAATAATATAGATTTTAAGTATAATGAATTATATACTAATAATTAAATGGAGGGTGAATAATTATGAAGAATATTTTGATTGCAGATGACAATGAAGAAATAAGGGAAATAGTCCGTGTTTTATTGGAGAGTGAAGGTTATAATGTTATGGAAGCTGTAGATGGTGAAGATGCTGTAATTAAAGTTGATAAAAATATAGATTTGATCATACTTGACATAATGATGCCTATAAAATCTGGATTTAAAGCATGTGTAGAGATTCGTGAAAAAACAAGTGCTCCTATTTTGCTTTTAACTGCTAAAACACAGGATTCAGATAAGTGTATGGGATTCTCTTCTGGATGTGATGATTATCTATCAAAACCATTTTCATATACAGAACTTGTTTCAAGAGTTAAAGCGCTGCTTAGAAGGTATTATGTATATAAAGGAAAAGAGAAAGTTAATTCAAATGAAGATATTAATATAGATGGATTAACAATAAACATAAGTTCAAATGAAGTATTTATGGATAATAAAGAAATTATACTCACAGAAACTGAATATAGAATATTATTGCTGATGGCACAAAATCGAAAGAAGGTATTTTCAGCACAAAATTTGTATGAAAGCGTTTGGAAAGAACCTTATTTTTATTCTTGTAATAATACCATTATGGTACATATAAGAAATTTGAGAAGGAAGTTGGAAAAAGAACCGCAAAGCCCTAAATACATAAAAACAGTATGGGGAAAGGGGTATAGGATTGAATAATAGATTTTTATGTACAAAATTAGAAATCAAATTAATTCTAAGCTTAATATTTTCATTTGTTATTGCTGTTGGTATCTTCTTTTTATTATCAACAATAGGTGAAAATATGTTAGATAACTATTTTAATAAAACTTCTTTTGTAAGTAATCAAAAAAGACAAGCTGTATCCAATTTTAAAAAATATATATCAGATAACAATTTGACAGTAAATGATCATGATAAAATAACACAATGGGTTCATAAAGAGAAGTACATAAATATTTACATTTATAAAGATAATAGATTAATTTATAGTTACAATATCAATAATATCGATAATGATTATAATCAATCACAAGAAAGCCCAATAATTTTTTCAAATGAAGCACTTAGTGATATTAAATTTAATGATGTAAATGCAAAAATCTATATGGAATGTTTTTTTGAGTACAAATATTATTATATTATAGCTTTTTTTGATGTTGCAGTTGCATTTTTGTGCTTTATAGTAATTATGCTGATTTTAATAAAAAGAAAGACAGTATACATAGGAACACTTGAAAATGAAATAAAGATACTAGAAGGTGGTAATTTAAATAATGAAATTACTATTAAAGGAGATGATGAACTTTCTTCTTTGGCTCAAGGTATTAATGAAATGAGAAAGTCATTTATTGAAAGATTGGAAAGTGAGGACAAAGCTCATTTAGCTAATAGTGAACTGATTACAGCAATGTCACATGATTTGAGAACACCACTTACAGCACTAGTAGGATATTTAGATATTATAGAATATAAAAAGTACAAGACAGATGAAAATTTGAAACAATATATCCATAGCAGCAGGGAAAAAGCATATCAGATTAAATATCTTTCTGATAAATTATTTGAATATTTTATAGTGTTTAATACTAATGATGATGATTTAGAATTGGAAACTTTTGATGGAAATGAACTTTTAGAACAATTGTTAGGAGAGCAAAGCTTTATATTAGAAGACAATGAATTTGATTTTGAAATTGATTCCTGTAGTACACTTTTTTTTATAGAGGTAAATTTAATTTCCATACGTAGAGTTTTTGATAATATCTTTTCTAATATTATTAAGTATGCGGATAAATCAAAGTCAATTAAAGTTAAATACTATATTCAAAAAAAATTGTTATTTATTTATATTGAAAATAAGATAAATAATAACTTAAAAGCAGTAAATAGCACAGGAATAGGTCTAAGAACATGTAAAAAAATTATAGAAGGACACAATGGAAAAATTGAAACTGGAAAACAGGAGAATACCTTTTTTATTCAAATTGAACTACCTATAAAACTAAGTAATAGTTGATTGGTTTTATCTATAAGTTTGATAAAAATTAAGTTGCCGCATTAAAGAATTTATTCACAATGCATTGTATGTAAATTCTTTAGTGCAGCAATTCATTTTAAAAAGCTTTTATAGTAAATTGGCTATTGTATATATCACTATACAAGCCGCCTTTAGTTAATAATTCCTCGTGATTTCCTTGTTCAACAATAGTTCCTTTGTCCATAACCAGTATCTTATCTGCATTTTTAATTGTAGATAATCTATGTGCTATTATAAAGCTTGTTCTTCCTTTCATCAGATTATCCATGGCATTTTGTATTTCTAATTCTGTACGTGTATCTACACTTGAAGTTGCTTCATCAAGTATTAAAATATAAGGATTGGCTAAAATAGCACGAGCAATGCATAAAAGCTGCTTTTGTCCTTGTGATATTGAGGAGTTTTCGTCATTTAAAACTGTATTATAGCCATGAGGAAGAGTTCTTATAAAATAATCAGCCCTGGCAAGCTTTGCAGCCTCTTTAACTTCTGAAATTGTTGCTCTATCTCTGCTGTATGAGATATTATCTTTTATACTTCCATCAAATAACCAGGAATCCTGTAGTACCATTCCAAATAAAGAACGTAAATGACTTCTTTTGAGTTTTGTTATATCTATGCCATCAATTTTAATTTTTCCATCATTTAACTCATAGAATCTCATAAGCAGGTTTATCAAGGTAGTCTTTCCTGCACCAGTTGGACCAACTATAGCAACTTTTTCACCTGATTTTATATCTAAGTTTATTCCTGTGATTATAAGGTCTTTTCCGTATCCAAACTTTACGTTTTCAAAGCTTATATTACCTTTTGTATTTGATATTGTTTTATAATTTATAGTATCTGCTTGTTCTTCTTCTTCATCCAAAATCTCAAAAACACGCTCTAGAGAAGCAATAGCTGCCTGCATTGAATTCAAAATATAAGCGGCTTCAGTTAGCGGTTCTGATGCTTGATCTACATATTGAAAGAATGCTTGGATTAATCCTATTGACAATCTTCCTTCAATGACAAATATGGCACCAAGAGATGCTATTAGTACATATCCTATTTGATTCATCAAACGAATTAAAGGATTTATAGCATAGGTAATGAATTGAGCTTTTTTTTCATCAAGATATAATTTATTATTGGATATTTGGACTTTACTTATTATTTCATCTTCCATGTTAAAGGACTTTACCACCATTTGACCAGTAAAATACTCTTCTATTTGTCCATTAAATTTACCTAAGGATTCTTGTCTGTTTGCAAAATAATTTATGCTCTTCTTTCCAATTATAGAAGTAGCGATAATTCCTATAGTAATAGTAAAGATGGCAATTAGTGTTAATATCCAATTTATTGAAAACATGAGAATAACAGCTCCTATGATTGTAAGTGTTGCTGTAATAAACTGCATCATTCCTGACTGCAGGGTATCAGATACTTTTTCTAAGTCATTTGATATCTTGCTTAAAATTTCACCTTTATTGTGTGTATCGTAATATTTTAAAGGAATTTTTGAAAGTTTTTCGCTTATCTCTTTCCTTATGGATAATACTAGTGTTTGAGATACTGCAGCCATTATATTCTGCTGTATATAATTAGCTAATGAAGATAGTAAATATATGAATAGCAGAAGTAATGAAAGCTTCTTTATAATATGAAAATCTATATTGAAAGAACCAATAGAAGACATATTTTTTATTCCTTCATAAATAGTATTAATGGCTTTACTAAAAATCAATGGAGCAGTCATTGTAAAGGTTAAACTGATAATAGCAAAGAATATTACAATAATTATTTTCCATTTTTGATTAAGGAGTAATTTTATTAATCTTTTCACAGTTTTCTTTGTATCTTTTGCTTTTTCTATGGACATTTCAGTGTCAAAAGAGATAGAGTCGCTTGTGTTTTCTTCATACATTATGCTAATTCCTCCTTACTTAGTTGTGACTCAGCTATTTGCATGTAAATAGGGCAATTTTTAAGAAGTTCTCTGTGAGTTCCTATTCCTACTATTGTTCCTTCTTCTAAGACTATAATTTGATCAGCTTCCATAATTGTACTTATTCTTTGAGCAATGGTTATAACAATTGCATCTTTTAACCTTGGTTTTATAGCTTTTCTAAGTTTTGCATCTGTTTTATAGTCTAAAGCAGAAAAACTGTCATCAAATACATATATATCACTTTTTTTAACTAAAGTTCTTGCTATACATAATCTTTGCCTTTGACCACCTGAAAAATTACTACCACCTTGTGATACAAAGGAATCATAGCCATGATTTAGTTCTGAAATAAATTCATCTGCTTGGGCAGCTTTAGAAGCACTTTTTATTTCATCTATAGTGGCATCCTTTTTACCATGTTTTATATTATCGGATATGGTTCCGCTAAAAAGGAATGCCTTCTGAGGTGAAAAACCTACTATATCTCTCAAACTTTTTTGAGAAAAATCTTTTATGTTAACACCATTAATTAAAATTTCGCCGCCTTGTATTTCATGCAGTCTTGGTATTAACTTACCAATGGTGCTTTTTCCTGAACCAGTAGCTCCTATGATGGCAGTAGTTTTACCACTTTCACATATAAAATTAAGATTTTTTAAAACAGGTTTTTCAGCATCCATATAGGAAAATGTAACATTTCTAAATTCTAAAGTTTTTTTACCACTTGAAATAAATTCAGTTGTTTTTTCATCTACTATTTCAGGCTCATATTCTAGAACCTCCAATATACGTCTTGAGCAGGCGCTGGCACGAGGTACACTAAGTAGTACAATTATAGCCATTACTAAGAATACAAATATTATTATTGAATATTCAATAACAGCCATAATATCTCCTATGAGCATAGTACCTTTGCTTACTCTCATTGATCCAAACCATAAAATAGCAACAGCGCAAACATTCATTATGGCCATTACTCCAGGCATAGCCACACCTAATATTTTATTCATTTCTATATTGATATTTGCATAATCTGTGAAGGTATCATCCATCAATTCCTTTTCATGTTTCTCACGATTAAAAGCACGTATAATTCTTATTCCTGAGATATACTGCCTCACTCTAGAATTTATTTTATCTAACTGAACCTGTATTTTAAGGGATAAACTTATAACTTTTTTACTTATGAGTATATTGAATACTATAAAAATTACTCCTGTTATAAATATTATAAAAGCCATATAGCTATCCTTAGAAAAGGCAAAAAACATTCCCACTATGGTTATGAATGGAACTGGGATAATCATTTCAAAAAACATGGTTACTATATTTTCAATTTGATTCACATCACTTGTACATCTTGTAATCAGAGATGAAGTGGAAAAATGTTTAAAATCATGTATTGATAATTTTTGTGCATGTGAAAACATTTTGCTTCTAATATCTCTAGAAAGTGATCCTGATAAATTTGCAGATAAATATGTAGAAAGTATGGCAAGTACACCAGTAAATATGGCAACAATTATCATTATTCCACCAGTTTTTAATACATAATATATATCACCTTTTATTACTCCATTATTTATTATTTTTGCAGTTAGTGTTGGAATATATAATATACCTATGGTTTTCATAAGTATGATTATAAATAGTGAAACTAAAAGTATTTTATTAGTTTTAAAGTGTTTAAATAGTTTTAGCATAATATTCTCCTTTATATATGATTGATCTACAGATCATATAATAAACTGTACAGTAACTTGACAGTCAATACGTTTATAAATAGAATGGTTTAAAGAAGTAAAGAAACAATAATTTAATAGCTATAGAAGGTGTGATTTATGAGTGATTTTATAAGTTCAAAAAAGTATCTATCTATAAGTGCTTTTTCTAAATTGGCAGGCATAAGTAGAAAAAACTTAATATATTATGATGAGGTAGGAATATTGAAACCTGCACTTGTAAAGGAAAATGGATATAGATATTATTCCTATAGTCAATTAGATGAGGTAAGCATCATTCTTGCTCTAAAAGATTTGGATATTCCATTAAAGGAAATAAAAAATTACATGGAAAATGTATCTCCAGATAATTTGATTCATTTAATTGCTGCACAAAAGAAGAAAATATTAGAAGAACTTAATAGATTAAATCAAATGAATTATATTATAGAGCAGAGAATTAATAATGCCCCAGTAATATCTAACATCAACTGTGGAGAAATATTGTTGGAATATTGTGAGGAAGAAGTGCTGCTTTTAGGACCTGAATATTTGTATGATCCTAATAATGTTGAAGATGACTTTATTAGTTTTTTGGATTATTGTGAAAGTAAAAAAGTGTTATATGGGTATCCTTTAGGGGTTTACACTAATCATGATAGTTTACTTACTGATAATATTAGGACTTATAGATATTTTTATAAGGTTTCTCCAGATACGGATTTAATAGAAAAGACCGTAAAGCCAGAGGGGCTTTATGTTATAACTTATGATAACAGTTATTTAGCTGAAGATATGAAAATTTTTCATAAGGTGAACAAGTTTATAGAGAAGAATCATCTTAGTGTTTGCGGAAATGTTTATATAGAAAATATATCAGATGAAATAATTACTAAAAATCCAGACAAGTATTTATCAAAAATTTCTGTGCAAGTTGAAGAATTGGATTAGTTAATTTCTTCATAAGATAGTGTTAATTTTGTTAGAATATATTGAGAATTTATATTTTTCGTGATAATATTACACATATATACATAAAGTGGCAATGTTGTATATAAACATATAAGTACTATAACTAAAAGTATTAATAAAACCTTTAGGATTGCTGATTTCAATTGTCTTTATATATTTTATATAAATAATAAATGCAGGAGGATGATCAATGAAAAGTTTAAAAAGCAAGATATTTTTAGCTATTGTAATGTGCTCTGTTTTTATTACAGTATTAATTGGGAGTATAAGTATTTTTAATTCAACCAATGTAGCTAAAACAAATTCCAAAGAAAAATTAACTTTAATTTGTGAGGATAAAACAAATGAAATCAATTCAAAAATTTCTAAAATTGAAACATCAGTAAATACTCTTTCTCAAATAGTATTAGAAGATTTAGATGATGTAGATAGGTTTTCAAGTGATGCACAATATCTACAAGATTATCAAAATCGAATAGAATCTGTGGCAAAGAAATTTGGTGAAAATACAGATGGAGCAATGACGTTTTATATAAGATTTAATCCTAAAATCACTCCTCCAACTTCCGGAATCTTTTATTCTAAGGAAAATGAAAAGGGCAATTTTAAAAAGCTAATTCCAACAGATTTTAGTAAATATGACCCTAGCGATATGGAACATGTAGGATGGTACTATATACCTGTAAATGCAAGAAAGGCTACATGGATGGATCCATATTTAAATTCTAATATTAATGTATACATGATTTCCTATGTAGTACCTATATTCAAAAATGGCAAATCTATTGGTATAGTTGGTATGGATATTGATTTTAAAAATATTCAAAACATAGTAAAAGGTACAAAAATTTATGATTTAGGATATGCCTTTTTACTTAATGAGAAATGCGATATCATATATCATCCTAAAATTAATACAAAGGATAATTTATCAACTATAGAAAACGGATCTCTAAAATCAATCAAAGATGAAATTATAAAAAATACATCTTCTAATAAAATATATTCCTATACGTATAAAGGTGTAGATAAAAATTTAAGTTATGGTCATCTTTCAAATGGGTGGATATTTGTGTTAGCAGCACCTACAACTGAAATTTTAAAACAATCTAATGGTCTTATTAAAATAATAGGTGTTTTCATTATAATTGGATTAATTTTATCTGGAATAGTGGCATTTTATTTGGGTAATATTATTTCAAAGCCTATAGTTATAATCACTAATATTATAAAGAGAGCAGGAAATCTTGATTTGACTTATGATAATAATTTGAATAATTTGCTAAAGCATAAAGATGAGATAGGCCAGCTTTCTAATGCATTTAACAATATGAGGAGAGAATTTCAAAGCTTTGTAAAAGAGATAGTAGTAAGATCACAGGATATGAGTGTGTCTAGCAAGGAACTTTCTGCTACAGCAGAAAAGCTTACAATAAAAACAGAAAATATTGAAAAAGCAGTAAACAATATAGCAAATGATGTTCATGAAACAAGTGTATCAGCAGAAGAAATAAATGCATCTATACAGGATGTTGATTCAAGTATTAATATATTATCAAATAAAGCTGCTGAGGGAAGTAATAATGCAAATTTATCTAAGGTAAGAGCAAAGGATGTTCAAGAAAAGGGAAAATTATCTATACAAGAAACAAGGAAGATGTATGATGAGAAAAAACAAAAGGGATTAAGAGCTATTGAAGATGGCAAGATAGTTGAAAATATAAAAGTTATGGCAGATACTATTGCAAGTATATCAGAACAAACAAACTTGCTTGCACTAAATGCAGCTATAGAGGCAGCAAGAGCTGGTGAACAAGGAAAAGGATTTGCGGTAGTTGCTGAAGAAGTAAGAAAGCTTGCAGAAGAATCATCACAAGCAGTAGCTAATATACAAGATACAATAACAAAAGTACAAGATGCATTTAAAAATCTTTCTGATAATAATGAAGATGTATTATCGTTTATACACAATAATGTAGATCCCCAGTTTGAAATTATGGGAGACGTGGGGAATCATTATTATAAGGATGCAGAATTTATAACTAGCATGTCTAGTGAAATAGCAGCCATGTCAGAGCAACTTATGGCTACAATAAATCAAGTAAGTGAAGCAGTGCAAAGTACAGCACAAATTGCACAAAAATCAGCGAAAAATACAGAAACAATAAAAGATAGTATTAATGAAACAGTACAATCTATTCAGAATTTATCACAAACAGCAGAAAATCAAGCTGAGGTTGCTGAAAAATTTAATGAAATGGTGCAGCGTTTTAAGGTTTGATCATATATTTTTTACCCCAGAGGCATAGATCAGTTAGGATGCTTTCTAGTGACTTGCCTCTGTTTGTGGGTATATATTCTACCTTGGGTGGAATGGTAGCATAGGCAATCCTTTCAATAAGACCATCCATTTCCAGACTTTTTAATTCTTGAGATAATATTTTGTGGCTTATATTAGGAATAGATTTTTTAAGTTCCCCATATCTTATAGAATCAGTTTTTAATATATGCCATAATATTATTGCCCTCCACTTGCTTCCAATTACAGTCATGGCAAAGCCTAAGGAACAATTAAAATCCTTTTGTCTTTCCTTTTGCTTGGGAAATTTTTCAGTGGTGTCTTTATTCATATCTTATCCTTCTTTCCAAATGGTAACTATATAACTAAAAAGTGCCTACTTGTATGTGTATTCCAATAAAACTATTATAGTATACATAGACATTAATTTCTATAAATCAATAAAATAGTGTTTAGTTTACAAATTCATAATTCAACCATGTCATTAAAAAGCATTTAAAGACAGGACAAATAAGTGAAAATTATTTATTATAGAAAAAGAGAGGAACAAGTTTTATGGATTGGCTTAATGCAATGAATAATGCAGTGGAATATATAGAGGCTAATATTACCAAGAAAATTGATATTGAAGAAGTGGCGAAAATTGCTTTATCCTCTACATTTCACTTTCAGAGAATGTATCATATGATAACAGGTGTTACATTAGGTGAATATATAAGGAGGAGAAGACTTACTCTAGCTGTACAGGATATTATATCTGGTGAGAAAATCATTAATGTATCACATAAGTATGGTTATGAAACTCCTGAAGCATTCACAAAAGCTTTTAGAAAAATGTATGGAGTAAGCCCCACTGCAGCACGAGAGTCAGGGGTAAATCTTAAGGCATATCCAAAGTTATCTTTTCATCTTTCAATAAAGGGAGATAAAGATATGAATTATAGGATTTTTCATAAAGAAAGTTTTATGGTAGTAGGCAAACAAGCAAAAGTATCCATGATAGATGAACAAAATTTTAATCAGGTACCTAAATTTTGGAGGGGCTGTATGAAAGATGGCTCGTATCAGTGGATGTCCTCAAAAGTAGGCAAACTCGGTATTCTAGGCATATCTAAAGATTTTGATAAATATAAAGATGAATTTAATTATATGATGGCAATTGAGAAAATCCAGAGTACCATTCCTAAAGGATATGTTTCAGCAAACATACCAGCAGCAACTTGGGCTGCATTTGAAGCAGTAGGGCCAGTACCTGAAGCTTTGCATGATCTTCTTAGAAGGATATATTCAGAGTGGATGCCCTCTATGGGGTATGAGCATGATTGTGCACCAGATCTTGAAATCTATCCCATAGAAGATATGTTTTCTACAAATTATAGCTGTGAGATTTGGATTCCTATTAAGAAATACAGTGATGTAAATAACAATTTAGTGATTTAAAATTGTAGCATAATTGATTCCTATCATTTGAGATCATTAAGTAATAATTTTATTTAAAAGGGAGAAGTTAATATGTTAAGTATTGAAGAAATTTTAAAAAAAGAGATAGTTTACAAAATTGATAATATGGAAAATGTTAATGTGAAGAAAAATATGATATATAAAGAAGAACTACTGATGGATTTGTATACTCCTTTTGTCAATGGTAAAAGTGAAAAGCTGCCTGTAGTAATTTTAATACATGGAGAAGCTGCATCCATAAATTTCAAAGAAAGTGGGCAGTATATTTCCTATGGAAAATTAATAGCAGCTAGTGGATTAAATGTAGTAACTTTTAATCATAAAGTCTTATCTGATGGTTTTAGTGTTAAAGAAGTTATTGATGATATAGATATACTTGTCAATTACTTAATAGAAAATGCTGATAATCTCAATATAGATAAAGATAAAATTGCTATTTGGAGCTTTTCTGGTGGTGTTCCATTTGGGTTATATGAAGGCATGCATGATTATTTTAACTATATTAAGTGCATTATTGCTTATTATGGTTTTGGAGATCTTACATCTGTAAGAAAGCTTCTTAACTTTAATATACAAGATGAAGATGTCAAGAAGTATTCACCAATAAGCCTTATTGATGAAAATTCAAGTAAGATTCCTCCTTTGTTTATTGCAAGAGCAGGGCTTGATAATTCAATAATTAATGAATCCATTGATAAATTTATTATAAAAGCTTTGAAAAATAACTTAACTATTGATATTTGTAATCATTCTACAGGTGGGCACGCATTTGATTTATTTAATGATAATGATAGGACACGTGAAATAATAGCAGAAACATTGAATTTTTTAAAAAAGAATTTGAAATAGAATATCCAGAAAAATATAGCACATAATAGTTGAAAGTTCAACTATTATGTGCTATTATAAATTTAACATAGTTGAACTTTCAACTAAGTCTGCAGGAGGTGAAGACTTATCAAAACCTTAGATAGTGACATATTGAGAGAACTGGGAACTTTATCAAGGTGTATTCATTACATGAGTGACTTGAAATTTAAAGAGATAAATCTGCAAAAAGGACAATTTACTTTTTTAACAAGGATATGTGAAAATCAAGGAATTAACCAAATTGACTTATCAAATCTTTTAAAAGTAGATAAAACTACAACAACAAAGGCTATACAGAAACTGATTGAGGCAGGATATATAGACAAAAAAAGAGATGATATTGACAAGAGGATGTGGAGACTTTATCCAAAGGAAAAAGCATTAAAAACATACACATTTATTATTGAAGAAGAAAATAGACATATTCAGGTTTGTCTTAATAACTTCAGTGAAGAAGAAAAGGGATTGGTCAGTAAATTAATTAAGAAAATGAGAGAAAATATTGAAAATGACTGGAAAGAAATAAAAAATTTTTGAGGAGGATACTATAATGAGAAAAGCAGTTATGGAAGATATAAAAGATATTATGGAAATTATAAAAGGAACTATTGCAGAAATGCGAACTTATAACAACACTCAATGGGATGAAAATTACCCTCAAGAAAAGGATTTTGTTAATGATATCCAAAGTGGAGAATTATATGCAGCAGAGAGAGAAGGTAAGCTAGTTGGCTTCGTATGCATTAATAAAATAGAACCAGCTGAGTATGATGGATTAAACTGGTCATTAAAGGAAGACTGTATGATTGTTCATAGAATGGCAGTTGATCCTAACTACAGAAGAAATGGAATTGGTACTGAATTAATGAAATTTGCTGATGAACTAGCTTTAGCTAACAATATAAGATATTTAAAAACAGATACCTATTCCATAAACACGAAAATGAATGCATTATTTAAAAAATGCAATTATGACTTAATTGGAGAAATGAGCTTTTTAGGAAGGGAAAAACCATTTTATTGCTATGAAAAGATATTAAATACAGATAAATAGATTGCGGTTTAATATTTGAATTTAGCTTGATTAAAAATGTTTGCTTTGTTTACGAATAAATAATATTCCAGTACACATGTTTACCACTGATTAAAATAAGTCTTAATGGAGGCTTATTTTAATCAGTGGCATTTTTTATTTGGTGATAATATTTTAAAGTAGAAAGTAATGAACAATAGGTATTTTATGAATTTTAAAGGACAGGAAAAAATTGGTCTATGATTAGTAATGAACAGTATGATATAATGAGTCTAAATGTTAAATTTAGGTTAAGTGGAAAAATCAAGGATTGGATTGATCAAATGAAGTTTTTATATAAAGTTACATTATTGCTTGGTATTTTAATTGTTTTAAGTTGCTTTGTTCAATTTGTAGTATTTAATAAATTTTTTATTTCTGATACTAATTCTTTATTACTGAGTACTAATGAAAAAGCCGCAGAAAATGTTAGTATGCAGCTTAGGGAAAATTTTAAAAAAGTGCAGAATTTTTTAAAGGTTATTGCTGCAAATGATCAAATTAGAGAAAATCAGGAACTTCTTAATAAATTTAATGGAGTTGTACCTGAATTAGATGTAGTAACAATTCTTAATTCCAGGGGAGATATTTTACATGTGTCTGGTAATGTACATGCTCTTGGTGTTTCAAATTTGGCATACAGAGATTATTTCCAGCAGGCAATTCATGGAAAAACTTATATTAGTGATGTTTTCACAAGTACTGGTGGAACTGAGATAGTCGTAATATCAGTTCCAATTTTGAAAAATGGTAGCATTGATGGCGTAGTTGTTGGGACTGTTAGATTACAAGGAACTTCTTTAGCATCTATGTTTGATAATAAGGAATTTGGAAGAAAAGGTTATATTTCTGTTTTAGACAGTCATGGTTATGTTGTTTATCATCCTGATAAAGGACGAATTGGTAAGAAATCTGTAATCTTTGATAATTTGCAGGGAAAATCAGGTTCAAAGATCATGAAAGATTATTCAGGGAAGGATCAGTTTGTTGGATTTAGTAAAGTTTTAAATTTAAATTGGTATGTAACTGTTATTACTCCTACTGCTGACATAATGACAAGTAGAAATATTATAATTTATGAAACATTCCTGGGGTCAGTTATAGTGAGTGTTTTGATTATTTTACTTGGGGTATATACAATAAAACGATATAGTAAGCCGCTAAATCAGTTAATCTTTTCATTTAACGCTTTGAAAGATGGAAAATACAAAAAGATTGATCCATATAATTATGAAGAAGAATTTCATGAAATGGTTAGAGTTTACAACAATACAATTGAAATGCTTAAAGAAACACATAATGGCCTTGAAGAAGCTGCTGACATTGATTCTTTGACAGGAGCTTATAATAGACGTGCCTTTAATAACATTTTAAGTATTGTGCAACAAGAAATAAATAATCATAGTTTAGAAAGCTTAGGAGTTCTTTTACTGGATATTGATCACTTTAAAGAAATGAATGATACATCAGGACATTTATCTGGAGATAATTTACTTAAAAAACTTGCTGAAATAATGAAAGCTACTGTGGGGGAACGTTCTGTATTTCGCTTTGGTGGAGATGAATTTGCTGTTGTAATTCGCAATGTTTCAGATGAAAAATTATTGTCTATTGCAGAAGAAATTCGATTAAAAAGTGAAGCAGCTTTAAACGGATGTACTGTTAGTATTGGTGCAGCTAAATTTCCAAAGGATACGTATTCCATATATGAATTGATAGATTTTGCGGACAAGGCTCTTTATATAAGCAAAAAAAGCAGAAACAAAGTAACCATTTTTACGAAATGAATGACATATTTTGGGTATATGCAAAAAATGTTGAAAAAGTTTCTTAAAAATGGTAAAATATCATTAATTAGACATGTGAGATATATAATAATAAGTAAAAATTACAAATACTTAAAAATATGATAGGTTATTTATAATAATTTAGTCTATACATGTTGAAAATTTAGTAATACGCAACAGATTAATTTATTATATAAATTTTTATTTACATATTGAAAAAGTGGAAACTGTGAAAAATTCTCTTTATTTGGGCACTTGGAGAGTTTAGAGTTAGTAGTGCAACCGACCAATAGATAGCTTTTAAGCTAATTATTGGTCTTTATTTTTTTCGAAAATACAGGAGGTACTAAAAATGAAAACAAAAATATTTACAGCTTTATTAATTACAGGATCATTATTATTAACTATAGGAGTTACTACAACAGTTAGTGCATCTTCCAATGACAATACGCCTTATACTTATAGTTTCTATTCCCAAAGCATTGAAACTAGATTAGGTACTTTAGTAGAATCAAAAACTATATCTCAAGCCCAAGCAACAACAATAATAGACATATACTATAATGATGAAATAACAACCAAAAGGGATATGAAAAATGAACTAGATATTTTAGTAACAGCAAAAACTATAACACAAAGCCAGGAAGATTCAATATTAAACTTATTTATTGACTTAAACTGTAACTAAAAAATATCAATAGTATTCAATAAATTATACTAATACTAGTATTGATGAATAAAATGTATAACATGAGTTGTATGGAAAATACATTTGAAATGATAAGTGACAATGAAGTATAATATTTGTTGTAAATATACACTAGATATATAAAGGAGTTTTTAAATATATGAATTTTTATTTCGCACCTATGGAAGGCTTGACAGGCTATATTTATAGAAATGCACATAATACCTTTTTCAAAAATGTAGACAAATATTTTTCGCCTTTTATTGTTGCAAATCAAAGTACAAGTTTTAAAACAAAGGAATTAAGGGATGTTTTACCCGAAAACAATGAAGGATTAGTTTTGATTCCGCAATTACTGACGAATGATGCAAAAGATTTTACACATATGTCAAAGAAATTAAAACAGTTGGGATATAATGAGGTTAACTTAAATTTAGGATGTCCTTCTGGAACTGTGGTTTCAAAAAATAGAGGATCTGGATTTCTTTCAAAGACAAAAGAACTTGATGAATTTCTAGAGGAAATTTTTTCAGAAGCTGTAACAAAAATTTCAATAAAAACTAGGATAGGAAAGGATAGTCCAGAAGAATTTTATAATTTAATTGAGATATTTAACAAGTATCCTATGGAAGAGCTTATCATTCATCCTAGGATTCAGAAAGATTTTTATAAAAATAAGCCTAATATGGAAATTTTCAAAGAGGCTTTGATTTTGAGTAAAAATCCTATTTGTTATAATGGTGACATTTTTAAAGCTAAAGATTACGAAAATTTTTCTAAGGATTTTCCTAATGTACAAACTTTAATGCTTGGCAGGGGATTATTAGCCAATCCTGGATTGATTGGTGATATTAAAAATAATACTAAACCTGAAAAGAAATTATTAAAAGATTTTCATGATAAAATTTATGAAGATTATAAAGAAGTACTTTTTGGAGATAAAAATGTATTGTTTAGAATGAAAGAATTATGGTTTTATATGCTGCCTAGGTTTTCCAATAATGAAAAATATGCAAAAAAAATTAGAAAATCGGAAAGATTGAACGATTATGATGCAGCAGTTTTTAGTTTATTTAGAGATCAGGATATTTTAGAAAATTAGAGAAATAAAAAAAGCTCCACACATAGGAATGGATATTCTTTGTGTGGAGCTTTCTTATGATAAAAAAACTTAATAAATTGTTCATACATTTGTTAAGAAACGGTGAAAGTAACAAGTTAAAATGGATTTATCAAATAATTTAAATAGAGGAGAATAGTTAATGGATAATAAATTACTGCAGAGGAGTTTTTTATATGTTAGGATTGATTAAAAAAACAATATATTTAATATTTACTTTTTTCATAGCACTTTTTATAGCATCATCATTTTTTGTCAGAGCTCAGTATAATTACTTTGTATATGGGGATACTCCTATTTTACAAAATCAAAAGCTTGGTATTTTTATTTTACTTATAATACTGCTAATTTTATTAAGCATAGTTCTGTACAAGCTGTGTTTAAAATTCAATAAGTACAGTAAAAAAGTTGTAATTTCAGTAACATTAATATTTTCACTTATTATTCAAATAGTTATTATATTTTTATTTACTAGGTTACCTACAGATGATTCTCAAACTGTAGTTTCACTGGCTTTAAACATGTTATATAATAAAGATTATTCTTCATTTCAAAGTGGAGGATATCTTTATATGTTTCCTTTTAATTTTTCTACTGTATTATATTTAAAAACTTTGTTAGCTATATTTCCAGATAACTATTTAGTTATAAAGATTTTTAATATACTATTTACTCTTGTTACAACTTTAATGATTTATTTCATATATAAAGAGATAAATTATAAGTCAAAGGAAAATGATTATGGTGTATTAATATTTGCTGCAACTTATGTGCCATCATTGTTCATGTGTAATTATATATATAATGACGTTATAGCTACAACACTTTTTACTACTGCTATATACTTTTTAATAAGATTTATAAAAGAAAAGTCAATTAAGTATATTTTTGTTTCTTCAATTCTTTTAGCAATTGGAAATTACTTTAGAAGTGTAGGAGTTATTATTTTCATAGCTGCAGTTATTTACATTTTATTATCTATAAAGAAAATTGGAATTAAAAAAGGAATAACTTCTTTATGCATAATGGCTTTACTATTTAATGTTCCAGGGTTTACTCAAAATGTTGTTTTACAAGCTACCCATACTGTAAGCAAATCTGTTAATAAAAATTCTGCACCTATATATATGTGGCTGAACATGGGTATAAATAAAGAAAGATTCGGTTTTTGGGACAACATGCAAAGCTACAATATATATGAAAGGCAAGGAAATTACAATAAAGAAAAAAGTACGGAATTATTTAAGAAAGAAATAAAAAATAAATTATCCAACTTGACTTTTCTGGATCTAACAAAAATGTATTATAAGAAGATTGTATGGACCTGGACAGAAGGGACATATCAAATTGAAAGATACGGTATTGGTGTTCAATCAGCATCTAGTCCAGGGGAGAGAGGAAAAGGCATGGTGATGGGTGGCTATAGTTATACTACCTTTGCCACTGATTTATTTAAGGGGAATTCACAATATAGGAGTGGATTGACTTGGATATTATATGTGATGAATTTCCTAATGTATTGTTCTATCTTGGTTAGATTGATAGGTGGAATAAAAGCTAAAAGGTTTGACGAAGTGTTCTTAATTTTAGTGATTTTAGGGTTCATTGGATTTTATGTTTTATGGGAAATTAAGTCCAGATATATTTACCCAGTATATCCTTTGTTAATAGTTTTATCATACATGGGATTTAAGGATGCATATGATTTTATGTCAAAAAGAAAGCTTTCAGAGTGTCTGCCGCTGCTTGGAAGGAGGTCGTAAAATATGAGGAAAATAATATGTAGTATATTTATAGTTGCAGCATTGTTAGTTTGTTCCATGTCACTTACTTCCTGTAAGGCAATTACAGCTCAAAATATAACTAATACGGGTTCTGGTCAAGGTATGAATGGTAACAGAATGTCTAATGCTGATCTTATTGGTAAAATAGTATCTGTGGATGCAAATACTATAAAACTAAAGATAGCAAAGCAAAATTCAAATGGCAATAAGAATGTAAATGGTACTTCAAGTACAAAGGGGAATGCAGCATCTGATATGAATGGTAATCAAAATGCTAATGTAACTCCAAATATGAATGATAATCAAGCTTCTAAGGGAATGCCAAATACAAATGGCATCTTAAATGGGAATGGTAACCAAAATAATAATAATGACAATAGGAAGCCGCCTCAGGGTGGGTTCCCAGGAGGTAAGCTTGAATTAAGCTATACTGGTGAAACAAAAACAATTACAGTTAATAGCGATGTTAAAATATTAGAAAGAACTGGTATACCTGGCCGAAATGGAAATGACAGCTCAAAATTATCTACAAAGATATCAGACTTGAAAAAAGGACAAGTAATAATGATTTGGTATAAACAAAATACTAAAACAGTAGAAAGAATCAGTTTGATGCAGTAAAGGGAGTACTAGTGGAATATATTTAGTATAGGTAAATAAATTAACTTTTGCAGTTTAAAAATTATGCGGTGCAACTTTTCAGAGGACAATGAAGGTGAGTTTTCTTCCTTGCGTCGGAAAACTAATTTATTTTTAAAGCTTATTTTGCAAATACAAAATAAGCTTTAAATTTATATAAGTTAGAAATATTTCGCTATGGCTAAATGAGTCATCAAAAATCACTTATGACAATGTAATTATATGTATACACTTGAAGTTACTAGTTTGAATTTTAAATTTTATGCAGTGATATATGATAAGAGTTTCATCACATTAGCTAAATTGTTTCCTATGAGGTTGTTGAAATTTTTTATGATTTTTCTTTCAAGTATATTTGGGTTATTTGGATTTTATATGGCATTAACTATTATAGTTATTAAAATAGCATCTATTACAAGCTTTGATATACCATATACTAAACCAATAGCTCCATTTAATTATGAAGATATGAAAAACTATATTTCAAGTAATGTGGTTCAAACTGAACACTGACCTAACTTGTTAAATACAAAGGATAAAAGAAGAAAAAAATAATCAATATAATATTGACAAAGTAGAATATAAAGTAATATTATAAGCATATAAGTATTTAATTATAAAGTTATCATTCTGTGGAGGATAATTATGAGTAAGGAAGAAATAAGCGTTAAAATTTTTAAAGCTTTAGGACATCCTATAAGATATAAAATAGTTAAGTTTTTGTATGATGGACCAAAGTGCGTATGCAAGTTAAATGAAGATATAGAATTTAGCCAGGCAAATTTGTCTCAGCATTTAAGAATACTTAAGGAAGCTGGTATACTATCCTCTGAGAAGGTTGGTATGAATACTCATTACAGAATTAGTAGTGAAGAAATAAAAAATATAGTTGACAGCGTAGATAAGTTTGTTATGAGTTATTTTAATGATTCTAAATAAAATAATTATATATAAATTCAGGAGGGTTAAATTATGGAAATAAAAATTTTAGGTTCAGGTTGTTCAAATTGTAAAAAACTTGAGGCAAATGCAAAGGAAGCTGTTAAGGAGCTAAATGTAGAAGCTGACATTACAAAAGTAGAGGATATTAAAGATATTATGAAGTATGGGGTTATGAGAACACCTGCTATAGTTATTAATGAAAAAGTTAAAATGTTTGGTAAAGTTTGTAATGTTAATGAAATTAAAAAATATATTAATGAGGAAATGTAAATATAAGCTGTATTAAAAAAGGACTTTAATCCTAATTTAATAGAATTAAAGTCCATTAAATTAAAACAGTACATAAGTATTTAATTATAAAGTTATAATATGAATGGAGGGATAATATGTTTACACCTGTGCAAATTTTTGCTGATTGGCTTATTTATAATGTATTTGGAATTGCTAAAGAAAGTAGAATTGGAAGTGCTTTAAATTTCTTTGTATTTGATACTATAAAGATATTTATCTTATTATTAATTATAATTTATGTGATTACCTTTATAAGAAGTTTCTTTCCACCAGAAAAGACGAGAAAGATACTGGCAAAGAGTAAAGGAAGCACGTTTATTGGACATGTTCTTGCAGCTTTGCTTGGAATTGTTACACCATTTTGCTCTTGTTCTGCAGTGCCGCTTTTTATTGGCTTTGTGGAAGCAGGAGTGCCGCTTGGAGTTACATTTTCTTTTTTAATAGCTGCACCAATGGTAAATGAAGTTGCATTAGGACTTCTTTATGGTTTGTTTGGAATAAAAATAGCTGTTATTTATGTAGTTTCTGGTGAAATAATTGCAATAGTAAGTGGTATTATAATTGGAAAATTAAAAATGGAAAAGCATGTAGAAGGATATGTTTATGAAATGCAGATGAATTCGGATTTGGAATTGCCTGATCCAACTACAAAAGAAAGATTAATGGATTCCTGGAATTTCACAAAGGAATTGATAAAGAAAATATGGTTGTATGTCATAATTGGTATTGCTATAGGCGGCTTTATACATGGATGGATTCCAGCAGGAGCATTGGCAAGATATGCAGGAAAAAGTAATCCATTTGCAGTATTTGCAGCTGTTGCAATTGGAGTTCCATTGTATTCTAATGCTGCTGGAGTAATTCCACTAGTTAGTGAACTTACAAGAGCTGGAGTTGCAATGGGAACAGCTTTGGCATTTATGATGGCCGTTACAGCTCTTAGTTTGCCAGAGGCAATTCTTTTAAGAAGGGTTTTAAAACCTAAATTATTGGCAGTATTCTTTGGAGTAGCAGCACTTGGAATAGTGTTTACTGGATATTTGTTCAATTTTATAATAGGTTAAAATTTTATATAGTAAAGTCAATTGTTAAAAGCTTTCTTTAGTTATGAATTTAGATTAACTAAAGAAGGCTTTTTATAATAAAAATTCTTTTTTAGTTGTAATTTAAAATAGTTGCATACTACAACAGTTTTGCGATACAATTAATTCGAGGTGGTTAAATGGAAAGTCAAGGAAGTAATTATTTACGTGAATTAATAAGAATATTAGTGAGAAATTTAGGCATATTGGAAAAAGAAGATACGAGCTGCTGTGGTGTAACAATTTCTCAATGCCATGCTATTGTGGAAATTGGAAGAGCAAAAGAAATATCACTAAATGAACTTGCTAAAATACTAACAGTGGACAAAAGTACAATGAGCAGAACTATAAATAATCTTGTAAAAAATGAGTTAGTAATTAGAGAGCTGCATCCAGAGGATAGACGTTATGTAACAATAAAACTTACTGATGAAGGGATGAAGGCATTTAAAAATGTTGAATGTGGAATGCAGGAGTATTATAAAAATATTTTTAGAGCAATTCCAGAAGAAAAAAGGGAACAGGTACTTGAAAGCTTGAAGTTACTTACTGAGGCTGTAAATAAAAATAAACAGAGTTCTTAGCATTAGATGGAGTTTTAATTCCAAATGATGCTTAGAAATCGTTATCCAGGGACGTAGCCGATCTTTACTCTTGCTTTAGGAAGCAGGAGTATTAGAGCGGGTAGTCATCGGATAAATGTTGTTAGGAGGAAGATTTATTATGGGAAATAACATTAAGGGAAAAGTTAAAGCATATTATGGAGGTATTGCAAAAAAAGTAAGTGCTAAATCCAAAGCTAGCTGTGGTTGTGGTACATCTTGTTGTGGTGATACTTCAAATAATTCAAATTTGTACACGAAAGAATTTATAGAAGGTTTACCAGAAGAAGCTATAAACGCTTCTCTTGGATGTGCTAATCCTGTTGTACTTGCAAATCTACAAAAGGGTGAAGTTGTTTTAGATTTAGGAAGTGGTGGAGGAATAGATGTCTTTATTTCATCTAAGTATGTTGGAGATAGTGGAAAGGTCTATGGTCTTGATATGACTGATGAAATGCTTGAACTAGCAAATAAGAATAAAGAGAAAATGGAAGTTAAAAATGTGGAATTTCTAAAAGGATATATAGAAGATATTCCTCTTGACAATGAAAGCATAGATGTTATTACATCAAATTGTGTAATAAATTTATGTGAAAGTAAGGAAGCTGCATTAAAAGAGGCATATAGAGTTCTTAAAAATGGTGGTAGATTGGCAATAGCTGATGTTGTAGTGCTTAAGGACATACCTGATGAAATAAGACACAGTGTAGAAATGTGGGTAGGCTGTATTGCAGGTGCCTTACCAGTTGAAGAATATAAAGAAATACTTCAAAGGGTTGGCTTTAAAAATATTGAAATAACACCAGTAAATATTTATACAAAAGAAATTATAGAAGAAATAGCAAAACAGAAAAATTTAGGGGATTTATATAGCAAAATGGATGCAGATCTTATTGATGGTGCTTTTGCTGGGGCGCATGTAAAAGCATATAAACTTTAAAAAGTTTTAAAAAGGGGGAAAATGAAAATGAATTATAAAATTGAAGAAATGAAAAAAGAAGATTGGGAAGAAGTTTCAAAAATATATTTAGAAGGTATTAATACAGGCAAAGCTACATTCCAGATAGAAATTCCAACTTGGGAAAGTTGGGATAGTAGTCATACTAAATCATGTAGATTAGTAGCTCGTTTGGAAAACAAGGTTTTAGGTTGGGTGGCTTTAAGTCCAACTTCAAGTAGATGTGTTTATTCAGGTGTTGCAGAAGTTAGTATATATATAGGAGAAGAATATAGAGGAAAAGGTATAGGAAAAGCTTTATTGGCAAATTTAATTGGCTTGTCAGAAAAAGATGGATTTTGGACTTTGCAATCAGGAATTATAAAGGAAAACCTGGCTAGTATAGCGTTACATAAAAGTTGTGGATTTAGAGAAATTGGAGTGAGAGAAAAAATTAGTAAAATGGATAGTGGTGTATGGCATGATGTAGTTTTAATGGAACGTAGAAGTAAGTTAGTTGGAATTAATTAGTTATTCTGTTAGAATTATAATAAATAACAAAGGGGGTTTTTAATATGAGCAGATCACAAAAAGTTATTGATAATTTTAATAATGGATTGAATTGTTGTCAATGTGTTTTATTAGCCTTTAGTGAGGAGTTAGGGTTAGATAAGAAAGCAGCCATAAAAATTGCATCAGGTTTTGGAGGGGGAATGTGCCATGGTGAAGTCTGTGGTGCTGTAACTGGTGCTGTTATGGTACTAAGTCTTAAATATGGAAATAGTATATTAGATGATATTGAATCAAAGGAAAAAGTATATGAAATGGTAAGAGAATTCAAAGAGAAATTTACAGAAATTAATGATTCAATTATATGCAGAGATTTGCTTGGAATTGATTTAATTAAAAAAGAAAATAGAATTATGGCAAGAGAAAAGGGATTGTTTAAAAAGTGTCCTAAGTTTGTTGAAGATTCTATTAATGTTTTAGAAACTATGCTATAGAGAAATTATAATATTTTTAACCTTGCATTTTAGACATGAAGTTATATAACAACCTTTTTACAAAATTACAAATTACTAAAACTCCCATATCAATATGGGAGTTTTATATTAAATAATGTTGATTATTTTGTTTGTAGATTTAATTCTCTAGATATTATCTTTGAGCATTCTTCTGCAACTTCTCCAGTAAAATAAATGCATTGCTCCATGTGCTCTGGAGAACCGAGTGTCATATCTTTTGTTAAAATCCTGCAGCATAAACATTTATGCCTTTCTTTAAAAATGTCATGTAATTCTTTAGATAATGCCATAGTTTTATTGACTTTTGTATCTTTAGGTTCACATCTACCAAAGAATAAACCTATTGACATAATACCACCAACTACTGCGCCACAAGTACATCCAGAATTACCCATACCAACTGGAAAACCTGAAGCCATTTTTATGATATCATCAGATACTGGCAGATTAAATTCATCTTTAATTGTTTTTATTATTGCTTCAGAACAATAAAAATCTCCATTACGATAATAATTTTCTGCTGTGGTTTTTATTTTATGTAAGTCAATAATTTTATTCAACTTAATCTCTCCTTATATAAATTATTTTATTTAAATAGTATTGTTTAATTCATTTTATTTCATAAAAAAGTACTTGTACAATATTAATTTGGATAGTTTAAAAGTAAGTTGTAACTTAATATAATTTATAATTATAAAGTCTAATTTATTTAAAGTATAGTATTATACTAAATCTAATAATTGTTTTTTGCAACAAGTATTCTTTATACTAATAAAACTTGATTTTTAAATAAGTAAGTATTATAAATTATTTAATTTTTAAAATTATGGATTTTTATAGTAATGGCATTAGTGTATTTTTAGATTGGTCTTTATAAGGTATATCTTATGCATTATCAAGTTTATCAATTTGTACAACATCTATTCCTTTAGTTTTAATAATATTATTATTTACTATAGTTATAAAGGTCATGTTTAATGGGAAACATATTATTGAGCTACCAATAGATATATAGTAAGAATTGATATACCTTTGATTATATATTTTATAACTATGTTTTCAGCATCTTTCTTTATAAGTTATAAATCAAAAATATACTATCATAACTGTTAGCAATAACTTTGAATTGGTAATTGCTGTGGCAGTAGCAGCTTTTGTTGATTTTATTGATATATAGATAATGTAAAGGAGTGAATTGATTATGACATGGCAATATAAGGTGTTTACAGTTGATCATTTTTTGAATTCAGATGAAAATCTAACTATGGAAGAAAAATTAAATAAATATGGAGAGGAAGGATGGGAACTTGTGGGGATGCTGCAAAAGCCATTTAGTAGTCCAGGTAATTCGCCTAAATATTTAGAGGAAGATTCAATAGTATTAAAAAAATCCACTGAAGATTAGTTTAAAATATTGATCATTGTATAGCAAGTAGAAGTTCAATAAAGTATTCTTATAAATATATTAAAGAAAGCCACAAAAACCATATAATAAAAAATTAATGAAAATCAAGCGATTTGAAATTTTTTATTTGATTTTTGAATAATAAGTGTAAAGCTAGGCTGCATCAATAAATTAGCTATTATATTAGGATGTAGCTTTATTGACAAATTTAATTGATCTGCCATGGTTTGATGAAGATTCTATTAGTGTTTTAGAAATTATGGTATAAAGAAATTATAATATTTTTAACCTTGCATTTTAGAAACAAAGTTATATATGAAAAAAATTTATAAAGTTGCAAATTATTAAAACTCCCATATCAATATGGGAGTTTTAATAATTTGTAATTTTATTTTGTAGATTTAATAAATAAGTAAATATTATAAGTTATATCGTTTGGAATAGTAATAGTAACACTTTATATATAAATGCATAAAATGTTAAATATAGATTGCTATAAATGTAATTAATAATATAATGCTCAAAAAAATATATAATATTGACTATATACAGATGATTATTTATACTATATATAGATAAATGTCTATATAGGAGAGGGTAAAATGGACAAAAATTATAAAATAAATGCCAAAGTATTTAAAGTTTTATCTGATCCCAGTAGAAATAATAAATATTATTTTAATTATAAGGGGGAATTAGTATGAGTAATCAATCATCAAAATTGTCATGGCTTGATCGTTATTTAACATTATGGATCTTTATAGCAATGGCACTAGGAATATTTTTAGGATGGGCTCTACCAGGTTTATCTGATGCATTATCAAGATTATCAATTGGAACAACATCTATTCCTATAGCAATAGGACTCATAGTTATGATGTATCCGCCACTTGCCAAAGTTAACTACAAGGAGCTTGGAAAGGTTTTTAAAAATCCAAAGGTATTAACTCTTTCGTTAGTTCAAAATTGGGTTATAGGACCATTATTAATGTTTTCTCTAGCAGTTATATTCCTTAGAGGGTATCCACATCTTATGGTAGGGTTAATTCTCATAGGACTTGCAAGATGTATTGCTATGGTTATTGTATGGAATAGTCTTGCAGATGGAGATAGCGAATATGCAGCAGCATTAGTGGCATTTAACTCAATATTTCAAGTAGTATTTTATTCAATATTTGCTTATATATTTATCACTGTATTACCAAAAGCCATAGGATTGGAAGGGATGCAGGTTCATGTTTCTATGGGTCAAGTAGCTTCTTCAGTAGCTATCTATTTAGGTATTCCATTTATTGGAGGTATGCTTACAAGACTGTTTTTGGAACCTAAGAAAGGAACAGAATGGTATACTAAAACTTTTGTACCTAAGATAAGTCCTTTAGCTTTAATAGCACTACTATTTACTATAGTTATAATGTTCATGTTTAAAGGAAAATACATTATTGAGTTACCAATGGATGTGTTAAGAATTGCTATTCCTTTACTTATATACTTCTTAATTATGTTCTCAGTATCTTTCTTTATAAGTTATAAATCAAAAATAGATTATCATAAAACAGTTAGCTTATCATTTACAGCTGCAAGTAATAATTTTGAACTAGCAATTGCTGTAGCAGTAGCAGTTTTTGGTATTCAATCTCAAGAAGCTTTTACTGCTGTTATAGGACCATTAATTGAAGTACCTGTTATGATTGCACTTGTTAATGTAGCCTTATTATGGGGAAGAAAGTATTTTGGCTTGAAAAAAGAAAAATAGTATACAAATCCAATTTATTATTGAATGAAAGCAAGCTATATAATTATTAATTGGTTTTTGTTGATTTTAATGATATATAAATTAAAATATTAATTATCATAGTTAGTAATTAGCTAAATAAAGTATTTTTATATGCATAAAATTAAAAAATCAGCAAAAACCATATTAGTAAAGTTTTAATGTTTATAGAGCTTAAATAATAATGGTTACGAGAGGCGATAATGTTTATGAAGGTTGTTATAATAGGTGCTGTAGCTGGTGGAACATCTGCAGCAGCAAAGATTAGAAGAAATGATGAAAATGCTGAAATTAAGATTTTTGATATGGATTATGATATATCTTACTCAGGATGTGGCTTACCTTATTACATAGGTGAAGAAATAGGGGATAGATATGACTTGACACCAAGAAATGCAGAGTTCTTTAATAAAAAGTATAATGTAGTTGTATTTAGAAGGCATGAAGTCTCAAAAATAAATACTTTAGATAAAGTTTTAACTATAAAAAATTTAGATACCAATGATGTATTTAATGAAAAGTATGATAAACTAGTTATTGCATCAGGAGCAAGGCCTATAGCACCAAACATACCAGGAGTAGAAAAAAGCAATGTATTTTATTTAAGAAATGTTAAACAGGCAGATAAAATCAAAGAATATATAACAAAGAACAAACCTAAATCTGTAGTTATAGTAGGAACTGGTTTTATAGGATTGGAAATGATGGAAAATTTAAAAAACATCGGCATTAAAGTTACTCTTGTGGAGCGTTTAAATCAAGTTACCCCTGGATTAGATGAAGACATGGCCATTTATGTAGAAAAGTACTTAAGAAGTAAAGATGTAAACATGACTCTAGGTGATTCAGTAGTTAGGTTAAAGGGAGAAGAGATAGTTAATCAAGTAGTTTTACAAAGTGGTAAGATTATAGATACAGATTTTGTAGTAATGTCTATTGGAGTAAAGCCAAATACGGAACTTGCTAAAGAAGCTGGAATAGAGCTTGGTATTAACGGATCAATAAAGGTGAACACAAAGATGATGACCAATGTAGAAGATGTATATGCATGTGGTGATTGCACCGAAAGTTATTCTGTTATAACTAAAAAGCCTTTATATAGACCATTAGGTTCAACAGCAAATAAAATGGGTAGAATAGCTGGAGATCAGCTTTCAGGAGGAAATCTTGAGTTTAGAGGCATTCTTGGTACAGGGATTTTTAAGATCTTTGACATGACTGTTGCTCAGACAGGTCTTACAGAAAGAGAAGCTATTAGTGAAGGATATTACCCAGTTATATGTCATAATATTAAGCCAGATAAACCAGAATATTATCATGGGAAAGAGATGATTATTAAAGCCATTGCAGATAAAAATACAGGAAAACTTCTTGGTGTTCAAATTGTTGGATACACTGGAGTGGATAAGAGAATAGATGTATTTATCACAGCAATAACTTTTGGAGCAAAGGTTGAAGACTTATTCCATTTAGATTTGGCTTATGCACCACCATTTTCAACAACTAAAGATCCTGTAGCATATACAGGTATGATTTTGGATAATGCAATAAATAGAGGCAGAGAACTTATAAAACCTAATGATCTTAATGAATTAATAGAAAATAAAAGTGATGTTACAATAATAGATGCAAGAGTGAATAAACAATATGAAGAAGCACATGTAAATAATGCAATAAACATACCTCATGATCAGATTAGAGCAAAGGCTGATGAACTGGATAAGGAAAAAATCATTGTAACATATTGCAATAAAGGTGTAACTGGAAATGCAGCACAGAACATATTAATAAATAAAGGATTTAAGAAAGTCTATAACATATCTGGAGGTCATAAAAATTATAAAGTACAGACTAAGTAATTATCTAAATAGTGAATTGTTCATAAGGTATTGTTTAATTTTTGCATTATTAATATTGATAAAGTAAAGGTTAATTGATTTCTGGAATTTCACAAGGGATTTGATAAAGAAAAATAGTAACTTTCTAAAGGTAAATACATAAAATATTAAATATAGACAATTATATATATTAATTATCAATTTAATTAACATACTTGTACAATATTGACTATATATGGATTGTAGCTTATACTATATATAGATAATTGTCTATATATGAGGTGATGCAATGGATAAGAAATATGAAATTAATGCTAAAATATTTAAAGCTTTATCAGATCCAAGCAGATTAAAAATTCTTGATATGCTGTCTTGTGGTGAAAAATGTGCTTGTGAGATACTGGAAAGTTTTGATTTTACACAGCCTACATTATCACATCATATGAAGGTATTAATGGAGTGTGAGCTTGTAAAGTCCAGGAAAGAAGGTTTATGGAGTTATTATTGTTTGGATAGCAATAACACAGGTAAATTGATGCTATTTTTAATGGGGATTTTTACTGATACAGATGATTGTATTTGTAAACAAAAAAATAAACATAATTGCAGTGAATGTTAAAAAATATTATTTTAAATAAAGGAGAGGTAAGTTATGAAAAAGATGATTATTTTCGATCCAGCTATGTGTTGTTCAACAGGAGTATGTGGACCAGGAGTTGACCCAGAATTATTAAGGGTAGCTACAGTACTGGATAATTTAAAAAGAAAAGGTATAATGATTGAAAGATACAATTTAACAAGTAGTCCTCAGGCTTTTGTTGATAATAAAGTTATTAATGAAATCCTAAATAGTGAAGGAATAGATGTATTACCAGTTACTATAGTTGATAATGCTGTAGTAAAGAAAGGTTCATATCCAACTAATGAAGAGTTTTGTAAATTGCTTGGAATATCAGAAGATTATTTAAAAGCTGGACTTAAGTTTAAAAAGAAATCTGGTGGATGTGGTTGTAATGGTGGCTGCTGCTAATTAAAGAAAAGAGGGATAACTATGGTAAAGAATTTTTCCTTGGAAAATTTAGAGTTAACTAAATATATATTTTTTACTGGAAAAGGTGGAGTAGGGAAAACATCAGCAGCATGTGCAACTGCAGTTGCTTTGGCAGATCAAGGAAAAAAAATTATGCTTATAAGTACAGATCCAGCTTCAAACCTGCAGGATGTATTTAATACAGAGTTAAATAATAAAGGAACTGCTATTAAAGAAGTACCTAATTTAGTAGTAGCAAATTTTGATCCAGAGCAAGCTGCCAGAGAATATAGAGAAAGTGTTATCTCGCCATATAAAGGAAAGCTTCCAGATGCAGTAATAAAAAATATGGAGGAACAACTTTCAGGGTCTTGTACTGTGGAAATTGCAGCCTTCAATGAATTTTCTAATTTTATAACTGATGAAAAAGTAGAAAAAGAATTTAAACACATTATATTTGACACTGCACCAACAGGTCATACATTAAGAATGCTGCAGCTTCCATCAGCTTGGAGTAATTTTATAAGTGAAAATACACATGGAGCATCTTGTTTAGGACAACTGGCAGGACTTGAAAGTAAAAAAGAAGTATATAAAAATGCTGTAAAAACTCTATCAGATGGAGAAAAGACCACACTTATACTTGTGTCACGGCCACAAAGAACACCTTTAAAGGAGGCAGAAAGGGCATCCAAGGAGCTACAAGATATAGGAGTAAATAATCAGATATTACTTATTAATGGAGTGTTAAAAATTCATGATGACCGTCTTTCAAGCTCAATTTATAAAAAACAAGAAGAAGCTTTAAAAAATATACCAAAACATTTAAAGAAGTTAAAGACATACAAAATTCCGCTAAGGCCTTATAATGTAACAGGTCTTGAAAATGTAAGAGCTTTTTTAAAGGAAGATAATATTAAATATAGTGATGAAACTTTAAATAATGAAAAGATGCTAAAATTAAAAACAGTCATTGATGATTTATATAGTACAAATAAAAAAGTAATTTTTACAATGGGAAAAGGTGGAGTTGGAAAAACCACCATAGCAGCAGCTATTGCGCTAGGACTTGCAGAAAGAGATAGAAAGGTACACCTAACTACTACAGATCCAGCAGCACATTTGAAGTTTGTTTTAGATGATAGCTATGGCATTACTTTAAGTCATATTGATGAGAAGAAAGAATTGAAAAAATATAAAGAAGAAGTTTTAAGTAAGGCTAGAGAAACTATGGGAGAAGAAGACTTAGCTTATGTAGAAGAAGATTTAAGATCTCCATGTACTCAAGAAATTGCAGTATTTAGAGCTTTTGCAGAAATAGTTGATAGATCTGAAAATGAAATAGTTGTTATAGATACTGCACCAACAGGACATACATTGCTGCTGTTAGATTCTACTCAAAGTTACAATAAAGAAATTGAGCGTTCACAAGGGGATATACCAGAATCAGTTAAAAAGCTTTTACCTAAGCTTAGAAATGCTGATGAAACAGAAGTTATAATTGTAACCTTAGCTGAAGCCACACCTGTATATGAGGCTATGAGATTAGAGGCGGATTTAGAGAGAGCAGGAATTAATAGTAAATGGTGGGTTATAAATTCAAGCTTGTTTGCAACGGATACCACCAATGCTATTCTTAGAGCAAAAGCAAGTAACGAGATAGCCTGGATAAATAAAGTAAGTGAAATTTCTGATGGGAATTTTGCAGTTATTGAGTGGAAAGAAAAAGAAGTAAAAGGGGATAGGTTACTGGATTTAATTAAATAAATTATTATAAGAGAAAAATCAAGCTATAAAAATTGTAGCTTGATTTTTTTGCTTTAATGCTCATACAGTGCTTATGAATAATTATGTTATCCTGTCACATAATAAAGTTTAGGGAAGGTGAATTGAATGCTAAATTTCCTAAAAAATATCTTTTCACTGAAGAGCAAAAATGCTGATAAAACTGATTTAAATAAAAATATTGATACATATGAATATGAAAAAACTAAAGTTTCACATATATTGCAAGAAAATAAAATAGCTGTAAAGGATATACTTAGTAACTTCTCAGATTTGGTTATTAGGGAAGTTAAAATTACAAATAATCCAAAGTTTGATGCAATGCTTGTATATTTAAATAATATGATAGAAACAGGACTTATAGAAGAATCTATTATTGAAAAAATCACAAGTAAGCGTGAAGAATATGCTTATAATCCAGAGACTAAGGAATATTCTAAGTACTTATTTGGAATAAGAGATGAAGATATACATATAGATATGGACAAAGTTATTGATTCAATATTAAGTGGAAAGCTTATTTTATTCATAGATGGATTAAATGAAGCAATGGTAATTAATATTAATAAGGCACCTGCCAGAAGTATTGAGGAACCTCAAGTAGAAACTGTAATTCGTGGTCCCCGTGAAGGCTTTAATGAATCTATGACCACTAATATAACTCTTATACGAAAAAAAATCAAAAGCTCAAAGCTTAAAATGGAAACTATCAAAATAGGGAGAGAAACAAGAACAGACATTACTATTGCTTACCTTGCTACTGTAGCAAATCTTAAGATAGTAAATGAAGTAAGAGAACGATTAAATAAAATTGATGTAGATGCAGTTATTAGTGCTAATTATATAAAGGAATATGTAGAAGATGACCCAATAAGTGTTTTCCCAACTATTTTCTCTACAGAAAGACCAGATGTAGTGGCAACTAAAATATTAGAAGGACGAATTGCCATTATTGTTGATGGGAGCCCTTTAGTTATAACAGTTCCTTCTCTTTTTATAGAATTTTTGATAACTAATGAGGATTATTATCTGAAATTTGTTCCAGGCACAATTAATAGATGGATCAGATACTTATCCTTTATTCTCACTATTACTTTACCAGGAATTTATTTAGCAATAACAACCTTTCATCAGGAAGTTATTCCAACACCTTTATTAATTACTTTTATGAAAGCTCGATCTAGAGTTCCTTATTCAGCATTAATTGAATGTTTTCTAATGCTGTTAATGTATGAAATATTGAGAGAAGCTGGAGTTAGAATGCCTAGAGCTGTAGGTCAGGCTATGAGTGTGGTTGGTGCATTAGTATTAGGTCAGGCTGCAGTAGAGGCAGGTATTGTAAGTACGCCAATGGTAATTGTGGTATCTACTACAGCTATATGCTCCTTTTCTATTCCAGCTACAGATATGTATGCAGCAGTTACTGCTCCTAGGTTTATATTTATGATATTAGGAGGAACTTTTGGATTATTAGGTTTAACTTGTGGAATAATATTATTATTTATGAAGCTTATATCTAAGCGATCTTTTGGTGTACCTTATATGGCACCTTTGGCACCATTTGTATCAGAGGAATTTCCAGATTTACTTATGAGACGTCCTATATGGGCTAAGTTTAAAAGATCATGGATTATAACAGGAAAATCATCAATTAAAAGAAAACTTAAATCACATATTAAATCAATAAAGGAAGAGCAAAAGAAAGCTGAGGAAGAAAAAAATAAGGAGTAGGTTATGAAAAAATTCATTTGCATTTTCATGTCAATTATAATTTCGTTTTCTGCTACAGGCTGTAAAGGAACAAAACAAGAAGTCGAAAAGTTAGGATTAGTGCTTGCGACAGGCCTTGATCTTACGCCAGAAAATAAGTATAAACTAACAGTACAAATATTGAATCCCAAAAAGGATTCTTCTCAAGATATGAGTAGCAAAAAAGATGGTCAACAAGTTTCTTCAGATGTTATGATTTTTACTTCTGAGGGAGACACTCCTTATGATGCTGTGAGTCGTTTATCTACAGAATATGGTAGTAACCTATTTCTTGGTCATATCGAATATATGGTTATTGGAAAGAAATTAGCTGAATCTGGTTTAGAATTGTTTATTGATGCTATATCAAGGGGGCAGCAGGCAAGAATAGACAGCACTTTGCTTCTTGCAAAAGATAAAGCTTCCAGCATATTGGCCTTTCACCCTTTGGATGATTCAATTCCCGCTAATTCAGTATCAAAATTAATAAAAATACAATCTTTGAGAGGGTTTTCACCTGTAATTTCTAGATTAGATTTTATAAATGCTTTATCAAGTGAAACAACAGCACCTATTATTGGGGTTATTGATATAGACCAGGACAATAATGAAGGAAATACCTTTAAGCTGGCTGGTACTGGTGTATTTCGTAAAGATAAGCTAATTGGATATTTTGATATTAATGAGACTCGTGGTATGCAGTGGATAAAAGGAAAAGTTAAAGATGGAACTATAGTATCACCTTCTCCATATGACAGCAAAGTATCCTTCTTTTTACTAAATGCAACTAGCAGAGTAAAGCCTATAGTAGAAAATGACAGTATAAAAATTCAAATAACTATAAAAGTACAATCTAATATATTGGAGATGTCAGGTAAATTAGACCCTATGAAAAACCCGGAGGTAATGAATAATTTAGGTGAGCTGCAGAGTAAAGCTATAGAAAAAGAGGTCAACCTTGCTTTAAATTCAGCTCAAAATAAGCTTAACGCAGATATATTTGATTTTGGAGGTTTAATACATAGGGAGCAGCCTAAGGCTTGGAAAAGGCTAGAAAAAAATTGGGAACATATTTTTCCTAATATGAAAGTAGAAGTAAATGTGATTTCTAATATAAAAGGTTCTGGAACGATTTCTAAATCTATCAAGTGATAATTCTATAAGGGGTAATAGTAATGAAGATAAAAATATCCGCTTATCAATTATTTTGTAGTATTGTATTAGCACCTTACGGCAGTGCAATGCTTTTTTTTATAACTCCTAGTGCAAAGCAGGATGCATGGATAGCAATGCTTATTTACATGTTTCCAGCAATTATATTACAAATTGTGTATACAGCTCTTTGGAATAAGTATCCTGATGACTCTATTGTTACATATATGCCTAAAGTTTTTGGGAAAATTATTGGAACTATTTTAAGTATAATATATATAATTTTCTTTGCATATGAGGCTGCAAGAGTACTAAGAGACATTGTTTCACTTATAACAATTACTACTATGGTTAAAATCTCCTTTACCCTAACAACATTATTGCTTACATTAATAGTTGGATACAGTGTTTATTTGGGCATGGAAAGTCTTTGCAGAGCTGCACAATTTATATTATCTATGCTAGTATTATTTTTTATATTAGAATGGATATTTTTATTTACTACACCGGATGCTTTAAAGTTTTATAACTTAAAACCTGTACTTGAAAATGGAATAATATTTGTTATAAAAGAAGGTTGGAAACTAATAACTTTTCCTTATGGTGAAACTGTATTATTAACAATGCTATATCCATTTATTGTAGAAAGGTCAAAAGTAAGAAAAACTGCAGTACTAGCTATTATTTTTTTAGCAATACTTCTTACATTAAGCTCTATAATGTTTATATCTGTGCTTGGAGTGAAATTTGCATCTGTATCCTTGTTTCCACTGCTGCAAACTATGCGCATAATGAATATAGGAGAATCCTTTAATAGGGTAGATATATTTTTAATGCTTATTATGGTAGTGGGTGGATTTATTAAAATAAGTTTATTTACATATGGGGCAATGCTGGGTACTGCTCAGCTTATAAAATTGAAAGACACTAAATGTTTAGCAATACCATTTAGTATATTGATTTTTATTACTTCGCTATTAATAGCAAAAAATTATTCTCAGCATATATATATAGGTTTAGTATTATCACCAATATATATTCATATACCATTATTGGTGTTTTTACCAATTATTGCACTGTCAGTGCAGTGGATAAGAAGCTGGATTAAAGGTAATTGAGATTATATTATTCAAATGGATTTCCTCTTGTTTTGGTATTCATTACTTGAATTAAGCTGTAAGGTTGAATTTGCACTAGAACTAAAAGAAATAAAAGAGAAGCATTATTAATGTCTATTAGTGAAAGAGAATCTCTTTTTTATACCCGAATTTTACACTAAGTTTTTTGTAATATAACATGTAACAAAATCGAAGCAAACTACATATTATGGTAATGTGTTTCGATTTTTAATTGTTAGTATAAGGGGATGGGTATTATAAAAAGAGAAGAGGATAAACACAATAAAATTGTCATAGGTATTGTAATTTCTCTTTGCGCTTTACTTGCTATATATTTGGGTATGGCAGCATATTTTATTAATCATTTTTATTTTGGCTCTCAAATTAACCATATTAATGTTTCTTGCAAAACTGTAGATGAAGCAAAACAACAAGTAGAAGCTGAACTAGGAAAATATACACTGAATTTAAAAGAGCGTGGGGGCAAAAATGAACAAATTAAAGGTACAGACATTGCTTTGAAGCATAATTTAGGAGGAGAATATAAAAATTTAAAAGCTGTGCAGAAGCCTTTGAAGTGGATCTCAGCATTTTTTAATACAGAAAATTTAAAAATGACAGATGCAGTTACATATGATAATGGGTTGTTGAAAGAAAAGATGGAGAAGCTTTTTTGTTTTGATAAGCGTAGTATAGTTGAACCTAAAAATCCAGACTTCAAGTATACGGATAAGGGCTATGTGATTATAGATGAAGTAAATGGAAATAAGATTAATAAGGATATTTTATATAATAGAGTGACAAAGGCAATACAGAGTGGAGAAACTACAATAGATTTAGAAGCAGATAATTGCTATGTAAATCCAAAATACACTTCAAAATCTCAAAGAACTACTGATAATAAAAATATTCTCAATAAATATGTATCTTCTAAAATTACCTATACTATTAGAAATCATAAAGAAACCATAGATGGTTCCATAATAAATAAATGGCTTAAAGTTAATGAAAATTTTGAAGTTGTAGTTGATAAGCAAAAAGAAAACAATTATATGGAAGCATTGTTTAAAAATTATAATACTGTAGGGAAGACGAGAAGTTTTGTTGCAACGTCAGGAAATACAATAAGTATTGGTGGTGGTGATTACGGCTGGTTAGTTGATATTGATAAGGAAATACAAGAATTAGATGAAGTAATTAAACAAGGAAAAACTATAGTAAAGGAACCTTTCTATGCTCAAACTGCTTTTTCTCATGATAGTAATGACATAGGGAATACCTATGTGGAAATAAATATATCAAGACAACATTTATGGTTTTATAAAAATGGATCACTTATAGTACAAGGTGACGTTGTTACGGGTAATGCAAGCAATCATGGCACACCAGAAGGTATTTATAGTTTAAAATACAAAGATAGAAACGCCGTATTAGTTGGCCCAGGTTATAGGTCTCCTGTTAACTTTTGGATGCCATTTAACGGGGGAATTGGCATTCATGATGCAAGCTGGAGAAGTGAGTTTGGAGGAAGCATATATAGGGGTGATGGCTCTCATGGCTGTGTAAATTGTCCATACTATTTAGCAAAAACAATATTCGATAATATTGAAGCAGGAACTCCAGTTGTATGCCATTATTAACTGCAATTCATAAACTAAAAATATTGAGGTATATAAGATGTATATATTGTTGGAAAGTCTGAAATAATAAATAACAAGAAGTAAATTGGAGTTCCATTTTTATTTCAATATGAAAATTTTTTATTAGTCCTAAAAGAGGTGCATTATGATATCGGAAAAGAAACTAGCAGAAAAAAGGTTGACGGAAGCCTATAATAATGCCAAAATTGAATATTTTGATAACAATTCTAAGTATATATTTTTCAGTGATTGTCATAGGGGAGATTCTACGCCATCTGATGAATTTGCAAAAAATCAAAATACCTTTTTATTTGCATTAGAATTCTATTTTAATAATGGATACACTTATGTGGAAGCTGGAGATGGAGATGAACTTTGGGAAAGTTCTAATTTTAAAGCGATAAGGCTGGCACATGATGAGGTATATTCTCTATTAAAAAAATTCTTTGATTCCAATAGATTAATTATGTTATATGGTAATCACAATATATATTTAAAGTATAAGAATTTTGTAAAAAAGAATTATTATAAATTCTATGATGATTATAACCAGGAAGATGTAGAACTATTTCCTGGGATTACACCATATGAGGCAGTAGTGTTTAAACATAAAAATACAGGACAGGAAATATTGACTGTTCATGGTCATCAAGGAGATAGGATGAATGACAAGTTATGGCACTTTACTAGACTTACAGTAAGATATTTTTGGAGATATCTTCACTCAATAGGTTTTATAAATCCTGCAAGTCCTGTAAGAAATGCTGAAAAGATTCATAAAATTGAACGCATTTATAGTAATTGGATTGAAATGAATAAAATTATGGTTATCTGTGGACATACGCATAGACCGCATTTTCCCAAAGTTGAAGAATTACCTTATTTCAATGATGGTTCCTGCGTACGAGCAAGTGGAATACAAGGTATTGAAATAGTAGATGGAAAAATAATGTTAATTGAATGGAGTATTCGATATGATCCATCAGGGGATCTCCATATAAGAAAAAAAATATTAAGAGGTCCAAAACCAATTGAGGAATTTGATTTAAGAACTAATAAAACAAATATTGTTAAATAGAAATAGTTGTGTCAAGTATACTTTTGACACAACTATTTTATTATTATCTATCTTATATTGTTAAGTCATTATATTCCTTTATTTTTATTGCTTTATCAAATACATCTGCAATCAAGAAAAATGTTAATGAAATAATTACTAATGTTACTAAGGCTATTGTTATATTAAGTCCCAATATTTGGACTAAACCATGATCTGGGTTAAATACTGAACTATAAGTGGCTTCAATAACTGCTTCTATGAAAAAAATGTATCCAATGATATTAAAACGTTTTACATTAGCTTGAATAAAAGGATTTTCTTTAAAATTGTCTGCAAGTCTCAGTAAAATATATATAGCAAGTGAATATCCTAAAAGTACAATTGCTATATATATCTTTTTTAATAAAAAGTTTAAAGTAGTCTTACCACTAATTGCTTCACATATAAAAACAATACTACCTATTATTAAAGTTGCAATCATTAATATTAATGACAGCCATAAAAATGATGTTAATAATGATTTGATTTTTTCACTTTTCATTTAAAATGCTCCTTTCATTGTGTTTTATACCATTATAATACATATTTAATCGTTTATCAATAAATTATTATTGATATTCATTATACGATTTTACCAAGAAAAAATGTTATAATATTGATAAGATATATTGTGAAATGTGGGAAAAATAATAAGTTAGAAGAAAAGAGATGTTAAATAATGAACATTAGAACTGTTTCAATTGTTGGATTGGGTGCTTTGGGAACTATGTATGCAAAGTATTTTTTAGATAAATTATCCAAAGATCAAGTTCGAATTATTGCAAATCAAAACCGTATACAAAAATATAAAAGGCAGGGCATTTATTGTAATGGTGAGCCCTGTGACTTCAATTATGTTTTACCAGAAAGTCAGCAAGAGCCTGCAGATTTATTAATTTTTTCTGTAAAATTTAATCAGCTTCAGCAAGCTATAGAGGATGCAAGAAAACAAGTAGGAAAAAATACAATTATTATTTCAGTGTTAAATGGAATTTCCAGTGAAGAAATCATAGGAAAAACCTTTGGAATGGAAAAAATGCTTTATTGTGTTGCACAGGGAATGGATGCAGTAAAGCTTGAAAATGAGCTGAATTATGAGAATATGGGAATGCTGTGCTTTGGTGAGAAAGATAACAATGTAATGCCTGAAAAAGTTACTTCTGTTGCAAAATTTTTTGATACTATAGATTTTCCTTATGAAATTCCCAAAGACATGAAGCATAAAATGTGGGGGAAATTTATGATGAATACAGGGGTAAATCAGACAGTGGCAGTATTTTCAACAAATTATGGTGGTGTACAAGCGGAAGGCGAACCTAGAAATGTCATGATATCAGCCATGAGGGAGGTTATTGCTCTTTCTCAAAAAGCAGGTACAAACCTAGATGAAGCTGATTTAACATATTGGTTAAAGGTGCTTTCAACCTTAAATCCATTGGGACTACCTTCTATGGCTCAAGACATGGAGGCTCACAGGAAGACAGAAGTAGGTCTTTTTGCTGGAACAGTAATTGAAATAGGAAAAGAATATCATATTCCAACGCCTACAAATCAATGGCTGTATGAAAAGGTACAAGAGATGGAAAAGAAATTTGTATAAAACATTATTTATCCGATCGCTACCATTGCTAATATCGCCACTTTCTTCAAGTTGGGGATAAGCACTGATACGCGCCTGGATAAGTTCTTCTAAGACTCAGATGGAGAGAGGTATTCCTCATAGGCAAACTCCACCTAAGTCTAAGAATCACTTGATGAAGAATAAAAAGCAAGGTTAAAATTATAATAATGAAGTTGTAAGATAAAAGTAGACATGAAAAAAGCATGTCTACTTTTTTCATGTTAAAATCAAGTTAGAAGGATGTGATTATGATGAGTAGAACAAAAGGTGGTCAAAATAAAAAATGTGTTACGCGTCAAATTATTTAAGCTATTCAAAGTCAAATTATTTCAACCTAAATTAAGTAATAATATGGTAAAAATGCAGATTAAATAATCTTACGATAGAAAAAAATATGTAAAAAGTCAAATTAAATCAACCTTTCTTCACAATATCCACAATGTATAAAATATGAAAATTAGACAATTAATATAGGTATAAAAAAACACTGCCAAGTAAGCAGTGTTTAAAATTAAATTGTAAGGTCAATTTCGCTTTGAGCTTTATAAACTATTTCAGCATTAATAGAGGAAAGTTTTTGATTAGCACCAGAAATAAGACACATTCTCGTTAGAGAATTTAAAGGTCTTATAGAGCCATTTGTGGTTGAATACATAAGTTCAAATGCATCATCAGTAAAAATAGGTTCTATGCAGCCTGCGGCTTTAAGCATTGAAATTATGTAGGGTTTACATTCTTCTGGCGTTAGCCCTCGTAAGCAATAATTCATTAAAATTCGCTGGCGCAGCGCTTCATGAATTTGTCTGCTGAGTTGAAGTAAAAAGTTAGGTTGACCTGAAAGAATTAGCATAGCATAATTCTTTGAATCCATATTAAAGTTAAATATAATTCTTAAATCATCAAGGATGGAATTGCTTAAAAACTGACATTCATCTAATATAATGACTGGGGTTATATTTTTACTATGACTATAAGTGTATATAGCTTCCTGTATTTGTTTAAACATAGTAACTTTTTTACAGGCAGGAATTATTCCAAGACCATCACAAAGAGCTCTGTAAAAATCCATGACCGTTAAGGTCGAAATAGGAATATATATACATTTATATAAATTGGGGTTGAGTGAATTTACAAAATAACGGAGTAGGAAAGACTTACCTACTCCGGGTTCACCAGTAAGTACACCAATGCCCAAAACAGATTTTAAAAATTCTAATCTGCTTAATGCGTGATTAAAGTCTTGGAATTTAAAGCTGTGTGTTAAATCAATATTTTTATCAAATGGGTCAAAGGTTAACCCATAAAAAGTTTTATACATAATATCAACCTCCGGTTAGTTAGCTTTAAAGGCAGAAAAATCAACAGAATCATTATTAGATCTTCTAACCTTTGAGTTATCAATTTTTTTTAGTGGGAAAATAGTATCTGTAAGCTTAGCATCTTCAGAGAAGATGTATGCTTTATCAAGTGAAGTAGGATCATAACGAATATTTATTTTTTCTCTTACATACTTTAATGGAACTTCAAATAATTTAGTTCCTATGGATACTGTGGAGTCATTTTTAACAGTACGTTGAACTTTATATAAAAATAAATGATCAAGTTCACTTTTAGAGGAAACAAACCTTAAATTTTCAATATTATTCATATATTTATCAAAGGGTGTAGAATTTATTGATGAATGAAAGGTTTTGTTATAGTGATTAACATAAGTCAATAGAGATTCATTCAAAATGTCTATTGACTTAAAATCACCCCAGTTTATTGAATTCATCCATTGTTTTTGCATTGTTTGAAACCACCTTTCAATTTTACCTTTCGATTGAGGAGAATATGGCCTAGCAAAGCTTAAAATAGACCCAAGTGAAGCACATATAAGTTGAAACTGTTCACTTTTATATATCTTTCCGTTATCAACAAAAACTTTTTTAGGAATACCTTTAGATGCTACCGCATCTTTAAAAACAGCCATAAGAGACAATAAATCATCTTTAAAAAATACTTTACATCCAACAATAAGCCTACTAGCATCATCAAGGAAAGCTATAATATAAGTTTTATATTTTCTGCCTTGAATAGTGAGATAAGGTCCAACAGATACATCAGACTGCCAACATTCATTCGCATATTCAAATTCAAAGGCTCTTCTATCTTGAGGCGCCAGCTTTTGAGGTGCTATATTAGCCTGTTTTATGAATCTAGTTATTGTAGAAAGAGATATATTGTTTTCATTTTCAAATCCTTTGGCAATAACTTCATGATATATATGTTTAGCAGTTTTTTTGGGGGAATTAATTTTGCAGTTTATAATGAACTGCTTTGTTTCTTGCGAAATTTTTCTTGAACAACCTTTGTCATCTCTTGTTTTAGGATATAAACCGTCTATACCATGTTTCCTATATAAGGTTAACCAACCTTTAATTGTAGCCGGAGAATACTCTTTTCTTCCGCCGTTAGGCATAGTATAAGATTTAGCAGCAATTTCTGATAAATATTCTTTAACAGAAGATTGAGTAAAAGTATTAGTGATTATAGGTGCAATTAGAGAGTATCTAAACAGAGCTATTTTTTGGCTTAATTCATGAGATATCATAATTAAATGCCTCCTTCAACTTTGAGTTTATTTTCATTTTTAATTATGTACCTCAATAATCAGCCTTAACCGTTAAAAGTTGTGTGGAAAAATATAAGAACTTCAAAATAAAATTTAAAAGTTGAGACAAGTTTTAAGTAAATAAGCATTAAAAAAATAAGAAGTGTTTAATTTGATAAAGGGCAAAAAAACTAAAGCTTCTGTAATTAAGGTTTACAGAAAAAATATTTAGGCATATCTAAGAAAAATCTTAAATTAAAATCATATCTTAAACGTGAAAAATCAGTAATCATTGTAAGTAAATTGGATGGAAAAACATTTTTGGTATCAGGGCAAAATATTTTAAGTTGTGCAAAAAATAGGCGAATAGCCGTTAAAGAAGTTATTAGTCTGCTTTTCCAAAATGATAAATGAGTTTTGTTTATGGATAACATACAATTTATAGAGTTAACAAACTTAATAATTTTGCTAAATGAGTAATTAAATTTAAACATAATAATAAGGCAAGTTAATATAACATGATAGGTGTATTGTCTATAAGGTATTATGAAACTTGGAATAAGAGAGTACGTCTTATGGCATGATTTGCACCTATATCTAATGATAACTACTCTATAAGCTTTGTTAAATGTAATCAAATTTCTATAGTAGAATCCATGTCTATATAGTTTTCCTTCATATCCGCATGCTTCGCATCCATATTTTATGGGAAACCTATTATACTTATTAAGCTTATTATATTTTCTTATGCCGTAAGGCATCTTTATTATTTCTATCACTTTTTTTCAGTCCTATAAAATTTTTTATATTTTTAAATTATAGTCAGATTAAATAATCTTATTCTTTTTGTGTCAGATTATTTAATCTGACGTAAAAAGAAAGGCTATTATAATTTACTTTTTTTGAACCTGTTATTAAGCAAATAAATTGCTTAATAACAAAAATGGTCTAAGGAAGAAAAACTCCGTATTGTCCGTAGATATTTTGATGAAGGTATTGGTCGGCCAACTTTAGCAAAAGAAGAAGGTATCGCAAGTGGTATGATTGCAACATGGATTCATAAATATTTAAATGAAGGTGAAGCTGGCTTAGAAAATAAAAAGAAATCAGGAAATAAGTTTGCAGCATTACATAGAAGCAAATCAATGAAGGAATTAGATCGACTTCGTTTAATTGTAGCAAAACAAGAAATCGAAATTGAAAGGTTAAAAAAAGGGTACATGGTGAAAGGAGTTGGTGCAAACAAGGAGTTCGTTTCTATAAAAGATCCGAGTACGAAATAATTGACAACTTAAAAGTTAAATATTCTCTTAAGGCTCTTTGTATTTTAATGCAGGTTAACCGTTCTGGGTACTACAAGTGGAAATCCCGTCAGGGTGTACAGAATCGATATGAGAAAGATAGGGAACTACTTACAGATTTACTGAAAGAAGCTCATAGCAAACATAAATCATATGGATATCATAGACTCGCTGCAGTCATCCGCAAGGAAACTGGGTGGTCGTTTTCAGATAATCTTGCACATAAGTGCTGTAAAATCAGTGGCATCAAATCCAAAGTTAGAAATTATAAATATAGGAGACCTGGGAATGAAAATATCGTTTATCCAAACATAGTTAAAGGAAAGTGGAATGCTTCAAAACCATTAGAATTAGTAGTTTCAGATATGACTTGCCTTAAACATAGAGGCCGCTTATACGAATTAACGTATATTATGGATACATACAACAATGAGATTATTGCACATCACCTCACATCTAAACCCGGTGATAGACGTACCTACTTTTTATGTTTGAAAGATTTAAAGAAAAAAATTGAAGAACAAACAACTCCAGTCGTTTTGCACACGGATCAAGGAGCAGTCTATTCTTCAAGAGCATTCGCAAAAGCTCATAATAATTGTAACATAATTCGCTCTATGTCGCGAGTAGGAACTCCAACAGATAACCCAGTTATTGAATCAATAAACGGTTGGATTAAAGATGAAATGGCAGTTGATTTTAGATTTTGGGAAGAAGATGATCTATTTGAATTTGTGGACAGATACATCCATTATTACAATAATGATAGACCAGCATATGCATTAAGTTATCAAAGCCCCATTCAGTATCGAACTGAACGAGGCTTTGGTTAATATTGCTTTTATTGTTGTCTACTTTTAGTTGACAACTTCATTAAAATTATAATAACCTTGCTTTACTTATATAATTTGCTTTATTCCAATCAAAATCAATATAATCCCTGATGCAAAAGTAGCTTTTTTCCCTAGATTCTTCTTGTTAAAAAACTCTGTAATGTAATTTCCAGTCCATAGAGCTAAAAAGCTTATTATAGCTGAAAACAACCCTACTAAAATTGAATTTAAACCAATCATGCCTGCACTTATACCTCCCCCAATGTTGTTGACAGACATGGCAATACCCAGTAAGGTTGCTTCTTTGTAATCGATATCTTTAGAGTTATCTAAATCTGCAATTTCTGGCTTTTTTAAGGCATTGTATATAGAAGGGTCTTGTTTGACTTTATCTTCACAATCCTTATTAAAATAAGGCTCTATTATAATCCATGAACCAATAATTATAAGTAATAGCATACTTAATATTGAAGATATGCGACTGCTAAGAACTTTTGTCAAAAAGTTTCCAGAAAATGCAGCAAGAGAAGAAATAACAAAAGTTATAACAGAAATCCATAAGTTCTTTGGTGTAGATATTTTTATACCTCTAATACTATAGGCAATTCTAACGCTTATGTTATCTAGATTGTTAATTAGAGCAATGAAAAGTGTATAAATCAAATGCATAATTAAGACCACCTTTTAAGCTTATTTACTTATATATTTAATGATATATAATTCTTGCAAGTATTGCTTGTAATAATTAAACGGAAAATGGTAATTTCTTTACTGAATTTTACAACTATAATTTTTTAATTCAATTTTAATTTTGAATAGATAATATAGAATATGATAAAGTTAAATTATATTCAAGTTTATTAAGTAAGCTTAGCAATCTAGAAATAGCATGGAGTGGTGGTAATTTGAAGGATTTTAAAATTCTTTTAGTGGAAGATGAAAAGCAAATGTCAATGTTTATTGAAATGGAGCTTGTTCATGAAGGATATAAAGTTGATACAGCCTATGATGGGAGAGAAGCTCTAAAAAAAGTAGAGAATATGGAGTATGAGTTAATTCTTCTTGATATCATGATACCATATTTGAATGGTATTGAGGTTTGCAGAAGAATAAGGGAGTTTTCTTATATACCCATAATAATGTTGACAGCTAAAGGAGATGTACCAGATAAAGTCTTAGGACTTGACGTTGGTGCCAATGATTATTTAACTAAACCATTTGCCATAGAAGAATTATTGGCAAGAATAAGGGTATATAAAAGGGATAAAACATTAAAAAATAAAAATGATGAAATTAAAGTTAGAGATATTGTTATGAACAATAAAACCCATCAGGTTTGGAGAGGTAATAAGGAAATTGAGCTTACTAAAAAAGAATATTATCTTCTTGAAATGCTTTTAATTAATAAAAATATTGTACTTACTAGAGATAAATTAATTGAGGAAGTATGGGGGTATGATTATGATGGAGATACCAATGTGGTAGATGTGTTTATAAGATATTTGAGAAGTAAAATCGATGATGGCTTTGAAGATAAACTTATAACTACTATAAGAGGAGTGGGATATGTTATTAAAGATAATTAATCGTGTTTTAAAGATTGTTAAGAGTGCAAAAATTTCTATAAAGCTTACAGCAATATATGCTTTTATGTTTTCACTAGTATTACTTTTGCTAAATGCATCAATTTTATATGGTGTTAAGTATTATATGTACAATCAAGCAAATAAACAGATAGAAGACATTCAAACTATAATGTTAAATAAGATTGCATCAAAAAATGAACAGATAGATTTAGCAAGTAAAGAAATTTTATCAGATGTACCTTCTAAAGAAAATGTATTCATAAGGATAATACAACAGGATGGCAAAGTAATAAATTCATCAGAAAAATTTGATTACAATATTAAACAATCTAATTTCAAAAAATCATCAAGTAAAGAAAAGCATATGGAGGATAAAGAGCGCCATTTAACATATAAAAATGTTAAATATGAAAGTAAAAAGTATGGTACTGTATATATTCAAATAGTAAAGGATATGCTCAATGAATATGAGTTTATGAAAATATTATTTGTAGTTATGGCTGCAGCTGATTTTATAGGAGTTATTGCTTCCATTATATTAGGATATATGGTAAGTAAAAAAATGTTGAAACCTATTGATCATATAACTAAAACTGCTGAAAACATAAGTATCAAAAATTTGAAGGAAAGAATAGAAGTAAGAGAAGGTTCTGATGATGAACTTAAAAGGCTTGCCAGCACCTTTAATAAAATGATAGATAGACTTCAAGAAGCTTTTAACAGGCAGGCACAATTTGTTTCAGATGCTTCACATGAGCTTAGAACCCCTATTGCTGTCATTCAAGGATATGCTAATTTACTAGACAGATGGGGAAAAGATGATAGAAATACTTTGGAAAAATCCATTTATGGAATTAAGTTAGAAGCTGCTAATATGGCTGATTTGATTGAAAAATTATTGTTCCTTGCAAGGGGGGATAGTGGCACTCAAGTTATAGAAAAAAAGGAATTATGGCTTAATGAATTAATTGATGAAGTAGTGGAGGAAAGTAAAATAATAGCACAAGATCGAAGTATATGCAGTGATAAAAATGATACTGTGAAAATTTTTGCAGATCATAAGATGATAAAGCAGATGTTGAGAGTATTTATTGATAATAGTTTGAAATTTACTTCGGAGAATGGAAGGATAAATATAAGCTCAGAAATTCAAGGTAAAACTGTAAAAATAACTGTTAGTGACACAGGCATTGGAATACCTGAAAATGAAATTAAAAACATATTTAATAGATTTTATATTGTGGATAAATCCAGATCTAAAGAAAAAGGTGGTACGGGGCTTGGATTATCCATAGCGAAATGGATTGTTGATATGCATCAGGGAACTATAAAAGTAGAAAGTGAAGAGGGTAAAGGCACAAAGATAGTGGTGATATTGAATTTAGATAAACAGCTAGTATAAGGTAAAGGAAAAGAATTCTTTTGCCTTATTATATTTTAATGCAACTCCATTCATATTAAGTTAAAAGTTTTTTAGATAAATCTAAGAAACTTTTAATGTAAATTTAATCTTAATAGTCAATAATGTATAACAGAATAAAAACAAGTAATAGAAAGGATTTTTAAATATGAATATGGAGTTTTTTAGATTGATAAATAATTTAGCAAATAAAAATGCATTGCTAGATAAAATAATGATTTTCTTTTCAAAGGATGTACCCTATATATTTATGGCAGTCACTGCATTAGTATTTATTTTAGGCGTCATTAAGAAAAATGAAGAGTTCAGAAAAGTATCCGTGAACACATTTATCATTACAGTAATTAATTTAATGTTAAGTTTTATAATTGGAAGTGTGTACTATGTAGATAGACCTTTTGTGCACAATAAGGTTAATTTGCTTGTTCCCCATGTTAAAGATGCATCTTTCCCAAGTGATCATGCTACAGGAACAATGAGTATAGCTTTAGGACTTAGAAAATACAATAGGATACTTGGGATAATAATGACAATACTATCAATAATTGTAGGCTTTTCAAGAGTGTATGTTGGTAATCATTATCCCTTAGATGTTATTGGTGCGTATGCCATGGTGTTTATTACAAGCTATTTATATAATTTATTACTAAAAAATAAAGTTGAAGGAATTTATACAAAAATAGAAAGGCTGTTAATTAATAAAGTAGGATTTTATAAGGGTGCAGATGAAAACATATTAAATTAAATAGTTAAAAAACTACTGGCAAACACGTTTTGCCAGTAGTTTTTTATTAGTGATAATGCATCTTAAAAGTAAAGTATATGCATAGAGTTTGCTGGGGATATTATAGACAAACAGATTTAAGTGTTACACATAGTTATAAGGAAGTGAGTTGATTGACAAAATTATCAAAATAAAATGGAAAAAAGAAGAGTATACGAAGAATATGCAAGTTATTTGATGACAGATATTTTAAAAGGTACTTTAGAAAATACCTGGGGGGCTGCTTATAATGTAAGACTTGATGGAATTACTAGTGCTGCTAAAACTGGTACAACAAATGATCAAAAGGATGGTTGGTTATGTGGTTATTCTCCATATTACACTACAGTAGTGTGGGTTGGATATGATACACCAAAGTATGTTTATAACTTATATGGTGCAACATATCCAGGTCAAATATGGGATAATTATATGCAGCAAGTACATGCAGCATTGTAAAATAAGGATTTTAATATGCCTTAGGGGAATTGGAATGGCATAAATTATTTAGTTAGAAGATTGTCCATTGTTTTTATGTGTAGAATTTTCCTTCATCTTTTGAGTAACAGCATCAGCCTGAGCTTGTGTAATAGTGCCATCACTTACTAATTTACTTAAAGGATTAAATCTTTGTTTATTTTGTCCATTATTTTGAGTACTTCCCTGTTGGCTACTTTGTTGATTATCCTGTGTTTTATTCTTCTGTCCATTTCCTGCAGGACGTGCTTCATATGCTGCTATAATTTTATCTGCTTGAGCCTGTGTTATAGTTCCTGCTGTTACTAGAGGTTGAATACTATCTTGTACCCTTTTCTTCATTTGCTCTGCAGAGGGCTTATTGCCATTTTGTTTGCTAGTACTTTGTGTAGCATTACTAGCTGTTCCACTATTACTGCTGCTACTTTGGCAACCTGCAAACAAGGCCATTGATACACCAATTGCAAGTAAACAAGCTGTTGTTTTACTTAAAAAGTTATGTTTTTTCATTAATATTACCATCCTTTACATTCTTTTTTTAAGGAAACTCCTATTATAATCCACATATTTAATAACAATATGTTATCCATTAAGTTTTTTTACTTTTTTTATTATAAAGGTTATTTGTGACAATGCCGTGACAATTTATAGGCAAAACCATGGAATACTAATTTTTAATATTTCCTGTTTGGCAATTTGAGCACATTGTAAGTATTATTTTTATATTTTGTAGATGAGAAAGTTGAGTTGAAAATGACAAAAATAAGTTGATTTAATGGTAAAACTATGTTATTCTAATTTCAAGATAAAGATTATTAAACAATATGAATTATTGAATGAAAGATAAATTTTAATAAAAGCTATTGAAAGGAGATAAAATTGTGAAAACTTTATATGAAACAACAATGATTAATGTAGGAGCAAGAAAAGGTAGAGTTTATTCACCAGATATGTCTTTTAATTTAGATGTAGCGATGCCAAAGGAATTAGGTGGAGAAGAAACAACATTAACAAATCCAGAGCAGCTTTTTGCAGCTGCGTATAGCACTTGTTTTAATGGTGCGTTGGAAGTTGTTTTGCAAAAAACTAGAACAAAGTTTGAAAAAACTACTGTTTCAGCAATTGTATCCTTAAAAGAAGATCCAGAGGATAAGGGATTAAAAATAGCTGTAAAATTGCAAGTATCAATTGATGGATTAGAAAGAGGAAAAGCTTTAAAATATGCAAATATAGCTCATAAGAACTGTCCTTATTCCAAAGCCATTAGAGGAAATGTTGATGTAGAAATAGAAGTAATCTAATAAATAGTGTATTATATTATTAAAAACAAAATTCAGGAGGTTGCAAAATGAAAAAGGATTTACTAGAAAAAGGGGCAATATTGCAAAGAGATAAGGAAACATACAGTATCGCACCACATTTAACTGCAGGAATTGTGACACCAGATATTTTAAGAACTATTGCAAATGTAGCTGAAAAATACAATGCAGCAGCTGTTAAGGTTACAGGAGCTCAAAGAATTGCATTAGTTGGATTAAAAGAAGAAGATTTAGATAATGTTTGGAAAGATTTAGAAATGGATCCAGGTGCAGCAATTGGGCTATGTGTAAGAAGTATAAAAATATGTCCAGGCACTACTTTCTGTAAAAGAGGTCTTCAAGATTCAGTAGCAGTTGGATCAAAGTTAGATAGTTTATATCATGGAAAAGAATTACCTAATAAATTAAAGATAGGTGTAAGTGGTTGTCCTAATAGCTGTGCAGATAGTGCCTTTAAGGATATAGGATTAATAGGTGGCGGAAAAGGTTGGATGCTCTATGTTGGCGGAAAAGGTGGAGCCAAGCCAAGAATAGCAGATAGAATAGCACTTTCTGTATCAGAAGAAAAAATATATGATTTAATAGAAAAAGTTATTCAAGTATATAGTGAAAATGCAGGCACAAGAGAAAGATTAGGAGATTACATAGACAGAGTAGGACTAGAAGTGTTTAAAGAGCAAATAGATCTTAATAGCTATTTATAGGATTATAATATAATTAAGTTCTATCTCAAAAATCATGTTATATGTATTTTGAGATAGAACCTTTTTATTGATATACATAGTTGAAAGCAGATTTATCAAAAGTACTTTTTAGTTAACTGGTGTAACAAATACCCTTGCAGCCAGTTCAGAGTCCAGCATATATAGTGCTGCCATATCATTTTCTATCCTTTTCAATTTTTTAATAATTGTGTTGAAATTTTTCTCTTCTTCAACTTGTTCGTCTATAAACCACCTTAGTAGGCTTAAAGTAGCATGTTCTCTTTCTTCCAATGCAATATCAGAAAGATTATAAATTCTCTTAGTTACAGTTCTTTCATGTCCTAATGATTTTTCAAAAGCATCTAAAGGTGAGTCAAAATATACAGGAGGATTTTCAAATCCTTTTAGTAATACTCTTCCGTCCATTTCATTTACGTAATTATAAAATTTCATTGCATGAAATTTTTCTTCTTCAGCTTGAACTGTAAAAAAGTTTGCGAAGCCGTCTAAATCAATAGATGAAAAGTAAGCGGCAATTGATAAGTAAAGATGCGCAGAATAAAATTCAAAATTGATTTGGTTATTTAAAGCTTGAGCTAAATTTTCACTAAACATATAATCCTCTCCTTTTTCATTTTATATATTAAATAATAAAATACTCCATACTAAAAAGTATTTTATAAAAAGTGACTTTTGAAGATACATAATAAGTATATTCGACTAATTTTTATGATAATTTTACAACAAATAATTTAAATAGTCAATATCAGATGATAATATTTATTAATTGTGATAATATTTATTTATAGAAGATTAACAACATTGAAGGAGGAGGCAAGTGATGAACATAAAGAAGAAAAAAGGATTATTTACTGGAGAACATAAACCTAAGTTTATGGCGTTGGATTTCATTAAATACATAGGGCCAGGATTAATAGTTACAGTTGGTTTCATTGATCCAGGAAATTGGGCATCTAACCTCATGGCTGGATCAACTTATGGATATGCACTTTTATTTACTATTACACTTTCAACAATAATGCTTATTGTATTGCAGCATAATGCAGCACATCTTGGTATAGCTACAGGATATTGTCTATCTGAGGCAGCCTCGATTTATTTAAAGCCTTGGCTTAGTAGAAGTATTTTGATAACAGCAACACTTGCAGCTGCTTCAACTGCAATGGCGGAGATACTTGGTTCAGCAATAGCACTTAATATGTTATTTAAAATACCCATAAAGCTTGGTAGTGTCATGGCTTTAATATTAATTATATGGATGCTGTTTACTAATTCTTATAAAAAACTTGAAAAGTGGATAATTGGATTTGTCTCTCTTATAGGTATCTCTTTTATTATTGAGCTTGCATTTATTAGTGTAGATTGGGGGAAGGCTGTGGTAAGTTGGGTTACACCTAGCTTTCCTAAAGGTGCTATGCCTATAGTAATGAGTGTTATTGGTGCTGTGGTTATGCCTCATAATTTATTTCTTCATTCTGAAATAATACAAAGCAGGCAGTGGAATTTAAAGGATGAAGCAATAATTGAAAAGCAGTTGAAATATGAATTTGCAGATACTTTATTTTCCATGATAATAGGCTGGGCTATTAATAGTGCTATGGTCTTGATTGCAGCAGCTACATTTTTTTGTAATAAAATAAACATAACAGATCTTGGACAGGCTAGACAAATGCTGGAACCATTGTTAGGTAGGGGAGCAGCAGTGATATTTGCAATTGCCCTATTATTTGCTGGTATATCTTCTACAATAACTGCAGGGATGGCAGCAGGAAGTATTTTTGCTGGTATATATAAGGAGCCTTATGACATAAATGATCCACATACAAAAGTAGGAGTTGGAGCAACGCTAATTACTGCAATTTTAATTATATTTTTCATAGAAGATCCATTTAAAGGCTTGATTTATTCACAAATGTTTTTAAGCATACAATTACCTATTACAGTATTTCTGCAAATATATTTAACTTCATCTAAAAAGGTAATGGGTAAATATTCTAATGATGTATTTTCTAAAATAGTTTTGGGAATAATTGCAGTTATAATAACAATTTTAAACTTAATGCTGATATTAAATGTATAAGTAAGTTGTATATTGGATTGACAAAATATTAAATTATGTAAAAACTATCAGCTTTGTAAAAATAAAACTGATAGTTTTTTGCATTAAACGGCTCTAATTGCGAAAAATAATTTTAGAGTTATATAATGACTGTAAATATTAACATATAAAAATGGGCGTATCTCTTAATTATAAGAGAATTTGTTAACTTTAAAAACAACTATTAATTTAAAATTTTTGTTGCAATTATAAGAGGAATACTATGGTAAAAGAAAAAAATAAGCATAATAAAATTGTCATAGGCTTTGCTATTTTACTTTGTATATATTTTGGCATAGCAATGTATTTTAAAAATCATTTCTATTTTGGTTCCGAAATTAATCATATCAATGTTTCGAGTAAAACTGTTGAAGAAGTAAAAGAACAAATGACATCAAAGCTGAAAGCATATACAGTAAATATAAAGGAGCGTGGCGGTAAAACAGAACAAATTAGATCTGTTGATATTGGTCTAAGATATAATTCAGGAGGAAAATATGAGAAATTTAAACATAGACAAAACCCTTTAAATTGGATTTCAGCTTTTTTTAGTACAAAAAATTTGAAAATGACAGATGTAGTTATATATGATGAAAAATTGTTAAAAGAAAAGGTAGAGAAGCTTTCTTGCGTTAATATCAGTAATATAGTTGAACCTAGAGAACCTGGCTTTAAATATACAGATAAGGGTTATGTGATTATAGATGAAGTGAATGGAAATAAGATTAATAAAGATATTTTATGTGGCAAGGTGACAAAGGCAATATTTAGTGGAGAAGATACAATAGATTTAGAGGCAGCTAATTGCTATGTAAATCCAAAGCACACTTCAAAATCTCAAAGGACTATTGATAATAAAAACATTCTTAATAAATATATATCTTCAAAAATCACATATACTTTTGGAAATCATAAAGAAATCATAGATGGTTCAATAATAAATAAGTGGCTTAAAATTGATGAAAATTTTGGAGTTGTGATTGATGATCAAAAAGAAAAAAACTATATGAATTCATTGTTTAATACTTATAATACGGTAGGAAAGACAAGAAGTTTTGTTACAACTTCAGGAAAAACAATAGATATAAGTGGAGGCGATTATGGCTGGTCAATTAATACTGCTAAGGAAATACAAAATTTAAATAAAACAATCAAAGAAGGAAAAACTATAGTAAAAGAGCCTGTCTATATCCAAACTGCCTTTTCTCATGATAGTAATGACATTGGGAATACCTATGTGGAAATAGATATGACAAATCAACATTTATGGTTTTATAAAAATGGAACACTAATAGTACAAGGAGATGTGGTTACAGGTAATGAAAGTAGTAATGATTTAACAACACAAGGTATTTATAGTTTGAAATATAAAGAAAAAAATGCAACTTTAACTGGTGAAGATTATAGTACTCCTGTTGAATGCTGGATGCCTTTTAATGGAGGAATTGGAATTCACGATGCAAGTTGGAGAGATGAGTTTGGAGGGGATATATATAAGACCAATGGTTCTCATGGTTGTATAAATTCACCATACTATTTGGCAAAGACAATATTTGATAATATTGAGAAAGGTACTCCCATTGTTTGCTATTATTAGAGTAATAATATAATTTGTTTCAGAAGTTTATCGTATATTAAAAAGTATGCGATAAACCTCTTGGTATTTTTGTTAAAGATGATTTCTTACTGTTAATTAAGATTGTTAATTTGTTAACTTTCATGTTTGTTTATTATTTCCTTTAAAAATACGAGGGGTATTTTAGTGCAAGTGGCATATAATGTGATCTCAAATAAGAATATCTACATCTTTTTATACATTTATTTACGTCTATTTTTATGGGTTTCCATTCATTACTGCTATCTTTAATAAATTGACCAACTTCTATGTCAGTGCCATTAGTAAGTTGAAAAAATTTAAACTTATATTCATGTCCATCAGTACCTGTCACATAAATATTTTTAATATATCCAATTTGTTCTGTTTGATGTCTTTTTTTTATAAGATTACACCAATCTCCATAAGTAGTAGATACATATAATTCTGCATTATGTGCCCAGCCATGATAAGCAGCACATAGAAAATCTTCTCCTCGCAAGTCTACATCAGAAATTTTGTATTTTCCATTTTCATTTTTTAAATATATAAATCCATAATAATATGCAAAGCTTGTATTTCCATTTACAGATGGTTCTATTATTTCAATTTCAAAAAAATATTTGTATTTTCCAGGTAAAGTAGTTATATTAATTAGATTATTAAGCTTTATTAAATTAATATGGCCGGTGTTTTTAAATAATTTCATGTAGTCTTTGAAAGATACATTTGTTTGATATTCTGATGTAAAAAATTTATATGAAATTGGATAAGGAGCTAAAGCATTTCCAATACTTCCGCATCCACCTTTTGATATATTAGAAGCCTCTCTTAATATACTAAAATAATTTATAATAGTGTCCTTAGGTGATGAGAATAGGTAATTTGGTAAGCTTGCTTTATTATAATATTTATCAAAAAAATCATAGTCAAAGTTTCTAATATTTAGTGCTGGTAATTTTGAAGGTCTAAAATATTTTTCATTACGTTTAAATACATAATAATCACTATTATTTGAATTTGTCAAAGTTCATACACTTCCATATTAATAGTTAACAGTAATAGTATATTCTATCTATCTACAGTAGGTGTTAAATTTGAAAAAATAAGAGTAGTATAACTAATATTTTATATTAAATGTAACAAAATATTTTAAAAATGCATAATTTATATAGGATATGAGTTTAAATAGGAGTGAGAAAATGATAAATTTTCAATCTTTTCATGGTAAAGTTATTATGATTGATGACTTTTGGGTACAACCAAATGGAGAGCAATTAGGATGCTATAAATTAATATCTGTACAAAATAGATATGGAGACTTAGTAAAATTTGTGGTATCACCAGATACTTATTTTGTAGATCATGTAATGCTTGGAATAGGAGATATGGTAACTGGGTTTTATGATGTAAATGCACCAGTTCCTATGATTTTTCCACCTCAATTTAGAGCAATTGTTATGGCAAGAGATACACAATATCAAAAAGTTAAAGTGTCATATTTTAACAGACAGTTGGTGAGCAATGATAATAAATTAAAATTAAATATTTCACAATGTACTAAGATAATACTTAAAAATGATCAAGCTTATACTAAAAATCCTGCCAATCACGATCTAATTGTTGTTTATGGTTTTACTACAATGAGTATACCAGCACAAACTACACCATATAAAATTATTGTAATGTGTTAGAGCTTTGAAAAGGAAAAGTTTTTTTATTTAAAAATGAAACAATGTAATTGAAAGTAAGCGAAGCAACTTTAAACTGTTTTATATCTAATATACAGTTAAAAGTTGCTTATTAGTGTATTCTGCAGTATCTTACTGCATTTGAAGTTATGTTACATTATTTTTTGTGAAGAACTTAGCAAGTATAAGATGATAAATTTCTCAAGTACAATTTTTTAAAATATAAGGTTGAACAAGAACTAAAAGATATAAGAAAGTTACATAAGAAAGGTTAGTTATTTAGACTTAGTTAATGATGTAATGTTAAATTTCGAAATTGTTTATTTTATGAAACAAATGATTATACAAAGGTTAAACATTTCACAATTTTATTATAAGTTGTTGAGAAAAAATCAACTAGGCATCATAAAGTCTTCGAATTAGGCTTTAGAAAAATAGATAAAGAAAATCCGGGCTAAATAAAACTAGCTTTAAAGTTGTAGTTATTTGTAGTTAGTTGTAGCTAGTTGAGGTTTTTTCGCATAATTCTGTAGAAGATGATACTTTTTATTGTTTATGTCGTTATTGACAATACTGGAATGATTATATAAAATGAAGAAAGAATATTGTATAAATTGAATAATTTGAAAACACAAAAGTATAAAATAGACAATTTACTTGAAATTGAATATTTAAAAAAGACGGAATTATTTTATTTGTCATGAGTTTTAATTCGTTCATAAAGATTACTTCACAATATATATTTTAGATATGACAATTCATATTCAATAGTAGGTGAGGAAAATTCTTTTTGATATAACTTGAAAAAACTGAAATCTTAGTAGATTTTGAGTTTTCAAAATACCAATTTTTTCTTGTTAAGGAAGGAGTAAGTAAAATGAATAACGAAGTTCAAACTCAAACAGGCGAAAACCTAGAACGTGGTCTTGAAGAAAGACACATTAAAATGATGGCAATTGGTGGAGCTATCGGAGTTGGTTTGTTCCTAGGGTCAGCAACAGCTATTAAAGCTGCAGGTCCAGCTATATTAATTACTTATGGTGTTGCAGGAATAATTATATTTTTTATCATGCGTGCTCTTGGTGAAATGGCTGTTGAACATCCAGTTGCAGGATCATTCAGTGCATATGCAAACGACTACGTGAGTCCTCTTGCAGGATATTTAACAGGATGGACATACTGGATAATGTGGGTTGTAACTTGTATGGCAGAAGTTACAGCAGTAGGTATTTATATTAACTTTTGGTTTCCAAATGTACCACAATGGGTATCAGCATTGGTTGCTATTTGTATACTTACAGGCGTAAATTTAACTGCCGCAAAAGCATTTGGAGAAATTGAATTTTGGTTTGCACTTATAAAAGTTGCTACAATAGTTATCATGATTATAGTTGGTATAGCTATGATAGCATTTGGTTTGGGAAATAAAGGAGTGCCAATTGGCATTTCAAACTTGACTGCTCACGGCGGTTTCTTCCCTAAAGGAATTATGGGACCTATATCAACATTAACTATGGTTTCATTTGCTTTCGTAGGAGTTGAGCTTATAGGAGTTACAGCTGGAGAGGCAAAAAATCCTGAAAAAGTAATACCAACAGCTATAAACAGTGTTTTCATGCGAGTAATGATTTTCTATATTGGTGCATTATTTGTTATAATGTCACTTTATGCTTGGGACAGCATAGGAACAACAGGAAGTCCGTTTGTTCTTACATTTGCTAAACTTGGTATAGGTGCAGCAGCTGGTATAATAAACTTCGTTGTACTTACAGCAGCATCATCATCATGTAATTCAGGTATATTTACAACTGGACGTATGCTATACAATCTTTCATTACAGGGACAAGCACCTAAGTGCTTTGCAAAGCTTAGTTCAACTAACGTTCCTAAGAATGGAATACTTACTTCAGTAGCATTTATGTTAATCGGAGTTATATTAAACTACGTTGCTCCTGGTAAAGCATTTACTTATGTTACAAGTGTAGGAACATTTGCAGGTATATTTGCTTGGTTCATGATTGTTTACACTCAGATTAAATTTAGAAAGAGTCTTACACCTGAACAGGTTAAAAATTTGAAGTTTAAAACAGTACTTTATCCAGCTTCAGGCATCATCACTATGATATTCTTAGTTGGTGTATTTATTTCAATGTGCATGGGAGCAGATACAAGAATTCCAGCTATAGTTGGAGTTGTATGGATAGTACTTTTAATTGCAGCTTGGTATGGATGTGGATTAAACAAAAAGGAAGCTACTAAATTGCTTAGTTAAGCTGTTTGACTATTATACGGTTGTATTAAATAAAAAATATTGCTGTAGATAATAAAAATTATTGTTATATATTATCAAGATTTGCTACAGAAGGTGAGAGTCCACTTTCTGTAGTTTTTCTAGTTTATTTCAATGAACTATTTGCATTTATAATATCCTGCATGGAAACATTAGGATTCCTGTATCTTTTTTTATTTACTGTATCCTTTCCTATTTGTATGGAAGCTTTTGGACATAAGTGTATGCAGGCAAAACATTGCTGACATTTATGCTGCCAATTAGGTTTGCCATCTATGATTTTAATATTGTCAAAGGCACAAACTTTACTGCAAATTCCACATCCTATACAATTGTCATCAACACAAAAGGTGCTGTCTTTAGTAGGAAAGTTGTCCATAGATTTTTCAAACTTTGGTGCTAAAAGTCTATCAATAATTAATTTACTTTTTTCAATACCATGATCCTTGCAGTTTTTTATGCAATCTATAATTGTAGTAACTTTTTTATCCTTTTGTTTGAATTTTTTTATTTGAGTTTTTTCTGAATTTGCACCATACATAGCTATATAAGTTCCAGGCATTTTTATTACAAACCCACTATTTAATTTCTTTTCCTTTCTCTTTAATATAGAATCAACTTTGTCAAGTGCAAGACCGGGTAAGAAATTACAGGTTGCTGCAGCAAAAATATAGCTTGTATTAGATAAATCCAATTTGTTTAAAAAATCTTTTACTACCAGGGGAATACTATAGTCATATACTGGGAACACAAAGCCTACTTTTTCTGTGACAGGTGTTATAATTTTATAATTACTTGATTTAGGTATAGATACAAGTTCAGTTTCCTCAAGGGATTTTTCAATACTTTTAGCAACGTCCAAGCTGTTTCCTGTAGCTGTAAAATAATATATTGTGGTTTCCATTTCATAACACTCCTTACTTTTCATTAATTATTTAAATAAATTAGTAACTCCAAATAGATGATAAAGATTTATAATTTTAAATGAATTTTTTATGTCTTCAGGGGAATCTGACTCCTTAAGAACTTCTATCATCATTGAAATCAAATTTTCATATATGATTTTAATAATCTTATAATTCATAGAATCATAGATAATTTTATTGTTTTCTTTTGAATAATTTTCCTTTATATTTTTTATCATATAATTTATAGCTTCATATTTTAGACTTTCATATCTTGTACCTTTGCTTCCGTTAAACATTATTAAAATTTGTTCTCTATTTTTAATCATATAATCAATAAATTCTTCATTTACAAGTTGAAAATCATTCTTTGAGTTTAGTTCGTTTGCTGTTTTGTCCTTTGCAAATGTAAGCTTATTAATCAAGATACTTTTCAAGTTTTCTAAGACACTTTCAGAAGCTATTGAATAAAATATTTCTTCCTTGCTCTTATAGTACCTATATATATTTCCAACTGAAACATTTGATTCTATTGCAATGTTAGAAATTTTTGCTTTTTCATAGCCTTTCTCTACAAAGATTTTTAAGGCTGCATTATCGATTTTTTCTTTAATATCGTCTTTTTTATATTGAACCATATTTGTACCTCCTGTAAAAGAGAATAATTAATTCGCTTTTGATTGCATTATACTCCTTCCTTTTCCAATTGTCTAGAGTTGATAGTGGAAAATTTTGATTTCATAGAATAATTATGGATTAAATATTGTACCAAATTTCTACAATATGATATAATATTTTCAAAAACATAATGTGTGAAGAATATCATCATGTCGTTATTTTAATATTTATAGAAAAGCGAGTGATAGTATGAAAAAGAATAATTTTAGTTATTTGTTTGATAGAGACCAGATATTTAAAAAGGATCGTAGAATAAATAAAAGGTATAGCTATGACGATATGTTAAGAATTATGAGTGTAAATTCTAAACATGTTCATTTGGAAAGAATAACTGTAGATATTTCTATTTCAGGTATAGGATTTATATCAACTACAAAATTTGAAATAGATGATATACTAGAAGTGATATTTAAGTATAATAAAATGACTATACCTGCTATTGTTAAAGTAGTTCATATTAATTTATATGATGATGGCTATTTTGTTGGAGGCCAATTCGTAGCCATAAAACATATTTATAGGGAAATGTTAAAGCAGGATTTATTATAAGTTAACTTTACGAGCATCTGACAAAATGAAAGGAAGCAAAACTAATGGATTTTAATGTAATGTGGACACTCCAAGGTACAATGTTTTTAATAGTGCTTATTGGAGTGTTTATGAGGAAAAAGGGTATACTTACAGAAAAGGCAAAGTCAGTATTAACTGAATTGGTTTTAAATCTTATTTTACCCTGTAATATAATCACTTCCTTCAGAATTGATTTCAATATGGCAATACTAAAAAAATTTATAGTTATAATAGTGATTGCTGCACTTGCACAGATCCTTTCTTATATTATCTGTAAATTTGCTTTTAATAGTTATGATATAAGAAAAAGAAAGATTTTCAAATATGGAACACTTGTATCCAATTCAGGTTTTTTAGGAAATCCTATTGCACAAGGTATATTTGGAGCAACAGGGCTTATGTATTCATCTATTTTTTGTATTCCTAATAGAATTGCTATGTGGTCAGCTGGATTGTCACAGTTTACAAATGAAACTGACAAAAAATCAGCAATTAAAAAAGTAGTATTGCATCCTTGTATGATAGCTGTTTACATTGGATTTTTGTTAATGATTACAAGAATACATCTACCTGCATTCATGGAGAAAACTATAAGTAATTTAGGGCAGTGTACTACAGCACTTACCATGATATTGATAGGTTGTATTATAGCAGAAGTTGATGATTTAAAGACTATTATAAATAAGGATGTTATATATTTTACTATAATCAGACTTGTAATGATTCCTGGATTGGTGTTTATTGGATGCAAATTAGCTGGAATTGATAAGCTTATTATTGGTGTAGCAGTTCTTTTAACAGGAATGCCAGCAGGGAGCACTACAGCTATTTTGGCAGCTAAGTATGGTGGAGACTATGTATTTGGAACAAAGCTGGTGGTGTTTTCTACTGTTATGACTTTATTGTCTGTGCCTATTTGGAGTCTTATATTGAGTTAAGCTAATATTACAATCTTAAACAATTGCATGATATACATGGGAATATATTGGTGTTTTGGTATAATTTAAACCAAAATTGTTAAGTATAGGATATTTATTTCGATAACAAAAGTGTAACAACTTTTTGAAAGGAGATATTTATGTCGATACAAATTAATACATCAAACATTCAAAACAATAACATTACTAATAGTAAGAAAAAAGAAAATAAACAACAAAGCTTCAGTAAAGTGTTAGATGAAAAAGTAGATGATTATAATGAAGCTTTAAATGGTAAATTGGATGATGAAGATAAGCTGCAGTATAAAGAATTTGAAAAAGCAGGGCTAGATATGATCCATCATTCATTGGATTATTATAGATGTGGTATGGCAAGTCTTGGTTTTCCACCACCTTCAGCACCATCATATGTAAGAAAAGCATGGAGAGAGATGCTGGAACAAATGCCACTGCAGCAGAGAAAAGAATTTGAAACAGGTATCATAGCTGTTATGGGTACTATAAGATATAATAATGAACAAATAGACAAGGATATGGAAAAAACAAATTTTTCTTATTCTAATTTTGCGGATGAAATGTTAGATATGGCAGATAGTATTAACCATGGAGTTGGATTTGACAATTCATTAGTTATGAAATATTTAAATATCTTTAAAGAAAATTTAGGTACTAATTAAATAAAATCTAAACGGAGCACTCCTAAAGTTTTGAAACATAAGCCTTAAGGGTACTTTTTTTATTTATAATTGACAAAGGCAATATTTAGTACTAATATAAAAATGAATTATAAATTCAGTTTTAACATAATGGAGAGTAAAATGGTTCAAATAAAAAAAGACGAGGTTAAAAAATCAATTGAAAATGCAGCAATAGATATGTTTTTAGAAAAAGGATATTTAAATACGAAAATGAGTCATATTGCTGCAAAAGCAAATATTTCGGTAGGTAATATTTACATTTATTTTAAGAACAAAGAAGAGTTATTTTATACTGTTTTACCACAATCTTTTGCAGATATATTAAGAGATTATAATTCTAGAATATTTCCAATATTAACAAAAGCTTTTTTGAAAAATCAGCAAAACTTAGAAAGGTACCTTCCAACCCATAGAAGAATAGATGATTTAATAGCAAAGAGAAAGAGATTATTAATTTTACTTAGATATAGTGAGGGAACAAGATATGAGAATTTGAAAGAAGAAATAATGGAAAATATGACACAACATGAAATTGCATTTTTACAGAAGTGTGGGTTGAATAATTGCGATATGAATCAAGGTTACAAAATTATAAGAATGGTATTTGATAATATGCTTAATCTATTATTGGATTCATTGGAAGGTAATATGGAAGTTAATGAACGAAGGAACGTAGTAAGATTTTCTTATGAATATAATTTGAATGGATTCAAAAGGTTGCTTAGAGAATACATTAAATAAAACTATTTCATAAATTGGAGGTTCAATATGATTGATTTAGGTTTAACCGATAAAGTGGCTTTAGTAACAGGAGGAACACGAGGACTTGGGAGAGCTATTGCAGAGAAATTAGCAGCAGAAAAAGTAAAAATAGTGGTAACAGGAACTAATGAAGAAAGAGCAAAACAAGCAGCAAATGAAATATCATTAGCTTATGATGTTGAAGCTTTAGGCTTAAAACATGATGTGAGTTCAGAGGAATCAACGAAAGAAGTTGTAAAAGCTATAATTGCAAGATTCAAAAGAATAGATATATTAGTAAATAACGCTGGGGTTACAAGTGATGGTATAATGATGACCATGAAAAAAGAAAACTGGGATAAGGTAATAAGTACAAATCTCACAGGAGCATTTAACTGCACTAAATTTGTATCAAAACAGATGTTAAGACAAAAATCTGGCAGTATAGTTAATATGGCTAGTGTTGTAGGTATAACAGGAAATGTTGGTCAGGCAAATTATGCTGCTTCTAAGGCTGGACTTATAGGTTTTACTAAAACAACAGCAAGAGAGTTGGCAGATCGCGGCATAAAAGTAAATGCTGTTGCTCCAGGATATATAGCAACAGATATGACAGCATCACTTCCAGAAAAAGTAACTGAGGAAATGTTATCTAAAATTCCAATGAAAGCTTACGGTAGGCCTGAAGCAGTAGCTAGTGCTGTTTTGTTTCTGGTTTCAAACATGTCAGAATACATTACGGGGCAAGTTATAAACGTTGATGGTGGTATGGTAATGCAGTAAAACCATTAGAAGATTTAGAAAATAAGAATTTTTAACTATTATATTGATATTAAGGTGGAAAATTAAATGATAGATTTATTTAAAGCATTTACTATGAAGAAAGATTTTTTTTACGAAGGTGCATTTATTGCCAAAGTAAAATATCAACAATTCCAATCAAAATTAGATAATGAAACTTATAAAAATGAAATTGTAAAAAGCAGCAGAAAGCTTTGTGTAATTAGCTGTAGTGGATATGTTAATAATGAAATTGCAGAAACATTAACAGTTTATTTAATGATGAATGCAAAGGTTAAAGAATCTGTTCAAAAAGAAGATGTTAAAGAGTGTGGAACTTTGTGGCGTAGTTTTTCAAAAGAAGAAATTTCAAATTTTAGTCATGTAACAGGAGATACAAATTCTATTCATCTAACAGAAAATCCTGTTGTACAAGGGTTGTTTATTCTTAAAGAACTTTGTGATACTACTCAAAGTAATGAAATAGAAGTGAAATATATTCATCCTGTTTATGGTGGTAATCCAGTATACATAAAGCATGAAGAAAATCTCATCAAAGGTTATAGTGATGATACATTATGCTTTCAGGCGTTTTGTATTAAATAAAATCCATATAGTACTAAAAGCCTATATGATAATTACTAGTTAATTATACATATAGGCTAATTTACTTTAAGCATAAAGCAAGTCATTTTATTATATATATCTAGTAGTGTGATTGATATTGGGAGATGGTATTTACGAAATTTAAATCTATAGCAAATATTCTAGGAATACTAGCATTTATTATGAGTATAGCTGAAGTGGCAGCAATGTTTATGAGAGTGGAATTACCAGAAATCATAATAACAATAATTATAATATTTTTATTTGTTGCTAGTATGTCTGAATTTGTGGAAACTCGTAAACTGAGAAAATTAGCATATCCTCTAATTATAATTTATTTTTTTATGGTAATGCCTTTTATAGGAGAATTTATACATAATAAAACCCTGAATATTGGTTTTGCTGTATTAAGTTTTTTTATTACTATGATATTTCTATATAAGGATTTAATGTTAACCAGTAAAGAAAAAAGTACGATAACATAATTGAACTCTCTATTATAACACCAGACTTTTTATTGATAGTATTATAGGCATAGAGGTGAATTAAAAAATGAATACCTATATGACGGCAGAAGTGGCAAAAATAATAGGAATACATCCTAACACGGTGCGGATGTATGAAGAACTTAGACTTATTCCTAAACCTTATAGGCAATCTAATGGTTATCGTGTTTTTACAGATCTTCATATTGAGCAATTTAAGCTTGCAAGAATTGCTTTTAAAATTGAAGTGCTTCAGAATGGTCTGCGTAAAAAGGTTGTTGAGATTGTAAAGTTGTCTGCAGCAGGAAACTTTAATAAAGCTATTTCTCTTACACAGGATTATATAGAGCAAATACAAAAAGAACAGAGTAATGCAGAAGAAGCCATAGAAAGTGTAAAACAATTATTATCTAATGAAACAACAGATACATTATCTCTTAAAAGGAAAGAGGCTGCTGAATATTTACAAGTTTCCATGGATGCTTTGAGAAATTGGGAGATGAATGGATTATTAAGTGTAAAGCGAAAACAAAATGGTTATCGTGTATATAGAGACGAAGATATTAGACGATTAAAAATTATTCGTTCTCTTCGTTGTGCAAATTACTCTCTTGAAGCTATCTTGAGAATGCTTGGAGCATTATCTGAAAATCCAAATGTGAATATTAAAAAGGTGCTTGATACTCCGGGGGAAAGTGATGAAATCATATCTGTATGTGATAAGTTGATTACTTCTTTGAAATCAGCTGAAAGAAATGCTCATACAATGTTGTTTCACATTGAAAAAATGAAAAAAGAAATGTGATGGGGTAAAGCCTACACTTTAACACCAATCTTTGTGTTGGTGTTATTCTTTTTGTGTAAATAAGTTTAAAGGAGGAAAAAAGTATGGAATCCATCATCAAGGTTGAAAAATTAAGCAAGTATTATGAAGGAGTGCCAGCAATTGAAAACATCAACATTACAATTTCTAGTGGTATGGTATTTGGCCTTTTGGGAGTAAATGGTGCAGGCAAAAGTACAACCATTGAGTGCATTTTAGGAACGAAAAAGCCAGACAGTGGAACAGTATCCATTTTGAATAGGAATCCACAAACAGAACGTAAAGAGCTGTTTGAAAAAGTAGGTGTTCAATTTCAAGAAGCAAATTATCAGGAGAATATAACAGTAGCCGAATTGTGCCAGGTTACACAATCACTTTATAAATCATCTGAGGATTATAAAGTTTTGCTAAATCAATTTGGACTTTCTGATAAAGCAAAAAGTCTTGTTAGCAAGCTTTCAGGAGGACAAAAACAAAGGTTATTTATTATACTTGCATTAATTCCAAAGCCTGAGGTTGTATTTTTAGATGAGCTAACTACAGGACTTGACACAAAGGCAAGGCGTGATGTTTGGAAATGTATTTTACAATTGAAGGAGAAAGGTCTTACTATCTTTTTAAGTTCTCATTTCATGGATGAAGTTGAAGCTTTATGTGATAAAATTTGTATTCTTAAAAGTGGGGAAATAATATTTAAAGGAACAGTACAAGAAGCAGTTGCTTCAAGTCCTTTTGAAAAATTTGAGGATGCTTATCTTTGGTACACAGAGGAGGAAAACAGATATGAAAACATTTAGTACAATGCTTAAAACTGAATTGAAATTATCTCTGCGAGGAATGGACATGTTTATTTTTGCAATATGTATGCCAGTGGTAGTAGTGGTTATTTTAGGTATTATCTATGGGAATAAGCCTGCTTTTTATAGATCAGAATATACTTTTTTAGCTCAATCCTTTGGAGCCATATCGACTATAGCTATTTGTGCAGGTGGGGTTATGGGGCTTCCCTTAGTAGTATCAGATTACCGTAATAAAAAGATTTTGAAGCGATTTAAGGTAACGCCAACAAGTCCAGCATTAATTTTAGCAGTTCAGGTAGTTATTTATACTCTTTACTCACTTGTTTCATTAGTACTTGTTTATGCTGTTGCAGCAATTTTCTTTGGTTATAAGTTAAACGGTTCATGGCTTCAATTTGCAGGTGGGTATTTTTTAGTAATGCTGTCCATGTTTAGCATTGGTATTATGGTTGGAGGAATTGCGCCAAATACAAAAATAGCAAGTGTTATAGCGAGTATTTTGTATTTTCCAATGCTAATCTTTTCTGGAGCCACACTACCCTATGAAGTAATGCCCAAAGTACTTCAAAAATCAGCTGATATATTGCCTCTAACACAGGGAATAAAACTTTTAAAAGCTGCTTCTCTTGGTTTGCCTATGGAAGGTGTTATTTTTCCTATTCTTATAATGGCTGCACTTGCTATAATTTGTACAATTGTTTCTATTAGATTTTTTAGATGGGAATAGTTTATAAAATTATCACAAATAATATTACAAAGAAATTTTATGAAGTAATATGAAAAAATATAGGTGAGGTGTTAATTATGAGTGATAAATCAAAAGTTGTAAGGGTGAAGAAAAATCCTCAAGGAGATATAACCGATGTAATGCTTGAAAATGGCAATGTATATTCAATAGATGAAGCAATAATGATGGCAAAGGACGATTTAATAGAGGGAGTGAATGTTGGAAAAGCAAAAAATGGTAGAGAGTATTTGAGAAGTAATCCAAATGGCAGCGAAGGCGATAATTTAGATAGTAAACCAATTTTTTAGGTTTTAAATGAAAAACTGCTGGTAAATTTCAAGGAAATTCTTTATTTTAAATGGGTTAAAGCTTATAATAAAAGTAATATTATGGTGTTAACTTAATTTAAATCTAAAAATGAAGGGAGATTATTTTTGTGTTAATGTTGATTGTATGTGCATAGCAGAGGCTATTGTATATACACTACAAATTAGTAATATAAATAGCCTTTGCAAAATCCTAAAATAAGTTTTAAATTAGGAGGAGCACAGAGTTGGGCTATAAAAAAGCATTAGAAATATTACCAGCAGAACTTATATCTGCAATTCAGGATTATATTGATGGTGAATATATTTATATACCAAGAAAACAATGTAATAAGAGAGCATGGGGAGAATTGACAGGAAGCAGAGATGAGAATTCCAATAGAAACTTAGAAATTTATAATAAGTATAAAAAAGGAGTATCTATAAACTCTCTTTCTGAAATGTATTACTTGTGTCCTAAAAGTATAGAAAAAATATTATCAAAGGTCAAATTGAAAATAGAGTAATTAAAATTCGTCATTTAGCAGGAAAATGCTTTATGGCGAATTTTTAATTATGAAAGGTTTTGGCGGTTATTTAATGCAAATATAAATAGTATAATTTTCATAGTTAAAATATTGATATTAAGGAGAAGGTTTAATAATGAAATTGGAAACTAAAAGACTAACCATAATACCACTAAATTTGGAACAATTTAATTTGATGTTAAAGGGTATGGATAAAATGGAGAATGCATTAGGATTAAATAACTCATATGAAATTTTAGACGGCCATACTCAAAAGGCAATGGAATGGCTTTATAAGGAAGCTCAAAAGCATAAGGAAAATTATTTATGGTATACAAATTGGCAAATTATATTAAAGGAGAATAATATGTCTATAGGAAGTGCAAGCTTTATGGGACAGGCTGATGACAGCGGTATTGTTGAAATTGGCTATGGTATTAATGAAAAATATAGATGCAATGGATATATGACAGAAGCAGTAGAGATAATTTGTAAATGGGCATTAAGAGAGGAAGGTATTTCAAGAATTATGGCTTTAACTGAGAAAGATAATTTTGCATCTCAAAAAGTGCTGCAAAAATGCGGGTTTGTAAAATATAAGGAAGATGATATAAACAATGAGTATTTTATAGTTTAAATGCTAACATCTTAAAATAATTTTACCAAATTCTATATTGACAAATATATCATATACTACTATACTTTATAGTAATATAATAAATGGTGGTGATTAAATGTCTTCAATAAATTTAATAATACTTGGCTATTTGAAAAACAAAGAGAAAAGTGCCTATGAAATGGTTAAAGAATTTGATATATGGAATCTTACTAAGTGGCTAAAAATCAGTAACCCGTCAATTTATAAAAATATAATTAAATTATGTGAGAATGGATATTTAAATTCAAGAACTGTTAAAGAAGGTGAAATGCCCGAAAAAACATTATATTCACTGAATGAAAAAGGAAATGCATATTTCAATGAATTAATGGAAGAAAGTTCAAAGCATATAGGAAATCTTTATTTGGATTTTAATGCATTTTTAGTCAACATAGAAAATTTACCAGAAGAAAAAAGAAAAGAATACCTTAAAAACTTCAAAGAAAAGGCAGCAGAACGTAGGGCATATGTGGAGCCAATTTATAATTACACAAAGCAGCACAACGAAAAATCTGGTTCTGAATTCCTCATATTAGATCTATATAACGAATTTTATAGCATTTTAGAAAAATGGTCTGAAAAAGTTTTTGATTATTATAATTAATAATTTAATGTCTCTAAATAAGTCCTTATAATGAGAGACATTTTTTTCGCCCGACTACTATAATTTATAGTAGTTTATTATACACTAATATATTTTATATTATTTAGGAGGTTTGTATTATGAACAAAAAACATCAAATCATTTCTTTTGTAGCTATTATTTTAGGGTTTTTTATGGCATTGTTAGATACAACTGTAGTAAATATCACTTTGCCTAAAATGGCTGAATACTTTAATACTACTATGGATCATATTTCTTGGGTAGTAAATGCCTATAATCTAGCTACTGCAGTTATTCTAGTAACTGTTTCGAGGTTAGCGGATCAATTTGGCAGAAAAAAACTGTTTATTGTAGGAGTATTTTTATTTACTATATCTTCACTACTATGTGGTATTTCAAATTCACTTCAAGCACTTATATTATTTAGAACAATTCAAGGACTAGCTGCAGCTTTTGTTGTGACTATTTCAGCGCCTCTTTCTCTTGAAATATTTCCACCACAAAAGAGAAGAAGTATTATGGCACTTTGGGGAGCTTTTTCTGGTCTTGCTGCTGCAAGTGGACCATCCATTGGGGGTATAGTAACTCAATTTTTTAATTGGAGATATATTTTCTTTATTAATGTACCTATAGGTTGCATTTGTATACTATTAACTATGAAATTCATAAAGGAATCATATGACCCAACTGCAAGTAAAAGTATAGACTTTGGGGGAATTATAACAATCTCAATTGCTATGTTTTGTTTAACTTTCGCATTAATGAAGGCTACTGAAAAAGGTTGGACTTCAAGCCTTATCCTTTCCTTGTTTGCAGTTTCTGCTATAGCCCTTGTGCTATTTATTATTATTGAACTAAAAGTTAAGGAGCCCATGGTTCCACTTAGCTTATTTAAATCTGCACCATTTACGAATGGTTCCATTACTCTATTCTTATTGGGACTTGGCATGATGTCTGGTACTTATTTGCTATCTTTTTTCCTAATTCAGGTTAAAGGATTAAATCAATTGTCAGCAGGACTTATCATTTCAACTATGTCCTTAACTTCAATGTTTTTTTCATTAATAGCTACTATTTTGACAAAAAAATTAGGCAGCAAAGTTACTAGTGCATTGGGTATTCTTTTACTTGCTACCTCTTGCTACTTAAATAGTTCTCTTACTCAGAATTCTTCAAATATAGATATTATCTTAAGATTAATTGTTGCTGGTTCTGGTACGGGTTTAAGTATGGCAACACTAATAGGTTCTATAGTGGCTAATGTTCCTGTAGATAAAATAGGAATAGCTTCTGGAATAAATAACATGACAAGAACGCTTGGAACTGTACTTGGGGTTGCCTTGTTTTTAACTATATTTACATCAAATATGACTACTCAGATGTCTTATGCTAAAGACTCTGCTGTGCAAACAATACAGAATGACACTGTATTTGATAATAAAACCAAGCTCCATATGATTTCTTCTGTTAAAGCAGGTAGTGCTAAAAATGTTAATCTTTCAGAAATATTAAACATAATTGATGAAAAAGAAGCTGATGTGTTAGCCTCATCTTCAGCGATTTATAAAGATAGTATCAAAGAAGCTTTTGAAGCTCAAAAGAAAGAAACAAAAAAAATAGTACCTTATATCCAAGATACCTTTTTGACCTATACTGTTAAAGCTTTTAGTTTTACATTTAAAGTGAGCGCTGTAATTCTTTTACCAGGTATACTTTTTGCATTATTCAGTGATAAGAAGAGAAAAACTGAATTAATAAATAAACAGTTTGTTGAAAGCACAGATAATGCTTCAGCAAGCTAAATCGTATATTATGGATTGATGAAATAAGGATAATAAGCTGATAAGTAGAAGTAACTTGTCAGCTTATTTATTATGATTTTTTGCATAAAATGAAATATAAATTGAAAAATAGGATTATATTGACAAAATTAAAAAGCTATGATATGATTTTGACAATATAAAAGTAAGAATATTCTGTAAATAATATAATATGTTTGTAAAATTTAAATAAAATGAGGTGTATTTATATGACAAAGGTAAAAGAATATCATATGACATATACTACAGACATAAATAAAAGAAAATATGAGATAATTACAGAAGGCGTTTGCTTTCAGTGTGAACCAAATGATATAGATGACTTAATTGATTGTCAATACTATATCCATGTATACAAAAATGGAGAACATGTATTTACTGGAGATTCTTTAACTTGGTTAGTTCAAAATAATTTTGATAAGCAAATTAAAAAAGCTTTAATGGATCTGGAGAGGTATAGGATTACAGAATTTCACAAATTATATTTTGATTACATCATTGAGAAAAATGAATAAAAACATAATTTATTAAAGCATCTCTTAAAATAGGTTCGACAAATTACTGATGAAATCTTATTACATTTATTTTTCATATTCTTTTGTCACTGATTTTTCTTTCCAAATGGTAAGTATCTAACTAAAAAGTGCATACTATTGTTTAGCTTCCAATAATATTATAATTAATTACAAGATCAATATATATATATATATTAGGAGGCAAAGGCAATGAAAAAATACAATTTATATCAAATCGATTCATTTACAAAGGAAAAATTTTCAGGAAATCCAGCAGGGGTAATAACAAATGCAGATGGATTAACTGACTGTGAAATGCAGAAAATAGCTAGGGAACTTAACAATTCAGAGACAGCTTTTATATTTTCTTCAAATAACGATGATGAATATGATGTTCATGTGCGATTTTTTACTCCAACAAATGAAGTGCCAATTTGCGGACATGCTACTATTGCTGCTCATTATGCACGTGCTATTGAAAATAATCTTGATACTTCAAGATTTTATCATAAAACAGGAGCTGGAATTTTGCCTGTTGATATAATAAAGGAAAATCAGGACTATAAAATTATTATGACACAGGGGAAAATTGAATTTGGCAATATTATTGATGGCATAAATAAAGAGGAACTCTTAAAAGCGCTTAATATAAAAAACAGTGATTTAATGGAAAAATATAAAATCCAGATTGTTTCAACAGGTCATTCTAAGGTTATGGTGGGTATAAAAAGTATTGAAACTTTAAATGCACTGCAGCCAGATTATACTGCACTTTCTAAATTAAGCGGGAGCATTAAGTGTAATGGATATTATGTTTTTACAGTTAATGAAGAAGATAGTGATATTTTGGTGCATGGCAGAATGTTTGCTCCTGCAATAGGTATTAATGAAGACCCTGTAACTGGTAATGCCAATGGTCCTCTTGGAGCATACCTTGTTCATCACAATCTTGTTCGATGCAACAATTCTTCATTTAAATTTAAGGCTGTGCAGGGTGAAGTCATAAAAAGAGCAGGTATTATTGGAGTTGAGGTAAAAATAGAAAATATGGAACCTGTAGAAGTTAAAGTTTCTGGAAATGCAGCAATAGCATTTAAATCTGAACTGTCATTATAGTGATACAAAGACTAAGATTTTAAGTTACATATAACTACTGAAATTGGAAAACAAGTTAATGACTTAATAATATATTGTGCAACTTCAAGAGCAGTTTATTTCTGCTCTTCAGTTTGCCCAAAAATTATTTATCCGATGGCTACCATCCGTAACACTCCCATCACACTCTGTGAAGGCGACTATCTCCAAATCATAGATTTGGGATATCTGCTTTTCTTAAGGTGAGAGATAACGGATGACACGCCCCTAGATAAGTTCTTCTAAGATTCAGATGGGTAAAATGCCTAAATGGCATTTTACGAGCTTTTGCTTAGGTAAGAGGTATTCCCCATAAGCAAACTCCATCTGAGTCTAAGAATCACTTGATATGCTCAGAGGTTGCAATGAAAACTATAAGTTTTAAAATACTTTAATGGCGGTTTTATACGGTATATTACTTAAAAATTTAGCACTTTCATCAGAAATTCTTAAACCATATCCTGAGTCATTTTCGGCTGAATAAAAAACATATAGACCATCTATTTGAGTAAAATTCTTCATTGGTACTATATTAAATTTTATCTCTTTACCTCGGAGCCCGGATACATAATCCCCATTAATAACCTTTCCTGAAAGAATATCAAAACATTTAATTTCCTTCCATTTACCACTTATTTTTTGATAAATTCTACATAAATTATCAGAAGAGTTTACTGATATATAATAATCAGTATCAGATTTGAACTTTTCTGTTTCATCAGGTTTTATGTTATCTTGTTTATTAAGTTTATTTAATAAATTCATATCTACTTTTCCAGTTACAGATAAATTATTTGTTTTTTGGAACTGTCTTATAGCTAACATTGTATCATAACTAGATAAATTCCCATTTGCATTTATTTTATAACCTAAATCTATAAGTTGCTTTTGAATATTAACAGACACTGGAGTAAAGCCATTTTTGTCGTCCATAGAAGTGTTATTAACATACTTCAACAAGGCTTTAGCCGTTTTAGGTCCAAAGATGCCATCAACATTTATGCCTAATTTTTTCTGTACACTTTTAACAGCATCTTCTGTAAATTTTCCATATACTCCATCTTCTTCAAGTCCAGATCCGAAATATAAATTTAAAGTGACTTGTATGTGTTTAACAATATCGCTTTTATCGTTTAACTTAATAGTTACTGTAGAACATTCGGTATAATTATATGTAGTTATCCTGGATATTTTAGTAGTTGTTAATTGCTGAGCATGTACAGATTCTCCTGCTAAAGTTATTCCAGCTGCTATTGACGCTACTATCAATAAATGTTTTGTATTTTTCATAAATTTATTCTCTCCTAACATATTATGACTGATATATTTTCTATTTGACGATTCACTACGTCAGTTGACTAAAAAATTCACTTTATAAACAGATTAAAAAATAAAATGGAATTTTAATCATACGTATTTATCATACGTAAGCTATTAATATTTTTAGGGGGTTACCCATAAATCTCCAATATCTGTGATCATTCATGGAGGATTTGGATACCATTGGAATCATTAACTTTTTTAATTAAAAAAAGATTGTAGTATTACTATTTGCAATGTATAATATATGTAAAATAGGTATAAAGAGGGGGGAGTAAATGCGTATTAAAAAGTATATTTTTAGTCTATTTATCATGGGAGCAATATTTTTTTTAATGGGTCCAACTACTGTATTTGCGGATTCACCAGTAACATCCACTGACTTTTATAAGGCTTACACTGATGTCAATATTGTAAAAACAGCTTCAGAAAAAGGAGTTATAGATCAACAAATAGCTGATTATTTGCACTCAAGTAAAAATCCTATTGATGTTAAAGCAGCAGTTATTAATGCATTGGGATGGAAAATTGATGGTAAAAGCAATGCAGAAAGTTATGTTAAGTTAGTGTATTCAAAGGATATGGACAAATTGGATATAGACTCATTATCTGGAGATGAAACTTTTTGCATAAGCTATATGATGGCTCTAGATGATTATTTTCATGTTGACAAGGCATTGACATTAATGGATAAAGCTTATGAAAAAAATAATACTAGTTTCACAATTGCAATAATTAGAAGTGTTTTAAAAGGACAAGCTGTTCTGGATAATGGAAGTTGGGGAATGATTTGGTTTAATACAGAAAACGTTTTAAATGATAAAACACTTGTAAAAGATATGAAACAAGAAGCAATAGATAATATTGTGGCATATATGAAATTATATGAAGGGTATATGACAGATAAACCTAATGAAAAGGCTGTATTAAATAGACTAGCAGGTAATGATCGTTACAGCACTGCAGCCGAGATCAGTAAATATGGATGCAGTGACCAATCTAAATATGCTGTTTTAGCTTCGGGTAACAGTTTTCCTGATGCACTTAGTGCTGCACCTTTAGCTAAAAAATATAATGCACCTATTTTACTTACAGACAAGGATAAAATGCCTGAGGCAACAGTTTCAGAGTTAAAAAGACTGCAGGTGAAAAGTGTATATATTGTTGGAGGCACAGGAGTTATATCCTCAAATATTGAGAATGAATTGAGTAAAATAGGAATAAGCTATGTAAGGCTTCAAGGCAAAGATAGATATGAAACATCAGTAAAGATAGCAGAACAGCTAGGAACACCAACAGAATTAGCTGTGGTAACTGGTGATGATTACTCAGATGGTTTATCAATTGCGCCTTTTGCAGCAAATAAAGGAATGCCAATATTGCTTGTACCTAAAGATAACATTCCAGATAGCATTAAAGCTTATTTGACAAATAAAAATATAAAAAAGACATATATAGTTGGAGGCTCTGAAATAGTAAGTGATAATGTTGGAAATCAGTTTCCTAATGTTTATAGAATATTGGGTTCAACAAAATACGGGAGAAATGAAGCTGTAATAAGTGAATTTGGTAAATATGCAGATTGGAGTACTGTTTTTATATCAAGTGGAGAAAACTTCCCTGATGCATTAGCTGGTACAGCCATTGCAGCTAGAAGTGCTTCACCAATTATTTTAGTTAGCAATGATTCTTCAACTTTAGTGAATAATTACATGAAAAATAAAACTTCTTTAGTAAGTAAGTTTAATGTACTTGGCGGGGAAGGTGCAGTTACATCTTCTATCTTGGATAGTGCATTTTCATTAGGTAATATCATTAAAAATAAGTAATTTATTAAACTTATCAGAGTATATATGTGTTAATAGAATTGATTTAATACTGTAGGAACTGCTGCATTAAGTATTTTACTATTTACTCTTAATGCAGCAGTTCCTAGTTTGTATGTATATATTAAAATTCTATTCAATTATTTTCATTTTAATATCTTTTCCATTAGCATATCTTTCTAAAAGTTGTTTGCCATATTTTAAGTATTCTTCAATATCGGTTTTTCCACTAAAGGAAAAGATGCACATTAAAATTTCAGTTGCGTCATTTGTTACTTTTCATAAAAAGCAACATCTAATGGATTTCTATCTGTTAATCTATTAAACTTATATCTAGGATATCCCACCATAACAATTCCTGTTATTTTTTTGCCTTCAGGTACCTTAAATATTTCAGGTATTGGTGAACTCTCATCTAATGCACATCGTTCGAATACACCAGCCCAACATGATCCAAGACCAAGTGAAGGTGCAAATAGTTCAAGATATGATAATGATAGAATGGTATTTTCTCTTCCCAATCTAAATCTTTTATTTGACATAGCTAAAATAATGCTAGGTGCATTTCTTAAAATATTGTTTATACCAGTTTCTTTATATGTTTTAATCATTCCGAAAAAAGCTCTCTTATATAAAGGATGATTTTGTAACCAGTTCATTGAGGCTTCAGCTGCTAATTTTATTACTTCCTTATCATCAATTATCATATAAGATATACCCTGAAGATTACTGGCAGTTGGTGCAAAATGAGCAATGTCAGTAAGCTTTATCAACTTTTCTCTAGGAACTTTTGTTTCTTTAAATGAGCGAATAGACCTTCGAGATCTTATAAAATTTTCTGCTTCCTCTGCATTTAATCTAGTTAAATTTTTTGCATCCACTTGCATTGATAGTGGAGATTTTTTATTATCAATAGCTTCTTTAGGGCAAACAGCTACGCAATGGCCGCAGCTCATACATCTGTCTTCATAAATTTCCTCAGGACCATTTTCTCCCATTCTTAAAATGCTTATAGGACATTCCATTACGCATGCTCCACATTTTATACATTTTTCTTTATTTAATGTTATTAAACTCATAATTTTACACTCCTCATTATTTGATATTACAAGTTAATTTTTTACATAATAGACCAGTTGGTTTATTAAAAATAAAAAAATTTCTTAAGCTTCAATATTAACAAAAATAATTCAATGAAAGTAAATATAAATTTAGTTATGATTATACTAATGATAATAAGTCTTTAAGCATATAATCAAATGCACTTTTATCTTTACTTATTCTATAATAAAGTGTATGACCCTCGTAAAGAGCAAAAGCTTTTCTGGCAACTATATCTGCATTATCTTTTGTTAAGCCAGATATTTGCAGAGAGTTCGAAAAAATATCAATTAATTTCTTAATTCCATTTGCATATACATTTGAAAGGTCATTATCAACGAATACTATATCTAAACCCAATGTAGCTATTGGGCATCCGAAGTACTTGCCTGCTTTATCAGTTCTTTTTATAAAGGATACCATCTTATTTATAAATACATCCCAGGGGTTATTTGAAAGAGGTTCCAGCCAATTATGTAATACTATCTCACCATAATAATTTGCTACTTCAAATCCAAGTTCCTTTTTACTAGAAAAATAAAAGTAAAAGGACCCCTTTGAGATTTTTGCTTCTTGTAATATGTCATTTATTCCTGTATTGGAATACCCCTTTTTTAAAAAGAGTTTAGCAGCCGTTTCTATTAGATTTTGTTTTGTTTGTTCTCCTTTTGTCAAGTTCATCACAATTAGTCCTTTCATTGATATATTTATTACATAATAAACTGGTCAGTACATTTTGTCAACATTAGAAGAACATCACCTAAGTAAAATAAGTATTTGAATAAAATCCTTTATGGCCAATGTTTTAACTTATAAAATTATGTGGTGTTTTAAAATAGATGTAATTGTAAATGTAGACATGCATTATTTGGTGGGTTATAATTACAAATAAGGGAGGGATGAGTATGAAAATTGACAATATGTCTCAAATTATGAGATATAATGCCTTACAAAATCTATCCAATATAAATGAAGGATTATTTAGTAATAGTTCAGAAGTCTTGTTTTCAAGCATGTTAGATAATATGCTGCAGGATAACAATGGTAGTGTTGTTAAAAATAGATCGAAAAAGAGTAAAGTAAAAGATAATGGCAATGCTAAATCAACAGATGGTCTTGAGGGCCTTTCATTACAGCCTCAGCAGATGGCAAGAATGATGAGAATTTCAGCAGAACAGAGCATGATTTCAGCATTAAGTGGAAATGGTATTGATTCCATGTATAATGGATTTTTGGGTTTAAACAGTATGATGGGTGGAAGTAGCTATACAACATTAATGTTTGGTTATATGCTTGGAAGAATGTCACAAAACTCACATTTAACGACTAAATGATAAAAATCAAATAATCAACTAGAACACCACATTATTCATATTTGAATTTTGAGGTGTTTTTTCAATGTTTGATTAACGTCATATGCTTTGGAACTAAATGTCTAAATGACATTTAACGAGCTTGCTCAGAGGTATTTCTAATAAGCAAACTCCACCTGAGTCTAAGAATCACTTGATGATGCGTGGGATGATTACTTAAGAGATATAAGTAAATATAATGGATTTAAAAATTATTTGGATGAGAATGAAATTGAATATTAATTTATAGAGTAAATCTATAAAATTGAAAGGAAGAATTAAATGGAATTTGAGGTTATTAGAAAACTTTTTAATATAAAGCAAAATAATGGTTTTTCAGAAGATGATATATGTAAGGCTTGCAAAAAACATGGAAAATTACCCTTAGTACTACAAGAATATTATAGACAATTAGGTAATTACAAACAGATAAATCAAACACAAAATAACTTATGCCAGCCAAATGAATTGATTGATGCTGGAGAATACCTTATATTTTACAAGGAAAATCAGTATGTTGTTCAATGGGCTATAAAAAAGATTGATTTGTATAAAGATAACCCACCTGTGTATTGCTCATGGGATGAAAATGAATTCAAACTTGAAAGTGAAAATTTACTTGATTTTTTATATGCAATGTCATTTTTTCAGGCGGTTAGTTGTGGTCTGGAATATTGTAGTGAAGATTTATATATGATTAGTAAAGAACAGGCTCAAGTTATTAAAAAACGATATAAAAAGATAGATTATGAATTACATCAGTGGTTGAATATTTCATATTATGGGAATCATGATGATGAGGTAATTTGTATGATTGAAAATAGTGATTATGATATGCTTTACGCATCTTCTAAGCAACAACATTTTGATGAAATGAAAGAATTTATAGATAAATTAGCACTTGATTCTTATTAAGTATAAGACGCTTAAATTTATTGACAAGAATTATTGGGTGTTATAAATTCTAAGTTGTATTATGCAAGAAAGATAAATATGGATTTGAGGTGAAATGCTATGGACAAATATACAAGAGAAGAATTGGTAGAAGCGCTGCGAGTTATCTCTTCAACTATCAGCAAATGTGAAAAAATACAGCCGAAATTTGCGGAAGGGACATCTCAACATACACTGCTTAAGAACAGGATAAAAGCATTGTATATTTCAAGATTATTAATAATAGATGAAAATGTTATGGATCAGTATACAAAAGATGAATTGATAGAAGCACTACGTCCTATATCTTCAATTATCAGTAAATGTGAAAAAGCACAGTTAAAATTTGTGGAAGGGACATCTCATCACACACGCTTTAAGAACTTAATAAAAGCGATGTACATTTCAAAATCATTAATAACAGATGAAATTAGTAAAAGAAGCTAATTCCATAGAAACATAGTCAGGCGTGTCATCATGTTAAATAAGTATCATATTAGAGAATACTTGAGCATTAACTAATTAATTTACAGTGAACATGTACTAGAACAATTATTTATGTTCATATACATGGTAAGATACTACTTGTCGCTTGAAGGAGCGGCAAACAGAAACAAAATATGCTTCAATGTAATAAATGATGACGCGGGGTGGAGCAGTTGGTAGCTCGTCGGGCTCATAACCCGAAGGTCACAGGTTCAAGTCCTGTCTCCGCAACCAAAAAGTATAGATGGCAACTTAATTTGCTGGATGTTATTTTTTATTCTTCATTATATATCTTTATATTAAGTTTATTATTACTAAATTGGTAGTAATTTGCTGATTGACAGATAGAAGTAAGCATGTTAAGATGTAAATCCGGTTGTAGATAAGCTATTAAGTGTATAAGGTTAATTGGTAATAAGTTGCTAGTTGACAAGCTAAGATGAACATGATAAGATATAAGAGTCGCTGAGATGCGGCAAGATCCTTGAAAATTAAACAGAGTGAAAGTAAGATATAAATCTTATTTTAAATAAGCCAGTATTAGTTAAACTTATTAGTTTAACGTCAATAATTTGAGTACAGATTAAGCTTTTAAATTGAGAGTTTGATCCTGGCTCAGGACGAACGCTGGCGGCGTGCTTAACACATGCAAGTCGAGCGATGAAATCCCTTCGGGGATGGATTAGCGGCGGACGGGTGAGTAACACGTGGGCAACCTGCCTCAAAGTGGGGGATAGCCTTCCGAAAGGAAGATTAATACCGCATAACATTAGTTTTTCACATGAATTACTAATTAAAGGAGCAATCCGCTTTGAGATGGGCCCGCGGCGCATTAGCTAGTTGGTGAGGTAACGGCTCACCAAGGCCACGATGCGTAGCCGACCTGAGAGGGTGATCGGCCACATTGGAACTGAGACACGGTCCAGACTCCTACGGGAGGCAGCAGTGGGGAATATTGCACAATGGGCGAAAGCCTGATGCAGCAACGCCGCGTGAGTGATGAAGGCCTTCGGGTTGTAAAGCTCTGTCTTTGGGGACGATAATGACGGTACCCAAGGAGGAAGCCACGGCTAACTACGTGCCAGCAGCCGCGGTAATACGTAGGTGGCGAGCGTTGTCCGGATTTACTGGGCGTAAAGGATGCGTAGGCGGATGTTTAAGTCAGATGTGAAAATCCCGAGCTTAACTTGGGAACTGCATTTGAAACTGGATATCTAGAGTGCGGGAGAGGAGAATGGAATTCCTAGTGTAGCGGTGAAATGCGTAGAGATTAGGAAGAACACCAGTGGCGAAGGCGATTCTCTGGACCGTAACTGACGCTGAGGCATGAAAGCGTGGGTAGCAAACAGGATTAGATACCCTGGTAGTCCACGCCGTAAACGATGAATACTAGGTGTAGGAGGTATCGACTCCTTCTGTGCCGCAGCTAACGCAATAAGTATTCCGCCTGGGAAGTACGATCGCAAGATTAAAACTCAAAGGAATTGACGGGGGCCCGCACAAGCAGCGGAGCATGTGGTTTAATTCGAAGCAACGCGAAGAACCTTACCTAGACTTGACATCCCCTGAATTACCTGTAATGAGGGAAGCCCTTCGGGGCAGGGAGACAGGTGGTGCATGGTTGTCGTCAGCTCGTGTCGTGAGATGTTAGGTTAAGTCCTGCAACGAGCGCAACCCTTATCATTAGTTGCTACCATTAAGTTGAGCACTCTAGTGAGACTGCCCGGGTTAACCGGGAGGAAGGTGGGGATGACGTCAAATCATCATGCCCCTTATGTCTAGGGCTACACACGTGCTACAATGGTGAGTACAGAAAGATGCAAGACCGTGAGGTGGAGCAAAACTTTTAAAACTCATCTCAGTTCGGATTGTAGGCTGAAACTCGCCTACATGAAGCTGGAGTTGCTAGTAATCGCGAATCAGCATGTCGCGGTGAATACGTTCCCGGGCCTTGTACACACCGCCCGTCACACCATGAGAGCTGGCAACACCCGAAGTCCGTGAGGTAACCGTAAGGAGCCAGCGGCCGAAGGTGGGGTTAGTAATTGGGGTGAAGTCGTAACAAGGTAGCCGTAGGAGAACCTGCGGCTGGATCACCTCCTTTCTAAGGAGTCGACAAAGTAGGTAATTCTACTTTGAAGGTTTATTTAATAGCTCTGTTTAATTTTGAAGAATCTAATTCTTCAAATTGTTCTTTGAAAATTGCACAGTGAATATAACTTTTAAATTAAAAGTAAAGCTAAAGGTAAAACTACTTATTATATAAGTAAAAAAACCTTTGTAGATTTTAACTAAGAAAATTGTTGAAAGACAATTTTCACATGAATGGTCAAGCTACAAAGGGCGCATGGTGAATGCCTTGGCACCAGAAGCCGAAGAAGGACGTGATAAGCTGCGATAAGCTTTGGGTAGGCGCAAATAGCCTGAGATCCAGAGATTTCCGAATGGGGAAACCCACAATGCTAACGCATTGTACTGTAAACTGAATACATAGGTTTATGGAGGTAAACCCGGGGAACTGAAACATCTAAGTACCCGGAGGAAGAGAAAGAAAAATCGATTTTCTAAGTAGCGGCGAGCGAAAGGGAAAGAGCCCAAACCAGGAACTTGTTCCTGGGGTTGCGGATAGATCATAAATACTGTGATTTCTTAATTGAAGAGAGCTGGAAGGCTCCGCCGTAGAAGGTAACAGTCCTGTAAGTGAAAAGAAATAGCAGTCAGATCTACTCCAGAGTACCACGAGACACGTGAAACCTTGTGGGAAGCAGGGAGGACCACCTCCCAAGGCTAAATACTAACTGGTGACCGATAGTGAAGCAGTACCGTGAGGGAAAGGTGAAAAGAACCCCGGAAGGGGAGTGAAATAGAACCTGAAACCGTGTGTCCACAACCGGTCGAAGCACTTTTATGTGCGACGACGTGCTTTTTGTAGAACGAGCCAGCGAGTTACGGTATGTAGCAAGGTTAAGTACTTAAGGTACGGAGCCGAAGGGAAACCGAGTCTGAATAGGGCGAAAAGTTGCATGTCGTAGACCCGAAACCGGGTGACCTATCCATGGCCAGGATGAAGCGGAAGTAAAATTCCGTGGAGGTCCGAACCACGTTGGTGTTGAAAAACCATGGGATGAGCTGTGGATAGCGGAGAAATTCCAATCGAACTCGGAGATAGCTGGTTCTCCTCGAAATAGCTTTAGGGCTAGCGTTGAGATTGAGTAATGGAGGTAGAGCACTGAATGGGCTAGGGGCTGACAACAGTTACTGAACCCTATCAAACTCCGAATGCCATATACTTGTATCTCAGCAGTCAGACTACGAATGATAAGATCCGTGGTCAAAAGGGAAACAGCCCAGATCATCAGCTAAGGTCCCAAAGTGTAAGTTAAGTGGAAAAGGATGTGGGATTTCTAAGACAACTAGGATGTTGGCTTAGAAGCAGCCACTCATTTAAAGAGTGCGTAATAGCTCACTAGTCAAGAGATCCTGCGCCGAAGATGTCCGGGGCTAAAACTTACCACCGAAGCTATGGGCTCGAAAGAGCGGTAGAGGAGCTTCCTGTATGGAGTGAAGTCGTACCGAAAGGAGCGGTGGACTGTACAGGAGTGAGTATGCTGGCATAAGTAGCGAGAAATAAGTGAGAATCTTATTGGTCGAAAACCTAAGGTTTCCTGAGGAAGGCTCGTCCGCTCAGGGTTAGTCGGGACCTAAGCCGAGGCCGAAAGGCGTAGGTGATGGACAATCGGTTGATATTCCGATACCGCCAATTGACGTTATTACAAATGGGATGACGCAGGAGGATAGGATGTGCACACTATTGGATGTGTGTCTAAGCACTTAGACAGATCAGACAGGCAAATCCGTCTGGTTAATGTTGAGGTGTGATGGGGAGTGGCTTTATGCCGCGAAGTATCTGATTCCACGCTGCCAAGAAAAGTCTCTATGGAGGATGTTGGTGCCCGTACCGCAAACCGACACAGGTAGGTGAGGAGAGAATCCTAAGACCATCGGAAGAATTGTTGTCAAGGAACTCGGCAAATTGACCCCGTAACTTCGGGAGAAGGGGTGCCTATGAAAGTAGGTCGCAGAGAATAGGCCCAAGCAACTGTTTAGCAAAAACACAGGTCTCTGCTAAAGCGAAAGCTGAAGTATAGGGGCTGACGCCTGCCCGGTGCTGGAAGGTTAAGGGGAATACTTAGCGCAAGCGAAGGTATGAACTTAAGCCCCAGTAAACGGCGGCCGTAACTATAACGGTCCTAAGGTAGCGAAATTCCTTGTCGGGTAAGTTCCGACCCGCACGAATGGCGTAATGACTTGGGCACTGTCTCGACAACAAATCCGGCGAAATTGTAGTGCAAGTGAAGATGCTTGCTACCCGCGATTGGACGGAAAGACCCCGTAGAGCTTTACTGCAGCTTAGCATTGAGTTTCGATATTGTCTGTACAGGATAGGTGGGAGACTGCGAAACAGGGGCGTCAGCTTCTGTGGAGTCATCCTTGGGATACCACCCTGACAGTATTGGGATTCTAACCGGCGGCCATGAAACTGGTCACGGGACATTGTTAGGTGGGCAGTTTGACTGGGGCGGTCGCCTCCAAAAAAGTAACGGAGGCGCCCAAAGGTTCCCTCAGAACGGTTGGAAATCGTTCGAAGAGTGCAAAGGCAGAAGGGAGCCTGACTGCGACACATACAGGTGGAGCAGGGACGAAAGTCGGGCTTAGTGATCCGGTGGTTCCTCGTGGGAGGGCCATCGCTCAACGGATAAAAGCTACCTCGGGGATAACAGGCTGATCTCCCCCAAGAGTCCACATCGACGGGGAGGTTTGGCACCTCGATGTCGGCTCGTCGCATCCTGGGGCTGAAGTAGGTCCCAAGGGTTGGGCTGTTCGCCCATTAAAGCGGCACGCGAGCTGGGTTCAGAACGTCGTGAGACAGTTCGGTCCCTATCCGTCGCGGGCGTAGGAAATTTGAGAGGAGCTGTCCTTAGTACGAGAGGACCGGGATGGACTGACCTCTGGTGTACCAGTTGTTCCGCCAGGAGCATGGCTGGGTAGCTATGTCGGGACGGGATAAACGCTGAAAGCATCTAAGCGTGAAACCCACCTCAAGATTAGATTTCCCATAGCGTAAGCTAGTAAGACCCCTTGAAGAACACAAGGTTGATAGGTCAGAGGTGTAAGCATGGTAACATGTTCAGCTGACTGATACTAATAGGTCGAGGGCTTGACCAAATAAATTCACTGTGCAATTTTGAGATAACAAAATCTCTAAAATTAAATAAATCTGGTGATAATGACATAAAGGTAACACCCGTTTCCATTCCGAACACGATGGTTAAGCTTTATAGTGCCGATGGTACTGCAGGGGAGGCTCTGTGGAAGAGTAGGTCGTTGCCAGGTGAATAAAAAACTGCTAAGTGATTGCTTAGCAGTTTTTGTTTTGTCTACCAATTATGATTTAAGTGAATAAAAATACTTGATAATAGAAAAATTTAGTGCAGTTGTTTAGAAGTTTGATTATAATATAAATAGTGTGATTAATGAAAGATTAAAGATTGAGGTGACAGTATAGTGGAATTGGAAAAGAAAATAAGAAGTAAAATTGCAATTTTAATAGTCTTGGCATTTATACTTTATATAGGGTTTAATTATTGGAACAATATTATAGGAATATTTATTAAAGCATATACTTTGCTTTTTCCATTTATTTTAGGAGGATGTATAGCATTCATTCTTAATATTCCAGCTAGATTTATATCCAAAAAACTATTAAGCTGTAGTGACAAAGGTATTGGAAAAATAATCAAAAAGCATAGTACAGGCATTAGCATAGTAATTTCTTTCTTTGCAATAGTAGGAATTTTTGTTTTAATTTCATCTATTATCATACCTAATATTATTGAAACTGCTGCAATATTGCCAAAGACCTTTGATAATTCAACAAGAGCATTTCAAAAATGGATGAATGGCAATACTAAGCTATCTAACAATGTTGTCAATTTGATCAACAACATGGGTATAGATTGGAATAACATTTTCAATAAGGCCAAGACAATTATTTTTAATGGTGCAGGCTCAATGTTACTATCAACATTACAAGCAGCAACCAGCTTAGCAAGTGCTACTGTAGAATTTATATTGGGAGTTATATTTGCCATATATATATTGGCACAAAAGAATAGATTAAGTATTCAATTTAAAAAGCTATTATATGCTTTTATGAAAAAAGAAAAAGTGGATTCAATTTTGGAGATATTAAAACTTACAAATCTTACATTTTCAAATTTTATTACAGGACAATGCATTGTAGCTGCAATTTTAGGAATGATGTTTTTTGTAATAATGATGTTGTTAAGTATGCCTTATGCTCTGATGATTAGTGTATTAATTGGTTTCTTGTCAATAATCCCTGTGTTAGGCTCAGCTATTGGATGTGCTTTAAGTGTACTATTAATTGTAATGGTTAATCCTATAAAAGCAGGTGTTTTTATATTAGTTTTTTTATTGATTAAGCAGATAGAAGATAATTTGATTTATCCTAAAGTTGTTGGGGAATCTGTAGGACTTCCATCCATTTGGGTATTGGTTGCAATTACTCTAGGTGGTAAAATCTTTGGGGTAGCAGGAATGATTATATTCATTCCATTGTTTTCGGTAGTTTATGTTTTACTGCGTAAAGAAGTGTATATAAGACTAAAGGAAAAGAGCTTAGAAATAAAGTAGAAGAATTTTTAGTTAATAGTTAAGAATGAAAAATTAATAGTTTGTGTAAAAAAATAAAGAGTACTACTAGAGGCAATAGGAACTGATTGAAATTTCAAACAGTTTCTATTGTTATTTACATTGTATAAAATTGTGATATAATATTTATCGCTATGTCAAATTCATGAAGGTTGTATTTTTGAATAAAATATATTAAAATTTTATATCCATGGATTGACAAGGTATTATTTATATGAAAATAATAAATGAAAAGGAAGCGAATACTATTATGAGTTCTCGAAAACGTAATATAGATATGTGCAATGGACCCTTGTTCAGCAAGGTGTTTATTTTTGCTTTGCCCATTATGGCAATGTATATATTGCAACTACTGTTCAATACTGCTGATATGGTGGTAGTGGGACATTTTTCAGGTAGCAAGGCATTGGCTGCAGTTGGAGCCACAGGTTCACTCATTAACCTTATCATAACTTTATTTATGGGGTTGTCAGTAGGAACTACTGTCGTTGTGGCTAAAGATTATGGCGCAAATAAACCAGATGCTGTAAGTAGATCCGTTCATACATCAATTGCCGTAAGTATTATTGGCGGATTGATTGTCATGGTGCTTGGTATCCTCCTCTGTAAGCCTTTGCTGGAGGTGATGGGTACTCCAGAGGATATAATTGGATTGTCCGTAGTGTATATGGAAATCTACTTTATCAGCACGCCTGCTAATATGGTATACAACTTTGCAGCAGCTATTCTTCGTGCTGCAGGTGATAGCCGCCGTCCAATGTATTATCTTATTATCACAGGTATATTACATGTTATATTCAACTTATATTTTGTAATTGAATTGCATATGGGAGTAGCAGGTGTTGCATTTGCCACAGTTATTTCTGAGTATCTTTCGGTGTTGCTTATTATGATCTGTTTATCCAGGTGTGAGGGAGCCATACGATTTATACCTCGTAAGATGCGTATTGATAGATGTAAGCTAAAGGATATTGTAAGGATTGGCTTGCCAGCAGGAATGCAGGGATTATTGTTCTCTATTTCCAATGTGCTCATCCAGTCAGCGGTCAACTCCTTTGGATCTACAATGGTGGCGGCTAGTGCTGCTGCCACCAATGTTGAAAACTATATAGGCACCACAATGAATGCATATTATAATTCAGCACTCTCTTTTACTGGGCAGAACATGGGTGCAAAGAAATATGATAGAATTGACACTATTGCAAAGGTATGTACAGTATTAATCTTTGCTACATGGATTGTCATGGGTGGTATGACAATGCTTTTTGGAAAGTCACTGCTTGGCATCTACACCTCAGACCCGGAAGTCATTAAGCTTGGCATGCTGCGTATTAATGTTATGATGATTGCATTTTTCACCTGTGGAATGATGAATGTGTATCCTGGATTGACACGTGCAATGGGATATTCTATACTACCTATGATTTCTACGTTGGTAGGGGCTTGTCTTATGCGAATTCTTTGGCTTTCTACAATCTTTACCTGGTATCCCACAGAAGTTATGCTTTTTGCCTGTTATCCGGTAACTTGGGCGCTGGCAGGAATCGGACAGGTAGCTATTTTTTTCTATGCAAGGCGACAGATTCGAAAGCAAGCTCAGCCAAGGTTTCACAGCAGATTGTTAACAATTTTGTTTTCTATAGTTAAATAGAGTGATGTTATAATTGTAACTGCTGATTGATTGGTACAGCAAATATTGGCTTGCTTTTAGGCAATGGCTAATGCTGTACCAAAAGATTTGTGGTTTAATATTTTGAAATATGGTAAGAACTAAAAATTAACAATTTGAAAGGAAACTAGAAATGGTAAAGTCATCTTCAAAAAATAATCATCAAAATAAAAAAATGAAAGCCATTACTAATATATTTATTATTATTCTAGTAGTAATTATTTTTTTTATATCTATGCAAATGTTAGAATTTATATGTTATTTTAGAACTAAGTTAAACAAAGCACCAAACTTAATTTTTGTTACACCTGGGGATATATCAGTAATGATTTCTCCATTGGTATTTTTCATGTTTTCTTTTATATTTATTTTGTTTATTATACTATGTATTAGAGTATTTTTGGACAAAGAAAAATTTATATGTATCAAAAATAACTTTATGGCTGCAAAGAGTATAAAGGGTATAATTGTGTATATTGTTATACTTTTAGGACTTTTTTATATATGTGTTGACTATTCGGTTATATATAAAGATAAGATTTTTTATAGAAGTGTAGTAAACATTTTGGGTAAGTATTATGGATATTCAGATATCAAAAAAGTTAGGGTTAGCGAAGTTAAAGATAGTCTATATTATTGCCTAATAATGCGAGATGGGACTGAAATTAATTTAACATCCATAAAAACCAATTGTAAATTTATACCTGAGGTAGAATCTCATATAGGTAATAGAGTTCCTAATGTAGTACCTAAAGTCTATAAGAAAGTTCTAAATAAAAATTATTTTCCATATTATATTTCTGAAAAATTTCAAATAATTGATTGATATAATATAAAGCCCTTGATTTGAAGGGCTTTCAGCTTATAATTGTATAATGTTACCCCAATATATGAAATCAGTAAAATCCTTTGTCATTTCATAATTTTAGTTGTATGTTATAATGAAAATTGTAGTTTTGGTAATGCAAGAAGGAGTAATTAATTATGAATAGAGAGCATGTGAAAGATATAATTAAAGCATGGATTCAAAGAATAAATGAAGGTGAAGTTTTATCCAAAGATATTGTGGCTTTAAATTTTGGATTATATGAACCTTATGGAATTGAATTAATAGGTTCAGCAAATTATGATGAAGAAGATGATGATTGGGCTTGTGAAGAAGATTTTGTACCAATAGAAAGAAACTGTCCTGATCTCGATATTGATGATACATATGAATGGGAAAGTGTGCTTAAAGAAATAGAAAGTATTTTGAAAGAGTTAGTTCAGGAGTTGAAAGAATTACCGATTTTGCAAGTAGAACATATAACAACAGGATTTTGTGATGGAGATTTGATTGTAGTGAAGTAATTTTCAAATCAAATTGTTCATATAATGGGGGAATCACTATGAGTTTAGAGTTAAAACAGATTTTTTTAACCAATCCTAACACAAATAATGAGCATGTAACATATGAAAATAAGCTACAGCCGCGGATGAGCTTTGGAGATTCATCACTTAAAGAATTATTTGAAAAGCATAATGAGGAAATTTTAAAAAATCTAGTACATGAAATAACCAACTATGTGAATGATGAAAATCTTTGTAATGATGATATTGATATGTTTCCTCGCAGTTGTGAAATGACTGGTGAATGGTATATTGGAGATGTTGATTTTGATGATTTTGATTATCTCAGTATTATGACACGTTTTTTGGGATTTCAACCAAATTCAAAAAGAATGCCTATTGATGATTATTTAGGACTTGAAGTGCACTTTTCTTATGATGAAGCTGAAGATAAATTTATTTTAGATGGAATTGATAGTTCTTGTATTTAGCTGAGAATTTTATTATGAGCATATCTTACATTGTTTTTGTTGTGCTAAAAGGTGCCCTAAAAAGCAAGGAAAATTATTCAGCACAAAATTAAAGTTAAAAATATGTAGGGGGTAATTTTATGAAAGTGTTTTTAATAAGACACGGTCAAACAGATTGGAATTTAAAGGAAAAGATACAAGGAAGCTGTGATACTGAACTCAACGATACTGGTATTAAACAAGCAGAAGAATTAAGTAATAAATTATTAGAGGGAAAGTATAAATTCTCAAAAATTTATTCCAGTCCACAAAGAAGAGCAATTAGAACAGCAAAAATTTTAAGTCAAGCTACTAATGTAGACTATATACCAATAAAGGGATTAGAGGAAATAAATTTCGGAGAATGGGAAGGATTAACATGGACAGAGGTTAAAGAAAGATATCCAGAAGAATATGAGAAGTGGTTTATGGAGAGAAGATATACAAAACCTCCAAAAGCAGAATCATATCAAGATATGTTAGATCGTGTTTTAACAGAAATACATAAGATTATTAATAAGAACTGCGATAATGTTGTAATTGTAACGCATAGTGCTATAATTATGTGTTTACAATGTTGTATAAATAACACTCCTTTTCATGAAATGATGAAATTTAAAACAGATAATGCTTCAATTATAGAAATAGATAGTGATTTATTAATATCATTATAATAAATAAAATTTTAGTTTGAAATATTCTTGCTTAACAAAACAATTGAAAAATTAAGCGATGGATATACTTCATAAAAATGAAAGATATACATAGTAAAATTATAATTATAAGGCGGTAAGAAAGATGACATTTCACATTTGCATAGTATTTATATTAACTTTTATTATTTCTTTAATAGGAACCTTGGCATATTCTGCAAGAATTGTGGGAGTAAAAACTGGCAGAATTGCAGTGGCTGCTGCTGTATTTAATGTTTTTGTATTGATACAAAGAACAGCAAATACTATTCAAGCACCTTTATTAGGAAAGGCAGTTGATAATAGTATAAGTACAGGGCAAACTAGTGATTTACTATATGTTTTCAGATGGGTAATTTTTTCTATTACATTAGCTACAATAGCTGGTGCAATTTTAATGCCAACGTTTATAAAGGTATTTAATAAATTAGTTGTATCATTTAGTGTATATCGCTCTTTACCTAAATTGGTATTTCATGCATTTTCAAGATCAGGAATTGAACAATTTAAAAATAGTATTTCAATTCCCAAAAAAGAGAATTTGTATGAATTAAGAAACTTTAGGAAAACACCTAGAAAAGTAATTTTATTGAATATGATTGCATTTTCTGTATCTAGTATAAGCATTTTAGCAGCATTATATGCTGCGTGTTTAAGTCCAAATTTGAGAACTACTTGTAGTACTTTATCATCTGTAATAAACAGCGTTTCAACAATATTTATGGTTATATTCATTGATCCTTATTTATCTATGACAACAGATGATGTAATAAGAGGAGATTGTACAGAATTAGAATTTAATCGTTGTATAATTTTTATTATTGGCGGACTTATTATTGGAAGTATATTAGCACAATTTATGCTAATTCCTGCTTCAAAACTAATAGTAATTATTGCAAAGTTATTATAAATTTAATATAAAACTAAGACTTATCTTTTTATTTGGTGTCTACTATCCATAACGTTAAATGTCTAAATGACATTTAACGGACGATGGATAATAGGTATTTATCAGAAATAAATCCTTCCTGAGTCCAAGAAAGAATGAGTATACTTCAAAGCTATTAGAACAAGTGGCAAAGGGTGCTAAATCTAAAGGTGCCGAGGTAATTGAATTTGATTTAAATGATCCTGGTATTCGTGGCTGCCAAGGATGTTATTATTGTCGTACTCATGATGGTTGTGCCGTTAATGATTATCTTCAACCAATGTATAATGTATAAGGCAATTGATGAAGCTGATGCTATTGTATTTGGCTCTCCAATTTACTATTATCAAGTTACAGGTCAAGCAAGAGTTTGGTTAGATCGTACTTTTCCAATGCTTGGAGAAAATTTTGCACCAAGACATTCTGGTAAAAAGGCAATAACAATATTTGCTCAAGGTAATTCCAATCCACAAATAGCTAAAGAAGGCATTAAATTTGTTACTAACATTTTTGAAACATATGGTTGGAAATTAGAAGATAGTATTCATTACTGTGGAACTAGTGCTAATCCTGATTTAGAAAAGTTTGAAGAGTTATCTTTAAGAGCCTTTAAGGATGGAGAAAATTTAGTTGGATAAATCACTGACACATTTTAAATGCATTAGTTGACAGAGATGAAGAAAGAGACTTGAAAAAATCAGCAGAGGAAGGCTTAAAACAGATAAAATAAATTTAATTTGGAAGCGTAGATAGATTTGTATAATTGAAATCTATTTGCGCTTCTTTTTGTAAATAGTATCAAAAAGTATACTACAATTATCAGATTGTATTGTGAAAGTTGTATGTAATGACATTACAAATATGGTATAATCTTTATAAATTCAAGTGAGAACTGTAAAGTGCTATGAACTAATGATTATTTATATTAAGGAGGTTTTATCATGGATTTTAGGAAAGTTTTTGACAAGATACCTGAAGAGTTTGATGAATGGAGAACTCGTTATTGTGATGAACTTTTCGCTGATGTTATACAATACTCAAAGCTAGATTCTAGCAAAACAGCTTTTGAAATTGGTCCTGGAACAGGTCAGGCTACCGAACCAATATTGAAAACAGGCTGTTCATATTTAGCCATTGAATTAGGTGAAAACCTTGCGGAATATACAAAGAAAAAATTTAGTTCATATGATAATTTTCAAATTGTAAATGATGATTTTGAAACATATGATTTTGGTAATCATCAATTCGATTTGGTTTATTCAGCTGCCACGATTCAGTGGATACCGGAGAAAATCGGTTTTCCAAAAGTCTATGATATATTAAAAAACAATGGAACATTTGCGATGATGTTAACTCGAACAGATGAAAAAAGTGCTAATGAAGCCTTATATTTGAAGATACAGAAAGTATATGCTGAATATTTTCATCCGGAAACAGAATATACATGCCATTTAAATTATAACAATATCAGAAAATATGGATTTACTAATATTGAATATTTTGAGTATCGCAAAACAAGAGTACTTAACGCTGATGAATATGCATCATGGATAAGTACGCATGCTACTCATATAACTCTGCAGGAGCCATATAAATCAAAATTTTATGCAGGTATCAAGGATGCTATTTTAAGTTTTGGTAATAATATAAAGCTTTATGATACTATAGTTTTGTATTTGGCAAGAAAGCCATAACATTGAAGTATAAGGAATTATATAAAGGGGAGTTAGTTTGCTATATTCTTATATATTAATCAAGTAAACCAATGAAATGTTTAAAACAATGTAACAAATAGTAATTTTATGATGAGTTTTAAATATTAATTTGAAAGGAGACATAAAGATGTTAGATAAAGTACCTACAAGCGAGGATTTAATTGCTTTAATTGGAAAACCATTATTTGAAGTTTGGACAGCATTATGTGACATGATTGAAGAAAAATATGACATGGAACATTTATGGAACAATGGAGGTAAAGCATGGGAATACGAGTATAAATATCGTAGAGGTGGAAAAACACTTTGTGCATTATATGCAAAAGAGAATTGCGTTGGTTTTATGATTATTTTTGGAAAAAATGAACGAGCAAAATTTGAGGAAGATAAACAAAGTTATTCTATTGAAGTGCAAAAAATCTATGATGAATCAAAGACTTACCATGATGGAAAATGGATGATGTTTGAATTAACAGATACGTCCTTATTTGTAGACATGGAAAAATTGTTATTTATTAAAAGAAAACCAAATAAAAAGTGATTATTAAATTTCATTTTTTGGTTAAGAGTTATAAATAGTAAATTTTACGCGAAGGTTTTTATATTTTGAGAGGAGAGCTCTAAAATGAAGACATTACCCATTGATGCAAGTGACGAAGAAATTAAAAACCTGGTTATTGAGTGGAATGAACTTTTAGCTGCTCAGAAATATGAGGAAGCACTTTCTATGTTTCTTTCTGATAATTTGGAAGTTGAATGGACACCTAATCTATTAGAACAAGCTATATATGGCTATGGTGTTGTTGGTTATACTCACGAAGAAATAAAAGAAATGTTTGGTCCTGAGGACTATAAAATTACTTCTATCCTTGATAACAAAGAAAAGAATAAAATAATAAATAGTATTGAAGTAAGCCGTGACTGGGACTTTAAAGATAAAAATATTATAGGAATGTTGCATTATGACTGCGTTCCCTTAAATGGTGAACTCAGTGATTTAACAGCCAGATTTTATATAAGAAAAATTTATGAGAACAATATGACTTTAGAATTTTTGGATCTTCATGTCATGTAAAACTTATGACTAAAATGAAAACAGCAATTTTAAGTTAATTGTTATAAATGTACAGAATAAAGTACTCCTAAAGCTTTGATATACAAGTATTAAGAGTACTTTTTATTTATAACTGTTGCATTAGTAGATGATATCGATCTAATTTTTTATCAATTCTGTCCAAGATTGTTTTTAAATCTTCAATTTGAATTTCTACTCTTTTTCTATGTTCTATAAGCATCTTTTCTCTTTCAAATATGGTTGAATCACCCTGTGACATGAGGTCTGCATAACATTGCAAATCCTTTAAAGGCATGCCTGTATTTTTTACTTTTATTAAAAAATTTATCCATTCTATGTCAAAATCAGAATAAATCCTATAACCATTTTTATCACGAGAAATATTTTTTATTAAGAGCTGTTTTTCATAAAATCGTAGTGTGTGTTCACTTAAACCTGTTAATTTGGAAACTTCCCTGATATTGAACTGATTTTTCATTTAAATATGAGTACCTCCTTAAAAGCTAGATTATATAAACAATTTTATATTAATATTATAATTTAAAAGTAACGTTAAATGAAAAGTTAAATTTTTGATTTTAGAGAAAGTATGGTTTTGTAGGACTAAAATCATCAGAGATGAAATTACTATTGCAAACAAGAATTTACTTTTTCATTTTAGTTACTTTTTTATTTATAATTCTTGCATTAGAGTTAGGTCTAAGGTATATAATTACAAAGTCTGAAGGAGGGTTTTGTATGAAAGTTATAGGAATAAGTGGTAGTGCACGCAAAAATGGAAATACAGCAATATTAATTCAAACAGTATTTAAAGAATTAGAAAAACGAGGAATAGAAACAGAGTTGATACAGTTATTTGATAAAGAAATTCAAGGTTGTAAAGGATGTTTTGCTTGCAGTGGAAAGGGAAAATGTGTGATTGAGAAAGATACATTTAATGAATGTTTTAAGAAAATGATTGAAGCAGATGGAATTATTTTGGGATCACCAGTTTATTCAGCTGATATATCATCTAAAATGAAAGCTTTTCTCGAACGATCAGGTGTTATTATTTCAGTTAATCATGGACTAATTAAGTATAAAGTAGGTGCTTCTGTTGCAGCAGTTCGACGTGGCGGTGGAATGACAGCAGTAGATACTTTAAACCATTTTTTATTAATAAAGAGGTTTTACTGGTAGGATCTACTTATTGGAATATGGTCTATGGAAAAGACATTGGCGATGTCTTAAAAGATGAGGAAGGCATGAAAAATATGAAAAACTTGGGTGAAAATATGGCGTGGTTAATAAAAAAATTAAAAGTATAGTAGACCACATCATTGATGGTTAAATGATGTGGCATGTTCTTAAATGTATTTTAGCTGTATCTGGTATTAATAATATCTATGACCGCCGTGACCACCATGACCACCATGATGGAATCCATGATGGAAGCCATGACCAAAACCAGGATATCCATAAATAGGGTATCCATAAATAGGATATTGATAAATAGGATACTGATAAATAGGGTATTGGTAAATAGGATATTGATAAATAGGGTATACAAAATTAAAACCAGGATATCCAAAATTGTGACCAAAACCATGATGGAAACCATGATGCATACCGCCGTGCATACCCATGCCCCCATGCATACCGCCATGCTGCCTGAAATCATTTTCAAATGAATTAGGGATATATTCATTTAGATAAGGGGATTCTTGATACATTTCAGTTATAGATTGCTCCATTCTAACTCTCCACACAAAATATTTTCTTTATATTATATGCAGCTAATTAAGAAGTGGTGATTAATATATAATGAATATATTTAGATGCTATGATATAATTTGCATATAAATTAAATAACAATTATAAGGTAATGTGATTATAATTTATATTTTTAGATTTATACAAATAGTGAATTTAGTGAATGGAAAATACAATTGTATTTAGAAGAAAGGGTGAACTTGATGAGTGGATGTTGCTCTAATTTTTAATATTCTAAGAAATTAAGGAGAAGAGTATGATTAAAAGTTTTAATTTAAGTAAATTAGATTCAGTAATGAAAATTTGGCTTGATACTAATATAGAGGCACATGATTTTATACAAAAGGAGTACTGGATTAATAATTATGATTTGGTTAAACAAATGCTGCCGTTAGCTGATATTTATATATTTGAAGAAAATAATGTTATAAAAGGATTTATAGGAATTACAGAAGGAAATTATATAGCAGGACTTTTTGTGAAAAAGGAATATCAAGGGGAAGGCATAGGTTACAAGCTAATAGATTATTGTAAGTGTAAATATTTGTTTCTTAAATTAGATGTTTTTATGAAAAACAAAAATGCGGTGAATTTTTATCATAAAAATGGTTTTAAGGTTTTGGACGAACATTTTAATGAAGAAACAAATGAAATAGAATATACTATGTTATTTCATAACAAAATATAAAACTAATAAAATACTGTATTTAAATTATGAACTGCCTTCTATCAAGTAGACAGTGGAAATAATTAAAAATTTGATATTCAAAAGTGTCAATCATGCGATTGACACTTTTTTATGCAGCGCTTTTGTAATATTAAATAAAAATGAAAGCTTATTTACATTAGTAGAAATATGTGCTATTATCATTACGAACAAATGTTCTAAAGAGGCTAAAGGAGTAATTGATATGAAAAAGGGTGATAAGTTATTTGTAAGAATTGATTATAAGAATAGTGAAAGAGAAGTCACTTCAAAAGATTTTCAGGATCACATAGAGTACTTAAAGGGTGTTGCTGATGAAAGATATTTTGTTGGAGGAGGCTTTGCCAATGAATCAGGTGGAATGATTATGTTCGAAGCTAAGGATTTAGAAGAGGCAAAAACAATTGCTGAAAAAGATCCAATAATTCAAAGTGGGTTGTTCAGAGTTAAGGTATATGAATGGGATTTACTGATATTATCAGATGAAAGAATATAAACAATGGTCTTTGAAAATTGAGTGGTACAATAGTATACTTGAAATATAAAGATTATTTGTATTTTAAATGAGTGGAAGTACATAGAATTGCCCATCTATAATTGAGGAGGGAAATATTATGCATAAATTATCACAAGAGGAATTTAAGAATATATTAAAAAATAGGAAATCAAAAGAAAGACTTGTTTTAAGAGAGATAGAGCTTTTTGATATGGATTTTACAGGTTGGGATTTATCTAACATTGATTTCTCTTTAAGTGCATTTCATAGAATTAGGTTTGATGAGGCAAATCTAGAGTACAGTAGTGTTTGTAATGTATTGTTTGATGAATGTACTTTACGTAACACAGATTTTATACATGCAAATTTAGAATGTGCAGCGCTTCGATATGCAGATATGCGAGGTTGCAACATTGAGGATGCAAATTTATATGGTGCAGTGCTTGAGTATGCTAAATTAGAAGGTATTATTTCTGATGAAAATACAAAATGGTTTCGTTTACGTTGTCCAGAGAAGGGAGCTTTTCTTGGATATAAGAAGTGTTTTAATAATCGTTTGGTACAGCTTCTCATACCAGCAGATGCAAAGCGTACTTCGGCTACATTACCTTCTTGCCGCTGCAATAAAGCAAAAGTTCTTACAATAAAAAGTTTTGACTACAAGGAAAATTACATGGAAGCTTGGTCTTTGGTAGATGATAATTTTGTTTATCGTGTAGGTGAGTGGGTAGAAGTAAAAGATTTTAATGAGAACCGATGGATGGATTCTACTACAGGCATTCACTTTTGGCTGACGAGAGAAGAAGCAAAAAACTATTAAAAAGTGCCTTTAAAGCTTTGAAATATAAGCATTAAAGGTACTTTTTTACTTCAAATTATATAAGGATGATAAAGTATCAATTAATAAGATAAAAGCAGCGTTTTTTCACATAAAAATCAAGTAATTCTTAGAATCAGATGGAGTTTGCCTGTGAGGAATACCATTAGGAATAGCTTTGCAATTCAGTATTAAATTTGTACTTTTGAACTGTTTTTTTGTATAGTATAACCATTAAGTGTAAAAATCTCAATATTATCATGATATAATATTTATTAAGCAATTTGTTAATACAAGATTAGGGGGAGATCAAATATGCTTAATATAAATCCTTTTAAAAAGATATCAGATATTGAAAATGGAATAGCAGAGTTCAAAAATATAGATATTATAAATGCTATAAGTAATTTAATTATGTTTATTGAATAGTGTAATAATTGGGGTAGAGTCCTTAAGTAAAGGAGGGGATTAAGTTGGACAAATGGGAATATAAAAGTATTAAATTTGAAACTAAAGGTTTTTTTAGTACAATATTAGAAATTGAAGACTTTAACTTTAAACTTAATGAACTTGGAAATGAAGGTTGGGAGTTAGTATCTTGCATTCCAATAGGTGGAAGTGACGGACAAACATTAGAAGTGACAGCTGTTTTTAAAAGAAGAAAATAGAAGTTTTTTGCAAAAATTACTTTTAAATTATGAAAGATTTATATTTTGGAAATGGAGGTTTATAAGGTGAAAAAAAGAAGAAATTCAATTATCTTTCTGCTAATAAGCATAATAATTGCAGGAGGAACAGTGTTGTATAGGAGCTGCTTTAATAATATTGATTCGGATCAGTATTTATCAAGCAATGTTCTTGAAAAAAACGTTGAAGAGTGTCAAAATGACAAAATGGTTAAAAACAGTAGAAGCTTTGATTTTAAAAAATTTGATGGTCAATGGTCTTTAATACAATTTACATCCAATAAAGGTAATGAAATAAATATTGTTGATAATACAAAAATTAATAGTGGTAAATTTTATATTGTAGTTTTGGATTCAAAAAATAATATTGTAGCTAAAAAAAATGAATTGAAGGATAAAGGAAATATAAGTTTTTCTACTCCTAAAGATGGGAAATATGTTATTAAAATTGCAGGGAAAAATGCAAGTGGCAATTTTGATATAAGCGTAAATGCTCATAATAATGTAGATATTTCTCATAAAGATTTTTTTGATGAATAAAGTGATTTTTAGAAGAAGTTATACAGGGGAATATAAGCCTTTAAGCACATCCTAAGCACTCTAAATCGATTTCTCAGAGTGTGATGGGTGTGTTACAGATGATAGCATCAGATAAAAATTAGTTATGTTTAATAAAAAGGAGTCTGATTAATGAAATATTCAAAAAAAATGCCTTCTACAGATAAAGAACTAAGTAGTAAACTAATATCAGAGGGATGGATAAAACTAAAAGAACCTTCTAATTTAGGTACAGCAACTTTACTATCAATACCTTTCATGTTTATAAATGGAATTATTTCTATGGGCATTTTCTATTATTTATATCCACCATTGAAAGAACTTTTTTTCAGTCAGCATGAATTTAGTATTACTTTTAAGGTGAATTTATTTACCCTTGTATATGTTGTTATAATTTTTATATTTATGACTATACATGAATTTATTCATGCTTTTTTTATACCTAATGTATTTGAATCAGATAAAACATATTGGGGAATAAATGGTATTTGCGGATTTGTTTACACTACTGAAAAAATTGAAAGGAACAGATTTTTAATTATTTCTGCAATGCCTTTCATTTTGTTATCAATTATATTACCTTTCATTATAAGTTTTTTAGGATGGGTAAATGGATTCACAATATTTCTATGTTTAATAAATGCAATGGGTTCATGTGTTGATTGTCTTAATATGTGTTTAATAGCAACTCAAGTTCCAAAGGGTTCATGTATTGTTAGTAATGGATTTGAAACATATTTTAAGTAATTTAAAATTATCAGTTTAGTACTCATAGCAAATGACTCAAATGTAAAAAATTAACAAGAAATTTAAGAAGGTAGATGAAGATTAAAATATAAAGCAAAAGGATGGTATTCTAGATGATTAAAAGATGTGCTTGGGTGACAGAAGAAAAATTATATATTGAGTATCACGATAAAGAATGGGGAGTACCAGTGTATGATGATAGAAAGTTGTTTGAAATGTTGTGTTTAGAAGGAGCACAAGCAGGATTAAGCTGGTGGACTATTCTAAAAAAAAGAGAAAATTATAAGAAAGCTTTTGATAATTTTGAAGCAGAAAAGATTGTTAAATATACAGAGGAAAAATTGAAGTCATTAATGGAAGATAAAGGTATTGTTCGTAATAGACGAAAAATCGAAAGTGTTGTTACTAATGCTAAATCATTTTTAGAAATTCAAAACAAGTATGGTTCATTTTCTAATTACCTATGGAATTTTGTAGATAACATGCCCATTATTAATTCTTGGAAGAGTATAGAAGAAGTTCCCTGTTCAAATGAACTAAGTGATAAAATGAGCAAACAGTTAAAAAAAGATGGATTTAAGTTTGTAGGCAGTACAATCTGTTATTCTTTTATGCAAGCAGTAGGGATGGTAAACGACCATACAACAGACTGCTTTTGTTATGATTTATGCTCAAAAGAGATTTAATGGTAAATCAACGTAATACTTTAAAAATATGTTATAATTAACTAAAACATACAGAATTCAACTTTGGAAGCTGAGTATTGTAATTATTAGTATTGATTTAAGAAGGTGAAAATGTGTATAGTGTTACAGAATTGATTGAAAGATTATTTTCTAAAGATAATAAAGCTGCATACCAAGCACTACAGATGCTAGAAACTGAAAGTGAAAAATCTAATGAGGTTTATAAATTTTTTGATAGGTTTGTTGAAATGATTGAAGATAAGAATTCATATATAAGAAACAGAGGCATTGCCCTAATATCTGTTAATGCTAAATGGGACACGGAAAACAAGATTGATAAAATTATAGATGATTATTTAAAACATATATTGGATGAAAAACCAATTACATCCAGACAGTGTATTAAGGCACTGCCGAATATTACAAAATATAAATCAAATTTAGTTGAATGTATCCGAGAAGCGTTAATGAAAGCAGATATAGCGATATATGATGATAGTATGCAGACATTATTATATAAAGATATTTCATCTTCATTAAAGAAAATCAAATGACATATTTTGATAGATAATTATTAAAATTTGAAAATTATTATATATTTATTATTGATATTCGTTTAGGGAAGGGTGCGGTAAAATGCTAAACAATCAATCTTTAAATTATAAAGTTGAAGCGTGGGATATGTTTCAACACATTTTTAAAGTTAAAAGTATCAATGATCATACTTTACATTTTGTAGCAGTACTTGGAGAAAAACTTGATTTAGAACGTTTAAAACAAGCTGTCAACCTTTCAGCAGATTCTTTTCCACTAATTAGAAGCAGTTTTAATGAAACCCAAAATAAATCTTACTGGGAGGATAAACGATACACAGCAGATGATATGGTGAAGGTTTTAGAAACATCAAATACGGATAAAAGTGTTAATGAATTTATCTGTAAAGAAATTGATGCTTTAAATGGTCCACAACTGAAAATTGCAGTTGTTCGAGGTGACAAAAATGATACGCTTTGTGTTCTAATCAATCATATGATATGTGATGCTGCTGGATTTAAGGAGTATCTTTATATGCTCAGTGACATTTACTCAAATATAGAAGAAAATTCATATTACCCTTCAGTATCAATGCGTAATAGAAAGATAAGCCAAATATTGAAGGTATTTTCGATGCATGACAAGCTAAAAATAATGTTTAGTAAAAATGATATGCTTTCGCTTGATCCAGCTAAGTTCCAGCTTGAGGGAAATCTTAACAATCCTTTTATAGAAATTCGCACGCTTTCAAAAGAGCATTTTTGTCAAATTAAAACTTATGCTAAAAAACATGGCGCTACGGTGAACGATGTAATCCTCACAGCTTACATACGTGTACTTTTTCAAATATTTGGTCGTGTTATTACCACAACTTGTGCTTTGGACATGAGAAAATATCTTCCTAATCGCAAAGCAGAGGGTATTTGCAATCTATCTACTAATCTCAACTGCAATATAGGTTCAGAGATTGGTAAAGAATTTGAACAAACCCTTATTAAAGTAAAAAATACCATGGACAAGGAAAAATCAAATATTGCTTGCATTAAGAGCATTAACCTATTGGAAAAGCTGTTTGATATATTACCATATAAAGTGATAAGAAACATTGTAAAAGAGAAATTTGCCAATCCGTTTATTGCATTCACCAATATAGGGATACTTGATAAAAAAAGGCTTGCTTTTGGAAAAGTTGAAATTACTAAAGCTTATATGACGGGTTCAATTAAGTATAGTCCATATTTTCAACTAGCTATTTCAACATTTGATGATCAAGCAGTATTTAGTGTAAATCTTTATGGAACACAAGCTGATAGAAATACGATATCAGTTTTTTTGGATAAACTTATTCAAGAATTGAATATTTGTTATATTATGATACAATACAAAAGTAAATAAGTTTACCATTGTAAACCATAAGGGGGAATATATGTGTTAAGTAAAAAAATCAAGATAATTGCAATAATAGCAAGCTTTTTAATCATTTCATCTCTTACTTTTACTGAGGTCAAAGCGTCTGGAGTAACAAGACTAGGTGGACAGGACAGATATGAAACATCTGTTAATATAGCAAAGCAGTTTGATAAATTAAATGCAATAATAATAGTAAACGGTGAAGATTATCATGACGCTATCTCAAGCTGTGTTTTCGCTAAAAAAATGGGGGCAGCTATTTTGCTTACAGAAAATAATACTCTTAGTAAAGCTTCATTAGACTTTTTAAATAACAGTGTGTCTAAAGACAAAAATGTATATATCATCGGAAACACTAAAAGAGTTAGTTCAGCTGTAGAAAGCACAGTTAAAAATTTTGGATTTAGCAATGTAGAGAGAATTTCAGGACAAAGTGACTATGATACAAATTCAGCTGTATTAGACAAAATGAATGTTGCTGAAGGAACACCAGTAATTTTTGTAAGTGGTGCAGGTTATGCAGATGGAATTTCTATAAGCAGTATAGCAGCAGCTAAAGGCTATCCAATTCTCATGACAGATGTTAATAGTATTTCTAGTTCTACAGCAGAAGAATTGAAAAAAATAAAACCTTCAAAAATTTACTTTGTGGGTGGGAATGGTGTTATATCTCAAACTAACAGAGATAATATAGCAAGTATTGCTGGTGTTTCTAAAGAAAATATAGTTAATTTAACTGGTGAAGACAGATATGAAACAAATTTAAATATAATGAATCAATTTAAATTACAAAGTGACACTGTTGCATTTGCGTATGGTGGAGAAGACAACACAGATGGTAAATTTGCAGACGCTTTAGCAGGAACAGCATATGCAGCAGCTAAAAATGCACCGATTCTTTTAGTTAATAGTAATAACAATAAGCTTCAAAAACAATTCGTTGACAGCATGAAATATTCGAATGTTTTGGTTTATGGTGGTATAGGCTCTATATCAGATAACCTACTGGGATCACTAATAAGCAATAGCAGTTCGGCAATATTAGCTTATAGTGCAGTGTTACAAAATGGAGCAATGTTTTTTAGTACAGATGATAGCAAAAGTAGAAGCTTAAATGATTTTTTAAATGATAACAATTTTATTAATAATAAACAAAGTATAACACATTTTACAGTACTTGATATGGATGGTGATAATATACCAGAAGTTATTTTAGAATTATCATCAACTAATGCACCAGAAGCATACGAAATACTTCACTATATGAATGGCAAAGTATATGGATATCATCGAGTTTTAAGAGCATTAGAAGATTTAAAAAGCGATGGTACTTTTCTAGAATCAGGTGGTGCTTTTGATAATACTTTTGCAAAGCTTAAATTTAATGAAAATGGTAGCGATGAAATTCAAATAGCATCAGAAGTCTCCAACCAAGAAAATGGAAATATATCAGAGACATACTACATTGGCAATAAAATAGTTACAAAAAAAGAATTTGACGATTTTATGAAGTCAAATAGTAAAAGTAAACAAGCAAACTGGTATGTATATAATAATGAACAAGTTAGTACAATAGTAAAATGAAAGTAGTGTAAAAATAGGTACATCATTGCTCTTTTATGCAGTGATGTACTTACTTTTTTATAATATAGATATTAACATAATTCATAAAAAAATTTAAAGTGAAAAATAAATTGACACAAAATCTTTTGTTAAAATTAGCAATTTAGCCAGTTTATGAATGATAAAAATGTAAAATTACCTCTAGGAATATGAAAATATGTGAATCACATGGTATAATTTTCATAATAATTAAATCTTAGTTGTAGGATATTACGACTTAATCAATAAAACTTCAGATAATAAGTTTTATTTAGGGGGTAAAAGTATGGTAAATAACTTTAAAGTATTGAGGGGAGACGTTGAAACTGCTATTAATATAATGAAAGAAGTAACAAAATGGGGACGTTCAGTTGGGTTAAATGTTTGGAAAGACGAGTACCTTGCAAGAGAAAAATTAATGATCGGTAACAATGAAGATGACTTTTGTATAGGACAAGTTTCAGATGATAATGTTTGCTGCATGATATTACAATGGAAGGATACTTTGTTTTGGCCCCAAGCAAAAGAGAACGAAGCAGGATATATTCATAAGTTATGTGTTAGAAGAAAATATTCAGGAATGGGATTATCACGGAAAATGGTTGAATTTGCTATAGAGGAATGCAGAAAAAGAAATATTGGATATTTAAGATTAGATACAGGATGGAATAAGAAAAAGTTGTGTAATTTATATGAAAGTTTAGGGTTTGAATTAGTTGGCAAAACCTTATTACCTGATAGAGGCGAATTTGCTCTATTTGAAATGAAAATATGAACGATGGCCTTTGAAAATTGAATAATACAGTGTGAAGAAGTAAATGATTTGTGTTTTTAGTGGAAACATAATCGGCTTTTGTTTGTAAAAGTTATGATATAATTACTATTAATAAAGCCAAACTAGTAATTTATTGTGGTCTTATTATTAACAGACGATTAATTTATTTAACGAAGGCAGGGATTAGTTTGTTTATAGAATTACAGGATGACCATTTTACTATTAATGAGTATGTAGCAGATTGTCATTGTAAATGCAGTCATTGTTTACTCTGCTTTGGTGATAACAAAATTCCCAAAATTGATTTTGAGCATTTAAAAAAATTAGCACTGAAATTCAAAGAAATTGATAAGAAATATGGATTTCAACCACAATTATGCGTATATAATTGTGCTGAGTATGGAAACTTATCAGAACAAATTAAAGTTAATCAACAGTTATCTGACCAATATGCAGGTTTTGTAAATTTAAATGGAACAAAGATAAGAGAGGGTATTGAACTTGATGGGTGGGTAGAAAATTTGAAAAATATTGGAGTAACTAAAGTAAATTTTTCATGGTTTGGTGACAGAAAATTCCATGATGAATTTGTTCATAGAAAAGGTGATTTTGATTATTTATTGGCTCTCTCGGAAGCAGTTTCAAGAAGCAATATCCCCAAAGATAATTCAGTATTTCTATTAAGAAGCAATATTGAACAGATGGATGTGCTAACAGAAAAATTAAAAGCAGTAGGAAGTGAACCCTATTATCGTTTGCTTGATTATCGTGGAAATGCAAAGAAAATAATAGATGAGTTTATCAGAGAGCGGGATTTGATTAGGCTGCCGAGCTATATAAAAGAGTCAAATTCTTTAAATAGGTTCAAACCAGAGTATCTATGGATTCAGATGATAGAAAACAAAATGAACCCTCCGTTTAGTAAAAGAGGGCTTTTTCTTGTGGCTACCCCCTAAAACATTGAGACTTATATGGATATGTCTGCTGAAGCCATTATTGATATGTTTCATGATTTAGATAACAGATTGCAAAGTTCAATTCCTAGTTGTTACGCGTCAAATTATTTAAGCTATTCAAAGTCAAATTATTTCAACCTAAATTAAGTAATAATATGGTAAAAATGCAGATTAAATAATCTTACGATAGAAAAAAATATGTAAAAAGTCAAATTAAATCAACCTTTCTTCACAATATCCACAATGTATAAAATATGAAAATTAGACAATTAATATAGGTATAAAAAAACACTGCCAAGTAAGCAGTGTTTAAAATTAAATTGTAAGGTCAATTTCGCTTTGAGCTTTATAAACTATTTCAGCATTAATAGAGGAAAGTTTTTGATTAGCACCAGAAATAAGACACATTCTCGTTAGAGAATTTAAAGGTCTTATAGAGCCATTTGTGGTTGAATACATAAGTTCAAATGCATCATCAGTAAAAATAGGTTCTATGCAGCCTGCGGCTTTAAGCATTGAAATTATGTAGGGTTTACATTCTTCTGGCGTTAGCCCTCGTAAGCAATAATTCATTAAAATTCGCTGGCGCAGCGCTTCATGAATTTGTCTGCTGAGTTGAAGTAAAAAGTTAGGTTGACCTGAAAGAATTAGCATAGCATAATTCTTTGAATCCATATTAAAGTTAAATATAATTCTTAAATCATCAAGGATGGAATTGCTTAAAAACTGACATTCATCTAATATAATGACTGGGGTTATATTTTTACTATGACTATAAGTGTATATAGCTTCCTGTATTTGTTTAAACATAGTAACTTTTTTACAGGCAGGAATTATTCTAAGACCATCACAAAGAGCTCTGTAAAAATCCATGACCGTTAAGGTCGAAATAGGAATATATATACATTTATATAAATTGGGGTTGAGTGAATTTACAAAATAACGGAGTAGGAAAGACTTACCTACTCCGGGTTCACCAGTAAGTACACCAATGCCCAAAACAGATTTTAAAAATTCTAATCTGCTTAATGCGTGATTAAAGTCTTGGAATTTAAAGCTGTGTGTTAAATCAATATTTTTATCAAATGGGTCAAAGGTTAACCCATAAAAAGTTTTATACATAATATCAACCTCCGGTTAGTTAGCTTTAAAGGCAGAAAAATCAACAGAATCATTATTAGATCTTCTAACCTTTGAGTTATCAATTTTTTTTAGTGGGAAAATAGTATCTGTAAGCTTAGCATCTTCAGAGAAGATGTATGCTTTATCAAGTGAAGTAGGATCATAACGAATATTTATTTTTTCTCTTACATACTTTAATGGAACTTCAAATAATTTAGTTCCTATGGATACTGTGGAGTCATTTTTAACAGTACGTTGAACTTTATATAAAAATAAATGATCAAGTTCACTTTTAGAGGAAACAAACCTTAAATTTTCAATATTATTCATATATTTATCAAAGGGTGTAGAATTTATTGATGAATGAAAGGTTTTGTTATAGTGATTAACATAAGTCAATAGAGATTCATTCAAAATGTCTATTGACTTAAAATCACCCCAGTTTATTGAATTCATCCATTGTTTTTGCATTGTTTGAAACCACCTTTCAATTTTACCTTTCGATTGAGGAGAATATGGCCTAGCAAAGCTTAAAATAGACCCAAGTGAAGCACATATAAGTTGAAACTGTTCACTTTTATATATCTTTCCGTTATCAACAAAAACTTTTTTAGGAATACCTTTAGATGCTACCGCATCTTTAAAAACAGCCATAAGAGACAATAAATCATCTTTAAAAAATACTTTACATCCAACAATAAGCCTACTAGCATCATCAAGGAAAGCTATAATATAAGTTTTATATTTTCTGCCTTGAATAGTGAGATAAGGTCCAACAGATACATCAGACTGCCAACATTCATTCGCATATTCAAATTCAAAGGCTCTTCTATCTTGAGGCGCCAGCTTTTGAGGTGCTATATTAGCCTGTTTTATGAATCTAGTTATTGTAGAAAGAGATATATTGTTTTCATTTTCAAATCCTTTGGCAATAACTTCATGATATATATGTTTAGCAGTTTTTTTGGGGGAATTAATTTTGCAGTTTATAATGAACTGCTTTGTTTCTTGCGAAATTTTTCTTGAACAACCTTTGTCATCTCTTGTTTTAGGATATAAACCGTCTATACCATGTTTCCTATATAAGGTTAACCAACCTTTAATTGTAGCCGGAGAATACTCTTTTCTTCCGCCGTTAGGCATAGTATAAGATTTAGCAGCAATTTCTGATAAATATTCTTTAACAGAAGATTGAGTAAAAGTATTAGTGATTATAGGTGCAATTAGAGAGTATCTAAACAGAGCTATTTTTTGGCTTAATTCATGAGATATCATAATTAAATGCCTCCTTCAACTTTGAGTTTATTTTCATTTTTAATTATGTACCTCAATAATCAGCCTTAACCGTTAAAAGTTGTGTGGAAAAATATAAGAACTTCAAAATAAAATTTAAAAGTTGAGACAAGTTTTAAGTAAATAAGCATTAAAAAAATAAGAAGTGTTTAATTTGATAAAGGGCAAAAAAACTAAAGCTTCTGTAATTAAGGTTTACAGAAAAAATATTTAGGCATATCTAAGAAAAATCTTAAATTAAAATCATATCTTAAACGTGAAAAATCAGTAATCATTGTAAGTAAATTGGATGGAAAAACATTTTTGGTATCAGGGCAAAATATTTTAAGTTGTGCAAAAAATAGGCGAATAGCCGTTAAAGAAGTTATTAGTCTGCTTTTCCAAAATGATAAATGAGTTTTGTTTATGGATAACATACAATTTATAGAGTTAACAAACTTAATAATTTTGCTAAATGAGTAATTAAATTTAAACATAATAATAAGGCAAGTTAATATAACATGATAGGTGTATTGTCTATAAGGTATTATGAAACTTGGAATAAGAGAGTACGTCTTATGGCATGATTTGCACCTATATCTAATGATAACTACTCTATAAGCTTTGTTAAATGTAATCAAATTTCTATAGTAGAATCCATGTCTATATAGTTTTCCTTCATATCCGCATGCTTCGCATCCATATTTTATGGGAAACCTATTATACTTATTAAGCTTATTATATTTTCTTATGCCGTAAGGCATCTTTATTATTTCTATCACTTTTTTTCAGTCCTATAAAATTTTTTTATATTTTTAAATTATAGTCAGATTAAATAATCTTATTCTTTTTGTGTCAGATTATTTAATCTGACGTAAAAAGAAAGGCTATTATAATTTACTTTTTTTGAACCTGTTATTAAGCAAATAAATTGCTTAATAACACCTAGTATAGAATTTCCTGCAAAAGAGTATGGAGATGCTAAAAGCGATATACTGTTTGATTATAAAAGTGTTATATGGAAATGGACTGATATGCATTTTGAAAGGAACCCTAACTTGGATAAATCAATTTTATTTTCAGATTTGCATACAAGCGTTATGTGGAGATAGAAAATATAATTCTCAAGAATTACTGAAGGAAAACTTATTACAGTTTTTAATTATCTTTGTCAAGAATTAAATTATGTTGCTTAAATAATAGTAAAAATGCTTAAGCTTTTTATATAATCCTGAAAATATGTAGAAGATGTGGTATAATTTTGATATTAATTAAATCACAGTTATTGTAGTGGTATACGTCATATTAGTAAAAAAATTACAAAATTTATTATATGATTAGTGATACAAATGATTAATATATCCATTTATGGAGCAGGTCATTTAGCAAAGTCATTGCTTACAGGTTTAAGCAGAGTATCAGATATAGAAATTTCAATATTTAACCGAACAGAGTCTAAAATAAATGATTTAAATAAAATTTATAGTAATCTTAAAAAAAGGATAGTTTATATGAGTTGATAAAAGAAAGAACAATTCTTTTTTGTATAATTTCAGTAGATGTCTTAATTAATTTGGATTTAAATTTTATTGAGGAATTAAAGCGAACAAATTCCATTCTTGTTTCATGTGCTAATGGACTATCTTTAGCGGTGTTAAATGCCAAGTTTAGTGGACTAAAGGTCATTAGATTACTTCCAAATGTAAATTGGCAAATTTGTGAAGGTGTTAGTTTGTTTGATGGCAATGATGAAGTAACAGAAGCAGAATTAAATGATTTTTGTAAACTTTTAAGTCCTGTAACAAAATTGTATCATGTGAAAAATGATGAGGATTTCGATAGAATAGGCACTCTAACTACCTGTTCACCAGGTTTATTTTGCTCAATATTAGATTATTTTAGTGAATATTTTAATATTGAAAACCTTGATGAAAAAGAAGTGTTTTATGAATCATTAAGAGGGACAATTGATTATATTTTGCATTCAAGAAAAGACCCCAAAATGATTTCGTATGAAGTAGCGAATAAAGGAGGTCTAACAGAAATCGAGATAAAAGCTATACAACAACATTTTCCTTCTTGTATGGAATTTGTAAGTACACGTATGAAAAGTAAAATAGAAGAAAGAAAAGAGAAATCTAAAATATTAATAAAATAAATTTTGTATTAGCAAGTACACTCATTTTATGTAACATAAGGGGGAGAGGGTACTTGTAACATCATAATTTTAGTCACAGCATTGTACTTTTATTTAACGTAACAACTGAAAAGGCGAAGGATTTACTAAAACACTGCATTATTGAAATTTGAATTTTGCGGTGTTTTTACGTCGTATAACAAAAACTAATGTCTAGTTATTTTAAATCCATGATAGTTAGGTATTATGAAAATATTACAAAATTAAATGTAAGGGAGAAGATTTATATGGATGATAAAGAAACTTTAGAATTGCTTTTTAATACATTTGTAAAAATGTGTGATTTCATTGAAACATCAGATAATATTGGTTGTGAAAAATGTCCTTGTAAAAATGAATGTATATTAAAAGGCGATAATACTGAGTTCTTAAACTTTAAACCTATGGTAGAAAGTATTAAAAACAAAATATAATTTGGTTCACATTTTGAAAAAATTGTGACGTAACTTTTTAAATTGGAAATAAGAATGATGGTCTTTGAAAATCCAATAATGCAGTGTTAAAAACCTTCATGCTTTTTATAAATTAATAAGTGAATTTAGATAATATGTTATAATTTCCATATAAGCTAAATAACAATTGTAAGATATTATAAACTAACATTAATTTTACTTAATTATATATATCAAGACTAAAAATATTGAGAGGTATTGAGATGTTAAAATATTTAGGTCTACAGAAACTCAATAAAAACGTTAATATAACTAAAATAATTCAGTTAGGTGGAGTAGGTCAATGGATTTCTATTAGAGGTAGAAATATTTCCAATCCTATAATGCTTTTTTTGCATGGAGGACCAGGAGCAGTACGCAGATATTATGATTTTCAACTTGAAAAAATATTTACCATTGTTAACTGGGACCAACGTGGTGCGGGAAATTCATATACAAATGAAGTTACTAAAGAATCAATAAATGTTAAACAACTGTTAGCTGATACAAATGAATTAGTGGAATATTTGAAGAAGGAATTTAATAAGGATAAAATTTTTTTAGTAGGCCATTCATGGGGGTCTTTCTTAGGAATAAGTACAGTAGACAGATATCCTGATAATTTTTATGCCTATATCGGAATAGGACAAGTTGTAAATGGTAGATTGAACGAGGAAATTTCGTATAATTATACACTTAAAATGGCTCGAAAACATAAGAATAATCAAGCAATAGAAGAATTAACAACAATAGCAAAAATGGAAGATGGTTTATATTGCAATGGAAGAAATGGAATACATACTGAAAGACAGTGGTTGTATAAACTTGGAAAAGGTAACCATATAAAAATTAATTTTTATATGATATTTAATTATATAATCTCAAATAAAATTTTTCCATTAAATAAAGTAATTTATAGAAAAGGACTTAATTTTTCAGCTGAAAGTCTATGGGGATGGTCTGACAATGTAGATTTGCTTAATCAAATTCCACAAATCAAGATACCAGTATTTTTTCTAACTGGACAATATGATTATGTGTCTACTTTTGAATTAGTAGTTAAATATTATAATCAATTAGAGGCTCCACTAAAAGAGTTGATTTGGTTTAAGCGTTCTTCGCATGCACCTCATATTGAAGAACCAATTATTTTCTATAAAACTATGAATCGAATACGTAATATTGCTAATAATGAATTTTCAAAAGGTATTTGATTGATAAATAATATTCATATTTGACGTAACAACTAAAAATACGAACAATTTATTAAAATACTATTTGTATCTATTTTAAATTTAGGATATATACTTTTTCTGAAAATAATGTGGACTAATCTTTGATATTGAAAATATGAACAATGGTCTTTGCTATGAAAATATATTAAATATTTGTTTTCATAGGCGGTTGTGAAGCAAGTCATGATTCGTTGAAAATTAATTAATACAGTATTTATGGTAAAATAAAAGAATTAAATATTAAAAGAGAGGTGAATGTTGTGAAAATAGATTACGCAAAAAACTGTGATTTTGAGAGTTGGATAAGTCTTTTAGAACTTGTTAAAGAAAGTTTTCCAGGATTAGATTTAGGCGAATATAGAAATGTGTTGCACCAAAGTATTTTGAATCAAGAAGCATTAATTGCAAAAGATGATAAAGGAAAATTAGTAGGAGAACTAATATTTTCAAGGAAGAATTATGAATTAGCATTTCTTGCAATTCATCCAAGCTATCGAAAGAAAGGAATTGCGACAAATTTAATACACCATATGTTTAATTTGATCCCAAAAGGTACAAAGTTAAAAGTGATAACTTATCGTAAAGGCGATGTAAAAGGTATAGCTGCACGAAAATTATATGATAGTATAGGATTTACTGAAGGAAAACTTATTACAGTTTTTAATTACCCCTGTCAAGAATTAAATTATGTTGTTTAAATAATAGTAAAAATGCTTATATTATATATATTCATAAAAATATATAGAAAATGTGATATAATTTTGATATTAATTAAGTCACAGTTGTAAAAAATGTGAATAAATTTATATTTGGGGGGTGGAATGTTAATGAACCACTTGGGAACACAAACGATAGAAACGGAACGACTTATATTACGTCGATTTGAAATTAGTGATGCTCGAGATATGTTTAATAACTGGGCAAGTGATGAAGATGTTACAAAGTATTTTATGTGGTCTGCACATAAAGAGATAAATGATTCAATAAAACATATTAGGTCACTTATCGATGAATATGAAAAAATGAGTACTTATGCCTGGGGAATTGAACTTAAAGAAATCCATCAAGTTATTGGTCAAATTGGAGTGACTAGGTACAATGAGAATGTAGAATCTGTTCATGTTTATTATTGTATAGGTAAGCCCTGGTGAAATAAAGGGATAACTTCTGAGGCTTTTTCTGCAATAATAAAATATCTAATGGATGAAGTAAGGGTTAACCGTATAGAAGCTAGACATGATCCACGCAATCTTTATTCTGGCAAAGTAATGGAAAAGTGTGGTTTGAAGTATGAGGGGACACTAAGGGAAGCTGGTATAAATAATCAGGGAATATGTGACGAGTCATGGTATGCGTTGATTAGAAAAGATTACTATGAAAAATGAGCATATATCATAATTTAATTTTATAATTCATGACCAGTCGTATTAGTATTTTCTATAAGTTAAAAGATTTGATTTTGAATTGCATCAATTTCTTCTTAATTTAACATAATGACTAGAAAAACGAACAATTTACTTGAACACTGCATTATTCAAAGTTGAATTATGTGGTGTTTTTGCGTTGCAGCACAAATATATTATGTATATTATAATGCATAATATATTTGAAAATTATTATAATATTTATGAATTTTACATAGGTTAAATCAGAATAGGTTTGGAGGTAAAGTATATTGAAAAAATATCACATGAGAAGACAAGATAGACAAATAAATGATGAAAATGAATTAAATGAAATATTATCACAAGGGAAATATATAGTAATATCAATGTGTCGAGATAATGAACCTTATATAGTAAGTTTAAGTTATGGTTATGATAAAAGTCAAAATGTTTTATTTTTGCATACAGGGCTTAGAGGTTTAAAGATAGACTTTATTTCTTATAATCCTAATGTTTGTGCTACAATAATAGATGAGGGAGGTTACATAATGGGCGAATGTGGGCATGAATATCGCTCAATTGTTATTAATGGTAAAATTTCTTTTGTTGAAAATATTGAAGAAAAGAAGTATGGGATGGAAGTTATTTTAAATCATTTGGAAAATGTACCTTCTATAATTAAAGAAAAGACTTTAAGAAATGATAATGTGTATGATAATATTGCAATATTAAGGATGGATATAATAAGTCTAACTGGAAAAAAAGGACGATAATTCTATGCAGTTAACAAAATCAGTAATGGGTGTAAAGGCTTTTATCCAAATTATACAAACTCACACAACATTGAAAGGATGGGGTAAAAAATGATTTCAATACTACAGGAACCTGTAGGAGAGAGCTATAAAAAGCTAATTGAATATGCAGGAAAAAGAAGTTCACAGTTTGTACTTGTACTCGATTTAAGTTATTGTGAGATTAAGGAAAGTTGCTTTAAAATTTTAGCACAGTTAGAACCTTACTTAATAAAGAAAATTAAACATAATAATTGGCCTGGTACGGGAAGCTATGGCAGTTGCTCGCTAATATATTATTTTCAATGCAGTAAAGCATCAATTAGAATATTACAAAATTCAGTTGACTCCCTTTATCAGTGGAATCTTCCAAAGTTCCCCGCGGATTTAAGCTTCATTGATGAAAATAATAATGAATGGTTTGTTAGTGTTACTCATGAGAAAATATGTTGGCTTTATGTATCAAAAGAAGAAAAACAGGAGTTTCTAAAGAATATTTGTGATTTACAGTGGAAAGAAGAAAAAAGTAAAACTATAGAGCAGTTACTTCAAAATAAGGAATCAACCTATTTAAGTTTAAACCATAGGAATCTAAGTAGGTTACCAGAAGAAATTGCTGCTTTTGAGAAATTACAAGTACTTTCTATAGAGGATGATACCATAGTTGAAATTCCAGAGTTTATAGGAAGTTTAACGAATTTAGAAGCTTTAAATATAGCTGGAAGAAAAATAACTAGTATTCCTTCAAGTATCTTTTATTTACCTAAGTTAAATGAGTTAAAGATACAAAATACAGCTATATCAGTGATACCTAAGGCGATTGGTAATCTTAAAAATCTAAGGATATTGGAAATAAGTAACAATGAAATAACAACTTTGCCAGATGAGATATGTGAGTTAAAGAAGTTATGGGTGTTATTTGCTGCCTTTAATAAAATAGAAAAAATCCCTAGGGATATTGGTAAGTTAACAAATCTATGGTATATGGGAATTCATAATAATAAAATTAAGGAGTTGCCTGAGAGTATTAAAAATATACTAGAGTTAAAATATATTTCAATATTTAATAATGAATTTAAGAACATACAATGTGAAATTGAAAAGTTTAACAATATGGAGTGTGCACGGGTTGATGCAGAGTTTGAAAGCTTTTTGCACAAATAATTAATGAAGTGTGGGACAAGTACTGTCCCCTGACATTAAAATTGGGATAGTAGAGTTTTATAGGTAAGTAAAGGAAGAGGTTAAATATGAGAAAAACAACAAGAAGGTATGACATTGATTGGCTGAGGACAATAGGAGTATTAATGGTTATTCCATTTCACTCACTGCTAATATTTAATATGCAGCCGGTCAATTGTATATATAAAAGATACAATTAATGTACGGAGCTTTAATATATTAGATAGTATTATTGATAGATTTCATATGCCCATGCTTTTTGTGATTGCAGGTATGTCAGTCTATTTTTCAATACAATCGCGTACATCAAAACAATTCATAAACGAGCGTGTGAAAAAGCTTCTTATTCCAGCTATATTTGGATGCATCATGTTAAATCCTATAATGACATACATATACTTAATATCCAAAAATAAGAATAGTACCTTCATTAATCATTTTATTGATTTTTTTACGAAAAATCCAGGGGATTTTGTAGGTTTAAATGGAGGATTTACTCCTGCGCACTTATGGTTTATAATTTTTCTTTTTGCATTTTCCTTAGTTGGAATGCCTATTTTTATAAAGCTTAGCGACAAAAAATCTAATAATTTCATATCAAATCTTGCAAGTTTCTTTGAAAAGCCATTAATGCTTATTTTCACAATAGTACCTTTTGCAATTGCTTCAATTGTTGACATTCTTGGTGATAAGAACCCTTTAGCTTACTATGTAATATTTTTTATTGGATTTTTAATAGCAACTGATGAAAGGTATCAAAAAGCTATCAACAGGGATAAATGGATATACCTTTTGCTTAGTATTGTTCTTATTTATATAAGACTTACAATTGAAAATAGATTTGAACCATGGTCTGAAATGTGGATTATTTATGGGTTAATGGATAGAGCTACTAAACTTGTTCCTGTATTTGCACTGCTTGGTTTAGGAAATAGTTATATGAATAAGAATGCACAGGTTTTAGAATATCTTTCTAAGGCTTCATTTCCTATATATGTAATTCATATGTTGATAAATACTATAGTTGGTTTCTTTGTTATCAAGCTTACTATAAATGCGGAACTTAAATATGTGATAATTGTGACTATAACCTTTGTATTATGTTTCCTTTTATACGAAATAATAAAGCGTATCAAATTTTTACGTTTCATATTTGCTGTAAAACCAGTAATGAAAAATATTGATAGTATCAATAAAAATAATTGTTTAGATATTTAGTCTTAAATTTTTAGTTAAAAGTAAATTATTTTAACTAAAATATACGGATATTATGGTATAGTTTTATATAGATTAAATAACAAATGTAATTTATTATGCAATAACGAACTTCAGTAAAACTATATAGGAGGTAACATAATGATATTATCAGGAAAGCAGATTAAAGAAAAAATAGGAAAGGATATTATAATAGAACCTTTTAACGAAAAGCAATTAAATCCTAATAGTTATAACTTAAAGCTACATAACGAATTGCTTGTATATGAAGAATGTACTTTGGATATGAAAAAAGAAAATAAGTTTAGAAACATTATCATACCATCTGAAGGTATAATTTTACAGCCAAATAAATTATATCTTGGAAGGACTAAAGAATACACAAAAACAGACAACTATGTTCCAATGCTTGAAGGAAGATCTTCAATAGGAAGGCTTGGTTTGTTTATACATGTAACAGCGGGTTTTGGTGATGTTGGTTTTAGCGGATTTTGGACATTAGAAATTCATTGTATTCAGCCTATAAAAATATATGCAGATGTTGAAATTTGTCAAATATACTATCACTCTATAGAGGGAGAGTATGATAAATACTCTAGTGGTAAATATCAAAATAATAAAGGAATTCAACCAAGTTTATTGTATAAGGATTTTCAGAAAAACTTATAGTTCTATGCTACAATTTATCAAAGCACTTCAATATTAGTTTGAATTTTGAGGTGCTTTTATTTTGCATTTAGTTATAAATACTACATTTATTGTCATATGAATGTGATATAATTATTATTAAATAAGTCAAAATGATAAGATTATGTGAAGTAAAGATTATTTATATTAGGTATAACAATATATAAATAAGAGTGGAAACTATTAATCTTATTATATTGCTTATTATAAAGGCATCTATTTTAAGTACTCTAGGAAATGATTGGTGATAAAACTGCAATATAATTCATTAGGGGGAATTTTAGAGTGGAAAGAATAGTGTTAGTAAGATGAAAAATGAGGAACCAATTAAAGAATATATAAAACGTTATTTGCTACTACTAGTTGGGCTATTCATTATAGCAGTTGGAACTGCCTTATCAACAAAAGCCAGACTGGGGACAACTCCTATTTCAAGTATACCCTTAGTATTAAGTTTAGGACTACCATGGTCTATGGGTGAAATTACTATTGTATTGCAAATGTTTTTTGTAGCTTTGCAAATTGTAATTTTACGACGAGAGTATCAGCTTTTCCAGTTATTGCAGCTTGCCGCAGGATTTCTCTTTGGATATTTTACAGATTTTGTATTACATCTTTTATCTGGCATGCAAATTAATAGTTACTTTGTGCAATGGTTCGTTTGTATTGTGAGTATATTTGTGATAGCATTAGGTGTTTTTCTAGAAGTAAAAGCTAATGTTGTAATGCTTGCTGGCGAAGGTTTAGTGAAGGCCATTTCCCAAAAGACACGTAAGGATTTCGGCAAAACAAAAGTATACTTTGATAGTGCATTAATTATTATTAGTGTTATTGCATCTGCATATATGTTTCATGAATTAAATGGTGTCCGTGAAGGAACAATTGCCTCAGCCTTATTAGTTGGACGAGTTGTAAGCTACTACAACAAAAAGTTAAGTTAACACAATCATGGTTATACAATGATAATTCTTATTTAATGGCAAAACTGAAAAAAACAATAAATTATTGGAACACTGCATTATTCAAAGTTGAATTATGTGGTGTTTTTGTGCTTTAGTATATATTGTAAAACTTAATATATATTATGTTTGGAAATTATTATAATATTGATCAAGTATGTTATAATTAACTATAACATAAATAGTAAGAAGTATCATTAATTGAGAAGTATAAATTATATATAATTTGAAAAGGAGAAAAACAATTGAAAAGGATAGAATTTAATGTTGCAGAAGAAAAAAATTTACAAGAAATATTCAGTATATTTTCTGCTGCAATTGAAGAAATGAATAAACATAATATTTTGCAGTGGGATGAATTATATCCAGATAAATATATTCTTCAAAACGATATTAAACAGAAACAACTTTATATTGGAACCATTGATAGTGAGATTGTTTGTGTGTATGTTATAAATAGTGATTGTGATGAACAATACATTAATGGAAATTGGAGATATCCCAATGTAACGTATAAAGTAATTCACAGGATGTGCGTAAACCCTAAATTTCAAAATCAAGGTATAGGAGCATTAACTTTAAAACATATTGAAGGAAGCTTAAAAAGTACAGGAGTAGAAACAATACGACTGGATGCTTTTTCACTAAATCCATTTGCTTTAAAATTATATTATAAACAAGGTTATATTAAAGTAGGAGAGACAAATTGGAGAAAAGGTAAATTTTACCTCATGGAAACGAAGCTATAGACAAGTATTTGTTTATTTGAAAATATTAAAAAACATTTTGGTTTCAAGCTCATCAAAACTATAGCAATAGATGGGATAGACTTGAGTCAATATTGTTTTATAAAATATTTATAATTATACTTTTGTATCTGGAATAGTATTAACATTAAAATAATTTAATAGAACATCCCATTGCTAATTTGAATTTTGGGATGTTTTTGTGTTTTATTTTGAAAGTCAAATAATGGAGATATGTGGATACTGCGGTGTAATTTTTATATAAATCAAACAGTAATTTCAGTGAATTTAGACTGTTTTAACACATGATAAAATTTTAGGAGGAAATAGAAATGAAGTTTGTAAGAATAAATTCTAATGATAATAATTATTTTGATGATGTAATGAGTATATATAAAGTAAGTTTTCCTATATTTGAGCAAAGAATTATAAAAAATCAAATAGATGTCTTAAAAGATGATAAATATAATTTCACGGCTGTTTATGAAAACAATGAATTAGTTGGAATATTATTATATTGGAATTTAGATAACTGTAAATACATTGAACATTTAGCCATATCTCCTAGGTTAAGAGGAAAAAGTTATGGTTCTAGAATTTTAAAAGATTTTTGTAAGAATAGTGAAACTATAATTTTAGAAATAGATCCACCAGTAGACGACATATCAATTAAAAGATTAAAATTTTATTCTAACTTAGGATTTAAGTTACAAGAATTTGAACATATTCATCCGCCATATAGAAAAGAGTATGAAGGTCATAAATTAAAGATTATGAGTTTTAATAGAAATCTATCTGAAGATGAATATAATAAATTTAACGTATTTTTAAAAGAAAGAATTATGAAATATTCAGAGAATAATGATTAAAGGCTGCTTTATATTTATTAATTAGTCCATATAAGAATTAAGATATGTAAAAAGGAGCATTGCTTATGAAAAATTTATTTTTGTCCAAGCCCGATAAAGAATACCAAAAGAGTTTTGAAGATTATGTATTATCATATAAAAAAACAGATGATGATTTTTATTTTAATTTTTATAAAAAAGCATTGGAGAATTTTGATGAATATTTAAATGACTTACATAATTATTATAAAGGAATAAATTTACCTCAAGATTGGGTTAGAACTTCAACATTTTGGTTAATTGATAATAGTCAAGTAGTGGGAGCAGTAAGAATTAGGCATCAAGATGTGTTATCAGATGGTAATATAGGATATGATATATCACCATGTTATAGAAAAAAGGGTTATGGTACTCAAATCCTTAAATTAGCATTAGTTGAAGCAGAAAAAATAGGTATGAAAGAGGTAATGGTGACTTGTAATATAGATAACATATATTCAAAAAAAATCATAGAAAAGAATAATAGTAAATTGTTAGAAACTATTTTTATTCAGGAAGAAAATGAAAAGGTGTATAGATATAGTATTTCCTTGAGCTAATAACAATAGCATAATTATTATTTCTTTAATTTCTTAGAAAATTAGTTTTTAAATTTCACATAATGAAAGCTATATGCATTAATTTGTAATTTATATGGATAGAGGGATATGTATGGATAAAAGCAGACCTTTAGGAACAACACTAATTGGATATTGCTGTATTTTAAATGCAATTGTAACAATATTAATGCCATTTACTGCTGTTATGGAGCTATTTGGACTACAAAGTGTTCCAGAAAACGTAGTAAAAATATTAGTATCAATTACTATTTTCATAATTGCATATGGATACTTAAGTCTAAAAGAATGGAGTTATTGGCCTATGGTAGCTTATAATGTATACTTTTTAGTAGTAAATATTTTAGCATACCAACAATACCAAAAGCAGCAATTTTGTGTAAGTATCATACTTTCAATTATTGCAGTGTCATATATTTTGATGAAAAAAAGATACTTTTATAATAGGGATTTTTCGTTTTAATTTATGTTATAATTTTTATTTAACAGAGCAATTGAAAATAGAAAAATTAATTCGACACCATATTATTCAAATTTGAATTGTATGGTGTTTTTCATCGTAGTACAAATATATTATAAATTAGGAACTTTAATATGAGGCAAAAATATGAAGATTAACTAATATGGATAGTTCAGATTGAGAGCAAGTCGTTGATAATGATATAAGTGCTATTATTATGCATGAAAAGTAAAATTATAAATGATATTTCAGTGGAGGTGGAATTCATGAGTTTAAATGAAGACAAAGAATTATTGGAAAAGATATATTCTGAACTTGAAAATGGTAAACTATTAACAGAAAAAAGAAAAGAAGAATTGATACAGATAATTGATAATTTAAAGGATAGATTTAATAATGATGTAACAAAAAAGAATACATTAGTATTATAATATTTGTGAAATATGTTATAGTTAATAGAAAGATAAATAGGTTATTTAGCTTCAAATCTAATGCTAAATTTTATAATAGAAGAGTTGGTACTAGAATTCTATAATCAAAGAGTTTATGATTCTTATAAATATATGGATGATAGAACTGAAGATTTGTTATTAATTCAAATATATTGAGAAGATAAAAAAGGTGCCGCTTGAACCTTTGGTAGGGTCTTGCGGCTAGTTTTACACAAAATTTGTATATTTACATTAAGCCAATAAAATTGATTGAAACTATGTCAAGGCATTAGTAAGTAAATCCATACTGAAATTGAGAAATTCCATCTCATTAAGCTCCTGACCTTCCCAAAAGAATTTCTGATCCATATTTGATACCAAATTTAATAAGCCCATAGAAGCAAACATACTAAAATATATAGATTTTTTTGTGTCTAGCTTTGAATTGATACTGCCATCAGCCTTTCCTTCTTCAATAATATCGCCATATTTCTTAATGGACATATCTTTTAGTGACATTAGTTCATGACGATTTGGACTTGCTTCACAGTTATGTATGTTATCAGGCTGATAATTCATAAGACGGAACATTCCAGGGTTATCACAATAGAATTGGCAATATGCTTTATTAGAAAGCCTGATTTTTTCGAGTGCATTTTTTCCTTCCTTAATAGCTTCCTCAAAATAAGAAATGAATTTTTTTGTACCTTCCAGTGTAACTGCAAAGAACAAATCTTCTTTACTAATGAAATACTTGTAAATTGTGCGTTTTGTTAAACCACTCTCTTTTGCTACGTCATCCATTGATGTATCTTCAAAATTCTTTTGTAGGATTAACTTTTCTGCTGTAGCAATGATTAATTTTCTATTTTTCATTTTATTGTCATCACGTTTTGATACTTTTTTATCCATAATAATCCTCCTATTGACGTGAAAGTATACTTATGGCATACTTTTAAAAAATACACTTTAAGTATACTTTTATTATCTTATTAATAATAAAGCAAGAAAATCTATCTGTCAATTATCTTATAGGAATTAAGAAAGGTTGAAAGGAATGATTATAAAAAGGAAAGTAGTGCTTTTAGATTCAACAGGATATGCTTAAGTAGTATGATCAATGAAGAAATAGTTAGAATTAAAAATTTGTAGGAGGTTATTTATGTTAAGCGGAAATATTCGTAAAGGATTAATTTTTTGTGGTATCTGTTCGCCATTGCTTTTTATAATAACAGATATAATTGCAGGCAATCTGTATAATGGTTACAGTTTTAATGAGCAAGCTGTCAGTGAACTGTTTGCTATTGGTGCACCGACAAGCCATATTGTAGTTCCGCTTTTTTCAATTTGCAGCATTCTGCTTTTAGTGTTTGCTATAGGAATATGGGTATTATGCAAAAATAGCCATCGTATTCATATATTAGCTATTATGGTGATGGGAAATGCAGCAAATAGTTTGATCTTATGGAATTTGTTTCCCATGCATATGCGCGGTGTCCAAACAACATTTACTGATACCATGCATGCAATTCTTGCGATAAACCCATTTATTCCTGTCAGTATTTTATTGGGGATTATAATTTACAGAGGTTGGTTTAAATATTATTCTTTAGTAACGATTTTATTACTCCTAATATCTGCAGTTATATCTTTTTCATATATATCACCGCTTTTATCACATCAGCAAACACCATGGCTTGGATTTATTGAACGTGTTTCTATATATGCTCATCAATTATGGCATGCAATACTGGCAGTAATGTTAATTAAGGATAGTGGTGGCCAGGTAGCAGAATCAGTTATTGATAAATCTAGAATATTTAGTAAGGAGGTGCAAAAATGAAAGTACTCAATTGATAATATCTATTATGGTATTATAATTTAAAGTTTCATTTGTGCATTAATTTGTTTATAATTATATAAATAGTAAGTTACTAGATATTATAATTTAAGAAAAGAGGGATTAGATTTAAATGAGTACAGAAGTAGAATACGATAAAATCAATTGGCTCTATAATGCTTTATATGGAGATATGACAACAGAACAAATTAAGAATTTAGATTTTATAAAAAATCATATAGAGTTACTGGAAAAATATCCTGCAGAAAAATCAGCTGTAATTGATACTGCTTGTGGAAATGGTGTTCAAGCTACTGCTTTAGCCATACATGGTTATAAAGTAACAGCAACAGACATTAGTAGAGAAATGATAAAGTTAACTAGAGAATTTTCACAAAATCATGATGTAAACCTTCATACACAGAGAAAAGAATGGATTGAATTACCACAAGTATACAATAAAGAGTTTGATATTGTATTCTGTACAGGAAATTCATTAGTACATTCTCCAGACAATGAATCAAGAAAAGCTAATTTAAAAGCACTTTCAGAAATACTTAATTGTAATGGAACACTTGTAATTGAAACTCGTAATTGGGATAAGGTAATTAAAGAAAATAAGAAATTTACTGTTTATGATAAGATTTCATACAAGGGGATTGACTATATTCCATTATATCATTGGGTATTAAATGAAATGGAACAGAAAGCTAAGGTTGAGATTCTATTTCAAGAGATAAATAAAAATGGAAGTGTATCTTTATATAATAGTGAATTAACATTTACACCTTTTACTCATGAAAGTCTTATTAATATGATGAAAGATTTAAATTTAGGGATCACAAGAGACACATATAGTATAGATAATGATTGGTACTATTTATATGCTAAAAAAGTTAAGTAAACTTAAAAAATATCGTATTATTCGAATGAATTTTACGGTATTTTTATGTAACAATACAAATATGTTAGGTATATATTGTAAAACCATAATATATACATGATGATTGGAAATCATTATAATATTTGTGAAATATGTTATAATTAATTGAAACATAAATAGTAAGAAGTATCATTAATTGTAATTAACTGAGGAGTAAAAATTATACATATAATCAATTATTGAAGGAATGAATATAATTATGAAAGTATTGGTTAGTTCTTGTGTTATAGGATGTAACTGCAAATATAATGGTGGTAACAACTTAAATTCAAGAGTAGTAGATTTTTTAAGAGATAAAGAAGTAATTAAAATTTGTCCAGAAATGTTAGCTGGTATGAGTATTCCAAGAGCTTCAGCTGAAATAGTAGATGGATGCGTTACTGAATCTAATGGAAAAAATGTTGACAAGGAATATCGAAAAGGTATTGAATTAGCATTAGAAAAAATAAAAGATGAAGACATTGATTTAGTAATTCTTCAATCACGTAGTCCCACTTGTGGAGTTAATAAAATTTATGATGGAAGTTTTACAGGAAAATTGATTAATGGTCAAGGATTATTTGCCAGGGCTCTTATTTATGCTGGCTATAAAGTAATTGACTCTGAAGATGTTTAATAAAATAGTAATTCGGTAATTATTTTATTGAATAAAATTTTATAATGGAGATGAAAAATAAATGAATATTAATATTCTACTATTTAATAATTTTGAGACTCTAGATATATTTGGACCAGTAGAAATACTAGGACAAATAGAAGACTATGAAATACATTATTATTCAGAGTATGGAGGTGTTATTACCAATGCTCAAAAGCTTAAAATTGTAACTGAGCCTATTAGTTCGGCAGATGCAAGCGGCATATTAGTTATTCCAGGAGGAATGGGTACAAGAGAATTAGTTAATAATGTCCCATTCTTAAATAAATTAAAATCAATTGCAGAGAAATCTACATATTGTTTATCTATATGTACTGGTTCAGCAGTATTAGCCAAGTGTGGAGTTTTAAAGAATAAAAAAGCTACATCTAATAAACAAGCCTTGGAATGGGTAAAATCAGTAAGTGATCAAGTAAACTGGATAGAAAAAGCACGTTGGGTTGATGATGGAAAGTATTATACGTCATCAGGTATTTCAGCTGGAATTGATATGACATTGGGCTTTGTTTCAGATAGATTTGGTAAAAATAAAGCTATAAAAATTGCTAATGATATTGAATATATATGGAATGATGATTGCACAAATGATATCTTTGCAAGATAAATTTTAATTTTGAAGTGTAGAATTATTCATGCTCATTTTTCACAATCATATTACAAATTGGCATTTCATCCTTCAATTAGCCTTATGATAATATAATACTTGACTTTTAAAACGCAAAGAGATATATTTGTATCAATAAGAGATAAATATATCTCTTATTGAAGGAGGAGTAAAAATGGCTAAACGCAAAAGAGGATATTGGTGGCTTTTAGGATTTATGGGGCTTTACTCTCTGAGATATTTAATTACACATAACATTTTAGACCTTTGCTATATTGCATACTTTGGTTTTTTTGGTTATTTTTTAACTGACAAAATTAGTGTTGACATTCCAGATGAACGTTATTATGAAAATGTTAAATCAGCAACAGCTTTTATAGGCAATATAGCCCTATTTGAAATGGGAATAATGTTTGCTAGTGGAATATTTTTTTCTGCTATTCGAGAAAATATGATAGTAATTATTTCCGCTTGTTTTGCTTCATTATGTATTGCATATGCTATAAAATTTTACACTTTAGAAGAGAGATAAGGAGTAGTATTGTGGATTTTGTCTGTAATTTAAAAAAATATCGGCAATTAAAAGGATTGACACAAGAGGAATTAGCTAAAATAGTTGGAGTAAGACGAGAAACAATTATGCGATTGGAATCAGCCAAATATAACCCATCTTTGAAATTAGCAATAGACATATCAAGAGCTGTTGATGCACCCATTGAAGAAATATTTATTTTTGATTAGAACTTATTGTTTAACAAAATAATTGCAAAGAGAATAATGTAGTGTTAAAAATAGCTGCTATAATTTAATGAATATGTTAAAAGTTCTATACAAACATAAATTAGAAATAGTCAATAATTATAAATTATTTCAAGCAAACAGGGAGATGTTATTAATGAAAAAGAAATTCTTGATATGGTATATTCCACTATTTATCATATATATGTTACTAACTGGTGATGATGGTCAAATACCAAGATTTGCACAAACAATTATTAATGAAGAGTAGGATATGGCAAGGTTATTGTATTTAGATAATTTTTTTATCCAATTTATGATGAACTAGATAAACTTATAAATGTATTTAAAGTTTTTGGAGAAATTATAATTCATAAAGTTCTTATTAAGTATAACAACTGAAAAATGAATAATTTATCAAAGCACCATATTATTCAAGTTTGAATTTTGAGGTGCTTTTAGTTTGTTTTTCAAACCTAAATTTAATTATTTACATATAAAGAAAAATAGATAGATACATAATATCAAGAGTATGTAATTAAGTTATATAGTGAAAAAAATGCGACATAAATGCTGAAAATTGAAATACGAACGATGATCTTTGAAAATGGAATAATGCAGTGTTAAAGATATCTATACTTTTTATATAATCGTGAAAGTATATAGAAAACGTGGTATAATTTTGATATCAATTAAGTCACAATCTAAAATATTATGAAGTAAAGGATGTGATGTTACGATTATAAAAAGATTTAAGAAAATATGTATTTATCTATTCGTCATATTAGTGGGCGTATTTACAATATCATCAATAGAAATTAATATTAATAAAAATAGATTTAAATCAGATATTAAATACTACCTTTATAATAAAAAGTCATATAAACAAGAAGATGTTAAACAAATTAAAGTGGATTATTATTTGGATAGGTTAATCTTAGGTTATAAACCTTATGTAGTAAGTGTAATATTTTTTGATGAACCTAAAACTATTTATTATTATAGTAGTACTGGGGATAGCATAAGAAATAATACAATTGATTACCATTCCTCAATGGGGGGAACTGCATCTGGGGTTAAACACCAAGAATGATATTTTACATTCTTATTATTTAACGAAACAATCGAAAAAGCAAACAATTTTTATAAACACTGCATTATTCTATTTTGAATTCTGCAGTGTTTTGGCGTCGCATTACAAAGATATTATGTATATATTCTAAAACCATAATATACACATTATATTTGGAATTCATTATAATATTTATGAAATATGTTATAATTAACTGAAACATAAATGGTAAGAAATATCATTGATTATAATTAACTGAGGAGTAAATATAATCAATTATTGAAGGAATTAATATAATTATGAAAGTATTGATTAGTTCTTGCGTTATAGGATGTAACTGCAAATATAATGGTGGTAACAACTTAAATTCAAGAGTAGTAGATTTTTTAAGAGATAAGGAAGTAATTAAATAAGGTAATCGACTCTGAAGATGTTTAATAAAATGGTAGTTTTAAGGTGTGTATTTTATGAAGGTTGCAATTATTCAGGCAAGTTCACAGAAAGATAAGAATAATTTATTATATAAATCTGTAATGCGAACTATAAAAGATAAAAAATATGAAGTTATTAATTTTGGAATTTTTCCAGATGAAAAAATTGAATATTCTTATATTGAAACAGCAATGCTTATAAGTATTTTGCTGGAAAGCAGGGCAGTAGATTTTGTGGTAACTGGGTGTTCTTCTGGACAAGGAATGATGTTGGCATGCAATAGCTTACCAGGTGTCTTATGTGGATATGTTGAAAATCCATCGGATGCATACTTATTTGGAAGAATTAACAATGGTAATGCAGTTTCATTTCCTCTTGGATTAAATTTTGGATGGGCTGGTGAAATTAATTTGCAATGCACATTAGATAAGTTATTTGATGGACCATTTGGAATTGGATATCCAAAGCAAGATGCAATAAGAAAACAAAGAGATACTAAGTTGTTAAAGACTATAAATAGTATTACAAAAAGAGAACTTGTAGAAGTGATTCCTAAAATAGATTTAGATTTTATGAGGAAAGTTGTAAAACGAGATTTTGTGTATGATTACGTCATGAAATATGGAGCGAATAAGGAATTAAAAGAACTGCTGAAATCATATCGATAAAATTTCAATTTAGGGTTAAGTGTTAGAATTACTATATTAGGGGGATGGAGGAAATTAAATGAATAATGAAAAAAAGTTCTTTTGGAAGGACTGGATTTTCTATATAGCTTTCTTTTCGGCAGGAATTATAAAAGATATTATGTGTAGTATTGTTGGTTTTAACTATAATATGTTTAAGAATCAATTTAATATCTTATACTTTTTAGCAGATACATTGATGTATGTGATTTGTTTTCATATTGTTTATTTTTCCATAGAATTAATTAAGAGTAGGCGTGTAAGATAGAAAACATATATTGTAATAATAAATTATAACGAAGTAATTTTAATTGAGGTGCGTTATATTAAACATGAAGAATGGAAAATCACTAATTTATATAACGATGATTTTTCTAGGTGGAATAATAGTCATTTGTATAAATTTATATGGACTTATATCTCAATCCTCAAACAAATACATTACTATAGTATCGAATATATTTTTGATTCTTATGTTTTTAAATTTAGGAATAAGAGAAATTATGCATAAAAATAAGACTGGCTATTATTTTTTACTAATTGTAGTAACTATGTTGCTTCTACTTTATAGACATAACAGATAATACAGATTTTTCGTATTTATTGACTTTTGAATAGAGGTGCATTATGGATTATATAATTCGGAAAATGGAAGCATTTGAATATCCGTTTCTCAAAGATTTTTTGTATGAGGCTATCTTTCAAAGAGACGAAACAAATTTATTACCCAAAACCATAATAGATGAACCTGCCTTGAAAGTTTACATTGAAGACTTCGGGAAAAAGAAAGATGATTATTGTTTATGTGCAGAGGTGGATAAAAAAATAGTAGGTGCTGTTTGGATAAGAAATATTGTTGGATATGGGAATATTGATAATGAAACACCGGAATTTTCAATTTCGCTTTTTAAAGAATTCCGTGGATATGGAATAGGAACTGATTTGATGAAAGAAATGATAAAATATTTGAGAAACAATGGTTATAAAAAGGCTTCTCTATCAGTACAAAAAGATAACTATGCATTGAAAATGTATATGTCTGTTGGATTCCAAGTTATAAATGAAAATATAGAAGAATACATTATGGTTAATTATTTAAGCTAGATAAATTTAGGAATACAATCATATGCTAACTGAGAGACAAATGTCAATTAGGGAGAGTTTGTTATTTTTGCAGATTATGTGAATCAATCAATAAATCTAGATATATAAATGTTCTTTAGCAATTGAATAATGAAATGTGAAAGGTAACTATGCCAAAAGTTTTTTGCACATGCAATATGCTCTTAGAATAAAATGAAATGAGTATGTATAAAAGGGAGTATATATAATGATATCCAATAGGGAATTTGTTAGACAATCTCTAGAATTAAATTTATTCTTTATGAGAATTGCTAAGGAGCATGCTATTTTTCTTGAGGCAGGATTAACATCTAGAGATTATAGATTAGCTTGTCAAGCAGATATGTTGAAAAATGAATTTACCCAATTACTTATGGAGACTATTAGACTTTCTGAAGGAATTATCAGTCCTGAAGTAGCACATTCTGGTGAATTAGTAACAGATTTAACTTTAAATTCAGAAAGGGAAACTGAATTTTATTCAGGAATTAAGATTGATAGTAATGTTACCAGAATGGAACTAAACTTGGTACAGGATAGATATGACAGTGACCAATTTGTTAGAACTGTAACTATGTTAAATCATAGGGCAATGGCTGCAGCAAATAGAATAGCTGTATTCAAGTCCAGATTATTAAATGATGTTCTAACTTGCAAAACATTTACTACAAACTATCCATTACTTATAGATCATGTACTAAGAGAAGCTAAGTTTTACTTAAGAATGTTAACTAAATTACAAAATCGTGAGGAAATAGATTTAGTTAAAGAGGCTGTTTATCAAGAAGGTTTTTGGAATAGAATTATGGCAGAACATGCAAAATTTATACGTGGCTTATTAGATCCAACAGAAGTTAAGTTATTTGACACAGCTAATGACTATGGTACGAAATTTGATCAGTTAACTCAAGAAGCTCGAGATTTAACACAAAATATAGGGTTGTTGCCTGAGTTGAGTGAAAGAACGCTAAATACTACTGTTGGAATTAGAGATTTTAAAAAACAGGGAACAGAAGGTTTGATAAATTGTACTATTAGATCCATAGCCTATCCTTTACTTGGTGACCATGTAGTTAGAGAGGCAAATCATTATATTAGGCTATTAAAAGGTTACAAGAATATAAACAGAGATTAAATTTATCGCTAAGTGGAATGAATAGAATAATCTACTGGAACACCTCATTATTCATGTTGGAATTTTGGGGTATTTTTAGTTATTTTTCAAGAACTATATTTTAATATTTATGAAATATGTTATAGTTAATTGAAAGATAAATAGTAAATTTAGCGAGGTGATATAATGGGAGAGTTATCAAAGTTATTCAACATAGGTAAAGAAGTTGAAAGGCAATTGAATCAAGTTGGTATAACCACATATGAGGAATTGAAATATTTGGGAGCTGAAAAAGCGTGGATTAAAATACAAGAAATTGATGAATCTGCTTGCATACATAGATTATTAGCGTTAGAAGGTGCATTGCAGGGAGTTAAGAAGACATCACTGACAGATAAACGTAAGACAGAATTAAAAGAATTTTATAATTTACATAAGAAGTAATTGGAGGGAATATTATGTTTGAATCAAGATGTGGAGTATGTTGTAATAAGTGTGAAAGAAGAAAAAAAGTGAATTGTACAGGGTGTATCAATATGGAAAAACCATTCTGGGGTGGAGAATGCGGTGTGAAAAAATGTTGTGAAAATAAAGATTTAAATCACTGTGGAGAATGTTCAGAATTTCCATGTGAGATGCTTTCTACTATGGGGGTTGAAGAAGGGTTTGACCCAAAACCTAAAATCCAACAATGTAGAAAATGGGCTAATGAATAAAGCAAATCTATAATCAAGGCATTATTCGAAGTTGAATTATGTGGTATTTTTGTGTGATATTGTTAAGATATTCTGTCATTAAAAAAGTACGACGTAGTGATTTAAATAAGATTTTGTCTCTTTAAAATTTTATAGAATGAGTAGGATATAAGTAGTGAAATAAAGTATAAAAGGTATGTTTTAAATATATTCCAATGATTATAATAAACCACTCTATCAATCAATACTCCAAGTCCCTCCATTAATGTTATTATTAAACTTGTTATAGGCAAGCCAATATAAGCACTAACATCATACTTCTTCATAAGCTCAATACTAATACATGGGTAAGTGCAAAACAATCCTATGTTAAATGGTATTGCTGAAAGGTTAACAAGTCTAAACGGATATAGGTTCCAAAAATAGTAAAATCCTAAATCATTAACTATAATAGATAGCAAATATATTATTTACATATTCTAAAACTATAATACATATATGGTGTTTGGAAATCCTTATAATATTTGTGAAATATGTTATAATTAACTGAAACATAGACAGTAATTTGAAAGGAATAAGATGGAGCAGGAAGTGTGGTAAATAAAGACATACCAGCAGGGGTAATTGCAGTAGGTAATCCTTGCAAAGTATTACGAAAGATTACAGAAGAAGACCTAATTAACTTGCCAAACGAATAACCCTGAAACTTAAGAAAAAGATTTATATAATTTAAATAAAAAACAGAATTTATAGGAGGTAAGGTCATGAGAATTGAACATATTGCAATGTATGTAAATGACTTGGAGAAGACAAAAGATTTCTTTATTTCTTACTTGAATGCAAAGTCAAATGATGGATACCATAATAAGAATACTGGCTTTAAATCTTATTTTTTAACATTTGAGGATGGTGCACGTTTGGAAATTATGAATAAACCGAATATGGAAGATATAGATAAAACTTTGACACGCACAGGCCTTATTCATATTGCTTTTAGTGTTGGAAGTAAAGAAAAGGTTGATAAACTTACAAAAAAATTAAAAAAAGATGGATATAAGGTGATTAGTGGACCAAGAACTACTGGTGACGGATATTATGAAAGCTGCATAATTGGCATAGAGGGAAATCAAATTGAGATAACAGTGTAAATTTCAATTTAAGGTTAAGTGATCTTTGAGAATGGAATAATACAGTGTTAAAAATACCTATGTTTTTTATATAACTATAAAAATGTGGTACAATTTTTATATGAATTAAATCACAGGGGTAACTAATTACAAAGCGTATGTTACACTTATGTAGTACAATTTTTGTGAATTTGTTCCAGCTTACTTAAAACAGCAAGCTATTTTTCCATGATATGAATTAAAGTTGATGCAGATAAATGTATAAACTGTAAAAGGTGTATAAAGGCTTGCCCGATGAATGTTGATATACTTGACCCAAGGAGAAATAGAAAAAATGGAACAGAATGCATTCTGTGCCTTAAATGCTCTAAAGTTTGTCCTAAAAAGGCAATAAGGGCGTAATCTTCATTAACACCTCATTATTCAAATTTGAATTTTGTGGTGTTTTTACGTCGTAATATATATGTGATATTTGGAGATTACTATAATATTTATGAAATTTTCTATAGTTAACTGAAACGTAAACAGCAAATTTAGGGAGGAAGAAAAGATTATGTTGGAATATAGATATGATACACAATTACTAATTGAGGGAGAGAATCTTGATGAAGATAAAATTAACGAATACTTTGTAAAAAATTTCAAAGGGGATTGCTTAATTGCTGTAGGAGATGAGGAATTGATTAAGATTCATTATCATACTAATGAACCATGGAAAGTACTTGAGTATTGTGCTTCATTAGGAGAGATATATGATATTGTAATTGAAGATATGGAACGTCAATCAAAGGGACTTAAAGGTTAAAAGTTATAATTTGTTAGTTAATTAGCATACTAATTTTAATATAACAAGGAGGAAAAATAATGATTCAATCAGTTGTACATATTGCTTTAGTAGTGAAAGATTATGATGAAGCAGTCGAATTTTACACAAAAAAACTTCATTTTACATTAGTAGAAGATACATATCAACCTGAGCAAGAAAAAAGATGGGTGGTAGTATCTCCACCAGGTTCAAATGGAACAACAATATTACTTGCAAGAGCATCTAAGCCAGAGCAAAAGCCATTCATAGGAAACCAAGCAGGAGGGAGAGTATTTCTTTTTTTAGGAACTGATGATTTTTGGCGTGATTATAATGAAATGAGAGAAATAGGAATAGAATTTGTTAGAGAACCTAAAGAACAGGATTATGGAACGGTTGCAGTATTTAAAGATTTATATGGAAACTTGTGGGATTTGGTTCAATTCAATGAAAACCATCCAATGTTCAAAAGAGTTAAATAAATTTCAATTTAAATTTGTAGAGGTGAAAAACTATGATTAGGATTGCTACAATAGAGGATATTTTGGAAATAGAAAAAATATATAATGAGATTTTGGATTATGAAGAACAAACAGTGTCTTATACAAATTGGAAAAAAGGGCTTTATCCAACAGTTGATTATGCTAAAAATGCTATTTATAATAATACAATGTTTGTTGGAGAAAATGAAAATGGAATATATGGCTGTGTAATATTTAATAGTATTCAACCCAAAGAATATGACAACATTTCATGGATTACAAAGGCCAAACCAAGTGAAATTATGGTCATTCACACTTTGTGTATTCGACCTTCTGAAAGTGGTAAAGGTAAAGCAAGAATAATGATGGAATTTAGTGAGAAATATGCCAAAAGCCAAGGATATAAAGTTATTCGCCTTGATACTTATGAAGGCAATATTCCAGCGGGAACTCTATATCCTAAGATTGGATACCTTTATGTAGGTACGACAAAATTCCATTTTCAAAATGTAATATGGGAAAATTTAAAGTGTTTTGAAAAACCATTATAGTATCAAATTCTAATTTGGATAACAAAATAATGTGGTGTTAAAAAGTAAAACTATATCGCGTAAACATGATATAGTTATTTTTTTAAAAATATGTTGAAAAAGCAGGGAAAATTGAAGAGATTACCGAATAAATACTTTAAATGTAATATAAGGTTGATAAGTTGTATTGGAATATTTTGGAAGAAACCATCTAATAAAACTCTTTGTTAAATTAAATAATGGCAATAGCAATATATTTTTATTTATTAGGTTGCAAGGTATTCTAAATTTACATTTAATATGATAAATTTTTAGGAGGCGTATAAAATATGGAAAAAACACTTGAATCATTTTTAGAAATTATGCCAGTCTTAAAAGATGTGCTGCAGGATGATTTGGCAGTAGCTGTAGCAGATACCACTAATTTTTTATATTATCGTGCTGGTGATACCATTGATGTGAGGATTAAAGTTGGACAAAAGTTAAATCATGATGAACCATTATATAGAACAATTCAAAATGGCAAAATATACAATGAAATAGTTCCAAAGGAAGTATTTGGTGTACCATTCAAATCTGTTTCATATCCAGTTAAAGATTCACAAGGAAAGGTTATTGGTGGCGTTGCTATAGGAAAAAGTTTATCTAAACAATCCAAAGTAGAAGAAGTATCTCAAAACATATTTAACTCATTACAACAAACAAATGCAAGTGTGGAAGAGGTTGCTGCTAATTCACAAAACCTTTCATTATCAATGAATAAAATTGTAAGTTCCACTAAATCAACAGAACAAAACATAAAAGAGACAGATGGAATCTTAAATCTCATTACAAGCATTTCTTCTCAATCTAATCTATTAGCTTTAAATGCAGCTATCGAAGCAGCAAGAGCAGGGGAAGCAGGAAGAGGCTTTTCAGTTGTTGCAGACGAAATGCGAAAACTCTCACAAATGAGTGGTCAATCAGCAAATAAAGTATCACAAATACTTCTTGAAATGAGAAAGTCCATAGATGAAGTTATTAAAGAAATTAATAACACAGGGATGATTGCAGAATCACAAGCTTCAGCCACTGAACAAATATCTGCCGCATTAGAAGAGATTACTTCGAACTCTGAAGTATTGGCAGATGCAGCTAAAATTGTATAATGTTTATAATTTTAATACATAATTCATAAAAACACTGTATTATTTCAAATTTTTTATAAAAAAATATAAATATGATTTATATAAATGTCCCTGAGGAAATTTTAGATTTTCCCAAGGGACATAAATTTTTTATAATACATTTAAATATGCTAAGCTTTTTTTATTTGTAGCCATATTCTTCAGTTTGAAAATGAAGTGTGATTTTTACAGTTTGAGTTTTCTCATCATAATATTTCATAAATGTAATGGTACTTTTGTCATCAACCTTTAAGTCATCTATAAAATCACTTTTTTTCTCTCTTGCCAAAGCCATACATTGATTCATTTTCTTTTCAACTTCTTCATATGGTATATTATTAGAGAATTTTTTTAATATGTTTTTGGTAGTATCATCTAATTTAACATTTTGTTCAGATATACTTTCATTTAGTTCATTACGTGAATCTATTTTTTTATATTTTTTTTCATCATTAAAATATAGTGAGAAACTATATTCATTTAAATTATCTTTATAATTTTTTGGATAAAAATTATATTCTAGTTGAGCTTTTTTTCCTTGTTTATTAAAGTTTTTCTCGTCATCTCCTGTTTGTTTATATTTATCTCCTAGCATTTTCTTTATATCTTCACCTTTAGTAATGAAATCTTTAGTTGCTTTTTCTTTATAAGCATAATCAGGATCATTAGGAAATGTATCTTTTAACATTTTATCTACATCAATGCCATTTATTTTACCTGGCAGCTTACTATTTTCCGATGTACTATCTTTACTTTTATCCTCTTGTGTCTGTTTAGTTTGGTCCTGATTAGCTACTTTTGCTTGCTTTTTGCAACCAGAAAGTGTTGCTAGTATAAAAACAGTCATAATTATTGAAAGAAATTTTTTCATTATAATCATTCTCCTTTTTATTTTATTCAGCCCAAGTTCCAAACTTTGAACCAAAAGATTTTAAATTGGATATAGGCTTTTTATTAAATATATCTGATATTTTTTTAGATGGTATATTATTAAAATCAGTTTTCTTTAATTTATCTGTTATATCATAAATGTGTTCAATTGAAACTGCAAAATTCAATTCTCCTTCTGCCTCTACTCCAGAAGTAGTTAATCCTACAACTTCACCTTTGGAATTAAACAAAGGTCCACCAGAATTACCATGAGTTATTGGAATTGATATTTGTATTTGTTTTGCATTTCCATCATTCCAAAAGTTCGATATTATTCCTGTAGATACAGTATTAAACAATCCCTTAGGACTGCCTATTGCAGTAGCTTTTTCTCCTTTTTTAAGTTTTGATACATCTCCGAGCTGAACAGGTTGTCCTACTTTTTGCTTTAACTTAATAATAGCTATATCTACTGTTTTATTAGCTGCAACAATGCCTTCTGCTTCATAAATTTTCGCATCATTTGTTCTAATTAATGCATTGCAGCCGCCATTTATTACATGATAATTTGTTGCAATTATACCAGGAGCTATAAAAAAGCCACTGCCTATAGCATATTTGTTATCACCATTTGGTACTAATAAAGCAACTGTTTTTGGATCATTTTCTTGTATTATTTCCTCAAGTGTTTTTTCAGTATCGGAACCAGCATTACCATAGATTTTACTTGAATCCTTAGGAGTAAAATCAGTTACTGTATCCTTTGCCTTAGTCTTATCACTATATCCATTTTGCTTTTCTTCAATTTTCTGCTGCTGCTGTTTTATATTGTCTTTTGTATCAAGGTAAAAACTCTTTACCTTGTAAGTATTTTTATATGGTATAAGTTCCATTGCATATAAAAATTTAAGATCTTTGTTTTGAGTAGTATTGGGTAAAGTTACATTAATATTCATATTAACTTTAGCAAGTAATGAAGTTATCTTTCCATCTTGAGTGTTAACTTTTGCTATATCAAAATCATAATCTTTTACTTTACCTTTATACTTACCAACAATATATTCAAATGATATTATGTCTGCTGGCATAGCATCTTTTACATATAATTCTTCTAGTGTGCTTGTAGGTGCATTATTAAAACCCCACTCATAGTATTTTTTAAAATAATTATCCAGAAAATCTTTTGCCTTTTTCTTTTCTGTATCATAATTAGAGCTTTTGCTTTGATCATCTATTTTAGATGACATTAAGGTAATTTTATTATCTGAAGAACTAGATGCGGTTGGACTATTATTACTTATCTTACCTGAACATCCTGATAAAATTGATACTATCAATAAACATATCAAAATATTTATTGCCTTTTTTTTAAACATAGTAATCTCCTTTTTCTATTATTTCAAATTATACCTAGAAACTGTTATGTTTATATATTGTTACTTACAGCTTGTTAATAATTAAAGTTATCATTTGAACTACAGTTTTTTATAGCACTAACTCTTTTAGTTAAGTTTGGATGACTTGAATGTTTTTCAGATAACCAAACCCAAAAACCAGTTTGTTCAAAAGCTTGTCTTTCAAATTCTTCTGCATTTACTCTTTTATATAGTTTTTTGCCAGCTGCTAAGAATAATAGTCCATTTACGGCTCCATCAGGTTGCAGATTGGCTGCAAAGCTATCTGCAGTATACTCACAAGCACGTGAATAAGCCTTTCTTAATAAAGGAACAATTAATGATGGACAAATTAGCCAACGCCATTTTAAGTGACCTCTTTTTATATGAGCTAGTTCATGAGCAACAACAAAATTAACAGCATTTTGTCCATCCTCATAAGCTAATTCAAGCACATCTGAATAAATAACAGCAAAATTTCTTCCTAAAAATTTTGTTACAAAAGAATTAATAATTCCGCCTGACTGCATTATATAAATTTCAGGAAGAGGCATGGACATTTTTTTACAAAAATCAATAGCTGTATTATATAACTCAGGAAACTGTGTTTGAGAAACCTTTATGGAATTGCCCTTAAGTGATCCAATAAAAATACCTCTTGTAAATAAAAATATTAACAATCCTATTATTAAATAAACTACAAAAACAGAAGTTGGTGAATATTCTAGTGTACTATCTTCTTCACCTGCAATAAGAGCTATTATGATACATAAGTATATAAGTACACTAAATATGCAACATAGTGTGAAGTATAGTTTTTCCTTTTTATTAATTAAAGAATTCATTAAAAACCTCCTAAAAATATTAGAATATATTTTGCTTAAAAATTTAATCAACTTATAAATTTTAAAGATTTAACAGCTGTTTAAAATTGAATATAGGTGATAATTTGAATAAATTTACAAAGTTTTTTCTATAAGCAAGACAATAAGGTACATTATAACAAATATGTAATTGGATTTCAATGTTTATACTATGAGAAGGTTAATTATATTAATGAAGTTATTAAATTTAAATGCAATGTTGCAAGTGTTTTGCAATATGGAGTATAATGAAGGCTGTTAAATTGAAACATAAGAGGAGAATTAAATGAAAGATATAAATTATAAAAATTTAATAGAAGATCTAAAAACTTCGGATGATAGTAAGAGAGCTAAAATAATAGATAAACTTTCAAGGGATTATAATAATGCAATGCCAATGTTGTGGTCAGAAGCTTTAAATCAGGATAATCCAAGAGCAGTACTTTCTGTTATAAGAGATATTATAAAAAAAGAAAAACCTAGAGGTATATTTAAAAGAGCTGTGGGACATTCAAAACAAAAACTTGCTGATTTTCTGAAACATTCAGATCCTAAAGTTAGAAAGAATGTATGTGGTATTATTGGTGAAATAGGTGATTCAAAATATTTAGAGGATTTATATAGTGCATATGGTTCAGAAGAACAGCTATTTGTAAAATCCTCATATATACTTGCAATAGGAAATTGTGGTGGAGTTTCGGATGCAGAAAGACTTAAGTCAATATTTGAAGAATTAATAATTAAAGAAAAAGCTTCAAAAGACAAAAACTTGGCTGCAAAGGATGAGAAGCATATAAATGAAGAAAAGCGTGCACTTACAAGGGCTATAGCTAAATTGTCTCCTCCAAAGCCTCATAAGTTTACAGGCTTTAAAAATCCTGTACCTATGATATTAACAACTATGAATGATCATTTTCAAATTACTTTAATGGATCTTAAAGAAAAATCAATTAAAGGTACAACAGTGACTGAAGGCATATGTATCGAAGAAAAGGATTTAAAAAAAGTCTACGAATGTAGAACTTTTTATGAACTTCTTTTTCCTTTAGAATCCTGTAGTGATTTGGAACTTAATTATAAGGTAGTAGCGGATAAAATTATAAAAGCAAATATTATAAGCTTTTTAAATCAGTGTCATGCAGGAGATAGTAACACACCATTTTGGTACAGAGTTGAATTTAAAACTACAGATCATAGCAGGGAAAGGTCGGAGTTTGTAAAAAACTTATCTAGAGAACTAGATGAAATTTCAGGTGGAAATTTAAAAAATAGCCCTTCCTCTTATGAAATTGAGATTAGAATAATTGAGAAAAACAATTTATGTAGTGCCTTCATTAAGCTGTATACCGTAAAGGATAATAGATTTGATTATAGAGAAAAAGCTCTAGCTGCATCTATAAATCCTGTAACTGCAGCTATTGTAATGAAAAATATAGAAAAATGGCTAAAACCTAATGCTAAAGTTATAGACCCGTTTTGTGGTGCGGGAACTATGTTGATTGAAAGAGCTAAATTAAAAGATTTTAAAAGTTTAACAGGAGTTGATATATTTAACACAGGTATTGCATATGCAGAAGTAAATTCTTACCTAGCTAATGTTAATATAGAATTAAAATGTGAAGATATATTAGAATTCTACTCAAGAGATCGTTTTGATGAAATGATATCAAATATGCCTTTTGAAAGTAAATCAGGAGTTAGCAGCTTTAATACCAGATTATATAGTGAATTTGTAAATAGGATTCCTAGTATTGTAAGACCTGGGGGAATGGTATTTCTTTATACAGTAGAAAAAAATCTTCTTAAGGAAAGTTTAATAGATAATAAGTATCTTAAGATTATTGATACTATAAAGATTGAAAGTGGCGGCTTGATTCCTCATGTGTTTGTAATAAGAGTGCTATAATTAACTGAAATATAAATAGTAGTTTCAGGAGGCATTTTTATGATAGAAAGAGAAGAAATTTTTACTTATGTAAAGGAAAAATTTTGTACAGAACCAGATTATCCTTGGTTTAAGCATCCAGATCATGTGGTGCTTAGACATGAGGATGGTGGCAAATGGTATGGTCTAATTATGGATGTACCAAGAATTAAATTAGGCTTAACAGGAAAAGGAAGTGTTGAGATATTAAACTTAAAATGTGATCCAACATTAAAAAGTATACTAAGAGGTCAAGAAGGAATTTTGCCTGCATACCATATGAATAAGGAACACTGGATTACAATTATTTTGAATAGTTCTTTTCCTAAAGAAGAAATCTACAATTTAATTAATTTGAGTTATGATTTGACAAAATAGAAAGCGAAAGGAGACCAATGTTTTAATGAAATCATATATTTGTCAACCTAAAGGTAGTATGAGTTGTGGTGCATATTCAATTGCTTATTATTTATGGGAGACTAATAAAGCTCAATGTATAAATGACAGAGGTTTTGTTGATAGTATTTATAAAAAGATACAGTTTGGCCCAAATAATATTGGTATACATGAAGCTTGTTCAAGTCCAGAAAAAATGTGTAAGGAATTAAGTGATAACTGGCATTCACATTCTTATGAATGTATATTACCCAGTAGTCCACTTATGTCAATTACAAAGGGGTATAACATACCTGGTATAAATATAAATGTTCTTGATAAAGTTAAGTCAGGTGCTGCTAAATATGCAATTATTCTATGCGGTTCGGAAAAGGCTGTTAGGGCATTACATTACATACTTATCAAATATGAGGATAATACATTTAAAATGTTAAATTCATCAGCTATATATGGTAATGGTATTGACAATGTGTCTTGGGAAAATTTTATTATAGAACCTAATGGAAAACTCACATCAGAGAGAAATTCTCCTTATTACTATACAGGAGCAGGAATTCTTATAGAATAGTTTTGCAGACAAGAAATTTGAATGTCAATAAAGAAAGTATCGAATTAAAATGAAAATTGAGATTACTGATGAAATTAAAGAGTAAGATGAGGAGATTATTTTTCAAGTAATAAGAATATGTTGAAATAATAAACTGTATCCTGAAGCAAGGGCCTTTCTGAGTCTGTCCTACAGGATACAGTTTATTTTATACTTATTACTTAAATATCGGGCTCTACATGAATTACAACTTCTGTAATATTAAGCTCACTTTTCAATTTTTCTTCAATATTCATTGTAATATCATGTCCTTCTATAACATTTAATTTAGAGCTAACACTTACTACTACATCAAGGAGAATATTATTACCATGAAAGCGTGCCTTTAAGGACTTGATTTTTCTTACTCCTGGAACCATATTTATTATTTCAGCTATTCTATCTAATTCTGTCTTATGAAAGCCGTCTGTGAGATTATGAGATGCTTCTCTAAATATATCCCAACCAGTCTTTATAATTAGTATTCCTACTATTACTGCAGCTAGAGGGTCTATCCAAGGTAACCCAAATTGAGAAGCTACAATACCTATAGCTGTACCTATACCTACCCAAGCATCCGAAAGATTATCTTTAGCAGCAGCCATAAGACCTGCACTATTTATCTTAATAGCAATTTTTTTGTTATAACGATATACCATGTATATGGCTAATGCACAGACAACAGCAACTATAGAAGCAATTAAGTCGGGAGCCTGAGCCTTAAAGTAGATAATAGAATGAACTGTATTATATAAAACATCTAAACCTACAACTATCATAATAAAAGATGCAATGAGTGAAGCAATAGTCTCAGCCCTAAAATGACCATAATGATGATTTTCATCTGCTGGCTTTCTTGATATCTTTAATCCAATTAGAACAGCTAATGAAGCCATTATATCAGTTGTATTATTCAATCCATCTGCCATTAGAGCTTTTGAATTATATATATATCCTATACTAAGTTTTAATAAAGATAATGCAATATAAGCCATAATGCTTATACGAGCGCCCCGTTCTGCAAGCTTTAACTCGTTATATTTTTCTTCCATGTTTTCACTCCTTGTTCCGAATAATAGGTTATAAAGAATTTTTATAACAAAGAAAAAGAGATTTATCCTTAGTTTTTAGTTAATTGAAAGAAATTTATTCTATGACGACTAAAGAAAATTTTAACATAGGTGAAGTATAGCTGTAGGAAGTAAGATAAGTGAGGAAAGTGACATTCTTTGGAACACTTACTATTTATAATTCTCTATATATATTAGTAATTGGAATACTAATATATGTATTCGGTATAAAACTTTCGTATCAAGGTCAAGCCTGTAATATAGCTTCATCTGATAAAAATGTTTTAAAAGATAACAATAATTAAGTTAATGATGTCCTATAGGTCCATTAAGGAATGAATTTCCGCGAATATACAAAAAGATAAGGGCAAAAATATTAATGTTAGTTTTGATTTACAAATAAAAAGACATGGAGGTATTATTTATGAAAACTAATAATAGTATAGGATGCTCAGTAACTGAATGTAGATTTCATGCCAAGGATGAAAATTATTGCTCATTAGAGAAAATTCAAGTTACAAAGCATGAAGCACAGGCTAAAACAAAACAATGTACCGACTGTGGAAGTTTTGAAGCACAATAAAAATATTTTAAAATAATGAGCTGTATCCTTGTAAGACAGTAATTTTTCGGAGTCTGTCTTATAAGATACAGCTCATTTCATTATTTCTAATTTACTCTCTTATTTATTACTTTCTTAGAGACTAGTGCTGCAAATTACAGCAATACGAACTATGACTATATATTTTCTGTTTTCATAGCTCTCATAGAATTTAATACAGCAAGTAGTGTTACTCCAACATCACCAAATACGGCCTCCCACATAGTACCTACACCTAAGGCTATGAGAATTAATAAAATAAGCTTAATACCCAATGCAAAGAATATATTTTGCATTACTATAGTTCTAGTTTTCTTTGCTATTTTTATAGCTGAAGCAATCTTTGAAGGTTCATCAGTCATTATAACTACATCAGCAGCTTCAATTGCAGCATCAGAACCTACTCCACCCATTGCTATACCTATATCAGCTCTTGCAAGAACTGGAGCATCATTTATCCCATCACCAACAAATACTAATTTACCTTTTGGTGATTTTTCTTTGTCAAGTAATTCTAGCTTTTCAACCTTTTGGTCTGGGAGAAGTTCAGTATAAACTTCGTCTAATCCTAACTGCTTGGCAACTTTAGTTCCAACAGTTTTGTTATCACCTGTAAGCATAACTGTTTTTCTGATGCCAATAGATTTTAAAGCCTTAATTGCTTTTGTTGAATCCTCTTTAACCTCGTCAGATATCACTATACACCCTGAGTATTTTTTATCTATAGCAACATGAACTACAGTACCAATTGTTTCAACTTGTTCATAAGATATTTTTTCCTTATCCATTAGCTTATAATTACCAGCTAATACTTCTTTACCTTTAATCATAACTTTTACACCATGTCCTGGTATTTCTTCATAGTTTTCTAATGAATCCTTAACTATTTCCTTACCATAAGCATTTAATATAGAAGTTGCTATTGGATGATTAGAATAACTTTCTGCATGAGCTGCATAAGCTATAAGCTCATTTTTTGAAACATTATTTTGTGACTTTACTTCAGTTACCTTAAATATACCTTTTGTAAGTGTTCCTGTTTTATCAAAAACAACAACTTCAACATTGTTTAAAGCTTCTAGGTAGTTGCCACCTTTAACAAGTATTCCATTTTTTGAAGCTCCACCAATTCCGCCAAAGAAGCCAAGTGGTATAGATATAACCAAGGCACAAGGACAAGATACTACTAAAAATGCTAGTGCTCTATATATCCAATTTGAGAAAGTGGCGCCTTCAATAAATAGAGGTGGCAGTATAGCTAATGCTAATGCTGAGAAAACAACAGCTGGAGTATAGTATCTGGAGAATTTTGTTATAAAATTTTCTGTAGGAGCTTTTTTACTACTAGCATTTTGAACCAAATCTAATATTTTTGCAATAGTAGAATCTCCAAATTCTTTTTCTACTTCAATTGTTAAAAGTCCATTTTTGTTAATAACTCCACCTAAGATATTATCTCCTATACCAATTTCTCTAGGAACTGATTCACCAGTTAGAGCAGAAGTGTCTAACATTGAATTTCCATCAATTACTTTACCATCTAATGGAACTCTTTCACCAGGTTTTACAACAATAATATCTCCTACACTAACTTCTTCTGGTGATACTTTTTGAAGTTCGCCGCCTATTTTTAAGTTAGCAAAGTCCGGTCTTATATCCATAAGAGCTGTAATAGATTTTCTTGAACGATTAACAGCTATTCCTTGGAATGTTTCTCCTAACTGATAAAATATCATAACTGCTGCACCTTCTGGGTATTGACCGATAGCGAAAGCACCAATAGTTGCAATACTCATGAGGAAGTTTTCGTCAAATACTTGTCCTCTGCTTATATTCTTCAATGCTCTTAATACTACTTCTCCACCTACAAGTACATAACTTATTAGGTAAAGTATTAACTCTATAGTATTTGATAATTTTAGAGCAGTTGCTATTCCAAAGATTGCTGCACCGATAACTAATTTAATTATTTTGATCTTGCCATTTTCTTCTTGAGTTTCTTTGCTCTTACTATTTATTTTTTTATCTTTGCCTTCAAGAACAACCACAGTAACGTTTGGCTCAATTCTTTTAACTATTTCTTTAATCTTCTCAATTATAGTATCCTGTTTAGAAGGATTGTCTATTTCTAGATTTAATTTTTGTGATATGAAATCCACTGATGCTGACCTTACACCTGCAAGGTTGCTGCTCTCTTTTTCAATTCTAGCAGCACAGTTTCCTCAGCAAAGTCCATCAAGTATTATTGTTTTATTTAAAACTTTATCAGATTGTTTTTCTTTTATTTTCACATGAGATTCTATTTTTTCAATCTTCTCAGATGCTGCTGCAATTAATTCCTGTACACTAGCTGACTCTCCAATTTCTAGAGTTAAAGTTTTAGTTAGAAAGTTTACATTAGCTGAGTTTATTCCTTTAATTTGTCCAACTTTTTCTTCTATCTTAGATGCACAGTGAGCACAGTTTAGTCCTTGGAGAATAAACTCTTTTTTTATATTTTTACTGTTGGGCTTTTGTGATTTAGTATTAATATTCCTTTTGTTGACGCTTTTAGTTGGTAATTTTAAATTACTTTTACTAAGATTTTTAACTTCTTTCTCCATAGTTATTCCCTCCAATAGCAGTTTAAATTTTTTCAGATACATGGATTAGTCCTTGATCAAATATACTTTTAACATGTTCATCTTCTAAAGAATAATAAATTACTTTTCCTTCTTTTTGTATTTTACAATTACAATATTATTTCTATTTTCTATAATCTAGTATCTGTCAATTTGAATATATGAACATATGAATCATTGTTCATATATTCATTATATGCAAAAGTTATAATTATGTCAATAAAACAAGAAATATTTTCATAATTAGGCTAAGTACATAATTTGTATATATTGTTGACAGTAGCAAAAAATATGATATACTTATAGTCAGTACTGAGTATAAGGAGATTATAAATGAAAATACAATTATATATTCTAGGGCTTCTTATGAGATATGGTCCTCAACATGGATATAGTATAAAACAAATAGTATCAGATAACATAGCAGCTTTTGCTAAAATCAAACTTCCTACAATTTATTATCATTTAGATAAACTGGCTGAAAAAGGCTATATAAATTCTGTTATCGAAAAAGATGGCAATAGGCCTGAAAAGACAGTATATTCTATTACTGATTCAGGAATTGTTTATTTTAATTCTTTGCTTAATAAAATTTTAGCTGAAAATTATAGTGTAGAATTTGATTTCGATGGAGTATTATATTTTTCTGACTTTGCTGATAAGGATGCTGTTATTAAAAATTTAAATAGACAAAAACAGTATATAGAAAATAAGCTGAAAGAATTAGCTAGAACTAAAGATAATACAGTAAGTAAATTGTTACCTGATTACAGAAGGTACTGTATTAGTATATTTAATCATCACATATATCATTTAGAAACTGAATTAAAATGGATAAATGAAACATTAAAGGAACTCTCTTAAGAGTTCCAAAAAAATGTCAATATAGTCAGTGCTGAGTATAATTACGGAGGTATATTTATGGAAAAGAGTCTTTATTCAAGAAATTTTGAAGTTAACTATTATGAAGTGGAGGATAACATTTGGAGAACCATTTCACATTTAACGGATTATCAACACGATATTCAAGTAATAGTAGATGTATCTGTACCAGATATGATTATATTAGATGCCAGGGTAGAATTATTGCGTTATCCAATTAAAGAGTGTATTTTAATTAAAGATAAAATGAAAGAATTAATAGGTGTTAATGTTATTTCAGAATTCCGATTTAGATGTGATGAATTGTTTTCTAGTGAAATGGGATGTGGCAATGTTAGAATGCTTCTTGGAATTTCTGTGCCTGGGATAATCTTTAATTATTTTCCCCATCAAATCAAAATAGGAAATATGACAGAAAATCAGTGGTGGGATTTTTGCAAAGAAAAACTTCCTAAGGCATGTATAGCTCACACAATAATGAGCAATAATGCCTAAATACTAAGCAAGAAAATCTAATTTGTACAAACAAGAGTAAAAATGATGATATTAAATTATTTATATATTGCCATTCAGTAGAAGGAAAAAATCCAATAAATTATAGGATGTTTTTATGTTTATATAATATGCACTCGCTAGATACAGCTTCATCAGCATCTGTATAGAATATTTTATATGCTAGAAGTGTAAAATATAGATTAATAGGAAGTAATGGACAGCCTTAATTATATTTTTTAAAATAGTTGACTCGCCCCTTAGGGGTGGGTTTATAATAATTATCAAGGTGAGGGAGTAATGGAGAATAAAATAAAAATAGGCGATTTTGCTAAAATAGCTGGATGCACAGTGAAAACAATTATTTATTACCATAAAATCGGTTTGCTCCAAGAGCCCAGGCGTTCTTCAGGAGGATATAGATTATATGGTTCAGTGGAATTAAATCGTATGAGGTTGATTAAATATTTAAAATCTTTAGGATTCGACCTTAAGAAAATCAAAGAAGTATTGGGTAATACATGCGAAACTAAGACTCTAAAAGAAGCACTGAAGTCTCTACGAATAGAACTTGTAAAAGAAGGGGAAAAAATTGAAGAACGAGTAGCTAAAATTGATACACTGCTTAAAGAAGATGATATCATTCTTGACAAGAATACTTTAGATTCGTCTTCTTTCCAAATGATTACGGAGATATTGGGAACAGATCAAATTGACAAATATGTTCAAAGCTGTCCAGAGCTATTTGAACAGCAGAAAAAATTATTGGGTATTATGGATGATTTTAAATGGCATGATAATTATGATGAAACTTTTAGGGGATTGGCTGAATATTTTAAAAAACATCCTAAGGAATATCAAATTTCTTTAAACTTTGGAACTCGTCTTTCCAAATTGGATCAATTGTCCGAGGATGATCCAGAAATTGAAGCTTTAGCTCGAGAAACTGCTGAATTTATAAAAAGCATATCTTCTCTAAAAGAGCTGTTATATGATAAAATGGGGCTGACGAAACCCATTGAAAGCTTATATAATGATATGATTAAAAATGTTTTATCACCAGCACGAATGAAGTATAAAAAGCTTCTTGAAAAATATTTGAATTATAAATTAAAAAAATAAATTTGGCTTATAAAAGTACTATTTAACAATTATGTATAGGCTGTAGTTAAATATTCAATGTAAAAAATATCAAATAAAGAAAAATTGTTACTGTAAATAATGGCAAAAGTATGAAGTGTTTAAAATTTATAACGTAACTAGGAGGAAATTTATATGGAGGATAATAAAAAATTATCAAAGCAAAAAGCTTATGTTGTGCCTATTGTTATTATGATTGTTATGGGAATTATTTTGTTTCTTCCAGCAGGTACATTAAAGTTTTGGCAAGCATGGATTTATTGGCTTGGATTTTCTGCAGTGACATTTTTTATTACGGCTTATTTTTTAAAGAAAAGTCCTGAACTTTTATCAAGACGAATGAAATATGGAGAAAAAAATACTACTAAAAAAGCTCCAGTCATATTTAATTTATTTTTTATTGGTTACTTCGTTCCTGGTATTGATTTTCGCCTTCATTGGTCAAATGTACCTGTTTGGATTGTGATTGTATCAAATGTTATTGTACTCTTAGGCTATATTTTTATTATTTTTGTCTTTAATGAAAACAGATATGCTTCTACTATTATACAGGTTGAAAAAAAGCAGCAGGTTATATCAACAGGACCATATTCTATAGTTCGTCATCCAATGTATTTAGGAATGCTTATAATGCTGCTATTTACTCCTTTTGCACTTGGTTCTTATTGGGCAGTAATACCTTTTCTTCTTTCTGTGCCAATGAATGTATTCAGAATAAAGAGTGAGGAAGAAGTGCTCTTACGAGAACTTCCAGGGTATAAAGATTATTGTTTAAAGACACGTTATCGTTTGATTCCATTAATTTGGTAGCAAATTGTTAACAATTCGTTTTGGAGAAATCATTTATTTGGTTTCTCCTTTTAGCATATTCAAGTAAATAATATTTAATTTTTAATAAAAGGTTATGAAGCAGGTAACATTTTTGATATAAGTAAAAAATTATGCTTTTATATAGAATTTATGATGTAACTGTTTGTTGAAATATGCTGGGATATAATATATAATTTGCAATATGTTCTTCGGCTTTGCAGAAGATGTATTTATGGATGAAGTGGAAAAATTAATGGGAGGAATGGTTCATGGAACATAAAGCTTTTATTTTTGACATTAAAGGATTTAATGAAAGATTAAGTGCTCTAATAATTGAAGCAGGATTAAAAGAAGATACAACACAATTAGTTAAATTTATTGATGATAACCTTGAAATAGCATATTCTCCTTATACAGGAGAACTTTTAGATAAAAATTGGAGAGAGGAATTAGAAAATGGGGATGTGCAGGAAGTAGCAGATTTTGTATGACTTGCTTTTATAATCCTCAAGAAGATATGCGACTTTCTTATTCTTGGGATGGGATTTTGCAGGTGTTAAAGAAGCTTAAAACAAAATTGCCTGCTGAGTATTATATTCTTGGAAATCCACTTAGGCAAGATGATTTTCTTCTTGATCCAGGAAGGATGGGTACAGGCTTTGTCAAGGCAGAGGATATTGGAATAATTTATGCAGATATTAGAGAATTAAAGGAAAGCTTTAAGATATAGAAGATATCAAAATCAATAATTCACTTGCATCAAGCCTTAGTATTTCTGTGGCAAATATTAAAAAATGATCAGTACATAATTATATGATTTGAAAAATATTGATATTGAATGGGGGAGAATATTATAAAAATTAGAAAGATTTTTAGTAAAACAAAGGTACTTAAGCCTATTTTCATATTTCTATTAATTTTTATATTTCAATTTATATGTGTTGACTTTTGGGTAATAAACAAAGCTAATAAATACATAGTAGACAAACATTCTGTTCCGAGGGTAGAGTGTATAATCATTCCGGGAGCTTATGTATACCCTGATGGAAGATTAAGTGATATATTAAAAGACAGGGTTGACACTGCTCTACAAATATATAAAGAAAACAGTAATCTTAAGATATTAGTAACTGGTGATCATGGAAATTTACAATATGATGAAGTTAATAATATGAGAAAATATCTAGAGCAGAAAGGTATTAAAAGTTCTAGCATATTTTTAGATCATGCAGGTTTTAGTACCTATGAAAGTATCTATAGGGCAAAACATATATTTAAAGTAAATAGTGCTGTAATAGTAACACAGGATTACCATCTCAAAAGGGCAGTGTACTCAGCAAAAGGCATGGGAATTGAATGCTATGGAGTAAAAGCGGACAAGCATATTTATGTAGATATCGTAAAATATAAACTAAGAGAGAGTTTAGCTATTTATAAAGATTTTATTGCAGTAAACATATTAAAACCTAATCCTAAATTTCTTGGAAAAGAAATTCCTATAAATACTAGCAGCTCCAAAGAAACCCGCGATTAAAATTAATTTATCCTCATGAAGAATTCCTGAGAGAAAAAGATTTTCGCTGATATCATTTTAAGTACATTAGATTCTATGACTTATATTATAGGAGAGTAATTATTATGAAAGACACAAAAAATAATTGGTTTTGGCCAGTAAAAGAAAAAGTTTTATTTGTACTGCAAGGAGATGAAAAAGGAGCATCAAAAGAGACATTAAAGAGAATGGAGGTATTTAACACACAGGTTGATTTAATAAATGCAGGAATGAAAAGAATTAATGGAAGACTTCTTATAGATAAAACATATAAAGTATCAACAGTTATAATTGGAAAATTAAAAAATTCAGATAGAATTTGGACTGACGGCGCAATTGAATATTTATCAAAAGATAATTATATCTTCAGAGTATTTATGAATTTTGATAAAGAAGAAGGAATATTTAAATTTACTACTTGTGATTATCAGTTTGATATATATAAGGCTGCTGAAGTATGCCATGATAATGCTGTTTTAATGGATATTGAACAGCAGGAAGACGGAATTGTTTATGAGGAAGGCATTTATATAGGAGAGTTTTTTTCTGATAAGGAAGTTCAAGATATAAGCGAAGGTGATAGAGAAAAATTCTTAGCAATATTTGATAAGATGGAAAAGGATTTATTGAAAATAACAAAAGAAGCAGAAAAATACTTCAAAGAGCTATTTGCAGATGAAAGTAAAGAGATACAAGATATAATACAGGTGACAGCTTGTGAATTCGCAGATGCTTCTCTAAAAAGGCAGCAGGGCTTATGCATTGAGTATACTCTTTCTAGTGAGGATTTCTTTCAAGGGGTATATACAAAACATCAGTTAAGGGTATTAGAAAATGGAAAGATTGATGGTGTTGGGATTCATATCTGATATTGCTAGATCTATTTAGGTACTATTATCAGACAATGCAGCCATATAACAAAAGCATCATCATGAGTTATAAAACTCATGATGATGCTTTCATAATTTTATTTAGCTTCTAAATTTTTATCTTCAAATTCTTCTACTTTTGGAGCAGCTTTTTTGTTAATACCAAAAGCAAAATATGCGATAGTAACGATAGCACAGAAAATAGCTCCAACCAATAGTGGAATCTGTGTATCGGAATTAAAGCACATGCCGATTAAAACTAAGCAAAGATAAACTACTACAATATAGTTAGCATATGGGAATAACTTTGATTTAAAAGGATGTGTTTCCATTTCGGATGCATGTTCTTTTCTGAACTTTATTTGACTGATGCACAAAACAACCCATGGAATCATTCCAGGAAGTACGCTGGCACTATAGATATAAACAAACAGTTTAGAATTTGGACAAAGATAATTTAAAATTACACAGCATAGCAAACAAGCCAAAGTTGTTCTAAGAGCATTAACTGGCACACCCTCTTTGTTTACTTTGCCAAGGAATTTAGGAGCCTGGCCATTTCTTGATAATGTATAAAGCATACGACCACAGCTGTAAATTCCACTGTTACAACCAGACATTGCAGCTGTCAATACTACGAAATTGATAATACCAGCAGCAGCAGAAATTCCGACCTTGGCAAAAGTTAAAACAAATGGACTGCCAAGAGCACTTATTTTGTTCCAAGGATAAATAGTTACAATTACAAATATAGCACCAATATAGAAAATCAATATACGCCAAATAATATTTTTTGTTGCTTTTCTCAATGTATTCTTTGGGTCTTGTGCTTCTCCAGCTGTGATTCCAATAAGTTCTACACCTTGATAAGATGCTGTTACCAAGCATAAAGCAAATAGCCAACCTTTCCAGCCTCCAGCAAAGAAGCCTCCGTTTGCTGTAAGGTTTGCTAAACCAACGGCTGTTCCGTGGTTACCAAAGCCAAAGAAAATCAAACCAAATCCAACTAATAGCATAGCTATAATCGTAACGATCTTAATAAGTGAAAACCAGAATTCAAATTCACCATAAAACTTAACTGAAGTCATATTGGCAGCAGCAAGAATAGCTACACCTACCAAAGCTGGAATCCAAGATGGCAAAGCTGGAAACCAATAATTCATATAAATTCCGATAGCAGTAACTTCAGACATGCCCACAGCTATCCACATAAACCAATAACACCATGCTGTCATATAGCCAGCCCAAGGAGATATATATTTATTTGCATAAGTTGCAAAAGAACCAGTCAATGGTTCAAGATAAAGCATTTCTCCCATTATTCTCATAACTATATACATAGCAATGCCTGCTACTGCATAAGCCAATAATACCGATGGTCCTGCCCATTTGATGGTACTAGCCGATCCCATAAACAAGCCTACCCCAATTGTGCCACCTAAAGCAATCAATTCAATATGACGTGCTTTTAGGCCACGTGTTAATTCTTCTTTTTCCATTTAAAATAGCCCCTTTCAAAAAAATATTAATAAATTATAAAGACAATTAATTATTGGATATAAATAGTATGTTAGCATAATTTTATGATTGCTTTGTTTTTATCATAATTTTTACAATTGTTCCAATTATGTAATTTTTATATTTAACACAAACAAATTATTCATTATGTATTTTGAAGACAAACTTTCAAATATAATTTTATCTAACTTAATAAAATCTTTTTTACGCACCGAATAAAATATATATGACGCTGTATGCATAAATATATTAAAACAAAATCAGGACTATTATGGCAAGAATGACTACAATGGCCTATTTTCGTTAAAATTAAAAGCTATATTTGTTTATCAATTGATTTTTCCTATTTGCGCTATATATACTCTTGTTTTCATACTTTAAATTCATATTATTCCTCTTCATTTCAAATGAAAATTATTTTTTAAGATAAGAATTATTCTTTTATCTGACTTTTGAAAATATAGTCTTTGACTCTAATACAGTCTAAATGATATATTTTGAAATTTATTATAATATTTTTATATTTAATCTTAAATTATATAAAAATGTAAAAAACTATTGACATTTATTCTTACTAATTGTTAGAATAAAAATGTAAAAAGTATTTTACATTTTGGCTTTTTATATTAAATTTAAGTGAGGTATAATATTATGAGAAAAATGGATGAAATGGAGATGAGCATTAGCTTAAAAGCAATAAAATTTGCTTGGGCTTATACAATTATATTCTTGGCAATTTGGATGATATACAATGTTATTCATACTGGAAAAATTGGATTAGCTGGCTTTCTTTTGATAACACAAAATCTTATTATGATATCGGTTGAATATTTTCTGAAATGGAAGATTGATAAAGATGAAAAATAATATAAAGATTTTACGAAAGCAGCTTGGACTTAGACAGGAAGATGTGGCAAATGCTTTAAATGTAACAAGACAAACTGTAAATGCTATTGAAAATAATAAATATAATCCTACATTGGAGTTAGCAATGAGATTAGCTAAATTATTAAATACTACGGTAGATGAATTATTTACACTTTGTGATTAGATAAGGGAGGAATTCAGAAAATGAAACTTTTTAATTATATATTTGTTGCACTAGTAGCACTACTCCTGATTGGCTCATTAATTGCTTTATTCTTTACAGGTGGTTATACATTGAAAACCATGTATATAATTCTCATAACAATATGTGTATCCTTAGTTGTCAATTCCATATATCACAAATTTTTTGTTAGAAAAATAGATGAAGATGAAAGAAATGTTAGGATTGAAAATATGGCTAAAGCTAAAGCATTTGATATTATGGGAATAGTTTTTGGTATAATTACAATTATATATATTTTGCTAAAATCAAATTTACTTATAATCCTACTTACAATTACATCATATTTATTTATTTTTATAGTATATATTATATATTTCTCTAAGTATCATAAGGAAATGTAATATATATGCTACTGGGGCATAGCCCATCCCATTTAAAGGGGTGGGATGATACATAAATGGATATTATTTCTTCTCTTGTAGTAATGTGTTACTTGAAGGTAATTTTTTTATTTTAATGTTTAAATAATCAGGATGAATATGCAAACAATAACAAATAACCTAAGAATAAAAAATGTAGTTCTCATAATATTGGGTTGCTTGCTATCTTCAATAGGATTAAATATGTTCATTGTGCATGCAAAACTGTATAGTGGTGGCGTGTCAGGTCTTGCTATCTTAATTCAATATATAACTAAATTCCCAGCTGGTTATACAATAATGTTAGCTAATATACCTCTGCTCGTCATTAGCTTTAAAAAATTGAATATAAGATTTACGATTTATAGCTTGATAGGTACGATTTGTTATTCAGTCTTTTTAGTTGCTACTAAAGATATGCAGAATATAATAATCACTAATGATACTTTATTGTATTGTTTATACGGTGGAGTACTAAATGGGCTTGGTATAGGGTTAACATTTGCAAATCACGGTTCTATGGGTGGAATTAATATTATAACAATGCTATTCAACAAAAAACACGACAATTATGATGTTGGTAAAATTGGGCTTATTTTTAACTGCCTTATATTATGTATAGCTGCATTGTTAAATGGTATGTTAACTGCGCTTTATATATATCACGTCAGTTGTAACAGATAAAATTATTCATGGTATGGTAAGAAAAAAGCTTTTGTTTATAATTACTGAAAAAGAGAAAGAAGTATGTGATTATATCATGACTTATATGCATCGAGGTGCTACAATTTTAAATGGGCAAACATTGACTGGCAGAGAAAGGAAAGTTTTGTATTGTATAGTATATTTATCTCACTTACCAGAGTTAAAATATTCAATACAAAATATAGATAAAGATGCTCTTATCTCTATAATAGATGCTTCCGGGGTTGACGGAAAGGGATTTGATAGCAGCATTTTGTAAATATAATAGTAACAAAAGTGAAGAACTACATGAATAAAGATTGGGTTATACCCAATCTTTATTTTTATGACAAAAAATGGTACCATCGAATCATAGTTGTAAAAAAGAGAAGTAAATATACTTTGGGAGGTGTATAATGAATTACAATTTTAATGATATAACAATTTCAACTATATGGATAAAAATTAAAAAAATAGAATACGGTTGGTCATCTGATGAAGAATATTACATAGAAGATAATAAAAATATGAAATATTTACTTCGTATATGTTGAACTTTAACATAGCATATATCTAAATACGATTTAAAACCCATTGTAAACTCTAATATAACACCCCAATAGTTATCTGTGGCAACTTCTCAATCTTTTATTGAATACATCTTTGTTGCCTCTTTATGCTACCTTCTGAACTACTTAATGCATGCCCGTTTACTTTTACATCTGTTAATAAATTTAATTGTTGCAATAATCTAAAGTACTTTGGGCAAGTAATGCTGATCCTATCCACAGCACATCTTCATCAATATTGAATTTGCTATTATGATGAGGGTATGTGATTCCTTTATCTTTGTTAAATCCTCCTAGAAAAAAGAAAGTCCCTGAAACCTTATTTAAATAGAACCCCATGTCTTCTCCTGCCATGACTGGATTTTGTATAAACTTAATTTTATTCTTTCCAACTATTTTTTCTGCACTTTTTACAAATTTAAGTGTAAATTCTTTATCATTTTTCACAACTGGTGAGCCTAATACAACTTCATAATTGCAGCTGGCTCTCATGGATTCTGAAATTAATTTGGATATTTCTCCAATTCTTTTTAAAACAAAATTTCTGTCCTCTGAATTGTAGGCTCTTACTGTTCCTTCAATTTCAGCAGAGCCAGATACTATATTATATTGGTTTCCTGATATAAATTTGCCTACTGTAATTACTGTAGGATTTATCGGATTCAATTCTCTAGATATAATGGATTGAAGGCCAAGTACAATATGAGATGCAATTAAAATACTATCAATTCCTGTATCTGGCATAGCACCATGACATTCTTTCCCATTGATGGTTATTTTGAATTTGTCGTTTGAAGCCATGATTTCTCCTATTCTAACTCCAATATGTCCACATTCAATTTCTTTAGAAAGTTGGCCAATATGAGTTCCTAAAATTACATTTACTTTTGGATTTTCAAGCACACCATTTTCAATCATAAGTCTTGCTCCTTTTGAGCCTTCCTCATCTGGCTGAAAAATGAGTTTGACACTGCATTCTAAAGAGTCTCTTATTTTATTTAAAATTTTAGCTGCGCCAAGCAGCATTGCTATATGAGCATCGTGTCCACATGCATGCATATTAGAGTTTGTAGAAGCATAGGATAATCCTGTTTTTTCTTTAATATTTACTGCATCCATATCTGCCCGTAAGGCTATGACTTTTTCATTGTTATTGCCTCTAATTAAAGCTACAATTCCGCTGTTTTGAGCTATCTTTGTATACTTAATTCCAAGGTCTTCAAGTACTTCACAGATATATTTAGTAGTATGCTTTAATTCCAAACCGATTTCAGGCATGGAATGTAAATCTCTTCTCCATTTTACTATTTGATTTTGAAGTGATTTTGCGTTAGTACTAATGTTCATTGGTATACCTCCTATTATATTAGCTGCTTATATGTTATTACATTCTATAAGAGTTACCAATTCTCATTTGTCCAATATTTCTATTAATATTTTAATATTTTGTGAATAATTGATATTGATTTTATATTAGAGTAGGTTATGAAACAAATAGATTGAATAGTAGTAGTATCATTTTACAGAAATATTGTTATAACTTAGTACCTTGATTAATTCCAAACCAATTTCTAGTTCTAAACGGTTATAGTAATTCTCTAGATCAATATTACAAACTTTATTTATTTTTTCCAATCTGTACAAAATGGTTTTATAATGTACGAACAAAACATGGGCAGCTTTTGATGCATTACTATTGTTTTCAAGATAAATCCGCAGAGTTTCGAGTAATTGGGTATTATATTTTTCATCATGTTTCTTAAGATTAATTAATTCTTTAGGTATAATTTCTAGTAAGGAATCTCTATCATCTACTTTACTTACTAATCTTAAAACTCCTAAGTCCTTGAAACTAATAATAGCATTTTTGGAATAGATGGTGGAACCAAGAGCAATAGCATCTTTTGCTTCTCTATAGCTCTTATATATTAGTTTAACGTTATCTACTGGTTTTCCTATACCGGCGACTACTGTAATATTCTCGTATTCTTCAATAATTTTCTTCTGAATGCTGTTAAAAATATCTTTTATAGAAGCAAGATTAGTTTCAATATCTTGTTCATCCATTGGCCATAAGGTAATTACTGTGTTACTTAATTTCCCAATTATGCAGTGATGATTTTTATGCTGAATTTTTCTTGAGGCTAATTTAAAAATTTTATCATAAATATCTTCATATTTTAGATTTTGATTTTTTAATTTTGTTTTTGAAGAGCTGATAATGTCTAATAGTATTACTGAGTATTTTCCTTTAATATTTAAACCAATAAGATTGGACCTTTCTAAAAGCATTTTTTCATCATTAACTTTATTATTTATAAGATCATAAATTAAATCATTTACAAATCTTTCTTCAATAGTTTTCATTGCAATGTGCTTTTTCATTTCTATTAGAGTAGCGGTAGTTGCAACTTCAAGAGTAAAATAATCAGTATCTTTTAGCTTTTTATTGATTTCAAAAATACAAATATAAGCTTTTATGTTATTTTGAACAGTTATAGGAAAGAAAATTTCGGATATTTCCTGATTTGAATTATTATTAGATATTTGGACAATTTGTGTAAAGTAGTACAAATTATGAAAATCATTTCTGATAGCTGAACTTTTAATTTTAAAGTATTTATCCAAATATTTATCTGTTGATGCAATACATTTGTTATCTATATCAAATACAGCAACTGGATTACCTATGGATTTTTTAAAATAATCTAATATTGTCTGAAGACCTAATTCTTTCAAAGATATATAAGAGAATTCATCATAAATTTTTTTTATTCTATTTAATTCATTTAGATAACTTTCATTAATTTGTAGTAAAAGTAGATTAATAATTTTAGGAATCGACTCATTTGTTACTATGTATATTATTGATATCTTAAGTCCTTTTTCATATTGAACAAATATATTAGAAATGTTTTTATTAATAATGTTATCTTCCTTATTACTAAATAAAATTAAAGTAATATTTTTATTTGAAAGTTTAGTTAATGTTTTGATAATATTATCTTTTGCCAAATCAAAAGTTTTTAAATTGAGAACATATACAGAATTTGGTTCAATATTGTCACTTTCGTCACAATTGTCAGTAAAAACTGTAGAAAAAAAATTGTCACCATAAGAATAGTCTTTTAGAATGTAATATTCGTAAATAAATTTATTTTTAAGAAATTCAGTTAAAATGTTTAACAATTAGAACACCTCTATATAAATCATTTTTATAGTATAAAAAGAATATATTATTGTATACGATAATGATTTATGATATTCCTCTATTTTTTGCTTAAAAGAATTATTTATTTCAAATAATTTAAGAAAAGAACCTAAAAAGGTTCTTTTTTGATAATAATTCATATTGTTACTTTAAGTATTCATTTGAATAACTGTTTAAATATACTTTATTATAATTTAAGTTTTCTTCTGTCAAAGGATCTTTTTTCTCACCTGGGTAGCCTACAGAGATTACTGCTAGAATGTTTATGTTTTCAGGAATATTAAATAAGTTTCTAATGTATTCTTCTGAGGATGTACTTTCATTATAATTTCTATTCCTTACTTGAATCCAACAAGAACCTAGTCCTGTTTCTTGCGATAACAGATGGATGTTACTTGCTGCAATTGAAGCATCTTCTATCCATACATCACTTAGAGAAGAATTACCCATAATGATAATTCCAAGATCAGCATTTTTTAAAAATGAGGCACCTGGTTTGAAATTAGAAAGTTTACTTAATAAGTCCTTGTCTTTAACAATAATAAATTCGCAAGATTTAGAATTTTTAGATGTTGGTGATAATAATGCAGCTTGTATTAAGTTCAATATTTTTTCATCGGAAACTTTTTCATTTGTGTACTTTCTTATACTTCTTCTCTTTTTTAACAGTTCGAGCATCTTTATATCCTCCTTTAATAAATTGTTTCTTATATAAATAGTACCATAAAATCAATTAAAAAATGTATCTACTATGGATAAAACATTTAATATTGTTTATCCATAACAGGTTATATAAGAGAAAATTTATAGAAGTTTATTATCCAAAACAGATAATTTCTATTTCCTTATTTTAGAATATATGGCAATTTATTTTACAAAGTTTACGAAATATAATGAAAATATAGAAAACAACTTAAAAAATTTAGGAGGGTTTATAAAATGAGTTATCCAAAAGATCATCTTGTATCAAGAGCTGTAATTAAATTAGGGGAGTATGCTGTTTTACCACCAGAAGGAAGGGTAATTAATGTTATACCAAATTTTGAAGGATTTAAAATGACAATACTCGCTTCACCAAAAATGGGAACAAGTTTTGTACAGTATATAGGTGAAGTAGCACCAGGTGCGAAAACTACTAAAACATTTGGAGGAGATGATATTGAAACTTTTGTATTCTTCTTGGATGGAGAAGGAGAGCTTACAGTAAAGGTTGGAGACGAGGAAAAGAAATTGAAACAGGGAGGATATGCTTTTGCACCTGCAGATTTAGGTATGAACATGAAAAATGAATCTAAAGGAACAATGAGAATATTGCTTTATAAACAAAGATATATTCCTCTTGAAGGCAAATCACCTAGAACAGTATTTGGCAGTGTTAATGAGATAGAAGAAAGAATTTATGATGACATGGAAAACGTATTCATAAAGGATTTACTTCCAGTTGAATTAGGATTTGACATGAATATGCATATTTTAAGTTTTCAACCAGATGGTTGTCATCCTTTTGTAGAAACACATGTACAGGAGCATGGAGCATATCTAATGCAGGGACAAGGAATATACTTGCTTGGAGATGAATGGGTACAAGTTAAGAAAGAAGACTTCATATGGTTTGGGCCTTTTATGAAACAAGCTGTGTATACTACAGGAAGAGAAAGACTAACTTATATTTATTCTAAGGATTGTAATAGAGATGTAATTTTATAAAATGTTAGGAAATGATAAATATGGAGACTTCAATAGCAAGAATAAAAAAAGATATAGAAACAATTCAAAAGTTTAGCAGCACTCCTGGACAAGGATGTACACGGTTTTCATATAGTATTGAGGATAAAAAAGCAAAAAATTATTTAATAGATGAAATGATTTCACTTGGTATGGATGTAAAAATAGATGGGGTTGGGAATTTAAGAGGTATGTATAAAGGTGAATATGAAAACCTACCAATTATTTTGGTGGGTTCTCATATGGACACAGTAAAACATGGAGGTAGCTTTGACGGCATAACTGGAGTAGTTGCAGCTCTTGAAGTTATTAGAGTATTAAAAGAAAATAACATAAAGACAAAACATACCATAGGATTGATTGGTTTTGCTGAGGAAGAAGGTTCTAATTTTGGAGCTACTACTTTGGGGAGTAAAGTAATAACTGGTAAAATTCCTTCATCTGAATTAAAAAATATAAAAAATTTTGAAGGAAAAAGTTATTATGAAGTTTTAGAAGAATATGGTCTTAATCCTGAAAACATTGATAATGAAAGATTAGATAAGAAGGACATTCTTGGTATGTTAGAACTTCATATAGAACAGAGTATAGTTTTAGATAAAAATAATTTATCTATAGGCATTGTAAAGGGGATAGCTGGAACTAGGACTTATGGTGTGGAGATTATAGGAGAATCAAATCATGCTGGTGCAACACCTATGAATATGCGAAAAGATGCTTTGATAGCAGCTTCAGAAATAATTTCGCATGTAAACGATATAGTGAAGGAAAATGGATTGGATACAACAGTTGCTACAGTAGGTAAAATAGAATGTCATCCCAATGTATCAAATGTTATAGCTGAAAAAGTATACTTTACCATTGATATAAGAGACTTAGATGACCATGCTATGGATAGAGTGCTTAAAGAAGTAATAAATTATTCAAATAAAATTTCAGATAAATATGGAGTTGAATGCAATGTTAGGCGAATAACTTCGTTTAAAGGCACTACGACTTGTGAAAAAATTATCAATATTATTGAGGATGTTGTTAAAAGCAGAGGATATTCATATTGCAAAATGTTAAGTGGAGCAGTTCATGATTCGGCAGTAATGGCAGAAATTACTGATGTTGGTATGATATTTGTACCAAGTAAGGATGGGAAAAGTCATGTGCCTGAAGAATACACTTCCTTTGAAGATATAAAAAGAGGAAGTGATGTGTTACTAGAAACTTTGATAAAACTAGATAAAATTTAGTTTAAGTTAAAAATATATGAAATTAAGAAAGGATGAATTTTATTATGGCTATTACTAAAGATTTTAAACCTAAAAAGCTTGTTGATCATCTTGAAGCTACTGGACTTAAGGGGAAAAACTTCAAATTCGTTGATGATCTTTCAAAAGAGGAGTTATTAAGTTTATTTAAAGCAGCTGAAGTGCTGGAACCATACTGGAGATCAAAATTAAATATAATGAATGGCAAAGTTTTATGCACCATGTTCTTCCAACCAAGTACGAGAACCAGATTTAGTACAGAAACTGCAATGCTTAGATTGGGAGGTTCAGTTATAACTGAATCAGATCCAAGTCATAATTCTTCTGTAGCTAAAGATGAATCATTATGGGATACGCTTAGAGTAGTTTCACAATATGCAAACATAATTGGTTTAAGACATCCTGATGATAAGCAAGTATTTGAAGCACTTCCAGCAGCTGAAGTTCCAGTAATTTCTTGCGGCTGGGGAAATATAACTCATCCAACTCAAGGACTTCTTGATATGTATACAGTTTACAGAGCTTTTGGAGGATTTGAAGGGTTAAGAGTAATGGTAACATCACCAGATTTAACAAGAGCAAGAAGTGGACATTCTTTTGCTTTAGGTTTGGCAAGAATGGGAGCTGAGATAGTATATTCAGGACCAAATAATTTGAAAACTCCAGATCTTATAAAAGGTAAATTAAATGATATGGGTGCAAAATATGAAGAACATTTTGATTTAAACAAGAAAGAACAGGGTGAATTAATAACAACTTGTGATCTTGTTTATCTTCCAGGCTGCAGTGTTCCTGTAGGACAGGATGCAAGAGCTGTATTTATGGAAAAGGCAGCAAATTACTATATTGATTTAGAAACTTTAGAAGAAGCAAAAAAGAAAACTGGAAAAACAATAGGAATAATGCATTCTCTACCAAGATTTAAAGGAGAATTTGATTTTAGAATAGATAATACAGAACATGAATTGTACTTTAAGCAGATAAGTTTTAGTGTAGCAATAAGAATGGCGCTTATTGCATCTATGATAGGTATGTCATAAAAGGAGTGAACTAAAAGCATGGAAGGCAGAAAAATAGTAGTAGCTTTAGGTGGAAACGCTTTAGGAAATACACCAGAAGAACAAAAACAATTATTAAAAAGCACTGTAAAACCAATTGTTGATTTAATTCAAAAAGGAGATAAAGTTATAATAGCTCATGGCAATGGACCTCAAGTTGGAATGATAAATCTTGCATTAGAGGCTGCATCCAAAACGATTGCTAAAACTCCAGAAATGCCATTTCCAGAATGTGGAGCAATGAGCCAGGGGTATATTGGATTTCATCTTCAAAATGCATTAAGGGAAGAATTGTTAAGTAGAAATATGGATGTTCCTGTAGCAACTGTTATAACTCAGGTTATTGTAAATAAGCAAGATCCAGCATTTGATAACCCATCAAAACCAATAGGTGCATTTTATAGTAATGAAGAAGCTTTAGCTATTTCTAAAGAAAAAGGTTATATAATGAAGGAAGATGCAGGAAGAGGATGGAGAAGAGTCGTGCCATCTCCAATGCCTGTGGATGTAGCAGAAAAGAAAACCATTAAAACTCTTGTCAACAATGGAGAGATTGTTATAACTGTTGGAGGAGGAGGCATACCTGTTATTGCTAAAGGAAATAGTTTAATAGGAGTTCCTGCAGTTATAGACAAGGATTTTGCTAGTGAAAAAATTGCTGAGATACTAGATGCAGATCTTTTAATAACACTTACTGCAGTGGATAAGGTAGCAATCAATTATGGAAAACCAAATCAAATTAATCTTGATATATTGACAATTAAAGATGCAGAAAAATATATTGAAGAAGGACAATTTGCACCAGGTTCCATGCTTCCAAAAGTTCAAGCTGCAATTAAGTTTGTAAAATCCAGTAGTAGCAGAAAGGCAATAATTACATCACTAGAACGTGCAGCAGATGCTCTTGAAGGTAAAACAGGAACTGTAATTGTTGCATAAGCATTGTTATAAATATTAAAAATTTTAATAAAAAGAAGTTATAAATAATAGTAGGAGGTAAAAAAATATGAGTGCTATTGAAAAGGTTTATCATGATGAAGATGTTAATATGGATGTACTTAAAGGTAAGGTTGTAGCGGTAATGGGATATGGAAGTCAAGGAAGAGGACAATCCAATTGCTTAAGAGACAGTGAAGTAAATGTTATAATTGGCGCAGGAAATAAGGATAGGTATCCAGATTGGAATAATGCAGAGGAAGATGGATTTACTGTATATCCATTTGATGAGGCAGTTAGAAAAGCTGATGTAGTAATGGTATTACTACAAGACCCTGCTCAACCTGCAGTTTACTATGAATCGATTCATCAAAATTTAAAACCAAATCAGACACTTTGCTTTGCACATGGTTTTGCAATATTATATGGAACAATTGTGCCACCAGAATTTGTAGATGTAGTACTTTTCGTTCCTAATGGACCAGGTCCTGTTGTAAGGCAAAAATTTCTGGATGGTTCAGGAATATATGGTGCAGTTGCTGTAGATCAGGATGTTACTGGACATGCTAAGGAAACAGCTCTTGCAATTGCTAAAGGTGTTGGCAGCACAAGAACTGGTACAGTATATCTTTCATTCCAACATGAGACTGAAGGAGACAATTTTGAAGAACAGGTTCTTTATGGTGGAACAATCAATCTTATGAGAGCAGTGTATGAAACTATGGCTAAGAATGGATACCCAAAATCTTTTGCTTATGCAAAGGCTATAAGGTCCATTAGGTCAGTAATTGACGATATAGATCAAGTTGGAATAGAAGAATATTTGTCAAGAAGATGCAGTAGAACTTGTGAATTTGCAGTTAGAACTTCTGGACCAAGAATTATTAATTATGATGAAATTGAAAAAGTATTTACAGAAACTGAAAAAGGTGAATTTGCAAAAAGATGGTTACTGGAATTCCAATGCGGTATGCCTACTTTAAACAGATTAAGAAGAACTCATAAGAATTCAGATATGGAAGTGGTAGGAAAAGAGTGGAGAGAAAAGTTTAGCAAAGAAGTGTAGTGTAAAATTAAATGATTAATAAGGAAAATTATTAAACTTAATTAGCCTATTGTACTGTATATATATTACTATAATGTTGATATATTTATTAAGTTCAATAGGCTAAAGTAGTTTGGAAATTTTGATGTGAATTTAAGTGATTTATTTAACAAATAACAGGAGGAGCTATTTATAATTGTTGTAAATTAATTGAAAATGTGTAAAATTATTTATAAATATGAAAAAATGTTTATAATGAGGAGGAATTATTCATAATGAAGAAAGATATGGAGATATTTAGGGGGGATTTAGTTAATCCTAATGAAAGGTTATATAATGAAGATCTTGCTCCTACAAAAGAACGTAAGTGGGGAACATATAGTGTATTTGCAATGTGGATGTCTGATGTTCACAGTGTTGGTGGATACACTTTTGCAGCAGGATTATTTTTTATGGGATTAACAGCATGGCAAGTTTTATTAGCTGAAATTATTGGTATATCTATTGTAATGTTTCTTTCAAATCTTACCAGCAAGGTTGGAACCAAGCTTGGAGTACCGTATCCTGTAATAAGCCGTATATCTTTTGGTGTGTGGGGAGGGAATATACCTGCACTTATTAGAGGCCTAGTTGCAGTATTTTGGTATGGTATACAGACTTACCTAGCATCTGTATCAGTTGTAGGTATTATACTAATATTTGCACCAAGTGCTAAATCTTTAATGTCAGGATCTTTCTTGGGGTTAAATTATCTTTATTGGATTGGATTCCTAATTATGTGGATTGTCCAATTGTTGATAATGATATATGGAATGGAAATAGTCAGAAAATTCGATAATTTTGCTGGGCCTTTAGTTTATGTTTTAATGTTTTTCTTGATAATATGGGTTATAAATGCATCTGGAGGACATATTAACTTAAATGTTGGTTTAGAAGGTAAAAGATTATTTGGGTTAAATGCTGTTTATACATTTATAGTAGCAATTGCACTGGTAGTAGCGTATTTTAGTACAATTATGCTTAATGTTTGTGATTTTACTAGGTTTTCACCAAACTTTAAAGTGGTTAAAAGAGCTAATTTTTTAGGATTACCTGTTAATTTTACATTGTTCTCCATAGCTAGTGTAATTACAACTGCAGGAAGTATAGTTATTTTTGGATCAGCAATTTATGATCCTATACTGTTGGTACAAAAAATTCCCAATAATACGGCTCAACTCATTGGAGCTGTTGGATTTATGATTGCAACTTTAGGAATTAATGTTGTAGCAAATTTAGTTTCACCTGTTTATGACCTTGCAAACTTGTTTCCAAAGCATATTAATTTTAAACGAGGTGCAGTAATTACTGCTGTACTTTCTATAGTAGTACTGCCATGGAAAATATATGAAAGTCCAGTTGCAGTAAATTATTTTTTAGGTGGTTTGGCTGCGTTCTTAGGCCCAATTTTTGCCATAATCATAGTAGATTACTATATAATAAAAAAGGAAAAAGTAGATGTGCAAATGTTATTTCAATTAAGTGGACCATATTGGTACGATAATGGCTTTAATAAAAAGGCTATACTATCACTATTGCTTGGAACTATAATATCTGTACCTGTAGCTATGATTCCAACATTTAAAGTATTAGCTTCATTTTCCTGGTTTATAGGAGTATTTATAAGTGGGCTTTCTTATTGGATATTAATGAAGGAGACAGTTGCTGCTAATGTTAACGATTACAAAAAAGAACCTTCTTTATAGCAGTTTAAATGTAATTTTATAATAAAATGTTTTCATAAAAAGGTAAATATTTTAAAGGTGTAGTTTTTTACATTCTTAGTTTTATTTTTAGATTAAGTAGGAGGTAGCAATGAATAAGTATGATCTTATAATAAAAAATGGAAATATTGTATCTGAACATTCTGTTAAAAAAGGAGATATTGGAATATTAAACGGTAAAATAGTTGAAGTGAGTACTAAAATAAATGAAACTGCAAATGAAATAATCAATGCAGAAGAACTCTATATTTTACCAGGATTGATTGATATACATGTTCATCTCAATGAGCCAGGAAGGACTGAATGGGAAGGTATTTACACTGGCAGCTGTAGTTTGGCAGCAGGAGGGGTTACAACATTTTTTGACATGCCATTAAACAGTGATCCGCCTTTAATTTATCCTGATCAATTCAAAGTAAAAGAGGATTTGGCAAGGGAAAAGTCTATAATTGATTTTGGCATTTTAGGAGGGGTAGTTCCTGAAAATTTAAGTTATTTAAAGGATTTAAAGGAATGTGGAGTTATAGGTTTCAAAGGCTTCATGTCAAATAGTGGTATCAAGGAATTTAATTATCTTGATGATAACAGCTTGTTTGAAGGATTGAAGAAAGTATCCAAGCTACATTCTATAGTAATGCTTCATGCAGAAAGTGAAGTTATAACTAGTCACTTAGCTTCAGAGGCAATAAATAAAGGAAGAATTGCGGCTGAAGATTATGCTGCTTCAAGACCAATTGTTTCAGAGATTGAGGCTGTAGATAGAGCTATGTGCATGGCAGAAGTGGCAAATTGTAAAATTCATATAGCTCACGCAAGCAATAGTGAAGTAGTGGAAAGAGTTAAACTTGCAAAAGATAGAGGAGTTGATGTTACATTAGAAACCTGTCCTCATTATTTATCTCTAACTGTAGAGGACATTGTAACACAAGGTGCAATAGCTAAATGTTCTCCTCCACTTAGACAAAAAGATGATGTGGATCAATTATGGAAGGCGCTCATAAATGGGGATATTGATGTTATATCTTCTGATCACTCACCATCTTCACCCGATTTAAAGGATATGAGTGATGGAAAAAACATATTTAATGTGTGGGGAGGTATATCTTCAGCTCAAAGTACGTTAAATGTTCTGTTAGAGGAAGGATATTGGAAGAGGGGAGTTTCACTGGAGTTAATATCTAAACTAACATCTGCTAATCCAGCTAGAAGATTTGGAATTTATCCTAGAAAGGGAACAATTTCAGTTGGAAGTGATGCAGATTTGGCCATTATTGATCTAAATCAATCTTTTATACTCAAAAAAGAAGACTTGCTATATAAACATCCGGTTAGCCCATTTATTGGTAAAAGGTTTAGAGGTAAGGTAGTTTATACAGTTGCAAAAGGTCATAAAGTATTTGAAAAAGGCAGGATTTTAGATGATGGTTATCGTGGCAAATTGGTAATTAATTGATTTTGAGGTGAAATTTAGATGTTAGATTTGTTTATTAAAGGTGGCAAAATCATAGAAAATGATTATATTTTTAAAGGTTCTATAGCTGTAAAAAGCGGTAAAATAGTGGGTATTACAAATACTGATATTAAAGTTGATGCTGCTAATGTAATTGATGCTTCTGGAAAAATGATATTTCCGGGTGCTATAGATTGTCATGCACATTTAAATGATCCGGGATTTGAATGGAGGGAAGACTTCATTCATGGCTCTGAAGCAGCAGCAGCAGGAGGTGTAACAACTATAATTGATATGCCGCTTCAGAACGAACCTGCACTTACATCAAGTAAAATATTTTTAGATAAGCAAAATAAAATCATGCACAAGTCTGTTGTTGATTATGCTTTTTGGGGTGGTCTTGTAGATAATAATGTGCAGAATATAGAGGGAATTTATAAGTCAGGTGCAATAGGGCTAAAAGCATTTTTAGGTCCAGTTTCTTCTGATTATTCTACCATAAACATGGGAATAGCAAGACAGGCATTAGAAATAACTACTCCATTAGGAATGGTCATTGGATTCCATTGTGAAGATTATTCAATAATAAAAAGTTATGAAACAAAGTTAAAAAATGAGAATAAATTTGGTAGATCAGATTATTTTCAATCAAGGCCGGTTATTGCAGAATTATTAGCAGTTAAAAATGTGATAGAAATGGCAAGAGAATCAGGTGGAAAAGTTCATATTTGCCATGTAAGCCACCCAGAGGTTGCTAAAGAAATAAAAAAAGCAAAAAGTGAAGGAGTAAATATAACTTCAGAGACATGCCCTCATTATCTTGTATTTACGAATAATGATATGGTAGAAAATGGTGCAATATTCAAATGCGCTCCACCATTAAGAAGTTATAAAGATAAGGAGGAACTTTGGAATTATGTGATGGATGGCACAATAAATTGTATAGCATCCGATCATTCTCCTTGTACTATTGAAGAAAAATCAGAAGATAAACATAACATATGGGAAATATGGGGAGGTATAAGTGGCATACAAACTACATTCCAAGTTATGTTTAATAAAGTAGTAAATGAGAAAGGGTTATCTCCTACTATATTGACAAAAATTTTATCTAATGAGCCGGCAAAAATTTTTGATTTATATCCTAGAAAAGGTAATTTAAATATTGGTTCAGATGCTGATATTGTAATTGTTGATCCAAGAAGAAAATGGGAAATTACTTCAGAGTCACTTTTTTATAAGAACAAAATATCAGCTTTTATTGGACTTCAGGGTAAAGGAATTCCAGTTACTACAATAGTAAGAGGAAATATAGTTTATGATGATAGCAAAATTGTAGGAAAACAGGGTACGGGCCGTTTAGTTAGGGCTATACGATAAAAGGTAGAATTGTTATTTAAATATGAGGAGGGTTTATATTTTGGGCATTAAGTTGAAAAATTATAAGTTTGAAAATTCTAATTCCTTGACAAATGATGATTTAAAACCGATTATAAAGGAAAGACGTACGTGGAAGACTGTTAATTATGCTACACTTTGGATGGGGATTATCCATAATATTCCTACTTATGCTACTGTAGGAGGGTTGATAGCACTAGGGCTTTCGCCGTGGCAAACTCTAGGAATAATTATTACTGCTTCTTTAATATTATATGTTGCATTAACACTTAATGGACATGCAGGCACAAAATTTGGAGTACCATTTCCGGTTTTAATTCGTTCCTCCTTTGGTGTTATTGGTGCTAATATTCCAGCAATGTTAAGAGCATTTGTTGCTATTATGTGGTTTGGAATTCAAACTTATGCGGGAAGCACAGCTATTAATATTTTGATACAAAAACTTTGGCCATCATGGAATAATCTTGGTGGCAACTGGAGTTTCTTTGGACTTCATATTTCGGGCATGATTTCATTTTTGCTATTCTGGGCACTTCATTTATTTACATTAAATCATGGTATGGAATCTATTAAAAAATTTGAAGTTTTTGCAGGTCCAATGGTTTATCTAGTCTTTGGTGGTATGGTTTTTTGGGCTATTAGCATTGCTGGTGGCCTTGGACCAATTTATTCCCAGCCAGGAAAGTTCAGAACATTTAAGGAAGCATTTTGGCCTTTTGTTGCAGGTGTTACAGGAGTCATATCAATATGGGCAACTTTGATATTAAATATTCCAGATTTTACACGTTTTGCTGAATCCCAAGAAGCTCAAAAGAAAGGACAATTTTTGGGATTGCCTGGAACCTTTGCATTGTTTGCATTTGCTAGTATTACTGTAACTTCAGGAACTCAGGTAGCTTATGGAAAACCAATTTGGAATATTGTAGATGTACTTTCTCGTTTTGATAGTCCATTTGTAATTGCAGCTGCAGTAATTACACTCTGTATTGCAGCAATGTCAGTTAATGTTGCATCAAATATGGTTTCGCCTGCATATGATCTCGCTAATTTACTTCCTAAGTATGTAAATTTTAAACGTGGAGCTTATATTACAGCAATTTTAGCTGTATTTACTTTTCCATGGAAGACAATGGAAAGTGCTACAAATGTAATGTCATTCTTAGGAACAATTGGTGGGGCACTCGGTCCGGTTGCAGGTATTATGTTTGCTGATTATTTTATTATACGTAAGCAAGAATTAAATGTGGATGATTTATATGCTTTGAATGGAGAATATACTTATAACAAAGGATATAATTATCGAGCATTTATTGCTACGCTAATTGGAGGATTTTTTGCACTAATAGGAGACTTCATTCCTTCATTAAAAAGTTTAAGTAACATTTCATGGTTTGTAGGTGTTGCTATAGCTGCAATTGTTTATGTAGTTTTAATGAAAATTGATTCTCCAAATGTAAAATTAAATACAATAAGTTCTGAGAAGTAATGCATATAGCCTTGTTAAAAAAATCCCTTATGAATATTAAAAAACGTAAGGGACTTTTGTATATTAAAAAATATTCATTCCTTAGTTTTGCTTTTATTTATGATCTCTAATAGTTACTATAGATATATTTACATATCCAATAAAAGCATTAGTAGAATTTCTAGAATACTTATTTTTAATTGAAGATCCAGAGTTAGAAAAGAAACATAATTTACCAGCCATAAGAAAAACTAAAACGCCTTTAAAGCCTTGAAATGTAAGGCTTAAGGTGACTTTTTTTGCTTGAATCTTGAAAATTAAAAAACAGCTGGTAAAATTTTGAGGAAATCCTTTATTTTCAATGGGTTAAGAGGTATAATAAAAAATGAGAATGGCTATTTTACAGTGGTTGAATTATAACATAATATGTATTTAAATTCATATTTATATAATTAAACTATCTGGGAGTACAGGGTTGAACTATAACATAAGATGTATTTGTTTCTAACTAATTTCATTGAATATAGATATAAAAAATCAATCCTATAATTGATAGACAAAAAAAGTTTAATAAAATAAATTTCAATAGATATTCTTTCTTTTTATAAGGATATTCAAGAATCAACATTTTGTAAGAAATAATACTTGCCAGTGAAGCAATAGGAGTGCCCAGCCCACCAATAGTTACTCCATAAAATAATGCATGCCAATTGAATGCAAAAGGAGCAAGCAAAATACTACTTGGCACATTACTTATGATTTGACTTAATAGCAATGCAGACATATAAATACTTACTGATGTATGAGTTAAAAGTGTTAAAGAGTTGCGTATTATAATAATGTTAGATACATTACCTACTGAAATGAAAAAACAAACAAAAGTAATTAGCAATCCGTAGTCAAGTTTTATAAATAAGCTTTTATCTAAAGCAAGTGTCACCAATACTAAAATAGGTAAGGCTATAAAATAAGGTATAGTACCAAGAATATTAAGTATGAGTAAGACAAATAATACTGAAAATACCATTATTTTCTTTTTTTCAAGTATTGAGGTATCATTCATATTAAAGGAGATTTGTTTAGGATTAATAAAGAATGTTATAAAAATTAGCAAAGATAAACTTACAATACAAATTGGTAATGAATAAGAAAAAAAGCTTTCAACATGTAATTTGTAATGAGAAAAAATGTATAGATTTTGGGGATTTCCAATTGGAGTTGCACAGCTTCCAAGGTTTGCAGAAATTGTTATAAGAATAGTAGGTAAAATAATATCATAACTGCATTTTTTGGAGATGTTTATTAAAATTGGGATAATCGCCATCAGTGCAACATCATTTGTTAAGAACATGGCTGATGCGAACGCGAACAAACATAAAGTTTGAAGCAAAATTCTTTCGTTTTTACACTTATTCAAAATTAATAGCGATAAGTGGTTAATTAGGCAATATTTCTCAAAAGCTTTTACAATAATCATTAGCTCAAATAAACAAATAATTACTTTCAAATCTAAATATCCCCAATTGGGGCTGCTAAAAAATGAAGTTATAATAGCAGCCAATAAGGATATGGATAAAAAACAATCATTTTGCAAGGATGTTTTTATTTTTAATAATATTTCAATTAAAAATGCACAATTTTTATTTAATAAAGATATTCTAAATCCATTTAATACAGTTTTCATAGTTAGGATCACCTTCCTCAATATTTAATATAAAGTAAGCTTTATATTTTGATTAATTTATTTATGGTGGTGCAGTGGAGGCTTTGGATGATGGCCATCTTTTTCATGAGGTGGAATGTGTTCTCTAAGATGAGGCGGTAATGGTTCGCTTAAATAATCATCTTCGAGAATCGCTTGTGCTTCAAAATGAGCACAAAGCTTTTTGATTGTATTGTAAAATGAGTATTTTTCTTCACTGGATAGGCTTTCAAATATTTGTTCTGAAAAATCATTTTTATTTTCAAACTTTTTTAAAAACTCTAAACCATCAGCGGTTAAAAATACACGCATTTTGCGTTTATCCACTTCATCTTTTGCCCTTTTAATAAGATTGGAACGTTCCAATTTATCTAGTAGTTCTGACAATGTTGCTGATCTAACATCCAGTATTTCAGTAAGTTCTTTTTGGCTAAATCCATCATTTTGAGCTATAATATTTAAAAGCCGAACTTGACCACGATAAGGTGTATAGTGAGATTGTGTTTTATATAAACTTCTTTGGTACATATTTATAAATTTATTTAATGCAATTAATAGTTCATCAGATGAAATAATTATTTTTTCATCCTTTTCATCAATAGGGTTATTGTCCATTTGAATCCTCCTTAAAATATAGCAAGGCACCTAACTATATTTATAATATAAACTGATTTTACGATGAAGTCAAGTAATATTTAAAGGTACCTAACTAATTTTGCTATTATTCTATATATACCATGAACCAAATAGTCTATAAATTTTATATAAGGCAAAAGGAACTGCAGGTGCCGTAGAGTTTTATAAGAATTATGTGGCATATAAAGTTTAAAAATTAAAAGATAGTTGGTAAAATGTTGAATATACAGAAATAAACAGATTATAGAATGTTATAAAGGTGAAGTTAAAAAAGTTACTTCTGGTCAGTTTTCTAAAGCGTCAACTTCAGATGAGTCCTTCCATGTCTCCTTGATACCATTCTGTTTTTGTTTCCTTTCTTTCATGTTTTCCAAATTTTTTTTCCTGAGTCTTTGAATTATATCCCCAACTCTTTTCATAGTTTCTCCATGTTCTTCCAAAGCTTTCCCCTCCTTGCAGCTTTTTATAATTATCAAGAAAATCACTGTTAGTTTTAAAGTTATGAAAACCATAATAACTCTTATGTTTTTTATAATTATTTAAATAATTTATGACCTCATTTTCATCCCTTAAACCTTTATTTTTCCAGCTGTACAGCACTTTTTCAATGTATCTCAAGTTTTTGGCATTGCTTTTTAGGGCCTGTTTTATGCCAAGAATAATTAAGTCCTTGGAATTAAAATCCTCCATGAAATTTTTTAGCTGGTCAATTTCATAAGGACTAGCACAGCTTATATTGTCACTGTAAAAACTTACAACATCGGTGAACTCTTCTTCCTCTTTTTTTAAGCAAGTCTCTGTAGTAATCTCTGGTATTGCTTTATTAAAATACGCATTATCCATTTGACTTTTTGACTCAATGGAAGAAGAAGAAAGGTACTTATTACTGGACTTATTTACATCATCTAAATTTTCATAAGCTTTATCATTGTTGTAATAAATATTTCCATCCATAGAAATTTCATTTGCTTCTAAGTTATAAGGAACTTCTAGTTTTTTATCATCTTCAGAAATGTGAGATGAATTTTCATCTGGCTTTCCTTTAGTGTCAATTGTTGAATTAGTACCATCTTCAAAAGCATCACATAAGCTTTCAAGTTTTTCATAATCTATGGTGTACCATTTAGTCTTGTCCATTTTTGATTTATTGAAATTAGAACTTAAAACTACTCCTGCAGCCTCAAGCTTTTTTATAGTTCTTATTATGGTTCTTTTGCATAAAAAGCTTATTTGGTTGTGCCAGGCTTCATAGCTGTTATAAATCCAGGGCCTGCCATTTATTATGTGACTGCTTTTTAAAAGCCAGTAGTGAATTTGCTGAAGTATTGTACTTTCTGTAATTCCCAAAATTTCTGCAAGCTTAGGTTGAAAAACCATAGTGATTTCATTTTTCAAAAGTACTTTTTTCATAATTATATCCATTCCTTTCACTTCGCTCAAGGCACAAAACGTAATGAAAAGTGTTGGCTTTGAGTGAGTTTATATTTTATTATTAAGTCATAGGGATTTTCAGTATACTACAAATCACGGGACGGTGAGTGGGCTGTCTGACTTGTCAGATGACCGAATAATTATATGTGTAGATTGTCTTTTCAAGCACAAATAAGTGTGCCTTGAGCACGTAACCTTATCTTTGTTTAAACAATCTCGTTTAAATGCTAGGCTGTCAGTCAATGCTGTTTCTCCCTATAATTTTTTTAGAACTTCTTAGTTCAGAAAGGAGTCCCTATGGCTTTAAAAATCGTGTACAAAATCTGTTGTGGCATTGATGTCCACAATACTTTTGTAGTTGCTTGTATTGCAACCACTAATTCTAAAGGTGTTACCACCTACAAGAGCCATCGCTTTTCTACCTACACGAATGGTTTGAAAGAGCTGTTACAATGGCTGCTTGATTCAAATTGTAAGGATGTTTGTATGGAATCCACAGGTAAATATTGGATTCCTGTGTACAACATCTTAGAGAAAGGTTGTTCCATTGTATTGGCACATCCTAAATATGTTAAGGCTATTCGTGGTAAAAAAACTGACAAGAAAGATGCGAAATGGATTGCTGACCTGTTTAAGCATGATCTTGTTGTCGGTAGCTTTATGCCTCCTACTGACATTCGTCAGCTTCGTGACCTTATGCGCTATCGTTACAAACTAACCTGCTTTATGTCTAGTGAGAAGAATCGTCTTCAAAATTGTCTCACGGTTTCTAATATCCAATTGGGAAACGTTGTTTCGGACACTTTTGGTAAAAGTTCAAAAAGAATTTTAGACAAGATTCTTGAAAATCCTTTGGATACTTCCTTTGATATTAAACCTTTAATTCATGGCTCTATGAGGAACAAAATTCCTGAGATAGAGCTCGCCGTTGATGGATTTATTTCTACTGAACAGGCTGGTAAATTAAAGATTATAAAGAAACATTTTGAGGATTTGGAATCCCGGAAAGCAGAGCTAGAAGAACTGATTCTTGCGCTCGCCAGTCCCTATCAACAAGAACTCGACCTAATTCTAACTGCTCCATCATTTAAAAATCCGTTCTCTGCAATCACTGTCATTTCAGAGATTGGTGTCAAAATGGAGGCTTTTCCTTCGGCGAAACACTTATGCTCATGGTCAGGTCTAACACCTACCAACAATGAAAGTGCAGGGAAGAAAAAATCTGTCCGGGTTTCCAAAGCTGGATGCTACATTAAGCCACTTTTAGTACAATGTGCTACTTCTGTGGTTAAAAGTGAAAAGCATCCAGAAATCCGCAATCGCTACCTCCGCTTAAGGAAACGCCGCGGTCACAAGAAGGCAATCATTGCAATAGCAAGAATGCTTCTAACAGCATTATACAATATGTTAAAAAATAAAGAAACTTATAATGCTGAACTTTATAAAAAAGCAGATGCTATTCCTGTTGAACGCGAAATCACAGTGGAGCAAGCTATTTTAATGGCACAGTTCCAAGGTTATAAAATCAAGTCAGCTACCTAAACTTATTGTTCTCATCTATATTTAATTTTTTTAAGTCATCAAATGATGGCTTGTTTGCTATGCAATTTTACACTAGTGACAGTTCATACTTTTATTTTCAACCTTAACACCAATCCTTTAACTACATAATTTTGTTTTTAAAAATAGTATTCATTTTGAGATAAAAGAAATTTTATTTACTTATTGCTATAATTATTTGCTGCAACTTTTCAAGTGCTCTTTCATGTCGCTTTTTTGCAGCTGAGTATTTCATATTTTTAAGCTCTGCATATTCCTTTAAAGATTTTTACTTAAAATAGTGCCAGTATATAATTTCTCTAAAGTTGTCATGAAGAAGTTTCAAAGTTTTTGATTATAGCTTGAAGAGATGCTTCATCTCCAGCCTGGTCCTTTTTATAATAAATGCATTCAAACAACTGAATTTCTAAGAGTTTTAGCTTACGATTTAAATAACACATTAATTCTTTATTAAATAAAGAGTCATTATCTCTGGACCTTAATCTTTTTAAAAAATTTTGAAAATCAGTTTCGTAAGTAAGCATATTATTACCTCTCTTTCTTTTTTATCCTTCAATAGCTTATTTGCAATTTATCAATGAAATGTTGCATAAATAGTTTTACTTATTTTTACAGCCTTTTTCTACAATATGCTGAAAAGTTGGCATTATATGATGATTATTTGAAATTGGTAAAGAAATATAACTACTTTTAGTGTTGAGTTTTTTCTATATAGATAAATTTTATAAGAAAAATATTTAAAAAACATCCTCTTTAACATTATTTAAGTTTATATTATAATTATGACCAGCAAAGAAAAGCAGTATTTTCGTATGATAGAAGAATTCTATATACTTAAATACTGCTTTCTTAATTATAAAATTATTAAGTATTAAATAAAAAGCTTAAGGATTTATTATTTGTAACTTATTCTATGTAGACTTGTTTAGCTCGGATAAAAGAAGCTTTTTTAAAGAATCAAAATTCTAAATTATTTAGAGATTTAAGTTCAGATCCATAATAAAGAATACTACTGTAATTACAGCAGCAATTTTAGGATTAACTTCAAGTATGAACATGAATGGTATGAATATGTAGAGTACTCAAGGTATGCGAAATATGAATAACATGCAGAATATGCAAGGTATGTCTGGTATGAATGACATTGGAAATATTTTTAATATTTTTTCCTCTCGTAAGTTTTTTGTTTATATGCAAGTATACCATTTACAAGTAAAGATTTATGACCTAAAATATTACGAACCTTAATTATGATGTTTTCAATATTTTGGTTATTTACATTTTTAGGAACGTAAAGTGTGATTTCATCTTTGACAAAAAAGTTGTATCTTTCCTCGTAAGATGGTTTTCCTAATCTAACTACAGGAATAAAAACATTACCTGAGCAGCACGCACCTCTATTGACCATTTCTATATAAATATCCTGAATAGCTTTTTCACTTAGATACTCTTTAACACCACGATTAATTTCTATGTTCATAATAACACACCTTTCTTTAAAAGTTTATTACATACTAGAAGGTAGAAACTGAACGGTAATTATATGTAAAGTTACTAATTTCGTTTATTATCTCCATGACAATTCATACTTATCCCTCCAGTACGTTTTCTTTAATTAGAAAACAATTACAATTTAATTAGATTATATATTATTTATATAAAGAAATTATGAAGAAATTAAGAAATACAAAAGGTTATATTTTAAGTACAAAAAAGTTGATGAAATTTTGTAATAGTCTAGAAGTTGGAGAGTTTTGATTTACTAAAAATGTTTTTAGTATAAAAAAATATCTTTTAGAAACAATAGTAGTGTTGATTATTTTTATATATAAAAGGAGGAAGCATTTATGCAACCAGAAAAAATGAGTAGACCAAATGAAGGGGTTAAATGTGTTGTTAATAGTTGTCACTATTATATGTCTGGTGATCACTGCAGTGCAGCACAGATAGAAGTTCAACCTAGAAATGCAAGAGATACACAAGAAACGGACTGTGCAACATTTATGCCAGAAAATCAAGCATAGCTTTATTTTTACATGTTTACACCCAATTAAAAAAACATTTGAACCATCCTGAAGTTTAGGATGATTCAAATGTTTTTTTAATTTACACTAAATCCTTGTTATCAATATCAGCATTTTTATTGTCACAACAATTACTTTTTTTATTGCTGCCAATCATCATTGGTATCATAAAAATCATCATCAATGGACATAAAAATGGTGTAAATTTTCCAATTACAATGCTGGCACTAGGGCTAAGCCTTGATATAGCTGGCAATAATCCTACCAAAATTAGAGGTAAGCCACAGCAAATAACCATGTGGAGCATATGTTTTAATGGGCTATCATTATGAGAATTTTGTTTATTTTTACTATTTCCATGACAATTCATACTTATCCCTCCAGTAAATTTTCTTTAATTAATAAAATGATTATACATTAATGAAATTATATAATATTCATATAAAGAAGTTATGAAGAAATTTTTAAAATAAGCTGAAATATGAAGATAAATATGAATAGTCTATAAATGATTTAAATTGTATCAAAACATGATTTTGATGATAGAATTACCATTTGAATATCCGAAAAAAAATAAGAGCTGATTATCAAATTATTTAATTGAAAAAGTATGTTTTATCATGTATATTTGTAAGTGAGCGTTTTTTTAGTTTTAAAGGTGAAAATGTAATGTATTGTAATAAAAAGTTAAAACTAAAAAACATGACAGCGGGGAAATTTATGTTTGTGTAAATATTAATTATATTAATATATTTATTATATTCATTCTTTTAAAGATTGAACGAAAGAGAACATAAGGAGAGAAACTAAATGCTTAAGAAATTTTTAGATGTTTTATTTGGAGAACCTTTAGCTAATGAGCAAGGAAAACATGAAAAGTATAATATTCCTTTTGGATTAGCAATTATGGCCAGTGATGCAATATCATCTGTTGCCTATGGTGCACAGGAAATTCTTTTCGTATTAATAGTTTTAGGTGCATCTGCATATCAATGGTTAACATGGACATCCTTTATGATTATAGGACTGCTCATAATACTTACCATTGCATATATTCAAATTATAAGAGCTTATCCTCAAGGTGGAGGAGCTTATAAGGTAGCAAAGGAAAATATAGGAGACAAGGCTGGCTTGTCTGCAGGTGCAGGACTTATAATTAGTTATATACTTACTGTTGCAGTTAGTGCTAGTGCAGGTGCAGATGCTATTATTTCAGCATTTGTGGGCCTAGCAGAATATAAAGTTATTTTTGTTGTGGCTATAATTATAGTTTTGACTATTTTAAATTTAAGAGGAATAAGTGAATCTTCAAAAATTTTTGCTATACCTACTTATATTTTTATATTTAGTATGATTTTTATGATTGTATACGGTTTATTCAAGTATTTTGTACTAAATATACATCCACAACCTATGTTTTCTGTTCCTGCAGGGACCACAGAAAATTTATCAATATTTCTTGTTTTGAGAGCTTTTTCTTCAGGTTGTTCTGCATTAACAGGAGTAGAAGCAGTAAGTAACTCTGTTCCAAACTTTCAGGAACCTAGCCAAAAAAGCGCGAAGACTGTTATGTTATTGTTAGCAGCTTTAATATTTTTCATATTTGGTGGTACTTCAGTACTTGCTATATTTTACACAGCTGTACCAATTGCCAATGGTCCTACAGTTGTTTCGCAAATAGCTTTTGGGGTTTTCCATAATGGAATAATGTATTATGTAATACAATTTAGTACTGCTGTAATTTTACTTATGGCATGTAACACAGCATATACAGGTTTTCCAATGCTCATGTACATAGTTGGAAAAGACGGCTTTGCTCCAAGACAATTTACTATTAGAGGTAAAAGACTTAGTTTTTCCGTTGGAATTTGTGCTTTATCATTTATAGCTTGTGTTTTAGTTACTATATTTAAAGCAGATACCCATAGACTGATTCCATTATATGCAATTGGCGTATTTATATCTTTTACTTTAGGTCAATTTGGTATGGTAAATCACTGGAGAAAAGAGAGAGGCAAAGGTTGGATAAAACGTGCTATTATCAATGGATGTGGTGCTTTTGTTACCTTACTTACAACTATAATAATTTTAGTTGAAAAATTTAGTGAAGGTGCATTTATAGTTGCCATTCTAATTCCAATGATAATTTTAGTTCAGATGAGAATTAAACATCATTATAATAAGGTTGCTAATGGTTTAAGTATAAGTCAGATAAATTTAAAGAAATTAAATTTAAGGATAAAATATACTCATACTGTAATAGTTCCAATTGCCAGCTTAAACAAGGCTGTAATTGGTGCACTTAAGTATGCACAAAGCATAAGTGACAATGTTATTGCTCTTAACATTTCAACAGATATGGAAGCAATGGAAAAATTAAAACAAAGATGGAGTGAGCTAGATACAGATATTACTCTTATTGCTAAATATTCACCTTATAGAGCTGTAATTACTCCTCTTTTGCAAAATATAGTGTCAATTGCAGATAAAGCAGTTGAAAATGAAAAAGTAACAGTAATTGTACCGCAGTTTATTACTCACGGACAGTTTGGTAAGGTTTTACATAACCATACAAGCTTCTTTATTAGAGAAACGTTACTTAAAAACAATAATATAATTGTGTCTACATTCCCTTATCATTTATCAGATGAGGAAATGGCTGAGGCAAATAAAAAAATAAAAAAATAATATAAAAATGGAGCTGTTGCATTAAGAAATTTACATACAATATGTTGTGTGATTTATTTTTAGTGCGGCAGCTCCATTATTTTAATAGATTATTAAAGCTTTTCAAATTCAATTTTTTATAATTTAAGGTATCCTAGTAATTCTAGAATTCGAAAGGAAAGATTAATATGAAATACAGTATTACTATTATTTAAATCAATTTGAAGAATATCTTGAATTTTTTTAAGTCGGTACTTCATAGTATTGTAGTGTACATTCATAAAATTTGATGTCTTTTGCATATCAAAATTATTTTTAATATAATTATAAAGACTTAGCGTATAGGAAGTTCCATTTTCCTTATCTCTGTTAATTAATTGTAATATTAAGGGATCACAAAATTCTTCAAGATTTTCTTTGGAAGAACAGGTATCAAATAAATGATAAACAGCATAGTCATTATAGAAGTAAGGAGTGTCCTCTTTGTCTAATTTATATCCTAATTCAGCAGCTTTCACTGATTGCATATGAAATTTTGGAATTTCCATTAAGTTTTCAAAACATCGGCTGATGCCTGCAGTAAGCTTGTTATCTGATAATAATTGAGTAAATGAATTAAATATAGTAGTGTCTATCACTGGTTCATTACCAGTTTTTTTATCAATAAGTGTAATTATATGATCAGCATATATCACTGTATGATAATGATAAAAGAAGCTGCTGATTAGTCCCTTCATATGATAAAGTTTGGTGGTTAAATCGGGAACAGGACTTCTAATATAAAAACTGATAACGTAATAGTATGGATATTTTAATTGATTTTTTATTTCTTCAATAGAAATTTCTGAAATCATTCTTCCTTTTAATAGATCTATTAGTAATGTTTCAATAGGAGATTTAGGAATAAAAAAACTATATCTACTTTTTTCTATTGCAAGTGCCAGAACGCTGCAAATTTCAGGGATAATTGTTATATCACTTTGGGTGATTTCCTTGTTATATTGAAGTATTTTAAGGTAGGCAATTACAGTGCCATTTAAACGTATTCTTGCTAGTATCTGTTTATGTTTCAAAGAGCCAATTTCCCACATAATATCTGAATCTATAGTGTTTTTTATTGTCAAATTAAAATTTCGTTGATTTATGTATTTTAAAGGTATATGTCCAGTTGTAATACATTCCTTCCATAGGGGCTCGTCTATATTGTCATTAAATCCTGAGTAATCGATCAAATGTAAGAATGAATCTGTTAAAAGCAGTGGGTTTTCCAGCATTTCCATACAAGTATCCAAAAGTTGTTTGGTATTATCACCTTTACATAAAGCCTTAAACAATTTTTCAGAGCAAACCGCTTGCATCTCATGAAATGAAAATAAATCCTGTAATTCATTAAAAATTTTTGAACTGATTACATTTTCATTAATTAAAATGTAATTTATCATAGTATTATTCTTCAAATATTTAGGTATGTCCACATCTGATAAAAACAGTAAATTTGTGGGACTATCTAAAGAAATATCTGATGATAGGTTTGAAACACTTCCCAAATAAATGGTATCTGAATTTAATGAAAAATCATTACAATCAAGAAATTTACAGCGTTTCACATATAAATCATATTTAATTCTAAAAACAGGGCTATATTTTAGTAATTTATTAACAATTTCACTCATTAGAACTAACATTATTTACCCTCCATAAAATTAATTATAGTTCATTGGTATGGACTTAACAAGATTGAAATTTTCAGAATTTTTCATATGATTGTAAATATTTACAATAAACCATTGATATCTTTTCAATATATGACGATGTAAAAATATTCTGACTTTGATAGCATTGATATAGGAAGAATTATCAATAGTCAATTAGTATATTAATTTTTGGAGGTGCAATTATTAGTATGAAAAGTAATGAAGAATTGTATAATGAACATTTGGAAAGAATCAAAAAAAATATTGCAATGGAAAAAACAGATAAAACACCTATTATGCTTCATGCAGGAGCATTTTTGCTTAGGTATGCAGGAGGAAAACTGTCTGAGCTTGTAACAGACAACTTGTCAGCAGAAGAAAAGGTAGTAAATTCACTTAAATCCATAGGTGATATAGATTGTGTTATTGGTCCAACTGGTTATCCACCAATAAATGGTGCAATTCAACTTTCTCATACAAAGGTACCTGGGCGTGAGCTCAAGGATGATGTACAGTGGCAGATAGATGAACGTGGTGAGATGACTGAAGAAGATTATGACATTGTTATTGATAAGGGCTGGAATTACTTTTTTACGGATTACTGTAAAAGGAATCTGGGAAATGCATTAGAAGAAATGAATTACTATGGGACTATTGCTGGTAAGGTTAGAAAAAAATATATAGATGCAGGTTGTGTAATATTAACTCCTGTAATGGCAGGTACACCATTTGCTGCTTTTAGTGGAGGTCGATCTATACCAAAGTTAATGAGAGATTTACACAAGATACCAGATAAGCTTCAAGCAGCATGTGATGCAGCTATGGTGGATAGGTTAAATAATTTAAGGAAGCAAATACGTGATCAAAAACCACTTGCTGTATTTTTAGGAGGAGGCCGTGGAGCAGGGGACTTTTTATCTATGAAAAATTTTGATCGCTTTATGTGGAGATATATGAAACAGATAATTGATGTAATTATTGAGGAAGGATCTAATATTTATCTTCATTTAGATTTAGACTGGGGTCGTTTTTTAGACTATTTTCTTGATGTGCCTAAGGGGAGAGCTATTTTTCATCCTGACAGTTCAACTGATATTTTTAAAGCTAAACAGGTTCTTGGCGGACATATGGCTTTCATGGGAGATGTATCTCCATCACTTTTATCATTAGGTACACCAGAGGAGGTATATGCTTACAGTAAAAGGCTTGTAGATGAATTTTCACCTCAAGGATTCTTTATGGCTGCAGGCTGCTGTGCACCACCTAACTCAAAGCCTGAAAATATTAAAGCTATGCTTGCAGCTGCAAAAGAATAGTTAGCTTTAATTTATGAAAACTTGTAAATACAATTATTAAATGGAGGGAAATTATGGCGGAGAAAAAGTATGGTTTTGTAGAGAAGGCAGCGGTTTTATCAATAGCTCTACTGATGTATACAACAAGTGTTACTACACCTGCACTGGGAGAAATAGCAAAAGCATTCCCTGGTGTGAGCCAGGAAGTAGTAAAACAGATTGCTGCTTTACCATCTTTGATGATGGTAATATTTTCATTGGTAGCTGGACAGCTTGAGCGCTTTATTAGTAAGAAGAAAATACTATATATTGCCATGTTACTTCAATTTGTTGGAGGCATCCTTCCCGCGTTTGCAAATAATATGACATTTATTCTTATTATGAGGGGCATCTTTGGTGCTGGTTATGGCCTTTTATTTCCACTTTCTACACCAATTCTTGCAGATATGTTCCAAGGGAATGAATTTAAAAGCCTTATGGGCTATAAATCTGCAATAGGAGCTTTGGCTGGAGTAGTATTTCAGATGATGGGAGGAGTTTTGGCTGCAATAAGCTGGAGATACGCTTTTTTAGGATTTCTTCTTATGATACCAATTTGTTTTCTTATCATATTTAAAGTACCAGATATTAAAAACAAAAAAATATCAGAAGGTGCTCCAAGTGGTAAGTTAACTCCAAAAACCTATATTCTTTCATTTTTAAATGCTTTATTAAATATCTTACAATTCACATTCATGACAAATGTAGCCATGGTAATGACAGCAGGAAAAATAGGAAGTGCTCCTGAAGCTGGATTTGTACTTACTGTATTTACAGGAGGAGCTTTTGTTGCAGGCATGATGTATGGAAAAGTATTCAATATGTTTAAAAGGTTTACCATTGCAATTGCTGTTGGTCTGATAGGAGCTTCATTTTTAATTTTGATAAATGTAAGTACTTATTCAATGTATATTTTTGCAGGTATTATCTTTGGCATAGGCTATGGAATATACAATCCAGATTTTGGTGTTAAATTAGTAGCTTCTGCGGATAAGTCTGCTTCTGCACGTGCTTTTTCCATATATGTTGCCTTAATGGGATTAGGGCAGTTTGTATCTCCTATAGTTTTAGCTTTTATAACCAATATGTTTGGGCTTAAAGGTCCAAAAGCGGCCTGGTTTATAGCTGCACCATGTATTTTAACTGCTTCTGTAGTCATGTTCCTTATAATAGCTTTTACAAAACCCAAAAATGTAGCTGCTTCGATAAGTAAATAAATTTAGCTTGATATTTAAAGAGATGAAATAAATACTCTCTCTTGGATTTATATAAATGTATTGTCCATAAATTTTCATAGTACTTAATTAAGGAGGCTTATATATGACTTATAAATACAAAAAGTTATTTCAATGTGTAAAAATTGGAAGTATTGAAATTAAAAATCGTTTTGCCATGGCACCTATGGGGCCTCAAGGGCTTGGGGATGCAGAAGGGGCATTTAATCAAAGAGGTCTAGACTACTATGTAGCTCGTGCTCGTGGAGGTACTGGTCTTATTATAACTGGTGTAACCTTTGTAGAAAATGAGGTTGAATCTCATGAAATGCCTGGTGTTCCCTGTTCCACATATAATCCAGTTCATTTTGTAAGAACTGCCAGTGAAATGACAGAACGAATACATGCATATGATTCCAAGGTTTTTTTGCAGATGAGTGCGGGATTTGGAAGAGTGGCTCCACCAGCAAATGAAAATGTGCCACCAATAGCTCCTTCTCCTATTCAAAATCGATGGGTGGATGTAACTTGTAGGGAGATTAGCAAAGATGAAATACATCATATTGTTAAGATGTTTGGGGAAGGAGCAGTAAATGCAAAACGTGCAGGCTTTGATGGTGTTCAAATTCATGCAGTGCACGAAGGTTATCTACTGGATCAGTTTGCTATTTCCTTTTTTAATCATCGTACTGATGAATATGGTGGATGTCTTGAAAATCGTTTGCGTTTTGCACGTGAAGTTGTTGAAGAAATAAAAAAGCGTTGTGGAGATGATTTTCCTGTTATACTTCGTTACAGTCCTAAGAGCTTTATAAAAGACTGGCGAGAGGGAGCACTGCCAGGTGAAGAATTTGAAGAAAAGGGTAAAGATATTCCAGAAGGAATAGAAGCAGGAAAGTTACTTGTACAATATGGGTATGATGCATTGGATGTGGATGTAGGATGTTATGATTCATGGTGGTGGAATCATCCGCCTATGTATCAAAAGAAGGGATTATATATTCCATATGCAAAAATAATGAAAGAAGCAGTAAATGTTCCAATAATATGCGCAGGACGTATGGATAATCCTGATATTGCACTTTCTGCTTTAGAGGATGGTGCTTGCGATATGATAGGACTTGGAAGACCACTTCTTGCAGATCCTGATTATGTAAATAAATTGCGATTAGATAAAACTGCGTTGATACGACCATGTCTTTCATGTCATGAAGGATGTTTAGGGCGTATGGTAAAGAGTGGATCTCTCAACTGTGCTGTTAACCCTGAAGCTTGTCGAGAAGGTGTTAATTTTCTTATTCCAGCACTTAAGTCAAAAAAAGTGTTGATAGTAGGGGGCGGCGTAGCAGGATGTGAAGCTGCAAGAGTTCTTAAATTACGCGGACATGAACCAGTAATCTATGAAAAAACCGAAAGACTTGGAGGAAACTTAATTCCAGGAGGAGTTCCTGATTTTAAAGAAGATGACAGGGCACTTATTAAATGGTATGAAAATACTTTAAAAGATTTGAATGTGGATATAAAACTCAATACTGAAGTTACACCAGAAATTGTGAAAAATAGCAAAGTAGATGTTGTAATAATAGCTACAGGTTCAAAACCTAAAGTCTTTGATTTAGGAGATAATAGTAAAGTATTTAATGCTGCAGATGTGCTTTGTGGAAAAAAACAGGCAGGAGATAAAGTTGTAGTTTTAGGTGGAGGTCTTGTTGGTTGTGAAACAGCTCTTTATTTAAAGAAAATGGGTAAAGAAGTTACCATTGTTGAAGCTATGGATAGTTTGCTTGCTTTAAATGGACCAAGTTGTTTCGCTAATTTTGGAATGCTTATGGCTCTTATTAAATACAATCACATTAATGTTCTAACTTCATCAAAGGTTCTAAAGACTACTGATAAAGGTGTTCTTGTAAATATAGAAGGTAGTTATGAAAGAGAAATCGAAGCAGATTCAGTAGTCCTTGCTGTAGGATATGATTCCAATAAAGAACTTTATGATTCACTTAAATATGAAGTTCAAGATATACGGTTTTTAGGTGATGCAAGAAAGGTTTCTAATATTATGTATGCTATTTGGGATGCTTATGAAGTTGCATCAAGGCTATGATATATAAATATTTAATAACTCAACTTTTTTTCAGAGGACAATTGACAGAGAACAGAGGACAATGAAGGTGAGTTTTCCTCCTTACGTCAGAAAACTAATTTATTTTTAAAGCTTGTTTTGCTAATGCAAAACAAGCTTTAAGTTTATATTAGTGGATACTTTAATCTCCAGCAGCTTGAGAATCTGCCTTAGTTTTGTGAAGTGTACCATGTGGGTGTTGAGGTGGTGCATAAATAGAATATAATTTAATAGGTCCCTTTCCTGTATTGATTACATTATGCCATGTACCAGCAGGCACAAATATTGCAAAACCATCGTGAACTTTCATTTGAAAATCCAAGTGTTTTTTGCTGTTACCCATTTTTACAATTCCTTGACCTTCTTCAATACGTAAGAATTGATCAACATCAGGGTGAACTTCCAATCCTATGTCATCTCCTGGATCTATACTCATTAAAGTGAGTTGGTAGTGTTTTCCTGTCCATAGAGTACTACGATAATAGTTATTTTCCTTAGTAGCCTCCTCAATATTAATTGCAAATGGTTCTGGACCATAATCCTTTGACTGAGCTGGAGCTTCATCCTTTGAAGGTTTCGAAGAATTGGATTTTAAATTACTGTTTATAGGCGAATTAGGGTAATTAGGCTTTAAATTGCTATTCATGTTATTTTTCATATTATTAGCAAAAGGAACATATCTGTTGTCAGTATTTTGATTTGAAAAGCCTGGAGCATACATAGGCATATTCATCATACAAGGACATTGATACATTCTATAAGCATTAAGCATATATCTTTGTGGGTTAACAAAATAAGAAGATGGATATGTTTGGTAAGGATTATACATATAATTCATTCCTTTCATAGGCTTATAAAATTATTATATGTTTTATGATAGTAAAGTGTGATTAAACTGCTTAATACTTATAAAAAAATCAACCTTGTATACAAATAGTAATTCAAATTTACTTATTGATTGTAATTGCAGAATTACTTACATTTTTATCTAAGGTAAATGGTTGTTTAGCATTAGAGGTATTTTCTGCTGAAAAACCATTTGTAGATTTAATAGCTATATTTTTAAAATCCAAGTTTTTAACAGCTAATAGGGTTTTATATATAAATTAACATAGGATTTTTTTATTTTTTGTTGTAAAATTGTATTATAATGTGATTAAAATTTAACAAAAAATATACCTGTATATGTAGTTAATAATTGACGAAAATTATAGTGTATAATATTTTCGACATTAAATTTTAAAATTTTTGGAGAGTGATATTGTGGTAACTATTAGTGTTTGTGTAGGAAGTGCTTGTCATTTAAAAGGATCTTATAAGGTTATAAATAGTTTGCAAAAATTAATTTCACAATATAAATTAGAAGCTTCAGTTGAATTAAAAGGAGCCTTTTGTCTTGGTCATTGTACGGAAGGGGTTTCAGTAAAAATTGATGAGGAAGAAAAAATATATTCAGTTAATGAAAAAAATGTGGAGCAGTTTTTTGATGAAGAGGTTACTAGGAGGACAAAACAATGAAATATATGAATTTTTCCAGTGCTAATTGTAAAAATTGCTACAAGTGTTTACGATCCTGTCCTGTGAAAGCTATAAAATTCAAAAATCAACAAGCAGAAATTGTAGAGGATAGATGTATTGCATGCAGTCACTGCCTGGCAATATGTCCTCAAAAGGCAAGACATATAGTAAGTGATTTGGAAAGACTTAAAGAGGCTATAAATTCAGGAAAAAAAGTAATAGCAACTATTGCACCTTCCTTTGCAGGGGTTTTTGACGTAGACCCTGGCAGGTTTGTAAGTGTACTCAGAAAATTAGGCTTTTTTCATATAGAAGAAACTGCTTCAGGAGCAGATGTAGTTTCAGAGTTGTACAGACAGTATATGAAAGAAGAAAAGTTGGACAACTATATATCAACAGCATGTCCTTCAGCTAACTATATAATTGAAAAGTACTTTCCTAAGCTAATTAAATACATGATCCCAACAGTATCCCCTATGATTGCACATGGAAAGGTGTTAAGAAAGATTTATGGAGAAGACAGCTTCATAGTATTTATTGGACCTTGTATGGGGAAAAAAATAGAGTCTGAAAGCTTCATAAATAAGGATGTTTTAGATGCAGTAATAACTTTTGAAGAACTTACAGATTGGGTAGAAGGTTTAAATATGGATATACAGGGTTTAGAACCGGATGAATTTGACAGAAATTCCTTTAAGGATGGAAGAAAATATCCCTTGTTTAAAGGTATAGTAAGTTGCGTAAGTGATGTTATTCAAGATAAAAAACTAGAAGTCATATCTGTAAGTGGTACAGAAGAATGTATGGAGTTATTTAAGAGCATTGAAAAGGGAGAAATTACTAGTGCTTTTATTGAAGCTAGTGCTTGTAAAGGGAGCTGCATTGGCGGACCAGGTATGATAAATAATGAAAAAGGTTATTACAAGAGAGTTCAAAAGGTTAAAAATTATATAAATAAAAATATCTCTATTGGTGAACAAAAATTGGACATAGATGAGGATATAGACTTTTCCAGATCCTTTATAGATAAGAGTATTGAAAAAAGTGCAGCTTCAGAAAAAGAAATAGAAAAGATACTGATGGAAATGGGAAAATACAGTGTTGAAGATGAATTGAATTGTGGAGTATGCGGTTACAATACTTGTAGAGAAAAGGCTCAAGCTATATTTGAAGGTATGGCAGAATCCAATATGTGTCTTCACTATATGAGAAATAGAGCTGAAAGTATAAGAAATGTTATATTTGAAAACATCGTAAACTGTATTATACTTCTAGATGGAGAAATGAGAATTAAAGATATTAATCCTGCTGCAGAAAAGGCATTTACAGTTAAGGCTGAAAATATAGTAAATAAACCAATAGCCTTGATTATGGATGACGAGGATTTTAGATGTGTAAAGGAAACAGGAAAGGATATACTAGGCAAAAAAGTATCCTTCCCAAGTTATAATTTGGATTTCATAGAAACGGTGAGATATATTGAAAAACAGGACATAGTGATGATAGCCTTGGTGAATATTACAGAGGAAGAAAAAAATAAAAGAAAGCTTGTGAAGCTTAAAGAAAATACCATAAATACAGCACAGGAAGTAATAGAAAAACAGATGCGTGTGGCACAGGAAATAGCAAGTTTACTAGGTGAGACTACAGCAGAAACTAAAATTGCATTGACTAAGTTGAAAAAAGTAGTAGAAGAAGAAAAAGGGTGTGATAGTTAATGGATTTTTTTATAGAAGTAGCTCATGGCACTTTAATAAAGCATGGAGAAGAACTGCCAGGAGATATGGTGAATGTGGTAAGGTTAGAGGATTGTACAATAATAGTGCTGGCAGATGGACTTGGAAGCGGCGTTAAGGCTAATATTTTGGCCACTTTAACTTCTAAAATTGCAGGTACTATGCTTAAAGAAGGTGCCAATATATATGAAACAGTGGATACCATAGCTAACACTCTTCCAGTATGTAAGGTTAGAAACATTGCATATTCTACTTTTACCATAATCAAGATTTATAATAATGGACAAGCATATATTGCAGAATATGATAATCCACCTTTTTTTGCTATGAGAAATGGCGAAAGTATGGAAATAAGTAAAAAGAAATCTATTATAAATGGTAAAGTTATAAAGGAAAGTAATTTGGTCTTGCAGGAAGATGATGTGCTTACTGTAGTAAGTGATGGAGTAATACATGCAGGACTTGGAGAGATATTAAACTTAGGTTGGCAGTGGAAGGATGTAGAAGCTTACCTTAAAAAGAGAACTGGCAGCAATCTAAATGTGCAAGTTGTAGCTAAAGATTTACTTGAAGCATGCTGGAATTTGTACTGCTGTAAACCAGGGGATGATACTACTGTTGTTTCTATTAAGGTGAGAAAACCATCTTTTGTAAATTTGTTTACAGGACCTCCTAAAGATAAGGAAATGGATAGTGTTGTCATAAGGAATTTTATGGATAGTCCAGGTAAAAAGGTCATATGTGGAGGAACTGCTGCCAACATTGCAGAAAGAGAACTTGGTAAAAAGCTTAAAGTTAATTTGGACTTTTTTAATAAGGATGTTCCTCCTACGGCTACCATGGATGGAATAGATTTAATAACAGAAGGTGTTTTGACCTTAAGCATGGTTATAGAAAAAATAAAAAAGTATCTGGACCCTTCCTTTGAAGATAGGGGATTTATAGATTGTGATGGAAAGGATGGAGTATCTTCTTTAGTTAAAATTCTCATGGAAGATTGTACTCATTTAAATTTATGGGTAGGAATGGCTGTAAATCCAGCACACCAAAATCCTGATTTTCCTGTGGATTTGAGCATAAAGCTGAAATTAGTAGGGGAATTGTATAATCAGATGAAAGCTTTAGGAAAAAAAGTGCACATAAATTATATATAAAAATGGATGAACAGTTTAAAAATAATGCGACACAAAGGTGCAGTGGAAGTTTGGATTTTAACTTTCATTCCGTGATATATGATAAGGGTGTCATCACGGCTAAATGTTTTAATTATTCTAAAGCTCAAAATTTTTGAAAGCCTAAGAACTTTGTCAAACTCGGTTCCCTCAGACAGGACTAAAGTTCTAAGGCTTTCAAAAATTTTGAGCTAAGAATAATACTAAAACAATTTAGCTAATGTGATGACACCCTTATCATATATCACTGCATAAAAGTTAAAATTCAAACTAGTAACTTCAAGTGTATGCAAATAATTAAATTTTAGGCATTAGACTTCCTTAATGAACGGTTGGCTTTTATACACCATATATTCAATGCGGACTCCACCTAAAAAGTTGTGCTGCAATGTACTTATATTAACTCAAAATTCTATGTATGAAAGTTTACTTAAATAAAACAGATTTTTTTAGTTTTCATGAATAACAAGTTCTAGAACATCTGGGCGTGAATAATGGCCTGTGACATCAAATTCCATGCGGCTAAGAGGAACTTGTTCCATATCGATATCTACATAAATAATTTCTTCTTTATCCCATACAGGTTGTTTAACATAATGTCCAAATGGGTCCACAATGCAGCTGCCGCCAGTAAGAACACCCTCTGGCAATTTTGCTATTTCATCTGGACAATGGAAAATATCAGGATACATATCTTTTGTTACATATTGATTTACATTGATTACATAACAGTGTCCTTCTATTGCTATATGGCGTATTGTAGTTTGCCATTCTTCATTGTTATTTGTATTAGGAGCAAGATAAAGTGTAACTCCCTTCATATAAAGAGCTGCATGTGCCAAAGGCATATAATTTTCCCAACAAATCAAGCTGCACATGGTTCCCCATGGAGTATCAATGACAGGAAAGGCACCTTCATAACCATCTCCCCAGATGAAGCGTTCTGCACCAGTTGGCTTTAATTTGCGATGTTTGCTAACAAGCTTTCCTTCTGGTGAGAAAATCAGATTGGTGCAGTAAAGAGTGCAAGTATTGATATCTCTTTCTGTGATACCAATACTTACATAAGCATTTGCCTCACCAGCTGCTTTGGCAATACGGTTTGTATCAGCACTTGGTACAATGACAGAGTTATCATAATAAACTTTCCAATCCTTTCTGCCTTCTTCAGTACGACTGCCTACAGTAAAGCCAAAGGTCATTCCATATGGATAACAAGGAATAAAAGATTCAGGAAAAACAATTAAATTGGCACCTTGTTTTCCAGCTTCAAGAATTTCCTGAACAACTTTATCAATAGTTGCATCCTTATTAAACATAACAGGTGATGCTTGTACAAGAGCAACTTTACAATTCTTTTCTAATTGTTTCATAGCAATGCCTCCTCTGTATTTTTATACGATTTATATTTTGATTATATTATAGTATAATTGCAGTATCAATTTATAAAACTTCAATCTGTTATAGTACAAAATCAAGGAGGATGTTTAAATTGCTAAAGTATCAGCTAATTGTTAAATATATTAAAAGTGAAATTTCAAACGGAAATTTACAAGCAAAGAAAAAACTGCCTTCACTGAGAAGGATATCAGAATTATTTGAATGTAGTATTGGTACAGTTTTAAAAGCTTATACTGAACTTGAAAAGGAACATATAGTTTATTCCTTATCGAAAAGTGGGTATTATGTATTGGAAAGCGATCTTTTTAATAGTAATTCACAGGATAATCCTTTAATTGATTTTTCATCAGGATCTCCAGATATTGAGTCTTTGCCTTATAAAAAATTTCAACATTGCTTGAATAATGCCATAGAACTGTATAAAGAAAATTTGTTTACATATTCTAATCCAAGGGGATTAAATTCATTAATACAGATTTTAACTAGTCATCTAGAGGAATATCAAGTGTTTACCAAGCCTGAAAATATTGTTATAACCACAGGTTCTCAACAAGCACTAAACATTTTAACAAATATGCCATTTCCCAATGGAAACTCTAAGGTTTTAGTGGAACAGCCAACTTACTATGGAATGATTAGAGCACTAGAATTGAATAATATTCCCAGCGTGGGAATTGAAAGAGGCTTTAATGGTATAAATCTTGAAGAACTAGAAAAACTGTTTAAATACGGCAACATTAAATTTTTTTATACCATTCCTAGATTTCACAATCCAACGGGGAATTCATATAGCAGACAGGAAAAAGAGGCAATTGCAAAAATGGCTGAAAAATATAATGTATATATTCTTGAAGATGATATTATGGCCGATTTAGAAACGGACAAGAAATCTGATCCAATATTTGCTTATGACACTTCTTCAAAGGTAATTTATTTAAAAAGTTATTCTAAAGTTCTTATGCCTGGTTTAAGAATTGCAGCAACTATATTGCCTAAACTACTCATAAATACTTTCCTGGAATATAAAAAATGGTTAGATATGAATAGCCCAATATTGTCTCAAGGTGCTTTAGAAGTTTATTTAAAAAGCGGTATGCTTGATAAACACAGAAAGAAAATAAGCAAGTTGTATTCAGATAGAATGAGCTGCTTAAAAAACACTCTTTCGTCACTTAAACAATCTAAAATACAATACAATGTCCCTAAATCAGGATATTTTGCTTGCATTTATGCAGATAGTAAGTTGCAATATGACAAAATAATAAGTACATTATCCAATAAAAATATACAATTGCTAGATACAAGGGCTTGTTTTTTAAGAGAATATAGAACTGATAATTATTTTAGAATTAGCATAAGTAAAACAAATGAAGAAAAAATTAAAAAAGGTATTCCCATAGTACTAGATACTATACAAAAATATTTAACTTATGACACTGACAATTTTGATTCTTATCCTAAAATATGAATTTTTTTATTAATTAAGTATTATGAGAGTTACACTAATTATTAGAAGTTAAGAAATTACATTATATCATGGCTATGATATAATGTAATTTGCCAAATTAAAGAGTATATTCTGCAGGTGGATTACCAGAAAAATCAGCTATAACAGCTTTTGCATTTGCAAGATAGAATACTTCAAATATTGGATTATCAGCAGTTTGATACTGACCCTTTACAATAGGATTATTCATGCAATCTTCTTTTACAGACATATTGTTTTCAAACACAACTTTACCATTTAGACGAATCCATGCATAGGAAGGACTAGAAACAGAAATTTCAATGTAAGGATTTTCCTTCATATCTTTATAAACATCTTTAGTACTATTAGTGCAGAACCACAGTTTACCATCCTTTTCAAGACAAAACATGAAAGGACGACATTTTGCCTTTCCATCACGGCCCACTGTTGCAAGATACTGTACTGGATTTTCACTTAAAAACTTTACTACTTCATTCATATTTAATATCTCCTCGTTATATTTCAGTTATTTATATAGGAATTACCTTCATTAACGTTAATAATTTTAAATTCATTGATTTTTGCCGGCTACAATTATATAATAAATTCCATAGTATACTTTTGCAAGTAAGCACTTTGAAGTAATATAAGTACCTATAGGTAACTATTTAGTTATTACAAGGCTTTCAAGCATAATTTGTTATTAGTAGGTAGTAAGTACAGCTGTCTAATATGAAAAAAGGAAGTGAAATTTTATGAAAAAAGAATTACCTGCTTGTCCTGTTGAAACTACTCTTTTACTCATTGGTGAAAAGTGGAAGGTGTTAATATTAAGAGACCTTATGGAGGGTACTAGACGTTTTGGTGAGTTAAAGAAATCAATAGGTACCATAAGTCAAAAGATGTTAACTCAGCAGTTAAGAGAGATGGAAGATGATGGATTAGTTAGCCGAAAAGCTTATGCTGAAGTCCCACCAAGAGTTGAATACTCACTTACAGAAGACGGGGTTAGTCTAAAGCCTATACTTGACTCCATGTGGGCTTGGGGTGAACAATATAAAGAAAAGATAAAAGGAAAATTAGATTTATACTAAAAAATAAATTGAGAGGAGTTAAAAGCAATTAGGTTATGCACTCTGATTGCTTTCAGAATTTTTATTTATACATATAGCATTTCTAGATTTAAAATATTGAAAAATAGCGCTATATATTTTTGTGATATTTCCTACAAGTACAGCACAAATTATTGTCCCTTCACGTACTCCTTTTATACTCCCAAAAGTAAAAAGTGAAATTATTATTGCAATTATACATAGGGTGGAATCAAGAGCAATTTTTATATTTCCAAATTTTTTGCTGAATTTATTGGAAATAGCTTTTACAACACCTTCTCCTGGATTTATAATTACATTGGCAATAACCTGTAAATACACTCCTAAGGCAAGAAGAAAACAGCCTGAAAGCAAAACAAGTATTTTTACTAAATAAGCAGTAGGATTTACAAATTCAAAAATGCTCATTCCTAAATCAACGAAAAAACCAAAAAATGGACCTACCAATAATTGAAGATATTGTTCCTTGGGAAAATCTTTTCTTAAAACAATTATTTCCACAAGAAAAAATAGAATACTCAATAAAAAAGTAAATTGTCCAACGGTAAGAGGAAATATCATAGAAAGTACATAGGGCAAACTGTTAATGGGGGAGGTTCCTAAACCTGATTTTGAGGTTAAGCTTATTCCTAAACCCATAAAAAATAAACCAGATATGAATATAAAATATCTTATAATTATTTTAAGCTTTGACATTAGCAATGCCTCCTAATTAAAAATTTTACCTATAATAATAGTTTCGTATGCAACTATTATTATAATGTTCTATTATGTTAGTGTCAATATTTAGTAGGATTTACTCCTATTATTAGGGTATAATTGACATGAAAGTTTTGTTACTTTAAAATTAAAGTTGCATACAAAACTGAAATTAGGAGAACTATTATGAAAAATTTATCAAAATATATTTCTGTGACACACAGGCGTGCACAAATATTTTATACAGAACAACTTGAAAAAATAGGAATTAGCAGTGGACAATTTATGTATATAGTTTGTATTTGTAAAAATCCAGGTTACACTCAGGATGAATTATCTCAACAATTGATTATAGATAAGAGTACTGTAGCAAAGGTTTTATCTCAGCTTGAAGTAAATGGCTTTATTACTAAAATTACAAATTCAAATGATAGACGTGCATTTAATATTTTTCCTACAGATAAGGCACTCACTATCTATCCCAAAATATTAGAAATAAAAGACCAGTGGCATCGCAAAATAACAGAAGGTTTAAGTGATATAGAATGTGATGTTTTTCAAAAGCTAATGGAAAAGGTTATGGAAAATAGCATTAAAAATTGCAAATAAATAAAATTTGAGGTAATCTAACTATAATATTACTTGCTGCAAAGGAGAAATTTAATTGGAGATATTAAAAGTTAAAGGAAATACTTATTGCATTGATACTGGAATGACTTACATACCCTTTTATAAAATTAGTGATGAAGAAATTATTATGCTGGATACAGGTTGGAAAAATGGAGAGCGTGAAGGTATAGAGGAAGTTTTGGAAAGCAATAATTTTAAGGTTAGAGCTATTTTAAACAGTCATGCTCATATAGATCATATTGGAAACAATACATATTTAAAAAATAAATATAATTGTATAATTGCTATGTCTGCTTATGAAGCAAATATTTGCAGTTCTGAGGTCAATCTTAAGGTTTATTATGGAAGTCAAACCTTGAAGGAAGTAAAAGAACACTTTGGACATATGGTTTGTAAAACAGATATCAGCATAGCTGAAGATCAAGATAATGTATCAATATGTGGGGTTAATTTTAAAATTTTTCATACACCTGGCCACAGTCCTGCACATATATGTATTATAACACCTGATGATGTTGCATATATGGGGGATTCTCTTATAAGCTATGAAGTAATGAGAGGAGCAAAGATGCCTTATGCTTACATATTAAGTGAAGACATGAAAAGCAAGGCAAAGCTTTATGACTTAAATTACAGTAAATATGTGGTGGCACATAAAGGAATGTATGATAATATTAAAAAACTAATAAGCGATAACATTGATTTTTATGAAAGTAGGGCAATGAGAGTATATGAAGTAATAGATAAAGCTATGACTATAGAAGATATTATGAAAGTTGTCATTAAAAGATTTCATATCAATATAAATGATGTATATAAATATTACGTTATAGAAAGAATGTTAAAATCCTATGTGGATTATTTATATGAAATAGAAAAGCTTAATTTAATTATGGAAGATGGATTTCTTAAATATATAAAAAATGAAAACTAACATTAAAAACAAAAATTATAGTTATTTTAGGGGTTGAAGTAAATGAAGAATGATTATAAGAGGACTACTCCAGAAGAAGCATTAAGGAAGTTAAGGGAGGAAGGACGAGGAAGTTTAAAAATATATATAGGTTATGCCCCAGGTGTAGGAAAGACCTATGCTATGCTCAATGATGCCAATAGCAGGCTTGACAAAGGAGAAAAGATAATAATTGGTTATTTAGAGTCTCATCAGAGAAAAGAAACAGAAAGTCAAATAGGTAATCTGGAAGCTGTGCCTAGAAAGAGTATTGAGTATAACAATGTAGTAATGGAAGAAATGGATACGGAGGCTATAATAGCAAGAAAACCAGATACTGTGCTCATAGATGAGTTGGCACATACCAATGTACCAGGATCTAGAAATAAAAAAAGATACGAAGATGTTGAAGAAATTTTAAGTCAAGGAATAAATGTGGTTTCTACATTGAATATTCAACATCTAGAAAGTCTTAATGATGTAATAAGGCAAATTACAGGTATTACTGTGAGGGAAACTATACCAGATAAAATTATAGAAAAAGCAGATGAGGTAGTAGTAATAGATATTGCACCAGCAGCTCTACAAAATAGACTTAAAGGAGGATATGTATACAAAAATGAAAATATTGCTAGAGCTCTTAAAAACTTTTTTAGATTAGGCAATTTAAATGCGCTTAGGGAAATTGCTCTCCGTCAAACTGCCGAAGAAGTTGATGAAGATCTTGAGGAATATAGAAAAGAACATGGAATTAAAGAACACTGGCATGTGATAGAAAGGGTAATGGTGTGCATAAGTCCTAGTCCAACATCTAAAAAACTTATCCGAAGAGGTGCTAGGATAGCAAAGAGATTTAAATGTGAATGGATTGTGGTTAATATAAATAGTAAAAGAATTTTTGCACCAAAAATCACTGAAAAAGATGAAGCCACCTTAGAGGGCCATTTTAAATTAGCAAGGCAGCTAGGTGCAGAAGTTGTAAATTTGACTGGAAAGAGCATATCAAAGGAATTAGCTCAATTTGCAACTCAAAGATATATAACACAGATTATTATTGGACATAGTACAAGAACAAAACTAGAAACTCTATTAAGAGGTTCCACGGTTACAAGACTACTGAAGCATACAAGAGATATAGAAGTTCATGTTATACCAAATGATTTAACATAAAAAAAGGGATTGTTTCACTAAGAATAAATATTATTGTATATTTATTCTTAATGAAACAATCCCTTTTTAGATAAAACCTGTAGATAGCTAATGTCTATTGAATACAAGGCTTCCTTTGCTTGAAAAATTTGAAAATGAAATTCTTGTTCCTTCTACTTTCCCATTTATATGTTTATTATTGAATAAGCAAGAAAAGGAATTATTAGGTATAAGTATTATTTTGTTATCTTCAATTGAATATTTACCGTATACACTTTCTTCATCTTTACCAAAGGTATTTACTAGAACGAAATTGTTATCTTTTTTTAACTCTAAGATTATAGAAGTGCTTGTCTGACAAAAATATTTACCAGAGTAAGGATTTGAGTGACAATCACTAGATAATAAAAATGCTAATAGGATTATTATAATTATAGATAGTGTTAAACCTTTCATTTATTTAATACCCCTTTCCATTATGTTAAGTAATTTACAATTAGTAATTATAATATCTTTGGTAAGTTAATTAAAATTCCATGAGAAAATAATTAAAATGTTATCCATGATGTGAGATGTAATTAGGATTAAATAAATAGTTAATTCTAATATTTTTTTGATTTTAATAATTATTATATTAGAATAGGCAAATTGCCTAAAATGTAAAAGTTGAGCAATTAATAAAAACCATGTATATAAAGGGAAGTGTTTTCCCAATTTATACATGGTTTTTTATAAAACTTTTATATATTTTGCATCAATACTTTCTACATGAACTAAAAATCAGAATATTGAAATATATTAAAATAATAAACATAATCATTTTATTCCTTTTTCCGTTTATTGTCAATGGGGAATAATAAGGTTAAATTGAGAGAACACTAAAAACTACTAAGAATTATAGGTATATTTTGCTTAAATTGTTCCTAATAAATTGGAGTTTTTTAAATTAAGATTAATATTAAATTTTAAATTTTACGTTAATGAAAGTATAATCTGGATATGCATTGGGGGTGAATGTATTAAAAATTAGTATTTTAATAGATAAAGGAGGTTGCCAAGTATGTTGGATATTATATTTGTTGCAGCACTATTTATAGGTTTTATAGCCTTGAAGTTTTTTATTGAATGGTGTGATAGGCAAATTGAAAATAAGAAGGATTAATATGTGGAGGAATTAAAAAATGTGGATACTAATTATAATAACTATTTTACTATTTGTGTATTTATGCTATGCACTCTTTAACCCTGAAAAATTTTAAAAATATTAGTTTTAGGAGGAAACTTTAATGGAAGTATTACAAATAATAATACCTTTGGTGATATTTGTGCTTTTAGTAGTTCCTATGGGTAAATATCTCTATAAGGTGAGTACAAGAGAAAAAGCTTTTGGTGATGGTTTCTTTGATATAATAGACAATTTTATTTATAAGATTTGTAGAATAGACAAGTCCGAAGAAATGACCTGGAAGCAATATATAATTTCTATTATTGTAGTTAACGGTGTAATGACACTTTTAGCTTATATAATTTTGAGAACACAAGGAAGTCTTATTTTAAATCCAAATAAAATTCCAGGAATGGAACAATCACTTACTTTTAATACAGTTATAAGTTTTATGACAAATACTAATTTGCAGGATTACAGTGGAGAATCAGGATTATCTCATTTAAGTCAAATGCTTGTCATTATATTTATGATGTTTACTTCTGCTGCTACTGGCTTTGCTGCAGCACTGGCATTTATTAGAGGAATTATTGGAAGGCAAAAGACTCTTGGTAATTTTTTTGTAGATTTAACTAGAGTTATAACTAGAGTTCTTCTTCCTCTATCAGTTATAGTCACTTTGTTACTAGTAGCTCAAGGAGTACCACAAACTATTTCTGGCACTCACACCATAACTACTATAGAAGGTAAACTTCAAGACATAGCCTTAGGTCCAGTTGCAGCGCTTGAAGCAATAAAGCATTTAGGTACAAATGGTGGAGGTTTCTTTGGTGCTAATTCAGCTCATCCCTTTGAAAATCCAACACCTATATCAAATTTAATTGAATTATTGTCAATGATGATTCTTCCAGGAGCTATAGTTTATACTTTTGGATTGATGTTAAAGAATAAGAAACAGGGCTGGACAATATTTGCAGCTATGAGCATATTGTTTTTACTTGTGCTTCCAGTTTGCTACTTAGCAGAAAAAGCAGGAAATCCAATTTTGGCACATATAGGCCTTAATCAGTTTATGGGAAATATGGAAGGTAAAGAAGTTAGATTTGGTATACCCCAGTCGTCACTATTTACAACTGTAACTACAGCTTTTACAACAGGAACTGTAAATAATATGCATGATTCTCTAATGCCTTTAGGTGGGTTAGTACCATTATTTAATATGATGTTGAATGTAGTATTTGGTGGAAAAGGTGTAGGTTTTATGAATATGATTATGTATGCCATATTAACAGTGTTTTTATGTGGACTTATGGTAGGCAGAACACCAGAATTTTTGTCAAAGAAGTTAGAGGGAAAAGAAATCAAGTTAATTGCATTAGCAATTATAATACATCCTTTTTTAATACTCATGTTTTCGGCACTAGCTTTAATTGTTCCTCAAGGATTAGCTGGTATATCAAACCCTGGTTTTCATGGGCTAACTCAAGTAGTTTATCAGTTTACATCTTCTGCAGCCAATAATGGATCTGGATTTGAAGGGTTATCGGACAATACAATGTTTTGGAATACTACAGCAGGAATAGTAATGTTTCTTGGAAGATATTTGTCCATGATAATTCTTATTGCTGTGGCAGGGTCTTTAGCTTCTAAGAAAGCTATACCAGTAACTGCTGGTACCTTTAAAACTGATAATGCCATGTTTTCAATAACTTTAGTGGTTATTGTTTTGATAATTGGTGCATTGACATTCTTACCAGCCATTGCTCTTGGTCCAGTAGCAGAGCACTTGACACTTATACATTAAATTCAAAGGTAAGATAAATTTTGTAAATATTAAAGAAGGAGTATTTGGTATGAGTAATAATAAAAAAAATAAATTTATTACCAAGAAAATAGTTGGTGAAGCTGTAGCTGAATCTTTTCGAAAGTTAAATCCAAAATATATGATTAAGAATCCAGTTATGTTTGTTGTTGAGATAGGCTTCTTTATATCATTAGTGCTAACATTTTTTCCAGCCATATTTGGGGATACTGGTAATAATTTAAGAACCTATAATTTAATTGTTGCGTTAATTCTATTTATAACTGTTCTCTTTGCAAATTTTGCGGAAGCTGTAGCAGAAGGACGTGGTAAAGCACAAGCGGAAAGCTTAAAGAAAACCCGTAAAGACACTATGGCTAAGCTTTTAGATAACAAGGAAAATGTAAAAGTAATAAGTGCAAGTGAATTAAAAAAGGGAGATATTGTTCTTGTTGAAACAGGGGAATTAATTCCTAATGATGGTGAAGTCATACAAGGACTTGCTTCTGTAGACGAATCGGCTATAACTGGAGAATCTGCACCAGTTATGAAGGAAGCTGGTGGAGATTTTGCTTCTGTTACTGGTGGAACTAAGGTTGTAAGTGACTGGTTAAAGGTTAAAATAACAGCTACACCTGGTGAATCCTTTCTTGATAAGATGATTGCACTAGTAGAAGGTGCATCCAGACAAAAGACACCAAATGAGATAGCTTTAAACACAGTACTTGTTAGTTTAACATTAATATTTTTAATAGTCTTGGTAGCTCTTTATCCTATGGCTATGTATTCAGGTGTTAAAATTCTTATATCCACATTGATTGCACTGCTTGTATGCCTTATACCTACAACTATTGGAGGACTTTTATCAGCTATAGGTATTGCTGGTATGGACAGAGTAACAAGATTTAATGTTATAGCTATGTCAGGTAAAGCAGTTGAAGCTTGTGGTGATGTTAATACAATGATACTTGATAAAACAGGTACTATAACTTATGGCAATAGATTGGCAGCTGAATTTATCCCAGTTTCAGATGCTAAAATTGAAGAGCTTATTGATTACTCTGTAATATCTTCACTTAAAGATGATACTCCAGAAGGAAAATCCATAGTTGAGCTTGGAAATAAGCTGGGAACTAAAGTAGAAGCAGCCAAGTATGAAAATTTAGATTTTATAGAATTTACAGCTCAAACCAGAATGAGTGGAGTGGATTTGAAGGATGGAAGAAAGGTTAGAAAGGGAGCACAAGATTCAATTAAGAAATTTGTAGTTGAAGCAGGTGGTGAAATTCCAAAAGATTTGGATGAAAATCTAACTAAAGTTTCAAAGTTAGGTGGTACACCACTGGTAGTATGTGTAGATAATAAAATATATGGAGTTATATATTTAAAGGATACAGTAAAGCCTGGTCTTGTAGAAAGATTTGCAAGACTTAGAGAAATGGGTATAAAGACTGTAATGTGTACAGGAGATAACCCTTTAACTGCAGAAACAATTGCCAGAGAAGCTGGTGTTGATGAATTTATAGCAGAAGCTAAACCAGAAGACAAAATAGAAGCTATAAAGAAGGAACAGAGTGAAGGGAAAATAGTTGCCATGACAGGTGATGGAACTAATGATGCACCAGCCCTTGCTCAGGCAGATGTAGGTCTTGCTATGAATAGTGGTACTACAGCAGCTAAGGAAGCAGCGAATATGGTTGACTTAGATTCTGATCCAACAAAGATATTAGAGGTTGTTGAAATTGGAAAGCAGCTCCTTATAACAAGAGGAGCATTAACTACCTTCAGTATTGCAAATGACGTTGCCAAGTACTTTGCCATAATACCTGCCATATTTACTGTAGCAATACCTCAAATGCAGATTTTAAATGTTATGAGATTATCAACGCCTTCCAGTGCAATACTTTCAGCATTAATATTTAATGCTATAATAATTCCAGCATTAATACCTATTGCCATGCGAGGTGTAAAGTATAAACCTATGAAATCAGAAATGCTTCTACTTAGAAACATGATGGTATTTGGTGTTGGTGGAATGGTGGTGCCTTTTCTTGGTATTAAAGTAATAGATTTAATTATAACACCATTGTTAAGAATCTTGAATTTAAGTTAATTTATTGATTTTATAAAAGGAGATTGAAATCATGAAAACATTAAAAAGATCAATTCTCATAAGTGTTGTGTTCATGATCTTATGTGGAATAATATATCCGTTAACCATGACAGGAATAAGTCAGCTTGTTTTGAATAAAAAGGCTAATGGAAGTATGATAGTTGTGGGTGGAAAAGAGGTTGGCTCTGAGCTAATTGGTCAAAGTTTTACCGATCCAAGATTTTTCCATGGAAGAGTTTCAGCAGTTAACTATAATACCTATACTGAAGCAGATACAAAGCCTGATAAAAGTGGTAAAATTGCATATGGTGGAGTGTCTTCTGGATCACAAAATCTTGCGCCATCAAATAAAGCATTAGCTGATAGAGTTCAAAAGGATATAGCAGATTTTTTAAAAACTCATCCTGGGGTAAAGAAAGAAGATATACCTACAGATTTACTTACAAGCTCAGGTTCAGGACTTGATCCGAATATAAGTCCTGAGTCAGCAAAGATACAGATGCCTGCTGTTTCAAAAGCTACAGGTATAAGTGAGACTAAGCTTCAAAGCATTGTAAACAAATATACTGAAGGAAAAGCTTTAGGAATGTTTGGAGAACCTAGAGTTAACGTTCTTAAAGTAAATATAGAAATAGCAACAGTCTTAAACAAAATTTAATTTAACCTTTGCATATACAAAGTTTTTATTAGAGGACAGAGGACAATTGTCCTCTAAAAAAGCCTCTTTACATTAGATTAAAATCAAATGTAAAGAGGCTTTTTTAAATGGCTTTATTTTCTGAAACATTAACTATTTCATCAAAATAGGACTTTGCATGAGCTTCAGTAACTTTTATCTTAAGACAGTTGTTCATAACTCTTGTCCCACTTATCACTAGATTGAACTCTTCACCAGCTTCTTTTATAACAGGTACAGATTCGCCAGTTATTGAGGATTCATCCACAAGTGCTAGTCCTTCAATTACTTCTCCATCAATGGGAATAATATCGTTAGCTTCAGCAATAATTATATTTCCTTTTTTTAAGTCACAAGCATTTATTAATTTAATATTTCCCTTTTTCGTTATAAGCTTAGCAATTCTTTTATCTGTAGTGCTGTTGAGACTTTTTGCTTGTGTATTTTTTCCCTCTAAAGTATGCTTTGTAAAAGATACAAACAGAGTTTTGAAAAAGCCTTTTTTTTCATCCTTACTCATTTCATTTCACCTCTATAATGAATAAATAATTGTAAACATAAAATTCCTAGTATTAGAATAATTATATCTCTTATAATTTTTTAGCTGAAGTTTTGAAAATAGGCTAAATTTACATTTTCCTATCTATTAAATGTAATCTTACTTAATTATTGTGTAAAGTCGTAGGTATATTTGCTGTTTTCTCAATTTAATGTTCGTTCTAACAATTGACCTTAGTTAATTATAATCTTATACTGATGAGTAAATGCAAAGTGTAGTGGTGGATTGGAGGATGTATGATAAAAACGCTTAAGGGTAAAATTTCAGTAGTATATATATGTCTTGTTTTAATGATTGCAATAGTAGGTTTTACTTCTGTACTTAGTTTTCATGTAATTAGTAAATCAATAGATGGATTGATGATAAACAATTATAAAAGTATAAATGCAGTGAATAATATGATTGAAGCTATTGATGTACAGAATATGGACATATTAAATTATCTTAACAATGAGCAAATAGGAATTGATTCCTTTTATAAAAATGGTGATGAATTTTACAAATGGTATAATATTGAAGCTAATAATATAACAGAATCAGGAGAAAAGGATTATGTAGCCAAGATCAATGGGGATTACACTAAATATATGGTGCTGTTTTCAAAGTTGCAAGCAATAAAGAACAAGCAGGGAACAGATAAAGCTTTTGATTTTTACAATAAACAAATTATAACTTTATATAATAATTTAAAAGTTGAGTTAAAGGGTTTATCTTCCTTAAATGAAAAGGCTATGTTTGGAGGAAAAGATAAAGTAACTAATGATACTATAGTAATAATGTATATAATTTTAGGATTATCCTCTGCTGCGGTAATAGGAGGTTTCTTCATATCAACATTTTTTATAAACAAATTTTTAAAACCAATATATACACTTACAGAAGGTATAAAGTCTGTTAAAGAAGGGGAATTATATAAAGAAATATCTGTAGCATCAAGTGATGAAATAGGACTTTTATCTCGTGAATTTAACAATATGACAAAGAGGCTTCAGCAGTTTGAATATAGTAATAAGGGGAAGCTTTTAAAGGAAAAAAACAAATCTATAGCTATTGTAAAGAGCATATCTGATCCCTTAATTGTTTTGGATACAGATTATAAGATGATTTTGCTGAACAATGCTTGTGAAGATATTTTCGGGATAAAGGAAGAGGATGTTTTAAATAAACATTTTCTAGAAGGTATAAGAAATGGAGAATTATACGAATATATATCTAGTGTTTACAAAGAAGATAATGAAAAAAGATCAGAAAAGATAATGAATATTAAAGTAAATGGAAATGATTATTATTTTAATATTATTTCTACAGCTATACAAGATAGGGATTCAAAAGCATATGGAATAGTTGTATTGCTCCAAAATGTTACTAAACTTAAACAACTTGAAAAAATAAAAACGGATTTTATGGGAACTATATCTCATGAATTGAAGACACCTTTAACTTCAATAATGATGGGCTTGAGTTTGATTACAGATAAAAAAATAGGAGTTCTAAATGAAAAGCAGGAAACAATTGTAGATACAATGAAAGATGATGGAGAAAGACTTTCTAGTCTTATAACTGAGTTACTTCAACTTTCTAAAATTGAATCAGATAAAGCTATATTCAGTATGGAACAATGTTCTATTATTGGAGTAATTGAAAATTGTATAAAAAGATTCAACGATCAAGCACTATCTAAAGAAGTAAATCTGTATTATGAAGGAGATGAAGAATTTCCAAAGATAACAATTGATGCAGAAAAAATATCCTGGACTTTGAACAATTTAGTGTCAAATGCATTGAAATATGTCAATGCTGGAGATGAAATTTCCATAAAAGCAGTGGTAAAGGACAAGAAAATGTATATTTCAGTTGAAGATACAGGAGTAGGGATTCCTGAGGAATACCAGAAGATAATATTTGATAAGTTTGTTCAAGTGAAAGATGGAGATTTAGAAATGAGAAGCAGTGGTTTAGGTCTTGCCATTGCAAAGGAAATTGTAGAAGCTCATGGTGGTGAAATTTGGTGTGAGAGCATATTAGATATAGGAAGCAAATTTACGTTTACTCTTCCTATATATGATTAAGCTATAAAGGAGGTATTTATGAAAAAAGCATTAGTAGTGGATGATACTAAAAACATTAGAACTTTACTTACTACATGTCTTGAAATAAATGATTATGAAGTCATTACAGCTAAAAGTGGACATGAAGCAATGGAGCTGTTAAATACTGAAAAATTTGATTTGGTATTTTTGGACATAAAGATGCCTGAAATAAGTGGAACTTCTGTTTTAAAAGAAATGAGGGAAATGGGAATAGATATTCCTGTAATAATTATGACTGCATTTGCTACAGTTAAGAATGCAGTGGATTGTACAAGACTTGGAGCTGTAGCGTATTTGCAGAAGCCTTTTACTGCAGAAAAAGTTAAATCAGTGCTAAATGAAATTTTTAATAATGATGATAACATGGATGATTTAGAAAGCTTATTAAAGCATAGCAAAGAATTAATTGAAGCTGGAAAGAATGAAGATGCATATAATATTTTGAAGAAGGCTTTATCTATAAATCCTTCTTGTTCAGAGGTATATTATCTAATTGGAATAGTTCGTGAAAAAAATGGAGATGTGAGGCAAGCACAAAAATTTTATGAAACTGCAGAGAGATTTAAAATAGATAAATAGTTAAATTTAATAGGTGCCCTAAAAATGCTTGACTTAGAGTTAACTTTAAGTGGTAAACTATATGTTGAGAAGGGGGTAGAATTAAATGGATAATGTAACATTAGGAAAAACAGGATTAGTTGTAAGTAAAAATGGATTTGGAGCACTTCCTATCCAGCGTATTACAAAAAAAGATGCTGTTTATTTATTGCAGAAAGCATTTTATAATGGCATCAATTATTTTGATACTGCTAGATGGTATTCAGATAGTGAGGAAAAGCTTGGTGCTGCTTTTTGTTATACTAGAGACAAGATTATTATTAGTACGAAGACAGGAGCTCAAACAGCAGAGGATTTTTGGAAGGATTTAAATCAGAGTCTTGAGAATTTACAGACGGATTACATAGATATATATCAGTTCCACAATCCAGCTTTTTGTCCAAAACCAGGTGATGAATCTGGACTTTATGATGCAATGCTAGAGGCAAAAAAACAAGGGAAAATAAGATTTATAGGAATTACAAATCATAGATTATCAGTAGCAAAAGAAGCTATAGAATCAAATTTATATGATACTTTACAATTTCCATTTTCTTATCTTGCAAGTGATGCAGATGTGGAATTGGTGAAAGCTTGTAAGAAAAATAATATGGGTTTTATTGCAATGAAAGCTTTATCAGGAGGACTTATTACAGATTCTTCTACGGCCTATGCATATCTTGCACAATTTGATAATGTTGCACCAATATGGGGAATGCAGAGGGAAAGTGAACTGGATGAATTCTTGTCCTACAATGATGCGCCTCCTGTTTTAACTGAAGATATGAAGAAGAAAATTGAATATGACAGAAAAGAGCTTGCTGGTGATTTCTGCCGTGGCTGCGGTTACTGCATGCCTTGTCCAGCTGGAATTGAAATCAATAATTGTGCAAGGATGAGCCTTCTTCTTCGTAGAGCTCCTCAGGAAATGAATCTTTCTAAAGAGTGGCAGGAAAAAATGAGAAAAATTGAAGATTGTCTTCACTGCAATCAATGCATGAGTAAATGTCCATATGGATTGAATACTCCAGAGCTTTTGAAAAAAAATTATGAGGATTATAAGACTTTCTTATAAGACGAGGAATTTTAGTATTCAATACATTAAGAAGTAGCTTTTTTAATTTGATTTATAGTTCATAAATTGTTACATATAGTAATGCTGTGTTACTATATGTAACAATTTTTTTTAGCGTTATAAAGAAATTTTATGAAGATAATTTTGAGGCAAAGATCATGGGTTAGGGGACTTGCCTATATATAATACATTATAAAACAGTGTATAATGGAAAATGTTTATATAAAGATATGGTTGGCATAATTATTGCTCTGTTTTTTATAATGTATATTTTACAAAAGAGGAGGATATAAAATGGTAATTTTAAATGCCTTAGGTAGTGTTTTCAGCATTGTTTTAATGATTTCAGCAGGATTGATTTTATCTCATAAAGGATGGTTTGATGAAAAAATCTCTAAGGCTTTTTCAAAGTTAGTATGTAATTTAGCTATTCCTTGTCTTATGATTTCTCAGTTTAGTGAAAACTTTGATAAGGATAAATTGATTAGTTTAAGTAAAGGATTAATTGTTCCATTTACATCTATGGCACTTTGCTATTTGGTTGCTGTATTGGTTTCTAAGGTCATTAAGGTTAAAGAAGGGCGAATTGGCATTTTTAGATCAATGTTTTTTGTATCTAATACAATGTTTATTGGGCTTCCAGTAAATATGGCCTTGTTTGGAGAAAAAAGTATACCTTATGTGCTTCTATACTATATAGCTAATACTGCTTTCTTTTGGACTATTGGTGCATATGAAATTAGTAAAGATGGACAATCTGGTAAAGCTGATATTTTTTCACTTGCTACAGTAAAGAGAATTATGTCTGTACCACTTATAAGCTTTATAATAGCAGCTGCTCTTGTGTTATTAAATGTTCATTTGCCTAAATTTATTTTAGATACTTGTAAATATTTTGGTAATTTAACAACACCTTTAGCTATGCTTTTTATAGGTATAACTATTTATTTTGCCAACTTAAAGCAATTTAAATTCAGTCTTGACATGCTGGCAATATTTTTAGGAAGATTCCTTGTTTCCCCAATGCTGGTTTATGTGTTGTGTATTTTTATACACATCCCTCTGCTTATGGAAAAAGTATTTGTAATTCAAGCTGCAATGCCAGTTATGACTAATACTGCTATAGTTTCAAAAAGCTATAATGCCGATTATGATTATGCTGCAATCAATACAATTATAACAACTATATCTAGTATACTGGTTATTCCTATTTACATGTTATTGTTAAGCTAATCAACTTTTGCAAAATAGCTACTTTTACTATAATATATTAATAATGATTTTGTTAATCCAGGAGGAAATTCATATGAAACCTATTCTTATAGTTGCTCCTAACAGCGACATTTTAAAAATATCTAAAAGAGTTGCTAAAAAATATAAAGAGGTTAGTGTTCAATTAGGATTAATAGATAAAGCTGTTGAAGTAGCAAAAAAATCAGAACATATGGGTGTGGAAGTTTTAATATCGAGGGGGATAACTGCTAAAATTTTAAAAGAAGAGGTTCCTTCTGTAGCTTTAGTTGAAATGATAGTTTCTTCCTATGATATATTTAGTACTATTGCTCTTGCTAAAAAGTATGGAAAGAATATTGTTGTTTTAGGCTTTAAAAGTTTAGTAGAGGAAGTTCAGCAAATAGGGCCTATTTTAGATATAAACTTAAAAGCTTACCATATTGAACATGAAGAAGAAGGAGAGTCATATATTAAAAAAATAATTGCTTCAGGGGGGAAGATAGATTCTATTTTGGGTGGAACAGTAGCTGAAAATATAGCTTCTAAGTTTGGAATTCATACTGTGCATCTGGAGACAGGGGAAGCGGCAATAGAGAAAAGTATAAAGGAAGCAGTAAGGATACTTGAGGTTAGTCGAAAGGAAAAAGAAAAGGCTGAACAATTCAAGGCTATTTTGAATCACATTAATCAAGGTGTAATTTCCATAAATAAAGAAGGTAAAGTTACTACCTTCAATCCTGGAGCGGAGAAAATAACTGGTATTATTGAAAAAGATATTTTAGGAAAAGATATCATTAATTTTATGTCAAATACAAAGCTTATTGATGTAGTTAAAACAGGAATGCCAATACTAAGTCAATTACACAATATAGGTAAAACTGAAATACTCACCAATGATATTCCAATAATTGTAGATGAGAAAGTAGTGGGTGCAGTATCTACCTTTGAAGATGCTGCGAAAATTCAAGAATATGAACAAAAAATCCGCAGTAACCTTAGAGATAAGGGATATATAGCAAAATACAGTCTTTCAGACATCATAGGTGAAAGCGAGATAATACAAAATATTAAGAAGAAATCTTTAAAATATGCTGTCACTGATAGTACAGTGCTAATTGTTGGTGAAAGTGGTACGGGTAAGGAAATGTTTGCTCAAGGAATACATCTATCTAGTAAGAGAAAAAATGGTCCCTTTGTAGCTTTAAACTGCGGTGCAATACCTGGAAACTTGATAGAAAGTGAACTATTTGGTTATGAAGAAGGTGCTTTTACTGGTGCAAGCAGAAAAGGTAAGACGGGATTATTTACTGAAGCTCATGGTGGAACCATATTTTTAGATGAAATTGGAGAACTGCCCGTTGAATTTCAAGCAAGATTGCTGAGGGTTATTCAGGAAAGGGAGGTTAGGCCATTAGGATCTAACAAAGTCATTCCCATTGATGTTCGCATAATTGCTGCTGCAAATAAAGATTTGCTTAAAGAAATTGAAAAAGGAAATTTTAGAAGTGATTTGTATTATCGTTTGAATATTTTAAGTGTAAGAGTTCCTACATTGATGGAAAGAAGAGAGGATATAGGAACTATTTTTAAGCATTTTTTAAATATCATGTGCTTTAGATTCAATAAGGTAGTGAAGATATCTGAAAAAGCAATAAATATATTAAAAGAGTATAATTGGCCAGGTAATATAAGAGAACTGGAAAATATCACAGAGAGACTTGTAGTGCTTGCTGAAGATGAAATAACAGATGAATTAATTAAAGAGGAGCTTGGAGATTTTATGCATTATAAAGATGAAAATGTAGGCTCTTTAGAATATTTAAAACAAAATCAAATTTTAAAAGTTTTATCAGAGTGCAAAGGAAATCAAACTTTAGCTGCACAGAAGCTTGGAATAAGCCGTACTCATCTATGGCGTCTTTTAAAAAAATATTGATCATGAATTATTGTTATTAAGACATTTGAAAGTATGTATGTGTAAATTCTTATAACATTGTAAACGATTGAATGTATAGGGAAAAGAAGGTATAATTAGTATATAATTTTATTTAAGGGGAGGGTTATTATGTCATTTCAAGAAAAAAGTTTTAAGTCATTTAATGAACAAGACACAGTGCAAGCGTGGATTTATACTCCAATTCGTAAACCACGTGGAATTGTTCAGCTTGTACATGGTTTTGGAGAACATTCACGTAGATATTTACATATGATATTAAAGCTGAATGAGGCAGGTTTTGTAGTTGCAGCAGATGATCATGTAGGACATGGAAAGACAGCCAGTGATTCAGGCAACTGGAGTGATTGGGGCGATAAAGGTTATATGACAATGACAGAAGATGAACATACTCTTCGTAAAATTGTACAGGAAGAATACCCTAACTTACCTTATTTCATGTATGGACACAGTATGGGTTCCATGATTGCCAGATGTTATGCTGCTGCTTATGGAAAAGGAATGGATGGTTTGATTTTGTGTGGAACTTCAGGTGTGTTCCCAAATGCAGCTGAACTTGTACCTGTTTTGGAAAAAGAAATAGATGAAGGTAAGGGTAAAGAAATTGATCTTGCTTCTTTGGACAAGCTTTTAGGTTGGATGACAAAGCGTTGTGAAAATGTTACTACAGCAAATGACTGGATTTGTGGTGATCCTGATGTGGTAGCAGACCATGCAAATGATCCATTCAATAATTTTAAAACACCACCTAATGTACGTTCATTGCATCATTTTGTTAAAATGATGGACAGTATTGTTGGAACACAGTGGGCAGAAAAAGTACCAACATCAATTCCTGTTTATAATATGGCTGGAGATCAAGATCCAGTTGGTCAGTATGGAGAAGGCGTTTATGCTGTATCTAATTGGCTTGCAGAAACAGGACATAAGGTAAAAACAAAAGTTTATCCTGGAAAACGACATGAAATCCATAACTATCGTGACATTAGGGATGAAGTTGAGGATGGAATGATAGATTTTATAAATAGCATTATTGAGAAATAGTAGGCAAAATGTTAGATATAAATGGAGATCAGTTATCAGTGTAAGGTTATAATATAATTACTATAAAATTTCTAGGATTAGAAACGATGAACCTTATCATAAATGACGTAGACTTTTTTGTATAAGCATTATAAAATAGGACTTACCATAATAAAGTAGGTCATTGTTTATTATTATGTTGTGACAAAATAATAAATAAAAGAATGGGAGTTTAAATTACTCTTAGTAGCATGGATGATAAAACATGAAAATGTATTTTTATTGGCAATGGTGGTTCTGATGAATTAATGGGTGCAGAAGAACTAGGTATAAAGACTATATTAACAAGTTATCTATTAAAAGGAGTGAACAACGGCTAAATACCTTAAGGGAACTTGCAGACTATTATGTTGAAAACTTAGGATATATAAGGATTGTTCTTATTATGCCATAGATTGACTTGAACTGTTTGTTGCATTATGAAAGCAAGTGTGATATAATCTGAGCAAATATGATGATAGGAGCTGAAAAGATGATTAATTTTTCTTGCTGGTTTTACCAAGCATAATAAAGTCGTGGGGTCGTACAATACCACTTTTTTGTTGTGCATATGTAAGAAATTAATTGTTTTTTCGCTCAGAAAATATATACTCGCTATGCCTCTAATAGGGGTTTGCCTTTGCTGTATTTATGAGCTGCAAGAATAATAATTTCTTGCAGCTCTTATTTTTTACAAATCATGAGAATAAGTAGGAGGGATTATACAATGGATAATAAAGATACTTCGTTAACGCATGATAATCTTCATATAAAGCCGGATACTTCGGGCGACACTTATATGGAGTAATACCAGTCGCCTATGCCTCCGACTTTGTTATTTGTACTTTTAATTACAAAGGAGGATAAAAAATATGTCTTTAATAAATGTAACAAACCTGACCTTCGCTTATGAAGGCAGTTGTGATAATATTTTTGAAAATGTAAGCTTTCAAATTGATACCGATTGGAAATTGGGCTTTACCGGAAGAAATGGACGAGGAAAAACTACATTTCTGAATCTTTTACTTGGTAAATATGAGTATACTGGAAATATTTCAGCGAATGTAACCTTTGAATATTTTCCTTATAAGGTGAAGGAAGAAGAAAATTTTACTATAGATATCATAAGAGAAATCAGTCCAAATTCAATGGATTGGGAAATAATGAAAGAATTATCGCTTTTAGATATAGACGATGATGTTTTATACAGACAGTTTTATACACTATCAAAAGGAGAAAAGACCAAAGTATTGCTTGTTGCTATGTTTTTGAAGGAGAACTCCTTCTTACTTATTGATGAACCTACTAATCATTTGGATGCTGAAGCTAGAAAAAAACTAAGTAATTACCTTAGAAAAAAGAAAGGATTTATTCTTATCTCACACGATAGGTATTTTTTGGATAATTGTATTGACCACGTTCTTTCAATAAATAAGACAAATATAGAAATACAAAAAGGTGATTTTTCTAACTGGTGGGAAAATAAGCAGAGGCAGGATAACTTTGAGCTTGCAGAAAACGAGAAGCTTAGAAAAGATATTAATCGCTTATCAGAGTCTGCTAAACGAACAAGTAATTGGTCACATGAAGTAGAAAAATCAAAAAAAGGAACAACAAACTCTGGATCCAAGCTTGATAAAGGTTATGTTGGACATAAAGCTGCTAAGATGATGAAACGCTCTAAGTCAATTGAAAGCAGACAGCAAGCTGCTATTGAAGAAAAGTCTAAGTTTCTCAAAAATATCGAAAGCTCCGACAGCCTGAAGATGTCCCAACTTGTTTATCATAAAAACAAATTTGTGGAACTTGAGAATGTTTCGATTTTTTATGGTGACACCATGGTCTGTAAAGAGGTTAGCTTTAGTATTGAGAAAGGTGAGCGAATTGCACTTAAAGGTAAAAATGGCTCAGGAAAATCAAGCCTTATTAAGCTTATTTGTGGTGAAGATATAAACTACACAGGTAATTTCAATAAAGGAAGTCAGCTTAAAATATCCTATGTGTCCCAGGATACATCTCAGCTTAAAGGCAGCTTAACTGACTACGATTTAGAAAGCAATATTGACGAAAGTCTTTTTAAAGCTATTTTAAGACAGCTTGATTTTTCAAGAACTCAATTTGAAAAGGATATGTCATCTTTTAGCGGTGGCCAAAAGAAAAAAGTACTCATTGCAAAAAGTCTTTGTGAGAAAGCTCATTTGCATATCTGGGATGAACCACTTAATTTTATTGATATTATCTCTCGTATGCAGATAGAAGAGTTACTGCTTAAATATTCACCAACCTTACTGTTTGTTGAACATGACAGCGAATTTTGCAAAAATATTGCAACAAAGATTTTTGAGCTTTAGCCTTATGAATGAGAGTATGTTAAAATGGGTAGGTGACAGGACTACCCTTTTTATTTGTATAAAGTGGAATGGTAATGGAGGTCGTAAGCTGTATGGAACAAAAACAAAGAGCAATAATTGTAGGCTGTAATCTCAAAAATGATAAGGAATTTTTAAATATGATGAAAGAGCTATCTAGTCTAGCTGATGCATGTGATATTGAGGTAGTTGGTGAAATTACTCAAAAATTAGAGCGAGTGTATTCCTCTCATTATCTAGGTAAGGGAAAAATCCAAGAATTGTTTACATTAATTCATGAGAAAGATGTGAACGTGGTTATTTTTAATGATGAGTTGTCTCCTTCACAAATTCGCAATTTGGATACGGCTTTAAAATGCAAGGTAATAGATAGAACGGCTCTGATTTTGGACATTTTGGCTAAGAGAGCTAAAAGCAAAGAAGCACAGCTGCAGGTAGAAATAGCAAAATTACAATATGTTCTGCCGAGAGTAACTGTACTTGTAGGATCATTAAGTCGGCAGGAAGGAAGTGTAAGATTTGTAAGCAGAGGTTCAGGAGAAATAAAACTTGAACTTGATCACAGAAAGATAAAGGATAAAATCAGTAGGCTGCAAGCAGAACTGGAAACGCTTGTAATTCAACGTCAGAATCAAAGAAAACAGCGCAAAAAATCAGGAATACCTGCAGTTGCTTTGGTAGGATATACAAATGCAGGTAAGTCAAGCATTATGAATTCCTTGATAGATTTGTACGGTTCTTCAATTGATAAAAAGGTATTTGAAAAGGATATGTTATTCGCTACCTTAGAAACTTATGTAAGAAACATTAAGCCGCCCAATAATAAATCCTTCCTGTTAAGTGATACAGTAGGGTTTATCAGTAAGCTACCTCACCAGCTTGTAAATGCATTCCGCTCAACTTTAGAGGAAATTACTGAAGCTGATATACTGGTTCATGTAGTTGACTATTCAAATCCTAATTACAAACAACACATTAAAATTACAAAGGACACACTAAAAGAGTTAGGTGCAGATACTATCCCTATTATTTATGCTTATAATAAGACAGATTTAGTTGAGGGTGAAATCACAAAAGATGAGAAAGACTGCATATATATTTCTGCTAAAAATAATACAAAAATAGATGAGCTAGTAAATGAAATTTCCAAGAGGGATTTTCCACAGCACGTTTTCTGCCAGCTGTTAATCCCCTATGAAAAAGGAAATATATTGTCATACCTTAAGGATAATGCCAATATCAAATCAACTGAGTATAACAGTAATGGAGTGCTGATATTCATGGAATGTAATGAATCAGATTATGAAAGATATAAGCAATTTGAAAGCCTGATTAAAATATAATTATCTTCGTATAGTTACACTAGTATTTATTTGCAGTTCTTATCGACTTAAAATAAATCCATTAAAAATTATATTATATTTTGTAAGGAAGTTTAAAATTACTAAAAGTGAACCTTACAATAAGTGATGTAGACTTTTTTAGAGTGATGTATGTAGAAGCATGCCATGAATAAGTTTAGATTTTTACTAAATTTGGAAATAAATTATTAATCGACTCCGATATTGAAAACCACTACGGTATTAGAAAATTCTAGTACCGTTTTTAGATTTTTGAATTTAGAATTATTAAAGAAAAACATATTTACTACAATGGAGTCATAGTTTAATTCTGTTTTGCTAATATGGTTACTTTCCAAAGGCAAAAAATAAAATATAAAATAATCTTAAATTAGATCTAAATAAAATTTAGATCTAATTTACATCGCCTATAAGATTTATAGAAATAGTAAAAAAGATGAAGTTTAAGTAAAAACATTGGAATCAGTACATAGGTATAGTTTCCTCAAATAACGAAGATAATTCAATTTTAAACTTATTCTTTCAGTTATTTTTCAGAAATACATTTTCTAGGACAAGTCAATTGGCAAGCTCCACAGTCAACACAAGCAGATTCAGTGATTATTCTTTTTCTATCTTTGTCCTCTACGATAGACCCAATAATGCATACTTGCTCACAAGTTCCGCAACCTACACAATCTGATTTATTAATTCTTCTAGGCATAAGTCTCTCCTTACATGTAGAAAATTATAGTGTTTGTTTGCATGAAGTAACTGTAACTTCTAATGTTCTTGTAAGGAATGGGCACTTTTCTTTCATCATCTTGAAGTTATCTCCATCTTTTAGAAATTTAGCAGTTCCTTCAAGCAAAAATCCAGTTCCGGGATATTGGTAGCCCATTACCTCCTTACTACCAAGAGTTAATTTAACTTTAGGGTTAGCATTAACATTTTCTTCTGTTTTAATCATAGCAGCTGCAGGAATTAAGATTTTATTTCCTTCTACAATAATTAAATAACTGTTCCATGTATTAACTACGTGAGCTTCATTATTTGCACAAGTTACAATAGAAACTACTCCTTCATGATTTAGCACATTAAAAAATTTTTCTGTAAACATTCTATATTCCTTCTTTCTTATAAATTATAGATAATAAATATCGTGGATTAACATTATCTATAATTATAATATGATTTTTTTCTTCTTTTGTCAATAAAAATAGTTTGTAAAAGAGTATATATTTAATTCTGTATGATTATCTTGAATGAGAATTAATAATAGGATATTATTAATAAAAGAACGATAATATATCAAAGGAGTGCGAAAATGAAATTTTCAGTAGGAGTAGAGTATGCAATTCATTGCTTGCTATATATGGTAAACTCAGAAGAAGGTAAATCTGTGGGGATAAGGGATTTAGCCACATTTCAAGGTATATCGGAAACTTATTTATCAAAAGTATATGCAAAATTAAGTAAGTCAGGAATTATAAAATCTATGCCAGGTGTAAGAGGTGGTTATGCACTAGCTCATAGTGCAGAAGATATAACTTTTTGGGATATTGTTGAAGCAGTAGAAGGAAGTGAACCGTTTTTTCAATGTGCAGAAATTAGACAAAATAATATATTATTAGATAAAGATAATTTACCCGATACGCATACCAAATGTCCTTGTTTAATAAAAGTTGTAATGTTAGAAGCAGAAGATGAAATGAGAAAATATTTAAGTAATAAGACATTGGCATGGCTATATGATGAGGTATATAATAAAAAACTTCCTAAGGAAGTCAAAAATGCAACAATTGAATGGTTTAATAATAGAAAAAAGTAATTTAAGTTTCTTTTTCTTTTTAAACAATCTACTAATTTGTGGATTTGTAATGTTTGGCATTCCATATACATATTCATTCAACTCGCCTAAATACTTATCAAGGATGTTAAGCATGAAAAAAGTATGTGGTATATCTGTTACAGCAAAGCATATCATAAGTAACATAGATTTTATCTAGAACCGTTCATATGACTAGTTTTAATAAGAATTTAAGTATTCTAAACCGTATCATAATCTAGGTGAATTATAAGAATATGTTTATTTTTATAAAAAGTTTCATATAATATAAATAAGAAGTGCCTAGTGTTGGTAGCACTAAGCACCCTTAAAACATTTATTTTGTTTTAAATGAATGAAGAACTCTAAACAGGTGAGGATTCTTCATTTTTTCTTTTAAGAAAGTGCTTTTGTATTCTTTCATCGAACTTGGGATTAGCCTTGATAATTGTTATGTATGGGTTAATGGTTATATCCTTAATGATAAGCTGTAAGATAAGCCTGTGAAATTGCAGCAGTTTGTAAATTGAATTGAAGAATTATGATAAAACAACATAGTTCCTTCCTTGAGCTTTTCCTTTATATAATACATCGTCTGCTTTTTTTATAATTTATAAACTCATTTTGAAGTTTTTATATAATATATCTCCGGTTGTATAGCCCGGTTAATGAATCTGTTTTTGAAATCAACTCCAACCTCTCCAGGTTAAATTGCATGGAGACTATTTGAGATGCTGAAGATATCCATACAAATACGAGTTAGTGCATTAAGCTCCAAGCAAAGACTGTAATAACACAGAACATATTTTGTTAGGAGTTGCTTTAAAAGAGATATTTAATCAAAATAGTTTTGTGCAGTTTTTGCTTTAATAATGGAAGTTCGGTTAAGGAATTAGCAAATAAATATTATCTTACTCAAAATAGTATTAGGAAAATTTATTAGAAAATATAAAATGTATTATAAATAAATCATGAGAGCATGTATGCTTATAGTTAGGATGTGGGAATAAATAATACATAAATATTTATAGACTAACTACAAGTTTCAAATATGTGATACTATTTAAGTACTAGATTATTGTTAGGAGTGATTAGCATGGGTAAGATAAATATATTAGAAGTGTCTTTCAAATTTGGTGACAAAAACGACACTATTTATCCTGTAATCCTAGAAGATGAAAATGAGATGGTACTAATAGATTGTGGATATCCTGATTTTTTCAGATTGATAGAAGATGTTGCAATAAATAATGGAGTTAATATAAAAAAGTTGTCTAAAATAATTATAACCCATCATGATTTTGACCATATGGGAGCACTAGCAGAATTTAAGAGACAATATCCTAATATACAGATATTAGCATCTAAAGAAGATGCACCATATATTAATGCTGAAAAAAAATCGTTAAGACTACAACAAGCTGAAAGTATATATGATTCTTTAACAGAAGAGGAAAAAGAGCAAGCGAATTATTTTCATAAAATCCTTGAAGCAGTAGAAAGTTGTAATGTAGATCTAACATTGAAAGATAAAGATTATTTAGAGTTTTGTGGAGGAATTGAAATAATAGCTACACCTGGACATATGCCAGGTCACATATCTATTTATCACAAAGAAAGTAAATCATTAATAACTGGAGATGCTTTGGTTGTAGAAAACGGAAATTTAGATATTGCACTACCTCAGTATACTTTAGACATAGAAGAGGCTAAAAAGTCTATTAAAAAGTTTTTATATTATGATATTGATAGAATAATATGTTATCATGGTGGAATATATGAAAATGAGATAACGAGAACACTTAAAAACATTTAATATTAAATCAATCTACAGTCATTAAATTATACTTGAATATTATACCGTAATTATGTAAAAATATATATTTCGTAAATAATAAAGAGGGAGAAGTCTCAGCTGATAGGGATTCTCCTTCTTATATTTATTTATCTTTGTTTTTATTTTTTCTTGCCAATTCCTTGGAAAATTCTGTTACAAATTTACCATGATGCTTTCTAATATCAATACTTCTATCAGTAGTATCTTTTACTTCAGATTTATTGAAAAATTTTATTGCCATGTAAATTACTGAAAAAAATGCCACCATTACAATTCCAGCTATAAGTCCTGCTTCCTGTCCAGGGATAAAGGGCATGCTGAATATAACAACAATCATACCTATTAAAGTAAACCAGGAGCCATAAGGAAATCCAGGCATTTGGCATTTCCCATTAGGAGGGCATCCGCACATTTTACGAAACCGTATATGGCTGGCTAGAATTACTACGTAGGTAGAGAGTAGTGCAAATCCACTGGCGCTTATTAGGAATAAATACACCCTTGGAAATAGAAATCCAAACCATAATGTTAATAGCATGACAAAGCCAGAAAACAACATTCCACGATAAGGTATATCTTTTTTGTCCTTCAACCATTTTGATGCATGACCTTCATCTGCAATTGATCTCATCATTCTTCCAATTCCAAACATGGATGCTAGGGAAGCAGACAATATGGCTGTCATAAGTACCAGATTCATAACAGTACTAGCCCATCCCATTCCCCATCTATTAAGAGCTTCTACCATAGGACTTATATTTTCATTTAGTGCAGAGGTTGGAACTAAAGGAAGCAGTGCAATAGCAGAAAGTATATATAATCCTACAAGACCGAAAACGGTATTTCTAATTGCTTTAGGAATTGTTTCTTCAGGGTTAGAGGTTTCAGAAGCGGCTAATCCAATTATTTCAAACCCTGCATAGGCAAACATAACTATAAGCATACTTCCTGCAATTCCCTTTATTCCGCCCGGCATGAATGATTCCCTTGCAAGTTCGCCAATACCAACTGATGATATTCCAGGAAATGCTCCTATGATAAGTAAAGCTGATATAATAATGAAGAAGACTATAGCTACCAACTTTATAGCAGAAAGACTACTTGCCAATTTGCTTATCATTCTTGCTCCTAGTAAATTCAGTAAAGTAATAATAATTATTATCAAGCTTCCCATTAAGGCAATAGACATTTTAGGAAACCAATTACGTATCAAGATTGAAATAGCAGTAGCTTCACTGGACATTGACAGAATCATTCCAAGCCAATATACCCAACCAACAACAAATCCAGTTCCTGGACCAAAGTAATGTGCTGCAAAGGCACGAAATGAACCAGAATGAGGATTTGCCACAGTCATTTCCGATAAAGCATATAGTATAAAGTAAACCAATATTCCTCCCAATATGTAAGATATTATAACAGAGGGTCCAGCAGCATTAATAGCTACAGCTGTGCCCAGAAAAAATGAACCTCCTATAACAGAACCTAATGCCATCATTGTAAGATGTCCTGAAGACAATCCTTGATGCTTTTTTACCATAATATTATCCTCCTATACTGCACCTTCTAAATAACTGATAATATTATTCCTCAAATGTAAAAATGCATTCTCACAAAGTAAAATAAAAAAGAGGTTGGTATCATTTAGTGCTAGTCACTTTCAAATGTTTTTATATGATTGTGAGAATTTTTGAAAATGTGGTACAATTTAGTTGAAGTTTAAATTGGGATTGTAATATGGATATCCAAACCAGACACTCAACATATGTCGGAGTATAATTTAAGTGTCTATCGTAAATATATTTAAAATTGAAATGGAGTGATAAAATTGAAAGAGTTTGAGGAAAAATTGAGAGGGTATATGATAGAAAACAGCATAGATGCAGAACAGTATACTTATGAGAATACCTGTCACACTGTAGAAGAGGCTGCATCTGCTGCTCATGTATCTCCAAATGATATTGTAAAAAGCATATGTTTAATAGATGACGATGACAATCTTATTGTTGCTATTGTTAGAGGGAAAGATAGGGTAAGTACATCAAGGGTAGCAAAAGCATTAAATATAGAAATTCCCCAAATTGCAACTCCCGAAGAGGTATTGGATAAAACCGGATACATATGTGGCGGGGTACCGTCATTTGGCTATGAAGCGATATTTCTAATTGACCCAAAAGTTATGGAAAATGATCTCATTTATACTGGTGGAGGATCACCTTATTCATTAACAAAAGTTTCAACAAAAGTATTACATCAGATAAATAAAGGCCAAATAGTTAGAGTAAGAAAATGATTAAGAGAAATAAAATTAATAGAGGATAATGCATGGAGAATTTTATGAAGAAAATGCTATCAGAAAAATATTTCCTGATAGCATTCAAACTACATACGCATTGCCATTGGAAGTGAGAATAGTAATATGTTTACAATAGCTAATATTAGCATTAAAACACCGTATACCATTGAAGTTTTTAGAGACTTACCATTCTTATCACCATAATTACTCTTAGCAAGTTTATAAGCAGTATATATTGATCCTATAGTTCCAAGAACAATTAAAATATATTGAAGAGCTTGTATTGTTGGAGTATCCAAAATTGCTGTTGAACCATGCATCTTCATTCCAAATAGCCCCATAAAAGCATAAAAGATTGATTTACCTTCTGCTAATAGATGGAAAAGGTTATGAGCTATATGGGCAGCCATGTCTAAAGGAATGATAGCATATCCAAACTTAGTAAAGTTTTGTTTAACAGAATCTCCATTGAATTTCTTAGCAATGAATCCTGTTACTAATAGCATTATTATAGGAATTAACATTGCTATAATAAATGTTATAGTGAAAGTTACATAGTAGCTAGTTGTACCTGTAGCTTTTTCAAGCTCATTTAATATAGGCTGCCATATATTAAGCATAGTAATATTTTGTACAAATACTATACCCATAATTACAATGGAAAGAAAGGATTCTTCAAGCTTTGGCTTGCGAATAAACCATAATTCTCTAGTAGGTACACGTCTAGATATTCTAATAGAATTATTAGGACAACTCTTTACACAGTTTCCACAGAAGTTACATTCTGCATTAGTATCCATAATTCTTGGAAATTCAAACATAGGACATCCTGCTGCTTTATCACTTCCTTTATAACAAGCAGCAACATTACATTTAGCACATTTTTCAGGTGTACCTCTAAGTTCCATCATTCCTGTTCTACTATAGTTGGCAGATAAACCACCTAAAAAGCAGACATATCTACACCAAGTTCTACGTTCAAATATAGCACCAGAAGCTATTACACCAAGTGTAATCAGCAATAGTAGATTACCAGATCCTCTTGGAGACTCAACAACACCAAAAATGTGATCACTCCAGGTAATTAGAAGGAATATGGCATCAATTATCCAAATTCCATATTTTTTTAGAAATTTAGGTACTGGTTTATTATTACCAACAAATTTTTGAACTAAATCATTAAGTGTTCCAAAAGGACAAATTGTACACCAGAACCTACCTAATAATAGCATTATAATTGGAAGTAAGGGCCACCATAATACCCATGTAGCAGCAGTTCCAAAGTTATCGTGAGCACTAGTAGAACCAAATAAAAGTTCATAAACTATAAAGGCAAATACTATTGCTACTGGCCATTGAAAAATACCAGGATACCATTTACTTTTCATAAAGTTTGCAAATTTTTTGTTATCTAGAAGATTTTTATCATCATATGAGAGTGCTTTTTCTTCATCAGTTAAAGTTTTCTTTTCTTTTGCCACAAAACATCATCTCACTTTCTATGACTTCAAAGCTTTTTTATTTTTCTTTGATATAGCAGCAGTTACTATAATTAGGAAAGCTATTATTAAGAATCCACCAACAATAAACCAGTTAGGGCCAGAACTTGCTACATCAACATCAAAATCAGCCATTTTTTTAGCATTATTTGCTGTAAAGCTTGTTTTAACTTTCCATTTACCTTTATCACTAAATTTTACAGTTCCAACATACTCGCCATCTTCATGACCTTTTGTAAATTGAACAGCTTCAGGCTTGGAGCCATCCATATTCATATCACCCATACTGCCTTTGTCCATTTCTACGGATACTTTAACATCAGCATTACTTATTGGTTTATTGTTATTATCAGATAACATCAATGTTAATTGGTTTTCACCAGTTTTAGCCTTATCTCCTGTCAACATAAGAGTTGTCTTAACTCCATCAACCGTCTTATCTATCTTTTTTCCACTGCCATCAGCTAACACTGATGTAGACAAAGTTAGAACAAGAGCTGAAATAATTGATAGTTTTTTCATTAGTTTGTTTTTCATTTTTATACACACTCCTTCTTGTAGTTATAAATTAAGTTTAAAGAAAATGGTTACTATAGTGCATTTTCTACTTTAGGACTATAAAAATCCAAAACATAATCTACTAACATAATTAAACTTTTCTTGTAAGCTGAGTCTTTTAAATTGTCAATAGAAGCTTTAGCAGCATATGCAAATTGAAAACCCTCTTCAATAGTTACATTTTTCATTGCAACGGCATCTCCATCCATATAGTCATCTAGTATTTGATATGCTATACCAAGGTTTTCACCGTATTTAGAAAGCATATTAGACTCTTCGTAAGTGCCATAAGCTATGCTGGCACCAAGCTGGCAACAAGCGCTCATAAAGGATGCTGTTTTTCCTAAAATGATTTTAAAATAGGTTTCACGATCTGGTGAAGGATTGTTAGCATTAAGTATTTCAGCTACAGACATTGATTCGGTAACTCTACCCATTACCCTAGCAAATTCTTTTGGTAGAGTATCTGAGAAAATAGTAAAGGCTCTTGAGTACAAAGCATCACCAGCAAGCACTGCTATTTTATTTCCAAAGGTTTTATTTAAGGTTCTTTGTCCACGTCTTAGTAAGTCGCCATCTATGATATCATCATGAATTAGGCTTGCGCTGTGAATAAGTTCTAGACCCATTGCTAGTTGAATTAAGTTATGTTTTGCAGATGGAGTAAGCTCGCTTTTAATAGCACCTGTAGATAAAAATGCTAATGTGGGTCTTAGACGCTTACCTGGAATTGAAAAAAAGTAACTAAATATGCCTTCTTTTGTAGTTCCGTCTAATTCTGCTGCAATTTTTTTAAATTCTAATTCAAGTTGATTAAGTTCTTTTATTATTGGGGTTGAGATTTTATTGAAGCTCATTTTTTCACCACCTATATATTCTAATTAAGAAAATTAATACATCATTTGTTTGATTATATCTCCACTAACAATTGTTATTATAGAGACTTGCTGTGAAGAAAATATGAAGATATAATTTAGTATCTATTTTTTTACTCCATAATGAATAGAAGCAATTCCAACAGTTAAAGATGTATAACCAGTATTTATAAAACCAGCATTATCAAATAAATATTTTAATTCATTTTTTGGCATAAACTTTTTTACAGAATTTCTAAGATAAGTATAAGCTTCTTTATCTTTTGTACCTATATAACCAATAGTAGGTAGAACGAATTTTAAATATGCTGCATGAAATTCCTTAAAAACAGGAAGTTCTGGATTAGAGAGCTCAAGACAAATTAGCTTTCCACCAGGTTTTAAGACTCTATGCATTTCTGATAAAGCTCTATTTTTATCTTTAATATTTCTAATACCAAAAGCAATTGTTACACATTGAAAACTATTATCTTCAAAAGGTAACTCTAAAATATCACCTTTTATTAGCTTAAACTTATAATTTTTCATGCTTTGATTAAGTCTTTTATATCCAACATTAAGCATAGCTTCATTGAAATCAAGCCCTATAACTTCAGTATCTTTTCCAACTTTTCTGCAGGCATAATTAATCATCTGCCCTGTACCACAGCATAGATCTAAGACTTTATCATTAGCTTTTAAAGCACATGCTTCTATAGCTTTTTTTCTCCACATTTTATCTATATTAAAAGTTAGAACTGAATTTAACTTATCATAGTTTCCTGCAATAGAAGAAAAAATATTTTGTACATCAATAGTATTATTAACCATATGAAATATACCTCTTTTCATAATTAAGTTTATAATGTTTTCCTACACATAACTAAAGAAATTACATTAGTGGAAGTAAAACAAATATTGTTAAATCCCAAATAGCGTGAGAGATAATTACTGGAATAAGGCTCTTCTCTTTTTTATAAAGCCATCCCCAGAATAATCCGCATACCAAAGCTGCTATAATTAGCATAAAATTGCCTGTAACAATATGCACAGCTGTATATAGTAAAACTGAAAATAAATATCCTTTGTTTTCTCCAAATTTCTTAGCTAAAGTATTTTGTATAAAGCCTCTCCAGTACAGTTCTTCACCTGGACCAATTATAAAAAATAGCAGCAAGCCTATTAGTGTCAGGTTAGCATTTGATTTATTACTATAAACTGATGATATTTGAGCATCCTTAAATGGAAATAAGTATGCGGATATAATGTTTCCAGCATAAAATATTCCGTATAAGACTATGGCTGAGACTACTCCAATAAAAATATATCTCACTTTTATTTTTCCGAAGGAAAAGATATCTCTATTAGCAAAGTAAGCCATCATTATCAATAATAATATTGATCCACTCATTTCTATCCAGAAATTAAAGGGTTTTATAACAAACATTAAGTACCATAATATTGCAGCTGCAAGCAGTGTAAAAGTTAAATATTTATAGTTTTTATTGTTCAAGGATAATGCCTCCTTTATCTTGAAAATAGTATTGAAATAATAAGAATAACTCCAAATTGCCCCTGTAATTTTGCTGTTTCTTGATCAAGGGCAGCAAGCTCATAAGTAAATCCATTAGATATATGCAATTTACTTATATTTTTTAATGCTGTTGGTAATGTAACTAGGCAAAATAAACTCCAAATGGGAGTAATTCTATAGTAAGTCATGACTAAAACAGAAATATATGATAGAGAAATTAAACCATAATATATATAGCAGGAACCAATTCTTCCAATAATTATAGATAGAGTTTTTATTCCAGCTTTTTTATCATGATAAACATCCCTAATATCATTTGCATGCAAAATTGCTGTAGTTAAAAGTCCAACTGGTATAGATAAAAGAAGTACATTTGTATTAATTTTCTGTACTTGAACAAAATATCCACCAAGCGTCATCAAGGGTCCAAAGATTATAAATATTAAAGGGGCGCCTAGGCCTCTGTATTTTAGCATAAGGGGTTTCCCGGTATAAAAATAACCACTTAAAGCTCCTACAGTACCTAGAATTAGAATAAAGAATCCTTTTTGAAAAGCTAAAAATAATCCCAGTATACATCCTAAAGCTAAAACTAAGCGTCCTCCTTTAGATAGTTCTTCAGGAGTCAATAAATTTTCAAAAATAATACCACTAGAAGATCCAGATTCTTTTGTATCAACTTTATTTATAAAATCATCATAATCATTGAGCATATTTGATGAAGCTTGCAAAAGTACAGCGGCCAATAAGGAAAGTAGGTAGTATGTAAACTGAAATTTTGATTCTTTCCCAGCAAATATAGCACCTATTGTAACTGGTATTATAGAAGCTGTTAAAGAAAAAGGTCTTGCAGCTCTTAACCATATTTTAAATTTTTGTCTCATCATGTATCCTCCTAAATATATTTACAACTATTAATGCTGTAAGTAGATTTAAATTTTTGCTTTATATACACTATAGATTAATCATGTGAAGATTTTATAAAGATTTTTAAGAACAAATTTTCAAATTATTTAGCCTTCATTTTTTCTTCACATGAGGCTTATATAATAGAGAGCAAACAATGAGAAATGATTGAGAATAATAATTTTAAATAAAAATTGAAGGAGTTGTTGTTTAATTGCATGCTTTAGTTTGTGTGAAACAAGTACCAGATACTACAGAAATTAAAATGGATCCAAAAACAAATACCCTAGACAGATCAAGTGCACCTACAATTATTAATCCTTATGATGCACACGCTGTGGAGGAAGCCGTAAAAATTAAAAATATGCTTGGAGGTAAGGTTTCTATTATATCAATGGGGCCACCACAAGCAGAGGAAGTTATTAAAAAGTGTATTGAAATGGGAGCAGATGAAGGATATCTTCTTTCAGATAGAGCCTTTGCTGGTTCTGATACCCTGGCTACAAGCTATATACTTGCAATGGGAATAAAAAAAATAATGGAAAAAGAACATGTTGACTTAATTTTTTGTGGAAAGCAAGCTATTGATGGGGACACTGCTCAGGTTGGGCCAGGTATTGCATCTAGACTTGGAATACCGCAGTTAACCTATGTGGAAAAGATAAAATGTTTGAATGCGAAAAATAGTACTGTAATAGTACATAGAAAAATTGATAATGGTTACGAAGTTGTTGAATCAAAACTTCCCTGCTTAATTACAGTAGAAAACGATATAAATGACTTAAGTTATTCACCACTGCCAAATATGATTAGAGCAGCCCGCTATAGAGCAACAGTTTTGGGAATTAATGATTTTAAAGCAGATATGAGCCAGTTAGGACTTAAAGGCTCTCCAACTTCAGTTCGACGTATATTTCCTCCAGCTCAAAGGCCTGGTGGGGAGTTATTAAAGGGCAACATTGATGAGGTGGTAAAACAGCTTACGGATAGATTGAAAGGAGGAATAGTTAGATGGCAGTTATAATTGCAGATTCTTGTATTGGATGTGAATCCTGTATCCCAAGTTGTCCTTTCGATGCATTGGGGATTAATGGAGAAGGTAAATTAGTAGCTAGTAAAGAAAAGTGTACTGAATGTGGAAAGTGTGTATCGGTGTGTCCAGTTTCTTCGTTAAGTATTTCAGGTGGCAAAAAGAAAGCCAATGATATCTTGAAGAATGAGATTAAGGAAAGTAGTAAAGCTTCAAAGTCAGAAAAGCCTACTGGAGATGTATGGGTTTTTGCAGAACAATTGGAGGGTAAACTAGCCTCTGTTACTCTTGAACTTATTGGTGCTGCAAGAAAGCTTGCTTTAAAATTAGAGGTAAAGGTATGTACAGTTTTATTAGGTGATAAAGTTGAATCTATAATATATGAGCTTTTTTTACATGGCGTAGATACCGTATATGTCATAGACGATGAAGTATTTCATTTTTATAGGACAGAGACTTACAATAGAGCTTTCCGTTATTTAATAAGTAAGTATAAACCAGAAATATTGTTAATGGGAGCAACAACTACCGGAAGAGATTTAGCTGGTGCTGTTGCAACTGCAATGAAAACCGGACTTACAGCGGATTGTACTCAGCTAGATATTGATTTGGAAAAAAGAATATTACTTGCCAGTCGCCCAGCCTTTGGTGGAAATATAATGGCTACTATAGTATGTGAAAAACATCGTCCTCAAATGGCTACTGTTCGTCCAAGAGTTATGCCAATGCCAGAACCTGAAGTAAATAAAAAAGGCGTTATAATTAGAGAAAATTTCAAAATTGAAGAAAAATCTCTTAGAACTTGGGTGCTTGAAATTATTAAGGAACAGTTAGAAAATGCAAAACTTCAGGATGCTAAAATTATAGTTTGTGGTGGAAGAGGCGTGCAGAATCAGGAAGGATTTAAGTTGCTTTGTGAGTTAGCAAAGGTTATTGGCGGTGTAGTTGCAGGAAGCCGTGGTGCTGTGGAGAAAGGCTTAGTTGATCATAAACGACAAGTTGGACAGACTGGTCAAACTGTGTCCCCAAAGCTGTATTTTGCAGTAGGAATTTCTGGTGCAATACAGCATACTGTTGGAATACAGGGAGCTGAAACTATAGTTTGTATAAATACAGATTCAGAGTGTGAAATGATGAAGTTAGCTACCTATGGAATACATGGAGATGTTTTTGAAGTATTACCCAAATTAATTGATAGTTTTAAGGAAGTACTTGAAGATATTTCACAGACAAAAAATAAAAATTTATGCGCAGTTGCAAAGGAGGGTTAAGAAGTGTCTGAAAAATTTGATGTTATTGTTGTAGGTGCTGGTGTTGCCGGTCTTGCAGCTGCATATGTAATGGTGAAAAAAGGTCTTAACGTTATTGTTATTGAAAAAGGTAAACACCCTGGTTCCAAAAATGTTATGGGTGGTGTATTATACCGTCATATGATGGATGAGATTATTCCAGAGTTCTGGAAGGAAGCACCTCTTGAACGTCCTATTATTGAGCAAAGCTTTTGGCTATTGGGAAAAGAATCTGCAGCAAAGACAGGTTATAGAGGGATGGAATGGTCAAAGCCGCCTTATAATAATTTTACAGTTTTTAGAGGCAAGTTTGATCAGTGGTTTTCCAAAAAGTGTATAGATGCTGGTGCACTAATTGTAAATGAGACTGTTGTAAAGGAATGTATTGTGGAAAACAATAAAGTTGTTGGCGTTAGAACAGATAGGCCTGATGGAGATATTTATGCTGATGTAGTTGTGCTTGCAGATGGTGTTAATTCATTGCTGGCCAAAGATCTTGGATTTCATAAGGATTGGCGCAAGGATCAAGTAGCTCTTGCAGTTATGGAAGAATTAAAATTACCTTCAGATAAAATTGAAGAAAGATTTAACTTAGATAAAGGTATGGGGGCAACAATAGAAATGTTTGGTGATGGAACCTTAGGCATGGTAGGCACTGCATTTATCTATACCAATAAGGAACATATATCTATTGGCTGTGGAGCTTTGCTTTCTCAGATGAGTGAGAGAAATGTTAAGCCTTATGAATTATTAGAGTATATCAAGCAGCATCCTGTGATAAAACCTTTAATTACAGGAAGTGAAGCAAGTGAATATTATGCACACTTAATTCCAGAAGGTGGATATAATAGTATACCTAAATTAGTGGGAGATGGAGTACTGGTAATTGGTGATGCAGCTCAGCTTGTAAATGGTATTCATAGAGAAGGATCAAATTTAGGAATGACTTCTGGACGTTTTGCTGCCGAGACTATTATACAGGCTAAGAAACTAGGTAAATTCAACGAAGAAACACTTTCATACTATCAGAAATTGCTTAAAGAAAGTTATGTTATGAAAGATTTAAAAAAATATAAGGATGCATCTACAATTATGGAAGAAAATCCACAGTTTTTCAATCATTATATACCAGCAGTTAACAAGGTAATGAGTGAAATGTTTACTGTAGATGGAGCATCAAAAAGGGACAAGCAAAAGTTAGCTATTAAACATATGTCTGGTGGAAAATCTTTATTAAATATGGGTACAGATGGATTTAAAATATGGAGGGCGATGAAATAATGGAGGATATAAAAGTAAAAGTTAATATTGATGATAAGCTGTATTTAAATACTTATAATGTTGATACTGTTTCACATTTAGAAATAAAAGATCAGTCTATATGTGAAAATTGTAATGAAAAGACCTGTACTTTCATTTGTCCGGCTCATGTTTATGAATTTAAGGATGGACATATTACTGTTGGTTATGAAGGTTGTCTTGAATGTGGAGCTTGTCGTATAGCTTGTTCTCGTGATAATATTGATTGGAACTTTCCAAGGGGAGGTTTTGGCATACAGTTCAGATTGGCATAACAGAATAATGAATATGGATAGTATGAGAACTATACTTTGTGATATTTAAAACCCTGGAGATATCCGGGGTTAAATTATTACTGGAAGATTTTCATGTAAATCATATAAATGATTAAGATATCTTATTTTTATATCGCCCTAATCCATGCCCATCAATTCTATCTATGTGTTTAACATTTTCTAGTTGAGATATGTTTTTTTCAACATCTTCTGATATAGTTTTAGTTGATCCTATAATATAAACATTTATTTCATGCATCTTCTTAATAGATTCAAGTGTGCAGTAAGGAATGCTGTTCCTTTGCACATACAAGATAGGATCTCCATGATGTGCAGACCAGTAGGCAGCCATAATGCCTTCATGGTAGTTTTCACCAGAGACTATAAGAATATTTTCAAATTTTTTTCTTATACTAGGTATTTTACAAGCAGTTTCAAAATGGTTACGTCCTGTTATGTGGTATGTTCTAAAACCATAATGGTTTAGAGTTAAAGATATATTCCTTGAAATATTTCCAACTAAAATTACATGTATTCCTTTATAACCTTTAGGGGATAATCTGCAAATTTCACTTAATGTTTCTTGGCTTAACATATTGCCATCAGTAAATAGAAGAGAACCATTGATTGGAAGATGAACTAAGGGTGCTGCTGCTATTCCATCAAAAACGTTATTTCTATTTACTAATATAACAGTGTTAGGTTTCATGTGAGTAAAAACAATTTTAGACACTTGTACAGCAGTATCTACAGAATTATTACTGCATATCCTTGTAGTGTTTGGTGTAAGTGGACATCTGCTTAAGTTTCGATTCATTATTTTCCTCCTAGGAAGTTGTATTTAGATATTATATGTTTGAAATATACATTTAGTGATAAACATAGGGCATAACGCTAAGAAGATTTGAAGGTGCGATTAAGAGACTCTAATATTTGCTTTTCTTCCATCAATTAGTTTTGTAATTTTTTGAGGTTTAATTTTGGATATTCATTTATTGTTTTGGTTCATTTTTGTATATTTGACTATTTTATTAATTATCTTAGTTTATAATGCTAATAGCTGAAAATTTGCGGTATAATATATAGAAATTATAAACCCTATAAAAACAAGATGGAGCGTAGAGGAAAATGAGAAAATACAAGCAAATTACAAAAAAAGAATTAATTTTATCAATGGTAACCTGCTCAATATTTATGCTGGTATATTGGATTGCATTTTATGAATTATATACTTTATGTAAGTTTGGAAGAATCAATAATAATATAACTGTATTATTGGGATGTATGGCATTCTTTTTGGTTTGGTTTACAATTCTCATAATTAGAATCGTGAAAAAGCCAGAAGTTGTACCTGAGCAGAGTGTAGATAGATATGAATCATATTCAAGGTATAAAACTGTATGGAACTGTGTAGTTGCAATAATTATAGTTCTTATAACATGTTTTTATGGAGTGAAAATATATCATAGTGCAATAAATTATAATGGAAAGCTATCATGGTACTTAAGTGATTTGAAAAATAAAAAAACTGTAAAGCTTGAACATAATAATATATATGAAAGTGGCATAGAAGGGATATTTACAGATATTAATAAAAAAGTTCATATGCCTGAAAAATTATATGTTGCAAATAACTTTAGTCTTAATTTTGATTCTAATGGAAAAATTGCAGCCTTTGATACATACCTTTATGGAAAAAATGATAAAGGTAAGTTAGAAAGCTATTTAATCAGCTATAACAGCAAAAAGTCAGGGAATATAACTGTATATTTAAAAGGTTATGTAAATGCAAATTATAATGATGATAAACTTTTAGAACCATTAATTAAGACAATGAAAGTAATTCCACTTAAGAAAACAGTGATGAACTGGCCTGAAGAACAGTATGGCATCCTTTATTCTGGTAAACGAAGCTTTGGGTATAACACAAATGGTATTGTTTATATTGATTCCAAGGGAAATACAAATTCAGATGTTAACGCTAATTCTGAAATAGTAGGATATACTGTTTCTGTATTTGTACCAGGTAAGGAGAGTAAATATACTCCTGTTAGATACAACCTAGCAGATGGTTTAAATAATATTAAAACATCAGAACCTTCAAAAGACAATAAAAAGAGTTCTAATCAATCAAATAATGCTGCAGATCAGTTTTATTTATCAAAGCAAGTTGGATATCGTTTAGAAGTAACGGCAGCTGCAGCAGGAAGCAGGTCTTATTCACTAACAGGAACTACCGATGGCGGGCAAACATGGAAGACAATAAATGAAGATCCATTTTCAGGGTCCCTTGGATCAGCAGCAGGAATAGCATTTTTGAATGATAAGCTTGGATTTTTATGTTTATCTTATAGTGGTGGAAGTAAGGGACAATTATATCGTACGGAGGATGGAGGTAGATCTTATAAAAAGGTAAATTTCCCAGAAACGAAAATAACATTAAATGGTGGTGAAACGTATAATCCTTTTGATTTACCTGGAATGCCTTATGAGAAAGATGGAAGTCTTAATGTTTTAGTTGGGCAAGGATCTGATGGAGATTATAATGGAGGATGTAAAGCTTTGTACCAATCAAAAGATAATGGTGTAACATGGCAGTATTTAAAAATAAGCTGATAAAGATTAATTATCTGTATACAAATAAGATAACTATAAAAAGAAGAAAGACTTAGGAAGCATAGAACTTGTACTTTGATGAAAAGGTACGGAAATATTTTATAAATAATAAAGAAGAATCCGCAGAGTATGTGGGTTCTTCTTCTTTTATTTTGTCTACAATTGGAATATGAACATTCTTTATAAATGGCAATAAAATTCAATATATGCTAACTTAGTTGCCAATAAAGTTTAATAAAATACAATAAAGTATAATAAAATACAGCAAATTACTTGACGATTACAAAAAAAGTTATTATAATTTGATCATAGATTAATTTTGAAAGGGTAGATTTTTATGGAGAATCAATTTTATACAATAGATAAAATTGCAGAAATATTAGGAATGCATCACAAAACTATTAGAAAGTTTATAACAGATGGCAAGCTTGCAGCAAGTAAAGTTGGAAAGCAATGGAGAATTTCAGGTCATGATTTAAGTATTTTCATGGAAAAAAATAATGTTAACATGAATGATAAAAAGATTAGTGAAGAGTCAAATATTGATTTTGTTACCAATGGAGAAGTGAAAGATAGTATAAATCAAAAGGTAAATGTATCTACTGTTGTAGATATTAATGATGTAGATAAAGAAGAATATTTTAGAATATCCAATACTCTTATAGCTGTAATGAATTGTAAAGATTCTAAAATGGGAAAATCAACAATTAATATGAAATATGATGAAAAAGTAAGCAGACTAAAGGTTTTATTATGGGGAAATATAAGCTTTAGTGAAGAGATGCTAAGTACGATTTCTATGCTTGCGGAACAAAATAATTTATCCGATGACAAGAACTCTGTTATTTACAAGGAGAGTGAATGATTTGAATTATAAAGTAGTAAATAAAGATAACAATAAATATATTGAATTTGCTTCTGGTTTGAGGAAACTTTCTTCAGAACAAGATGTGGTAGACTGTATATCTATATGTATGGAAAATGACATTTATACAATAATGCTGCATTCCAATGTATTATCTGAAGATTTCTTTAATCTTAAAACTAAACTTGCAGGAATGGCATTGCAAAAATTTATAAATTATCATGTAAAAGTTGCTGTTATTATTGAAGATGAGGAAAAGCTTAATGAGAGATTTAAAGAAATGATTATGGAAGCTAATAAAGGAAATGATTTCAGAACATTTAGGAATATTCAAGATGCTGAAACTTGGATTTCAAAGGTATCTAATGGATAGCATCTGTAACACTCCACCTGAGTTTAAGAATCACTTTATGACATTAAGGAGAAAAGTAAAATGGGAAAAAATACTGTGTTTAAAACTCAAGAAGGAAAAAATGATGTGATAAAACGTTATGATTTGTTTCTTGAAAAGTGGGCATTATCTTATGAAAAATTTTATGTGGATACAGTGTATGGAAAGACATTTATTATAGCTAGTGGTGAAAAAAGTAATCCACCTCTTATATTACTTCATGGCAGTGGTATGAACTCTGTTATGTGGTTAAGAGATATGCAAAAATATTCCCGTAATTACCGGGTGTATGCTATAGATATACTAGGTGAACCAGGGAAAAGTGATGAAAATCGTCCTTCACTAAATGGTTCCTATTATGCAGAGTGGCTTAAAGATGTTTTTGATGATTTATCACTAAAAAAAGCAAGTATTGTTGGAATTTCATTAGGTGCATGGCTAGCAATAAAGTTTTCGGTAAGTTATCCAGAAAAAGTATCAAAACTTGTATTGCTTTGTCCATCTGGCGTAGGAAAACAAAAGAATTCATTTGTTTTTAAGGCTATATTTTATGCACTTTTAGGAGAAAAAGGTATAGATAAGTTATATTACAAAGTTAATGGAAATCAGCCTATCCCAGAAGAAATGTTAAAATATCAGAAGCTTATAGGAAAGAACTTCAATTATAGGCGAGAGACAATCCCTATATTTTCTGATAATGAATTGAAATTATTAACCATGCCAACAATACTATTTGTAGGAGCAAAAGATATAATGCTCTATTCAGATAAGACTGCAAGACGGTTAAGAGAGTTACTTCCACATTCAGAAATAAATATTATAGCCGAAGCTGGTCATTCTAATGTTAACGATGTAAATAAAATAATAGCATGGTTAAATTTAAACAGTTAGTGATATGGAATTATAAAAAAATAAAATTGATAAGGCATATATTTGGATATATAGCATTCAATAATAGATAGATTTCAAAAAAGAGAGGTATTTTTGTGAGTGTTTAGTATCATTTATTAGAGCAAATTCGCTGCGCTCATAAATATCCCTGGGGGACGTAAACAAATTGTTAGCAATTTGTTTTGCTGATAATTAAAAATGATTTTGATAGTTATAATCCCCTTTAGTATTTTTTATCAAGTATATCTAGATAAATATTTCTGAAGTAATGACAAAATCTACCTTGGACACCATAAAAAGCAGCACTAGCTTTTAGCGCTGCTTTCTATGGTGAATTATAATTTACTCAGTATTGTTTATATTATCCTATTATTTTTTCCTAAATAAAATTGCGTGACTCCAGATAGTATCAAAGATAGCTGGGGCAACATTTGTTCCTGGGTTTGTATAAATCCTGAAGCCTACATAAGCATCCTCATTGTTATCAACACCGTATGCTGATCCTTTAGGATTGTCTGTACTATAAGGTATAATAACTTCATTGCCTTCCTTAGACTTTCTTGACATCTTTACTGCATAATAGTATTTCGAGTTTTTATAATCTTTAGGGAAATAATCGGTGGCAGGGTACTTTAACTCATCTGTAATATTGGCTCCTATAACGCCATTCCAAAATTCTTCACCATAAAAACTTATGTTAAAAAAAGTCGCAAATCCGGTTTTTGTGTGGTCAACGCCATATAGTATTACAAAATCATCATCATTTTTTAACTTAAAATTGTCTGTCCTTATATAGAGGCCATCTCTATTATCATAATACACAGGAACATCCTGTAATATTCCCTCATAACCATCAAGTATCCAGAGTTTTGAATTCAGATCCACATGCTCATATTCTTCATTTTCATATTTCTTAATTATCTCATTTCGCAGGTAATTTAGTTCATTTCTTGCATAAGGAACAACCTGAAATTCAGTAGTGCCAGTTTCATGCATTTTAAGGTCTGGTATAGGCCATGGATTTAAATAAGGATAAGGAGTTTTTGGAGTAATACGTAACACCTTCACATAGTTTTTAAGGTTATTGATATAATCCCAGCCAGCATCATAATCTAACCAAATTGCAGCTCTCATTATAAATGAGAAAGTATCTTTTCCCTTTTCAAGCCCAACGTTCGTAAGGCCCATAGGGATATTGTCATTGTTCATAATACCTGGGCTAAATCCTGATTTAACTAGAGCATCTCTCATTTGTTTATTAACGCCTTTGTCTGCAGTTGTAATAATGATGGTGGAACTGTTAAAAGGATTTCCAGGGGCCCCATAAGGTGTATTATCAGTCCAGATACGATTGTTATTGATTTGATCACCCAAGCTGGCACCGATAGAGTGATAAAAACCAGTATTGTCGCTGCCTACCGTAATAATATCACTGTAATCTTTTGATAGTTTGTTTTCTACAAATCCAAGGTAACTTCTGTAACTAAAGTTATACGCCGGTGGAGGGGTCTTTCCAATTAATACAATAGCTTCGTCTGCACGCAGCTTATAATCTAATCCAGGTGCTGCATACTCTATATTAGCTGGATAATTATTAGGATTCTGAGGATTGTATCCTTTTGCAGGTTTTTGAGCAGGAGATGGATCTTGGTTTGGCGCAGGTGGAAGGAGATAGGTTGCATAAGGAGCACCTGCATTGTTCGCAAAGGCAGTGTCAATTTTACCTTCACTGACTAGCTTCAGTATGTCTAAATACTTCAGTTTCCCTTTCTGAACAATAAAACCTCTTTCCTCTAATGTATAGATAAAGTCTGTTATCTTTCTAGCTTCATCATTTACATAATTAGAGAATTGATTCGAGAAGTTTCGGTTATATATTGGTGCATTAACGCAGTAAGGGCATGAGTACATTTTGCAGTTATCACAAGGGGATAAACTACACATTGGAGCGTTAACGTAATAAGGAATTGTGTTATACATATTATTCTTTCCTTTCAAAGGCTCTATTTAATCTTATGCTAAGTGTATAAAGGTTGTGATTAAACACTCAGCAATGCTATGTCTTATGGGGTTAGCATTAAATTAGAAAATCTATGTATTCTGTGTACCTCTTTCATTAAGGAGGGAGACATCTTTACGCAAAATCAATACATTATGGACAAGAATGGAGAGGCTAAAACTACTGATGATACGAAAACTAACATTAAAAATAGGTATACTTTATTTTTTAGTGTAATAAGGTATAGTTTGGTATTTTTTTAGTAAGAGATGATTTTTAACACTTTTAAAAACATTGCATATATTAATTTATGCAATATTTTTTAGGAGGAATAAATTTGGTTCATTACTATCCATACTTTGGTTATACAACAGAATGTAAAAAGATTCCTATAACCTTTCCGCCACAACACCAGCCTGTACAGCCCGGATTAGAGGTACTTATGCATCCAAAACCTATATTCAATGATCCTAAATATGTTGGAAGTGGCAAGTTGAAAAATAAAGTTGTCTTAATTACTGGTGGAGATAGCGGTATTGGTAGAGCAGTGTCACTAGCCTTTGCCAAAGAAGGTGCAGACATTTCTATTGTATATCTTAACGAACATGTAGATGCAACAGAAACAAAAGCATTAATAGAAGCCCAAGGAAGAAAGTGTATTTTAATTGCTGGTGACTTGAGGGAAGAATCCTTTTGTAAGCGTATAGTTAAGGACACACTATCTACTTTTGGACACCTGGACATATTAGTTAATAATGCTGGGGTTCAGTTTCCACAGAATAGCCTTGAAGATATTACCGCTGAACAATTGGAAAATACCTTTAGAACAAATATTTTTCCAATGTTCTATGTTACTAAAGCTGCACTCCCTTATCTAAAAAGAGGAAGCAGCATTATAAACACTGCTTCAATTACAGCTTATAAAGGTAATAAATTACTTATTGATTACTCTGCTACTAAGGGTGCTATTGTAAGCTTTACTCGTTCATTAGCTCTTTCTCTTGTATCAAAAGGTATAAGAGTTAATGGAGTCGCCCCTGGGCCTATTTGGACACCTCTTATACCATCAAGTTTTTCAGCAAAGTATGTAACAACTTTTGGCTTAGAAACCCCTATGAAGCGAGCTGGTCAACCTATAGAATTAGCACCTGCTTATGTTTATTTAGCATCTGATGACTCTACCTTTGTTACTGGTCAAATTCTACATGTAAATGGTGGTAGTTTCATAGGATCTTAGTTTTTTTATATAACTATTTTTAGTGTTAATGTTCATTTAATCAAGGAGAGACTATTATAAGACTTTGGAGCTTTGCTTCCTAGGTTTGTGACTGAGTATTCCATTACATTTAATATTTTGAAGAAGGCTTATTAAATCTTTGATTTGATTTAATAGGTTCTTTTTTATGGTTTGTAAACTAACCATGAAATTAGAACACCTGGTATTACACTTAAAATTTAAGTGTGGAAAGTAAAAAAAAAGAGATTTTTTACTCCTCCCACTTTATTATATCATATGAAATTTTTAAATAACAGACTTATAATTTGTACTTATTGTGGGTATTATGGGAGTAGTAGATATGTTAAATTTAAAAATATAAAAGGAGTGAATCAGCATGAATGACAAAAAAGATGTTTTAGATAATGGTCCTTTTCTTCATGGTACTAAAGCAGAACTAAAAATTGGAGACTTATTAGAACCACAACACTTATCAAATTATCAAAATAAAAAATCTAACTATATTTATTTTACCGCAACATTAAATGCTGCTAAATGGGGTGCTGAATTAGCGAAACCTAAATCAAAAGAAAGAATTTATATTGTAGAACCATTAGGTGAATTTGAAAATGACCCGAACTTAACTGACAAAAGATTTCCTGGAAATCCAACACGTTCTTATAGGTCTAAATCTCCTTTGAAAATAATAGCCGAATTAGGTTCATGGGAAAGACATTCTGATGAAGAAATAAATCATATGCTTTCATCTTTAAAAAAGTTAAGTGATGAAGGAAAAAATGTAATATACGATTAATCCACAAATATACAACATAATAAATAAGAAGTTCTTACAAGACAACTTTTCCAAAGAAAGACTGTTTTTCACTTTGTCAAGATGTGGAGTTTCTAAAAGGTTTGATAGAAAAGACTTACTAGCTAAAACTTGGGGAAAGTGATACAAGCTATAGGGGAAAGGGGATATACGGATATTATTTTCATATAAAGGGGAGTTTACAATATGACTGTTTATATAGCATTATTAAAAGGTATTAACGTAGGTGGAAAAAATATAATTAAGATGGCAGATTTAAAGCGAGTATTTGAATCAATTGGATTTTGTGAAGTAAAAACATATATTCAAAGTGGAAATGTTATATTCAAGTCAAATGATGTAGAGGAGTCCATTTGCAATAAAATTGAACACGAGATTGAGGCAGTATTTGGTATTCCTGTAAAAGTTATTTTGAGGACATCTACAGAGTTAGAACAGATTATTCTCAATTGTCCATTCTCAAAGGACGAAGTAATAGAAGCAGAGGCGATATCTGAAGTAAAGACTCTGTATGTTGCGTTATTGACGCATAATCCTTTAAAAGAGAAGATTGAGTGCATAGATGTTTATAGAAGTGAAAGTGATAAGTACCAAGTCATAGGGAGAGATGTATATCTTTTATTCCGTCATAGTATTCGTAATTCAAAACTTGCTAATAATCTCTATAAATTGAATGTACCAACAACTGTGCGTAATTGGAAAACATTAAGTAAACTCAATGAATTATCAAAAACTATGGAAATATGAAATGTAATTTCAGAAAGGTATTAATACGCAATCTTATCTTATTTGAGCAAATACGGAATGCGATGTGTTTTGCTAAAAAGAGGTTGTTACATTAAAAGTAAATATTACAATGCATCATGTTGATTTTTAATATACAAAATAATGCATTGTATATAAATTACCTAGTGCAACAGCCTTTTAAATTTTATATATTATTTTTGTTAAGCTCATTGATTGCCCATTCAACAGCTTCTTTACTGTTTCCAAATTCCTCATTTGTACTGCTTACATAGGAATAACCTTCTTTATCATCTATAGCCTGAATAAATAACTCTTTTGATCCATTGTATAAACTTAATTCACCATTTTCCTCAAGGGCATTTGTCAATTCTTCTGACTTTATAAAATCTTTTTCCATGTGATAACCTCCTTTTTATGGTGTTTATAAAATTAGGATTCAACAAATTGCATTATTTTATAACTGATAAGGCAGAAACCTTACAAAATCAAGAAATGCTTAGAAAAAGATTGACTTCTGATATGGAATATTAAATTTTTAAATAACAGGCTTATAATTTGTACTTATTGTGGGTATTATGGGAGTAGTAGATGTCACACTTTATATAAAATTGTTTCACTCATGCCTAGAAAATAGGTTAAATTACTCCGGTTTTCGGCTAAAAGTAGGAAGGAGAATATATATGAATTCATATGTGATTAGCTTTCAAGAAATTGACAAAACAAAGCTTTTTATGGTGGGGGGAAAAGGTGCCAACCTAGGGGAACTATCTAGGATTACGGGAGTACTAGTGCCAGAAGGATTTTGTATTACTACAGAAGCATATAAAAAGATAACTGGAAATAATCAGAAGCTTAATGGTTTATTAGATGAGTTAACGCATCTTAAAATAGAAGATAGGGAAAAAGTTTATGAAATTAGCAAGAAAGTTCGCATGGTCATCGAAGATATACCTATTCCTAAGGATATAGCAGAAGAGATTATGGGTTATCTCACAAAGTTTGGTGAAAAAGATGCCTATGCTGTGCGTTCAAGCGCAACTGCAGAGGATTTACCGACAGCATCCTTTGCTGGACAGCAGGATACATATTTGAACATTATGGGAATGGAAGCAATACTAAAGCATATAAGCAAGTGCTGGGCATCGCTGTTTACTGAGAGGGCAGTAGTTTATCGCCTTCAAAAGGGCTTCGATCATCGTAAAGTCCACCTGTCAGTGGTGGTTCAAAAGATGGTATTCCCACAGTCGGCAGGAATTTTGTTTACTGCCGATCCTGTGACTTGTAATAGAAAGGTGTTATCCATTGATGCTAGCTTTGGATTTGGTGAGGCCTTGGTCTCAGGTTTGGTTAATGCTGATATCTATAAAGTGCGTAATGGTAAGGTTATTGATAAGAAGATATCCACCAAGAAGCTGGCTATTTATGCCCTAAAAGATGGCGGCACGAAAGAACAGGAGCTTGAGTCTAAGCAGCAGAATAGGCAAGTACTTATGGATGAGCAGATTTTGCACCTTGAACGCATAGGGAGAAAGATCGAAGAACATTTCGGCTGTCCACAGGACATAGAGTGGTGTTTGGCTCAAAATACATTTTATATTGTCCAGAGTCGTCCAATCACTACTTTATATCCAATTCCTGAAGTAAATGATGAAGAAAATCACGTTTATGTATCTGTGGGACATCAACAAATGATGACAGACCCCTTGAAACCACTAGGAATGTCTTTAATGGAGTTAATATCTTTCGGACACAGGTTTAAAGCTGGTGGAAGGTTGTTTGTTGATGCGACACAAATGCTGGCTTCACCTGACAGAAGAGAAACTTTATTAAATAACATGGGACAACACGATCCGCTCATGAAAGACGCACTTGTTACTATAATAGAGCGAGATTTCATAAAATCTTCATTAAATGATAATGAGGAACAGAGTGATCGTAAAAGCAATAAAGGAGTGTCGTTTGCGGATTCAGAAGCGCAAATAGAAAACGACCCCACAATCGTTTCTAATTTGATTAAGAAGAGTCAAACATCCATAGAAGAGTTAAAACAAGACATACAAACTAAGTCAGGATTAGATTTAATTGATTTTATTCTAGAAGATATAAATGAGTTAAAGAAGATTTTATTTGACCCACAAAGTTCAGCTGTATTTATGGCTGCTATAAATGCTTCACATTGGGTAAATGAAAAAATGATGGAATGGTTAGGTGAAAAAAACGCAGCAGACACGCTTTCCCAATCTGTACCAAACAACATTACTTCAGAAATGGGCCTAGAGTTACTGAATGTTGCAGATGTAATTCGTCCTTATCCAGAAATAATTGATTATTTACAACATGTAAAAGATGATAATTTTTTGGACGAAATAGTCAAATTTGATGGTGGACGGGAAACTAGGAACGCAATCTTATCTTATTTGAGCAAATACGGAATGCGATGCAGCGGGGAAATTGACATTACTAGAACCCGCTTAAGTGAAAAACCAATTACACTTGTGCCCATGATTCTCAATAATATAAAAAACTTTGAGCCTAATGCCGCCAATAGGAAATTTGAGCAAGGGAAACAAGAAGCTTTGAAAAAAGAACAAGAGTTATTAGAAAGGTTGAAGCAATTGCCGGATGGTGAACAAAAGGCCAAAGAGACAAAACGAACGATCAGTATAATCCGAAATTTTATAGGTTACCGTGAATATCCAAAATACGGAATGGTTAATCGCTACTTTATTTATAAGCAGGCTTTGATGAAAGAAGCTAAGGAACTTGTGAAAATAGGCGTTATTCATGAAAAAGAAGATATTTACTATCTCACTTTTGAAGAACTTAGGGAAGTTGTGCGCACAAAAAAACTGGATTACCACATCGTAAATAAACGAAAAGATGAGCAAAAATTAAATGAAAAATTGACACCCCCACGTGTTATCACCTCTGAGGGTGAAACACCCTCCGGTGAGTACAAACGAGAAAATCTCCCAGCGGGCGCTATTGCAGGTTTACCTGTTTCTTCTGGAGTTATAGAGGGGCGTGCGCGTGTCATTTTAAACATGGAAGATGCTAATCTGGAAGCTGGAGATATATTAGTAACCTCCTTTACTGACCCTAGCTGGACACCATTGTTTGTATGCATAAAAGGTCTAGTCACTGAAGTTGGTGGATTGATGACCCATGGGGCAGTTATTGCACGTGAATATGGTTTGCCAGCAGTTGTGGGAGTAGAAAATGCTACCAAACTCATAAAAAATGGTGAGCGAATTCGTGTGAATGGAACGGAAGGATATGTAGAAATATTATAATGGGGACTTATGGTACTAGTTACAATTAGTACTATAAGTCCTTTATATATATCAACCGAATTAAAGTTTATTTTAAGATTGTCACAAATGTTAAGGTTAATTTTATCTTGGAATGTGTAAGATATAAGAATATCATATCCGCTGCCAGTTAACTTGAATAATTATCTTTTGCAGAAAAATGTTATTAAGAATGCACCAAGTGCTGAAAATAATGCAATAATAATAAAACTACGAGCAGCAGAATGATGAGAAATAACCTTACGTTTAATTTGATAAGCTGTTGATATTAAACCTCCAATTATTACAATTAACATTAGGTCAAAGTTTGATTCTATAAGTGGATTACTTAAGTGCAGCCCTCTTATAAATATATCGAAGAGAATTGCAAACATTATGAATCTACAAGCGTAAGCATCGCCTTGATATACAACAGCTTTTGTCCTTTCATCTATAATGCCGTAAATAGGTGTGCTTTTACCTTGAGTGTTACTTTTTTTAAACATTTTTATTCCTCCTCTAAATAAAATAAATCTTCAAACTTTTTTTGCAAACACTTTGCAAGTATTAGGGCTAATTTAGCGGTTGGACAGTATTGACCAGTTTCTATAGAACTTATTGTTTGACGACTTACTCCTGCCATATTCGCAAGTTGTTGCTGCGAAATGTTGAGTTCAGCACGTGCAACTTTTAGTCTATTATTTAAATTAGTTTTATCATCCAAGAAAACACCTCCAGTAATTAAATGGTATCATATACCAATATCTATGTCAAGTATACTTTGCAAAATGACAAGCATGCTTGCATACAATTTTTTTGTTTTGAAATACTATATAAAAATATTGTGATTTAGTATAATTACTAAAGAATAGATAACTTGTTAGAGCACTACAAAGTTTTATGGAAGGAGATAACATGTATGGATAATACACTAATTGTTTATTATTCGCTTTTCCAAAATACAAAGAATTTAGCGTTAGAAATAGCAAAACAAACTGGTGGTACTATAAGAGAATTAATTCCTGATAAAAATTATTCGTTTGATTATAATACAGCTGCTAAAGAAGTGAGAAATGAAATTTCCAGGGGGTTTTGTCCTAGGCTAATATCTGGAAATGAGTCAATAGATGAGTACAAAACAATATTTATAGGTACACCTAATTGGTTTAAAACATTAGCACCACCAGTTATGAGCTTTCTTAAACATCATGATTTCACAGAGAAAACAGTAATTCCCTTTTGTACCCATGGAGGCGGGGGATTTTGCCAAATTGAGAATGATATAGCTAGAGAATGTTCAAAATCTATAATTCTACCTGGTATTGCTGTAAATGGCACTGTTGCATCGAAAGAGGTTACAAATTGGCTTAAGATAATTGGATACAAATTGTAATAAATTCTAATTTATATATTATAGGTGTTCTAAAAATGTATGTTGATGCAAGACAGGGGGGGGGGGGAGATGACTCACGAAAAAGGTGTATCTCTACAACTGAGAGTGGGTTCGCAAAACTTAGAGAAGCTATACCATTATGGAACAATGTTCAACTTGTTATAGAACAGGGAGTTGGTGAGAAAAATTCAGAGAATTTTTAGATATATTATCTTATATACAAAAGTTTATAGTTAACCCCTTGACAGAAGTGCCAAGGGGTTTGTAATCTAATGTGCTACCTAAGAACCCGTCCTTTAAAAGCATTCATAAAGATTGTACCGCTCACACTGGTAGCAGATATATTACCATATACAGGCAAATCAGCCAGCTGTTTGATTATATGATTGTATACATTTTTCTCATTAGCTATCCATTCTACAGCACCTTTACCGTACCATCCAGACATAATAGTAGTTGACTGCGGATAAAGTATAGGTTCGTTTAAAGTTGCTCCTTTACCATTTACGTTAGGAATATAACGCCAGCCAAAGACATTACTAGATATAGGACCTGCAGCTTTGGTTTTTTCTAGCATTTCTTTTTCCCACAACTTAGTCTCAGACATTTCTAGACGTAGAAAGGTTTCTCCAAATATGCTGGCATTGGTAAAATACCTGCCATCATAAGCATGAAGATCTTGTATATCAGCGAAAATTTTAGGCTGACCACTTTGTTCCCTTCCTCCGATTATTGGGATAGTATTATTTTCCCAGATAACTAATGGAAAAACTCCCTCTAATTGATCATGCTTTCCATTAAAGCGAGCTGGAACTTGAACTTGTATTAAATTATAACCTCCGCCAACAAACCAGTTGCAGGCTCTAAGTTGAGATAAGCTGATAGTGAGTTCAGGCTTTAAAAGTTCAAAGCCTTTAGGCAAAAATTTGTCTAATGATTTACCATCAGTGTTAAAAGTGAAGCTCAGTGCTAAAGTGTTGGCAGTAGCGGTGAAATCACCACCAAATGTAGTTGGGCCAAAGAATGGTGGCATACTATAGTCTTTGTCTTCTTCAAATTTAAACATCTCTACCTCCATTTACAATATTTGAGTATATCACCAAATTTGGTGAAAATGAGCAGTGAAAATCTTTTCTGGGTCATTGGTTTCTTCAACATTAGGTATTTTGAAGCCTTCCAATTTTCCAAAGTCCTTAGGTACATATAAAGTAAAGTTCAAAGGAACTGCTCCCTTAGATAAAGCTTCAAAATATCTTTTTATAGAATCAGCAGCACTTACCTTTTCGTCAACTGGTTCTAGAATTTTATCACCATATTGTATGGTACCAGAATTTATTGCCATAGGATTAGTACTTTTAGTGTACCCACCTGAATTCAAAACTTTGTCAGCATATTGAAAAGCACATCCGTATAGAGAACCAAGACTTATACTGTTAATAAACTGAGAGCCATATATAACGGCGGTAGTGTGTATATAGATAACTGTACGCCAGCTAGGCCACATTCCACGACCATACATCATTCCTTTAATGTAAATGTCTGGATAAACAGTATCTAATTGTGAGATCTTATAAGCTGTTGCGGCGTAACTTACAAGCAAAGCTTCTTTTGTGAAATCATGGCCCTTAGAATTCAAGTTTTTATTAGTGTTTTTCATTATCATAGCTGGAAAAAGGAAGTTTTTCTTGATTTCTCCATAGGCATCAATTAATAAAATATCAGCAGTATAAGAAGATATGCCGAATATTGCTGTTTCAAAGCCTCTACCTTTCTCGTCGTAATCTATTATACCGTCTTTATTTTCATCAAAGTAATCCATAAACTCCTTATAAAGGGATGTTCCCGTGAGGTTATCGCAGGCTTTTGTATAACTTAAAATGGTGAGCTGCAAATCATGGAGTATAGTGTTAGGATTATAATACAAGGTTTTTGTTATAAGTTCCAGGAAGTTTCCCTTATCTATTCTTCCAAGATGACCATTTAGTGATGCTAAAGGGCTATCTGTAGTACTGTCATAACCCAATACATAATATTTCTGCCTGCCTATTCCTCTAGCTTCGGCATAACGATATAAGTCATATCTAAATAGTGGTGAATCAAACCATGTTGACGTGGATATATTTTTTCCATCACTTATTGCAATGGGAACATGACGAACAAACTCTGTAGGCCAGTTATATTGTACTTTAAGTCTAGATGCCTGAAGCATTGGCAGTGTCTTAAAGCAGTATCTGGCACAAAAGAGATCTAAAGCTACACAGTCGAGTGAAGCAAAAACATAGCCTTCTTTAGTACTTACTGAGAGCCCATCTGGATTGTGACTTAGATTAACCATATTTATAGTATCGGTTACATGAAGTAAGAATACATTTTGATTTTGAACTGCTTTTATAACATCAGATTGAACTCCTGAAAAGCCTGCAGTTTTTGTAGCATTATATTTTCCGTTTTCATCTATGACCGGTAGATGGGTATCAGGATCCATTTCGAGAACCCAAGGAGAATGTGGCAATTTCCCTTTTAGGTTTGGATAAACTGTATTAGGAAAATCGTACTTCTGAGATGGATAAAGGCCTATACCCAGGTTCTTAATAGCATTAGTGATCAAGTCTTGAGCATGCATTTTAAGCTTTGGAACATTTATTAGAATACAACCAGGATAATCTTCTAAGTCATTTCTATCCTTTGGATCACCGCCTATTATAACTTTGCTTAGTGTAATTTCCTTGAAGACTGCCCCATCAGGAACAGGTATGGTTCTTCCTTTATTTGTAACATCCTGGATTTTATTGAGGTCATACACCATTAGCCTGTCAGATGCCTTACCTGGAGGTATGAAGTTTCCAGCAATGCTATCCTCGTAGCCCTTCATAGGATCATCCTTATGTGAAGCTTCGTGGCGATCTGATAAGTATTTTCTAACAAAATAGAAGCCCCAGCCACTATAGAAATCACCACTTCGACCTTCAAAGACAGCCTCTGTTGTAATATTTTTACCTGAGGCTTTACTATACAGAGTTGCCAGCATAAAGGTACCAGAGGAAGCTTCACCTAATGACATTTCATAATAGCTTATTTTTAGTTTATCATGGAACCATCTCATTAATGCAGCTACTAAAACCCATTCAGTAAGAATAGGATTTCCAGCTGCTGCTCCGTGTGTTTTTTCATCTATGTTGTGTGGAAATACAAGATTTGGTTTGAATAGCAACTTCTTCCTAAGGCTTAATTCTGATTTCACTTTGTTTCCAAAGGAAGTTTCCTTATTAAGTCCTGATAAGGCATAATCCAAATTATAATAGATATAGTCTATTTTATTTGTTATGTTATTCCATGCAGTATTGTCTTTTTCGTTGATGAATTTTTGTAGCAAATAGGGTATTCCATCATAGGCCTTTGATGGGTCCATTCTAACCCCAGAGATTGCTGATCCACTACAGTCTACATTCTTTTTTCCAATCGGTGAATTTACAATGGACAATTTAGAATATTCTTTGGGCATTTTTTATTAACCTTTCCAAATTGATTTCATAACTATATTTTATTACTATAAATTGATGAATATTCATTCTATTACAGTTACAGCACTTCCTGAAATGTTTTTTGAAAATCGAATAATGTGGTATCAAAAGACATGTACATCTTATGTAAGTAATTATGTTGAATATATGTTATAATTTTCATAGAAATTATTTGAAACTATATCATATTTGCAAAGGGAGGAAAATATAAATGACAGATACTATAGCAATCATAGGAATAATAGCGGGTAGTATTATTTTGATTTGTGGAAAGAAAAAAGGGAACTCCAACATTTTTAAACTAATAGGAAGATTAGTAATTTTAATATCATTAGGAATTGTTGCACCTGATTTTATAGAAGGTTTTAAAGAAGGTTTTAAAAATGCTATTGCATCTTTATAGGCGCTAATACATAATGTTTTTATTTAATATAGTTAATAAGGAATAGTATTCTTCCTCGAACAGCACTTTATCAAGTTTTGCAGCAACTTCCATTGAGTAAGGAGTTAGCTTTATAAATTGTAGAAAAAAGTTTTCTACAGGATTTGCAAGAAGTAATAAAAAATCTTCAAAAAATGAAGGAAAGTCAGTTTTTTTAGAAGTTGGCTTAAATTGTAAAATGAAGAGGAGAAATAATTAGTGAAAACTCTTATTTTTAATGGTTCACCTAGGAAAAATGGTGATACTATTGCTTTAATAAATGAATTTGTTAGATACATAGAAGGTGAATATAAAATTATACATGCGTACTACTGTAAGATTCAACCTTGTGTTGATTGTAGATATTGTTGGGAAAATGCAGGATGCTGTATTAACGATGAAATGCAGGAGGTTTATAAATACATTCAGAAATGTGAAGTCCATTCAAAAGGAAAAAAGGGGAGGAGTAATAATTGTTGGCGGTGGAGATGGAAATATTGAAAATGCATATACTACAGCATGTACAATTTTGTATCACATGAATTCAAGAGATGTTGCTCCAGTTGTTTATAGTCATAATATAAATAATATACCTGCTAAAGATGATTTAAAGGCAATGATGGAAACAAGAAGATTGGCATTGCTTTTTAATAATAAGGCATAGGTGTAAATGTTCAAAAGTAATAAAGTGTATTTTTTTAATGCATATTTAATAGTATTACATATGTTCTATAATTTTTATATATTTAATTTTAGATTGTAAATCAAGATTAAGCTTAAGGTGGGAAAATATTAAATGATAAACGGCTATAATTTAGATATTTGTACACAGGTTCAAGTACTAGAAAATATTATTATGTCAAATAAAATTATAAATATAGTAATTGAACGAGCCAAACAGTTAGGCATAGATAATTACTATATAGGTGCTGGTTGTATTGCGCAAACGGTTTGGAATTATCTTTCTAACTATCAATTACAGTATGGTATAAAGGATATTGATTTTGATGATACAAATTTATGATAATAAGGTATCAAGTTGGTTAAATAAATGGCCAGACTTAAAAATTATTGCATGGGAAAATTAGTTTGTTACACATTTTTTATATACTAATTGTAAAATTACAATAATTAAGTACTAGCAAGTAATTGTATAGTTATTTCAAAGAACAGGGGAGAGATTTATGAGTTACAATTTACATATAGCCCGAGAGGATTATAAAAATAATCCAATAACTTATGAGGAAGTAGTTAATTTGGTGAATGCACATTCAGAATTGAAGTTAAGAAATGAAATGGAAATTAAAACTCCAGTTGGCGGTATAATAACAATTCCAGGTAAGTATATATTTTGGAGAAAAAAAGAGTTTGATATTTGGATGGAATATCGTAATGGAAAAATAAATTCAAGTTATGTTAATGATGATAATATAAAAAAGTTAAAAGAAATGGCACATGAGTTAAAAGCTAAAGTTTTAGGAGATGAAGGAGAAGAATATTAATATGCTAAATGTTATTCAATATTCGACTTTTAATACTAATATACAAAGATAAATATGTAGATTTATAATACAAAATTTATATGAAATAAATTTGCATGTAAGAGGATATTTAGGAAAATAATTGAGTTAAATTGTAATTGTAATACTAATGTTAGAAATTAATGAACTATTCTGTGGAAATTCAAATGATATATTCTTATATCTAAATTGGAGGACAAGCAAATGATCATAATTTTAATATTTATATTCATACTTATTCTTGGAGTTGTGTTCCCTGTAATAGGGAGAATTTTTCTAGTCTTGATGATGTTATTTGATGAAAGTTGCATTGTATCTCCTGAGGAATTTTCTGATAAAAAGATAAGACAAGTATGTTTATTTTTAACACTTGTCTTTGTTATAATGTTAATATTTTTGGTTATACATGGATAGTTGTTTTAACATGGACTTGTGTTTCCTATGGGTATGGATATAAGGAACATATTAGATATGTATTATTCAGCCTTTTTATTTGAAAATGAATGGGAGGATAAATAAATGAATAGAAAAAGAAATCTACCAAGTGGAAAGAGGAGTGTATAAAAGAGTCACCTAAAACTAAAGATAGACTACATTGAAAAGTTTTTTTATTGGTTATTTTAAATGTTGTTTCATATCTATGTATATTACAGAAGTACCAAAATGGACCTACTTAATTTTTCTAAAATTTGATGCAATACTGAGCGCAGGAGTTTTTGGTATTTTTGCTAAAACTCCTGGTAAGGAATAAGGTTGAAAATAAAAGTATGAACTGTCACTAGTGTAAAATTGCATAGCAAACAAGCCATCATTTGATGACTTAAAAAAATTAAATATAGATGAGAACAATAAGTTTAGGTAGCTGACTTGATTTTATAACCTTGGAACTGTGCCATTAAAATAGCTTGCTCCACTGTGATTTCGCGTTCAACAGGAATAGCATCTGCTTTTTTATAAAGTTCAGCATTATAAGTTTCTTTATTTTTTAACATATTGTATAATGCTGTTAGAAGCATTCTTGCTATTGCAATGATTGCCTTCTTGTGACCGCGGCGTTTCCTTAAGCGGAGGTAGCGATTGCGGATTTCTGGATGCTTTTCACTTTTAACCACAGAAGTAGCACATTGTACTAAAAGTGGCTTAATGTAGCATCCAGCTTTGGAAACCCGGACAGATTTTTTCTTCCCTGCACTTTCATTGTTGGTAGGTGTTAGACCTGACCATGAGCATAAGTGTTTCGCCGAAGGAAAAGCCTCCATTTTGACACCAATCTCTGAAATGACAGTGATTGCAGAGAACGGATTTTTAAATGATGGAGCAGTTAGAATTAGGTCGAGTTCTTGTTGATAGGGACTGGCGAGCGCAAGAATCAGTTCTTCTAGCTCTGCTTTCCGGGATTCCAAATCCTCAAAATGTTTCTTTATAATCTTTAATTTACCAGCCTGTTCAGTAGAAATAAATCCATCAACGGCGAGCTCTATCTCAGGAATTTTGTTCCTCATAGAGCCATGAATTAAAGGTTTAATATCAAAGGAAGTATCCAAAGGATTTTCAAGAATCTTGTCTAAAATTCTTTTTGAACTTTTACCAAAAGTGTCCGAAACAACGTTTCCCAATTGGATATTAGAAACCGTGAGACAATTTTGAAGACGATTCTTCTCACTAGACATAAAGCAGGTTAGTTTGTAACGATAGCGCATAAGGTCACGAAGCTGACGAATGTCAGTAGGAGGCATAAAGCTACCGACAACAAGATCATGCTTAAACAGGTCAGCAATCCATTTCGCATCTTTCTTGTCAGTTTTTTTACCACGAATAGCCTTAACATATTTAGGATGTGCCAATACAATGGAACAACCTTTCTCTAAGATGTTGTACACAGGAATCCAATATTTACCTGTGGATTCCATACAAACATCCTTACAATTTGAATCAAGCAGCCATTGTAACAGCTCTTTCAAACCATTCGTGTAGGTAGAAAAGCGATGGCTCTTGTAGGTGGTAACACCTTTAGAATTAGTGGTTGCAATACAAGCAACTACAAAAGTATTGTGGACATCAATGCCACAACAGATTTTGTACACGATTTTTAAAGCCATAGGGACTCCTTTCTGAACTAAGAAGTTCTAAAAAAATTATAGGGAGAAACAGCATTGACTGACAGCCTAGCATTTAAACGAGATTGTTTAAACAAAGATAAGGTTACGTGCTCAAGGCACACTTATTTGTGCTTGAAAAGACAATCTACACATATAATTATTCGGTCATCTGACAAGTCAGACAGCCCACTCACCGTCCCGTGATTTGTAGTATACTGAAAATCCCTATGACTTAATAATAAAATATAAACTCACTCAAAGCCAACACTTTTCATTACGTTTTGTGCCTTGAGCGAAGTGAAAGGAATGGATATAATTATGAAAAGAAACTTTTGCTTGATGGCTATGGTGAATATAAAAAAGAACATATAAATAAATGGAAAAGAGATAAAAGATTTTGAAATAACCTTGACTCTTACCTTGGAGGAGGGCTTATGATTATTCATGAGGTGAGGAATTATGCTATATACGGTGAAAAAAGTTTCAGAGTTAACAGGAGTTACTATAAAAACATTACACCATTATCACAAAATAGGATTGCTGCAACCCTGTGAGATAACAGATGCTGGTTATCGCCTCTATGGGACAAAGGAACTTGAACGTTTACAGCAAATACTGTTCTACCGTGAGCTGGATTTTTCACTGAATGATATAAAAAAAGCACTTGAGGATGAACCGAATCGATTAGAGTGCTTAGATAAACAACAGAAACTGCTATTTGCGCGCAAGCAGAGGCTTGATTGTTTGCTAAAAACTATAAATGAGTCGATTGTTCTTGGTAGGAAAGGGGAAGTTATGGATAAAGCTATAATGTTTAAAGGATTTAATAAAGAAGAGTGGAATGATGCACTTTCGGAGCAGAGTAAATATATTAAAGATAAATATGGCTATAATATGTTAGAGGTACAGGAAGCTCAAGTTGATAATATGAATGAACAGGCTATAGAAGCACAAAAATTTATCAATTGTATAAAAGATGGTCTTAACAGTGGATGGAAAGCTAATGATGAGAGGATACAACAAGTATTGAAAAATCATATCACATTTTTAGATAAACTGTTATTAAGCAATTTATTTGCTTAATAACAGGTTCAAAAAAAGTAAATTATAATAGCCTTTCTTTTTACGTCAGATTAAATAATCTGACACAAAAAGAATAAGATTATTTAATCTGACTATAATTTAAAAATATAAAAAAATTTTATAGGACTGAAAAAAAGTGATAGAAATAATAAAGATGCCTTACGGCATAAGAAAATATAATAAGCTTAATAAGTATAATAGGTTTCCCATAAAATATGGATGCGAAGCATGCGGATATGAAGGAAAACTATATAGACATGGATTCTACTATAGAAATTTGATTACATTTAACAAAGCTTATAGAGTAGTTATCATTAGATATAGGTGCAAATCATGCCATAAGACGTACTCTCTTATTCCAAGTTTCATAATACCTTATAGACAATACACCTATCATGTTATATTAACTTGCCTTATTATTATGTTTAAATTTAATTACTCATTTAGCAAAATTATTAAGTTTGTTAACTCTATAAATTGTATGTTATCCATAAACAAAACTCATTTATCATTTTGGAAAAGCAGACTAATAACTTCTTTAACGGCTATTCGCCTATTTTTTGCACAACTTAAAATATTTTGCCCTGATACCAAAAATGTTTTTCCATCCAATTTACTTACAATGATTACTGATTTTTCACGTTTAAGATATGATTTTAATTTAAGATTTTTCTTAGATATGCCTAAATATTTTTTCTGTAAACCTTAATTACAGAAGCTTTAGTTTTTTTGCCCTTTATCAAATTAAACACTTCTTATTTTTTTAATGCTTATTTACTTAAAACTTGTCTCAACTTTTAAATTTTATTTTGAAGTTCTTATATTTTTCCACACAACTTTTAACGGTTAAGGCTGATTATTGAGGTACATAATTAAAAATGAAAATAAACTCAAAGTTGAAGGAGGCATTTAATTATGATATCTCATGAATTAAGCCAAAAAATAGCTCTGTTTAGATACTCTCTAATTGCACCTATAATCACTAATACTTTTACTCAATCTTCTGTTAAAGAATATTTATCAGAAATTGCTGCTAAATCTTATACTATGCCTAACGGCGGAAGAAAAGAGTATTCTCCGGCTACAATTAAAGGTTGGTTAACCTTATATAGGAAACATGGTATAGACGGTTTATATCCTAAAACAAGAGATGACAAAGGTTGTTCAAGAAAAATTTCGCAAGAAACAAAGCAGTTCATTATAAACTGCAAAATTAATTCCCCCAAAAAAACTGCTAAACATATATATCATGAAGTTATTGCCAAAGGATTTGAAAATGAAAACAATATATCTCTTTCTACAATAACTAGATTCATAAAACAGGCTAATATAGCACCTCAAAAGCTGGCGCCTCAAGATAGAAGAGCCTTTGAATTTGAATATGCGAATGAATGTTGGCAGTCTGATGTATCTGTTGGACCTTATCTCACTATTCAAGGCAGAAAATATAAAACTTATATTATAGCTTTCCTTGATGATGCTAGTAGGCTTATTGTTGGATGTAAAGTATTTTTTAAAGATGATTTATTGTCTCTTATGGCTGTTTTTAAAGATGCGGTAGCATCTAAAGGTATTCCTAAAAAAGTTTTTGTTGATAACGGAAAGATATATAAAAGTGAACAGTTTCAACTTATATGTGCTTCACTTGGGTCTATTTTAAGCTTTGCTAGGCCATATTCTCCTCAATCGAAAGGTAAAATTGAAAGGTGGTTTCAAACAATGCAAAAACAATGGATGAATTCAATAAACTGGGGTGATTTTAAGTCAATAGACATTTTGAATGAATCTCTATTGACTTATGTTAATCACTATAACAAAACCTTTCATTCATCAATAAATTCTACACCCTTTGATAAATATATGAATAATATTGAAAATTTAAGGTTTGTTTCCTCTAAAAGTGAACTTGATCATTTATTTTTATATAAAGTTCAACGTACTGTTAAAAATGACTCCACAGTATCCATAGGAACTAAATTATTTGAAGTTCCATTAAAGTATGTAAGAGAAAAAATAAATATTCGTTATGATCCTACTTCACTTGATAAAGCATACATCTTCTCTGAAGATGCTAAGCTTACAGATACTATTTTCCCACTAAAAAAAATTGATAACTCAAAGGTTAGAAGATCTAATAATGATTCTGTTGATTTTTCTGCCTTTAAAGCTAACTAACCGGAGGTTGATATTATGTATAAAACTTTTTATGGGTTAACCTTTGACCCATTTGATAAAAATATTGATTTAACACACAGCTTTAAATTCCAAGACTTTAATCACGCATTAAGCAGATTAGAATTTTTAAAATCTGTTTTGGGCATTGGTGTACTTACTGGTGAACCCGGAGTAGGTAAGTCTTTCCTACTCCGTTATTTTGTAAATTCACTCAACCCCAATTTATATAAATGTATATATATTCCTATTTCGACCTTAACGGTCATGGATTTTTACAGAGCTCTTTGTGATGGTCTTGGAATAATTCCTGCCTGTAAAAAAGTTACTATGTTTAAACAAATACAGGAAGCTATATACACTTATAGTCATAGTAAAAATATAACCCCAGTCATTATATTAGATGAATGTCAGTTTTTAAGCAATTCCATCCTTGATGATTTAAGAATTATATTTAACTTTAATATGGATTCAAAGAATTATGCTATGCTAATTCTTTCAGGTCAACCTAACTTTTTACTTCAACTCAGCAGACAAATTCATGAAGCGCTGCGCCAGCGAATTTTAATGAATTATTGCTTACGAGGGCTAACGCCAGAAGAATGTAAACCCTACATAATTTCAATGCTTAAAGCCGCAGGCTGCATAGAACCTATTTTTACTGATGATGCATTTGAACTTATGTATTCAACCACAAATGGCTCTATAAGACCTTTAAATTCTCTAACGAGAATGTGTCTTATTTCTGGTGCTAATCAAAAACTTTCCTCTATTAATGCTGAAATAGTTTATAAAGCTCAAAGCGAAATTGACCTTACAATTTAATTTTAAACACTGCTTACTTGGCAGTGTTTTTTTATACCTATATTAATTGTCTAATTTTCATATTTTATACATTGTGGATATTGTGAAGAAAGGTTGATTTAATTTGACTTTTTACATATTTTTTTCTATCGTAAGATTATTTAATCTGCATTTTTACCATATTATTACTTAATTTAGGTTGAAATAATTTGACTTTGAATAGCTTAAATAATTTGACGCGTAACAATAAACATGGACATAATACTGATGCAAAGTCATTTGCAGCTCAAACAAAGTTTTTTATAGATGATGATTTTCATAGAAGTATGCTTGAAAATCATCAGGTTGGACTTTCTTACTATCTTTATACGGTTGCAGATATGTATGCAGCCGTAAATAAAGATTATAAGTAACATTTTAAAAATTATATAAGTATTTCATAAAGAGGTGAGTATATAACTTGCCTCTTATCTTTTTTAATTAAAAAGTAATAATGTTCTTTGCTACGAAAATAGAATGGATGCCAATTGAATTACTATTTTTATTGGCAGCTATAAAATAAGTCAGACTCGTTGAAAAATGAATATTGCAATGGATAAATTATATAAAAGTCCTATTTAACATATGACATCACTTCTATTGAATGATATAATTTAGAAGTAATTCAAAAAGAATAATAAATCAGTTATACATATGAAATATTTAAAGCAACATAGTAAATAGTAATTTTGAAGGGAGAATATTTTATTATGATTATTGATAACAATCCAAAGGAATTAGAAGCAATGAAGGCATTCCATCGCGGTGACAGAAAAGAAGGATTGAGACTTCAGGAAGAGTTTGCTTCGGAATTTCGTGAAGAATATAAAGATAAGGATCATTGTTCATGTAAAAAAGCATGTCGTTATCACGGAAATTGTAAAGAATGTGTGGCAATTCATAGAGCACATCAGGAACATGTACCAAATTGCATGAGATTATTAATAAATAAGAAAATAAGAATATTATCTGAACTTACTGAACATACAATTGCAAATGAAATCGAGGCACCTAAAGAGATTTTGAGAAAAGAATAAACTTAGATGACTGCAGAATTGACAATTGAAGGATGAGTTGAATATGTAATAGCAGAATACCTTTGATTTTTAGAGAATAGTTCCATTTGTATTATTTTTAGAATGAATTTTCACATAAAATACAATGTTGACATTTCTTATATAATCCAATATTATATGTATATGCATATAATATTGGATTATATTTAAATTAATTAATGTTACAATAATTAAATTTGATGGTAGATAACTTTAATAATTTATATGTAGATACATATAAATGAGGAGGAGGAAAATGAAAACTTTATTTGATGAAAAACAAATTGGCGAGGGAAGTTGATCTTCATGTGACAACAAATTCTGAAGATTTGGTAGGAAGATATGTATATTTCATAAAAATAAAAAAGCAGTTTTAGGAACAACTGTTTAAAAAGAGGAGAGAGAAGATTATGATTACAATAGAGCAAAGGATTCAGGAGAAGGCCTATGAATTAGGCTATGAAAAATGCGGAATTATTCCAATTAGTTTTATGGAGGGTTATGGTGAAAAGGTTGAAAAGCGAATTCAAAAGGTTCCAAAGTCAGGACCATTTTACCAAAGACAGAGGCGATTAATTAATCCACTAGAAGAATATCCATGGGCAAAATCTATTGTAGTAGTTGCAGCTAGATATGGTAAATATAAAGTTCCAGAGTCTGTAAGAAATCATATAGGAAAGTCCTACTTGTTCGATATACGTGTGGATGCTAATACGAAAGAATATCAGAGCAGCAAGGCAATGGATAAATATATGCAAGAACTAGGGCTTCAGGTTGCTACTAACCAAAAGTTTGGAGTTGTAGGACTGCGCTGGGCAGCTTTGCAAGCTGGAATTGGAATTGTAAGAAGAAATAATTTCCTTTATACAGAGTCTGGGTCATGGGTTCATCTGGAAGCATGGTTGACAGATAGAGAAATGGAGTTAAAGGAGATGTCGACTGTTCAACAGTGTCCAAAGAATTGTGGTGCTTGTGTGGCAGCGTGTCCAACTAAATCCCTATCTGCTCCTTATACTATGTCACCTACTGACTGTATTTCTTTTTTAACAACCTTTGGGGGGCGTAGTTTACCACAGGAACCTTTAAGGAAGAGTTTTGGACAATGTATTTACGGATGTGATATTTGTCAGGATGTATGTCCAATGAATAAAGACAAATGGCAGGAGGTTGAAGAATTTCCTGGATTGTCAGAACTGGCTCTTTCTTTAACACCAGAAAATATCATGGATATGGAAGAAAGCTTTTATAGGGAAAAGGTTCATCCAAAGTTTTTTTATTTATCATCAGATGAGCTTTGGAAATGGAAGATTGACGTTTTGTGTTTTATGGGTAACAATTATAAAGATAGTTATAAACCTTATATTATGAGAGCTTGCAAAAATGAAAATGAAAAAATTCGTGAAATGGCTTATTCAATTCGCAGAGAGTTATTTGACTGTGTTAAGTAAAGCAGCTTAAGAGATCTATATGTAAATTATGATGTCACCCATTTAATAGCTGAGTAGCAAGGCATTGGTTTATGTTGCCTTGACAGCAGAAACAGCTATAGAGTATTATATGCATATACATATAGATGGGAGGTAGTTTAGATTTGGTTATTAGAAGCAGCAAAGAACACCTAAAAGATTGTGCATGTAAAAATTTGAGGATGACAACAAGAGTGGTAACGCAGTATTTTGATAAAGCCTTCCAACCTGTGGGTTTACGTGCCACTCAATTTGCCCTGTTAGCGGATATTTCTTCACGTGAAAGTAGAACGGTGGGTGAGTTAGCGGATATTTTTTTGATGGATCAAACAACTGTAACACGAAATGTCGAAATATTAAAGAAAAAAGGGTATGTTGATGTAAGACAAGGAGAAGATGATTCACGAAAGAGATATATATCTATAACTGAGAGTGGGCTTGCAAAACTTAGAGAAGCTATACCATTATGGAATAATGCTCAACTCGTTATAGAACAGGGAGTTGGTGAGGAAAAGTTCAGAGAATTTTTAGATACCTTATCTTATATACAAAAGCTTATTTAGCTAGATAAATCTAATTAGATATATTGCTTCTTCCTGTTGGTAGGGGATTTACAATAGATGGATTTGATGCAGTTAATGTAATGAAGTAGTTAAACCCTTGACGGAAGTGTCAAGGGTTTTGTGATGTAGTTTGCTACCTAAGAACCAGCCCTTTCAAAGCATTCATAAAGATTGTACCATTCACACTAGTAGCAGATACTTAAGAGAAGAAGTAGGTTGATATCAATGGCCTTGAGGTAAAAATTTACTTTTTCTTTCTATATTGCAAGTATTCTAAAAATCGCTTGGTTGCAAGAGAAATTGATTTTTGATCTCTCATAGCAACACCAATATTCCTAAAGCAAGGAATCTCAAGTTCTTTCACTACAATTTGATAAGGAATACGCTGCAAGATCAATTCGGGTAATATACTGATTCCAAGACCATTTTCTACCATGGACATGATGGCATAGTCATCCCATGTTGTAAAATGAACTTTAGGGGAAATATTATATCGCTCAAATATCTCTGAAACCTCTGCTTTTGCACCTTTTTCCAAGAGCATAAAAGGATAATCACATAATGCCTCTATTGGAAAGTATTTTAAATCTGCAAGCGGATGATTCTGGGGTAAAACCACAAGTAGTTTATCCTTTTCTAAAAAAATTGTTTCAAACTCTGGAAGTGTAGGAAGCCGAAGAAAGCCACAATCTACACGTCCTTCTAAAATCCAGTTTTCTATTTCTATATAGTCCCCCAATAGCAACTCATAATCAATATTAGGATAATCCTTTTGAAATTCTTTAATGATATTTGGAAGCCAATGAGTAGCTACACTTGAAAAAGTACCTATTCGAATAAGTCCAGATTGCAATCCATTCAATTCTTCAACTTGTGTTTGTAATTTTTGATATTCATTACATACATTTTTAGCAAGTGGTAATAATTTCAAACCGTCGGAAGTTAATCGTACACCAGAGCGTCCACGTTCAAGAATTGATACACCCCATTCTTTTTCTAAATCATTAATCATACGGCTAATACCAGACTGAGAATAGTTTAAAATCTCTGCGGTCTTTGTGAAACTCCCATATTCAATTGTCTTAACAAATGCCATATATTTTTGAATGTTCATATCCATAACTATGTTCACCTCATATATATCTGATTTTATCATCTTTATTATGATTAATATTCGCTTTTGTAATTTATAAAGTTATGATAAACTATGCCCATAGAGTTTTCAAGAGAAAGGAATGAAATAAACAATGTTTTTTGTAAGTGATATTTATACAACATCACCAGACAAGTTTAATACCCCATTACAAAAGGAAACATATAGAGTATTACAAAACTTGAATATTCCATTTAAACGTGTTGATACAGATGAAGCAATTACCATGGAAGATTGTGTTCAGATTAATAAAAAGTTAGATATGAAGATGGTAAAAACTCTGTTTCTTTGTAATCGACAGCAAACAGCTTTTTATCTCTTCATTACCACAGGCGATAAACCGTTTAAGTCAAAGAATTTCAGCAATGCGCTTGGAATAGCTCGCGTTTCATTTGCTCCTGCAGATTTAATGGAAAGGATGCTGGGAGCTAAAATTGGAGCAGCAACTGTTTTCAGTGCCATACTTGACAAAAATAATGATGTACAAATTATTTTTGACAAAGATGTTGTGGCTGAAGAATGGTATGGGTGTAGTGATGGTACAACTACTGGTTATATGAAGCTTAGAACAACACAAATCATTAACGATTTTTTGCCATTTGTGGAGCATACACCATCTATTATTGAGGTGTAATATAGGGTCACGTAAACAAATTGTTAACAATTTATTTTGATGTTATTTACCATGTTTCTTCCTTAATTTTAGTTATATTAAGAACTCTTTTAGTATGGGGCAGATAATAAATTGTTACCTTTTGATTTTTCTTTAGTAAAGTTTCACTATCATTCCTATGCTGAAAAGTAAAAGTATTTTTATCTGTAACAACTGTAGTCATAGGAATTCTCCTTGTACCAGACTTGCTGTGAGTGACTTTTATCCAGCTGTATTTGTCTTTAACAATTTCGTTATCTACAATTGGATTTCTATTAATAGCCCTAGGCAAATCTAATATCTTACTTGTGAAAGATGAAATATCAGATACTAAGACCCATAAAAAAAATCCTCCAATAACTGCGGACGTTACACAAGACAATAATTTCTTATAATTAAAGTTAGCTCTGCACTTTTTTATTTCTGATACAAACCCTATGCATATTATTGATAAAGCAAAAATAAAAATAATTCCACAAATAAAATCAATAAATAAATCAATAAAAAAACTAGTGTATAAAGAATAATTAGGAGTTATGCTTTTTATAAATAAGAAATTAGCATATAAAATTATACTAAATAATATTATGTAAGCAGTAATCTTTTTCATTTTTAAAGCCATTTCAATCACCTACAGTTAAATTTTCTTTCTTGTTTTATAGTTATTAAAATTCTTATTTTCATCAATAAATTTTTGAGCCTTGTCCATTTTTATTTTTAAAAATTGTGAATTAGCCTTTTTATATGTATATAAAGCCTTTTCATATTCTTTCGTACACATATAGTTGTCACCTAAGACCTCTAATACTTTTTCTCTATCAGATTTATTATCCTCTGGTAAATGATCTAAAGCCTTATTAAAATCTTCAATGGCTTTACCATAATTGCACAATTTGTAATAACATAGTCCTCTATAATAAAAGGGTTCATAGCTATCAGGAACAAAGACTTCTACTGTTGTAGATAAACTTTTTATCCCAGCTTCATAAAATTTTTGATTATACCAGTCTTTTCCTATAGTTAAATAATATTTATAATCTTTAGGTACATAAGTATCCGCCATGTTTTTTAGCTTTTCATATTTCTCTTTCTCTTTTTCTGTATTCTCTATTCCATACTGTGAATTTTTTTTAGAAGTTGCCATACTTTTATACTGATTTATGGCTGAATCATAATCTCCTAAAGCTTCATAGTTTTCTGCAATTTCAATTCTAAATGCATCTGCATATCCTTCATCAAGGCCCTTTGCTAAAGCTAATTCTCTAACCTTCATCAAATCATCTATTGCCTTTTTATATTGTCCCAATTCTCTATAACAAGCTGCTCTACTAGCATATATTGCCCAAGGATAAGGTGTGTTTCTATTCATTAATTCAATTGCTTTAGAATAATAGCTCATTGCTTTATCATACTCATTATTTTTGCAATATATAGAAGCTATTGTAGAATACTCATCATACATATTTTCTTTATTTGATTCCATATTTAATTTATTTTCCTTAATTTTAGTTGCATTTTGGACTCCCACTGAGTAGTTAGTAGATACATATCCCAGCATAGTATTCGTATTAGGAAGATACTGTACATTAACTACATAACCTAATTTTTCATTGCAACCAGTGGAATAGTACTTATTATATGGTACGTTTAAGGACAAGGTTTCGGTTTCAAAAATAGGTTTACTAATGTTTTTATTCAAAGATTCAAAATAACTTTTTTGCTTTTCTGTAATTATAGTGGTAAAAATACATATTTCTGTTTTTGATAAAGGTTTATTCTGAATAACATATTTTAAATCCTTAAACCCTTCAACATAATTCCTCAATGTATCCTTAAATAAATTACTTAGAAAACATATAGGCATAATCATTAACATTAAAAATATAAGTCCCCTAATAAATTTTTTAATTCTACTGCCTTTACCACATATAATTGTTTCTTTTAAAATAACCTCAACTGCCCATAATACACTGATTATTATTATGAAATTGTAGGTCTTTTTTATCATAGTATTATAAAAATCATCATATAAACCTTGAGTATTAACATGTTTTAGTATAATAAAAGTCACAGCTAATATAATTAGTATAATTAAAATTGAAATAGTTATTTTTTGTATTACATTTTTAGTAGTCTTATTTCTTGCCACTGATATTTCTCCTCTTAAATGTTAATCTTATTTTTTGAACTTTATTATATATTATATTGCACCTTATTATATTTTTTTGTCAATAGTAAATTCGCTGCAACCATAAGTATCCTCAGTAGACGTAAACAAATTGTTAATAACTTGTTTTGCTATTATTTTAAGATAATAGGTAATTTGATTTGCAAACATCTGAACTATATCATAAATAAATGAAATTTTGAAATAAGGTTGATAAGGCATATATTTTTGTATATAATATTTAATATATAGATAGATTTCAAAAAAAGAGAGGTATTTTTGTGAGTGTTTAGTATCTAAAATAGGTAATTTAATATTGATTCTAAAATTGAGGGTGCAACACCTTTAATTGTTGTAGAATTAATTACTATTTATAGATACAAGTCCACGAAACTACTTTGGGGTTTAATAACCTTTATTAAGTTTGCAATTAAAGCTGTGGAGTATCCATGGCTTTTTTATTTTATAATTAATACTAGAAATCTATCTAGGTTTCGTCGGCTTGAATAAAGTTGAGAAAGGAATTTTGAAATGGATAATACAACATTAGAAAAACTAAATTATTATGAATTAAAAGAAATAGTAAAAGGATATTGTGCAAGTGGATTGGGTAAATCCTTAATAGATAAACTAGAGCCAAGTACAAATATAAAGGTGGTAAATAGAAGATTAGATGAAACCTCTGAAGGAAGGGCACTTTTAGATGCTTCTTATCATATACCCTTTGATGGAATATTTAATGTAAATCCACTTATAGATAAAATGGAAAAGGGTGCAGCATTAGATCCAGAGGAATTAAGTACCATGGAAAACTTTTTAAGAGGCTGCAGAAAACTAAAATTATTCATGAAGGATAAGGAAGGTTATGTGCCTACTTTAAGTTCTTATAGCTTAAATATAACAGATTTAAGTTATATAGAAGAAGAAATAAATATATCAATATCAGGAAATAGAGTGGATTCCAATGCTTCAAAGGAGCTAAAAAAAATAAGAAGACAAATTGATATGTGTGAAGGCCAAATAAAAGGAAGGCTTGAAAAATTTCTGAAAAATCCTTCAAATAAAGAGTATATACAAGAATTCTTTGTAAGTCAAAGAAATGGAAAATATACAATACCTATAAAAGCTGCTTTTAAAAATCAAGTTCAGGGTGAAATTGTTGAAAATTCATTGAAAGGCAGTACTGTATTTATAGAGCCAAGTGTAATAGTTAAATACACTTCCGAGCTAGCAACTTTAAAAGTTGAAGAGTCTATAGAGGAATATAAAATATTAGCTACTTTAACAGAAATGCTATATGAAAGAATAAGAGAAATTAAAATAAATATTGAGGTAATAGCTGAGTATGACATGATTTGGGCAAAAGCAAAATATAGTAGTGACATAAGAGGAATAAAGCCTAAACTAAATGAGCATGGTTATATAAAAATAGTTAAGGGAGGTTATCCTTTAATTAAAAATGGAGTACCCTTAGATTTTGAAATAGGAAAGGATTATAGATCATTAATAATCACAGGACCTAATGCGGGAGGAAAAACTATAGTATTAAAAACTTTAGGAATGTTGACTCTTGCAGTTCAAGCAGGGTTTCATATAAAGGCTGAGCAAGGCTCAGAAATTGCTGTATTCAACAAGATATTTGTAGATATAGGTGATAATCAAAGTGTAGAAAATGCTTTAAGTACTTTTTCATCCCATGTGAAGAATTTAGCATATATAATAAAGGAAAGCAATAAGTCAACATTATTGTTGTTTGATGAAATTGGCAGTGGGACAGAACCCAATGAAGGTGCAGCTTTAGCAATAGCTATTTTAGAAGAAGTGTATTATAAGGGCTGTATAACAGTAGCAACAACCCATTATGGAGAGATTAAAAACTTTTCTGAGCAGCATCCAGACTTTGAAAATGCAGCTATGGAGTTTAGATGTGACACGCTAGACCCATTATATAAGCTTAATATAGGAAAGACAGGGGATAGTAATGCTCTTTATATATCAAAGAAAATGGGCATTTCAGATAATATAATTGAAAGAACTAGAAGATATATAGAAAGTAAGAACTATAATTATGAATTAATAAGAGACAGCAAAATTATAAAGAAAAAAGATATTCAAGAAGACAAAGATGAAAGTTATGAATTTGCTGTAGGAGATAAGGTTTTTTGGATGGATAAGAATGAAAGTGCCATTGTTTATAAGGAAAGAGATGTATATAATAATGTAACTATTTTATTTAACAAAGAATTTGTTGATGTAAATTGCAAAAGATTAAAATTGGAAATTAAGGCTGCTAAGCTATATCCAGAAGGATATGATTTAAATCAACTATTTATTAGTTTCAAGGAAAGAAAGCTTGAAAGGGATATAGAAAGAGGTTCCAAGAAGGCTTTAAAGAAACTTAAAAAAAATCATTTAAAATAATTGAAAAAATGAACAATTTACCTTAACACTGTATTATTCAAACTTGAATTTTACAGTGTTTTTTGTGCTGCATTAAAAAAAGCATGAATTCCTTTACTGATTGATATTTTTCCAAAATAAATTCTCTTATAAATCTGTACCAGCCCACATTAATATTTTAATAATTGTTTTAAATATTTTAATATTTTACACTTTAAATATAGTACAAACACTGTTTTAGTAAAATTTCAGGAGGTTAAGTTATGAAAGAAGAAGAAAGAATATTTGAAGGTAGACTATTTGATGCTGCTAAGAAAGAACTTAGAGATATTAAGAATAAGACACATATACTATGTCAGAAATTCAATTTACTTGATGAGTATGATGAAAGACGTCTGGCAATCATAAAAGAATTTATCGGAAAGATAGGAGAAAGATATCATTTTCAAGGACCTATACAATTTAACTATGGGTGTCATACATTCATTGGTGAAAATTTTGCTGCCAATTTTAATACTACAATTTTAGATGATGGTAAAATTTATATTGGTGATAATGTAATGCTTGGCCCAAATGTTTCCCTTATGGCAAGTTCACATCCACTTATTGCAGAAGAGAGAACTGCTATGAAGTATGAGGATGGACATGTGTCTGTGTCTGAGTATGCAAAGGAAATTCATATTGGAAATAATGTTTGGATTGCTTGTAATGTTGTGGTTTGTGGCGGTGTCAACATTGGAAATAATGTAGTTATCGGTGCAGGCAGTGTTGTTACAAAAGATATACCAGATAATTATATTGCATATGGCAATCCATGTAAGCCAATAAGAATGATTACAGAAAAAGATTCAAAGTTAGACTTATTGTAATTATTCATAGCTTGAATTTAGGAGTATTTTTATATTGTATTTCAAATATTGAATAAATTAATTAACAAATTTAAACATACGAATGATCCTTAAAAATATAGTTGCACAATATTAAGAAAATTGCTGATATTACAAAGATTATTGCATATTAAATAGAATAATATGATATAATATCATTAAAAAATAAACGGTAGTTATAAAATGTGTACTATAAGGAGGTAAAATTCAAAATGCTAAAATCAAACGAATTTCAAACAAATGAATCCATTTTAGAAGCATTTAAATTAGTCCTTCCCTATATTAATAGGATTGTTCGTGAAGATATGGCTGTTGGTTTGACAGATTTAAAAGAATACTTATTTTATTATCGAGCAAAGGAGTTTGAACTTGATTTACCTGCAGGTAAGCCAATTAGTGGAATAAGTACTATAGAGGAATGTATCAGAACAGGCAAGGATACTTTTGATGATATTCCAACTGAAGTATATGGACGACCTATAAAGACAATATTTACGCCAATTTATGGAGTTGATAAAAAGGTTATAGGAACTTTAAGTTCAGGTATTGATTTGAACGATAATCATAATTTGGTAGAAAGCGTTGAACAGTTATCTTCTTCTATAAATCAAGTATCAATAAATGTTGAACAAATAGCTAAAAGTGCAGTGGAGCTTTCAGAATCTGGGCAGCAATCAATAAACCTAGCACATGATTTAACAGATAAGCATCGAGATACTTCTATGATTTTAGAATTTATTAAAAGTGTAGCAGCACAAACAAATCTTTTAGGATTAAATGCTTCAATTGAAGCTGCAAGAGCAGGTGAACATGGTAAAGGTTTTGCAGTTGTTGCTAATGAAATAAGAAAACTTGCAGAACAATCTAATCAATCGGCAAAAAAAATTCAAGCTATTCTACAGGAAATGAATGATGCAGTTTCTGAAATTAATAAATCAATAGAATCTTCAGGAAGCATTAGCCAGGAGCAAGCTGCATCAACACAGGAAATATCTTCAAACTTAGAATATATAAACAATATTACAGAACAGTTAAGAACCTTTGTTGAACGTTATGATTAAGTATCCATTACTATCCTGAATTTAAGAAGTGTTTTTCAGAGGACAATGAAGGTGAATTTTTCTCCTTATGTCATAAAACTAATTTATTTTAAAGCTTGTTTTGCTAACTCAAAACAAGCTTTAAATTTTTTTTGTTGCAAAATATAATGTAAGGTTACATATGTGAATGTAATTGTTCAGTGAATAATTACATTGAAAATCAGAGAAATTAAGTCAAGTGAGTTTTAGCAATGGTAGCGATCAGGTAAATTACAAGTAAGAAAGGTGAGTATATTATGAAGAAAACATTTATTTATATAATGACATTTTTTCTATTGATTAATTCAACATATATAGCTAAAGCGTCCAATATGGATATTAATGCTGCAAGTTTAAATGCCAATGAGTATGATATTAAAATGAAACAAGACTTATTATGTTTGATGATGGCTTATCCAGAATATATAAAGGATATAAATTGTGATGAAAACAATCATGTATATTTAGTAATGAAATCTGGCAAAAAAATTTTATATGATGATAAAAAAGTAAAAACTCCTGAACAAAAACTTGAAAATGCAGATTTGCAGGATACTCTGGAGCAGGCTTATCCTTTAACAAGTATTTGTAAATTGATGGATAAGGATTATGATCCTGGAAGATACAGATCCTATGAATTATTAAAAGAAGTATATGGTTCTTCCAAGCAGCAGATAGAGAAAAATCTTAAAAGTGTAAATCTAAAGTACACACATGTTCTTTTTAACAATAATAACAAAGCAGCTGAAGCACTTGGAAGTGCTATGGAAAATCTTATACCTCTTTCAAGAGAAAATGAAGCTGTTAGAAGATGTTTATTCCCTTGTATGGGTACTTTTAACTATCGATTAGTTGCAGGTACTAATCGATTAAGTCCTCATTCATTTGGTATTGCTATAGATCTTGCAAGTGATAAAAGAGATTATTGGAAATGGTCATCACCTGAACAAGGAGAAGAACGCTTAAATTCATATTCTAGAGAAGTAGTTGAAACCTTTGAAAAAAACAACTTTATATGGGGCGGAAAATGGGGACATTTTGATATTTTACATTTTGAATATAGGCCGGAAATTATCTTAAAAGCTAAGTATTTTGCTAATGTTAATGGTGATAAATCACTATGGTACAAAGGAGTTAATGAGAAGGATACTTCCATCAAGGAGTATATTGGCAAAATTAATGAAGTATTGAAATAACTTTTGTCAGCTAAATTAAAAATCATGGTAAATCTTAAAAATATATATAGATATGTGAAAATAGCACTTAGTTACTGTAAGCTATTTACTCTAACTCCATATTTCCTAAAGGATATATTACTTCAGCAGGGATAAAATATTAATGAATTAAAAAATATGTGCTTGTAGGAGGTAACTTATTATGGGGATATTTGATAGTATTTTAGGCAATGACGATGATAAAAAGAAGGATAAAGATGAAGGAAGACTTACACTTCATAAGGAAGAGCTTGATATAAATAAAAGTAGGGTTCAAAAGGGTGAAGTTGAATTAAGCAAAGAAATTGTTGAAGAACAAAAAACAGTGGATGTTCCAGTTACTCATGAAGAAGTTGTCATTGAAAGAAGATCAATAGATAATGAAGCTAGTGATACGCCTATTAGTGATGGAGAAACAATACGTATTCCAGTAAGTGAAGAAAAGGTCAATGTAGATAAACACACTGTGATAACTGGAGAGGTGTCTGCTCATAAGCGTGAAGTTGAAGAAACAGAAAAAGTTGATGAGAAACTAAAAAGAGAAGAAGCTCGTATAAACACAAATGGTGATGCAGAAATAATAGATAAAAATTCAGATGATGGTTTCCGTTAATAAATTAGAAAAACACCTCTCAAATTCAAGAGGTGTTTTTTAGGAGGAGTAGCATGTTAAGTAAAGATGTACCTAATAAAAAAAGTGTTGAATATTTAACAAGTGCTGTCATTGGCGGAATAATTGGTTTTATAATTGCTATTTTATACAAGTTTTCTATTTTAGCTGTACCTGGATTTGTAACTATATTTGCAGTTACATCAATTGATCCTATGATAACTGGAACAATAATAGGTATTGTTATTGGAATAATTATAGGTGGACTGATAGCTCAAAGCAGCGCATATAAGAACAGTGGTGAAACCATTTTAAAGGAGACTTCTCACGATACAAACAGTGATGTGAAAATGCAGCTTCGTAAAGAACAAATGGAAATATCCAAGGACAAAATACAAACTGGCGAGGTATCCATTCACAAAGAAGTTTTAACCAAAGAGGAGAATATTACTGTACCTGTAAAACAGGAAGAGCTAGTTATTGAAAAAGAGGTTTTTAATCCTCAATCCCATGGTGAATCAAAGACTCGTACTGAAACAATTAGAATACCTATTAGTAAAGAACGTATTGATATACACAAGGAACCAGTAACTTTAGAGAATGTTTCAGTTAGTAAGCATAAATATAAAGAGATAAAACATATAACTGAAACACTAAAAAAAGAAATACCTCATGTTGATATTAAAAAAATTAAAGGAAACAACAAGCAAAAAAGAAAAAGGTAGAAATGAAAAATATGCTTAATTTATTAAGATAATATTGGAAAGTATATAAAAATGGAGCTATAACTTAATATAGTTCCATTTTTTTATTTAATATTCAGTGGCTGATTTTATTACCCAAGCTAGCAAAAAATATTTAGAGTACTTCAGAAAATTCACTGGTCTCAATATGGAGAGTGTCCTGGATATGAACATTAGATGAGTACAACTTATCAGTGTGGAAAATTGTGAAACAATCAAAGAATATATTTTTTGATTGCCTCGGCTACTCCATCTTCATCATTAGAAAGGGTTATATAATCAGCATATTGTTTAACTTCATTCGGAGCATTGCCCATAGCAATCCCTAGGCCTGCAAATTCTATCATATTGATATCATTATAATTATCACCAATAGCAATTACTTCAGGCCTTTGTACACCATATTTTTCACATAAAACTTTAATTGCAGAAGTTTTGGAAGCATTATTTGGCATCATTTCTAAATAAGTAGGCTTAGAAAAATATATATTTAAGTTATTGGAGTTATAATCTTTAATTTTTGCATTCAATGTTTCTAGCTCATTTTGATTTGCCATACATAAAATTTTATTAGGACCAGAATCTTCTTTCTCCCACAAATCAAACAAATCAGTAAAGCTCATGATAATAGGAGACATATTTGTTATTATGCCCTCTTGTTCAGCCCATTCATCAATTTTTTCAACATACCATTCATCATCTTTATATAAACTTATGTGAATTCCCATTTCTCTGGTTAATTTGAATACTTGCTTAAGCTCTAAAATTGGAATAGTTACATTTGATAGTATATTGGTTTTATCATCCATGATTAAAGCACCACTGTAACAAATAATGGGATTACTAATACTAAGTTCTTTCAGCAAAAATAATATTCCTTTTGGCATTCTTGCTGAAACCAATATTATCGGAATTTGCATTTCCTTTGAAACTATTTGTATTACTTCTTTTGTACTTGGAGAAATTCTATGCTTTGAATTAAGCAATGTTCCATCAATATCTAAACATATCATTTTATATTTATCCATTAAATTTTACTCCTTCCTTACAATATTTAACTCAATATTATGTTTATTTATAATATCCATATATGTAGATGTAGGCGTTTTATCAGTAATAAGGATGTCAATTTGTTCCCAGCTTAGCCCTTTATAATATGAAGTCTTTCCAAACTTTTCAAAGCCAGCAAGTACAATCACCTTGTCAGATTGTTTTGCAGAAATTTTCTTTATTAAGGCATCTTCATAATCCGCGTAAAATACCCCATCTTCGGAAATAGCAGCAGCACCTATAAATGAGGCGTCAAAATGAGTACTTTCAATAGAATTCGAGTAATCAAAGCTATAAAAAAATCTGTTTGCCTTATTTAAACATCCTCCAATAGAATATACAGAAACCTCCTGGTTTTCAGAGAGTATTTCTATGTTATCAAGTGAATGAGTAAATATAGTAACCTTACTGTTTAATTTCTTAGAAAGGTAACTAATAGTAGTAGAAACATCAAAAAAATAATGTTCATTTTCCTTAATAAGTGTTAATGCTTTCTCTGCTATTTCCTTTTTTTCTTGAGAATGAGATTTTAGTCTCTCACGGTAGGAGTATATTGTTTCATCAAATCCTGGAAGAGTAATTCCTCCATGAGTACGAATCACTGTACCTTCTTCTACAAGCCTTACTATATCTCGTCTAGCAGTATCACGTGAAACTTCAAATATTCTGCATATATCATGAACAGACAAATGATTGTAATTATTTAGATATTCTAATATTTTTAAGAGTCTTTCTTCTTGATACATCTCATCACCTCCAATTTAATTATAAGTAATTATAAGCAATTTATCAACAATATAAGCATATTTAAGTAATATTTTTCTAACTCCTTAAAGGTAATCTTACCTTTACATGTTAATTCCATGGTTAAGTTATCTTGTCGGTTAATATTTGTTCCTTTGAGATACCTATTTTTTAAACTTTGTAACCCAAAAAAGTGTTTTCTTAGAAATTCTCGAAAAATTTATGATTTGTACCAATTATTAGACTTAAAAAGAAATTAAATGATTATTGCTAATAAATACAAAGTAATACTCTATTATTTGCTTTTTGACATAAAAAAATAATATGTATATAATGATAATAACAAGTTGATAATAACACATAAATAATATTAATTGTGTGGATGTATCATAATAAATTGTAAAATTTAGAGTGGTTAATAGTATCATTACTAAACAGATGAATTTTGCAAGAGGGGAGGGTTAGTTGATGTTTACTGTAAATGAAATATTAACAATGAAAGAACCTGGAGATTTGTTTTCTGATAGTAAGACAATAAAAGAAGAATATCATAAACTAACAAAATACTGGCATCCAGATTTCAATTTCAATTCTAAAGAATCTCAGGATGTTATGGCTAAAGTCAATGAATTGTATTTTAAAGGATTAGATTTAATAAAAAATGGAAGCTGGAAGGCAGATGATTTAATAAGACTATCTGGAAAAGATAACAAGGTGTACGAACTTAAATATCGTATTTCTCATGATTTTGAATTAGGTACTATGTATATAGGAAACACTGCTATTTTGTATTTAATAGATGAAAACAATAAAGACTTATATGAAAATGCTGTTAAAATCATTGATAATTTTACTTATGCCGATTTAGGAATGAAAGAAGAAGTATCAAAATATTTACCTAAGATACTTGACAGGTTTGAAACAAAAGATAATAAGCTAGGGGTTGTGATACAAAAAACATCTGATTTATTTTTATTAAAGGATGTATTGGATTATTTTGATGGAAATATCCCTGAAAAACATACAGCCTGGATATTAAGTAGCTTGTATAACCTTGTATGCTACTTAGACTATGCAAAGCTGTCACATAATTCAATATCATTAAAAAACTATTTTGTTTCACCTGAATGCCATAGTGGTGCTTTATTAGGAGGTTGGTGGTATGCAGTACCTCAAGGAGAAAGAATGCTTGGAGTTACTGAAGAAACTTATTCAATTATGTCACCACAAGTTAAAAATACAAAAGTTGGCCATATTTCTACAGACTTAGAATCAATTAGGCTGATTGGAAGAGAGATTTTAGGTGACAAAAATGGTACTAATCTTAGTTCTAAAAGTTTTATACCTAATCCAATGATAAATTGGGTTAGGGGAGTTTCTTCTCTAAAAGCAGTGGAAGATTATGAAAACTGGATGAAATGTTTATATGACAGTTTTGGGGAAAGAAAGTTTATAATGATGAATTTAAATGATACTCAGTTATATGAAAAAGTAAAAAAATTTTAGGAGGTATTAATTATGGGAACTGGTAGATTTAATTATAGTGATTGGAAAAGTTATGCAAAGGATACTGTATCAAAAGCAAAGAGTGCAGCAGATATATACACATCTAGGTCTATTGTGGATGAATTAGACCCTAAAAATATTAAGATGAGGGAATCTTGTGATTCGCCAAGTAATCCAAATTCAACACCTATAATCATAGGCTTGGATGTAACAGGTTCAATGGGCTGCATTGCTGAATCAATGGCAAAAGATGGTTTAGTTACTCTTGCAACAGAAATATATGATAGGAAGCCTGTACCTGATCCACATATAATGTTCATGGGTATTGGAGATGTACATGCAGGTGATAGAGCACCACTACAAGTTACACAATTTGAAGCGGATATTAGGATTGCCAAACAATTAGCTAGAATTTATCTTGAAGGACGAGGAGGAGGAAATAGTTTTGAAGGATATATTCTTGCATGGTATTTTGCTTCAATGCATACGAGAATAGACAGCTTTGAAAAAAGAAATAAAAAAGGTTTCTTGTTTACAATAGGTGATGAAGAACCAACGCCTAACTTATTAGCTCCTCACATTGAAAGGGTATTTGGATATAATCCTCAATTTAAAGAATTGTCAGCAGAACAATTATTAACTATGGTAAGTAGACGATATGAAGTATTTCATTTGATTGTAGAAGAAGGACATCATATGCGTTACGGCAGGGAGGAAGTTATAAGAAAGTGGAGAAATCTTCTTGGTCAGAGAGCTATATTACTTTCAGATTATAAAAAAATGAGCGAAGTTATTGTTTCGACTTTACAGGTGGTAAATGGTGCTAATACTGATACTGTAATATCAAGCTGGGATGGCTCTACAGCACTTGTTGTAGAAAAAGCTATTAAAGCATTAGATAATAATGCTAAATCAAGTGATGGTATTGTAAGGTTCTAACTTTTCTAGAAAGAAGGTGTTGTAAATGAAAAATATCAAAGTAGTTATTGGTGCAAATTTTGGAGATGAAGGTAAAGGGGTGATGACTGAATATCTTTCATCTACTTTAAATAATGGGATAGTTGTAAGATTTAATGGTGGTGCTCAGGCAGGTCATACTGTTGTAACTCCAAATGGACATAGGCATGTTTTTGGACATTTTGGTTCAGGTTCATTTTTAGGATTGCCAACTTATTTAAGTAAATTCTTTGTAGTTAATCCTATAACTTATATTAAAGAACTTAACAGCTTAAAGAGCAAAAATGTAAAACCTGTTATATTTATGGATAAGGATTGTTATGTTACAACACCATATGACATGATGATAAATCAAGTGGCTGAAATGGTTCGAGGTAGGAATAAACATGGAAGTTGTGGATTAGGCTTTAATGAAACTATTCAACGCAGCATATCTAAAAACTGTTTCAAATTAACAGTTAAGGATTTGAAAAATGAAGCTTTAGTTAGAAAAGTGCTAAAAAATATTAAAGATTTATATTTACAAAAAAGGTTAACTGAATTAGGAATAGATAATATTCCAGATATGTTTTCAGATATCATTTCAAGTGAAGGGATAGTTGAAAATTATTTGTTAGATATAAAAAATATGCTTAATACTATAACCATTACAAATTTAAAAATATTAGATTCATATGCCAGCATATTGTTTGAAGGCGCTCAAGGACTTTTGCTTGACCAAAATCATGAATTTTTTCCTCATGTCACACGATCTAACACAGGAATGAAAAATGTAAGTGAGTTAATAAAACAAGCTGGATACAGCATGGAAAATATAGAAATTGTATATGCAACAAGAGCTTATATGACAAGGCATGGAGTTGGTCCATTTCCAACTGAATTAGAATCAAAACCCTATGATAAAATAGAGGATTTAACTAATGTACCAAATCCCTATCAAGACACATTAAGATTTGGTTTATTAGACCTTGATCTTTTAGCAAAAACAATACAAAATGATTTATTAAATGCAAAAGGCTTAAAGTATAAAGTTAATATATCAATCAGCTGCTTAGATCAATTAGATGAAGAAATAGATTATTACTATAATTCAAATAAAATGAAAACTTCAGTAGATAATTTTATTAAAAATGTGTTTGAAGCAATTGATGTTTCAGAAGGATATTTAAGTTATGGTGCTGCCAGGAATACTATTAAAAATATAATTTACAGCTTCAATTAGAAGGTTAACTTAATTGGAATTAGATATGCAGCATTGAATATACATGTTATTAAGGAATATTTTTAGGAGTTGTAGTGACTTATGGAAGTATATAGAGCTGATATTCAGCCATTCAATCCATCTAATGAGCAAAGATATGCATTGTTAAAAGATGCATTACGTAAAGCAGGCAGGCTAGGTGACTTTAATAACATTATTAAACTTTTAGGTCCTCCACCAGATATTTTAAATTATGCATATCCAGGTGAATTTAGAAAAGTTAAGGTAGGTATTATAGGTGGAGGTCTTGCTAGCATGTCAGCAGCTTTTGAACTTAGAAAACTTGGGTTTGACATAACAGTGTTTGATGCCCTAAAAGATAGAGTGGGTGGAAGAGTATATACTTATTATTTTGATGAAGATAAAAAGTTTTATGGGGAACTTGGTCCAATTAGAATTCCAGTGGCACATGAAACCACTTGGCATTATATTAATCTTTTTGGACTTGCTACTCAGCCATTTATTCAAAACAATTCTAATAACTTTGTATATGTACAAGAAACAAGAGCTAGAAAAAATCCTAAAAGCATTGAAGAAAAAATTTATCCAAAATATAATTTAAGTAAAAGAGAAAAAAATACAACTTGGACCAGGCTTTATGAATATGCAGTGCATTTTTTTATGAATAATCTGCGTCCAGAAATAAGAGCTGAAATTTTAAAAATTCTTCCTAAATATAATCCAAGTTATAATACTTTACTTAATATTAGCATCCGTCAAAATTTTGAAATGCTGGGTCTTAGTCCTGATGCTATAGATATGATAGCAAGCGTTGATGCATTTACAGGTGCACTAATTGATTTATCCTATAATGAAGTATTGCAGGAGGATTATCCAGAAAATTTTTCTTATCTTTACAGAGTTGCTGGCGGCAATGTAAACTTGCCAATTGCATTTTACAAGTCTCTAACATCTAAAGTACCTAAAGAATATAGAATTCCTCAGAATGAGCTGGGAAAAGTGACCTGGAAAGGTGGCAGTCAGGTATTGGGAATATATAAGGTTGAAAATGAAAAAGAGGTTATATTGAGATACAAAGATAATAATATTAAAGGAGAAAACACAGAAGGATTTGACTATGTTATTTGTGCCATCCCATTTACAACACTTTCAACTATGGATATTGCACCTTTCTTTAGTAATAGAAAAATGCAGGCAATAAGAGAAATAAATTATGTGGATGGACATAGAACACTACTGTTATGTAAAAAGCGTTTTTGGGAAGAAAATGCGGATTATGGAAGGATTGTAGGTGGCGTGTCTAATACTGACCTATCTATAACAAATATATTATATCCTTCAGATCATGTCATGACTGGAGCTAACCCAAATGAACCAGGAGTATTAATAGGTTCATACAATTTAAACAAATATGCTACACATATAGGAAGTATAAGGGGAGATGCACACTTTAAGCAAGTTAAAAGACAGGTTGAGCAAGTTCATGGACTTCCTAGAAATTATCTAGATTCCATAGTAACACAGTCAAAATTTATTCATTGGAATAATGAAGAATGGTTTAGAGGAGCTGTAGCATTTTTTACACCAGAACAAAAAAGAATTTTTTCACATAATATTTTAAAACCAGAATATGATAATAGGGTGTTCTTTGCAGGAGAACATGCTTCTGCAACCCATGGTTGGATGCAAGGAGCTCTATTCACTGGAAAATTGGCTGCCAACAGTTTAGTCCGCAGTGTTAAGGCTGAAAGAAAAATGTAAGAATATATATTTCTAAATGAATTCTTGCACATGAATAAATTTAACTTAATATAATAAGCAGATTGAGACACAACTTTTCAGAGGACAATTGACAGAGTACAGAGGACAGTGAAGGTTGATTTTTTGCTGACGCAAAAGAATTTTTAAATTTATATAAATCAGCAATGTTTCACTTTAGTGAAACGAGTCATAATAAATTTAATTAAAGATTTTTCGTAGTGCAGCGGAGAAAAATCATCCTTCAATGTCCTCTGTCAATTGTCTTCTGTCCTCTGAAAAGTTGTGCCGCATTATGCTTAAAATGCTAAAGTTAAGTCTTTAATAAATGGTTTGCCGTACCAAGAAATTTAGTTAGGATTATAGTAAAAATGTTTCAGGTTCAGCAGTGAAAGAAGAAATAGTAGCTGTTCCTTTAGTAAAGTACAATACTGCAAAAATTCCATCATCAACGCTGTACATGGATTTTAAAGATGGAACAGCTTCAAGTGCTAATTCTTTTACTTCACGTCTATCATCATTTGCAATTTCTCCAGTAATACGAATCCATTGACCTTTTTTGTTCATAGCACTGATTTCAACCTTAGGATTTTCCATCATTTGTTTGAAACATTTTTTTGTATTATTTGAGACAATATATAGTTTCCCTTCATATTCAAATACAGCACCAAAAGGTCTTACTCTTGGTTGATCTCCTTCGTTAGTTGCTAGGTAAAAAGTACCACTTTCTTTTAAAAATTCTAATGCTTTTTTCATAGTTATTGCTCCTCCCATATATGTATGTTAAAATTGATCATGCAATAATAATATCACGTACAACAAAAATAACAAGTACGATTTTTAAGTAATGTAAGTATATAAAAGATACTATAGGAGGAAATATAATGGAGAATACCAATAGTCTTTTTGGAAAATGTCCATATTTTACAGCACAAAAAGTGTTTTCAGGAAAATGGTCAATTTTAATTATGTATCATTTAAATGAAGGACCACTGCGTTATGGAGAACTACAAAGAACAATGGAGGATATCACACAGGCTACACTAACAAAGCAATTGAGGATGTTGGAGGATTTTGGACTGGTTAGCCGGCACGTTTATTCGGAAATTCCACCTAAAGTGGAGTATTCGTTAACTGATTTGGGAAAAGCATTTAGACCAGTGTTAAAAGAGTTTAGAATTTGGGGAGATAAGTATATTGAATATATTAAAAGTAAATAGGCGTCAATATAGTTACAGAAAATAATCTTTTTGGAGCTGCAACACTAAGAATAGATACTACAATATGTCGTGTTAGTTTTTAATTTATAAAACACCATATTGTAGATAAATTGATCAGTTAAGCAGCTCCCTTTTTATACATTTTTCAGCAAGCTCAAGGAGTAAGTTTATTTTTATAAAACTCTGCAGTGTAATCAATAAAACACTTAGTGGCTTTAGTAACATATCTCTTTTTATTATAAGCAATAGCAACTCCACGTTTTGGCATAGGACATTTCAATTTGTAAAAACGAAGATTTTCTGCATCAGGGGAACATTTTATAAGGGTATCGGAAATGAAAACAGCTCCAAGTCCTTTTGAAGCAAACTCAAAGGAAGTCATTTGTTGATTAAAGGACATCTTTACTAATGGGTTAATGTGGTAATAATCAAAAATAGCTTTTGATCTTCCAAAAATTTCATTTGTGGGCTCTAGCAATAGGAATGGCAAATTTTCCATACCGTATAGACCAATAACAGGCTGTTTTTCAGAAAGATGCTTATTTTTTCTGATTTCCTCAGATGTCATTCCGCAAGCAAAAACTTTTGTATCTACAGGAAGATTCAACGGTATACCCAGTAAAATTTGGTTTTCAAATAAAGGAACAGATTGGAAGATTTCTTCTTCAAACCAATCAGTATCTAAAATTAAGTCAATGATACCATTTGTCAGCATATTTTTAAGTACAGGAAGAGATGCTTCCTTTGCAGCAATTTCTATTCCTGGATACTGATTTGAAAATTCAACAATAAGTTCAGGAAGCAAATAGGTCATAGATATGATAGCACCACCAATTGTAATTTTTCCAACTTTAACTTCATTTAAGTTTTCAAAGCAGTCAGCACATTCTTGTTCTATGGATACAATTTTTTCCACCTTATCTATGTATATGTGTCCCGCGGCTGTTAATTTTAGTGGGGATGTTCTTCGTTCAAATAAAGGTTGACCAATTTCCTGTTCCAATTTACGAATTGCAATACTCAAGGCTGGCTGTGTCATATGCAAGTTTTCTGCTGCCTTTGAGAAGCTTCCAGACTTGTATACTTCATAAACATAATTCATATTTTGAAACAATTTTATCACCTCAGTATAAATTAAATTTATATATATAGTAAAATATATAAATTTGATTATATAATAAAATAATGATAATATCAACTCATCAATAAAGCTTACAAGGAGATTGAAAATGATTGAGTATATTATCGTATGTCCATTGGTTTTTTTGGCTGGTTTTGTGGATGCAATTGCAGGCGGTGGAGGGCTTATATCTATTCCAGCCTTCATGATTTCTGGAATTCCAGTTCATTTTGCTATTGGTACAAATAAATTGAGTTCAAGCATGGGAACAACTATAGCTACATATCGCTATGCTAAAAATGGCTATATAAAATTGAAATTGGCAGCCTGCAGCGCTGTTTGTGCGTTAATGGGATCATCAATTGGTGCTGAGATTGCTTTAAAAATTAATGATTTCTATTTTAAAATTTTGATGTTAGCTATATTACCAATTACTGCTTTTTATGTTTTCCGGAAACGTAATTTTGAAGCCAGTGAAAACATTAAAACATTATCAACTTTTAAAACCTATTTAATTTGTATGCTTATAGCATTTTTTATAGGAATGTATGATGGGTTTTATGGACCTGGTGCAGGAACATTTTTATTGTTGTTACTTACAGGTATTGCACATTTGGGTTTAAATTTATCAACAGGAACCACAAAAGCTATTAATTTATCCTCAAATGTGGCAGCATTAATCACCTTTATGATAAATGGGAAGGTACTCCTTATTTTAGGATTAGTTGCAGGTTTGTTCAGTATTGCAGGAAATTACATTGGTGCTGGTTATTTTACCAAAAGTGGGACAAGAATAGTACGACCTATTATTATAACTGTATTAGCCGTATTCTTTGTTAAAGTATTATTTGATATATTGCCTGCACAACTTTTTAGTTTATTCTGATTTATTACAAGGTATTGGTACATCATTTAATTTAAAATAGTCTTCTCCCCACTTACAAAGTAGTTTTACTATAGGAACAAATGTATTGCCCAGCTCGGTAAGTGAGTATTCTGTCTTAGGTGGAACTACAGGATAAAGAACGCGATTGATAATGCAATCACTTTCCAATTCCTTCAACTGGTGACTGAGCATTCTTGGGGTTGCTTGTGGAATACGTTTTTGTATTTCATTATATCGCAGCGTCTTATCAATGAGTTCATATATTATAATGGCTTTATACTTCCCACCAACAATATCCATTGCGGCTTCTACTGTACAGTGATAACTTTCTAATTTTGCTCTATCCATATTAAATCTCCTTACTATCAAAAAGTATAGTATGTAACTAAAAGTATATTATATAACAAAAAAGTGCATTATTGCTAAGTTGCTTATTTACGATATAATTATAGTTGAGGCAAGAAGGAATGTCAATTCACTTAGAATATGGCTATTTCAACATGGAAAATATAATTATACAGCAATATACTATTCTTCACTGATAGTATGAGCATATAGAATAAGGAGGAAAAATAAAAATGAAGGTTTTATTATTAAATGGTAGTTCAAGAACTAATGGATGTACTTATACAGCATTAGCAGAAATTACAAAAGTTTTGAAAGAACAACAAATTGAATGTGAGATTGTGAATATTGGTAATCAACCAATTCGCGATTGTATTGGCTGCAATAAGTGTGGAGATTTACACAATGCTTGTGTATTTAATGATGATAGCATCAATGAGTTATTGAAAAAGGCAGAAAATGCAGATGGTTTCATATTTGGTACACCTGTTTATTATGCACATCCTAGTGGACGTTTGTTATCTGTTTTAGATAGATTGTTTTATGCGGGTTCAAATGTATTTAGACACAAACCGGCTGCTGCCATTGCATCAGCAAGACGTGCTGGAACTACAGCATCTATAGATGTACTTAACAAGTATTTTACTATTGCAGAAATGCCAGTTGTATCATCTACTTATTGGAATATGGTGCATGGATCTACACCTGAAGATGTTAAGAAGGATTTGGAAGGATTGCAAACTATGCGTAACATTGGAAAGAACATGGCATGGCTTCTTAAATGTATTGAACTTGGCAAGAAACATGGTATTAACATTCCTGAAACACAAAAATCTGATTGGACAAATTTCATACGTTAATGTTCTTTATAAATTTGAATTTAAAAATTATAATTTTATTTATACTATAGAGGAATCTTTTTAGCCGGTATTAACCGGCTATTTTTATGCATTTTCTAATAAAACAGTGATTCTTTCAAACTTCATTCTTCAATAAATTTCATTAATTCTTCGTTAAACTTATCTTGTTCATCATAGAACGACCCATGACCGCTGAATTCAAATGGCACAAGTTTTGAATTTTTAATGTTTTGGTTTTGTATTTTAGCTAGTGAAAATGGAACGACTTTGTCATGAATGCCATGAATAATTAAGGTTGGAACATTTATTGCTGATAGGTCAGAAAATAGTACTTCCTTTATCCAAGTATTTGCAATGGCTGCAGTTGCCCAACCTGCTGCCTGTAAACCTAATTGAAAGAACCAATCAGAGAATGATTTGGTTATATGTTTAAAGAAAAAAATATCACCGAAATCACTGAGCATTTTAGGACGATCTGTGTATGTTCCTTCAATAATTTTAGTTATGGTCTCCATTTCTAAACCATATGGGAAATTTGGGCGTTTGATAAGACTAGGAGCTGCTGCGGCAAAAAGAGCAAGCTTAGATACTCCATATCCTTTATAACGAGACATGTATCGAATAGCTATAGCTCCACCAGTTGAATGTCCTGCTAGTGTAAAATCATTTAAATTTAATGCATTAACCACACACCTAACATCGTCTGACAACCTATTGTAGTCGTAACCTCCATAGGGTTTATCTGAATTGCCAAATCCTCTAGTATCTATTCCTATGCATCTGAAGCCCATCTTAGGAAGCTTATCAAACTGATATTCAAACAGCTTATGACTTCCAGGCCAACCATGTAGAAATAAAATTGTTTTCTTGCCCTCTGGATTAAGGTCTTGTACATAAATCTTTACATTTGGTTCTACTAGAACATAATATTCCATGCAAATACCTCCATTAATAAAAACACTTTATTAATAGGCTATTCTTCTTGCCATAAATATGTGATTTATCCTTTTGATTTCTATATGATATTGATATTTTACTTTTTAATTATAGTTCTTTTGTATTTGCATTATATAGCGTTTTAAGATGTGAAGTAAATAGATAATTTAAGACAAAAAAGCAAGGATACATTAAATTGGGGAATTTAATGTATCCTTATCTTTTATATAAATCTTTAGGGTTTGGGGTAGCAATTTAATATTTTAGCACTCTTTATTAGTATATTTAGTATGAAGCAATTTGTGCGCTTTTTCACTATTTGGTTTACCTAAGAATTCATCATACAGCTTAATTATAGCTGGATTTTCATGAGATTTTCTTAAAGTTTTATTTTTATCTTCTTCATATAAAGCATTCATTCTATCTTTTAAAATTTCGTATTTTCCATGGATATATGGTTGACCACCGCCATCAATACATCCACCAGGACAAGCCATTATTTCGATTATTTGATAATCGGCGTTTCCTTCTCTAATCTTATTTAGAAGTTTACGCGCATTTCCAAGACCGCTTGCAATAGCAGCTTTTACTTCCATGTCTTTTATTTTTATTGAAGCTTCTTTTATTCCATCTAAACCACGAACAACTTCAAAATCTACATTATCTAGCTTTTCTCCAGTAATCCATTCATAAGCTGTACGAAGAGCAGCTTCCATAACACCACCTGTTACTCCAAATATAACAGCGGCACCAGTGGATTCACCAAGGAGATTGTCAAAATCTTCATCTTGAAGCTGTGCAAAATTTATTCCTGCTTCTTTGATCATTTTTGCAAGTTCTCTAGTACTTATAACAATATCCACATCACTATTCATTTCAGGTCTTGCAGCTTCATATTTCTTAGCAAGGCAAGGCATAACTGAGACCAATATGATGTCCTTAGGGTCTACATTCATTTTTTCAGCAAAATAAGTTTTAGCTACAGCACCAAACATTTGTTGAGGTGACTTACAGCTAGATGGAGAATCAAGTAAATCACTAAATTCATGTTCAATGAAGTTTATCCATCCAGGACAGCAGCTTGTAAACATTGGAAGCTTGCCTCCGTTTGTGATTCTCTCCATAAGCTCTGTTGCTTCTTCCATTATAGTTAAATCAGCAGCAAAATCTGTATCGAAAACTTTATCAAAGCCTAAAGAACGAAGTGCTGCAACCATTTTACCTGTAACTGGTTTTCCAAGTCCTAAACCAAATTCTTCTCCAAGAGCTGCTCTTACAGCTGGTGCAGTTTGTACTATAACAAGCTTACCTTCAGTGTTTAATGCATCCCAAACCTTAGTTGTGTTATTAACTTCTGCTAAAGCACCTGTTGGACACACTGCCACACATTGCCCACAGAAGGTACAGTTTGTTTCTACCATTGCAGTACCAAAAGCAGGAGATATAACAGTGTCAAAACCTCTGCTTACTGCAGATAATGCAGAAACAGTTTGAATTTCGCTGCATACAGTTTCACATCTTCTACATAGTATACATTTATCTAAATCACGAACTATGGAAGGACTAGAAGTATCCTTTGCATAAGTTGACATTTCACCTTTATACTTAATTTCATGTATTCCCATATCAGCTGCTAAAGCTTGAAGTTCACAATTAGTGCTTTTTTCACAAAGCAAGCAGTTTTGTGGATGGTCTGAAAGAATAAGTTCTACTACATTTCTACGAGCCTTTATTGCTTTTATGGAATTAGTTTTTACTACCATACCCTCAGTTACAGGAGTAGTACATGCAGGGGCAAGATTTCTTCTACCTTCTACTTCTACTACACAAACTCTACAGGAACCAGGCTTGTTTTCAAATCCGTCGTGAAGTTTTAAATGGCACAAAGTAGGTATTTCTATTTCAAGCAGTTTTGCAGCTTGTAGTATAGTAGCGCCTTTTTCCACTTGCACTTGTTTATTATTTATAGTAAGAGTAATCAAACTCAAAACTTCCACCTCTTTCTCAAAATTTTTGCACAATTATTTTTTTACGATAGCATCTACAGGACATCCACTGAAGCATGCTCCACATTTTACACACTTGCTTTGATCTATAGTGTGAACTTGTTTAACCTTTCCATTAATACAATTTACAGGACAGTTTCTTAAGCACTTAGTACATCCAATACATTTATCTGTAATTTCATATCTAAGTAAGTTCTTACAAACACCTGCTGGACAAGATTTTTCTTTTACGTGAGCTTCATATTCGTCAGCAAAGTATTTCATTGTACTTAATATAGGGTTAGGTGCAGTTTGTCCAAGACCACAAAGAGAAGTATCTTTTATAGTTTGTGCTAACTCTTTTAACTTTTCTAAGTCATCTTCAGTACCTTGTCCATTGGATATCTTTGTCAATATTTCTAATAAACGTTTATTTCCAATTCTGCAAGGTGTGCATTTTCCACAGGATTCTTCTACAGTAAATTCTAAGTAGAATTTAGCTATATCAACCATACAGTTATCTTCATCCATAACAATCATTCCACCAGAACCCATCATAGAGCCTATGGAGGTTAAGGATTCATAATCTATAGGAATATCTAAATTTGAAGCAGGTATACATCCGCCAGAAGGTCCTCCAGTTTGTACTGCTTTAAATTTACGTCCATTTTTAATGCCGCCGCCTATGTCATAAATTATTTCTCTTAAAGTTGTACCCATAGGAACTTCTACAAGACCTACATTATTTATCTTACCAGCTAGTGCAAAAACCTTTGTTCCTTTAGAAGTTGCAGTACCTATAGAACTGTACCACTCAGCACCATTATTTATTATAGCTGGAATATTTGCCAAGGTTTCAACGTTGTTTACGCAAGTTGGCTTATCCCAAAGCCCGCTTTCAGCAGGGAATGGTGGTTTGTTTGTAGGTTCACCACGGCAGCCTTCTACAGAATGAATTAAAGCTGTTTCTTCACCACATACGAAAGCACCAGCTCCATATCTTATATCTATATTGAAGCTGAATTCTGTCCCTAAAATATTATTACCTAAAACGCCGCATTCAAGAGCTTGGTCAATAGCTGTTTTAAGTCTGCTAACTGCAAGAGGATACTCTGCTCTTATATATATAACTCCCTTTGAAGCACCTATAGCATATCCTGCAATAGCCATAGCTTCTAATACACTGTGAGGGTCACCTTCTAATATGGAACGATCCATAAATGCACCAGGATCTCCTTCATCAGCATTACAAATTATATATTTTTGATCAGCATCATATGCTTTAGCAAAAGACCATTTTTTACCTGTAGGGAAACCACCGCCTCCTCTACCTCTTAAGCCTGAATCCATGATTAATTTTATAACATCATCAGAGCTCATTTCTGTAATACATTTTCCAAGAGCTAAATATCCTTTAGTTGCAATGCTTTCAGTTATATCTTCAGGATTTATAAATCCACAGTTTCTAAGTGCAATTCTGTGCTGTTTTTTATAAAAGGACATTTCATCCTGTCTTTTTACTTTTTCTTTTACAGATGGTTCTTCATATAAAAGATTTTCTAGTATTTTTCCTTTTAATAAATGTTCATTAACTATATCGTAAGTATCTTCAGGTGTAACATGAACATAAAATACATTGTCAGGGCTTATCTTAACAATAGGTCCTTTTTCACAGAAACCAAAGCATCCTGCAATTTCAACAGTAACTTCTTCTGAAAGACCAGCTTTTTCAACTTCTGCTTTTAAATTGGATACAATCACATCACCTTCTGCAGATTTACAGCCTGTTCCTCCACAAACAGTAACGTAACGTTTACATCTTTTATTTTCAACAGCAGCTTCTTCTTCTTCAGATGATTCTCTTATTTTTAAATTTTCTGAATAATTCAAGCATGCTTTTTGGAGTTCTTCATAAGAATTGATTTTATTCAATGTCCCTTCCCCCTATTCCTTATATTCATCTAAAATTTTATCTACCATTTGTTTAGTAAAGTGACCGTAAACCTTATCGTTAACAGTTACTACAGGAGCAAGTCCACAAGCACCTACACATCTTAAAACTTGGATAGTAAATTTTCCATCTGATGTGGTTTCGCCAACTTTAATGTTTAATTTCTTTTCAAATGCTTCAAGCACATCTCCTGAGCCTTTAACAAAGCATGCAGTTCCCATACATATATTTATAACGTATTTTCCAGTTGGTTCTTCGGTAAAATAAGAATAAAATGTAACAACACCATTAACCTTGGAAACAGGTATATCTAGTTTTTTTGCTACAAATTTTTGTACGTCTTTTGATAAATATCCAAATAGATTTTGTGCTTTATGGAGAACTGAAATTAATGATCCTTTTTTTTCTTCAAGATTATCTATGAATTGTTCGAGTTCGTTAAAATATTGTTTTTCTAAATTATCACAACACACTAAGGTATACCCCCTCTGAATGTACAATTTTTTTCTACATGTTTAAATTATATCAAACTTTTTTAAAAAATAAAGGGATTTTTGAAAAAAAACTATATAAAATTTTTCAAGAAAAGTATTAAATTATACAAAAATCAAAAATGAAAAGGGATTTATATGTCGTATAAACAAAATTCGACAAATAAAAGATCGTTAAATTTATAATTTTCATCAAAAACTAAGGTACCTTATTTTCTTATTGACAATAAAAACATTAGTGTATATACTAAAATAGTAAGGTACCTTAACAAACGTAGAAACACTTAAGTTCATAGTATATTAAGTGATTTTGAAAAATTAAAAGATTTCGAAGACACATAGACAAAGTTTTAATTGTTACATGAGATAGATTGATTATAGATAGGAAAGGAAGAATATTAATGTTAAATTATACAAAGATGTTAAACGAATTAAATAAAGATTCTTTACCTCAAGCAGGTGGCAAAGGTGCCAATCTTGGTGTTCTTATAAATGCAGGACTTCCAGTTCCACCAGGCTTTGTAGTTACAACAAGTGCATATCGTGCTCATCTTGAAGCTTCAGGACTTAAGGAACGTATAGAAAAAAGCATAGATAATCTTAAGGAACAGGATATTGATAGGATATCAGAAGTAAGTAAGTGTATTTCATCGTGGATTGAAGAGGCACCAATGCCTGTTATGGTACAAGAGGAATTGGACACAGCTTTTGAAAATTTCTCAAAACAAATGAGTTTGGATACAAAACAACTATTGGTTGCAGTACGATCAAGTGCAACAGCAGAAGACTTACCATCGGCGTCCTTTGCAGGACAACACGAAACTTTTCTAGGGGTTTCTGGGAAAGAGGACATGTTTAAACATGTGAAAAAATGCTGGGCAAGCTTATGGTCCTCCCAGGCAATATCCTATAGAGTAAGCATGGGTTTTGATCATCTAAAGGTTGATCTTGCAGTTGTAGTTCAAGCTATGATAGCTTCTGAGGCTGCTGGAGTAATGTTTACTGCAAATCCTGTAAATGGAAGCAAAAGTGAAATACTGATTAGTGCTTCATATGGACTTGGAGAGTCGGTTGTCAGTGGTTTGGTAACTCCAGATACCTTCGTTCTTACCAAAGAGGGAAACATTAAAGAAAAGACTCTTGGTTCTAAAAAGCTTAGTATCAAGCTGATTAAAAAAGGAACTATTACAAAAAATGTTCCTGAGGAAAAACAGAAATCATACTGTCTTGGAGAAAATGAACTTATGCAGCTCACAAAATTGGCTAATCTTGTGGAAAAATATTATGGTAGTCCACAAGATACAGAATGGGCTCTTTCACAGGGTAAAATATATCTGCTTCAGGCTAGACCAATTACTACAGATATATCAGATAATGAGGATTTAAATATCCTAGGGCCTAATGATAAGATAATTTATCAAGGTAAAAAAGTTCCCTCTGGACTTCAAAGTGTGATGGAGCATTGTTCTGAACCGCCAACTCCATTAGATTTTGCTTACATCAAGTATTCCTATCAGGGTGTAAATGCTTTCTTTCATAATATAGGGTTTAAACTTCCCAAAGACGAAAATAGACCAGTAGAAAGAGAAAATGGGTGTGTTGCATTAAGCTATCATGATTCAAGTCCATCCCCTGCAGTACTATGGAAACTTCCAAAATATCTAATTAAATATGCATCAAAGGAGTCTAAAGACTTATGGCAGCCTGTTTCAGAGGAAATGACTACATGGATTGGAAAAATAGATAAGGAGAGCAAAAATACAAATGACCCTGTAAAATACGTAAAGCTTATGGAACAAGCTATGGAGGAATTTGGTAAACTTTTTTATAAAAGATTTGCTTCCACTTTAATTCCTGGATCAATATCTGTTTTAAAGTTTGAGCATCTAGTCAAAAAAACTGTGGGAAAGGAAAAAGCTGCAGAGTTCAATGAAAGCCTTATGAGAGCATTGCCTTTCAGAACTGCACTTCAAAATGATGCCATGGTAAAAGTAGCTCAGGCGGCGGCTGTACATGGAAAGAATAGTAAAATTTTTAAAGAGGAGTTTGATAAGTTTATAGAAGAATATGGAGACAGACCTTCTGTAAGCATGGGGCCTATAGTTGGATCGCCTACATGGCGCGAAAATCCAGAAAGTGTTCATAAGCTTATTGATGCACTGCTTTGTGATACAGATTTGCTAAATTCAGAGAAAAGATTCAAAAAGCAGAAAGAGGATTATGAAACTGCAAAACAACAGATTAAAGATATGATGAAGCCAAGTAAGTATCGTAAATTTTTAAGAGCTCTTGAAAAAGCTAGAAATGCAGTAATAACAAGAGAAGAAAGCCTATTTTTCTTAGAAAAGCTTGTAGCTTGCTTGCGTAGATTGGCTTTAAAATTTGGAAAGCTTCTAGTTAAAAAATCTTTAATAAATGAAACTGAAGATGTATTCTTTATTTTTCTTGAAGAGATGGGTTCTGTAGCAGAAGGAAGATTAGATATTAAAGAAAAGATAGAGAAAAGGAAAAAAGCCTTTTCAAAGGTTTATGCTGCTCATGAAAAAGGAATACATTGGATGATAGCTACCGGTTCAATTCCAAAATTTGAAACAAAAAGCAAAGACAAAGAAAATTTTATAGATGACCCTAATTTAATTAAAGGCAGCGCTGCAAGCCGCGGTGTATATGAAGGATCTGTGTGTATAGTAAGGAATCCTTCTGAATTCAATAAGCTAAAAAAAGGCGATATATTGGTATCACCGTATACTGCGCCAGTATGGACCCCGCTCTTTAAGGTGGCATCTGCAGCAGTCACTGAAATAGGAAGTGCAGGTTCGCATGCTGCAATTGTCTCCAGAGAATATGGAATACCATGTGTTGTAGCAATTGATAATATAACAAATATATTGAAGGATGGACAAAAAATACGTGTAGATGGCACCAAGGGAATAATAACATTGCTATAGATATTTAAAGGAGGAAAAAATTTTGCTAAAAATATTTAAACGGATGTCTAAAATCAGCCTTACCGTAGCAATTGCTTTTTTAGTCTTACAAGTTCTTTGTGATCTCTATCTACCTAATCTAACAGCAGATATAGTTAATAACGGCATTATTGCAGGGAAGATTTCATATATATTCTCTCAAGGAGAAATTATGATTTTAGTCTCAATTGTGGGTCTTCTCTCAGCAGAGATAAATACTTATATTTCTTCAAGGTTATCTTATAAACTAGGAAAAGAATTGCGCAGTGATATTTTTCAAAAGGTACAAAACTTTAGTAATCATGAATTTGATAAAATCGGAACAGCCTCACTTATAACCCGAAATACAAATGATGTTACACAAGTACAGAATCTAGTAGAAATGGTGTTGAAATTTTTAACTATGGCTCCTATTTATTTATTTGGGGGTATCATAATGACTTATAGATTAAGTCCAAGCTTATCGAATATATTTATAATTGCAATTCCTATTATCATTGCTATTTACTTTGGGGTTCTATATTTTTCAACTCCACTATTTGAAAAACTTCAAAAGAAAATTGATGCTCTTAATTTAATTTTCAGAGAAGGGCTGACAGGTATTAAAGTAATTCATGCTTTCAATAAAGAAAAATGGGAGTACGACAGATATGAGAAAAACAATGACGAGTACACAGCTCTATCTATAAAAGTGAATACATTGGTTGGAACTTTACTTCCTGTAGTAACTCTTATAATGAGCCTTGTAGGAATAGCAATAATTTGGATTGGAGGACATTATGCAGATCATGGTAGTGTTAAAGTTGGAACAATTTTAGCTGTTATTACTTATTCAACACAAATTTTAATGAGTCTTACTATGTTAATAAATGTTGTTGCCTCTATTCCTCGTGGCCAAACGTCAGCTAAAAGAATCGATGAAGTCCTAGAAATGCATAATTCCATTGATTATCCAGAAGACAATGATTTATTTTTAAATAAAGGTTCCAAAATATCCCTGCAGTTTAAGGATGTTGGTTTCCGATTTGAAGGTGCCAAGCAAAATGCTCTTGAAGGAATTAATTTATCTATTAAACAAGGACAGACTCTTGCAATTATAGGTAGTACAGGTTCAGGAAAATCAACTCTTACAAATTTAATATCTAGGTTTTATGATGTTTCACATGGAGCTGTTTTAATAAATGAAGTTGATGTTCGCAATATACCTAAGGAAAGCCTTCATAAAATAGTAAGTCTTGTTCCACAAAAATCAACTCTCTTCTTTGGTAGTCTTCGAGATAATATGAAGCTGGGAAATTCAAATGCAGCGGATTGTGAAATATTAGAAGCACTTTTTTTAGCACAAGGGGCTGAGTTTGTAGAAAGAATGGATAAGGGTTTGGATAGCAATGTTGAAAAAAATGGAGGAAACTTTTCAGGTGGTCAAAAGCAAAGATTATGCATTGCAAGGTCACTACTCAAAAAGGCAGATATTTATATATTTGATGATTCCTTATCTGCTTTGGATTTTAAGACAGATTCTAAAATCAGAGCGGCCATACGTAAACAAATGGCTGATAAGATTACAGTAATTGTTGCACAAAGAATAAGCACAGTTATGAATGCTGACCTAATAGCAGTATTAAGTGAAGGTAAAATAGTTGGATTAGGAAGTCATGAGTACCTTAAGAATACAAATAAAGTATATCGAGAAATTATAGCCTCACAATTTGAAAAGGAGGATTTAGCATGAGGAATAAGGAGATAGAAACGAATCCCAAGGGAGAGATTAAGATAGGTGGAATGAGAAATGGGAGAAGATTAGTAGAGAAACCTAAGGATATGGGTAAATCTATTAAGAGGCTTATGTATTATATGAAAAACAGTACATTACTTATTGCAGTGGTCTTGATTGCTTCAGCGTTAGGAACTTTCATGCAGATTCAGACACCAAAGCTATTAGGTAGGGCAACTACAGAAATATTTAAAGGAGTTACAGAAAAAGGTGCTGCTATTGATTTTAATAAATTAAAATTAATTTTATTGTTTGCAGCTGTTTTATATGTAGGCGTAAATATTTTAGCTTTCTTGCAGCAGTGGATTATGACATGTGTGTCGCAAAAAACAACAAAGGCACTTAGGAAGGAATTGAAAAAAAAGATAAATACTTTACCAGTATCCTATTTTGATAAGAATTCTAATGGAAACTTGATGTCCATTGCCGTCAATGACATAGATAATATTGCGACTACACTGCAGCAAAGTTTAACTCAGCTTATTTCAGGTGTTATTACTTTTGTAGGCATATTAGCTATTATGCTGACTATCAGCTGGCAGTTAACCTTTATAGCTTGTGTTATAATTCCAGGAAGTCTTTTTATAGTAAAAATTTTTAGTCCCATTGCACAAAAAAACTTTAGAGAATATATGAAATTGCAAGGAAACTTAAATGGTATCATTGAAGAAACTTACCAGGGTCATATGGTGGTAAAAAGCTTTAATGGCGAAAAAGACGCAATAAAGAAGTTTGAATCATATAATTCAAATATGTATGAGTCAGGCTGGAGAGCAAGATTTTGGGGTGGTTCTATGATGCCTAACATGATGCTGCTCAAGAATATAGGTTATATTCTAATTGCAGTTTTTGGTGCCATTAAAGTTACAAACAATTCTATTACCATTGGTGATATGCAGGCTTTTCTTCAATATTCCACTCAATTCTCACAACCAATTAGCCAGTTCTCAAATATATGGAATGGAATTCTAAGTACAATTGCATCTGCGGAACGAGTTTTTAATGTTTTAGATGAAATTGATATGGAATATAAGAAGAACAAAATTCCTGATAACTGTAAAGAAAATGTAAAAATTGATTTTGATAAAGTCTCCTTTGGATATAGTAGAGATATGCTGATGAAAGATTTTTCTTTAGAAGTTAGGTCAGGTCAAATGGTCGCAATTGTGGGTCGTACAGGGGCAGGAAAATCTACATTAATAAATTTGCTTGAGAGATTTTACGAAATTCAGGTCGGTAATATAAGAATTGATGGAGTAGATATTAGAAATATGGACCGTTCAGGGCTTCATGCTAATATTGGTATGGTACTACAGGATACATGGTTGTTTTCAGGAACAATTTATGAAAACATTCGGTATGGTAATGAAAATGCTAGTAAAGATGAGATTATTGCTGCAGCAAAAGCATCCCATGTTGATGAGTTTGTTCATAAATTACCAGATGGTTATGATACTATACTAAATGAGGAAGCCAGCAATATTTCTGAAGGACAGCGGCAATTGATTACAATAGCAAGGGCCTTTGTAGCAGATCCCAAGATTTTGGTTTTGGATGAGGCAACTTCAAATGTTGATAGTAGAACAGAGGCTTTAATTCAAACAGCAATGAAGAAGCTGCTTATAAATCGTACAAGTTTTGTTGTTGCACACCGTTTATCCACAATTTATAATGCAGATAATATTGTTGTAATGAAAGACGGAGCTATTGCCGAAATGGGCAAACACGAAGAGCTATTAGCAGCTGGTGGTGTTTATGCTGATATTTACTATAGTCAGTTTATGGAGGAATGTGCTGTGTAAACAAACCTTTTACAATGGAATGATAAATATATTATAATAATAGGGTGCCTTGATGAAAATAAAGGAGGAGACTGCTATGTACAATATGTTATCAGAAAAAGTGCTGCAACAAATAAATTATTTTACCAATTTGGTTAATAGGCAACAACATAATTCAAATTTTAAGTCAAAGGAGATATTGGCTAGTAGAGCACAGGCACACCTATTAGGACTGCTGCTGATGGAAGATGGCTTAACTCAAAAGGAACTAAGTGCTAGGCTGCAAATAAGGGCAGCTTCTCTTGGAGAACTAGTTAACAAGTTACAGCAAAATGGTTATGTGGAAAAGCGTGTAAATGAAAAGGATAAGCGAGTTTCAAATATTTATATTACAGAAGAAGGGCGTAGGGTTACAAAGGAAGTTATGCAGGCAAGGATGGAGCTAGTAGAAAATATATTTTCTGGTTTGTCGGAAGTGGAAATAAGGCAGCTTTCTATGTTGATGGATAGATTGGTAACTTCAATTGAACAAAGTTCTGGTGAAAGCGTGGAAGATTTACGTAAAAAGCATCATGGAATTACGGAAGATAGCGATTTTTATGGAGGAATTAATTCACATTAAAAAATAGTAAATTAGATAGCAAATAAAAAGTCTCATCGTACAATATTGCGCGATATGTACTGATATTACCATCATGTTTTAAGGATAATGCCAATATTAAATCAACTGAATACAACAGTAATGTAGTATTGATGCCCTTGGAGTATAATGAAATTGATTATAAAAGATAGAAACAATATGCGCTATTATACAATAAAGGTTGGCTTCTAATAAATGTTACATCCTTTTTCAAATTATAATGAAAAAATATTTACTGTGTATTATAATAAGTAATATGTAACTATAAAGGAGGTATACATTTGAAGTTTGAAAACATTTTAACAATAGCTTTAATTTTTGCATCTATCATTCAATTTTATTTATCTTTTATTAAAGGAAGAAGCAGACAAAATAACTATGGTGATATGCTGCTTAAATTGAATATGGATATGTTTAAAAGAAATTTTTTAGCAGCATTACTTATTGGTATATGTATTTATTTTGTCTATGTTTTTATAAAAAATAATTTTTCGGTATTAGGAATGCTTATAGTAATGTATTTTCTTTTAAGTATATATGATTTTAGTAAAACGAAAATTATAACTTCTAAGGGGATAGGACAGAAAAGCTTTTATAGTAATTCCTATTATAATTTTACTAAATGGAGTGAAATTATAGATTGGCAGTGGTCCAAGGAAAAGCAAAATTCACTTTTAATTAAAATTCAAAAGGAAAAAATGGTGTTAAATAAGGAATGGACTGTTTTGAATTTTGAAAAGGAAAAGGTAAGCAAGCTTTTTGAAGATAATGTAAAAAACAAGGAACTTCCTAATTAATTGAACTTTCACAGTTTAAAAATATTGCGAAGCAAAGCTTCGCAATATTTTTATATTAAGCCAACTATTTAGAGTTTATGTTGAGCATATCCTTAATAACTTCTCCACCTATTATCATACCTGCTACTGGTGGAACAAAAGAAATGCTTCCTGGTATTTGTCTTTTGGCTGCACATTTTTTTGTGCCTCCAGTACAAACACAGCCTTCTTTGCAAGTTACAACTTCTTCATAATTAGGTTTTATAGGAACTTCTTCTGAATAAAGAACTTTTAAGTCCTTAATACCTCTTTTTCTAAGTTCATATCTCATAACCTTTGCTAAAGGACATATCTTTGTATCATATATATCAGCTATTTTAAATTGGGTAGGATCTAATTTGTTTCCTGTACCCATGCAGCTTATTATATCTATGTTATGATTTTTACACCATACTATTAAGGATAATTTTGATGAAACTGTGTCAATAGCATCAATTACATAATCCGTATCTAAAGGTATTATGTCTTCTATGTTATCCTCTTTTATAAAAGTTTGATGGATTTCTACTTTGCATTCTGGATTTATCTTTAAAGCTCTTTCCTTTATAACTTCAACTTTAGGTTTACCTATGGTATCAAAATTGGCATGTATTTGTCTATTTAAATTAGTTAGACAAATAGTATCATCATCTACTAGTATAAGATGTCCGATGCCACCTCTTACTAAGGCTTCAAAAGAAAAGCTTCCTACTCCACCTAATCCTAAAATAACTACGGTACTATTTTTTAGCTTTTCTAAAGAATCACGTCCTATTAATAATTCTGTTCTTGAAAGTGAATGTTGTTTCATTTTATATAAGCTCCTTTGATTATAGATTACGACATGGGGTATAAGTTAACTAAACTAATATTCATATTATATTTGAACATATGTGAATTCAGTTTCACTTGATAGTATATAATACTATGAACAAATGTCAATAATACAACTCACTATTTAAGCAAAATATTTTTAGTTAATTTTCAAATAGGATTTATTTTCATAGTTCAATAAATTATAATTAAATTATTAAACTAAATGGAGGAATAAACAATGAATGAAGTTAAAATAGGTTTGTGTCAGATGATGGTAGAAAAGACTTCTAAGCAAGATAATATTAAAAAGGCTAGAAATATGATAAATAGCGCAGCAGATCAAGGTGCTGAAATTGTAGTGCTTCCAGAGATGTTTAACTGTCCATACAACAACAAACATTTTAGAGAATATGGAGAAAGTTCCTTAAATGATGAAACTATAAGTATGCTTTCAGAAGTTTCTAAGAAGAAAAATATATATTTAGTGGGTGGCTCTATTCCTGAGCTTTACGAAGATAAAGTATACAATTCATCTTTTATATTTAATAATGAAGGAAAATTGATTGGTAAGCATAGAAAAATGCATCTATTTGATATAGATATTAAGAATGGCGTTAAATTTAAAGAATCAGAAGTATTAACACCAGGGGATAAAGCCACAATTATAGACACTAAGTGGGGAAAAATGGGTGTGGCTATTTGTTATGATATAAGATTCCCAGAACTTACAAGGATTATGGCGCTTGAAGGTGCTAAAGTAGTATTTATACCTGCTGCATTTAATATGACCACAGGTCCTGTACATTGGGATCTTTCATTTAGAGCTAGGGCTTTAGATAATCAAATTTATATGGTAGGAGTATCACCAGCTAGAAATGTGAATTATTCTTATGTAGCCTATGGAAATTCCTTAGTAGTTGATCCTTGGGGAAAAATAATAAATGAGCTGGATGAAAATGAAGGAATACTAGTACAAAGTATAAATTTAGATTATATAGATGAAGTTAGAGAATCACTGCCTTTGCTTAAGCATAGAAGAACAGATTTATATAAAATAGATTACGAAATTAAACAGAAATGATTTTAAGGTGAAGTAAATGATGATAATGATAATTACAATTATAATTTCTTTTTTATGTGGTTCAATCCCAACAGGATATTTAATTACTAAAAAGTTTCGTGGAGTTGATATAAGAACTAAAGGTAGTGGAAATATAGGCTCTACAAATGTAAAAAGAATTGTAGGAACTAAGCTATCAATCCTTACTCAAGTAGTAGATATAACAAAAGGAATAATTCCTATAATTTTAGCTATGTATTTGGCAAAAACTACAAAATTACCAATACCGACAAATGAATATCTTTCTATTATTGCAATAGTAGTAGTTTTAGGACATGATTTTACCCCTTTTCTTAAATTTAAAGGGGGTAAAGGAGTAAATACAACTGTTGGTGCATTTATTTTTGTAGCACCACTTCCAACGTTAATTGGAGTAGCAGTTCATTTTATATTGCGCTTATTTACAAAAATAGTGTCTATTAGATCAATTGCAATAGGTGTTACAATACCTGTTATGTGTATTATTCTGAATCTGTCTATTTCCATAGCAGTTTCTGCGTTATTTGCGTGTATTTTAATGATATTTAGACATAAAGATAATCTAATGAGAATAATAAATAATGAAGAAAAATAGTCATTTAAAGGTTAGGTTTTCCTAACCTTTAAATTTAATGTAAAATTTTAATAATTTTATCAGCTGTTTCTGAAATGGAAATATCGCTTGTATCAATTTTTATGGTATTCATGTTTTCATATAAAGGGATGCGATTTAAACCAGCATCCAAAGCTTCTTTTTCTCTTAAATTGTTTTTTATATCCTTTGATACTCTTTTTATAAAACTGCTTTTATTGCAAATAAGGGTTATTTTAATTACCTCAAATTCTAACCCATCAAGTTTACTTAAAATCATTTCAAATATTTCTTCTAAATGTATTACCCAGTTGAATATTACGTATTCGTAAGAGGAATTTATTAAAAAGTTTCTTAAAAGATGAGTTATATTATCTATAACCATTGTCTTATTTTCTTCATTTACAATGAAAGGGTTCATCATCCAGCATCAATCGCCATCAAGCCATACTGAACCTTCTAGTTTTTGATACAAGGCTTTGCTAGTTGCGGTTTTTCCAACTCCCATAGTTCCATTTATAATAATTAATTTTTTCATTGTTTGTCTCCTTAAACTATGCTTGCTTTTAATGTTATTATTACATAACAAGTTGTTGCTTCAAATAGGTTAATTATACTTATCACCATATTATAGCATAATTGATTCATTGTGGAAAATAAGTGATGTTTTTGATTCAATTAGCAAACAACATACACATCATGAATAAATTAATATAACAAATTTATCCATAATGTAAATTGTTTTATGGTAGAATATGTCGTAAAGTATTTATAAGAGATGAAAATAGATATTTGATGTAAGTTTATTGTGATCAGAAAATGATAGTTGATTTTAATGACAGTTTTTAATTTAGTAAATCCAATTAAAATATAAATACCCTATATTTTATTATGAAATTCTCCCCATAAAGTATACAGATTGAAAATCTGATAGTGGAAAGGGGAGTATTTTTTTAGTTCAATTTAAAATTTAGATATTAAGTCATTGATTGAAAGAAACAAACAAATAACAAATAATAAATATTTAATAATAAATCATATTATTTTTTGAAAATTGTGTTTATCTTTCGCGCAGTTAATGTTATAATTTATTCAATGTTACAAAATTATGCAAGGGGGTAATAAAAGTGAGCCAAACTTACAAATGTGGTTTTGTGCGGAAATGTTCCGTGGTTAATATATGTAAGTTGAAGATGAAGTAACATATAAGTGGACTTTTTATAATGATATTGCATTAAGGAAGGAGGACATGCTTATAGAATCATTTTTGATATGTAAGCATAAATAAGTATATGATTGATAATAAAGCATTTTATAAATTAAGCTATGGATTATATATAGTAAGTTCTATTTCGGATGGTAAATTAAATGCACAAATTGCTAATTCAGTTTTTCAAATAACATCAGATCCAGCTATGGTTGCAGTGAGTATTAATAAACAAAATCTCACTCATGAATATATACAAAAAAGTAAATTAATAGGAGTTTCTGCCTTATCAGTGGAAACACCTATGGATCAAGTAGCAAGATTTGGATTCAGGTCAGGAAGAGATACCAATAAATTTGAAGGTATATCATATAAATTAGGAGAAAGTGGTGTACCAATAATTGAAGATAGTACAGCATCTTATTTTGAATTGAAGGTTGAAAAGGAAGTAGATGTTTTTACTCATACAATATTTATTTGTAAAGTGTTAAATGCAGAATTACTTAAGGATATAGATTCCATGACATATCAATACTATCAAGATATAAAACGTGGTAAAATATCTAAAACTCCAGTATCCCAGAATGAAAATAAAACTGAGCCTATAAAGCTATCAAAGGATACGCCGAAATATAAATGTACAGTATGTGGGTATATTTATGATCCATCTGTTGGAGATCCTGATTCTGGCATCTTACCAGGAACCTTATTTGAAGATATACCAGATAATTGGTTTTGTCCAATTTGCGGAGTAACTAAAGATAGCTTTGAAAAGATGGTATAAAGTATTCTGTATACTGAAGGACAGATATATATTTTAAAATGCAAAGAAAAAATAGAAATATCTATAATAAGAAGGCACTGTACTATTCAATTGAATTTTACAGTGCTTTTCTAGTTATAGTAAAGAAATATAATGTAATAAAATTGGAAATGTGATATAGTTATGCTCTCTTTATCTGAAATTTGTGGGTAAACATTAGAAAAGGGGCATTTACATTATAATAATATTCCTTAATTCAAAAGATTACTTGTCCATATTTTGCTTTTCTAAGTTTAAAAGCTGCTCTTTCATCTCTAAACCACCTGCATAACCAACTAGATTGCCGTTAGCACCAATAACACGATGGCAGGGAATAAAAATAGCAATAGGATTTCTGTTATTTGCCATGCCAACTGCACGACAAGCTTTTATATTACCTATACTTTTGGCTATGTCCTTGTAACTGCAGGTTTTACCATAGGGAATTTGCTGCAATGCATTCCATGCTTTTTGCTGAAATTCTGTTCCTTTAGGTTCCAGAGGCAAATCAAATTTTTTTCTATTTCCATTCAGATATTCCTGGAGCTGCTTAAATGCTTCTTTTATTAATAGGGTTTCAACTATGTTTGTGTCAGGAAAAGTAATTTCCCCAAGATGCAAATGAGTAATAGCTGAGCCATTTTCAACAATGCTTATTTTACCGATTTTTGTTTCATAACAGAACATGTTTTTCATAAGTAATACCTCCACATTCTATGGTTATTCCATAAATATATTTTACTATATTCACATGATGTTGTCTTTGAAAATATTATTTTAATGTATATTAAAAATTTTTAAACTAATTAGTATAAAGCAAATGGATTCTTGTTAAAAATAGGTATTTTGCTATAAAAATTCAAAAAGTGTTATAACGGACACATCAAAGAAAATTCATATCTATTATAATATGAGTATGATTTTATAAAGCTTAAGGAGGAAGTTGCATGAGCAAGAGGCCAAAAATAAAAATTACATTAGTGGATCGAAAAGGTCCCTGTGCATGTCATAGAGGACATCGTATTGGTGACAGCTTTGATTATGATGAAGATAGGGGAAAGCTTTGTCCAATGGCAATGCATGTAGCATTCCCGTATATTGATATTTTACGCTATGGTGGAACTTTACCACCATGCAAAGATGGAGATTTTCGTTTTTGTTGTTCTGATGTGGATGTAATAAATGTTTTTCGCATCGAGAAAATAGATGATTAGTATTAATATGTAAAGGCAAAGATTGACAATTGTTTATAAAAATGCTATATTCAAGATAACTCGGAGGGTTTATGTAACCGGATAAGAGATTTAGTTTCTTATCTGGTTTTTTTAATTATATAGGGGGGAAATAAATGACGAAAACAGTTATTCGTGGAACACAGAAGTATTTGGGAGTTAACGGACTTATTGTATTTATTGCAGTTATGAATATGTTTATTCCTTTATCTATTGATTTATATTTACCATCATTACCTACCATGGGGGAGTATTTTAAGGCATCATCTTCTATTGTAAATTTAACATTAGTTTGTTTTTTCTTTTTCTTTGCAGTAGGAATTTTCATTTTTGGACCTTTTAGTGATAAATATGGACGTAAACCTATTTTGATTATTGGAATTTTAATTTACACTATTGCCAGCGGACTTTGTGCTGTATCAACCAGCATTTATCAATTAATCGCATTTCGTATCATTCAAGCCTTAGGTGCAGGCAGCATTATAGTAGTTTCAATGGCACTAATTAAAGATTGTTTCAGTGGAGAAACCAGGGACACCATATTAGCTGTAGTTCAAGGTATGTCTGTTATAGCGCCAATGGTTGCGCCTATAGTAGGAGCAATTATATTGAAGTTTGGTAACTGGAGAGATACATTTTGGGTATTGATGATTATAGGAATTTTAAACCTAATTGCAGGAATATTATTTGAAGAAACTCTGCCAGAGGAGGAACGATATGAGGGTACTATAAAAGGATCCATAACTCGTTTGCTTGTGGTAGGAAGAAATCCAGGTTTTACAAGTGTATTAATTATATTTTCTCTATATATGGCACCATATATGGCTTATATATCAGTATCATCCTATGTATATGTTAAATATTTTCATTTAAGTGCACAGATTTATAGTTATTTCTTTGCTGCTAATTCTTTCTTTGCCATGTTAGGACCCGTTGTTTATTTAAAAATAGCATGCAAAACTACAGTAAAAAAGTTTTCTAATGTATGCTTTTTGCTAACTTTGCTCAGCGGAATTTCTTTAATAACAGCAGGAACATATTCACCATGGTTATTCTTAATTTCATTTTTACCATTTACTCTTATTGAAGGTGCTATTCGTCCACTAAGTACTAGCATTTTATTAGAGCAGCAAAAAAAGGACACAGGCTCTGCCAGTTCACTGATAAATGCTGTAGGTACGATTTTTGGAAGTGGAGGCATGCTGCTTGGTACTTTAGGTTGGAGTAATGTGGTAGTAGGTATGGGAATTATTTTAATTGGAGCTACCTTAATTGCATTATTTGGATGGATAGCTTTAGGAAAATCTAAAATTGAGGTAAAAGGAATCTAAATTAAAATAACAGAATTCAAATAATAAAGAATTTAATTTTCATAGTTTAAAAATATTGAGAAGCAATATTTTTAGTTAATAGCTAAGGGTGAAGAACTAATAGTTTATGTTAAAAACTTGTAATTTTTCATTCACTTGATATATAATTGAACAAATATGCAATTGAATTTATTGAATTTTAACAATATTTTTATGCAAGGAGGAATTTAGTTTGGCTACTTTTGAGGATTTTATGAAATTAGATATTAGAGTTGGAGAAATTACTGAGGTGGAGTTTTTTGAAAAAGCAAAAAAACCTGCTTATAGATTATGGGTTGATTTTGGTAATGAAATTGGGATAAAAAAATCCAGTGCTCAGATTACTGAATGTTATAAAAAAGAAGAACTTATAGGTAAGCAAGTTTTAGGAGTGGTAAACTTTCCACCAAGACAAATTGCTGATTTTATGTCAGAGGTATTAGTATTAGGAATTTATGCTAAACAAGGAGTGGTACTAATACAACCTCAGCAACCTGTTAAAAAAGGTGACAAATTAGGATAATGAGTAATTTTTTTTAAAATACGATTTAAGGGGACTCTTTTTAAGAGTTCCCTTAAAAATGTCTTATTATCAACACTAATGTTTCAACTATTAACTCTTCATTATTAATTCTTAACTTGCGAAGCCTTGCTTACTATATTAAGTTAAAGTTTTGTTTGTTATCGTCTAAAATGGCAATTGCTCTAACAGGTGCTCCATCAGAATTCTTAAATTTTAGTGGAAGCGCACAAAAGGTAAATAAATCATCTCCAACCTTGTCTAGGCAGGTTAAGTTTTCAATAATAACTATATTACTCTCAGCTAAAAGTTTTTTGTGAATTGTCAAATTTTCATCTTCAATAGGATCAATACCTATAACATCTAGACCTACACCTTTCTTATTGCTATTTAATAAGTATTCAGCAACTTCTTCTGTGATATAAGGGTATTCTCCAAAGTAGGAGCTTGTACCCCAATATTTATCCCAGCCAGTATGAAAAAGAATAAATTGTGTTTTATCTGCATTTTCCTTTACAGCTTCAATATATTTTATGGTGATTTTTTCACCTTCTTTTAAATCACTACAATCAATAACCAAACCTTTTCCTACAAATTGTTCTGGAGAAAATGAATCCAGAGTAGTTCTTTGGGAAAATAAATGTGCAGGCGAATCCATATGAGTTCCTGTGTGAGAAAACATTGTAAGTAAAGTTTCCTTAAAGCCATTTTTTTCATAGGTACTTGCAGCTTCTAATTTAGGTCCTTCTGTACCTGGATAAACTGGCATGTTTTCTGAAATAGTATGTGTCAAATCAATTATATTCATAAAAAATCCTCACTTTCTTTGTGAAAAATATTCGTAATTCAATATTATAAAACAATTGTAACATATTTTGTAAATAATAGATTATCAGTTTCAAAATGCTGATCTTATGTTTATAAGAAAAGTAATATATTTTTTATTTATTTATGAAGCGTAATTAAAATTCTATACGTCTAATTTAAGAAAGTTTATTTAAGCTTGAGAATTATTTATGAAGAAAAAATATCTTGAATGGATGTTGTTAAAATATGAATGAAGAAATAAAAAGGCTAATACGCAGCTATGGAAATGATGTGCTGCGAATTGCTTATATATATTTAAAAGATAGGTATCTAGCAGAAGATGCTTTTCAGGAGGTATTTATCAAGGTTTATAAAAATTTTGATAAATTCAAAAATCAGAGCAGTGAAAAAACCTGGATTATAACTATTACTATGAATACCTGCAAAGACATACTTAGAATTTCCTGGTTTAAAAAGGTTGTTATGTTTAAGGATATTAGTGATGATTCACTATCAGATGCTTGTGAAAATGTAGATACTAAAGTTATAAATAAAATTGAAAATGAAAAATTGTTAAAAGAAGTTATGAATTTACCCCGTAAATATAAGGAAATTATAATTCTTTATTATTATGAAGAATTGTCTACTGGGGATATAAGCAGCATGTTGAAAATACCAGAAGGAACTGTACGCAGCCGGCTTTTTCGTGCTAGAACTGTGTTAAAATCTAATATAGGTGGGAAGATTGAGTATGAAAGATAATTTGGAGAACTTTAAACAAATATCAGATGAAATTCTTGAAGATATTTATGTAACTGATGAATTAGAAAGAAAAACTTTAGAAAAATGCAATAATAAAAAAATTTTTAAATTAAACCCATTAATTGTTTCTACTGCTTCAGTTGCTGCTTTAATAGTTACTTTTGGAATATATAATCATTTTTCACATAATACTAATGTTGCTTATAATTCAGTAAAACATGAGGATAAAAATACTATAAAGGAAAATAAGGGTCTTCCTAAAATTGCAGAAAACAAGAAAGTAGATGATTCTAAAGATTTAGCTTTAAATAATGAAAAAAAGCATAATTCTGAATCTCAAAATAAAAATTTGAATTCTAATACAATAACTGAAAATCCTAATTTAACAACTAATACTACAAATACTAATACAATAATTAAAAAAGCAGACACAGCTTCACAAAGTTCAAATGATAATAATAAGCCCTTAAGTCCATCTAAAGATAATTCCAAAGATCAAATGAATACTAAAAAGGATGTTGATAAAGATATTGATAGGAGTGTTCCTGAAAGAGCTAATTTAAGTTGCTCGGAAAGACCTTTAGATATAGAAGCTGCTGAAAATTATTTTGAAGGTAAGATTTTGCTTCCTTCTTACGTTCCACAAGGGTTTGCTCTTACTAATATATCTATTCCAGATCATAATGAAAAATGTATTAAATTGAGTTATAGTTCTGATTCTTCCTATTTTGAAATATTGCAAAGCAAAAATTTGTCCAATTTGAAAGAAGAGAAAATTATATCAGTTGGAAACAATAAGGCTTATGAAAGTCAAAATGACACAGATACAAAAATCAGCTGGATAACCAGTGATATACAATATACTTTAAGTGGTAATTTGACTGAAAACTCCTTGATAGATATAGCTAAATCCATAAAATAATATTGATGAAAAAATATGGAGCGTATTTTATTTTTTATACGTCTAAGTAGTGAAAATGAATTATGTGTGAAATAGTAGAAACTGTATTGATAAGGAGGAGATTTATAAATGATTAGAAAAAAATTAATACCTATATGTATTGTGTTAGCTGCAGGAGTGATATGGGCACCTATTTCAGCAAAGGGAGCTGGGGTAACTCAGGTTACAAACTATGTTAGCCAGCAGCCAGAAGTTTATAATAAAGTTAACTTTCAGGTGATAACATATAATAATGCTCCAGAAGCTTTAACAAAAGCAATAGATACCTATAAGAATACTGAAGGATTCGTTTATTATTTAGACAGTACTTCAAATAATTTATATGTAGCTGTTATGTCAGGAGAAAAACCTACTGGTGGTTACAATATTAAAGTAGATTCTGTAGAGGATGCAGATGGAAAGGCAAACATATTAGTAGAAGAAACAAAGCCAGATAAAAATGCTTTAGTAAATCAAATGGTAACTTATCCTTATACTATAATCAAGACTCAAATATCATCTCCAAGTATAAGCGTAAAAAATTCTTCTGGAAAAGTTTATAATTTGATAGGTGCTAAAAAAAATGATGATGATCTAGTAGTAGGTTCCTCTTTCATTTTGGGTCAGTTAAAAAATATATATACTACAAATGATTTTATATTTTTAGAAATTCAAAATGAAAATAATGAATCAGAGCTTTTTTATGTTAATAACAATAATGAATGGAAAAACAAAATAAAGGATTTGAAATTAAATAGTAATGTAAGTGTACAATATGCACTGGGAACTCCACAAAAATATAATGAAAAATCTGCATTTCCTTTAAGTAAAATAAATTTACCTGTAGATATTAATTGTTTAAAGGATAAAAATTGGCAGGATTTGAAGAGTTATTCAAATGTTTCTGCAAATAAGCATTGGACAATATGCTTTAATCAACAACTTAAAGAAGAAAATGTAAATGATTCAAATGTTTATGTGATAGATAGCAATGGAAATATAATTCCAACAGTAGCACGTTTATTGGAAGATAAAAAATCTATAAATATACTTCCATATAAACCATATGAACTTGGGCAAAATTATTACATTTTTATAACAAATAAAATAAATGGTACTGATAACTCTTCTTTCAAAGGTTTTAGAATGAACTTTCAAATAATGGATAGCTTTACTGTAAAATAGAAAACTGAGTTAAAAAATAAAGTTCCATTAAAGCTTTAAAATATAAGCTTTAATGGAACTTTGCATTTATATTTTTGAAAAAGGACATACTTCTCTGCAGGTATAGCAGGAATATATAAATCCACCACCAGGAGTTGAGGAGATACAGGATTGTCTACATTTCTTTTGAATAATTGTAGTGCCATCTAGTGCAGATTGAGGACAGGATTTTAAACAAAGATTGCAGCTTTCAATACATAAATTACGTGATAAATCATCTGAAGCTAATTCTATATTTGTAATCACTGCTCCAAGATAAAGCCTGTTACCGTATTTTTCATTTACTAATAATGTGTTTTTACCAATACATCCTACACCACAAGCTTGAGCTGCATGTTTTAGTGATAATATTCCTCTTCCATGTTTATTTTCTGAATCCCAATATTCATAAGGTTCATCAGATGGAATTGGAATTGCCTTGTAACCTTGATCTTCAATATGAAAAGCCAGTTTAATGGCAATGTCATCTAATAATTGAATTGATTTATTTTTTACAAGAGTATAAGGAGCTTTGGTATTTGCAGCAAATAAGCTTGCTGGAAAGTGTTTACCAAATGATATAACTGACTTTGCTTTAGGATAAATATCCAGTGGATGAAACCCCTTTGGAGCATCTTTAAATCTATCTATACTTCCAATTCCACATACATCAGCACCAAAGGAGTAAGCTAATTTTTTTATATAATTACTATCCATAAATTTATTCAATCCCCTCTTTTAAGTTTTAACATAACTTTCTTTTGCTTGAATTTCATAAAATTTAACTTAAATTGTATTTTACATCAGTGTATCATAAACCATATACAATGATAAGTCGATTATTTTAATCAATTTAATCGAATTTTACGATTTGATATGATCTAATGATGATCTAATAAGTTTATATTTAGCGATGCAAAAATATATGACGATCCAGAGTATTATCTTTCAGTAGGAGTAGTATGAGATTTATAGGGACTATTGAAAATATATTTAGGATTATTTCATTTTTGCTGTTATTTTTTGTGACTAAAAATCCAAATGCGAGTCTAAAAAGTCCATGGACAATTGGAATATTTATTTTCATGATATTATATTTTGTATTGTGGGGAAGGTACTTTTTTAAAGGCAGTACTTATGTGATTTTAGGTAAAGACTTTTTAGGCATTCCTATGCCTATGGTGATTTTTCCTGTATGTTGTCTTATTTGTACAGCATTTTGGCTTGACTGTATTCCGGTAGTAATAACTACGATCATATTTGGAATGGTCCATGCACTTTCCCATATTTGTTATTGACAGGAATTTTATATAGTCCTATAATAATTTTAAAACTATAAAAACCGAAAGTGTATTTATAGTTTTTAAAAAGATTTAAGGGTGGGAGTGTATTGAATATTAAAACAGGTATGATAAAAACAATATTAAAAACAGCTGGTTTAATAAATTATAAAAAATATAAGTATTCACAGGAATATGAAGATAATTTCAAATACATGGATTGGAGAGAAAAGCTTTGGTGGGGATATAAATTTTTTATTAAGCAGCCTGATATGGGAGAAAGAGGAAAGAATATTGAAAAATATTTTTTATATCAAAATTTGAATTACAATCCACCAAAGGATTTTGCTAAAAAGAGCAGCTTGTTTCTAACTGCTGCAGGTGATTTAAATGCATCAGCTCATATAAGACCAGATAATACAAAAAATATGTGGGAAGATATAGGTGATTTCTATTTTTCTGGAGATATTGTTGTGGCCAATTTGGAAGCATTAGTAACCCCTAAACATTCTTCAAAGGGTGTGCCTACAGAATTTACAGCTCCACCTACTATAAATACAAGTCCTGAAATGTTTGAAAGATTTTGCTTAAATGGAAAAGGTATAAATTTTTTTTCTACAGCTAATAATCATTGTCTTGATCAAGGTGAGGAGGGTCTAATAGCCAATATTGATTTTCTTGACTTTAAAGGATATGCACATGTTGGTACATCAAGATCAAAAGAAGAACAGGATAATATACCTATAATTGAAAAGAACGGAATTAAAATTGCTTTTTTATCTTATACTTATAGCCTTAATGGAAGAGAAACGACAAAGGGAAAAGAATATCTTACAAATTATATTAGATTAAATAAAACTGATACGGATATTGAAATTATAAGAGAACATGCTGCTAGTGCCAGGAAAAAGGGAGCAGATATTGTTGTGGCAGTGCTTCATTGGAGTATTGAATATGAAACCTATCCTATTCAAAATGTAATTGATATGGGACATAAAATTATGGAATGTGGAATTGATGTCATTCTTGGTGGTCATCCTCATGTTGCACAGCCTATGGAAAAATATGAATTTAAAGATCCTTTTACAGGTGAAGTAAAGAATGGATTTATTATATATTCTCTTGGAGATTTTGTAGCTTATCATAAATATACGAAAAATACAAAGCTTTCATGGATAATAGGTCTTGAAATTTCAAAAGGCATTTTAAAAGAAAAACAGGTTACTTTGCTTACAGGTCTTAAAGTTTTACCAATATACATTTACACAGGATTTCAAAATAATTACTGTAACACATTTAAGTTTTTAAGATTTGAAAAACTTTTAAAGCAGCTTGAAAGTGGTGAGAATTTATACGATTTTGATCATAAGGAAATTGAAGAATTAAAAAGACTTAAAAAACATTTATATAAATGCCTGCTTCCAAAGGAACATGGTAATTTACTTGTGAAATAAATAGGGGGAATAAGTATGGGGATTAATATTGATGATTTTAGTATAAATTTACTTCAAAGGCTTATAGGTTTTAACACTACAAATCCTCCAGGAAATGAGAGAGAATGTATATTATTTCTTGAAGGCATTTTTAAGAGTGAAGGATTTAAAACTCAGATCATAGGCAAAAATGATGAAAGACTTAATTTATATGTTCATTATGAAGGAAAAGGCGAAGCACCTCCGTTACTTATGTATGGTCATGTTGATGTTGTTACAACAGAAGGTGAAAAGTGGAAGCATGATCCATTTGGAGGAAAAATAAGTGATGGATGTATTTGGGGAAGAGGTACTCTGGATATGAAGGGTGCAGTTGCAATGATGTGTTCAGCGCTTATAAAAATGAAAAGGGAAGCAAAAAAGCCTTCTGGAGATATTATTTTAATGATTGTGTGTGATGAAGAAAATGGTGGAATACAGGGGGCAAAATATGTATGTGATGAATATGCAGGACTTTTTAAAGATGTAAAATATGCTATTGGAGAAATTGGTGGATTTACCATGTATTTTGGAGAAAGAAAAGTTTATCCCATAATGATAGGAGAAAAGCAAAAGTGTGATGTAAAAATGACATTTAAGGGTGAAGGCGGCCACGGTTCTATGCCTGTTAGGGGAGGAGCAATGGGTCAGCTTGGATACGTTCTTAATACAATGGATAAAAAGTATATGCCTTGTCACATTATACCTGAAGTAAAACTAATGTTATCTGAGCTTTCAGCTGTACTGCCATCTCCATATAAAATTATTTTTAAATCACTGATGAATCCTATTGCATGCAATAAAACACTTAAGCTTTTAAAGAGTAAAGGGAGATTTTTTGAACCACTGCTTCATAATACAATTACTCCTACAATTGTAAGGGGAGGAAAGAAAATTAATGTTATACCACAAGAAATAACTCTTGAGTTTGATGGTAGAATATTGCCTGGGTATGGTCCAGATAATCTTAAGAAAGAAATAAAAACATTACTTGGAAAAGAAGTTAACATGGAAATTACAAACTTTGTGAAAGGGCCCAATAAGCTTAATATAGGACTTTACAAGTTTTTAGCAGACATTTTGAAGGAAAAGGATAATGATGGTGTACCAATACCTTATTTTGCAAGCGGGGTAACAGATGCAAGACATTTTTCAAAACTTGGAATACAGACCTATGGTTTTACACCAATGTATTTTGAAAAGGGTGTAGATTATTCTAAGCTTATACATTCAGCAAATGAAAGAATACCAATAAAAGCACTTAAGTTTGGTACAGATTCTATATATAAACTTCTTACAGGGTATAACAAAAGCAGAATTTAAAAAAGTTAGGATTAAGATTGAAACTTATTCATGTTATAATATCAATGTAAAATAAGGAGGGAATAGCTTGAAAGAAAGAATACTTGATGCTGTTTATAGACTTGTTAAAGTTAAGGGTATAAATGGCTTTACTATGAATGATATTTCAAAGGAGCTTCATATAGGAAAACAAACTATATACACATATTTCAAAAGTAAAGATGAATTAATGATAGAACTTGTAAAAAGCAGCTTAGAAGATAATAAAACTCTAACTGAAGCGGCTGTTGCAGAAGCTCATGAACTTAAAGAAAAACTAACAGCTGCAATGATTTCATACCATAAATATAAGATACCTTTAGAACTGTTAGAGGAAATTAGAAAAATGTATCCAGAATTATGGAGTGCATTAGAGGAACAGAGAAATTTTAAACTTAAAATGGTAAGGGATATATTAGAGGAAGGAATGAAAAGTGGTGAAGTATCAAAAAAGATAAACCCGCAAATTATAGATTATGTACTTGATAAAGTTACATCAGCATTGTTAAGTGATGAGTTCCTTCAAGAAAACGATATGAGTTTGAATAAAGAAATTGAAGAATTAATAGATATTCTTTTTTATGGGATACTTATAAGATAAAATAAGTATCCCTTTTAAATTTAAATTTTATAACGTGTTAAAAGTATTTGTTAAAAAATAATTAATATTGAAAAATAATTAATTTGAGTGTAAAATATAACTAACAATAGTTATCATTTGATACATGATTTCAATAAAATGATAGCGGGAGGAATGGGAGGAATTAATTTGCAATTTAAAAGTATTAAGACAAAAATGGCTATATCCTTTGGAGTATTAATTTTAATTATTTGTATAGGACTTGGTACAGTATCTTTTATAGAATCTTATAACACATTAGCTTCTAATGCTACTGAGTCTTTATTCCAAATGGCAGAGCAATCTGCAAAGTTTGTTGAGACTAAAGTTGAAGGGCAATTAGATGCAATGGAGGCATTGGCAGGAAATTATTATATAAACGGTGATACCTTGTCTACAGATCAAAAACTAAATATTTTAAAAGATGAAGTGCAGAGAAGTGGGCATATAAGTATGGGCATAGGTGATGTTAGTGGTAATGTTATCTTTACAGATGGAGTAAAGGCAAATTTATATGATAGGGAAAACTATAAACAAGCACTTCAAGGCAAAAGTTCAGTTTCAGACCCTGTTTTGGGTAAAGCGGATAATAGACTTGTTATGTCTTATGCCGTTCCTATTAAAGATGGGGGAAAAGTTAAAGGAGTTTTAATTGCTACTCGTGATGGAAGTGAACTTAGCAAATTAACGCAAAATATTAAGTATGGTAAAACTGGAACAACTTTTATGATAAGTAGAAGTGGACATACTGTAGCAAATAATGATATATCCCTTGTACGTAAAATGGAAAATGTAATTGAGAAAAGTAAAAGCGATCCAAGCTTGCAGGAACTCATGAAATTTGAAGGTTACATGATGGAAGGCAAGAGTGGTGCAGCTGGTTATGCATATAGAGATGGAACAAAAAAATATATTGGTTATGCGCCTGTAAAAGGTACCAATTGGTCATTGGGGATATCTGTACCTAAATCTGAAGTTATGGAAAGCCTTACAAAAAATGAAGTACTGGAGACAGTTACTACTATTATATTTGTATTAATAGGTGTGTTAATAGCATTTTTTATTACTTCACTTATAGCAAAACCTATAAATGCAATTACAAAGCATTTAAAAATAGTAGCATCTGGTGATTTTACGGTACCAGTACCTGAAAAATTGTTAAAAATGGAAGATGAATCTGGGATACTTGCAACTGCAGTAAAGGATATGCAGGAGAATCAGGGAAACATAATTAAAAATATAATAGAACAATCTTCAAATGTAACTGAAAATATGAAACAAATCAATATGGAAATGGAGAATCTTAATAAAAGTATAGAAGAGATATCAGCAACTACAGAACAGTTATCGGATACAACAGAGAAAACTGCTGAATCTGCTGAAGAAATAAATGACATATCAAAGACAATAGAAAAGAATGCAGAATCTATATCACAAAAGGCTGAGTACAGTTCTGAAAGTGTTTCAAAAGCAAGTAATATGTCAGAAGAAATGAAGCAAAAGGCCATAAGATCTAGAGAGAGTATAATGAGCATATACAAAAACACAAAAGAAAGTTTGGAAAATGCTATTAAAGAGTCAAAAGAGGTTTCTAAGATCAATGAATTATCTTCAGCAATTCTTGATATTATGGAAAATACTAATTTACTAGCATTAAATGCATCTATTGAAGCTGCAAGAGCAGGAGAAGCAGGTAAGGGGTTTGCAGTTGTAGCAGATGAAATAAGGAGTCTTTCTGATGATTCCAAAGACACTGTAGGTAGAATACAGGAGGTTACTGAAAATATTTTAGAAGCTGTAGGAAACTTATCATCTGGTGCTTATGAAATATTGGAATTTATAGATAAAAAGATTTTGCCTGATTATAATGAAATTGTAGTATCTCATGAAAAATCCAGTAAGAATTTTTCAGATATAAGTGAGATGGTAACAGACTTTAGTGATACTTCGAATAAACTTCTTTCATCAGTTCAAAATGTATCAAAATTGATGGAGGAAATATCTGATAGTGGAAATGAACAAGCAAGTGGAGCTCAAAATATTGCAGGCGAAACTTCTTACATAACTAGAATGTCAGGACATGTTGTAGAATTAACTGAAAAAGCAAAAGAAAAATCTGATTCCTTAGCAAATACAGTTTCAAAGTTTAAAGTGTAAAATTTGAAGATGTCTTAAGCTTTAATTTAATAAATAGCTGATAAATTTAGTAATTTTTTTACGAGTTTTAGGTGGAATTAGACATCAAGTTGACAGCCATTTGACAATAACGTATCATTAAATTATTGACAGAAAATTAAGTCGAATGGGGATGAGAATATGGATTTCAAAAATGCTCTAGATCAAGAAGGTAAAATAAGAGCTATTCAGGAAATGGTTCCGGGAAAACAAATTACCATTGCACATATAATTGCTAGTCCTGATGAAATTATATATAAGAAATTGGGATTAAATCCTACTATTGATTATAAAAGAGCAGCTATTGGTATTATGACTATGTGTCCTAGCGAAACTACGATTATTGCAGGAGATATAGCTACTAAGACTGCTAATATAGATTTAGGATTTGTAGATAGATTTAGTGGAACATTGATTATAACAGGTGGGCTTTCTGAAGTTGAATCTGCCATGAAATCTATTATAGATTATTGTAGGGACAACCTTCTTTTTACCGTATGTGAATTGACAAGAACGTAGGTGATAATATATGAAGAAAATAATCTTATTTGGTAGAAGTGAATGTGGAAAGACTACTCTTACGCAGGCACTACGAGGTGAAAAAATTTCATATCATAAAACTCAATATATTAATCATTTTGATGTAATTATTGATACGCCAGGAGAATATGCAGAAAATAGATCTTTAGCATCTGCCCTTGCACTATATTCCTACGAAGCTGATGTAGTGGGCTTAGTAATCAGTTCTATAGAACCATATTCACTATTTGCGCCTAACATTGTACCTTGTGTAAACCGAGAAGTTATAGGTATAGTAACACAAATAGATCAACCAGAAGGTAATCCTAAACGAGCAGAAGAATGGTTAAAGCTTGCTGGCTGTGAGAAAATCTTTTATGTAAGTTCCTATACTAACGAAGGAGTGTGGCAAATACTAGATTATCTCAAAGAGGATGGCGATGTTATGCCTTGGGATAATGAATTACATAAATAGCATATATAAAAAAGAATCACTTTTTTAGTAACGGGGTTACTTTAGAGGTGTAAAGTTAAAAATTGCAGGCATTTTTACAGTAGTTTTGGCAATAAAAAAGGTATGTTAGTTATGGAAAATTAACATACTTTTTTACATTTAATATTTAGTTATTCTATAAGCTAAAAATGATATTAAATACTATCTTGTTCTATTCTTTGATACCCTCTATCTATGTCTAAATAATAGAAATTATTTATCTGATATTTAATTTTTAACTTTTTTAATATATTTGGCAAAGCTTCACTTACAATTAAATATGGGTTACATAAAAAAGACATTCTATTTTCGTCATTATATTTTCTTATACTGAATAGTTTATCTCCATTAATATCAGCAAATTCAAGAATTATAAAGTCATAATAATAATCTGCTTCATTATCACAATCTATCTGTCGGTACTTATTAATGAAATATTTTATTTCATTGATTTCCCAAACAAAATTCTCAAATTCAAATGGTCTATTATATACTAAATTCTTTTCTAACACAAATACTCCCCCCTTGCATTAAGTTAAAGTGTTTTATAATCATCTATATAATTATACATTAAAAAATTCTATATTATAATACATAAGCTTTTGTATACATTTTTACAAGCATTTTTGCAGATGTAATGAATTTATTGCATTTGTTTTTTCATACGCAAAAGACAGTGTAAAAGTTAATACAATTTACTATATAAATACATTTAGACCATTGATTTAAGCCAAAATGGAAGAGTGCAAAAATCAACATTATTTTGCACTTCTAAAGTGAAACCGTTACTTTTTTAGTGATTCTTTTTTAGTGTGTGCCTAGCATAGGCGATTACTTGTTGGTGAAAATTTGATACAGGGGTTCATAGTGTCAACTGTGAGGTAAAATCTTAAGGAAGCCAGCAGCAAAGCTTTGGTTTGACAAACAGAAGCTACATATGATGCATATTCTTATTGCTATGAAGCCAAGGATTAGAGAGGTAACTAACAGAAATATGCAATTATGAAGTAAAGAAATTAATGGTAAAATGATCTTTACTTATTAGCCAGAATTAGCTAAAATTATCTAATATAAATAAAGCTTTTCAGTTTTCAAATGATAAATGGGAAAGCTATATAATATTATGTTTTTATAGCTAAAGGGGTAAATTGTGAATAATATTAAGTTTAGAAATTTAATAAAAAAGGTATCAACAGTATTAATACCACTAGTGGTTTTAGTAATTAATGGATCAACAATCGTATTTGCAAAATCAGGTGGTGGACATTCAGGTTCATCACATAGTTCATCAGGTAGTTTTTCTCCAGGAAGTGGTCATGAAATTGATGACAGGATATTTTGGATAATGATTTTTATTATTTTTGCACCAATAATTTTTTCTAAATTAATATTAGTTAAAAGAAAAATTCAAATTCATTTAACTATAAACAAGTTATCTAATAATGATAGTAACTGGAATTATAACCATATGGTGAAAGATGTGGAAGAGGCATTTTATAAAGTACAAGCTGTTACTATGGAAAGAAACGAGGAGTTAGCTAAAGAATATGTAAGTGATCAATTATATAAAAAATATAAATTAAAAGTTGAACAGATGAAAAGAAATAAAGAAGCAAGCGTTTTAGAAGAAATGACCTTATTAAGCATAAGGCCTATAGGGCTACAGGCTTTTGAGGGCATTGAAAAAGATTATGTATGGGTTCGTATAAAGGCAAAATTAAAATATTATACGATTAATGAAAAAACCGGTGAAATAATAAGAGGAGAAAAAAATAGGGTTATTAATTTTGAAGAGTATTGGAAATTTAGTAAGAGTAAAGATAGATGGATATTATGTGAAATAAAATATGCATTTGGTATAGATTTAAAGTCTTTTGAAACAAAGCTTGGTAATAAAAAAAGTTAATAAGAAAGTAATGTCAATAATCTGTTTAAGATATTAGCTTTGAAAAAGGCTTTATAGTAGAGAAATGATTTTAAATATAGGTTATAATAATCATGATATAGAATATTGGAATAAATTTCATATATAATTGTGGAGGAAAATATGACAGATAAGAATAAAGGAAAAGTTGTGTAGTAAGTGTATTCTTCTAATTGTGATGAATTGCTTATAATATAGAGCTATATAAAAAAAGTGTAGCTTTCTTAATTCTTATTGTTTATACGTTTTACGTTGATTTTTTTAATAAATAAAATAATGTGTAGCTTGTAAAAAACTAGTAAACTTATTGGCTATTCATTGCATTAAAAATAAAATTAGCGGTTAGACAATTTTGTGATTACTTTCATGTATAAAAAATGAAAGATTCTTAAAAGAAAATCATCTAATCAATCAATTCCTTTCAAGATATTTCTATAAAATAAGAGATAACTTGTTTTCAAATCTAATATATTAAGTTTTCAGAAGGCTCTGCCTTAATTTTTAAGCTATATGTTAAATATGATTTCAATTTACTAGAAGTACCTATAACAATACAATTAAATGTGTACACATAAAGTCACTAGTTTGAATTTTAACTTTTATGTAGTGATATATGGTAAGTGAGTCATCACATTAGCTAAATTGTTTTAGTATTATTCTTAGCTCCAAATTTTTGAAAGCCTTAGAACTTTAGTACTGTTTGAGGGAACCGAGTTTGACAAAGTTCTTAGGTTTTCAAAAATTTGGAGCTTTAGAATAATTAAAACATTTAGCCGTGATGACTCACTTACCATATATCACGTAGTAAAAGTTAAAATCCAAACTTTCACTGTATTCTTGTACCACATAATTTTTAATATGAAAGTCATCCTTCATTTGAAACTAAGGATTATTTAATACTTAGTGCTTCTTGAAGTATATTAATTTCTTTACAAATTTTTGGAAGTTCCTCCATAATAGGAACTTTTTTAGGTTGTACAGGCAGTCTTTGTTCAATAGCTGTTGCCATTGTTTCAAATACAAGGAGCAATTGTGCTAAATTTTCATCTGATATCTTTAAAGATCCATTTGCTATGGAGCCATAGTCAAGTATATAACTAATATGCTCTAATGAAAAAACTGCAGGCCACATTCTTTGAAGCATTTCTTCATCATTAGGAATTTCACCTAATGCTGTGTTATAGGCCATTTTAAAATTCATAAGATTTATTTTCATTTTTTCCTTTATCCACTCTGAATTATTCTCACTGTTTTCTTTAGCTTTAGATGCTAAACGAACCAATACTTTAGCCTGACTGCGTATTAACTTTACCATTAAATCTGGCAGCCTACTGGAAGCTGAACGGCGTCCAATGATGTAAGTACCAATAAGCCCAATTATAGATCCAATAAATATGTCTGTAATACGTACTGCTGCAAAATAAGAAACATTATGTATCTGGGTTGAAGTTTCTGCTATAAGCAGTGCATTTGGTGTGATGAATACTGCAGCTAAGGCATAATTTTTGGCAATAAAAAGTTCCGTCATTGCTGTTAGACACATATTGATTATAACTATGATGAAACCTTGTGGCTGCAATTTAAAAATAACAAGGGCTATCATGATTCCAACAATAGTACCACAGGAACGCTGAATTGTTCTATGGAATGTAGACAAAATGGTTGAACCAAGCATGACCGAGGCACAGGATAATGCAATCCAATAAGGTCTTGTAAATGAAAATTTAAAAGCTATCATAGTTGATATTGAAAGAATAAATCCAAATCTAACTGCATTGACAAATACTATTGAATCTTTATTGAAAGCTTTAATAAGTTTCATTTTTAATGAAGGTTTTGAAATTTTGATACTATGTCCAATATATTCTAATGGTATATTAATAATAGCCTCGATATCATAAATTATCTCTAAAAAGTTATGGTAATCTTTATCTAGCTCATTAGATATTGGATTTAGTTTAATTACATCTCCATTTACCAATTCAATTCCCGTATATAGTTTCCTTATGAGTTCACTAAATTCTTTTGGTAATTTAGTGTTTTTGTTAGAGCATAATTCAAGCATTTCTAAAAATAACTTATTGGCTTGTTCATTTAGAAGAACTAATCTATTAAAAAAGAATGAATTTTTCCATGAAATATAACCTGTTAAAATGGTTTCTTCTGATTCTCTTAAAGCATTAACAGTACGCTGCCTGGCATTATTGATATTATCACTGCCAATAGCTTCACTAAATTCTGCTAAGGATAAGTATACTTCCTTAAGTGTTTTTATTTCAGGATTATGTGGATTACGAAACCAACCTATCATACTAAATATCCATGCAAAACAGCCACTTAAAAAAACTACAGCAGTACGAATGGGTGCTGATGATGGATCAATAGTCATTCCTGTTGTCATTAAAAAACTTAATACAAAAAATATTGCTGCTGGACCTGGTATTTTAAGAACACCAAATATGAAGGTTGCAAGTTGCTCCAATTATATCTACGGTGAATATGATAAGCATAGGATAAGGTGACATTAATATACCTAAAGCAACTGGAAGACTTATGCCAACTACAACAAAAAATATTTTTTTTGCACGCTGAGCATAGGGTTCATTAAAAGTATATAAATATGAAAAACTTCCTATTGCACCTAATAGACCTAAACGCAGCTCACCGAATAACAATCTCATGATTACTGGAAATCCTGCACATATGGCAGCACCTATAGCTTTGGTCCAGGGAAAAGGTCCTTTTCTAAATATTAATTATACTGTCAATACCCTATAAAATCTATGAGATGTATAATTTGAAAATTTTTTAATTCATATCAGTATATAATGAAATGATTTTAAATATAGGTTATAATAATCATAATGTAGAATATTGGGATAAATTTCATGTATAATTGTGGAGGAAAATATGACAAATAAAAATAAAGGAAAAGTTATTTTATATTTAATGAGACATGGACAAACTATTTTAAATAAAGCCGAGAGAACTCAAGGTTGGTGTGATGGTGTTCTTACTAAGGAAGGTATAGAGGTAGCTGTAAATACTGGATTGGGGATTAGTGATGTAAATTTTAAAGCAGCTTACAGCAGTGATTTAGGTAGAGCAGTAAAAACTGCCAAAATTGTTATAAGTGAAAATAAGGCAAGTACAAATTTGAAATTGAAAGAACTTGAAGGTTTAAGAGAGGTTTATTTTGGAAAGTACGAAGGAGAATTTCAAAATATAATGTTTAGTGACATACTTAAGTATCTTAATGTAAGCTCAATTAAAGAAGCAGAAGCAAAATATGACTTTCAAAAAGAATATTGTAATGCATGCGCTGCTTTGGATGAAACAGAAGAAGCTGAAAGTTATGATATTATAATAAAAAGGGTAATGAACAGCTTAAAGGACATATGTGAGGAAAATTCAAAGGATAATGGAGGAAATGTACTTGTAGTAGCTCATGGTGGAGTAATTAGATTGATTATTGACTACATGGACAAGAGTTTTGCTCTGCGAGCTTTGGATAACTCTAGTATATCTAAAGTTGTATATGAAAATGGAACTTTCAAGGTTGAATCTGTAAATGATACTAGCTATAGTGAAAAAGGCAAGGCTATGAAGATAAAATAGCAGTGTTCAATTAGGAACACTGCTATTTTGTAGTTGGTCATCATAGTATATGAAATTTTGCTTATACATTGAATTTTGAAATCATATTATTGAGAGCTTTAAAACCTTCTTCAGTGGAATTAATACTTTCTTTTATTTCATTTGCCTTACCTACTACAGAGGATACTTTTTCAGCAATATTGCTTGTACCAAGTGCACCTTCATTTGTGGCTTCAGCTATACCATTCATAGTTACTACTATATTTTCAACAGATGATACTAATTCTTTAGAGGTTGAACTAAAGTTGCTTACTAAATCATTGACAAGGTCAGCATCAAGTTTATATTGATCTGTGGCATCTAACATTGTTTTGTAGTCACAAGTAACATCAGTTTCTACAAATTTAAGTAATTCATTAATTTGATTTACAGATTTAGATTGTGTCAAAGACTTCTTTAATTTTTCTTCTACCATATTAAGCATTTCTAGAGTATTATTATGTGATATTGAAAAATCATTTTTTAATTTAGAAGCCCTTTCGTTTATACTTTCAACTGATTTTGAACCTAACACAGCTTTGCTAGAAATAGATTCAATATGTTTTTCTATTTCATCTTTAAGAGAAAATATATTTTCATTTACTATTTTAATAGCATCGTTTAAGGCTATAGTTTCTTCAATAACTTTCTTTATAATATTGCTAAATTCCCTTCTGATGCTTGATTCTGCATTGATAATTTCTGCAAATTCATCTTTTTCTGATAAATATTTTTCATAACTTTTATCATATTTTAAATCAAATTTTGCTGTCTTTTTCATCAATGCTATGGACACATCAGTTCTTTTCTTTATGTTTATAATTAAATACAATCCTAGTAAAATTGAAAGCTATTCAATTATCGCACTAAATGGCTAATTATTTAGTTTTATTTGCTTTCTATGAAAAATTTGTTTAATATAATAAATATGTTGTAATTTTTATAGAGTAAGATCAGAATGATCAATTAATGAAAAATATTGAAATTAAGTGACATGTGTTAATAACTATTTTGCATATGAGTTAATAGTTTAAGAAAGGTGGAATCGCAATAAATAATGAAAAGAGAGAGTATTTACAAAAGATATATACCTAAATTTGAACAAGTTATAGAAAATGACAATAATACATATTGGTTTATATTTAATTCTGATAAACTTTTAGTTAAGATAATAGACAATAGGGTTATAATACCTACTGCAATAAGTATTGAAGAATTAAATATTCCTTTTACAAGTATACATTACATGGGAACTTTAAATGAACATAATTGTTATGCTGTAAATGCCAGTTCTATTGAATTACAGGACAATAGCATGAGTTTTAAACCACTAAGATCCTTATATGACTATTTAGATGAGGATATATTCTTATTATCAGGAAAAGCTTTGCAGATTATCAAATGGGACGAAACTCACAAATATTGTGGAAGATGTGGAAGCCTTACAGATACAATGGAAGGGGAATATGGCAAGGTTTGTCCTAAATGTGGTTTTATAAGCTATCCTCGTATTTCACCAGCAGTAATAACAGCAGTAATAAAAGATGGACAAATACTTATGGCACATAACAAGTCTTTTCCAGGAAACAGACACAGTATTATTGCTGGCTTTGTAGAACCTGGTGAAACTCTTGAAGAATGTGTTAGAAGAGAAATATCTGAAGAAGTAGGAATAAAAGTTAAAAATATAAAATATTTTTCAAGTCAACCTTGGCCTTTTCCAAATTCCTTAATGGTAGGTTTTGTGGCTGAATATGAAAGTGGCGAAATATGTGTTGATGGTAAGGAAATAACTAAAGCAGACTGGTTTAAGGATCTTAGTACTATTGAATTACCGTCTAAAATGAGTATAGCAAGAGAAATTATAGATTGGTGTATAGAAAAGTATTGTTTAAAGTAAATTTTAACTTAATATAAGTACATTGCGAAGCAACTTTTTAGAGGACAGAGGACAATTGACAGAGGACAGTGAAGGTGAGTTTTCCTCCTTGCGTCAGAAAACTAATTTATATAAGTCAGCAATGTTTCGCTTTAGCGAAACGAGTCATCAGAAATTTTATTGAAGATTTTTCGTAGTGCAGCGGAGAAAAATCATCCTTCACTGTCCTCTGTCCTCTGTCAATTGTCCTCTAAAAATGTGTTGCATTATCTGTGTCTTTTTCTATTCTTACGCATTTCTTTCATTGCTTTTTCTTCCATAGCATCTAATCTAGTATAATAATCTGGTATTTCAAACAAATGAGCAAGAGCAATTCTTCCTGATATTACAGCACTATCGCTGGATACATTAGTTGTACTTCCAAATCTTGAACCGTGTTCCAATTCAACATTTATTCCCATGTAAAATTGTTCAAAATCTATTTTTCTCCAGTCTATTCCTAGGATTCGACCTACTTCTTTAGCGCGCTTTTTACTAAAATGTAATTTATCACTCATAATATGCTTCTCCTTTTATTATCTTCATATTTTGATGTTTGATTTTTATACTGCTAATACATTTTATTCAAGCTCAATTAAAATGCTACAGTTATTTAACTAGAGTAAAAGAATTGATTTTTTTGGAATTTTACGAATTTGTTATTTTTGTAATGGTTTAAATGAAAAATTATCAAAAACTCATATTGACATTTATCAATAAAGGTAATATAATCTTAAATTATAAAAGTAAAAGTTAATAGTTTTGAAAGGCAATGGCGTCTTAAATAATGGGAATTTTAATTTCTCTTATTTGTAGACGCCTTTTAGTTTTATTTGTTATTTGACTTTTACAAGATTTAAATTGATTTCAAAAATAAAAATTTAAAGGGGGCTTGGCAATGAACAATATAAACGCAGCAGATACAGGTTTTATGATTTTTGCAACTACATTAGTTATGTTAATGACACCAGGGCTAGCTTTATTTTACGGGGGGATGGTTAGACGAAAAAATGTTCTAAGTACAACAATGCAAAGCTATATAGCAATCGCATTAATATCAATACAATGGATATTAATTGGATATAGTTTGAGCTTTGGAGGTGACATTGGAGGTCTTTTAGGAAATTTCCAATGGGCAGGATTAAAGGGAGTAGGCTTTAGTCCTAATGCAGATTATTCAGCTACTATACCTCATCAATTATTTATGTTGTTTCAGCTTATGTTTGCAATAATAACACCTGCTTTAATATCAGGATCAATTGCTGAAAGAATGAAATTTTCTGCATTTGTAATATTCCTCTTAGCATGGTCAACATTAGTTTATGATCCACTTGCACACTGGGTATGGGGAGTTGGCGGTTGGATAAGAAACTTAGGTGCTTTAGATTTTGCAGGAGGAGATGTTGTTCACATTAGTTCAGGTATATCAGCGTTAGTTGCAGCCATAATGCTTGGGAAGAGAAGAAAGTTAGATAGTATTACACCTCATCATATACCAATGACAATTTTAGGAGCAGCACTTCTTTGGTTTGGTTGGTTTGGATTTAATGTAGGAAGTGCATTAGCGGTTAATGATATAGCCTTAAATGCTTTTGTAACTACTAATACTTCTGCAGCAGCATCAGCTATATGTTGGAGTCTTTGTGAATACTTATACAGAAAGAAGATAACATCACTGGGACTTGTAAGTGGAGCTGTAGCAGGACTTGTAGCTATAACACCAGGAGCAGGCTTTGTAACTCCATTAGCTTCAATAGTAATAGGTGCAGTAGGAGGATGTATATGCTTCTGTGCTGTAACATTTGTTAAACAGAAATTTAAATATGATGATTCATTAGATGCTTTTGGTTGTCATGGAGTTGGAGGAATCTGGGGAGGAATAGCTACTGGAATATTTGCTACAACAGGAATAAACCCAGCTGGAGCAAATGGATTATTACATGGAAATCCAAAGCTATTATTGATTCAGCTAATAGCAATTGGAGCTACTATTGTATATGCTGCAGTTATGACATTTGTAATATTGAAAGTAATAGACAAGTTCTTAAAGATAAGAGTAAGTGAAGAAGATGAAAAGAGCGGCTTGGATGTTTCAATACATGGAGAGGAAGCTTATGGTTCTGTAAGTTCACAATTTTAGTTCTATAATTTTTATGCATTAATTTTTAGCTTAAGTATATGGTATAATAATAAAAAAAGAGGAGGAATATAAATGGATAAAAAATTAACTAAAATTGATATTATTACTTCTCCAAGCAAGTTCGAAGATTTAAAAGAAGAATTAAGCAAAATAGGTATTGCAGGTATGACGGTTTCTAATGTATTAGGCTGTGGAATGCAAAAAGGTCATAAAGAATTTTACAGGGGAAGAACTGTAGATATCAATTTACTACAAAAAATAAAGATAGAAATTGTGGTTTGTGAGGTTCCAGTTGAAACTGTAGTTGAAACTGCAAAAAAAGTACTTCATACAGGTAATTTTGGGGATGGAAAAATATTCATTTATGATGTAGCAAATGTTATACGTATAAGCAATGGAGCAGAAGGAAGAGATGCTCTACAGTATAATGAAGATTAGGAATATGAAGGAAGGAGAAAAGCCTTGAATAAGCAATCTGAAAGAGAAGAACTTTTAAGAAAAGTTGAAGAACTTGATGTGAAATTTATACATTTACAATTTACAGATATAATGGGTGCTATGAAAAATGTATCTATTACATCAGATCAACTGGAAAAAGCATTAAATAATAAGGTAATGTTTGATGGATCTTCAATAGATGGTTTTGTAAGAATTGAAGAGTCAGATATGTATCTGAGTCCTGATTTATCAACTTTTACTGTTTTTCCATGGACCAATATCCATAAGGAAGCACGATTAATATGTGATATATATAATATTGATGGTACTCCTTTTGAGGGCTGTCCTAGAAATGTATTAAAGAAATTGATAAGAGAAGCTAAAGATATGGGATATAAAATGCAGGTTGGACCGGAATGTGAGTTTTTCTTATTTCATACGGATGAAAAAGGAAATCCATCACTTGAAACTCATGATGATGCAGGGTACTTTGATCTTGCGCCTATAGATTTGGGGGGGAATGCAAGAAATGAGATCACCATGGCACTTCAAGAAATGGGGTTTAAAATTGAAACATCTCACCATGAGGTAGCACCAGGACAGCATGAAATAGATTTTAAGTATGATGATGCACTAGTAACAGCAGATAACATAATGACCTTTAAAATGGTGGTTAGAATTATTGCTCAAAGACATGGACTTCATGCTACATTTATGCCAAAGCCTAAGTATGGTATTAGTGGTTCAGGTATGCATCTTAATATGTCCCTATCTACACTGGATTCTAAAAATGCTTTTTATGATGAAAAGAATAAGTTGGAACTTTCAAATAGTGCTTATTATTTCTTAGGCGGATTAATGAAACATGCTAAAGCTTTTACGGCTTTAACTAATCCTACAGTAAATTCCTATAAAAGATTGGTTCCGGGGTATGAAGCACCAGTAATAATTGCTTGGTCTGCAAGCAATAGAAGTCCACTAATCAGAATACCAGCAGAAAGAGGGGAAGGTACAAGAATTGAGCTTAGAAGTCCTGACCCTTGTGCTAATCCCTATTTAGCCTTAGCTGCTACTTTGAAATCAGGATTAGATGGAATAAAAAATAAAATAGAGCCACCGGAACAAGTTACTAGCAATGCTTATGAAATGGAAAATGAAGAAATTAAAGAAAGAGGCATAGAATTGTTGCCTACTGATTTACATGAAGCTATAAAAGCCTTGTCTAAGGATGAGGTAATAAAATCCTCACTTGGACAGTATGCTTACAAGAGATTTGTAGAAGCTGCATTATATGAATGGAATGAATATTCTAAATATGTATCCCAGTGGGAGCTTGATAGATATTTAAGAAAATTTTAAATTGGCTACCATAATAGATTAGTTCTTTTCGGAGTGATATTATGAATAATTATAAGATAGTAGTTGCTGATAGCGATAGTACATCTAGAAAGCTTATTAGTGAACTCCTAAAAAAGAGAGGATACAATGTTTATCAAGCAGGCGATGGCGGTGAAGCTTTAAGAGTTAGTAGAAGAATATATCCGCATTTAGTAATTATGGATATTAATTTATTGGGAATTAATGGATATAAAACAGCTAAAATAATAGAAGAAGATAGAATATCTAGTGTTATATTTTCTGCAAATAATATTGATTCTGCGTTTTATGAAAAATTGAAGACAATGAATATTTTTGCATATATAGTTAAACCCATAAATTCAGAACAATTATATCAAACTGTAGAATTTAGTATAAATAACATTGATAAGGTTAATAGTCTTCAAGAAAAAATTCAGCATTTGGAAAATGAATTAGTAAATAGAAAAAAGATAGATAAAGCTAAGGGAATAGTCATGGAGAAATTGAGAGTTTCAGAAAATGAAGCTTATAAATATTTAAGAAAAAAAAGTATGGATTATTGTATATCTATGGATGTACTGGCGGAGAAAATTATAAAAAAGTACGGATAAATAATGAAAGTGGGATAATCATAAAAAGTAAAATAATTTAACTTTCGCATATGCAAAATTTTAATTTCATATAAAAATAATACAATATGAGAGTAATTGACAATTCGCAGTGAAAAATTGATAGTAAATGAAGATTTTGTGCTGACATAAAAGAATCTTAATTTGGATATAAGATAAACTGACTTAAGTTTATAGATCTTTATATTATTTTAGATTTCTCACAGTTTAGCTGGGAAAAATCAAATTTAACTATCAACTGTCAATTTGTTAACTGCCAACTAAATTATGCTGTGTTGTTTTAAAATTGCGAAAGTTGAATAAAGTAATTTTAAAAAAGTAGGATAATCATAGAAAATTGGATAATTTAAAAAAACGGATTATTAAAAATGGGGTAAGTATAAAAAAGTAGGGTAATCATAAAAAAGGGATAGTTTTAAACAAATTAGTATAATTTTAAAAATATATATAGGGTAATAATAAAGGGATTATATAAAAGATAAATAATGTATATAATTAAAAGCTATGAAATTAAAGTGTTAACTTTGATTTCATAGCTTTTTAAATACAATTTTAATTTACTAGAATACCTATAACAATACAATTAAATGTGTACACATAAATTCAAATTTCCACTGTACTCTTTTGTCGCATAATTTTTATGTTATTTAATTTTAATAGTAAACTTCATATCTTCTTTAACTGCATATTTCTTTTCAAGATCAACAGCTTTTAATTTAAATTGGTCATTTTTATTCAAAACAGGCAATTGTGCTGTATATTTATGATTTAAAGGATCTACTTCTTTTACAATGTCCTTAGTTAAATTATACTCTTTGCCATTAGAATCTATTATGTCCATTCCGTAAGGAGACATTGCAGAAAGAAGATTAGTACATTCATAATGAATTAATGTTTTGTCATTTAAAAATTCTACTTCAGTTATTTTATATTCACCTATTTTTCCTTCAGATAGAGTAGTAGTGCCATTTAAATTTAATGGAGTTTCTTTAGTGACAAAATGAAACATTCCCTTGCTATGGCTATTTTTCCATTTTAAAAATTCTTTTGAACTGACAACATAGGGAATAAAAGTTAAAGTTTTGCTGTCTTCATATGCATTTCTAAAAAGAATTTGTGAATAATAAGTATGAGTATTTGCTGAACCACTTGTGTCGCTGCCTTTAGCCGTCAAAGCTCTTCCTTTATCATCAAAAACCAGATAGCAGTCGTTAAAATCATTATCTTCTGTTTCTGAAGTTCTTAAAGCTGTATTTATTGGGGTTATTAAAATTTCATTTACTTTTAGTCCTGGTCTTAAAAAAGATAAATCTATATTAGGTTTTATGGATTTTACATTAGTCTTAATTTTTTCATTGGATACTTTAAATTTGAAATTCCAGTTTCCAGCAATATCTTTGGAAAGCATCTTTATACTCTTTATATTAAGATCCATAGTGAAATTATCTGGTATAGTAACATTTCCTCCTACTATGAAATTACGATGTTCTTTTGGAAGATAGTCCTTTGCCATATTAACACTGGCTACTCCAACATAAGTTTTTTTGTCTTTGAATTTGCCAGTGTCTCCTCCACCAAAACCTATGTCTTTTCCGTTAATTTTCATACTTGTTTCACTCATTATAACAGGTATTTCCTTAATTTCATTTTCACTTTGAATGGTATATCCAATGTTTAAATCTATACCATCATAAACTATGCTATTTATTGTTACAGTGATACCGTTAGAGGTTTTACTCATATTTAGTTCAGAACTGTATGTTATATAATCTTTATCAATAATATTATTTTCACTTAAAAATTGAAAAACTGAACTTACTACAGGCAAATTTCGTGCTAGAGCAGGATTTGCTGTAGTAATACCTATTCCGCACAACAGCATAATTGCAGCTACAATGGCACTTTTCTTTAAAGTTTTATTCTTTCTTTTAGGTAAGTTATCTAAAGTATCTTTTATTTTTAAATTTAAGCTTTCTGGCAATATAAAATCTTCATTTTTTGCTTTTTCTTTTAATATATCATCAAAAATTGAATCCTTGTCCATTTCAAAATACCTCCTAATTTTCTTTCAACATTTCATAAAGTTTGTTTCGTGCTCTTGAAAGCCTGGAACGAACTGTTCCTTCAGGAATATCTAAAATTTTTGCTATATCCTTTTGAGGAACGTCTTCAAAATAAAACAGGGTTGTTACAACTCTTAAATCCTCAGAAAGGGAGTTAACAGCACTAGTAAGTTCTAATTTAGAAAATTCATTTGGAACTTTAGCATTATCATGAACTTCTTCTATAGGAATGATCTTATGGTTAGATCTTAATATGGCATTACATTCATTTATTAAAATTCTTATAAGCCATGTTTTAAAATATTCATTTTTCTTTAAATGAATTATGCCTTCATAAGCTTTTATTATAGTATTTTGAAAAGCATCTTCCACATCCTGGGGACTATTCAGAATACCTACAGCTATTCTATACATAGATGCTTTACTATTTTCTATTATTCGTATAAAAGCATCCCTATCACCTTTCTTAGCTAGCTTTATATACGTTTTTATATCTTTACTAGAATTCATTTTTGAAACTAATTCCACGCCTTTACCTCCTTTTGTCTGCTTCCCTTAGCTAAGGAACTTTACACTTATTAGATGAATGTAACATACTAAATGTTCGCAAAAAAAGAAAAATTTTTTGAAAAAAACTTTTAGCTTATTTTTTTCGTATTAAATAATTGAGATACAAAAAATTATTTAATTTAGGAGGATACAGTAAATGAAAGATATAATTGCCTTTGAAAATGTATGTAAAATATACAACAAGAAATTTTATGCATTAAATAATGTAAATTTAAAAATTGGAGAAGGAATGTTTGGACTTTTAGGTCCTAATGGTGCAGGAAAAAGTACTCTTATGAAAAGTCTTATTACACTTATTATACCAGATAAAGGCAGGGTGATGGTGAATGGTTATGACACAAGGACTCATTCGCTGGAGGTTAGAGATATAGTAGGATACTTGCCACAGGATTTTTCAATATATCCTAATTTAACTGCATTGGAATTTTTAGATTATATGGGTCAAATTAATAATATAGGTAGCAGGAAAACTAGAAATAGAAAGATAGAAGAAATATTGAATAAGGTAAATCTTTGGGAGGCAAGAAATAAAAAGGTTGGGGGTTTTTCAGGTGGAATGAAGAGAAGACTTGGTATTGCCAATGCTATATTAAAAGATCCTAAGATTTTAATTGTAGATGAACCAACTGCAGGTCTTGATCCTGAGGAAAGAATTCGTTTTAGAATGCTTCTTGTAGAGCTGAGCAAACAAAAATGTGTTATTTTATCAACTCATATTGTTGAGGATATATCAAGTTCTTGTGAAAGAATAGGACTTCTTAATAAAGGTAGTATAGAATATTTAGGATCTCCCCTAGATTTTATTCTAAAAGCTAAGGGAAAAGTAAGAAAATTTAAAGTTTTAAGTGATGAAGAAATACTAAAATTAAAAGATAAATATGAAGTTATTTCTGTAAAAAGGACATCCTCTGGTAAATTTTTAAGGGTCGTAGGGGAGGATTTTCAAGAGGAGGGTTATGGAATAGATATGGAGCCTAATCTAGAAGATGCTTATATGTATTTTATGAAATATGGAAAAGGAGAAAAGAATTATGTTTAAACAGATTTTTGTAATAGCAAAACAGGAATTCAAAAGTCTTTTAAAAAATTGGATTACAATTATTTGCATTATTGCATTATTAATAGCACCTATTTTTGTATATAGCCCTATTGAAAGAAATGAACAGTGGAATGTTCTATATGCTGCATATCAGTGTAATCATGCATTGGTTATTTTAGGCGTTATGGTTATACCTATTATAGTTATGTCAATTTATTATAAGGATGAAATAACAGAAATGCCAGTAATAATTTTTTCGCAACATATTACAGGTAAAATATATGCTGTAGGTAAATTTTTGGGTGCCTACTGCTATTGCTTATTTTTCTGTATTTTAGAAAATGTAATATGGATGTTAATGCCTTTATATTTTAAGCAAACACCATATTTACCAATTCAATTTTTCAAGTATTTTATACTTTATTCAGCAACTTCGTATTTGGCAATGGCAGCCTTTGCGTATTTCATTGACATTATGTTTAATATTAAACCTTTAACCATATTTATTCCCATGATTTTATTTTTATGTTTAAGTGGTGACAATACTCCTAAAATTAGTTTAATGATATCTGGAATTTATATGGACAATTTATATATAGGAAAGGCCCTTTCACCAGAAACTATAAATATTATCATGATAAACAGAACTTTTATAACAATTTTAGCTTTTGTATTAATTATAATTTCCATATTAAAATTTTCTACTGAAAAATTAATGAATAGAAGGTGATTTTATGATTTTAAAATATCATTTAAAGCAGCAGTCCAGGATTATGTTTGGGCTTGCAGCAACATTTATGCTAATAGTTTTAGTTTTTAATCTGTGTAATATGGTTAAAGAATGGTATGTGATGGACTCTATAATAGCTCTTTTACCTGTATTTTTTTCTGGAAATATTTTTTCTAGTGAAATTGAAAATGGAACGGATTTTCTTATTTTTACTTCAAGGACTCCCAAATATAAGATATTGGTACAAAAATATATATCAACATGGGTAGTATCCGAAATTGTACTTGCTGTTATATATACCTCTGCTGTGATTATGGGTTTTGAAAAATCTTTCTTTGGTCTTATAGCTTTAATATTATATTCAACTATATTAAGTTTAATAGCCCTTCTATTTAGTAATATTACAGGAAAAACTTTAGTTGGTTATGGTGCAGCTTTAAGCTTATGGTCTTTGGAGATGATGTTAAATATTAACTGGCACGAAACTCATCCACTATTAGCACTTAATATAAATTTACTGGAAAAGTCAGTTCAAATTTGGTCCAATATATTATTTATGATTGTGTTAATAGTAATACTTATGATTTTAAATCTTTTTCTTGTAAGTAAAGGTGAACATTTAAGAAAAAGTCTTATATATAAAGGTACATCAGTTGTAATTATAATCTCTTTAATTTGCTTATTTTCATACAATTACTTTTTTTTAAAAATGGAGTTTTGGAAGGATAACAATTGGAAAGTTTTACAGGGAAAGAATATTAATCTTCACTATAAAAATTTGGATAACAAGCGTGGAGAAGAATTGTTAAGAACATGTAATGCAGAAGCAGCAAGTCTTGAAAATGTCTTTCATGAAGATGTATGTTTTAGAGATTTTTATACATTTAATGTAAAACAAAAAAATTCATTGGAAAAAAGTTATATGAATAATGCATATATAATGCCTATAAAATCTTTGAAGTCCTTTAATAATGTTGATTATGAAGGAGAATATTGGTATGAAAGTATAGGTAAAATTTTAATGGAACCAGTATTTAAAAATGTTAAAAACACTAAAGAGAATGAAATATTAAAAGATGCATGGGAAAATTATATTTATAGTTTGTATATAAGTCCTAATATAGAAGATAAACTGAAAGAAAATACTATGATTGTTCAACCTGTATATTTAACTAAAGAAGAGTATGAAAAACAACTGGAAGGGGATTTGAAAAATTTTAAAGAAAGCGAGAAAGAAAAACATGGGCTGTATAGTTTAGATACTATATCCAAGGCTTTATTATATAAACTAGATAAAGAAAATCACGAAAGCATGATAAAGATCCTAAAAGATATACAGCACAGTGAAAAAAGTGTTTCTTATGGTGATATAGAAAGTATTATAAAGAAGTATTATAAGAGTAATTCTGTAGATGAAGTTTTGAAAATTTACAATGAAGTTAAAATTTATCATCAAAAGTATTATAATAACAGAGGAGTAGTAGATGAGACTTAATATAATATATAGAGAGTAGTGATATGTTGGAACTTGAAATAAAAAATCTTAATAAGAATTATGGTAAAAATGTTGCTTTAAATAATATATCCTTAACATTAAAAAATGGCATTACAGGAATTTTAGCACCTAATGGAGCTGGTAAAACTACGCTTCTTAGAATTTTAGCTACTATAAGTGCTCCAAACAGTGGAAATATATATCTTAATGAAAAAGATATATTTGAAATGGGAAAAGGTTATAGAGATATTATAGGATATTTACCTCAGGATTTTGGGGTATATCCTAATCAAACTGCAGAGAAATTTTTGAGGTATTTTGCTGTTTTAAAGGGAATAAGTAAAGAAAAAATAGATTATAAAATAGATGAAATTTTGGACATTGTATCTCTTTCACATGTAAAGAAAAAGAAATTAAAGACATTTTCAGGAGGTATGAAAAAGAGAATAGGAATTGCACAAGCACTTTTAAATGATCCTAAAATATTAATATTAGATGAGCCTACAGCCTCTCTAGATCCAGATGAGAGGATAAAATTTAGAGACTTTTTAATTACAATAAGCAAAAGCAGATTGGTTATTTTGTCAACTCATATTGTATCAGATTTAGAAGCAGCAGCTACAGATATAGTATTTATGAAGGAAGGAGAAATTATTTCATATATATCACCTGAAGAAGCTTTATCAGAATTAGAAGGTAAAGTTTATGAAGTATTGACAAGTTTGGAAATGGTACCTAAGCTAAAAAAGAAATATATTGTAAGTCACAGCATGAACAAAAAAAATGGCATAGCAGTTAGAATATTAGGTGATAAACCAGAAGAAAAGTCAACAATGGTGGAGCCAAATTTAGAAGACGTTTATACTTATTATTATCAAATAAAGTGTTAAAAAAGGTAGCTATAAGGTAAATAGTTTTAATTAGGAGAAATGTAATGTTTTTAAATGTATATAAAGCTGAACTTTATAAAATAATAACATCCTACAGATTCAAACTGGTTTTAATAGCAATACTTATTTTATCATCCTATAATATTTTAAGTGAGTATAAAAAATTTCCAAGCTATAACTCTATATATCAGGTTAATAAGAAGGCATATAGTGCTAAAATTGATGAATGCAAAAAAAACTTAGAGCAGTTAAACAGTGGAGTTTATTATTCAGATTTTTATAATAAAGGAACGCCTAGTGAACTTAAAATGGAGAAGTATATAAATGAGTTTAATTTACAATTTTATGAAGATCATAAAATTCCGTCACCTAAAAAAGATTTTTCTTGTGGTTTATATAAGTGTATTTTCGATTATTATTATTGGCTTCCTATAATGCTTTTATTTTGCTGTGATATTGTATGCATTGAAAGAAAAAGAAATATTATAGAAATGCAGTTTTCTTCATGTGTAGGCAAACATACTTTATATCATTCAAAATATATGGCTGTGCTGACAGCGATGGGGTTAATATTTATTTTTAATTTATTGTTTTCCTTTATTTTTAGTGGGTGCTTAATGGGATTTTCGGATTTATCTGGTTCAATGAGATCTATATTAGAGTATGGAGATGCGGTTGTAGAGAGAAGCATAAAGGAATTATTTTTATTAAAAACTGCTTTTGCATTTATAATTTGTGCATCAGCAGCAGTAATGTTTATTTTTATTTCAACAGTAGCTAGGGATGTTGTAACGTCATATATAATAGGAGTACTAATGGTAGTTAATGCAGCTCCTTTTTATTTCACCATAGAAAATGGAATAGGTTTTTCCAAGTATTTTTTTATTTCGTTTTATTATGTAAGTGAGTCGTATATAAGAGGAGAGCCTACTTATAATATAAAAATTGGACTAGCTACTTTTTTAGTTCAAAATATCATTTTATATTTGCTGGGATTTCGTATTTATAAAGGTATAGAATCAGGTGGAAATTAATGAGGAAGCTCATAAGTTTTATGATGCTATTGGACTAAAACCCAAAAGTACACGTATGGAGTTTAAATTAAATGGGGGTTAGTATACAAATAAGAAGGAACATGAAAAGAAAGGAAGTGAATTTTAGTGAAGGTCTGGTACTTGGCTGCATCGCTAAAAATAAATTATGGATTCTATAAGTGATGAAGAGCTATTTGAAGAAATTAAAGAAGGCAAAAATCAAAATATGGAATCTATTGTAGCACGTTATTATAAAATTATTTTTAGATATATATACAATAAGATAAATGATTATCATATGGCACAAGATTTGTGTCAGGAAGTGTTTTGCAAGATTTATGAAAAAAGAAAAAGTTATTCAAGAGAATATTTATTTAAGCCTTGGTTATATAAAATTGCATATAATTCCATTATTGATTATACTAGAGGAAAAACTTATAAGAATAGAAATAAAGTTACGGTTTTAGATGAGAATATGAAAGAAAAAACTAATGTTATTGAGTATAAACTTTTTAATAACAATATAGATGATATGCTTGAAGGACTTAGTGATGCTCAAAAGGAAGTAGTTAAGCTTAGGTTTTGTGAGCAGTTATCCATCGAGGATATTGCCATTATCACTGATAGTAATATAAATACAGTAAAAAGCAGGTTATATCAAGGCATAAAGTTAATAAAGAGCAGACTGAACAAAGTAGGAGGTGGTCTGGATGAAGCAAAATCTCAATAAGAATATTTTAAAAGATATAGAGCATGAAAATATAGATGAAGAAATAAATTTACAGGATATTGAGGACATTGAAGCTTTTTTTAGTACACAGCCTGAAATAGAACCACCAAAAAACTTGTTTAATAATATAATGGAAGCAGTAGAGCTTAAGTATGAAGAAGAAAACATTCAAGTAGAAACATATAGTAAGGAAAATGCATATATCAGCATAAAAAAATTGCTGCTTAATATAAGACATCAAATTTCACTTTTCGATGAAAGATTTTGGATAGCTTCATTTATTATATTGGTATTAGGATATATAATTTTAAGAAATCCTCAAGGATTCAGTTTTATGCTTATAGCACCTATAGTTTCTATGCTATCTATATATTATTTGTACAGAGGTAGTTATTATAATGTGCTTGAAATGGAAATGGCCTGTAAATATTCACTGTATGAAATTACATTAGCAAGAACTGTTATAATACTTGTATATAACATAGCTTTTGTAACTACTATGGCAGTTATTAATTATATAATGTGGCAGGTTAGCATGTGGACTTTTTTAATTTTAACCTGGCTTTCTCCACTTTTAATGTCCTATTGTATAGCACTTTACTTTTTCTATAAAAAAGGAACAATTCATAGTGTTATAGCAAATGTAAGTGTTTGGTTTATTTATGTCATAATGCTTAGGGGATTTTCGAAAATTAATTATAGTAGTGGAGAGCTTGAAAAAGTAATTCAAATGTATAATAATTTAAATTATGTTATTGTAAATTTAATCTTGATTTTAATTTCAGGCATTATGCTTTATAATATATTGAAAAGTATGAAAAAAACCTATGGATAAAATAACTTAAGAAGGAGAAGATATTATGGATAATAGGGAATTTTTCAACAACCTGGCAGAAAAATGGGACAGCATGTGTTGTCATCCAGAAGAAAAAGTTAATCATGTTTTTGACAAAATTGAATTAGAAAAAGGAAATCATGTCCTTGATATAGGAAGTGGTACGGGTATAATTATACCTTATATTGAAAAAGAAATTGGTGAAAGTGGAAAACTGGTAGCTTTGGATTTGTCCGAAAAAATGATAGAAGTGTCCAAGAAAAAGAATGATTATAAAAATTTGAGCTTTTATGTGGGAGATTTTGATTCTTATAATCCTTTGGAAAAATATGATTGTATAATAGCTTATTCATGTTATCCTCATTTTAATGATAGAGAAGCTTTTTTTAAAAAAGCAAATTCTCTTCTTAAGAAAGGTGGAAAAGCAGTTATTGCTCATATTGAAAGTAGACAAAAAATAAACAGCAGACATAATGATATAGAAGATCATATTCATTCTAATGATCTTGTGAAAGTAAATGAAACTTCTAAAATTATGAATGAACATGGATTTAATACAATATACACTGAGGATAATAGCGAATATTATATATGTATTGGCGAAAAATCAAAGGAACTATATTAGTCTAAGAATCACTTGATATGTAAAATAGCTCTGCACTTAAATTCATTGGTGCAGAGCTATTTTTAATCTACTTTAAATAATCTAATGCTACTTGAACATAAGCAGCAACACCTATAGGTAAAGCGTCTTCATCAATTTTAAAATGATTAGAATGATGTGAATAACAGCAATCCTTAGCTTCATTACGACATCCTAGAAGTAATAGAGCTCCAGGAATTTGTTCAAGGTATGCAGAAAAATCTTCTGATCCCATAACTTTTTCAAACTCAGGAATATTTTCTTCTCCTATTAATTTGGTTACAGAATTTTTAACCAACCTTGCCGATTTTACATCATTTATTGTAGGTGCGCAGATAAAATCATAGCTAAATTCATAATCACAATTATAGCCTTTGCATATGTTCTTAACCATATCTTCAATCCATTTAGGCATTTTTTTGCGGTTATCAGCACTAAAAGCCCTATTCATTCCAGTCATCTCTACAGTACCAGGAGTTACATTAAAACGCTCTCCTCCTTTTATAGTACCAATGTTGATTACAATTGGTGATCTAACATCATTAAATCTACTTACCAAGGTTTGAACACCTTGTATCACAGCTGCAGCACAAGTTACTGCATCTACTCCCTGCCATGGAGATGAACCGTGACATGATTTACCTTTTATAGTAAGATTCCATATGTCTCCAGAAGCCATCATTGGACCTTCCTTAATGGAAACTTTTCCTACAGGTACATCTGACCATATATGCATTCCAAATATAAAATCCACATCAGGATTTTTTAAAACTCCACCTTTAATCATTTGGTTAGCTCCATCAGCTACTTCTTCTGCAGGCTGAAATATAAATTTAACAGTTCCTTTTAATTCAGCTCTCATTTCAGATAAAAGTTTAGCTGCTCCAAGAAGCATTGAAACATGGCAGTCATGTCCACATCCATGCATAAAGCCTGGATTTTCTGAAGTAAATGGAAGACCTGTATCCTCAGTAACAGATAATCCATCCATGTCAGCACGTAATGCTACAACCTTTCCTTCATTTTCTCCCTTTAATGTACCTACAACACCGGTTTCACCTATGTGAGATACTTCTATTCCAAGGTTAGTTAACTCTTCTGCAATAATTTTAGAAGTTCTAAATTCCTTAAAGGATGGTTCAGGATGTCTATGAAAATCCCTTCTAAATTTTAAAACCCAATCCTGTATATTTTTTGCTTTCTCTAATGTATTCATCAAAAGTCCTCCTCTATATTTATAATCAAAAAATTCAGATAATCATATTACAACAACTTTACAAATATACCTGCTATAACTACTGAAGCTATAGATACAGTGGTAAAGCCACCAACTAACATTCTAGGAAGAATGATATCTAGTATATAATTTTTTTCAGCATCAGTTTTACATACTGATTTACATGCTTCATTAGTTAAAATATAGTCTGCAGGAAAGCCGAACAATGCTGTTAAAGCACAGGCAAAACCCATTTCCTTGGTAAAGCCCATGAATTTTCCAACAATCATTGACATTATGAACATTCCTAGTACACCTAATATGATTAATGTTATTAAAGGCAATATCATTTTTTCAAGTGCCTGCGGAGTAACAGATGAAAGTCCTGAGAAAATATAGGCCATTAATCCAGTTATAAGCCATCCAAAAACTCCAGCTTTAACTAGTGCAGTTTCTTCTAAGAAGCCTAGTTCACAGAATACAACACCAAAAATTAAGCATATTATATACTGATTTACAGCTTGATTAGTTAAGTTTGAAACAAAATTTGCAAGTAGTCCAACTAGCATAACCTTTAAAAGTATAATATAGGTTGTCTGATATTTTTCAGGTAGTGGAGGGATAAGTTTTTTTCTCTGAGTTTCCTCATGTGCAACTGCAACTTCATTACTGCTTTTCAATAAATCTTCATTAGCCCCATTTTTTCTGAAGTCATTTAAAAGCCTGTTGCTTTCTTTTTTCAAACAATAGGAAGTGAGAGGATATCCTACAAAACCATGCATTATATACATTGCTATAGGAAGTACAGCTAGATCCATCAAACCCTTTGCTTTAACAGCTTCTGACATTAATAAAGCTGCTACAATTCCGCCTGTTAATGGAGGAGTTGCTGCTACAACAGTATGCCATCCAAATAAAGCTTTACCTACAGTCATAGTTAGAAGCATTATTCCACACACACCGGCTATGGATACTGTAACTGATTTCCATTGATCGATTAACTTTCTTAAACTCATTAATGTTCCAAGATGAACTAACAGTAAACTCATAGTTACTGAAACGAAGCTTGGACCAAAAGATGCTTGTGCAACTATATCTTTAGGCAAGATTGTCCAAAAACCTATAATAAATAAAACTGCGGATACAAATACGGAAGGAACAAAAGCTTTTGTTTTATTAGATGCTATTTGTCCTATAACCATAATTAACATTACGATAAAAAAACATTGAATTACGCTAAATTTCATTAAATTGCCCCCTTATTTAGTTTTAATTTAATATCAAAAGTACAAGCTTGTATTTTTTACTAATGATAGGATTTATCCGATGGCTACCATCCGTAACACTCTCATCCTCTTAAGGTGGGAGATATTAGAACTCTTGAGCTTCAGCGATTTAGAGTTCTTATGCTGTGCATAACGGCTGACACGCCCCTGGATAAGTTCTTCTAAGACTCAGAAGGAGAGAGGTATTCCTTATAAGCAAACTCCATCTGAGTCTAAGAATCACTTGATAAAAATGAATGTTAAAGCCCCATAATAACAAACGATTTTTCATAAATTATTTATAGTATACATAACATTAGCAACAATCATGCTTAAGTTAGAATAGTGGAAATTAAATTATTTTTAAATGTTAAATACGATAAAAATAATTTGATGAATAAAAATAAACTATTATTGTATCTATATACTAAAAAATTCATGATTTTTGAAATAATATTTTATATTATGTCAAAAATATAAAAATAAAATTAATTATTTCAAAAAATGCATATTAAATCATGAAAATATTCTATTTTTATTAAAAAAAGTATATTTTATATAAATAATTACATATTTCCATGAAATTCATTTGTAAAAATGAAAACTAATGAATGTTTTTATTCATACAATAGTTCTTGGTAATTGATATATTTGGTTTTAAAACGTTTTTATAAAAATCTGTTTTGAAATAAATATAATGAAATAAAATATTTGGTAAATCGCTTCTATAATCTTTATATAAATTTCAAATTATAATGATGGAATTAATTCTATATATGGATAAGTTAATCTTAAAAAAACAAATAATTATTAGATTTTATGAATATTTTTTAGTCAATTTGTATGTTTTAGTTATTCATATGGGAATTTATTAATACTTTATTTGGAAATTTAATAGAATTATTTTACATAAACTACTTGATAATATTAAGTAGTCTATGTTATCATATGGGTGTACTTAATAATATAAAGTACTTCGTTAAATAAAATATAATGAAAGGAGAAAATATATTGGAATTTCAGAAGGAAATACTGAAAGGATATATTGACATAATTATAGTCTCAGTTTTACAGGAAAAGCCTATGTATGGTTATGAAATTGCAAAGACAATAAAGGGAAAGACAAATGAAAACTTTGAAATGAAAGAAGCAACATTATATGTATCTTTGAAAAGACTTGAAAAGAAAAATTATTTAGAAGGATACTGGAATGATGATAAAGGTACTGGAGGAGGTAGAAGACGGTACTATAGAATTACAAAAGAGGGTAAAGAATTTTTTAAGGAAAAGGTAAATGAGTGGAATTTATTAAAAAAATTATTAAATAATTTTATGGAGGTGCATTTTAATGAAAAAAATTGATGCCTATGTTGATAAGATTTGTGATAATTTTAATGAATCAGATGAAGAAATAGAGAATATTAAAGAAGAAATGAAAGCTCATTTATATGAAGAAGTAGAAGAATTAAAAAAACAAGGGTTTAGTGAAGAAGAAAGTATAGAAAAGGCATTAACTGCTTTTGGAAAAGAAAATAAAGTGGTAAACGAAATGAATGCTATTTGGAAAAAGAAAAATGAATTTTCAATATTTATTTTGAAAGGTGCCATTGTTACATTTATAATTGCATGCTTATTTATGGCTATAAGCGTATTTTATAAAAATAATGATAAAAAATATGTAAATAGTAATTCGGAATATACAATAAATGCTATATTTAAAGAAATAAATGAAAAAAATAGTATTAAAAAAGATGAAATTGACAAATATTTAGATGAGTTTAATAAGAAAAATGATAATGGATTATATTATTTGAAAATAGAAAAATTGAAAAACACAAAGTATGAGTATAAAAAAGATGTGTCTGAAAATATGATTAAAAATAATTATGAAGATAAATTGATCAAAGGTGATCTTGGAATTTACTATAAAGAAACAGATTCTCAAAGAGAAAAGAATTTGGAAAATTTATATAAGCTTACAGAATCAAAAGCTAATTCAATTAATATTATATTTAAGCAACTTGCTTATGTGTTATTCTTATTTTCATTGACTATTTTATGGATGGCTTCTTATAATTATATAGGAGGAAATAGCAAATTTGTTTTGGCTATAGCTGCTTTGGATATTTGTACAATAGGAATGCTTGTAGTAACAGATGACTTTTCCTCAAATGTAAAGATGGTAATTCTTTGTATATGGGCAGCTTGTTTATTAGTCTTTGGAGTATTAAATTTATATTTTGATAGCAAAAAAACTTCCAATAAGTATATAGAAAAATGATTAAATATTGTTAAAGCTTAATTTTATTTACTATTACAAAAAAATAATATAAAATAAAGTATAATGAACTTGGTATGTTAAAGCACTTAAAAACTTTAATTACTATAAAACAACACGTTGGATACACAGGGAGGAGTTACTTTTGTTAGGACCTAAAATTAGAGAAATAAGACAAAAAAAAGAATTAACTTTAAATGAATTAGCTGATAAAACAGGACTTACAGCTAGCTATCTTTCTCAGATTGAAAGAAATATTATTGATCCTTCTCTTTCATCCTTAAGAAAGATTTCTTTGTCATTAGAAGTACCAATTTATACATTTTTAACTGATGAAAAAAAGCAAAGTGTGCTTATTAAAAGTGATAAAAGAAAAAAATTGGAGCTCCCTAATTCAAGTATTGTATATGAATTTGTTACACCTATGGCATCGGATAAGGAAATAAATTCAAAAATGGAGATTATACACTTTCAATTGGAACCTTGCAGTTGGAGTAGTGATGAATTTATGATACATCCAGCAGATGAATGTATATTTATAATTGAAGGTACCATAGAATTGTATTTAGCACAAGAAAAATACACTCTAAATAAAGGTGATAGTATTTATATACAGGAAAATATACCGCATAAATTTTATAACCCAACGTCTAAAAAGGTTATAGGAATTAGTAGTATGTGCCCACCAATATACTAATTAAAGGCTGTATTCTTGAAAAAGAGTACAGTTTTTTTGTGTGAAAAAAGTAAGTATAACTTAAAACTTTAATAAATACTTGAAAATATGTTTAGCATATAATAGAATAGTTAATAAATAGCTATTAAGTAATACTTAAAAAAATAATAAATAATTAATATTTTTTTAGGAGGGGTTACTGTGGAGGCAAATATAAAAAAATGTAAGAATATTGTGAAACAAGATAACGAAGTAGTTGGAGCTGCTTGTAGAGTTCCTTATTATCCATTGGTTATAAAGCGTGGAAGGGGAGCAATAATTGAAGATGAGGATGGTAATGAGTATATAGATATGCTGTCCAGTGCAGCAGCAACTAACATAGGACACTGTCATCCAAAGGTTGTAGAGGCTATAATGGAACAAGCTAAGGAAATTATACATTACACACCAGTTTACACATATCAGGAATCTCTTGTTAAGCTAGCTAAAGAGTTAACAGAAATCACACCAGGAAATTTTAAAAAGAAAGTGATATTTGGTCTTACAGGTTCTGATTCCAATGATGGAATGATAAAATTGGCTAGAGCTTATACAGGAAGAAGCAAAATAATTTCCTTTGTTGGAGCATATCATGGTTCTACCTATGGTTCTCTTTCAATTTCTGCTATAAGTTTGAATATGCGTCGTAAGATTGGACCGTTAGTTCCTGATGTTTACTATATAAGTTATCCTCATTGTTATCGCTGCAAATTTGGTAAGAAGGAAGAAAGCTGTAATTTAGAATGTATTCAAGAATTAGAAGATAGCTTTAAAAACTATATACCTGAAGAAGAAGTAGCAGCAGTAGTAATGGAAGCTATACAAGGAGATGCAGGACTTATTGTGCCGCCTGAAAAGTATGTTAAAAAGTTATATAGTATATGTAAAGATAAAGGGATTTTATTTGCTGTTGATGAAGTACAGCAAGGCTTTGGAAGAACAGGCAAGTGGTTTGGTATAGAAAATTTTAATGTGGAACCTGACATAATAGTTGTTGGAAAATCTATAGCATCTGGAATGCCAATGAGTGCTATTATAGCAAGATCGGAAATTATGGAAACCTTAGGACCTCCTGCACATGCCTTTACAACTATGGGTAATCCAATATGTTGCAAAGCAGCACTTGCAACAATTAAGGTTATAAAAGAAGAGGGACTTTTGGAATATAGCAGAAAGCTAGGTGAATATACTAAGGAACGTTTTGACAAAATGAAGAACAAATATCCATTAATCGGGGATGTGAGAGGCGTAGGTTTAAGTATTGGGGTTGATTTAGTTAAAGATAGAAACACAAAAGAGAGAGATAAAGAAGCAGCAGCAAAGATTTGTTATAGATGTTGGGAAAAGGGTATACTACTTACTTTCTTTGCAAATAATGTACTGCGTATTCAACCACCTCTTGTAATAACTAGAGAACAAATGGATAAAGCACTTAATATTATTGAAGCCTCAATAGTTGAATATTTAAGAGGTGATATTCCAGATGAAGTACTTGAAATAGCTAAAGGCTGGTAGAAAGATTAGAAATGCTTAATTTTATCCTTGACATATTTAAAATTATAAATTAGAATTATGAGTGAAAAAGAATTAAAGTAAAAAAATACACTTTAAATTGGTCCAGAGAGGCCAGAAAGAGGTATGATGATGTGTTTTTATTGTGCAGAAAAAAATTGGATAAATTTATATTTAAATAGTATTTACAAGAGTAATAGGAAGATTGTATTTTAGTGCGTAATCTTTTTATTACTCTTTTCGTTTAAAAAGGATTGTAAGGCCTTCATCAAAGAATATTTTATTCAAAAGTGTATTTTTACGAGACAAAAATTAAGGGAGGTCTATTATATGAAAGCAAAACTTATATTAGAAAATGGAACAACATTTTATGGTAACGCATTTGGATGCTTAAAGGATAGTGTTGGAGAAGTTGTATTTAACACTGGAATGACAGGATATCAAGAAATTCTTACAGACCCATCTTATTATGGTCAAATTGTAACAATGACATACCCGCTTATAGGTAACTATGGTATAAATCTAGAAGATATGGAGTCTAAAACACCAAAGGTTAAGGGGTTTATAGTTAGAGAAAAATGTAATGCTTCAAGCAATTTTAGATCTGAATTAGAACTAGAAGATTACTTAAAACAAAATAATATTATAGGTTTAGAAGGAATAGATACAAGGGCTTTAACTAAAATTTTAAGAGATAGTGGAACCATGAAAGGCATAATTACACTAGAAGATGTTGAATATGGTGAGATTAAAAGTAAGATAAAAGCTTTTTCCAATAAGGGAGCAGTTCAAAGTGTGACTGTTAAAGAAAAGTATGTAATAGAAGGAAAAGGCAAACATGTGGCTATTATGGATTTTGGAATAAAGCAAAATATAGTAAGATCCTTTGTAAAGAGAGGATGTAAGGTAACTGTTTTACCTTCTAATACAAAAGCAGAGGAAATTTTAAAATTAAATCCAGATTTGATTTTTCTATCTAATGGACCTGGAGATCCACAGGATTTAAAGGATGTTATAGAAAATATAAAGCAGCTTATAGGTAAGAAGCCAATTGTAGGAATATGTTTAGGACACCAACTTTTAGCTTTAAGCTTTGGTGGAAAAACAGGCAAGCTTAAATTTGGACATAGAGGCTGTAATCATCCAGTTAAAGATTTAGAAGAAAATAAAGTTCATATAACTTCTCAAAATCATGGGTATTATGTAGACATGCTTCCACAAGATATGGAAGTAACTCATGTAAGTGTTAATGATGGAACTATAGAAGGAATGAAACACAAAAGTTTACCTATATTTTCAGTACAATTCCATCCAGAAGCATGTCCGGGACCTAAGGACAGCGATTATATATTTGATAGATTTATGAAGTACGCAGAATAAAAAGTATAGGTAGTATTTAAATACGTAATTTTGGGAGGTAGCAGATATGCCATTAAATAAAAATATAAAAAAAGTTTTAGTTATAGGTTCAGGTCCAATAGTTATAGGACAAGCAGCGGAATTTGATTATTCTGGAACTCAAGCTTGTGAAGCATTGAAGGAAGAAGGAATAGAGGTTGTATTAATAAACAGTAATCCAGCTACGATAATGACAGATAAGGAAACAGCGGATAAAGTTTATTTAGAGCCATTAACATTGGAATTCGTGGAAAAGGTTATAAAAGAAGAAAGACCAGACAGTTTGCTTGCAGGTATGGGAGGACAGACAGGATTAAATTTAGCAGTAGAACTTTATGATAAAGGAATACTTGATAAGTACAATGTAAAAGTAATTGGTACATCTATAGAATCAATAAAAGAGGGTGAAGATAGAGAACTCTTTAGAAATATGATGAATAGAATAGGCCAGCCAGTTATTCAAAGTGAAATAATAACTGATATGGAAAGTGGCATGGCTTTTGCAAGTAAAATAGGATATCCAGTTATAGTTAGACCAGCTTATACTTTAGGCGGTACTGGCGGCGGAATAGCAGACAATGAAGAAGAATTAGAAGAAATATTGGAATCTGGACTTCAATTGAGCTCTATAGGTCAAGTACTTCTTGAAAAAAGTGTTAAGGGATGGAAGGAAATAGAGTATGAAGTAATGAGAGACAGCTTTGGAAATTGTATTACAGTATGTAATATGGAAAATATAGACCCAGTAGGTATTCATACAGGTGACAGTATAGTAGTAGCTCCAAGCCAAACTTTATCAGATAAAGAATATCAGATGTTAAGATCTGCATCTATAGATATAATAAATGCTGTAGGTATAGAAGGTGGATGTAATGTTCAACTTGCACTTAATCCACATTCCTTTGAATATGCAGTAATAGAAATAAATCCAAGGGTGAGCCGTTCTTCGGCATTAGCTTCTAAGGCAACTGGCTATCCAATAGCTAAAGTAGCAGCAAAGATAGCTTTAGGATATGGTTTAGATGAAATACTGAATGCAGTTACTCAAATGACATATGCGTGCTTCGAACCATCACTAGACTATGTAGTAGTTAAAATTCCAAAGTGGCCTTTTGATAAATTCCAGGGAGCAGATAGAGTACTTGGAACTAAAATGATGGCTACTGGTGAAATCATGGCTATAGGAAGCAACTTTGAAGCAGCATTTTTAAAAGGAATAAGATCTTTAGAGATAGGAAAATATTCATTAGATCATAAAAAGTTTAAAGAATTTAGTATGTCAGAACTAAAGGAAAGAGTTATGTCACCTGATGATGAAAGAATATTTGCTTTAGCAGAAATGCTTAGACGTGAGTATAGAGTAGATATGATTGCTCAAATAACAGGTATAGATAAATTCTTTATTGAAAAATTTAAATGGATTGTTGAAGAAGAACAAAGATTAAAGCTTAGTAAAATAGGCGATTTGGATAAAGAATGGTTCCACAAATTAAAGAAAAAAGGCTTTTCTGATAAAGGTATAGCAGATATGCTTAAGGTAAGTCCTGATGATATATATAAACTTAGAAGTGTATGGGGAATAAAACCAGTTTATAAAATGGTAGATACTTGTGGAGGAGAGTTTGAAGCTCGCTCACCATATTATTATTCAACTTATGACACTTATGATGAAGTAAAAGTTTCTTATGAAAAGAAGGTAATGGTTATAGGATCAGGACCAATAAGAATTGGACAGGGTATAGAGTTTGATTATGCTTCAGTACACTGTGTAATGGCACTTAAAAAATTAGGAATAGAAACAATAATAGTAAACAATAACCCTGAAACTGTAAGTACTGATTTTAATGTATCTGATAAGTTATACTTTGAACCTCTTACAGAAGAAGATGTTTTAAATATAATAGAAAAGGAAAATCCAAATGGTGTAATCCTACAGTTTGGTGGACAAACAGCTATCAAGCTTGCCAAGTTCTTAAAGGAAAAGAATATACTAACTCTTGGAACTACTGCAGATCAAATAGACATGGCAGAAGATAGAGAAAGATTTGATGAATTACTTGAAAAGTTACAAATATCAAGACCTAAGGGAAAAGGAATTTGGAACACCGAAGAAGGATTAGAAGAAGCTAAAAAGTTAGGATTTCCTGTACTTGTGAGACCTTCCTATGTAATTGGAGGTCAGGGTATGGAAATTACTCATGATGAAAAAGAGCTTATATACTATTTATCAAATGCTTTTGAAAAAGACAAGAAAAATCCAATACTTATTGACAAATATTTAATGGGAAGAGAAATAGAAGTAGATGCTATATCGGATGGAAAAGACGTATTAATACCAGGTATAATGGAGCATTTAGAGAGAGCGGGAGTGCATTCTGGAGATAGTATAACTATGTATCCAAGCCAGAATATAAGTGCTGAAATGAAAGGAAAAATACTTGATTATACTAAAAAAATTGCTTTAGAAATAGGTATTAAAGGTATGATAAATATACAATTCATAGAATTTGAAGGAAACCTTTATGTAATAGAAGTTAACCCTAGAGCATCAAGAACTGTACCATATATAAGCAAAGTAAGTAAAGTTCCTATAGTGGATTTGGCAACTAGAGTAATGCTTGGAGAACAATTAAAGGATTTAGGTTATGGTGTGGATATTTACAAGGAACCAGAAATTATATCTGTAAAGGTTCCAGTATTCTCAACTCAAAAGCTTCCAAATGTTGAAGTTTGTTTAGGACCTGAAATGAGATCTACAGGAGAGGTTTTAGGAGTTGGAAGAACAATAGAAGAGGCTCTATACAAAGGTTTTGAAGCAGCTAATATGCTTGCTAAAGAAGAAAAGATTACTGTCCTTGCTACTATAAATGATCATGATAAGAAGGAATTCTTAGACATAGCAAAAGAAATGCACAAATTAGGAGTTAAGTTTGTGGCAACTAAAAATACAGCAAAGCTTTTAAGAAATGCAGGTTTAAAGGTTAAAGAAGTTAGAAAGCTTTCAGAAGAACATCCTAATATAATAGATGCTATCAAAAATGGAGAAGTGGATTTAGTAGTAAATACTCCAACTAAAGGAAATGATTCAAAAAGGGATGGTTTCCATATAAGAAGAGCTGCTATTGAAAGAAATATAGGAGTAGTAACAGCGTTAGATACTCTTAAAGCAATGGTAGATGTTAAAATCAAAGGTATAAAAGATGAAAAACTAGAAGTATTTGATTTAACAAAATAAGGTTTAGTTTAATAAGAAAAGTGATGATGGTTACAACTATCATCACTTTTCTTATATTAAGAGGACAATTGTCCTATCGAAAAAGTTATTATATGGCTTATTCTGTGTGAAAATTTTATTTTTAAATTTCATGTACATGAAATTTAAAATGACATTTTTCTATGTAAATGAATACATGAATTATATATTACTCTATTTGTTTATAAATATGAAATTTTTTTCAATATATTAAAAAACAGAGTAGACTTTTTAACAAGTATATATTATAATATTATTGTAAATATTAAGAAAATTATGATGGGCAAGAAAATTAAATGATATTTTTATTTTTTATGGTTAAAAGGAAATGAGGCAATATTATGACAGAAGATGTAGGTAAAAAAATAAAAGAACTTAGAACTAATAAAAATTTGACCTTAAAGGAATTAAGTACGAAAACTAATTTATCTATTGGATTTTTATCACAATTAGAGAGAGGACTGACAGCAGTAGCTATAGATTCTTTAAACAATATTGCAAAGGCTTTAGATGTTAATTTGGCATACTTCATTAATGAAGCAAATCACAATAAAAAAATTATACTTAGAAGTTACGAAAAAGAAGTATTTCAAGTTGAAAATAATCAATTCATACATTATCATTTAACTAATGATATAGAAAATAAAAATCTTTTACCAAGATTAATAGAAATACTTCCAACCAGTAGTAAAGAACCTTTAACTTCCTATCAGCACGAAGGTGAAGAATTTGTCTATGTTTTAGAAGGAATTCTCACGTTGCTTATCAATAATGAGCAGCAAGAATTGTTTCCTGGAGATAGTGCTCATTATGATTCAAATCTTGTTCATAATTGGGCAAATTACACAAGTAAAACAGTTAAGCTGCTTACGGTACATACTCCGAATATGTTTAAAAAGGAGACTGAGGATTAGTTCTTTTATAAAGTAATGCATTATATAAGGGAGGGGATGGATGTGAACTCAAGTACTATAATAAATATTCAAAAATACTCTATACATGATGGTCCAGGCATTAGAACTACAATTTTTTTTAAAGGATGTCCACTTAAATGCTGGTGGTGTCATAATCCTGAAACTCAAAATCCCAAATATGAAATAATGTTCTTTGAAGAAAGGTGTACAGGATGTGGTATTTGTGCAAAAAGGTGTCCGCAAAATGCCATTTCAATCAAGGAAGGTCATTCTGTTGTTGATGAAGAAAAATGTGCTCTTTGTGGAAAGTGTACTGATTTTTGTCCAAATACTGCAAGAGAGTATGTAGGTCGCGATGTTACAGTATCAGAACTCATGAAGGAAATAATGAAAGATGAAGTATTTTATGATGAATCTGGTGGAGGTGTTACATTTTCAGGAGGAGAACCACTGATTCATATAGATTTTTTAAATGAGGTTTTAAAAAAGTGTAAGGAAAAAGGAATTCATACTACAGTGGATACCAGTGGCTGTGTGCCTTGGGAGAACTTGGAGAAGATATTAGATAAAGTAGATTTATTCTTGTATGATATAAAAATTATGGACAATGAAAAACATATTAAATACATTGGCTCGGAAAATACTAATATTCTTGAAAACTTAAAAAAGCTTTCAGATAGGGGAGGTAGAATATTTGTTAGAATGCCAATTGTTGCAGGGGTTAATGATGATGCCTATCATATAGATTCAGCTATTGAATTTTTATCACATATAAATGCAGAACAGGTCAATTTATTACCATATCATAAAATGGGTATGGATAAATATAGAAGACTTAAAATGACTTATAAGTTATCCGGTAATGAAAAGCCATCTGACATAGTTATGGAAGAAATATCAAATAAATTCAAAAAATCTGGAATAAAAATTAAGATAGGGGGATAATTAATTATGATCACTGAAAGAGTAAAAAAATTAAGACAACAGAGTTTAAATGCAGTTCCACGTATTTCTATGGAGAGAGCACAAATTGAAAGTGAAGTTTACAAAAAATATGAAGGTAAAGTGTCTATTCCAGTACTTAGAGCATTGGTTTTAAAAGAACTAATGAGCAAGAAAAAACTTTATATTAATGATGGAGAATTAATAGTTGGAGAAAGAGGAGAAGAACCTGCAGCAACTTCAACTTATCCAGAACTTTGTTGTCATACTCTAGAGGATTTTGACATAATGGACATGAGAGAAAAGATATCCTTCAAAGTAGATGAAGAAGCTAAAAAGATACAAGAAGAAGTTATAATTCCATATTGGAAAGAAAGATCCATGAGATATAAAATTTTAAACAGCATGTCTGAAGAATGGAAGGATTGCTATGCAGCAGGATTATTTACAGAATTTATGGAACAAAGAGGTCCAGGACATACTGCAGGAGATGGAAAGGTATATAAGAAGGGATTTTTAGATTTTAAAAAGGATATTGAAGAAGCTATTTCAAAGCTTGATTATTATGAGGATGATGAAGCTTTAGATAAGAAAAATCAATTGGAGGCTATGAGCATAGCTTGTGATGCAATAATGATTTTAGGTAAGCGCTATTCAGAGTATGCTAAAGAATTAGCACAAAATGAAAAGAATGAGCAAAGGAAAAGAGAACTTTTGGAGATTTCAGAAATATGTAGTAATGTACCAGCAAATGCTCCAAAGAACTTTAGAGAAGCTCTTCAGATGTATTGGTTTGTTCACTTATGTGTTATATCAGAATTAAATCCATGGGATGCTTATAATCCAGGAAGATTAGATCAACATTTAATTCCATTTTATGAAAAGGAAGTGGAAGAAGGTACTTTAACTCGTGAAAAGGCAGAAGAATTGTTACAGTGCTTCTGGGTTAAATTTAATAATCAACCAGCACCTCCTAAGGTTGGAGTAACTTTAAAGGAAAGTGGAACCTATACGGATTTTGCCAACATTAATGTAGGTGGAGTAAGACCAGATGGTTTGGACGGGGTTAATGATGTAAGTTATCTTTTACTTGATGTAATAGATGAAATGAGATTATTACAACCAAGCTCTAATGTACAGATAAGTAAGAAGAGTCCACAAAAATTTGTAAAAAGAGCTTGCGAAGTTTCAAGAAAAGGATGGGGTCAACCATCAATGTTTAATGCTGATGCTGTAGTTCAAGAGTTAGTTAGAGCAGGTAAAACTATAGAGGATGCTAGATCCGGAGGAACTAGCGGATGTGTTGAAGCAGGAGCCTTTGGTAAAGAAGCTTATATTTTAACTGGATACTTTAATCTTCCAAAGATACTTGAAATAACATTAAATAATGGTATTGATATAATGACAGGTAAAAAGCTTGGTATTGAAACAGGAGATGTTACAAAATTTGAAAGTTATGAACAAATATTTGATGCTTTTAAGAAACAGCTTAAGCACTTTATTGATATAAAAGTTAAAGGTAACAGGGTAATTGAAAAATTATATGCCACATTGATGCCAGTTCCATTCCTTTCTATAATAACAGATGATTGTATTTCAAAGGGAAAGGATTATAATGCAGGTGGCGCAAGATATAATACCAGCTACATTCAAGGAGTTGGTATAGGAACTATTACTGACAGCTTATCAGCTATAAAATATCAGGTATTTGATAAAAAGAATATAACTATGAAGGAATTAATGGAAGCATTAAAGAATGACTTTGAAGGTCATGAAGACATTTTAAATTTAGTGAAGAACAAGACTCCTAAATATGGCAATGATGATGATTATGCAGATGGTGTAATGAGAACAATATTTGATGCTTACTATAATGAAGTAAATGGCAGAAAAAATGGAAGAGGTGGAGTTCATAGAATAGATATGCTTCCAACCACATGTCATGTTTACTTTGGTTCAGTTATGGGAGCTAGTGCTAATGGAAGAAAAGCTCATGTCCCAGTTTCAGAAGGTATTTCACCTGAAAAGGGTGCAGATGTAAATGGACCTACAGCAGTAGTTAAATCAGCATCTAAGATGGATCATTTGAAAACTGGAGGAACTTTATTAAATCAGAAATTTGATCCAAGTGTAGTACAAGGTGAAGAAGGATTAAATAATTTGGCAAGCTTAGTAAGATCATATTTTACACTAGATGGACATCATATTCAGTTTAATATAGTAAGTAGAGAAACTCTTTTAGCAGCTCAAAAAAATCCTGATGACTATAGAGATCTTATAGTTCGTGTTGCAGGATATAGTGATTATTTTAATAATCTTGATAAGGTATTACAAGGAGAAATAATAGAAAGAACTGAACAATCTTTTGATGGTTGTGCTGTTTGCTAGTTTAATATAGTTAGGAAAGGAAGTGAATTTTAGTAGGAAATTGACATCTATAGTATGTTTTCTTACTAAAAATAGGTTATGAATAAAGTTATAGGTTTTATAGGTTGTGGAAATATGGGGGGAGCAATGATAGGGGGAATAATTAAAGCAAATATATCTTCCCCAGATAGTGTAATAGTAGGAGATTTGAATGAAAAAAGTTTGGGAGCATGTGCTGAAAAATATGGTATAAAAACTACTACAGATAATAATGAAGTAGCTAAAGTTTCTGATATTTTAATTTTGTCAATAAAGCCTAATTTGTATCCAGTGGTAATTGATCAAATAAAAGATAAGGTCAAAGAAGATGTAATAATAGTAACCATTGCAGCAGGAAAGGCTATAAGTGGTACTGAAGAAGCTTTTGGAAGAAAGTTAAAGGTAGTCAGAGTAATGCCAAATACTCCAGCTCTAGTAGGAGAAGGAATGGCTGCATTATGTCCAAATGAAGTGGTAACTAAAGAAGAAATAGGGGAAATAGTCAGCATTTTTGAAAGCTTTGGTAAAGCAGAAATAATACCTGAAAAATTAATGGATGCTGTAACATCAGTAAGTGGTTCATCACCAGCTTATGTATATATGTTCATTGAAGCTATGGCAGATGCAGCTGTACTAGATGGTATGCCAAGAGCTCAAGCTTATAAATTTGCAGCACAATCAGTACTTGGTTCAGCAAAAATGGTTTTGGAAACAGGAATGCATCCAGGAGCTCTTAAGGATATGGTTTGTTCCCCAGGAGGAACTACTATAGAAGCAGTAGAAGTGTTGGAGGAAAAAGGCTTAAGAGCTGCAGTTATGGCTGCTATGAAGAGCTGCACAAAAAAATCTAAGGAAATGTCAAAGTAAGTTTAATTATTAATTGAAAAAGCTACTTTAAATATTTTTGATGTGTGTAGAGGAGAAAATTTATGTTTAAAACAAATGAATACTTTGAAGGAAAAGTGAAGTCCATAGCATTTAATACAGCAGAAGGTCCTGGAACCATAGGAGTTATGGCAATAGGGGAATATGAATTTGGGACTTCAACTATAGAAATTATGACAGTAACCAGTGGAAGTATGTGGATAAAACTTCCAGAAGGTGAAGAGTGGAAGCAATTTAAACAAAATGAAACTTTTACTGTAGCAGCAAATAAAAAATTTGGGGTAAAAGTAGAAGAAGAAACAGCATATCTCTGCTTATACAAATAGTAATAAGAAAATTTAGTTATTTAGAGGCACTTTAGCTAGTGTCTCTTTTTTATTTTGTAATATACGATTTTAATACAGACTATATATTAGTATAGGATAATAGTAATTTATATTATGAAAATAGAATTTTTAAAATATATTCAAGGAAATTTGATATCAATGTAGAATGCTTATATTAATATAGCATGAAATATATTAGAACTACATTTAATAAACATGGTGTAAATCTATTTTAGTAAAGGGGGAATAAAAATGGATTATGATGCTTTAAGTTATCGGTATCCATCCAACAGAAATGTAATATATGGAAATAGGGGAATGGTTGCTACTGGACAACCACTTGCAGCACAAGCAGGTCTTGAGATATTAAAAAAAGGTGGAAATGCAGTTGATGCTGCCATAGCTACTGCTGCATGTTTAACGGTGGTGGAACCTACAGCAAATGGATTTGGTGGTGATGCATTTGCAATTGTATGGATTGATAACAAGATGTATGGGTTAAATTCAAGCGGTCCATCACCTAACGGAATTTCATTAGATGAATTGAATAAAAGGGGATATGATAAAGTTCCTAAATATGGCTGGTTTTCTGTTACTGTACCAGGTATTCCCAAAGCATGGTGTGAGTTATCTAAAAGGTTTGGAAAATTACCATTTACAGAAGTGTTAAAACCAGCCATTTATTATGCTGAGAATGGTTATCCAGTTGCACCTGGTACATCTGAGTTTTGGAAATATGCTGTAGTCAACTATTCAGCCTGTAAAGGGGATGAATTTAAATATTGGTTTAAAACCTTTACAATAGATGGGAGAGCACCTCATGCTGGTGAAATTATTAAACTTCCATATCATGCAAAAACTTTAAAAAGTATTGCAGAAACTAATGGGGATGAATTTTATAATGGAGAAATAGCAGAAAAAATAGATGCCTTTTCAAGAAAATATGGTGGTTATATTAGAAAAGAAGATTTACAGTTTTTTAAACCTGAATGGGTACAGCCAATAAGTATTAATTATAAAGGATATGACATATGGGAGCTGCCTCCAAATGGACAGGGCATTGTACCTTTAATGGCATTAAACATATTAAAAGGATATGAATTTAAAGAAAGAGAAAGTGCAGAAACTTATCATAAACAATTGGAGGCAATAAAAATAGCCTTTACAGATGCTCAAGATATAGTTGGTGATAAAGCTAATGTTGAAATAGAAGAATTTTTATCAGATGAATATGGAAATGAAAGAAGAAAGCTTATAGAGGATGTTGCTATTATACCCGAGCCTAATAAAAAAATGAGAAATTTAAAAGGTGGTACAGTCTATTTATGTACAGCGGATGGAGAAGGTAACATGGTTTCCTTTATTCAAAGTAATTACATGGACTTTGGTTCTGGTTTGGTAGTACCAGATACTGGAATAGCACTAGCTAACCGTGGTAATTGCTTCTCAACTGATCCTATGAATATTAATTGCGTTGGAAGTAGAAAACGTCCATATAACACTATTATTCCAGGATTTATAACAAAAAATCATAAGCCTGTTGGCCCATTTGGAGTTATGGGAGGTTTTATGCAGCCTCAAGGACATGTACAAGTAGTTATGAATATGATAGATTTTCACATGAACCCTCAAGAAGCACTTGATGCACCAAGATGGCAGTGGATTTCTGATAAGAAAATATTACTTGAACATGAATGTTCTAAGAATTTAGCAAAAGAGCTAGCAAGGAAAGGTCACGATGTACAAATAGAGCTTCAAAGTGGTTTGTTTGGAAGGGGAGAAATAATACTTAAGGATGATAACAATGTGCTATGTGGTGGAACTGAGAGAAGAACAGATGGACAAATAGCAGTTTGGTAATGCCAATATTAATTTAGTGCAGCTTAAAAATAATGCAACATAACTTTTTAGGTGGAGTCCACATTGAATATATGGTGTATAAGAGCCCCTAAGTTCACTGAAAAGCTTTTATACAGCATATATTCAAAGCTCCCTCCACCTAAAAAGTTGTGTAGTAACTATTGTAATTCTAATATGAAAAAGTGCTTATAATACATTGTTATAAATACTTGAATACTGTGATGAAAAAATCTCATTCGAATTATTAGAATCTGCACTACATTTAAAACTAATAGTTGAAATACTAATTATAGCAGTCAAAAATAGCACTGCTATTAATTTAAACTTATTTTTATTTTTCATTTTAATCCCCCTCGCCATATTTATATAAGAAAGCAAAAATACAATTACTATATTTTTGCATATTTAATTATTTATCTGCATTATATACAATATAACACAAAATTTGATCATTATGTACTATATATAATATTTAACATATATGTATATATTAACGATAGCGTTATCAATATGAATAAACCAATAATAAAAAAACATTTTATTGGAGATGGTATAATAAAGTAGACACCAAGATAAGAGAAAAATATGAAAAGGTGGTCTGCTTTATGAGAAGAAGTTATGATAAACAATTTAAAATTGCAGCTGTTAAGTTAGTACAAGAAGATGATATGTCTGTTGCTGATGCAGCAACAGCATTATCTATTCACTATAATTCCTTATATCATTGGATAAGTGAATATGAAGAATACGGAGAGAGTGCATTCCCTGGTCATGGAACTGCGCTCTATTCGTGTCAATATGAAATAAAAAAGTTGAGACAGGAAAATAATGAGTTAAAGAAGGAATTAGAACTATTAAAAAAATACCAAGCCTTCTTGAAACGAAAGAACAAATAAGATTTCAGTACCTAAAAGAAAACCATGATAAGTACAACATCAAGAAGGCTTGTAAGGCATTAAATGTATCAAGAGCTGGATATTATAAATATTTAAATCATAAACCTTCAAATAGAGATATACCAAATGAGGTGTTAAGTAAAGAAATAAAACAAATTTTCGAGGAAAACAAGGGTAGGTATGGTTCAATAAGGATTGCTAAAGTCTTAGAACAGAGAGGAATTCATGTTAATAGAAAAAGAGTGTCTCGCTTAATGAGAAACATGAAACTTTTCCCTAAAGGATGTCGTTACCGTTATAAACATTATAATCAAAAAGTAAATGCTATTGAAAGACCAAATTTGTTAAATCAAATCTTTGAATCCGATGACAGAAATAAAATCTGGGTTGGTGACATTACTTATATTCCAACGAAAAAAGGTACCTTATATCTTTCAGTCTTTATAGATATATACTCAAGGAAAGTTGTTGGATGGTCTATGGATAAGCGAATGAAGGATATTCTTGTTATGGCTGCATTTATGCAGGCATATGGAAAAGAACATCCCCAAAATGGCCTAATTGTACATACAGATCAGGGTTCCCAGTTTACAGGGGGGCGATTTCAAGCATTATTGAAAAAATATGGTGCTATTCATAGTCAAAGCAGAAAAGGAAATCCTTATGACAATGCAGTAATGGAATCCTTCTATAGAACTATAAAAAGAGAGCTTATTCAAGACGCACATTACGAGTCACCTGAACAAGCTCAAAAAGAAATCTTTAAATATATTGAGTTATATTACAATACTAAGAGAATGCATTCTTCATTGGGATATCTCTCTCCATCTCAATTCGAAGAATTGAATTCATAGAATTTACTTAACTTTGTGTCTACAAAAGCTGGACAAGTCCAATTTGAATAAGACATTCCAGTTTTTTGTTCAAGGGTTTTGCCATCTATATTATATACCCATTCATTACATGGTTCATCATAATTAGGTAATGAATATCATCCAATTACTTTATTATTAGAAATAATAACATAAACAAGAGTTGATTTTTTATTATTATCTTCTACATTATCTAAAGCATGATTTTTAACTGTAAATTTAAATGTTTTAATATTCTTACCAATATAATCATTTACATTAGTATCCTGTACAGACCAATACATCATATAAGGCATTTGCAATAACATTTCTTTGAGTAATACATATTCATCTATTTCTCCGTTATATTCAACTATGTTATAATTTTTATTTTTTAAATATTCACTTGCAAGGGACATTCCATTTCCCTTAGTAGTAAACTTTTTAATTAATGGTTCCATTAAAAATTTATTATTAGTAGATTTAACATCTTTACTTATATTTATAGTATATATTTCATTAGGTAAATACTTTTCTGCAGGTGTTAATTTAAACTTTTTATCATTCTCTATTGAAGTTAAATAAGTTTTAATTATTGTACCATTACTATCAGTTATATTTATATTTTGATTTAATGTACTAGTATCAACTGTTGTATTAAATTTTATTATCCATGATTTATTATTTTCCACATCATTTTGTTGTTGAAAATCTTTTATATTAGTTGTATTCCATATACCATTTTTATTTTGTTGAGCTTCATTACAAAACTTTTTTAGATAATTAGTATATTTTACATTAGATTCTTCTATTCTCTGATCTGTATATCCTTTTGAAAGCATGATTGCATTAAACATTTTAGTTTTAATTTCATTTTCATTTATTGTTGTAGGTAGCGAAAGCCATACATATCTTGATAAATATTTTGAGTATCTTTCTGTATTTTCAGCATCGCTTTCAAGATATACAGTGTTATTAAGCAATTTATTTGCTTAATAACAGGTTCAAAAAAAGTAAATTATAATAGCCTTTCTTTTTACGTCAGATTAAATAATCTGACACAAAAAGAATAAGATTATTTAATCTGACTATAATTTAAAAATATAAAAAAATTTTATAGGACTGAAAAAAAGTGATAGAAATAATAAAGATGCCTTACGGCATAAGAAAATATAATAAGCTTAATAAGTATAATAGGTTTCCCATAAAATATGGATGCGAAGCATGCGGATATGAAGGAAAACTATATAGACATGGATTCTACTATAGAAATTTGATTACATTTAACAAAGCTTATAGAGTAGTTATCATTAGATATAGGTGCAAATCATGCCATAAGACGTACTCTCTTATTCCAAGTTTCATAATACCTTATAGACAATACACCTATCATGTTATATTAACTTGCCTTATTATTATGTTTAAATTTAATTACTCATTTAGCAAAATTATTAAGTTTGTTAACTCTATAAATTGTATGTTATCCATAAACAAAACTCATTTATCATTTTGGAAAAGCAGACTAATAACTTCTTTAACGGCTATTCGCCTATTTTTTGCACAACTTAAAATATTTTGCCCTGATACCAAAAATGTTTTTCCATCCAATTTACTTACAATGATTACTGATTTTTCACGTTTAAGATATGATTTTAATTTAAGATTTTTCTTAGATATGCCTAAATATTTTTTCTGTAAACCTTAATTACAGAAGCTTTAGTTTTTTTGCCCTTTATCAAATTAAACACTTCTTATTTTTTTAATGCTTATTTACTTAAAACTTGTCTCAACTTTTAAATTTTATTTTGAAGTTCTTATATTTTTCCACACAACTTTTAACGGTTAAGGCTGATTATTGAGGTACATAATTAAAAATGAAAATAAACTCAAAGTTGAAGGAGGCATTTAATTATGATATCTCATGAATTAAGCCAAAAAATAGCTCTGTTTAGATACTCTCTAATTGCACCTATAATCACTAATACTTTTACTCAATCTTCTGTTAAAGAATATTTATCAGAAATTGCTGCTAAATCTTATACTATGCCTAACGGCGGAAGAAAAGAGTATTCTCCGGCTACAATTAAAGGTTGGTTAACCTTATATAGGAAACATGGTATAGACGGTTTATATCCTAAAACAAGAGATGACAAAGGTTGTTCAAGAAAAATTTCGCAAGAAACAAAGCAGTTCATTATAAACTGCAAAATTAATTCCCCCAAAAAAACTGCTAAACATATATATCATGAAGTTATTGCCAAAGGATTTGAAAATGAAAACAATATATCTCTTTCTACAATAACTAGATTCATAAAACAGGCTAATATAGCACCTCAAAAGCTGGCGCCTCAAGATAGAAGAGCCTTTGAATTTGAATATGCGAATGAATGTTGGCAGTCTGATGTATCTGTTGGACCTTATCTCACTATTCAAGGCAGAAAATATAAAACTTATATTATAGCTTTCCTTGATGATGCTAGTAGGCTTATTGTTGGATGTAAAGTATTTTTTAAAGATGATTTATTGTCTCTTATGGCTGTTTTTAAAGATGCGGTAGCATCTAAAGGTATTCCTAAAAAAGTTTTTGTTGATAACGGAAAGATATATAAAAGTGAACAGTTTCAACTTATATGTGCTTCACTTGGGTCTATTTTAAGCTTTGCTAGGCCATATTCTCCTCAATCGAAAGGTAAAATTGAAAGGTGGTTTCAAACAATGCAAAAACAATGGATGAATTCAATAAACTGGGGTGATTTTAAGTCAATAGACATTTTGAATGAATCTCTATTGACTTATGTTAATCACTATAACAAAACCTTTCATTCATCAATAAATTCTACACCCTTTGATAAATATATGAATAATATTGAAAATTTAAGGTTTGTTTCCTCTAAAAGTGAACTTGATCATTTATTTTTATATAAAGTTCAACGTACTGTTAAAAATGACTCCACAGTATCCATAGGAACTAAATTATTTGAAGTTCCATTAAAGTATGTAAGAGAAAAAATAAATATTCGTTATGATCCTACTTCACTTGATAAAGCATACATCTTCTCTGAAGATGCTAAGCTTACAGATACTATTTTCCCACTAAAAAAATTGATAACTCAAAGGTTAGAAGATCTAATAATGATTCTGTTGATTTTTCTGCCTTTAAAGCTAACTAACCGGAGGTTGATATTATGTATAAAACTTTTTATGGGTTAACCTTTGACCCATTTGATAAAAATATTGATTTAACACACAGCTTTAAATTCCAAGACTTTAATCACGCATTAAGCAGATTAGAATTTTTAAAATCTGTTTTGGGCATTGGTGTACTTACTGGTGAACCCGGAGTAGGTAAGTCTTTCCTACTCCGTTATTTTGTAAATTCACTCAACCCCAATTTATATAAATGTATATATATTCCTATTTCGACCTTAACGGTCATGGATTTTTACAGAGCTCTTTGTGATGGTCTTGGAATAATTCCTGCCTGTAAAAAAGTTACTATGTTTAAACAAATACAGGAAGCTATATACACTTATAGTCATAGTAAAAATATAACCCCAGTCATTATATTAGATGAATGTCAGTTTTTAAGCAATTCCATCCTTGATGATTTAAGAATTATATTTAACTTTAATATGGATTCAAAGAATTATGCTATGCTAATTCTTTCAGGTCAACCTAACTTTTTACTTCAACTCAGCAGACAAATTCATGAAGCGCTGCGCCAGCGAATTTTAATGAATTATTGCTTACGAGGGCTAACGCCAGAAGAATGTAAACCCTACATAATTTCAATGCTTAAAGCCGCAGGCTGCATAGAACCTATTTTTACTGATGATGCATTTGAACTTATGTATTCAACCACAAATGGCTCTATAAGACCTTTAAATTCTCTAACGAGAATGTGTCTTATTTCTGGTGCTAATCAAAAACTTTCCTCTATTAATGCTGAAATAGTTTATAAAGCTCAAAGCGAAATTGACCTTACAATTTAATTTTAAACACTGCTTACTTGGCAGTGTTTTTTTATACCTATATTAATTGTCTAATTTTCATATTTTATACATTGTGGATATTGTGAAGAAAGGTTGATTTAATTTGACTTTTTACATATTTTTTTCTATCGTAAGATTATTTAATCTGCATTTTTACCATATTATTACTTAATTTAGGTTGAAATAATTTGACTTTGAATAGCTTAAATAATTTGACGCGTAACAATACAGTTTTACCATATAACTGTGATTTCACATAATTTGAAGCTTGTGTTGCATATAACTGATCCATAATTACATTTTTAGTTTTAGGCATATTTATTCCTATAAGCCTAACTTTTCTATATTCTCCGTTTTGTAATGTTACACCTATCGTAGAACCATCGATATGGCAAGTAACTTTAGCTTTCTCAAAATTTGTTATAACTGATTCAGAATTTTGATATTCAGATTTATTTTTCATATTATCACATTTAACAGTAACTCTTCCAGCAGTTAAGTCTTGCACGACTGTTTGCTTATTAGTTTTGTTTAATTCTTTAGCAGTTACAGAATTAGGATATTCTGATAACATAAATATTGAAACCATATTAATAACAGCTGGTATTAAGAACTTATTTATAATTTTTTTGTTTTTCAATTTATAATCCCCCTAGAATATAATTAATTTGACCATTAAACAGATTATACGATAATATACTTATTTATCAAAATAATTCAATTTGTACATAAAATTAATTATAATGTTAATCATTTTTTAAGTTTACTTAATTATTACTAAAGTTTATAAAATAATAAAAAAAGAACTGATTTTAAAATAGAACAGTTCTTTTTTGAGTTAATCAAATTTGAATTCCTTTTCCACTGGTGTTATGTCTTCTCTCATATCATCAATAAATTTCATCACCTTGCTGCATACTCCAGTTACTGGGCATACGTCACAGTTATGTATTATATCACTATCTTTCATTGAACAAACACATTCTCTTCCTTTTTACCATATCAAAAATTACCTGTGACATTGAAAACATGTCATAAAATTCTACATCATTATTTCTCTTAACTATTTTAGTATTAACTAACATTTTAATACCCCATTTAATCTATAATCCTTATTTATATATGCACTTAAACTTTAAATTAGACTCTTATGTGTTTTATGTTGATTTGTTTATTACTATGTTAGTTAAGCCATTATACCTCAATGCTTTTACCTGTTTTCTAAATGTAATTATTTAATCAAAATCATACGTTCATTTTTCAGTACATGACACAGACAATCCCACTACCCTAGTTTAGAGAAGAAGCTTTTAGGGATAAATATAGTAAAAAAACACCTACAAATGAAACTATATATTCTCTGGATTGTTGGCAGGGCAACATGTCGGTAATCTTTCAAACAAAACCCATACTAATCTAGTATTTAATCTTCTTGCTTTTTTACTATAACAAATACTATTAATTCAAAGATATTTACCAATAGACTCAGTCCTAAAAATAATTGAGTATAATTTTTGTAATCTTTTATTAGACAAAAAATGGCTAAAACAGTAAATATAATTACTAATACATTCATAAGTCTTTTAAATTTCTTGCTATTTAACATTTATTTAATTCCACCTTTTATCTAAAGATATGCAATAAAGTTTTCCGAATAATTATATAATAAATTAAAATATTTTTTAGATATTTTAAGATGCATACCTATACCTATTATTGTAGTTTATCATTATATTAAATATAAATTTATACAAAGTAAATATAATTGGCATAAAAGGTGTAAAAATCGTCCTGAAAAACAAAAATAATTTTATTTTACATTTTTATGACAAAATATAGGGCTTTAATTACAAAAATATTGATTCTATTTCAAAATAAGGTATTATAATACTAACAAGCTTGTTATATTCTATATGCATCAAGTGATATGCTTTATGATCAGTAAAAATTAGTAAAGTTAAGAAATAAAAAAAGTAACCAGTAAGCTAAAAATTGGACATTGAAAAAAGTTTACACTATTAAAGATGCTAAAATAAAAATTGGCTACAAATTAAAGTTTTTACCATGTTAAGTCAATAAGATCAAGCATAAATCTAGATAATGGTTAAACATTAATAAATATACAAAACTATTATATAATATAATATATTGGGGGTGCTTACAATGATAACCAAAAAATCAAAAAAACTCATGTCATCTTTAGCTGTAGGATTGCTTTTGTCTGGTACAATATTTAGTAGTGTTTCTGCTAAAGGTAATACTGCTGCCGTTCCTAATTCAACACAGAATAGCGATATATATAAAATAGGTGGAGGACCTAGTCCTAGTGCTGCTTGGACAAAAGATAGTTCATGGTACAGAAATTTTTCGCGTGATCAACTATCTGAATTAAATTATTTATACAATGATGTTATAAATAGTTCTGACTATAATAGGGCAAAGAACCTCTATAGTGCTTCTACTGTTCTTGCTGGCTTAGTTGGAGGTGTAGCAGGAAGTCTTACTATAAGCGGTTCAACTACGTTCTGCGATAATTACTTTTCTTTAGTTCAAAATTCTGCTAACACAGTTAATCAAGCCTACTATCAATGCAGTACGTATGGAACTAAAGCATTATATGTTACAAAATATTATAGACCAGCAACAGGAGAAATTATGTTCTGTTTAAGTTGGTATTAAATAAAAATAAGACAAGAGCATTTTTACTCTTGTCTTATTTTTAAGATATTGCTTATTATTTCTGTAATTGCTATAATTTATATAAGTTATTCCATTTCTCAGAGCTTCATGGAATAGAGTAATTAATTCTATGTTGGAGTATTACCACATTTCCGATCCCTAAACACTCGTCATTGGAACTGAATTCATAAACCTTTAAAATAGCTGATTTATAGCTAAATTTTAATTTCAAAACTATTACCAAAACATTTAAAAATAATCTTTAAGGTACTTGTGTTTTGGATATAAATGTCTTAGCGTAAATTTTGTTGGAAACGTTGATTGCACTCTACATTCTATATTGAGTGCTAAGAATCCTAATGGTTTAAAAATTTTGCAAATAAATTATTATTAAAAGGAGAAGATAAATATTGAAGATATGGGGTATTGTTCTTTTTGTAATTGTACTTATAAGTATAACAATTGTAGTTATACTCATAACATTCAAATATTTAATTAAAAAAAATATAATAAAACCAAGTAAAATTTCAAGAATATTTTATAATGATGATGAAATTTTTATTGATTCTTGGAAAAAAACACAAGAAAAAGGTATATTAAAATATATGATTAAGAATGTTATTATTGAAACCATTGCAATTGGCATACTTGGTAAAGTTATTATATTGTATAAACCAGAAATGGGATCACTGTTTGTATATTTATTAACAGGCATTATAGCTGGATTAATGTTAACTTCTATTTATTGGAGTGAAAACCAAAATAGATACAACCAATTAAAAGAAAAAAGGAAAAAGACTCTAGTATAAATCAACAAATAAGATCATAAAAGTAAAATTTTACTTTTATGATCTTATTACAAAGGGTAATTGTGAATATATGATTTTGATTAAAATCATACATTTATTTTTAAATATAATTAATCTTTTCCAAGAAGCCACAATAAAATTATATTGCACATATCTCACCCCTTTATATTATTTTCAGGATCTTATTTTAATCAGCGGGTCTACATTTTGCCTTCCATGTGCCTCTTGAACATCTTTGAATTCCTCAAACAAGACAATACAGCTAAGGGACATATTTTAGTAGATGCTAATGCTAATACTTCTGGAGTCGCTGAATTTTCCTATGATGAGAGTTTTTATTTAGACAAAATAATCGATAAAAATTTTAAAAACAATAAACAGTTTAACAAATTAGATAAAAATTATTATTTTATATCTACATATAACATTTTGGTAAAAAACATAGAATCAAATAAAGAAGTTTTTTATAATGCAATCTCTAAACAAAAAATTAATGATAATAAGGCAACACTTAAAGCTGAATATAAAAAAGTCAAACAAAATATAGGAGATAAAAATTCAATAAATATTTTAAATAAAATGAAATCTACAAATGTAGAAAACTCTAATTTAATCAGCATAAGTAGTGAAAATTCAATGCAATCAATGAATGCAATTTATTCAAAAGCAGATGTTCCAAATTGTGATAATGCTACATTTTATACTACAGGCCAATTTCCAGGTGGTGGCAATTGTTCTCCAACGGCAGGAACAAATATTATAATGTATTGGTATAAACAAAGAGGAATAACGAATTTAGTTAGTCCAGATAACAGACTTGCTTATGACTATGGTACTGCATTAGCTGTTTTTGTAAATCTTTATGCAGATATGAAAACATCTTATAGTGATGGAACCAATCCAGATAATTTTTATAATGGATTATTACAATATGCTCAGAGTGCAGGTTGTCCTGCAATAGGATCTGATTATCTTCGAAACAGTGTACCATTACAATCAATAGAAAGCAATATATCAAATGGTAATCCTGTTGGAATTAATATTTATAACAACCCAACATATAGTAACCATTCTGTAGTTGTATTTGGATATGAAAATAATTCAGACGGTTGGACAAGTAGTCATCAAACATGGGTTGTATATTCTTATTTAAATCCAAGAGAGATGTGCTATGCAAGATGGTAACAATTTCTCAATGAATTTATAAATAAACGATTAGGTAGATATAATTATTGCATTTAGTTAGATGAATGTAATCTTTTAGATAAAAGATTACATTCGTAAAAATAAGGTAAAGTATTGAAATATAAAGGCTTATAGAGATTTTAACTATAGGCCTTTATATTATTTTATTTTTTAATGTATTGTTTTACATAATATAAAAATAGTACACATATTCAAGGAGGAAAAAGTCGTGGTTGCTGAATCAATAAAAGATAAAAAGAAAATAGATTCATTGCTTACATACTTAAAAGGAAAAAGAGATAAAATTGAATGATAGCTTTAAAAAGGCCATAAAAGTCTATATAAAGCATAATAATTTTGAACAGGATAATCTATGTTTCAAAGTAGAAAAGGTGTTAACCAGTAGATAACCGTCATATAGGCATATAGAATTTTAAAAGCTGTATCTATAGATCTTTATATTTGAATGAAAAATTGACTTTTGGTTGACTTTACATTATCTTTACAATATAATTAATTTGACCATTAAACAAATTATACCATAATATACTTATTTATTAAAATGGCTCAATTTGTACATAAAATTAATTATAATGTTAATCATTTTTTAAGTTTACTTAATTATTACTAAAGTTTATAAAATAATAAAAAAGAACTGATTTTAAAATAGAACAGTTCTTTTTTGAGTTAATCAAATTTGAATTCATTTTCCACTGGTGTTATGTCTTCTCTCATATCATCAATAAATTTCATTACCTTGCTGCATACTCTAGTTACTGGGCATACGTCACAGTTATGTATTATATCGCTATCTTTCATTGAACAAACACATTAATTTAAATTATTTTTATATATGTAGATAAAATGTTAATAGCAATCCAAAGCACATCAAATTATTTATTATCAAATATTCTTATGGTTAATATTGACTTTTATAGTTTCTATAAGTTTAAATATCAATGGTATGATTTGTATTCTCACTTCTTTTAATTCCTTATATACAGATAATTAGAATTACTTATTCAAAAGTCAATGAAAAGAACCCCAAAATTCAAATGAATAATGCGGTGTTTCAGTAAATTATTTGTTTTTTATAGTTAAATCATTAAATAAGAACATTATAATTAACTAAAAATTTGTTTTAGAATTTATCTAGGTTGATCTTCTTGTTCTTCTTTGATAATATACCATCCATTTACTGTTTTCTTAACAGTAAGTGTTAGTGGTATATCCCATGAACCTCCGACTGCTTTATTTTGAGAATCCTTTATGCTAACTGAATATGTCATTTTGACATAAATTATATCTTTTTTTACACTTTGTGAATCTTCCTTTAGACTAAAGTCTACTTTAAAAGGTCTTTTATATTCAGGATTATTTACTGGATAAGTAGTATATATATTTAGATGTTTAAATACTTCTTGTGATATATGCTTGGATAACTCATCAGAATATCCTTTATCCGTCAAGAATGATTCCTTAACTACATTATAAATATCAACTGCTTTAGAATTGTTATCCGTATTGTTTTTTCCACAAGATGTAAATATTGATATAAAAACTATTAACATAATTAAGTATATTTTATTTTTTCTTTTAATAACAAACACATCCTTTCACATATATAAATATACAATTTAAAAGCTTATGACATTTTACTATTTAACCTTATTTACAATAAGTATATCATATTTACATAATAAGGTGTTGATATTACTGCACTTTAAATTCTACTTTACACTTTGTGATAGCTACATTGGGATAATGCCTAGATATAAGTTGATCGTTGAATATATGAAAATAGTTATAACGGATTTAAGCTCTTGTGGAATAAGTGAAATTGCTATTTTTACTGTAGCAAACTTATTGATTATTCATTGCATTAAAAATAAAATTAGCTATGACAATGTAATTGCATTTGTACGCTTGAAGTTACTAGTTTGAATTTTAACTTTTATGAAGTGATATATGGTAAGTGGGTCATCACATTAGCTAAATTGTTTTAATATTATTCTTAGCCCGAAGATTTGGAAAGCCTTAGAACTTTAGTTTTGTTTGAGGGAACCGAGTTTGACAAAGTTCTTAGGTTTTCCAAATCTTTGAGCTTTAGAATAATTAAAACATTTAGCCGTGATGACCCACTTACCATATATCACGGAATAAAAGTTAAAATCCAAACTTTCACTGCACCTTGTTTTATATTATGCTTGCTTGGAATCTTTACTATCCTTAGTATCAGGTTTAGTAGTATCGTTGGTACTACTAGCTTTGCTTTGTAATTCGTCAAATCTTCTCATGACTTCTTTACAGGTATCCTGACAAATTTGAGGCAAATCACTTTTTGTTTCTTTTTTAAAATCAAATCCTGCTTCTTTAAATCCTTTTTCCACTGCATCTCTCATTTGTTGTAATTTATTAGGATCACCTCCAGCTAGAGCTTTTGCCATAGTCATAATACGATCTGCTACTGCGTTTACAGAATATGGTCCTCCTTCAGATATTGCCTTTTGAGCACCTTCTGGAGTTGTTGCTATCGGTGGATATGCATTTTCTATAGAGCCAAATATTTTAGTAAGCAAGTCCGAAGTTTCCTTTGACATTGTAGGAACTCCACTTTCAGTAGGTTTCCCAAGAAGTTTATTTTGATTAGTTATTGTATCATTTATAAATTTTTTTATAAGCTCTGCTTTAGAATTTTGCTCATTTTCTTTTAAAGCTGCAATTTCATCTGTAGAAAGTTTCTTTTTTGTAGGTTTGTAAGTAGAAGGTTCTGTATTACTTTCTGTGGATTTAACAAACTTATCAGTTCCTAAATTTTGTGCCGTACTTTCAGTTTTTTCGGCATCATTACTTTTACTGTCTGTTTTTTTAGTATCATTTTTAGTAGTATAAATTGATGTGTCAATATTTTTTACTCCTGTAATATCCATTTGATAATGTACCCCCTTATTTTTTTACTATTATTTATTTTATCGTCTAATTATCCATATTATTAACGGTTAATCCAAAATAAACCATGAAATTATTTTCGTTTAAAATAGCACATTGAAATATTAAAAAAACATGATAAAATAAGACATATATACTGTATCATTCAATACCATAATGTGTAAGTTTATTTATCCGATGACTACCATCCGTAAGACTGATATATTATTTAAGTAGTGGATATTGGAAATCTTGAAGTTTAAAGTTCTTGTGTTGTTATATAATGGCTGGTATGCATATGGATAAGGTCTTCTAAGACTCAGAGGATAAAGTCTCTAAATGGCATTTTATATAAACTTCTGCTCTGAAAAGAAGCATTCCTTATAAGCAAATTATACCTGAGTCTAAGGATCCTTTGATTGGAGTGGAATTATATTGAGTTTATTTTTAAGAATAGATAACAATATTGTTGCAATTGTTGTATCTATTATATTTTTGAAAAATATAACAAATTCTCTTGATAAAAAGGAGACAAAAAATAGAATTTTTGTTGCTATTTTTATGATAAATACTATACAACTGATTGATGAAACATTAACTTGCATAATAAATAGACAACCCTATACATGGCTGATACCTATAAGTGCCATGCTACATATTTTTTTATACATATTAGGACCTATAGTTACATATATGTGGTATGTCTTTGCTAATTTGTGGATAAATAAAAATACGAACTATAAATGGAAAAATAACATAATCTTTTTATTACCTATAGCTATAAATACTCTTCTAGCAATTTTAAGCCCATTTTTTAAATTAGAGTTTTATATTAATAATTTTAATGTATATCAAAGAGGTTTTTTGTTTTTTGTTCCTCCTGTTATATCCTATTTCTATTTGTTTTGTGGATTTATAATTATTTATGTTAATAGAAATAAGCTCAGTAGAATAGAATTTTTACCTTTATTTTTGTTTGGAGTATTTCCATCAATAGCTAGCCTTGTTCAAATAATGTTTTACGGACCTTTGCTTATGTGGAGTTCAATTGCCTTTTCTTTGATTATTCTTTATTTATATATACAACAACAGATGATACACATTGACCATTTAACTGGAGCGTGGACACGCGAGAAATTTTATAATTATTTGAACTATAGAATTAAGCAAAAAAAACCAAAAAATTTTTCAATAGCATTTATAGATCTTAATGATTTCAAAAAGATAAATGATACTTTTGGCCATAATGAAGGAGATCATGCTTTAATAAATGTAGTACATATAATTAAAGATATATTGAAGAAAGAGGATTTTATTACTCGATACGGTGGAGATGAATTTGTCCTATTTCTTAACGTGGATAGTGAAGGAGAAATAAAAGAAATAATTAATAAAATTTATGATTATTTAGATAAGTATAATAAAAATTCAAGGTTAGAATATGAATTAAATTTAAGTTGTGGTTATAAACTTTATGATTTTAATAAACATATGACTGCTGATGAGTATATTAGTTATGTAGATAAGCTTATGTATAGAGATAAAAAAATTAGAAAACTGAATGGTAAAGTATCAATTTAATATAAGTGTAAAGTAGTCTATTGTTTTGTAATGTTTAGATTTTAGATAGATATTTTTAAATACAAATTGTATAATGAAATAGGACATGAAATACACAATTGCAACATTTTTACAAGTGTTTTAAGTTAAGTTTTGGCACTACAAGTTAGGAGGATATAAAGGTGAGAGAAATTATAAAATTAAATCCTGTTTTTAAAGATAGAATTTGGGGAGGTACTAGACTAAAAGAATATTTTGGATATGATTTACCAACAGATAAAATAGGGGAGTGCTGGGCTATTGCAGGTCATAAAAATGGTGACTGCACTATAAAAAACGGTAATTTTAAAGAAAAAACTTTGTCATGGTTATATGAAAATCACAGAGAGTATTTTGGTGGAATTGAAGATAAAGAATTTCCTCTTTTAGTAAAATTAATAGATGCATCTAATGATTTATCAATACAGGTACATCCAGATGATAAATATGCAAATTCCATAGAAAATGGAGAAATGGGAAAAACAGAAGCATGGTATGTTATAGATTGTAATGAAGATACTTTATTAGAATATGGACATAATGCAAAAACAAAAGAACAATTACATGATTATATTTATAATGGAAAGTGGAAGAAATTATTAAATTTCCATAAAATAAAAAGAGGAGACTTTTTCTATATACCTTCAGGTACAGTTCATGCAATATGCAAGAATACACTTATATATGAAATACAACAATCTTCAGATGTAACTTACCGTGTTTATGATTATGATAGAGTAGACAAGAAGACTGGTGAAAAGAGACAACTTCATATAGAAAAGGCTATAGATGTAATAAAAGTACCTGATGAATGTAAAGACGGTATAACTCCACAAGTGGAAAAAAACAATGGATATACAAAAACTGAATATATAAATTCAAAATATTTTAAAACTGTAAAATTTCATGTAGATGAAAATGTAAATTTAGAATATAATGGTTCCTTTGCATTAGTTACTGTATTAGATGGAAGTGGAACTTTAGATAATGAAAAAATAGAAAAAGGTGATAATTTTATATTGCCATTTGGCTATAACAATTTTAAAATCAATGGAAAAGTAACATTTATTATTTCAAGTATGTAAATATAATTACTAAGCATTTAACTTTAGCGTGTGCAAAATTTTAAGTTAATGAAATAAGCACAATGCTACACAACTTTTTCAGAGGACAGTGAAGGACGATTTTTCTCCATTACACTACAAAAAATCTTTAATTAGATTTTTGATGACTCGTTTCGCTAAAGCGAAACATTGCTGACTAATATAAATTTAAAGATTATTTTGCATTAGCAAAACAAGTTTTAAATTTATATTAGTTTTTTGACGTAAGGAGAAAAACTCACATTCATTGTCCTCTGGAAAGTTATGTCGTATTATGATTATTGTTTAAATTTTAAATAGATATTTGTAAGTATAAGTTATATAATATAGATAAGTTAGAAAATATGTAAAATTATAAATATTTTGAAAAGTTTCTTTGCATGGATGGATTTTTATTATGATTATCTCTCATTATATGAAAATAAAGTGTAATAATTTCATTATTATGTAAGGTGGTGGTAAGCGTGGAAAAGAAGAAATATTCAATGAGATTTGCTATTAATGTTTCATTTATTATACTTATAATAATTACCTTTAGTTTAATAGCTTACTTTGGTGTTTTCAGTTGGAAATCGGCTAAAGAAAATATTCTTACCAAAATTAATAATGATACAAATAAAGATATACTAAATAATGTAGAGAATTTTATAAACAATCCATTATATATTAATGAAACAAATCATAATTTAATTCAAAGTGGTACGGTAAATCTTAAAGATAAAAAAGAACGTGAAAGGTATTTTTCAGGAGTAATTAAATCAAGTAATGACCAGGTATATAGCTTTAGCTATGGTACAGAAGATGGAGAATACTATGGAGCACGAAGAAATAATAAAAATGAAATTGAAATCATTGAAAATAATTCTGAAACAGATGGTAAATCACGATACTATTCTATTACAAATGATTTAACTTCGGGAAAACTAGTAGATGAAACTGAAAAATTTGATCCACGTACAAGAGATTGGTATAAAGCTGCAAAAGAAAAACAAAAACCAGTATTTTCACCAATTTATAAGCATTTTGTAATGGATGATTTAGCCATTTCTGCAGCATATCCCATTTATGATAAAAATGGTGTTTTACAAGGAGTTTTAGGAACACATATTATTCTTTCAGAAATAAACAATCATTTGAGGGAAATTGCTAAGAATAAAAATGCAGATATTTATATTTTAGAAAGAAGCACAGGACAATTAGTTGCAAATTCAGTTAAACAACCTAGTTTTAAAAATTTGGGAGATAACAAAATAAAAAGAATAAATGTTGAAGAAATTGATAACAAGCCAATAACAGAATCATATGCAAATTATAAAAAGAGTTTAAAAAATGAGTTTTTAATAAATACTAAAAATGATAAATTTAATGTTACATTTACTGATTATAAAAAAGAAGGTATAGATTGGATAATTATAACTTCCATTCCTGAAAGCCAATTTACAGCTGTAATGTCAAAAAATATTAACGCATTTATGTTATTGTCAACTATTATTCTTATTTTAGCAATATTAATATATATTAAAAGTACAGGAAATGTGCTTAAACCAATTTATAATTTAATAGATGCCACAGAAAGATTTTCAAAAGGAGATTTTTCTTACAGGGCAAAGATTTACAAAAATGATGAAATTGGAAGATTATCAAGTTCATTTAATAATATGGCAGAACAATTATATATACTTATAAATAAACTTGAAGAAAAGGTGAAAGAAAGAACAACAGAATTAGAAAAAACAAATATTATATTGAAAGATAAGGAGAGAAGCATACGACTCCTTTTGGATTCTACTGCTGAAGCTATATATGGTATTGATACAAATGGAAATTGCACTTTTTGTAATGCCAGCTGCTTAAGAATGCTTAGATATGAAAATGAAGAAGAATTAATTGGGAAAAATATGCACTTACTAGTTCATGCTAAAAATTCAGATGGGACAATCTCTCCTGTGGATGAGTGTAAAGTTTTTAATGCATTTACTAAAGGTGAATGTACACATGTAGATGATGAAGTACTTTGGAGATCAGATGGAACTTCCTTTCCTGTGGAATATTACTCCTATCCGCAGTATCGTGATGGTAAAATTATTGGTGCAGTAATAACTTTTATGGATATTACTAAACGTAAAAAATCAGAAGAAGATATTATCTATTTAAGTTATCATGATCAACTAACAGGTTTATATAATAGGAGATATTTTGATGAAGAATTAAATCGAATAAATAATGAGAACAGCATTCCATTAACTATTGTTATGGCTGATATGAATGGATTAAAGCTTGTAAATGATTCTTTTGGACATGCTGTAGGAGATAAGCTCATAAAGAAGGTAGCAGAAATAATGACAAAAGGATGCAGAGATAAAGATGCTGTTATTAGACTAGGAGGAGATGAATTTGTTATTTTGATGCCAAATACTGAAATGCATGAAGCAGAACACATTATTAATGGTATTAATGATATGACATTAAAAGAAAAGGTAAAATCAGTTGACATATCTGTTTCCTTTGGATATGCAACTAGAAAAAGTACTGAAGAGACTATTGATGAGATACTTAAAATTGCAGAAGATAGCATGTATAAGAAAAAGCTTTTTGAAAGTCCTAGCATGAGAAGTAAGACAATAAATACTATAATTAGCACCCTATATGAAAAAAATGAAATAGAACAAGAACATTCACGTAGGGTTTCGGAACTATGTAAGCAGCTTGGAGAAGCTATAGGTATGCCTAAGGGAGATATGGAAGAACTTAAAACAGCTGGATTACTTCATGATATAGGTAAAATAGCAATAGGAGAATGCATCCTGAATAAAAAAGGAAAACTTACAGATGAAGAATGGGAACAAATAAAAAAACACTCAGAAGTAGGATATAGAATACTCAGTACAGTAAATCATATGTCGGAAATGGCTGAATATGTATTGCACCATCATGAAAGATGGGATGGAATGGGGTATCCTAAAGGATTAATGAAAGAAGAAATACCACTTCAGTCAAGAATTATAGCTATAGCTGATTCTTATGATGCAATGACAAGTGAAAGAAGCTATAGAAAGGCTTTATCAGAGAAAATTGCCATAAATGAATTAAAATCCAATGCAGGCACTCAATTTGATCCAGAGCTTATAGATGTATTTATTGAAAAAGTATTAGGAAAATCATTTGGATAAAGCTTAAATTAATTGTTGCCAAATATGATTTTTTAATTGAAAAAAGAACACAAATAGATTTGTGTAAATTACAAATCTATTTGCGTTCTCATGCTTTATTGTAATGTTTAATGAAAATCTTTTTTTAGTATTTCAAATAAATCATCAGGATTGATATCTTCTTTACTATTATCAAATTCTATCATTGTTATATTCTTCCATAGGCACTTTTTTGATCTTAAGCTCTCTATAAAAGGATCCCAATTTTTAAGTTTCCATTCATCTCTTTCAAGATTGCGATCCTTAATTCTTTTAAATAAAATTTTAGAATTAACTGATACCTTTAAAACTATAGGTATTGAATCTTTCCAATCATACTTTTTTTTAAGCTTTTCTATATAATTTTCATCTGAAAAGTAACCAATAAATGGAGCATCTAGTACTACTGAAATACCATTTTTTATATTGTCGTCAGCAATTTCTAATAAAGTTTCGTATTCAAGAGGCATTATTTCAGTTTGATAAAAATTGCAGCCATCTCTTTCGTTAGGGGAAAGTCCTTGGGTTTCTAAAAGTTTTCCTGTAAATTTATTACACACAATATCCTTATCCAAATATGTCAAGTGAAAGTAAGATGATATTATTTTTCCAACTGAGGATTTTCCAGAGCCTGCAGGCCCAACTAAAAATATAACTTTAGGTGTCATATATTATTCCTCCTTTTATTCTCTAGCTTTTTTTAAGAATACTCCATAGGAAATAGCACCTAAAATAAGCAGTCCTGCTCCTATTAAGAATACACTATTAATGCTTCCTGTTTTATCAAGTATAACACCTGTTACAATTGGAGCTAGTGCTGCACCTAAAAAACCACCAAAATTTTGAATGGCACCTAAGGATGCAACTTGTTCACTTGGAGCAACATCAGCAGCAAGAGTCCAAATAACTCCAGAAGGTAGTTGAGAAGCAAAGTAACCTATGCAAAGTAATAGTATACTAAAAGAAGTACTTTTAACAAATGGAAGAGGGGCTACCGATATTGCTGCAAGTACTGCGCCACCTACAATAGGAAATTTACGAGCAGTTATTGCTTGAGTACCTTTTTTAATTAAAGTGTCAGATAAAAGTCCACCTAAAAGCACACCAATAATACCACATAAATATGGCAAAGCTGCAATAAATCCACTTTGTGTTAGAGAAAAGCCACGTTCTTTTTGTAAGTAAGCAGGAAGCCACGTTAAGTATACCCATATGGTAAACATTATCCCAAAGTTACCTATAATCATGAACCAAGTGTTTTTGTGCTTAAAAAGTTCACCCCAAGAAGCTTGTTTTTTTGATGAATTTCCTTTTTTGGATTCTACGGCAGCTTCTAAAGAACCTTTTATAGCTATTGTTTCTTCAGAAGTAGGATCTCTATAAAGTTTTTGCCACACTAATAAAACTAAAAGACCAAGTACTCCTATTATAATAAACATACTTCTCCAGCCAAAGGCAATTAATAATAAGGTTAAAATAGGTGGAGCAATGGCGTTGGAAATTTGAGATCCTGTGTTTATAATTGCAACAGGTAGTCCTCTTTCTTGATCTGAAAACCATTTTTGATTTACTTTTAGTCCTGCTGTAAAGAATGGTGATTCAGCTATACCTAAAATCATACGCATAAGGTAAAATAAAGGATATGAACTTATAAAAGCGCAAATAATGGTTGCTGTTGACCAAAATCCAGAAGCAAAAGAAAACATTTTTTTGGGCCCGAACTTGTCAACTAACCATCCAGATGGTAAATTGGCAATGGCATAAGGCCATAAGAATGCAGAAAGTAAAAGTCCCATTTGGGTTGATGATAACCCGAATTCTTTAGCAATTGTAGTATTAGCAACACTAAGATTTGCTCTGTCAAGATAATTGACAATAGCTCCAATTAGTAGTAAAATAACAAAAGTCCAGCGAATGTTAATTTTTTTAGTATTTAATGTTTCTTTATAAGATGCAGTTTGAGTATTTTCATTTTGTTTCATTATGTAGTTCCTCCAATCATACATTATAATCGTTTTCACATTACGTAAATATCTTTGATGTATGGTTTCAAGTACTTCAGATTTTTTTGTAAAGTACACGACCAAATGCTTTTACAAAAAAATCTTCAATACTGAAACAATTTAATGTTAGTTATTTAAGCGGCATTCTTTAACTGCTTTTAAAAATAGTTTAGCTGCTTCAGTTACTTTTGAGTAATCACCATCTTTTTGAGCAGCTTTAGTTATAAAACTGCCAATACCAAGACAGGTTGCTCCTGCTTTAAACCAATCTTTTGCATTTTCAGGAGTAATACCTCCACTTGGCATAATAGCTGTTTGTGATAGGGGAGCTTTAACTGATTTAACATAAGCTGGGCCCAAAAATTCTGATGGAAATAATTTAACAATGTCTGCTCCAGCTTCTATGGTTGATACAATTTCTGTTGGCGTAAATGCCCCACTAATAATAACTGTTTGATATCTATTTCCCATTTTAATCATATCGGGATTTAAATTAGGACTTACTAGCATATTTGCGCCTGCTAAAATAGCAGCACGTGCAGTTTCACTATCAAGGACAGTACCTGCTCCAATGACAAGCTTTTTATCTTTATATTTTTCAGATAATGTTTTAATAATTCCTAAAGCATTTGGCACACTCATAGTGATTTCTAATGCTAGAATACCACCTTTTATAGCTGCTTCTGCTACATCTAGTGCTTCTTTTTCATCATCCAGACGGATCATTAAAAGAATTCCTGTTTCTTCAATTTTTTTCAGGTTATCTAATTTTTTCCACATGTAAAATTTCCTCCTCGTAATAAATGTGATTGATAATGATATAAAAAATAAATTAGTTCATTAAAATTAAGTTAAGTATAATTTACTGCCCATGTAGCCAAGTCTTTTAGAAATTTGCAAAGCAGTATTTGTTACTGCTTTTGAAATAAAAATTTTCTTTTCTTCAGTTATACTGTTGTATAAGCTTGCTACACTGATAGAAGCAATAGGATTATTAAATTGATCATAAATTGGAGCACCCATACAGTACATTTCGCTGTTATCTTCACGATCATCAATGGAATATCCACGTTTCTTTATTTCGCGCATATCCTTTAATATTTCTTCTAATGTAGTATTAGAAAATTCCGTTTTTGGCAATAAAGGATTTTTATCCAATATTTTTTTGATTTTTTCTTCAGAATAAGCACTTAATAAGGCTTTACCAACTCCAGTTGTATATATGTAACGTCTAGAACCAAGTTTAGCTGTAGGTTTCATAATAGAATGATTTTCAGCTTTATCTAAATATACAATATCTCCATTATCTTCTATTCCAAGAAATACCGTGCTTCCTGTTTTTTTATTTAATTCTTGAATATATGGTCTGGCAGCGTCAGTAATACCAAGGTTTGAAAGATATGCACTTCCTATTTCAAAAGCCAATAGACTTAGTTCGTAGGTTTTTAGTCTATTGTCTTCTATTTGAAGTAATCCCTTATTTACTAATGTTTGAATTAATTCAAATGTACTACTTTTAGGCCATCCCTTAGTACTACAAATTTCATTTAATGTTAAAGCGTTTTCACTGTGTGCTAAAAGTACGAGCAAGTCTACTACTCGCGCAGCCGATTTATTTTCTTTAGGTACAGACATAATATCACCTCAATCACTTTAAATTCACATATGTGAACTGCGTTCGCAACTAGTTACAAATGTAATATAAACATTTTTTCATCATTTGTCAACATTTTTTATTTAAAGTTTTATTATAACCAAATATTATTAATGTATTAATTTCAAAGTATAAATAAACTAAAAGTGATAGCAAACTTAAAGAATCAACCTTCACCCTCAATTCTCAACTAGATAAGTTGCTTTGCATAATTTTTAAATTAAGAAAATTGAGCAAATTATTTTTTGCAGATAGCATGTATAAGAAAAAAGTTGAAAGGACAAATATGAGAATTAAGACAACAAATACATAGTTAGCAACTATTTGCCGGAATTAACAGCAAAATGAATTAATATACTACGTAAAAATGTAAATGTTGAAATTTTGTTATAATTTAGTATAATGATAATAAGTAAATAACTACTTGTTCAACTTTTGCACATACAAAATTTTAACTTAGATATAATAAGCATAGTGTGAAGCAAAACTTCACAAGTTAAGAACTAACAATGGAGAACTAATAGTGGGAGCTGAAAAATCCACATTAGCTATTAATTAATCCCCCTTAACTAGTAACTTACATAATCATAATTCAGAATATTGTGTAATAAAGAAATATTGAATAGTTAGCTTCAATACTTGCAATAATGTTTTTAAAACAATGGTAAAGTAAATGAAAAAGGAATCGAAAAAATACTATAAAAGTAAATAATAAAAAGTAGTGGAAAATTAAATGTAATTTTGTTATTTAAGTCATTTCAAACTTATCACAGCTTTTGAATATGCATATCAGGGCTTATCCTACCAGTTAAGCATAAAATATCAATTTTTAATTTTAAGTAAGTCAGTTAAGGAGATATAATTTATAGTTTTAGCAGGATTATACTCTAGGAATTCCATAAAACATTTTTAATGATTAAAGATGGGAAGTGTTAACAATGATAGATACTTGATAAATTATAAATATACCACTTGAAAATACAGTACAAAATTAAATTTTGCAAAAGTTAGGGAGGTATAGTAATGAAATGGTTTTCTGATTTAAAAATTAGTACAAAATTGATGTTTGGCTTTATAGTAGTAGCCTTAATGTATACAATAAGTGGCATTTATGCCATTAATCAATTAAGTTTCTCTTCAAATCATGGTGCTGTTAATGTCAACAGAGCTATAATCACAATGATTGGAATGATTATCTTTGTCATCATAATATCTATGTTAATTGGATTTTTCATTTCAAGATCAATTGCAATCCCACTTAAAAAAATACTATATGTAATTCAAGAAATGGATCAAGGTCATCTTAGTGAAAGGGTGAAAATAGATTCCAATGATGAAATAGGACAAATATCTAAAGCAATGGATAATTTTGCAGATGAACTGCAAACAAAGGTTATTGGAGTAATGAATAGTATCTCTCAAGGAGATATGAGTATGGACATAATTGAAAAAAATAAAAAGGATGAAATATCTCCAGCTTTAAAGAAAACTGTAGAATCTATAAAATCTTTAGTACAAGATGTAAATATGTTATCACAGGCTTCTTTGGAAGGTAAGTTTGAGGTGAGGGCAAATGAATCCAGACATCAAGGAGAATATAAAAAAGTTATAGAAGGGGTAAATGGAACCTTAGACACAGTAGTTGATAAGGTTGTATGGTATGAGGCTATTATAGATGCAATTCCTTTCCCAATTCATGTAACGGATAATGATATGAAATGGACATATATGAATAAGGCTTTCGAAAGGCTTATGATTGAACAAGGAGTTGTTAGAGATCGTAAATCTGGATATGGACTAGCATGCAGTCATGCAGGTGCTAATATTTGTAATACAGAAAATTGTGGAATAAAGCAGCTGCTTAGAGGTAAAGCAGAAAGTTTCTTTGACTGGTGTGGCATGAATAATAAACAAGATACTTCATATGTAAAGAATAAAAAAGGTGAAAATGTTGGATATGTTGAAGTTGTAACAGATTTAACACCTATTATTAAAGTTGCTGATTATACAAGAAATGAAGTTAAGAGGCTTGAAGAAAATTTAAAATTGTTGTCAAAGGGAAATACTAATTTTGATTTTAACATCAAAGAAGCAGATAAATATACTGTAGAGGTTAATAAACAGTTTGAAGGAATAAATAACAGCTTAAAAGATGTTAAGAGTGCAGTTGATGGACTTGCAGCTGATGCTTCAATGTTATCTGATTCAGCTCTTCAAGGTAAATTAAATACCAGAGCAGATTCTGAAAAACATCATGGAGACTTTAAAAAAATAGTAGAAGGAGTAAATGCTACTCTTGATTCAGTAATAGGACCATTAAATGTTGCAGCAACCTATGTAGATAGAATAGGTAAAGGTGATATACCATCCAAGATAACAGATGATTATTCTGGAGATTTTAATGAAATAAAGAATAGTTTAAATAACTGTATAGATAATGTGACTTTATTATTAAAGGATGTAAATATGTTGGCAGAAGAGGCTATAGAGGGTAGATTTGAAACAAGGGCAGAAGCAGTAAAACATCATGGTGATTTCAAAAAAGTCATAGATGGTATAAATGGAACTTTAGATACAGTAGTTGATAAGGTTGTATGGTATGAGGCTATTATAGATGCTATTCCTTTCCCGATTCATGTAACGGATAATGACATGAACTGGACATATATGAATAAGGCTTTTGAAAAGCTCATGATTGAACAAGGAGTTGTTAGGGATCGTAAATCTGGCTATGGACTAGCATGTAGTCATGCAGGCGCTAATATTTGTAATACTGAAAAATGTGGAATAAAGCAGCTGCTTAGAGGCAATCCAGAAAGTTTCTTTGATTGGTGCGGCATGAATAATAAACAAGATACTTCATACTTAAAAAATAAAAAAGGTGAAAATGTTGGATATGTTGAAGTTGTAACGGATTTAACGCCTATTATAAGGGTTAGTAATTATACAAAAAATGAAGTCAATAGACTTGAAGAAAACTTAAAATTACTGTCACAAGGAAACACTAGCTTTGATCTTAATATTGAGGAAGCAGATAAGTATACTGCAGAAGTTAATAAACAGTTTGAAGGAATAAATAACAGCTTAAAAGATGTTAAAGGTGCAGTGGATGAACTTATAGCTGATGCTTCAATGTTATCTAATGCAGCTCTTGAAGGTAAATTAGATACTAGAGCAGATGCTGAAAAACATGGAGGAGATTTCAAGAAAATAGTAGATGGCATAAATCATCTAGTTGAAGCTGTAGTAAAACCTATTAAAGAAGTTACTAATGTTATGAGTGAAATTTCAAAGGGTAATTTAGATGTTTCTGTTAATGGAGATTATAAAGGAGAATTTTTACTATTAGCACAATCTGTAAATAGTACAGCTGTAGATTTGAGGCATGTCATTCAAGAAATATCAGGTATTATAGAACAAATAGCTGAGGGCAATCTTGCTATTGATCATGTAAGAGAATTTAAAGGAGATTATGTAAGTATTTCAAATTCATTAAATACAATATTAGATTCTTTAAATGATGTAATTGGTGAAATGAATACTGCTTCAGAACAGGTATCTACAGGTTCTAGTCAGGTTTCAGATGGCAGCCAAGCATTATCACAAGGAGCTACAGAACAAGCTAGTGCCATTGAAGAGCTAACTTCTTCTGTAACTGAAATTGCATCACAAACTAAAGAAAATGCTGTTAATGCAAATGAAGCAAATCAGTTATCTCTAAAAGTAAAAGAAAATGCAGAACAAGGTAATTTAGCAATGGCTGAAATGCTTAAATCAATGTCAGAGATAAATGCATCTTCAGCTAATATTTCAAAAATAATAAAAGTAATAGACGAAATAGCTTTCCAAACTAATATATTAGCACTTAATGCAGCAGTGGAAGCAGCAAGAGCAGGTCAGCATGGTAAAGGCTTTGCTGTAGTTGCTGAAGAAGTAAGAAATCTTGCAGCAAGAAGTGCAAATGCAGCTAAGGAAACTACAGCACTTATTGAAGGTTCAATAGATAAGGCTGAAAAAGGAACTGAAATTGCAAATGATACAGCAAAAGCTCTGTATGAAATAGTAGATGGTGTATCAAAGGTAACCACTCTCATAGCAGAAATAGCAGCATCTTCTAATGAGCAGGATACTGGTATTTCTCAGATAAATTTAGGGCTTGAACAAGTATCACAAGTGGTTCAGACAAATTCAGCAACAGCAGAAGAAAGTGCAGCAGCTAGTGAAGAACTTTCAAGTCAGGCAGAAATTCTTAAAGATATGGTTTCTAAATTCAAACTTAGAGGTGTCAATATGAATTTATTTAGAAAAGAAGTAAATTCACATAAGAATAGACATCCGCAAAGTGGACAAATGAATTTATCTTTTAAAGAAGCAGCGATTTCATCAAATAAACCTAAGATTGCACTAAGCGATAAGGAGTTTGGAAAGTACTAAAATATTAAAAGTTGAAGATAGAAGATTAAAATTTATATAAAAGCATCTAAGTTATATTTTTAATTTAGATGCTTTTACTTTTTATAGATTTTGCACATTCTAAAAATATAATAACTTTTTAACCTTGTAAAATTAATAAATAAACTAAAAATGACAACAAGCTTAAAAAATGTAGATGAATATGATATAATGTGTATGCAAATTTACAATAATGGAAGTTTAGATGGTATAATGTAAGTATATAATATGTGGATGACATGTATTTAAATAGACTTAATACACATTTAGCAATATGTGGTAACCTAATATGATTAATATTTTATTACAAAAATTGTATTTTTATGAGGTGATTTAAATAAATAAATATAATTTAAATTTGTCAATTATTTTCAATGAGATAAATATATTTTTGTAATAAAATGTTTAGAAGGGGAGAGTAAGTTATGAAATTAACTGTGGTTGTACCTTCTTATAATGAAGGCAGTGCTATAAGATTAACCTATGAAAAATTAAAGGATATATTGAAGAGCTATTGTTTAACACAAAAGTATGACTATGAATTTATTTTTGTTGATGATGGCAGTAAAGATGATACTCTAAATGTGATTAAGCAGTTTCAAAGATTTGATACTCATGTTAAATATATATCTTTTACTAGAAATTTTGGCAAAGAAGCTGGTATTTTAGCAGGGCTTGCTTATTCCAGTGGGGATGCAGTGATTTTAATGGATGCAGATTTACAGCATCCACCAGAATTAATTCCTAAAATGGTAGAGTATTATATTGAGGGATATGATCAAGTAGTTGCAAAACGAAATAGAACTGGAGATTCAAAATCAAAAACACTTTTCTCTAAATTATATTACAAAATGGTTAATCATTTAGTGGATGTAAAGCTTGAGGATGGAGTAGGAGATTTTCGCCTTTTAAGCAGAAGAGCTGTAAAAGCCTTGCTGTCCATGCATGAATACAATAGATTTTCAAAAGGTATGTTTTCTTGGATCGGCTTTAATGTAAAAGTAATTGAATACGAAAATCAACAAAGAGTTACAGGGACAAGTAAGTGGAGTTTTACAAAACTTGTTCAGTATGGGATTGATGGTATATTATCATTCAACAATAAACCTTTGAGATCAACATTGTACTTAGGGTTTTTAATGGTGATTTTAGGAATAGTGTATATATTGTATTCCTTGATCCGCGTTTTAGTAGTTGGAATTGATACTCCAGGATATTTTACTATAATATCAGCAATTTTAATTATGGGAGGTGCACAGCTTTTATCAATTGGTGTAATAGGTGAATATATTGGTAGAATTTATTATGAAGTAAAAAAACGTCCACATTTTCTTATAGAAGAAACAAATATTGAGAGAGTAAAACAAAAACGCTACTGGGAGGACAAATATGAGGCATAAGATAAAGCAATGCTTTAGGGATTTAGTAAATAAAGATAGCAATATTTGCAATTTTTTACGATTTGGAATAATTGGAGTAATTAATACTGTTCATTATTATATATGGTATCTTCTTTTACTGTGGTTAAAGGTTCCATATGTTGTTAGTCATACTATTGCCTTTACTTTGAGTATGATTGGATCATATTTCCTTAATTGTTTCTTTACCTTTAAGGTAAAGCCAACTTTAAAAAAATTTATTAAATATCCGCTAACTACTTTAGCTAATTATTTAATTTCTACATTTTCTTTGGTTTTGTTGGTTAGAATTTTAAAAGTAAGTCTTTCAATTGCGGCACTTTTAGCATCCATACTTCCAATACCAATAACATTTATAATGACACATAAAATATTGAATTCAGATGCACGAAATGAAAAAAAGTTTCATATATCTATAATTAAAAATTTATTTGCACTTGTTATTTTATTTCTTTTTTCTTTAGGATGTCATTTATATATTTATCAAAATGGAAAGTTGTTTGGAAAGATAGGCTTGGATAATGCTTCTCAGCTTATGTACTTTGTTACATTCCTGCAAAAGTCTTTTATTTCCGGACAGCATTTTTGGTCATGGAGTTATGGACTTGGAGGAGATATTCTTGGTGAATTTACTTATTACTATACTACAAGTCCATTTTTTTATTTAATGCTCATATTTAGAAAGTTAGGGATTGGGACCTTGACTTTAGGTGGTACTGTTCACTGGAGATTGATTTTTAGTATATTCAGGCAATTTTTAGCTATGGCAATTTTATATTTATTATTAAAGTATGAGAAAAAAAGTACATATACATCTTTAATAGGAGCTGCTACATATGGTGGATGCATTAGCTTTATATGGTTTTCTCTCTTTTTTGATTTTATGGCAGATTCCTATGTATGGTTACCTCTTACCATTTTAGGATTGAGGATATATGAAAATACTAAAAAGTGGTATCTTCTTGTTATTAGTGCAGCATTAACTGTAGCTAATAGTTTTTACTTTGGATTTATTAGTTTTATTTTTTACATAATATTTATTATTGTATTTACTAAGGTTCATGGGAAGAATATTAGAGAAAGAATAAGTTCATTTTTTAATAATATTTTAAAATATGGTGTATTTGCTGCAATAGCTGTAGGATTATCAGCTGTGGCATTTATTCCTTCTGTTTTAGCTTTTTTGAAAACAGACCGTTTTTCAACTGAAACTAAGACTCCTTTGTTTCATACGCTTAACTATATGCTTACAATCCCTGATAGATTCTTTTTTTATGCCAGTGTTTTGGGATTCCCACTAATTATGCTAATTATTTTTGCACTGCCATGGAAAAAGCTTTCGTGGGTGACTAAGAGAAAAACAGTGCTTGTAGGTATATTTTTTCTTATGTTTTTAACTCCTTATTCTGGAGCGTTTTTTAATGGGCTTTCATATTCTTCCGATAGATGGTTTTATTTATTTATCTTTGCAGTAGCTTATGCAATTCCAGATTGGCTGGAGGAAAATGATAAATTTAAGAGTGTAGGTTTAGTTTTCTTCTCTATTGTTACTGTATTATCAGTAGTACTTTATCATTCAAAACAGTTAAAGGGATTTGATTTTAACATTCAAAGCAGAGAAATAACTGATAAAGTAAATATTCTAATTTTGTCTGCAGGGCTTATATGCCTTTTAGCAGTAGCTTTAAAGAAGTATGTTTCAAAAAAATATGTAAAGCTTATTTTAAACTGTATTATAGTTTTGTGTGTAATGATTGGTCTTATAACCAATAGTAATAGTTACTTAAGTATTTCAAAACCTGATATGACAGGTGAATCATTAAAAAATTCTTGTATGGATAATGAAGAAGAACAGCGAATATTTAGCAAATTGACTCCATCTAAAAATGAATTTTATAGATCAATTTTTAGAAATGCAGTTCAGGAAAATGCACCAATGAGCTATGATTATTATGGTACAAGTGCATATAACAGCATGGTTGATGGAAATCTTCATAAATGGTTAAAGGTTGATCATAATATTTTAAGTACTTTTGTAACTCCTAGTGCATATAAAAATTTTGATGATAGATTATTTTTAGGGACTTTTTTTGGAAGCAAATATATAGTTGACAATAAATATGATACGACCTTTAATCCTTATGGATACTCGCTTGTTAAGCAAACGGATAATTATAATGTGTATGAAAATAAGAATAATGTAGGCTTTGATTTGTGGTATAGCACTACCATGGACAAAAATACTTATAATAATATGAATGTTGCACAAAAGGATTCAGTACTTCTTCAAACAGCTGTAGTTGATAAAAATGTGTCTGGATTAAATAGTTCTCCAATTGATAATTCAGTAACTGAACTTACGTTAGATTGGGCAAATGCAACTACTAGAAATATGAAGTATAAAGATGGAGTTATAGAAGCTTCAGATAACGCAACTATGAATATTCCAATTAAAAATAATAATCAAAATTTTAATGGGGAAATACTATTTTCAATGAATTTGAAACCTTCAGATGGACAGGAATTTAGATTGATGGTTAATAATAAAATTACAATTAAATCAGAGGAACAATACCCTTATGTATATCCTATTTATCAATATACCTTTACATTTGATGGTAATACTAATATGCTAAAATTAAGTATTTCAAAAGGAAAATATAAAATTACTAATTCTCATGTATGGTTTAATTCATATGAATTTTATAAAAATTGGGTAAATGAGAGAAACAAATATAATATGGAAAACCTATATGTAGATGGTGAAAAGGTTAAAGGAACTATAAATAATAATGAAAAGGGAATAATGGCTTTTAATATACCATTTAATAAAGGCTGGTCAGTTAAGGTAGATGGAAAAAAGCAAGAATTAATTAAGGTAAATGGAGTTCTTATGGGGCTAGTTCTAGAGCCTGGTTCTCATAATATAGAAATGAGTTTCGTTACACCTGGACTTATAATTGGAGGCTTTATAAGTGCTGCTGTAATTATTTTTATAATAATGCTTTATATTTTCAGCAATAAAAGAAAACCTCACAATGGTTAATGTAAAATAATACATGATTTTTTCGTATAATGTGTTTAAAAATAAAATTATAGATTTAGATATATTAAAAAGAGCTTGTCATAATGCACATGTGCACTTTGATAAGCTCTTTTTTAGTGAATTATAAAGAAATTATAAGAACATTATATACTTGAGTTTAAAGATTCAGCTAGTTCTAAGGATGCATCTATTTTTTTCATAATATCTTCTATATATTGTTTGTGATTTTCTATTACTACACCAGTTTTACTAACGCCATCTTCTACTGATTCCATTCCATTTCTTATACTATTTAGTATAACTTCTATTTTCTTTGCAGAATCCACACTTACTGAAGCTAATTTTCTTACTTCGTTAGCAACTACAGAAAATCCTTTACCTTGTTCACCTGCTCTTGCTGCTTCTATAGCAGCATTTAAACCAAGTAAATTGGTTTGGTTTGCTACAGTTCTTATGAAACTCAATATATCATCAGTTTCGTTAACCTTTTCCTTTGATTTAGAAGAAGATTCAAGTAAGGAACCAGAAGTTTCTACAAGAGAATTTACTTGTGATGATAAATTATGAATTCCATCAGATAATGCTTCTATGTTTTTTATTAAGTCTTTAGCTATATTTTTAAATTTATCTGATTTCATAATATTTATTTTTTTATCATAACCCATTCTTGATAGAGCATTGGCAAATATAAAAATTAAGTTTGCTGCAGCCTCTATTTTATCTCTTGATACAATTGGAATTTTTCTTAGTGCATTTATGTATTCATCTTCATTAACACCTATTTCTCTAGCTATTTTTCTAAATTTTTCTTCCTCAGGAGGAGCATCCAATACTTGTCCGCCCACTATAGAACCTATTTGAACACCATCTACTATAATAGGTGCTGCAAAATCTACTAAACCAGCATGACAGCTATAAATAGCAGGTTTGTTAGTTTTTGAAGCTGTTCTTCCACCTTCAATATCACAGTTTATACATCTTTTATTGCCTTCTACTGATCCTCTGGTATATTTCATACAAAAGTCTGAAAAATTACTAGGAGATGTAACATTACCTTCCTTATTATCTACGGAAATACTGGCCATACCCATTGCTCTTGCAAAATTGTCTTGAAATTGTTGTAATAATTTTAAATCAATAAGAGAGCTTATAGTAAAATCAAAATCATTTTTAGAATCCATAGTTATCAACCTCCAAGCATAGTGTAATTTAGCGTTATTAGTATATATTGGGTTAAAAATGACATTTTTAGACAATACTGACAATGTGAAATTAATGAAAAATTAAGTATAATATGAAATTTCATAATTTATTACATTAATTATACAATAATCTAGGTTATTGTACAAGTTATGAATTTAATATAATTCAATTTTATATTAATTATTACATATTTTTATGCTGTTTACACTATAATACAATATTTTAATTATGTTACAATTTTTTTTAAAAATAAAATTTTTACAAGATATTTTGATACAAAATTGAATGAAAATTATCATTATAGAAATATAAATTCAATAAAAAATTCATAACTATTGAAAAAATATAATAACCGGTATACAATATAATCATGTTAAATGCAATATTAATTTATGAAAAAGTATGGATTACTTTTGTATTAAAAGTAGTTGCATTTAAAAAATTTCATATGACTATTATGAAGAACATTAAAGAATAGGGGGAATTAATATGAAGCTCAATGAAAAAATTGATGGTTTAAAGGAAGAGCTTATTAAAGCAAGTCAAGAAGTGGTAAGAATTAAAAGTATTGAAGAAGAAGGAAAGTCAGGAATGCCTTTTGGTGAAGGTGTATCAAAAGCACTTGATAAGGCACTTGAAATTTCAGCTTCTCTTGGATTTCGTACATATAAGGAAGAAGAAGGCTATTATGGATATGCAGAATATGGTGAAGGCGAGGATTATGTAGCAGTTCTTGGTCATATGGACGTTGTTCCAGAAGGAGATAACTGGATTCATCCACCATATGGAGCAGAAATTCATGATGGTAAAATGTTTGGAAGAGGTACATTAGATGATAAGGCTCCAACAATGGCAGCACTTTTTGGATTAAAGGCTATAAAAGATCTTAATATGCCACTTGCAAAGAAAGTAAGAGTTATCTTTGGAACTAATGAAGAAACAGGAAGTTCTGAAATGCATGTGTACAACAAAAAGGAAAAGGCTCCAGTAGCTGGATTTACACCAGATGCTATGTATCCACTTATAAATGCAGAAAAAGGTATAAGAAGATTCCATGTTGTTAAGACTTTAAATTCTTGTAATTGTGGTATTAGTATTAAATCACTAAAAGGTGGAATAAGACCTAATATGGTTCCAGATAAATGTGAAACTATAATAGCTGCAAAGGATACTGAAGCTGTTGTTAAAGCTGTAAAGGAATTTGCAGATAAAATGGGATATAACATGAAAGCTGAAATTGTAAATGGAGATGTAGTTCTACATACATTTGGAGTATCAGCACATGGAAGTATGCCTGAGCTTGGAAAAAATGCTGTAATGCATACATTTGAGTTTTTAGGAACAATTTTTAAAGAAGGTTGTGATCTTGCAGATTATGTTAATTTCTTTAACAAAAATGTTGGATTAGAAACAGAAGGTACTTCACTTAAAATAGCATCTGAAGATAAACCATCAGGAAAACTATCATTAAATGTTGGAGTTGCTGACATTAATGGAGAAAAAGCAGATATGTGGATAGATATAAGATATCCTGTTACAGCTAAAGGTGAAGAAATTATGAATACTCTTTCTAAGGAATTTGATCAGTGTGGTGCTAAAATAGAAAGAGTTGAAGCTCAAGATCCTCTTTATTATGCAGAAGACAGTAAATTGGTTACAACTCTTCTTAAAGTTTATAGTGAACAAACAGGTGAGGAAGGAAAGGCTTATGGTATAGGTGGAGGAACTTATGCTAAGGAACTTCCTAATATAGTTGGCTTTGGACCAATATTCCCAGGAAAACCAGATTTGGATCACCAAGCTAATGAATATATTGAAATTGATGATCTTATAATGAATGCTAAAATATACGCTCATACAATATACGAACTTGCTAAGTAAATAGTTATATAATGTAAGATTTGATATAGTAGTTATAAAAATCAATTTTCGAATCCAATTTTATTTAAACTGCTAAAGTTTAGTTATATATTATTATGAAAATATTATATAATGATAGGAAGCTTTATCAAAACATGTTATAATTAAATATATAAAATTCGTAATAATAACTAATATAATGGGGGTAATAGTAAATGTTAGAATGGAAGGATAAATATTCTATTGGTGTAGAATTAATTGATGAACAACATAAACATCTTTTTGAAATAGGGAATAAAGCAGTTAAATTATTAAAAAATGATTTTTATATAGACAAGTATGATAAAATTATTGAAATAATTCAAGAATTATGTGAATATACGGAGTTTCATTTTAAAGCTGAAGAAGGTTATATGCTAAAAATAGGTTCAAAGCAATATGAAAGTCAGAAAATTGAACATGATGCTTTCATAAAAAAGATAAATTCTGTAGATTTGAACAAGATAGATAGTGACCAACAAAAGTATCTTGAAGACTTACTTGCTTTTGTTTTTAACTGGATTATTGAGCATATATTACAAAAGGATAAGTTGATAAAAGAAAATTAATAAATACAAAATAAAGACCTTGTACTTTGAGAAGTGCAAGGTCTTTATAAACGAAACAGTTTCTGAAGATACATGTAGTGATTTATAATTAAAATTAGGCATATATTTAGATTTAAATTTCTCTATATAAGTTCTTTTCAAATACATCAATAATAAGAAATCCCTTTTCAGCACATTCATTAATTTTGTTAATCAATTCTTTTTTAGTCCAAAATTCATGATTAATTGTGGTTTTTTGATTTATATCCTTATAAGTAAGTCCATAAAATTTCATTACTTTCCTCCTTTAATCTTGCCATAGGCATAATATTAAAAAATAAGTAAATATTCATGTACCAATCTTTTGTGGATATTAGTGATTTAGCAAATTTGTTATACTTATTATTAGCATTAGAAGTAAATCAACATCAAAATGTTTGTACTATTTTTATATTATATTAACAATAGGTACTTTTAAGTATAAAAAACATACTGTATATTATGTTAAATTATACCACAATTGAGTACAATAATCAAACTTTTGGAATATGATAGTTGAATTATTCAATAATTGGAGTAGATTTTGAAATAATAAAGTCAACTTTTCCAAAAGAAAATACAATAGGTATACGATAAGCTTCTGTCAAATTAGTTAAGACACCTTTAGAGTGCATTTCTTGTGGATTTAGCTGAAGTTCAGTATTGTTTTCAGACATATTTACAATAAATATTCCGTTAACTAAATTTAAAAATTCTCCTATAGATTCTTGAGTATATCCATCATTTTCATGGAGATTTTCTTCAGTGTATCTTTTTGCAAATTCTAATAATGTTTTTTGGTCAGCAGAAATACATATATATAATTCAAAATCTCCATTAATTTTTTGTGAAGCAATGTAATTAAATTCATATTCCTCTATAGGCATAATTTCTATAGGTCTAAAATCACTATCAACAAACCTAATAATATTTTTCAGCAAAAGAGAAAAATATTTTTTATAAATGGCACCATAGGAACAACTGTCAAAATTATAAAATTTATCTATAATTTCATCTAAATTTTCATTTATTAAAAAATTGAAATCTTCATTGCTAATACTATATGACATTTTATAGTTATCAAGTGCCTGCTCAAATTCAGTAAGAGTCATATAATTCTTATCTAAGATTGCTTGTCTAACAAGCATATCCTTTGATTCCTGTTCAAAAAGTAAAAGTTCTAACTGTTCTTCGTTTAAAAGGCTCATATCAATTGAAAGTTCACCAAATTTTTTATCAATTCTATACTGAGTTTTATGTACTTCATTAACACTATCCTTGGTCATAAATCCTGAATTAACAGCTAACTCACCTAATCTAACATGTATAGATTTTTGTAAATCTAACAAATTTTTTAATTGTTCGGGCTTAAGTAATTTCTCATTTAAAAGGTAATTGCCAAATAATTGTGTAAGCATAAATTACTGCACCTCCTCATTAAACTCCTTTAATATACTTTCAATTTTAATGTTTGCAAATGGTTTTTGTATAAATTCACAAGCTCCTGCTTCAAGAGCTTTTTTAAGTAATGTTTTAGTACCTGATGATGATGACATGATAACCTTTGCACTTTCATCAAATTGCATAATTTCATTTAAGGCCGTAATGCCATCTTTTACAGGCATAACTATATCCATAAAAACCAAATTAGGTATATATTTTTTATACATATCTACGGCATTTTGTCCATCTGATGCTTCAAAAATTTCAGTGCAGCCATATTTAAATAATAGTTCTTTTAGTTTCTTTCTTATTAGACTTGAATCATCACAAATAAGAACCTTTAATGAATGTAGTTCCATTGTCTTTATTTTCCCCCTTATCATATAAAATACTTTTACAGATAGTAAATTTTATATTCATATATAATATTATACATTAATATGAAGGTGTATACAATATTGTATATTATTATACAAATTTGTACCACAAATTTCATAAATGTTCTATAAATACTAATATAACATAAAAATAATTAAAGTTAATATTAAAACAGCTATAAGATTAATTAAATGCTCAACTTTTGCACATGTAATTTTTGAGCTAATATAAACATAATACAAAAGTTGAGTTAAATATAAATACTTAAATAGGGGATATATTTTTAGTTCCTATTACTCCAGATAAATCTTTTTTATTTTGCGTTTCTAATAAAAATGATTCCTTTATTTTAGAATCTATTTTTAATTTACATTCTTCATTGGTAGTAATACAAATTTCACTTAAGGCTTTAGTGCTTATTATAATGCATCTCTACATAATCTATGATTTAACTAAATTCTTTTGCTTTTTCTAAAGCTTCCTTAATATTTGAAAAAGTATTGTAACCGTAAATATAAAGTTCGCTGTTACCATCTGTATAGTTAGGATTTACGTGTATATCCGTTTTTACGTTACTTAAAATAGTTTTTGAAGCATTAACATAATAAGGTACAAAGTTTGATGGACCTACTATTTTAGATTGTATAGTAGGCTTATAAGCAGTTCCCCACCAATTGTTAGGTGCATTAGTAGTTGTAGTAAGGTTATTTTCAATTAGGTTACCATTTAAAATTTTACTTGTTATGCTATTTTCAGCTATTTCAATAGTTGTTAAGTCAGCACTATCAAAACTTAAATCAGAGCTCATGTTATCAGTTAGTTCATTGTTAATTATAGCTATATCAGAAGGTACCTTACCTGTGGTGCTGTGAATTTCTTCAGCTGTAGAACTGAGATATATTCCATATACAGCATTTTCATGAATTTTATTATTCTGCACATTTATATTTTTTGAGGTATTTATCCAAATACCATATCCTTTAGAATCGTATATATCATTGTTACCAATTATAAGTTTACCTTCAGAAGCTTTAATAGATTCAATGATCATTGCATGATTGTTATAGCCTAATATTTGATTGTTAATAATTGTTAAACCTTTAAAATCTATCATATCATCTAAGTGCTTTGGATCATCAGAAGGATAAAGGAAAGCTTCAGCATCATATCCCATATAAATTCCATAGTTACTGCCTTGAGGTGAATAGATTATATTGTCTGATATGATTATATTTTTATAGGGCTGCTTATCCTGCTTATTTTCAATGCCTATATTCCAATCTCTAATTTCAAGGCCTATAATTTTTACATCATCTGCTGATATAGTGATAGATGTTTCTGTGGCTATTTTTTCGTTTCTTTGCTTTAATATAACATCAGAATTGCCTTGTAATGTTAAAGGTCTCTTTATTTCTAAAGCCTCATCGTATATTCCTGGGAGTAAATTAACTTTTATTATGGAATATACAATTATAGCAAACTTTAATACTTTAGTATCATCTACTGTAACTATTTTGTTATCTACTGCTCCACTGATGTTGGCTATGCTTTTGCCGGTTATAGGTACGCCTTCAAAAACCCCATCTAATTTAATAGTTATAATATTTGATTGAGTAAGTGCAAATATCACTGCTAAAGAGTTATTTGCTTCAGCAATACTAGTATCAGTCTGTTCATAACCTTTTACACAAATAGTACTTATATCTGTAACTCCACTTTGTATATTAACATGGGTGATATTTTTTCCATCGATGGTCAAATTGTTAGAATTTAAATTTAAAGTTTCAACACTAGACCCATTATCTAAAGTCAAGCTTGTATTTCCAGCATCAATTTGAACTGTTTTAACGTTTCCGCCTTTATCTATTTCAATATTTGTATTACAACCATCTATTGCTAAATTGGTAACTAATGCTCCTTGATCAATTAAAATGATTGAATGTTTTGCTTGTATATTTAAATTAGTAATTGAAGCATCTTGCTGGATTGAAATATTGGAGTATTCTGATTGTACTTTTAAATTATTAACTTTAGAGCCAATTATTTGTAGTATCTGTACTGGAGTACCTTGTGCTGGGGGGGTAAGAATAATTTCTCCAACTACACTTTTAATAGGTGTAGCAGATGAAGTATCTTCATCTAATATAACTTTTGCATTACCAAAGAAACGCAATATAGGAGTTTTTATTCCATATAAATGAATACTATTAATATCTCCTGAAAGTACTCTTGTTCCCCTAAGAGCAGTTACATTATGCAAAGTTATACTTGCATATGGTCCTATATCTATAATTAACTCTCCATCTATAATTAAATTGTTTAGTTCACCTTCATCAGCACCAATACCCAAGGTTACATTTGGAGTTGTTAAAGTGAAATTATTAGTTCCGTCACTATCTAAAATAATGTATTTATCTATAGAAAGAGCCTTGGTCAATGTTATATTATTTAATAAAGATATATGACCTACAGAATCATCTGAAAGTGCATTTGTTAATTCTGTTTCAGTACTTACAGTAACATGCCTTAAGGTTTTTTTAGATATTGTTATTTTATACACATTGGTTACTACTTTATCTTGAGATGTACATTCAACTAAAATTTCATCATTAATTTTGAAATCATATGAATTCCATTGAGTTTTATCAATTATAGTAGTTTCTCCATTTCGTACTACTTTTACTACTACAGTTTCATTAGGTTCACATTGTGTTATGCTAATACCTGTTGAAGTATCAGTGTTTACTAGTAAAATTGTACCATTAGAATTTGCATCTGTTATTAAAGCTTGACCTAAATCTACATTGTAGTTTTCTGTTTTGATAGAACTTAAAATAGCATTGTGATTTGCAAGCACATTTCTGAAATCATTTTCTTTAGAAACACCATATATTATATGATTTTCTGGCAAGTCAGGAATATTAATATACGTTATACGTTTATGCAAATCAAAACCTTTAAAGCTGCTTTCTATTGACACATCTCCATTTTGTTTACTATCAGTAACTAGTTTGGAGTCATCATATTCTACAATGAGACTAGGCCACATATAATCCTGTGTATATTCTCTACTCCTAAACCATATAAAAGATGAAGCACTTTGTGATGCTATTACTTCTATTCCATGAACAGTTTCGGTTTTATCATTTAGCCACTGGTTAATAATAGATGTAACATCGATATCAAAATAGCCATTCAAATTAATATCAGTTAATGTGGAGGTATAACCTACCTCTTCATGAGAAGGTTGATTATTCCAGTTAGCCTCCATTTCTTTAAAATTTTCAAGTAACTTATAAGCAGTTACTTCCTGCTGACCTGTTTTTTCTTTTTTATATACATATAATCTTAGTAATACTCTTGTAATGCTCACTTTTGAAAATATTGAAGAAATATCAAACTTTAAAAGGGCTCTATAGTAATCATTTTCTGATGAAGAACTTCCAATTAGTAATGAATCTGATTTTCCAAAATTAATCGTTGCATTATACTTGCTTATACAAGTGTCTTCTATAGGTAAAAGTATTTCTATCAAAAATATCATCTCCTAAATTTATTGCTTTGATGTATACAGCTTTAGTCATATTACATAATATGCTGATGAGATTTTTTGGATATAAAGATTTGAAATTATGTTATATAATTGAGAGGACAGAGGACAATTGACAGAGGACAGTGAAGGTTGATTTTTTGCTGTCGCAAAAAAATCATCCTTCATTGTCCTATGTCCTCTGTCAATTGTCCTCTTAAAAAAGTTGTATTCCACTGTGATTATAATATAAAATTAAGTAGTCACTTATAAATAAAAATTATAAAATAAAAAAGAGGTGAATGAAGTGAAATTCTTAATAAAGTACATAAAAAACTACTGGAAATTGTTCATAGCAGCAGTAATATTCTTAACTATTGAGGCCTTGTGTGATTTAATGCAGCCTACAATAATGGCTAAGATAATAGATATAGGTGTTGCAAATAAACAAATGGATTATGTAATGAATAAAGGACTTATAATGCTTTTAATTACAGCAGTTGGTGCAGCAGCAGCTTGTGGAAGAAATATTTTATCCAATTATGTATCTCAGAAATTTTCAGCAGAACTTAGGCTGGATCTTTTTAAGAAAATACAAAGTTTTTCCTTTAATAATTTGGATAAATTTAAAGGGGCATCACTTGTAACCAGGTTAACTAATGATGTAACTCAACTGCAGAATTTTTGTAATGGACTTATGAGAATTTTTGTGAAAGCTCCTCTTGTATGCATAGGAAGTATTATAATGGCTGCTAAACTTAATCCTCACATGTCTTTAGTATTAGTTGTAGTGGTACCAATTGTAATAATCTTCATATTTGCTAACATGCAAATTGGTTATCCCTTTTTTATTAAAGTTCAGAAGGCTCTAGATAGGGTGAATACTGTAATGAGAGAATATTTATCTGGAGTTCGAGTAGTTAAAGCTTTTAATAGGTTTGATTATGAGATTAAAAGATTTGAAGGTGCAAATGGGGAACTAGGGTTAGCATCTACTAATGCAATGAGATTGATGTCTGTGTTTTCACCAAGCATAAGGTTAACAGTAAACTTAGGTATAGTAGCAGTTATTTGGATTGGAGGATTTCGTGTAAACAATGGAAATATGTATGTAGGTCAAGTAATTGCCTTTATTAACTATATGACACAAATTCTTTTTTCGCTTATGATGATATCTTTTGTTTTTACAGTATTTGTTAGAGCTAGGGCTTCTGCTGAGCGTATAGGTGAAGTATTTATGGAAAAAAACGAAAGGAATGACTCTGGAACTATCAAAATAAATGCTAAAACAAAGGGTAGGGTAGATTTTGAAAAGGTCTATTTTTCATATGCTGCAAGTAAAGGAGAGCCTATAATTAAAAATGTTACATTTAGCTGTATGCCAGGGGAAACAATAGGAATCATAGGAGCTACAGGAGCAGGAAAAACAAGTCTTGTTAATTTGATACCTAGTTTTTACAATGTAACTAGTGGAGCAGTTAAGGTAGATGGAATAGATGTCAATCATATTGATTTGAAAAATTTAAGAGAAAAAATAGCAATTGTTCCTCAAAAATCTATATTATTTACAGGTACTGTTAAAGATAATATACTTTGGGGAAAGGAAAATGCTTCAGATGAAGAAATAAGGAATGCAGCAATTATGGCCGAGGCTCACGATTTTATTTCTTCATTTCCAGAAGGTTATGAAACGAAAATAGGCCAGGGAGGTGTAAATTTTTCAGGAGGTCAAAAACAGCGTATTTCCATTGCTCGCGCATTAATTAAAAAACCAGATATTCTAATATTAGATGATTGTACAAGTGCTGTAGATGCAGCAACAGAAGCAAAAATTAGATTATCTTTAAAGAAGTATTTTAAAAATCTTACTTGCTTTATAATAGCTCAGCGTATTACAAGTGTTATGGAAGCTGATAAAATAATTGTAATGGATAATGGTGAAATAGCTGGTATTGGTAAACATGAACACCTTATGAAAAGTTGCAATATTTATAAGGAAATATTTTACTCACAGATAGGTAAAGAGGTGGTGTAACGTGGCTCAAGGAGATAAAGGTCCAATAGGTGTTGGCAGAAATATAATGGGAAGACCAGGTAAAAGACATGGTAGAATGATGCCTGTTGTAAAACCAAAAAATTTCAAAGAAACTATGTCTAGATTGTGGAAATATTTTGGCAGTGAACGTAAATTTTTAACATTGATATTTATTTTTATTATAATTGATGCTGCACTTTCACTTGCAGTACCATATATTATAGGAAAATCTGTAGATGCAATGTCTCAAATGAATGGAAAAGTGAATTTTGCAGTACTTAAAATAATGTCTATTACTCTTGTAGCAGCTTATATAGGTGATGCAATTATTACTTTCCTTCAAGGTTGGATTATGGCAGGGGTATCACAGAGGATAGTTATGAATTTGCGCAGCCACCTCTATAAAAAGCTTCAAAAGCTGCCAATATCATTTTTTGATATACATACCCATGGAGAGGTTATGAGCCGTTTATCCAATGATATTGACAATGTAAGCAGTACAATATCACAATCTACGGTGCAATTAATGTCTGGACTTATAAACATAATAGGATCACTTTTTATGATGACAATTTTAAGTCCTATACTTACACTGGCTAGTATGATAACTGTACCTATGGTACTTGTGCTTACCCGTATTATAGCGAAAAATACAGCACCTTTGTTTAAAGATCAGCAAATAGAATTAGGAAAGCTTAATGGATATATAGAAGAAACAATATCAGGCATTGAAGTGGTAAAAGCTTTTAATTATGAGAATAAAGTAATTGAGCAGTTTGAAGAAACCAATTCAAAATTGTGTAAGGTGGGTATAAAAGCTCAAATATTATCAGGATTTATAATGCCACTTATGAATGTAATTAATAATATAGGTTTTGCTGTAGTAGCTGGAGTTGGAGGTATACTGGCAGTAAAGAATTTGATTACTGTAGGTATTATAGCAAGTTTCTTAAGTTATTCAAGACAGTTTTCAAGACCGTTAAATGATTTAGCCAATATATTTAATACACTACAATCTGCTGTAGCAGGAGCAGAAAGAGTATTTGAAATACTTGATGAAGAAGAGGAAGCTTCAGATGTATTAGAAGCTGATGTATTAAAAAATGTAGAGGGAAATGTAAAATTTGAAAATGTTAATTTTGGTTACAGGGAAAATGTATCTGTACTGAAAAATATAAGCTTTAATGCACCAAAAGGGAGCACCACAGCTATAGTAGGGCCTACTGGCGCAGGAAAAACAACTGTTATAAATTTACTTACAAGATTTTACGATATAACTAATGGAAGAATCTTAATTGACGGCAGAGATATAAGAGAATACACTAGAGATAGTTTGAGAAAGTGTTTTGGTATAGTGCTTCAAGATACCTACCTTTTTTCTGGAACAATTAAGGAAAATATTAAATATGGTAAGCTGGATGCTACCTTTGAAGAAGTGAAGACAGCTGCAGCTATGGCTAATGCAGATGTATTTATAAATAGACTTTCCAAAGGATATGACACTTTTTTACAAGACAGTGGAGAAAACTTGAGTCAAGGACAAAGACAGTTAATTGCTATAGCTAGGGCTATTTTGGCTAATCCATCTATATTGATTTTAGATGAAGCTACAAGTAGTGTGGACACCCGTACTGAAATGAACATACAGGAGGCAATGCTAAAGCTTATGGAGGGGCGTACAAGTTTCATAATAGCACATAGACTTAGTACCATTAGAAATGCAGATAATATCATGGTAATTGATGGTGGTGAAATAGTAGAAAAGGGAAGTCATGAAGAACTCATTAAAAATAAAGGAATATACCATAACATGTATTTTAATCAATTTAAAAATGTTCAGTAATTCTGATATAATTATATATGGTATAGAAAAAGTAGAGTATTACAAATAAAGAAAGAGGTTTAATGAACATGAATAAAAAGGATTTAGCAGACATAAGAAAAGAATTTAAACTTGGAGCATACATGCTGCCAATAAAAGAAGTTTACAGCGTATATTTAAAAAAGGACAATGGAGAGATTATAACAAGGGAATTAAATCACTTTGAAATGATGGATATAGAGAAACAAGAGCTTTACTTAGAGAATTTTAAAAAAATATTGACAGGTACCTTGGATTCTAAAATATTTGAATTGGATTTTAAAAATAAAACTACCATAGAACAGCTTGATAACAATGATGATTTAGAAGTGGAAGATGGACAAGAAGAAGATATAGATAGTACCCAGCAAATTTTGTATAAAGCATTAAATGAGAATAATGAAAGTATTGCAGCTTATGCAGATAAAGTAGTAGATAAGATAGCTGAAAATTATACTTATGAAACTGATGTAGTTATAAACTTTTTAAGAGCAGAGTATTATAAGGGAAATAAGAAAAAAAGTATGGAAACTGAAGAGTCCATAGATGATTTTATGCAATCCATAGAATTCTTATTATGTAGTGTAAATAAGGTTGATGTGCCAAAGAAAGCACTAAAGCTTGATTATTCGGATTTGACCTTTAAACCAAATTCAGCATTGGATATGATAATAAATTTAAAATCCCCATTAGATGGTTTTATGTTCCCAAGTATTTCTGCAGAATACACGGATGTAAATAAAGCAGTTTATTATTCATCTAAGGCTAAACAGATGAACAGTGTTTTTGTAGAAGAAGTATTAGGCTGCAATGTTAAGGCCACTGCCATAGAGGAAAAAGAAACTTTTCATGCTATATTAAATACAGTTGTGGGAGATAGTATTAAACCAGATACTATGCAGGAAATATATGAAAGAATGAATGAAAAACTAGAAATGGAAGAGGAAATTGAAGATGATGAAGAACCAACTGTAGATATGAAGGAAGTGGAAGCGGTTTTAAAAGAGAGCGGTATAGAAAATACTGAAGTAGTAAAAAGTGCTTTTGAAGAATTATGCGGAAGTGATTATGAATTTAAGGTAAAAAACATAGTACCTGATTTTAAGAGTAAATCCATAAAAATAGAAAATGAAAATACCAATATTACAATAACTCCAAGAGACTTAAGTTCTATAAAGCAAATAAAAGATAAGAGAGGCAGAAAGTGTCTTTTGATAGAGCTAAATGAAGATGTACAAATAAATGGCTTCAAATTAGAAACAGAAGAAGTAGATTATATATAATAAAAAAGTATATGAAAAGCCCTTTGCATTAATGCAGAGGGTTTTTTCTTTATTAATTTATGAATAATTTGGATGCCATTTTATTGACAGGTAAATTTATTTTTGTTATTATATTACCAATGGTAATTACCATTGGTAATGGAGGGAACAAAATGAAAAGTATTAAAAATAATTTAAGTAAGGAAATTATTTTAGAGATTACATTAGCTTTAATAGATGAAAATGAAGGAAGCAAAAATGTAACTTTAAGAGATATTGCAAAAAAGCTTGGATGTGCTCATACGAACTTATACAATTATTTTAAGAGCTTGGAAGAAATTTTTTGGGAAGCACTTGGACAGGCGTTATTGAAAATGATGTGTTATTCCGAAAGTAATTTAACTGTTAAAATTGATTGTGAAAAAGGGCTTTATGAATTTTTCGATAATCTCATTGATTTTTCAATGGATCATCCTGGTTGGTATAAACTTATATGGTTTGATACTATAGGTGGAAATCCTCCCGATGAAGTAATTAAAATGTTAAATAAGCCAGGTAAAGAACTTATTGAAATAATTATAAAAGTAAGCAATGATAAACTTTCAGAGGAAAAGGCAAGTTTAATTGCAAATATATTACATGGATATTTACATGGTGAATTGTGTAAATGGATAAACAATCGAAGCTTTATGAACAATAGACAGGAAACAAAAACAAAGCTTTTATCAAATATAAAGTACATGTATAAATTGATGGTTTAGTAAGGAGGAAATAGGAATGTTAAAGAAAATTTTAATTGGAATTGTAATTTTAGCAATAGTTGCGGTTGCTAGTATGGTGTTGATGATTGGATATGCAAATAAAATAAAAGGAAGCAACGAAAAGATACTTACAAGTAAAAATGAATCTCCTAAAAAGGCATTAATCATTTTTCAACCTTCATTATCTGATGTTACAAGTTTAATGGCAAATTCAATAGCCAAAGGATTAAATGATGAAGGTTATGAGGTTACATTGAATTATCCAGAAAAAGATCTAAAATATGATATATCAAAATATTCCATAGTGATTTTTGGTTCACCAAACTATGCAGGAAAACCACTTACAATAGTAACAGATTATATGTCAAAAATAAAAGACTTTTCATCTAAGAAAATTATAGTATTTTCAACTGGAGCAGATGCTTCGAAAAAAGATGAACTTGAAATTATGGAAAAGTCTCTTAATGGCACAAAGCCATATAAAAAAGCAAAGTTTCTTTCAAGTTCAAAAAAGGAAAGTGAAAGTAAAGCTTATAATTTAGGTAAAGAATTATCGAAGGAATAGTGAAATTATGAAAAAGCTTATGATGAAACTTCCCAATATCATAACATTGATTAGGGTAATATTATCAGTATTTTTAAATTCCTACATTATTAAACATTTTGGTGATATGTTGATACCTATAATAATTACTTCTATAATATTTATAACTGATTTTTTAGATGGTAGGATTGCTAGATTTAATGGCAGTGTATCAAAATTAGGAGCTGTTTTTGATGTAGCTTCAGATTTACTGTACATTATCATTTCATATATGGTATTATACATTCTACACGTTTTGCCATTATGGTTTTTATTTGTTATATTATTTAAATTTGCAGAGTTTATTATTACTTCATATTTTATTAAAAAGGCTTGCAGCAAAAAATCTATATTTATTTTTGATTTTTTAGGTAGAGTTGCTGCTGCAATGTTTTATGTTATCCCTCTATTTTCCTATATAACTTTTCATATTATGAATGCTAGATATCTATATATAGTTTATTCATTTATGTACATTATAACTTTTGCTGCAATTGTTTCTTCTTCATACCGTATTTGGACTTGCATTGTAAGTTTGAAAAAATGTGAAGATAAACTAGAAATTAATAAAGTTGGATAAGACATTCTTAGAAGGGAGCATTTAGTTTATGAATATTCAAATTTTCGGGGTAAAAAAATGCTTTGATACAAAAAAGGCAGAAAGATATTTTAAAGAAAGAAAAATTAAATATCAATTTATTGATTTAAATGAGAAGGGGTTAAGTAAAGGAGAGCTTAAAAGTGTTAAAGAAGCTGTTGGATTAAACAATTTAATAAACACTAAAACAAAAGAATATACAAGACTAAATCTTGATAAAATTAGAGACAGCAATATGAAAGAGGAAATACTTTTAAATAATCCTAAGGTTTGTAAAACTCCAATAGTACGCAACGGTAAACAAGCTACAGTAGGATATGAACCAGAAATTTGGAAGGAATGGGAGTAACATTATATTTCAACTTAAAAATAAAGCTATGATTAGTTTAGTAAGCTAATATAGCTTTATTTTTTTATTCAAAAATTGTTTTCTTATTTCTCAGCAAACTCTCAGCAAACTCTAAACTTAAATTAAGGTAAGTGATATAGAATGTATTTATCAGATGACAACCAATTCTAATATTTTTGATTTTTAAAGAGGAAGTAAAGGACAAATACATAAGAACAGCGTTATTTGATGATAAGAACTCTATTGTAATAACAGTGATTTAAAATACAGTAAAAGGAGGCATGAATAATATGTTTAATTCTAAAAAACTGCTTAGCATATTTTCAAAAAATATTAAGAAGAATGAAATGCTAGCTTGGAAGGAATTTTATTCTCTTGGAACCATAATACAATTGAGAGCATATGGAAATAAATCTGAAATAGCAATAAGTGAAGCTATGAAAAGAGTTAATGATATAGATGATAAAATGTCAGCATTTAAAGATTATAGTGAGCTTTCAAAAATCAATAGAAGTGCTGGTAAATGCTATGAGAAGGTTAGCTACGATACTTATTTTGTAATAAACAAAGCAGTAGAATACAGCAGAATATGTCATGGAACTTTTGATCCTACAATTAGACCAATAGTGAATTTGTGGAACATAGGTAAAGAAAATTTTAAAATACCAGATAAAAGTGAAATTGCAAATAATCTTAATCTTGTTGACTACAAAGATATATGTTTAGATGAAAAAGATGTTTCCATTAAGTTAAAAAAAGAAAATCAAAAACTTGATGTTGGAGGTATTGCCAAAGGTTATGCAGCAGATGAAGTTAGAAGAGTATTTGAAAAATACCATATAAAAAGTGCATTGATTGATCTTGGGGGTAACATACTTGCTGTAGGCAATAAAATTGATGGAAGTAATTGGAATGTTGGTATTCAAAATCCCTTAAAAGAAAGGGGAGAATTTGTAGGAGTACTAAGTATTTCAAACAAGTCTGTAGTTACTTCGGGAAATTATGAAAGATATTCAATAAAAGATGGAAAAAGGTTTCATCACATAATAGATTCCAGAACAGGATATCCTTCAGAAGGTGAAGTTATAAGTACTACTATAATATCTGATTATTCTATTGATGGTGATGGATTATCAACTGGAGTTTACATTATGGGAGTTAAAGATGGAATGGAATTAATAGAATCCATAAAGGGAGTAGAAGCTATATTTATAACTAAAGATAAGAAAGTATATACCACATCAGGTATTAAAGATAAATTTAACCTTACTAATACAGAATTTTCGTATGAAGAATAAATTTTGCAGGAGGAAAAAACTATTATGAAGAAAAAAATATCTAAATTACAAATATTAAGAACCATAGTACAAATTATATGTTTAATTGTACTTCCAGGATTATTTACTTTAAGTTTTAGTGAAATTGGAAAACTTTATTCCATGATTATAAAGGGTAATTTTAATTTCATTCAGGCACTGCCAGGTTTGACTGCAGCAATTGCAGTAGTTCCTATAACTATATTATTTGGTAGATTCTTTTGTGGATGGATGTGTGTTTTTGGAACTTTTAATGATTTTATATACATGGCATTTCAAAAGGTGTTTAAAAAACAATTTAGAGTAAATAAACAAGTAGATTCTATTTTAAAATATGTGAAGTATGTAATTTTAGCACTTATAGTGTGTTTTGTATGGACAATGGGAAATAGTACGCTGAATGATTATAGTCCTTGGAATGCTTTTGCACAAATAGGAAATTTCCCTGATGCCATATTTCAGTATACTTTTGGATTTATACTATTAATATTTATAGCAGTAGGTGCAGTGTTTATTGAAAGATTTTTCTGTAGATATTTATGTCCTCTTGGAGCTATATTTTCAATAGTATCAAAAATCAGGATTTTTAAAATAAAGAAACCTAATGATAAATGCGGAAAATGCAGATTATGTACAAATAATTGTTCAATGGGTATAGAACTTTATAAGGTCAATAAAGTAAGTAGTGGAGAATGTATAAATTGTTTAAAATGTATAGATGTCTGTCCGAGAAAGAATACACAAGCAAGTGTTGCAAATCAAGAAATTAATCCAGCTTTTGCATCAGCAGTAGCAATAGCTGCTTTTACAGGATTATATGCTGCTAGCTCTGCATTAGGTGGTTCTGTTAAAAGTAATATGGCTGTGGGTACCAATACATCTAATAGTACAACTGTTTCAGCTTCTAATAATGTGAATAATTCATCACAAGCACAATATAAGGATGGAACTTACATGGGTGTTGGAAATGGGTTTAGACCAGACTTAAAGGTTTCTGTTACAGTTAAGAATGGTAAAATATCTGATATACAAATAGTATCCCATAATGAATCTAGAGGATATTATGAAGAGCCTTTCAATGTAGTACCTAAAGAAATAATAGAAACTCAATCCACACAAGTAGATGCAGTGTCAGGAGCTACAAGAAGTAGTAATGGAATAATGCAGGCAGTAGAAAATGCATTGAGTGGAGCAAAAGTAAATAGTAATTCAACAAATACTGATAAATCAACATATAATAATAGCAATAATTCTCAAAATGTAGAAAGCAATAGTACAAGTGAAAGTCAAAATTCATCTTCTACAAGTAATAGTACATCTATAAGTTCAACTAAGGGACAATATAAAGATGGAACTTATACTGGTGTTGGACGTGGCTTTAGACCAAATTTAAAGGTTTCTGTTACAGTATCAAGTGGGAAAATAAGTAATATAGAGATAATATCTCATAATGAATCTAGAGGTTACTATGAACAGCCTTTTGATATAGTTCCAAAGGAAATTATACAATCTCAATCAACCAATGTAGATACAGTTTCAGGAGCTACAAGAAGTAGCAATGGAATTATAAGTGCAGTAGAGGATGCACTAAGCCAGGCAAAATAAGCTTTAAATTTATATAAATCAGCAATGTTTCGCTTTAGCGAAACGGATCATCAAAAATATTCATTCACTATCCTCTTAAAAAAAGGTATATGAAAAATTTGAATATAACTTTTAATAATTGTAAAGAATTATATATCCTTAAATTTGTTAACTATAAAGTTTTGTTATATAATTATAGATGCATTGATATTTATAATTAGGGGGAATATAGCATGAAAAAAAGACTAACAATACTGACCACAACTTTGATTTTAGTGATTTTAGCATTGTTTGCAGTGGGATGCAGTGATAAACAAGCAGCTACGCAGCCAGCTAAAAAAGAAAAAATTAAAATAGCAGCTTTAAAAGGACCTACAGGCATGGGTATGGTTAAACTTATGGATGAAAATAAGGAAGATTATGATATTTCTATGTTTGATTCACCAGATCAAATCATATCTAAAGTTGTAAATGGTGAAATAGATGGAGCAGCAGTACCTTCTAATTTAGCACCAATTTTATATAGTAAGACAAAAGGTAATATTCAATTAGTAGGAATAAATACCTTAGGAATTTTATATGTTGTTGAAAATGGAAGTACCATAAAGGATATAAAGGATTTAAAAGGTAAGACTGTTTATGCTAGTGGAAAAGGCGGTACACCAGAATTTGCCTTAAACTACATATTAAAGAAAAATGGAATAGATCCAGAAAAGGATGTTAAAATTGAGTATAAAGGACAGCATAGTGATGTAGCTGCATTAGTAGCTTCACAGCCAGGAACTATAGCAGTATTGCCAGAGCCATTTGTAACTACTACAAAGATGAAGGTTAGTAATTTGCAAATTCCAATAGACTTGACAAAAGAGTGGGAAAAGGTATCTGGAACTGACAGTAAATTAGTAATGGGAACTTTAGTATTTAAAAAGGATTTTATAGATAAAAGAGGAAAAGATCTAGATGAATTCCTTACAAAATATAAAAATTCTGTAGACTTCGTAAATAAAAACAAAGCAGAAGCAGGAAAGCTAGTAGAGAAATATGGAATAATGCCAAAAGCTAAAGTAGCAGAGATGGCTATTCCAAAATGTAACATAGTATTTATTAGTGCTAAAGATGGAAAAGCTTCTTTAAATAACTTTTACAAAGTTCTAAAAGAAAGTGATCCTAAATCCATTGGAGGAAAAATGCCTGATGAAAATTTCTACTACAAAGGAAATTAGAAAAATAATTATATTAATATTTTGGATGTTAATTTGGGAGCTTTGCTCCCTTTTTGTTAATAATTCGCTGCTACTTCCTTCACCTTTGGAAGTAATAGAAGTTTTAGTTCAACTTGTTAAAAAAATTTATTTTTGGCAGTGTGCTTTTAATAGTGTTTTAAGAGTTATAGCAGGTGTATCTTTATCCATAGGTATAGGAATATTCACTGGAATTATTGCAGCTATTAATAAGTTTATTGAGGAATTGCTGGAACCCTTAATAGTATGTATAAAGGCTACTCCAGTTATGTCCATAATAATACTAGCTTTAGTTTGGTTTAAAGCTTCCAATGTAGTTATATTTACTAGTGTGTTAACATGTTTTCCTATAATATATACTAATGTATTAGAGGGAATAAAAGCTGTAGATAAAAACTTAATTGAGATGGCCAGCGTTTATAAAGTTAAAAATAAATACATAATAAAGGATATATATTTACCTTACATAAAGCATTATATTGTTTCAGGAGTGTTAATGTGTTTAGGCATGGGCTGGAAGGTTTCTGTAGCTTCAGAGGTTTTAAGTATACCTAAGTATTCTATAGGTTTAAATCTTCTAAATGCAAAGTCAACCTTGGAAACTGCAGAGCTTTTTGCGTGGACTATTGTAATAGTAGCATTAAGTTTTATTTTTGAAATAATATTTAAATACTATATAAAGGGACAAGAGTAATAGTTATTTATAAAAAAATTATATAAATTGATTAAGGGTGTAATTTATGGAGTACATTGATGATTATGAAGTAAAAATAAAAAACTTATATAAGTATTATGATGAACATAAGGTTTTGGATAACTTAAATATAAATTTTAGAAAAGATAAGATTACTGTGATTTTAGGACCTTCAGGTTGTGGAAAGACTACATTATTAAATGTTATAAGCGGCTTAACTAAAGCAGATAGTGGAGAAGTGATTTTAAATGATAAAGGTATATCTTATATATTTCAAGAAGATAGACTTATTGAGCAGCTTACAGTTTATGACAACATAGCCTTTGTACTAAAATCTATAATGAACAAAGATGAAATGAATAGTGTTATAGATAAATATTTAAATTTGGTTAAGCTTGCAGAGTATAAAGATAAACTTCCAAGTAAGTTAAGTGGGGGAATGAAAAGAAGAGTAGCTATAGCCAGGGCTTTTGCTTATAAAAGCAAATTGCTTTTAATGGATGAACCCTTTAAGGGACTAGATGAAAAATTAAAAAAAGAAATAATAGAGCAATTTTTAAAACTTTACAAGCAGGATAAAAGAACAGTTATAATGGTAACTCATGATTTAGAAGAAGCAAAGCTCTTGGGAGATGAAATTTATTCACTAGATAAGTGATCAAATCAATGTTAAAAATAAATTGTAAAAATAGGAATATGAATCCTCATTTGTCTGTAATTTAATAGAGTAATAAACCTAAAAAAGAACAAAATAAGACCATAAAGTGTAGTACAAATCTTATTAAAGAGGAGGAATATACTATGTCAAACAATAATAGAGTTTTAGTACCAGAGGCTAAAGAAGCATTAGACAGATTTAAAATGGAGTCAGCAGCAGAAGTAGGAGTTAATTTAAAACAAGGCTACAATGGAGATTTGACTGCTAGAGAAGCTGGATCAATAGGTGGAAATATGGTTAAGAAAATGGTTGAAGCTTACGAAAAAGGACTATAATATATTGAAAGCCAGATAGGTCATTTACTATCTGGCTTTTATTTTATAGCTTTTTATTTAAAAAACTAAGCTGAATACTGGACAGTTTGCTTTCATATGAAGGCATTTTAGTAGAAATACCATATTTATCACAGTTTTCAAAAAATACGTTTTTAAGTTTAGTGTAATTATTGATACTGCAAGAATAATAATTTTTAAATCTTTTTTCATATTTAGATTTCAAATTTGGAAATAACTCATCCAGTTTTGAATAGTAATATTCTTTTTGTCTGTCTCTCAATGTCATTCCAAAAGCAGGATAAATGAATTTAACGCCATAGTCTTTTGACATTTCTATAATTTTAATTATGTTTTCTTCATTATCTTCAATGAAGGGAAGTATTGGCATCAAGGTTATGCCGGCATGTATACCCAAGCTTGAAAGTATTCCTAGTGCTTTAAACCTATCAGAAGATACTGGAGCTCTAGGTTCTATTTTTTGTGAAAGTGAATCATCATAAGTGGTTATTGTAATGGCAACTTGAGCATATATATTGTTTATTTGTTGAAGTATATCTATATCTCTCAAAATAATGTTACTTTTTGTAGTTATATGAACAGGATAGTGATTATCAGCAATTACTTGAAGAGATTTTTGTGTAAGTCTATACTTTTTTTCAATAGGTATATATGGATCACTCATGGCTCCAGTTCCAATAGTACCTTTTATTCTTTTTCGTACAAGTTCTTTTTTTAATAATTCTACTGCATTTATTTTAACATCAATATCATCAAAATTTTGAATTTGATAACATTCACTACGGGAATCACAATATATGCATCCATGCTGACAGCCTCGGTAAATATTCATAGTATACTTAACACCAAACCAGCTGCTAGGATTTTTACTTGTTACTAAAATACTTTTTGCATTTATTTCTCTTACCATATAACTACTCCTTATTAACACATAGGACAAGTAATTTCTGTATAATTTCTTTCACTATCTGTGAATTTTAAAATTTTATTTTATAGCTACATATATATCTACTTCAGCATTTTTGCTGCCATCACATTTTTTACCATAAAGCTCAAAATCTCCTGTATATGTCCTTTGAAGATTCGAATTCCATATATAAGACCAAGCTGCTCCAACTGTATCCGGCATCTTGCCTTTAGCAGTTACCACACAATATTTTGTAGCAGGTAATATTTTATATACCATGCCTTCTGGTATATAATTTATATTACTAACTTCATATCCAATTATAAAAGAATATATTCCAAATTCTTTATTTTCATAATCACAATATAAACCTAAAATTTCATCAGGATTTGTTTTGTTTAATATTTTATCTCCAAGCTTTTCATCATTAAATTTTTTCCAAAGATCTGAAATTACTTTTACACACTCACCATCCTTGTTGGTAGTTCTTATTTCTTTCCCAACTATCATAATCTTATTCTTTTCTGTTATTTTTGTTTCTGGATCTTCTTTTCTCCATCTTTTTAAAGCAGGTAAGCAATTTTTCATTAGGTTTCTTGCTTCATTTTCATCCATACCTTTATCTTTCATAAAAGGCACACATGCATCTATCATCTGTTCCATAGTTAAATCTGGTTGTTTAAAAGCACCATTCTCCCAGCAGTAAATGCAATATTCTTTGTTTTTTTCATTATTTGCTTCAGTACCATAAACCTCCTCGCTCATTGGCATTCCACAGCTTTGACAATATTTTTGTTTCATAAATTTTCTCCTTTTACCTATATAAATTTAAAGATTTTTTGCGAAAGCTAAAAATCATCCTTCACTATTAATTCTTCATTAGTAGTTATTAACTTGAAAAGCTTTGTTTCGCATTATCACTTTTTTTATCTACGATTTTATTATATAGGAAAGCTTTGACATCATTATGTCAGGTTTGAATATAAAAGGCTGATTTTTTTACATTTGTTCTTTATAATTTCTCTTATGTGATTAGGTTCTATAACTTCTACGTATTCTCCATAGCTTAAAATCATAGAATAAACCCATTCATCTTCGAAAAAATATGTATCTATAATTATGCTTCCATCCTTTTCAAATTTCATTTCATCCTTATGAAATGAATCTTCTATTCTATATCTAACCTTTGGAGAGAATTTTAACTTAACTCTTACAGGCGTTCTTTGAACTTTATTATTATTCATATATTCCTTATAGGAGATTCTATTTAACTGTATTTCTCCATCCAGAAGTTTTAAATTCTCCATTCTTGATAATTTGAACAATCTATAGTCATTTCTTAAATTGCAAAAGGAAAATAAGTACCAGTAAAAACCTTTAAAAACAAGGGTTAATGGTTCTACTTTTCTAAAGTCATGTTCACCTTTTGAATTTCTATAATCAAAGGAGAGGCATTTTTTATTTTCTAAAGCATATTGTACAGTTTTATATTTTAAAATTTCATCTTCACATTTTTTAAAACCCCAGGGAGAATTATCTATGACCATCTGTTGAAAATGCATATCAAATATTGACTTTTTTTCATCAGGTACAATGCTTTTTACTTTTTCAATGGCTATTTCAACTTTTTTATCATTTATAAACTTGTTCATATTTTTTAAAGCATCTACTATAGAAATCATATCTTCTAATGTTAGAAATTGATGACTAATTTTATAATTATCTACAATATAAAAACCTCCATTATTTCCAGCTTGAGAAACTATGGGAATTCCAGACATGTTAATTGCTTCAATGTCCCTATAAATTGTCCTTACAGAAACTTCAAATTTCTCAGCAAGTTCTGATGCAGATATTTTTTCTCTATTTAAAAGTGTAACTACAATTGCCAGTAATCTATTAATTTTCATGGATTAATAATTCCTCCATAACATTTTAGGTACTGTTTCCATTATATCAAATAATTAAAAGATGCAACCTGCAATTTTAACTAAATATTATAGATGAGAGATAAAGTAGTTTTATGATTATTTAGAATTTCTTCTATGATTAACAATTTGTTTGCCTAGAAAATCAAAAAAGTAACCTGATAGCCTTTTTATAGGTCCTAACGAAATATTATAGTAGTAATTAGATTCAAACCAACCTTTTTCTTTAAAATAGCAATAATCTTTAAATTTTTCATTTTGGATTATTAGCATACTTGTACGGGCTATTCGGAATATCAATAATTTGGTGAAAGAAGGATTTGGTAATTTAGTAAGCATAAGTTTATTATAGAACCTAGAGTAAGTTTTATTAAGTTTTTGCGTTATTTTTTTCTGTTCTTGAGCTGTTCTAGGCTCTAGTGATGTCAAACAACATCCTTTTGATACATTAAATCCTAATTTTTCTCCTATGCTTTCTAGATATTTTACAATGGAAGATCCTCCATATATTCCTTGAACAACAATAACTGTGAAGGCTTTACCAAAAAAACGTGGTCGGTGTAAAATAAAGGCTATTCGATCTAAAAAGTTTTTCATAAGTGCAGTTACATGAAATGCATAATTTGGAGTAGCAAAAATTATTCCATCAGAATTATTGATTTTTTCCAGTAATAAATCTCGATCATCTCTTAAAGGACAACATTCTTCGCCTTTGTTAAAGCATAACTTGCAACCTATGCAGTTTGAAAGGTTATAATCCTTTAAAAAAACATATTCGAAATCAATTTTTGTGTGGGATTTGAAATTTGCAATGAATTCTTGAATCACTTGATAAGTTGCCCCTTTTCTAGGACTGCCAATAAATATAGTAATTTTTTTCATTTCTTAATATCTCCTATTAATAATATATTTAATTAATGAGTATTTTTTAATATTTCATGGTAGGGAGGGGAAAATAAAAAAAATTAATTAAGTTAAATATAGGTATATAGCTATTTATAAAGTTTATATGTTGAATTTAAGTTAAATGTTCTTTGGAAATTTCGTGTATGAATGAATAATTTTATATTCATTCATACATGAAGAAAAAAATAAAGTTTGTATAGTTTCATTTATTGTGCTAGTTAATTCTTAATATTAGAGATATTCATTAATAATAAATTGTCTAGTTATTAGTGACATTAGAGATTAACTAGCATAACAAATGAATTTAAATTATTAGACAGTTATTTTCAAGTATAAATTAAAAATCATAGTAATTTAAATATATTTTATTTTGGAAAATCAGTTAATCCTTTCATTATAAATTCTGCTAAGTAATCTATAATTTTTGGAAAATGATGAATACCAATTTCTCTTTTATGAGTGTCAATAAATATTATTGAATTGAATAAGGCCAATATAAATTCAAAATCTAAATCATTTCTTATTTTTTTTTCAGTTTGCCATTTTTTTATTAAATCTGCAAAGTTATTATATAAAAAATCAACATCATTTTTTCCATTTTCTTCACGATAATATTGTTCTAATTTAGTGAAAACATCTCTATTATACCATTCCTTTAATATAGGATTAGAATTCATGCCATTAATGTTTAATGATATTGCTTCTTTAATTGCCTTAGTAGGATCTTCATCAAAATTAACAGATTCCATAATGTTTTTTTTAAGTTTATTATTTTCTTGTATATGAATTTCCAAGAAAAGTTTCTCTTTGGAGGGATAATAATTATAAAATGTGCCAACTCCTACACCAGCCAATTTTGTTATATCAGAAACACTTGTATCCTTAAAGCCTTTGGAATAGAATAACTTTTTCCCACTATTGAAAATAACTACTTTTTTATCTAACAATAAAATCACCTCTAATATACGAATGAATAATTTTAAATTCATTCATATATTAGCATGATAATGTTTTAGTGTCAATATAATTGTGTAAATATTGGAATTTTGAAATAGCGTAAGATTTTTATGGACAAATTTAATTTGTAGTATTACTTAATTTTTAAAAATATGTATGTTATATGGGTATAGTAAGTTGTTTTTTTACAAAAATATTATTTAACATTAACAATTTCGATACTTAACTGGAAAAATCTGAACTTTTATGTTATTATTATGATTATTATATATTACATTTGAGGAGGAATTATTAATGGAATCAGACCCTAGTCCCGACCCGAGTATAATGGGGCAATTTATTTTAATAGCCATTTTAACTTTAATTAATGCATTTTTTTCTTTAGCTGAGATAGCACTGGTATCAGTAAATAAGAATAAAATCAAGTTAATGGCAGAACAAGGAAATAAAAAGGCCCAACTATTGGAAAAATTTATTAAGGAACCAACAAAAGCATTATCTACTATTCAAGTAGGAATTACTCTTGCAGCGTTTCTTTCTAGTGCATCTGCATCTACAGGTATAGCAAACAAATTTACTAAGTTTTTGACTAACATTGGAGTACCTTATAGTAGTGAAGTATCAATAGTTACTATAACTATTGTATTGTCTTATGTAACACTAGTATTTGGTGAATTATTCCCCAAAAGAATAGCACTTCAAAAACCAGATGCATTTGCAATGAGGTCTATAGGAGTAATTGTATTTCTATCTAAAATTACTGCACCTTTTGTAAAGCTGCTTTCTGGATCTATAAATATTTTAGTTAAAGTATTTGGATTGGATAAGAAAAATACAGAAGAAACTATATCTAAAGAAGAAATAAAATCTCTGGTTGAATTTGGAAGACAATATGGTGTTATTAATGAGACAGAAAAGCAGATGATAAATGGCATATTTGAATTTGATGATAAAGTAGCTAAGGAGGTTATGACTCCTAGACCAGATGTGTTTTTAATCAATGTAAATACCTCACATGATGAACTTATGGATGAGCTCATGGAAGAAAAGTATTCAAGAATTCCTGTATATGAAGATGATATTGATAATATAATAGGAATTTTGTATATGAAAGACTTATTTATTGAGATTCATAAAAATCATATTAACAATATTGATATAAGGAAAATGCTGCATACACCATATTTTGTTCTTGAAACCAAGAACATTGATGAGTTGTTTAAGGAGCTTCAAACTACCAGAAATCATATGGCAGTGTTAATAGATGAATATGGTGGCTTTTCAGGAATAGCAACTATAGAAGACCTCATAGAAGAAGTTATGGGAGAAATAGATGATGAATATGATGATACTGAACCAGATATAAAAAAAGTTGATAATGATACTTTTGTTGTAAGTGGTTCTATATCAGTTGATAATTTAAATAATTATCTTAATTTGAACTTAATTTCAGAGTATTCTGATACCATAGGTGGTTTTGTAGTAGACTTGTTAGGTCATATACCACACAATGGTGAAAGAAAAGCTGTTAATTATGAAAATATAATATTTAAAATTGAAGAAGTTAAAGATAGAAGAATTGAAAAAGTAAAAGTTTGTATGTCAAAAGGAGCTTAATGTTTTTGTTTACTGTAGTTATATTTTAACAAAAAAATATATATAATAAAATGAAAGCTTAAATCAGGTGGAGTTTTTAATTTCACCTGATTTTTTTACACAATTTGGTGTAAGTTCTTGACAATACCAATTCTCAGTGATAAACTGAATATATAAAAATTTCAGAAAACGGTTAATCGGTTATTTGATATTTTAATTAAAAATTAATATTTTTGTCACTCTGAAGCGAAGGTGTCCTGAGATAAAGAGCGGGCAGTAAAAAAAGTAGTATTTTGCATTAGTGCAATATTTATATGCTATAACCGCATTTAAGCTCTTCCCAAACTTGGGAGGAGCTTTTTTACATAAAAAATTACTATATAATGAAACTTCATAGGGGGTTTAAAAAATGCTAAAAATGGCCATATACGGGAAAGGTGGTATTGGAAAGTCTACAATTACTAGTAATTTGTCGGCAGCCTTTGCCAAGCTTGGAAAAAAAGTTATTCAAATAGGATGTGACCCTAAAGCAGATTCCACCATCAATTTGCTTAGCGGGGAAGCATTAATGCCTGTAATGAATTATATGAGGGAATTTGATAAAGATCCAGAAAAAATTGAGGATATTTCAAAGATAGGTTTTGGAGGAGTAATGTGTATAGAAACTGGAGGTCCTACGCCTGGTCTTGGTTGTGCTGGTAGAGGAATTATTACTACATTTAATTTATTAGAAGAATTAGATCTTTTTGAAACATACAAGCCAGATATTGTACTTTATGATGTTTTAGGTGATGTTGTTTGTGGTGGATTTGCAGCACCTATTCGTGAAGGATATGCTGAAAAAGTACTCATTGTTACTTCAGGTGAAAAAATGGCTCTTTATGCAGCCAATAATATAAATAGTGCAGTTAAAAATTTTGAAGATAGAGGTTATGCAAAGGTGCTTGGTATCATATTCAATCATAGAAATGTTGAAAATGAAGATGAAAAAGTAAAAAGCTTTGCAGATTCAGTTGGCCTTCCAATTGTAGGTGATATTCCAAGAAATCAGGATATCAATCATTTTGAGGAAATGGGAAAAACAGTTATTGAAGGAGATCCTAATCTTCCAATAAGTCAGTGCTTTTTAAATTTAGCCAAATTATTAATTAAGGATGAGGGAATGAAATGAAAAAAGAACCATATTATATTACAGCGGAAAATTTAGCTGCATCAGGAAAAGAGAATATTCCTGCAGAACTTATTTCAAGTACCCACTTGATTTACAGTTCACCAGCAACTCTTTCTTTTAATTCCCCTGGTGCTAAAGGATTTGGTGTTAAGCGTGCAGCTCTTGCAATACCAGGGTCAGTTATGATTTTAGTAGCTCCAGGATGCTGTGGTAGGAATACAGCAACATTAAGTGAAGCAGGTGGATATAGTGAAAGAATGTTCTATTTGATAATGGATGAAACTGATATTGTTACTGGAGCTCACTTGAAGAACATTCCTCAAGCAGTGGAAGAGATATGTAAATGTACGAAAAATACGCCATCAGTAGTTATGATTTGTATCACATGTGTGGATGCACTCTTGGGAACAGATATGGAGCGTGTTTGCAGAAAGGCTATGGATAGGGTGAATATTCCTGTTCTTCCATGTTATATGTATGCATTGACAAGAGAAGGTCGTAAACCTCCTATGGTACATGTAAGGCAGTCTATTTATTCCTTACTTGAACCAATGGAAAAAAGGCCAGATACAGTTAATATATTGGGATACTTTGCTCCACTTATAGAAAACTGTGAATTGTATGATTTGCTTCAACACATTGGTATAAAGAAAATAAATGAAATTTCTAGGTTAAAAGACTTTGATGAATATATGCGTATGGGGGAAGCAAATTTTAATCTTGTATTAAATCCAGAAGCAAGATTTGCAGCACAGGACATTATGAAGAGGCTGAATATTCCTTCAGCAGAGCTTATAAGACTGTATCAGATAGATAAAGTACAAAATCAATACCGAATTTTCGCAAGTGCTCTTGATACCAGCTTTGATGATCAAAAATATTATGATGAGGCGAAAAAGAGCATTGATGAATTGAAAGCTGCTTATCCGGATATAACATTTGCAGTAGGGGAAACCATGAATGCTAATTCTTTTGAACTATCTTTAGCACTTTTAAGATATGGTTTCAAGGTATCTGAAATATATGCTAGCCTTACTTTAGAAGACTTTGTTTATATTAAAAAAATTGCCAAGTTAAGTCCAGATACTAAGATTTATTCAAATCTTGAACCTACCATGCTCTATTATGATTGCAGTGAAGAAAACATCGATATAACCATAGGCAAGGATGCAGAGTATTATCATCCTAATTGTGTAAATGTATCTTGGAATCAGGATATTCAGCCATTTGGTTATGCTGGTGTAAAAAAATTATTTAAAGAATTGAAGCATTCATTGGATTGTTCTTTTAAGGAGGCATAGTAGATGAAAGGATTAAGAAAATATATATCACCTTTTGCACCTGATCAGTCTGGTGCGGCAGCTGTTCTTTATAAGCTGGGTGGAATTATAGTTATCTGTGATGCAGGAGGATGTGCTGGTAATGTATGTGGATTTGATGAGCCTAGATGGGCTGAAGAAAAAACTGCTATTTTCAGTGCAGGACTTCGTGATATGGATGCTATACTGGGGCGTGATGACAAGCTTGTGGCTAAACTTGCAGATGCTGCTAAAAAATTGGAAGTGAAATTTGCAGCGGTTATTGGAACCCCAGTACCATCAGTTATTGCTACTGATTACAATGCAATAAAGAAAATGGCAGAAAAGAAACTACAAATACCTGTTCTTACCATAGAAACCACTGGTATGGATTTGTATGATGTGGGAGCTGAAAAAGCTTATGTTAAAATGTTTAAAACCTTTGCAAAAGATGCACTCACAGTGGATAAAGGGAGTATTGGTGTAATTGGAACAATTCCACTTGATGTCAGCGATTTAAAGGCAGCAGATAAAATAGAATCTGAACTAAAGAATAAAGGCTTTAAAAATGTCTATTGTTATGGTATGAAAGCAGATTTGTCAGAGGTAGAAGCTGCCGGCAGTGCTTCAAAAAATCTAGTAGTATCACCTGCTGGATTAAAGGCTGCACAGTATTTAAAGGAAAGGTTTGGCACACCTTATGAAGTCTTTTATCCACTAGTTTCAGATACATTAAAGAATGAAATGAAAGAACAGTTTAGAAATTTTGAGGGTAAAAAGGTTTTAGTAATACATCAGCAGGTCATAGCTAATTCTATCAGAGATGAAATAAATAGAAATGTTAATTCAGATATAACAGTTGCTTCTTGGTTTATGTTAAAGGAGGAGCTTAGAGAGGTTCAAGATATTTCTCTTACAGAAGAGGACCAGTTTGAGGAACTTGTAGAAAAAGGAAATTACGATGTAATTGTAGGTGATAATATTTTGAAACGTGCAATACCTAACTTTAAAGGAAGGTATGTGGATGTACCACATTTTGCAGTTTCAGGAAAGATGTGATATGAAATGAAAGATTGTAAAACTTTGATAATTAGAGTCTATGGTATCGTTCAGGGAGTTGGCTTCAGACCTACAGTAAGCCGGCATGCAGATAAAAATCGTATACTTGGAAGTGTGTGTAACAAAGGACCTTATGTAGAAATATGGGCACAAGGTAAAGAAAGTAGATTAGAAGGTTTTCTTCATGATTTAGAACATAATCCTCCAAAACGTTCATCAATATTAAAAATTGATGTGCATGAAGTGAAGGAATCAAAAGAATTTAAGGGCTTTGAAATTATTGAAAGTGAACATGTGCAAGGTGAGATTTTTGTATCTCCAGACATTGCTATTTGTCCAGAATGTATAAAGGAACTTTTTGATAAGAATAACAGACGATATCTTCATCCCTTTATAAACTGTACGTGCTGTGGTCCAAGACTCACTATTTTAGATTCCATGCCTTACGATCGTGTACGTACTAGCATGGGTGAATTTCCTATGTGTCCGGAATGTGAATATGAATATACTCACGCCGAAACCAGAAGATATGATGCACAGCCAGTATGTTGTAATGAATGTGGTCCTGAGGTTTATATCATTGGGAGAGATGAGCGAGGAAGAGCTGCAATTACTTATACAAGACAGGTAATACATGATGGAGGCATTGCAGCTATAAAGGGAATTGGAGGTTTTCATCTTTGTTGTGATGCCACAAATAGGGAAGCAGTGCAGAGGCTTAGAACATTAAAGACAAGGCCTGCTAAACCTTTTGCGATTATGATGAAGGATATGGAAACAGTAGAGCGTGAATGTGAAGTTACAAACATTCAAGAAGAAGTACTTGATGGACATCAGAAGCCAATCATACTTCTAAAGAGAAAACCAAGTGGAAGAGTGTGTGATGCTGTAGCACCTGATAATCCAAAGGTAGGAGTTATGCTGCCATATGCTCCTTTGCAGCTGCTCATATTTACATATGATGATGATATAGTAATGCCAGATTGCCTAGTTATGACAAGTGGCAATACATCAGGTGCACCAATATGCAGAGATGATAATGATGCAATAACGGAATTATCAAAGCTGTGTGATGGTATTTTATCACACAATAGGATGATTCGTATTCGTGCAGATGATTCAGTTATGGATTTCTTTGAAGAAAAACCTTATATGATAAGGCGTTCCAGAGGATATGCACCGCTGCCTTTTATTGTTTCAAAGGGATTTAAGGGAGAAGTACTTGCAGTGGGTGGTGAACTGAAAAATACTTTTTGTATAGGCAAAAATGATTTGTTTTATCAATCACCATATATTGGTGACATGGAAGATTTGAGAACAGTAAAAGCTTTAAAAGAATCCATTACGAGACTGGAAACTCTGCTTGAGATAAAGCCAACCATTGTGGCATGTGACATGCATCCAAAGTATAATACTATTTACGTAGCACAGGAAATTGGACTTCCTGTACTGCAGGTTCAGCATCATTATGCACATATCTTATCCTGTATGGCTGAAAATGATTATTCTGATCCGGTTATAGGGGTTTCCTTTGATGGAACAGGCTATGGAACAGATGGAACCATTTGGGGAGGGGAGTTATTAAAAGCTACTTATGATGGATTTGAAAGACTAGGCAGTATAAAACCTTTTGTTCAAATTGGTGGTGATTTGTCAGCTAAAGAAGGATGGCGAATTGCAGTGTCTATGATTTATGGTATATACAAAGACAAAGCAAAGGCAGCTGAAATTGTAAAACAGCTTAAATTGTGTGATGAGAAGAATTGCAGCGTTCAATTTATGATGGCTGATAATAAAATAAACAGCATAATATCTACAAGTGCAGGGCGTTTGTTTGATGCTGTAAGTGCTGTTTTGAATATTAGGAAGCAGTCATCCTTTGAAGGGGAAGCTTCAATGACTCTTGAATTTGCAGCAGAAGCTTATGAAGAAAAATGTGCAGAGTTCTGTGAGATAGATGCTATTGAATTGCCAAAGCTTGTTTATGAAAATTCAGATGGACAGTTAATATTAGCAACTGATATTTTAATGAGGAAAATCATAGAGGAAACTTTAGCTGGAAAAGATGTACAAATGCTTGCTTATTTCTTCCATGAAAAGTTGGCAGATATGATTGCAGATGGGTGCGTACATGCATCAAAAGAAAGTGGAATCAATACAATAGCTTTAAGCGGTGGAGTATATCAAAACCAGTTATTATTAAAAATGAGTATAGAACGTTTGAGAAAAATGGGCTTTAGAGTTTTAAACCATAGTTTATTGCCGCCAAATGATGGTGGAATTGCATTAGGGCAGGCTGTAGCAGCAATGGAATATATAAACAGATTAGAGAAAGGAGAATAAATATGTGTGTAGGTTTACCAGCAAGAGTTGTAAAGATTAAAGAAGGCATGGCAGTTATTGATGCTTCAGGTGCAAAAAGAGAAGTGTCTGCAGAATTAATTGATGAATTGGAACCAGGTGATTACGTTATGGTTCATGCAGGAATTGCCATTGCTAAAATTACAAACGATGATAAGAAGGAAACAGATAAAATCATGGAGGAATTATAATGACTGAAAACATAAAAAAAACTGCAAAGGAGATTATTCAAGCTTATGATGGACCTAAGCTTCGTATTATGGAAGTTTGCGGAACTCATACTCATGAAATATTCAGGCTTGGAATAAGAAGTATCTTGCCAGAGAATATTGAATTGATATCAGGGCCGGGATGTCCGGTTTGTGTTACTCCCGTTGGCTTTATTGATGAAGCTATTACACTGGCTCTTTATCATAATGTCACAATATGTACCTTTGGAGATTTAGTGAGAGTACCTGGTTCAGAAATGAGCCTTGCAGGAGCCAGATCAAAAGGGGCAAAGATTCAAATAGTATATTCACCTATTGATGCTTATGAGTATGCTAAAAATCATCTTGATGAGCAGGTAGTATTCTTATCAGTAGGATTTGAAACAACCACACCTGCCAGCTGTTTATCGGTGAAAAAAGCAAAGGAAGCAGGACTTAAAAATTTTGCATTACTTACAGCAAACAAAACTATGCCAGGAGCATACAAAACTTTAAAAGGTAGTGCAGATGCATTTTTATATCCAGGTCATGTACATGCCATTACAGGTACAAAGTTATGTGAAAGTTTGGTTGATGAAGGGGTTAGCGGAGTAATAACAGGCTTTACTGCAAATGAAATCATGACAGCACTTGCTGTAGTAATCACAAGATTACAGGAAGGCGGCAGTTTCTTTAAAAACTGTTACCCAAGAGTTGTTACACGTGAAGGAAGTAAAGCAGCTCAAACCATTGTATCTGAACTTATGGAGAACTGTGATTCTGAATGGAGAGGACTTGGTGTCATTGAAAATTCAGGTCTTAAATTGAAAGAAGCTTATAGAGAGTTTGATGCTAGAAGTAAATTCAATTTACCAAAAATCACAGGAAAAAGTAACCCAGCATGCCGCTGTGGTGATGTTCTGCAGGGAAAATGTAAGCCATCAGATTGCAGGGTATTTGGAAAAGGATGTACACCACTGCATCCTGTTGGAGCTTGTATGGTATCCAATGAAGGAGCATGTTCAGCATATTATCAGTATGGAGGAAATATAAATGGATAAAATAGTTACACTAGCTCATGGAGCTGGAGGAAGACAAACATCAGAATTAATAGATCAGGTTTTTAAGGCTCATTTTTCAAATCCTGATCTCACAGCAGATGATGCTGCAGTATTGAATGTTAAGGGAGGAAAATTGGCATTTACCACAGATGGATTTATTGTTTCTCCATCAGAATTTCCAGGTGGAAATATAGGTAAATTGAGTATTTGTGGCACAGTAAATGACTTATCCTGCATGGGCGCTAAGCCGCTATATTTATCATGTGCATTTGTCATTGAAGAAGGCTTCCCAATGGAGAAATTAGAAAAAATTGCAGCAGCTATGGAAAAGACTGCAGATGAAGCAGGGGTTAAAATAGTAGCTGGAGATACAAAGGTGGCTGGAAAAGGACAGGTTGATGGTGTATTTATAACAACAACAGGTATTGGTCAGATTATAGATGGTGTCAATACATCTGGATTTAATGCAAAACCTGGTGATGCAATTATTGTAACAGGTGATATAGGGCGACATGGATGTACTGTTTTGCTTGCACGAAATGAGTTTGGAATTGAAGCAGATGTAGTAAGTGATTGTGCACCATTATGGGGAACAGTAAAAGCTATGCTTGATGAGTCAAAAGATATTCATGTAATCAGAGATGCTACCCGTGGAGGTGTGGGTACAGTATTATATGAAATTGCAGAGCAGAGCAAAGTTGGAATTAGACTGGATTCAAAGAGCATACCAGTAGCAGATGGTGTAAAAGGTGTATGCGGCATGCTTGGACTGGAACCATTATATCTTGCTTGTGAAGGCAGACTTGTTATTTTTGCTCCAAAAGAAGTTGCACTAAAGCTTGTGGATACATTACATGAAGGCAAGTATTCCAAGGATGCAGCTATTATTGGTGAAGTAACTCAAGATATGGCAGGACGTGTTAGTGTAAAAACAGAAATTGGTGCTGAAACCTTGCTGCCACCTCCAGGAGGAGAATTACTTCCAAGAATATGTTAATATATTTGGTTAAAGTATGGGGGAAAATATTATGATAAAAATTGCAGTATATGGAAAAGGTGGTATTGGAAAATCTACAACAGTTTCTAATATATCAGCTGCACTTGCTGATAAAGGAATAAGGGTAATGCAGATTGGATGTGATCCTAAAGCTGATTCTACAGTTTCACTTCATGACAAAACAAAAGTCAATACAGTGCTTGAACTTGTAAGGAAAAATAAGGATGATTTTACCTTGGAGGATATGGTTACCATTGGATACAATGGTGTAATATGTGTAGAGGCAGGCGGTCCTAATCCTGGCTTAGGATGTGCAGGTAGAGGAATTATAGCAGCTCTTGAAAAATTAAAAGAAAAAGGTGCCTATGAAGTATATAAGCCAGATGTAGTGATATATGACGTATTGGGTGATGTAGTATGCGGAGGATTTTCCATGCCAATGCGTAAGGGTTATGCAGACAAAGTATTTATTATAACCTCAGGTGAAAATATGGCTATTCATGCAGCAGCTAATATTGCCATGGCTATAGATAATTTTAAGAATAGAGGTTATGCAGGTCTTGGAGGTCTTATTCTTAACAGAAGAAATGTAAAAAATGAATATGAAAAAGTAAGTGAATTGGCAGAGGATATTCATTCAGAAATAGTTGGTACTTTGGATATGAGTGAAACTGTTCAAGAAGCAGAAATTTTGAATAAGACAGTAATAGAAGCATTTCCTCAAAGTGACATGGCAAAACAATATAGAAAGCTTTCAGAAATTATCCTGAGGATGTGTGGAAAGGAGATATCATGCTTATAAATGTATCTGGAGATGTTGATGAAAAAGGTGCCTGTACTGCAATAAAAGATGCTTCATTTCCTGCACCCTTTGTATCCGGACTTGAATATAATGCTCCTTCCAGGGGAACCTGGAATATAGTTCATGTTGGAATGCTTATTCCAAAATCACATCAGATATATGTATGTGCAGCAAATTGTTTAAGAGGTGTTGTTCTTACAGCAGCAGAAATGGGTACATTAGATAGATTTTCAACTATAGCTGTACAGGAGAACAATGTGCTTGAAGGTGACATGGAAGAGCTTATAATTGAGGGTGTATCAGATATACTTGAAAAGCTTCCACAAAAACCTCCAGCAGTTTTAATATTTACTGCTTGCATACATCATTTTATGGGATGTGATTTGAATATGGTTTACAGTGAACTTAGAAAGAGATATCCAGATGTGGCTTTTGTAGATTGTTATATGGACCCAATTATGAGGAAAAGCGGTCTGACACCAGATCAGAAAATGAGGCTTAAATTGTATAACATACTTGAACCAATGGAGATTAATAAAAAAAGCATTAATATCATTGGCAACAATATTCCTACAGATGAAAGCAGTGAGCTGATACAGATCATTCGTGGAAATGGATATGAACTTAAAGATATTACTCTTTGCAAAACCTATGATGAATACCTTAAAATGGCTGGAAGCTGTGTTAATATATCCTGTTTGACTGTTGCAATACCAGGTGGAGAGTATTTGCAAGAAAAATTAGGACAAAAACATTTGCATTTACCTTTATGTTATGGATTTGATGAAATAAAAGAAAATTTGAATACATTGAATGAATATCTGGGATTGCCAAAAAGAGAATATAAAGATGAAAAATTAGCAGCTTTAAATGCTTTAAAAGAAGCAAAAGAAGTAATTGGGGATGCAAAGATTTCTATAGATTATACGGCTGTTCCAAGATCTTGTGGACTAGCACGTTTGCTTGTTGAAAATGGATTTAATGTGGATAGACTTTATGTAGATTCATTTACAGAATGGGACAAAACAGATTTTTACTGGCTTGAAAAAAACAAACCTGAAATGAAAGTGTATGCTACAGTACATGCAAAGATGCGTCTATTAAATAGAAAATGTGATGAGAAAAGTCTTGCAATAGGGCAGAAGGCTGCTTATTTTACAGGAAGTCAATATTTTGTAAATGTAGTAGAAGGCGGTGGAATGTATGGTTTTGATGGAATTGTCAAATTAGCTGGACTTATGAAAGAAGCTTTTACATTTCCGAAAGACGTACGTAAGTTTATACAAATGAAAGGATTGGGGTGTGATTGCTTACTATGAAACAAGCTTCAGCATTTATTTCAACATATACCGCAGATGTATCAGGTGTTTGTTCCGCACTATATGAATTAGGCGGAATGACTGTTATGCATGATGCATCAGGGTGTAATTCAACATATACCACTCACGACGAACCACGTTGGTATGATATGGAAAGCATGATTTATATTACAGGACTTTCTGAAATGGAAGCTATTATGGGGGATGATGAAAAATTAATAAATGACATTGTAGCAGCTGCTAATGATTTGCATCCTAAATTTATAGCTATTGCAGGTACACCCATTCCAATGATGATGGGTACAGATTTTCCTGCTATTGCAGAAGTAATTGAAAATGAAACTGGAATTCCTACATTTGCTATTGAAACAAATGGAATCCATTCTTATATATGTGGAGCAGGGCAAGCTCTTGCTGAAATAGTAAAGCCATTTACAGTGGATGGTATATCTAAGATAACAAAAAGTGTAAATGTACTTGGTGCTACTCCTTTAGATTATTCTGTAAACAGCAGTGTAGGCAGCATTAAAAGGCGATTAACTGAAGCAGGTTTTCATGTTTTATCTGTATGGGCAATGGGAAGCACATTAGAAGAAATGAAACAAGCTGGAGCTGCAGAAGTAAACTTAGTTGTTTCTTCCACTGGGCTTTTAGCAGCAAAAGAATTACAGAAAAAGTTTGGAACACCATATGTTGTGGGTGTTCCCATGGGTGATCAGTTTGCAGCTGTAGTAATGAAATCACTGGATAGGGCAATTAATACAGGAAAATCCCAAATTGCATATGATAAGCGAACTGCCTGCCAGGGTGACACAGTTATTATTGGAGAAAGCATTTATTCAGAATCCTTAGCTGCAGCTCTTGCACTTGAAAAGAATATGAAAGTTAAGATTTTATGTCCTTTGGAAACGGAACCTGATTTGTTATTAGGAGAGGATGTTGTGGCAGAAGATGAAGATAGTATTATGGCATATTTGAAGAGTGCAAAAGCTGTCATTGCAGATCCTATTTATCGCAGAATTATTCAGCCTAGTACTAAATTTATATCACTTCCACATGAAGCTTTTTCAGGAAGAATTTATAGGAGAGATATTCCAGACTTGGTTAAGAGTATAGATATAATATAGTGAATTTATATTATAATGTAACATATGTGTTATGTTATTGTAACAAAAGATGTTTATAATAATAATTGTTCTAGGACAACGAATCTTAGAAAAAATAAGATAATCCCTTAGCATAAATGTTTTTATTTTGTTTTAAATAAGCACTAGTAATTTTCACTAGTGCTTATTTAAATTGATTTTTGTTTGAAATTATAGCTTAAATTTATGTACCATTTCATTAAGTTTTTGTGCAAGCTCTGCTTGACTTTGTGCAGTTAAGGCAACTTGTTTTATTGCTTTTGTTGTTTCATCTATACTTGTCTTTATTGTTTCTGCATTTTCTGATGATTTCTGTGCAGTTCCTGACATACTCTGTACTGCATTATTTACTTGACCAATTGTTGCTGTAAGCTCTTCTGACATGGATGCTATACCTTCGCACATTTCTGTTACAACTTCTGAATCCTTATAATATTGATTTCCCATTTTTTCAAAATCCTCAAATTGAGGATCAACACTTTCATTTATGAATTTTAGTATTTCATTACCATTTTCAGATATATTTTTAAAAGCGTCTTGAACTTTTAAAATGGTATCTTGTATACCTGCTACGGCTTGAGAAGATTGTTCTGCAAGATCTCTTACTTCATCTGCAACTACAGCAAAGCCTTTTCCTTGTTCACCAGCTCTAGCAGCTTCAATTGCTGCATTTAATGCAAGTAAGTTGGTTTGTTCAGATATGCTTGCAATAGTTTCCGCCATAAGTCTTATATTATCTACAACTTTACCAGTTTCAATTGCCATTATCATATTTTTTTCTTTTTCTTCATACAAGTTTCTAACTTTCGTTATAGCATTTTTCCCATTTTCCTCAACTGTAGTAGCTCTTTTTTTAGATTGATTTGCATTGTTACTTCCGTCTGCAGCTTTTATAGATAGTTCATTAATACTGGAATCTACTTCTTCTATAGATGCAGCTATTTCTTCAGATGATGCACTAGCTTCTTGAACACTATTGGTTATATTTTTAACTGAGATATCTATTTCTTGTGTTTTTGCAGATAATTCCTCTACTGTAGCAGAAAGCTCTTCACTTGATGCACTCATGTCCTGTGAATTTTCAATTATTAAGCTTACAAGTTCTCTAATATTTTCTTGAGCTTTTTGAAGTGCGCCTCCTGTTTCGCCAAATTCATCTTTTCTTGTAGCTGGGTAATTATGTGTTAAATCAAAATTAGATAAATTTTGTGCTAAAGATAGTGTTTTCATTAAAGGAATGTTTATATCTTTTGATATAATAAATCCAAAAGCAATTGCAATTATGAATCCTGCTATTCCTAATATTGTCATAATTTTGTTTGAATTTACGTATATTAGATGATTAGTTGTATTGAAAGTTTTAGCACTATCAAGATTTGCATTTATTAGCTTGCCAATATCTTCAAGCATTGAATTTTCTACAGAAGGTAATAATTGAGATTGCTTTAATGCTTGATCAAAGTTTCCAGCATCAATAAGTTTTACAACATTTTTTACTGAGGTTGTATACAGTCCTAAATGATTTTTAAATAAAGACCATACTTGCTTTTCTGTATCGTTCATAGATAATTTTTCATAAGCTTTTATATATTCATCATTTTCGTCATTGTTTTGTTTAATATCTTTTTCCAAGTCAGTTTTTTTTACAGTATCTTTTACATAAGTAAGCTGTAGTAAATCACTTTTAATTTCTGTTAAATTTTGTTTCATATCTGTTAACATATAAGTACTTTGTAATCTATTGTTATACATTTCTTCTGAATTTGTATTTACTGTTTTTAATGATGTTATACCAATAGCGCCAACTATGGCAATTAATATGGACATAATAAAAAAAGATGTAAATAGCTTAGTTCTAACTTTTATATTTTCTAAAAATCCCATTGTAATTCCCCCATTAAGTAAATATTTATGTATATTGCAATTTTTGTTTTTTAAATTAGGTTTGTTACTTTAATAATTTATAGAATTTATATTTTTTAAAAACTATTAAATATCTCCACTTGGCTTGTAGTATTTAACATATACATCCCTCCATATCATTTTTAAATTTACAAACTAATCAAGATAGAGAAAACGTTTTATACAATTCCATTATACTACTATTGCAAAAAAGTGTAAATATTGTATGTTATGGTGTCATTTAAAGTTGAAACTAATAGTTTTATATACTTTTATACTAAAAAGTATTAATAATACTAGTGGAATAGAAAGAGTATGGAAAACTATACTAATAATAAAGATTATAATTGGAGATCTGATTTAGAAATGATAAAAATAATAGAAGATGAAAGTAGCTTTATAGAATACTCAAAGAATGGATTTAAAAAAATATAATCAATTAGCAGCAAAAAAATTAATTTTTGCTGCTAATACTAATGACAAAAATAATTTAAGACTGTCCTTGGGAAGTTCTTAAAACACGAAGAGCTCTAGCTACTTTTCTTGCAAAATCTAAAGGTTTATCAATAGACTCAAAATGAATATACATAAGTCTTGGCCTATCAAATAACCAATGATTATGAAGTGCAGTAACTAATATACCTTCTCTTCTAAGTGCAGTAATAAAGTCATTAACTTCATTTTCAAGAATAACTGTTTCACCTAAATTAAGTGCATTTCCACTTTCATCCATTGACCTAATGTCGAAGGAAAATAATGCAGACAGTGCTAATGGAGAACGAGTTCTTACACCAAGTATTCGTGCACGTATATTTCTGGTAAAACCTACAGCACAAACACGTTTGTTAGAAGTTATAATTTCTGCTCCAAGTATTTTTGCAAATTCTTTACAAAGTGAGTTAGATTTACAATGAGAGTTACTCATTTTATTCCCCCCTTAGTTATTTTATAGAAAATCAATTTTTAGTTTGAGTTTGATTTTCTATGTAGGCTTAAGTTTTTACCCAATAACATACTATGAAAATCGCCAATAAATGTGCATAAATATAATTAAGATGATTTATATTTTTATATATCTACGTCTAATGCAATTATAAATAAAATATAATTTGTAAATAGGTATTGACAAAATAATTGAATTTGATTATCATTATCAATAGAGAAACAATTAAGGATAATATTTTTCATTAGTCATTATGTAAGTTAAATTTCAAAATAATAGAGTAATTTTAGAGGAAGAAAGAGGGTGCACTTTATGATTATTGGACTTTTAAACTTACTAAAAAATCATAACAATTATTCCTTAAAAGAAATGGCTGAATTTTTCAAGACAGATGTTTCAGTTATAGAGATGGAACTTAAGTATTTAAAGCAAAATGGGTATTTAAAGAGATAGATAATTGAGTTAAATATTAAAGTGGGTGTAATTAATTAAAATATATAAATAATACTGTTTATATATTTATTTTTTTAAAAGATGGTTGATAATGATTATCTATATCATTTAACAGATTTGAGTTTAGATAAAATCAATAGATTGCATGTAATGTGAATAGCAAAAGAGATTTTCTATATTTAAAGTATTTGATTTTAGAAAGTAGTGATATATATGAAAAAAGGAACTACTGATATCAGTTACATTAGTGAGAAGTTAATAAATAGTGGATATAAAATTACAAGGCAAAGATGCGAGATTATAAAGATAATGTATGAAAATAATGTACATATGAATGCTGATGAAATATATAAAAAAGTAAAACATAAAAAAATAGGACTTAGTACAGTGTATAGAAATCTTATGGTATTAGAAACTGTTGGAGCAATAAAAAGAATTAACATGGCTAATACAAGTTACTATGAATTACAAGCTATAGGAGAGATTGATGTACATGCCAAGTGTATAAAATGTAATAAAGTAGTTGATATAAAAAGAGAGAAATTAGCAGAGAACTTGAAAGAACTAATAAAAAATATTAAACAAGAACGAAAAATTATGATTAATAGTACAAGTATTGTGTTATCGGTAATATGTGAAAAATGTAAAAAACAAATTATATTAAATAGAAATTCTAATAAAGGAAGAGATGGCTGATAATGTAATAAATAGTTAGTTTAAAATAATTCAATATATAAATTAGTAAAGTACATAAGTGCTTATTTAAAATGCTTTATAAGGAGGAGATTAATTTGAAAAACGTAGTAATTATTTATTGGAGTGGTACAGGTAATACGGAAAATATGGCAACAGGTGTTATGGATGGTGCAAAATCAGAAGGTGTAAATGTAAAATTACTTAGTGTACAAGAAGCAAAAGTAGAAGATGTTTTAAAAGCAGATGCAGTAGCTCTTGGATGCCCATCCATGGGATCAGAACAGCTTGAAGAATCTGAAATGGAACCATTTATTGAATCAATTTCAGATGCAATTGAAGGCAAAGATACTGCATTATTTGGTTCATATGGATGGGGGAATGGCGAATGGATGGCTGATTGGCAAGAAAGGATGGAATCATATGGAGCAAGGGTTATAGAAGATGGACTTATAATTAATAATGAACCAGATGAAGAAGGTATTGAAAAATGCAAAGAGTTAGGTAAACTTTTAGCAAAAGCTTAAGAAGTATATTAAACATAAAGTAGTGGAGGATGTTTTATGAGTAAAGAAGAGTTAAAAAAATTTTTTATCATTACAAATAATTATGATGATTTGGAGTATTTATTTTCGGTAATAATGTTTAGTGCAGGACCAACTATAAAAAAGCATAAAGCATCTTCTTTAATTACTTTTGGTAAGAATAATAGAAACTTAAACAGCATATGGGAAAGATATAAAAATGAAGTTAAAGAAAGATTAGACATTGATTACTTTGAATTGAAAAAGAATGCGGAAAGTACAATAGTGTTGTTTTTTAATAAAGAAAAAGTTGGGCTTAGCGTAAGAGAAGCTAAGAATATAGAGTTCTTAAAAAGATTCGGATATGATAAAAATATGAGTGTTGAACAGTGCTTAACTCTTCTAAGTAAAAGATTTGAACATATGTGTCCTCATGAGATTGGAATTTTTTTAGGATATCCTGTAGAAGATGTAATAGCTTTTATTGATTGTCCTAATGCTGAATGTAAAATGGTAGGGTATTGGAAGGTATATCATGATATTGAAAAAGCTAAATCTATCTTCAATAAATATGATGAAATAAAATATACAATTATGAGATCAATGATGCAAGGAATTAAGCCAACGAGGTTATTAGAAAATTAAATTGTGACTAGTGAATTTTTGAAATTCAAATATGTAAAGTGTGATTATATGGGGAGGTAATAATTTATGCCATTGATATTAGCAACTAAAGGAAGTGTAATGAATATTAGAAAGATAAGTGGAAATGATGAGACAAAGAGATTTCTAAATAGTTTAGGTTTTGTAGTTGGAGAAAGTGTTAAAATCATTTCAGAAATTGGAGGAAACCTAATAATAAATGTTAAGGATAGTAGAGTTGCATTGGATAAAGGAATGGCAAGTAGAATAATAGTATAGGTAAAGGAGGGAGTTTTGATGAGTACACTAAAAGAAATAAAATGTGGACAAACTGCTAAAGTTAAAAAAATTGATGGAGTAGGTGCTGTCCGCAGACGTATCATGGATATGGGAATTACAAAGGGTTCTGAAATTTATGTGCGTAAAGTAGCACCACTAGGAGATCCTATAGAATTAACCATTCGTGGATATGAGCTATCAATTCGCAAAGCTGATGCAGAAATGATTCTTGTAGAGTAGTAGTAAGGAGGAGTAAAAATGACAATCAAAATAGGACTTGCGGGCAATCCAAACTGTGGAAAGACTACTATGTTTAATGAACTTACAGGTTCATCACAGTATGTTGGTAACTGGCCTGGAGTAACAGTTGAAAAAAAAGCAGGTAAGTTAAAAGGAAATAAAGATGTAGAAATTGTAGATTTACCAGGTATTTATTCTTTATCACCATATACTTTAGAAGAAGTGGTAACACGTAATTTTATGATAAATGATAAACCAGATGCAGTAATTAACATAGTGGATGCATCAAATATTGAAAGAAATTTATACTTAACAACTCAAATTTTAGAACTTGGTATTCCAACAGTTATAGCACTTAACATGATGGATGTGGTAGAAAAAAATGGAGATAAAATTGATATAGATAAGTTATCAAAAACTCTTGGATGTCCAGTTGTTGAAACATCTGCCCTTAAAGGAACGGGTGTTTCGGCAGCTGCGAAAAAAGCAATTGAAATTGCAAAGAGTAAAAATAAACCAGATTTTGAATTGAATTTCTCCAAAGAAGCTAAAAGTGCCTTTGAAGAAATAGAAAAAATTATTACAAAAAGTATTCCACATGAAGGAATTGAAAGTTCATGGCTTGCCATCAAGCTTTTTGAACGTGATGAAAACATAATTAAAAAGTTAAATATCTCAAAAGGTATATTAGATGAAATAGAAACTATAATACAAAAATATGAAAGTGAACTTGATGATGATAGTGAAAGTATTGTTACAGGGGACAGATATGCCTTTATAGGAGAGGTCGTTCCAAAATCTATTAAAAAAAATAGAAAAGGTAATGAAACAACATCAGATAAAATAGATAAAATTGTTACAAATCGATTCTTAGCACTTCCTATTTTTGTTGTTGCCATGTACATAGTATATTATATAGCAATAAAAGTTGGTACAATAGGAACTGACTGGATAAATGACACTCTTTTTGGAGATATAATTACAAATGGTGCTTCAAACTTAATGGCTAGTGCCAATGTTGCTGATTGGCTACAAGGATTAGTGAAAGAAGGTATAATTAGTGGTGTAGGAACAGTAATTGGATTTATACCACAGATAATGCTCTTATTCTTATTCTTAGCTATACTTGAGGATTGTGGATATATGGCCCGTGTAGCATTTATAATGGATAGAGTCTTCCGCAAATTTGGCCTTTCAGGAAAATCCTTTATACCAATGTTAATCAGTTCAGGTTGTGGTGTTCCTGGTATAATGGCAACTCGTACTATGGAAAATGATAGAGATAGAAAGATAACTATTATGGTAACTACATTTATACCTTGTAGTGCTAAATTGCCAGTTATTGCATTGATTGCAGGAGCACTTTTTAGTGGAGCTTCTTGGGTAGCGCCGACAGCATATTTTTTAGGAATAATAATGATTATAATCTCTTCAATTATATTAAAGAAAACTAAGTTATTTGCTGGAGAACCATCACCTTTTGTTATGGAACTTCCTCAATATCATATTCCTGCTGCAAAAGGTGTACTAATGCATATGTGGGACAGAGTAAAAGAATTCTTAGTTAAGGCAAGTACAATAATTTTAGTTTCTTGCATTTTAGTATGGTTCTTACAGTCCTTTAATTGGTCACTAGCTCCAGTAGATGCTGAAAACAGTATTTTAGCAAGTATAGGTAATGTTATAGCTCCAATATTTAAACCTATTGGATTTGGTAATTGGCAATCAGCTGTTGCAACGGTTACTGGTTTGGTAGCAAAAGAAAATTTAGTTGGAACTCTTGGTGTATTATTCAATATAAAGGATGCAGCTGAGGATACTCCAGCTTTAATTACTCAAACAGCAGCAATGTTTACTGCCGCAAGTGGTTTTGCTTTTGTAGCTTTTAATATGCTTTGCGCACCTTGTTTTGCATCAATAGGTGCAATAAGACGTGAAATGGGTTCTTGGAAATGGACATGGATTACTTTGGGATTTCAAACTTTTACAGCTTATTTAGTTGCCCTTATTATAAATCAAGTTGGCAGCTTCATAATAGGTAAAGGAAGCTTAATTGGAGCAGTAGCTTCAGTGTTGCTTACGGTTATAATAATCGGAATTGCTATATCTACAGGGAAAAATTATAGAGAAAAAGAAGTTAAAGCAGAGTTAAGTTATACGAAATAAAGTGGTTTAAATAAAAATATAAGGAGTGTGAAATTTATGGTAGCAACAGTTATAATGTCTGGTATTATATTTGGTTTTGTAGCTTTTGTAATAGTAAGGCAAGTTAAGAAGGCTAAAAATGGAGAAAGCAGCTGTGGCTGTGGTTGCAGTAACTGCTCTTCGTCTAGTATATGTCATGGAAAGAAATGAAATAAAAAAAAGAGCTTCAGTTTTTCATAAGCTGAAGCTCTTTTTAAACGAAGTTCTAAAGAAAAAATTTAATTACTAAGGGTATGGTAACTACGGATAAAAGTGATGAAAATGATACTATAAAAGCAGAGTACTCTTTATTTTTGTTGAAGTTTTCTGCAAAAATTGTGGTTAATGCACCTGCAGGCATAGCTTGCATCAATATGAAGGTTTTTAAAACCATAGAATTTTCCTTAAATAAAAGGGATATCCAGTATAATATTAATGGTAAGAGTATGAGTTTTATCATTGAACCATAATACATACTCTTGTCCTTAATAATCTTTTTAAGTTCACTTCTAGATAATAAACTTCCTATTATAAGCATAGATATTGGTGTTGTAAGTCCTCCAACCATTTTTGTAGTATTTAACAGTATGGGAGGTATTTTTATTGAAAATATCATAATTAGAAGTCCTATTACTGAAGAAACCACTCCAGGATTTTTAAGTGATTCTTTTAAGCCTTTAATATCACTTTTATTATTAAATAACATTACTCCATAGGTCCATACAAAAATATTGAATATCATATTAAAAATGGCAGCATATACTACTCCTTCATTTCCAAAAACACTTTGAGCTACAGGAAATCCCATAAAGCCACAATTTGAAAAGACCATTGCAAACTCAAGAACATTTCTTTTACTTTTATCAATTTTTATAAGCAAGGGTTTTACTAACAATGGAGTTAGTATAAATATTGCAAAGCTGTAGATAAAGGCTTTTATAACATTATTTGCAACATCAGGTCCGTAGGATATACTAAAAGAGGAAATAACAAGAAAAGGAGTTGTTATTTCTACTAATAGCTTGGATAAACCATTTGAAAAATTTTCATCTATAATATTTTTCTTTCCACCATAGAACCCAACCAGGGCAACTAAAAATAAAGATATTATTTGAGTTATTACTGTATTTATTTCCATAAATTAACCTTCCAACTTTTTTAATAATTTATCCGATTGCTACCAGTGCTAATATCCCCACCTTCTTCAGGTGGGGGATAAGCACTGCTACGCACCTGGATAAGTTCTTCTAAGACTCAGTGACTAAATGTCTAAATTACATTTAACGAGCTTTTGCTAAGGTAAGAGACATTTCTCACAGGCAACTCTATCTGAGTCTAAGAATCACTTGATATTGACATATTATATAATAGAATCTTGTACAAATAATTCTATCATATATAAATAAGATATAGCTTGTCAAATACTAAATTTAAAGTTAGAAAGGTTTTAAATGATTAATTTCTATCTCCAGCTATTTATTTGTCTTACATACATTGATCTTGAAAAGCAAAAGTAAATTGTCTGAAGTAGAAAATAAATTCCTACTATAATCATTAAATAAAGGCTAAGGCTTGTTTGCAGTATATTGCTTAAAGCCTTCATTGCAAAACTAGTATGAATAAAGGATACTGCAAAAGGGAGAAAGAACATTATAAAGCATTGAGTACTTACTATTTTCTTTATTTCATCTATAGGCATTCCCATTTTTTTAAGAGCTGTAAATTCATGCTTATCATTCTGAATTTCATTAAATAGCTTAAAATATATTATGCTGCAGGTTGCTATGAAAAATAATACTGCAATAAAGGTTCCTATAAAGAAAAATGTGGACATAACTTCCATCATTTTAGAAAAGCTTAATACTCTTTCAGAAAAACTGCTTTTCATTTCCTTTGGAACTTTGCTCTTTATATTTGATACTGAATCAACTGCTTTAAGTCCATTTTTTATAGTATAACCATAATAAACTTGAAGATTATCATCCTTAATATCAGCTTTAAGCTTGTTAAAGTCATCATCACTTATTACTGCAGTATTGGAGTTTTTGCTATCTTGATTAATTATTCCACCATTTATTTCATTTTTAAGCTTTAAGTTTAAGGAAGTTCTTTGAGTATTTAATTTTAAATAATTTTTATCAGCAAATAATTCCTTATCCTTAGTTGCAATGACATTATGATAGTGGACAATTACTTCACCATTATTTAATTTAACAGATGGTTTCTTTTGCTCACTTGCTAAAGTATTATAATCGGTGTTGGACATAATATAGAAATCTTTTTTATTGATCAGTTCTTTAAAATTTAAATGTTCATTTGAAGATAAATCATTGTTAGTTGCTTTTATAAGGATAATTTTATTTTTATATTCTATTTCATTTCCATAGGATTTAAAAATTTTTTCTACTTCTTTAGGAGATATTACATTATGTGTATTTAATCCATTTTCAATAAAACTTATGTCTTGTGGGTAGTCTATTACAGTTTGTTTTTGTACAGTTTTTTGAAATGAGTATACACTTGCAGAAGCTGTCAAAGTTACAGCTGAAAGTATTGAAACAGCAAATAGTATTTTTGTATTGTCACTAAGTTTATATATTATTTGAGACAGTGTTATCATATTGATGCCTTTATAAAAGATTTTATTATTATTTTTAAGTTTAGTTGTAATGTATATGCTGAACTGAGAGTATAGCATATAGGTGCCAGTTACTACTACAATTAAAATAGGGAACATAGTGAGTACAATAGTTTGATCTGAAAAAACTGCTAAAATGTATCCAAAGCCAATTAATATTATAGATAAAATTGCCTTCTTACTAGAAAATTTAGGTACTGGCTTTGCAACCCGTGAGCCTTTTAAAAGCTCTATTATATTATTGCTTTTTATCTTATAGCTTGCTTTTAAACAGGTTATTTGAAACAATATTAAAAAACATACTGAAGTTAATATTACTGCTTTAATTGATATTGTAAGAGGAATTTCAGTATTTAAAATCAAAATAGCTGAAATTGACATAAAAAATAACTTAGAAAAAAGAGTACCAAGTATAATTCCTGTGCTTATAGAAAATAAAGAAACAATGAAATTTTCAAAGATAACATAATTTCTTACTTGGCTTTTTGTCAGTCCAAACATTGATAAAAGTCCAAATTCTTTTTCTCTTGATTTTAAAAAACTTGATATGGAATAGTTAGTAAATACAACTGTGAATATAAGTATTACAAACTCACAAAGATAAACTGTTTCTGTCATAATTGATCCAGCTTGCCCCATGTTTTTTAAACTGGAAGCTTTAGGACTTAAAAGAAAGTTTGCAAATATGAAAAATACCATTACTACAAAGGTATTACTTAAATAGTACATTATAAATTTATTTAAATTTCCTTTTATATTTTTAATAGCAATGTTATGCAATGTCATTGTAATGACCTCCTATTAAAGTAAGTGAATCCATGATTTCCTTGAAGAAAGCTTGACGATTACCTCCTTTTACAATTTCTAAAAAGAACCTTCCATCCTTAATCATTATTATTCTTTTACAAAAGCTAGCTGCAAAAGGATCATGAGTAACCATCATTATAGTTGCTTTTCTTTCATTGTTTAAGTTAGTCAAAGATTCCATAACATCCTGAGAAGCTTTAGAATCAAGATTTCCAGTGGGTTCATCTGCAAGTATTATAGATGGATTGTGAATTAGTGCTCTAGCACAAGCGGCTCTTTGCTGCTGACCACCTGAAGTTTCATAGGGTCTTTTATCTAAAATCTTTTTTATATTTAAAAGTGAAGCAATATCATCTGCTTTTTTTTCTATTTCATTAGTATTTGTTTTATTGAGTACTAGTGGAAGTATTATATTTTCCTTTATTGATAAGGAATCTAATAAATTGAAATCTTGAAATATGAATCCAAGTTCCTTTCTCCTAAATAGTGCAGCTTTCTTTTCATCAAGTTTTTCTGGATTAACTCCATTTATGAAAAGCTCTCCTGAAGTTGGAGTATCTATTGTTGCAAGAATATTTAAAAGAGTACTTTTTCCACTTCCAGAAGGACCCATAACTCCTACAAATTCTCCTTCATCTATGCTAATATTAAATTTGTCAAGAGCTTTTACTTGTAAGCTTCCTCTTTTATCACCATAAATTTTACTTATATTTTCAGCTTTTAATACTGACATTAATTATCATTCCTTTCATCTATTAATTTCATGGCTGTTGTTCATAACATTTCCACCATTTTAAATAAGAAATTTTAGAACTGAACTCATGAACTTTATGTATATATTATAAAAAAATTAGAGAAATCAATGTATCGATTTCTCTTTCAAATACAATTTTAATCTTACAATATTGAAAGATTAAAATTTAAACAAGTTTTTACCCTTGAAAAATACAATAGAAAAGGTTGAGCATTTGCCTTCTTCCGATTCTACAAGAATTTCATGACCAAGTTTATCACATATTTTCTTTGCAAGATACATTCCCATGCCTGTAGATTCATCGCTTTTTCTTCCATTTTTACCTGTAAAGAAAGCATTGAACACTCTATTTAAATCTTCTTTTGGTATACCTATTCCTTCATCACTTATGGATAACACAATTCTTGAATTTTCATCTTTGATTTTAAAGGTAATGTACTTGTTGTCCTGAATTTTCAGCTTTGAATATTTTATAGCATTTATAACTATTTGATTTATTACAAAGTAAATCCATTTTTTATCTGTTTCTACTGTTATAGCTGTATCAGCCGTAATTTTAGGAAATACATGGTTCCTTATCAGAGATTTTTTATTGTCATTTAAAACATTTCTAACAATAGATATAATGTTTAAACTTTCTACATTAAAATCCAGATTAAATTCATTAACTCTTGCATTACAAAGCATCATATCAAGACCATGAGATAACTTTTCATTTTCTTCTAAGATACTGTCAAATACAGCTCTATTATCTTCATTTATTTCATCTTGAAGTATGAGGTTCATAACAGATACAGGAGTTTTCATTTGATGTACCCACTTATTTATAAAATTTATGTACTCTTTGTGTGATTCTTCATACTTTATAGTTCTTTCGCTACATATTTTATAGGTTTTAAGCAGGAGCTTTTTAAACATTTCCTGTTCATGAGTGCTGCAACTTCCTATATTAAGTATGTTATCTAAATCTTCCTTTGAATTTAACATTATATTTAGCTGATTATAAAAATGTCTATTTTTTAAGTAATCATATATCAAAAATAATATGAAAAGGATCAGTGAAATTAACCAGGCATAAAGTATGTTATTATTCATAAGTTCAATTTTGTTTATAATTAAAGTAAGATACATTACAAGTATAACTGCAGCAGTGGCTAAAAAGTAAACCACTGCAAAAGGTATTTTATCCTTAAGAAAGTCTTTAAAATTCATTTATTTCACCTGCTTTGTTTTACCAATTTGGTACTATTTTATAACCTTGTCCACGTTTGGTTTCAATTACATTGGTAATTCCAATTTCCTCAAGCCTTTTCCTTACACGAGTCATGTTAACAGACAAAGTGTTGTCATCAACAAAATCTATGTCATTCCATAAAACTTCCAATAAGCTTTCTCTGGAAACAATTTTATTTTCATTTTTAAGAAGAGAATATAGAAGTTGGAATTCCTTTTTACTAAGCTCTACTTTTTTACTTTTATATTCTACTACATTTTGATTTAAATATAAAAAAAGTCCATTTGATTCAAATATTTCACTAAGGCTACTTTCTGAGTAACTTCCATAAACTCTTCTTATAACTCCTTTTATCTTTGCAATGAGTACATCATAGGAAAAAGGTTTGGTTATATAATCATCCCCTCCATTTTCAATGGCCATAACTTGATCCATATCAGAATTTCTAGCAGAAAGAAATATTATAGGAACATTAGATATTGTTCTTATATCTCTGCACCAGTAAAAGCCATCATATAAGGGTAAGTTAATGTCCATGAGAACAAGATGAGGATTGTTTTTTATAAACTCATTTTTTATATTGGAAAAGTCATCTACAGAGCAAGTTTTATATCCGTATTTTTCAAGATGATTTCTTACAAGATTGTCTAATTTTTTATCGTCTTCAATTATCATTATATTGTACATTTGATACACCTCTTAAAGCAATGTAATTTATCTTTTTATTGTATCATAAATAATATAATAAAATTGACAATTTGTTTTCCTGTGGAATAAAATGGATATAGACTTAAGAAGGGAAGTTAATATAATGATAAAACAAAAAAATAAGTTTAAAATTATACTTATAACTTTAGTATCCACAGCGCTTTTTTGTTTACTAGTAGGTATAAGTTCTGTTTCACCACTTGCTAACTCTGGACCTAATGCTAATAAATTTAATTCTATTGGTATGTGGTCATCTATAGGTATTATTTCATTATTTTATATATTACCTTTGATTGTTTATGCATTAGGAGTAGATGTAATGAAATTTGCAATAGCAGTTTTTTTAGCTGTTGGAATGTTGGCAGATTTTTCACTAATAGTACTTATTTTTAACTCATTTACTAAAAATTCATTATATCCATTAATAGGAGCTATTTGTATTACATCATTAATTGTAAATGTTGTTTGGTTTTTTATGGTTTTTTCCTTATCGCCAAAGAAAGACCAATTGTAATTGTATTGCAATGATTTATTACGTTCTATATTCTTTCACTTGCTTTTTTAGCTAATATCTTAGCCAAATTATTGGCATCACTACTAGACCAACTTTTAATTCTTTAGTTTACTATATGGCAGATATTATGTTTCATTGTACCTATAGGGTTAATTAAAAATATGAAAAATGATATTTATGACTAGAAAATAGTGAAATAGTGCAATATATTATAGAAAATCATAAAATGAATGGAGAAAGGTTTATGAAAGATATCATATTAGATGATAGTATAATGGGAAAGCTGGTTTATGAAGGTCATAGTTGGTCTAAGCTTGATTTAATAAAATACAATTTTAATGGAGAAATGAAATCCATAACAATTGAAATTAATATATTAGATGAAAAAGCAACAGAATATGAATTAGGTATAGGAGATTGGAAAAAAGACGATTTTGATGATTATGAATTAAGAAAGTATGAAGAATACAAGGAACAAGTAAAATTTATGTATAAAAGATATATTGTAAAGTTTGAAGAAACTATAAAATTAGTTGAAAAAATTATGAAAAAAGATTATGAGAATTTTATTGAAAAAATACCAAAAAAAGAATCCATGAAAAGAATAGGAAAGGAACATTATGAAAGCATAAGCAAAGATGTCAATAATATTTTTAAATTAATTGAATTAGATAGAGTAATTATATTTGATAAGAGGATTGCAATTATTGGGACATGTGAGTGGTATGTTATTAGAGATTTGAAAATTAATTTATGTCAAGATGGAACATATAATATTACCATATACTGATATTAAAGAAGGCAATGGGAACAGGTTATGAAGTAAGCTAGTGAAAAATATTCTCATAGACAAAATGTAAGTGAAGTTTATGTAAAAAGGCGGATGTGACCGCCTTATTTTAATTAGTTTTACTAATAATTACAGTAGTATCATAAGGTGGTTTATTCTACCACGTGAAAAGGATAAAATTATGGCTATTACTGAACATAATGCTGCTGCAGCACAGGTTATTTTTGAAGCTGCAGATATTTAAAAGATATGTCAAATTAAAACAAAAGAGGCTATCGCATTAAAAAAAGTATATAATAAGTATATGTTTAAAATGGAAAGGTGGAATATTATGAGTGAAATTGCAAAAAGATTAAATCAATGCATGAAACCTAATGGTGAATTAGGAAAGATTGTAGCAGATGATATGAATAAATCACATTTTGAATTAACTGGATGGGGTCTTGAAAAGATAAATATAAATCCTCAGGATATTATATTGGATATTGGCTGCGGAGGAGGAAGAACAGTAAATAGATTGGCATCTATAGCAAAAGAAGGCGAAGTTTTTGGTATAGATTATTCAATGGATTGTGTAAAATGGTCAAAAGATTATAATGAAGAATTGATAAAGGATGGCAGAGTAGAAATTATTCATGCTAGTGTAGAAAAAATTCCTTTTGAAGATAATAAATTTGATGTTATATCTGCAGTAGAAACTATTTATTTTTGGCCTGATCTGCTTCAAAATCTTAAAGAAGTAAAAAGAGTTTTAAAGCCTTCAGGAAAGCTTGTTATAATATGTGAAATGTATTCTAGTGAAAAATTTAAAGAGAGAAACGATGAATGTGTTTCTGCATCGAATATGAAAATATATACGCCTGAAGAACTTAAAGACATAGTAAAAGTGGCTGGCTACAGCGACATAAAAATAGATTTGGTAGAAGAAAAAAATTGGCTTTGCTGTATAGGTGAAAAATAAAATGATTTCAAGATATTATTGAAAAACAAGTTATACATTCCTTTAGAAGTAATTTGATTTAATATTTTCATTGTATTATAAATGTTATAATACGATTAATTTGTCTTTAAGTGAATTGTGAATAAGAAAAGTATAGTTATTATGTGGTTCTTAGATTCAGGGGGAGGTTGCTTGTGAGAAATACCTCTTCCCTGAGCAGAATTAAATACATTCAGCTTGTTATGGATTTTGAAAATTAAGCAGTTCATTTAATATATATTAATTAGTAGATTTACCTAATGATAGCTGGCCTTTCATTATCATATAATTAAAGATTTGGCTAAAAAGATCTTTAGCTACTGGTGCTGATACTTCAGAAGCATAATATCTTGATGGATCAGGTTCGTCTACTGAAACAAGTAAAGTAATTTTAGGATTATCTACAGGAGCCATACCAGCGAAGGAAGAAAAGTACTTATTATTTTCATAACCGCCGCCCTTGGGGTTTGCCTTTTGAGCAGTTCCAGTTTTACCTGCAATATGATAACCTTCAATAAAAGCATTGTTTCCAACTCCATGAGGATCACTTACTACTTTCTCTAAATAAGGTTTTAATGTAGCAACAGAATTAGTGTCAAGAATTGCTTTTTTACCAAAGTCATTAAAAGTTTTGTCCACAATTTTATTATTATTTCCATCTGTATGAGATATTTGCTTCATAATGTGAGGTCTTATCCATGTACCACCATTTGCTATAGAGTTAAAAGCCGCTAAATATTGGACTGAAGTAGCAGAAAGACCTTGTCCAAAAGCTAGGCTGGATAAGTCAAAATTATTTAATGTATCAGGATTTTTAACTATTCCAGTAGATTCTCCTGGTAAATCAATACCAGTTTTTTTACCAAATCCAAATAAGGATACATAGTAGCCTAAACGTCTTTTACCTAATTGTTGTCCTAGTTTCGCGAATCCTACATTACAGGAATTTTTAATTATGTCTCCAAAGCTTTCTGTGCCGTGACCATCTAGATTCCAGCAATGAATAGGACTTCCATCTACATTTAAACTTCCATTACAATAAAAAGTACTGTTATCAGTTGCTACATTTTCTTTTATTGCTGCATAGGAAGTAATTACTTTAAATATAGAACCAGGTTCAAAAGCATTTTGAACAGCATTATTTTTTACAATGTCATCAATGGATTTTGGAGTTTTCTCTTTTAGGTTTTTAGCTGGACTGTTTGGATCAAAATCTGGCTTACTTACCATGGCTAATATTTCACCATTTTTAGGATTCATTACAGTTATAGTAACTGATTTAGCCTTACTATCAGTTAAAGCCTTTTGAGCAGCTTTTTCAGCAATAGATTGAATGTTTGCATCAATAGTTAAAACAATATCTTTACCATTAACAGGAGGTTTATAGTCTGAATTACCATAAGGTAATTGAGAACTGTTTCTATTATCTGTTTCATAGGTAGTACGTCCAGGAGTTCCAGATAGTTCTTTATTGTAATTTAACTCTACACCAGAAACACCTTTGCCTTCTAAATTTACATAACCAAGTACTGAAGCTAAGAAATTATTATTTGGATAATACCTTTTGGCATCAGAGGATATAATAAGACCATTGATCTTTAATTCATTGATCTTATCTACCTGTGTTTTATCAATACCTCTTGCTAGAATAGCAAATTTTATTGGAATTCCATCAGGTGAAGTATTGTTTAAAACGGTGGATATTTTATCAGTTGTTATATTTAGTATAGGGGATAATTTAGCAGCAAGTTGTTCTATGCTCATTTTTTTATTTACTAAAGTTTCTCTTAATGTAGACATATCAAGATCCACTCTATAAGCATTTATACTTACAGCTATTTCCATGTCATTGCAATCTAATATTTTTCCTCTTGTAGCAGGAATTTCAAAATCTTTTGTCCATTGGTCTAAAGCTAGGGACTTATAAACTGGAGACTTAATCTTCATGATATAAAAAAACCTTCCTATAAAGATTGAAAATATAAAAATTATCATAACTAATATAAAAAATAATTTTTGGGGTGAATTATTTTTTACCTTTTGTACCAAAATAGTTACCTCCTTTTTAAATGATGACTTAGGGCAATAAGTGTAATTCTATAAGACTATTATAAAATATAATTCACAAAAAACATACAATAGTAATCAAAAATGTTAAGTATTTACACAGTATCATCGTAAAATTAAACTATTTTTAAAAATAAAGTTCTAAAATTGACAATACAATAATCTTTTTGGTAATGTTTATGTGTAAATGATAATATGAGTAAGAACTACTTAATAGAAAGGAAGTGAGCTTAAAATTGAAAAAGAAATTATTGATTTTCACAACCATAATAATACTTATTTTTTTAGGAAATAAAATTTACATAAGTTTAAAAGACAAAGTTAATTCAGACATGATTACAAAATTAACAGGACAAATTTATTACACAAAAAGAGTAGAGGGGATATTAAACTTGTATAAATTCGATACTAATTCACAAAAAGAGCAACTTGTATATAGCGCCATAAAGGTAAAGGTAAGCTTATAGGTGGAGGATATAATGACAATATCATTGATTTTTACTATGACATAAAAAGTGGAAATATAAATTTTGCAGCTATGAATAGTGGGGAGTGGAGTTTATTTTCTATTAAAAAGGGTGATAAGGATGCTAAGTATATAAGCAAATTAGGTTTGGAAAGTTCTAATCAGTTAACAATGATTGACACTGATTATATAAAAAATGAAGTTGCTGGTGTAAAGGCTATTAAAAAGAAGGGTTCTGTTTATATAGAGAAAGATGGACAAGAAAAATGTTTACTAAAATTTAATGGAATATATGATGAAAAGTTTACAGGTTATTCACCTATTGGTTTTTCTCCAAATGGAAAGTATTTGGTATATTTTTCTATGGAGCATCTAACTCCTATTGGAACCTTTATAGAGGGACTTACTAAAGGGAATATTGGTAAAACTTATATTATGGATATGGAAACAGGGAAAAGTACCAGGTTTATTGATTCACAGCGTATTCAGTGGATTATGAATTAGAAGACACCTTAGAACAATTTAAAATCTAGTATTGAGAAAAAAGCTCATAGAAATTGGTTGAGCCAATTGAAGCGCTATTTGGAAACAGAAGGTTTAATAAAGGATATTTATTGATATTTAATTTTAATGAAAATAAACAATATGTATATAATGAATATTGTGCGGCAGATAAGAATATATTTGAAGTTGTTGTTTAATGGATAGGCTTTTGAGTCTATCTATTTTTTACAAAAAAGTATAGTGAAATTTCGCTTTGTTGATAGAAGAGTAATAAAAGCATCCTAAAATTTTTTAAGATTATTTGCCGAATCCAAGTCTAATATAAAAAAAGTGTGGTATTTTTGGTAAAATATAATTAAAATTATTACATATGGGAGTAAACCCAAATAGGAAAGGTAGATACGTATGGAAGAATTATTAAATTTATTAAGAGTTAAACTTTGTAATTGTACTTTAGAAAAGGAAGAAATAATTAAACTTAAGGAATATATTGAAAATGGTGATGATACTTTAGATTTAAATAAAATTCATAAGTATAACATGGAAAATACATTAAGAGGAAATTATAATATAAGGCAGGATTTTTGGAAATTAGTAGATAGATTTATGGATAATGAAGAAGTCTTTAAGAGAATTTTAAAGGTGTTTTGGACCATAGGTCAGGAAAGCTTTTTTAAAATAGTATATAATAGATTCTTTTCTATTCCTAAATTTGCTAATTATTTAAAACCTATGGATAACAAAGAAAGAATATTAGTGTGGCTTATAAGAACTTGTCCAAATTCTATAGACATAATAATCCCAATTGTTGAAGAAATGATAGATGAAGATATAGAAATACTTTCAAAGGCTTTTTTAGAAACAGAAGATGACTTTGTGAAGGTAATTTTAGCTGCTTTTGCTATTAAAAATTCTTGTGAGCTTCCTGAAGATGGAGAAAAATTTATAAAACATCATTTAGAAAATGCAGATGATATAAACAAGTATTTAAGAGATAAACAAACAGCTATAATCCAAATTTTAGTCTATACACGCAGTAAGAGTGAGATATTACGAGAAGTTGTTAGAGATGCAGTTAATAACAGTACTAATAGAAGAATGCTTTTTGATGAATTAGTAACTTTTATCTTTTCTTATGATAATAAGATTAAAAGTTATGATATTGCAAAAAAGTTTGATATTGATAAGAAATTATATGTACTTAGGTTAATAAATTTATATATTGAAGAAGAAAATAATAAATTACTTAAAGAGATAGAACAGAGAATAAAAGAAATGCCATCAATTTTTAGAGAGAGTTTGGAATTTGTTAGTAAAAGAAGAATGGGTAAGACTAAATTTCAAGACCTTGAAGCTTTTACGCTTGCTCTAGTTATATATAAAAATTCAAAGGAAGATGAAGATTTAAATCAAGCTAAGAAATTTATAGAAAATATTTTAAGCGGATATATATTTAGCTTTAAAGGTTTTGATTTAGTATTACGTAAAGAAAGAGCTAAGATTTTACAATATGTAATGGATGGTAAAGATAAAGAGTGTATAGATAATTATATTTCTAGAGTAGACAAAAGTTCAATTGAAGGTTCAATGTGGCGCTATCATAATATTTGTTTTAAATTAATTTATTCTATAGATGAAACTAGAGAAATTATATATAGATTTTTATATCTAGTACTTAATACTGAAAAATATGGTTTAGCATCTTCGATTATATACAATATAGTAGAAAGTCAATCTATGAGTTATACAAACTTTGCTAAAAAGCTTTCAGAGAGAGGCATAAGTGAAAGACATTTGATTCTTGTTGCTGATTCAACTTTAAATTCAAAAGCCAGGCAATATTTAAGAGAGCTGTGTAATGAAGGAAATACAGAGCTTATAAATACTATAGATAGTTTAAGTATTGCAAAAGAGTTTGTGCTTGAAGGTTTATTTAATGTAGATAGGGAAAAGTATTCTCATATTTTAGTAAAAAGTTTATCAGATGATTCAAAGCTTATTAGGGATAAAGCAGTGAATCTTCTTAGCACTTATGAAGGTTGTAAAGAAAAGGTATTAGAAAATTTTAAAAGTAGAAAAACTGCAGTAAGAGAGGCTGCTGCAAGAATTTTAATAAACTTTGATATGAGAAATTTTACAGACGAGCTTGAAAAATTTGCAGAGAAAGAGAAAAATCAAAAAATCAAGGTATTGATATTAAATATTATAAATAGAGACTATTTAGATGATAAAATACTTGAAAATGCAGAAAGTATAAGCAATTACTGCAGTGAAAGATTGAAAAAAACTGCTTATAATGCTCCAGAGTGGATTTCTGTAAGCACATTTCCAGAGGTAATGTATGAAGATGGAAAAGTGATATCAAAAGATGTATTAATTTATTTAATAAGCAAATATTCCCTGGAAAATATTGTTGAGAAAAACCTTGCTGCTGAAAGGGTAATTGAAAAGTGTAACAAACAGGATTTAGATACAATGGGATTGGAAATTTTAAGTAATTGGGTTAGTGATGGTGCAGATACGAAAAAGAAGTGGATTTTATCCTTAATTTCAGCTGTAGGAGGATTCAATGTAGTAAATGCCTTAAAAGATCAAATAGATATTTGGTCTAAAAGTGCTAGAGGTGCTATTGCTTGTGAGGCTATAAAAGCTTTGGCATTAAATGGCAGTGATGAAGCTTTAATGATTTTAGATACTATATCAAGAAAGTTTAAGCATAAGCAAATTAAAAAAGCAGCTGGAGAAGCCTTTATTTCTGCAGCAAAGATGCTTAAATTAACAGAAGAGGATTTAGCAGATAAAATAATACCTGATCTAGATTTTAATGTAAGAGGAGAAAGAGTATTTGATTATGGAAGTAGAAGTTTTACAGTAACCTTGGGAGTAGACTTTTCATTAAAAATTGAAGATAATAATGGAAAAACAATGAAGAACTTACCAAAGCCAGGTAAAGCTGACGATGAATTAAGATCTAAAGAAGCTTTATCAGAGTTTAAAGCAGTGAAAAAACAAATTAAAACTGTAGTTTCAACTCAAACTTTAAGATTGGAAATGGCTCTTTCTTCAAATAGATTGTGGAGTAAAAAAGCCTGGGAAAAGTTATTTGTTAGAAATCCTATTATGCATAATTTTTCTCTTGGTTTAGTATGGGGAGTTTACGAAGATGGAAAGTTAAAAGATACTTTTAGATATATGGAAGATGGCAGTTTTAATACAATGGATGAAGAAGAATATGAATTATTAGAAGAAGTTCATATAGGTCTTGTGCACCCTTTAGAAATGGATAATTATACCTTAGAAGGCTGGAAACATCAGTTTGAGGATTATGAAATAGTACAACCCTTCCCTCAACTTCAAAGAAAGATTTACAGGATAACTGAAGAAGAAAGGAAAATGAAAGGTATAGAACGTTTTGCAGGTACTAAAATTAATGGACTTTCATTAGTTGGCAAACTTACTAAAATGGGATGGTATAGGGGTTCTGTGCAAGATGGAGGATGCTATTACCAGTTTTATAAAGAAGATGAAAAAGTTGGTATTGGAGCAGAACTTGAATTTAATTATCTTGGTGTTGGATATGAAAATGAAGAAACTACGATTTATGAATTGATTTTTTACAAAGCTAGTACAGTGGAAAGAGGAAGTTATGTTTATGATGAAGTAACAGAAGAAAATACTGTTTTACCATCAAAGGTACCAGAAAGATTTTTTAGTGAGATACTTTATGATGTGGATAGAGCTTTAGAAGCTAAAACTGGTTTTGCAGCTAACTGGAGACTGGATCGTTAAAGCATTGGGTGTGTAATGACATAAGCACATTGCGACACAAGCGAATGTAAGCGAAGTAACTTTCAACTGTATTCCGGCTGATATATGCTGTGAAGGAAAACTCACTTCATTAAGAAGTTCTAATCTTCCTTCACAGCATATATCAGTCTCCATACAGTTAAAAGTTACTTCTTAGTACATTACGTGTACACATAATGCTATGTATAAATATAATTTTAGATTACCAACATTACATATAACAATAAATTAGATGTGTACACTTGAAGTTAAAATTCAAACTTCAACTGCACCCTTATGTCGTATTATTTTTAAACAGTGAAATTTGGGATGATTTTCAAAATAGATAAACAAAAGGAAAAAAGAACTTGATGTGAGAACTTATGTTTGCTAAAATGTATTTAAGAAAGTGGAAAAATTATGTTAAATGATACAATGATATTTTATATTGGAAGTATGTGTATTTTGTCGTTGTTTAGGTATAAAGGAAAGGAAGATTAGTATGGAGATTAAAATTAGACAGGTATCTATAGATGATTTAAATGAGATAGCAGAAGTGGAGAGTATTTGCTTTCCAAAAGCAGAAGCAGCTGCGAAAGAGTCTTTTAAGCAGCGTATACAAACATTTCCAGAAAGCTTTTTTGTGGCAGAAGTAAATGATAAAATAATCGGATTTGTTAATGGATGTATTATAAATGAAACTGTTATATGTGATGAGCTTTTTGAAGATTCTAGACTTCATGTTCCAAATGGACACTATCAAACTATTTTTGGACTGGATGTAATACCAGATTATCGTAATCAGGGAATTGCAGCTAAATTGATGAATCATATGATAGAAACAGCAAGATCATCAGGCCGAAAAGGAGTTATTTTAACTTGTAAGGAAAGGCTTATTCATTATTACATGAAGTTTGGATATAAAAATAAAGGAGTATCTAAATCAGTTCATGGTGGTGCAAAATGGTATGACATGATTTTAGAATTTTAGTTTTGATATAGAATGGTGCGTAATGGAATTTAGAGAATTATATTTATAATAATGTTTTGGGGGGATAGTATTTGCTAGAAATAAAAGACTTTATAAGAAATGATGAAGAAACGGATGATAGATACATTTGTTTTAATGTAAATAAATGTGTGGAAATTTTTAATGAATCGATTGAAAATATTGAGGAATTAAGAATAAATATTAAAAATGAAATTTTCTTAGAAAATGTAATATCTCTTATAAATTCTTATCTGAAATGGTTAAATCAATGTGAGGCAGTATTAAAGACATATTATGAAGGTGAACTTGGAGAAAAGGTTTATGAGGAATGGTTTAATGATATAGAAGTTTATAGTACAGATATAACATTTAATTCATCTCAGGATTATGGTGCAACAATTTATTGTGGTGATCAAGTTATTAGAGATCATATTTTAGAAGTAGATTTCAATCAAATGAACATTGAGGCTATTAGGCTAAATGGATGATTTAATTTGATAAAAGGAAGTTTTGACTGTGAAAATATATATTTGTAATAAGTGGAGGATGAGGGATGTTAAGAAAAGAATTGCAGCCACCTAAAATTAATAATGAGTTAGTAGAGGAATTAAAGAAGCTTATTGGGGAAATTTCTAACTTATCTGAACAATATTATGAAGAATACTATGAGAAAAATGAAAAGACAATTTTAAATGATAAAATAGATGAACTTAATTCAAAAGTTCATAAAAAATATGAGCCTATAGATTTTCAAAATTATATGGGAGCTATGTCTCTTGAGGAATTTGCTAAGGAAATATCTTTACCTAATCCACCAGTAGTCAGTGATATAACAGTTGAAGAAACAGCTAAAATAATAGAAATGATTATTGAACTTAAATCGCCAGATGGAATTGAAGAAGTAGAGAACTATATATGCTATTACATAGAATTATTAGAAAAAAGTATTCATCATAACAATATTTCAGATTTAATATATTGGTATGATGTGGAGGAATATGGACATGAGCCAAGTGCAAGAGAAATTGCTGAGAAGGCTTTTGAAACAAGAGAAATTAGAAATTTATAAGGGGAAAATACATGATTAAAAAGTACACAATAGAGTTTATTTAAGAAAGGAAAAAAATTATGAGAAACATTATCATGAGTTTAAATCTTCCACAAGAAACAAAGGACTTTTTATGTAAAACAAAAATTGAAGAAGATGAATTTTATGATATTAATATTAACTTCTTTAATAAGGAACATGGATTTTTATGTGATGTGGTTGAGTGGACAAAGATAAATGATAGTACAGTAACAAGGTTAGATGAAAAATTTGTATCAGAATTTTTAAAAGATCTTGAAAAATTCATATCATATTATGTTGTTGCAGACAACTTAGATAGTGGTAATTTGATAGCGATACAGGAAGTTACAGGAGAAATTTATGAACTTGAACATGAAGTTATAGAAGAAGTTGTAACATATTTTGTTAATTCTTCTTTTTCTAAAATGTATGAAAGCATGAAATATTTTAAGAAAATGAAAAACAAAGTTTTAAAACTTATAGAAGAAGAAAAGGTAGAAGAAATTGAAGCGTTGTTTGAAAAGGCCCGAAAGGAATTTAGTTTGATAGATAGCAAAGTAGTTATTGATTATGATGAAGACAATATACAATTTTGGAATGGAGTATTAGAAAGTTTTAGAGAGTGGTGTTTAGAGTGAAGAAAGACCTTTTAGAAAAAATAGAAAAGCAAGGTGGTTTTAAACCTCCATATAGTAGAGATATTTTAGTTTCTATAGAAGATTTTTTTGAAGGTAACAATGCAGCAGGGTCATTTGCTGCTAATGCATGTACTGAAAATCTAGATGTACATGAATTTTATGAAATATTAAAAGACATAAAGCTAAAGGAAAATGTTTTCGAGGTTTGGATAGTAATTTGTGATATAGATGAGGAGTGGCCATATTCTGATACCATATATATTTCTACTACTGCAAATGAAGATGATATATACAAATGGTTTGGAGATGGATTTCCAAGCGAAGTATGGCAAGTTGATTGTAAAGAATGTGCATTGATACAAACATCGGAATTAAAAAATGGATTCAGAGTATTTGGAGTTTGGTGGGATTAACGTTGTGGAAAATTTTGGAGACAAAAATTCAGGAGGACAATAATGGATAAAAACACAGAGAGTGTAGTAGAAAAAGGATTAGAATTTTTAAATAATGGAGATTATGAAAAAGCAGAACCATATTTTAATAAGGTTTTAAATATAGATAACAGTTATGCTGAAGGCTATTATTTTAGAGGTTACTGTTATGTAAAAATGAAGGAGTATGAAAAAGCTTTGATAGACTTAGATAAATCTATAAAGCTAGATCCAAGTGATTGGAGAGCTACTTCTTTTAGAAATAAGTACATATCTTTGTTTAAAAGCAATAGTTGCAAATCTGAGTTAAGTAAGAATTTAAGTATTGAAAATCTAGATATTAAAGTTGAAGATTTTAAAATAAATAATAATATAGGTTCAGCTGAATGTGATGTTAATACTGTAATTTGGGACAACTATATGTCAGTATCCTTGAAAATAAGCCTTAAAGATGAGGATACTTTTGATGATGATAAGATAAAAAACTACATTGATGAATTTAAAAAGTATTTGACATGGCTTGAAAATAATAAAAAATCAGTTTTTGATGCTCTTGTGGAGGATGATATGATTGGACTTGCAGAAGAGTGGGCAGAAAGTTCAGATGAGGAGATAATTGATGGAGAAAAAGTGTATGTAGATGGTGAGGACATTTTTAGATTACCAATTAGTAAAGAAGAATTTTTTCAATCCTTATACTTTAACAGCATGTCAATAAGAATAGATGAAGATAAGGAAATAATGGATTCTAGAATAATGATAGAAGCATTTATAGATACAAAACCAGATTATTTTGCAGGTCATTCAATGGAAGTTACAATAACAGATGACTATAAAATATCAGTTAATGGACTAGCTGGGTAAAACATAAGAAAAAGTAATTTTACGAGGTGGAAAATGATTAAAGAAGAAAAGGAAGTTATAAAAAAGTACTTTGAAATCTTAAATAAAAATCATCCCGAAAAATTTGAAATAGGAGAAATGTTTGATGATGATGGAGAAACTATTGTTCCAGAAAATATGAAGGATAACAATGATGAAAACAAATGGATGCTGCTAGAATCAAATGTGTCAGAAGAAGATATTCTTAAATTAGAAGAGAAATTCAATGTAAAATTACCAACTCTATATAAAGCATTTCTTTCTACATATTTTCATATATTTGAAGAACTAGATGGAGTTCTGGATGATTTTCATTGTGAGGATGGCAAGGAGGTTTATGTTGATATTCTTGATCAACCATCAAATAAGCCGTTTCAGGTTATAGAAAATGTTTATAAAGGATGCGAAGAGATAATAGAATTTGGATATATACCAATAGGAGATTTTAACGGATGGGGTCCTCTTTGTTTTGATACACATAATAACTATAAGCTTGTATGGCTTGATCACGAAGAATACTATGGTTGTGAAACTAGAGAAGAGTTAGAAGAATTAGGAGAAACAATTTTTGGTGATTTTAAAGAATTTATGGATTGTTTTTTTGCTGGAGTTACACATAAATGTGGAATGTAAAGAGCTAAAAGATTTAATATAGGAGGACAAATTATATGAATAAGGAAAAAATTAATTTTGATATAAACCTTTCAATAGATGGAATGGGTATAGTTTTTTATTCTGATGGAGCAGTTAAAAATATTAAAGAAGGAGAAGATTTCTTTGAAAATGAATATGCAAAACCAGATCAAGTAGCAAAACACATAAAAAAAGGTGATATTGTTGGCTTTTGTACAGGTAGTGGAGGGGACTATATATTAAAATTTAGGGAGGGTTATCCAAGTGATGAAATTGATGAGCAGTATCCAATTAGTATTCGTTTAGCTATTGTAATAGATGGAGGGGGGCTGTGCATGATAGATTTGTTTTGGCTCTCGGACTGGGATTCAGAATGTCCAGAGGATCAGCAAATCAAGTTAGAAAATGGAATATATCATATTACTTTAAATACAAAGCTGCCAGAGTCGGGAATTTATGGTGATGATCAAGAAATATATGTATATTTAAATAAAGTAGATGAAATGCCTGAATTAATGTGGCAGGGAGTTCCACAACTCTTTAAAGAATAAACCCAAATTTTCTTAATGATATTATTTAGTTTTCTCATTAATATGGTTGTGGAATATGGGAAAAGGGAGATAAAAGATGATTAAAAATTATCTGGAAAAAATTCAGTTTAATATATATGGGCAGGATTCGGTATATAATGGTTCTTCAATTAAAGAAATAGAAGAATGTGAGAAAAGACTAGGCTTATTAATACCAATCCCATTAAAAGAACTGTATGAAGTTTTTGGGAAAGACAAGAAAATTTTAAATGCTTGTAATTCGTTTTTATCGTTAGAAGATTTACAAATAATAGATGGATTAATTGTGTTTAATGAATTGATAGATAAATCTAGAAAATATGGAGCTTTAATAGAGGATTCAAATAAAGAAGATCCAAAGGTTAAGCTGCAGCAAGAAAATGATGCCTCTTGGTATTTTGAAGCTAGAAACTTATCTGAATACATATTAAATAATATATTTTGGCATGGAGTTAACTTAATGAAATTTAGTACCAAGATAAAAATTAAAGAAGAAAACTTAGAGAGGAATCTTCAAGATATTTTATATAAAATAAGCGACGAACGAAAGTTTTCAAGAGGAACAAAGTATAGTTATTACGATAAAGAAGAAAAGGTTATGGCTGCGTATCTTCATTATGAACAATTATTAATCTTAGGGGCTAATGACAAAAGTAAATTGCAAGAAGTAGAATGCAATATAAAGGTAAGACTTGGAGACATTAAAGACGATTTAGCAAAAGATAGTATTTCCAATAAAACTAAGTCAAATGTGAAAAATAGAATGAAATTGTTAAAGAAAGCTTTAGATAGCATTGACCAAGTAATATCAAATAGTGAAAAGGTTGATAAAAATGAAGTTAATAGGTCGATAAGTTTAATTGAAAACAAATTAAATATAAAGTTACCTGAAGCATTAAGAGAATTTTATCTTCGATATAGTAAAAATACATACATGCTAAATGGCTTTTACATATTTAAAAGTCTTAACGAACTTGCAATAGAAGATGAAATTTTGGAAATAGGCTGTTCAAATGAACAGGTTGAAAAGTATGGAATTTATGTGAATGACTTAAGCAATGAAGTTATAAATGTAAATGTTAAAGAAAGTAATGATATATATAATTGGTCAATTTATGAAGAATTGACTAAGTATATTGTCAATTCTGTAGTGTTTCAAGTTATAAATGTTCTTGAAGCAAGTGCGGTATTGGAGAACTCAGAGATAGTATTAAAGGAATATTTTATGCCTCTAAATTATGGAGAAGAGAAAGATAACAAGCGTATTAGTTACATATCAAATGATGGCCATATATTGGCTTTACATTTCATCGATGAAAACATCATATATTTTGGAGCAGCTAAAGATGAAGTATTAAATGAATTTGAGGAAAAAGTAGAAATAGATTTTGATTGGTTGTAGGCAAGACGCTATTTTGAAGCCTTGGGAATAGATGGTTGTTATGTATAATATTTCTCGGACTATCATATGGCATAATCAAAAGTTAAGCAGTGAGGAGAAAAAATAAATAAGGACATTGTGAAGGAAAAAGTTGAGAGTTTCTTAAAAGAAATTGGAGATATTAATTGGTTCATACATGCTAGTGAAGATAGTGATAAGTACACTGTTGTGTTATCTTTCATTGAAGCTTGGGATGAGTGGAACGATAAAATGCTAGAAGTATGGGGCAAGGAAAGTCATGGTATTGAGAAATTTGCAATTGACTCTATTGGTGATGATACGATTGATTTAATATTTAAAAGGGTTGCAAAGGAAACTGGACCTAAAATAGCTGAAGGATTAGCAAGGTTTCAAGATAGGTTAAAAAAGATGGGATTAGATAGTGATACCTATAGTTTAGATTATGAGATTATAGATTTTGTAAAAAGAGATGTGGCTTGGGCTTGTATAGAAATTGTTGTTGACAAGAAGGGATTTTTTAGTAGAGTTTTGGAAGTTCTTTCAGAAGGACGATGGCCATGTGCATGGGATGGAAATTATCCATTAGGACAATTTGTAGTGATGTGATAAAGAAGAAAAATATAAAGTTGGGGTGCAGATATTGATTAGTATTAAAGAATTTATAGAATGGGCTAAAGTAAGCTGCTGGAACATAAAAGAAAATGAAAAATGTGATGTAAATCTATCTAATAAAGTAAGAGAAAGATATAAGGCAATACCTTATGAATATTTTGAATTTCTTAAGCAAGTAAAACAGTGTATATCATTTAGTGAAAAAAGCTGGTTTCTATGTGAAGAAGAATATAATGGGAAATCAGATATTGCACTTAAATGGAATGAGTTTGAAATCTTAAGCTTAGAGGCTGCAGAAGATGATAGGGAATGGAAAAGCAAAATTGAAAATTGGTGGAATAGATATTTTCCAATACTGATATCGGTAGATAATGAGTATTCTTTTTATGTTATAGATATGGAAAGTGAAAATGGAACAATAGTTTATGGATGTGAACCAGAATTTGAAGAGGTAGATGTAGTTGCAGATAATTTCATGGAATTTTTGCAGATAATAGTAAACAAGGAAAGACAGCTATGATACTGTGATTTTAAAGATCCGGCTTTAATTGTATGTAGGCAAAGGATGGTAATGAGATGTATGCAAAATCATATATAGATAAATTTTTTAACTCAATAGATGAATATGCTTCAAAAGTTGAACTGTTTCGCATTGCTTATGCAGAATTTGAGAAATGCAAAAATCCTTCGCTGCAGTGGATTATTGAATTAAGTGAAATTATGAATTGGCAAGCAATGTCTGATAGATCAGGAGTTTGGACATACTATGAGGTATTGAATATTGATTCTAAACAAATATTAATTAAGAATTTAAAAGCCAAAAATGAAAGTGAAATTCTAAGCAAATATAGTGCAGGTATAAACAATTGTAATGATGAGGAAGTAATGGCTGAAATTGACGAGTGGATTACTAAGAATGAAACAAAAATCTATAAGTATATTGAAGAAATATTAATTACAAATAGGGAGTGGTTTTATAAATTATAAACGTGTTAAAGAGGAGGATAAATTTAATGCAATCAGAATTTAATTTTCAAAAATTTAAAGAAGAGGTTATTGTTGCTGTAAAGAAAGCTTTTTTAGAAATTATGGAAGAATACAAAGATTCTACAGTATATGCATTTTCACTAACTTGTGATTCAGCTGCTAGATCTATAGGAGTTGTGGCAAATACAAAGGAGTCATTAGAGGAACAAATAGAAGATGAAGAAGATAGGTATTATTATAAATTTTGTGAGCAAGAATGGGAAATATGGGATGCTGCAGATAATGAATTTCAGAAGATTAGAAATATGTTAGTAGAGTTTCAAGAAAATAATGAAGATGAAATAAGTGATTCGGAGACATGCATATACACAGAATTTTTTGAGGAATACAGAGAAAAAGTTTTTGATACATGTATACAAGCATTAATAGAAATAAAGGATGAAGGATTTTTTCAAAATAAGTGTAATGAAGATATCTTTATTAATTTTATGGTGTCTGAGTATTTAGATGAGGAAGATTCAATAGAAATCTTCAGCAAACTTAATAGTGGAAAGATAGTGAAAGAATATAAAGAACATATAGAAGATTTTATTTAGCAAATAATAAGATACATAGAAGAAAGAAGAATAAACGATTAGGAGATGATTTTTATGCTTAAAATTAGTGAAGACGAACAGGAAGTGTTCTGGGATAAGATTGTTGATTTAGGCGTTATGGGGAAATTTAAGGATATTTCTATAGATTTATATGGCTGTGATATAGCAGGAGTAACAGAAGACATGGCTAAAGAAGAAAAATTATCAAAGATTTCAAAATACTATGGTGAGAGATTTAAAGATGTAGAAGCTAATGTGAAGTATATAAATGAGCAATTTCTAATGTGGATAATAACTCATTTATGTGATATAGAATATCCTTTTTGGGAGTTTGAATTTAGGGATAAAAGTAATAAAAAATATCCAGACTATATAGTTGAAGATGAGAATGGACAAGTAATCCATGATTTTAATAATCTAAGTCCTATTTACAAAAAGATACAGGAATATAATGCGTATACCAATAAGGACAATTTAACTAGTTATGAAATAGTAGCTAAATATTTACCAGTACTTGATTTTAAAAAGCTTGTGGATACAATTGAAGCTAACAGTCTTGATACTGATGAAGAGAAAATACATTTTCAAGTTAGTAGTGAAGTCTGCGGTGGTATGCTGCTTTGTGCCACTTATGGAACTATACATGAAAATAACAAGTTAGAAGTTACACATAATTGTTAAATAAAGTGGATGTTAAACTTAATATCAATTTCTCTAAATAGATTGGAGGAAAAATTTACGCATGGAAAAGTTTAAATTAAATCAATATTTAAGAACAGTTAGGTTATGCAGGGAAGACATAGATTCATTTGATATATACCCATTTTCTTTAGAGGCAGTGAAAAATTTAAATACTTTAGATTTTCACCCAAAAGTAACATTTATTGTAGGTGAAAATGGAACTGGTAAATCAACCATACTTGAAGCAATAGCGACAGCTTGCGGCTTTAATCCTGAGGGAGGAACAAAAAACTTTACATTTTCCACAATGAATACTCATTCAGAATTATATAAGTATTTAAGGTTGGTAAAAGGTGTTAAACGTCCAGAAGATGGATTCTTTCTTAGGGCTGAAAGCTTTTATAATGTTGCAACTAACATAGAAGAATTGGATAGAGAAGGTGGAGGTCCTAAAATCATAGATTCCTATGGAGGAGTTTCACTTCATGAACAATCACATGGAGAAGCTTTTCTATCATTATTGATCAATAAATTTAGAGGAAATAGCTTATATATTTTAGATGAGCCTGAAGCGGCTTTATCACCATCCAGACAGATGACTATGCTTGCAAGAATACATGAATTAGTTCAGCAGGGTTCGCAATTTATAATTGCAACTCATTCTCCTATAATAATGGCCTATCCTGATTCACTAATATATGAATTAGAAGGTCAATTTAAAAAAGTAGGATATAAAGATACTGAGCATGTTCAAGTTATGAAGCAATTTGTAAATAACACTGAAAAAATGCTGGATATAATTATGAATCCATAATTCAGTAGAGATAGAGCATAATTGTTAAGTAGAGGAGATAAAAATGGAAATAGAAAGCGTAAAAGTTATTAAAGTTAAAAAAGAATACATGAATTCTATGGAGGGACAAAGTAAGTTAGTTAATATCATAAATGGTGATATTAATTGTGAAGAATTAATTGAATATCAGATTAGTGACTACACTATAAGTGAAATTTTTCGTGAGGATTATTATATTAAGAATTACCAGGAGGATAAGGAATATAAAAAAGAAAGAGCTGTTCATGCTTTATTGTTTGGAGTGAGTGATTTTAATTATACATATAGTGCCTGGGAGACTGAACTTGGAATAGAAAATCCAAGAAAAGAACAAATTGAAGAAAGAGTAATTCAAATGTGGGGTATAGCGCCGGAAGATAAAGAAGAAATTGAAATGATAGCAAGTAGTTTTGCAAATCATGATAACCTTGCCTTAAGATACATGTCAGTAGAAAACATAGAAAGAGTAATTTCTGATTTAGAGAATTTAGATGTATTAAGCATATGCAGAAGTATAGAAAAAGAACTTAATTTGCAGGGGATTTCTTTTGATGAAATTAGTGAAGGGGATATTGGATTTATAAACTCTTTAAAAGAATTTTTTAAAGAAGCAGTAAAAGATAGAAGTGGTATAGTATATGCTTTAAGTGACAGTTGTGATTTTTGTGAAGAAGATTAATAAAATTTTATTTAAGGATAGGTGAATAATAATGAAAAATTTAATTATAGAATTACCAGAAAGCTTAGAAAAATATAGGGATAAAATAGAAAAAACTATAAAACCATATGTAAAAATAAAATTAAAAGAACAAGAAACCAAACCCTGGGAAAGTAAATTAGGAGGAAATCCCTATTTAGAAATTGGCATGGAATATCCTAAAGCATCTAATGGAGAATACTTAAGATTATTAGCTCAAATTAATTTTGAAGAAGTTCCTAAAATAGAACCTTTTCCACAAAAAGGTATATTACAATTTTTTATATTACCAGATGATGTATATGGGCTCAATTTTGATGATCCATGTATGCAGGATACATTTAAGGTAATATACATACCTGCTGTTGAAAAAAATGAAGAAAAGCTAATAAAAGATTTTTCATTTTTAGGAGACTTAGAAGAAGATTGGTATATGCCTTTTAGCAGTGAAGGTAAAATGAACTTTTCATTAGAATATATGCCTATACCTTGGGATGATTATAGATATAATAATGTGTATAAGGATATAAGTTTAACAGATGAAGAAGATGATGATTATATGGAAAAATTAAATGCTGATGGCTCTAGAATAGGAGGATATCCCTTTTTTACTCAAGATGATCCAAGGGATGATGAAAAATTAAATAACTTCGATACTTTACTGCTTCAACTTGATTATGAAAAGGAATGTGATTTAATGTTTGGAGATAGTGGCGTAGCAAACTTTTTTATAAATGAAGAAGATTTGAAGAAACTTGATTTTACTAGGATTTTATATAATTGGGATTGCTGCTAATAAATTATGAACATTAAAGAAATTCAAAGATTATAGAGGTATGAAATTATGTATATAAAAGATGATGAAAATCGAATTGAAAGCCTTAAGCTATTTATTGAAAAATGGGCAGGTAAAGCGTTACCTGAATATGGAATGTCAGATAATGAGGTGCCTAAGTCTCTACCTAAGGCTTTAAGAGAACTGTATCTTTTTGCAGGTAATTGGCCTCATCCGAGAAAAAATGATGTTGGATATATTGAACCCTATAAGAACCAAAAAATTTTGATAACCAGGATTTTTTAATAGAAGTAGAAAATTTAGAAGAAAAAGATGGAAGAATAACTATTTTGTCTGAGAACCAAGGAAATTGGACTTGTGAAGTTGAGGCAAATAATGATAATTCATCAGTGTATAGTGATGCTGCTGAGGTATGGGATGAAAACGCATTAGGGCATGAAATTGTATGTAAATCACTTTCACATTTTTTAATTACTTTTTGTTTACAAGAATTGGTGTTTGGTAGTAAGTATGTTGGTACAATAAATGACAAATTTAGAATGGAACAAATCTTAAAAAAATCAGAACCACTTTGGTTGAATGGTTTTTATGTCAATAAAGAACGAGATCATTCATTTTATGTTTATGATGAAAAGATATTAATTATGGATTATGCAGGATTCTGGTATGCGTGTAATGATGAAAGTTCTCTACACTTAATAAAATAGTATTATTAAAATGAAGGTGATTTTATGAGATATAAAGAAGAAATTAGTTTTTTAGAAAAAGTGGAAGATAAAAAAGAGTATGAAATGAACAGTCGTGAAAAATGGACAGATGCACAAATAAAGGAATTAGTTGATCAGTACTTATGTATACCTCAGGATTATTTGGACTATCTTAAAGAAATAGGAACAGGATCTTTTAGGGAATGTCAATTTGTAGTTCATGGAGCTTTAGAAACTATAGAGGATCTTACAGGGTATGACTTGTATGATTTGGAAGATAAGAAGTTTCTAGTTTTTGGAGATAACTTTAGTGGAGATTTTTCAGGATTCCTTATTGAAGAAGAGTGGAAAGTTGCTGAGTTTTGGCATGATTGTGAAGAATTACACGTATGTGGACAAACCTTTCAACAATATATAAGAGAACAAATGTTAATGGATGAGAATGGCGAGGATACAAGGAAAAAATTTTAAGAAAGAGATTGTAATAATGAAATAAGATATATGTTTTGAAAATTTTAAAGAAAATAATAATTTAGAATTGGAGAAGTGGAAAATGGAGGTTAATTACTTAGAATTAAGGAAAAAAATCGTTGAATTTGCAAAAATTGAGGTTCTTAATTTTCTGAGGCAAAATTGTGGAAATATATATAAAGCTTTTGGTTTTGATGTAAGTGGTTTTTACGGCACTATTAATTTGTGCTTAGAGACAGAGGAACATTTTGATAGTGCCTTTGAAAAAGCATTTAAAAACTATGATAATATTTCTAGCTTAGCTAAGAAGCTAATGAATAGAGAGGACAATGCATTAAACAGTGCTTATATTCCTGTAGAATGGTCTCATGCTGATTTTGCTTCTGAAAATTATGCGGAAAATGGTTATTTTGGAGAAGGAAAATATGAGATATTGATGGAAGATGAGGATTGGAGTTTCAAGTTACTTAATATATTTTCACAAGCTCTTATTGAATTTTTAGATACTGAAGAATATCATTTAATACCAAAAGCTAGAGACTTTAAAGTGGTTTGTATGGATTTCGATGAAGCTAATGTTAGAGAGAGTGCTGAAAGAATGCTTATGATATCAAGTAATCCTGTATTTAAAATATTTAATTGTAAGGATTAAAATTATAATAAGTTGTTAATTTAAGGAATATTTAATAAGTTTGGACCTTATTAGGGGGTTTACATTTGGAAAGAACTTAATAAATTAGAGAAATAAGATTTAAAGAGATGGTGATATTGTGAGATATGAAAGAGAACTTGAGGCATTAAAATATATAGACCAATTAGATGCTCAACTAATTTCACATAAAGAAGAAAGAGAATTGTACTCTAAAAAGCAGATAGAAGAACTTCGAAAAGAGTATCCTCAAATTCCTGAGGAGTATCTTGAGTATCTTTCAAAAATAGGAGCAGGAAGTTTTGGAAAAGAGTTTTGCACTATTTTTGGGGATTTATGTGAAATTGAAGATTTTTATGATGAGAGTCTTTTAGAATTTTTGGATTTTGAAGAGAGAGTATTACAATTTGGGTGTGATCCTTCTGGTAAAGCTTTAGTTTTTCTAATTGATGAGAATTGGGAAGTAGGAGAAATTTGGGACGATGATTTAGGGAGTATATATAGAACCGGAAAAACATTTTATGATTATATTTCTGAAATAATAGATTGTCTTTACAAAGCCCAAGGAAAGAGCAATTTTATTGTGAATGACAAAAGTGAAAAATAGTAATTGATTGCAAATAGAAGATGATGAAGATATTATAAATGAAAAAGTAATTATTCTTAACGGACATCCTGGAGAAATTGTAATTTAATATGGAGTAAAAAGGAGTTTTTGAAAATGACAAGATATACAGATAAATCGGGAATATTTGAAGATTTTAATTTCAAACTTGTAGTAATTGATGCTTTGTTAGATAAAAATCCATCCTTTGAAGAAGAATTAAAAGCATTAATTGAGGAGTACACTGAAAATTATGAATGGTATGCAGATGTAGGACCTATAGAAGAAATGCTTAAATTCTTTTCTGAATTAAATATAGAACAAAAAGATTTAAATAAAATTACAGAATTATGCTTTGATGGTGGCAATGAAATTTATGGATATATACAACCTGATTGGGATGGAGAAGATAGTTATTTTGATGTTAAATCAATAAAAGGTTTTGAGCATGCTAAAAATTTAAAAGCTGTAGAGCTTATTAGCATGGTTGATGAAGAAGTTTTAGAGCCAATGAAAAAACAAGGAATTAGTATTGAATAGGAAGGGGTTAAAAAATGAATTTAAATAAGGAAGAAATAGAAAAATGCAATGCCCCTAGTGAACTTGGAGATGCGCTTAGAGAATCAGCAAAAAAAGGAAAACTAGATTTAGTTCAGTTAATTATAAGTAAAGACCTAGCAGATATAAATTATAACAACATGAGTAAGGATTTTGCAAATGAGCCTACTCCGCTGCAGTGGGCTGTAATTCGTGGAAATTTAGATATTGTTAAGCTTTTATTAGAAAATGGTGCAGATGTGTCAATAACTGATAAATGGGGATATAGACCTTTTAATGAAGCAGTAGAGGCAGCTAATGATAGATGGGGATATAGAGCTCTTGATAAGTCTATAGGAAAGCATGATAAAGAAATACTGGAGCTTGTTAAAAGTTATGAACCTAAAGAATGGCATGAACGTGAGTGGTGTATTGAAAGATTAAAAAAATTAGAATTACCTAATGATGTTATTGAATTTTTAGGTTCTGAAAATAGAAGAATAGACTTACAAGAATCTGAGTGGACAAATTATGTTGAATTTTATGCTCTTGATGAAGTAAGAACATTTAAGTGGAAAGATATGACTCTCGTTGATTTGGTATATGATGTAGATGATTATGATAATATAGGAGTAATATCCTGGATTCCAGAACATAAAAGCTTTGCATGTTTAGACATGGAACATGGAATGTTTGGTTTTATTAAAGAAATGACCTGGAGCGAATTTATGAAAAGTCCTGCTAAGTTTATTGATGGATCATTATCCTGGAAATTTTTTGACTTGGATGATGAGGAGTAGTTTGTAATTATTTTAATATATTTTGTGTTTTGAGCACATTGAAAGGAATGAATGCTTTATGAAAGTTTATGAACTGTATTCCTCAATAGATGGAAATTATGTTATTGCAGGGGCAGCTGAAAAAGATACTGAAATTTGGGACATGAGAACATATAAAAAGGTTATGGATTTAAAAACAAAATATGAATTAGGTGGTAAACGCTTGGCTATAGCTGACAATGGTCAATTTTGTGCAGCTGCAGCCTATAATAGGTTTGGGATAACATTATATGATGCAAAAGGTGGAGAAATTATTTGGAATATTAAAGAGATTAAACATATTCAAAGAATAAGCTTTACTGGAAATGATGAAAATTTATTTGTAAGTAATAATGAAGGCCAGACTTTTATACTAGATTTAGCAGTGGGAAAAATAATATCTAAAACAAATGGAGCAAAGAACATTATATATAACAAATATGGCAGTGATATAATTATGAATGATTATTATATAAAATATAATAACTACAGGATAGAACCAAAGAAAGAAAAATTAATTTTAGGTGTCTGCTGTTTGCCAAATGGATTTGCATGTTCAACTGTTGGTGAAGGATTATATGTATATAATACTGAAGGATTACTTATGTGGAAAGCAGATAACAATAAGAATGAGCATTTTGTCAGTATTTCATATTTAAAGAAATATAACTATGTTTGTGGAATAGTATATAAATATGATTCTCCAAGGACAACCCCATATTATGTAGTTTATTGCTATAATGCTGGAACAGGAGATTTAAAGTATGCACATGATTTAGATGAGGGATTTTCATATGCTTTTATTAAAGAATCAGAACAAATTATTTCTGGAAGTGGAAGAGTGTTTCAGTTGAATGAAGCTGGAGCTGATGTCATCAAACAAATTAAATTTTAATTTGTTATAGGATTTCAAAAGATAACTATGCAAAGGAGAGATTTGTAATGAGCAGAATTAGTGAATATATGAAGGAAATGCTTGAGATATATGGAGATAAGGTAGAACTTACTAAAAGTATTTATGATGAAAAGACCTTATCGTTAGCACCCAAAGCTTTAAGAGAGTTTTATGCTGAATATTCAAAGGTTGATTTACCATTTGGATATATATATTCTATTGAAAACTCATTAAAAGATTCAAAAGCTGAACCTTTTAAAAGTGAAGGCTTTTTTTCTTTTGGTTTTGATGGATACTTTTCCTATTGGTTATGCTTGTTTACACCTGAGGATGATGGTTTATCATTTACATATTGGGATCATGAGGGTGGAGAAGATATAGGCAGAGCAGTATATAAGGATATTATAGAATTTTTAGAAGCTGTGCGATCAGAATATGAAGAAAGCAAAGATCAATGGGATGCTGAAGATTATTAAGAATGTATTGTAAATAAGAGTTAATGATTAATTTTGAAAAGAAAAATTTAAGATGATAATAAGAAGTATGAGTGCTTTAAAGAATGGAGAACAATAAATGAACAGTGAATTAAATGCGATAATGGATAACTTTACAAGATTCATGAAAGAAGGATTTGGGAAAATTGGAGATATAAAAGACGAAAATAACTTTTTTTATAAAAGTGAGATTTTAGAATTAGTTAAGTATTGCGACAGAAATAAAGGTGTAATAGATGCTGTGTTATCACAAATATCAAAAGAATTTAATACCTATAATGAAATTAAGGCTAACCTTCTTTGTCATGTGTGTGGTGCATTAGTTGAATTCGGAGGTAATCAAGACATAGTAATTTCTCATGTAATTGAAAAAATGAAAGAAGCTTTAATATCGATAGCATCAAGTATAACAAAAAAAGAAGAAGAGGAAGATTTACATAAAAGAGTGAAGGTTTATGTAAGCTATCAAATCATAGATTATTTAATAATGGCGGCTATGACAATGCTTTCAAGAAATTCGTTAGAAAGAGAAAAACTAAAAAATGATAAAGATATACCTGTTTTATTAAGCATTGTCACTAATGATGTGGTAAAAAACATATATTACATTCAAAAAATAATGGAACTTACAGATAACTTAGAAATGACTGTAATACATCCAGATAAAAAGAAAGGATATAAGATTAAAGTAGACGGAGTGCAAAACTATTTTCACTTTTTTACTTTACTTCAAGGAGAATTTATAGAAAAGGTTAGTGATGAACTAGGCTTAGATAAAGGTTTATTAAATAAAACGGCAGTAGATGTGGCAAGAGCTGTAGTAATTCCTGATAGTTCTGAAAAAGCAGAGGACAAGGCTATATTTGGATATTACATATGGTCTGCTCTTAGTTTAGATAAAACATTAAGCAAAAATGTACCGCTTGAGCAGTGGGTGTATGGAGAATTAATGCCAAAGCATACACCACCTATTCTTGGTGAAAGGATAATTTTAATTGGAGATAATTTATTAAAAGAACGTATTTGGGATAGAGCATACTTTTCACCACTACATGATGCGCTGAAACCACAAGTTTCAATTATATCAAGGTTAAATGAAGCTGAAGTTGAAGAGTATTTAGATAAGATAGTTTTGGAAAAAAGAAAAATTGAACAAGCTAGTACAAATAATGAAAGTTCTAAAGTAATAGGGAAAGATGAAAAAGTGGAAATGAAAACTAAGGTTGAAGATAATGAAAGGGGCCTTAAAGGATTCTTAAAAAAGTTATTTAAATAAGTTTGCTAATTTACCATATGTTCTTGAGAAGTACAAAATTATTAATGTTTAGTGAGATTGATAGAAAAAGCAGCGTTAGCTAAAATAGGAGGAAGTTATGAGTAAAAAAAATAGCGAACTAAAAAGCTTTGAAAATAGATTTTCAGAGGAGATATTTGAGGTGGCTGCTGTAACAGCTTCTTTAGGAGTTGGTGCAGGCAAGGCAGGAGGAGAGGAGTTATGGGAAGCTTCCATAGATCTTATTGCCTGGAAAGATTTAAACAGCAGTGAACCATTAGTAAAAAAGGAAGTAAGACTAGCCTGGCTTACTGATGATAAAGGTTTAAAGGAATGGCAAAAAACTATTAAGGAAAGTTCTATAATTAAACTTAAACTTAGAAAAGGAGAAAAATCCTTTATGCTGGTGGAGCTTATAGATGCAGATTACAAGGATGAGGAACTTAAAAATATATTGCTGGAAGATCTAAAGCCAGTATTTTATGAAGATGAACTCCTTGGAAAATTTAAATTAGATAAGGGCATTAAGCTTTTTGAGACTGATACCACTTGGGCAGGAGAAAAAGGACGATTATATTTTGATCTAGATGAGGAAGAAACAATGAAAGCTTCTCTCAAAACTGCATATGAGCTTTTCAAAAATCAAAAGCACTGGAGTGATAAAATTAGAGAATATGCTGTAAGTGAGCTTTTAGATCTTGCAAATGACTGGATTGACGAAGAAGATGATATTGACGAGGTTACAGAAGAAATGTTTATTGAATCCATAGGGCTAGATACCATAAGTGTTTATCCTAAAGGTGAGTTTGAGATTTTCTTTTTTGATGGAGGCTTGTTTGCAGGACACTGCATCATAGTCAGTGGAAATATAAATGGAAATTTCGACTCAGCAGAAATTGCAGGATAATAGGATAAATTGAGACGAGGGGTAAAATGTGTAATTTAAGTACTAGAGCAATTGATATGCTTAATAAATCAAAAAAACAAAAGGTACCTAAAGATGATGAAGTTTTATTTAAGGGGTTAAAGAATAATGGATATCCAGCATATGATAGTGTTTTAAGATTTCAAAAGTTATATGCTGGCATATCATATAGGCTAGGAAAATCTAATGAAGGATTTTCCTTAGAAATGATAAGTTCTCAGTTTAATCCACGTACAATGGATTATGATTATTATGTAGATGCAGAAGAAATAGATGGGGAATATTATTTTGTTTGTGCAACATACCATTATAATGAATCAATATATATGGTAATAGATTCAAAAGGAAGAATTTATGGTAAAGAGTATAATGATAATAAACCATATTTACTAGCAGATTCAATTGAAAAATTTATTGAGAAAGATGCAGTAAAAAATTATTTTTTAGAAAAGCAGTCACAATGGGCTAGAGCAAGCTTTGAGGATAGCAATTTAAATGAATGGAAGGCTAGCAAAGAATATTCTTTGATAAAGATAGACGAGGCTTGTGATAGCTGCAGTACTTATTTAAAGGATAAAAATGATGAAATTTTTTTAACTGTAAAAAGGTATGAGGATGGAACAGAAAATAAAATTGTATATGCCTCTTCAGTGGAATTGATTAAAAAGTTATTTAGAGATAAATTGAAAGTGGCAGTTGGATATCCTATATATGAAATATATAAATTTTAGGAGGATAAGAGTAATGAAAAGTGTAATTGCAGCATGTTTTGATGTTTATTATTATGAAAATTATGCAAAAGCTAGTTGTGTTGTTTTTCAAAAAGATGAAGAGGAACATATTCTAGCGGAGTATAATGTGCTAATTGACGAGATAAATGAGTATATCCCAGGACAATTTTATAAAAGAGAACTGCCATGTATATTAAAAGTTTTGGAGAAGGTAAAAGAAAATTTAGATTTTATTATTGTTGATAGTTTTGTTTGGCTTAATGATAGTAAAAAAGGATTAGGTGGATATTTATATGAAGCTTTAAATTGCAAAATACCTATTATAGGGGTAGCAAAAACATTTTTTAAGGATAGCACAAATTATTTAGAAGTATATCGTGGAAATAGTAATAAACCTTTGTATGTTAGTGCTGCTAACTTGGATTTAAATGATGCTGCACAATTTATAAAAGAACTAAATGGTGAATATAGAATGCCAAAAGTATTAAAACGAGTTGATCAGTTATCTAGGGAAGCGTAAAAGGAGAAATGACATATGGCAAAGAAAACATTTAATGATGAAGTATATGGAAAAATTACATATAAAGAAGACTATTGGTTGTTAAAGGATAGAGTAACATTTAAGATAAATAATAAAGAAAACATTGCTAAGGCAGAGATAGATATTTATAATTCAATTTATGAAAATTTTAATATGGGACTAATGAGTGAAGGCTTAGTGAAGTTCCATAGAGAAAATCCAGAGCTTCTTAGAGCTGATGAAGCTGAAAAAGTAAAAAATGGACAAAAAGCATTGTATAAAAAATATCTAATAGATAATATTGATAAAACTTCTTATAACATAGAAGAAGCAGCATTACGTAAAAGAGAAGAAATGCTGGAAGATGAAACTGAAAAGACTTTTTCTGAAATAGTAGGAAAGGAAAAAGCAAAAAGGATTTTTCAAGCTAGAACAAGGGAAGAAAAGTTAGCTTCATTAGAGTTAAAAAGATTGAGAGTGTTTAAGGACTCAATTGAAATTGAATGTAAATGTGATTGGTTTAGTCCATCAGGAGGATTTGTTATTTTTAGTGATGGTAATGTTGAAATGTTTTACATTGATTCCATGAGTATTTAAATACTCATGATTATAGCAGAAATTCTGTTTTATATAAGAAAATTGAATAACAAGTGTTATTATTTTTATAAAAGATGAATTTTAACTTCTTGTAAAATTTGCAGCTGAGATTTTATGCCTGTGCTAATTTATGAATATATAAATAATAGATGGGTAATATAATATTGGAATTAAGGATTAAGTTCCCTTGGTTTACCAAAGCGCTTTTGTTTAAAAATATATATATTAACGGAAGGGGTAAAATTATTATGAATAACAATCAAGGCGATTTACAAGAAGCAAAAGAACTAAATAAAAAATCCAGAGCAAATTCAACTAGTGGAGCAATGAATAGTTCAGTAAGCAGCGGAATGACTAGTGGAACTAATAATGATGCTGATTTACAGGAAGCAAGAGTATTAAATGAGCAATCTAGATCAAATTCATCTTCAGGATCAATGACTAGCTCAGTAAGCAGTGGAATGACTAGTGGAATGACTAGTGGAATGAATGATGCTGATTTACAGGAAGCAAGAGCATTAAATGAACAATCTAGATCAAATTTATCTGGTGGATCAATGAGTAGTTCTGTAAGTGGTGGAATGAACAGCGGAATTAATGCTGATGATTTACAAGAAGCAAGACAATTAAATGAAAAATCTAGACAAAATAAAAAATAAGAATTTATGATGATAACTTAGGCATATATAAAGAAAACAGTAAATCAAGTATGCTTAATCCATACTTTGTTTTAAATTGTCATTAAAAAGTAATACCATATATAGATTTACAAAAATTAAATCTACATATGGTATTTTTATGGTTATGGTTTGGTAATTTTAAATTCTTTTTGTAAATATAATGAAATCTGATTTATTGCTCCATCTGCTTTGCTTGTGATTTTATCCATTGTAATAAATCCATGGGAGACACCCTTGTATTCAGTGATAGTTACATTATTTCCTGCTTCCTTTAATTTGTTTCCATAAGCTTCACCTTCATCCCTTAAAGGATCAACTTCTGCTGTTATTATAAGAGTATCAGGTAATTTTTTTAAATCTTTAGATAAAAGAGGAGAAGCATAAGTACTTTTTCTATCTTCTTTTTTAGGAATATAGAGTGATATATACTTTTCCATATCATTTATTGAAAGATTAATAGTATTAGAAAATTGTGACCAAGAGTTACTATTTAGTTCAAATATGTTTGTGGAGGGATATATTAACACCTGACAAGTTATAGGAGGACCGTTTTTATCTCTTGACATTAAAGAAACTACAGTAGAAAGATTTCCACCTGCACTGTCTCCTGCAACAGCTATATGATTCTTATCCCCATTTATACTTTCTGCATTTTTATAAGTCCAATTGAGTATGGTGTATACATCGTCCACTGCAATAGGAAAAGGATTTTCTGGAGCAAGATGATAGCCGACAGAGATAACTATTGCCTTGGAATTTTGAGAAAGCTTTCTGCAAACAGCATCATGAGTATCAAGGTCGCCTCCAATCCAAAAGCCACCATGTGAATAAATAACTATTGGAAGTTTATTGTTACTATTAGGTGTATATATACGTATTGATATCTTCTTAGAGTTTTCTGAAACAGTAACATTTTTAATGTTGGAAAATGGTATGGGTTTTTTGGACCATATAATGGATTGAGTATTTAAAGCTTCCCTAATTTGTTTTATAGATTTATTATCAATTGACTTAGGATTAAGTAGTTTATTTAATCTTAAATTTATTGAAAGATATGTATCAAGTTTACCAACACTTGTTTTAACTAAGCTCTTAATACCTAAAAAGATTGCTATGATAAATAAAATAACTGATACTGTTTTAATACTTTTTTTCATTATACTTACACCTCCAATAATTATATAAGATCATATTATAAAGCTAGATTTATGTGTGTATTTTTTGCTGAATCTATTTTAATATACCTAAAATTACCGAAAAATTTTCACTTGCAGTATGCATTTAATATATCCATTTATGAAATATTATATTTAGGAATATAAAAAGGAGATGTGATCTAAATGTTTAAACATGAAAAGCAATTGCTTAAGGATGTTAAGGTAGAAAGACCAAACCCTCAATATGCGGTATTAATGCAAGAACAACTTGGTGGCGGCAATGGAGAACTTAAGGCTGCTATGCAATATATATCTCAGAGTTTTAGAATAAAGGATCCTGCAATTAAAGATTTATTTTTAGATATAGGTTCAGAAGAATTGAGCCATATGGAAATGGTAGCGCAAACTATCAATTTGCTAAATGGTCATGCAGTGGATTTTAATACTGTAACTAGCGGAGAAATTGAAACACATGTTCTTGGAGGATTATCACCAGTGTTAACTAATTCTTCTGGAGAACCATGGACAGCAAACTATGTAACAGTAACTGGTGATTTGGTAGCAGATTTACTTTCTAATATTGCTTCAGAACAAAGAGCAAAGGTTGTATACGAATATCTTTATCGTCAAGTTAATGATAAATATGTTAGAGAAACTATAAACTTTTTATTAGAAAGAGAAGAGGCACATAATGCATTATTTAGAGAAGCTCTTAATAATGTTAAAGATACTGGATCAAATAAGAACTTTGGAGTTACAGAGGACTCAAAATTGTACTTTGATTTATCAACACCAGGTAGATTCTATCAAAACCCTAATCCTACAGAACCAAGCTTTGCAAATCCTAGAAAAGAATCTGAATTGGCAGGAAAACATTAATTAAAGGATGAAGTTAAAATATATTTTTAATCTAAAAAGCTATGAAATATTTACACATTAATTTCATAGCTTTCATTATTTACTATTTTAAGTATGATAGTTTAAAGCTCTAGTAAGTATTATTGATTAAGATCATTATCGTATTTGCTGCCTTAAGTTTGTAAATAGCTCAAGCATAAAATTTTGTTCATCAATGATATGTTTAACTAATTCCTGCCAAGCAGCGTTTCCTCGTCCATGTCTTAGCAATTGTGGATAAAATGACAAAGCATGCCTGTCATGAAGTATAAATTCATCAATTAATCTTCTTACATTGGCAATATTTCTAGCATATAGAGTAGGATTGGAATTTACGATTCTCTTCAAGTACATTACATCATTATGCAATTTCGAAAACATTCTATGAATACTATTAAGATTATTTACCATAGGTGCTGGAAGGTTAACACCAGAAAGTTTAGCCACAGTCTTTAAAAAGTTTGGATGATCACTTGAAATGTGGGTCCATAATTGAAGTTCATTAAAAACACAAGTAAATTGATTTACATGAGTATAACAATACATAGGTTACCTCCTGAAAAATATACACAATACATAATATGCAGCTTTTATAAATATTGTTACATTGAATTTTAATTATATTTTTTATAATATAGAACATACTATAAATATACTTTTCATACACTTGTTTTTGTATAATTTACATACTAAAAAATTATTTAAGATTTGCAGTAGAAATATAATTGGAGTGCATTTTTATGACTAAAATGAAAAAAGATAGTAAACCTAAAAAACTGCATTTAATTTTGTTAATATTATTTGTTTTATGTTCTATTATATCAGCTATTCATCCTCAAAATTATTCTACATGGTTTTTTGAATTCTTACCTGCTTTTATAGGAGTTATAATACTTATATTTACTTATAATAAATTTAAGTTTACGGACTTTGTTTATGAACTTATTTTAATTGTAATAATAATAATGCTGATTGGAGCACATTATAAATATAGCGGAGTACCTATATTTAATTCAATAAAGCAAGCATATAATTTAAAAAGAAACTATTACGATAGATTTGGGCATTTTATGCAGGGATTTATACCAGCTTTTATTATTAGAGAACTATTAATAAGAAAGATCAAATTAAAAAAAGGGATAATATTATCTATAATTGTTGTTTGCATTTGTTTAGCAATAAGTGGTTTTTATGAAATATTAGAAGGTGCAGCATGCATTGTGTATAAAAGAGCCCCAGAGGATTTATTGGAGTATCAAGGAGATAAATTGGATACTCAATGGGATATGTTTTGTGCACTAATAGGATCTATGTTAATGGTAACTATGTTTTATAAAATTCATGATACAAAGATAAATAATTTAGAAAATTACAAAAGATAGTATTTATTAGTTATTGAAATTTCGCACATGCAAAGATTTTCTTAGCAATATGCTTATGTTAAGTGAAAATTTTGTGTGTGCGAAATTTTAGTTATTTACAAGTAGTTAATAAGTCTGTTTTATATTAGGCATTATAAACAAATGAGGTTCTTGTAAGCGTTCTTGAACAATTCTAAGAACTTCACCAAATCTTTGATAATGAACAACTTCTCTTTCTCTTAAGAATTTTAAAGGCTCTATAACATCAGGATCGTCAGCCATATTTATTAGATATTCATAAGTAGCTCTTGCTTTTTGTTCAGCAGCTAAATCTTCATTGAGATCTACAATAGGATCACCTTTTGATTGAATATATGAGGCATTAAATGGAACACCCGAACCACTTGAAGGGTAAATACCTTTTCCGTGATCTGCATAGTAAGCACCCATTCCTGCTTTTTCAATTTCTTCAATACTTGCACCTTTCATAAGCTGGTGAACTATAGAACCTACCATTTCTAAATGTGCTAATTCTTCTGTGCCGCAATGTTGTAAGTTATCAAGATTTTGTAGGGAGTTTAGGATATAAAATAAGTTCAAAGTTATCTGGATTGTTATGCCAGCGCCCATTTACTTTTTTTATATAAACAGCTTTAACAATTAGTTCTCTTAAAAGCTGGTTTTTTAGGGATGGATCTTCTGTAACTGTATACAATTCAAGTATTTTTTCAGCCTTGGGAATAGTTACTTTTTCATTTTCATTTTTTAATATTTCAAAATGTAAATCATCAAGAAGGGCTTTCATACTTTTTTCAGTTGTATTAACTTTGTTATTAATAATTGTGGAACGTTTAATAAACATATCAGTTGAATAGATGCCTTGTTCCAGTAGGTTGTATATATTATTCAATTGTTTATTTAGATTTTTTAATTTTTTATCTAAATTTTTAATAGCCTTCTTTTTTATATTTAATTGAACATCTTCATTGGGAGTTTCATCATTTTCTAATTTCCAATAAAACTTATAATCTTTCAGCCAATTTTCAAGAGCTTTTATCAATCTTTCCTCAACATAAGATAGTTGTGAACTTATATTAGAACATGCTGTATTTGGACATAATAGGGTTTCTGGTTGATTTCTTTTTATATATGGCCTGCGTATCATTTTACGTCCGCAAATGCCACATATAATTAGACCGGAGAGAGGGTTCTTTATTTGTCGTTTTTTTGGACAATGATTTAATGAGTTATTTGCAAGGAGCTCTTGTGCAATATTAAAAGTATCAGTGTCAATTATAGATTCATGTAGTCCATCAACAAGAAGCCAATCCCTGGGATTTGCTCTAGGACGCTGCTTTTTAATATAACCTCCAACTATTTTCTTCTTTTCAGGACGGCAGTTCCATCGAATCTTACCTATATATACAGGATTGTGCAATATTCCTTGAATAGAAGAGTTAACCCATACATCACCCTTCATTGGGGGGATTTTAAGGTTATTTAATTTTTTAGCTATAAGTGATATTCCTAATTTTTTAAGTTCTCCATTTTGTTGTTTTTCACCTTTTACATACAGTTCAAATATTAACCTCACTATGTCAGTTTGTTCTGCATTTATTTCCAGAGTATATCCTTTCCCTTCTTTAATCTTTTTTCTAATATATCCATAAGGAGGTTTTGTTCCTAGAAATTTACCTTCCTTTACAGATTGAATTCTTCCACGCTGCAATCTTCTATTTATGGTTTTATATTCTCTACGGCTCATAAATAACCCAAATTCAAAATATTCTTCATCATATTCATTATTTGGATCATATATTTTCATTGGCGTTATAATTTTAGTATTTGAATATTTAAAGGTTTGAGCAACTATACCCTGATCCATAGTATCACCACGAGCCAAACGTTCCACTTCCATAACAAGAACTCCATCCCAGAAATTTTCTCCAATTTCTAAAAGAAGCTGCTGCATAATAGGTCTAGCAGCAATAGTTTCTCCTGAAACAATTTCTTTGTATATTTTAGTTATATTAAGCTTTAGATTTTGGGATAAAGATAACAAAATTTCTTGATGTCTAGCAAGAGTTTCACCCTCACCTCTAGATTCTGCTTCCATGTCTGCTCTAGATTTTCTTAAATACAAACAATATGGCATGAAAAAATCCACCTTTCATTTTTTGCACAAATTATCTTATATAATAATCATATTTTGTATAGCTATTAAATAGGTTATTTTTTTAAAATAGATGTTATAATTTTTGAGTTACTTAAAATCTAAAAAGGTTAGTAAGTGAATAAAAAATCCACATAGAAAAAATAGTAAAAATATGGTAAAATATTACTTGCAAGATTAATTTATTGTTTTCAATGCTATAAGTTAATTTTTGTATCTGGTATAGTAATAAATCAAAATTTTTTATTTGAAGATGAGGTGAATGAAAGAGGGAGATATATTATGTTTGTAGGATTTAAACTAAACGTTGATGAAAATTTATTTAATGACGATGATATTTATTGTTATAGTACTGGCAAAAAAACGTTTAATATGAATAGAAAAAAAGTTAAAAAAAGCTTAGATAATTTTATTTTAAAAGATGGTTCTTTGGATGGTTCCAATATTCAATCAGATTGGTTTCCACAAATTGATGCAGATATTTTTATTTCTCACTCATATAAGGATAAGGATATGGCAATTGCTTTATCGGGATGGCTAAGTAGAAACTTTCAATTAAGTGCTTTTGTGGATTCTTGTGTATGGGGTTATTGTAAAAATTTACTTGAGGAAATAGATAATAAATATTGTTTAACAGATGATGGACATTATGATTATGTAAAAAGAAATTATTCTACCAGTCATGTTCATATGATGTTATGTACTGCTTTGGCTATGATGATGGATAAGGCGGAGTGCTTATTTTTTCTTAATACTCCAAATTTAATTAAAGCCTCGGATATAATAAAAAAAACTCAATCACCGTGGATATACATGGAGATTGCAGCAGCGAAATTAATTAGAAAAACACCTAGGGAGATATTTGTAAGTAAACAAAATTTTAATGTTAATTATAACTTAGATATGGAACATTTATATGAAATTAACCATCAGGATTTAGAAAAATGGAGAATTAAATGTTTTAAGTATGCGAAAGAGTTAGATAAATTTGAAAAGTTGGATGAATTGTATAAAATTAAAAACATAATATTACCCTAATAAATTTAATAAATATAATATAAAAAATAATTATGGAGGCATATAAAAATGTCTGAAAAGAAAATCAAGCATTTAGAAATGATTGAAACAGATATAACACGTATGGCATCTAACTCATTTAAATTGAAAAGCTGGTCAGTGACACTGATAACTGGAGTTTTTGCATTATCAATAAAGGATAGTAAACTGGTATATCCATTTATAGCATATATACCAGTTGGTTTTTTCTGGATACTGGACACATACTATTTAAAATTAGAACGCCAATATAGAAATTTATTTGATGATGTTCGTGAAAGAGATGAAAAGGATATTGATTTTTCAATGAAGATATTAGCAAAACACAATACGAAAAAGACAACATTTATAAACTGCTTTTTTTCATCTACAGAAGTGTGGTTTTATTTTCCATGCGCAGTATTTGTTACAGTGGTGGTGATTTTATTAATTGTACTATAAAATCACACATAACTTACAAGATTCATAAATTAATAAGTACAGTATTCTATTTTAAGGTGATCTAAATGTCTACAGAGGATTCTTATAAAAATATCATAGAGGAATATAAAATTGGGAATACAACTATAAAAATATGTGATGAAGAATATAAGGATAAGACATCAGAAGATATAAGAAAGATACTTGAAAGAGTAACGCTTATTGGATGGAAGTGTATAAGATCTGCAAGAACACTTGGAAAGGATATTTAAAGTCAATATGTATTAGAATAAAATCATAAGCTAAAAGATAAATATACTAAAGATTTGATTTAAAATGAAAAATATTTAAATATGTTAATATAAGATGAAAGTTAAGTGCTTTAATAATTTATATTGTAAATTGAGAAATATAATAACTTATAACATTATGGTGCTTATTCTTCTGTTCCTATGTCATTTAAAGTTGCTATAGCCTGTGGAGTTACCATAGTAAACCTTTGACTTAAATATCTTAATGATGCAGCTAATTCACCGTCAGGGCCGCCATATTGAGTTATAATAGTTTTTGCCATATTAGGATTAGGATTTTTAATTTTTATAGGATATTCCAAGAATTTTTCGTATGTCCACATATGCTACATCCCCTCCCCATTAAGTTCAAAGTTGGCATCGTATTCCCATGGACAAGGTTCATTTATCCACTGCCATGGATTTGGACTGGAAGAGCCATGCTCAGTTAACATACCATAATGCATTTCATATTTTTCTGTTAATTTTTTGCATTGGGCTACATAAAAATTATATTTTGCCAAAGCATTTCCATCCATAGGGTGGGTATTAAGATATAAAGAAAGATCTTCTTTCATAAAATTGGTGGCAGTGATTTTTTTCAAAAGCTCCATTCTGCCCATTTTATCTTCTGGACTCCATTTATCACGCAGGTTATCAAAAGAATTATATCTTTTTTCCATTTTATTATATGGACTAAAGAGTTCTGGGAAAACAGTTCCTTTCATTAAAGCTTCAATAGGAGGAAAAATGGTGCAAAGTCTCTGATATGGAACGTATGCAGCTGCCAATCTAACGTTTTTTATTATGGTTTCTTGTGGAATGCAATTCATCATTGGTGGATGATTTGCATTTAACATGTTATTTGCTGGGGTTCTTAGATATGCCATAGTTGTATCTTAACTCCTTATTTATTATTCATACAGTTATAAAATATTCTAATTATGAAGTAATTGATACAAAAATTTAAAAATAAATGATATAGCACTATTGAGGTATTAATATAATTTTATTTTAAAAAATGTAATTAAATAGTCACAATTTAAAAATTTCTTAATATAATAGTTAATGAAGAAACTTTACTGGAGGTAAAATATGGAAGAAAAGAATTCCGACACTAGAGAAGTTAATGAGAGTGAAGATTTCGAAAGGGAATGTTCATGCTCAGGTTCAGCGATGTGCAATTGTCCAATGATGCAAGGTTATATGCCAATGTATTCTAATCCTATGTATTCTAATCCAATGATGGGCATGAATCCAATGATGGGAGAAAACCCAATGATGGGACAAAACCCAATGATGGGAGTAAATCCTGCTATGCAAGGCACAGCTCCAATGCAGGAAAATGCCATGATGCAGCAAACTCTTCCACAAGCTGGAATGCAGAAGGGAGAAGAAGGCGAGCAGCCAACTTTTAGTATGTTCGATGATCTCTATAGACCTGCACATGGAGGAATGCATGGCGGTGGTATGCATCACGGGGGAATGCATCATGGAGGATTCCATCACGGAGGATTTGGTGGATTTTATCCATATTATAACTTCTACAGTTATCCATATTACTATCCATATTATTATCCTTATCCATATTATCCATATTATCCATGGATGTATTAATCCATTACAGATAGTGCTTGGAAAAGGCTGGCAGAAAATTAAAGCTGCTGGCTTTTACTTTTTATAAGAATTGTACATTAGCAATATGAGATAAATAATTTTTTGTCTGTTGAACATAATAATTAATAGAGGTGGTAAGTGTGGTAAATAAGCGTAAGACAAAGAGTAATCAGTATGCAAAATTAGGAATAAGAAAAAATTCAAATGGAGATTTTGAATACATAAATCCAGAAGATAAAAATAGATCAAAATATAAAGAAATTAAGAAGTAAATTAAAACCAGCTTACTTTTTATAAGCTGGTTAAAATCTATACTTTTACAGCAATTGCTTTAGTTCTTCATATAGTAAGATAATTATTTATGAAAGTCAGTTATTAGATTAGTAAGAGCTTCTGCTTTATTTTTGTCTAATCCAAATTTTTTCACTAAAGTTTCCACTATATCTTTTTTCTGGGATGGATCAAGTAAACCTTTAGGATCAATATGTAATGATTGTAATATAGCTTTCATTAAATGTTTTCCAACTCCAAAAAAGTTAGCCAATCTTTCTACAGCAGCATCAACCCTTTGATTCATTTCTTCTTCTAAATTTTTTCTAAAATCCTCGCCTAGTTCTTGAGGAGAGGAATTTGATGTAATTGTTGAGTTTTGTTTTATTGAATTGGCAATTTTATCAGTGACAATTTTATTAAAAATACTACCAAAGGAGTCTCCTTTTAAGTTTTTAGCAGCATTTGATATTTTTTTCTTATTAATTGAATTGCTTGTAGATATAATGTCTGCACAATTATTCATATGTAAACCTCCAATTTTTAAAAAATATTTACATTATTTTCTCTATGTGTAATTTATTATAACATTAAATGTAAGGTAACTCAACTTTTGCATAATTTTAAACTGTGAATGTTGAGTAAAGTAAGTTTGATAGTTATTTGTATAATAATGAAGGATTATATGTAAGTTTGTAGAATATTTATAATGTAGCTTAGAAGAGAGGGAGTACATATGAAGAAAAAAATAATTAAATATTTAACTGGCTTGATAACTATGGCATCTTTATTATTTTGCTTTTCTGCATGTTCTAGTAATAAAAGTGCTTCTCAGCAAAAGGCTAGTACATCAAAAACTGAAACACAAAAGTCAGATGAAGGAAAGTCCAATACAACAAAATCAGACAGTCAGAAATCAGATACTTCAAAAGTGAATACATCAAATACAGGAACGCAGGGCGCGGGAACATCAAAAAACAGTAATTCAAAAACAGATGTACAAACTACAAATACATCAAAGGCCAATACTTCAAAAATGAATACACAAAAAACAGAAGAATCAAAAGTAAGTACACCAAATACAAATAAGCAAAATGCAGATAAGTCAGATAAAGTAGAAAGTAAGAATTCAGGTATAGATAACAAAAGCAGTCCCAGCAAACTTACAATTACAGGTCCTAAAGAGCCTACACCACCTAAAGAACCTGAAAGCCCATGATTTATAAGCATGCATGTGAAATAGAAGGGTTGCTGCGTTAAAAATGGATATTTCAATATATTGTATATGAATTAGTTAATGCAGCAACCTAATGATATTTATTTTTGTTTAATTGGAAAATATACTTCAGTTACAAATTCATCAGGACTACATTTGGAATCTGGACCCTTAATATATTTATCATAAGGAGCACCAATTATTTCATAATTATTTTTTTCAATCCAGTCGGTAAGTTCTGCATAGGCTTCTCCAATTTCACTGTATGCACCTATAAAGGTAGTATGGACATGCAAGCCTCCTTTTAAAATCCTTGTTTTCATAGAATTTGTTTCAAATTTCTTATTTACAGGTATGCAAACTTCTATATCTGCATTACTTTCATCAAAATCTTCATCATAATAAATAGTCATTATATTTCCACAGACTTTTAGGTTATTTTGGTATATGTTTTCAAAAACCTGTCCAATTAAGCTTGCTATATTATCCATTGAAATTCTGTCCCTTAAACTTAAAATTAATTTGTCATCTAAATTATCCATTGAAATTTTAAAGCTCCTCTTAGAAGTCATTATATCATCACCTTTCTTCAAACTTTTTACGCAAGTTTCTAATTCGAATAAAATATTATTATTTTGATGTATTTCATTTGTAATATAATCTATTTGTTTTTGTAGTAATTTTTTTAAAGTTTCATTACTTTTATCTTCAATAATTTGTTTTATTTCCTCTAGGGAAAATTTGTATATTTTAAGCTTATTTATCTTTAGAATGTCTTTAACTTGGCATCTTTCATAATATCTATATTGATTTTCAGGATTTACAAAGCTAGGCTTTATCAATCCAATTTTATCATAATGCCTTAGCATTTTTGTTGAAACCTTTCCAATTTTCGAAAATTGTCCTATAGTATACATTTGAAACCTCCTAAATTTTTAATCTCCTTCGAAGTGATTAATTATATTTTAAACTTTACCATAATGGTAAAGTCAATATGTTTTCTGCATAAAAAATTAAAATTTAATTTTTAGGCAAATATTTTAGATTAATTTTTTATAAAACTACATAAAATAAAATGTTAATAAAGTTAAAGTACAAAGGAGGAGGTATTTATGTCAAATAAACCTTTAGTTCCAGAGGCACAAAGTAAGCTTGACAAATTAAAAATGGAAACTGCAAATGAATTAGGTGTTGATTTAAATAAAAAGTATGTAGCAGATTTAAAAACTAAAGAAATTGGTGCTATGGCTGGACCTACAGGAGGAAACATGGTAAAAAAAATGGTTGAAGCTTATGAAAATAAATTAAAATAACAGCAAAGTCTGTATCTTTTAAGGTACAGACTTTTTTAGTTTTTGGTAATATTGTGTTGGAAAAAATATAATAAATTTATACTTTATTATAGGATATAAACTTATTTTGAAAAAAAGAGAAGAATAATTATAAAATTTAATCAAAATTCGTTGAAATGTGAAAATATTTATAGTATGCTATTTGTAACAATTTTAAATGAAAGGAAAAATTTAAAAGAAGTTTTCAGAAAAGTAGGTCAATTGCAAAAAAGTAAAAAACAATATTCAAAGGGGGACAAATTATGAAATGGTACTATAACATGAAAATTAGTTCAAAGCTAATACTAGGATTTATTACAGTTGCAATATTGGCAGGCTTCATGGGGATAATTGGTATTTTAAGTCTTCAATCAACTCAAAAAACTTCTCAGCATATCATGACCAATTATGGTAATTCTCAAGGACAGTTGGGATTTATAGTTGAATCATTTCAACAATCTAGGGCAGCTGTAAGGGATTTAATAATAGAAACTGATCCCAATAATTATAAAACCTATCAAGATACAATATCCAATAATGATACAACAATATCGAAAAATTTAGCTGATTTTAAAAAAACTATACAAAATCAAACAGATCTTGAAAACTATAATAAATTGGAAAAGTCTATAAATGACTACAAGGCTGTTAGAGATCGGGTTGCAGCATTAGCAATTGAAAATAAAAAAGCAGAAGCATATGAACTTTTAAAGAAATCAGCAGTTCCAATTGGTGCTATAGCCTCAGCTAGTATTGATGAAAATATAAAACTGAATTTAACTACTGGAGCAGAATTAAATAACAAAGCTGAAAGTTCAGCCAATAAAACAATATTATTACTTATTATCATAGCAGTAATTGCAGTAGTTGCATCAATATTACTTGGATATTATATATCAAATATAATAAGTAAGCCTATTAAAAAGTTACTTAAATCAGCAGATAGCATTTCAGAAGGCAATTTAAATATTGATATAGATATAGATTCTAAGGATGAAGTTGGAAACTTAGCACAATCATTTAAAAAAATGATTATGGTTATAAAATCATTGGTAAGTGATACTAATATGTTGGTAGATGCAGCAGTTGAAGGCAAGCTGGATGTAAGAGCAGATGCAGCTAAACATAATGGGGATTATAAAAAGATAGTTGAAGGAGTAAATAAAACATTAGATGAAGTAATAAGGCCAGTGAAGGAGTCAGCGGAAGTATTAAAGGAAATGGCAAATGGTAATTTAAAGGTACGTGTTAAAGGAGATTATAAAGGAGAACATGCTAAGATTAAAAATGCATTAAATGATACTATAGATTCATTATATTCTTATATAACTGAAATTTCAGGGGTTTTAGAAGAAATGTCCAATTCAAATCTACAGTTGTCAATTAATAATGAATATAAAGGGGATTTTAGCAGAATTAAAGATGCATTAAGTCTTATAATTCAATCCTTTAATGAAGTATTTACAGAAATAAATCGTGCTGTAGATCAGGTTTCTGGAGGTTCAAATCAGGTTTCGGATGGTAGTCAAGCCCTTTCACAAGGTGCTACAGAACAGGCAAGTGCCATAGAAGAATTAAGCGTTTCTATTACAGAAGTGGCAACTCAAACTAAGGAAAATGCAGCTAATGCTACTCAGGCTAGTGAACTTGCAAACAGTGTTAAAGATGGAGCTGTACTGGGAAATTCTCATATGAAGGATATGCTTAAATCCATGGAAGAAATTAATGAAGCATCTTCTAATATTTCTAAAATAATTAAGGTTATTGATGATATTGCATTCCAAACTAATATATTAGCTTTAAATGCAGCAGTTGAAGCAGCAAGGGCAGGACAACATGGTAAAGGTTTTGCAGTAGTAGCAGAAGAAGTAAGGAATCTTGCTGCAAGAAGTGCTAGTGCAGCTAAGCAAACTACGGATTTAATTGAAGGTTCTATTAAAAAAGTAGAATCTGGAACAAAAATTGCCAATAACACTGCTAGATCCCTTGATGAAATGGTGGTTAGAGTATCTAAGGCATCAATTTTAGTTGGGGAAATAGCAGCAGCTTCAAATGAGCAGGCAACAGCAATAGCTCAAATAAACAAGGGCATAGAGCAGGTTTCAAGTGTTGTACAAACTAATTCAGCAACTGCAGAAGAAAGTGCAGCAGCAAGTGAAGAACTTTCAAGTCAAGCATTAATGCTAAAGAATATGATAGGAAAGTTTAAATTAAAAGGAGGCAGTTCGCTAGCTAATAACATTGTATTCTCATCAAATAATGAAAATAGGAAACAATTTAGAGATAATTCTTTATCTTATAATGAGGCAGCTGCATCTACAAATAAGCCTAGAATATCTTTAAGTGATGCAGAGTTTGGAAAGTACTAAAAAGTTTTGTATAAAGAAGAAGAATTGAAAAACATAGGGGAAGCTGATTATTTCACTTTTCCCTATGTTAAATTTATGAAATATTTTAAAAATATACAGCATATTTAAGCGACATGTCTCAAAATGCCTAAAAGGTAAGCTAGAAATAATAATTTTTCCAAAACAAAGTATAGCTTGTGGATAAAGTTGTGGATTATGTGGATAAAAATGTAAATTATGGATTTAAATGAGACGATATTGAATTATATGGAGATAAGTAATAAATTTAAATAAGCATTCAAAACTCACAAAAACATTATAAGGACATATACTAAATTATGATTGTAAAAAAGAAGGGGATAGATTGAAAAGAACAGGAAATGTTAAGCTTTCTGTTATGACATGGAATGTTTATTTAGGTGCAGAATTAACGCCACTGTTTACTACCTGCTCAGCTGAGCAAATTCCAGAACTTGCAACTCAAGTGTTTCGTCAATTTCTTGCAACTAATTTTCCAGAACGTGCTAAAGTTATAGCTAATCAAATTGATTTAAAAAAACCAGATATTATTGGATTGCAAGAGGCCAATTTTAAAAATAATTTTCAGATTAACATTTCTAAACAAACATTTACAATTTTACGAGGATGGTCTGCTCTCGATGTTTGTTTCCAAGAGAATGTGTTTCGAATAGTTAACACTCATCTTGACACAGATTCACTTCAAGTACAAGCGGCTCAAGCAAATGAATTATTAGATGGACCAGGAAAAACAGAGAAAGTATTAATTTTACAATATTTCTATACAAAATAAAAGAATAATATATTATCTTCATAAAATCTTCATAAGAAAAATGTATAATATAGACCAGTCGTAGTATTCTTCAAAAGTAATAAAGTAGAATTTGGTTGATGAGGATTTATTTAAGTTAGGAGTGATATGTTGAATAAGATATTGAAAAAGATTATAGCAGCAGGTGTATTAATATTGATAACTAGTAGCCCGGTAATGGCAGAACCTTCTTCAACTAATGGAAGCAATTCTAAACAACAAGTTGAAAGTATAGAAATGAACGTTGAAAAATTAGATAACCAAATAGAAGAAACTATGAGTAAAGTAGATAAAAGCAGCAAGGAAATATTAAAAGTTCAAAATGACATAAAGAGTGTATCCGTTGAACTTGATAAATCTAAGAATGATATGAAAAATTCACAGGATTTATTTAGTAAAAGAATGAGAGCAATTTACATAAGTGGTTCTAATGGATATATTGATATGCTTATAGAAGCTAATAGCTTTGGAGATTTTCTATCAAGAGTTGATACAGTTAGAAGGATTATCAGTTTTGATAATAGGATTATATCAGAATATAAGGCAAAGCAAGCTGATATTGCACAAAAGAAGGACAAGCTAACTGATGAAAACAATAGGTTGTTGGCTTTAAAATCTGATAATGAGAAGAAATTAAATCAACTTAATTCAGATAAAAGTAATCAGAAAAAGCTACTTGAAGAAGCTAAAAAACAAGAAAAGCTATATGCTGCTGCTGAGCAGGTACAAGTGAGTACTGCAGTGAAACAAGTGTCAGATATAAGAAGCGCAGCTCCAAGGCTATCTAGAGGAACAACAACTACGACTAGTGCTAGCAGTAATAATGTTATTGCATATGCTTCCAATTTCCTAGGTACACCATATGTTTGGGGTGGAACTTCTCCAAGTCCTGGATTTGATTGTTCTGGTTTTACTCAATATGTGTATGCACATTTTGGAGTATCTTTAGGAAGAACAACCTATGATCAAATAAATGATGGTAGTGAGGTATCTAGGGATCAATTGCAGCCAGGAGATTTAGTGTTCTTTGGTACCAGAAGCAACCCTCATCATATGGGTATTTATGTAGGTGATGGTGCCTATATACATGCACCTCATACAGGAGATGTAATTAAGATATCACCAATGAGTAGAAACGATTATGTAACAGCCAGAAGAGTAAATTAGGTTAATAAAAAACAAAACATTTTAAATATGTAGTAATTGCAAAGATAAAAGTTAATAAAACTTGAAAAAATTTATAAAGCTATGAAATTAGGGATAATATCCTTAGTTTCATAGCTTTTACTTATGAAAATTTTAAATATAAAATTAAAATCAGGATGAAATTTATGGAAAGTAATAAAAACAAGGTTTATAATACAATTATACAATCTGTATTAAAAATCTTGAGCTATATATCTTAAAATTAAGTTAATAAAAGATAGGCTAAGTTCTTTCTAAATAAAATAGAAATCATTTGACTTTGTTTTGAATTTAAATTTATAGAAACAATAGATAAATATATAGATTAGGAGGATAAGATGTATGATTAAAAAATTTAGATTATTCATTATATTGGGTATTATATGTACAAGCCTATTTGTAACAAATGTTGTTAAAGCCGCAAAATTTATTGATGGACAAATGGTAGACTCTAATAAAACCTGGACTTTAAAATTTACTGGAGAAGTTGGATTTGATGATCTAACTAAAAATAGTATTACTGTAACTGATATTAAGGGAAATAAGGTAGATGTAGAAATTAAACAAGGTCAGGACAATAAAACACTTTTGGTAGAACCACCTCAAAGTGGTTATATACCAGGAGAAAATTATACATTAAATATTGGAGCTAATGCACACTCAAAATCAGGGAAATCGTTAAAAAATGAATATAAAATTCATTTTAATATTAAAATTAGTTATGCAATTACTTTTAAAAACAAGAATTTAGAAAAAGTAATAAGAAATAATATAAATAAAACTACAGGAGATATTTATAAAAGTGATGTTGAAAATATTACAAGTTTAGATGCTTCCAGCAGCAATATAGATGATATTAGTGGAATAGAAAATTTAACTAGTTTACAGTTTCTTAATTTATCTCAAAATCAATTAAGCCATGTAAGTGTATTAAGGTATTTAGCTTATTTACGAGAGTTGAATTTATCACAAAATAAAATAAGTGATATTAATGAATTAAGAGGATTAAACAATTTATATTATCTTAATTTAAATAACAATGAAATAAGCGATATAAGCGAATTAAAATATTTTAATTATCTCTGTACACTTTTGTTAAATAGTAATGAAATAATAAACATAGCACCACTACAAGGGCTCACTAGTTTACAGCAGCTCTCTTTAAAGAACAATAGAATTAGTAATATAAATGCATTAAGAGGGCTAACTAATTTAAATCTTCTTTATTTGGGGCAAAATGAAATTTTAGATTATAGTCCTACAAGAGCATATTACGATAAAATCCTTAATAAGGATTTTGATTTAATAGATTCTACTGATGACAATGTAGTAATGTTTAAGGATTTAAATTTAGAGAAAGCAGTAAGAAGTGAAATAAATAAGCCATCAGGAGATATTTATAAAAGTGATGTTGAAAAAATTGTGTCTTTAAAGCCTTATGCTGAAGGAATACAGGATATTAGTGGAATAGAAAATTTAACTAATTTACAGTTTCTTGATTTATCTCAAAGTAAGATAAGTGATATAAGTGAATTGAAGAACTTAACTAAGCTTCAAACACTTTTGCTTAGTGACAATGAAATAAGTGATATAAGTCCGCTGCAGAATTTAACTGATTTAAAGCAGCTTGATTTACAGAATAATAGAGTTAGTGATATAACTCCATTACAGTATTTAAGTGATTTTAATGAGCTCTACTTAAACAATAATAGAATTACCAATATAAGTAAATTAAGGTGGCTAACTAATTTAAAGATTCTTTATTTGTCTCAAAATCAAATTTCAGATTATAGTCCTGTAAAAGGATATTATGATAATCTTACGGATAAAGATTTCAATATGTCAGATTCTACTGATTCAAAGGATATAGTTACCTTTAAAGATGAAAATTTAGAAAAAGTAGTAAGAGATAAGATAAATAAGGAAACAGGAGATATTTATATAACAGATGTTAAAAGTATTGTATCTTTAAATGCTTCACATAAGAATATAAAAGATATTAGTGGAATAGAAAATTTAACAGGTTTGCAAACTCTTGATTTAGGAAATAACCAAATTAGTGATATAAGTGTGCTAAGTAGTTTAACAAATTTGGAAACGGTAAACTTAAGTTATAATGAATTTAGTGATATAAGTAAGCTAAAAGGATTAACCAAATTAGAAACTCTTAATTTAAACAGTAATGAAATTGAAGATATAAGTGCTGTACAAACATTGAATAATTTAAAATCCCTTAATTTGTCTAATTGTAAAATAAACAATATAAATCCACTTAAAGGGTTAAATAATTTAAAAACTCTTTGGTTAAATAACAATGAAGTAAGTGATTCTGATAAAGAAACACTAAAATATGCATTATCAAATTGCAATATTTATTATGATAACGAATCTTAAAAAGGTTGAAACATATTAATTTTATGTTAGTTTAAAATTAAATGCTTATTTAGTGATATAAATATATTTGAAAACCACTTTGAAGTAATGTTCAAGTGGTTTTTCAACTTTAAATATTCATATTTTGCCTTTTCGAAGTTTTAAAACAATTCTGATAAAATTGCACAATATATAAAGGATTTATATGGAATATATAGAATATTAGCATTAGGAATAATAATTAAGTGGAGGAAATATAAATGAAAAAATTGTATAAAGAAATGGTAGATCTTTTAAATAAAAAGGAAAGCTTTGTACTTGCAACTATTTTTGATAAAACTGGTTCAGCACCACGTACTGCTGGAGCTAAGATGGTAGTTCATGAAGATGGCTCAATTTTAGGTACTATAGGAGGAGGACGTTTGGAAGCAAATGCCATAAAACTTGCACTAGAAGCATTTAAATCTAGAGAAACAAAAATGCAGTCATTTGATTTAACTAACAAAGATGTAGATGCAATGGATATGATTTGTGGTGGTAAAGGTGAAGTATTGGTAGATTTTATTGATGCTGATGATGAAAATAACAAAGTGGTTTATGAAGCTGTACAAAAAATTCAGGAGAATAGAGAAAAGGCTTGGCTTATTACAATTTTAGATACTGATTCTAATAAAAATGGTCTTAGAAGACAGCAGTGCATAGTAAAATCAGACAAAACTCTTATTGGCAGCATTGATTGTGATCCATATATTTTAGAAAAACTCATAGCTGGTCCAGCTAAAATATCTATTCATGCTGAAGTAATAGATAACCAACGTTTTTTAGTAGAACCTTTAAGACCAGCAGGCACAGTTTATATTTTTGGGGCAGGCCATGTATCTCAAAGAATTGCACCATTAAGTGAGACTGTAGGCTTCAAGACTGTAGTATTAGATGATCGAGAAGAGTATGCTAACCGTACAAGATTTTCAGAACCTACAGAACTTATGGTAATTGATTCTTTTAATAAATTACCTGATTTACATATTAATGAGGATAGTTATTTGGTAATTGTATCCAGGGGGCATCTTTATGATAAGATTGTTTTAGAACAGGTGCTTAGAAGTGATGCAAGATATATTGGTATGATAGGAAGTCGAAGCAAAAGAGATAAGATTTATAATGGATTGCTTAGCAGAGGATATACAGAAGAAGAAATTAAGCGTGTTTACTCACCAATTGGAACTAGTATATGTGCAGAGACACCTGAAGAAATTGCAGTAAGTATTGTAGGCGAATTGATTAAAGTTAGGGCAGAAGCAGAAAATGCAAGTGCTAAGAAGAAAGATAACGGTTCTGGAGCTTGTTGTCATTTAAGGGAAGAGTAACAGGATAAGGTTTTAATGAATTAATCAAGCCTTAAAGCCTTCAGTATTAATTACACTGAAGGCTTTAAATTTTCTTTATAGGATATCTGCTGTTTATATCAATATTTATAAGCTTCAAAGAAGAATTTTTTGTGATTTTGGGAAATTTAATTAATCAAGTTCTACAGGTAGTGAAATTATAATTTGTCCATCGCCAGTATTTATATCATTTTGTATATTAAGCTTACCATTATGAGCTTTAATTACTTTATTTGCAAAGGATAATCCAATACCATAATGGCCAGTTTGGCTTCGGCTCTTATTACCAGTGTAGAATAATTCTGTGGCTTTTTTTAATGCTTCAGGAGAAAAACCATCTCCAGAATCAGTAATTATGAAATAAGCTAAATTATCCTTTAAATAAGCATCTAAAGTTAATACATCCTTAGTGTATTCAATGGCATTTATAATAATATTCATGAATGCACGTTTCATTGACATACAATCAATATTGCACATTAATTCATTAGGTATCTTGTTATTAAAATTAAAACAAATATTGCTATTTCCAATAGAGGAAAGCGTATCTTTTTCAATTATGCTTAAAAATTCATTTATATTATTCTTTTCTTTATGTATTATAAAGGTTTCATCATTTTTAGATGCATCAATTAAAAGCTGGGTATAATGTTCTATTTCACCTGTTGCTTCCATAATTTCATTTGTGAAATCCAATGCTTTTTCATCTTTTTGTGTAAGATTTAGTAGTTCTGCATTTCCTTTGATAACGGTAATAGGTATTTTAATATCATGAGCTAGTGCACTAATTTGTTCTCCTTTGTTTTTTTCCTGTTCAAATTGAATTGTTAAGGATTTTTTTAAGCTGTAGCGTAAACTATCCAGGGAATCCATAACCCTTTGATGCTCTATAAAGTATGCATTTTGCACTTCAAAATCCAGATCTTGTTTTTCAATTTTTTCAGTAACATAGCTGAATTTGCTTAATTCATTTTTTATTCTATTTGAAAACTGTAAAGAAAGAATGTATAGCGTAATTAATAAAATGATAATAAAAAGTAATATTAGAGCTATTTCAGGATAAGGTATAAATTTCCTAAGTGTGTGATTTCTAAATTGAACAGCCAAGTGGTAGTGTATTACGCAGTATTCTTTTGATCGTTCAGTTACCTCATAAACATTAGTTCCAATTTGAGGGTCCTTAACGCTTAATTTAGCTTTTTCTATTTCTGAGTTATTCATATTACCTTTCTTTACATTTAAAGTTTGTTTGTCCAAAATAACATAGTTTAAATTTTCTGGTATTAAGTCAGAAGTTACTTCTTTAGCATTTTTTATGGTTTCTTTAGATTTTTCTACCATTTGTTGTGAATAGTTAGAAGGTAGAAGTATGTGTGAATTTAGCATATAATTAAAAATAAGAAAAATGGCTAATAAGGATGCTATAAAACAAAACGCTATTTTAAAAATGAATTTAATAACATATGTTTGCATAGATGTTTTTTTTATTTCCACATGTATCCAACCCCCCAAACTGTTTCAATAGGAGAGCAATCAAATTTCTTAAATTTATTACGAATTAATCTTATATATTCAGTGATTACTGAGAATTGAGTATCACTATCAAGATCATAGATTGATTCGAAAATTGCCTGTTTTGTAAATACTTTTCCACGATTCAATGCTAAATATTCACAAATGTTGTATTCATTTTTAGTGAAATTAACAGGATTACCACCAATATTGATTTCCTTTTTATCAAAATCAATTGTAATATTTTCATATATTAATTTCCTAGTAGATTTTCCTCGATTTTGTCTTCTAAGATATGCTTCAACACGGGCGTTGAGCTCCATTACTCCAAAAGGCTTGGATATATAATCATCGCCTCCAAGAGTTAAACCTTTAACAATTGCAGATTCTTCTGTTTTTGCTGTTAAAAAAATAATTGGAGAATCTACTGAACTACGTATCTTTTCACAAAGTTTAAATCCATCTATTCCTGGCATCATTACATCTAGTAAAATCAAATCATATTCACAAAAGTTTTCTATAGGAGCATTTTCTGCATTTTGCAATGTAACTACTTCATGATTATTAATTTCTAAAGCGTTTTTTATTAATTTTAAAATTCTTTTATCATCGTCTACAGCTAAAATTTTTGCCATGTTTTCACATCCTTGTACATTTAATAACTCAACTTTCGGGTTAGCTTATATTAAGTGAAACTACATAGAGTTTATTTTACTAAATTTTAGTTACTTTTGTCTACCTTCCCAAAAATGAAATGAAAGAATATAAATGATAATACAGCAAATTGTCATTACTGTCATAAAGGTTAAACCTGTAGTTAGTTCACTATAGGTATAAGCTGACAGTACTTCTCCTGAAACTTTAAATTGAAATTTAAGTATAAAGTTTACAATTCGCATAGGCCATACCCATGGCAAGAACATCCAAACACCGTCTCCTTGACCTGTAGAGGCTAAAGCAGCAATGATTAAACCAGCAAATCCAGTTACAATACAAACTCCAGTACTAAAATGATAGGCCAAAGCTAAATATAAACTGTAAAGGAAAATAACACTTAAAAATATGAAAAAACCTGTTTTAAAATATAAGAGATAATTAATGTTATTTATATGGATTATACATTTCATTGATATTATAAATATTATAATTGCTAAATAGATAGAAGCTAAACTCATAGTAAGAAGCATACACAATTGACTTACGAAGGTAGTTGCCTTATGAGGCAGTTTGCTGAGCATTATCTGGCAGTGCCCAGCTTGTTTTTCTTGATCTGCAATTAATCCGCAAAGAACTGCAGAAATTATTGGAAAGAAGAAGCCAATTGCTTTAAAGAAATAATCAAATAAAGCTAAATCATTTAATTTTCCAAATCTATAAAAAGTCATAAAAATAACTAATAGGAAAGGCAATATAATATGTGTCCATAGAAAAACACCATGTTTATTTTTTAAAAATTCTGCTTTATAACTATGCCAAAATGCAATCATACTAACATACCTCACTTTTACTAAATGAATAACTTGTAATAAGGACTAATATAAAAAACAACAAAATACTTAATGCAATTCCAACTGGAATAACTGAAGAATTTAATAATGGGCTGTTTGAATCTAGCGGTAAACAATTAGGGTGCATGTGAAGTAATGGACATTGTAATCTAAGAGGTATACTCCATGGGAACAACCACCATAAAGAAGAGGGAGCTCTGCTTGCACCAAGTTCCAAATTAGCACCATAAGTTAATACTAATAAGATGAAAAAGTTTATTTTTCTACTTAACCATAAGCATAATGGAATTTGCCAAAGTGATGTAATCCAGCTTATGATAATTGCTATGAAGCAATTATAAAATGGAACAACACTTGCTTCTGTACTAGTAAATGCAATATTTAATATGGCTATAAGTATTCCTAAAAAGAGGGAAGCTATTAATGTAAAAAATGATAAAATTGCAATTTTAGCTATCCAGCTTTTCTTTAAATCAATTGGAAAAGAAAGAATGGTTTTATAGCCTGTACTGTTTTGTTCAATTTTATGAAACATACCTGTAAGAAAAACAATTAAAAGTGGCATCCAGGATAATGACCAATGGTTTAGTGAAGTAAAAGCAGATTTACTAGTAAAATATCCAAAACCTAAAAAGTCAAAAATAAGAGCAAGACTTACACATAATATAGGTATAGAAATTAATAATTTACGAAGTATAGTTTTTTTTGTTTTTAAATTTTCAGCAATTAAGTATTTAATCATTATATAATTCCTCTCTTTTTTCTAGTTTCGTGTTCAACATCCATGAATAAGGCCTCTAAATCTTCACCAGGATTGATTTTGCCTTGGTAGCCTAAAATACCATGACTCATAATTCCCACATAGTCTATAACCTGTTCTACTTCAGCTAAGATGTGACTTGATAAAATTACGGTAATTCCTTGCTCTGGAAAAGACTTTATTAATTTTCGCAAGTCTTGAATTCCTATAGGATCTAAGCCATTAGTAGGTTCATCTAAAATCAATAATTTTGGATGGTTTAAAATTGCAATAGCAATACCTAAACGCTGTTTCATTCCCATAGAGAAATTTTTAGCTTGTTTATCACCAGTATCTGTCAAATCTACAATTTTTAATACTTCACGGATACGCTTATCTGGTAATCCTAAAAGAGTAGTATGAACTTTTAAATTTTCCTTTGCAGTTAAGTTTCCATAAATAGGTGGCTGTTCAATTAAAGCACCAATATCTTTTAAATCATCACGATTCCACTTGTGGCCATCAAATATAATTTCACCTGAAGTGGGTTTTAACAATCCTGTTATCATTTTTAGTGTGGTAGATTTTCCAGCTCCATTAGCACCTAACAATCCATAAATGTGATTTTTAGGAATTGAAATGGAAAGAGAATTTACCGAATATTCCTTTTTAAATTTTTTTGTTAATTTTTCAGTTTGTAATAGATAATTTTCTTGCATAATTAACGCTCCTCGTATAATAAAGTTGATAGTCAGTTAAACAACTGCTTTCTTGTTTGCAAAATAAGAATATCAAATAAAAATCAAGATTTTATCAAAAAAGTGAAATTAAATTTGATAAAGTAAATAAAAAGATTTAAAGAAGCATAATTATTAGAATAAGGTGTATTGATATTATATTTTTCCATAAATAGTTTTGTCTTACTTTTATGGATAAGTTAGTTGATTTTTGTGCTTATACTGTATATAATAGATATGCACAGTATAAATACAAAATTTACAAGCATTCACATAATAAATATAAATAGCTAATGCCTGTATAAAACTGAATTATTTCAAATTAGGAGGAGAATTAATGTCAAAAGAAAGTAAAGATGGAATTTTAAAAACTCTTATTGGTGTTGTAATATCGCCAAAAGAAACAATGGAGAAAGTTAACCAAAATCCAAAAGTGTGGAGATACTTAATCCCCATAACGTTTATTCAATTAATTGTTACTATAGTAGAGCTGCCTAAACTTATAAGTTATACTATTTCAAGTACTCAAGAAATGACAAATGTTTCTCAAGCTGCACTTCCAATGATAAAAATGGTAGTTGTAATTTCTGGAATAGTTGGAGCATTAATTATGCCAGCTTTAGTGGCATTGATATCAAGTGCATTAATTAAACTTGCTGCATCTATTACAAAAGAAAATGGAAATTTTAAAAACTTATATTGCATAAATCTTTTAGCTTATGTTCCAGTGCTAATAGGATTAATTTTATCTGCAGTAATAATGGCGTTTACAGAACCACAAAATGTGAAGAATGTTTCCACAAGCTTTGCATTGTTTTTGAGCTCGTCAGTGGATACAAAAAGTACTATTTATAAGTTATTTTCATCTATAAATTTTTTCTATATATGGAGCAGTATATTAGCGGCAATAGGAACTTCAGTTGTATTTAAGATGAAGATTAAGAAAGCTGCAATAATAGTTTTTATAATTTATATTCTTTCAATTATTGTTCAATTTTCAATGTTATTACGGGTTTAACTTAAAGGCACTGTCATTAAGTTTCCATAATAGACAAGCTGACATTGCATTTTATATAATGTCAGCTTTATGTTTATTTATACAACTTATGAGAAAAGGTGAATAATTTTGTAATAATTGTTATAATGAAGATGTATTGTATTTTTAAATGATTTGCATATTATATTTAGAAAGGTGAGGAAAAAGAAAAATGAAATCTAAGTTTAAATTTATAAAGAATAAGAAGAAATTAGGAATTATATCAGTTGTTCTAATTATAATTGTAATAATAGGAATATCTTCTTATTCAAAGGCTCAAAAATCTCAAATAAAAAGCGTGAGTATATCTAAGGTTATCAAGAAAAATATAGCTCAAAGTACTGTGGTTTCTGGAACTATACAACCTAATTATAGAAATGAAATAACTTTGGGTAATACTCAAAAGGTGTCAAAAGTATTAGTAACAGAAGGACAAGATGTAAAAAAGGATGATGTCTTGGTTCAAATGGATTCATCTGATTATAAAAATGAATTAAATAAAGTACAAGCAGATTTAAGCAATGCTCAAAGTACAATGACACAAGTTCCAGGAGGACAAGCAAAAAATGGTAGTGGGTCAATTTCAACAAGTTCTATAAGAGCCCAAATTGATAGCTTAAATGAAAAAATAGCTCAATGTGATATAAAATCTGGTGTAGATGGAAAAGTGGTAAAAGTTGATGCAAAAGAAGGCCAAGTTCCACAAACAGGTGATAAGATAATAGTAGATGATAATTCAAAGTATAAAGTTTCTATAGATATGAGTCAATATGATGCTATGAAGGTTTCAAAGGGACAAAAGGCTATTGTTAAAATAAAAGGAAATGACAAAATGAAGTATATTGGTTCTGTTACAGATGTTGGTCAAATAGCCCAAACAAAGATGGATGATAAAAATGCACAGCAGGAAGCTAAGGTAAATGTTATAGTAACTCTTGATGGTGCAGGTACAGGTGACAGTATAAAATCAGGATATAAGGCTGATGTAGAAGTTGTATTTAATGAAAAACAAAATGCAATTGTTATGGGTGTAGATAGTATAAAACAAGATAAGGCTACAAAAAGAAAGTATGTTTACATAGTAAATTCTGAAAACAAAGTTTCAAAAAAATATATAAGAACTGGAATTGAAACTGATGATGCAGTAGAAATTATAAGCGGTCTTGCACAGGGAGAAAAATATGTAACTAATCCTTCCGATTCACTTAAAGATGGTGAAATTGTAAAAGATGCTTCAAAGGCCCAAACAGGAGGGACCAATAAGTGATAATTAAATTGGAGAATTTAGTTAAAGTGTATGATACTGGATCAATAAAACTTAGAGCTTTAAAGGAAATTAATTTACAAATTGAAAAAGAAGAATATGTAGCTATAATGGGTGCTTCTGGGTCTGGAAAGTCTACTCTTATGAATGTTCTTGGATGTTTGGACAAACTTACAGAGGGAAAGTATTACTTAGAAGATGTGGATGTGTCTTCACTAGATGACAATAGCTTAGCTGAAATAAGAAATAAAAAAATAGGATTTGTATTTCAAGCTTTTAATTTACTTCCCAAACTTACAGCTATGGAAAATGTTGAACTTCCAATGATGTATGCAGGAATACCTAAGCATGAAAGAGAAAAGAAAGCAAAAATAGCATTAGATAGGGTTGGATTATCTAACAGAATTCAGCACAAACCTAATGAAATGTCAGGGGGACAAAAACAGAGGGTTGCCATTGCAAGGGCTTTAGTTAATAATCCTTCTATAATACTTGCAGATGAACCTACTGGAAATTTAGATAGTGTTTCAAGTGAAGAAATAATGGGTATTTTTCAAAGCTTGAATGATGAAGGTGTAACTATTGTTATGGTTACACATGAACCTGATATAGCTATGCACACAAAAAGAAATGTAGTTTTTAAAGATGGAACTATAATTTCTGATAGTTTAGTTGCAAATAGGACTATAGTTGGGGGGCAAAACTAATGAATGTAGAAGAAGGCTTTAAATCTGCACTGCAGAGTATAAAGTCGAATAAATTAAGATCTTTGCTAACTATGCTTGGAATAATAATAGGAATATCTTCTGTAATAACTATAGTTTCTATAGGTGCTGGAGCAAAAGAATATATTGCAGGGGAATTTCAGGGGGTAGGTAGTAATGTAGTTAATGTGCGTTTAAATCAATCTTCAGATAAATCCATAGAAAGGAAGGACTACTTTACTATGGATGATATTGATCTTATAAAGGATAAGATACCTGAAGTTACACAGGTAGTTCCAATGCTTTCAGGTAGTGGAAATTTGAAGGTTCAGAATAAATCTAGGCATGCAGAGATTGTAGCATCAACACAAGGGTATGACAAGCTTTCAGGCATAAAAATGATCAGTGGAAGATTTTTAAATCAACATGATGTAGATGCAAGATCTAGTGCAGCAATTATAGATGAAAAGACAGCTGGAAAGTTATTTCGTGGAACTGATAATGCAATTGGGGAGGATATTGAGCTGACATCGGATAATGGAGAAGTAAATTTTCATATAGTTGGTGTATATAAAGATCCTAATGCAAATTTGGGAGAAGCATCAGATAATGCTCTCGGTGGAGTATTCATACCTATAACAACAGCAGATAGGTTGATTACAAATACTAATATTAGTTATATGTCAGTAATGTTATCAGATATGAGTAAAGCAGATGCGATAAGCTCTAGTATAATAAGAATTCTTGAAAGTAAACATCAAAGTAAAGGTATATATGTAGCTGAAAATGGATTTAAAGGACTTGAAGCTGTAACCAAAGGGCTAAGTGTTATAACAACTATACTTGGTGCTATTGCAGCTATATCACTCTTAGTAGGTGGAATTGGTGTTATGAATATAATGCTTGTATCTGTAACGGAAAGAACTAGAGAAATTGGTATAAGAAAAGCAATTGGAGCAAAAACACGTGATATAAAAGTACAATTTCTTATGGAATCTATAATCCTATGTCTTATAGGAGGAATAATTGGTACCATTTTTGGTATAACTACAGGTAAGATTGTTGGAGCCTTCTTAAAAATACATATTCCAATATCCATAGGGATAATACTAATAGCATTTTCATTTTCATCGGCAATTGGAATATTCTTTGGATTATATCCAGCAACCAAAGCAGCAAGGTTGGATCCTATTGAAGCTTTAAGATATGAATAATATGAAATGCTTTTTATAGATAAATTAATGGAATTTATTAAATGATTTTTGTGTAAGTCTGTTATATAAGCAGGCTTATTTTTTATTTAGTAGGAATTTAAAACTCTTTTGGTAAAGAGGAGTTAAAGAATATAAAATTAGCATTTGAATGAATTTTCATATACAATTGTGTAATATTAATAAAGAAAGAAGAGTAATATCCTCATTTTGTTAAGAATGTACACATATATTACAAAAAATGGTTTATTTCATTAAAATATGGAATACATACTGTATATTTTGCCTGATTCTGTGGTATAATTTTCATGTATCTTTTAATTTAACATTGGCAAACGGAGGGAAACATAATGTTAGAATGGATGAAAAATAAATGGAAATTGACAGAACATGATATTGAACAAGCTTCTAATGAAAAAAATATCATTAATATTAAAAAAACAAATGAATTAAGTCTTTTAAAACGTAACCAACAATGTATAGTAACAAGAATAAGTGAAAAAATTAAGGAAACTGATTTTGCAACTGAAAATTTGATATCGTTAACACAAAATATTGGGGAAAATGTAGAAGTACAAATGGAATCTATAGAAAAAGTTGTGAATGAAGTAAATAATTATTCAGCTTTGGCAGAAGAAGTTTTTGCAAGTACTGAAAATTCAAAACAAATAGCAGAAAAAACAATGGGAATAGCTAGAGAAGGCAGCAAGGCTGTGGATAATTCTATACAAGCTATGGGTGATATTGGGATATCTGTTAAAGCTGTTAAAGAAGTTGTAAATGAATTAAGCTTAAAGGCAAAGCACATAAATGAAATGCTCACAATTATAAAAGACATAGCGGACAACACAAATTTATTATCTTTAAATGCATCTATTGAAGCAGCAAGAGCTGGAGAAGCTGGTAAAGGCTTTGCAGTAGTTGCCAAAGAGGTTAAAGAGCTGGCTCAAAGAAGTTCAGAATCAGCAGAGCAGATTTCAAGTACAATTAATGAAATAAATTTGAGCATAGATAAAACTATAAATGCCATGGATAAAAGTATGGGTAAGGTACAGGACGGAAATGAAATTGCAAATAATACTAAGGAAGTATTCAATAATATAATAAATGCTGTTAGCACTACTAGTAATGTAACAGAAGAAATTAATACTGCCATTTCAAAACAAACAGAAAGCTTGGAGAGTATTATCATTTCAACAGAAGAAATGAACAAAACTTCCGAAAAAGTTATGGAAATGATAGAAACTACCACATTAAATACTCAGTATACAAAAACTACTTTAAATATTCTTTCAAATGTTGCAAAAGATCTTCAAAGTATATCAACTAAGCTTCTTGAAAAAATTCAAGGAGAAGATAAAAATGAATCAGTAATTAAAACTTTTTTGAGTGAAGCTCCGCTAGGATATGATCCTCAATTAGCTTTTGATGCACAAAGTGGTCAAATTTTATATAATGTCCATGGTGGATTATTATTGATTAGTTCAACAGGTGAGATTACCCCAGGAGTTGCTAAGAGTTGGTATGTTGAAGAGGATAACTTAACTTGGATATTCAATTTAAGGAAAGGTGCTAAGTTTCATAATGGAAGAGAAATAACTGCTGAGGATGTAAAGTATTCTTATGAAAGATTGTTAAGTCCTTCATTAAAATCGCCTAATGCTTGGTTCTTAGAACAAATTGAAGGTTCTGAAGAATATTCAAAAGGACTATCAAAAGAAGTAAAAGGAATAAAAATACTTGATAAATATAGAATTTCCATTAAACTAACATCTCCATATAGTGGATTTCTACTTAATTTAGGACAGTATATTTGTTGTATATTGTCTAAAGAAGATCTTGAAAAAGGACAATTGGTAGGTTGTGGACCATACATAATAGAAAACAAAGAAAAAGATAAATGTACACTAACTGCATTTAAAGATTACTTTGGTGGAGCGGCATATGTAGATAAAATTATTGTAGAATTTGAAGGGGGACAAGCTACTGGTAGTTTTGTTAACAAAGAATGTGATTTTATAACAGTAGATAATAAGAAACAGATAGAGGAATTATCGGCTGCTAAAATTTTAAACATAAAGTATAAAAGTGTTATGGGAACTTATTATGCTGGATTTAATTTGAAGTCCAATTCTATTTTTGCAAAGGATAATGAAATTAGGTATGCTTTTAACTTAGCAGTTAACAAGAAGAAAATCATTGATGAAGTTTTAGGTGGACTTGGAGAAGAGGCAAGAGGACCTATGCCTCCTAACATGATCGACAATGGATATTTAAAAGATTTAACATATAATCCTGCATTAGCAAGGGAAATTTTAAATAAAAAGCATGGACTAATAGGAAATATAAAGCTTAGGGTTTTGATTAGAGATGAAAGTAGTGAATCTACCTTCAATGAAATAACGCAATTTATTATAAGCGATTTAGAAAACATAGGAGTTGAATGTGTTTTAGGGAAGGTAAGTCCAGATAAGTATTTGAAACCTGAATCAATTAGTAAATGTGATTTATTTTTAAGTAGGTGGATTTCAGATACTGGAGATATGGATAATTTTCTTCAACCAATGTTTAATCCAACAAATGTTACAGATTTCACTGGATATAATAATTCAGAGGTGACAAGTATGATGAATAAAGCTAAAAAAATGGTAAATCCTCATAAGAGAATGGAAATATATAAAGATTTGCAGAAGATAATAGTAAAGGATGCTCCTTGGATATTTTTATATCATCCTCAGGTAGGATATGTTTTTAGAGATGGAATTATAGGTGTAAGAGTTAATCCTCTTGGAATAGTTAGGTATGAAGATATAATTATGGAAAGTGTAAAATAGCATAAAAGATAAATCACTCAACTTTTACAGTTTAAAAATATTGTGACACAAGCACATGTAAGCGAAGTGACTAGTTTGAATTTTAACTTTTATCATATATCACGGAGTAAAAGTTAAAATTCAAACTTCTACTGTACTCTTATGGCGCAATATTTTTGCTTTATAAGTCTTTTACAATATTTTCCAACTAATTCGCCATGGCTGATAATTCTTCAATACTAGCAGAAATTTCTTCTGTAGCAGAAGCTTGTTCTTGACTTGCTGCTAGGGATTCGCTACTTTCTTTATTAATCTCATTCATTTTATTTTTTATCTCTTCAGTTAATACTTTAATTTGAGGTACAGTTTCTTTTGATTGTGTGGATAGTTGTCTAATTTCATTAGCTACAACAATAAGTGGTATTGTAATAGTAATCAATCTTTGTCCATATTTTTCTCTTGGTACTTTTTCATTCAAAATTTTTCCCTCATTCATTGCCCTTACAGCAATAGTAGTTTCAGATACGCTAGACCCTTCTTTAAAAATATCCATATCAAGCTTTTGGAAAGTCACTTTCCATTTTATTGTACGATTTTCAATGAATAGGAACATTATTCCAGTAGAAACTATTGTTTAATTTTGGAGAATATCTTTAAAATTATTATAAATTCAATATATAATCTAAAATAGGATCTTTCTTATTTACATAATCATTTATAGATATTTCAATTATTTTATCTGGCATAAAAGTATTTAGTTTATCATCCAAGCTGCCTTCTGAGTCGTTGTCATCAGCTTCATTAAACTGTGTAGAATATCCTACCTCTATTTTTGAATTAGGAAGAGTAAGATGTTTCACAGCACCATAATGACTAGGCTTAGCACTAGTAGATTCACCTACAAATGTTGCATTAGTTTGTTTCTTTAAAAGAACTGTGTCAACCATCGCTGCAGAAAAGGTATCTCTTCCAACTATAACAAATAAACTATTTTTATTGTTCAACTTGCTATTTTTTAATTTATCTATAATAGGAACTATGTATTTATCACTGCCGCCTCCATTAGTTCTCATATCAATTACAAATTTATCTACAGGATGCTTGTCAATAAACTTTAACATATCAGTTATAAAATCTTCTATTTTAGGAGCCTTTTCATCTTCGTCTGGATTACATTTATTGTATTTGAAATATAAAGTTTTTTCTTTATCTAAATACTTGTACCAATAATTTAACTCTGTTTTTTGCATATATAAAGGATAAGAGCTGTCAGGAGATTGATTTACAATTAGATTGTCACCTTTGCCTCTATCTACAGATTTTATATTAATATCAAAGCTTTCTCCCTTATCATTTTCAAAGGTAAATACTGCTTTTTCTGTATCTTTAGTAATTTTAATTCCATGAAGAATTTCAGGATTTGATAAATATTTAGGTATACCTTTTTTAATCATCCCTTCATTTTCAGCAACAATTAAAGGAATAATTGCTTGTTTAACTTTTTCTATATCTATTCCGTTAATCTTCACAAGCTTTGAGTAAAGAGCTTCTTTATATTGACTAGTGGTATTAATTACATATATTCCATCCTTAAAGTAATAAAATTGTACAGGATATATTTTAGAAAATTCTTTATAGGCAGAGGAATGAGCATCACCAATAGACGCCATTATCTTATAAATCCCAGCTACAATCTCATCATCATTTGATTTATCTACAGAGTTTTTCAAGTTGCTTATATCATTATGAAATTGCTCTTTACTGGTTTTAAAAAATAAATTTGCATGTTTTTTAGGAAGAGCTTCTTCTAAATAGCTTAAATCTTTTTTCCACTTAGCATTTCTATCTCCACCTAAATATTGTGATTCACAGCCAGTGGAAAATATAATTGAAAAAATTAAAACAAAACAAAAACTAATTTTTATAAATTTACTCATTGTTGAACTCCTTTTTATATGAAAAATCTAATTTATCTCTTTCTTATTGAATTCATAGATACAAATTGGCATAAATAGAATAAAAAATAAAGTACTAGAAAATATAATATGATTAAGATTAATATCTTTATTAAAATAAAAATATTGTGTGGAAACATAAGGTGCCATTAAAGGAATATAGTCAGCATAAGCGAAATTACTTCCCATAAAGCCTGTTGTGATGAAGCTTAATATACCATACACTGTTGGCATTATGATATTTTTAGTGGTATTTGCAATTAATATTGGAATTGGAATTAATAAAAATTGAAATAGCATAGAAACTATATTAGCTTTTATATAATTCATTATAGGAGCATATGAAGGTACTATTCCATTTGCTATGTAATAACTTAAACTTGTAGATATACCTTGAATGAAATAAACCATAAAAATCAAGACATATATTGTAATTAATTTTGATATAAAGAGTTTTATTCTACTAATGGGATAGGAATATAATATGTTGGCAGTTTTATCTGTAAATTCTCTAGAAAGTACGTACCCTGCTATCAAAGAAAATAAAACTGGGTTTAATATTATAAGATTCATCTGTTCTATATTACATGCAAATTTTTCAAAGGACATACTTATACCTGCAACTAAATTTCCAATTATCATAAGTATACTCATAATCATTCCACTAATTAATACTATAGATGAAATATAGGATTTTTTTAACTTTAAAAATTCTGAATATATTATATTTAACATTTAAATTCCTCCGCTAAACTTAATTGAGATCCATCTTATTGAAATGGTAAACAGATAAAAACATAAATATACCAAAGGTAAACACAGCGCTAATGCTAATTAACACAAAATCTATAGGGTCTCCTGCATGAAAATAATACATAGGTATTACAGGAAGCATTAAAGGAGAAAACTGCATATAAATAGCTGAATACATAGAACCTACAGCTATAGTACACATACAAGAAAGGGCTCCCAATACCCCATACACTACTGGAAAAATAGTATTTTTTGTTATATTGGCAATTAATATAGGGATAGGCATCAATATAAATTGCATTAGTAATGAGCATACGTTGACCTTCATATCTGTAATAATAAAGTTATTGGAAGGAAACTCATGCCAGGCTATACATAAACTTAAATACATAGCTAAGAATTGAACAACATATATAAATGAAATTATTATATATAAGGTTACTAATTTGCCTATAAATATTTTTGTTCTGCTAATTGGGTAAGTATATATTACATTATCTGTTTTATCAGCAAACTCCCTGGAAAAGATATATCCGGCAATCAAAGAGAATAAAACTGTATATAAAAAGCAAAAACAATTGACTTCTATATTGGCTCTGTAATCTTTAATAAATGTATATTTTAAAACACTTGTAATACCACTATAATCATTTGAAAGTGACACAATAAATGCAATTGCAGGTAAAAAAACTGAAGCAATTACTGCTGTAGTAAACAAATAGGATTTTTTTAGCTTTAAAAATTCAGAGTATATTATATTAAACATTTAATTTCCTCCTGTAAGTCTTAAAAAGTAATCTTCTAAGCTGTCTGCTTTTAAACATATCTCATCTACAAATAGATTGTTTGAAACCAATATTTTATTTATATTTGAAGCTTCTTGAAGTTTTTCATAAATTCTTAAGTTATTTTTTTCCCATATAACATAATCTTTTATATCCAATTTTTGTTCTAAAAGAAAGGAAGCTTTCTTGTCATCGTTCACCCTAATATTTATATAATGCCTGTTCCTTTTTTGTAACTCATCATAAGGTATTTCTTCTAAAAGTTCACCTTTATGAATTATTCCAATCTTATTTGCCATTTGCTGAATTTCACTTAATATATGGCTGGATATTAAAAAAGTAATACCTTGTTTATGTGATAAATCAATAATTAATTCTCTAATTTCCTTTATTCCCATAGGATCAAGACCATTGGTAGGCTCGTCTAATATTAAAAATTCAGGATGATGTAGGAGAGCTCTAGCTATCCCAAGCCTTTGTTTCATACCAAGGGAAAATTGTTTTACCTTCTTGTCTTTTACATCTTCTATTCCTACTATTTTTAAAGAATCTACTATACAATCTTTCTCTTGCATACCCATCATTCGTCTGTGTATTTCTAAATTTTCTTTAGCTGTCAGGTTTGGATAAAAGCCTGGATATTCTATCATAGATCCTACTCTTTGAAGAAGTCTTCTATTTTTACTTGAAGCTTTTTCTGAAAATAGTTCTATTTCTCCAGAAGTTGTTTTTATAAGTCCCATAATCATTCTTATGGTAGTGGTTTTGCCTGCACCATTTTCACCAAGGAAGCCATATATATCACCTTGATTAATAGTCATATTTAAATTTTTAACTGCAGAAAAGTTTTTAAATTCTTTAGTTAAGTTATAAGTTTTAAGAATACTTTCCATGTCATCCTCCTATGATAGCAGAAATATTTTTGCTGCCGCTTATTTAAATTTTAGTTCAGTGAAGTTATCACTGCTCCATACTTATAATATACAACATAATCCTTACATGGCTTTTACACAGTTCTTACAATTTTCTTAAATTTAAAAAATAAGGTAAAACAAATATGTTTTACCTTATCTTTTATTTGAAAATTTAGACAATGTAAATGTAAAAGCTGTTTTTTCAAAGGGTATACTACTTACAGAAATGGTTCCTCCTAGGGCCTCTACTAATTTTTTAACTATGGTAAGTCCCAATCCGCTGCTTTTCAAATTTAATTTTCTTGACTTTTCAACAGTATATAGCCTATCAAATACATAATCTATTTCTTCTTTAGGTATCCCTATGCCATTATCCCATACAGATATAAAAACATTGTTCTTATCGCAAGTTAAATTAACTCCTATTATGGTACCTTCAGATCCATATTTTAAAGAATTATTTATAAGATTATTTAGTATCCTATTTACTGCTTTTTCATCTCCAAAAGCATATATATCTTCTTCAGGAATACTTATTTGTGGCTCCATATTACGTTTCTTTAATTCATTAAAAAATGATATTATATTTTGCCTTACAATTTCAGATATATTTACTTTTCTTATATCCAATTTAACATCTTTAGATTCAAGCTTGGAAACTTGAAAAAACTCTTCCATAAGACTATATAAGTGATTGCCCTTATTGTAGACTATTTCTATATATTTTCTTTTTTCTTCTTCACTTAATGTAGTATCATTAAGCACAAGTTCTATATATCCAAGCATTGAGGTTAATGGAGTTCTAAGATCATGTGATATGTTAGATATCATTTTTTTTATTGAATCTTCATTTACTTTATTCTTTTCAAATATCTTTTGCATTTTTATTATTAGGCCATTTAATTTTATGCATAATATATTCACAGGCTTCATGTGATTTTGAAATCTTATTCTCTGATTAAAGTTTCCTTGTACAACTTCATCTACTGTTTTACTTATGTAGTTTATTTTTTTAATCAGTGATACTATTAAAATTATAAGAAAGATTATTATAATACTCAAAATATATACCAATAACTTCATTTTATTCACCAAGCTTATAACCAATTCCCCATACAGTGACTATGTATTTAGGATCATTAAGGTTGTCCTCAATTTTATTTCTTAATCTCTTTATATGTACCATTACAGTATTATCATCATTTACATATTCATTCTTCCAAACATTATTAAATATTTGAGCTTTAGTAAATACTCTATCAGGATTTTCAAGAAAGAATTTTAAAAGTTCAAATTCTATGTGGGTTAAATTTAATTCTTTATTTTCTTTAAATACTTTATAATTTGAAGTATCTAATTTCAATTTATCATAGGTTAGAACAGAATTATGTTTATCTTCATTGTAATAAACGTATCTTCTAAGTTGAGCTTTAATTCTTGCAACTAATTCTCTTGTTGAAAAAGGTTTAACCATATAATCATCAGCACCCATACCTAGTCCGATAATTCTATCTGTTTCTTCATCCTTAGCTGAAAGGATAATAACTGGAGCATTATTAACAGTTCTAATTTGTCTAAGTACTTCTATTCCATCAACGTAAGGAAGCATTAAATCCAGTATTACTAGATTAAAGGAATTATTATATTTTTCAACAGCTTCTTTGCCATCAAAAAATTGAACTATATCATAGCCTTCCTTTTTTAAAGTATGAAAAATTAAATTGTTTATTTCTTCATCATCTTCTACAATTAAAATTTTTGATTTTTTCAAATTTGACACCTACTTTAAGCTTATTTATAAGATTTTAATGGGTCTATTAACACAATCAAAACCTCCTTTTACATGATTCATTTAAGAGATATGAGACTAACAAAGTTTTAAGTATTGAAAAAATGTTTAGTATAGCAGTATAAGAACTTTTTTCTTTATTATAACATAATCATCTATTCTTAAACACAGATAGAAATTTATGAAAGATGTAAGAATAAATTTGATGTATGTTCCAATGTTGTCATTGTGAGAATTTTATATATTAAAAATACAGTTTTTTCATATAAAGTAAAGTACAAAATTGCTAAAGAAAATAAAATTCATAAACGCATAATAAGATTAGAAGAAGAAGACACTAAAAATAGCTTCACTATTTTTATATCAATAAATCTTAAGGTAGCCATCAATAAGGATAGGAGGAAAAGAGAGATATGATAACAGAGACGAAAACAGCAGTAAAAGCAGGATGGAACTTAGACAATAGTTATGCACAATTGCCACAATCATTTTTTACAAGACTTAATCCAAACCCTGTATCTTCACCAAAGTTAATCATTCTCAATCATCCACTTGCAAAGTCTTTGGGATTTAACTTTGAAGAACTGAAAGATAATGATGGTACAGCCATATTTGCCGGAAATGAAATTCCTGAAGGAGCTGTACCCATTGCTCAAGCTTATGCAGGACATCAATTTGGACATTTTACTATGCTGGGAGATGGCCGGGCCTTGCTGCTTGGTGAACAAATTACCCCAAAAGGACAACGATTTGATATTCAGCTTAAAGGCTCAGGTAGAACACCGTATTCTCGTGGAGGAGATGGCAGAGCAGCACTTGGACCTATGCTTAGAGAATATATTATAAGTGAAGCAATGTATGGACTTAATATTCCCACAACTCGAAGTTTAGCAGTAGTTACAACTGGTGAAACAGTATTTCGTGAAAAAGAAGAGATTGGTGCAATTCTTACACGTGTAGCTGCTAGTCACTTGCGCGTAGGTACTTTTCAATATGCTTCAAACTGGTGCAGTGTAGAGGAACTTAGAGCACTAGCTGATTATACATTAAAAAGACATTTTTCAGAAATTCACAATGACGAAGACCGTTATCTTTCTATGCTTGATGAAATAATTAGACGTCAGGCTTCGTTAATTGCTAAATGGCAGTTAGTTGGCTTTATCCATGGAGTTATGAATACAGATAATATGACTATTAGTGGAGAAACTATTGATTATGGACCTTGTGCTTTTATGGATAGCTATAATCCAGAAACAGTATTTAGTTCCATTGACGTTTATGGAAGATATTCCTATGGTAATCAGCCTAATATTGCTGCGTGGAATCTATCTAGATTGGCTGAAGCATTACTTCCACTCATTAGTGATAATGAGGAGCTAGCTGTAAAATTAGCAAAGGATGCTGTTTCAAGTTTTGATGATTTGTATCATGATAATTGGATAACAGGAATGAGGGCAAAACTTGGAATATTTAATATAGAAATAGAGGATGAAGCCCTTATTGGAAAACTACTTAGTATAATGGAGAAATATGGTGCAGACTATACAAATACATTCCGTGCATTAACTCTTAATAAATCGGATGATATGATGATATTTGATACTGAAGAATTTGTTAAGTGGCATGAAATGTGGCAGACAAGGCTGGAGAGACAAAAGGAGCCAAAGGAATCCTCATATGAGTTAATGAAAAGCAGCAATCCTGCAATAATTCCACGAAATCATAGGGTAGAAGAAGCATTAGAAGCTGCAGTAAATGGAGACTATAGTATAATGGAAAAACTTAATGATGTTCTTTCAAATCCATTTGAATACTCTGCAAAGCAGGATGAATATGCTAAGCTTCCTAAGAAAAAAAATTGTGCTTATAGAACCTTTTGTGGAACTTGATATAAAATACTTGTACAGCTTAAATAGAAATTAGAAACTTAATTTTTTATATGGAAAATTTTTAATTTGATATAAGCATAATGCGGCGTAACTTATTTGGTTGAAAGTTGCGTCGTATTATTTTTAAAATTTGAAAGTTAATTTAAAATTTTTTACAAATAAATATTGAATTTTTAATCATACAATTGTATAATTATACATAAATGAATTATAAGTATAACCACATATGGTGGTTGATTTTTTTATTTTAACAAATATGAATTGGGGGTAGATCGATGAAAAATATGGCCTTTGTAGTTAGAAGAGCTACTTTTGAGGATGTTCCTCAAATAAAAGAGGTGTCTAAGGAAGCTTTTAAAATGTATGCAGAAAGGGCAGGAATAACAGATCTTGTTAGTCCGCTTAATGAAAGTTATGAAAGCTTAGAAAAAGAAATAGAAAATAAGGTTATGCTTGTAGGAATTGTAGATGGAGCTCTTGTTGGAAGTGTAAGAGTTGAAATAAAGTCAGATAAAACTGCTTATCTAAGTAGATTTGCTGTTAAAGAAGACTTTCAAAATAGAGGTATAGGGAAAATATTGATGAATGCAGTGGATACTGAAATGAAGGAAGCAGGAGTTACAAATTTATATCTTCATACTGCTTCTAGAATGTTATCACTTGTTAGATTCTATTATGGTAGGGGATTTTACATTGAATCAACAAATAAGGATAGAGGATATATTAGAGCATTATTATGCAAGGAATATAGTAATGAATCTGTTGAAGATACAATAACTGCTGGATATGATCATATTGCTACAGGCTAAAATATAAGTTGTTTTATAAATCTAGAATATTGATATGTATTCATAAATATTAAATGCGTTGATATATAAAATACAAATTTTAAAACCAACGCATTTAGTCCTTATCACAATTTAGTCAATTGCCTAAATGTATAATAATACTATCACTTAACTTTTCATAAAATCTTAAAAAAATGCTTAAACACTGGTATTGGAGTTGGATAAAAATTTTAATCTTTCTAATTTGAAATTTGATTTTGCCAATATTTCTGGCCAAATATTAACCATTTGATATACTTTGTTTTTTCTCTCTTGTGATAAATTATTCCAAGAGACAAGAGCCGGGTCAGTTTTTTCCTTATTATCTTTAACTTCTCCATATTTCCATCCATTTCTTTTTCTATAACGACACCAGCGTTTATGTTCATCCTTTGCTAAAATTTCTAATTCGCTTTCTGTAAATTGAATATATCCTGGACTTTTCTTAACAGATATAATGTCATAGTTGATTTTAAGCAGTGAATTTGGAATATGCATAGCTTGCTCACGATTAGAATTTCTAAGTTCTTCACTAAGTTCTTCCCATGGCACAAGGAAATCTATAAGATCCATATTTGTATTCTTTTCATTAAGCATTCTATATTTATTGTGAATAGCTATTGCAAGATTTTCAATTTTTTCTCCATAAAAAGCATCTTGCATTAAGTGCCTTAAAAATTGTTCTTCATCTACGTGTAATTTAAGTTGTTCTTTAGAAGGTAAGTCACATTGTTCCCAAGTTTTAGCATTAGTTAACATGCTCATTTCCAGTATTGCTTCCATGGACCTTGATTCATGTTTATACCTTTTAATCTTTAGTAAAGCTCTTAATACACCATTATCAATTTGGGCTTCTCCATTATCATTTATAAGGTGAGGAACTTTTCTTTCAAGCAGTGAACGTAGAAGCATTGCTCTTCTAATTATAAACAATTGATCCTTTTCATTTGTTTGATTTGGACCTAAAATATTTACATATCCTCTTAATCTACTTGTAAAATCAGGTCCTTTTGCACCTTTAAAATCTATAAAGAATTTTTTCTTTTCAGTTTCTTCCTTTATATCTTCGCCAATAAATTCCTTAAAAGTACTGCTTGTTCCTCCAGCAAATACAAAAATAGCTTTTCCTATAGGATGAACGGAATCCCCATCCCTGAATATGCCATCCTGCATAGGTGCCAAAAAGTATTTTAGCCAACCTAATTTTCCTTCAAAAGCAGAATCAAATTCATCAAAGAATACTAGTGGAATCTTACCCTTTAATGAAAAGTCTCTCATTTTATGAAAAGCACTGATTAAGTCCAGTGGGGTTCTAAATTGAGATAAGTTGAAATCTAATTTTTCAATTAATTCTGGTGCAATACTATCAGCTACTTCTGTTATACCAAAGGACTTTCCTGAACCTGGAGTTCCAAAGACAGATATAGAAAGAGGTCTAACAACATTTTTTTTGGAAATATATTCACACATAAGGTTTTTAATACTTCTGTAACTTTCAATTTCTGTTCTATCTACAGTTTGTAAATTTCCAAATTGTGCAATAGGTATAGAATTAAGTACATTTTTCACTCCATTTTTTACTATATCATAGGCTATTTCAGCCAAATTAGCAGAACTTTTATCGCTAAGGATATACCAATAGTTGCTGTTTTCCTTATCAGGTATTTTTACATCTTGGATTAAATCCTTGTATATAAAAACATTTTCATCTTCAATGAATATTGAAGGATTAGGAAATTGAAATTCTTCAACATTTTTTCCGAAGCCACTTACAAAATATTTTTGTGCAGCAACAATTCCTTCACGTATTCCTTCTGATATTAATGAAGATAGTTCTTCCTTATTATACATTCCTGAAGCAATACTGCGAGCAAGTCCAGCAGCAAAACAAGAGGTAAGACCGTACATTTTACCCTGATTATCTTTAAAAGAACTTCCCTCAAATTCATAAGGGATAAAGTATAGATAAGCTTCATTTATTCCTTCATCTCTATAATAAATAGCACCTTCAAGGCCTAAAGGAACTATAAGATGATGACAATTAGCTAGAAAGGCAAGATTGGGATTATTGTGAATCTGCCATAAAAATTCTTGTGCTGTTTTTTCCCAAGAAAGGCTTTTACTTATATTAACTCCCTTTGAACGCAAATCATCTCCATTTATGATAACTATAGTTTTTTCAATATGAGCTTCTTCTAGTTGTTTCCAAAGGATACTAGTTCCAATAGGATTATTCATTTTATATAAAACTATTGGAGATTTTTCAGGCGTTTTTAATGCAGAAGGCCAAAATTCTTCATTAGAATTGAAACCATTATTTTCATCATCTATTACAACTATATCAGCATTAGAATCATCATCATCTATGGAAAGCAGCTTTGGAGTATCATTTGATGGACCAGTAAATCCCAAAAATCGTTTTATTCTATATACTTTGTCATTACTTTTTTCATCAGCATATGCAGGAAAAAGATCTAATTCAGCTATTGAACGTAGAAAATCTTTTGATAGGCTTGCTTCAATATCATCTATTTTAGGTGAATGTACATCTGCATCTACAGCTAATGATATAAGTTTTGCTAAAAGTAAAGATTCACCTGATTTTAATATACTATGTACGTTTAAATGGGTTTGCCAGTTTAAACCTTTACTATTTTGTGGTTCTGTTATCCACTGCAGCGAATTTATGCATATATCTCCAGTTACAACAATTTTTAAATTTTTGTTATCCATGATATTCACTTCCTTATTATAATGTAATTATAAGTATGTATTCATAAATAATATCTTAAATTTACACAATTTACAACCTTAAAATTATAACTCTGAAATTATGAATATAAGCTTTATATACTAAATATTCATCTTTTATATAATTATTATCCTTAAAATGACCAGAAATTTTTAATGAATATTTAAAATTACTAATTGTAGTTTTAGGAGCTATTTGTAAATATTTTTATCAAAAATGAAATTGGTAATAATATAAAATTATATAATATATTATGAGGGTGTGGTAGAATGCTAAAAAATAAGAATTTGCAGATGGGTGGAATTTATAGAGAGGATTTTATAAAATATTTTCTTGAAATTGGAGGTATGAGAGAAAGTGAGCAAATATTTAAAGGAGAATATTGGAAGGTTGATGTTGGATCACAAACTTGGAAAAAGCTTGGAGCATTAAAAATACAACATGTATTGATTAAACTTAGTGTTGAAGAAGATAAGTTTGATGATTTTCTTGCTGAATTTCGTTTGAACTTTTTAAGAGCTGGTGGTTAAATCATATTATTTAGAATCTATTTGTGTAGATCACATTCACCACTTATATTTTAAGAGAATATATTGATAATAACTAAAGAATAAAAAGTGGGTGATATTTATGTTTAAGTATTTTAATCCTGCATGGGCAGAAATAAATATGGATAATGTAATTCATAATATTAAAGAAATAAGAAGAGTTGCTAAAAGTAAAGAAATAATAAGTGTAGTTAAAGCTGATGCCTACGGACATGGAGCTGTAGAATTAGCTCCTATATTACTTGAAAATGGAGCAGATAGATTAGCAGTAGCACTTCTTTCAGAAGCATTACAATTGAGAAAAAGTGGCGTTAAGGCACCTATTTTAATTTTTGGATACACTCCTTTAAAGTATGGTAAGGTTAAGATTTATGATAATGCAGCAGATATAATAAACAATGAATTAGAGGTTACTGTGCTTTCATATGACTATGCAAAGAAGTTGTCTAAAGTAGCTGAGAAATTAAATAAGAATGTAAAAGTTCATATAAAAGTTGATACTGGTATGGGAAGAATAGGATTTTTACCAACAGCTGAAAGTGTACAAGAGATATATAAAATAAGCAAATTGCCTAATATAATAATTGAAGGACTATATTCACATTTTTCAACAGCAGATGAAAAAGATAAAAGCTACAGCAATGAACAATTCAGAAGATATTTAAATTTTTATAACAAACTTAAAAATAGAGGGGTGAACATTAATATAAAGCACATTGCTAATAGTGCAGCATTAATAGATTTGCCATATACTCATTTAGATGCAGTAAGACCAGGAATAGTGAATTACGGTTACTATCCTTCAGCAGATGTTAACCATGATATTATAAATTTGAAACCAACTATGACATTAAAATGTAATGTTGCTGCTTGCAGAACCCTTAAAAAAGGTTCATATATTGGTTATGGCAGAACCTTTAGAACTCAAAGAATAAGCCAAATAGCTACTCTTGGTATTGGATATGATGACGGATATAACAGACTTTTATCAAATACTGGCAAAATTATTGTAAGAGGAAAGAAAGCTCCTATAGTAGGACGTATATGTATGGATATGTGTATGAGTGATGTAACAGGTATTGATGATGTAAAGGTTGGAGATGAAGTAATATTAATAGGAGAAAGTTCAGGTGAAAAAATAACAGTAGAAGATTTGGCAGAACTTATGGGGACTATCCCTTATGAAGTAACTGCAAAGATAAGTAAAAGGGTTCCACGTCATTATATAAAGGACAATAAGTTAGTGAAAATAGTATATAGAGAATAATTTCAAAGGAATAGTGTAATAGCTATTCCTTTAAAATTACTGTTAAAGGTAAAAAGATAATGTTGATATTTACTTAGATTAATAGAAAGTTTATTACATATGAGATAAAGTTTTAGTTTTACTGATAAAATTAGAATGTGATTAAGTTTTTACAATGGTGTAAAAATGATCTATGATAAAATATATATGTAAATTATAAAATGAAAATAACTTTATATTGATTGGAATGGGAGAATATATGGATAGAAGAGCTAAAATTTTAGTAGTTGAAGATGAAAACGATATTAATAAGTTGATTTGTAGTATTCTTGAAAATAAAGGATACAGTGTTATACCAGCTTTTTCAGGTACAGAAGCTTTAATGCGTGTGGAAAACGAAAAATGGCATATGATTTTACTAGATTTAATGATTCCAGGAATTGATGGAGAAAAAGTTATATTAAAAATAAGAGATATCACAAAAGCACCAATAATTGTGGTAAGCGCAAAGACATCTAAGAAAACTAAATTAGAATTATTAGAAAAAGGAGCAGATGATTTTATTTGCAAGCCATTTGATCCGGATGAAGTTGTGGCAAGGGTTAAATCTAATTTAAGAAGATATTTGGAATTTTCCACAGGTGGAGAAAAGAAAAATAATATTCTAGCATACAAAGATATTAGTTTAAATACGGAAAGTAAGGAAGTAAAAGTTGGACAAACATTAATAACATTAACTGCAAGAGAATTTGATATATTAGAGTTGCTACTAAAAAATCCTAGTAAGGTGTACAGCAAATCCAATATTTTCGAGAGTATATGGGAAGAAGAATTTTTAGGCGAATATAATACTATAAATGTGCATGTGAGCAGATTAAGAACTAAATTATGTAATGCAGGTGATGGTAAAGATTATATAGAAACGGTTTGGGGAATGGGATATAGATTAAAAAAATAGGAATAAAAGTTTGCTGTAAAATTAAAAATTTAATACTTTTGAAAGGTTTTAGTAAGTTTTTCTTATAAAGCATTGTTTATTATAAAAGTATGATTTATAAGAAGGAGGAAGCTTAAAAATGAATGAATATGTAATTAGATCTAGTAATATTACAAAAATATATGGAAAGCATAAAGTGTTAGACCATGTGTCTATGAATATTAAGAAGGGTGATATATATGGTTTTATAGGAAAAAATGGTGCTGGTAAAACAACTATGATTAGAGTACTTGCTGGACTTGCAATACCTAATGAAGGACAAGTTGAACTATTTGGATATAGTGAAGAAAAAAAACTTATAAAGGAAAGAAGAAGAATTGGTACATTAATAGAAGCACCAGCTATTTATCTTAATATGACTGCTGGGGAAAATCTTGAACTTATTAAGATTCAAAGAGGGATACCTAGAACTAAATGTATTGATGAAGCTTTAAATTTAGTAGGCCTTGAAGATGTTCACAAAAAGAAAACTAAGAATTTTTCTTTAGGAATGAAACAAAGGTTAGGAATTGCTATGGCACTTTTAAGCGATCCGGAACTTTTACTTTTAGATGAACCTATAAATGGATTAGATCCAATTGGAATAAAAGAAATAAGAGAAATTTTAATTAAATTGAATAGAGAAAGAGGAGTCACCATTTTAATATCAAGTCATATATTATCTGAGCTTACCCAAATTTCAAATAGATATGGTTTTATAAATAATGGAAAGTTAATTAAAGAGATGACAGCTATTGAGTTTTCAAATAAATGCAGAACTTATCTTCATTTAAAAGTAAGAAATGCTTCAGATGCTTCGATTATTTTAGAAAATGAAATTGGAGTAAAGGATTATGAAATTTTTCCAGATAATATCATAAAAATATATGATGAATTTGATTCGGAAAAAATTACGTTAGCATTATCCAAGCATAATATAGGAATTAAAGAAATATTGCCAATGGGTGAAACACTAGAGGATTATTTTACTAAGTTAGTTGGAGGTAAAGATAATGAGTAATTTAGTTAGAGGAGAATTTTATAAATTAAGAAAAAGTAAATATTTTATTGGAATGATAATTATGTCAATAATACTTTCATTTCCTCTTATTGAAATGTGGAGTAATGATGTACAAGGAACCCCAATGCTGCATCATGGAATATATTCAATAAACTATGCATTTATGTTTATAGCGTTAAGTAGTCTTATATTTGCTTTATTAGCTGGAGATTTTATAGCTAAGGATTTTAAAAATAAGAATATAAGTAAAAGTTTTATTTATGGATATAGCAGAAGAGAAGTTATATTAAGCAAATTAGTAGTATTTATAGTATTTTCTTTGTTCTTAGAATTAATTTATACTGTAATTTTAGTCATATATGCTTCAATGATGTATGGATTTTGTGAAGCTTTAGATTTTAATACTGTAGTATATTTAATTAGAATAATTGGTGTTGGAATAATATGTAATGTAGCTACAATAAGTATAATAGGTACAGGTGCTATAATAACAAAAAGTACTTTTTTTACATTTAGTTCAATGATTATATTACTGTTAAGTTTTATATTCTTTGATTTATTGACGTGCTTTAAAAAACTTTTTTTAGTAGTATCATGTATCCATCCTTATATAGCAGGCATGTGGGCAATGAAAAGATTTGCACCAAAATTAGATATTATAGTTGGAACAGTTTCACCAATTTTAATTTTTGTTATAACTATTGTAGTAAGTTTGTTATATACAAGATATGAAGATATTAAGTAAATTGTAAAAGGAAAAATTATTAAGTAAATTGGGAGAAAGAGTATGTACTTATTAGTTGTTATTTTAGTTATGTTTTTAGTAATTATATTTTCTGTAGTGGTGTTTATTAAATTATTTTCATATAAGAGGCAAATAAGAGATATTGCAAGCCAGATTAGAGAATTTAGAGATAGAAAAAACGATAAAAAAATTAATATTGAAATAGCTGATAAGGACATAGAAGAACTGGCTTTTCAAATTAATGAGTATTTAGAGTTTTATAAGAGGCATGAACAAGAAAAAATAATATTTGAGGACACATTAAAGCAGGGAATAGCTAATATGTCTCATGATTTAAGAACACCTTTGACTTCAATTATAGGATATTTAAAACTTCTTAAGGAAGAGGTAATAGATAAAGAAGAAGCACTAAGAATACTGAAAAATAAAGCTAATAAATTGAACATACTTATAAATGATTTCTTTGAATTAGCTTCAATAGAAAGTGAAGATTATGAGTTAAATATAGAAAGGATAAATATAACTAATATAGTATATGATGAGATATTATCATTTTATGAAGCCTTTGAAAGTAAAGAATTTGAACCTAAGGTGGATATTTTAGAAAATCCAGTTTTTATAATGGGAGATAAGGAAAGCCTAGAGAGAATAATAGATAATTTAATTTCCAATACTTTAAAATATGCCGATAAAGATATTGAAATAAATTTGGAAAAGCATAATGATATGGTTATTTTAAAAATATCCAATATATGCTTAGACATTGACAAAGAAGATGAAATACATATATTTGATAGATTTTATATGGCGGACAAGGTGAGAAAGGAACAAGGAACTGGGCTTGGATTGTCTATTGTAAAAAGTTTAATGGAAAAGATGAATGGAACAGTAAAGTCAAAGATTGAACAAAATAGAATTTCTATAATATGTGAATGGAAATGTATAAACTAAAAATTTAGATACAATATTCACCACTTATATTTTCAAATAGTGTATTTAATAATAACTAAAGAATAAAAGGTAGGTGATATTTGTGTTTGAGTATTTAAACCCTGCATGGGCAGAAATAAATATAAATAATGTAATTCATAATATTAGAGAAATAAGAAGGATTGCTAAAAGTAAAGAGATAATAAGCGTGGTCAAAGGTGATGCTTATGGACATGGTGCTGTAGAATTAGCTCCTATACTACTTGAAAATGGAGCAGATAGGTTAGCAGTAGCACTTCTTTCAGAGGCATTGGAATTAAGAAAAGCAGGTATTAAGGCTCCTATTCTCATATTTGGATATACTCCTTTAGAGTATGGAAAAGATTCAGTTTATGATAACGCTGAAGACATAATAAATAACGAATTAGAGGTTACTGTACTTTCTTATAATTACGCAAAGAAGTTATCAGAAGCAGCTAAAAAACTAAATAAAAATGTAAAAATTCATATAAACGTTGATACAGGTATGGGAAGAATAGGATTTTTACCAACTACTGAAAGTGAAGAAGATATATATAAAATAAGTAAATTACCTAACATAATAATTGAAGGGCTGTATTCACATTTTTCAACGGCGGATGAAAAAGATAAAAGTTATAGCAATGAGCAGTTTAAAAAATATCTGGATTTTTATGAAAGACTTAAAAGAAAGGGCATAAAAATTAATATAAAACATATTGCTAATAGTGCAGCCTTAATAGATTTACCTGATACTCATTTGGATGCAGTAAGACCTGGAATAGCGAATTTTGGATATTATCCTTCGGCAGATGTTAATCATAATACTATAAATTTAAAGCCTGCTATGACATTAAAATGCAATGTTACTGCGTGTAGGACCATTAAAGCTGGTGAGTATATAAGTTATGGAAAGACTTTTAGAACAGAAAGAACAAGTAGAATAGCTACTCTTGGCATAGGATATGCTGATGGATATGATAGACGACTATCTAATGTTGGTGAAATTGTTGTAAAGGGAAAGGCAGCTCCTATAGTAGGTCGTATTTGTATGGATATGTGTATGAGTGATGTAACAGATATTGGTGATATTAAGGTTTCGGATGAAGTAATATTAATGGGAGAAAGCTCAAGTGAAAAGACAACAGTAGAGAATATAGCAAAATTAACTGGTACTGTACCACAGGAAGTAACTAGTAGTATAAGCAAAAGGGTTCCAAGATATTATATAAAAGATAATAAATTATTAAAAATAGAAAATAAATAATACAAATATAGGAACAGTATAGCTGTTCCTATATTTCAGATTGTTCAAGAACCCAGCACTTTTAAAAGTGCTGGGTAAAATTATCGATTCTAATTTATGCGGTAGTATTTATAGAAAATATCAACATCTTCAAATATTTGTAAATAGTTGTTTCGTAAAATCAAAAAAATGTGCGATAGCACTCTGGCTATCTTTTTCATATTCTGAACTGCTGCCGTAAGTAGGCATTGTTCAGAAACTTTTTTGATTCCACGCAAACGAGCATAGCGTAGACCATGAAGATTTTTTGAATCTGCAAAGCTACGCTCAATTTTTTCTTTTCGTCTATTATATATACTTTTTCCTTTTTCTGTCTTGGTAAACTTAAAAACTTCTTCTTTATAGTCCTCCCAAACATGGCGTCTAATAGTTCTAAAGCTTGCTTTATCTGAAGTTAAACATTTATCTCTATATTTACAGTTTGTACAATTATCTGAATTACTAACATATTCTTTATAGCCTTGTCTATTGGTTGTTTTATATTTTAATAGGTACTTATTTTCACAAACATAACCATCTAAATCTTTAACATACTGAAATCTATATTTTGTAAATTTGCCTTTAACGTGCGGTCCTAGTCTAAAGCCTAAAACGGCCTTATAACTTTTCTCAGAAAGTTTTTTACAAATTGGATTAGTTGAATAACCAGCATCAGCAACTACATATTTTGTGTGAAAATTAAACTTTTCTATTTGTGTTTTTAATCTATCAATATAAGGATCTACATCATTAATATTTCCTGGAGTTACGTAGACATCAGTTATTATATTGTATTTGCCATCTACTGTTCTATGATCCAAATAGAAGAAACCTTTCGGTTTACCTTCTCTAACCATGTATCCACTTTCAGGATCTGTAGTGCTTACTTTTATTTCTTTAGTTTCAGCTATTTTTTCTTTTTTTTTAAAGGTTTTTTTCCATGTTCTATTCTATCTTTATCAATATCTTTTTCCAGTTGTTCAAGATATCCTTTAGTTGACTGAGTAATTATTTCTTTAGTAAACTTATTTTTATTAGCGTTAGCTTTTAAGTGAGTTGAATCTGTGTATAAAATTTTACCATCTACTAATTTTTTATTTATAGCTTGAAGTACAATATTATCAAATATCTTTTGATATATATTGGTATCTTTAAATCTTGCTATTCTATTTTGACTTATAGTTGAATGACTTGGAATTTTATCTGTAAGATTATATCCCAAAAACCATCTATAAGCTACATTAACTTCAATATCTTTAACAAGCTGACGTTCTGAACGTATACCAAATAGATATCCAATAAAAAGCATTTTAAATAAGACTACTGGATCTACTGATGGCCTACCATTATTGTGACAATATAAATCTTTTATTAGTTCTCTTATAAAAGAAAAATCAATATATTTATCTATTTTTCTAAGGATATGGTTTTTGGGAACTAAATTTTCTATATAAACTAATTCTAATTCATTTTGTTTTTCTGAATTATTTGTAAGCATATATTACCTCCGTAAAAACCCTATCGGGTTAATTTTATCTATATTATATATTCGACATTTATACAGAAAATCCTTTTTGAATCAAAAAAATCCCTATCGGGCAAAAAATTAAAAGAGCTGCTGACAAAATATGTTTATCAACAGCCTGAAATATAGGAACAGTATAGCTGTTCCTATATTTGTATACATGTTATGTAGATATGAACTTCATTTAAAATTAATTTATATATTTTAAATTTTACTTAAATTAATTTTAATTTGTGTTTAGTTATTATATATCCAAGTAATTGAATAATAAAATAACATATTAATATTTTAACTGTGTTTATTATAAAATGTATATTTATATTTAAAATGTAAATATATGAAATACTTGAAAGTACTGTTAAAAACACATGTGAAAAGAATATTATTTTGAGTTTATATGCTAAAATGGCATTTATTTCTTCATCAATTAATCCAATAGTATGTAATTTATTTTTTTTAGGTTGCCAATTATATAAATCTATTTTCATTTTAAAATACAGTATATTAGCAGAAGTAATAAAGCTTAATAATACAATGAAAATATATATTAAATTAAAAGAGGAACCTTTAAAAAAATTATAAACAGGAAAAAGCATTTTTATATTAGGTAAATCATAAACTCTATGACTGATAATAAAGGTAATATTTAAAAATGAAATAAAGAAGATTGTAATTTTATTACGTTTTAAAGAGTCTTCTATTTCATTTATAAGTAAAATTTTTTTATAATAAAGTTTTTTTCTTTTTTTTACATAAGTTGTGAATATCCTTACAAAAGCTGAACATAATGCATAAACTGATATAATACAAATTAAACAATAATCAACATAGTATTTAAAAGGAAAAGACACAACATTTCTTTCATTAAAATTGATATAGCTTATTATTAAAGTAAATAATAATGCTTTTAGCAGTTTTCCTTTTTTAGAAGCTAAAGCATAAAAATTATCTTGCTTTGTTGTATTTGACAATGATAGATTATCAACAAATCTAAATGTCCATAAAATGAATATAGCTGTAAGTAGAGCAGAATATCCAATAGTGATTATATAAAAAATTTTTTCAATTTTAAAACTAAAAACATGAATTCCAGCTAATTTAAAGATAAAAAGTACAATGATTTTAGAAAATACAATACCTAAAATCAATCCTATAGGAATATATATAATAAAAATTAAAATATTTTCTATAACAAGCAATATCTTAAGTTCACTGCAGGTCATACCTAAGGTTAAAAATGTTGTAAATTCTTTTTGTCTACATTTTATAAAAGAAATATACATAAAAATATTCCATAATGCTGTATTAAATACAGCAATTGATGGTAGTATAAAGATATTTCCTTGCATAGACACTATTGCATATGAATTATATAGTGTTAATTCAACGAAGAAAAATAAAACTGAAAGGATTAGACAAAATATAAATACAAAATATTGATCAAAATTTAATTTTATAGTTTTCTTTAGCATTTTTCTAAAATTCATATGTCATTCACCACTAATAACTGATAAAGTATCTAGTATTCTATTGAAAAAAGCCACTTGATCTACCTTGCTGTATATATCTGCAAATATTCTGCCGGACTTTAAAAAAAGCACTCGCTTGCAGCAGCTGGCAGCATATATATCATGTGTAACCATGAGAATTGTTGTTTTCCTATCTTCGTTCAGCATTTGCAGATGTTTCATAAAGTTCTTTGAGGTATTAGGGTCAAGACTGCCTGTTGGTTCATCTGCCAAAATAATGCAAGGATCATTTATTAAAGCCCTACAAGCAGCTGCTCTTTGTTGTTCACCTATGGATACATTATATGGATACTTGTTTCTTATGTCATATATATTAAAAAGTGTAAAATATTCTTTTATTTTTTTATCAATGTTTGAAGTTGATGTTCCTTTAAATATAAGAGGAAGAATGGCATTTTCTTCTAGAGTGATGTTATCAAGAAGATTAAAGTTTTGAAATATAATTCCTAAATTTTCACGCCTAAAAATAGATTTTTCTTTCTTACTTAAAGAAGTTATATATTTATTCATTATTTTTACTATTCCACTATTAGGTTTGTCAATACCTGACAGTATATTAAGCAAAGTTGTTTTACCACTTCCTGATTGTCCCATGATAGCAGTGAATTCGCCACTTTCAATACTTAAATTTATACCATTTAATACATTACAAGGATCAAGCTCTAAATTTTCTCCATATACCTTAACAATATTTTCAGCACACAAAACTTCCATTGTATCACTCCAATGTGTTTAGATTTTTGATGGGTAAATAATTGAAACGGTAGTTCCTTTATTGAATTCAGATTCTATTAGAATATTATGATTTAATTTTTTGGATATTAATTTACATATATATAATCCTATACCTGTAGAATCACTTACCTTTCTACCATTTTCACCAGTGAAAAATGGTTCAAAGATTCTTTTTATATCATAGCTGGGAATTCCAATACCTTCATCCCTAATTATTAATTTTGTTTCTTTATGATTTATGTATATGTTAAAATATATGTATTTTTTTTCTTTATTCATTGCAGAATACTTAATAGCATTTGATATAATTTGTTCAAGTATAAATTTGTTCCACTTCTTATCTGTAATTATAGGTGCCTTCTCATACTCAAAATCTATTTTAGGAAATACATTGTTGTAAATAAAATTACTTTTTTTACTGTTAATTACTTCTCTTAATAATGAAATTAAGTCTATTGTTTCAGGGTCATAATCTTTTGAAAAGTCGCTTAATCTGCTAATGTTTAGAACTTGTTCCAGCCCATTTCTGACTTTATCATTTTCTTGTTTTATATCAAAAAACAATTTTAGGATATTTAATTCATTTGAATTAAAGTTTATATCTTTGGTTGCCTTTTGTATAATAAGATCAATTATTGAAACAGGTGTTTTTATGTTATGAATCCATTGAGATAAAAAATATTTATTTTCTGTATTTTGTGCATAAATTGAACTAATTTTATTTGTATAATTTTCATGAATTTTAAGTATAATTCTAGAAGCTTCTTTTTGTTCATTTGTTTTGAAGTTTAAATTGAAATATCTATTTTCTATACCTTCATCAAGATTCCTATTAAATTTATAATATTTAACCCATTCATTTAATATTATAAATATGTAAACAATTATAGAGAGTGAAAGAGGATAAAGTAAATCAATTTGAGTACATAATAAATAAACATAGAGAAGAATTAAAATTGTATTGAGAAAATATCCAATAGTAAAATTAAGTTTGTCTTTTATAAAATTTACTAATATTTTTTTCTCCATATTTATTCTCCATTACTGCAATTACACTGAAATATATATCCTACACCCCTTTTGGTTGATATAATTTCATTAACACCTAAACCTTTAAGTTTATTTCTTATTCTTGTTATATTGACTGTTAAAGTGTTATCATCTACAAAAGTAATATCATCCCAAAGCTCTTCTAGAAGTTCTTCTCTGCTTACTATTTTATTTTCATTTTTTATAAGTATATTTAAAAGCTTGAATTCATTTTTACTAAGTTCAATTTTAATATCGTTATAAAGCAGATCAAAAGTGTCCTTATTGAGTTTAATACCTTTAATGCTTTCAACCATAGTTGACTCAACTGCATATTCACCATAAACTCTTCTTATTTCTGCCTGTATTTTAGCAAGTAGAAAGTCAAAGTTAAAGGGTTTTACAATATAGTCATCTGCACCTAATTCAAGACCTCGTATTTGTTCTTCATGACTATCTCTTGAAGAAATAATAATTACAGGCACTTTTGAAGTTCGTCTAAGTGTTTTACATAATTGGAATCCATCATAATAGGGTAAGTTTATATCTAAAAGAATTAAATCAGCTTTTGATCTTTCTAATTCCATTTCTATATTTCTAAAATTTTGTATATGAATAGTTTCATATTTATATTTTTGAAGATACTCGGCTATAAGCTTGTCTAGCTTAATATCGTCTTCAATAACAAGTATCTTATACAAAACTGCTTCCTCCTTTTATAACGTATATATTATGGTAATCTTACTATAATATATCATAATTCAATTTTAGAAGAAAGCAGCATCAGATTATTTTTAATTAAGATAAAGTTTGCTTATAATAAGTATTTGGGATTCTTATTAAAACTTGAATCCTAAAAGATTCCAATAATTTAGGAAAACGCTGAAAATCAAGAATACACAACAGATTACTATAGTACACACATTTTTACTAAAATCAGTTTTTTCCTTATTCCAGTATATACATGTTGAAATCAGTAATCCTAAGCTAAATACAGTAGTTATTATTGGAATAATTAAAAGATGTTTAATTGCAGGCAACAAGTCTGGTACAAAAGGTAGTGTAGAGAATAATGCAATACCTTCTTTAGCCATTCCAAGTAAAAATATTAAATTTAGAATGGATATAGAAAATATAATCCATCTACAGTATTTAAAACGTACAGGTTCTTCAACTATTTTTTTCTTAAATTTCAATAAAATCATTATGATGGACATAAATAAAAACAATACTGAAAAAATCATAAAAATTATTTTGTGTAATGCAGGATTTTCATACCATTTAACTTTTTCAAAAGCAGCTGATGAACCAGAAGTAAGGAGATAGGATATATTTCCTTGTCCATTTGTTTCAAAAGTAAGAGTATCTCCTTTTTTAACATTTTTGAAGATAAGAGGTTCTATTTCCTTATAAATATCTTCTCCACCAGGATATTTTAAAATTAACGTATCTGATTTATTTCCTATTTGCAAAGTTGGAGTGAAAAGTAATATTAGTTTACCTAGTTCATTTTTTGGATATCTAATAGATTGATAAGTTCCTTCTAATTTTTTTAAATTGCTTTTGGTAAAATTATTATCAGTAGTTTTGGTAATTTGTGGTTTAGTTTGAGGATAGTATTTATTAATGAACTGCATTGATATGCTGCTGCATACACTAGCTCCACTATTACCGTTAGTTGAAATAAAAAAACCTAGATTATCTTCAGGTATTAAATTTAACACACTGTTAAAACCATAATTATTTCCACCTTGACTTAATACCTTTACTCCATTTATATAATTTTCTGTAAGACCATAGCAAACGCCAGGAATATTTTTATCTAGCGGAAAGTGTTTTTTGTGCATATCATCTATAGTATCCTTATTTAATATTGAAGTATTGTCATAAGTACCATGATTTAAATGTGCAATCATAAATTTTGCCATATCATCTCCAGTAGTTTTTAATCCTCCAGCAGGTGAAAGTACTTCACCATAAATAGGTATTTTTTTATTTACTCCATTTTTGTAATCATATCCTTGAGATAAATTATTTAGTATTTTTTTATTCCAAGAAAAACTACTGTTAGTCATGTTAAGAGGTTTTAATATATTATCTTCAATGTATTTATTAAATGGTACACCAGTTATACTTTCCACTGCATATCCAGCTACAGACATACCATAATTACTGTATTGAGGAATTTCACCAGGTTCCCTAATTATAGGACGCGGGCGAGATATTAAATCATCTTTAAGTGGTTTTTCTTGTAAATAACTTTCTATTTGAGATTCTTTAATAAATTTTTCATCGAAGCCAGCTGTATGAGTTAAAAGATTATTAAGTGTTACAGGCTTTGAATATTTATTATCAATTTTGAACTCTTTTAAATATTTATTTACGTCTTCATTTAGATTTACCTTATCCTTTTCCTTTAACTGCATAACAGCTGTAGCTGTGAAGGTTTTTGAAATGGAAGCTGCTCTAAAAACTGTTGTTTTAGGATCAACAGGTGTTTTTTTATCCAAATCTGAATATCCATATCCTTTTTCAAAAATAACCTTATTATCTTTAACAACAGTAAAAACTGCTCCAGGCACATTAGACTTCTTTAATTGTTCATTAAACATATGATCTGCAAAGTTTTCTATGCTATCTTTATTTAAAGATTCTTTAGCGTTTTCACCTAATAAAGACATAGAACTTTTTTGGTTATTACCTTTTGCAGAAACGGTTTCTTTAGCATTTAAAAAATGATATATAGTAACTGCAGGAAAACAAAAAATAGGAAAAACATAGGCTACAAGGGTAAAGACGATTATAAATCTTCTTATATAAGTTATAAACTTTTTCATAGAATTACCTCCTTAAGTTTTTTAAGTTAGCATGTTACATGCATTTAAAGATTTTAATTTAAAGTGAATAGTTTTTTAGAATTTTATTATGTCTATAAAGCATTAGGCAAACTATCTGGGGATGTATCTACTGCTACCTTTTACTTCAATGGAAAAATTCATTTTCTAAATATATAAATTAATGGTAATGACTTTCAGAAAATGTATAGAGGCTTGCAATAGATAACCACCAGACAAATAAATTTTATACTAATGAATAAAAAGAACAAATTGATTTGTATTAAAAAACCTTACAATTCTGTAAGGATTCAGATGAATGAGAGAAATGTAAAAAGAACAAATCATGCTGTGAGTTGTTTTTTATATGGAATTTTAAAAAATAGACGACTTTTTAAGTTAGTCAATATGTATTATATAACTATATATTGGTAAAATTACATTAATCTAAACTATAATCAAAAATATACGATGTATGAATACGGTAAATTTTATGATATTATGAAAAATGTACAACTTAATTTACTATGAGGGAGTGATTGTATGGAGAAGAAGATGTTAAAGCCTCCTGTGGAGGTTTTATATAAGGAAGAACTTGCAGCTTTAAAGAAAAACGATGATGGTATTAAGCCTAATAACTGGATTTTGTCACCAAAAGCTGTTAGAAAGTTTATACTAGGAAGTTCTGAACCTTTAACTTATAAGAATAAAACTATATATATAAATAAAAAGTTTTTTGGAAATGATTCATTAGTTGAAAGATGTATTATAACCCTTGCTGGCAATAGGGGATTGATGCTAGTTGGAGAACCTGGTACTGCAAAAACTATGCTTTCTGAACTTTTGTCTGCAGCAATATGCGGATACAGTACAAATACAGTTCAAGGAACAGCAGGTACCACAGAGGACATGATTAAATATTCCTGGAACTATGCCATGCTTCTAGCTAAAGGACCAACTCTAGAAGCATTAGTAAAAGCACCATTATTTGCAGGTATGGAAAAAGGTATTATTACAAGATTTGAGGAAATAACAAGATGTCCTTCTGAAATTCAAGATAGTTTAATAAGTATATTAAGTGATAAAGTGTTGAACATACCAGAGCTTGGAGAAAGTGAAGGACTTTTATTTGCAAAGCCTGGTTTTAATGTTATTGGCACTGCTAATACCCGCGATAAGGGTGTCAATGAAATGAGCAGTGCCTTAAAGAGAAGATTTAACTTTGAAACCATATTCCCAATAAAGGATGTTTCTCTTGAAGCTAAAATTATAACAAATGAAGTAAAAAAACTTACATCTCAAAACAATGTAGAAATGGAAGTGGATGAAAATGTAGCAAATCTTTTAGCTTCAACTTTTCATGAATTAAGAGAAGGAATATCTTCTAATGGAATAAGAATAGACAAGCCTTCTTCAGTAATGAGTACTGCAGAAGCTGTGTCGGTTTACTACCAAACCATGATGACATCCTATTACTATGGGGATTCTAAAATAAGTTTGGATTCCATGGTTCAAAACATAATGGGTGCTGCTTTAAAAGAGAGCAGAGATGATCTTGAAAAATTAAAAAATTATTTTAATGTTATTGTAAAATCAAAAGCTGTAGAAGGTGGTAGTTTATGGGAGAAGTATTACGAAGCAAGGAAATGGATAAAATAGATGAACTATTTAAAAGTGCTTTTAATTTGAATTCAAAGCTTGTATTTTTTCCGGTAAGACATCACAGTCCTGCATGTTCTTATCATTTAAAGAATACTATTGAGCAATATAAGCCAGATATTATATTAATTGAAGGACCTATAGATGGAAATAGAATAAAGGATGTTTTATGTCATGAGGAAAGTAAAGCACCTTTTGCAATTTATTATTCTTATTCTGATTCCAAAGGGGCTATAGATGATACTAAAGGTAAATATAGATGTTATTATCCTTTTTTGGATTATTCACCAGAGCTTGTGGCATTAAGACAGGGAAGAGAAAGAAAAATAGAAACACAGTTTATTGATCTTTCTTATAGTGATATTTTAATAAACAGCAGTGAAGGAAAAGGACTTTTGAAAAAGCAGGATAAATTGAACTACAATGATGATTATTTTTTAGAAAGAAGTAAATTTTTAAAAAGTATTTGTGAAAAGGAAGGCTGTAGAAATTTTAATGAGCTTTGGGAAAAGTTATTTGAAATTCAAGGGCTTAATATAAACAAAGAAAAGTTTGTATATAATTTGCTTTCCTACTGTTATTTTTCAAGAGCTTATAGTAAAGAAGAAGGGCTTATGGAGGAAGGATGCTTAGCAAGAGAAAATTTTATGGCTTCTAAAATACAAGAAGCTCTTAAAAGTTACAATAAAATTTTAGTTGTTACAGGAGGCTTCCACACTTCAGGGATAATTGGACTTTTAGACAAGGATAATAAAATGAAACTTTCTAAAATTGATGAAAAGGATAAGGGAGTATATGTTATGCCTTATTCCATGGAGGCAGCAGATCAATTAAATGGATATGCCAGTGGAATGCCATTTCCTAGTTTTTATGAAGGCATATGGAATAACATAGAGGAAAAATGTGAAACTCCTTACAATAACTCTGTACTTTCAAATATCATTGAAAGTGGTAAAAAGGTAAGAAAAAATGATGGCTGTCTTTCTACCTTTGATGAAATATGTGCCTTTGATATGTGCAGAGGGCTTTCCAGTTTAAGAGGAAAATCTCAAATAGGAGTTTATGAACTTATAGATGCTGTAACTTCTTCATTTATAAAAGGTGATTTAAATGTATCTACAGAAGAACCCTTAAAAATTTTGTATAAACAGCTTACAGGTAATAAAATTGGTAAGCTTTGTGACTTAGCTGATGTACCACCTCTTGTAAATGACTTTAAAGATAGTTGTTCAAAATTCAAATTAAAGATAAATACAACTATAGGTCAGGAAATTGTTCTTGAAATATTTTCATCTAAGAGACATAGAGAAATAAGCTGCCTTATGCATAGAATGGAATTTATGGATACTAACTTTTGCAAGCTTTTAAAGGGGCCTAATATTTTACTTAAAAAAAATGTGAATTTAATAAGGGAAACCTGGAATTATAAATGGAGTACTTCTGTAGATTCTATTCTCATTGAAAACTCAGTTTATGGAGGAACCTTAAAGGAAGCTTGTACTTCCCTTATAAAAAAGGAAATATCCCAAAATGCAAGAAATTCATCTAGTATTTCTAAAATGCTGGTGCAGGCGTTTAACATGGGACTTGATGAAATTTTTAATTTCACCATAAGTTCATTAAAAAAGAATATTACAGAGGATGGAAGTTTTTATTCACTAGTGGAATGTTTGTATTATTTAAATCACATTTATGAAGTAAGAGAATTGTATTTAATGGATTGTATGAATGAAATAGAAAATATGATTTTTTATGCTTATAGTAAAATATGTATATTGATTTCAGACATGAATTCCATTAATGAAGAAGAAACCATAAAAGCAGTAAATTGTTTAAAGGAAGTATTTAATATTGTATTTAACAGGGAAATTAAATTGGACAGTACTCTTTTCAAAGAAGCACTATTTTCACTTTTAAGAAAAGATTCTATAAATGCTGGAATTGAAGGTGCTTCATATGGAATATTATATGGATTTGGTGAAATGGAAGTAAATAAAATGGCAAAAATTTTAGAAGGATATATTATGGGAACCAAAGATGAAGCTTTAAAAGCACCTTTATTTTTAAATGGACTATTTTCAACAGCTAGGGATTTAATTTTTGTGGAGGACTCCATTTTAAAATCCATTGATAAGTTTGTAGGAAATGTTTCAGAAGAAGAGTTTATAAGAATTGTTCCAAATCTTAGACTTGCTTTTAGCTATTTCATACCAAGAGAAATAGATGAAATAGGAGAAAGAGTAGCACAAGCTTATGGAACCTCCAAAAGTCATTTTGATGAACTGATAACTGTTTCACCTGAAATTTTGAAGTTTGGAGAGGAAATCGACAAATATGCAGTTAGTAAAATGAAACAAATGGGAATAATATCAAGTGATTCTTAGATTTATATATGCAACGTGAGGTTTAAAATGAAAATATATTTTATACTAATATTTTTTCACTTATTTGGAGATGTAATTCTTCAAAGAAGCTTATTTATAAGGAAGATTTTTAAATGCAGGGATTTTGGAATACTAAAAAGGCAGAATGTAAAGTTTATAGTTATACATGTAATTTTGTATACTTTGTCAGTTTCTTTAGCATTTTTATATTTGAAGTTGTTTACTGTATACAACATCTTTATAGTTTTTATCAGCCATTTTATTATTGACTATATAAAATGCTATAAGGTTTCATACATACATAAGTCCTTAAAATATTATGCAGTTAATTTAATTGATCAATTGCTGCATATAAGTATTTTAGTTTTAATTGCAAGCTATACTGGTCATTTGTTATAGTTTCAACTTTCAAACATACAAAACTTTGATTTAATATAATAAGAATAATGCTGCACAACTTTTCAGAGGACAATGAATTTCGTTTTGGAGAAAATAGAATAATGAAATAGGAGGTGGGAGAGTTTAGTGAGCAATATAAATAGATGGAGATTAATACTTGGAAAATATGCAGAAAATCAAATTTCCTTTGAAAGTGGTAATTCAAGTGTTAATTATATGGATATGGATGATTTATTAGATTTTTTATATTCCAGAGAATACAGTGAAAAAGATGGTGTAAGAAGAAGTAAGGGTCAAGGTGGTTCATCAGCTTCAGATTTAACTGTACCAAAATGGATAACTAAGATAAGAGAACTTTTTCCAAAAGAAACTGTTGAAATCCTTGAAAAGCATGCTATTGAAAAATATAATCTCACAGAGCTTTTAACAGACAAAGAAGTTCTTAAGAAGCTGGAGCCTAATAAGGAGCTTTTAAAAAACATACTGCAGATGAAGCATCTTATGAGAGGAGATGTTTTAAATACTGCAAAGACTATTGTAAAAAACATAGCAGAACAAATAACTAAAGAGCTTGAAAATGATGTTAAAAAGTCCATTACAGGAAGAATAAATAAAAATAAATCCTCTATAATTAAATGTTCAAGGAATATAGATTTTAAGAAAACTATAAAAAGAAATTTAAAAAATTACGATTTAAATGAAAACAAAATTATAGTAGATAAAATATATTTCAATGAAAGAGTTAAAAAGTTTAATCCCTGGAATGTAGTAATTGCAGTAGATGAAAGTGGCTCTATGCTTGATTCTGTAATTCACAGTGCCATAATGGCTGGAATATTTGCAAAGCTTCCAATGCTTAAAACAAATCTTGTTATATTTGATACAACAGTAGTGGATTTAACTGGATACATTGATGATCCTGTGGAAACCCTTATGAGCGTACAGCTTGGTGGTGGTACTAATATAAGCAAGGCTTTAACCTATTGTGAAGGCTTAATTGAAAATCCACATAGAACTATAGTTATTTTAGTTACGGATTTATATGAAGGAGGAGGTTATGGCAATATGTATGCTAGAGCAAAGTCCATTGTTGAAAGTGGAGCAAAGTTAATTGTACTCACAGCACTGGATATGGAAGCATCACCTTCATATGATAAAAATGCTGGCTTAAAAATGGCTTCTCTTGGAGCAGAAGTTGCAGCAATGACGCCGGGGGGGTTATCAGATTGGATAGCAAAGATAATTTCTTAAAATCCTTTGAGAAATTCATTAAAACTATTGATAAAGAATATCTTATAGGAATAAGTAATAAAGGTATTACAAATAGGGCGGAAAAGGATTTAGCTAAAGTTTCAAACCTTGAGTATGAAACAAAAGATGAAGGCATTGAATTTAAAATTGATGATATAACTTGTTTTATAAGTGAAGACATTCAAAAGTATCAATGCAGCTGTCCTTCAAGAAGTATATGCAAGCATGTTATTATGTGCTATTTATATTTAATTGAAAACCAAAAAGAAATATTTAAATTAGAAAATAGTGAAGATGAATGTGAGGAAAAGAAGGAAGAATTTTTAAAATTAAAAGAGTTTAAAATAGAGGATATAAAAAAGAAAATAGGAGAAAAAAGCTTAGAAAATATAGTTAAAAGAATAGAATATGGAATAAACTTTACAATAAAAGAAGGCTCTATTATAGAAGTAAATTTTAATGATGAAGATATATTAGTTAAGCTTTTAGATGATATAGAAAACTCAATTTGCAGCTGTAAGTCAAAAGAACTTTGTACACATAAAGCTGAAGCTTTAATTTTATATAAGCTTGAAAAGCGATATTTGACCTTTGAAGAACTCAAAGATTTTACTGCAAGTGAATTGCTTTTTAATAGGGATGAAATGAAAAAGGCAGCAGTAAAGTTAAGACAGACCATTGAAGATATATTTATAACAGGTCTTTCAAGAACTCCTATAACAGTTTTGGACAAGCTGAACAGTATTGCAGTTATATGTCATAATTATGAGTTGCCTAATTTTGAAAAAAGTATAAGGGATATAAGAGAGGAATTTTTACTTTATTTTAATAAAAATGCTTCTTTTACTGCAAAAAATTTGTTGAACAAACTAACTAATGTTTATACTAGGACAATTGTACTGGAAAATATAGAAGATTTAAATAAATTGAGCTCATTAGTTGGTGAATTTAAAAGTTCTTATTATGAAATTCCTCCAGTAGAGCTTCATGGTTTTGGGGCTGAAAAGTGGAAGAGCAAATCAGGTTATGAGGGAATTACTTATTATTTTTTAGAAAACAAGAGGAAGGAAATTTATACTTATACTCATGCACTTCCTACATATTATGATAATGTGAAAATTAGAAGAAATTTTAATGAAGCAGCACCTTGGGAGCTAAATTGTAGTGTACAGGAATTGTCTAAAATAACTTTTAAGCTTGTTCACGGCAAAATAAATTCTGGAAACAGAATCTCTTCCAGTAGTGAATCAAAAGGGACAATTATGGATAAAAGTCATTTTACAAAATTAAATGCTGAAAATTTTACTTATGATAACTGGCAACAGCTTTTAGAAAAGATATTTTTAAATAACAATGAGAAAAATGAAAATTATAACTTAGTATTTTTAAATATAAATGAATTTGGAGAGTCTAATTTTGATAATGTAACTCAAGAGTTTTCACTTCCAATATATGATAAGGAAAATAATCTCTGCAAAATACTTGTTAAATTTTCTAGTGAAAGCAAAAATCTTATAAGAACTTTGGAAAGATTAGTGAAATATAAAAAGACTCATCTATTTATGGGAAGGGTTTATATAGATAAAGAAAAGCTTATGTTTTATCCAATCAGCTATTATGATGATGAAGGCGAAGTTGAAAATTTAACAGTATAGCAACTGTTTGGTGGTGATATATATGAATGAAAAGGAAGAAATACTTGAAATATTAAAGGAAGTTGAAAAGGCTTTACAGGAAATTTTTTTTAGTGGATTTAATTCACCAGGTGATTTTACTTTAAATGAATTTTCAAGGTTAAGTTTGCTCATGGAAAGCTGTGGAATGACCTATGGTGTAAAGAAACTAAAAAGCTTACATGATAAACTTTCAAGCAAAAGGCACAGTTTTGACTTTGATTATGAAGAAACTGTGAGAAATTACTCAGAGTTAAGTGAGTATTGTTTAATTTGTAGTGAAAAATTGCATATGTTAAACCTAAAAGACAAAATAGCAAAGCTTTGATTATTGTTATGGAAAGCTATATATGAAATGGAGATGACGTTTTATGAATATGAAAGAACACTTATTAAATAGAATAATGGATGCACTTGAAGAACTTAATGTATCTGAAAATGTTATAGATAAATTAGAAGATTATCTTGAAGATGCAGTGGATGAAAATGAATTTTTAAATATATTGCCTGAAATAAAATTTTATTCAATTTCAGATGACAACATTAAAAAAACTGTTCATGCACTTAGTTCTATAAGAAAATATAAAAATAATGATTATATGAAAAAGTATGTGAATATGTTATTTAAAATGGGTGGCCCAAGTGCTAGTCTTATAGTAAGTAAAGTTTACTATTGGCTTTCAGAATACAATTTAAAAGAACTTATAGATGCGGGAATTGAAAAATATATAGTATTAGTACTTTATATAGAACGTTTAACATTTGACGGCAATAGATTGGAGAGTAAAAATTTTAAAATAATATACGATATATGCAGTGAAAATCCTAAAGTTTTAATTAAAGCAGCGAGCTTAGTAAAGACAAATCAAAAAATGTTGCTTTATTCAATATACTGCAACTGTAAAATGGTAGAAAGGGATGATACATATAAGAAGCTTTTAAAAGCTGTAGAAGATGATTTTACAGATTCTATAGATAATCTTTATGAAAATAAGATGCCAGAGGATTTAGTTAAGAAAATCCAAGACTTTATAAATAAAAATGATTATAAATTACTTGAAAGTATTATAGATAAGGTTAAAACATATAGATTCAATGATTATTTGTTTAAATTTTTAATAGGACTTTCAGCATTAAACGCAGACAAATCTGCAACTTTAAAGAAGATTTTTCAATTTTTCACAAGGGTGGATTTTAGATTTGCTTTAAACTCAGCTTATAATATTATGTCTGTAACAAGCTGTTATTCCAACACAGTAAATAATTTTGACATGATATTTGAAATACCTTCAAAATATCATATAGCATGGTATGCAGAAAAATTTTCAGACAATGAAAATGCTGCAAAAGAGTTAAATGAAAAGCTTAAAAAAGATAAAAAGCCTTTTGAAGATGCCATAGATTTGTGTGAAGGCTCTGCAAAAAATTATTTAATTTCATTTATGCTTGATGATGATAAAAAATTGGATTATATAAAAAGCCTTGAGAATAACTGTGTAAATATATTTTCAAAGATTCTAAGAGAAGATGAAATAAATGAAGGAGATATAAGTATAGTAGAAGCATTTTTAAATGGTACAAGCTCCTTTGAAGAAGTTAAGAATACCCTTTATTCAATAAACCCTAAGGAAGCAAATTACTGGAGAGTAAATAATGAACTCATAGATTTACTTTCTATTTTGTGTAAGAAAATAGGAGAGAATGTTGATATATATGAGCGCTCAATTGTAGTTTTATCTGTACTTAAATATCAAAGATATATTTTAAGACTTGCATCTGTATATGATAAGCACAGCGGCAATTGTTATAGTAAAGAAAAATTTCAGTTAATATTTGATATTTTAAGAAAATACAATGTATCTGTAACTATGAAAATGCAGCTTATTGATAAGATACTAACTAATTATGATTATGGAAATAAAATAGCAAATGCAATGACTGCTGTTTTAAAAGACATAGTAATACAAGATGGAGATGAAGTTATAGAAAATATAAAAAATGTTTCAGCAGATGCAAGATGTATATTTATAGAATATATATTTAAAATTAAGTCAGAAGACAATATAAAAGCAGTATTAGATGAGTTTGGTGATAGTTCAAAAAAGGTTAAGGAAAAAATCATAGAGTTATTTACAAATGATTTAAATAATATTTCTTATATGGATGATGTGCTTAATAAATTAAAAGCTCAAAAGCAGGGTGAAAGAGAAGTTGCCATAAAAATAATATCAAAATGGCATGATAAAAATATTAGGGAAGAAAGAAAGAAGCTTATTAAAGATTCTTTAAGTTATACTTTAGAAGTTGAAAAAAGCCAAAAAATAAGAACTTTGCTTATGGAGGTTTTAGGTATTGAACAAGAAGGTGAAGAAAAAGAATTAAAAGATGATGATTTGATTAAAAATTTGTTAAAGGGTAACAAGAAAAAATCACTTTCGTGGCTTGAATTTGAATCATTGTCAAAGGTTAGATTAAAGGAAAATGATAATTATTGCGAAGAGGATTATTTAAAAGCCATTCTGCTTTGTTATTCGGCATCCAGCAATATAGGAATAAGTGTAGATGGAGATAGATTTGCAGAAAAACTAAATGAATCTGATATGAAGCTATTTGCAAATGAAGTTTTTGATAGATGGTTTGAAAAAGGTGCTGAATCCAAAAAGAGATGGGTGCTTGGATTTTCAGCAGTTCACGGTGGAGATGAAATTGTTGTAAAATTAGAAAAGGATATAAATAACTGGGCTAAAAATTCAAGAGGGGCAATAGCTAGTGAAGCTGTAAAGGCACTTGCTTTGAATGGAAGTTCTAGTGCACTTTTAATAGTTGATGGTATTTCAAGAAAGTTTAAGTACAAACAGGTAAAGAAGGCAGCCTCAGAAGCTCTTGATTTTGCTGCAGAGCAAATGGGAGTAGATAGAGAAGAACTTTCTGATAAGATTGTGCCAAATTTAGGCTTTGATATAAGTGGTGAAAGAATATTTGACTATGGAAGTAGAAAATTTACTGTAAATCTTACACCTGATCTTTCTATTGAAGTATATGATGAAAATAAAAAGAAACTTAAAAATTTACCTTCTCCAGGTAAAAGAGATGATGAAGAAAAGGCTAAAGAAGCACATAGTGAATTTAAAACCTTTAAAAAGCAGTTAAAGACAACAGTTTCAATACAAACTACAAGAATGGATTTGGCACTTTCTAATGATAGAAAATGGACAAAGACAGCATGGATGAATTTATTTGTTGAAAATCCAATTATGCATCAATTTGCCATAGGACTTATTTGGGGAACATATAAGGATTCAAAGTTAGTAGATACATTTAGATATATGGAAGATGGAAGTTTTAATACCAAGGATGAAGATGAATTTGAAATGCTAGATGATTGCAGCATAGGGCTTGTACATCCACTTGAGCTTAATGATGAAGATTTAGCACTTTGGAAGGAGCAGCTTGAAAATTATGAAATTGTACAACCTATAGAACAGCTCAATAGAAAGACATTTGCTTTAATAGAAAAAGAAAAGAGCATGAAGTATGTAGATAGATTTGGTGGAAAAATTGTAAATGGACTTTCACTTGCAGGTAAGCTAATGAACTATGGTTGGTATAGAGGTTCAGTTCAAGATGCAGGTGGGTACTATGAATTGTATAAGGAAGATAAAAATTTAGGTATAGGAGCAGAATTAAGATTTGAAGGCTTATATGTGGGAGACGAAAATGAAGACACCACAATTTATATTTTAAGATTTTATAATTCAGGTACAGTGGAAAGAGGAAGCTACATATATGATGAAATAAAGGAAGAACATTTACTTTCTTTAAGTAAGGTTCCCGAAAAGTATTTTAGTGAAACATTATATCAAGTTGATAATGCACTTTCATCAAGTACAACTGTAAATGAAAATTGGAGAAAGGAAATTAAGCTTGATTAAAGATTATATAAAATATCATGGGGAGGTTTGAATGTAATGAATGACATAAAATGCAGCAAGAAAAATTTTGTGATTAGGAAAGCTGTTAAAGAAGATGGAAAAGCATTAATAGAATATATTAATATAATTGGAGGAGAGTCAGATTTTCTGACTTTTGGAAAAGATGAGTATAATAAGACTGTTGAAGATGAAGAGGAATTTATTGTAAATGCTTTGAATAAAGAAAATGCATTATTTATTATAGCTGAAATTGATGGTAAGGTAGTTGGAAATTTAAATTTTTCTGGAGGTCCTCGAGAAAGGACTTCTCATGTTGGTGAATTTGGAGTAAGTGTTCTTAAAGAATATTGGGGAAATGGGATAGGAAAAGAACTTGTTAAATATTTAATTGACTGGAGTAAAAATTCAGGAATAATTAAGAAAATTAATTTAAGAGTTAGAAGTGATAATAAAGTAGGTATTGCACTATATAATAAGCTTGGATTTGTAAAAGAAGGAATATTAAAAAGAGACTTTTGGGTAAATGGAGTTTTCTATGATTCTATAGCAATGGGGCTTGTAATTGATTAAAATAATCTGGATTACAAAATTTTGAATTAAAATATGAAAATTTATAATAAAGAACTGAACCTTGGCAGTTTAAAAATAATGTAACATAAGCGTATGTAAGCGAATTACCTATAACAATGCAATTAGGCACGTACACTTGAACTTGCTAGTTTGGATTTTAACTTTTGTGCAGTGATATATTATAAGGGTGTCCTCACATTAGCTAAATTGTTTTAATATTATTCTTAGGCTTTCAAAAATTTCGAGCTTTAGAATAATTAAAACATTTAGCCGTGAGGACACCCTTATAATATATCACGGAATAAAAGTTAAAATTCAAACTTCCACTGCACCCTTACGTCGCAATGTGCCTTTTATATTAAGTTAAAGCTTTATATACGCAAAAGTTGAGTTTATTATTGAATATTATTTTCTATTTCATAAAACAGCTAAATAGTGTTAACAGTAAGGTAATTAAACAAATCAAATAAAGTGCTATGATATTTATTTTTATAAAATTAAAGAATATTAAAATAACTAAAGATATTAGTATTATAATCATAATTACTGATAATTTATCTACTATTTTGTGCATTTTACTAGAAGAATAAACTCTTTCAGTTTCATTTATTTTTTTATAATAAGATATACATGGTAATGTTGTAATAACAGCAAGTATTGCTGTAGGTAGTAAAAGAATAGCAAAAATTATTACATATATATTAGATATATGACTATATTCAGCAAGAAGCATTAAAACGATAAATAAAACAGAACATAACAAAGATGGTATTGCTACTTTCTTCATGGACTTATATTGGTTTATATATTTTTCTGATTCAGTATTATTATCAGTATAAATTGGTTTTGTTCCTTGAGGAGCACTGAATATATGAATCATATTTTCAGCAGAACATACATGGTGCCATCCTGCTTCTTGAAAATATGAAAAATATTCTTCATCTGCATTATTTCTATAATCTAAAGCATATTGTAATTTTTCGGGGTCAGCCTTTTTTAATCTATATCCTAAAAAAGCAAATTCATATAAAAACCAACCTTTACTAGCATATTCAGATAATATTTGCATTTCTTCATGTTCTGAAAATGCTATTCCTTTGCTCATAACATATTTAGTATCTGGCATATTTTATAACATCTCCTTATCATTAAACACTTTTTCAGCAATTTCAATCATTTTCCTTTTTCTTTCAATTTCATTTTTTAAGAATTCAATTCCTTTATCTGTAGCAATATAAATTTTTTTTTGTTCTGATTCTTCTGTAAGCTTTATTAATTCTGCATCAAGAAGCTTTTTTATACTTGTATATAATGATGCAGGACCTATTGAAAATTTGCCTTCAGATATTTCTTCTACTGATTTCATAATTAAATAACCATGTTTAGGATTTATTAAAGAAAGCAAAATGTAATAGTAAGCATCAGTGAGTTCACCCATTTTTAAAGAATCATTTCTAGCCACAATATGTTCACCTCCTATTATATATCATTAAATGATATATCCTTAAATAAACTATATCATTTAATGATATATGTGTCAATAAATGATATGGTTTTTTATATACTAAAAGTATATACTGTGATTTTATGTTTTTTAATTTAAGATAGAATTTAGTCAATATTATACAAGAAACATTGAACTTGTTTATGTTATTCTATAAAAAACAAAAGGAAAGGAGGAAAATAAGTGCAGAAAGAGAATCGAACTGTTTGTTTTGATATAGATTTGAATATAGAAGCTTATAATTTTAAAGGTATTAAGCAGAAGTTTCCCAATCATTTTCATGAATATTATGTTATAGGTTTTATTGAAAGTGGTAGGCGGCAGTTATTTTGTAAAAATAAAGAATATGTAATTGAGAGAGGAGATTTGGTATTATTCAATCCTGGCGATAATCACACTTGTCAGCAAATTGATGGCGGAACCCTTGACTATAGATGTATGAACATAAAGACTGAGGTAATGAAAAAAGTGGCGTTTGAGATAACAGGAAAGGATTACGTGCCATATTTTAAAGAAAATGCAGTTTTTAATAGTGATATTGTATCTTCTTTAAAGGAATTGTATCTTATGATTATGAATGAGGAAAGAGATTTTAAAAAAGAAGAAATTTTTTTATTTATAATTGAACAGTTGATAACTGAATATGCTGATGCAGTTACTGTAGACACTTTAAAGGAGGCAAATTCAGAAATTAAAACTATATGTGATTTTTTAGAAGAAAATTATATGGAAAGTATTACATTAAACAAATTGAGTGAATTAACAGGATTAAATAAATACTATTTATTACGTTCTTTTACAAAACAAAAAGGAATAACACCATATGGTTATCTTGAAAGCATTCGTATTAGTAAGGCCAAGAAGCTTTTAGAGCAGGGAATTGCACCAATAGATGCTGCCATACAAACTGGATTTACAGATCAAAGTCATTTTACAAATTTTTTTAAAAAATTTATTGGTTTAACACCAAAGCAGTATATGAAAATTTTTATACAAGAAGGAGATAAACAATGAAGGAAAAAGATACAAAATGTGTTATAGTTATAAATGAAAATCTTCCACTGGGAATTATTGCAAATACCGCATCAATATTGAGTATTACACTAGGAAAATATGTTCCAGAATTGGTAGGTGAAGATGTTGTTGATGCTTCAGGAAAAACACATTTAGGAATTACAACAATACCTGTACCAATCTTAAAAGGTAATAAAGAAATTCTTAGAAATTTAAGGGAAAAACTTTATACTACTGATTTTCAGGATATGGTTGTAGTAGATTTTTCTGATGTTGCACAAAGTTGTAATGTTTACAGTCAGTACATTGAAAAGGCATCAAGTACTTTAGAAGAAGAGCATACTTATTTTGGACTTACCATATGTGGAAATAAGAAAAAAGTTAATAAACTTACAGGAAGCATGCCTTTACTTAGATAATAATTACATTTGAAAATGTATAAAAAGTCTATGAAATTACAATGTTTATAATTTCATAGACTTTTTAATTAAGCTAGTGTTCTGGCATATTGAACATAATCCATATCTCTAGCTAATATGTGTCCTGTGATCCACTTCATGAAAAATTCCAATATGTTCATTAGATACTCATCTTGATTTTCATCCATTTTTTTTAAGTTTTCATCTCTAAGTTTTTTAATAAATTCTTCATGCTGTACTTTGTGACTTAGAAATTTTTTATAACCTATACTTAATTGGTATTGTTCTTCTGTAGAAAAATGGTATTCACAATAATCAAGTAATCTATTTATTATTTCTACTACCTTATCATATTTATCTAAAATTAGATCATTTTTTAAAAGAGCATAAGATTCATTTGCAATTTTAAATAATTCCTTATGTTGTTCATCTATAACTTCTATTTTTGTTTCATATTCTTCTTTCCATTCAAACATTTATATCCCTCCTCAAAACTTCTATTAATTATTTCCTAATGATATATATTATAGCAGAATTTAAAAATAAATCAATAATAATTATTATATAATTTTGTTTTTTAATAAGTTCAAATTATTTTTAAAATCAATTCCTACATTTTATATAAGTATAATGTTTAATATAATTTAAACTACATATACTAATTTAGAATCAATACATAAAAGAAATGGAGGTTTGAAAATGAGAAAACTTGCTGAAGGAGAAGTGCTTTCATTAACAGGATTATTAAAGTTTGAGAGTGATGGATTAGCAATTTCAAGAGCAATGCAAACACTTATAACAGATGATGAATTAAAAAAACAAGCAGAAGCAGGTATATTAGCGGCTGAAGGTAGGGTTAAAGGCATACAGCAATTTATTAATGAGAATAGTGTTACAAGAGTATAAAGGAGGTAAAATGTCATGTCAGTTATTTTAAGTAATATAGTTAAAAATACTACTGATATAAATGATGAAGTTATATCAGGAAGTATGCTTGCATCTGCTAAAAGTGCCGCAGATGCTTATCTAAATGCAACAATGACAAGTACTACACCAGAATTAAGAGCACTTTATTCAGCTAGCCTTAATGAGGTGGTTAGTGGTCATTCAGCACTTACTGAATTAGCTGTAAATAAGGGTTGGGCTAATCCATATGAGTCACCAACTGAACAACTCTCAGATGTTGTAGATAAGGCTAAATCAACAATTTAGCAAATTAGTAAGCATGAATAAGAACTACTGCAAAGTCTTAATTTTACAGTAGTTCTTCTTTATTTAATAATTAACCCTAGTAGAGTAGAAAGGTGAACAGCTTGCATAGTAGTAACTATGGCTCCGTTGACATCATTAATATTTGCTCCCATGCCTTCAATATTGCAACTGGTAAAATCTATACCTTTAAGATTTGTGAAGTTCATTTGAGCTTGAAATAAATCGCATTCGTGAAACTCAATCTTTGAAAATGTTGAATTTTGAAAGTCTGAAGAACGTAATTGGCATTGAATAAATGCAACTTGCTTAAGGTTAGAATAACTAAAAAAGGCATATTCGCCGTTACAATTTTCAAAAATAACATTTCTTAAAGTAGATTCACTTAAATTAGTACCAATAATCTTACAATTTATAAATTCTACTTTATGCAGTGAAGCTTCCATAAAATCAACATTTGATAAATCACAATTTTCAAATATTACATCTACCATTTCTATACGTCTAAAGGTTACATTATTAAAAACTACATTTCTAAATAGTATTTGTTTAAAATTGATTTTATCTGCTTCATAATTTTCTAAAGAACAATCAACAATCTTTCCAAGGGAAAATATAGCTTCGTCTATTATATTTTCACAGAATAACTCTATGTTATCTAGATCATTATCAAGTTTAGGTTTTTGTATTTTTGTTTTTATTTTTTTCTCTTCCATATGTGGGTACCTCCATTTTAGTTTACAAATTTAAATTATAAAAGGTTAATGTTAAAAATTAATTTATGATGCATAATATAAGGCAATTTTCTAGTTAATACCTCTATTAATTATATTTTAAAAATCACATTATGACTATGTATATTGCAAAAATAATTAATAACATTTTTTTAGAAAATTCAGTGTGAACGAGTAGACTTAAAATATATAATTTGTGATTTAATAGAGGAGTTGCAGAACATATTATGGATAAGACAGTATACTTAAAAAATTCAGAGATAAAATAATAATTAATGAAAAACTTAATGCGTTGGCAATTAATATAAAGAATAGCTTTACCAACGCATTATACTCTTAAATTCTGTAGTATTAATAAAATTTAAAATAATGTAGTTATTAAAATTTTTAATATGGAAATTCAAGCAGACTTTTAAGTGCTTCTTTTTCATAATTAATTTCTGAAGAAGTTCTTACACCTAATCTTCTAAGAATAGGCACTGGAGGACACCATCCATAAAGAGCGTGATGCAGTAGGAAGCATCCTACCATTCCTGAAATAGCAAACCATTTTTTATTTGTTGTAAATCCAAGTATTGTACTCAAAGCTACAATAGATGCTGCATTAGCTTCTAATAATCTTTCAATATCCCATTCTTCATCAAGTTCTTCCATTCTAGATAAAATTTCTTCATCATCCTTGCCAATAAAATATGCAATGTTTTCTAAAGTTTCTCTTTTAATTTCATTATTAATATTTTTATCAGTATTTAATTCCACTCTTTTTGAAGTGGCTGGAAAGTCAAACATGATAATAAACCTCCTATAATTTATTTTATAACAAATAGTTATAGTTATTATATACAGAAGTAAAATAATAATTACAGCAAATAAATATATGGAATTTTTATATGTGTCTATATAAATTATAGATAGTGTATATAGAAGTAATGATAGGTTAACAAGTGTTTTTGAAGCATAGTACATTTTTTATAAAACATAAGTATCATGTATAGAAAAATTATAAGGACAAAAACTATATGTAATGGAGGTGTTTGCTATGGAAGTTGCTATTATGGGAGCAGGAATGTCTGGATTATCTTGTGCTATAACATTGGAGAAACATGGAATAAAACCAACTATTTTTGAAAAAAGAAATCGTGTAGGAGATAGATTTGTTAATGGGGAAGCTACATTTAGCATATTGAATAGGCCTATCAAGGATGAACTTAAATACCTTAAAGAAAATTATGATATACACTTAAAGCCTACAGATATGGTTAATAAACTAGTAGTTCATTCTAAGAGTGAAATAGGATGTATTGATGGAACTATAGGGTATGTAAATATTAGAGGGAGACATGAAAATTCTTATGAATGTCAATTGGAAAGACAAGTTAAATCTAAGATAAACTTTAATTCAACTTATGAATATGAGCAATTGTGTAAAGAGTTTGAATATGTAATATTAGCAACTGGTGATGGAGCATATGCTTGTAAATTAGGAAACTACAGATGTGATCTTACATGTACTATAAAAGGAGCTACAGTTGAGGGGAAGTTCCTTACAAATATTGCTCATGTGTGGTTTAATTATGATGTAATACCAAAAGGATATGCGTGGTTAATACCCTTTTCAGAAAAGGAAGCTAATTTGGTTATTGCTTATCCTGATTATTCCAATAATATAAGGTTAGATATAAATACCATATGGGAAAAGTTTTATAATATGGCATGTAGAGATTTAGATGAAGATTTTAGAATAACTGACAGGTTTGAAATTACAAGATATATGATGGGCATATGTGATAAGCCTATAATTGAAAATACATATTTTGTTGGAAATTGCTTTGGAACAATTTCACCAGGACTTGGATTTGGACAGTTTGCTTCAGTATTAACAGGAATTTATTCAGCCTATGATTTATGTGATTTGGATAAGTACGAAAAACTTGCAAAACCTCTATTTCAAAACTATAATAATTCAATTAGCTTAAGAAGATTTTTGGAAAACCTAAGTGATGATAACATAGATGTAGTAACTAAAAATTTGGATAATAAATTATTAGATAAACTAATTAACAAGATAATTAGTAATGAAAGTAAACTTGAAGTGCTAAAAATTTTAACACCTACTATGAAAATGTGGAATAACTATAAAAATGAAAAATTGTAATTTCGCAGTTTAAGTACAATGCGAAGCAAAGCTTCGCAAGTTAAGAACTAATAATGAATAATTAATTTATGTATGATCATTATACCAACATTTACCACAAAATAAGCAAACTCTAGTGGAATAGTTACCGCAGTGACCATAACTCTCTCTTTTAGTTTCTTTTTCTACTTTTGAGCCTGTTGCTATTCTTTTTATAAAACTTTTACTATTTTTTTTATTTATACCATTAAGGTTTAGTTTGGCGAATTTCATAATTTTAATCATCCTCTTTCCTAAATGTTATTAAACTTATTTAAATGTAAATTAAATATTATTATGTAATATAAGTATTATATTACATAATAATTATAAATTCTGTAACAATGGTTACGAAATGTAAACTTATAAAATAAGTTTGTTCTGAAGTAGGAATAGGTTACAAGAAATGTTTTAATTTGTATTTTTTACAAGATAATTATCTCTGTAGATATTAAATAAGTGGGAAGCGTGTACTAATAGTACAATAGTAACATACTTATTAGTTTTTTGAAATATTTTTATAGCATTGGAAGTTAAAATAAAAAATTATTCTTAAATTGATATTGAATTAAATTTAAGAATGATATATAATTTAATTACACCCCCTAGGGGGGGGTGGGGAGGCACGTGATATGAATGAAGAAAAAAAGAAAGCCATACAAGCCTTAAAAACGTCCAAAGGACAAATAGAAGGAATAATTAAAATGATTGAGGAAGGAAGATATTGCATTGATATTTCTAATCAAATGGTTGCTGCTCAATCATTATTAAAAAAGGCCAATTTACTTATTTTGAGACAACATCTTAATCATTGTGTAAAAGATGCCTTTATAAATAATAAAGGTGATGAAAAAGTAGATGAAATAATAGAATTACTAGCCAAACTACTAAAAGATTAGTATATTATTCATATTCAAACAAAAGGGGGAAGAAAAAATGGTAAGCAGAACCTTAAAAATAGAAGGTATGACCTGTGCAGCTTGTGCAAAAGCGGTAGAAAGAGTTTCGAAAAAACTGCAGGGTGTAGAAGATGCTAGTGTGAATTTAGCAACAGAAAAATTGAATGTAAACTTTGATGAAGCAAAGATTAATGTTAAGGATATACAGGCAGCAATAGAGAAAGCTGGATATAAGGCAATATCAGAAGCTGTAGTTAAAACTTTAAAAATAGAAGGGATGACATGTGCAGCTTGTGCAAAGGCAGTGGAAAGAGCTTCAAAAAAACTAGATGGTGTATATGAAGCAAATGTAAATTTGGCAACAGAAAAGTTGAGTTTAAGCTTTGATGCTTCAAAGGTTACTGTTTTTGATATAAAAAAAGCAGTAGAAAAAGCTGGATATAAGGTTGCAGAAGAAGCAGTTAATAGAACCTTAAAAATAGAAGGAATGACTTGTGCAGCTTGTGCAAAAGCGGTAGAAAGAGCTTCAAAAAAATTGGATGGTGTTACTTTGGCAAATGTAAATCTTGCCACAGAACAATTAAACGTAAGCTTTGAGCCTTCCAAAGTAAAGCTTTCTGATATAAAAAAAGCAATAGAGAAAGCAGGATATAAAGCTTTAGAAGAAGAAGTTTCTGTTGATACAGATAAGGAAAAAAAGGAAAGAGAAATAAAGGCATTGTGGAACAGATTTATAATATCTGCTATGTTTGGAATTCCACTGCTTATAATAGCTATGGTACCGATGATTGGTGAAAAGATGGGATTTATGCTTCCACAGGTTATAGATCCAATGGATCATCCTGAAGTTTTTTCTATAATACAGTTACTTTTAGTATTACCTATAATGATTGTTGGTAGAAAGTATTTTACTGTTGGATTTAAATCATTATTTAGAAGAAGTCCCAATATGGATTCACTTATAGCAATAGGTTCATCAGCTGCTTTTATCTATAGTGTTTTTGCAGTATATGAAATTTTTATGGGAAACACAAACTATCATTTATATTTTGAATCAGCAGGTACAATACTTACTCTTATTACGTTAGGTAAATATTTGGAGTCTGTTGCTAAAGGAAAAACTTCAGAGGCCATAAAAAAGCTTATGGGTCTTGCACCAAAGATTGCTACTATAGTTAAAGAAGATAAAGAAATAGAAATTTCCATAGAAGAAGTTGAGGTTGGAGATATAATTGTAGTAAAGCCTGGTGAAAAGATGCCTGTAGATGGAGAGGTTACAGAAGGGATTACTTCAGTAGATGAATCTATGCTTACAGGCGAAAGTATACCTGTAGAAAAAAGTGCTGGAGATAAGGTTATTGGAGCAAGTATAAATAAAAATGGATCCATTAGATATAAAGCCACAAGAGTTGGCAAAGATACAGCACTAGCACAAATCATTCGATTGGTAGAGGAAGCTCAAGGATCAAAGGCTCCTATTGCAAAATTGGCAGATGTCATATCAGGATACTTTGTGCCTGTAGTAATGACATTAGCTGTAATTGGTGCTTTAGCATGGTATATATATGGTGAAAGTGGAGTATTTTCACTTACTATATTTATATCAGTATTAGTAATTGCTTGTCCTTGTGCTTTAGGATTAGCTACACCTACAGCTATTATGGTTGGTACTGGAAAGGGTGCTGAATATGGTGTGCTTATAAAAAGTGGTACTGCACTGGAAACAGCACATAAAATTCAAACTATAGTATTTGACAAAACAGGAACTATAACTGAAGGTAATCCTAAGGTTACAGATATAGTTACAATTGCAGATATAGATGAAAACTATTTACTTCAATTAGCAGCTTCAGGAGAAAAATCATCAGAACATCCTTTAGGAGAAGCAATAGTTAAAGAAGCTGAAAATAGGAAAATTAAACTAAAAAAATTAGATTTATTTAAAGCTATACCAGGTCATGGAATAGAAGTTACTATAGAAAATAGTAAAATATTGCTTGGTAATAGAAAACTTATGGTTGAAAGTAATATCTCCTTAGAAAAATTAGAGGAAAAATCACAAGCTTTAGCAAATGAAGGCAAAACTCCTATGTATGTTGCTGTTGAAAATAAGGCAATTGGTGTAATTGCTGTAGCAGATACAGTTAAAGAACACAGTAAAAGAGCTATAGATAAACTTCATTCTATGGGAATTGAAGTGGCAATGATAACTGGAGATAACAAGAAAACTGCTGAAGCTATAGCTAAACAAGTTGGAATAGATAGAATACTTGCAGAAGTTTTACCACAAGATAAAGCTAATGAAGTTAAAAAACTTCAAAATGAAAAGAAAAAGGTTGCTATGGTTGGAGATGGTATAAATGATGCACCAGCTTTAGCACAAGCTGATATAGGTATAGCTATAGGGTCTGGTACAGATGTAGCTATGGAATCTGCAGATATAGTTTTAATGAGAAGTGATTTAATGGATGTAGTTACAGCTATAGATTTAAGCAAAAAAACCATCAAAAATATAAAAGAAAATCTATTCTGGGCGTTTGGCTACAATACTTTGGGAATTCCAGTAGCTATGGGAGTACTGCACATATTTGGAGGACCACTTTTAAATCCAATGATAGCAGCGCTTGCCATGAGTTTAAGTTCTGTATCAGTTTTAAGCAATGCTTTAAGATTGAAAGGCTTTAAGCCATCAATATAATAGGGATAATCACTTTTTAAGTTGACTTATCATTAGATTCAGTTAACTTTGATGGTAGATTGTTTTTAGAAACTTATAAAATGAAAGGTGGAATAAATTATGAAAAAGAAAATGATTGTTCAAGGAATGAGTTGTGGTCACTGCGTTAATCATGTAAAAACAGCATTAGAGGAGCTTGAGGGTGTAACTAATGTATCAGTGGATTTAGATTCTAAAATAGCTATAATTGAAGCTGACAGAGAAATTGAAGATGGGGATATCAGATCTGCTGTGGAAGATGCAGGCTATGATATTGTTTCTGTAGAAAGAGCATAATATTCATATATATGTAATTAGATTTAAAAATATAAGGAAGCTGTTTTACTATAGAAAATAATTTATATAGTGAAATGGCTTTTTTTATAGTATTTATGTGATTATATTTAACTTTGAATTTTAAGGCATTTTCGTATAAACTATTATAGTAAAGGTTATAAATTGAGTAAAATAGGATTCTTGTATGGCAATATATCTTCATGGAGCTATTTTAAGTAGCCTCATAGCATTTTTGATAAAATTTTTCAACAAAATAAGTTAATATAAAGAGTAAGGGTGATAGCAAATGGAATTTCAATTAAGGATAAAAGGAATAATACTTGTAATTATAGGTGCTATGTTATGGGGAATATCAGGTACTGCTGCTCAATACTTATTTCAACAAAAAGGATTTACTGCAGAATGGCTAACTGTAATTCGTCTATTACTATCAGGTATAATATTATTATTGTATGCTTTAATAAAAGAAGGACAAGATATACGGAAGATTTGGAATACTAAATGTAATGTGCTTAGTCTTATACTTTTTAGTATTATAGGAATGTTAGGAGTACAATATACATATTTTGCTGCTATTAAGTATGGAAATGCAGCCACAGCTACAATACTTCAATATTTGTCGCCAGTAATAATCACTTGTTATTTAGCTATTCGTACTAAAAAGATTCCAAGCCTGCAGGAAGTTTTAGCTATTGCTTTAGCAATGTTAGGCACGTTTTTTATAATTACAAAAGGTAATATTCACAGCATATCAATTTCTAAGTTAGCACTATTTTGGGGAATTAGTTCTGCTTTTGCAGCAGCTTTTTATACACTGCAGCCTCATAAACTTCTTGCTAAATGGGGTTCTACTCTTGTGGTTGGATGGGGGATGCTAGTTGGAGGAGCAGCTTTTAGTTTTATTCATGCTCCTTGGGATTTTACAGGTACATGGTGCATTAATTCAATAGCTGCAGTTATATTTGTAGTATTATTTGGAACTGTTATTGCCTTTTATTGTTATTTAGAAAGTTTGAAATATATAAAACCAACAGAAACAAGTGTACTATCTTCTGTAGAACCTTTATCTGCAGCTTTCTTATCTGTAATATGGTTACATGTTCCACTAGGTATATGGCAGTGGATAGGAACAATATGTATTATAACTACCATTATAATATTGTCATGTATGAAAAATAAGAAAGGCAAAGCTTAATTTAATAACACTTTAAAGTTGAGTTATTAGTATTTAAAAATATTATAAAGCTTTTAATGAATTTGAATATAAAATCAGTTATAATAAAGAAAATAGTATAGAAACGAGGGATAACTTGAAAAAGAGTATATTACCAATTTTAAATAGATCACTTTATGTTCTATTTGCAATTGGAACTATAATTTTGCTGTGGATGGTTTATAATCACATAGATAGGAAAATGGCTCTCTATTTTGGAATAGCATATGTATTTTTAACTTTATTTTTAATTGTATATGTTCCTATTGTTACAATTTTTAATTTGAGAAAATTTAAATGGTCTTATGTAGAGAAAAGATTGTATAAGTTTTTTATTTCATTTATTGTGTTTGGAACTTTAAACTACTCATTTGATTATATTTTTAGATCTTCAAGCATAAATTTATTTAGGAATCTTTCTATTGCATTAGGTTTGGCATTTGGAATTTCTTTTAGTGATATTATATTGAAGAAAAAGGGAATTTAGTATATTTAGAAGAAGCTTATTATTTCTTAAAACATATATAATTTAATCAAGCAAGTGTTGTTTTCTACCAATTGGAGGTCGTTTATATGAATTTAGACAAAGTAAATGCAGAAAATCTTGAATCAATGAAAAGGGCAAAGATAAAACTTGTAGCTTCAATGCTTATATTTGGTAGTATTGGATTATTTGTTAGAAATATAGATATGCCTTCTAGTATAATTGCATTGGTTAGAGGAATAATAGGAAGCACATTTTTATTTATAATAAGTTATGCAATGCGCCGAAATGCATCATTTAAGGCTATTAAAGCTAATTTATTACCATTAATAATATCTGGAACTGCCATAGGTTTTAACTGGATTTTTCTATTTCAAGCGTATAAGTATACTACAATAGCAAAAGCTACTTTATGTTATTACTTTGCACCTGTACTTGTGATATTTTTGTCACCATTTATATTGAAAGAGAAATTAAATGCAATAAAGGTTATGTGTATTACAGGTGCTATGATAGGTATGTTTTTAATAGTGGGAATTGGAAGTAGTGCAGCAGAAAAAAATCAGTTTTTAGGTATTTTATATGGTACTACTGCAGCAATTCTTTATGCAAGTGTAATTATAACAAATAAGTTTATAAAAAACTTATCAGGTATGGAAAGTGGTATGATTCAATTAGGTGTGGCTGCAGTAATTTTATTACCTTATGTACTTGTTACTGAAAGAATATCAATTGTACAATTGGATTTCAAAGCTATTTTGCTGATTTTGGTAGTAGGAGTTATACATACGGGAATAGCTTACCTTTTATATTTTTCTGCTATATTAAAACTTAAAGGACAAACTATAGCAGTATTTAGTTATATTGACCCTATATCAGCAATAATTATGTCTAGTGTGTTCTTAGGAGAAAGAATGACAATAATACAGCTGCTTGGTGGTATTTTAATATTAGGTACAACTCTTATTAATGAATTATGTGGAAAAAACAGCATATAAATAGAAAATATATAGTATGCTAAAAGGAGGCATTTATTATGTTACATTCCGAATATTTAATTGGAATAGTTCTCATTACTGTTGGAGTTATACTTAAATTGTTTCCACCAGAGCATATAAATAGCTGGTATGGATATAGAACGCCATTTTCTATGAAAAATAAGGCTATATGGGATGAGGGAAATCGTTTCACAGCAATTCTGCTTGTATACATTGGTGCTTCATCTTTAATAATAGCAGTACTATGTGATGTAATATATATAGGTAATTTTGATAAAGCATTTAAAATTTCAACAACTATATCGATAATAGGACTTTTATGTTCCATACCATTAACAGAAATTCACTTAAGAAGGTTATTTGATAAAAATGGAAATAGAAAAGTGTGATTTTATACATTAATAAGTATGATAAATTAAAAAAATCAAAATCTGATTTAAATAAAAAACAGATTTTGATTTTTTATAAAATTTTAGAGTTTAAATTATCTATTTGAATTAATTAAATTTGTATTAAAATTATTAAATAGATTTTTATTATAATTTTCAGCAACTTTTTTTTGTAAATTTGCAGCATTAGAATTTGTTTTATACATTAATTCTAATCTTTTAGCTTCTGCTTCTTTTTGATTCGTTAATTTTCTAAATTTTTCTTGTAATATTTCATTAAGATCTATAAGTGAGAGCTTGCCAGGTTCCTTTTTGGACTTTGAGTCGGAATCTGAATTTGACTTTGAATTAATAGGTTCGGTAATTGCTCCACTAAAAAAATCACCGTTTTTATCAATACCAGTAACAGTAGCTACTACTCTCTTACCCTGCAGAGCATACATACTTTTTAGCCAGGCTTCTGCGGAAGGTTCCCATTGAAGTTTTGCTTCTAAATCTTCTGCAGCTTTAGGGTCAGATGCTACCTTTTTTAAATAAGTAGGGTCTATTCTAATATTTCCTAAACCCTTGACATCAGGAGGCATAAGTTTACCTGGTGCAAGACCTCCTAATCCTACTTGAAATTTTAAATTAGGAAATTTGCTAGAAAGTTCTTTAATATAGTCATCTACAGAACTATTTTTATTACTAGATGTTAATTCAGTAGTCGATTTTGAAGCAGCTGTAGAATCTGTATTTTTTGTTTCAATGTTATTATTTAAATTATAATTAGTAGATAGTACTGATGTCATAAAAATTCCACCTTTCTTTAAATGTGTCTATTTAACTTTTTAGCAATAATGTTAATACAATATTTGATTACTTTCTTTATGTAGTAAATTGGATTATTTAACATTTTTAAACTAAATATTCCTATTTATTGTATCGAGTTTAAAAGAAAATACTTTAACTTAATGTAATGCATAGTGTTTTTATTTATTGACCAAATGAATCCTATGTTTTATATAAGATTTTTTATACTACTAATATAATTTTTTAGGTTCAAGGCTGAATCATGTAAAAATTGAATTTCTGATGAAGAAATAGGGAGCTTTACAATTTCTTCTACACCATTTTTGCCTAAAACTGCAGGTGTTCCCATGAAAATGTCACTTATGCCGTATTCACCTTTAAAGAAAGTTGAAACAGGCAGTACTATTTCTTTATCTAAAATAATTGCTTCAATTATTTTAGAAATACACATGGATATTCCGAAACAGCTGTGTTCGTCACAAGCTCTTATATCCCAACCTGCTCTTTTAGTTTTATGTTCTAAGAAGCTTTTAACTTTTTCATCGAAATCTTTATCAGAATTTTTATTAATATAGTCTTTAATTGGGATATTATTTATCTTTGTATGACTCCATAATGTTACTTGTGAATCACCATGTTCTCCAATTACACATGTTTCGATTTCACTGGAGTTTATGTCATAGTAATCTCCAATGAAATATTTTAATCTTGAGGTATCAAGAAGAGTGCCTGTACCAATAATGTGATTTGAAGGAAAAGAAGAAAGCTTAAAAGCTGTATAAGCCATAATATCTACTGGATTTGTGACAAGTACAATAATACAGTCCTTATTATATTTTATTATGTTGCAGATAATTGATTTGTATATTTCAATATTATCCTTAAGTACATCTAGCCGTGAGCCATTTTTCCCTGCAACTTGTCCTACAGTAATGGCAACAATGTGAGAATCTTTTATATCTTCATAGCTGCCACTTCTTACCCTGGTATTTCCAAACAATGCAGCACCATGAGAAATATCTATAGACTTACCTTCAGCTTTAGTTTTATTTCTATTTATAATAACAATTTCAGATGCAACATTACACTGCATAAGGTTACAGGCAGTTTGTCCACCAATGGCGCCTGCTCCAATAATAGATACTTTTGCATTTTTAATACTCATGATATACCTCCGTAAATAGTTGTCATATATTTTAACAGTATTTATATCTTTCAACTGTTTTTTATTTTAATTTTACTCCTATTTTGAAATTTAAACCACATTAAATAAAAGCAACTTATATTGTGGTGAAAATTGATATTTTTGATTTTTGACACAGAGTAAATTTTATTTTATGGTTAAAATAACAGCTGAAACATAAACTATATTAGAACTTCATCAAAATGTATAGTAAATTATGAACATAATAATTTGCTAAGTAATTCTTAAAATAAGAGAAAAACTTTAAAACGAGGTTATTTAAAAAAATAAAATGCTCATGGATTAAGAATACAAGACTTTTCTTAAGAATTAAAATATTAATAGAGGTGATTTTTATGAGCTTACAAGGTTTTTATTTAATGCCACATCCACCAATTGTGATTCCAGAGGTGGGAAAGGGGGAAGAAAAAAAGATTACTAGTACTAGTAGTAGTTTGCATACTATAGGAAAGGAAATTGCTGAAAAATCTCCCGATACTATTGTAATAATAACTCCTCATGGCACCATGTTCCAGGATGCCATTGCACTTAGTCATGAAGATGAAGTTTCTGGAGATTTAAAAAACTTTGGAGTTTCTGGTGTTTCTATGAAATTTCCAATTAATAAAGCGCTTACTAGTAAAATTTATGAATTATCATATAAAGAAGATATAGCTGTTGCAATGGCTACAGATTCTCTTTTAAATAAGTATAATACTTGTGTTTTTCTAGATCATGGAGCTATGGTTCCTTTGTACTTTATTAATAAATACTATAACAATTATAAACTTGTACATATTACTTATACAGGATTAGGTGATATTGATTTGTATAAGTTTGGTATTAACATCAGTAAAGCAGTAGAGGAATTAGGAGAAAATGCTGTGGTCATAGCAAGTGGGGATTTGTCCCATAGATTAAAGGAAGATGGACCTTATGGTTATAACCCTTTTGGTGAAAAATTTGATAAAGAGTTTCTTAATTATTTAAAACAAGGAGATCTGAAGGGTGTTTTTAATATGGATAGAGAAACCATATGTAATGCTGGAGAATGTGGAAGACCCTCCACTATAATTTTACTTGGTACATTAGAAGGTAAAAAATTTAATGGTGATCTTTTAAGCTATGAAGGTACTTTTGGTGTAGGCTATGGGGTAATGAGGTTCAATATTATTTCAGAGGATTTACCTAAGTTGGGAGAGTTAGAGGAACTTCGAAGAGCTTACTTGGAAAAAAGGCAGAAGGATAGTGATGCTTATGTAAAACTAGCTAGGGAAAGTCTTACAAGTTATTTAAGTATAGGAAAGCAAATGAAAAGATTTCCAAGTTATGTAACAGAAGAAATGAAAAATAATAAAAGGGGAGTATTTGTATCCTTAAAAAAGCAGGGAGAATTAAGAGGCTGCATTGGAACTATATTTCCTACAACTGAAAGTGTGGCAGAAGAAATTATACGAAATGCCATTGAAGCTGGAATTAATGATCCTAGATTTTATGAGGTACAGGAAGAAGAACTTTTGGATATTATTTTTTCAGTGGATGTTTTAACAGAACCTGAAGCATCTTCCAAAGAAGAATTAGATCCAAAGGAATATGGTGTAATTGTAAGGAGCAAGGGAAAAACAGGCTTGCTGCTTCCAGATTTAGAAGGTGTAGACACTGTAGAAGAACAGTTATCAATTGCTTTGCAAAAGGCTGGAATATCGCCTGATCAAGAGTATACAATAGAAAAATTTAGAGTAATTAGACATAAAGAAGTGTAATATAAACCTATAATCTATATTTTACTCAAAGTTTAAAGGCAAAATTATATCTGTTATATTCATAATTATGTGTTTAAAATTAAATTTATATAATTCCTTATTGTTTTAGTAAATTGAAATTTAATTATAACCAATTTATTTTTGGGGTAGAAGATTTTCTACCCTTTTACTTTTTACAAATTAGTATAAATGTATTTTTAAACTGCAATCCAAAATAGTTCTTTACATAAATTTAAAATAAAGTTTTTGTTGAAAATATAAAAAATGTATAATAGCAATTTTACTAAAAAGTCCTAAAAAGATTAATTGTAAGGCTCTATATAAGTTTAAGTATCTGTTAAATAGATTAAAAGTTACATAGTTTATTAAAAAATGATAATACTAAAATAATACCTAGATGATGAACTATTGATAAATGCTTACTAATTTGTAGATATATTATCTCTTTTGTGGAGGTGTTAAAAATGTGTGCTAATAAGTCTTTATCTAAAAATATAGATGATAATATTAATGAACTTGTTAATAAATTCAAGGAATGTCCTGATGTAATGAATAAAAAGTTAATACTTAAGGATGGAAGGAAAGGATGTTTTTTTTATTTAAAAGGTTTTATAAACATTGATTTGATTCAAAGGGACTTTGTAAAGCCTATGTTATCTATAGATATTGAAAATATACCTGATAAAGAAATTTTGGATTATTTACCTTTGTTTGATACTTCATTAGAGTATAACATAGATAATACTGTTAAATCAGTATTAAACGGGAAGATAATTTTTTTAATAGATAAATTAAATTATGTTATTATATGTGGATTGATTGATATGGAAAAAAGAAGTATTAGTGAACCTGACAATGAAAAAAATGTTCGTGGACCACATGAAGGTTTCATTGAAAGTCTTGATACAAACATTGCTGTACTAAGAAGAAAAATTAGAAACGAAAATTTAAAATTTAAGACTATAACATTAGGAAATGAAACTAAACAGACAGTTGCTGTTATGTATATTGATGGAATTGCAAATCCCAAATTGTTAAGTACATTAATTAATAAAATTAGTAGGATTAATACGGATGGATTACTTGCCATTGGATATATAGAACAATACATTACAGATTCACCTAATTCACCATTTCCTCAATATTTAGCAACAGAAAGACCTGATAAAGTAGTTGCAGCTTTATTAGAAGGCAGACTTGCAATATTAATGGACGGAACTCCTTTTGCATTAATTGCTCCAGTTTCCTTTTGGTCTTTTATTCAGGCACTTGATGATTATAGTACTAAATGGATGTTAGGATCATTTATTAGATATATAAGAATAATTTCAGTAGTAATTTCAATGATATTACCTGCTTTATATGTATCAGCAACTGCTTTTCAATATTATTTAGTTCCTCTAAATTTACTTATACCATTAGCAGTATCTAGAACTGAGGTGGCTTTTCCACCTGTTGTTGAAGCCTTAACAATGGAATTTACAATTGAAATCATTAGAGAAGCATCCATTAGATTGCCTACATATATTTCAACTACTATAGGTGTGGCAGGAGGAATTATAATTGGTCAAGCGGCGGTTAATGCAGGAATTGTAAGTAGTTTATTCATTATTGTAGTTGCAGTTACAGCTATGGCATCTTATGTAATTCCTGTTTATGATTTTGGATTAGCATTGAGATTAGTTAGATTTTTATTTTTAATGTTTGCATCTTTTTTTGGAATTATTGGAGTGTTAGTAGGAAGTGTTTTTATTATTTCACACTTACTATCTTTAGAATCATTAGGTCAACCTTATTTCAGTCCAATAGTACCTTTTAAAAAGGATAGTATTAAGGATACGGTAATTAGAGCACCTTTAAGCTTTATGAAAATAAGGCCTCATATTTCTCTACCATTAAAAAAGAAGAGAGGAGGGAAATAGTTGGTTGACAAAAGACATGAAATTACATTAAAACAGCTTACGATATTTGGTATATCTGCTCAAATTGGTTTGGGTATTCTCACGCTACCATCTAATCTTGCAAAGAAAACTGGTCATGATGGATGGATTGTTGTGGCTGTAGCAGGGTGTATAATGCTATTACTTTCTATTTTTATAGCATTACTTATAAATAGACATCCTAATAATTCAATTTTGGATATTAATATTTTACTGTATGGTAAGTACTTTGGAATGTTCTTCAATTTTGTATTTATATGCTATATTCTTTTTACTACAAGTTTAAGCAGTAGGCTTTTTGCTGAAATGATTAAAATTTCAGTATTGAGCCAAACCCCGTTAATTGTTACATCACTTTTTATTTTTATACCTACAATTTATCAGATAACTAAAGGGTTAAAAATAATATGTAGATTTGCCAGTTTACTAATACTAGCACACATCACATTAATTTTAACTTTTCTCCTAATTATAAAGGATGTAAGAATAACATATTTAATGCCAGTTGCTAAATCAGGTATTATTACAATATTTAAAAACATACCTAATGCATTTTTTTCATTTTTGGGTATTGAATTAATAACAATTTTTTATCCTAATGTTACAAACAAAAATAATCTAGTAAAATGGGTAACCATTGAAAGTATATATATAGCTATATTTTATATAATTGTTGTTGCTTTTACTACAGCCTTATTTGGTGAGAATAAATTAAAAATGATCATATTTGCTATGTATAGTGTTGAGCGAGCAATAAAAGTGCCAATACTAGAAAGGCTGGATATATTTTTTATTGTCTTCTGGTTTCCTATTATGGCAGGTTCAGTAAGAAGTTATTTTTTTTCATCTTATTATTGTATAGCAAAATTATTTAAAATACGCAGAGAGAAATTATTGATTGCAATAGTATTCATTGTTGTGATGATAATTGGTAGAATACCAAAAAATCTTGAGGATATTTTTACATATATGAATTATGCTGCTTTATTAGGTGCAGCAAATATATTATTTATAGCATTTTCATTTTTTATTTCTTTGATAAGGAGGAGGTAATGCTGCCAATGAAAAAGTTTATTGCTGTAGTTATAATATTGTCCTTATTTTTAGAAGGATGCTGGGATCAGAAGGTTTATGAAAATATAGGATTTATACTGCAACTTGGATTGGAAACATCAGATAGTGATGATAAAATTTTAATGACTTATTCAAGTCCTGTCGTCGAACCAAAGACAAAGGAGCAAATTGAGGTTATATACAAGGATAATGAAAATTTGTTAAGACAATTTAGAGAAGATGCAAGAAAAATATCCTCTAAACTGCTAGAAGCAGGAAAAATGCAGCAAATTTTAATATCAGAGTCTTTGGCAGCAAAAGGTGGAGTAGAAAATATATTGGATGTTTTTGAGCGTGATCCAAGTAATTCTTTAATAGCATATGTAGTAATTGTAGAAGGTAGTCCTAATAATTTAATACAAAAGGCTCAAACGTTTGGAGATAAACCAAGACCAGCATTTTATATACGTCAACTTATTGAGCATAATATAGACCAATCGCATATACCAGATACTCAAGTATATAATTTTACTACAGATCTTTTTTCAACAGGAATAGATCCTGTAGTACCTATATTAAAGTTACAATTTGAAAGAGGAAAAGGTATTGAAGTAGCTGGAACAGGATTATTTTCAGGTGATAAGTTTGTTGGTAAAATAGATACAAAGCAAACTTTATTTTTGTTATCTATGATGGGAAAAGCAAAAAAATCAACATATATAAGCATTTCACCTCAAGATCCTAAATATAATAATGGAAAAAAAGGATGTGCCTTTAATATTTCTAAAATAAAAAGAAAGATTAGTACAAATATGGAGGAAGATACACCAACAGTAGATATCAAATTGGATTTTAAAGGGTCTATAAGTGAATTTTATTGGAATGGCATTGGAAATAAAGCGGATTTAAAAAATATTGAACAGGAATTAGCAAATGAAATAAAGCAAAATTGTAAACAGATTTTAAAATATACTCAAGAAGTTGGCAGTGATCCTTTAGGTATAGGTGATATATTTCGAGCTAAGCATAATTCATATTGGGAAAAAGTTGATTGGAAAAAAACATATCAACAAGTTAATTTTAACGTTGATGTTAATGTACATATATCACATCATGGCATTATAAATTAAAATATTATATTGCTATAATATACAATATCACTTTATATAAGCTTTGCATAATCTATTAGTGAAGTAATTTTAAAAGAGGGAAAAAATGAGTGTAGTATTAACCCCCCTTCACTATATCTATTTAATCTTTATCTTTATAATTATTGCAGCTATGGCCAAGAAAAGAGATATTTCACTAATCTGCATAATTGGTATATTTTTACTTGGATTAATAGGCACAGGTTCCTTGTATCATTCTACTATGGGAGTATTTAACAGTTTTGTTTATGCTACTAAAGAACTTATGCCGACTATATTTATTATATCCGTTATTGTTGCTATGAGTAATGTATTAATAGAATCGGGTATAAATGAAGAAATAGTATCCCCTTTTAAAGGAATAATAAAAAATTACTGGATTGCATACTGGGTTATTGGTATAGTTATGATGATACTTTCCTGGTTTTTCTGGCCATCGCCAGCAGTAGCTTTAATTGGAGCATTATTTTTACCTATAGCAAAAAAGGTAGGGCTTCCAGCTATAGGGGTGGCAATATCAATGAATTTGTTTGGTCATGGTATAGCTTTGTCAGGGGATTATATAATTCAAGCAGCACCTAAACTTACGGCAGATGCAGCAGGCATTCCAGTATCTAGTGTAGTTAATGCAAGTATTCCTTTAGTAATTACTATGGGATTAGTAACTACTATAACAGCATTTTATTTACTTAGGAAGGACATTAAATTAGGAAAAATATCTACAGAATATACTATGGGAGAGGAAAGTGACAAAGAAAAACCTAATTTAGTTGCTCTTTCAAAAAATTTTAAGAGAATGTTAGCATTAATAACTTTGGCTTTATTTATTGTAGACATATTTGTTATGTATACTGCTAAACTACAAGGAGGAGATGCTACTGCACTTATAGGCGGAACAGCTATATTTATAATGAGTTTGTTATCTATAGTAACTTATAAGAATGAAGCTTTAGAAAAAATAACAAATAACCTTGTTAAAGGATTACAATTTGGTTTTAAAATATTTGGTATAGTTATACCTATAGCTGCATTTTTCTATTTAGGAGATTCAGCTTTTACTGAAATATTTGGAAAGATATTACCAGCTCATTCCAATGGTATAGTTAATGATTTGGGTGTATGCTTAGCTAATTTAGTACCTCTTAATGCTGCAATTGCATCTACAACTCTTACTATAGTTGGTGCAATCACAGGTTTGGATGGATCAGGATTTTCAGGAATATCTCTGGCAGGTTCTGTAGCAAAGCTATTTTCTACAGCTTTAGGTGGAGGAGTAGCTACTCTTACTGCATTAGGGCAAATAGCAGCTATATGGGTTGGTGGAGGAACTATAATACCTTGGGCTGTAATACCTGTAGCAGCTATATGTGGAGTGGATCCTTTTGAGTTAGCTAAGAAGAATTTAAAACCAGTTATTATAGGTTTGATTGTTACCACGGTGGTTGCCATGTTTATTATATGATTTCAAAATTATGAATATGCATAATTTTAAAATGTTTTTAGATATCTAACTTAACTTTCGTAGTTTAAAAATATTGCGAAACAAACGTATGAAGCGAAGTAACTAAAATTATTAATAACAATATAATTAGATGCGTACATTTGAAGTTACTAGTTTGGATTTTAACTTTTATGAAGTGATATATGATAAGGGTGTTCTCACATTAGCTAAATTGTTTTAGTATTATACTTAGCTCAAAATTTTTGAAAGCCTTAGAACTTTAGTCCTGTCTGAGGGAACCGAGTTTGACAAAGTTCTTAGGCTTTCAAAAATTTTGAGCTTTAGAATAATTAAAACATTTAGCTGTGATGACACCCTTATCATATATCATGGAATAAAAGTTAAAATCCAAACTTCTACTGCAAATTACGTCGCAATATGCTTTTTAATTTAATTTTTCAATTTGTGTTTGTATGCTGCTGCTTACATTACTTCCTTGAAAATAACGAGAATATATAGTATTATCTTTATCTTCACCAGTTGTATCATAACCAGAAATAAAATGAGTTGGACCACTTAAGTTTGAAAAATAACCATAATCTATAGTTCTATTTCCATCATAATAATATAGATTAGTTGGTTCTGCAATTATCCATCCGAATTGTGGCAGATAATACTCTGCCCAAGCATGCCTATAGTTATTTCCATTTGCTATATTACTATTGAAGTTTTCTCCATCAACCCAATATCCAGTAACAACTCTAGCAGGAATGCCAGAAGCTCTTAAAAGAGCAACAAATAACTCGGAATAATCTTCACATACTCCTTTAGAGGTTTGTAGAGCATTTAAAGCTCCTTTATTTTTATTATTTTGATCATAATTCATATAGCTGTTTACAAATTCATAGGCTTTTTTTGCCTTATAATAAGGATTGTCTATTCCTGCAAATAATTCTTTTGATTTATCTATAATGGCTGAATTATCACTTTCTATCTTATCAGAAGCTGATGTATATTTAGAATAATCACTAAAGCTGCTATAATCTCCAGATGTTTTAGATAGATCTTTTATATATTTTATACCACTAACTTGTACAGTTCTAGTGACTTGATATTGTGATTTTTCTCCAGCTTTTAAATAAGTAGAAGCTGTGAGTTTTTTATTTATAGAATTTGAGGAAGTAATTTCAGCATTATCACCAGCTACTTTTAAGTCCATTTCCTTCTGATAAGGAGAGTTGCTTGGACTTCCAATATTATAGGTTACATCCAATTTTGTATCATTATCACTAGTAAAAGTCAAAGTATCAGTAATTTTATAGGTATGTGTATCCAGTAAAGAATAACTAGAAGTATCAATAGCTTGTACACCATTTTTAGTGGTAAATTTCATGGTTCCAGGATTTTCAAGAGAAGCTCCATCTAAAGCTTTTACATTGTTTATATACATAGTATAAGTCTTACCTGGAGTATATTTAGTTGAAGGTTTTAAGGAAATAATATTTCCACTGGAATTTAAGTCTAATTTTATAGGATTACCAGTATCATCAACAATTTTTACATTTTCACTAGTTACAGTATTCTTATCAATATTTTTTGAAAATTTAATATTTCAAGTTTTATCTGTACTTACATTATCTTTGAAAGTAAAAATAGTGTAATTGCTTTGGGCAAAAACAGTACTAGTGGAAAGTAATATTAGTAATGAAATTAGAAAAAGGTGTACTTTAAATATTGAGAATTTTTTAGTACCATTTTTTATAAACATAATTTCACCTCTTTTGAGTCATATTAATTATATTATAGCACATTAGGTTTAACGTTGTTATTAGGGAAATTTATTCATAAATTGGAAGTTAGGTGAGAATTGTATATAATTATAACATCAATATTTATAAAATTAAGTATATAATACATAGAAATTTGAGGTGATATTCATGAAGACACATGCTATGTTTTATGAAAAGATTAAAGATAAAATTCACTGCTTTTTGTGCCCCCATAATTGTGTTATTGAAAATGGACATTTTGGGAAATGCAATGTTAGAATTCATGAAGATGGAGAACTTTTTACTATAAATTATGGAGAAGTAACTTCGGCATCTTTGGATCCTATAGAAAAAAAACCTCTTCATTATTTCAGACCTAATACAGAAATTTTTTCAGTAGGAAGTTTTGGATGTAATTTCACTTGTGGTTTTTGTCAAAATTACAGCATTTCACAATTTAAAGCTGAGAGTAGGTTTGTACCTAAAGAAAATTTAATAGAAACTTCACTAACTATGAAAAACAATATAGGATTGGCATTTACTTATAATGAGCCAAGTATCTGGTATGAATATGTATATGATTGTGCTAAACTTCTAAAAGAAACAGACCCTGCAGCAGCAGTAGTACTTGTTACGAATGGATATATTAGTGAAGAACCTTTAAAAAAGCTTCTTCCGTACGTAGATGCTATGAATATTGATTTAAAAAGTTTCAATACTACATATTATAAAGATCTTTGTGGAGGAAGTTTAAAACCTGTGCTAAAAACCATTGAAATAGCTGCAAAACATTGCCACGTGGAGATTACCACATTATTAGTAAGTGGTGAAAATGATAATTTAGACGAAGTAGAGGAAATTGCAAAGTTTATAAACTCTGTAAATCATGATATTCCACTGCACCTTTCAAGATATTTTCCAAGATATAAGCTTGAAAATTCACCTACAGATATAAGCTTTATGATGGAAGCGGAAAAAGTTGCTAAAAAATACTTAAGCAAAGTAATTTTAGGTAATGTCTAAATAGATTATTACTAAAGGATTTCAGGAGGGATTTATGCATGAAAGATATATTATTCAGCACTATGGGTAGAAGTATTATAATTTACATTTTAGCAATATTTTTAACTAGACTTATGGGAAGAAAACTTATATCTCAAATGACATTTTTTGATTTTGTTATGGGAGTTTCAATGGGAGCAATAATTGCAAATGCCATTGTGGGTCAACATTTTACAGTAGTATCTGCTGTAACTGCTCTTATTTCAGTAACTATTCTAACAATTATGACTGCATATTTACATATTAAGAGTTTTAGGATAAGAAAGATGGTAAATTCAGAACCAGTTACTTTAGTTGAAAATGGGACTATTGTTGAAGAAAATATGAAAAATATTAGATTGACTATTGATGAATTAATGATGAAGTTAAGAGAAAAGAATACTTTTAACTTAGCTGATGTAGAATTTGCAATAATGGAAACAGATGGAGAATTGTCAGTGCTTCAAAAAGCAGATAAGCAGCCACTTACTCCTCATCATATGAATATAAAGACAACAACTTCTGGACTTATGAAAGATATAATAATAGATGGAAATATAATGGATGAAAATTTGTCAGCTGCAGGATTAAGTAAGAAATGGTTAACAGCTCAACTAAAAAGTCAAAATATTAAAGATGCTTCTGAGGTATTTTATGCGGGAATAGATAGCGATAAAAAACTAGTAATATCAAGAAGAAACAAGAATAGCAAGGAATACCATGGAAAATATGGTATTGAATAATATTATTATTTAATGATGCATTAACATTAATTTTAATACTTTTAATTTTACATAAGAGCAATTTGTGTTGTGATAGGATTAATAATATTAAATTGGAAGATATATTGTCTTCTGTTTTTTTATTCTGTAGAGATATGTATAATTAGACAATTCATAAATTAGAATTACTAAAAAACTTTTTAATTAGAAATTTGTATGTTAATAAGAATATATATTGGTGTACTTACAAAACATATAACAAGGTACTTTAAGATATAAGGAGATTTTCACCAATGAAATTTTTTAAATCGGGATCTACAAATAAAATTAATGAAGATAACTCAAATATAGGTATTAGTAAGGATATAAATGAAAACATAAGTAGAATAAAAATTGATTTTGGCGACAGTAGTGATTTTAAAATTGACTATTTCAAATTTGATAATAAAGAGGATTTTATTTGTGCAGTTATATACATTAAAAGCTTAACTGATAAAGTAATTATGAATTCTTTAGCATTAGAACTTTCTAGGTTAAAATGTGAATATTATAACTTAAAATTTAATATAAATTTTGACACATTAGTAAATTATTTTTCAGGTATAAGAGATTTAAAAGAAGATTCTGATTATGAAATTCTTTATACTAATTTGCTATTGGGAAATACTGTTTTTTTAGTTGATGGATACGCCAAATTCTTCACAATAGTGACAAGTACTGATGAAGGTAGAGGAATTCAAGAGGCGACTTCTCAAACAATAATAAGAGGTCCTAAAGATTCCTTTACAGAAAAATTAAGTGCCAATATTTTACTTATTAGAAGAAGAATAAAAAATAAAGAATTAAAAGCGGAGAACTTGTTTTTAGGTAGTGTAAGTAAAACAGCAGTAAGTATAATGTATATTGATAAAATAGCTAAAGATGACATTGTACAGGAAATAAAAAATAGGCTTAATAAAATAGAAATTGATGCTGTATTAGAAAGTGGATATATTGAAGAACTAATTAAAGATGATAGATATTCTATATTTCCCACTTTTTTGAATTCAGAAAAACCTGATTCTGTTGCTGCAGCTTTGCTTGAAGGAAAAGTGGCAATTTTAGTTGATGGAACACCTTATGTATTAACAGCTCCAGCAATTATGTTTGAATTTTTTCAATCAAGTGAGGATTATTATCATCATTATATTGTATCTTCAATGATGCGTTTTTTAAGATTTATTGCTTTTTTGTTGACTCTCTTAACACCAGCAACATATATAGCAATAACAACCTTCCATCAGGAAATGATTCCTACGCCTTTACTTATAAGTATAGCTGCCCAAAGAGAAGGTGTTCCTTTTCCTGTTTTTATAGAAACATTAGCTATGGAGTTTGTATTTGAAATAATAAGAGAAGCAGGTATAAGAATGCCAAGAGCTGTAGGATCAGCTATCTCAATAGTAGGAGCATTAGTGCTGGGCCAGGCGGCAGTAGAAGCTGGTATTATATCAGCTTTCATAGTAATTATTGTTTCAATAACAGCTATATCAAGTTTTGCTATACCTAATTATGAAATGTCAAATGCTACAAGAACAGTAAGGTTTATTTTAATGTTTCTGGCAGCTTTGCTTGGATTATATGGGATATTTATGGGACTCATTATTCTGGTACTTCATTTATGCAAAATAAAGTCTATAACGGTTCCATATTTGACACCAATTGCACCAAGGGTGAAAAGTGGAAATAAAGATACATTCTTTAGATTTCCACTATGGAAAATGAAATACAGACCTATAGGTATTAGTGGTACTAGTGATTCACGAGTGAATGAAAAAGATCCTGTAGACTCAAATCAAAAGAAAAAGCCAGAATTAAGGTGATATATATGAATTTTAAAAAGGCACTAATTATTTTTATTTTAATACTAAGTATATGTTTTACTGGATGTTGGAGTAGTAAAGAAATAAATACTCTTGCAATTGTTGTGGCAACTGGTGTTGATAAAACAGAAAAGGGATATTTAGTTTCAGAACAAGTTATAAACCCAAGAGTTATAGCTTCCAAAAAAGCAACAAATGAGTCACCAGTTGTTTTATATACAGGAGAGGGAAGGGATTTGGAAGGAGCAATCAAAAGTATTACAGCAAAAGCTCCAAGAGAAATATATAATTCACACCTAAGAATGGTTATATTTGGTAATGGAATTGCAGAAAGTGGAATAAAGGATATACTTGATTATTTTGCACGTAATTATCAATATCGTACTGATTTTTATTTTGCAATAGCTAAGAATAAAACTGCAAAGGAGGTTTTGGGGGTGTTAACTCCTATGGAACCCATACCCGGAATTTCTATGTATAATTCACTTAAATTATCTAATAAAGATTGGGCACCTACAAAGGCTATAAGAATTGTTGAACTTGTTAATTCTATTGTTTCTGATGGAAAAAATCCTGTGATTACAGGTATTGATATTACTGAAGGAGAAACTTTTCCAAAATCTATAGACAATTTAAAAGAAAGTGGAGAAATCAAAAAAATAGCATATTCTAGCTTGGGAGTTTTAAAAAAAGATAGACTTGTAGGCTGGTTAAATGAAGATGAAAGTAAAGGATATAATTATATTATTGGAGATGTAAAGAATACGATAGGTTATGCATACTACGGAGATAAAGTGAAGATTACAGGTGAGGTTATAGATGCCAAATCAGATATAAAAGCTTCTATAATAAATGATAAACCTGTTATTAATGTAAAAATAGATGTAAAGCAAAATATTGGAGCAGTAGAAGGTGATTTTGATGTTTCAAAGGAAGAAAATAAAGATTTAATAAATAGATTAAGTGAACAAAAAATAGAATTAATATGTGAAGAAGCATTAAATAAAGCGCAAAATGATCTGAAAAGCGATATTTTTGGTTTTGGGGAGGCAGTACATAGAAAAAATCCTAAGTTGTGGGCAAAGATAAAAGATAACTGGGATAGCGAATTTACACATATACCTGTTAACATTACAGTTAATGTAAAAACTAATCAGCTTGGGCAAATAACAAAGTCATTTTTTATTAAGGAGAAATAGTAGTATGGCTATAGTGTCTATTTTATCTGTATTGGTATTTAGCACAATATTAAGTATTGTGGAAATTCCAAAAATGTTAAGAGAAAAACTTTATAGAGAATTATATACATTCATAGTATTGCTTGCATTTGGAACAGTACTTGCAATACTAAAAAGTCTTAATGTTGCTATACCGAACCCTTCGGACTTTGTACAATGGGTGTATTCTCCTTTTAGTAATATTATAAAAGAATTATTAAAATGAGGTGGTGACTATGAATAAAACTAGAATAACAAGCCATCAGTTATTTGCATTGACCGCAAATTATTCATGTGGAAGTTCCATTATTATCGTGTCTGCCAGTCTTGCAGGAATAGCAAAACAGGATGCATGGATTTGTACAATATTAACACCTTTATTTGGTTTGTTTTTTGTCTGGATGTATCATTATTTAGCTATACTATATCCTAATAAATCCTATGTTGATATAATTTGTTCAGTATTTGGAAAATGGTGTGGAAGTTTTATATCTGCTGCTTTTGTGTTTATTTGTTTATTAGATGTACCACAAATTACATGGTATGTTGGAAATTTTATTACAAAACAAAGTTTAATAAATACTCCTATATATGTGGTAAATACGATTGTAATTATTGCTCTTGTAACAGGGGCATTATATGGTATTGAAGCAATAGCACGTGCTTCAGAGATATTTATTTATATTGTTTCATTTATGTTTATATTGTCACTTATGCTGGTTAGTCCTAATGCTAAGTTTGAAAATTTATTGCCCATTTTAGAGAAAGGGATTACTCCTATTTTAAAAGGAGCAGTTCTTTTAACAAGTTATACTACCTGGCCACTAGTTGTTTTAAACATGATATATCCACTAAATGTCAGTAATATAAAAAATACACGCAAGCCTTTATTTATAGGATATCTATGGGGATCTTTTATTATTCTCATGTATAACGGTATGTCCATTCTAGTTTTAGGCAGTAATATTGCGGCAAATTCAGCATTCCCAACGTATCTACTTGCAAAAGAAATTAACATTGGTGTTGTTTTTACTAGAATGGAAGCAATCATATCAGCATCTTGGATCATAACGTTATTTTTTAAGGCATTATTATATTTTTATGGAGGAATTATAGGTATTTCACAATTACTTGGACTCAAGGATTATAGAAAAATAGTATTGCCACTTGGATTAATATTGACAGTGTTTTCTAATATTGTTTATCCTAATAGTACCTATGAAGCAAAATGGGATAGTACTACATGGGTAGTATGGATAGGTACATTTGCTGTTGTATTACCAATAATGATATTAATTATAAGTATAATGAAAAATAAAATGAGAGTAAAGTAATTTAATGTAGTATGTAGAATTTTTTATGAGGTACTGGTATGGATAGAATAAAAATCACAAGTCATCAGTTATTTTCACTAATTGCTAATTGTGCAATTGGAGGACCGATTATTGTTATTGCTTCAGTAGTAGCAAGTATAGCAAAACAGGATGCATGGATTTCGGTAGTATTTGCTGAATTTTTTGGCATTTTGTTAATTTGGATTATTTGGTTTTTGGGTAGTCAGTATCCTAATATGACATTAATTTACATAATAAAACAAATATTAGGTAAATGGATTGGAACTATTGTTGCAGCTAGTTTTGTGTTTTTATGTTTAACAATTGCTTATCATCTTCCTTGGTATATTGGCGATTTTGTAACCACACAAGCGATGCCACAAACACCAGCATATGCTATAAATTTATTATTTGTAATAGTAGTTTCTATAAGTATACTATATGGAATAGAAACAATTGCTCGTGCTTCAGAACTATTTATATATATTGTTTCAATTTTATTTTTTATAGCAATGATTCTTGTTTCGCCAAATGCAAAAATAGAGAATATACAGCCTATATTTGAAAATGGCATTATTACAATATTAAAGGGGTCAGTTATTTTGTCATGCGTATTTACATTTCATTTAATTATTTTGATGATGATATATCCAATTAACATTGACAATATATTAGAAGCTAAAAGATCACTTTTGAAAGGTTATTTATGGGCTGGTCTTATAATTTTTATAACAACCCTTATGTCAATACTGGTACTGGGAGGTCCAGTAGCCGCTGTCTCCCAGTTTCCTACATATTTACTTGCTAAAGAAATAAGAGTGGGTAGTGTATTGACACGTCTTGAATTTATAATTGCTGTTATATGGATTATTACACTATTTATGATAGGCACATTATTTTTTTATGCAGGTGTGATAGGACTTTCACAATTATTGAAATTGAAAGACCACAAATTGATAGTTATGCCGTTGGGACTTATCATATCAGTTATGTCAGTGGTTGTTTTTCCAGATGCTATATATCAGAAAAATTGGATTAATCTTATCTGGACTCCTTATATTATTACATATGGAGTGATTCTACCTGTTACATTACTTATTGTTTTTTTGATAAAAAAATATATATTTAAAGTAGATGTAAAGACATAGTGAATCTAGTTATATTACCATCAGTAATACTGGAGATAAACATGATAAAAAAGTGGTAGGAAAATAAAGCAATCTAATATGGTATGTAGAGTTTTTTAATGAGGTATTTGTATGGATAAAATAAAAATCACAAATCATCAATTGTTTTCATTAACCGTTAGTGCTTCATTTGGAGGCACAATTATTGTACTGAGTGCTGTAATAGCAAGTATATCAAAACAGGATTCATGGATTGCAGTACTATTTGAGCCTGTAATTGGGATACCAGTTTTATGGATATATTGGTTTTTAGGTAGTAAATATCCAAACATGACATTGATTGGAGTTATGAGGGAGATATTAGGTAAGTGGATTGGTTCAATTATTGCAGCTGGTTATGTGTTTTTGTGTATAATGTCTAGTTATTGTCTCCCTTGGTATGTTGGTAATTTTTTAACTACTGAGACTATGCCTCAAACACCATTATATATAATTAATTTAATATTTGTATTAGGTGTTGTAATTGGAGTACTATATGGACTGGAAACAATTGCACGGGTATCTGAATTATTTATATTTGCCTCTTCAGCTTTGTTTATTTTTGCAATGCTTGTTGTATTACCTAATGCTAAGCTTCAAAATCTGCAACCTGTGCTTGAAAATGGTATTATTCCAATTTTAAAAAGCCTAGTTTTTCTGACATGTTATCTTACATTTCCTTTAATTACTATAATGATGATATATCCAATCAATGTTAATGATATATTAGAAGCTAAAAAATCAATTTTCAAAGGATATATGTGGTCTTGTTTTTTATTTTTTATTGCAATGTTTATGTCAATATTAGTGCTTGGAAGTAAAATAACTTCTGTATCTCAGTATCCTACATATTTGATTGCTAAGGAAATAAATATTGGTATAGTATTTACTCGTATGGAATTTATAATTGCTGGAGTATGGATTGCTACAGAGTTTATGATAAATATAATATTTTTTTATTCTGGAATAACAGGGCTTTCTGAATTATTAGGATTAAAAAATTATAGAGAGCTAGTTATACCACTTGGATTAATCGTATCAATAGTATCAGAATTTGTTTTTAAAGATCCTATTCATCAAGGAAATTTTAATGCTTTTGGATGGGCTCCTTATGGTATTACATATGGTTTAGTTATACCAATTTTATTACTTATTGTTTGGAAAATAAAGAATATGTTGTACAAAAGAATTTAAAGGATGAGATTATTGTTTAAAAGTCATGCTATTCTATTGTAATAAATCCAATAGCTATAACTGGTAGAATTTAAAAACACAATAAGCAAAAATAAATGTAATTAAAGGAGAAAGATAACATAATATTGCATAAGGAGCATAGGCTGAAGTAGGAACTCCCGTTGTTATAAATATAAATAATGAATTTACATTCCATGGAATAAGGGGAGCAATAATTGCACCAGTGTCAGCCATAGTTCTGGCTAAAGTAGAATTTTTAATTCCTAACTCTTTATATTTATCACTTAAAAGTTTTCCTGGAAGTATTATGCCAACGCTTTGATCACTTATGGCTGTTAAGGCACCACTTATAAATCCTGTTTTTAAAATAAGTTCTTCACTTGATTTAATTTTAAAAGTTATTTTTTTAATTATAGGGATTATAAGCCCAGTTTCTTGAAATATGCTGCTTAAGCTGACTGCACCTGCTATTATAAGCAATACAGGTATCATAGACAGCATACCACCACTAACTAATACTGTATTTAATTGAACAGAATTGGTATTTATACTGTAGCCACTTAATACAGCTGCAATAATATGATTAAAACCTGCCTTTTGAAAAACAATAGACACAACTATTCCGGCAATTAATGCTAAAAATACTGATTTTAACATTTTAATTCCTAAAAATGACATGATTATAATACTTAAGGGTAGAAGCAATATTAAAGGTGAAACAACAAAGTTTTTATCAATAGCATACATAAAGTTATCTATATTAGAATTTGCAGCAACTATACTATACTTTTTTCCTATAAAATAATATATTGATGCAGATATAAAATAAGTTGGAATTAATGTCTTTAGTATGGATATTATGGCTTCCTTATAACTTATTTTTACAGTTTCAAGGGTAAGGTTAAAGAGATTTGATAAGGGAGAACTCTTATCTGCTATAAAAGCGCCTGAAACTATGGCTCCTAAAAGAATATAATTAGGTATACCAAATATTTTTGATAGTGCTAATAATGCAATTCCTATACTGCTTATGGTTCCAAATGCTGTACCCATAAATATTGATACTATTGATGTAAGTACAAAAGCAGAAAATAGAAAATTTGTACCCTGCATATATTTAAGTCCATAGTACAGCATAGTTGGTACAACTCCAGAAGACATCCATATAGAAACCATGGCTCCAATTAATGCCATTAAAATAAAAAGGGATTTACATTCATAAAGTCCTTTCCTTATCATGGTTAAAAGCTCGATTATTGAAAAGCCGCTTTTTACGCACAAGTATATGGAAATAATTATGCTAGCAAGAAAACCATAAAATAAGGATATGTTTAATATAATACAGCTAATAATTGAAATAAGGGTAAATACTAAAATAATGTAAGTGTACTTTTCGGAAATTTTATTTTTATTCATGAACCATCCCACCAATCCTTTCTAAATGAAAATTTTAAGAATTTAATCATTTACTAAGCCATTCCAGTATATTTCCCATGAAACTTTAAATTTTTGATTAAATCTTTCAATTCCTCCATACATCAATGCTACCAATAGTCCATCCAAAATAGTCAAAAAAGAAAGAGTAGCTCTTTCAGCTTTTTTCGAAAAAGCTTCTTCACTTAAAAATAATTTATTTAGTAACTTTTCAAGTTCTGAAAAGTATAACTTGAAATTATAAACAACTTCTTCTCTTAAATGAACTGGCGGCATATAAGCCATACGCAGTACAAATTTCATATTACATTCCTCATTGTTTACATATCGTTCTTTAAATTTTAATATAAAATCTTCCAAATAGCTTTTTAAGTCAGAATGATAATGAGAAAAAAACTGATGTAAAAATTTAGTTTCTTCATCAATAACCTCTTTCATAACTGTAAGAAATAGTTCATCCTTGCTTTTAAAATGAGAATAAATTGATTGTTTTTTTATTCCAACTTCTTTAGCAATGTCAGAAAGTGAAGCACCATCATAGCCTTTTTCTGTAAAGTTTAGTAAAGCAGCTTTCTTTATTTCTTTAATAGTCATTTAAGTTCCTCCTTACGACCGTTCGTAAATTTATTCCATAATATAATAAATATTTGGAAAAGTCAACCTTAATAATGTTAATATTTGTTGTTATGGCAGATGTATGGTTAAAAAATACATGATGTAGTTTGTATTAAGGGAGTATAAGTGATGTTAATAATATAAATATTTTTACTTAGGAAAACACAAAATAAAAATATGTATTTGTTCAAAGAAACAATAAGGAAGTGAAGTTATGGATAAAAATAAATGTATTAATAATAGTGGTTTAATATCAAAATCTTATTGGCTTGATTCAACTTATGAAACAAAGTATCCTATTTTAAAGGAAGATATTGAAACTGATATTGCAATTATAGGAGGAGGTATTACAGGCATTACTGCTGCTATTCTTTTAAAAGAGGAAGGTTTTAAAGTTGGGTTATTTGAAGCAGATAGGATAGCTCAAGGAACTACAGGTCATACTACTGCCTATGTTACTTCACAACACGATATAATATACAATGATTTAATAAACAGTATGGGAAATGAAAAAGCTAGACAATATGCAGAAGCTAATGAAGGTGCTATAGATTTTATAGAGAACATGGTGAACAAATATAATATTGACTGTGATTTTTATAGGCTGCCAGCATATATTTATACCACAGAGGAAAATTATGTTGATACTATAAAAAAAGAAGCTGAAGCAGCTAAAAGCTTAGGAATAAATGCAAAGTATGTTGAAAATTTAGATTTGCCATTTCAAATAAAAGGTGCATTATGTTTCGAAAACCAAGGCCAATTTCATCCTAGAAAATATCTTCTTAAAATTGCAGAAAATATTCCAGGCAGCGGAAGCGAAGTATATGAACATACAAGAATTGTAGATATAGAACATGATGAAGTATATACTTTGATAACAGATACAGGTATTAAGATAAAAGCTCAAAAGGTGGTTTTGGCTTCTCATTTTCCTTTTTATGATGGTCTAGGCTTATACTTTGCAAAACTGCGTCCACAAAGGTCATATGTAATAACTGCAAAAATAAGGGATCAATTACCAAAAGGCACTTTTGTAGATGCAGGAGAAGCAGGATGGTATTTCCGTTCACAAAAATACAGAGATGGTGAGATGATAATTATAGGAGGTCAAGATCACAAAACTGCTCATGGCAATGATATGGAAGAATGATATATGAATTTAAAAAATTATGCTGAAAACACTTTTAATATTGAAAAGTTCATGTATGTATGGTCAACCCAGGATTACATAACCGTAGACGGTATTCCTTATGTAGGTAATCTAACTTCCTCCTCAAAAAACATTTATGTTGCCACAGGTTATGGTGAGTGGGGGATGACAAATGGAACAGCTGCTGCAAATATAATAAGGGATCTTATTGTTAAAAACGAAAGTCCTTATGAAGATGTGTATAATCCTTCACGTAGAATTATAACTCAAGGAATTAAAAATTTAGTTAAAGAAAATTTTGATGTTGCAAAGGAATTAATAAAGGGAAAACTTGAAATAGGCCAGTATAGCGCTGATTTAGAAAATGATGAGGGAAAGGTAATAGATGTTCATGGAGAAAGATATGGTGTATATAGAGATAAAAATGGTAAATTACATTTAGTTGATATAACATGTACACATTTAGGGTGTGAACTAAGATGGAACAGTGCAGAAAAATCATGGGATTGTCCTTGTCATGGTTCAAGGTTTACATTTGAAGGTGATATTATAGAAGGTCCGGCTGTAACAAGGTTAAATCACTATGGGGAAGGAAAAAATACTATTGATTCAAATGCATTTTAGATATGTTTTGTAATATTAAAAGAAAATAATAATGAATAAAATTAAAGCATGATAAAAGGTGAAAATAGCATTTTAAGCTAAAATTCACCTTTTATTTATAGATTTATAAGGTTACTTAAAAAGTATATTTGAAATTTCTTCATAACTTCTACATAAGTATTATGTATATTATAATCATTAAATATGTTTGTACTATAAGGACTACACCTATATATACCTAGTTTAAACAAAAATATAAAAATTTCATAGTAATAATACACTAATGAGGTGAATTTATGAGTATAAAAAATATAAGATTAAAAGTATATAATATGACATGTACATCTTGTGAAAAAAGTATAGAAAGAACATTAAAAAGATTAGTAGGAGTTTTTAATGTTAAAGCCAATTATAATGAACAATATGTAGAAATAGAATATGACTCTGAACTTTGCAACTTAAAGGATATAAAAAGCTCTATACATAGTGCAGGCTATAGCACTGAAAATTCTTCTAATCTAGGGATTGCTGGAATATTAATAGTGGTGCTCACTATTATTTTTATAGGTAATTCTACTAGTGGTTTTGATATGAACAATATGCTTAAAGGAGCCACATATTTTGTACTCTTTGTAGTGGGAGTACTTACCTCTATACATTGTGTAGGAATGTGTGGCGGAATAATGCTTCCTCAAAGTTTATCCAATGAGAGTACCAATAAATTTCAAGCAATTAAACCTGCACTTCTCTATAATATTGGAAGAGTAATATCATATACAATTTTAGGTGGAATTATTGGCGCTTTAGGATCTATACTTTCACTATCTATAAAAACTCAAGCTGCTCTTCAAATTTTTGCTGGTTTATTTATGATTATTATGGGATTTAACATGGCTGGATTTAGTTTATTTAGAAGACTTCAAATAAGACTTCCTTGGAACTTTTGTTCTTTAAAAAGTAAACCTAAAGCTCCATTTATTGTAGGAATTTTAAATGGATTAATGCCTTGTGGACCTCTTCAAACTATGCAATTATATGCACTTGGCACAGGTAGTGCTGTTAAAGGAGCATTTTCAATGTTTATATTTGCACTAGGTACAGTGCCTTTAATGCTGACCTTTGGTGCAGTTTCAGGAATATTAAGAAAGGGATATACTAAAAAGATTTTAAAGGTTAGTGGCGTACTTGTGATTGTTTTAGGACTTATAATGGGTAATAGAGGTCTATCTTTGGCTGGAGTACCCGTAAGTTCTCTTTTACCTAGCAACAATGAATCACTTGCAGCGTCTAGTTCTAATAGTACTAAAGCTATTTTGAAAGATGGAATTCAGGTAGTATCCATTACTGCAGATGGAAATGGTTATACGCCTAATGTTATATATGTAAAGAAAGATGTGACTGTTAAGTTAATAATAAATGGAAAACAAATAAACTCTTGTAATAATGCAATTGTAATTCCTTCTTTGAATATAAGAAAAGAATTAAATAATGGTGAAAATATAATAGAATTTACACCAAAGGATAAAAATATAAACTTTAGCTGCTGGATGGGTATGATAACAGGTGTAATTCGAGTAGTGGACAACCTAGATTCTGTTGATACATCTAAACCAGATCCTTCTGCTCCGCCAACTAGAGGAGGAAATTGTTGTAGTTCCATGCCTGGTGGCAATTCAACAAATGTACAACAAACTCCAAGTGTATATGGAAATAATTTAAGTGAGGTTGAAACTAAAACTTTAGTTAATACTGCAATGATAGTTGGCAACAATCAAAGTGCTGCAATAAAGGGAATTGGTTATGAGTTTAAGCCTCTTATAGTCGTAGTGAATAAAAATATAAAAACTAAAATAACCTTTGATTTAACTGAATTTGATAATGCAGATGGAAAATTTGAGCTAGTATCAGCTAAAACTGCAGAAACTTTTAAATCATTTAATGGAAAAAAAGGAATTGTAGATTTAGATATTACTTTTAATGAGGCAGAAGGATATGGAATAGTAAAAGACGGTAAAATTTTAGGCGTCATACAAGTTGTTGATGATATTAAAAAGGCTGATTTGGAAAGTATCAGAAAGTCATATATACAATAGAAAAAGAATCTCACTGTACTTATAGATCATTAAAAAATCTATAACATAGTGAGATCTTTTTTTAGAATTAAATTTTCATTTGGAATAATTGTTGAATTTTACACCATGTTATCCATCTTTCTGCATTCATTAGCACATTGACGACATGCATCTGCACACATTTTGCAATGTTCTTGAGGGAATTTATTACATTCTGAAGCACATTCATCACAAATTGTTGCACATGAACTACAAAGCTCATTTACGTGAAAACTTCTTCTAGACATTGCACAGGCAGCAGTTGAACAAATTTCTGCACAATCAACTAAATCCATTATGCAGTGCTCTCTTGCCTTTACATCTGCTTCTAGTAGACACATTCTGAAACATTCTTGACATAATTGTGCACATTTATTGCAAGCATCAATACAAGCCTGATATTGAGTGCTTGGAGCCATTAAAGTTGCATTCATAATTCAAATCCTCCTTAAAATCTTTTATATCTATATTTACAAGTTTTATTTTGTACTAAACAATTTAACTTTATGCATTTAATACAATATATATAAAATAGCCTAATGAAAAAATTACTTTAACATTAGGCTGTTTTTAAATGTTAATTAATTGCTTTAAATCGTATAGTAAATATAGATCCTTTACCTTCTTCGCTTTCAACATTAATGTAAGCTGAATGTAAAGTTAAAATGTCTTTTACTATGGTTAAACCTAGTCCACTTCCTTCAATTTTATTTCTACTTTTATCTCCTCTGTAAAGCCTTTCAAATATAAAAGGTAAATCCTCCTTCTGAATTCCAATTCCAGTATCTCTTATACTAACAATAATTTCTTCTTTTACTCTGGCTAAATTAACCCAAATTTTTCCACTACAGTTTGAAAATTTTATTGCATTAGATAGAAGGTTAATAAATACCTGTTTTAATTTATCTGCATCTCCAAATATATTATAGTTTTTACCTGATTTTGTATTGTAGATTAGCTCTATGTCTTTTTCATTTAATGCAATTGAAAAATCATCACATATTGAGGATAATAGCTCATTTAAAGGTACTTTTTCTTTATTAATAGAAATTGTTTCTGACTCAAATTTTTTTAGAGTATTTAGATTATTTAAAAGTTTACCAAATCTAATAACTTCATCATTTAAAGCTACTAGTTGTTCTGTATTTACGGGAAAAACTCCATCAATCATAGCTTCTAAGTTATTTTGAAGAATATTTAACGGAGTTCTTATTTCATGAGATATGTCAGAAATTAGTCTTTTTCTTAATAGGTCCTGATGCTTAAGTTTTTCTCCTAAAGTATTTATGCTGCTTTTAAGTTTTTCAATTTCCAGTATATCTGTTTTTACATTAGTCCTAGAATTATAATTTCCATTAGATAGGTTTACAGATATATTAGATACTTCTCTTATGGGAACTGAAAATTGCTTTGAAATATAAAGGCTTATAATTATTACAATGAGAAGGCTTAAAAAGATACTAGCACCAATTCCTTTGTTAATGGATAACTTAAAATTTATGTCTTCAGTAGATAATAATACTGAAGAATATTGGCCTATTTCTACATATCCAACAGTACTTCTATTATATTTAATTGGAAAACTGTTTGTAATATAAACACCACTTTTGTTGCTTAAAGCTTTAAAATGTTCTTTACCTTTAATATCATTTGGATCCATCATCCAGATCATTTTTTTATTTAAATCCAGGAGAGTTAAACAATAATCACTCATATATGCTTCATGTTTCATTTCACTTCCTGAATTTGATGTCCATTTTTTATCCCTTTTATAAACTTCTTCAAAGTACTGCACTATTCTATTATTCCTCTTATTTTGAATATCTATCATGTATTTATTAAATTTATTGTTTATTGTAACATTTACAAAAATAGCAGTTAGAAGCGCAGCTAGTACACAGCAAATTAAAATTATAATACTCAGCTTTTTTCTAATACTATACATTAGCTTTCACCACCAAACTTATAGCCAAGTTTTGTAACTGTCAGTACATATTTAGGATTTTTGCTGTCTTCCTCTATTTTTTTTCTTATATTTTTTATATGAACATCTACTGTTCTATCAAAACCTTCAAAGTCCATACCGAAAACTCTATCAATTAACTGTTCTCTAGTAAGAACTTTTCCTTTATTCATTGCAAGAGCGTATAAAATATCAAATTCATTAGGAGTTAGAGAAACTTCAAGTCCTTTAACTTTTACAATTCTGCTATCTTTATGAATTTCTAAATTTCCATTATCAAAGCATAAAATGGAACTATTATTTGATACCAATCTTCTAAATAATGAATTAACTCTTGCCACCAATTCCCTTGGGCTAAAAGGTTTAACTAAATACTCATCAGCACCGGTATTAAGACCTTCTATTCTGTCTTCCAATGAAGATTTAGCAGTGAGCATAAATATATATACATCAGATTTATTTCTTATAATTTTACATATTTCTTCTCCTTGAATATCTGGCAGCATTAAATCAAGTATTATCAAGTTAAATTCAACTGAATCAAATAGCTCTAAAGCTTTTAGCCCTGTAGTTGATGTATACACTTCGTAGCCTTCTTTTTCTAAATAAGCCTTTTGAACATTAGATATTTTTTCTTCATCTTCTACTATAAGAATTTTATTCATATTAGTCACCTCAAGTCATATTAGTATACTACTTTTTATAATAGCTAAATTTTATAAAGATTATATGTAGATTATAATATTTTCACATACTTAACTTATAGTATATATAAAGTAAGAAATTTAATCTATAAATTTAGTATTATCAAGAAAACTCATCTTCATTGTTCTCTGAAAAGTTGAGAAATGAACAATTTAATATGTAATCACATAAGATGATACTGTACAAAAATATGGAAATTGGAAATGATTGATGGTAAATGTGGTTAAATGTGATAAAATACGAATAATAAGGAAGTGAAAAATTGTGAAAAAAGGTACTTTTACTAGGTATGAAATTAGCTTTATTGTAAGTTTAAGTATTGCAATGGCTTTAAGGCAGCTTGCTATGGTTATGATTCTTCCGTTCATGTCTGTGTATGGTAAGACACTATTGTATAATACACCGGTACTGGTAGGCATAGCTCTTGGCATATATGGTTTGATTCAAGGGATTATGCAGATGCCTTTTGGCAGTTTAAGTGATAGAATTGGAAGAAAAAATGTACTTACCATTGGTTCGCTATTTCTGGCATCAGGGTTAGCATTAGCAGCAATAGCAGATAATATATATATTCTTATAATAGCAAGAGCACTGCAAGGCATAGGAGCAATTGCTGCTGTGATAATATTCCAGATGAAAAAAGAAATCAGTCAATGAGTATTGTTGGTATGTTTAGTGGGTCTGCAGCGGTAATAGGATTTGTTGGAGGACCCTTTTTATATAATATAATTTCAGTTTCTAAAATGTTTGCAGGTTGTTCAGTATTAGTATTTTTGTCATGGATTTATATAGTTATATTTATTAAAAAAGATAATGTTAAAAAAACACATGAAGAAAAAAGTAAAGTAGACTATATAGGACTATTGAAAAATAAGTTATTTACAAAGTTGTCAGTTTCAGGTTTTATTATAAGTTATACTATGGTAAGTATTTTTTATATCATTCCTCAATTATTAGAAAAAAGTGTTGGTGTAGCTTCCATGTGGAAAGTATTTTTACCAGCCACCTTAATAGGTATCATTGTTATGAGTATTTTTTCAAAGCGAGCAGATAGAGGAAAATTATCACAAGCAGCACTTATTTCTTTTATAAGTATTTTAATTGGCGGAGCATGTCTTTTCTTTACTAATTTTTATAGTATCCTTTTAGGAACAACTATATTCATGGCAGGATATATGAGTCTTAATGCACTATTACCAGGGAATGTAACAAAGCTTTCTACAAAGAATACTAGAGGAACTATTACTGGTGTTTATAACACAATACAATTTGTTGGTTCATTTGTAGGTGGATCATTAACCGGTTTATTGTGGGGGATAAATAACCATTTACCAACTGTATTTATTATTATGATAAGTATATTAGGATGTATTATTGTTAGAAAATTGGAATTTACAGATAATGATGTATCTGCTTATTAAATAAATTTGCTAATTACCTTTGCAGCGGTAATTCTATAATAAAAGTTGTACCATTACCATCTGAGCATTTTACGTAAATAGTACCGCTGTGCAGTTCTATAATTTTCTTTGTAATTGGAAGTCCCAAGCCATTTCCATGTGTGGCATGAGAAGTGTCTCCTTGATAAAACTTATCAAAAATGTGTTTCTGTGTTTCCTCATTCATTCCAGGGCCGTTATCGCTTATGCTAAAGCGAATTGAGTCATTATATTGATGCAGACTCATATGAATTAGAACATGTGCAGTGCTAAACTTAATTGCATTATCAATAAGATTAATCCACACCTGGCTAATCAAATCTTCATCTCCAATAAAATTAATTTCTTCGCATTCAAAATCAAAGGAAGGGTCTTTTGTGCTCCATTTTTGTGCCATGATTGCAATACACCTTCTAATCTGTTCTGTGAGGTTATATTCTTTTAAGTTTGAGATAATGGCTTGGTTTTCAATTTTGCAGATATTTAGCACATTTTTAGATAGCTCTACCAAGCGATCAGATTCACTGATTATGATGTCAAGATATTCATCATGTTCTTCCTTTGTTAAATCACTATATTTCAACATTTTGGCAAAACCACGCATTGATACAATAGGTGATTTGAATTCGTGGGAAAAGTTGTTTACGAAATCAGAACGTAAAATTTCGATGCTGCTAAGTTCCTCTGCCATATGATTAAAACTTTTGCTAAGCTGTTGTAGTTCCGGGATGCCTTTAAGATTAATTCGCGTGCTAAAATCGCCTGCTGCAAGAGCATCTATTGCTATCATAATTTTACGAAGTAGTCTTAATGGAATCCTGCTGAAAATAACCGATAACATAGTTCCAAGCAGTATACTGATTATAGCAAGTGTAATGAATAAGCGAAAAGGATTGGATGAAAGTTGAAATTGAAGTATTCCTTTACTCCTTAATAATAGGATAATAAACATTATAAATGCAGTAAATACCAGAATAAGAAATACAATTCCTGTAAAAATCATTGTCAATCGCCAGTAAGACGTTTTTTTATTCAACATTCTTCACCGCCTTATATCCAACACCTCGTATAGCAACAATATCAAATTCAGGATAGCTGCTAAATCTTTTACGTAATCTTGTAATATGTACATTAACAGTGGTATCCACAGACTCTGAATCCATCCCCCATATTTCATCCATTAGTTGAAGACGGGTGAAAATATAATCAGGAGTAGATAGGAGTCTATAAAGCAGTTGAAATTCCTTCTTTGGAAGGGTCTGTTTTTCATCTATTCGTGTGACAGTAAACGCATCACTATCTAATATAACTTCGCCAATTTTAAGTATATGTTCACTTGCTTCATTTGCTCGTCTAAGCAAGGCTTTAATACGCCAAAGCAGTTCTTCTTCATCTGCTGGCTTTGTCATATAATCATCTGTTCCAGATTGAAATCCTCTGATTTTATCTGCAGTAAGCTGCTTAGCCGTCAGCATTAGAATAGGAATCATATTTCCACTTTTTCGTATAGTTTCAGTAAATTCATATCCATTCATTTCTGGCATCATCACATCAAGTACAATTAAATCAATATGAACTTGGTCTAAGATCTCTAATGCAGTAGTTCCATTATGTGCTAAATGTATTTCATATCCAGCATGGTTGAGAATAGCCTTCATCAACCTAGCCTGGCTTTTATCATCTTCTACAACTAAAATTTTAAACATTATGATACCTCCTGTTCTTTGAAATAATTATAACATGAAAAAAAAAACTTAAAATTAACTGATAGTGAAATTGTTATTATTTATGTTTGTTTATAATTTGTTCATACTTCTAACCTCTGAGTTAATTTTTAGTTTTTCATGCTGCCATATAATGTCGATTATGATCAGTTTAACAAACCAATCATAAAATTTACATTAAGCTTATTGAAAAAACTACAGTGAAAATTAATTTTAATAAATATATAAATAATTTGCATTTATTTTAGGAGGAAAAAAATGATTAAAAGAAAGAAGTTAATTTGTATAATAATTGCTTTAGCTGCTGTTGGAACTATATCAGTTGGAATAAGAACTTTTTCAAGTAAAGCAAAAAATAATTCAGCTATTTCCACAGCTAATATGAATAAAGCTACTGTAAAAGTAATAAAGGCTACCACAGATACATTTGCAGATAGTGCAGCCTTTAATGCTTCACTTGAGGCATCTGAAGAAGGAACTATAAGTAATAAAGTAGGAGGTAAGGTTACACAAGTTTCCTTTGAAAATGGACAAAGCGTGTCAGCTGGACAATCCTTAGTAAAGTTAGATGATACTGATATAAGAAATAGCATAAAGTCTAGTGAAGCACAAGTTGCTGCTGCACAAGCTCAATTGAATTCTTCAGAGAGTTCAGCAAACTCTTCACAAATAGGAATTAATAAGCAGCAAACAAATTTAGAAAGTGCCCAGAGAAATTATGATAGAATGAAGGCCCTTTATGATCAAGGTGCAGAAACAAAAGTTGATCTTGAAAATGCAGAAACACAGCTAAAAAATGCACAAACTGATTTGCAAACAGCTAGAGCTAATGCGGAGTCTTCAAGTCTTTCTGCAGATGCACAAAGAGCTAACATACAAAAATCACAAACAGATTTGAATACTCAAAGAGAATCACTACAAAACACAATTATTACAGCTCCAGTTAGTGGAGTTGTCAGTGGAAAAAATGTTACTGTAGGTCAATATATAAGTCCTGGAACAGCCATTGGAAAAGTAGAAAATATATCTTCAATAAATGCTGTTATTGAAGTGAAAGATAGTGATTTAAGTTATGTAAAATTGGGAGCAAAGGCTAAATTTAAGCTAAGCAGTGAAGATTCAAAAGAGCATGATGGAGTTATTAAGAGTATTGATGGGGCAGCAGATCCTCAATCTAGAATATTTAAATGTAAAATTCAGATTGACAATAAAGATGGAAAGCTTAAGCCTGGTGTTTTTGGAAAGATAAAAATTGTTAAGGATGAAAATAAAAAAGCAATTGCATTGCCACTAAAAGCACTGGGAGGTAGTGAAGGAAGCTATTATGTTTTTATAAATAATAATGGAGTAGCAAAAAAACAAAATATAGATGTAGGAGAAATTAGTGAAGATACAGTAGAAATAAAGTCTGGAATAAAAGATGGAGATAATGTTATTTGTACTAATATAAGCACTTTGCAAGATGGTGATGCTGTAAAAGCATTAGCAGAATAGGAGTTGAAGTTTAATTATGTTTTTATCAGATGTTAGTTTAAAAAGACCTGTATTTATCACTGTAATTATTATTGCTTTATTGGCTTTAGGTGCCATTAGTTATATAAACTTACCAATGGATCAGCTTCCAGATGTTGATATGCCAACGGTATCTGTTAGGATAACCCAAAGTGGAGCAGATCCAGATCAAATTGAGTCAAAGATAACAAAAAAAGTAGAAGATGCAGTAAGCCAAATATCCGGAGTGAAGCATGTTACCTCAACTATAACAGAGGGATCTTCAAATACTAGTGTTTCATTTGAACTAGAAAAGCCTTCATCTGAAGCAATGCAAGAGGTGAAAGATAAGTTATCTAATATTAGAAGCAGCCTGCCAAGAGATATTGATGACCCTGTAATTTCCAAATATGATGCCAGTGCATCAGCTATTTTTTCCTTTGCTGTAACTAGCTCAATGCCTAATAAAGAGTTATCAGAGATAGTAGATGATAACATTGTGAAAAAATTACAAACCATAAATGGTGTTGGAGCCGTCAATACATCTGGTCAAGAGGAAAAAGAAGTTCACATAAAACTAAATAAAGAAAAAATGAATTCCTTAAATATTACAGTTTCAGAACTTACTAATGGTTTAGGTGCTGATAATATTAATTTATCCAGTGGTAAAGTTTCTGGTGGAGATATGCAAATAAGCTTAAAAACTGATTCTTCTATAAAGAAGGTAGATGATTTTCTTAATGTTTTAATTACCAAACGTAATGGTAGTGAAATTAAACTTGGAGATATTGCAACAGTTGAGGATGGGAGTAAAGAAAAAAGTAGTTTATCTTTTTATAATGGTAAGGAAGCAATTGGTATTGATATTGTCAAACAATCTAATTCAAATACAGTACAAGTGGCTAAGGATGTTAAAAAAGAAATTGAAAGCATAAAAAAAAGCTTGCCATCAGGGGTTAAAATTAACCTTGTAGCCGATAATTCAACATCTATAATTGATTCAGTTAAAGATGTTCAGCAAACAATGATAGAAGGATGTATACTTGCGGTAATTGTAGTCTTTATATTTCTTAAGAATATTGCCAGTACTGCAATTAGTGCAGTTTCCATACCTGTATCAATTATTGCTACTTTTGCAGTAATGAAATTTATGAACTTTACACTTAATACAGTATCATTAATGGCTTTATCCCTTGCTGTTGGATTACTTATTGATGATGCTATAGTTGTTATTGAAAATATCGTGAGACATCTTAATATGGGTAAAAGTCCAATTCAAGCAGCAAAGGATGGAACTTCAGAAATAGGACTTGCAGTTATAGCCACTACTCTTGCCATAGTAGCGGTATTTCTTCCTATTGCTATGATTAATGGTATGGTAGGAAAGTTCCTTGTACAATTTGGACTGACCGTTGCTGCCAGTGTTTTGGTTTCACTATTTGTAGCTTTTACCTTGGTACCAATGCTTTCTGCAAAGAGTTTAAGCAGTAAAGAAAAGGAAGTTCCTATAATAGGAAAATTTTTAGAAAGATTTAATAATTCTTTTGATAACTTATCTAAAGCTTATTCTAAATTGTTAAAGTGGGCACTAGATCATAGAATTGTAACTTTAATGATACCAATAGGGTTATTAGTAGTAAGTTTGCTTTTAGCTACACAATTGAAGACAGGCTTTGTTGCTGCAACGGATAATGGACAAATAGCAATAACAGCAGATTTGGATGCAAGTTCCACCCTGGATAATGCTTCAAAGATTGATAAAGATATGGAAGCTGTTATTAAGAAGAACAAAACTGTACAATATATATCTTCTACAGTTCAATCAAATAAAATTAAACTTAATGTAAAAATTTCAGATAAGAAAGATAGAAAAGATAGTATTGATGAAATTATAGTAAAGATGCGACAGGATTTAGTTAATATTCCAGGAATCAATTTATCAATTAATTCAGCTGGTGGTTCTACAGGCTCAGGTAAGTCAGTTCAATATCATGTTCAAGGTCAAGATTTTCAAAAACTGCAAAAATATGCTTTAAAGGTTGAAAAAGTAATGAAAAATACCCCTGGAGCAGTAGATGTAGGTATTACTTATACATCTGGAAAACCAGAAGTGAAGCTTGAAGTGGATAGAGATAAAGCTCAAGATTTAGGAGTAAATCCAAGTACAGTTTCTAGTACATTGAATACTTTATTTAATGGAACTGTAGTAAGTCAGTATGAAACTGAAAAGGATAGATATGATGTTCGTATGCAGCTTGAAAAGAATGATAGAAAGGATTTTGATAGTTTACAAGGAATTTATGTGACCAGTACAAGTAATAAAATGATTCCTATAGATCAAGTAACTAGAAAGGTATTCTCTACATCTTCATCTACTATAAATAGATATGATAAAGAAAGAGAAATTCAATTAAGCGCAAATTATGCTCAAGTAGCACAAAGTGATTTTACTAAGGCATTTAGTAATAAACTGAAAAGTGAAGCACCTACGCCCAAGGATATAAAGTTAAGTGCTGGAGGAAGTCAAGACCAAATGGCAGAAAGCATGGGAGGTTTAGCTCAAGCACTTCTTATGGGAGTTCTATTTATATTCCTTGTAATTGCAGCTCAGTTTGAAAGTTTTGTAGATCCACTTGCTATTTTGCTTTCTCTGCCACTAGCTCTTATCGGTGCAATTTTAGGTTTACTTGTTGGCAATAAAGAATTAGATATGATGTCTGCAATAGGTGTTATCATGCTGATGGGATTAGTTACTAAAAATGCAATTTTACTTATTGACTTTGCAAAACAAAATTATAATAAAGGAATGAATTTAAAAGAAGCTTTAATAAATGCTGGACATACACGTTTAAGACCAATTATTATGACTTCTTTAGCAATGATTTTTGGTATGATTCCTACAGCAATAGCTTCTGGTGCAGGATCAGAACAACGTGCACCTATGGCTTTTGCAATTATTGGAGGATTAATTACATCTACATTATTGACACTATTATTTGTGCCAGTGGTATACACATATTTGAATGATTTAAAAATATTCTTTAGAAAAAAATTTGCAAAACGTTAGTAAAAAAATATTTAGAATCTAAATGACTATATCTAGGTTATAAAACTTAGATATAGTTACTTTTATATAAATTTATTTACAGGGGATGTTCCTTTTCACAGTACTCTTTTATATAAAATACAATAGATGGATGAATATTTTTCTTATAAAAAGAAAAAATATAGTGTAATTAAAATTAGAAAACTATATGAGGAGGAATATATTACGAAGGATAATTTAAACCAACTACGTACTATAAAAATAGATAAGAAGCAATTTAGAGTAATAGTAAAAAATATAATTAACGAGGATTATTTGATTATAACTAATGAAGAAAATGAATTTTATACTAGAGTAAAAAATCAAGTACAATATATGAAATCAAAATTCATTTTTTATGATGGAATTCAATTTGATGTATTAGTAAATGAGAAAAATAACAGTATTATTTTAACTAAGTCAGGTATATTTTGGAAAGAAGTGTATGAAGAGTATAAAAGTAAGTACGTTAAGGATGTATCACTTTACTAAAGTCAATAAGTCTTGATAGTGATCTTTTTCACATATAGATTAATGATAACTTTAGATGGAAAACATGTTTTAAAGTTCGAAATTTGTGATTTTATAAGGGGTTACAAGAAGGTATTAATAAGCACAAAGATGTAGCTTATGGTAAATTATGATTAAATATTAAAAGATGTTGAAGTTTATTGATATTTAATGTAAAATTTAAGTGGCTAGTAAAATAATTCTAAACATTTAATTAAAATTATTTTATTTAAAATACATAATGGGGGGACAACTTGATGAAAAGTAATACAAAAACTCTAAAATTTAAAGTAACGCTAAACTCTATATTAGTGGTATTTTTAGTTACAGTAGTGCTTGCAATTGTGTCTTACAGCATAATTAGCAAAAGATTAGATGCACAAATAAAAACAGATGGAAACAATTTTGTAGATGAAGTGGTTTCAGAAATTCAAACTAATAATTCAGTGCTTAAAAATTCAGATAATCTTTTGGGAGAAAAAATTAAAACTACAGCTTATTTAGTTGGACAAAATCCAACTACATCAAATGAATATTTAAAGCAAATAGCAGATAATATTCAAGTTCAGGAAATAGACATATCTGATCCTCAGGGGGTAATAATTTATTCGAATCTTCCAGCTAATATTGGATATAAATATCCAGAAGATCATCCTGTACAACCAGTTCTCAAAGGGCAAAAAACTGAGCTTATTGAAGCTGTAAGAAAAAGTACAAATTCAGTAGATAACAATTACTATAAATATGGTTGTGTAGCTTTAAAAAATGGAGGAATTGTACAAGTAGGTGTTATTGCTAATGAAGTTGAAAAACTAAATAAAGAAGTAAGTGATGAAAATTTAGTAACTAAATTAGCGAAAAAATCAAATGTTGTATTTGCATTAACCTTTGATAGTAATTTAAAGGCTTTAGCACATAGTGATAAAAGTAGAGTGGGAATTGCCTTAACAGATGAAGGAAGCAAGGAAGCAGTAAATGGTAAATCATATAGTTCTGTGTACAAATATAAAGGCATAGATGTATACGATGTTATAGTTCCTGTAAAAGATACTAATGGAAAAGTAATAAAGGCTGTGGATGTGGGAATTTCACTGCAAAATAAGCATGAAGCATTAGTTAGTGTTATATTAAGCTTTACAATAATATCTCTTCTTGCATTCATAATAGGTTCAATCTTATTAAAGTCATTAATAGGCAAGAATTTAAAACCTTTAGATAATTTAGCGGAGGGAGCAGAAAATGTTTCACAAGGTGACCTTACGAAGAATATAGAAGTAAAAACTGAAGATGAAATAGGTAAGCTTGGACATAGTTTTAATAATATGATTGAAAAACTTAGAAGTATGACTACCAATATTACTAATGTATCACAAAATGTAGAAAGTTCAACAAAATCAATTTTAACATCTTCACAGCAGGTTTCACAGGTATCAGAAGAAATAGCTACTTCCATACAACAAGTTGCAGATGGATCAGAAAAGCAAGTTACAGCTACAGATGAAATATCAAAGGCTATGAAAAATGTAGTTGATAATATAACAAGCATAAAAGAGCAGGTTGTTAATGTGGTAAAAGCTTCTGAAGAAGTGAATAAGCTTGCAGTAGATGGAAGAGAAAAAATGGATACTATGTTTAAACAAATTAACACTGTAAAAGATAGCGTTAATTATTCATCAAATGTAATAGCTGAACTTCAACAAAATTCAAAGGAAATAGGAAACATTGTAGAAATAATAGATGGAATAGCAGATCAGACTAGTTTATTAGCACTTAATGCTTCTATAGAGGCTGCTAGAGCAGGGGAAGCAGGAAAAGGTTTTGCGGTTGTTGCAGATGAAGTAAGAAAGTTAGCAGAAGAATCTATGACATCTTCAAATAATATTAAAAATTTAATTAATGATACTCAAGAAAAAACTAACAAGGCACTTTTATCAATAGAAGAAGGCAGCAGGGAATCTGAAAAAGGATCAACTACAGTAAAGGTGGTTGGAGAGTCCTTATATAGAATTTTAAAATCCTTTGATGAAATAAAAAATAGCTTGGAAAAAGTTAATGACATGATTACAAATTCAAAGGAAACTATTGATAGAGTAGACGGAAGTGTAAATAAAATACAAGATGTTACAACAAATACAGCAGCAAATACTGAAGAAGTAGCAGCATCTTCTGAAGAACAGACAGCAGTACTTCAAAGTGTTACTGATGATTTACAAAAGCTTAATAAATTATCTGAGGAATTAGCAGAAAGTGTAAAAATGTTTAAATTGTAGATTAGGTATTGACATGAAATTGCAATGAGTAATATAATAAGTTGTAAATTATATATTAATTCATTGAAAAGAAGAGTACTTTTAGAGTTCCTTTAAAGAGAGCAGGGACGGTGAAAGCCTGTATTGATATCTAAAATGGAAGAGAGTCTTTGAGAAGCTTGTTTTAAAATCGTAATGAAAAAACAAGACGTTAACTGCGTTAAAGTATAAGTGGATAAGGTAGTGATACCTATCAATTAGAGTGGTACCGCGGATATGACCCGTCTCTTTTATTAAAAAGAGATGGGTTTTTTATAATTTAAACTAATTTATCAATCCATAATTTTTATGAAAATAAAGCTTGTGGATATAAACTAAACTATTGAAAAATTATATTTTGGAGGTTTTAAAATGAATTATAAAAAATTAGTAGCAGAAAGAATAAAAGAGCATGTGGAATTGGATTTAGAAACATTGGAAAGATTAATAGAAATACCACCAAAATCAGATATGGGAGATTATGCTTTTCCATGTTTTCAACTTTCAAAGACTTTGAGAAAAGCACCGAATGCTATAGCAGAAGAATTAAAAGAAAAAATAAATAAAGATAACTTTGAAAAAATTGAAAACTTAGGACCTTATTTGAATTTTTTTGTTGATAAGATTGACCTTACAAAAAGTACTATAGAAAAAGTTCTTGAAAATGGAGATAAATATGGTTCTTCAGATATAGGAAGTGGAAAGAACATAACTATAGATTATTCCTCACCTAATATTGCAAAGCCTTTTCATGTTGGACATTTATGCAGTACATCTATAGGAAATGCTTTATATAGAATATTATCTTTTGAAGGATATAATTGTATAGGTATAAATCATTTAGGAGATTGGGGAACTCAATTTGGAAAGCTTATAGCTGCTTATAAAAGATGGTGTAATGAGGAAACTTTAGAAAAGGAACCTATAAAAGAATTACTAAGAATATATGTTAAATTTCATGAAGAAGCTGAAAAGGACCCATCTCTAGAAGATGAAGCAAGATTGCATTTTAAAAATTTAGAGGATGGATGCGAAGAAGAAACTAAACTTTGGCAGAGATTTAAGGATTTAAGCTTAAAGGAATTTAAGGTTGTTTATGACATGCTTGGAATAAAATTTGATTATTATACAGGAGAAAGTTTTTATAATGATAAAATGGATGCTGTAATTGATGAAATAGATAAAAAAGGATTGCTTGTGGAAAGTAATGGAGCTAAAGTAGTAATGCTTGATGAATACAATATGCCTCCATGCATGATAAAAAAAGCAGATGGAGCAACTATTTATGCAACTCGAGATTTAGCAGCAGCAATGTATAGAAAGAAAACTTATGATTTCCATAAGAGTATATATGTAGTAGGATCTGATCAATCTCTTCATTTTAAACAATTTTTTACTACATTAAAACTTATGGGGCATGATTGGGCTGATGATTGTAAACATGTAGCTTTTGGACTTGTTAGATTTGCAGATAAAAAATTATCAACGAGAAAAGGGGATGTTATATTCCTTGAAGATTTATTAAATGAATCAGTTGAAAAAACTTTAGAAGTTATAAATGAAAAGAATCCTAATTTGGAAAATAAAGAAGAAGTTGCAAAGAAGATAGGCATAGGAGCAGTAATATTTACTTATTTAAAGAACAACAGAGAAAAAGATATAATATTCGATTGGAAGGAAATTTTAAGCTTTGATGGCGAAACTGGTCCATATGTTCAATACAGTTATGCTAGAGGAAAGAGTATTCTTAGAAGAACAGGAGAAGTTAGAGGAGATATTGACTACAGCAAATTAAATTCTAAAGAAGAATTTGAACTTGTAAAAATTCTTGAAGGTTTCCAGAAATCTATATTATATGCTATAGATAAATTAGAACCTTATATAGTAACAAGATATATAATTGATGTAGCTAAAGGCTTCAATAAGTTTTATAATGCTCACAGTATAATGAATGCAGAAGATGAAGCTACAAAAATAGCAAGAATTAAATTAGTAGAAGCTACTTGTCAAGTACTAAAGAACGGATTAAATTTAATAGGAATTGAAACTGTAGAAAAAATGTAGATTTAAAAGTGCTTTAGAATAAGTAATTATTGTTCTAAAGCACTTTTGTTCAGTTATTTTCAAATTTTTTATATTGTTATATAATAAGTAATGTAGGTTTATTAAACCAGAAATTTGGAGGACTTTAGAATGTTTATAGAAGAATATAAAGAAGTATTAGATTTACATGAAAATGTATTTCAATATTATAATATGGATAAGGTTGCATATTTTGATATAGAAACCACAGGGTTTGATAAGGAAGAAGATAGAGTAATACTTATATCTCTAGGAAGATTTAAAGATGATAAGTTTTTTTGTATAAAGCAATATTTTGCAGAAGATTTAGAGGATGAAAAGGAAATATTATGTAATTTTCAAAAGGATTTATTGGAATATAATAAATGGTGTTCTTATAATGGAATAGCTTTTGATGAACCTTTTATAAAAAAAAGAATGGAAAAGCAAAATATAATATTTGAGTCCCCAAAGTATCATATAGATTTGTATAGACTTATAAGGCCTTATTATAAACAAATGGGCATGGAAAGATGCAATCTTAAAACTGTAGAAAAGTATATAGGTATAGAAAGAGAAGATAAAATAGATGGTGGTATAAGTGTAGATTTGTATAAGGAATTTTTATCAACTGCAAATAAAGAGCTTAAGAAAAAAATAATGCTTCATAATTATGAAGATGTATTAAGTTTGCCTAAGATACATGAACTTATTTTTAAAATAGAAAATGATCATGATTTAATTAGGGAAAATGTAATTACAAAAAAACAGTGCAGGTACCTTAAAAGTCTTCTTAAAAAGAATAATATTGTTTTAGATGTTGATATAGATAGAATATCAAAAAAAGCTGCTGCAAGAACTATAGACAATATATTAAGAGGGTGCGTGGATTGTAATGAATTGAAGGATATAATTAGCAACAGTTATTAGAATGATTTAGTACAGTAAATAGTTAACATGAGTATTAAAAATATTTAGACTTTATGTACAATTCATTGTATAATATAGGAAAGGAGGTAGATGTTTATGATAAAGGAAATAATGCATTCAGATATAGTTAAACTTAAAACAGAGGATGATCTAAAGAAAGCACTTGAAACTATAAATGCAAATAAAGTAAATGGAGCACCTGTAGTTGATGAAAATGATAAATTAGTTGGTATAATAGTTAAAGCTGATATATATAGATTTTTGATGGAAGAAGGTCATTATGATACTTGTCCTGTAGATTGGGTAATGACAAAAAATGTTGTTACAGCATCTGAAGATGAGGGTATCGTAGAAGTAGCAGCTAGACTTAGAGAAAACGATATTATTGCTATTCCTATAGTTGACGGAGGTGTTTTGAAGGGTATAGTTACAATTGAAGACATAGTTGACTATATTATAGAAAAGGAACAATATTATAGTTAATAAAAAGCCTGTTTAATGGACAGGCTTTTTTGTTAACTATTTTTTATTATAATGTGCACAATGACTGGAGCAAGAACCGCAGTCACATCCTCCAGAGGATTTTTTCTTTATATTTTTATATAGTATGCGTGCTGCAAAAGCAACTAAAACAACTGTTACTAAAATTTCTATTAACATATGATTACCTCCCAATCTAGAATATTAAAGAACCTAATCTAAAAACTATAAAAGAAACTAGCCAAGCTAAACCAAATTGATATACTACAGAAAATATGGCCATATTTTTACCATATTCTTTTTTCATAGCACCTACAGCAGATATACATGGGGTATATAGTAACACAAAAACTAAAAATGCATAAGCTGATATTGGAGTAAAATGATGAAGTAATGATAACTTTAAGTCACCACCATATATAACACCCATAGTGCCTATTACTGCTTCTTTAGCCATGAGACCTGTAAGTAATGAAACTGAACTTTGCCAATCTCCAAAGCCAAGAGGCTTAAATATTATGCTAATACATTTTCCAATATAGGATAGTATACTATTGTTTATATCTGTCATACCGTAAATGTTAAAATTGGATAAGAACCAGATAAGTATTGACATAGAAAATATAATAGTACCAGCTTTCTTTAAAAATCCTTTACCTTTATCCCAGGTATGTAATATAACATTCCTAAATTCAGGAAGTTTATATTCAGGAAGCTCTATTATAAAAGGTTCTTCTTCCTTCTTAAATAAAGTATTTTTAAACAATAATCCTATTATGAAAGAGATAATAATACCTAAAAGATATAATGACATTATAATACCTGTTTGTTTTGCAGGAAAGAAAGCAGAAGCAAATACTGCATATATAGGAAGTCTTGCATTACAAGACATAAGAGGGACTAAAAGTGCAGTAAGTTTTCTATCTTTTTCACTTTCCAAAGTTCTTGCTGACATAATTCCTGGAACCGAACAACCAAAGCTCATTACCAAAGGTATAAAGGCTTTGCCGGATAGTCCCATTTTTCTCATTAATTTGTCCATTATAAAAGCTGCTCTAGCCATATAGCCGCTGTCTTCAAGTATAGAGATACCAAGAAAAAGTGCCATGATAACAGGTAGAAAAATTACAACAGAACCGACACCACCTAAAATTCCTCCTACAAGTAATGATTTAAACCAAGGGCTTGTACTTGATAAGACATTTTCTAAAAAAGGAACTAAGTTTGAATTTAAAATTGCATCTAATTCATCTGATAGAGGTTGACCTACCCAACTAAAAGTGAATTTGAAAATCAAAATCAAAATAGCAAAGAATATAGGATAAGCTAAAAATTTATTAAGTACAATTTTATCTATTTTGTCTGTAGGTGACACATAATTATTGCTTGTCATAGTAAAGCATTTACTTAAAATTCCATTAATAAAAGCATAAGTTTCTTTTTCATCTTGAAATTGAAAATCATTATCAGTGAACTGGCTTAAAAAATGGCCATCAAGAAGCATTTTCTTTAAATGGTCTATTCCAATGCCTTTGGAAGCAACAATAGGTATTACTGTTACATTTAATTCTTTAGATAATGTGGAGTAGTCAATTTTAATTCCTTTAGAATCTGCCACATCTACCATGTTTAATACTAATATTATAGGCTTATTAAAGCTTTTAAGTTGAGTTGTAAGGTATAAATTTCTGTCTAAATTAGAAGCATCTACTATGTTTATTATTACATCTGCATCTCCATTAAGTAGAAATTCTCTTGATACTTTTTCTTCGTTAGAGAAAGTATCCATAGCGTAAATTCCTGGAAGGTCCACAATTTTTAAGGAATTATCCAAGTAACCTTCTTTTTTTTCTACAGTTACTCCTGCCCAATTACCTACATATTGATTGGATCCAGTTAAAATATTAAAAAGTGAAGTTTTACCTACATTAGGGTTGCCAAGCAAAGCTGCTGTAATCATATTAATCCTCCTAAAACATTACAATTTGGAACTTTTTATAAATATATTTTTTGCATCTTTTTTGCGTATTGCTAGATTGAATCCTCTTAAGTTTATTACTATAGGATCACCAAATGGGGCAGAAGCCTTTAAAGCAACTTCAGTTCCTTCTATGCATCCTAAAGCAAGAAGTCTTTTTATTAATTTTTCATTTCCGCATATACTTTCTATTAAAGCTGTTTCTCCAAGTTTTAAATCACAAATGCTCATTATTACCACCTCGTAATGAAAATCATTATCATTTATTATATTATAATAATAACATCATTTGTAGGTGGTGTCAACATTAAATACAAAAATAGATAGAAGTGTGGCTAAAAGCCACACTCAGTTTATTGAGATATATCTTTTGAATTTTCATAGGATAACAATGCTTTTTCTTTTTTAGGCATAAATATTGAAAATATAATGCTCGTAAATAATAGAATAAATATGGTTATTAGAGATACTATAACTGAAATATTTATGTGGAAGAATCCAGCTGAAAGTTTTATACCTGTAAATATGAGTATACAAGCAACTCCATATTTTACATAAGCAAATTTGTTGTGAAGTTTTTCTAGTAAGAAATACATACTTCTAAGTCCCAATATTGCAAATATATTAGAGGTATATACTATAAAAGGATCTGTGGTTATTGAGAATACAGCAGGTATTGAATCTATTGCAAATAATATATCCGACCCTTCTATAAGTATAAGCACTGCAAAAAGTGGAGTGGCGTAAAGAATTTTATTTTTTCTTGTAAAGAATTTTTCTCCTTCCAATTTATCCGATACAGGTATTATTTTGTGCAAAAGCTTTAAAATTTTGTTATCTTTAAAGTTTTGTGTTTCTTTTTTCTCAAATATCATTTTAAAGCCACTTATCATAAGTAATAAGCCAAATACATACAATACCCAGTGAAATTCGTTAACAATTTTCACTCCTAAAATTACAAATATAAATCTTAAAATTATGGCTCCAGCTATACCATAAGTTAGAATTCTTTTTTGATATTGAGGCTTTAGTCCGAAGCTTTCAAATATAAGCAAAAATAAAAATAAATTGTCTAAACTCAAGCTTTGCTCAATTACATAACCTCCTAAAAAGGCTAGGGCTTTTTCCTGCCCCATAAAGAAATAAACTCCAATATTAAATAATAAAGCAACTCCAACCCAGAATAGGATATGCTGCAGTGATTTTTTTGTTGACATAAGATAAATACCTCCTTAATTTGAATATAGATAATTATGAGAATAAAAGAAAAAGACTTTTAACATAACCTACGTCAAAATAGTATTATGTTAAAAGTCTCATTACCATAAACAGGTTTACAAAGCCAGATATAAATCGAATTGTTGACTTTATAATTTAAATTACTCCCTTTTAACTAGCTAATATTAACTTCTTGATGAAATATTAACATAAAAGCTAACCTTATGTCAAGTTAAAAAGTAATATTTATAATGATATTTTTAAATATTAAAAACAGTAATTAATACTGCTAATTATAAATAAGTTTCAATATACTTCATGGTACAATTTTTCTAGTTTATATTTTGAACTTGTTTGATATGAAATTTAGGATATATAATTATATTTATAGTAAAAGAATATTATAAAAATGTTTTGGAATGTTTATGATATTTCCGTGTTGATAAAATTTTAAAGAGGTGATTTTTAATTATGATTGGAGTAAATGATTTAAAAAAAGTGATAGACAAGTCGCACAGAAGATGTATAGGTTATGATATTAGCAAAAAAAGAGTATTTCCTATAAGAATATTGAATGCAGTAGAACTTCATAAAGCTTTAGAGGAAGATAGTGAATTGATAAAGATTTCTATACCTTTTATGGAAATATTGTATGATTTTTTAAGAGGATCAGGTTTTGCATTATACCTTACTAATAGTGAAGGTTTTGTTCTTACTATAGTGGGAGATGAAGAAATAATAAAGGATATGGCCCAAATAGGAATTGTTGAAGGGGCAGATATGAGTGAGAAAAGCACAGGAACTAACGCTATTGGTACAGCACTTTATGAAGATTGTTCAGTTCAAACTTCTGGAGAAGACCATTATATAGAAGCGTACCATCCGCTTACATGTTCAGCTGCAGTCATTCATAATGAGAAAAGAAAGACTATAGGTTGCTTGAATTTAACTGGTAAATGTCAATTAGCTCATCCACATACATTAGGACTTGTGGTGGCTGCAGTGAAATCTATTGAAAATCAATTAAAAGTAGAGAAAACTCAAAATGAGCTATTTAATGCTTATCAATACTTAAATAAAGTAATGGATTCTATTAATTCGGGTATTTTTGCTTTGAATACTAGTGGAATAATAAAAGCTATAAATAAAAGTGCTTGCACAATGTTATGCATTAGAGAAGAAGTTATAAATAAAAAGGTAGATAAAATTTTGAATAATTGGGTGGACATGTTAAAAGAAATTACTGAAGGAAAAATTTGTGAAGGCAAGGAAGTTACATGTGCCTGCGGGAATAAAAAGAAAATATTTAGCTTAAATGCTTATCCCATAAAGAATAAAAATGGAGATATAACGGGTATAGTAGGTATATTTAATGATATTCAAAATGTGTATAATTTAGTTAATAAATATACTGGCAAAAATGCTACTTATACTTTTGAAGATATAATAGGTAAAAGTAAAAAAATTTTGGGATTAAAAAATCAGGCCGAAAGTATTGCTAATAGTCCATCGACAGTGCTTATTCAAGGTGAGAGTGGCACAGGAAAAGAACTGATTGCTCAAGCAATTCATAATAGCAGCAGCAGGAGAGATAAGAGCTTTGTTGCAATTAATTGTGGAGCAATACCAAAAAGTTTAATAGAAAGTGAACTTTTTGGGTATGAGAGTGGAGCATTTACAGGAGCAAAGCAAGGAGGGCATCCAGGAAAATTTGAACTTGCTAATGGAGGTACTTTATTTTTAGATGAAATTGGAGAGATGCCACTTGATGTTCAAGTCCACTTTTTGAGAATATTGCAAACTTCTTGCTTTTATAGAGTTGGTGGAAGTAAAAATATAAGTGTAGATGTAAGGATTATTGCAGCTACAAATGAAAATTTAAAAGAAAAAGTAGAAAAGGGAACTTTTAGAGAAGATTTATATTATAGATTAAGTGTAATTCCCATTAATGTACCACCACTTAGGGAAAGAATTGGTGATGTGGAAATTTTAATACAATACTTTTTAAAGACAAAGGCAGTTAAATTAGGAAAATCCATACCTAAAATAGAAGAGGGTATTTATAGAAAACTTATTGATTATGCTTGGCCAGGCAATGTTAGAGAATTAGAAAATTGTATTGAAAATATAGTAAATATGGATGGAAACACTTCTTTTAATTTTGAAAGTGATTTTTCAATAGAAAAGCAAAAGAATGTTTCACAAAAGGTACTGGAGTATAATATGTGTTCTTTAGAACAATGGGATGAAATGGCTATTAAGAGCTGTATAGAAAAATGCAATGGGAATATTACAAAGGCTGCCAAAATATTAGGAATAAATAGAAGTACTATATATTCAAAAATGAAAAAATTTTTTTGAATTATAATGAAATAATATTTTACGTTAAAGTTATAACGATAATAAAAAATAAATAAGTGTATAAAAAAGCAACAGTGTTGAAAAAAGCAACAATATTTCATAAAAAAGTGTTGGTAATGCCAACACTTTATTTTGTTGCAGTTAATATCTATAAGAAAATTAGTAATTTCAGTATATGAAAAGCAAAACTTCTTTTGGCATTATTATTGCTGAATTATATAGTGTATAAATAACTAACACATATTGTTAAAAAATAGTTTTGTTCTTAAATCACATATAATTTAATTAGATGTGATTTAAAGTGAAACTGTAAAAACTAAAGAAATTAGGAGGTTTTTAATTATGAAAGGTTTTGCAATGTTAAGTATCAATAATTTAGGGTGGATAGAAAAGGACAAACCAGCTGCAGGTCCTTATGATGCAATTGTACGTCCACTAGCGTTATCTCCATGTACATCCGATATACATACTGTATTTGAAGGAGCAATTGGAGATAGGCATAATATGATTTTAGGACATGAGGCTGTTGGTGTAATTGAAGAAGTTGGTAATGAGGTAAAGGATTTTAAAGTAGGAGATAGGGTAATTGTTCCTGCCATAACTCCAGATTGGAGATCATTAGAAGTTCAAGCAGGATTTCAACAGCACTCCAATGGAATGCTTGCAGGATGGAAATTTTCAAATTTTAAAGATGGAGTTTTTGCAGAATATTTTCATGTGAATGATGCTGATATGAATTTAGCACTTTTACCAGATGAAATTTCTTTAGAAAGTGCTGTTATGATAACAGATATGATGACTACAGGGTTTCATGGTGCAGAATTGGCAGACATACAATTAGGTTCAACTGTGGCTGTAATAGGAATTGGAGCAGTTGGATTAATGGCAATAGCTGGATCTAAATTACGTGGTGCAGGTAGAATATTAGCAGTAGGAAGCAGGCCAGTTTGTGTTGAAGCAGCTAAATTTTACGGAGCAACAGATATAATTAATTATAAAAATGGAGATATTGCAAAACAAATTTTGGAGTTGACTTATGGAAAAGGTGTTGATAGAGTAATTTTAGCAGGTGGAACTACTGAAACTTTGATACAAGCTGTATCTATTGTTAAACCAGGAGGAGTAGTTTCCAATGTCAATTATCATGGTAAAGGAGATTTTCTTCCAATACCTCGTGTTGAATGGGGATGCGGAATGGCACATAAGAAAATAGTTGGAGGTCTTTGTCCAGGAGGACGTCTTAGAATGGAAATGTTAACTGATTTAGTAAAATATAAACGTGTAGACTTAAGTAAATTAGTTACACATGTTTATAATGGACTTGATAAAATTGAAGATGCTCTTTTGCAAATGAGAGAAAAACCAAGAGATTTAATAAAGCCAGTAGTAATTATAGATAAATAAGGATAAAGTCAACTTTAGCTTCTGTATTTTAAATGCAGGAGCTAAAGTTATAAAAATATTGGAAAGATTTGATTTACAAAAGTAAAATTATAATTTAAATTTTTATGTATGAAAATTCATTTCCACACCAATGAACAAATTTTTCTAAATCCTTAAAGGATAAAACAATAGTTGCAGTATTAACATTAGGGTGAACAGCTATTTTTGGGGATTTTGCTAAATCAGTGTCTATAATGAGTTTTACCTTCTTGTCAGTATTATTTATTAATCCCATAGGAGTAACAGAGCCTCGAGTCAAACCTAGATTATTATATAGTCTTTCCTCTGATCCAAAACTTAAAGGGGTGCTGCCTATATCCTTAGAAAGTTTTTTTAAATCAACGGTTTTAGATTCTTCTATTACTACAAGATAATGAATATCACCTTTTCTATTGCGAAGAAATAGATTTTTACAACCAGCTCCATCAAAAACAAGATTTTTTTCTTTAATTTCTTCAATGGTATAAACTGCATCATGCTCATATCTTGTATATTCTATACTAAGTCCGTCTAATGTAGCATACAATTTTTTTTCATTTTCTGTAACCATTAATCTTCACCCTCCGTATCAATTTACTATTTTGTAATAATTATACACTATTATAAATCATTTAAGTTATAAGTGTATAATTGGTGCTTTTATTAACAAAAAATTCATAATAAAATATTATAAAAATTTGTTTAATGATTTTTTAGCTTAGAATAAAATTGAATTCATTTTTCGGTACTTCGAATTCTGTTAAAGTTATTGAAAATGATTACGACAATAGTTATGTTGGTCGTTTTATATATTATTCATTATTATGATAAATTTTACAAAAATGTTTTTTTGTACATTTTACACAAACATTAATAAGCATAGGGAAGTGAAAACATTGATAAATGAAATAGGTGATAATAGCTTAATTGAGTCCTTTTACAATTTAATCCCATACTTTCAATATTACTTTGATGGTGAATTAATTTTCACTATATCTAACATTGAAAAATTTCTTTTTGTACAGGATAGTGAAAATTTAAAAATGGCGGCAAAAACAGGAGATAAGATACCTAAAGGTTGTGCAGCGGATATATGCTTAAGAGAGAAAAAACCTATATGTGCAATAATACCTGAAGAAGTATTTGGAGTATCGTTAAAGACAAGTGCAGTTCCAGTGTTTGAAGATAATAAAATAGCAGGAACCATGGTAATAGGCATGAGTTTGGAGAGAAAGAAAAAGGTTTCAAATATGGTAGGTTCCATTTCTGCTTCTATAGAACAAATAAATGATAATTTAATGAATATGTCTTCTGGTCTTCAAAAAATTTCTGAAACCAATATGGATATTCAAAAATTTGTTAAAAAAACCAATGAAAGTTCCAAGAAAACAGATGATGTTTTAAGTTTTATTCAAGGTATTTCAAAACAAACAAATTTGCTTGGATTAAATGCTGCAATAGAATCTGCTAGAGCAGGAGAATATGGCAAAGGCTTCAGTGTAGTATCAAATGAAATTAGAAGATTATCTGATTCTAGTGGAGAATCTATAAAGCAAATCAATGCCATATTAAATGATATGCAGAATTCAATATCAGAGATTTATGAAAGATTTAACAATTCAAATGAAATATTACAAAAAGAAACGGCGGGAATACAACAAGTTTCGGCAGCAGTGGAGGAACTTAATTCTACAGCAGCAACTTTAAAAGAATTTGCTGAAAAAATGTAATGAGGTGATGAGGTGAAAATAACTACTTTAATAGAAAACACTCAGGATGAAAATAAAAATTTAAAATATGAACACGGACTTTCAATGTTTATCCAAATGGATAACTGTAATATTTTGTTTGACACAGGAAAAAGTGGAGATTTTATAGAAAATGCTGAAAAACTAAATGTAGATCTTAAAAATATAGATTTTTTAGTTTTAAGTCATGCTCATTATGATCATTGTGGTGGAGTTAAAAGATTGCTGGAAACTTATGATATAAAGCCTAAGCTTATTATAGGTGAGCATTTTTTTGAAAAAAGTAACAAATATCACTATTCTGATGGAAGTCTTAAAATTGATTTTTCAAATGGAGTAGGATATGAATATATAGGAATAAACTTTGATGAACAATATATCAAAAGTAAAAATTTACCTATCAATTTTGTCAAAGATGATTTATTAAAGATAAATGACAATGCTTTTGTAGTTTCAAATTTTAATAGATACTATTCTTTTGAAAAAATCAATGAAAATATGAAGATTAAAATTAATGATAAATATGAAATCGATAATTTCGAGGATGAAATAGCTTTATGTCTTAAGACAGAAAAAGGGCTTATTGTTATACTTGGATGTGCTCATCCTGGTTTTTTAAATATGATAAATACAATTAGTGAAAAGACTGGAGAAAAGGTAATAGGTGTAATAGGCGGAACCCACCTTATTGAAGCAGATGATGAAAGAATAGAGGAATCAATTAAATATTTAAATACATTAGATATAAATATTTTGGGATTGTCTCATTGTACTGGAGAAAAGGCTGTAAAAATGTTTAATGAAGAATGTAAAGGAAGTTTTATAAATAGAACAGGAACAGTACTAGATATATAAGTAATATATCAAAAAGCTATGAAATTAGGATGTTTATCCTATATTTCATAGCTTTTTTAATTTAAAATTGATCGCATTGAATCTCTGCTAGTCAATTTTAAATTTAGAAATTTCGTTTGACAATAATATTGAAAGGTCTTCTAATTCTTTTGAGGCAGTTTTAAGCTCTAAAAACATTTTTTCTTGATCATTTACTATTTCTTCAGTGGATGACGTATTGGCAGCAGCTTCTTCACTTATTGAAGAAACATTTGAAATAGCTTTATGAATATTTATATTTTCATTTAGAAGTTTCTTTGCAATTTCAGATACATCAGAACTGACATTTTTTATTGTTTCAATTTTGTTTCCTATTTGAGTAAATATATCTGAAATGGTTTTTATAGAGCTTGTACCTGATTCCATATAATTTATACTGTCTTTCATAGTTGATGAAGCTTCTAATACTTGTTTTTGTATTTCAGATATTTCTTCAGTTGAGTTAGAAGATTCTTCAGCTAATTTCCTGATTTCTTCTGCTACTACAGAAAAGCCTTTACCATGTTCACCAGCTCTTGCAGCTTCAATACTTGCATTTAGTGCTAACAAATTTGTTTGATCTGATATAGAGCTTATTGAAGTTGTTATATTTTCAATGTTTTTAGATCCATCAGAAAGTTTTGTTATAACTTTGCTGGAATTTAATATACTATTTTTCATATTGTCTAATAAATCCATTGTAGAATTTAAATTGTAGGAACCATCAGATATATTATTTTTGGCTTCTAATATCATAGTATCAATATTTGTGCTTATTTCTACTAGATTTTTTGATTGTTTTCCCATGTCACCTATGTATTTGGTAACATTTGAAATTTCAGAAGCAGTTACTTTAGAACCTGAAGCTAAATCTGTAATGTTTTCTTGAATACATTTAGCACTTTCAGCAACTTTAAAACCAATTTCTTTATAATTTTTAGAAGATGATGAGACAATGTTTGAAACATTTCTTAATTTTAATACGATATCCTTTAAATTTTTCACCATTTTATTAAAGGTAGCATTGAATGTTCCTAATTCATCTGGTGTTTCTGGCAAATAGTTAACAAGGTATCCATCTGCTACTTTTTCAGCAGCTATAGATACGTTTAATAATCTGTTAAAAAAGTATTTTGTCAAAAAAGTTAGTATTATAATTAATAAAATTATTGAAATAATTGCTAGAATACTAGTTGAATATAATAAGGAGCTTATGCCACTAGTATATTCACTTGTAGGTACTTCAAGAAACATGTACCAATCAGTTCCATCAACATGTGATGAAAAAAGCATTTTTGTTTCAGTATTATCTTTAAATTCTCCAGAAAAACTATTTTGAGAAATAGCTTGTTTAACTAAACTTGCATATTGATTGTTGGAGCTTTTTAGAAAGTTACTATTGTTAATTAGTTTATTGTCTGGATGAAATAATACAGTACCATCTTTATTAAGTATATACACTTTATCTGTTTTTCCTAAATGAAAATTAGTAGTTTCTTTAAACACTGTGGAAACAAGACAAGCACCGCTTACAACACCAATAACATTATTATTTCCTATATCTTTTACGGGACATTCCATAGATATAATCCAATCAGAAGGATTTTGTTTGTCAGTAAAGGGATTAGATATAACTGATTTACCCTGCATGACTAAAGGAAAAGTGCTTTCAGAGCTTATATCAATTAGGACTTTGTTTTGCAAAATTAACTTTCCTTTAGTATCACCTATTCCTAAACTGTTATAAATTCCATTATAGTTTTTTTGTTCACGCTGTAAGTAAGGTATTATTTTATCATAATTCATACTTGATACTAATTCGGTATTTGCAATTACTTGTATTTGTGATAACCTTGAATTTACCCAAGAGGACAAGTCTTGAGCATGAATAGTAACTGTTTGTTTACCAGAGCTTTCCATAGAATTTAAAATTGATTTTTTGGAATTGTTATAACAAATAACGGTGAGAATACTTATTATTAAAATAAAAATAAAAGATATTATACAAATTGCCTTAAGTTGTAGTGAATTTCGCTTTTTCATAAAATTCCTCCAAATTTAAATGATGTTTTCATTTAGTATATTTGTAACTTAAATTAATGTTGGTAATTTGTAAGAATATAGGGAATAATGTTTTTGTTACGAATATTTTAACACCAAAGACGAGTATGGTCAATATATTGTTAATAGTGTAATGTACATTTGCATGAAAACAGTTAAAAAAATGTTAAATGTTTATTATACATTTTATTAATATTTTAGAAAAGTGGCGGAAAAATAAACACATTTATATATGAGATCCATATAGATATGTAAATGTGGCAAGGATAATTTCCTTGCCACAAGTATTTTTATAGATATATAAAATTCAAAAATAAAATTGTATGAACAACTGTTATTGTAATATTAGTAAAAAAATCTTAAAATTAAATCATAATAAACTAGTTAAGAGATTAAGAATTCTTATTTCTAGTATTAGTATTCACTGGTTTATTTGAGTCGCTTACAATGTCAGCTTCTTTTATGTTAATGTTAGTTGAAATTTCTTTTTTAGTATCAGTTGCAGCTTCTTTTATAGCATCAATTGAAATATTGTCTTTATTATCATTTGAATGATCATTCTTTTTAATCCCTTCAAGCTGTTTTTTATATTCATTAATGGCTTTTGCAACCAGTTTTGTACTTTTTCTTGACTCTTTAAGTTCATTTGAAGTATAGGACAATGCCCTTTGTGCTACATCCATTTTACCTCTAAGCATTGCATCCTTGTATACTGCATACGCAACTTTACCAACTTTCATATGAGATGAAGCTGAAGTCAAACCATACATAACATCTTTATTTAGTACTTGATTGCCTTCATCGTTTTCAACTTTAGTTTTTTCACTATTTTCTGATTCCTTTTTAGGTTTAATATTTTCCGCATCAGAGTTTTGTAGTACTTTTTGAGCTTTTTCTGCCATTTCTTTTTCTTCAATGTCTTGCAAACTTTTTTCAAGTCCTTTTATTTTTGAAGCTTTTTCTTCTTTAGAGATATTACTCTTTTCAACATCATTTATTTGCTTTTGAATTTGTGATTTTTGCTTTTCAAAAGGACTATTTTGACTGTTAGTGGTATTATTTTTATTTAATAGTGCACTTGCTGCATTCTTATTAAGTACATTAGATACTCCACCAATTTTCATATGCATAACTTCCTTTCATTAATTAGATATTTAATTTAGGTATATACTAAAAAGTATACCTATTGATAGTATCGGTAGGAACGTAGGAAAAATAATGATGGTGTTGTAAATAATGTATTTAATTGTAGTGAATAAGATAATAATCGTTGATTTTAAAATATGATAAAAAGCAACTATAACAAGAATTGTTAAGTTTGCAGCATAATGTTTAATGTAAATAAATTTTCACTGGTTTCAATATAAGTGGTGCCTAAGTATTTATTTGCAGTATTTTTAATACTTAAAAGTCCTAAACCGTGATTTACAGTATCATCTTTATCTGTAGTAAGGTTATTTTCATTTAAACATCCTTCAATGCTATTTTTTACTTCAAATATAATAAACGATTTATTTAATATGGTTCTTATATGTATAAATTTTGATATATTTTTGTGTGTGATTTTTTCGCAGGCTTCTATTGCATTGTCTAAAGCATTTGCAAGCAATACACACAAATCAAATGGATCAATTTTGAAGCTATTTGGTATTTTTACATTGCATTTAAATTCTATATTCTTGTTTATGCAAATGTTGTACTTTTCACTTATAACAGCGTCAGCAAAGGGGTTTGCTGTATTTACTTTTAAATTAAGACTTTCTACAGATTTGGTGATCTTTTCAACATACTTTTCTGCATTTTTTATATCATTATTATCCATTAGATTTTTAATACAAATTAGATGATTATTCAAATCATGTCTAAATACTTTTGTATTTTCAAACTGTTTTTGCAAGTTTTTATAATGTTTTGATTGCATATCAAATTGGTGCTTTAATAACAATTCTTTTTCATGAAGTTTATTTTCTTTAAGAAGCTTATCTGAAATTATTATAATAAATAATGAACAAATTAGAGCCATGGAAGACAAAACTATCATTTTAATATTACCAAATAAAGAATTAAATCCTGTACCATTAGTAATGTAGTAAATTTTAAAATATTCACATAGTATAATTACTATAAATATATTGGGAATAGTAAAAAGCAATCCATATTTTAGGGTACCATAAGCTTCATATGCAAAAAAATGTTTTGTTATAAAATTTATTATAAAAATAAAAAGCAAAGTTGAACAAATTACAGATGACTGATTTATTAACATTCTTATAAGATTAGTTTTATAAGATGAATTTCCTATATTAATATAGTAGGATACATAAATTAAGGGTATTGTTGTATATTGCACAAGTTCTCCTAGGCAAGTGTAAATTACTACTGATATAAATTTTTTGAAATATGTTCCTTTACAAAAAATTAGGGATAAAATAAATGTATATATTGATATAAGTATCCATTCATAAATTCCATCTATATTTAACATCCTTGCAGTAAGCGAAGGTAAGTTTACTGTTACAGCCATTATTAAAATTATGTATAATTTATTTATTCTAAAGCCTAAAAATCTCTTGAATAATATATAAAGCATGATAACATTTGCTGTAGAATTTATAATTCCAACTGATTTTTCTATTATAGTAATATCAAACATATTTACACCTGGCACTTCTTCAAATAAATTAAAAATGCTTTTGAAAAGTCATCATATCTACTTTGAGATAATAGTATCTTTTCATTATTATCAAGTGTTATGGTTGATTTATCAAACTTCATTACATATTTTAAATTAACTATGTAGCTTCTGTGACATCTAAAAAAATCACTACTTGGAATTTTTTCTTCTATATTTGAAATTTTATCATAATATTCTATAGTTCCATTAATTGTATGTATAATTACAATTCTATTTTGCATTTCGAAGAAGTATATATTATTTAGTAATACTTTAATGGCTCGTCTACTTTTTGTAATTACTATATACAAATCATCATTTTTTTCTTCACTAAATGATTTTAAAACTTTATTTATAATTTTTAATATCTTTTCTTTAGAGATAGGTTTCATTAGATAATGAAATGCTGATACATCAAAAGCTTGAAATACATATTCTTTAAAGGATGTTATAAAAATAATTTTGGAATTATTTTTATTTTTCCTTAGTTTTCTAGCTACATCTATTCCTGAAAGCTTATGCATTTTTATATCTAGAAAAATAATATCAAAATAACTTTTACAAGAAAGCAATTCTTCACCATTAGTAAATTCTTCAACTTGAAAAACAAAATCGATATTTTCTAATGCGCTTTTCAGTTTATTTACAATATCAAGCCTTTGAAGTATTTCGTCATCACAAACTGCAATTTTAAACATGCACATCATCCTTTCTAAACATACAAATACATTATACCAAAGAATAATAGTAATGTTTAAAAATAATGCAAAAAAGTTAACCTAAGATTTTTGAACAAAATCCTAATATGTCTCAGAAAATGTCACAATACTCAAGTGATACAAAACAAGCATCTGAAACAGTTATTCAGGTTACAGCAAATACAGAAGAACAAACTGCAGTAACTCAATCCTTTACTAGCAGCATTATGAAACTATCACAACATGTTGATTATATAGATAATGGTTGTGCGGGAATGGGAAAAATTATATATGACTTAAGTAAAAAGATAGATTCCATTAGATTAGATATGGTTGAAGATAGATTTTGCCTAACAGATTGTGATATGATATGAAGGAAGTAAAGGAATTTAATAAAGAAGAATTTTTAATAGATGCAGATAATTTATTAAATTTTATTAAGTTTAGAAGGACTGTAAGGCAATTTAAAGATAAAAAAGTTGAAATGGAAAAAATAAATAAAATTATAGAGGCAGGTAGATTTACACAAACAGCAAGTAATATGCAGGATGTGTCTTATATAGTGGTTAGAGAAAAAATTGAAGAATTGAAAGGATTAGTATTTGAAGGTTTAAAAAATAAAGGTCAAAATATTTTAGATAATTTAAACTCTGATAATATAATGTTCAAAAGATATGCAAAAATGTGTCTAAAGATGTATGATGCTTATAAAGAAAATCCTAAACAAAATGACAGCCTATTTTTTAATGCACCTTTAGTAATAATAGTTACAGCAAGGTTGCTATTTAATGGAGCTTTAGCAGCTTCTAATATGGAACTTGTAACAGATGCATTGGGACTTGGAACACTATTTAGTGGATTTTTCTTAATGGCTGCAAAGGACAATAAAGAAATTAATGATTTACTTGGAATAAAAAAGGGAACAGAGATTGCAGCATGCATGATACTAGGGTATCCAGATGTTAAATATTTGAGAACTGTACCAAGAAAAGCTGTTGATGTAACATGGAAATAAGATTAATGTAGTAATTGTTATATAAAATGTAATTTAAGGTGAAGTGTAATTTAAGACTTCATCTTTTTGTTTTAAAGATTAAGGAAATTTTAAGGTTTGGTTAAGAGACATGAAAGTATGTACCTTTAAATTTAAATATATAAAAAATAAATTTAAAGGTAGGATGTAAAGAATATGAATAATTTTTTTGAAAGTACGAAAATAAGAAAAATGATATTTATTTATGTTTTTGTAGTAATTTTCTTTTGCATAATTTCTGAATTAAGTTTTGTGAAATCTACAGGCATATTAGATGAAAATTTGTTCTTATTATTATGTAATTTAGGAGTTTTAGCATGGTTTATGCTAAAATTAAGAAAAGTAAGTTATGATGTTAAAAATGGAATAAATGATTTAAAAACAGATTTAAATATTAAAGATATAATGTTTAGTATTATAATAAACATTACTGTAACCATAGGATTTGTCATAATTGCAGTTTATGCTTTAAAAAGTATATCACCTTCATTTATGAATGGGCTTCTAGAAGAACTAAATAAAAGTGACTCAAATTCCTTGTACAGCATAATTATTAATGGAATTGCAGCGTCATTTATAGCACCAATTGTGGAAGAGCTTATATTTAGAGGGGTTATACTTAACAGATTAAAAATAAAAATTGGAGTAAAAAAAGCAATAATAGTATCTTCTATTTTATTTGGAATGATTCATTATGAACTGGGAATATTGTCTGCAATTATTTTTGGTGTATGTATGTCACTAATATATTTAAAAACCAGAAATATATTTGCTACTATAACAATTCACATTATCAATAATTTTATGATTTTTTTTGTACAGGTTATATCCTTCTTAATAGATAGAAATGGAAGCAAGGAGAACATTACTTTAAGTAGTTTTAATTCATTAGGGTTTATAGATGGAATTGGATGCTTTGTGCTAGGAATAGTTATGAGTACCTACTTTGTAAAGGTAAACTGGAATAAAAGAATTATACAGCAATGAAGAAGATAAAGAATTTAGTGATTAAATATAACAAAAAAGGAAGGAAGTGAATTTTAGTGTGGGTTGTACTTTGTACACATATCATCACTAAAGAAAAGCTATGAATTTTGAATTACTTAAAGAAACGAAAACAAGATACTTATTTATAAAAATGCTTTGTATACTTACAGTAGGGATAATATTAATGATAGTGTGTTCAAAGGTTTTAAAAATACATTTAACAGATAGCTATATTGAAATTATTTCAGCTGTAATTACAATAATATGGTTTTTAATAGTACTAAAATTTATGAAAGAAAATGGCATAAGTATTAGTAATTTTATAAGAAGGCCACTAAAAGGTAAGTTTATATTAGAAGTTCCTGTAAGTTTAATAATGACCTATTTAGGTGGTGCAGGATTTATTTTATTAATATTATCTTTAGTTAATTACATAAATCCAGCTATGTTAAACAGTATAAGTTCAAATTTGTCCAATAAATCACCTAAAATAGATACAATGTTTATGATAGTTATAAGTTTTATTTCATCTGTCATCATTGCACCCATAGTAGAAGAGTTTATTTTTAGGGGAATATTAATGGGCAGGTTGTATAATAAGTATGGAATGGGTAAATCGATTATATTTTCCTCAATTATATTTTTCTCTATGCACTTAAACATTAATCCTATGCTTTTACTTTTAGGGATAAGCTGTGCTATTCTTACCTATAAGTATAAATCATTAATACCTTCAATTACACTTCATGCTTGCAACAATCTTATTGTTTTTATAGGTGGTTTGAAAAGAAATAGTGGTGTAAGTAAAAATGATTTGTTGAATATCAATTCTAGTTTTATAATTGGAGGCATTATATTAGTTATCATATATCTATTTTATTCATATAGAAATTATAGAAAATGTAGAATGAATATTTATAATTCTAAATGTGATTAATGAAAGGAAAGTTTGTATTTATGAAAAAGGTTTTAATTGCTGATGATGAACAGGAAATAATAGAACTATTAAGGCTGTATTTTGAGAAGGATTGTTACGAAGTGTTTGGTGCTGATGATGGATTTTCAGCACTAGATGTTTTAAAAGATAATACAATTGATATTGCAATAATTGATATAATGATGCCTAATATGGATGGCTATGCTCTTATAAAAAAAATAAGAGAGAAATTTAAAATTCCTGTTATTGTAATGTCTGCTAAGAGTGAAATAAGTGATAAAATATTAGGACTTGAGCTTGGTGCAGATGACTACATAACTAAACCATGCGATCCACTAGAGGTGCTTGCAAGAGTAAAAGCACAGCTTAGGAGATGTTTGGAATTTGATAATAGTGAAGAAGAAATCGTAGAAACTATCACTATAGGAGAGTTGAAACTTTATACGGATTCCTGCACCCTTTACAAAGGAAGTAGACAAGTACCAATTACATCTACAGAGTACAAGCTATTATTGCTCTTAATGGGTAATCCTAAAAAGGTTTTTACTAAAAAGCAAATTTTTGAATGTATTTGGAATGAGCCTTTTTATGGTGATGACAATACAATAATGGTTCATATAAGCAAGCTTCGGGATAAAATTGAAGAAGACTCTAAAAATCCAGTGTATTTAAAGACAATAAGGGGACTTGGATATAAATTTGAGTATAAAAAGTAATTTATGTATGGAAGGTATTATTAATGTTTTTAAATAAGTTAAGAAAAAAATTTAAAAGATTGTATATTACTATGTTTAAGAACTATATTGTCTTTATGTTTTTAATGTTACTTATATTATTAGGCAGTATAGGTTTTGTCATTCTTACAATAGGAAAGATGGTTTCATCAGAAGAGTATGTAAAAGATACACAAAAGTTTTTTATGGCATCAAAAATAGTAAAAAGTGATTATAAAAAAATTGATGCATCAAAAATTGTTGAATCTAAAGGATGGGTTGAAATACTTGATTCAAATAAAAAGATTATTTATGTTATAGGAAGTAAAAAAGATAAAGCAGCAAGCTATACAGAAGATGAGCTCTTGCATTTTATGGACTTATCGTATAACAATTTGAAAAGTGATACTTCCTATTTTTATTCTGTTGCAACATTTAATAGCAATGAACAAAAATTTTACTGCATTGTTAAAGTACCTCCTGGAATTGTGAAATTAAATGTGGATATAGCTCCATCGCCGGATAAGTATATTGAAAAGGCTGCAATCTACATATTGATAGCTATACTTATAATTATAGTGTTTTTAATAACTTCTGTATTTTTATATGCTTACTTAACTACTAAAAAAGTGGTTATGCCTCTAAAAAAAATATTACAGGGTATAAAAAGAATGACAGAAGAGGATTATTCTACAAGAATTAATTTTAATGCAGAAAATGAATTTGCAGAAATAAGAGATGCTTTTAATTTTATGGCTGAAAAAATTGAAACTTCAAAGGAAGAAAGAAATAGAATGGAAATTTTAAAGCAGCAGCTTTTATCAGATATATCTCATGATTTGAAAACTCCGTTAACTTCCATTATGGGTTATTCAAAGGCACTTAGAGATGGTGTGGTAATGGATGATGAAAAAATTAAGCAATATTTAAATACAATATATAATAAATCTAAAAGAACAGTTTCTTTAATTGAAAATCTTCATGAATTTACAAAGCTTGATAATAGTGGATTTTTAATAAACAAGGAAAAATGGGATTTTTGTGAGTTTGTACGCCAAATAGTATCTGAATATTATAATGAATTTGAGGAAAAAAGTTTTAAAATTGAGATAAACTTACCAGAGCATGAAATTATGTATGAATTTGATAGAGTGGAAATGGAAAGAGCAATTTCAAATATCATATCTAATGTGTTGAAATACAATAAATTTGGGACAAAAGCTAAAATAGAGTTAACTTGTGATAATTGCCAAATGCAGATGATAATTGCAGATGATGGAATTGGCATTGATGAAGGTTTAAAGGAAAATATATTTGAACCTTTTTCAAGAGGTGACAAATCAAGATATACAAAAGGTGGTACAGGGCTAGGGCTTTCTATTGCAAATAAAATAGTTCAAAAGCATGGAGGAACTTTAACTCTTGAAAGTTGTAAAGAGTATAAAACAGTGTTTAAGCTAAAATTTCATTAGAAGATTTAAGATTTGTATATTTTTCAGAAAAATTAAAATTGCATTATTATGCTAATACATACAATTTCTATAGAAGAAAACTATTAATACATGTGGAAATTTCTATTAGAATTATTGTTGAAAAATTATTATAATGTATGTGATTAGTTTAATGTTAAGCATTTTAATTGAATTGAGGGATATTATGAAGAGTATTAAGTCAAAAATGATAGTGTTTTCAGGTTTATTAATAGGTATTATATGTATAGCATTAGGTGTGATTTCTTTTATAAATTCATCAAGGGCATTAAATACAAATTTGGGTAAAACACTTCCTAAAATAGCAGAACAAACAGCAAATAATGTTCAAAGTAAACTTGAAGGGCAGTTAAATGTATTAGCAGCCATTGCAGCAAGATCTGAAATAAAAGACACTAATAATTCATGGCAAAATAAAATTCAGATTCTTACAGAAGAAGGTAAAAGGATAGGAAGTGTCAGGCTAGAGGCTGTAGATAAAAATGGAAACATAACAAAACCCGATGGAACAATTGTTAATGTCAAAGAGAGAGATTATTTTCAAAAAGCTGTATCTGGTAAAAGCAATGTATCAGATCCTTTTGTAAGTAAGACTGGTGGGGATGTAGTAGTTGTATATGCAGTTCCTATTAAAAACAATAATGAAGTTGTAGGAGCATTAATTGAAACGAGAGATGGAAATCGTTTAAGTGATATAACTAATGCAGTAAAATTTGGAAAAACAGGTTATGCATTTATGATGAAAAAAGATGGTACAAATATTGCTAGTAATAATAAAGATTTAGTACTTAAAATGTATAATCCAGTAGAAGCAGCAAAAAAGGACAGTAAACTGCAGCCATTAGCTGAAATTGAAAAGAAAATGGGAGCAGGAGAAACGGGAATAGGTGAGTATTCTTATGAAGGAATATATAAATGCATGGGTTATGCTCCAGTTAAAGGAACAGAATGGTCTGTTGGAGTTATATTGGAAAAAGGAGAAATACTATCTGAGCTTACTAGTTTAAAAATTTCAGTTATAGTATTTTCTATATTATTCATACTAATTGGAGCTGCAGTGATTTATATTATTGCGAACAGTATATCAAGAGGAATAAAATCAACTTCAAAACATTTGGATTTATTAGCAGAAGGAAATTTGAGTGAAGAAGTTCCTACTAGATATCTGCAAATGAAAGATGAAGTTGGAGACATGAATAATTCAATGAAAGTAATGCAGGAATCATTAAGAACAATGATTAATAGAATAAAAGAAAATTCTGCAAATATTAATATGCAGTCAGAAAATTTGTCTTCCGTTTCGGAAGAAATAGCTAGTTCATCACAAAGTGTTGCAGAAGCAATAAATGAAATTGCAAAAGGAACGAGTTCACAGTCTCAAGATTTAGTAAATGTAACGGATATTCTTAATGACTTTAGCAACAAATTGTCCAGGATGGTCAATGAAATACAGGTTGTTGACTCAAAATCCAGAGAAATTAGTTTAATGGCAAAAGAAAGCAGTACAGAAATGAATGGATTAAATCAATCTGTATCAAAGGTAAGTAATTCATTTAAAACTTTTAATGGTAAAATTGTGGGGCTTGGAAAAAGTATAAATGAAATAAATGAAATTATAAATATAATAAATAGTATTGCAGAACAAACAAATTTATTGGCATTAAATGCAGCAATTGAAGCTGCAAGAGCAGGGGAATCAGGAAAAGGATTTGCAGTTGTTGCAGATGAAATAAGAAAGCTTGCAGAACAATCTCAAGTATCAGCAGAAGATATTAGTAAATTAATTAGTGAAATATCCCAAAATACTGATACTATAGTTAAAGATTCTAGCAATATGGATGGCGAATTAATAAATCAAGTTAAGATCATAGAAAGTTCAATAGTGTCCTTCAAAAATATTATAGAAGCAGTAAGTGAAGTGATTCCTAAAATTGAAGTAGTTAAAAATTCTGCAGAAGATATAGATAATGATAAAAATACTATTTTAAATAGGGTAAATGATGTATCTTCAGTTTCACTTGAAGTTTCAGCAACTTTTGAGGAAATTTCGGCATCATCACAAGAAATGAATGCTACTACAGAAGAAGTAGCAGCATCATCACAAGTCCTCAGTAATATGACTAAGGAAATGGTTGATGAAGTAAATAAATTTAAAATTTAAAAATATAGTATCTTAAAAAGATGAGGCTTTTATGCTTCATCTTTTTGTAGTAAATTAGAATATTTTAATGATATTTGGATAATTTAAGTACAATGTATTTAGTATATGAATTATCACATGATATTTCCAATAACAGGATTGTTTAATGACATAATAATTGTTATAATTATACCATGCAGCTTGCTATTTAACATGAACAAGTGTTGATGATAATATGATGAAAGAAAGGAAAAGAAAAATTTGGAATATACAAAATCTCTAAAAAATATAAAGAAATATGTTAATATGTTTGTACTAGCAATGATAATTATGTTGGTAATTTTTATTATAAAAGTTTATATGGAAGGTAATTTTTCTTCACAAGCAGCTTTTGAAAATTATATTCGCCAATTTGGAGTATTTGCACCAGTTGTTTTGATAGTGATTCAATTGTTACAGGTTATATTTCCAGTAATTCCTGGTGTTTTAGGATCTATAGTTGGTGTAGCACTATTTGGAAGCTTGAAGAGCTTTATATTTAATTACATAGGGATTACTCTAGGATCAATTATATCATTTTTACTAGCTAGAAAATATGGAGCTAGCTTTGTAAAAAAGATTGTAACAGAAGAAAAATATGAAAAATATATTGGAAAGTTTCAAGGTGGAAAAGGATATGCCATTATACTGTTCTTTACGCTGTTGGTTCCACTTGCACCAGACGACATTTTTTGTTATTTATCTGGATTAAGTAAGATGTCATTTAAAAAATTTATGTGGATTATCATACTTGGAAAGCCTTGGTGCATATTGGCTTACAGTTATGGATTTGGAGCACTTTTTACTCATATAACAGGATAAATATTAATGTAATGATAAATTAAGATTTTTTATTTAAAAAAAAAGTGAGGCAGGGGATTTTCCCTTGCCTTATTCAGTATTATTTGCAGTTATCCACTTTTATTGAGATATTAATGCTAATGTTTATTTTATCAGATTTGTTGTCCAGCGTTTCAAGCAGTGATGCTAATTCTTTCATATCGTTTATATTGGTTTTATCATTAGGTTTTACAGGAGTTTTAGAAATTTTTAAAAATTTTAGAACCTGGTTAACGTATTTTTTCCCAAATCCTTTCTTAACTATATCCTCTACTCTAAGACCTTCCTTATAAAGCTTAATAATTTGATCTTTTTTTGTAATTTTCATATAAACCCATCCTTTATAAATTAGTCCTGCTAACAAACCTAGATTGAGATTTCATAATATCTCCATATGATTGATACAACATATTTATATTCATTTGAACAGTAAATTATTCCATATTAATTGAAAATTAGATAATATTTTTATATAGATCAATCTAACATACTATCATAGATTATTTTCTAAATATTTAGTAGCACAGTGCGCATATAAAGCTGTACCTAATGGTAAAATTTCTTCATCTACTATCATATTAGGGTTATGCATAGAGTAAGTATAGCCTTCTTCAATACTTCCAGCACCAAGGTTAAGCATAACTGAGGGCACTTGTTTTGCAATACTAGTGAAATCTTCTGTACCACAAGCTGTAGGAATTTCTTTTATTTTTTCTTCAGTGCAAATTTCTTTACAATAACTTGCAATTTCTTCACTAAAGGTTGGATTATTATATAGGGGACCAATACCATATACAAACTCTACAATTGCCTGTCCTTTAAAAGTTTCAGCTACATTTTCACTAATTTCTTTAATTCTCTTTTTTAAAAAAGAACGACTCTCTTGTGTAGTTGCTCGAATAGAAGCTTCAATTACTGCATTGCCAGCTAAGGTATTAACAGTATCCCCACCTTGTATTTTACCAACAATCAATACAGCATGTTCAGTACAAGGTATTTCTCTTGCAATAATTTCTTGCAGCGAAATAACCACATGGGCTGCAATATTGATTGCATCTATACCTTTTTCTGGAGTACTTCCGTGAGCATTTTTACCAGTTATAGTAATACGAACAGCATCACCTGAATATAAGGCTGTACCTTTTGCATAGGTAATGGAGCCAATACTAGAATTTTCATGACCAACTTTAATGTGCAGTCCCATTGCTGTATCTACTTTAGGATTTTCTAATATTCCTGCAGCTATCATATCATTTGCACCAGCAAGCAATTCTTCTGCAGGTTGAAACATAAGTTTAACAGTACCCTTTAACTTATTTTCATTTTGCTTTAATAGTTTTGCAGCACCAAGCAGCATAGCAGTATGGCAATCATGGCCACAAGAATGGCAATTTCCATTAGTTGCAGCAAAATCCAACCCGGTTTTTTCTCTCATAGGAAGAGCGTCCATATCTGCACGAAGTAATATGGTTTTACCAGATTGACCTAGTGTACAACTTACTCCTGATTTTCCCACAAGATAAGGCTTTAAACCATATTCAGTAAGCTTTTTCATTACAAGAGATATTGTTTCTGGCAGTTCAAATCCAGTTTCAGCGTAGTTATGAAACGTACGTCTATTAGCAACAAGTTCATCATTGATTTCCAATGCTTCTTTATAATATTTATTCATATATTCAACCTTCTTTACTAAATTTCTTTAATTGCAGCTCTTTTCAAGGCTGCATTTATAGCATTATATAGAATTGAAGTTAATACAGTATTTATGATACATGCAGGAAGAACCACAGTGAAAAGTAACAGGTTTAATTTTGTAGGCAGTCCTACAGTTATTAAAACTAGGAATAAAAATGTAGTTCCACTAATGGCTGTGCCTAAAGCTGAAGTTAAAATAGTTGTTACTTGACTATTTAATTTATTTCTAAGTGGTTTTAATAATATAAATAGAATATTTGCTGTTATTATTTTATCTATAAAGTTTGGTAGTTGTCCTCCTGGAAATGTTGTAGTACCTGCAGCTAGTATACCTAGTACAATTCCAGCAGTAATGCATGTTTTATAATCATCATTGAGCAATATTATAATAAATAGCATAACCAATCCAGTACCAGGTTTCATTCCAAAGAATATAGGTGGAATAACTTGGGCAATTACAGTTCCGATGGCTAAAAATAAAGAATTTATAATAATTTTTTTCAATTTCATAATTTACATCTCCTTTAATATTATTTAATGTTAAATATTTTTCAAAAATTCTGATTAATATTTGAAAGCCTCCGGAAGCTAGCAAATAGTTTACAGTTACAATTCTAAAAAGATCTTTAATAAAATAAAAACTCCGTCCTATAACAATAGGACGGAGATATCCGCGGTACCACCTAAATTATGCTTAATTAAAAACATCACTTGAATTTTAGACACTAACATGTCCTATCCATTATAACGTATGGCTAACGGTAAATACTACTCTTCAATGATTTTGAATTTCGGTTTACTCCTCTAAGGTCCATTCACTATCAGTTATTGTGCTGAAATCACACCACCTTCAGCTCTCTATAACTAAACTTAATAGTTACTACTCCTTGTCAAAGGATTATTTTCTTTAATTAGTTATTGTTTACATGGTAATACTTTATAATCTGTTTGTCAATACTTTTATTTATAAATTTAAAATTTAAATAGGAAATAAGACTCTAGCTAAGTATATGCAGGAAGTAAGTGTAATACAGCTAAAAATGGTGGATACCATTACTTCTTGTGAGGCAAAATTTGCATTGTTATCACATTCAACAGCAATTAAAGCTGTATTTACAGCTGTTGGTACAGAACAGGATATGAGTACTGTTTGTGCAATAACTCCAAAGAAACCAAAGGCATGTATTAATACTATAGCTAATATAGGTCCCAAAATTAAGCGAGTAAAAACTGCTATATTTACATTGATATCTTTAAAATCAAATTTAGTTTTTGAAAGTTGAACACCTAAGGTTAACAATGCCATAGGTACAAGTCCATTTTTTACATATTCTAATGTACTCCATAATGGGGTTGTTGTTATATCAACTTTAGCATATTTAAGTAAAAGTGCAAGTGGTATAGCATATATGGAGGGCATAGAGAAAATTTGATGTATTGATTCTTTAAAATTCATTTTACCTCTTCCAGCGTTATAAAAACCAATAGTATACATTGTAACATTGGTAAATACTAAAATCATAATTTGAACTGTAAGAGCTTCATTTAAATAGGGTGTCTTTCCATTAATAACAAAAGGTGCACTGCCAAAAATAAGAGTAATAAGGGATACACCTATATTGCCTGTATTGTTAAACATAATAGAATTTTTAAAAGCACTTGTTTGACCTATGTCATATCCTCGAGTTTTTGCAATAATTCTAGCTGTTATATCATTAAATACTAAATAAAGTACGCAAAAAAACAAAATTTTGAACATTTCGGGAGATAAATTAGTAGAGTAGAGATTATAAAATATAAAGCCAGGTATAAATAAATAGAAGTTTAGCTTACTGAGAGTGAATATACTTAAATCAAATTTTTTACTTATTATATAGCCAAATGCAATTAATATGAAAACTGGTACAATATTATTTGCTAGTATGTGTAAAAAAATAGCCATTTTTTCAGCCTCCTAAAATTATGTATATATTGTCCTTTAATTTGATATGATTAGTATGAAATCGACAAATAAAGAACTTAGTTATAATTTATTCTACTAAATATGTATATAATGTTCAATATGCTTAATAGATATGGTGAGAACAAGTGAAATTTATACGATTACTTTTAAATTTTTAAAGATTAAATAATGGTAATGAGTAAATATACTATATTGACAAGAATTACAGTTAAAATTATAATTAGTTAGAAGTCTAACAAAACGATAGAAGGATGGTATATGGATAAGGAAGAATTGATAGGTAGAAAAGTAAATATTTTCAGCAATAGGATCAACAGAAAAATAAATAAAGAAGTTGCTAAGTATGGTATAACAGGTATTCAAAGCATGATACTTGGTTTTGTATATCATAAGTGTCAAAATAGAGATGTATTTCAAAAGGATATAGAAGAAGTTTTTGATATTAGACGTTCTTCAGTAACTAGTGTACTTCAATTAATGGAAAAAAACGGCTATATTGAAAGAGTAAGTGTTTCTGAAGATGCAAGGCTTAAGAAGATAATACTTACAAAAAAAGGACTTGAAATTCAAAAAAAAGTACATGAATCCATTATTAAAATTGAAAAATATTTAAGGGACGAGTTAAGTGATGATGAGATGTACATATTAATTCATTTACTTGACAGATTATCTAAAAAAGTTGCTGATTAAGTGCAATTTTTTTTGTAACATTAGTTAGAAATCTAACAAGAGGGGGAAAATATATGATAAGAAAATTAGCAAGTTATGTAGCAGAATTTAAAAAAGACGCAATTTTAACTCCTATATTTGTTGCTTTAGAAGCAATAATGGAGACTATTATTCCACTATTAATGGCATGGATTATTGACAATGGGGTAGGAAAAGGAGATATGAAATATGTATGTATTGTTGGAGCAGTAATGTTAGCAGTATCATTTATATCTCTTACTTGTGGTGCATTGTCAGGAAAATATGCAGCTAGTGCATCTACTGGTTTTGCTAGAAATTTAAGAAGAGCAATGTATTATAATATACAAAATTATTCTTTTTCTAATATAGACAAGTATTCTACAGCTGGACTTATAACAAGGCTAACTACAGATATAACAAACGTTCAAAATGCATTTCAAATGGTAATAAGGATGTTTGTTAGAGCACCATTCATGTTGGTTTTTGCTATGGGAATGAGTTTTTATATCAATGCAAAATTAGCTTTAGTATTTTTAGGAGCAATTATCTTTTTAGGGATTGTATTGTATTTTATTATGACTAGAGTACACCCATATTTCATGCAAGTTTTTAGAAAATATGATGATTTAAATGCTAGTGTGCAAGAAAATTTAACGGCAATTCGTACTGTAAAGGCTTATGTAAGAGAAGAACATGAAATAGGGAAATTTTATAAAGCTTCTGAAAACCTATATAGACTTTTTATAAGAGCTGAAAAATTGATTATAATTAATGCTCCTGCAATGCAATTTGCAGTGTATACTTGTATTTTACTTTTATCATGGCTTGGGGCAAAAATGATTGTTTCACATTCTATGACAACAGGTGAATTAATGAGTTTATTTACTTATACTACTAATATATTAATGAGTCTTATGATTATTTCTATGGTATTTGTCATGGTAATTATGTCAAAATCATCAGCTGAAAGAATTATAGAAGTATTAGAAGAAAAAAGTGATTTGGCAAATCCTAAAAATTCAATTTATGAAGTGAAAGATGGATCTATTACATTTAAAAATGTTAATTTTTCATATAATAAAAGCTTAGATAATTGTGTTTTAGAAGATGTAAATATAAAAATTAATTCAGGTGAAACTATAGGTATTATTGGAGGAACAGGAAGTGCTAAATCCACTTTAGTTCAACTTATTCCAAGATTGTATGATACAACAATTGGTAGTGTTGAAGTTGGAGGAATTGATGTTAAGAAATATGATATAGAAACTCTCAGAGACGAAGTTTCCATGGTATTACAAAAAAATGTATTGTTTTCCGGAACAATAAAAGAAAACTTAAGATGGGGAAACAAAAATGCCACAGATGAAGAATTAATTACTGCATGTAGACAGGCTCAGGCTGATGAATTTATAGAAAATTTCTCAGATAAGTATGATACCTACATTGAACAAGGTGGAAGCAATGTGTCTGGAGGACAAAAGCAGAGATTATGTATTGCAAGAGCACTTTTAAAGAAACCTAAAATACTAATTTTAGATGATTCCACAAGCGCTGTAGATACTAAGACTGATGCTCTTATTAGAAAGGCATTTAAAGAAACAATACCAGATACTACAAAGATTATTATTGCACAACGTATTTCATCAGTAGAAGATGCAGATAGAATTATTGTATTAAATGACGGAAAAATTGATGGGTTTGGAAGTCATGATGAGCTTCTAAAATGTAATTCTATATATCGAGAAGTTTATGAATCTCAAATGAAAGGAGCTGATGACAATGAGCCAAAGTAAAAGTGTTAAGCCTAGAGCCATGCGAGGGCCTGGTGCACGTGGACATGCAAAGATGAGTAAAAATTCCTTGAAGACTTTAAAAAGGTTGTTAGCTTATGTAATTAAAGAATATAAATTTTTGTTCCTTATGGTACTGGCAACTATTATTATAAGTTCTATTGCCAATGTTGTTGGTACATTATTTATAAAAACTCTAATAGATAAATATATAGTACCTCTTTTAAATAAATCTGGAGCTGATTTTGCACCATTACTTAAAATGATATTTACTATGGCATTAATTTATTATGTTGGAGTTTTGGCAACATATGCGTATAGCCGTATGATGATTATAATTTCTCAAGGTTCACTTAAAAGGATAAGAGATGATATGTTTTCTCATATGGAAACTTTAAATATTAAATACTTTGATACTCATGCTCATGGAGATTTAATGAGTCTTTATACCAATGATACAGATACATTGAGACAAATGATAAGCCAAGGTATACCTCAATTGTTATCAGCAATTATAACTGTTATTGGTGTATTTATTTCTATGATTTTCTTAAGCTTACCATTAACAGGTATTGAAATTTTAATTATAATTTTGATGGTCAACGTTACTAAGTTTATTGGTGGTAAAAGTGGAAAATATTTTGGACTTCAACAAAAAGATTTAGGCGTAGTAAATGGTTATATAGAAGAAATGATAGAAGGCCAAAAGGTTGTAAAAGTCTTTTGTCATGAAGAAGAAGCAAAAATTAATTTTGATAAATTAAATGACATGTTGTTTAATAGTGCAAATAATGCAAATAAATATGCCAATGTTTTAATGCCTATCATGGGTAATATTGGATATATAAATTATGTAGCAGTTGCTATTGTTGGTTCTATTCTTGCCATTGGATCATTTGCTGGTTTTACTCTTGGAGGACTTGCATCCTTCTTGCAGCTAACAAGAACCTTCAGCCAAACAATAAACCAAATGTCTCAACAATTTAACTTTGTAATTATGGCTTTAGCAGGGGCAGAACGTATATTTAAACTTCTTGATGAAGAGAAAGAAGCCGATGAAGGTTATGTAACTTTAGTAAATGCAGAAGAAAATGAAAATGGAGAACTAGTAGAATCCAAGAAACGTACTGGAATTTGGGCATGGAAGCATCCGCACCAAGATGATACAGTTACTTATACAAAGCTTCTTGGTGAAGTAGTATTTGATGACGTTGATTTTGGATATAATGATGAAAAAATTATATTACACAATATAAAGCTTTATGCAAAACCAGGCCAAAAGATAGCCTTTGTAGGTGCTACAGGAGCAGGGAAAACTACTATTACAAACTTAATCAACCGTTTTTATGATATTCAAGATGGGAAGATTAGATATGATGGCATAAATATCAACAAAATTAGAAAAGATGATTTAAGGGGTTCTCTTGGAATGGTACTTCAAGATCCACATCTTTTCACTGGAACAGTTGCAGACAATATTAGATATGGGAAACTGGATGCAACTGATGAAGAAGTAGTTGCAGCAGCTAAGCTTGCTAATGCACACCAGTTTATAAAACATCTTCCAAAGGGATATGATACAGTTCTTACTAGTGATGGTGGAAAGTTGTCACAAGGACAAAGACAACTATTGACAATTGCTAGAGCAGCTATTGCTGATCCACCTGTTTTAATACTTGATGAAGCAACATCCAGCATTGATACAAGAACGGAAGTTATAGTTCAAGATGGTATGGATAAGCTTATGAAGGGAAGAACAGTATTTGTAATTGCTCATAGACTTTCTACAATTAAAAATTCAGATGTAATTATGGTATTAGATGAAGGTAGAATTATTGAAAGAGGAAACCATGATGATTTAATCAAACAAAAAGGCAAGTACTATCAGCTATATACAGGAGCATTTGAGCTGTCATAAAATTAATTATTTATTAAGTGATCTTTAGATTGTGCAGTTTGATTATAAAAAGTACTTTTTCATAGAGCAGAAGTTTGTTCAGATTTTATGAAGCGATTTTTATGATAAACAATATTTTTTAAGAAAATCAGGTAAGTTATATCTTTAAGGATATAATTTACCTTTTAAATTTTTTGGGGATTTTAGAGCTTAAAATTTATATATTGATGTATTAAATGGAGTTTAATTAAATAAATATTAAAGTGAAGTCATATTAATTTTGAGGTAAATATGAGTATAAATAAAGATATAGAAAAGGTTATGGAAAAAGGAATAGAGAAAGGAGTAGAAAAGGGCATTGTAAAAGCAGTAGAAAAACTTATTGATGAAGGAATAATTCAATGTGCAGTTATTGAGACAGTAAATCAAATTATGAATATTATTAAATGCTCTTTGGAAAGTACAATTAATACTTCTATATGTCCTGCTTTGAAACAACTTGAAGAAATTTTTATAAAAATCATTACTTCTGAGTGTGCTGTTAATGATTTAAATAAAATTAAAATGAACCTTAGAAATATTAAAAGTGAACAGCAGTTAAATTTTGTATTGAACAAATTGTATTTAGAAAATAAACATATTTCGTTGGAAGCATTTAATAAATATATGGATGAATATATTAATAACATAAACTCAAATTCAAGTGAAGCTGAGCCCAATTCAAATGAGGATTGAAACAAGGAAAATTATAGTAATCATGATATCAATTTGGTTGATATTCAAATAATAAACATGTTACAATTGATATATAAAATAAACTTAAAAAGGCTACCACAAATTAAAATAACTTAACTTGTTTTAATAATATGTTATAGATGGAAATATGTTCTTAAAGGAGGAAAAAACGTGAGTGCATGTATAAACAATGTTTGTAATCAAGATAGTTATTTAAATCTTGCAACATCAAAAAATCAATCTACTAGTAAGGACGAAGATGAAGTACAAAAAAAGAAAAAAAGGCAAATTGTATCAGAACAGCAAGGTAAGTATTATTGTACATATATTGTAAGTGAAGATGGGAAAAAAACTTTGCTGAGAAAAATTCCTATTGATAAAGTTAAAAATCAGAATAATTCACAAGGTTTATTTACATCCAATGAAATAAAACATTGTAGTTATGAGAAGACAGACCAAACTGTTTTTGCTATTTTAAAATACAAAAATCAATTCCATTCAGAAAATTTCCGTAAACAAAATATAAAGCTACAAGACATGATAAGTATGCTAAAAGGAACTAGTGGGATTTAAAGTAATTAAGCAAGGTTGTATATTTATTGATATATATGAAAAATGTTATAGGTACATAAAATATTAAAAAAGTAAAGTTAATATTCAAACAGAAACTACTCATTTAATGGGTAGTTTTTTTATTTGTCTTCAAATTTGTTTATGAAAACAATTATGTATAATAGTTTATTCTTTATAATTTACTTATAAATATACAAAAAATGTAAAATATATGATAATATGTAAGTGACGGAGGTGAAAGTATGGAAAAAGTATATGCATTTGAAAATTTAAAAGACATTGATGATATAGAGTTTACAAAGGAAAAATTGATTTCCATTATAGAAAAGCTAAAGCTAGAAAATAATTATTTAAGGAAAACCAAAAAGTACGGTTTAGTGTGGGAAGAACAAGTAGAGGAAGCGGAAAAAGTTTTAAAAAATAATTATCCAGTACTTACAGAAGTTAAAGAAAAGGAAATTAAGAGCGGGAATAGTAATATTACCAATGTAATAATAGAAGGGGATAATTTATATGCTTTAAATACTTTATTGTTTACTCATGGAATAAATGATGAAAGACAGATAAATATAATTATTGATCCTCCATATAATACAGGAAATAAGGATTTTATATACAATGATAATTATGTTAATGGTGAAGACACTTATAGGCATAGTAAATGGATTTCTTTTATGAATAAGCGATTAAGATTGGCAAGAGAACTTTTAAGTAGTGATGGAGCTATATTTATATCTATTGATGACAATGAGCAAAGTCAACTAAAAATGTTATGTGATGATGTATTTGGTGAAGAGAATTTTATTAATTGTATAAGTGTTAAAACTAAAAATGCTTCAGGTGCTAGTGGTGGTGGAGAAGATAAAAAGTTAAAAAAGAATATAGAGTACTTGCTTATTTACTGTAAAAATAGAGAAAGGTGTAATCTTAAAGCTGTATATAAAGAATATCCTTTGATGAGCCTTATAAATGAAAGAAGAGAAGAAGGAAAACAATATGATTATAGACAGGTGCTTATAAATGAAGGCACTAAGAAATATATGTGTACTATAAAGGATGGAAATTCTGGGAATATAAAAATTTTTAAACATGAAGGATATATTATGAAAAATATATCAGAAATTATGGAGGAAGAAAACTTATCTGAAGGTGAAGTTTATTTAAAATATTTTTATAAAATATGCAGCAGTACCAATTCTCAATCATCAATAAGAAAAAGAGTAATAGAAGGTACTAATGATTATAGAGAACTTATATCCGTAGAATATGTTCCTAAAACAGGAAAAAATAAAAATAAATTAACTACTAACTATTATATTAACAGCAGAATAGTTATATGGTTATCAGATGCAGCTTATATGAAGAATAAAAAAATATACAAAAAGGAGAAACTTGGAACTCTATGGGATGATATTAGTTGGAATGGAATTGCTTCTGAGGGAGGAATTACTTTTAGCAGTGGAAAAAAGCCGCTTAAATTTATAAAGAGAATAGTTTCTATGTGTGATGATAAAGGGATTTTTATTGATTTTTTTGCTGGATCAGGAACTTTAGGACAAGCTATTTTAGAAATGAATAAGGAGGATAATGGAGAGAGGCAATTTATACTATCTAATATTGGAAGTGAAACTCCAGAAAATATTTTAAATATATGTGAAAATATAACCTATAGACGTATAAGAAATATTATTACAGGATATATAAACTCCCATGATACTTATATAAAAGGAATAGGTGGGAATGTGAAATATTATAAAGTAGAGTTTATTCCTAAGAATCAAAGCAGAGATGCTTTAAAAATTAAACTTGCAGATAGATGTACCGAACTTTTATGTATAAAGGAAAACTGCTTTAATTTATATAAAAGTGGGAGTCAGTATAATATTTTTATAAGCAATAATTTGGCTATGATAATTTGCCACAGTTTTATGGATTCTTCTATGATAGCCAGCATTAAAAAAGATTTAAAATGTTTAAATTCATATAAAAAAATTCTTTATTTTCTGAGTTTGGATTGTGAAATGAGTGAATTTGAAGAACTGAATGATATAGGAATAAAAGTTAAACCAATACCACAAAAAATTATGGAAGTTTATGAGGAGGCACTAAAATCATGGTAGTGCTAAAAAGTTACCAGAAAAAAGCTGTTAGAGAGTTAATGGATAAAACTGTTAAGTTGCTTAAAAATAATGATAAAAAAAAGGTATTGGTTCTTAAAGCACCTACAGGTTCAGGTAAAACTGTAATTGCATCAAAGTATATTGAAATGGTCAGTAAACTTCAAGATAAAGATTTTTGTTTTATATGGATATCCATTGGTAAGGGACATTTACATGAGCAGAGTAAGAATAAAATAAGTAGCATATTAGAAGGAAGTCCTCCTTGCAGACTACTAGAGGATGTTATTAGATATGGAATAATAAAAAGAAATGCCATAGTAGTAGTTAATTGGGAAAAGCTGAATACAAAGAAAAATGGAGCATGGGATAACATTTTAATGAGAGAAGGAGATGGAATAAATTTTATTAAGCTTATAGAAAATACAAGTAGTGTAAGAAAAATAATGTTAATTATTGATGAAAGTCATAATACTACAGACACAAGAACTTCAAAGGAGTTAATGAATATAATAAATCCTGAAATTTTGCTTCAAATGAGTGCTACTCCAAAATATATACCTTCAGGAGAGGATATAGATGATAATAGAGCAGCTTTTGTAAAGGTTTCCCCAGAAGAGGTTATTGAATCTGGAATAATAAAAAAAGAAGTGCTTATAAATGATAATATTGAAGAAGTAGATCTGGATAATAAAAATTCTATTGAAATTGTAGTGGAAATGGCTATTAAAAGAAGATTAGAGTTAAGTGAAGCTTTTAGCAGAGAGAATGTTAAAATAAATCCATTATGTCTTATTCAAATACCTAATGCTAAAACAGGAGAAGAAATTTTACATGAATTAATTAGAATACTTAAAATTAAGGGAATATCAATAGAAAATAATAATCTCGCGGTATGGACAAGTAATAAGTGTAAAAACTTAGAAAATATTGTCGATTTCAACTCTAAGGTTGATGTTTTAATTTTTAAAATGGCTGTAGCTACTGGATGGGATTGTCCGAGAGCACAAGTACTTTTAAAGCTTAGAGAAAGTGGAAGTGAGATTTTTGATATACAAACGATTGGAAGAATTCTTCGTATGCCTGAGCGGAAGCATTATAGAAATGAAATTTTAAATAGAGCGTATATATATACTAATAATAAAGATATTTCTGTTAAAGTAGGCAGCCTTTCATTAGTTAAATTTTTGAAGGCTAATATTAAACCTAAAATGAAAAATATTATTTTACGTTCATATTATAAAGAACCAAGTAAAGATGTTGTTATTAAAAGAGAAATATTAGATCGTATTTTTTATGACCAAGCTGAAAAAGAACTAAATGTATCAGTGAATAGAAATGCAGTAAATAACCTATATGCGTTGAATAAACTAAATTTTAATATGGAAATTGATAATTTAGAAAGTCAGCTTATGTATGATGGACATATAGAAACAGTGAAGTTAGATAGAGTAAATGTAAAAATATCTCATAAAGATAAGAGAATAAAGGTAAGTGAATTTGATATTGAAGAAGTATTTACAACTATTTTAAAAAGAGCTTCGGAAAATTTCTATCCTTATTTAAAGGAATTAATTTATAAATATTTTAATGATGTTTTTAATTATAACATAAAGAAAACAGGGGTAATAACTAAAATACAATCATTATTCATTGTTAATTACGAGAAATTTTTCAAATCAATATTAAATAGCACTGTAGAAAAGTATATTGAAGAATATAGCAAATATGAACTTAAAGAGACAAAAGAATATTATAATGATTTTTCAATAAAAGAAACTAAGCTTGTAGATGATGTTTCTTATGAGTTTTTTAAATCAGAAAAAAATATATATGATAAATGCTACTTAAAGAAAAATAGAAAGCAAACTGAAAAAGGTTTTGAAGATTTTTTAGAGAAAAGTGGAGATAAAATTATTTGGTGGTATAAAAATGGTGACAGCGGAAAAGAAAACTTTGCTATACGCTATGAATATAATGGAATTCCTCATGCATTTTATCCAGATTACATTGTACTTTTTAAAACAGGATTAGTTGGAATATTTGAAGTTAAATCAAAAAATGATAGAGAAGCAGAAACTAGAACAAAGGTTAAAAGTGAATATTTGAAAAAATATTTAAAAGAGGAAATAGGTAAAGGAAAAAATGTTATGGGTGGAATAATTGAAGTATCAGATGGAAGCATAAAGATTAATATTGGTGGAAAAGAATATGCATCAAATAATTTAGCAGATTGGGAAAGTTTTAAATGCTAATATATAAAGCTTTAGTATTTATGCTATAGCATAAATAAAAAGAGGCAAACTGTACTATATAGAATAAATACAGAAAAGAGGAGTGTTTTATTGGGTAATTGGTAAAATATACAGTTTACCTTATGAAATTTTCTATATTTCTTCTCGCCAGAAGCCATATGCAATATGAGCCTTAATTAACACTTGAGCAGAAGAAATTAATAAGTTTAAAATATTGCCTCCAGGAGGAATAACTATTTTACCATTTTCTTCATTGACAAGAGTGGAGCTCGGAGGAACAATTCTTGTATAAGCTTTAACACCACCTTCAATTTTACTGCTTAGAAATTGACCAGTAAGAAATATTATCTTTGGCTTAGGTGGTGGTAAAATTGTAAGGTTAGATGGTGTAACAGAGGTTACTTTAGTTGCTCCTTCTGGTATAGTGGAGTTTAAATATATTCTTGATTTTATTGGCAAATCTGAAGTATTAGTTACAGTGGTAACACTAAAATATAGATTTACACCTGAGTCTTTAGGATTGTATAAAGCTCCCCAGGCATAATTATTAAAACCAAAACTTAATAAATCAGATTCTCCAATAAAGTATTTGCCTTCAAAGGATTTAAAAACTGGATTTTCAATATTAACTACTTCTCTCAAAGAATGAGAAGTTGTATTATTCCTCATTTGAATCACCTCGATATATTTTATGAATTATGGCAGGAATTGTTCCATGTGCTTAAATTGTGAATTATAAATTTTTTAATTATACTATTGTGTCTATGACAAAAAAGATATATTATAATGAATGGTGTACAGATTAAAACATTTTTATGAGAGAGGACAGGATAATATACTAATGGAAAACTTAAGATTAAATTCACAAAATATTTATAGAATAGTTGAGAAACTAAAGATGGAGAAGGTATTTTGTATATCATTAGCACTGTCAATTTTTACTTCTCTTTTTGTTAATCCCAAAATATCATATATAAATTTTAAGGTTATTGTACTTCTCTTTAATTTGATGATAATAATTTCTGCTTTAAAAGAGCTGAGGTTCATGGATAAAATTGCAATTATGGTTTTATCAAAGTGTAAAAATACTAGAATGGTTTCCTTGATATTTATTGGAATAACTTTTTTTGCTTCCATGCTGGTAACAAATGATGTTGCATTACTTACTTTTGTTCCTTTAGCTATGCTTACTTTTAAAAAAGTAAAATTTGATCCAATGAAAACAATAATACTTCAAACTCTAGCGGCTAATATAGGCAGCAGCCTTACACCTATGGGAAATCCACAAAATTTGTTTTTATTTACATATTATAATTTGAGCAGTTTTCAGTTTTTTACAATTACAATACCATTTGTGGGTATAGGTATGTTTTGGCTTATTTTACTAAATATTAGAGTATCTAAGAAAAAGCTTCAACTATCCATTAAAAATGTAAATATAGAAGATAAAAAGAGGACTAGCATATATTTAATTATTTTTTTCATTGTAGTTCTTTCTGTATTTGGAATTGTAAATTATAAGTATACATTTTTAATTGTAGTAGTAGGAGTATTTTTTATGGATAAACACCTTATAAAAGAAGTAGATTATTTTTTATTACTCACATTTATATGTTTTTTTATATTTATTGGAAATGTATCCAGCATAAAAAGTATTCAAGAATATTTACATAATTTTTTGCAAATAAGAGATATGCCTTATTTTTCCTCTATAGTGTTTAGTCAATTTATAAGTAATGTTCCATGTTCTGTATTAGTAGCAGGATTTACTGAAAATTGGCGAGAGGTACTTTTAGGTGTTAATATAGGAGGAATGGGGACGCTAATAGCTTCACTGGCAAGCCTTATTTCTTATAAAATATTTATAAATGAAAATGAAGATAAAAAAAATAAATTGTATTTGAGTAAGTTCAACATTTACAGCTTTGTAAGTTTATTTTTATTTACTATTGCAAATTACGTATACATTCATTTATAGAAGCTATATTTTTAAGTGCAAAATGTTTTAATTATCAGAATGTGGAATTTCAAATTGTCTAGTTTTTCCCATCATATAAGCTAGCTTAATAATTTTTTGTTCTTCCTCAGACATTTCTCTATTAAACATTTTTTCAAATTGTTTAATTAACTTAGAAGTATCAAGTATGCTTTTTTCAGCATTGCTTCTAATAGGTTTCATATTTTTATTTACATCATATTTTATAATGTTTATATTTTTTTTAGGGATTTTCTTGAAAACTTCTGCTGTATAGTAAGCATCATTAAGAGCATTATGAAATTTATTTTCAATATTAATGTTTAATAATTCAGCAGCATTTTTAAGTCCAATATTAGTTCCTTTTGGACAATTAAGATACTTAGATACATAAAATTGAATATTAATATATTCCTTCGGAATTGGGGATATGTCCAAATTGTGGTATTGAACATTTCTAAATAATTCTTTTATATCACAAGCACCCCATACACACAATATGGTTTTATCATTACCTATAAATTCTAAAAGTTCTTTATAAACTTCTTTAAAAGATTGTGCTGCTCTTAACATATCTATTGAAATACCTGTCATTTCCTCTACAAAAGGGTTCATGACAGTGTATAATTTAGGTTTCACTAATTTGTTCAGGGTAGAAATAACCTGAAAATTTTCATCAAGCTTTACAGCACCAATTTGAATTATTTCAAAAGGACATTTTGAATTTGTTAAATTTTTGTTTTCTTTTTTAGAATTTAAACTTTGATTAAATTCTAAATCAAATACTATGTAATTCATTGTTATTCTCCTAAGTTTGTAAAATTTCTATAGATTGATTATATCACAATTTATTAGTGTTAACTTTTCTGTTTATTTGATCTAATGATTTTAACAAAAAAGTATATACTAATAACTAAAATTGTTATACAAGTTAAAAATTCACCTGCTTGTGTTACGATAGGAACTATGCTCTCCCAGGAATCACCAAACCAATAGCCTAAACCTAAGTACATACACGACCATAATAAATCGCCCAAAGCAACAAACAAACTAAAAGTTACCAATTTGTACTCTACAATTCCTGCTGCTGCATTAACAAAAGGTCCCATTACAGATATTAAAAACCTAGTAAAAAAAACTGTATCTTTGCCATGTTTTTTTAAATAATTTTGTGCTTTTATTATTTTAGGATGGAAATAAGTTTTCAATCGTAGAGATTTATTTAAAAATTTGTGACCTAAAAATTTCCATAGAATATAGGAAATAATATCACCAACACATGAAAGAAACCAAATTTCTAATAAAAGAATTACTATATTAAATTCACCAGCATAAGCAAAAGCGCCAGATGCTAGTACTACCAAACATGCTCCTGTTGGAATCCCTATAGATCCAAGCATAATTAAGATACTTAAAAACCAAATGTTATAATCTCTAAAATATATTATTAATAAATTAGTAAAACTACTCATGTTTTTTACCTTCTGAATCTTTTGGATTTTTTATAACTTTTCTTAAATTTTTTTTCATTTCTTCTGGAGTTTTATTATACTTTTTCGTTAATTCAACAATGGAGATATTTTCATCGCCACTTTGAGGAGTAATTTCAAGGAGTTTAAAAATTTCTTGTTCGTTTATATTATATATATGAGATATTTTTTTTACAGTCAGCCATTTATAAGTGCTCATATTTCCCAATTGTCTACTTTCTTTATTAGGAATCTTAATTTTTTTAATTCCTCTATGTAGCATTATGGATTGCCTGATTGTTATAAATATAATTATAATAATTAAAATTGATAATATACTTACTTTCGATTTATTTGTCATAAATATCCATCTCACTTGTATTATTATAGTTTTTATATACAATTTTTAAAAAGAACATATTGCATATAGGTATTTATAATGTTTTTACCAAATATATATCTAACCGTAATAAGTAGGGTTTATACTCTCATGAGTATCATTAGAAAATGCATAAACATAGTTACCTTTTGGTAATTATATCATGTAAAATTTGTTTGGTCACTTATTATAATATTTAGAGCATATTTAACCTTATCGTAAAATATAGAGAAATTCATGCTAATTAAATAGTTAATACAGGTTATGCTTATAGCAAGATTACTATAAAAAAGTCTAGCTAAGAAATAAAAAAATAATTAGCATTTTTATGACCCTAAAAAAGGATAACTTTAATAAGCTTCTTGATTAACTGTCAAAAAAGTTATTTTTACAGATTTGCTCCCTTATTGTTTATATCTGTAAAAATAACTTTTTAGGAAAAGACGTTAATTTTTTTACGGTTACATTTTATTTGCCTGAATTTAATGATTGAAATGAACTTACAATTTTTTGTGCAGTGCTCATATAATTATACCAGTTACCTGCTTTTGTCCATGTTCTAATACAAACAAAATTATTTGGTAATTCTATTACGGCATATCTAGAACGTGATTGAAACTCTACTGTAGAGTTAAGTAAAAAAGTTTTGGCTTTATATCCATTTATCTCAATATCCTTAACATCATATACTCCACTATTATCTTTTTCTTCTTTATTTATTTTCTGTATAAGAGTATTATTATATTTTTCTAATGTAATGTCACTTGATAAATTTTTTTTAGATACATACATTAGACTTGCATAGCAATTAGTGTCACAATCACCTACTGCTATAGATATTTCAGGATTATTTTTCTTAATTTCATCAATTTCCTTCCAACTATTTGGTACTGATATTTTGAATTTTTTCTCTGAATCTTCAAAGTCTTTTGGTTGTAAGTTTTTAGAATCCGTTGTTTCAGTATTTTCTACAGATTCTAATAGTTCTTTTGGATTTTGTGATTGTGCACTTAGTTGCTTACCTTTTTCTATAAGTTCTTTATTTTTTTCCTCATATTCAATTCTACTTTGTTGTTTTACAACTGATCTTAGATATCCACAAGTTGGTACACTTAACAATGCTGATCCACAAAGTAAAATAGATATTAATTTTTTTTTCATCTAATTTTCCTCCTAATGTAATATAAAGATTAGTAGCTTGCGGAATTCCGAAAGCGTTGACTTGCCTAACTTTTTAGCCGTTAGGCCTTTATATTTTTCTCCGCCATGAGATAATAAATGTATTCATACAAAATAATAAAACACGGAAGAGGAGAACAAACATGTTTTGTTTTAATAAAATTAAACAACTTAATATTTTTGAACAGGAATTTGATTTAAAACTGACTTTCAAACTGATCTTGCTGAACATTTTGGGGTGCTTCTACAAGTTTGGTCTTTTAACAAATGGCTGGGGTATTCCTTTGAATATAAAATTCTTCGATGAAGATTTTTATAAATCCTTTTAACCCATGTAAACAAACTAATAACAAAGTTAGAGGTTTAGAATATACTACTGAAGGAATTCCTCTTTGTCCATTAACTAAGGTCGAATTTAAATCTGAAGGTCCTTGTAAAGATAAAAATAGAAGTTTAAGATTTAAATTTACTTGCTTAAAATCTTTCGGGGATAAAAAAGTAAATGCTATCATACATGCGAAAATGCTTGTACAGATGACAAAAGTGGCCGTATAACATATGTTTATCCTGGTGTTCAAAGGAATTGTTCAGAATGGGAGGAAACATACCCTATTCGTGCAGGTATTGAGAGATCTATAGCTTCTTTTAAATACAATCTATGCATTGAACACCCAAGAACAATAAATACCACTATTATGCGTTTTGATCTATATATACTTAACTGCTATTTCTAAACTTATAAATATAATACTGGCTTACACCATAAACAAACCAGAATATATTAGAAGTATAAATAAACTTCTTAAAATAGCAGCTTAATCAACATATCCACAAGTGAATATAAGCTCAAATGCTACACATGCCTTTTTACCAAAAGGCTTTTGTTGTGCTGTATTTTTGTGGATTTTCAAGTAAAATTCCAAAAGTTATCCACATTCTTTAATTCTTAATTCTGCAATCATCCATAATATAAAAATTTTATATTATATGCAATCATTTGTCAATATTTTTACAAATTTTGTTATTATATGTTAAATGATTATGTTTATGATAAGATAATAGTGATATAATATCAATAAGATGCGAACTGCGAAGCAGTACGCAAGTGTGTGATGTTTCCTCTAGGCAATCTATTATAGAGTTTCGTTTTGTTTTTAGTAAAGTTTTTTCATAATGGCTCTAATTTTGACTAATAGTTAATATTTTAATGAAATATCATAGTAACCTTAATTAATTTAAAAAAGTAATAATACATTGCTGGTGATTTAATTTGATAAAATATAGTTTAAGATGTAAAATATAAAATGTTATAAATTTTACTTTAAATAGATATTTATATAAATTCTAGAAAGTTAAATAAAATATATTTTATATTGTAAATAAATTGTGAAGCATTTTTTAGAGGACAATTGTCAACTAATTTTGCGTCACATTATGCTTGTTACATGAACAATATTAATTTATAAAATACAATTTGATAGGAGAGTACAATGACAATGTTAAAAAAACATTTAGCAGCCTTATTATTAGCATCAAGTACATGCTTATTATATACATCCAAAGTACTTGCCAGTGATATAAAAGTAAATAGAATATCAGGTCAAGATCGTTTTGAAACTTGCAGTAGTATAGCAGATTCTGGTTGGACTAAAAGTGATTATGCGGTTTTGGTTAATAGTGAAATGTATGCAGATGCTGTTGTGTCATCACCATTAGCAGATCAATACAAAGCACCAATACTGCTTACGGAAAAGGATAATATTCCAGATACAGTAGTGGATGAATTAAATAGATTAAGAGTTAAAAAAGTATTTATTTTAGGTGGTCCAAGCTTAATATCTAAAAATGTTGAAAAACAACTAGGAAATATGGGCATATCTATTGAAGAAAGAATTGCAGGCCAAGACAGATATGAAACAGCAGTAAAAGTAGCAAGTCACATAACAAATCCTAATAATTCTATTTATGTGGTAGATGGCGAAGATTGGAGAGATGCATTAGCAATTAGTCCAATAGCTACCATATCTCATAGTCCTATAATTTTTACTAATAAAGATGGTGTTCCAGATGTAGTTAAAAAGAATATAGATAATACAACTCATACCTATAATATTATAGGAGAAAAGGATGACTATGATTTTTTAAATAATATTGAACAGCATTTAGGCGGAAAACATTTAAAAACTTTAGGATATAATAAAGTTGATACAAACATTGAAGTGTACAATTCTTTTAAGGATAAAATGAAGTTAAATAAGATTTATTTAGCATCAAGTAAAGCCTTTGCTGATGGTTTGTGTATAAGTCCATTAGCAGGAGAGAATAAAGGTCCACTATTTTTTGTGGATGAAAATAATATGAATGAAGTTAAAAACTTTTTAGATCAAAATGGAAAGAATGTAGGAGAAATTGATGTTATTGGTGGTCAAGGTGTTATTGCAGATTCAACACTACAAACTTTATTAAAATCAAATACTACTGCTAGTATAAATAATAGTGATAGTATAAACAATAGTAGAGAAAATGGAATTCCAGATGTGAATAAAAATAATAATGAAAATTCAAATGAATATCAAAATGTAAATAATGATGAAAATAATAGTTCAATAACTCCTATAATTGGACAATCGCAAGTATCAGTAGAACAATGTGAAAAATTTCTAAGAAAAAGAAATCCTAATGCTCCTTATTTAGCTAATATTTATAAGAAATACTGTGACATTTATGGAATAAGGTTGGAATGCGTATGGGTACAGATGTGTTTAGAAACAAACTTTTTAAGATATTCTGATACTTCAATAACCACATTAAATATGAATAATTACGCAGGTTTGGGGGCTTTAGATAACAACGGAAGAGGACAAGCTTTAAGTTTTCCTACCGAAGATGATGGAGTTAAATGCCATATTCAGCACCTATTTGCATACAGCAGTAAAAATCCATTACCAGATGGAGAAGTATTAATTGATCCAAGATTTAATCTTGTACAAAGGGGATGCGCTCCTAATATTGAAGACCTGGGAAATGGTAAATGGGCTTCAGATAAGGAATATGCTCACAAATTATTAAGTTTGTTAAATGAACTAGAAAATAATTAGAAACTGAAAATGTTAATATTAATAGAAATGATGATATATACATTCTAAATAAATGGATTAATGTTAAAATAAAAGACAAAGCCTAAAAGTCAAGCTTTGTCTTTTATTTTTTTTAATAGCAATTTTAGAAAGTTAAATATAAAATTAAGTTAAATATAAAATTATATTCTAACTATGTTTACTTTATTGCGAAAAAATGTAAAATTATTATATTAAATGTATTATTTAGATAAGGGGGAAATAAAAGAATGGTTAAAACGAAAGTTGGAAGAGGAATGTCGGATGATCTTGAGATAGCATTAGATGAAGCTACAAAGGATTTTGTTAATCCTAAATTAATAATTTACTATACAAGTAAAAGTCGATTTGAACAATTTTCTAAGCTTTTATATAATAAATTTCCTAATTATGTAATAATTGGAATCTATGTGTATGAAGAAATTTGTAAATATGGACTTACTAATGGAGCTTTATTAGCTATGAGCTTTGAAGAAGGAATAGAATGTTTTGCAGGCGTAATTGAAGACATAGACAAGTATCCTGTAAAATATATTCAGAAGGTACAAGATTGTATTAGTAAGTTAGGGGCTGTTAGTAATACAATATGCCTTGAATTTTGTGTTGGTACAACTAATAGTGAGAAAAAAGTACTTTCAACAATTAATTCTTTACTGCATGTATATGACATACCTTTGAATGATTATCATTTTAATCAAACTATGTTGATCTGTAGAATATTCAAAATCAGCTTTAAAGGAGGGAGTAGATTAATATGAAATGAGTGGAAGTAATTAAAGGCAGTACTATTTTTGTAAATATAAATTTAAAAGAAACGATAAAAGCCAATACTTAAAAATTAAGTAATGGCTTTCTATTCACTAAAATATATATCCAAAATATCGGTACTCTAATTTTGATCCCTATCTAACGATAGGTGGGTGTCAGCATAAATGATTCAATCGCCTTAAATGCCATAAAAGGACTCACAGAAAGGTACATTTCCACATTTAACTTATCGGACTCCCTAAGTAAAAATGTAGGTTCAAAATAAGAGCTTAACGAATACTCCAGAAAACATATTTTAAAATCTAGATTTAGAATTATAACTCAATAATTTTACAAAATTACTAATTAAAATTAAATCTGTAAAATAAATTATTGTTCTATGTGAATATGATAACAGATTTAAAGTTACAATTCAAGAGATTTATATATAGTAATTTATTCCTTAAGTGATAAACTAACAAAGTAATATTTACTCAATTTAGTGTAAAATATATACATTTGCAATAATTAAGTAAATACAGTATAATATTTTATGTTTATATCAAAATAATTTTATCACATAGGAGTATATTAGAAATGAGAGCAAGTTATAAAAATCCAAAAGAATTAGCAAGTAAATTGAGAGATTTAGTTGATACGTATTTTGAGGGTTTATTAAGTTATGAGGAATTAGAAAAAACTATTATAGCTATAATAAATGCCAATGGTGATAGGGTCTATAAAAATGGATTCATGCCAACAAAACTAGCTGGTATTTTAGGTGCTGAAAGAGTGGATGTTATAAACAAGATACAAAAAACAATGGAATAATTCATATATAAAAGGGGTTATCCTAAAGTAAGCTTTATATAATATATTAAGTTTTTAAGTTGAAATCTTAATATATTATATTTTTATTTTGGGAAAGCCCTTTTTATATATAAACTAATATTAAATAGAACTTTTGAAAAAGGAGTACGTGGTTTATGAAAAAATTACTGTATGATTGTGATAACACTATGGGACTACCAGGTAGAGATGTAGATGATGGACTTGTAATTCTGTATTTACTTGGAAGGCAGGATATAGAGTTAAAAGGTATAACAACAACTTATGGAAATAGCTCTCTTGATGAGGTATTTGAAAATACAAAGAATATGTTTAATTTTTTAGAGATAAAAAATATACCTTTGATAAAAGGGGCTAAATCATCACAATATAGAATAAGTGATGCAGCAAATTTTTTAGCAAGAGAAGCAGCCAAAAATCCTGGAGAAATTACTTTACTTGCAACAGGCTCACTAACTAATTTATATGGTGCATATGAATTAGATAATAATTTTTTTTGCAATATAAAAGAGATAGTTTTGATGGGTGGAATAACAAAACCTCTCATGATAAATGGTGTGAATTTAGATGAATTAAACTTTTCTTGTGATCCTTCAGCTGTATATGAAGTGTTGAATTCTAATAGTGATATAACTATATTAACGGGACATACTTGTCTTCAAGCTTTTTTTGGAGAAAAAGAGCTAAGTAAATTGAAATGTCAAAGTGATCATCGTATATATGAATTTATAGCAAGAAATATAGAACCTTGGTATAATTATGTGCACAAAACTTTTGGAATTTGGGGATTTTATAATTGGGACATTGTATCAGCGGTATATGTTACAAATCCAGAACTTTTTGAAGATAAATATGAGTATGTGGTTTCAAGTAAAACTGATTTAGGTAAAGGATATCTTAAAATTGATAATAGTAAATTCAGTTCAACAAAAATAAATATTCCAACTAGCATAAAAAATAGAGAAGAATTTAATAAAATTGTATTTGAAGCTTGGGAAAGGCTTAAATAATAAAAAGTTATAGTAAAACGTTTAAATATAAGCAATACTTATTTTTGGATATTGTTTTGTTTATATATGATATAATAATATGGATTTTTAGAGAAATGTATATATTATAGGGAGGGCAAAAATGTGAGAAAGATATTGGCATTATTTATGATTTTTATGTTATCAATAGGTTCCTTTGGATGTGCTCAAAAGAAGAGTTCAACTGACGATACAATGAATAAAAATTGGGATACCATATTAAAAGAAGCTAAAGGAACAACCGTTAATTTTTATGGTTGGGGTGGAAGTAAAACAACAAATGCGTGGATTGATGATTATTTAACTAAAATGTTAAAGGACAAATATGATATAACCTTAAAAAGAGTTCCTATGAATATTGAGGACATATTAAATAAGTTGATTGGAGATAAACAGGCGAATAATAAAAAGGGAACTATTGATGTAGTTTGGATTAATGGAGAAAACTTTTATACAGCAAAGCAAGCAGGAATACTCTATGGACCTTTTGCAGAAAAGCTGCCTAATTTTAATAAGTACATAGATAAGAATTCAATAGAAGTAAAATCTGATTTTGGATATTCTGTGGAAGGATATGAAGTACCTTATGGAAAAGCACAATTTGTAATGGTGTATAATGAAAATAAGGTATCGAAGATACCTGCAAGTGCACAGGAATTATTACAATTTGCAAAAGAAAACCCAGGCAAATTTACATATTCTGCACCTCCTGATTTTACTGGAAGTGCTTTTGTAAGAAACATTATATATGACACTGTTGGATATGATAAAATAGCTAATGCAAAGCCAGATAAAGCATCAGTAGAGAAAGTAATTCAACCAGCTATGGATTATTTAAAGCAATTAAAACCTTATTTGTGGAATAATGGAAAAACTTACCCATCTACCATAGCTCAATTAGATAATATGTATGCAGATAATCAATTGCTTATGAGTATGTCTTATAATCCAAATTCAATACCTGGTAAGGTAAAGAGCGGTGAGTATCCAAAAGATACAAAAAGTTTTATATTTAATAAGGGAACTATAGGAAATACTCATTTTTTAGCAATACCATATAATGCACCTAATAAATCAGGAGCAATGGCTGTTATAAATGCAATAATTACCGTTGAAGCACAAGCATCAAAATATGACCCAGAAGGTTGGGGAGATTTACCGGTTTTAGACAACAGTAAACTTTCAGCAGATGAAAAGAAGAAATTTGAAGAAATTAAAGTTGGAGAAGGAGTAATACCTCAGGAAAAATTATTGAGTCATAGAATTCCTGAAGTTCCAGCGCAGCTGGTACCTATTATAGAAAAGATTTGGTTAGAACAAATTCCAGGAGATAAATAGTAGTAAATTTTTGATAAATACTTAAAGGGGACATTGCAAAATGAAAAGAGAAGTTAAGCCATATATATTACTTCTTCCAGCTGCGGTTGTTTTACTTGGAATATTGGCATCTGGCATAATAATGGCTTTAGCACAAAGTTTAGGATATATGCCTATTATTGGTCTTAGAGAATTAACATTTAAATATTATGTTTCTATAATTTCTGATAAAAGCTTTTTAGAATCTTTAATATTTAGCTTGAAAATTTCATTGATTTCATCAATCATAGCAGTTATAGTTGGTGTAGTACTTGCTTACTCTATGCTTATTAATAAGCATAGAGTAAGTATAGAAAAAACGTTGTACATACTTCCTATAATAGTACCTCATATGGTTGCTTCTTTTTTAATGTTCAATATTCTATCTCAAAGTGGACTGTTGCCTAGAATTTTATATGGACTTGGTATGTTAAAGGAACAATCACATTTTCCAAATTTAATTTTTGATAGACATGGTATTGGAATTATAATGACTTATCTTTGGAAGGAGATACCATTTGTAGCTATGGTAGTGTATGCATTTATGAGCAACATAAATAGAAATCTTGAGGAGGTAGCTGTGAATTTAGGGGCTAGCAGAAGACAGCGTTTCTGGTACATTATACTTCCTTTATCATGGCCTTCAATTATATCTTCTTTTATTATTATATTTGCATTTTCATTTGGTGCATTTGAAGTTCCATACTTGCTTGGACCTACTACACCTAAAACTTTACCAATAAAAGCGTTTATAGAATATTCAAATCCTGATATTTCTAATAGACCTTATGCAATGGCTTTAAATGTTATTCTTACTTTTATTTCTATAATAATAGTATGGATTTATGATAAAACTCTTAGTTTGGTTTGCAGAAATATATAAAGTTTTAAGCTTTGATTTTATACAGGAGTGAAAGGGTTTATGAAGAAAAATATTGCTTTTAATATAGTTATTTATTTGGCTGTCTTTTTAATTGTTTTACCATTAATAGTTTTGCTATTATGGGGATTTAGTAAAAGATGGCCTTGGCCATATATTGTACCTAGAGAGTATAGCTTAAGAGGAATAAATTATTTTTTAACTGGTTATGGTAATTCTACTAAAATACTTTTATATAGTATTTTTTTATCCTTTGTAGTTACTGTAATCACTTTAATAATAAGTATACCAGCTGCTAGAGCTTTAGGATTATATGAATTTAAAGGAAAAAGTTTTTTTAAACTGCTTGTACTTTTACCACTTATTATATCACCAGTGGCAATTGGTATTGGTATTCAGGTGTTCTTTATAAAAATTGGACTTGCAAATACATTCTTAGGTGTAGTTTTAGTACACTTAATACCATGTTTGCCTTATGGTATAAGGATACTTACTGATGTGTTTGAAATTTTAGGTGAATCTATGGAATTTCAGGCCAGAACATTAGGAGCAAGTAAGCTGCAGACTTTTTTTTATGTAACTTTACCCTTAATATCTCCAGGTCTAATATCTGCAGCAAGTTTAGTATTTATAGTATCCTTAAGCCAGTACTTTCTAACCTTTATAGTAGGAGGTGGAAATGTTATAACCTTCTCTATGCTTATGTTTCCATTCATTCAAAGTGGAGATAGAACTATAGCAGCTTGTTATAGTATTGTATTTATAGTTACTACTTTAATACTTTTAGTTATAATGGAGAAAAAAGTTAAAGCTTACTATGCAATAGAAAATCATTTTTATATTTAGGAGAAAACATATGGCTAAGTTACAAATAAAAGATATAAATAAAAGTTTTAATGAAACAAAAGTATTGAAAAATATAAATTTTTTCGTAGATGATGGTGAAATAATATCTCTTTTAGGTGAATCTGGATGTGGAAAAAGTACTACATTAAAAATTATTGCTGGACTTATGAAACCTGATAATGGAGATATAATTATAGATGAATATTCTGTTTTAAATGTACCACCAGAAAAACGAAAGACAGTAATTGTATTTCAAGACCATTTGCTATTTCCTCATTTGAATACAGAGGATAATATTGGTTTTGGTCTTAAAATGGCTGGTGTAAAAAAACATATTAAAGATAACAAGGTTGCAGAAATAGTAACTTTGTTAAAACTCCAGGGTTTAGAGAAAAGATATCCAAAAGAATTGTCAGGAGGTCAAAGGCAGAGGGTTGCATTAGGTAGGGCTTTAGCAGTTGAACCTAAAGTTCTTTTATTAGATGAACCTTTTTCAAGCTTAGATATGAGACTGAGAGATGAAATGAGGGAATTGGTGTTAGATATACAAAAGAGACTTAGAATAACCACCGTTTTGGTTACTCATGATAAAGAGGAAGCTCTAATGATGTCAGACAAAATTGCAATAATGATGAATGGAAATATAAAGCAGTTTGATACTCCAGAAAATATTTATGAAAAGCCTATAGATCCATTGGTTGCAGATTTTTTAGGAGAAAAAAATCATATAAAAGGTTATGTTGACAATGGAATATTTCATTGTGAACTTGGAAATTTTCAAATAGAAGTATTTTCTAAAGAAAATGGTGAAATTATGATAAAGCCAGAAGATATACAGCTTTTATCTAAAAACGAAGAAAGCAACTTTAGTGATATTATATATGGCATTATAAAAAAGAGAAGATACCTAGGAGATAAAATTCACTATATCGTTGAAGCTGAAGAAAATGATTTCAAGGTAATATCCAATAAGCATATGAAATTTAATATAGGTGAAAATGTAAAACTTAATATAAATTTTTCAAAGGGAATTTTTTATTCAACCCCTGACAAAGAAAAGTAATTATTTAAACTTTAATTTTCATAATGAAGCTTGAAAAATGTTAATGATGGTGATGATTATGGTATCGATTATAATTCCTGTATTAAATGAAGAGAAAAATATTGAAAAAAGTTTGATTCAATTTAATAGATTAAAGGGTAATAAAGAAATTATTATAGTAGATGGTGGAAGTAGTGACAGTACAAAACAGATTGCAGAGAGATTTGCTAAGGTAGTCTTAAGTGAAAGAGGAAGGGCAAATCAGATGAATAAAGGTGCTGCAAAGGCCAGAGGAGATATACTTTGGTTTGTTCATTTAGATTCAATTGTCAATGAGAATTCTATTGAAAAAATTCAGTTAGCTATAGATGAAAAATATGTTGGTGGAGGATTCTCATTAAAATTTTATGATTATGATACATTGTTTATGAAGTATATATCAACAACTTCCAATCTCAGAGCTAAATATTTAGGATTGTACTTTGGTGATCAAGGGATTTTTGTTAGAAGAGATGTGTTTGAAGGCGTAGGAGGATATCCTAAGCAAGAAATAATGGAAGATTGGGAACTTTCACTTTTGATTAAAAAGATGGGTAAGCTAAAGCTTATTAACACCACCATAGGTACTTCAGCTAGAAGATTTAAAAATGGAGGACAATTAAAAACCCACTTATTGATGCATAAAATAAAATTGCTGTACTTATTAGGAACACCTACAGATAAATTAGCTAAAATTTATAAGGATGTGAGATAAAATAATGAATGCTCTTATACTTATGACTAGAGTGCCAATTGCAGGCATGACAAAGACACGATTAATGAAAATTTTTACAGGTACAGAATGTGCACAGCTGCAGAAATGCTTTCTTTTGGACTTGTTTAAAATGCTTACTAAAATTAGAAAAACAGTAGATATATATATAACCTATACTCCCGAAAAATCCTTTTACTTAATAGACCATATTATTCCAAGCTTTATAAATAGTTTTCCACAAGAAGGAGATGATTTAGGAGATAGGATGAATAATGCAATTGAAAAACTTTTAAATAAAGGGTATTCAAAAGTAGTATTAATTGGGTCGGATATACCATCTCTTCAACCTGAAGACATTAGTAAAGCTTATGAGGAGCTTGAAAATAATGATATTTGCCTGGGACCAACCAATGATGGTGGTTATTATTTGATTGGCATGAAAAAAAAATGTAAGGAGATTTTTAACAATAACTTGAAGTGGGGAAATAAGTCTGTATTTGAAGCTACTTTAGCAATAGCTAATAACTTAGGATATAATGTAGGTCTTACAACAAAGCTTAATGATATAGATGAAAAAGAAGATATTGAAGATCTTGTTAAAAGAGTAAAAAGAAGAGAATTTAATACAAAGCTGTTACCTTATAATACAGTAAATTTTATAGAAAATAAATGGGGAGATGTTCCTAGTGCTAAAAGATATATTAAATAATAAAATTTATGACTATTTAAAATATAGCAATTTAAATGAAAAACTTAATATTGGAGAAGATTATAATGTAAAATTTTTAGCTCAAGGAGAATATAATATTAATTTTACACTTGAAGGCTCTAATAAAAAGTATGTTTTTAGAGTAAATACAGGCAGTCAGCTTGGATTAGAAAATCAAATAAAATATGAGTATGAAGCTTTAAAAAATTTGGAGGCAAGCAGTGTAACACCAAAGGTTTATTATTTAGATGATAGTAAAAAAGGTTTGGATTATGGAATATTAGTAATGGAATTTCTTGAAGGAAGGCCCTTAAGATATGATAAAGACTTAAATTCTGCAGCAAAAATATTTGCTAAGATACATTCTATAGATACAAATGGAAAGGGCCTTAAGAATTTTATTGTAGAAGATAATATATTTTCTGCAAGAATAAGTGAATCTCAAAAATTACTTAGAGACTTTTTTAAATCTTCTAAAATACCTTTGTATCTTAAAAATTTTTTTGATGAATTTACTAACTGGGCTGAAAAAAATAGGCATGAGGAAAAATATTTTTTGGAAAATAAGTGGCATGTTATCAATAACACTGAAGTGAATTCTGGTAATTTTATAATTGGAAAGGAAAAGTCTTATCTTATAGATTGGGAGAAGCCTGTAATAAGTGATCCTTGCCAGGATTTAACACAGTTTTTAGCATCAACTACTACTTTGTGGAAAACAGACTGTATATTAAAAGAAGAAGAAAAAGAAGAATTTTTTAAAGTATATATAAGTAATTTAAAAGATAATAGTATAAGAGAAAGAGTGAAACTATATACTCCATTTCTTTATTTAAGAGCGTTATCTTGGTGTGCATATGCATATTTGGAATACAAAAAGGAAGATAAGGAAATTAAAAATATGGATACCTATAATAAAATAAAAGAATATTTAGATTTGGATTTTATGAAAGACTTATTAAAAAGTTATTTTTAACTAAAGTTAATAATATAGAGTGTATATTAAAATAGATATAAAATCTAGGAGGCCATATGAGTAATTTTACATATTCGGATGAGTTTAATAATAAAGCCAAAGAGTTTTCAGAAAGCTGTATTAACTGTAAAGCTTGTGTTAAAGAATGTGAAATGCTAAGCAATTTTAAAATTGATCCTAAGAAGTTTTTTGATATAGATACAAATATAATGAATGCTGACCCTAATATTCCATATTCTTGTAATACTTGTGGTACTTGCACTAAGGTATGTCCAAAAGGATTAAAGCTTGAAGAATTATTTGTTGATATGAGAAAAGAGCATATAAGGCATAATGAAGGAATATCCCCAATGAAGGGACATAAAAGTATAGAATTTCATCAAGCCTTTAGCTTTTCTAAAATGTTTAATACTTCCATACCAGATATAAAGGCAGGATATACAAAAAGGGTATTTATTCCAGGCTGCAGCTTATCATCATACAGGCCGGAACTTGTAGGAAAAACCTTAGAATATTTGCAGGAAAAACTTCCTGGAACAGGTGCAATATTAAAATGTTGTGGTAAACCAACATTATCATTAGGAGAAGAAGAAAAGTTTCATCAAAGGTATTCAGAACTTCAGAAGGAGATTGATAAGCTTGGCGCTGAAGAAGTAATAACTGCTTGTGAAAATTGTTATATTACAATGTCTAAGTTTAGTCCTAAACAAAAAGTAAGATCCCTATGGACTGTTATTCCTGAAATAGGGCTATATGGTGAAATGAAAGGAAAAGGTAAGAGTAGTAATATTACTTTTAGTGTTCATGATGCATGTCCTACAAGAAATAATTCAGATATTCATGAGGGTGTAAGGTGGATTATAAATGAATTAGGATATAAATTTAAAGAAACAGAGTATTCTAGAGAAAATACTAGATGCTGTGGTTTTGGAGGAATGGTTGTACCTGCAAATCCCAAACTTTCTCAAGAAGTGATAAAGAAAAGTGCAGGAAATTTGGGAAATTATGTAGTAACATATTGTGCAAGTTGCAGAGAAGCTATGGCCATTGGTGGAAAAAAATCTTTTCACATACTTGATTTAATGTTTGATGATAGTTATACTAAGGATTCAAATATACCAATTTTAAAGAAAAGTTTTTTACAGAATTGGACATCAAGATATAAGTGTAAACGAATTTTGAAACACAAAGGAAATTAAATTTGGAGTTATTTCAACTATAATTTTTATTTATAGATAGACAAATGTGTATAATTTTTTTGTATTTGAAAGAAATAAGAATTTTCTGTAGAATGAGATTGGATAATTAGATAGGAGGATTAATGATGCACAAAATTAGTAAAAAATATATTAGTATAGTTTTAATGGCTATAATAATTGTTTTAGTAATGTATTTGTGTAAATCATCAAGAGCATTGGAAAATTGCACTCCACAGAGTATGAAAAATTATATTAGCTCTTTTGGAATGCTTGCTCCTATTATCTACATAATTATGTTTACTATAATTCCTCTGACGCTATTTCCAGACGCAGTTTTAGCAATAGCAGGGGGTATGATTTTTGGTGTAGGTATAGGAACGCTTTATACTATTATTGGGGCTGTATGTGGAGGAACGTTATCGTTTTTTATTTCAAGAATATTTGGAAGAGGATTGGTTGAAAAGCTTATCAAAGGTAAGGCAGAATGGTTTGAAGATGGTATTGAAAAGAAAGGTTTTTTATTTATACTTATATTAAGACTTGTACCTTTGGTGCCTTTTGATGTAATAAGTTATGGTGCAGGGCTTTCAAAGATAAAGTATAAGGATTTTGTACTTGCTACCTTTATTGGTATAATTCCGGGAGTTTGGGTGTATGCAAATTTAGGAGATAAGTCAGGAAACATATTCTCACTAGAATTCTTTGGAGCAGTGTTAATATTAGTATTGCTTATGATATTTTCCTACTTTATGAAAAAGAAAATATCAGTTAAAGGGCTGAAGAGTAAAGTAAATGGTGAAAATTAGTAAATATCAATGAGAAATAATTCTAAGTTAATTAAGTAGAATAAGTGAGCATATTAAAGGAATTTAAGGATTATAAGAGGAGGAACAAAAAATGAAAAAAATTATATCAATTGCTGCTTCAATATTGCTTCTCGGAATGGTGTTAGCAGGATGTTCAAATAAACAGCAGCAGTCACAAGAAAGTAAACCATCAACAAAGGAAGAAACAATGACTGTTAATAAAGACAAGAAAGAAGTAAAAATGCAGGCAGAAGTGAATGGAAAGTATTTCACAGAAGGGACAAGACATGGAGTAGTATATAAAGGTGGTAAAAATGGAGAAAAATCCATATTAAGAGGATTAGCTGATGAGAAAAAATTCTATGAAGCAATGATGTCACTAGGAGCAAAGCCAGGAAACAATCTAACTGCTGAAGATATGAAAAAAGGAGCAAAGAGCATAGAAGGTTCAAAGGTTAACGTTTTTGTTACATGGGATGGTCTTGGAAAAGAGATACCATTTGGCGATGTAATCAAATCAACTGATTATAAAGGTAATGATTTACCATTAAGAGCAATGGATTTTAGATTTGGTGGAAATATTGATAGAGCAAATAAAAATAACACAGGATGTGTGCTATGTCTAGACAGTTGTGCTACAGGAATTGTAAGTAATGCATCTTATAAAGCGGGTGAAGTTGAAGCTTTAAAAAATGTGAAATTTTATGGTAAAAAAGATGTACTTCCTAAAGATGGAACCAAGGTAACTGTAATATTTAGACTAGCTGAGTAATGTTAATTAGAGGGGTACGGAAGAATACTTCCGTACCCTTTATTTTTAGGAGGAAGCAATATGAAAATCTTTAGATTACTATATAATAGTTTCATATGGGGTATGCTTATTTCTATTTTAACTTTTCAAAATGAATGGCTTGAAATGCGAATAAATACAGGTATTTTTATTCCTATAACCATGTTATTAAGTTTGATTGTTGCAATGCTAATTAAAAAGTTTAGTAAATTACATATATTACAATTAAATTTAATTAGTACAACTTTAAATGTTTTAGTTTGTACTACTATATCCATAATAGTTTTAGGTAAGGAAAGAATACAAGTTGTTCCTGCAGCTATTATAAGGGAAGGAATAAGAGAATCTAATGTAGATTTTTTTAGTATAAATATAGCATTATTAATTTTTTTAATATTTGGACTAATTTTATGTTTTTTTGAGAGAGGTGGAATTAAAGTGAAAAATGTGTTTAAAGGAAATATAACGAAAATTTTCTGCATTTTTATAGTTATTTGTTTATATGTTTTCGTGCCACCAATAAAATACAACGTGAATCAGGCAATTTCTGTATTGAAAAATGTAGATGTTAAAGCAGCAAGGGAATATATACTTAGCTTTGGAATTTGGGCGCCAGTTGTTTCTTTTTTACTAATGATATTACAATCTGTAATTGCACCGCTTCCAGCATTTATAATAACCTTTGCTAATGCAGGACTTTTTGGGTGGGTTAAAGGAGCAATGTTATCATGGTCAAGTGCTATGGCAGGAGCTGCATTATGTTATTATATTGCAAGAATTTTAGGAAGAGATGTAGTGGAAAAGCTTACAAGTAGAACAGCTTTAAAAAAGATTGATGAGTTTTTTGAAAGGTATGGTAAATATGCAGTTTTAATTGCCAGACTACTGCCTTTTATATCTTTTGATATAGTTAGTTATGCTGCAGGTTTAACATCTATGAGCTTTTGGTCATTCTTTGTAGCAACAGGTATAGGACAGCTTCCTGCAACTATTATATATTCTTATATAGGAGGAATGTTAACAGGTACAGTAAAAACATTTGTAATTGGTCTTTTAATGTTATTTGCATTAAGTACATTGATTGTTTTGGTTAAAAAAATGTGGAATGATAAGAAAAGAACTAATGATAAAATTAAAGAAATTTAAAATCAATGAATCTTACTTAATTGAAATATTACAAGTTAAAAGTTGTAATCCAAGTTGATGAAATAAAGCAGACATTTTAAAATGTCTGCTTTGAAATTTTTATATATTTATTTTTTTACGTTTTGCTTCTATTCTTTCAAGCATCTGTATTGCTGCTTTTTGAGGATCAGTTTCTACATAGAATTTAGCACCATAGTCTTCTTCCATCTTATTCAATAAGTAATCCATAGCAAAAGGTGAACCTGTTACAGGAGGAACAACTCCTAGCCATGCATCTATACCGCTGCCTACTACGTAAGTTCCTATAGCTACAGCTTTTTCTGACATCCACTCTGGAGCTGCGCCAACTACTGGTAAGTCACTGATATCTACACCTAAATGATTTGCAAGTTCTCCAGCAAGTTGTAAGTTACGGCTGATATCAACACAGGAACCTTGGTGAAGAACTGGTGGAATACCTAATAAACTACATACAGTCTTAAGTCCAGGACCAGCTAGTTCTTTTGCTTCTGGTAACATTAAACCAGCTTTAGCTGCTGCATGAGCTGCACAACCAGTAACAATTATTATTACATCATGAGCAATCAGATATTTCATCATTTCTACATGACATGTATCATGTGGATTTTTTGGATTATTACAACCAACAATAGCAGCAGCACCTCTGATAGTACCAGATACTATAACATCTGCAAGAGGTTTAACTGTTTGCATAGTTCCTATATGTGAATTAACAACTTTATCAAGCCCATCTACTATAGCTTCTGTACTAAATCCAACTAAAGCTTCACATTTTTCATTAGGAATAAAAACATTATCTCTATTTCTATTTTTATAATTTAATATAGCTTCTCTTACTATTTCTTTTGCAGAGTCATATGGTCTGTCCTCTTCAAACTCAATATATGTGGAATCTGTTATGTGCGCTTTTGGTGAAGTTGTTATAAATTTAGTATGATAAGATTTTGAAAGTCTTGCAAGTGCTGGCATTATACATTGAACATCAACTATTAAAGCTTCAACTGCACCTGTTATTACTGCAAGCTCTTGTTGTAGGAAGTTTCCTGCCATTTTAATACCATGTCTCATTGTTATTTCATTTCCTGTACAACACATACCGCAGACATTTATTCCTTCTGCTCCTTGAGCTTTTGCAAGAGCAATAAGTTCAGGGTCTTCAGAAGCTACAACGATTGATTCTGAAAGTGATGGTTCGTGACCATGTAATATAATGTTAACTTGATTAGTTTCTAATACGCCTAGATTAGCTTCAGTTTGTACTGGTGAGGGAGTTTTGAATAAAATATCACTAATTTCAGTTGCCATATAAGAACCGCCCCATCCATCTCCAAGGGATGCTCTCATTGCCATGCTAAAAAGATTTTTTGCATCTCCTGAACATCCAATATGAGTTGAGTGCATTATGCTAACTATATCTTTGTCAATTGCTCTTGGAGTTACACCAAGTTTGTCCCAAACTTCTCTCCTTTTTTTAGGTAGAGCTTTGGAGAAAATTAAGTTTCCATGAGGTTTACCAAACTCATTCAATGTAGCTGCAGCTATATCATGAGCTATATCATAAATGTCTCTTCCTTCAGTAGCAACATTGTATTTTTCAGCAATAGACATAAGTTTCTTCTCATCTTTTATATTTATTTGTCCATCTCTTGATGCATTTTCTAGATAAAGACATAGTGATCTACCGTGATCAGAGTGAGCTGCTGAACCAGCTGCACACATTCTTGCGAAATTTCTTGCAACTATAACATCGGCTGTAGCTCCACAAATACCTCTAGCTGTTCCTTTTCCAGGAACAGGACTCACGCGACAAGGTCCCATAGCACAGTTCCTGCAGCATACACCTGCTGAACCAAAACCACAAGGTGTTTTCATTTCAGCTTTTCTATCCCAGACAGTTTCTACACCGTCTTTTTTTGCTTTTGCAATAAGTTCTTCCTCAGCTCTTTTTATTAACAATCCTCTGTCTTCCATTAATAAAATACCTCCTTGTCTCTATAATAGATTCATAAAATAGATTGTAATTTTTTAAAATTGCTTATATACTAAAAGTAGAAAATTTAACATAGTAGGGGTAAAGCTAATATATCCTTGATGGGAGTAAAATATATTACTAGTCATAGATGAAACTAATTTGGGTTTTAGGTTTTTTTAAAGACTACACTTATATATTTATAAAGATAAAATTTCTTAATGATTAACTATTTTTGATATTTTACGCAAGAAGAAAATATTCAATATAGTTTTTATTTTATCCATGATTATCCTCTGCTGTACCCCTAATACGTTTACAATTAAATTATACGACAGATATTTACATTTGATAAACAACTTAAATTTATAAGCATACAACTAAAAGTTAATTCACTTTTTTCTAATGACTTTAAAATTACACAAATGATTAGAAATAGTGCATAAAAAGGTAGGTGTATTGAATTGGATATAAAACAACTAAAGTATTTTTTACAGGTTTGCAAACATAAAAGTTTTTCAAAGGCTGCTAAAGAAATTTATATTACTCAGCAGGGATTAAGCAAGGCCATTAACAATTTGGAAGAAGAACTTCAGTATCCTTTGTTTTATAATACGTCTAAAGGAATTAGGATAACAAAGTATGGGGAATATTTACAAAAACAATCGGAACATATTGTACAAGAATTTGACTTAATTTTAGAAGGTTTAAATAAAATGGACAATATTAATGAGGGAACTTTAACAGTATGTTTTTCCTTTGGAGTTCTTAATGCATTGTCACCAGACATTATATCAGATTTTAAAGAAACATATCCAAGTGTTGAACTAATTGTAAAAACTTATCCAGATTCAATTTGTGAAGAAGTAGTTATGAACGAAAATGTAGATTTAGCTGTTTCAATTGGTCCCGTTGATGAGAAAAATTTTAATTCCACTGTCATTAAAAGTCAACATCCCTGTATACTAGTCAATGAAAAAAATTCATTGTGTAAAAAGACAGTAGTAGATTTTGATGATCTTGAAAATGAAAAGATTATTGTTCTTAATGAAAAATTTCATTTTCATCGTAATTTTATTAATAAATGTAAAGAGTCAGGCTTTGAACCAAATATAGTTTTCACTACTTCAGAAATTATTGGAATTCATAAATTAAGTCATTTTAATAAAGGTATTGGTGTCAGTGTTGATTTTATGGCTAAGGATATTAATTATCCAGATGTCCATCCAATTCCCTTTAAAGATGAATCTTTTGTGTGGGAAATATGCTTAATAACTAAAAAAGATCGATTCCAGTCTAATTTAGTGAAAATATTCACAAATCATATGTTAAATCATTAATCTAATAAGCATTGTAACTAGTTAAATACAGTAGTAAAATATACATAAAAATAATGATATTAATTATGTTTCAGTTTGTAAGCTAGGAGGTAGGTTATTATGAATGAAACAATGAAAACTTTATTAAACAGAAGAAGTATACGAAAATATAAATCAGAACAAATTAAAGATGAAGAATTGAATGCTGTTTTAGAAGCAGGTAAATACGCACCAAGTGGAGGAAATCAGCAATCTGCACTTTTTATAGTAGTTCAAAATAAGGATGTCATTAAAAAAATATCAAAAATGAATGCAGCTGTTATTGGAAAAGAAAATGTAGATCCATATTATGGTGCTCCTACAGTAATTCTTGTATTTGCAGATAAAAGTAAGGCAACACCTGTGGAAGATGCAAGCATTGCCTTAGGCAATATGTATAATGCAGCATATTCACTTGGACTTGGTTCTTGTTGGATACATCGTACAAGAGAAATGTTTGAGAGTGAAGAAGGAAAGAAATTATTAAAGGAATGGGGAGTTGAAGGTGATTACATAGGAGTAGGTTCATGTATTTTAGGTTATCCGGATTGTGAACTACCTAAACCAGCTCCAAGAAAAGATAATTTTGTTATAATGGTAAAATAGAAAGAGCATAAAGAGGTATAAAATTATGTATTTTAACAATAAAGGTAAAGAAAATACGAGCACCACTATTGATTTAGCATTAAAAACTGCAGTTCAGAAGGGAATAAAGCATATTGTTGTTGCATCTTCTAAAGGAGGTACAGCAAAGCTTCTAAAAAATGGCAATGGAATAAATATTGTAGCTGTAACACATGCCAATGGGTATCCAGAAGCAGGAAAAAGTGAAATTACAGAAGAAATTAGAAAAGAACTTGAGGAACTTGGAATAAAAGTATTAACAACTACCCATGTATTAAGTGGTGCAGAAAGAGGAATTAGCAGAGCCTTTGGCGGAATTAATCCTGTTGAAATAATAGCTCAAACTTTAAGAATGTTTGGGCAAGGCACTAAAGTTTGTGTTGAAGTTTCAGTTATGGCTTTGGATGCAGGTTTAATACCATTTGGAGAGCCAATTATTGCAATAGGTGGTTCAGCATATGGAGCTGATACCGCATTGATTTTAACACCTTCTCATGCCAGCAGTATATTTGATGTTAAGATTCATGAGGTGATTTGTAAGCCTTCATATTATAATGAATAAATAATATTTTACAATAATTTCAAGTTCAGATAGAGTTTATATAAAGATTAAGTATCATATAAATTTTATCTGAACTTAATTTTTAAAAATTTTTCAACTTTTATTATTTACTCAAATATATATTGATTTTACATTTCAGTTTGCTTGTAAAAATATTATTATGTTAATGTATTCATATCCAATTTACAATAAAAGATTTAAAGTTTTTCAAATTTAATATTATTCTTGAAGAATTACATTTATCACATTTCAATATGCAAATTGTATCGTTACAAAATCAAAGAAATTTAATGATTTAAATTCTTTAAAATATCTCACTAATTGACTTAATATTACATAATTTTATTGCAATATTCGTTTAATTTTAATATACTTAAAATATCCAATGGTATCATATATATTTTATACTATTTTTTATATATTTTGTAGTTTTGTGTGTACTTTATGTATTTATTTATCATAAATATAATATTTCTAAATTTTACAATACAATTTTATTACAAACGTTTTTAGGTTTGCGATTTTTATATGAAATTTTAATTAAAAATAAGTACATTAGGAGGATAAATTTTATGGAGTCCGTTAATTTTGTCAATGTTGAAGAAACAATTAATTATATTGGGACAAAAAATGAAAAAGCTTTCGTAATATTTACTGATGTTGAAAAGGTAAAAAAGCTTTCTTCAGCATGCTTAAATAATGTTGTACTTTGTTCTACATCAGGGGAATATACCAATGAAGGATATAAAAATGGTGCGATAACAGGTTTTGAATATGATGCTAATGAGGGAGAAATAATTGAAATAGCATACCCACCTATAATAAGTTTAGAAAAGCTAAAAGAAGGTTACAGAAAAGTTAAAGATAATAAAGATGCATTTGCACTTTTGCTCTGTGATGGATTATCAGGAATGGAAGAAACTATATTGACTACTTTTTATTTTATGGAGGATTCTTTTAAAATAATAGGTGGAAGTGCTGGAGATAATCTTAAATTTAGCGAGACACTAATTTATATAGGAAATAGAAGAGTTTATAGTGCTATATTATTTTTCAATTCAAAACATAAAACTTATCTTATTAAAGAAAATATATATGCTCCAACTAAAAATAAATTATTGATAACTGAAGCAGATATTATCAGTAGAACTGTAAAAACATTTAACAACAAGCCAGCTGCAACAGAATATGCAAGAGTTTTAGGAATTAAGGAATCAGAGCTTTCAAAATTTTTTATGAATAATCCTTTGGGAAAAATCTATAGAGAAGATATATATATTGCTTCACCTATGAAAGTAAATAATGATAAATCTATAACTTTTTATTCTCAGCTAATACCAAATACATTTGTTCAGGTTTTAAAAGCAGTAGACCCAATTGAACAAGTAAGAAAGACAACTAGTAAACTACCATTTAAACCGAGCTTTGCTATAGTTATAAATTGTATATTGAGAAGTTTAAAGTTTCAGCAAGAGGGCATTTGGAAGGATATTGATAGAGAAATACTTAAAGCATGTTCCAATACAACTGGATTTGTTAGCTATGGTGAACAATTTTATAAAATGCATTCAAATCAAACTATGGTAATGTTATTAGTTCAATAATGGTGGGGGGAGTATAATGTTAAAATTAAATGTAAGAGATAAAAAGCAAGAAAATAAAGAAGTTATCGATATGAAACAAGAAGATTCCATGCAATGTTTTAAATATGCAAATGAAGTTAATGAGTTAACTAATGAAGTTGATATAAATATACAGGATTTATTGAAAAAAGAAGGAAACATAACATATGGACTTAATGAATTGCTTGAAGGTACAGAGTATACTACTAATCAAACTGAAAAGGTAAATGATTATCTGGATTCTTTATCTCAAAATAGTGAAAAAACAACAAAGCTTGTAGATGAAGTATTTGTAAGTTTAAAAGATTCACTAAAAGAAATAGATGGTGCTAAAAATGATTTTTATGATTTAATAAATCAAGTTAATAGTGTTTCAAAGGTTTTTGAGGAATTTTTTAAATTGTTTGTAGAATTACAATCTCATTATAAAAATATAGAAGGTTTTGCATCTATAATTACAAATATTGCAAATCAAACTAACTTATTATCACTAAATGCCGCTATTGAAGCAGCAAGAGCTGGTGAGGCTGGAAAAGGATTTTCTGTGGTTGCAAATGAAATAAAAAAGATGTCCATAGATACTCAAAAAAATGCAAAGTACATTATGGAAGCTTTAAAAGAAATGACTGAAACTATACAGCTGATAAATAACAAATCTAATGAAGGTGGGAAGACTATATCAAAAACTGAAAGCATCATAAAAAATTCTAAAGATCTTTTAGATAATATAATTAATTCAGAATCCAAAGTATACAAGCATGTAGAAGTAGTAAAGGATTCTCAAGAACAAAATTTAGGTGGAATTCAACAAATAGCATCTACTTTAACTAATATTGTAAACAAATCTAAAAAAGAAAATGAAGAACTTGAAGAATTGATATTAGATATACAAAAGAAAGCGGATTCTTATATGCATATATTAAATGGAATTAATCAAATTAAATTACTTCATGATAAATAAAAAAAGATTACATTGTCAAAGTATATGGAACTTGCAAGAATGAAAAAGAACGCACATCTTTAAAGTGCGTTCTTCTTATAAAAGCAGTTATTTACATAGGTAGTCAACAGCAATTTGAGCATAGCAAGCAACACCGATTGGAAGTGCATCCTCATCAACGTTAAAATGATTTGAGTGATGTGAATAGCAACAATTTTTTGCTTCATTTCGTCCGCCAAGCAGCATTAAGGTACCTGGTATGTGTTCTAGATATTCTGACATATCTTCAGAACCCATTATTTTCTCGCAAGACATTATTTTATCTTCACCAAGGAATTTTTCAATAGACTTTTTAGCAAATTTGGTACATTTTTCGTCATTTGTAGTTGTTGCACATATGAAATTATAGTTATATTCATAATCACAGCCATATGCTTCACAGGTACTTTTTACTATCTTTTCAACCCATTCAGGAATTTTCTTTCTGGTATATGTGCTGAAAGCTCTATTCATTCCTTCCATTTTAACAGACCCAGGTGTAACATTAAACCTTTCTCCACCATGAATAGTACCTACATTTATAACTATTGGTGATCTGACATCATTAATTCTACTGACAATAGATTGAATTCCGTTTATTACAGCTGAAGCACATACAATAGCATCAACACCTTGCCAAGGTGATGAGCCATGACAGGATTTACCTTTTATTGTAAGATCCCATATATCTCCACTTGCCATAAAAGGTCCTTCTTTGAGCACTACTTTTCCCACAGGAATATCAGACCATATATGCATACCAAATATAAAATCAACATTAGGATTTTTTAATACTCCACCTTCTACTAGCTTTTTTGCACCAGCAGCAACTTCTTCAGCAGGTTGGAATATAAATTTAACAGTACCATTAAGTTGTTCTTTCATTTCCGATAAAAGTTTTGCTGCACCTAAAAGCATGGAAGTATGGCAATCATGACCACAAGCATGCATGAATCCAACATTTTCTGAAGCAAAGGGTAATCCTGTATCTTCTGTTACGGAAAGTGCATCCATATCAGCTCTAAGAGCAATAACTTTTCCAATACATGCCCCTTCAAGTATTCCAACAATTCCAGTTTCGCCAATATGTTCTACTTTAATTCCCATTTTCGTAAGTTCTTCACTTACAATTTTAGAAGTTCGAAATTCTTTAAAAGATTGTTCTGGATGTTTATGAAAGTCCCTTCTAAATTTAACTACCCAATCCTGTATTTCTTTAGCCTTTTTAAGCATATCAGTATTCAATATAATACGCCTCCTGTTTAAAATTTTATAATTAACAAATTATTTATAGTAAATTTATAAATATGCTTGCTATGATAACGGATGCTATAGATACTGTTGCAAAACCACCTACAAGCATTCGTGGAAGAAGTATGTCCACAACATAAAGTCGTTCATCTTCAGTTTTACTCACTGATTCACATACTTCATTAGTTATAATATAATCTGCAGGAAAACCAAATAATGATGTAAGAGCACAAGCAAATCCCATTTCCTTTGTAAAACCAAAAAATTTTCCAATTATCATTGACATTATGAACATACCCAAAATACCTAAAACTATTAAAGTAACTATTGGTATCAGCATTTTTACAAGTTGAGCTGGTCCAACAGCTGAAAGTCCTGCAAATACATAAGCTAATAAACCAGATATAAGCCATGAAAAAACTCCAGCTGTAACAAGAGCACTTTCTTCAAGAAATCCAATTTCACAAAATATAACACCAAATACTAAACATACAATATACTGATTTACAGCACCATGAGTAAGTCCCGAGACCCAACTTGCCAAAATTGCAACAAGCATCACCTTGAAAAGTATCAAACTTGTTGTTCTATAATTTTCAGGAACAGGTGGTATAAGTTTCTTACATACACTGTTTTCAGTTAGTTGTTTACTATTTTTAAGTTCTGTTTCATTAGCACCATTTTTTCTGAAGTCCTCAAGTAATCTTTTACCTTCTCTTTTAAGACACCAAGAAGTTAGAGGATATCCGAAAAAACTGTGAGTTATAAACATTGCTATTGGTAGTGCAGCAAGTGCCATAAGCCCTTTTGATTTTAATGCTTCAGACATTAGAAGTGCTGCTACTATTCCTCCAGTTAGAGGAGGCGTAGCGGCTACAACTATGTGCCAATCAAAGAAAAATCTACCTATGGTCATAGTCATAAAAACAGTTCCACATATGCCGCATACTGCAATTAAAACAGCCTTCCATTGTTCTATAAGCTTTTTCAAACTCATAAGAGTACCAAGATGTACTAGAAGTAAGCTCATGCATACAGATACAAAATTAGTACCAAAAGAAGCTTGAGACACTACATCTTTAGGTACAAAAGTCCAAAATCCTATCATAAATAATACCGCTGATAAAAATACAGAAGGAACATAAGCTTTTGTTTTAGTGGATACTGCTTCGCCAATGAATAGAAATGCCATTACTATGGCGAAACATTCAATTGCACTAAATTTCATATTTATTCACCCCTTATACAAATAAAAAATATAATAACTTATTAATATATAAACTATTAAATGGTGGAAAATTTTAGAACTGTCCATATTCACTAATAATGTGTGCACAATTCACATTCAAATAGTGGTTTTAAGTAAAATTGTTTAAGATTTGCATAAATATAAGGTGATTTATAAAATAGGAAAATAAGAAAACAAAAAGATATGTTTCATTTGGTAATTTTATAAGAAACATAAACTTTTGTTGCAGACTATTTGATGAAGTAAAAGAAATAAAGAACAGTTAAATTAAATAAAATTTATGTTATAATGTTACATATATTTTATTTAATGTGAGGGTTTAAACTATGAATGAAAATATTAACATATTAATAGTAGAAGATGATAATGGTATAAATACTTTACTTGCAAGATTAATGGAGAAAAAGGGATACAATGTAGTACAAGCTTATTCTGGTACAGAAGCTATGTTGCATATTGAAGCCAAAGATTTTCAACTGGTAATATTGGATTTGATGCTTCCTGGAATTACAGGAGAGGAATTGATTAAAAATATAAGAAAGACTAAGGAAATGCCTGTAATTGTAATTTCAGCTAAAATTGATAAAAAGGATAAAATAGAATTGCTTAATTTAGGAGCAGATGATTATATTACTAAACCTTTTGATATAGAAGAAGTATGTGCTAGAGTTTATTCAAACTTAAGAAGGTATGTGAAATTTAACAATAATAATATCAGTGCAAATGAAAATTTGATTTATAAAGACATAGTTTTAAATAAAGAAACTAAAGAAGTTTGTGTAAATGGTAAAAATATAGCTTTTACTGCAAGAGAGTTTGAAATACTTGAACTGCTTTTAACCCATCCTAAAAAGGTATTTTCAAAGGCAAATTTGTTTGAAAGTGTGTGGGGAGAAGAATATCTTGGTGATGATAATACAGTAAATGTCCATATGAGCAATTTAAGAAGCAAGTTACAAAAAGCTAATCCAAAAGAAGAATATATAGAAACCATATGGGGAATGGGATATAAAATTATATAAACAATAAATAGTAAATTTAATGAACATACTCATGCTTATTTAGTATAGGCATGAGTATGTTTACGTATTATGTGTTATTTATATATTAGATAATGCTTGAAAAACTTCATTTATGTCAGGAAGTTGACTCATAGGGTAAACTTTAACCCATTTAACAATTCCATTCTCATCTATTATAATATTAGCTCTTTCAGATATACCATCATTTTCAATAAATAATCCATAATCCTGTGCAACCTTTCCATGAGGCCAGAAGTCTGCAAGAATACTTAAATTATTAAGGACAATAGCAGTTGCCCATGCTTTTTTGCAAGGCTGAGCATCAACACTAAGGCCAAATGCTATTGTATTAAGACTTTGAAGATTATCCCAGTTATTTTCTATAGACCTCATTTGATCTGTGCAAACTGGTGTCCATGCAAGTGGATGCCAGGAAAGCAAAACTTTCTTACCTCTATAATTTGATAAATTAATAATTTTATCATGATTATCTTCTAATGAAAAGTTTGGTGCGATACTTCCTAATTTAATTAGTTCCATTAGTTTCACTCCTTTCTTTTGATATAATATATTATTCTATACTCAAATAGAATTTATTATAAAAAATTATGCTTAGTTGGATGAGAACTGTCATAAACTTAAAGGACAAAATTAAGGTTTTCTTAAGGAGTTCTTTAAGTTTTTTTTAGTTCCAATTTATAGAATAAGCTTAAGTTAATTTATAATACAAGTTTATTATAGGAGGAAAAATTATGAAGATAAAAAGCAAATTAATGAAAGTGTTGATATGTATATTTGGAGTTTTAATTTTAATTGCAGCTGCTGCTTTAGGTATGAATAAAATTTCAGAATCAAAGCGTGCTGAGGTATTAAAAAATAAAGTAATACCTTTAAAAACAGTAAAAGCAGAAAGTGGGTTTGAAGATTTAAAACCTCTTGAAAGTGTGTTAAAAGATAAAAAAATTGTATCTGTAGGAGAAGCTATACATGGTACAAAAGAATTTTTTCAAATGAAACATCGTATGTTAGAATTTTTAGTTACAAAAATGGGATATAGATTATTTGGTATAGAAGCAGGTTTTGGAGATGCACAGGTAGTTAATGATTATGTACTTTATGGAAAAGGAAATGTTAATGATGCCGTTAAAGCTTTAAAATACTGGACATGGAAAACTGAAGAAGTATCCAGCATGATAGAGTGGATGAGAAATTATAATAGAAATGATAATAATAAAACAAAAATAAAGTTTTATGGCTTTGATGTTCAATCTACAAAGATTGAAAAAGAAAAAGTTTTAGATTATTTAAAAGTAGTGGATGGTAATTCAATTAATAAATATGAAAGTGTATTTAGTAAGTTTAATGATGATAATTTATCTTCACTTGGAAAAGACAAATTAGCAAGTGTAAAAAACAATATTAAGGAATTATTAAGTGATGTTGATAAAAATAAAGAGCAGTATATTTCAAAGTCTTCTGATAGTGAATATAAAATGGCTTATCAAGATTTAAACAATATCTATAAATGCTTGCAAGTAAAATCCCAAGCTGGAATGGGGTATACTAATACTAGAGATAAGTATATGGCTGAAAATGTTAAATGGATTTTAGATTATGAAAAACAGTTTGGAAATGATAAAATCATGCTTTGGGCGCATAATGGACATGTAACTAAAGAAATGCCAAATTATACTTCCATGGGATCACATTTAAAAAACATGTTTAATAATGATATATATGTTATAGGAATGGAATTTTATAAAGGAAATTTTAGAGCATACCCAATGAGCAACAGCAAAAGTACACACATTAAGGAATTTACTATAAAAAATTCTTCATCTTTTACATTTGCTTATAATCTTCATAATTTAAATATACCTTTATACTTTATGGATTTTAATTCTGTAGCTCAAGATAAAGGTATAAAGCAGTGGTTATCAAACTTAAAGTTAATACATGCTATTGGTGCTGAATATTCAAAATATAATCCTATTGGTTCCTTTGCGCCTCAAGTTCCTTTAAATTCTTATGATGGAATGATATTTATAGACAATATATCACAATCTAAGGCAATTAATTAGCTAAAAAATGGATTAAAAAAAGATAGTAAAGACTTTTAATAAGGGTTTGCTATCTTTTTGTTTATGTAATTAATTGAGCTTAAATAGTTTAGGCAAAGAAAACTTAAGATGAAGTTAAGATGATTTTAAATCCAGATTAATACCATAAAAGTACAATCTAATTGAAGTTAAATTTAAGAGACTGTAAGAATTCTTACAGGATAATATAAGGAGGAAATTTTTATGAATATAATACAGATTAGAGATGTAAAGAAGTATATAGTTTAAAGCATAGTTGAAGACAAACTATAAATGTACCCAATTTATTGAATATTAGATTGATAATATTGCATTATATATGTAAATAGAATATCTAAAAATATTAAGAAAGCAAGGTTTTTATATTATGATTAAATATATAAAAAAAACTATTGTAGGTTTACTAATGAGTTTAATTTTAGTTGGTGTTTTACCTCTAAATTGTTCTGCTATAAGTAGTGACAAAATTGATAATTATGTTACAGATCAAATGAAACAGACTCATATAAAAGGACTTTCAATAGGAATTGTAAAAGATAATAAGATTGTTTATTTAAAAGGTTATGGAAATGCGGATACAGGAAAAAGTGTAACAGGCCAGACACCCTTTGAAATTGGTTCAGTATCTAAATCAATTACTGCTCTTGCAGTAATGCAGCTTAAAGAAAAGGGGCTAATTGATCTGGATACTCCTGTGAATAAATATTTACCTTGGTTTAAAGCTTATTACAAAAATCAGTCCGCAGTAATAACTGTGAGGCAGCTTTTAAATCAAAATAGTGGTGTACCACCTTTTTATGATAATGATGCAAAAGCTGATGTTACAATTGAACAGGTAGTAAAAGAAAAGTTAAATAACTTAAAGCTTGTAAATCCTCCGGGAACTGAGTTTCTATATTCAAATGCAAATTATAATATATTGGGTGAAATTGTACAGGTAGTTTCAGGACAGTCCTACAAAGAATATATAGAAAAGAATGTTTTTATACCACTTGAAATGAAACACAGTTATGTTTCAAAAAAAGAAGCTATGCAAAATGATCTTGCAGCTGGGTATAGGACTTGGTTTGGTTTTCCAGTTAAAGCGGATTTGCCTTATTTTGAAGGTAATGCACCAAGTGGACACATAATAAGTTGTGCAGAGGATATGTGCAATTATTTGTCTGCAATTATGTGTGATGGAAAATATAAAGATGTATCCATACTATCACCTGAAGGAATTAAAACTCTTCTAACACCTTCAGTTAAAGCTCTTGTTCCTATGGGTACAGATGCGAACGAAGTTAAATATGCTATGGGATGGGGAGTGAATTTTAAAAAAGGTAAAATTGATCTCATTGAACATACAGGAGAAACATCTAATTATCATGTTCATGCTGTTATTAAGCCTGATGAAAAAGTTGCAGTAATTGAAATGGATGATGTAGGAGGTTTTATAACTGCAGGTGAGATTGCTCCAGGTGCTCTAAAAATTGTAACTAATGAACAACCTTCTAAATCCCAAAATGTAGGTACTATTTTACTAATAATAGACATGGTTTATATTATTATAGCAATTTTGCTAGTAATATCAGCTATAAGACTTAGAAATTTTAAAAGTAGGATTTTAAAGAGTGATATTAGATTTACTTTTAACATAATCTTTACTCTAATCATAAATATAATATTGCCAATTACTTTGGTTTTAAAAGGACCTGCCATGACTGGTGCTACATGGAAAGCTCTTATTATTTTTTCACCAGATATTTCTCTTTTCCTTATATTAGTTTCCATAGTATTATTTATAATAGGTATTTTTAAATCCATAATGATTTTTGATGGATACTCTAGAAAATCTAAAGAACAAGTTCAAAGATAGCTGCAGAAATGCAGCTATTTTTTATGCCTAATATTAAAACTTAAGGTTTTCTTAAGGAGTTCTTTAAGTTTTCTTACATGCTGAATTATACAATGATATCAACAGGTTGGTTGAGATGGAGACAAAGTAGTTAATACATTTGTCTAAATATAGATTTTGGAGGAGATTTTTTATGAAGGAAGTTTTGAAAATTAATAATGTAACTAAGGTTTATGGAAAACAAACAGTTCTTGATAATGTTACTTTGTCACTAGAAGAAGGAGAAGTTATTGGACTTATAGGACCCAATGGTGCGGGAAAGACCACACTTATGAAAATTATCACTAAGCTCATTAAGAAGTATGATGGAGATGTTTATATAAATGATGAAAATATAAAAAATAATAAAAGACATGATACAAAACAGATAGGTTGTGTAATAGAAACACCTGGTTTTTATCCAGAATTAACAGGGTATGAAAACTTATTATTTTTCTCTGAAATATCAGGTCTTAAAGATAAAGGAGAAATTAATGAAATAGTTAAAAGATTAGGTATTGAAAGTTATGTAAATAAAAAAGCAAAGAATTATTCTTTAGGAATGAAACAAAGAATTGGAATAGCTCAAGCAGTTTTATCATATCCACCTATATTAATATTAGATGAGCCAACTAATGGACTAGATCCTGCTATAGTACCTCAGCTTAGAGAGTTTATAAAATATATAGCAAAGGAAAAGCATACAACAGTGCTTATATCCAGTCATATTCTTTCTGAAATAGAATTAATGTGTGATAAAGTTGCATTTATACAGCAGGGAAAAATAATTAAGGTTGAAAGCTTAAAGAAAAGTGAGAGAGATACTGCACTTGTTGCTTTTGTAACAAGTAAATTAGAAGAATTAAAGAAATTTTTTAATGATAAAAATTTGGAGTACAAAGTACTAAGTGAAGATAAAATTGAAGCCAAATTAAAGCTTAATGAACTAGAAAATTTAGTTTCAAGTATAGGCAAAGAAAACATACCACTTAGAGGCGTATATGAAATAAAAGAAAGCTTAGAAGAAAAATACTTAAAAACTATGGGGGTGGAAAAGAATGCATAAGCTATTAAAAATGTCCTGGCTCAATGTTAAAAATACAGCATATTCAAAAGAATTTTTGTTAGGAATAATTGCAGCTTTTGCTTATTCAATGTTATGGATTTGTTTTGTACGTCCTAAATTATATGGACTTATGGATTATGATTTTGAATTTGGACGTTTTCTGTATGTAATGATATTGTATGCAGCAGTTTCAATTTTAAGAAATGATATAAAATCTAATTGCATTAAAACTGTTTTTACAGGGGTTTTTAGTAGAACGGAAATAATGATTTCAAAATCAATAGGTTTAATTATATGGGGAATTATTTTCTCTATAATAGTTGAAGTGAATAATATATTAGCATCACTTATTTTGTATAAGAAGATAGGAATCAATGGCTTTTTAGCATTTAATCATCTACAACTATTTATCACTTATATTATTATAGCATTTTCCATGGGAGCTCTTATGCTTTTGATAATTTCTATAGTATTTAGTGAAAGCAAATTAATTTTATTTTTTATAATGATACTTAGTTTGATAAATTTTTATAGTTCAGCTATTACAGTTATAATTGGAAATCATCCAGAATTAATAAGTAAATTTTCTACTTATATGAAAACACCATTTTATAATACAATAGCATTAATGCAAGGATGTTTTAGTATGCAATCAGTACTAATAAATATAATTTGGGCAGTGATATTTTGTATTCTGTCTACACTCATTATTAACAAAAGAGAAATTAAATAATAGGAGAAGGTGATTATTTTGGAACGAGTTTTAAAGCTTATTACATTAGATATAAGAAAAAAAGGTTTTTTTAAGAATTTAATAATTTCTTTATTTGTTGTAGCTTGTATTTTGTTTTTGATTTGTGCAAAAGGTGAAGTGATAGCAATGCCTAAAATGATGCTGCAGATAATATCGTATATACTTTTAGTTATTTTTAGCTTTTCATTAACACAGGAATTTTCAAATAAAACAGATAAGATGATATTTACAGGTATATTCAGTAGAATAGAAATAATGTTTTCTAAATTGAGCAGCTTTATAATTGCAGCTATAGTATGCTTTATATTTTATGAAATTTTATCAATTGCCTGCAATACTTTTAATTCAAAAATGCTGCTTAATAATTTATGTGCATTTATTGTCTTTGCATTTACTTTAGGTACTTTTGAATTATTAGTTTCGGTTTTTAGTTCTAATTTTTTACTTGCTGGAATTATCGGTTATGTGCTGTATTTTGATTTGATATTAGCACTTTTAAACCAAGCTTTAGGACCTGGTAGAAGTGAAGCTGTAAAGCATGTTATAAAAAGTTTACCTTTTTATATAGCTAATACTGGATTTTATAGTGGAGGGTATACTGTGAATCAATCTATTATTATGATATGCTGTGGAGTATTATTTTTAGTAGCAGCGTGTGTTGTAATTAATAGAAAAGATATATAGACGCTGATAGATTATATTGTATTGTAAATTGCTTATTATGTAAAACAATCATTGAAATTATAAGTGCGTTTTTTCCAAATGAAAAATATTGGTTGAGTAATAACAAACAAGTGGTATAATTTTTATGTTGGTTAGGTAAAGGATAGATTGCCAATAATGTATTTGTTTATAAAACTAGAAAATTTGTGGAGGAATCTTATAACATGGATAGTTCAATTTTGAAGATTAGCAAGGTTACTAAAAAATATAAAAATACTAATGTGCTTAATAATGTAACTATGACAATAAAAAAGGGACAAATATATGGCCTTATTGGGTTGAATGGAGCAGGAAAAAGTACATTAATAAGAATTATAACAGGACTTGTGTCAGAAGATAGCGGCAGCATTGAACTATTTGGTGAACATGAAAAAGATAAAATAGAGAATAGTAGAAAAAGAATAGGTGCTATTATAGAGACTCCAGCACTTTATGAAAATAAAACGGTTTATGAAAATATTCATATTAATAGAATTCAAAAAGGTATACCAGGAGAAGATTGTATAGAAAAAGTACTGGATATGGTGGGATTAAATGACATAAAGGATAAAAAAGTAAAAACATTGTCTTTAGGGACTAAACAGATATTAGGAATAGCAATGGCATTACTTGGTGAACCAGAATTTTTAATTTTAGATGAACCTATTAATGCGCTAGATCCAATCAGAATAATTGAAATACGTGAATTATTAAAGAGATTAAATGAAGAATATGGAGTTACAATGCTTATTTCTAGCCACATATTAGGAGAACTTTATCATATTGCAAATCATTATGGAATAATTCATAAAGGCAAACTAATAGAAGAAATAACTATAGATGAATTAAATGATAGATGTAAAAAATTTATTCACATTAAAGTTGATAATGCAGCTAATGCTGCTGTCATATTAAATAAGAAATTGAACACATTAAATTATAACGTTTTTCCTGGCAATGTTATTAAATTATACGATTATATAGAAGAATCAGGAAAAGTAACAGAGATTCTTGTAAAAGAAGGAGTTACAGTAGAACAAATAATGCCCATGGGGGAAGATTTAGAAACATATTTTTCTGAAGTTATAGGAGGGTTAGAAAATGTCTAATTTGTTGAAGGTAGAATTTTATAAATTAAAAACTTCAAAAATGTTTTATTTAACTATGTTTTTAAATTTACTTCAAGGTATTGTAGTTTATGCATTTTCAGAAAATTTTAAATTGATGAGTGGAAAACAAGCATTTACATTTATAATTTCAGTACAAAGTTCATTAGCCTTAGATATTTTAATAGGAATTTTTGCCTCTGACTATATAGTTACAGAGTTTACTTCAGGATATATTAAAAATTTAATTTCTTATGGACATAAAAGAATTAATATTTTTGTATCAAAAAGTATAGTTTATTACATAGGTATTATAGTTATCACGTTTATACCAGCATTAATATTATCTTTTATAAATACAAAAGTAAATGGATATGGAGAAATATTTAACTTTTATTCTATGGCATTTTTAATGAAATTGTTTTTTATGATATTAATTATATACACAGCTATAGGAAGCATTTCTGTTTTAATAGCATTTATATCTAGGAATGCCAATATTACTATTATTATAATTGTATTTTTAGATTTTATTAATAGAATTTTTGATGTAATATCTGTTCAAAAACCGTCATTGGAATGGATTTTCTATAAAAGTATATTTGCACAACCAGGTATTGTACTATCAGATAAAGCTACAACAGCTCAAATTTTACAAGCAATGCTTATATCAGTATTAATTATAGTAGTAACTACAGTAGTAGGTATTTATGTATTTAATAAATCAGATATTAAATAAATTATGGATACTATGTATTAAAAAGAATTAGTATGTCATCCTTTTTAATACATAGTATAATGTTTTAGTCCCATCTATCAAGTTTATATGTGGCAGTTCCTACATTTGTTGTAACTCTAAATGTAGTGTTCCAGTTATCACCATATTGTAATCTAATGCCACATGCTGAAGCTTCATTATAACCTTCAATAGTTGCAGTTTTAGAATATGCTTCAATAGTTGAACGTACTTGGTGTAGCTCGGATTTTAACATGCTAGGAAATAAACAGTTACCTGAGTCTTCAAATTTATTATCTTTTGCTCCTTGTAATATAAAGAATACAGCTTTGCCTTGATATTCAAAATTGTCATACCACATAGAAGGTTGAAGACAAATTCCGGTTACCCTACAGTAGCCTGTAGAGAGTCCCCAACTACTACAAAGTGATCCATTAACATATACATACCATGAAAAAGGATTTCTTTGTTCTTCCATGTCCCATTGCAATACAGGAGGAGCATCATCGTAAGATGCTGTAAGAATAGCAGAAAAACTATCAGTTCCACCTTTAACAAGGTATTCTATACTTTCTGCATAAGGAAGAACTGTTTCAGAAAACTTTTTCCAGGTCATTGTAATTGGTGGTATATCTATTTTTGAATGTTTCTCTTTATTTTTAGGTATAATGTGTGAAAATAGTCCTAGTTTTTTTTCTTGTTTCTCTTTATTTGTTGGTTTCCACAATGTATTAAGTTCATCTAATCTAGCAAATCTACGAACTAAGGATTTTTGAATTCCTAACTTTTCTACAATTTTTTCAGCTTGTGCTATATTTCCAGCTGATGGTGCTGCTTGTGGACGTTGATATTTCAAAGGATGCATTTTTTCAGCAAATCTATGGCTAATCAAATCAAAATCTAATCCACTGACTATATCATCTAATAATGTACCTATCATTGAACTTTTAACATGACAAAAACCTGTTGGTGCTGTTGCAACTGCAAGCCATACTATATTATCTTTTATACAACTATTTTTAGTATTAGAACACTTAATATGTAAATTTTTTAACCATTCAGCAACACCTAAGCATTTTTCGGATCTATATAATGATTCAGTTTTTAAAAGGGTTACTGCTTGTTCTACAGCTTCTAGAGGATACTCTACTAAACCTCTGTTTAAGGTTTTGAAATCCTCTAATTTTTCTGCCATAGCTTGATTAGCATTTATTAATTTTGAATGGTAAGTTATTTCTTCTGGTAGTGTAACTGACATATGATTCCATATTCCTGTAACTGGTTTGCCTAAAATTGCATTTTCTGATAAAAAAACTCCATTAACTTTTGATTTAAGAACAATGTTTTTCATAGCTTTCACTGAAGGAGTAAAAAATTCTGGAACTTCTCCCCATAAGGCTGATATAATTTCTCCATTATTGGCAATGGTAACTAATCCACCATAACTTTCAACAAAGTTTTTGCAGGAATTACAGTTATAGTGTTGTCTTGCTTCTTGTGGTAAGTTATCTAAAAATATATCAAATAAACCTTTTGAATTTGTAGTAAATAATGATGTATTATTTTTAATTATTAAATTAAAGTGATTTTTAATTGCATCAAGGAATTCTTTGTAGTTATCATTTTTACGGTTTTCAATATCTATAGTACTAGTAAAATTTAAATTATCTATATTCATTTTTCTCTCCTTTAATTTTAAAATGTTTTATTTTTTATATGTTATCCTTTAACTACACCAATAGTTTTAAGTTTTTTTACAGGAATCACCAAGTCTCTTTGGTTTTCCATAACTTCATCGATATTCTTATAAGCAAAGCGACTTTCTTCAGCTACATCTTTTTTGTTATTTTTACCAAGAACTACACCTTGCTGCTTTAAGTCCAATACAACTTGTTCTGTAGAAAAATTATTCATAGCAGCAGTTCTTGAATATAGTCTACCAGCACCATGAGAAGAGGAAGAAAAGCTTTCAGCATTTCCAGCTCCAGCAACAACATAACTATAAGACCCCATAGCACCAGGAATAACAGCAAGTTCACCTTTATTAGCACGAGTTGCACCTTTTCTGTGAATCCAAAGATTTTTATTATAGTGATTTTCAAGGCTTGCATAATTATGGTGACAGTTAATTTCATTGGAGTATTCAATATTAATTTTAATATATTTAGTAACCCACTTTTCTAAAATTTCCTTTACTACTACAAGCATTTTTGCTCTGTTTTCATAAGCAAAATCAAGAGACAAGTTCATCCAGTTGATATATCCCTTACCTTCCTTTGTATCTACAGGTAGAAAGGCTAATTTATACTCAGAAGGTACAGTGGAATACCACTTTTTGTTAAGCTCTTCTGCTATATTATTAAAGTAATCACATACTTGTTTTCCAAAATGACGACTTCCAGAATGTAACATAATACATAGATAACCTTCTTCATCCTCCTGAAGTTCAATGAAATGATTACCACCACCTAAAGTGCCTATTTGAAAATATCCAGCTTCAATTTCCTCTAAAAGTATTTTATAGGATTCATATTTATCAAGTTCTAGCTTAGCTCGATCAAGTGTATAGCAACTTTGAGCAGTTTTATGTTTTTTGAAGTTAACAGGTATATTTCTTAAAATATCACCAACAATGTTTTGTATAAGAGAACCATTTGCAGTATTTATGGATCTAATATCTGATACTTTAATATTAGTTTTTACAAAGCCCATACCACATCCTATATCAACACCTACTGCATTAGGAATAACAACATCTTCTGTAGCAATTACTCCACCAATAGGCATTCCTTTTCCAGTGTGAGTATCAGGCATAATTGATACCCATTTATAAATAAAAGGTAATTTTGAAAGATTATATATTTGTTCTAAACAACTTTCTTCAATAGTACTTTCATTTTTAAGCCATATTTTTATTGGTTTTTTAGTTTTTTCATTATAAATAGTAAACATGTGAATTCTCCTTTTTCATTTATTAAACTGTAATGTAAATTATATATAAATATTACCACTTGTTTTTTTATCGTTCATATAAAAAAAGTTGCGAAGTTAGATATACAAAAAATGGTAGAATAAAGATGCTTATATGTTTTGCCATAAGTAATAAGGTAAATTATGTTGATGCCATTTAGTTAAAAATAAATATATTAACTTAATTTATAGCTATTTTATTTCATATGGATTAATTCTAAGAATTGATTTTTTCACAAATAATTGGTAAAATACAGTGAAAGTAAATTTGAATCAATAATTGCATAAGAAAAAAGGCAGGGAAGCATTATGGCAGAGTTTTCGGAGCTTATTAAAAATTTTGAGAAGATTAGAGATTATATGCGTGATTTTTATATATATGGTTTTAAAGCAAGAAATGATTTTAAACAGAAAAGTTCACGAACCTATGACAATGAAAGGCGTAGAATTGAAAGTTATTTGGGAGATTATATAAAATGGGATAATTCAAGGAGAGGTAAAAAGGTTTTTATATCCCTTGATAGTTCAAGTATTACTGAAAACCCTCTCTATTCTGCTTGGAGATCAAAAAGCTTCACTGCTAATGATATAATGCTGCATTTTTACATATTAGATTTGTTAAAAAGAAGAACTTACCTTAGTATAGAGGAAATAACTAATGAAATTTGCGAGAAAAGCTTAATATGCTTTGATGTCCAAACTGTAAGAATTAAAGTAAAAGAATATGTTAAGGAAGGATTTTTAACAGTTTCTAAAAATGGAAAGACCTTTTATTATAGTTTAACAGAAGATTACTTAAAAACAATTCTTACTAATTATGAAGATATAGTTGATGCATTAATGTATTATCAGGAAGCAGCACCTTTTGGAGTTGTAGGAAACTATCTTCTTAACAATGAAGATAAGAAAAATAATATTTTTAGTTTTAAGCATCATTTTTTAGTACATACTTTAGAGGATAATGTACTCTTAAGTATACTAAAGGCGATAAAAGAAAAAAGAATAATCCGTTTTATTAATGAAAGTAAGAGGCTTATAAATAAGAACGTTTATGAAGGAGTACCTTTAAAAATATTTGTAAGTACTCAAACTGGTAGAAGGTATATTAACATTTATAATGAAAATAGAAAGCGATTTGTAAATTATAGATTGGATTATGTAAAGTGTGTAAAAATTTTAGATGTATGCAGCAATTATGAATTTCTAAAAGATAAGCTGGAAAGAAATTTAGATAAATGCTGGGGAGTATCCTTTGGAGGTGAAGATAGAGAAGAAAAGATTTTTGTAAAACTTTATATTGACGAGGAAAAAGAAAATTATATTATAAACCGTATAAATAGAGAAGGAAGAGGAGGTAAATTAGAAAAGGTGGACAAGAATATTTATATATATTCTAAGGAAATATTTGATACAAATGAAATAATGTCTTGGGTTAAAAGTTTTACTGGAAGAATTATATCTGTAGAAGGCGCAAATGAATTTGTAACAAATAGGTTTTGTAATGATATGAAGAGAATGAAGGATATGTATTTGGGAAAGGAAGAGTAATAATGGAGTTATTTTCTGAAATTTATAGTTGTTATTATAAGGTTATTGAAAAGATTTTAAATACAGCATCTAAAGAACCTGTAACACAAGAAATAATAACTAGTATTATTAATAATAATGGCTTTTCTGAAAGTGCTCTTTATATACTTCCAAAACTTATTCATGGAGATTGGCAGCTTTTAGATGAGAAAAATGGTAAATACATATCAAAATTAAATGGAGAAGTTAAACGACCTTTGACACTACTTGAAAAATCCTGGTTAAAAGCTATACTATCAGATAAGCGTATAGTTCTTTTTTTGAAGCAGCAGGAAATTTTGCATTTAAGACAATATTTAAAGGATGTAGAGCCGCTATTTGATGTTAACGATTTTTATTATTATGATATGTTTTTAGATGGTGATAACTATGGGGATGAAAATTATATTAGAAATTTTCGTATGCTTCTTGAGGCCTTAAAGGATAAAAGAGTCATTACAATATGCTTCGAAAATAGAAAAAGAGGTTTTATCATAGGAAGCTATATTCCTTTAAAAATTCAGTATTCAAGCAAGAATGATAAATTTAGAGTATATACAGTTAGAATAAGATACAATAAAATTGTAACTAGAGCAATTATAAATATAGCTAGGATATCTAGCATAGAATCTTCCAATGAAAAGTTTACAGGTGATATAGAAGAGCTTTATAAATACATAAATCAGAGCAAATGTACAGAGCCCGTTGTTATTGAAATATCGAAAGAAAGAAATGCATTGGAAAGATGTATGCTGCATTTCGCAAGTTATGAAAAAAGAACAGAATATGATGAAGAAACAGATAAGTATATAAGCTATATATATTATGACAAACAGGATGAAAAGGAGCTTTTAATAAGAATATTATCCTTTGGTCCAGTTATAAAAGTATTAGGACCAGAAGTATTTTTAAATCTTGTAAAAGATAGAGTAAAAAGTCAGTTGGAGCTTCTGGAGATGTAAATGAATTATATGTTTAGAATAATTCATTTATAAGTTAAATAAACTTTTTTGATTATTAGATAGGATGGTGAACTATGAGTATAAAGTTTTTATCTCTTACATATAAAGTTCCAAGTAATACTTCTAAAAATAGAGTGTATATTTGGAGAAAAATCAAAGAAATAGGAGCTGTTTATTTGCAGCAGGGAGTTGCTTTATTGCCTTATGAAGATAAATTATTTGAAATTCTAAAGAATCTTCGAGAGGAAGTTAATAATTTAGGTGGAAAATCAACTTTAAGTGAACTTACTTTTGTAAGTGAAGAAGATGAAAAATCTATTGTATCAGAGTTTATGCAGCAGATAGATGAGGAATATAGTGAGTTTGAAGATAATTGTGAAAGATTAATATATGAACTTGATAGGGAAACCGAAAAAGGAAAATTCAAATTTTCAGAACTTGAAGAAGCTGAAGAAGATTTAAAAAAATTTCAACGTTGGTATGATAAAATTATAAGTAGAGATTATTTTAATTCAGAAAGTAAATATAAGGCAAAAGAGATGCTGGAAAAGGCAAGTGTAAGATTGCAGGAATATTCACAAGAAGTTTATAAAAATGATAAAAGTAATTAGTAATAGATTAGCTGTTGATTATTAAGATAGATACTTATGGCGGATATTTATGAAGTAAAACTATGAATAATTGTATGATTTGCAACTAGGAATATAATATTAAAAAGCAAGCTAAAAAATTCTTTATATAATTCAATTATATAAAGAATTTTTTATTTTTTGACATAAAATATAATTGACGTTACATGTAACAAGTGTTACAATAAACATATGTTACATGTAACGTTAATGAAATATTGGAGGTTTGAGTTATGGATTTTGATAAAATTGATTTGTATATCAAAGGATTATATGAGAAGAAAGAAGGAATAAAAAAGAAAGAATATATAAGTAAAACTCAGTTAAAAGATTTTATACCAGTTATTGATGATGATGTTGCAAGGTTATTAAAGTTAATAATTAGAATTATAAAACCAAAGAAAATCTTGGAAATTGGCACTAGTATAGGATATTCTACTACATCTATGGCTCAAATTGTAAAAGAATATGGAGGTAGGATAACTACTATTGAATATGATGAAAAAGTAGCAAAAGAGGCTAGAAAAAATTTTATTGATGCAGGCCTTAAAGAATATATTGAATTAAAAATTGGAGACGCAAGAGAAATAATTCCTAATATTAAAGATAAATTTGATTTAATATTTCAAGATGCAGATAAAAAATTATATCCAGAACTTTTTGATCACTGCTTAAATATTTTAAAAACAGGGGGATTGTTAATAGCAGAAGATACTCTTTTTCCTGTATTGGATTTGGAAGCAAAATGGAGCGAACTTATTGAACCTATTGATGAATTTAATAAATTAGTTGTTAACTGTCCTAAACTTGAAAGTAGCCTTATACCTATTGGTGATGGAGTTATTATTGCTGTTAAAAAATAAAAATATTGATGAAATTGTAGAAAATACGAGAGGTATTTATGGAGAGTTTGTTAGAAAAAGTAAAAAATAATTTAAAAATAAAAGGGGTTAAAGTAACACTACAAAGACAAAAAATATTAGATGTTATTATTAAAAATCAACATAAGCATCTAACTACTGAGGAAATTTATATGATCATACGAAAGGAATATCCTGAAATTGGCCTTGCCACTGTTTACAGGACTATGCAACTATTGGAGCAAAACAGTATAGTTTGTAAATTTGATTTTGATGAAGATGGAATTAGATATGAATTTATGGAACCAGGTAATGAACATCAACATCCTCATTTTATATGTAAAGAGTGTGGTAAAGTATATCCAATAAAGGACACTATGTTAGGTTTTGTCAAAAATAAAATTGAGAAGAAATATAATTTAAAAATAATTAATTATAGTCTTAAATTTTATGGGGTTTGTGCAAATTGTAATAAGGAACTTTCAGAGAAATAGATAGTACATATGATTCTTAATTTTGTACATTCAGATTCAGTTGGTTAAGTTGTAAAATTGGTAGGTGGTAAGATATTAGAATATAAGGAAGTTTAGCAATTATATTATTTTAACAATTAAAATTTTGGAGGTTTTGAAGATGAGTAATGTTATTTCAAAAAATATAGATGATGCAAAAAGTTATTCGCTAATTACATTGATACTGTTTTGGTCAGGATTAGTTATAATGTCTAGTTTGTATGTTACAATTCCATTGATTTCAACATTTTCACAAACTTTTTCAGTTGAGGTTTCTAAAGCTGTATGGAGTAGTAGTGGATTTTCACTTTGTTTTGCAATTGGTTGTTTGTGTCATGGACCATTATCAGATCGCTATGGTCGTAAAAAAGTAATAATTATTGGATTAAGTGCTTTAACGATTATTTCTTTCCTTTTAGGAACAGTACATAACTTAGTAACACTTATTACACTTCGGGGAATACAAGGGGCAGCAGCAGCAACTTTTTCACCTGTAGCTCTTTCATATGCAGTAGAATTATTTCCACCTAAAAAAAGGGTTGTAGCTATTGGATTTATAAGTACAGGATTTTTGATGGCAGGAATAATTGGACAAGTTTTTAGTAGTTTTGTAAATCAACATATAGGATGGAACTTTGTATTTTATATTCTTGGATTCATATATTTAATAACTACTTTATTAATAATACTGTGTATACCTAATCTTCCTATAAGCCAGCCTGATACTAATATTTCAAAGATATTTAAACAGATGGAAAATGTATTTAAGATAAAATCATTGAAATATGCATATATTATTGCTTTAGTACTATTATTGTCATTTGTTGGTATGTACAGTGCATTAGGTAATTTTCTAAGTAGTCCTAAATTTAATTTTACTAATCAACAAATATTATACGTACGACTTATAGGAATTATTGGAATGGTGCTGTCACCATATGCAGGAAAGTTAGTCGAAAAATTTAGTATTATATCTGTCCTTAGAGGTTCATTATTACTTTCAATTATAGGACTTGCATTGATAGGAATTAGTACAAGTGCTCTATTTATGATTATTATGAGTGTGATTTTTGTAATAGGTATTGCAATTACTACTCCAACCTTGATTTCATTAATTGGTGTGCTTGGAGGAAAAATAAGAGGTTCAGCAGTTTCTATGTATACTTTTATATTATTTTTAGGTGCTAGTATTGGGCCAGTTTTAACTATGCGCTTACTTAAGACTGGAAGTTACACTATTACTTTCACATCTCTTTCAGCTTGCTTAGTGATAGGAATTTTGGCTACATTCTTTATATGTTTAGAGCAAAAGAATTAGGAGATAAATATTATAAAAAATAATTCGTATTAGAAAAAGCACAGCTTTCATAATACTTTATGGCGCAATCTGCAAAAATAGTGAGTTAGTTGATTATTAACTACATTTGAAATCCTTAGAACTTTAGTCCTGTCTGAGGGAACCGAGTTTGACAAAGTTCTTAGGATTTCAAAAATTTCGAGATTTAGAATAATTAAAACATTTAGCCGTGATGACACCCTTATCATATATCACGGAATGAAAGTTAAAATCCAAACTTCCACTGCACCTTTATGTCGCATAATTTTTAAAATTTGTATTAACAATTTTGATGTTATTTTATTTTAAAGCAAATTCAACTGCAGAAATAGCATGTATTGTTGTTGTATCAAAAACCGGAATGTCAACATCTTCTTGTTTTATGAGTAGAGGTATTTCTGTACAACCTAATATTACTCCTTCAGCACCATTTAATTGTAGATTTTTTATTATTTTTTTATATTTTTCTTTTGAAGATTCATTTATTATTCCCTTACATAATTCGGTATAGATAATTTCATGAACTATTTCACTATCAGCTTCATTTGGAATGATTACATCAATATTAAAATTTTCCTTTAACACTTTTTTATAAAAATCTTGTTTCATGGTAAATATTGTTCCGAGCAATGCAACCTTTTTTAATCCTTTGTCAATTACTTTCTCACCAGTTGCGTCAGCTATATGTAAAACTTTTATTCCTACGTTACTTTCTATAGCATTTGCCATTTTATGCATTGTATTGGTGCATATTACAATAAAATCTGCACCTGCATCTTTAAGTTTCTTAGCAATACTCACCATAATGTTAGTTAACTCTTCCCATTTGTTTTCATGCTGTAATACTTCTATTCTTTCAAAGTCTACTGAATACATTAAGCATTCAGCAGAATGAAGTCCTCCTAATTTTAATTGAGTAGTTTCATTTATAATTTTATAATAATCTAGGGATGATTCAAAACTCATTCCACCAATTAAACCAATTTTTTTCAATTAGTACACATCCTTTTAAATTATTTCATTCAAACTATTTTTTAATCTTTTTATGCCTATAACTATTTCTTCTTTTTTAGGATAAGTAAAATTTAGTCTAATAAAGTTGCTTTTTTCTTTATTTTTAGCATAAAAGAAATTTCCAGGAATATAATTTACTTTATTTTTTATTGATTTTTTTAATAGTAAATTTAAATCAATACTGTTTGGAAATTTACACCACAAATAGAACCCTCCTTGTGGTTTGTAAAACTCTACTTCTGTAAAGTTTTTTTCTAATTCTTTAATCATTAGGTCTCTTTTGAAGGTATATTCTTTTTTTATTCTTTTAATATGATTTTCATAGTAGCTTTGCTTTAAAAATTCACATATCATATGCTGGCTTAAGGTATTTACATGTAAATCAGTTAATTGTTTAAATGAGCCTAATTTATTTATTACCCTCTCTGGTGCAACTATCCAACCAACCCTGAGACCTAAAGAAATGACTTTTGAAAATGTGCTTAAGTAAATGACATAATCATTTTTATCTAAAGCTTTTAAAGGAGGTAAATCTTTTCCTTCATATCTTAGTTCACCATAAGGGTCGTCCTCAATTATAGGAATACCATACTTTTCAATAATGCTGATAAGTTCATATCTTCTTTCTAAACTCATTGTAATTCCAGTTGGATTTTGAAAATTTGGAATGCTGTAAATAAATTTCGGTTTTAATTTATTTATTAAGTATTCTAGTGCATCAACTTGAATTCCATATTCATCAACAGGTACTGCTACAATTTCAGCACCTAGAGCTTCAAATAATTGAATAGCACCAAAGAATGTAGGTTCTTCTACTAAAATTATATCATTAGGATTTACAAAGGCTCTTACAATTAAATCCAATCCTTGTTGAGAGCCTGAAGTAATCATTATATTGTTAGTAGATATTCTAACTTCTCTATTTAACATCAAGTTTTTAATTTCTTTTTTTAGTTCCTTGTACCCAGTTACTGGACTGTGCAAAAACATATTTTCGACTTCATTTTTTAACAATTTCATTTGAACTTTTTGAAATTCATTTTTGGGAAACAGGTCAGGTGATGGGATACCACCAGCAAAGAAAATTATTTTATTATTTCCAATATCCATTATTCTACTAATAACATCATTATGATTGTTTTTTGAATTTTTACTGTATATTTCATCCCAAAATAAATGTTTTCTAAAGCTCGGAGATTTATTTTTTAGTGTATTTTCATCACAGAAAACAATATAGGTTCCTTTACCAATCTGTGAATCAATAAGACCTTCAGCTTTAAGTTCTTCATAAGCTTTAACAACTGTACTTCTATTGACATGTAATGTTTTTGCAAGCTCTCTTTCAGATGGTAATATGTAATCTAAAGGAAGTCTTTTTAAATAAATAATATCCTTTATTTCATTTTTAATTTGAAGGTATAAAGCAGTTTTACTATTTCTTTCAATGTTAATTTTCATATAATCACTCACTTAGCTAAGTTTGTTTATAGTTTTATTATATCAATTTTATTGTACTTAAAAACCTCCAATTTAATGTTTTATAATACCATCCATTTGATTAATATATAGTTTGCATTAATTACATATACTTTATAACAATTAAATGTAAAATATGAATAAAGATATATAGATAAAAAACAGCATTAATATCTATAATTATTAATACTGTTTGTTTTAAAATCTAAGAATCATTTGATATAATTAACTACATTTAAATTTCTTTTTGGTGCAACCATCTCTTTGTCACTTGATTTATAACCAAGTGCAACTCCATAATAAGGTTCATACCCTTCGGGGATTCCAAGTTTCTTTATCTCATCTTTCAAACTAAAGAAAAAGGTTAATAATCCAATCCAAACAGAACCTATATTTAAACTTTGTGCAGCAATAAGCATATTTTCAATTGCTGCTGAACAATCTACTTTAGGTGCCATAGAACTCTTTTTCCCAGATACAATAATTAATGTTGGAGCATTATAAGATATGCTTATATTAGGATTTAACCCCATATTTTTAACCCAATCAATTTCTGATTTAGCCATTAATTCCTTACATTTTTTACTTATATAATCTAATTTTTCTTTATTTTCAATAACAGTAAAATGCCAAGGCTGGTCATTATGTGCAGTAGGTGCATAAATACCTGCCTCAATAATAGCTTGTAATTCTTCTTCCTTTATTTGATCTGGCTTATAAGAGCGTATGCTTCTTCTATTTCTAATTGTTTTTAAAACTTCATTCATGAAAATCAGTTCCTTTCTTAAAATTATTGTATTACAAGAATAACATTAAAAATATAATATTTGAAGTACGTACAAATTTGGAACATAATATCAAAAATGATACTGTTAATTTAATTAGTATATTTTAATAATTTAAATTTATGTAAGAAAAATAGAAGCATATAGAATAAATTATATTAAATTTAATTTTAAAGAATATATAATTTACGTTAATTATATAAATTAAGTTTAATTCTACTTGTAAGTAGGATATAATAAGTATATAATTCAACTTTTGCAAATGTAAAGTTTTGATTTTATATAATAACTATAATGCGATGTATTATTTTTTAGAGGACAAAGTATAATTGACATAGGACAGTGAAGGAGGATTTTTCTTCGCTTCACTGCAAAAAATCCTTAATTTAAAAAATGTTTAAATTGCATATTAATTAAATGTGAAATTTTAATAAAAACAGTATTAATACCTGTGAATATTAGTGCTGTTTTTGTATTTCTATTTTAGAAAGGCAGGGACAAGGTGGTATACATAATTATATTTTTATTAATTATATGTTTATTTTTAGCTTTTCGTTTGTTTTATGTAGAAGGACAAATAAAAAGCATAACAAATCAGATTGTATATATTAATGCAAACAAAGTGGATAAAAAGATAACTATAGGATTATTGAACAAAAAAATTGAAAAGTTGGCTGAGAAAATAAATGAAATTATACAAATAAAAAAACAAAGTGAAGCAAATAAGGTTAAGCTTGAAAATGACTTAAGACAAACCATTGCAAATATGTCTCATGACCTTAGAACACCTTTAACATCAATAATAGGATATATTCAATTTTTAAAACTAGATAATACAAGTGAAGATGAAAAAAAGGAATATTTGGATATAGCTGAAAAGAGGGCAAAGGCACTAGAAGTTTTGCTCAATGATTTTTATGAACTATCTTTAATAGAGTCATTAGATTATGAATTGAATTTAGAAAAATTGAATATTAATAAAGTATTACAAGAATGCATATTAGGAAAATATACTGATTTTATAAATAGAGATATAAATCCAAGAATAGAAATACCTAAAAATAATATATATATTATAGCTGAAGAAAAATCTTTGCAGCGTGTAATTGAAAACTTATTAAGTAATAGTGTTAAATACGCAAAAGATAATGTAGAAGTATGCTTAAAACTAGAGAAGAGTACTGCAATATTAGAGGTGAAAAATACTGTTGAAGATTTGACTTTAGATGATGTGAAAAATATTTTTAATAGATTTTATATGGCAGATAAAACACGAAGTGGAAAAGGAACTGGCCTTGGACTTGCTATTGTAAAGGGACTAGTTCATAAGATGAATGGCAGTATAACAGCAGATATTAAAGAGGATGTATTAAGTATTTGTTGTAGATTTCAGAAGGTTTAAGTAATATAGGAAAGTGGTGAGAAAATGAATTTAAAGGAATTAGAAAAAATAATTTTCAAACCATCATCTAATTTTATGCGAAAAAGAGGAGAAAAAATATTTAAAGAAGGATTAGTTTCAAATATAAAGGGAAAAAACATAAATAACAAATATCACATATATGGAGATGTAAGTCAAGGTAATCATGAAAGAAAATTTAAAACATATATAAAAATAAATTTGTTAAATAAAAAATTAGAGGATGTAAGTTGCAGCTGCAGTGATTTTAAAGAAATTTCCCAAAGTAAGAAGTTATTTATGTGTGAACATCTAACAGCTAGTGCATATAAATTTTTAAACTTTTTTTATAAGAAGAAGGCTGTAAAAGAAGATTTATATGAAAATAGCAAAAAAATTATAGTAGATATAGATGTAAAGATAACTTGTAAGTCATGGAAGGGAAGTACTAGCTATGAATTGGAGTTTAGATTAGGTAAAGAACATAAATATTTAATTACTAACATAAATAGCTTTATTTCTTATATAGATAATAAAACAAATATTCCTTTTAGCAGCCAATTTATTTATAATCCCATTAAATATGTCATTTCTCCTGAAAGCATGAAAATTGTATGTTTTATTAGAGAGAATATTCATAGAAATAAAAGAATATTGGCATCATCAAGAAATTTAGTAATTAATCCTAATGATTTAAGGGGATTTTTACAGTGTATTTGTGGAAGTAAGATTATATTTAAATATAACGCTATAGAATATAAGGCATTAGTTACAAATGAAAATTTACCTCTTAGCTTCACACTTAAGGAAAGAAATGAGTGTTTTGTGATAACAACTCATAAAAAGCTGCCTGTTGCTTTAAATGAAAATAGAGATGTTTATCTTTTTAATGATAAGCTGTACTTGCCTTCAAATAGTCAAATTAACAAATATGTTCCTTTATGTAGCAAATTTGGAATGAAAAATGAAATTTTATATGGAAAGACTATAGAAAATTATAAAAAAATTATTGCATTACTTAGCAGTATATCAAAAGATGTTACTGTTTCAGAAAGTGTAAAGAGGTTTGGGTCTAGCTCATTTAAATTGGACTTTTTTATTTATGAGGAAAATTCCAATGTCTATTGTGATGCTTTTATAACCTATAATAAGGACAAATTTAATATATTAGAAAATGCTGATAGTAAAGAAAAGCTTATAAGAAATTTTAATAAAGAAGAAAAAGTTATTATGAAGCTTGAATATTATAAATTTATAAAAAGAGAAAATCGATTTATGTTTATTGGCAATGATGAAGATCTTTTCTATATTTTGAGAAATGGTAAAGATAACATACACTCATTAGGTAATGTTATTATAGGAGAAGGATTAAAAAATAAGGTTTATGATTCATCATATGTAAAATTAGATTTATATGAAGAAAGTGGCTGTTTAAAGCTTAATTATAGTATTGGAGACATTGAACCAGATGAATTTAATAGCATTTTTCAAAGCTACAAATCTAATAATAAGTTTTACAAAACTAAGGATAATGAATTTATAGATTTTGAGGATGAAGGTATAATAAGTTTATTTAATTTAATACAAGTATTAAGTGCTAATGAGAATATAGAGGATACAATAACTATAGATAAAAATAAAGCTTTATATTTAAAAGAAGGCTTAGAAAATAGAAATTTTAAGTTTACTAGGGGAGAAGAAATATTAAAAAATATAGAAGCTAAGATTGAAAACATAAATCATTACAAAGTAAGTGTACCTAGTAATTTAAAAACAGAACTTAGAAAGTATCAATTTAACGGATTAAAGTGGTTTAAAAATTTAAGTGAATTAGAATTAGGTGGTATTTTAGCAGATGAAATGGGGCTTGGTAAAACAGTACAAACAATAGCATTTATTATGTCAGAAGAAAATAAGAAAACTTTAATAATCACTCCAACATCATTAATTTATAATTGGAGAGATGAAATAGAAAGATTTGCACCTGATTTAAATGTGGGAATTGCGTATGGAAGCAGTGCGAAATATGAAAAAATAATAGATGAACATGAAGTGATTTTAACCACTTATGGAACTTTAAAAAATAACATTGATAAATATGAAAATATTGAATTTGATTATTGTATCATTGATGAAGCACAAAATATAAAGAACCCTTTAGCACAAATCACAAGAACTGTCAAACACGTTAAAGCAAGAGTAAAGTTTGCACTTACTGGAACTCCAATTGAAAATAATTTAGTAGAGCTTTGGTCTATATTTGATTTTGTAATGCCTGGATATTTGTATTCCAAAGAAGTTTTTGAAAAAAAGTTTATTTTGGATAATGATTGTGATTTGGATAGTATTAAGCTATTAATCAAACCTTTTATTCTAAGAAGAACTAAAAAGGAAGTTGTAGAAGACTTACCAGATAAAATAGAAAAAAAGATATTAGTTGAAATGACATCAGCTCAAAAATCAATATATAATTCTTATATAAAGGGTATTAGGGAAAAAGTAAAAAATAATTATCAGGGAAAAATAGAGGTTTTTTCTTATCTAACGAAGTTAAGACAAATTTGCTTAGATCCATCTATTATATTTGATGAGTATAAAGGAGGAAATGGTAAGCTTAAAGTGGCGCTATCTTTAGTTAAGGAACATATAACCTCTGATGGAAAGGTGCTTTTATTTTCTCAATTTACTTCTGTACTCAAAAAAATAGGAGAAGCCTTAAAAGAAGATGATATTGAATATTTTTATTTAGACGGTTCTACTAAATCTAAGGAAAGAATTAAATTAGTAAATGAATTTAACAGCTGCACAAAAGTAAAGGTATTTTTAATCTCATTAAAGGCTGGAGGCACTGGACTTAATTTAACTTCAGCAAATTTAGTTATTCATTTTGATCCATGGTGGAACCCAGCAGTAGAAGATCAGGCTACGGATAGAGCACATAGAATAGGACAAAAAAATGTGGTAGAGGTGATTAAATTAGTTGCAAGAGGAACTATAGAAGAAAAAATCATTTTATTACAAGAGCATAAAAAAGAATTAATTCATAATATTATCACAGGAGAACTTAAAAATAGTAATGTAATAAATAAGTTATCAAAGGAAGAATTAATACAACTTTTTGGTAGTGGTTAGAAATATTATAATAATGTAATTGATATTTTAAATAATTATAAATTGGATAAATTCAAAGAAAATTAATGAAAAACGAATAAATTAACGGTTACATAACGATATTTCGCTTGCTACAGACTTGCACGAGTAAAATTTATGATTTATAATTTGAAACAATAAATGTAGTAAATTTAAAAGCGATGATGGAAAGAGTAATTGTGCAGATTCAAAAAGAGAGCTAATGGTTGGTGGAAATTAGCGATGAAGTATGGTGAAGTTCATTCCTAAGTTTCAGGTTGAAATTAAGTAGACCATGGCGTAAGACCTACGTTACAGGTAAAAGTGGATTATTTATGTAATCAATCAGGGTGGTACCGCGAGAAAGAATTCGTCCCTTTTCAAGGTACTTTTTTTATACCCAAAATTCATAAATAATTAAATAGAGTGGTACCGCGATATTTTCGTCTCTAACTTTGTTAGAGATGATTTTTTTAATATTTTCAATTTACCACTATACAGTGTTGAAAAATAATTTTACTTTTAAGAATATAAAGATTTCGCGAAAATTTATATAAATACATATGAAATTATTGAAATTATAAAATGAGGAGGGCTATTTATGAATATATCTTTTATAGTTGTAGCTATTTACGTTGCTATATTATTTTGTATTAGTTTTTATGCTAGAAAAAAAGCATCATCTGGGGCAGAAGGTTATATATTAGCAGGCAGGGGATTAAATACTACCCTTATAACTGTTACAATGGTAGGACTTGCTATAGGAGGCTCATCTACAATAGGTGTAGCTGAACAAGCTTATAAGGTAGGACTTTCAGCAGGATGGTATACTGTTGCATGGGGTGTAGGTTCTATTCTTATGGGATTAATAGGAGCAAAAAAGTATAGACAGTTAAATGTTTCTACAGTACCAGAAATGTTTGAAAGATTTTATGATACTAAAGGAAGAATAGTTTGTGTAATAGGACAAATAGTAATTCAACTTATGATTACTTCACTTCAATATATAGCAGGAGGAGCAATTTTATCTTCATTACTTCCAGCTGTATTTACATTGAAAACAGGAATGATTACTACTGCAGTTGTATTCATAGGAATAACTTTTATTGGGGGTATGTGGTCTACAGGACTTTGTAATTTATTTAATGTACCTTTAAAATATATGGGAGTCATTGTAGTTACAGTGTTAGCAGTAGCTTTTAGTGGTGGGATTCATAATATGGTTTTAAAAGTTCCAAATGCAGCTACTTATTTTCATCCAGTGAATGGATTAGGCTTGCCTACAATAATAGTATGGTTTATAGTAATGATAACAGAATGTTTTTCACTTCAAGGTGTTGTACAAGTTTCCTTTTGTGCAAAGGATGCAGATGCTGCAAGAAAAGGATACATAATAGGAGGGCTTTTAATGATTCCTATTGGTTTCTTTGCAGCAATGCTTGGAATGGTTGCTAGAGTGTCATATCCAGGTGTAAGTGCTACTATGGCACTTCCAATGGTTATTACATCTTTAAATCCATTACTTGCAGGTATAACTTTAGCAGCTTTATGGGCAGCTGATATATCAACAGCTTGCAATATGCTTTTGGGTTCAGCAACTTTATTTTCACAAGATATATATAAGAGATTTGTCAACGAAAATATAGGGGAAAAGGAACTTATGAAAATTACTAAATTCTTTGTAGTAATTTTAGGAGTAGTAACATTCTTTATAGCTATTCAAGCAAAAGGAATATTGAGTTTATTAATGATGGCTTTAAGTTTAACTACTGCTTTTAGTATAGTATTTATATTTACAACATTTGTACCATCTATTTGTAGAAAAAATTCAGCATTTAATACAGCAGTAGCAGGAATTATAGTGTTAGTAGTATGGCAGTTAGTACCAGCAGTAAGGATATTACCTCATGTCATATATGCAGAATGGATAGTTTGTCTTATAATATTCTTAATAACTTCATTGTTTGATAGAAAAACAATTAATGCTGTGGAAGGAATTGAAGTGGCATTAAGTGAAAATTAAATTTATGAATCATTAGAAGTTGATTTTTAAATAATTACATTATAAAAGGGGGCATTTTTAATATGAAAAAGGTTGAAATGAATTATGGAAGCACATCTATGGAGGTATGTGTAGAGGAAAAAAATTTAATTGGGGTAATTGAATCTAATAAATTAAAAGAAGAAAAAAGTGAAGATGAAATTATTAAAGAGGCTTTAGAAAATCCAATAGGGAGTGCCAGACTTAAAGAACTTGTACATCAAGGAGAAAAGGTATGTGTGGTAATTCCAGATGTTACTAGAGCATGGCAAAAAACAGATAAATATTTAAATAAAGTAGTAGAAGAAATAAATGCTGGTGGAGTTCAAGATAAAGACATAGTCTTTATAAGTGCATTGGGGTCGCACAGAAAGCAAACAAAAGAAGAGCATGAAAAATTGCTTGGGGAAAAACTTGCAGCTAGATTTGAGGTTATAGATCATGATTGTTATGATAAAGATAATCTAGTATATCTTGGAGAAACTACTTATGGCAATTCTGTTTACATAAATAAAATTGCTATGGAATGTGATCATATAGTAATAACAGGTGGTATAGTGTATCATCTACTTGCAGGGTATGCAGGAGGAAAGAAAACTATTTTACCAGGCATATCTGGTGCAGAAACTATAATGAAGAATCATTCACTTTCCTTAAATGATAATTTAGGTGAAAGTATAAGAGATGGTGTATATCCAGGTGGAATAGAAAACAATCCTGTACATCAGGATATGCTTCAGGCTGCTAGCTTTGTAAGGCCAACCTTCATGTTTAATGTAGTAATGGGTTCAGAAGGACAAATAGCTGCTGCTGTAGCAGGAAACTATATAGCTGCTCATGAAAAGGGAATGGAAATTTTAAAGAATATAGATGGAGTAGGTATAAAAGAAAAGGCTGATTTAGTAATTGCAAGTTCAGGGGGGTATCCAAAGGACATAAATTTGTATCAAGCTACAAAAACATTGACAAATGCTAGAGAAGCAATAAATGAAGGTGGATATATAATTGCACTTCTAGAGTGTAGAGAAGGTCTTGGGGGAGGAAAAGAAATTCAAGATTTAATTTTGAATTATGATAATATATTTGACAGAGAAAAATTTGTTAGAAATAATTTTTCAATTGGCAAATTTATAGCATATTGCATGTGTGAAACTGCTTATAAATTTAAAGTGATTTTAGTATCGGATATTAAGCAGGAGTTGGTTAAAAATGCTAATATTATTGTTGTAAAAACTGTAGATGAAGCTTTGGAGATAGTGTATAAAGAAAAGAGAGAAGATATTAGCACTTATTTGATGCCTCATGCTGCAAATACATTGCCTATACTTAAAAAATAGTAGTTATCTTTATTACAGATGTTTGCAAACAAGTAAAAACTATAATATAGTTTTTATAGTAAAAAGGGCTTAAAAGCCCTTTTTACTCAGGCTGTTGATAAACATATTTTGTCAGCAGCTCTTTTAATTTTTTGCCCGATAGGGATTTTTTTGATTCAAAAAGGATTTTCTGTATAAATGTCGAATATATAATATAGATAAAATTAACCCGATAGGGTTTTTACGGAGGTAATATATGCTTACAAATAATTCAGAAAAACAAAATGAATTAGAATTAGTTTATATAGAAAATTTAGTTCCCAAAAACCATATCCTTAGAAAAATAGATAAATATATTGATTTTTCTTTTATAAGAGAACTAATAAAAGATTTATATTGTCACAATAATGGTAGGCCATCAGTAGATCCAGTAGTCTTATTTAAAATGCTTTTTATTGGATATCTATTTGGTATACGTTCAGAACGTCAGCTTGTTAAAGATATTGAAGTTAATGTAGCTTATAGATGGTTTTTGGGATATAATCTTACAGATAAAATTCCAAGTCATTCAACTATAAGTCAAAATAGAATAGCAAGATTTAAAGATACCAATATATATCAAAAGATATTTGATAATATTGTACTTCAAGCTATAAATAAAAAATTAGTAGATGGTAAAATTTTATACACAGATTCAACTCACTTAAAAGCTAACGCTAATAAAAATAAGTTTACTAAAGAAATAATTACTCAGTCAACTAAAGGATATCTTGAACAACTGGAAAAAGATATTGATAAAGATAGAATAGAACATGGAAAAAAACCTTTAAAAAAAAGAAAAAATAGCTGAAACTAAAGAAATAAAAGTAAGCACTACAGATCCTGAAAGTGGATACATGGTTAGAGAAGGTAAACCGAAAGGTTTCTTCTATTTGGATCATAGAACAGTAGATGGCAAATACAATATAATAACTGATGTCTACGTAACTCCAGGAAATATTAATGATGTAGATCCTTATATTGATAGATTAAAAACACAAATAGAAAAGTTTAATTTTCACACAAAATATGTAGTTGCTGATGCTGGTTATTCAACTAATCCAATTTGTAAAAAACTTTCTGAGAAAAGTTATAAGGCCGTTTTAGGCTTTAGACTAGGACCGCACGTTAAAGGCAAATTTACAAAATATAGATTTCAGTATGTTAAAGATTTAGATGGTTATGTTTGTGAAAATAAGTACCTATTAAAATATAAAACAACCAATAGACAAGGCTATAAAGAATATGTTAGTAATTCAGATAATTGTACAAACTGTAAATATAGAGATAAATGTTTAACTTCAGATAAAGCAAGCTTTAGAACTATTAGACGCCATGTTTGGGAGGACTATAAAGAAGAAGTTTTTAAGTTTACCAAGACAGAAAAAGGAAAAAGTATATATAATAGACGAAAAGAAAAAATTGAGCGTAGCTTTGCAGATTCAAAAAATCTTCATGGTCTACGCTATGCTCGTTTGCGTGGAATCAAAAAAGTTTCTGAACAATGCCTACTTACGGCAGCAGTTCAGAATATGAAAAAGATAGCCAGAGTGCTATCGCACATTTTTTTGATTTTACGAAACAACTATTTACAAATATTTGAAGATGTTGATATTTTCTATAAATACTACCGCATAAATTAGAATCGATAATTTTACCCAGCACTTTTAAAAGTGCTGGGTTCTTGAACAATCTGAGTAAAAAGGGCTTAAAAGCCCTTTTTACTATTTAGATGATAAAAGCAATTTAAATTTTAAATTTTTGAATCATTTCATTAAGGGTTTGAGCAAATTCGGCTTGTCCTTGAGCTGTTATGGCTACCTGTTCAACAGCCTTAGTAGTTTCCTCAATACTTGCTGTTATGGTTTCAGCATTTTCGCATGATCTTTGTGTATTTTTCGTCATATTTTGTATTGATTCATTTACTTGATTTATTGTAACATTAAGTTTATCTGACATAATAGCTATTTGCTTTGACATTTTAGAAATAAACTCAGCATCATTATAATATTGATTTCCCATATTACTAAATTCTCCAAGCCTATAATCTACGTTTTCATTTATAAATTTTAAAATATCATTGCTATTATTTGAACTGTCTTTAAAAGCCTCATATACTTTTTCAATAGTGTTTTGAATAACAGTTACTGATTGGGAGGATTGTTCTGCAAGTTTTCGTACTTCATCTGCAACTACAGCAAAACCTTTTCCTTGTTCTCCAGCTCTAGCTGCTTCTATAGCTGCATTAAGAGCAAGCAGATTTGTTTGTTCTGCTATACTTGCTATAGTGTCTGCCATATTTCTTATGTTTTCTACTACTTTTCCAGCTTCCATAGATTTTAGCACTTTTTCCTTCTTTTCTTCATAAATATTTCTTGTTTCTTCTATGGAAATCTTTCCTTTATTACTACCAGCTATAGCTCTTTCCTTAGATTCGTTTGCAATATTATTTCCTTCAGCCGCTCTTTGTGCTAGTTCGCTGATATTAGAATTCACTTCATCTATTGATGCAGTTATTTCCTCTGAGGAATCACTTGTTTCTTGTATAGTATTTGTTATATTTCTAGTTGCTTCATTTATTTCATGAAACTTTGATGTTAATTCTTCAGTAGTTGCAGAAAGTTCTTCGCTAGAGGCACTCATATCTTGAGAATTGTCCATTATCTTTTTTATTAATGTAACTAATTCTTTTTGCATCATAACAAATGAATTAGAAAGTTGACCTATTTCATCTTTATGTGATAACAAAGATTCACAACTATTATCATAGGTTAAATCATAGTTGCTCATTTTGTTCATAGCTTTTGATAAGGTCACTATAGGATCTCCTATTCTCTTACTAAAGTATATAGAAACTGCAAGGGCTATTAATAATGAACCAATCATTATTGCAACAAATAATAATACTAATTTTTTCATTGGAGCTAGTATATCAATAGTAGGCACTGAGAATCCAACTATCCAGTTGTTTGCTGTTACTTTGGAGGTTACAAAATATTTTTCTTTACCGTCATAATCTTTTAAGGTACTAATATTACTATTTAAAATTTTCGAATATCCTCCATTAAAAACTTTTGTAATATTTTTTATTTCTTTTTCTGTAGGATTATAATCTTTGTTTCCGTGAATCAAAATGTTATTTTCGCTGTCAATTAAAAAAGCATAACTGTCTTGTAAAGGCTTTGCTTTTTCTAGAATATCTGTAATGGTTCCTAGGTTAATATCGCAACCTAGTACACCAACTATCTCACCATTTCTAGTTATAGGTCTAGCTATGCCTACCATCATTTTTTTTGTTTTAGCATCCATGTATGGTGTAGAATAAACTAGTCCCTTTTTTTCAATAGCATTTTTGTACCAAACTCTTTGCGTAAAATCAATGTCTGCTGGTGGAATCCAACCACTTCCAACAAGCATTTTTTTATTAGCAAACGCTATGTATATATCTGAAGCATAAGAATTTGATTTTAGTTTCTTTTGGAAATACTGCATAATTTTGGCGTCACTAAAGTCATCCATATTTTCCATAGAATCACCAACTTCATTTAGTATTTTTCCTTGTCCGTCAAGCCAGCCATTGATCATTTGAGAATATTTGTCTGCTGATGTTAAAAGCCCATTTTTAGATTCTTTCATTATAGAATTATAGGATATGGAATAGGTAATTATAGATGATAATAATAAACTAAAAATGCATACTAGAGAAATTACTAATGTTATTTTTGACTTAATGCTTTTCATAAAAATCTCCTCCTTTAGAATTGGCATGTGAGTATTTGAAAAACAATATATTGTACGTTTAAAGTTTAAAAAAGCAGAATTTTAAGTTAAAATATGCATTTTAATTCAAATATAGACTTTATTTTATAAATTATAACATAATTTTGTTGTAAATTGTATCAATTTTTTAAATAAACTATATAGTGTGAATATATTTATTTTTGACAAATAAGTATGTTAAAATAATTATTAGATGCAATATAAGTAGACGTGCTATAATATAGTTTTTACAAAAAGTTATGAATTGAAATTGGGAAAGATTCTAGGCTAATAGAAAAGAGGTGTTATGAATGATAAAAAGCCATGGATGCACTCTAGATTGTTTTGGATGTTGTAAATTTAATGTACAAATCGAAGATGATAACATAGTAACAATAGAAGGTGATAAAAATCATCCTTATACAAAGGGGTTAATTTGTGAAAAAGGGAGAAATCATTTAAAAAGGTTAAAGGATAAGGATAGAATATACTTTCCAATGAAAAAGAAAGATGGTAAATGGCTAAACATAAGCTTTGAAGAAGCCATTGGTATAATTTCTAACAAATTAAAGAAATGTCCTTCAAATTCCGTAATGCATTATAGTGAATCGGGTTCAGGTTCCATATTGAAAGGGATAGAAGACATATTTTTTAATTTTTATGGAGGAATAACTAAAGCTGATGGTGGAACGTGTTGGAGTGCTGGTAGTAAGGCTCAAGAGTATGATTTTGGATACAATAAATCTAATTGTATAGACGATATTTTTAACTCAAAAAATATAATTTTATGGAGTAAAAATCCAACAAGTTCTCATATACAATTATTGAGTAGAATAAAAAGTGCAAAAGAAAAAGGTGCTAAAATAATAGTGATAGATCCCATTTATACAGATACTGCAAAAATAGCAGATATATATATAAGGATTAATCCAGCTACAGATGCAGCTTTAGCTATGGCTATGAGCAAAATAATATTGGAAGAAAGTTTGGAGGATAAAGAATTTATAAAAGAAAATGTAGTTGGATTTGAAAAATACAAGAATTATTTAGTCACTTTAGATATAAATTATTTATGTGAAGAATGTGGTGTTAGTATAGACAAGGTAAAAGAAATTACTCATATTTATGCTAAACAAAAGTATAGTAGTATATATTTAGGTTATGGAGCTCAAAGATATAAAAATGGAGGAAATTCAGTAAGAGCAATAGATGCTTTAGCTGCAATAACAGGAAGCATAGGAAAAAAAGGTGGGGGAGTAAATTATAATAATAAAGTATATCCTGATATATTAAATTTAGACCCTTATAATAGTTATAAATATTCTATAAATGAAAGATGTTTTAATTTAAATGAATTTCATGATTTTGTAAAAGATAATATAAAAGCTATATTTATTAGTAAAGCCAATCCTCTTAATCAATGGCCTAATCTAAATGAATTTACAGATGCTTTTAAAAGCATAGAATTTAAGGTATGTATAGATATGTTTTTTACGGATACAGCAAAACATTGTGATTTATTTATTCCTTGTACAAATACATTGGAAAGCGAAGATTTATTGTATTCTTCAATGAATAATCCATATATCATATATAATGAGAAATGTGTAGAACCAAAGCATAAATTAATGGATGAATATTATTTTTTCATGGAACTTGCAAGAAAAATGGACATGAAACATTATCCTTATGTATCTAAAGAAGAATATTTAAGTGAAATCATAAAACCTTTAAAAAACAAAGGAATAACTCTTGAAAAAATAAAAAATGAATATGTAAATATACAAGAAAGTAGCATTGCTTGGGAAGATTTAATATTTAAAACACCTTCTAAGAAAATAGAAATATATTCTGAAAGTGCCAAAAAGGATAATGTTAGTCCTATGCCAATTTATATAAACAATGAAGGCAGTAGAAAATATAGGCTCTTAACTACTCATCCTAAAAAGTCATTGATGTCGCAAAGTTTTAAAAATGTAAATACAATGTCTATAGCTAATATAAGTGAAATTACTGCTAAAGAATATAATTTGACTAATGGAGATATTATTAATTTAAAATCTCATAATGGAGAGATAGATGTGCAAGTTAATATAAATAATAAACTTTCTGATAAAGTTATTCATATGGAAATAGGTTGGTGGGAAAAGAGTTCAAATCCTAATATGTTAACTGAAAGTGCATTTTCAGATATGGGAAAACAAGTAGCTTATAATGATACTTTTGTTGAAATTAAAAAAGTTTACTCCTAAAAGGGAGGAGTTTCTTGAATAATTTATAGTATATAAAAAAATAAATAATTGTACTATTAAGGTTGCTATAATTATAAAAAGTCTAAGAGCTTAATTAATTATAGCAATCTTAAAGTCTATGAATAAAAAATATAATTCTTAAATTAAGATAGCATTAGAACAGCTAGTTCATTAACATATTAGAAAGTATATATTAATAAATTACATATATAGTGTATCCTGGTATGTTTGAGTAAGGTATGCCTATACTTAATAATTTAGAATTTTTTATTCTATGAGCACATATATATGTACCTGAACATTTTCCAAAGTCTATAGTCTTTTTACAAATTTCTGAATCCTTGATTAAAACTAAATCCAGTTGAGTTTTTTCAATATTTATATTGTAATCTATTATAGGAATTTTAGTATCCGAATAATTTAGGGCTTCTAAATTCACATCTTCTGAGGTCATTAATAAAACATTTTTAACTAATAATATTAGTTCGGACAAATCATTGGTTCTTCTTTCTCCATAGGTGTTCAATTCCTTTTTCATCAATTCATTAAATTCCAGATAGTCTCTAGCACTTTTTAATGCAACCTTTTTTCTTCTAGATTTTTCATATAATAATGGTTCTTTTTTATGAGTATTAATATTTTTAATGATTTCAGTATTGTCCATATAAACAACTCCTTTATGACTGTTCTTAATAAATTAATTAGCGTAACAAACCAATTACATAAAATATGTATATTTATATAATAATTATAAAATTAAAATATGTAAATATATATTATAGATAAATTTGCATATTTTAATTTTATAAATTTATTGTGTAAAAACTTACATAAATAAAATACATAATATCTACTAATAATATAGGTGTTCATTAAATAATATAAATTTACAAAGAAAGGTGGAAATGCAGTGAAAAAGAAAATATCTATTTTTTCTATATGTATATTATCCCTTTCTCTATTTGGATGCACAGCTAGGCAGAATGCTACTATGCCAAAGAAAGCACAACCTATTGGCGGAGTAGAATCTTCGGCATATGGAACAGAAAATGTTCAAAGAATAAAAATAACTGATGACAATACCAGTATAAGAAGAAGCTGCGCTAATGATGCACCTGTAATACAAAGAACAAGTAAGGGAAATTCTTATGATGTAGTTAGTAAAGTTCAAGATTGGTATGCAGTAAAGCTTCCTGACAATTCAATTGGTTTTATACCTACAGAGCAAGGTAGAGCTGTGGTAGTTGATGATAAAAAACCTCAAGCTACACCTGACAATACTGCAACAGCACCGCAAGGAAGTACTACTGGAGGTGCTGCACAAGGAACAAACATACCCAAAACACCAAGTGCACAAACAAACTCCAGTACTTTAAGTTCCGCGGAACAGCAGATGATAAAGATGGTAAATGATGCTCGTGTTCAAAATAATTTGCCTGCATTAAAAGTTGATACTCAATTATGTAATGTAGCTAGAATTAAAGCTCAAGATATGATAGATAATAACTATTTTAGTCATAGTTCACCTAAGTATGGAAGTCCTTTTGATATGATGAAATCCTTTGGAATAAAGTATGTTGCAGCTGGTGAGAACATTGCTGGTAACCAGAGCGTTCAAAATGCTGAAAATGCATTGATGAATTCTCCAGGTCATAGAAAAAATATATTAAATCCTGATTTTACTCATATAGGAATAGGAATAAGGCAAGGTGGACCTTATAGCAATATGTTTAGTCAAATGTTTATAAGTAGACCTCAATAATATAAATATGATTTCCATATATGATAAAGTAAGCTATATTTATACCTAACTAAATTTACAAAATAGGTATAGTATAGCTTATTTCTCTTTTTATAAGATTTGATAAATAAACTACATTAAAATACTAAATTATTATATTTACATTATTGCAATGTGATATAATAATTTTATAAAATTTTGTATTATAATTAGAATTAGATATTCTGAGGATTAAGATAACTATTTTATTAGGAGGTGCGGCATGAAACAATATGGATTTATATATACTAATTTTATCAAAATGAAATCTTTTATTTATAGTAAAAATATAGATACTGAATGTAATATTCTTATTCAAATTTTTACTGGAGTAGTTGAAATTGAATTTATTAGAAGAATTATAAATGAAATAACCTCCTTACTTCCTCAAGCAGAAATTATAGGTTCAACCACTGCTGGAGAAATATTTGAAGGAAAAGTTTGCACTAAAGCTACTATAGTATCTTTTTCAATTTTTGAAAAAACCAAAGTTAAAACAAAAATTTTAAATAACCATGACAATGAAAATAAATTAGGAAATTGTATTGTAAAGGATTTAGTTGAAGAAAACACAAAGGTTATTATTTTATTTTCAGAAGGTTTGTTAATGAGTGGACATGGCATAATTAAAGGAATACAGAAAGCAAATTCTAATATCATAGTTTGTGGTGGAAAAGCTAGTGATAATGGATATTTTGAGAAAACGTTTGTATTTACAAAAGAAAAAATTATACAAAATGGTGTTGCAGCAGCTTCTCTTACAGGTAAAGAACTTAATGTTACTACTGAATATAGCTTTTGTTGGTGTTCCATTGGAAAATTAATGACCATTACTAAAGCAATAAATAATAGAATTTTTACAATAAATAATATAAAAACTATGGATATTTATAAAAAGTATCTTGGTGATAAAGTAGCTGAAGAATTACCTATGTCGGCTACAGAATTTCCTCTAATAATAAAAAAGAATAATATAAATATAGCTAGAGTACCTTTTAAATGTCATGATGATGGATCTATGACTTTTCTTGGGAATGTAGAAACTGGTGATAAGGTTCAATTTGGTTATGGTAATGTTAATATGATAATTGATAATTCTTTAAACATAGTTGGTAGTTTACAAGATAAGCCAATAGAAGGGGTATTTATTTATTCATGTTCTATAAGAAGATCTTTCATGCAAAATAATATTGAATTGGAAACAATACCTTTAAATAAAATAGCTCCTGCTTATGGATTTTTTACTTATGGAGAGTTTTTTACTGGTAATAATTCAAATCAATTATTAAATGCAACTATGACAATATTAGGACTTTCAGAAGGAGAACAAGTATCAAGGAATAATAAAGAAGCAATAATTAATAAAAAATGTTCCTTAAAAAGTTTTTTTGATAATAAGGATATTGGAGTAATTAGAGCCTTTACTCACCTCACTAATGAAGTTACAAAAGAATTGCAGGAAGCAAATGAATTGTTAAAATGCCAAAGACATAAAATAGAACAAATGAAAAATATAACAAGTTCAATGATGGAAATAAGTAATCAAATATTGAGCTCTGAAGAAGTTGGAAATTCTGTTCAGATGATATTAGACAAGTCATTGGAGATAATCCCTAATGCACAAGTTGGAAGCATTTTATTTTTAAGAAATAGTAAATTAATCTATGAAGCTTCAAAAGGATATTCTTTTGATCAATTGGAAATGAGTTATGACATTGAAGATATACCTGTATACCAGCGTTATTATTTAGATAAACTGAACGATCCTACAATAGTAAGTGAACTAGATAAATTTCTATTTAGAAAAAAATATATATATGATCATTGGAAAAGTATGTTTAATAAGATTCCTGTTGAACTTTTATGTAACAGCATTGTCATTGATGATAAAATAATTGGATTCATTAGTTTATTTAATATATATAATAATAGTAAATTTTCAGAAGAGGATAAACTTTTAGTTAAGCACTTGTGTAATGAAATTGCTATAGCTTTAAAAAATGCTGAATTAATACAAAATACCTTATATATGTCAAGGTATGATAGTTTAACTGGTTTGTGCAATAGACGGTATTTTAGAGAATTATTCATTAAAACCCTAAATGAAGCAATTATTTCAAATAAAGTTTTTGTTGTATGCATAATAGATTTAAATAATTTAAAAACAATTAACGATAATTATGGTCATGATATTGGAGATGAATTTTTAGTGAAATTTGTAGAAATATTCAAATCTGAAATTGATAATGGTGATATTTTTGGAAGAAGTGGGGGAGATGAATTTGAAGTGATATTTGTCAATAAAGACAAACTTCAAGTTCTTGACATTATTGAAAGAATTAATATTGCATTAAAGAATTATTCCTTTGACTTTAGTAAATATGTAAAAATTACATTTGCATATGGACTTGCGGAATTCTCAAAGGATTCTACTAATATTGCTGAACTCTTAAAAATAGCAGATAAAAGAATGTATGAAAAGAAGAAAATAATGAAAAAAAACACTTGAAAATTTAAAAAGATATATACATGTGGTTGCATAAGTGACAAATATATATTATTATATATGAAAAGAAAATTGAAAATTATAATATTTTGAAAGTTCTACAATAAGAATCAAGATGTGGGCAAGGACATCAAAAATGTATTTGTTTAATTAAGTTTTAGATATTTTTACATTATCTAAAACTCAGTTGAACTTATTAGTGATTAATATAGGTTTACTGATCCATTAAATTTATGTTAAGTATTGATCACTGCAAAAAATAGGGAAGGTGGTAAAAAATCTGCTGCAAACTTTGCCAATGTGAACAGGTCAATTTTTAAAGTAATCATTTCATGATAAATTGTGATAATAGGTAGCATTCATTTCGTTAGTCAAAATTATGCTTTAAATTGAATTTCATAACATAGAATATGAAGGTATACATTTTACATTATATGATTTTAATAACGCATGTTTATATTTTAAGTGGCGGGTTTAAGTTGCGTTTTGCAACTAAAAGGTTATGGAGCTTAGGAAAAAATATTTAAAAAACGTAAAAAGAATAGTCATAAAGGTTGGTTCTTCTACTTTAACACACAAAAGTGGTCTCTTAAATTTAAATCAAATTGAAAAAATTGTTAGGCAAATAGCTGATTTGCATAATGAAGGCAAAGAGGTGGTGCTAGTTACATCAGGAGCTATTGCTGCTGGAATTGGAAAATTAGGACTTAAAAGTAGACCTAAAACTATTCCAGAAAAGCAAGCAGCAGCTGCTGTAGGTCAGGGAATACTTATGCATATGTATGAAAAAATTTTTTCAGAATATGGAAAAGTAGCTGCACAAATTCTTATAACAAAGGATGATATTTCTCATAGAACTAGATTTTTAAATGCAAGAAATACATTTTTTGCTTTAGCTGAAATGGGAGCAATTCCTATAGTAAATGAAAATGATGCCATTATAGTAGATGAAATAAAATTTGGAGATAATGACACTTTATCTGCTACTGTAGCTTCTTTTGTTGAAGCGGATTTATTGATCTTGCTTTCAGATATTGAAGGATTATATGATAGTAATCCAAGAACCAATCCTAATGCAAAGCTTATACATGAAGTTAAAGAAATTACAGAAGAAATTGAAAATTGTGCCGGGGGTGCAGGATCTTCTTTAGGTACAGGTGGAATGGCTACAAAAATAAGTGCTGGAAGAATTGCTACTGCTGCAGGTGTTTCAATGGTGATAGCAAATGGTGAACATGAAAATGTTATAAGAGATATTGTTAATTTAAAAGAAGTTGGCACATTATTTGCACCTAATGAGCATCCACTTCCTCTTAGGAAGCATTGGATTACCTTTAGTACGGATATAAAAGGAAAGCTAGTAGTGGATGATGGAGCCTTTGAAGCTATTTTTTATAATCATAAGAGTCTTTTGCCTAAAGGATTAGTGAATGTTGAAGGTTTTTTTGAACAAGGTCAAATCGTATCTATTGAAAATTTTAAAGGTATAGAAATAGGAAGAGGAATAAGTAATTATAGTTCAAGTGAAATTGAACAAATTAAAGGTTTGAATTCAGATGAAATAGAAAATAAATTAGGGTATAAAAATTATGATGAAATAATACATTGTAATAATATGGTGATATCGTAAAAACATAAACTAAAGGAAGGGTACAAAGATGGATATTAATAATTATATATTTGATAAGGCTTTAAAAGCTAAAGAAGCATCAAGAAAACTTGCTTATTTAAGTGCTGAAGAAAAGAATAAAGCACTAATTAGTATGAGTGAAGCTTTAATAAATAATGAAACTTTTATACTGGAACAAAATGAAAAAGATTTAAAAGAAGGTAAAAGCAACGGTATGACAGAATCTTTGCTAGATAGGTTGGCTTTAAATCACAAGAGAATAGAAGATATGGCATTAGGTCTCAAAAATGTTGCTTCTATGGATGATCCTATAGGCCAAGTATTAAAAATGTGGAGAAGACCTAATGATCTTCAAATAGGCCAAATGAGAGTACCGCTTGGAGTTATAGGAATTATTTATGAAGCAAGACCTAATGTTACTGTAGATGCAGCAGCTTTATGTATAAAGTCTGGAAATGCTATAATTCTTAGAGGTGGAAAAGAAGCTATAAATTCTAATAAAGCTATTGCAGATACTATAATCAAGGCAGGAGAACTATCAGGACTTCCAAAGGGAAGTATTCAGCTTATAGAAGTTACTGATAGAGAAGGGGTTAACTGCATGATGAAGCTGAATGGGTACATAGATGTGCTTATTCCAAGAGGTGGAGCAGGCCTTATACAAAATGTAGTGAAAAATTCAACTGTACCTGTAATTGAAACTGGAGTTGGAAACTGTCATGTATATGTAGATGAAGATGCTGATTTAGAAATGGCTGAAAATATAGTGGTCAATGCAAAAACTCAAAGACCTGCTGTATGTAATGCTATGGAAACATTATTAGTGCATAAAAATGCTGCTCGAAAATTTTTACCAAAGCTTGGTGAAACTTTGAAATCTTTAGGGGTTGAAATAAGAGGATGTAAAGAAACAGAAAAGTATATAAAGGATATAGTTTCAGCTGAGGAGAAAGATTGGGAAACTGAATATTTAAATTTGATTTTGGCTATTAAAGTTGTGAATTCCATGGATGAAGCAATGGATCATATTTATAAATATGGAACCAAACATTCTGAAGCTATAATTACGAATAACTATAAAAATAGCCAGAGATTTTTGAATGAGGTTGATGCAGCAGCAGTATATGTAAATGCATCTACACGTTTTACTGATGGAAGTGAATTTGGATTCGGTGCAGAAATAGGGATAAGTACTCAAAAGCTTCATGCTAGAGGGCCTATGGGACTTGAGCAGTTGACTACCACGAAATATATTATATATGGTCAGGGACAAACCAGAAAATAAAAGAGAGTATAAAGATTTAAATAAAAAATAAACTAGAAACTTTTATATTGTTTCTAGTTTATTTTTTATTTAAGTTCTACCATGAAATTCAGTATGACATTTTTTGCATGTAATTAGTATTTTGCCTTTTTTCCTAGGAACTCTAAGTTTTTGAGAACAATGAGGACATTTAAATACCTTATAATATTTAAAATCATTAATTTTCATTTTAAATCTATATATCATTTGTTTAATTATAAGAATGCTATTTTCGAAGCCCTGCAATTCTTGATATCTTCTATATTTATTTTTTGAAAGAGTTCTCCAAGTAGCATAAACTGCTAATAATATCCCTATGATTACACTATTTCTATTTAGTGAGAAAATAAGAGCAATAATTAAAAGATATTTAGAAAATTTATCTAAGCCATAACAATCTTTTAAATAATAAGAAAACTTATTCAATGTCATTCCTCCTAAAAAATTATTATTATATATTACAATTACTTTAGCATATGTATTTTATCCATTCAAGAAAACATTTTGTTAATTAATTAAGGAAGCTTGTAAGAGATATACAAGCTAAAAAAATTTAGTATATTTTATGTGATATAAAAGTAGAATTTGATGATCTAATGAGGAGAGAGATAAGCTTAATGATCTGTTAAATCGAATTAGCATAAAATTACAAAAAAAAGTATACTTATATATGAATTATACAAAATAAATATTTTGTACAATGGAAATAAATAAAGTTTTAGTTTTTGCAGAAGCTCTAGGAGAAGGAGATTTAAGTAAATCTATAGAAGTGGATAGGAAAGATGAAATAGGAAATTTAGGGAAGGCTTTAAATAAAGCTTGTGAAAATGTGAAAGAATTAATAAGTTCAATAATGGATAGTGCAGGAGATATAAGTTCTTCCAGTGAGGAATTATCTGCAACTACTGAGGAAATTACATCTATGATGGAAGCTGCAAATGAATCAACTGAACAAATTTCACAAGGAGCTCAAGAGTTGAGTTCAACAACCGAAGAAGTAAATACATCTATGCAGGATATTTCTACATCAACTAGCGAATTACTAAACAGATCAATAGATGCTAAGAATTCTTCAGAAGAAATAAGTAAACGTGCAATTGAGATAAAAGATAAAGCAGCTAAAAACATAAAAGATGGAGAAATAATATATAATGAAAAGCGAGACAATATTATAAAATCAATTGAGGATGGTAAGGTGGTTGAACAAGTTAAAATTATGGCTGATTCCATTGGAAGTATAGCAGAGCAAACAAACCTTCTTGCATTAAATGCTGCAATAGAAGCAGCAAGAGCTGGCGAACAGGGAAAGGGATTTGCAGTGGTTGCTGATGAAGTTAGAGATTTGGCAGAACAATCTTCTCGAGCTGTGAGCAATATTCAAAATATGGTATCTCAAGTAAAGAATGCATTTGACAGTTTATCGAAAAGTGGACAAGATATATTACAATACATGGAAAGTATTGTTAAACCTAGTTATGAATTACTTATGAATACAGGTGTGCAGTATGAAAAAGATTCTGATTACATAAGAGATATGTCTGAAAAAATTTCAGCTTTATCAAATAAAATGAATGATGATATAGGCAATATAAGTGGTTCAGTTCAAAATATATCAGCAACTTCACAGGAATCAGCAGCTGGTTCAGAAGAAGTTACGAGCAGTATAAATGAAATAACAAAAGCTGTAAGTGAGGTTTCTAAATCTGCTCAAAGTCAAGCTGAACTTGCGCAAAAAATTAACGAAATGGTTCAAAAATTTAAAATATAAACAAAAAGGCTATCTTAAAAATCATTTTTAAGATAGCCTTTACCTTATAGTTTAAATTTAGCAACTATTTCATTTAAACTATTTGTAATATTTTTTAGCTCTTCCATATTAGAAGATATAATTTCCATAGCACTAGATTGTTCTTCCATGGATGCTGAAACTTCTTCAGTAGAAGCAGCAGCTTCTTCAGATATTACAGATATACCTTCAATGGATTTAATGGCAATTTCTTTATTTTCTTCAACTTCATTAATTTCAGATGTAAGTTCTTCAATATATGTTATCATTTTGTTTATTGAATCTTCAATTGTTTTAAATGATTTTTCAGATTCAGCCATAGAATTATTAGCTTCTTTGATTATTTTTTCAGCATTTACCATGTTTAATTGAGTTGAATTAATTTCGTCTAAAATTTCCTTTATCATATTAGAAATTTCTTTTGTAGAAGCAGCCGTTTCTTCAGATAAATTTCTAACTTCATCTGCAACCACTGCAAATCCTTTTCCAGATTCTCCAGCCCTTGCAGCTTCAATAGCAGCATTTAAAGCTAACAAATTTGTTTGTTCAGCTATGGATTCTATGGTATTTACTATAGCACCAATAGATTCGGATTTTTTAGATAAAATATTAATATTTTTGGCTACCTTTTGGCTAGCATCATTATTTTGTTCCAATTTAGAAGATAAATCTAAAATGGAAGACATGCCTTTTTTATTAACATCATTAGTTAAATATGAATATTTTTTTACTTCATTAGTTTTTAATACTATAGCATTTATTTTGTTTGCTAAGTTATTTAACTTTTTAAGTCCTATTTCTGATTCTTTTGCCTGTTCAACTGAACCTTCGGCTAATTGACTCGTAGCTTTAGCTACATCTGTAATGGACATAACTGTTTGTTCTACAGAAGAGGATACATTGTTTGAGTATTTTAATATGTTATCTGAACTATTTTTTAAATCTTCAACAATTTTTCTTAGTTCTTGTTTTAAATTTAATACAGAATGAGCAATAATACCTATTTCATCTTTATATTTTAATGCCTTATTGCACTCATCATCATCATTTTCAAAATCAAAATTTTTTAATTTATTGATATCCTTTGTTATTAAGGATATAGGGCCAGCTAGTTTGCTGCTGAGATATGAAGCAAATATTAAAGAAAAAATTAAAGATACTATTAATATAATAACAGCATATACAACTAAAGAATTTAGAGGTTTGTTAAATTCTTTAGTAGGTATAGCAAATCCTATAATCCAGTTTGAAGCTTTTACCTTTGATGACACAAAATATCTATTTGTACCATCATAATCTTTTAAGACAAAGGAGGTTTTAGAAGTAATTGACATATATTTGCCATCAAATACATTACTTAAATTTTTAAGTTCTTTATCTTTAGGTTGAAAATCCTTATTTGGATGAATAATAATATTATTGCTTGAATCCATTAAGTAAGGATAACTATTATTTATAGGTGAAGCTTTTTTTATTGTATCTGTAAGGAGGTCTAAATTAATATCTGTACTAATAACACCTATTACTTGTCCGTTTTTTGTTACAGGTTTAGCTATGGAAACTACCATTTTTTTTGTAGTTTGATCCAAGAATGGTGGTGTATAAATTAGACCATTCTTTTCCATGGCCAATTTGTACCAGCTTCTTTGAGTACAGTCATAATCTGCAGGAGGATTCCAACCAGAACCATCTATCATTTTTTTGTTTGTCATTCCAATATAAATATCAGTAATATTAGAATTTAATTTTAATTTAGATTGAAGATAATTTGATATGCTGTTTTCATCAAAATTACCTAGATTTTCTATTGCATAGTCAGTTTCGTCAAGTATTTTTGCTTGTCCATCAAGCCATCCGTTGATTAATTCTGAATACTTTTCAGAAGCAATTAATGCTTGATCACTTGATTGTTTAGTAATGGTCTTATATGATATAGCATAGCTTACTATAGAGGAAATCAAAATAAGTATAATACATGTTGAAGAAATTGCTAGAATTAGTTTTGATCTTATACTTTTCATAATATATCTCCTTTCTATGGGGCTAATGTCAATTAAATTAAAAAGTTGGAACTTACTAGTAATTTCGTTAATAATAGCAGAAACTTGATGAAAATTAACAAAATAGTGTGAATTTGCTGAATATACTACTTGGTTTAAAAATAGAACTAGAGGAGAATGAAATTTTAACTTAGTATAATAAGCATATTGTGATACAATTTTTTTGAGAGGACAATTGACAGATGACAGAGGACAGTGAAGGTGAGTTTTCTTCCACTGTCCCCTGTCAATTGTTCTCTGTCCTCTAAAAAGAGGATGTAATGTAATTTACAGTTAAACTTTAATATAAATATTTTAACAAAGTTACTTTTCGTAACCATTCAAGTGATTTTTATGCCACTTCCATGCAGTTTCTATTATAGTTTCAAGAGAGTTGAATTTAGGTTCCCAATCCAGTTCTTTTATAGCTTTTTCAGAGGATGCTATTAAAGTAGCAGGGTCTCCTGCACGCCTTGCAGTAATTTCAGCCTTAATATTTATACCTGTCACTTTCCTTGCTACATCCACAACTTCTTTAACAGAGAAACCTTTTCCATTACCTAAATTATAAATTTTACTTTCTCCGCCATTTTTAAGCCTTTTTAAAGCTAATAAGTGGGCAGAAGCAAGATCTGATACATGAACATAGTCTCTTACACAGGTACCATCCTCAGTGTTATAATCATCTCCAAAGATCATTATTTTTTCTCTTTTACCTAAAGCAGCTTGTAAAATTATAGGAATAAGATGACTTTCAGGTTTGTGATCTTCTCCAATCTTTCCATTTATATGAGCACCACAAGCATTAAAATATCTTAATGCAGTATATTTTATGCCATAAGCTTTATCACACCATTTTAGTATTTTTTCTACTGCAAGCTTTGATTCACCATAAGGATTTGTTGGAAAAGTTTTATCTTGTTCCAATATAGGTATATTTTCAGGTTCACCATAAGTTGCAGCTGTGGATGAAAATACAATATATTTAATATTATGCTTATTCATAGCTTCTAAAAGCTTTATAGTAGAACCAATATTATTGTCAAAATATTTTAATGGATTTTCTACACTTTCACCTACTAGAGAATTTGCTGCAAAATCTATAACAGCGTCAATTTTATTTTCAGTAAAAACTTTATCTAAAATTTCATTATCTTTTAAATCTCCAATATAAAGTTTTCCACCTAAAAGTGAATCCTTATGGCCTGTTTGAAGATTGTCAAGTATAACAACCTCATGACCATTTTCTAGTAAATAAGCAACCATGTGGCTGCCTATATAACCAGCACCACCACAAACTAATATGTTCATAATAAAAGACCTCCTATATATAAGATAAGTTTTAGAATTAAGATTGCAAATATCTATTTGATCAAGTGATTCTTAGACTCAGGTGGAGTTTGCCTGTGAGGAATACATCTCTACATCTGAATCTTAGAAGAACTTATCTAGGCGCTTAGCAGTGCTTATCTCCCAATTAAGTAGAGAGCCAAAATCTATGATTTTGTGCGAATCACTTACTCCTTTGACAATAGGAGAAGGAGTTTCATACAAAAAAGTGGGGGTATTAGCAATGGTAGCGATCGGATAAAAGCTTAATTCTTTACATGATGTATTTTTTCTATATAAAAATAATTTTTTAAGTATAGTATAACTTAATATTAATTCAGTAGCAATATATAGAAAAATTTAATACTATATGTTATTGTAAGTGAATTTTTAAGAATTTGTTATCTACGTTAATTTACTAATTAACTTATATAACATCAAAAATTGACAACATATTCCCAGCATAGTATAATTATAGCCAATAAGTAAACATTCGCTCCTAATGAATAAAGTATATGTAAAACTAATTGACACACAAAGAATAAATATCAAAACTCTTAAAAATAAGTAGCTAATTGCTAATACAAGCTTTATGATAAAGAGTTATTAATTGAGAATTCATTTCAAAAGTGTTTAATTTATGCAGTCTGTTCAGAATGTTGTGGAATTAACCAAGAATAATTATAATAAGCCAAAAGTAATGGCTGATAAAGGGTGATATGATATTATTCTGAACATTTGATCAATACAACGATTTTAAAGGAAATGTTTAATGATATTTAACAATGAGGGGGATGAAAAATGAAATGGTTTTACAATTTAAAAATAAAAGTTAAGATTATTTTGTATTTTGTTATGCTTGTAATTTTCATTGGAGTGGTTGGAATTATTGGTATTACCAATATGAAGAACATTAACAGCAGAAGTGAAGACATGTATAAAAACAATTTACTCCAAGTACAGAATATTCAAAATGTACAGAAAGATTTATTTATTATCCGTTCAGATTATTTGTCAATGTTGTATGAAAAAGACAACTCCAAGTTACAACAAAGGATAAATGATATTCAAAAGTTAATAGAAGAATGTAATCAAATACAAAAAGATTATGAGCCAACTATCGAATCTTCAGAGGAAAGAAATTTATTCAATTCTTTAAAAAATAATTTTACTACATATAAAAATACATTAGATGAACATATAAACTTAATGAAGGCAGGCAACTATTTAGAAGTAAGTTCTAAAATGAGTCAACTTGCAAGTTTGAGAGAAAAAAGCGATCAATCAATTCAAGATTTGATAAGTTTAAATAAGAAAAATGCGGAAACAAAAAATGCAATAAATATTGCAAGCTATAAAACTCAATCTATAATTATGATTATAGTCATAATGGTGGGAGCTGTACTTGCAGTGGTTATAGGTTTGTTATTTGCCAATATGATAAGTAAACCTTTAAATCAAATTGTAAATGCTGCTAATAGTATAGCCAAAGGAGACTTGGATGTATATGTAAATGTAGATACTAAGGATGAAATAGGTATATTAGCAGATGCTTTTATGAAAATGTCAATTAATATTAATGAAGCTATGTCAAATATAAATGCTGCAGCAGAAGAAGTAGCAGCAGGAGCAAAGCAAGCATCTGATTCAAGTATTGCACTTTCTCAAGGAAGTACTGAACAAGCAAGCTCAATTGAACAGCTAACTGCTTCCATGGAAGAAATATCATCGCAAACAAGTGAAAATAATAATAGTGCAGGTAAAGCCAATGAACTTGCATATACTACAAAAGAAAATGCAATTAAAGGTAATGAACACATGAAGGAAATGTTAAAGTCCATGGAAGATATTAATGAATCATCTTCAAACATTTCAAAGATTATTAAGGTTATAGATGAAATTGCATTCCAAACTAATATACTTGCTCTTAATGCTGCAGTTGAAGCTGCAAGAGCTGGACAGCATGGAAAAGGTTTTGCAGTAGTTGCAGAAGAAGTAAGAAATTTAGCTGAACGTTCTGCTAATGCAGCTAAAGAAACTACAAATATGATTGAAGGTTCCATTAAAAAAGTTGAAAGTGGTACCAAAATAGCATCTGAAACAGCGTCAGCATTAAGTGAAATAGTTAAAGATGTTTCAGAAGTAGCAGAACTTGTAAAAAGTATAGCTCAAGCATCAAATGAACAAGCATTGGGCATTGAACAAATTAATCAAGGAATTATGCAGGTATCCGATGTAGTTCAAACAAATTCTGCAACTTCTGAAGAAATTGCAGCGGCAAGTGAAGAACTTTATGGGCAAGCTGAAATGTTAAAAGAAGAAGTGGAAAGATTTAAATTGAAGAAAATAGATAATTATTATGGTAAAACAGAAAAATTTAGTCCTGAAGTATTAGAACTTTTAAAAAAAGTAAATGAAAGCAAAAGATATAGCAAAAACAATTCGCCTAGAATTGCTTTAACTGACAAAGAATTGGAGCTAAATAAATGATTAAAAATAGTATTTTAGATAATAATAATTCATTTTTAATTAATGCGTTATCTTGTATGGCTGATGGTGTAATTGTTGTTGATATGGATGGAAAAATTGCGTTTTTAAATTCAGCAGCAGAAGGAATAACAGGTTGGTCATTACAGGAAGCAGAAAATGAAAGTTTTAATACTATTTTTCCTTTAATAAATATTAGTACAGGTGAAAAAGTTAAAAGTCCAATTGACAATGTAATTAAATTAGGAAAGTCAGTTGGGCTTACCAAAAATTCAGGGCTAATAACAAAGGATAATAGAAAAAAGTATATTTCAGCTAATAGTTCACCTATAAAAGATGACTTAGGAAACTTCATTGGAATAGTTGTAGTTTTTAGAGATATTACAAGAATTAGAAGTATTGAATTAGAATTAATAAACAAGGAGCATGGATTTAAAGCGTTATTTAACTCTGTACCTGTAGGGGTAGTAATTCTTGATGAAGATGGAATAGTTTATGCAGTAAATAATTGTGTGTTAAAATTTTTAAACATTAAAAAAACACAAATTATTGGAAAAGCAGTTGGAAATGGTTTTTGCTGCAAAAATAGTTTTGATGATAAAAGAGGTTGTGGTCATGGAGAAAATTGTAAAAGTTGTAGTTTAAGAAAAGCAATAACCTTTGCTGAAAAGTTTAATATTTCTACAAATATGGAGTTTAATAATGTAGTAATAATAGAAAATAAAGAAATTGAGGTATGGCTTAAATTAAGTATAACTCCTGTATATTTTGGTGAAAAAAGGGTGGTTGTTGCTGTATTAATGGACATAAAAGATAGAAAAAATAAGGAAATAGAACTTAGAAAGGCAAAAGAAGAAGCTGAAGCAGCTAGTAAAGCTAAAAGTGAATTCTTGGCAAATATGAGTCATGAAATTAGAACACCTCTTAATGGATTAGTTGGTATGGTAGATTTGACTCTTCTAACTGATTTAAATTGTGAGCAAAAAGAAAATTTAATGACAGCTAAGTCTTGTACAAATTCTTTACTAAAGGTTATTAATGATATATTAGATTTTTCAAAACTTGAAGCTGGAAAATTAGTTATAGAAAATATTAATTTTGATATTAAAAATCTTATAGAGGAAATAATAAAAGCTAATTCTTCAACTGCACTTGATAAACAAATTGAATTAAATTACACATTTTCTTCTACTATACCTCAGTTTCTTTTAGGAGATCCAAATAGATTAAAGCAGGTGCTAAATAATTTAATTAGTAATGCAATAAAATTTACGGAACATGGGGAAATTTCATTAAAAGTAAAGAATATAGAAACTATTGATGAACATGTTAAGTTAGAATTTAGTGTAACTGATACAGGTATTGGTATATCGGAAGAGAATATAAACACAATATTTGAAAGCTTTAGTCAAGTAGATAGTTCATCAACAAGAACAGTAGGTGGAACAGGATTAGGACTTGCCATATCTAAACAGCTTACTGAGATAATGGGTGGAAATTTGTTGGTTAAAAGTAAACTTGGACAAGGAAGTAGCTTCTATTTTGTTTTAATGTTCCCTGTTGGTAAAGAATTGAAAAAAGACATAAAACAGACTTTTAAGATAAATAAAGTAACTGAAAATTTAAATATATTGCTTGTAGAAGATGATAAGTTGAATCAACAAGTTATAGGACGAATGTTAAAAGAAAGAGGATACATTGTTGATATTGCAGGCAATGGTTTAGAAGCAATAAAAATGTATGAAAATAAAAAATATGATATAATACTCATGGATATCCAAATGCCGGTAATGAATGGTATAGAAGCTACGAAAATAATAAGGGAGAAAGAAATTGAAAATCATATACCAATTATAGCTATTACTGCATATGCTTTAAAGGGTGATAAGGAAAGGTTTTTATCAAAGGGTATGGATGATTATATACCAAAACCTGTAAAGATGGATAAGCTATTTAATGTGATTGAGAGTCATGCTGTAAGTAGCAAGGAAGAAAATTTGAAAAATTTTAGTATAAGATTTGATGAAAATGGAGAAGTTGAGTTTTTTAATGATGAAAGTAGAATTCTTAATAAAGAAAAACCAATTCTTATGAAAGAATTATCATATTCCATAGAAGAACTCAATAAGGCTCTGCAGGAAAAACAATTGTCTTCTATTGAAAGGTTAGCAAATAAAATAAAAAGTTTATCTGATGAAATAAATATATATGAATTAAAGGATATTTCCTTTAAAGTGGAGCTTTCTGCAAGACGTGGAAATCTCAATGAAGCTGTCTATTATGCTAAAAAAGTGAGTGAAGAATTTGAAATTCTTAAAAAGTCAATTTTAGATATTTAAAAATAAAGTACAGTAAAGGGGGGTACTACTATGAGAATATTAATTGCAGAAGATGATTTGGCTAGCAGAAGATTTTTGTTGAAGTTTCTTTCACAGTATGGGGAATGTGATATTGTAGTAGATGGTATAGAAACTTTAGATGCTTATTTAATGGCTGTTAAAGAAAATAATCCTTATGATCTTATTTGTCTTGATATAATGATGCCTAAGGTAGATGGAGTAAAGGCACTTAAGGCTATTAGAGAATTTGAGGATGATAGAGGGATTATTCCTGAAAAAAGAGCAAAAATAATAATGACAACAGCTCTTATGGATACGGAGTATGTTCACAAAGCTTTCGAACTAGGTTGTGAAGCATATGCTGCTAAACCTATAGATACAAATAAGTTAGTTGAAGTAATGAAAAAATTAGAATTAATATAATAAAGAGGTGGACTTTTATGAAAAAGGTTTTAATTGTAGATGATGCAATGTTTATGCGTGTTGCACTCAAAACGATGCTTGAGAAAAATGGATATGAAGTTGTAGGTGAAGCTGAAGATGGAGCTGATGCTATAAGTAAGTATTCAATATTGAAACCAGATATAGTAACAATGGATATTACTATGCCTAAAATGGATGGTGTAGAAGCATTGACTGAAATAAAAAAGAAAGATCCTAATTGTAAGATTGTTATGATTTCTGCTTTAGGACAAGAAACCTGGGTTAAAAAAGCTATTATAATTGGAGCAAAGGGGTTTATAGTTAAGCCTTTTAAGGAAGAACATGTTATTAAAACTTTAAGCAAGCTGTAACTAATATTGCATTTAAACAATTTAATAAAATATAATTTAAATTAAAAAACTATGAAATGCAGGGTTAATCCTTGAATTTTATAGCTTTTTTTTATATAATATTTACTTTCAAAATTGATAGAAAAACAATTTATTGAACATATATTTTGAAATAATTACTTGTTATGTTGAAATCAGAAAGTTTGGAAAATAAGTACTTTAAAACCAATATTTATTATGTTAAAATTATATAAACTAGATAAATAAGCTTTGCTTCATTGAAATTAAATACATTGGCTAATAGGGGGAATTAGTAATGAATAAGCAAATATTAATTTCAAATGTTATATTAAAGCTAGATAAGCTAGGAATAAAGTATTCATTAGGACAAGAAACGGATTTATCAATAAATTGTGATTTTATAAATAAGATATGGAAAATCGGTATTGAAAATATAAACTACTCTGCATTTGTATACTTTGATGAAGAAAATAAAACCGTTTTTATGTGGGAAATGATTAAAGATAATAGTTCTGGATTTTCATTTGATTGTGATACTGGAACCTCTTTTCAATCAGGTACTGCAATTTTTAGACAAGTTAAGACATTTCCTTATGATGAAAATGGGAAATACCATGAATATATTCTTGATTTAAGTGAGATAGCTAAAAGTTTTAAGGAAATAGCTGAAGAAAGTGGATGGAAATTTAAGAGGGTAATAAGAAAAAAGAAAGCTTTGTATTTACAAGCAGTATAGCATGCAAGAATTAAGAAATAAGAAAATGTAGTTTTATGTATTATAATGTGATATTATAATATCAATGAATTTTATAGAATAATAGGTGATTTATATAGTATGAAAAAATTAAAATTAACTACATTAATATTAGCAGTAATAATTTTAGCTATTTCCTTATTTGTATATAAAAATAGAACTATTAATAGAGGATCACTCAATTCTAAAAAAATAGTAAGTAGTGTAGATAAAGAACCAATTGAGAAAAAAGATGAACTTAATTTTTCTGTTCTTGGAGATGTACATGGAGATGTTCGTAAGCTGAAAATTGCTATTGATGATTTGCATGGCATAAATAATGATATGGATGCAATGGTATTTAATGGTGATAATGTAGATCAAGGGATAAAAAGTCAGTATGATATAATGAAAAATACTTTGGATAAAAAAGCAAATATATTACCTAAGACTATAATTAAAAATATTGGTAACCATGAGTATTTTGATTATGCAAGAGGCAGAAACAATTCTGAAGATGTTGAAAAACTTAAAAATATGTATTTGGATTTTGCAGGAGAAAAGTCTATATATCATGATAAGTGGATTAATGGATATCATTTTATATCGCTTGGATCAGAATCTGGCAACACAGGAAAACCAGGTTCAGCAGTAAATGCTTTTTTATCAGAAAATCAATTAGATTGGTTGCAGCAGAAGTTATCTGAAAAGCATGAAAAAGGTAAGCCTATTTTTATATTCTTACATCAGCATTTAAGCACTAGCATAGCAGGTTGGATTGGAATAGAACAAAGAGATGAGCTTAGTGAAATTTTGTCAAAATACCCTGAAGCCATTTTGTTTACATCACATACACATGTTTTGCTGAGTATAGATAATGTAAAGGCTAATGGAACATTTATGACAGTTCATACAGGAGCTGTTCATTATGATATATTGCCAGAAGAAGGTTATAAAATTAAAAGACTTTATAATGAAAGTCAAGGATTGTATGTGGAAGTGCATGGAGACAAAGTATTAATAAAAGGCAGGGATTTTGCAAAAAAATCCTGGATATTTTCAAAAGAAATTGATACTAAAGGTAAATTAGCTTTAAAGTAAAAAGCTTTGTAAATAAAAAAGATGTTTGATCCTTTTAGCATATTTATGCATTGTGGAAAAACCATCTTCTTTATTTATGTTAATGAATATTATTTTGTTCTAAAATTTTTATAAATTCTTTTACAATAGTTGGATCAAATTGAGTACCTGAGTTTTTTTTAATTATTTCAATGGCTTGTTCTTTTGTAAATGCTTTTCTATAAGGTTTTTCATTTATTAGTGTAACATATGTATCAGCTAGAGAAATAATTCTTGATTGTATTGGAATTTTATCTCCTTTTAGCCCTCTAGGATATCCTTTGCCATCCCAGCGTTCATGATGATCAAGTACATATTCAGATACCTTTGCCATGTTATTAACTGAGTTTAATATATGATATCCTGTTTCAGGATGATGTTGTATTTCAAATCGCTCTAAATTAGTTAACTTTTCAGGCTTATTCAGAATGTTTTCATCCAAAGATATATTTCCTATATCGTGAAGTAATGCTGCTGTTCTTAAATCTTCAATATCATTGTCAGCTAAATTTAGATGTTTACCCACTATTTGGCAAAGATTACTTATTTTTAAATAATAATCTTCAATTCCTTTGAATTTTTGACACATGGTATCAATTATTATGTTTATAATATTTAGTTTTATATTTTGACTTTCACATAATTTTTGCTTGTACATGTTTTTTTCTGCCTTCTTAAAGATATTTGCAATTTTATTGCTACCTATATTTTTACATGCGCATCCAAAAGAAATTGACAAATTAATAGATCCCACTTTTTCAAAATAAGTTGATTTTTTCATTTTTTCTACTAATAGTTCAGCTCCCCTTAGATTAGTTTTAGGAAGTAGTATGGCAAATTCATCACCACCAATTCTTGCAATAACATCATTAGCTTTGCATGCTTTTTTCATTACATAAGCAGCCTTTTGTAAAAGTTTATCACCAACTAAATGTCCAAAAGCATCATTTGCCAATTTTAGGCCATTAACATCTGCAATAATAAATCCTAAAGGATAATTTTCTTCAATGTCCATTCTTTCTAGTGCATTTTCAAAAAATCTGCGATTATGAAGTTTAGTTAATTGATCATGAAAGCTTAAGTATTGAATTTTCTCATTTTTTCTCTTTTTTTCTGCAATATCTCTAAATACAACTATCATTCCAATTATAAAACCATTGCTATTTTTAATTGGTGACGCACTATCTTCAATAGGAATTTCAGTTCCTTCCTTAGATATTAATAAAGCATTGAAATTAAGTTGAGTAGCTTTTTTGGTAGTAAACACGGTTTTTAGTGGACTTTCACATTTTTCTCTGGTTTTTTCATTTATAATATTAAAAATTTCATCAAATGGTTTACCTAAAACCTCATTTTGTTTCCATCCTAAAAGTTTTTCAGCAACTGTATTAATTAGCCTTATATTTCCATTGTCGTCTGTTGATATTACACCATCTCCAGCGGATATTAGAGTAGTGTAAAGTAACTCTTTTTCTTCCTCCATGGCATTTGCTTGATCAGCAGCAATTTTTAGAGGAAAAATTATATTTTTTGATATAATGTAGGTAATTATAATGGATAGAAAAATGTATAATATAGATAAAATAAGAAAAAGAATTATGTTTTTAATTAGTTCATTATGTTTTAATGCTTTTTCTTTAGCAAGTATCATATCCATATCATATTGCCGTTTAGAAGCATAGTTTTTTCTTATTTTTGTATCTAATAAATTAATTTCTCTATTATTTGATATAATTTCATTATGTAGTGAAACTAAGCCTAGGATTGATATCATAGTAAGTATTATAAGTGATAAAATAAACATTTTTACTTTTATCTTAAAGCTATTCAACATCTTTAGCACTCCTATCATATTTGGTATTAATTAAGTGAAAAATAACCCTTATATAACAATATTTTACTATGAAATTGGACATATTAAAAGTAAAAAAATCCAATTAAAGGGGTAAGTTTTTATTACTACATATTACAGAGTAAATATTTGCTTTAAATTTAATTTATCCATTGACAGAGTAATAAAAGTATGTAAAATTAAATTAATGACACGTACGTATATGTAAAATGTTTAAGAGGTGTAAAAATATGATTTATGATGATGATAAATTACCTAAGTATGCCAAAATAGCTGAATATTTTAAAAAGCTTATGGAATCTGGTGAAATAAAATATGGAGAAAAAATACTTTCAGAAAGTGAAATTGTGGAAAAGTTTAAGGTTAGTAGACATACTGTTAGGCAGGCGCTTATGGAACTAAACAATAGCCAATACATACAAAAGAAACAAGGTAAAGGTACCTTTTGCATTTTTAGGGAAAAGGATAATTCGGTAAAAAATATAGCCGTGCTTACAACTTATATATCTAATTATATATTTCCTACAATTATAAGTGGTATTGAGGAAGTATTAAGTTCCTATGGGTATAATCTAACACTATTTAATACAAATAATGAGAAACAAAAAGAGAGGGAATGCTTACAAAAAATAATTGATAGTGAAGTATTAGGACTTATTGTTGAACCTACTAAAAGTGCACTTGAAAATACAAATTTAGATTTATATAGAGAACTAGAAAAAAGAAGCATACCTTATATTATGATTAATGCACAATATGATGCATTAAATCCAGCGTATATAATCATGGATGATATAAAGGGTGGAAATATTATAACAAATTATCTATTACAACTAGGACATAGAGAAATAGCAGGTATATTTAAGTTAGATGATCTTCAAGGTGTAAACAGAAAGCTTGGATATATAAAATCCTTGGAAGAATATAAAATAGAATTAAATAAAGATTATTTAGGAGAATATGAAACTAGTGAAGCAAATTTTTTCCCTTATGAATTTACTAGTAATCTACTTAGAAAAAGTAACAGACCATCATCAATAGTTTGTTATAACGATCAAATAGCAGTACAAGTTTTACAGGCTATACGAGATATGGGATATAGTGTTCCTGAAGATATTTCTATTGTTGGATATGATGATTCAGATTTGGCTACTGCAACAGAAGTAAAGCTTACAACTATTAGGCATCCTAAGCAGGAAATGGGAAGAAGGGCAGCTAGATTTTTAATGAATATGATTGAAAAAAAGGAAGAAAAATTAGAATATATCTACAAGCCAGAGCTTATAGTAAGAAATTCTGCAATTGTTAAAGGTACTCAGCTTAATAAAGAACGTTCTAGTATAATAAATAAGTAGCATACAATTTGTGAAATTTTGGATTAAAAACAATAATTAGTTTTGCTATTGTAACCAAATTATACTTGATTTTGAAAATTATTTTATAATGGTATTTATTTAGAAAATTTTTCATGGTTGAAGGATTTTTTAATAATGTGAAGAATAATATAATATTAGATGTACGTACAACATTTGGTGATTGTACTTATATTGATAATTCGAATTAATCAACCTGTAAGTAAGTGTCATAAAGAGTTTATTTTTAGATAAGTATATATCAATAAATCATCCTTTAAAGTTTATATTTGTGAAAACGTATACACAAAACTACTTAGCAGTATATTTATTAAATTAAAAATATTATTAATAACATTTTAGGAGGTAAATTATGAGTAAGTATGTTATAGGTGTTGATTTTGGAACGCAATCTGGTAGGGCTGTTGTTATATCGGTAGATGATGGTAAACAACTAAGTGAAGCGGTTACTCCTTATAGGGATGGAGTAATTGATGAATTTTTGCCAGGCACAGACATTAAACTTTCATCAGATTGGGCTCTTCAAAATCCAGATGACTATATTGATGTGTTATTTACTGCAGTACCTGAAGCTATTAAAAAATCCGGAGTAAATAAAGGTGACATTGTAGGAATAGGCATAGATTTTACAGCATGTACTATGATGCCAGTATCAAAGGATGGTAAGGTTTTATGCCAAATGGAAGAATTTAAAAATAACCCGCATGCATGGATTAAATTATGGAAGCATCATGCAGCTCAATCAGAAGCAAATAAATTAAATGAAATTGCCAAGGAGAGGGGAGAGGATTTCCTTCAGAGATATGGTGGTAAAATATCTTCTGAATGGTTAATACCAAAAATATGGCAAATATTAAATGAAGCACCAGAGATTTATAATAAAGCAGATAAATTTATGGAGGCTACAGATTGGGTTACTATGCAGATGACAGGAGTGGACATTAAAAATAGCTGTACTGCAGGATATAAAGCCATTTGGAATAAAAGAACAGGATATCCTTCAAAAGAATTTTTTAAAGCATTAGATCCAAAACTTGAAAATTTAGTAGAGCAAAAGCTAAATAGTAAAATAGTGTCCATAGGAAGTAAAGCAGGAGAGCTTATAAAAGAAATGGCAGATAATATGGGCCTTAATTCAGGAACAGCTGTCTGTGTAGGAAATGTGGATGCACATGTATCAGCACCAGCAGTCAACGTAGTTGAACCAGGTAATATGCTTATGATTATGGGAACATCCATATGTGACATACTTTTAGGAACTGAAGAAAAGATGGTACCAGGAATGTGTGGTGTAGTTGAAGATGGAGCTGTGCCAGGTTTTTTTGCATATGAAGCAGGACAATCAGCTGTAGGAGATATATTTGAATGGTATGTAGACAATTGTGTACCAGAAGAATATAAAAAGGAAGCTTTAGAAAAGGGAGTTAATATACATTCTCTATTAGAAGAAAAAGCTTCAAAATTAAAACCAGGCGAAAGCGGTCTACTTGCTCTTGATTGGCTAAATGGTAATAGATCAGTACTAGTTGATACAGACTTAACAGGAATTATCTTGGGACTTACTCTTTTAACCAGACCGGAGGAAATATATAGGTCATTAATTGAAGCTACTGCTTATGGCAAGAATATGATAATAGAAACTTTTGAAAATTCAGGAGTGCCTATTAAAGAACTTTATGCTTGTGGAGGACTTCCACAAAAAAATAAAATGCTTATGCAAATATATTCTGATGTAACAAATAAAAGAATAAATATATCTGCATCTCCTCAAACACCAGCGTTGGGTGCAGCAATGTTTGCAGCAGTGGCGGCTGGAAAAGAGAAGGGTGGATATGATGATATATTTGAAGCAGCTAAAAATATGGCCAAGCTTAAAGAAGAGTATTATGAACCTATTAAAGAAAATGTAGAAATATATAAGAAGTTATATAATGAGTACAAAAAGCTTCATGACTATTTTGGAAGAGGGGAAAATAATGTAATGAAGACTTTAAAAAATATAAAAAGTGAAGTAAGCAAGTAAAACTTTTTGGAGGTAAAAAATGTTAGAAGATTTAAAAAGCAGAGTGCTAGAAGCAAATTTAGAATTAGTTCGTAAAAATCTTGTTATATATACATGGGGAAATGTAAGTGGAATAGATAGGGAAAGTGGACTTGTTGTTATAAAACCAAGCGGGGTAGATTATGATGAGCTTAAAGTGGATGATATGGTAGTAGTTGATCTTCAAGGAAAAGTAATTGAGGGACATTTTAAGCCTTCTTCAGATACTCCTACACATCTGGTATTGTATAGGGCTTTTAAAGAAATAGGAGGAGTAGTCCACACCCATTCAGAATGGGCCACTAGTTTTGCTCAAGCAGGATTAAGTGTGCCGGCATTTGGTACAACTCATGCAGATTATTTTTATGGAGAAATACCATGTACAAGAGCCATGACTGAAGGAGAGATAAAGGGAGAATATGAAAAAGAAACAGGTAACGTAATAGTGGAAACATTTAAAAATATTAATCCTTTATTTATTCCAGGAGTATTGGTAAATGGTCATGGTCCATTTAGTTGGGGAAAAGATTGTGATGAAGCTGTTTATAATTCAGTGGTAATGGAACAAGTATCTAAAATTGCCTTTAATACAATTAATTTGAAAGGAAATAGAAATCCTATGGATCAGGTATTGCTAGATAAACATTTTTTAAGAAAGCATGGAAAGAATGCTTATTATGGACAAAAATAATTAATTTTACATTTTAAATAAAATATAGAGAGTGTTATAAATGATAAGTGTTTTGTTGCATTGCTTATTTAATGTGATGAAACACTTATTGTCGTGTTTAAAAATAAATTTAATACTATGTTACATATATTTCATTTTATACAATTATTTCAAATGATTGATTAAAATTTACCAAAATAGTAAAATGTAATTATGAAGATTTTTTCATTTGGAGGTTAGTATAATGTATAGACTTCTAATTGCTGATGATGAAGCAAGAATAAGAAAGGGACTTAAAAACTCAATTAATTGGACTGAACTAGATATTGAAATAGTAGGAGAGGCAGAGGATGGAGAAATAGCATTAAAACTTGTGAAAGAGTTAAATCCTCATATAATAATGCTAGATATATGTATGCCATTTTTAAATGGGCTAGAGCTTATAAAAAAATTAAAGAATGTAAATGAAAAATCTATTATTATAATAGTTACAGGATATGATCAATTTGAATATATGCATGAAGCATTGAAGTTAAAAGTTTTTGACTATATTTTAAAGCCAGTTAACAGAGAAAATTTAAAAGATACTATTCTGAAGGCTGTACAGGAATTAAGTAAAATTGAAAGAAAAAGGAATTATTTAAATTGGACAAGCAGGCAGGTAGATGAAAACTTGAATTCATTAAGACAAGTGTTTTTTAATAATTGGTTTAAAGATAAATTAGCATATAAGGACATAATAGATGAACTAAAATTTTTAAAAATTAAATTTTCAGAACATATAGGGATGATATCAATAAAAGTAGTTGAAAAGTTTAAATTAGAGTTGTACGTTAAAAATTGGGATAGAGAACTATTAAATTTTGCAATAATTAATATAGCTTGTGACTTATTGGAAAAATTTGAACCTGAAGCAGTATTTATTGATGAAAATAACAACATTATCATTTTTACAAATATATGCAGTAGCAGCCGGTGGTATAATTTAGGTGCTGAATTAGAAGAAAAAGTATATTCTTACCTTGGATATATTGTAGTAACAGAACAAGAAAAAATATTAAATGGTATTAATGAAGTGAAAGGCATTTATAACAAGCTGGTGGATAAAATAAATGAAAAAACTCAATGTAAGCCAGTAGTGCTTTTGACAATGAAGTATATTAATAAAAATTACCATGTAAATGATTTGAATCTTCAAAGTGTTGCAGATCAGTTCAATGTAAGCTCTTCATACTTAAGTAAACTTATAAAGCAAGAAATAGGAATATCATTCAGTGATTATATTACTAATATAAGAATTAAAAAGGCAATATGCTTTATGGAGGATCCTAAAATGAAAATTTATGAAGTAGCAGAGTCAGTTGGTTATAGTAATCAGCATTATTTTTGTAAGGCTTTTAAAAAAGTTATAGGAGTTTCTCCTACAGAATATCGTGGAGGTAATGTATAATTGATAGGAAAATTAAGATTTAATGTTGTTATTTTTTTATCATTAATTATTGTTTTCCTTATTTTATTTTCACTAATTACTATAGAAAATAATAGAATTAAAAATTCTGACTCAGTAGAATATGTTATTGGAATGTCTCAAGCTAATTTATATGAACCCTGGAGAATTTCAATGAATGAGGAAATAGTTAATGAGGCTAAAAAGTATAAAAATATAAAAGTTATCTATAAGGATGCAGGTGGAGATACTAATAAACAAAAAAAGGACATTGATGAATTATTAGACAGCGGAATAGACCTTTTAATTGTATCAATAAATGATTCTGAAAAATTGACTCCAGCAGTGAGTAAGGCTTATAAATCAGTGCCTGTAGTGGTATTAGATAGAGCTGTAGAAGGATATAACTATAGCGTATATATAGGACCAGATAATGAAAATATAGGTAGAGAAGCTGGAAAAATGGTAGTGGATCTTATGGGAAATAATGAAGGAAGAATTGTAGAAGTTCAAGGGTTATTAAATTCTCATCCGGATATTGATAGAAGTAAAGGTTTTAGAGAAGCCATAAAGCAGTATAACAATATTAAAATAGTGAGGACGGTTATAGGTGAATGGCAAAAAGATGAAGCAGAAGATAAAATTACACAAGTATTGGAGGAAGATAAAAATATAGATGTTATCTTTGCACATAGTGATTATATGGCATTAGGTGCTTATAAAGCAGCATATAAATTAGGAATTCATGATATAAAAATAATTGGAGTTGATGGCCTTACAGGTGAAAATGGAGGGCTAGATTTGGTTTCAAGAGGGATATTGGAGGGTACTTTTACTTGTTCAACAGGAGGTAAAGAGGCAGTGGAGTGTGCTTTAAATATTTTAAATAAAAAAAAGAAAATCCAGAAAAAAATAATATTAAAAAGTGATAAGATTACAAAAAGTAATGTAAATGAATATCTAAATAATAAATTTAAATACTTGAGAGATAATTCTAAATCGTAAAAAAATATTTTAATTCCTTAAAAATTTTGTAATACATTTATTTATGTTATAAATAAACTTTAAAGTATAAAAAATAACCTCATATTACCAATACAGTAAAAATAAAACATGGTATCATTATATTGTAATATAAATGATTAGTTATGGGGGGATTGAAAAATGAAATTTAAAAAGTTAGCGGCATTGGCAAGCAGCGTAATTCTTGCAACATCTATATTTGCAGGATGTGGAGGAAGTTCTAGTTCTACTAGTACAAGCAGCAGTGATTCAAGCAAGAAAAAAGTTGTAATAGGTTTTGCTCAGGTTGGTGCTGAAAGCGGTTGGAGAACTGCTGAAACAAATTCTATAAAGGAAATTCCAAAGCTAGATCCGAATGTTGATTTGAAATTTTCAGATGGACAACAAAAGCAAGAAAATCAAATAAAAGCTATAAGATCATTTATAGCTCAAAAGGTTAGTGTAATTGCTTTGGATCCAGTTGTTGAAACAGGTTGGGATACAGTATTAAAAGAAGCAAAAGATGCTAAAATACCAGTTGTAATAGTTGATAGAGGTGTAAAGGTTTCCGATGAATCTCTTTATACTTGCTTCCTAGGTTCAGACATGGAGGAAGAAGGAAAGAGAGCTGCAAAACTTATAATAGATCACTTTGGTAAAGATGCAAAACTTAACATAGCTGAACTTCAAGGAACTGTTGGTTCTAGTGCAATGGTTGGACGTCAAAAAGGATTTAATGAAACTATCAAAGATTGTCCTAATTACAAAATAATAAAATCTCAAACAGGTGATTTTACACGTGCAAAAGGTAAAGAAGTTATGGAAGCTTTCTTAAAATCAGATGGAGACAAAATTAATGTATTATGGTCTCACAATGATGATATGGGTGTTGGAGCTATACAAGCTATAGAAGAATACGGCAAGAAGCCAGGTAAAGACATTTTTATAGTTTCAGTAGATGGTATTAAAGATATGTTCCAAATGATGGCTGATGGAAAATCTAATGGTATAGTTGAATGTAACCCACTTTTAGGACCTCAGTTATTGGAAACTGCAAAAGCTGTAGTAGCAGGTCAAAAAGTAGAGAAAAACATAAAATCAAAAGAAAGCGTTTTCACACAAGATCAAGCTAAGAAAGAGTTACCTAATAGAAAATATTAGTCATAAGTTCTTAAGTGTAAGAGCATGGATGCTTTAATAGTATCCAGCTCTTATATTATAAACTTTTTTAATACATTTTGTTCCAAGGGAGGGTAAATTTTAATGCTGAATAATGATATAATTTTAGAAATGAAAAATATTTCCAAATCATTTCCTGGAGTCAAAGCTCTTTCAAATGTAAATTTTCAGCTAAAAAAGGGTGAAATTCATACACTTATGGGGGAAAATGGAGCAGGTAAATCAACACTTATTAAAGTTCTTACAGGAGTTTATGAAATAGATGAAGGTAATATAATTTTAAATGGAGAAGAAATTAAAATTACATCTACAAAGGATGCTCAGGAACGTGGAATAAGTACTGTTTATCAGGAAATAAATTTATGCTCTAATTTAAGCGTAGCCGAAAACATTTATATTGGTCGTGAACCAAAAAAAAGAGGTAGCATTGATTGGAATACAATGAATAAGAATGCAGCAAAATTGCTGGAAGAAAGGCTTAATTTAAAAATTGATGTAAAAAAAATACTATCATCCTATTCTGTTGCAATTCAGCAAATGGTTGCAATTGCACGTGCGGTTGATATTTCAAGGGGAATATTGATACTTGATGAACCTACATCAAGCTTGGATGATAATGAAGTAAAAAAGTTATTTGAAGTTATGAGAAAATTAAAGGCTGAAGGCATGTCAATGATATTTGTAACTCATTTCTTGGATCAGGTTTATGAAATATCAGATAGAATAACTGTACTTAGAAATGGTAATTTGATTGGAACATATGATGCTGAAAAACTTACCCGTATAGATTTAGTATCTAAAATGATTGGAAAAGATTTAGAAGAAATGAATAAACTCAATAATTCAATAAAAAAATCAAAAGTACAATCAGAAATAGAGTATTTAGTAAAGACTCATGAATTAGGAAGAAAAGGAACAATGGAACCTTTTAACATAGAAATTAAATCTGGAGAAGTTCTTGGATTTGCAGGGTTGCTTGGTTCTGGAAGAACTGAAACTGCTAAATTGATATTTGGTATAGATAAATCAGATCATGGCACTATTACTATTTCAGGTAAGGATTATTCTTATATTTATCCTCAAAAAGCAATTGAACAAGGATTTGGTTTTTGTCCAGAAGATAGAAAGGTTGCAGGTGTAGTTGGAGATCTTACAATAAGAGAGAATATTATATTAGCTCTTCAAGCTAAGATGGGTATATTTAAATATTTACCAATGAAGAAGCAAAAAGAAATTGCAGAAAAGTATATAGATTTGTTAAGTATTAAAACGCCTAGTATGGAACAGAAAATTAATAATTTAAGTGGTGGAAATCAACAGAAGGTTATTTTGGCCAGATGGCTTGCAACAGATCCTAAGTTGTTAATTCTTGATGAACCAACAAGAGGTATTGATGTAGGGGCAAAAGGGGAAATACAAAAATTGATTTTAAAATTAGCTGAAAGTGGAATGACAATTTTATTCATATCTTCTGAACTTCAAGAAATAGTAAGATGTTGTGATAGGATATTTATACTTAGGGATAGAAAAATCATAGGAGAATTAGTTGATGATGATATACAGGAAGACAATATTATGAAGACTATTGCAGAAGGAGGAGAGGGTAATTATGCAAGCTAAATCAGAAAGCATTTTTTTGAAATTTTATCACAATCAAATATTTTGGCCTCTTGTATGTTTGCTTGGAATGATTTTGTTTAATTTTATTGCAAGACCAGGTTTTTTAAGTATACAAATTAAGGATGGACATTTGTTTGGAAGTTTGATAGATATACTTAATCATTCAGCTCCTCTTATTCTGATTTCGTTAGGTATGACAATAGTTATTGCTACTCAAGGCATAGATATTTCAGTTGGTTCTATAATTGCTATAAGTGCAGCTGTTTCAGCTACTGTTATAGTAAGAGGAGGCAGTGTACCTGCAGCTATAGTTGCAGGATTAATTGTAGGTTTACTATGCGGTATATGGAATGGGGTTTTGGTTGCCTATATTGGAGTTCAACCAATGGTCGGCACACTAATATTATATATAGTTGGTAGGGGGATAGCTCAATTAGTAACAGGTGGGCAGATTTTAACTTTTACAAATAAAGCGTTTATTTTTATAGGTACAGGTTATTGGTTCATTCCTGTTGCAGTATATATAGCTGCATTGCTTGTATTTATTGTGTGTTACTTAATGAGGCGAACGGCACTAGGATTGTTTGTAGAATCAATTGGAGTTAATAATAATGCCAGCAGATACTCAGGAATAAATTCTAAAAAAATTATTTTTTTCCTTTATGTTATTTGCGGTATTCTTGCAGGTATAGCAGGTATAATTATATGTTCTAATATTAAAAGTGCAGATGCTAATAACGCAGGCTTGTGGTTAGAGCTCGATGCAATTCTTGCTACAGTTATAGGAGGAACTTCCATGGCTGGTGGAAGATTTTATTTAGGAGGAACGGTAGTAGGTGCTATATTTATACAAACATTAACCACTACTATTTACAGTTTAGGGGTAGCACCTGAAGTTACACTTGTTGTTAAAGCAATTGTTGTTATAATAGTATGTTTGATACAAACTGATAACTTTAGAAAATACTTTAAGAATATTAATAAAAGAAACAAAAACAGTATAGATAAGGAGGCGGCTAGTATATGACAGAAAAGTCTTCTAAAGGAATAAAACTTAAATTAAATAAAGAATATATTTCAATTTATGCAACTATAGCATTATTTTTACTACTATTTTTGATTGGATCTATATTTTTTAATGGTTTCTTTTCACTGCAGGTATTGTCAAATTTATTTATAGATAATGCTTATTTAGTAGTAGTAGCCATAGGTGAAACATTAACCATACTTACAGCTGGTATTGACTTATCTGTAGGAGCAATGATAGCTTTTGTAAGTATGATTACTTCAGATTTACTTAGAAAAGGTGTTAATCCATATTTAGTTATTCTTTTTGTATTATTTGTTGGAATTGTTTTCGGCACAGTACAAGGTATTTTAATACAAAAATTTAACTTACATCCATGGATTGTAACCTTGGCAGGTATGTTTTTTGCAAGAGGATCAAGTTACCTTATAAGTATAGATACTATAACTATCAACAATCCTACGTTTACAAAAATTTCAGCTTTTAGAATACCAATTGCGCCAGGGGCATTTGTTTCAATTAATGTAATTGTCAGCTTGATAATAGTTGTATTAGCAGTGTATATTTTAAAGTATACAAGGTTTGGAAGAACAGTGTATGCTATAGGAGGCAATGAAAATTCAGCATTACTTATGGGACTTCCTGTTGCAAGAACCAAAATACTTGTTTATACATTGTCAGGATTTTGTTCTTCACTAGGCGGATTACTTTTTACTATATACACTCTTTCTGGATATGGATTACATTGTAATGGTATGGAAATGGATGCTATTGCAGCCTGTGTTGTAGGTGGTATAATTCTTACAGGGGGTTTTGGTTATGCCATAGGACCTTTATTTGGTGTTTTAACTACAGGTATAATTCAAAGTCTTATAATGTTTAATGGTACACTTAATTCATGGTGGACAAAAATTGCAGTAGGAATGCTTTTATTCATATTTATAGCATTACAAAGGATTATTGTAATTAGAGATGAAAAGAAAAAAATTGTTACAAATTAATCAAATTTATAACATAAAAATATTGCGAAGCAAAGCTTCGCAATATTTTTAAAATTAGACTATACTAGGGGGAATAAAATTGAAGAAAATAATACGCTTTTTTCTAAATAGCAGTATAGGTGTTAAGCTGATATTTTATTTTTTTCTGGTGATTTTATTGCCTGTAATCACAATAACTACTTTAAGCAACTTGATATATAAAAACTCAATGACTGATGAGCAAAATGCTAATACACAGCAGATGGTTAAACAAATCACAAATAATGTTGATTTTTATATTAAGGATACAGAAAATATAATTAACTATTTATCATATGATCCTACTGTATTAAAATTTTTAAGTACTAATAATATAAATAAGAATAATAGTATTGAGGATGATACTGCTAGGGAAATAACTAGATTTACAACTTTGCATCCTGAAATTGCTGGAATAATAATAGTAAATTCTAATGATATGTATGTGAGTGATACAATGTATAGAATATCAAGAGATCCACTTACAGGTGAAAAGTGGTATACTCAGGCAACCCAAAGTCCTAATAACGTACAGCTTTTTAGTAAGCCTGTAGGACGTAATATCAATAATATTTTTGAATATTGTGCAGATGATGTAGTTTCTATGTCAAAAGCAATAATAGATAAAAAAACTGGAAATTGTATAGGAGTAATCCTTATAGATATGAAATTGGATGTTATTAAAAGTGTTATTGAAAGTATTAAACCTGGAAAAACAGGTTTTGTGTATATTTTGGATTCAAATGGAGAAATAGTATATGCTCCAGTTAATCCAGTGGTCTATAGGATTAAGAAGCAGTGGTTTTTGGATAAAAGAAATGGAATTATCATTAAAAGTATAAAAAATAAGAATTATGAATTAATGGATATAGATTCCCAGTATACAAAGTGGAAGACCGTAGGGGTATTTCCACTGGATGAAAGTTTAAAAGCAATGATGTACATAAAATATTATTCATTAATTATTGCAATAGTAACTTTAATATTAGCTGGAATATTAGCTATAATTTTTACAAAAACAATAGTTAATCCAATTACAAAATTGAGAAGGCTTATGAAAAAAACTGAAGAGGGAAATTTTGATATTCAGTTTAATAGCAAGTATAATGATGAAATAGGACAACTTGGAAATTCTTTTAATAATATGATTAGAGAAATTAGAAATTTAATAAAATTAGTTCATATTGAAGAAAGAAATAAAAGAAAGGCAGAAATAAATATTTTACAATCACAGATAAAACCGCATTTTATTTATAATACATTAGATACTATACAATGGATGGCACAGGAACATGAAGCAGAAGATGTTGTTGAAATGGTTGAAAATTTAACAAACCTTTTAAGAATTGGATTAAATAATGGTGATGAAATTATAAAATTAAAATATGAAATAAAACACGTGGAAAGCTATTTGACCATTCAAAAGGTTAGATATGAAGATAAAATAAATTATGAAATCAATATAGATGAAAATATTCTTGAAAATAATGTAATTAAATTGATACTTCAACCTTTAGTTGAAAATGCAATTTATCATGGCATAAAGGAAAAAAGAGGAAGGGGAAAAATAATTATTAAGGGTTCTATAGAAAATGGGAAAATTCATATTAAAATAATTGATAATGGAATAGGAATTAAAAAAGATAAATTAAGAGAAATTAATAATTTACTAAAAGAAAAGGATTCTTCTAAAAGAAAAATTGGTTATGGCAGCTTTAATGTAAATGAAAGAATAAGATTGAACTATGGAGAAGAATATGGTATTTATTATACTAGCAAATATGGTAAATGGACTGTTGTTCATATATGGCATCCAATATTAAAATGAATTTAAAGGGTACTGTCTGTTAAATATAGATAGTATCCTATTTTATTTATTACAAAAATGATTGTACGTACGTTTAAAAATATAGCTCCATATAACAAATGGCTATAGAATACAAAAATATTTTAAAAATTTTTTTGTATACTTGTAGTAAGTCGTAAAAAGTTGATATATGCGAGACTTAGTTATTTTAATATATACAAGTTATTATTATTTTTTAGCAAATTTTTTAAAAATTTTTACACTTTCATATTGACATTACAATAAAATTATGTAAAATTAAATTAACAACACGTACGTATGTGTAGAAAATTCAGAACATAAAAGTATTATACATAATCATAGGAGATTATAGGAATCAATGGATGTATTAAAATGACATAAATTGTTGTAGTGAGATGTATTTTAAGGTTTACTGAAGATACATCAAAAAATATGATATTTATGTAAAGCTTTTCTATATTGAGGATACTATGATTTAGTGAAAATTTCACAAACATTGTTCATTAAACTTAAGATTAAATATATTAGTAAATAATTAAAGAAGGATTTTTAGAAAATGTGAAGAATATTTATATTTAATGCTAATTAAGAATATTAGTGGAGCATGAAAATAGAAAATACTTATTATCTATGATGTACGTATGAATATATTTTACATGCACTCATATGAATGTGCATAATTTTATGATTTCGTGATCTTTATTCAAATGGCATGTAAACGTTAACTTAAAATAATAGTGAAAGCAGATACTTTATGAAATTAAAGTGGACAAGGATCAATTTAACTATAGCTAAGTTTAACTATAGTTTATTGATAAATTAACAAAAGGGTTTAATAAAAAATCTTAAGGGGGAAACGTTATGAAAAAAGCAAGAAAAATACTAGGTCTCGTATTGTCACTTTCCTTAGTAGTTGGATTATTTGTAGGCTGTGGTTCTAGTTCATCAGGATCATCACAAGCTTCATCTACTAAGAAAAAACACAAATTTGGTTATACTTGTATGACAATGAATAACCCATTCTTCCAAGTGCTTGAAAAATCTATAAGAGCAGAAGTAGAAAAGAATGGAGATCAACTTATCACTATGGATCCAGCAATGGATGTTTCAAAACAAATTGATCAAATAAATGATATGATTACGCAGGGCGTTGATGCAGTATTCCTAAATCCTGTTGATTGGGAAGGTGTTAGACCAGGACTTGAAGCTTTAAAGAAGGCTAACATTCCAATAATCAACTTTGATACAGAAGTTAAAGATATGAGTTATGTAACTGCTTACGTTGGTTCTGATAACAAAAATGCAGGTAAAGTATGTGGAGATGATCTTGTAAAGAGATACCCAAATGGTGGTAAAATAGCTGTACTTGATAGTCCTACAATGAATTCTATTAATGATAGAATAGCTGGTTTCAAGAGTGCTATTGAAGGAAAGAACTTTACAATAGTTGCAGAACAAGATGGAAAAGGTGATTTACAGACATCTATGAAATTAACTGATGACATACTTCAATCTCATTCTGATATAGTTGCTATAATGGGTGGAAATGACCCTACAGCTCTTGGTGCTCTTGCAGCATGTAAATCTGCTAAACAATCTAAAATTTTAGTTTATGGTGTAGATGGTTCACCAGATGCTAAAAAAGAAATTGCAAGTGGAGGACAATTTGTTGGAACAGGTGCACAATCTCCAAAGCAGATAGGTGTTAAAGCTACTGAACTTGGATACAAGGTTCTTAATAAACAAAATGTTGAAAAGAAAACACCAGTTCAAACTTTCTTAATCAACAAAGATAATGTTGCTAAATATGGAACAACTGGATGGCAATAATTTAACTTAAAATACTAATGTGAGCTTTATTCAGAGTGTTGAATAAAGCTCATATTATAACATAAATATTGGGAGAAGGTGAAGATATTTGGAAGGCAATTTACTACAAATGAAAAATGTTAACAAACGATTTCCAGGAGTATATGCATTAAAAGGTGTTAACTTTGAACTTAAAAAAGGAGAAGTACATGCTCTGCTGGGTGAAAATGGTGCAGGAAAATCTACATTAATGAAGGTTCTAGGTGGTATATATAGCATTGATGAAGGCGAGATATATATTAATGGAGAAAAAGTAGAAGTTAAATCTGTAAAAGATGCCCAAGCTTTTGGAATTAGTATAATACATCAAGAATTAGTATTGGTTCCATATATGACAGTGGCAGAAAATATTTATTTAGGAAGAGAATTAACTGGTGCTGGTGGATTTGTAGATATAAAATCCATGATAAAGGAAGCACAAAAGTTGTTAGATTCATTTGAATTGAAAATAGATGCAGCTTCTTTAATTGCTGAACTTACAGTTGCTGAACAGCAAATGGTTGAAATAATAAAAGCCATATCTTTTAATTCAAAAATTCTTGTTATGGATGAACCAACATCTTCATTAACTGATAAGGAAGTGGAATTTCTTTTTAAGACAATTAGAAATTTGAAAGAAAATGGTGTTGGTATAGTGTATATATCGCATAGAATGTCAGAACTTTTCGAAATATCAGATAGAATAACTGTAATGAGAGATGGAGAATATATTGGAACAAAGAATACCAAAGAGACAACTAAAGATGAACTGATTGCCATGATGGTAGGTCGTTCACTTACTAATTATTACACGAGAACTTATAATGAACCAGGAGAAACTATTTTAGAAGTAAAAAATTTAAAAAGAGAAGGAGTATTAAATGATGTAAGCTTCCATGTAAAAAAGGGAGAAATTTTAGGTGTGGCTGGTTTGATGGGAGCTGGTCGTTCAGAAGTTATGAGGGCTATTTTTGGGCTTGACTCTATTGATTCAGGTGAAATTTTTGTTGAAGGAAATAAAGTTAATATAAAAAGTCCTAATGATGCTATGGATTATGGAATTGCATTGGTACCTGAAAATAGAAAAGAAGAAGGATTATTCCTTATTCAAAGTGTAAAGTTTAATGCTACTCTAAAAGTTTTAGATAAATTTATTAATTTAATTAGAGTGGATAAAAAGAAAGAAAATGATATAGCTAATAAATATGTAAAAGAAATGTCTATTAAAACTCCTTCTACAGATCAGTTAGTTGGAAATCTTAGTGGTGGTAATCAACAAAAGGTTGTTATTGCTAGATGGCTGGCTACTGAACCTAAGGTTTTAATTTTAGATGAACCTACAAGAGGTGTAGATGTTGCTGCAAAAGCAGAAATATATTTAATAATGAACAAACTAGTGAATTCAGGAGTATCTATTATTATGATATCTTCAGAATTACCTGAAATAATTAACATGAGTGACAGAGTTTTAGTTATGGCAAATGGAAGTGTTTCAGGACAGTTAGTTCGAGGTGAGTTCACACAAGAAAAAATTATGCATTATGCAACAGGAGGAATGTAATATGTCTCTACAAACGGAAACAATAACAAAGGAGAAAAAAGAAAGAAATTTTTTTGTGCAGTTTTTAAGAGAGAATCTTGGAATTTTAATAGGATTCATTGCTCTATGTGGTCTTTTATCATTTATATCACCAGTATTTCTATCACAGAAAAATATAATGAATGTACTTAGACAAACATCTACAAATTTATATTTAGCTTGTGCTATGACTATGGTAATTATTTTAGGAGGAATAGACCTTTCTGTAGGAGCTATAATTGCTTTGTCAGGAGTAATTACAGGTGGGTTAATTGCATTTCAAGGAGCTTCTGTATTTGTAGCTGTAATTGCTGGTTTGTTATCAGGAGTAGTTATAGGTGTATTTAATGGATTAGTTGTTGCCAAAACTACTATACCACCTTTTATAGTTACTTTAGCAACTATGAATATAGCTCGAGGAGCTGCTTATGTATATACTGGTGGAAAACCAATACGTGTTATGTCGGATGGATTTAACTTTATAGGATCAGGATATGTATTTAATTTCCTTCCAACTCCAGTATTCTACTTGATTATTATACTTGTTATTTCAGTACTTATAATGAATAAAACAAAATTAGGAAGACATATTTATGCAGTAGGTGGAAATCGTGAAGCTGCAAGGTTTTCAGGTATAAAAATAGATAAAGTACTTTTCTTCCCATATGCTTTTAGTGGACTTATGGCAGCTATTGCTGGTATTGTACTAGCATCTCGTATGTTCTCAGGACAGCCAACTGCAGGTAATGGAGCAGAAATGGACGCCATTGCAGCTGTTGTACTTGGAGGTACAAGCATGAGCGGCGGTTCTGGAAAAATGGGTGGAACTGTAATTGGTGGATTAGTAATAGGAGTATTAAGTAATGGACTTAACCTTATGAATGTTGACTCTTTCTGGCAGTATATAGTAAAAGGTGTTGTAATTTTAATTGCTGTTTATGTAGATGCATTAAAAAAGAAAAAAGCAAAATTTTAGCTTTTAATATTTAGGAGGGAACACATGAAAAAAGGAATTGCTATTGCAGGTAATTTAATAGTGGATAATTTAAAAAAAATTGATGTGTATCCACAAAAATCTAAATTAACTACTATTCGTGAAGTAAATAGTTCTTTAGGTGGTGCTGTGTGCAATTGCATTATGGATTTAGCTAGAATAGATTCTAGTGTTCCTTTGAAAGCAATAGGACTTATTGGTAAAGATGATATGGGAGATTTGGTGCTAAAAACCTTAGGGCAATTTCCAAATATAGATTTAAAAAGAGTTTTAAGACAAGGTAAAACTTCTTTTACAGATGTAATGAGTGACGAAAGTGATAAAACCCGTACTTTCTTCATGTATAGAGGAGTAAGCAGTGAATTTTCAGAAAGACATTTTTCTTTGGAGACTTTGGAGGCAGATATTTTACATATAGGATATATATTACTTTTGGATGGAATGGATGCTGAAGATGAAGAGTATGGAACTGTTATGGCAAGGGTACTCTGCAGGGCTAGGGAAAAAGGCATAAAGACTTCTATAGATGTGGTTAGTGAAGAAAGTGACAGATATAAAAAATTAGTGCCGCCAAGTCTTAAGTATACTGATTATTGTATTCTAAATGAAATTGAATCAGGAAAAACCACAGGGATAAATCTTAGAGATGAAGATGGAAAATTAATTGTGAAAAATATTTTAGACGTTCTTAAAATGTTGATGAACATGGGAGTTAATCAGTGGGCTATTATTCATACTCCAGAATCTAGTTTTGGAATAGATGAAAAGGGAAATTACTATGTAAGACCATCTTTACTTTTGCCAAAAGGATATATTAAAGGAACGGTAGGAGCTGGAGATGCCTATGTAGCAGGGGTATTGTATGCAGCTTATATGGGATATTCCATAGATAGTGCAATGGAAGTTGGTACTGCAACAGCGGCTTGTTCGCTTTCGTCAGTAGACAGTACTAGTGGTGTAAAAAATATACAGAAGATTTTGGAACTATACAGTACCATGCCTAAACAGCCTACATTAGAAATATAAATTGGAGGTAAAAGAAATGTTAGTTAGTCTTTGTAATTTACTTGAGGATGCGGAGAAAAAAGAATATGCAGTAGGTGCATTTAATACTCCAACCTTAGAAGCTGTAAGATCAGTAATAGCTGGAGCAGAAGAATTAAAGGTGCCAGTTATAATTTCTCATGCAGAAGTTCATGAATCAATTGTTCCTATAGAAATAATAGGACCTATTATGCTGCAGGCTGCTAAAGCTGCAAAGGTACCTGTATGTGTCCATTTAGACCATGGCAGTAGTTTGGATTTAATTTATAAAGCAATGGAGCTTGGATTTACTTCAGTAATGTTTGATGGTTCAAGTTTACCTTATGAAAAAAATGTAGAGTTAACATGTCAGGTAGTAAAAGATGCTCATTTAAAAGGAGTTTCTGTAGAAGCAGAACTTGGAATTATGACTACGTCAGGTGTAGGCGGAGAGAAAATTGGAGTAGAGGAAGGCTCAGAAAATAAAGATCTTTACACAAATCCAGATATGGCTGCTGATTTTGTTAAAAAGACAAATATTGATGCTCTTGCAGCTTCCTTTGGTACTGCTCATGGAATATATTTAAAAACTCCAAAGCTGGATTATGAAAGATTAAGTGAAATTCGTAAAAAAGCTCAATTACCTATTGTTATGCATGGTGGATCTGGTGTTAGTGAGGATGATTATCGTAAAGTAATTGAAAGAGGAGTTAGAAAAATCAATTACTATACTTATATGTCTCGTGCTGCAGGAGAAGCCATAAGAAAAAAGATAAATGCTTCAGAAGGTGATGTTTTTTATCATGACATTACTTGTATAGCTATTGAAGCTATGAAGCAGGATGCTATGAAAGCTATGAGAGTTTTCAATAAAATGTGTTAATGCATGCAGGAGGATATTATGAAAATACAAGATTATAAAAATTTACAAAAGATTGTTATTGATTATTATGAAAGAGCACATATAGTTTTAACAGATAAGGAAAAAGAAAATATAGAGGTTTCTGATTTTGGGCTTAATGATATTTATAGGACTGGATTACAGTTAGTCATTTATGTTAATACGGAAAGAGTATGCTCAAAGGAAATGGTATTATTACCACATCAAACATGCCCTGAACATAGACATCCTTCTGTAAATACTAAACTTGGCAAAGAAGAAACTTTCAGATGTAGATATGGAAAAGTATATTTATATGTTGAAGGTGAATCAACAGAAAATAGAAAAGCTGCACCACCAGCTGGTGATGAAAAATACTATACTGTGTTTCATGAAATAGAATTAAATCCTGGTGAGCAGTATACAATAAAACCTGATACTCTTCATTGGTTTGTAGGTGGAGAAGAAGGTGCAGTAGTTTCTGAGTTTTCTACAAAAAGTACTGATGAAACTGATATATTTACAGATACAAGGATTAATCGTATTACTAAAATAGAAAGCTAGTATAAATGATTATTATTTAAGTATATTTGGAGATGAGGCTTTTAGAGTATTTTAATGACATTTAAATCAATAAATTATTTAAATGGAGTTTTTAGTAAGGAATAAAGAGGTGATTTTCATGAATTTCCTAGGGATTGATTTAGGAACATCTTCAGTAAAGATAGTAATCATGAATGAAAATGGACAAGTGGTTGCTTCTAATAGTAAGGAATATGATGTACATTATCCTAAGGTTGGCTTTGCAGAACAAGATCCTGAAGATTGGTGGAATGCTGTTAAAGAAGGATTAAAGGATATAATATGTAAAGCAGATTCTCAGTATAAGTCTATAGATGGTATTGGATTGAGTGGACAAATGCATGGCTTGGTGCTTTTAGATGAGAATTATAATGTTTTAAGACCTGCTATATTATGGTGTGATCAGAGAACTCAAGAAGAATGTGATTATTTAAATAATGAAGTTGGAAGAGATAAGATTTCTCTTTATACAAGTAATAAGGCATTAACGGGCTTTACAGCTCCAAAGCTATTGTGGGTTAAGAAACATGAACCTCATATATTTAGTAAAATAGCGCATATTTTACTTCCCAAGGATTATATAAATTTTAAATTAACAGGAAAAATTGTTACAGATGTTTCAGATGCGTCAGGTACATTGATGTTTGATGTAAAAAATAGAGCATGGTCACAGGAAATGTTAAAACTGCTTCAAATAAAAGAGGAATTTCTTCCTAAGGTTTATGAATCTTCAGAGATAATTGGAGAAATATTAAAAGAAGTTGCAGATTATACAGACATTTCAACTAAAGCTGTAGTAGCAGCAGGTGCTGGAGATCAAGCAGCTGGAGCTGTAGGAACAGGCACTGTAAAGGCAGGTACGATTTCTGTAGTTATGGGTACTTCTGGAGTAGTTTTTGCAAGCAGTGATGATTACAGTGTAGATGAGGAAAACAGATTACATTCCTTCTGCCATGCCAATGGAAAATGGCATCAAATGGGAGTAATGCTTTCAGCTGCTTCATGCCTCAAATGGTGGGTAGAAAATGTAAATAAAGATTTAAAGGAAAGTCCTTTTGAAAAGCTGCTTTATGAAGCAGGTGAATCAAAGATAGGTGCAGGTGGATTGATATTTTTGCCATATCTTATGGGAGAGAGAACTCCTCACAGTGATCCAGATGCTAAGGGAACTATAATTGGGCTTAATATTACTCATAAACGTGGTGATATTACTAGAGCAATATTAGAGGGAGTATGCTTTGGACTTAGGGATTCACTGGAAATTTTAAAAAGCATAAAAGTACCTATAAATGAAGTTAGATTAAGCGGCGGTGGTGCTAAAAGTCCGTTATGGAGACAAATTCTTGCAGATATATTTAATGTAAAGGTTCAGATTATAAATTCTGAGGAAGGACCAGCTTATGGTGCAGCAATATTAGCAGCTACAGCATGTGGACTTTATAAGACTGTAGATGAAGCTTGTTATAAATTAATCAAGGTTACTGAAACCACTGAGCCAATAAAAGAAAATGTAGAAAAATATGAAAAAGTCTATGATATATATAAAGATTTATATTCTGTTTTAAAAGACTCCTTTAAAAGGTTGAATGGAGTTTTGTAAGTAAAATTGGATAATCATAATACAATTTTAAATAATAAATTCTAATTTGGGTATGAATTCAGTATTTCCTGAAATTGTTTTTCAGGAAATACTGAGTTCATACCTTTCTAATTTGTATGTTTAAATATTTTGTTTCACATCATGAATTTTTTACTGCATTTGCATTTTATAAAATTATTAAAAAATCTAAAGAGAGAATTGTGTGAAAATACTGATAAAACCTTGATTTGTAAAGGTTTTAAATAAAACAAATGCATACGAAGTGTACGCCTAAAAAAAACACTTGATTTTTTTACACAAACATTATATTATATATAACATAGCTAAATATACATAAATAAAATATATAAAAAAGTTAACTTAAAAGGGGGCTAATAAATGTTATACAAAAGCACCAGGGGAAAAGGAAAAGTTGTAAAAGCATCAGAAGCAATAATAAAAGGAATAGCCGAAGACGGTGGATTATATGTACCAGACAAGTTTCCTAAGATAACCAAATCTTTTGAAGAATTAGGGAATATGAGTTATCAGGAACTTGCATTATATATTATGAAAAAATATTTTGATGATTTTAGTGATGATGAACTTAAAAATTGTATAGATAGAGCTTATGATGAAAAATTTGAAAATTCTCAAATAGCACCATTAGTGTACAAGTCAGGAGCATACTTTTTAGAACTTTATCATGGAAGTACACTAGCATTTAAAGATATGGCATTGAGTGTATTACCACATCTTTTAAAAACAGCAGCCAAGAAGTTAGGTGTAGAAAAAGAAGTAGTTATACTTACAGCCACATCAGGGGATACTGGGAAGGCAGCTTTGGAAGGATTTCATGATGTAGATGGAACAAAAATTATAGTCTTTTATCCAGAACATGGTGTAAGCGAAATTCAGAGAAGACAAATGATTACTCAAGAAGGTGAAAACACCTTTGTGGTAGGTATAGAAGGAAACTTTGACGATGCTCAAAGTGGAGTTAAGGATATATTTGCAGATAAAGAATTTAATGAAAATTTAAATGAAAAAGGATATATGTTTTCTTCTGCAAATTCTATAAATATAGGAAGACTTGTACCTCAAATAGTTTATTATGTTTATTCCTATGTAAGCTTATTAAAAAATAAAAAGATTAAAGCTGGGGAAAGCATAAATGTAGTTGTTCCTACGGGAAACTTTGGAAATATACTAGCAGCTTTTTATGCTAAGCAAATGGGTGTTAATATAGGAAAGTTCATTTGTGCATCTAACGAAAATAAAGTTCTTACAGACTTTATAAACACAGGAATTTATGATAGAAAAAGAGATTTTTCTGTAACTAATTCTCCTTCAATGGATATTTTGATATCCAGTAACTTAGAAAGATTTTTATATGAAATAAGCGATAGAAATGAAGAACTTATAAATATATTTATGAAACAGCTTAAAGAAGAAGGTAAGTATGAAATAACAAAGATTATGAAGGAAAATTTGAAAGGGCTATATGGAGATTTTGCTACAGAACAAGAAACCCTTGAAACAGTTAAAAAGGTTTATGAAACATCTAACTATGTTATAGATACTCATACTGCAGTAGCTTACGAGGTTTATGAAAAATATAAGCAAAATACAGGAGATGAAAGTGTTACAGTAATAGCTTCAACAGCAAGTCCATTTAAGTTTCCAAAGAGCATAAATGAAGTATTAAATTTTGCAGATAAAAACGCTTCTGAGTTTGAAATGATACAAAGTTTATCAAAGAAAATGAAACTTGAAATACCAAAAGGTATACTGGGACTAAATAAAAAAGAAATTCGTCATAGTGTAAATTGTGAAAAGTACGAAATGAGGGAAGTTATTAAAAAATTTTTAAGGATATAGGTGATATTTATGGTAGAAGTTAGAGTACCTGCGACAAGTGCAAATATGGGACCTGGATTTGATTGCCTTGGAATAGCAGTTAATATGTATAATAAGTTTATTGTAGAAGAAATTGAAGAAGGGCTCATTTTTGAAGGCTGTGATGACAAATTTAAAAATGAAGATAATTTAATATATAGGGCTATGAAAAAATGTTTTGAAAAAATAGGTTATAAGCCTACAGGATTGAAGATAAAGATAGAAAGCGAAATACCTGTATCAAGAGGCCTTGGAAGTAGTGCTGCTTGTGTAATCGGAGGAGTTGTTTGTGCTAATGAATTAGCAGGAAGAGTTTTAAACAATCAACAGCTTTTAGATTTGGCAGTGGAAGTTGAAGGACATCCTGATAATATAAACCCTGCATTTTGTGGAGGTATGACTGTTTCTATATCCGAAGGTGAGGAAGTTGTTTATAATAAGGTAAATATAAAAGAAGGCATTAAGTTTTGTGCACTTATACCCAACTTTACATTATCTACAGAAAAGGCAAGAGCAGTATTACCTAAAAATGTAGATTATAAGCAAGGAATTTATAATATAGGAAGAACTGCACTATTAATAAGTGCTTTAAATAATGGAGATTTTCATTTGCTTAAATTTGCTTGCAAAGACAAGTTACATGAAGATTATAGAGCACAGCTTATAGAAAATTTTTATCCTGTAAAGGAACAATGTGAAAAACTTAATTGTTTGGGTGTATTTTTAAGTGGGGCAGGCCCAACAATTATGGTTATGCTTAAGGAAGAGGATAATGATTTTACAAAAAATATTCAGAAGTTTTTAAATACTTTGAAAAGTAAGTGGACAGTAAAGGAACTTAAAATAGAAAATCAAGGAGTTATTGTAAACAGAGAAGCAGAATTAACTAAATGCAGTTAAGTTTATAGTTATAACCAATCTTAATTCTTGACTATTAAATTTTAACTAAAATAAATGGGGGGCTAATAATGAGTAATATAGTTGTAGCTAAATTTGGAGGAAGTTCACTTGCAGATAGTGATCAATTTAGAAAGGTAAAAAATATAGTTTTAGATGATGATAAGAGAAGATATATTGTACCTTCAGCACCAGGAAAGAGATTTAAAAAAGATTATAAAATAACGGATCTATTATATTTGTGTCATGCACATGCACAAAATAGTATATCCTTTGAAGATGTTTTTAAGCTTATAGAAGATAGATATGTTACTTTGGCAAAGGAATTAGAAGTTGATATAGATATAAAAAAATATTTGGATGAAGTAAAAGATAAAATAGAACAAGGAGCTTCAGCAGATTATACAGCAAGTAGAGGGGAATATTTAAATGGACTTATTTTAGCAGCTTATCTTGGATATGAATTTGTAGATGCAGCAGAAGTTATATGTTTTAAGAAGCATAAAACTTTGGACCTTAAAGCTACAGAAAAAGCATTTAAAGAAAGAATGGCAAATGTGAAAAAAGCAGTTATACCAGGATTTTATGGTGCTATGCCTGATGGAAGTATAAAAACTTTTACAAGGGGAGGATCTGATATAACAGGAGCTATAATTGCAAGATGTTCACAAGCTGAGCTTTACGAAAACTGGACAGATGTTTCAGGATTTTTAATGGCAGATCCTAATATAGTTGAAGATGCTAAACCAATAGAAGTTATAACTTATAAAGAACTTAGGGAGCTTTCTTATATGGGAGCAAAGGTACTTCATGAAGAAAGTATATTCCCAATTAGAGATGTATGCATCCCTATAAATATAAGAAATACAAATAAACCAGAAGATAAAGGAACTTTAATTGTAGATGATAACAAACCTATAAGCTATAGTGGAACTATTACAGGTATAGCAGGTAAAAAGGGATTTACAGTTATAGCTGTACAAAAGATGCTTATGAATTCAGAGCAAGGTTTTTGTAGAAAGCTTCTCTCCATATTAGAGAGTAATGGAGTATCCTTTGAGAATATGCCATCTGGTATAGATTCAGTTTCATTGGTAATAGAGGAAGAGCAGCTTGAGGATAAATTGGATAATATATTGGAAGAAATAAAAAGACAATGCAATCCAGATTCTATAGATGTTCATCCCAACATGGCACTTATAGCTACTGTAGGCAAAGGTATGGATAGAACAAAAGGAATATCATCAAAGGTCTTTAGTGGTCTTGCTAAAGGTGATGTAAACATTAGAATGATAAATCAAGGATCTAGTGAAATAAACATTACTGTAGGTGTGGAAAATGATGATTTTGAAAAAGGTCTTAGATCTATATATAGAGCTTTTGTAAATTAGTTTGTGGAAATGAGAGGAGTAATAATTATGGAAAAGGTTAGAATTGCGTTATTAGGTTTGGGAAATGTAGGAAAAGGTGTTTGGAATATATTAAAAAATAATAGAGAAACTATAATGAAAAGAGCAGGCTATGATATAGAAATTGCAAAAATACTTGTAAGGGATACAGGAAAAAATAGAGGGGTAGAAGTACCGGATGAAATTCTAACCACTAATGTAGATGAGATATTTAATGATGATAGTATAAAAATAGTAGTAGAGGTTATAGGTGGATTAGAACCTGCCAAGGAATATATATTAAATGCCATAAGAAAGAAAAAGCATGTAGTAACTGCAAATAAATTGCTTATTGCAACTAATGGAGAACAAATTTTTGAAGAAGCACACAAAATGGGCGTTATTGTAAACTTCGAAGCTAGCGTAGCAGGTGGAATTCCTGTAATAAACAGCATAAATGAAAGCTTAACAGCCAACAAAATAGAAGAGGTTGTTGGAATAATAAATGGAACTACAAATTATATATTAACTAAAATGACTTTAGAGGGTATGGATTTTGAAAGTGCACTTAAAGAGGCACAGCAAAAAGGTTATGCAGAAGCAGATCCAACTTCTGATGTAGAAGGTTATGATGCAGTTTATAAATTAGCTATTTTGACTACTTTAGCCTTTGAAACAAAGGTAAATGTAGATGATATATATGTAGAAGGTATAACTAAGGTGAGACCTAAGGATATAGAATATGCTAAAGAATTGGGATATGTTATAAAGCTTTTAGCTATAGTTAAAGATGTAAATGGAAAGCTGGAAGTTAGAGTACATCCAACAATGATTCCTGCAATTCATACTTTAGCTAATGTTAATGATTCCTTTAATGCAATTCTGATTAAAGGAAATGCAGTAGGAGATTTAATGCTTTGTGGAAGAGGAGCTGGAGAACTTCCAACAGGAAGTGCTGTAGTTGGAGATATCATATCTGTTTTAAGAAATGACAGAGAAGGATTAAATACTGCGGATATACAATATACTAATAGAGAAATAGCCGCTTCAGGAGAAATTAAATCTCAGTACTATTTGAGGATTACAGTAAAAGACATGCCAGGGGTTCTAGGAAAGATAGCTACTATACTTGGAAAAAATGAAGTGAGTATTTTATCATTTATACAAAAACCTAAAAAAGAAGATTTTGTATCATTAGTTCTTGTTACTCATGAAACTTTAGAAGAAAATATTAATAAATCTCTAGAGGAAATAAAGAGCTTGGAAATAGTTGATAAAATTAAGAATGTAATTAGAATTGAAGAATTAGATTAAAAATATATTGACAACTTATCAAAATTAAAATATAATTACTAACAAGTTAATAATTTATAAATTTAATATGTAAGGCAGAGATGGAGAAAAAGATATTTGATGTGTTAACTAAAGAGAGCTAACGGTAGGTGAAAGTTAGTGTTAATGTGAATATATAATGATCACTCCGGAGCTTCTTAATTGAAAGACTTTTGTCAAGTAAGTAAAGACGTTTACCAGCGATATATGGTTAGGGTTCACTATAAATAATAAATTTATATAGTTAAGTTGTTTAGAGTTGACCTGATAATAAGTGGCAGTTAGTATACCTAATTGCAAGTAAGGTGGTACCACGGAAGTTCAATCTTTCGTCCTTATAAGTATAAGAAAATTATGCTTTTAAGGATGAAAGATTTTTTTATTGTAATTAATTTGTTAAAGTTATTTTCTTAAATACTGTTTAAATCACTTTTATATCATGATAAAGCAACACAGATTAACTTTTCCACTATAGTAAGATATAGTTATAACGTTGTGAATTATAGGGATATATAACTTAATAGTTTTTTAGGAAAATTACATATAAAACTAAAAAATAAAATAAGGAGGAGTATTTTTAGAAAATTGGGGCAAAACACAAAACTAGTAGCAAGAGATAAGAGTAAATAGAAGGGGGCAATAAAAATGAAAGAAAATTTAGTAGTATATAAGGAATATTTAACATTTAGTGATGTAAAAGAGGCTAGAGAAAGAATAAAAGATATATGTGTAAATACAAAATTGATATATAGTTCAGAGTTTAGTAGTGAGAGTGGTAACGAAGTATATATAAAACCAGAAAATCTTCAAATTACTGGAGCATTTAAGTTAAGAGGAGCATTAAATAAGATATGCAAATTGACTGAAGAACAGAAAAAGCAAGGATTAATAGCATCTTCAGCAGGTAACCATGCACAGGGAGTTGCTTATGCTGCAAATAAGCTTGGAATTAAAGCAACCATTGTTATGCCTGAAACTACACCATTAATAAAAGTACAAGCTACAAAAAACTATGGGGCTAATATAGTTTTAAAGGGAAAAGTTTATGATGAAGCTTATGAGGAAGCTAAAAGACTAGAAAAAGAGCATGGATATACTTTTGTTCATCCATTTAATGATGTGGATGTAATGGCTGGCCAAGGAACTATAGCACTTGAAGTTATGGAAGAGTTAAAAGATGTAGATGCTATATTGGTACCAATTGGTGGTGGGGGACTAATAAGTGGTATATCAGTAGCAGCTAAAGCTATTAATCCTAATATAAAAGTAATAGGAGTTCAAGGAGAACATGCAAATCCTATGCAGATATCTTTTAATACTGGTAAACTAACTTGTGCGGATACCATAGATACTATTGCAGATGGAGCAGCAGTTAAACAGCCAGGAGATATTACATTCGAAGTAATTAAAAAGCATGTAGATGAAATTGTTACAGTAAGTGACCAGGAACTTATGGAGGCTGTATTTATTCTTTTGGAAAAACATAAACTTGTAGCAGAAGCAACAGGAGTTATGTCACTCGCAGCTTTAAAAAGATTGGATTTTAAAGGGAAAAAAGTAGTTTCTTTAATAAGTGGTGGAAACATAGATGTGGTAACTATAGCAGCACTTTTAAATCATGGATTATTTTCAAGAGGAAGAATATTCTGCTTCTCAGTTAAACTTCAAGATACTCCAGGACAATTACTTAAGATATCTAAAATATTATCAGATAAGGGAGCTAATGTAATAAAATTAGATCATAATCAGTTTAAGGCTATTGATAGACTAAAGCATGTGGCTTTAGAAGTTACAGTAGAAACAAATGGACATGATCATATAGAAGAAATAGTAAAAGCCTTAAATGAAGAAGGTTATAATGTAGATAAGGTATATTAATATTGAAATAATTAGTGAAATCTGTGTTATAATTTACTTGTGAATTTTATCATAATATAAGCATAATACTTTGTATTATGCTTATATTGTTAGCTAGAAAGTTTGTATGATAAATTTCATGATTTATTAAAAGATAACATTGGAGGTATGTATTTTGAAATTAATATCATGGAATGTAAATGGTCTTAGAGCATGTGTCACTAAGGGATTTTTGGATTATTTTAAAGAGGCACAAGCAGATATATTTTGTATTCAAGAAAGTAAATTACAGGAAGGTCAAATAGAATTGGAGTTAGAGGGATACCATCAGTATTGGAATTATGCTGAAAGGAAAGGGTATTCAGGTACAGCTATATTTACAAAAAGGAAGCCTTTAAATTTTACTTATGGGATTGGTATAGAAGAACATGATAAAGAAGGAAGAGTTATTACTTTAGAATTTGATGATTTTTATATGGTAACAGTATACACACCTAATTCTAAGGATCAGCTAGCTAGACTTGAATATAGAATGAAATGGGAAGATGATTTTAGACATTATTTAAAGTCTTTGGAAAAAGACAAACCTGTAATTATGTGTGGAGACTTAAATGTTGCACATAAGGAAATAGACCTTAAAAACCCTAAAACAAATAGGAAGAATGCTGGGTTTACAGATGAAGAAAGAGAAAAGTTTACTGAACTTTTAAAAGAAGGATTTATTGATACTTATAGATATTTCAATCCAGATAAAGAAGGAGTATATTCTTGGTGGTCTTATAGATTTAATGCCAGAAAAAATAATGCTGGTTGGCGTATAGACTATTTTTGTGTTTCAGATTGTTTAAAGGAAAGGTTAGTTAGTGTAGATATTCACACAGAAGTTATGGGATCAGATCATTGTCCTGTAGAACTTGTTATTTCAGATGTGTAATAACATAAAAATTATGTGACACAAGCGAATGTAAGCGAAGTAACTTTCAACTGTATTCCGACTGATATATGCTGTGAAGGAAAACTCACTTCATTAAGAAGTTCTAATGCTTGAGATATTGAAAAATGTCTACCTCCTTGTATAATGTAGCCATAACATTCAATAGAAAACTATCTATACCATTTGTGAATATTACAACTTAGTTTTTTCTTATTATTCGTAATTCTTTTACCCGACAGGGTGTATGTTTCTACTCTAACTTAGTTTTCTATTTTCCCTTAAGGGGAAACCAAATTAGTAAATATTGATGTATAATATCTCCTGAATAGAAGATATATGGACACCTCCTGGGAAATGACTCTATCGAGTCATTATTACCCGTGACTGAGCATGTCATTCCATCAGTGAGAATTCTGTGTTTAGCTGGTTAGGTTTCCCTTTGGGAATTACCTGTGTCACAAACAAGGTTACAAAATTACTGATAGAAATGGAATATCTATTCTATCTCTTACAAACAAAGGAGATAATGTATATGAGTAAATTTTTTTATAGACCAACAGTTGGAATTGATGTATCCGCAGATTTTTCAGTAGCTGCTATACTAGCACCTAACGGTGAAATTTATAGAAAACCTTTTAAGATTATGCATAATAGAAATGGTTTTGATTACCTAGTAGATCAAATAAAAAAAGTGGAAGAAGAGTTTAGCATGAAAACAGCCATTTTCATGGAATCTACTGGTGTATACCATCTTACTCTTTTCCACTTTCTTAAAGATACATTTGAAGTATGTATCCTTAATCCACTCATTACTAATTGTAACAAAAATGTGGATATAAGAAAAGTAAAAAATGATAAAAAAGATGCATTAACCATTGCTAATATAGGTAAATTTCAAGATGTCAAATATTCTTCTAGTTTTGATATTGAAATCTACACTTTAAAATCTCTTTGTAGAGATTACTATAAATTTACTGATAGTAAATCTACATTTACAAAAAAACTTTCTACGGATTTAAGAGTCATTTTTCCTGGTTACAGGTCTGTTTTTTCAAATATTACAGGAAAAACATCAATAGCCATTTTAAAAAAGTATTCTAGTGCTGAAGCAGTTTTAAATGCTGATAGAGATGAAGTTATTAATCTCATTTCAAGCAATTCTAGAAAAGGGTTAGTACATAGTGAAAAGATATATAAAAAGTTATATGCTGCTGCTGAGGAAGCTGTTTACATTGGTCTTAAATCACCAAGTCTATTTGTAAAAGTAATTAATACTATTGCAATAATAGAATCATTGGAAATCCAAATTGGAAACCTATTAACTGAAATTCATATATTAATGTGTAGCAATAGAATTTCTGATGAATTTAAGAAAAATGTACAATTACTTTACTCAATACCTGGTGTTGGAGATTTTACATCCATTGCAATAATGAGCGAAATTGGTAATATTAAAGGTTTTGTTAAACCTAAGCATTTAGTTGCATATTTTGGCTTAGATCCTTCAGTTAAACAATCTGGTAAGTTTAATAGTAACAAAAATGTTATGTCTAAACGAGGTACCCGAATAGGACGAAGAGCCTTATATGTTGTCGCGTTATCATCCGTACGTAAAAGTAGAAACGGTGAACCAATAAATAAAGTTTTACTTAATTTTTATACTGAAAATATGAAAGGTAAAAGTAAAAAAGTAGGCTTAGTGGCAATAATGCATAAGCTAATTAACTACATATTCTCTGTTCTTAAAAATCAAAAAGAGTATGAATTACGTGACCCTAAAATACATACAAAAATGTATCTTAATAAGCTATCTAAACCAGCAGCCTAACGGCTAAAATAATTAGGAAGTAATTTCCATTATTCGTGTTTTTTAATGGATTTTTTGTGATACCTATTTTTATTAATAAAATTTTTTATAAAAACTTATTGACTTTTACTAGCTGGTCTCAAATGCGACTTCCTGTCGCTTTCGGAGCTTTTGCCGTCCTGGCAAAAATTACGCCATTTTTCAATATCTCAAGCAAAGAACTTCTAAAATTCGTTCGAATCTTCCTTCACAGCATATATCAGTCTGCATACAGTTAAAAGTTACTTCTTAGTACATTGCGTGTACACATAATACATTATTGTATGATTCTCAATAAAAAGCGCAGCTTTCATAATACCTATTATCTAATTTATGTATATTTTAGCTGTTTTAATAATACTCTATAACGTAGCTTGTAAAAATAATAAATTTCTTTTAAGATATCTCTATAAATGTAGAAAGTAACTTGCTTTTAAATGAAATATATTAGCTTAGCAGCAGGCTACGCCTTAATTTTTAAGCATTATAAATATAATTTTGACTTACTAAAACTACTTATAACAATGTAATTATATGCGTACACTTGAAGTTACTAGTTTGGATTTTAACTTTTATGTAGTAATATATGGTGAGTGTATCAGCACATTAGCTAAATTGTTTTAATATTATTCTTAGCTCAAAGTTTTGGAAAGCCTTAGAACTTTAGTCCTGTTTGAGGGAACCGAGTTTGACAAAGTTCTTAGGCTTTCAAAAATTTCGAGCTTTAGAATAATTAAAACATTTAGCTGTGATGACACCCTTATCATATATCACGGAATGAAAGTTAAAATCCAAACTTCCACTGCACTCTTACGTCACATAATTTTTATATTGTAAAAGTTAAATAACTTTTAATGAATAGTGCTATAATTTATAAAATTATTTTGTAAGGTCTCATCATTTCATTATCTTCATGATCAAGTATATGACAATGCCATACATAACCTGGACCTATTTCAGGGTTAAATGAGTAAAAGTTTTTTCCTGGAGAAGTTAATTTAGGATCTATGTCCTGTGGAGCAAAACGAACTTTTATTCTTGTAACTTCTCCTGGATTTGCTCTAACAGTATCTTTCCAACCTTCTTCATTAGAATCAGGATTGATAGGATTCCCTATAAGATATGGTTTTACAGATAAACGTTTTGTAGGATGATTTAATGGAGGATTTCCATTAAGAGCAATCCAGTCATTTGTGTATTCTTTAACTTTAAAGGCTTGACGATTGTAAACTTGAAATTGTATCAGATGTAGATGCATAGGGTGAGCATCTTGGGTAAGGTTAACAAATTCCCATTCTTCTGTTGAACCTATTCTTGGCAATTCGGAAACAAGTGCGGACCATTTTTGCCCATTTAATAAAACTTCTTTGGGACCATTTGGTCCTTGAACTTCAAATAATACTAAAATTCTTCTTTTAGAATCTACTTTTAATTTGGTAATTTTATTCAAAGTTTTAGGTAATTTATTAGGAGTTTCAGAATGAGAGTTCGTTATAGTAAATTGCATAATTTGTCCAGTAGTATTAGGATCTGGTGGATCTCCCATTGGATAAGGTGCATTTGCGTAATTTTTAAGAATTATTTTACTTTTAGAATGTTCATTAGAAAAATCTATAAGAATATCAGCCCTTTCACCAGGAGCTAAAGTTAGCGAGTTAAGTTTTACAGCATGAGCTAAATATCCTCCATCACTAGCAATTTGCATAAATGGCATGTTATTAGAAAGCTTTAATTTGTAAAATCTTGCATTAGACCCATTTAATAATCTAAATCGATATTGACGTTTTTCTACATTTAAATTTGGCCATACTCGTCCATTTACCATGATGGTGTTTCCAAAAAATTCTGGCATCCAATAAGGATGTATATTTGGATTTATACCTTTTGTAGGAAAGTTAAAGGATCCATCTTTATTAAAAGATCTATCTTGAATTACAATTGGTATATCATATTTTTTACTTGGCAGTATAGATTCGCTATAATCTAATTTATTTTTACGATCTTTTATAATATAAAAGCCGGCAAGACCCATTAATACGTTAAGTCTGGTTATGCCCATAGCATGATCATGATACCATAGTGTGGCTGAAGGCTGTTTGTTTGGATAGTTATAAACCGAAGTTATAAATGCAGAGCCTACTTTTTTTTCATCAGCAGTAAACCAGGCATCAGGATGTCCGTCAAAAATAGAACTGTTTTCACCTCCGTGGATGTGAGTAACTATTGGTACAGGCATTTGTGCTTTTGGTAATCCTGGTGGAAATGGTGGAACTGATTGAGGTAATACCATTCCTAATCCATTAGGATCTGCCCAACATAAAGTTGGATCTACTGGTAGTGGGTGTGGTGTTTTAATAGCATTAATCCACTGAACATTAATTGGAACATTGCGTTCAGCTTGAAAAGTAGGACCAGGTGAACTGAAAAAGTTATTGATAGTTGAACCAGATAAAGGATCTATGACAGTTCCGCTGTATCCCCACACAGTAGTTTGTGGAAATTTTTTAGGTAGAAGTTGTTGCCTAAATTCTCTTATAGAAATCACATAATTATGACTTAATACTTTTCCAGTATTAGGATCTACAACTATAGTTGGTTTATAAACAGGTGGTATTAATAATTGGTTTTTAAATTTAGGAATTGCATTTGCAGGAAGTAAAGTATTCATAAAAAGCTCCTTTCTTATTCATTGCAAGGAATCTCCTTGCTGTATTCTACATTAACAACATTTGTCAAAAAATAATATGATTAACTTCACATTATATCTTTAAAATATAATATGAAGCTTTTTATAACATGTTATTGTTTTTTAGAAAAAATGTATAATGCTAGCATTGATATAATTATGAAATTAGCTAATGAAATATTAATAACCTTTATATAAAGAATTTTTTTATTTCATATTAAAATGTTATAATAAAATGATAAGTTACATATTTGAAAGGAGCTTTTATTTATGCCTGTTTTTAAATTATCAGAGGACTTAATATTTCCAGACCCATCTCTTGCAGAAGAAGATGGGCTTTTGGCTGCTTATGGCGATTTGTCTCCTGAAAGATTGATACTTGCCTATAGTAATGGAATATTCCCATGGTTTTCAGAAGATGAACCTATACTTTGGTGGTCACCAGATCCTAGATTTGTTCTTTATCCTAAGGACATTAAAATTTCCCATTCAATGAAAAAGATATTAAAGAAAAATACATATAGAATTTCATTTGATACTTGTTTTAGAGATGTAATATCCAATTGTGCAGGAGTTAGGAAAGAAAGTGGAACATGGATTACAAATGATATGATAGAAGCTTATTGTAAGCTTCATAATATGGGGTATGCGCATTCTGTAGAAGCTTGGTATGAGGATAAGCTAGTTGGAGGTTTGTATGGAATAATTATAGGAAAGTGTTTTTTTGGAGAATCAATGTTTTCTATTATGGATAATGCTTCAAAGGCAGCTATGATTGTTCTTTGTCAAAGACTGCAGCAGGAAAGTTTTATATTAATAGATTGTCAGGTATACACCAAACATCTTGAAAGCTTAGGTGCAGTGAATATTGAAAGAAATAAGTTTTTAGAAATTGTGAGAAAAGAAGCAAAAAAGTTTTTTCAAGCTTAGAGAAAAAATAGGAATAGTACAGTTTTAAATTTGTTGCAAGCAAATAGCAGTTTTGGGACAAATTTTGATATATTGGAATGTTTGTGATATAGTAATGTATGTAAAATAGATATATTTATTTTACATACATTACTATATTAAAAATTAAGTAAAGTGGAGGCGTTATTATGAAGGATTCTAGAATAGTGAAACTTGCAAAAAATTTAATTAATTACTCTTGTAATATTCAAAAGGGTGAAAAGGTTTTAATAGAAACTATAGGAATACCAAATCCATTAACACTTGAGCTTATAAAACAAACATATTTATCAGGAGGAATACCTTTTGTAACAAATAAATTACCAGAGGTTGATAGGGAACTTTACATGAATTGCAGCGAAGAACAGTTAGGAATGATGGCTAAATATGAAGCAGCAAGAATGGCAGATATGGATGCATATATAGGTTTAAGGGCTCCAGGTAATTTAACTGAAACTTCAGATGTTCCAGGAGAAAATATGTCTCTTGTTATGAAAAAGTTTTGGCAGCCAGTACATGGAGAAATAAGAGTTCCTAAAACTAAATGGGTAGTTTTAAGATATCCAACAGCTGCAATGGCACAAGCATCAGGAACAAGTACGGAAGATTTTGAAGATTTTTATTTTAATGTGTGCAATTTGGATTATGGAAAAATGTCAAAGGCTATGGATTCATTAGTTAAGATAATGAATAATACAGATAAGGTTAATATAAAAGGTCAAGGAACAGATTTAAGCTTTTCCATTAAGGGATTGAATGCAATAAAGTGTGATGGAAAGATGAATATACCAGATGGTGAAGTTTATTCAGCACCAGTTAAGGATTCAGTAAATGGATATATAACATACAATACTCCAGCGGTGTACAATGGATTTACTTATGAAAATATAAGATTAGAATTTAAAAATGGTAAAATAATAAAGGCTACAGCTAATGATACAGAAAGAATAAATAAAGTATTTGATACAGATGAGGGAGCAAGATATGTGGGAGAATTTGCTTTAGGAGTTAACCCATACATATTGAAACCAATGAAGGAAACATTATTTGATGAAAAAATAGCAGGTTCTATTCACTTTACGCCAGGAGCATCCTATGATGACTGCTTTAATGGAAATAAATCTTCAATACATTGGGATTTAGTATATATTCAAAGACCTGAATATGGTGGTGGTGAAATTTATTTTGACAATGTATTAATAAGAAAAGATGGTTTATTTGTAATTGACGAACTTAAAGGATTAAATCCAGATAATTTAAAATAATTACAATGTAAAAATGCAGAAGAAATTAAATCAAATATAAAATGAAAACACATAAGGGTTGTAATAAACTTATTTTATAAATTAAAATATAAGTTTACTGCAACCCTTTATAAAGTGGCTCTTTACAATTCTATATAGATTTTAAAACACTTCTATAATTATATAATATTCCATGATTAAAGATTATTTACGGTAGGTACTTTTATGTAAGTATTGTCAATAGTTAAAATTTATAAGCATATATTTACATAAAAATTTTTATTTTTATAAAATAATGATATAATAAAATTAATCTACTTATATAAATCATACTTTAGGTGGATTGTATTTATAAAAGTTTTAATTCTAAGGAGAGATAATGATGTCTAAAGTTGTAGAAAGATTTATTAAATATGTAAAGTATGATACTAGATCTGATGAAGATTCCATAACACATCCCACTACATCAGGACAATTAGAATTAGGTAAAGAACTAGTGAAAGAACTAGAAGAGATTGGAATGGAAGATATCTGTTTAGATGAAAATGGATATATAATGGCAACTTTACCAGCAAATATTGATAAAGATGTTCCAGTAGTGGGATTTATTGCGCATATGGATACTAGTCCTCAAGTTTCGGGAACCAATGTGAAGCCCAAATTTGTAGAAAATTATAATGGAGAATACATAATACTAAATGAAGAAAAGAATATAATTCTTTCACCTAAGGATTTTCCGGAACTTAAGAATTATATAGGTAAAACTTTAATTACATCAGATGGAACTACTTTGCTTGGAGCAGATGATAAAGCAGGAATAGCAGAGATTATTACTGCTATGGATTTTTTGATAAAAAACCCTAAAATTAAGCACGGTACTATAAGAATTGCATTTACTACAGATGAGGAAATTGGAAAAATAGGAGAATATTTTGATATCGAAAAGTTTAAAGCTGATCTGGCATATACAGTAGATGATGAGGCTATAGGTCAATTAAAATATGAAAATTTCAATGCAGCAAATGCTAAAATAACTATAAATGGAAGAAGTGTTCATACATCAGAGGCTAAAGGAAGGATGATAAATTCTTTAAGAATAGCAACAGAGCTTATGGGTATGTTTCCAAAAGATGAAACTCCTGAAAATACAGAGGGAGCTGAAGGCTTTTATCATGTGGAAGCCATTAATGGTAATGTTGAGGAAACAAAAGTCCACTGTTTAATAAGAGATTTTGAAGATAAAAAGTTTGAAGAAAGAAAAGAATTTATTAAAAAAATTGTGCAGGATTTAAATAAGAAGTATGGAGAAGGGACAATTACTCTTGAAATAATTGAGCAATATAGAAATATGAAAGAAAAAATAGAAGCTGTAAAATACATTGTAGATATAGCTATTGAAGCCATGAAGGAAGTAAATATATTTCCAGATGTTACACCATTAAGAGGAGGAACAGATGGAGCAAGGTTATCTTATATGGGACTCCCTACCCCAAACATATCAGCAGGAGGACATAATTTTCATAGCAAGTATGAATATATTTCAACTTATGCCATGGAAAAGGCTGTAGAGGTAATATTGAAAATAATAGAATTATTTGCAGAAATGTAAAAGTTAACTGAATTATTTAGGAGTTGTGAAAAATGATATTAAATTATAAACACAATAAAACTAAATTTGTAATTCCAAAAAAGAAATGCAAAATTATTCTTAGAGAAAAAGTTTTAAAAAAACTAGATGAAGCTTTAAATACTAAACTTACAATTATATCTGCTCCAGCAGGTAGTGGAAAAACTACATCTGTTATTTCATGGATATATTCAAGGAAATTAGAAAATAATATAATATGGATTTCCTTAGATGAAAGAGATGATAAAATAGATGTTTTTTGGAGTTCATTTATTACAGCCATTGAAAAATTTAAAGATTCTAAAGATGAAAAAAATAATTTTGAGGATAATCAAGAAATTCCTATTGAATCAATAGTAGATGTTGTTTTAAATAGTATTTCAAGCATAAATGACAATTTAGTATTTGTAATAGATGATTTTCATTTTGTAAAAGATAAAGATATACTCATGGAAATTAAGCATTTTATTGATGGGATTTTTGATAATGTCCATATCATAATAACAAGTAGATCAAAAACAAATATAAATGTTTCTAAATTAAGATTGGATGGAGAAGTAACTGAGATAGATATGAGTGATTTAAATTTCTTTCTTAAAGAAACCTCAGAATTTCTTAATGAAAATATGGAAATTAGAATATCAAAAGAAAGTATAAAAAGATTAAATGAAGCTACAGAAGGCTGGATAGCTGGAATTCAAATTGCTGCATTATCCATGAATGGAAGAAAAGACATAGGTGAAATAGAAGAAAAGTTTAGTGGGAATAATGAATATATTCAAGATTATTTTTGTGAAGAAATTTTAAATGATAAATCAGAGGAAATTAAGGAATTTTTATTAAAAACCTGTATTTTGGATGAGCTAAATGCAGACTTATGTAATGCTGTAATCTGTAAAAAAAATAGCCAACAAATCTTAGAAGAATTATGTGATATGAACCTGTTTATTGATAAACTAGATTATGATGGAAAATCCTTTAGATATCATAAGCTTTTTAGAGAATTTTTAATGAGTAAACTAAATGGTATAAATAAAGAAGAAGTTTCTGAAGTTAGTAATAGAGCAGCTAGCTGGTATGAAAAAAATGGATGTGTAAACAGTGCTGTTAACCAATATATACATGTTGAAAATTATGAACAAGCGATAAAATTAATTGAAGATAAATGTGTTAAAAAAATTTTTACTAATGAGTATTTTTACGTATTAGGTTGGTTAAAAAGTATGTCACAGGATATTATTATAAAAAATCCTAGGTTTTGTATGGTACACATGTGTACCTATATATATGACAATATAAATTATTGCAAGTATTTGGAATTCGCTGAAAAAGCATTGGAGAATTATGAAGATGAAAATTATAAAAAGGAATGTAATAGTATACTGTCCATTATAAAGGGAGATAAAAGTTTTATAAAATCAGAATATGAAAAAAGTATAAAACACTATCAAGATGCTCTTGTATATTTAGAAAAGGATATATTTTGGAATACAATAATAAATTTGAAATTAGGTATAATAAACTTTTATTTAAAAAATTTTGATTTAGAAAAGAAATACTTTCATGAAGCTTTAATTTTAAGTCAGTCTTATGGTGATGATATTTTATATTTATCTGCTAGTAGAATTATTATTTTTGTAAAATTACTTACAGGAGAATTAATTCAGTGTGAAAATATGTGCAATACTTGCCTTGGAAGCAATATAAATGAAGAATTAAAAAAATCTTCACATATAGCAATTTTTTATATAGCATTAGCACTAGTATATTATGAAAAAAATAATATTAATAAAGCTGAAGAGTATGTGCTAAAAGGATTAAAGTTTTTAGAAGAAGAATGGGACAGTTATACAGCCTTTTTAGGATATTATGTTTATTCGGGAATTGTTTTGGAGAAGAATCCAAAAAATGAAAGAAATGAATTAAATAAGATTTATGAAAAGATAGAAGAATTGTCACAAAAATATGATGATTATAGACTTTTGGATAAATATTATTTTCATAAATTAAAAGATAATTTTAAAGTATTAAAGATGAGAAGGCTTATAGAATGTGGAGAAATTAATTCGGTAGAAAAATACATTACAAAGGGGGATTTTAAAATTCCAGAAGAACTTATTGTTTTTTCAAGAATACTGATTTATAAGGAAAAAAGTGATGATGCATTGATGCTGCTGAATAAAATTTTAACTTCACAAAAGGATAATAAATATTTAATTATAAGAGCTTATATTATGAGAGCAGAAATTTTTTCTCAAAATGACCAATATGAAAATGCAACTAGAGATTTAAGAGAAGCTTTAATTATTGGATTTGAAAATGGATTTATTAGAATATTTTTGTTAAAACAAGTTAAAGCAAATAAAATTTTGTTAAAAACTATTAAATCTATGAAATTTAATAAAGATTATTATAAAATGGGAGAATATTTAAACAAAATATTAAGTTTATATTCAACTGAAGAAAGTAGTGAGATAATAAGTAAAAGAGAAAAAGAAGTATTAATGCTTATAGAAAGTGGAGCAAAAAATTCAGAAATTGCTAAAGCTTTGTTTATTACAGAAAGTACTACAAAAAGCCATATATTAAATATATTTAGCAAATTAGGTGTACGCAATAGGATTCAAGCTGTGGCAAAGGCAAAAGAAATAGGAATTATTTAAAATGTGGGGGATGTCAGGGATTAGGATATGAAGGATTTTATTCTAAATACTTTTGACATCTCATACTATTTTCAGCACTTTTAAGTGCATATATATGTAATTAATCTAAAGTATGATTGGTTTATTAACTTATTTCAACCTTTTTAGTCATACTTTAAGATGGTTAATACTTAAAAAAAAAGTGATATAGTGTAATTACGTAATTGACAATAAACTGCCAAACATTTAAATAGGTTCTGCAGAGCTAAATAAAATCAATGTGCCTAATACTTAAAATTATTTTACATTATAGATTGTGAGGAGATTAATATGTCTAATGTTGTGGAAAAATTTATTAATTACATAAGTTTTGATACTAGATCAAATGAAGAAGTAGAAAATGTACCAACTACTTCAGGACAGCTTGTGTTAGCAAAGGCTCTTGTAAAAGAGTTAGAAGAAATAGGAATGAAGGAAGTTTCAGTAGATGAAAATGGCTATGTTATGGCAACGTTACCATCAAATACTACTAAAGAAATTCCTACTATAGGATTTATTGCTCATATGGATACAAGTCCAGAAATTTCAGGAAAAAATATAAATCCTAAATTTGTTGAAGATTATGATGGTAAAGATATAGTTTTAAATGAGGAAAAAAATGTAATACTTTCTCCAAAGGATTTTCCAGAATTGAAAGATTATATTGGTAGAACACTTATTACAACAGATGGAACTACTTTGTTAGGTGCTGATGATAAAGCAGGAATTTCTGAAATTATTACTGCTATGGAATATTTAATTAATAATGCTAAAATTAAACATGGAACTATTAAAGTTGCATTTACTCCAGATGAAGAAGTAGGAAGAGGTGCAGATCACTTTAATGTTGAAAAGTTTAATGCAGATTTAGCTTATACTCTAGATGGTGGTGCCATTGGAGAATTAGAGTATGAAAATTTCAATGCAGCAAGTGCTAAAGTAACTATAAATGGAAGAAGTGTACATCCTGGAAGTGCAAAAGGAACAATGATAAATTCAATGCTTATTGCTGGAGAATTTATGAGCATGCTTCCAGAAAATGAAACACCAGCAACAACAGAAGGATATGAAGGCTTTTACCACATAGTTACACTTAATGGTGGAGTAGAAGAAACAAAACTTCAATATATAATAAGAGACTTTGATGAGAAAAATTTTGAAAAAAGAAAAGAATTTATGACTAGTGTTGTGAAAAAATTGAATGAAAAATATGGTGAAAATACAGTTGAAATTGAAATAAAAGATCAATACAGAAATATGAAAGAAAAGATTGAACCTGTAAAGCATGTTGTTGATATTGCTTTTCAAGCAATGAAAGAAGTAAATGTTGTTCCTAAAGTTCAGCCTATAAGAGGTGGTACTGATGGAGCTATGCTATCATTTAAGGGACTTCCTACACCAAATATATTTACAGGCGGACACAATTTTCATGGAAAATTTGAATATATTCCTATATATTCTATGGAAAAAGCTGTAGAGGTAGTACTTAAAATAATTGAATTATATGAAAAAATGTAAAAAATTAAGGGGGAGAAAAAATGGAATCAGCTAATAAAAAAAAGATGACATTAGTAGCACTTATATTAATGATTTTTACATCAGTATTTGGATTTGCTAACATACCTAGATCATTTTATTTAATGGGTTATAGTGCAATACCATGGTATATTTTATCTGCAATAACCTTCTTTATTCCTTATGCATTTATGATGGCAGAATATGGAGCAGCATTTAAAAGTGAAAAAGGAGGAATTTATTCATGGATGGATAAGTCCGTTGGACCTAAATATGCTTTTATAGGCACATTCATGTGGTATGCTTCCTATGTAATTTGGATGGTTAATATATCTTCTTCAATATGGATACCACTTTCAAATGCCATATTTGGAAGCGATAAGACTGCAACTTGGTCACTTTTAGGATTGAGTTCCACTCAAACATTGGGATTATTAGGTGTATGTTGGATTTTAGTTGTAACTATAACAGCTTCTAAAGGATTGGAAAAAATAACGAAAGTAACATCAGTGGGAGGTACTGCAGTAGCATTACTTAATATTGTACTATTAATAGGTGCAGTAGCCGTTTTAGTATTAAATGGTGGGCATTTAGCTCAACCAGTTGCGGCATCAGCTGCTTTTACACAATCACCAAATCCATCTTATCAAAGTACAATTAGTATATTATCATTTTTAGTATTCGCATTATTTGCTTATGGTGGAATAGAAGCGGTTGGAGGATTAGTAGATGAAACTGAAAATGCAGAAGTAACATTTCCAAAAGGTGTTACCATAGCAGCAATAATTATTGCTATAGGATATTCTTTAGGTATATTTTTATGTGGTATATTTACTAATTGGCAAGAAGTATTGTCAGTAAAAGGTGTTCACATGGGTAATGTTGCTTATGTGGTAATGCAAAATTTAGGATATCAGTTAGGAAAAGGTTTTGGACTTAGCCAGGCTGGTGCATTAACAATGGGAGCTTGGATGGCTAGATACATGGGATTGTCTATGTTCTTAGCATTAACAGGAGCATTCTTCACATTATGTTATGCGCCATTGAAACAATTAATAGAAGGTACACCAAAAGAATTATGGCCAGGAAAAATGGCTGAAATTAAAGATGGAATGCCTAAAAATGCTATGTGGATCCAATGTATATTTGTAATGGTATTTATATTACTAGTTTCTTTTGGAGGAGATGCAGCATCTAAATTCTTTGCAATATTAATAGAAATGACTAACGTAGCAATGACTCTTCCATATATGTTCTTGTCAGCTGCATTTATTGCTTTTAAGAAAAAAGAAAGTATTAAAAAACCTTTTGAAGTTTTTAAAAATCGTACTTGGGTACTTGTTGCTACTGTAGTAGTTACATTTACTATAGGTTTTGCAAATTTCTTTACAATAATAGAACCAGCAGTACATGGAAAAATAAAAGACACAATATGGATGCTTGCAGGTCCAGTAATCTTTAGTATAATTGGTTTGTTAATATATGGATCATATGAAAAGAAAAAACAGAAACATTTAGCATCACGTGATGTATAAAATATATAAAATAGGTTGTGCCATTTGGTACAACCTATTTTATATATTATGTATTTTTAATGGTGAAATAATCTTGTCCCAGAGAATGACATAGCTATGTTGTACTCGTCACAGGCTTCTATTACTAAATTATCTCTTAATGATCCTCCAGGCTGTACAATGTATTTAACTCCACTTTGAGATGCTCTATCTACATTATCCCTAAATGGGAAAAATGCATCTGAACCTAAAGAAACTCCAGTTAAATTTGAAAGCCAGGCGCTTTTTTCTTCTTTTGTTAATCTATCTGGTATTTCTTGTAATATATTTTTCCATTCTTTTAATTCCATAGAAGTAATATCATCTCTAAGATATTGATCTATAACATTGTCTCTATTTGGTCTTGAAACATCTTCTTTAAAGGGAAGATTAAGAACAGCTGGATGTTGTCTTAAAAACCATATATCTGCTTTAGATGCAGCAAGTCTAGTACAATGTATACGGGATTGCTGTCCTGCACCAACACCAATTACTTGACCATCTAAAACAAAGCAAACAGAATTGGATTGAGTATATTTTAGAGTAATCATGGAAATAAGTAAATCACGTTTAGCTTCATCACTAATATTTTTATTAATAGTAACTACATTATTAAGCATATCTTCTTTTATTATCACATTATTTCTTTTTTGTTCAAAGGTTATTCCATATATTTGTCTTTTTTCTATTTCATAAGGTTCATAATCCCAGTCCATTTGAATGATACAATAGTTTCCTTTTTTCTTTTTCATTAAAAGTTTTAAAGCTTCATCAGTATATCCTAATGCAATTATGCCATCTGAAACAGATTTACTTAAAATTTGTGCTGTAGGAAGATCTACTATATCACTTATAGCAACCCAATCACCAAAAGAGGACATTCTATCTGCACCTCTAGCACGTGCATAAGCACAAGCTACAGGAGATAAGTCAATATCTGATACAAAATAGGATTTCTTCAATGTATCACTTAATGGAACACCTACGGCAGCACCAGCAGGACTTACGTGTTTAAAGGAAGCAGCAGCAGGAAGTCCTGTAGCTATTTTCAATTCTTTAACTAATTGCCATGAATTGAAGGCATCCATAAAATTAATGTAACCAGGATTACCATTTAATATTTTAAAAGGCAGTGTTTTATTTTGAGCATAAATTTTTGCCGGCTTTTGATGTGGATTACATCCATACTTAAGTACAATTTCTTGATTTTTCATAAATTCAACCTCCAAAAAATAAAATAAAGCAAAAAACGCCTGGGTAAAATAATATATTCTACCCAGGCGGTCGATAACTTTTTTAAATCATGCTCCTTATGGTTAATTCCATTTCCGCCAGTTACATGATTACTAACTAAAGTATAACTTATATGAATTCCTAAGTCAAACATGAATTAAAATTTTATTATAAACTAAATAAAATTAATAATATAATCATTGGAAGAGCCGAAAATATAATATAGAGTATTGAAAAATCACTGTTATCATCCTTTGCTTGTTTTTCTTCAAGGCTATAGTGATTTTCAGGGTTGCTTATTATTTCAGTTATCTCTTCATTTTTATCCATTGCTTCTTCATTTAAAAAATTCAAACTTACCATAATATACACACCTCCACACTATGATTTAAATAAAAGTATAGCTTTAATATTAATCAATAATTGCATTTAAAGTATATTTATTCAATATATAAAGAATATATTAATAAAGTTTACTATTTGTTAATATTATTATATTCCTTTGAAAACGTTTTTACAATAGTTTTGTTAAATTTATCTATTATTTTTTCTTAATAATAGAAAATACTGTTATTAATTAGAAGTATTGTAAAGTTATTTTTAATGTTAACCATTGAAAATTGTGCGTCATAGTAATTTTTGATATAATATTAATATATGATATGTAAAATAAGTTAGAAATTTTACATATTTGTTTAAGTGACTGTGAAAAAGTCAAAAGAGTTAAGGGGGAATTTCATGATAAAAAAATATATGAATATTTATTCGAAAACCACTAAGGTTTTATTGATTATTTTAGGTGCAATTTTGTATTCTATTGGGTTAGAGATATTTTTAATTCCCAATAATATTATAGATGGTGGAATAGTTGGAATATCAATTATGATAAGTCATTTTACTAATATACCTCTTGGTATTCTTACGTTCATACTTAATATACCGTTTTTTGTTATTGGATATAAGCAAATTGGAAAAACATTTACCATATCAACTTTATTTTCTGTAGTATGCTACTCTATTGGAATATCTATCTTCAAGCCAATTCCAGGTATAACTCAAGATGTTCTTTTAGCTTCAGTTTTTGGTGGAATAATAGCAGGATTAGGAATAGGAATAATAATAAAAAGTGGAGGTTCTACTGATGGAGCTGAAATAGTTGCAATAATTTTAGATAAAAGGTTAACTTTTTCAGTAGGACAAATAGTATTGTTTTTCAATTTTTTTATATTAACTTCAGCAGGTTTTGTTTTTGGATGGGATAGGGCAATGTATTCCCTTATTGCATATTTCATAGCAATTAAACTTATAGATATTATAGTTGAAGGTATAGATGAGTCAAAGGCTGTATTTATTATTTCTAGCAAACATGAAGATATATCTCAAGCTATAATGGATAGGCTCGGAAGAGGAATAACTTTACTTAATGGAAAAGGAGGTTATAAAGGTGTTGCTACAGATGTGATATATGTGGTAGTATCACGTTTGGAAATTTCTAAATTAAAGTCAATTGTACATGGATTTGATGAAAATGCTTTAGTAACAATAGGAAGTGTTGATACATCAGGAAAGAGTTATAAAAAGAAAGCTATACACTAATAAAAATCTTAATATGGAAAAGTATAAAGCACTATCAAACTTATATAATGTTGATAGTGCTTATTTTTAATTATTAAGCAGTGTATTTTTATAACCTTTTATGGCAAGTAAATTATTTTGCTAAATTAATTTTAACACTTTCTGGAACAACTGCAGCTCCTCCAAATATTACTTCATTTATATAATTCTTTGTATTGATATAATTCTTTTGATTAATTATATTGCTATTTACAAGAATAACTGGAGCATTATATTTGGCTGCATATATACTACCTGATAAGGCATCTGGAAAATTTTCTCCTGAAGCAAAAGTTACTGTGGAACTATCTAAATCAAAGTATTTAGCTATATTTAATGAGGTTTCATACCTATCCCTTCCCCATATTCTCAATATATTATTATCAGAAAGGTTGGAATTACTTTTAATTTGTTCTTTTATATTGTCAGATATGACACCTGTTCCACCTATAATATATACTTTAGAAGGTTTAACTTTATTAATGGTTTGCATAGCAGAATCAGATAAAGTATTACTATCTGATAAAATTATTGGATAGCCCTTTGAAGCAGCTATAGTTGATATACTTAAACCATCTGCAAATACATCACCACCAGCTATAAATATTGGAGTACCTTCCTTAGCATCTATTTGATCATTTATAGTTTTTATAGTACTATATTTTGCATCATCACCACTAAGCCTTTTTATATTGGAGTATCCTGAATCCTTTAAGTTGTTTACTATATTGTTATTTACGTCTTCTTCATTTCCTAAAATATATATTGTTCCATCTTTACTTAAATGGGATTTTATATAGTTTAAAGTACTGATGTTTTCAAAAGAATAGCTGCCACATAAAAGAATAGGAGCATCTAATTTTTTAGCCAGCACACTTCCACTAAGGGCATTTTGAAAATTATAACCTGATGTAATAACCACATTATTAACTGTTCCATTATTTAGGTTTTCTGCAATTTTGCATGCTGTTTGAAATCTATCTTGTCCACTTAGTCGTGTACTTGAATATTTTTTATTACCAACACTAACAGGTGCCCAGTTATTTATTAATGCTTCAGCCTCGCCATCACTGCTTATACATCTTCCATAATATTCTTCAGAGTATGCCTGCCAATTTGGAAAATACAGTGTTTGATCATATCTATTTGATACTATTCCATTAGCTTTATAGTAAACATCGTTATCAAATGAGTTATCTACTGAGGTTGCATCTGTTAATTGTACATTATAAATACTGTTTTTACTTAAGAACAAATTGTTCCTAACCCAGTTTTTAACGGCGCCATCCATCATATAAATATCGTCAATGGAATTACCATAAAATACATTATTGTATATGTAATTGTTAGTGGCATTACTAGCAACAGCCATACCATAAGCATGATTGTTATATAAAAGATTATTTTCAACGGTACAGTTACTTCCTCCATTTGGTCTGCCATACATTTGTATAGCGGCTCCCGCATTATCATGAATTTTATTTCCTATAAATGTCCAGTTGTAACATCCATAACCTATGTATATTCCATGATCCTTTGGTTTATTTATTTTTAAACCTACATTATATATTTCACAATTTTTAACACTGCAGTAATCAGAACCTTCACCATCTATACCTGAAGTACCAATGCCTCTATATACCGGATAGTCCAAATTATATATAGTTAAATTCTCCATATCAATATAACTAGACTTTGTGTGCGAGGAGTCAAAACTTTTGGTTACATATATTCCAGCACCTGAGTAGTCCTTCATGGTTATTCCATCAACTTTCCAGTAAGAACAACCAGCAAAGGTTATTGCATCTGCTCCATCTTTTCCACTTAATTCTCTCTCATTATTTCCTGTCATAATAACAGTTTCTCCAGGATAATTTTTTATAGTGTACCAGGCATCATTTGATCCATTTTTGTTAAACACATTTGTAGTTTCAAGGTAGGTTCCACCTCTTATCATGAGAGTATCTCCTGGCTTTAGTACATCTATTCCAGCTTGGATAGTAGTAAAAGGATTATCGATACTTCCCAAATTGCCTTTGCCAGTGCCCTTATTTTGAGATACATAGTAAGTATTTCCACTATTTTCGGCATAAACCTTAGTTACATTAAGGGTTAGCGATTGAAATAATAGAAAAGTTAAAACAGATGTAAAAAAAACTAAAAATTTTTTCATTAGTATCCTCCTTGTAGTTAAATTTATAAGATTATGTTTATAAGAAAAAATAAATTTTATATAATAATTATCTATTAATGTAGCTTTTAATAGAAAAATAAATAATATTTGTTGTTTGCTAATTATAACAGGATTAATTACAATAATTTTTATTATAACACAAAATTTAGTAGTTTCATTTAATGTTGATTTTTATACATAATTTGGAATATTCTTAATATAGTGAATTTTTACATATTTATGTATTGTGTAGCATACTTAAATAAGATATTATATAAAATATAGCATAAATTCCATAATCAATAATTAAGGATGGTGGTGATTTTATGTATGATGTGATAATAATTGGAGCAGGAGTAATAGGGGCTAACATTGCCAGAGAACTTTCAAAGTTTCAAATTAATGTTTGTGTACTTGAAAAAAATGAAGATGTAAGTTGTGGTGCATCTAAGGATAATAGTGGTATAGTTCATGGTGGATATTCAGATGAGCCAGGTAGTTTAAAAGCAGAGTTCTGTGTAAAAGGCAATAGAATGTTTGAACAGCTTGAGAGGAAATTGAATTTTGGTTATAGAAAAACGGGTTCTTTGGTGCTTGCTTTTTCAGATGAAGAAAAAGTTCATTTAGAACAGCTTTATAAAGATGGAATTATCAATGGTGTAAGTGGAATGAAAATAATGGATGGAAGTGAAGTAAGGAAAATAGAACCATATTTAAGTAAAGACGTAAAATGGGCATTGTATTGTGAAGATTCAGGAGTGTGTTCTCCTTATGAATTTACCATAGCTCTTATTGAAAATGCTATAGTAAATGGTGTTGAATTAAAGCTTAATCAGGAAGTTCTAGCAATGGAAAAGTTGAAAGATAGTTTTAAAATTACAACTAATAAAGAAGTTTTAGAAAGTCAATATGTTATAAATGCAGCAGGAGTTTATAGTGATAAAATTTCAAAAATGTTAGGATTAAATGATTTTAGTATTATTTCAAGAAAAGGAGAATATATCATATTTAATAAAGATCAATCTTACTTAGTTAAAAGAGTAATATTTCAAGTACCAACAGAAAAAGGTAAAGGAATATTAGTAACTACCACTTACCATGGTAATCTTATGATAGGACCAGATGCTGAACAGGTAGATTATAAAGAAGATGTATCTACAGATGAAGATTCTCTTAAGGCTATTGTTGAGGCTGCCAGAAAATCTGTAGATGGCTTTGATATGAAAAAAGCATTAACTTCATTTGCAGGGGTTAGACCTACTAATACAAGAAAAGATTTTATAGTAGAAGAAAGTGATGTTAAAAAATTTTTAAATGTAACAGGTGATTCACCAGGACTTACATCTTCACCTAGTATAGCCAAAAAAGTATTAAATATATTGAAAGATTCAGGATTAAATTTACGAGAAAAGAAAAATTTTAATCCTTATAGGAAGCCAATTATAGTTAAAAAGGATGAAAATTTTGATGGAAATGTTGATGTTGAAGATCCCAAAAAGCATATAATATGCAGATGTGAAAAAGTTACTGAAGCAGAAATTATAGATTCTTTAAGTAGAGGAATTGAAGTAAAATCTTTAGATGCTGTAAAGAGGCGTACGAGAGCAGGAATGGGCATGTGTCAAGGAGCATTTTGCGGACCTAGAGTAAGATCATTAGTTGCTAAAACTTTAAATATAAAAGAAGAGGAAGTTATGCAAAAAGGAGAAAAATCTTCCAATTTGCATGATAGAGTAAAAAGAATAACTATTATGAATATGAAGTAATGTTTATTCAATCATTAGTTCTTTTTGGAAAAGCTTATATATAGATAATAATCTGTTATATAAGCTTTTTAATATATTAAGTGAAGAATCTTCCTTGGAATCCTCCAGTATTTCCAGATTTAATTCTAAAGTACCTAATAAATATTTAAGTTCTATAAAATTAAGTTTAATTATAATGGGGTCATGATAGGAACTATTAGTTAAAAAATACATAATATCATGAAGCTTATTATTAAAATCATTTAGATAGGTTAATTTAGAAAAATTATAATTGCCCTCTGCATCAATAATAAGTTTATTGTTAATTAATATTTGTTTATATACACAATTAAGCACACAGTCAATTTCATCTAATTTAATAGTTATTTCCTTTCTGATATAAAGTCTTTCATCTTCAGAAGGATCATTAGCATCTAATTTTGGTGCATTTATTTTAGTTCTAAATTTTATTATTTTTCCCATAAGTTACTCCTAATAAAAGTATTAAATATAACAATTTTTATTATAACATAAAATAAAAATTGTTATGGTTGCCTTTGATTTTTTATATATTCATATACAATAAAATTCGTGAAAAAGCTATATTACTTTAGAATTTTTTTGGAATAAATATTAACCCATATAGAATTTAATGCATACTATATAATGTAATCAAAAAAATAGGAGTAGTTTTGATGGATTGGTACAATTATTTTAGAAGTGAAGATTTAGAAGATGACGAATTTTACTGCCCATATATGGAATTTATGAGTAGACAGCAGCAACAAATTGGTGGACCTCCTCAATTTGGTGGAACACCTCCACAGATGGGAGGAGGATCACCTTCTCAGATGGGAGGGGCACCTTTTGGTCCGCCACCTAATATTACACCTTCTAAGAAAAATGCTCATGCAAAATTTATGCCAGGCACATTTGCAGTAGATCCAGGTTCATTAAGACCATGTAGATTCAGATATGTTTATATTTGGCCAAGAAGAGGAAGACCATTTTGGGCATGGTTAAATTATGTAGGGAGAAGATCTGCTTCTGGTTTTAGATGGGTTGGTCACAGATGGGTACGTTTTGGAATTGATTTAAGAGAAATAGAGACTTTTATCTGTTTTTAATGAATTAAATAACTAGATTAAAGGGGAAATACATAGTTTTAGGTATATCCCCTTTAACTTTGTTTTAGCTATTTAATAAATTTAAATTCATAAGTAATTTTTATAATTTTATTTTTTTACTAGTTAAGTAAAATTCATTTTAAATACATATTTTCTATTTATGGTTTTGAAAAGTAATTATAATACATATTGTATAAGCGTTTGTAATTTAATCGGGTTACCGAACTCAATAAGAAAGAAGATTTCTTAGCACCTATTTTTCTATGAGAATTTAACCCTTTAATTATTTTATTTTCACTTCTTATTCCTAAACCATGTCCATAATAGTTACCATAACCTAGGTATATAGTATTTTCACCTTGCCATTCTGGAGTTAAGGGGTTTACATCGGGATTTTTAAAATATTTGCAATCTCCAACCATTGTATCTTGTTCGTATCTGAGGTCTTCAATATAAAGATTTGAATCAATATAATGCCAATTAAACAAATATATTTTAGGAAACATTTCATTAAAAAGTTTTTCCTTGAATACGTTAAGAAGTGCTTTATAGTAAATGATAACTATAGCAGTAGCGCATTCAGTGCCATATTTTGATCCATTAATAAAAATATCTTTTATGGCTTCAGAAGGTTTTGCTTCTTTTTTTAATTGAAAACCACCTTCAGAAGTGTGTTCCCAATATGTGTGATTACATTTAGATTTACGAAAAACTTTAAAAAGTAAATTACTGTTGTACAAATCTTTAGCTGTATTGGAGATATTTATTTGTAAATCTAACTGGAATTTTAATTCGTTTAATGAACTATAGACATAAACTTTTTTGCTTAAAAATAGTTTGTTTAAAATTCTACTTTCAACACTATTTATTGAATATAAATTTGCCAGTTTATCCTTTGTAACTGCGTTATTCGAAATTTTTATCATTAAAATCCTCCTATTCTGGCAATTTTTATTTGTTCAGCAATAGGGTAGCAAAGCCATTTATTCCAGTTGTGTATATTTTTATGATGTAAGCTAAATGAAAAATTTGCAAGTAATAATTTTGTATTATAATCCAGTTTATTAAATATCTTTAAAAGTTCAATTTCTTCTTTTTTTAATGGTCTTAATATTTTACCTGCATTTGTGGAAACTGCAGTGCAAAGATATTTTGCTTCTAAAATAACTTCATATGAAATTGGATTACTGCATTGTTGAAAGCTTTCACCAGTGAAGTGTAAAAATAAAAAATTTTTTTCAAACCAATTGAGAAAATATAAATAATAATTATTTTTATCTGTATGTTTAAACATGTTTATACCAGGTATAAAATTTAGTAGTTTTTTTGAAAGTTCAAAATCTTTTTGATCTGAAGATTGAAGGCGATCTCCAATTAAAATTAAGCTTTTAGGATCACCACATTCAAAAAAGGCCCAAACTAAATTATGAATAAGAGATTTCTCTTTATACCTTTTAAAAATCATTTCTGCTATTAAAGGTAAAACAGTTTTATCTCTGTATATTTTTGTTAAAAGTATAGCAGAAGCATCTAAAACTTCATCAAATTCATTATTCATGCCATCATCTATAGAACCAGTTGTCAGCATCCATTTTAAAACAGAATTAACACCTTGTATATAATCTGAACATAGATATTCAGTATTTCTAAAACTTTTTTTACCAGTGCATATTTCATAAGTGATTTCTAAAGCAATTTTATTTCGCAAGTTTAAGCTATTAAATATGTTTAATTCTTCAATTTTATTTTTAAGTATAAATAGAGAAGCAAAATTTAAGTTTTCGTTATTAATTAGGCTTATAGATTCTTTAGTGTCATTTTGAAATGATTTATGAAAAAAATTATTTAAGCCATTAGTTCCGTTATTAAGTCTTACTGTATCTAATGGATTTAGAGTATGAAAATTATTTATCATTACATAAAAAACTCCTCTCTGAGAATAAAAGTCATATAAATAATATTTATAATTTAAACTTTAACTTTAGAAGATTTTTTTGTTTTTTACTTAAATAAATATATAGCTTTTACATGTATTTATAATTTAATGAAGTTATTTTTGTATTCAGTTTGTTAAAAGTTATTTTAGCTATGTTCCCAATTTACATAATCTATCATAAATTATATTAAAGAAAAATCCTACTAAAGGATTAATCTTTATTTTCACCATAGGAGGTAAATTGATTTATGAAAAAGCATAGTATAGAATGCTATCCATGCAAAAATAGAGAAAAAGAAGATGAATGTTTAAAAGATACACATAGGTTTGAAAAGGATTGTGAATACAATTTAAATATTACTTGCTGCGGCGAAGAAGGAGAAAGAGGTCCAAGAGGACATAGAGGACATAGGGGAAGAAAAGGAGAAACAGGAGACCCAGGTGAGCAAGGAGAAAGAGGTAGAAGAGGAAAAAGAGGACATCGTGGCAGAAGAGGAGAAGAAGGAGATCCAGGTGAAATGGGACCACAAGGACCGGAAGGAATACAAGGTCCACAAGGAGAACAAGGAGATCCAGGAGAAGAAGGTGAGAGAGGAGAAAGAGGAAGAAGAGGAAAGAGAGGACATCGTGGACATGTAGGAGAAATGGGACCAAGAGGAAAGAGAGGCAGAAGAGGAGAAGACGGAGACCCAGGCGAAATGGGACCACAAGGACCAGAAGGAATACAAGGTCCACAAGGAGAACAAGGAGATCCAGGAGAAGAAGGTGAGAGAGGAGAAAGAGGAAGAAGAGGAAAGAGAGGACATCGTGGTCATAGAGGAGAAATGGGTCCAAGAGGAAAGAGAGGACATCGTGGACATGTAGGAGAAATGGGACCAAGAGGAAAGAGAGGCAGAAGAGGAGAAGACGGAGACCCAGGCGAAATGGGACCACAAGGACCAGAAGGAATACAAGGTCCACAAGGAGAACAAGGAGATCCAGGAGAAGAAGGTGAGAGAGGAGAAAGAGGTAGAAGAGGAAAGAGAGGACATCGTGGACATGTAGGAGAAATGGGACCAAGAGGAAAGAGAGGCAGAAGAGGAGAAGACGGAGACCCAGGCGAAATGGGACCACAAGGACCAGAAGGAATACAAGGTCCACAAGGAGAACAGGGAGATCCAGGAGAAGAAGGTGAGAGAGGAGAAAGAGGTAGAAGAGGAAAGAGAGGACATCGTGGACATGTAGGAGAAATGGGACCAAGAGGAAAGAGAGGCAGAAGAGGAGAAGACGGAGATCCAGGTGAAATGGGACCACAGGGACCAGAAGGAATACAAGGTCCACAAGGAGAACAAGGAGATCCAGGAGAAGAAGGTGAGAGAGGAGAAAGAGGTAGAAGAGGAAAGAGAGGACATCGTGGACATGTAGGAGAAATGGGACCAAGAGGAAAGAGAGGCAGAAGAGGAGAAGACGGAGACCCAGGCGAAATGGGACCACAAGGACCGGAAGGAATACAAGGTCCACAAGGAGAACAGGGAGATCCAGGAGAAGAAGGTGAGAGAGGAGAAAGAGGTAGAAGAGGAAAGAGAGGAAAGAGAGGACATCGTGGTTATATAGGAGAAAGAGGTCCAAGGGGAAAAAGAGGACATCGAGGTAGAAGAGGAGAAGAAGGAGATCCAGGTGAAATGGGACCACAAGGACCAGAAGGAATACAAGGTCCACAAGGAGAACAAGGAGATCCAGGAGAACAAGGAGAAAGAGGCGAAAGAGGTAGAAGAGGAAAGAGAGGACATCGTGGTTATATAGGAGAAAGAGGTCCAAGAGGAAAGAGAGGACATCGAGGAAGAAAAGGAAGAAGAGGAGATCCAGGGCCATCAGGCGAATTAGCTCAATGTCCATGCATCAAGCAGATAAGAAATATATTAGAACAGATAATAGATTTATTTCCAACATCAACAATTACTGTGAATTATGAAAATAGCGGATCAGCATCAGGAATACCTGCTGAATTGCTTCCAGAAGGAAATGATAGCAGTATTTTTGTACTGGAAAATTGTGAAGGAACTATAATTCATAGAATTGATATTTGTAAGATAGCATCTATAGTTTTAGGAGGAACAGATTCTTTTATTAAAAAGGATGGAAGTATTAAAATAAAATTTTTAGAAGAACCACTTAATGCTAATTCAAATAGTAATACTGATTTTGAGGCAAATTTAAGAAGAATTTTTACAGAGTTAGCAGAAACAGGAGAAGAGGTTAGAGTAAGGGCAGGTGGAATAGATTTAGAAGAACAGCCAGTAATTATAGCAGCTTATGGAGTGACTTTATTAGGATGCAATGCAGTAGTATCTAATTGCTATGTAGAAGATATTAAGTAAAAAGCAATTTCAAAGCATAATATAATCATTAAAATTTTAATATTGTAAAGTTACTTTATAATTAAAAATAGGCAATTTACAGTGAGGGAAATCAGTAATCCTTCACTGTTTATTAAATGTTGGTAGTTTTTACATATAAAAATACAAATTAAAATTCTTATAAGTACTTGCTAAAATTTTATTTGTGTAGTAATATAATATACATAAAACAAATCATAGTAAACATAGTTAAATACTAAGAATTGCAATGATGAGAAGAGTAAGTTATAGGAAACTGACAGAGAGGGATCTCCATTGGGTGTAAGAGATCTTGAGTTGAAAGTAACTGAAGTGCATCTCAGAGCACTGAATTGAAGTTTAGTAGACTTCAGCGGGTACGCCCGTTAAAGCGTTGAGGTATGATTGTACCAAAATTAAGAGTTGTTATGTGTTATTAGTTTAGTTTTACATAATAAACAGAGTGGAACCGCGGAATTATACTTCTGCCTCTGTAATAGAGGTAGGAGTTTTTTGTTTTTCGGAATCCGGAGTCCAAAAACAAAGTCATTACATTAAATAACTTATTTATTTGTGTAAATTTTTCGATTTATCACTGTATAACTTTAAAATAATAAAACAAGCTTAGGAGAATATGCTGAAACAGGAATATTCGCAGCAAAGGGAATTAAGGAGGGATAGAAAATGGGTATAAGGGTTTTGCCTTTCCTTATGGTATGGTAGTGGTGTTTCCCTGATAGAGGTAACATATACCTTAGCAAAAAAATATATTAGAGTTTAACGGAGGAGATTATCAATGATTAAAAATGTAAAAACAGTTATAGCAGCAGGATTATTATCAATTATGATGTTTACAGGATGTTCGTCAACAAATTCAACACAAGCTCAAGGTAGTGGACAAAATAAGGCAATAAAAATAGGCATGTCTGGTGGATATTATCCTTATACCTTTAAGAATAAAGATAATAAAATTGATGGTTTTGAGGTAGATGTTTGGAATGAAATAGGAAAAAGAACAGGATACAAACCAGAGTTTGTAACTGCATCATTTAGTGGATTATTTGGAATGCTTGATGCTGGTAAAGTGGATACTATAGCAAATGAAATAACTATAACAGATAAAAGAAAAGATAAATACTTATTTACTGATGCATATGTATATTCAGGTGCACAAATTATGGTTAAAAAGGGTAATAATTCAATTACAAAACTAGATGATTTAAAGGGAAAGAAAATAGGGGTAAGCTTAGGAAGTAATTATGAACAGATAGTAAAAGATAATGATAAAACTAATTCCATTAAGATTGTGACATATGATAATGATGGTGGAATGAGGCAAGATGTTGCATTGGGAAGAATAGATGCTATGATGGATGACAAAGTTTCAGCATTAGCTGTAGTTCAAGAAAATAAACTCCCTCTTCAATTAGCAGGTAAGGATGTACAACCATTAGAAAATGCTTTTCCTTTTGTAAAAAATGATGAAAACAAGAAAATAGTTGAAAAAGTCAATAAAGCACTTGTGGATATGAGATCGGATGGAACTTTAGCTAAAATATCTAAAAAGTGGGTTAATATTGATATAACTAAAAAATAATATTAGGTGGTGGTAAATATGAAAGTAAATTTTGATATAAATTATATGATAGGAATCTTTCCTTTGCTATTAAAATATACACATTTAACAATTAGTCTTGCATTAATATCTATGATATTAGGACTGAGTATAGCTTTAATATTAGTGATTATTTTAACCTATGACATAAAGTTAATAAATCCTTTATTAAAAGTATATATATCATTTTTTAGGGGTACTCCTTTATTGGTACAGCTTTTTTTACTGTACTATGGATTACCTCAAATTATACCAGTCTTAAAGAATATTAATGCTTATACTGCTGCTATAATAGGACTAAGTATGAATAGTTCGGCATATATGGTGGAAATTTTAAGAGGAGCTATAGGGTCTGTGGATAAAGGCCAAATGGAAGCAGTTAAAGCATTAGGAATGACAAGTTGGCAAGGGATGAAAAGAATAGTACTTCCTCAGGCTGCAAGAGTAGCAATACCTGCACTTGGAAATACTTTTGTAGATTTACTTAAGAGTTCTTCATTGGCGTTTACTTTAGGGGTAGCAGAAATTTTAGCTCAAGCACAAATGTCTGCAGCAGCTACATATAAATTTTTTGAAAATTATTTAGCAGTTGCATTAATATATTGGGTTATCATAATACTTTTTAACCATATTCAAAAAATATTAGAGGTTAGAATGAATCATGCATATTAATCAAAATTTATGAAGGATTTAAATTTGTAATATTGTTAAGTGATATGAAACTTGTATTGATTAAGCTTGCATACCACCACTAGATCACTTCAATAAATAAGAAAAAAGGCAAGGTTTCTGAAACTTTGTCTTTTCTTTTATATTAATATAAGTAAATCTATATTCATTTATTATTTTTTATAGATTACAAGAGCTAAGAATACTAATAAAATATCAAAATTCTCCAGAAGAATTTAATAAAAAACCTCGGGAAAAAGAACCCCGAAGTTTTTATAGAATAGTTTATATTTTAGAATTTTTTAGAACTATGATAAAGTAATGTTAAGTACTAGATAATTTTAAATAAAATTTAGTCTAGCATCCGCAGCCACAGCCGCCACCAAATCCGAAACCAAAAGGAGAACAAGAATTAAATGGGAAACATCCAAAACTTGGGAAACAGCAGCTAGAGCAACATCCACAACTTGGGAAACAACATCTACGGCGGTGGTGATGGTGACCTCTAAAACCTATATCTTCATCTTCAAAATCTTCTTCAGGATTGAAACCTTCATCTTCATCTCTTAAATAATAAGGATATGACATTGGATAATTTGGATAATAAGGATACATTGGATAATAAGGATACATTCAAATTCCTTCCTTCAAAAATTATTATAGTATATACTATGCTGTGGGCAGAAAATTGTGATTAGAAAAATTGAATTATTTGCTTAATAAAATATTAAAAATTAGTTTGTTGAGTTTTTTATAATTAAGAAGTATAATGTATTTGCAACTACATAGTATAGTAATAAAAATACCTAAAGATGGATTTAGTAAAAAATTATTCATTTACAGTTTAAAATGCATATAAATAGTAAAGGAAAGGTAGATGAGGTAATATGAACATAGCGTTTTTCTTGACTCCTAAAAATGAAGTGGTGTGTGAAAACATAAATTCAACTATGAGACAAGCTCTTGAAAGAATGGAGTATCATAGGTATACGGCTATTCCAATTTTAGATGATGGCGGAAGGTACATAGGTACTCTTACAGAAGGAGATTTGCTCTGGAAATTAAAGAATACTAAAAATTTAGATTTTAAAGATACAAACAAAATAAAGGTAAATGATATACCAAGAAGGATGATAAATAAACCTGTTCATATCGATTCTAACATAGAAGATTTATTTTATACTTCTGTAAATCAAAATTTTGTTCCTGTTGTAGATGATAATGAAATATTTATAGGAATAATAAAGAGAAGTGATATAATAAATTATTGTTATAAAAATTTTTTGAAAACTGAGAAAATGGTTTAATTATAAAAATAATACGACGCAAGAATACAGTGGAAGTTTGAATTTTAACTTTTACTTCGTGATATATGGTAAGTGTCTCATCACGGCTAAATGTTTTAATTATTCTAAAGCTTGAAATTTTTGAAAGCCTAAGAACTTTGTCAAACTCGGTTCCCTCAAACAGGACTAAAGTTCTAAGGCTTTCAAAAATTTTGAGCTAAGAATAATACTAAAACAATTTAGCTAATGTGATGAGACACTTACCATATATCACTACATAAAAGTTAAAATTCAAACTAGTAACTTCAAGCGTACATATATAATTAAATTGTCATAAGTTATTTTAGTAATTCAAAATTATATTTATCTATGCCTTATAATGCTTAAAAATTAAGGCGAAGCCCACAGGTATGTTAATGCATTGGGCCTAAAATCAGTTGCTTTTTATTTTGTGGAAATATCTTAAAAAACATTGATCATTTGCATTGTTGAAAAATCTAATATGAAAATACAAAAATGTTTCAAATGCAGTTAGTAATCAACAAAAGTACTGTTTTTACAGGCTTCGCTATAAAGTATTACTAAAAAGAGATAAAAAATAATATAAGGCAAATAATAAGCATTATGAAAGCTATGCTTTTTTATTTTAGCATTGAATATAAGTAAATGAATCTTGCAGCGTGTTCCTGCTCATCGGTTATAATTTCAAAAAGTTTATCTCTCATATTTGGATTTTTTAACATAGAATGAATTTTTCTGTAAAGTTCTACTGCTTCTAATTCGCCATCTATACTAGTTTGAATTGCTGGCATAATATTATCGTATTTTTCAATATTGGTTGGCAGTGGAATGTTTATTTTTTTTCCTGTAAGTTGAGTATAAATTTCATTAAACATTTTGTAATGTTTACCTTCATCGTCGTATGCAAATTTTATTTGCTTTTTTACCACAGGGTCATCAGTCATTTCCATCATCAATCCATATTTTACCCTATCATGTCTTTCATCTTTCATAGCTTCAATAAGCAAATCAATTAGTGATCTTATTCTGTACATATTTTCTATTGGACTAAAATAATTAAAACCCATATTGTAATACAAAATATATTCCTCCTAATATTTAATATACACTTTATTATATGACTTACTTTATAATAAAGTGTATATTAAGTATTGTTATATCTATTAAATAGAAATTGTTAAGAAGGTAATAATATGGTAAAATTTATTTAATATTTAAGGAAAGGGTAGGAATGCTTTATGAATGAAATTGCCATAACTATAAGAGATTTGAAAATGAATTATGGGGAAAAACAAGTATTAAGAGGAATAGATTTAGATGTATATAAAGGACAAATTGTAGGATATATAGGACCTAATGGAGCTGGCAAAAGTACAACTGTGAAGATAATGTTAGGACTTTTAGAAGGATATACAGGGCAGATAGAAATTTTAGGAGATGACATATCAAATGGCAGTGTGGAATATAAAAGAAAAATAGGTTATGTTCCAGAAGTTGCAGAAATATATGATAATCTCACAGCAAGAGAATACTTAACTTTTATAGGAGAACTATATGGCTTAGATTATGAAGAAGTTGAAGAAAAGGGTAGAAAACTTATGAAAGTATTTTCATTAGAGGAAATGTACGATTCTAGAATGTCATCTTATTCCAAAGGAATGCGTCAAAAAGTATTAATAATATCAAGCTTGCTTCATAATCCGGATATATTATTTTTAGATGAACCTTTAAGTGGGCTAGATGCTAACAGTGTTATGGTGGTAAAGGAAATATTAGCAGAGTTAGCATCACAAAATAAAACTATATTTTATTCATCTCATATAATGGATGTAGTTGAAAAGATAAGCAGCAGAATAATATTGCTTAATGGTGGACAAATAGTTGCTGATGGAAGTTTTGATGAATTAAAGAATAAATGCAAAGAGGGTTCTTTAGAAGAAATATTTAATCAACTTACAGGATTTAATGAACATAGGGAAATAGCTAAGAAGTTTGTATCTATAGTTCAAGGAGAGTAGTAATATGAAAGATTTTAAAGTATTAAAATTTTTAGATAAATTTAAGGGCTTCTTTGAAAAAATTGGAGTAGATTACTATATGATGAGAAAAATACTTCAAGTTAAGTTTATTATGGATGGAAGAAGAGTTCCTACGGCTATAGGTAATTCTTCAAAAAAGAAAAATAAAGATGAAAATAATTTTATAAAATCTCTATGGGTCTATGGATTAATTGGGATAGTTATAATTCCTTTAGTATGTTTTGGTGAAAATTTTATGTTTCAAATGAGTTTCGTTTTTGGAATATTAATATTTATGATTATGACTTCTTTAATTTCTGATTTTTCTTCTGTGCTTTTAGACATTAGGGACAAAAATATTATTGGATCAAAACCAGTGAACAGTAAAACTTTAAGTATGGCAAAAACTATACATGTGCTAATTTATATGTTCTTTATTACTATTTCCATTTCTGGGCTTGCATTAATAACATCCTTAATAACTAATGGAATTCTGTTTTTTTTAATATTTTTATTTGAAATAATTCTTATGGATTTATTTATAGTGGTAATTACTGCTTTATTATATCTATTTATATTAAAGTTTTTTGATGGTGAGAAGTTAAAAGATATGATAAATTATATTCAAATAATTTTATCCATAGCTATAGCAGTAGGATATCAATTAATAGGAAGATTGTTTAATTTTGTAAATTTAAATGTAATATTTACTCCAAAATGGTGGCAGTATTTTATAGTTCCAATGTGGTTTGGAGCACCTTTTGAAATGTTGTTGCATAGAAATTATAATAATTATTTTATAATATTTTCAATACTTGTAATAGTTATTCCTATGATTTCTATAATAATATATATAAAATTGACACCTGTATTTGAAAGAAATTTACAAAAATTAAACGATAATAGCAAGAAGACTAAAGTAGAAAATAAAAAGTTCATAAATATACTATCAAAAATAATTTGTGCTAATAAACAAGAAAGAATATTTTTTAGATTTGCTTCGGATATGATGAAAAATGAAAGAGAATTCAAACTTAAAGTTTATCCATCCTTAGGATTTTCTTTGATATTTCCATTTATATTTATGCTTAATGACTTAAAAGATAAAGGATGGTCTGGTATAGCTTCAAGTAAAATGTATTTGAATATATATTTTTGTGCACTATTGCTTCCTACAGCAATTATGATGATAAAGTATTCAGGTAAGTATAAAGGTGCTTGGATTTATAAAATCATACCTAATAAGGATGTATCAAGTATATTTAAAGGAACTTTAAAAGCTTTTATTGTTAGATTACTTTTACCTGTATATTCTATTGAAGCTGTAATATTTATGGCCATATTTGGAGTTAAAATATTTCCGGATTTAATTTTAGTGTTTTTAAATATAATGTTATTTACAGTAGTGTGCTTTAAAGTTACTAAAAAAGCATTGCCTTTTTCAGAAGAATTTGGTGTATCACAGGGAAGTGAAGGGTTGACTATGATTCCACTTATGATAATACTTGGAGTTCTAGCACTAATACATTACAATTATACATCAGTACATTATGGTGTATATGTATTTAGTGTTATTATGTTAGTAGTAAATATTGTTTTATGGAAAAAAGCATTTAACATATCCTTAGAAAAAATAAATAACTAAACTTATTTATTGAGGAGGTTTCTATTTATGGAATATGAAGGAATAGTGTATAGACCACCTAGTGAAGCATATAGTTTAATAATTCAAGTTACTATAGGGTGTTCTCATAATAAATGCAGCTTTTGTAGTATGTATAAGGACAAAAAATTTAGAATAAGAAGTTTGGAGGAAGTCTACAAAGATTTGCATGAAGCTAGAAAATTGTATAGTAATGTGGAACGTATATTTTTAGCTGATGGGGATTCATTAGTACTTAAAACAGAAATGTTAGAAAAAATACTACTGAAAATAAAGAAATTATATCCAGAATGTAAGAGGGTTTCAGCTTATGCTGCTCCAAAGGATATTTTGAAAAAATCTGAAAACGAGCTTGAAAACTTAAAAAAACTTGGACTTAAAATACTATATATGGGAATAGAAAGTGGAGATGATGAAATACTGCAAAAAATATGTAAAGGAGTAACATGTAGTGAAATAATAGAAGCTGGAAAAAAGGTTAAAAATGTTGGAATAAAACTTTCGGTTACTCTTATTTCAGGTATAGGAGGAAAGTATAAGTGGAAGAAAAATGCATTAGGATCTGCAAAGATTATAACTTCCATTGATCCTGATTATGTTGGAGTTTTAACTCTTCTAGTGGAGCCGGGAACGAAAATGTATGAAGAAGTAAACTCAGGAGATTTTAAACTGTTAAACCCTAAAGAAATTATGCTTGAAACTTTAGAATTTATAAAAAACATTAATGTAACTAACTGTATTTTTAGAAGCAATCATCCTTCAAATTATGTAGCATTAAGAGGAACTTTTCCACAAGATAAAGAAAAAATGATTGATCTAATAGAAGATGTTATAAATGGAAAGTATGAATATAGACCTGAGAGGTTTAGAGCTTTATAGAATTTTTAATAATAATTGGTTGGAATTAAAATGCTTTTAAGAAAATAAAAATTTAGTGTATATAAAAAATAGAGTTATATAAAAAATAACTCTATTTTTTATATATAAATAGGATAATCAGGAACTTTATTGGTATGTAAGCAAGTATTTATATAAGATGCAATATAAGTTATAATATTATAAGAATATATATAATTTGCTAGTTTACTGCAAAAATAAATATATGAACATAAGAGAAATAGCGATACATAAGAAGTTAAAATAGAAACTATATAATTTTTATTTACAACTAATTGATTTATTGTAAAAAGATTATATAGTTTCTACATTGTAGTGTGGTTTATTTATAAGAGTTAAGTAATTATTAAATAAAGTTAAGATTTTTTTAAGATTTTAGTAATAAGTATGTAACATAATGATGATATAGTATAATTAAGAGTATTTAGCTTAAATTAACTGAATAAATAGTTATGAATATCTCTTTTGATACTAGTAATTACCTTTTAAATATATGTTCACTATTTATTAATAGTTTGTTTATTGTTAGCAATTATAATATAATGTGTAAACAAAATTTTTATAAATATTTATAGGGTGGATTTAAAGATGAATATTACAGATGTATTAAATGAAATTAATAAAATAAGTGAAGAACTTAAGGATAAAATTGCTCCTGTGGAAGTACTTAAAAAATTTAATGGAGGAAGATCTGGTGCAGGAGTATATATGGTGGAATATGGAGATGACAATAGAGTTGGAATATTAAAGGTAACCAGCAGCAATGAAGCAGAAGTATTTCATAAGGCATATAACATGGCAGTAGAAAACAACATGCAGAAATATGTTGCTAAACTTATAACTAGCTATGAATTGGAGAATAAAGATGAGTCTACTTTATATGTTAATTTATATGATTTAGCTGGTGATGACATATACAAAAGTGAAACATTCTTGGACAAAGTGCTTAATGAGGATGAGCTAAGGGATAATATAATTTCAAAAATAAGTAAATTTCTTTTTTGCTGGAATAGAGAACATAGGAAAAAGTATGTTTCTCCTGTTGATATGGTTAAAAAGGAACTTTCATATAGATATATGGATAATAAATATGTTAAAGCTTTTGAAGATATAGGAGTAGATAAATATACAAAATGGATATCATTAGATGGAACGGATACTATATTGCCTAATCCTTATTACTATTTTAATAACAGAAATATTTGGAATGGATTAAAAGTAGCTTGCCTAACTTCTTTAGCTCATGGAGACTTTCAAGGAGATAATATTATAATAACTGAAAATAAGCCTATTATAATAGATTTTTGTGATTTATTAGAGGATTGTAATGTTTTTCATGACTTAAGGTATTTAGAATCTATTACATTAGGGGATTGTTTGGAAATTGATAAAGAGTGTAATAGGGAACTTTGGAGCAAAGTATGTGAGAGTTTAAGCAGAGGATTAACAGAAGCAGAAATTCCACAGGGAAGAGGAATGAGCCTTTTAAGACAGCTTATATCTAAGCTTAGAGCAAATGTTAAATTGGTTGTTTCTGATAGCCGCAACAGCTTATATAATCCTTCATTTTACTTAGCAGGTATGTCGTCTGGATTAATTAATATGAGAAAATACAAGGATATAAATAAGAAAAAGGCTGCGTTTGTATATGCAGCTTACAATTTAAAAATGTTTTTAAAGGATGAAGCTGTTAATATGTATGAGCCTAGATTAGATTCTTGTATGGTTTTTAATTGGAAATGTGATAAAAAAGAAAATGCATTTGTACATTTAGAACCTATTAGTTCAAGAACCACTAGAAGAATTAATGTAACGGATAAAGTATTAAGTTTAACATAAACAAATATTTTATATGTATATTTTTTATTACATTTTAAATTGGAGATGATTATTATGGACGGTGGAAAAGAACAAGAACTTCAGGAATTATCTGAAGAAATAGAGATAATTCTTTCAATTAAAGATGATATTTCAAAGGATGAAGTGGAAAATTTTAAAGGTAAATTTTTATCACTATCTGAGTATGATATAAGAAAAAAAATAAGTGAAGTTACTAAAAATAATATATATTTAGAGGAATTTGAAAAAGAAAACATCAATGAGAAAATTGAAGATAACATTGAAATTAATAATATAAATGATGATGAAAAGATAGAAAAAAATACAATAAAACAACAAGAAAATGGTACTACAGATTTATTAGTTAATAATGAAGTTAATGTAGATAGAAAACTTAAAGAAATTGAATTTGAAAGTACTAATGAAAATGAAGAGTTAAAAGAAAAGATAAAATATGAAGAAATTATTGATAAGAGTAAAGAGAAAAGCATTGAAATAGTGGATGAAAATAATATACCAGAAATTTCTTTTGTGAAAGCGGAAGTAAAGTATGGTCAGCTTTCACTGGAATGGGCATGGGATGAAAAAATAGATAAGGTTTTAATATGCTACAGGATGGATAAATTTCCTGTGTCTCCCAAGGACTCAGCTGCATTTCAAGTTGTAATTGCAAGAGAAAACAATATGGAAAAGGGAAATTACATAATAAATAAAGTGAATGAAGGAAATTATTACTTTTCAATTTATGTCATGGTAAATTATAATGGTAAAACATTGTTTTCCAAAGCTCAAAGAAGGCTTGTAGTAAATAAAGAACCTTCAGAGATATTTTATGAAATAAAGATAAAAAAGAATTTGTTTGGCAAGGTTAAAAGTGCAGAGTTACTTTTGAGTACAGATGAAAAGAAGCTGGATTTGCCTCAGCTTGTTTTGATTGGAAAATTTGGAAATATACCTATTCAAAAATCAGATGGGGAGCCTATAATAAATATTGATTATGACTCAGTTACTAGCGAAGATTTAATAAGTTTTGATATACCAATTGAAAATTTAAGTAAAAACATGTATGTAAAGCTTTTTTTTGTGGATGATAGCAATAGCAAACTGTATAGAATAGTATCGCCTTCAAAGGAAAACTTACATTTTAAGTAGTAAAAGGAGTAAGGGAGATTAGTAAAATGAAATTGAATTTTAAAAAGAAGGATCAATATATATGTCCCTATTGTTTTTCAAAACACGATTTAAGTGATGTGGAGTTTATATGCAAAAATGATCTTCAAGAATGCAGGAATGCTAAAGAAGGGGTTTCTTTAAGGCTTAGAAGCGAAGATAATAAAAATGAAATGCCAGATCACATGTTTTGCAATGAATGCGGTGAAACTACAAATACAAAGATATGTCCTACCTGTCATATGGAATTGCCATATACTATAGGTAATTATGATGATTTAATATTTGCAGTAATAGGAGCAAAGGAAGCGGGAAAAAGTCATTATATTGCAGTGCTTATAGATAAAATAATGAATGAGATAGGATCTGCCTTTAATTGCAGTCTTCAAGCAATGAATGATACTACTATAACAAGATATAGAAATGATTTTTATAATCCTGTTTTTAAGAAAAATGAAGTGATAAGTGTAACCCGTTCTGCAAAAACGGATTCATCTGTAAAAACTCCTCTTATATATAGTTTAAGTTTTAGAGAAGATGGTTTTTTTGGAAAGTTTTTGAAATCCAACAAAAAAACTAATGTGGTTACTATTGCTTTCTTTGATACTGCAGGTGAAGATTTAGATTCTGAAGATACTATGAAGACTGTAAATAGGTATATATATAATTCTTCAGGAATAATCTTCTTACTTGATCCACTGCAGTTAGAAAAGGTAAGAGAAAATCTTCCTAAGGGTACACCACTGCCAGAACAGAATACGGAAATAGAAGATTTGCTTTCAAGAACAGGAAATCTTATAAGAAGAGCTAACGGCATTAAAATGGATAAATTGATAGATATACCTGTAGCTGTGGCGTTTTCTAAAATAGATGCTGTGGAATCTCTAATAGATCCTTCCAGCTGTATAAATTATTCCGGAAAACATGTAAAGGAAGGCTATTTTGATTTAGCAGATTTTGAAGATGTAAATGGAACTATGGAGGCTTTAGTAAGAAGTTGGGGTGGAGAAAATTTTGCTAATCAATTAAGTTCCAATTTTAAGGATTATGCTTATTTTGGATTAACAGCACTGGGATGTAATCCAGAAAGCAATAAAATTACAAAATTGAGACCTCATAGAGTAGAAGATCCATTTTTGTGGTTATTATACAAGTATAAATTAATAAAGGGAGAAAAAAGGAAGTGATTTGCATTTGAAAATTCAACAACTTTTATATACTTCCTGCAAAAAGGGACTTTCTTCTGGTGCTGGATTTCAAACTTATTCCATGTCCAAGGGAATTACAGAAGAAGAAAGAAAGGAAATAGAAACTTACTGTGTGTATATACCACCAGATAATCTTCCAACACAACCTACAGAGGAAGAAATAGAAAAGCTATTTCCTTTATCCTTTTCATATTTTATATTAAAAAGTGGTAAATATTGCATTTCACAAGGAAAGTACATAGGAAGGGATTATTCAGGAAGGTACGGAAACTATATTTGTCATGTTTTAATATTTGATAAGCCTTGTGATTTTTATCCTATAGAACTTTATAAATCTATAAGTTTTAGAGATTCTCTAACTTTAGAAGAACAAAATGCTCCTTGTGTAGAATATCTTCCAGAATTGGATCATATTCATTTAGGAAATGTAATACATTTTGACAGTATAAGCAAATTTTTTAAAGAAAATGGTATTGGCAAAAAAAGCAAAAATTTTAGAGAACTAATGCAGAGCATTATAGATTTTAATAACAGTGGAAAGAAAATAGTGTTTTGTGACAGCGCAAGCAGTATACCTTACTTAATAGGAGCAGTGGAACTGTCACTTCCCAAGAAACTTTCAATGCAATTTACTTTTACTACTTATACATACAATCCAGAAGATACTAATTATTTATTATGTGCTGTAGATAGTAGAGGAAGTAAATTTAATTTTAACGTGGGTCAAAATATCTACAAATGTAATGTTTTTAATTTTTTAGAGGATAGGAATAAAAATGTAAAATTCAATAGCAATTTTTCAAAATTAGCTGAAATTGGTTTTACAGTTTCAAAGGAAATATTTCTGCCTTTTATAGACTTTTTAACACAGTTTGAATACAACAAATTAGATGAAGATATAGATGATTGCCTTTGTTTGTATAATATGGTAAAAAAGGGACTTGCAAAATCTGATGTAGAAAGTGTAAAGAAAGCAGTAAGTTTTGCAATTAATTATAAATCTATTGAAGCATATAAACAGTTATTTTTTGAATTGCAGCCTAATTTAGAAAAGATAAGTACTGAGGTAGATGTAGAGCTTACAGAGATAATAACAAAATTTCTACTCAAAATGAGTAATGAAACAGGTTGTATAGAGCATAGGAAAATTGCTTATGAATTTTTCTTTAATTCTATACATTATCTCATTGTGGATGCAGAAGAAATATCTATAAATACAATATTAAACTTATATGAAAATATAAGAGGTTTAAATGATGAAGAATTTGTTAAAAAGTCTTTAGAAGAAGGCAGGATAAAGGCGCTTATAACCTATATGGAAGGTGCTAAGCCTAGACATGCAAAATTTTATTTTGAAGCTGTACTTTGTGATGTAAAGATTTTTAATAAAAGTTCTGTGGAAGGCCAATTATTCAAATTATTTGATTCTCAAAGGAAAGAAAATAAAGCTTTAACCATATTTTTATATAAATGCTTAGGTATACTTAGAAAGTATCCTGATTATGTAAGAGATGTTTTAAATTTCTTTAAAGATGATTATGAATACGCTGCTAAGATAATACTTACAATTTATTGCAAGTGTATAGATAAAGATAATATTTTAAAAGAGCTTTTGATAGATTTTATTGTAGAGGAAGGAAAAGAGAAAGAGAATTGGAAAAATAAAATGTATTTTTATATAAGTAAAGATACAGGTGGTAGTGATTTTTTACTTAGTATATATGCCTTTGAATTAAGCAAAAGATTGAGCAAGGAAAAGTTTTTTATAAATTATTGTAATAAAGTATTTAATACACTTGAAAATTATAGAAAAGAAAAATTTAAGGAAGCTTTGAATTTATATTTAAATTACTGCAAAAATGATGATATGTGTAGTGATGATATAACATTAGAAGAATATGAAGCTATCTTAAACTATATAATAGATAACTCACTTTTAAAATATATGGATAAAGTTTTTATAAAAAAGGTTATTTCAATGCTTGAAAATAAAATTAATAATGATAATGAAAAAATAGATGATTATACTTTGAAAAAGCTGTTTAATATGAAAAAACATTATAAAATAAAAACTTCATGCAGTATAATAGAGCTTTTATGCATTGGAAAAGAATTAGAAAAGTACGGTTTTATACAATGTGTTGATTTACTAAAAAATATTAAATGTGATTATAAGGAAATGGGTAGGGATAACTATGAAAGATACTTGAAATGGCTTTTGCCTAATATATGTGTATATCTTAAGGATGATGTGGACCATGGCAAGGTTAAAAAAGCTTTATATTGTACTGAATATGGAGAGGTTTATTTTGAACAGTACATAAAGGTAGTTAAAGAAATTGTTTTAGGAAAAAAATATAAAAATTTATTAAAAAATCTCAATGTAAATCCATATAAGATACTTTTGGATTTTGTAATATTCACATTAAAGAATATGTACAATGTGGAAAAAGTTGCAGAGGAAGTTTTTAATAATGGAGTTATAGATATACTAAAGGAAGCTTCTGAAAAGAAAATAAAGGCGTGCAGCAGGTACGTAATTGAAAAAACTAAGCGCTGCAAGGATAGAGAAGAAATTATGATTAGGTGGAGACATATTACAAAAACAGCTGCAAATATGGAAAAAGGAACTCTTTTAAAAATAAAAAACTTATTCAATTAAAAATTTCTTTGAAATTATGAAGTAGGAGATGGTGTTTTGGATGGCATAGGTGAAGTACTTGGAAAAGTTGTTAGAACTTTTGCCTCTATAGGCGGAATTTTTGTGGGAATTGTTCAAGGCTTTGTTAAATCCAGTTATAGCTATTTTAAGGGTATGAAATATATAGCTTATAATAATTATTCTGTAAGAGCTAAAGAAGAGTTTGATGAACCTGCAGAAGAAAAGTACTTTTTTTACGAACAATATGAAGATTTAAAAAATGCTTATCACAGTGCAGCTGCCGTAAATAAAGGAAATATTTTATTATATAAAAAAGCGGAGCAAGAAAATCATTGTAGTTTAGGAAGAGCTAAAGGTGCATTAGTTTCTATATATGTATTTGGCAATATTTTTAACATAATTTATTTTTTTATACACTTTATCATTATTACAATTATAAGTATTCCTATTTATGCTTTATATTTTATTATAAAAACTATTGAAAGTGTAAAGTCAAAAAAGGAAAGTACAGGAACCATTTGCGCATATTGTTACAGTAAGTTTAATGTACCTTATTATCTATGTCCGAATTGTGGAAGAGTTCATAAAAGCTTAGTTCCAGGGCCTTATGGCATTTTAAAAAGAAAATGTAGTTGTGGTGAGATAATTGCAAGTGCCAACATAAGTGGAAGACATAGACTTTCTGCAGTGTGTCCAGTATGTTTGAAAAACATTGAAGTAAAAGAAATACCATCAGTATGTATAGCTCTTGTTGGAGGAGAAACTTCAGGAAAAACAACATTTATTTATAGTGTTATACATGAATTACTTAACTCTAAAAAATGGAATGTGGAATTTTTAAATTCGATGGAAAAAGAAAATTTTAATGATATAAATGAAGGAAATCGCAATTTAGAAGCTTTAAAAGAACATAGAAATCTTTATAATGTTTTTATAAATTCTAAAGAAAATTCCAGTAAAAAATTATTGTATATATATGATGCAAAAGGAGAAAATTTTAATAGCATAAATGGAGTAATAGCCCAAAGGTACTATAAATATGTAAATGGATTGATTTTTATTGTGGATCCTTTATGTATAGATGAAGTAATAGAAGGTGAGTTTGTTAAGAATGAATTTAAAGAACTTAGCAGTAAAAATATAAATATAAATGATTTGCTGGATCGTTTTATAATAAGCATGAAAAAGCTTTGTGAAATAGAAGCAGATGAGAAAATAAATGTGCCAATAGCTGTAGTAATTAATAAAATGGATTTAATAGATTACAATGGGACTGCAGTGGATTTTCTTAAGCTAGTACGTGAAGAGAAATTTATAAGAAAGGTTCAGTATAATTTTTCAAACTCTAAATTCTTTTTCACAGAGAATTTAAATTCTATTTCTAATGACATAAAAGCAGCAGAGCCAGTGGAATGGATTTTAAATAAAGTTTGATGTAGCAATTTGGTATTATTATAAAGTTATTATTTGTAAATATAAATTAGAATTTTATATATGTAGGAGGTATACAATTTTGATAAGGAAAATTAAATCCATTTTAATTATAGCTGCTATAGTAATTTTTCAATTAGGAAATATTCCTTTAGTTAATGCGGAAAGTAGTAATACTTCTTCAAATTTAGATGTGGTATTTGTTTTAGATTCCAGTGGTTCTATGAAAGAAAGTGATCCTGAAGAAATAAGGACGGAAGCTATAAAAATGTTTTTAGATATGTCACAGGTTCAAGGAAATAAATTTGGACTTGTAGCGTACTCAGATAATGTAGTTAGAGAACATAATTTGGATACTATAAATTCAAATGATGATAAAGAAAGAATAAAAAACATGGCTTTAAATATTCCTCTTGGACAAAAAACTGATACAGGTGCTGGTATTTTGGAAGCAGTAAATTTAATGAACAGCGGCCGTGATAAAAATCATAAGCCAGTAATAATACTATTATCTGATGGTAAAAATGATCCTCAAAGAAAAACAGAGGATTCTCTAAAAGATTTAAAAAGTTCAATAAGTACTTGTAAGGATAAGGGATATCCTGTGTATACCATAGGACTTAATTATGATGGTACCGTAGATAAAACACAGCTTGAAGAGATGTCAAATGAAACCAAAGGTAAAAATTACATAACTAGTACAGCAGCAGATCTTCCTAAGATTCTTACAGATATATATGCTGATAATTCAAAATTAAAGGTTCAAGATGGGGGAACTGTTACAGCTAATGGTGAATATCAGGATTTAAAGGTTAAAATTCCTAATTCCAATGTAATGGAAGCTAATATATCAATGATTTCAGATTCAAAGGTTGAAGTAAAACTTTTAGATCCAAAGGGCACGGAAGTTAATATACCATCTTCTAATGCAGTTTTTACTACATCTAAAAAGTATTCAATGCTTAAAATTATAAAGCCTACAGAAGGAGATTGGACAGTTAAGATTAAAGGGGTAAGTGGCAGCAATATAAAAGTAAATTATATATTTAATTATGATTTACAATTAGAAGCAAACTTTACTCCAGCTTCGCCTAAAAATGGAGATAAGTTAAAAGTAGAAGCTTACCTTGCAAGCAATGGACAAAAGATTACAGATAAAGCACTTTATACAAATATGAAGGGAAAGCTTATAGTAAAAAATATGAAGGATAACTCAGTTAAAGAAGTAGCACTAGATTATACTGAGGGTGTTTTTAAAGGAGAATATTCAATTCCAGATAAGGGAAAATATGAACTTAAAGCGAGAGTTGATGGAAATAGTCTTTATAGAGAAAGTACACCTTTATTAGTTGGTAGTGATAATGGAGCAGCAGGTAGTTCAGATGGAAAAACTAGTATGTTAAAAAAGCCTGCAGTTTTAGGTGGCATTGCAGCTTTAGTTGCAGCTATTTTAATAGTAGGAGCATTAGCCTTATTTAAAAAGAAGCGTGTTCAAGGTTTTGGTCGTGTGGAATTGAATATAAAGGATGAGAATACTGATGAAATGCTGCCTCCACAGTTTAGGAATTTAGATGGTTATGTTGGAAGCTTTACACTTTTTGAAGTATTATCTCTTAAAGAAGAATATAAGGAAACTGAAGACATAAAATTTATATTCAGAAATGATGATAGTCTTGAAATTTTAAATAAATCAAAATGTGTTATACAAAAATCAGGAAGAAAGCTTGAAAATGGTGAAAATATAACAATGTATAATGGAAACAAAATAACAGTATTTTTAAATAATGTATCAAAAAGTATAGTTGTAGAGTTCCGATCTAAGTAAGATTATAAAATATGGAGGAGTTAATTTATGAATACTAGAATTAGAGAGCATCTTCAAGACCTTGAGGTTAGCAAGGGCGGAGGTATAATAAGTGATAAAATACGTATAGAAACTATATCAAATCCTATACTTGTAATAGGCCTTGGTGGAACAGGTATAGATGCAATGCTAAGACTTAAATATCAAATAAATAAAAGATTTATCCTTGAAGAAGATAAAATATCCAACACTAGAAAGGATAAACCTGAAAAAGTTGAATTTTTAGGCTTTGAAACAAATCAAGGAGAAAAAAATAAGAGATATCCTGCAAATGGTGGAGTAGGGTTAGATCCTCAAAGTGAGCTTGTTATGCTTTCAAATGCAGAAATAAGGTCCATTTTAAACGATAGAAACATATTAGATGATTGTATAAAAGAATGGTTAGCACCTGAACTTTCAGCAGAAAGTGGAACCGATGGTGCTGGTGGTATAAGACAGGTAGGAAGACTTTTATTATTTACAAAGATCAATGAAATAGTAGATTGTATTGAGAAAAAAATAAGACGTCTTCAAGAGGATACAGATGAAACACTTCATGTATTTATACTTTCAGGACTTTCAGGAGGAACGGGAAGCGGAACCTTTATAGATATTGCTTATATAGTAAGAGGAATTATGAACAATATTAAAGGGGTTAAAGGTGACGATAGAGTTAATATAATGGGATATTTATTTACACCAGATGTTAACCTATCTAAGGCTTCTGACAACCAAAGCTCTCAATCCTACATTATAAAAAATGGATTTGCAGCATTAAAGGAATTAGATTACCTTATGGGAATTGCTGATAGACATGAAAGGTTTAAACAGCAGTATAGAAATAGATTAACTGTAGATTCACCAATGCCTCCATTTAATCTTTGCCATTTAATATCTGCTACTAACATAGATGGAAGACCTATGAGTAATGCTTATGATTACTGTATGAATGTTACAGCAGAAAATATAGTTAATTTTATATCCAATGAAGTGAGAGAATCTGGTGGTGCTTTTGCTATACAGGACTATATAAGTAATTTAAAACAGAATACTGATAATATGGCAAAACCATACATGGCAGGTTATAAGTATGTAATGATAGGAGCATCTTCAGCAGTATTGCCACTGGAAGAGATAACTACCTACCTTGCTTATAAGCTTTTTGAAAAGATCCAATATATGTTTGGAAATGGACCTACAGAACAAGAAACAGATCGATTTATAAGACAGCTTAAACTGGATGAAGATTCTGTAATAGATAGATTTGAAAGTGAACTTCAAGGAAGAAAACCTCTTACAGGTTATAAAGGAAGAGATAGATACAGTTATGATAATGTAATAAAAAAGCAATCTGTAAACATTGATGATGAAATGAAAGAATATTTAAGAGAATGTACCAATGAATATAATAAGGTAAAAACTCAGTATCCTGGCGAAGTTGTAAAGGGTGCAAGAGAGCTTATAAATGAAATATTTAAAGACCCTAAAAAAGGACCTTTTTATGCATCTAGAATATTGTTTCATCAAAGCTTTTGTGTAGTTAAGACTTTAGAAACAGAAGTAGCATCTCTTCAGGAAAGATTAACTAATATTTCAAGAGAGATAAAGTTTAAAAGGGAACTTGCAGAAGACAAAATGCTAGAAGCTAGAAAGGCAATTTTGTTTACTAAAGAAGGAAAGAAAAATGATTATATAGAAGCTAAAAGTGAAGAGTATATGTTAAAGTCTGAAGAAGAAAGAACTCTTAGAATGATGGAGTTTTACGGAAAAGTAATTTCAGATTTAAGTGATTTAAACAATAAAATATATAGAATATATACTGAAATACTTAATGAATTAAATAAGATATTTAAAGATGATGGAGAAATCCTTGTTAAAGGTGAAGAAATAGAAGGAGCTCTTGGAAGAAATTATTCCTGGACAGTAGTAAAAGTTCCTGATTTAAAAGATTATATAGAAAGTATTGTAAATAAGCAAAGTGCAGATGATATTGTTAGAAGATTTTCAAGCAAGCTTTTAGAAGAGTCCAGCAAATGGCTTGATGAAGTTCATATAGATGTAGTAGGATCAATTTCAAGCTTTGTATCTGAAGAATATGGTGATGTAATAACTCAATCTATGGAAGAGTTTTTAACACTAGAATATGGCGAGGATAAATCCATTATCAACATAATTAAAGATGAAATTGCACCAAAATTGGATAAGGATGCAGTACCAATTTTCTATATGAGTAATACAGAAGCACTTAATTTCCCATCATGGAGTATGGTGTCAGTACCAAGAAATGCAAAAAAAGTACTTGAAGGTATTAAAGAGTATAAAAAGTCATATATAAAAGGAGATTCTATCAATATAAAAGAAAGTATGGTAACTAATAGAATATTCTGGTTAAATACTAAAAATGGAGTACCTTTATATTCATATACTCCAATAAAACAATATGAAGATGTATATGAAAAAACTTTATTTGAAACTGATGGTATAGGAAGACACTTATATCAAAATGGAGATAGGAACTGGGTGTTCTTACCATCACCTATACCAGAACAATCTTGGGGAACAACTTATTATAATGAAAGAGTAAAAAAATATAATGATGAAGTAAGAGATGTATTTGATAGAGCTATAAAGCTTGGATGTATAGTTGATACAGAAAACAGTATAAATGAAAAATACAGATGTATTGTGACTGAAGACTTTAGCATTAAGGATTTTATGAAAAATTATTCATTAAACCTAGAAGGGGATAGACCTAATGTAGGTGAAATAAAAAGAGCATTATCAAATATTAAAAAGCTTTTAGAAAAAGGATTGGAACCTATAGAAAATGGAAATTTACAGCAGTATTGTATTTTTGAAAGCAGCAGCGAAGAAAAAGCAAAAAATAATTTAGTGAGAACCCCTCGTCTTGCTGGACTTGTAAAAAAAGAAGTTGAAAAGTATGAAGAAATACTACAAGAAAAAGCTAAGCTTGAAGGTATTATAAAGAACATGAGTAAGTCAGAAGCAGATATGGATACTTTTTTAAGAGCTATGTATACAGATACCATAGTAAAAAGAGGCTTAATGTATGTTTATAATTGCAGTGAAGACAGTAAAGTAAATATAGAACCTTTTATAAACACTTTAAAACAAAAGGAATATCATTTAGAAGCAATCTTCAAGAAATACACAAGCTTGGATGAAAGAGAAAGAAGTATTATAGATAGAACTTCAGATAAAAAGCAGGATGAACTTTCCATGGAAGATGGAGCAGTTACACTTACAGCTAATGTGGATGCTTTATTAAACAAAGTTAAAGATTCATTAGAAGAACTAGATACAAGAAGATATGATCTTATAAATGGTGATGAACTTTATGCATCTTACAATAACATGTTTTCAAAAATAAAAGATGTAAAGAAGCAATTAGAGTAAGCATTTTTTAGAGGACAATTGTCCTCTAAAAAATATTGCTTTGCAATATTTGTACTGGAGGGATTTTGATGGAGGATATATTAGAAAGTTTTGCTGAGGAGTATTCTTTAAATGCAGATAGAAAAATCTTTATGGGAGATGCTCAAAGAAGTGCAAATAATCCTATACTTTTTTTGTTTATAGGAGATGGCGTTAAAGATGCTTCAAAGCATATAAGCAGCAATATAAGATGTAATTGGGATAATGGAAAAGCTATAGTTTTTATGAATGTTTTAAAGGAAAAAGTTGAAGATGATGATAATGTATTCAATTTTCAAATAGAATATAGTGGTCTAGATAAAAAAAGTTTAAGAAAAGATATAAGAGACAACTTTTATAGTAATAAAAAGATGCTTGCTTGTTTAAATGAAAAAATAACTATGGTTAGGGATAAGATATTAAGTTCTGGAAAGTTGTTTAATTCCTTTGAAAATATAAATATTGCTGTGGTTACAACTTCAGATGATCCTCTAAATGTAATATTGCCTGAAATAACTATGCTTGTAAAAAAGAGAATGCTTGAAGTTTTTAAGCTTGGAATTGCTGATCTTTATATAATTATAAAAGAAAAAGATGTGGAAGATGAATTTCTTTCAGAGGCTATGTCTATGAGCTTTTTTAGAGAATTGGAATATGTGCAAAAAAAGCTATTTTATTTTAAAGAAAGAATAGAAATATATGGAGAAGAAAGAGAACTTTTAGTGGAAGCAAAAGGACCTGTATTTTATCTTACATACGTATTAGAAGAAAAAAATGAAAAAGGCCTTATACCAGAAAAGTCTATGGAAAACAATTATAATATAATAGGTTACATCAATCTATTAAAAAATAGAAATGTGAGTATTGAAACTTATTCTGATACAGAAAATCAGTATTATGATAATACTAGATTTAAAGCTAACATAAGTTTGGATGATTCTTTAAATAGATATGTTTCAGCAGGACTTGCAGTAGTGAAAAGACCTAATAAGGCTATTGCTATTACTGTAGTTAGAGCTTTTTATGAAAACTTTATAAAAAGATTAAAAGAATTTTCTAAAAAAGATGAAGAAACTATAGTTAGTATTTTAAAATTAGATGAAGATAATGTAGCTTTTAGTATAGAAAGAATTTTACCTAAAGCTGTTACAATTTATGATATGAACAGCATAATGATGAATAATACTAAGTCTTTGGAAAAAAGACTTTCAAAGCTTAATTTAAGACAAATAGAAGAAGAGTTATATAGAGATAGATGTGAAAATTTTTTCAATAATAATTTTATAGAATATGCTGATAAAAAACTTAATGATATTAATTTTGAAAATGAATTTAGTGTTTTATTTGAAAAAAGTGTATTAAATAATGACAAATTAGGTTTGTATTGTGCTTTAAATTGGAGTGATGGAGAAAGCATTGTTTTTAAATACATAAAAAAAGAAAAAAAGATTCTTTCAAATTCTATAGAAGGGTTGAGGAAAGAAATTGAAAATACATATGAAAGCAGGTTTGTAGAAGAATTTAGCTTTAAAAACATTTTTACTAGAGGAAAGAATATTGATAAGGTAAAAGAAAAATTGTTTACAGAAGTATATGGAAGAAAACTTAACATTTTAAAGTTAAATATTTTTATAAAAATCTTAGAAAAATATGAAGCTGCATTGAATAATATTCATAAAGAAATTTACAAATATATTGAGAAAACTAAAAATATTCATAGCATAATTCTTAAATGTGAAGATGTAATAGTAAGAAAACAGCAGAGTTATACAGGACAGAATATAAAGGTCTATTACACAAAAGTTGTAGATAATATATTAGAAAATCTTATAAATAAATATGGAGAAGATTTTTATTTTGGAGAAGAATATTTCGGAAATTCTTCTGAGATTATAAAAAGAACTCAAGAAGACTTTATTTTGAAACTAATAGAATTTTGCGATAAGTATATTTTACCACAACCAGATTTTATAAAGTCTTTTGAAGAAGAATTAAGCGAAAGAGCTAATGTGGATACAGGAAACTTGGAAAATAAGGTTTTATCTAAAGATGAAATATATAGAAAACTTTATGATATTTTAGGAGAAAATTCAGCACTTAAGATTTATATAATGAATTATGATGTAAAGAGTTATGCAGAAAAATATTTTTTTGGAGATTACAGCAGTAATTTTATAAAATATGCTTTTGATTTCGATAGGAAAGTTAGAAATTATAAAATAGGATATGTACATGAAAAAAGAATAAGTGGAATTGAAAATTTAAATTTAATGGGTGGTTTTGCGGCTAAGGATATATTCTATATAAGAAATTCTATAGATAAATATGAAGCTTGTTTGAAAAATGGATATGAATTCCATGGAATAGATGTAAGCGAATTGCCGGAAATCAGGTAAAGGTTAAAAACTATATAATAAATTAGTTTGGGGGGCGAATTTTGATAGAGAAAAGAGTAAATATAACTATGATTATAATGAGTTTAATTGGAGGAGTAATTGGTTTTATATTAGGAGAAATACTTTTAAATTCTTTAAGATATACTATGTCTTCAGTTATTCTCATGGGATTATATTTTGGAATATTAGCACTTTGTATAGGAACTATGTGTCTTATAGGAGAGATGATAAGTCCTAGATTAAATGGGCAAGGGTGGAAAAATAATTATTTAAAAACTTCTTTTAAATTGTTAATTCCATGTACTTTAATTGGATTATTTGTATTTGGAGCTATGTTTCAATTTTTGTATGAAATAAGTACGCAAAAGTTTAAAAAGGTGGATGATATAGTATTTGCTATAGATACATCTGGAAGTATGAAGAATACAGATCCTAATAATGAAAGATTTTCTGCAGCATTAAATCTTATAGATAATATGGATAAAGATAATAGATTTTCTATGTATAAATTTGATGATACTGCAGAAAGAATACTTCCTATGACTCAGGTTACAAAACAAAGCAGAGAAGAAGTTTCAAACAAGTTAAAAGATATGAAAAATCCTAAAGGAAATACTAACATGAGAGATGCTTTAGAAAAATCTTATGATGAAATAAAATCTTCAGAAACTAAAAATAAAAATGCTATGGTTATAATGTTATCAGATGGTGGAGATACATATGATTTAAGTAAGAAGTTTGATGAAACTTTAAAGCCTTTTAAGGAAAAGAATATATCTATTTATACTATTGGAATGTCTAATGGCAATAATTTTTCTATGCTTAAGGAAATAGCCAAAGAGAGTGGCGGAAATTATTATAATGTAAAAGAAATAAAGGATTTAAAAAATGTATTTAATAAAATATATATGGATAGACAGCAAAGGCTTCTTGTAGATAAGAGGTACGGAATTTATGAAGCTTCTTCATTATATAAGCTTCTTAGAGTAATATTTATTACTTTCTTAGGAGCATTAATAGCTTTAAGTGTGAGCTTAGTGTTTGATAACAAAAATTTGCTTAAGGGATTTTTAGTAGGTGGAATTTTGGCAGGACTTGCAGCAGGAATTATTATGGAAACAGGATTTTTATATGTACCATGGATGGGGATGCTGCACAGGTGTATAGCAGATATTGTTATTGCTGTGATTTTTACCATTATACCTGTAAAAGTAGATGTAAAAGACTATTCTAAGAAATCCTCTTATATGGATAAAATAAAGAACTTTAATGTTTATGAAGGTGACAGTTCAAACAATATGTTTCAGTAAAATTAAAAAGAGGTGCTTTTATGAAGCTTATAGAATTTACTAATAAAGAGCAACAAATACAAGATTTAAGCTACAATTTGGATAAAAAGAGCCTTACAATAAGATGGAGATGGCCAAAGGACATTGATATAGTTTATATACTAAAAATGGACATTTTTGAAGATTTTCAATTAGATAATATTAATGAAAAAAATGTTAAAATGTATACTAGAGAAGAGTTTAAAGAGTTTAATGGTTATGTAGAAACTATAAGGGAAATAAATCAGTATAGATATTTTATTTTTCCTGCCATTGAACAAGAAAATGAGATAACACTTTTAAAACAAAATGATGGTAAAAATGAAATTTTGGTAACTACGGGTACTCCTAAAATATGCTATGAAATAAAAGAAGTAAGGTCTTTTGGCAGTTTCTTTTCAAAGGAGAAAAAACTGCAAATATGTATATATTCAGAAGTGAATTTAAGTAAAGATGTATTGTGCTATGTGAAAAAGCAAGGTTCCTATCCTTTAAGTAAGGAAGATGGAATATGTTTTGAATTCATTGAAGATATTTATGCTGGTACAAATGTTATGCCAGAAATTACAGTAGGTAAAAATGAATTTTTAAAATTATTTATAAAGAATACAGAGAAATATGGAAATATGTATAATCTTAAGAAACAGTGATTTTAAAGGAGTTGAGACTTATGGGTCTTTTTCAAATTTTTCATGGAAAGAATAAAAAGAAAAATGAATATAAAAAAGCTACTTATGAAAAGGGACCTTTTATGATAAAATGCCCCTTCTGTTTTAAGAAATTTAAAACAGAGCAGGTGGTTTTTAGGGCTTCTCATGCAGAAGAAGGAGACCCTGAATATGAAAAGACAGTAGATGAATTATTAAATGAATACAATAGAAAAACTGGGAAATCACCTTTACCGGAAATAAATTCAGTAATTAAAACTCAGGATATTCCAGAAAAAAGTAAAACAAAAGTGGATGGAGTTCTTATAGAGATTAAAGATAAATATGATATAAGTACCAGTGAAAGGCTTTGTCCTTATTGTCATAATGAGCTTCCTATAACTGCTGGTAGAGGGCCTTCAAAAGTTATTTCCGTAGTTGGAGCTTCTCAGGTAGGTAAATCTGTTTATATGACTGCACTCTTATATGTGCTTGAAAAATATACTTGCGAGAGAATAGATGCATCGCTTATTGCAGGAAGTTCTGAATACAATGATGAAATAAGAGAAAATCAAGAAAAAATCTTTGATAACAATATAATGTTGGATCCAACACCTAAACAGCATGTAGAACCATTAATAGCAAATATGAAATTTAAAAATGATAAGATTCCTCCTCTTACTCTAATTTTTTATGATGTACCAGGAGAAGGAATGACGGATAAAGGTTATATAGAAAAGCATGGAGAGCATATAAAAAATTCAGATGGAATAATATTTCTTGTAGACCCACTTCAAATGAGAGCTTTAAGGAAAAAAATAAGTATTATGAATAAGGAAGTTAAAGGAGACTTTACAGAAAAATATCAAGAACCTAAGGACATAATTGTGTACTTCTTTGAAAACTTTATATCGAAGCAATCTCATGAAAAGACAAGTATACCTACAGCAGTTGTGGTAACTAAAAGTGATATGCTTAAAAATTTAAGAGATGAAGAATACATAAGTGAAAATAGTAATATTTTTAGAAATTATAATCATGAAAAGTTTTTTAATTTAAATGAGTTTGAAAATATAAATGGAGAAGTTATGAAATTTCTAGAAAAAGCTGATGCTCCTTTTAAAGGTGCCATGGATGCTTGCTTTAAAACAACAGGATATTTTGCAGTATCTTCTTTAGGCTGCAATCCTCAAAATTTAAAAATAGATGAAAATGTGGGTATAGAGCATATAAGGGTAGATGAACCTTTTTTGTGGCTGCTTTATGAGATGAACTATTTAGATGGGAGAAGGGATTGGCTATGATTGAGCAGCATTTTTATACTAGGGATAGAAAAGGTATATTTAGCAAAACTCCCGGTTATGATACTGTGGCAAAGAGTGTTAATTTGCAGGATGAATTTATAATAAATACATTACATGACTTATGTTTTTATGAAACACCAGCCAGTCTTGTAGGAGAAGAAGATTTGTCCAAATATCCCAAAGCACTTTTTTGTGTAAATACAGAAGATGGTAGAATGGTGATTGGTGAATCTGCCTTTGCAGGAAGAGATTATACAGGAGAAAGAAATAGATATTTTACTCATAATTATATAATTCCAAAAGAAGAAAAAGATGATTATATAAAGAACCCGGAAAGAATAATATATTCTGAAGGGTTTATTCATAATTATGATATAAATAAAGGACGTGTTATACCAGAAGTCCTGGAAATTAAGCAAAGTAAGCTTTTAAATTATACTTCTTCTATAGAAGAAATGTATAGTAAAGCTTCTATAAATGAGGAAATATTTGCGAATATTATTAAAGCTTCTTTTCATGCAGCACAGTATGGGAAAAAGATTTATGTAGTGCTTGATTGTGAAAATAATTATATTGAATATATTTCCAGGGAAATTTTGAGATATTTGTATAGAGTGCTTCCTTTTGCAGTGAGAAGAAGAATAGGCTTCATAACTTATATGAAGGTACCCAAAAACAAAAGTTTTATAAATATTATTTTTTTATGTAAAGGCAGCATAAAAAGGATTAATACAGAGTTAAAAGCAGGGTATATTTTTGATATTCCAAATAAGGAATTTTATATTGATGGAATAGATTCAGCAAAACATCCATTCATTGATTTTACTCTGAATAATGTGGGAAATGCAGCTGTATTAAATGACTTTTTTAATAAAGTAGATAATCATAAGCTTGAAGAATCGTTAAACTTATGTAAGTATGATGATATATTTGGTGATAATAATAGTAATAGTATTGTTGATAAAAAAACTGATGAAATTGGTAATAAAGATGAAAAAGAACAGTGCAATAATTTTAAAGAAAATGATAAGATGCATGAAAATAAGTTTGTAAAAATCATAAAAATTTTCATAGATAAAATTAAAATTAAGTTCAAAAATGATTAAGTGAATTTTTAAGTTTTATATTAATAAAATCTTTACTAAAGCTATATAATATGTGGATTATGAGAAAGTAAGGTGATTTCTTTAATGAGTAAATGCAGAAAATGTGGATATGAACTAAGTAGTAAGGATAAATTTTGTCCATCTTGTGGTACAAAGCATAAAATAGAAGAAGATAATATAAATAGAAAGATAGAAGATAATATAATAAAAGATACTATAGGAAATGAAGATAATTCAGATGAAAATACTATAGTAGAAAAAGGCGAGTATGTAGAATTCATAGAACATAAAGAAAAAATAAATTACGACGATAATACTACTATAAATATGAAATCTAATACTCATGAATTTGATAAAGTGGAGGATGAATCAGAACCTGGAATTGACAATTTAAAATCTAGAGGTATAAAATTAAAAGCTTTGGCAGCAGCAATAGTACTTGTATTTTTTGTAGGTTTTGGTATTACCTATATGCATTTAAATAAAGGAAAGAATAATAATTCTAGTGTTTCAAATTCTTCAAATAAGCAGACTACCTATAATAATGAAAAAACATCAACAAAGCAGAATACAGAAAAAGATAGTAAGATACAAACAGAAGAAAAAGATGAAAATTCAAATGAATATATACTTCCATATAGCAATAAAAGGCCTATAACTAAAAATGATTTAAAGGGGTTAAGTAAGAAACAACTTCAGTTAGCTAGGAATGAAATATTTGCTAGACATGGATATGTATTTGGAGAACCTTTTAAGAATTATTTTAAATCAAAATCCTGGTACAAAGAAGATAAAAATTTTACTGGTGAAGGAAAGCAGCTTTCAGCGTTAGAAAGACATAATATTAAAGTTATAGCAAAACAAGAAGGTGGTAAAGTAGTACCTGGATATGATTCTGATTATAAAGAAAGTGATTATGCCAATTGATTTTAACATGTAAGGAGTAAAATTAAATGGATACTGAACTAACTATTGAAAGTAAAGCTTTGAAATATGTTAAAAATAAAAACTTATGTTTTGTAATAAAGCTTATAAGTAGATCTGTAGAATGTGAATGAAATGGTACTAGGACTCAGGCTAGGAGTCTAAACGTAAAAATTTACTATGAAGATGAAATTGAAAAAGAAAATTATGATGTTTTTGAATTTGAAGATGTTAAGATATTTGTATCTAAAGAACTTAAAATAAAGGAAAATATATCTATTTATAGGAAATTAAAATTGCCTTTCATGCAGCCAATATTTGGAGTGAAAGGTGTGGATTTGTATTAAGCACAAAATTTTAAATATAGTTATTGCATATATTGTCATTATATGAGATTATATATTTAAACTACTTACTTTAACTTACAATATAGAAAAGCTAAAGTTGTTTTGTAATTTTCAATAATACTAAAACGGAGAGAGGGATAAAATTATGAACACAAATATATTATTAGAAAGTGGTACTGGAGAAGTTGAAATACTAGAATTTGTAGTAAATAATAAGCATTATGCAATTAATGTTATAAAAGTTAAAGAAGTATTAGAAGTAGATAATTTAACCAAATTGCCACAATCACATCCTGCAATAGGCGGACTTATATTATGTAGAGATGAAATAATAACATTAATAAATTTAAAATACATATTAGAAAAACAAAGTGAAATAGAAGAAAAATCTAAAGTTATAATATCTGAATTTAATAAAGTTAAAGTAGGCTTTAACATAGATGATATTTTAGGAGTCCATCGTATTAGATGGGAACAAATAATGAAACCAGATGATATATCTGCAAATTCCTTAGTAATAGGAAATATTGTTTTAGATAATAAGATAATATTATTGCTTGATTTTGAAAAAATAGTTACAGATATCAATCCAAGCACAGGTATAAGTGAAGATAAAATTGTAAAAGTGGATTATAAAGATAGATCAAATGTTAAAATAGTCTTAGCAGATGATTCAGCTTTAATAAGAAAATTATTGAAGGATACGCTTACTAAGGCTGGATTTAAGAATTTATTAATGTTTGATGATGGTAAACAAGCTTTAGACTATTTAACAAACTTAGTAGAAGAAAAGAAAGATAAATTTGTAGATGATGTTCAAATGTTGATTACAGACATTGAAATGCCACAGATGGATGGACATACTCTTACAAGAAAAATTAAAGAACATCCTCTTTTGAAAAAATTGCCGGTTGTAATATTCTCATCATTAATAACAGGTGATTTGAAGCATAAAGGAATTTCTGTAGGTGCTGATGCTCAGTTGAGTAAACCAGAAGTAGGGGAATTAGTAAATGTTATAGATGATTTTACAGAACGTATAAAAGCAAATAAGTAAAAATTTAATTATTATGGAATGGTATAACTAACAATCATAGGGGATTATGAATATGCAAAAATTATTTTTAAGCATAGCTATGAAAAAAACCAGATGATTGTTAGTTTAATTTTTGGACATATTATAATATATCCATTTAATATCCTCATAAGTAAGAAGTATCTTACCCATGAGGATATTTTTAAGGCGTCTGAAATAAAATAGACTAGCAGGTGGACTTATTATTTTTGAAGATGCCTAAGAAGGAGGAGAAATAATGGCAACAATTATAGGATATATCTTAGTAGTTTTAGTTATAGGAACTATAATTACTTTAGGATCAAATTTTAAAGAAAACAAGGAAATTAAACATAGAATAGAAAATGAATGGGGAAAGGATGTAGAAAGAAAATATAGTGAAGATGATTTTAAAACTGTTTCTGAATATTTTAATAATAAAAAAGAAGATGAAAAAGATAAGTTTTTTATAGATGAAATTACATGGAATGACTTGAATATGGACAGCATATTTAAAAAAATAAATTCTACCGAAAGTAGTCCTGGCGAACAATATTTATATAATATGTTGAGAGAACCTTTATATGATGAGAAAGAACTCAAATTGAGAGATAGATTAATTAAGTTTTTTCAAAGTAATGAAAAGGAAAGAAAGAACATACAATATTTGCTTGCTAAATTAGGTAAAAAGAGAAGTTGTTTTATATCAGATTACTTTTACAACAAAGATAAAAAAAGAAATTCATCTTTAGTTTATTATAGAATTCTAGCTGCCGTGCCTATTATATCATTAGCTATTACATTTATAAATCCTCGCATTGGTTTTTTCATAATGTTTGCAGCTGTAGCTATAAACATGTTTACATACTATAGTGAAGAAAAGAAGATTAAGTATAAATTAGAAGCTTTTAAGTATATAGTGAAAATAGTTAAGTATGCACAATTGATTTCAAAAGAAGAGGTAGAAGAATTAAAGGATTATAATGAAGAGTTAAAGGAAGCTATTAAATCAATGAAGTCTATTAAAAAGGCATCATTTAATTCAAGTAATAGTGCTACAGATATGGGATTAGTAATGGAATATGTAAGCATAATATTTCTTACAGATTTAATCAATTATGAAAAAGTATCCAATATGCTTGTAGAAAAAAGTAGAGAATTTAAAATTATATTTGAAGCTATAGGTACTATAGATAGTTGTATATCCATTGCATCTTACAGGGAGAGAATTGGACAATATGTTACTCCTGAGTTAATTAATTGTAGTAAAAAGACAGAACAAATTAATATTTTTAAAGATATCAATCATCCGCTTATAAAGGATGCAGTAGTTAATTCCATAGAAATGCCAGATTCTATTTTGATTACAGGATCCAACGCTTCAGGAAAATCAACTTTTTTGAAGACTTTAGCTATAAATATTATTTTTGCGCAAACTATATATACCTGTCTTGCTAAGGAATTTAAATGCTGTTATTTTAAAATATATACTTCTATGGCGTTGAAGGATAACATATTTAATAATGAGAGTTATTATATTGCAGAAACTAAGTCGTTAAAGAGAATTATTGATAGTTTAAATGAAGATATACCAACTATATGTTTTGTAGATGAAATTTTAAGGGGAACCAATACTGTAGAAAGAATATCAGCTTCTTCACAAGTTTTAAAATATTTAACTTTAAATAATTGTGTATGTGTTGCTGCAACCCATGATGTAGAACTTACTCATATACTTGAAAGATATTTTTCAAATTATCATTTTCAAGAAAATATTGCAGATAATCAAATAACTTTTGATTATAAAATACATGAAGGAAGATCAACTACCCAAAATGCTATAAAGCTTTTAGGAATTTTAGGGTATACCGATGATATTGTTGAAAAAGCACAACAAAAAGCAAATACATTTTTAAAAGATGGTGTTTGGGAAGCAGAATAAATTTCTGCTTTTTTTAATGGAAATTTAAAATTTTTTATTTTTGAATTATAAATACTCTGGAAAGTTTAAATAAGTTTATATGATTTTTGCTTAAAATATCCACTTTAAATATTTAAGGATATTTTAAGTTTTGTTTAATGTTTAAGAAATAATAGTTATATAAAATTTAAACATAACAAACAGGAATCATAATATGAAATTTAATAAAATTGGATAAAGTGAGGACAAAAAAATTCTTCTAATATTTTTAAACTATAAAGAGTTTATTAAGTTTATTTAAAGCACTATAAAGTAATATATAATAAAAAATAAATGAGGAGTATCAAAAATACTCAAATGAATATGCTTCTAGATACTATATTACATGATGATATTTAGTGCATAAATTATATTTATTAATTCAAGGAGGAAAGCATGGAACAAGAACACAAAATTTCAAAGGATGCTGTTAAGGTTTTTAGAATTAAAGAATTTATTGGGGTAGTTATAATATTTTTAGTATTTGTAGCATTTTTTAAATTTGTACCTCATTTTAAATTTAAGAACATTGTATCAGGTATTTTTATTATAATTATAGTATTGAATTTTGTAAGTGCACTAATTTTTCCAAAGATAGAGTATAAAAATTGGTCATATTACATGGAAAAGGACAAGGTAATACTTAGATATGGAGTACTCATAATAAAGACTGTAGTAATTCCTATAAAAAGAATACAGTATGTGGATACATCTACAGGACCAATACTTTCACATTTTGAACTTACAAATTTAGCTATATACACTGCAGGAGGTAGGTATGAGATTCCAGCTTTAGTAGATGATATAGCAAAAGAACTTCAAAATGCTATAACTAGTTCTGTAGTAAGGAGTTTAGATGAAGATGAAATATAAGAAACAACATCCATATTTTTTTATAAGTAAAATAATTAATAATTTAAAGGAATATATAATTTCATTTTTAATTGTAATAGGTGCTGTAATTACTAAAGGAAAGAATGCTAAAATCTTATTTTTAATAATTGCTTTAATTGTACTAGCTATTGTAGTAACGACTATAGTAAGTTGGAAAAAGAATATATATGGTTTTGATGAGACTGGTATGCATGTTAAAGAAGGTCTAATAAGTAGAAAATCTAGATTTATACCTAAAGATAAAATACATACTATGGATATAGATTCTAAATTTGTTCAAAGGTTATTTGGAGTAGTTACACTTAAAATTGATACTGCAGGTGGTGGAAAAGAAACTGAGGTTAACTTAATTTTAAGTAAGGAAGAAGCAGAAAATATTAGGGAAGTTTTATTAAGCAGCAATAATATTGAGAAAAATGAAGAAGAAAAGGTTATAACAGGGCAGCAACAAGAAGAAATTTTTCATGATGATATAAAGTATAAGGCTTCAGTCATGGATTTGATTATTACTGCTATAACATCAAAATATATAATGGGGGGCATATTATTTATTTTTGTATTATATGACAAAATAAATAATATGATTCCAAAGAGCTTTAAGAATAAGCTTGATAGTTTTGAAAATAAAAGTGCTGAAAGTATAATGGCTTATAAATCAATTCAGTTAATAGCAGCACTTATAATAATAGCACTTGTAATAACATTTATAGTATCTATTATTACTACAGTTATAACATATTATGATTTTACTATAAAAAGAAACAGCAATAAAATAAATATAACTTATGGATTATTTGATAAAAAGTCAATTATAATTCCTGTTTATAGAATACAAAGCATATCCATTGTAGAAGGAATACTAAAGAAGCCTTTTAATGCTGTGTCTATTAACATTGAAAGTATAGGGTATGGTAAGGAAAAGGGTGAATCTACTATTTTATGTCCACTTCTTAAGAAAAGTCAAATAGATAAGTTTTTTAAAGAAGTTTTAACTGAAATAGAACCAAAATTTGAATTTTCTCATTCATCCAATAAATCTATTATGGGTTATTTAATTAGAGCTAGTATATTCCCATTAATAATAACACTTTTTATTACTTATAAGTTTAAATATGGTTTTTTTAGTTTGTTAATTTTACCTTTTTTCTTTCTATTAGGTTATTATAGACAAAAAAATGCAGGAATATGTATAAAAGAAAATGAATTAATTATGCAATTTAGGGTACTAGCAAAACACATAGTAATAATACAAAAGAAAAACGTTCAAAGTTCAATGAAGTCACAGAATATTTTTCAAAGAAGAAGTAATTTAGTTAACATAAAAGCGGCAGTTCAAGGGGAAATTGCTCAAAAGGAGTATGTTGTAAAAGGCATGAATAATTCTGAGTTTATAAAATTACAAAATTGGTTGCTAGAATAAAATGAGTAAAAGTATTGATATAAATACAATATAGTAATATAATTTAATAAAATATTATAGGTAAAGGGAAAGGAAAAAGTATGAAAGTAACTATTGATGAAAAAACAGTTGAAGTTATAAAAAATATGTTAAAAGAACAGAATAAGACTGCAGTAAGAATTGCTAAAACAGGCGCTGCTTGTGGTGGAATACAAAAGGAAATAGTTATGGATGAAGAAAAAGAAAATGATGATGTAGTGGTAGATCATGACATTAAAATTGTAGCAGACAAAAGTATTTCTTTCTTTTTTACAAGTGCATTAATAACACATAAAGAAGGCATTAATGGAATAAGGTTTAAAATAGTATAAAATTTAGTATTGACAATATGAATAAAACGGTATAATATATAAAACAAGTTAATTGTTTAAAACCGATGAGAAGAAAGAGTAGGTATAAGAAGTTTAGTTTAAGCGAGTTTGGAATGGTGAGAGCCAAATACTGTAGTCTATATTGAATGGGTCTTCAAGGTGTAATGCGAAATGGTAGTAGCAGTAGCCGGTAGTCTACCGTTAAAAGGACAGGGTATCGAGTAAAATCTGTACCTGTATGAGATAGTTTTGTATTTAGGTGGCATAACGAAATTTAGCATTTCGTCCTTTATGGATGAAATGTTTTTTTATTTTTCACTATAAATATAAGCTAATTTGGGTGGCACCACGGTCATTTCGTCCCATTTTTAGGATGAAATGGCCTTTTTTGTATTGAAATTATAATTAAAATCAAGAGAGGTGGTATAAAATAATGAATTTATCAGAAAAAGAATTTTATCATTATAAGAATTTGAAAAAAACTTTTCCTCTATTTATGAAAGTAAATGGAGATGAGATTACCCCCATAGGAATTTATTATAACTTAAATGGAAGAAATAAATTTTTGCTTGAAAGCATATATTCTGAAAATGAAATAGGAAGATATTCTTTTTCAGGAATGGATCCTTATATGAAGGTGAAGAGTTATGGAAAAAGCATAGTTGTAGAAGATGAAAGTGGATTAAAAAATGTAAAAGGCAATGTATTAGAGTATATAAAAAAATATTTAAATGAGAGCTATGAATCACTAGGACTTGATATACCATTTACAGGAGGAGCCATAGGATATGTTGGATATGACGTAATAAGACAGTATGAGAGACTACCAAATGAAAATGAAGATACCATAAAAACTCCAGAAACTTATATTATGTTTTACAAAGCTTTCATTTGCTATGATCATTTTAAACATGAAATTTATTTAATTTATAATGTTACTGCAGATGAAGAAAAGGATTATAAAGATATAGTAAGTTATTTAAAAAGGCTAAAAGATATTATAGTTAGGGGTAATACAATACATGAATTAAAGGAGGCAAATAATGAGAAAGATGTAATTTCCAATGTAACAAAAGAAAAATATTGTACTATGGTTGAAAAGGCAAAGGAATATATAAAAGCAGGAGATATATTTCAAGTTGTATTGTCACAAAGACTTAAAATAAAAAGCACATCAAAACCCTTTGATGTATATAGAAGATTGAGAACTAAAAATCCTTCACCTTACCTATTTTATATAGATTTTGAAGATTTTAAAATAGCAGGTTCATCACCAGAAAGTTTAGTTGCAGTAAAGACAGGAAGAGTAATTACCAACCCTATAGCAGGAACGAGAATCAGAGGAAAAAATGCAAAGGAAGATTTAAAATTAAAAGATGAACTCTTAAAGGATGAAAAAGAAAAAGCAGAACATTTGATGCTAGTGGATTTAGGAAGAAATGATATAGGAAAAATAAGCAAGTTTGGCAGCGTAAAATTAGATAAATTTATGGATGTAGATTTTTATTCCCATGTTATGCATATAGTTTCAAAGGTTTCAGGAAATATAAGAGATGATTTGCATTATTTAGATGCCTTAACTTCCTGTTTACCTGTAGGTACAGTATCTGGAGCACCAAAAATAAGGGCTATGGAGATAATTGATGAATTAGAAAATACAAAACGAGGAATTTATTCAGGTGCAGTTGGATATTTTTCACTTAATGGAAATATGGATACCTGTATTGCAATAAGGACCATATTGTTCAAGGATAGTTATGCATATGTTCAAGCTGGTGCAGGTATTGTTTACGACTCTATACCTGAAAAGGAATATGAAGAAACATTAAATAAGGCTATGGCTATGATAGAGGTGATATAGTGATACTTTTAATAGATAATTACGATTCGTTTACATATAATCTTTACCAATATATTGGTGAAATATATGAAAACATAAAAGTTGTTAGGAATGATGAAATATGTTTGGAGGATATAGAAAGCTTAAATCCACAGGGAATTATATTGTCACCAGGACCTGGAATTCCAGAAAACGCTGGAATATGTATAGAGACAATAAAAAGATTTGGTGAACGAATTCCTATTTTAGGTATATGCCTTGGGCATCAAGCTATAGGATGTGCTTATGGAGGAAAAGTAGTAAGAGCTAATAACATAATGCACGGAAAGACTTCTAAAATAAGCATAAAGCAAAATAAGTTGTTTGAAGATTTGGAAAGCTCTATAACAGTTATGAGATATCATTCTCTCGTAATAGAAAAAAATACATTTCCAGTAGAACTTGTTATAACAGGTGAAAGTTTAGATGATGGTGAAATAATGGCAATTAAACACAAGAAATACGAAGTTTATGGACTTCAATTTCATCCAGAATCAATTCTTACTGAAAATGGTAAAGTAATGATAAAAAATTTTGTAAAGGAGATTTGTAATGTTACAGGAAATAATTAAAAAGATTATAGCTCAGGAAAATTTAAAGGAAAAAGAAGCTTATGATGCTATGAATGAAATTATGTCAGGTAAGGGAACTAATTCTCAAATAGGAGCTTTTCTTGCAGGTCTTAGAATGAAAGGTGAAACTACAGAAGAAATAACTGGATTTGCAAAAGCAATGAGAGATAATGCAATTACTTTAAAACTCGAGTCAAACTATGTTATTGATACTTGCGGAACTGGAGGAGATGGAGGAAAGACCTTTAATATATCAACAGCAGTGGCATTAGTTGCTGCAGCAGCTGGAGTAAAGGTAGCCAAACATGGAAATAGAGCAGTGTCAAGTAAAAGTGGCAGTGCAGATGTACTTGAAAAATTGGGCTTTAACATAAGTTTAGAGCCTGAAGCAGCAAAAAACTGTATTAATGAAAAAGGAATGACATTCTTATTTGCTCAAAAGTATCATAATGCTATGAAGAATGTGGCTGCTCCAAGAAAAGAATTAGGTATAAGAACAATATTTAATTTATTAGGGCCGCTTACAAATCCTGCTTTTGTTAAAGGACAAGTTTTAGGAGTATATGATAAAAGCTTAACCCATACTATGGCAAAGGTACTTTTTAATTTAGGTTGTGAAAGGGCTATGGTAGTTTGTGGAGAAGATGGACTTGATGAAATAACTACTACATCACTAACTTATGTAAGTGAATTGAAAAATGGAGAAATATCAGATTATACAATAAATCCAGAAGATTTTGAAATAAGTCTAAGCAGCAGTAATAATATTTCAGGAGGCAGTTCCGAAGAAAATGCAGTAACAATACTTCAAATTTTACAAGGAAAGAAAGGTGCTAAAAGAGATATTGTAATACTTAATAGTGGAGCAGCTTTGTATGTTGGGAAAGTGTGTGAAAATATGAAGGAAGGAGTAAAAATGGCAGAAGAACTTATAGACTCAGGAGAAGTTTACAAGAAGATGAATGAATTAAAAAATTACAGTAATAAATTTTTGGGTTGACAATGAATATATATAAAATTAATTAAGTATCTGGAAAGGATTGATACAACAATGATACTGGATGAAATAGTAGCATATAAAAGTAAACAGATAGAATTAGAAAAAGAAATTATGCCCTTAAATAAAGTTATGGAAGGATGCAGTGATGTAGTTATACGAGATTTTAAAAAAGCAATTAGCAATGAAGATATATCAATTATTGCAGAAATAAAGAAAGCATCTCCTTCAAAGGGAGTTATTTTAGAAAATTTTAATCATATTGAAATAGCTAAAATATATGAAAACATAAGTATAGATGCAGTGTCAGTGCTTACTGAAAAGAATTTTTTTAAAGGAGATGATAGTTACATAAATGATGTTAAAAAAGTAAATTTAAAACCTATTTTAAGAAAGGATTTTATAATTGATGATTATCAAATATATCAATCAAAAGCTATAGGTGCAGATGCTATCTTGCTTATAGTTTCTATATTAAAGCATAAATTAAAAGAATGCTATGATTTAGCAAGGAGCCTTGGACTTCAATGTTTAGTGGAAGTGCATAATGAACAAGAACTTAAAATAGCTGTAGAAAGTGGTTGTTCAATTATAGGCATAAATAATAGAAATTTAAAAGACTTTACAGAGGATTTAAAAAATACAGAAAAACTTATAAAGAATGTTCCTTCTGAAATTTTAGTAGTATCTGAAAGTGCTATAAAGACTTCAGAGGATATAAGATATTTAAAAGGATTAGGTGTAAATGCAGTACTTATAGGAGAAACCTTTATGAGGAATATTGGAAATGTAAACAAGTTAAGTGAGTTTATTGAGCAGTCAAAAAAATTACTTTAGTGTATTTAGAAAAGGAGTATCATATGACTTCAGTAAAAGTGTGTGGAATAAGACGAATTGAAGATGTAGAATTTTTAAATGAATTAAAGCCTGAATATGCAGGACTTGTATTTTGCAAAAGTAAGCGGCAAATTAATCTAGAACTCGGAGCACAGCTTATAGAAAAATTAGATAAAAATATAAAAAGAGTTGGGGTTTTTCAAAATAATCCTTTGGAAGAAGTAAGAAATACAGCAGAAGTTTTAAAATTAGATGTGATACAGTTACATGGCATGGAAGATGAGAATTATATAAAGAAACTATTTCCATTTAAAATATGGAAAAGCATAAGTATTGATGTATCTCATAATCTAAAAGATGATGTTAAGATTAAGTTTTATGAAAATAAAATAAATAAAATATGCAGATATGATGTTGAAGCAGTAATTATAGACAGTGGTGTGAAGGGAAGTTCTGGTGGTACAGGAATGAGCTTTAATTGGGAGATACTCAATAATCTAAATATAAATAAGAAAGTAGTTTTAGCAGGTGGATTGAATTTTTATAATATTACTCAGGCTATAAAAATTGTAAAACCTTATGCAGTAGATGTATCAAGTGGTGTAGAGGAAAATGGAATAAAAAACTTTGAAAAAATAAAACAATTCATAGATAAAGTTAGAAAACATGGTATAGGAAAAGAAATTTAATATAAACATAAATGAAAGTGAGGAATTTTTATGAATGGAAGATTTGGAAAATTTGGAGGACAATATGTACCAGAAACTATAATGAATGCTCTTATAGAGTTGGAAAGAGAATTTAATGAAGCGGTACAAGATAAAGAATTTATGAATGAATATAAGTATTATCTTAAAGATTATGTAGGAAGGGAAAATCCATTGTATTTTGCAAAGAACTTAACTAAGGAGTTAGGAGGAGCTAAGATATATCTTAAAAGGGAAGATTTAAATCATACAGGAGCACATAAAATAAATAATGCTTTAGGACAAGTTTTACTTGCTAAAAGAATGGGTAAGAAGAGAGTTATAGCTGAAACAGGTGCTGGTCAACATGGTGTGGCTACAGCTACAGCAGCGGCTATGTTTGGTATGGAATGTGAAATATTTATGGGAAAAGAGGATATTGAAAGGCAAGCTCTTAATGTATTTAAAATGAAGATATTAGGTTCTAAAGTAAGTTCAGTAACCACAGGTACAGGTACTCTTAAGGATGCAGTAAATGAAGCTATGAGAGATTGGGTATCAAATATAGATAATACATTTTATGTAATTGGTTCTGTAATGGGACCACATCCATATCCAACTATGGTTAGAGATTTTCAAAGGGTAATTGGGGATGAAGCTAGAAAACAAATATTAGAGAAAGAAGGCAAGTTACCTGATTATGTGGTTGCTTGTGTTGGTGGTGGAAGTAATTCTATGGGAATTTTTTATCCCTTTGTATGCGATACTTCTGTAAAATTAGTAGGAGTAGAAGCCGCTGGTAGAGGTTTGGATACAGATGAACATGCAGCTACTATATCAAAAGGTTCTATAGGAGTGATACATGGCATGATGACTTATGTATTACAGGATGAAGATGGACAAATACTTCCAGCCTACTCAATATCTGCAGGGCTTGATTATCCAGGGGTAGGTCCAGAACATGCATATTACTATGATAGTAAAAGAGCAAGTTATGAAGCTGTGACGGATAAAGAAGCACTAGAAGCTTTTAATTATTTATCGCATATTGAAGGAATAATACCAGCTCTTGAAAGTTCTCATGCAATAGCTTATGTAATGAAATTAGCACCTAAGCTCAATAAGGATAATATCATTATTGTTAATTTATCTGGAAGAGGAGACAAGGATATAAACACTATAGCAAATGTAATGGGGGTAGAATTGTAATGAATAGAATAGATTTAAAATTTAATGAATTAAGAAAAAATGGAGAAAAGGCATTAATACCATTTATAACAGCTGGAGATCCTGATTTAGATACTACTATAGATATTGTACTTGCTATGGAAGAAGCTGGAGCAGATATAATAGAACTTGGAATACCTTATTCAGATCCTTTGGCTGATGGAGTTACAATACAAGCGTCTTCAAATAGAGCACTTAAAAATGGAGCTAAAATAGTAAAGATAATGGATACAGTAAAAAGAATAAGAAAAAAAACACAAATTCCTCTAGTATATCTTGTTTATTACAATTCAATATTTAAATATGGTATGGAGAAATTTATGAAAGAATCTAATGAGAGCGGCATAGATGGTATTATAATACCTGACCTCCCTATAGAGGAAAGAAAGGATATTATAACTATAGGAGAAAAATATGACGTGGATATTATTCCTCTTGTAGCACCTACGTCTAAAGAAAGGATAAAAAATATTGTTAAAGATGCCAGAGGTTTTGTATATTGTGTTTCTGTAAATGGAGTTACAGGTGTAAGAAATGATATAAGTACAAACGTGAAAGAGTACATGAATACAATTTCAGAATATACAAATCTTCCTAAAGCATTGGGTTTTGGAATATCATCATCAGAAATGGCTGCAGGATTTAAACCATATTGTGAAGGAATAATTGTAGGAAGTGCAGTAATTAAAAAAATAGAAAATGGAAAAAATAAAGAAGACATAATAAGCCATGTAAGAAAGTTTGTTGAAGAATTGAAGATGGCTTAATATATTAGTGATATCTTAAAATTAGCAATGAGCTGCAGTTGAAATCAATTGCAGCTCTATTTTGCTTTAGTATAGTCGTTATTTTATATACAAACAAATTAAAAAATAACAATAAATATCAAGAAAATATAGAATCTTTGTTAAACATGTTTTTACGAATATGTAAAATGAAATTATTCAAGAATACAGAAAAATGAATAAAATACACGAATAATAGTCATTATTACTATTACAAAAAATGCATAAAAGTGATAAATATTACCTATAGTGGACATTACAATTGTTAAAAAAATAACGATAAAAAAGTAAAAAATAGACGTAATTTGTAGAAAAATATACAAAAACAATGTTTTTTTCAAAAAAATAAAAAAATATTTGACAAATAATAAACTATAATGCATAATAATAAACAGCAAAATAAATGTCATAAAAAAGCAAAAATCATAAAAATGAATTAAAGTAAAACACATTACTTTTAATTAAAAGACTATTCTGAAAATATTTTGTTAAAAATAAGAAAGAGGTGTCCTTGATGAAAGTTACAAACGTTGAAGAATTAATGAAAAAAATGGCAGAAGTAAGAAGTGCTCAAAAGAAATTTGCTACTTACACTCAAGAACAAGTTGATGAAATTTTTAGACAAGCATCTATAGCAGCAAATAATGCTAGAATTCCGCTTGCTAAAATGGCAGCAGAAGAAAGTGGAATGGGAATAGTTGAAGATAAAGTTATTAAAAATCACTTTGCTTCAGAATACATATATAACAAGTTCAAAGACTTAAAAACTTGTGGTGTTATAGAAAGAGATGAAGCCTTTGGTCTTACTAAAATTGCAGAACCAATAGGAGTTGTTGCTGCGGTTGTTCCAACAACAAATCCAACATCCACGGCAATCTTTAAAGCTTTAATAGCATTAAAGACTAGAAATGGTATAATTTTTTCACCTCATCCAAGAGCAAAAAAATGTACTATAGCTGCAGCTAAGATAGTACTTGATGCGGCAGTTAAAGCTGGTGCTCCAGAAGGAATAATTGGATGGGTAGATGAACCAACAGTTGAACTTTCAGGAGTAGTAATGAAAGAAGCTGATATAATCCTTGCAACAGGTGGTCCAGGAATGGTGAAAGCTGCTTATTCATCAGGTAAACCAGCATTAGGTGTTGGTCCTGGTAATACACCAGCTATAATTGATGATTCGGCTGATATTAAAATGGCAGTAAACTCAATACTTCTTTCAAAAACTTTTGATAATGGTATGATTTGTGCTTCTGAACAATCAGTTGTAGCGGTTGATTCAGTATATGATAAGGTGAAAAAGGAATTTGAAGATAGAGGGGCTTATATTTTAAAGAAAGATGAAGTGTCTAAGGTTGGAAGCGTAATATTAATAAATGGAGCTTTAAATGCTAAAATTGTTGGACAACCTGCTTACAAAATAGCTGAACTTGCAGGAGTAAAAGTACCTGAAACAACTAAAGTTCTTATAGGTGAAGTTGAGTCAGTTGGACTTGAAGAACCATTTGCACATGAAAAGTTATCTCCTGTTTTAGGGTTGTACAGAGGTAAAAACTTTGAAGATGCACTTGCAAAAGCTAAAATACTTGTTGAACACGGTGGATATGGACATACTTCATCATTATATGTGGATGATATGAAAGAAAAAGATAAAATAGCAAAATTCGCTGCTACTATGAAGACTTGTAGAACATTAATAAATACTCCTTCATCACACGGTGGTATAGGTGATTTATTTAACTTTAAGTTGAATCCTTCACTAACATTAGGTTGCGGTACATGGGGAGGAAACTCTGTATCGGAAAACGTTGGACCACAACACTTAATAAATGTTAAGAGTGTAGCTGAGAGGAGAGAAAATATGCTTTGGTTTAGAGTTCCAGAAAAAGTTTACTTCAAATATGGATGCCTTCCGATTGCATTAAAAGAACTTAAAGAATTAAATAAGAAGAAAGCATTCATAGTAACAGATAAAGTTCTTTATCAATTAGGATATGTTGATAAAGTTACAAAAGTTCTTGATGAAATAGGTGTTGCTTATAAAATATTCACAGATGTTGAACCAGATCCAACTTTAGCTACAGCTAAAAAAGGTACTGAACAGTTATTAAGTTTTGAACCAGATACAATTATAGCTGTAGGTGGTGGATCAGCAATGGATGCTGCTAAAATTATGTGGGTAATGTATGAACATCCAGAAGTAGCCTTTGAAGACCTTGCTATGAGATTTATGGATATAAGAAAGAGAGTATTTACATTCCCTAAGATGGGTGAAAAATCTATGATGATATCAGTAGCAACATCAGCTGGTACTGGTTCAGAAGTTACTCCTTTTGCAGTTATTACTGATGAAAAAACAGGACAGAAATATCCATTAGCTGACTATGCTTTAACTCCTAATATGGCTATAGTTGATGCAGAATTAATGATGGGTATGCCAAGAGGATTAACGGCTGCATCAGGTATAGATGCATTAACACATGCTCTTGAAGCGTATGTATCAATAATGGCTTCTGAGTTTACAAATGGATTAGCATTAGAAGCTATAGAAACAATATTTAAATATCTACCACTTGCATATAACGAAGGTCCAACTAATAAAGAAGCAAGAGAAAAAATGGGTCATGCTTCATGTATTGCTGGTATGGCGTTTGCTAATGCATTCTTAGGAGTATGTCACTCAATGGCACATAAGCTAGGAGCACAGCATCACGTACCACACGGAGTTGCTAATGGATTATTAATAAATGAAGTTATTAAATTTAATGCAGTAGATAATCCAAGAAAACAAGCAGCATTCCCACAATATAAATATCCAAATGCTAAAGCTAGATATGCTAAAATTGCTAACTTCTTAGGATTAGGTGGAAAAACAGATGATGAAAAAGTTCAATTATTAATTAATGCTATAGATGATTTAAAAGCAAAGGTTAATATGCCAATGACTATAAAAGAAGCTGGAGTTACTGAAGAAAGTTTCTATGCAACTCTTGATGATATGTCAGAAAAAGCTTTTGATGATCAATGTACAGGAGCTAACCCAAGATATCCATTAATAAGCGAACTTAAACAAATATATATAAATGTTTTTGATAAAACTGCAGCACTTAAGGAAGTTGCAGTAACTAAAGAAAAAAGAAAAAATAAATAAGTGAATATAAAATGGTGTTTTAAAGAAATTTTAAAACACCATTTTTGTTGTTCTTTAAATGAATAACAACAAATAAGGAGAGAAACAATAAATTTGTATTAATTAAAATTTATTCATTTACATGATAATTTTATCTTACATTTAAGTAGAAAATGAGATTACAATTTTTTATTGTGAAAGAGGTGTTACTGTGAAAGTAAGCAATGTTGAAGAATTAATGAAAAAATTACAGGAAGTGAAGCTTGCTCAAAGAAAGTTTTCTAATTATACTCAAGAACAAGTAGATGAAATTTTTAGGCAAGCAGCTATGGCAGCTAATAATGCTAGAATAAAACTTGCAAAAATGGCAGTAGAAGAAAGTGGAATGGGAATTGTGGAAGACAAAGTTATTAAAAATCACTTTGCTTCAGAATATATATATAACAAGTACAAGGATGAAAGAACCTGTGGAATATTAGAAGAAGACAGAGCTTTTGGTATAACTAAAGTTGCAGAGCCAATAGGAGTTATTGCAGCAGTAGTCCCAACTACCAATCCAACATCAACAGCAATATTTAAGGCGCTAATAGCTTTAAAAACTCGAAATGGTATAATATTTTCACCACATCCAAGAGCAAAGAATTCAACTATAGCTGCAGCTAAGATAATACTTGAAGCAGCAGTTAATGCTGGGGCTCCAGAAGACATTATTTCATGGATAGATGAACCATCCATTGAACTTTCACAAATAGTGATGAGAGAATGCGATTTAACACTTGCAACTGGAGGTCCTGGAATGGTAAAGGCTGCTTATTCATCAGGTAAGCCAGCAATAGGCGTTGGTGCTGGAAATACACCAGCTATAATTGATGAAACTGCACATATAAAAATGGCAGTGAATTCAATATTGCTTTCAAAAACCTTTGATAATGGAGTGATTTGTGCTTCTGAACAGTCAGTAATAGTATTGGAATCAATATATGATGAAGTTAAGAAGGAATTTTATGAGAGGGGAGCATACATACTTGATAAAAACGAAGTAGACAAAGTGAAAAAAATAATATTAATAAATGGAAGTATAAATTCTAATATTGTTGGTCAACCAGCTTATAAAATAGGTGAAGTTGCTGGAATTGAAGTCCCTAAAACGGCTAAAGTACTTATAGGAGAAGTAGAATCGGTAGAACTTGAGGAACCTTTTGCTCATGAAAAATTATCACCAATTTTAGCTATGTATAAAGCTAAAAATTTTGATGAGGCTCTACTTAAGGCAGAAAGACTTGTAGAATTAGGTGGGTTCGGTCATACATCAGTGTTATATGCAGATGTTATGACATCAAAGGATAAAATAAAAAAGTTTGGTATAACAATGAAAACAGGAAGAACAATAGTAAATATGCCTTCATCACAAGGAGCTATTGGAGATCTATATAATTTTAAATTAGCACCTTCATTAACATTAGGATGTGGTTCTTGGGGTGGAAATTCTATAGCAGAAAACGTTGGACCAAAACATTTACTAAATGTAAAGAGTGTAGCTGAGAGGAGAGAAAATATGCTTTGGTTTAGGGTTCCACAAAAGATTTATTTTAAATATGGCAGTTTAGCTGTGGCTCTTAGAGAGTTAAAAGATATGAATAAGAAAAAGGTATTTATAGTTACAGATAAGGTACTTTATCAATTAGGATATATTAATGAAGTTGTATCTATTCTTGAGGAAATAGATATTGATTTTAAAGTGTTCATAGATGTAGAGCCAGATCCAACTTTAAAGACAGCTGGAAAGGGTGCTAAGGAAATGATGAATTATAATCCAGATACTATTATAGCAGTTGGTGGTGGATCAGTTATGGATGCAGCTAAAATTATGTGGGTACTGTATGAACATCCAGAAGTAAGATTTGAAGACCTGGCTATGAGATTTATGGACATAAGAAAAAGAGTATATGCTTTTCCTAAGATGGGTGAAAAAGCAATGATGATTTCTGTTACAACTTCAGCCGGCACAGGTTCGGAAGTAACTCCATTTGCAGTAATAACTGATGAAAAAACAGGGGTTAAATATCCACTAGCTGATTATGAATTAACTCCCAATATGGCTATAGTTGATGCTGAGCTTATGATGAATATGCCAAAAGGATTAACAGCAGCATCAGGTATAGATGCATTAACTCATGCTATTGAAGCTTATGTATCAGTTCTTGCATCAGAGTATACTAATGGTTTAGCACTAGAAGCCATTAGATTGATATTTAAATATTTACCTCAAGCTTATGAAGAAGGTACTACTAATATAAAAGCAAGAGAAAAAATGGCTCATGCCTCAACAATGGCTGGTATGGCTTTTGCTAATGCTTTTTTGGGAGTATGTCATTCTATGGCTCATAAATTAGGAGCAATGCACCACATACCTCATGGAATTGCTAATGGGTTATTAATAAATGAAACAATAAAGTTTAATGCAGTGAATGCTCCAGTAAAGCAGACAGCATTTCCTCAATATAAATATCCAAATGCTAAATGGAGGTACGCTAGAATAGCTGATTATCTACATTTAGGTGGAGATACTGAGGATGAAAAAATTAAATTATTAATAGAGGCCATAGATGAATTGAAATCAAAGGTAAATATTCCAAAGACTATAGAGCAAGCAGGAGTTACACGAAAAAGATTTTATGATACTTTAGATGAAATGTCAGAAGAAGCTTTTGATGATCAATGTACAGGAGCAAATCCAAGGTATCCACTAATAAGTGAAATAAAACAAATGTATGTAAATGTTTTTTGATGAGAGAGAAATAGTAATTATACTAAAAAATGTATAAAATACACCCTGCAGGATAGCACTAGTATATGTCTATCTTACAGGGTGAAGTTTTTTACATTATTGATATTAACAGTATAATTTTCTAAAGTTTAAATATCTTTATACTGTTTTCCAAATCTCCCGCTAAAGTTGAAAGATCTTGCACATTACGGGATATTTCTTGAAGTGCAGCAGATTGTTCTTGAGTAGATGCTGCTATTTCTTCTGTACTTGCAGCAGTGTTTGTAGATATATTTTGAATTTCATCTGCATTTTCATTTACTTGATTTATGCTATTGGTTGATTCTTCTACCATCAAATTAACTTTTTCAAGGTACTCTTTTGTATCATTAAAGGATTTTAGTATTTCGTGTAGAGATTCTCCTACTACTGTTACAATTTCTTCTCCTCTTATGGATTCCTTAGTTCCTTCTTCGATGGAGGAAAGAGCTTTTTCTGTTTTACTTTGAGTTGCAGCTATTAATTCTTTTATATTATTAGAAGATTTCATTGATTCTTCTGCAAGATTTCTTACTTCATCAGCAACTACAGCAAAGCCTTTACCAGCTTCTCCAGCTCTGGCTGCTTCAATTGAGGCATTTAAAGCAAGTAAATTAGTTTGATCAGCTATACCATCTATAAGTTCTACTATATTTCCTATTTGTTTAGAAGTTTCTTGAAGTTCTATAATTACCTTTGATGAATAAAGAACGCTATCTTTTATGACACCTATTTGGGTTACCATACTATTCATTTTGTCTCTTCCATCAGAAGCAAGATTGCTTGTATTTTCAGAAAACTCTACTACTGATTTAACTTGATCCCTTATAGATGTCATATTATCTACAGCTTTTTTTAAGGAAATAGATATTTCCTCTGTAGCTTTAACTTGTTTTTCTGCACCATCAGCAACTTCTTCTGTGGAGCTTGAGATTTCTTCTGATACTTCTGCTGCTTGCTGTGCAGATGACAAAAGATTGCTTGATGATGCTGCAATATTTTGTGACATGTTATTTATCTTATTATTAATATTTCTTAAGTTTTCAATCATGTTGTTAAAACTTGCAGCTACCATTCCTATTTCATCCTGTGACTTAATTTCTACGGATTTAGTAAGGTCTCCTTTTGCTGCTTCTTCTGCAACTTCAGCAAGTTTAGCTAAAGGCTTTAGATTATTAGATACTATTGTTATTATTATAAATCCTCCTAGTATAACTGCCAATAATGCTACCACTAAGGAGATTATAGCTATGTTTCTTAATGCTGCATTTTGGCTTGCCAAGGAAATTCCTATTTGTACAGCTCCTGCTACATTTTCACCACTATGTAATGGGATTGTAATATCATACACTCCATGTCCATTATAACTTTTCACATAAGAACTTATTTTTCCTTCTTGAATTGCAGATTTACTTCCTGTATCTGCTAAAATGGTTCCAGTTTTACTCTTATCACTATGGGCAGTAACCTTTGCATTTTTATCCATAGTAGCAGCATAAACTATATTTGAACCTTTTAATAATCTGTTAACAAGATTTTGTTCACTTATAGAATCATTAAGTTTTGCTATTTCGTTTGCTATAATACCTATTTGAGCTATTCCGCCGCCAGGTATGGCTACTTCACCATATTTATAATAGTTACCATCACCTATATATGAACTTTTTCTTATAGCTTCTACAGCTTTTTCCTGCTTTCCTTTCAATATTGCTTGCACATTGGCGTTATCTTTGTAATTGAAATTAATATTAGCAGGCATATTAGAATGTGTTATAATTCCTTGAGCATTAGCTATGTCTATTTCTTGAACACCTATTTTTGAGGCTATTTCCTTTAAATATTCATCGGATATTGATGGATTTTGACCTATTAAATAGCCTACTGAAGTCATTTTATCACCTAAAACAGTATCTATTTGATTTGACATAGCCTTATTAGTTTCCATTTCTGAAGTTATTTCTTTAACTAAGCTTATTCCTTGCTGTTCAACTTCGCTCTTCAGTTTGTTACTTGCAACATAAAAAATTATAGTAGTTAATATTGCTATAGCTACTAAAAGCACAACAACTGCACTGGCAGTTATTTTGACTTTCAATGAATTTTTTTTTGCCATACTTCCATTTTCCACAAAATCACTCCATTTTCATTATAGTATTGAATAATTTGTCATAATTGGACAAACACAAACTATATTTTACATCAACTATACTCAAAATTCAATAAGTTTAATTTTAAGTATAATTTAATTTTAAGTTAAATTATATTTATTTGCAGTATTGAGTGTATTACATTGTAATTTTTGTAAAAATAATTTTGTTCCAGAAAATGTTTTGTATGTTTAAGCAGATAACTATGATGAAAGTTTTGACAATAATATGTTTGTTAATTGATTTATAATATCCATAACCATATTAATTTCTTCAACTGTTATATTGTCAATATGAATACCGCAAGTTACAACTACATTTTTATTTAATTTTGAAGAAATGGTATGAGATACATATCTTGCAGCTTCATCATCTTTATGTCCCAATAAATTTAAAATAGATGTTGTTGCACTATTCTTATTAAAATCCGATAAACTAGGCCTAGGAACACTTAAAGTTACAGAACCTATGTGAGGGCTATCTCCGCCTGAAATTATAATACATAAATCTTTTCCTATTAAAATAGCTTTTAAGTTAATTTTTATTCTACCTTTTTCTATACTTAAATCGTACACTTATTAACCTCCGAATATTTAATAGATGGCGTTTTCTCCCCATCTATTAAATCCATTTACCTCAATGTGAAATTTATCTAGAATTTTACCAATAATGTGTGTATTCAAGTCTTCTATGCTAGCAGGTTTATTATAATATGACATCATTGGAGGTACAATAATTGCACCTAGTTCAGATAAGGAAAGTAAATTTCTTAAATGAATTGTACTTAGGGGACTTTCTCTAGGTACTAATACTAATTTTCTTCTTTCCTTAATAGTAACATCTGCAGCTCTCAAAAGTAAGTTGTCAGAATAACCACATGCAATACCGGCAGCAGTTTTCATACTACAAGGAATTATCACCATACCTTCAGTTCTAAAGGTACCACTAGCTATGCTTGCACCAATATCTTTTGGTGAATAAGTTTTATCTGCGAGGTTAATTACATTTGTTAATTTGTAATTTGTTTCTTCAAGTATAGTTTGTTCTGCACCTCTAGAAATTACTAAATGACTTTCCCAATCAGGATATTTTTTTAGTGTTTTTAATATTTCAATGCCTAATATGGCACCACTTGCACCACTCATACCTATTACTAGTCTTTTTTTATTAATTTTTAGATTATATTCCATAAATTTAAACACCTTTTTAATTAGTTTTTTAAAATTATTATTTTATATTTTTAAATAATTCTGGAGCAAAACGTCTTGGATCCACATCTTTAAATTTGGCTCTTTGGAATTTGTCTTTTAAATTGTAAGGTACTGTGCAATCAAAAATTACTTTACAAGAAATACCTTTATCTTTAAGTAGTGGATTATAATAAGGATTTTGAGAAGGATCTAATGGATGACAACGTACGCCGGGGATAAATACTGTATCAATATCACCTTGATAACGTGTATTAAGAGCCCACATTACATCATTACTGTCAAATGGGTCGACATCTTCATCAACCAAGATTACATGCTTAAGTTCAGAAAATGCTGAAAATGCCAATAATGCAGCTTGCCTTTGACGTCCTTCATCACTTGGTTTACTTTTTTTAAATTGTAAAATAGTCATATATTTGCCACCACCTGATGGATGTGCATAAACATTTAAGAGCCTGCCTGGCATGGCTTTTTCTATCATTTGTAGTATACTTGCTTCTGTTGGAATACCAGCCATACTAACATGTTCTTCACTTGGTCCAATACAAGTTTGCATTATTGGATTTATTCTATGAGTAACAGCTTTTACTTTAATTACTGGCAGTTCACTGCAAGCCGGTCCAGTGTATCCAGGAAATTCTGGCATGGCTTTTCCTGTATTTGTATTTTGATCTTCTCTAACACGTACATTAGGAAGTAGTTCTCCTTCTATAACATACTCTGCATTAGCAATAGCTTTTTCGTTAATTGTTAAACACTTAGTTAGTTTAACAGGTAATCCTCTAATGGCACCAGCAATGCTTAATTCGTTAAAGCCAAGAGGAGTTGTTGGTGGTTCAAAACATGATGCGATTTCAATAGCAGGGTCAACACCTATACTAATAGAAATTGGCAATGGTTTATTTAAAATTTCTGCTTTTTCGCGAAACACTTCTAAATGACGAGCACCTGGTACGAAGTACATTGAAATTTCATCCTTACTTTGTAAGCATAAACGATGTATTGTAATATCGGATTCACCACTTTCTGGATCAGAAGCATAGCACATGCCCATGGTGATATATGGACCAGCATCTTCTTCTGTATTAGTTGGTGCAGGTATCAATTTTCTAATATCAAAGTTTGGATCATCTGCATAATGAACAACTTCTTGACAGACTGCTTCAGTTTGAGGAATTGTTACAGGTGTAATTGGTTTTTTTACAGCTTCATTCAATAGAAATCCCAATTTTTCTGGTTTTGAATCAAGCATAAGGCCAACTCTCTCACGACTGGCTAAAAGTCCAATAATAACTCTTACATTTTTATGACCTTTAACATTATTAAAAATCATAGCAGGTCCAATTTTTGTTGGACGCATTACTGTTCCGCCAGCACCAATATAACGATAGACGCCAGATAGTTCTGCATGAGGATCTACAGGCTCATTAGTTTCAATTAACTGTCCTGGTGTTGATGCTAATAATTTTATGGCAGAACGCAAATCAGTTACTTTGTTTTTTTCATTCATATGTAATCCTCCTAAAATTAAAATATGTTAAATTTACCAAATTTTTTCTACAGGAATTTGTAATTGACAAAAGTCAACGTTTGTATTCTCATCATAAAAAGTAGTATCCAAAAGACACATATCAATTATATTTCCTGTAATTTTATAACTATTATCATTAATCCATTCTATTAATTGGTATAAAAACTTAGTATCATAAGGCATCCCATATTTATACATGCAAACATACTTTCCAGGTGGAAGAGTAATAATGTTTTCCATGTTATCATTATCAGAAGATATTATTGAAAATACTCCAGCACCCTGAAATATGTATTTTTTATTTAATTGATTTTTCATTATAATAGTACCAAATTTTCTGGGAGAAAGTATTCCGATTTTATTTAGAATATTGCATGCCTTCATACTAGTAAAGTGTAGTTCCTTTTTAGATATTTCATTTTCAAAAGGAATAAATAGTGCTTTTCTTTCACCAAATTCTTCTATTATAGGTTTGCAAAGTTCATCTTTAAATTGATCAACATTTGTATATACATTTAATCTTTGTTTAATAAGTTCACGAATGGATAACAAGCTTTTAATTTCTTCATCTACAAATTCTTTATGGTATTCCAATAAGGAAATAGCTGAAGTAAGATTTCTATGTTCTATATGTTTTTTTATATCATCAAGCTTAATGCCTATAAATTTTAGAAAACAAATTTCTCTTAAGAATGGAATCTGATAAGGACTATAGTATCTGTAGCCTTTGTCATCAACATCATTTGGCTTAAATAATCCTATTTTGTCATAATAAATAAGAGTTTGTCTTGAAATGTTATGTATTGAGGCCATTTCACTTATTGATAGATACTTTTTCAATATACTGCTCCTTTCTTTTTAGCTGCTTACTTAAGATTTTAAGGTGTATAATAACTATATAGTCAATACTAATTTTCAATTTCTTTCATATTCTGCTTCTGCAATTTAAAAATTATGCGATATAAAGGTACAGTGGAAGTTTGAATTTTAACTTTTACTTCATGATATATGATAAGTGTGTCATCACGGCTAAATGTTTTAATTATTCTAAAGTTCTAAGTTTTGGAAAGCCTAAGAACTTTGTCAAACTCGGTTCCCTCAGACAGGACTAAAGTTCTAAGGCTTTCCAAAACTTAGAACTAAGAATAATACTAAAACAATTTAGCTAATGGGATGACACACTTATCATATATCACTGCATAAAAGTTAAAATTCAAACTAGCAAGTTCAAGTGTACACATCTAATTACATTGTTATAAGTAATTTTAGTAAGCCAAATTATATTTATAATCATAAATTACAACGCCTAAAGATTAAGGCGCAGCCTGCTGTTAGTAATATATTTAGTTTGAAAAGCAGTTGCTTTCTATTATGTTGAAGTGTCTTATAAGATACTTATTATTTTTGCAGACTGTGACATAGGATACTATTAAAATAGCTGAAATATATGTAAACTAGATAATGAGCATTATAAAATCTACACTTTTTTCTGGAGAGCTATAATTATAATGTATTATAAGCAATTTATCATATTAGAATTACAATAGTTACTACACAACTTTTTAGGCATTAGAGCTCCTTAATGAACGGTTGGCTTTTATATACACCATATATTCAATGTGGACTCCACCTAAAAAGTTGTGTTGCAATATGCTTATATTAACCCCAAATTATATATGATAAAGTTGAGTTAATAATTATTTAATAGAGATAATATCTCCTTTTGTTATTTCAACTAAAATTTTTGGAGTTAATTTAAAAACAGCGTTAGGTGTACCAGCAGCAGACCATATTTCATCATATTGCATTAAATCTTCATCAATTAATGTAATAATAGAATCTTTATGACCGATAGGGGGAATACCACCTATGGCAAAACCTGTGTGTTCTAAAACAAAGTCAGCATCTGCTTTTTGAAGTTTTTCGCCTATATGTTCCTTAATGACTTTTTCATTTACTCTATTTGTGCCGCTTGCTATAATTAAGATAGGTTTTTGGGAAGCCTTACCTTTAAAAATTAATGACTTAGCTATTTGACTTACTGTGCAACCTATAGTATTTGCTGCTTCCTGCGCAGTACGAGTAGAATCTGATAACTCAACTACATTAAGTTCAAATCCAAATTCATTGAGTACATTTTGAACTTTTTGAGCACTTTTCTTTAAATTAGATGACATAAAGATTACCTCCTTTAACTTTAATTGTTATTTTTATGTTAAATCATTCTAGTAAATATTAAAACAATTATGTATAATATATTATACATATATACAATATAACAAACAATACATTGGAGGAAAAAAATGAAAGATTTTAATTTAATAATAGGAAAAAATTTAAACAATATTAGAAGACAAAAAGGATTGAGCCTAGATAAGGTTGCTGAACTTACTGGAGTAAGTAAGGGAATGCTAGCACAAATAGAAAAAGGTATTTCAAATCCAACAGTAACTACATTATGGAAAATAGCTACAGGATTGAATGTATCTTTTTCATATTTTATGGAAGAAGAAAATAGAGAAATTGTTTATGTTTCTCATAATAATATTAAACCAATAATAGAAAATGATAAAAAAATGATGGTGTACCCACTGTTTGCTTATGACAATACTAGGAGATTTGAAGTGTTTACTATTGAATTAGAACCAGGATGTGATCATAAATCTGTACCACATAATGAAGGAACAGAAGAATATATTGTTGTTGCAAAAGGAAAGATGGAAGTAGTGATAGGTGGTCTAGTGTATAAACTATCCTATGGAGATGCAATAAGATATTTTGCGAATAGATCTCACTGTTATAGAAATACAACAGATGAAACAGTAATTTTTCAGCATATAATTTATTATTCCAAATAGATATTTAAATTTACAATTATATAAAACAAGTTAAGGATATTATAAATTGAACGAAAATAATAGGAACTATATCTGAAAATTCTGTAAAACATGCTTCTGACATTTTTTATATAAAAGAAAATTTTAATGAATTTGGTAAAAGTATAGAAAATACGGCTAAAATGATGGACGAATTTGATATAATGGCAATTGATATTAAAGAAAGTAATAGTAAATTAAACTTATTGACAGATTCAATAAATGATATATCGTATCAAACTAACTTACTTGCATTAAATGCGTCTATAGAAGCATCTAGAGCAGGAGAAGCTGGAAGAGGATTTAGTGTTGTAACAGATGAGATTAGAATTCTTGCAGAACAATCAAAAATGTCCTCTCAGAATATTAGTGAACTTTTAAAAAATGTTTCTAAACAAAGTAGTAATGTTGTAACTGATACTAAAAATGTAGATTTTCAATTTTCAAATCAAATAGGTATTGTAAATAGTATTGCCAGTTCCTTTAGTGAAATAATTAGTGATATTGAAAAGTTGTTGCCAGGAATAAGTTTGGTTAATAAATCTATCATTGAAGCTAATAATAAAAAAATCTATAATAATAAATAGTTTAGAAAATTCATCTTCTTCTGCAGAAGAAATTTCTACATCTTCTAGAGAAATAGCTGCTCTAGCTGAAGAATTAAGCAGTTCTACTGAGGAAGTTGCTAATGCTTCTGAAAAATTGTTGCATATGATTGATAATGTAATGAACAATGTAAATAAGTTCAAAACATTAAAAGAAAATGAAAAATAAAGAAAGTTCTGTTGACAGAGAAATTGTTTGTTAGTATAATACAAATAATAAATTGAAAATTTGTTTATCAAGAGTGGTGGAGGGACTGGCCCAATGAAACCCGACAACCAGTATTATTTATAATACATTGGTGTCAATTCCTGCAGCTTAAGCTGAAAGATAAGGACAACGCTGTTTATTTAGTTCAAGGCTTTCCTTGAACTTTATTTTTTGTAAAATAATTACATAAGGGAGGATAAAAATGAGCACTTTAGGTAAAAAAATTGGATTTATTGGAGCAGGACAAATGGGAGAAGCTATAATGAGAGGGCTAATAAAAGCAGATCTTGTATCTTCTTGTGATGTATATGTTATGGATATTTTGGATTCTAGACTTCAATATATTAAAGAAAAGTTTGATGTAGTTAATTCAAGTAGTGATAAAAGTACAGGTTACAGTTATTTGGTAGATAACTGTGATATTATATTTTTATGTGTTAAACCACAAGTTATAAAGGAAGTTTTAGAACTTATACAGGATTGTAATTGGCATAAGGAAAATCAGCTTGCAATTTCAATTGTTGGAGGTATAAGTACTTCATTTATTGAAAAATATTTAAAGGAAGTCCCTGTGATTAGAGTAATACCAAATACACCTATGTTAGTTAATGTTGGAGCTTCAGGGGTGGCAAAGGGCAAAAATGCAAAGAATGAACATTCAGAATTAGCTCTTAAAATTTTTAAAGCTCTAGGAGTAACTTATTTAGTGCCTGAAAATTTAATTGATTCTGTAATGGCTATAAGTGGTTGTGGACCTGCATATGTTTATATGCTTATCGAGGCTATGGCCAATGGTGGAGTAGAATTGGGAGTTCCTCGTGAAATGGCTCAAACTTTGGCAGCACAAACAGTTATGGGAGCAGCTAAAATGGTTTTAGAAACTTGCGAACACCCAGGAAGTTTAAAGGATAAGGTTTGCTCTCCAGGAGGATCTACTATTGCAGGAGTTAGAGCTTTAGAACAAGGTGCATTTAGAGGTACCATCATGAATGCTATTGAAGCTGGCAAAGTACGTATGGAAGAAGTTGCAAAAAAATCAGAATAATGATCATGCTTTAAATAATGAAATAATTTAATAATATGGAAGGAAGATAAATTATGGGCAAAATAAGAAGTACCGATGAACCAGTAGGAAGAATGGCGAAGCTTATGGCTGAATTGCATTATTTTATGGCAAAGGAAATGATAGATAGATTAGGTGAAGAAAAAGGAAAAGAAGCAGTTAGAGCTGCCATAACTAAATTTGGTGAAGCAAGAGCTGAAGTTATGCTAGAAGAAGCTAAAGAAAAAGGACTTGAAATAAATGCAGAAACCTTTTCCAAGATAAAAGATATGCCATCAATTTCATGGGAAAAAGATCCAGAAAATCCTTGTGATATGACATATTGTCCTATGCATGATATGTGGGAACAATTAGAAGCTGAAGATATTGGAGCATTATACTGTGAAATAGATGATGTTTTATATAATAAGTTTAATTTAAATTTTGAAAGACCTTTGTGCAAAACTAATGGAGATAAATGTTGTAGATTTATAGTTAAAGATAGAAAATGATCATATAAAATTTATTTTTTAAAGCCAATAAATAAGAACATTATTTTTAAAACTTAAATAAATGCGGTTAAAGTTGGAATTTAAGTTGAAAAATATGTTCTTATTTTGTTTTTAAATAATTTATAGAAACTATTATATTTAAAATTCTATTTTATGTATTTAAAATCTTTATTTATATCTTCGATTTTATCTTTTAATCCTGATGAAGTATATATTTTATAATCAGATGTAGTAATTTCACAGTTTACTTTTGGTAAGTTTTCTACAAATTGAATACCTTTTTCTCTTCCTAATATAAATACAGTTGTTGACAGAAGGTCACAAATCATAGAATTATCATTAAGATTTCCATCAGCTATTATTGTATCACTGATAACACCATTATCTGCAGGATATCCTGTATGTGGATCAATTATATGATGATATCTTTTGCCATTTTTTATAAAATATCTTTCATAGTCGCCTGACGTAGATAAAGCTTTATTAGATATCTCAATGGTTCCAAGAAAATTATCACTGCTATTACTTCTAGGATGTTGAATTGCCACAGACCATGGAGACTTACTTTCATTTTGACCAACAGCGTATATACTGCTATTTCCTAAGTTTATAAGACCATTTTTTATATTGTACTTTTTATAAATTTTTAATACTTCGTCACAAGCAAAGCCTTTAGCAATACCTCCTAAGTCTATAGACATACCTGCCTTTTGAAGCATAATACTGCTGTCAGCTTCATTAATACTGATTTTGTCATACCCTACTAAAGTTAACTTGGATTTTATTTCAGAATCAGAGGGTACTCTCTCGTTTTGAGTTCCAATACCCCATAGTTTTATTAAAGGGCCAGTGGTTATATCCCAGGCACCGTTACTCAATTTTGAGTACTGAATTGATGCTTTAATCATTTTTAGTATCTCAGGATGAACTTTTACATAATTCTTACCAGCAGAATTATTAATCTTACTAACATCGCTAGTATTAATATTGGGGCTTGCCATTTTGTCTAATTCATCTATTTTTTTCAAAGATTCTTCAACTGCAATTTTAGCATTAGGACCATAAGCTTTTAAATCCATAAATGTATCCATTTTAATAGCATTTTGTTCATATAGAGTATTGTTATTAGAGCATGAAGTTAGAGAAAGTGTAATGAAAATACATACAAGTAATAGTGCACTGATTTTTTTCATATTATATATCCTCCTGGTTAAACAAGTTTAGTGAAAATTAGTCATATATGCTCCTCAATTATAGAAAAAGTATACAATTAAGTCAATGGAATTTGTTTAGTAAAAACTTAACTTTTGAAGTTTTTAAAAGAAGTTGCTTCATATTCATACTCATTATATTAAGTTAAAATTTTGTATGTGCGAAAGTTGAGTTAAGAATAATTGAATAAAATTGAGGGATTGGAAAATATATGTTATAATTTCACTTAAAGTAGCATTTGTATATGTATACTAAAGATATTTTTTATTATAAGCATTTTAATTATAAAGAAATTATTAAGTTTTATAAAATACAAAATACAAACTATATAATTAATATGTATGGGAGGAACTAATAGTGAAGGAAAAGCTACTAATAGTTGAAGATGATGAAGCAATTGCAAATATTCTAAAAGAACATCTTGAAAAAGAAGGTTATGAAGTTAATTGGTCATCAACTGGCAAGGAAGGATTGGAGGATTTTAAGAAGTATAAATTCGCATTAATAATGGTAGATATAATGCTGCCGGAAATGGATGGATTTACTCTTTGTAAAAATATAAGATGGATTAATGAAGATATACCAATAATGATACTCAGTGCAAAGCAAACAGATATGGATAAAGTAAAAGGATTAAAACTTGGCGCAGATGATTATATAACTAAACCATTTAGTTTAACTGAAGTTTCTGCAAGGGTAGAAGCGCATTTAAGAAGATATAGAAAAATGGACAAAACTTTACCATCAAATGGTACTTTGAAGTTTAAAAAAGATCTCATTATAATACCAGAAGAAAAGAAGGTTACTATAAATGGAGAAGAAATTCAAATGACATTAAAAGAATTTGAATTGTTACAACTTATGGCTCAAAATCCCAACAAGGTATTTTCAAAGGAAGAACTATATCATCACATATGGAATAGCATGGATTTGGATGGAAATAATACAGTAACAGTACATATTAAAGAAATAAGGGAAAAAATGGGAGATAGCAGTAAAAATCCAGTCTTTATTCAAACTGTGTGGGGGACAGGATATAAATTTATAGGAGAAAAAATATATTAAAAATATAAATAAGGGGGACAAGATAATGAAAGTATTTCTAAAAAAATCTAGCATTTTTATTTTAGCATTTTTTATGTTATTTTCTTCCTGTAATATAGCATTTGTAGGACAAACTGTTTATGCAGCAAATGAAGATATTACAACTACTGAAGTAGGTAAAAACTATTATGGATTCCAACTTACTTCAGTTAAGGAAGAGCCAAAGAGTAAATCCACTGTTATGATGTTTACTCATATAAAAACAGGTGCAAAGCTTATGTATATTAAAAATGATGATACACAAAGAGTTTTTGATATTACATTTCGCACACCTGTTACAGACAATACTGGAGTGAATCACATTATTGAACATTCAGTTCTTGATGGTTCTAAAAATTATCCAGTAAAATCTCCATTTAAAGAAATGCTTAAAGGATCACTTGGCTCATTTATCAATGCTATGACTAGTACTGATTATACTACATTTCCTGTAGCAAGTACTAATGAACAAGATCTTAAAAATCTTATGGGAGTATATTTAGATGCAGTATTTTATCCAAAACTAACTACTGATCCAAATATATTCAAACAAGAAGGTTGGAGATATGAGCTTCCATCAAAGGATTCACCTCTTTCAGTCAATGGAGTTGTGTATAATGAAATGAAAGGTAATTATTCTAATCCTCAGTGGCTTTTGCGTAGCGCAATAAATCAATCACTTTTCCCTGATACATCTTCTAAGTGGGACTCAGGTGGAAATCCAGATGTTATTCCTAATCTTACAAGGGAACAATTAATTTCAACTTATAAGAAAAATTATACACCTTCAAATAGTTATATATATTTATATGGTAAATTGGATGTAGGAGAATATTTAAAATTCATTGATAACAACTATTTAAGTAAATTTGATAAGGTTAATGTGGACACTTCCATTAAAACTCAAAAACCTTTATCTAATATTCCTGAGAAGGTAGTATCTTATCCTGTACCTAAAGATGGAGATACAAAAAAGAAAACATATCTTTCACTAAATTTTGTTACAGGTAATATAGATGATAAGGAAACAAATGTGGCACTTAGCTTTTTAGATTATTTGCTTATGGGAACAGATAATGCTCCACTAAAAAAAGCACTTAATGATGCTGGTATTGCAGAAAATGTAAGCTGTTCTTTTAGTATGGAAGGAGCTCAGCCTATATTTTCAATTAGTGCTATTAATTCTGATGAAGCTTCAAAAGAAGTTTTTCAAAAGACAATTTTTAATACTTTAGATAGTATTTCAAAAAATGGATTTGATAAAGATTTTCTTAAATCTGCCATGGCATCCTATGACATAAGTAATCGCTCTGAAAAACTTGCGACTCCTATGCTTGGTGGAAATGGATTCATTTTATCACAGACTGCACTATCTACATGGATATATGATAAGGATCCAGCAATGTATTTTGAAACAGATAGTGTTATGAAAAAAATTAAGGAAACAGATCAAAATAAGTATTTCCAAAATTTAATTAATAAATGTTTACTTTCAAATAACTATCATTCACTAGTTGTGTTAAAACCTGAAGCAGGACTTGAAAGTAAAAATGCTGAAAATATAGCTAAAAAGCTTGAAAGCTATAAGAGCCAAATTGGTGAAACAGGGGTTGCTTCTCTTTTAAAAGGTACTGAAGATTTCAATGTATGGCAGAAAACTGAAGATTCCAAGGAAGCACTTGAAACTTTACCAAAGCTTTCTCTTAAAGATGTTAAACCTGAAATGCCAAATTTGAATTATAGTGTTGAAAATCAATCAAGCATGAAGGTACTTACACATAATTCAGATTTGAATGGACTTTCAATTATAAATTTTTACTTTGATACATCTAGGGTTCCTCAAGATAAATTACAATATTTAAGTTTGCTTTGTTCATTACTTGGAAATGTAGATACTAAGGAACATAATTATAAAGGACTTTCAAATGAAATGTTGCAATATACAGGAGGAAATATAAGTTTTGTTCCTTCAGCAGTAGCAAATAGTAAAAGTCCTGATAATTACAATCCTAAAGTTACAGCATCGATTTTAGTACCACAGGATAGTATTTCAAAATCCTTTGATATGATTAGCGAAATCATAAATAGCAGCAAGTTTGAGGACAAGCAAAGAATAAAACAAATTATTGAGCAGAACAAATCAGCTCTACAAATGCTTTTAACATCGGGTTCAGGCAGTGCTGCAATTATGAGAATGAATGCATATATGAATGAAAGTGGAAGATATAGTGAAGCAATTACAGGACTTTCATACTATAAATTTTTGCAGGACTTAGACAACAATTTTGATGCAAAATGGGACAGTATTTCCAAAAATCTTAAGGATACATGTAATCTTGCATTTAATAGAAATGATCTTGTAGTAAGCTATAGTGGAAGTGAAGATGATGCTAAAGTATTTAGTAAGGAACTAGACCGTATAAGTCCTAAAATTAATTCACAAATACTTCCTCATCAAAAATATACTTTTGCTCAGCCTAGTAAGAATGTTGCTTTTTCTTCTACTGCAAAAGTACAAACAGTAATACAAGGAGGAGATTTAAAAAAGGCAGGATATACTTACAATGGAAAAATGATGGTACTTCAAAATGTATTGGATATGGGATATTTGTGGAATAAGGTGAGAACAACTGGTGGTGCTTATGGAGTTCAAAGTGCATTTTCATCTGATGGCAGAGTTATACTTGCTTCAATGAGAGATCCCAACCTTAAAGAAACTTTAGAAGCTTTTAAGGGTACAGTTGACTATCTTAAAAACTTTAAAGCTACAGACAGTGAAATGAATAATTATATTATAGGTGCTGTTAGACAATATGTTAACTTAAAAAGTAATGGACCCATTATGGAAAGTTCACTTTGTGATTCAATGTATCTTACTAATTCTTCTGTAAATGACTTGCTTGAGTATGAAAAACAAGCTCTTTCAACTACACCAGAGGATATAAGAAGCTATGGAGATATGCTTGATAAGATTTTAAGACAAAATATGTATTTTGTAGAAGGCTCTAAAGAAGCTATTGAACAAAATAAGTCATTGTTTAATGAAGTTATAGATACCGGAAAATAAAGGTGGTTATTGAAGGAGGAATGTTTTTCCTCCTTTAATATATTTGCAGATTTTTAAGGTAACCTTAAGATTTTAATAAGTTTAAATAAATGATATTATTATAAAATTAAAATAGAAAGCTGATAGGAGGATAAATGTGAATAATATAATAAATATATGTTTTACAGAAGGTGCAGGAGGGAAATTTAGAATTGCTATTAAGATGAATGAACTGGATAGCAAGCAAAAGGTTATAGTTCTTTCTGATGATCTTTCACATGGACCTATAAAAGTTGGAATAAATATTGAAGAGAGAATTAATTGGTGGAGAATTGCTAATGGAGATGAATATTTTCTTGAGTATGGTGCAGATGAGTTAAGAGAAAATTATAATACATTTCACAATGAAATTTCAAAAATAGATAGAAGCGATATTTTATACTTATGGTATGGTTCTAGTCAGGAGTTTTGTGGAATGTTATATGCCTTAGAACTTTTAAAGAATAAGGATTTAAATATATATTTAATAAATGTAACAGATACAGTTGTGGAGCATAAAGGAAATGTATATTTATCTAGAGATACTGGATACATTGTACCACAATATATAGAGAAATATGCAAGTGTAAAGCAAAAACTGGATTCAGATAAATATAGGGAACTTCTTAATATCTGGGAATTATTAAAAAGTGATAATTCAATGTTACGTGTTTTTAAAAATGAAAGGATAAGAAGTGTAGATGAAAATTATTTTGATATGGATATACTGAAATACGTTCCAAAAGAATTTAAAAATTCAGCTAAAATTGTGAGGTTGGTAGTAGATAACAGTGATGTGGAAATTTCATTTGATTATATAATCTGGAGAATAAAAGAATTAGTTAAGTTAGGAAAAATTGATTGCACATATGATAAAGTTTATCATGGTAAATTTGAGAGCCTTAAAATGAATATAAAAATAACAGAAGAAGGATTAAAGTATCTAAGCACTGATGAGAAGGCTATGAGTATTTGGAGAAATAGTAAAAAAGATTTAAATTCAGAAGAGTATATGATAAATGAATACATAGAAGAAGGTAGGCTGGAAGAGAAAGTGAATATAGCCCAAAGATTAAAAGATGTATTAGATGCAGAAACCATAGCAGAAAAAACAGGCTTAACTGTAGGGCAAGTTAAAAATTTATAATATAGAAACTGGCGTGTTTTAATAAATAATATCACAAAATTAAAAGTCATAGGGGGATAAACATGAACAGGATAATTAACATGTGTTTTTCAGAAAGTGCAGAAGGAAGTTTTAAGCATGCTATTAGTACTAAAATACTTAAAGGTAATCAAGAGATAATATTTTTTCTTGATGATCTTTCACAGGGATCTATAAAGGATGAAATAAATATTGAGGAAAGAACTAACTGGTATAATACTTTTACGAGAGAAAATCAATTAAGGCCAGTTGTTGATTATGATATAGATGATTTAAAAGAAAATTATAGCACATTTCATAATGAAATTTCTAAAGCAGATCATAGTGATATTTTATATTTATGGTATGGTTCTAGTAGAGAGTTTTGTGGAATGTTATATGCTTTAGAGCTGTTGAAGGATAGAAATTTAGATATATATTTAATAAATGTAAAGGACACAGTTATTAAACATAAAAAAATTGAATTTAAGGCTAGGTCTACTGGAGAAATTATACCAGAAGACATAGAAAAGTATGTAGCTGCTAAAAAGAATCTGAATTTAAATGAATATAGAGAACTTCTTGATAAATGGGAATTACTAAAAAAAGATAATTTTATATTACGTGTTATTAAAAATGGAAATTTAGAAAGTGTAGATGAAAATTATTTTGATATAGATATACTGAAATACACACCAAAAGAATTTATAAATCCCATAAGAACAATAGGAGAGGTATTAGGCAAAAGTGAAGAAAGAATTTCAGATGAATACATATTTTGGAGAATAAAAGAATTAATTAAAACAGGAAAAATAGAACACAATGGTAAATTTGGAGTTATAGGAATGGAAATAAAAATAACTGAAGAAGGACTAAAACATTTAAGTACTGATAAAGATGCCATGAGGATTTGGGAAGAGGATAGAAAAGAATCAGAAGAGGAAGAAGAGATTAGAAAAAAATATAGACAGCAAGGTATCATGAAAGAAAGAATAGATATAGCAAAAAAATTAAAAGATGTTTTAGATGATAAAACTATAGCAGAGAAAACTGGTTTAAGTATGGAACAAGTTAAAAGTTTGAAAGAAAGTTAATTAAAAATAAGTGTCTGAAGAAAAAATAAGTATGAGGGTAAAATTAAAAGGAGTAAAATTATGAATTATAAAATTGTTTTGGTGATTGCAGCTGTAGGGGTTATAATGTGGATATCAGCTGCTATAAGTCAGATGAGAAATGACAATATGAGAATGAATGCAACTTTAAATAAGATTGCTAGAAAAGTTGGAGCATTTGATGAATTAACAACTGAATTAAAAAAACTTATTTCAGAGCATGAAACCATTAAAGCAATTAGATTATATAGAGAGACTACGGGGTGTGGATTAGTTGAGGCTAAGGAATATATTGACTCCCTAAAAGAAGAATTAAAAATAGGTGAATAATGAAACAAGATTTATATTAAGTTTAAATTAGGTAAGGAGTTTTGAAAATTAAAAGCTGCTTGCCTTTTGTGTTGTTAAGAAGCATTTTCAAAGTAATCTATTTGCTATTTAAAATTTATAAAGAAACTATTAAGTCTAACAAATAGACAAAGAGTTCATATATAATGTACATATGAGATTATAAAATTTTGCAAGAAATTGAAGATTTTATGAGAGGATAAGTATAAAAAATAACAAATATATGAGGAATTATTAGATACATTAAAAGTATTAAATTAAATAGCTTAGGGGAGGAGTGTACATGAAACTTAAAAAGTGGCTTATATTGTCTCATTTAACAGTTATGCTGACACCAGTGATTTCAGGTTTGTTATTATATATAATTATAGGTAATTATAATAACAATAATCAAGTTTCAGATTATATATCTGCTATGAATAAATTTAAAACATATGAGCAACAATTGGACAATCCTGATATATATACTGAATACCCTTTAAAAGATAAAAAAATTATATCTAGCAAAGACAGCAATTCTATAAAGATAGAATTATACAATGCTGTAGGTCAGGAAATATATTCTTCAGATGATAATATAGCTGGTTTTATTTCAAAAGAGGTTGCATTTTCAGATTTATATAAAATACAAACAGGAGCTAGAGCATATACGCTAAAAATGGCTGTATTCAATAAGGATAGCGTACTGGTAGGGTTTTATAAAATAGCTATAGCAAGGGAAGATTTTATTCAAGGTATAAATTATAGAACCGTTATTACAGTTTTATTTTTTATAATTATAGTTTTGTGCATTTTTATATCAGTAGGACTTCTTTTAAACAAAAAACTTAATAGGCCCATTAAACTTCTAGTAGAAGGAATGAATAAGTTCGCTTTAGGAGATAAAAACATAGTAGATTATAAATACAGTGATGAGATAGGTGAGCTTATAAGCCATTTTAATGATATGAAGAAGGATATTGAAGAGAAAAGAGAGATTATTGAGCAGCAGCAAAAATCTAAGGAATATATGATATCTGCCATATCCCATGATTTAAAAACACCATTAACTGCAATAAGAGCCTATGCTGAAGCTATGATTAATGGTGAAAGTTTAGATATAAAGGATAATAAAAATAAGGCTTTAGTTATACTGAATAAAAGTGATTATATGAAAAATATGATAGATGATTTAATGATGTACAATCTTCTTACTACAGAGTATAAAATGAATTTTGTAGAACTTGAGGGTTCAGAGTTCTTCGAAATGCTGTTTTCAGGGTATGATGAATCCTGCGCACAAAAGAAAATAAAACTTACCATAGATATAAATGTTCAAGGTAAATACAAGGTAGACGTAAGGCAGATGACAAGGGTAGTAGATAATTTGATGGCAAATGCTTTAAGATATACGCCTGTAGAGGGGGATATATGTATGAGTGCAGTTTCACTAGATAATGAAATGCCAGATTGGTTGAAAATAGGCACAGAAAATAAAATAATTACCTGGAAAAAAGATGGTTTACTAATTGCAGTTAAAAATCAAGGTTATGGCATTATAGATAAAGAAAAGGAAAAAGTATTTATGCCATTTTACCAAAGTGATGATTCTAGGAATAAAAAGTTATGGAATGGTGTAGGACTAGGGCTTAGCATTGTTAAATTAGTAATTGAAAAGCATTATGGTGAAGTTAAAGTATTTTCAGAAGGAAACAGTACAATGTTTGTATGCTGGATACCCATAGACAGTTAAGTTTAGGTATATAAAAAAATGATAAGCCTACCTGTTAGTTTATTTTGTGTCATGCGGCATGGGAAGAACCCTTAATTGAAATTCATAATTTTAATATTATAAAGAAATTATTAAGTTTAATAAAAATAGAAAAAGTATTTATATAATGTATGCATAAGGTTAAAAAATTTAGTAAGAGATTAAAAGGAGATGTTTTATTGTGAAGAAGAGAATATTAGCAATGTTTACAGCAGCTTTAATAACAACAAGTTTATTTCAAGGTTGCAGCAGTTTAAAGAAGGATACAATAATACCAGGCGAGGTTATAAATAAAGCTATGAGTGCTTATGAGAAACCTAAGTCATATTATGGTGAAGCAAGGATGGAAATATATGAGAATAATAAATTAGATGAAACAGCTGCTATAAAGGAATGGGTAGACAACTCATCAAATAAAATAAGAAGACGTTATGAATCAAATTCTAATATTAGTGGGAAAACTATATTTACTAACGATGGTAATAAAGTGTTAGTATATATGGAAAAAAGTAAAAAGGCTATGTCTATGAAGGTAGAAAATAATTTATCAGAGAATAATAATGATTATAAATCTATACTTATGAAACAACTTAACAGCATATCAAAAACACATGATTTAACTTATAAAGGAGAAGAAAATATTAATGGATTTAAAACTTACCATCTTTATGCTAAACCAAAACAGAAAAATAGCATTTTAGGTGATATGAACTATTGGATAGATGAGGGCAGCTGGTTTGTTATAAAGTGTACATCGGAAAGTTCTAACGCGAAAACAGGTATAGAATATACAAAGATAAAATTTTCACCTAAGTTAGATAATAGTTTATTTACTCAAAATATTCCTTCTGATGTTAAAATAGAGGATATGGATAACAACAGTGAACTTAAAGAAAATAAAATTGATATGAAACAAGCAGAAAAAATAGCAGGAAAACCTATTTTAACATTAAAAGAAACATCTGGGTACAAGCTAAAAAGTGTAACTTATATGGATGCACCAGGAGTAAAGCATAAGGAAATAAATCAAACTTACGAAAAAAACGGGGCAGATCAATTAATTCTTACAACTATAGTTCCATATGATGATAAAGCTATTGAAAATGATGATACAAAAATTGATGGTGAAAAAGATATTACTGTAAGAGGAAAAAAAGGAATGTCTATGGAAGAACCTATAAAAACTATATCATGGAGTGAAGATGGATTTAATTATAATTTGTTAATTCAAGATCCTACATTAAATGTAGATAATGGTAAAAAACTAGTGGAAAGCTTACAATACTATAAGTAACAAATTGTTAGATAACTCAACTTTTGCAATTAAAAAATAATGTGACACAACTTTTCAGAGGGCAATTGTACTCTGAAAAGTTGTGTCGCAATGTGCTTATATTAAGCCGAAAAATTATATGTAAAAAATTCAATTATAAGATGATTGCATGGTTATCGAAGAGATTTTAATTTGCTTACCTCAGAATAAGGTATTTTTCGAAAGCCTTTATCTGTTCTATAAGCCTTAACCAAGCCTTTGTCACACCATTTAATCACAGTAATAGGAGCTACACTAAATATTTTTGCAAATTCAGAAGGTGTGAGCATTTCTTTTAATTTTTTATCTGTATAGCTCTTATATTTTGTAGTATATCCAAGTAATTCATCTATTTCTTTAGCAATGTAACCTTGCTCTTTTAACTTAAGTTTATAAAAGTCCCTTAAAGTTGATAAGGTAATATTAGTATAAGGACAATTTTTCCTAAATATCCAGCGTAGTCCAGCAGTTGTATATTTAGTACCTCTTTCATTTATAAAAAGATATTCTTCCATGGTGTATACTTCTTTTAAATACAACTTTAAGGAATTTTCTATACTAGAGTTCATAGGGACCTCTCTTTCATAAGAACCAGTTATATTCATAACCCTTTCATCAAAATCTAAATCTTTTAATTTAAGTTCTATAATCTCAGCAGATCTTAATCCAGAATATGCAATTAAACTGAGCATTGTATAATTTTTTATTCCATCATTGCAGCAAATTTGTTGAAGCAAGTTTTCTATGTATTTTTCATCTATATAATTGCTCTTCTTAACTTTAACTTTTGAAATTTTCACTCTCAGAGAATTATCTATTACCATTTTTTCTTGAATACCTTCACTTATTAAAAAGTTATTATAAGACTTAAAGAAATTAATGTAATTATTTATAGAACTTTCACTTATATTTAAGGAAATACTGTTAATATATTTTTTTACAGTATTTTTTTCTAATGCTCCAAATGGAGTTTTTATAACTTCCTCATACCATTTTAAGAATTTCCTTAAATAATATATGTACAAATATATAGAGCTGTCCTTCATATTTTGTTTTAATAAATAATTATTATATTTATAAAAATTCTTCATTTTTTGCTCCTAATTTAAGTATACTTTAATATAAATTATAACAAATTATTGCATGAAGAAAAATATGATATTTTGCACTAATTTAAAATAGAATTAAAATTCAAAAAATAATATATTGACAACTAATAGCAAATATTGCTATAATGTTCACAATTAAATAAAAAACCTTCTTATCAAGAGAGGCTGAGGGACTGGCCCTATGACGCCCGGCAACCTGAATATTTACTATTTAATGGTGCTAATTCCAGCTGGTTATATACCGGAAGATGAGGAGCTATATGGAAATTTGATCTTCTTGTAGTTCTATCTACAAGGAGATTTTTTTATATTAATAAATTTGGAGAGGAGAAAAGATATTATGAAAAAATTTACTTCAAAAGAAATAGTTGATATTGCACTTAAATGTGGAGCTTCATTAGCAGGAGTTGCAAATGTGGAAGATTTAAAAAAGGCACCAGCTTTTACTGTTGTATCTAAAATGCCTGAATATAACGGTGTTGGAACTTATATGAGAGGAAAAGATGATTCATTTTTGACAGGGGTAGTATGGCCTGAAGGAATAAGAAGTGTAGTTGTTTTAGCTTATCATCATCCTGTAGATGATCCTAAAATGGATTACTGGGTTGAAGGGGTTAATAATACAATAGGAAATAAGGAAATTATAGAAGTTGGAAAGAAATTTAAAGCTGTTATGTTAGATGCAGGAATTGATACATATTCATTTAATTATCATATAGAAAAAGGAGGAATATTTTTAAAGGATTCTTCGGTTGTAGCAGGACTTGGATGCATTGGAAAAAATAATTTATTGGTTACTCCAGAATATGGTTCTCATGTAAGGTTAAGAGCAATAGGTTTGAGTTTAGATTTACCATCAGATGGTCCTTCAGGTTATGATCCATGCTCTTCATGTGAAATAAAATGCTGGGAAAAATGTGCGAAAAGTGCTTTTGCAAAAAAAATATATTTTGAAGAGAAGCTTGGAAGAAGAGAACTTCCAGGAAGAATAGGAAATTTTGATAGAACTTTATGTAACATAGAAATGAAAGAAAATGAAGCTAATATGGAGCCTATGGAAGTATCAAAACTCACTCCTAATGGCCCTGAAAATACTATAAAGTATTGTAGAATTTGTGAATATTCATGTCCAATAGGAAAGTAATTGTAATAAAAATAAGTATAGAATTTTAAGACAAGCTTCATTATAAAAGCTAAAAATGATTGGGGGGCTATTATGAACACTAATTTGGAAACAAAAGATGTAGAAACAAAAGCTAAAGGACAGCTTCAGAGAAGCTTAAAAGCAAGGCATATGAATATGATTGCTATTGGTGGAGCAATTGGAACAGGTTTATTTTTTGCAAGTGGAAGTGCAGTTAGTACTGCAGGACCAGGAGGAGCATTAGTTGCATATACAATCATGGGGATTTTAGTTTATTTTTTAATGACATCACTAGGTGAAATGGCAACATTATTACCTATATCAGGCTCTTTTGAAACCTATGCTACAAGATTTGTAGATCCAGCTTTAGGATTTACTCTTGGATGGAATTACTGGTTTTGTTGGGCTATATGTGTTGCAGCAGAACTAGTTGCAGGTTCGCTTATAGTTAAGTTTTGGTTTCCAAATACAAATACTACTTTATGGAGCGTACTTTTTTTAATAATTATTTTTGCTTTAAACATTTTATCTGCAAGAGCTTATGCTGAGGGAGAATATTGGTTTGCAAGCATTAAAGTTGTTACTATAATTATATTTCTTGTAGTAGGTGTCCTCATGATATTTGGTATATTAGGAGGAAAATCACCTGGATTTTCTAATTGGGTATTAACAGATAACTCTGGTAAAAAAGGACCTTTTGTGGGTGGTATATTAGCAATTATCAATGTTTTTTTAGTTGCAGGTTTTTCATTTTCAGGAACAGAAATAGTTGGACTTGCTGCAGGAGAATCAGAAAATCCTGAAGAAAATGTTCCTAAGGCAATAAAAACTGTTTTCTGGCGTATTTTATTGTTCTATATGGGGGCAATTTTAGTAATTGGATTTTTGATTCCTTTTACTGATCCTAATCTTTTAAAAAGTGGTGCTGACAATATTGCATACAGCCCATTTACTATGGTATTTCAAAAGTCTGGATTAGCCATTGCAGCTAGCCTTATGAATGCAGTAATTTTAACTTCTGTTCTTTCTTGTGGAAATTCTGGACTCTATGTGGCATCACGTATGCTTTATTCTTTATCAAAGGAAGGTAAAGCACCTAAGTTCTTATCGAAGGTAAATAAAAGAGGGGTTCCCATGAATGCATTATATATTACAACCATAGTTGCTTGTTCAGCATTTTTTGCATCATTAATTGGTGATGGAAAGATATATTATATACTTTATAATGCTTCTGGTATTACAGCATTTTTTGCCTGGTTAGGTATAGGTATATGCCATTATAGATTTAGAAAAGCATATATTGCTCAAGGTAAAAAATTGGAAGATTTAAAATACAAGGCTAAATGGTACCCATTAGGACCTATTATGGCTATTATATTTTGTACAATTGTTATATTTGGATCTAACATATGGATTTTTCAAGCTGAAAAATTTAGTTGGTTTGATTTTATAACAAATTATGTATGTATTCCTGTATTTATATTATTGTATTTCGGATACAAGAAAGTTAAAAATACCAAAATAGTTCCTTTAAATGAATGTAATTTTGAATACAGTGAAGAAGAAAAAGTGAAAAGTTAGTAAAATGATAAAAGTATCCCTAATAATATAAATTTTAAACATTTGTGTCATGTGATATAATAAAAGGGTTAAAATTTAAGTTATTAGGGAGAAAATATGTTAAGAGAAGATATGTTGTTACAAATATTTAATGAAGAAACTAGTGGTAATAACTACAGCAAAGGTCAGAGAGTTTTAAGTAATGATTTAGTTTCTTCTATAGATATTACAGATTCAGATAATTTAATTCATATAGATGGTAATGTAATTTCAGAAAATCTTTTTAATGAATATAATACGAAAATTGAAATAGACACAGAGAAAAAAAGCATTTTTTCTACTTATTGCAGTTGTCTTGATTATGAAAAAAATGAGTTAAAAAAGAAAAATTATTGTTGCAAACATTTGGTGGCAACATTTTATAAGGCTTTACCTAGGTTAGCGGAGTATTCTATTTTAGATGAAAATGCATCCGATAAAGAAATTGTATTCAAAAGAAAAAGTAATATACTATCTATGCTTTTAGATGATAGTAAAAATAAGGAAAAAGTAAAAATAGAAGTATATATAAATAAAAATGGATGGACTGATAAACTTAAAGTTGAGTTTAAAATAGGATTGAATTTTATGTCTTCTAATAGTCTTTATGTTTTAAAGGATATAAATCAATTATTATTATGCATTTACAATAATATTCCTATAAAGTATAGTAAGAACTTTACTTTTAATATAAAAAATCAAAAATTAGCTACAAAGGATAGAAGACTTATAGATTTTATAAAAACACTAAAGGATATAGAGGAAAAGAACAATCTTGTTACTAAGAATAGGGAGAACTTTATAGAAGGAAAATATATAAATATTCCAGATTATTTTGTTAGAGAGTTTTTTGAAATTATAAAGGAACATAGAGTTTACTTAAATGAAGGATTTTTTTATAGAACTGTGGAAACGGAAATTTTGCATGATGTTCCACCTATAGATTTTGATTTAAAGAAGATAAAAGATGAATATATACTAAAATCCTCAGGAGGAATGCCAATAAGCTTGGATTCTAAAAATGAGGCTTTTTTATATGGAACAACTATATATCTTCCAGATTATGATTTTTGCTATAAGATAAGTCCATATCTTCAAATATTTAGCCAAAATAAAGTTATAACAATGGAGGATACTGAGGAGGAAATTATACTAAGAAAACTAATTCCTCATCTTAAACTTTTAACAGATAATATAAGTGTATCTAAAAATATAAAAGATAAGATAGTAATAGATGAGTGCAGTTTTAATTTTTATTTTGATAAAGAAGAAGGAAAAGTTACATTACTAGTAAAAGTAAATTATGGGCAATTTGAGTTTAACATTTTTCAGGACTATAAAGAAAAAATAATATATAGGGATTCTAAAAAGGAAAATGAGGTTATACAAATTGTAAGAAGCTTGGGCTTTGAAGAAATAGATGAAAAATTTTATTTTTTGAAAGATGATGATTATATGTTTAAGTTTTTTAAAAGCGAAGTTGAAAAGCTTCAACAAATGGGTGATGTATATTATTCTGAAAACTTTAAAGGAATAAAGCATTTAGGTACAAAAGGAATAAAGGGAGAAATTAAATCAGGAAAATACGATTATTTTCAAATGGATTTTAAAATATCGGATATAAGTCCACAAGAGACCAATGAAATTTTAAGAGCATTTAGGGATAATCTTAAATATTATAAATTGAAAAGCGGTGAATATCTTGATTTACAGGAATTAGAGCTTAATAAATTTTTAAAACTTTTAGATGTAATTTCTTATAATGAAATAGAAGAAAATTGTATAGAAATACCTAAAAATAAGAGTATTTTCTTAGAAAGCTTTATGCAAGAAAATAAAATTAGATACATAAAGGGTAAAAATCAATTAAAAGAGGTAAAAGATAAGTTTCATGATATAAAAAATATGAAATTTCAAATTCCAAGTGCTTTAAAGGGAGAGTTAAGAAAGTATCAAAAGGTAGGGTATAATTGGTTTAAAACTCTTCAATATTTAGGTTTTGGAGGCATTTTGGGAGATGAAATGGGCCTTGGTAAAACAATTCAAACCATTGCATTTATAGTATCTAATATAGAAAGTAAATCTTTAATTGTAGCACCTACATCACTCATATATAACTGGATAAGTGAGTTTGAAAAGTTTGCGCCTACTGTTAAGGTGGGGGCTGCATATGGTATAAAGTCGGAAAGAGAGGAAGTTCTTAAAAATATAGAAAACTATGATGTTATTATAACAACCTATAATTTATTAAAGAAGGATTTAGAAAGTTATGAGGTATTAGAATTTGACTTTTGTATATTAGATGAAGCACAATACATAAAAAATTCAAATTCTCAAAATGCAACAGCTGTGAAGAAGATAAAGGCACATAATAGATTTGCGCTTTCTGGTACTCCAATAGAAAATTCTCTTATGGAGCTGTGGTCTATATTTGATTTTATAATGCCAGGGTATCTATATGATGAAAAAAGATTTAGTGTGAGATATCACAAAAGGCTTAATGAAGCCCCAGAAGTTATAGAGGAATTGAATAAACTTATAAAACCTTTCATACTTAGAAGAAGAAAGAGTGAAGTTATAAAAGAACTACCTTCTAAGATTGAAAAAAGATTATTTGTAACACTGAATGATGAGCAGAAAAAGATATATAAGACTTATGCTAATTATGCTATGGAACTTATTAAGAAAAAGGTAAAGGATTTTGAATTCCAAAATAGTAAAATAGAGATATTAGCCTATATAACGAAACTAAGACAGTTGTGCTTAGACCCTAGAGTAATAATAAAAGATTATAATGGCGAAAGTGCCAAAATAGAAACACTAGTAGAGCTTTTAAGTAAAAGTATAGGGCAGGGGCATAGAATACTTGTGTTTTCACAATTCACATCTGTTCTCAAAAACATTGGAAGAAGAATTAATAAAGAGGATATACGTTTTAGTTATTTAGATGGCTCCATACCTTCAGAAAAGAGAATAAATTTAGTAAATGATTTTAATCAAGGTGAAAATTCAGTATTTTTAATAAGCTTAAAGGCAGGGGGAACAGGATTAAATTTAACGTCTGCTGATGTAGTAATTCATTTTGATCCTTGGTGGAATCCAGCAGTAGAAGAACAGGCTACAGATAGAGCTCACAGAATAGGCCAGAAGAAGGTAGTAGAGGTTATAAAGATAGTAGCTAAAGGCACCATTGAAGAAAAAATTATATCCTTGCAAGAAGAAAAGAAAAAACTTATAGGATCTCTTATAGAAGATGAGTCCTTTAATGGAAAGAAATTTTTAAGTTTAACAGAAGAAGATATAGTTGAATTGTTTAGTATGTAGTATAGAAATGTACAATTAAATTTATAATTATTTGATATTTTTAAGGAGAATTTGCAGGAATTTGGCAATAAATATTGAAATATATAATTTATAAATAATGCTTAAGAATAATTTCTGGAGGTGGACAGTATGAAACAATATTCAGAGTTGACAAGAAAGGATTTAGAGCTTCAATTTGAGGAAATGCCGGATTTTGATACTACTTGTGATGTAGAAAGTTATAATATGGTAATAGGTCAGAAAAGAGCAGTAGAATCCATAGAACTTGGATTAAACATGGATAGTAAGCAGTATAACATATTCATATCTGGTAAAACTGGCACAGGTAAAACAGGATATATTGTAAGAAAAATAGAGGAATATGCGAAAAAGATGCCTACACCACAGGATTGGTGTTATGTTTACAATTTCGAAAATTCCAATAATCCTATTTCGATTTCTCTTAATACAGGAACCGCTATTAAATTTAGGGAAGGTATGAATTCATTTATTAAATATATCATTAAAGAAGTTCCAGTTTATTTTGATTCTGAAAATTATGAAAACGAGAAAAATAGTATAATTGGCAAATACGAAACGATGCTTCTAGATTTATCCAGAGGGCTGAATATTGAAGCAAAAAAAAGAGGGTTTGCAGTAAAAAAGACATCAACAGGGGAATTTGTTTTTATTGCGTTAAAAAATGATAAGCAGTTAAGTGATGATGAATATGAAAATTTAACAGATGAAGAAAGAAAAGTTATAGAAAATTCAATAAATGAACTTAGAAATATATCCTCTGATATATTTAAACAGAGCAATCAAGTTCAAAAAAAGTTAGAAAGTGAATTGAAATATTTAGATGATAAAATTGCTGAAAATATAATTTCTGAAAAAATAGAAGAATTAGTGAATAGTTATGGATGCAGTGAAAAGGTTATAAACTATTTAAATGCAGTAAAAAAAGATATAATTGAAAATATATCCTATTTCTTTGAAGAAGATGATAATAATGAAGAAGTCAAAAATGTAAAAAAATTGTTTTTAAAAAGATATGAAGTTAATGTTTTAGTTGATAATAGTGAAAGTGAAGGAGCACCAGTTATTTTTGCAGATTCAGCTGCTCAGGGTAAAGTTTTTGGTAATATTGAATATGAAAATAAAATGGGTAGTCTTATTACTGATTTTACATTAATAAAGCCAGGTTATTTGCATAAAGCCAATGGAGGATATATTATAATTAAAGCACAGCAGCTATTAACTCAACCTTCTTCTTGGGAATTACTAAAAAAATGTATAAATCTAGAAAATATATCTATTAATAATTCAAAATACAATATAGAGGTACTTCCTATTTCAACACTTAGTCCGGAAGAAATACCTTTAAAAATTAAAGTAATATTAATTGGAAGTAATTATATATATTCAGCACTCTTAAATAATGATTTAGAATTTGAAAAGATATTTAAAATAAAAGCTGAATTTGACAATGAAATTGAAAAGGATAGAGGTAATATAAGTAATCTTGTAGGTTTACTAAACTATTATATCAATGAAAATAATCTTAAGCATATAAGAAGAGAGGGAGTTAAAAGACTACTGCAATTTTCTTCTAGACTTGCAGAAAATAAGGATAATTTTTCTGCTTCTATGAGTAATCTTTTTAAAATAGTTGATATTGCAAATTATTACGCTAAAAAAGATAACAGTGAAATTGTTGAAGATAAACATGTTGCAGCAGCATTAAAGGAACAAGAATCCATGCATGGACTTATCAGAAAGAAAATTCTTGACATGTATAAAAAGAAAAAATATATAACTGTGTTAAAAGGAAAAAGGGTTGGTCAAATTAATGGACTTTCAGTTTCAGATTATGGTGATTGTGTAATTGGGCAGCAGCATAGAATAACTGTTTCAACTTTTGCAGGGAGAAATGGAATAATAAACATTGAAAGAGAAGCTGATATGAGTGGAAATATTCACAGTAAAGGTGTAATGATCTTAGCTGGTTTTGTAGGGCAGCTTGTAGGAAGGGATATTCCCATATCCTTTAATGCCAATATTGTGTTTGAACAGCTTTATTCAGGAATAGAAGGAGATAGTGCTTCAGCAGCAGAATTATTAGCATTATTATCAAGCTTATCAGAAATTCCAATAAATCAGAGTATAGCAATAACTGGTTCAGTTAATCAAAGAGGAGAAATACAGCCAATAGGAGGAGTTAATGACAAAATTGAAGGCTTCTTTGACATATGTTCACTTGATGGTCTTGATGGAACACATGGTGTTATAATACCAAATACTAATGTGGATGATCTTGTGTTAAAGGAAGAAGTGTTAGAAGCAGTGGAACAAGGAAAGTTCCATATATATTCAGTAAACACCATTTGTGATTGTATCCAGATATTATTTAATGATAAAAATATAAATGATTCTAATAAAAATATTCTAGAATATGTAAAAAAGAAAATGATGAAGACTTTAAAAGAATATAATAATATTTTAAAGGAAGCTAATATTAATTAAGAGGAAATAGGCACTAATTTGAAAAAATTGGTGCCTATTTTATTAAAAGAAAATAACCGTGATTGTATAATATATTATATTTAAATTACAAGGTTAATATGTTATTGTGCTACATTTACAATTCTTCCAGATAAATCATCATTTGAAGGAATATACTGGTAAAAATCTCCAGATAAACCATGGTTACTCAAAAGGCAAATTGTATTTTTACATTTTACATTAATGGAGTTTGTTAACAATGCATAATTTTCGTTAGTGGATTTAAAATTAAATACAAGTGTATTTCCGGTTATTTTTACTGAGTCGGCTAGTAGATTTTTGCCATTGGTGCTTGTAAATATAAAATCATCGGGCCTTAGGCCGCTGGAAATGTAGAGAGGAGTATCATATGTTATATAAACATTTACACCATCAGATTCTTTTGTTGCACTCCAGTAATTTGGAGCAGTTCTTGGAGGTAATTCATCATCATATATTTTAGATTGCTCATCTGAAAGAGTACACGCCACGCTAGCACCAGTTTCATCTACTAGGCTGTTAGGATTTATAACAAGTTTAGCAGATGGACCTTGAGCTTTTATAATATCTATTTTAGTTGGACTAGTATTAGTTTTTCCGTTGGCATATGTTACTGGATGAGCTGATATTTCTGAAGCAGTAGGTAAAGATTCAGGTACAAATCTAAGTATTAACCTATCGTCAACTACAGATGCAGCATCTGGTCTTACACCGCCAAATGTAAAGTCCCTTGAAGTTATATCATCTAATTCCCCACTAAATGAGACATCAATAATTAAGTCATCTTTATCATAATAACCTTTAATGGAGTTGCTTTTTACATATGTGTCATATAATTTTGGCTCAGAAATTGTGCCTTTGTATGATGTATCCTTTAATATGTTTTGTGATGCATCTTTGACATTGGAAACTGTTAAGCCAATTATATCATTGGAATTACCAGTTTTTTGAGTAGTATTGGTTGATATATGATAAGAGGAAGGAAATTCTATTCTTGCACTTTTAGAAGTTTTCCCAATTATTATATTTGCAGCTTCTGGTAATGGATTCACATTTCCTAATCCATCTATAAATTTATAGTTATTTCTATTTGCAATTGTATCTACATCCATGGCTTCGCTAAAGTAAACAATAATTTTATTGCTAGTACTTGATGATATATTTTTATACATTCCTGTTACAGAAGGAGCTGAAAAATTAGCATCTAATATGCACGTATAAGTATCCATTGCATTGTGTATTGTTGATGTATCAATTATATTTTCTATTACAAGTGTGTATTTAGAGTCAACTAATTTCCAATCTTCATTTTTATTATATGGATTACAATCTTTTAATTTTATATCATAAGTATCTGTGTTTTGAGTATCAGACTGGTTTTGTGAATTGTAAATACCACTAATATGATTACTTATATCTATATTACCTGTATCTAAACTATTCAATAATTTATAGTTTGTTACATTTGTGGCATAATTATAATCAACTTTTTTGTTGAAACATACACGAATAGTTTTATTGTCAATTACTTTTACACTTTTAACAGTAGGTTTTTCAGATACTGTTTGTCCATTAATTAACAAATTACCAAAGCTATCAGTTGATACTGTATTAGTAGTCAATTTTATAGCTGGTGTATTAGCAGATTCAGTAAAGGAATTTAAATCAAAAGAAGTACCTTTTTGCATACAATTAGCTATTTCTTTAGATATGGTATCGGATTCTATATAGGATTTTTTTTTATCATCATAATAAGCTCTAACAGTCATTTTCCTCTGAAGAAAATCATTATACAATTTAGCACCTGGATAATTTGATCCATGGATTGATTCAGACACTAAAGATGCTTTTAATGCATCATATTGGTATTCATATATTTTACCATCAGTACTATTTACAGCTATTGCTGTAGTTTTTGCAAATGCTGTTGAATTTATTGTTGATATTAACAAGCCTGTTACTGCAGCAGTTGATAATACAGCAAGTATTTTTTTGTTTTTATACATTTTTACATAACGCCTCCATACTTCTAATTCTGTAATAAAAATAATATGTCAGAATATTGACTTCTATTATTCATATATATTATATGACCATATAATAGGAAAATCAACATTATATGTAATTTGCTAAATATATTTGTGTATAATCCTTATATATCTAATTATGTTAAAATTATAGGAAACAAAAGCATATAAATACTTTTATTAAAGTGAAAAATGTTATTATATTGAGTAATTATAGCAAGGATAGTAAAATGTTAAACAAGTGAATAGCAAAGTTAATAAGTTCATAGATAACTCAAATAACATTGTAGAAATACAAGCAAAGAGTCAACAAATAGTTGCTGATTCTAACAAATTAATAAGTAATGAAAAATAAATTTTTTATAATATATTCAATTACAAAAATACTGCATAATTAACAAAAAATAGTTGTACGTACAAGTTATGGGTAGTATAATAAACTTGTACATAATATTTTTGTTGAATTTTTAATTATGGGGGGTGGAATTTAAATGATTAATATTCCAAAAGTAAAGTTGGGGATTGTAGCTGTAAGCAGGGATTGTTTTCCTATAGAACTTAGCAAAAAAAGAAGTAACGCAGTAGTTGAAGCTTGCAAAAAAGAGAAAATTGAAATTTTTCAAGTTGAGACAATTGTGGAAAATGAAAAGGATTGCTTAAAAGCTTTAAAAGAATTAAAAGATGCAAATGTGAATGCTTTAGTTGTATACCTTGGAAATTTTGGGCCAGAGGGTCCAGAGACAATATTGGCACAAAAATTTCAGGGACCAACTATGTATGCTGCAGCATCTGAGGAAGCAGCAGATGGTCTCGTAGATGGTAGGGGAGATGCATATTGTGGTATGCTTAATGCATCTTATAATTTGGCATTAAGAAAATTAAATCCTTATATTCCACAATATCCTATAGGTACGCCAAATGAAATTGCTCATATGATTTCTCATTTCCATCAAGTAGCAACAGTTATACTTGGTATTTCCAAGCTTAAAATTTTCAGCTTTGGTCCAAGACCTCAAGATTTCTTAGCATGCAATGCACCAATAAAGCCTTTATATGATTTAGGTATAGAAATTATGGAAAATTCAGAACTGGATTTATTTGAAGCATTTAATAATCATAAAGATGATACAAGAATTAAAGATATTGTTAAAGAAATGGAAAATGAATTAGGTGAAGGAAATGCATATCCTGGTATACTAGCAAGGCTTGCACAATATGAAATTACGTTAAAGGATTGGATGGAAAATAATCTTGGAGCTTCAAAATATGCAGTGTTTGCAAATAAGTGTTGGCCTGCATTTCAAACGCAATTTGGCATGGTACCTTGTTATGTTAATTCAAGACTTACTTCTCTAGGAATTCCAGCAGCTTGTGAAACAGATATTTATGGAGCTCTTAGTGAATATATTATAACTTGTGCTTCAGAAATGCCTGCAACATTACTTGATATAAATAATTCAGTTCCACAAGACATGTTTAATGATAATATTGAAAGCTTCAAAGGGTACAAGCTTAACGAATTATTTATGGGATTTCACTGTGGAAACACTCCAAAATGCTGTATGAAAGATGCAGCTATGAAATATCAACGCATTATGCATAGACAATTGGAACCAGGCAAGGAACCCGATATTACACGAGGAACGTTAGAAGGCGTAATAAGACCTGGGGATATAACCTTATTTAGACTTCAAAGTACAGCAGGAGCACAGCTTAGAAGTTATGTTGCACAAGGTGAAGTAATAGATGTAAATCCTAATTCATTTGGAGGAATAGGTATATTTGCAATCAAGGATATGGCGAGATTTTACAGATATGTATTAATAGCAAAAAGGTATCCTCATCATGCAGGTGTAGCCTTTAAACATATAGGAAAAGTTTTATTTGATGCTATGAAAATGTTGGGGGTAGAGGATATTTCATTTAATCAACCAGAAAATATGCTTTATAAAAATGAAAATCCATTTAAATAGTTATAAGATCATAAAAGCCAAATTTACGATTTAAGTTAAATTTGGCTTTATTTACATAATAAAAATTATTTTATAGCCATATTATTATGCTTGGGATTTTTAGAAACTTTATTAATTGATTGAATAAGTTGATTTAATACATCTGTTGTAAATTGATATTCTAATTCATTCATTTTTGAATAAAGTATCCCTTTTTGAGAAGCAACATATAAAGGCATGAATTTATTTAAAGTCAAAGCTTTTATATCATCTATGCATTTTTCACAGGTGCATATATTTGGATATTCTTTTAAAACCTTTGGAAGCATTTTATTAATAATTTCTTCCATGTAATTTTCAATCATTTTTACCCTCCGTAAAGTTATTTAGTTAGCAAATTTTATATATGATAGCTTGTATGATTAATAGAATTAAAATAAAATTTTTAATTAAATATAAGTGCTTTAAAAATTGTCAACATTGGAATTATTTAATATAATATATATCGGCGAATTTATAGCATTATTTAGATATAATTAAAAAAATAATTAAACATTGTAAATTGTGAATGAAATATATTTTAAAAGTATCCTTTTAAAATATGATATTAACTTTGTAAATAAAAAAAGAATCATTTTAGATTCTTTTTTATTTACAGAAATTAGTAATCAGATCTTATTAAAGTTAATTGCTGAAGGTCTTCAATTAGCTTTCTTTTTTTGGCTGCAGAGGCTTTCAAGTTTTGTAATTCCTTTTCTAGGACAAGGTTTTTACACTGTACATCTTTCAATTTTAAGCTTAAATTCTTATTTTCTTTCATTTTTTCTTGCATTATTGGAAGATACATAGTATCTATAGCATTTTTATTTTTTAGAAAAATCTTGTAATATCTTATAATATATAATTTTAATCTTTTAAGAGCTTTTAAGAAGTTAGTTGTTGTTGATTCTCTTTTATTCATTTTGACATCCCCCTTATGTTATTTTATACTAATTTTAAGTAGAAATGCAAGGAGGGCAAAATGAAAAAAAAATATGGTTTATTATCCAGATACATAAGGTCTTACAGTAAATCTAAAAAGAAACAAATTAGTGAATTGGATAATAAAAAAGAAAATATAAAGGTTAAACTTGAAGAAGAATTAAGTAAATTTAATAATCTTCTAAATTTAAGAGAAAGGTTTAAAAAGGAAAATGAAAAATATAATGATGTATATAATTCTTTAATAGAAATATTGAAATCTAGAGGTATAATTTTCAATATAAACAATAAATCAGAGCTTCAGGAGTGGGAAAAATTGATTATAAGGGAGGTTAATTCTCTTTATGTATTAGTAAATAAGAAGGGTGAATCAGTACATAGTATAGATAAAAACTATAGCGATACAATAAAGTACATAATTAATAACTATTATTATAGTGTGACAGTTATAAGGAAAGATGGTAATTTAGTAAAAGCTCAGTTGAGAATTTTAGAAAAACTAAATTCAAAATAAAGGGGGAAAAGCTTTGCGTAAAGTAGTATTAACATTTTTATTTGTATTATTGATATTTATTGTTCCTACAAAAGTTATTGCTGAGGAAAAAAATTATACTATAGATAAATTAAATACTGTTGCAGAAATTACAGAAAAAGGAGATGCAGAAGTTCAAGAAGAGATAACTTATACTTTTAATGGAAGTTTTAATGGTTTTTATAGGAATCTTTCTAAAAATAAAACTGATGGATATGTAATATCAAAAGTAGCCATGAAAGATAAAAATGCTAATGTAACGCCAATTTCTCCTGGCAGCAACTCAAAAAATAATACATATGAAATTATTGAGTCTGATAATAACACTCAAATAAAAGTATTTTCAAAAAGTGTCGATGAAAAGAAAACTCTAATACTTAATTATACAATTCAAGGTGCTGCAAATAGATATAAAGAATTTGGAGAGCTTTATTGGAATTTTTATAAAGTTGACAGCAGCAAGTCAATTAAAGATGTAAATCTTGACTTATCATTAAAAAATTCAAAATTTGATTTGAACAAATTTAAGTATTGGGTTTATGTAGATGGAGGAGAATTTAAAACGAATTATGATAGTAGTAGTATTAATATAAAGGGAAGTAATCTTACTTCAATTTTAGGGGTAAAGATTCATTTTCAACCAGAATTTTTAAAAATTGATGAAAAAACCTATAAAGAAAATATGAAAAATAATAATGAAGGTACGGATCTAAAAGAAAGTAAAAAATCTAATAAAGAAGATTTTGGATTTGTTTTTTTTGGTGTTATTGTAGCATTATGTGCTTCTTCAATTATATTTTTTCATAATAGAAGTAATAAAAAGTTCAAACAAGCACTTCAAAAATATAGAGAAAAATTTCGGTTTTTTGAAGGAGAGACTTTAAATACTAAACCAGAAGATGTTCCTCCAGCTATGGTAAATTTATTATATCATGAAAAACATATTTCTAATTCTACTATTCCTTCTACACTATTTTATTTATGCAAAAAAGGATTTTATACTTTGGAAAAGGATAAAAGTTTAAGATCAAAAGCATCAAAGGAAAATAAAGAAGAAGACTTATGCTTTTTAAGAAATGCTGATATTACAAGCCTTAATTATTCTCATTTAAAATATTTTGTGGAATGGATGCAAGCTTATGAAGAAAATGGATTTTTAACTCTAAGATATATTAAAGAAAAAGTAAGTTCTAGAGAAGGTGCCTTAGAATTCAAAAAATGTTTTTCAAAATGGGAAAAATTAATAAAGGAAGAAGGAAAAAGACTAAATTTTTATACTACTATAGAAGGTAAGCAAGTATTGAACAATGAAACTTACAATGAGAAAATTAAATGGAATGCTTATAAAAAATACATTTTAGATTATCTTTCAAACCATGAAGAATATAAGAATGAGCTTAACAATGAAGATATTCTAATATATGCTTCAGCTTTAGAAATAGATAATAGTTATTTAGAAAAGTTTCATGAAAAACTTAATAACCTTTATTATAATTCAGGAGATTCTAACTATTATTATATGTATAATGATTATTCATATTACCTCATGAACTTATATCTTTGGGACAGTATAGATGATAATATATATAATAACACTAAAAATAATAATGACAGCAGTGGTGATGGTGGTTTTGGAGGCTTTTCTGGAGGAGGAGATTTTTCCGGAGGAGGCGGTGGAGATTCAGGAGCATTTTAAATTACTTTTTTACAAAATAAAAATATTGCGAAGCAAAGTTTCGCAATATTTTTATATTATTAAATTTAAGTTGACAATAAAAAGTCTTTTAAAACTTCCTCATACTTTTTTGGATACATAAAATATGAACCTACATGAGTTGAGTCAGGAAAGCTAACTAATTTGCTTTTACTGTTTTTGAAAGATTTTTCTATTTTTAAGCTTTCAGTATAAGGAATTGTAGTGTCTTTTTTTCCATGTATCAAAAGTATAGGTATTTTAGATTTACTAACGCTGTTCACAGGATTTACAGTATTGTAGTCAACTCCATAAATGAGCTTAAAATTCAATAGTACCATGGGTACGAAAGGAAAGTCAGGAAGACCTGTCCAAATCTTCATATTAGAATGTAAATAAGTTTTTAAATCACTAAAAGGTGAATCTGCAATAACAAAATTTATATCGTTTGTTTTATCTATAGAGCTTAATGCAGTAGCTGCTCCCATAGAAAATCCTATAACCCCTATAGTGTTTCCAATACCCTTTGATTTTATAAAATTTACAGCTCCTAAAAGATCTTGCTGTTCCTTAAAACCAATAGTAACACCATCTCTTCCAGCATAATCACCATGACCTCTGAAATCAAATAAAAAAGTGTTATATCCTTCCTTTAAAAATATATTGGATAGCTGAAGAGCATCTACTTTTACGGAAGAAGGGGTTCTTCCACCAACCATAAATTTAGAATCTCCATATCCATGGCATACTATAACAGTTTTTTTGCTATTGCCATTTTTTATAAGGTAGCCATTTAATTTCACATTGTCATTAAAACTATTAAAATTTACATTTTCATAATTTTTTATTCCATAGCTTTCAATGTTAGGATGAAGATTTATTGATTTAGGATGACTAAATTTAATTACAATATAAACTGAAAAAGCTTCTAAAAATAAAATAGCAATTAATATGAAAATTAATACTATTTTTATAGTTTTATTTAAGCTTAAAAGTGGAATTAAATTTCCTTTTAATAATTCAGTTTTGTTTTCCATAGTTTATTACTCCTTTTTAAGCTTTGATTAATTATATTATAGTTCACATTTAAGATTATAGCATAAGGATTACGTATAGCGAACTAAATAATTATACGTGAAAGGCATAATTGAACAAGTAGTAATTTATGTGTAATATATTTACATAAACATTTAAGTTGGAAGGAGATTTTTATGAGTAGATATTTTATTGAAGTATTTGGAAGAGTACAAGGGGTAGGATTTAGGTATTTTGTAGAATATACTGCAAAAGCTTTTCAGGTAACAGGATTGGTAAAAAATTGTGAAGGTGGAAGTGTTCAGATAGAAGTACAGGGAATAAATGATAATGTGATTTTGTTTATAGATAAGGTTAAAAAAGGCAATAGATTTGCTAAAGTTGAAGATATAACCTGTAGAGAAATAGAGCCTATTAATAAAGAAAAAACTTTTAGAGTTATTTACTAAATACTGATATTGTAATACACAAAAGTATATATTATACTTAGAATTGAACAAAGTTTATTTTAGGTGATTTTTATGCAGATTATTTCAATTTTGAAAATTCCACAAAAGCAAGCAATACAGTAACATTATTGTATGGAGTTTTAACAGTTATTTATCAAAAAATATTAAATTTAAATGGAACTTTCACAGAGGAGTGTGGTTTGTATGAAAACAGAACAAGAAAAAATGTTTGAGAATGTAATTAACAAAAAAACGGAAAAATCACCAAAAAAAACAGAAACAAAAAAGACCAATATGTTATTAGCTGCTTTTATGATGTTTATTTTACCAATAATGCTTATATTTTTAGGTGTATTCTTGGGAGGATACATGGGAAAATCTATGGGAGCATCTATTAGAACTTTTCAAATTGCAGGGGGAGTAGTAGCTTTTATTCTAGCTGTTATAATTATAAAATTATTTGATAAGTCTGCTGTGATAGATAAGGATGCAGAAGTAATTCATTGGGATGATATGTAAATATATTATTGAGTTGAAAAGAGGCTTTATGGCCTCTTTTATTAAAAATAAATATCTTAGGAGGGATCAATATGAATTTGAAAATAAGATCAAAATTAATTTTGGCATTTGGAGTAATTTTAGTATGCTTTTTGCTTAATATTATAATCAGTATTAGCTTCCTTAATAATAATGATAAAAGTATAAGTAAAGTAAGAAATTTTACATATAAACAATTAAAATACTCATCTAATATAAATGTTTCAGTAATTGAGGTTCAGCAATTTTTATCAGATGCTTCTGCTACTAAAAACATGGACAGCTTTAAGGAAGCTGAAAAATGTAAGTCAACTTTTAAGGATTCATTAAAACAGCTTGAAAGCATAAATCCTAATATTAAAAATGAAACTGAAAAGATAGATAAAGATTTTGATAAATTTTACGAACTTGGAGTAAACATGGCAAATGTTTATATAAAAGAAGGTCCGGACAAGGGTAATGTATTAATGGCTCAATTTGATCCTATGGCAGCTAATTTGTCTAATGAAATTAATTCATTAAATGATAATGCTGAAGCTTCCATGAATTCAGATTTGCAAAACATACAAAGCACTATGAATAGGAATAAAGGATTTTCAATAGCATTAGGAAGTTTCTCTTTAATTCTGGCAATTATAGTTATAATCTTATTACAAGGTAGTATTTTAAAGCCAATCAATAGCATGTTTGTTATACTTAAGGATATAGAAAATGGACAAGGAGATTTAAGTAAAAGAATAAAAATAAAATCGGATGATGAAATAGGTATAATGGCTAAATCCTTTAATAATTTTATGGATCAACTAGTTAGCATGATAGAAAATATAAAGGAAAATTCTATGCTTGTATCAAAAAGCTCTGAAGTTCTAAATGAAGGAGCTGAAAAAAGTATAGAAAGCATAAGGCAAATAAATGAAAATATGATAGAATTGAATAATGGAAGTGAAAATATTTCTAATTCAGTAAGTGAAGTTGCTGCAAGTTCTTCTAATATTGCAGAATCAACACAAATTACAGCTGAAGAGGTTGAAAATATAAGCATAATGACAGGAGAAATTAATAATATTGCTATGGAAAGTGGTAAATTTGTAAAGAGTACTAGAGAAGAAATGAATAAAATTGAAAGCATCTCTTCAGCCAATATGGTTATAAATGAAAAATTAGGAGCTAAAGCAGAAGAAATTAGAAATATAATTGATACTATTAAATCAATATCGGATCAAACTAACTTACTAGCTTTAAATGCTTCTATAGAAGCTAGCAGAGCAGGAGAACATGGCAAAGGTTTTGCAGTAGTGGCTGATGAAATAAGGGAACTTTCTGAAAATAATAATGAATCATCTAAAAGCATTGAAAATATAATAGTGGGCATAAATGAGATGATAAAAAATACAATAGATTCAGCAGCACAAGAAGCATCTAACATAAAAAAGGGAAATAAAATGGTTGAAGAGGTAGTTATACAGATTGAAAAGATTATAGAAGGAATAAATAGTATAAACAGTAAAATCCAAAGTATAGCAGCATCAGCACAAGAGCAAAGTGCTTCAATTGAAGAGCTTACATCTACTATGGAAGCTGTAAGTAGTAGTAATTCAGAAATATCCACTGAGATAAAGTCTATATCTAATGGCGTTCAATTACAAACTGATATAGTATCAGAATTTGCGGAAATGGCCGAAAGTCTAAGCAATTCATCAAGTCAATTGAATGATTTAGTAGATAAGTTTAAGATTAAATAAAAAGTTTTATGGTATCTAAAAAGGTTGCTTTTATGTGGCAACCTTTTTTAAAATTAAAAAAATTTAAGATTAAGTTAAGGTAGACGAAATAATAATTATGTAAAATTGTAGTATTAAGGAATTTTGTCTAGTGTATGCCAAAAGACGATTTTACCTATAATATTTTTTAAGGAGATGAGAAAAAAGTTGAAAAATAATACATGGAAAAAAGCTTTAGGATTAATTCTATTTTCTATAGCAGCAATACTTTTTTTTGTTTTTGCACCAAGTTCTCAAGGAGAATTAGATTTTAATGTGAAAATGGATAAGAATCAAGCCATAAATGAAACAAAAAAGCTTGCAGAAAAGCATGGATGGTCATTAAAAAATTCTAGAGAAACTGCTTCATTTTCTTTAGATGAAAAAGCTCAAACCTATTATGAACTTAAAGTAGGAAATTTTCAAAAATTAAATTCTCTAATAAATAAGGAAGAAGGATATATACCAGCTACTTGGACAGTTAGTATTATACCAAAAGGAGGAAATGAAAAAGTTGATGTATATTTTACACCTTCAGGAAAGGTTTATGGATTTTATAAAAATGTACTTGATGATGTAAAGGGACCAGCATTAAGTGAAGATGCTGCAAAAACTATTGCCGAAAAAGAATCAGTAAATAACTGGAGCTTGAATTTAAAAGAATACAAATTAGTGGATAAATCACAAAAAATACAAAGCAATGGAAGGATAGATTATATTTTTAATTACATAAGATATATGAATATAGGAGAGGCAAAGGATAAGGTAGAATTACAGGTAAAGGGAGATAAATTAGTTAAAGTTCAACATTACCTTGATGTACCAGAAAGTTTTACCAGGAATTATGAACAACAAAGAAGCAGTAATGACAATATTGCAAATACATCATCTTTTATATTTTACATATTAATTTTTATAGTTGGATTTTTTTGCTTCTTTTATTTAAATAAAAGAAAAATGATAGCATGGAAAAATCCGTTGATTTTTGTTGTATTTTTGATTTTTATGACTCTTATCAATGGAATCTTTAATATGAAACAGGATTTGACTTATATGGATACTACATATTTAACTCCAACTTTATTTTATATAGTTAAAATATTTATATCTCTTATGACAGGGGTTTTAACAGGAATATTTACTTTTATTTCTATATGTATTGGTGAAGGATTATATAAGAAAACATTTCCTAACCATCTGAACTTTTGGAAGATGCTTTCTGTAAGAAATTTTGGTTCCTGGCAGTTTTTAAATAGAGTAATTATTGCATACGTATTTGTTGCATTAATGCTTATATATGAAACTATTTTTTATGGAACTATGAATCATTTACCTGGTTGGTGGCAGCCAGCTTCAATGATAACAGATCCTAATATACAAGGAAACTGGTTTGCATGGGTAGGAAGCTTTGCAGAAGCTCTTAATGCAGGTGTATTTGAAGAATTTGCTTTTAGAGCAATGCCTATTTGTATTGGTGTTTTAATAGGAAACAAATATAATAAGCGAAAATTGTGTATAGTGATAGCATTTGTGTTTGAAATATTGGTATTTAGTTCTGCTCATGCTAACTACCCTGGATTTCCTGCTTATGCAAGATTACTTGAACTTTTAATTGTAGCTCTAGGTTTTGGATTAATGTTTTATTTTTGGGGAATTATATCAGGAATAATAGCTCATTTTACTTATGATTTTATACTTATGTCTATGATGATCATGATAACACCAGGTAAAGCGCTTATGTACCAAAAAATTTTAATACCAACCATTGTAATTTTTCCATTAATTTTAGCTATATATGGAAGAATGAAAAATGGGTGTTGGATAGATATAGAAGAAAGTGTATATAATTCTGCAAATATAGAAGAATGTGTAGAAAAATCAAATAAAAATATAGAAGAAACTAGGAAAGAGCATGTTTTAGATATTGAAGAAAGAGAAGCTGATAAAATAGAAAGTTTTATTGAAACAAAGAAGAAAAATACAATAATTACAGTGATTACAGCATTTTTAGCTATTTTTGCTATAATATCGTTATTTACTATTGATTCAGTAATACCTAAGTTTGCTATTGAAAGGTTACAAGCTGAAAGCTTGGCAAAACAGGAAATTGAAAAAGAAGGTTTTAAACTTTCTAATGATTGGAAGGTTATAAGTAATGTACAAGTTAAAGATATATTTGAAAATGATAATGGAGTATTTGTATCTCAAGATTTTATTAGGAAAGAAGGAAAAGATAAATATAAATCTTTAATAGGAAATTATATAAACCCATTTAAGTGGAAGGTGAGATTTGTAAAGTTTAATGGTGATATTAATGAAAGAGCTGAAGAATTTCAAGTTACAGTTATTGATAAAAAGCATAATATAAATGTTAAACATATTCTTCCACAAAACAAGAAAGGAGAAAAACTTACTAAAGAACAAGCAGAAAGAGTACTTTATAATTTTATAAAAAATAAATATGCAATAAATAGAACAGATTTAAAAGAAATTTCAGCAAAAGAAAATAAATTAGATAACCGCACTGATTGGGCCTTTACTTTAGAAGATAAAACCACTAAGCTTAAAATTTATAAGCCTGAAATAAATGCAGTAGTTTCAGGAAATGAAGTATTGCAAATAAACAAAACACTGCAGGTTTCTGACAGCAATCAGAGCCAAATGCTAAAGAAATATGCTTGGATATTGATTGTTGTAATTATATTAATAATAGCCTTTGCTATACCAATAATATGGATAGGAATAAAAGCTATAATTGCTTGGAGTAAAAATCAAATATCTAAACCTATATTTTTTAGATTGTTTTTTATACTATTAATCTTAAATATAGTATCCTTATTTTTAAATATGCCTGAAAAACAAATGGAGTTTTCAACTACCAGTTCCTTTGAATCACAATTGATAACTTCTGTAGCAGGAGGAATGTTTGGAAAAGTAATTGTTTCATTTATTCAAGCGTCAATAATTGCATATGCAAAGAACTTTTATAAGAAAACTTTAAAACATAACTATTTTAATGTAATGGCGATTTTTTGTATCGTTTTGATCCTCTTTTCTATTTCAAATATTTTTACAGGAAGAAATGTACTAGAAGTGGATAGATCTATATATTGCTCCTTAGGAGCTTTAAATAAATTTTTAGGACAATTAACTGCTATGTGTACCTCATATATAGGTAAAATAGCCTTGTTTTTTGCAATACTTATGGCCGTTAAGAATCTTAAAAATAGATGCAGCAAGATAGCTTTGGGTATTTTACTCATAGTACCTTATGGAATAGCAAGTTCTTTTTCATCTTCATCACCAGCAATGTTAGTGTTCTCATTGTTATGCGGAGTAATTTATATTTTGCTTTATAAATATTTCTTTCAGTATAATGCTGCACTTAGTGCTGTTTTTATTGGAATAATGTACATACTATCAAATGTTAAAGGTATTGTTTTAAATCAGTATCCTACTTTAAATGTAAGCGTTGGGCTTTCTCTAATAATTACAAGTTTTTTAATTATATATACTTATAATATTTTAGAAAAAGAATTTTAAAAAATAGAATTACTATTGACTACCATACAGTTTCAGTGTACTATGTACATATAACACTAAGACATAAGGAGGTAGAAAAATGGATATAAAGTTTGATGATAAACTTCCTATATATGTTCAAATAATGAATAATATAAAAAGGGATATAGTTTCAGAAAATTTGAAACCAGGTGATAAATTGCCATCAGTAAGAGAAATGTCAGCAAAGTTTAAAGTAAACCCTAATACACTTCAAAGAGTTTATCAAGAATTGGAAAGAGAAAATATAACTTATACACAAAGAGGTACAGGTACTTTTGTTAAGGAGGATATAGGTATGGTAAGTAAGTTAAAAAAGGATATGGCAAAGGAAATTATAGATAATTTTATAAATGGAATGAAAAACTTAGGGTTTAGCAATGAAGAAATAATGCAGATAATCCAGAATAGAATACAGGAGGACTAATAAAATTATGGAAGACTTTATTTTAAAAGCTAATAATATTGAAAAAAGTTATTTCAATAAAAAAGCATTAAATGGATTAAATTTAGAAGTTAAAAAAGGAAAGATAGTAGGACTTTTAGGTCCTAATGGTAGTGGTAAAACTACTTTTTTAAAAATAGCTGCAGGTATTTTAAGACAAAGTAGTGGAGAAATATTTATAGATGGACATAAACCAGGAGTATATACTAAATCTATAGTATCCTATTTACCAGATAAGGACTATTTATTTAAATGGATGAAGATCAAGGATGCAGTAGAATTTTTTAATAGCTTTTATAAAGATTTTGATAAAGATAAAGCTGCAGACCTTTTAAAATTTATGAATTTAGATGAGAATTCTAAAATTACAGCTCTTTCAAAGGGAATGTGTGAAAAATTATATTTAACACTTACTTTATCTAGAAAAGCAAAGCTTTATATATTGGATGAGCCTTTGGGAGGAGTAGATCCTACTACAAGAGAAAAAATACTAGATGCTATATTAGATAACTATAGTGAGGATAGTTCTATGATAATAACTACTCATCTTGTAAATGATATTGAAAGATTATTTGATGATGTAGCATTTATATCAAATGGAGAAATAGTGTTAAGTGGTAATGCTGAGGAATTTAGAAATGAAAAAGGAATATCTATAGATGAATTATATAGGGAGGTATTTAAGGATGCTTAATCTAATAAAATATGAATTAAAGGGGTATGCAAAAGAACTTATTATAAGTCTTGGTATAATTATTGTACTTAATTTGTTATTGCTCACAAGAATAAAAGCATGGTCAAATGAAGGAATAGTTTCTTTATCATGCATGATAACTTTTGCCATACTTATTGTGGTTTTTGTATGGAATATAGCCTTATTTAGTAAGGATATGTATAAGGATAGTGGATATTTGTTATTTACTCTTCCAGAAAGCGGTTATTCTATTTTAGGAGCAAAGCTTTTAACAGCTTTAATTCAAAATATAATAGTGGGATTAGTAGCAATTCTTTTTAATTTTATTATATTTACACAAGTTGCAGATGATTGGAAAGAAATTTTATCAAAAGTTTCAGGTTATCTTAATCCTGGGTTTGTTATACTTATCGTTGTAAGTGCTGTAGTATATATTGTATATTTGCTAACAATAATATATTTTTCAATATCACTAAGTAGGGTTGCAATTAGAAATAGAAAACTAGGAAAATTAAGTGCTTTTGCAATATTTGTTGTTCTTTCAATTATAATAGGCCAACTTTTAAGAATAACATCTAAAATTTTTCCCGAAACATTCAATGTGAATATAGTATCATCTAAACTACAAAATGTTATGGTTATGTATCAAATGCATGGAATTGACATCAATATAGCATCTTTAATTTTTGAAGTTATAATACTTATAGTTCTTTTTATAATAACTTCTTATATTTTAGAAAATAAAATAGATCTATAATTTTATAGTATTAAAAACAGTACTCAAAATATTTTGGGTGAAGTTGTCAACTAAAAGTAGACAACAATAAAAGCAATATTAACCAAAGCCTCGTTCAGTTCGATACTGAATGGGGCTTTGATAACTTAATGCATATGCTGGTCTATCATTATTGTAATAATGGATGTATCTGTCCACAAATTCAAATAGATCATCTTCTTCCCAAAATCTAAAATCAACTGCCATTTCATCTTTAATCCAACCGTTTATTGATTCAATAACTGGGTTATCTGTTGGAGTTCCTGTTATTAAGCAATTTATTTGCTTAATAACAGGTTCAAAAAAAGTAAATTATAATAGCCTTTCTTTTTACGTCAGATTAAATAATCTGACACAAAAAGAATAAGATTATTTAATCTGACTATAATTTAAAAATATAAAAAAATTTTATAGGACTGAAAAAAGTGATAGAAATAATAAAGATGCCTTACGGCATAAGAAAATATAATAAGCTTAATAAGTATAATAGGTTTCCCATAAAATATGGATGCGAAGCATGCGGATATGAAGGAAAACTATATAGACATGGATTCTACTATAGAAATTTGATTACATTTAACAAAGCTTATAGAGTAGTTATCATTAGATATAGGTGCAAATCATGCCATAAGACGTACTCTCTTATTCCAAGTTTCATAATACCTTATAGACAATACACCTATCATGTTATATTAACTTGCCTTATTATTATGTTTAAATTTAATTACTCATTTAGCAAAATTATTAAGTTTGTTAACTCTATAAATTGTATGTTATCCATAAACAAAACTCATTTATCATTTTGGAAAAGCAGACTAATAACTTCTTTAACGGCTATTCGCCTATTTTTTGCACAACTTAAAATATTTTGCCCTGATACCAAAAATGTTTTTCCATCCAATTTACTTACAATGATTACTGATTTTTCACGTTTAAGATATGATTTTAATTTAAGATTTTTCTTAGATATGCCTAAATATTTTTTCTGTAAACCTTAATTACAGAAGCTTTAGTTTTTTTGCCCTTTATCAAATTAAACACTTCTTATTTTTTTAATGCTTATTTACTTAAAACTTGTCTCAACTTTTAAATTTTATTTTGAAGTTCTTATATTTTTCCACACAACTTTTAACGGTTAAGGCTGATTATTGAGGTACATAATTAAAAATGAAAATAAACTCAAAGTTGAAGGAGGCATTTAATTATGATATCTCATGAATTAAGCCAAAAAATAGCTCTGTTTAGATACTCTCTAATTGCACCTATAATCACTAATACTTTTACTCAATCTTCTGTTAAAGAATATTTATCAGAAATTGCTGCTAAATCTTATACTATGCCTAACGGCGGAAGAAAAGAGTATTCTCCGGCTACAATTAAAGGTTGGTTAACCTTATATAGGAAACATGGTATAGACGGTTTATATCCTAAAACAAGAGATGACAAAGGTTGTTCAAGAAAAATTTCGCAAGAAACAAAGCAGTTCATTATAAACTGCAAAATTAATTCCCCCAAAAAAACTGCTAAACATATATATCATGAAGTTATTGCCAAAGGATTTGAAAATGAAAACAATATATCTCTTTCTACAATAACTAGATTCATAAAACAGGCTAATATAGCACCTCAAAAGCTGGCGCCTCAAGATAGAAGAGCCTTTGAATTTGAATATGCGAATGAATGTTGGCAGTCTGATGTATCTGTTGGACCTTATCTCACTATTCAAGGCAGAAAATATAAAACTTATATTATAGCTTTCCTTGATGATGCTAGTAGGCTTATTGTTGGATGTAAAGTATTTTTTAAAGATGATTTATTGTCTCTTATGGCTGTTTTTAAAGATGCGGTAGCATCTAAAGGTATTCCTAAAAAAGTTTTTGTTGATAACGGAAAGATATATAAAAGTGAACAGTTTCAACTTATATGTGCTTCACTTGGGTCTATTTTAAGCTTTGCTAGGCCATATTCTCCTCAATCGAAAGGTAAAATTGAAAGGTGGTTTCAAACAATGCAAAAACAATGGATGAATTCAATAAACTGGGGTGATTTTAAGTCAATAGACATTTTGAATGAATCTCTATTGACTTATGTTAATCACTATAACAAAACCTTTCATTCATCAATAAATTCTACACCCTTTGATAAATATATGAATAATATTGAAAATTTAAGGTTTGTTTCCTCTAAAAGTGAACTTGATCATTTATTTTTATATAAAGTTCAACGTACTGTTAAAAATGACTCCACAGTATCCATAGGAACTAAATTATTTGAAGTTCCATTAAAGTATGTAAGAGAAAAAATAAATATTCGTTATGATCCTACTTCACTTGATAAAGCATACATCTTCTCTGAAGATGCTAAGCTTACAGATACTATTTTCCCACTAAAAAAATTGATAACTCAAAGGTTAGAAGATCTAATAATGATTCTGTTGATTTTTCTGCCTTTAAAGCTAACTAACCGGAGGTTGATATTATGTATAAAACTTTTTATGGGTTAACCTTTGACCCATTTGATAAAAATATTGATTTAACACACAGCTTTAAATTCCAAGACTTTAATCACGCATTAAGCAGATTAGAATTTTTAAAATCTGTTTTGGGCATTGGTGTACTTACTGGTGAACCCGGAGTAGGTAAGTCTTTCCTACTCCGTTATTTTGTAAATTCACTCAACCCCAATTTATATAAATGTATATATATTCCTATTTCGACCTTAACGGTCATGGATTTTTACAGAGCTCTTTGTGATGGTCTTGGAATAATTCCTGCCTGTAAAAAAGTTACTATGTTTAAACAAATACAGGAAGCTATATACACTTATAGTCATAGTAAAAATATAACCCCAGTCATTATATTAGATGAATGTCAGTTTTTAAGCAATTCCATCCTTGATGATTTAAGAATTATATTTAACTTTAATATGGATTCAAAGAATTATGCTATGCTAATTCTTTCAGGTCAACCTAACTTTTTACTTCAACTCAGCAGACAAATTCATGAAGCGCTGCGCCAGCGAATTTTAATGAATTATTGCTTACGAGGGCTAACGCCAGAAGAATGTAAACCCTACATAATTTCAATGCTTAAAGCCGCAGGCTGCATAGAACCTATTTTTACTGATGATGCATTTGAACTTATGTATTCAACCACAAATGGCTCTATAAGACCTTTAAATTCTCTAACGAGAATGTGTCTTATTTCTGGTGCTAATCAAAAACTTTCCTCTATTAATGCTGAAATAGTTTATAAAGCTCAAAGCGAAATTGACCTTACAATTTAATTTTAAACACTGCTTACTTGGCAGTGTTTTTTTATACCTATATTAATTGTCTAATTTTCATATTTTATACATTGTGGATATTGTGAAGAAAGGTTGATTTAATTTGACTTTTTACATATTTTTTTCTATCGTAAGATTATTTAATCTGCATTTTTACCATATTATTACTTAATTTAGGTTGAAATAATTTGACTTTGAATAGCTTAAATAATTTGACGCGTAACAAGTTCCTACTCGCGACATAGAGCGAATTATGTTACAATTATTATGAGCTTTTGCGAATGCTCTTGAAGAATAGACTGCTCCTTGATCCGTGTGCAAAACGACTGGAGTTGTTTGTTCTTCAATTTTTTTCTTTAAATCTTTCAAACATAAAAAGTAGGTACGTCTATCACCGGGTTTAGATGTGAGGTGATGTGCAATAATCTCATTGTTGTATGTATCCATAATATACGTTAATTCGTATAAGCGGCCTCTATGTTTAAGGCAAGTCATATCTGAAACTACTAATTCTAATGGTTTTGAAGCATTCCACTTTCCTTTAACTATGTTTGGATAAACGATATTTTCATTCCCAGGTCTCCTATATTTATAATTTCTAACTTTGGATTTGATGCCACTGATTTTACAGCACTTATGTGCAAGATTATCTGAAAACGACCACCCAGTTTCCTTGCGGATGACTGCAGCGAGTCTATGATATCCATATGATTTATGTTTGCTATGAGCTTCTTTCAGTAAATCTGTAAGTAGTTCCCTATCTTTCTCATATCGATTCTGTACACCCTGACGGGATTTCCACTTGTAGTACCCAGAACGGTTAACCTGCATTAAAATACAAAGAGCCTTAAGAGAATATTTAACTTTTAAGTTGTCAATTATTTCGTACTCGGATCTTTTATAGAAACGAACTCCTTGTTTGCACCAACTCCTTTCACCATGTACCCTTTTTTTAACCTTTCAATTTCGATTTCTTGTTTTGCTACAATTAAACGAAGTCGATCTAATTCCTTCATTGATTTGCTTCTATGTAATGCTGCAAACTTATTTCCTGATTTCTTTTTATTTTCTAAGCCAGCTTCACCTTCATTTAAATATTTATGAATCCATGTTGCAATCATACCACTTGCGATACCTTCTTCTTTTGCTAAAGTTGGCCGACCAATACCTTCATCAAAATATCTACGGACAATACGGAGTTTTTCTTCCTTAGACCATTTTTTATTTTGACCACCTTTTGTTCTACTCATCATAATCACATCCTTCTAACTTGATTTTAACATGAAAAAAGTAGACATGCTTTTTTCATGTCTACTTTTATCTTACAACTTCACTCAAAATATTTTGGGTACTGTTTTTGTTTTAGTTTCTGCCAATATATCTACATACTAAATATTATGTAAACTAAACTTAAAGTAAACAATCTATATTAAATCATAAAATTATAAATATCATTTCAATATAATAATAAAAATTGTTAAACAATAAATAAAATCACTTTAAATTGTATAATGCATTGATAAAAATATTTATATTACTAGAGTAAAAAAACTTTAAAAGAGAAAAATAGTAAGGTAAAAATTTTTAGAAAAGGAGAATTCATATGAAAAAATTTGTTTGTACAGTTTGTGGATATGTCCATGAAGGAAATGAACCACCAGAAGTATGTCCTATTTGTAAAGCTGATGCAAGTAAGTTTAAAGAGGTAAGCGAAAACTTATCTTGGGCAGATGAACATAGAATTGGTGTAGCATCAGAGGTTGATAATGAAATAGTAGAATCACTAAGAGCAAACTTTTTAGGAGAATGCACAGAGGTAGGTATGTATCTTGCCATGTCAAGGCAGGCAGATAGAGAGGGGCTTCCTGAAATTGGTGAAGCATATAAAAGAATAGCCTTTGAAGAAGCAGAACATGCATCAAAATTTGCAGAACTTTTAGGAGAAGTAGTAAAGCCTAATACTAAGGAAAATTTAAAGGCAAGGGTTGAAGCTGAATATGGAGCTTGTGATGGAAAGAAAAAACTTGCAAGTCTTGCAAAGGAAAAAAATTTAGATGCTATTCATGATACAGTTCATGAAATGTGCAAAGATGAAGCTAGACATGGCAGAGCTTTTAAAGGTTTGTTAGATAGATATTTTAAGTAAAAGAAAAGGATTCCTACTTGTAAAGTTAAGGAATCCTTTTTTTATAAGAAATTATTTGTTTTTAAAAGTTAAACAATTAGTTTCTGTATACAAATTCACATTATCACCATTGACTTTTATAGAATCTGCGTTGCATATATTATTGGAATTATGAGTACAAGTTACTACATTACAAGTAATTGAGTCACAGCTATCTTTTGGATTATTAACGTTATTTGTAAGATGACTGTAAACTACAGAATCTAAAAAAGAGGCACAACAGGTTCCAGAATCACTTTGAGCACTTTTTCCACCAACATTTACAACATTAGCATAACAAATTCTTTCATCATTGTGTGAACAATTTATAACATCACAATTAATTCTTGACATAATATATCTCCCTTCTTGATTGATATATTAAGAAGTTTAACCCAAAATAAGATAAATTATTTAATACTAATACAAATTTTTATTGAATTAAATAATTTTTTAATAAAATAAATAATTGATATTTGTGTATAAAGCTTAGAATTGGTAGTGTCATGAATTATATGATATATCTAAAAATTGTGACCATTTTTTAGATGTATCATATAATAGTAGAATAGGATGTTTTAAAGGAGATGTTTATAATTAATAATAAACCTATTGAATTAAGAACATTTGAAGATAAAAAGAAGATAGCAGAAAAATTTTATTGTAAAGCATATTATTCAATTTACGATGATGAAAAAATTAAATTTTATACAATGGCAATAAATATGAATTCTAAATATATAGATGCTTATTTTAATAGAGGAGAGGTATTTAGAAGCTTAAAAGAATATTCTAAAGCAATAAAGGATTTTATGAGGGTAATAGAATTAAATCCTAAAGATAAAGAAGCTTATAACAATATGGCGGTTGCTTATTATGAAAATAGAGAATATGAGAAAGCTTTAGATAGCTATACTAAAGTAATAGAATTAGATGATGAAAATTATAATGCTTATTTTAATAGGGGGTTAACATATAAGGCTCAAAATAAATATCATAAGGCAATAAAAGATTTTTATAAAACAATTGTTTTAAATCCTGAGGATAAAGAAGCTTATTGTAATAGAGGAATTATGTATTATAGTATTGGAGAATACAATAAAGCAATTGAAGATTATAATAAAGCAATTGCAATAGATAGTAAATATGAAGATGCGTATAACAATAGAGGAACAGCATTTTACTTAATAGGAAAATATAAAGAAGCCATTGAGGATTATATAAAGGTTATAAAATTAAATCCTAATAGTTCAGAAACATATTATAACATATCATTAATATGTGGAGAAAAAAATATGTGCAATATTATATGTGGTGAAAATAAAAAATGTATTATTTTAAATTTCAAAGATAGAATATAACATATCTTTGAAATTTACAGCAAATGATAATTAATATTTATATGATGAAGATTGATAGTATTATATTGAAAAACAAATTATAAAATTTAGATGTATATTTTACTATCAATTTTCATCTAGAAAAAAAGCTTTTAGCAAACTTTTAATATTTTTTTACAGTAAGGTTCAAGATTTAAAGTTATTATTCCATTTACTAAAGTGTATTCCTTATTATTATCTAGAATATCTACTAAGTAAGTTCTCCAATTAGGAATATTAAATTTAAAGGAGCTAATTTCCTTATCTGATAAGTTTAATACAACTAAAATGGTTTCTTTATTGTAAATTCTAGCAAAGACAATTTGTTCATTCTTTATAACAATTTCCTTATATATTCCAAACTTTAATGAAGGATAAGAAGTTCTTATTTTAGAAAGTTGAGCTATTAAATTAAAAATGTCTTCATTTAATGTTTGATTTTTTATTTCACTTAAGCTGGGTCTTAAAGTTAAATCAGAATTCTTTTCTTTTTTTCCTTTAATACCATATTCACTGCCATAGTATACAGAAGGTATTCCAGGTATTGTGAAAAGCATAGTATATGCAAGATAAATATGATTTGGATTATTTAATATACTTGATATTCTAGTTACATCATGATTATCAATAAAATTATAAAGATTTAAATTTTTGTATATTCCATGTTCTCCAAACTGTCTATTAAGAGAATAATTTATTTCAAAATAGTTTTTATCATTTAAACTTGAATAAATACCTTTATAACATTCATAGTTAGTGATAGAATCTAACATATTTTCATTTGCCCATATATTATAATCACCATGTATTACTTCACCCATTAACCAAAAATCTTCTTTTTTGTTTTTACAGTAAAATGAAAGTTCTTTTAGAAATTTTATATCTAAGCAATTGGCAGCATCTAATCTTAAACCATCAATATTAAAATTTTCTATCCAATAAGATATAGCCTTAAATAAATGATCTCTTACTTCGGAATCTTGTAAATTTAGTTTTACTAGCTCATAATGTCCTTCCCATGTATCATATGAAAAGTTATCTTTGTAAGGACTTTCTAAGTTAAAATTAATATTTGAAAACCAATTGCAGTATTTGGAATTTTGCTTATTTTTTATGATGTCTTTAAATGCAAAAAAGTTTCTTCCTACATGATTAAACACTCCATCTAGTACTATTCTAATTCCATTTTCATGTAGTGATTTACAAAGGTTTTTAAAATCTTCATTACTCCCTAGTCTTTTATCAATTTTATAATAGTCAGTGGTATCATACCCATGAGTATTAGATTCAAAAATAGGACCTAAATAAACTGTATTTATACCCAAAGATTTCATATGTGGAATCCACTGTTTAATTTTCTCTATTCTATTTACAATTTGAATTTCAGAATTATTTAAAATAGGAGTTTCACAAAATCCTAATGGATATATATGATAAAATATTGATTCATGTACCCAAGATTTCATTTTGAACATTCCTTTCATTGAAATATAAATTATAATAATGCTTACAATTAGCTGTAACTATATAACTTAGATTTATATATTACATATTGATTTATGGAGTAGTATAATATATATTATGCCTATCTATGGTAAAATGGTCAAACTTAAATTATAATTTAAATCAGGATTGTGAATAGTTTAAATGTAAAAGAATATATTTGGTATTAAAAATATTTAATAATTATATTTTTGCGGGGGATGATTTATTTTGGAATCAAATATTATGTTAATTGTGATACTTATTGCATCAGTAGTAGGTAAAGCAAATTCTGTAGCAATAGCTACCTGTATTCTTTTAATGATTAAACTTTTAAATATAGAAGGATATATTTTCCCATTTATAGAGAAGAATGGTGTAACTATAGGATTGATAGTACTTATAGCTGCTATATTAATTCCCATTGCAAAGGGAACTATTACATCCAATAATGTAAAAAGTGTATTTACATCATGGATAGGTATAATTGCATTAATCTTATCCTTTTTAACTACCTATTTAAGTGGTCTTGGTTTAAACTATCTTACTGTACAGGGACATGGAGATGTTATGCCTGCAATGATTTTAGGATCAGTAGCAGCCGCAGCTTTTTTAGGTGGAGTTCCAGTAGGCCCACTGATTACATCAGGAATGCTTGCAGTAATTGCAAAATTAATACACAAATAATGAGGTGTTTATCTTGGATTTGATTATATGTTTTATTGTTACATTTTTACTGTTGATTTTAAGTGTTTACAAAGGAATATTTGTTGCATATCCTTTGATTATAGGCTTAATGATGTTTTTTGTAGCAGCAGTAAAAAGGGGTTACCCTGCTAAGGATGTTCTAATAATGGCTTATAAAGGAGGAAAAAAATCTGTTTTAGTTATAAAAATATTTGTGCTTATTGGGGCTATTACAGCAGTATGGATGGCTTCAGGTACTGTGTCTGCAATAGTTTATTATGGAATAAAATTATTAAGACCTAATATTTTTATTTTATGTGCATTTTTAATTAGTAGTTTTGTATCATTACTTATAGGAACATCTTTTGGTACTGTAGGTACTGTTGGGATAGCACTTATAGTTATTGCAAGAAGTGGTAGGGTTGATATTGCAGCAACAGCAGGAGCTATTATAGCAGGTGCATATTTTGGAGATAGATGTTCTCCTATGTCTTCTAGTGCAAGTCTTGTTGCCTATATTACAGGAACAGATATTTATGATAATATAAAAAATATGTTCAAGAGTTGTATAGTGCCTTTTTTTATTTCAATTATTTTTTATGCTGCTATATCACAAATATTTCCTTTACATAAATCTAGCAGTGCTATAAATGATGAAATATTAAAAGTATTTAGTGTAAATATAGTTGTTTTATTGCCTGCTTTAGTAATCATTATTTTTTCCTTATTTAAAGTGAATGTAAAAATTTCAATGCTTATTAGTATAATTACAGCCTTTTTATTAAGTGTTATTGTTCAGCATAATACTATTGTAAATTCAATGAAATATATAATTTTAGGATACAGTATGGATAAGTTTAATCCACTTTATTCAATAATAAAAGGTGGGGGAGTTATCTCAATGTTAAAAACATCTTTAGTGGTATTTATATCTTCTGCTTTTTCTGGAATTTTTGAAGAAACTGGAATGTTGAATATCATTGAAAATATAACTTATAAGGCAAATTCCAGGTATAAGCTTTTTAGAAATATGGTTATCACAGGAATACTCTCTTCAGCATTTGGATGTAGCCAAGCTATTGCAGTTATATTGACACATATGTTGAATAAAAAGGCTTATGAAAAAAACAAAATGAATAATGAAGCTTTAGCTGTTGATTTAGAAAATACAGCAATAATTATTTGTGCTTTAATACCATGGAATATTGCATTACTTCTTCCAATAGTGAATTTAGGAGCAGATGCTTCATGTATACCATATTTATTTTATTTATATATATTGCCTATTTTTAATTTAATATTTTTAAAATTTAAATCGAAACAAAAGTATTTTCTTTGCAAACATTGCACTTAATTTGAACAAAATTTCAGTTAGCTTTAGAAAATTTATCTAACAAATGGAGGTAAAAATGAATAAGAAAAAAATCATAATATTATTGATGATAATAATTATAATTGGTGTTGCATTTCATGTTATTATGACTAATCCAGATTCTAGAGGATTTGTTAACAAAAATATAAATAAAATTGAGGGAAAAACGCTAAATGAAAAATTTCAAACAAAAATTAAATCAGGTAATTTAGCTACAGATTATAAAATCGATGAGGCTATAAGTGATGTAGATAAATTTAAGTTAAATACTTTAAATGTTCCTGTTGTTGTAAACATAAAAGATTTGTCATCTAGTGATATGACAGTAGATAAAGCTAGTGAAGAGAAGGCAAAAAATTTGATAAAGAAACTAAAAGGAAAGAAGATAAATATAATATTAGAACCTTATCCATGGATAGATAATGGAAGTAAATATGAAACAGCTTGGAAACCTAATGATCTAAATACTTTTTTTTGGAATTGGAAAAGTAAAGTATTAAAAACTTTAATTGATGATATTGCAGTACCATATCATGTAGATGCATTGAATATAGGTTCAAGCTTTGTAAACATGGAATTTGCAGAAGGTTATTGGTGTGATACTATAGATTATGTTAGAAAATATTATAAAGGATTAGTAACTTATAGAATGGGTTGGTGGTATACAGCTAAGTGGAAGCCAGATACAATTACTGCTTATGAAAACAAGTTAAATAATAAAATGTTTTCAAAGCTGGATTTCATTTCTATTGCAGCTTACTTTGAACTTACAAATAGCAGTACTAATACTGCAGAAAATATATTTAGTGCTATAGAGAGCACACAAATATATGATAGAAAACAGAATATAAAGCAAGAAATAAAAAACTTCCATGATAAGTGGAATAAACCTATTTTTTTTGGAGAATTAGGATTTCCAAAAACTAATGATGCTTCTGTACATCCATGGAATCCATATCAAAATGATATAACCAATAATGTAGAGCAAGCTAATTGCTTTGAAGGTTATAGAAGAGCATTTGAAAAAGAATCCTGGTTCTTAGGATTTTCTATATTTGCAATAGGAGAAAATAGTATAGATAAAAGATATTATCCTAGTGAAGAAAGTACAAGAGTTATTAATAATTGGTATCAAGATAGTAAAAAATAATATTATAGAAAGGACAAATCAAGTTATAATATGATTTGTCCTTTTGTTTAAGAATTTAATGTTTTTTTGGAGATTTATTTAAATGAAATGTTTTTAGAATTTCTTCTACTTTACCATATAATAAAATATTGTCCCCTTTTTCTAATACATAATCTCTCTTAGGAAAACCTATAAATTGATTACCTTTATCTATATTTAAAATTATCATATTTCGGGGTTTTAAATTAGAATCTTTTAATGCAACACCAACTAATCCGCTATTTTCATCTATGACAATGTTATATACGCCATAACCTTTAGCTCTAGTAACAAGCTTGTACATTTTAGTTGGAGATTTATATTTTGAATATTTTTTTAATATTATTTTTTCTATAAGGTTGTCCAAATAGCCTATAAGTAGTTTTTCTCTTAAAATTAACCACATGAATATGAAAAATATTATCAGTATGGGAAGATTTTTTATAGACATAGAATGTTTAATTATATCTACTAAAAAAGATATACCAGTAAGAAAGCCTACATATCCTAAAATCATAAGTATTTGTGCTAATCTTCTTCTAGTTGGATGTTGAGTTATGAGTTCAGCTTCTTTTGTGGTAAATCCAGATCCTGTAAGTAGAGATATGACTTGAAATCTTGACTTTTCTTCAGATAAGCCTGTAAGTTTAAAAAAAACAGTAATTATTTCGACTATTAGTAAGAAGAGCATTATAGATAGTAAAAAGTATAATAGCATATTGTGACCTGCCTTTCATTATAGTTATTATAAATATATTTATTCCACCTTTTTTGAAATATTCCTTTTAAATGTTTATATAAAAGATAAGTGGATTGAAAAAAGTTAATACTTTATTAATACTTTATTAAGTAATATTTGATACCATTTATTAAAATGATATGATATAATATATCATATAGTAAGAATACATTATTTAAAAGATAGTAAATTAAAAAATATCAAAAATGAAAAGAGGTTTGTTAATTATGGATTTTGTAAATAGAAATTTTTCAGGAATCTTTAAAATAGCAATTGGGATAATAGTTTTTGTTTTATTTATTAGAATTTTGCCTTGGGTAGCATTGATTGGTGTTGTTTTTTGGGCATGTAGAAAAGTTATTAAAAAGTTTAAAAATTGGAAAAATCAAAAAGATATAAAAGAAGAAACATTTGAGAGAAATAGCACCATATATGATGAAAAAGATGAATTTGACCTTTCTGAAAAGAAAATTGTGGATGTAGATTATAAGGAAGTATAGCATACTAAATTTAAGTGTTACATTGCAAAATTTTGAAAATTCATGTATTATAGGTTTAAGAATATTACATAAATCTAAAATATAAATTTTCATTGTTAGGTGGGGATAAAATGATAAAGACAGCTATAATTACTGTAAGTGATAAAGGATCTAGAGGAGAAAGAGAAGATGGAACAGGAGAAGCATTAAAGAATATATTAGATCCAAATTATTATAGTATAGATTACTATAAAATTGTACCCGATGAATTAGATAAAATAGTAGAAGAGTTAGTATATCTTTCAGATGATTTAAAAGTAAACTTAGTACTGACTAATGGAGGCACAGGTTTTTCAAAAAGAGATGTAACCCCTGAGGCCACAATGAAAGTGATAAAAAAATATGTACCTGGTATAGGAGAGGTTATGAGAAGCGAATCCTTAAAAGTAACTCCTAAAGCTATGCTTTCAAGAGCAATTGCAGGTATAAGAAACGATACTTTAATTATTAATTTGCCTGGCAGCCCTAAGGGAGCAGTGGAAAATTTGCAAGCAGTACTACCTGCACTTCCACATGGAATAGATATATTGACAGGTAAGGCCTCAGAGTGTGCAAGATAGTATAAAAAAGGAGGAAGGACATGGAACTTACACATATAAACGATGAAGGAAGAGCTAAAATGGTTGATGTAAGTGAAAAAAATGATACCGAAAGGGAAGCAATAGCAAAAGGCTCTATATATATGAAAGAGGAAACTCTTAAAAGAATTAATGATGGGGGAATAAAAAAAGGTGATGTACTTTCAGTGGCACAAGTTGGTGCTATAATGGGAGCTAAAAATACGTCACATATTATTCCAATGTGTCATCCAATTATGATATCAGGGTGTGACATTAGATTCAATCTAGATTTTGAAAATTTGAAGATAGATATTGAAGCAGTAACTAAAACTGTAGGAAAAACTGGAATTGAAATGGAAGCTCTTACTGCAGTTTCAGTGGCTGCACTTACTATTTATGATATGTGTAAAGCCATAGATAGAGGAATGGTAATATCAGATATTATGCTCATGCGAAAAAGTGGAGGAAAATCGGGAGTGTTTCAGCGCTAATTTTCAAATTATATATGGGGAGGAATGAGGAAATGGCTAAAGTTGTTGCTGTAAATATAAGTGAAGTTAAGGGAGTTATAAAAAAACCTATAGAAAGAGGCTTTTTTAAAGAAAATTATGGATTAGAGGGAGATGCTCATGCTGGGGACTGGCATAGGCAGGTTAGTTTACTTTCGAAGGAAAGTATTGATAAAATGAAAGCTATGGGAGTAGAAGGATTAAGTAGTGGTAAATTTGCAGAAAACTTAACTACAGAAGGAATAACTTTATATGAACTTCCAATTGGAACTAAGCTTAAAATAGGTGAAACTTTAATGGAAGTGACTCAAATAGGAAAAGAATGTCATAAAGGATGTGCTATACGTAGTCAGGTAGGTGACTGTATTATGCCAAGGGAAGGTATATTTACAAAAGTTTTAAGAGGTGGTTATATAAAATCAGGAGATGTAATAGAAGTAGTTTAAAATAATTTAAGCAATCCTTTAATAGATTGGCATACTATTAAGGGATTTATTCATGTAAAAAGTATTCAGAAAGTAGTAACTTTGGGGGATCTTAAAAAATTAATGGATTTGGGGTAAAACTACTTTCTGAATATAAATGGATTAAGTATATTATATACAGTTTAATAATAAATATCAATAGATATCTATTATTAAACTATATATGTTAAAAATAAAACTACACTTAATTAGTTCGATAATAGCAATATACGATGAAGAATTGGAGGAAATAATTAATATGAGATACATTCCAGTACTATGCCTTAAAGAAGGTATGAGGCTTGGTAAAAACATATATTCTACTGAAGGTGTTGTACTTTTAGCTGAAGATGTAATTTTAACTGAAGAATATATAGCTAGTCTTATAAAAATAGGAGTTAATGGTGTTTATATAGACGATAGTATATCTTCTGATATAGATGTAAAGAATATAATTTCAGATGAACTTAGAATTGAAGCAATTAAATCTATTAAAAACATATACAATAATTCACGTAATGTAGTAAGAACAATAAGTATGGTTGAAAACATAGCTAAAAGTATTATGTTTGAAATCTTACGCAATAAAAATATAATGATAAATATGATAGATATTAAAACTTTTGATGACTATATGTATACTCATTGCTTAAATGTAGGTGTATTAGCAGCTGTGGTTGGAGTAGGACTTAATTTTGATACTAAAAGAATAGAAAAATTGACTGCTGCGGGATTACTACATGATATTGGCAAGGTGTTTATATCTAAAGATGTATTAAATAAAACTGGAAAATTAACAGAGGAAGAAGAAAAATTATTAAGGAGTCATTCTGAGCTTGGGTATAGGTATATAAAACAATATTATACTATACCTGTTACGTCTTATGTAGGTGTACTTCAGCATCATGAGAGATTTGACGGCAAAGGATATCCTGATGGTAAAAAAGGAGATGAGATATCAAAGTTTGGAAGAATTATATGTCTTTGTGATGCTTATGATAAATTGGTTACAGAATCACCTACAAGAAAGGCATGTATACCTTCAGAAGCCATAGAATACATAATGGCTAATAATGGACAAATGTTTGATCCAAAGTTAGTAAAAGTATTTCTTAGAAGAGTGGCACCATATCCTGTAGGATCAATTTTAAGATTGAGCAATGGAGAAAAAGTTATTGTAGTAGAAAATAATGAAGAATGTTCTATTCGCCCTAAAGTTAGAAATGTAGAAACTCAAGAAGTATATGATTTAACTTATGATTGGAATTTAAGGAATGTAACCATTGTTGCTGTAGAAAATATATAATGGAAATTATGAAATTAATTTTATATAAAAGCTATGAAATAAGGAAATAATAAAAATGTACCTAAAAATAGATTTTTAAAATCATCTACTTCAAGGTACATTTTATTATATTTTAGTTTTATAGCTTTCATTTTGTAATAATTTTAAAATATAGTTCATTATGAATTTGTCTTAAAATAATATGATGAGCTAATCATTTACTTTTACATCAAGTAAATCCAATATGAACATTACAAGTGGAATACCTATAAGTAATCCCCATACTCCCATAAAATGTTCTGAAGCTATAAGAATTATAAAAGTAAAGAATATAGGCAATTCAATTTTAGCTGACATCAATTTTGGGTTTAAAACATAACTTTCAAGTGAATGAACTACTGCTACCATAATTAGCACATATAAAACCTTAGTAAATCCACCTATTTTAAATGCAATTAAGGAAAGTGGTATAAGTGAAATTATAACTCCTGCTACTGGAACTAAACTTAATATAAATATCATAAATCCCAATGAAATTAATTGAGGGAATCTTAATATAGAAAGCATAATAACAGAAATTATGGTGTTTGCAAAAGCTATTACAATTTGAGCTTGTATTACCTTACCAAAGGAATTTAAAAAATTATTTCCAAAAAAGCTAAAGTATTTAAACATAACACTTACTTTGCTTGTTTTAAATTTTTCTAAGAAAGTAATAATTTTTTTCTTTTCCAGCATAAAGAATAAACTTAACATTATAGCAAGGAATACATTGGCACTCCATTTTCCTATATTGGCAGCTAGCTGAACTGTAATATCAAAACCTGATTTTACATACTTTTGTAAGTCAATTTGTTGAAATGCACTTACTAAGTATTTTTGAATAATGTCTGAATTAGAATTAGTATTAAAATCAAATATAGGCTGATTTAACAGAGATTTAGTTTCAGTAATAAGTAAAGGTATATAATTTACTATTATTAAAATTATAGAAGTAAATAATAAAGTGTACAAAAGAATTGTAATAAGTTTTTCTTTTACAGGAGTAATTTTTTTTAATTGCTTTACAATTATACCTTGCAAACTATTCATTAAGTAAGTAAATAGAAAAGTCAACAATAACATATTTAATAAAGATTTCACCAAATACAAAATTATTATTAAAACAACAAAAAATAGAAATCTCTTAGTAGATTCTTTTGAAAAAAATTCTTTTAAAAAGTCCATAAAAAGTCTCCTTAAATTAAAGTTTTAGTTTTTCTTCCTGTATATTCTAATATAATGTTATTTTTAAAAAATTACAATATATAATTTGTAATTTAAAAGAAAAATATAGTGGCAATATTTCATAAGTAGCATACTTAAAATGCAATATTTGATATGGATGTTGTATTTTAACATTAATATAAGATGAATGCATGTGATCACCTATATTCCACTATTGATATATATTAACAATATGATATATAATATACTTGATAACAAGGGAGGCGGCTAATTATAATGACTAAAATTGCGTTAGTTACAGATAGTACATCTGATTTAGATAAAGATATAGTTAATAAGTACAATATAAAAGTACTGCCATTAAGGATAGTTTATAAGGATAAAGAATATATAGATAGAGTAAATATAACACCTAAAGAAGTTTATGATAATTTAGGAAAAGAAATTCCGCATACATCATTACCATCTATGCAGGATATGGAAAAGCTTTTTCAACAATTAGAAACTGAAGGATATACACATGCTATTATAGTACCTATTTCTTCAGGGTTATCAGGTACATATAGCACATTAAAGTTAGTAAGTGAAAACTATCCTAATATTATAACTACAGTTTTTGACTCTAAGTCTTTAACTTTAGGTGCAGGAGCTATATTGATAAAGTGCGGTGAGCTTTTAGAAAGTGGTAAAACTTATGAAGAAATAGTGGAAGCTTTGCCTAAAATAAGAGACAGTATATCTGTATTTTATGCTGTTGATACATTAAAATATCTTATTATTGGAGGAAGAATAGGTAAGGTTTCTGGTACTGTAGGTGAACTTTTAAATATAAAACCAATAATATCAATAGATTCTTCTGGAATATACTATACTTATGCAAAGGTTAGAGGAAATAAAAAGGCTTTAAATAAGTTGATGGATATTATAAAGGACATATTAGCTTCTTCAAAATGCAGAATTTGGGTTATGCATGGTGGTGCTGAAAATGAATGCAAAAAAATGTATGAAGCTTTTAAATCATTACCTAATATAACTTTTCTTGGTATGGGAGATATAAGTCCTGTGGCAGGAGTACATACAGGACCAGGACTTCTAGGACTTGTAATAATGAAAGAGTTGAATTTTTGAGTAGGAGTATATAAAAATACTGCTTAGAGTTAATAAAAAAGTATGCAGAATCATAAGCTATACACAAAAAAATAATTAGATAATGCATATTGAAAAATAGCTAGTTAGCGTAGTTTTATGCTTGACTTGCTATTTTTTATATATTTTAAAGAGTAAATAAATTATTGATTTATTACTTAAATGATGATAATATTGTAGAAAAAATTGGCAATAAGTTTAACGAAAGGATGAAACATTTATGAGAAATATGTTACTTAAGAATAAAGATGGATTAACTGAAAAGGAGTTTTTAGAAGGTTATAAACCAGGAAATTATGAAAAACCATCTAATACTGTTGATATGCTGCTTTTTACAATGGATGATAAATTAGTAGATGATGATATAAAAAAATCATCTGAAAAAGAGCTTAAAATTCTTCTAATAAAAAGGAAAAATCATCCTTATATGGAGTGCTTTGCAATTCCAGGTGGTTTTGTAAATATAGATGAAGCTTTAAATGAAGCAGCTTACAGAGAATTAAAAGAAGAAACAAGTGTAGAAAATGTATATTTAGAACAGCTGTACACTTGGGGGGATGATGTAAAAAGGGATCCTAGAATGAGAGTTATATCAATATCTTATATGGCCTTAGTAGATAAAAACAGTATAAAGCCTAAGGCTGGAGATGATGCTAGTGATGTAAAATGGTTTTCTGTAAAAAAGGAATTTATGTTTTCCATTAAAGAAAAAGATGAAAAAAAGGATATATATAATTTAATATTAACGTCTGATGATGAAGAAAATAAAATAATATATAAGGTTACTGAAAAGTATGTTAAAAATGGTATTATGCCTAACAAAGAATCAGAATATGAACCTTTAAGTTTTAGTAAGGAAGAATTGGCTTTTGATCATGTGAGAATTATAGATGCTGCACTAGAAAGGTTGAAAAGTAAAATAGAATATGCACCTATAGCTTTTATGTTTTTGCCAAAACGTTTTACATTAACAGAACTTCAGAAGATTTATGAAGTTATTTTAAACAGGACTTTACTTAAGGAAAGTTTTACAAAGAAAGTTTTACCTATGGTAAAAGAAACAGACTGGATAAAAGAAAATCATCATCATAGTTCTGAAAAGTACTATGAATTTAATAAAGACTGGAAACACAATTTTTTAAATGAGTAAAAAGTGTTTTTATTATGTATACATCTAAGGGAGTGATTACACATGACGTTTATAAGTACATCCATTTATGTTGAAGCATATTCTTTCATAAAGAAGATGAATTTAAAAAAGGATTTAGAATGCCACAAATTTCAAGTGTTTAAAAATGACGATGTGGTACTTATAATTACTGGAGTAGGAAAAGTAATATCTGCAGTAGCAGTTACTTATTTATTTTTAAAATATAAAATAAAATCTGATGACATATTTATTAATATTGGCATTTGTAGTTCAAAAAATAAAAATATACATATTGGAGATATATTTTTGTGCAATAAAATTATTGATTATGATACTAAAAAAACGTTTTATCCAGATATTATTTTAAAGCATCCTTTTAAAGAAGAAAATATTGAAACTATATCTAAAGTAATAAATGATGAAAATATGAAAATTCAAAGTGAAATAATAGATATGGAGGCTTCAGCAATATATGAAGCAGCTTTAATGTTTTTACAGCCACATGAAATATTTTTTATAAAGATTGTTTCGGATCATTTGAATAATGAAAAAATAGATAGTAATAGTATTACAAATTTAGTTGAAAGTAAATCGGAAGAAATAATAAAATGGATAAGTGATATTAAAAATGTTTTTTTACATAATAAAAGCATTCTAGACCAGGAAGAGCAAAGAATTGTGGAGGACATAATTAAAAAATTAAGATTAAGTGTTACTATGGCAAATCAGCTAAAGCAGCTTTTAAAATATTATAAATTGGAAAAAGGCAAGTTTTATAAAAATATAAAAATGTACAGAAATGTACAGTGCACATCTAAAAAAGAAAGGATTGATTATTTTGAACAACTTAAAAGAGAAATCATTTAATCCTTTTTTTTCACATATATATATTGAAAAAGGAGCACTAGAACATCCCAATACAAGAAAAATACTTAATCATTTTAATCAAGCTGAAATAATTGAGATAAATCACTATAAGGATGTGTTTTCGAGAAGTCATCAAAACTTTGTGATTCAAAAGAAAAGCCCAAAATTAGTACTAGCTGTTAAGAAGAAAAATTTATTATATAAGGGTGCAGAAGTTTGCGAAGACTTTGGTAATGACTATTTTTACTATACTTCAAATATGATGAATTGTATATATGATTGTGAATATTGCTATCTTCAAGGAATGTATTCTTCTTCTAATATAGTTATATTTGTCAATATTGAAGATATATTAAAGAAAACTGAAAAACTTTTGGAAAAGCATAAAGTGTATATTTGTATTTCATATGATACAGATATTTTAGCTTTTGAAAATGTAATTGGATATGCTTCAACTTGGATTAATTTTGCTAAGGACCATAAAAATTTAACTATTGAGCTTAGGACTAAAAGTGACAATTTTAAAGCTATTGAATGTATAAAATCTGAAGAAAATGTGATTTTAGCTTGGACGTTATCACCAGATGAAGTTATAAATACATATGAACATAGAACTCCTTCAGTAAGAGCAAGAATCTCAAATGTAAAGAGTGCTATAAATAAAGGATGGAAGGTTAGAATATGTTTTGATCCTATGTTATATGTGGAATGTTGGAAAGAAAAATATAAAAATTTAATAGACAATACTTTTAAGGAGCTTGAAGCAGAAAAAGTAAATGATGTGAGTATAGGAGTATTTAGAGTTTCAAAAGATTATTTAAAAAAGATGAGAAAGCAGAGAAATGATTCCATTATATTGAACTATCCTTTCCAGACTGTTAATGGAATATGCAGCTATTCAAAGGATATGTCAAAGGAAATGATAGAGTATGCATATGAGCTTACAAGGAAGTATATGCCAAAGGATAAAATATACATATGAAAGGAAAGATTAGATGAAAGCTGCAGTTGTTACAGGAGCTTCTTCTGGAATAGGTTTTGAAATAAGTAGAGTGTTAATAGAATTAGGCTATAAAGTTTATGGTATAGGCAGGGATTTTTCAAAGGTTGTCATAAATGAAGCTAATTTTATTAAAATAAGTTGTGATATGACAAAAATGCATGTTCTTATTGAAGAAATAAAAAAAATAAGAAATAAGGAAGATGTACATATAGTTGTAAATAATGCAGGAGTTGGCTATTTTGGACCACATGAAGAGTTAAATCCTAATAAAATACATGAAATGATAACTGTAAATTTAGAAGCACCAATGTTAATAACACAACTTATGCTTAGAAATTTAAAGAAAAATTTAGGCTTTATAATAAATATATCCTCTATAGAAGCAAAAAAGTCTAGTACTTATGGTTGCGTTTATGGAGCAACAAAGGCAGGAATAACAGATTTTTCTAATAGCTTGTTTGATGAGGTTAGAAAATATGGAGTTAAGGTAATAGCTATACATCCAGATATGACCAAAACAAATTTTTATAGAAATGCAAATTTTAAAGAAGGAGATATTCCTGAAAGTCACATTACAGCTAAGGAAGTTGCTAATGCTGTAAAAACCGTTATAACTCAAAGAGAGGGAATGGTTATTACAGACATAACTATAAGACCTCAAAAACATTTAATAGGAAAGAAGATTTAACAAAGTTTAAATTGTATAAAATGAGGTTTTAGTATGGAAATGGATTTAATTTGTTCGGAAAATCTTAAGAGAATTATAGAAGAAATTCTTAGTAATAGAAAAATAACGATTAGTAAGGATTCTAAAGTATGCATAATTGAAAGAGGATTTGAATTAGAGAAAGGCAAAATAGGAATATATTTTGATATGGAATCAATAAATGTTTTGATGGATTATTTGGAGTATATGGCCTCGAATAAAGAAGATTTTAAAAATGTAATCACAGGAAAATGTGATGATGATGAGCTTAAAGTATTAACTTATGATGATATTTACTATTTTGAAGCTATGGGAAATGACGTTTTTTGCAGGACGGTGGATAAAAAATATAAGGTTAAAGAAAAGCTTTATGAGCTGGAAGAAAGATTGCAAAGTAAGGGCTTTATAAGGATAAGCAAGTGCTTTATTGTAAATATAGTTAAAGTAGATCGAATTATTTCGTGGTTCAACAGCAAACTTATATTAAAAATAATGGACATAGATGAAGAAATTTATGTTACAAGAAAATATTTAACTGAATTTAAAAAATTTCTTGGGTTTTGAGGTGTTTTAGTTATGAAAGAAAATTTAAAGGATTTCTTATTTAATTTATTTGTATCTTCTCTTATTGGGTTATTTGTTGGTATGCTTGAAGTAACTATTACAAATATGAGTAGTATGGTAGCAGCTACATTAATTACTGATTCTTTAATTGGTGCCTTTATTGGAACAATTTCAATGTTTGCTTTTATATACATATTTGAGATGAAAGAAATGAATATAAAAATAGCATTTATAGTAGTGTTTATGATAATAGGAATTATTTCTAGTTCACCGTCTATTTATTTATATTTTATCCAAAATATTAATATCTCTATAGTAAGGCTAACGTCAATTGTAATATCAGCAGAATTTTTTGGTATGAGTCTTTGTTATTATTCTTATAAAAAATGTTTGAAATTAAATTTAAAACTTATAAATAAGAAAAAACAGTTTTCACAAAAGTAAGATGGTTAAAGAATATCAAGTGATTTTTAGCAATGGTAGCGATCGGATAAAGGCTGTGGAGTTGTCCACGGCTTTTATATTTAAGTAAGCATTTTTAAAAAGTTTTTCATGGTATTGGACATATAACTATTATTTAACCAAACTAAAAAGGTTTCGGTGACTAAATTGGGATTAGTAATTTCTCTATATGTTAAATTTATATTTGGAATAAGATTTATAGTAGATTTAGGAACTATAGCTATCCCCATACCTGTAGTAGACCAAGTTAGCATAGATCTTACATCATCAGTTTCACAAAATATATTTGGAGTAAAATTAAGTCCGCTGCAAGCATCAACTATCATGGATTTAAATCTAACATGTATTATTAAAGGTAAATTTTTAAGATCAATTAAGCTAATCCTCTTTTTCTTTGTTGAAGACAAGAAATTACTATGTATTGCGGCCACCATGTGTTCTTTGGATAAAGATTTGTACTTAAGATTTTTAGAATCAAAAGGACATCTTACAATTCCTATTTGTATAATTCCATTATTTAAAAGATCTAATATTCTAGTACTATTTCCTTCTCTTATTTGAAAATTTACTTTAGGATAGAGTTTATGAAAGTCATTTATCTTTTCGGGTAGGATTGAAGCTGTAGAAGCAATGGTTCCAATAGCTAAAGTTCCCTCAATGCCTTTGTTAAAATCTTTTAATTCTTTAAGAGTGGTTTCAACTAATTCAACGATTTTTTCACTGCGATTATATAAGAATCTCCCTGCATCTGTTAATTGAGATTTTCTAGTAGTCCTTTCAATTAATTTTATACCAATTTCATTTTCAAGCATTTTTAATTGATAGCTTAGAGGAGGCTGAGCTATATGAAGTTTTTTAGATGCATTAGTTAAAGTGCCTTCTCTGGCAATGGTTAAAAAATATTTAAGCTGCTTAATATCCATATTAGTAATCCTTTCTATAATATATATAATTTATATATATATATTATATATTATAAGTATTTTTTTTATAAGTAGTATTTTGCTATACTAAAATAGTAAACATAAATAATTAAGTATTAAAAATATTTAGAAAAAAGTTTGATGTTTTTATGAAAACAATATTTTATGTAGGGGGTAATTTTTGTGAAACAGGGATATGTTAGTATTATTTTAGCAACAATTTTATTTAGCAGTATGGAGGTAGCATTAAAGTTAGTTTCAGGTCAATTTAATCCAATACAGTTAACTTTTTTAAGATTTTTAATAGGAGCAGTAATACTTCTTCCAGCAGCCTTAAAAGGTTTAAAAGATAGAGAAATCTCATTAAAAAAAGATGACTTTAAAGTATTTGCACTTTTAGGATTTATATGTGTTGTAGTAAGTATGACTTTTTATCAATTAGCTATTTTATATAGTAAAGCATCTATTGTTGCAATATTATTTAGTTGTAATCCAATATTTGTAATACTTTTTGCTTATTTTATGCTTAGTGAGAAAATATACAAAACTACAATTGCATCATTAGTTATAAGCATTATAGCAATTATAACTATTATGAATCCATTTCATATGACTAATAATATGTATGGCATTTTGTTTACTATTTTAGCTGCTGTTACTTTTGCTTTATATGGTGTGATTGGAAAGAAATATAGTAAGAAGTATGGTGGTGTGGTGCAAACTTGTTTTTGCTTTGTTATGGGAAGTGCTGAAATGTTTTTGATCATACTAATAAGTAAAATAAGTTTTTTAGCACAAATAATCCAGCAGTCTAAATTTAAGGTTTTCTCGGATATACCAATTTTAAAGGGAATTACATTATCTAGTATACCTGGATTGATTTTTGTAGGAGTGTTTGTAACTGGTTTTGGTTATACTTTTTATTTGTTAGCAATGGAGAAAACGTCTGCAGCTACTGCTTCTTTAGTGTTTTATATAAAACCTGCATTAGCACCAATACTGGCTTTAATTATTTTAAGAGAGGTTATTAATTTAAATACAATTGTAGGAATTGTTTTAATTGTCATAAGTTCATCTATAACATTTATATCTAATAAGAAGCGAACAGGATTAGAAACTGCCAAAGTAAAGGAAGAATTGGTATAAGGCATCTTCAAAAGCTATTTATAAAATAAAAGAGATTGTTATTTTAATTATAACAGTCTCTTTTAAATGTCATATGATATAATTTACTTATATGGTAAAGATAGTGTGGAATAGAAGGTGATAAACTATGAAAAGATCAGAGGATATTATATTTAAGTATTTGTATGATAAATGTAAAGAACAAAAAAGAAAAGGATTGACTGAAGTTTTAGGGTGCAGCACTAAAGAAATTGCGGATAGTTTGTCTCTTCAAAGAACAAATGTAAGCAGTATACTAAATATGCTATGTAAACAAGGAAAAATTTTTAAAATAAAGGGAAAACCTATTATATATTCTATAAATTTGTATGAAGGAGAACATGAAGATGATAAAAAGTTTAAAAGAAATTCTGCAAATTTTAATACCCTTATTGGTGGAAATAGAAGTTTAAAAAAATGTATTGAACAAGCTAAAGCTGCTATTTTGTACCCTCCTAATGGACTGCATACTTTGCTTTTAGGTCCAACTGGTGTTGGGAAAACAATGTTTGCTGAAGTTATGTATAAATTTGCAATAGAAAAAGGAGTTATTCCTATAAATAGTCCTTTTGTAGCTTTTAACTGCGCAGATTATGCCAATAATCCTCAGTTAATACTAGCACATCTTTTTGGAAGTAAAAAAGGTGCCTTTACAGGTGCTGATAAAGATAAAGATGGTCTTGTGGATAAAGCTAATGGAGGAATATTGTTTTTAGATGAAATTCATAGGTTGCCTCCTGAAGGTCAAGAAATGTTATTTATGTTAATTGATAAGGGAATATATACACCTTTAGGAGATATAGAGAAAAAGAAAATTAGTAAGGTGCGTATAATATGTGCAACTACAGAGAATGTGGATAGTGTGCTTTTAAGCACATTTAATAGAAGAATTCCTATAACTATAAATATACCAATGCTTAAAGACAGAAGCTTGGAGGAAAGATTTGAACTTATTTGTGAATTTTTTAGGACAGAATCAGAAAGGATTGGAAGAGAAATATTTGTATCAACTAACACAATAAGAGCTTTGCTTCTTTATAATTGTACAGGTAACATAGGACAATTAAAAGGTGATATACAGCTTGGATGTGCCAATGCATTTTTAAAGTATGTGTCTAAAGGTAAGAAAAAAATAGAAGTACACAGCACAGACTTTTTGAATAATGTAAGACAAGGATTATTATTATATAAACAAAATTCAGAAGTATTAGATAAAATAATTAATGAAGATATTGAATTGAATTTTAATTCTAAGATAACCAAACATAAGATCAAAATAAATGACAAATCCTTACCTAATAATTTTTATGAAAGTATTGAAAAAAGGATACAGGAACTTAAAGAGCGTGGTATAGAGGAAAATGATATTAATTTTTTAATGGCTTTTGATATAAAAAAATATTTTAAAAAATACGTAGGTGAATTTGAACAAGAAGTAAAAAAAGAAGAGTTATCTAAAATAGTAGATAAGAGAATAATCAATATAGTAGAAAAATTTTTAGACACTGCATCAAAGAAAATGAAAAAGGTTTTTCCAGCTAAGATATTTTATGGATTATGCCTTCATATTAGTTCAAGTATTGAAAGGATAATTCACAATAAAAATTTAATCAATCATAATTTAAATGAAATAGTAGAAAAAGATAGCGAAGAATATGAATTAGCATTAATTTTAGTAGATAAATTAGAAAACGAATTTAATATTAAAATACCATCAGAGTAAATAGAATTTATTGCTATGTTTTTATGTGTAGATGATTTGGAAGGAGATAAGGTAGCTTATAAACCTATCATCGTAGTTGCCATGCATGGAAAAAGTACAGCTTCATCTATGGCTGAAGTGGCTAATAAATTGGTAGGTGGTGACAATGTATATGCTTATGATATGACGCTAGATAAAAATCCACAAACAGCTTATATAGAGCTTAAAGATTTTATAATAACAAATCATCAAGGTTCAGGAGTAATGCTTTTAGTAGACATGGGATCTTTAGGAATGTTTGGAGAACTTATAAGTGAGGAAACGGGAATTGAAATAAGAGTAATTGATATGGTGTCTACATTGCTTGTTATTGAATGTGCAAGAAAAGCTCTTACTAATAATAATATAAATATTATATGTGAAGAAGCTAAACAATCAGTAAGTTTTTTAAATAGTTATAACATAAGCTTAAGTGAAACCTATATACCAAGAAAGGATAATATAATAATAACAAATTGTATTACAGGTGAAGGTAGTGCTATTAAGGTAAAAAACATGATTGAAGAAAAAATAAATTTAGCATCAAAGGATATACAAATAGTTCCATTATCAGCTAGTGATAGAAAAGAGATGTATAATACTATAAATATATTATCTAAAAACAAGAAAATAATTGCTGTAGTTGGAACTGTAAATCCTAATGTGTATGGAATACCATTTATACCTGTTTCGGAACTTTTTTTAGATTCTAATTATACAAGACTAAAAGATATAGTAAATAGAGTGAAAACATTAGAGAACTTCTATAATGAAATATTTCAAAGCCTAGAAAGCGAACTCAAGGAATTAAGTATGAGCGATTTTAGGCCTTTATGCATAAATTTTTTAGATAATGTAAGAGAAAACATAACTGATAATATAGATATATATATGGTTTCAGGATTAATACTTCATTTAGCTTGTGCCATAATCAGATTGATTAATAAAGAAGATACACCTAAATGTAGAACAAAACAAAAAGTAATGAGTTATTCCAAAGAGTATAATTTCTTGAAGGAATCATTAAGACCAATAGAGAGGTTTTATAATATCAAATTTTCGGATGATGAATTTTGCCATATATTAATTATAATTTTAAATATAGTAAATATATAAAAATTAGTATGTGTATAAAAATAACCTTGTATAAAAATATAATGTGTATAAATAAATACTATACACATTAATAAAAAACATCATGTGTATAATATTTTGAAAATGTGTATAAAGAGTAAAGAAAGCATAGGGCAAATTCCCTATGCTTTCTTATTTGGCATGTGTTTTGCTATATAGATAAGCAAAGATAAAAAACATTATTTAGGGGGAATTATTATGAATATTTTATTAGCATGCTCATCAGGAATGTCTACAAGTTTAGTAGTAAAAAAAATGCAGGAAGCAGCAGCAAAGAGAAACTTAGAGTGTAAAATTTGGGCTGTTGCTCAAGACAAAGTAGAAGAAGAAATGAAAAAGGCAGATGTTTTATTAATAGGACCTCAAATGAGATTTTTAAAACAGAAATTTGAAACAATGGCAAAAGAAATAGGTATAAATATGGATATTATTAAACCAATGGATTATGGAAGATGTGATGGTAATGCAATTTTAGATGCAGCTATAGATCTTATAAAAGAATGATTTTCAAGGAGCAAATTGATAACGTTTAATAGATAAAGGAGTGAAAGTTCATGAAAAAGTTTATGGAGATTATCGACAAATATTTGATGCCGATAGCGGAAAAAATGAATAATAATGTATACTTGACAGTTATAAGGGATGCATTTATGTTAACGTTACCTTTAATTATATTTGGATCTGTATTTGTAGTTATAGCAAATTTACCATGGTGGTCAAAGGATCAAATGACAGTATTGGGCAATTATTTAGGAGCAGCTAATAATTCTACAATGTCAATCATGACATTGTTTGTGGTGTTTGGCATAGGATATAACTTAAGCAAGCATTACAAAATAGAAGCAGTTTATGGAGCAGCTGTATCAGTTGCTGCATTTATCATATTAACTCCTACTGTAGTTAAAGGAAAAAAGGAGATTGTAGATTCAGTACTTGCATTTGATAGACTTGGTGCTAAAGGATTGTTTGTTGGAATGATTGCAGCATTTATAGCAACTGAAATTTATAGAAGAATTGTACAAAAAAATTGGACTATTAAGATGATAGAAGGAGTACCAGAAGCAGTGTCAAAATCTTTTGCTTCACTAATACCAGCATTTATAACATTAAGTTTTTTCTTAATCATAAGAATAATATTCATGTTTACTCCTTGGGGTAATATGCATGATTTTATATATAGATTTATACAAACTCCTTTAATGGCATTAGGATCTAGTTTACCAGCTACTTTAGTGGCAATTTTCTTTACTCAGTTATTCTGGTTCTGTGGGTTACATGGACAAATTTTAATAAATTCTGCTTTAGATCCAATATGGAGATCATTATCTTTAGAAAATTATCAAGCTTTTACTGCAGGAGCAAAACATTTACCTCACATAGTTACTAAACAGTTTATGGATACCTTTACTGTTTCAATGGGCGGAACTGGTATGACACTTGCTGTACTTGTGGGAATATTAATATTTGCAAGAAGTAAACAGCTTAAGGAGTTAAGTAAAATAGCTACTCCACCAGGAATATTCAATGTTAATGAACCTGTAATATTTGGATTCCCAATAGTTTTAAATCCAATGATAATAATCCCTTGGATTTTAGCTCCAATGATAGTAACAGTTATTACTTATTTTGCTATGGCGACAGGAATAGTTCCACAAACTACAGGAGTAGAAGTGTCTTGGACAATACCGATATTCTTCAGTGGAATGTTAGCTACAAATTCACTTAGAGGTGGAATTTTACAGCTTTTCAATTTTGCAGTTGTACTTTTAATATGGTTACCATTTATACTTACTATAGATAGACAATACAAAAAGGCTGAAAGAGAAGTAAAAGGAGCTATTGAAAAGAATAAAAATGAAAGTATAAACAATAAAAACAATTTAACAACTTAAACATAAATAAAGAAAAATTAGAGGTGTGTGAAATGGAAGAATTAGAGAATGTACCATTTGAATTAATATTATATGCGGGAAATGGAAGATCTTATTCTATGGAAGCAATACAAGAAGCTAAAAAAGGTAATTATGAAAAAGCGGATGAACTAATAAAGAAAGCATCAGAAGAACTTGGAAAGGCCCATGAATTTCAAACTAAATTAATTCAAGCTGAAGCAAATGGTGAATCAAAACCAGTAAATATTTTACTTGTACATGCGCAGGATCACCTTATGACAGCTATGACAGTTAGAGATTTAGCAACAGAAATAGTGGAACTATATAAAGTTAAGGTAGGAGAGACAATATGAGTATTAAATATAAATTTCCAAAAGATTTTTGGTGGGGAAGTGCAGCTTCTGCCACTCAAACGGAGGGAGCAGGAAGAGAAGATGATAAGGGATTAAGTATATGGGATTTATGGTATGAAAAGGAACCTGATAGATTTTTTCAAGGTATATCATCAGAAGTTGCATCAGATTTTTATCATAAATATAAAGAAGATATAAAACTGATGAAGGAAATAGGGCATAATTCATTTAGGTTTTCAATTTCCTGGTCTAGATTGATTCCAGATGGAACTGGAAGAATAAATGAAAAGGCAGTAGCGTTTTATAATAATGTAATAAACGAATTAATAAAAAATGATATAGAGCCTTTTGTAACATTATACCATTTTGATATGCCTCTAGAAATGCAGTACAAAGGTGGATGGGAAAGCAGGGAAGTAGTAGATGCATATAGTGAATATGCAAAGACTTGTTTTAAATTATTTAGTGACCGAGTAAAGGTATGGATTACACATAATGAACCAATAGTTCCTGTAGAAGGTGGATATTTACACGATTTCCATTATCCCAATATAGTAGACTTTAAAAGAGGAATTCAAGTAGGTTTTAATACTATGGTTTCTCACTGTAAAGCAGTTAAAGAATTTAAAAGTTTAAATATACAAAATGGTAAGATAGGTATAGTTCTAAATTTAACACCATCCTATCCTAGAAGCAGTAATATAGCTGATTTAGAAGCGGCTAATATAGCAGATTTAATATATAATAGAAGTTTTTTAGATCCAGTAGTAAAAGGAGAATATCCTAAAGAACTTATAGCATTGTTTAAAGAAAATGATTTATTACCTTGTGTAGAGAATGGTGATAAAGAATTGATAAAGAATAATCTAGTGGATTTTCTTGGAGTTAACTATTATATGCCAAGGAGAGTAAAAGCAAAGGAAAATATGCCTAATCCTAATGCACCAATGATGCCAGAAACCTTTTTTGACAACTATGAAATGCCAGGAAGAAAAATGAATGTTTACAGAGGGTGGGAGATTTATGAAAAGGGTATATATGACATAATGATTAATTTAAAAAATAATTATGGGAATATAGAATGTTATGTATCTGAAAATGGTATGGGTGTTGAAAATGAAGAAAGATTTGTTAAAGATGGCATTATTGATGACAGTTATAGAATAGATTTTGTTAAGGAACATTTAAAATGGCTTCATAAATCCATACAAGAAGGCTGCAATATAAAAGGATATCACATGTGGACATTTATAGACAGTTGGTCGTGGAGTAATGCTTATAAGAATAGATATGGATTTGTGCAATTAGATTTAAAAACACAAAAAAGAACTTTAAAGAAAAGTGCTTATTGGATAAAAGAAGTTTCTAAAAATAATGGCTTTTAAAAATATATGTATATTAACGTAAGAAATCAAAATATCTTAAATAATAAGAGGTATTTTGATTTCTATTTTTTATATCACATATTTTGCTGGTTTACCATAAAATTTACAATGTTGTCATTGTCTTTTCTTTGTAGTAAAGTATTCTATGTGCTTAAACTGTATTCAATAGTGTTCTAAAAAACTTTCAAATAAATTATATAAGGAGTGAAATATAAGGTGAATTTCGGTGACATTTATTTTACAGCAATGGATCGAGGTATATTAGCAATAATTTTTGTATTTATAGCATTTATGTCTAATTGGTTATTTTTTATATATGCAGGTTTTGTATCTAAAAATAAAAGACTAATATATGTAGCATTAGTGTATGCTATACCTTTTATTCTGACAATGCTTGATCAAGGAGATATAGCTTATAAAATTTGGTATATTTTTTGGATTATTAGTTTTGTACATGCCTTAAAAGCAAAATCAGAATTCTTAAATAGAAGAAATACTATAAGAAAGCTTAAATATATGAAGAAAAATTAGTAGAGAAAGGATATCGTAATGTTAAAAGGAAGCAGACATGAAGAATTTAGATCTGGATTATTTAAAACAACAAAAAAGAAAAATAAAAAGAAAATCTCAAAAAAATCAAATGAAGATTTACAAAGTGAAGCATTATCTTTAAATATTGAAGATAAATGGATAAAAAAGAAAGATATAGTTATATTAATAAGCATTTTATTACTTATTATATGTGCAATTGTTAAGGTACATAAATCTACTTATTACAATAATACCATATATTTGGATAAGAAAGTTACCACTTTGAAGGAAGCGCTTAAAATTACTGATGCTGAAGCTTTAAAAATTAATAAAAAAGCTAAATTAAATGGAATCAATGGGTATATAAATGGTTCAGAAAATATAATTAGCAAAAAACCTAGATTGAGTATGGAATATGTAAAAATTAATAAAGGCTTGATTAATAATATTGAACATAGGATTAGTATACCTATAGATCTTGATAATCAACAAATTTCAGGAATTTACTGCAGCAGAAATAAGAGTTATAGATTTGAGAAATATGATTTTTCATATGATAAAAGTAAACTAGATATAAATGATATATATGATATTATAAATAAAAAAGTAGATATGAATAAAGTTCTGAGTGGATACAAGCCAAGTATAGATTTTGATATGTATAACAATACTTGTTCAATATATGTAACTTACTATAAAGACAAGGATGCAGAGCAGGCTAAGAACAACTCTAGTGTTCAATATAGAATAGAAGTGGATTTAAGAACAAAGGAAATTAAGAATTTTAGTAAAAAGGAATAATAAGAAGTACTCTTTGTGGAAAAATTTTTTTATCGTTTAAATTGTTTCCCAAAAAAGAGTACTTTTTATGTGTAAAAGATATTAAACCTTATTTTCAATTTTTACTTAATCCATAAAAGATAGAAAATGCTTTTTAGATTAATCTATAAATAGAGAAATTTCATCTATACTTTTACGTATTTTATTTCTAAGCTTTTTATCAGCAGAATAGCCAATACTTACTACTAATCTAATTCTTTTAGATTTTGGTATGCTTAATAGTGTTTTTAATTCTTTTTCATTAAACCAACCCATGATGCATGTAGATAATCCCAATTCAGTAGCTGCAAGACATAAGTGAGCAGTTGCAATACCAATGTCTACAGAAGAGTAATCTTGATTTTTAATAGTTCCTCCAATGCGAGCTTTAATATCCGATTTTTCTTCTAATATTATAATAAATGCTGGACACTTATCTGTAAATTTATTCATAACTAAGTTTTGAAGACATTTTGCGACTTTAGGTGATAGTTCTTTATTGTTTACAACTATGAATTTCCATGGCTGACCATTGCAGGCAGAAGGAGCAATTCTACATGCTTCTATGCAAGCTATTAGCTTTTCTTTTTCAACTGGTTTATCTATATAATTTCTGCAACTTTCCCTTTTATTAATTAAATCAAAATAATTAGTCATAAATATGTTCCTTTCACAATTATTTTAGCAAATTTTTATTTTCGTACAACTATATTTTTTTCAGCCCAATTTACTATATATTCTATAGCATGTTCGTCATTAGAACTGCATTTGTAATTTATTTCAGCTAACAGTTTTTTATTTCCATTTGCTACGCAGAATCCATAACCTGACTTTTTTAAAAGCTCAAAATCATTCATATTATCCCCAACTGCAATGGTATTAGAAATATCTATATTTACAATTTTACATAATTTTTGTAGAGCATGTCCTTTGGATGTGCCTAGGGGAAGTATTTCTAAATAATTTTCTCCACTTCTAACTATATTAAACTGCCCAAATTTTGAAACAAAATTATGTTCAAATATATCTAATTGATTTTCTTCACCTAAAATTAAAATTTTTGTCCAATTTTCAGTCCAGAAGCTTTCTGGTATATCATAGTGGACATCTGATCTATTAGAAGCAAATCTTTTACTAAATCGACAGGTATTAAATATATAAACATTTTCCTTACAATATATTTCTAATCCCAAATAGGAATACTGCCTTTTTATTTGTTTTAATATATTTTTAACTTCATCTTCTAAAAACAATTCGTATATGGTTTCTTCTTTGCTATAATCATGAATTTTTGAACCATTATATAATATTACAGGTACATTTACATTAACTACATCCAAGTACTTTTTGGCAGATTCCAACATTCTACCTGTAGCAAAAGTGAATATTCCACCTTGAGCTACAAATCTATTTATAGCTTCAATGTTATTTTTAGAAATTTTTTTATTGGAATTTAGCAAAGTGCCATCCATATCAGAAATTAAAAGATAACCTTTAAACTTTTTATTCATACGATTCCTCATCCTTCTAATTTTTTAAGCATATGAAGTACAAAAATAAACCTAGTAAGTCAATTTATTTTTTTATATTTGAATGCAAATATAATATATATTTTATACTAAAAATTTAAATTGTCCAATATGTCAATAAAGGCACTTACTAAAAAACTTTTTTAAGAATAAAAATTGCAAAAATTAAACACAGCAAAAATGAAGATATTATAACAGTAAAAACTTTAAATGTAAACATAAAAGAAGGTATCAAATTATAAAGTATAGATGGTATTAAATACAAAAAAATACCTAAAAGGATGTATATCAAAAGATCATTTAAATTTAAGTTTAAGTTAAAAGTTTTTCTTATTTCATACAAATTTAAGATTAAAGTTGAAAGAGAAGTTAATATTAAACTTATACCACATCCATATATATTTATCCAGGATATACCTGTAAGGACATATAAGAGAACTAGTTCTTCCAAGGATACAATTAATGAATTTCTAAGGATAATATTTTGCTTGCCTAACCCATTTAATATTGCAAAAGTTGTTACAGCAGTGTAAGTAATCGGTGCACAAAGGCAGGCAAATCTTATATAGTATCCTAAGTCTGTTCTGAAAAAAAATAGCTTGCCTAATTCATTAGGAATAGTCATACAAATAGCCATGGTAGTAATTCCAAGAAGAAAAGCAATTTTTATAACTTGAGTTATTCTAGTTTCTATTGACCAGTAATCCTTTTTACTTAGCTTTTCAGATAAATCAGGTACAAGTACTGTGGATATAGAATTTACAATTGTAATAGGAAAAAATATTATGCTTAAAGTCATAGACTTAAATTTACCTATCATAGATAAAGCTAGAGAATATTCTATTCCTGAACTAACAAGTCTTCTTGGTATTATTAAAGCTGATATTGCAGATAATCCTGTAGTCAAAAATCCATTTATACACAAAGGAAAAGATATAATAATTATATTAAATAGAAGTTGAAGTTTATCTTCTTTAGTGTTAAAGGTGATTCCAAGTTGTAATTTCTTTTTCTTATAAAAAATATAAAGCAAAATTAGACTTATGCCTTCACCTAATGTCAAAGTTACAAAAGCAGCTGTAACGGTAGTTGAAACTTCTTTAAGGAATAATGTGGTTACTATGCTAAGAAATATAACTATTCTTGCAAATTTTTCAAATATGTCTATAATAGCAGGTATTTTAATATCTGAAACACCATAAAAATAACCTTTAAGTATTGAAGAAAGTGCTATAAAAAGCATTGCAGGACAAAAGGCTTGTATACAATGTATAGTTCTAGAATCTTCTATTATATTATTACCTATGTATGAAGCAGATATAAATATACAGCAAATAACCATAATTGACCAAATAGAATCAAACAGCATAGATATGTCTACAGATCTGTTTAAATTTCTAAAATCATTTTTACTATAATAAATTGCAGCAACCTTTGATATAGCAGTTACCATACCGCCACAAATAAGACATATAAATAAGTCATATATAGGCATTACTAGCCCATAAAGCCCCATACCTTCAGCTCCCATTTTTCGGGAAAGTATTATGGAAAATGCAAAACCAAAAATACCAGTAATTAAGTTAGACAGTATTAATGTTAGTGAATTTTTTAAAAATCTATCTCTTACCAAAATAAAACCTCATTTACATCAAATTATTAGTATTTATATATATGCTTTTAATTTAAAAAGTATAATAAGTGCTAAATTTTATGCTATACTAAAATTGAAAGTTATTTAGAAGGGGATGTTATTTATGGTTAAAATGACTTGCATTGTTTGTGGTGTAGAAATAAATGAAAAAAATTATAATTTTAATAAGGAAGCATTTATAAATTCAAATAGTAATGAAAAAATTATGTGTTGCCCGTTTTGTGGAGCACCAATAGAATATTTAATAGAAAATGGAGAAGAAATAAAATATGATAGGAATAAATTAGATGAGAATGCTTTGAAAATAATAGATCATGCAGTTAAATTGGAAGTTTTTAATGGAGATTTTTATAAGAAGGCTTCAGATATAGCAAAGGATGAAAATGTAAAAAATATGTTTAAGGCTTTATCAAGTATAGAATATATGCATGCTAGAATTCATAAGAAAATAGCTGGTATTAAAGAAATGCCAGTACTTAGGAATATGGATTATTCAAAATACAGCACTGATGAAGCTTTGCTTGCTGCAGCCTGTCAAAGAGAAAAACATGCTGTAGAGTATTATAAAAAGTATGTAAAAGAAATTCATGAAGAAAACATTGTAAAGATATTTAATGTACTTTCTAAAGTTGAAGAAGAACATATAGTGCTTACAAGTGAATAATTGAAATTTAATTATGAGTTTTATTTAAAGTTTTAATAAATAGCTTAGGAATATACATATACAGTAAATTTTAAAAATATATATATCTTAAAGAAATCTTGTATGAGGGGATGTATGGTGAAAAAGTTTTTTAAAATTTTACTGTTGTTTTTTTGTATAATTTTTATAATTATTATGATAAAGAAGCATTATTATAATGATTATAGTGTTAAAAATTTAAATATGAATGTCAAGGAGTTAAAATATAACATAAAATATAAAGGTTTAAAATCATCAGTGGATTTTACCACGGACAATAATGGAAATTATTACATAGCATACAAGGATAAAATACAAATTATAAAAGCTAATGGTAAAAGCTACTATTTGTTTAAAAATAGTAATTTAAATATTTATAGTATAGAATACTTTAATAATAAGTTGTATTTTTCATCAGATACTAGGATATATTGTTATGATATTAAAAATGACAAAACTTTAGAAATAATTAAAGATATACCTAACTATGGAGATTACAAGAATAGTATTATAAAAATAAGGGGCAACTATCTTTATATAGCAGTAGGAGCAGCTACAAATTCAGGTGTAGTGGGTGAGGATAATAAATGGATTAAAGAAAATCCATATAATCATGATATATCTCCAAAGGACATAACATTAAAGGGTATAAATTTTGGAAAATTTAAAACGGGAGCATATCAAAGTTACAAAACCAAAAGTATAAGTGGTCAAATAATTCCAGAACATTTCCCAGGTAATTCCAGTATACTAATATATAATCTGAATACTGGAAATATGGAAACCATGGCTTGGGGCATAAGAAATGTAACAGGAATGGATTTTACAAGCGAGGGTAAATTAATAGCAGCAATAGGTGGAATGGAAGACAGAGGAGTAAGATCTGTTAAAGGTGATACAGATTATATATATGAAATAAAAAGAAATACTTGGTATGGATGGCCGGATTACAGTGGAGGAGATCCGGTTACATCTCCTAAATTTAAAGGAAAAGCAAATTCCATGCTTCAATTTGTATTAGAAAATCATCCAACTACAAATCCTCCAGCACCACTTTATCAGCATAAAAATTTAAGCAGTATAAAATCATTAGCTGTAGATAATAATGGGATTTTAAGTGCTAAAAATGCTATGTACTTTTATGATATAAGTAATAAAATACTATATAAATTTAATGGTGCAGGAGCTGTTGAGGGAGAAGCTAAATTTAATAAAGGTGATGTTTGTAACTTAAAATTTTATGAAAAAGGTTTGCTCCTACTTGACGGAGAAGAAGGATATTTATATAGTATAGAAAAAGGAAATATTAACAATGCCTTAAAAGTAAATAAAAGCATTTATTTTTATTTATTAGCATTGGTTGTTGTTCTTATAATAATTTTATTAAAAGCTGAAAAAAACTAAGTTAAATTTTAAAAACAAAAGGGAGATAGAGTTATAAATGAAAGACAAATTTGAAAGTACGTATGGTAACGCATTAAAAGGTATAATGCATGCAGTTAATCCTCTTAAAAAAAAGCTTTTGAAAACTTATTGTACTGTTCACAAGTTTATAATAATACAGGCAATTGAAATATTAAAAAATGATGGATATAAAGAAGAAGCTAGTTTTTTTAAAAAACACATAGTTAGTCTTAATAATGGTGTAACATGGGCAGATCAAGATTTTAAAAGTTCAAACCATTTTTATCATGTAACTAGAGGTAAAGGATTATATGGATTTTCGGATGCTTTAACAGAATGTAAAAAATATTACAATAGATCAATAGCATTTATTGATGCTGGTGATGTATCTAAAGCATTATTTTATTTTGGGGCTGCTTGTCACCTGGTGCAGGATACTACAGTACCACAACATGTGAATAATAAACTTTTAAAGAGCCATAGAAAATTTGAACTATGGATTATAAGTAGGCTTATGACGGACTATTCTTTTATAGCTAAAGATGGTACTGTAATATATGATGAAATAGAAGATTATATAGTTAATAATGCTATTATGGCAAATAGCACTTATATTAAGAACTTGGCAATACATTCTAGAGATGAAAGATATTCTAGAATAGCTACTACAATACTAAAAGAAGCACAAAGAACTACAGCAGGTTTTATGGTTAAGTATTACAAAGATATAAACAAATATAAAATTCTTCCTTAATTTGGAGGAATTTTTTTTCTTTTGCAGAAAGTATATAAAAGGTGGTGATTGTATGAAAAAAGAGATTTTTTTGAATATGGAAAACCAAATTTTTAAAGGCAATGTGCTTGATATAGGTTTTGAAAACAATGGAATCATATATAATGTATGTAAAGAGGGAAGTGAAGATATAAACATTAATTATATAACTGGAAAGGAAGAAGAGACAAATGTAAAGAATAATTTTTATGATATCTGTATTTTATTCTTTTCTTTTAGTAGTATATGGTTTAAAATGAACAAGAAAAGTTTTATAAAAAATATATATAATTATTTAAATAAAGATGGAATCCTTTATATATGGGATATAGATAAAGGATACAAAAAAACATTTTCTGGTAATATAAATGTAACAATACCAGGAAATAAAATTAAACAAATAAAAATTAAGGATTTAAATATATTTAAAGACAATTCTAAAGATAATACAGTTAGTATTTTAGAGAATTATTTTGATATAATAGAAGGTAATGCTTTAAATGACATTTATTATATTAAAGCGAAAAAGAAAAGTAAAGTAAAAATTAATGCTTACAAAAAAGAAAGCTTGCAGGAAGGAAATGAAAGAAAAGATGAAAGTAGTATTAACAGCGCTTAATTCAAAGTTTATTCATAGTAATTTAGCCATAAGGTATTTAAAAGCATATACTAAAGATTTAAATTATGAATGTATACTTAGGGAATTTACTATAAATGATAGAAGGGAAAAGGTTTTAGAGCAACTTATAAAGGAAGAACCAGATGTAATAGCTTTTTCATGTTATATATGGAATATAGAATTCATACAAGGATTAGCAAAGCTTATTAATCTTGTTAACCCAAATATAAAAATACTTTATGGTGGACCAGAGGTATCCTATGACAGTGTAAGTTTTTTAAGAGAAAATGTTGGAGAATATGTAATTGTAGGTGAAGGTGAGGAAACTTATAGAGAATTTATAAATTGGCAATTGGAACGTGAAAAAGTAGAGAAAAATAGCTTTAATGAAGAAACTTTAGAAAAGCTTAAATCTATTAAAGGATTGAGCTTTAAAATTGGAGAAAAAGTTTATTTTAATGGAGATAGAGAGCTTATGGATTTAAACAAGGTTATTTTTCCATATAATGAACAAGATAATTTACAAAATAAAATAGTATATTATGAAGCTTCCAGAGGATGTCCATTTAACTGTAAATATTGTTTATCATCAACAACTCATGGAGTTAGATTTTTTGATATAAATAGGGTAAAAAAAGAATTGAGATTTTTAGTAAATAAAGAAGCTAAGCTTGTAAAATTTGTTGATAGAACTTTTAATTGCAATGTGAAATTTGCTATGGATGTATGGAAGTTTTTAATAGAATTAGATACAGAAGCTACTTTTCATTTTGAAATTTCAGCAGATATTTTAACAGAAGAAGAAATAAAGCTTTTGTCTAATGCTCCAAAGGGCAGAATTCAATTTGAAGTTGGAGTACAAACTACAAATAATGAAATTTTAAAGAATATAAATAGAAATGTTAATTTTGAAGATATAAGAGAAAAAGTAGAAGAGCTGGAAAGTATAAAAAATATAAAGCAGCATTTGGATCTTATAGCAGGGCTTCCAGGAGAAAATATTAAATCCTTTAAAAACTCTTTTAATGATGTGTATTCTATAAGACCTGAGGAAATACAGTTGGGATTTTTAAAGCTTTTAAAGGGATCACCTATGAGAGAAGAAGCTCCAAAGTGGGGAATGGTATATTCACCTTATGCTCCTTATGAAATTCTTAAAACAAAGGATATAAGCTACAATGAGATAATTATATTAAAAAGAATAGAAGAGGTGTTGGATAAGTATTATAATTCTAGAAAATTTGATAATGTATTAAATTATTTTTTACCAAAGTTTGAAACTTCTTTTGATTTTTATAAGAGTTTAGGAGAGTTCTTTTATGATAAAGGATATTTAAACAGAAATATATCTTCTGCAGAATATTATAGAGTTTTTATAGAATTCAATGAAGAAAGCCTTAAAGAAAATAGTAATAAATTAAAAGAGATAATAAAATATGATTATTTGAAATTTAATAAGAAAAAGTGGATTCCAGAATTTTTAGTAAGGGAAAGAAATAAGGAAGAAGAGAGAAAAATAAAAGAAAAAGTTATAAATGAAGAGATAAAGTTATCTAAAAATTATCATATGGAAAAGTTTTTTTTGGATATAAATAAGTATATCAATGAAAATCAATTGGAAGAAAAGCAGTGTTATATTTTATTTGATGAAAGTGATGAAAATGAAATACAAATAGATATTTAACATTTAAAATGCTTTTAGAAATTTTGTAATCATTTAACTGGTAAAAACAGAATATTTAAGAACTCCAGTAAATATATGCAGGAGTTCTTATTTGATGTCATAAAGATTTGTATTAGATAGAAAATAATTTTTAAAAAAATATTAAAGAGGGGTAAGATTATGGCAGTAAAAAAAATATTGCAATTTGGAGATAATATATTAAAAAGATCAAGTAGAAGAATAGAAAAAGTAGATGAAGAATTATTAAACCTTGTGGAAGATTTAAAAGATAGTTTATATAATGGTACAGGAATTGGACTAGCTGCTCCTCAAATAGGAGTATTAAAAAAAGTAATATTTATAGATCTTAGAGATGAAACAGAGCCTATACTACTTATAAATCCTAAAATTATTAAGAAAATTGGAAAAGAAGATAGTGTGGAAGGATGCTTAAGTTATCCTGGTTATGAAGGAATAGTGGTAAGACCTAAAAAGGTTATAGTGGTAGGAAAATCACTAAAGTGGGAAGATGTAGAATATACAGCAGAAGGACTTTTGGCAAAAGCCTTTTGTCATGAAATAGATCATCTCAGCGGAATTTTATATACTGATAGAGCAAAAAAAATGTATAGAATTAAAGAGGAAGAGTAAGAAAAAGCTGTTGGATCTTTTTGTGCACTAACATTAAAAGATTCAACAGTTTTTTAAATATATTTAATGGAAATTCCTTTACTACTAAATATATTACCAAATAAGGGAAGCTTGATTTTATGGTAAATAAGAATATTGTCCTCTAATATTAACCCCTTTTCTATAAAAACTTTTACGCTGTCATATTCATGAACATTGTAATTACTATTTCCTTTAAAGTCCTTTAAAAATTCAACAGTAATACTTTTAACGTCCATATCACAGCATCCACCAGAAGCAGAAACAGTTTTTACAACGAAACATCCTTTATTTTCTTTAGCATATTTAAGAGCCTTTTCATCAATATTTAGCATAAAATCATCTCCTATTTTAAATATAGTCCACTACTAAATTAAGGTTTTTAATATTTATATATAAAATAAGGTGTAAATTATATATTTGTAAAATAAAAAAACATTTATGTATTTAAGTTCCATGTTAATTTATACCTATACAGTATGTTATATAATTTTAATATATAACAAGTTTATTGTCAACATCAATGGCTATAAATCTTGACAATTAAGGGGGATTTACATACTATGTAGAATTAAACTATTTACATGTGCAAATATATACTGTATACTTGTGTATATACAATAGTTAACTTGGAGGTGTAAAGTAAAAATGAAAAATATAAAGAAACTTACTTATGCAGGTCTTTTGACTGCACTTGCCATTGTAATTCCATTAACTTTTGGATTTTTAAAAATTCAAGCAGGACCTTTTAGTGCTACATTAGCAGCACATGTACCACTATTTATAGCTATGCTTTTAGGACCTTTTGCAGCAGTTATGGTAGGAGCTGGATCTGCCTTAGGATTTTTGGTATCAGCACCAGCAGTTGTAGCTGCAAGAGCTTTTATGCATACTTTTGTTGGATTAGCAGGTGCTTTGCTTATAAAAAAGGGAGTATCCTTCAGTAAAGTGGTTCTTATAACAGCACCTATACATGCAATTTTAGAAGCAATAGCTGTAATACCATTTGGATTTACTATGTACAAGGTACTTGTAGTAGTAGGGGTGGGATCATTCTTGCACCATATGGTGGATGGAATTATTGCATTTGCTTTAGTTAAAGCTTTAGCAAAAAACTTAAGATTAGATTTGAGAAAATCAACAATCTAAGTGTAATTATAAAGATCCAATGTAAAATAAAAATTATTTTACATTGGATCTTTTACTTTTAAGGAAGAATTTATATGGTTATTATAAATTTCATGAATTAATCAGTTCCTTTTTTACTACACCACAAGTCGTTTCCAGGTCTTGATTCAGCAAATTTTTCCATGACCTTTATCCATGAAATAAGGCATTCTTCTCCAAGTTCATTAAAAATATTTTTAAGTACTCTGCTTTGAACATAAGAAAGCTTTTTCTCTAGTTCCTTACCTTCTTTTGTAAGAGTAAGTTGTCTTACACGAAGGTCTTGTTTTGAAGGTACACTGGTAATAAAGCCTTTTTCAATAAGTTTTCTTAATGGACTATTAAGTGCTTGTTTACTTATTTCTAATAGTGTTAATAATTCATTGATGCTTATTCCTGGAAAGCGTGCAACGAAATAAAGTATGCGATGGTGCATACGTTGAATTCCGTATTTAACCAACATATGATCTGGTTCTTCAGTAAATGTTTTGTACGCAAAGTAAAATAAGGCTTTTATATCATCTAGTTTCTTTTCAGTTTCTACAGTCATATATAATCTTCCTTTCAGTATTCCTACTAATTATTTTGCTTTAATTTTATCATTTACTTGGGTATATTTCCAGAGTGATTTAGGCATCTTCAAAAAATAATAAGTTCATCTGCTAACATATTTTGTGTCATGCGGTGTTGGCAGACACACTATCTGATGAACCTGACGTCTTACCTGACGCAAAATATTCTCTGTATCTGGACTAATTATTTTCTTTCAGATGACTTAAATAAATTGGTCAACATTATTGACATATATTATTACAGTATGATATCATGATAATAGGTCAATTAAGTTGACGTATTAATGATAACGTTTTAATAAAAAACTTATTTAAGTTTAATACTAAATTCTATAATGAATATTCACAGGAGGTGGTATTATGAGTAGGATTAGAATTTTTACAGGACATTTTGGAAGTGGAAAAACAGAAATATCAATAAATTATGCATTGAGTTTAGCTAAACAGGGTAAAAAAGTTGCAATTGTAGATATTGATATTGTAAATCCTTATTTTTGCACAAGGGACTTAAGAAAATATCTCGAAGAAAATGGTATTAGAGTAATATCATCAGATCCTAGTCTTTCTAATGCAGAACTAGCAGTAGTTCCAGCTGAAGTTTTAGCTATATTTAATGACAAAAGTTATGAAGTAGTTATAGATATAGGTGGAGATGATCAAGGAGCTATTGTTCTTGGACAATATAATAAATACTTCAAAGAAGAACCTTATGATATGTACTTTGTAGTAAATAATAACAGGATTTTGACCTCTAACAGTAATGAAACAGAGGAATTTTTACATTCCATTGAAAAGGTTTCCAGGTTAAAAGTAACTCACTTAATATCTAATACTAATATGTCTTATGAAACAAAGGTGGAAGACATATTAAGAGGAGATAAAGAAGTTACAAAATTAAGTAAAAAATTAAATATACCATATAAATATACAGTATGTAGAAAAGATTTAGTAGAAGAAGTAAAAAATAAAGTTAAAGGTGAAGTATTTTCAATAGATATATACATGAAACCACCCTGGAGGTAAAAACTATAATAATTAGTTATCAATAAATTTTATATAAATATAAATTCAATTACTTTATAAAAATAATATTTAAGAAAAGTTTTAAACTACCAAAATTTAAGGAGGGAACTTTCTTATGGCAAAGGTAACTTTTAGAGAAGAAAGATGCAAGGGTTGTGGACACTGCATAGAAGCATGTCCTAAAAAAATAATAAGCTTTGCAGATAGACTGAATGCAAAAGGATATCATCCAGCCACTGTTACAGAAGAAAAAATGAAGGAATGTGTTGCTTGTGCATCCTGTGGAAAAATATGTCCAGATTGCGTAATAACAGTTGAAAAGTAATAAGGAGGGATTCTTTGTGGGAGAAAAAGTATTAATAAAAGGTAATGAAGCCATTGGTGAAGCTGCCATAAGAGCAAATTGTCAAGCCTTCTTTGGTTACCCAATTACTCCTCAAACAGAAGTTGCAGCTTATATGTCAAGAAAAATGCCTAAAATAGGAAGAGTATTTATACAAGCTGAAAGTGAAGTTGCAGCAATAAATATGGTTTATGGAGCAGCAGGTACTGGAGTTAGATCTATGACATCATCAAGCTCACCTGGAATAAGCTTGAAAGCAGAAGGAATATCATATATAGCAGGTGCAGAACTACCTTGCGTTATAGTAGATATAGTTAGAGGAGGTCCTGGACTTGGAAGTATCCAGCCAGCTCAGTCAGATTATTTTCAAGCAACAAAAGGCGGCGGACATGGAGACTATAGAATGCCAATATTTGCACCAGCATCAATACAGGAAATGGTTGACTTAATTCAAGATGCCTTTGATACAGCAGATATGTACAGAACACCTTGTATGGTAATGGGAGATGGAATGCTTGGCCAAATGATGGAACCAGTAGAATTCAAGGAAAGACCAGCAAAGGAACTTCCAGAAAAAGGATGGGCTTCCAATGGATTGAATGGAAGAAAAGAGCATAATGTAATAAATTCGTTATTCCTAGAGCCAGAAACATTAGAAAAACACAATGAGAAGCTTCAAGCTAAATATAAAACAATAGAAGAAAATGAAGTTAGATACGAAATGTTTAACTGTGAAGGAGAAACAGATTTAATATTAGTTGCATATGGAACAACCTCAAGAATATGCAAAAATGTAATAAAGATGGCTGCAAAGGAAGGAATAAAAGTAGGATTAATAAGACCAATAACTTTATGGCCTTTCCCATTTGAAGCATTTGAAAAGACTGTAGGTAATACTAAACATGGATATCTATCAGTAGAAATGAGCTGCGGACAGATGGTTGAAGATGTAAGACTAGCATCTAATGGAAGAAAACCTGTAGATTTCTATGGAAGATCAGGAGGAATGGTTCCAGATCCTACAGACATTCTTGAAAAAGTAAAAACCATAGTAGGGGGTGCAAAATAATGGCAATAGTATATGAAAATCCAAAGGCATTATTGGATGTGCCTACACATTATTGTCCAGGATGTACACATGGTATAATTCACAAATTAGTTGCAGAAGTTATAGATGAACTTGGCATATTAGATAAAACAATAGGGGTAGCTCCGGTAGGATGTTCAGTTTTAGCATATAACTATTTTGCATGTGATATGTTTGAAGCTGCACATGGAAGGGCGCCAGCCTGTGCAACAGGAATAAAAAGAACAAATCCTGATAAAGTAGTATTTACATATCAGGGAGATGGAGACCTTGCAGCAATAGGAACAGCAGAAATTGTCCATGCAGCAACAAGGGGAGAAAATATAACAGGAATATTTGTAAACAACTGTATATATGGTATGACAGGGGGACAGATGGCACCAACAACACTGCCAGGACAAGTAACAGAAACAACACCATATGGAAGAGATCCTAAAATAGCAGGATATCCAATAAGAGTTTCAGAAATGATTTCAACATTAACAGGAGCATGTTATGTAGAAAGAGTATCTGTAGATTCAGTTCCAAATATAATAAAAGCAAAAAAAGCCATAAAGAAAGCCTTCCAAAATCAGTTAGAAGGAAAAGGCTTCTCATTAGTAGAAGTATTATCAATCTGTCCAACTAACTGGGGATTATCACCTTCAGAAGCAATGAAATGGCTAAAGGAAAATATGATTCCATATTATCCGCTAGGAGTTAAGAAGGATAATACTGAGGAGGTGAAATAAAATGGCATCACAACAAATAATTTTCGCTGGATTTGGCGGACAAGGTATATTATCAATGGGTAAGTTCCTAGCATATGCAGGAATGGATGCTAATTTAAATGTTTCATGGTTACCATCATATGGACCAGAAATGAGAGGAGGTACAGCTAACTGTTCAGTAATACTAACAGATGAAGCAATAGGCTCACCAATAGTAACAAAGGCTGATACAATAGTTGTAATGAATAGACCTTCTTTAGAAAAATTTGAAAATATAGTAGAGCCAAATGGTCTTATAATAATGGATTCAGATTTGGTAGATATAGTTCCAAAGAGAAAAGATGTAAAGGTAATATCAATACCAGCCCAAACAATAGCAGAAGAAATAGGAAGTAAAAAGATAGCAAACATGATACTTTTAGGAGCACTAGTAAAGGAAACAGGAATAGTTTCCATAGAAGCTTTATTAGATTCACTAAAGGCACATGGAAAAGAAAAATTCTTCGAGTCAAATAAAAATGCTATTCAAAAAGGAATAGATTTTGTAAAATAAATTGTAAAATAAAAAACTACTTAGTACGCGTACTAAGTAGTTTTTTATTTTACAATTTATTATTGACATGCATTTAATTTAAAGCTTTTAGACATATTAAAGTATATAAAGACTTAGAAATTGAAAGAAATATGTTAAAGTAAGTCATTGGAATTCATAAGGGGTGCTGAATTTGAAGAAATCATTACTTATTATTATTTCAATTGTATTTATATTTTTTATAACGATTTTTATAAATATAAGAATAAAAACTAATTTATCAAAAAAAGTTAAACAAAATACTAAAGTAATTGAAGAAGAATCACCTTATAAAAAATATGGACACAATATAAATAATGCTTTATCAAAATATAAAGGTAAATTAAAAAATTCAAATACACAAAAGATAAGAATATATTGTATAGGTGAATCCAGTATGAGAGGAGAATATTCCAGTGATGAGGTAAATAAGTCCTGGGTTGGTATAATGAAATCATCACTACAAAAACAATTTGGAAATGCTGGAGAAGGTTTTATTAGTATTTATGAAGGTGCTCTGCCTTCTGGTACCAAACCAAGATGGACATTAGGAAAAGAGTGGAGTGTGCCAGGGGCCTCTAATACTTTTATGTCTAATGTAGGAGGTTTTGGTGGATGCTATGGAACATCTAATAAAAGTAGTTCACCTGCAATCTTAACTTTTACTGGAACAGATTTAGATTTAATATATTCTAAGAGAAAGGATGGAGGAACAGCTCTTATAACAATTGATGATAAAAAAGTAGATACCATAAATTGTTTAGGTGAAGAAACAAGTTTTTCATACAGAGCTTCTTATTATGGATTATCACAAGGCATTCATAAATTGATAATAACACCAAATACAACATCAAGTGTTTTTATAGAAGGTGCAATTGCTTCGTCAAGTAAAACAGGTATAGAGATAGATAAGATGGCAATTTCAAGTAAACAAGCAAATTATTTTACTACAGACTTAAGCAAAAAAATTTGGAATACTTCAAAAGAGCCAGATTTAGTGATTTTATCTTTTGGTATTAATGATGCAGGAAATCATGTTCCTGTTGAAAAATATAAAGAAAGAATGATAGATTTAGTAACCTACTGGCAGGGAAGGGGAAGTAATGTGTGTATAATAGCAAATCAAAAACCTACAGATTTATGGACAACAAACTGGTCTGCTTATATAACGGCATTATATGAAATAGCAGATACTTATAATACAGGACTTATAGATATCTATAAGGCTTATTTTAAGGATTATGCTACTGCACAAAAGGCAGGATTATTTGGAATGGCAATTAATGATTATTCAGGAGCTAGTGGAACAAATACTGCACATTCAAGTGATAAAGGTTATAAATATATTGGAGATATTATTTATGATAATTTAAAGTAAATTTAGATAGAGGTGAAGATATGTTTGTACCAAAAAGAATTATATTTGAAAAAGATTCTCTAGAATATAGCATGGCTAAGAATATTCTCAATAGGTTTAAAAATAAGGATGGTATTGAAATTATAAAGCTAACTTCCAATAAAATAAAACAGCATATTCCAGGTGAGGACTTATTTTCTTATTATAGGGAAGGTAAGAAGACTTTAGTTGTTGGAGTTAAGAAAAGCTTAAAATTTCAATCCTGTAAACCTTCAGCTCATTACCAGCTCCCTTTAGTATCAGGATGCATGGGTCAATGTGAGTATTGTTATTTGAATACTAAATTAGGTGATAAACCATTTGTAAAAATTCATGTAAACATAGATGATATATTAAATCAAGCACAAAAATATATAGATGAAAGATTACCTGATATAACCATATTTGAGGGAGCAGCTACATCTGATCCTGTATCTGTAGAACCTTATAGTTATTCTTTAGAAAAAGCAGTAGTATTTTTTGGAGAAAGGAAAAATGCTAGATTTAGATTTGTAACCAAATATAATGATATAGATTCATTACTTGATTTAGAGCATAATGAACATACAGAAATAAGATTTAGCATTAATACATCTTCAGTTATAAATAAGTATGAACATTTTACAGCTTCTCGTGACAAAAGAATAGAAGCAAGCATAAAAGCTATAGAGGCTGGATATCCAGTTGGTTTTTTAATTGCGCCTGTATTTATTTATGATAATTGGAAAGAGGAATACCATGATTTATTGCTGCAATTAAGAAAAAAGCTTCCAAATGATTTGAAATTTCCAATAACCTTCGAAGTTATATCACATAGATATACTACAACAGCCAAAAATATAATAATTCAAGTATTTCCTAAAAATGAATTACCAATGAATGATGAAGAACGTAAATTTAAATATGGACAATTTGGATATGGAAAATATGTATATCCCAAGGAAAGTTTAGATGAAATAAAGGAATTTTTTATGAAAGAAATAGAAGAATTATTTAACAACAAAGAAGTTAAGTATATCATTTAATTATTTATTTTTGTGTTAAAATATAAGTCGTTTATAATGTATTATAATGGGCAAACAATGAAATAGCTATTACTGCAGAAGACAAAGATAAAATTAAAGATAAAGTTTCAAAAAAGTAAAAGGATGCTTCTCGCAAAAGCATCCTACTATAAAGTAAATCATTTTAAACCATGAATTAATACAAAACTCTCAACAGCTTCTTATTGATAGTATACCATATTTTAATGAGAAATAAACTAAAAGTTTAAAAAAAGTGAAAATTGGGGTGATTTTAAAATGTATGGTAACATTATAGCGTTGATATGTGTAGCTATTGGGGGTCTTGCTGCAATATATTTCATTGCTGTACGTTGCCTTAGAAAACATTGATAGAATTAAATATTTTAGTTCAATATTTAAGATTAAATTGTTAGTATGTCTGCAATATGGAAATTTGTTAAAACATCTCCGTTATTAAATATTCATTTTTCTGAAAATCATCTATATTTTTCCGTGGTATATATAAATACTTCAAAAATTTATAATTTCAAATAAATTTTATATTAAAAACAACAACTTACTAATATATTTAAAAATATGGAAGGAAATCAAGAAATTATAAAAAGGTGGTTAACCATGTTAAATAAAAATACCATTAAAGAAGTTTTAGATATATCACTTCCAGCAGTAGGTGAAAGTACTCTTTATACATTTATGTCCATATTTGATACCATGATGATTGGCAAATATGGAGGAAGCATTGCTGTAAGTGCTGTGGGAATAAGTAATGAAATATTGAATACTTGTGTAAATATTTTTATAGTAGTAGGTATTTCTGTAGGAATAACTTCTTTTGTTTCAAGAAGCATAGGTGCAAAGGAGAAATCTTCAGCTCAGGAATATGCGTCTATAGGTTTTTTCTTAGGGGTAATATTTTCTATTTTTCTATGTTACATATTATTTAAGTTTAGTAGAAATATATTATTTTTGGCTGGTACAAAGGGAAAGGTATTGGATTTAAGTAATGCATTTACCAAAATTACTGTTATAGCTATATTTTTTAATATGATGACTAATGTTATAAATTCTATATTAAGAGGATATGGAAATACCTACACTCCATTTTTAATAGCAGCTTTTATTACTATAGTAAAGTTGCTGCTAGATGTAATATTGATATTTGGAATAATTGTTCCAGAGTTGGGTATCATGGGTTCAGCAATAGCTTCTATATGTTCTCAAGCTGCTGGATTTATTGTTGTATTAATTTATTTTATTAAAGAATCCTATGTAAAAATAAAACTTAGATACATTTTTTGTTTAAAAGTATCAAAAATAAGAAATATTTTATTACTTTCTATACCATCTTCAATGGAGGATGCTGCATTTGGATTAAGTAGGTTACTTTGTACATTTATTATTATGCATTCAGGAAATATTGCCTTTGCATCTAATCAAATTGCAAATACTATTGAATCCCTTTCTTTTATGCCGGGTATGGGATTTGGAGTAGCTGCAACTACTTTAGTAGGAATTAAAGTAGGAGAAAAAAATTATAAAAAAGCAAGGGAGTATACATATGTATGTGCAATAAGTGCAGTATTAATGATGGGCTTTTTTTCAGCAGTATTTTTAGTGATGCCAGGAATATTGGTAAATTTATTTATAGATGAAGGGGAAAAGAAAATTATATATTTAGCATCTTTATGTCTTTTCATAGGAGCCTTTGAGCAGCCATCTATAGCGATATCAACAGTATTTTCTAGTGCGTTAAAAGGTGCAGGTGATGCTAAAACACCTCTTATAGTCTCTCTAATGACTAGTTGGATTATAAGATTGCCTTTAATATTTTATTTTATACATTTTTTAAAACTTTCCGTAATTTATGTATGGTGGGTTACAGTCATACAGTGGGGAGTTGATGCAATATTGATGCTTATATTATTTGAGAAAAAGCTAAATAGTAGAAATAAATTATTTTTTTCAAAAATTCATTAGATAATAATATGGTAGTAATGTGAAAATGTTTGAAATTTATACTATTAGCCATATATTGAAGTATTATAGAAAACATGATAAACTTTGTAAATAGTATGTACATAAATTATAAAAGGAGGTGAATCTTAGAGAATTTATAAAATTATTGTAAGTAAATTCTCTATGGATAGCTTATGAATAATATTGAATTGGAAGACGACAGACAAGGAAGAGTTCCTTATGAATACATACAAAGTATATTTGAAAAAGAAGACCCATTTCAAATATCTGAGCAATCAGGAATTTATTATAATAAAGATGAACACTATTTTAAAGTAAAGATTATGGGAAGAAACTATATTGTAAAGCATCCCTATGGAACTGTATATGATATGAAAATACAGAAGGAAATAAAAGCATATACTATAAAAACTTTAGTTTTAAGATATCTTGTAAATTCAAAAAATGTGCCTGCTTTTAATCAGGACATAACTTATAAGGAAATACCAGGTGGATTAGTTTATTATAGAAATTTCTATAATAGGACTATATTGAAGTTGGCTAAGATTTTTGGTAATGACTTAAAAGAGCTAGAAGAGAATACTATATCTATAGGTGGCAAATTGATAAAAAAGGGTGATGCAGCTTGTAGATTTGAATTTATAAATAATGTATATATAACATTTATAGTATGGCAGGGGGATGACGAACTAGAAGCTTCCTCAAATATACTTTTTGATAGAAATATACAGTATTACTTTAATGCTGAGGATTTAGCTGTAGTAGGAGATGTGGCTATAGAATTGTTGAAAAACAAGGGGGAAATACCTAACTGGATAGGGCTTTATCAAAAGAAAACTAAAGATGGGTATGAAATAAATTAAGCTGTAATAAAAAAATGTTATACAGTATTTCCTAAAATCGCCGAAATATATGGTATAAGGTTCCTGTAAAGACAAGGTAATCATTAAATTCAATTTAAATGATAATTAGGATAAATATGTTTTAGGTGTTTTTCACAATCTTTTATTTTTGTATGAATAAGTTAAAAATGATAACGTTTAGAGAATTTTAAATATGGGGGAATAGATTATGAGCAAAAAAGAATCACTGTATAACACTGAGAGTATAGAAAAAATTGAAAGCTATTTTGAAATAAAATTTCCAAATACATATAAAGAAATAGTAATTAAAAATGAGCAAATGTATCCAGAAATTATAGATTATCAAGTAGATATTCCTGGGTATGGATTAATTACTTTTAATTTTCAGAGGATGATAGAAGAAGAATTTGTGAATTTTAGTAAAATGTTCAATGATAGAATATTAGATACAAAAAAAATTATTCCATTTGCATCAACTTTAAATGGGGATGTATTACTATTTGATTATCTAGGAAGTACAAATGAGCCAGTTATATTATATATGGAACATGAAGAAGCTTTATGCATTGAGGATATTACACCATCACAATTAAAAGAAAGATCTTTAGAAGAGTGGATGGAGGAGAATTTTAGCTTTGTATCAAGTTCTTTTGAAAAATTTCGTAATATGGTTTGCTATAGTAGAGAAAAATTATGTAAAAAATAATTAATGAAAAATAATTAATGCATAGAATGGGTGCTTTTTCTAGAGCATATTCTATGCTTTTTTATTTTTTTGACGTTATAATATAAGTGTATCAGCTTACATAATTTTATGTTGCTGTAGTAAAAGTTTAAGAAAACAAAAAGGTAATTTAAAAGGTATTTGCAAAGTTAATTAATAGAAAAGTGAGGGAAAGTTTTAATGAAGATAATTCATACAGGTGATTGGCATATAGGTAAAATGGTACATCAGGTACAAATGATTGAAGATCAAGAGTATATTTTAAAAGAGTTTATAAAATTAATTGAAGAGGAAAAACCTGATGTTATAGTTATTGCAGGAGATTTATATGATAGATCAGTTCCTCCAGTTGCTGCAGTAGATCTTTTGGATAGAGTTTTTACAAAAATACTTGTAGATTTAAATGTTCCTATAGTTGCTATTGCAGGTAATCATGACAGTGGAGACAGAGTTGGTTTTGCCAGTCAAATTTTAAAAAATAAAGGTTTATATATTTGTGGCAGGTTAAGAAAAAGTTTTAATCCAATAGTAATAAAAGATGAATATGGAGAAGTTAATTTTTACCCAGTTCCTTATGCAGATCCAGCAGAAGTAAGACATGTAATGGAGAATGAAGATATACACAATCATAATGAAGCTATGAAAAGTATAATAGGTTCTATAAAAGAAACTATGAATGCAAACAAAAGAAATGTACTCATAGCTCACGGATTTGTAATAGGTGCAGGTGAAAGGGATACTTGTGAATCTGAAAGGCCTCTTTCTATAGGTGGAACAGAATTTATAGATATAGAAAATTTTAATTCTTTTAATTATACTGCATTAGGGCATTTACATGGCGCTCAAAAGGTAGGGTGTGATAAAGTTAGATATTCTGGTTCATTACTTAAATATTCTTTTTCCGAATTTAAACAAAAAAAATCTATTACTATAGTTAATTTAGATAAAAATGGAGAAGTAAATATAGAACTTAAGAGTCTTATTCCTCATAAGGATATGAGGGTTATAAAAGGAAAAATGGAAGATTTATTAAATCCTGAGGTTTACAAGGATACAAATATCAATGATTATATTTATGTAGATTTAACGGATGAGTGCGAACTTATAGAGCCTATGAGCAAACTTAGAACAGTTTATCCTAATGTGCTTAAGCTTACAAGAAATTCTTTTAATAGAAAAGTGGAAAATGGAAGAAATTCAATACAAGAAGACTATAATAATAAAACAATGTTAGAACTTTTTCATGAATTTTATACAAATATAACAGGAAGAGAATTTACTGAAGAAAAAAAGGAAGTTTTAATAAAAGTATTAAAAAGTGTAGAAAAGAAAGGAGTGAAGTAATAATATGAGACCTTTAAAATTGACTATGACAGCTTTTGGACCATATGCCAAGAAGGAAGAAATAGATTTTACTAAGTTAGATGGAAGAAACATATTTTTAATAACAGGTCCAACAGGAGCAGGTAAAACTACAATTTTTGATGGTTTAAGTTATGCTATATATGGAGAAGCCAGTGGGGAGGATAGAGATTCAGAAAGCTTGAGAAGTCAATTTGCAGATATTGATACTTTAACTTCTGTAGAACTAGAATTTCATCTTAGAGGTGTTGAATATTACATAAAAAGAATACCAAAGCAAGAAAAAAGAAAAGCTAGAGGACAAGGAGTAACTGAGCAAAAAACAGATGCTGAGATGAAGGTATTTGAAAAAAACGGTGATGTTAAAGTAATTTCAGGAGTAAGTAACGTAAATGAAAAAATAAATGAAATTATGGGTATAAATTATGAACAATTCAAACAAATTATGATGATACCTCAAGGAGAATTTAGAAAACTTCTAACTTCAGAAAGTAAAGATAGAGAAAAAATACTTCAAAAAATTTTTGGCACAGAAGCTTACAAATTAGTGGAAATAAAACTTAATGAAATGGCTGGGAAAATTAAGAGAAATGTTAATGAGCTGGAGCATAAGCAAAATGAAATCATAGGTACTGTGCAGTGTAATGATAATGCAGTATTAGTTGAATTAGTGGAAAGCGAGAATAAAAATGTGTCTTCTATTATAGAGGAATTAAAGCTATATATCGAAAGTAATAATGAAAGAAAGAATATTATTGAAAAGTCTATAAGTAAAAAGGAAAAGCTTTTAGAAGAAAAACAGAAAGAAATTTTAGAAGCAATAGAAAATAACAAAAAGTTTAAAGAAAAAGATGCCATAGAAATTCATAAAAAGTCTTTAGAAGATAAAGAAAGTACCATAGAAGAAAAGAAAACTATACTTTTAAAGGCTAGAAAAGCTGGTGAAATAGTTGGTATAGAAGAAAATTGTATTGAAAAGGAAAAAAGATTAGAGTCAAAAAAACTAGAACTTTTACAAAAGCAAGAGGGTATAAAGTTAGATGCAGAAAATTTAAAGAAGGCAGAAGAAAGTTTTAAATTTGAAAGTTCTAGGGAAGAGGAAAGAAAAAAACTTTTAGAAGATACAGCTATATTAAAAGGACATATAAGTAAAGTTAAGGATTTTGAAAAGAAAGCAGAAAGTTTGAAGATTTTAGATAAGAACTTAAAGTTAATAGAACAAGATAAACTTTTAAAAAAACAGGAAATAGAAAAGTTAAAGAAGGATATAGATGATAATAACAATGAATTAGAATTAGCTAGAAAGTCCTCAGAAGAGTTTATAAAATTAAATGCACAGCTTGAAAAAATTAATGAAATATATAGTAAAATTCATACTTTGGATTCAGAAAATAAAAAACTTGTAAAAATTAGAGGCGATTATTTAAAATATAGAAACAAGGCCGCAGAGGATAAAAAAATATTAGAAGAAGCAGAACTTAATTTTAAAGAATTAGAACGACTTTTTAGAGAAGGTCAAGCAGGTCTTTTAGCAAAAAATTTAGAGGAGGGAATGCTGTGCCCTGTTTGTGGAGCAGTTCACCATCCTAAATTAGCACTACTTGAGAAAGGTGTGCCTACAGAAGCTGAGCTAAAGATAAAGAAAGATTATTTGGAGGAAACATTAAAAAAGTTTGAAAGTAGTAATAAAAGTTTTATGGAAGCGGATGTTGAAGGTAGATCCCAAAACAATATTGTAAATAGATTGAAAGAGGAACTTCAATCATTAATAGAGGATGATATAGTGACACTTTCAAAAGATGAATTAACTAGCTTTATAAAGGAGAAACTTTTATACTTTGAAGAAAATAGAAAAAGTTTAAGCATAGAAGCACAAAGGTTGGAGAAAGAAAAAAATAATCGTGATAATTTGCTGAAACTTTTAAATGAAAAAAAAGATTTACAATTGAAATTAGAAAAAGATTTGGAGAAATTAAATAATAAATATCAATTGAGTTTAAGCGTAGTTGAAAGAGAGAAAGGCACATTAAATCAAATAGAGCAAGAAATACCTGAAAAGTTTCGTGGAGAAAAAAATTTAATAAATGCTATAACAGAAATGGAATATAAGCAGACTACTATGGAAAAAGCATTAAAAGAGTCACAGGAAAGATTTAATAATTTAAAACTTAAGTATGAAAAACTTGTTATAGAAAAAGAAGGAATAATAAAAGCTTTAAAAGAAGAAGAAATTTCTCTAAAGGATTCAGAAAACAAATTAAATGAAGCAATAACTAAAAGAGGATTTAAAGATTTACAGGATTATAAGGAATCAAAACTTACGGAAAGGAAACAAGAGGAATTAAATAAGTATATAAATGATTTTAATGAGGAATTAAAATCTATAAAAGATAGATATATAAAAATACTGAAGGATATAGAAGGGAAAAGTTTAGTTAATGTAAATACTCTTGAAAATGATTATGAAATTATAAAGAAAGAAAGAGAATTACTAGATAATCAAAAGGTAGCACTTCATGCAAAGATAGAAATAAATAGTAATGCGTTTTTACGTATAAGAGAATTAAATAAAGAAATTAAAGATAAAGAAAAAGAGTACAGCATAGTTGGAGATTTGTCAGAGGCCGCAAAAGGTAATAATAGTGAAAGGATGACTTTTGAAAGATATGTACTGGCTTTCTTTTTTGATAATATTATAGAAGCGGCCAATATAAGATTTGCTAAAATGAGTGAAAATAGGTATGAACTAGATAGAATTAAACAAAAAGGTAAAGGATTAACTCAAAGTGGACTTGAACTTCAAGTATATGATAATTATACAGGAAAGTATAGACATGTAAAAACACTCTCAGGTGGAGAAGGTTTTAAGGCATCATTATCATTAGCGTTAGGTTTATCAGATGTGGTTCAATGTTATTCTGGAGGTATAAGTTTAGATACAATGTTTATTGATGAAGGCTTTGGTACTTTAGATCCTGAATCTTTAGAAAATGCTATACAGTGTCTTGTGGATCTACAAAATACAGGAAGACTTGTAGGCATAATATCTCATGTTCCTGAACTTAAGGAAAGAATTGATGCACGACTTGAAATAATACCTAGTGCAGAAGGAAGTACTGCTAAATTTAATATATTATAGTTTTGAAATCTAAAATTCTAATGAGTTTTAAGTGAGTTTAAAATGACATTTTAATTATCATATAAGTCTTACTTAAAGCTCATAAATTATGTTGAATATAGATACATATTAAATATTATGTTAACTAAAATAAAAGTAAACTTAAAAAATATTAAATATTCACAAATAACATGAATAATACGCTTTTTCTTCCAAACAATAAGATAGAAAATAAAATTAGTTTGGAGGATTAATATATGGAAAAAAAAGTTATGAAGACCATGGATGGAAATGCTGCAGCTGCATATGCTTCTTATGCTTTTACAGAAGTAGCAGCTATATTTCCAATTACTCCATCAACACCTATGGCAGAAGGCGTTGATGAATGGGCAGCACATGGAAAGAAAAATTTATTTAATCAAACTGTTAAGGTTTCAGAAATGCAGTCTGAGGCAGGTGCAGCAGGTGCAGTGCATGGATCTCTTTCTGCAGGTGCATTGACAACTACCTATACTGCATCACAAGGATTATTATTAATGATTCCTAATATGTATAAAATAGCAGGAGAACACTTACCAGGAGTTTTTCATGTAACAGCACGTGCAATTGCTGCACATGCTCTATCAATTTTTGGAGATCATCAAGATGTAATGGCTTGTCGTCAAACAGGTTTTGCACTTTTAGCTTCTTCCAGTGTTCAAGAAGTAATGGATCTAGGATGTATTGCTCATCTTTCTGCAATTAAATCTAGAGTACCATTTTTACACTTTTTTGACGGTTTTAGAACTTCTCATGAATATCAAAAAATAGAAGTTATAGACTATAAAGAATTAGATAAAATAGTAGATTATAATGCTGTTAAGGAATTTAGGGATAAAGCCTTAAATCCTGAACATCCTGTAGTACGTGGAACAGCACAAAATCCAGATATTTATTTCCAAGGTAGAGAAGCTTCAAACAAATTTTATGAAGCAGTACCAGATATAACAGAAAGTTATATGAGAGAGATAGAAAAAATTACAGGAAGAGTATACCATCCTTTTGATTACTATGGATCACCAGATGCTGAATATGTGATAGTTGCCATGGGATCTGTATGTGACACTATAGATGAAACTGTAGATTATCTCATGAATAAAGGAGAAAAAGTAGGATGTGTAAAAGTTCATTTATATAGACCATTTTCAAAAAAATATTTTTTTAATGTTCTTCCAACTACAACAAAGAAAATAGCTGTATTAGATAGAACTAAAGAGCCTGGAGCATTGGCAGAACCATTATATTTAGATGTAGTTCATTTATTTTACAAAAATGATAATAAACCTTTAATCGTAGGAGGAAGATATGGATTAGGTTCTAAAGATACTACACCATCTCAAATATTAGCTGTATTTAATAATTTAAAAAGTTCTTCTCCTAAGGATAACTTTACAATTGGAATCACAGATGATGTAACTAATACTTCACTGGCCAATGGAGAGCCTATAGAAACTACACCTGAAGGAACTGTAAGTTGTAAATTCTGGGGACTAGGTTCTGATGGTACTGTAGGAGCTAATAAGAGTGCTATTAAAATAATAGGAGATAATACTCAGCTTTATGCTCAAGCTTATTTTTCTTATGATAGTAAAAAATCAGGTGGAACTACTGTTTCTCACTTAAGATTTGGTAAAAAGCCTATGAAATCTCCTTATTTAGTTTATAGTGCAGATTATATAGCATGCCATAATAAATCTTTTATATATCAACAGGATGTACTAAAAGGATTAAAAAAAGGTGGAACTTTTGTACTTAATTGTCCATGGGATGATAATGATTTAGAAGAAAAACTTCCAGGAACAATGAAAAAATATATAGCTGAAAACAATATTAATTTTTACACTATAGATGCAGTATCAATTGCAGGAAAAATAGGTTTAGGTGGAAGAATTAATATGATTATGCAATCTGCATTCTTTAAATTATCAAATATAATTTCAATAGAAAATGCAGTAAATTATTTAAAAGATTCTATAGAAAAAATTTATGGAAAAAAAGGCGAAAAAATTGTAGAAATGAATAAAGCTGCAGTAGACAAGGGAATAGAATCTCTTATAAAAGTAAATGTTCCAGATTCATGGAAAAATGCAAGTGAAGATAAAGAACAGCCTCAGGTTGATAACAAGTTTGTTAAGGATATTCAAATACCGATGTCAAGACATCAAGGAGATAATCTTCCAGTAAGTGCATTTTCAGGAATGGAAGATGGTTCATTCCCATTAGGTACTACTGCTTATGAAAAAAGAGGCATTGCAGTTATGATACCTCAGTGGCAAATAGATAAATGTATTCAATGCAACCAATGTTCATATATTTGTCCTCATGCTACTGTAAGACCATTCTTATTGAATGAAGAAGAAGTAAAAAATGCACCGGATACCTTTGAAACAAAAAAAGCTGCTGGTAAAGGTTTAGAAACATTTGAATATCGTATTCAGGTAGATCCATTGGATTGTACTGGATGTGGAAACTGTGCAGATATATGTCCAGCACCAGGAAAAGCGCTTATTATGGAGCCAGCAGAACATGAAATTGAAAAACAAGCAGAAAATTGGGAATATACAAATAAGATTACTTATAAAGATACTGTTATGGATAAAGGGACAGTAAAAGGAAGCCAATTTGCAAAACCACTTTTGGAGTTTAATGGTGCATGTCCAGGATGTGGAGAAACTCCTTATGTAAGACTTATTACTCAATTATTTGGAGAAAGAATGATGATTGCAAATGCTACAGGATGTTCTTCTATTTGGGGTGCAAGTGCTCCATCAGTACCTTATACTGTAAATGCAGATGGAAAGGGTCCTGCTTGGGGAAATTCACTTTTTGAAGATAATGCAGAGTATGGATATGGTATGTATTTAGGAGTTAAACAAATAAGGGAGAAACTTAAAGATTTAATGGAAGAATATATAGCTTCTCCAGGAACTGATAAAATAAAGGATGCATTTAAAGAGTGGATTGGAGCCATGAATGATGGAGAAGCATCAAAGGCGGTTTCAGAAAATATACTTGAAATTTTAAATGATCATAATTACAACAGCAATGAAATAATAAAGGAAATACTAGATAAAAAAGATTTTCTAGTTAAAAAATCTCAATGGATAATAGGCGGAGACGGATGGGCATATGATATTGGATATGGAGGATTAGATCATGTTCTCGCATCAGGTGATGATGTAAATTTATTTGTAATGGATACAGAAGTATATTCTAATACAGGAGGGCAATCTTCAAAAGCAACTCCAACTGCTGCTGTTGCCAAATTTGCAGCGTCAGGTAAAAAAATAAGGAAGAAAGACCTAGGAATGATGGCTATGAGTTACGGATATGTATATGTGGCACAAATATCCATGGGAGCTAATATGAATCAAACTATAAAAACACTTATTGAGGCTGAAAAGTATAAAGGACCATCACTTATAATAGCTTATGCGCCATGTATTAATCACGGTATAAGATCTGGTATGGCAACTAGTGTTATGGAAGGAAAAAAAGCTGTGGAATCAGGATATTGGCATATGTATAGATTTAATCCAGAATTAAGAGCTGAAGGAAAAAATCCATTTATAATGGATTCAAAGGAACCAACAAAATCTTTCAAGGATTTTATAAATGGAGAAATAAGATATACATCTCTTATGAATGTATTTCCTGATATTGCAGAGGATATGTTTAATGAAGCAGAAGAGCATGCAAAGGAAAGATATGAGACCTATAAAAGATTAGCAGAACAAAAATTTTAATATATTATAAATAGAAAGGGAGTCTTCTTTAGTTTAAGAGACTCCCTTCTTAATTAAAGCTATTTATTTTTGATTTGAATCAACCCATTCTTTTGCATTTCTAGTTTCATATTCATTGGGAATAGAAACATTGCTAACAGGTCTGGTTTCAGTAATGTTTGCCCAAGCTGCAGTGTCATGCTTTTCAATAGGAGTTTTAAAAGAACTATTTTTTATTGTTTCATTATTCATTGTTATCACCCTTTCAACATTATTATTTTCAAATTTATAAAAATTATTAGTTCGAAAATTTGCATCAATATTGAGATATCAAAAATAGCATAATGTTTTTAAAACTGATAAAAATGCTTTTAATACTTACTATCCTCCTAAAGTAACATCTTGAGTACTATACCAATTTAACGCATCCATTAGTTGAGATTTTTTAAAATCAGGCCAATAATCATCAATAATATAAAAATCTGAATATACAGATTGCACAGGAAGAAAACCGCTAAGCCTCCTTCTGCCGCCCCATCTTATTATTAAATCTACTCTGTTTATATCTGATGATTTTAAATAATGTTTAGTATTATTATCTAAATTGTGTACAGGTGATAAATCCCATTCCCAACCATAGTTCACTAAAAAATTAATTTTCATAGTACCTTTACCAAAAAACTTCCTTTTTGTGAAAGGCAATAATTCACGTGGAAACATAGGAGAAGAGGAGTTTCCCACTACTAAAAGTGAAGCATCTTCCTTTGTAAGCATTCTAACAGCTTCTACACATGCTGCAGTAAAAGCTTTAGTCTGCACTTTGGGTCTTTTAGTATTATCTACAGTGAATCCATAATAAGTTAATTCCTTAATTCCAAGTTCTTTACAAATTTTGAATATTTCCATACCAGGTTGAAGTCCCCAAGTATAACCAGCTTCTTTTTCTAATCCATGATTAACAGCCCAACGTCTATTGCCATCAGGTATAATACCAATGTGATTTGGAAGTCTCATCTAAATTCCTCCTTCTAATACCAGATATTAATGTAATTATTAACATAAGTTAGAAGATTTATTCTAAAATAGTATAACTATTTTAACTATGTTGTATACTTTCACAAATAGTTTTATAATTTAATAGTAATTTTCAAAGGAGGTGAGCTTTATGGAAGAAAGACTACAAAAATATATGGCAGCTTGCGGAATAGCTTCTAGACGAAAATGTGAAGAAATTATATTGCAAGCTAGGGTTAAGGTTAATGGGAAAATTGTGAATGAATTAGGAGTTAAAATAGATGAGGAAAAGGACTTAGTAACATTAGATGGTAAATTAATAAAGAAAGAAAAGAACAAAGTATATATTGCACTTAACAAACCAAAGGGATATGTTTCCACAGTGAAAGATGAAAAGGGAAGGAAAACCATTTTAGATTTAGTAGATGTTACAGAAAGAATATATCCTATAGGTAGATTGGATTATGATACATCAGGATTGATACTTCTTACTAATGATGGTGACATATATAACAAAATAATACATCCAAAACAAGAAAAAAATAAGACTTACATAGCATTAATTAAAGGAATTCCTACAGAAAATGATATAAAAAAATTTGAAATAGGAATAAATATAGATGGATATATTACAGCACCAGCAAAATTTAAAGTTATAAAAAAATTTAAAGATTATTGTGAAGTTGAGATAATTATACATGAAGGTAGGAATAGGCAAATAAGAAAAATGTGTGATTTTATAAACCATCATGTATTAGAATTAAAAAGAATACAAATAGGTGATATAAAACTAGGAAATTTACCTTTGGGAAAATGGAGATATTTAAGTAATAAAGAAGTGGAAAATATAAAATAATTGCGTAGTTTAAGATTGTATATATTTTAAAAATTTTATACAATCTTAATTTTAAATGAAAAATAATATTAACATATTTTATATTATGTTAATTAAAAATAAAAGTAAACCAAAAGAAAAAACAATTAAAGTATACTCATTCAACATTCAATTAGATGTTATTAAAAACTATAAAAAAAATCTAAAGAAAATACTATACTAATAAATGATTCTCACGAAAATTTTAATGTACATATAAATGAAGAAATTGATTGCTTGGTTTACAATCTAGGATTTCTTCCAGGTGGAAATAAAAATTTGACTACTAAAGCTTCTTCAACTCTAACAAGTTTAAACTGTGGTTTGAATAAATTAAAAAAAGGCTGACTAGTAACTATTGCAGTTTACAGAGGACATGAAGAGGAAAAAAAGAAGAAGCTGCACTCATGAACTTTGTTAAGAATCTTCCAAAAGATAAATATGAAGTAATGCTTCATTCTTTTGTAAATAGGGATATAAATGCTCCCGTTTTAATTGTAATAGAAAAAAAATAAACTTAGGAGGCAAAAAAATGAAAGATAAATTGGAATTAATAGCATCAAAAGAATTTGTACACTATGAAGATATGTATAAAATTGTAGATTTTATGAACAAAAACTTAAGCGAATATAATATTGTTTTAGGTGTAAGCGAAAAAGAGAACAAGAGCATTGTAAATATTTACAAAGAAAAATGATTAACAATTGAAAGATCTATTGAAAGTTTGTTCAATAGATGTTAAAATGAAATAAATATTGCAAAAGTATGAAGATGAGAAGAAGGGATTGAATAGTTATGGAAGATAATAATAAGCAAGATTTAATGAGAACCATTCAAGTTAAGTTTCCAAGGTTAAGTAAAGGACAGAAACTCATAGCTGAATACATTTTAAAACATTATGATAAGGCAGCATTTATGACTGCAGCCAAGTTAGGTGTTAGTGTAGGAGTAAGCGAATCTACAGTAGTTAGATTTGCAAATGAGCTTGGATTTTCAGGGTATCCAAAACTTCAAAAGGCTCTTCAAGAGTTAATAAAAAATAAACTTACTACAGTTCAAAGAATTGAACTTTCTAATGACTTTGTAAGTGAAGAAAGTGCTTTAAAGGGTGTATTAAAATCAGATATGGAAAATATAAGAGCAACTCTTGAAAAAATAAACCATAAGACCTTTGAAGATGTTGTAAATAGCATATTTGAAGCTAAAAAAATCTATATAATAGGTCTTAGAAGTTCTACAGCACTTTCTGAATTTTTAGGATTCTACTTAAATCTTATTTTGGACAACGTAAAAGTAGTTAGTTACGGTATAAGTGATATTTTTGAGCAAATGATTAATGTTACAGATCAAGATTTGGTTATAGGCATAGGATTCCCAAGATATGCGGCAAGAACTATTGAAGCGCTATCCTTTGCACAAAGTAGGGGTGCAAAAGTTACTGCAATTACTGACAGCTTACTTTCACCATTAGCTGCTAGAGCTGACTATACATTAATTGCTCAAAGCAATATGGCTTCTTTTGTAGATTCATTAGTTTCACCACTTAGTGTCATTAATGCACTAATAATTGCAGTAGGATTAAGAGAAAAAGAGAAAATATCTAAAACTTTTGCTGATTTAGAAGGAATATGGCAAGAATACCAAGTGTATTCCTTTAAGGAAAATGATTTATAAAGAAGTAAAAGTTGTATCTCGAGCTTGATAATAAATTAAAAATTTCAAAAATCATAAATTTTTTTTAAAATAAGAAGGAAAAATGAATTTTTTGTTGAATATTATATAGAGTAAAGGATATCATATAAATATATTTTAATTATCATGGGGAGGGTTTATAATGACAAAAGAAAATGTACAAAATTATATCAATGAGGTACTAGAAAAAGTAAAAAAGAGAAATAGTAATGAACCAGAATTCTTACAAACAGTAGAAGAAGTTTTAGCTTCTTTGGGACCAGTATTTGAAAAACATCCAGAGTATGTTGAGGAAAATCTTTTAGAGAGATTCTGTGAACCAGAAAGACAAATTGTATTTAGAGTTCCATGGGTTGATGATGCAGGAAAAGTTCAAGTTAATCGTGGATTTAGAGTACAGTTCAATGGATGCATAGGACCTTATAAGGGTGGCTTAAGATTTCATCCATCAGTGTACATAGGAATAATCAAATTCTTAGGTTTTGAACAAATATTAAAGAATTCATTAACTGGACTTCCAATAGGTGGAGGTAAAGGTGGTTCTGACTTTGACCCAAGAGGAAAGTCAGATAATGAAGTTATGAGATTCTGCCAAAGCTTTATGACTGAACTTTACAGACATATAGGACCAGATGTTGATGTACCAGCAGGAGACATCGGTGTTGGCGGAAGAGAAATAGGATATCTTTATGGACAATATAGAAGAATACGTGGAGCATTTGAAAATGGAGTTCTTACAGGAAAAGGAATGTCTTATGGTGGAAGTTTAATAAGACCAGAAGCTACAGGATTTGGTGCAACTTATTATTGTTCAGAAATGCTTAAACACGAAGGAACAGACTTTAAAGGTAAAACAGTTGCAATATCAGGATTTGGTAATGTATCATGGGGAATATGTACAAAAGTTTCACAATTAGGTGGTAAAGTTGTAACACTTTCAGGTCCAGATGGATATATCTATGACCCAGAAGGAGTAACAGGAGAAAAAATTGACTATATGCTTGAAATGCGTGCATCTGGAAGAGATAAAGTACAAGATTATGCTGACAAATTTGGAGTTAAATTCTTCAAGGGAGAAAAACCATGGGGAGTTAAAGTTGATATCGTAATGCCAGCTGCTACTCAAAATGATGTACAATTAGAACATGCTAAACAAATAGTTGCAAACGGAATTAAAATGGTTTGTGAAGTTGCTAATATGCCATGTACAAATGAAGCAGTTGAATACTTCCAGAAAAATGGCGTTATAGTAGGACCTTCTAAGGCTGCTAATGCTGGTGGAGTTGCTACTTCAGCTCTTGAAATGTCACAAAATAGTGAAAGATTATCATGGACAGCAGAAGAAGTTGATGCAAAACTTCATCAAATAATGGTTAATATATACAACAATTGTAAAGATGCAGCTGAAACTTATGGCTTTGGATATAACTTAGTTGCTGGAGCTAACGTTGCAGGATTTGTAAAAGTTGCTGATGCAATGCATTCACAAGGAAACTACTAATTTTAAGCAAGTTTAGATTTAAGAGACGAATTCATTTGTTGGATTCGTCTTCTTTTATTTGATTATGAATAATCTAAATTAAATTTAAGGAACGCTTCATGATATCAAATCTTTTATTTCCAATTTGCATAAACTATTTTAATACATTAATATTATAATTGATTAAATTTAAGGTGGTGAATTTATGTCAACAGTTATAGTAATTGGTGGTGGTCCTGCAGGCATGATGGCTGCAATAGCTGCATCTAAAAAACATAATACTATATTGATTGAAAAAAACGAAAAACTTGGAAAAAAATTATACATAACAGGAAAAGGAAGATGTAATGTAACTAATGCTAAAGATATAAATGATTTTTTTGATTACATACCAGGTAATTCTACTTTTTTATATAGTGCTCTTTATACATTTACTAATGAAGACACAATGAATTTTTTTAAAAATTTAGATGTTGAATTAAAAGTAGAGAGAGGAGATAGGGTATTTCCAAAATCCGATAAATCTTCCGATATAATAAGTGCATTAGAGAAAGCTTTACGAAAAAATAATGTGGATATAAGATTAAATACAAAGGTTAAAAAATTTGTATTTGAAAATAATATAATAAATGCAGTACAACTTGAAGATGGTTCAACTATTAAAGGTGATGATTTCGTATTGTGTACAGGTGGAGTTTCTTATCCTCAAACTGGTTCCACTGGTGAAGGTTTTAAAATTGCACAGGGGCTAGGACATAATGTAACAAATCTTATGCCTTCATTAGTTCCTATCGAAATAGAAGAAGATTGGGTAAAAGAACTGCAAGGTCTTTCTTTGAAAAATGTAGAATTAACTATTAAGGATAGCAAAAAGAAAATTCTTTATAAGGATTTTGGAGAAATGCTCTTTACTCATTTTGGTATTTCAGGTCCTATAGTTTTGAGTGCAAGTAGGATCATAAACAAATCTAATAATTTAAAAGCTATTATTGATTTAAAACCTGCACTATCAAATGAAGAATTAGATAAGAGAATACAAAAAGATTTTTCTAAATGTTTAAATAAGGATTTTAAAAATTCTCTAGATGAACTTCTTCCCAAAAAACTTATAAGTATAATAATTGCTCTTTCAGGAATAGATCCAATTAAAAAGGTAAATTTAATTACAAAAGAAGAAAGAAAAAATTTAGTGAATTTAGTTAAAAAACTACCATTAAATGTAAAAGGCCTTAGACCTATAGCAGAGGCAATAGTTACTGCTGGAGGTGTAAATGTTAAAGAAATAGATCCTTCTACAATGAAATCTAAAATATTAAATAATTTATATTTTGCTGGTGAAATTATTGATGTAGATGCCTATACAGGTGGGTTTAATATACAGATAGCCCTCTCAACAGGTTATTTAGCAGGTACTAAAATAGATGAATAAAGAAATTATTTAAATACAAGTGCTTAAATGAGTATTAAGATTTAATAGGTTTTTATTTAATAAATTATGGAATAAAATAAAGGATTTTATATTTTTTTATAGAATATATATAAGATATGTGTTATAAAGCAAATGACAAAATATATATATTTATGTTACTTTTTAGAAAGGCGGAATGAAAATTTGAGTATTTCTGTAGCAATTGATGGACCTGCTGGCGCAGGAAAGAGTACAATAGCTAATATTATAGCTACTAAATTTAATTTAATGTATATAAATACTGGTTCTATGTATAGGGCTGTTACACTAATGTGCTTAAGGAATAATATAAATTATAAAGATGTTAATTCTGTATGTGCTCTTACAAATTCTCTGGATATGTATTTTAAAGGTGAATCACTGATAGTTAATGGTGAAGATGTAAGCGAAGAAATTAGAAACATTGAAGTAAGCAATAATGTATCTAATTATGCTGCTATACCTGAAGTAAGAGAAATACTTGTAAAACTCCAGCAAGATATAGCAAATAAATATGATGTGATAATGGATGGAAGAGATATTGGTACTGTAGTTTTAAAAGATTCTCCTCTTAAGTTCTTTTTAACTGCTAGTGCAGAAGAAAGAGCAAAAAGAAGATATGAAGAGCTTAAGGAAAAGTGCATTGCTGTAGAATATAATAACATACTAAATGATATACTAAAAAGAGATTATATAGATTCTAATAGGGAAGTAAATCCTTTAAGAAAAGCTCATGATGCTGTAGAAATAGATTCTTCCAAACTATCTATAGATGATGTAATCAGCGTAATATCTGGTTACATAGAAAACTATATAAAAAATCAAATATGATTGAAGGTGATTGAAGGTGAAAATTGTTTTAGCAGATGAAGCTGGTTTCTGCTTTGGAGTAAAAAGGGCAGTGGAAGAAGCAGAAAATGTGCAAAAAAAGTATAATAAGAAAGTTTTTACTTTAGGACCTTTAATTCATAATAGTGATGTAGTTAATTACTTAAAAGAGAAAAATATATATCCAATAGAATTAAATACTATAAATGATCTAAATAAAGACGATATAGTTATAATAAGATCCCATGGCGTTCCAAGAAAAACTATAGAACTGCTGCAAAGCAAGTCTTTAAACATAATTGATGCTACATGTCCTTATGTAGCAAATATACATAAAAAAGTTGATGAATACTATAAACTAGGTTATTCCATACTTATTGTAGGTGATAAAAATCATCCAGAAGTTGTAGGTATTAATGGATGGTGTGAAAATAAAGCAATTATATCTAAGGATGGTTCAGATTTAAAAAATTTGCCCTCAAAAATATGCGTTGTTTCACAAACCACTGAAAAACAGGAAAATTGGAAAAGAGTTTTAAGTATAATAGTTAAAAATTGTAAAGAAATTGTTGCATTTAACACTATATGTAGTGCAACTGAGTTAAGACAAAATTCGGCTGAAAAACTTTCTAAAAAAGTAGATTTTATGGTGGTTCTAGGTGGACGAAATAGTTCTAATACTACTAAGCTTTATGAAATATGCAAAAATAACTGCTCAAATACTATTCATGTTGAAAATTCAGGAGAAATACCTGATGATATAATTAATTCTAAAATAAATACTATAGGTGTTACAGCAGGTGCTTCAACACCTCACTGGATAATAAAGGAGGCAATTTCAAAAATGTGCGAAGGGAAAAATCTAGAAATGAGTGAGCAGCTAGCTTACATGGAACAAAATGATAGACAAATAATAGTAGGTCAAGTAATTACAGGTACTGTAATTACAGTAAATGAAAAAGAAGCATTTCTAAATATAGGTTATAAATCAGATGGTTTACTTCCTAAATCAGAAGTAACAAAGGATGATAATTTAAATTTAGCAGATTTAATTCAAGTTGGAAATGAATTAGAAGTTAAGGTTATAAGAAGAAAAAACGAAGATGGTTATGTAGTTCTATCTAAAATAGAGATTCAAAGAGAAAGTTCTTTTAAAGAAATTAAAGAAGCAAGTGAAAATAAAAATTCATTAAAAGTATTAGTTAAAGATGCAGTAAAGGGAGGACTAGTTGCAACTTATAAGGGTATAAGAATATTTATACCTGCGTCACATGTAGAACTTTTTCATGTAAATGATCTTTCTTCATATATAGGCAAAGAACTAGAAGTAAATATAATAGAATTTAAAGAAGAAAGAAAAGGAAGAAGAATAGTAGCTTCAAGAAGAGAATTATTAAAATCAGAAAAAGAAGTTAAAGAACAAGGAACATGGAATTCACTAGAAAAGGATACTGTTGTAGAAGGTGAAGTTAAGAGATTAACTAATTTTGGTGCCTTTGTAGATGTACAAGGAGTTGACGGACTTCTTCATGTATCAGAAATATCTTGGGGCAGGGTGGAAAAGCCTGAAGATTCGCTTAAAATAGGAAAGAAAGTAAAAGTTTATATACTTGATATAGACAAAGAGAAGAAAAAGCTTTCTTTATCTATTAAAAAGACTATAGAGGACCCTTGGACTAATGTAGATATTAAATATCCTGTAGGAAATATAGTTCTTGGAAAGGTAGTTCGTTTTGCTAATTTTGGTGCTTTTGTTGAATTGGAACCAGGTGTAGATGCTTTGGTTCATATATCTCAAATAAGTCACAAGAGAATAAATAAGCCTGAAGATGCCTTAAAAATAGGTGAAGAAATAAAAGCAAAAATATTAGAAGTAAATAAAGAAAATAAAAAGATAGGATTAAGTATTAAAGAAGTAGATGAAATTTAATATTTTAGAATAATTTTTGTAAAATGCGTGTAATATAAAATATAGAGCACGCATTTTTTATATACATGTTGAATAAACCCTATAGTATTTAAGAGAGATTTTTAAATAACAAGAGTTTTTTTATGTATATTATGAAAAAATACCTATATATATTGACTTTTTTATTATATTTGATAAAATTTAATTGTTATCATTTTATATAAGGGGGTAAATACGGATAATGAATGAATTAGGACGTCATATTTTAGCAGAAATTTATGGGTGTAGTTCCGAAAGCTTAAATAATAAAGAATTTATTGAAAAAGTAATGGTGGATTCTGCATTAAAGGCAGGTGCAGAAGTAAGAGAAGTTGCTTTCCATAAGTTTAGTCCTCAAGGTGTTAGTGGGGTTGTTATAATATCAGAATCCCATTTGACAATACACACCTGGCCAGAGCTTGGATACGCCGCTGTTGACGTATTTACTTGTGGTGATAAAGTAAATCCATGGGATGCATGTAATTATATGACTGAAAAATTAAATGCAAAGAATATGACCGCTACTGAGGTCAAGCGAGGAATATTTGAACAACCTGTGTCAGTTAAAGCGTCAAATATATAAGAGATCATCGATAAGATGGTCTCTTATTCGTTTAAGATTAAATAAATGTAATTAAATTTCATCTATTTTAATATATTATTGTATATATGTTTTATAGGTGGTGAAAATGTAAATGGAAAATAATGATATTACGGCTGAAAATAACATGTCAAAAAAAGAAAAAAATATGATAAATTCAGTTCTTGAAAAATATGATTTTGAAGTTATAAATTATTCTAAAGTTAGAAGTGCATATAAAATAGAAACTAACAACGGTAACGTTTGTTTGAAGAGAATAAATCATGGAAAATATAAGCCTCATAATGGGAGCTTTTTGGTAGAAGCTCTTTCAGATAAAGGGTTTTTTAATACAGCTAAATATTATAAAACTAAAACTCAAGGTAAATATGTTAAATATAAAGATATACTGTTTTATGCTACAGAATGGATAGATGGAGAAGAATGCGATTTAAGTAATATGGAAGAAGCTATAACCTGTGTAAAATTATTAGCTCAATATCACAAAGCAACAAGTGGTATAGATACTACAGAACTTAAAATACGCAATAATTTAAAAAATTGGCCCAAAATTTTTAAAGATAACTTGAGAGATTTAGAAAAGTTTGAAAGAATTGTGAAAAATAAAAAAATTAAAACTGAATTTGATTCAATGTATTCTAGCTATTTAGATAATATATACCATAGGGCAATGATATCTTTAAATTTTTTAAACACTTCCGATTATTATAAGTTATCCAGGCAAGCAGAAAAAAATAAAACTATATGTCATGATAGTTTTTATTACCAAAATATCATAAAAAAGAATAATGAATATTATATAATAGATTTAGATAGTATTATTATAGACCTTCATGTTAATGATTTGGGTAAACTTATAAGAAGGTTGATGTTCAAAAGTTCTTATGAATGGGATTTTCAAAAAGCTAAAACTTTAATAGAGGCTTATAACGAAGTTAATAAATTAGAAAAAAACGAATTAGAAGTAATGCTTGCTTTAATAGTTTTTCCACATAAGTTTTGGAAACTTGGTAGAAAAAGATATATCAAATATAAAAACTGGGATGAAAGCAAATATATTCACAAATTAAACAGACTTATGAAATATAATGATATGCAGAATAAATTTTTAGAAGAATATTTAAATTATATTGAAATTTACTAACAAGATTATTAGTAAATTTGACTAAAAATAACTTAGGAATTATACTTAAAATAAAGTGCTATTAATAATTTTCAATTATGAGGATAATTAACATGTTTCAATGCGTAAGACTAAATAAAAAGAATTTTGATATTTTCAAAAAACTAAATACAAGTAATTCTAGTTTTAATTCTTTAAACAAAGATTTCTTTGAAGCTTATGATAAATGTAATTTTGCTAGCCAAATGTTTTTGAAACGAAAAGTTAAATTACTAAAAAAACAAGATGATTATATAGGATACATTTGGTTTGAGATGGAAGATAAAAATAATTGTAATATAAATTCTTTAAATGTACCTAAAGTACATAATCATTTGCCTTACAAGTTTTTAATAGATGCTCTAAGGCGTAATTGTACTATTTCATATTTGTGTGAAAATAACAATTATAATTTTGAAGTTTTGAAGAGTATAGGTTTTTATAGAAAGGATGGAACTTTAATACTTTCATACTGTATTGAAGATCATATACCATTAATACAAAAAGAAGGCTTAGAGTTTCAAATTTTTAGATTAGGTGTTGATGAGAAATTAAGATGCGATATACAAAATAAAATATTTAAAGATGATTCTAGAATACCATTAACATTGGAAGATATATATTTTGATGAGATGCAGAATTATTACGTTCAGAATGGCTCTATATTCTTAAAAAGAAATGAGGAATACATTGGGTATGGTCAAATAATATTAGAGGATGATATGCCAGTTATAGTGAATTTTGGTATACTTGAAGAATATAGAGGATGCGGATATAGTAAAGTATTGCTTAGATATCTTTTTAATATAATTAAATGCAATAATTTTACTGAAGTAAAAATAAAAGTGAAATCTTCAAATAAAGTAGCATTAAATTTATATAAAAGTTTAGGTTCTAAAATAATAGGACAAATATATAAATGGCAATTAAAAAAATAATCTCTGTTATAATACAGAGATTATTTTTTTATAATATTTTCAATTGGAACATAAGCTGATTTTAATTGAAACATGGATTCACACTGAATTTGTTGGAAATAGTTCCTATCTCCAATACATTCACATCTTACTAAATCCTTATCTTTTTCAAGTTGATCTGATTTTTTCATATCATGCATAAAATAGTCCCTCCTTTTAAGAGTAGTTTACCCTAAAAGGAGGGATTTATTAATTAATTTTTTAGATATTTTAGTAATATTTAGCAAGAACGGTACCTAATCTCTTTACTCCTTCTACTATTTTATCCTCAGGCATACAAGAATAGTTTAATCTAAAATAATTTGGATGACCACCATTAGGGAAGAATGAACCACCAGGAACATATGCAACATTTTCTTTTAAAGCTTCTTTTAATATTTCTGCAGCATCAAGTCCTTCTTTTAATTTAACCCATGTAAATAAACCTCCATAAGGATTTGTATGAGTTACTTCTTTAGGGAAGTATTTATCCAAACATTCAAGCATTAAAGTTCTACGTTTTCCGTAAACTTTTTTTATACTTTCGATATGTTCATCTAAATTATAAGTTTCCATAAATAATGCTGTTGCTCTTTGATCTAATGTGCTGCATTGTAAATCAGCACCTTGCTTTACTACTATATATTTTTCTAGTATTTCAGGTGCAGCACATATCCAACCTAATCTTAAACCAGGACAGAAATTTTTTGAAAATGTTCCAAGATAAATGACCCATCCTTCTTTGTCAAAGCTTTTTATAGAAGGATGTCTTGTTCCTTCAAATATAAGATCTCCATAAGGATTATCTTCGATTACAGGAATTTTGTATTCTGCTGCTAATTCAGCAACTTTCTTTCTTCTATCATCTGACATAGTAATTCCAGTTGGATTTTGAAAGTCAGGTATAGTGTATATCATTTTAGCATTAGGATTTGCTTTTAATGCTTTTTCTAAATCTTCCATTATCATACCATGCTCATCCATTGGTACTTCTACAAATTTTGGCATATATGCTTTAAATGCATTAATAGCGCCTAAATAACTAGGACTTTCACAAATAATTACATCGCCTTCATTTACAAATACTTTAGCTGAAAATTCTATTCCTTGTTGTGAACCTGTTGTCATAGCTATATCATCAGCAGTAACACTTACTTTTGCAGGAGTCATTCTTTGTTTAGCGATTACTTCTCTTAAAGGTTTAAAACCTTCTGTAGAACTATATTGTAAAGCTACTTTTCCATCTCTTTCTAAGACTTTTTGCATGATTCCTTCCATTTCTTTAACAGGAAATAATTCAGGAGCAGGTAATCCACCAGCAAAAGAAATGATTTCAGGCATTTCTGTTAACTTTAAAAGCTCTCTAATTTCTGATGCCTTTAGGCCATCAGCTCTTTCTGAAAAACGTATATCCATAAAAATCCCTCCGAAAAATTATATAATATTTGGTGTCTATATTAATATCTATTCTATAAAAAACAAAAAAATCCTTTTTATTTTATAGAAAATTGCATATTGTTTCAAGCATATACTATAATTGATATAAAATTCAGCTAATTTAAAAACGTTTTCAGAGTGGACAAAATGCTTTTTTATGTTAATAATATTACAATTTTTCATTCACTATTTTACTGATAATAAAGATTAAATATGGTGTTTTTTAAACATTAGGTATTTAAATTTGAAAAACGTTTACACAGGCTTACATCAGGTTATTTATACTAAATATTAAAAAATAAGAAAAATTCAAAATTAAAAGATGCAAATGTTTGATAATGAGTACGCTTCAATGTGAACTTATTATTAGTGAAGTAGAATTCATTTCATTTTGTATTAATGTATTTAAATTTTAAAAATTTAGTAGCTTTTTATATATATAAATAATATAAAATAGATATTAGTAAAAAAATATAGTATAATGTAAAAGGTTAAGTATACAACAATGAAATAAGTAGCATAAATGTAGAGGTGAAATAATTGAACAATGAATTAAAAGTTAAAGAAAAGAATAATAAGCTATTTTTTATAGAAACTTGGGGCTGTCAGATGAATGAAGAGGATTCTGAAAAGTTATCTGGAATGCTTAAAAAAATCGGTTATGAAAGAACTGAAGTAAAACAAGATTCTGATTTAATAATATTTAATACTTGCTGCGTAAGAGAAAATGCTGAATTAAAAGTATATGGAAATCTTGGTGCACTAAAAAAGCTTAAGGATAAAAAACCTGATTTGATAATAGCAATATGCGGATGTATGATGCAGCAAGAAGGAATGGCAAAGGAAATAGTAAAAAGATTTCCTTTTGTAGATATTATATTTGGAACTCATAATGCATATAAATTCCCAGAGTATTTAAATAGAGTAAAACAAGAACAAAATTCTATAATTGAAATTCAAAATAAAGAAGATGGAATTGTTGAAGGACTTCCAATAGACAGAAAAAGCGATGTTAAAGCTTTTGTTACAATAATGTATGGATGCAATAATTTTTGTACTTATTGTATAGTTCCATTTGTAAGAGGTAGAGAAAGAAGCAGAAAACCAGAAGATATCGAAAATGAAATAAAAGATTTAATATCAAAGGGTTATAAAGAAATCACTTTACTTGGACAAAACGTTAATTCTTATGGTAAGGATTTAGAGCCTAAAATAAGCTTTGCAAATCTTTTAAGAAGAATAAATGAAATAGAAGGATTAGAAAGAATTAAGTTTATGACTCCTCATCCTAAGGATTTTACACAGGATGTACTAGATGCTATTGCAGAGTGTGACAATGTGTGTGAACAAGTACATTTACCTGTACAATCAGGATCAAGCAGGATATTAAAAAAGATGAATAGACATTACACAAAAGAACAGTATCTTGATTTAGTACGCAGAATAAGAGAAACGATACCTGATGCAGCTATAACTACAGATATTATAGTAGGTTTTCCAGGAGAAACAGAAGAAGATTTTGAAGAAACTTTAAGTTTAGCAAGAGAAGTACAATATGATTCTGCATTTACATTTATATATTCAAGAAGAAAAGGAACCCCTGCAGATGAAATGGAAGAACAAATAGATGAAGATGTGAAGCATGAAAGATTTAATAGGTTAGTAGAAATAATCAATGCTTCTAGTGCTAAAAATAATAAAAAATACGAAGGCAGAATTGAAGAAATTTTAGTTGAAGACTTGAGCAAAAATGATGATACTAAATTGACTGGAAGAACAAGAACAGGTAAACTTGTTAATTTTCCTGGCAGTAAAGATAATATAGGAAAACTTGTTAAAGTTAAAATTATTAAAGCAAATTCATTTTCATTAATAGGAGAAGAAATTTAAAGTGGCAAGGGGATATTATTTCCCTTGCCACATGGTTTAGAGGAGGTTTTTAATTTGGGTTTAACTCCAATGATGCAGCAATATTTAGATGCAAAAGAAGGATGTAAGGACTGCATACTTTTTTTTAGATTAGGAGACTTTTATGAAATGTTCTTTGAAGACGCGGAAATAGCTTCTAAAGAACTAGAACTTGTACTTACAGGCAGGGATTGCGGTTTAGAAAATAGAGCTCCTATGTGTGGTATACCTTATCATGCTGCTAATAGCTATATAAGTAGATTAATAAATAAAGGGTATAAAGTTGCCATTTGTGAACAACTTGAAGATCCATCTCAAGCTAAAGGAATAGTTAAAAGGGGAATTATAAAAGTAATTACTCCCGGTACATATACAGATGCTTCTTTTTTAGAAGAAAATAAGAATAACTATATAATGTCTTTATACTTAGAAAAAGAAAAAAATATGTGTGCACTATGTTTTGCAGATGTGTCTACAGGAGAATTTAACTGCACAGATATGGAATTTAATTTAGCAACTTTGCTGGATGAAATTTCTAAGTATTCACCAAAGGAAATATTGACACAAGATAATTTAGATGAAAAGATACAAAAGGATATAAAGGAAAGATTTAGTTCATCCTTTACAAGTCTTTCTGAAGAGTTTTTTATTTTAAACTCAAAAGAATTGTTAAGCAAACAATTTAGCAGCTTTAAAGAAGATGATTATAATGAAACTTTAGTCAAATGTTCAAATGGTCTTTTGAAATATATTGTTGAAACGCAAAAAACTTCATTATCGCATATTAACTGTTTTAATTATTATAATGTAGTGGACTATATGGCTATAGATATAAATTCTAGAAGAAATTTAGAATTAACTGAAACTTTACGTGATAAAAGTAAAAAAGGATCTCTTCTTTGGGTAATGGATAGAACAAACACAGCTATGGGAGGAAGGCAACTTAGAAAGTGGATAGAACAACCTTTAATAAATAGCAGTTCCATAAAATTAAGGCTTGATTCTGTAGAAGAGTTATTAAACAATTTATCTGTTCATGAAGATTTAAAGGAAGCTCTAAAAGAAATTTATGATATAGAAAGATTAGTTGGAAAAATATCTTCTAAAAACGTTAATGCAAAAGAGTTGATATCTCTTAAGGGTTCCATAAAAAAAATACCAATTATTAAAAAAATACTTTCAAATTTTGAAACTACCCTTCTTCATAATATGGGCGTTAAATTAGATGAACTGCAAGATATATATGAAATATTAGATAAGGCTATAATAGATACTCCTTCTATATCTTTAAAGGAAGGTAATCTTATAAAAGAAGGATATAATGAAGAAGTTGATGAATTAAAATTAGCAAAAGCACATGGTAAGGATTGGATTGCTTCTCTTGAAAACAGCGAAAGAGAAATTACAGGTATTAAATCCTTAAAGGTTGGATACAACAAAGTTTTTGGATACTATATTGAGGTAACAAAGTCTAATTTAAGTTCTATTCCTGAAGGAAGGTACATAAGAAAACAAACTTTAGCTAATGCAGAAAGATATATAACTCCTAGTCTTAAAGAAATGGAAGATAAAATACTTGGAGCAGAAGAAAAGCTTATTAATTTGGAATATGACATTTTTATTGATGTAAGAGATAAAATAGAAAAGCAAGTAGATAGAATGCAAGAAACTGCAAAAATTATATCTGAAATAGACTGTTTAAGTTCTCTTGCTACTATAGCTTTAGAAAACAATTACTGCAAGCCAGAAATCAGCAGCAAGGAAGATATTTATATTGAAGAGGGAAGACATCCTGTAGTAGAAAAGATGATATCTTCAGGAAACTTTATATCAAATGATACTGTTATAAATACTTCTGATGAACAGCTTTTAATCATAACAGGTCCTAATATGGCAGGAAAATCTACTTATATGAGACAAGTAGCTTTAATTGTGCTTATGGCCCAAATAGGAAGTTTTGTTCCTGCTAAAAAGGCAGTAATATCTGTTTGTGATAAAATATTTACAAGAATAGGCGCTTCTGATGATTTAGCTGCTGGTAAAAGTACTTTTATGGTTGAAATGTGGGAAGTGTCAAATATATTAAAGAATGCTACAAATAAAAGCTTGATATTATTAGATGAAGTTGGAAGAGGAACTAGCACCTATGATGGTTTAAGTATAGCTTGGTCTGTAATAGAGTATATTTGCAACAGCAAAAAACTTAAGTGTAAAACATTATTTGCTACCCATTATCATGAACTTACCAAACTAGAAAGCATAATTAAAGGTGTAAAAAATTATTCAGTGTCTGTAAAAGAAATTGGCAGTGACATTGTATTTTTGAGAAAAATTATACGGGGTGGAGCAGACCAATCTTACGGCATAGAAGTAGCAAAATTAGCAGGTCTCCCTGATAAGGTTATTGAAAGAGCAAAAGAGATACTAAATTCCATTGAAAATGAGAAAAGCAGTGATATAGATGTTAATGAAATTTCAAACAATAATGTTCAAGTAAATAAAGAACATATAGCACATCCACAAAAGGAATATATAAGTGTTGATGAAGATATGACATCTAAAAAATTAAAAGGTAATAATTTGACAATTAAAGAAAATAAAAACGTACCTCTTCAAATGGGTTTTACTGATATAGAAAAGGAAAATTTAATAAAAGAAATAACTTCTCTTGATGTATTAAGTATGACACCTATGGATGGATTTAATAAGCTTTATGATATAATAAAAAAAGCAAAGGAACTTAACTAGGTACGTATAAAATATAGAAACATTAAAAATAAGTAACTGGATTTTTAGTTACTTATTTTTAATAAGTCATGTAGGTGGTGAAAATGATATTTTGAAAAGAGTAAATGTATTGGATTTAGAAACATCTAATAAAATAGCAGCAGGAGAAGTAGTTGAAAGACCTTTTTCAGTAGTAAAAGAATTAGTTGAAAATAGCATAGATTCAGGAGCCAAAAATATAACTGTAGAAACCATAGATGGTGGACAGAAAAGTATAAAGGTTTTAGATGATGGAGATGGCATCCATGCAGATGATATAGAAAAAGTTTTTATGCCTCATGCTACAAGTAAAATAAAAAATATAGAGGATATCTATAGTATAAATACTATGGGATTTAGAGGAGAAGCTTTAGCTAGTATTGCTTCTGTATCAAATACTGTTTTAAGAAGTAGAGCAGAAGAATTTGATTTCGGAAAAGAAATTTCAATAAGTGGAGGAAATATAAATTATATTAAAGATGCAGCTTGTAATTTAGGAACTACCATAGAAGTTAATGATTTATTTTTTAATGTTCCTGCTAGGAAAAAGTTTTTAAAGTCTTCTAGTAGAGAATCTGCTTATATAACAGATATATTAAATAGGTTATCACTGGCTCACAGCGATGTTTCTTTTAAGCTAATCAATAATGGAAAAAAAGTACTTACAACTTATGGTACAGGAAATTTATTAGATGCTATAAGATGTGTATACGGAAAAACCATATGTGATAATGTACTAACCTTTGAAAGACATACAGATATAATGTCTATATATGGATACATTGGCAATTCTGAAATAAGCAGAGGAAGCAGAAACAATGAAAGTATATTTGTAAACAAGAGATACATAAAAAATAAGCTAATAACAGCAGCAGTGGAAAATGCCTTTAAATCTTTTTTGATGATAAACAAGTATCCTTTTTTTGTATTGTTCCTAGATATATTCCCGGAATACATAGATGTAAATGTTCATCCTACTAAATCTGAAATAAAATTTAGAGACGATAGAGAAATTTTTAAAATTATCTTTGACACTGTTCATGCAGCTTTAAGAGATAGTATTAAGGACTCCTTTAATATTCCTGTTGAAGAAATTAACAACGATTTACCTGATATAGGAGATAAAAATAAAGGTGAAGATAGTTTGCCAAAGGATAGTTTAGGAAAAGTAGAAAATAAAAAAGATTTAATACAGCTTCCTATTGATTTAAATTCAAAATGGCAGCACAATTATGAAAGTCCAAAACCTGTCCAGGATAAAAGTTATATTAAAAATCAGATACAACAATATAATAGTAAGGATTTTCAATTATGCAAAGAAAATAGCGAACTATTAAAAATAGATAGTAATTGCAAAAATGAAAATGATGAAAAGAACATTGAAATGGAAGCTAAGTTCCCTAAGCTGAATGTAATAGGGCAATTTCACAATACATATATATTAGCTCAATATGGAGATACTCTTTATCTTATAGATCAACATGCTGCTCATGAAAAAATACTATTTGAAAAATATAAAAATAGCATTAAAGAAAATGATGTGATAGCTCAAATTTTAATAACTCCTGTAATTATTGAATTATATCACGAAGATTTCTTATATTATACAGATAATAAAGAAATTTTTTCTAAAGCAGGTTTTAATATAGAGGTTTTTGGCGATAATACAATAAGTATAAGAGAAGTGCCTTTGATATTAGGTAAGCCTGATGTGAAAAATTTATTTATGGATATATTAGAAAATCTTAAGAACATGGGCTCTGGTGAAACTTGGGCGATAAAGTATAATGCTATAGCTAAGCTGGCATGTAAGGCTGCAATTAAGGCTAATGATAATTTATCTAATATAGAAATGGATGCTTTAGTAGAAGATTTAAGGTTTATAGAGGATCCATTTAATTGTCCTCATGGAAGACCTACTATAATAAAATTTACATTAAATGAGTTAGAAAAGAAATTCAAAAGAATACAATAATTATGTTAAAAGATTTATTATGAAAATGCACTTTATTTTAAAGGAAGGTTTAAGTTGTTAAGCTAAACATTACTTAACAATATGACATCCATGAAAAAGGGGGGATTTTATGAAGGATTTATTTATATTAGCAGGTCCTACAGCTGTAGGTAAGACCGATATATCCATAAAACTTGCTCAAAAATTAAATGGAGAGATAATATCTGCTGATTCCATGCAAATTTACAAGTACATGGATATAGGTTCTGCAAAAGTTACAAAGGAAGAAATGCAAAATGTACCTCATCATCTTATAGATATAATAGAACCTAATGTAAATTTTAATGTTTCTGAATATAAAAAAATGGCAGAAAAAGAAATAGAATGTATAACTTCTAAGAACAAGTTACCTATGCTAGTAGGAGGTACTGGTTTATACATTAACTCTTTAATTTACAACTATGATTTTACAGAAGCATCTACAGATTATGAATACAGACAATATCTTCATAATTTAGCAGAAACAAAGGGAAAAGAATATGTACATAGCTTACTCAAAGAAGTAGATGTTCAATCTTTTAATAGATTATATCCCAATGACTTAAAAAGAGTTATAAGAGCTCTGGAAGTTTATAAACTCACAGGAAAAACCATAAGTGAATTTAATTTAGAAAATGATATATACGATATCCCATACAATGTTTATTATTTTGTACTTACCATGAATAGAGAAAAGCTTTATGAAAGAATAAATATGAGAGTGGATATTATGCTTCAAAATGGATTAATAGAAGAAGTAAAAAAACTAAAAGAAATGGGATATTCTGCTGAAATGCAATCGATGAAGGGTATAGGATATAAGGAAATTTTATATTATTTAGATAATAAAATTTCTTTAGATGAAGCTATATATTCTATAAAAAAAGGAAGCAGAAATTATGCTAAAAGACAACTTACTTGGTTTAGAAAGGACAAAAGAGTTATTTGGATAGACAAAGATAAATTTAATGAGGATAGTGAAATCGTAGATAACATAGTAGATATTTTTGCATCATTAAAGAAATTATAATAATTAAAAGGAATTTATAATAATTTATAGAATATATAAAAATAAAACTTACGACGGAGGGTGTAGATAATATGAGTAAAACAGTTAGCAACTTACAGGATATATTTTTAAATGGTGCCAGAAAAAATAAAACTGCAGTTACTATACATTTAACTAATGGCTTTCAACTTAAAGGTAATGTAAAAGGCTTTGATAGTTTTACCGTGGTTTTAGATTGCGATGGTAAGCAAATGATGATATACAAACATGCAATATCTACTATTACACCAGCTAAAACCATTTTATTTAACAATGTTCCTTGTGAAGAGAACCAACCAGAAAAGTAAGAAAATAGGCATGTCATTGCCTATTTTTTTTTTATGTGATATTATAAACATTGTGTTATAGAGAATCTAATTGATTTATAGATAAAATTAAAAGGAGCTTGATAAAATGATTGAAATGACAAAACAAAAGTTAAAGGATTATTATGGTATAAGTGATAAAGTCATTACACTTTATGAACAAACCATAAATGATATAAAAGATGAATTTGCAAAATACGATGAAATAAGAGAATATAATCAATTAAAAGTTTTAAATGCGTTGCAACAGGAAAGAATAAGCGATTCCCATTTTACTAATTCTTCAGGATATGGATATGGAGATATAGGAAGAGATTCTTTGGATAAGGTTTATGCTAGAATATTCAACTGTGAAAGTGCGTTAGTAAGACCTCATTTTGTAAATGGTACCCATGCATTAGGAGCTGCTTTGTTTGGAAATTTAAGGCCAAATGACACTATGATGTGTATATGTGGTACACCTTATGATACATTACATAATATTATAGGAATAAATGAAAAAGAAAATATAGGTTCTTTAAAGGACTTTGGAGTAAATTACAAACAGGTTGATTTAACTTGTGATGAAAAATTTAACTATGATAAGATTAAAAATGAATTAGAAAATGATTCTAGCATAAGATTAATACATATACAAAGATCTACTGGTTACGGATGGAGAAAAGCTTTATTGGTATCAGAAATTAAAGAAATAATAGATTTTGTAAAAGGTATCAAACCTGAAGTAATATGTTTTGTTGATAACTGTTATGGAGAATTTATAGATATTCAAGAACCTACAGATGTGGGTGCTGACTTAGTTGCAGGTTCTCTTATAAAAAATATAGGGGGCGGAATAGCACCAACAGGAGGGTACATAGCTGGAAAAGAAGAATATGTTACACAAGCTTCTTATAGATTAACAATACCAGGAATAGGTGGAGAATGTGGTTCAACTTTTGGAGTTATGAGACTTTTATATCAAGGATTGTTTCTTGCACCACACGTAGCTATAGAGGCACTAAAAGGGGCTCTTTTCTGTGCAAGAATAATGGAGCTTTCTGGCTTCGAAGTACTTCCGTCTTATAAAGACAAGAGAAGTGATATAATACAAGCTATCAAGTTTAATGATAAAGAAAAATTAATAAACTTCTGTAAAGGCATTCAACAAGGATCTCCAATAGATTCTTTTGTACAATGTGAACCATGGGATATGCCAGGTTATGCTGATCAAGTAATAATGGCAGCTGGTGCTTTTGTTCAAGGTTCTTCTATCGAACTATCTGCAGATGCACCAATAAGAGAGCCTTATATAGCTTACCTTCAAGGTGGTCTTACTTTTGATCATGCTAAAATAGGTATATTAATTGCTCTTTCTAAAATAATTTAATATTAATTAAGATAAATTTAAACTGCAAAATAAAAATAGCACCTCATATATTTATGGGTACTATTTTTATTATGTGTGAAAATATAATTTTAATAATTTCTATAGAGTCCAACTAGTTTACCTAGAACCTGACAATTAGGTACAATTATCGGATTCATAGTTTTGTTTTCAGGTTGAAGTCTTATATGGTCTTTTTCTTTAAAAAATCTTTTAAGAGTAGCCTCATTATCTATTAACGCAGCAATGATATCGCCATTTTCAGCAGAATTGGTCTTTTCGATTATACAAAAATCACCATTTAGTATTCCTGCATCAATCATGCTTTCTCCACTAACCTTTAACATAAAAAGTTCCTTATTGCTTTTTACATAATCTACAGGTAAAGGAAAGGTGTCTTCTATATTTTCTACTGCTAAAATAGGCATACCTGCAGTAATAGTTCCTATTATAGGAACGTTTATCATTTCTTTTCTGTTCAAAGAATTTTCTATTACTTCTATAGTTCTAGGTTTTGTAGCATCTCTTTTTATAAGACCTTTTTTCTCTAATCTTTCCAAGTGGCCATGAACTGTAGATGTGGAACTTAATCCAACAGCTGCGCATATTTCTCTTACAGAAGGTGGATAACCTTTTTCTTTAATTTGTTCCTTTATGAATTCATAAATTTCAATCTGTTTATTGCTTTTGCGTCCTGACATAAAAACACCTCTTTAAACACCTTTATTTATCTGAATTATATCATATAATGCTGTATTTATCAAACTTATGTTCTGTGATTTTTTTGCTTATACTATTTATTTTTACAAAATTACCAAAAACATTTAATGATCAAATTATGGCAGTTGTAAACAAAAATGACTTGGAATTTAATTTATATTGTGTATAATAGTATTTAGGCTTTAAATTATTAAGCACCAAATATAATATTTTATGTTGAAAAGGGAAGGAATTAATTGATGAATAAAAAGTGTATATTTAACTCTAATAAAGATTGTACTAATTGCGGGGAATGCGATAGATGCGATTTAAATTCAAACAAGAAATGTACTAATTGCGGCAAATGTTTGGAGTTAGAAGGCTATGATATGAAGGCAATAAAAGTTGATGAAATATTAGAAGATAAAATTGATACAGAAGAACTTCAACAAGAAAACGAAAATCATTATCATTTACATGACAAGAAAAGTGAATGTACTTCTGAAGATAGCGATTTAGAAGATGATAAATTTGAAAATATGGATGATAAGATAGAATATATAGACGATATAGAAGGCTTGAGAGAAATTATCGAAGATGAAGGTGCTTTTAAAGATTTGACCTATGAAGAGTTCCCAGGGCTTATAAGGTTTAAAGGCGATGAGAGGGAATAGAAATAAAAGGCTTGTCCTAAAACAGGGGACAAAGCCTTTTGTTTTTTAATCATCTTCTTCTTGACTTAAAGGGTTGAGTTTAACAGCATCTCTCAACTTTTCATCATCTACATGAGTATAAATTTGAGTAGTAGATACATTTTCATGACCTAATATTTTTTGAAGGCTTCTTATATCCACATTTCCATACTTATACATGAGTGTTGCTGCTGTGTGTCTCAACTTATGAGGAGTATACTTTTCTGAATCCAATTCTGCATTAATTAAGTGCTTTTTTAGCATAACCTCTACAGTTCTTTTGCTCATTCTTGTATGGTTTTTACTTATAAAAAGAACATCCTTATCAATTATCTTATCTATATTTTCGCTGCGAACCTTTAAATAATTATTTAAAGCTTTAATACATGCATTGTTTAAATAAACAGTTCTCTCTTTATTTCCTTTACCTATAACAGTTAATATATCTCCTTTAATATTGGAAATATTGATGCCGCATAACTCAGAAAGTCTAAGACCACAGTTTAAAAATAAAGTTATTATACAATAATCTCTTTCCTTATTCCTGCCGGATACAGCCTTTAAGAGAGATTTACTTTCATCTAAGGTAAGATAAGTAGGGTTTCTTTTACTTATTTTTGGCGATTCTAAATCTACAGCAGGATTTTCATCTATAACTTTAGCTCTGCTGCTTAAAAATTTAAAAAAAGATTTTAATGTAGCAACTTTTCTAGCTCTAGCATAAGCACTATTTTCTCTATACTTTTCTGTAAATGATAAAAATGCATAAAGATCTGGCAAGGTTATCTTTCTCAAAAGGGAATTATCTATATCACCTATAGGAATTTCCTCAAAATCAAGAGTTTCATCATTGATTAGACCTTTATAAATTTTTAAAAATCTAAAAAACATAGTTAAATCAATTTTATAGCCTTTTATAGTATTTTGAGATTTACCTTTTATTGTTTCTAAATAGTTTAGAAAATCTATTAAACTTTGAGGTAAAGCGTTATTTCTTATTGATGCTATATTATATTTCATAGTATTAAACTCCTTCCACTTCTTTTAATATTTGTGCAACCACTTTTTTTAAAGCATCTTCTTTGTTGCTTAGCGTTAAAATAGTATATCCTTTCGCTCTACTATTCTTATCATGAGAATGCTTTTCAATTTCAATTAGGAATTTGCTCATTGTTAGAGATCTTAATATAATCACAGGTATATCTGTTTCGAAATCTGAGATTCCAAGAGCAGTTACACCAATTATAACTTCATATTTCTTGAGTTCTTGTTCAAGTAGCATATTTAATTCATATCTTATATTATTTTCGTGAGAACAACCAAGTAATTGAGTAGGCATAGTACTGCCTTTTTTTATGGATTTATAATCTCTTTTAATTACAGCTATTTTTTGAGCTTCTTTTTGGGTTCTGTTTAGACCTAATTCTTTTAACCATATTTGTATTGTTCGGGGACCAACACCATATATATTTGCTATATCTGTAGTACTTATGTTTCTTTTTATCATCAGTATATATAGATCCTTTATTATGTATTCGTAGCCTCTATGAACGTGTAAAGACTCATAATTATTATGTATTTTTTTTAATTCCATTTCATCCTTAGAATTTAAATCTATGGATAATAGTTTTTTTACATGTTCATCATATTCAAAATGCTTATATTTAAATGTTATAGTTCTACCTCTAGCCATAAAAACCTCCTAAATACATTGTAATCGTTGGTTCTATTATACTATATAACTTCGCATAATTCAATATACGAAGTTTAATAAATGTATATTTAGCGCATATAATTTTATATGTGATGAAATAGTGGTTTTCCTTATATATAAATAAGTACTATTTGTATATAATCATGCTGCTATTTAATAAAGTATTTACTTATATATTGTATTTAAAAATTACAAATTCAATATATATTAATTCTAATATTATATATAAAATGACATTTATAAAGAAAACATGCACAAAACATCAAAATACAAATGGAAGTTAATCTTTTGCACATTTTTGTAAAAAAATCTGTTATTTTTATACAACCGTATTTCAATTGATAACATTATCAATTGCTGTAGTAGGGGAAAGTTAACATTTTTTATTCATTTCTAATTTCATAACATTCATAATAAATGTTACTAGTTATTAATTTCATATATTTCCACAAACTGGTGATAATTGTGTGGATTCAATTTTTTATTATCTTTTCTACTTTTCGCAGCAGGGTGCAGAAGTTACTACATTTATCATCAATAAATATCAATTTATTTAAAAAAACAAAAAATAAAAAAGCTCCAAACACAGAGCTGTAAAGTTTGAAGCTTTTTAAATTTTATTTTTTCAACAGAAAGAGTCAGGAAAGTATTGTAAAATCCAAGCAATAAATCACAAGTAAAACTACAGATAAAAAAATAAGACCAGATTTTGCTGGCCTTAAAACATGGATCCATTCCATCCCCAATCTTTTACTTCGGAAAAGGTTATATAAACGCTATCCTTAGAAATAGAAAGTTCATTTTCAAATAATTCACATATTTTAGATGTAATAGCTTCTTTGTATTTTCTTTCAGCAGTTCCAAAGATTTTAACTTCTACAAAAGCTGCCTTATCCATTTTATTTCCTCTAAAGAAAAGAGAATAGTTATCATTAAATCCTACCATTAACCATTCTTCACTTTTTCCTGGTATCTCACTAATTATTTCACCCATTTTTGATTTTATAACTTCTTTCTTTTCTTCAGATAATTTTACAGTTAAAGTTGAATTTATATATGGCATTAAACTTCACTCCTTTATATTTTCTTATAATATATTTTGTATTGCAAATCAAAAAACTTCATTTTTAAAATATTATTCTAACATCATGTATTTTATCATATTAATGATATAATCTCAAATTTTAGTCCTTATTTAGAAATGATGACCTGGATATAGAATTATCTCCATACTTATTTTTTATATTATCTATAGTTTTATCCAAGGACCTATTTTTTTCTAATTTTTTTTCATAACTTTTATCATCAAACAAACTAATCTGCTTTATTCCTTCTTTGCACAAATCTCCTAAAGTCACTCCAATTAGCCTTATAGGTTCCCTCTTCCATAACTTATCAAAAAGTTCATAGCTGCATTTTATTATTTCATCTGTGCAGTCTGTAGCTATATTCATTTTTTTCTGCTTTGAATATACTTCAAAACTACTGTTTTTTATAGAAACAGCTATAACATTACATAGAAATTTATTATTTCTCAGCTTCATAGCCGTATTTTCACATAAAGAAAGTATTATTTTATGTGCAGCTTCCCTATTTGTTATATCATAAGTTAGTGTAGTGGAATTACTTATACTTTTTGCAGCTTCTTTGCTTCTAGATCCTAATTTGGATTTATCTATACCATTAGCATAATTCCATAAAAGTTCTCCATAGCTCTTAAATTTATATTTCAAAAACTTTAAATCATAATTAGCTAAATCGCCTATGGTAAAAATATTCATTTCATTAAGTTTAGGTAAGGTAGCTCTTCCTACCATAAATAAATTTTCTACAGGAAGTGGCCACATTTTATTTTTTATCTCATTAGGAAAAAGCGTATGAATTTTATCAGGTTTTTCAAAATCTGATGCCATTTTTGCTAAAAGTTTATTGCAGGATATACCTATATTCACTGTAAATCCTAATTCCTTTTTTACTCTATTTTTAATAATATGTGCAAGTTTTATATATTCTTTTTCACCTGTTAAATCTAAAAAACATTCATCTATAGAAAATTTTTCAACAACAGGTGTATACTCATTCAAAAGACTGAACATAGCTTTGCTATATCTAGAATAAACTGAAAACAAAGGAGGTATTACCAAAATATTTTCACACTTCTTCTTAGCTTTTGCAATAGCTTCCCCTGTTTTTATTCCATACTTTTTAGCAGAAATAGATTTTGCTAACACAACACCATGCCTTTTACTCTCATCTCCTCCTATTATAGAAGGTATTTCTCTTAAATCTATTTTTTCTCCTTGACTCAATTTATATACTGCACTCCATGAAAGAAAAGCAGAATTTACATCTATATGAAAAATTATTTTAGAATCCATATGCTAAATTACCTCACATTTAATGACATAATAAATTGATATTATTTTGTTAACTTTAATTTTTATTTAAATAATATTTATTATTTATACAAGATTAAAAAATAAGCCTAATAAGTATATTGTACTTATTAAGTTTATTTAATAGTAAAAGATCATTTAACTAATTTACTTTCATCAATTGGCTTTATTTTGATATATCCATCTTCTAATTCTTCTACTACATGATTATTTTGCAAATCAATTGAACCAGCCTTTAATAATCTTTCATAATAAGACATATGGCGAAATGGATCTGCTAAATCTTGACGAGATAATTTATTTTGTTTAATTTTTAATTTTTTCATAAAAATCCTTCTCCTTTATATTAATAGTTTTTTATAATCGTTTCTATTTTTTTAAAGGCATCAGTAATTTTTACATTAATTAAATCCCAATTTCTTATCCTTGCAACATCATTATCATTTAACCGTATTCTTTTACCATAAACATCATAAATACCACTACCCTTATTAACTAGTTCTATTGTATCGAAATGTGTTCCCTTTTTATTAAAGGTATACCACCTTTGCAAACAATTGTTCTCTTTAGTATTATATATCCAATTTGCATCTATTTCAATACTAGAAATTTCATTTATCATATCCAGTATTGTTTCATATCTTTCATCAACATTAATATTTAGTGCTTTATTGATAATTTTTCTCAATTTTATGGGGATGTGTGGTAAATAAAATTTTCTATTAGGAAAATTGCCTTCAGTAATTGCTTGCCTTGCTTGACCTTTCGTATTCCAATATTTAAACATACTGTGAAAAACTTTATTACCGTTGCACATTCTATACAAGGTTATTCCTGATTGATAAATATCAGCTTTATTTGAAAAATCAGTATACTTATTCACTTCTGGCGGCATATGCAAATTGTACAACTTATTAGGTCTTGCTAATCCATAAGAATCTATATATTTTGCAAGGCCAAAATCAGTAATTACTGCCTTATTATTATCATCTATCATTATATTAGTAGGCTTTATATCAAAATGAATCAATCCTTTTGTATGAATATAATGTACTCCACTAAGAAATTCTAATGAGTATTTTATTATTTCTTTTACAGTTAAAAATTTCTTGTTTAATAAATTATTTAAAGAACCATTTTTATAGTAAGGCATTGAAATATATATATATTGTTCATCTTCACTTGCATACTTTATCGGCATAACATTAGGATGTTTTACATCATTTAATAATCTTGATTCATTAAAGAAATTACTTTCATCAGTATTGTTATAATCTTCATTAATAGCTTTTTTAGAAATTTTCTTTACAATTAAATTTTCATTTAATTGGGAATCAAATGCTTTATATACTGTAGAATTTTTTCCTTCCTGTCCTATTGCTTCAAGTAAATCAAATTTCAATTGAGTATAGCATAATTCCATAAAAAATCCTCCTATATACGACTTGCTGCAACAGCAGCAATAATGCTTTCTCTTTCTTCCTTACAATAAATTGACCATTGACTAATATTTTCGAAAATTTTTTTATTATTAATGCAATAAGTAATTTCCTGAATATCCTTCTTTAATATTAAAGCAATTTTTGATTTTACACCAATAAAGTATTTTTCTATAGAACTATTATATATTAACTCCTGTATTACACCTTCAATATAAATTTCTTTGATATCATAATTGAGAGCTTCCTCTAATATTCTAATTCCTGCATTTTTAACTTTGTACTCTAATATTATAGAAAATAAACAATTTCTAATAAAACCTAACCTTTCTGGCATATCTAATGCTTTTGGAACAGTTAAATTCGAACATACCAGTACTTGAAATTTCATATCATCACTATTTACAATAGAATAATAAACTTTTGCTGCTGTTACTCTAATTCCAATGGAATTCATAAATCTGTCCCCCTATAAAATGTAACATCATTATTATAGTATTCATCTCTAGCATAAATAGTAAATGTTTTTATTAATATAAATTAAATGATTACACAAAAAAACATTAGAATTTTCATTTTATTCTAATGTTTTTTATTTGCTATATACATTAAATATATTTATTTTGATTTTGAAATTTTATAGTTTATTTGTTTACTTTAGATTTAATTTACATAATATTTATTATTTATACTATAGTCAAATACTTTATATAGAAATATCATTAATAAATGACTTCTAGTTTATAAATATTTGCTTATATTTTTTACATGCTCATTCTCTTCTTCTATTAATTGAGATAATATTTTATAATTAGTACTATTTACAGATAAACTAGTCTTTGCAATTTTCCCTTTTATGTATATGAGCAGTGCAACATTTTCTTTTTCAAAATTAAATATATCCTTTAAAAACTCTTTAACACTATATTTATTAAATTCATGTATTTTATTTACGAACTCATATATAAGTGTAGATATTTTATCATAAGTCAGAAAATCTATTTCTATATTTTCATCTGCTGATATATCATTTTTAATTTGTTTAAAATAAACAGCATGTCTTCTTTCCTCATTACACATTACCTTTGATAAAATTTTTAAATTCATGTACTCTTCATCAAATTGTAAATTTGAAATGTGTTCATATATCGATGTCATATTTATTTCTATTTCAATTAATTTATCTAAAACATCCTTAATTGTATAGTTCATAATGATTTTCCCTCCTTGATTGTTTACCTCATTAGCCATATGAATAATTTACGTATAATACATCTTTAATTCACATTTTATCACAAATTTAATATAAATAATAATACCTGGACATTTATTAAATTTGTATTGCTGAACAATGTCTCTAATTACTCTTAAACAGAAACTATTTCATTCAACTAACTTTAGAATTACTTAATAATAAGTGCCAGGTATTATCATATTAATTTTTTTCTGTATTTTTGTTATCTTTGTTCATTGTCTTTTCTTTTGAATTAGGTTTTCTCTCGTTTGATGAATTTGAATTTTTTTGATTTTCTTTAACATTAGTGTTTCTGTTAGATTTTTTTAAGTTATCTTTATTTGGTACATCTTTATTATTTCCTTCAATATTTTTCTCACCTGTGCCGCTATCTTTAATATTTTTATCATTGTTTACAGTACTTTCACTGTTTATTAAATTATTATTCGTATTACCTTCTCCATTGCTTTTAATAGGTTCTTTTACTTTTTTATCTTCAACATTATAATTTTTACCGCTGTTTGTTTTATTAAAAATTACAGTTCCATTTTTATCTATCCTTAAATTCAGTTTTTCCTTATCTATCTCCTTTTTAAATCCAGATAGATCAACGTCTTTTTTTCCTTCTATATTTAAGGTAACAATTTTATTTTCTTTAGTATACTCTTCATTTATAAACTTATCTTTTTCACTTCTTTCTAAAATTTCCATAAGAGCTTTATCTGCTACATCATTTTTTATATTTATTTCTTTTAATAGTTTAACTCCATCCTCATTTAATGCTTTTACATCTATTACTCTATCCCACCTGTTCAATTTCATTTCCAAACTAGGATTTATATTAACTACTATTGTAGAAACTGGAGTATAATAAGCATAAGCAGATCCTCCTGATAAAATCATAAAAAATATTAAACAAGCAGCTATATACTTAAAAAGATTACTATTAAATGTACCCTTCTTAGTCAACAGGCCTTCATATTCCTCTCCTATATAAGGAATGTTCCTTTTCTTATCTACATATACATTCAAAAATTCTCCATCACATGTAAGTATAGAAACAAATTTCTTTTCAACAGAAATAACTATGCCTTTTTTACTTTCCATTTTTATCACCTACCTTTATGTTTAAATAAGAAGTTATATAATAATAGCTTTCATTAGATATAATTATTATTAAAGATAAAATGTACCTTCTCCACTGTTCTATAAATTTTCTATTACATCCTATAGTAATGGAAATTTGTTTCACAGGCAGTTTTTTATATTTATGAATATAATTTAATATGGAACTATCTTTTGAACATGCAAATGAAACATCCAATAGCTTGTCTCTTGTATCTTTGTGAGAAGGAGAGTTATTGACTAGGTCCTTAAAACTTACATTATACCTTTTAAGTTCTTCAGTAAGTACCTTTATTTCTTCACTTCTCTTTAAATTTTCTTGCTTTATTTCATACTCTGTTAAGGAATTTTTTAAGAAAGCATCCTTTAATTCTTCATTTTCTTCACCAAAGGATAATTGATACTTATTAGAATTTTTTCTAAAATAGTCTATGAGAGCATTCTTTATAAGAACCTTTGAATAACTAAAAAAGTTTCCTCTAGTTTCAACATAACTGTTACAAGCATTATTAAAAGCAATAAGTGCCACACTTAATTCATCGTCATTTTCCCATTGAAGTTTTTTCTTACATATTGAAAAGGTAACATTATAAATAAACTTCTTATTTTCCTCTATAAAGGTGTCTCTGTCTTTAATTAAATTTTCCTGTAAATCCATTTAGTTAACCACCTCATATATTTGTACGAATTAATTTTTTAATTTAAAGGGGTCCTTAATATAACTTTACATTAATATTTAATAAATTCAACTGGGAAGTATTTGATAAATTTAAAAAGGATAATACCCGTCTTCCACTAATTTTTCTTCCGTAAAAAATTATACTTTAAGAATTGGTATTATCCATTATTTATTTTTTATAAATACTTGTAATTAATAAAAAAACACTTTATGGCATTTTATTAATAGAAATGCTTTTTAAAGATTTTTTTATACCTTCCCTACTTTTATTTATACTGCTTTCTACAGCTGCAGTTACAGCACCTTCAACTAAAGCAGCATCCAAAATTTCAACTTTTTCCTTCATGTTATCTGGAAGAAAATCTACAGCCATTTCTGCATTCATAAAGGCACTTCCAAGATCAAATAGAACTAATACTCCATCTTCAGAGTAAACTTCATTTATAGCATTACTTATCTTTTCCATGTCAGTACCTATCCTGCCATCTGAAGTTCCACCTGCTGCAGCCATAGGTACTTCTTCAGCCATTTGCAGGGCAAGTGCTTTTACTCCTTCAGCAATTTTTTCGCTATGAGATACTATTACAATACCAACCATTTTTTAATCTCCCTTACTATATATCCTTATCCTATATATTAACCAGCTATGAGTAAAATGTATTTTTAACAATACATAATTTTCTCAAGAGTTTCTTTTACTACTTAAAATTTATATAACTTCGCTATCTAAAGTAATAACACCATATTCTCTTAATAACTATTTTTGAGAAATTTCTTTAATACATTCATATATAGTATTTAACATTAAATAGCTTGATGTGGCACCTGGGTCCTGATGTCCTATACTTCTTTCACCCAAGTAGCTGGCACGTCCTTTTTTAGCTATAATCTCTTTAGTATGAAGAACTCCCTTTAAAGCTGAATCCTTAGCTTTTTCCAATGCAATAACAGTATCCTCATTTGAAGATACTGATTCATTTAAGGATTTAATGGCAGGAACGATGGCATCTACCATGGTTTTATCCTCTAATTCAGCTTTTCCTCTCATTTTTATTCCACCTAAAGCAGCATTCATTACATTTAAGAAATCCTTTAAATCCATGGTCTTTGCATCCTTAAGCTCTGCAGCAGCCTTCATAAAAGCTGTACCATAAAGTGGACCTGAAGCTCCTCCTACATTAGAAACCAATGCCATGCCAGCTTTCTTTAATACATCTCCTATAGCAGATTCAGTATCATCTTTAATTTTGTCACTAACTGCTAAAAAGCCTTTTTCCATATTTATTCCATGGTCTCCGTCCCCTATTGCTGCATCCAATTCTGAAAGAAAAGCTTTGTTTTGGGACATAACATCAGTTATTTTATTTAATATTTTTATTACTTCTGCTGTATTAATACTCATTGATTTCAATCTCCTTATTATTTCCTGTATATGCTATTAATCTAATTTCAATTATTTTATACTCTTAAAAGCTGGTGTATTTGCTGGCTCATCCAATAAAGCTTTTAATTCATCATCTAATTTTAATATAGTTACTGAATAACCTGCCATTTCAAGAGATGTCATAAATTCTCCTACAAAAGTTTTATGAATCTTTATTCCCTTGCTTTGAAGCATTTCATTAACCTTTTTATTTACTATATATAACTCCATTAAAGGTGTAGAACATAAACCATTTACCATAACGGCTACTTCTTCACCTTTTTCGATAGTAATATCATCTAATATTTTATTAACTAAATGTTCAGTTATTTCATCTGCAGTTTTTATAGTTTCTCTATGAGTACCTGGTTCACCATGAATACCCATACCTATTTCAATTTCATCTTCTCCTAAAGTAAAATTTGGTTTTCCAGCTGCAGGTACAATACAAGAACTTAATGCCATTCCCATGCTGCGTACATTGCTTATTACTTTTTCTGCTACTCTTTTTACTTTTTCTAAAGAAGCGCCTTGCTCTGCCTTAGCTCCTGCAATTTTATGAATAAACACAGTTCCAGCAATACCTCTTCTTCCTGCTGTATAAGTACTGTTTTCTACTGCTACATCATCATTTACAACTACAGATTCTACTTTTATACCATCCATATCAGCCAAATCTTTTGCCATATCAAAATTCATTACGTCACCGCTATAGTTCTTTATTACAAGTAAAACTCCAGCTCCACCATCTACTGCTTTAACTGCCTCGTATACTTGGTCTGGAGTAGGTGAAGTAAATACTGCTCCTGCTACAGCTGCATCTAACATACCAGTACCTACATATCCCCCATGTGCTGGTTCATGTCCACTTCCACCACCACTTACTATAGCAACTTTTCCTTTTATAGGTGAATTTTTTCTAACTATTACATTAGCATTATCTAATTTTCTTATATATTCAGGATGAGCTGCCACCATTCCATCTAGCATGTCCTCTACAACATTATTTGGATTATTAATTATTTTTTTCATGTACATTTTCCCCCTTTTTCATTAATTTACTTAATAAAGTAAACTATTCTTAATTTACTTTCTATTTTATCACATTTTCGCCATAAATATTGAATAATATTTCATGAATTAGAAAAAAATATAATATAGTATATATTCTAGTTTTACATGGATTTATTTGAATTAAAAGTATGTATTAACCAACTTAACTATCAGCATAAAACAAGGAGTGTTTAATTTGAAAATTGGCATACCAAAAGGCTTATTATATTGCAAGTACCACCCATTTATAAATACCTTTTTCACAGAGTTAGGTGCAGATATTGTAACTTCTCCTGAAACCAATAAAGATATTTTAAATATGGGAGTAAAATATTCCGTAGATGAAGCTTGCTTACCTATTAAAATTTTTCACGGACATGTAGCTTATTTAAAAAATAAATGTGATATTATGCTTATACCACGTATAATGTGTCTTAATAAAAAAGAGTATATTTGTCCTAAATTTTGTGGACTTCCAGAAATGATATTAAATGATGTACCTAATATGCCAAAATGCATAACTTACCCCATTTATGCTTTTTCACATAGCTATTTTAAAATTTGTATTTTTAAAATGGGCACATACATAACTAAAAATTATTTTAAAATACAAAAAGCTTATAAAAGAGCTATTGAAGCTCAAATAGAATATAAAAATGGTATAAAAGATACTGGATTTAAATTAAATGTAGCCCTAGTAGGACATCCTTATAATATTTATGATAAATTTGCAAACATGAATTTAGTAAAAAAGTTGAATAGTCTTGGCATAGGTGTAGTTACAGAAGATTTTATACAAAAGGATAAAATAAATAGCCAAATTAAAAGCTTATTTAAAAAACCTTTTTGGACTTTTACAAGAAATTCTTATGGATTCTCAAGATATGTGGCGCTGAATAAAAAAGTAAATGGAGTAATATACATTTCATCTTTTGCTTGTGGAATAGATTCTGTAACAATTGAATTAATAAAAAATCAACTATCACATTTTCCATTTTTAATATTAAAAGTAGATGAGCAAACTGGCGAAGCAGGCTTTTATACACGTTTAGAAGCCTTTGCAGATATGCTTGAAAGGAGGTACATTTAAAATGAAAGTTACCTTTCCTCACTTAGGTAATACATGCTTTGCACTTAAAGCAATATTTGATGGACTTCAAATAGATTATATAATTCCACCTTCTAGCAATAGAAAAGCCTTAGAAATAGGTTCAAAATATTCTCCTGAAGAAATATGCCTTCCATTTAAAATAATGTTAGGGAATTATATTCAAGGCATTGAAAATGGTGCTGATACTATACTATCTGTAGGAAGTTGTGGTCCTTGTAGATTTGGAGAGTATTCTGAACTTCAAATGAATATACTCAAAAATTTAGGCTATAATTTAAATTTTGTAGTTTTTGATAAACCAAGTTCTATAGGGTTTATGGAATTTATAAATAGATTTAATAAAATATCATCTCAAAGTTCTATAGGACTTAAAGAAAAATTAAATATACTTTATAAAGCTTATAAAATTATAAATATAATAGATAGCATTGAATCATATTGTAAATTAGCTGTAGGTTACGAAGTTACTAAAGGAATTTTCAAAAAAATTTTAAATCAATGTAAGGATGAAGCATTTTATTGTAATACGCCTGATAATATGTTAAAACATTTTAAAAGGTATAAAGCAATTATAGAGGATATTCCTTTAGACAAAAGTAAAAAACCTCTTAAAGTAGCTATAATTGGAGAAATTTACACTATAATAGAACCATTTTCAAATCTATATATTGAAGATAAACTTATGAATTACGGTGTGTCAAGCATTAGACAGCTTTCCCCAAGTTGGTGGATTAAAAATACTATATTAGGTATTTTTAAAGTGAATTCATTAGATATAAAAAAGATTTCAAAAAATTATATTCCCATACCCATTGGCGGATATGCAAAAGAATGTATTGGTGAAGCTTTGCTAGCTGAAAAAAATGGTTGCGATGGAGCTATTCAAATTATGCCTATGGGCTGTATGCCAGAAATTGTTTCTAAGTCCATACTACCTAATATTTCTAAGGATAAAAATTTTCCTATTATGACCTTAGTGGTAGATGAAATGACTGGTGATGCAGGTTATTTAACTAGAATAGAAGCATTTTTAGATTTATTAGAAAGGAGACAAAGAAATGTATTATATGGGAGTTGATGTAGGTTCTGTAAGTACTGATATTGTTATAGTAGATGAAAATATCAATGTAGTTGAATCTTTATATTTAAGAACTAAAGGTAAGCCTATAAATGCAATTCAAGAAGGTTTTAAAATTTTGCAAAAAAAATACTGCAATGAACAAATTAAAGCTGTAGGTACAACTGGAAGTGGAAGACATATATGCTCTTTCTTAATTGGAGCAGATGTAATAAAAAATGAAATAACTGCTCATGCTGTAGCTGCTCTACATGTAAATAATAATGTAAAAACCATCATAGAAATTGGAGGACAGGATTCAAAAATAATAACTTTAAATGATGGTGTTGTAACTGATTTTGCTATGAATACAGTATGTGCTGCAGGTACAGGATCATTCCTTGACAGACAGGCAGAAAGATTAGATATTCCAATTGAAGAGTTTGGAAATTATTCTTTACAATCCAAAAATCCTGTACGTATAGCTGGGCGATGTGCTGTTTTCGCAGAATCAGATATGATACATAAACAACAACTTGGTTATAGTGAATCAGACATTATAAGAGGACTTTGTGAAGCATTAGTTAGAAATTATCTTAATAATGTTGGAAAAGGAAAAGAAATACGTTCTGAAATATTCTTTCAAGGAGGAGTAGCTGCAAATATAGGAATGAAAGCAGCTTTTGAAAATTCATTAGATTTAAAAGTTACAATACCTCCAAATTTTAAAGTTATGGGTGCTATTGGTGCTGCAATTTTATCTAAAGAATTATTATCAAAAACGAATTTTAAAACTAAATTTAAAGGCTTTAATTTATCAAATATGAACTTTAATTCTAAAAGTTTTGAATGCAAAGGATGTTCTAATAGATGTGAAATAATAAAAATCCAATCTGATGAAGCTATTTTAGGTTGTTTTGGTGATAGATGCGGAAAATGGAGCAACAATTTAGCTGGTTAAAATAATTAATTTAAATAAAATTATGTAATTTTAGTAACATTTTTTGATTTGCTGCATATGATACTAATGTAGTTAAGATTTTTGGAGGTATATACATGAGCAGCAAAAATGATAATCAAGATACTAAAAAGGACATCGTTGAGGAAGAAAATAAACAAAACACCGATGGAGATAATCTGAACCGTAATAATGAGGAAGAAAACTCTTCTAAACAAACATTTTATTGTCCTTACATGAATTATTGTTCAATGATGCAAAATCAATCGATGTTTATGTACCCTAGAGAAGATGATGAATCTGATTCTGAACTTGAAGGATATAGACATAGACGTCGCAGGCACTGCTGCAATTGTTGTTATCCATACTTTGGATGTTACCCATATTACCCATGTTATTGCTGCAGGTAAATACATTGTATGTAAATGTTATACATTCAAATTTAAAAATATAACTGCATTTAGAATTTGCAGTTATATTTTTTTACTTTAAAAGTTACTTTAATATTATATATACAAATATACTTTAATAATTTGCCATTTTTATTTATGTTTTATATTTCTTTTATTTTCATTTAAAACTTTATAAATAGCTGTAGATATAACTATAAGTATTATTATTAAAACTATAAGAGTACTTAAAAGTGCTTTTAAAAGCATAAGTAAACCTCCTAGATTAATATCATATAACTACACGATACTAATAATATACTTCTCAAAGCCATTTTATGTACTACTTACATTATTGGTTACTATTTTAACTGCTGTATCTTTTCCCAAAGATCTGAATATTTCTTTTTTAAATTTACTATTTTAAAATCTTTATCTATAAAAGTTTGTGTTGTTTTTCCTTTAGCCAAAAGCTTTCCATCCAATTCCCTTATAACGTTGTAATTAAAAATAACTTTTACAGGAGTAATTTTTTCTATAGAAGTTTCAATTATAATATCATCTTCATATTTTGCTCCTTCGTAATACTTGCAGTAACTTTCCACTAAAGGCATCATAAGTCCCAAGCTTTCCATTTCACTGTATTTCATACCAATTTTTTTAATAAAGTCTCCCCTAGCTAATTCAAACCATGGATAATAGTTAGAATGATGAACTATTCCCATTTTGTCAGTTTCTACATATCTTACAGTAAGTTTTGTTTCACTTGTGTACATCTTATCTCTCCTATCATTATGTAAAATTCTATATTTTAGCAGCTTAAAATTTCATTATATACTTATTTTACTATTATTAAAAACTTTGTCCATAGTATAGAATTTTATATAACTTAGAGAAATATTTATATTTCATATTTTTTATATAATTCCCAAGTATTATTGTTCCACTTATATAGTGAAATATTATCAAAATAGCTTTCAAAATTACATTCATGTTGATTTACATATTCCCATATTTCCTTAAATTTATCCCGAATCCTTCTAGATACTATGGTGCAATGGAAAATTTTATTTTTTCCTTCATTAGGTTTGAACTCAATCCAAGATATTTTTGACAGCTCATCTATGAGTTCATCATGAATTTTTTTAGCTTCATCTGACAACTCTAAATTCATATATACTACATCTTCTCTAAACTTTCCAAAGCCATCTATTTTAATAGGTGCTTTTTTTCTATCCTTTGAAAACTCATCTAAAACTTTAATCATTTCATCTATGTTATCTGTTTCAAAAGGAGCCTTTATAGTAAAATGTGCTGGAAGCTTTTGAGGCCTTTTATTAAATTTATAGCAAACATCACTTCTTATTTCTTTATGAAAATTTAAAATCTCACCACCTAGTACACATACTAAAACATATCTATTCATTTACTCTTCCTCCTATTAATTATTTTATTTTTTATTATTGTTTAATTTTTATTTTATATTTATTATATTATTTTTTTAATTTTGTAGTTTACTTTTATTTAGTTAACATAATATTTAGTATGTTAATATAACTCCCTATTTTTAGCCCCAAAAGCATTTATCATAAAATTTAATACCTTTAATTTATATTTAACATAAAAATGTTTTGAAAAAAGTTTACATAAAGTATATAATCTTTGTAAGAAATTCTTTGAGGAGGTTCATATGATTAATTTATCTTATGGTCAAGTATACAACAAAATAGTTAGAAAACTTGCAAGTATAAAATGGCTTCAAAAATGGAATGTAGATAAAACCTTTATAGATAAACATATTAAAACCAAAGAGTTTATTGATGAATTAAAAACTATTATAGAAACTGGAGATTTTTCTGCTAAAGCAGCTTTAAATTTATGTAAAAATATGCTTGAAGAAATGGCTGGTGATACTTCCCCTTCTGATTGGATTAATTACATATATCAATATACTCTCAATAAAACCTTTCCTGAAACTGTTTCTATAAGTTTTATAGAGAAATTAAATTCTCCTTGTGAGGTTTATTTAAGAATTTTTAGAGTTATATGTGAAACTCAAAAAAGTTCTAAGGATAATAGTTGGCAAAGTATTTATCCAATGAATTTTTTAACTTTAGAAGAAGAAAATGAATTAGAATATCCAGAGGAATATAGAAAATTTATTAAAGCTTTCAAAGATGATTTCATTTATGAAATGATGAAAATAAATGGAGAAATAACAGGATTCAATACTTTAGATCATGTATGTGGAGTTCATTATCTTTCTCTTTTCATAGCTCGTCAACTAAAAATTATAGGAATGCCTGTAGATTTAGGAAGAGTTTCAGGTGCCGCAGCTGGTCATGACATAGGAAAATATGGATGCAAAGGTGCTGAACTTAAACGAGTTCCCCGTCTTCATTATTACTATACTGATCAATGGTTTCAAAAATATGGCATAAATTACATAAGAAATATAGCTATAAACCATTCTACATGGGATTTAGAGCTTGAAAATTTATCTTTGGAATCTTTACTTTTGATATATTCTGATTTTAGAGTTAAAAATGAATTTAATAATAATGTTCCAAACATGAAGCTTTTTTCTCTTGAAAATGCTTTTTATGTAATCTTAGATAAACTGGAAAATGTAGATGATGAAAAATGTAAACGATACAAAAAGGTTTATTCTAAATTAAAAGACTTTGAAGACTTTATATTAAGTTTAGGAGCTGACATAGAACCTAAGACAAACTTTAACATTATAAAAAAAGAAAAACAAAACTATGCTCTTCTTCAGGGAGATGATATAGTTCAAAATTTAAAATATTTATCTGTAAAGCACAATATTAATCTTATGCATCATCTTCGTGATGAATATTCTCTTGATATCATATTAGAATTAGCTCGTAGTGAAACTGATTGGAAAAACCTTAGAGAATATATAAGAATCTTTCAAGAATACTCCACTTACCTTACTCAAAAACAAAAAACACAAACTATTAGGTTTTTGTATGAAAACTTAATACATCCCGAAGATGATATAAGAAGGCATTGTGCTGAACTAATCGGAAACCTTATTGCTCTTTTCGACGAAGATTACAGAAAGGAAATTCCTGAAAATGTACAATTTCACTATGGTTCAATAAGCAGTATTGATTTATTAAATGAATACTTAAGTCTTATGTTATGTCCAGGTCATAAAATCATTCCTTTACATAAATTTAATATTGGATACAGTATTAGCATAATGGTAAATTCATTATTCATGAACTGTAAAAAGTCATTCATTAACCATTACAAAAAGGCCATATTGGAGTTTTATAAAAATGATAATTATAAAAGTACAGATTGTGAACTATTTTTACTTGAAACTACAAAGTGTATACCGCTAAGTGATGATAATGATAATATAGAAATAATTTTTAATTATATTTTTTCTAAAATAAAAAAGAGAAATAGTACCTTAAGATTGGAAGCTTTAGAAACTATTTTGTGCCTTATAGAAAAACTACCAAAGAATAACCTTTTTATAAGAAAATTAAGCGAATATTTTTCTGTTATAAACACCAAAAGTAAAATTCCAGCTGAAAATTTACTTTTGCTTAAAATAAGTACTGCATTAAATTTATACAATAACATAAGTTTATTCAAGCATTACTGTGAAATTAGCAATAAAGCAGTTACGGATATATTCTTAAATAATTTGAAAACCGCTACAGATTGGATAAGAAAGAGGAATCACGTAGAACTTCTTTTACGCCATGCACTTAAAGCTCCTCAATCCAGTAGACTTCATACTGCTATACATTTTTGTAATTTATTAAAGGTAAGCGCAATTGAAAGTGTAAGAAACTGTGCAGGAAGTGCTATTTTAGAAATTATGCCCTATTTAACTTTAGCTGAAAGAAATGAAGTTGCTGTAGAATTGATAAGAGCTCTTGAAATAGAAGGTAATAAATTTACGGAGTATATACCAAGGTATACAGGTCAAGCTATTTTATGGCTTCAACCTAAAGAATTAGATGAAATCATAGATGATTGTATAATTAAAGTTAAAAGCTCTAATTCAAATTTAAAATCTCTCATATTAAAAACTGTTGGTATATGTATATCAAATTATAATATTTACAAAAATCGTTTTTATGAAAATGAAATTTTCTATTATGAAAGATTAAATAAAATGCTTGGAATTCTTCTAAATGGACTTGGAAATTACGATCCACAGGTTAAACAATCTGCATTTAGTGTTATAGGTAAATATATTTTCGGAAGTTCTTTTATGAATCTAGAAAAAAAAGAATTCATATTTAAGCTCATTGCAAAAAAAGTTCTTACTCTAATTACAGGTAATGATAGACATGAATTATTGTTTTTAACGAGATCAGCTAGTTTAAATCATATTTATAGATTTATATCTGATTTTACTTTTTCTAAAGGAAGTATAAATATGCCTATTCCACCTAAGGTAGCATTTTTCCCTGGAACTTTTGATCCTTTTTCTTTAAGCCATATGGAGATAGCAAAGCATATAAGAGATTTGGGATTTGAGGTGTATTTAGCAATAGACGAATTTTCTTGGTCTAAAAAAACACTTCCAAGTCTTTTAAGAGGAAATTTAGTTAATATTTCAATATCATCTGAATTAAATATATATATGTACCCGGATATATATCCTACTAATATATCAAATACTGACAATTTAAAAGTTTTAAAGGATAATTTTCCAAACTCCAAGGTATATATATGTATAGGTAGTGATGTATTACTTAATGCTTCCAGCTATAAACTTCCTAAAACAGAAAATTCAATACAAACTTTTTCTCATATAATATTTGAAAGAGGAAAAAGTTCAAAATTTAATGATGCAGTAAAAAACATAGAAGGTGATGTACTAATTCTAACTCTTTCTTCTAAGTATTCAGAAATAAGTTCTACACAAATACGAAATTATATTGATGAAAATAGAGATATATCCAGTCTTGTAGACCCTATGTCTGAGCAATATATATATAGCAATGGTTTTTATCAAAGAGAATCTCAGGATAAATCCTCAATTAAATCATTATGGTTAGACGCTGAAACAATAGAAGATTTTAATGAGGATATAATTAATAAACTATGCAGTTACACTGTTAATGCAGATAGTACCTTCAAAAAAACGTTGATGGATATAACTCTTAAGCCATCTGCCAAGATAGTACTTCTTAAAAATACTGTTACAGGAGAAATACTTGGTTTTTCAATTGTTCACTGGATTCGATCTGCTATGCTTTATGAAGAATTTAAAAATTCTCAAGTATCTCAATATATACGTGAAAAAAGTTCAGGTAGAATTATTTTAATAAGCGGCATATTTATAAATAATTTTGATAAAAACAAGCAGTTAGAACAAACTCTTTTAACTCAAACTCTATCTTCATGTATAGCTGAAGATTATGAATATGCTATTTACAAAAATATGTTTAATAAGGAACTGGCTTCAGAAAATATTTATAACTTGCTAAAGCATTATGGATTTGTAAAGGTTCCTTTTTGCGATGACAGCAATCCTGTTTACGCTGTAAACATGAGCAATCCTTGTATATTAAACTTAGATATACAAAATATAATAAAAAGTCCTTTTAGAACTAATCCTAAAGTTAGAAATGTACTTAATCAATCACGAAAAAGACTTATGGAAGCTATAACCAAGCTTTATCCAGGAGAATTAGTTCTCCCTTTCGATGTGAATTTTGTATATCAGTGCATGATAAGAAAAATATGCAAAGAAAATTTAGTACCTACAGAAAATTTAGTACCAAGAAAACTTGGTGATGCTATGTGTGTTCCTTATGGAGATATACTTGAAAGATATGTTATACCTAATACAGTTACTAAAGCTCTTCACACTGAAAAATTATTTTATCCTGATATGAAAAACTTTAATATTGGAGAGTTTCCTCATTATTTAAATTTAAAAACCCAAGTAAAAATGATTAAATCCTTTAGAAAACCAGTAATATTAGTTGATAATCTACTACACAAAGGATACAGGATTAAAGCTTTAGATCCAATTTTTAAGGGTGAAGATGTAAAGGTCAAAAAAATTATTGTAGGTGTGTTATCTGGAAGAGGAAAAGATCTTATGGATATGCAAAGTAGAGATGTGGAAAGTGTTTATTTTATACCAAGACTAAAATTATGGTTTAGTGAAAATTCCTTATATCCATTTATAGGTGGAGATGCATTATGGCGTGGAGTTTATCCTGAAAGAAATCTCCTTCCATCTATAAATTTAATATTGCCATACACTTATCCTACATTTGTAAGGAATACTTCAAAATCTGCTATATTTAATCTATCTAAAATTTCTATTGAAAATTCTATTTCAATACTGGAAGTTTTAGAAGATGAATATCATATTTTGCATGAAAAGAACTTAACTTTATCTTCTTTAGGTCAGGTTTTCACCACACCTAGGTGCCCTGACCATGGTGCAAATATAGATTATAATTTAAATTTAAATCCTTCCAGCTACTTGAAAAATGATTTAGAATTATTGCTTAGAATGAATCTTGCTTTTGATAATTAAATTATAATACATCTAAAAAATAATGGATAAATATATTGATATATATTTAATCTATTATTTTTTAGATATACTACAAAAAGGAGTGTTTTTAATGAATACTAATTTGTTTTACTATATTCTAGATAATAAATTGCTTATATCAAATGAACCTTACAATTTAAATGAAGTTTCTGAAGACTATGCCTATAATTATAAAGGTCCTATGTTTGCTTTAAATAAATTAGATTCTAACAAATCAAGAAGAAACTTTTGTGTTAGTTCTGAAGAAAATTTATTTATAAAGGAAGAAAATTTAGATTCACTTAAAAATACTAATTGTGGCAGCTCAAATTTGCCCTCCTTCATTCAAAATGCTATTAAAGAAAGAAGAGTCATATCATTAAATACAAATTATGATAATTGGCATGAAGGTCTAAATGAATCCTTTCCCGTTAAGGATAAAAATCAACATTTTAAAAAATGGAATGTAACAATAGTTGGTTTAGGTGATGTAGGAGGCACCTTAATTACAGGGTTGCGACTTTTAGGAGGAGATTGTATATCTCAAATTAATGTATATGATAAAGATGAAAATAAAATTAAAAGATGGTATTTTGAATGCAATCAAATACTCTCTCCTGATCCAACAATATTCTACCCTCCTGTAGTTCCAGCAGATGAAAAAGATTTATTCAACTGCAACATGTTCATTTTCTGCGTTTCTGTAGGTGTACCTGAAGTTGGTAAGGAATCTTCTGATGTACGCTTAATTCAATTTGATGGTAATTCAAAAATAGTTAGATACTACGCCAAACTAGCTAAAGAAAAAAATTTTAAAGGAATTTTTTCTGTTGTATCTGACCCTGTAGATTTACTTTGCAAAGCAGCATTAAATGAACATCTTTTACCTGAACAAATTAGAGGCTATGGACTTGGTGTTATGAATGCCAGAGCTTCATATTATGCTTCACAAAGAAATGACTGCATTCAATATTTAAAAGAAGGAAGAGCTTTTGGCCCTCATGGAGAACACCTTGTTATTGCAGATAGTATAGATAACTATAATGAAGAAATTTCTAAATATCTCACTGAAAAAACAATAAAATCTAATTTAGAAGTTCGTTCTTTAGGTTTTAAACCTTACATAGCCCCTGCCCTATCTTCTGGTGCTCTTTCAATTATTGCGACTATTAAAAGTGATTGGCATTATAGTGCTACTTTCTTAGGAGGTGCTTTTATGGGCTGTCGAAATCGATTACTAACTTCTGGTATAGAACTTGAAACTTATAAAAATATGCCTTCTAAGCTTTTTAACAGACTAGAAAATACTTATAACAAATTACTTTCTTTTGAAATATCAAATAATCATTAACTCTACAAGTGTAAAAATTTTGTAGATAACTGTAACTTAAATTATTAATCCATTTTAATAAATATTTTGCGTTATCTACTTTAAATATAATTTTATAAAAAATTAATTATTTATTTTTTTGCTGATTGGGGAGGTTTAATTATGGGGACTTTATATGTTATATCACCAAATGATGATTTGTCAGATAGACTTAAACTTATGACTGAAAACTTTATAAAAAACTTTCACTCTATCAAGTATATAAAAAATCTTACACATTCATTAGATTTAAAAAATAAAAAATTGCTATTTTTACTTGAGCTAGATGTTAATGGCTTTGACTTACCTATGCTTACATTTTTAAAAAAATTAAAACTTAATGATAAAAATGCTTTTGAAAATTCTATAGGTACACTACTTATAAACAGTAATTCAGAACTGGGAACTAAAAGGGCTGCTCAAGATGTTATCTTTATTTCCAATAACTTAGGATGCAAATTTTTAGGCCATCCTATAATTGAAGCTACTAAAAGCTTAAAAAACTTTTTAAATTGGCAAAAAAACCTAAACATCCCCTTAGAAGAAATTTGTTTAAAGTTATCCTACGATCTTGGAAAAAGGCTTTCAGAATATGAAAAGCCTATACTTTTAACGGAACATAAGAAAAAGATTACAGTTTTATACTCTTCTACTCACAAGTTTTCTAACACTTTAGATTTATGGCATATGATATCTAAACACTTAAATAATTTCATAATAAAGGAAATACACATTGAAAACGGTAAAATACTTGATTGTAAAGGTTGTTCTTATAAATTATGTTTACATTATGGTAAACAAAATAAATGCTTTTATGGTGGCTTTATGGTAGACAATGTAATTCCAGCTATAGAGGAAGCTGATGGAATAGTATTGCTTTGTCCTAATTATAATGATGCTATTGCTGCTAATTTAACTGCAGTGATAAATAGAATTACAGTACTGTATAATAAAATGAGTTTCCATAATAAATCTATGTTTGGTATAATTGTATCTGGAAATTCCGGCAGTGATTCTGTAGCCAAGCAACTCATTGGTGCCTTAAATATAAATAAGGGATTTATGCTGCCTGCCCATGCCATAATTACCGAAACTGCTAATAACCCAAAAGCTATATTTAAAATAGAAAATATAACTTCTAAAGCAGAAAATTTTGCAAAACGTCTAATTAACGGAGTATAATGATATATACAGTAAATTTTAACAAGTAGGTGATTTCATTGTACAAAAAAGGAGATTTTCATTTACACACTACAGCTTCTGATGGGAATTTTTCTCCTAAAGAGTTAGTTAACATGGCTTCAAAAGAAAATATAGATATAATGTCCATTACAGATCATGATACTATATATGGAGTTCTTGAAGCAGTACTTGAGGGCGAAAAACTTGGAATTAAGGTAATACCTGGATTAGAATTGTCAACTTTATACTTTAAAGAAAACATTCACATTTTAGGCTACTTTAATGACATTACACAAATAGACTGTAAATTAAAAGATTATTTAAAAGATATGAATGAATATAGAACTTATAGAGGTAAAAAAATAGTTGAAAACTTAGATAAATTTTTCAACATAAAATTAAACTATGAAAAAATATTAGATGATGCTGAAGGCATTATAGCAAGACCCCATATTGCTAAAGCAATAATAGCTGCTGGTTATAACTATAAATGGGATTACATTTTTAAAAATTTCATAGGCGAAAATAGTCCTGCTTATGTACCAAATAAAAAATTGAGTACTGAGGAAGGCATAAAAATTTTAAAAGATCATAATGCTTTAGTAGTACTTGCACACCCTATTTTAATAAAAAATATAGATGTTGCAGAACTTTTAAATATGCCTTTTGATGGAATTGAAGCTATTTATTCTATGAATGAACCTAGTGACACAAAAAATTTTAAAGCTTTAGCTAAAAAATATAATAAAATAATTACAGCTGGTTCTGATTTTCATGGTATGACTAAGGATGATTCAAAACATGCTTTAAAAATAGGTCAAGTTTTTTTAGAAGAAGAAGACATTAAAATATTTTTGCAAAAACTTGAAGAGATATAATATAAGCATAATGCGAAGCACTTTTTAGAGGACAATTATCCCCTAAAAATATTGCTTCGCAATATTTTTATTTACTGTCTTTATTTTCTTCAGTTTTCTTGTCATCAAGATATCCTTTTGATTCAGTCTGAGGGTTGTTCAAAATTCCTGCTGTTACTAAAATTGCAAGCAGCGCATTTACTACATCACTATAGTTTTTAGGAAGAACATCTATGCCAAAACTATTTAAGAGTAGCGGAATAAATGCTGCTATAGAAACCCACAAGCCATAATTCTTAAATCTATTATTGTTCATAACAAACTTCCTCCCAATGCATTGTATTCATTAGGAAAAGCTTTTGTTACTAATTTGTATCAATACAATTTTTCTTTTAATACTTTAATTTTTTCTAACCTTGATGTGAACATTTCCATTTCAGATTGCTTATCAATTTTATCTTTCCATATATTTTTGAATACTTCTATAGCCTTATTTATTACTCTAATCTCATCATCATATTTTTCTTGTTTTTCATATAACTCCATCAACCTTTCATATGAAACTATTTCTGTAAATCCTTCTTTAATGTTTAATTCATACAAGTCTATAGCACTATTTATATCACCTTGTGCTTCAAATTCTCTAGCCTTACAATTTCTTTTAACTTGTTTATTAAATAAAATATCTTTATATTCTATAATTAAAGATTTTCCTTTATTTGAGTTTTTATTTTTTACATTATTTATATCTTCTTCCAATTCAAATATTAATTCATTGTCAAGTACCCTTTTAGCCTTTTTTAAATATTTTTCTGCCTTGTCTATTTTTAATGCCTGTAAATTGTGTACTGAAGCTGATATATACATTCTCTGCCTGCCACGTTTACTGATAAACATATATAATATTGGAATAATAGTAACAATTAAAAATATAGGATTAACAAATCCAAAAAACAATGAAATACATATGGAAATCGTTAATAAAATATGACCTTTTCTTGCATCGATAACGTTTTCTCTGAATTTATTATTTTTTCCTCCAGAGCTCTTAATTGTATGCTTTACAGTATTTTTTTTATATTGTATTATTTCTTTATTTGATACATTATTTTTATTTGTTTTAAATTTACTATGTTTAGCATCTTTAGAAATACTTATTCCACTATTTTTGTTAAAATTAATTACAATATCCTTACCTATTTTAATACTCTTTTTAAAATTTAATCCCATATTTTCTCACCTCTCATAATAATTATACCATATTATTCCAAGACAAAAATATGCTATTTTTTCTTTTATTTCTTTTGTATATGGAAAATGCACCTTTAAATGTTAAATATAAAGCCTAACATTTAGGTGCATTTTAAGTTTCAAGTGTTATATTTTTAATAATTAAACTGTTTAATCTTTAAATTCTTAACTTTTATTACTTATACCTTTTTCTATGCTTCCAATAAAAAAGAATAATAAGCACGCATAGTTTCATATATATCTGCTTTACTTGCTATTTCCCATGGAGAATGCATATTGTGAAGTGCAACTCCACAATCTATAACTTCCATATTATATTGAGCAAGTATATATGCTATAGTTCCACCGCCACCTTGATCAACTTTTCCAAGTTCTGATGTCTGCCATGAAACATTATGCTTTTCCATTATAGCTCTTATTTGTGCTATATATTCTGGATTAGCATCATTACATCCTGATTTTCCTCTTGCTCCAGTATATTTGTTAAATACTATACCTTTGCCAAAATAAGCACAATTCTTCTTTTCCATAGTTGATGGATAATTAGGATCAAAAGCTGCGCATACATCAGAAGATAACATTTTAGAGTTAGTAAGAGCCCTTCTTAATTTTAATTCTGTATAATCTCCAGAAAGGTTCATAACTTCAGCCACTGTATTTTCAAAAAATCTTGAATGCATGCCAGTTGAACCTACACTGCCTATCTCTTCTTTATCTACAAAAAGTGCTACGCACGTTTTATCACTTTTCTCTAATTTAAGCATAGCTTCAAAAGAAGTATATGAACATATTCTATCATCATGTCCATAAGCCATAATCATACTTCTATCTAAACCATAATCCCTAGCTTTTCCAGATGGAACTATTTCAAGTTCAGCAGAAACAAAGTCTTCTTCAACAATACTATACTTTTCATTTAATATGTTCAATATGTTTCGTTTGACTCTATCTTTAGCTTCCTTATCTTCAATTGGCATACTTCCAACTAATACATTTAAATCTTCACCTTCAATTACCTTGTTTGCCTTTTTTTCCATTTGTTCAGAAGCTAAATGCACTAAAAGGTCTGAAACACCTAATACAGGATCATTGTCATCTTCTCCAATTGCTACATTTACTTTTGTACCATCCTTTTTTATAATGACACCATGTATAGCTAAAGGAAGTGTAACCCACTGATATTTTTTTATTCCACCATAATAATGCGTTTCAAATAAAGCCATATCAGTATCCTCATATAAAGGATTTTGTTTTAAATCTAGCCTTGGTGAATCCACATGAGCCCCTAATATTCTCATGCCATCCTCAAAGCTCTTATTTCCTATAACAAATAATGCTAGTCCTTTTCCCTTATTATTTGCATATACTTTATCTCCTGGCTTTAAAGTGCCATTTTTTGATACAATATCTTCTAAATTTTTAAAGCCTGCTTCTTCTGCTCTAATTATAAATTCTTCTACGCATTCTCTTTCTGTTTTACATTTTGACATAAAAGTTTTATACTTATCTGACAAGTGAAATACATCTTTCAAATCATCTTTAGAATATTTATCCCATGCATATTCATATTTTTTTGTTAAATCCTCGTTCATAACTAAAATCCCCTCTCGATATCTAGCATTCAAGGAACATTGTTCCTCATAACAATTATGTTTATATATTATATTAATTTAAAAAGCTTTCTTAATATATTTTACCATAAAATTTAGAATAATGGTTAAAATAAATCATATTTTTAAAAATATTACTCAAAATACCAATTCATTGAAACTTGTTAAATATTTTGTTACTAAAGCCATTTTTTCTTCTTAAAAATTCCCACAAGTATTAAAGCTATAACTAACATTATTACTACCATACAGTGATAACCATTTTCCATCTTTTCAAAAGGAATCCCCTTCATATTCATACCATGCATACTGGTTATTAAATTTAAAGGTAAAAATATTGTTGCTATAATAGTAAATACTTTCATAAGCTCATTTGTTTTATTGGCAATTTCAGATTCAAAGGCCTCTCTAACTAAAGCTAAATCTTGAACCAGACTTTCAAGTGCCATCATTAATTTATCTATTTTTCTATTCAAATTTATAAAATATATAATATTTTCCTTTTCTAGCACCATATTATCATTACTTACTAAACTATCCCCTATATATCTTAATGGATTTAAGTATTTTCTTATTTTATATACTTGTCTTCTTAAGTTTATAAGATTGTCTATTTGTTCGTGTTTAGGTTCCTTCAAAATACTTATTTCTATTTCATCTACTTGAGCCTCTAAAGCAGCTATTATGTCATAATTCTTAACTATTATTCTATCTAAAATATAATAAAGTAATATACAAACTTTAGGTTTTTCTTTTATTACAAAACAGTTTTTAGAATCCTTAATATCTTGAATAAATTCTTCTATTATATCTATATCTTCTTTATAAACAGTTATTATGTAATCTTTGCTTAAAAAAACATTTAATTCTTTTGAATTAATTGTTTCATTACAATAATTTAATACATTTAAATTCATAAAAATATATCCATCAAAAAAGCTTATTTTGGATGGTTGTGCAAACTTGCTACACTCTTGTATGCTTTCTTCATCTAACAAAATAAAATTTCTAAGTTTCCTTAATTCATTTGCTTTTATTAGTACCCAATAGTGATTCATACCTAACTGCAAACTTTCTTTAATTTCTTTAAAGTTATTAGCTATATCCAATACTTTCATAAACACACCCACTCATTTAGTAAACTTAATGGGAACTTAAATTATTTATAGGCCTTTAAAGAAATGAAAATTGAGAATCATTAAAGTAACTCTCAATTTTCATTTCAAATCTCTATTTATAGTTTGTGTGCTTTAATCTGTAATTATTCCATTAATAAAAACATCATGTTCTTCCATTGGCACTTCAGGAAATACTTGAAATTTATAAGCCAGCCCTATTTTTTTAGAATTTTTTCTTGTTTTTAATAAAAATCTATCGTAAAAACCACCACCATAGCCTACTCTTCCACCTTTTCTATCAAATGCCAAGCCTGGTAAATATGATAAATCTATATTATTTTCTTCAATCTTTAATTCATTATTAGCAGGTTCTAAAATACCATACGCACCTTCTTTTAAATCCTCAAAGCTTTTTATTTGTACAATATCCATGCCTTCTTCTTTAGATATTACTTTAGGAACACATAAAATTTTTCCATCCCTTAAAGCCTGCTTTATAATTTTATGTGTATCTACTTCATTATTATAACTTACAAATATAAATATTGTATGTGAATTTTTATAGTCATCACTATTTATTACCTTATGAAATATTATATTATCTAAATTTTTTCTTTCATCTTTAGAGAGAACATCTTTTTTTTCTTGTACTAATTTTCTTATGGATTTTTTACTTTCCACCTGATTCCCTTCCTTCAGCTTCTTCATTAATTCTCTGATTTATTATATCTACAGGAGTAATATTTGAAATAAAGCTGTATCTAAAGTTTGCTGCTGCTGCTTCTATTATTACAGCTATATTTCTTCCTGGTCTAATTGGAATTGTCAATTTTTTCAAAGGCACATTTAGTATATTAACATATTCATTGTCAATTCCTAATCTATCATAATTTTCACCTTCCTTCCATTGCTCAATATATACAACAAGATTAATTTTTCTTATTTTTAGTATAGAACTTATTCCATACAAAGCTGGTATATCAATTATCCCCATTCCTCTTACTTCAATCATACCTGAGGTTATATATGGAGATGTACCAAATAATTCTCCATCAATTTCTTTGATGTCTACAGCATCATCAGCAACCAATCTGTGCCCTCTCTTAATAAGCTCAAGAGCAGTTTCACTTTTACCAATACCACTTTCTCCAGTAATCAAAATACCTATACCGTATACATCTACAAGTACACCATGCAGCCTAGTTTCTGGCGCTAATTTATCATCTAGATAATTCATGAGCTTACTTACAAACCTTGTAGAAATAGTATTTGTTCTTAATATCCACCTTTTATTTTCTATAGCACTGTCCATAAATTCCTTATGAGGTACCAATCCTCTTGTTACTATAGTACACGGATTATCAAATTCAAAATATTTTTTTAATCTCTTTTTTCTGAGTTCTGGCTGCATTGCATCTAAAAAACTCCATTCAGCTTTTCCAACCACTTGTATTCTTTCATTAGCATAATAATTATAAAATCCTGCAAATTGAAGTCCAGGTCTATTTATATCACTTATATCTATTTTATTAATTCTTTCCCCTTTATTTATAACTTCAAGGTTAAAATCCTTTATTAGTTCTTTTACTGTTACTTCCATTTTTTAATGTTAACTCCTCTCAGTTCAATTTTTCATTAGATGGAACTTTTTTTATGCCATCTAGTTGAGCTCTAAAATTTCTTTTGATTGAATCAATATAAATTTGTCTTAATTCTTTTTGTTTAATTTTTTCTTCTTCTGTAAGTCCTTCATTTTGACTTTTCTTGTATAAAAAATTTATTTGTTCTATTACTTCATCCATTTTCATTTTATTCACTCCTGCCAAATTACTTATTCTCATTCTATATTATACTAAAATTTATGTAACTTATAAACAAAATAAATATTAAAACTTATTTAATTAAGTTAAATATGGAAATTGAAGAAATATAAAATATAAATATTTTTTATTGAATAATTATTCAATAAAATATTTGTAACCATAAAAAAAGAATGATAAGTTAAATTTAAATCACTTCATATTTAACCTATCATTCACATTTGAAATTTATTTTATCCGATCGCTACCATTGCTAATACCCCATCTTCTTCAAATTGGGGATAAGCACTGCTACGCGCCTGGATAAGTTCTTCTAAGACTCAGAGGTATTCCTCACAAGCAAACTCCACCTGAGTCTAAGAATCACTTCATTTTACAACTAAACTACTTCTTTTTAAATCATGATGAGCTTCTATAAATCTTATAGTACCTGTTTTTGCTCTCATTACTACACTATGAGTAGTTGCCCAATCATTTTTAGAAAATACTACTCCTCTTAATAAATCACAATCAGTTATACCTGTAGCTGCAAAGTAAACTTCATCATCCTTAACAAGATCATTTATAAGTAAAACTTTATTTAAGTCACTTATACCCATACTTTTACATCTTTCTCTTTCTTCATCTGTATGTGGTTCCAATTTAGCCTGCATATCTCCACCCATACATTTTATAGCTGCTGCTGCAATAACTCCTTCTGGTGCTCCGCCTGTACCCATAAATATATCTACTCCTGTATTTTCAAAGCCACAAGCAAGTACTGCAGCAACATCACCTTCACCAAAAAGTTTAACTCTAGCTCCTACTTCTCTAGCAGCTTGAACAATGTAATCATGTCTCTCCCTTTCTTGAACAATTACAGTCATTTCAGTTATATCTTTATTCAGTGCTTTTGACACATTTATTATATTTTCTTTAGGACTTTTATTTATATCTATGGCACCTTTTGCTCCTGGTCCAACTGCTATTTTTTTCATGTACATATCAGGCGCATGAAATAAACTTTCCTTAGGTCCCATAGCAACTACTGCTATAGCATTAGGTAATCCTTTAGCTATTAAAATAGTACCATCTAATGGATCAACAGCTATATCCATTTCAGGCATATCAACATTTCCTACACCTACCGATTGTCCTATATAAAGCATTGGAGCATTATCCAATTCTCCTTCTCCTATTACTACAGTTCCTCTAACAGGCATCATAGCAAAAGCCTTTTCCATTCCATCTACTGCAGCTTGATCTGCTGCTATTTTATCTCCTCTACCCATAAATTTTGAAGAGCAAAGTGCTGCAGCTTCTGTAACTCTAGCTAATCCCATTGCAATATCTGTATTAAGCATATAATTTACCTCCAACTTATCTTATATTAAGTATATTAATTGCTATTATAATTAAATATACTGTTTATTAATATATACTATTTTATATTTTTGAACATTATAGTTAAATATTATATCATATTTAACAAATAAAACAAGTTTTAAGCTCTTATTATGTATACTAATTATTTGCATATACAATTTTAGTTTTCATTAAAATTTTCATTAAAATTTCACTATAAGTTAAAAAACTTTTAGACAGCATTCTCTTTTTACATTTTTTTACAAACATTCTATTTAAACGTTCTTCGGACATATTTTCATGTTTTGCACATTTTTTCCACACTATAATCCACACGTTATCTACAGATATAATGTTAACTTATGTAATTTGATGTATGTATTTGACTTACAAAACCTCTGCATAAATATATTTAATCTGTTAAAATGTAATAGTGTTAATAATTTAAATCAATAAAATTTTATAATATTATTAGCACATTTAATTAACATATACTTGTAAGTATAAATTATAATTATGGGGTAATATAATTATGAATATTGATTTAAAAATTTTAGATTTGGAAATTAATTATTTAAAAGAAACTTTATATATGTTGTTAAACTGTAAGGAAATTACCAATACAGATGTAATTCAATGCAGTGAAGAGTTGGACAAGCTTATTTTGGAATATGAAAAAATAAGAAAATCAGATAGATTTTCAATTTAATAATTTATAAAATGAAAAGCCAATCAATAAAAACCTACAGAATCATATTCTGCAGGCTTTACATCTAAATTTTTATACTTTTGCCTATTTCAAATGCTTTTCTTTTAATTTCTTCATTTTTTTCTATAGGAACATTGTCAGTATTTATCGCATATATTCTATGAGAAAATTCCGAACCTGTTATGGAAAAAAATTGTTTTATTGCATATTCTATTGGCTCAAAAACATTTTCCATATTAGATCCTGCAGTCATAATGAGAACTCCAACTTTTTTATTTAAATGTATCTTAAAATCCTTTCTTATAAATTTTCCACTCCAGTTTACCTGCAGTCTATCTATAACTGCCTTTAGAGGTGCTGGTACAAATGAAAAATATACAGGAGAAGCTATAACTATATTATCACTATTTTCTATTTTTTTATAAATGTTTGTCATATCATCCTTTAATACACATTCTTTATGTTTATGACAATACTTACAATCAATGCAAGGTTTTACATTTACATTATATACATCGATAATCTCAACTTCACCTGAAATACCTTTTAAAAAATGATTTAAAAGTACTGCAGTATTACCATTTTTATGCGGTGATGCAATAAAAGCCAAAGTTTTCAACAATATCACCTTTCCTTTAAATTCAAGTTAGGGTTTTATTTTAATTAATCTTCTAATTCATCTAAAATTTTATCTAAATCTACATCTTTACCTTTTTCATAAAAGGCTGCTACGAATTCATTATAATCATAATTTTCTTTATCTAATTCATAAGTAGTGTACTGTGCTTCTAGATTTATTTCTTCCATAAAATCCTCTATTATTTCTCCAACATTATCCACTGATAAATCACTTAGGTAAGGGAGAAAATAATCATAATACCATTTATCACTTTCTGCTTCTTCTTCACTCTCGTCATTTGCATATGCTTTTGCAGCACTAAGTTCCTCATCGTCAAAATCATAAAAAAATCTTAATACTACTGCTTCATCATTGCAGCTTAACTCCTGTATATCATTTAAACCATTTTTAATTAAATATTGAACTATTTTTTCTTTATCCATAATAACATCTCCTTAATATTTAGAATATAATTCTAGTGTAACCATTTTATCATATGTTAAATATTTTATCTATTATAAGGACTTAATAAATTTATGAATATTTTTCATGAAAATTAATATTTTTAATACATTGTCTTTTTCAAAACTATTTTCTAATTTTTTTTATTAGTATATAATCAAGTAACATACGGTATAATTCATATATGGAGGTAATTTTAATGAATATTAGTTTAATTGGTGTGCCAATATTTTTTGGTTCTGACAAAAAAGGTGTAGAATTTGGTCCTGACAAGCTTAGAGAAAAAGGTATTATAGATACTTTGACCAGAAATAATCATACCATATATGATTGTGGAAATCTCTACGTTGAAAATATAAGTGAAGAACAAAAATTTAATTTTCATCCTACTATGAAATATTTAAAGCCCATTATGGATGTAAATAAAAATTTAGCTCATCAAGTTTACAGTGCTCTTACTTCTGACAGCTTTCCTTTGGTTATTGGTGGAGACCACTCCTTAGGTCTTGGAAGTATATCAGGTGTTAGTAAGTATGATAGTAGCACTGCAGTTATCTGGATTGATGCTCATGGTGATATAAATACGCATGAAACTAGTATAACTGGTAATATACATGGTATGCCACTTGCTGCCGTTATGGGCATAGGATTTAGTGAACTTACAGACTTATACTATAAAGGTACAAAAGTGGACTCTAAAAATGTATTTATTATAGGCGCAAGAGACTTAGATGAAGGTGAAAAAGCCTTAATAAAAAGCAAAAGTCTCAATGTTTACTCTACAGAAGATGTAAAAAATATGGGTATGGAAAGAATATCAGAGGAAGTACATTCTAAAATTAAAGAAATTGGGATTGAAAGAATTCATTTAAGCTTTGATATAGACTGTCTTGACCCTAGTTTAGTACCTGGTACAGGTACTCCAGTTAAAAATGGACTGGATTTAGATCATGTTAAATATCTTTTGAAATATCTAATGGAAACTAAGCTTGTAAAGTCAATGGACTTTGTCGAATTAAATCCTGTTTTGGATAAAAATGATTGTACTGCAGATATGTGCATAGATCTTTTAGATTGGACATTTAAGTATTTAAAATAAATTAAATGATAAAAAAATCAAACTAACAGCAGCTAAGCTATTAGTTTGATTTTTTATTTTTATTTTAATATTGTCATAAATTTATCTACAAATTCATCAATCTTTTTAAATTCATCTTCACTTGGAACAAATTTAAATCTAGCTCCTTCTTGAACTACATTAAACTTTAATGATTTTAATCTTTCAGTCATCATAGGAACACCTTCTCCGCTCCATCCATAGGATCCAAATGCACCTGCTGCTTTTCCTCTATTAGTAATAGCACATACTAAAGATAATACATCCCATACAGGTTTAACAGCATCCTGATTTATAGTTGGTGAGCCCATTAATATTCCATTAGATTTTTCTATTAAAGCTACTATATCATTAGTATCCATAGAAGTTATTTCATGAGCTTCTGCTTTAACTCCCTTGTCATTTATTTTCTCTGCTATATAATTTGCAACTTTTTCTGTATTTCCATAAGCTGATATATAAAATATTTGTACATTCTTTTCATTGGATTTTTCTACTTCCGCCCAAGTTTTATAAAGTTCAACATATTTTTGTACATCATCTATATGTACTGGACCATGGCTTGGCGCTACTATATCTATATTCAAATCCTTTATTCTATCAAGACCCATAAGTACAAATCTTTTAAATGGTCCCATTATCACATCAAAATAATATTTCATTTCATCAAAATAATCATCTGAACAATTATCAGTTATAGAATTTTCAGGACAATAATGGCATCCAAGGAAATCGCAAGTAAATAACACTTGTTGATTTTCTGCATAAGTAAACATAGTGTCAGGCCAATGTAAATTTGGTGCACTTATAAACTTAAGATTAGTTTTTCCAAGACTTAATTCATTTGGTGCGACCTGATTTTTAAATTTCATGTTAGCTATTTCTTCAGCATACATTATAGCAGCTTTAGAAGCTATGACAGTAGCTTCTGGATAAGCTTTTAGTAATTTGCCTAATGAACCGCTGTGATCTAATTCTGTATGTTGAACAATTACATAATCAACCTTTCTGTCTCCAATTATACTTTTTATATTTGAAAGGAATTCATCAAAGTATCCATCCTTTACAGTGTCAACTACTGCTACTTTATCATCGTCTATTAAATAAGAATTATATGTAGTTCCCTTTTTAGTTTCCATTATTATGTCAAATACTCTTAATTCGGGATTATTCACTCCAACCCAATAGATGTTATTCTTTAATTTTACAGTACTCATAAAATATCCCCTCCATTTTTAAAATTTGACTTTTGTTATTTCCTATTCTACCATAAAACGAAAATTTTTCAATACTAATAATGATTATTTTTTAAAAAAAGTTATCAAATAAGTTCAGATATAGATTTATTATAAAAAATATACTGTAAATGCAGTGCTCTAGTGAGACAAACATATAATATTTTCTTGTCTAATTCGTTATCTTTATAGTTATCCTTATTACAATTATATATAACACTACAATCAAACTCTAATCCTTTTGTCATATATGAAGGTACTATTATTTTCTCCAATTTTAAATTTTTATCTGTTTCCTTAACAAGCTCCCATTTATAATTGCTGTATTTTTTTAAATACTCTTTTATCTTTTTGCATTCTTCGTAAGTTCTTCCTATAACTGCTATACTCTTTTTACCCATAGTTTTTACTTCTTCTACTATAGAATCTAATTTTTCTGCAAACTCTCTATTATTATTAAACTCAATAATTTCCGGACATTTACCATGCCTTAAAACAGGCATAGCAGGTTTTAACTTATTTTTTTGTTTCTTAAGCACTTTATTTGCAAATTCTATTATTTCCACTGTAGAACGGTAACTTTGAGTGAGCTGTATATAAATAGCTTTATTTTTAAATACATCCTCTACTAAGCTTTCCCATCTCTCTATACCCTTATAATAATATATTCCCTGTCCTATATCTCCTACTATAGTTAAAGAATTATTTAAAACCATTTCATTTATTACAGCTATTTGAAACATACTATAATCCTGTGCTTCATCTATAACTATATGTTTATACTTATATTTTTCTGGCACACCTTCTATTTTGAATTTTAAATACATCATAGCTGCCAAATCATCACTATCAAAAATGTCATTTTCAAAATTGTAACTTAGTTCCTTTTTCATATACAAAGCAAGTTTTTTAGGTATTTTATCCTTAATAACTTCATTAAAAATTTCCTCTTCATTAAATAAGTCAAAATAAAATCTTTTAGTATCTGTTATTTTCCACTTATCAAAATAATCTTCAAAATTTTTGATGCTTGCTTGCTTTATTTGCACTTTCTTATTATCTCTTGCATCATATAATTCTATTAATTTCTTTCTTCTTAAAGGACCATCTTCCATGGTTTTCTTTACTCTTGCTATCATATATTCATAAGAAAAATCTATTTTATCTAGTACATTTCTTATCTTTTCATCTATTTTTAATGTAAAATATCTTTTAATTTCATCTTTTCTATTATTTAAAGATAAATTTACCATATCCTTAGAATATAATCTTTTTATCTCTTTTTTATCGAAAAGCATGTAGTTTTCAACCTTTATATCCTCTATATCTAAGTCTTTTAACTCTACATACTCTATATATTTATCCATAAGCAGCTTATATTCCATTGTACCTTTAATGTTACTGCTTTCAGTGATATACTTTAAGTTTTCACTATCTTTTGCTTCTAATATATCTGAAAGCTTTTTATCCTTTGTAATTAGTTTTCCTTTAAGCTTTAGTACTTCAAGTGCTGTTTCTTCAAAAGTAATCTGTTTAACAGTATTTATTCCAAGGTCAGGTAAAACTTCTGATATATAGTCTAAAAATAACTTATTAGGAGCTACAACTAAAATATCTTCTCCTTTAAGTTTTCCATTATATTTATATATTAAATAAGCTAATCTATGAAGTGCAACTGTGGTCTTTCCCGACCCAGCTGAACCTTGAACTATAAGTGCTGTATTCTTTTCAGCTCTTATTATATCATTTTGCTCTTTTTGTATGGTGGCAACAACATCCTTTAATTTATTGCTTACACTTTGCTCTAAATTGATTTTTAAATATTCATCCATTAGAACATTTTCTCCACCACCTGCTGCTCTTAAAATTATTTCATTTATGCCTTCATCAAAAGCATTTATAAGTTTACCTTCTTTAATTAAAAACTTTCTTTTAAGAGTTAATTCACCACTAACTATTCCCATAGGTGCTCTATAAAAAACTTCTCCATAGGTTCCACTATAATATAAATCAGCTATTGGTGATCTCCAGTCTATAACCTTTTCATCACCAGTTGTCATATCCATAAGTCCAAACTTTCCTATATAAAAAATCTCATTATCCCTTTTATATTCTCTAAAATCTATTCTTCCGAAGTATGGTTGACTTTTAGCTTCATTATATTTTTCTAAATTTTTATGGGTTATTTTATATAACTTTTCCTTTGTTTCTAATTCTTCATTATATTTACCTTTAGATTGTTTTCTAAGACCATCTATCCTCTTTTTTAATTCATCATCATTTTCCTTAATTTTTATTTCTTCATTATGGATCCAATCTTCCATTTCACTTAAATTATTTTTTTCCAATATAATATCTTCATCATTTAAAGCCATTAGAACACCCCCAAATATATATACAAAAATTAATTTTATATTTAAGCATATGATATGTCAAGTATAGCAACATGCTAATGGAAAATTTTTACTTGATAAACACATAAATTAAATGGTATATTTTATATGCATTACTATATTACTCTTATTGTAAAAATTGTAAACTAAGGTAATATGCTAAAATTTAAATAATAGAAAGAAGAGAGACAATTGATTAAAACATTAAAAAAACTTTTAATATTTGCAGGCATTGTTATGGCATATCAATTAAATTCTCATAATACAGTACTAGCTTACAATGTGCCTTCTGCATCTGAAACTCAAACCATTTCAACTAACGATAAAAATACTACTAAATCACAAGAAGATGCATCTAAAGTTTCAACAACACAAGATACTTCTAAAACTCCACTACAAAACAATGTATCTAATTCTTCAAATGTTGAAAACACTTTTGCTTTTTCGACATCTAATGTAGATAACATTAGCAATGTACCTTTAGATAAAATTTGGACGATACAATTTAATCAACCTATAAATTTATCTTCTGCTGAAAGCAGTATAAAAGTTATAGACAAAAAAAGTAATACAGAAGTGCCCTTAAATATATCACTTACAAAAAACAACTTTTGTGTAACTATATCAACTGTATCCCAATATAATTCTAATAATGATTATTTATTAAACATTGACAATACTTTGATTTCCACAAGCAATAAACACTTAGAAACTCCTTTCAGTATGAATTTTAAAACTGCTTCAAAATCAGCTTCTATAGATAAAATAACCTCAGTGGATAATATAGATGTATCTATAAATCAAGGCGATAGCTATAAATTGCCAGATACAGTAACTGCTGTTATGTCTTCCGGAAACAAAAATCAAGTAAAAGTTATTTGGGACAAGCCTTTTGATTCCTCTAGTATTCCAGGAAACTATATTTTTGAAGGAACCATTGAAGGATATAATAAAAAAGTAATTTTGAGTTTACTTGTAAATGCTCCTAATAAAAATAATCTATCTAGCATTAGCACTACTTCTGCATGGATATGGCAGCTTCAAAACTTAGTAGATAAATATGGCAGCATAGATAATTTAATTTCAAAATTAAAATCTTTAGGTATAAACAATGTTTGTATTAAGTATCATGAAGGTTCAAATCCTAGTGGAGGTGGCATGAATTTTAGAGATGATTTTTTGAAATATGAAAATAATTTTAAACAAGCAGGATTTAAAGTAGGTACATGGGGTTTCAATCACTTTACTGATGTTGAAGCTGAATCCAATCTAATAATAGATGCTATTAATCATAGTGATTATTATGTTCTTGATGTAGAAGATGCTGTAATAGGTAAAACTTCTGAATCTGAACAAGTATGCAGCATTGTAAGAAGTAAATGTCCAAATGCTATTATTGGTTATACTTCTTATCCTATAGCAAGTTATCATCAAGATATACCATATTCAGTTTTCAATAAATATTGCGATTTTTCTGCACCTCAATGCTACTGGGGTGAAATGAAATGGCCAATAAAAAAATGTATGGATAAAATGATTCAAGACTATAAAGATTATAAGTTGGACAAGCCTATATATCCTTTAATACAAACCTATGATGTATATTATAGCGATTACGCTGATTATGCAGCATATAAATTCAAATGTTCTGGATTATGGTCTTTCGATGAATTAGATGCTAAATGTTTAGACTTTTTAAAGTGTGAAGGAAGCAAATTGAACAACTAAATTTTATAAGTATATATTTTCTATATTAATTGAAATAGCAAAACAGATTGCCCAATTATTTATTATGGACAATCTGTTTTTTACACACCTTCAATATTTTCTCTCTGAATATCTATTATTTCTGCATCAGTATTATATTCTACAAAAGTTATAATATTTTCCATTGTAGAATCTGCTTGTGAGGAGCTTCCGCATATTCCTGCAATACCTATTACTATTATTTGATGAATATCCTGCTCATCAACTTCTGCCACTGATATATTGAATTTATTCTTTAACCTTTGAACAATACTTTTTACAATCATTCTCTTTTCCTTTAAAGAATGTACCCAGGATGCCCCCAAAGTAATTTTTATAAGCAAAATCTTCACGTATTTTCACCATCTCTTTTTTCTATAAATATAATTTTGTTTCAATTCTTCTATCATAATCTGACCAATTATTAGGTTCTGTTTTATCTTTTATTTGACAAATCTTATTCATAGTAGCATCTATTGAATCAGCATAATTAACTATAAATGATTCTTCCATTTTCATTGTCCTTGGAGAACCAAATTCAAGCTTTCCATGATGCTGAACAATACACCCTTTTACTCTTGTTATAAAATCCTCTGAATAAAATTCAGGTTTTTCTCTAATTGCTTTATCTATTAATTCCACTCCAATGACAATATGTCCTTCCATTTCTCCTCTATTAGTATATTTAAAAGGCCCATCATAATATAATTCATAAACTTTTCCAATATCATGAAGCTTTGCCGAAAGCATGGCTATTTCTGTCCTCCTGCATCCATATCTTTCACAAAGTATAGCTGTTAAATACATGACATTTAATGTATGTTCTGCAAGTCCACCTAAATAATTATGATGCATGGAAACTCCACCTATTCCCTTTTTGAATTTATTCAAAAATATTTCATTCTTAAAAAAATAGTCATTTAAAGCCTTAGCTTCTTTTGAAACAATGTATTCATTAGTATATAGTTCAATTTCATCCATAATTTCTTCAATAGGTCTTTTTACCGTTGGAAGATAATCTGAAATATTATATTCCAAAATCACTTCATACTTTTTAACATCCAGGTTTCCATCCTTTATGCCTTCAATTTCTATTACTATTCCTTCTGTTATATCATTATTTTTATTTGGTATATTAGCTTTTATTTCTCCACTTTTATCTCCTAATATACATACTATTTTATCACTATCCTTAAATATTACCTTCATTACCATTAATGATACTTTTATGCTACTGCTGCTTTTTATATCATTTAAAAAGTTCTCTTTTTTAATCATACCTTTTCCTCCAAATTAAGCATATTAAATAAGTATTAAAAACAAAAATCTTATTTTAAAAAATTCACTTATTTGCTTTTAACATGTTGTAAATTTAGTATATGTAAAAAATTTATTTATACTTATAATCGTATTTTATCATAAACTTCCCCACATTAATTAATTGAACTTAACCATTTTATAAAAAAGTTTTTATTAACACCATTATTAACAATTTTCATTATCAATTAATAATAAAATTTGTGTAAAATATTTTTCAGAAATACCTTTACATTTTCTCAATCTTAGTATATTATAATAACACATTAAATATTATCAATTGATAATATTCATTACAAATATTTATGTTTAAGGAGGATTTATATGGGCATTTTTTCTTTTTTCTCAAGAAGTTCAAGCAGACATCATGGCAGCGATTATTACAAAAGGAAACATCATAAAAAATCTGGCTTCTTTAGTTCAATAATTGGAAGTGTGTTTTCTTCCAGAAGCCATTCTCACTCCCGCAAACATTATTCTCATTCTGACCACCATCAATATCATCATAGAAGGCATCACCACAGCTCATGGTCTTAAATTTTTTTAAAAGAGATAAAATATATTTGCCTGGTGAACAAATTGACAAATATACCATAGTAAAAATAATTGGCGAAGGCAGATATGGAATTTGTTATTTAGTATCTAATAACAATACAAATTATATATTAAAACAACTAAAAAAAGAAATGCTAAAAAAGATAGAAAAAAAAGTCTGCTTTGAAGAAGAAATATTGAGTTCGATTAATCATAACTGTATACCACGATTTATAGAAAAAATAGAAAAAGATAAATTTTCAGGTTATATTTTAGAATTTAAAGAAGGCAAAACCTTTGAAGAAATAATTTTTAAGGATGACTATATTTTTAAAAGAAAAGAAATATATAAAATTTGTTTTCAGTTAATCAGCATTTTAAAGTATTTGCATAGTATGGGTATTGTTCATAGGGATATACGAGTACCAAATACACTATATAATAATGGTAAAGTTTATTTATTAGACTTTGGATTAGCTAGATGGATTAATGATGAACGCTATACTATAGATGTGGATTTTTCATATTTAGGTGATTTTTTGCTACACTTATATTACACATCCTTTGAAATTGTAAATAAAAAAAGTAAACCTTGGTATGATGAATTAAATTTGTATAAAGAAGAATTAATGTTTTTGAAAAGACTTATGGGTATTGAAAAAAAATATAAAAGTTTAGATGAATTAGAACATGATTTCTTATGCTTTAAACACTATGAAATATAATTGACCACATATTTAAAATATGTTAATAGGAAATAATTAAAATGCGTTGGTTTAAAGCTCTCTCTTTTATACCAACGCATTAATTTTCTTTTATGCAGAATTTTTCATTTTGCATAAAGCTGCTTTTATAGCAGTATAGCTTACCTCTTCTGGCAGCATTTCTTTTATGTTTCTTAACTTTGTACTATCTGACTTTTCTATAGCTTGAAAAATACTTTCTTCATACTTCTTTGGTATGAAGAAATCTAAATCTACATCCATTCCTTCCATGGCACATCTCATTATATGATCCTCAATAGTCATAAATTTTAAATTTCTTTCCTTACTTATTTCTTCTAATGATTTTCCTTCATTAAACATATTTAAAGTTACAACATGACTTGGAACATCATGTTTTTTGCACACATCTTCCTTTAGCTCTTTCTCAGTTTTATGCGAAACTTTTTCTGAAGGATGTTCTTCTATATAAGCTCTTATGGTACTTAAAAATTCTTCACCATACTTTTGAAGCTTTGATTCTCCAACACCTTTAATATCAAGAAATTCTTCATCATTTTCAGGAAGTTTTTCACTCATATCCCTTAAAGCTGCATCTGCAAAAATTATATAAGGAGGCACTGCCTCTCTTTCTGATATAGTTTTTCTAACAGATTTAAGCAGCAAAAAAAGGGAGTTTTCTTGAACAACTTTCTTCTTAGCCTTATGAATTTTTTGGAATACCGTTTCTTCACCTTTAAGAACACTTACTGCTTTTTCCTTAAGTCTTACCACAGGAAATTGACTTTCAGTAAGATATAAGTATTCATCTGCTATAAGTACATTTATTAAATCCTTTATTTCCTTTACAGTATAATTTTTCATTATTCCATAAGTAGAAAGTTTTTCAAAGCCGAAGTCTAACACCTTTTTATCTTTTGAACCTCGCAGCACCTGTGATACTAAAACTGTTCCAAACCTCTGCTTCATACGAGCTATGCATGAAAATATCTTTTGAGCATCTACGGTTATGTCTGAAAGCTCTGTCTCATCCTTACAAACACTACAATTATCACAAAAATCTGGCACATCAGTTTCCCCAAAATATTCTAAAATAAACTTTCTAAGACATTTAGTAGTATGACAATAATCAACAACATCCTGAAGCTTTCTATATTCATTAATTCTTCTTTCTTCTGAAAATATGCTTTGTTCTATGAGAAATTTTTGTAGTATGATATCCTGAGCTCCAAATAATAAAATACATTCACTTGGTTCTCCATCTCTTCCTGCACGGCCTGCTTCTTGATAATACGCTTCCATATTCTTAGGTATATTATAATGTATAACGTATCTTACATTGGATTTATCAATTCCCATTCCAAAGGCATTAGTAGCCACTATTATATTTACATTATCATATAAAAAATCCTCTTGAGCTTTTGTTCTAGCTGTATCACTCATACCTGCATGATATTTTCCTACAGAATAACCTTTCTTTTTAAGAGATTCATAAATATTATCCACTTCTTTTCTAGTTCCTGCATAAATTATTCCAACTTGATCCCTATTATTTTCTAAATACTTAAGTAAATAATCCTTTTTATTTTCTCCCCTAACCACAGAAAAATATAAATTTTTTCTATCAAAACCTGTAGTATACACATTAGACTCTTTAAGGCCTAGAAGTTTTACTACATCTTCCTTAACCTCATTAGTTGCTGTAGCTGTAAAAGCTGAAATTATAGGTCTATGGTCTAATTTTTTTATTAACGGTGCAATAGACCTATAACTTGGTCTAAAGTCATGCCCCCATTGTGAAACACAGTGACATTCGTCTATAGCAATCATTGATATATTAAGTGTCTTTATAAGTTCACAAAAACTTTCAGATTCCAACCTTTCTGGTGCAACATATAAAAGTTTCGTATATCCACTTACTGCCATTAATATTCTTTCTTGAAGTTCATATTGGTCCAATGAACTATTTATAAAACTTGCTTTTACTCCTATATCATTAAGAGCATCTACTTGATCCTTCATAAGCGATATCAATGGAGATATAACTATTGTTATCCCCTTCATTAAAAGAGCAGGTATTTGATAGCATATAGATTTACCTGCTCCTGTAGGCATTATAGCAAAGGTATCTTTTTCTTCCAATATACTATTTATTACCTTTTCTTGACCTTCTCTAAAACTATCATATCCATAATATTTCTTTAATAAAACCTTAGCCTCTTCAAGCATTAAAAGACAGACCTCCTGCATTTATTTGTATATCTTAACAATAATACTAACCTCTATAAATTAAAAATATTCAAATTGTAATATTTATTTTCTATTTCTAATGACAATAATACATCATCAAATCTATAACATCAAGTCCCCCTATACATGGTGAGCATTTTATATCCACCACTTTTCTTTTATTTTTTTGCAATGAGACTTTCAAAATTGACCAAAATATAGTATACTTTTAAAATGTAATTCAATTCACTCAAAAACTAAAGAGTAATTTTTTTATTATAAAAAGGAAGTGTTAAAATTGAAAAAATACTTTTTTATTGGACTTGGAGGATTTTTAGGTGCTATTTTAAGATTTCTAGTTAAAACTGCTCCTATTAATAATTTTGGAAATATGATTCCTGTAAACACTTTATTTATCAATGTTACAGGAAGTTTCTTATTAGCTCTTATAACTACTGCAGCACTGGAAGGCTTTAAAATAAGTACAGATTTAAAGCTAGGTATATGTACAGGCTTTCTAGGTGCTTATACAACCTTCTCAACCTTATGCAAAGAAAGCTCTGAACTCATTTACAAATCACATTTCCTTTATTCCTTAACTTATATATTGTATTCAGCATTTTTAGGATTAACTGCTGCTTATTTAGGTGTAATTATAGCTAGAACTGCCGTATCTAAATTATATAATAGAAGTGTTGAAAACTTAGGAGAGAATTAAATTATGGAAATCTTGCTAGTAGGTATTGGTGGTATTTTGGGAAGCTTAACCCGGTTTTCTTTAGGAAAATTTATAAGTAAATACTCAAAATCACCATTTCCTATAGGAACTTTTATTATAAATATTACAGGTGCAATTTTACTTGGCATAGTTAGCTATATAGGCATAAATAAAAATATGTATCTACTTATAGGTGATGGTTTTTTAGGTGCTTATACTACTTTTTCTACATTTATGTATGAAGGCTTTAATCTTTTTGAAAAGAATTTTAAACTCAATGCTATTACATATATATTACTATCTTTTATTCTTGGTATAATTGGGTACATAATAGGTATGAAACTAGGTTTATTATTACATTAAAAATATTTAGTGAGTATGTAGATTAAATTACATACTCACTTATTTTACTTTATAATTATATTTTTAAATAATAAGAAACTTTTTAAAGAGTATATGAAATAAAATTAAAGCTATCAATGTAAATGATAAAATTCTATGTATCTTTAACCAGTGTCCTCTCATATTTCTATTTATAAAAAATCCGTATATACCAAGTAAAGCTACTACAATCATCACTATTAATGCTGTAAGTCCTGGTATGGATAATCCCTTTGTCATATACATTAAATACAAATGTCCTAGTACTGCTATAGAAGCTATAATTCCTGCCATTTTATGATATTTCACAACATATTTCATAACCATTCTGTAAAAATTAGAATAGCTTTTTTTATCCTTAGGAAGCTTATTTATGTACTTTTTATTAATATATTTCATAAAAAAATTAAGTAAAGCTATTCCATACCCCCAAAAGCTTATCCACCCCAACATTTTTCCAAATTCCTTCACTTTATCACCTCCTGTAAAATTTATGTATATTATATCATATAAAGTTATTTTCCACAAATACTCTTTATTATTTAATAATATATATCTCAATTATTTTTAAATCAAAATAGTTAATCAAAAATGCTAAAATTATACGTTTTTTAGCGCTATTTACTTCATTGTAGCATTTTCATTTGCTGAGCATATATTATTTAATAAAACATAAGTAATCTTGTAATACTTAAGGAAAACAGGAGGCTATACAAAATGAATAAAGAGAAAGCAGCTCTTTTATCTATAGTATCAAATTCTACCCTTGTAATTTTTAAACTTGTAGCTGCTATATCCATAGGTTCTATAAGTGTTATGTCTGAAGCCATTCACTCTTCTATGGATTTACTAGCAAGCTTCATAGCATTTATTTCTATAAAAAAAGCTGCTATGGCTGAGGATGAAGAACATCCTTTTGGACATGGTAAATATGAAAATGTTTCTGGTTTTGTAGAAGCACTTCTCATACTTTTTGCAGCAATTTTAATTATTTATGAAGCTTTAAAAAAAGTAATTTATAGCTCTAGTATAGAAAATGTTGGCCCTGGTCTGCTAGTGATGTTTGTATCTGCTTTTGTTAATTTCATAATTTCTACTGTACTTATGAAAATATCAAAGAAAACAAACTCTATTGCTCTAGAAGCAGATGCTCTTCATCTATTAACAGATGTAGCCACAGCTTTAGGTGTATTTTTTGGACTTATACTTGTAAAAATCACTGGACTTTCAATAATAGACCCTATAGCAGCTATATTAGTAGCTTGTTTAATTATCAAAACTTCTATAGATTTGATAAAAAAATCTTTAAATGATTTAGTTGATAGTAAACTTTCTGATGAGGATATACAAAAAATTGTAATAATCATAAACTCTCATAGAGACATTGCAGGTTATCACAGACTTAGAACAAGAAAGTGCGGAGAAAATAAACAAATAGATATTCATTTAATAATCAACAGAAATTTTTCACTAATAGAAGCACATGATTTATGTGATAAGGTTGAAAGTGAAATAAAAGTATCCCTGCCTAAATCTTATGTATTAATTCATGCAGAGCCTTCATATAAATAAATTCCTAATTAAAAAATGAAATTTACTTATTCTGTTATGCTTAAAAATTATTATTTAAAATAAAGGACTTAACACTAAAATCAATTTTAATGTTAAGTTCTATTTTAATGCTAGTCATTGACACCTTTATGAATCATTTCTTCCAAATTTTCCTTATTCACTGGATATCCAATTTCCCTAGCAGTATCCATCATAGTTTGTATATTTTCTAAAGGTGTTTCTACAGGAAGACTACATCCTGACATTATAACATATCCTTTAGGACTATCATAACCTTCCATAACGCTATTTATTACAGCATTCCTTACTTCATTTTTTGTACCTGCATACATAACATTGGATGGATCTATATTACCTATTACCTTCATTTTGTCTCCTATAGCCTTTTTACAATCCGAAAGGCTTACTATATTATCCATACTAAAGCCACCTACGCCTATGGATGCCATTTCTCCTATGTCAGGCCATATTTTTTCTGTCTTTCCACATATATGCAAAACACAAGTTTTACCTTTTGAATTAATAAATTCTAAGAGTCTTCTCAAATAAGGAAGACAGAAAGTTCTAAAATGTTTAGGACTTATTATAGTAGAAGAAGACAGAGGTTCTGAAATAGTAGGTGAAAGTCCTATATCCATTATAACCTTAACATACTCTATACAAGTTTGAAGTGAAATTTCACAAAGCTTATGTACTGCTTCTGGATTTTTAAAAAATAATTTTGTCATTTTTTCAACACCTACAAGAAAAAAAGCATTAGTAAATGGACCTACAATACCTCCTGAACAAGGAACCTCTTTTTCCAAAGCATCTGATAAGTATTTCATAGCTTCTACAAATACTGGAAGTCTTCCATCTTTATAGGGATTAGCTACTTTTATTTTATCAATATCTTTTATATCACTGATTGCAGGTTTCAAAAGATCTGCCGTATTATCTTCAGGAAATAGAATTTTAGTACCCATGGCCTCTGCCCAAACATAAAGATCAGTAAAAACCCTAACTCCATCCATTCCAAATCTTCTGTAAGCAGCTATTTGTGCTTCAGCTATAGCTTTACCACTAGTATTGAATTCTGAAATTTTACAACCATAAATTCGTGCTACTCCATTAGCTATATTAGGATTACAAGGCAGTCTGTCTACAGCTTCTCCTTTACTTAATGCTATAGCTCTCTCCACAGGAGTCATTTGATCCTTCATATTTAAGCCTCCTGTACTAATTTGCTATTTAAACCGTTATCTTTCATTTTACTTACCAAATCTTTTGCAAATTTAGCAGCTTTTGAAGCATCTGTAGTATATCCATCAGCTCCTATTTTATCTGCATAGCTTTGTGATATAGGTCCGCCACCTATCATAACTTTTATTTTATCTTTTAATCCCTGTGATTTTAATATATTTATGACCTCAGCCATACCATCCATAGTTGTAGTCATAAGAGTTGATAAAACTATTATAGATGCTCCTACTTCCTTAGCCTTTTCAACAAAATTTATTGGAGGTATGTCTCTTCCAAGATCTATTACTTCAAAACCTTCTGTTTCCATCATAATTCTAACTAAATTTTTTCCTATATCATGAGTATCTCCTTGTACTACTCCTATTACTACTTTTTCCTTAACTTCATTTTCATCTTTCTTCAAATGAGGTTTTAATACATCAAGTCCTGCATACATGGCATCTGAACACATTAACAATTCTGGAATATAATATTCTCCTTCTTCATAAAGTTCACCTGCCTTGTTCATACCATTAGCTAGTCCTTTATCTATAGCTTCATATGCATTTATATCATTTTCTACACACTGTTTTGAAATTTCTACAGTTTCATCTTCCTCCATATCAACAACTGCATCTGATAACTTTTTAATTAATTCTTCTTTCATACTTTCATCTTCCTTTCAAAGTTTATATAATTCTATTTAGTCCACATCTTTACCCAGCATTTTTATTTCTATATTTAATTATGTATAAATTCTGCACCCTCTTTCTAAAAATGCCCTAAATTAATTGTATTTACTTTTATACCAATTAAACAACAATTATTTGTAAATTTAATAGACAAGCTTTCTTCAATTATTGTTTGTTATAATCATTATTTAAAATATAAAGTAAAAAAACAGCCTTTAATAGTACTTAAAAGCTGCTTTTGTTAATATATTAAATTATGCAAAATTTACAGGCACCTTAATTTCAACTTGTGCTCCTCCTGTGATAGGTGAATTTTCAATATGAAGTTCACCACCATGTTGCTTTACAATAGAATTAGCTATATACAATCCCATACCATAATGTGTTTTAGATGTTCGGCTTTTATCACCTGTGTAAAATTGTGTTATGGCAAATTTAAGATCTTTCTCTGAAAAACCTTTTCCGCTGTCTATAATTTTAAAACAAATGTTATCCTGCAAATATTCTACTTTAAAATATATCTTACTATTATCCTTTGAGTAATCTACTGCATTAGAAATAACATTCATAATTGCTCTATACATTAAATTATGATCAATATTAATTTCCTCTGGTAAAGATTTTTCTTCAAATTCAACTTGTAATTTTTTTATACATGCAAGAGCATTTAATTGACTATAAATATTATTTACAAATTCCCTTGTATTAACTTTTTCTAGTTGTATATTGAAGCCTTGTTCTGCTTTGGAAAGTTCAATAAGTAATTTTATATATTTTTCAATTTGATTGGCATTTTTATGAATAAAATTTGTATATTCTTGTTGCTCTTCATTTAAAGGCGAATCTATTAGTAGCTCAGCATTTCCTTTAATAACTGCAAGAGGAGTTTTTATATCATGAGCAAGAGCTGAAATTTGCTCTCTTTTTGCTTGTTCAATGCTCCATTTTTCGCTTAAAGATTTTTTTAATTCCTCTTTCATATCCGAAAGTGATAATAATACATCATTAAATTCCTTAATTCTAGAATTACCTGTTTCAAAATCTAAATCCTTTTCTTTAATCTTTTCCACTGCTTCAAGCAAAGGCTTTAACTGCTTTTTTATTTTTTTCCCATAAAGTGTTGAAACTACAAAAATAATAGTAACACATAAAAAAATAAATATTAAAACAAACATTGCTTGAGGATTAGGTAAATTACTGTTTAAAAATTCAGGACTATACCTCATTATAATATAATACTGCAGTACACATACGCCATCTTTTCTTGGTATGATATAATACTGTTTCGTCCCTCCACGGTAACCATAACCTTCTCCCCGTGCATATTTTTTTGCTTTCTCTAAGTCCTCAGAATTTAAATCCGTTTTAATTACTTTATAATTTTTATCAAAGACTACAAACTTACATCCTTTAGGGATCATACTTTCTGTAACACTTTGTGCTGATTGAATTTGAGATTTTGAAGTTTTAGCCAACCCTTCACTATAATTTGCAGGCAAAAATACATTGAACTTTATAAGCAAAAAAATCAATTCAAAATATAATGCTAAAAAAACAATAAATGATATAATCATAGTTAATAAATATCTAAAGAAAATCCTCCTCATAGTAGGTACTTTTTTACTTATTCCCATTTGTAGCCAATCCCCCAAACTGTTTCAATTGGAGACAATTCAAAAACAGCAAGTTTTGCTCTTATGTTTTTTACATGTTCTGCAATACCTGAGCTGTCACTTTCTCTTTCATATCCGTATACAGCTTCATAAATTTGCTCTTTTGTAAATACCTGTCCTCTATTTCGTACAAGAAATTCGCAAATAGCATATTCACTTTTTGTCATGGGAACTTTTCTATCCTGTATTATGATTTCCTTACTTGCCAGGTTAAATTTCATACCAGAAACAGAAATCATGTTGTGCTTTTCCCTGTTTTCTCTTCGCAAATGAGCATTAACTCTGGCGCGGAGTTCTCCTGTACCAAATGGTTTGGTTATATAGTCATCCCCACCTATTCCAAGTCCAAACATTATATCACTTTCCATAGTTTTAGCAGTTAAAAATAATATTGGTGAGTCTACTAAGTCACGAATTTTTTTGCATAATTCAAAGCCATCTATATCTGGCATCATCACATCTAATAAAATCAGATCATATTTTGTGTAATCATTAACTGACAATTCCTTTGCATAATTAACAATTGTAATAATATGACCATCTTTTGCAAGAACATTTTTAACAAGAACTAAAATATCTTTTTCATCATCTATTACTAAAATTTTTGCCATAATGCCAACCCCTTTCAAACTAAAAGACTATTCATCACACTTGCGGCCTTCCCAAAACTTAAACCATAAAAGTTGTAATATCAATATTCCCAAAGTGTATGCACCTGTAATAAATGCTGCTTTCTGAAAGTAGTATGAAAAGTCAGGAATTTCTTTATGCATGGCTGCAGCCATAAAATTTAAAGCAACAAAATTGCAAAATCTTACACTCCATGCCCATGGAAGATACATCCAGCATCTATCTCCAAGTCCTGTAATCATTAGAGCAGCAATAAGCATTCCTGCAATTCCAAGAAAAATAGATGCACCTCTACCAAACTTCAAACTAACCCAAAAACTCAATATATAAATAAATATATTACCAAAAGCAATCCATACAAATGCTTGAAAATATAGTGAATATGGAATATTTGATACATGTAAAAACAATTTTAATCCTAAAAGTACTATACCAAGGGCTAAAAATAGTGAAAACATTCCCATAAGAATCAAATTAAGCAGCTTGCTTAAGCATGTAGTAATCCTTGATTTTGTACTCAGCAATACTTGAAATTGACCTGCTTGTTCCTCCTGTGAAACAACTATACCACAAATTATTCCAATTAGTAGTGGAAACAACATGCTAAGACATTCAAAATAAAGCACATGTTTTTCTATGGTTTCTACACTGTTAAATAAATTGTAGCACATTAAAAAAAACAATGCACCCAATACAGGAATTACAATATGAATCCAAAATGTTTGGGTATGTTTTAACTTTTGAAAATCAGCTCTTAAAGCTCTAAGTAATGATATCATATTATATCACCTCCTGATTTTTAAACCAACGTGATGTAGCAATAAGTATCACAACAAATAGAATAATAGACAACATAATTCCTATAGGAACTACACCTGGATTAAGCATATAATCTTTTGCTGCTGGCATCTGCCCATTGGGAAGTATTCCAAGCATAGGACACATAAGCCGGCTAGTCCAGCTGTAAGGACATATCCACCAGATGGATTTTACAGCCATCATGCTGTTAAGAGTTATACCTACTGCAACATTCAAAATAACTGGTACAAAAAATCCAAATTTTTTAGCTAAAAATAAACAAAGAGGAATTTGCCATAATGATGTTATTGCAATGACAATAGCTGCTGTTATTGCATTTACAATTGGAATAGTAACTATGGAACTTAAAGCAAAACTTGAAATAATCTTTGGTAAAATATATTTTCCTACTAAGGCTGCTCCTAATGGCAAAATACTGCAACAAAATAAAACATAAATAGCTATAAGCATAACTTTTGAAGTCCAAACTTTTTTTAAGTCAATCGGCATAGAAAAAACAGCTCTATATTTAATTTTCTTTTCTTCTTTTTGATTTACAAGTGCACAGAGAAGTGCAATATTTCCTGGAAGCATCATCATATACCACCAATTAAATGTATTTAACTCATAATAAACTCCTGACATAACACCAAAAAACAATGTAACAATTGGGAAAATTAAAACAAGTTTCTTTGTCATCGTCTTTTTTAACTTTAAATTTTCTGCCTTTAAATATGAACCCATTTTAATTACCTCATTTCCCTTTTACTTTTTTTAACTACTTCCATAAAGAGAGTTTCCAGGTCTTCACCTTGATTAATTTTTCCTTCATATCCTAAAATACCATTGCTTATAATGCCAATATGATCTGCAATAAGTTCTACTTCTGACAATATGTGGCTGGATAAGATAACCGTTATCCCCTGCTCTGGAAAAGAACGAATTAGCACTCTCAAATCTTGAATACCTATAGGATCTAGTCCATTGGTAGGTTCATCTAAAATCAACAGTTTAGGATGATTAAGTAGTGCAATGGCAATTCCAAGTCTCTGCTTCATTCCCATAGAAAACTGCCCTGCACGTTTTTTTCCTGTATTTGTTAAATCAACAATTTGTAGTACTTCATCAATACGGCGTTCCTTAAGTCCTAAAAGTGTCGTTCTCACTTTTAAATTCTCTCTTGCAGTTAAATTTTCATATAGTGGAGGTGATTCAATTAATGTACCAATATCATTCAAATCTTTTCTGCACCATGGGTGTCCCTGAAAAGTAATTTTTCCTGAAGTTTGGTGAAGCATTCCTGTAATCATCTTTAATGTAGTGGATTTTCCTGCACCATTAGGTCCTAGTAGACCATAAATTGAGTTTTCTTTAATAGTAAGTGAAATATTATTTACTGCTCGTTGCCCTTTAAAATTTTTACATAAATTTTCTGTTTTTAAAATATAGTTTTCCATTATTATCAATCCTCTCATTCAACTAGTTTCCAATCAAGTGATTCTTAGGTTCAGGTGGAGTTTACTTATAAGGAATCCCCTCTTCTGAACCTAAGAATCACTTAATAACTAGCAATCCATTATTTTCTAAGATGTCTTAATTCATGATTTATTATAAACATCAATTTTAAGGATTTTATAAGGATTTTATAAAAAAAACTGTTCACTAACAATAAACTGACCTTATCTAATAGATCTTGTTCAGCTTATTGTTAATGAACAGCTTTTTATTCAAACATTTATCTATAATCATTCTTTTATGTCATCATCAAACTTGTTCTCAAGTTTTTCACTTCTGCGTTTACTTAAAATATTTAGTACAAAGAAAATAGCAAATACCTCTAATATTGAAATAATAAAAATAGTACTTAAATCCATTATACTAAGGCTGATTCCATGCCTTTTAAAATTTAAAAATTCAGATACCACTGTATTTACAAGTCCAATTACAACACTATTAATAATTATCATCTTATTTTTTATGTGCTTATCGATTCCAAAAGGACTATTACCAGCTAAAATATTTCTAATCATAATATAAAATGATGCTCCAAAGAAGGCAATAAACTCTATGGCATATTCTGAAAATGAAGCTTTAAATATAAATTGTTTTACAAGCACTGATCCAATAAGAAATATCATAATAAATATAAAAGCCTCATTTGCTATTTTTTGTTTTTCTGCTGCCACCCTCTCGTCTTGTATTACATTACTTTTCATACTTATTCCTCCCAAAATAATTCATCTAGTGTCTTACCAAGTGCCTTGCATATGGAAACACATAATTTAAGAGTGGGATTATAATTGCCAGATTCAATCATACCAATAGTTTGACGAGTAACACCCACTTCTCTTGCTAAGTCCTCTTGTTTCATATCACATTGAATACGAGCCATTTTCATACGTTTGTTCTTCATTGAAATCCTCCTCTTATAGCATATTGTAATATATATGTAACCTAATGTCAAACATATATTGCATTTAATTTAAAAATCATCGTATATTAAACTAATATCCCTTTATAATTATCTTATCTGCATTCATATATTCATTGATACCACCACAAGCTATCCATAAACTCAAATTTTAAAAACTTCCTATATAAAATGATCCTAGTAATTTTTATATTACCAGGATCATTCTTAAGTTATTTTCTAATAAAAACCTTTTATCTATGTTCTATTATTTTTCCTTTGTACATATCTTTTAGATTTATTTTTATATTAAAAGTCTTCTCATATTGCTTAATTAACCCCTGCTCTCTTTCTGTAAATATACATATAGATTTGCCAGCCTTACCAGCTCTAGCTGTTCTTCCTGCTCTATGTAGATAATTATCAGTATCTTCTGGTATATCGTAGCTAAAAATACACTCCACATCCTGTATATCAAGACCTCTAGCTGCTATATCAGAAGCTACGAGTAAATTAATTTTACCTGCCTTGAAGTCTTCTAGAGCTCTTTTGCGTACTTCTTTATCTGCGGTTCCATATATAGATTCTGATTTTATTCCATGATAATTTAGCTTTTCAGTAAGTATTTCTATTTCATCAGGTTTATTTACAAATACAATGGCCTTTTTAGGATTTAATATGTGAAAAACCTTTCTTAAAATTAGTATTTTATCTCTTTGCTCACATTTAAAACACATATGTTCTATATTTTCATTCATAGAAGTTTTTCCCTGTGTTCTTATAACTTCATATTCTTTCATTAAAGTTTTTGCTACATCTAAAGTTCTTTCATCTATAGTTGCTGAAAAAAACATTAATTGTCTATCCTTTAATGTAGTTTTTATTATAGCCTTAACATCTTCTACATTGTTTTTATCTAGAAGTTTATCTGCCTCATCAACTACAATGGTCTTTATCATATGTGCTTTCATTTTTTTTAGCTTAATAAGTTGAAGTATTCTACCCGTAGATCCCACTACTATATGAGGTTTATTGTTTTTTAAATTTTCTATTTGTTTTTTTATATTTATATTTCCTATTATAGCCGCTGATTTAACTGGTATTTCTGAATCTTCAGCTAAAGTTTTTATCACATCATTCACCTGAATTGCAAGTTCATGTGTAGGTGTAAGTATAAATGCCTGCACTGCTTTACTATTTGTATCTATATTTTGAAATATAGGAGCTAAATACGCTAAAGTTTTTCCGCTGCCTGTTTCTGCTTCCCCTACTATATCCTTGTTCAAAATAGCCTGTGGAATTGCTTCTAATTGTATTTCTGTTGCATATTCAATGCCTTCTTTTTTTAAACCTTCTGTTATTTTTTCATTTATACCTAATTCTTTAAATAAAGTTTTTGTCATGTGTTTTTAACTCCTTTTTATTTACTAGCTAATTCTACTTTAACTTTTTTTCCTTTAATAGTACCCTCACTAAGAGCCTTTAATACCTTCTCACCATTTCCTTCTAGTATATCAATGTAAGAATGTGTATCATGAATATCTATAACTCCTATTGCTTCGACAGTAACATCTGTAGTATTTAGAATAGCTCCAACGATATCACCTGGTCGAATTTTCTTTTTCTTTCCTGCATTTATATATATTTTAGTTATTTCACTGTTTAAGTCTGCAGTTTTTTCCTTTTTTCGTGTAGGATTTTCTCTATTTTTATTTAAAAAAGCATCCTTCTTTTCTTGTACCTGTTCCTTTGTTGGAAGTTCAAATTTAGGTATTTCCATTTGAATATAATCTTCTATTTCCTTTAAAAATCTATCCTCATGAGGAGTAGCAAAAGTTATGGCAATACCTTTATTTCCAGCTCTACCTGTTCTGCCTATTCTATGAATATAACTTTCCTTTTCCATAGGCAAATCATAATTCATTACATGGGTAACATTATCTATATCAATGCCTCTAGCCGCTACATCTGTAGCTACAAGAAACCTAAACTCTCCTCTTTTAAATTTATTCATGGTTTCTAATCTTTCATTTTGAAGCATTCCTCCATGTATTTTGTCACAAGAAAACTTTTCTGATTTCATCCTGCTTGCAACATAATCTACATTATTCTTTGTTCTACAGAACACAATAGCAGTATCAGGATTTTCTACGTAAAGCAAATCTTTAAGTAAAGAAAATTTATTTTTATCATCTATTATATAACATTTTTGTTCTATTTTATCTACTGTAAGCTTTTCCGGAGTTATTTCTACCTTAACTGGCCTTTTCATATATTTCTTTGCTAAATTTTCTATAGCCTCAGGCATAGTGGCTGAAAAGAGCATGTTTTGCCTTTTACTAGGAAGCCTTTCTATAATTTCGCTTACTTCTTCTATGAAACCCATATTGAGCATTTCGTCAGCTTCATCCAAAATTAAAAACTTTATATTTTCTAACTCCAAATTTCCCCTTTTTATGTGATCTAAGGTTCTTCCCGGAGTTCCAACTACTATATGTACTCTTTGTTTCAATTCCTTTTTTTGAGTATCCATAGGCTGCTTGCCAAAGATAGCTGTACATCTTATTCTCTTAAACCTTCCTATATTGCTTATATCTTCTTTTATTTGAACTGCTAACTCTCTAGTTGGAGTAAGCACTAAAACCTGAGCTTCATTATCCTCTACTTCTATTTTTTCACATACAGGAATAGCAAAAGCAGCAGTTTTTCCGCTTCCTGTTTGCGATTTAACTATAACATCTTCTTCTTCCATAACCAAAGGTATTACTTTTTCTTGAACCTTAGAAGGCTTTTCATATCCTATATTTTTAATAGATTTTAGTATATCTTGCCCTATTTTAAAATCTTCAAATCTCATTTTAGCATTTTCCTTTCACCATTTATATTAAAATTAAAATTCTTTCATATATAGCTTTACTATTATATCACACAATCATATTATATGTAATTTTATCTAATATTTACGTTAATTAATATTGTTATATTGACAAAAATCATGAAATAGTTTATATTTATCTTATGGATAAATATTATTTGTAAGCTACACGTATCCGAAAATAAACTATACTAATTAATAAATAATATTAATAAATTATATTTGGAGGTTTTATAATGTCAAATAACAAAACTTGTAAATCAGCAGATGCTGTATTAGAAAATTTTATAAGCTCCTTAGATGTAGAAACTTCTCATCACAGAGTGGAAAATCAAAAGATTAAATGTGGTTTTGGACAACTTGGAGTCTGTTGTAAGTTATGTTCTAATGGTCCATGCAGAATAACTCCTAATTCTCCAAAGGGAATATGCGGTGCTAATGCTGATACAATAGTTGCTAGAAACTTATTAAGGGCTGTAGCTGCAGGCTCCGGATGTTATATCCATGTAGTAGAAACTACAGCTAGAAATGTAAAATCCATAGCTGAAACTGGTGGAGAAATTAAAGGAATCAATGCACTTAATACACTGGCAGAACAATTTGGCATAACAGAAACTGATCTTCATAAAAAAGCAGTACTCGTTGCTGAAGAAGTATTAAAAGATTTATATAAACCAAAATTTGAAAAAATGGACATAGTAAACAAAATAGGATATGCTCCTAGACTTGAAAATTGGAATAAGTTAGACATAATGCCTGGAGGAGCTAAGTCAGAAGTTTTTGATGCAGTTGTAAAAACGTCTACAAATTTAAACAGTGATCCTGTAGACATGCTTTTAAATTGTTTAAAACTTGGAATATCCACTGGCGTATATGGACTTACTTTGACTAATTTGTTAAATGACATAGTTTTAGGCGAACCAGCAATAAGACCTGCAAAAGTTGGTTTTAAGGTTGTAGATACTGATTATATAAATTTAATGATAACAGGACACCAACAGTCTATAATATCACACTTAGAAGAAGAACTTATAAAAACTGAAGTGGTACAAAAAGCTAAAGAAGTTGGAGCTAAAGGCTTCAAATTAGTTGGATGTACTTGTGTAGGTCAGGATTTACAACTTAGAGGAAAACACTATGATGAAGTATTTTCAGGACATGCTGGAAATAACTTTACAAGTGAAGCTTTAATAGCTACTGGAGGTATAGATGCAATAGTATCAGAATTTAACTGTACTCTCCCTGGAATTGAACCTATAGCAGATAAATTCATGGTTAAAATGATATGCCTAGATGAAGTTGCTAAAAAAGCTAATGCAGATTATTTTGAATACTCTTTTGAAGATAGAGAAAAGATAAGCAATTATGTAATAGACAAAGCTCTTGAAAGTTATAAAACAAGAAGATCAAAAGTTAAAATTAACGTTCCAGAAGATCATGGTTTTGATGATGTAATAACAGGTGTAAGTGAAACCTCTCTTAAAGCATTTTTAGGTGGAAACTGGAAAGCTCTAGTAGACTTAATTGCTGCTGGAAAAATAAAAGGTGTAGCAGGAATAGTAGGTTGTTCAAATTTAACAACTAAGGGTCATGATATATTTACAGTAGAACTTGCAAAAGAACTTATAAAGAGAAACATAATTGTACTTTCTGCAGGATGCTCAAGTGGTGGTCTTGAAAATGTAGGATTAATGTCACCATCAGCAGCTGAACTTGCAGGCGATAGTTTAAAAGAAGTATGTAAAACGCTTGGCGTACCACCTGTTTTAAATTTTGGTCCATGTCTTGCTATAGGAAGATTAGAAATTGTAGCAAAAGAACTAGCAGAATATTTAAAAATAGATATACCTCAACTTCCTCTTGTACTTTCTGCACCTCAATGGCTTGAAGAACAAGCACTAGCAGATGGATGTTTTGGACTTGCACTTGGACTTCCTCTTCATCTTGGTTCATCTCCTTTCATAGGTGGAAGTAAAGTTGTAACAAAAGTTCTTACAGAAGATATGGAAAGCCTTACAGGTGGAAAATTAATAATAGAAGATGACATAATAAAAGCCGCAGATGAGCTAGAACAAATCATACTTAAGCGTAGACAAAGTTTAGGACTTAGTTAAGTAGATTGGAAGGTGTGCTTTATGAAAAGGATAATGATAAATAAGGACCTATGTACAGGATGTTTAAATTGTACCTTAGCTTGCATGTCAGAACATAATGAAAATGGAAAATCATTTTTAGATTTGGATTTAGAAGATACTTCTCTTGAAAGCAGGAATCATATATCCTTAGATGAAAAAGGTAATAAATTTCCTATTTTCTGTCGTCATTGTGATGAGCCTGAATGCGTTATGACTTGTATGAGCGGAGCAATGACTAAAGATCCCGAAAGCGGCATAGTATCCTATGATGAAAATAAATGTGCCAGCTGCTTTATGTGTGTCATGTCCTGCCCTTATGGAGTTTTAAAGCCTGATTCTAAAACTAAGAGCAAAATAATAAAATGTGACCTGTGTACTAATAAAGAAATTCCTAGATGTGTTGAAAATTGTCCAACAGGCGCAATTTATTTAGAAAAGGAGGATGGCGACTTATGCAATATTTAATAATAGGTGCCAGTGCTGCTGGAATAAATGCTGCTAAAACCTTGAGAAATCTTGACAAAAATAGTGAAATAACCATTATTTCAAAAGATAGCTCTGTTTACTCTAGATGTATGCTTCATAGAGCACTAGATGGAAGCAGAACATTAAAAGAGTTAAGTTTTATAGAGGAAGATTTCTTTGAAAAATATAATATTAACTGGATTAAAAATGCAGCAGTTTCTAATATTGATATAGACAATAAAAAAGTATTAATTGAAGATAAAACTAGTTATAAATTTGATAAGTTGCTCATAGCTTCTGGAGCTTCTTCCTTCATTCCTCCTGTTAAAAATTTAAGAGAAGCTAAAGGAGTATATTCTCTTAGAAACTTTGAAGATGTTACTGCCATAGAAAATACACTTAAAAATGCAAAAAATGTGGTAATACTTGGTGCAGGTCTTGTAGGAGTAGATGCAGTTTTAGGTATTATGGAAAAAAACATTAAAATTTCAATTGTGGAAATGGGCGATAGACTTCTCCCACTCCAATTAGACAAAAAAGCTTCCTCTATATATGAAAAGCTTTTAAAAGAAAAAAATATTGATCTTTTTACTTCTGTTAAATTGGAAGAAGTTATTTTAAATGAAAGTGGCTATGCACGCAAGGCAGTATTATCTGATTCAACCACTTTAGACTGTGATATGATAATAGTTGCAGCTGGAGTTAGACCTAATGTAAATTTTATAAAGGATAATAGAATAAAGGTTGAAAAAGGAATTGTAGTAGATGAATACTGTAAAACCAATGCACCAGACATATATGCTGCTGGTGATGTAACCTTTACTGCACCAATATGGCCTATAGCTATAAAACAAGGCATCACTGCAGCCTTTAATATGTCAGGTAATAACAAAGATTTAACTGATAACTTCGGCATGAAAAATTCAATGAATTTACTTGGTTTAGAATGTGTTTCACTTGGAAATGTAAATCCTCCAGATAATACTTATGATGTAAATATAATTGAAGGAAAAGGAATTTACAAGAAAATAATTCATAAGGATGGAATAATTTATGGCGCATTACTAGTTGGAGATATATCCTACTGCGGAGTTTTAGGAGAATTAATAAAAAATAAAATAAATATAGAGCATATTCATAAAAACATATTTGATATCGATTATTCTAATTTCTATAACGTAGATTTAGATGGTCAATATAATTACAAATTAATTTCCAAATAAATTAGAAATATTGTAATAGCAATTAAGTAAAGGGTTTAGTACTAAAATTAACTTTATTAGTACTAAACCCTTTTTGTATATTACTAAACTATAAACATCTGTCTACCTTAACAAAGTCTTTTAACTTACTAGTAAAAGCATTTTGTTTACTCTAATCCTTTTTCATAAGCTTCTACCATTTTCTTAACCATGTTTCCACCTATTGAACCAGCTTCTCTTGCTGTCAAATCTCCATTATATCCTTGTTTTAAATCTACTCCTACTTCTCTAGCTGATTCCATCTTAAACCTATTTAAGCCTTCCTTAGCTTCTGGTACTAAAACTCTATTACTACTACTATTGTTTGACATAAAAACATCTCCTTTATAAAAAATTTAATATATTTATGTGTGTATTAAGAGTTTGCTCAATTTTGATATTAATACCCTATTAAACTATATACAAAAATAGAAAACTTTTTCATAAAAAATATTTTAATATTTTTATGTATAAAAAACTCTCGTGTGGTTAAACTTTACTATATATTCATTATGTAATAACTCCTTTATAAAGTTATTCTAAGTTTAGGTGAAAGTTTTCCTATGCTAAATTTCCCTAACCCTTAGAATAACTTATCCACTAATAAATATTTATATTTGTTCCCATATATAGTTCAATTTAAATAAAATAGCCGAGATTAAATTCGAGGCTATTTTACTTTATATTTTAAAGAATAAATCCTTTTTAACTTCTATTCCCTTAGAATTAATAAATTTAATTTGCTGAAATTTTTCATAATTAACTTTAATTCCATCATCTAAATAAATAGACATTTTCCTAGCTGATAAATATTCTAAAAATTCTTCATACTCCTTACATTCTTCTATTTTTTTAAAAACTTTTTCAATATCTTTTTTTGCACTATTTACATCCTTAATTGAATAATCTTCTGAAGAAACTATAGTATTTAACTTATTCATTTGCTTTGTATACTTTTCTACAATTAAATGAACATAATTTACCCTAACACTTTGTATAATATTTTCATTATATCTATGCATATATATTAATGCACTAAAACCTTCATTTTTACCAGACTTTAATAGCCAATAAATAGGTTTTTTCTTATATATCTTTAAATGATCCTTATAAAAGTCTCTTAAAAAATATCTTTTTATGCACTGCCTCGAAGTTTCAAAGGATTTTCTTCCTATAGAATCTGCAATAAAGTCTAAATTTTCATTTAAAGTTTCTTTGCCATATAAAGCTTTAACAAAATTAATGAATCTTAAAACTATATCATCCTCAAAACATTCTTCTTCTGTTATTGGAATAATAATACTATCATCTATTCTTCCAGCACAAATAAGTCCTTTTTTATAACCAGAATATCTTCCAAACATACAACCTACTGCAAAAGATATAAAAGATTTAATATCTCTTTCTCTATCCGCTTTTTTAATAGTTATATCCTTATCTTTAACTTCAGGTGTTAATTCTTCCTTAAATCCATATATTTCAATAAGCATTCTATTTAATTCTTCTTCATTTTTCTTTAATTTTTGAAATTGTTTATTTGTAAAGGACTTCCAAACATCAAATCCACATGATATGTATTTATTACATAAACTTTTTTCGGCTTCACTTATGTCTGATTCTAGTTCTCCATTCTTAATTAATAAAAATGGATGCCATTTAAAGTCCCAAGAAGTTTCAAATGAATCCCATTCATTTTTACTTATAATTATATTTTCATGAACTAAATTTTTAATCTTATAACTTATTTCTTCCTGGAGCATCTTTTTACTTATGGGAACATTCTTTATATCACCTACCTGTATATTGTAAGTTGGATTCATTATATCCAAAAACATTTTAGATATCTTGCTACATAACAATGCCAAAACTATATTAATTTGTTCCTCTTTTTCAGTGAAAATAGATGAACCTGCCACATCAAATATAAATCCATTTTGACAATACCTTGCTCCTATGTCTTCTGATATAAATGTGTAAGTTAACCCTTTTTTAAAATAAAACTTTTCATTTTTTATAGTTCTGCTATAAGATTTATACAATTTAGCTGCATACTCTTTTACTTCTTTGCCATCATTTTCCCAATTTATTATAAATTCATTATTTCCATACCACTTTCTATATTCTCCACCTTTATTATATGGAAACCACTTTTTCCCTGAATTTTGTGCTTCTTCTGAGTTATTAGCATCAAATTTGATTTTATTAATATCAACTTCAAACCATTGTCTTAAAAATCTCTTATTATCTGAAGTTGCCATCCCCTGTCTTGGTTTTGCCAATTCGCTTAAAGGCTTAAAAGAAGAAAATACCTTCAATATGTTTTCGTTAACCCAGTAAGCAAAAGGCTTACTAGGAATTATAAATAATTGTTTCAAAGCCAGTTCATAAATTTCTCTTTTTGAAATATTACTGCATATCTCTTTTAATTTAATATTTTTTTCTTCACTACTATTTTCCTTTGTAAGATTTATCACTTTAGTTTTATATGAATAATTAGAATAATTTCTACTTACATATGCTACATTTTGAACAATAGTTCCAACATTTTCTTCAAAAGCTCTAGTGCCCAAATGAAGCATATTTATGAAAGTAGATTTATCCAAAAGCCAATTTCTAAATTCCATAAAACTAGATAAAAACATCCATGAATGCTGATTAATCATAGACACTATTCCATATTTTTTACTGTATTTTAAACATACTTCCATATAAACAGAAAATAAATCATATTTTGATATTGGAAAATTATTAATTAAAAAATCTGCTAATTTACTGTTTATTCCCCTAAGTCCCATGTAAGGTGGATTAGTAATAACCACATCATATTTCATGCTCATTATTTTCCCTTGTTTTATGAGCAGAGACATTTTATCTAAAATCAGTTTTCTATAATCTCCAAATATGAAATTATCCTCTTTTTTTATTTCCTCTATTCTACTCTCTAATGCTTCAAAGTTAATTTTCCTTACCTCAAGTATAGATCCATATTCTTTAGCATTATTAAATGTATTTACTAAATATTCAACATCTTTCCTTAAGTTATATTCTTCTACTTTAAGCCTATCCTGACTTTTGCCTACCCTTGAGTTTTTTACTATGTTCTTTGGACTTTTAACTTTGACATTTATACTTTTTTTCAACACTTGTGAACTACAAAAGTAATCTATTACTTCTTTGCTTATTTCATTACTTTCTTCTATTGAACAAATGTTTAACTTTAATCCATCTCTTTGTATGTCTTTAAATAATTCTTTGTTATAATATCTTGCTTTCATTTTCAATGCAAAGGAAGATAGTTTAGTTACTTTATCATCTATGTCTAAACCATATATATTATTTTTAAGTATAAGTTCTGGTATTTCTCTTCTATTATAGCCTGCATCAATGTATATTTCGTAAAGCAAGTCAAAAGCATAAACTAATATATGTCCACTTCCCATGCAAGGATCTAGTATTCTTATGTTTTCTGGTGATATATTATTTTCATATTTTCTAATTTCATCTAATTCTTTTTCTACTTCTAATCCTTGCTTGGATTCTTCTAAATAATATTGCCATTTTTCCTTTAATAACCCTATATGTAACTTTCCACCTTTACTGCTAGTACATTTTTCATTATCTATGTATTCACTATCCCCTTTAAATTTATCAATCCATAATCTTCCCAATGAATTTTCTACCATATATTTTACAATCCACTTCGGAGTAAACAGTTGTGTAGCTGCCGGTATATTTTCCTTCTCTATTTTCACATTTTCTTTTAAAGCTGCAAAAACTTCATCCTTTTTTTCTGATATGTAGTATTGGTACATCCATCCTATAACTTCTACTCCACATAAACCTTTGTAATCCTGTAAAAAATTATTTTCTTCCTTTAAACATTCTTCTTCAATATCTTGTACTAATCTTTTAATTATAGAATCTCCGTTCAAAAGGTTATCTGGAATCAAAATTTCCATATAATCGCTCTTATTTTGAAATATCTCAGGAATAATTTTTCCTAACTCATTGCATTCTTTGATTAAAATATATTTATATAATTTTGGCATATATTTTTGTTTGTCAATAGGAAACTTTTCTAATGGCAGATCTATTATTTTTTCTGGAAGATAATTATTAACCTCCATATATCTCAAAGCAATAAATCTAAAAAACCATGTACAAGCAACTTCTTCTATTATTTCTTCAAAGCCTTTTTGTTTTATATTATCAATTAGAGTTTTTCTGTATCTAACAGGGAAATCAATTATTTCTTCTTTTCCTTTTATTTTGAATCCATGCTGAAATTCTTCTACTTCTGAAATACTATTTTTTTCCACCCCTATTTTTAAAGCTCTTTTTGCTACTGCTTTTATCAAATTTCTTCTAGCCCAAACTGAAAAGGATTTTACTTTAGTCTTATCCATAAATATTACCTTTCTTTATGCTATATTTTCATAACAAATAATCCATAGACAAATTAAACTATGCTATGGATCTTACTCATTTATTGATCTGCTATTTGTAAATGTTCCCCACTATGTCCAATATAAATACAATCATCCTCTTTATGATAAATAAAGTACATTCTGTTATCTCCAAGTTTTATATGATAGCTCATTTTTATCTTTTTTCCATTAATGGTGACTTCTCTTTTTTTGCCATATTTATTCATAGTTGAATCTGATTCATGTGAAAATTCTATTCCATTAGTCTGTTTCTTAAACTCTTCTTCTATACTATCTTCAAAAAATCCTTGTAACTTTCCTTTTAAAAATGGATATACTAATGTTTCCAGTACCCTAAAAATATTTAATAGTTTCATAAAACCATACTGCTTATATATATCTTCTCGTGAATTTGCCGTTTTATATGCTCTATCTGTAAATTTTATATGCGGGAATTCCAACTCCGCTTTTTTAAAAACTTCATTTATATTTTTAGGTGCAGGATTAAAAATCAAATATTCTTCCAATTTACTCTTTCCAATAATATTTTTTACTATTTCAGTTCTTTTATTAATATTAACCTTATACTCTGAATTTACTATTTCATGTTCATTAGCTGAAGATAATATTATATTATTATCATATTTATGACATAAACTCATTAACTCAATAAAATAATAATTATCAATGAATGGATCAACTTCATCACAGTCTATTGTATTAACTCCATAAGTTTCTATAGGATCTAAGTATTTTAAAAATACTAATAATGTACTAATGGATTTATCAGCATTCAAATTTTTATAATCTAAATCAAGATTATCCTTAATACACAGCTTATAATTTTTAACTTTTAATAAATCATAAAATTGCTTTATCTCTTTTAAATTTTCTGCTACATTTTCTTTATCTACAATTAAATTGTTTTCATTAAGATAAAAATCCATATTATAATAATCCAAAGTTATCCTCTATGGTTACTTTATCTACAAAGTCATCTGGCCATAGATCTAAACTTCCCGTATCCTCTATTTCTATTTTTTGTATACTAGATTTTAAACTGTGATTTTCAAAGAAATAAAGCGATGTTTTATCTTTTAATTTATTATCATTTTTAACAGATAATCTTACCCTATTAACAATTTCTAAACTTTGAGTTTCAATCAATATGTTAACTCCAAATTTAACAGCATAATAAAATAATTCAACTAAATTGGTCTTCCACTTTGGATGCAGATGAACTTCTGGATTTTCAATTATAACTAAATCTCCCTTTTTAGCAGTTAAAATAGTTATTAAAATAGGAAGTATTTGAGTATTTCCAAATCCTATTTGTTGAAGATCAAACTCTATATTATTTTCTAAAGAAACAATTTTTCGCTTATTTTCCTCTATTTTTAATTTGAAATTTGAATTTAATATTTTATTCGTCCAAATATAGAATGCATCTATTAATCTTGTTTTATTATCAAAAATTATATTTTCTTTAAAGTTATCCAAAATATCGGCCATATTACCATTACTTCTTAATGCAGGTATATACTTTATTGAATTTTCATTTATATTTCCTAAATGTGCATTTACAGTTAGCAATTCCTTAAAGCCTTGTTGTAAAAATTGAGGTATAAAATTGGGATATAATCCTTTAACTAAAATTCCTTTTTGCAGCAAAATTCTTTTTTCTTCTTTATCATTTAAAATAATTTCATTTAAATCATAAGTTATTGGATTACTGTTATCTGTATTTATAACAAATTCATAATTTTTTACAAGTTCAGTGTTGTTTTTGAAATAAATGTCTATCCTTTTCAATATTGCTACATCTGCCATATCAACAAAATTTAGTTTATAATTGTATATGGAATCAAACTCCAATTCAACATTACAAAACTTTAGATTTTCTACTTTAAGAGATAATTTATACTTTATGCTTTCTCTTCTGCTTACTTCCTTATTTAAAGTTCTCTTAAAGTCACCTAATTCTGATATTTGTTCAAATGGCAATTTTGTATAACTAAATGAGTTTCTATTTATTTTTGAAAGAAGCCTTAAACTTTGAGTTAATGATGATTTTCCTGAGTTATTAGTTCCAGTTAAAATTGTTAATCCATTTAAGTTAAATATATATCCTGATTTATGAATTTTAAAGTTACTAATTGAATATTTACTAATCATTACTCTTCTCCTAACATTTTTTCCATGCAATTATCCCATATTTCAAATCTCTCATATGCTTTAGTTTTTGTAGTAGTTGATGCACCTACAATAGATTCTCTAAAAGATTCATTTTCCATTAAAAGCTTCTCCAATTTATCCTTTATACATTCCTTATTTTTTTCTATACAAGCAGAATCATATTTTGAAAAAGATACCATGAGTATTTCAAATAGTGCCACATTAAGCTTACCTTTTTTATTTTTGTTCTTTATTACAAATGCATCCTTTCCAAAAACATTATATATACTGTTTACTGTATTTAAGAACGTACTTTTAAATTCATTTTCTCTATGTCTATAGTCATCATAATTATCCAAAGTCTCATTGAGAAATTTTTTTAAATTTCCACCATAGGATTTAATTCCTCTATAATAAAACGACATAAATCTCAATACTAATTCTTGATCCTGCATTGAATTTATATTAACTTTCTTATCCTTTATTAATTTTCTGTAATCACTTTCCTTAACTAGCTGCTTTATAAATGGTATACCTTTGTTTCTATAAATACAGTTTCGCAGTTCTTGGGAATTTAATCTTACTGCACCAGTATTAATTCTTTCAAAAATTTCAAACTTTATATCTGGATTATTATCCTTTTTCACCACAAAAATTACAAGTTGAAAATCTTCAATTTTCCTTTGAATACTTGGTTCTAAATCTTTAAATAATTTATTTTCCTTAAATAGCACTGTATTTTGCAATTTAAACTTATTATTAACAAATTCCGTTATGGTCCTTATTCGCTGCTGACCATCTATTATTTCATATTTATAATTGTCATCTTCTGACAAGTAAATTGCTTGAATAGGAATATCTAAAATGATAGATTCTATGAGCTTAGACTTTTTATCTGGCAGCCATTTAAAATTTCTTTGAAATTCAGCTTCTAATTGAATATCCCCTCTTTCAACCTTTCTCACCGTTTCAAAAATTGAAAATGTCAATTGTGCTATATTTATATTTTGAGGTTTTAAATTTTCATTCATTCTGTAATTATAACCTCCATTTCAAACATTTAAACTTGACAATATTATATCACAATGGAAGTTTAATATGTATTATTCCAGTTTTGCTATCAATTTCTTATACACCTTCTGCATATGAGGTTCACTGCTGTGCATAATCACTTCTTCTATAGGAATCCATTTAACAGCACTATTCTCATCTTCTTTAACAATAAGTTCTTCATTTTCATCACCTTCTAATAAATAGGCAATTGATAAATGTAAATGAGGAGATACATACTGTCCTCTTTTTATATGACCTAATACTGTTAATATATCCATTGAAAATATACTTGAAGATAGTACTTTAAGTTTTTCCACTCCGGTTTCTTCTTTTACTTCTCTAACTGCAACAGCTAGCAAATCATCTTCTCCATCTGCATGACCACCTGTCCATGACCATGAATCATATATATTATGATATACCATTAAAACTTTATCCTTGCTTTTATTAATCACAAAAGCTGAACTGGTTAAATGAGCAATTTCATTTTTTCTGGTTAATACATCATCAAATTTATCAATACATTTTAAAATTACTTCTTTATCCTTTTCTTCTTGTTCATTACAAGGAACATATTTTTTTATAGACTCAATCCAATTCATATTTTTATCCTTTCTATATATCATATAGGTTTATATATTAATTAATTTATTTTATGTAAAAGTTTGCATTTCAAACTTCACATATCCCATATGTTTAAACTGTATTACAATATTATATCATAATTGAAATACAGTAGTTCTGCTATACACAAATGAATTTTTGTTTTTAACCTTGGAATAATAATTAGTAGCTTATTTATATAGAAGGAGATGATAATAATTAAATTTTTAAAATTAGGTTTTGAAATTTTTATTAGAAATGCAATTGCACTAATGCTGCTTTTTTCCCTTACAAGATTTATGGGTAAAAAGCAAGTTTCTCAACTTACTTTTTTTGATTATTGTGTTGGAATAAGCATAGGTTCCATAGCCGCATCCTTTTCTGTAGATGAAAATATACCTTATTTTGAAGTAATAGAATCATTAATCATATGGGGAGTTTTCCCTATACTTGTGTCTTACTTTTCTCTTAAATGTATGTTCATAAGGAGGAAATTTGAAGATACACCAACTATTCTTGTTCAAAATGGTAAAATTATAGAAAGAAATCTTAGAAAGGAACGCTTTAATATAAATGATCTTCTTGAAGAACTCCGATTAAATGGTGTATTTAATATAAAAGATGTAGAATTTGCAATACTTGAAACTACTGGAAAGGTTAGTGTTCAATTAAAACGAGAAAAGCTGCCACTAACTCCGTATGATTTAAAGATTCCCGTAGAATATGAAGGATTATGTGCTAGTGTAGTTATAGATGGCAAAATAATGTATTCAAATTTAAAGCTCATGAATCTTAATGAATCCTGGCTAAAAAATCAATTAAAAAAACAAAAAATTAAGTCTTTGAATGAAGTATTTTTTGCTTCTGTTGATACTAACAACAATTTATATGTAAGCTTAAAAAACAATAATATTAAAGATAAAAACATAATGGATTAGAGCATATTAATTCCACTCTAACCCATTGCCATATAAACGTAACTATTTAATACATTTCATTGTAAATTTACAATATTTCATCAATAACTCCACCGCCTACTAATAAATCATTATTATATACTACAACGGATTGACCTTTAGTTATAGCACGCTGTTTATTTTCAAATTCAACCTTTACTCTTCCATTATCTAAAGCAGTTATCCATGCTCTTGAAGGTTTTGCAGAATATCTAACTTTAGCTTGAACTTCCATTGTACATTGAAGACTGTCAAAAGGTATAAAGTTCATATCCTTTGCAATCAATTCTGTCTTAAATATGTCCTTTTCGCTTCCTAATACTACTTCATTTCTTAAAGGATTTATATCTGTTACATACATTGGTACACCAAAAGCTATTCCAAGTCCCTTTCTTTGTCCTATTGTATAATAAACTATTCCTTTATGTCTTCCTAATACATTTCCTTCTTTATCCACAAAATTTCCTGGTTTGACCTTACTCGGAACCTGCTTTTTTATGTATCCACCATGGTCATTATCTGGGATAAAACAAATTTCTTCACTATCCTTTTTATTATGAACTAATAAACCTATTTCTTTTGCTATTTCTCTTATTCTTTCCTTCTTGTAAACACCGCAAGGCATAAGAGTATGCTCTAATTGAAATTGAGTGAGATTATATAAAGCATAAGTTTGATCCTTTTTATCATCCTCAGATTTTCTTAAAAGATATCTATTATCATGCTTTTCTACTACAGCATAGTGTCCTGTAGCTACATAATCAGCACCTAATTCCATAGCCTTTTTTAATAATGCATCAAATTTTATAAACTTATTACAAGCTACACATGGATTAGGGGTTCTTCCCTGCATGTATTCATCAATAAAATAATCTATAACATTCTTTTTAAATATATCTTTAAAATTCATAACATAAAAAGGTATGTCTAACTTGTATGCTACTCTTCTAGCATCTTCTACAGCACTTAAAGAACAACATCCTCCTTCTACTGCTTCATATTCTTCATCTTCCTGCCACACCTGCATGGTCACTCCTATAACATCATAACCCTGCTGTTTTAAAAGATATGCTGCAACAGAACTATCTACTCCCCCACTCATACCAATTACAACTTTTTTATTCATATTTATCACCTTTTTCTAATATAATTACAATGACATATTTACTTACAATACTACATTTTATACTATAATCTATAGAATTCCAAGTGATTTTTTCTACTGCCACTTTTTCTTGTTATCTCTAATTTTATTTACTACTTCTTTTATTGTATTTACTACATATTCTACATCATCTTCTGTAGTTTTATATCCTAAAGTCAGTCTTAAGGAACCTTTAGCTAAATCCTTATTTAATCCTATAGCCATTAAAACATGAGATGGCTCCAAAGCACCTGCAGAACAAGCACTTCCACTAGAAGCACATATACCTTCACTATCCAGAAGCATAAGCAGCGTATCACCATCTACAGACTCAAAACTTACATTTACGTTTCCTGGCAATCTATTTTCTCCTTCTGCTCCATTTAACTTAGTTTCTGGCATATTTAAAAGCTCATTAATCATTTTATCTCTTAAATAGCTCAACCTTCTCTTTTCTTCTTTCATATTTTGATCTGCCAATTCTATGGCTTTTCCCATGCCAGCAATGGCCATAACATTTTCTGTACCAGCTCTTTTAGCTCTTTCCTGTGCTCCACCATGAATTAAATTATCTACTTTTATGCCCTTTCTCATATAAAGTGCACCCACACCTTTTGGACCATAAAATTTGTGTGAAGCCATTGAAAGTAAATCTATATTCATTTTTTTAACATCTATAGGTATACTGCCTACGGCTTGAACTCCATCTGTATGAAAAATAATTCCTTTACTTTTGCATATACTTCCTATTTGTTCTATAGGCTGTATGCTGCCTATTTCATTATTAGCAAACATTATAGACACTAATATAGTTTTATCTGTAATAGACTTTTTAACATCTTCCACATCTACTATTCCAAATTTATTTACAGGTAAATAAGTAATTTCAAAACCTAACTTTTCTAAATATTCACAGCTGTGAAGTATTGCATGATGCTCAATAGATGTAGTTATTATATGATTTCCTTTATCTTTATTTGCTAAAGCTGTACCTTTTAAAGCCCAGTTATCAGCTTCAGAACCTCCTGCAGTAAAATATATTTCATCTGCATTGGCATTTATGGCCTGAGCTATTCTCATTCTGCTTTCATCTATAGCCATTTTAGTTTTTCTAGATATTTTATATATAGATGAAGGATTACCAAAATAATCTGTTAAATAAGGCTTCATCTCTTCAATAACTTCTTCTTTCATATAAGTTGTAGCTGCATGATCCATGTAAACTTCTCTAGACATAAATTTATCGTCTCCCTAAACTTTTATTTAATATAGTAACAATTTCCAAAAATAATTCAGAGTAAATCACTATGATATTACTATTTTATTTTTAAAATTGCCTTTTGTCAATATGAAACGTATTAAGTCTATTTATTCTATATTTACAATAAATAATATAGAAAAATAATGCGAAGTTTTGCTTCGCATTATTTTTATTAAGTTCAACATTGATAGTTTTGCATTAAACTAACAATTACTTGATTTATCAATTTTCTTATCACTACTCTTCATGATAAAGTATAATGGAATTCCTATTACCATTGCTCCAAGTCCCCATATAATCTGAACTTTAGTTGCTTGAGTTAAAAGCCAAAAACTAATACCTACAGATAATATAGGAAGAACTGGTCCAAAAGGTACTTTAAAAGTAGATTTCATTCCTCTTTTTCTAAAAATTATAACAGCAAGACAAGTTGGTATGTATTGAGTAAATCTTGAAATTGCACTTATTGCTGCAAGTTGTGTAAAACTTCCTGTCATCACAATAGGAATAGTTAAAACTGCAGTTACTATACTTGCTATATAAGGAGTACCTGCTTTATTTTTTTTAGCTATAATTCTAGGTAAAAGTCCATCTTCAGCTAAAGCCACAGCTGATCTTGGAAGTATAAAAGATTCTGCTATATTTATACCACCTATGGATACTAAAGTACCAACTGTAACTAAAAGTCCTCCAAAACCTCCTAAAAATGTAGCTGCTGATTGTGCTACTGGAGTGCTGCTTGCTGCAAGCTTTGCACCTAATGTTCCTATAGATACTGCTTGAATTAGTATATATATTATTGATACCAAAAACATAGTTATCATAATTGCTATAGGTAAGTTCTTTTTAGGATTTTCCATATCCTCAGCTGCTACTGCTATAGCTTCAAAACCAGTAAAAGCAAAGAATATTAATATTGCCGTAGCACCAAAACTTGATGATGTTACTTTATTTGGAAACATAGGTACAAAGTTTCCTCCTTTTATGAAGAAAATACCTACTGCTATAAATAACACTAGTGGTACAAGTTTTGCTATAGTCATTATATTATTTAAATTTTTTGCAAAATCGACTCCTAAAATATTTATAATTGATAAAACTAAAATTATACCTATTTGTATTGAATTTTTAATTAAAGGATTAGATGCTGCTGGCCAAATATTAGATAGTGCGGTAGTAAATCCCACTGCAAAAGTAGCCCAAGCTATCATACCTACTACCAATTTCATAATTCCTACTTCAAATCCTACAAATTCACCAAAAGCTTCTTTAGCATAAATATATGGTCCTCCATTTTTATTAAATAAGCCTGCAACTTCTGCAAAACACAATGCCATAGCCATAACTAACGCCATGTCAAAAAAATACACCCAAATACTTCCCGGACCCATAAGTTTCATTGCTTTTCCTGGAAGTAAAAATATACCTGTACCTATTACACCATTGATACCAAGAAGTATTATACTCCATAGCCCTAATTTTTTACTATTTCCCATTTTTAATCCCCCTTATTTGATATTTCTACCAACTTTTTAAATAAACCAAGCATTATTTCATTGTCTTTTCTAGCCATCATTTCTGGGTGCCACTGGATACCTATAACAAAGCCTTCTTCTTTTTCTATGGCCTCTATAACTCCATCTTTTGCTCTAGCTGCTACTTTAAAGCCTGGTGCTAAATCCCTTACTGCTTGATGGTGAAAGCTATTTGTTGTTACTTTTTCTCCTAAAATATCATATAACTTTGTTCCATTTACAACTTCTACACTATGTCCAGCCACTTCTGGTCTGGATTCCTGTACATGTTTAATATAGCAGCCTCCTATTTGAGATAAATCTTGATAAATGGTCCCACCTAAAGCTGCATTTAAAATTTGTAATCCTCTGCAAATACCTAATATAGGTTTATTTAGCTCCATAGCTGCTTTAATAACCATAAGATCGTATTCATCACGCTCAGGACAAAGAAATCCCTGTTTTTGTGAAGGCTCATCACCATAAATTAATGGATTAACATCATATCCTCCAGATATTATTATGGAATCCACAGCTTCTATTTGTGTTTTTACTCCTTCATAATCTGAAATTAATGGTAATATTACAGGTGATCCTCCTGCTTTTGCAACTGATTGTACATAATCGTTATTTACATAAGCTCTTTCATATCCAGGAAACATTCCTCCTTGATCGATTAATAAATTTCCTACTATCCCTATAAGTGGTTTTCTCATAATGTCATCCCCCTAAATTTCTTATGCTATATTGTATAGCAATTTTTATGCCTAAAAAACGTAATTAAACTTCTATTTTACAATAAATGTATAGAAAATATTTTTAACAAACTAACAAATTATAGTTGAAACCATTGTATATTCAAGCGTAAATTTTGATTCAAAGCAAAATTTTCTTAATTATCAATCACAAAAAACACTTCAATATTTTTATTTAAAAATCTTTTTTGACTGAAAAATAAAATGTATTTAATATAAAAAAAGGAAGTAAAACTTAATTTTACTTCTCTTTTTAGGTTAAATAGGATATTAATCTATCCTGTTTTTTACCCATTCAATAAATTTTTTCCCTTTTACTGTTATTTCACTGCCTTTTCTTCCTACACTAGAAGTTATCAAATTTAATCCATTTAGTATAGTTAATATTCTCCTTACTTCAGCTTCTGTAACCGATATGTATCTTTCTTTTAAAATAGCTTCAATATTTTTTCTTCCAACTCCCTCATTTAAATGATTCTTTTCCTCTACTATTTTGATAATTTGAACAGCACTATTTAAGTTACATTTACTATTTATCATTTGGAATTCCCTTTCAAAATCCATATTCTTATTTAAAATATAAAAAGGTAAATTCTCCAAATTCACTGTGCTATCACTCATAAGTTCTATATATGCTGATACATTTTGAAGCTCCCTAACATTACCAGGCCATCTATAGTTTAGAAGAACATTTTTTACTTCATCAGAAATCTTAAGTTCCTTTCTTGTTATAAAATCTTCCATTGTACTTATAATATCATCTTTTCTTTCTCTAAGAGGAGGTATATTTATCGGAAGTACATTAAGCCTATAAAACAAATCTTCTCTAAACTTACCATGGTCAACCATTTCCATAAGCTTTCTATTGGTAGCAGATATTACCCTAACATTTATATCTATAACACTTTGAGAGCCTATTCTCATAACTTGTCTTTCTTGAAGAACTCTAAGTATTCTAGCTTGAAGCGACAGGGGCATATCTCCTATTTCATCTAAAAAAATAGTACCATTATTAGCTTGTTCAAATAAGCCTATTTTTCCTTCCTTTAAAGCTCCTGTAAAAGATCCACCTTCATATCCAAAAAATTCACTTTCCAAAAGGTTTTCTGGAAGTGCAGCACAATTTATAGCTACAAAAGGCTGTTTAGCTCTCGGCGATGCATTATGTATTGACTGAGCTAATAATTCTTTTCCAGTACCGCTTTCTCCAATAATCAATACTGTAAGGTCTGAAGATGCAATTTTTCTAGCTAAATTAATACATTCCTTCATACTAATAGAACAAGTTTTTATATAATCAAAATTGTACTTAGCCACTAAACCTTTATTTCTAAGCTTTTTGCTTAAATTTTGCTCTAACTGTTTAATATATGTAACTTCCTGCAAATTAAAACAAAATCCTATATTTTCCGACAATGATTGTACTACTTGTTTATTAGCATTTATCTTTTTATCTTTAAATTCTAAAATTTCATCCTTTAAATTTTCACATCTAAATGCTTCTGTAATATTTGTATCTAAAACTGAAGTCATTTTTTTGCCTTTTATATCTTCATATATATCAAAAATATTTTTAAAAGCATTATTGCAGAATATAATAGTTTCTTCATTATTTATAAGCAATACTCCCTCTTTAGATATATTTAATACCATATCCAGCTCTTCTTTTTTTACAAATAGTTCCTTATAACTATCCTTTATTCCTGCATTTAAGTTTATTAAGTTATCTGAATATTTTATAAGCCTTTCACTTACATTTTTATCTTCTATATTAAGCTTATTCATTATTTTTAAAAAAGTAGACATGTCTATATGTCTATTGCCTACATTGATTATAGTATTTATACAATCTGGTACATGTTCTTCTTCATCTGGAGTTATGGCTATTTTTATATCTTCATAATTTTTATCCTCTTCATAAGGAATAAGTTCTAAATCATTTACACCTATATGGTGAAGTGAAGATGCCATTTCCATCGTAGTTTCTCTATCATCATTTACTACCAACACTTTTGTATTCTTGGGAAGGGTAAATATCTTATAAATTTCACTGCCTTTTAATGTTCTTTCTATTACTATTATATTTTCTTTATTCAAAACATTTTTTTCGCATTGAAAACTCTTTTCTTTTGTCATAAACAAAACTACATCATCTTTTATAATATAATCATCCTTCAAATCACTTATATAATAATTATTTATTATTATAGTACTTTTAAATATATCTTCCAAATTTTTCCTTATAAAACTTGCTACAGATGATTTGTTATTTGTTACAATACCAATGGTTTTCATGAAATTTCTCCTTATAATTTTAAATATGATTATTTATCCACTTAATTCCATTGACATTCTTTATTCCAAGGCCACATTCATTACTCAATGTAATTTTTCTTTCATTAAATATAGCTCCACCCTCTACAGGATCTTCACTACAAAGTACTGGTCCATCTAAATCTATTTTAGTTATGATACTTTTAGCAGCTGCCAAGTGAACTGCTGCAGTAACGCTTACGTTAGCTTCCAGCATACATCCTATCATGCATGATACTCCATAGATTTCTGCCATTGAACAAATTTTTAAAGCATTATATATTCCTCCTGTTTTCATAAGCTTTATGTTCACTAAGTCTGCTGCCCTCATTTGCATTATCTTTAAAGCATCCTCTGGAGAAAATACGCTTTCATCTGCCATTACAGGTATGGACACATTATCTGTAACAAATTTTAACCCTTCAATATCATGAGCTTTTACAGGCTGCTCTACAAATTCTATTTGAAGCCCTGAATCCTCCATTTTTCTCAAAGTGTAAACAGCTTCTTTAGGCTTCCATCCTTGATTGGCATCTATTCTTATTCTAACATCATACCCTACTGCTTCTCTTATAGCCTTCATTCTTTTTATATCCATTGAAGAATCTACCCCAACTTTTATTTTTAAAGTATCATATCCTCTTTTTACTGCTTTTAAACTGTCCTCAGCCATTTCTTCAGGACTATTTACACTTATAGTTATATCTGTTTCTATTTCTTTTCTGTATCCTCCAAGAAGCTTGTACAAAGGCGCGTTATATCGTTGGCCATATAAATCATATAAAGCTATATCAACTGCTGCCTTAGCACTAGTATTTTTTACCATGCAGTTATTTAAAGTAATCATAATATCTTCAAAATTTTCTATATTCTTTCCTATAAGCAGCTTCTTTATATGATCTTCTATTGCTCCTATTATAGCTCCTGTTGTATCACCTGTTATTACTCCCGTAGGTGGTGCTTCTCCATAGCCTACGCTTCCACTATCCGTTACTATTTTTACTATTACATCTTCTACACTATTCACGGTTCTAAGTGCTGTCTTAAAAGGTGTTTTTAATGGAACTGATATTCTTCCTATTTGTATATCTTTAATTTTCATAATTAATTTTTCTCACTTTCTTAATTGTTTTTTTGAAAATAATCATATATTTGCTTTGAAGTTTTACATATTAATTTTCTAGCATATCCATCACTTTGTGCTTCATAAGTAAACATTACAAAAATATAATCTCCTACTTTTTCACTGTAGACTATACCTACATCATGCTTTAAACAATTTAAATCTCCAGTTTTATGAGCAATTTTTAAATCATCTAACATGTCCATTCTCATCATAGAAAAATCAAGCTGATGATTCAAAATATCTATCATAAGCTTATCTTCTTCTTCTCCTACTAAATTGTGATTATATAGCTTTTCCAAGAATGAAAATACATCATGAGCAGAAGTATAATTATCTTTTCCACATTTAACACCTTCAAAATCCATCATCTTTCTACCTAATACAGTATTTTTAAATCCTCTTTCCTTTATAAAATTGTTTATATTATCTATGCCTAAAAAATCTATAAGCACATTAGTTGCAGTATTGTCACTTTGAATTATCATAAGAGTAATTAAATCTTTAATGCTGTATTGTTCTACTGAATTTAGAAGAGATACTATACTAAAAGGCACTTTTTTATCATTATCTATTTTTATTATGTCATCCAAATTTAACTTTCCCATCTTCTTCTCGTTAAAAGCTTCTGCCATTATAAAAAGTTTTATAATAGAGGCAGAAGGTACCACTTGATGAGTGTTTATATAACAAGTGTCTTTACTTCTTAAATTTTTTACTGCCAGACTATATTTAGCTTCTGAATTTTTTAAACCATTTTTCAATAATTCTTCTAACATAAAATCCCCATCCCTACAATATAAGTTTTTTACCCTACACAGTTTCTAACATATCAAGTAATTCATCAAATCTCTTTATAGTATCCTCTAAAGGCTTAGGTGCAGTCATATCCACCCCTGCTTTTTTGAGTACATTTATTGGATAATCACTAGATCCGCTCTTTAAAAATCCCTTATAAGCTTCCACAGCAGATTCTCCATTTTTCAATATTGCATTGGCAAAAGAATGTGCTGCTGCATAACCTGTAGCATACTGATACACGTAAAAGTCAGAGTAAAAATGTGGGATTCTTGACCATTCCATATCTATTTCTTCATCCACAATCATATCAGGTCCAAAATATCTTTCATTTAAATTTCTCCAAATTTTACACAAATCTTCTCCTGTAAGCGGAGTTCCATTTTCTATACTTTCATGGGTAATTTTTTCAAACTCAGCAAACATGACCTGCCTAAATACAGTAGTCCTAATTTGCTCTAATTCTTGATTTATAAGGTAAAGTTTTCTTCTTTCATCCTTTTCATTATCAATTAAATAATGCATTAATAAGCTTTCATTGGTAGTTGAAGCTACTTCTGCACAGAAAAGAGAATAATCTGAATATATATAAGGTTGATTTTTTCTTGAATAATAAGAGTGTATAGAATGACCCATTTCATGTGCTAAAGTAAAAACATCCGTAAGCTTATAATCATAATTTAAAAGCACATAAGGCATAGTATCATAATCCCCTGTAGAATAAGCTCCTCCTCTCTTACCTTTGTTTGGATATATATCTACCCAGCCATCCTTTATTCCTTCATCAAATATATCCAAGTATTCTTTTCCTAAGGGCTTTAATCCTTCCTTTACTGTTTTAACTGCTTCATCATATTCTATATGTTCCTGCACAGTATCTATCAAAGGAACATATAAATCGTACATATGCATTTCATCAAGTCCTAACAGCTTCTTTTTAATACTTACATATCTATATAATGATTTTAAATTATTATTTATAGTATCAACAGTATTATTGTAAACCTCTATAGAAATATCATTAGGCTTTAATGAACATTCCATAGAACTCTTATACTTTCTAGTCTTTGATATAAATACAAAATTTTTTATATTTGAAGTAAGTGATGTAGCTAAAGTATTTTTATATTTCTTATAAGTGTTAAATAAAGCTTTAAATGCTTCTTCTCTAACTGTTCTATTTTTAGACCTTATAAAACTTGAATAGTTTACATCAGTAAGTTCAACACTTTCACCCTTTTCATCTTTTATTTTTGGGAAAGTCATATCTGCATTAGACAGCATGCTGTAAACTTTCTCTGGAGCATTCAAACAATCCGATACAGAAGCTATAAGTTCTTCTTGTTCTACACTTAAAACATGAGGCTTCTCTTTCAAAATTTCTTCTAATAAAAATTTATACATATTTAGTTCTGGAATATCTTCTATAAATTTATCTATTGTTCCTTCTTTTAAACTCAATATTTCAGGAATAAAAAAAGCTTCCATGCTTTGTATTTCAGCACTATATGCATATATTTTATCTCTTAAAACTTGAAAAGTAGGATTAGCAGTATCTTCATCACTTTTCATATGGGCAAAGATAGCTAGTTTTCCTGCCAATCTTGAAACTTCTTCATCCAACTTAAAATATTCTAAAAGCTTCTCACCCTTTAATAATTTACCAGCGTATTCACTTAATTTTGGTGCCATGGATTTTAACTTTTCAAAATCCTTTTCCCAGCTTTCCACATTTTCATATATTTTCTCTACCTTCCATTTATCTTGTTGTGATATTTCATCTCTTTTTTTTATCTGTGCCATATAAAATTCTGCTCCTTTTCTATAATTTAGTACTTAGGAAATTTCTCAATTAGTTTTCCCATTTTTTACTTTAATTATAGCATTAACAAGCTTTTTACTCCATATTATTACCTTATTCACTTTATAATGGTTTACATCAACTTAAATATAAAAAAGAACAATTAACATATACAATTTCTTAGAGTATAATAAAAATATTAATAAATTTTAGTTAATATGATAAAAAGGAGTTTAATTTAAAATGAAATTTAATTTTAAAGTTAAAAGTCATAATAAATGGATACAATTACTTTTAAAAATGCCTTCTTTATTTTTAGGATTTATACTTTTTTCTATAGCTACATTAGAAACAGTATATTCAAATCTAGGAGTAGCACCTTGGGACGTACTGCATATGGGAATTGTTTACAATACTCACCTTACTCTTGGTGAAATTTCTCAAATTGTTGGACTTATTATAATATTCATTTCATGCTTTCTAGGTATAGTTCCTGGTATAGGAAGCATTTTTAATATGTACTTTATAGGTATATTTATTGATTTCATTGATAAATTAGGAATTATAAGGACTCCAAATAGTATTCCAGAAAGATTTTTTATGCTTTTGTTTGCAATAGTCCTTACAGGCTTTGGATCATTTTTCTACTTAAGAGTTGAGCTTGGAGCTGGTCCAAGAGATGGCTTAATGGAAGGACTGGTAAAAAAGTTAAACAAACCAATTTGGGTAATAAGAGGATTTATTGAAATATCCGTGCTTATTATAGGATACTTTTTAGGTGGGCCTGTAGGTGTTGGAACATTAGTTATGGCATTCCTAGTAGGATTTTCTGTAGACACTGCCTTTAAAATTGGAAAATATGATTCCAAGACTACCAATCATATGGATTTGATTAAAATGTATAAATTTTTTACTACCAATAAAAATTTAACTTAAATTCAATTTAGAATTAGGATAAAACTTAAATATTATCCTAATTCTATTAAATTATCATATTTTAAATTTCTGTACCATACTATTAAGCTTCTTAGCAAGTTCAGCTTGTCCCTGAGCTGTTTTTTCTACTTTATTAATACCTTCAGCAGCTTCACTAATACTATTTTCTATAGCAACTATATTTTCAGAAGATTCTTGTGCATTTACAGCCATGCTATTTACTGCATAACTTACTTGACCTACAGTAACATTAATTTCTTCTGTCATAGATGCTATTTCTTCTGACATTTTGCTAACAAAGTCCGAATCGTTATAATATCGGTTACCCATTTCCCCAAAAGCTTTAAGTTGAACATTTACATCTTCATTTATAAATTTTAAAATTTCACTACTATTTCCAGAAAGATTTTTAAATGCTTCTTGAACTTTTAAAATGGTATCTTGAATACCTACTACCGACTCAGCTGATTGTTCTGCAAGAGTTCTTACTTCTTCAGCAACTACTGCAAAACCCTTTCCATTTTCTCCTGCTCGTGCTGCTTCTATAGCTGCATTTAAAGCAAGTAAGTTTGTCTGCTCTGCTATACTGCCAATAGTATCTGCCATTAATCTTATATTTTCTACTACTTTACCTGCTTCTATGGCATTAAGTATCCTTTCTTCCTTCTGTTCATATAATCTGTTTGTTTCTTCTATAGATGCACTGCCCTTTTTTCTTATATCAGAAGCTCTATCTTTAAATTCACTTGCATTGTTACTTCCTTCCACTGCTTTAGCAGATAACTCATTAATATTGGAATTAACTTCTTCTATAGAAGCACTGACTTCCTCTGAAGATGCACTTGTTTCCTGCACACCATTTGCTATACGTTTTGTTGCATTATTAATATTTTCAAATTTTGAGGTTATTTCTTCAACTGTAACTGAGAGCTTTTCACTAGAATTACTAATATCCTCAGTATTATTCATAATTGTAGTTACTAGTTCTTTAATATTATTTTGAGCCTTGAGAAGTAATCCAAAAGCTTTCCCAAATTCATCATTTCTAGTTTGTTTAAATTCATTAGATAAGTCATATTCAGCCAAACTTTCTGATAGATTCATCATCTTTGATAAGGCACTATTTATATCCTTTGACATAATAAATCCAAGTATTACAGCTAGGCCTAATCCAATCAATGTAAATATAATAATATTTCTATTGGCTGCAATAAATATTGAATGGTTATTTGTATTAGCTTCATTTGCATCCTTCAGATTGGAATTTATAACTGTATCCAAATTTTTAAACAAATCTTTACCAATAGGATTCAATTTTTCAAGCTCATTTGAAGCTTCCTGAAATTTATTTTCATCTATATATTTAACCACACCAGCTCTTGAAGTTCTCCACTGGTCTAAATCGCTTTTAAATTTAGGCCAATTTTGTTTTTCCGATTTATTCATGGAAAGTTTTTCATATTTTGATATATATCCATTATTTTCATCTACTTCTAATTGCAATTCTTTTTTTAAACTAGCTTTTTCTGAAGCATCTTTCACATAAATTAGTCTCATTAAATCATATTCAACTCTGGTTAAATTTTGCTTTATATCAGTAAGCATATAAACACTTTGTAAACTATTATTATACATATTATCAGAATTTGTTCCCACAATTGATAAATCTTTGGAACTGCTAAAACCTATTGCTATTATAAGCAGGTTTATTATTACAAAGGCTAAAATTACTTTTACTTTTACTTTTACATTTTTTAATAAATTCATAATAACTATATCCCCCTTAGTATAATTCGGAAAATAAATACAAATTAATTCCTTTTAAGTTAACTTTAGCTCAGATTTTATCATACACATAATTATTTATCAAACGCTCCTAATAGGTCAATTGCACAAATATTTTTTAGCATAATATCATTATCACAAATCATGAAAAAACTTTTAAGTAAACTTATATATAAACACTATATTTAATTACAAAAATTCCAATGCATTTATTAAATAGCACAAATACATTGGAATTTTGTACAGTAATTAATATATTAATTCTATTAATATCAGGTATAATATAAAATAATAGTTAATTAAAATTATGATAGCAAGGAGATGATATTATGAAATTTATGGAATATGTTAAAAATATCTTAGCTGGTCTGTATTTAAGTCTTAAGAGATTTCCTTTAACAATAATGTTCTCATTTTCTGTTTTCTTAACACTTATAATAATATCTGAAACTACTCCTAAAGAAAATACCCTAGCTAGAGTTGCTATGTCATTGGCACTAGGAATCCCCATTTCACTTTGCATAAAACTTTTCTTTGAAAAAACAAATGAAAAAAGCATGTTTAAGCTCGCTTTAGCTTACTTATGCGGAGTTTTATTTTTAATTGCTTATTATTTTTTATTTTTAAAAACTATAGATATGGTTCCTGTTACAAGATATATTGGTGTAAGCATTGCATTATATTTAGCTTTTCTATTCATCCCCTATTTTTTAAAAAAAGAACAATTTGAAATGTATGTCATAACCATATTTACGGGATTTTTTATCACCATAATCTATTCAATTGTATTATACTTAGGACTTTCTGCAATTTTATTTACAATGGATAAATTGCTTGGTATAAAAATCTTAGGAAAAATTTATTATTACACATGGTTATTTGTAGTATTTGTATTTTCACTATTATACTTTCTTTCAGGAATACCATTTAAACAGGAAGAAATATCCGTGAAATCTTATCCAAAGCTTTTAAAAATATTGCTTTTATATATTGTAATGCCTCTTTTAACTGTATATACAATAATATTATATATATACTTTGGTAAAATAATAATAACAAAACAATGGCCTGTTGGCTTAGTTTCACATTTGGTTTTGTGGTATTCAGTTATTGTTACAATAGTTTTATTTTTTATTACTCCTATAAAAAATCATAGTTCCTGGCAAAATAATTTTTTTAAAATCTTTCCTAAAATAATTTTACCTCTTATTGTAATGATGTTTATTTCCATATCTATACGCCTAAATGCCTATGGAGTAACAGAAAAAAGATATTTTGTCCTTATATTAGGTATTTGGTTATTTTTTATAATGTTGTATTTATCATTTATTAAAAAAATTAGAAACATATTAATTCCTTTTACTCTTTCCATAGTAGCTTTAATTTCAGTATTTGGACCTTTTAGTAGTTACTCTATTTCAAAAATCAGCCAAAATAATAGACTTGAAAAAATTCTTCTAAAAGATAATATGATCAAAAATGGAAAGATTCAAAGTTCTCCTGATATTTCTAAGGAAGATAAATCTGAAATTAGCAGTATACTTGATTATTTTAATAAAAATCATATCCTTGAAGAAGTTAAATATATTCCTAAAGGTTTTAAATTAGAAGATATGAACAATTTATTTGGATTTTCTTTTGTACCTCAAAATTATGGTTCCTATATAGGATACTTTAATTTTATAAGCAACCAATCAGAAAAATCCATTGATATAACTGGATATGATTATCTTTTTGATATGAGGAGTCTGGAAAATGGCAAAAGCACTTCTATTTCACCTTTAAGTGCTTCTTATAACTATGAAACCTCTGTTGCAAAGATAATTTATAAAGGCAATGAAATTTACTCTAAAAATTTAAGTTCTTTTGCAAAAAATCTCATTGATAAATATGGCATGCTTTCAAATGAAAATACATTATCACCTGATGAAATGACATTAACTGAAGAAAATGAAAAAGTTAAAGTTAAATTTATATTTTTGAATATATCTGGTAGCAAAAATGATTCAAATAGAGAAATTAATGCCAAAGAAATTAATTTTTATATACTTGTTAAAATTAAATAAAATTTATAATATTTTTTCTATACATTTAAATCTGTTGATGATACCTCATTAACAGATTTTTTTCTTTTGTTTATACCATTTACATTATATTGGATTTTGTAACACATGATATTGTAAATTCATAAATTATAATCATACAGTTTTATAATTTATTATTTAGGAGGAAAACGAAATGTGCGGAATTGCAGGCTGGGTAAACTTTCAAAAAAATATTTCAGAAAAAACGGAAATTATTAAAAATATGACTCGTACGTTAAAAAAAAGAGGACCAGATGATGAAGGTTATTATATATCTACAAATACCCTACTAGGTCATAGAAGACTTGTGGTGGTGGATCCTAGTGGTGGCGCTCAACCAATGACTAAAATCATAAATGGTAATAGATATGTAATCATATATAATGGTGAACTTTACAATACTGAGGATCTTAGAAAAATTCTTTTAAATGAAGGATACAAGTTCGATTCTTATTCTGATACGGAAGTGTTATTGGTTTCCTATATTCACTGGGGTGCGGATTGTGTAAAAAAGATAAATGGTATATTTGCATTTGCCGTATTAGACGAAACTAATGAAAGTATTTTTCTTGCAAGAGATCCTTTAGGTGTTAAACCTTTATTTTATACTTTAAAAGATAATTCTCTAATATTTGGTTCTGAAATTAAAACTCTTCTTGCCCACCCAATGGTAGAACCTATACTAACTAGAGAAGGTTTAACAGAAGTTTTTGCACTAGGACCAGCTCGAGCTTTAGGCAGCGGAGTTTTCAAAGATATACAGGAAGTTCCACCAGCTTACTGTTTAATGTATAATAAATATGGTCTAAAGCTTGAAGAATACTGGAAACTACACTGTTTTGAGCATAAAGAAGATGAAGAAGCTACAGCTTATCATTTAAGAAGTCTTTTAGTTGATGCCATAACACGTCAATTAGTAGCTGATGTACCTGTTTGTACTTTTCTTTCAGGTGGTTTGGATTCAAGTGCCATATCTGCCATAGCTTCAAAAGAATTTCAAAAGCAAGGTAATACATTAAACACTTATGCTATAGATTATGAAGATAACGACTTATATTTTGAAGCTAACGAATTTGAACCAACTTCTGATAAAGTATGGGCACAAAGAACTTCAAAATATATAAAGAGTAATCATCACGTTGTAGTCAATAGCAGCGAAGATTTAGCTTCAGCTTTAGTAGATTCTGTAAGAGCTTATGATTTGCCTGGAATGGCTGACATCGATTCTTCTCTATATCTCTTCTGTAAAGAAATAAGAAAACATGCTACAGTAGCAATATCTGGTGAATGTGCAGATGAAATTTTTGGTGGATATCCTTGGTTCAGAAGACCTGAAGACATTAGTGCCAATACGTTTCCTTGGTCAAAGTCTGTAGGTGCTAGAAAAGAGATATTATCCGAAGATTTAAAATCATTAGACTTAGAAGGCTATTTAGATTGTCAATATAAAAATTCTTTAAAGGAAGTTCCTTATTTAGATGGAGAATCAAAACTAGATCGTCGTATGCGTGAATTATTCTATTTAAACATTAAATGGTTTATGATTACACTTTTAAACAGAAAAGATAGAATGAGCATGTCAAATAGCTTAGAGGTAAGAGTTCCCTTTGCTGACTATAGATTAGTAGAATATGCATTCAATATACCATCTCATATAAAATTCTATAAAGATCGGGAAAAAGGTATTTTAAGAAAAGCCTTAAAGGGAATCTTACCAGATGATATAATCTATAGAAAAAAGAGTCCTTATCCAAAAACTCATAATCCTATGTATACTAAAATAGTTCAGCAATGGATGGCTGATATATTAAAGGATAAATCTTCTCCAATTATTCCTTTAATAGACAAAGAGGCAGTATCAACTTTAATAGAAACTGGCGGTGCATCCTTTAAAGCTCCTTGGTTTGGACAGCTTATGAGAGGTCCTCAGTTATTAGCTTATTTAATACAAATCAACACCTGGCTTAAAGAATATAAAATTAGATTAGACCTATAATTACTAAAATATTAAACTGTACCCTGCAAGATAGGCATATAAAAAACTGTGCTATCATACAGGGTAATTTTTATTAACAATTAAAGAAAATTCTTTGTTATGCTCAAGTTATATTTTTGGGTAAAGCTAAATAAAGTTTTGAAAATATAAAATATTGTCATTGTACCGTAACAGAACTGTAATAATTTTCTTTTATACTAAAGGAAGAATCTTTACTTAGAAAGTTTTAAATAAAAAAATACAAATGGGAGGCTTTTAATATGAAAAGAATAAGCAGATTTTTAATAATAGCTATTTGGACAGCTTTAATATATAAAATATTTAGATTAAATTTATTCACTGGAAATTTAGATGATTTAAATAAATTCTTTAGCAACTGCGGCAATTATAAAGCATTAATATTCATTACTTTATCTTCATTAAGAATAGTGGCATTAATTCCTAGTGCAGTATTTATGATTCTAGGAGGAATGATATTTACTCCTACCCAAGGGTTTGCTTTTACTCTTATTTCAGTTATACTAAGTGGAACTATTGTTTACATAACCTCAAAAATTTTAGTTAGTTCGGGTATTCAGAATTATCTTACAAAAAAATATCCTAAGTTTTACGAATTATTACTTAGAAACAACACAAAAATATTAGCTATAGGTATTTTATGTCCAATAGCTCCTTCAGATGCAGCTTGTTTCTTAGCTAGCTCCACAGGATTAAATTATAGAAAATTCATTTTAACAATAATAGCTGCTAATATACCAATGATGATACTTTATAGCTTTCTTGGAGATAGTATTATATCATCATCTAACAATACAATAATAATTTCAACTATTATAGTTTTGATAAGCATGTATTCTATCTACTTATGGAGTAAGGAACAAAAAAATGAAAAATTAGCTTAAAAAGAAGGTTTATTCAACCTTCTTTTTCATTGCAGATTTAAACATAATGATGGATGTAAATACAATTACGAACACTACCACCCATTTTAACATGGTAAGCGGTAATTCCTTAACAATGTAAGCAGCAATTAGAACACCTATAATACCAAAAAGATTTGTAGCCAAAGATACCTTTCTATGATAAGCTCCTTCTCTAATAAACTTTATAGCCGCTACAGGCTCAAGGAATGCACACGAACCCATCATTATAGGAAAAGCTACCTTAGGAGACATTCCTAGTGCAAACACTAAAGCCATACATGGCGCATAATTTCCTATTCCTATACACATTAAAGCTCCTAGTATAAAGTTACCTATAAGACCTACTATTAGTTTAACTCCTGTAAGTGATGTTGCTGTTCCTCCTATAGGCATTATATTTAGCAATCCGGACAACATTACAAATGCAACAATCAGAAGGGCTATTCCCATGCCAATCTGAACCTTTTTTTTCGGTAGCTTGGATACTATTCCTGCTCCAAAATAGGATCCTGCAGTAGCTGCCAAAATCATTGTAACCAATGTAGTTATATCCACTTTAATAACAGTCATGAATATAAGTGCTTCTGTCACTACTGGAACACAATTTGCAACATTCAAAGTACCTGGAATTATTCTGTCATCCACAAGCTTTAAAAATTTGTAAACTGCAGTGGTAGGTGCAAAGCTTCCAATTCCCAAGGTATCAAAGAAATTTGCTATTAAACCTACTATTCCATAAACTAACCAATTGCCGCCTTCCTCAAGTCTTCCTTCTTTCTTTGTTTTCATGTAATCTTGAAAAAAAACAAATACAAAAAACAAGGTAAAAGCCATAAGGATTCCTGAAACAATCTTAATAATCATGGCAAAATCTCCTTTTAATTTACATATAATACTTAACCTTGTTATAATTATACAATACTTTAGTAAAATATTAAAGGGAATATTGTAAAGTAAATTCAGTAAATTGAATTTTTAAATAAAATTTATTTATTTTTTTATTTTTAGTAATTTTCAAACTACTGTTTTTAACATCTTCTTTAGTTTATCTATATTTTGATATTGCAGCATTACTATACAATAAGTGCAAAGATGGATAAAAAACGTTTTATTAACGTTAAAAGACATGAAGAGCCAAAATTCTACAATATTTAAAGGAGAGTAAGAAATATTAATTTGATATATTAATTATGGTCATAAATTTTAATTAATTCTCTATAACTTCCATTCTATGTGTATAAACATTATGAACAAGCAATTCTCTATCCTTATGTTCATATTCCACCCAATAGGTTACATTACCAATTCTCATTCTTGCCAAATAATGTGAATTTTCTGTGTTTAAAAATCTCTCCTTATTTTCTTGTGCATTAATGATCGTTTTTTTTACATCCTCACAAAGAATTAATCTTTCTTCTATTTCATTTTGCACATCATCAGGTATTATTATTTTGAAATTACAATCTGTTTCTAAATCCTTCATTACACCACTCCTTTAATAAATTAATCTTAACACGAGTTCTATCTTAATTATTACCATTAAAATTATTTGTTATCATTGCTAAAGTTTTAATTTTATTAGAATTAGCATATTCTGTTTGTTGCTTAGGAACATTACCAGATAAATTTCCTTTAATATCTACAGTATGAGTGTTTGTAGCTATACTACTTATTGAACCAGCATTTTGTATCATTTTATTATAAGAAGATTTATCATCAGGGTAGTAATAGGTTGTAAATGCAAGCACTGTTTTACTTTTATTTTTTGGTATCTCTGCCGCATTCTTTTCTTTGTTATATTTAAAAAAAGCTGTAGTTGTAACCAAAATTATAAAAATCCCTACTAAAAGAATTTGCAATAATCTTTTTTTATTAACCATAATGTTATCCTCCCAAATTTTATACATATTTGCGTAAATAAAAATCACTAAGGAGTAATAAATACTTAGTGATCTTTTGTATGGTGATGATTATACTACTTTATTTGTAACTAGATGTCCATCCTGCTGGCATTTTCTTGTCAATTAGAGACTTACTCCACAAATTCAACATTTTTACATAATGTATCGAACTGAATAATTCATATATAATCTTGTAGTCTATAAACATAAAAGAAATGAGGATGATCAAAAATCATCCTCAGGCTGTTGATAAACATATTTTGTCAGCAGCTCTTTTAATTTTTTGCCCGATAGGGATTTTTTTGATTCAAAAAGGATTTTCTGTATAAATGTCGAATATATAATATAGATAAAATTAACCCGATAGGGTTTTTACGGAGGTAATATATGCTTACAAATAATTCAGAAAAACAAAATGAATTAGAATTAGTTTATATAGAAAATTTAGTTCCCAAAAACCATATCCTTAGAAAAATAGATAAATATATTGATTTTTCTTTTATAAGAGAACTAATAAAAGATTTATATTGTCACAATAATGGTAGGCCATCAGTAGATCCAGTAGTCTTATTTAAAATGCTTTTTATTGGATATCTATTTGGTATACGTTCAGAACGTCAGCTTGTTAAAGATATTGAAGTTAATGTAGCTTATAGATGGTTTTTGGGATATAATCTTACAGATAAAATTCCAAGTCATTCAACTATAAGTCAAAATAGAATAGCAAGATTTAAAGATACCAATATATATCAAAAGATATTTGATAATATTGTACTTCAAGCTATAAATAAAAAATTAGTAGATGGTAAAATTTTATACACAGATTCAACTCACTTAAAAGCTAACGCTAATAAAAATAAGTTTACTAAAGAAATAATTACTCAGTCAACTAAAGGATATCTTGAACAACTGGAAAAAGATATTGATAAAGATAGAATAGAACATGGAAAAAAACCTTTAAAAAAAAAGAAAAAATAGCTGAAACTAAAGAAATAAAAGTAAGCACTACAGATCCTGAAAGTGGATACATGGTTAGAGAAGGTAAACCGAAAGGTTTCTTCTATTTGGATCATAGAACAGTAGATGGCAAATACAATATAATAACTGATGTCTACGTAACTCCAGGAAATATTAATGATGTAGATCCTTATATTGATAGATTAAAAACACAAATAGAAAAGTTTAATTTTCACACAAAATATGTAGTTGCTGATGCTGGTTATTCAACTAATCCAATTTGTAAAAAACTTTCTGAGAAAAGTTATAAGGCCGTTTTAGGCTTTAGACTAGGACCGCACGTTAAAGGCAAATTTACAAAATATAGATTTCAGTATGTTAAAGATTTAGATGGTTATGTTTGTGAAAATAAGTACCTATTAAAATATAAAACAACCAATAGACAAGGCTATAAAGAATATGTTAGTAATTCAGATAATTGTACAAACTGTAAATATAGAGATAAATGTTTAACTTCAGATAAAGCAAGCTTTAGAACTATTAGACGCCATGTTTGGGAGGACTATAAAGAAGAAGTTTTTAAGTTTACCAAGACAGAAAAAGGAAAAAGTATATATAATAGACGAAAAGAAAAAATTGAGCGTAGCTTTGCAGATTCAAAAAATCTTCATGGTCTACGCTATGCTCGTTTGCGTGGAATCAAAAAAGTTTCTGAACAATGCCTACTTACGGCAGCAGTTCAGAATATGAAAAAGATAGCCAGAGTGCTATCGCACATTTTTTTGATTTTACGAAACAACTATTTACAAATATTTGAAGATGTTGATATTTTCTATAAATACTACCGCATAAATTAGAATCGATAATTTTACCCAGCACTTTTAAAAGTGCTGGGTTCTTGAACAATCTGAGGATGATCAAAAATCATCCTCATTTCTTTTTAATATTAACTTAATTCTGAAAGTAAATACTTCTCTGCTTCTGCACACCATAAACCATTATTCTTCTTTACTATTTCATCCAATTTTGCAAAAACAGGATTTTCCTTCCCCTTTTCTTCAAAATCATCTATTGCTGTAAGTTCTAAATCTATATTGGTATATATAAGTTTCTTTCCTCCTGGTATCTTTGGAAGATCTAAAGTGGCTTCTGATACTGAATTAAGCCCTCCTATATGAGTTACCATAACTGCAGGATTTATTAAGTTTGCCTCAGTCATTTTTAGAGATTCAATCATATCATCTGTGTTTCCACCGCTTGTACCAACAATATGAGTTGATGAATAGTGTACATTGTAAAAATTAAATTTTGCCGAGAACTTTGTGTCCGTTGGTCCTGCAAAGAAATTCAAGCAGCCATCTCTAGCTAATATCTTATCCGCTTGTTCTAACAGTGGCTCTACTGGAGCATAAACATATACGTCATCATAGCCTGTACCACCAGAAATTTCCTTTAGATATGCAGGAACATCTTCTATTTCTTTAGTATTAGCAAATATTAATTCAATACCATTTTTCTTTGCATTTTCATATATAGATTTTGCTCTTTCAATTCTTTTATTATCTATGTCTGTTACTACTAATAATGATGGTCTTCTATCACAATTAAGTATATATTCTACAGCGCCAAGTCCCATTGGGCCTGTCCCTGCAAGAATCGCCATCTTTCCACCTTCTTTGATTCCCATGCTGTACTCATATTTTCCTGGTGTTGTATGATAGTTAGCATGGAATGCTCCTATTATACAAGACATTGGTTCTGCTAATGATGCCTCATAATAGGATTCACCATTATAATGTAAAAGACATCCTAATTCCATAACCTCTTGAGGTATTATAGTATAAGTAGTATCTCCTCCAAAGTAAGAATATGAATATCCAGGTGATGCCTGGCTGCCCTTATAGTTTAAAGCTGGCTGTATAGCAAACTTTTCGCCTTCCTTAAATTTCTCTTTCCATTTAGCACCAACTTTTACTATATTACCTGCAAATTCATGTCCTATTATTACAGGATTCTTAGCTACATCATTAGGTACTCTCTTGTGATCTTCACCCTGAATGGCTGCTTTATATGAAGACATACATAAACTATCTGTAATAACTTGTACTAATATTTCATCATCTTTTATTTCAGGTAATTCAAATTCTTCTAATCTTAAATCCTTCTTGCCATAAAGTCTTACTGCTTTAGTTTTCATAATAAATTCCTCCTAATTTTAAGATAAATATTTTTAAATTTCTTTATTTGTAACTTGCTTTAAACTATACTTTTCTTAATAATTTATATATTGAAATTCAACCATATTTTCAAATGTGGTAATAGTATCAAGGTCTGCTGCCTGTGTACCAGATGTCATAACGCTGGCAGTACCACACGCCACTGAAAGTCTTACAGCTTTTTCAAAGTCGTATCCCTTATCTATTGCCAGTGCAAGTGCTGCTACCATTGAATCACCAGCACCAACTGTACTTTTAACCTCTACTTTTATCCCTTTTGCTAGAATTGATGAATTTTTTCTAACAAACAGCGCTCCATCAGCTCCAAGGGAAACCACTACAATTTCTATACCATAGTCAAGCAACCCTCTTGATAATTTTAATGTTTCATCTACACTATTAATTTTTTGTGCAAATAAAGCTTCGAGTTCGTTAATATTAGGCTTTACAAGATATGGCCCTGCTTTAATACCTTGTTTAAACAATTCACCATCAGCATCCAAAATTGTCTTTATTCCTTTATCCTTGGCTTGTTCAATCCATGTTTTATATATTCTTTTGTCAACGTTCTGTGGAACACTACCTGAGAAAACTATCAATGAACTTTTTCCCAAGTCCTTGTAAAGCTTATTACTTAACTTGTCAAGATTTTCATCAGATACTTGAGGACCACTTTCATTTATATCAGTGTTAGTATGTTTTACCCTATCCACCACTTTTGTATTAACTCTCGTTTCACCATCTATAAATACAAAATCATTTTCTATTTCCATAGAATCTAAATACTCTTTTATAAATCTTCCATTATTTCCAGCAAGTATCCCAACTGCTCTACTTCTGCCTCCTAAACTTTGTATAACTTTAGATACATTTATACCTTTACCACCAGCATCAAGCCTAGCTGATGAAATTCTATTTACAGTACCTACACAAAAATTATCTATTTCTATTGTTTTGTCAACAGCAGGATTGAGTGTAACTGTTATAATCATAATTTCACTCCATTCATTACTATTTTTTTAGATATCACATTTCATAATAATGTTTATCATTTTGCTTTTATCTTTTGACTCTATTAGTTTCTTTACATTTTCTTCATCGTGACATGCAATTGCTATTTTAGAAAGTATAGTCATATGATCATCATTTTTTCCTGCAATTCCTATAACAAGGTAAGCAGTATTCCCTTCACCAAAGTCTACTCCATTAGGATATTGAGCTATAACTATACCTGATTCCTTAATATACTTAACATATTGATTCATCCCATGGGGGATTGCTATACCATTACCAATATAAGTTGTTATGTCTGCTTCTCTTTTTTTCATTCCTTCTATATATTCTTTTTCTACATATCCATTTTGTACGAGAAGGCTCCCAACCCTCTCGATAGCCTCATTTTTTGTTTCTTTTGCTACATTTAACATAATATTCTTTTCATTTAAAACTGTTAATTCCATTTAAGTTTCCTCCTGATTTAATATTTTAATTATAGAATTACGTAGATCTTTAATATCTCCTAGTCTTAATATTTCAGTAAAATTTTTATCTTCAATTAAAGCAATGCTTATTTTCCCCATTTTCTCAAGGACATAGCTGTACTCATTCTTTCGTGCTAACAATACTATAAAGGTATCAACACTTTCATCTTCAAATCCACTGCTTTTTAGTTGTATAGAATGCTTTAATCTATATACTCCTACAAAAGGATTTTTTACAGTATCAGATCTGGTGTGCAGCAATGCTATATGAGAATTTGGAATAACCACACTTCCCAGTTCTTCTCGTTTAAATATTAAATTCTTAATTTCTTCTTCATTACTTATCAATTTATTATCAAACAAACTTTCCACTATTGACATAACTAACGTGCTGAAGGAATCAGTATCAATAAATTCAAGTTGTAGATTTTTCAGTATATTGTTAACCTGGTTGTATTCATCTATTATTATAGGATCTTTGATTTTTTCAATATCAGGTAAAGATGTAATATTGTTAAATATACTGTTATCCAAGTTTCGTTTCTTTATGAAGCTATTAATTTTATCTACATCTTCATTCTGTAAAAAAGGTGACACGGTTATTATATTTTGGTTATCCGCTTTACCATCAATATTAACTGTTGATAAAACTATGTCATAGTCACTATTTCCCTCTGGCCAATCTTTAAATGATGATATAGTAACTGATTCTACATTTGGTATTGCTGCCTTAATTTTATTAGATAATATTCTGGCAGTACCAATACCATTAGGGCAAATTACAAGTACTGATAGTTTATTATTTTGCACATTGCTTCTTTCTATAGCTGCACCTATATGCATAGTTATATAGCCTATTTCATCTTGAGACATAGTAACGTTATATTTTGAAAAAACTAATCTACAAGCATAATCAACTGCTTTAAACAAATCGCCATAATAGTTTTTGATTTCATCCACCAAAGGATTTTTAACCTGTATACCCATATTGATTCTATAAAGAGCTGGATTAAAATGTTGTGATAATCCTAAAATCAATTGTTCATCGCACTCTATTTTTATATTTAATTTTTTACCTACTTCATGAACAACTTCAGAAGACAAAATTTCCATAGGAATGTCTAATTCTTTAAATTTCCCACCGGTCTTATAAATGTACTTATTTCCCATAAGCTGAATAGCAACATAGGATAACTCACTATCTGCCAAATTTATATTTAAGGAAAATAAATACTTTTTTATTTCATGAATAAAGTAAAATTCTTTAGATGATAAAATATCTTGTATAAGATAATCCGGAAGTTCTATAGGAGAATTAAGCTTAGTCTTTTTTAAGGATAACAAAATGTGAATAAAGGATCCAAAATAAGCAATGTCATCCTTATTTGTTACTATTTCTTCACCAAGCAATTCCAATAAATTTTTTGAAATTGTTATAAGTTCTTCTCCAAAGACAGTTTTGAAGAAAGCATTTATAGCCTGATCTTTTTTGCTGCCGTATATAAATGCAAGTAATTCATCAATGGGTTTGTATTCATAAAGCACTTCAATAAATGAACTTCTTTTATTCCATTCTGAACCCTCAACAGCTATTCCATATCCTCTTTTTCTAATAAGCGAAAGATTACGAATATTTAACCATTGTTCAATTTTATCCATATAAAGACTTATGCTGCCTTCAACCACATTAAACTGATAACTAAAATAAGCAGATTTATATGGTTCATGTGCTAACAGCAGCTGTGCTGTTATAAGAAGCAATCTCTGCTCTTGCGATAACAACCACTGTAGTGGAATGCCTCCTAAGGATTGTTGAATACTTTTCAGAGCTTCCTTTTCACCTTCTATATATAAACTTGATTTATTCTCATTTACATATACATTTCTATCAGATAAAAATTTGTTAATTACCACAATATCTCTTGATATGGTTCTGCTACTTACATCAATTTGTTGGGAAAGGTCCTTAATACCTAAGGAACCTTTCTCTATTATTGTATTTAAGACAAACTTCTGTCTGGCAGTTAAGTCAATCATAGTTTCCACCGCCATTCATTTTATTATTTTTTTAGTGAATCAATAAATTGACTATAAGTTGTGTTATCTAGGAAATTTTTAATAGTAACAATTTTTGCATTAGGTACAACCTGTACAGCTCTTGCAGCAAGGCTTTCCTGTGTAAATACCACTTCTGCTTCCTTGGGGATTTCATTAACAGCAGAGTGTTTAACAACTATATTCAATCCTGCTTCCTTAATTTTTTTCTTAAGTATAGATTCTCCCATTGCTGACGAACCCATACCTGCATCACATGCAAATACTATAAGGTTGGGAATTTCTACAGGTTTTTTTTCTGTTTTTTCAACATTCTGAACTTTTTGCCCTTTACTTTCTGTTTTCAAATCTGCTACTAAATTCTTAGCATTATCAAATGAATCATCATCAACTTCAGTATTACTTCTTTTAAGAATAATCGATGCTATAAAAAACGATACTACTGTACCTACAGCTATACCAGTTATAACTGGTAAGAAACCACCTTTTGGACACATTGCAAGTTCTGCAAAAATACTACCTGGTGAAGGAGGTGCTACAAGTCCAGCTTTTGTGATAACAAATGTTAAGTCTGCAGCTGCTCCACCGCCTATTACAGCAAGAATTAATATAGGATTCATTAAAACATATGGAAAATATATTTCATGAATACCACCAAGAAAATGAATTATCGCAGCACCAGATGCCGATTGCTTTGCATTTCCCTTGCCATAAAACATATAAGCTAATAGTAACCCTAAACCTGGGCCTGGATTAGATTCAAGTAAGAAGAAAATTGATTTTCCGGCAGTTTTTACTTGATCAATACCTAATGGTGAAAACACACCATGATTTATTGCATTATTTAAAAATAATATCTTACCTGGTTCAACTAATATTGCAATAAGAGGTAATAATCCCTTGTGTGTTATCCATAAAGCAGCTCCACCTATAGCAACTGACACATTATTTACAACCGGTCCAATTATAGATGACGCCAGTAATGTAAGTAATCCACCCAAAATTCCTGCTGAGAAGTTGTTTATAAGCATTTCAAATCCAGCTGGAATCTTACCTTCAACTATTTCATCAAATTTTTTAATCAAATATCCACCTAGTGGACCCATTATCATTGCTCCAAGGAACATAGGTATGGATGCTCCTATAATAACTCCCACCGTTGCTACTGCACCAACAACACTTCCTCTTACACCATAAACAAGTTTACCACCTGTGTAACCTATCAATATAGGTAACAAATACGTAATCATAGGACCAACTAGTTTAGCAAAAGTTGCATTAGGCATCCAACCAGTTGGAATGAAAATGGCTGTTATAAGTCCCCATGCTATGAAAGCTCCTATGTTAGGTAGAACCATACCTGAAAGAAATCCACCAAATTTTTGCAACTTGGCTTTGCTGTTGCTATTTTTACTTAGTACTGACTTTGATGTTTTATTAGATAATTCCATTGCTTTTATACCTCCCTCGATTTAATTTTGCTCGATGACTATACTTTAAAGCAAAGAAAACGTTTTTTCAATATGCACAACTTTAATGTTGGCCATGCAATTTTATGACAATTTTAAAATATGCAATTTACAATTTTGCAAGATACAGTGCTTCAATTTTGACATTTTACCTGCAGGACAATTTTGAAGTATATATATCTCTATGTATATTGACGAAAATGCTTTTTTAAAAATATAATTAAAGCATGACTCAATTAAGAACAAATAAAATAATTTATATTATTTGAGGTGAATTTAAAGTATATACATTAAATTAGAGCGCCAGAACTTAAGTTCAACTAACCAAGCTGAAGATTTGGAATTTTCTATGGAAACTCGGCTTAACCGCCGAGTAAGTTTGACTAACCAAATCGAAGATTTGGAGTTTTCTATGGAAACTCGGCTTAGTTGCCGAGTAAGTTCGATTAACCAAATCGAAGATTTGGAATCTCACTTAAGTTGACGAGGATAGGGTTTATCGATTATTCGGCGGATACCCTACGGTATTAAGTGCTACCGTTAACAATTGACAAAACTATGAAGTAATTCTTAGGACAAATCAATTAGGTGCTAATAACTTTATTAATTTATTTTTCCTTTTTTGAGTCAAATTTCTATAAGAACGTGTAAAAAGAAAGGAAGATGTTTATGTGTGGTATAGTTGGTTATATTGGAAAAAAAGAAGCTTCATCAATTTTAATTGAAGGTCTATCAAAGCTTGAGTATAGAGGCTATGACTCAGCTGGAATAGCAGTTATTGATAAAGGGATAATAGAAGTTTCTAAATGCAAAGGAAGATTAGCAAATCTTCAAGAAAAGTTAAATTTTACTCAGGTTAAAGGTAAAATAGGAATTGGTCACACAAGATGGGCAACTCACGGGGAACCATCTGACATTAATTCACATCCACACACCAGTGAAAATGGTAATATAAGCGTTGTGCATAATGGAATAATTGAAAACTATCTTCATTTAAGAGAATGGCTTTCTTCAAAAGGGTACAAATTCTATTCTGAAACTGATACAGAAGTTATTCCAAATTTAATTAATTATTTTTATGATGGTGACTTATTAGATGCAGTTATGAAAGCTGTTTCAAAAATGGAAGGAAGTTATGCACTTGGAGTCATATCCTGCAGCGAACCTGACAAAATAATTGCAGTAAGAAAAGATAGTCCTCTTATAGTTGGCGTTGGACATGACGAATACTTTATAGCTTCTGATGTTCCTGCTATTTTAAACCAGACTAGAGATGTTTATTATTTAAATGACAAGGAATTTGTATTATTAACCAACCAAGGAGTAAAAATTTATTCACATGAAGGTGAAGAAATAAAAAAGGAACTTTTCACTGTAACTTGGGACGCTGATGCTGCTGAAAAAGCTGGCTATGAACATTTTATGATAAAAGAAATTCATGAACAACCAAAGGCAATTAAAGATACCATGACCTCTAGAATCATCCCTGGAAAACCTATTTCTCTTGACGATATAAAAATGACAAAAGAAGATATTGAAAGAATTGATAAAATTTACATAGTAGCCTGTGGAACTGCCTATCATGCTGGGGTTGTAGGAAAGTATGTTATTGAAAAGCTTGCTAGAATACCTGTAGAAGTAGACATTGCTTCAGAATTCAGATATAGAAATCCAATTATGAATAATCGAACACTAATGCTTGCTTTAAGCCAATCTGGCGAAACTGCAGACACTTTAGCAGCTTTAAGAGAAGCTAAATCTAAAGGTGCTAGGGTTATTGCAATAACTAATGTTGTTGGAAGCTCAATTGCAAGAGAAGCTGACGACGTTATATATACTTGGGCAGGTCTTGAAATAGCTGTTGCCTCAACTAAAGCATATACTACTCAATTAATTTTAATGTATATAATTTCTCTTTATTTTGCACAATTTAAAAATACATTAACATTAAATGAATTGGAAAAAATAAAAAATGAACTTGTTATTCTTCCTAAAAAAGTTGAAGAAGTATTAAAGCATAAAGAAGTACTTCAAAAATTTGCTTTAAATAATTATATGCATAAGGACATGTTTTTCCTTGGTAGAGGTCTTGATTATGCTATTGCAATGGAAGGCTCTCTAAAAACTAAGGAAGTATCATATATTCATTCAGAAGCTTATGCTGGTGGAGAATTAAAACATGGTACTATTGCTTTAATAGAAGATGGAACTGTTATCATTGCTATTGCAACCCAAGAAGATTTATATAGCAAAATGATAAGCAATATTAAAGAAGTAAAAACAAGAGGTGCCAATGTTCTTGGCTTTACCTTTGAAGGTAATATATCAATAGAAAACATAGTAGACTCAGTTTTCTATTTGCCAAAAACCATAGACATATTAGCACCAGTAATTTCTGTCATACCACTTCAGCTTACCGCCTACTATATGGCTATACAAAAAGGCTGCGATGTTGATAAGCCAAGGAATTTAGCAAAATCCGTAACTGTTGAATAGAATAATTTACCTTTGAACCCTATTAACTTTAACTCATAAATAAAAAACAAAAACTTAAAAGAGCCTTCTAATTTAGAATATTGTATTCTTGATTAGAAGGCTGTCCTATTTTAGATTAAATAATTATAACATATTAATAGTGTCAACAATTAATTTACCACCATGCTACTATTCATTTATAAAGTACTAAATTACAAAGCTATGAGTAATATTTCTTGATTGTGACCTTAACTCCTATCTACATAATCATAATTTAGCTTTAATAACAGACCAATAATCTGCGTTTTCAAGACCAAGTCTCCAAATAGCTATTCCTGATAAATTATTATCATTGACAATGTCCAATTTGTAAGAAAGGCTTGTACTATTTTCAAACCACACAATATGATTAACTCCTAACTTATCCTTATATTTAAAGAATGGACTTTTATAAGCATCACTCCATTCTATCTTTGAATTATAAGATTCAGCTAATTTAGATACCGCATCAATACCATAAGCTTTTGCACCATTTTTAGACCAATCATAGCCATAACTTGCCACTCCTAAAACTATTTTAGAAGCCGGCATTTGTGATGTGGCATATTTAATAGTATTCTTTACCCAACCAATAGAAGCCACAGGTCCGGACGCTCCATCTGGGGAGTGCTCATCATAAGTCATTATTATAACTTGATCTGTATACTTTGCTATTTCCTTATAATCATATGCACCACTCCAAGCAGCCTTAACATTATCCTCAGTTTTTGCTGGCACTGAAGCCGTAACAATAAAACCTTTAGAATTAAGTTGTGTATATAGCTCCTTTAAAAAGCTTGTATAATAATTTCTATCATAATAATAAACATTTTCAAAATCTATGTTTACTCCTTTATAATTATTTACCTTTAATGTATTTAGAATGTTATTTATAAGTAAACTTCTATTAGTTGAATTTTCAAGTAATGATTTAACTGTATTACCATTAAAATTATTTGTTATCATGGCTAAAGTTTCAATTTTATTAGAATTAGCATATTCTATTTGCTGCTTGGGGACAGTACCAGATAAATTTCCTTTAATATCTACAGTATAAGTGTTTGTAGCTATACTACTTATTGAACCAGCATTTTGTATCATTTTATTATAAGAAGATTTATCATCAGGATAGTAATAGGTTGTAAATGCAAGCACTGTTTTACTTTTATTTTTTGGTATCTTTACTACATTCTCTTCTTTGTTATATTTAGAAAAAGCTGCAGTTATAACAAAAATCATAAAAATCCCTATTAAAAGAATTTGCAATAATCTTTTTTTATTAACCATAATGTTATCCTCCTAAGTTTTGTACATATTTATATAAATAAAAATCACTAAGAAATAATAAACACTTAGTGATTTTCTGTATGGTGATGATTCTACTACTTTATTTGTAACTAGATGTCCATCCTATCATGCTGGCATTTTCTTGTCAATTAGAGATTTACTCCATAAAATCAACGTTTTTACATAATGTATTGAAATGAATAATTCATATATAGTGTTAATTATCTCTTGAAATAATATAAAATCTTATAGTCTATACATATAAAAAAGAGTTTATGTGGTATTTAAATACGGCACATAAACTCTTTTTCATTAATACAAAATTAATTTATTTTATAACTAATATCACCAAACTTGTATATAGGAGGTACTGATGATATTTAATTATATTATCCTAAAAACATTTTTATATCATCATCTACGTTTGTTATTCCATCTATTCCAAAGTTTTCTACTAAAACTTTAACCACATTTGGTGAAAGGAATGCTGGCAAAGTTGGTCCTAAATGGATATTTTTAACTCCTAAGTGAAGTAATGCCAACAACACTATAACAGCTTTTTGTTCATACCAAGCTATATTATATGATATAGGAAGTTCATTAATATCTTCTAGTCCAAATACTTCTTTTAATTTAAGTGCTATTACTGCTAATGAATATGAGTCATTACATTGTCCAGCATCTAATACTCTTGGAATTCCTCCAATATCACCTAAATCAAGCTTGTTATATTTATATTTAGCACATCCTGCTGTAAGTATAACTGTGTCCTTTGGAAGCTTCTTAGCAAAATCTGTATAATAGCTTCTACTCTTAGCTCTTCCATCACACCCTGCCATAACAAAGAATCTCTTTATAGCTCCTGTTTTAACTGCTTCTACAACTTTGTCAGCTAAAGCTAAAACTTGATTGTGTGCAAATCCACCAACTATTTCTCCTTTTTCAATTTCCTTTGGTGGCTGACATTTCTTAGCATGTGCAATTATAGCTGAAAAGTCTTTTGCATTTCCATTTTTCCCGTCTGGTATGTGTTTAACTCCAGGAACACCTGTTGCACCAGTAGTATACATTCTATCTTTATATGAATTCTTAGGAGGAACAATACAATTTGTAGTCATTAAAATTGGGCCATTAAAGCTTTCAAATTCTTCAGTTTGCTTCCACCATGCATTTCCATAATTTCCTATAAAATGCTTATATTTCTTAAATGCTGGGTAATAATTTGCTGGAAGCATTTCACTGTGAGTATATACATCTATTCCTGTACCTTCTGTTTGTTTTAATAATTCTTCCATATCCTTCAAGTCATGTCCACTTATTAATATTCCAGGTTTATTTCCAACCCCTATATTAACTTTTGTTATTTCTGGATTTCCATAAGATTCAGTATTTGCCTTATCAAGTAGTGCCATAGCATCTACTCCATATTTGCCTGCTTCAAGTACTAAAGCTATTAATCCATCTACTGCTATACTATCATCCAAAGTTGCAGCTAATGCTTTTTGCATAAAACCATGAAGATTTCCATCATCATATCCTAAGTTATTAGCATGCTTAATATATGCAGCCATACCTTTTAATCCATAAACTAAAAGTTCTCTTAATGATCTTACATCTTCATTCTCAGTAGCTAGTACACCTACTTTTTCTGCTTTTGCATCAAAAGCATTTACATTATCAGCAAACCATACTGCTGCTTCTGGTAGCTTAAGATCTTCTTCATTTTTTGCTCCACCAAGTCCAAAGATTTTTTTAAGCCATGAAGTATTTTCCTTTGTTCCAGTAAGTTTCCCACCAGCTTTTACATATTGCTCTCTAACTTCTTCTCTTAATTGTAATCCCTTTTTTATTCTCTCTATAAATATATCTCTATCAAAATTTGCATTAGTTATAGTTGCAAATAAACTTTCTACTATAAATTTATTTACTTCTTTGTTGTCTACTCCTAATTTTCTTGCTTTTGTACTGAATACTGAAATTCCTTTAGTTATATATATTAATAAGTCTTGTGCCTTTGCTAAATCTTCTGTCTTTCCACATACACCTTTTATTGTACAGCCTTTACAATTAGCTGCTTCTTGACATTGGTAACAAAACATACTCATTTAATAATTCCACCTTTCAATTTTAAAATTTATATTTATATTTATATAATTTATTTTTTATTTTCTGTGTTATTTCCTTGCTATGTTTATATATTACTAAAATGTTCAGATTAAATCTGTAACAATTGTTACGATATTAAAAAAATATAAAAAAGGCGGTTGTTTTTACCGTCTTAAAATTTAATTTACTTGTAAGTTTAATCATTACACCAATTCATTGATCTTTTTACTGCTTTTTCTCCTGTATTAATTAATATAAAACAGCCAGTGCCATAAGTATTTTTAGCTTTCCCCTCCTGAAAACAAACTTGTCCGAATAGTGCTGCTTGCTGATCTCCTGCATCCCCACATATTGGAATAGGTTCACCAAATAGAATTTTATCCGTTTCTCCATATATATAGCTAGATGGCTTAACTTCTGGAAGCATAGATTTAGGAATATTCATCACTTGTAGCAATTCCTCATCCCATGTCAAATCATATATATTATAAAGCATAGTTCTAGAAGCATTAGTATAATCGGTTATATGAACTTTTCCCTTAGTCAAATTCCAAATTATCCATGTATCTACATTTCCAAATAGTAAATTTCCTCTTTCAGCTTCCTCCCTAGCACCTGGTATACTATCTAAAATCCATTTAATCTTTGTAGCCGAAAAATAAGTATCTAACATTAATTCCGTTTTTTCTCTTATTATTTTATCAATTACATTTTTTCTTAATTCATTACAAATTTCTGATGTTCTTCTACACTGCCAAACTATGGCATTATATACTGGAATTATTTTAACTTGTCATTTCTTTAAAAACCCTTTAACTACTATTAATAATACAATATATTTTTGAAAACCTTATCAAACTATTTTGTTATATTTATGTACATTTTTGTTCAATATTGAAAATTTAATAACTTTTCAATTTCTACTTTTGTGCTACAAATTGTATTTTTTTGTACCAACCTTGCTTACATTATTTTACTTTGAGTATTTTTCCTAAACCCGCTAAACATTTAATTTCAATGCCTTGCAACACAATTTTTTAATAAAAGAGCTTTAATTCCTGCTAAACAAAAAATACAGCTTTTTATAATAATCTGTATAAGATTAATTGAAGCCCTATATGTTTTAAAAACATATAGGGTCAATCTATTACTTATTGTTTTATGCAGTAATATAATATATGGATTAATTATAATAATAAATATTACTTAAAGAAAGAGGAAAGCACAGCCCCCCATTGCCAAAGAAGCTGTGCTCATCCAAATATCAAGATTGAAAAGTATATTTTATATTTAACCATAAAAAAAGTAAAAAATATGTTGTTTGAACAACATACTTAGTAAAAGTTTCATATTATTCATAAATTACAAATACTAATACAATATTTCATATAGAAACATTGGAATATGCATTTTCAATCAAAGATATTTTCACTGCCAAAGTTAATTAGAAACAAATTTTGAATCAGTTCTACTTTGGTAATGTTTGTGAAGCTTTTTTTAAGATCATAATTGCTAAAAATATAACGCTATAATATAATTTTTATTATAGGGTTTTCATGTCATACTCTAATTTACTTATAAACTTTATATTTTAAAGGATAATAAAATCTTTAAATAAGTTAATCTCTCAACTAAAAAAACTATAAGTAAAATAAACCTAATAAGGATGGTATGTTATGGATGACATTGTAAAATTATTGGTAAAATCTAGATTATTCTGCGATGTTGGTAAAGAAAAACTAAGTTCTTTGTTTTATGACCTTCATGGCACTATAAAGTACTACTATAAAGGAGAAACGATTCTTGGCGAGGATGACATTGTCAATTACATAGGTGTTATTTTGCATGGTAGCCTATTTGTTACTAAACTATTTTTAGATGGAGAACATAGCATTATTGAACACTTGAAGCCTCTTTATATGGTTGCAGCTGATATAGCATGCTATAGCATGCACACATACAAAGAAAAGTCCATATTTCATATATGCAAAAGAGGACACTTCTATATTTTTTATTCCATTTGAAATAGTAGAAAAGCAAGGAAAAATAAATGAAGAAATTCGTTTATGCATGATGAAAAATATACTAAAAACTATCGCTCACGAAAATATCCGTAGATATTATAAAATAGAAATATTATCCCGTAAAAGCATAAGAGAAAGGATACTAATATATTTAACTATACAGCAAAAAATGAATAAAGCAGACACATTTTTTATACCATTTAACAGAGAGCAGCTAGCCGAATATCTTTGTGTTAATAGAAGTGCTCTCTCACATGAACTGAGTCTTATGCAGAAGGATGGAATATTAGAAACTAAACGTAATAAAATTACAATAATTAAGAAAATATATTAAATGTATATAAATTCTTAATAAAATTCTCAAACAAAATTACTTAAAATCCAATCTATCCATAGATTATGACGGCTTCTAATAAAAAGTTAACCTACATCCTAAATTACTAAATAAAATAAGATATAGGATAACTGTATATTTTAATTTGACTAATTATCTCTACATTGTTTTGTGCTTTTTTTATCTTCATACATCCTCTTATCTGCAACCTTTATTAATTCCTCAAAAGCAACCCCATCCTTGGGAAATAGTGAATATCCACAGCTTATTCCCGTATTTTTTTCTGGTACTATTTGAGAAACAGAAGATTTTATCTTTGAAATAATTTGTTGTAATTCTTCAATATCTACATAACTTAAAAGTATAACAAATTCATCTCCTCCGATTCTTGCAGCTTTACCTTTTAATCCTATAGCATCTGTTATAATTTTAGTTGCACTATTAATATATTTATCTCCATAAATATGTCCAAAATCATCATTAACTCTTTTTGTTCCATCTAAGTCACAAAGAATAACATAAAAACAACTTCCAGCTTCTGAAACCATTTTATAACTATTTTCTATTCCCTTTCTATTTAGCATGCCCGTCATAGGATCAGTTAATGCAAGTTCCTCAAATTTTTCAATAGTTTTCTTTGTATAATCACTCCACAATATTACACCTAACACATATATAATTGCACCTAAAGTAAAACCTATTTTTATTACCATATATGCCAAATGAGAACCTTGAAAATAGTTAATCATATCAACAAAAGTGGCAATATTAATTAAGCTTAATCCTCCAATTAATATAATGAAAGTATATGTTCTAAATTTCCATCTCTTCTTTGTAAAAATTAATAACCTTGCCATATAAAAAAGAAGCATTGTAGTAACTAAATAAACTAGAATTTTTTGAAGCTCAATCATAAGTGACCTCCAGTCTTAGCTTATATCTTGTTTTGAAAAGTATTTTTTAATTTTATATTTGAATGAGAATTATTTTTCATCTTACGAAACATAATTATTAAAACTGCCAAACTTGAAATTAGTAAAAATACAGGTATAAATAAGAGCACAGCTTTAGTACAATATTTTATAGAAATTATCCCGCCAAGTAAAGGAGCCACAGCAAAACCAATACTTCCTACAGTTCCTTGAACGCCAAATAGCAATCCTCTTCTGTTAACAGGAGTATCTTCCGTTGTAATTGACATTATTACAGGTTCAACCCCTCCTGTAATAAAGAATACCATACCAAAAATGCCTGTAAATATCCACAAGTTATTTATATATGCAAGGGGTATAGAAAATATAGCACCTAGCACTAAATATACTAATAGTAATTTCATTTTATTGTATTTATCACCTAATCTGCTTAAAGTTAATCCAGCTAAAGCTGTTGTTAATGCTAAAAATCCATTTATAAGTCCTGTTATTCCAGCTATACCCTTAGTAGTATTTTTAATTTCTTGTACATATATTGGAATATAAGGATTAAATACAGTACGACCTATTCTTATAAAGAGAAGCACTATAAGCATTGATACAGCTGTTGCCGTAAAAATAGAAAGCATTGGCACTTTTTCTTTTTCCTTCTTTTCTTCACCTTTCACAGCAATTTCTTTTTCTTCCTTTACAATAAATAAAACCAGTAAAAAGTCCAAAAACATAAGAATACCACCAACTATAAAACTTATACGGTATCCAACGAATTCTGCAACAATACCACCTATTACTGGACCAATAGATTGTCCAATAAATGTGGAAGATGATAAAAATCCAAGGGCAAAAGAAAGCCTGTTTTTAGGTGTATTAGCTGCAACTAAAACTATAGCTGCCGTAACAGTTCCAGTAAATATGCCTTGTAAAAGCCTTAAAATTATTAACTGATTTACATTAACAATCAAACCCATACCTGCAATTATAAATGAAGCAAATAACATGGCCCTTATAAGCATAAGTTTTCTACCATATTTGTCCGAAATGATTCCCCAAATTGGAGACATAATAGCCATAGTAACTGCAGGTGCTGCATTTAAAATGCCTGAGTATAATTTAACATCATTAGGTGATGTAATTCCAAGCTGTTGTATATAGAATGGTAAAAAAGGCATTCCAAAATTAAAACTCATTATGGACAAAATTTGTGAAAACCAAACAGTATAAAGATTTATTTTCCATCGTTCCATTATTGATTATTACCTGATCTCAAAATTATAACAAATAGTAATATATATTAACCTTAAAATTTCAATATTTCCTTGCTACTCGCTAAATATTATCAGGTTCTCACTTCCTTTCCTATTATGCTAATTTTCGACTTATATATTAGTTATTATATCATCAACTGTTTGTATTTAAAAGTTTTGCAAATAAAATACCTTCACTTGTTAATTATGAAAATTTTGTTGTTATTATTTTATAGATAGTCTGTATTGCTAATGGAATAATATTCTCATCAAAATTAAATTTTGAATTATGCAGAGGGTAATTTTTTTCACCTTCTATTTCTGCAAAAAAAACTACTCTTGCACCCTTTACTTTTTTAAAATAAAACCCCGCATTATCCCCTGCAAGATATGGTTTAATTGAAGTGGTTACATTCTGCTTACCAAATATACTTTTTCCAACCTCTCTACCTATAGTTACAAGCTCATCATCATTATAAACACTAGGTATTTTAGGCATTGTCTTAATTTCTATTAGACTGCCACTTTCTTTTTGTAACTTTTCCTGCATTCTACTCAAAAGCTTACAAATATTAACTCTATCCCTTTCATCAAAAGTTCTTAAAGTTCCTTTCATTTCAACGCTTTCTGCAATTACATTGGTCTTTACTCCTCCTCGTATAGTTCCAATACCAACCACAAAAGGCATTTTTGAATTATATATATCATTTATTTCACTTACAGCACAAATAACTTTTCCAGCTACTTTAATAGCATCAATACCTTTATTTACTTCGCACCAATGGCTTGCTTTTCCTCTAATTTTAATATTTAAAGAACTTATTTCGCATGTAGATACATTTTTTCGAATTTCCATTCCTAGAGGTAATGAATTGGCCAAATGAAAAATCAGTATTCTATCAACCTTTGGCTTTAATAGTGCACCACCTTTAATCATTGCCTTTGCACCCTTCCCTATTTCTTCCCCAGGTTCAAATATAAACTTTATATTACATTTTAAATTTTCCTTAGTTTGATAAAGTACATGGGAAAGTCCAAGAGCAATTGCAACTATAGCATCATGGCCACAAGCATGCATAATATTTTCATTTTTTGATGCATATTCGCAAGATGTTTCTTCTTGTATTGGCAATGCATCCATTTCAGCACGAATGGCAAAAGTAGGATAGTTTTCATCATTTATAATTTCTGCAACAACTCCTGTCTCTGCCACTATTTTATAAGGTATACCAATTTTCTGCAGAAAACTACAAATAAGTTTACAAGTTTCAAACTCTTGTAAACTTAATTCTGGATACATATGCAGCTGTCTTCTTATTTTAATTATTTCAGGTGTTATTTTTTCTATTAAATTTATATAATTATTATCCATTTATATATAAATCCATCTCCATTTCAGTTTTCATAATTTTTTTCCACTTTTCATTCCACTGTTCAAAATTTATTCCTTTTACTTGTTCTAAAGTTTTTCCATCCAAAGATGTAAAGTTTGTCAATATATTAGAATTAATACGAGAATATCCCCCTATTACTGTACCCTCTGATACCATAACATATACACTTACGCCATTTTTAAAATTTATATGTTTCTTCTCTAATGGATGATTGGTAACTATAAATCCATATACATATATTTCTTTTCCTAAATAGCTATCAGGCTCAGTTTTTTGCAATCCCCATATTTGCTTCAGCGGCACAATTCCCACTGTTTCTGAAAATCTACTCTTTTCTAAAGTATATTTTTCTAACTGACCACTAGAGGAAATTATCTTATATCCTTGTGACTTGATATACTGTTGTGCTATTTTTTCATTATCTGCAACATTTATTTTATTGCCATAACTAAATAAAATAAACACAGCAATAGCACTGAATATATATATGACTTTTTTCAAATATTCTTCCTCCTTAAATAATTATTACCTAACTTATTAATCCTTATAATTATTTAATGCTTCAAATATCCTTTTAGAAATAGCATCATATCCTTTTCCATTAGGATGAAATTTATCAATAGCAAGATAATTATCCGTATTGTACTTAAATAGGTCATAAGTTGGAATAAATATAGATTTAGAATCTGATGATACAATTTTATTGGTTTCATAATTCCAATTGTCAAGTAAGTTTATTTTATCTGATGCCAAATTTTTACCAAATGGATTATACAAACCAACAAATATTATCATACATTTAGAATTCTTACTTCTTATAGCTTTAAAAACATTTTTAAGATTATTCAAATACTTTTCCTGTGTAATTTTAAGAGCATTACTATTTGAAACTGTTGAAGTTGAATCAAAGTTTGTAAAATTTTTAATTTCATTTCCTCCAATGGAAATAAGTACAATATTGGAACCTTCTATATATTTCAATGTTTGTTCTTCACTTACAATATTAACAAGTCCCGAAGAAGTATCCCCTATAACTGAAACGTTAGTAACTTTTACGGGCTTTGTTTCTTTAGCTTTCCAAAGATCAGCAAAATCACCTGCAAACCCTTTACCCTTCTCATCTCCAGTGCCTTTTGCAAGAGAATCACCCATAACTAAGATATTATATGATTTATTATCCACTTCCTTCATTTTATCCTCTTTTTTATTATCATTAGAAACTTGTTTATTATCTTCAGCTTTAAAAGTATTTTTAGCACTGGATGTTCCTGTAATAAAAATAGCTGATACAAAACCTACAATTAATATAACTGCTGTTATCATTGATATGGTTAGTATGACTCTCCATTTAAATTTTTTATACATAGCTTTCCTCCCTGATTACTGCTTCATATTATTATTTTTATATTCTAAACCAGTACATCTTCCTTTGAAAATACTTTAAAGCTGATGATTAAAGATATAAAAGCCCATGCACAAAGTACTAATATAGAAAAAACAAGACTCATTCCATTTACAGGTTCATAAGATCCTGTTAAATATTGTGGCAAATTTAAATTAACTGCAAAAAAATATTTAACTAAAGGCCAATCTGATAAATAAAATTGAAGAAACTGTCCTCCAATTATAGAAGCCATAATTATACCAATAGAGGTTGCTGTATTTTTTACTAATACTGAAATCATAAAGGACAAAGTTGCAATGCACATAGCAGAAAACCATCCTAAAGAATATACTAATATTGCATACTGCCATTGATATAGTCTTACTACTCCAGAAGTATCTATATTACCATTCACAGCCTTAAAACCAGTTATAACAGGCTCTAACCATGCAGAATTATGAAACATAAAAGTTGATATTAAAATACACATAGCTGCTGTTTCTAAAATAACAATACAAGATAAAATTAAAACAGCTACATATTTACTCAATAATATTTTCCATCTAGGAACTGCTCTCGTTAAAAGTACCTTTATAGTTTTTGCTGAAAATTCACCCGAAACAATATCACCAGATAAAATTATTATTAAAAGTGGAAAAAACAAATAAACCGCTTGCTGCATAAATTCCACAGTAAATTTTCCTGCACTTGGAGTAATAGGATTTATATTATGATCTACATAATACTGCAATTGTTCAATTTGTATACTTATAGAATTTTTTCTATTTTCACTTATGTTTGGCCTGTTTATCATAGTTTTTAAATCTGTTATTTGCTGATTGGCCAGCGATTTCCAGTTGTAGTTTTGAGTTTGACCACTGCTCTTTATATATCTTTGTATGGTATTTTGATAAGAATGCATTTCTCCATAAGCAAAAAGTGATACTAATACCAATAAAATGGCTGTTATAAGCAAAAGTTTCCTTTTAGAAAGCATTTTAATAACTTCATTTTCTATTAACTTTAGCAAATTTCTCACCTTATTTCCTTAAACAATTTTATTATTTTCTGTTATACTTAAAAATAAATCCTCCAAAGTTTTATGTTTGTTATCTACAAATTTTAACATTAAACCTGCTTTAAAAAAGCTTTCATTTATCTCTTCTACTTTGGATAAATCAACTTCTGCTTGAAGTTTTCCATTAACTATTTTGCTTTCAATCTTCCAAACATTACTTAGTATTTCTATTCCCTTTTCATTATCATTAAGCATCCAAAATACTTCTTGATTATTTAAGAGCTCACTTACATTTGCATTTTTTAAAATGTCTCCATTCTTAATTATAGTTACCTTATCACACATAAGCTCTATTTCTGAAATAAGGTGACTTGATACAAGCACAGAAATGTTTTCTTCCTTAGCAAGTCTTTTTATTATGTTTCTAAATTCTGTTATTCCTGCAGGATCCAATCCATTGGTAGGTTCATCTAAAATGAGAAGCTTAGGCTTATTAATTAACGCTTGAGCAAGTCCCAATCTCTGCTTCATTCCCAAAGAATAGGTACTTACTTTATCATATATTCTATCTTCAAGTCCTACTAATTTCACTGCATCAATAATATCATCTTTTTTTACATTATTACTCATTGCAGCTAGCATATCAAGATTATCCATTCCACTCATATAGTTATACAAGTCAGGTCCTTCTATAATACATCCAACCTTTTCCATAGCTTTTACATAATCTTTAACAATGGAATATCCACATATCTTAATATTTCCGGAGGTTGGTCTAGAAAGTCCTACAATCATTCTCAAGGTAGTGGATTTTCCTGCTCCATTAGGGCCAAGGAAGCCTAAGACTTCTCCTTCCTTTATTGAAAAGCTTATATCTTTTATAATTTCTTTTCCCTTTATAACCTTACTAACCTTATCTAGTAATAAAATTTCCCTTTCCATGATAACAAACCTTCTTCCCTTATATCGTATCCTGAAAAATGTATTTACTTTATCTCTTTAAACTTAATTTTAATATTAACTATTTCAGCTTTTGTTCCTATTCTTATAGGTGGTCCCCAGGTTCCATAACCAGAAGTAACTATTAAATTAAAATTGTCTTTTTTTAAATATCCATAATCATCTTCATATATCATTTTTGTAATAAAATTATTGGGGAAAAATTGTCCTTTGTGAGTATGCCCTGAAAGTTGAATGTCCACTTTTTCTTTTTCATCTTCCTGCAAATTTGTAGGTCTATGATTTAGTACTATAATTGGAAGTTCCCTATTAACATCCTTTAGTATTTTATCAAGTGGTTTAATACTTTCTTTTTCTCTGTTAACTCCTGCTGGATCATCCCTTCCAACCACATAAAAACTATTATCAATTTTTACTGCACTATCATGCAGCATCTTAACATTGCCATTTTTTAAATAATAAAGAGTTTCTGGCAAGTCTTTTTCTATATATTCATGATTTCCGGTGATACCATACACTCCGTACTTTGACTTTATACTTTTGAAAGCATTTGATGCATAACTTTTCAATTTTGTAGTACTGCTTTCATCCATTATATCACCACAAAAGAAAACTATGTCGGGATTCAGTGAATTGATTGAAGTTACCATTTTATCAATGCCTTTTTCTTTAACACCTATTCCCATATGCACATCTGCAACCATTACTACATTAAGTGAATTGATTTTGCCAGCTTTTTTATTAACAGTTAAATTATAGTTTGTAACTACTACATGAGCAGCATTCCAAAGTCCAAAGCCTATTATCATAAATACCACTATGAAAACTGATACTCCATTTCCATACAATCTGCTTAAATAATTTCTAACTTTTCCCTTATATCCTATTTTATTTAATATAAACTTGACAATATCTACTATAGGAAACAATATAAGAAGATAGCATGTAATAGCAAGACAAATGGCTCCTATTGCTGTAAATATTGAGGTTAATAAATTATTTGCAGATAAAAAACTTCTAAGTAAAACACTTATGATGTATGAAAGTGATAAACTCCAAAATATAAACCAATATAATTTACTTCTTATTTTTTTATTTTTATATGAAAATACCCCTTTGCCTTTTACTCCAATATAGTAACATGACATCACATATAAAAACACAAAAAACAAAAGCAAGAGTATAGTTCCAATAGATATCAATATATGCATTTAATACTCCTCCATTTGAAAACTGTGACTTTTCATCATAGATTTCTTTATTGCTGTGCAATTTATCTAATTATGCATTAGTATCATATGTACATAGTACATTTTAGATATGTCATAGTCAACATCAAAAATTTAATTGTACTAACTATAAAAGTTCCAATTAACTTTTCACTCTTTTCATAATATTTAGTAACAATTACTACACCTTAGTGTCACTTTATGTTAAAATCATAAAAAGACATTTAATTTAAGCTTGTAATAATTTACATATCAATAATTAGTAATATTATTTATAAAGGTAATATACAAGTTTCACTTGGCTACAATTAATTTTTTAGGAGGTACATTATTATGAATTCAATTAGTTATGAAGCCTTATTACACCAGTTAAATGCAGGAAAAAGAGCTGTTATGGTTACAATAGTTAATGATGAAAATAGTGAAAGTACAACTTTTTCTAAAAAAATTCTTTTAACTGAAGAAGATTTGAAGAGCAGTAATAACAATTACAATTTTGATAGTACATTTTATGAAAAGGTGAAATATGCTCTAGAATCTGGCAATTTACAATTTGAATCCTCTGGAAAAGAAATATATTTAATTGAACCTTATTTTCCTGAGCCTAAACTAATAATTTTAGGTGGAGGACATATTGCTAAACCTTTAGTAGAATTTGGAGCAAAAGTTGGATTTTCAGTTACTGTCATTGATGATAGACCATCCTTTGCTAACAGTAAAAGATTTCCCGATGCTGAAAATGTAATTTGTGAAAGCTTTGAAAAATGCTTTGACTTGATTAACTTAAATCCATCGACTTTTGTAGTAATTGTAACTAGAGGTCACAGACATGATATGGATTGTTTAAGACAAGTATTAAAATATGACACAGCCTATACTGGAATGATTGGCTCTAAACGTCGAGTTAATGGTGTCATGAATCAATTATTAAGTGAAGGTTACTCTAAAGAAAAGCTTGATAATGTCAATGCTCCTATTGGTCTTGATATAGGTGCAGTTACTCCTGAAGAAATAGCCACTTCTATTATAGCTCAAGTTATTAGCTATAGGAGACTTGTTGCTTCAAAAAATGGTATCAAAAAAGTTACAAAGGCTAATTGGCCAGAATTTGACCGTGATGTGCTAATTGCACTAAGTAAAGAAGAAAAAGAGCCTAAAGCAATTATTACAATCATTTCTACTAAGGGTTCTGTTCCAAGAAAAGAAGGGGCAAAAATGATAGTTTATCCTCATGGTAAAATTCTAGGAAGTATTGGTGGTGGCTGCAGTGAAGGTTCAGTAATCAATACAGCTCGTTACCTATTAAGAAATGGCGGCTGTAAGGTTGAAAGTATAGACATGACAGGCTATGTTGCTGAAGAAGAAGGTATGGTTTGTGGCGGAATAATGGATGTATTTATTGAGCCTTTTTAAAATCAAGATAAAGCCAGTACAAAATCTTATCAAAGGTTTGTGCTGGCTTTATCTTATATAAAATGTAAATTAATTTTCTGGATAATTTAAATTTTTCTCATTTACATTTAATAAAACTTCATTTAAAAATTTGTTTCCTATATATTTTGCCATAGGAAGATTCATATCTAAATAATTTCCACAATCTCTAGCTGCAGCACCAGGTACATCACCTTCAAAATTTGCAATGAATTTGTACATTTCTATTAATAAATCAACAATATCTTTTGATTTATAATCTCCACTTAAAATTAAATAAAAACCTGTTCTACATCCCATAGGTCCAAAATATACAGTTTTTAAACCATATACGCTATGATTTCTTAAAAAAGTTGCAGCAAGATGCTCAATAGTGTGCATTTCAGCAGTATTCATAACCGGCTCAAAATTCGGTCTTGTCATTCTTATATCAAAAGTAGTAAGAACTACTTCTCCAAATTTATCTTTTCTTGAAACATAAACACCTGGAAGTAGTTTTTCATGATTAACTGTAAAACTTGCGATTTTTTCCATTTTCATTACCTCCTATAAATCCAATCCAATCTTAACATTTATATATTTATACGTCAAGTAACCCTATAGAAACGTTTGTGTCACTATCTTTGCCTACTAAAATTATATTCTAAGTATAAAAAACAGAAACTACCTAATAAATTAATATAATTCCAATTTCAACATTTTTCATAAAAATATAAAATTTTATTAATTTCGTATTTTTATGAAAAACGTTATATATTTGTATAAAAAATATTTTTTTTCAATATTTTAAAGGATTTTTCAATTATTTGTCGAATTGTTATTAATGATATATTTAATCTAAATTAGGAGGCAGAAATTTATGGAAATTAACAACGCATTAGTAAAAAAAAATCATTTACTAAGAAAAGCAGCAAGAGAACAACTGAAAGGTAACTGGGGTAAAAGTATATTATTATGCTTTATATGTAATCTTATAATTGCATTACCTAATATTATTACTAGAATTGCTAGTTTTAATGCAGAATCTAATATTTTATTAAGTTATGATCCTTTAGCCGTTATAAGAGGTATATTAATAAGGGCATTTATTTGTTTTTTAATAACATTATTATTATATGGACCAATTAATTTTGGACTTGCTTCATGCTTCATGAAGCTTGTTAGAAAACAACCTTTTAGATTTGAAAATATTTTTGATGGATTTCAATATTTTATATCTACATTCATATTAGTATTATTGCAATTTTTATTCATATTATTATGGTCATTACTTTTCATAATACCTGGAATTATTGCTGGTTATAGATATTCTATGGCATTCTATATATTAAACGATAATCCTGAAATAGGTGCATATGAAGCCTTATCAAGAAGTAAGGAAATGATGGTTGGCTACAAATGGAAATTGTTTTGTCTTTATTTTAGTTTCTTTGGTTGGGCTATACTTTCTTGTCTTACCTTAGGAATAGGTCTTTTATGGCTAATTCCTTATATCAATACATCTATTGCTAATTTTTATGAAAACTTAAAAAATGCATCTGAAACAAACTCAAATATAGAATAACAATAAAATGGGACTGCTGCATCAAAAGTAAATACTATAATATATTGTATTGTTTTTTAATTTACCAAACAATGTATTATATATTACTTAGTGCACAGTCCCATTTTTTTATTAAATTTCTAACTAAAAACACATAATAAACTTAATGAAATTGTTATAAATTGTTTATAAATTCTTTCCATTCATCCAAAATCCCTAATTCTTCAAATCTTTTTGTAAAATGACATTTTAATTCTTCTCTCAATTCCGAGTAATTGTCCATACTATTCTTACGTTCAAAATACTCTCTAAGTAATTGATTTTCTTCATTTGATATATAATAGTTAAGATTTTCATTAACCCTTCCTACATTATTAAGTGTAATTGGACGGCTTTTATTTTCTTCAGTTATAACAATAGTAGATGCAGCAAAATCTCCTAATCTTTTATGTTCTTTTGAAAAAAACATAAGTATAATCCCCACACCAAAGGTATCTATAAATATTCTGAATAAATTTCTTATAGAAGAATGTTTTAATGTTAAAGGTTGTCCATTACATCTAATAGTTCTTAGTTTAAGAACTTTTTTTCCAAGGGTCTGTCCATTCATATTAAGCTCTGCATAAATAAAATAGCCATAATTTATTAGCATACTTATAATTATTGATATTCCAATAATCCAACCATAGCAGTCAGTCCAAAATTCAATAGAAAAATATTTTATAAGTAATATAGCAATAATAAGAATTATATAAACTAGACATTGAAATGCAATATCAATAACTGCTGCACCCACACGAGAGGCTACATCTGCTAAAGTATATTCCACTTCTATATTTTCAGGGGTTGTAATTTTAATTTTTTTCATAATATCACTCCAATACATGTATACACAATTTAATACTTATCTGGTAAAATAAATATGAGGTGAAGTCATTGAAAGAAGATCAATTTATTAGTACTCATTTAAACACTTGGAAAGAACTTGAAAAACTTACTACAATAATTAGTAAAAAAGGATTTAAGGCATTAACATCAAAAGAAATACAAAGATTTTTGTATGTTTTTAGACAAAGTAGTCATCATCTAGCTTATGCTAGAACACATTATTCTCAAAGTAACGTAGTAGAATACTTAAATTCCTTAATTAGTAAATGCCATTCACATGTTTATGCAGTAAAAAAAATATCATCAGGATCTTTTATAAAATATGTACGTTGCGACTTTCCAAAACTTATAAAAGAATACCGCTGGTTTGCTATTTGCTCCTTCAGTTTTTTTATCATTGGATTTTTAGTAAGTTTGCTAATGGTATTATATAACGTAGATAACTCCAGCTTATTTCTTCCTTCCAACTTAGTGGAAAATATAAAAAGAGGAACATCTGGAGAAGGTCAATGGAATTATCCTCTAATGTCTAGTTCTATTATGACAAATAATATTGCAGTATCATTAAAAGCTTTTGTTTTCGGCATAACGCTAGGACTTGGAACAATATATGTACTGTTCTTCAATGGTGCCATGTTGGGAAGCCTTACTGCTGTGACTTATCTTTATGGTAATCCAACAAAGTATTGGTCTCTTATACTTCCACATGGAATAATTGAACTTACTGCAATATTTATTTCAGGAGCAGCAGGGCTAATTATTGCTAAAAGCATATTAATTCCAGGAGAATACAGTCGTAAATCTTCATTAGTAAATGCAGCCAAACAAGCTTCTTCTTTAATATTAGGTGTAATACTTATGCTTATAATTGCTGGCATTATAGAAGGTTTCTTTACTCCCCTTAAAATTTCTGCAGTAATTAAACTTTTATTTGCTGCTATAACTGCAATAACTTTAATATTATACTTCTCTACTGCCTATTTAAAAACAAACACGAGAAAATTTTTTCAATAACATTGAAAAATACAAATGATTTTCTTTAACTTAAATTAAAGGAAATCATTTTTATATAGTTTTTAGTTCTAATAGTCAACTTTTAAATTTGAAAATACTATAAATACATTTGATTTTTAACCTGTATATACTTATTTACCACTGCATACTCAAAACTTTCTCCAGTACATTCTATACAAAAAATACCTTTTCTATTTAAAAGCTTTATTATTTTAGATCTTTCATTTAAAAGTTCTAACGCAACACCTTTATTAAATAAATCCTCTTCATTTATAACATTTTGTGAACCTATTTTTTCTACACTTTCATTCTTTATAAGCATCATAATTACTATATTGTTTCTTGAAATAATAGGTAACATCTTAATCATATTTTTAGCTTCTTCTACAGTATCAAAATCAGTAAAAATAAATATAATACTTCTATGACGTTCTTTTTTCTTTAAATAATAAAATGCATCATCATAGTTCGAAATTTCATTAGTAGAATTAATATGATAAAGAGTTTCCAATATGTTGTTCCTATGGGCTACTCCTTTACCAGGCATTACAACTTTATTAACCTTAGTATTGAATAATAATAAAGCTGACTGATCCCCTCCATCATTAACTACATCTGATAACACTATTGCCGCATTTATTACCATATCAAGCTTTCTGTGTCCTCTTACTGTATAACTCATAGGTTTACCTGTATCTATAAGAATATGTACATGCTGATTTTTTTCTGGTTCATATGTATTTACAATTGGCTTATTAAGCCTAGCTGTAGCTTTCCAATTAATTTTTCTATACTCATCTCCAGTTATATATTCTCTTAAACTTTCAAAAGAAGTACCTTTTCCAATGATTCTCAAGTTTTTTTGTCCTTGTTTTAGTAATCGATTATTACATATATTCAATTTATATTTACGAAGATTTTTTAAGTTAGGATATACCTTATATTCCTTACATAAATTTATTTTAAAAATTTTCATACATAGCTTTAGTTTTCCTTCACATTTTATATGAACATTTCCAAACTCAAAAGCTCCTCTTTTTTGTGGTATTATAAAATATTTAAAAGTCTTTTTTTCATAAGGTTCGATTTTCCCACTTATAATTCTATTTTCAATGTAAAAGTGAAAATCTGGTATCTCATCCTTAATCTCAATATAAATTTTATAATCATTCTTATTATAAACCTGAAAGCATATAGATTCTTTTTCATATATAGATAATCGTTCTTCATCACATCTTTCTATAACTATAGATTCTACCTCGGCAGACATAAAATAATCTGCCACAAGTAACCCTGCACACACTAAATTATATAATATAAAAATGGTAAGAGAGTTGTTAATTAATCCACCTAATCCAAGAAATATAATTCCTAAAGACAATAAATATATAAATCGTCTAGTAATACTCAAATTTTTCTCCTTTCTATGCTATCTAGGTACTTTTATCTTAGAAAGTATATCATTTAACACTTGTTCAGATTTCACACCTTCAAGTTCTAACTCTGGTTTTAAAACTATGCGATGTCTTAATGTTGGTATCGTCATCTTTTTTATGTCTTCAGGAATTACATAATCTCTTCCAAAATAAGCAGCACAAGCCTTAGAACATTGAAGCATCGAAATAGATCCCCTTGGAGAACTCCCTATTTCAATAGTTGGATTATTTCTAGTTTCTGCATTTATATTTACTATGTATTCCATAAGAGCATCATCAATTTTAACATTATTGACCTCTTCCTTGCATCTAGTTATATCTTCTAATGAACAAACTATTTCTATATTACATTTATTTAAATTTGTGCTTGAAAATCCTTGATTACAACGTTTTAGAATTTCCTTTTCGGCTTTAAATGATGGATAACCTATAACAATTTTCATGAGAAATCTATCCACTAATGCTTCTGGTAAAGGATATGTACCTTCATATTCAAGTGGATTTTGAGTAGCAAAAACCATATAGTTAGAAGAAAGTTTAATCATTTCTCCATCTATAGAAACACTATTTTCTGCCATTGCTTCTAAAAGTCCTGCCTGAGTTTTAGGTGGTGTTCTATTAATTTCATCAGCAAGAAGAAAATTAGTAAATATAGGTCCTTTCTTCAATTCAAATTCTCTTGTATCCATATTAAATATTTTTGTACCAGTCACATCTGCTGGCATTAAATCAGGTGTAAACTGAATTCTTTTAAAGTCTAAATCAAGAGTTTTTGACAGAGTTTTAACCATTAGGGTTTTTGCAAGCCCTGGTACACCTTCTAGTAGAACATGCCCTCCTGAAATTAAACTTATTAATGATTGTTCTATAAGTTCGTCTTGTTCTACAATAACTTTTCTTAATTCTAGACTTATTCTCTCCATAATATCTTTTACTGAGTTTTTTTCAGAGTTTTCCAATATAAATCTCTCCTTTTTTCTAAAGCATTAGTTAACTTTTCCAACATGTTCACTATTTCAATATATTCCTTTACTTTTGCTCTCGACTGCTTAATATTCATAAATTCATAAACTTTTTTAGCCTTATCTATATAAGGGAGATTTTCTCTATTCCAGTATTCCAACCATTCATCATTAGAATAGTTAATCTTTCTTAAAAAGTTTTTATAATAATTTTCAGCCATTATATCCCAACATTTCGCTTGCCTATAAAGAGCTGCTGCTGAATATAAATATTCATTTTCGCTTCTCTCCTCTTCCACATATAAAGGCACAACTTTTCCAAAGCGTTTACCTTTATAATAAAAAAATGCAACCAAAACTACAATAAACTGATATACTAAATATTTAATTTCCATAGGTATAGAATCCCATAAAGATTTTTTATCTATTGATGTATAAAAATATGCTTCATTAAAACATATTTTTTCATATTTATAATTGTTTATTTCCTTAAGCAATTCGTAAGCTTGGCTTGTATTATTTATAAGTGTTTCATTTGTCAAATAAGATGCATTTAACATAATAATTGTCCCTTTATCATATTTATATATTTTCATTTTTCCATTTACTTTGCTACTTTTATTATATTTAGTACTCAAATTATTTTGAGTACTAAGATACACCAACACACCGCCATTACTTACCCATTTCTCTACATTTGCATCATTAATATTAAAATTTCCACCTTGAGCTACAATTTGTATGCTATTAGTATCAAAATCTTCAATAAAATTTAAGGTTCTATCTACAGGAATATTAAGTTTTTTCAAAGTTTCAAAAAACACGCTATATCCTGCCTTTGATTTATTATCTATAGAATAATATGGTACTTTATTATTTAGGCTATTTGAAATACTCAATGTGCACCAAAGAAAAAGAGGAATAAATATGAGAAATAATACTAAATCTTTACTTACTTTTATTTTCATAAGTTACCACTCCACTCCATAACTTATTTACGTATTTAGTCCAACTATCATATAAATTTTCTTCACATATTTTATGACCATACCAAGACGAGTTAAAAATATTCATTAAGTATTCAAATACTGAAATCATAGAAAATTCATTTTTTCTTAAATAATTATTGATTTCTTCATTGGTTTTAGTTTCATCAAGATAAATTAAGTTTTTTTCATGCATTAAAAGTAAAAGAGCAATAAAATCATATCTAATAGCTTCTCTAAATTCTCCTTCTTTTTCAAAGTTATCTGCTTTTTGCCTTAAACTATCTGGAGTGGTTCGTTCATCAATTTTCTCACCTAAGATTTCCCTAATTTTAGCATCTTTATTAAAAACTTTACTTGCTTTTACAATTATAATAACTATTATTGTAAAAATAAGTAATAATCCTACAATTATAAACAATGTAGAAATGTTATTGGATATTGAATGTACAGACCCTTTGCTTAAAAATATACCTTGCAGCATCTCTGAAACTTTCTTTTCTATGATTTCCTTTATCTTATCAATAAAATTCGTAATATTATCCTTTGGATGATTATACTCAGAGCGTTGAAGCACATCATATACAGCTCTATCAAATTCATCTCTAGAAGGATTTATTACACTAAATACCATCAACTTGTTTTTTCCTTTCATGATTTTTTTGTATTTTCTTTAATCTTAAAATCATATCATAACCTTCTTTTTTATATCTTTGATTAAAATACATATTGCACATCATTATTGTACTTAATGGATATATAATTAGCCACATCAATATATTCATAGGAACTTCAATATACCGAGAAGCACTAATAATAAAATCAGTATAATTTATTTGCATATTGAAAAAGTTTGCAATTAAATATATTATACTTAAAAAAGCTTCTATAAAACCAGTCAAAGAAACCCTTACTGCTAAAATTGTTACAGTAAATAATATACTACATCCAATTATCTTCCAGAATTCATTTTTAATTAACCTGTAACTACATTTTAATGCTGAGAAACCATACTTTTTTTCTATAACAACAGCATTTAAGGAAAATGAAATAAAAGTTGCATATAACCAAAATATACCAACTGCAATAATAATTATTAGTAAAGCAATTATTAAGCCTACATATCTCATAGAACTAATACCATATGCAATTGTTATAGAATCAATAGAATACTTTAGACCTTTAGAAATTAAATATAATCCTATGCCAAAAACAACTATAACTGGAATAAAAAAAATTGTAACTATAAGTACAATGCTGAAAACTTTGAAAATATTTTTAAAAGATGCACCAATAGCCTCGTCTGCATAAACCTGGTCACCTAAAAAATCCTGACTTGCAATTTTGATTACCCCTACATTATAAGTTAATAAAAAAGCAAAAAGAAAACTACCTAATAAACCTAAAATTATACTAGGCAGTACAAAACTTTTATATAAAAATTCATATGCTACTGTTCCCAAAATGGCTGCAACAACAATTAAAACAACACTACCGATTCCACAGATTGCACCATATCCTAAAGTAAATAGAAATATAGTTTTTATATACTTTTTCAGAACGTCAATGGATTTATCCATTATTTCTGAAAGATTCATTATACCCATAATCAATCTCCTTCAATTTATAATTTGCACAATTTATGTATTTATAGATTAATATGTAAACTATATATATGTCAAGAAAATTTTACCTTGATATAAAATCTATAATGTATAAAATCCCCATTTAATTATACTGGAGATTTTGTACATTAATATATTTTTTGTTATACCAATATTTCTACTCCATTTTCTGTAACAACTATAGTATGCTCCCATTGGGCTGATAATGAACCATCTTTAGTAAGTACTGTCCAATCATCATCAAGAGTAATACATTTATAATCTCCTTCATTTATCATAGGCTCCACAGTAAATACCATACCTGGAATCAATAGTACTCCTTTCCCCTCCTTAGCAAAATGGTCTACATGAGGTTCTTCATGGAATTTCAATCCTACACCATGTCCTCCTAAATCTCTTACTACAGAATATCCTAATTTGTTACAATAATTTTCTATAGCTGTTCCTACAGCATTAAGGCTGCCATAAGGTTTTACTGCATCAATACCTATATACATAGCTTTTTTTGTCTCTTCTACAAGTTTAACTGCATTTTCACTGGCTTCACCTATTATAAACATTCTGCTGGCATCAGAATAATATCCATCCAATATAGTACTTACGTCTATATTAATTATATCTCCACTTTTTAAAACTGTATTGTCTGGTATGCCATGGCATATAACATCATTTATAGAAGTACAAACGCTTTTGGGAAATCCAAAATAATTTAATGGAGCAGCAATGGCACCTCTTTTTGCAGTATGCTCACTAACCCAATCATCTATTTCACTGGTAGTTACTCCTTCTTTAATTCTCTCTGCCACAATATCCAATATCTCATTAGTAACTACACCACTTTTCCTTATTCCTTCGATTTGTTCTGGTGTTTTTATTAAATCAAAAGAAGGAATTGTGAAACCTTCTTTTTCATATTCGAATAGTCTAGCATCTTGCTCCATGTGACATTTCTTATATTTTTTACCACTTCCACACCAACATAAATCATTTCTACCCGGTTTTTTCATCAAATACATCTCCAATCAAATATTTAGCCTATTAATATAATACCAGTCTTTTCTAATAATTTAAACATAATTTTCAAAACATGCTTTTTAACTTTAGTATAATCAATAATATATTTATATTCAACAATTGAATTTAAATAAAAAAATTAGCAACATAAAATAATTTATGCTGCTAACTTGTCCACTTCTATTTCAATTTATTTAACTCTTTTAGCAGTTAAATAATCTCCTCTAGTAAGAGGTGAAACTTTAACCACATCGCCAGTTTGTGGTGCATGAATATACATTCCATTTCCTACATATATTCCAACATGGTGAGGATTGCTTGATGTTCCAAATAAAACTAAATCTCCTGGTTGAAGCTGATCCCTTGATACCGTACTACCATCATTTATTTGTTCATAAGTGGTTCTTCCAAGTCCAACACCAAAATGTGCATAAACATATTGAGTAAATCCTGAACAATCAAATCCTGAAGGTGAAGTTCCTCCCCAAACATAAGGAGTTCCTATAAAACTATAAGCATAATTTACTACTGCATTGCTTCCTAAAGATACAGATGCTCCTCTTGATAAGCTAGCTTTAGAAACCGCTGCTGAAGCATATAAGCCTTGTGTTTGCTGAGATTGAGCAGCTAACTTCTTAGCAGCATCCTTATCTGAATTAAGCTTGGCAATCTTTTTTTCCGTATCTGATTTTAAACTTAGCAATTTAGTACTCTTTTCACTTAAGTTCTTTTTTTCTGTTTCCATTTTGCCCTTTTTATCATTTAAAGAAGCAATTGTTTTGTTATCAAAGGCTACAATTGTCTTTATTGCTTCCATTCTAGATAGAAAGTCTGAAAAATCTTTTGAATCCAATATCATTTCAATATATCCATCAGATCCATTTATGTATGCTGCTCGTACTCTTTTTTTCAATATGTCTTTGTGCTGAGTTATGTCATTATCATTATTTTTTATCTGTTGTTCTAATGATTTTATGTCATTTGAAGTTTTAGTTATTTCCTTATTGTTGCTATCCAATTTTACTAAAGCATTTTGTATGTCATTATCTAGTTTTTCTATATTGACATTAACATTTCCGTCTTGTGAGGGGTCATTAGCTGCTGGTTTTGCAAAAACCGTATTTCCCAGTAAGAATACTGCGGTTAAAGTTCCCGTAATAAACTTTACTATTTTTTTCACTAATATCTCTCCTTTATACTTTTCTTAATTATTTTTACTCTTTCCCCAATTACATATTATAATAGGTTATAATATGCAAAATGAAAAACAATCTTTTTCATTATACCATAAATTTAAGAAATTTTGAAATTTATTTTTGTATTTTTTAATTTTATAGTTTATTTTAGAAAATTAAATGCCTTACTTTTAATAAATTTATATGATATTTTATTATAAATAGACTATCTTACTTAATCTTAATCTTTTTAAATTCTGTAATTAAGTCCATCAATTAACTAATCAAAGATGCTAGTATATTTTGTGTTACTGAATATATATTCTCAATTACAATTGTTTTATTCTTTTGAAAAAAATATTTCACAAAATATACTAACTCATCTTCTAGTTGTTTTTAATACATCTTATTCCACTGAAATTGCATTTACAGGACATTGATCTGCTGCTTCTTGTGCACTACTTTCTTGCCCAGATGGTACTTCATCTCCCATAGCTTTTGCTTTACCATCATCGTCCATTTGAAATACTTCTGGACAAACATCGGGACATAATCCACAACCTATACAAGTATCTTTATCAACATTAGCTTTCATGATATTATAGGACTCCTTTCACTTTATAATTTAGATAGTTCATAACTTATTTTCCCGATTTTTTAAATTTCAATTCATCAATATTAAAATATTATTTAATTATTATATTAAATTTTCAACTAAAACTTTAAATTAAATCAAAAAAATTTTTAAATTAAATCAAAAAAGACTTGAACTTTTTTATTTATATGATATAATAATCTAACAAATAAAGTTTAGTAATAAAACTTATTCAAAAATACTTTTTATTATTAAAAATAAATTTTTATAAGGAGGTGCAAAATCAATATGGAAATAAAATTCGAAATTCCTATAGACGTTATCGAAGAATGCTTAGTATACTTAGATTAAAATATTATACTTTAAGAAGGGATGATTTAAATGAAAAAGTCAAAGAAATGTATGACTCAAAATTTAAGTTTCACTATTAATGTTAATGAATTAGCTTTAAATTCTAGGAAATTTGATACCAACGAAATTTCTAGAGGTACTGGCATTCACAAACCAAAAAAAGGTAAAGGTTCATATACCCGTAAGAATAAAAATTTGGAATATTCTTACGGGTATTAATTTTTTATTTAAACATTGCTCCTGATATAACCATTTTTTGAACTTGATTTGTACCTTCATAAATTTGAGTTATTTTAGCATCTCGCATCATTCTCTCTAATGGATAATCCTTCATATATCCATATCCACCTAAAATTTGAACTGCTTCTGTAGTAACATACATTGCTGCATCAGTAGCCGCAAGCTTTGCTCTTGCTGCTGATACTGAATATGGTATGCCATTATCCTTTTCCCAAGCTGCTTTATATACTAAATTTCTAGCCTGTTCAATTTTCATATCCATATCTGCCATCATCCATGCTAACCCTTGGAACTTATATATTTCTTTTCCAAATTGCTTTCTTACCTTTACATATTTAATTGTTTCCTCTAGTGCTCCTTCTGCAATTCCAAGTCCTTGAGCTGCTACTCCTATTCTTCCACAATCTAGAGCCTTCATAGCTATTTTAAATCCTTCTCCTTCTTTTCCAACTAAATTTTCTTTTGGAACTCTACAATTTTTATATAGTGTTTCTGATACTTGAGCTGCTCTTATTCCCATCTTATCTTCAAGCTTTCCAATTGAGAATCCTGGAAAATCTTTTTCCACTATAAATGCTGACATACCTTTTGAACCTTTAGTTTTATCTGTCAATGCAAAAAACATAAGAGTATCAGCAATTGGTCCATTAGTTGTAAACTTTTTTTCTCCATTTAATATATAATAATCTCCATTTAAAACTGCAGTAGCTTGTCCTCCAGAAACATCTGTACCTGCATTAGCTTCAGTTAAGCCAAATGCTCCTATTTTTTTACCACTAAGCAAATCAGGTAAGTATTTTTTCTTTTGACTTTCTGTAGCAAACATATATATAGGTGATGCACAAAGTGATACATCCACGGAATAAGAAATTCCTAAAGCCGCACAAGCTTTTGATATTTCTTCTACAGCTATTACATATGATAAATAATCGCCATCTGCTCCTCCATACTCGCTGGAAAATGGTAATGCAATAAGCCCCATGCTTGCCATTTTTTTAAATACTTCCATAGGATACTCACCTGTTTTATCTGCTTCTCCAGCAATAGGCTTAATTTCATTTTCTGTAAATTCTTTTACCATAGTCCTTATACTTTCCTGTTCTTTTCCTAACCTAAAATCCATATATATTCCCCCTATAAATTAAATTTTTATACAATTCTACTTTGTTTAAATTTCAAAATGCTATATACCTTTCATAAACTATGATAACATTGTAATAAGTGGAAATATATGTATTAATTGAATAGATTTTTTAAACTTTTTTACTAATTTTTATATAAATAAAAACAGTATAAAATTTTCATATACTTATTTTAAGTACATAAAAATTTTATACTGTTAAACTTTCTTCACCTATAATATTTAAAAGTTATTAAAATTTTTTATAAGATAGCCTAAGTAAAATTCAAACTTAACCTTTGTATCTGTTAAATCCTTTTTTAAAATTTCCTGTATTTTATTGATCTTGTACATCAATGTATTTCTGTGCAAATAAAGCTTTTTTGACGTTTGTATATAATTTCCGTTCTTTTCTATAAACACATAAAATATATGCGTAAAATCTGTATCATTTTGAGCATCATATTGCTCAAGTATGCCTACAGTCTCATCGTAGTATTCCTTTAATAAAGTTACATTTTTTATTTCACTGAGCAATTTATAAGCTCCTATATCTGAATAAAACATATTTTTGTCAATACTACCTTCTGACTTTATCACTTTTAGAGTTTTCAAAGCTTCTAAATAACTTGTCTTTATTTCAGAAAATTTAGTATATGCATTTCCAACTGCTATACTCAAATTAATATCTAAAAAGTTCTTTTTACCATTTTCTCTTATAACCTCCAAAAGTTTTCCTAAATTAATAAGCTTATCTTTTTCATTTATCATGAGAAAAACTACAGATTCATTTTCTAAAAAGCTAATAGGTTGAAATTTTGCATCCCAAATTGAACTATTCACACATCTTAAAAAACTACTTTTCATATGAAGTATACTTTGTTCATCCTTAATATTTTTAGAAGGTAAATATTCTTGAAACCTGTCTATTGATACAATAATTATTCTAAATGATTTAAATGAAGTATACCCAGAATCTGAAAGCCTTTTTGTAAAATCTTCATAGGTTACTTTATCATATATTATATTCTTTAATAAATTTTCATAAGGAAGTTCTTCTAGATATACTTTTACTATGTGATTGCAAATAACCTTAGTAACTTCTGATAAACTAACCTTCCAGGGAATTTCAAAAACAGGAAAATTATTTTCATCAGATATGTTCTTTATATAGTCAGGTACCTTTGAAAAATACTTTCCAACATTTACAATTAACCCTGCTGCATCCTTTTTTATTAATCCCTTTATTAATTCAACAAACCCATCCTTATCATCAAAAATTGCTACCCCTGTAAGTATTATTAATTCACCACTTTGTGCATAACTTACTATATCAGGAGTTTCCATAATATGTACCCATTTTACCCTTCTAAAAATCCCCTTGTTTCCACTTACTAATTTCAAATCCTTTAATTCTGGCAAGTTTATTAACTGATCAAATGTAATCTCCATAATTAACTCTCCCCCATCAAAGCCTATTTCAAACTTATTCAATTATATTTTAATGCTTTTAGTTCCAAAAAGATATATTAATGGAATAAAATGTTTATTCCATTATATGAACCTATAAATATTTATATTAAAAATTAAATGAAATTATAATAAAAATAGGGTTCAATACTGAATCAGTATCAAACCCTATTTTTATTGTTAACCGAATTATTTTTCAGGTACTTCATAAATGGCTGTAGCTTCAACTGTCATAACAGGATCTTCGTAAACATTCACAGCAGAGTCTTGCCTTAACATTCTAGCATTTTCAGCTATTTTAAAAGCTCTTAACTGTACTTTTCTTTTATTTCCACATTCTCCTATTATTCGTCCATCTACCTCTATAAAGTCTCCTGCATAAGTAGGAAATGTATATCTAATTTCATCATAACCTAAGCATGTACCCTCATTGCCATCACGCATAATCATTAGGTTAGTTGCAACGTCACCCATTAATTCTACTGTATGAGAACCATTAACTAATTCCCCTGCATAATGTGCTTCACCTGAAGACATTCGAGTACGTATCATAGTTTCATAATTTTTTTCTGGTTTAACAAAAGTATCTGACATTATAAGCGCCTCCTAATTTTATAATATTATTCCCATTTATTTTTTATAACACCCTCTGGTTGAATTCCTCTTTGACAATTTTTCTTAACAACTAAAGTTCCTATTGCTCTTGCTACCAAAACTGGGGGATCTAGAACGTCAACATCATTTACTTTAGCATCAGGTTTTCCATTAAGTCTAGCAGGAGTAGCTACCTTATATGTTTCAAATTCACACTTGCGGGAAGAATTTCCGACTTTAATTATACGTCCATGACACTCAATATAATCTCCTTCATAAACTGGTTTTAAAAATTCTACCTTTTCATATCCTGCAAATAGTGATTCATCACCATCTTGAAGAACACAAAGTTCAGTTCCTACATCACCATATATATCTAAATGTTTATTGGGTTTCATAACCCCACCTAAATAATGTGTACTGTCAGGATTTACCCTGTATCTAAGAATAGATTCTCTAACCATAAAAAACACCTCCAAAATGTTTTGTAGTAATATAAAAATTTAATTTCTTTATATATTTTAATTTACAAATAATGTATCTTCCTTTCATTATTATAGTAACACCTTATTAAATTGAAATATATGTATTAAGTTAACAATCTTTTTGGGCTTTTTTACCAATGGAATTTTAAATAAAAAATAAAACTCCCTAGCTTATATGCAAAGAGAGTTACCTTTATAAAAACTTTTATTTAATTATTATAAAAATAGCTTAATTAACAATGAAATATGCATTAATCATACACTTCATCAATTAATGCTATTTTCAGAATTTGCTGGGCTTAATTGTTCAAGCACAACGAATTGACCTCCATTAATAGAACTTAAGTAGAAAGGTATTTTCGTATCACCAAGCTTATCTATATAAAAACTATCCATTATTCCTCTAAAATCACCATTTTTTAAAATTTGTTCCTTTAAACCTTTTTTCTTTCCTTCAGTTCTTTTAAGGGCATATGTAAGCATTGAAGCAGCTTCATAACCAAAAGCAGCTCCAAATGAAGGCTCATTTCCAAATCTAGTTTTATATTTATCTTGAAAATCTTTAAAAACTTGAGATTTACTATTAGGAACATAACATTGTTCAACCTTCATTCCTTCAACTGCTGTACCGCCATTAATAATTAAAGTTGGTGTTTGTGCCCAAGATGAAGCATACAGTGGAAGTGACAAATTCATAGCTCTAATTTTCTGAGCAATCATAGCTGTATCAATGTCTGATGCAATTATGAATATTCCTTGTGATTTACTATCATTTAATTTAGATAATAATGAAGAAAAATCTGATTGACTCTTAGAAGAAAAACTAATTTCTTCATTTATGTTACCACCTAAAGATTTAAATTTATTTTCAAAAATTTCAACATAATCCTCTGAATATGCTTTATTATCTGTATCATAAATTATACACATTTGCTTTACATTATTCTTTTTATAAATATATTCTGAAAAAGCTTTTGAACTCTCGTTAAAGGAAGGATACACATGAAAAAAATAATCATCTATTCCAGTTAATTTTGGAGTAGAGACAGTTGGTCCTACCATTATTTCTTTAGCATCATTTGCCATCTTAACACCTGCTAAAGTTTCTTCACTAGTAGCATGTCCAATAATCGCAACAGCACCTAGTTTAATGAGATCCGAATCCATTTTTTGTGCCTGCTCTGGCATTCCAAGATCATCACGTATCATCAATTGTATTTTTCTTCCGTTAATACCACCTAATGCATTAATCTTTTCAACTGCAAGCTGAACTCCATTTCTCTCTTGTACCCCAATTTCAGACTGTTTGCCTGTAAGCTGAGCATCAAAACCAATAATTATAGGTTTTTTACTTGCTGTTTTCATAAAAATAGTCCATGCTGTAAAAGCAAATAAAAGTATACAGATGGATGTAACCACTAATCTCCTAATAAACTTTTGTTTTCTAATACTCATTTAAGCATCCCCCTTAACTGGTTTTATATCTTTTATTCTAGTTGAAATTTTTTCCATAAAAACATTATACTTCAAATTTAGAGATACTTAAACACATATTTTTTTGTTTTACAAAAATACCAACCTCAATTTATGAGTTTTACAATTGTATACTATTACAAAACGCCACTTTTACATTATGAAATTTCATATTGAGGTCCATTTATCACTATTTCCAATTCATATCTAAGATCTCTATAAACTTCCTCATTTGATTTATTTATAAGTTTAAGTTTAGGTCTTAACGGAAAATTAGGATATACTTCTTCAACTACTGCTATTTCTCCATTACTCAAATTAACAATAGTTCCTTCAGGATATGGCACTATACATTTACTAAAAGCTTTTACTACCTCATAGTTAAATTGCTTATCTCCACCAGCCATAATATATTCCACTGCATCATTGGGACTTAAAGCTTTTCTATGAGGACGATCAGAGGTTAATGCATCATATACATCCGCTACAGCTACTATTTGAGCTAATATATTTACTTCATCTCCTTTTCTCCCTTCCGGATATCCTTTCCCATCATCTCTTTCATGATGCTGAAGGGTAACAATTCTAGCTGGTGCAGATATATCCAAACTACCCTTAAGAAAATCATAGCCTCTTATTGGATGGTCCTTCAATGTATTTTTTTCTTCTTCTGTAAGTTTTTCTTTTTTATATAATATATCATGCGGTATAAGTGCTTTTCCAATGTCATGAATTAATGCACCTAAACATAAATCATATAATTGTTTTTTTTGAAGCTGTAATTGTATACCAAGTACTAAAGATAATACTGCTACATTGACACTATGCTGATAAGTATAATTATCCATACTTTTTATATCTACAATATTAATTAAAACCGTTTTCTTGGAAAGGAGTTCTTCCATAATTTCTTTTACAATATCATTTATATCTTCAAAATACTTTTCTCGCTCGGCCATAAGCATTTTATCATTAAATGCATTCTTTCCTACATTTAAATTAAACTTTTCAAGACTATAAAATGTTTCTTTTATGGTTTTAATTGCCTTTTGCCTTAACTCTGGTTTTATTACATCCTCAACTTCTTTTTCACTGTATTCATCATTTATATACATACTAAACATACCAAGTTGTGTTATTCTTTTTATATAACCAGCTGTTAGTTTTACACCCTCTCTTAGTAAGATACTTCCTTTATCATCATAAATGGTTTTGGCCAAAAAACTTCCAGTCTTTACATATTGTATTGGTACGAGTCTCATTTTACTCACACTCCCCATATATACTATGAACATCTGATATACTTATAGCATATATGGTAATATATATCAACAATTTTCATTATATTTTTTAAATTTCATACAATTATTATCATTTTTCGTCATATGTTCTCAATTGCATTTTAAAACACCCTGTAAAATACTTTATATAAGTAAATTTACAGGGTGTTTTAATTTTATGAAATGTTTTTCTTATATTTTACAAATTCACTAACAGTTAAGAATGTTTTATCAAAGCCCAATTTTTTACAAAACTTAGTTATGTGAGGTGCTTCTAAATATGCTTTCTTAAGTTCCTCTTCTCTTGAAAAAATCTCCCTTGTTGTGCCATCCAATAACATTTTCCCTTGAGAAAACACAACAACTCTTTCAAAGCATTCTGCTACAAAGTCCATATCATGAATTATGGTTATAACAAGTTTATTTTTTTCTTTTAATTTTAATATTATATTTTTAATTTTTTCTTTTCCTTCATAATCTTGCGCAATTGTTGGTTCATCAAATATTATGATATCTGTATTCATAGAAACTATTGAAGCTATACTTATAAGCTTTCTTTCAGATAAACTTAAATCATAAGGATTGCTGTGTTCTAAATGCTCTAACCCTACCGTTTTTAAAGTATTCATGGAATTTTTATAAGCTTCCTCTCTACTTTGTCCAATATTTAGTGCTCCAAACATAACTTCATCTATTACTTTATTTTTAAATATTTGATCATTAGGATTTTGAAAAACCAATCCTATTTTTGATGATAAGTTAGCTACAGTTGCTTCTTTAGTATTTATACCTTCTATAAGTACATCTCCTTCTGAAGGTTTTAAAAGACCTTTTAGTAGTTTGACAAAAGTAGTTTTTCCTGCACCATTTTGACCAATTATAGCTGTACTTCTGTTATCTAACTGTAGATTTATTCCTTTTAAAATTTCCTCTTCTTTGCTATATGAAAAATGAAGATTTTTAACTTCAATTTTTTTGTTCATTTGAATTCACCACCAAATCATAAGCTTCTTCTAATGTTGCTGGATATAATCCAGTTTTAGGATTTATTATAGATAATTCTTTACACATTTCTGTATAAGAAGGTTCTTTAACACCATAGCTTCTTAAATCTTCTCTTGAAAAAACTTTTTCTGGTATATCAAAATCTATTAACTTTCCTTCACTTAAGAGCATGATTCTATCAGAATACTTAGCTATCTTTTCAATTTTATGCTCTACCATTATTACAGTCATGCCTTCCTTACTTAATTTATGAACTGATTTAAATACTTCTTCTGAACCTTCAGGGTCAAGCTGTGATGTAGGTTCGTCTAAAACTATTATATCTGGCTTCATTGCTATTATACTGGCAATTGCCATTCTTTGCATCTGTCCACCTGATAGTGCAAAAGGATTTCTATCCTTAAATTTTTCTATGGATAAAAGCTTTAAAGAATACTCTATTCTCTCTTTCATTTCTTCTCTTGAAAGTCCCATATTTTCAAGTCCAAAGGCAATTTCTTCGTATACAGTAAGTTTAGAGCCTGTAACTTGAGTAAAAGGATTTTGAAAAACTATACCAACCTTCAAAGATAAATCGCTTATAGGAGTTTTTCTCACTTCTAGTCCATCAATTAATACTTTTCCTCCATATCCACCAAAGAAAAAATTAGGTACTAACCCTGTCAATGCCTGACATAAAGTTGATTTTCCCGCACCATTTCTTCCTACAATACCTATAAACTCTCCTTCTTCTATTTCAAATGATACACCCTTAAGCGCCAAATCCTTTGAAAGAGGATATTTATATTTTAAATTTTCTACTACTATTTTCTTCATAAAGCTACCCTCCATACTACTGCTGCAGCTATCATCAAAATCATACATATTCTAAAAAATCCATTAAATTTAGGATAAATTCTCTCATTTAAAAAGCTCTTTTTTCCATTTGAAGAAAATCCCCTTACTTCTAAAGCCATAGCTCTTTCTCTAGTTGCTATTAATGAATTCATAACCACAGGACCTATAAGAGGAAAAAATGCCTTTAGTCTAACTATAAGTTTTCCTTCAGTTTCCATCCCCCTTGACTTTTGTGCATCCATTATAGTTCCCATAGTTGATGTCATTTGGGGGATTATTTGTAAAACGGAACTTAAAACATATCCTATTTTTGGTGATAATCCCTTTTTAACAAGCTCTTCTATTAAATCAGAAGGTTTAGTAGTTAAAATTAGTATGGCAAAAGCACAAAGTATATTGATTACTCTAAAACATATAAGAATAGCGTGAGATAAACCTTCTTTATAAAAATTCACTTTTCCTAAAGTGAATGCAACATTTTTATTTTCTTGGAAAAATAATCCTTGAATTATAACTATAGATATAAGAATAAGCAAACTAAAATTTATAAGTGGAATAACCTTTTTAAAAACTTTAGCAAAAGCTATTAATATAAAACTTACTACTATGCAAGCTAAAGCTGACATTTTATTTGGAATTATTACAGCAACAGCTATAACTGTAATTATATATAAAATTTTATTAATAGGATCTATGTTATGTACAAAACTATTTCCTTCTGTATATAAACTTAAATTTTTCATGTGACCACCTCACCTTAAAAATGACTAATCCAAGTCATAAACTTCATTATTTTGATATAAAACTGTGAGAGCCTTTGGAAGTCCCTTAAATATAGCATAACTTATTAAAACTGTAGCTATTTTATCTGGAATATCTACTGCCAGTTCATCTATAAATGAAGCTATCCAAATTGGTTGACCTTTAGCAGTTAAAATTGCATATAAAGCATCTCCCCATAAGTTACCTGTTTGTCCACCCCAAAATGCTATATTTATTGGTGTAGATACGCAAGCTGCTACTAAAGCTACAATTATTCCTGCAATTACTGCTGTAAATGCATTTTTTACAAAACCTTTGTAGCTTAAAAAACCTAAAACAAGTCCAACTGAAATAGACGTTAAAGCATATATAAATGATATAGGATCCATAGTCAATCCATAAATAACATTGTTAATAGCTCCACTTACAGCACCAACCACTGGGCCCGCCAATATACTAGCAAGCATGGTTCCTATAGCATCAAGCCATAGTGGCAATTTTAATATTCCTGCAAAAAGTTTACCTATATAATTTATACCTACTGCTGCTGGTATTAAAACTAAAGATGTAGTTGAAAGCTTTAAAGACCATCCTTTATTTTTACTCATAATATCACCTCCATTTAATTTTTATTACTATAAGCATAAATTGCTTCCAGTGCTGTCAATATTTCTTTTTTCTCTCCATCTAAGGTGCCATTTTCTCCATCAACATAACCATTTATGTCTTCTTCTAAATTGCCATCAAATTCTACAACTACATTTAAAATTGATGCAGTTTTTAATCCTCTTAAGCCTCCTATGACAAATAATGCTGCACTTTCCATATCAGCACCTAAAACTCTTTTTTTACTCCAATAATTATCTATATTTTCTTCCTCATCAGTATAAAAACTGTCATGACTTCTTGTTATGCCTACATGGTAAGGAAATCCTTTCTTTTGTGCACTATCAATAATATTGAATAAAAGTTCAGTATCAGGTACTGCTGGGTATTTCTCTTCAACATAAGCTCTTGAAGCTCCCTCATCCCTCACTATTCCATTAGGTATAATGAGATCTCCTATTCTTATTCCATTTTGTGTAGCTCCACAGCTTCCAATTCTTATTAAAACTTCAAGACCTATATTTTTAAGTTCTTCTACAGCTATACCAGTAGATGCTCCTCCCATACCTGTAGACATGGCAAGTATCTTTATTCCTTTATAATATCCTACTAAAGATTTATATTCACGATTAAATTCTACATCTTCTACATCTTCTAAAAATTCTGCTATTCTATCTACTCTTTTAGGATCTCCTGGAAGTATAGCATATTTTACTTCTAAATCCTTTGAACATCTTATGTGTGGTTGAATAAGTGTCATAAATAAGCCTCCATTTAAATATTCTTCTTTGTTAAATTTTTTAATTTATTCAAATCATTAATGAAAACTTGAGAATTGCTTATTTCAAGGATACCTTCTTTTCTAAATTCCATAAAAGTTCTATTTAAGCTTCTTTTTGTTACTGCCAATTGTGCAGCTAAAGTATCCTTGTCTATTTTTATATTGGTTTTAAAACTTTTACTATATTCTTCTAAAAGATAGTTGCATATTCTTTCTCTTAATGTGTACAAGGTATCTTCTGCTGATTTTTGTGAAAGAGTGTAAAATGCAAAACTCATTTGTTCTGTAATATATCTAGATATATTTTTGTCCATGTCATACCACTTTAAAAAATACTCTCTTTTTAAAGCCAAAAGCTTAATATCTGTTATTGCTTCAATGGAACAACTAAAGGGAATGTTATTGAATATTTCCAATTCACCAATGAAATTACCCTTTGTATATATTGATTGAGAATATCTTTTTCCATTATGAGACATAATGAAAATATTAGCTTCCCCTTCAATTATTATAAAAAAGTATGGATATATCTCACCCTGTTTCAAAAACATTTTTCCTTTTTTATATTTAAATATCTCCCACTGCTTAAGTATTTCATAAGGACACGACTTTAAAATATTGTAAATAGTTTTTTCTTTTTCAATAACCTCTACTAGCTTTAAAATGCTCATCTCTCGTTCTCCTTTATAATAATAATATAATTAAACCTTTACATACAGGACATATGTCCCATTTAAAATTATAGCAATGATTTTAAATAAATAAACTGATAAAAATTCAAGACAAACTTCCTAAAATATAAAATAAGCATAATTTAATTATTATTTTAATGCTTATAAATCACTCATATTAATTATTAATGTGATGAATATAACTATTCAAGGAATTAATTATGATACTCTATATAGATAAATATATACAATTAATTGTAGTATAGATTCTACTTATAACTTAAAAAGCTATGGAATATAATTTTAACTTATTAATTCCATAGCTTTCATTTTCATATATTAACTTATTTTAAAGTACTTAAAAATATTTTATTAAACAATTTCTACTTTATTACGCCCACTACTTTTAGCTTTATATAATGCTTCATCAGCTTGCCTTATAATTTCATCACTTTTTAAATCTTTAACGTTCTCCTTAAAGCAAGCACCTATACTTATGGTTATTTTTACTTTATCATTACCTATTTCAAACTCATTATCCTGAACATTTTTTCTTAATTTTTCACATAAGTTATATAAAACTTCTTTATCTGAATTTGTAAATATAATCCCAAATTCCTCTCCACCATACCTGCCTGCAATACCAAAATTAGCTACTGATTTTGATAAAATATCAGAAAGTCCCTTTAATACTTTATCTCCAAATAAATGACCATAAACATCATTTATCTTTTTAAAATGGTCAATATCTATCATTGCAAAAGAAATACTAGAAGATTTTTTTTCATGCTTTCTAATTTCTTTTTCCAATATTTCTATTAAAAAGGTATGATTATACAATCCAGTAAGACCATCCTTAATAGCCATAGCCTTTAACTTTTCTTGATATTCATTATATCTCAAAACAGATTTAACTCTAGCAGCTAATTCCACTTCATCTATAGGTTTTTTAATATAATCAAAAGCTCCTAGCTCCAATGCCTTTTTTACATCACTACTATGAGTTCTTCCTGTTATCATAATAATAGGTATATCTTGAGTCTGAATATCTCCCTTTAACATTTTACAAATTTCAAATCCATCAATTTCTGGTAATATTATATCTAAAAGTATTGCAGATGGTTTGATCAAATACACCATTTCTAATATAGAACTTCCATTATCAAACGGATAAACCATATATCCTTCAGCTTTTAAAATATCTGTCATAAGTGTCAAACTTAATTTATCATCATCAACCACTAATATTTTCGCGTTTGCCATATTATTTTCCCCTTCTATTTTTGTAATTAACATTAAGAAAATCCAGGTTCATTGTAAAATTTAATTTCATTATCCAACTAAAAGTAGACTATATCTTGAATTATATTAGAATTCAAGCGTTTCATCAAGGAAAATAATTTTAATTTCTATATTTTATAGAAATTGAAATTAAATATTATGATTTATAATATATAACTTGTAACTGATTTTACAAAATCCATGTTCACTTATTATAATATACAAAATAAGGAACTATGAAATTACACCATAGTTCCTTAGCTATTCTTAATAAATTATGTATGATAAGTACCACATATCAATTAGCTTTCTATACCCTAAATTTCATTACCATTTCATTAAGCTTTTGTGCAAGGTCAGATTGAGTTTGTGCTGATCTTGCAACATCTTCTATTGCAGTTGACACTTCACCTATACTGCTTAATATTTCTTCAGAGCCTGCTGCAGATGTTTGTGCAGTTGAAGCTACATTATCAATAGCTCTTGTTACTTGACCTACTGTTTTACTCATTTTTTTTGTTGCTAAAGCTATTTCTTCTGACATATTATTAATAAATTCAGAATCCTTTTCATAAGCTACACCAGTTTTTAGTAATAATTCATAACTTGGCTTTACACTATCATTTATATAATCCAATATATCTTTTGCACTGTTGGATAAATTGTTAAATGCACTCTGAATTTGTGCTACCATATTCTGAATTTGTGTAACAGCACTTGCAGATTGTTCTGAAAGCTCTCTTACCTCTTCAGCTACTACAACAAATCCTTTTCCATGTTCACCAGCCCTTGCTGCCTCTATAGCTGCATTTAAAGCCAATAAATTTGTTTGTTCTGATATATCCGCTATTGATTCAGCCATTTCTCTTACTTTACCTACTACTTTTCCTTCTTCTATAGCTTTTATTATATTATTATATTTTTCATCGTAAATTTTACTTCCATTTTCTATATCTTTTTTAGCTTTATCTTTTACCTCAAATGCTCGTGATTTTATTTCCTTTACAGATAAAGCTGCTTTATCAGCTTTATTTGATAATTCAATTGTAGTTGAATTTATTTCCTGTATAGAAGCATCTACCTGTTCTATTACATCACCCAAATTTTCATTTCCCTTTGCAATTTGTTCAGTTGATTGGGTTACATTTTGGGTATTAGCAGAAACTTCCTCTGTTGTTGCTGATAATTCCTCACTAGAAGCACTTATATCTGATGCACTACTATTAATTTGAGAAATTAAATTCTTTATATTTTCTCCTGCAGTATTTAAAGCTTTAGCAAGGTTTCCTATTTCATCTTTACTATCAATATCAATTTGCTGTGTCAAATCCCCTTCTCCAAAGGCTTCTCCAAATTTTAATATTTGCTTCAATTGTTTAGATATTATGTTAGCTATTATTCCACATAACACCATAGCAATAATTAATGCTAAAACACTTACAAATCCAATGGTTATTAAAGAACTTACAGTTGTTTGTCCATTGCTAACATCTTTTTCTTTAGCCATTTTTTCATTTAATTTAATTATATTCTCAATTTGTTTACTTACTTTTTCTCTAGCAGTTCCAACCTTAGAGAAGAATTTCACAGCTTCGTCATATTTTTGTTCATCTACAAGTTTTATAAGTTGGTCACGAGTTTCTTTATAGTCAGTTATTGACTTTTGAAGTTCTGTATACATCTTCATATCATCACTTGTAGTGGAACCTTCCTTATATGTATTTAGTGCATTACTAGTTTCCTTTTCCAAATCAGATATCTCTTTTTTCACATCTTCAAGTTCACTTCTATCTCTTTTGTATACAAGTAAAAGCAAATCTGCTCTAATTTGTGTCTGATTATCTTTTATGGTCCTAATAGCATTTATTCCAATAAGATTATCAGAATACATTCTATTTGAGTTAATTCCTATCTTTTTTATATTAACAGCTCCAACTACACCTACTATTATTATAAATATTGACATAAAGACAGATAAGCTTGCTATTTTTTGCCATATCTTCAAATTATTAAACCATTTCATCAAAACTTGTCCTCCTTTGATTAATACATATATTTTTATATTAAATTGATTTATAGTGTTATTATTAACTTAGCATATTATTCTACATATATAGACAATTTTAAGTCAATTATAATGCAAAGTTCCTCCTTCACCAAGTTTTTTTGATGTTTTTGCTAATGTTATAAAAAAGCACTTCTAAAATTAAAACCACTATTATCGTAAATGGAATGGGATTGTTCATAGCAATTTAAAAATCACTAATTCAACAACCCCTTAGAAAACTAATTTTAAAAATTCTATATTTAATATAATTTTAGTAATTGTAAATATACTTTAATCACTAAAAGCTATGAAGTAGTAACCTTATAACATATTCTTGCAGCTGTTGCTTTTAATTTACTTATTAAATAGTAATTTCATCAGAACACTGGAGAACTTGTTTTACATTATAACCTTCTTTAGAAAAGTCTGAAAAAAGGACTTCATATTTATTAGGTGTAACCCTTATAACATTTAAATAAATAGACATATTTTTTAAATTTTCTATATTCAACCCCCTTTTTTTCATGACAGTATTATATTCATCACTAAATCTTTCTACTAATTTAGCAATACCTGAAATTTGAACTCCGGCTAAACTTTTAAAGTCCTTATGATTTTCATATATTGCTATAGAAACGTGAGGATTTACATAGATATGTGCATATTTTTCACCTCCTTCGCTGATAAAATAAATTGCTTGATTTAAATATTTATATTCAATAGGTGTAGCTCTTACTTTATTTTCATGTGCAGTACATAAGGTACATGTATCATGCCTTAGAAGAAATTCTTCAATTTTCGCTTTTAAAATATCTGCTGGCATATCACTATTATCTTTAAAGATACTTTTTATTTGTAAAGCTTTATTGGAAATTTCTGATTCATCCATAAGTGATGGAAAATGTTCTGAAAAAATTATACATTTTCCTAGTATATTACATACCTTTTTCAGAAGTTCATCTGAATTTATAATATTCAAAGATGTACAAAGAATTGCAACTCTCTTATTTTCTAACTCATTAGCATTTGCTTTTATAAAATTTACATACTTGCAAAAATCATCTTTTGAATGAACTGACATGACAATAACTACATTGGAATAATTTTTAAAGCTGCCTCTGAATTGTCCAAATAACATGATTTTAGCTGGTCCAAGAGTACAACTTAAAACCTCGGCAAACTTTTTAGTAGTATATCCTTGGTTTTTATAAATGACCAATGTACTATCCATTTAACCACTTCCTAAACTTATTTACACTACAATTTTATCACAAAAATGTAAAGCACTTAACTTATTTCACTAAACTAAATATTCTAAAAATAAATCCTAATATAATAAAAACTGTTATCAAAATTAACTTTACATTGATAACAGTTTTTCATATATTATATTTTTATACAATAAAATTTGATAATTAAATTCATGAAACATATTTGTCATCATTTGTTAATTGATAACATTACAATTTTGACTAAATTTATAATTTAAATTAATTGATTATTTGCCATAATATGCTTTTTTAAAAATACCACATATATCATCCTCATTAGGAGTTCTTGGATTTCCTTGTGTACAAACATCTTCCATAGCAACTTTGCACATTTCTTTTAATGAATTTGAGAACTCATTTTCATCAATTCCTAACTCACTTATGCAAATAGGAATATTTAATTTTCTATTTAAAACTTTTATTGCTTTTATAAGCATTATTACGCCCTCTTTAATATTTGCTTGTGGAAGACCTACTAATCTTGCTATATCAGAGTATTTTTCTGCAGCATCAAAACTAATATATTCTTTTTCATCAAATAAGCCTGAATTATATTTTATAACATAAGGTAATAATATTGCATTTGCTTTTCCATGAGGTATTTTAAATTTTGCTCCTAATATATGAGCCATACTATGATTTATTCCTAAGGAAGAATTCTCAAAGGCTATCCCTGCCATGCAAGATGCACTATGCATTTTTTCTCTGCTTATTTTATCCATTCCAGTATTATAAACTCTTTCAATATACTTAAATACATATTCTATTGCCATTTTTGCCAAGGCACTAGTACAATCTGACCCTCTTTTTGAAACAAAAGCTTCAATAGCATGAGTTAATACATCCATACCTGTATCAGCCGTAACTGAAGGTGGTACTGTTTTTGTAAAATCGCAATCAAGTATAGCTACATCTGGATACATTTCTTCACTTTGCAGCGCTATTTTTTTATGAAGTTTTTTATCAGTTATAACTGCATATGAACTTACCTCTGAACCAGTTCCACTAGTAGTTGGTATTGCTATAAAGTGTGTGTGATTTTTAATTTCACTAGAAGTTTTTTTAAGCATTTCTTTCAAAAGATATATAATAGCTTTTGACGCATCAATTACCGAACCACCACCAACAGCAATTAAAGTTTCTGTACCATACTCAGAAAAAATTTCTAACCCTTTAGTTACTACTTCTAAAGAAGGTTCAGGCTCAATTTCAGAAAATATCTTATAATCAATATGTTGTTTTTCAAATATTTCTTTTATTTTATCTAACATTCCAATTTTAACCATAACACCATCTGTAACTATAAAAACCTTACTACATTTCAAACTTTCTAAATAGTTAATTGCACCATCTTCATAATATATATCACATGGAACTTTGAATTTTTTCATTTTAACCCCCCATATTCAGTCAGCATATTCTTAAATTAATTAAATTTTCATATTTATTTTACTGCCTCAATTACAAATTAACAAGCACTGCAGCATATATTGTCATTTTAAAACCATTAAACTATTAAAATATTAAGACTTTATTTACATTTATGACAAAATTGACTTATCATAAAAAGTAAAATAAAAAAGCAGAGAACTATTAATAAATTCTCTACTTTCTAAAAAATACATTAACCTATTATATTTAAATAGATAGGCATATCATTACTATCCTTAAGAATTTTCTTTACTTCTAAAGATTTACTTACAATTTTTGAAATTTCCATATGTCTTGATAAATCTAATAATCAAACTCCTTATTTTTAAAAACACTTTTACCTATAAAATAAGCTAATATTAAGTATATAACTGATGCTAGATTAGCCATAAGTAAAGCATTTAATGTTATACTGCTTCTTGCTCTCTCCATAATAGATATCACTCCAATAGGTGAAAAATTACGGGTAATTGTTAATCTATCAGAAACAGTTAAAAATACTGAAATAATAATACCTAAAGTTACGCTTATTGTTTTATTATTTATAAACATAGACATTATTCCTATAATCAGTCCAAAAGAAGTAAGAGGAATAATTGAGGAAGCATAAATACATATAATTCTACCTAATCCATGGAAGCTAACTTTGAATGCAAAGGAACTAATAATAAAACCTAAAATTATATTAATAGCTACAACTAAAATTGAATAAATAATCAAAATTAATACTTTAGATTTAAAAATATTAGTAGCACCTTTATCTAATCTTGCAAAATACTTCATATTTCCACTAAAAAAATCTTGTCCAAAAATTTCTACTGAAAATACCACCATAAAGAATGCAAAATATGGCACCACCGGTCTAAAAATAAATTCCGTACTAAACATTTTCAAAAATATAACACTATTCATATTTAAAACATCCATTTTAATTTGTTTAGTATATTCTCTAGTTTTAGGTGCATTATTTATTATATTATTTTGATCTAAATGCATCATATAACATATGGCTAAAATCATAAATGTTACAAATGCTAATAATATGTATATCTTTTTTGAATGTATCATCTTTATAATTTCATTTTTTAAAAACTTAACCATCAACGTATCAACTCCTTTTTACTAAATAATTTCATATTAAATAATATAAAAACTACTATATATACTAAAAATAAGATAATAGAAAATGTATCAACTTGTTTTTCTAATAAGCAATTCCATAAAAATCTTCTGGGAGTTATCTCTCCAATAGTTTTAGGAATAAAATCTGACATTATTGGTAAAAGGAATATTAATAATGATATAATAGTACTACTTTTACACAGTATAGAAATTAGCACATATATAAGTAAAATAGGTATTAATGTAACTAAAAACATTATACTCATTTTTATATCTTCTAATATATTAATCCCAATTCCAAATTTTGCAATGTACACTATATTTAAAATAACAAAAGTAAATATAATTAATGTGCCTGTTATAAGAATCAAAGAAAATATTTTATAAAAAAGTACCTCTTCTCTTTTTTTATAAATAAGAAAAAATTTCATGCATCCACATTCATAATCATAGGTAAAAATCTCTGAAACTATTGGTGCTAAAATTATTGGTAACATAAATACTAAGGATTTCATATCACCATATAATAAATCATGAAAATTTACTATTCCAGATGGTTTATCTGCAAATATCACATCAGATATTAAAATAAATATTAATATAACTCCTCCATATATTGCTGTTTTTAGTGGAGTAAAAAATTTTATAAATTCATTTTTTATCATGTTAATCTCTTACCTCGTTTTTCAATAATTATTGGTGTCAGTTAAAATTTCCCCATAAAGACATCACTCTTCATAAAATAACATTTAAACATTTTATCCTGAACCATAGAAGAACTTAGATATACGTCCTATATTATAGTGATAAATGTCTCATAAAATAATCCTCTAAGGAATTACTATTTTTAGACATGCCTGAAACTTCAATATTATTATCTAATATCAACTTATTAATTAATTTAAATTCTCCCTTATTAATTTCAACAGAAATTCCATTCTCTATATCTGACATTCTTAAAACCATACTACCTAATATATGCCTTAATTTTTCTTTTTCCTCTGAAATTATACTGTATTCTTCTTTATTAGTATTTAATAAGTTATCCATTGAATCTTCAACAATTATCTTACCTTTATTTATCATAGCTACCCTATTACATAAGTTTTGAACTTCATTTAAAATATGAGAACAATATATAAAAGTTGTATTGTTATCCTTTGCTAGATCTTTTATTAATTCTCTCATATCCTTTACCCCTTCTGGATCTAATCCATTAGTAGGCTCGTCTAGTATTGCAATTTTAGGCTTGGTTAAAAATGCCCTTGCCACTGCTAATCTCTGTTTCATACCCATAGAATAATTGCTTACCTTTTTATTTTTATCCTCTGTTAATCGTACTAATTCTAAAACTTCATTTACTCTCTTATTACTTAAATTTAGAACATTGGCATATAACATTAAATTCTTATATCCCGATAAATTTGGATAAAAGCTTGGATAATCTATCATTGCACCTATACTTGAAGGATTGTTTTCCCTATCATTTAAAATATTTTTTCCATCTATGTATACCTCTCCGCTTGATGATTTAATCAAACCTAAAATTGTTTTAATTGTAGTAGTTTTTCCAGCTCCATTAGGTCCTATAAAGCCATATATATCTCCCTTAAATACTTTCATATTAATATTGTGAAGTACATCCTTCTCTTTATACTTTTTACTTAAATTTCTCACTTCTAAAATTGGTTCCATTTTTTTCTCCTTCTTTTCAAATCTAAAATATGTGTTTAAATATTAGTCCTAATCTTCTCTTACATATTAGCAAAACTATCATTCATTTTTTCTATCCTAATCCAAAGTAACAGTTATGAATTCACAAGTAACATTATTGCTTACGGTTATGCTTAAAAACTTTACGTTTAAGAAACTACTCTCCTATTTAAATATCAAATAATTCTTAAACCCAGGTGGAGTTTTCTTGTACCGAATAGTTACAGATGGTATCCATCAAATAAAAATATCCTATAAAATAAACTTTTTGCTTGCTTATTTTATAGGATACTTTTTATTTCAATATATTTATTTTGCTATTTGTTTTCTAAATGACTTAATATTTTTAACCCACAACTCCTGTATAAACATGTTACCCTCAATAGATGTATTTATAAACACATTATCATACTTTGTATCTATAATATTTTTAACCGTATATAATCCTAAACCTCTTCCACTTCCTTTAGTGGAAAATCCCTCTTTATATATTTTATGAATTACAGGCTTTTCACCATAAAAGTTATTTTGCACTGCTATAACCACATACTCTTCCTTATTTATAATGCAAAGAGAAAGCTTTGGATATTCACATTCCTTTGCTGCTTCACTAGCATTATTCATAAGTATTCCCATTACTCTGCATAAATCTATTATGTTCATAGAAACTTCAGAAATATCCTCTACTATTTCTACTTTTATATCTATATTCATAGATAATGCTTTTATAAGTTTTGTTGATAATAGTGCTTTTAAAGCTGTAATTTTAATGTATTTTAACTTATCTATATTACTATTACTCCACTTTATGTCTTTATCCATATCTATAACATTATCATAAAAAAATTCCTTAAGTTTCTCCATATCATTATTATCTATATACTCTTTAAGTGGTGTAAGCATATTTATATAATCGTGCTTAAACCTCCTGGTTTGGCTATACATTTCTTCTACCATATGAGCATATTCTTCTATTTGATATTTCTCTTCAATTTCTCTCTTTAAAAGTACTTCACTTTTTACACTTTTATCATAATTATAAATTACTATAAGTATAAGTATTATAGAAACTAATGGAATCATAAGTGGAATAAAAGAATCTATCACAAAATAAATTGATTTATCTCTTGTTAAATCTACAAAATGGTATAGCAATTGTATACTTATAGCTATAGGTATACAAATACCTATAATCATTCTATTTCGTATTTGTAATGAAGAAAGTTTTTTTAAATTTATTGTTTTATAATAAACTACATTTATAATTTTACATGTTAAAAACACTATAATTAGCAACACTGCCAATTCAACAGTATAATGCTTAATTGATGTAATATTTTTTTCATAAAAGCTTGTACCCCAAAATGGTATAGGAATAACAGCCAAAAAATATATTGTAAAAATGGCTATAAGATTTTTTATAGTTATATTTATATTTTTACTATTTTTCAATTCTAATATAACCACAATTGAAAGCAGCGGAAGTACCAATATATATGAACCTGTTCTAAGAATCATTCCTACTATAAATGAAATAAAAAAGTATTTCTTAATTTCACGTAAATTAGGTTTGTTTCTACCTAAAAAATATACTGCAGCGCAGCAAAGAATACTTATAGGTAAAGGTGGAAAAATAAGTTCCTTTAAAAACATACTAAATGTAAATTTTTTTATTATCATGATAAGAGTCCCTTCTTATATCTAAAAGAAACATAACATTCTTCATCATTTGTCATAATGATTTTATTATTTTTCATATCTATTTCTTTAATTTTATCTTTATTTACAATATAAGATTTATGACATCTATAAAAATTTGATGTAAGCTTTTCCTGTATATCTTTAAGATTACCATAAAATTCAATCTGCCTATTTTCCTCATGTACTCTTATTTTATGAGCTATATTACTAGTTTCAATAAACAAAATATCACAAAGTTTTATATTTATCACTCTAGAATCTTCATTTATTGAAATAAATCCTTCCTTATTATTTTCTTTATAATATGTATTATAAGCTTTCATAATACAGCTATTTATTCTTTGTTTATAATCTTCTTCATCCTTAATTACATAATCCATAGCTTCAACCTTATACTTAAAGGCAAGGTAGCTCATTTCCATGTGTATAGTTGTAAATATTATAAACCCTTTAGGATCTAAATCTCTTATTTTTTCTCCTAATCTTATTCCATTTATGTTACTTTTTAAATCTACATCTAAAAAATAAATTCCTGTAATGCTGTTCTTTTCAGTGTATTTTATTATATCTTCAGGATTTTCCGTGCATAAGGCTATACTTAAATCCAAATTTTCTCTTAAAATAGTATTTTCAATAATTTGTTTAATTTTATCTCTGTAAGATGAATTATCATCGCAAATTAGTACTTGAAGCATGTTTTTTTCCTCATTTCTTAATTAATAACATTATAATTATATCATAAAGGTAGTACAGTGGATTATGGAAAAGAACATTCAAATAGAGCTGATCCTGCAAGATATGGTAGAACTTATCCAAGAGTATATCCTACTTGGAGTACTCTGTCTAATTCAAATGAAATTCAAAAGATTCAGTACAATGGCTCAATGCAAAAAGGCGTTTGGAATTTATATTGGATTGATAAAATCTGTAGACCACCTTAAGGTAGTTCAAATGACACAAAAACGTCAGTGACTTGAAAATAAATACTTTGACTTTATAAGAATGCTTAAAAATTAGGCGGAGCCTGTTGTTTTAATATATTAAATTCATGGAGCTACAAACCTTTTGAAATAATCCTATACGCAATACACTAAGAAGAAACGTTAAGCTGTATGAAGACTGATATACAGCTTAACGTTTCTTCGATTATTTGCAGTTATGTGGAATTATTTTTAATATTCATTACAACATTACCCTAAAGCTTTTCACCTATTTGTTGTATTATTTGAGCTGTATTGCTAAGCTCACTTATACTGCTGTTAATTTCTTGAACACTGGCAGCTTGAGTTTCAAAAGCACTATTGTTTTCAGAAATGCTATTTGTAACATTTTCAATTGAAGTTTTCAATTTAGTCAAAACATTATTTATTTCACCTATAGATTCACTACTTGAATTTGATAATTTTCTTATTTCATTAGCAACAACACTGAAACCTTTTCCCATTTCTCCAGCTCTTGCTGATTCTATTGCTGCATTAAGTCCTAACAAGTTAGTTTGCTTTGATACATTCTGAACAAAGCCTATAATTTCATCTGTTTTCTTCATGTCTTCATTTGTAGCATTTATTTCTTGTAATATATCATTACTGTTTTTAGCTACACCTTGTATTCCAGATGCTACGTTATCAATAACCTTGGAAATTTCTGAAAAAGATTGCACAAAAGTCTTAGAGTGTTCTTTAATATCCTCTCCCCAATTTCTCTTTCCTATAGCAATACTTCCTACTATTTGTCCATCTTTGTTTTTTATTGGAGATGCTACTACTTTAATAGCTATACCTAATTGTTCTTTAGATATATCTTTTGTGACAATTTTTCCTTGCTGCATGCATATATAAGCTGGCATTTCATGAGGTATATCATCACCTTCACTATAATTACCTCCATCACCAACTCCAAATTTAATAATTTTAACTATTTTTTCCCTGTCAGTAAGAATAAAACTTATTTCATTATCAAATAATAAACTAATGCAAGGTAATACATAACTAATACTTAAAATCAAATTGCCGTCATCCAAATTTTTCATTTTTAATAAACTCCTTTGTTATGTTTTTGTAATTTACTTAATATAATTAAATTATTAATTTTCATAGCCAAAACTCTACATATTTTTCATAACACTATTCTATCCTTTAATTCTAAATAATTCAAGGTAATTATTTAAATTGTATAAACATACTCTCAATATGCATTACGTATTCTAAAAACTAACCACCTAAATAACTAAAATGCATGTAGTCTTTTGGATTTTTGAAGTTACCTCCCCAATCCCATTTGTATTTTTGAAACACTTTAACTATTTCTGGTGTTATAGAATATGGGTCTTCACTTGGCTTGTAATAATTTCCAACTTGAGATTGCACTTTTCCATCCTTATCTAATTGAATATAATAATTTTCATCTGGATTTATATCAATGGCAGCGCCTGCCGGATGATTAATACATGAATCTGAATCTCTAAATCCACCTACATCATCTATTGGAAATTGCTGAGGAAGTGCATATATTTCATCAAAAATTTGTTTTACAACTGACGATAATTTTTTGTTAACCTCAATGCTTTTAATTACGGTTTTCTTACCCCTACTTTTATCATTTTTATCTACATAATCCCATACCTTAATATTGATACTTTCTATATTTTGCTGCTTTGCTTCTTTAGTTGTGTATTGCCAACTGCCATTGAGTTTAGCAAATGTTCCATCCTTTTCTGCATCGCCAATGAGAAACTGTCTTCTATTAGGTGCATTTGTAGCATCATTATCATCCTTATCCACTACTACCTGCTGCTGAAATAAGTTATTAACTTTTGATATAGGAAGTACACCTTCTCCGCCTAATATAACTTTATTTTCAACTACCTCTTCTTGTAATAGCTTATTCATGTGATTGTTATCACTATTTCCTGCAAATATTATTGGATTACCATTTTTTACTGCTAATCCTACAGCACTTAATGCATCTGCAAAGCCTTCACCTGATGTTATATAAATGGTATTAAAATTTATATCTGCTTTAAAATTATCTATAATATTTTCATTCAATGAATAAGGTGCATTTCCTGATATTCTCTTAACTCCTGTAAATTCATTTGCTACTGCTTCTGATATTAAGCTTTCATCTCCCAATACATATGTGTTTTTTACATTATGTTCTTTAAGATAGGCTTGTACAACATTGGGAACTTCATCTTTAGAAACTAATAACACTGGAGCATTATCTTTAGCTGACATAGGTGCTGCAGATAAAGAACCAGAAAAATCATCTCCATTTGCTATGAAAATTTCATCTACATCTCCTAATTCCTTTGCTATATTTACAGCTGTAGAATATCTATCCTGTCCTGATAATCTTTTTAAATTATAACCACTTTTTTTAAGTGAATTTTCAATATCGTTAGAAACAACGCCTTTTCCACCTAATATTATTATATTTTTAGGCTTTAGCCTATTTAGTTCACTTACTAATACAGGGTTATCCTGCATAGAATTTCCCTGAACTAATATTATAGGCGCTTTATATTTATATGATAATGCTGAAGCACCTAATGCATCTGGATAATTTTCACCATTCGCTATGATAACGTTCTCCGCCGTACTCCAACCACTTGAGGAAACTGCTTTACATGTATCATAACGAGTTTGTCCAGCTAACCTTGTAGTATTACCTTGTGCATCTACACTAGTTGTTATTATTCCAGCCATAAAAATTCCTACTAGTATTGTTATTACACTTTTATTCAAACCCTTCTCCCCCTTAATTTCAATTGCTGTCTTATAAATTATTACATATTAGTACATTTTTCTTTACATATTTAATTTTACCATATAATTTATCCGATCGCTACCATTGCTAATACCCCCATCTTTCTTTATATGAAACTCCTTCTCCTGTTGTCGAAGGAGTAAGTGATTCGCACAAAATCATAGATTTTGGCTCTCTACTTAACTGAGGGATAAGCACTGCTACGCGCCTAGATAAGTTCTTCTAAGACTCAGATGGGTAAAATGTCTAAATGACATTTTACGAGCTTTTGCTCAGGTAAGAGGTATTCCTCACAAGCAAACTCCACCTGAGTCTAAGAAGAACTTGATTTCGTTTAAACTTACTGTTTCTTTAAAATATGCAAAAATAAAAACAACAAATTAGTAAATTATTTTCATTTTATACTAACTTGTTGTTTTTACTTTTATAATAAACAAAAACTTCTTTTTGAGATTATTATATATTGCTTATCTCTAGCTCCACTTTAACTTTAGCTCCACCTTTTTTATTATTTTCAGCTTCAATTTTTCCATTAAATTTATCCACTAAAGCTTTTACTATATATAGTCCAAGCCCTGAATGTCCCTTTTCCTTTGATCTTGATTCATCCCCTTGATAAAATTTTTTAAAAATGTTTGCGATATCTTTTTTTGAAAATCCACATCCTGTGTCTGAAACACAAAGAAACATTTTTTCTTCGGTTAAACCTAAATTAAGTTCTATATTTCCTCCTTCTTTAGTAAATCTTAGACTATTAGAAATTAAATTATCTAATATTTCAGATAGCGCATAACAATCCATACTTACTAAAGCTTTGCTTGTTCTTTCATCATTAATTATATATTTAAAACTTATTTTTTTATCTTCTGTAAGTATATTATAATCAAAAGACTTTTCGTTCATAAATTCAATTATGTTGCATTTTTTATATTTAAGAGTAAAATCCGACTTTTCAATTTTAGTTAAAATGTTCATTTTTTCTATTAATTTAGTCATTCTATCTGCATTGTTATCAATTAAATTTAAGTATCTATAAACTTTATCTTCATCGAATCTTTTACTATCTATAAGACCTTCAACATGACCTTTAATTATAGTAATTGGTGTTTTTAAATCATGAGCAATGGCAGATACCATTTCTTTTCTTTCTTGTTCCATCTGCCACTGCTGATTTAAAGATTTTTTAAGCTCAGATCTCATTTCCTCAAAGGACTTACAAAGTCTTCCTAATTCATCTTTACTTTTGTAATCTATAGTAAAATCTAAATCTTTATTTTTTATTTTTTCAGCACCATCCATAAGCTGCTTTAAGGGTATTTTTAATTTTTTATTAAGCCTGGATGCAAAAATAGCAGTAAAAATTGTAATATATATAAATGGAGATAAAAGTATTATATTTTCTGAATACTTAACTATCCAATTATATTTAGGGTTAGAAGCACTACTTCTTACACAGTATTTAAAAATAACCATTCCTTGTACTTTATTGTTATATATAATAGGTACATATTTTATCATCTTTGGTGAGCTGCTTTTATCAATTTCAGCTTCTTTTATCAATTTAACTGGGGTATTTACTATACTTTCTTTAAAATAGCCATATAATAATTCTCCTCTTGAATCCACAACTTCATATTCTATACCTTGAAGAGGGATTACCTTTTCCAAATTGTCTTTAAAATTCTTATTTAAAACTCTATCCTTATTTTCACTTATATACTTTTCAATATCTGGTACAATGGATTCATAATAATTTGGTCTTAATATTATGTTTTTTTCTGTTAACTTTAAATCTATATAAATTCCTGCAAAAGTAAACAACATACTCAAAGTTAGTACTGATAATATAGAAAAAATAAATCGTCTTTTAAAAGTAATATTTTTCATTTAAACTCTACCTCTATTAGTTTGGAATCAAATAATTTGGTTCAGAATGAGTTGTCTTATCTATATATATTAAACCATCATAACTTTCATTTAAAGTAGTATTTACATAGCTTTTATCATCTCCATTGAAATCAGCACCAAAATCACGACAACTTTGTGATGAAGATATAAAATCCTTAATGTATTTATTTTCTTCTGCTGTTTTAAAATCTATAAAAAACAAAGGACTAACTTTAGATAAAATATATGGTGCTGATTCTTTGTTTGCTGCTTTAAGTGTACATTTTTTAAGAGCATTTGGCTTAGAAGTTTTGTCCACTGCTATGGCACTTCCTTCATTAAATTGAAACCCAATAACATATAATTTGTCCTTGTACATATCATATAAATTTGCTCCCATCCTTTTTACATTATAATCCTCATTATTTAAATTATCTTCCTGCTTGTCTACATGTGTATTATGTGCCCAAAGCATAATTTTTGCATCCTGACCCTCAAAATCTAATATCCATTTAACATTTTCAGCCATATATTTATCTCTCTTATTCTCCATTTCAGCATCACTTTGTTTTCCATGAAGCATATCATAAGCTTGATATATAATATTTAAATTTTGTTTAAAAATTTCATAATCTTCTTTAGATGATTTGTTAATATAATCATTTTTATTTTTTTCCATCATATTGATTATTTCTTTAACTTTATCTCCTGGCAGCTGTACATCTTTATTATCAAATACATTTGGACTTCTAAACTTTCCAAGTACAGTATCTATTTGACTTTCATAAACTGGATCTACTTTTTTCAAATATTCTGTAACCTTTGTTGATGCTACATAAGATGATTGCATATCAAAACCATAAAACTTAACTTTTTTATCATGATTTTTATTATATTCCCTCATCCATTTTACCATATCTACTACTTCTTTCGTATCCCATGTCCAAAATCCCATTCCACGTACAACCTTCTCAGCATCCCCTTTTCCATATAAAACATAATCATTGACAGCCATGCAGTTACTCATACATGCTTCTATTCCAAAAACATTATATCCCATTTCTTCAACTAAAAATTCAAGCATTCTATGTTTCATTTGAAAGAATTCCTTTGTTCCATGAGTAGCCTCTCCCATAGCTACAATTTTCTTATCTACTAGTGTACTTTTTAAAGGCATTAAATCCTTAAAATCATTCCCTGCTTTTACTGCATTTATATCTACTTTTTTACTTTTTAAAGCCTCCACAACTTTACCCTTTTTATATTCTTCATATTGATTATTTACTACAAAAACTCCAAAAATTAAAATTAAAGCACAAACTATTATAGTCATTATTTTTTTCATTTACATCATACCTCGAATTTTTCATATTTTACCTTAATAAAGGTAGTCTTTTTTTATCCATATTACTATCCCCATAACAAGTCCACACACAATTAAAGCCAATACAGCAATATGCTCACTTGCAGGTACTGTATGACCTAAAGTGTAAAATCCATATTTCACATTTCTCCATAAGAACTCAAATACATTTGTAAAATGTGTTAAAATTGCAATTGATCCAATTACAGATAAAATAGAAATTACAGAGTTAGATATTGTAACTGAAATAATAGATGCTATAGAAAGAATGCTTAATAACACTAAGAGCTGTATCATATAAAATTTTACAATGTATAATAAGGCACCTGATGCATTAAATTTATGCTGTATATTATAGAAGGTAACAGTTGATACCTTAGGCATAAACAAATATCCAAAAATGGTACTGATTATAAACACTACAAAAATTAGTATAAATGTAGTTAATACTAGGCTTATCCATTTTGATATCATAAATTCATATTTTTTGTAAGGCCTTATCATATACATTCTAAAAGCTCCTGCAATTTGTTCATAATTCATTGAATCAATAAATATAATTGGTAATACTATATACAATAAAATCAAACTAACTTCCTGATATATAAAAGGCGAAAAATTTAGTGAGTTCAACGCTACCGTATAATTTTTTGCATCATAAGAACCACTTGGACACTTTAATCTAAATATACAACTAAGTATTGTATCTAATATAATGAGCATTAATAATATTCTTGTTTTTTTATTAATCCATATCCTTTGAAATTCAGCTTCTATCAATCTTTTCATAATAATTCCTCCCTAAATATAACAATCCTTATCATTAAACAAATTGACTGCAATCAAGTAAAATACTCCTATATACAAAGCAATTATAAATATTATCAAACCTATATCCTTTGGATTTTGTGCAAGTATAGTTAATATACCGTGGTCTTGAATTGATACTAAGGACGAAAGGTCTACTATTTCACTTACCTTATTTGTAAATACTGAATACATAGTTGGATATAATGCTGATGCTGCTATGAAAGTTAAACTTCCTCCAACTGCTCCTGTAGTTGTCCTGCAATTTATGCATATAACCATAATAACTGCAGCTGCAGCAATAAGCGTTATAAACGCAATAATGTAATACTTAAAATTGTATAAAACTGCTTCATTTAGTGTAAAAGCATAATTATAAGTTCTAAATTTAACTTTTTCATGTGGAAGAAATAAGTACCCTAGTATATAACTTATAATTAAATGACTAGTTAATAACAAAAACAGCATGCTTACAATTGCCAAAAATTTTGCCTTTATTATATCCTTAAAGGATACTGCTCTTATCATAATCATTCTAAGCTCACCTGTTCTATATTCACTAGTTATAGATATGATTATTAACAAGATAGCTATGATGTTAAAAAATAGAGTAAGATTCATTTGAAGCACTGTACTTGGAAAATTTAAAAATGTAGTATATTTAGTACTGCTTGATGTAAATTTAAGGTTTAATTTAAGATAATATTTAACAAAGTTAAACAATATTATAGGTACTAACCCAAAACAAAGCCATGTTGATTTTCGTTTCCACATTCTCTGCCATTCACTCAAAAATAATTGTTTCATCCTTTTTCCTCCTTAATAGCCACTTACTAAGTTTATAAATGCATCTTCTAATCTTCCGCCTTCTCCTGTATTTTTTAATAAATTTTCCTTACTTCCCTGCCATATAATTTTTCCTTTATTTATTGCAATAAATCTATTACACATTTGCTGAAGTTCATCTAAAAGATGGCTTGATATAAAGAAAGTTATATTTTTCTCTTCTCTAAGTTTCAAAATAAGATTTCTTAAATCTCTCATTCCTATAGGATCAAGTCCATTGGCTGGTTCATCTAAAATAACTACTTCTGGATTATTTAAAAGTGCTTGAGCAATTCCTAGTCTCTGCTTCATTCCCAAAGAATAAGTCTTAACCTTATCATCGCCCCTATCTTCAAGATCAACTATTTTTAATACTTCTTCTACTTTTTCTTTTTGTTCTTCCTTTGACATATCAGGATTTAGCATAGCTAAATTTTTTAAATTTTGCCTGCCTGTCATATATGAGAAAAATATGGGTTCTTCAACAATTGCTCCAAGCTTAGTAAGTGCAATTTTTCTATTTTCATCAACATTTACTCCAGCTACACTTACTTCACCTTCTGTAGGCGATATCAAATTTGTTATAACTCTTATTAAGGTAGTCTTTCCTGCACCATTTGGACCTATAAAACCGCATATATCTCCTTCATATATATCAAAAGAAACCCCACCTAGTATAGTTCTCTTTCCTATTTTTTTAGTAACATTTTTAACTTCAATTTTCTTGTTTAACATATTGATTGCCTCCTATAAATTCAAGATTACCAAACTTTTCTTTACTACCCTTTAATTCTAAAATCCATTTATAAACTTTTTATAAAGTTTTTAAAAAATTTAATTCATAGGAAGCTATTAACAAAAATATAAATGCATAAAAAAACCATGAAATTAGGACATTATCCCTATATTTCACGGTTTCTAAATATCAATCAATTTTTCATTAGTACTCAAAAAAACTTTACTTTTCCCACTTATATCCTACACCCCATACAGTGGAAATATATTCTCTATCTTTATCATGTTTTTTCAACTTATATCGTACCTTCTTTATATGTTCTGTCACTGTTGCTGAATCCCCATCTGCATCATAACCCCATATCTTTTCATATATTTGTTCCTTGGAAAATACTTGTCCACAATTTACTACTAAAAGCTCTATTACTCCAAATTCCTTTTTAGTCAAAGGAATAGCTTCACCCATACAAAAAACAGTTCTTCCTTTTAAATCTATATTTAAATTTCCAAAATATAAATTGACTCTATTTTCACTATTAAAGCTTCTTTGATCTCTCCTTAAATGTGCGCTTATTCTTGCTTTTAATTGTCTTAAGCTAAAAGGTTTAGAAATGTAATCATCTCCACCTACTCCTAAGCCTGTAATTAAATCTTCCTCTTCACTTTTTGCAGTCAAAAAGATAATAGGACAATTCACTATATCTCTTATTTCTCTACATACTTCATATCCATTTTTACCTGGCATCATAACATCCAGCAATATTAAATCAGGATTAAGCTTTGCCTTTTCAACAGCTTCTGTGCCACTATATGCCACAAAAACTTCATAATCATCCTCTTGAAGAGAATCCTTTAAAAACGAAATTATATCTTCTTCATCATCTACAACTAATATCTTTTCATTCAATACTTAACATCTCCAACTTCACATAAAATATCTTTCTTAATGAAGTGAGTTTTTCTTCACAACATATATCAGCCGGAATACAGTTGAAAGTTACTTCGCTTACATTTGCTTGTGTCGCAATATCTTTAGACTAACAAAATCAGGTTATTATAAATTATCCTATCATAATATATGACACTATTCAAATATAAACAAATTGATAAACTAAAGAAGACAACATATAAGCAATCAGAAAATACTAATATGTTGTCTACATTTAAATTATATTATATATAATTATCTATGATTTACTGTAAGCATCAACAACCTCTGCTACATAATCATCATATCCAGATTTAGCTACCACTACAATAGACCCTGGTTCACCTTCTATTTTTACTTTATATCCTTGCGCTTCATCCGTATCAAAATTGCTATTTCTATTTATATCTATTTTATTTCTATCTGCAACCCCATAATCCTCCAATATTCCAACAATCCTATTTTCTAAATTTCCTGTTGCACATTCAAGTGTCTTAATTCTATCAATTGCTTCATTTATTTTTTTCATTATACTATCCTCCTGCATATTAGTTATATTTTGTATTATGTCCCCTTATTTTTTATTGATTCCTGTTACATCTATCTGAAAAATAAACATAAAATCTACTTTGTTTATATAAAGCAAAATGATTGAGTTATAATATGAATAATGTGTTATAATCTCCATAATTAGGTTAATCAAACTAAAACATATAATCAAAGGCAATAATTACAATATAATATGCTAATTTCTTACAAAATACATAATAATTAAAAATTTTAAAGATAGAATAGGAGAAAAAAATGGATAATTCAATAAAAGGTTTATTAAATGACAATAATATTAAAATTCCAAAACATATTGCTATAATTTGTGATGGAAATGGACGATGGGCTAAGGAAAAAGGCTTACCACGCTCTTTAGGACATAAAGCTGGTACAGATCCAATTAAAACCATCACTAAGGCTTGTTCAGAATTAGGAGTTAAAGTATTAACTTTTTACGTTTTTTCTACTGAAAACTGGAATCGCTCAAAACAAGAAGTAAATTTCTTAATGAATCTTTTTATAGAGTTTTTTATAAAATTACAAAATGAAGCTGGAAAAAATGTTAAAGTAAAACATATAGGCAATATGGATAGTCTTTCTTCTAAACTGATAAATGAAATTAAAAAAACAGAAAAGCTAACAGAAAATAATTCTGGTATGGTATTAAATGTTGCACTAAATTATGGAAGCCGCTCAGAAATAACAAATGCTGTTAAAAGTATTATTTCTGATATGAATAATAAAAATCTTAAAAATGATAAAATAGATGAAACTCTAATTAATAGCTATATGTCCACTTCTGGATTGCCCGATGTTGATTTAATCATTAGAACAAGTGGTGAAATGAGAATAAGTAATTTTTTACTATGGCAGTCTGCAAAAGCAAAGCTGTGGGTTACTAAAGATTTTTGGCCTGACTTTAAACTTGGCCATCTAAATGAAGCAATTAAATTTTACAATGAAACTGATGATTAAAAATGCTTAGGTGTGAAAAGTCACACCTAAGCATTTTCTTTCAATAAAATTTTATTTAGAATAATTCAATGTATAAATAGTCACTATTCCAAGGACATTGAATTAATCCCCATTTCAAATATTTGTATTTCCATTTCATATTCATACTTGTTTTTTGCCTTTAAGTCAAAACGTTCAAAAATTTGTATAGCCGTATCGGATAACTTAATTCCATTATTATCCGCAAATTTAATAATTTCAGATATAACTTTACAAGAAAGTTTTTCAGAATATCGAAATTTACAGCATAAATAACGACCTTCAGGTAAATTAAAATATTCTACATTTTTAAGACGCTTATCTGTAAAATATCCAATCTGTGATACTAATAAATCATTTACTTCAGGCTTATAATCCTTTTTTTTATAAATATAACACATTACATTTCCTTCAACTGAAGTATCATTTTCAAATAAATCTTCATTTCTTCTACAGTATAAATCTATATCATAAATAGAAACATTAACATTTTTAACTGCAACACGACGAGGCATAAGGTATTGCTCATATATTTGAAACTCCATAGCATTATTATTTTTATTTTTTAGGCTATCAATGGCATCTGAAATAACTTTACTGGAATATTGCAATTCTTCAATTTTTTTATCAACGGATGCTTTATGTTTGGATAAACAAGATAAAAGAATTTCATAATCATCAGAAGAATTCAGCATCAATTTAATCTCTTCTAAGGGTACTCTTAAACATTTATTCATATAGCGAATCAAATCAATATAAAAAAATTGATTGTACACATAATAACGATAATGTGTATTTTCATCAATGTGAAAAGGTTTTAATATATCCATTGAATCATAAAGGCGTAGTGCTTTAACTGGTATATTCATTAGTTTAGATACTTCACCAGTAGTATATAAATCTTTCAATTTTAGTACCTCCATACAAACAAATCCTTATTAATGCCTATTATATAACGGTTTATTGGCTTAAGCAAATTATTTAAAAAAGTTATAAAAAATATGTTGACTCTTCCCCAGGGGAAGACTATATATTTGAATTGTTAAAACAATAACTTAACAAGTTCATAAAATACTATGAAAATGGAGTGAAAATAATGAATACGGTATTAATTACAATTGATGGCCATACGTTAAACGTAGAACCAGAAAAAAGCATTTTAAATGCAGCATTAGAAGCAGATATATATATACCTCATTTATGTCATCATCCAGATTTACCTGATATTGGAGCATGTAGATTATGTGTTGTTGAAATAGACGGATGTGACGAAATAAAAACAGCATGTACTACCAAGGTAGAAGATGGAATGATAATACATACAAAAACAGAAAAGTTAAATGCAATGCGCAGATTGTCAATGGAATTAATGTTGGCTAATCATGTTGATGATTGTACTACATGCCCTAAGTATTTAAAATGCGAATTACAGTCACTAATTCAATATTTAGGAGTAAGTACTTCTCGTTTAAGAAGAACATTAAACAGTGTACCTGTAAATACATCTAATCCACTTATTGTAAGAGATTTAAATAGATGTGTATCTTGTGGAAGATGCGTAAGGGTATGCAAAGAAGTTAGAGGCGTAAATGTTCTTGAATATGGAATAACAGAAGATGATAGAATTATGGTTGATATTCGTAATCACAATTCTTTGGAGAATGAAAATTGCCGTTTTTGTGGAGCTTGCGTAGAAGTATGTCCTACAGGAGCGTTACAGGATAAAGAAGGAGTATTCAAGAAAAATTTAAATCGTGAACTAGGTCTTATTCCATGCAAAGCAGAATGTCCAGCAAATATCGATGTTCCAAAATACGTAAGATATATTAAAGAAGGCAAATATCAAGATGCTATTGCAGTTATTCGTGAAAAAGCCCCTTTTCCACATTCACTAGGATATGTATGTATGGCATTTTGCGAAAGTGCATGTAGAAGAAAAGAAATTAATAAAGCCCTATCAATAAGAGAATTAAAGAGATTTGCAGCAGAGCATGATAAAGGCTTATGGCGTGATAAAGTTACCTTTAAACCTAAAACCAATAAAAAAGTTGCAGTTGTAGGTGGAGGACCTTCGGGTTTAACAGCAGCATATTATCTATCAAAATGTGGACATGAAGTTACAGTATTTGAAAAGTTACCAGTGGCTGGAGGAATGATGACAACTGGCATTCCAGAATATCGTCTTCCAAGGGAAGCTGTTCAAGCTGAAATTGCAGAAATAGAACGTGCAGGAGTTACTATATTGACTAATGCTAAAGTAACTTCACTTGAGGATTTAAAAGGTAAAGGTTTTAATAAAATTTTATTAGCAATAGGAACAGGAAAAGGTGTACGATTACCAATTCCAGGTGCTGACTTAGAAAATGTATATGAAAATATAGAATTTTTACAGATGGTTTCTCTTAAAAAGCCAGTTACTGTAGGAGAAAAGGTAGTAGTTTTAGGCGGTGGAAATGTAGCATTTGATTGTGCAAGAGTAGCCAAAAGACTTGGTGCAAAAGATATTACAATAGCTTGCTTAGAAAGTAGAGAAGCTATGACTGCAAGCGATGATGAAATAGAAGAAGGAATAGAGGAAGGAATCAAAATTCTCAATTCAAGAACTTTTGTTTCTATAGAAAGTAATGAAAACACTGCTGCAGGAGTAAAATGTCAAGAAGTAGCATCATTTAGGTTTGATGAAAATAAAAGACTACAACTTCAAATAGCACCTGATTCAGAACATATAATACCAGCAGATACAGTTATTTTTGCTACTGGTCAAAGAGCAGAAGTACCAAAAGAATGGAATTTAACTACTGGTCGTGGAAATTCAATTGTCACCGAAGATGGAATGAAAATTAGTGACAGTGATATCTATGCAGTTGGTGATGCAGTATATGGAACAAACTCTGTAATCAGAGCCATTGCAGCTGGACGTAAAGTTGCATCTGCCATAGATATTGCACTAGGTGGAGATGGCATAATTGAAGATAAACTAACAGAAGATGTTATTCCAAATCCCTACATAGGTAAAGATGAAAGCTTTTTATCTATTGAAAGAGCTAAAAATGAATGTGAAGGTGCCCTGAGTCGTATTGTGAATTTCAAAGAAGTAAATCATTGCTTAAGTGAAACTTCTGCTTGCAAGGAATCAAATAGATGTTTGCAATGTGATTTACGTACACAAATTACAAAGCCAAAATTATGGGCTGAGTACAAAATTAAATAGAAAGGAGTGGGAAAGTATGGCATTAATTCAAAGAAAGTTATGGAAACAGATATCTTCAGAAGAAATAAAGGATTTTGTAATTGAAGAATATAAAAAACAGTCAGAAAATCCATGTCCTGTTGATAAAATGAAAAAATTTACTGATAGTACAAGGCGTACAAGTTGTGGAGAATGTGTAATTTGCAGAGAAGGAATACTTCAGCTCAATGTAATAGCAGAAGCAATTTCTGAGGGCAAAGGACGTGATGGCGATATTGAGATTTTAACTGAAATATCAGATGATCTAACCATAGGATCATGTTGTGATTATGGTAAAGAAGTTGGAAAAATTACTAAAAAAATAATTGAAGAAGGAATCGAAGAGTTTGAAAAACATATAAAAAGAAAAAGATGTGATGCTTTAATATGTAAGAAATTTTTCAGTTACTATATTGCACCAGAAAAGTGTAATGGCTGTAATAAGTGTAAAGAAGAGTGTCCTCAAAAGGCAATTGCTGGAGATAAAGATTTGATCCATGTAATAAATTCAGATATTTGCGATAGATGTGGAAAATGTACAATAATATGTGAAAAAGCAGCAATTCAAAAGGCAGGCGCAGTGGTACCTAAACTTCCACAAGAGCCAGTGCCAGTTGGAACTTTTAAGGCTGAACCACAAAATGGTGGTGGATTAATGGCTGCTAGAAGACGTAGAAGAAGTTAATAATATAAATTAATATATAAATGACAATATTAAAGGAGGAGTAAAAAATGAGAGAATTTGAAACAGACGTAGTTGTAGTTGGTGGAGGAGCTTCAGGACTTGCAGCAGCAATTACTGCTGCTGAAAAAGGTGCAAAAGTAATGATACTTGAAAAAGCTAATACTACAGGTGGTTGTGCTAACATGGCAATGGGACCTCTTGGTGTTGAAACAAGAATGCAAAGAGAAAGACTTATAGATATCTCTGTTGATAGAGCATTTAATAAGTTCATGGAATATACTCACTGGAGATCAGATGCAAGATTGATAAGAAGATATTTAGAGCAATCAGCAGGAACTATTGAATGGCTAGAAAACATGGGAGTAGAATTCGCATTACCTTCAAAATACTTTCCAGGTTCAGAAGCAACTTGGCATATTGTTAAACCTAAGACTGGAAAACCAGGACTTCGTGCAGCTGCTACTATGATTAAAATTATGACTGAAAGAGCAGAAGAATTAGGCGTTAAAATACTATTAGAAACACCTGTAAAGAGTATTATTAAAGATCAAGATGAAGTAATTGGCGTAACAGCTAACGATAAAGATGGTGAATTAGAAGTATATGCTGGTGCAGTTATCATTGGTACAGGTGGATTTGGTGATAACCCAGATTTCATTAAAGAGCATGTTGGACTTGAATGGGGAAAAGACTTGTTCTCATATAGAATTCCTGGATTAACTGGAGATGGAATTCAGATGGCATGGGATGCTGGTGCTTCAAAGGATTTTATGACTATGGAAATGGTCTTCTTTGCTCCTAACACTGGTGGATATGCTCCTATAGAGTTACCTTTCCGCCAACCTAATCTTTTAGTTAACTTAGATGGTGAAAGATTTATAAATGAAGAAGTTATAGAAAATCCTGTATTTACTGCAAATGCTATTGAAAAACAAAAAAAGAAAATTGCATATTCTATATTAGATGAAGAAATAATCAAGCACTATGAAGGAAAAGGCTTGGATCTTATAAATGTTGTTACTTCGGGCATGGATATGAGTTATTTTAGACAAGAAGAAGAAGAAGCAAAGAAAAATGGTAGTGATGTATTATTTATTGCTGATTCTATAGAAGAATTAGCTGAAAAAACTGGCATTGATGCAGAAAACTTAAAAAATACCATTGAAACTTATAATTCTTATTGTAATTCAAAAGATGAGTTATTCCATAAAAATCCTAAATACTTATTACCAATTAACGGTTCCAAATATTATGCATTAAAACTTGGTTTAAGTGCATATGGAAGTGCTGGCGGTATAAAAATAAACTATAATACTGAAGTTCTTAATGATGATTTAAATGTTATAAAGGGACTTTATGCTGCTGGAACTGATGCTAATTCACTATATAATCCTGATTATGCTTTTGTACTACCTGGAAATTCTCTAGGTTTTGCTTTAAACAGTGGAAGAATATCAGGTAATAGTGCTGTGGACTACATTAAAACATATCTTGTTGAAGAATAATAACTGTTTATTAGTAAAAGAATAAAAGTTTACTTAAAAAGCCCCAGTCTTTAATTTTCATAAGACTGAGGCTCTTTAATCCTTTTAAATTATTTTCTTTCATCTAACACTTCTTTTAAAATATTTGTTCCATTTATGGCAGATGGAAAACCAGCATAAATTGTCATTAAGAGCATTATTTCTTTTACATCATCAGCTGTTAATCCTATATTAAGACCTGCATTAATATGAAATTTCAATTGAGGCTTAGCATTGCCTAAAGCAGTTAATGCAGCAATAGTAGCAATTTGCCTATATCTCTTATTTAAATTATTTCTTGAAATAGTATCTGCATAACTTTGTACTACTAATTTCACAAGATCTGGTGAAAAATTGTTATATGCATTTTCAAGAATTTCTACTTGATTACTGTCTAATTCTGAAAGTTCAGCTGCACCAACCTCATATCTATCCTCAGAAGAAATTTTATTTGTTGCCTTCTCCCCTATAGAATCTTTTATTCCTTGCTTTTCACGTTCACTTAAAACATCCTTTAATGCATTCATAGCATTTATGCATGTTGGAAAACCAGAATATGCTGACATTTGAAGTATTATTTCTTTTATATCATTGATAGTACATCCAACATTTAGTGCTCCATTTATATGAACCTTTAATTGAGGCTCAGCATTTCCAAGTGCTGTTAGTGATGCAACAACAGCAATTTCCTTTGATTTTAAATCCAATCCATCCCTTGAATATATGTCTCCAAAGGAATATTCAATCATATATTTTACCAAATCAGGCGATATATCATTTAAACTATTTTTTACCTCTTCACCTGCTTTCCCATCAATTTCTTGTAATTTTCTATATCCTCTTTCTAATCTACTTTCTTCTCTCATTAATTTTTTCCTCCATCTCACTATAAATTTTAACTTTTCTTTCAACATAATCCTTTGCTTCTAGCAATTTTTCAATTTGCTGTTCTATAAATTTTAAATGTTCTTCCATAATATTCTTTCTTTCTGTAATAGTTTCATCTCCTATATGCCTTAAGTTTGCATATTCTTTCATCTTAGCTATATTCATTCCTGTTGCCCTAAGCCTGTTTATTACCTCAAGCCATTTTAAATCCTGTTCACTATAAACTCTTTTTCCTGCAGAATTTCTCTTTATATCTCTAATTAATCCAATATCCTCATAATACCTAAGAGTATGTGCTTTTAATTTAGTTATCTTTGATACTTCACTTATTTCCAATTCCAAGCTAAAATCCCTCCCGCTTTCCTTATGTTGCCTTAAATGATCATTTATACTATCTTGTCTCCCAATAACAAAATAATAGCACTTAAAGTGCACTTTAAGTCAATAGCAAATTATAATTTTTACCCTAAAATGAAAAAGTAAATTCTTGTTTGAAATGGTAAATTCATGTCTGATGATTTTAGTCCTACAAAATCATACTTTCTCTAAAATCAAGAATTTAACTTTTCATTTAATGAATTATACCTTTATATATATCAATGATAGTCCAATGACAAAAATAATTGACTCAGTCCATTAATTGTTTTACAATATATTCATGGACTATGTCCACCATCATTAGATATAAGGAGTATAAAAATTATGGATAATAAAAATGCTGTTAGCGAAATTAGAAGTTTTAACCGCTTTTATACAAATGTGCTTGGATTACTTGATCAACACATTTTAGATAGTGGCTATTCTTTGACAGAAGTTAGAGTTTTGCTTGAAATTAGCAAGTTGAATCAATGCACTGCAAACATTTTAGTAAACAAGCTCAAAATTGACCGCAGTTATATGAGCAGAATAATAAAACACTTGGAAAAGAATGAACTTATAACTAAAATTCAATCTAAAGAAGACAATCGTATAAATTTCGTTTTAATAACAGAAAAAGGTACTAACACTATAAATATTCTTAGCAAAAAATCAGATGAACAAATTGAAAATTTGATTGAACATTTAACTGAAGATGAGCTTACAAAAGTTTTAGATGCAATGAAGATTATAAAAAACAAATTTTCAGAAACAGTTAATCCAATTAGTATAAGAAACTTTATTAAAAATGACATAATTAATATCATCTTACAACATAAAATTTTATATGCAAAAGAATACAACTTATCACCTATTTTTGGTGATTATGTAGAAAAAGGCGTTCATGAATTTGTACAGAATTATGATAGTGAAAAAGAATGTATGCTTATACCTGAGATGAATGGTAAAGCTGTTGGAAGTATCGCCATTTCTAAATTTGATAACCAAACAGCACACTTGAGATATTTCCTGCTTGAACCTGAAACCCGATGCAGAGGCTTAGGTCATAAACTTGTTGATATGGCACTTAATTTTTGCCGTAAAAAAGGTTATAAACATGTCTTTCTTGAAACAATTTCCTGTCTTAAAACGGCTAGACATATTTATGCCAGCAAAGGATTTAAAATAACACAAACTCATGAAAATACAACTTGGGGAAAAGATATTTTAGAAGAGCGCTGGGATTTAGATTTATAAGTGACTTACTTTCTAATAAAAAATTTATATCAACCTGATCTTCAATTTTCATTGTTAAAAATAAAAGCTGGTATAAACCATTAGTTTTAGGTTATTCCAGCTTTAACTTTGTATTATTTATTGTTCATAATTTTAAGCATTCCATAAAGTATTGCCTGTGGAGATGGTGGACAGCCTGGTATAACCAGGTTAACTTTCAATATTTCATTTAGATCTTCACAAACGCTGTATCCATCCTTAAATATGCCTCCACTGTAAGCACAGCTGCCTACTGCTATAACAATCTTAGGATCTGAAATAGCATCATAAGTTTTTATTAATGCTTCCTTCATATTTAAGGTAACAGGCCCTGTAACCACTATTCCATCAGCATGTCTTGGAGATGCTGCAAACTTAATACCATATCTTGATAAATCATAGTACGTATTTTGTGTATTAGATGCTTCCATCATACATCCATTACAAGACCCTGTATCAACAGATCTTAAAACCAAGGATCTTTTAAATTTGCTGTATATTTTTTCTTTAACTTCCTGTCCTAATATCTCAATGCTTGCCATTTTATAATCATTACTGCTCTTTAATGCTTTAGATGGACATGCATCAACACAATTATTACAATAAATGCATTTTTTTAAATCTAATTCTATATCAAATGCTTTATCTATATTAACTTTGTTATGTTCAGTATTTTTTTTAATGGAAATAGCATCAACCAGACACTCCTGTACACATTTGCTACAGCCTGTACAATTATCATTACAAACTTCTATCCTTCCATAACTATATGGATTGTCCGTAAGAGGATTTTTAACGGTATCTTTTCCATTTTTTATTCTATCTAATAAAAACTTCATTTCATCACCTACTTATCATTTTCAGAATAAGACATATTAAAACTCTTATTACACAAAGGAAAATCTGGTACTATTTCTCCAAGCACTGCATAAGTTAAACCATTCCAGTTAGTAAGGGATGGTGTTTTAAAATATATTCTATTGAATTTATTATTTTTACCAACTTGTCCATACACAATAAGTTCACCCTTTACTGTTTCCACAGCAGTAAGTGCTTCAGTTCCCTCTATCAACTCAAATTCGGTTTTAGTTTTTAAAATGTCTTTATTTATGAGATCTAATGAAGCAAAAATAAAATTATAAGCATCATAAATTTCTCTAATTTTTAATTTGTACCTTTCAAAAACTCCACCAATTTCCTCTATATTATTACTCTTTTTTAAAGTACCATATATTTCATAAGGAAAACTTTTCCTAACATCATAATTAATTCCGGAAGCTCTTCCTGCGATACCAGTCATATAAAGCTTTTTAGCCGTTTTATTACGTACTATTCCAGTATTTTCAACTCTATCTAAAAAAGAAACAGAATCTAATGTAATTTCTATAATCTCATTCATTCTTTTTTTCATACCATTTAAAGTTTTTTTAATATCTTTAATATGTTCATTTGTAAAATCTACATTTATACCGCAGGGAATAACAACATTTCTCATAAACCTGCTTCCAGTTATTCTTTCGCAAAGCTTGTGGATTTGCTCTCCAAAAGCTCCAAATCTTTTAGCAGGATAACTAAATCCAATATCCACACATATACCAGATATATCACCTAAAAAATTATATATTCTTTCTAATTCCAAAAGTACTACTCTTAATGCTTTTATTTCTTGAGGCGTATCATAAGATAATAATTTTTCAACTAAAAGAGCATAACTTTCAGCATAAGCTACAGAAGATTCACATGCCATTCTTTCAAATACAAGATTAAGCTTATTTGCATCTACATTTTCACAAATTTTTTCTATTCCCCTATGCTTATAATTAAGCCTAAGTTCTAGATTCTCAATAGCTTCACCTATAACACTAAATCTAAAATGTCCTGGTTCAATTATACCTGCATGAACAGGTCCTACAGATATTTGATAAGCTCCATCTCCAAAAGCTTCCTTGCATTTATAAGGTGAGATTTCATTTTTTTCTTCTAATTTAGCGCCATAAGGGAAGCTTTTTCTTAAAGGATATACATCCTCAGGCCATTTTTCATGTTTAACAATTTTCCTAGTATCTATACCATCTTTTATTTTCAAACCAAATAAGTCGCACATTTCTCTTTCAAATAAATGACTTTGAAACAAAATATCCTGGAAAGTTTTAATTTCTTCTTGGGTCTTGTATCGTACTATTACAAAATACCTTTTCTTACTATTAGAAAGTATAATGTTAATCATAAAATCATTTTGGGAATTTTCTTCATTACTATTATCAACGCAAAATTGTGCAATAAATTTCAATTTATATTTTACTAAAAATAAGCTAATTAACGATTTAACATGGGAAATTCCAACGTCTACATAAATCTCATTTTTATTTTTAATCTCACTATTATATTTAAGATTGCTTAATTCTTCTTTAAATAAATCAATGTTCACTATTTTCACATCCTTCTATTAATAAACTTGTTACTGCATAGGATTAATAATTAAAACAGCTTTATTAATTAATGAAGCTATTTCGTATCTAGAGAAAAAACTTAGAATAATTATTATGAAAAATATAATAATTAATGGAATTATATTTTCCTTATCCTTTTCACTTCTTGTATTAAAGTCCTTATCATCGCTAAATATCATATTAATAAAAACTTTTAAAAAACCTGCAAAAACTATAAGAAGGCATAAAGCGTAAATACCACATACAAGATAATGACCATTTTTTATTGATGCAGCAAGTATATTATATTCACTAAAAAATGATGGAAATGGTGGTATACCTGTTATAACAAGAACCCCGCAAATCAAAAGCACTGAATTTATAGGCATTGTTTTTATTAAATTATTTACCCTATCTATACGTTTTGTTTTATAAACACTTAGTATATTGCCTGATATCAAAAATAACAGTGACTTTCCATACGCATGTATAATAGAATGAAGCATTGAACCGTACAAAGCAATCGGTCCGCCTATACCAAAACCTAATGTAATAATTCCCATATTTTCTACAGAAGAAAAAGCCAACAATCTTTTATAGTTTTTTTGATTCAATATACTGAAGGCTGATATAATCAAAGATATCAATCCAAATACTATAAATAAGTATTTCATTTTTTCTAGTCCACTTATGAGTTTAACTATTATATAAAATCTTAAAACTACATAAAGTGCAAGATTTAAAAGCACTCCAGACATCATAGCACTAATTGGAGATGGCGCTTCACTGTGAGCATCTGGAAGCCAGGTATGCATTGGAGCAAGTCCAGCTTTTGTGGCTATACCTATAAAAATGAAACAAAAACCAAATTTAACTATACTCTTATTTAGTAGAGAATAATTTTTAACAAGGTATGTCCAATTTAAAACCTTATTAGAAGGATCTCCAGATGAATAAATAAATAAAATTATTCCTATCAAACCTAGTACTATACCAATAGAACAAATAATAATATATTTCCATGCAGCTTCTAATGAAAGCTTATGCCTATTAAAACCAATTAAAAATGCTGTGGAAAGAGTGGTTGCTTCAAGGCTTATCCACATTAATATTATGTTGTTGCTTATTGCAACTGCAATCATTGATAATACAAATAAATTAAATAAGAAATAATAAATTTTAGCAAAATTAATACTTATTGAACCATTCTGTATTTCTTCTCCTATGTATTTATGAGAATACAACGCTGCAACTAATGATATAGTGCTTATTAAAATTAGCTGAATTATATTTAAACTATCTATGTATATTAAATTATTACAAAAATTAAGTGAATCTTGTAATTTAAGATTTTTATAAAATACTAGCGAAACTGCTGCAAGCATAACCATATTTAAAATTGTTAAAATAGATATTGCTTTAGTACTTTTAAGAAGTATGTTTAATAAAATAACTACTGCAAATACAATTGGACATATAGATAATACCATTTTCTCACCTCTATTCTTTTAAATTTGAAAGGTAGTCTGTATTTATAGTGTCAAAGGTTTTATTAATATTAAATATCATTATCCCCATAAGAAGAGCAAGAACTAAAACTTCTAGGGCCATCCAAGCTTCTAAAATAAGTGAAAGCTTTACTACTGACATTTCAAATAAAATAATCCCATTCTCTATAGTTAAAAAACCTATCATTTGAGTAATTGCTTTTTTTCTACCTATCATAAGGGTTCCACCAACAAGTGCCAGAAACACTGCTGTTTTTAAATAAGTATTATCATAACTTCTAAAGAAAGCAAAAACAATTATTATAAAGAAACCCGAAAGCACAAAGGAATTAACTGCATTTATAATCAAATCTAATTCTCTTTTCACTTTTAAATATCTAGTAGATTTATTTATTATATAAGGTATTATAATCACCTTTATTATTAATGTTAAAAGTCCCATTATGTAGTAATGAATTTCTTTTGTATTGTATCCTAAAATAATACATATAAAAGTTATGGCAAGGGATTGGAATGCAAAGCTTAATACTAAAAGCTTAACTCTTCTAAGTCCACATATTAAAATCCCAGATAATATCACAATAGCAAGTAAAAGCTGTACCATTTTTTATTCTCCTCTCTATACCTTGTTCAAAGCTTATGCTAAATCACTTAATAATTAATTATAAAAAATAGTTTAAAGATATAGCTGCAATAGCAATAGCTAATGCTGCTGATAAAAGTTCTGGCACTCTAAACAATCTTGATTTTGTCATTGAAATTTCAATAATAGAGATACCAAATAAAATAACTAGAATCTTTATAAAGAAAACTGCAGCAGCTTTCAATATAGTAACCGCACCTAGCATTGTTGCTGCTCCAAAAGGCATAAAAAGATTTATAAAAATGGTTAAAAATATCATGAGTTTAATTTGTGAAGCCATTTCTACAAAAGCTAAATCCGTTCCTGATAAATCTAATATCATTGCTTCATGTATCATAGTAAGCTCTAGATGAGTTTCTGGGTTATCTATAGGAAGTCTTGCATTTTCCGTAAGTAACAATATAAAAAATGAAATTGCAGCTAAAATATGTCCTATACCATAAAAAGCTCCTGCACTATTATTGAAGGATATAGTGAAAATATTAAAGGATTTATTTTCAAAATATAAAAACATAATAGTAAGAAACATTACTGGCTCTGCAAGCATCGACAGGAAAAGCTCTCTGCTTGTCCCCATTCCTCCAAAGGTACTGGCACAATCTAATCCTATTAATGTATTTAAAAATTTTACAATGGACATCATAAAAATAATAAGAAATAAACTTCCTAAGTATGTTTCTCCACTGCTGAAAAAAATAGGAATCATAAAAACAACAGTTATGCTAGCCCCTAAACTTAATATAGGTCCTATTTGTGTTATAAAACTACTGTGACTGCTCCTTATCCTTCCTTTGCTAAACAACTTTTGGTAATCATAATATACTTGAAAAATACTACTTCCCTTATATCCTCTTAAAATAGCCTTGAATTTTTTAAGAATACCCATAAAAAGAGGAGTTACTATAATAAGAAGCATACTTTGTAAAAAATTAATTGCTATGTACTTCAAGATTTTTACCTCCTTAAATCAATGAATCCTGCCATCATATAAACATGTTAACAATTAAAACTGTAACTAAAAGTGAAACAAAAATATATGATACATATACCTGTATCTTACCAAAATGAATTTTGGTAACACGTAATGATATATAATAAACGACCTTAACTACTGATCCATAAATGTATTTTTCTATGTTATCAAATACCTTATCCTTTAATAATATTGAGTAACCATTTTTCACTTCTTTTTCATATCCAACTATTTTTCCAAAGATTCTTGTTGAAGGCTGGCTTAGTCCATTTGCACTATACTGCATATTAGACTTTACATTATTAAAACCACATCCCCAAGTTTCTTTTATTTCTACAGTTTTTTTACTATTTAATACTTTTGATATTAAAGCTAAAATAGCTGTTATAATTACAAAAATACTGGATACGATTATTATTTCATTATTTATTTCACTATTCACCAAAGGTAAGTTTGTATTTAAAATTGAATTTGAAACCTTTGATATTAAATTAATTATAAAAGGTGAAAATACTCCTAAAATTATACATAGTAAAGCTAAAATTCCAAGCCCAATATTCATTGATAGTGGAATTTTATGTGCATTTATTGCTTTTTCACTTCTTGGTGCTCCAAGATAAGTTATTCCAAAACTCTTAACAGATGCATATAATGTAACTCCACTAGTTAGTGCTATAATAAGTCCGCTAGCTATAATGATTAATGCAGTCCATGTACCTTTAATTGAAGCAGTTCCAATTATAAAGCACTTAAATATTAAAATTTCACTGGCAAAACCATTTAAAGGAGGAATTGCTGAAATAGCTGCAGTACCAATAAAGGCACATATAGCTGCAAATTTCATTTTCTTATAAAGTCCCCCTAGCTCGTTCATATTCTTTGTTCCTGTAGAATATAAAACACTACCTGCACTAGCAAAAAGCAGACTTTTAAAAATAGCATGATTGAATATATGAAATAAAGCTGCAATTAAAGTTAGATTAGCAAAGGAATTTAAATTCAAATTGTAAAATACTAAAGAAAGTCCTAAAGTTGAAATTATTATTCCTATATTTTCAGCACTGGAATAAGCCAGTAGTTTTTTAATATCTTTTTGAACTAATGCATTCAATACTGAAAAAATTGCGGTTACTGCTCCTAAAAGTACTAATAAAAGAGCTGCTTTTAAAGGAAGTAGTTTAATAAATGTAAAAGTTACTCTTATTAATCCATAAATAGCAACTTTAAGCATAACCCCAGACATAAGAGCTGAAGCATTGGATGGTGCACTAGGATGAGCTTTGGGCAGCCAGCCGTGAAGTGGTATAAGTCCTGCTTTTGCACCAAATCCTAAAATAGCAAAAGTGAAAATTATATATTTTTGACTTATTGTAAAATCATTTGATAACTGATAAAATTTATCAAAGCTTATGCTGCCTGTGTATTTATATAAAAATGCAAACATAATCATTAGGAATAACCCGCTAATATGTGTCATTATAAAATACATTATTCCTGACCTTATATTTTCCTTATTTTTATACTCATAAACAACAAGAAAAAATGACACAGCACTCATAACTTCCCAAAATACAATAAAAGTAATGCTATCTCGTGCTAGTACTACACATAACATTGATGCTGCAAATAAGAGCATTAACATAAAATTATATTTAACTGAATACTTACCCTTATATTCTGCAGTATAACCTATTGAATATATAAAAATAGGTGCAAAAACTACAAAAATTATAATTGCAAAAAATATAGAAATTGGATCGTTCATAACACCATTACAAAAAAATGTTGGTAACAAAATACTTTTCACTCCTTTTTAAATTATAATTAGCACTCGAATATTAAAATAACTATGTACTTTTTTATTTTTTGTATTAGAATTTAATTATGTCAAATTTTTAATATAGTTAGTATTCGAATATTAGAATGCGACACGAAATCTATCATATCACTTTATTGTCGAAAATACAATATATTTGACTTTTACTTAATACTACATCTTGTAAAAGTAAAAACTCAAAATGTTTAACTTGTACTATGGAGGGCTTCACATTGAAAAATAAAAAATCACTTGATATACATACATTCTATAATTTATCTAGATATTGCTTTTTAAATATAGAATATAATTATAGTTCTGTTGTAGAACAAACTGGAATAACACTACCTCAACTAAGAATTTTATGGATATTAAAAGCCTTTCCTGGAATATCCCTAGGAAAGATTGCAACTATAGGATATTGGACATGTCCTACAGTAACTAATATTTTAAAAATTCTAGTTGACAAAAAATTAGTTATAAAAGAAGATTCAGTAAATAAAAAAGTTTATAAGCTAAATGTTACTGAAGAAGGAGAAAAATACATTAATATAAATAAACAAAATAAATCTAAGAATTTTCATCTCTTTGATTTAATGAATTTATTCTCTGAAGAAGAGCTTGATCTTATTGTAGATTTTTATAAAGATATTGTTATTAAATGTGGTAAGGATTATATTTTCCAATATGTAGACAAAATTAATTCATTAAGTTTAAAAGTAGATTATACTGATTTTTCTGAAGATGAGACTAAAAAATTAAAAAAGCTTGTATTTTTTTATAACACTTTAAGAATATTTATTTTACATGTAGAACATGATCATAGGCTCTTATTAAAAAATTTAAATTTGACTTACCCTCAATTAAGAGCCTTATGGATAATTGAAGCTTTTCCTGGAGTTACGTCTAGAGCGTTAAGTTCTCTAGCCTTCTGGTCTCCTTCAACAGCAAGTTTAATTGTAAAAAATTTATACACTAAAGACCTTATTTATAAAGAAAAAGCAGCAGTAAAAAACTCTCTTTATCTTTTTATAAATTCTAAGGGAGAACAAACCTTAATAGAAGATTTTAAACTAAATAATCATAGACTAATTATTAATGATTATTTGAAAGATACAGAAGAAAAAACTTTAAACGCAATAAATAATTGCTTATATTTGATTAATAAAAAACTTAAAAATGACATGGTAGAAACCTACATTGAAAAGATTCACGAAATATTAGAAAGCTACCATGATAAATTTAGATAATTTAGAAGAAAAACTGCTGGCAAAACATTTTTGTCAGCAGTTTGTAAAAATACAGAGATTTTTTTGCTATGAATTAAATAATTTTACTTAATCTATCTTTTAACTCTACTTCCTTATCAATTAGCCATCCTTCTTCCTCACAAGTACTTCCCCACTGAATTATATCATTTATCTCATCCTTAGTTAACTCAACAGATATTTTATCAATAACTTTTAAATTTTCCTCATAATATCCATTATACATTTTTAAGGCATTAGTTTCTCCTTTTAGTCCTAATGAATATATAGGTGTTCCTTTTGCATCTTTATGATGTGCCACAACATAAAGTCTTACTCCTTTATTCTTCTTATCTGCTTCTGAGTCAATATGTTTTACCTCAACCAAAGTCCCCAATGGTATATTATACTTATCCATGATTTTACACATCCCCTTTTGAATATAACTTCTACATAAAAGCTAAATTTCCTTTATTTTCAGAAAAGTAAATAAAATACCATTAATAATCTAACACATAATTTTCCTCTCCTAATTTCTATTTTTCCAATACCACTTTGGAAATGTAATGCAAAATATTAAAAGTAATGGACTTGATATATTGGCATAAAAAGTGCTTATTGTATAATATGAACTCATAGATACTGTGTATAAAAGTACAACTCTCAAGGCTGCTTGGCTTATATTTAAAATAATCCAAGAAATAGTAAGAATTCTCCATGCAGATTTGTATTTTGGTTTTTTCTTAAGTTCTTCTGGAGCATTTTTTAAATAACTTTGTTCTACTATTATTTGAATAAAAGATCTTTTCCAGAATAATGACCAAAAGAAAATTAGTGCATATAAGATATCCTGAACTATTGGAGATATTAAATAAAAAGTAGGATTTTTTGAAATAATTGTTACTACTAATCCAACACCAGAAAAAACTGCTGCCATTGATGCAAGTGCATTAATTTGATGCTCTTTAATAAAATTAATAAAAACCACACCTATACTCCACACTCCAGATAAAATTACTCCTTTAAGAGTCATTCCCATTTTATCAAAAACTGAGAATATTATAATAGGAACAATAGCACTTACAACAAAATCTTTATTAAATACTTTGCTTAATATTGAGTTATTTCTAACTGATTTTTCCATAATTATTTTTCTCCTTATATCTCCAAATTTTTGTTCAATAATTACCTGCTCCTATACTCTACCTTTTTCAAAGCAGTATAAAGAGATATCTTTCCTTGGATAAGTTTAACTAAAGCTCACTTGATTTGCATTTTTCACATAAGCTTCAGGATCAATAACATCCTTATCAAGTACAGCTTGAGTTTCTGATTTTATATATCCATCATTTACTATTTCTTTTCCTGCACTTTTTAGTGCTGAAAAAAATTCAGCATACATTTTTTTTAACATATCGTTACTATTAACAGCTCCAAGTATTCCTCCTTGTGCACATAAAATTGTACCTACTAAATTTCCTTTTGTCATAACTTTAAATGTTTCAACTAAACCTGAAAAATTATATTTACCAGGAAAACCACAATTTGAAATTAGTACACTCTTAGCAGGTGCTTTTTCAAAACGCCTAGGGTGTATATAATTTCCACCTTTTTTAACAATTTCTTTATTACTTAATGGCAGCATACGGTCCATAAAATCTTTCATTATACCTGTTACAGTATAATAATATAGTGGAGTAGCGTAAACCATTATGTCAGTTTGTAATATTTTATTTAGTAATTCTTCCATATCATCCTTATGAATACACTTTCCTGGAGTTTTTGTCCAACAAGTAAAACATCCACTGCAGTGCTTTATATTTTTGTCTTTAAGGTATACTATTTCTGTTTCCGCACCAGCTTCCTCACACCCTTTAAGAAATGGCTTTAAAATAACCTCTGTATTTCCTTTTTCTCCTCTTGGACTTCCGTTTATAGCTAAAATTTTCATATTAAAATATCTCCTCTCATTTTATCAAATTACTAATAAATACTTTATAAATTAAATTTTACTTTATAAATCTTTTATAGTTTCTAAAGCTTCTAATGTTTCCTCACACCACTTTAATTTTGCTTCACAATCGTGCATTCCAAAATTAACTGTGCTGATCCATAATATTGAATTCTTTTTATTTATTTTGTTTGAACTCAGTAATTTTTTAATTTTTGAATATACTTGAAGTTCTTCTTCACATTCTTCCTTTATCTTTCTAACCTTTTCAATAACATTTTTAACTGGTATATCCTTTGAACAAAATATTTTAAGTAAGAGCTCTGATCTAGCAGGTTCCTGCTCTACAGGAAGCATAAGCCATTCTTCTAATTCTTTCTTACCTTCTTCTGTAATAGAATATATATTTTTTGATGGTCTTCCTTCTGTTTGTTGAACTTCTTTTGTTATTAATCCTTCCTCTTCCATCTTTTTTAGTACAGGGTATATGTGTCCATAATTTTCATGCCAAAAGTGTCCTATAGATGAATCACAAAATTTTTTAATATCATATCCTGAACCTGAACTTAAAGTAAGCACTCCTAAAAGAGCATATTTAGTTTTATTTATCTTTGCCAATTTAATTTCGCCTCCAATTTATGCATCATTGTTTTATATATCACCGTGATATATATAATTATATCAGAGTGATATATAAAGTCAATATATTTTTGCCAATAAAATAATTTTTATCCGATGGCTACCATCCGTAACACTCCCATACTCTTAAGGTGGAAGATAACGGCTGACACGCCCCTGGATAAGTTCTTCTAAGACTAAGATGTAGAGGTATTCCTCATAAGCAAGCTCCATCTGAGTCTAAGAATCACTTGATTTTAGTAATCGAATTTATTAATATACAAAAATAAGAAGAACCTCTTAGAATTTACACCTAACTTTTTAAATTAGATATAAATTCTAAGAGGCTCTCCTTAAAAATCTATAAATTTATTGATATATTTTCTTAATTTATTTTATTCTCCCTGCAACTTCATGCTATTAATTTTATTATATGCATACAAATTAACAGCAAAAAAAAGTACACATAAAGCAACTAAATTAAAGTGATTTGTAACTATGGCTTTAAACACTAGAATGCAATTTAAAATGTTATTTAAAATATAAATTAAATTACGATTTTTGTACAAGAAGTTTGTATATACCATATTAGTATTCTCTCCTTTGATAATTAAGATTCAACATACCATATAATAACACATTTTGGATTAATAAAAATGAATAAATTATTAATAAAACTTTATGGTTTTGAAAACAAAATAAATCTTATTATCTAATCTTCTTTATCTCCATCTATAACTACATCTATTTTCCCTGTTTCTGAATCCATAATTAATCCATGTACTTTAATATCTTTAGGAATTAAAGGGTGATTTTTTATCATTTTAACACTTTCTTTTATAGATTCTTCCACTGATTCAAAACCATGAAGCCACTCTTCAACATGAACACCTGCATTATTTAATGTATCTATAGTATCTTTCCTTATTCCTCTATTTATCATTTTATTAACAAGGCTTTTAGTATCTAAATTACTCATTCCACAGCCAGAATGCCCTACTATAAAAACATCTTCTGCTCCAAATTCATATATTGCAACCATTATACTCCTAGCAACACCGCCAAAAGGATGAATAACTGTTGCTCCTGCATCTTTTATTATTTTAGCATCACCATTTTTTATATTCATAGCCCTTGGTAATAACTCTGTCAATCTAGTATCCATACAAGATAATACAACCATCTTCTTCTTTGGAATTTTGCTAACTACATATGGTTCATATTCATTATTACTTACAAAATTCTCATTGTACTCTAATATTTCCTCTAATCTGCTCATTTTGTACCCCCAAATAATTTACATATAAATATATATTTTAGATTATATTAGATATATTATACTACGAAAATTCCTTTTATCAAATATCTATATACCTCTAAATGGGAAAATTTAAATAAAATAAGTTATCAACAAAAATCATAATTTGTTACCTGGAATACATCTGCATCCATTCATCTTTAAGAATTCCATAAACAATGTGACTAACATAATGATCATATAGCCATTCTGACTCTCTTAAAGTGCCTTCATTTTTAAAACCCAGCTTTTCTGGAATATGTCTACTTTTAAAATTTTCTTCAGCACACCTAATTTCCACTCTATTTAATCCCAACTCTTTTATAGCATAATCTACTAAAACCTTGCAGGCTCTTATCATAATACCCTTTTTTTGAAATTCTTCTCCAATCCAATAACCAATGCTTGTAGACTTATTTGACCAATCAATATTGTGATACCCAATTATACCTGCCATTCTTTCCTTATACCATATTCCACATTGAAATCCATCATTGTTTACAAATTGCTCTTTAGTAATCTTTATAAATTTTGCCACATCTTCAAAGGTCTTAATTCCATCTACCCAAGGCAGCCATTGTTTAAGATAAGAACGATTCCTCTGTATTAGTGCAAATTGTTCTTCTATATAGCAATTTTCTAGCAATTTTAATTCTAAATCATCATTAATTACATACTTAAACAAATATAATTCACTTCCCAGTTTTGTATTTTATTTTGAATATTCATTAACCCAATTAATTATATCATTAACAACATAATCAGGCACATTAGCAGCTTTTCCATACCCTTCCATTGATTTAGAGTTTGTTTCTATAAAAAAGTGGTTTAATTTATCATAAGATTTGTAATTTACATTTTGCTTATTTTTCAATATATTTTTCCATTTATCTAAATTAGAAACATCCACTTGATAATCCATTTTTCCTTGAAGAATAAGAATAGGTTGTTTTATACTTACAGCATCATTTACTTGAGTTGAATTCTTAACGCTTAACCAATAATATGGGTAAGCGCCAAAAATCGGTGTATTTTCAGGTAAATTTCCTGGAAAGTCTTTATTTTTTATTGTACTATATAAACTTTCTACACCCTTTAACTGATTTTCATTCATACCCCCTATTGTATTTAAATATTTGCTTTGTTCTAAAAGAGTATCAAGAAAATCTACAGGTCCAGCCATCATTATGCCTCCAGCTGCTCCATTATCACCACAATCTTTTATTATTGTTGATGTAAGCATAGCTCCTTGGCTGTGTCCTAAAACAAAAACTTTATTTGAATCGATGCCTTCAGTTTTCTTTAATAAGTTTACAGCATCCACTGCATCATTTACCGTTTCTCCATTTAAATCAATTTTTGTATCTACTGAACTTAATACTCCATAATATTTTGATCTTTTATCATAGCGCAATACTGCAATTCCTTTTGAAGCAAGTCCCGCTGATATATCTCTGAATACCTTTGTATCTCCATAGGTTTCATCCTTATCATTAGCACCACTGCCATGAACAAGTACTACTGCTGGAAATGGGCCTTTCCCTTTAGGCATACTTAATACCCCTGGTAATTTATATTTTCCATCACCTATGGTTACATTCTTTTCAGTAAAGTTATCTGTATTTGCATAACTTGGCAGTTTATACTTACTATCAACTGGAGTATTTTCAAATACTAAATCATATATTTGTCCATCATTATCATATTTTATTTTTACATCAACAGTGCTAGAAATTCCTTCAACTTTATAAGTTAGTGTAATTACATTTCCAAGTGGTGCTTCTTCTTGATTTACATCTATTGGTTTTGTATCAACTCCCTTAAAGCTTACACTTGAAAGATAATTTTTCATTATGCCTTCTCCATAACCTGCCTTTAAATCACTACTTAATTGTTTTAAAGCTTCATCCATATTCTTATTTGATAAATTACTTACAAAACTTTCAGCTTTAACTTTTAAATCTTTAGATAAATTTGTATCTTCATTAGAACTTAAAACACTTTCTACATTTTTTGAAACTACACCTTCTCCTCCAAGTATTATTATTTTTTTAAACTTCCTATTTTCTATATATTCTTTAACGGTATTAATATTATTTCCATCCGTTATTACTATAGGTGCTTTAAATTTAGCTGAAAGAGCAGTTCCAGAAAGTGCATCTGGGAAAGCTTCTCCACTAGCAATCACTACATTATCTAGATTCTCATCAAAATATTTGCATATATTCATAGAGGTTTCATATCTATCTTTACCCTGTATTCTTACTACATCCTTTGATATTTGTTTTAATTTATCCTCTACTCCACTACTTATTGAACTGCTTCCTCCTATAACATATATTTTAGAAGGTTTAATTTCCTTTATTTTTTCTTCTGTTTTACCTGGCAAATTATTAAATGGAGTTATAAAAACAGGATATCCCTTATACGCTGCTATGCTGGATATACTTAAAGCATCGGGAAAATTATCGCCGTTTGCTATAACTATTGGGGTACCTTCCTTTACATTAGATTGATTTACTATTTTTATATTAGTTTCATATCTATCATTTCCACCTAGTCTTATTATTCTATTAAACCCTTTTTGTTTAAAATATTTCTCAAACCCACTATTTACAGAAGCTTCCCCTCCTAAAATATATATAGTACCCTCCTTCTTTAAATGATTTTCAATATAATTTATAGTTTTACTGCTATTTTGTATATTATCTCCTAGTAGCATTACAGGAGAACCTCCAAGCCCTTGAAGTGAGCTGCTTGAAAGTGCATCTGCAAATCCATTACCACTAGTAACAACAACACTATCCAATTGCCCAGCTTCATAATAATTAGCTATGCTGGCAGAAGTCTCATATCTATCGTTACCATTAAGTCTTTTTATACTGATATTTCCATCTGCATAAACCGAAGAAGATATAAAAGTACATGCTGTAATAGCCAAAATTAAACTTAATCTAACATTTCTATTTAACATATTATTCCTCTTTTCTATTGATATATTTATTATATCTGTTATACATTAATTATAACAGATACTTTATAAAAAGCAATATGTTATGGTTTTTTATGTAAAACCATTTGCTGCTTCATATAAGGAGCATTAACCAATAATTTCTAAATATTGTATTAAGTCTTCTAAATATTCTTCGATATTGAAAATATATACAAAATGTAAGAAGGGATTATTATGGATTCAATTGTAATAAATAAATCAATATCTTATGAAACTAATACTAGTGGACATAAAAATTCACTTAACAATAATAAACATAAAAATGAAAATTCCAACAATAATACTATTTTTCAAAGTACAGATGATTCAAACATATCTAATGATGCCATAGTTAGTTATAAATTTTTAAATCGCATTGAAAGTTCTATAAAGGATGTTACTAAATCTCCTTTCGTAGAAAAGTATAATTCAGAATATGAAAATATAAAAAAAGAAATTAATTCTGGTATTTATGGTAACAATACAAATAAGTATATAGACCTACTTGATAACGCATTTAAGGGTGCATTAAATTATGCTTCTAATATTTTACTTAAATCCTCTACTAAATCTGATAATATGAAGCTTTCTTCATCAACTTTAACTAAGAATCAAAAACAATATGAAACAGCTACCAGCCTTGTTTGGATATTCAAAGCAGAACACAAAAAAGTTTTAAAGGAAATAGAAGAATACAAGAAGAAAAAAAATCATGAAAAAGTAGCTTCATTAACTCAACTCAGTAATACTTATAACCATGTGATAAACAATATTTCTTGTACTATAAACTTTATACAAGAAAACATTAATGAATCCTTTGAGAAGGATTCAGAATTGCAAGGTGAACAGTACTCTTCAATATAATTTTAAATCTATAATAATTTATATAAAATAATAAAGTCTATTTTTAAAACAAAGGCATTGCATTTTTTATAAATTTTTTATAAACTTTAAATGATGAATAAGGTTGTTTATGATCTTTATTCATATAAAAAGCTTATTGAAGGAGTATGCTATGGAAGCCAAACAAGTCTTGGAAATTTCCCTTTGTGCAGGACAAATGCTTTTAAGCAGCGGTGCAGAATCCTATAGGGTTGAAGAAACAATTGAAAGAATATGTAATGCATATAATCTAAAATGTGAATGTATGGTTACTGCTAAAGGAGTATTTATTTCTATAATAGATATTAATAATGAAAAAGTAACTTCATTAAAAAAAATCAGAACAAGAAATGTGGATTTATATAGAATAGAATTAATTAATTCTTTTTCAAGAGACATTCAACATGAACCTGTTTCCTATGAAATAGCTAAACAAATACTAAAAGATATAGAACAAGCTCCTTATTTTAGCTTTCCATTAAGATTATTTGCTGCTAGTATGACTTCATTTATTTATTCACTATTTTTTAATGGTAGTATATGTGATTCAATAGTTTCTGTAATTATAAGTATAGTTGTTTATTTCATACTAGAAAAAATATCTGGAATTGTTTTTCTGCAATTTTTTCTTTCAGGTTTTATCATAGGTATTGCTAGTATAGTTGCTCAAAACTCATTACCTCTTGTAAATAAAGGTAATGTCATAACTGGATCAATAATGATATTATTACCAGGAGTTCCTCTCACCAATGGCATAAAAGATATTATATCTGGTGACTTTGAATCAGGTATAACTAAATTTGGTGAAGCAATGCTTATTATAACTGCAGTAGGAGCAGGAATTGGATCAGCATTAACTATTGGGATGGGTATAAAATTATGATAAAACAAATATTATTAGCATTTTTAGGCAGCATATTTCCTGTTATTCTTTTTAATATTGATAGGAAAAAAATAATATGGGCTGGATTTTGTGGTGCTATTGGTTGGGCTGCATATCTTGCAGCTTATAAGTATACCTACAGTCCTGTTTCTTCATCCTTTGTAGGAGCATTTTTTGTAGGCATATACAGTGAATTAATGGCAAGAATACTTAAAACACCTGCTGTACAATTTTCAATACCAGGAATATTTCCTCTAGTACCTGGTATAACAGCTTATACTACTATAAACAGTATTGTAGAACAAAAGTATTCTTTAGCATCCTCTGAAGGTATGCAAACCGTTGCTGTAGGAGGAGCAATTGCATTTGGAATAATGCTTTCTACAACGGCTTTCCGTTTCATTTCAAAATTAGCTAAACAAAAACTTAAGTAACTCAACTTTCACAGTTTAAAAATAATGCGACGCAAGGGTACTAGTAGAAGTTTGGATTTTAACTTCCACTATACTCTTGCATCGCATTCTGCTTATATTTAGTAAATAATATATTAAAACTTACAATATCTTTGAAATCAATTATGCAACCTTATTATTTAATTTGAGATTAACTTTTTCTTTTTCACTACTCTTGAAACTTGGAGCTTTTATAGTAGCAACTATAAAAATTGAAATTATACATAATACTCCAACTACCATGAATGTTGGTTTAAATCCACCTACTGCTGTAGATATAAACGTTCCTGAAAGAGCTCCTATTCCAAATCCCTGATACACAATTCCATAATTTTTTGTTTGATTATTTACACCAAAGAAATCTCCTACAATTGGAGGAAATACTGTAATGTTTCCACCAAAACAGAATGCTATTGCTGAAACACAAGCAAAGAATATCGTAAAATTTAAATGTACAAAGCTCAATACGAACACTGATACCGCTGTCACTGCCATAGTGCCTAATACAACTTTTAATGCCCCTAACTTATCTGATAATGTTCCTAATATAATTCTTCCTGCAGTATTAAATATAGCTACCATAGCTACTGCATTTGCTGCAACTACAGGAGTTAATCCTGCTAATTTAACACCAATATCTTTAACAATGCCTATTAAATAAAGACCGCTCATGCATGCTGTGAAAAATACTATAAACAGAAGATATACTTCTTTGGTAGCTAACATTTCTTTTACAGTAAAATTGTGTTTCTCTGATATAATATTATTAGCATTTTCTACATTAGGAGCATCTTTCAAGAATTGAGCTCCTATAAATACTAAAATCATAGCAATTATACCCCAGTATAAAAAAGCCATTGATACTCCTTTTGAAGAAATCATACTTGCATTGACATATTTAAATATTAAACTTCCTGTTCCATAAGCACCTACACAAATACCTGACATAAGACCTTTTTTTTCAGGAAACCATTTAATACAATTGGAAAGTGTAGTAATGTATCCTATACCATCAGCTGCTCCAACAATTACTCCTGCTGTAATATAAAGCATAGATATTGAAGTTGCCCTAGATGTTAGTAAAAGTCCAATTCCTAATGCTATGCCTGATAATGATATCAGTTTTCTCATTCCTAACTTGTCCTGCATCTTTCCTGCAAATAATGTTGAAAAAGATAAAGCAAAACTTGTTATAGAAAAAGTAATTGCCACTGTACTTAATCCCCACCCAAATTTATCTGAAATTGGTTGATTAAATAAACTCCAAGTATAAATTGTTCCTAATCCTAATTGTGCAATTACGGTACCAAGTACCACTAACCAAGGATGTTCTGACGTATTTTTCATTTTATACACTCCCTTTATTAAATCTTTAATGCTATACCATGAAAACTTTTGCTAGTGCTTAAGCTTTACTATAGCCTAATTATATATTCATAAAATATATAATTAGCAATTTAGGAATGAAATGCATAAAACTTTACATGAAATACACTTATATATTCATAATTTGTTTAAATTCTTTTATATTGCTTCTACTTACTGGTACTTCATAATCTATATCTTGAAGTCTTAAATTATATGTATTATTAAACCATGGTATTATTTCTCTTATCTTAGTTATATTTACTATGTAAGACCTGTGACTTCTAAAAAATTTGTCCTTTGGTAAAGTATTATAAAATTCTGATATGCTAACATTAACAGAGTATTCTTCATTCTTTGTAAAAACACAAGTTATTCTTTCCTTAGCAGCACAATAATATATATCATCCATATCCACAACTATTATTTTTTCATTTTTCCATAAATTTATCTTATTACTAATAGGATTCTTATGTAAGCTAACATTTTGATGATTATAACTCACTTCTAATTTTTTAAGCATGGACATTATTCTAGATTTAGAATAAGGTTTAAGTATATAGTCAAAAGCTTCTATTTCAAATGCTTCTACAGCATGTTCTCTATATGCTGTTATAAATACTATATAAGGTTTTTTAGAAAATTTACTTATATTTTTAGCAAGTACTACTCCATCTAATGATAGTATGTTTATATCTAAAAATATAACATCAACCTCATTTTGTTGAATAAACTTTAGTACCTCTATGCCATCTTCAAATTCGTCTACTATTTCTATATTACTATAATTTTTAATAAAGTATTTAAGTTCCTCTCTAGCTAAAAATTCATCTTCAACTATTATACCTTTCATAAAATCACCTCGTTACATAGAATTCTATTTTAGTCCCTTTTTCTAGTTTTTTTATTTTAAGTCCCTCTCCATAAATAAGCTTTAATCTTAAATGCACATTGTATAAGCCTATCTTATTTTTAGGAATATCATCCTTATAAACTTTTTCTATTATGCTATCATCTATACCAACACCACTATCTACTATTGATATCTTAATCTTTTCCTCTTTTTCTTTTACACTTATAGTTACTGTACCTGTCCCTTTACCTTTCAAAATTCCATGAACTATAGCATTTTCAACTAGTGGTTGTATTATAAGACTAGGTATATTAACATGTATATCGTCTATATCATAAATTACATTTAGCTTATTTCCAAATCTTGCTTTTTCTATTTCTACATAATCATTAACTTGTTTTAATTCTTTCTTTATATCTATAAATTCATCGTTTAACTCCAAATTATATCTTAAGTAATTGGATAAGTTTATTATAAGTTCCCTTGCCTTATCTGGATTTATTCTTATGGATGAAGCCACAGCATTTAATGCATTGAATAAAAAATGTGGATTTATTTGAGTTTGAAGTGCTTTTAATTCTGCCTTATTTGCCATTTCTTTTATTTGTTCAACTTTAGATACCTCCATTAGTGTTGATATAATTTGTGAAAGTCCTACTGCAAGAGTTTGCAATGGATATGTTATTTTATGATCCTTTACATAATATATCTTTAAGCACCCTGTAATCTCATTCTTATCTTCAAAAGGTATTATTATAGCTGATTTTAAGGCTGCATATTTATGATCTATACCATCATTTTTTATAATTATTTTACCACTCGCAATTGCATCTTTCGTATCTTCTGTTATTATTTCATGCCCTATATTATAATATTCCTTTCCAAGTCCAACATAAGCAAGTATATTTTTTTTATCAGTTATGGACACTGCATCAGCCTCTATATCTTCTTTAATAATATCACATATTTTATTTAAAGCATCAGTATTTATATTTCTAAAATACGGTAAAGTCTTATTTGCAATATCAAGAGCAAGCTTTGCCTGCTTAGCTGCTATCTTTTCCTTTTCATTTTCCACACTTTGAACTAACAAAACTATGAATCCAACACTAATTTCACCAAGTACCATTGGAATCCCTATTTTAGATACTATATCAAAACCTAGAGAATGAGGTTTACTCAATATTAATATAAGCACCATTGTAAGTATTTCACAAAGCATACCTGCAGCTATACCTGCCAGCCATGTGTATTTCTTTTCAACCTTTTTATTAATATATCCAGATACTATTCCTGCAGTAATACTGCTTATTAAACAAGGAATAGATGTTATACCATGTATGTCTATTAAATACCTATGAATTCCAGATACTATTCCCGTAACTACTCCTACAACTGGACCAAATATCACTCCTCCAGATACTATGGTAATTATCCTAACATTTATTAATGAACCTTCTACATTTAAACCTGTATAGGTTGCTAATACTGAAAATATCGAAAAAACTATACAAATGATTACATAATCTTTTTTCTCATAGTTGTCTTTTAAAAAAATCTTTCTAAAACTATGTATTCTAGTTATAATAAATATACATATAAGAAGTAATGTAGCCCTATCCACAAATTGAAATAATAAATCATACAATGTTAATTTCTCTCTTTCATAATAATATTTTTGCATTATAATTGTATCATTTAATTAAAACTATATCTATATACAGTAAATATGTGCATAATAAAATTTCATAAAAAATAGGCTTTACTACTAAAAAATAATTTTTTAAATAGTAAAACCTATATATTTTTCATATCTATATAATATGACATGCCACAAAATGATCTTTTTCTACTTCTTTAAATTCTGGCGTTTTTTCCTTACACTCGGACTTTACAAATCTGCATCTTGAAGCAAACCTACAACCAGGTTTAGGATTTATTGGACTTGAAACCTCACCTTCAAGCATTATTCTGTTCCTCTCTTTTTCAACTTTAGGATCAGGAATAGGAATAGCTGAAAGTAGTGCTTTAGTATATGGATGAATGGGATTTTCATATAATTCATGGCTGGACGCCAATTCTACTATCTTTCCTAAATACATAACACCAACTCTATCAGATATATGTTTAACCATTGAAAGATCATGAGCAATGAACAAATATGTTAGTCCCAGCTCATTTTGAAGTTTAATTAAAAGATTAACTACTTGAGCCTGTATTGAAACATCTAGAGCTGATATTGGTTCATCACATACTATGAATTGTGGATTTATAATAAGTGCTCTAGCTATTCCTATTCTTTGCCTTTGTCCTCCTGAAAACTCATGTGGAAATCTAGATGCATGCTCTTTATTCAATCCAACTAAATCTAATGCTTCATATATCTTATCCATTCTCTCTTTTCCTCTATACATACTATGTATGTCTACGCCTTCACCAACTATATCTCCAACTGTCATTCTTGGATTTAAAGATGCATAGGGATCTTGAAATATCATTTGAGCTTTTTTTGTAAAATCTACTTTTTCCTTTGCCTTTAATTTATGAATATTAGTACCTTGAAATAAGACCTCACCATCTGTGGCTGAATATAATCCTAAAACAGTTCTTCCACAAGTTGTTTTTCCACATCCTGATTCTCCAACAAGTCCTAAAGTCTCACCTTTTTTTATATTGAAGCTTACATCATCTACTGCTTTAAGCACAGCACCTTTTCCTACATTAAAATATTTCTTAAGATTTTTTATTTCTATTATATTTTCATTCATATTATTTTGCCCCCTTGTTTAATAATAATGGATTTTCTACTTTAGGTGCATCAGGGTGCTGCAGCCAACAAGCCACTTCATGAGTTTCACTGATTTTTGTATATTCTGGTAACTCTTCTTTACATATCTGCATACAATATTTACATCTAGAAGCAAAAGCACATCCTGCAGGCGGTTTTAATAAATCTGGAGGAGTTCCTTGTATAGAATAAAGTTTGTCTTTATGTGCAGTATCTAATCTAGGAACAGACTGTAAAAGTGCCCAAGTATATGGGTGCTGTCCATTATAAAATATTTCATCTGTTAAACCTCTTTCAATTATTTTGCCTGCATACATTACTTGTATTCTGTGTGCTATATCTGCAACTACTCCTAAATCGTGAGTAATCATTAATACTGCTGTTCCATATTTATCTTGAAGTTCTTTTATGAGATCTATTATTTGAGCTTGTATTGTAACATCCAATGCTGTAGTTGGTTCATCAGCAATTAAAATTTTAGGATTACAAGCAAGTGCAATAGCAATCATTGCTCTTTGTCTCATACCACCTGAAAATTCATGTGGATACTGATTAACTCTTTTTTCAGCATTAGGTATATTAACTACCTTTAACATTTTTTCAGCTTCTTTTAGAGCTTCAGCTTTTTTCATTCCTCTGTGTATGATTAAACTTTCTGCAATTTGATTTCCAATTTTGGCTGTAGGATTTAAAGATGTCATAGGGTCTTGAAAAATCATGCTTATTTCTTCTCCTCGTATTTGCCTTAGTTCATTTTTAGACATATCTAAAACACTTTTACCATTAAGTAAAATTTCCGAACCTTCTTTTATTTCACCTGGTGGAGTCTCTATTAATTTCATTAAAGATTTAGCTGTTACAGTTTTGCCACAACCTGATTCTCCAACTACAGCCAATGTTTCACCCTTATTCAAATGAAAATCCACTCCCCTAACAGATTGAACTTCACCTGCATAGGTATGATATGACACTCTTAAATTTTTAACTTCTAAAACTCTTTCCATATTCTGCTTACCTCCAATTATTGACGTAATCTTGGATCTAGTGCATCTCTTAATCCATCACCTAAAAGATTAAAGGATAACATTGTCAAACTTATAAATAGTGATGGAAAGAAAAGCTGCTCCGGATAAAACATTAAATACTGCTGAGCTGATGAAGCTATGGCTCCCCAGCTTGTATTTGGCGATTGTATTCCAAGACCTATAAAACTTAAAAATGCTTCACCAAATATAAATGAAGGTACATCAAAAGTTATAGCAACAATGATAACCCCGATAGTATTAGGCAGTAAGTGTTTAAGTATGATTCTCATTGAGCTAGCCCCAAGTACCTGCGCTGCCAATACATATTCCTGTTCTTTTATTTGAAGAACTTGTCCTCTTATAAGTCGTGCCATACCAACCCAACCTGTAATTGTCATAGCAATTATAAGTGCCAACATACCTTTTCCTAAAACTAAAGATATCAAAACAACAACTAGTAAATATGGTATACTTATAAGTACTTCAACAATTCTCATCATTATAACATCTACTTTTCCACCAAAATATCCTGCAATGCCTCCATACAAAACTCCAACAGTAGTATCTATAACTGCACCTATTAAACCTATTATTAAAGATACCCTACCTCCAACACATACTCTTGCAAACATATCTCTTCCTAAGTCATCAGTTCCAAAATAATGCTTTCCATTTGCTGCCATATTTATTATACTGGAATCCACCGTTTGGAATTTATAAGGAGTTAAATGAGGACCTACAATACATAAAAATGTTATTATCCCAAGTATTATTAAGGAAAGTATGGCAATCTTATTTTGCTTTAATCTCCTCCATGCATCCTGCCAATATGTCATATTAGGTCTTACTATGGTTTCTCCTTCGGAATTACCACAACCTACAATTTTAAACTTTTCTTTTCTTAACTCAGCCATGTATTCTTCCTCCTATCTCTTTCCACCATCAACTCTTATTCTTGGATCAGCCAGTGCATAAAGAATATCTACTATAAGAAGTGCAACTATATATAACGCAGCATAAAAAATAGTCATTCCCATAATCATAGAAAAATCTCTATTATTTATACTTGTTACAAAATTTGATCCAAGTCCTGGTATTGAAAAAATAGTTTCTATAACAAATGAACCTGTAAGTATTGCTGCTATTTGCGGTCCTAATATTGTTATAGCTGGAAGTATAGCATTTCTTATTATATGCTTCCATATTAAATTAAAATCTGATACACCCTTAGCTCTAGCTGTAAGTACATAATCTTGTCCTATTACTTCTAAGCAACTTGTCCTCATATATCTTGCATAAGTTGCAAGAGCTGCAAAGCTTAAAGCAATAGCTGGTAATATTGAAAATTTAAATCCCCCCCACCCTGTAGTTGGTAATAATGTTGCTTTAACTGTTAAAAAATACTGAAGAAGTGCCGCAAGCACAAAGCTCGGTATAGATACTCCTAAAAGTGCTATAAATATGACCACATAATCTGGACTTTTATTTCTGTTAAAGGCTGCAATAACTCCTAAAGTTATGCCTATAGCAAATCCCATAGCAATTGCTTGTACTCCAATACGCCCTGTTACTGGTAATTGAGTTATTATTGTATTTTTAACATCTCTTCCTGGATTTGTAAGCGACTGACCAAAATCACCCTTCATTAAATTTTTTAAATAAACCAAATACTGCTGCGATACAGGTTTATCCAATCCATATTTAGCATAGTAATTAGCTTTTATTTGAGCAGGCAGTTGTCTTGCTAAACTAGCTAAAGGATCCCCTGGCATAGCATGCATTAATACAAATGTAGCAGTAATAACTACCCATAATGTTATAAACATATATACTATTCTCTTTAGAATAAATTTAAGCATCATTTTACCTCCATTTGAATTATAAGAAATTTATTTGAATCAAGTTTCGTTTAATATAAAACTTGATTCAATTTTAATTTTAGTTAGTATCTCTTCCTTCAGTGTATGCATATTTAAATTCTTGTCTTGTTCCAAATAATGGATATTGCATGCCTTTAACATATTTTTTCATAAAGAATGTTTTTACTCTATAATCCTCTGGAGCTATTGGTGCTTCATCAACTAAAAGTATTTTTTCTGCTTCTTTAAATGCTTCAAATCTAACCTTTTGATCCATAGTTTTTGATGCTTTTTCTATAAGTGCATCATATTGGGCATTTGACCACTTAGGATTGTTCATATCTGAAGTTGATGTCCATAAATCAAACATTGTCATAGGATCATTATAGTCACCTACCCATGCTTGAGCTGCCATTTGATATTGTCCTTTTCTTGTTTTATCCTGATATATTGCCCAATCCATATAATCTATTTTAATTTTACATCCCAAAACACTTTCGTAATTTGCCTGATCCTTTTCATACATTTGTTTTGCATTAGCATCTGTTCCTGATGCAGTTATAGTAATAGTTAGTTTTGATGGCTCTGCGTCCATTCCTAATTCTTTCAAACCTTCTGAAAGCAATGTTTTAGGATCTTTTACTTCTTCTTCTAATTTTTTAAGAGGTTCTTCTCCTACTTTCTTTCTAAAGTCTTCTTCTCCTATTTTCACTCCAGGAGGGCAGAATGCATAAAAAGCTTTTCTTGTTTTTGGAAACAATGTTTTTACACGATCTTCTCTATTTAGTGCTAAAGCAAATGCTTTTCTTACCTTTGCATTTGAAAATACTTTATCTTTACAATTAAAATAAGAATAATCTGTTTCTGGATCAATTCCTGTTATATATGTTAAATCTTTTTTAGTACTTAACTTATCAATCCATTCTGTTTTTTCCACTTCAGCTAAATCAAGAGAACCATTGTACGTTTCATTCATTCTAGCTTGATTATCATCTATAATCTTTAAAGTTACTTTATCTAATTTAACTTTATCTTTATCCCAATAATTTGGGTTTTTCTCCAATTCCATTTTATTCTTATGAATCCAATCTTTAATTACAAAAGGGCCAGATGAAACTAATGTGTTAGCTTCTGATCCAAATTTTTCTCCGTTTTTTTCAACTATGTCTTTTCTTTCTGGAGTAAATACTCTAAAATAAGTTATTTTCATAAAATATGCACAAGGATATGCAAGTTTTATTTCCAAAGTTTTATCATCTAAAGCTTTTACACCTACATCTTCAACCTTTCCTTGTCCCTTATTATATTCCTTTGCTCCTTTTATCGGATAAAGTATATATGAATATTCTGAAGCTGTATTAGGACTTAATGTTCTCTTTATTGAATATTCATAATCTTGCGCTTTTACCTCTTGTCCATCTGACCATTTATTATTTCTTAATTTAAATGTCCAAGTAAGTCCATCTTCAGATGTTTTCCAACTTTCAGCACCTGCTGGTTTAATATCTTCTTTGCCATTATTATTTTCACATCTTGTTAAAGCTTCTTGAGTATCTGTTATAACTGTATTACTGTAATCGTCTGTAGCTCTTGATGGATCTATTGTTTTTGGTTCTGCTCTTAAAGCAAGATTTAAATGTTGGTCCTTATCCGCTTTTCCACTTGATCCTTGTGTCTCTTGACTGCTCCCCCCACATCCAACAAATCCAGTAGTTGATACTATCATTGCTGTTAATAAAAATGTCATTAATCTTTTACTCTTCACTTTTACTCCCCCTTATTTTTGTTGCAAATATATAATTAGAAAATTTTATTGTACCCCCAACGTATAGTATGTAAAATAAATAATTTTCAGTAAATTCCAAATATAGTATATTTTATGTTTTACTATTTATTTTATTCTTTGTAAATTTATGTTAATAAATTCTGTTTTTATGATTTTTCATGATTTATTTGTAATCTGTAAATATTAAAATAAGCAAAATATTATTTTTTTAATATAATGTATAAATTAGTATCTAATTTGTTAATTTTACACTCTACAATTATAGTTTTGATTTTTTTAATTGTTTTGCAGCTATTTTACTTTTAAATAAAAAATTTTGCTTATTTTTATTTAAAATTTAAAGGTGGCATAATTTTCTTTCCAAATTGATACCACCTTATTTACACTGAATTTTTATTAAAATTTGTTAATTTGGAAGTTCATCTAAAGTCTTAAATTCATAACCTTCATTCTTCCATTCTTTAATCAAACTATCTAAAATAGCAACATTAGTCTTAGACATAGCATGGAGAAGACAAATCATACCATTACGTGTGTTTTTCAAAAGAACTGCCTTAGATTTTCCTGGATCAGGCTGCTTATTTGCATCATAATCTTGATGTGCAAGAGCAAAAAATATAGATTTATAACCAATCTTTTGAGTATAGTAAAGAGATAATTCACTAAAAGTGCCTTCTGGTGGTCTGAAATATTTTGACATCTTGCAACCAGGAATACTATTTACCACAGACTCTACTCCAGTAATTTCATCATCAAAGGCTTTCTCATTTTTGAATGTAGGCATAGATTTATGATGTACAGAATGATTTCCTATTATATGTCCTTCAACCTTCATTCTCTTTAATAAACTAGCATTTGGAACTCCTTTAAAGCTGCCAGTTGCAAATGGCTTAGTTACAAAGAAAGCTGCATGCACATTATTTTTCTTTAATGTATCTAAAATACTAGATGTATACCCATTTTCATACCCTTCATCAAAGGTAAGATAAATAACTTTTTTTGAAGTATCTCCAAAAGCATATCCTTTATATTTTGATAATAGTGATGCATTATCTCTTGGTGAATACATCCACGACCAGGATATAGCTTTAGTGCTAAGGGATGAAACATCTGACAACACTAAAGGAGTAAAAGCTTTTCTTTCCGTTTCAGACTTATCAATTTCTTTTTGCTTGTTTTCAGAATCTTTACTGGTAGAATTATTATTTTTATCGTTCATAGTAGTTTCATTTTTGTTCTCTGTATTTTTTGAAGCATTTTTATTTGCTGTCCCACATCCTGAAAAAAATAAAACTAAAACCATGCTTAAAGCTAAGTTCTTTTTAATCAATTTTATCCCTCCAAATATCTGTTAAATTACAGCATTTCACCCTTTTTGATTATAATTATTCTATGTAAATTTAATTTTTCAATAAATTTACAAAAATGCTATTACAATTATTATAACAGATTTTTTCAATATATTTCCATATTTTTAAAATTTATCATAAATTCAACTTATCAATATGAATAATTAAGGAGCTGTTACACTAAGGAATTTATCTACAATATGGTGTTTTGTAAATTAAAAACTAGCACAACACATTGTAGTATTTATTCTTAGTGCAAAGCTCCATTTCTATTACTAAATTTCCTCTTTTTAATGTAATTATAAATAATTCTTAGGCATCCCAAAATATTTTATACCATTATATTGAGGATAAATAGATTCAAATCTAACCATTATTGGTGAATTTTTTAGAAATTGATGTACTTCAAAAAGCTTTCTATCTCCATAACAAATTGCTTCTAAAGCTAATGGCAATTCTCTTATAAAGATTTTATATCTTAAAGCAGCTTTATCCTTATTGTTTTCACCTCCAACATGGCAAAATACATTTAAAACATATTGATTGTTCACAAATTTCCATTCTGCTAATACTTCATCCCTTTCAGATGTTATATTTTCATAAGCATATGTTAACCCTATTACTAGAAAAAGTTCTGCTGTTTTATCCGAATGTGTTAGTGTATATCTTCTTAGTATAATCGGACTTACACTGTTAACTCCATCCTTAAACTTTACAAAAAGCTTTTCTGGATTTAATTTTTTCAAATTTATCCTTCCTTTTAATAGCTCTCTTTACTATAGTATTCATATTATTTTTAAACTGTGAAAATTGAATAATTTAAATATACATTATATAATGTGTTCAAAGCACAAGAAACAAAACTATAGTTTATAAATAGGAGACATATTATGGACAAGAATAATCTTTATTTTCATATTCATTATTGTACTCACAGAGAAACTTATGAGGATTGGAAACGGAAACACAAGAAAAAAATTGCTAGAAAAATTAATCACCATGAACTCTTTCTTGTAACTGGTGGTAAAGGTTATATATCAACTGAAAACAGAGAATTCTTTGTAGAGAAAGGAATGTTATTTTATTTAAAACCTGACGTTTTTCATTCAATAGAACCAAATTTAAGTGAACCTCTTAGTTTTTTATCTGTTCATTTTAGCTTTATTTGTGTAAATTTTTGCAATGATAAATGGAATTTATCTACTGAAATTAAATATCTAAAATTTCCTATAATGCAGAAGTTTAAAAACTACTACCCACTTTTCCATATATTTAAAAAACTTGTTGAAACATGGAGTACAAAATTACCTGATTACGAATTTTCCTGCAAAATAATTCTTGAAGAACTTTTGTTAGAAATACATGATAATTTAAAAATACAAAATACAAATTATTCATCAACTGTTAAAGTAGAAAAAATTATAAAATACTTACATGAAAATATAAATAAATCCATTACATTAAAAGAATTATCAGGTCTTGTTTCTCTTTCTCCTAGCTATCTTTCAAGGACATTTAAGGATACAACAGGATATTCAATAATTGAATTTTTTAACAAGATGAAAGTAGACAAGGCTGAATCACTTATTATAGTTGGCGATAAAAAAATTAAAGAAATTTCTGAAATCTTAGGCTTTAAAGATGAATTTTACTTTAGTCGGCTATTTAAAAAAATCAAAGGTATAAGTCCTAAAGAATTTTACAGCAAAAATGTCCATGAATATTAAAATACTTCATGTAATTAAGCCTTCTTTAAGCTTATAATTAAAGTATAATTGTTAATTGCGAAAGAAGGTTGACACTATTGAAAATTTGGAAAAAGAATCTAATTGTATGTTGGTTTGGATCATTTGTAACTGCTTTAGGACTGAGCCAAATAGCACCTATAATGCCACTTTACATTAAGCAGCTTGGTGTTCACAATATCTCTGCTGTTGAACAAATATCTGGAATTGCATTTGGAATTACTTTTATAGTTTTAGCAATATTTTCACCAATTTGGGGATATGCAGCTGATAAAATGGGTAGAAAACCTATGCTTTTACGTGCAAGTCTCGGTATGTGTCTTGTAATTTCGACTATGGGGTTTGCGCAAAATATATATCAGCTTATTGCCTTGAGAATGCTCCAGGGAATTGTAGCAGGTTACAGTACAGCTTGTATGACATTAGTTGCAACTCAAACTGATAAAGAACATTCTGGTTGGGCATTAGGTGTTCTATCCACAGCTTCTATTTCCGGTTCACTACTTGGTCCGCTTATTGGAGGATATCTAGATGAAATTTTGGGGTTACAATTCACTTTCTTCTTTACTGGTGCTCTTATGTTAGTTGCTTTTATCCTAACTTTACTATTTGTAAAAGAAGATTTTGCAGCATCTGATAAAAAAGTACTCAGTACAAAAGAGGTTTGGAATAAGCTGCCTGATTCTCATTTAATTATTGTTTTATTTGCTACTTCTTTTATTTTGCAGCTTGCATTTTTTTCTATAGAACCAATAATAACAATATATATCTCTGAGTTATCCCGTAATTCAGCTCATATTGCCTTAATTTCTGGAATGGCTTTTTCTGCTTCAGGTGTTGCCAGTATTATCTCAGCTCCAAGACTTGGGAAGTTATCAGATAAAGTTGGACCTCAAAAGGTTATGCTTGCATCCCTTATTATAGCTGGTTTAATATTTATACCTCAAGCTTTTGTAAAAAATTCCTGGGAATTAATAATATTAAGATTTGCATTAGGTTTTGTAACAGCAGGTCTAGCACCATCAATTAACACCTTATTAAAGAAAATAACACCAGACGTTCTTACTGGAAGAATGTATGGTTTTAATATGAGTGCATTTTATTTAGGAACCTTTTCTGGTTCTCTACTTGGTGGACAAATAGCTTCATATTTTGGCATAAAATATGTGTTTTTTATTACTAGCACATTACTTATTTTAAATGCTATACTTGTTTACGAAAAAATATGTAAAAAATTAAATTCAGGCACTGCTCCTTTATTAAAAGGACATATGATTTAATAAATCTTTTAAATTTTACACAAATAAAATTATTAGGTATAAAATTATATGTAGACAAATCTACTTATAACTTTATACCTAATTTAATAACCTTTTAAATTAACCACTAAACTATTAATCATTATCAATAATAGTTTATTTTCCAGCAATGGATACATCAAATAGTTCTAATGCCTTTGGTCCTTCAAATCCATTATCTTTTTGTATTTCCTTTGAAAGATACATATTACTGTGAAAATCCTTCATATTTCCAGATACAGAACCTCCAGTTATAGGAGTAGTTTTTATTCCATCAAAGTACCATCCAAGCCTTATTTCTCCTCCAAAATCTCCAGTAAGCTTATCTATTTGAAAATCAGAAAATTCAGCAAGTTCCATATAAGGTTCATTTTTCATTTCTTTATAAGCTTTGCTTCCTCCATCTACTATGAAATTATTAATAATTCCTGTAGGTTCTGCTTCTAAATAGAAGCTGTGTCTAAAATCTCCATGATAATTTTTAAGTACACCTTTATCAAATATTTGAACTTTTGATAAAGCAATTCCATCTTCATCAAAAGGAACTGAATAAGATGAGTTTTCTAACGCTGGATCCAGCGTTATACTTAACAAATCCCCTTTTACATCATCACCTTGTATATTTTCATTTAGCCTAGCTATAGACATATTGTTGTAAACTGCTTCTACATTTCCTTGATACACATAATAGGAAAGAAGTTCTTTAACAGGCGACCCTGTAAATATGACCTTATATTTTCCAGCCTTTGGCATATCTTTTGCCAAAGCTCTCTGCTGTGAAACAAATAGCATTTCATTTACAGAAGACACAATTTGCTTTTCATCAAAATTTGAAAATCCTATGGATTTATACAGTTCTATTTCTTCTTTTTCTCTCCAATTGGTTATAAATTCAATAGTTCCCTTATAATTTTCAAAACTAACATCTACTCCATTTGAATTTACAATTCTTTTATATACTTTTTCTAAGAAAAGTTCTGATGAATTTATATTTCCTTTTTCTTTATTGTCAGCTTCATAAAGCTTTTCTGTTAATTTTTCCATCCAATAAGAAAGTGTATTGCCTTTAAAACTGCATTCTTTAATCTTCTTATTTTCTTTTTTAGCCTTTTTAGGAAGATCATAATATTGATTTTTAGCAAAGTTAGCAGCAAAGGCCGCATCTTCCAAAGACTTTTTAATTTCTTCATCATTCATGGTAGGATGAATATTTAATACAGAAGATCCTTTATATTTCATTTTATTTTCTTCAAAATCCTTATAAACTGTAACTTTAAAATGGTGAACATCTTTACTTCTATTCATGTCCAAATTTTTCTTTATGAGAAATAACTCTTCTGAATTTACCTTTGTTTCAACTATTTTATATCCATCAACATCCAAAGTTTCTAATACACTTTTTATTCTGTTTATCATTTTATCCAAGCCTCACTTTCGCTTTAATATATGGTCCTCCAGAAGATACCTTTACAAATTCCTTATATCCCTTGCCACAAGCACCAGAACCACAAAGTTCTACTTTATCTGAAACCATGGATATAGATTTTAAAAGATCAGGTACATATCCTGTTAAAACTACTGGAGATACAATATTCCCTGTGAGCTTTCCATTTTTTATTTCAAGGCCATAATTTACCATGCATTGTATTCCCCAATTCTTAGGATCCTCCATACCACTCATTGGACAATCTAATAAATATCCAAATTCTATTGAAGCTATCATATCCTCAAGCTTACTAGATCCAGCTGCAAAATAAGTATTAGTCATTCTTGAATAAGCTTTTCTTTCAAAAGACTGTCTTTTACCATTTCCTGTTGGAGTAGTAGCTAACTTTAAAGCTGAAAGTGTATCTGATATACCTTTCTTAAGGATTCCTCTATCTATAACTACAGTATCTGTTCCTAAAACTCCTTCATCATCAAATAAATAGGAAGAAACATCTACAGCTGAAGCAGCTCCATCATGCATAGTTACAAGTGGAGATGCTATTTCCTTATCCATATATTCAGCTGCTTTAGCTCTATTTTTCACAAACATGTCCATTTCTACACCATGACCAAAAGCCTCATGTGCAATTATTCCTGAAACATCTGGAGAACATATGCATTCATATTCTCCAGGGGTAACTGGCTTTGAATCTAGAAGTTTTATAGAAATATCTACAGTTTCATCTACCTTTTCTGAAATTTCATCTAAAAGTTCAGAAGCTTTAAGCCCAGAAAAAGGACTATATGAATATTTAGTCTTATTTTCTCGTCTTACAATACTAAATATTGATCCTTCACTCCATATGTAACTTTGAGCTAAGTCCTTATTATTAGAAACAAAAATCTTTGATACATGAACTTGTTGGTATCTAACTCTTAAATCTATTAAAAGATCACTTAAAGAAAAAGCCTTATCCTTTATACTTATCATTTTTTCTACTATTTCTTTATCGCTTATTTGTTCTGGAAGCACTTTAACTTCTCCTATAAAAGTTTTTTCTATTTTTTCTTCATTTATCAAATCATAAGCATTTATGTTCACTTTATTTTTTAAGGATTCAATTTGTCCTTTTATTTTTTTTCTTATGTTTTCTGCTGTAATTTCAATGTCATTTTCATTTATTTCATTAAAAGAAATTTCAGAATAACTAATTCCATTATGAACCTTTACTACAAAACCTCTTTCACTCCAAAATGAATCCTGAATGGAAATTCCTGTTCTTTGAACAGAATATAATTTTCCACAAACGTCACTACCTAAAACTGATACATATTTGAAATCCTTAGATAGGTTTTTTATAAGTTTTTTTATACTTGGTTTTGTGTTATTTAAAAAATTGGACATTTTAACCTTCATATAAATTCCTCCTTATTTTTATCCATTCTATATTTTACCATTACAAATAATAAAAATATAGCACTACTTGTATCAAATAACAAGTAATGCTTACAAAATTAAAGCCATTATTTTATACTACTTTAGTCATTTCTCTAAAAATCTTGGTTTTAGTTGCTTTTAAATACAATACAGCCTCTAACACTGCCCCGCCAATACTTCTAGCTTTATCAGAAATTGTATAACAATTCTGCTTTTCTTCAATTCTAGGATCAATGTCTGCTATTTTAAGTCCTTTGGAAATTTTACTTTCATTTCTTATTAATCCTCTTAATACTCCATCAATAGTAGCTTTAACTTCTATTCCATCCACATAAGCTATAACTTCTCCAGCTTTAACTATATCTGCAATTTCTTTTATATTGTCAATAATACCACTAGCAGGACTGTGTATTACTCTTTCTTTTGAATAACCAGCTATTTTTCCAGGCACACCAGTATTTTTCATAGCCATACCACTAAATATCAACCTTCCTAAATTATGACCTCTCATAGTTTCTACAACTATATCTACATCTTTTCCAGCTTCAAATCCAGGCCCCACTGCTATAGTCATAGGTGCCATGTTCATATTTGTTCCTAAATTCTTCTTTGCTATTATTGCATCTATAACAATTTGAGGTTTTATTATATCTATATATTTGCCTTCTGGATCTACAATAACAGGTACACTGCCTTCAGACCAAGCCTTTTTAATTTCATATATATTTTTTACAAGTACAGATTTTATACCTTCCACAATCACATAACTATCAAATATAGCTTCGCTAAAACACACTTTTCTTCTAATGGAAGTAGGCTTTTCTACTTCTGCTATTAAAACCTTGAATCCACTTCTATATAACTTTTGTACTATACCAGAGGCAATATCTCCTCCGCCTCTTATTATAACAATATCTTCAATCATATTTTAACCCCTTGTAATTTTCTCATAATCCTGCCAGGTATCTATATCTACCATCGCATACTTATTTTTAACATCTACAGTTATTACATTGTTAATGTGATTATTAATAACATTCTTTCCGCCATTATCTCCTTGAAGCAATTTAAGTTCATCTATAAACCTTTTTGGAAATATTACAGGACTCCCTTTTCTATTTTCATGGATAGGAACAATTATACAATTATTATTTTTTTCAAATACATCCATTAGAAGTTTTATAGTATCAACATCCAGCAAAGGCTGATCTGATGTAAAAAACATATATCCATGAGCTTCTTCTGAAGCACTTATTCCAAGTTTTATGGACTCACTTTGACCTTTAAATGCATTGCTATTTTTTACAACCTTAATACCATTTTTTATGCCTATATTCAGTACTTCTTCATCTTTAGCCACAAGGATTTTGCTGCAAAAATCACAAGCCATGACTTTTTCTATAATGTGTTCAACCATAGCTTTGTTTTTATAAGGCAGTAACAGCTTGCTTTTACCCATTCTCTTTCCAAAACCAGATGCCATAATAATAGCACTAATCATTTTTATCACCCTTAAACATTGTATTAATTCATATAAATATTTTTATTTTGTAAACTTAAACTACTAATTGGTATTGCTTATTTTTTAAACTTCCAATTATAATTTTATCTACATAGTTATGATTGTTTTCTAAAATATTAGCTGCTAACATTTTTGCTAAAATAAGCTCATTTTCTCCATCTACCTTATTTATAAATAAAACTTTCTCTCCTTTAGAATCTTTAAACAAACCCTTATTATGAAGTACTAAAGAAGTTAAATGTTTTTCAGTTACAATTTCATTCTCTTTTGAATTAGTTATACTCTTGAATTCACATAATCTATGAACATTTTCAGCATTTACTTTTTTACCTAAAGCATCTATGCTTAAAATGCCTATAGTTTTATGGGTATTTTGGCTTATTACAGGTTCATCATCTTTCCATCCCTTAATGGACTTTCTCTTAGAACCATCTGCTTCTACTAAAACATAGTCAAAATACGGTAACTGAGCTTCTAAAAGCTCAGTATCCAATCCAATTATTTTATTTTCTTCATTCAAATAACTTCCATATAAATATATACCATTAGTTTTTTCATAATTATAATTATTAAAGTTACTTTCATTTATAGTTATAAAATCATAATATTTTTTATTGGGCATATAAATTTTTGTAGTAGTTGTTACAAGTACTTTATTTTCACCTCTTAATTCCTCTGCTAAAGAATACATGAAAGTGGTTTTTCCGCCAGCACCTACAATGGATATTACATCACCTTTTTTTAAGTTTAATAAATCCTTTAAATTCATATTGCACCTCAAAAATTAATTTATCCTTCATGTTATAATAACTGTAGCATTTTTCAATAAGGCTTTATATTAATCAAAAACTTCTATTTATTATCTAATTGCTGCATTGCCATAAACACTTTTTCTGATGTCATTGGAAGAGATGTCATTCTAACTCCTACAGCATTATAAACTGCATGTGCAATTGCTGGTGATGGAGTATTTACAACAACTTCTCCTATGGATTTTGCTCCAAAAGGACCTGTTGGCTCATAGCTTTCTTCAAAATCCACTATTATACTTCCTACATCTTTTCTACAAGGAATTTTATACTGCATAAATGTATTTGTTTCAAGTCTTCCTTTTGAGTTAAATTTAATATTCTCATATAATGCCATTCCTATTCCTTGAACAATTCCACCTTCTACTTGAAGTCTTGCTAAATTTGGATTAATGATAGTTCCACTATCAGCTACTGCTACATAGTTTATTACATCCACTTTTCCTGTTTCCTTGTCTACTTCTACTTCTGCAAAGCCTGCCATAAATGGTGGAGGTGATACCTCACTTCCATAAGTAGCATTACCAACTAATTGAAGCTTTCCTGTACCTAAAACCATAAGTTCAGCTAATTTTTCTAAGCTCATAGATTTCTTTCCATAAGCAGCCTTTATATTTTCTCCATCAAATTCTACATCTTCAAGAGACAATTCGAGTAATCTAGCTCCTGTTTCAATAATCTGCTTTCTAAGTGATTCTGCTGCTTTCACTACAGCCATTCCTGTAACATAAGTTGTACTTGAAGCATAAGAACCTGGATCATAAGGAGAAATATCCGTATCTGCTGCATTTACTATGATTTTTTCCATTGATGTTTCTAAAATCTCAGCAGCCATTTGCGATAATATTGTATCACTTCCTGTTCCCATATCTGTAGAACCTATAAGAAGTGTATAATTTCCATCATCATTTAACCTTACTTCTGCAGATGCAGTATCTATACATGCAATTCCTGATCCCTGCATGGTTACTGCCATACCAAGAGCTCTTACTTTAGTCTCTCCTATTTCTCTTCTTGGATATTTTTCATTCCAGCCTATTAACTCTTTACCTTTTTTTATACATCTATGAAGAGCTGAACTTCCTAAAATCTTTCCTTCAAAAGCAAGAGAAGTTTCTCCTTCTTTAATTAAATTTTTGAGTCTAATTTCTGTTGGATCCATATTTAACTTTTCTGCTAATTTGTTAACTGTTGATTCAACAGCAAAGGCTCCCTGTGTTGCTCCATAACCTCTAAATGCTCCTGCTGGAGTTTTATTTGTATAAACTACATCTCCCATAAATCTAACAGCTTTTGTCTTATTATATAAAGGAAGTGTTTTTTGCCCTACAAGTCCAAATACTGTAGAAGCATGTTCACCATAAGCCCCTGTATCTGATAAACATTGTATGTCTATAGCTCTTATATATCCTTCTTTGTCTGCACCTAATCTAACCCTTGTTCTCATAGCATGACGGCTAGTTGTACATTCAAAGGTTTCTTTTCTATCATATATTATCATAGATGGTTTACCTGTTTTCATAGTAACTATTGCAGAAAAAATTTCTACTGCAACAGTTTGTTTACCTCCAAAACCGCCACCTATTCTTGGTTTAATTACTCTTATTTTGCTTGATGGTATGTTAAGGGCTCTAGCTAATTTTCTTCTAACATGGAATGGAATTTGTGTTGAACTTATAACCACAAGTCTTCCTGCATGATCAATATAATTAAAAGAACGATAAGTTTCCATCATACAATGAGCTTGTGCTTGATTGTAATAAGTATCTTCTACTACTACATCACACTTATCAAATTCGCTTTCAACATCTCCATACTCCATCTTTTGTCTAGAAACAATATTTTTATCCTTCTGCATACCAATGTCAAAATTACAATGAAGGTCCTCTTCATGAACTGTTGATTCATGCTCTTCTGCTTTTTCAAAATCCAAAACAGGCTCAAACACTTCATATTCAACCTTTATAAGCTTTATAGCCTTTAAAGCTGTCTTTTCATCTACAGCAGCTACAATTGCAACTTCATCTCCTACATATCTAACAACTTCATCTAATATTAAACGATCATAAGGTGATGGTTCAGGATAAGATTGTCCGGCTAATGTAAATCTCACATTAGGAACATCTTTATAGGTTAAAACACACTCAACACCATCTATTTTTTCTGCTTTTGATATATCTATAGATTTTATTCTTGCAAAAGCATGTGGGCTTCTTAGTATTTTTATTACTAAAGCATCTTTTACCGCTAAATCTTCTGTATAAACAGGCTTACCTGTTGCAATAGTCATTCCATCTATCTTTGAAATACCTTTACCAACTATTCTCATGTTTATGCTACCCCCAGATATTTTTTAATTGCTCTTAACTGACCCATATAGCCTGTACATCTGCACAAGTTACCAGTTAAGTAATGAATTATTTCTTCCTCTGTTGGATTTTTAAGTTCATTTTTCATGGCAATTACAGTCATTATAAAACCTGGACTGCAAAACCCACATTGTTCAGCACCTTCTGATACAAGAATTTTGGCAAATTGCTCTGATTCTTCTTTTAATCCTTCTATAGTGGTAATATTTTTTCCATTAACTCTTATAGATAAAGTTGAACAGGATAAAGTTGGCTTTCCTTCTATCCATACTGTGCAAAGACCGCAGCAAGTTGTATCACAGCCTTTTCTTATACTTAATATTCCATTTTTTCTTAAAGTATCAGCTAAAAATTCATCTTTTTCTATTTCAAAATTAACTTTTTTATCATTTAAAATAACTTCTATTTGCACTGTAATACCTCCATTATCGCTCTTTTTACAAGAACCTTGCACATAGATTTCCTGTACTGGGCTGAACCTCTCATATTGCTTCCAAAATGCAGCTCTTCAGAAGCTATGTTTGCCACATTTTCTACATTTTCAATGCTGAAATTTCCATTGGCTAACGCTTCAGATGCTCCTTTTGCAATTTTAGCATGTAAAGGCCTAGCTCCTACAACTACAGTCCATTTATCACCTAATCTAGAAACAGATACATTTAATATAGGATAATCACTTATAGCATTTCTTAAATTTCCATAAATAGCTTTTCTATTATTTTTCTTTATAAATATTCTAGTTAAAATGTCCTTTTCATAAGGTCTTTCTAAAAACTCTTCTAAAGACATTCTATTTCCTTTGTATAATTCCACTTCTGTATCTAAACACAATAATGCTGTTATCAAATCTGAAAATCCATACTTTGAGTATACAGTAGCACCTACAGTTACTATATTTCTAAACTGAACTCCTATTATATTGCTAACTGATTTAGGTAATATTCCATTAAAGTATTCTTTAAATAAAGGGCTTGTCTCAATATCTCTAAAGGTGGTCATAGCTCCTACTTCTATATATTCATCATCTTCTTTTATATAATTTAAATTAAGCTTTGATAAATCCACAGCTGTACCTATTCTTTTAGCACCCATCCTTAAAAAAGCACAACCTCCAAGAATAGTATTACTTTTTTTATCTACAAGTACTTTATATGCTTCGTCTATTGTATTTGGTTGAACTAAATCTAGTATTGTAAACATCTTAACCTCCTTATAATCTGTATTTTCACTTTCAGTATAGGAATAAAAATACTTTAATTTTGTATATTATTTTAATTTAAACAAAAATTTATCAAATTGTTAAATATTTACCATGAATCTAAATATTGTTCACAGTTTTCCATTTTCACAAAAGCTATTATATCATATTTTTCAAAAAAGTCGAACATTTATTTATTTTTTACAGAAAATTTTCGTCAATGTCCAGCATTTGCTAATATTATATATATTTTTACACATATTGTACATTAATTGATTTAAAGCAAACTAAGTCATAAATATTATTTTTTACATATATTTGTAGAATTCATATAAAAAAACTCCACAAGAAATTCACTTTCTTATGGAGCATTCTAAATCGTTATATATTCCATTTTACTACTTTATTTATTTTTACAGTACCACCCTTAGCAAAAAATTTTATATCTCTGCTATTCTTTTCAGGATAAATCCTACTTGTAAAAACTTCTTCCCCATCATTTATAAATATTTCTATCGAGGAAGTATCCATGAAAATATTTAATTTTAGCTTTTTGCAAAAATCCATTTTACATTTTCTTATTCCCTTATAGCCTTTTCCACTATTATCTCTATCCAGTATGAACTTACTATTACATAAATCATAACACAATCTAGTATACTCTTCATTGTCCTTTGAACATCTTACTTTTATACCTATTTCTTCTAAATTACTTATTTCATTTAATTCAAATTCCACATAAAGCTCTAAAACATCCCCTTGAATATTTTCAAGCTGAATTTCTTCATTATCTATTATCATATCATTATATGAAATTTCTTCTTTTCTAAGTGATTTCATTTCTTCTATGGGATTTTGATACAATTTCTCACCTTTAAGCTGTAATACTCTTGGAATAGTCATTGTATGCAACCATCCATGTTTTACTGTAGGATGTTCATCCCTTTCTGGCAACCCCATCCATCCTATTAAAATTCTTCTTCCCTTATCATCTATAGTTGTTTGAGGTGCATAAAATTCAAAGCCTCTATCTAATTCTACAAACTCCCCATGTTCCATTTTTCCAGTATCATAGTTTAATTTTCCTATAAAATATCCTGATTGATATATATTATTGTATAAATCGCCTTTAGCCTCTAACCCTTGAGGACAGGCTATTAATACATCCTTACCATCTAAATGAAAAAGATCAGGGCACTCCCACATATATCCAAAATCTTTCAAACCATTTATATTGGAGCCTGTAACTTCTCCTATGAGCTCCCACTTTTTTAAGTTTTCTGATTTAAATAATAAAACTCTACCTTCCATTTCTATAGTTTGAGTGCCTAATACTGCATACCATAAATGTCCATTCTTCCAAACCTTAGGATCCCTAAAATGTCTAGTATATCCCTCTGGCTGATTATTAATTACTGGGTTATTCTCATATTTTTCAAAATTCATACCATCCTTGCTCATAGCTAAGCATTGATAAGTTTCTCTATTTCCTTCTTCATCTTTAACATTTCCAGTATACATAATAGTTAAAACACCATTATCATTAACTGCACTTCCAGAATAACACCCATGAGTTTCATAGCAATTACTTGGAACCAAGGCTATAGAAGCATCACTCCAATTGACTAAATCCTTACTTTTAACATGTCCCCAATGCTTTGATGCATGCTTTGTATCAAAGGGATTTAACTGATAAAACAAATGATACTCACCATTCATATATATAAAGCCATTAGGATCATTTAAAAGTCCTGCTGGAGGCATTATATGATATTTTAGCCTGTAATAATCAGCTTGCACCAAAGGCTTCATTTTTTCCATACTCTCATAAGCCTTTTTTAATAATTCTTCATTTCTATTCATATTTAACACCATTTCTCTATTTTGCATAAAATCAATAATATTCTTTACAGTTTTTCTATTTCTCCTAACGTTGGTAATGATGCTATAGCTCCCAATTTTGTACAGACAACAGCTCCTACCTTATTTGCAAAAGCAGTTATTTCTTCTATCTTCTCGAAATTTTCTATTAAAGACTTAGGATCTTCAAGTTCAGCTGCTTTATATAAAAATGCTCCAACAAAAGCATCTCCTGCACCTGTAGAATCTATAGATTTTATTTTTATACTACCAACTGTAGTATAATCTTTACCATTTGATATTAAAGTTCCTTCTTTTCCTAAAGTTACAGCTACAATTTTAGCTCCTAGTTTATGAATTACCTCTAGTCCTCTATTTAAATCATCTTCTCCTGATATAATTTTTATTTCTTCATCACTTACCTTTACCAAATCAGCATACTTCATGCAAAACTTAGATGTTTCTATAAATTCTTCTGTTCTTCCTTTCCACAGATCTACTCTATAATTAGGATCAAAAGCTATAAATATATTTTGTTTTTCTGCAACCTCCATAATTTTTAAATAAGTTTCTTTTGATTCTCCACCAAGAAGTGCTGTAGCAGATCCAAAATGTATTATCTTTGAAGCTTTTATTTTTTTCTCTTCTAACTCTTCATACTTTAATAATCCATCTGCACCTCTATTGAATATAAAGTCCCTTTCACCATTAGATTTTAAAGAAACAAAAGCTAGTGTAGTATTTGAATTATCATCCATAATTAACATAGAAGTATCTACACCTGCTTGATCTAAAGTATCCTTTAAAAACACTCCAAAGGCATCCTTTCCAACCTTACCTGCAAATAAAGCCTTTCCACCTAATTTAGCTATAGCTGCTGTAACGTTGGCAGGTGCTCCCCCTGCCTTTTTAACAAAATTACTTCCTGCTGATAAACTAGAGTTAACATCTGAACAAATAAAGTCAATAAGCAATTCACCTACACATAATATGCTGTTATTCATAACTATTCCTCCTAAAATTGCAGTTGCAACGATTTACAACTTAAAAATTATCCATACCAATGTAATTAACTGTGCACACTTGAAGTTACTAGTTTGAATTTTAACTTTCACTGCACTTTAATCTTTAGTATTTCCTACCAATATAAATTCATCATTTAATTCTACTTTTCCTTCTTTTACACCTTTAATAAAATTAAATTTTTCTGAATTTGTCACAACTACAGAAGTTATAGGTGATTTTGCCTTTTCTTTTACTAAATTTAAATCTACTTCTAATAATTTATCTCCAGCTTTAACATTGTCACCACTTTTTACAAAAGCTTTAAAACCTTCTCCATTCATTTTTACTGTATCTATTCCAATATGAATTAATATTTCAATACCAGATTTACTTTCTATAGCTACAGCATGTTTTGTTTCAAATAAATGAGCTATTTTTCCTTCTATAGGAGATACAACTACACCATCTTCAGGATCTATAGCCATACCTTCACCTAATAATTTTGCTGCAAATGTTTTATCTGGTACTTCTGTTAAATCTATTGATTTTCCCTTCATTGGAGCTGCTAGTTTTTCTACACTATCCAAATTATTAATAGCTTTTTCTAAATCTTTTTTAGATTCATTATCATCATTGTTCTTATTATCTGCTTCAATTTCATCCTTAAAACCAAGTATTATTGTTATTATAAAGGCTCCTCCAAAAGCTAAAACTAATCCAATTAAATAATTAATTATTGATCCTTGTTTTACAATAGCGGTTCCAGGAATGCCTGTAACTCCAACTGCAGTCATAGCTACTTTAGTAAATGCCATGTAAGCACCACCTATAGCACCACCTGCAGCAGCTGCAATAAATGGTTTTCCAAATCTTAAGTTTACTCCAAATATAGCTGGTTCTGTAATTCCAAGCAAACAAGATATTGATGCTGGAACTGCAATGGATTTTATTTTTTTATTTTTTGTTCTAAAGTATACTGCTAAAGCCGCTCCACCTTGTGCTACATTAGCCATAGACCAAATTGGCAACAAGCAATTCTTACCGATATGTGGATTAGCTAAAAGTCCTGCTTCAATGGCATGAAAGCTGTGATGTACCCCTGTTATTACTATAGTAGAATATAATCCTCCAAGTATAATACCTGCAAAAAATCCTGCTCCATTATATAATGATTGGAATCCTAATGATATTCCATCACCAATAAGCCTTCCTGCTGGTCCTATAATAAACATTGAAAAAAATGCAGTAATCATTAAAGTTAAAAATGGAGTTACAAGTATATCTAACACATTTGGAATTACTTTTCTAAGTGACCTTTCTATATATCCCATTACCCAAACTGCTATAAGTATAGGTAAAACTGTTCCTTGATATCCAACCATACTAAGATGTAAACCAAAAACTGTTATACTATTTTTTATTCCTTCACCTAATGTCCATGCATTTTGTAAACTAGGGTGAATCATAATTCCACCTAAAGCTGCTGCTAAAAATGGATTTGTATTGAATTCCTTAGCTGCACTAAAAGCTATCAAAACTGGTAAAAATACAAAAGCAGCATTAGAAAACATATCTAGAAGTACAAACATTCCACTTTTTGAATTTATCCATCCAAAAGTACTACACATTCCTAAAACACCCATTAAAAGTCCACTAGCTACTATGGCAGGTATAATAGGAACAAATATATTAGATAAAACTCTAGCAAATCTCTGCAGAGGATTCATATTTTTCATAGCTGCCTTTTTTGCTTCTCCCATGCTGGCTTTTGAAATATTTGTATTTGATATTAAAGCATCATAAACCTTGTTAACAGCTCCCTGACCTATAATTATCTGAAGTTGACCTGCACTTTCAAAAACACCCTTAACCTCTTCCATGACTTCTAATTCACTTTTATTAGCCTTCTTATTATCTTTTAAAACTAAACGCAATCTTGTAGAACAATGAGCTGCACTTTCAATATTTTTTTCTCCACCAACTAATGGCAAAATTTCTTTTGCTACTTTATTATAATCCATATCAATTTTCCTCCTTATATAACATTTTTAATAAATAACATTAAACTTGCGGCGCCTACAGCTTAATGTTTTAATTTTTAATTTAATATAAAAAAACCCAAATTGATTAAAATACATTAAAGCATAATTTAGCTTAAATATATATTAATTCAATTTAGGTTTTGCCTGACAACAGTAACAATCCTAATTTATTAATTTTTCAAAGCAGATATAACTCTCTGCAAATGTAAGGTTAAATAAACTATTTCTCCATCACTTACCATATAATCATAATTCTTTTCTATATATGCTTTAATTTTTAAAGTACACTTATAAGCATTTTCATAATTTTCCTTTACTAACTTTAAAAATGAAACTTCTTCTTCTGTTAAATGCTTTTTACTCATAACTCTTTGAGCAAAATATTTTAAATGTGTTACTAGTCTATCATAAGAAATATCATTCTCTACAAATTCTATGGTAAAATAATATTTAATTATATTTAATATATCCTGTACTATAGAAGTTATATTCATAGTACCTGTCATATTCTGCCCTATAGTTGCATTAATTAAATGTAAAGCTATGAATCCAGCTTCATCTTCTTTCATTTCAATATTTAACTCATCTTTTATAAACTTTAAAGCCCAAAGTCCAATATCATATTCCTTTTTATGAATTCTTTGTATTTCCCAAAGTAAATGATTTTCTATATATATGCCTGATATTGATCTTTTTATAGCAAAAGCTAAATGGTCTGTTAAAGCTACATATATATGATCATCTAACTTATTATCTAAAACTTCTCTTGCATGACTTATTATCTTTTCAGATACTTTTATGTATTCAAGTGGTATTTCATTTATGAGCTTTTGAAACTTTACATTTTCATTTTTATTTTCTATAGAAAACACTTTTTCAATTTTTGACTCATCTAAATTTTCTCCAACATTTTTTTTAAAAGCAATTCCTCTACCCATAATAACCTTTTCTAAACCAGTAGATTCATCTATAACAGTAACTACATTATTATTCAGTATCTTTTTTATTACCATATATATCCCCCACTACTAAAGTATACTATATAAAATAACAAAACCTAAATTAAAATAAACAAAAATGCTGTTTACTTTAATTTAGGTTTTGCCTGCATAACCAGTAACAATCCTCAATTAATTTATTATGGAATAATGATAACATTTTCACTAAAGCTTGTCAATACTAGTTAGTAAACTTTTATCCTATTAATAATACTATAAGTTCTATACAATTTAAAAACATTGCGAAGCTTTGCTTCGCAATATGCTTATTTTGTAAAGACCACATTTTAAAATTTTAAATATGTGTTTCCATCTAATGGTATTACAACTTGCAACTTAGGTTCCCTATTTACTAACCCAACTGCATAAATAGTATAAAATTTATTAGGTCCAAATCTAGTATTAGGTAAAAGTAATATTTTTTCATCTATACCTGCAGTTTTTACTTGAAGATTATAACTTCCTGGACGAACCTCTTTATATCCAGTAACTTCCTTATAGGATACATTTTTAAAAATTACATTTCCATTAGGTAATGTAATATCCACAGCAGGTGCATTTGGAGACAGATGAATAAACCTTACTTTAGATCTTCCACGTCTTAAAGGTTCTAAAGTATCTTCTATTGCTTTCAACTCCAAGTTAGGCATTATACCTATTGCAGCTAAAGTAAGTATTCTATTTTCAGGTATAATTATATCTCTATCTATTAGTGGATTTTTTTGAGTGCCTTGCTTAAAAACCCTAAATCTATATTTTCCTTGTGGTACTCTTATATATTGTGAAAATCCTTTAAATTTAATATTTGATACAATAATAGCATTATTAGCATAAACATCAACTGCTGGAGCATCTGGTGCTGCATGAAAAACTCTAATATATGAATATCCTGAACTTTGTCTAAAATAGCCATAATAATAAGAACAAAATGGCATTTAAATCACCTTTTAATATTACTACACTACATTATTATATGTGATTATAACTTTTTTGTTACTAAAAATACCTATTTTACTGTTACTCTCATAACTTCTTCTATGGATGCTAGGTGTTTAATTATTTCGGATTTTCTTACATGTCTTGGTATTAATATGGTATATAGACTCTTCATACACCCATCTTCACATCCATCCACTTCTTCAATTAAAAACTCAATATTTTTTATTTTTATACTTTTTCCTTCAAAATATCCATTAACCATTTGTACCATTCCTTGTTTATCCATATATTCTATTTCCAATTTTACTAAATTAGTCTTGTCAATAAATTTTGCTTCAAATTTTTTCAAACTAACAAGTGCAATAACTACAGCAATAGTTGACAAAATGCTTAGCACATAATAACCTAATCCAACTGCAAGTCCAATACATGCAACTACCCATAAGCTAGCAGCAGTAGTAAGTCCCTTAACAGAACCTTTCTCATGAAGTATAGTACCAGCACCTAAAAAGCCTACACCACTTACTACTTGAGCTCCTATTCTACCTATATCTGCCTTTAACGCACTACTCAATTGTGGATTTTGCCCTATCATTTCAACAGTTTTTTGAACATCATATAGTTGTATCATAGATATCACACAAGCACCTATACATACAAGTATGTGTGTTCTAAATCCTGCTGGTCTATTTTGATATTCCCTTTCATATCCTATTAATCCTCCAATAATTATAGCCAATAGCAGTCTAAATGCAACTTCATAAACTCTCATTTGATCTACTCCCTAATTTATTTGTAAATTTTCATCTTATTATAACAAACTTTAAGTTAGTATAACATAATAAATTATTATTAAGAAATTTTAAAAGTTTTTCTATATTTAATTATTTTGTTATTGAAATCATTTTAATATACAAATATAATATTGTTAAAATTTTCTTGTTGGATTATTTTTGATTTTACCTTAGCAGTTTAAAAATAATGCGACGCAAGGGTACTAGTAGAAGTTTGGATTTTAACTTTCACTGTACTCTTACATCGCATTCTGCTTATTTTACGAAATTAAATTTTTTTCTAATCAGGAATTACAACACGTTTAGGTTTACCAATAATAAATATATAAGAAAATGCTCCTAAAATACCCATGGCAGATACAAAAACTAATGCAGAAGAATATGATCCCGTTCTAGCAACTAAATATCCAACTATAGCTGGAGATAAAGTTCCTCCCAAATTAGTTATAAAATTATAAGTACTGCCACACAAACCTACTAAATTTTTGGGCATTATCTCGGATAACAGTGCCCAAGATATGGCTGATGCCATTCCCTGTCCAAAAAACGCTATGGACATAAATGCAATTATAGTATTAACATCATTTGAATAATTAGCTCCTATAATTACAGAAGACAATAATAATCCAGTAATAACAGGAAGTTTTCTCGATATACTCATTCCCATATTTTTAGAAACCATCCAGTCTGACCATCTTCCAGATACAAGAACTCCAGCAATTGCTGCAAAGTAAGGTAGTGCTCCATAAATTCCAACTTTTAATATAGGCATATGTTTTTCACTTACAAGGTATGATGGAAACCAAGTCATGAAAAAGAATAGTATTGAAGCAATTGAAAAGCCACCTATATACATCCCCCATAATTGACGGTTTGAAAATAAATATTTTAAATCTTTCACACTAATTTTTCTTTTTTCTGCTACAGTATCTGAAAGACCTCCTCCATTTTTAATAAGGTCAAGTTCTTCCTTATTAATACCTTTTGTTTTAGCAGGATCGCTATAACAAGCAAACCAAACAAAAGCAAATAAAAGTCCCAATGCTCCTGTAACTATAAATACAGCTCTCCATCCAAAATTTATCATAATCCATGTAATTATAGGTGTACAAAGTGCAAGCCCTATATATTCAGCACCAGTATAAGCTCCTATTGCAAGTCCACGTTCCTTAGAAGGAAACCATGTAGTAACAATACGTCCATTAGCCGGAAAAGCAGGTGCTTCAAAAAATCCAAGTCCAATTCTGCAAGCAATTATGTTTGCAACATTGTATGTAATAGCCATCGCTCCAGTAAAGATTGACCATCCACAAAGTGCAATTCCATATATCAATTTAGTTCCAAAACGGTCAAGAAGAAATCCACAAGGAATTTGCATACAAGTATATGACCAGCCTAATGCTGAAAATATTAACCCCATTTGTGCAGGATTTAAATGAAGATCTTTTGATAAAAACGGTGCAGCAACAGAAAGATTAGCTCTATCCAAATAATTTATAAAAGTTATTGTACATACTAAAAGCAGTATAAACCATCTTTTTTTAGTTGGTTTGTTTTGTAAATTGTTCATATTACTTTCTTTCATCAATACTCCTCCAATTCCAATTAAACTTGTCTAAATTGGTTTGTTAAATATTTGTAATTGCATTTTTGAAATTTTCAGACAATTATTCTTGTAATTTTATTTCTATTGTATTATACAAATGATCTTTTTCGTATACTTAAAATTGATTTTCACTATACTGCTTTAATATATAATAATTTATGAATTCCTTTTTTTGTTAATTTATTAACTTTTCTATTTTAATAATTGGGTTGAATTTGAAAATTCAACCCGTATGTAACTTATTGGTTACATAATATAATTCAATTTTTAGTATTCTCATAATTTATTTACTATACACATATAAATTTTAATTAGTATTTAATATCTAATACCTTTTTCATATGTTCTATAGGCATATCTTTTCCTGTAAACAATTTAAATGCAGCAGCTCCCTGGAATAACATCATTCCTAAACCATTCATTGTTTTACATCCAACTTCTTTTGCCATTTTTAACAATGCTGTTTCTCTTGGTGAATAAACAACATCTACTACAATTAAATCTGGTCTTAAGAAACTTGGATCTGGAATATAAGTTTGTCCCTCTAAAGGTTTCATTCCCATTCCAGTTGCATTTGTAAATATATAACTATCCTTAATTTCTTCCTTTAATTTATCAAGATCTGCTAAATCATATAAAGTTGCTTTACAATTTGTTTTTTCATTGATATCCTTTATTGTCTTTTCAGCACGAGCATAGAATTCATCCTTACGATTGAAAATTGATATTTCCTTTACTCCATCTAAAGCTGCTTGTATTTCTATTGCTGTAGCTGCTCCACCTGCTCCTACAATGGTCATTTTTTTACCAATAATATCGATACCAGCATCCTTTAATGCTTCCATATATCCAATACCATCTGTAATATGTCCAATTAAAACACCATTATCATTTACAATTGTATTAACTGCACCACAAAGCTCTGCTGCTTCTGATACTTTGTCAAGGTACTTGTGAACAACTGTTTTATTTGGCATTGATACATTTGATCCACGAACTTTCATTGCTCTGAAGCCTTTTATAGTATCTTCTAAATCTTCATTACCTACTTCAAATGCAAGATAAGCATAATCCAATCCTAATTTTGCAAATGCTTCATTATGCATTGCTGGTGAACTTGAATGTCTAATTGGGTATGCTATTAATCCTATAAGTTCTGTGTGTCCTGTAATTCTTTCTGCCATAATAATTCTCTCCTTTAAATTTAAAATTTTTATATATTATTGTAATCAGCCACTAATTAATATAAGTTTCCAGTAATCGTTATCTTAAAGGATATAAATAATTATTTTATATAATTTTTAAGTAAGTAATTTTACAAAAAGTATTTTTTTTTACTATCATTACTCACCATTTAATATATAGTTATTTTTTTAACATTTTGTGTTTATATTATACTATTTATATTTTAACAATTCTAATACATATTTTTATAATTATTAATAGCTTTTTTCTATGTATTGTAATCCCCTTCATAATTATTCCTTATTTTGGTACGAAAAATTTTATATTATGCAAAAAGATGACTTCTAATCAACTTAGAAACCATCTTTTCATTATAATTACTTACGCATAAACCCACTAAATTTTAAATATTTATTCTTTACATGAAATGCCGAAAACTTTATGATGCCGAATGTTAACAATTATTGCTAACAATACACCTATTCCTGTTATAACTATATTAAGTAAAATTATGTTGCTAATACTTGTTTTTGATATTATACCTGTCGCAACTGGTATAATAAAGAATGCAGCACTACATGCAGTATTAACCATACCTGTAGCTTTTCCTTTTCCTCCAGGGAAAAATTGTGCCATGGTAGTTATGGTCAATTGAAGAACCCCTCCAGCTGCTGCAAATCCAATCATAAAGCCGCATATAATACAAGTAGTAGGTGAAGGTGTTAACCATAAAATTAAAAGAAAAATCAATGAAATTAGTGGATAAACAAATAAAACTGTTACAGGTTTTATTAAACTTTTTACTAAATAAGCAGTAATAAACACTGAAATAAGTGAGCCTATACTATAATAACTTACAAGGGCCAGTGAAGCAGTTTTTGACATTCCAACTACTTCTTGTCCATATGTTGGCAGCCAAACAGAAATTAAATAGAATGTTGTTGTACAAGTAAATCCTATGGCAATAAGAGTAATTCCTTCTATTGAAAATCTAGGTTTACTAATAAAATTATTAGTTTTTTCAACAGAAGTATTTTCTTTATCATATTGATTTTTATCATATGATTTGTTTCGTTTTTTGTCTTCATCGGCAAATGGCAATTTAAACATAAACAGTCCAAGAATTACATAGCCTATTATGCAGAATATAAATGAATATCCAAAATATAAATTGTGGCTAAGCAAATATCCAACCATCAAAGGTAAAATGAATTGACCAGCTGCTATAAATGCCTTTATTAAAATATTTGCCGTACCTGCTGATTCAGGAAACGCATCCATTAAAGCAGGATATGTACCTGCATCCAAAAATGAATTTGCCATGCCTCCTATTATGGCAAATATAAATGCCACTATTACGCTTTTAGAACATAAAATGCCAACAAAAAATACTATAAATACTCCTATTCCCAAATTAACAAATAATCTACGTCCATATTTGTCGCTTAACACACCAGCAATAAGTAAGACAGCAATTTTACCTATTCCAAGTCCAGAAATAACGTATGCAACTCCAGATTTATTTGTTCCAAGTTGCAGCATAAGAGGTGCCATGCACTGTGCTAATATAATATTTTGCATTCCATCAAATAAGTAATTTAAATATAATACAAGTGCAGTAGGATAGTATCTCTTTTTTGTTATAATGTTATTCATAATATTCAGCCTCCATTTCATGCAAGAAATATATAAAATATTTCTTGCATATATAGTCCATTTGATATTTAACTATTAAAATACTTATGTACATTATTTTTTGTCATTCACTATGATAATTTACATTAATCAGAAATTATAATACGTTCAGGTTTTCCAATTATAAATATATAAGATACAGCACCTATAATACCCATTATTGATATGAAAACCAATGCTGAAGAATATGAACCAGTTCTAGCAATTAGATACCCAACTATAAGAGGCGATAATGCTCCTCCCATATTAGTTATGAAATTATAAGTAGCTCCGCATAAACCTACTAAATTCTTTGGCATTATTTCGGAAAGAAGTGCCCAGGAAACAGTTGATGCCATACCTTGTCCAAAGAAACCAATACACATAAAAGTTATAACAAGGCTAATATTATTTGTATAATTACCACCTATAATCATAGCAGATAATAACAAACCAATAATAACAGGCATCTTACGAGATATACTCATGCTAAGTCCTTTTGAAAGCATCCAATCAGACCATCTTCCAGCTACAAATACGCCAGCAATAGCTGCAAAGTATGGTATTGCACCATATATACCAAATTTCAATATAGCCATATGTTTTTCATTTACAAGATAAGATGGAAACCATGTCATAAAAAAGAATAATATTGAGGCAATTGAAAATCCACCTATATACATGCCCCACAATTGTCTATTACTAAAAAGATACTTTAATTCTCCCAAGCTAATTTTTCTCTTCTCTTTTATAGTATCAGAAAGTCCACCACCATTTTTAATGAGATCAAGTTCTGCTTTATTAACACCTTTTGCAGAAGCAGGATCATGATAAAAAGCAATCCAACCTATAAAGCATAATACTCCAAGTACACCAGTAGTAATGAAAATCGATCTCCAGCCAAATGTTACCAAAAGCCATGTGAGAATTGGAGTACAAAGCGCAAGTCCTACATATTCAGAGCCAGTATAAGCTCCAATTGCCAAGCCACGTTCGTGAGACGGAAACCAAGTAGTAACAATACGGTTATTTGCTGGAAAAGCTGGTGCTTCAAAAAAGCCAAGACCAATACGGCAAGCTATCAAACTACTTACTCCAGAAGCAAAGGACATAATTCCTGTAACTAAAGACCAGCCTAAAAGAGCAATTCCATATACTAATCTAGGTCCAAACGTGTCAAGAAACCACCCACATGGAATTTGCATACAAGTATATGCCCAGCTCATAGCTGAAAATATCAATCCCATTACTGCAGGATTTAACGCAAATTCTTTTGATATTGATGTTGATGCTACTGATAAATTCGCCCTATCAAGATAATTTACAAATGTTATTACACAGACTAATAATAATATAAACCATCTCTTGCCAGTTGCTTTGCTTTTTTCTTTCTCCTCAATTACTTCCATCATTTTTCCCCTCCTGTATAAATTATTTTTCATAATTTATATTTTCAATAATTTAAAAGTTAACATACAGCATGTAAGAATAACTATTATATCCATCATTCACCATTTATTTTGCATATAAGTAATATTCTTATCATAAATACATATTGGAGTTAATTATAAAGTTCTATATTTAATATATTCTTTTCGCTTATAAGCTAATCTAAAAAATAAGTCATAAAAAATGCTGTTGAAACAGCTATGTATCCAATAATAAAAATCATCTTTTTAGTTGATTTTTTAAAATTACTAACTTTATGTTGTTGCATTACTATTAACATATTCTTAGTAAGCTTGATTGAGTTAATTTTAACTTTCACAATTTAAAATCCATAATTTTCAAACAATTATTTTTCAAGAAATAGATGTAACTTAATTGCAGATATTATAATATCTGCAATTAAGTTTACTTAGTATGTTCTATTCTATTATGCTACTGCATGTTTTGCATATTGTCTGTTTACATATAAAGCTAGTACTACACCAATAATAGTAATTACTATATTAAATAAAACTACATATTTTGGTCCATTTGTACCACCAGATTTTGTTATAGCACCAGCAGCATTTAAAATAACATAGTTTGCTGCACTAGATGCAAGCATAACTATAGAAGTAATTTTACCTTTATTTGCTGGAAACATTGAGTTTGCTGTAGATACAGCTAACTGAAGTACTCCACCTGCTGCTGCAAATCCAATTACAAATCCGCCTATTAAACAAATAGTTGGGGTTTGTACAAAGTATATAATCAAAAGCATTATTGTGGAAAGTAAAGGATAAAGAACAAGTACTTTAACTGGTTTAAGGAATTCCTTTACTAGGGCTGCTGTTACGAGTACTGCAACCATTGATCCCATTGCATAATATGATTGAATTTGAGCTGGCTTAGCAAGACCATATAACTTTCCTAATTCCTGGTTACAGTTTAACCATAATTGGAATGTAGATGTACATGTAAAACCAATAAGAATAACTGCAATACTAGTTGGTGTAAATTTCATCTTTTCTTCCTTAGGCTTATCACTTTTAGCACTAGTGTTCATTGGAGGGAAAGGCATAAATGCAATTAAAATACCATCTATAGCAAGTAAAATGCCTGTTACAATAAAAATAGTTTTATAAGTCATATGATTTGCTGCAACAATACCTATCATAAATGGAAGTAAAAACTGAGATATAGATATAGAGAACTTAGTAAACATGTTAGCAACATCACCAGAATTTACAAAAATCTCTAAACATGATGGAGTAACACAGGTATCCAAAAATGCATTAGCTGCACCACCAATTAATGCAAATATATAAGCAACATACATATTTGGTGCTGCTATAAGACCGAAGAAGTAACACACATAAAGTACTATACCAATTAATCCTGAAACTCTTCTTCCGAACTTATCTGAAATAGGTCCTGAAAAAGGATATCCAATAAGACGTCCTAGTCCAAGTGCAGCAATAACAGCAAGTACTATACTTACATCAACACTACCATTAGCTAAAACATGTCCTCCCCAAGCAGTAGCAAAATCCTTTTTATATTGTCCTAAAATTGATACTCCAATACCATGTACAAAATAGGTGAAATACAATGCTAAGGCAGTTGGATAATATTTTTTATTATTCATTTCTTTTCTCCTCTCATTCTTCATCTAAAAGTTTTATTAATTAAGAGCATATTTTTATATATTAAAATTTCGTCCACAATTTGTTGCTAATTTGTTAATTTTTATATACTTTTTTTGTTAATTTATTAACTTTTGTGTTTTAACAATTGGGTTGGATTTTTAAATCCAACCCAATTGGATATTAAATGTTAGCCATTACTTAAAGTATAATTCCTTAACTTCTTTTGCTGGCATTTCTAATCCAGTATATAATTTGAAAGCTTCTGCTCCTTGCCATAATAACATTCCTGTACCATCTACTGTCTTACATCCAGCAGCTTCAGCATCTTTTAAAAATTTAGTTTGTTTTGGATTATATACTGTATCTGATACAACTAAATCTTTTCTAAAAACTGTACTATCTTTTATTGGAGATTCATCTTCATGAGGATGCATTCCTACTCTTGTTGCATTTACTAAAATATTAGAAGATGCAATTTTTTCTCTAAGTTTTTGTCTATCTTCTAAGTCATATAACTCTACAACGCACTGTGGTACTTCTTGCTTTAATTTTTCGATAGTTTCTTCAGCTCTTTTATAGAAATCATCCTTTATATTGAATATGGAAATTTCCTTAGCTCCATCTAAAGCACATTGTACTTGAATAGCTGTTGCAGCACCACCTGCACCAATAATAGTTATATTTTTACCTTTTACATCTACTCCATTTTCTTTTAAGCTGCGTACAAATCCAACACCATCTGTAATATTTCCAGTTAATTTTCCATTGCTATTAACAATAGTATTTACTGCTCCTACTATACGGGCAGCTGGGGATAACTCATCCATAAATTTAACTACTTCACTTTTACATGGCATTGTAACATTTGATCCTCTAATATTCAAAGTCTTCATAGCTGCAATAGCATCAGGAACTTTTTCTAGAGAAATGTCAAAAGCTAAATATGCAGAATCTATTCCTAACTTTTGAAAGCTGTAATTATACATAGCAGGGGATCCTGAATGTCCTACTGGTGTACCTATTAAACTATATAAAGCTGTTGTTCCTGAAATTGTTTTTTCCATAATGTAAGCCCCCTAAAATTGTTATAGTGCTATAGCATTATATTTGTAATGCTGCATCTAGTGCTTCTTTTGTTGCATCTAATGCTCTACGTGCTCTTGTTGCATCTCCAACAACATAAGTTTCTTTTACAACTTTTTTAACTTCTTCACTTAATGGATCGTAGTTACGTGATCCCATAGCAAGAACTACTGAATCAAAGCCACAAGCACTTTGTTCTACACCATCTGCAAGTGTATAAGCTACACCGCCTTCAAAGAATTTTGCAACTTTTGCTCCTGTAATAGTTTTAATTTTATATTCATCAAAATCTTTCATTAAGTATTTACGATGTTCTGATATTACATCAGCTCCTACTTCATCACGAAGCTCTATAACAGTAACATCATGTCCAAGTTCTCCTAAGAAAGCAGCTGTTTCACATCCAACCATACCGCCTCCTACAACAAGAACTTTTTTGCCACAAGCTTCTTTTCCATCAAGAAGATCAACTGCATGTATTAGTCCTGAATCGTTGATTCCTGGTATAGGAAGTACAAGTGGTGTTGCTCCTGTAGCTAGAACTACTGCATCAGGTTTTTCTTCTGATATTATTTCAGAAGTTACCTTTGTATTCATATGGATTTTTACACCATATTTGTTACATTTGTTGATGTAACTACGTACCATATTTGTAATATCGCCTTTTCCTGGAGGATAAGCTGCCAAACGCATTTGTCCACCAAGTGTATCAGTTGCTTCAAACAATGTTACATCGTGGCCTCTCTTAGCACATACCCATGCTGCAAGCATACCGCCAACTCCGCCTCCAACAACTACTACTTTTTTACTAGTATCTGCTACTTTTAATTCATCTTCTCTTCCAAGTAATGGATTAACAAGACAAGTAATTGGATTTCCCTGATACATGTTACAAACACATCCCTGTAAACAAGCAATACATGGAGTTAATTCATCCAAGCAGCCAGCTGCAGCCTTGTTAGGTGTTTCTGGATCAGCTAAGCTTTGACGTCCAAAAGCTACTAAATCGCATCTTCCTTCACGAACTAATATTTCTGCATAATGAGGTTCTGTAAAACGTCCTACAACAATAACAGGAATATTTACTGCTCTTTTTATTTCTGTAACTAATTCAGCATTGAAGCCACCATGTATAACTGTAGGCGCCCACATATACTCATCTTTAAGATGTACAGCACGTGAAACATGAAGTCCATCAATACCACATTCTTCTAAATAGGCCGCAATTACTGCACTATCGTGAACATCTAATCCGCCTGCAACTTCATCACTAGAATTGATACGGCATATAATAGCTATAGAATGTCCAACTTTTTTATGAATATTTTCAATAACTAGACGAGGAAGTCTCATTCTATTTTCAAAGCATCCTCCAAATTCATCTACACGTTTGTTTGTTCTTGGAGAAAGAAAACTACTAATTAAATATCCATGTGCACAGTGTACTTCTACTGCATCAGCTCCAGCTTTCTTTGCACGTACTGCTGCATCACCATATGCTTCAATTAATTCATAAATCTCTTCAGTAGTCATAGCTTCAGGTATATTACGTCCTAATGCTGATGGTATTGCTGAAGCAGATTTCAATGGATATCCAGCAACCTTTGCATTACCTTCAGGTCCTGCATGTTGAAGTTGAATAGATATTTTTGCACCATTTTCATGACAAGCATCAATTACACGTTTAAAGCTTTCCACAGTGCTGTCATCAAATAAGCAAGGTTTTCTAGGACCTCCCTTAGCTTCTTTATGCACAACTGTAGCTTCAAAAGTTATTAATCCAAAACCACCTTGAGCTCGTTTGTTATAGTAGGCCAATGATTTGTCACTCATGGTTCCATCTGTATTTGCAAAATTGTTTCCCATAGGTGAAACTACAAAACGATTTGGAACTGTCATAGGGCCAATTTTTATTGGTGTAAACATGGATTTAAACATCATAAAAAATCTCATCCTTTCGTTTTTTAAAATCCATTAAAACTTATAATATATTATGTTTTACTATTTTGTCTTTGGGGAAACTTCTGGCCAAGCTTTATCCAATACTTTTATAGTATTGTCATATGTGTGCTTAGCTGCTTCAGCAACACCTTTTGCCAAAATAGCATCACTTATTACTTCAACACCGATACATGCAGGTTTGATACCTTTTTCTTTGATCATTTTAACAAAACCTTCTGTTACATTGATTCCAGTACCTGGTGCAAGTCTGTCATGCATTGACTCATCTCTTAATATAGATTTTGCATAAGGTCTTTCATAAACATCATTGATCTGTATAGATACAATTTTATCAGCTGGAATACCTTCTAATAATTTAATATCATTTTCCTGATTTGCTCTTGCCCAATGCCATGTATCTAATATAAGCTTAGCATTGTCGCAGCCAGAAGCTTTAACTACTGCCCAGCCCTTTTTAACATCTGGAATACCACTGTATGGCATAGGTTCTACACCAATAACATATTTACCAGCTCTTTGACATAATTCTTTTAATTTTTGTGCAGTATGTTCTACACTGTAAGTTTCCATTAATCCAATATTTATATGATTAACACCGAATAATTCACACATATGGAAGCACATTTGTTCTTTATATTTTTGTTCATAAGAACGGTTATCTTCAGCCCAAAGTGTAATATATTCAACTTCAGTAACCTTCATATCATATTTTTTAAGAATGTCAAGTATATCAGCATCAAATAAACCTTCATTTAATGCATCTACATAAGTTTCAGCACGAAGACCTATTCCTTCATAACCTGCTTCCTTTGCTGCTTTAACTCTTTCTTCAAATTTGCATTGATCTCCTAATGTCCATGAACTAACTGTAATTGGTGGGCATTGATTTTTCATAGTATAATCCCCTTTCAAGTGAAAAATTGTTATTAATTTAGCTTAGTTTTCAATTTATGTATAAAACATTTAACTTAATCAATCTAGTTTCTACCGGTAGATTTTCTATTAAAATAGCCTAAATTTCAATTAAGTAATCGATTTAAGTGAAATTTATAAATTCATTATATTATATAAGTTTTTATAAAACAAATTGATAATTTCCTAACAATTCATAGATTTTATGTATAGTTTATGTTATAATTGTGCCAATCATATTTTGAAAGCGAGGTATGAAATTGAATTTATATCATTTACGATATTTTGTAACTTTAGCACATTTAGAACATTATACAAAGGCTGCTGAAAAATTAATGATTACTCAGCCAAGTTTAAGCCATGCAATATCCTTATTAGAAAATGAATTAGGTATTTCTTTGTTTGAAAAAGACGGCAGAAACATTGTTCTTACCAAATATGGAAAAATATTTTTAAATAATGTAGAAAAATCCTTAGAAATTCTTGATTCAAGCATTAAAACTTTAAAACTCATTGGCAGTGGTGAAGGTAAAATTCATGTAGCCTTTCTTCGCACATTAGGAACAGATTTTGTGCCAGATATTACTCGAAAATTTCTAGAAGCCTACAGACAAAAATCAATAGAATTTAATTTTCACACTATAGCAACTTCTGTTGATATCATTCAAGGTCTTAAGGAGAGAAAATATGATATTGCTTTCTGCTCCAAAATTGGTAAAGAACAAGGTATTGAATTTATACCAGTTGCTAGTCAAGAGCTAGTATTAATTGTTCCTACTAACCATCCACTTGCAGATAAAAACTCAATAGATCTAATTGATACGATTCCGTATCCTCAAATCTTTTTTACAAGCAAAAGTGGACTTAGACCTATAGTTGATGATTTGTTTGCACAAATTGGTAAGCAGCCTAAAATTGCTTATGAAGTTGAAGAAGATCAAGTAATTGCTGGACTTGTTGCTAAAAATTTTGGCATTGCAGTTTGTCCTAACATGCCTATTTTGAATTCTATGAATTTGAAAGTAATTGAAATTTCAAGTCCAAGTTTTGAAAGGTTATTTTATTTAGCAATGTTGAAAGATGGTTACCTTGCACCAGTTGTTCATGAATTCAAAAATTTTGTTATAGAACATACTCAAATATAAAGTTTAGTTGTATTTTAATGTGAACTGTATACATATAATCAAGTGATTCTTAGACTCAGGTGGAGTTTGCCTGTGAGGAATACCTCTCTACATCTGAGTCTTAGAAGAACTTATCCAGGCGCGTAGCAGTGCTTATCCCCAACTTGAAGAAATATGGGGGTATTAGCAATGGTAGCGATCGGATAAACATTAACACACTTGAATTTGTGTATATGTTATGTTTATTATATGTATATAAAATCTTAATTAATATTTAATGTTTAATACCTTTTTCATGTGGTCTATAGGCATTTCTTTTCCAGTCCATAGTTTGAAAGCTGCTGCTCCTTGGAATAACATCATTCCAAAACCATTCATTGTTTTACAGCCTACTTCTTTTGCCATTTTTAACAATGCAGTTTCTGCAGGTGCATAAACTGTATCTGTTACAATTAAATCTGGTCTTAAGAAGCTTGGATCTGGAATATAAGTTTGACCTTCTAAAGGTTTCATTCCAACACCAGTTGCATTAGCAAATAAATAGCTATCTGCAATTTCTTCTTTTAGTTTTGCAAGATCATCTAAATCATATAAAGTTGCTTTACAGTTAGTTTTTTCATTAATATCTTTTACTGTTTTCTTTCCTCTTTCGAAGAATTCATCTTTACGGTTAAATATTGATATTTCCTTTACTCCATCTAAAGCTGCTTGTATTTCTATTGCTGTAGCTGCTCCACCTGCTCCTGCTATTGTTATTTTCTTACCAATAACATCAATTCCAGCATCTTTTAATGATTGCATATAACCAATACCATCTGTGATGTGTCCAGTTAAAACACCATTGTCATTTACAATTGTATTAACTGCACCGCAAAGTTCTGCTGCTTCTGATAACTTGTCAAGATACTTATGTACCACTGTTTTATTTGGCATTGATACATTTGATCCACGAACTTTCATTGCTCTGAAGCCTTTTATAGTATCCTCTAATTCTTCATTACCTACTTCAAATGCAAGGTAAGCATAATCCAAACCTAATTTTGCAAATGCTTCATTGTGCATTGCTGGTGAACTTGAATGTCTAATTGGATATGCTATTAATCCTATAAGTTCTGTGTGTCCTGTAATTCTTTCTGCCATAATAATCGTCTCCTTTATATTTAAATTATATTTTTATATAGTTTTTTTGTTATAATAACTATTTGTTAACACTAATAAGTGAAAGTATTTTGCACAATTCATTTGCTTCCAATTGTCCTGGAGCTGATGCAACTTTTGCTGATCCAAAAGTAAGCGCTGATCCAAAAGCTTCACCTGCTAAACGACTTATAACTCCTAGAGGTCCCATGGACATAGTTATAATTGGTGTTCTATCATGATCACGTGTCATTTCATTTGTAGCTGTCAACAATTCAATTACATCTGTGCTGCTTAAAGGCATTACTGCTATCTTAGGTACATCTGCTCCCAATTCTTGCATTTTGCACAATCTTGCTATTATTTCATTTTTGCTAGGTGTTTTATCAAAATCATGATTAGACATAATTACTTTAACATCATGTTCATGTGCTGCTTTTACAATTTCTTTTACAGTTTCTTCATCACCAATAAATAATTCCACATCAATCATATCTGCATTTCCTGTTGCTGCTATTGCCTTTTGTAGTTCTACATAATATTCTAATGTGATTTCCTTTGCTCCACCTTCTTTAGCAGTTCTAAAAGTAACTAATAAAGGTGTATCTCCTAAAACTTTTCTAACCTCAGCTAAAATTTCTTTTACTTTTTCAATTTTATATACATCTTCATAAAAATCGATTCTCCATTCTGCAACATCCAGCTTAATTTCTTTTAAATAAGCTACATCTTTCATAATTTCTTCATTGTTGCGTCCCATAAATGGAACTGCTATTTTAGGAATTCCCTGACCTAATTTCATATTTCTTACTTGAACTATACTTTTCATTTTTTCCTTCCTTTCTTAACTTTTCAAATTATTAATTAAGATTAAGTAATCGTTATCTTAAAGAATCAAAAAATTTATTACTTATAAATTTTAACAGATAATATTGTACAAAACACTACATAATAAAAGTTTTTCTACTATAATTGTATATTATATAACAGTTTAGTTATTTTTTTAACATATCTTGACTTTATTATACTGCAATGTATTTGATAATTCTAATACATATTTCTATGATTATTAATAGTTTTTATCTATCAATCATGGTATACTATATATTATTCTGTTTAGGAGGACTAATTTATGAACTTAAGTCAATTGTATTATTTTAGAAAAATTGCTCAATTAGAACACTTTAGACAAGCAGCTTTAGAGTTAAATGTATCTCAACCTAGTTTAAGTAAATCAATGCTAAATTTAGAATCAGAACTTGGTATTTGCTTATTTGATAAAGAAGGAAGAAATATTCATCTAACTAAATACGGCAAAATATTTTTACAATATGTAGAAAACATATTAAACGAATTAGAAAATGCCAAAAATAAGATGAATCAATTAGCAAGTAGTGAACATGGCCATGTTGATATAGCATATATTTCCCCATTAGCACAATATTATATTCCTAATACAGTACGTAGTTTTTTAAATATAGAACAAAATAAAAATGTTACTTTCACATTTAAACAAGGTTTTTCTTATGAAATGCTCGCGGAACTAAAAAATGATAAATACGATTTAATTTTTTGTTCTCATATAGAAAATGAACCTGATATTATGTTTGTTCCCATTATTAAAAAGGATTTATTTGTAATTGTTCCTTTTGATCATCCACTTTCAAAATTTGACAGCATTGATTTGAAGGACATTGAACCCTATCCTTTAGTAGCATATGATAAAACCTCTGCTATGGGAAGAACTACTTTAAAATTATTGAAAAGTGTTAATTTAAATCCAAAAATTATTTGTGAAGCTGCTGATGAATATGCTATTTCTTCACTAGTTGCTGCAAACTTTGGAGTAGCTATTATATCTGAAGCACCTGCTCTTGCACATGCTAAAGTTAAAAAAATAAACATCAGCAGCCCAAGATATTCTCAAATAATATATCTTGCATACAAAAAGAATAAGTACTTTCCTCCTGCTGTTATCAATTTTATTTCATACATAAAGGAAAAAAGTTCTGTAAGTGAATCATTATAAAAATAGCCGATTAAGATGAACTTAATCCACCTTAATCGGCACTATTTTCACTTAATTTAATTGTTACTTAAATGCACCCATAACCTCTAAAGTTTTAACTACATTTCTGCCTTCTTCAACACCAGATATTATTCTTCTTGCTCTTACACTATCACCAATGTTAAGAAGTTTTACATCCTTTTCTGAAGCATATTCTTCAACCATAGGGAATTCAGCATTTTCTGATCTCATTCCTAGGCATACAAAACCATAATCGAAGTTTATATCTACAACAGCTCCTTCTGGATTTTTCACTGTAAACGAACTATCATTAACAGCCTGAAGTGCAGTATTTGCAAGCTGTTTAACATTATTTACTTTCATCATATGATACACATCAAGTTTTGTATTAGTGTCTAAATCTTTTCCTATTACTGGCATCATTTCTATGACAGCAACATCTGCTCCTCTTTCAGCAAAGAACTCTACAACATCAAGTCCTACTGCTCCTCCACCTACTACTACAACCTTCTTGTCTTTGCAGTCTTTATCAAAATCTTTGATATTATTAATGAATCCAAATGTTGATTTAACCTTTGATCCAGCTTTATCTACACGATCCAATAATCCTGCTATTGGAGGAAGTAATGGTTTTGATCCTGTTGCATTTATTATAATATTGGGATTTAATTCATCTAATACTTCTTTTGAAGCTTTTGTGTTAAGTCTTACTTTAAGGTTAGGAAGTTCTTTTACTCTATTTTCTAAATATTCTACAAAATAGTGAATTCTTGCTTTTGCTGGAATCGTTCCGATCATCCAAGCTAATCCGCCTAATCTGTCCTTTTGTTCTAATAATGTTACATTACAGCCTACTTCTGCAGCAGTACATGCAGCTTCCAGTCCTGCTGTACCTCCACCAATAACTACAACATTAACAGGTTTCTTTACTTGTTTTTCTTTATAAGCATCTTCAAATAAAAGATCTGGATTTATACTGCAACGGATTGGTTGTGATTTTGCTAAACGGTGATCAGCACATCCTATATTACAAGATATACATCTTCTAAGAAGGTGTTCCTGTCCATTAGCAACCTTGTTAGCCCAATATGGCTCTGCAATTAAACCACGACCCATAGCAAGAAGATCTGCATCTCCTTTAGCAATGATTTCGTCAGCAACCTTTGGAGAACGAATGTTTCCTGAAGTTATTACTGGTTTATTGAATTTTTCTTTGAAAGCCTTAGCCATATAGCTTCTCCAGCCTTCTGCTAAACTCATTTTATCATGTTGAAGATATAAAGTATCATTTTGTGCTATAGAAATATTTAAGAAATCTACTTTTTCCTGCATGAATCCCATCAATTCTAGAGAATCTTCAAGAGTGTTACCTCCCTCAATCATATCATCGGCACTGATTCTTATAGAAATTGGAAATCTAGGACCTACTGCAGCTCTTACGCTGTCTATAACCATTACAGCAAATCTTGCTCTATTTTCAGCACTTCCACCAAATTCATCAGTTCTATCATTAAATAAAGGTGATAAGAACTGATTAAGTAAATAAGAGTGACCTGCATGAATTTCAACTGAATCAAATCCTGCTAATTGAGCTCTTGCAGCAGATTCTCCATATTTTTTTGCAATATCTTTCATTTCCTCTACAGTTAAAGGTCTTGGAATTGCTCCACCTGTTTTTGAAGGAATATTAGAAGCAGAAACTGCTTGTACACCACCCAATCTTGCAGCATAAGCAGATGCTCCAGCATGGTTAAGTTGAATTGATACTTTAGCTCCATAAGCATGAAGTCTTTCCACTAATGTATAAAGTCCAGGTACATATTGATTATCATCAATTCTACACTGTTTTGTTCCATTAGTTCCCATTGGAAAATCAACACAAGCATTTTCAACTATGATAAGTCCTGTGCCACCTTTTGCTCTTAATTCATAATATTTAATCATCTCTTCAGATACTTCTGCACTAACAGTAGCAAAATTACTACCTATTGGTGGCATAACAGTTCTATTTCTAAGTGTCATTCCATTTATAGTAAGTGGTGACAAAAGATTTGGATATTTGCTTTTCATTTTTCTTCCTCCATTTTTATATCTATTTTATCTTTATAGTAGAATTTAGAAACAATATGAAAAATTTTTCTTTTAACATATTGTATTTATATCGTGTTTGTATCAATAATTGGATTTTCACTACATTAAATACTTTTTTTAACAATACAACTAAACTTAAATGAATGTGTTTGCTAATTAACATTCATCTTGTGATTCATTATAGCAAAACCGTTATCATAAATCTAATTCATATTTTCCTTCAAAGCTATAGAATTTATTTATATATTCTATTATAATTAATACTATAAACGATAAAAAATTCTAAAAAAAGTAGTAAAATAACAATATAGAAAGAGGTGAGTTAAAATGAATTTAAAACAGCTTCAATACTTTCGTGTTTTAGCACAAACTGAGCATTACACAAAAGCAGCTGAAAAATTATACATAACACAACCTAGTTTAAGTTATAGCATTTCAGAATTAGAGAGGGAATTTGGTACTCAATTATTTGAAAAGGAAGGTAGAAATGTAAAACTGACAAAGTATGGACGTTTTTTTCTTTCTTATGTAGAAAAAGCCCTTGATGAATTGGATTTAGGTAAAAATCTATTGTTAAAAATGGTAAGCCCTACGGAAGGAAAAGTTGACCTAGCCTTTATTTACACTTTAGGTTCCAAATTTGTACCTAATATAGTTCAAAGCTTTTTAAATGAAACTAGTTATAAAAATGTAGAATTTTCTTTTGCTCAAGGAAACACTCAATATTTAATTAATAACCTTAAGCAAGGAAAATTTGACCTGGTTTTTTGCTCTTTTGTCGAAAATGAACCCAATATTGATTTTATTCCTATAGCACAAGAAGAATTAGTTATCATTGTACCTAAAGATCATCCTCTTTCTAATTATAAAAGTGTAAGCTTAAATGAAACTGCACCTTATCCTTTTGTTTTCTTCAGTAATGAAAGTGGTTTGCGCCCACTCATAGATAAAATGTTTAAAGATTCAAATATCGTACCTAAAATTGCATGTGAAGCTGAAGAAGATAGTGCTATAGCTGGCTTTGTAGCTATTAACTATGGAATCGCAATTATCCCAAATATACCATCTTTAAAAAATTTTGATGTAAAAATACTTAAAATTAAGCAGCCAAATTACAAAAGATTTATTTATGCAGCTACTGTTAAAGATCGCTATAATACTCTTGCTACAGATTCTTTTCGCTCATTTGCAATTAAATATGGTAAAAAAAATTATTTAGATGTAAATAAGTGCATATAAGATCTTTTAATTTTTATATGCACTTTACAATCTATAGAATTGTTCTATTGATTATACATAAAAAAACTATTAGATATTTTAAAAGATGAAATATATAATTAAATTGTTAAATAAAATTAATAATAATTATTAACGATCATAGATATTAGTAAGTTCATCTTATTTCATTAAAATTTTAATGCTTTTGACAAAATAGACATATGAAATAAATAGCAAGTTAAGAATATACTTAAATGTCTACTAGTTATTTTCTTCATATGCCTAAATCTTGTGAAATTATAATTTTGTATTTTTTATTTGGCTAATTCTAGTATTTTTTCAATTACATCTTCAATTTTACCATTATTTTCAATTTGAAAATCCGAATACTTTTTGTAGAGTTCATATCTTTCATCTAAAAGTTCATATAATTTTCCTACTCCATCTTTCAAAAGAGGTCTACTTAATACATTTATATCCTTCGCAATATTTTCTACAGGTCTATCTATAAAAATCACAATTCCATTTTTCTTAAGATTTTCTATATTTGAAAGATTTTTGATTACTCCACCACCAGTGGATATTATAGCTGATTTTTTTCTACTTACTTCACAAACAGCTTCTTTTTCTAGTTTCCTAAAGTACTCTTCTCCATTTTTGAATATATCCGGTATAGTTTTTCCTTCTCTATCTTCTATATAATCATCCATATCAATAAAATCCGTTCTCAATTTTTCATATAAAATTTTTCCTATAGTTGTTTTTCCGCTGCCTGGCATGCCTATCAATACTATATTTTTACTCATCATATTTATAACACCTTTCATTCTTCATATTTTATTTAAAAATTTAGCAATTATATTTTTTTGTAACTTCATAAATATGCTTTTTAATTTCCTGGCTAATTTTCATTTCTTGCCAAATTTCTTGAGATGCTATAGCTTGGGCTACTAACATATAAAGCCCATTTACAGTTTTTACTCCAATTTCTCTAGCTTCTCTTAAGAAAATAGTTTCTATAGGGTTATATATTAAATCCACTGCTGAACTAAATTTACTTAATATACTTTTATCAACTGAACAACTTTCTACTTTAGGATACATTCCACAAGGAGTGCAATTTATAATTATATCCTTACAGTTAAGCTTATCCATATCTTCATAAGATATAACTTTAAAATCTTTAAGCTTATCCTTAGTATTTTTAGGAATTCTACTCACAAAAATGATATCATTTATCCCATTATCCAATAAATAGTGAAATACTGCCTTTGAAGCTCCACCAGTACCTAGTATAACAGCTTCTTTATTATGAACCTCTATTTTTTCTTTTTTAAGTGACTCACCAAAACCATAATAATCCGTATTATATCCTACAAGTTTATTTTCTTTAAAATCTATAGTGTTAATGGCTCCTATTTTTGATGCTTCCTCGGATACATCATCTAAGTATTGCATAATGTTCACTTTGTGAGGTATAGTTACATTTATTCCCTTAGCTCCAAGGGCTTTTAATCCAATTACAGCTTCTTTTAAATCCTCATTGTTTACTTCAAATAAATTATAAAAACCATTTAAATTTAAACTTTCTAATATTAAACTGTGTATTTTAGGAGAAATGCTGTGTCCCAAAGTTTTTCCAATTAGTCCATATAAATTGCCCATCTATATTTAACTCACCTCACCTTTGTAGTTTCCCAAAAACTTATAATATAAACTTTCTTCTTCTATACTCCTTAAAGCGCTTTTTGTATTTTCATTTAATATATTTCCTTGAAAATCTATATAGAAAAAGTATTGCCATGATTTACCCACAATTGGTCTTGACTCTATTTTCATCATATTTAAATTGTTATCTGAAAAATGCTTTAAAATTTTATACAAGGCTCCTACCTTATGAGATATTGATAAAATAACACTTATCTTATCACAACTAACATCACATTTTTCTTTTCTTCCTATAATTATAAACCTGGTATAATTGTTACTATTGTAATTTATATTTTTCTTCAAAATTTTTAGTCCATAAAATTCTGCTGCCTTTTTGCTTGCCACACAAGCTTTATTTTTCAAATTTTCCTTGCTTACATACTCTGCGCTTTTAGCAGTATTAAAATATGGAATTAATCTCCAATCACTGTGATCATCAAAAAATTCTTTACACTGTAAAAAACCTTGTGTATGTGAGTAAACTTCATTTATATCACAAATTTCAGCATTCTCAGTTCCCATTAGATTATGATCTACCTTTACACATTTTTCACCAACTATATAAAATCCATATTCCCTCATAAGATCGTAAACTTCAGAAATACCACCTGTTGATGAATTTTCAATAGGTAAAACACCATATTTTATATCACCTTTTTGTACTGCTTCAAAAATATCTTTAAAACTCTTAAAATGCTCTGACTTTACATTGTTACCAAAATACTCATTTACTGCTTGATGACTAAATGAAGCAGGAACCCCTTGAAACCCTACTTTAAATTCACTATCTTCATCCGCCTCACAATTACACGATGCCTTAGAGAGTATTTCCTTTTGGGATTCTCTGCTTATACTCATTAAATCTTCAAGAAACTCTTTTAAATAGTTTTGTAAGGTTTTATCTTCAACCTTCTTCAAATGCTTGTTTATAATTTGATTTTCTCTACTACTATCCAATACTTCCATGTGGTTTTCTATTTTATAATGAGCTACATTAGAAACTACCGACATTCTCTTTTTAAAAAGTTCTACTAATGCTTCATCTATTTCATTAATTTGCTCTCTCAAATAGTTTAAATCTTCCATGTTTATCACTTTCCTTAATCTATAAATTGAATTATTGCTATTGCAACTGCAGCTTCCACCACTGGAAGTGCTCTAGGTATAATACAAGGATCATGTCTTCCTTTTATCTCTATTTTAGTATTTTCTCTCTTTTGTATGTCCACTGTATCTTGAATTCTTGCAATGGATGGTGTTGGTTTTACAGCTGTTTTAAATATTAAAGGCATTCCATTTGTAATTCCACCTAAAATTCCTCCATTATTATTGCTGTAGGTTTTTATTTTTTCATTTTCAATATAAAATCCATCATTGGCTTCTGAACCCTTCATTTTTGATATATTAAAGCCTTCACCAAATTCTACTCCTTTTACTCCTGGAATAGAAAATAACAAATGTGATAAAACACTTTCTACAGAGTCAAAGAAAGGTTCTCCAAGACCTACTGGTAAATTATTTACTGCTGTCTCTATAACTCCACCTAAAGAATCCATTTCTTCTTTAGCTTTTACTATGCTGTTTTTCATATTAATACCTATTTCTTCAGTTAAAACAGGAAATTTACTTTCATTTAAACTTTTTAAGATTTCATTTTCTATTTCAGTCATATTAAAGCTTACATCCTCTATTTTAGCTATACTTTTTATATGACTTCCAATAAATATACCTTTTTTCTCTAATATTTGTTTGCAGATAGCACCTGCAAATACTAAGGGAGCAGTTATCCTTCCTGAAAAATGCCCTCCTCCTCTATAGTCATTAAAACCTTCATATTTAACATGTCCTGTTAAATCTCCATGGGAAGGTCTCATTAAATTCTTGGTTTTTTCATAATCCTTGGAATGTTGATTTTTATTATAAATAATAGCGCACAAAGGTGTTCCTGTAGTTTTTCCATTAAAATATCCACTTAATATTTCAAAATTGTCTTCTTCTTTTCTAGGAGTAGAAAGTTCACTTCCTCCTGGAGCCCTTCTTTTCATTTCTTTATTTATATAATCTAAATCTAATTCAATACCTGGCTGAAGACCATCAACATTTATTCCTATAGCTTTTCCATGGGACTCTCCAAAAATAGAAAGCTTTACTTTACTGCCCCAAACTCCACTCATCTATATTACCTCCTAAAGTTCTGAAATGCTGCCAAAAATCAGGGTACGATTTTTTAACACAAGATGCATCTTTTATTATAACAGGTTCCGTGCACTTTATAGAAGCTACTGCTAGTGCCATAGCTATACGATGATCGTTCCAGCTTTGAACTTCTCCACCTTTAAGACTTTCTTTTCCTCTTATTATAAGTCCATCTTCTTTTTCCTCTATGTCTGCTCCAAGTCTATTAAGTTCTGTACTTATTGCACTTAATCTATCAGATTCTTTGATTCTAAGTCTCGCTGCATTAACTATTTCTGTAGTGCCTTCACTTAATGCTGCCAGTGATGTCAATACAGGTACAAGATCTGGGCACTGAGAAGCATCTATAATTGTTCCCTTTGTTTTAGAAGGTATAGCTTTTACTTTATTTCCTTCTATAGAAATTTTTCCATTCATACTTTCTATTATATTAAGTATAGCTTTATCTCCTTGAAGAGAATTTATATCCAGTCCTTCACATACTATATCACTTCCAAGTAATCCTGCTGCAAGCCAAAAGGCTGCTTGAGAATAATCTCCTTCTACTTCACAATCTGATGATTTATAGCTTTGATTTCCTTTTATAATAAATTCTTTATATTCTCTATTTTCTATTTGTATGCCGTACTTTTTAAGCATATCTATAGTTAAGTCTACATAAGGTTTTGATTCCAATTCTGTAGTAATTATTATTTTTGAATCTCCATCTAAAAGTGGAAGAGCAAACATCAATCCACTGATAAATTGAGAACTTACATCTCCTCTAATTTTATATTCATCTGATTTTAATTTACCTTTTATAGTTAATGGAAGTTTTCCACCTGCATTGTCATATTTAAGTTTTTGTTCATCAAATATATTGTAATAGCATTTTAAAGGTCTTTCTACAAGCTTTCCTTTTCCTTTAAAAGTAAGTTTTTCTCCTGTTGTTGCTCCTATAGGTATTAAAAATCTAAGTGTTGATCCAGATTCGGAACAATCCATGCTAGAATTTACAGGTTTCAACTTTTCTAATCCCCTAACTTGAAGAGAATCTTTTTCTTTCTTAATTCTTACTCCTAAGTTCTTCATTGCTTCACAAGTAGCCTCTACATCTTCTGAAAAGACTACATTAGAAATATTGCTAATTCCATTTGAAAGACCTGCACAAATTACTGCTCTATGACAAGCACTTTTTGAAGTTGGAACTTGCACCTTTCCACTGAGTTTACTTGGATTAATCATTACATATTTCATAAAATTTAGCCCCCTATTTTTTAAATATAATTTTCTATTTCTCTAATGGACACTTTTTTTATAAAACCTTCACCTATTTTATTTAGAAGAATTAAATTAATATTTTCCCCACTACTCTTCTTATCCAACTTTATTGTGTGAAGTATTTTTTCTTTGTCCATTTCTATTCTTTTGTATGGTAATCCATACTTCATAAGCATTTTTTCTATAAAATTATGAGTGCCAATTTTAGTAATGTTAAGTTCTTCACTTCTTCTAGTTATTTCAGCCATGCCTATGGCAACAGCTTCACCATGAGTATATTTGCTGTAATTGAAATATTCTTCTACAGCATGACCTAAAGTATGACCGAAATTTAAAATCATTCTTTCACCTAAATCCTTCTCATCACTCTCCACTACTTTCTTTTTTATACTGCAGCATGTGTATATTATTTTTTCTATATTATCCAAAAGTTCTTCATCATCCTTATAACTCATAAGTGCTCTAAATATACTTTCATCTCTTATGCATCCGTATTTTATTACTTCTGCTAATCCATCATGTAAAAATCTTTTATCCAAAGTTTTAAGTAATTCTGGATCTATGAAAACAGCTTTAGGTTGATAAAAGCTTCCTACTAAATTTTTTCCCCAAGGTAAATCTACAGCAACTTTACCACCCACACTGCTATCTACTTGAGCTAAAAGTGATGTAGGTATTTGTATATATGGTACTCCTCTTAAGTATGTAGAAGCTGCAAAACCACCTAAATCACCAACAACACCACCGCCAAAGGTTAATATTAAATCTCCTCTTGTGAGATTAAAATTAGTAAAATCCTCATACAATTTTTTTAGTGTATCTATGGATTTACTTTTTTCTCCTGGTTCTATTGAAATAATCTTTGTTTTAAAATTTTTATCCTGTATAATTTTATTTAAAGCTTTTACATATAATTTTTCCAAATTTTTATCCGTTATTATAACAACTTTTTTATTTTTATGATTTTCTTTCAAATAAACTGCCATCTTTTCAAAAATATTTTTTTCAATATAAATTTTATAACCATTATCTTTAAGCTTTACTTCAATTATTTTCATAATCTATACCATCTTCTTTCTCCTGGCAGTAGCATTTTTAAATATATGTTTTAGAGTATTTTCATCCTCTGACATTATAGCATTTTTTATTTTTTCTATAGATTCTTGAAATCTTTCTATCTCAGTAATCAAATTATCTGAATTAAGGAAGAATAATTCTGACCACAAGGTAGAATTTATAACTGCAACACGAGTAGCATCTTTAAAGCTTCCTCCAGTAAAAGTTTCTATATTATTTTCTGCAAAATCTGAATCCATAAGTGATACTGCTATAACATGTGGAAGCTGACTTGTAAATGATATTATCTTATCATGTTCTTTAGGTGATATACTTATTACTTTCTTACATCCTATAGCTCTTGCCATTTTTTCTATTAATATTATATTTTCCTTACGATTTCTTTCTGTAGGAGTAATTATATAATTAGCATTATTAAAAATATCATCAGAAGCAACCTTAATACCTTTTGATTCTTTGCCTGCCATTGGGTGTCCTCCAACAAAATCCAGTTCATCAGGCAAGAAGGAATTTATAATATCTATTAATCCTTCCTTTATTCCACAAGTATCAGTTATTACAGCCCCTTTTTTAAAATTACCTATATTGTTTTTCATAAATTTTACAATCTCTTCAGGGTAAGTGGCCATAATAACTAAATCTGCTTTTTCTAATGCTTCTTTTCCATCTGTGAATCCTTGATCTATTATTCCCCTATTTGCAGCTTCTTTCAATGAGTTTTCATCTACATCTATACCACATATACTTAAAGGATTTAATTTTCTTAATGCCATAGCATATGATCCACCTATAAGACCTAATCCAACAATAACTATATTAAAGTCAAAACCACATTCGTCCAATGTAATCACCCCCAATTTTTAGATTGCCTTTTTCTCTATTTTAGCTATTTGTGCTAGTTCCTCCATAAGTTCTTTAAATCTTTCTGGTTTTATAGATTGTTGTCCATCACACTTAGCATTAGCTGGATCATTGTGTACTTCAATGATAAGTCCATCTGCTCCTACTGCTAGAGCTGCTTTTGCTAAAGGTTCTACCATCCACCACATTCCTGCTGAATGACTTGGATCAACTATGATAGGTAAGTGACTTAATCTTTTTATTGCGGGTATAGCGCTTAAATCTAAGGTGTTTCTTGTATATGTTTCAAAAGTTCTTATGCCTCTTTCACATAATATTACATTTTCATTTCCACCCGCCATTATATACTCAGCAGACATGATTAATTCCTCAATAGTTGCGGATAAGCCTCTTTTTAAAAGAATTGGTTTTCTTGTTTTTCCGAGTTGTTTTAATAAATCAAAGTTTTGCATGTTTCTCGCACCCACTTGAATAACATCTACATTTTCAACAAATGTATCTATCATATCAGGAGACATTATTTCTGTTACTATAGGAAGCCCTGTTTGTTTTCTTGCAAGCTTAAGAAGTTCTAATCCTTCTTGCTTAAGTCCTTGAAAGCTGTATGGTGAAGTTCTAGGTTTGAAAGCTCCTCCTCTTAAAAAGCCAGCTCCACTTTCCTTTACAGTTTTTGCAATTTCTAAAATTTGTTCTTCACTTTCTACTGAACAAGGTCCTGCCATAATAGCTATCTTATCTCCACCTATTACTTGATCATTAACTTTTATTTCTGTGTTACTTGGATGAAATAATCTATTTGCTAATTTAAAAGGTTGTTGTACCTTAGTAACTCTTTCTACACATTCATTGGCTTGAATTTTATCAGGATCAAGCTTTGTAGTATCTCCAATAATTCCTAATATGCATTGATTTTCTCCTTGTATTAAGTTCACCCTGCAGCCCTCCATCTCTATTCTCTCTTTTATTCTTGCTATTTCCTCTCTTGTTGCATCGCATCTCATAATTACTACCATAAAATAAACCTCCTTAAAATTTTAAAAATATTATTTTGTATATTGCTTTTTATATATTAAATAATTTATTTGCCGGCTTAAAATTATTTTTATAAATTTTGGATTAAATTGTTATTTTTTCACAAAATATATGGTATTATTGAGTACTTTACCTCATTATGGATAAAAAAAAGTAAGGCTCTAATGAGCCTTACTAATAAATTAAATGTATAGTGCTATACACATAGCATTTCTTTACACCAATTAAATTTCGATCTATTAAACTCATTGAAAACAGGAATATATAATTTTTTGCAGAAAAAGTAACCAGCGCTAAAATAGAGATAGCCCCAGCTAAAGTAAAAATAAAATTTTCCGCTTATTCCCTTTCCAATGATATTTTTCATGATTTTTCCCTCCAAAACAATTTTTATTGGTTTATGTTAAAATTAACTTGATATTAGTTGTAATTATAACATATATTTTTATGATGTCAATAAACAATTTTACTTTTTTTAAATATTATGATTTTTCATAGATATTTAATTCAATATTTTATAGGCTATTCACTAAAACATAACAACTACTATACCAAAGTAAAAACCAGCTTTTATACGCAATGTTAACTATTTTTTTGTACATGCTGCAATTTGCTTTAAATTGAGAAGTTTTAACAACAATTGAACTTTGTACTTTCTTTATTACGTAGTATAATATACCTCATAACACATAGTAAATTACTCCTTTATGTGAATAATTAAAAAATTTATAAATATATGAATTTGGAGGTTTATTTTTATGATAATCTTAACAATACTTTTATCTGCTGTAGTATTTATACTCTTAGGTTCAGTACTTGCTGCAGTAGCCCTACCTATATTCGCATTTATTTTTGCCATAGGTATAGTAATTTCAATTTTTGCATTAATATTTAAAATAATTTTTGCTGGACCTTTATTTATATTAATGATAATTATAGCATTATTTTATTTTTTCAGAAGGTAAAACAATACCATAAGAAATAAGACTTTGCATTTCATTTGCAAAGTCTTATTTTTTTTTTTAAAAGTTGTAACTATTTTTTACTTTTTTAATACTATATATAGTGAAGATAGATTTTACGGAGGTATGTACATGTACTATCAAAATGATAGCGAGAATATTAATACTGATATCGACGTTAATGTTGATGAAAGCCGCGGTCATCGTCGTCGCTGCAGAAATAGGTGCTGCTGTATTCCTTTTTTCCCTTGGATGAATAACTGCTGTTTCCCTTGGATGAATAGTTGTTCTCCTTGGATGGGTGGCGGATTCCCTGGAATACCATTCCAAGGTGCTGCACCATTCCAAGGCGCTGCAATGCCATACCAGGGTGCTACAATGCCATTCCAAGGAAGTCCTTACTATCCAACAATGCCATTCCAGGGTGCTCAGGCAAATGCAAATGCAAATGCAAATTGTTCTTGTGGAATGGGAATGCGCAGCGAAGATGACGATATTGACGTTGATATTGATGTTGATGAGGATAGAGTTTACCCTTATCACCACTATCATCATAAGTATCCACATTACCCTTATTATCCTTATTACCCATATTATCCTTACTACCCTTATCATCATAAAAAATACCATCATAGAGAAGATTTACCTTGGTAAAACAAAGATAAATTTATCAAAATCTCTAAATAGAGCACTTGAAATTTATTCAAGTGCCCTATTATATATTTAAATTTAAAATAAAAATGTTTATTATTTATAATTACTGGATATATTTAGTTTAATTCCACTTAATAAGTTTTGTAAAATTTTTCATATTTATAATTAGTCTAAAACACTTTTCCAGTTAAAATAATTTTATTTATTAATGAATGTTCTTCTTCTTTCTACTGCTTTATAGCCTTTTCTTTAATATAAATCTAATTTTTATCATTTATCATAAACTCCAATATTTTGCTGCATACATCTTTAAATTTCACCTGTAAGTCATTACTCAATCCTATATTCATATCTATTCTTCCTACTTCTATTCCTACAAAATAACCTTTTACTTCTATTCCATATATATCAATTAAATCCATTAACCCTAAAGAATGTACAGCACAATGCTTTCTTATTTTTTTTACTTCTTTAATTTTCTTAAACGTCAAAGTGCCAGGAATCTTACCAGAAAAATAGGAATCCACAATATAAAATTCATCAACATTATTTAACTTGGAAAAGCAGAAATCCACATCTGTTTCTCCAATTATAACTTCTATACCATTATACTCCAAATCATTTTTTATATTTTGAAGCACAAAGATAGCTACACCATCATCCAGCATAAGTTTATTACCTATGCCTATTACTTTTTTTTTCATATTAATATTTTTCATTGGCTTTTTGTAAAATCCAATTGCATAATTCATCTATACCCTTATTCTTAGTACAGGAAGTCTCAAAAATTTTAATTTTAGAATTTACTGTATTGATATCCTTATAAAATTCCTCACTACTAAAATCGGTAAAAGGTATTAAATCTATTTTATTTAAAATCAATGCTTCACTTTTTTCAAACATAAGTGGGTATTTTAAGGGTTTATCATTTCCTTCTGTTACACTGAGTACACATACTTTCATATCTTCTCCTACTTCAAATTCTGCAGGACACACTAAATTTCCTACATTTTCTATAATAATCATATTTAAGTTTCTCAAATCTAAATTAAGCGCTGCATTTCTTATCATATCTGCATCTAAATGACAAGCTCCTGAAGTATTTATTTGTACAACTGGAACTCCTTTAGCTTCTATTCTGTCTGCATCCTTAGTAGTATATATATCACCTTCTATTACTGCTATATTTAAATGCTTTTTAATGTTGCAAATTAACTTTTCAAGTATAGAAGTTTTACCTGAACCCGGAGCACTCATTAAATTTATTACAAATATATCTTCATCATCAAAAATCTTTTTATTTTCTAAAGCAATTTCTTCGTTAGTATGAAGCATGTTTACAATAACTTTAATTTCACTCATATTTCACTCTCCTTCTATGGAATATAAATATAATTCATATCCACTTACAATCTTTGCAGGAAACTCTGCACAAATGGGACAAAATTTATTAAAATGATCTATATCATAATTTATATCACAGTTTTTGCAATAAGCTTTTGCTTTTATTTTATCTATACAAAGCTCTGCATCCCTTAGCATAGAGTAATTTTTAAGCTCATTAAACGCAAAATTTAAAGCCTCATCCATTACTCCTGACAACTCCCCAATTTTTAATGTAACTTTTCTTATAGTCTTAAAGTTACATTCCCCAGCCTTTTTAAGTACAATATCTATAGTGCTTTCCATTATGGATATCTCATGCAATTTTACCATCTCCCCAAAAAATACACATCATATTTTGAGCACATTGCGACGCAACTTTTAACAATATCCTACGGCATATCCTACAAAAATAATATATTTGTTAATTATTAAATATGTTTAAAATATCTACATGTTTTGATATTATATTTTTCAACAATCTAATAGATCAATCTCTTTCGAGGTATTTCTATAAAATAGAAAACAACTGATTTTTAAACTCAATATATTAGTACATCAACAGGCTCCGCCTTAATTTTAAGTGTTATAAGTTATGACTAAATATAATTTTGAATTACTAAAATTATCTATGACAATGTAATTATATGTGTACACTTGAAGTTATTAGTTTGGATTTTAACTTTTAGGTAGTGATATATGCTAATTGTGTCATCACATTAGCTAAATTGTTTTAGTATTATTCTTAGCTCGAAGATTTGGAAAGACTTAGAACTTTAGTCCTGTTTGAGGGAACCGAGTTTGACAAAGTTCTTAGGTTTTCCAAATCTTCGAGCTTTAGAATAATTAAAACATTTAGCCGTGATGACACAATTAGCATATATCACGGACTAAAAGTTAAAATCCAAACTTCCACTGCACACTTGCGCCGCATAATTTTTAAATTGCCTTATACAATTTCAATATTATAGTCTTTACAGCAATCTGTAGTTACATGAGTTGCACAAGATATACAAGGATCAAAAGAACGAATTATTCTTCCTATTTCCACAGGACTTTTTACATTTTCAATTTCAGTACCTATTAGTGATTCTTCAATAGCTCCATGCTGTAACATACTATCTTTAGGTGAAAGATTCCATACTGTTGGCGTGATTATATCATAATTTTTTATAACTCCATTTTCTATTTTTATCCAATGTCCAAGTGCTCCTCTTACTGCATCATAAAGTCCTTTTCCTTCTGCACTTTCAGGAATTATATATTGATTTTGAACTGCATTTGTTGGGGTTATAAAATCCAAAAGCTTAAGCATTTTTTCTGATAATAACTTTCCTTCCAGTACCCTAGCAATTAATCTGTCCATAGTTGATACGCTGTATTTATAGTTATCAGATAAAATCATACGAGCTAAGGGACCTACCTGTGCAACCTTACCTTTATATCTAGGTGCTTTTACAAAGGTATAAGCTCCAGGTTTCTTAATATCTAATTCTGAAGGTTTTTCAGAAGGCACTGTGTTGGATTTTGTATTCTTATACCAGGAATATTCTACACCTTCTTTTATAGCATCTACATCCAAGCTACTTTTTTTATCATCAATATATACAGAAGGATAAACATAAACTAATTCCTTTTCAGGCAAATCATTAAATAAACCAAATGTCAAAAGATTCTTTGTTCCTGCTCCCATTTTAAAATATTCCGGATAATATGCTGATATAATATTTATATCCTCAATCATATCTGTACATATAAATTCATAAATTTGCTGCAGCAAATATTTAAGTCTTATTATTTTAGAAGCATCCAAATTTGCAGTAGTTCCTCCTACAAATACACCATGACTATGAGGAGCTTTCCCTCCAATAATAGCTACCATTTCATGAGCAAAGCGACTATATTCTAATGCTTTTAAATAGTCCTCGCTAATTTTTCGTGTTAACTTATCTGGAAGTCTAAAATCATAATCTATACTTCCTGGAACCTCCTTTATTTTAACATAATCAGGAAATACAAAAAGGCAAATCTGCCTTATGATATTTTGAATAAAGTCAGCTCCATGAGCAAAATCTCTTACCCTTACTCCATTTTCATCTGGTTTTACCTTTAAAGCATCTTCAAGAGCTAAACTTGCCACCACTCCATGTGCAGTTGAACATATGCCGCATATTCTTTCAGTAAAATATACAGCATCTAAAGGAGGCCTTCCCTCTAACATACTTTCAAAACCTCTAAACAATACTCCACTGCTTTTAACATTTACTATTTTATTCTTTTCAATTTCAACTTCTATACTTAAAGGTCCACTAATTCTAGTTATTGGTTCTATAGTTATCCTTGTAGCCATAACAGCTTCCCTCCCTTAATACCTTACAAAAGGCTCTGTACCATCTGGAAAATATTCATTAGCACAACCTATACAAGGAGTATTATTTTCTACAGGCCAATTCATTCTTGAATTCCACTTTCCTAAAGGACAATAAGCTTTTGTTATAGGGCCTCTACATCCAAGCTTAAACATGCATTCGTGCTCCCCAAGTTTTTTTGCAAATATATTATTATCAAAATATGAACGTCTTTGACAATCAGTATGATTGGTTTCTCTATAAAACATTAAAGGTCTTCCTTTGGCATCCACATCCACGTCACCATATAAAATTAAACTAGCAATAGTACCTATAACCCATAAAGGATTTGCTGGGCATCCAGGAACATTTATAACCTTACTATTTAAAAATCCACTTAAACTCATACAACCAGTAGGATTTGGTCTTGCAGCAGATATTCCTCCAAAGGAAGCACAAGTCCCTATAGCTATTATTTTTTTTGTCTTTCCTGCTGCTAAGCTAACTCCTTCTGCTGCAGATATTTGTTTTCCATTATAATATGCCATCAATGTATAAAATCCACTATCTTTTTCTGTAATAGCTCCCTCTACTCCAAGTATAAAATCTGTATCCAATGTTTCTAGAAAATTTTCATAAGCTCTTTCTCCATCGGGCTGCATTAAACTATTGCTGTATTTTAAATTTACCATTTCATTGAGAAAATACTTAAAATCTGGTTTATCTGCATTGAGAAAAGAAATTATATTTCCCTCACATCCAGTACATTCAAGCCAAATAAAATTAGGTTTCTTAATTAATCCTCTATTGATTTTATCTATAGCTTCATATACAAGTTTCATTAAAGGCAAAATTTATACCCCCTATGCATTTCTCTGATAAAATTAAATTTATTATAAATTAAAACATTCACTTAATTCTGCCTACAACTGGAAGGTTTTTTAATATTTCGACTTTATTACCATGGCAACTCTTAAACTCCTTTGAAAGGTCCCTACCTGCATACAGTCCAAAATGAGTTCCTCCTCCCCAAACACTGATAAGACTTAAATCATAAACTATACCATTTACTGCCACATAGGCAGGTTTTCCCATAGAACCATCATATTTAGCTAATTCTTCAATAGTAAATTCCTTTGATGATTGAGTCACCATTTCCCTTTCCATATCTTCATCCATATTTATATTATCTAAAATTTCTGTTACCTTGTAGGCTATTGTATTTATCAAACGTATTTTTTCATAAGGGCATATAGAAGCATTAATCATTTTTTTATAACGATTTATTTCTTGAAGCATATTCTTAAGTTCTTGAGAAGTTCGTTTGTTCATAAATTTCCCCCTCTTATAATCTTCAATGTAAATATATTTTAAAACCTTAAATTTATTACTGAAAATTCAATTCATATTACTAGTAATTATTTTTCAAACATAAGGCATCTTCAAAAAAATAAAAAATTATTATGCCTTTTTAAATGGTATAAAGTTTTTTAAATTTAAATAAGTATAAAGTAAACTGTAAAGTTTTAAATTTAATCTGTATATTATACAAGTATTAAATAATATAATTTGGAGGTTATATATGTGTTTAGCTGTACCAGGTAAACTTATAAACCGTAAAGAAAATAGAGGAACAGTAAAAATAGGTGCACTGCAGCGTGAAATATTTATTCACTTAGTACCTGATGTAAAGGTTGGTGAATATGTACTTGTACATGCTGGCTGTGCCATTGAAATTATAAATGAAAAAGAAGCTTTTAGAACATTGCAAATACTCAAGGAGATAGGTGAACATGAAATTTGTTGACGAATTTAGAAATAGTTATTATGCTAAAAAAATTATAAAATCCATTGAAAATATAGCAAATGAAAAAATAAACATCATGGAAGTGTGTGGTACTCATACTATGTCTATATTTAAATATGGACTTAATGATGTACTGCCTTCAAATATAAAATTAATATCTGGACCTGGTTGTCCTGTTTGTGTCACTCCTGAAAATTACATTGATGCTGCAATAAACCTCTCTCACATTGAAAATGTTATTATAGCTACCTTTGGAGATATGATGAAAGTTCCTGGAAAAAACTCTTCATTAATGGAAAGAAAATCAGAAGGTGGCGACATAAGAATTGTTTATTCTCCTATGGATGCTTTAATACTAGCTAAAAAAAATCCTTTTAAAAATATAATTTTCTTATCTGTAGGTTTTGAAACTACAACTCCTATGACAGCTGTAACAGCTATTGAAGCTAAAAATAATAATATAAAAAATTTATTTTTTCTAACTTCTCATAAATTAGTTGTTCCTGTACTTAAAAATTTACTAGAAGATAGGAAAATTAATATAGATGCATTTCTCCTTCCAGGTCATGTAAGTGCCATTATTGGAGAAAAGCCCTATAGTTTTTTATGTGCTAACTATAAAATACCTGGAGTTATAACGGGCTTTGAAGCTACAGATATGCTTATAAGTATAAAAATAATCTTACAATTGATTCATAATAACACCCCTAAAATAATTAATGGCTATAAAAGAGTTGTTAAATATGATGGAAATATAAATGCTTTAAAATACATAGAAAAAGTTTTTAAAGTAGTAGACAGCAATTGGCGTGGATTTGGAGTCATTGCTAAAAGTGGATATGAGTTCAATGAAAACTATGAAATGTTTGATGCCATGAAGCATTTTAAAATTGAATTGCCTAATTGTACTAAAATTAGCAAATGCAAATGTAGTGATATATTAAAGGGAAAAATCACCCCTATTCAATGTGAGCTTTTTGAAAAAATATGTACTCCCGAAAATCCTGTAGGTCCATGTATGGTATCTTCTGAAGGTACTTGTGCAGCTTATTATAAATATCATAATTGGAGGAAATAAGATGAAAAATAAGATTTCACTGATTCATGGAGATGGTGGAAAAGCAACTAACAATTTAATAGATAATTTATTTTTAAAATATTTTAACAATAATGTATTAAATGAATTAAACGATTCTGCCTTGCTCAATATAAACAATAAAAAAATTGCATACACCACTGATTCTTTTGTAATAAGTCCTATATTCTTCAATGGAGGAGATATAGGCAAGCTATCTATATGTGGTACAATAAATGATCTAGCTGTAAGTGGAGCTAAACCTATGTATCTAAGCAGTTCCTTTATAATTGAAGAAGGTTTTTCCATAGAAAATTTAGAAATAATAGTAAAATCCATGGCTGAAACCTGCAAAAAAGCTAATGTACAAATTGTTGCTGGTGATACAAAAGTAGTTCCCAAAGGCAGTGCAGATGGTATTTTTATTAATACTTCAGGAATAGGATTTATTTATGATAATGTAAATATAAAAGCTTCAAATGCTGAAATTGGAGATATAATTATTGTTAATGGGACTTTAGGCGATCATGGTATAGAAATTATGTGTGAGAGAAATAATTTAAAATTCTACGGTAATTTATCAAGTGACTGTGCTCCTTTAAATTTTCTAGTTAGTGAAATGTTAGACATATGTCCTTACATACATGTAATTAGAGATGCTACACGAGGAGGCCTTGCTGCAGTACTAAATGAAATTGCAGAAGCTAGCAATATATCTATTGAACTAGAAGAAAATTTCATTCCTATAAAGGAAGAAGTAAACGATGCTTGTGAAATACTTGGAGTTGATCCTCTGTATCTTGCCAATGAAGGAAAACTTTGTTGTTTTGTACCTGAAAAATATGCTTATGCAGTTTTATGTAAAATGAAGCAGCACCCTTTAGGAATCAATGCATCTATTATAGGGAAAGTATTAGCTGAAGACTCTGCAAAAGTATATATGAATACTTTTATAGGAGGGAAAAAAATTATAGACATGCCATCTGAATATGTGTTATTAAGCAATTTATTTGCTTAATAACAGGTTCAAAAAAAGTAAATTATAATAGCCTTTCTTTTTACGTCAGATTAAATAATCTGACACAAAAAGAATAAGATTATTTAATCTGACTATAATTTAAAAATATAAAAAAATTTTATAGGACTGAAAAAAAGTGATAGAAATAATAAAGATGCCTTACGGCATAAGAAAATATAATAAGCTTAATAAGTATAATAGGTTTCCCATAAAATATGGATGCGAAGCATGCGGATATGAAGGAAAACTATATAGACATGGATTCTACTATAGAAATTTGATTACATTTAACAAAGCTTATAGAGTAGTTATCATTAGATATAGGTGCAAATCATGCCATAAGACGTACTCTCTTATTCCAAGTTTCATAATACCTTATAGACAATACACCTATCATGTTATATTAACTTGCCTTATTATTATGTTTAAATTTAATTACTCATTTAGCAAAATTATTAAGTTTGTTAACTCTATAAATTGTATGTTATCCATAAACAAAACTCATTTATCATTTTGGAAAAGCAGACTAATAACTTCTTTAACGGCTATTCGCCTATTTTTTGCACAACTTAAAATATTTTGCCCTGATACCAAAAATGTTTTTCCATCCAATTTACTTACAATGATTACTGATTTTTCACGTTTAAGATATGATTTTAATTTAAGATTTTTCTTAGATATGCCTAAATATTTTTTCTGTAAACCTTAATTACAGAAGCTTTAGTTTTTTTGCCCTTTATCAAATTAAACACTTCTTATTTTTTTAATGCTTATTTACTTAAAACTTGTCTCAACTTTTAAATTTTATTTTGAAGTTCTTATATTTTTCCACACAACTTTTAACGGTTAAGGCTGATTATTGAGGTACATAATTAAAAATGAAAATAAACTCAAAGTTGAAGGAGGCATTTAATTATGATATCTCATGAATTAAGCCAAAAAATAGCTCTGTTTAGATACTCTCTAATTGCACCTATAATCACTAATACTTTTACTCAATCTTCTGTTAAAGAATATTTATCAGAAATTGCTGCTAAATCTTATACTATGCCTAACGGCGGAAGAAAAGAGTATTCTCCGGCTACAATTAAAGGTTGGTTAACCTTATATAGGAAACATGGTATAGACGGTTTATATCCTAAAACAAGAGATGACAAAGGTTGTTCAAGAAAAATTTCGCAAGAAACAAAGCAGTTCATTATAAACTGCAAAATTAATTCCCCCAAAAAAACTGCTAAACATATATATCATGAAGTTATTGCCAAAGGATTTGAAAATGAAAACAATATATCTCTTTCTACAATAACTAGATTCATAAAACAGGCTAATATAGCACCTCAAAAGCTGGCGCCTCAAGATAGAAGAGCCTTTGAATTTGAATATGCGAATGAATGTTGGCAGTCTGATGTATCTGTTGGACCTTATCTCACTATTCAAGGCAGAAAATATAAAACTTATATTATAGCTTTCCTTGATGATGCTAGTAGGCTTATTGTTGGATGTAAAGTATTTTTTAAAGATGATTTATTGTCTCTTATGGCTGTTTTTAAAGATGCGGTAGCATCTAAAGGTATTCCTAAAAAAGTTTTTGTTGATAACGGAAAGATATATAAAAGTGAACAGTTTCAACTTATATGTGCTTCACTTGGGTCTATTTTAAGCTTTGCTAGGCCATATTCTCCTCAATCGAAAGGTAAAATTGAAAGGTGGTTTCAAACAATGCAAAAACAATGGATGAATTCAATAAACTGGGGTGATTTTAAGTCAATAGACATTTTGAATGAATCTCTATTGACTTATGTTAATCACTATAACAAAACCTTTCATTCATCAATAAATTCTACACCCTTTGATAAATATATGAATAATATTGAAAATTTAAGGTTTGTTTCCTCTAAAAGTGAACTTGATCATTTATTTTTATATAAAGTTCAACGTACTGTTAAAAATGACTCCACAGTATCCATAGGAACTAAATTATTTGAAGTTCCATTAAAGTATGTAAGAGAAAAAATAAATATTCGTTATGATCCTACTTCACTTGATAAAGCATACATCTTCTCTGAAGATGCTAAGCTTACAGATACTATTTTCCCACTAAAAAAAATTGATAACTCAAAGGTTAGAAGATCTAATAATGATTCTGTTGATTTTTCTGCCTTTAAAGCTAACTAACCGGAGGTTGATATTATGTATAAAACTTTTTATGGGTTAACCTTTGACCCATTTGATAAAAATATTGATTTAACACACAGCTTTAAATTCCAAGACTTTAATCACGCATTAAGCAGATTAGAATTTTTAAAATCTGTTTTGGGCATTGGTGTACTTACTGGTGAACCCGGAGTAGGTAAGTCTTTCCTACTCCGTTATTTTGTAAATTCACTCAACCCCAATTTATATAAATGTATATATATTCCTATTTCGACCTTAACGGTCATGGATTTTTACAGAGCTCTTTGTGATGGTCTTGGAATAATTCCTGCCTGTAAAAAAGTTACTATGTTTAAACAAATACAGGAAGCTATATACACTTATAGTCATAGTAAAAATATAACCCCAGTCATTATATTAGATGAATGTCAGTTTTTAAGCAATTCCATCCTTGATGATTTAAGAATTATATTTAACTTTAATATGGATTCAAAGAATTATGCTATGCTAATTCTTTCAGGTCAACCTAACTTTTTACTTCAACTCAGCAGACAAATTCATGAAGCGCTGCGCCAGCGAATTTTAATGAATTATTGCTTACGAGGGCTAACGCCAGAAGAATGTAAACCCTACATAATTTCAATGCTTAAAGCCGCAGGCTGCATAGAACCTATTTTTACTGATGATGCATTTGAACTTATGTATTCAACCACAAATGGCTCTATAAGACCTTTAAATTCTCTAACGAGAATGTGTCTTATTTCTGGTGCTAATCAAAAACTTTCCTCTATTAATGCTGAAATAGTTTATAAAGCTCAAAGCGAAATTGACCTTACAATTTAATTTTAAACACTGCTTACTTGGCAGTGTTTTTTTATACCTATATTAATTGTCTAATTTTCATATTTTATACATTGTGGATATTGTGAAGAAAGGTTGATTTAATTTGACTTTTTACATATTTTTTTCTATCGTAAGATTATTTAATCTGCATTTTTACCATATTATTACTTAATTTAGGTTGAAATAATTTGACTTTGAATAGCTTAAATAATTTGACGCGTAACAAATATGCTCTTCCAAGAATATGTTAAAATTTATATAGGCACTTGAAATTCAAGTGCCTATTTTGCTGCCACCTTGTGTATCCCTGCTGTGGCACTAAATACTTTTGTATTTCTAATTATAGACAACTTTGCACTATTTAATCACTTAGATAATGCTTGACTCTTTTCTAATTGAATCTTATTGTCTATAAGTTGAAGATTGTTCTCCTTTATTATTTTTATCACTAAATCTGCATAAATTTCGTTACCTTTTTTATCTTGTACAGTACTATATCCAGCTTTTTCTATAGCTTCTGCTTGATCTTTATAATTTAAAGCTGACAAAACACCTTTGTCCTTATATCTTTTATTTTTATAAAGAAAATCGCCATAATCCTTTAGTGACTCACTTTTACTAGCATAAACTCTAAAGGAATCCTTTATAATTTTATTATAATACTCAGAAGTTTTCATAATTATGCTTTTTCCCTTCCAACTGCTGTCAGCTTTTATACCAAATAAATTATTAGATTTGGAAGTAAGTTCTGACTTTCCCCAACCTGACTCTAATATTGCTTGTGATATAGTTACAGAAGGTAAAATACCATATTTATTATATATGTCAATTGCTTCTGGAGTTAACTCATCTATAAATTTTTTATAAGAAGGATCATCCTTTAATTTGCTATTTAACGCTACAGAATCTAAATCTTTTAAATATCTATATACCTTTTCCTTTTCACCCTTTTTTAAAGATAACTTGTCCAAAACTTCATCTAAACTTAAAAGTTTATATTTACTATTTCCAACATTATGCACTGATGTATTCTTTACTAAAAACATACTTGCCAGTTTCGTTATATTTTCTCCACTCACCTTTGAAAAATCATTTTTATACCTAACACCATCAATAGCAGCAAGTTGTTTCCAATTTACTTGAAGTTTATCTTTACTTACATTATCTGTAGTATCAATATAAAGAGTCATATCAATATTTTTTATGTTTATATGATCATGTTTATATATATAATATTTTGCTATACCAAAAATCCCACAAAATAAAACTATCACAACAATTATTTTAATTAAATTATTTATTTTTTTTCCCATTAAGCTTCTCCTGTCTTTAAATTTAAACCCATATTAGTATACTACATAATGAGAATACTTTGTACCAGTTAAATTAAATTATTTACAAAAATTCTTTAAATTCTCTCTTCAATCCACTTATGTATATCCTCTATAACACCATCTTTTTCCTCTTTTTCACTTAGTATCTCATGATAACATTTTGGATATATCTTAATAGATTTATCATCAGAGTGTATATTACTGAACATCCATTTAGAAGCTTCATTTTTAACTATTCTATCCATTTCTCCATGAAGTATAAGGCATGGATACTCATAGTTTTTAACATTCTCACTAATCCATTTAGAGCCTTTTATAAATGCTTCTCCTAAAAGTTTTATGTTAGTTTCTTTAAGTACAAGAGGATCATTATCATAATCTTTAACTACATTCTCATCCCTACAAATAAATTTAGATAAAGCATTAGGTGATTTTTCTCTTGGATGTTTTTCAAAATAGTTATCCTTTTTTAAGTCTTTAAAAGCATAAGGTTCTGTAATTGCAGCCCCTGATAATATTTGGCCCTTTAATTTATTTTTATATTTCATTCCATAACCTACTGTAATAAAGCCTCCCATACTGTGCCCAAACATAAATACAGGCAATCCTTCATTTTCTTCTAAAGCCATATCTACTAATTCATTTGCATCCTTAAAAAAATCTTGGAAATTTTCTACATAGCCTCTTTCTCCTCCAGATTTTCCATGACCTCTATTATCAAATCTATAAACTGTATAACCAAAATCATTTAATTTTTTTGTAAAATAATTATATCTTTCTAAATGCTCACAAAGGCCATGCACTATTATAACCACTGCCTTTGCAGAATCTACTATATCCTTACTATAAAATAGTTTGATACCATCAAATGTATTAAATTCACCTTGCAAATTATTTAGCATACATCCCACCTCCGTAATAAGTTATTCTACAAAAGTTTTCACTTTCCTTTAAAATATTATATAATAGTGCTAATATAAAGTTTTTTTTTAAAACTACGATAAAATTATAATACGATATAATATTTTTTACAGGTTGTGAAAACTATGGATAAATTTACAGATGAATTAAAAGCAAAAAAAGTTATAAATAGAGATGATATTCAAAATTTTAAAAATTATATTGATAAAAAGTATGCTAAAAATCAAACTAAAGAAAGAGCTAGTATGCTTTCAAACACTATTCATCATATACTATACACAAAATTGGAAGGAATACCAGATGAATATAAGTCTTCTATAAAAGTAAATATACTAAAAAATACCTTTGCCAAAAATAAGACCTCAATTACTATGTATGATGTTTTCAATTGCTGTTTGATGGAAAATAAATTGAAAACTAATTGTACAAGCCTATTAACAAACTGGGTTAACTTAAATATAGACAACCCAATTAAAGATGAAGATTTGAAGTCATATTTAGGTGTTAAAGAAGAAGTTAAAGATAAACAAAAAGTTAAAAATACTGATGATAATGAACTGATGGTTAATATACCTGACAACACCATTAATGTTGAAAATAATACTCCTCTTTACAAATTTTCAAATACTCCTTTAAAATATTTGAAAAAATTGAAATTTAATAGCAGAGTTATTATTACTTTTGGCGGTATAATATTTCTTATTATGTTTTATCCTATAAGTAAAGTTGCTTATAGTATGAGTTCTAAAAGTAATTTTAAATTTTACTCTTTCAAGGAAAAAAGTATTTCTCAAGGTTTGCTGCAAAATACTAATAGTAAATTTTCAAATGCTCATCTTCCTGATTACATGAAATATAAAGATATAGATGAAGTAAAATTAAAAAGGTTTTTAACTCTACATAAATCTTTACTTGTAAAGGAGCCTTATTTTTCTACTATTATGTCCGTTGCAAAAGAATTTAATTTAAATCCCTTAGTACTCTTTGCAATAACTGGACAAGAACAAAGCTTTGTACCTGAAGATACAAAGTTTGCTTCTAAAATTGCCAATAACCCTTTTAACGTTTTTCACAGCTGGCAGGAGTATAATACAGATATAAAAGATGCTTCAAAAATAGCTGCAAGAACTGTTATCAATTTATCTAAAGATATGCCTAAAGATTCAGATCCATTTTTATGGGTTGGTAAAAGCTATGCTGAAGATAAAAATTGGGGTAAAGGTGTAGAAGCTATATTTAAAGATTTAAGTGAAAAATGCAAGTAATTACGAACAGGAGGATTCCAAAAGGAATTATACTTTAAAAAGTATATAAACATGAACCATGAAAATTTTTTTATGTTATATATTACTTATAAATTTATATGGAATATTTTTGATGCATTCTGATAAAAGTAAATCTCAAAAAGGCAAATGGAGAATACCTGAAAAAACTCTCTTTATCACAGCACTGCTTCTTGGAAGTCCTGGCATACTTACAGGCATGTATTTATTTAGACATAAAACCAAGCATAAAAGATTTACAATTGGAATACCTATAATACTTATTATTCAAATACTTATATTTGCTAAGTACTTTAGTTTTTAGTTAAGGTGCTTAGTATTTTCATTTTTAAATATTAATCAATAAATGAAAGGTGGGTTGATTATGGGAGTAGGTACAAAAATGTGTAATTAGCAAAGCTATTGCACATAATAACTTAATATAAAAAATGTATGAGGTAGCTCTAATATTTACACAATGATACAATCTAAATGTAAATATTAAGAGAGGTGATGATTGACATGTCATATTTTAAGTACAACAACAAAAATATTTATTATGAAGAAGTAGGAATAGGTACTCCCCTGTTTTTGCTGCATGGAAATACTGCTTCTTCAAAAATGTTTGAAGCTGTCCTTAATTTGTATAAAGATAAATATAAGTTGGTTTTAATAGATTTTTTAGGATATGGACGTTCCCAACGCTTAAACAAATTTCCTGTAAACTTGTGGTTTGATGAAGCAATGCAGGTAATACAACTTATAGAGCATTTAGGCTATAAAAAAGTAAATATTATAGGTACAAGCGGTGGTGCATGGACTGCACTAAATGTATGTCTTGAAAGACCTGACCTAGTTATGAAAGTAATTGCTGATAGCTTTAATGGAGAAACTTTAGAACCAAATTTTTGTAATCAACTTAGAGAACAACGTGAATTATCAAAACAAATTGATAAAGCAAGATATTTTTATTCTTTATGTAACGGTAACGATTGGGAACAAGTTATTGATAATGATACAAATGCTTTTTGTGAGTTTGCCAAGGAAAATACTAAATTATTTGGAAAACCGCTAACAAGTCTAAAACCCGAAATATTACTCACTGGAAGTAAAAAAGATGAAATGTTAGAAAAGGATTTTGAAAAAAAATATTCAGATATAATCTCTAAAGTTAAAAACGGGAAAATGCATTTGTTTGATGCCGGCTTTCATCCTGCTATAATTTCAAACGCTGTTTCTTTTGCTAATGTAGCAAATTCTTTTTTTAGCTTAGATGTTACCAAGTAAAATATAGACTTTATAAAAATATTGCGACATAAAGGTGCAGTGGAAGTTTGAATTTTAACTTTCATTCCGTGATATATGATAAGGGTGTCATCACGGCTAAATGTTTTAATTATTCTAAAGCTTGAAGATTTGGAAAACCTAAGAACTTTGTCAAACTCGGTTCCCTCAAACAGGACTAAAGTTCTAAGGCTTTCCCAATCTTCACGCTAAGAATAATACTAAAACAATTTAGCTAATGTGATGACACCCTTATCATATATCACTGCATAAAAGTTAAAATTCAAACTAGCAACTTCAAGTGGATGTACATAATTACATTGCTATAAGTAATTTTAGTAAGCCACAATCATATTTATGACTATAATTTATAACGCTTAAAATCAAGGCGTAGCCTGATGTTGGACTAGTATATTTAGTTTAATTCTATTCTGTGGAAATGTCTTAAAAGAGACTTATCATTCAGATTGTTGAAAAATATAACGCAAAAACATACAAGTATTTTAAATACAGTTAATAATCAATCAACTTATTATTTTTGCAGGCTGCGCCATAGAATATTATTAAAACAGATGAAATATACATAAACTAGATTATAAGTATTATGAAAGCTACGCTTTTTTCTGAAGAGCTATAATTATAATGTATTATAAGCAATTTTTCATATTAGAATTACAATAGTTACTACACAACTTTTTAGGTGGAGGGAACTTTGAATATACGGTGTATAAAAGCTTTTGAGAGAATTTAGGAGCTCTTATGCCTAAAATTTAAGAAATCTCGTAATTTGAATCAGGAGGATTCAAGCCGCAAAAGGCCCAGGACGGAACATTTGAGCGGGTAGAGATTTTTTAAATTTTAAGCATTAGAGCTCCTTAATAAACGGTTGGCTTTTATACACCGTATATTCAATGCGGACTCCACCTAAAAAGTTGTGTCGCAATATGCTTATTATATAAATTATGAGCTTTATTTACTTTTCAATTACAAACTCCATATTTACAGGAGCAATAAGCTTAGCTGGCGTTTTATCTTTTTGAACAGACTGAATATCTTTTATAAATATGGTATACTTTTTACCCTTTTCATAAGAATCAACTGGTGCCACTTTAATAGCCTTATTGTTTTTATCATAAGATACATTCACCTTAATCTGTTGATTTTTATCATTTAATACATATACATTAGCAGTATTTACTGTTACTTCATCTAAATCTTTTGCAAATTTAAATGTCCATGTTTTATTTGAAGATACATTTTCTTTCTTCTCCATATTTATTATATTCCCTTTTTCTTCTTTAGAAGTTAATACATTTTTTATAGTCATAAAATTTTTCTTACTTTCTTCTATCTTTGTTTCTCCACCTACAACACAAAGATAATTTTGCTTTAAAACTGCATCCATAACTGGTGCAAAATTCCTTATATCTTCTGCTGTTGTAGATATAAGCTCTTTTCTCTCCTTTTCTAAATCTGACTGCTTAGTTCCTGTTAAATACAAGTCATCAGCTATAATTCCGTCAGCAGCAGCTCCATAATATTGATTTAATTCACTATATTTATTATCCTCCTGTCCTACTGTACCTATTATATAATTAGTCATTTGTTTCTCATCGGCATTGAAATTCTTCAAAAATTCAGGTGTTTGATTAAAGGTATCTATGGTCTTTTGAAGATTAGGATCTCTATAAGAAAAAAACATAACTTTACCATTATCTACTCCCATATAAGCTCCATAAGCTCCATCTCTCTCCCTTATAATAGGAGACAAATAATCCATATTTAATATGTTTTCAAGGACCTTAAATTTACCATTTTCAGTATAACCTGACTTTTTAAGATCTCCACCTTTATACACATATTGAACAGTTGAAGGAATAATTAGCCCTTCATTTATTGTTGAACTATCAAAACTATATTTATATTTTTGAAGATTTTCATTTTTCAAATCAGATAAAAAAGGTTTTAAATTATCAGCAAAGTTTTTATAATTTTCTTCGTTGCCAGTGAAACTCACTATTAAATCTTTTTTGTTGAATACAAGATCCCTAACTTCCTTCAAATTTTTTATAATTTCATCACTTTTGCTATCAAAGTTTTTATCTAAGTCACATAATAAAGAATAAAACCCATCATCTTTATAAGCATTATATTTACCAGATTCAGACATATACGATAATAGTTTTTCTCTCCCCAATAAATTTCCATTATACGCTAACTGCTGTTCTCTTTGAATTTTTAAATTGCTTATTATTTCTTTTAAACGAGATTTATCATTTAAATTACTGTTGAATATCATCTCATTTAAAATGTCAAAACCATTTTTCAAATTTTCATTTAAAGGCATCAATGTAATTGTCATCTTTGGATAATACAAATTACTATCTTCATGATTCACTACACATCCTGGAGAAAGCGTAATTCCTCCACTATTAATTAAAGTTTGTTCTCTTAAATCATCTTTAGAATAGTTTTTTGTAGCTATATTACCAAGAACATTACTTAGCAAATAGACATATCCAAGTTTGTCTTGAGGTACTGTACTGGTATCAAAATATAATGTAGTAAAATCTATACCATTAGTATATACAGGATGTTCTAAAACCTTAACTCCACTTTCTGTTTTTTCCACTGTTTTATATTCTTTTGTATTCGTACTTATATCTTCTCGAGTAAGAGTCGGAAGAGTGTCTAGTTCTTCTTTAGTAGGTGGTGTATTTTGCCACTTTTTTAGATCCTGAGTACTTTTAACTAATGAATCAAGTTTATCTTTAGAAAGTGATGCTTTATATGCTGCAAGTTTAGACTTTAACTCGGATTCTTTCTTATTTTCAAGACCTGTCACTGGTTTTAAAACTACTAAAGATGAACTTTTATTATCTAATAGATAAGTCTTTATAAGCTCTTTAAAATGTTCAGGTTTAACTTTTTCTTTTATATTTGCAATATCAGAATCTACATTTAAATAAGCAACAGGGTCTCCTCCATGCATCCAGCTCCTCATAATAAGCACATCATAAGCAAGAGCATAATCACCTTTTACCATACGATTATTTAATTCATATACTTTATAAATTGAATTTAATAATTGATCATCAAAACCATTTTGTACTATATTTTTTAAGCTATCATTTACAACCTGCTTAAACTTATCCTTTTGATTTTCATCTACATTTTCTGCAATTATACTAAAAACTGGTTGAATTCCTGAAAAATCAAATTTAACGCTGACATTTTCACCAAAACCATTATCCTTTAATGCTTTTTTTATTGGTGAAGATGGTATTCCACCAAGTAAAGTTTGAAGGAAAGAGAAGGCTTCTACTACATCCTTATTTGTATTTTTATCAATTACATAATTCAAGCTCAAATAGCTTTTATTTTTGGTAGAAGCTCCTTCTGGCAAGGAGTATTCTACAGTTTTTTCTACACTTTCAGTAAAAGGCCTTTGAAGTGTCAATTCAGTGTTTACATCTTTTTTATCAAAATTGTTTAGATACTTTTCTCCTATAAACTTTAATGTTTTATCAATGTCCATTTTTCCATATAAATAGAAATAACTATTTGAAGGGTTATAATTCTCATTATAAGTCTTTAAAAGTTCCTCATAAGTTAGATTAGGCATTTCATCAGGAACACCTCCAGATTCATATTTGTATGAAGTATCTGGAAAAAGTGATTGATTTACAGCTCTACTTAACACCCAATCAGGAGAAGAATAGTTTCCCTTCATTTCATTATATACTACACCATTATATGTTAAATCATCATTAGGAGAGTTCAATTCATACCTTATACCCTCTTGTTCAAAAATTCTTTTATCTTTTAATACATTAGGATAAAAAACAGCATCTAAATATATCCCCATTAAATTTTGAAAATCTTTATCATTTTTACTTGCTACAGGATATAATGTACTATCACCTGTAGTCACAGCATTCAAATATGTAGTTAAGGATTGTTTAGCCATTTCGGATAAAACATCTTTAACAGGATAATTTTTAGAACCATAAAGAACTGAATGTTCTATTACATGATTAACTCCTTTATTATCCTTTGTAGGTGTTCTAAAATTTACGCACATCATTTTATTATCACTATCATTTTGCAAATATATAAGCTGAGCTCCACTTTTAGCATGTTTATAAATACATACATTGGATTTTAAATCTTCAATCCACCTTTTAGAAACTAATTGAAATCCTCCTAAGGAATCATTAATAGTACTGCTTACTTGCACATTAGAACCTTCTGCTTTCACATTGTTTGATAGTTCCATAAGAAAAACCTGTGAAGACAGCATTGTTACTACTGTTAACGCTATTATAGACTTTAACCTTTTATTCATTTTAAATCCCCCTTGTAAAAACTGGAATAGTCTTATTAATTATATATTATACTAGTTTTTTCTAATTTCTAAATACAATACTGTTAAATTATACATATTATGTGTTCAATTGTCGCCATATAACATTAAACAAATTACTCAACTTTCATAGTATAAAATATTGCGAAGCAACTCATTTTCAGAGGACATTGGTTGAGTAAATTAATAATTTATTTTATTTAGAATCAGAAGAAAACTTTTAAAATATATTAATATAAAGATAATTTTAGTATGTACTAAATACTCATAATGTTTCTTAAAATTTCTTATTTAAATATTACACTTGAAGTAAAATTATGCTGCAAAATATTATGGCAAATATCATAAAACATATTGACAATTATTATGTTAAATAGTATTATATAACCTATAAAGTGATAAAAATATTAATAATTTAGGGGGAGTCATCTATGACTGTAGATAATTACATTTTTAAAAATTCTAAAGAATTAAGGGAATTAGCTAGAGAAAAACTAAAAGAAAATTGGCTTAAAGCTATGCTTGTTTGCTTCATATGCTGGTTTGTTGCTGATTCTTTCTCAAATATATCAAATGTTAATGATGGAATTCAGCACATTTCTTTCTTAAATAATCACATTCACTTAAACTTTATGAACAATTCATCAACTGACAATATACTTACTTTTGTAAGTTTCTTATTTAGTGGTGCATTATATGCCGGTTCCTCTTTATTTTTCCTAAAACTAATAAGAAACCAAAATGCTTTAGTTGAAGATTTGTTATATGGTTTTAAAAGCTTTAATCTTTTTGGAAAACTCTTTTTATTAGAACTTATAAAATCTCTATTTATAATTTTATGGACTTTACTTTTAATAGTTCCTGGAATCATTGCATCTCTTAAGTATTCTATGGCTTATTATATAATAATTGATAATCCTGATTTAAGTGTTACAGATGCTATAGATTTAAGTACTAAAATGATGGATGGACATAAAAGCAGATTATTTTGTTTAGTAATGAGTTTCTTTGGATGGTTTTTACTAGGAATATTAACTTTAGGAATAGGGTTTATATGGATTTCACCTTATTATGAAACTTCAAAAGCTAATTTTTATGAAGAATTAAAAGAATCTTATATTGATTAATAAACTTAAAGCACTGCTAAAAAATTCAGCAGTGCTTTAAATATCTTAATCAGCTATTTTAACTTTTTGTCCATCCTTTAAGAAAATTTGACCTTCTGTAATTACATCATCATCAGCTTTAATTGAAGAAGATGTTATTTCTGTGTACTTGCTATTAAATATACCTGTAGTGACTAAATTCTTCTTAACTTTTCCATTTACCACCGTATAAACATAACCTACTCCACTTTCATACTTTATAGTTTCATTAGGTACTGTTATTACATTATTTTTTGTGTCAGAAGGCAGTGCTACTTTTGAAAACATTCCAGGTTTAAAATCACCCTTTGAATTATCAATTTTTACTTTTACTAAATAGGATTGAGTTTTACTATCTGCTTCAGGTGTTATAGTCTCTATAGTCCCTGCTGCAGTTTTCTCAGATGAATCAGCTATTTTTACTGTAACACTTTGTCCTACCTGAATTTTTGATACTAAATTGCTAGGAACGTTTATTTGTGCAAATAATATATTAGGATCTATAACAGTAACTGCTGATGTTCCTGAAGAAGAAATTTCTCCTACATGTACATTTACTGCAGATACTATACCTGTAATAGGGGATGTAACTGTATAATTACTTATCTGTGTCTTTACTGAATCCACTCCTGCTTGAGCTTGCTGTAATTGAGCTTGAGCTACAGACACTGATTCAGGTCCAACTTTTTGCTGTATTAAATTCAAATTATCTTGAGCAGCATTTAAAGCTACTTGTGCACTATTGAATTTAAGTGCAGCATTATCTAAATCCTGCTTAGATACAGCACCAGTTTCATATAACTTTTGCATCTTTTCATAATAACTTTTCGCATCATTATATGTTAATTGTGAACTTTGATATGTTTGATTAGCTTGTACTACTTGCTGTGCCAGAGAAGAGTCCTGTGTTTTTTGTAAATTAGCTTGCTGTTGATTTAAATTAGCCTGCTGTTGATCTAACTGCGCTTTCAATTCTGATGAATCCAACGTAAATAAAATTTGACCTTGTGTAACTTTATCAGAAACTTTAACATTTATAGCAGCAACCTTACCTGCACTTTTAGGTGCAATAGATATTTCTTGGTTTGGAACTAATTTACTGGCATATTCTATTTCTGAAGATATTGATCCAAAAGAAACCTTTACTGTTTTTACATTGGTTGTTTGATTCCTATTTTGTAATGTTTTCTTTTTGCTTAAACTGCTGTAGCTTCTATAACCTAATAATGCCGCTATCACAATTAAAGCAATAGCTATTAACAACTTTTTTCTTTTTACTAATGCATTAGATATATCAAACTTCAAAGTTCTACGCCTCCTCTATCTGTAATATTTGTTTATACTTCCTAGAAATAAAATGTTTCAAATCATCCATTAGTGTATACACTATAGGTAATATAATAGGTGATAACAACGTTGATGTAATCATTCCTCCTATTACTACCCATGCCATTCCCGATTTCATTTCACTACCATCTCCCAAAGCTAATGCTGATGGCAACATTCCCACAATCATTGTAGCAGTAGTCATTATAATTGGTCTTAACCTGGTTGTTCCAGCTTCTATAAGTGCTTCTCTCAAATTAAGTCCCCTACTCATAAGAGTATTGGTATAGTCAATAAGCAGAGTACCATTTTTAGAAGCCAAGCCATCCAGCATAATCAATCCTATCATGGACATCATATTTAGAGTTTTGCCTGTTAATGCTAATATTCCAAAGGCTCCAATCATTGCACATGGAAGAGAAATCATTCTTATAAATGGTGTTAAGAAAGATTCATAAAGTACTACTAATATCATATAAACTAATACAAAAGAAGCAAATAAAACTTCTATAAGAGGAGTAAATGCTTGTGCCATTTGTTTTTGTTCTCCTCCAAATTTTATTGAATATCCTTCTGGCAATGTTAATGCTTTTAATCTTGTATTAATCTCATTATTAATATCGCCTAATGCTCTTCCCTGCATATTAGCTGAAAGAGTAACTACATCCTCTCTGTCTTGTCTTGATTCAGTAACAGGACTATCATTTTGTGTAACAGAAGCTACCTGCCCCAATGATATTAGTTGTCCTGATGAATTTAAAATTTTTATAGAAGCAATATCTGCAGGACTCTTTATTTGTCCATCTGCAAATCCTACATTGATATCATAATCAATATCATTTTGAGTATAAGTTCCTGTAGTTGAACCTTGAACAGCCATTCTTATAACTGATGCTATATCCGATGTAGAAACCCCATATTCAGAAGCAGCAAGCCTATTTATTTTAACTTGTATTTCACTTTGGCTTGTTGTGGTTGAATTACTTACATCTGTAACACCTGGAACAGATTTAAGTATGCTTTCAACCTTATCTGCAATAGTTTTTAAAGTATCCAAATCATCTCCAGCTACATTAATAGACAAACGCGAATTACTTCCACCGCCGCCGCGGCCAGCACCAGGTACCCCGCTTGATTCTGATACAGAAAATCTTACACCTGTCATCCTCATACCAAATGCACGTACCTGACTTGCAATTTGCGTTTGAGTTTTATTACGTTTATTTTTGGGTTTAAGCCTCACAACTATATTTCCAGAAGCAGTATCGCTATTACCTCCAACGGTTGAAGAATAACTCTCTATCCCTGGAATCTTTTGTAGAACCTTTTCTACCTGCTTTACTTTTTCATCTGTTTGCTTCAAAGTAGATCCTGGATTAAGAGATAAGTTAACAGTGAATCTACTCTGATCTGATTGAGGCATAAACTCTGTACTTATAATGCCTAACTTTACTAATGAAATACTTAAAATTACTAATATTGATGTCACTATTAAAACTTTAGCCCTATTATCCAAAGACCAAACAAGAAATTTACTATAAGCTTTAGTAACTTTATTAAAGAAAGTTGAAAATCTAGCAAAAATTCTTGAAATAGGATTGTTTCTAAATTTTCTAAATAATCCTATTTGTAAATTTGAGTCCTTTTTCTTAAGCAAACGTGATGCCAACATAGGGGTAATGGTAAAAGATACAAAAAGAGAAAATAAAGAAGCAACTGCAATAGTTAATCCAAATTCTCTAAAATATTTTCCTACCATACCAGATATAAATGCTACAGGCACAAATATTACTACATCACAAAGAGTAATTGCAATTGCAGCCATACCTATTTCATTACGGCCTTGTATTGCTGCGATTTTAGGATCTTTTTCAAACCCTAAATGTCTTTGAATATTTTCAAGTACAACTATAGAATCATCCACCAGTATACCTATACATAAAGATAATCCCATTAAAGACATCATATTCAAGGTAAAATGTAATTCATACATCATAAAAAAGGTTGATATAAGAGATGTTGGTATGGCTACTAAAACAACTAAAGATGAACGCCAGCTGCGTAAAAATAAAAGAAGCACTATGGCAGTAGTAATTATTCCCTCTACAAGATTGTGTTTAATCTCTGAAAGTGATGAAGTTATAGTTGTAGTGGTATCATCTGCTATGACTAGATTTACACCTTTAGGAAGTTGTTTTTGTATTTTTGCAATTTGCTGTTTTGCATTATTTACAGCTTCAACTACATTTGCATCACTTTGTTTTTGAAGATCAATTCCTATAGTACTTTTAGAATTAATTCTTCTTAATTGAGTTTCATCTGGATAATCTAATTTAATTTCAGCTATGTCCCTCAACCTAATAATTGCTCCATTAGCAGTAGGAACAGTTATATTCTTTATGTCATCTATATTCTCAAATTCTCCAATAACCCTCAATGTTTCATTCATATTTTCTTGTTTAATCTGTCCTGCTGGTATGTTTGCATTATCACTTTTAATTTTACTTAAAAGTGAATTTATATTTACTCCATAATATTCTAATGCATTTTTATCAAGCTTTATAGTTAATTGTTTTGGATTACTTCCTTGCAAGGTCACATTACCTATACCAGGAACCTTTTCCATAGCTTGTTGTACTTTATCTGCTTCACTGCATAGTTGTTCATATGGAACGTTACCATTCAAAGAAAGAGTTAAAACTGATGATGCATTTAAATCTACTTTAGATAATACTGGTTTATCAGCATTAGCAGGAAGTTTTCCCTGTACTTTTTCTACTGCTTTTTCCACATCAAGAAAAGCTGAGTTCATGTTTGTTTCACTGGTAAATTGTATTACAGTTTGTCCAGATCCTTCTCTAGCAGTAGATGATATAGTATCCACTCCGCTTACGCCAGAAACTGCATCTTCAATAGGCTTTACCACATCCTTCTTTATTGCATCAGCATTTGCACCAGTATATGTAGTCCTTATAGTAATTACAGGTACATCCATAGATGGCATTAAATCTGCACCTAAATTTTTATACCCAAATATCCCCAAACCTATAAGGAAAGCTATTACCATTGTAATGGCAGCAGGCCTTCGCACAGATATCTCAGTTATATTCATTTTTTAGCCTCCTTTTTAAAGTATTATGTAAATTCTTTTTTAAATTATTTATTAATGTCCTATCTCCCCCTTAATAAAACCAATATTCATAGTTTAATACTGTAAATTTTTAACTTAATATAAATACTCATAATCTTTTCTAATTATAAAAGCCAATTGTGTCAACTGTGTTACAAATGCATACTTTTACTATTTATAATTTTTTATTTTTAAGGAATAAAAAAATTTTGTTAATTTTCAACTATTGTGATATACTAGAAGAATAAGCGAACTATTACTAATACCATTTAATATTTAAGAATGCTAGGTTTATTTTTGAGTAGAAAAAATTAAAGATTTTAAAATTTTTAACATCATAAAAGGTTAGAACTTTAAAATGTTAGAAATCTTAATATTTTATCTACATTAAATTTTCCATCACCTTTACAAGGTGTTTTTTTATCTTATAAAGCTTTTAGCCCTATATTCTAATTTTATCTTAATATATACAAATATCTTTTAAAGTTGCTATAGGAACTCTTTTGCTTAAGCAGTTAGAGTTCTTATGCCGTGTATAATTCTTTTTATGTTTTAGATTATTCAAGCTAAAACATTTACTTTATTTTGTATCTAAAAAACTTCAATAAAGAAGTTTTCGTAATTTAAGGAGGATTTATTAATGAGAAAAAATTATAAAATAAAAAAAACTATATCAGTAAAACATTTTATCTCAGAATTTGGAGAAAATTTTTCTGAACATATGAAGGAAAGACTATTAGATTTAGAAGTAAGATGTGTTTTAACAAGAAAAGAAGAAGAAAATATACTTGATTTAAAACATGTTGAACATACTAAGTATGATTGTCCTTCAGATAATACTTCAAAAGAATATGTGTATGGAGAATTTTTAGCAATAGATGGTTCTTTATATTTTTCAGAAAAATGTATAGAAGGCGATGAAGTTATGCAGTCTCCAATAACAAATGTTATATATAATTCTTTAAGCAGCACAGATATGATTTTTGATGAAGATAACAATGCAAAAAAAATTGATGATAGCAATATCGACTATGTCATAGATACTATACTAACAGTATGCCCTGAAGTATCTCAAAGATATTTAGATATTCTAGCAGAAATGACTTCACATTCAGAAAGTAAACTATCAAATACAATTTATACTAAAACTTATCATTAAATTGTATTTGTAATATTAATATCAGATTGGACAAAAGTTTTTAATGAAATCCAACCGTACTGATAAAGCAGTATGGTTATGGATTATCATTTAATTTAACACTTTTCTTAAACAAAAATACTAATGGTATAGATGCTAACATGATAAATAAGGTTAGCATAAAAGCATCATCTATTCCATGCAAATAAGCTTCTTTTCCTAAATATGAATAGGCAAGATACAACCCTCCAGTTTGAGGGTTTATTGAATCAAAACCTTTTCCTAATATATACTCTTTAGCTGAATTTAAAAAATTTAAACTTATAGGACTTATACTATTAAACTGCTCAGCTAATCTATAATAATGTAAATTTTGCCTATGCTGAAGGAATATTGTAAGTATAGTTATGCTTAAAGATCCCACTACTTGTTTTACAGTATTTTGAAGAGAAGATCCTCTTCCTACTAATTCCTTAGGCAAGGCATTCATCCCCTCATTTTGAATCAATATAATACACATTCCTACTGAAGCTCCTCTTAAAAATACTAATAAAGTAAAAATACTGTTACTTGTATCCAAGTTTAAGAAATATAACTTGTAAGTTGAAACTGACATTAAAATCATGCCTAAAATGATTAAAGGTAAACCTCCAATTTTACTTGAAATTTTGCTACTTATCATCATAAATAAAGCTGATCCAAATGCATAAGCCATCATCATAATACCAGTTCTCACAGCACTCAAGCCTACTAAGTTCTGTAAGAATAATGGCATTAAAAGTAATAAACCATATATACCAAACATTATAATACTTGTTACCATTAAACTTAAGGTATATTTATATATTTTTAATATTCTTAAATCTAATAAAGGATTATCTGTGGTGAGTTCTTGTACAACAAAGAGTATAAGATTAGCGCTTCCAAATACAATTAGTAATGGATATTTTATTTCTCCCCAATCTATATTAGATCCCTCACCTATAACATAAAGAATACTTACTAATCCTAAAGTTGAAGTTATTACTCCAATATAATCCAACTTTTGTCCTTTCATTCCTTTACTATCTTTTATAATTACTATAGCTAAAAAGGTTCCAATAATTCCAATAGGGACATTGACTGTAAAAATCAAATTCCAAGTTAAATATTCAACTATATATCCACCTAAAGTTGGTCCAATAGCTGGTGCTGCCATTGCTGCTATTCCGTAAATTGCTGTAGCTATTCCAATTTTATCTTTAGGCATTATTTTATATACCATAGACATGCTAACAGGCATGATCATTCCTCCACCTATTGCCTGTACTACTCTTGAAAATATCAAAACATTTATGTTCCATGAAATTCCACACATAAATGATCCAATTGTAAAAACAATTAGGGAGAATACATACACTTTTTTCATTCCAAAAGTATCCTCTAAATATCCAGTGAGAGGTATCACTGCTCCTGATGCTAACATATATCCAGTTAAAACCCATTGAGTTCTATCTAGAGTTGATCCAAAAGAAGACATTATTTTAGTTACGGCTATATTTACAATACTAGTATCAAGAAATGCCATGAAGGTTCCAATAATTACTATTCCTAAGCATAACCATTTGTAAGAAGGAGCTTCTTTTTCTTCCACACTATTCACCTACCTTTATAATTCTTTCTTTTACTTTATGTGTATATTAACTACTACATTAATACCTGGTAAAAGTTTAACATTACTATACTTATCTAATTTAATTTTAACTGGTACCTTTTGTACAACTTTTGTAAAGTTAGCACTGGTTGACGTTGGAAGTAAAGAAAATGTAGCAGTAGATGCTTCACCAATAGAATCTATTTTCCCAGTAAACTTTTTATTTTTATATTTATCTATAGTAATATCAACTTTTTCACCTGACCTCAATTTAGTTAATTTTGTCTCTTCTATATTAGCTGTTACATATATATCATCCTGATTTATTACATAAGCAAGTGTCTGACCTGCTGTACACATTTCTCCTACATTCGCTTGCTTTTTTATAATTATTCCATCTATAGGAGAACGAATAATAGCATTTTCTAAGGTATCACTAGTTTGTCCAGCTATATCCTGTCTTCCAATTATTTGATCTTTATTTACTTTGTCTCCTTCTTCAACACTAAATTCTAAAAGTTTGCCAGATATTTGAGGACTTACTTTTAATAAATCTGCATTAAGCTTAGCATCTTCTGTAGAAACAAAATGAGTACTATTATACCAGTAATATCCTACTATTCCCACTATAGTTACCATCATAAGTATTAATATACTGCTCATTATTATCTTCTTTTTTGATTTCATATGCTTTTTCATCTCCTCTACTCTTTAAGTCCTATTTCTGTAATCATTCCTGGTTTTAATATGTCAGCTCCCTCTTTTAAAGTAACTCTAACTACATTTTTCCCATTAGAACTAAGTATAGGATTTATTACAGATATTTCACCTTTAAATCTTCTATCTGGTATATCATCTGCTTTAACCACTACCTCTTCACCTACTTTAATTTTTTTAAACACATTTTCAGGTACATATCCATCTATATAAAGCTGATTATTGCCTACAATTTTAACTAAGGTAACACCTGTTCCTGCAATTTCTCCTACATGTATATCACATTCACTTACTGTGCCAGTTATTGATGAAGTTATTATTCCATTATTTACTTGACTTGCAGCTGAATTTACTGCAACTTGTGCTTCATTCACCAAAGCCTGGGACGAAGCTATATCCTCTTTTGTAGCACCATTATTAAGCTTATCTAAAGTACCTTTATCTGAAATCAACTTATCTTTAGCAGTATTTAAGCTTGCTTCCATTTGTTCTAAATTTTGTTTTGTTTCATTTCCAGTATCATATAACTTCTTTATTCGATTATAATTATTAAGGGCATTTTCATAAATTTTATTATCATTATCTATAGCTGCTTCTGCTATGGATATATCTTCAGGTCTTGCTTTGCTTTGCATTTTATCCAAAGCAGCCTTAGCTGTATTTACTTTTGCTTCTGCTTGATTTTGTTGATTTTTTAAATCTGTGGTATCTAGATACACAATTGGATCTCCAGCATTAACTTTACTTCCCACTTGTACATTAACTTTCGTAACCTTAGAAGGTGAAATTTTGGAAGACAAATTCACAGAATTATCAGCTTGAATTTTTCCAGCAAAAATAAAGACTTCCCTTGGAACTGCTGCTGTACTAATACTTTCTTTTTCATTTGATTTATAATAACTGCATCCATTCAATAATATTGGAATTATAAATAATATCGGAATTAATTTTTTTGTATAATCCTTCATTTTATCCCTCCTCTTAAAAATATATTTACTCTCTCTTGCAAATACCATGTTTTATTATTTCTATAAAACATATAAGTTCTTTATTCATCATCTCTAATTCTTCTATCACTTCTTCCTCTTTTAATTCACTTTGAATAAAAGAATATTTTTTTAAATATCTCATTGTAAGTGCTTGAAATATAAATGAAAACATATCAAATACCTTATTTAAATCCACATTTTCATTAAAATCTGACTTATCTATGTTATTAAGCATAACTTTTTTCATTCTTTGTATTAAGCTTTGAGTTTTTTCAGTTGCTATAGGTTGCAATTCATTGGGTAAATTACACAAAAGTGCATTTGAAATAATAATTCCTAAATACATTTCACCTTTAAGCCATTCTGTTCTCTCTTCTAATAATTGATTAAACTTCTCAAATGCACTATTATAATATTTTTCACATATTTCTTTTGTCTTTTGAAAATATAATTCAGCACAATAGTCTAAAATGTATAAATATAAATTCTTTTTATTTTCAAAGTAGTGAAATATCATTCCTTTAGATATACCTGCTTCTTTTACAATATTATTAGTAGATGCCTCTTCATAGCCTTTTACAGCAAACTCTTTTAAAGCTGCTTTAATAATTCTATTCTTTTTTTCTTCTGATATTTTTTCAAAATTCTCGTACATTTTATCACTCTCCAAAAATTTTACTTTATTGACCACATGGTCGATAAATATATTATAATACCTGTTGACCACATGGTCAATAGGTGCGTTATAAAAAATTCCCCAAATTATTTTAAAGATAATTTGAGGAATTTTTTACACCAAGGCATATTTCAAAATATATAATATCTTAGTATATCTACTTTTTCCTTTTACATTCATCATTATATTCAACATATATAAATCTAATTGCAAAAAACAAATTAATACATAATGCTGCTATTATTAAATGACTATTGACACTTAGTCTTTCAAAAAAGGATATTATTATAAGATTAAAATAAATAAGAATTGGAAGAAGTTTACGTTTTCTATTGGTTTTAATACATTCTAGTATAATAGGAATCATAACTAAAGCAAGAAGCATTAAATCAAATATAAAATTCATTATTAGACTAACCCCTATAAATTATTTATACACTTCAATTGTATGTGATACCATAAATTTTTATAATATCAGCTACTTAAAATTAACATTATTTTCAAATCCAAATATAAATAACTTTTTTCAATATTAAAATATGCACTTTTATTTTTTAAGTTTACTATTAATATTTATTTTCAAACTTTAATTATTTAAAATTTAAAAACAAATTTCTTAATATTTTAATGTATTTCGAAAAATCATTTACTTAATTTAACGTTATATGTAAAATTACATTAATGTAGTAAAAAAGGAGGTTCATTTATGGATATCATAGATTTGAAAATCATTGATGCTTTGAAGGAAAATAGTAGGTCAACTTCTTCAGAAATAAGCAGAAAAGTAAACCTTTCTATTCCTGCAGTAGCTGAAAGAATAAGAAAGCTGGAGGATGGAAATATAATCGAAAAATACACTATAAAAATCAATAGAGAAAAAATTAATTATAAACTTTTAGCCTTCATTTTCGTAAACATTGACAAAACAGAAAACATAGAAAACTTCAGAAAGTCTATAGTTCAATATAATTCTGTACTGGAATGCCATCATGTTGCTGGTGAATATGATTATGTTTTAAAAGTATTAGTAGAAGATACAAAGTCTCTAGAATATTTTTTATCAAATACCCTGAAGAAAATTAAAGGTGTACTTAAATCCAATACAATAATCGTACTTTCTTCTTTAAAAGAAAATATCAATGTTTAAGAGGTGCTAAAAATGATTTTTAAAGGTTTTAAATTTGGTATGATGTTACAATTTGCCATAGGTCCTGTTTGCATCTTTATATTTCAAATAGCATCATCAAAAGGTTTTTACACTGCAGAAACAGGTGTATTAGGTGCTGTTTTAATTGATGGATTATTCATTTTTGCTGCTACTATTGGTATATCTTCTATAATTGAAAAGCAAAATATAAAATTCATTTTAAAGATATTTGGTACTGTAATTTTATTTATTTTTGGACTCAGCACAATTCTAAACCAGTTTAATATAGACTTTTTACCAATCTTAAGCATCCAAAATACTAGTAATATAAATAATGCATTTTTTCATACGCTTATAATTACTGCTTCAAATCCACTCACTATAATCTTTTGGTCCGGTGTATTTTTATCCAAAATTACAGAAGAAAATACGAAAAAAACAGACATTTACCTATTTGGTTTTGGAGCACTGTTATCCACAATATTTTTTTTAACTTTAATTTCTTTATCAGGAAACTTTGCAAATAGCTTTCTATCTGTGGGTATAATACAAGCTTTAAATATAATTGTTGGTTTTTTATTGATATACTTTAGTATTAAAATGTTTTTAAAAAAGGCATAAAAAATGAGATTGCCGCATTAAGAAATTTATATGCAATATACTGCAATATTCATTCTTAGTACGACATCCTCATTTCTAAAATATATGTGATTTAATTTAGCCTAATAAATCATCCATATTATATAATCCTTTATCTTGATTAACAAGATATTGGGCAGCTTTCACTGCTCCTTGAGCAAATATATTTTTTGACATTGCAGTATGTTTTATTTCTACTATTTCATCCATTCCTGCAAATATAACAGTATGTTCACCTGCTATAGTGCCTCCACGAACTGCATGTATGCCAATTTCATTTTTTTCTCTTTTTCTTATTCCTTCTCTGCCATATATGAACCTTTTTGAGTTATTTAATTCATTATTTATTGCATTAGCTATCATATAGGCAGTTCCACTAGGTGCATCAACCTTCTTATTATGATGTTTTTCTATAATTTCTATATCAAAGCTTTCACTTAAGACAGCTGCTGCTTTTTTTACCAAACTAGTTAACACATTAATTCCAAGTGAAGTATTTCCTGATTGAAATACAGCTATTTTTTCAGAAGCTTTTTTAATACCATCTATATTTTCAGAAGAAAGCCCTGTTGTTGCTATTACTATTGGAGTTTTTGTTTCAATTCCATAATTTAACAAGCCTTCTAAGCCAGCTGGATTAGAAAAATCAATGATGACATCTGCATTTCCTTTATAATCAGATATTTCACTGTAAACCTCATAATTATTTTTACATCTATCTACATTTTTATCTATGCCTGCAGCTATTTCAGCATCTTCCATTGCTTCTATAGTCTTAGTCAAAACTTGTCCCATAGCTCCATTGCATCCACTTATTATTACCTTTAACATCTTATTTCTCCTTTACTTCTATACCGTATTCTTCCATGTTGCCTATTAATACCTTCTTATTTTTATCTTCCATAGTAGTTAAAGGCATTCTCAATTTTCCAACATTCATTCCCATAACATTCATAGCAGTCTTAACAGGAATAGGATTTGTTTCTATAAATAATGCATGTATAACTCCATTCATTTTAAGCTGCAGCTTTCTTGCTTCTTTAACATTGCCATTTAAATATTCCATAACCATGTTGTGAGTATCCTCTGGTAATATGTTAGCAACTACTGAAATTACACCTTTTCCTCCAAGAGATAATATAGGAACTACCATGTCATCATTTCCACTATAGATAGAAAAATCTTCTCCGCACAATCTAGCAATATCAGCTGCCAAAACTATATCACCACTAGCTTCTTTTATAGCTACTATATTTTCAACCTTTGACAGCTCATATACTGTTTCTGCCTTTAAACTCATTCCAGTTCTTCCTGGAACATTATATAAAACAGCTGGAACTTTTATACTACCCACTATAGCTTTAAAATGTTCTATAACACCTTTTTGAGTACTTTTGTTATAGTAAGGAGTTACAAGCAATACTCCATCTACTCCCACTTTTTCTGCATATTTACTTAATTCTATAGAATAAGCTGTGTTATTACTTCCTGTACCTGCTATAACTGGTATTCTCTTATTTACTCTTTTAACTGCAAATTCTATGGTTTCTTTTCTTTCTGCATCTGTCATAGTTGCAGCTTCTCCAGTAGTTCCGCATATAATTATTGCATCTGTTTTGTTTTCTATTTGCCAATCTATTAATTCACCTAATTTTTCATAGTCTATACCACTTTCTGTATATGGAGTAACTATAGCTACTCCTGATCCTTCAAATAAACACATAAATAACCCTCCTAAAATAAATTAAAGATTTTTAACTAATACTTCTGCTATTTGAACTGTATTTGTAGCTGCGCCTTTTCTTATATTATCAGCTACAACCCATAAATTAAGCCCATTTTCTATGCTAAAGTCTCTTCTTATTCTTCCAACATAAACTTCATCAGTTCCTTCAGCATTTATTGGCATTGGATAAACTGTATTTTTAACATCATCCTGTAAAATTATTCCGTCAGCATTTCCTAAAATTTCAAATACCTTATCTAGTTCAAAAGGTTTTTCAAATTCCAAATTTATAGAAACACTGTGTCCATATCTTACTGGAACTCTAACTGTAGTTGCTGTTATCTTTAAATCATAATCATTTAATATCTTTTTAGTTTCTTCTATCATTTTAATTTCTTCTTTTGTGTATCCATTCTCCATAAATACATCTATATGAGGCAGACAATTGTAAGCTATTTGATAAGGATATTTATTAGATGCTTCTCCCTTTATACCATTTTCTAAATCCTTTATTCCACCAACTCCTGATCCAGAAACTGCCTGATAAGTAGAATAAATTATTCTCTTTATTTTAAATGCATCATGCAATACTTTAAGTGGTACTACACATTGGATAGTAGAACAATTAGGATTTGCAATAATCCCTGTATTCCAATTTACATCTTCTGGATTTACTTCTGGTACTACTAAAGGAATATCCTTATCCATTCTCCAAGCACTGCTGTTATCTACTACTGTTACCCCATTTTCTTTTGCTATAGGAGCAAATTTTTTACTAATATCTCCACCAGCAGAAAATAATGCTATATCTATATCTCTTTTAAATGAATCTTCATTTAATTCTTCTACTATATATTCTTTACCTCTAAATTCCATTTTACTTCCAGCCGATTTTTTTGATGCAAAAAGGTATAAATTATCAATAGGGAAATTTCTTTCATCTAATACTTTTAAAAATGTTCTTCCAACCATTCCTGTTGTTCCAACGATAGCAATATTCGCATTTCTCATTTCAATCACCTCATACATATTTTTAGTTAATAGTTAAAAGCTAATAATTATTAACTTCTACAAGTTTAATTTTTGTGCTAAAACTGTTACTGCTTTTTGTTTATCTTTTGAATCTAAAGTATAAGATATACTTATTTCTGAAGTAGTTACTTGCTTAAATTCAATATCATTTTCTGCAAATATAGTGAATATAGAAGCTGCAACTCCAGACTGCTTCATCATACCTATTCCAACTACAGATAATTTTGTAATATCTGATTCCTTAGAAACTTTAATACCTTGTATTTCAGCCCTTAATTCTTTTTCAACCTCATTGATTGTACTTACATCTTCCTTTGATGCAGTAAAGGAAACATTTATATATCCATTAAATGGTGCTGTTTGACTTATCATATCAATATTCACATGATGTTTAGCCAATTTGTCAAATATTATTGATATATTTTTAGAATTATATGGCACATTGTTAACTGTAACCATAAGAACATCATCACTAATTGAAAGGCCTGTTATTACTTTTTCTTCCATTGTTTCATCATACTCCTTTATATAAGTTCCTTTTTGATTTCCATGCGTTGATGCTACATAAATAGGAATTTTATATTTACATCCTATTTCCACTGCTCTTGTTTCCATGACACCAGCTCCTAAGCTTGCCATTTCCATCATTTCTTCATAGCTTATATAATCCAACTTCTTTGCATTAGGCCAAACCCTTGGATCAACACCATATATTCCATCTACATCTGTGTATATTTCGCAGGTACAATTAAGCTTTGCAGCTAATGCTACAGCAGTGGTATCTGAGCCACCTCTTCCTAAAGTTGTTATATCTCCATTTTCATTCATGCCTTGAAATCCAGCAACTACTACTATTTTTCCATCCTTTAAATGATTCTCTACATTTTGAATCTCTATATCAAATATTCTATTTTTAGTATGAACTCCTCCTGTTTTTATTCCAGCTTGGAATCCTGTTAATGACACTGAATCATATCCACTTTCTTGAAATACCATAGATAGTAGTGCAATTGTCACCTGCTCTCCAGTTGATATTAACATATCCATTTCTCTCTTATTAGGATTATCAGAAATTTGTTTTGCCATATCTATAAGCTTATCTGTGGTCTTACCCATAGCAGAAACCACCACTACAATGTCATTACCTTCCTTTTTTCTTTCTATTACTTTCTTTGCAACAGCCTTTATTTTATCTATAGTTCCTACGGATGTTCCGCCATATTTTTGTACTATTGTAGCCAAATTCATTACCCCCTTCATTAAAATAATATATCGTTTCTAATAATATCTTCATAAGTTTCTCTTTTTACTGCTATTTTTGCTTCACCTTCTTTAACAAATACTACTGCTGGCTTAGGTATTCTATTATAATTGCTAGACATGCTGTAATTATAAGCTCCAGTAGTTAGAACTGCCATAATATCTCCTCTTTCAACTTCTGGAAGTTGAATTTCTTTTATTATTATGTCTCCAGATTCACAACACTTTCCTGCAATAGTATATATTTCACTATTTTCGGAATTAACTTTATTTGCAACTACAGCCTCATATTTTGCATCATATAATGCTGTTCTTGGATTATCTGCCATACCTCCATCTATAAAAACATACTGTTTACCACCATAAGTTTTTTTAGTACCACCTACATTATAGAGAGTAGTACCTGCATTAGCAATTATTGATCTACCTGGTTCTATCATAACTTTTTTAATATTTAAACCTGATTTTTGTGATTCTTCTTTAAGTATTGAAAGCATGTTTTTAAGACAACTATTTAAATTAACAGGTTTATCTCCTTCAGAATAATATACTCCAAAACCTCCTCCTAGATTTAACTCTTCAGTACTAAATCCACATTGATTTTTTATTTTTTCTAAGAACTTAATCATATCTGATACTTCTGAGTAAAATGATTTTTCTTCAAAAATTTGAGATCCTATGTGACAATGAAATCCCTTAAAGTTTACACTTTCACTATTTTGAAATCTGTTTATAATTTTACACATATCTTCATCAAATATAGATTCTCCAAATTTTGAATCGTTTTTTGAAGTTTGGATATATTCATGAGTATGAGCTTCTATACCTGGATTTACTCTTAATAAAACATCAACTTTTTTATTTAAGCTTTTACATAAATATTCAATTACTTCTAATTCATTTCTATTATCTACTACTATTCTTCCTATTCCTGCTTCAATAGCCATGCTTAATTCGCCTTCTGTTTTATTATTCCCGTGCATATAAATTCTACTTACAGGAAAATTTGCTTTTAAAGCTGTATAAAGTTCTCCACCAGATACCACATCTAAACTCAATCCTTCTTCACAGATAACTTTGGCAATTGCCAAATTCAAAAATGCTTTAGATGCATATATAACTTCACTTTCAATACCTTCTATTTCAAAATTATTTTTAAATTCTCTGCAAGTGCTTCTAACTAAATCTTCATCTACCACATATAGAGGAGTTCCAAATTCTTTTGCTAGTTCAGTGGTATCGCATTTTCCTATTTCTAAATGTCCTTTACTATTCACATTCATAGTTCCAAATAATTTCATCTTATCTTCCTCTTTTCATTAATTTTAAATATGTAAATTTTTGCTTAATTATCAATATATTAAATTTGTGTAAAATAAAAGCAGCTGTGAGCAAAAGGTACTCTCAACTGCATGTACAATACAAAGCCTTTTGCCCCAATATGATAAGCACTTCTTTAAAAAATCGGGCAATTTCCTAAAGACAGTACTATACTTGTTCAGCATAGTCCCAGTATACAAACATTAAAGCTTGTAAACTTCGGCGGATGACCCTTTCCTGTATTTTAAATATACATTACTTATGACAACCGCAACCTCTGTACCATATTGTATATATTAAATTTAGTGTTTTTTGGTAAATAAAAAACAGTTGTGAGCAAAAGGCACTCACAACTGCTGTGTATCACAACAAACCTTTTGCCCCAATATGACAAGCACTCCTTTAAAAAATCGGGCAATTTTTCAAAGACAGTACTATACTTATTCAGTATAATCCCAATACATAAAACTAAATTTTATGTATTTCGGCGAGTGTTCCTTTCCTGTAGCCAGTACTTATAACAACCGCGGCCTCTATGTCACATTGTTTATATATTCGTTTTTTATTTTCATCTGGTATACTTAGGAGTTTAACAAATTATATTCACTTAGTCAACTACTTTTTTTATATTTTTGTATATTTATACTTTTATTTCATTTTTAATATATGCAAATAACCAGCTATTTACTGGGTTTCCACAGATATCTTTAAAATTAAAAAACAAATATTTTTATATTTCAATCTTTCGCAATATAAAAACCTTATTTACACCTTATAAATCAAACGTAGTTTTAAAAACTACGTGTTATTATATTGGTATTTATAGCATTATTAAGTATTTTTAAGAAATTCATTAAAAAATAATTAATTAGCTTTCATTTTCATACTTATTCTAAATTGAAATTTTATGTATTAGTTATATAATATATATAATGACACATAATAAAGTTATACATTAAATTTAATTAAATGCAGTGAAATTTAATTTAATTGGCATTTATGCATGGATTTAATAGATACTTTCAAGCTTATTATATGGAGGTAATGTTATGAAAAAAATTTTTAGAGAACCTGTTAATGGTTTTACTCACGTATTTGGAGCCGTTGTATCACTGGTAGGGTTGATTTTGCTTATAGTAAAAGTTATATTTTCATCCCCATCCATAAGCGGTCTTAAACTTACAGGGGTTATAATATTTGGATTAAGCTTAATATTTTTATATACAGCAAGTTCTGTTTATCATTTAGTAAATTCTTCAGAAAAAGTAATTAAATTTTTAAGAAGGTTAGATCATTCAATGATATTTATACTTATTGCTGGAACATATACACCTATATGCTTAATCGCTTTAAGTGGTACATTAAGATGGGTTTTATTTATCACTGTATGGTCAATGGCCGTAGCTGGGATACTATTTAAAATGATATGGTTTAATCTCCCTCGCTGGATATCCACTTCATTTTATATAGGTATGGGATGGCTTGCAATCTTTGTTATATCACCTATTTCTAAAGTTCTTTCTATAAGTGGAGTAGCATGGCTGGTACTTGGTGGTATATTCTATACTGTTGGTGGCATTATATATGCTGCTAAATGGCCAAAATTGAACTTAAAGTTATTAGGATTTCATGAAATATTTCACATATTCGTATTACTTGGAAGTTTTAGTCACTATATATGCGTTTTAAAATATGTTATATAAAAAACAAGTGTTGAATTAATTTATCTTAATTCAACACTTATTTTTTTATTAATCTTCATATGATTCCTTGTGATATTATTTGTGTATACATTCTCTCATAAATGCTGCATATGATTTTTGAACCATAAAAAGTTTCTCCAACTATTCTCGCTTTTTTAGATTTATATTCCAAACTACATCTTGTATAATATCTAAAATACTCTTTTAATTCATTTATGCTGCCAACACTAAACTTATTACCAACCGTATTATCTTTGCTTAATATTTCTCTATGACATTTAGTATCTGATAAAATTACTGGAAGCCCACAATTTAGTGCTTGTAAAACAGATACTGATAACTTTTCAGATTTAGATGAAGATATAAAAATATTTGCACACTTTAAAAATTCTCTTAAATTGTCAACCTTGCCTTTTATCACAATACCTTCACTATTATACTTTTTACACTTCTTTAAAAGTGGTTCATATCCAAGTAAAACAAGAGTTGCAAAATTTGAAATATTAGCTCTTTGAAATGCATTAATTATTGTAAGAGGATCTTCAATTTTACTCATTGATGCAATTGAAATAAAAATTCTCTTTGTAGTATCTAATCCCAGCTTTTCTCTACGTCTTGCTATTTCTAATTTATCTACTGGTGAAAAATATATTTCGTCTACTCCATTTGGTATGTTATAGGCATTAACATCATAACTTTCTTTTAATTTTCTTCTTAAGCTATATGAGGATACAATAGGACAATTCATTTTAAATAGATATTTAACATATCTCTTATCTCTAATTTTTCCTATTATTTTACCCAATGCCGTAGTATACCCTTCATATGGAAAATTGCAAATTGTACTGCAATGCTTAAATTTGCTTAAATACTTTACAGCAAGTATATCAGAATCATATCCTATGGTGTGTATAATATCTGGCTGCAGCTCTTCACAAGTCACAGCCAAAATCCTTTTCCCTTTTAACCACAATTTTGTTCTTGATAAACCTAAAGAATAAATATCAATTTTTAGCCTTTCAAAATCTTCATATACACTATCTTCAGGTTCCTTTAATAAAGTAATAATTTTAGGTCTAAATTCTCTTCTATTAATGTTTCTCAATATATTATATAGCTGATTAGTTATTTCAGATGCTCCAAGATTTGAGACTATATACAAAATCATTTTTGACATATTTTATAAGTCTCTCCTTCATTACCTTGCTAAATATACCTTTCCAAATCATATTTACATAACCCTTTTAATTACTTACTTTACTATAAATCATGGTAATTTGATATTATTCACTTTTAATCACACCTTATTTCATTTTTGTCTTAGTATAATTTATATTACATTTCAATAAAAACATTCCTCAAAAACTCAATTTAATCTTTTAGTAATACACTATAGTTCTAACTATTTCACTATTCTTTTCACCTATACTAGTAAATTTAAGTATATTCTGTAATTCTTCATTGCCTTTTGTTACTGCCAATAAATCACCTTCACTTAAATTAAAATTCTTACCGCTATTTTCATTAATTTCTACTTGTCCACTCACACAATAAAATACTTCTGTTAGCATAGAATAATCTTTACTTTGTAATTTTTCTAGTATTATTTCTTTAATTTCTTCTCTACTAATCTCAATAGCTTCCACTTTTCCACTACAGCCCTCAGCCATCATTAAATTGAAATCTGTTACTTTTCCATAACTCTTGGTATTCCAATCTCCACTAAAGCTGTCCTGATCAAATTTTTTTAATACTATATTATGATGATTTTCATGATTAAGAACAAGTTCTCCTTTTAAAATCATTATTATCCTGGATATCCTCGGTAAATGTGTAAATGTAGATTCCTCTATTTGAACCTTTGCAGAACTCAAACGCCATTTAAAATTTCTTTCACTATATACAGCTTCCTTTGGATAAATTAAAAGCTGAGTTGTTGTCCCTCCTGACCATTCACTGGTTTTATGGTTTTCTTTTTTAATAATTTCATAAATCATTATATTTATCCCCCTATTCATATATACTGCAGACTATGCTGCAAAAAATTTATCCAATAGACACCATTTCTTATGTATAAATCTAAACAATATTTATATCAAATTTAGACTTTATCTCAAATTAAATTTTAAATATTAAAAACATCATTATAAAAACTTTTTTCTTCTTTTATTTTAGATATTTTATCTAAAATAATTGGAATTCCACATTTTATATTTTCTGAATTAGCTCTTGATATACTTATTTTTAGAATATTATCATTGAAATAATCCTTCAAATAATTTTTTTCTACATCTTCTAAATATATATTACTACTGTATCTAAGCTCTTTAATAATATTACTTACATTTACATTCTCTATTAATTCAATACAAGCAAAAAATCCAGTATCAGGTACATGACATTTTAAATAAGGCATATTTGCCTGTGCTAATTCTTTTTTTACTAAATTCATTCTTTCAGAATAAGTTTTTCTAATTTTTTTAACATGTGCTTTAAACATACCACTTTTTATATAAATTTCCAAGGCTCCTTGAGATAATACTGAAGTGCTTAAATCTGCCCACTTCTTATATTCTTTAAACACATTTGTTAAAATTTTAGGCAATACTACTGCTGCAATTCTAAGCCCTGGTAGTAATATTTTTGAAAAACTTTTTAAATATATTACTCTTGAGGAAATATCATCATAATACATAGGGTAAGAATTGCTCTTAATTTCTAAATCAGCAAGGTAATCATCTTCTATTATGTATACATCGTATTTTTCTGCCAGTTTTAAAATTTGTTTTTTTTCTTCACTAGAATAGCTTGTTCCTAATGGATTATGAAATCTTGGTATGGTATAAAAACACTTTATATTACAATTTGCAAACCTTCTTTCAAGTTCATCTAGATTTATACCTTTAAAGCTCCTCTGAATACCAATAATACGATCACTGCTAAATTCTAATGATTTCAATGCACCATTATAGGTAGGTTGTTCTACAAGCACATTATTTTTTCCATTAGGAAAAGGCATGTTAAATAAAATATTTATTGCTTGTTGAGAACCAGAAGTTATAAAAATATTTTCTTCACTGCAAAATATTTGATATTCTTGAAACTCCCTTTTAAGTACACTTACTAAATTGGGAAGTCCTTTAGAATCTGAGTAATCAAAAAGGTTTTGCTTATACATGTCTATTGCTTTGTTTAAACAGTGTTGAAATTCCTCATAAGGCAATATTCCTTTATCTGGAGCTGCTGAAGAAAAGTTTATTATGTCAGTGTACAAATTTCTATTTAATTCATCATTATTTTCTACTAAATAATATCCACTTTGTGGTATTGAATATACTACGTGTTCCTTTTCCAGCTCAGCATAAGCTCTAACTACTGTTGCTTTACTGCAATTAAAATTTTCAGATAACATTCTCACTGTAGGAAGCTTTTGTTTGTATTTCAAATTTTTGTTTTCAACTTCACTTATTATGTAATTTACAATATCATTATATTTGCTCATTTACACACCTCCCTCTGCATTTTGTACCAGTACAATCATTATTTTCATCTATTGTATTATATTTAATTATATTTTACACTTTAATTGTACCACATTAAAGTATTATGGAAGGTGATGTTTATGGATAATTTTGAGTATATTCAAGGTGGAAGTGAACTGTTAGATTTAATACATCCATTATGGAAAAAATTAAATAAACATCATGAAAATAAATCTATTTATTTTAAATACAAATTTAAAAACTTCACATTTAAAACTAGAAAAAATAAATTTATAAGTAGTGATAATATAAAAATAAAAGTAGATTTAGTTAAATATAAAAATTCATATATTGCATACTGCATTAGCACAATAAATAAGGAACTTACTGGAGAAATTGATTCACTTTATGTTGATGAGACATATAGAAATCTAGAAATTGGTGATAAGTTAATGACTAGATCCCTATCTTGGTTAAATAATAATAAGGTAAAAAGAAAAATAATAGGAATATCTGCTGGAAATGAATCTGTGTTTAAATTTTATAAAAAATATGGATTTTTTAAGAGAACTATTACTTTAGAACAAATTTCTTAAATTAGGAGGTACTAACATGCTTAATGAAATAAAAACACGTAGAAGTATAAGAAAATATCTTAATAAACCTATAGAAGATGAAAAAATTATTGAATTACTTGAAAGTGCAAGACTTGCACCTTCTGGCAGTAACACTCAACCTTGGCATTTCATTGTGGTAAAATCTGAATCCATGAGGAAAAAATTAGCTGAAGCATCCCACAATCAAAAATGGATGCTGTCTGCTCCTGTTTTTATTGTATGTGTTGCAGATATAAATTGTAGAATAAAAGAAAGCACACATATGAATTTAAACGAAAATAGCGCTGAAGAAGAAGTTAAACAAATAATCAGGGATACTTCTATTGCTATAGAACATATTGCTCTTCAAGCTACCAATTTAAATTTAGGTACTTGCTGGGTAGCATGGTTTACTCAAGAGGACATTAGGCCAATACTAAATATACCTTCTGATAAATATGTAATCAGTATTCTTACTGTTGGGTATGCATATGAAGAACCTAAACCACGTCCAAGAAAAAAACTTGAAGAAATAGTGCATTATGAAAATTGGTAAAGTCAACATTAAAGGAGGTAATAAATTTATGTACATTTTACTTTTAAAATATATAAAACCTATTGAAGAAGTTGAAAAAGCATTAAATTCTCATATAAATTATTTAGAAAAATATTATTCTCTAAAAAAATTTATATGTTCTGGAAGGCAAAATCCACGAACAGGTGGAGTTATACTATGTAATGCAGAAAGCCTCAGTGAAGTGAATGAAATAATAAAAGAAGACCCTTTTTGCTCACAAAAGATTGCTAATTATGAAATAGTTGAATTTTTACCTACAAAATATGATGAAAGATTTAAATGTTTTATAAGTGAATAAAAGGAGGCTATTTTATGATAAAAAAGATGAATTTTAACCATATTCCTGAAATACAAAGAATAGATAAAATATGTTTTAAAGCTAGTGCTCCAAGAAGAACTGAAGGAATTAAAGCTTATATAGAAAAAAGTAATAGTGCTAGCATTGTATATGAACTTAACAATAAAGTTGTAGGATATAATTTCATACACACTTGGGGGAATTTTGGATGGTTTGGTAGTTTTGGTGTCGATCCTTTATATCGCGGGCAAAGTATTGGTAAAGAATTGCTCAATTATACAATAAAATTTTTAAAAAAAGATGTAAAAGTTCAAAATATTGGTCTGTACACCATGCCTGAATCCAGTTATAATGTGGGATTGTACATGAGTATGGGATTTAAACCACTTAAACTTTCTTTAAACATGAAAAAAGAACTTGATGATTGTTGTAATCATTCTTACTTTCCTAAATATGAAATAACAAATATAGATGTTTCTAATGAATCAAATTATTTAAAACTGAAAGAAGCTATAAAAGCTCTTTCCAATAAAATATCAAATGGTTTGGATTTATCTTCTCAGCTTTACTTAATAAAATATAAGGATTTTGGAACTGCTTTTGTATTAAAACAAAACGATGAAATTAAAGGCTTTGCTTTGTGTCACCGTAAAAGCATAAGGGAAAATACCACTGATTGTTTAGAGATAATCCTTCTTTCCATAAGTTCTGATGTTAACTATAAAGATGCTTTAGATTCCCTACTATATCACTGTATGAAATATGCAAAAAGTATAAATTACAAAAGCATATCAATAGATTGTACTACTTACAACTATGATATCTGTACTTATTTGCTTCATAATCATAAATTTAAAATAGAGCAGCCTAGACTTATTTTAATTATGGGAAATGAAAACTACATTAGTGATTTCAATGGTATCATTCTGTGCAGATGGGCTGGATAAAAATCACCAATTACAACAGTGGTTTAAGGTAATTTCTATTAGTTTACTCATTGGTTGAGATATTTTTTTATCTTTATGATAAATAAGTTGGGTATGGAAATCATTAGATGACTTAGAAAGTTCCACTCCTTTAAGATTTCCTTGCTCAATTTCACTTTCAACAGTATAAAATGGCAAGAATGATATTCCAAGACCATTCATGACACACTTCTTTGTAGCTTCTATGCTTGAAAATTCTAATGGATTTGCATATTTAATTTTCTTTTGTTTTAAATAATTTTCAAAAAATATTCTAAAGCTGCATCCCTTTTCACTGAATATAATAGGCTCTTTTGATCTATTATTTTTAGCATTTGGATATAAAAAATTTAAATCTACTTCTGGTGCTGAAATAAACATCATCTTCTCATCTTTTAAATTTCTAATCACTAAATCCTCATCTTTAATTTGCTGTTCAATAGTAAAAATAACATCTAGTTCACCATTGTGCAGCCTTTTTCTTAAATCACTACAAATTGAATTTTTTAAAATAATATTTACTTTAGGAAAAGTTCTTCTATATTCCTTTAAAATTTCTCCTAATCTATATATAGATAGAGACTCCCCAGCTCCTATAACTAAATTACCAGATATACAATTACTGCTTTCTGTTATATTCTTAATTTCCTTATAAAACTCTAACATTTCTCTTACTTTAGGAACTAATCTTCTCCCTACATCAGTTAAAACAATTTTCTTACCCAAACGATCAAATAGTACTATACCCAGTTCACTTTCTAATATTTGAATATGAGATGTTATAGTAGATTGGGCATATCCCAAATGCTCAGCTGCTTTTGTAAAACCACCTAATTCAGCAATAGTTATAAAGGTCTGTAATTGACGTATTTCCATTATTTTTTAGTGAAAAATGTATTTTTATTATACAAACTCACTAAATGGTCACTTCCTTCCTATAAATTTTATTTTTTATATAGTTAATCATAGTATGTATATTCTATAACTATCGTTGTAAATATATCATATTAACAATTCTTATTACAATTTATAAATCTAATATCATCAACTAATAAGTAAATTCCATTTTAACAAATTCTCCATAACCAATAGGTGTATCTTTTTTATAAGTATCTACTACTCTAAATCCTGCCCTTTTATAACATTTAATCGCTCTTTCATTAAAAGACCGAACTTCTAAAACAATTTTCTTACCTGGATATAATTTACTACACTGTCGTTTAACTATTTGCATTAAATCATTTCCTAATCCTTGTCCACATACACATGGTTTTAGTCCAACTCCAATAAGAATATATGTACCTTTATTTACTAATCTTATATACCCATATAAAATATTTTGATCATCAATTATAGCATTAAATTCATTTATTCTCTTTTTCTCTATTGTAATAGCCCATTTTTCATCAGATATCCTACTCCACTCTGGATAATTATATATAGAATATTCATCATTATATTTCCAATTACAAATTTCTTTTGCACACACTTCTGTAAGATTTGTAACTTTCAACTTCATTACCTTCACCTCAAACTAACATATTTTACAACGTACCTGCTATTTCTCTATTACTATATAAGTAATTTTTTACTAATCACAATGGTATTTTCTTATTTCTTTTGCTCACATGGTATACTTTTCTAATATCATATTATCATATATTTAGATTATTTACTTCGATTATTTCAATTTTACTGATAATACACTTCAATGTTATACTCTAACCATGTTAGATCATGATCTTCACATAGCATAATAAATTATTAAGGAGATGTTTTACAATGAAAAAAATATTGTTACTTTTAGCCAACGGATTTGAAGCAGTAGAAGCTAGCGTTTTTACAGATGTGCTTGGATGGAATAAACTTGAAGGTGATGGCACTACAACTTTAGTAACTGCAGGAATGAGAGAAAAATTAAAATGTACCTGGAACTTCACAGTAATTCCTGAAATGCTATTAAGCGAAGTAAATGTAGAGGAGTTTGATGCTCTTGCTATTCCAGGTGGATTTGAAGAAGCTGGCTTTTATGAAGATGCTTTTAGTGAAGATTTTCTAAATTTAATAAGAGAATTTGACAAGGCAGGTAAAATAATAGCCTCCATTTGTGTTGCTGCACTACCTATTGGAAAAAGTGGAGTTTTAAATGGTAGGAATGCCACAACCTATAATTTAGGTAAAAGGCAAAAGCAATTATCTAAATTTGGGGTAAATGTTATTCCTGATAAGCCAATTGTTATAGATAAAAACATAATAACTTCCTATAACCCTTCCACTGCTTTTAATGTAGCTTTTAAGCTTTTAGAATTACTTACCTCCAAGAAAAATTGTACTAATGTAAAAAGCTTAATGGGATTTTAATAAATTTTTAAAAGAATATTCTAATCTTCTAGATAAAAACTAGGGACTTTTGAAAGACAAAATTTCAACAAAAAATCTTTCAAAGTCCCTATATAATTATCACAAAATTTTATTTTACATAATCATCACTATTTATTTCTTGTCTGGAAACCTCTTTTCCATCCACATAAGTAACTTTATATGCCTTTGCTGTGCATATGGTTTTATTACCTTTATTTACTGTTTTAACATTGTTTACAAGATCATAAGTCTTATCATTTGATTTTGAATTAGAGTAAATATTAAAGGTTATATCTTTATCCTTTACTACACATTCTATATATATGGGATAATCCAATGTATTTTTAAACTTATAATCTATATTGCCATAATCCACAGTCGCATCCATTCCAAGGCCTACATAACTAACAGGCATATTGTGATGGTCTCTTTCTGTTGGTGTTATACCTGCTCTTACTATAGCGTTATGAAGGGTACTTGATACTTGGCATACTCCTCCACCTAAACCAGATTCTAATTTGTCACCTACAATAACAGTTGCAGCTTGATATCCTCTTTTTTCTGTTCTTTCTCCTACTATATCATTAAAACTAAATTTACCCTTTGGCATTATGGTAGTTCCATCTAAAGCCTTTGCAGCTACATTAATATTATTAACTCTATTATCTGATGAAGAAGAAAAGTTTGTGGTAAAGCTAGATATTTTAGTATCGATTTTTTGTAAATCTGATTTTTTTGCAGAAGGTTGTACTTTTTTCAATGAAGCATTAACCACTACATCCTTAATGGCCTTGTTGCTAATTCCTTCATCAATATCCTTAATGAGCTTGTCTTTATCTAACTCTTGCCCATCTTTTTCTGCAGTAATCTTAAATTCATCATCTTTATCCTTAGTTATCTTAGCATCTACTGGTTTTTTATCAAATTGCTGTTGAATTTTAGATACAGTATCTTCAATTTCCTTTTTATCATAATTATACTTTAAGCTAAACTGCTTTTCCTTAGCACTTCTTATAATTTTATATTTATCATTAGTATTACCTTTGTCTTTTCCATATTTAAAGGCATCTTTTACAGTATCCTCTATATTATAATTTATGTTTAGCTTTGAATAGTTTATTGTATATACTTTATCTTCAATTTTAATCACTATATTTTTCTTAAATATTTCATTTACATAGTTACGCTTTAATGCAGCTACAGCTTCTTCATTAGTCTTTCCACTTAACTTTATACCTTCTACTTTAACCCCTGGATATATAAGCTTATCATACTTATTAACCCAAAAATGTATCCATGATATACGTATAATATAAATTAATACAGCAAGTATACACAAGGACCTTGCCATTTTCTTCTTATTTATCTTCAATTTTGGCTTTTTAGCACTTTTACCGTTATTGTCCATACTTTCTACCATCTATTACTACAATTCCTCCTACAAATTAAAAATCAATTGAGATGGAATTTTACTGAAAATTATAGGTAAAATTCCATCAAATTATATTAATTTCATTAATATACATTATATTATACTACTATTGGACAACTTTTTCTTTAAGTTTATTGAATTCTTTTGTTGAAGGATATCCTTTATTTAAACTTAAGCCCTTTTCTATTGATTGTAGTGCAGCTTTTTTATCCTTGGCCTTTATTTGCGCATCTGCTAAATAATACCAATAAAATCTTGCTTCAGGCATTGTTTTTACCTTTTGTTCATAGTAAGGTACAACTGATTGTTTGAAATAATTATCATAAGAATCTTGTGCTGGAACAAAAGCTTTTCCATCCCATTTCAAAACATCTACTTTATAAGCCTCTCCAGTATCATGCATCCATGTAGATATAGCTTTTGAATTTTTTCCTGGAATACTTAGTATATCTAACTTAGAATATTGCACATCTTCATTTGAAATTTTATTTAACAAATTATCTTTCAATTTGTATACAGAAAGCTGTGCTAAAGTTCCTCCAAGTCTCTTACTAATAAGCACTTCATCTTTGCCATCTCCATCTATATCTGCAGTTATAACTGATTCTATTTTATATCCTTCAATGGGCTCATCTAAAATTTTAGTCCAGCTTTTTCCTACCTTCTTCAAAGCTATTATATTTATTTTTTCATTTTCTCCATCTAATTTGTAGGCACTTATAATCTCACTTCTGCCATCATTATCTAAATCTTTTACAAAAACATTATCAACTTCTTTTGTAGTTTCTGTAATTGCTATGTGTGAATTTTTAGGCAAAAATTCTTTAACTATATTAACATAATTTTCTTTGTTTTCTTTCGCCTGCAATAAATTTTCTTCATTTTTCAAGGTAGTTGCCTTAGTAGGTGAATTAGTTATACCAACCATACCCAAAGCTACCAAAATGCAAATTGGTATTGCTGTCCATTTATATGATGTTCTTTTAAAATTTTTTATCATAATTATCCTCCTCTTTATATTTGATTCACTATTTATTATTCCTGTGGTTCCAGGAATCCATTTATTACGAGAAACAAAGCTTGCTAAACTTATAATTGTTTTTCCATATTGTTTTTGTTCTTCATTTTCTAAATGAGATAGTACATAAGCGTCACAAGCTAACTCACAATCTTCCCACATTTTATGAAAAGAAAACCATATTATAGGATTAAACCAATTAACTACACCGCAAAATATCATTACCCAACTTGTAAATACATCTTTTCTTCTAAAATGTGAAAGTTCATGTAGAAAAATAAATTTTTTTTCTTCAAAAGAAAGTTTGTTTATTAAATCTGGGTTAATTAAAACTTTAGGTTTAATCAATCCAAAAAGTGCTGGTGTACCTACATATCTATCATAAACAATTGGTATAAATTTAGAAATCTTCATAATAGATTTGCATTTTTCGAATACTTTCATTGTATTTGGCTCTTTACAAATAGGTTGTTTATTTACTTTTACAAAAAGTAATCCATTTATGAAGAATATGACAATTGATGCTAAAACAACTCCTATAATCCATACTATACTTGCTATATTAAAGTAGTATTTAAAATCCTTATCCTTTGTTTCTTTCAAATCACTTTTTGTTTCCGTTTTAGCTTTTGAAACTTTGTTGCTATTTTGGGTATTATATTCCTGATCATTGCTATTTTTTAGTAAACTTTGAGATATTTCAACCCTTTCAGTTACCACAACCATATTAAATTTACTTAGTGGAGTTTCAAATCCACTAGGTACAATCAACCTTATGATAAGTAAAAACCAGATGTAATACTGCCATGTAACGTTGATCTTTGTTTTAAATAGCTTTTTTACAATTAAAATTATAATTGCAATTACACTAGCTGTAGCTGATGATAAAGCCACCATTTTAAATACAGAAGAAAGCTCCATAAAAAATCACCTCCTTCTATTTCTTTTTTTCATCTAATATTTTTTTCAATTCTTCTATCTCTTCTCCTGACAATTTTTCATCCTTTAAAAAATTAGAAATTAATAAGTGTATTGAACCATCATAAACTTTTTTAATAAAAGACTTCGTTTCCACTCTCTTACATTCCTCTTCAGATATCTTAGGAGAATATAAATAGAAAGGTTCAATCTTTTTTACTTCAATGGCATTTTTATTTACCAACCTGCTAATAAGAGTATGAATGGTCTTAGGGCTCCATGAAATGTACTCTTTTAAAGTTTCAATTATTTCACTGGAAGTAATTGGAGACCTCTTCCATAAAACTTTCATCACCTCCCATTCTGAATCTGATATTTTAGGCATTTCCTTCAACATTTTCCCCTCCTTTCCGTACTACAAATGTAGTCTTTATTTTATAATTTCATACTACACTTGTAGTCTCTACTTGTCAATACATTCTATTAAATTATTTTTGTTTCTTTTTATTAAATGAATTCCAAATTTTAAACTACAGTTTTTAAAATAATTTATTGAACATTAAAGGGATTGAAAGTAAATTGGTTCTCATGCCAATTTACCTTCAATCCCTTCTACAATAATGATTTTAATTTTTATTCAAATCATATAATTCAATTGAATTTCTTTGTTCCTTCATATTAGATTTACCATTACTTTTTTGATTTTTTGAAGAAACATTATTTTGCCATTGAGTATTTGGAACAAGTTTTCCATTTTTCTTAACCCAATTCATTATATCACTATTGGAACCATTCCTTGAAGCACCAGCTTTACCATCAGTTCCATTTACAATAGCATATCTTATTTCTCCATTTTTAACTATTTTTTTAAATTGATCCAAAGTTATTATTTTATCTGATCCACTAAATCCACCTATGGTCATTACGGGTTCTCCAGTTTTCAGTATTATATCCGAAGCATAATTCATAGCACTAGGTACTGCCACTAAATACTTTTCATTTCCTTTATTATTTTCTAAGAATTCTATTAGCTTTGAATTAGTACTTGAACTAAAATTTCCAATCTGCTTATTACGTGAAAGTTCTAATCCTGCTGAAGGGCTGCTTCCATTCATCTTATAGAACATTGGTGTAAATGACCAAACTGTTGGTGCTACTAAAATACCTATAAAAGCTATAACAACTACTGCTTTATTCAATACCAAATTCTTATTTCTAATTATTTGAAGTAATGCTAAAATTAATGAACTTAGAATACACAAAACTCCTACTACTATAATTATTATCTTATAACTTGTTGTCTTATAGTTATAACTTAATAATCTTATTTGAATAACACCATTTATCATAAGTGAAATTGGTAAAAGCCATGCTGCTTTGCTGCCTTCTTTATACAATTTCCACATAGACCAAAGTCCAATTCCAGTTAAAGCAGCAATTGATGGTGCCATGGTAGTTAAATAGTATGTGTGGAAAGATCCTTTTGTGAAACTAAAATATATAAATTCAGGAATTAACCATGTTGCCCATAATATTAATGATAATTTTCTTTTGTGATCAAAAGGTGCTTTCAAATTTTCCTTTATTGCTGATGCTAAAAAACCAAACAATGCAAAAGGCAATAACCATGATATTTGATCGGACATATTATTATAGGAAAATAATCTCGCAATACTGGCTTTTGAAGTATTTCCCATGCCGCCAAAGTTTGCATTGTTTTCTGGAATATCTCTATTTTTTAAATTAGCATTATCTCTAAAATTATTATTGCTTTCCATCCTTGAAAAATTTTCTGGTAATTTTTTCGATTTGTTAGATGCTTTCTCTGATGTATTTTTATTTTTTGAACTAACTAAATTTCCTATTTTCAAACTTTTTCCTAATCCAATTCTCTCTAAACCATTATGTCCAATTATCAGCTCCATAACTGAATTATTAGTACTGCTGCCTACAAAGGGTCTATTTGCTGCAGGTGTTAAGTCCACTGCCAAAGCCCAGGAAAATGATACTGCCAAAAGCACTATACTTCCTAAAATAAGATGCTGTATTCTCTTTTTTAGAGATAATTTAGAAGAAAAAAGATATGTTATATATATAGCTGGTGCTGCCATATAAGCTTCCACCATTTTGATGTTAAAGCCTATACCTACAAATACTAAACTCAATATAAGATAGCTAAATTTACCCTCTTCAGCTGCTTTTGAAATAGCTAAACAAGCAGCTAATAAAGCTAAAACTAATAAATTATCTATAGTATTATTTCTACTTGCAGCTACAAATATAGGAGTTACTGTAAGGCTTAGTGCCGCAATCAATGCTGGTATACTTCCAAAAGTTCTTTTAACTAAATAGTACATAAGCCAAACTGAAATTATTCCAGCAATAGCCTGAGGTAAAATTATACTCCATCCACTAAACCCAAATATTTTTGCAGATATGGTCTGTATCCAAAAACCTAAAGGTGGTTTGTCTATAGTTACAAAACCAGATGGGTCAAAAGACACAAAAAAGAAATTTTTTAAGTTCATCAGCATGCTTTTTACACCAGCAGCATAATAGGTATTAGCATAGCCTTCTATACCTATATTTGTAAAGTTTAACACTGCTGAAAAAATTAATATAATTGATATAGCTAAGTTTTCCTTAGTAATTTTTAATTTTTTATTCAAAATTCATTACCTCCTCAATCAAACTGTTGTAATTTCAATTTTCCTTAAGTCTATTAAAATTCAATAACTTATAGATATGTACACATTTTTACATTTTTTTGTGTCAGTTTAATATCAGATTGGTTACAATTTTGTTAACTCTTTTCTTCAAAATTAAAAGGATTGAATGTAAATTTGCTCTTATGCAAATTTACACTCAATCCCTTCTATATCTATGGATTTAAATCCTCTTTCAAGAGCAGTTACACCTGTTCTCACAATTTCCTTAATGCCATAAGGTTTCATTAGATTAATAAAAGCTGATATTTTTCCTTCATCCCCAGTTATTTCAATAGTCATGCTTTTATTATTCAAGTCTACAATATTAGCTCTAAATATATTAACTGTTTCCGTAATAGAAGATTTAGTATTCATATCCACCGTTACTTTTACTAAAGCAAGCTCTCTATAAACAGATTTATTTGTATCCAATTCTACTACTTTTATAACTTCCACAAGTTTATTTAATTGCTTGTTAATTTGCTCTAACATATATTCATCACCTATAATAACTATGGTCATACGGGATATTTCAGGATCTTCTGTAACTCCTACAGTTAAACTGTGAATATTATAGCCTCTTCTGCTGAATAATCCTGAAATTTTGCTTAAAACCCCTGAATGATTTTCTACCAGTACTGATAATACATACTTATTTATAATAATCGCCCCCTTTAAAAAGTGCTTTCCAATGGATCAACTTCACATTCTATAACAAAAGTCCTATTAGATTTCATAGCCTCTTTAAGAGCTTTTTCAAAAGCTTCATTAGAATCAACTTTTCTTCCTGCAAAACCATAAGCTTCAGCTATTTTAATAAAATCTGGATTACAGCTTAAGGCAACTCCATAATTTCCTTCATAAATTCTATTTTGTATTTCCCTAACCATTCCAAGTCCTGAATTGTTAAACAATATTATTATTAAATTCACATTGTTTTGAGCTGCAGTCCCAAGCTCAAATAAACTCATTTGGAATGATCCATCTCCCATAACAGCAACTACTCTTCTATCAGGCTCCGCTATTTTTGCACCTACTGCTGCTGGAAGAGAATATCCCATAGTTCCAAGTCCTCCAGAAGTTAAAAATCTTCTTTCACCTTTTACAGTAAAATTTCTAGCGCACCAAATTTGATTTTGACCTACATCTGCTGTAATAATTGCATCATCTTCTATAATTTCTGATAAAATCTTTAAACAGCATTTAGGATTAACCTTATTTTCAAAGTTACCAATATTTTTTTCTTTTTGCCAGCTTCTTATCTCATCAATCCACTGCTCTGTGTTCAAAGGTTCTATACCTTTAATTAATTCTTCTAATATATTTTTGCAATCTCCAACCACAGGAATATTAGTTCCTAAATTTTTTCCTATTTCTGCTGGATCAATATCAATATGAATAATTTCTGCATCTTTTCCAAAATATTTAGATCCTGCTGTAGCTCTGTCTGCAATTCTAGTACCAATAAGTATTAAAACATCAGCTTCAGATACTGCTTTATTTGCATAACTAAATCCATGAGATCCAATAAGCCCTATATAATAAGGATTGTCTCCCTGCACACAATCTTTGCCCATTAGAGTATGTACAATTGGAATCTTAGATTTTTTAACAAATTCCATTAATTCTTTTTCTGCTTTAGCACATCCAATACCGCCCCCAGTACAGATGAGAGGTTTTTTACTACTTTTAATCTTATCTAAAGCTCTTTTTATTTGCCCCTTATGCCCAATAACTGTAGGTTTGTAACCTCTAATGTTTACTTCTTCTGGATATTCAAAATCTATATCCTGTTCTTGAATATCTGATGGTATATCAATTAATACAGGTCCTGGTCTTCCCGTTCCTGCTATATAAAAAGCTTCCTTTATAATACGTGGAATATCCTCAGCACTTTTTACTAAATAATTATGCTTTGTGAAAGATTCCACTGCCCCAGTAATATCCGCTTCCTGAAAAACATCTTTTCCAATTAAATTGGATTTAACCTGCCCCGTAATAATAACCATTGGTATAGAATCCATATAAGCTGTAGCAACTGAAGTTATAACATTAGTAGCACCGGGACCAGAAGTTACAATGCAAACTCCTGTAGTTCCTGTAGCTCTTGCAAATCCACTGGCACTATGTCCTGCTGCTTGTTCATGTCTAACTAATATATGTTCAATTTCCGATTCTCTTAAAGCTTCATACAAAGCTACCACTGTAGCACCTGGATACCCAAATACAGTTTTTACATTTTCTTTTATTAAACATTGAATAATAGCTTCTGCAGCTTTCATTAGTTTACCCCCTTATTTATTCATTTACTATCACTTAAGGTATAAGGAAAATTCCCCAAATTATATATGAAAAGCCCCCTTTTCATTTATCCCATTTCATACCCGCTCTATTGAATTTCTTGTGTTATAAGTTCTCCCATCTTTTCTGTTCCTACTGATATTTTTCCCTGTTCCATAATATCTGATGTACGATAGCCTTTATCTAAAACCTTTGAAACTGTATTTTCTATATCTACTGCTGCTTCCTCCATGTTAAAGCTGTATCTAAGCATCATAGCAATACTCATAATAGTTCCAATAGGATTAGCTTTGTCGCATCCTGCAATATCTGGAGCTGATCCATGAATAGGTTCATACATACCAACTTTTCCTTCTCCCAAACTTGCAGAAGGAAGCATTCCCAAGGATCCTGTAAGCATAGATGCTTCATCACTTAAAATGTCCCCAAACATATTTTCAGTGACTATAGTATCAAATTGCTTAGGATCACGAATAAGCTGCATAGCTGCGTTATCCACATACATATAATTTAACTCTACATCTTTATAATCCTCTGATATTTTATTTGTAACTTCTCTCCAAAGCCTTGAACTTTCAAGTACATTGGCTTTATCTATTAATGTAAGCTTTTTGTTTCTTTTTCTTGCAACCTGAAAGGCCATTTTTACAATTCTCTCTATTTCAGGAGTAGAATAAACAATAGTGTCCCAAGCTTTTTGTCCTTCTTTTATATCTACTCTCTTTTTTTCTCCAAAATAAGCACCACCAATTAGTTCTCTAACAATCATAATATTTAAACCATTGCCCAATACTTCTTCTTTCAAATTTGAAGCAGATTTAAGCTGAGGAAATAAAATAGCTGGTCTTAAATTAGCAAACACTCCTAAAGTCTTTCTTATACCTAAAAGACCTGCTTCAGGTCTTAAATTTCCTGGAAGTTTATCCCACTTAGGTCCACCCACAGCACCTAATAGCACTGCATCACTATTTTTACAAATTTCTATAGTTTCATCTGGCAGTGGAGATCCTGTTTCATCTATAGCAGCTCCACCTATTAATGCTTCTTTAATTTCGAAATCACATTTATATTTATTTGAAATTGCCTTTATTACCTTTATTCCTTGTTTAATTATCTCTTTACCTATTCCGTCTCCTGGCATTACTGCTATTTTCATTATTCATTCACCTCTTGCTTAATATAATTTATAAGTCCATCTGCATCTACAATCTTCTGCATAAATTCTGGAAAAGGCACTGCAGTATAAGTCTTATTCTTAGTAATATTAGTTATTATTCCTGTAGAAACATCTATAGATACTTCATCATTTTCTTCAATATCTTTTGCTGCTTCAGTACATTCCATTATAGGAAGTCCTATATTTATTGAATTTCTAAAAAATATTCTTGCGAAAGTTTCTGCTATAATACATCCTATGCCTGATGCTTTAATAGCAATAGGTGCATGTTCTCTTGAAGAACCACATCCAAAATTCTTTCCTGCTATCATAATGTCTCCAGCTGATATTTTATTTTTAAAATCCTTATCTAAATCTTCCATACAATGAGCTGCTAGTTCTTTTGGATCACTTGTACTTAAATATCTTGCTGGTATAATAACATCTGTATCTACGTTATTTCCATATTTAATTGCTTTGCCCTTAATCATTATTTTGCTACCTCCTCTGGAGATGAAATTTTTCCTGTAATTGCTGATGCTGCCGCTACTGCTGGACTTGCTAAATATACTTCACTTTCTGGATGTCCCATTCTTCCTACAAAATTTCTATTAGTAGTTGCAATAGCTCTTTCTCCTTTGGCTAAAATACCCATATGTCCTCCAAGACAAGGTCCACAAGTAGGTGTACTAACCACTGCTCCAGCTTCTATAAAAATTTCTAAAAGTCCTTCTCTTAAAGCTTCAAGATAAATCTTCTGAGTTGCAGGGAATATAATTGCTCTTACTCTTTTATTAACTTTGTTTCCTTTAAAGACCTTAGCTGCTGCTCTTAAATCTTCTATTCTTCCATTAGTACAAGAACCTATAACTACTTGATCTATAAAAACCTCTCCAACTTCATCAATAGTTCTTGTATTTTCAGGTAAATGTGGAAATGCAACTGTAGGTCTAATGGATGACAAATCTATTTCTATAACTCTGCTGTACTCTGCATCTTCATCTGCAGTATAAACAGTATATTCTCTATTTGAATGCTCTTTTACATATTCTATAGTTTTATCATCTACTTCAAAAATTCCATTTTTAGCACCTGCTTCAATAGCCATGTTAGCCATAGTAAAACGATCATCCATAGATAAATTTTTTAAACCTTCTCCTGTAAACTCCATAGATTTATAAAGGGCACCGTCTACTCCTATCATTCCTATAATATGAAGAATAACATCTTTTCCACTTACCCAAGGTGCCATTTTTCCCTTTAATACAAACTTTATAGCTTCTGGAACCTTGAACCAAGCTTCTCCTGTAGCCATACCTGCTCCCATATCAGTACTTCCAATACCTGTAGAAAATGCACCTAAAGCACCATAAGTACAAGTATGAGAATCTGCACCAATTATTACATCTCCACAAACAGCTAAACCTTTTTCAGGAATAAGTGCATGTTCTATTCCCATTTGTCCAACTTCAAAATAATTTTCAATTTCCATTTTACACGCAAATTCCCTTGTGCACTTACACTGTTCAGCAGATTTTATATCCTTATTAGGTGTAAAATGATCTGGAACAATAGCTATCTTTTTCTTGTCAAACACCTTTTTTACTCCTATTTTGTCAAATTCCTTAATAGCCACAGGAGTGGTTATATCATTACCTAGTACCAAATCCAATTTTACCTTTATCAATTGTCCGGGTTTTACACTTTCAAGTCCTGCATGAGCAGCTAAAATTTTCTGTGTCATAGTCATCGCCATATTATTTGCCCCCTATCTATGTGTTTAAGTTAACATTTGTATCTTAAATAATATTATAAAACTTATTTTATTGTATTCTTTAACCTATTTATAGGTGTAAAAATCCAATTTTATTAACAAATTATAGTTAATGAAAGTTATCCTAAATGATTTATAGTTTTCATATAAATATATTCATTTTTATTGTACTTGCTTAATTTCATTGGTGTCATAATTCATTTCATAATGCATTTTATTAATAGCATTTATAAAAGCTTTTGCACTGGATTCAATGACATCTGTGCTAATTCCTTTGCCAGAGTAGATTCTATTATCTTTTTCAATCTTCAAAGTCACTTCTCCTAATGCATCCTTTCCACTACCAATGGCCTTTAAGAAATAATTCTTTAATATCACATCAATTCCAATAGCTTTTTCAATGGCTTTAAAAGTTGCATCTACTGGTCCATCACCTAATGAAGCTTCTTCAAGCTTTTTATCCTCAAATCCAAGCTTCACTGTGGATGTAGCCAAAGTACTGTTTCCACTGGAAATTTGAAAATACTCAAGTTTAAATAATTCTGGAATTTGAAAAGCTTCTTGTATAACTAAAGCTTCAATATCCTCATCTGAAACAGATTTTTTCTTATCTGCTAAATCCTTAAACTTTATAAAAGCTTCATTTATCTTATCCATACTTAAATTAGCATATCCCAATTCTTTTAATCTTTCTTCAAAAGCATGTCTTCCTGAATGTTTACCAAGCACTATAGAGTTTTTCTTTAAGCCTACGGATTCTGGAGTCATTATTTCATAAGTTTCCCTGCAATTTAATACTCCATGTTGATGTATACCTGATTCATGAGCAAAAGCATTAGCTCCTACAATAGCCTTGTTATGTTGAATTTCTACACCTGTCATATGACTTACTAAATTGCTAGTTTTGCTTATTTGCTCTGTAACTATATCTGTATAACAATTAAAATTATCTGATCGTGTTTTGATAGCCATCACAATTTCTTCTAGTGCTGCATTACCAGCTCTTTCTCCTAATCCATTTACTGCACATTCTACTTGTGTTGCTCCATTTTCAATAGCTGCCAAAGAATTTGCCACAGCTAAACCTAAATCATTATGACAGTGAACACTTATAATTACTTTTTCAATATTAGGAACATTTTCTTTAATTCCCTTAATAAATGCACCATATTCATTTGGTGTTGAATATCCTACAGTATCAGGTATATTAAGTATATCAGCTCCAGCATCTATTACAGCTTCTAGTACCTTATATAAAAATTCAGGTCTTGTTCTTGTTCCATCCTCTGGTGAAAATTCCACACTTGGACACAATGATTTGGCATACTTAACCATTTCTACAGCTGTATTTAATACTTCATCTGGTTCCATTTTTAATTTATGCTCCATATGAAGATCTGAAGTAGCTATAAATGTGTGTATTCTAGGTTTTTCAGCATATTTAAGAGCTTCCCAAGCACGATCTATATCTTTCTTTGATGTTCTAGCTAGGCCTACAATAACAGGTCCCTTTACATTCTTAGCAATTGCTTTAACTGCTTCAAAATCTCCTTTTGAAGCAAGGGGGAACCCTGCTTCAATGACATCTACACCTAATTTTTCAAGCTGCTTTGCTATTTCTAACTTCTCTTGAAGATTTAAACTAACTCCTGGTGTTTGTTCCCCATCCCTCAAAGTTGTATCAAATATATATATTTTCTTATCCATAAAAAGACCTCCCTATAGTGCTAAATTTACTACTTTTTATTCCAAGTCATCATTTTTCTAAGTTCTTCACCAACAGTTTCTATTTGCTGTTCTTTTTCTTGTCTTCTAACAGCATTGAAATTTGGACGATTTATTTGATTTTCAAGAAGCCAGTTTCTAGCAAAAACTCCATCTTGAATATCCTTCAAAATTCCCTTCATTCCCTTTTTACTTTCTTCTGTAATGACTCTCTTTCCACTTACATAATCCCCATATTCAGCTGTATCGCTTATTGAATATCTCATATAGCCTAATCCACCTTGATTTATAAGATCTACAATCAATTTAAGTTCGTGACAACATTCAAAATATGCACTTTCAGGTTGATAACCAGCTTCTACTAAAGTTTGGAATCCAGCTTTTATAAGTTCACAAACTCCTCCGCATAGTACTGCTTGTTCTCCGAAAAGATCTGTTTCTGTTTCTTCCTGGAATGTAGTTTCCAAAACTCCTGCTCTAGAACCACCAATTCCCTTTGCATAAGCTAAAGCATATTCCTTTGCCTTTCCACTATAATCCTGGTGCATTGCAATTAAGCAAGGTACTCCTTTTCCTTCTTTATACTGACTTCTTACAGTATGTCCCGGCCCCTTTGGAGCAACCATCAATACATCCACATCAGCAGGTGGTTTTATTTGTCCATAATGGATATTGAAGCCGTGAGCAAACATTAAAGTTTTTCCTTCTGTAAGATTTGGTGCTATACTTTCTTTGTAAAGTGCTGCTTGCTTTTCATCAGGTATTAATATCATTATAAAATCAGCTATTTTTGCTGCTTCTGAAGCTTCCATTACTTTAAGTCCTGCTTCTTCAGCAATGCCCCAAGATTTGCTGTCTTTATACAATCCTACACAAACATCCACACCACTGTCTTTTAAGTTAAGTGCATGAGCGTGTCCTTGACTTCCATAACCTATAATCGCTACCTTTTTTCCTGCTAATAATTCTAAATTTGCATCCTTATCGTAATACATTTTTGCCATTTCCGTTTCCCCCTAATTTATTCATGAGTTTTTTTATTTAATATACTTTTGTTAATACAATTTTTCTTAAATTTTAAAATGTCATAAAAGATGTTGAATAATCACAAGTATCATTGAAATCTCCATTTTTCATGTCTCTCAAATATTCATAATATGCCCCACCATTTTGAGAAACTAAAACTTCTGTATTATCTACTGAACTATTTTTATTCCATTCTTCAGACATTGATTTAACCTCCTTTTTAATATAATTCTTTTAACTTTTAAAATGTCATAAAAGATACTGCATAATCACAAGTATCATTGAAGTCTCCATTTTTCATTTCCCTTAAATATTCATAATATGCACTATTATTTTGAGAAACTAAAACTTCTGAATCATTTACTGAACTATTTTTATTCCATTCTGATACCATTGAATTAACCCCCTTAAAATTTACTGATTGTGATTTGCCTTGAAATTTTGACATTATTTTTCCTCCTTTCAATTACATATTTTACATTATTTTACAAAGAATATATAATAAGTTTCCAATGATAAGTTGGAAATTTATATCTAATTAATTTTAGGTATAAAAAAAACAGCCATCCACCATGGGGCGAGAAGTCTGTTCGCGGTACCACCCAAATTTTTCACTTGATTTTATAACGGCATAACCGGCACAGCTTACTATTATTTCAGCCTGCAGCTCCAGGGTGAGTTTCAATATGCAGTATTTGTGGATTTTCACCTACTTCCACTCTCTGTAAAACACTAATCATATTTACTTGATCCCTATCTAAGCTTTTATATTATTTTGTATATATATTCCAAATAATTTGTATAAAAAAAACAGACCTCCGCTATGGGGCGAAGATCTGTCGCGTTACCACCCAAATTTATTACTCAATTATATAACGGCTTGCACCGGCACAGCTTACTATTATTTCAGCTTGCAACTCCAGGGTGAGTTTCAATATGTAACATTTATGAACTTCCACCAAAGCGTTCACTCTCTTTAAAATATTAACCATATTTACTTGGTCCCTATCACAGTTTTTAATGTTGTATATGAGTATACCTTAGATTTTATTTCCTGTCAATACATTTTTTAAATATTTTTGAAAATTTATTTTTTAACCTGTTTTGTTTTCTTGATTTTTTTAATTCTAACATTCATATTTTCTATTGTCAATACAAAAATATATTTTCATAATATTAACTTTTTTCATTTTATTGAATGTTTTATTTCATTTTAACCCTTTATTTGTTTCCAATCTTCAGCATAGTTTTCTAATATTTTACGAATAACCTCTCCAATTTTTGAATAACATTCATCACTTAAATTTGCAAGAGATATTCTTATAGACCACTCAGGTCCATGAAAACCACTTCCACTTAAAAGTACAATAGAAGATTCTTCTGCAAGCTTTAACAAAACATCTATTGGTCTATAATTATTTTTTAAGTAATTAGCAAATTCTTCACTATAGTTATATTTAGCCCATTCTAATAAATCAAACTGAGTATAATATGCAGCATCAAATGGATCCTTTGTAAGTTTCAATCCTAATCCTTTAAACAATAATTTTTGACGACGATGACAAATATCTTTAGTTAACTTTTTATATCTATTTTCCTTATCCACTAAAGCAAATAATGAGAAAAATGCCATTTGCACCTGCTGAGGAGTAGATAATCCTGCAGTATGGTTAAGAGCTACCTGCCTGCTGTCTGCCACAATTCTATCAATAAAAGGAATTGATTCAGGGTTAGTTGAAATTCCAGAATAACGTATTCTTGCTCTTTCTTTTTTATCATCATCAAGTTCTCTAAGCAGCTTATCAAATACATTATTTTCATATAGTGCAATTGTTCCAAGTCTCCAACCTGTTACTCCAAAATATTTCGAGAATGAATATACACCAATGGTATTGTACGGTAAATCTGCCATTAATGAATGAAAATCATCTACAAAAGTACCATATACATCATCTGAAATAATCATAAGATCAGGATTATGGTTTTCTACAATTTCCTTCAAATCCTTTACTATTTCTGGCTTCATTGCTACAGAAAGGGGATTACTTGGATTAACTATAAATAAGGCTTTTATACTTGGATCACAAAGTTTTTCAAGTTCTGAATAAGAATATTGACCTGTATGTGTTCCATTTTCACCCACTTCTTCTGCTAAAAGCTCAACTACTTCAAAATTGTATCTTGGTAAATGTGGAATTTCTAAATAAGGAGTAAAAATTGGAGCCATAAGTGCTATTTTATCTCCTTTTGATAGTATATTATTTGCAATTAAACTGTCAAAAATATAGCACATTCCTGCAGTAGCTCCTTCCACTGCAAATAAATCAAACTTTCTTTGTAAAGGCTCATTATAACATAGTTCTTGAATTAAATAATCATGAACTATACTTTCCACATGTTTAAGCATTCTATCTGGTACTGGATAATTATCTCCAATAATTCCATCTACTAGTTCATATATCCAATCATCAGCATCAAAACCTTTTACTGTCACACCATAATTAATCATTCTTCTTAAAAGTTCAATTCCTGGTGCATTTTCATTTTTATTTAAAAACTCTAAAAATCTAGCTCTAATTCCTGATTTTTGAGGCATGCCACCTAAATCATTATCACTCCATACTCTTCGACTTTCCTCTACAGCAAACTGTCCAAAGGTAAAGAAAGCTTCTCTAGGTGTCGCTGCAATCCAGTTAGGATTTCCTCTACCTGCGTCTAATAGTGAATGTGCACCACTTTCCTTACATTCTTCAGCTAAACTTATTAATCTATCTTTAAGTTCAAAAGGGCTAATTTTTCCATAAACTCTTTCTATTTCTTCACGTTGAAGATTATAGTTATTCATAATTTTTCCTCCTGATTAATTCATCTTTAATTTGAAAATTTTGCTATATAATTTTAATATTTTTCAGCATTGTACTTAATCATCTTCCACATCAATCTCAACTTTATCTTTTACCATTGAAGAAAGTATTATAAATGTCTCTGTGTTTCCAAATCTCTGTATTTTCTCAATTAGTCTTTCCAACTCTTCAATACTTCCTAATCTTGCTCTAAGAATTTTGCAATAAGGACCAGTAACATGATGACATTCTACTATTGACTCTTCAGTACTTATAAATTCCATGAACTTTTTAGTATTTTGCACTTTCATATCTAAATTTATAAGTACATTAATATTTTTTCCCAGTTTTTCATAGTTTATAATAGCTTTGTAACCAGATATAATATTTGCATCTTCAAGCCTTTTCATTCTTTCTGCTACTGCTGGTGCACTTAAGGACACCTTTTGTGCCAGCTCTTTCATAGATATCCTTCCATCTTCAAGAAGTATTTCAATTATTTTATAGTCAGTAATATCCATAAAACACACCTCCTAAAAAGATGTTTTTAGTAAAACTTCTTCTCAAATATTTCTTTTATTTTATTTAAATCTCTTGTAAAACCTAAAGCTGCTATAAGTTTGATTCTAGCCTTCTGACCAGGTAAGTTGTCTCCAAGAATTACTCCTTTTTCAGTAAGTTCTCTTCCTGCACCTTCATACCCATAATCCGCTGAAACTTTTCCTTTAAGGCATCTTGAAACTAAAACTACAGCTATGTTCTTACTTAAAGCATATTCTACACCTGATACCATTTTAGGAGGAATATTTCCTCTTCCCATACCTTCAATTACTATTCCATGACTTCCAGAATCCACACAAAATCTTAAAATGCTATCATCCATACCACAACCACATTTTATAAGTGCTACATTTCCATCAACTTTATCTGCAGGAATATATTGTTTTTTATCATAGCTGTAATAAAAATTGGCCTTATTATTATCAACAATTCCAATAGGTCCAAAATCCATACTTTTAAAAGTATCTAATGAATAAGTGCTAGTTTTAGTTACCTGAGAAGCAGAATGTATTTCTTTATTCATAACTACCATTACACCCTTATTAACTGCATCTTCAGATATTACAGTATTAACTGCATCCATTAAATTGGAAGGACCATCCCATCCAAATTCAGAACTATTTTTCATTGAACCAACAAATACTATAGGCTTTGATCCATTATAAGTTAAATCTACAAGATATGCAGTTTCCTCTAATGAATCTGTACCATGAGTAATTACTACTCCATCGTAACCTTCAATTTCAACTTTTTTTCTTATTATTTTAGATAACTCTAGCATTTTTTCTGGAGTCATATGAGGCCCTGGAACCATGCCAAAATCTAAAAAATCTATTTGTGCAATTTTCTCTATACCCGGAGTTAACTCAAGTATATCTCCACCACCCATAGATGGTACTGCTGCATTATTTTCATCTTTTTTCATGGATATTGTTCCACCAGTAAATATTATAATTACCTTTTTCATCGAACTGCTCCTTTTTATTATGTATTTGCTATGAAATAATGAATTCATCATTTAATGTAACTTTATTTTAGCACATTGATTTTGCATCGTACATATTTAAAATAAGGTTATAAATCATATTCACCTTATTTAATTATTTATTTTTTAAGATTTTGTTTACTAAAAAAACCAAAGAATGCTTTTATAATATTATTTGCAAGTAAGGAAATTTTATGTAAATAAAACTTCATTGAAAACTAATAAATATACACATAAAAATAAAAGCCAAGTATTATAAACTTAGCTTTTATTGGTTATAAATTATTCTATAATATTATTTTGCACTTGGTAAATAAGGTGCAACTAATTTTTCATATATGCCCCCTCCAATAAGTCCACCTATAATTGGTGCAAACATTGGTACAATAAGTCCATATGAGTTAGGTCCAAGCACTGATGGTCCCCATCCTGCTAACATGCAGAATAATCTTGGTCCAAAGTCACGTGCTAAATTCATTGAGAAACCAGTTAATGGTCCAAAAGAAACTCCTATAAATGCTACAGTTAAACCTATAGCTATTGCTGGAAATCCTGCTTTAGGACATCCTTCATTTCTTCCATCTGACACTGCAAATATAACTAATACTAAAAATGCAGTAATACACATTTCTACTAAAAATGCATTAGCCATTGTTAAACCTGCCTTTGGAAAAGTAGTAAATATTCCAGCTGTAGCCCAACCTGCATTTGATGCTCTAACTATATTTTTAGTACTTTCAAAAGCTGTAATAGTTGATCCATATAATGCATAAACTAATGCTGCTGCTAAAAAAGCTCCTATTATTTGAGATATAATAAATGGAACAACTTTCTTTTTATCAAAACCTTTCCATACTGCAAGTGCTATTGTAACTGATGGGTTTAAATGTGCACCTGAAATAACTCCAAATATAAATACTGATATGGTTATTGCTAATCCCCAACATATGGATAAGTCCCAAAAGGTTATGTTTGTTCCTGCTGCAACTAATGAGGCAACAGTTCCTATTCCTATAAACATGAAGACAAAGGTTCCTAAAACTTCCGCTAAACATTCACCAAATAAATTATTTCTCATAATAATTTCCCCCTCATATTTTAATATAATTTACTCACCATAAATTTCTTTAATTAAGTTTACTATATCTTCTTTAGTAGGTATTCTTGGATTAGTTTTTGTACAATTATCTTTTAGTGCTGCATCTGCCATATTTTCCAGCTTGTTAAATAGACTATTTTCATCTATACTTGCTTCTTTTAAATTTTTAGGAATATTTGTTTCTTTAGCAAGTATATTTATTGCACAAATAAGGCTATTAACTCCCTCTTCTATTGATGAACATGGTAAACCTAATACTTTAGATAATTCAGCATATCTTTTTGCTATTTCTGTTTCTTCCTGTGCTTCAAGATTTGCATTAAATTTAATTACATAAGGTAAAACAATTGCATTTGCCCTACCATGAGGAATATGAAAATTTCCTCCTATAGTATGAGCTATACTATGATTTATTCCTAAATTTGCATTTGTAAATGCTATACCTGCCATGCAAGATGCGTTATGGAGTTTTTCCCTTGCTATCACATTGTTTCCATCTTTATCCGGAATCATTTCATCGTCAACTAGAGGAAACTTTGCATTTCCCATAGTAATTACTGAAAAAGAAGTAACCTCAGATCCAGTACCACTTGTAGTTGGAATAGCTATAAATAATGGCTTAGAATATTCATCTCCACTGGCATTTAGTATTTTAACAGTAAATAGTATAATGCTTTTTGTAGCATCAATTGAAGAACCACCACCTAATGCAACTATCACATCTGCCTTAAAATTTATCATTTTATTTACTCCTGCAGCAACAGTTGCAATTGGCAGATCTGGTTTTATCTCTGAAAAAATTTCATACTCCAATTTATTTGATTTTAAAATACTAATTATCTTATCTGCAGCACCTGATTTGAGCATAAATGGATCTGTAACTATACACACTTTTTTATTTTTTATATTTTTTAAATATTCTACTGATCCATTATCAAAATAAATTTTAGGCTTAACGCTAAACGTATTCATATAATCCCTTCTTTTTCGTATAATATATAATGTTCTAATAGTACAATAACCACTATAACAACAAAATTGCCAACAGTTTTAAACTCATTAAGAAGTTACAATAAACTTTGAAGTAATTCTTTTCTTGGAGCAGCTATTACAGCTTTATTTACTAGCATTCCACTTTCAAGAGCAGTATTTGCCCCCACTGTTACAGCATTATTAACTGAACTTATGTCACCAGTAAGTGTTATGAAAGCCTTTCCTCCAATTCCAACTCCTAATCTAACCTCTATTAAATCTACATTTGCTGATTTAACAGCAGCATCAGCAGCAATAATAGCAGACACAATACTAAAGAATTCTAACACTCCTAAATCTTTTAATTTTTCAACATTATTAGCTGCATTAATTGCAGGAATTACTTGTGGATGCACATTTGGAACTAATAATTTATTAATTACAGATTCTTTTCCTGCAGCTTCTCCACGATTAATAGCTGCTTGAACAGCGCCCACATTTCCTGTAATCAAAATAATATATTTACCCGGACAAACAGTTTTAGCTAAAAGTAAATCTACTTCTGCAGATTTAATCATTTCATCTGCAACTTGTATTCCATGAGCAATACTATTTAATTCTATCAATCCTATAGTTCTTATCATTTTATCACCTCTGCTTAAATAGCTTTTATAGCTATGCTATCACTTATTTCAGAAATTGCCCCATTAATACTAGCATGAGCATTGGCTCCCATTTTTCCCTCTTCAACTTTTCCTATAAGCTGTCCTTTTTCCACAGTATCTCCAACATTAACAACTGGAATTGTTCCTGCACCTATTCCTTGCCTTAAAGGAATTTTCACTTCAGTAGGATTTATCTCTTCACCTTCCTGCAATCTTTGTTTTCTATATTTATCAAGCTGCAATCTAGCTATTAATCTACCTGTAGGAACTTTTCTATAGTCTCTTAGTATATTAGGTGTAAATGTATTTGTAGTGTTCTGCCATTTTACTCCACTTTCTCTTAACATTCCTTTTACATAAACATTGATACGCTTAGGTGATAATCTCATAGGGCAAGCATACATTTCACATACTCCACACTCACAACATATCATTGCTTGCTTAAGTACTTCCTCGTTCTGTTCTTTTAGTGCAATACTTCTCATAATTTTATGGGGATTTATTGGATGTCCTATAAGATTTCTAGGACACATATCCGTACAGAAATGACATTGTATGCAAGCTGACTTAGCTTGATTTTTCATATGTTCAATGGTCATTCGTTCTCTTTGAGCTAAATAATGATCCTCTGGCAGTACTATAATTGCACCATCAGTTTTTGTAATAACTCTACCTTCTATTTGATCCTTTGACATTCTCTTTCCCATCATAGGACCACCCATTATTATTGCATAGTCTTTAGTAAGCACACCACCACATTTTTCTAAAACCTCTTTTACTTTTGTGCCTATAGGTACTTTAACAATGGAAGGTTTAGCTACTTCACCTATAACAGTAACAAATTTATAAGTAACAGCCTTATCCTGCATAGCTTCAAATATATTGAGTATGGTACCAGAATTTGAAACCACAGCTCCAACATTTAGTGGAATTCCCGCTGGTGGTATTGTTCTTCCAGTTACTTCATAGACCAAAACTTGTTCATCTCCTGCTGGATAAAAAGCTCTACTTAAATGAAGTTTTATCTTAGAATCAAATTTTTCTATAGAATTTTTTAATGCTTGTATTTCATCTCTATACTCTTCTTTTAATCCTATTACTAAATGCTCTGCTCCAATAGCTTTACCTATTTCTTCTACTGCTTGTACTATTTCATTGCTTTTATTTCTCATCATATATTTATCTGATTGAAGTAATGGTTCACACTCCAATCCATTTACTATGAAATACTCAACCTTGCAGTTTAACTTAATATGAGTAGGAAAACCAGCTCCACCTGCACCTATAATTCCAGCTTGTTGAATTTTCTGAAGTAAGTCCACAATTACACCTCCCCTTTTTTAGTTAATAGTTAAGAATGAAAAGTTAATAGTTAATGTGGATTTTTTGCTACAGCAAAAATCATCCTTCACTATTAACTCTTAACTATTAACTCTTAACTATTATATTTCTCTAATTACACAATCCTAAATGACTCCGCCATAGTGCATCTTCTCTTTCTAGTGAAGGAAACTGCATTAGTTAACCCTTCTCCAGTAGGTCCAGCTATAGTGAAGGTAGTATATCCTTCACCACCAAAGCCAATTCCAGCATAGGATGGTGCATTTTTAACAAATATTGTTGTATCTATTGCTCTAGCCATTTTAGTTAAATTGTCTACATTTTTAGAATGCATAATAGCTGTGTGTCTATTTCCATGTTCATCTTGAACTGCAAGCTTTAATGCTTCTTCAAAATCCTTTGTTTTAACTATAGGAAGAATAGGCATCATAAGTTCTTCTTGAACAAAAGGATGGCTATTTTCTGCTCTATATATTAAGCATTCAACTCCTTCAGCATCATTTTTTCCAATGTTTTGTAGTATATATTTAGCATCTTTTCCTACAAAAGCTTTGTTTATAGAATAAGTATTTTTTTCTTTATTATGAACCAATACTAATTCAGCTACTTTAGCAGCTTCTTCATCATTTAATTCATATACTGCTCTATTATTTTTCATTTCTTTTATTAACTCTTCATAAACTTCTTCAACTACTAAAGCTTCTTTTTCTGCTATACAAGGTAAATTGTTATCAAAAGTGCAGCCAGCAATTATATCTCTTGCAGCCTTTTTGATATCTGCTGTTTCATCAACTACTACTGGAGGATTTCCTGCTCCAGCACCTATAGCCTTCTTTCCTGATGAAAGAACCATTTTAACTATTCCAGGTCCACCTGTTGCAACTACCATTCTTATTTTGTCATTTTTCATCATTGCATTTGTACTTTCTATTGATGGCTTCTTAACTGATGTAAGTAAGTTGTCTGGTCCACCTGCTTCTTTTATTGCTTTATTTAATGCTTTAAGCATAGCTAAAGATGATCTAAAAGCTCCTGGATGTGGTGAAAATACAGCAGTATTTCCTCCTGCAATCATTCCTATTCCATTACATGCAACTGTAGCTGCTGGATTGGTAGATGGTGTAATTGATCCTATAACACCAAAAGCACCATTTTCCACAAGTGTAAGCCCTTTATCCCCTGTAAAAGCTGTGGTCTGTAACACTTCAGTTCCTGGTGTCTTTTCTGCTGTTAACTTTAACTTCAAATATTTATGATCAACTCTGCCCATTCCTGATTCATTAACACAAAGATTTGCTATCTCCATAGCATTATCAATTATTGCTTTTCTCATAGCAGCTATTAATTTTTCACGTTGTTCAATTGTATAGCTTGAGAACTTTTTCTGAGCTTCATATGCTGCCTCTATAGCTTCCTCCATAGTATCAAATACTCCATCGCTAACTTCTTCTTTCAATTCCTTTTTATTCATTTCCTTTAAAACTTTTTCTATTATAAGTGATAATTCATTACTTTGTAATTCCATTTGTCAAACCCTCCTCAAAAGCTTTTAATCCATATTGTGCAACCTTCATATCCTGTTCAACGGTACCACCGCTGACACCTATTGCACCTATTATTTTTCCATTTATTTTTAGCGGAAATCCTCCACCAAAAGTTATTATTTTTTCAACGTTATTAATTCCATAAAGTTCACCAGTTGGCAATGATGCTTCCCTTAATTCATGAGTTGGAGATTTGAGTGCTGCTGCCGTATATGCCTTTCTCATGGCTATTTCTATACTTGCAAGTAGAGAATCATCCATACGCTCAAGCAACTTAATGTTTCCACTAAAGTCTGTTATGCAAATAACCATAGGCACACCAACTTCATGGGATTTTTCTGCACATTTTTCAGCTATATATTTAGCAGTTTCTCTATCAATAACTGTCATATTAAGCATGGCTTTATTACTTTCTTCTATATGACAATTATCTTCCATTTTGCCACTTTGATTAAACTTTTCTATGTTTTCTTTGGTCTTTTCAATTATATCTTTGTAATCAAAATATCTAGCTACGGCATAAAGACCATCAGATAATCTATTAGTATACTTCATTAAATTGCTGCTAACTTCATAGTTATTTTTAAGCTCAGATATACATCTTTCAGCTCTTCTTACAACTGTTCTTGCAATATCAAGATGTGCTGATTCTACAGTTCCTCCAGGTACTATAAATCCATTAAAGGAAGGCTTAAGTCCATCTAGCTTGTCTATAGTTTCTTCAAGAAATATTATATCTTCAGCTTTTATTCTTTCTTTGTAATAATCTGTTCCAAGGGAAGCAAGTTCAGCCCCAACTTCAAAAAGAGTCTTTTGAATTTTTAAAAGTATTTCTGAAAACTCTTTTTCTTTAATATAAGCTCTTGCTACACCTATAGATGAATTTACTTCATCTATAGTTCCATAAGCCCATACTCTTAAATCATGCTTTTCAGCTCTATCCCCGCCAACAAGGCTAGTAGTTCCTTTATCTCCAGTTTTGGTGTATATTTTCACTTTATCACCACCTAATAATCTGAATCCCATTCAACGGAATCAACAATACCCATAATTGAAGCATCTGCAGGTACAACCTTATCTGTAGCATCTAAATATCTTGCACCACTTCCTGTAACTACAATTACAGTTTCGCTAATACCTGCACCTACTGTATCAATTGCAACTATAGGCTCTCCTGATACTTTTCCACTTTCGTCTATCTTTTTAACTATTAAAAGCTTACTTCCAATAAACTTTGGATCTTTTTGTGTAGAGACAACTTTTCCAACAACCTTTCCTAAAAACATAATTACACTCCTTAACTAACAATATTTAACATTAATCTTGTTGTTATATATATAATCTTTTGCTAGAGGAGTTATTAAAGCACCCTCTTTAACACAAATTTCCTTAGACCTATTAACAGCTACTATAATATCCTCTGTTGTCAAAACTCCTGATAATACTTTGCCACTCACAGTAACTTTATTAACTATAGGGGTAACATTTTCTTCTTTCACTATAGTTTTATTTATTGGTTCTATGTTTGGAATAATTTCATTATTAATATTAAAACTACCATTTATAGCCTTCTTTATACCATCTGCATCAATAAACTTCATTCCAAAGTTAGTAAGTACATCTTGATATCCTAAAACGAACTTATTGTATGCTGGATTTTTGCTAAAACCTAAAGATATATTCTTAGGATTTTGCGGATCAAAACTATCCTTAACAGTAATTACCTCTTTGTTCATCATAAGAGCTTCGGCTATTCCTGTAGTAACTAAGTTATCTTGAATACCTGTAGCACATTTAGCTAAAGTGTTTCTTGTCATCATTGGTACTAATATTATGTCATCTTCTCTTACAGCTTTAGTCAGTTCAGCTTTGCAGTCTATTAATCTTCCATTTAAATTATTGATGTATTCTTCTGGTATAACTTTTTTAGCTGCTTCTGTCATTACTACGTCATATTGCAGCATTTTCATGGAAGCTAATGTTTCAAATATACTTTTTAAATTTACTGCACCACCAGATACAAATAAAAGAACTCGTTTGTTCATCATATTTATTATCTGTGCAATAATAGGTTTTAGTAAATCTTCAATATCCATTTACTCACCTCTCTTATCTGACACTATTCATAGATATTCCTATTGGTGTTACTAGTAATGGATTATATGGCTTTATAGTTTTAATACCTGTGTATTTTTCAACTACCTTTTCTATATCTTTAAGACAGCAGGTTCCACCTACAAGATAAATGGTCTCCACATCGTGCCCTTGTACGTGTCTTAAAACTATATCCGCCATTTTTTCTATTACTGGTCTAACTACAGGAAACACAGTATTATAATTATCAGGATTAACTTTAAATTTTTCAGCCTCTTCATATTCTATTCCCAGGCTTCCAGCTACTACCAAACTTAAATGGTGTCCTCCTGTAGGCTCATCTGCTGAATAAACTACTTCACCATTTTTTAATATGGATATTCCAGTAGTACCTCCACCTACATCCACTACTGCACCATCTTTTATTTTTAAAACTTCAGATGCAGCAGTAGGTTCATCAATTACATTAGTCACAATGAAATCTGCTGCTTCTACTACATTTTGAATAACCTTAACATTACCCTTGCTTATTCCTGGTGGTATGGCTGTAGCAGCATAATCTAAAGTTCTATTCAAAGTTTTTTCCAGCTTACTTTTTAATTCTCTAACTATTGTAACAGCCTTTAGATATTCAACCACTATTCCATCCTTTACAACGCTTGCAGGATAAATTTCTCCAGCTACTGGTACATTATTTTTATCTAATACGGTTATAACAATATTTGAAGTACCTAAATCAACTCCTACTTTAATTTCTTCCTTTTCATCTATTTCACTAGGTTTTGAAATAGTATCCTCCATTTGTTTAATAAACATATTGGCTTTATTTAGTATATCCTCTGTACTAGTGTTTCCTACCATATCCATCACCTGCTTCTACTCATTATCCTAATAAATTCATTATTTTTTAATTCTGCTGAATTAGCTTCATCAGTATCTAAATGCATTTCTAAAGCTGATGCTTCACTAACTCTAATAAGTACATTTTTAAATATTAATCCCTTATCTCCAGCAGTTTCTATATTTACAAGATCTCCATCCTTTACTCCATAAGCCTTGGCTTGTTCTGCAACCATGTGAATATGTCTTTTAGCACAAATAACCTTATTGTTAAAAGTTAGCATACCCTTTGGTCCAATAACACAAAGACTTGCTGAGTTTTCCAAATCTCCAGAGTTTCTAACTGGTGGCTTTATTCCTAACGCAAAGGCATCCGTTCTAGATATTTCAATTTGGCTGTATTTTCTTACAGGACCTAAAATTCTTACCTTCTGGAAAGAACCTTTAGGTCCTGCAATAGTTACTGTCTCATTGGCAGCAAATTGTCCTGGCTGCTTTACTTTACCTTTTATTGTAAGCTCATACCCCTTACCAAATAAGCATTCTAAATCTTCTTGAGTAACATGAATATGCCTATTAGATATACCTACAGGTATTGAAAAATCTCTATTTTTTATTTCACTTTTTGTCACAATATCTATCACTATATCTTTTATTAAATTTTCATTTATATCTACCATTTCTATCACCTTCTACTACCTTTATAGTTAATACATAAAGTTTTTGGCTGTCCTTTTTTTCTTGTACAAGCAGGATCATGGCATATGTTGCACACTTCATTATTTTCCTGTTCATTTAAAGGACTATCATCATGTGCGGACTCTTCCCCCTGCTCCTTCTCATTACTAACTTTTTCTTCTTGAAAAGCTTCAGGTGACCTTGGACTATCCAAACTGGCATCATTATCTTCTACTTTATCTTCAATCTTTTCTTCCACATCAACTATATCTTCTACTTTATTTTCTTCCTCAATACTTTTCTTTATTTCAACTTCTTTAGATTTAATACCTACAGTTTCCTCAGATTCAATAATTCCATCTATATTTTCAGCTGGTCTTGGTATTATAAGTGCTGCATATACCTTATTAATTTTAGCTGCACTAATTTTAGCTGCATCAATAGCAGCTTTCACTGCTCCTACATTTCCTCTTATTTTAATAGTTACAAGCCCAGATCCTTTAGTAAGTTCATACCCTATTAATTCCACATTGGCCGATTTAACACAAGTATCTGCTGCCTGTATTGCTGCAGCCATTCCAACGGTTTCAATAATACCGAGGGCTTCTTTATTCATTAAAACCCCTCCTTAAAAATTCAACTTAATCATACTTCTAATTTTTCTCAGGTAATTTTTATATTTAATTTATCAATAACAGAAATAACCGATGCTCTAATTCTCTCTATCAATTCCATATTAACGGATTCTATGTTTTTGAAAGGCATTGTCTTATAAAGTCTTGCTGCATTACATCCAATTATTCTTGCTTTTTCTTTCTCATACAAATTTAATTTCATATCAATAAGAGGCTTTTCTTCCTTAAGCTTGTTATAGTGAAGTACTATTCTATCCTCCATAACTCCAATAGCTATACCCATTCTGGATTCCTGTGCTTTAACATAAACCTCTCTCAAAATACTATCTTCACTAAGGTTCATATTTTTTATACTGTAAGGAATGCCTTCTTCTTCTATTCCAGCAAGAATTTCTTTTAGAAGAGCTTCTTTGAAATTTTTTGCACATACAAAAATGCAAGGCATTTCTAAATTATTAGCTATCATTTTAATTACCTCTCAAGCTATTGTAATGAGATATTACAAGTCCAGTTGCAACTGCATTTCTAGGTCCTTGATTTCCCCTTATGTTACCACTTCCACACACAACACCATAATGAGATAACTCATCAGAAATTATTTCAGGAATCTCAAAATCCAATGCAGATCCACCTACTAGTACAACAAAGTCAATACTTCTCAAATCATTATTAGGTGCAACATCTTTTAGTGCTCTAATAACATTAGTTACAAATACCTTTCTTTTTGCTTCTCTTCTAACCATTTTTATCTTTTCTAATGCATGCTTAGTTGGAATAGAAACCATTTCTTCATTTTTAACTATTATATTCCTTGCAAATAGGGATGCATCTAAAGGCTGTTGAAAGAAACATACACTTCCATCTTCATACCTTATATTAAAAAGACTTTCTACTTTAGCTAAAGGATTTTTCTTTATATCCTCTGCTAAATTATAATCTTCCAGCCCTAATTCAGATTTTATAAGCATTGTAACCATTTCTCCAGCGCCAGCATGATGAATTGATTTTACAATTCCTTCTTTGCTTATATATGCTGAATCTGTTGAACCTCCTCCAATGTCCAATATAACAAGAGGTTTGTCTGTTCCTGGAGTTGTAAGTGCTCCAAGTACTGCCATATTTGCTTCTACTCCACCAATTAAAACTTTTACTCCAGTTTCATCTTGCAGTTTTTTAGCAATAGTCTCCATTGGAAGCTTACTTGTCTTTACCATAGCTGCAAGAGCTACAGCATTTTCTAGTGCAAATTCTTCTGCTAAACCACCTTGAACCTTTTGAGGTATAAATGTATCTACAGCCAAAATATCTTGAATTTTTACATCTTCTATATTTTGTGCTGTTAAATCTCCCATTATCTGTCTTACTCGCTCAATCATGCCACCTACATTTGTACCTGATTCTCCAGTTACATCCTTTAAAGGCCACACTTCACTTAAGCTTTCCATTATTGCACTGGAACCTTGTTCTATCCCAATCTTATTTTGTTTTGTTCCCATTAGAATTAGTTTTCCAGCAGGTATAACTCTCTCCTTTACATCCCCTTCTGGGGTTCTTATGACAACAGCTGACCTGTTGCCAATAAGAGCCCTTGAAATTGGGATTATATGTTTTGTTTCTCCAGGTGAAAGTTTAAATACAGTAGCAAGTCCATAAGGATTAGATAACACCTTTATAGTTTTTCCAGGTGCCGCTACCTCAACTGCTGCAAGCATTCCCATAGGAACTTTATCAATATAAGCCACTTCATCTACAATAGGTATTTTCTTGTCCAGCCTATTTGATATTATTACTCCATCATCTGCTTGTACCACTGCTCCAGTGATTTCAACATTTCTCTTAAATGCTTCATTTAATTTCTTAGCTGCAGTTTCAAAATCCACTGATTTAGGAATTATACATATTACTTCTTCATTTGCATGAAGGTATTCTAGTTCATCAAGGAAAACCGTTTTACCAGTACCTACTCCCAGACCTCCTGGTGTATCAGGGTTATGACCTATCATAGTAGATTCTGTAATTATAGTTTCCGTTATGGTTTCCATGGCTACATCACCAATAACTGGAGTTGCTTCATTTATACATATAGTGTGCAATTTTTCTACGGGGGTACCTATATTATTGCAAGCTTCTTTCAAAGCAAGAAGCACTCCTGCCACATTATCAGTGGTCCCTTTAATTCCTGTGGTCTTAACCATACTGCTAGTCACAAATTTCAAATCAGCATCAAAATCAGCAATGGCAACTTCAGTGGTAGAATTTCCTATGTCAACTCCTGCTACAAGTTTCACTTGTATCACCTACCTAAACTTTTAGTCTATTTCTCTTTTCATATACTTCACAAGCTTCTCTAACAAGTGCAGCACTTATTTTTGCATTATATTTATTTTCTAATTCATCTGCTATATCAAGTAATTCCTGCTTTGCTGATCTATAAGGTCTTAATGCATTATAGATTTCAAGAACTCTATCATCTGGAACTGCTGTTAATTCTGCAGCTCTTCTAAGATTTTTTGCAAATGCATGTCTTCCTATAGATTCTGCTATTTCAGCTTGATATATAAGAACTTCTGGAGTTATTTTTATATCTTCTGCAGATACACTCCCATTCAATACACTTTCAATATTTATATCATTTAAGGTTTTACCACTTTTAGTTCTTATTAAATCGCTTCTCTTTTGAGCTAAAGGATAATCATTTTTAGTCAAGCTTCCAGAGGAATTTTTTTCGCATTTTTCTGCAGATTTATCTACGCCAGTTGTCATATTTTTTAAAACTTCATTGATTATTTGTTCTAATAAAGCGTTATTTTCCATAACTTCACCCCTATTCGAAAATTACTTTTAATTCTATAGGCTTAGCATGTGGTACTACATGTTCTGTTTCTTTTATATGAAGTATTGCTGCTTTAGCCTGATATTTTGGTCTTGCCATTTGATCATTTCTAACTGGAACTGGGTCTGGTGATTCTCCCTTAGCATATTTAGCAGCATTTTTACCTATAGCTCTAAAAGTTTCTCTATCTATTAATGGTGCTTGTGAAAATAATTCAAGGTTATTTAATGGTTGTAAATCTTTTTGATGTATAACTGTAGTTCCCTTAGATTGTATTCCTATGCCTATACCTGATCCACTTATTTTAGCAGCATCATTAGCCATAAAAGATACATCTGATGTACGCAGCGCTCTTACTACTCTTGGAGCAATTCCTTCTTCTTCTATACCTGCCAAAATTTCTCTTAACACTTCATCATGAGGTATTCCAACTATAGTTTCAGTTTGAGTTTTTCCAAAAGCTGCACCTAATGCTATAACAACCTCATCGCTTCTTTTTCCAATTTCAGCTGTACCAACTTCCTCTAATCTCATCTTACCAACTCTTGCAGGTGCAGTGCTAGATTTAACACTATTTGAACTTATACCTTCTGTTAATTTACTTAAAACCTGTTTGGTTATTAGCTCTATTAGTTCTTCATTAGATACTGAATTTACCATATATAAATCACTCCCCTACATTTTATCAGGATCTAAAGCGTTAGTGATATTCTTAATTTTTTCCCATTTCTCGCCTTCAAGTCTATATCCTGTTCCAGGTCCCATATAATCATTAATATCATTAACTGCACTTATAACATTGTAATTTTCATCAAAAATAGCTGACGTATGAAGGTAATCTCCTACTATTCTTTGTTTCAACAAATTAAGAAGTCTTTCAGAAATTTCCTGGAATCCACCTTTGTGAAGAGCCTTAACAATGTCAAGTCCTGTTACTCCACGAGTTAATAGCTCTTGAGCAGCTTTTAAATCCTCTACAACATTTCTAGCTGGCATATCTTTACTACCATGAGCATAAGTTGCTGCTTCAACTTCTTCATCAGTAATAGCAGGTAAGCCTAATTCTCTAAATACTGCTTGAATTGCTTTTGCTGCCTTATTTCTAATAGCTACTACATCTTCTTCTTTAACTGGAACAAGTCCTGCATCAACTTTTAAGTCTCTTTCCATGATTACCCAATCGTCATAATCTTCGGCATCCCAGTTTGAACCAGCAAACATGTTATCATAGTTTGGTGTACAGCTATATCCTGAACATATAAAATCAGTTCCTGGTAAGAATTGCATCATAGTTCTTGCAGTTCTTCTTATATCAGAATGAGTAAATGTCTGGTCATTACTTGAAGCAACTTCCAAATCTAACATTGTAGTTATAAGGTTTTCTCCAAGTACGGCTCTTATTCCACCTGGAACTGCTGCTGGAACACCTATACAGCTAACTGAACCATTTTGTAATCCTTGAGATCCAGCACCTTTAGTTATCATTATGCATCTTGCTTCTAAGTAAAGCATAGATTTTCCTTCTGCATATCCCATTTGAACTTCTGATCCAGTACCAGATGTAAATCTCATCTTAAGACCACGAGATGCATAAGCTGATGCCAAGAATGCTTTTGAATAAGGAGTATCATCACCATCAACAAATACGTTCTCAGTTCCATAAACAGATATAGTTTCTGCATATGCAGTATATCCAAGCATACCTAACTTAAGTTCTGTAGCTTCTTCTAAGGAACATTGAGTTAATATTCCTGGTCTACCAACCTGTCCTCCTACTAAAAGTGATAAAGCATTAAAAGGAGCATATCTTACTATACCTACTGTTGTTTCCATTTCATCAAAGCCTCTTAAAGCTGATTCAGCAGCATCTGCGGCAATTTGAACTGGATTATCACGTAAATTAGTAACGTGACATTGATTTGATGGAGTTCTTCTAGCCCTCATTTTTTGAAGAGCCATCATCATTTCAACTACATTTAGTTTATCAACTACTCCAACAAGCTTTGCAGGTGTTAAAGCAGTAGTTATTTTAACTATTTCATCTCTTGAAACATTTATATCTGTTAACATTCTAGCTATGGATAAAGAATCCATTGCCATAGCCTTTTCAGCATTTTCTATATTAATAGCATGATTAGCTAAGAAACTATCAATAAAGTCAAAATCTTCTCTCTTTTTTCCATCCATTTCAACTATTTTTCCATTTTCCACTTTAATGCTTGGAATTGGATCATTTGGACTTCCTATAGCTATTAATCCTACTTCTGGCCATTCTTTAACAAATCCATCATTGTGGACTGGTCTATTTTCTAAGGTTTCAAATCTTTTAGATTTTTTCATAGTAGCACCTCCACTTTTTAAATGTATGGTTGAGTATCTGATTTAGGATCTTGTCCCATTGATCTCAATATAGATAACCCAACTTCTCTAGCTGCAATTACAGATTGTCTAACAGCACCTGAATCTCCAGTAATTGTTATGATAACTTCATTTGAATGCGCTGTACCTGCTCCAGGACTAGCGTAAGTTACCATTTCAACATTTGCAGTTTTCATAGCTGTATCTGCCATTACTACACCAATACCTGCTGGAGCACCAACAATTACTCCAAAGGCCTTTCCAAGTGGAGCGCCAAATGCTTTTTCTAGTGCCAAGCTTGCTCTTGCCGTATATTGAAGTTCAAGATGCCCTACGTCACATCCATAAACATCTCCAAAGGTTCTATCCAATTCCTTAAGTGCAACCTCTACAGCTCTTCTAGCATCAGATACATCTTCTGCAGCTAATATGATCAAAGAACCATGTCCAGCTCCACCTTTTGTATCTCTTGCCATTTCAATTGATACCACTTCTGTATTAGTAGCTTTTACAGCTTCATCTGCTGCCATTATATGAGGACCTGCTCCTGTTCTTGCACTGATTATTCCTATTGAACGATATTTTTTATCTAGTCCCATTTTTTCATGTAAAAAATAGTCTACATTAGCTATAACTAAACCAACGGTGTCTCCTCTTGCAGCTCCTACGTATTCTGTTATTGCTGATGGTGCACTCATAGATAATACCTCCCTTTTTTCTTCTACCACATTTTCTTTTTCATTTATTTCTACAGCTTCTTTATCAAGTATACTTTGTGCTGCACTTTCAATAATTTTACTCATTTGTTCTTTATCTAAACTCTGCAAATTTATCTTATTTCCTAGTTCTGATAAAACCTTTTCAATCAACGCGTTATCCATAAACTTTTACCTCACATCTTTTCTATTCAGATAATTTAGGTAATATTTTTTCTACATCTGTATGTGGTCTTGGAATAACGTGTATAGATACAACCTCTCCAATTCTCTTAGCTGATGCAGCACCTGCGTCAGTAGCTGCTTTTACTGCTCCTACATCTCCTCTAACCATAACAGTTACAAGTCCTGATCCTATTTTTTCATATCCTACTAATGCAACGTTTGCAGCTTTAACCATTGAATCAGCTGCTTCAATTGCTGCAACTAAACCTTTTGTTTCTATCATTCCCAATGCTTCTTGTCCCATAAATATACCTCCTAAAAATATTAAAATAATTTTATTTGTTGTTATGGTTATATTTTATATTAATACAACCAACAATTTTTATAATATTTAGACTACTTTATTGTCAAAATCAACTTCTTAAAATTGTACTTTTTGTACCTGCTTATGTATTTTTTCGACATCAGCTAATATAATCACTCCAAAAAAATAATATTTTTTCCTAATTAATACTAATTACTAATTGCTTTTTGTATGCATTTATAAGTATAATAAAATCTATATAATAAGTTTTTTTGCAATTCTAACTTATGAGGTGTTTTTATGAGTAACTTAAATAAGTATACATTAGATGAAATTATCGACATATCGTCTCTACAAAGTATTCAAGATAAATTTTCTGAAATGACAAATATGGCTTCCATAACAGTTGATAAAACCGGTACTCCTATAACAAAGCCCAGCAGCTTCTCAAAATTTTGCAATCTAATAAGAACTTCTAAAGAAGGTTATAGGCGTTGTATGAACTGCGATGCTAAAGGTGGTTTGCATTCAACTTTACAAAAGAATCCCGCAATTTATACTTGTCATGCTGGACTTACAGATTTATGTGCACCAATTGTTGTAAACGATATTGAATTTGGTTCAATGCTTTTTGGTCAAGTTGCTGTTAAGGACAAGGATAATAAAGAATCTGTTGATTTGCAAAGACTATCTAAAGAATTGGAGCTCCCTATTGATAAGCTTGAAGCTGCATTAAAACAAGTAAAATCTATAAAATACAATAGAATAATAGCATCTGCTGATTTTCTTTCTTTATGTACAAATTTAATTGCAAAAATGGGAGTTGCCAATATAACTCACACTGAACTATTAAAGGAAACTGAAGAAAAAATGAAATTTCAACAGCTAGCTAAAGATACTCAAATTAAATCCATTCAATCTCAGCTTGATCCACACTTTTTGTTCAATACTTTAAATACAATTGCTGGAATGGCACTTATGGAAAACTGCAATGAAACTGCTAATTTGATATATTCTCTTTCAGATATATTGAGGTATAGTATTAAAAGCTCAAAAGATATGGTTGAAATAGAAACCGAATTGGAAAACATAAAAAAATATTTATTCATTCAAAAAATTAGATATAGTGACAAGCTTAATTATGATATAAAAATTCCAGAGGAAATATTCAAATATAAAATTCCATCAATGACTTTACAACCTATTATTGAAAACGCCATAATACATGGTTTAGAGCCTAAAAAAGATCCAGTAAAAGTTGAAATACACGCTAAAATGCTGCCTGATAAATTTATAGAAATTAAAGTAATTGATAATGGAGTAGGCATAAGCAATGAAAAATTAAGCATCATAAATGACAAACTTAATTCCACTACTATTAATGGAGGCATTGGAATCAAACTTGTTCATGATAGGTTAATATATTATTTTGGACCTGAATTCGGTATTAAAATTGAAAGTATTCCTAATATAAGTACAACTGTATACATTAAATTCCCACTTGTCGACTAAAACTTTTTAGGAGGTGTATAAATCATGTATAAGCTGTTAATTGTTGATGATGAAGCTTTTGAACGTAAGGTTATTCGATTTATGCTAAAGAAAAGTTTTTCCAATATAAAAGTAATAGGTGATGCTACTAATGGTGAAGAAGCTATATTATTAGCAAAAAAGCATGATCCCGATATAATTATCATGGATATTAAAATGCCAGAAAAAAATGGTTTAGAAGCACAGCAAGTAATTATGCAATTTAACCCCAATATAAAGACCATTATTTTAACAGCCTTTGATAATTTTAATTTTGCACAAAATGCCATTAAGCTTGGTGTAGTTGACTATATATTAAAACCAATAAAACCAGAAGAATTGAATGAATCCATTAGCAAAATCATATCACTATTGCAAAGAGAAAAAATAAATTTACAAACTTCAAAAGAATTAAATTATACAAAAGACTCTATTCATGAAGCCCTAGAATATATAAATAAAAATTTTAATAAAGACATAAGTCTTGAATCAGTATCAGATCACGTACATTTAAATCCTCAATATTTTAGTAGGTATTTCAAGAATAATACAGGCATAAAATTCACAGAGTATGTATCAAAGGTGCGAATAAAAGAAGGAAAAAAATTACTAGCATCTACTGATAAAAGTGTAAGTAGAATATCTATGGATATTGGATATATAGATCCTGCTTACTTCACTAAGGTTTTTATAAAATATGAAGGAATATCTCCTCACAAATATAGAGTTATGAAGAGAAAAAGCTCTATAAACTTGGATATTTCTTAGTCCATTTTATATATCAATAGAAATGGGGATAGTATTATGATTTAAGTACTATCCCCTTTATTTTAAACTTTATAAAATTATGCTCATTAGTTTTGCTAAATAAATTTATTGAAAATAACTATAACCCTAATACATCTTTAACTGTGTAAAGCCCTGGTACCTTTTCTTCTAAAAACAATGCAGCTTTACAAGCACCATTTGCAAAACATTCCCAATTATGTGCATGATGAGTAATTTCCAATCTTTCTCCCATCAGTCCAAACATAACTGTATGACTGCTAGATATATCCCCTGCTCTTAAAGAATGATAACCTATTGTACCTTCTTTCCTAGCACCTTCGCCTTCTCTGCCATATACAGCTATTTCACTTAAATTTTCACCCAATGCTTCTGCTATAATTTCTCCCATTTCCTTAGAAGTTCCACTAGGAGCATCCTTTTTATACCTATCGTGCATTTCTACTATTTCTATATCAGACATTCCTCCTATAGTTTCTGCTGAAATTTTTAAAAGCTTATACATAAGATTTACAACCATAGATGTATTGGCTGCAAAAACTACAGGAATACTTTTTGAAATTTCTACAATTCTACCATACTGTTCTTTAGAAAATCCAGTAGTGCCGCAAACCACTGCTTTTTTATATTCAAGTGCTTTTTCCATTATACTCATAGAACATTCTGGTGTAGTATAGTCAATGATTACATCAGTTTTATTTATGATACTTTCAAGATTATCTACCACAACTGCTCCTACTTTAATTCCTATGGCAGAAACCAATCCCACATCCTTTCCAATATAATCTCTTCCTTTTGGTGCCAAAGCTCCTACAATATTGAGTTCATTCATTTCATTAGCTATTTTTACAATAAGTTTTCCCATTTTACCCTTTGGTCCTGTTACAATTACATTCATACATTTATCTGGTTAACAAGTCAGCATCCTTTTATGTAAAATAAAATTTTACTAACTAAAGCATATAATAATATTCAGTCATCCTAATATTACATTTTCTATCATATGCCTAAACCAGTTTTCACCGCCTTTCCGTAAACGTTTAATAATTATCAAAAATAAGTCAGTCTTTTTATTTAATATATAAACTACTGCAATATAATACTAATTTATCATGTAATTAAATATAGTTCCATACTTTACTTAAATCTTTTAATATTAAATAATTCTATAAATATAAAATTGATGTAAATAAATTCATCTTTAGTAAAAAATAATTTATGTTCGATGACTTAAATACTTATTAATTCGAAAGCTAATTGCTAGGGTTGTGTAATATATTGTATTTCTATGCATAAAAGCATTAAAACATAAAAAAGCTAAAAAGTGATTTTATAAAATGTATTATATAAAAATTTACTCTATATAATACTTAATTATTAATCTACTTTCTAGCTTTTTATTATATATAACTTGTGCCTTTAATATTATTTACAACCCCCTTACTTTTTATTCACCAAATTCAATACCTCTGAAAAAGATAACTGTTTTTCTCCTTTTTTTTGTTTCCTTTTCACATAAGGTTCATTTAATTTTTGGTTTATTTCTAATTGTCTTATACTGGATATTTTACTTACCTCCATAACATTACCACCTTTTCAATTTAGTCTATATCCAAATTATACCATTTACTTTATTTGTAAATCAACCTTTTTTTCTATAATTGTACTTAGTATTAATAATTATTTTACACAATACTTTTTACAAAATTGTTTCATTAAAGTTACAATAGTGTTACATTGAAAACTTGTGCTTTTCAAAAAAATAAACATAGGTATTTCTACCTATGTCCATTTTTTAATAATTTGTGTTTTCAAGATTATATTATTAGTATTTTATCTAGTATTAATGGTTATTTTACAAATTCAATTAAACCTTCTTCTAACTTAGAAATACGAGCTAAAGAATACAAGTCATATCCCTTACTTATTATCATATCATGTCCAGGTTGAAAAGATTTTTCAATTACAATTCCTATTCCTGCAACTTTCGCCCCTGCTTCCTCAACTAAACGAGCTGCTCCAAGTGCTGCTTCTCCATTTGCTAAGAAATCATCAATAATTAATATATTATCTTCCTTTGTAATATACTTTGTAGATAATGTTAATTCATAATCACTACCTTTAGTAAATGAATGCACAGTAGTTTGATAAACATCTCCATCTGAATTTTTTCCTCTTTGTTTTTTTAATGTTACCATGGGTAAATCCATTTGCATTGCTGTCATAACTGTTGGAGCTATTCCTGAACTTTCAATAGTAAATATTTTAGTAATACCTTTATCTTTAAAATAGTTTTTAAAATCAGTTCCTATTTCATACATTAATTTTGGATCTACTTGATGATTCAAAAAAGAATCCACCTTTAATACAGTTGAGGACAATGCACGTCCTTCTTCTAAAATTCTTTTACACAATGTTTCCACTATATTATCACCTCATACATTTTTGTTTAACCTTGCAGACTTAGAGATTAACTTTTCCATACATTCTTGTCTGTACTTTAAGAAATATTTATCATACATGTAACCTGGCAAACTATAATTTTCAGTATTATAAAAAAACACCCCAATTCGCATTGAGGTGTTATATTTCAGAAAAATAGATATAAGTATACCTAAAAACTAAAATCAATACCTCGTAGTCTGCTAATTAACGGTAGCAGGTAGAAACCTTCGGACCATATTTCCGAATATATACGAGTTTCTTGCATGATACACCACATTATATCATATTTTGTCCTTAAAAACATTCTTTATTTTTACTAATGTACTAAATTTTTTTCCTAATCTATTGTAATTTGAATAGTTTTACAAAATAACTAAACAATGTATCTGGTTTTTCATCATCATAGTAATAATGAGATAAAGCATCGTCAAGCCATATAATTACTACACTTAGCAAATACCACGCTATACAATTATGTAAACATAACTGTCCTAAAAAATTAAATCTAATTGATGAATAATTCCATAGGTTTAAATGTAAGTATAAATTAAAAAATATACCTGCAAGCAGTTCCACCGCAGTAATTAAGGAACCACCAATAATTACCTGCTGCCACATTTTTAAATTATAATATCTAGGTTTATCATTTAAAGAACCTACAATTGCTGCACAAAACCCTCCTACTAAAAACATCCACAAGGAAGTCCATCCACACAAACTCCATTTTGATATTCCATTATAACCCACTAATGAACCACCAAAAGCCCTTGTTATTATTTCTACATTTAGATAAATGCTTCCAAAAAAAATAAAATGAATTAATTTATTTTTCCAATAATGACTGGACTTGTTATGTGTCATGTTATTTTCCCCTCCTATGCATATTAAAGTTCTTACTTAAGTTTATAAATCATTCTTTATATTTTTAGTATTAGTTATAAAACTAGATATATAACTTCCAAATTATTAAATCAACTCCCATGAATGGAATAAACTAATTTGATTTTCTCATGGATGCTAAAATTAATGAAATAATAGGAATTAGAATTATAAATATAATAGCATAAACAGAATATATACCAGCTTGATATGCTTCTTCTACTGATGAATTATACATAGTAATTGATAACACAATGCTTATAATTCCAACTGGAATTGCTATAGACCTATAAGATTGTAATTCAAAAAACTGTGCTATGGATAGTACTGTAACATAATAAAAAATACAAATTTTTAAAAACATATTAAATAGTAATGATAGTGCAATTAATATTTCAACTCTTGTTATAACTTCTCCTACATCTATAATTTTTGCTACCTGATATGATGTAAGAACATGTATAAAACCTATATTTCCAAGTACAGCTGTATTTCGTAAAATAATGAATAAAAAATACACACTTCCAATTATAAATCCTGTAAATGCCGATTTTTTTATTTGTTTTTTATCATTAACATATGGAAAAATCATTAAAAATACAACTATTTCACCAAATGGGATACTTACCATGATATTGGTTCCTTGAATAAATTCTTTTAAATTGATTTGAAAAAGAGGTAAAAAATTTGTTATATGTATATCTTTTATAGTGGATATTGTAATAAATAGAGCTACTACAATGGGTACTAAACTTAATATAAATCCAACTCTGGCTATAACTTCTAGTCCCTTTCTTACAGTATATATGCAAATCACCATAATTGATATTACAAATACACTAATATTAGTTTCCGAAAAAAGATATGTAGAAAAAAAATCTGAAATAAAACGTAAATTTGCAGGAATTATAAACCAAAAATAGCAAATATATAGTATGGATACAACCTTACCAAAATATGTTCCATATATCTCAGTATTCATCTCTATTAAATTTTTTTCAGGATACTTTTTACTTAGGAATACATAAACTAGTAGTAAAAATGATATTATAATAAATCCTGCCAGTAAAACTATCCATGTATTTTGTTTTGTTAACCCGCCTATAAAAGCCACCGTAAGTGTAGAAGTTTCAAGCAAACCAATAATTAAAAATATTAATTGTGTACTTGATATTACACCTTTTTCAATTTTCATAATTGATACTACCTCATACATTAAAACCTATTTTATTTATAATTTAAATGCAATAAATCCTTTACAACATACTCCATACCCTTTACAGGATTAGGTATAGGTATTTCTAGAATATAAAATAAACTTATTATAAAAGCTACAATTAAAAATACAAAAAATACTTTTAGTTCATGCCAATATCCACCCTTAACCATATGTGGAACCTCGTACAATATTATACTTATAAAAATAATCATCAATAAAAATACCATTTTTTATACCTCGCCATGATTAATACTATTCTTCCTTAGACATAATAGGTTTAGTAATTCTACCTGTTCTTCTCAATTTGGCATTTACGCTTACATCTACAGACATATTTCTAAAAACTTCATCCCACTCTTTTTCCATTTTAGCCCAATGTTTAGGATAATGCTGATATATAATATCTCCAAATCCAAATATATCTGAATTTAACTCTTGTGATTTTTTTACTGCTAACATTATTTCTTTCTTTATAGCCTCCTCTTCAGATTTTTGAATAATTTCAAAAGCCTTTGGATTTGCTAAATCTTCAGAAAAAGTTTGTTCCTGTAAATCCCCTTCTTGCTTTATTTCTATCTTAATACTTGGCTTATTATCCTTAATTTTGGGGGTTATTCTACTTTTAGAATGAGTTGTTACAATATTTATTTTATCGTCACTTGACGTATTTAAAACAATAACTCCATCTTTCATTTTATTAATTCCCCATAAAAGCCCTCGAGTTTCTTGTTTGTTAAGAGTTCCAATCATTTTATCTTTTTTAAACACTGCTGTCTCTGAAAGGTATGCTATTTTTTTGTCATTATCCCTTGAAACCTCAATTATAGGTGCAATGGGTGATGTAGTTTTACTCATCAATTTAGATGCAAAATCTCTTAAATCTACAGATGGTATTTGTGATATATCCTTTTCATTTTTTATCAGTTCTCCAATATTCCTTCCAGGAGTAGTCTCAAGTTCTGGCTTTATATTCAATACTTCACTAGCAGGCTGCTTAGATACTAAAACCCATGTCAAAAGACGAGTTTCCCTATACCGTAAGAAAAAGTCCACATACTTTTCGATGCCTCCTTCTGCTGCATCTTTTCCTAATATAATAATTTGATTATGTGAAAAAAATAGTTTACGATTTAATTTACGGTTAAAGGCTTTTGCTGCATCAGAAATACTTTTTCCCTTTTCCTTCAAATTTAAGTAACCAGCGTTACTTGTTTCACCATCTTTGTTTTTTGAAGAACTTTTTATACCTGATACATTAGCCAACTGAACAGTCATTTCTACAGGATAACCTTGTTCTCTTCCTTTATCAATTCCAATTCCCATTACAATAGCTAATTTGTTTATCTCATGAGCACTCCAGCAGGAAGTTAAATTCAAAGCTATCAAAATACATATAATTATTTTCAACCCTATATTTATGTATTTTTTCATTAGGTTCACCTCATATAATTACACCCATATTTCTAATTTTTCTTTTTTCCTTGTAGTAATGGCTCGGATTCCCCTGATTTTTGTCTTTTTAAATTACGCCACCCTATAGTTTCTGGTCTAGTAAGCATACTTCTCAAATGGGTTCTTACAAAACTATCCTTTAGGTCTTCTGTACTTAATGGAGCTAAAGGAGATAAATATGGCGTTCCAAAAGATTTTAAGGAAACAATATGTACAAGTACCACTAATGAACCAATACCAACTCCAAATATACCTAATGCACCACCTAAAATAAGAAATATCATTCGTAAAATAGCAGCTACATCCGTATACACTGGGACTACAAAGCTAGAAACAGCTGTTAATGCTACCACAATAACCATAAGCCCTGACACCAATCCTGCTGTTACTGCCGCCTCTCCTATTACTAAAGCTCCTACAATACTTACTGCCTGACCTACAGGACGTGGTAATCTAACCCCTGCTTCCCTTAAAATTTCAAAGGTTAGTATCATAAGACCAGCTTCCATAACTGCGGGAAATGGAACACCTTCACGACCTGATGCCATAGTAAGTAATAATGTAGTAGGTATTAATTCTTGATGAAATGTAGATAACATTACATAAGCAGCTGGAGATAATACACTTATAAAAAAGGACAAAAATCTTAAAATTCTTATAAGACTAGCAAAATATGTTCTTGAATAATAATCTTCTGCACTTTGAAATCCTTCAATAAAAAGCATTGGCATTGTAAGTACAAAAGGCGTTCCATCAACTAAAATAGCAGCTCTACCTTCTAATATTTTAGCAGCTGCTGTGTCAGGTTTTTCAGAATTCCCCACAGTAGGGAAAATAGAATAAGGTGCATCTTCTATAAATTGTTCAATGTAACCTGACTCCAAAATAGCATCTGTATTAATTCTATTTAGTCTTTGCTTTATTTCTTTTATAAGCTTAGGATTAACAATCCCCTTTAAATAAACAATAGATACACTAGTCCTTGTTTGTGTACCAATTTCCATTGTTTCAAAAGTCAAATTAGTATTTTTTATTTTGCGTCTTAATAATGTCATATTTGTAGCTATGGTTTCACAAAAACCTTCTCTAGGGCCTCTTACTACAACTTCAGTTTTTGGTTCTTCTACACCACGAGTTTCCCAGCCTTTTGAATGAATAATTAAAGCTTCACTACACCCCTCCATAAGAAATACAGTGTCTCCAGATAAGCATCCATCTACTATTTCATTTATGGATGTAATCTGTTTAACATTTCCAACAGAAAGCATACAATTTTTTATAATGCTTATGTTTCCTAATTCCAATTCACTCTCTAGGTTATATAATCTACTATCATACATAAAAGGTTTTATTATGAGTTCATTTATAGTTGCTTTTTCTGTCATGCCTTCTAAAAATACAATTGCAGCATTAATTTGCATTTTAGAACCAAAGGAAAATTCGCGATAAATTATATCATTGCTCGAACCTAAAATTTTTTTCAAGGTATTTAGGTTATCTTTAAGATTAATGGAAAGTTCAGGTTGTAGAACTTTCTTTTCTGAAGTTTGATTATTTACTTTGGGACTTTTAAGTTGTATAAACTTAAGCTTTTTATATAAATAGTTAAACACTTTCATTACCTCTAATTCTTATTTTATAGTACTATTATCTATTTAAATTTAAACTATTATTCATTTTCCTGTTCCTTTTTATCAGTATTTTTATTTAAAAAATTGTTGAACTCCGGGTTATTATATTTTATTCTAAAAACGTAAAGGAAAAACTGATATATGGCTACTACCAGCAAAACAAAAGTATATGTCCATGCGAATATAGCTAGTGCGTAGGGATAAAACCCTCTCCCCTCCAAGGATTTTTGTAAAAATTCTATAAACCACATATTATTTATCACCTTCAAAAATAATTCTATAATTCTGCTCTTTTCTTTTTTATCCAATAAATTATGAATAGTAAAACTGGATCAATGTTAGCATAAAATATACCAAAATAGTGCACATCAAATGGGAACATCCATTTGTGGTGTACATAACTAGGTTCAAATATAATAGAAAACCATAGTAGAGTAAATGCAACTAAAAAAATTGTTAGCCTATGATATTTTATTTTAAACAATGTAGTTATAACCGAAATAACAGCATTTAAATATGTAGACATCTTAAAAAATCCACCTAGAAACATAATAATTATACCTATAGCATCTATATTAGTAATTATATTTCCTATATTTATTAACCTTATAGTTTCTACTAAAGGAATTGCTGCAATAGAACTATACTTAACTCCTAATACAGTAATGTTCATAATTACGGAACAACAAAGCAGTATTCCAGACCAAAAAACTGCTTTCATTGCGGTTTTTCGTATCACCATTTTTTCATTTGCATAATTCCAATACATTAGAAAAACAAACATTTCTCCAAAAGGAAACATTATTACACTAGGCACAGCTTTTAAAACTGGCATGATACCACCTTGCAAAATTGGTGTTAATCTTCTGAAGTCCACATCTGTTGATATATAAACAAGTATATAAAGGCTAATGATAAATAATATAATAATAGGCATAATTATTTCACTGGCACGTGCTAGCACTTCAACTCCTTTTATTAAAACGTATATACTAACTAAAACAAATATAAAATTTATAAGCCATAATGGAGTTTCTGGAAGAGCAGTTATAGTTATAAGTTCTCCAAACTCTCTAAGATTACGAGCACAATGCCAAAAGTATCCTAATCCTGTAAGTATAACAAATGGAACCCCTAATTTTTTTCCTAATACAGTAAGAATTATTTCAACATAATTTTTATCTGGAAATGATTTTTGGAGTTCTGTATAAATCCATATAAACCCTAGTCCTATTAATAGAGCAATCAAAATGACAATCCATGCATCTTGTTTAGCATCAATGCCTAATACAAAAAGCGTGGTACTTCCTACCTCAAATACAAACATTAATGCGAATAGTTGATGTTTGCTTAAACGTATCATTTGAATCCCCTTCTCTGGCTCAAATTAGGTAATGTGATCTAGCTAATTTATGGTTTTCAATGAATAAAGCATATATTTTATACATACTTTAGTTTTATTTATAATTTTCTAATATATTATAAATATAATATTATAAGACCTACTTATTTTAAGTTTCTGTAATTTTAAATTTATTAATCTATTAATGTTTTTCCATAAAATATAACATCACCTATTTATGCACAAAATAGGTGATGTTATTATTGTCTAAAAGAAAACCATCTGCTATGTAAACTACCGCCTGTAATAAACAGTAGGCAGTTCAAAGCTGGTGGATCTTTATTAACAGCTTTTATATAAAATTATACTTTTTTTCATTTAACAATGAAAATTTAGTACATACTATTTTTATTTTCTAACTTTTTATTTTTTAAGTATGAAAGAAAATTATTCTCCTTTTCAATATGAACCTGTGCTAAAAGCATACCTATAAACATAAGCACACATCCCAAGATTCCTCTTGTTCCAAAGCTTTCATTTAAAATTAAAAAACCGCCTATACTTCCAAATACTGATTCCATACTCATTATAATAGCTGCCTCTGATGGTTCAGCATTTTTTTGAGCTACAATTTGAAGCGTATATGCAACCCCAGATGAAAGAATACCTCCATATAAAATAGGTATAATCGCCATAATAATTGAACTTATAGCTATTTTTTCTACAAATAAAGCATATATTAAACTAAGTATTGAACATGTAGCAAATTGAAGGAATGCTAATTTTAAGTTATCAACTTTTTTAGCAAAGTTATCTATCAAAAGTATCTGAACTGCAAAGAAAAAAGCGCATATAAGTTCAAGAAAATCACCATATGATATTGAAAATTTATCTGTTATACATAAAAAATATAATCCCATAACAGCAATTAGAGCACCAATCCAGGTATTAATACTAATACGTTGTTTTAAAAATATACCCAAAATAGGTACAACCACAATATATAGACCAGTTATAAAAGCAGCTTTTCCTGCTGTAGTATGCATTATTCCTACTTGTTGAAATGATGACCCTAAAAATATAAAAATTCCTGCAGCAACTCCTGGTAAAAATGCTTTTTTAAATTCCTTAGCATGTTCATGTTTTTCAACAGAACTATTATAAAAGAGAATAAGCGGAATTAAAGATATGCTTCCAAGTGCAAATCTTACGCCATTAAAAGTAAAAGCTCCTATATATTTTCCTCCAACTCTTTGAGCAACAAATGCAAATCCCCATATGCAAGCTGTAAGTAAAAGTAGCAAATTGGATTTAATTTTTTGTGTTTTCACTAAAGTTAGCCCCCTTATTTATGCAAATTTATGTATAAATATAAGTATAATACACATTTACTAAATAGTACACCTCTTTTCAAAAAATCAACTAACTTTATTTTAATATGAAAATAACTTAACTATCTAATGTATAATAGTTAAACCTTAAAACAACAAAAAATGGACAACTAAATTATATTTAATTGCCCATTTTTTAAAATTTACTATTCCACTACAAATTTCTTCTCCACTGTTTTATTCAATTTTTGTCCATTTTTTGATTTCAAGTCCCCAGTTATTATCAAGGTATACTCTTCGCCTTTTACAAAACCATCTTTAGTACTAATTTTCACATTATTAGATGAATCTAAAGAAATTTCCGTATCTAAAAGGTTTCCATCCTTGTCCTTAATCATAATATTTGTAGAATTTACACTTTGCTCATCTACTGCCTGTGTAAAACTCATATTCCAACTTGTCTTTTTATCATTTATTTCTTGATCAGGTAAAACTTTTTTAGCTGAGTATTTATTCACTTTGTCTAATGCTTTAGCTTCATTATCTGTTACCTTCTTTTGCAAACTAACAATTTTTTCCCTTAATGCAGTTATTTTATTTTTCAATTCGCTACTTTGGCTGTCGCTTATACCTTTAATCTTAGAAACATTTTTTTCTACTGTATTCAACTTGTTATTTATAGCATTTAATTTACCAATAAAGCTATTATTTCTTGAATTATCATCATTTTCATATTCCTTTTCGAATTCATCGCTTAATTCATCTTCTGTACCAGTTATATCAGTGTTATCACCACTAGATCCATCTGTTTGATTATCAACGGTTGTATCTTGGGTACCACTGTTTGTTGATTCATCTGATGTAGTCGTAGTATTGGTTGTATCTGTTGATGTTGATGTTGATGTTGTTGTTGTAGTATTATCTTCACCTGTTGTATTACTTGTATCTCCTGATTGAGTTGTGGTATCTGTTATGGGACTAGTAGTATTGTTTGTACTGTCCTCTGTACTCGATGATGAAGTTGTAGAATTAGTATTATCTGTACCTGCTGTTGAATCACTTGTACTTCCTGGCTGAGCCGTTGTATCTTCAGAGGAATTAGTTGTATTGTCTGTTGAAGTATCATTTGTATTACTCTGTGAAGTATCTGTACCAGTCTGAGTGTTATTTGTATCTGTTGGCGTAGCACTAAAATACTTGTCTATAGATTTTCCAATTTGATTTAGTGATAATTCTATCTTATCAATCCTATTTGACACTAAATAAATCTGTTTTGTTAACTTCTTATCACTGTTATTTTTTACACTTTTACTAGTGCTATTCTTTACATCACTATAACTAGTGTGCTTTAAATTATTGCCTTTACTATTTGTAGAAGCTGCCAATACAGTAGTACTTGATAAAGACACCATTAGTGCCACTGACAAAACTAAAATTTTACTCTTTACCACGGAAAATTCCTCCTTTATAAGAATATATTAATATTTTCGCTTTATTTATCTAAAACTTTATATATTTTTATTTTATTTTTAAATGAAATTAAAAAACATGTAATATTTTTTTGTTTTTTTACTTTTTATGCAACAAAAAACAACCTTTTGCAGGTTGTTTTGACAATATTATATAACTTTTAAATATTTCTCATCTATTATACAAACTATATGTATATATTTATAGTTACCCTATTCTAAATATACCTATTAAAAAAAAGATATTTTAAATTAGTATACTTGAATCTATTTTCCAATAGTTTCATTAAAGCTTCCTACTCTATAGCCTTGCAAATCCAATGTTACATATTTAAATCCAAATTCTTTTATTTTATTTGCAATAGTATCCAAAAGTTCCTCATTAAATAATTTGCTTCTATCATTTTTGCTCACTTCAATTCTTGCTAAATCTCCATGACATCTTACTCTAATAGCTCTAAATCCTATGCTCATCATATATTTTTCTGCATTTTCAATTTTTACAAAATCCTCTTCTTTTAATTCATTACCATAAGGTATTCTTGTTAAAAGACATGCATATGGAGGCTTATCCCAAGTGTTAAGCTTTAATTCTTTAGAAAAAGCTCTTATTTCTGCTTTTGTCAATTTACATTCTAAAAGTGGACTTTTTATTTCTAATTCCTTTAAGGCTCTAAGACCTGGTCTATAATCACCTATATCGTCAAAATTTGTTCCATCAATTACACAATCATATCCTTGCTCTTTAGCTGCATTCAATATCATACTAAATACTGCTGTTTTGCAAAGATAACATCTATCTTCTGGATTATATCTGATAGAATCAATAATTGGAGCTTCTATAATCTCATGTTTAACACCTAATTCTTTAACCAGTTCCTTTGCTTCTTCTATTTCCCATTTGGGGATATATGGAGATAAAATTGTCACTGCTTTTACATTATCACCTAATGCTTCCTTAGACACTTTAAGCAAAAATGTGCTATCTACTCCACCTGAAAATGCCAAAACTACTTTTCCTAAACTTTTAAGATATTTTATTAATTCTTTATACTTGTCATTATTTATCATGTATATTCCCTCACCTTTCATATAGAAATTATTTCACTTTTTATACTATAAAATTATTTATAGCTCTAACATAGTATTTATTCTTGAAAATTATATTTTTCTCCCAAGTAAACTCTTAAAACATTTGGAATTTCCAAATCTCTATGACCAATTCCATATGCTACCTTTTTTATTGAAAAACCTATTTTTTCAGTAAACTTTTCAACATTAGCTGCCAATATAGCTGCTCCTGTAGGTGTAGTTGTTTCAAAAGGCACCCTTCCAATATTAATTGGTATATCTTTTAGTATTTCAACAGTTGCTGGTGCTGGTATTGGTATAATACCATGAGCACATTTAACAAATCCACCTCCTAATTGAACTGGAGATGCAATAATTTTATCAACTTGCAAATAATCTAAACAAATAGCTGCTCCTACTATATCTATGATAGAATCAATAGCTCCTACTTCATGAAAATGCACTTCATATAAAGTTTTTCCATGAACTTTAGCCTCTGCTTCTGCTACCTTCATGAACATATCTAAGCTTAGTTTCTTAATATTATCTTTTAAATCACTTGAATTTATTATATTTTCTATGTCTTTTAAATTTCTGTGATGATGCTCATGAGTGTTGCCACTAATATGCACATGATTGCAGTGTTCATGTGCATGATGCTCTTCACTACTGTGGTGAATATGATCATGAATATGATGATCACCATTATGGTCATGTAAAACTTCTACTTTACTAATTGATTGTGAATTTACTATGACATCTACCCTGGTTCCCGTTATTCCTAGCTTTGCATCCTTTTTAATTTTTATTTCATACTCTGAATCTAAATTAAGCTTTAAAAGTTCTTCTATTAAATATTCTTTAGGAATCCCTAAATCTAATAATGCTGCTAAATTCATATCACCACTTATCCCGCAAAAACAATCATAATATAATATTTTCATGTTAATCACTCCTTACTAACTTTTGTGCTGCAAATAACATCTTATCTACTATTTAATAATATTTAATATATATAATACTATACTTTTTTTCAAATTCTTCATTTTTCACAATATTTTCACATCTTTATCTGCAATCATATCATTTTCCAAAAATAGTGCCTTCATTATAATAAAAATACTGTTGAACATTTTAACATTAATATGATATTTGTGAAAAGAAAGTAGAAATGAAAACTTAATTTTAAAGTAAATGAGCACCAGTGTTATTCACCAGTGCTTACTTAAACAAAATTTATTTATAATAAGGGGGACTTATTATATTAAATTTTATTATGTTTTGTTCATCTAGTACAATTATTATTATATATCTCAATTGTTACATCTTTGTGTAATTTTTGTTGATTGTTTATGTATATTTTTTTAACATTTTATGAATGAATCTTTTTTCTTCCATAAGGACATACATACAAACACATACCACATACAGGTACTTCTTCATTATTTTTCATTTCATTAAAATATCTATCACATTTTTTCACATCAAACCTCTCTTCTCGTTCTTCACCTTCTTTATAATTTCTACCATGTAGTGACTTAGTTGGACATATTTTCACACAAGCCATACAGCTTCCACATTTTTGTTCCATTTTTTTACCTGTAACATTCAAAGGTGCATCTGTCAATACGCTTATCCACCTTACTCTAGGACCATGATCAGGAGTTATTAACAGACAATTCTTGCCTATCCATCCATGTCCAGCTAACCTTGCTGCAAGCTTATGTGAAAATGCTGCATTTATGTAATCACTATTTACTCTTTCTGCTGCAGATATTGGAAGTGCTCTATACCCTTCCTTATTTATATATGAGCTTATTACTGAAGCTATATTATCCAGCCTGTTATTTATAACTTCATAACAATGATCATATTCTATTTTTACAATGTTATTAGAATCATTTAAGTGATCTACAATAGTAGAGGGAAACTCAATTCCCATTGAAATAGCTCTTGGATAACCAGCTACAAGCTCTCCACCATATTTAATAATTTCACTTTCATATTCACTTATATCTGCAACTCCATAATAGTCAATCATAAAATTGTTTAATATTTTTTTTATATTTTCTTCAAGCATAAAAACATCCCCTTATCTTTTTTTAATTATTTATAGTAAAATATTATTTAATATTAAACCCCTTTGCTGTATTTCTTCTATAACCTTTAGTATAATTAATATTAAGTATTTTTTTAAATATACATAACCTTTCCATTATAGAAATTAATAGATTTGCTATAAAAGTACCTACTGCAAACATTGCAAAGTATAAAATTATGTTTACTAATATAGATAAATGATACATATATTTATTTATATCCATTATTATTAAGATTGGTGCCAATTCTAAAATTAGAAAGATAATTAACTTTATTACGGATAATTGAATTGATTTTTGTGGACATGTATTGATGCATCTTTGGCAGCTTTCACAATTGCTGCTCCACTTAGGTTTTCCATTATGCATGCTTATTACTTTTGCCGGACAAACCTTTTCACATCTACCACAGCCAATACATGTGTCATCTGCTATAAATGTTTTTCCCAAAATCCTTCTTCCTAAATTAATAAACATAATAAAAACAACCCAGCTCACCGCTAACGCTATAGTGTTTAGTTTCTTAAAACTTTTTTCATTACTAATTATTCTTTTTGTTATTTCCATTGTTCTAATCTCTGCATCTTTAAATACTTTTTCTTCTACTTCTTTACTTTGAGGACTTAAAATTTGAGTGAAATTATAAGTATAAATAACCATATCAGTAAGAAATACTCTAAATCCTCTTTTATCTAGTATATATTTGACATGACTTAAGGATTGTCCTTCAGCTCCAGCAGATGTGCACAAAACAGCTGCCTTACATCCACTGGCAGCCTTAAGTTTTAAAATGTATTTTAACATAATTGAAGGAGTTCCAAAACCATAAACAGGAAAACAAAATATATGGAATTTATAATCACTTAATTTTCTAATCTTATCTTTTTCAATATTTAATAAATCTACTTCAAAGCCCCTACTTATTAATTGGCTTTCTATTGTCTTAACCATATGATAAGTATTTCCTGTTCCTGAAAAATAGTGAATAAGATATTTACACATAAATAATAATCCCCCTTTATCATTTACCAAATATACTATTTACAACACTCCAAAATACATCAATATCATCATTAACTTCCTCTGGTTTAAAGCCAACTACCCTAAGCATACTTATTCCTATGTACAATGCCATTAATGCATAAGCAGATTTACTTGCATCTGTTTCTTTAAAGATACCAATCTCATTTCCATAAGAAATAATTGATAAAATACCCTTATAATCATCTTTATATACCTCTTGCAAAACTGCCTGCAAATTTGTATCCAGCATTGCTCTTGAAAAGAAGCTTACAAACAATTTAGCCTTTTTAGCTGGAGGTATATTCATTGCTTCTACTCCACGAATTTCAGACACATTTATTTTAGGTTCAGCTTCCTTATCAATATTGTAATACTCCGGCAGAGCATTCTTTTGAACTATTTGAAGAATTTCAAAAGGTTTCATATCCTCTCTAACTTCACTATTTATCTTTGTATTATAGTAACTTAAAAATGCTCTAAAAGCTTCAAGAATAAGATTATCCTTACTTTTAAAATAGTAGCTGATAACACCCTTTGAACAATCAGCTTCTTTTGCCACCATGTCTAGTGACATTTTTTCTATTCCTATCATACAAATACACTCTAATGTTGAATTAATTATTTGACTTTTTCTTATAGGCTCCATTCCAACTTTAGGCATATAATTCCTCCTAGTGTATATTTATTTTATTTTGACCAGTCATCTTAAAAAAATTATATCATAATTTATAATAAAAAACAATTACAGGCTGCTACGACAAAAGAAGGAAATACATTCATAGAGGAAACAAGTTCTATGTCAGAACAATTAATTACCTACACAAAAAATAAAATAATTTACCATTATATATGGGCAGTAAATAATTTTTAAATTTACTGCCCATACATGTAATTTAAAACTTTTCTGAGCATATCAATACTCTATGCAATCTCCATCTTCTGGAATGAAGACCTGTGTTAAAAGTAAATTATCCTTTAAAAAATTTCTTAATTTTTTTCTCGTAAGCATGCAGTGATTCCAAGCTTCCATATGAACAACAATTACTTTGGAATTTGGTGTCTTGTTACAAATGTTAAGTATATCTTCTTTATCCATAGTAATAGGAATACCTCCCTCTGTCATCTGAGCAGCACCTGCAAAACTAATAATTACTTCAGGTACATAATCTTCCAATGCTTGTTCTACCTCTGAACACCATACTGTATCACCTGTTATATATAAAGAAGGTTCATTTTTAGTTTCAATAACATATCCTGAAACTGTTCCCATTTCTTTTGCAGTTTCACCTTTACCATGTTGTCCACCTACTCTTTTAAAAGTAATATCATTCCAAGAGCACACTTTTTCAATTGCATTAATACATTGAAATCCTTTTTCTTTCACCTTAATCTCATCTTCGGCTTGACAGAATATAGGTATGTCTTTAGGTATTAGCCTTACTGCAGTTTCATCAAAGTGATCACTATGCATATGAGTTAAAAGAACTGCATCAGTCTTTGTAATAATATTAGCATCAATTGGTAATTCCACCAAAGGGTTTTTATTTTTATTTGAAACATTAGGAATACAATCCATTTCTCCTTTTTTACTAAGCACCGGGTCAACTAAGATTACCTTATTATTTATAGTTAACCTTATTGTTGCATGACGTATAAGCTGAATTTTCATAGTTTTTCCTCCTTTTATATGATATATTAATTATATGTCATACTGCTTTTACTTGGAGAAAGTAGTTGTATGTTTTCAGTTACACCATGAAAGGAAGTTTATAATTATGCTTGATCAAACAGATATGAAGATTTTAACCTTATTAAAAGAAAATTCCAGACTTCAATGGCGTGAAATTGGAGAATTAGTTCATTTAACAGGGCAAGCGGTAGCAAACAGAATTAAGAAAATGGAACAAAGTGGAGTTATTGAAAAGTACACTATAATTTCAAATAACTCCAAGCTTGGCAAAATTCTAACTGCATATATAACTGTTTTTATGAAAACCCCTAACCATCCTGCTTTTATACAATTTGTTAAAAGTAATAAAGCAATAGTTGAATGTCACAGGATAAGTGGAGATGGCTGTTATTTACTAAAGGCAAATGTGACTAATGAAGAAAATCTTATGTGCTTATTAAATAAAATTTTAGACTTTGGAAATTATCGCCTTAATATATCTATTGATAGAATAAAATAACTTTTTAAAGTTTCAATTTTAATTAGACAATATTTTTTAATTTATAATTTAAAGATTTTATTCTCCTTTTTAATATTTAATAACATCTGAGGTTTATCTGATATAATTCCATCAAGATTTAACTTCAGCATATTATTCATATCTACTTTCCTATCAACAGTCCATGCATATATTTCCTTATTTACCTTGTGAATATCATGTACCATTTTTTCATTTATAGCATTTTCCTGTATACTATAAAAATTTACATTTAGTAAACTTAAATTATTCATAGGTCTACTAACTATGTAGCCTGTCTGTATATTTGGATTTAACTTTTTTATATCTAATAAAATTTTATAACTTACCGAATGAACTTTACATTGACTAACGTAATTATTTACGTCAATGATCTTAACTACTTTATTAGTAAGATCTTCAGTATTCCCATAAGGCTTTATCTCTATTATTAAATCTAATTTCCTATTACATTTTTTTATCACTTCATCTAAGGTTGGAATCCTTTCTACATCTTTTTTGTGAAAAGGTGACCCTATATTTAATTTTTCAATTTCATTGAAAGTTAATTGATCCACATTTTTGTTTAAACCAGTGAGTCTTTTAAGATTTCTATCATGCATCAATACTACTACTCCATCCTCAGTTTCTTGAACATCAATCTCTGCATAATTCACTTTATATTTTATTGAACTTTGAATTGCTTTTAAAGAATTTTCTGGTTCCCCAGAACACTGTCCTCTATGGGCAATTACTTTTACATTTTGGACTTCTAATGTATTACTATTTAAATAACTTTTTTCACCTCTAAATTTATTCGATGAGTTCTTAAGTAAAATAGCTTGATTAATATTGTTTCGTAAACTTTTTTTATGTTCACTAATACAAATTGAAGCAACTAATATTATACTCACAAAAATAAAGCAAATCTTACAAAATTTTCTTTTCACTTTATCAACTCCATATATTTCTTTAATAATTTTAATAATCTTTATAAATATTACTTATAATATTTAAATTTCACATCTAAAATTCTGTTCATTAGATATATAATATTACTTCAAGCATATTTTTGTAAATACTGAAATCATAATTTTATACTTTTTCTAGTAATTCTGATTTACTCAACTCTAATTCATTATTTATTTTCGTCCTAAAAAATAAAATTCCTTAGACTTGTTTTCAAATTCTTTATATCTTTTCAAATTACGTTCATCTGAATTAAGTAAAAAAACAATAAGCATCAAATTAAAAATTTAGATACTTATTGTTTTTGCTATGTATATTTGTTTTCTAATATTTCACTAAGAATTTGTTTTAAAATTACCTTTATCTAGATGTATTTCAACATTCATATCCGCTTTTTTGTAACCTACTAATTTTATACGATTATTACCTTTTTTAATTGATAACATCATAGATTCTTTTTCTCCATTATCTGCTTTACTACTTTTTTCTGCAAGAGTGGTAACCTTGTCATCTGGAGATATTAAAACAATTTTTCCCTTCCCACCTTTTACAGACAAATTATATGGAACTTTCAAATCAAAATCTTTATCACTTTTATATTCCCAAATTGTTGTGTCGCCACTAATTTTTAAATTTGCTTTATATACTCCTTGTTCTACCTTTTCATTACTGTTATCCATACCAAAAGTATCATACTCTTTACATATTTTAGAATTGTCATCATAAACTTTATCTGCAACATCATTGCTACATCCTACAAACAAACTAATTACCATAATCACAGCAGCAATTAATGTTCTTTTACGTTTTAAAAGCATATTTATCCTCCTAATTTATCATAGATATTGTAAAGCCATAAAAATTATACCATATAAAAACTTTTATGTCTAAATACAACATACTTTTACTCCAATTAGTAATATAAACTTTATACATTAATTTTTACTCTAATAAACTTTAGCAAAATATAAGTAATTATAATGATCCAAATACATATTATAATGCCCCCAACAATCCAATTCTTAGGTTTTCCCTTCTTAAAAATATTTTCTGATTGTTGTCTGCATTCATTCATAATATGTGCTGGTATGAGCTTTACAGCAAACATAATTCCAAGCGGTATTAAAATTAAATCATCAACATATCCAAGTATAGGTATAAAATCAGGTATTAAATCAATAGGACTTAAGGCATATCCTACTACCAGTATTGAAACTAACTTTGCATAAAAAGGTACATCATCCCGTTTATATGCTAAATATAATGCTCCAATCTCTTTCTTCATTTTTTTAGCCTTTTGTTTAACATTTAAAAAACAGGTTTTTAATCCATTATACATAAAACACCTCAAAATTTTTTGCATATTTAGTAACCTTTTTATATGCATTTAGCTGTTTAAATGTTAATTATAACTTAATCCTAGTAAATTATAAAGTTCTATTTGTGCATTGATTGTTAATTTTAAAATTAAGTTTAAAATTAACAAAATATGTAGTATCATTAAATTATTAATTTTATTGAAAGAGATGGTGGCAAATTATGATAAGAATAATATCTAAAAATACATTAAAAGATGGAAAAAGAGATGAATTCTTAAAAATAACAAAAGAACTAATAGAAAAAACTAGAAAAGAAGATGGCTGCATAGCTTATCATCTATTTGAAGATATAAATAATCCTTTGATACTTACCTTCGTAGAAGACTGGAGAGATGAAGAAGCAATTAAAAATCATAATAATACTGAACACTTTAAAAGAATAGTTCCTCAATTTGGTGACCTTCGTGTAGGTAAAAGTGATCTAAATAAGTATAAGGAAGTATAATAATTCATATTTTAAATAGTAACTTTAATACATAATTAATTTAAATTACCACAAAGAAGAGAATTCATCTCCACTTTATGGTAATTTTATTTTGTTCTAATAATCAATTTTCTTATTTTAAAATTGAAAGCATATAATCAGGAATGTTCTTATTTTTACCTTCTATAAGCTCCATTGATGTAACCTTAGGTTTTCTAGTAGACATTTTCATTTTTCCATCTTCACCTTTTGAACTCATAATTCTTAAAAGCCAGTTATCATTATCTACAAATTCATAATCATCACGTATGTGCGTTCCCCTACTTTCTTTTCTCATAAGAGCAGCTCTTACACCTGCTTCCACACAAGTTGAAAGGTTTCTAACCTGTGTTGCTTCTAGCCACTCATAGTTATAAACCTTATTTTTGCTTTTAGTACTCATTTCGTTAATATCATAATCTTGCATTTGCAAAACTTCATCTAAAGCTTTTGTAAGTCCTTCCTCATTTCTTCTAAAATTAAAGCCAACATCAGCTGTTTTTTCTATACTTCTGTGTATTTTTATAGGACTTATTCCTTCTTTTCTTTCAAGAGGTAGAAGTATGTCCTTAATTATATCATCAATGTTTGTATTTTTCATAGTTGAATCATTTGCATTTTGTATATATTCACAAGCTGACAATGCTGATCTATATCCCTGTACCAGCATTTCAATAAGTCCATCTGCAACCCTCATAGCTCCAAACACACCACTTGTAGTTTCACCAGCTGCATAAAGTCCTGGTACTCCAGTATACATGTTTTCATCTACTTCAATACCACCCATGCTGTACTCACATCCAAGACCTACTTCCCATGGAATTCCCTTTTTAATATTTTCAACGAAAGTATCTAGGTTATTTCCTTGATAAAACCCTTTTCCATACCACATACTCATTAATGGCTCAACTTGTTTTAGAAATCCTTCATAAGTCTCGAAAGGCACGTTTGAGTAATCAAAATATACTCCACCCTTTGGAGTACCTTTTCCCTTTGCAATTTCTTCTCCAAAATAGTAGGTAAATATAAGCTTTCCCATTTCACTTTCTTTGCTCATTTTAATCAATTCTTCTGGTACATTGTCTAAAATGCATTCACCCTTACCATTTTTAACAATAGGCATAAGCATATTTGAGTGTAAAAAAGGATAAATTGAACCTTTATATACTGATGGTGAAAGAGCAACTCCTGGTATATATAATAAAAATTCCATGTCTGCAAGCTTTGCTCCTGCACGATATGCCATAGCCATACCATCGCCAGTCATATCAGAAACAGTACACTTAAAGGAATAAGGTTGATATCCTCCAGTTGCCAAAATAACTGACTTTGATCTAATTTCTATAATATCTCCTGAATATATGTCTATTCCAACTGCACCTACAGCTCTTCCGTCTTCCATCAAAACATCTGCAACCATAAAATCTTGTATAACATCAATGCTGCCTGCCTCAGAAACTCCATATCGGCATCCATCTGCAACAGCTTTACCTGATGTTATATATCCTTCTTCTCCAAAGAATGCAACCTTATGTCCTGCTTTTTCAATCCACTGTTTGAGTTTCCAGCAGCATTCACCACAATCATTAACAAACTGCTCAACCATGTTTTGATCACTTAGGTAAAAAGACTGTTTCACAATTTGTTTAAATAAGTCTTCTTTTGTACTTTTAGGATCTGCTTCCTTAATTCCATATTTATAATATGCAGTTTCTCCATCCATGGAAAATCCTGCTCCTGCCATAATGGCATTACCGCTTTTCCCAAGCTTTCCTTTTACTGCAAGCAGTACTTTTGCTCCTTTTTCAGCAGCTGTTACAGCTGCCATTGATCCTGCTCCAGAGCCACCAACAACTAATATATCCGTATTAATTATCTTATCTATTTTCATCTTAATTATCTCCTTATTCTTATAACTTTTTTAAATTAAACTTGCAAACTTTATCACCCTTTGCAATACAATAAGGTCTTTCTAACTTCATATCAAAACTTTCAAATAAAATATTGTCTATAGCACAATATAAATGTCCTACCTCCATACCAGCTTTTCCATACTGTGACCATATATCCTCCATAGGACAATAAGTAATTTCTAAAGGATTATTATCTGAATGTTTCCAACCTGTTGAAGGCATATCCCTTACAGCAGCATATGTCTTTATATCATCTTCATCCAATCCTCTTTCCTTTGCTTCAGCCTTCATAGCCTTTACTCTTGCCTTACCAAATTTATTTATTGCAGATGAAATTGCTTCACTTGCATTCTCATTTCCCATTCTTTCAACCATTTCATGTGCCATAAAATAATATAGTTCAGCCATAAGCTTTGCATATCTCACTTCTGGATTTTCACTACTTTTTAAATTACTCATTTTATTTCCCTCCATCTAATTTTTACAATATAAAAATAAGAATTTAATTTACTTTTAAAATTTCTATAAAGTAACTAAATCTTTTATTAATTTTTTTCCTTTTAAAGGTTCAAGAACAATTCCTTTATCTTCCTTTACTACATGCGTACATGCAAGAACAGGCTTACCATTAACCATAAGTGTGCATCTTCCACAAATCCCATGACCACAAGTACTGTGTTTGTAATAACTAAGACTACTGTCACAATGTTCCTGTATATAATCAAGAACATTCATTACAGTCCATCTTTCTTTAAAAACTACTGGAACATCAAAATAATCATAATGCTCACTGTTCTCTACTGTTGGTTCAAATCGATATACTTTTACTCTCATTTCAAAACCTCCGATTGTAATAATTTTCGAATATAATAATTTACGAGCTTCGTAATATGTTATTAAAAAAATTTGGACGAATTCAAATATATTTAAATTAAATATTTGAATTCATACCAAATCTTCCATTCTTATTTATATAGAACTTGCTAGTTTTTTAAGAAACTTAATAAGAAACCTTTTTTCTTCTTCACTTTCTGTTGCTTCTAAATATTTTCTAGCAACAGCATAGTCAAATTTCATATGTTCTTCTTGAATATCTTTACCTAAATCAGTAATTTCAAGGTTAAAAGAACGTCTATCTTCAGGACTTATAACTCTCTTCAAAATTCCGCGCTTTTCAAGACGATTTATAACACTTGTTAATGTACTATTAGGTACTTTTAATATATTCAATAAGTCTTTTATCTGTTTTCCTGGATTTTCTGCTACTACTCTTAAAACCCTAAAATCAATCATTGATATTCCTTTGGTTAAATCAGAGTACTCGTTCATAAACTTACTGCTCATCATTTTATATATAAGTTCATGTATAGCAGCATCAACAATTTTAATATCTTCATCGTTTATCATGGCATATTTCTTCCTTACTTCGTAATATTTTGATTACGTAATAATATTAAAACAGTTCATAACATTTGTCAAGGAAATTATTTCACTTCATGATAATTATTTTATTTGCAGCTCAACTTATACAGTTTAAAAATAATGTGACACAAGTATATGTAAGCGAAGTAACTTTCAACTGTATTCCAGCTGATATATACTGTGAAGGAAAACTCACTTCATTAAGAAGTTCTAATCTTCCTTCACAGCATATATCAGTCTGCATACAGTTGAAAGTTACTTCTTAGTGCATTGCGTGTACACATAATATATTATGATATGAATCTCAATAAAAAGCGTAGCTTTCATAATACCTAATAACTAGTTTATACATACGTTGACTATTTTAACAATACCCCAATGGAATAATTTGTAAAAATAGTATAATTATTTATTAGTACCTATATTTGAAATATTTACGTATTTTGATATTATGCTTTTTAATAACTTAAATTAAATACCAATTTCTTTTAAAATATTTCTATAAAATGAAAAAAGATGATATTTAAACTAAATAAATATACTAGTAAAACGGCAAGCTACGCCTTAGTTTTATGTGTTATAAGTTATAGTTAAATATAATTTGACTTACTAAAATTATTCATAACAATGTAATTAAGAACGTGCACTTGAACTTGCTAGTTTGAATTTTAACTTTTATGCAGTGATATATGATAAGGGTGTCATCACATTAGCTAAATTGTTTTAATATTATTCTTAGCTCAAAATTTTTGAAAGCCTTAGAACTTTAGTCCTGTCTGAGGGAACCGAGTTTGACAAAGTTCTTAGGCTTTCAAAAATTTCGAGATTTAGAATAATTAAAACATTTAGCCGTGATGACACCCTTATCATATATCACGAAATAAAAGTTAAAATCCAAACTTCCACTGTACCTTTACGTCGCAATATGCTTATTATATTAAGTATCTACTATGCTGAAAATACTTTAGCTATAACTGGAGTATTTTTTAATTTTATTTCATTAAAATTTAGGTCTAAAAGAGCTTCTAATTGATCATCATTAACCATTAACATTGCTTCTTCCTTTGTAATAAGCCCTTCTTTCACTAGATCAACAGCAATCTTTAAAGCCGCCTTAGCTGTCCTTTTACCATTTCTTGTTTGAAGAAAATATAGTTTTCCCTGTTCAATGGTAAACTCTATATCCTGCATATCCTTGTAGTGTCTTTCTAATGTTTCTGATATATTTATAAACTCCTCATAACAGTCTGGTAACTCCTGCTCCAATCTTGATATTTCATGAGGAGTTCTTGCTCCAGCCACCACATCTTCTCCTTGTGCATTTATTAAATATTCGCCAAATATATGGTTTTCTCCAGTACATGGATTTCTTGTAAATGCAACTCCTGTTCCTGATGTTTCTCCCATATTTCCAAATACCATTGCTTGAACATTAACAGCTGTTCCCCATTCTGTTGGAATGTTATTTAATTTTCTATACGCCACTGCTCTTTCATTATTCCAGGATCTAAATACAGCTTTTATTCCCTCTAGTAGTTGTTCTTTAGGGTCTTGTGGAAATTCCCTTCCTATTTCTTTTCTATATAGAGCTTTATACTTTTCCACTACTTCTTTTAAATCATATGAATCTAGATCATTATCAAATTTAACTTTTTTGTTTTCTTTTACTTCATCAAGAATATCCTGAAATTTTATCTTTTCTATTTTCATGACAATATCAGAAAACATTTGAATAAATCTTCTATAGGAATCGTATGCAAATTTTTCATTATTAGTTAAATTACTTAAAGCCTTCACAGTTTCATCATTTAAACCTAAGTTTAATATGGTATCCATTATTCCCGGCATGGAAACCCTAGCTCCAGATCTTACTGAAACAATCAATGGATTGTGTGGACTTCCAAATTTTTTGCCAGTTAACTCTTCAACTTTAGCTAATGATCTATATATCTGAATTATTACTTCTTCAGATAAGTTTTTGTCATCTTTATAGTATTTTGTACAAGCTTCTGTAGACAGCGTAAAACCTTGTGGAACAGGTATTCCTAAATTTATCATTTCAGCAATGTTGGCACCTTTTCCACCAAGCAAATTCTGCATCTTTGCATTTCCTTCATTAAAAAGGTATACATACTTTTTGCATTCCATAAAACAGCACTCCTCTTAATGTAAACATTTCAATACATAATATTCACCGATCACTATATAGTATATATTATATAACATTTAGTATACACTTTTCAATATATAGTGTATGCTACTTGCATTGCAATATGCACTATTTTGTGTGCATCTATTACTTTTTCCATAAAGCACCAAATTAAATTTAATACAAAACTTACATAAAAAATAAAGGTAAACTTTCTAAATTAAAAGTTTTACCTGTTTTTAATCTATCTTTTATATTATGCAATTTTACCAAGTTTATTCTCTAGAATATCATTAAAATATTTAATTATTATAAATTTCTTAGGATATACAGATAAAAATCTATCTACAAATATTTTTGTTAACAACATTTAATATAGTTTTATTGTTAATTATGACCCTTGGAATTTTAATTTGATTTTTAGATATTCCTTTATTGAATAAAGCTTCTCTTATCAAATTAAAGGTATTTGGTTTTAAAAGTATTACCTTTACTTTATCCAATCTTTTATTATTTCTAGCTCTATCATAAGCTAAATTTGACTTTTTAAGTTCACTGTCTAAAGTTTTTTCTATTAACTGAATTTTATAATCTGGAATAACATCTTTAAATTCAAAATAAAAAATGTACCTTCCAGGCGTAACTGAATTATCAGGTATTGTGGTATAATCCACTAAGTTTAAATTCAAATTTTCCATGGTATTTCTTATAGAATTGACTAAATGTTCTTCATTAGTCTTTTCTGCCGCCATATTAAGTACTTGATTTTTTCTATATAAAAATTCAACTTCCGGACAGTTATTGTAAAAATCAACTACTTTAATAACATCCCCAATTCTATATCTATAAAGTCCAGCATAATTAGTAATCACTATCTCATATTTTTTTCCTACTTTTAATTCATCTAAACAATAGGTATGATTGATATTTGCCTTTCCATCTTCAATTGGAATAAACTCATAAAAAACAGTATCAGGAATAATTATATATCTTATTTTTTTTGCATAAGGATTAATTCCCATCATAGCTTCAGTAGCAGCATAGCCTGGAGAATAAATACTAAGAGAATTCGTATAATAATTTACTTTGTCATCATATATAGAAAAATTTGCCCCTGTTACAGTTATAATATATAATAAATTAGGCCATATCCTTTTACTTATTCCCTTAAAGCCTTTTTTAAATTCACATTCTAACTGATAAGCTCTACCTGCATTAGGTGAAAGAAGCTTATTTAAGCTGCACTTAGTACTTTCGTCAATATTTAAATTATTACTTATACGACCTCTTCTTATGTCCCTTACCAAGCTTTCATGTTTACTTTCTAATACTCTAAATAAATCTAATATGTTAGAAATAAAAACTCCACCTATATATAAAAGTCCAACTTCCTTTAGCGCAAATAGTAAATGAAGGTAAAGAGCAGCTTCTCTATCTTTTATTTTCATTACCTCTATTGGAGAAGTATATAAATAAGGCAATATACGTTTTATACCATTCATTCCTCCAGACGTAGCAGAACATATTGGAATTCCTGCCTTAGTATAAGTTGTCATAACCATGTCAGCTATCATCAATCCTTTTCCATAATTCCAGTTTTCTTTAAAATTATCATAAGAATATTTATTAATAAGCAGTGCCATATACTTTGAAGCAATTTTTCTGCTTCTTTTAGTACAAGGAATTAACTTTTGTTTACCTGTAGTTCCTGAGGTATGTCCAAAGTATTCAACCTTGTCACTTATTAAAACTTTTTTTTCTCCATTTGCCATTCGTTCTATATAATCTTCATAATAAAGATATTCCGTTAATGGAACTTGTTTTTTAAAATCATCTATGGATTTAATATTCCTAAAATTAAACTTGATTCCAATTTCACTTTTATAATTTAACTTCAATATTTTAAATAACACTTTTTCATTTACTTCCCTAGAATTTTCAGTTTCTATGTCAAAGTTCCTTTTAACTGCTGCTCCACCCTCTATTGAAATTTTATATAATATCTTGCTTATTATACTCGTAATAATACACTCCTTAAGTATTTTTCTATAATCAATATATGAAAAAAATTAAATGGTTGATATTTTCTTTTTATCACTTTCAAAATTATTTTATCCGATCGCTACCATTGCTAATCCCCCACCTTCTTTGATAGATTTTGGCTCTCTACTTAACTTGGGGATAAGTTCTTCTAAGACTCACTTAATTAATAATTACTATTGACAAAGTTTAATTTTCATGATAAATTTAAATCACACAATGATTGTACGCAATTTAATTGTATATAAAATAATTTTATAAAATATATTTATCGGAATAAAAGGAGGAAAAATTTATGTCAGTTTATGATTACAAAGTTATAAGAATAGATGGAGAGGAAATATCTCTTGAAAAATATAAAGGAAAAGTATTAATAATAGCAAATACTGCAAGCAAATGTGGATTTACACCTCAATATGCAGACTTAGAAAAACTTTACAATAAATATAATAAGCAAGGTCTTGAAATATTGGGCTTCCCTTGCAATCAATTTGCTGGACAGGAACCTGGAAATAATAAAGAAGTTAAAAACTTCTGTCAGCTTAACTATGGGGTATCCTTCCCACTATTTGAAAAAATAGATGTAAGAGGTGCTTCAGCACATCCTCTATTTAAATACTTAAGTGAAGAAGTTCCTTTTAAAGGCTTAAACTTAAACCACCCAGGCGGACAAATATTATATAACTTTTTAAAGGAACAATTTCCTGAATATTTGATAGGCAACTCTATAAAATGGAACTTTACTAAATTTTTAATAGATAGAGAAGGTAATGTAGTTGGTAGATTTGAACCTACAACCGAACCTTTAGACATGATTTCTGAAATAGAAAAACTATTATAAAAAGTTAAAAGGCCGGTGATAAAATGATTAAAAAAGAAAAAAAATTAGACCTTTTAATAATAGGTTCAGGACCAGCAGGACTAACAGCAGCTATTTATGCAGCAAGACTTAAACTTAAAACTTTAATCCTTGAAGATGAATTAGTGGGTGGGCAAATAAAAGATGCATATACAGTTGAAAATTATCCTGGCTTTATTTCCATAAGTGGATCAGAATTAATTGATAAAATTCAAAATCAAGCTATAAACTGTGGTGTGGAAATAGATGAATTTGATAAAATAGTATCTGTAAAACTTACAAATAGTGAAAAAGTTATTGAAACTAAAAGCTATATATATAAGCCTAAAGCAGTAATAATAGCAGCCGGAGCTAAAAAAAGAGAATTACCAATACCTGAAGAAGAAAAATTCCATGGAAAAGGAATTCATTACTGTGAACTATGCGATGGCCATTTATATGAAGGCAAACATATTGCAGTTGTAGGTGGTGGAAATTCAGCACTTCAAGCCGCTAACTTTTTATCTAAATATGCAAAAAAAATAACATTAATCCATAAACGAAATTACCTACGGGCAGATAAAAAAAATCAACAAGAATTGTTTGATAACAAAAAAGTAGAAATCCTATGGAATTCCAAAATACAACATGCAATTGGAGATAATAAATTAGAAGCTGTTCTTATTGAAAATGAAAAAGAAACTTACAAATTAGACTTAGATGGTATCTTTGTATATATAGGAGTAGCTCCTAGAACTGATTTGTATAAAGATTATTTGAATCTTAATAGCTCTGGCAACATTCAAGCAGGTGAAACTTGCGAAACTAATATAAAAGGTGTTTTTGCAGCTGGTGATGTGCGAACTAAGCCTTTTAGACAATTGACAACAGCTGTAAGTGATGGAACAACAGCCGCATTAATGGCAGAAAAATATATAAAAAATGAGTATTAATTTTAAAAATGAGGTGATTTTATGGTAAAAGTATATTCAATGCCTGATTGTCCTTGGTGTAAAAAAGCAAAAGCTTATCTTAACACTAAAGGAATAGATTATATAGATATAAATGTTGAAAAAGATATAGCTGGAAGGAAGGAATTGCTTGAAATATCAAAGGAACAAAATATACCAACAATAAATATAAATGGTAATATAATTGTGGGATTTGATAAAGATAAAATAGATGAATACTTAAATTTGTAAACTTCTTGATAATGATGTAAAATATTATAGAAAATATTTTACATCATTATTAATTTGCAAGGTTGTGATAATATATGAATTATGAATCATTGAAATTGGATAACCAATTATGTTTTGCACTATATGCTTGTGCTAAAGAAGTAACTAGAATTTATAAACCATTTCTTGATAAGTTTAGTATAACTTATACTCAATATATTACTTTGCTAGTACTTTGGGAACAGGATAACTTAACTGTAAAAGAGCTTGGAAAAAAGCTTCACCTGGATTCTGGCACACTTACGCCTTTATTAAAGAAGCTTGAAAGTATGAAATTATTAAAAAGAATAAGAGATACTCATGATGAAAGAAATGTATATATTAAATTAACCGATAAAGGTTTAAATATGCGAAACGAGGCCTTGGAAATACCTAAAAAAGTGTTTTGCAGTACAGGTCTTTCTATAGAAGAAGCCTCAGATTTAAAGGATAAGCTAAAAAACTTATTAAATAGTTTAGATGAAAAAGCATAGGATTCTATTCTTTATTTAGAATCCTATGCTTTTATTATACTTTAAATATTTTTAGTTAATAGTTAATTATGAATAGTATTTTTAATTCTGCAAATTATATAAATTGAAATATTTATATAGAATGGGGAATTAACATGAAAATAGGACTTGTAAGACACTTTAAAGTAGATTTAAAAAGAAGTTCCTTTATGTCATCGAAAATGTATAATGAGTACATGAATAAATATGAAGAAACAAGAGTTATTCCTAATGAATTAGTTATAGATAAGAACTGGGATAAATGCTACTGCAGTAGTATGCAAAGAGCTATTACCACTGCAAAAACTATATATCATGGCGACATAATAGTAACAAATAAACTAGTAGAAATATCCTTTACAGCCAGAATAAATACCAAGCTTCCACTCCCTTACTATTTTTGGACTTTTATAAATAGAATTGCTTGGTTTAGAAATCACATTTCACAACCTGAAGGCAGAACAAAAACTTTAAAAAGACTTAATGAAATAGTTGATGAAATATTAGAGCAAAAAGATAAAAATATCCTAATTGTAAGTCATGCTGGAGCATTATATGAAATAAGAAAAATACTTAGAAGAAAAGGATTTAAAGGACATAACTTTATAAAAGCTAGAAATGGCAAGTTATATGTTATGGAAAATGACTCTCTTAGTTAATTTAATAGTATTAATCTTCCACCCTCAACTATTATAATTTAAACGACTTTAGCCCAGTATATCTTAGAACTTTAGTCGTTTAAATTAGTTTTTGTTACTGACAATATATACTTTGACAAACCACAATCAAGAATTGTACTCCTATGTTAATGGAACTATTTTACCTGAGATTTCTTTTATTGATATACCTGTTTGAGCATTTACTTTTAGATGTTTAACTAAATTATCTCTATTTAATTTAATTATATCCTTATTATCCCTGCCATATTTTAAAATTTTATCTGAAAGGCCTTTTATTTTCTTTCCTGTCACAGGCATAGTACAAAATTTCTTAATTGATGGCGCACACTCATCACCATCCTCTGCTTGTTCATATTTATCCAATTTATAACTACCATCTGTATTTTTAACATAAGTAATTGCAGACGGACTTATACTACCGCATTGTTCATACAAGGTTTTTCCGTAAAACTGATAAGTTGCAGCATAAGTTGTAACAAATATTTTCAGCTTATTTTCCTCCTCATAACTTCCATGAATATGAGGTGCTACAATAAGAAAAGTTAAGTCATTTCTTATATTTTGATTTTTTTCTATTTCAGTTTTATATACCAATTTTTCAATAAGATCTGTACCATTATAAGAATAATAAGGTGTTACATTTTTTTCTACTATTTGAAGCTTGGAATACCACTGTGTAGGCAGTAAATTTGTATCCTGTACATTATTTCTTTTTCCCAATAAATCTTTACAAAGTCTCATCACAATTTGTCCACGCAAATCATTTTCAACATTTCCCTTTCGGAATTGTAATAACATGTAACCTAATGCATCATCTCCATTTTTTAATATATTTTCATACTCAGTACTATGAGCTGAAATATACTTCTCTGGATTAGAAGAAATACTAGGTGATGATAAAATAATTTTTAAATTTTCCTCCACTAAAAGGGATGATTTTTTTAAATTTTCAGACGGAAAACCTTTGGAGTTTAAGTTTTCTGCCTTCGCATATTTTTCATTTTCTAAAAGGACTGCTTCAGAGTTAACCTTCTTACTAATTGGATTAGAAATAAGTGCTATACCTATAACAATACTTACAATTACTCCTAAAGCTAAAACCCAAAAAGCTGGCTGCTTATATTTCAATATATTTTTTATACGATTTTTGGTATTATTCTCTCCAAAAGCAAGCGGACTTCCAACTGCAAGCTTTCTACCCACTGACATAGACAAAAGAGATCTGCTGTAATCTTTTTTTATGCTGCTTCCAAATTCTTTAATTACCTTTTCATCACAAGACATTTCCATATCATTACTCATAAGTATAAAGCTCATCCATACAAGTGGATTAAACCAATGAATGCACAAAAGCAAAAAAGCAAAAAGTTTTATAATATAATCAAATCGTTTTATATGAATTTGTTCATGTTTTAAAATATATTTCTTTTCCTCTTCTAGTAAGCCTATTGGCAAATAAATTTTAGGCTTTATAATTCCAAGAACAAATGGAGTTTTAATTTTTTCACACTCAAAAACATCATCATTAACTAACATGGCACAGCTAACTTTCTTTTTTAGCATTATATAAGATATACTGCCATAACTAACCATAATAAGAATACCTAAAAACCATATTATTGAAAGTACAAGTAAAACCATATCTATTGAATTTATTACAGTACTAACTGACGATGAAATAGCAGACTTATCAAGTATTACATTAACTCCACTTATACTTGCCTGTACTTTAGGTTGTGCTACATTGCCTACATTTAAAGGAATGTATTGTATTTTTTTAGGAGTATCAAAAATAGGTTTTAAAAAACTAATTGCAGAAGAAAAAGAAAAAGGACTCATTAATCGAAACATTACCACTATCCAAAGACTATAGGAAAATATCTTTGGAGCTTTTTTCAAAAACAACCTTGCAATCACAACAAATAAAATAACACAGCTGGCAGTTATGTTCATATTAAGCACTGTGAAAAACAAGTTTTGTACATAATGATCCATGTATTACTCCTCCTCATAATTGTCTATAAGTTTTTTCAAGTAATCTGCATCAGCTTTAGATAATTTTTTATCACTCATAAAGCTTGTAATGAACTTAGGTAGTGACCCGCCAAAATTTTTTTCTAAGAATTGTTCGCTTTCAAATTTTTGTATTTGTTCCCTCTTTACAACAGAAGTGACAATTGAATTTTTATTCTGTAATATTTCTTTCTGGCATAATTTTTTCAGAACTGTATATGTTGTAGACTTTTTCCATCCAAGCTTTTCGCTGCAAAGCTCTACAAGCTTTCCTGACCCTAAAGGCTCATTTTCCCAAACAATACTTGCAAAACGATATTCACTTTCGCAAAGATTAAATTTATCCATAGCAACCTCCTTGGTCTATAATAATAGACCAACTTATTAATAATAGTCTATCATTATAGACCCGTTATGTCAATTAAATGAAAATAACTGTAAATGAAGTAATTTTCAATTTCATTTACAGTTGATTTTATTTTTTAATATTTAATTATCATTTCATAATATACATGTTTTTTACTATTAATACTTCTATATAAAATTAGATTTATAATTTATTCATTATATTTTTAGCCCATTTTTCTGCTCTACTTTTATTTAATTCTTTATCATTTTTTAATGGTTCCTTAAAACCTATTTCCCCTACTACTGTACTTTTAGCTAAATGTTTTCTAAAATTACCAAAGATTTTTCCACTTTGTCCTCCATAACAACAAAATAATGCTACTTTTTTATTTTCTATTTTATTTTTAGAAAAAAGCGTATTAAAAGCAGGTGTGAAAGTTCCTGCCCATACAGGAGAACCTAAAAAAATCATATCATAATCTTCAATACTTTTTTCTAAAGTTTTCAACTTTGGACATTCTTTAAAAATAACTTGCTTTCCACCAAGCACAAATTTTAAAAAACCTTTACTTGGTATATCCTTTTCAGGTTTAAGTTCTAATATATCCCCATTAACACATTTTGCTACAGCTTCTGCAATAAACCTCGTATTACCTTCTAAGGAATAATAAACAATAAGTGTTCTCATCATATCATCCCTTTCTATAAATGATGGATTAATATAGTATTTTAGATATAGGACCCATTGGACCTATTATATTTCTTATTTTACTATATGGAATTTCTATTTTAAATAAACCATAAGCATAAGGTGTATATTCATAAACTTGATAATATAATACTAAACTACTGTTGGTTAAATAATATTGTTGGTCTCTGGTTATCCCATTGTACTTATTTATCAGTAAAATATTATTTTCTTTAATATACTTTTGTGCTAATTCATTGAGAATAGGAATATAATACATTTTAGGATTAAACAAGTCACTAAAACTATAAACCTCACCATTCTCTACATTAACTGTTATGGATGAATATAAAGTGAATCCATGGGCTGCTCTTCTTTCATAAACATACAAAGCAAAAAGTATACTTAAAATACCATTTCTATTTAAAGTTACTTCATAAGTTCCCAGTACCTCTTCAAAATCTATAACTTCAGGACGTAATACTTGAATACCAAAAAGTTTATCTACTTCGTCTGCAATTATATTATTAACTTTTGTTATACTCTTCTTAGAATCTGGATTCTCAATTACTGGATATGAAATTTTAAATTTAGGAGGCATTAAGTTTTGAGTTTTCAAATTTATAGCTTTTCTAAAATTTCTATAATTATGAGTGCTATTTTTATAAGTCAAAACATCTTTTTCATAAAATAAATTGTTACAATTGTCAGGATAACTAAAATAAAACATTCTTAACTCCTTTAAAAAATACATTTTATAATATATTTATTCTTTATAGTTAAATATATACTATGTATTGCCTTCGTATAGTTTTTAATAATACTATTATGACTTTACGCTTAAAATCTGCAAACAGACATATTAATAGCTATTTTAATACTATATATGTACTAAAAATTAGTGATAACTATGAAATTTTATATTGACATAAAAAAAGTAGATGATATAATACATATAAATAGAATTTATACCAATAATCTATAGAATTCATCTATAGTAAAAATATTTAGGGGGATAAAGTTATGAAAAATATCATTGGAAAGGGAATAAGCGGAAAATACTATTTTTATTTTAGCTGGGGTTACTTTTATTTTAGCGCTGGTTATTTTTTCTGCAAAAAAATATTTATTCCAATTTTCAATGAGTTTAATAAGTCAAAATTTATCTCGTATAAGAAACCTTTATACGTATAAGATTATAAATTTGATTTACGCAATAAGGCTCATTAGAGCCTTATTTTTTTTACTTAATTTTATGTAAAACACATCATATTTAATATATAATTAAGAACCTCTATAGCGCGCAAGAAGTTTTTGATTATATATTTAATAGTAAACCATTGACACCAAATCATAAATTTCGTTTCACTGCTTAAGAATTAAATAAAATTTATTTATAAAGGAGAGATATTGTAATGGGAGAATTAAATAAAAATATAATTTTAATAGGTATGCCTGGTTCTGAAAAAACTACTATAGGTAAAATTTTGTCTGAAAAGCTTGGATTCAAATTTATTGATACAAATGAAGGCACAGATAAATCTTCATCTAAACTTACAAATGCTTCAGGTGGACAATATTCTATAATTTCCACTGAAGTAGACGCATTAAAAAAATGTTTTTCTATAAAAGAAAATGGAGTTGTAATTTTCATAGATAAACCCGTAGAAAAAATCATAAAAGATGAAGAAGTCCTTAATAATAGAACTCTTTTGGAAGCTGAAATTCATAATCTTAAAGAACATTTTCATGAAAAATACAAAAGCTACAAAAATTGTTGTGATTTACATTTAATTAATAATAATAATATTAATGAAATTGTATATTATATTTGTTCTCTTTGGAGCTAGTACAATATTTAAAGAAAAAAAGTTACTACAAGGTATGATAAAACTATACCTTGTAGTAACTTCTAAATTAATAATCCCATGCATTAACTTTACACTGCTTTATATTAATTCTTGTTCTATTTTGAAAATCTAGTATTCTATTCTTGGTCTTGTAGGATCACATTTAGGTTCTTTTACATCGGAATACATTGAAAGCTTTGTAAGGTAATAACATTCTTCTCTTGACATATGGTCAGCTGCTAAAGGCTGAAGTGTACCAAGTACTTTTTTTCTACTATTTCTTCTTTTAATTCATCTAAAAAGTCTTTAAAACAAGTCATTATTTTGTCTGCGTTATGATTAAGTTTTCTAAGTGCAGGAAAATCAAAAATACCAGTTCTTGTATATCCATTGTATTCCATACTCTTTGAGTACAAATTATCAAATTCCTTAGAATATTCCCTACTCTTCTTAATTAATTCTTTTTCTGTACTATCAAGATTACTAGCTATAGTTGAAGCATGACCTGATCCGTCAAGCAGCCACAAAATATGAAGATGAATGACCCCCACATTAGCTATTTGACCTCTTATTAACGCATTTAAAATTAATATATACTCATCCAACTCGTTAAGCATATGATTAATAAAGGTAGGTGGCAAGGACATGGCAATTTTACCTGTAATATGTTTATTAAGTATATGAAGCTTGAATTTTCTGATTTTTATTGCTGCATTATATGCTTGTTGATTAAGCTTAGGAAAATCAGGTCTGGACAATGGCTCTCTAGATTTTTTCAACAAATTATCAAATAAGTTTATAAATTCCTGTGCCTGCTTAATAAGAGCTTCTTCCTTTGGAGAAAGTGAATTCAAAATAAAACGAGAATGGTCTCCTAAAATCTGAAGCCAAAATTGATTTTCAAATAATGCCACTTCTTCAATACTACTAAATTTCAAATGTATCCTCCAACACAATTATTTCACTAACTATATAATATGTTTATATTTAAAATATGTTACTAAATTTTATATAAAAATTCTCATACTTATACTCAATCTTCAAAAAACGGAAAAAACTTTCCCACACTTTTATTTATAGGCACTTCTGAAAATATAATATTAGTAGATGTAGTAGCATCTAGTGTTGAAACCTCATCAACAAACTTTTCAATTTCTAAAATGGATTTAGTACTTAATTTCACAAGTATACAAGAATGTCCTGCTATCCTATAACAAAAAATTACGCGTGGGTGATTATAAATGAATTCTTTGAACTTATCAAATTTACTGTTTTTAAGATCAATTTGAATTATACATTGTATAGACATATCTAAAGCTTTCTCATTTATCTTTATAGTATACCCTTCTATCACTCCACTATCTTCCAACTTTCTTATCCTCTCTGTTACAGATGGAGGTGATAAATTAATTCTTTTTGATAATTCTCTTATAGATAAACGGCTATCTTTTTGAAGTTCCATTAAAATTTTAATATCTGTATTGTCCATTTTCATATGATATAAATTTCCTTTCATTTCATTTCATTTGAAATATATTTATTAATAAATAGCATTAAATATTAAGTTAATTTTACCATTTATATATTATAATATAGTTAATTTCAATTATCAAATTCGAAAGGATGATTAAAGTGAAGAACATTAAAAGTTATACAATTTTGAACAATGGAGTAAAAATGCCATGGCTTGGCTTTGGTACCTACAAAGCTAATGATAAAAATAGCATTGTTGAAGTTGTAAAGGAAGCATTAAAAATTGGATACAGACATATAGACACAGCTTCTTTCTATAATACTGAAGAAGGCGTAGGAATTGCAATAAAAGAAAGTAAAATTTCTAGAGAAGAAATATTTTTAGTAAGTAAGGTCTGGAACTCAGATCAAGGTTATGAAAAAACTCTTCAGGCTTTTCAAACTACTATTAAAAAGATTGGAACCAATTATCTTGATTTATATTTAATTCACTGGCCTCAACCTTTAAGTAAAGAAACTTGGAAAGCTTTAGAGAAGCTCTATAAATAAGGTTATATTAAAGCTATAGGTGTAAGCAATTTCACAACTGAACAATTAGGCGAATTATTTCAAAGCATTGAAATACTACCTATGGTAAACCAAGTTGAATTCCACCCTTATCTTGTTCAAAATGATTTAGTAGAATTTTGCAAAAAACATAACATCCAATTAGAAGCTTGGTCACCTTTAATTCGTGGAAAAATCTTTGAAATTCCACTTTTAAAGGAGCTTTCAAATAAATATAAAAAAACAATTTCTCAAATTGTACTAAGATGGGATTTGCAAATAGGTATTGTTACCATTCCTAAATCAACTAGTCCATCAAGAATAAAAGAAAATGCAGACATATTTGATTTTGAAATAAGTAAAGAAGATATTGATAAAATAAAAAAACTAAATATTAATTTTAGAATGGGAATGGACCCCTATAAGGTTTTTGAAGGACAAATAATTAAAGATTAATATATTTCAATTACTTGCCAAGCTGCAACACAACCTAAACTTAAAGCATCAAATTAAAAATCTTAACTTATAGCTTAACAATATTAATTTAAAGCTTTAAAATATAAATTAATAACTTAATAATATTAAAATATAAGCAAATTAATATTAATTTTTTTAATTTTAATATTGATTTATTTAATTTAAAGTGATATATTATAAACAGAGGAAAGGAAGTGATAATTTGGCATATAAGATTATTAGTAAATGCCCTGTTTGTTCTTCTAAGCTTTTCATTTCAAAACTAAAATGCTCTAAATGCAATACTGTAATTGAAAATGATTTTGAAATGTCAAAGTTTGAATATCTTTCAGGAGAACAACTGAAATTTATAGAGGTATTTTTAAAAAACAGAGGAAATATAAAAGATGTTGAAAAGGAGCTTGGCATCTCCTATCCAACCGTAAGAGCAAAATTAGATGAAGTTATAACTGCTCTTGGATACAAGGTAGCAAAGGAACCTTCAGTAGATAAAAAGAAAATAGTAGATATGCTGGATAAAGGAGAAATAACTCCAGATCAAGCAATAAAAATGCTAAATGAATAATATGTTAATTAAAAGCAGCTTTATTATTTATGAAAGTATAAAAATAAGTAAATATATAAAAAAATTTAAAGATTACAAAAAGGAGATTTTAAAATGAATGAAGAAATATCAAAAATATTAAAAATGGTAGAAGAAGGTAAAATAACTTCTGAAAAGGCAGGACAGCTTATTGAATCACTTAATCCTAAGAATACATCCATTGAGACCTTTCAAAGTACTTCAAATGATGAAGATATTATGAATAAAATGCTAAAAATAAAGGTTACCTCTCATGACGGAGACGATGTAAATGTTAATCTTCCAATTAAGTTTATAAAAACCATGTTAAAAACTATAGGTAAAATACCAATAACTGATAATATTAAAGGAATGGAAAATTTAGATTTAAATCTTATTTCAGATGCAATAGATAATAACCTTTCTGGAAAAATAGTAGATGTTAAAAGTGCAAATGGCGATTTAGTAGAAGTTAGTATAGAATAGAGAGGATATATTATGAAAATATATATTAAATCGGGTAAAATGGGATTTACAATACCTGTTCCTAATGTACTTTTAAAATTTGGAATTTCAATTGTAGATGCCCCATTTATTCAAAAACATATATCTGAAAAAGATAAAAAGTATGTAAATATGATTAACTGGAAGGAACTTTCAAGTTCTATTGACATCTTAAGAGAATACAAAGGCTTAAAAATTGTAGATGTACACTCTAAAGATGGAAGCCATGTTACCATAACTTTATAAATAAATTTAAAAGAGTAATTTTAATATATAAGGAGACAAAATGAAACTTGAAAAAAATTTATCATTTTATATGTTGGGAAGATTTATATCCTATATTGGAACTGGAATACAGCAAATAGCAATGCCACTTTATATATTGGATATAACTCATTCCGCAATTATGATGGGAATGTTTTCTGCTCTTAATTTATTACCTAATGTAATTACATTACCCTTTGCAGGTATTTTAGGTGATAGAAAAAACAGAAAAAACATCATGATAATAACCGATATTGTAAGAGGAGTTTTAATATTAACTTTAGGTTTTTTAGCCTCTTGGAACAGCTTGAATATTTATATACTGTTTTTAATGCAAATATTTATTTCTATTATGGATAGTATCTTTTCAGCATCATCTACAGCAATTCTTCCAGAACTTATAAAAGAAGAAGAACTTATGAAAGCTATGTCCCTGAGAGGCAGTAGTGATGCAATTTCCATGATTATAGGTCCTTCTCTTGGAGGTATAATCTATGGACTTTGGGGAATAAAAACAGTATTTTATTTAAATGGTTTATCTTTTATGTTATCAGCAGTTTCTTCAATTATCATAGTTTATAAGAACCTAAATGTAAAAAAAGAAAAGATAACTTTAAAATCATTTTTCATAGAAAATGCCAGTGTAGTTAGCTTTATAACGAAAAATAAAGCTTTAACCCAGCTCTTCCTATTCTGCTTATTAATTAATTTTCTTGTTGCACCATTCTTTGATATAGTATTTCCCTATGTATTAAAAAAGTGTGTAGGTTTTAATTCACAGCAATATGGTTATTTAATTTCATGTTTTACTGTTGGAATACTTCTTGGAAACATAGCCATAGGTATTTACTTAAAAAACTTTAGTACAAAAATAGTAATAAAGGTTGCAATTTTACTTCAAGCAGCTATGCTTTTCATTCTTACATTTTCAGTATATCCAAATTCCATAAACTATCTTGGTGGACATGATCTTAAATTATTTATAATACTAGCAATAGTAATATTGCTATGTGGATTATTCAATTCAGGAATAAACACACCTATGAATGTAAATCTTCAAAAAATGGTGCCAAATGAAATGAGAGCAAGGTTCTTTGCTATACTTGGTGTATTCTGTCAAGGAGCTGTTCCTTTTGGATCATTAATTTATGGATTTGTACTTGGCAAATTTGCTTATCAATATGTACTTCTCATTGTAACCGTAATATTTCTTGCTGCTTGCTTTATTTTTATCCTGAAAGCAGTTGCAGAAGTTTATGAACCACAAATATTACACCAAATATAGTTTTTACATTAAATTGTGACGTCCTTATTCACTGACTAGCCATTTTAATACTTCAGCTTATCAAATCCTAATATTGGACGTCTATATCCCTGAATAGCAATTTTTTTAAATAAAACATCTCTATAATTTAAGTGCAGCTGAACCATTTTCTAAACACATTTTTAATACTGTGTTTTTACTAAATCCAATATTCTGAAAGTGATTTATTTCATCAAAAATACCAGCAACCTGAGGCACAGCATATGCACCAGCATCACTTCCAAGTGCAATTTTAACACCCATTTCATAAGCTTTTAATACATTTTCAACCTGCATGGTATATACTTTTCTTATTATGTTCATCTTATCTTTAAAATTACTATCATTTCTTTTAAGTATATTCCCCAGCGGAGAAAGAGTAGGTACCCATACTATCTCTTTCTCTGCCATCTCATATATCTCCTTATCTGAAATAAGGAATCCATGTTCTATGGTATTAACTCCTGCCTTTATAGCCTGAGATACCCCCTGTTTACCATTAGCATGCACCATAATTGGAACTCCATATTCCTTTGCACTTTTCACCATATATTCCAGTTCATCATATGAAAATGCCACATCTCCCACATCACCAAATTTATCAAAATTAACTATTCCAGTTACTATAATTTTAAGATGATCTAATTTATTTTCTTTTAATATATGAAATTCTCTTTTAAAATCTTCTATTCCATCAACAGCTCTTCCTAAAAATGATCCATAATGGCCTTTTTTGCAAATTGCAAATATAGGTGTTCTGTATATTATTCCTTCCTCTTTTGCAATTTTCCGTGCTAAACATGAAACAAATATTCCATCTCCTCCATCCCTTAAAGCACATACATCTTTCTTTTTATATTCCCTCAAAATTTCAGTAAGCCATTGCCTTTGCAATTCAATTGGAGAATTACTCCACTGACTTTTTTTAAACAAATTATTATGCGCAATATGTATATGCGAATCAATTATCAACAAAATCACCTTCTTAACTATATCTATTATTTAACATTACTTTTATCTAAAACATAATCCAAGAAATCATATTTCCCATTAAAGTATGAAGAAGCTTTAAGAGGAATGTTAACATCAGGGTATATAGAATCCGTTTCCTTATCAGTGGTTTTAAAATAATTACTAGAATAATATATATTTACATTTGTATTTGATAAATGTATTACCTTTACTTCACCAAAATGATTGGGTTTACCTCCTGTAGGTTCACCAATAAGTATTGCTTTCGTGCTATTCCTCAAATCCATAGAATTTAATATTGCAGAAGAAAATGTCTTTCTTCCCACTATAACAAACAAATTTCCTTTTTTATTAATATTATTCCTTTTCTTTATTTCATCTAAAAAATTATCAAAAAGCTTAGAATTCCCACCACCATTATCACTAAAATCTATAACTAAAGTTTTAACTTTTTTGCTATCAATGGTATTAAAAACATCCTTTGTAAATTGTGAAAAAGAATAATTAGGCATATTGGAACAACTATTATACTTTACATAAAGCAAATTACTGTTTTCAATATAATCAAACCAATAATTTTTATCCTGCTTTTGCTTTGAAATTGGAAGCCTCTTACTGTAATCAGTATTATCTGATAAAAACTTTACATTTTTGTAATCTGATTTTTTCAAAGGTTGTACATTTACACTGTTTGGATAACCTTCAAAATTTAAAACTATATTATCTTCTTTAGTTATTCCCGCAATTTTAAGCACTTCCACAGATCTTAATAAACTACAAAATTGGCTCTTTATAATAGCTTTATTATCTTTAGATATAAAAGGATCAATTTTTTCTTGAACTTGTGCCATAGAATATCCATTAACCGAAGTTAATTTTTTTCCCCATAACTCTTTGTATTCAATGGACGAATCAACTACATAAATTCCATCATCAAATTGAAAAAAACTTACTGGATACGATGAATCTCCTTGAATGTCAACTGTTGTATGACTATCATTTATAGAACTTATTATTTTTGCAAGCTCACCCTTAATTTCCATATCATTATATTTATTAACTTTTCCAATAAGTGAATCCATTTGATTATAAAATTCAGTTTTACTCTTGGAAAAAAATAAATTTTTATGTTTTTTAGGTAGTTCTTTTTTTACAAATTTTAAGTCTGATGTCCACTTTTCATTTCTATTTGAATTATTAAGTGCAGGTGAACTAGTGATTCTATTAAACATAGCATTATAAAAATAAATACCTGCTGCTGCAGCTATAACTATTATACCTGTTACTATAAAAATCAAACTTTTCTTTTTTAATTTCATGATATATAATTCCCTTCTTTAAAATTATTATAATTGATTCTAGGTTATATTTACCATTTAATTATAGTATCTTTAACTTTAAGATACAAATAGATGTTTTAACAATTTCATATTACTATCTTTTTCATAGTACATTTCCCTTTTCTATACCATATAATGATATTGTATAAGTTTTATAAGGAGAAGTATACTATGCAAATCCACGTTGTTCAAGCAGGACAATCTATATTTGATATTGCCCGATTATACAACTCTACAGTTTCAGCAATTGTAGGTTCCAATGAAGTGCCAAATCCTAACCAATTAGTTGTAGGACAGACGCTAGTGATACCTATAATTGGAAGTTATTATTGGGTTCAACCAGGAGATAGCCTATATAGCATTGCACGCAGCTTTGGTATCAATTACCGAAGGCTTGCACAGGTTAATGGAATTTCACCTGGTACACCTCTAAAAGTTGGATTAAGATTGTACATCCCACCACGTCCTAAAAGAAATGCAGAAATAAATGCATATGTTGAACCAATAGGAGGAAAAGTTGACCCTGAATTAGAGCAGTCAGCTCGAAGTGCAGCACCATTTCTCACATATCTGGCACCATTCAGCTTCCGTATTCAACGAAATGGAACTTTGGATCCACCTCCTCTAAATAATTTTGCAGCCATAGCTAAAGCAAATAATGCAAGCTTAATAATGGTAGTTACTAATATTGAGGAAGGAAAATTCAGTGCAGAACTTGGAAGAATTATTTTAACAAACACAGAAATACAAAATCGTTTGCTTAATAACATCATTGCACTTGCAAAACAATATAATTTTAGAGACATACACTTTGATATGGAATTTTTACCTCCTGAACTGCGAGAAAACTATAACAGCTTTTTAAGAAAGGCAAAAGCAAGATTATCTTCTGAAGGATTATTAATGTCAACAGCTCTTGCTCCAAAAACCAGTGCTACTCAAGTAGGCGCTTGGTATGAAGCTCATGATTATAAAGCTCATGGACAAATTTCAGATTTTGTTGTAATAATGACTTATGAATGGGGTTACAGTGGTGGTCCGCCAATGGCTGTATCGCCAATAGGTCCTGTGAGAAATGTTCTAGAATATGCTCTAACTGAAATACCTGCTTCTAAAATTATGATGGGCCAAAATTTATATGGATATGATTGGACATTGCCTTTTGTGCCTGGAGGAAAATTCGCAAAAGCAGTTAGTCCTCAACAGGCTATTGAGCTTGCTGCTAAGTATAATGTGCCAATTAAATATGACTATAAAGCACAAGCTCCTCATTTCAACTATACAGATGAGGCTAGAAGGCAGCATGAAGTATGGTTCGAAGATGCAAGATCAATTCAAGCAAAATTTAATCTTGTAAAAGAATTAGGTTTACGAGGTGTAAGCTACTGGAAATTAGGTCTTTCTTTCCCTCAAAATTGGCTGCTTATAGAAAATAATTTTAATGTAGCAAAACGCTAGATAATACTATTTCTGATATTACCCAAACATAATACTTTCATTAGTATTTTGTTTGGGTAATTTAGAAACATGTTAATTATTTCCTGGAAAATATTTCTCATTAACACTTTTTCTGTGAATTTTGTTGAATATGTAAATGTTCTTCTCCCCATTGTCTTATAGACGTCATAATAGGCTTCAAACTCTTACCATTTTCAGTTAAAGAATACTCTACCTTAGGTGGAATTTGATTATATGATTTTCTACTAATAATATTACAGTTTTCAAATTTTTTCAGTTGTTGTATCAACACTTTTTCAGTAATATTAGGCACCTTTTTTCTTATTTCTCCAAATCTTAAAGGCCCATCTTGTAATACCCATAAAATCCACATGCTCCATTTCCCACTGATTAAATCAATTGTAAAATCGATAGGACATGTATATATTTTTTCTTTCATATCTACCATAAATATTCTCCTTTACACATACCTTTTGCATAGTATTATACTAAAAAGTAGGTACTTGTGCAATTTATAGTATTAGTTTAAATTTATACTATAAATTGAAGGAGAGGTAAGCTCATTATGAATAAAATTAAACTAGGAAATAAAAATCACCTTTACCCAAATCCTGTAATACTTGTTGGAGTTAATGTTAATGGAAATCCAAATTATTTAAATGTTTCCTATGCAGGAATAGCTAATAGGGTTCCTTCCATGATTTCAATATCACTTAATAAATCTCACTACAGCTGTAATGGCATTAAAGAAAACATGACCTTTAGTATTAATATTCCCTCTTTAGACATGCTAGAAATTACAGATTATTGTGGCATTGTATCTGGAGCAGATGTTGATAAATCAAAACTTTTTAACACCTTTTATGGAAGTCTTAAAAATGCACCTATGATAGAAGAATGTCCTATAAATATAGAATGTAAGGTTATTCACAAAATGGATTTAGAAGGAAGTAATATGCTTTTAATTGGAAAAGTAATAGAAACATATTCTGATGAAAAATATCTTACAAATGGAATTCCTGATATAAATAAGGTAAATCCAATTTTACTATCTATATACGAATTTAATTATTATAGTCTAGGGAAAAAAGTAGGTAAAGCTTGGAGCATAGGGAAAAATATTAAGGTAATTTAATGAAAAAGCACTATACTAGTATTCAATTTTTTTAATACTAGCAAAGTGCTTCAAATCATACCTACACAAAAATTAGAGTCCATTAAACATAAGTTTATAATATTTCTAATATTTCCACTGTATAATTTTCACTTGGAGCGTTAACTTCAACTATATCTCCAGCTTTTTTGCTCATTAACGCTTTACCTAAATCTGATTCTACACTTATGAGCATATTTTCTGGATCTGCATCTACAGTAGTTACTAATGATACAACTTCTTCATCTTCATCCTCTACAAATTTAATTTTAAATTTACTATTGACTCCTATAACTGACTTATCTTGGCTCTTATCATCTACTACAATTGCAGTTGAAATCATGGTTAATAAATATTGAATTCTATTATCGTTTTCTCTATAGTTTGCACAAGCTTCCTTATATTCTGCATTTTCTGACCTATCACCATGTGCAGCAGCTACTAATTTTTCTTTTGCTATCTGAGCTCTTTTTACAGTCATTCTATAGTCTAGTTCTTCCTTTAATTTATCGATATTTTCTTGTGTTAGTATATTCTTCATATGAGAATAACCCTCCCTGACATATATTATGTTAATATTATATAATATATAGAAAAAAATTCAAATTAATTTATTCAATATTATTATAAAAAATAGCATTCACATAAAACTTTAATTTTCATGCAAATGCTGCCTTTATTTAACCCATTATTATTTTGTTCTCTTTAATTATTAGAATTTGTTAATCTATTTAACGTATCAGTAAATTCTGCAATTTGCTGTAAACTTGCAGTAACCTCTTCAATTGCAGCAGATTGTTGCTCTGTATTTTCCAATGTAGAATTGGACGATTCTATAGTTTTATCAACTGAACTCTCTATCTTACTTGTAAGATCTGATATTTTTAAAGCTGTTTCCTTAGAGTTTTGTGATAAACTTCTTATTTCAGTTGCAACAACTCCAAAACCTCTTCCAACTTCTCCTGCTCTAGCTGCTTCTATAGCTGCATTTAATCCAAGCATTTTTGTTTGATCCGCTATGCTTTTTATTGAATCAAGTATTGCATTAATCTCTGTTGATATATTTTTTACATTAACTATTTCTTCACTTAAAGTATGTTGATTATTAGTTACATTAACTGAAGATGCCGATAATTCTTCCATAGTAGATGAAATCTGACTAAAATTTTCTGAAAGCACTTGAGACATATTTCTAATCTTTAATTCTTCATAACCTATTTTTGATAAGGCATTAGAAATAATATATAATACTTCTGCAGCTGCTCTTATACTTCTTTCACTAGTAACTTTTATTTTATTTACTGCTTCCACATATCCATTTTCATTAACACCTAATTCTCTTGCAGTTTCCCTATATCTTGCTTCTTCAGGACTAGAACTCAATATTTGTCCACCTAAAATTGTTCCAATTTGTCTGCCTTCTATTAATATAGGAGCAGCAAAATCAATTAATCCTGCGTGACAAGTATAAACATATGGTCTTCCTGTTCTTGCAGCTTCTTCTCCACCTCTTTTATGACATTCATCACATTTGTCCGTACCTACCTTAGTGGACTGAGTAAATTTCATACAAAAATCTGTATAAAAACTTGGTCTAGTTACTGGCCTTCCATTAATATCCACTGTTATACTGGCAATATCCATACTTTCTGCAAAATTATCTTGAAATTTTTGAAGCAATTCAATATCGATAACATCCTTTATCTCTATTAAATTTAAATCAATATCATTACTACTAACTATTTTTGACATATTAATTCCTCCAAAATATAATAAATTTTATTTTTTAATTTAATACCAACTAAATTTGGAATTTTTCAATTAAATCTGATAGATTAGACGTTTCTTTCATAGTTTTTTCAGAATCATTTTTAACTATCTCTGACTTATTTGAAATTTCACAAGCTGTTTCTGCTATATTTTGTGTTCCTTCAGCAGCTTCATTACTTGCAACTGTTATTCCATTAATTACTTGTACCATACTCTCCATTGAAGCATGTAATTCTTCAGATGTAGAACTAAAATCTGTTACTAGTTTTTCCATAAATACAGCATCATTACTGTACTGCTCTGCTGTTTCAGCTAATGTTTCATAATCTTTAATAACATTACTTTCTATAAATTCTAGTATATTTTTTGAATTATTACTTAGATTGTCCACAGATAAAACAACACCTTTAATTACCCGTTGTATTTCATTAACTGCCTCTTCTGATGTTTCTGCCAATTTTCTTATTTCTTCTGCAACTACAGCAAAACCCTTGCCTGATTCCCCTGCTCTTGCAGCTTCTATAGCAGCATTCAACGCTAACAAATTAGTTTGAGATGCTATAGCTAGAATAGATTCAGATAGAACTGAAATCTTTTCTACTGCTTTTGCTTGATCAATGGATTCAGATAATTTCACCTCACTATCTTTATAAATTGATAATGTATTATCTTTAGATGTCATTGCTCTTCCTTTTAAATCCTCCGCTCTGTTTTTTATTTCACTAACTGCATTTGAACCTTTTTCAGCTTCAGTAGCAATATTCTCTACAGCTTTCTCTATTTCTAAAGCAGTAGCATTCATTTCTTCTGCTGATGTTGAAGTTTCCTGCATAGCAGCAGCTAATTGTTCTGTTATTGCAGATATTTCCATAACACCATTATTTAATTCCTCCATACTCTTATCAATTCCATTTACATTACTTACAGTTGAATTAGAACTATTCATTACACTTGCTACCAGTTCTCTTACAGAATTTTGCATTTCATCAACAGCTCTAGCAATTTCTCCAGTTTCATCTTTTAACATTAACAGATCCTTTGGAATATTAACACTGAAGTCTCCATTTGCCACATTATCCAAATGTTTACTGGTAACTTTAAGTGCTTTTGAAATTTTCAAAGCTATAATATAACTCAAAACAAAAGAAACTACTAGTAAAATTACAAATATTGATATAAGCATTACTAATGATATTTTATAATTTTTATCATTTTGTGTCTTTATTTCATCAGCCAGCTTAACATTGTGATTAATTAAATCTTCAAAACCTTGTAAATACTTTTGGGATAAATCAATATTTTTATAAAGTAATATTGCTGCTTCTTTTGAATTTCCACTGTTCACAAGCTCTATAGCTTTACTTCTTACTTCTCTAAAATCATTTAAATTCTTCTCTATCATTGACAATGTGCTTAACTCATAGGAATCCAATTTTAATGCTTTATAAGATTTTAATGATTCGTTATTTTTTTTAGCATTTTCATCAATTTCAGAAATTTGTTTATTTGTAAATTCTTTATTATCACTATAACTTATGATATATAAAATATCTGCTTCGTTATTCTTAGCTGTTAAATTGCAAGTATCCAAATATTCTATTGCTTTCATTTTATTATCATACATGTTTTTCATATCACTATTTGATTTGTTCAAAAAGTAAATACCGCTTCCTCCAACGATACACATGAAAATACAACATATAAAGGATAAAAATAATATTTTCTTTAAAATAGATAACTTTTTTAACATATTTGACTTCACCTTTCTCAGCAGCTTAATAGATTTCTATATTTATTATATCAACACGCACTGACCATATTCTGACCAGCTTCTATGTTTTACTACAAAATACAATATATAACTTCACAAATCGCAAATTACATAAATAATGTTTCTAAACAATATCTGTAAAAAACAAACAGTTCAGAAACATAAGAAATAACTAGTACACTATGTGAGATACTACACATTTAAAATTAATTTAAAGCATGTGCTATTCCTCAAAATTATTATATTTATATGCAATCTTGCGAAATTCTTCCTGAACATTTATAAAAGCATCAACAATTTCTGGATCAAAATGCTGTAACCTACCTTGAACAATGATTTCCACCACCTTTTCGTGTGGGAAAGCAGACTTATAAAGTCGTTTACTAGCAAATGCATCATATACATCAGCTACAGCCATAATTCTTCCAGACAAAGGAATTTCTTTTCCTATGAGGCCGTCAGGATAACCACTTCCATCCCATTTTTCTTGATGAGAACGTGCAAGTTCTATTGCACATTTCAAAAAAGAGTTATCATCAAACTTCTCAGCAACTTTTACTAAAAAGTCATATCCTAAAACAGTATGTTTCTTCATTTCGTTAAACTCCTCATCAGTGAGCTTTCCATTTTTAAGTAAAATATCATCTCTTATACCTATCTTACCTATATCATGAAGAGGAGCTGATTTATATATGCTCTCTATAACATTATCATTCAAAATATTCTTGAAATTCTGTTTTTTTCTAAGCTCTTCACATAATATTTTTACATAATTTTTGGTACGCTTAATATGTGCTCCAGTTTCAGGATCACGATATTCTGCCAAACAAGCCATAGCTTCAATAATTGCTTCCTGTATAAGGCTAATTTTCTTTGTTCTTTCTATTACTTTTTCCTCAAGAATTTCATTTTGCCTTAATAATTCATTTTGAGCAAGTCTTAAGCATAGGTGAGTATTAACCCTAGCCTTTATCTCAAGAATTTCAAAAGGCTTTGTGATATAATCCACTGCTCCTAATTCAAATGCTTTTGCCTTACTGTTTATATCTGTCATTGCAGTTAAAAATATAATAGGAATTTTTGCAGTGATTTTATTTTCTTTAATCCTACTACATACTTCATAACCATCCATACCAGACATCATAATATCCAATAAAATGATATCAGGTACTTCCTCATCTATATTTTCAAAAGCAGATTCTCCATCCATAGCAACAGATATATCATATTCATCTCCAAGGGCTTCTACAAGAATATCTATATCAGCTTCTGTATCATCTACAATAAGCACCTTACATTCAATGTACTTCTTCATATCATTTCATCTCCTTTAAATTTGTAATTAGTAGTTTTAGTATTTTCATTGCATCCTTAAACTTATATTTTGAAATGAATTTTTGGAGATCTATAGCTTGTGTTTGAACTTGATAAGGCCATATTAATTTTTTATATTCTTTCATAACTTCAGCACACTTTTTAGGTTTTCGTGTTTCCACAAAGGGCTCAAGTTCATTTAAAAATTTTAATAACTCTTCCTTTTCAGAAATAGTTCCTACAACCTGCGGTATAATCTCCTCTTCTGGCAGCGCATTTTCTAAGTATTCTATCATTTTTGCAAGCATTACATTTGTTTCTTTTGTTATAGGATTTAATATATCATAGGAAGCATGTTCTTTAATAGCTGCTTCTAAGACAGCTGCTTTCTCTTGAATAACAATAGCCCCAATACTACCAGATAATCCTTTTAAAGTATGAACAAGCCGCTCTGCAGAATACCAATCTCCTTTAGATAGCATCTTTTCCATTTGTACGAAAGTATCTTTTTGTCCTGATATGTATTTTCTAAGCAAATTAATATAGAACTTTTTCTTACCAAGCACTCTTCTCAATCCTAATTCTGAATCTAACCCCGGTATGTTAAATTCCAATTTATCACATGATGATTTAATTAACTTGATTTTCTCTTGCTTTAACAAATCCTTCTTTAATTCAAATCCATCATATGGTAACTTAATCAATGATTGATGAACCTGTTCCTCTTTTGATTTTTTAGGAGGTATCCATTTGAGAAGCGCTGAAAATAATTGATTAGGATTAATTGGCTTTGCAATATAATCATTCATTCCTGCTTGCATACATTTTTCTCTATCTTCTAACATAGCATTTGCTGTCATTGCAACAATAGGCAATAATGCATATTTAGAATTTTTCCTAATTTCTTTTGCAGCAGTTACTCCATCCATTACAGGCATTTGCATGTCCATAAGTACAATATCATAATGTGCTTGACCAAGTTTCTCAATAGCAATTTCTCCATTTCCCGCAATATCGATTAAAAATCCACCATGCTTCAGCAATTCTACCGCAACCTGTTGATTTAACTCATTATCTTCCACTAACAATATATGTGCCCCAGATATAGACTCAAGATGTTTTTCACTGGTATTAATAGAATGGTACTCTACACCTTCTCTTTCTACTAACTTATTTATGCTAAGCTTTGCAGTAAACCAAAAAGTGCTTCCTTTTCCTACTTCAGTTTCCACTCCTACTTCCCCATCCATTAAATCTACCAGCTGCTTAGAGATAACAAGTCCCAATCCTGTACCTCCATATTTTCTAGTAATAGAAGTATCTGCCTGTTGAAAAGGCTGAAAAAGCTTATTTTTCTGCTCTTCTGTCATACCAATACCTGTATCCTGAACTTCAAATTTCACTATGCAATTATTTCCAAACTCTTTTTTATTTCTAATCCGTACAATAATTTGTCCATTTTCTGTGAATTTAACTGCATTATTTGTATAATTTATTAAAACTTGACCAATCCTTAATGGGTCTCCTCTTAAACTATTTGGCAATTCAGTATCAAGATCAAATATTAATTTAAGTCCTTTAGAGGAACATTTTTCACCAATAAGTGTTGCTAAATTTTCCAGTACTTCATCTAACTTAAAATCTATTCTTTCAATTTCAAGTTTACCTGCTTCTATCTTTGAGAAATCCAATATATCATTAATAATTCCCAATAAATGTTCACTAGATGCCTGTATCTTATGAATATAATCTTTTTGTTTTGGATTAAGATCTGTTTTTTCAATTAAATAAGTCATTCCCATAATAGCATTCATTGGAGTTCGGATTTCATGACTCATATTAGCAAGAAAGTCAGCCTTAACCTGAGCAGCTTCTTCCGCAATATTTTTTGCTTTCTTTAATCCTTCTGCATAAGTAATTAGCTCATTATTCTTTTTTTCTAGTTCATTCATAAGTTCTTCTCTTGACAACATTGATAATTCTTTTCTCATTTTTTCAATAAAATCATGCGTCAAAGAAAAACTTAAATGACTTAAATAAGAAAATGCCTCCACAATTAATGAACCATCTTGTGAATTTTCTAAATGAAATTCATCAAAAAAATCTTTTCCAAAGAGGTAGTTTCCATGATTTGAAATTGAAATAAACTTAAATAGAAGTGATTTTTGATTATCCATATCAGCAATAAAAATTGAAATGAATATATCATTATCCTTAATATAACCTATACGGCATATTTGTGATATTGCAGTTTCAATTCTTACAGCCTTAATTTCATTAAATTCTAGCAACATAATAATCCTTCGAATTTTTTTTCTAACTTCTATTATAGAATCTTTACTATTAATCTTAAGTATACCTAATTGAATCATGTTCCTTTACCTCTTCCTAAAGTTCTACATTAAATATTTTAGTACAACGCAGGATGCATCATCATCTTTTTTTCCAAACTTCTCCAAAATTCCTGCAGCAATATTTTCTGCATCTTCCTTTAATAATCCTGCACATTCAAACTCATCAAAATGTTCTTTAATTCCATCTGAATACATAAGTACAATATCATTGGGATACAGTTTCACAATACGTTTTTCAGGATTTGTCATTATGTACCCAACTACCCCATCTCTTGGAACAAGCCTTATGGGCTTTGCTCCAAAAATTCTAAAAGTAATATTACCCACTCCAACATAAGTTAATTCTCCTGTAAAAATATCCAAACAATACATTGCTGCTGCAGCGCCTCTTGTTCCTTCCAAGTGCTTATGAAGTCCTTTCATAAGGTCTATAAGTTCATTTTTATAATTACTTTCTAAATACTTTTTTGCTGAAAGTGCTATCTCTCTTGCCTCAGATCCATGTCCAAGCACATCAATCAATGCAATAAAACACTGATTATCATATTCCTTTATTACTGATATATCACCACATTCCCATTCAGGTCCAAGAAGAGCTTTGAAGCACATCCCTAAATCAACATTTGACATCATCTTATCCATTTTCGTGCAATGACACGAGTTCCCCTTTCCAGTAAAGATTCTATATAAAATTCATCCATAATTCTTTTTACACTTGGCAGTCCCAAACCTAAACTATTAGGTAATGAACTATATTTTTCCTTCATAGCAAGCTTAACATCTCTTATTCCATGACCAGAATCACTAGCATACACTTCAATTCCCTTTTTTTCATAATTTAAGTCTTTAATAATGCTAATGATAATTTCACCTTGCCCAGCATAGCGAATAATATTTGTAGATAATTCTGAAGCTGCTGTGGCAATCATTACTTCATCAGTACACATAAAACCTGCTTTTACTGCCATTTGTCTTGTAAGAAATACTGCATATCCATTATCATAATCCTCTACCAACTTTACGACTTGGTATTCCAATATACTTACATTTTTTCCATGATAAAGACTAAATTTTTCTTCCATTTTATCCATTACCTATTACCTCTATACTTATTTAGTTGAGCATCTGTAATAATCTTAAGCCCATGTTGTAAATTCATTGCAGCTTTTATATTACTCACATCCACATTCAAATCTATTAAAGCAGACACTACTCCAGGCTTCAAACCAACCCATACAACCATAACTCCCATAAGTGAAATTGCCTTTGAAACTTTTTCAAAGGCTTTAAAATTATAAGAATCAAGTACAGATATCATACTAAAATCTAATATTGCACCTTTAATGGAAGATTTATTGGCCATCATCAATATCCTGCTGCTGCCTACTTTTATTTCATCATCTGTAGTATCATTTGGTAAAGTTACAATAAGGCATCCCTCTACTACTGTAACAGATGTATTTAAGCTATTATTAAACTCATCCATTTTCTTCTTCCTTATTATTATTTTTTATTTCTCACTTCTAAATTAAGTATTGTAAAAGCTTCTGCAAGAGCATCACTTAAAGTAGACTTTGTTTTTATATTATCCATATTAATTCCCAGCTGTATTATAGTTTGTGCAACTGCAGGGGTAATACCTGAAAGTATACATTCACAACCCATAAGTTTTGTAGCTCTTGTTATTTTTATAAGATGATTTGCAACTGCAGTATCTACAGCTGCCACACCTTGGATATCCATAATTATGACTTTTGAATAAGTTTCTGCAATTTTATTTAACATGCTATCCATCATATGCTGTGCTCTCATAGAATCTACAACTCCTAACACCGGAAGAACCAGTACTCCATCCCATAATTCTATAGTTGGTGTTGACATTTCTCTTATTGTATGACTTTGTTCCTTTAGTCTTTCTTCATAGTGAACTCTCTCTGTTATATCAATAACGAATTCAAGTCCTCCAATTATATTGCCAGCTTCATCCTTTAAAGGCACTGTATGATATTCAACAGGCTTCTTTAAATCACCTATTATTACTTCATTTCTTGCAGAATACATATTACCGGTTTCTATTGCTTTGCGCATACGACATTCATCTGTATTACAATGTAAAGAATTCCAAAAGTCACAACATTTTTTTCCAGAGATATCTTCCCATTTTTTGTTGATAATCTTTTTACCAGCATAATTTATATAAGTTATTCTCAACTCTCTATCTACAGCCATTACTGTAGTTGGAATTTGATCTAATATTTGCATTTTAATCATAGTATTCGCTTCTTCAAAATTTTGAACAATGTTCTCCATAATTTTTTACTCCTTAATGTTTATAACTTTTATAAAATAATTGCTTAAGATATGTATTAACTATATTATACATACATAATATTATTATGATAATGAAAAATATTAAGTTTATACCAGGAAAAAAACTAGATTTAACCATTTTCTTTATCTGTACATGTACAACTAGCTTTGAATTTAGAAGGAGTCATTGTTGTATACTTTTTAAATAATCTTCCAAAATATTCAACATCTTTATATCCTAATTTGCTAGCAATTTCATAATTTTTTATATTACTATTATGTAAAAGCATCTTTGCCCTCTCCATTTTAACCATAGTTATATATTCCACAAGTGAATTCCCTGTTTTTTCTTTATATAACGTACTTAGATAAGATTGATTTAAAAACATATGATCCGCAATAATTCTAACTGAAACTTCAGTATCCATACGTTCAAGAACTATTTTACATATGTTGCGAACCATACTATTCATTTCACTTCCAAACTGAAATTTTTTTATATCCATAATAAGTTTTCTTATTATTCCTAAAAAAATTGTTTTCATATCTGAAAAACTTAATGTTTTTGTAAAATCAATATCAGTATATTTTGATATACATACAAGTTTCGGTAGCCATGGATAAATTTCTTTCAAAGCTTCAATTAAAGTTGATGTAACCCTCTTTAACACATATTCAACTTTTAGTGAATCATAATCAACTGCAGCTCCAATTGTTTCAACTAAATTGAATGCCACTTCTATAACTTTTACATCTACATCTTTAAATAGATTGATTATTTTTTCAACATCTTCTGGAGCATAAAAAATTTCTAATTTTTCTTCAAGTTCATTTTCTAATTTTTTTACTTTTTCTTCTTCAAGTTTCTTTTTTTCTATATATTTGGCAACTTTTACAAGTAAACCTTCTATTTTTTCTTCATCTATAGGTTTTACGATATAATCAAAAGCTCCATATACAATACCTTGGCGTGCATATTCGAATTCACTGTATTCACTTAATAAAACAACGCAATAACTCAATTTCTTATCAATAATTTTTTTTAAAAGCTCTATACCATCTGCAATTGGCATTTTGATATCTGTAATTACAAGGTCTACCTTTTTTTCTTTCAACTTTTTAATAGCATCTTGTCCATCTTTTGCTTCTTCTGCAACAATAAATCCAGTGCGCTTCCCCCATATTTTTAAACTTTTTAATTCTCTCCTCATAATTTCCATATCATCTACAATCATAACCTGAAACAATCTAATTTACCTCTTTTCACTAAAATGCATAAATTAATCAATATCAACTGGTAAAGTAAAATATACTGTTATTCCTTCATTTACTTTCCCCTCAATCCATGTTTTTCCGCCATGCTTTTGAATTATTTTTCTTACTGTAGCAAGTCCTATTCCATTTCCTTCAAAGTCATCTGATGAATGTAACCTTTGAAAAATTCCAAACAACTTTCCTGAAAACTCCATATCAATTCCTACACCATTATCCCTTACATAGAAAATGTATTCACCTATTCCTCTTTTACACCCAACAACAATAAGTGCTTCTCTCCTATTTTTAGTAAATTTTACAGCATTGGAAATTACATTATTAATAACTTGTTTGAGTAAAACTGCATCTCCTAAAATATTAGGGATTCCCGTTTCAAATTCAAACTTAATAAAACGTTCTGGACAAATAGACTTACATTGTGAAAAAGATGAATTAAACATTTCACTAATATTTACTTGCTCTTTGCAAATATCTAAATGAGCCATTTGGGAATACTCTAGTAATTTTTCAATCATAATAATCATGTTATCACATATATTTTTAACACTGTTAATCATTTCATTTGTATCATCATCCAGTATTTCATTTTTTTCTTTAAGAATTATTTTACTATATGTTTCAATAGCTCTTAAAGGTGATTTTAAATCATGAGATACAGTATATGAAAAAGCTTCAAGTTCACTAACTGCAGCCTGAAGCTCTAATGTTTTCTCATGAAGAATTTTGTTTTTGTCTGACAACTCATGTTGCGCACGCTTCAAAGATAAATGAGTACGCACTCTTGCTTTTACTTCAATAATTTCAAAGGGTTTTGTTATATAATCCACAGCACCCAATTCAAATCCTTTTGCTTTACTCTCTATATCAGTAATTGCAGTTAAAAAAATAATAGGAATATCTTCTGTGCTTTTATTTGATTTAATTTTCCTGCACACTTCGTAACCATCCATTCCAGGCATCATAATATCTAACAAAATAATATCTGGGATTTCCATTTCCACACTTTCCAGTGCAGCTTCTCCATCCATAGCCACAGAAACTTCATAATCATCCCCAAGTGCTTCTACAAGAATATCTAAATTTTCCTCTATGTCATCCACAATTAAAACTGTACATTCTGAAAGTCTTTTCATTAAAAATTTCCTCCTTTAAATCCTACTAACAAAAGACATTAAAATTTATTTAAAATAACTACTCTTTTGCATTTTCAAAATATACCATGTTGGAATACTACCGCAACCATAACACATACGAATATCTCTATTATTTATTATACAGATTTATTCTGAACATTTTCTGAACATTTTAAAGAATATTGTTAGTATTGTTCTTTTCCTCACTATAAATTTCGAACATCTATCACCAACTATTTATAGTTTTACAGTTTAAATTTTAAAGCAAGTTAAATTTTAATATTGTACATCTATAGTTATTTACACATTAAAAGTATATATATAACTAAATTCATAGCTATAATGAAAAATATCACGTTCTTACCAGAAGTTTCTTAGGTCTTATAATAATGTTCTTGCAATTATTGAATATGGGATTTATTATTATGTATGAATTCAACCTATAGCAATGAACTAAGTTCTTACTATGTGAGCATTTTCGTATTGGCACAAAATAATAAAAATAGAACAGGTGAAATTATGGATACTTTTAATACTACAAAAGAATACTTAGACTTAATTGAAAAATACAAGTTAATTGCAGAAAACATAGATGAATGTATATGGTTATTTGATTTAGCAAATAAACGTTTCAAATATATTAGTCCTTCTATTTTTAATTTAAGAGGATTGACCGTAGAAGAAGCAATGAATGAAAAGCTTGAAGATTGTCTTACCCCTGAATCACTAAAAAAAGTAAAATCTCAAGGTATTAATAGATTACCACAATTCTTACATGGAGATAGAGGTGAAAATATTGCATCAAGTATTGATGAATATGATCAATATTGTAAAGATGGTACAATAAAAACAATAGAAATTTCAACTAAACTTATACTTAATAAAGAAACAAATAATGTGTATGTTTTAGGTGTATCAAGAGATGTAAGTTATAGGAAGAGTTTAAATAAGAAAACTGATTGTAAATCAGAAAATTCCTTTAATACTGTTCATGGACTTTTAGGTATTGATAAAGGTCGTGTATATTGCTTTGGTAAATTATTAGTTTATGGAAACAGTAGTAATTCTCCTGTGAAATGGCGTACAAAAAAATCTGAAGAACTATTTGCCTATTTACTGCAAAATAGAGGACAAGAAATTTCTAAATGGAAAATTTGTGACACTCTTTGGTCAGAATGTGATCCTAATAAAGTTAATAATCGATTACATACAACCCTATATAAAATGAAAAAAACTTTAAATTCAGCTAATATAAACTTTAATATTAAATTTATTAACGGTTGCTACTGGTTTAATCTTCCTGATGCATATATTGACATTGCAGAATTTGATTCCGCTATAACTTCTGATATGATTATAAATGATGATACAGTAAAAAAGTATAAAAAAATTTTTCTACTATATAAAAATCGTTATCTAGATGGAACTGACTTTGTTTGGTCCTTCGCTCAAATGGAATTATATTCAATAAAATATCATAAATTAGTAAGATGTTTAATAGATTACTACATGAAAAAAAATAGCTATATTGACGCTAAAAGAATAGTTCATAATGTTTTAGAAATATATCCTTTAGATGAATATGCAAATGAAATATGCTTAAAATTACATTTAATCCTTAAGGATAGAATATCGTTTATAAATCATTATAAATATGTACAAGAACTATATAAAGCTGAATTAGGAATTGAGCCAAGTTCTGCTATACAGAAGCTATATAATTCTATAAAATAAGAAACTAGGTATCATTAATATGCCTAGTTTCCTATTTTGCTATTTTAATAATTTATTTTTAATTTAATAAGTTCTTATAAGCATTTTAAAAATCACCTTATCATCTTTTATACTTCCTTCTGCATATCCATTATGAAGTCTTAATATTTCTTTAACAATAGATAATCCTAATCCACTTCCTTCCGAATTTCTAGATTTATCTTTTTTATATTGCCTTTTAAAAAAGTTTTGTATATCGTCTTTGGATACATGATCTTTTGGTACATTACCTACAGATATAACAGAAAAAGTATCTTTTCTTATTCTTTCTTTATACACTTTTATGTTAACCTCTGTGCCTTGCTTTGAATACTTTAATGCATTAGATAAAAGATTGCTTACAGCTCTGACTAATAATTCCCCATCACCTTTTACTTGAATTGGTTCTTCCGCTAAACTTGAACATATTTTTAAGTTCTTATATTGAAAAACAGGTTCTTCTTCCTCAACTAGCTGTCTTACCAATTCTTGAATATATATAGTATTACTATTAACTTCAATATCTCTAGAGGATAACTTGGAATATTGAAAAAAATCATCCAGCATAGATTTTAAAAATAAGCTCTTACTGGTTACTTTGTCTATATAGCTTTTAAATTCACTATCATCCTTATATTTTTGTTCTTTTATCATATTTAAATATCCTAATATAGAGGTTAAAGGCGTTCTTAAATCATGAGAAATATTTGTTAAAAATTCCTTTCTCTTTTCATCTTCAATTTCAAGTTCTGATGCCATATAATTTATATCTTCTGCTAGTTCTCTTAATTCATTTCTATATTTTAGCTGTACTCTATAAGAAAGTTTTCCTTGAGTAATAATCTTAATAGATTTCTTTATATTTACTATGTAATTTATTCTTCCTAAACTAAGTAAACTAAAAATTATTATAAATGTAAAAATTGCTATTAAAATTGTTGTAAATTCATTATCGCTTCTACCTAATGATGAAAAATACACATAGTATCCATCCTTTAGATAATCACAACCTGTTATTAGAGACATATTTTTATCCACTTTTAAATTTAAAATTTCCCTTTTACCATCTATAATTTTATTTGCGTCTAATCTTTTTATATCCTTATTGGAGGATGCAATAACTTCTCCATCCTTTTTTACAATATAAAAGTTGAATCCATGCTCAATACTCATAGCATTAAATTTTTCACAAATATTCTTATCATTTAAATTGATTTTTTCAATATCTTTTTTAAAGTAATGTGAATAAAGAGAATTAACCCATGCAATTTTTTCTTGATCACTTTTATTAGACTGTATTATAGGATTCTTTTGCAAATAAAAAAATGCTGATACTGAAATTATTAGAGCTATAAATGCAAATAAGGTAAATTCTACTTTTAAACTAGCTATCCTTTTCAATTTTATACCCAACTCCCCAGATAGTTCTAATATACCTGCTTTCTTTAAACTTATCACCTATTTTTTCCCTTAAATTTCGTATATGTACTAATACACTATTATCATTTTCTAAGAAAGCATCTTTCCATACAAGTTCATAAATTGTTTTAGTAGAATAAACTCTTCCTTTATTTGAAGCTAAAATATATAATATTTCAAATTCCTTCGGGGTTAATCTTATATATTTTTCTCCCTTCTTAACACTATATTCTTCTTGGTTTATTTCCAGATCCTTAACCTTCAAAATACACTTCTCATCTTTATCAAAATTTTTACATGTTCTTTTTAAAATAGCGCGAATTCTAAAAGAAAGTTCTGTAAAATCAAAGGGTTTAACTACATAATCGTCACATCCTTTAATAAAACCAGAAACCTTGTCCATTTGTTCTCCTTTTGCTGTTAAAAATATTACTGGAATGTCTGTGAATTCCCTCATTTTAGAAATAGTTTCATATCCATCTAAGTTTGGCATCATTATATCTAATAAAACAAGTGAAAAGTTATCACTCCTTATAAGTTCAAGTGCTTTATATCCATTTTCCGCACACTTTACTTCATATCCCTCTTTAAAAAAATAATCAAACATCATTTCTCTTATATCATTATCATCATCAACAATTAATATTTTTTTATTCATTATAATCACCTATACCTAAATAATATAATGCTATTATACTATTTATAGGTAAAATTGTATAATAATATTATATTCATTTTAAAGTTATTACTTTTCTTTTTGTAGCTTGTCTATTAGTCTCTCAACATTTATAATGGTACCATATTTGTATTTTTTACCATCCTTTTCTATAGTTTTCACGTCACCTGTAGCTATTGCTTCTTTAAAAAAAAGCTCTGGAGTAATATCTGATTTAACTTGACAAGCTAATGCATAAACCCCTGCTACATATGGAATTGACCAACTTAACCCTCCTAATCTGTAGAAAACATAATCAGAATTTCCAGTAGGACTTGCAACACATCTGCTGTCCATAGGTGTCATAATAGTATTATTTACTATTTTGTCACACTCTTCAGGTCTATGTTCATAGAACTCTTTCCAAAATAGACCTATACCATAGCTATCAAGTTTATCTGGATCACTTAATGGTTCTCTTCCAAGTCCTCTTAAGTTTATATTATAATACCTATCTAAGCTTGAGGAAACTACTAATACACCTTCATTTTTAGCTCTTTTTACTGCTGCATCTACTTCTTTAAATCCTTTTTGTCCTGGCTCCCAACCTATTGATATAGATATTACTCTTATTTTTTCATCTTTAGGAAGTGCTTTATTTATTTCAAGTACCCTATCAATAGACTTTGCTAAATAGGTAAAGTCCCAACCATATTTTGAAAACATGCTTATTGGAGTTCCATTTGTAAAAGAAACTCCAATATAATATAAATTAGCCTTTGGTGCAACTCCAACATTCTTGCCTGCCAATATGGAACTAATGGCACATCCATGCATAGCTGCTCCTTCTTGTGATGCATGGAGTTCTTCATAAAACTTTAATCTATCTTTATATTCTTCATGACTTGTTAAAAGCATTCCATCAAGTACAGCAACACCTACACCTTTACCAGTAACACCTTTATCATGTACTCTTTTCACATTTAGTCCTGGATTTTTTCCATACTCCATAATAGCCTCAGGATTAAATTCTTTAGGCAGTGATTTAGGCCATTTTGTTTTACTATCAAAATCAGCATACATAAGATCATTAAGCCTATCCAAAACATTTAAATGTGAAATGTCAGCACTTCTTAAATCTACTTGAAACATCCTCTCAGGATTTTTATTATATGAAGGTAATTTTTTTAATTTACCTTTATCAAAATTTGCTGTTTCAGGTCTCCTAGCTATTCCACTATTACCATTAACAGGAGACGTCTTAAAAGATGTAAGCGGCAGATACATCACTATCAAAGCAATTACTACCAATATGCTTGAAATTACAATTAATACTTTTTTCTTATTTATATTTTTTTTACTTTTACTAAACATAAATTTACTTCCTTTCTCCAATGCAGATATGCACTATATTTTTAATTTCAATTAATATTTTAAGGTGTAAATATTTATATTTTGTATAGTAAAAATAAAGAAAAAATAAAGATTTGAATTTAAAAATAATATAACCTTTTGTAAACATACGCTTACAAAAGGTTATCAATTTTAATATAAACTTAATAATCACTATAAATGTCAATTTTTTTAGAAAATTCCTTAATGGATCCAATGTTTATAGGCTGCTTTACAAGTGTATCCATCAATGATTTATTTTTAATATTAATTATAATTCTCCCTTCTGCTTGGTGAGAAAAAGATTTATCTTTAAAAAATAGTTCTTTTGGACATTCTAATTGATTGCAAAAAGCTACACTCTTATCCACATATTCAATAGGTTGATCTAATATTTCTGATTCTTGAACCCCCATAGATATAAGCTTTTTCTTTATCATTTTTATAAATTTATTACCATCGTTAATTATCACTATGGCTGGTCGTTCTTTTTTATCTAAAAGCATTATTTGCTTACTTGTCATTCCATATTCAAAGTCTTCAAAGTATCTACCCATGGCATTGGCTAAAAAAGTTCGTCTGCTTTCTTCTTTCCTACTCTCAAAATAATTTGATTTAAATGTATAAAAACAAAAGGCCGGCATATACATTACACTCTTACGTCTAAAATATATTAGTTTATCATTAATTTCAAATTCAACATCATCATATTGTTTATGAAAAGATATCATTGAATTAATATCTAATATATTACAAGCAGCAAATGATCCTTCATACACGTCTCCTTGTCCCTGTCCTTTTTTCTTTGCTATGTCTACCCAGTTCTGAGCACAGTTAAACATTATAGTTCCTTTTTCTATTAAATCGTTTGCATATTTAACTCTAGTACATTTAAGAAATGCATAACTTTTATCTAAATGTTCCCATTCCATATTTTAATATAACCTTTCTTTAAATAAACTTTGTATTATTATAAGGCAAGATTCTAATATTACCAGTAAGCAGCTGTTTAAACTGCCTACTAGTACTTATCAATATACATGGTGGAAGCAATACCTATAGAAAAATTATATAATTTTATTTATATTCTTCTAATGCCTTCAATAAAGTTTCAGTAGTAAAAGGTTTCTTAACATAACCTTTTGCTCCTGATGCTATACATTCATCCTTCACTTCTTCATGTCCTACTGCTGACATGATAATTACAACTGCTTCAGGATCAACTTGCATTATATCACTTAATACATGCATACCATCCATTTTAAACTCCGACATGTTCAAATCTAAGAGTACGATATCTGGTTTTTCATCTTTAAATATTTCTATTGCATCTTCTCTTCCTGATGCTTCAAAGGTGTTAAAAAAGCCTCCTTTTTCAATAATTTTTTTCACAAACATTCTCATATATGAGGAATTATCAACTATTAATACCTTTTTCATATCAAAAACTCCTTTACATCTCTGATTTTTAAAGTTCTTCTAGCAGAATAAAGCTTTTATTTCAGCAAAAATCCTACCACATTCATCTCCCTCGTGTTTGAAAGCAGCTGCTTCTAACTTTATTGCCAATTCATGAATAGACATTATTCTTAAAGTTCCAGAAGAACCTTTTAACTCATGAGTCACCCCTGCCAATTTATCAAAATCCTTGTCATCAATGGCACGGTTAATATCTGCCAATAAATCAGGTAGACATCTTGTATATTCTTCAAGTATTTCTCTTGCATCAGCTTTTTCAAGTCCTGTAATTTGAACAAAATAATCAATATTGTTATCTATTATTTTATTATAATCAGGCACAATTTCACTCTTTTTAGTATTCGACTCTATCATTTTAAACATAATATCAAAATTAATGGGTTTACTTATATAAGCATCCATTCCAGCTTCAATACATTTTTCTGAGTCACCTTCCATAGCATTGGCAGTCATTGCAATAATTGTAGTATGCTTTTTATCTCCTTCTAAAATCCTTATTTTAGATGTACATTCATAACCATCCATTACTGGCATCTGGCAATCCATAAAAACAACATCATAATCTTTTTCTGATACTGCTTTTAGTGCTTCACTGCCATCTACTGCCACATCACAAGTCATGTCATGTAGTTTAAGTATATTTATAACTATTTTACGGTTCATTGCATTATCTTCAACTAATAAAATCTTAGGTTTTAACTCATCCTTAACTTCTCTAACTATATGTTTGGTTACAACTTCACATTCTTCCTCATCTTCTTTTTTAAGTCCAAGCACCATGGCAATACAATTAAGTAAATCATCCCTTTTCACAGGTTTGCCCAAATAACATGAAAAGCCATGCTCTTTTGCACTCTTTGTCTCTCCCTTTTGATTTACAGAAGTTAGAAGTACTAACTTAACATCCTTTGCAAAAGGTATTGTTTTCAATGTGGTTGCTAGTTCATATGCACTCATATCTTTCATTTGATAATCTATGATAGCAATATTTATTTTATTTTTTGTATTTGCTTTTGAAATAATTGTAGTAATAGCAGTAGCTGCATTCTTAGCTTCAAATACCATAAGTCCAGTTTCTTGAAGATATGAACCTACAATTTTTCTATTATTATCATTGTCATCAACAACTAAAACATTCATACCACGAAGCTTTTCAAAGTCAAATTTCTGCACCGAAGCTCCTTTTACAATGTTTAATTTTACATTAAATTTAAATGTAGATCCTTCCCCTACTATGCTTTCTACTTGGATTTTACCGCCCATCATCTTTACTAACTCACTAGATATAGCAAGTCCAAGACCTGTTCCTCCATACTTTCTAGTAGTAGAAGCATCTGCCTGACTAAAAGATTTGAAAATAGTGTTAATATGTTCCTTACGAATTCCAATTCCAGTATCCTTTACTTCAAAATTAAGAAACGCTATTTTATTCTCTTCCTTTAAACAATCAACTTTGATAGAAATTTCACCCTTGCTTGTAAATTTTACTGCATTACTTATTAGATTGTTTAAAACCTGTCTAAGCCTTGATGGATCACCAATAACCTCTTCAGGAACATTAGGATTAATCATGGTATAAAGCTCTAGATTTTTTTCTGCAGCCTTGGGGGCAAGTAATGAAACTGCATCTTCAATAGAATTCCTCAAATTAAATTTAATTTTTTCCATGGTTAGCTTTCTAGCTTCAATCTTTGAAAAATCCAATATATCATTAATGATATGTAATAATATTTCTGAAGCAGATTTTGCTTCACGTATAAATTCTTTTTGCTCCAAGGATAAATTAGTTGCTTGCATAAGCTCAAGAAATCCAAATATTCCGTTCATAGGTGTTCTTATTTCATGAGACATATTGGCAAGAAATCGGCTTTTTGCTGTATTAGCTGCTTCTGCTTGTTCTTTTGCCTTGTACAATTCTTTTTCTGCCAACCTTTGTTCTGTAATATCATTAGCAGTGCAAATAAGATACTGAATATTACCTGTATCATCTCTTTGAGGTCTACTTTTAATTTTAAGCAGTCTATTTTCGCCTTTAAAATTTTTAATTTCAAGTTCTTTTTCTGCTGGTTCACCCTTTCGGAATAATTCCCAATTACTTTTAGAAAGCTTATTTGCAGTATCTATATCAAATATATCGTATAAATCTTGATATTCTAAATCACTTTTTGTCTTTCCAAAAAACTTTGCATGAGCCTCATTTGCAGTTGCATAGGAAGTAACATTGCTTAAAGCCCAAATTTGTGATTCAGAATTATTAAGCAAAATTGATTGTCCATTAATGTCTTTTTCATATGCTTTTTCTTTCTCTATTCTTGCTTTTGTATGTGAAAATGCTTTTGAAATATCTCCTAATACCCTAATTTGATCTTCTTTCCAAATTGTAGACTTTAGCAAGCTTTCATATCCTATAAATCCAATTAATTTATTTTCACTTTTTAGTGGAATTATAAGAAAAGATTTTACTCCTTCCTTTGAAAAGGTTTCTATTTCCGATATTGCTTCATCTGGAATCTCATTTATGTCATTTATTACAACATCATTGCTATTTTTGATTTTCCGAATTAACCATGGCAAAGCATAAACTACCTCTTCCTCGTTAAATTCTCTTTTAGGTCTTACTTCCTTCCTATTCCATTGACATTCTATTTTCATAAAAGTAGGATCTTTGGAAAAATAATATATATAAATTCTATCCAAATCAAAAAATAAACCTATTTCCTCCAATGATTTTTTTAATTCAATATGATAATTAGTACTATGTATATCTAAGAACTTCTGAAAATTACTATTAACTAGCTTCAGACAGTCAATATTTATACAATTATCTTCACCATTCATAAAATCCCCCCTAAATTTAAAGCTCACAAGTTTTTGAAATAAAAAGAGTTAATTCTTCTAATAAATCTATTTCATAAGGCTCTGAAAGTAAATTTCCTGATTTGTCATATATAACTTTTACCACTGGTCTCGTTGGCATTGAGTTATTTTGCTTTATTACTAACCCCTTTTCACTTGAACTTAACATAACTCCACTTCCAGTTGGAAATGCAGCTATGTTCATAGTAAATTTTCTAACCATTTCTACATCGAAATAAGTATTACTCGTGCCTACAAGATATTCAATAACCTCACTGACACTTTTGGCTTCCCCATTATTTCTGCCTGATATCAAATTATCAAATACATCACATATAGATACCATTTTTGCAATTTGATTTATCTCATCACCTTGTAATTTTAAAGGATATCCACTTCCATCGCTTCTTTCATGATGCATTAACGCAACTACCTTTACAGTTGCATTCCAAATATGCTGATCTCCTAAAAAATCATAGCCAACTCTTGGATGCATAAGTGTAATATATTTCTCCAATTCTTCTTTAGTTTTGAATTCTGATAAAAGTTTCTTATCCTTCAAAATTTTTATCTTACCTATATCATGTAGCAATGCACCAGTTGCTATATCCTTAAGCTTTAATGGACTGTATCCCATATGAGTTCCTATTATTGTAGCTAATACACAAACATTTACGGAATGGGAATATATGTTATTATCACTTGAACTTATTTCTGCAACATTTATCAAAACATCTTTATTTGATACTACATCCTCAATTACTGAATTAACTGAATTCATAACACTGCTATCATCAGTTTTACCTTCACGGCAATACTTTCCAATCATTTCCTTAACAGCATTTTTACTCATTTGTCTTGTCTTTTCAGAAATACTTTCTTCAATAACCACATTTTTTGATATATCATCATCAATATATACTGAAATAATTCCAAGTTCTTTAATTTTTTCTATATAATAAGGCTTTAATTGTACTCCAACATTAAGTAAAACCCTGCCTAATTCATCGTAAATCTGCCTTCCAAGGACTTCATCCCCCTTCAGGCTAGAGACACCAACAACTCTCATATATACCTCCAAATGAAATAATTAATTTTTTCTAGATAATGAAGATTTCTTATAAAAAATATATTTTATACTAAAAATACGCTCTTAATACTGATTATTTTAAATATAAATATAAACAAATTATATAATAAGCATATAATTTTTTTTGCACTTGTAATAAATTCTACAATTCAACCTTAATTCCTTTATTTATAGAATATATTTTAATTAAATCATTCATGATACATAATTATCGGTTTTCTATTATACTCTAAATCCAGAAACTATTTCTTTTAATTTTCTTGACATTTCTGATAAATTTTCTGTAGTTCTTTCAACTTCATTCACAATACTCAATTGTTCTTCAATACTTGCACTTATATTTTCAGTTCCTGCTGCTATTTCACTTGAGTTAGCAGCTATAGTATTTATAGCCATTTCCATTTCTTTGGTACTTTCAACTTGAGTTTCTGTAGATTTATCAATTTCTTCTACCTCACTTACAATCTCTTGTGTATTTTCGATTATATTCTGCATGATTTGTCCAACTTCAGAAGCTTTGTTAACTCCAAGAGATACTTTTTCTTCTACTTTGCTAACTGAACATACAGCTGAAGCAGATTTTAACTGATTTTCTTTTATTAAATCAGATATTTGCTTAGCTGCAGAATTACTTTCATCTGCAAGCTTTCTTATTTCATCAGCTACTACAGTAAAGCCCTTTCCAGCTTCGCCAGCACGTGCTGCTTCTATTGCTGCATTTAGTGCTAACATGTTAGTCTGTTCTGATATACCTGTTATAATTTGAATGATATCTCCTATCTTTTGGGAAGAATTGTCTAATTCACTTATCATAAGAGATACTTGTTTAGAAGAATCTTCTATATCTGTTATAGATGAAACAATTTCAGATATTTTAATTGAACCATTCTCTGCTGATTCTTTTGCTCTTTTACTATTACTTGTAGTATTTTTAGTTGCTAAAGAGGTTGCTTCAGTAAACCTTGCTACTTCTGCAAGATGCGCTGAAGTTTCTTCGGAAACAGCTGCTCCATCAGAAGTGCTGGATGCTATTTCTGCAACAGTGCTTGATATAGTATCAAGTGACTCTGCAGTAGTTTTTGTTGCCATGCTTAATTCTTCACTTGAAGCTGAAATAGTATTGGCAGAACCATATATCTCTTTAATAATCACATGCAGCTTATTAATAAACATGTCAAAATTTGAACTAAGCTCTCCTATTTCATCTTTACTTTCATAACCTATTCTTTGAGTTAAATCTCCATTATTATTGGAAATTTCTTTCAGCCTTTCAGTAACTTTTTTAATTGGAACAACAGTTTCTTTAATTATAATCAAGGATAAAATTCCTGTTATAATTAAGCATACAGCTGCAAGTGATATTATTATAATCATTGTACTTCCAAAAACCTTTTTACTCATTTCATAAGTGGAATTTGCTGATGCAACATGCTTATTTATAATTTCATCAAAAGATGCTACAACAGAAATCTTGGCTTTATCAAGATTAATTGCTTCAGTAGGAGGTCCTTGTTTTGTAATATTTCCAGATTCAGCTATTTTTATGAAAGCTTCCTCAGCTGATATAAATTTATCATAGTTATCAAGTAAGGTTTTATATTCACTATTACTTTTATAGTTTTCTAAAGCTTTATCTACAGCAGTTATATGAGTTGTAAGATCAGCTTTTACAGTCTTTCTTGTGTTATCATCTGTTGCATCCATTAATGAACTAGATTTAGTTCTAATATACTCTATATTGGATTTGGCTTTTTCTAATTCTACAATTGGTGTCAATCTTGATTCACTTAATTGTTTAATTCCATAATTGACCTTTGATACTTGTAATATTGAAGTAATACCCAGTAATAAAAGAAAAATAAAGAAACTAGCAGAAAGTAAACTGATTTTATGTACTATTTTTAAGTTTTTAATAAAATTCATGTTGAATCCCCCTCGCATTTCATTTGTGTAATTATTTTATGGAAACTTAGTCTAAAAGTTGAAAACTTATCTAACCTCCATTTGATGATTTTATTTTATATTGTAAATGTTACAATTTAATCACAATTTCATTGCAATTTAGACTTAGTTTTGTTTCCATAAAATTTGAGGACTTAAAACCATGAATTTTTTAAAAGCTTTATTCCATTTTCTATTTTCTCAGAACTCAAATGTCCATATCCCATTAGTACCATATTAGGTTTCTTATAATTATTTTGATCAAAATAATAAAATGATATAGGGTAAACCTTAACTCCATTTTCTGAAGCTTTATTTATAAGTTCCAATTCGCTTAAATTGTTTTTTACCTGAAGTGCAATATTAACTCCTGAGCTTTCACCATAAACCTGAACATTATCTCCAAATTCTTTTCTTATACAATTTATAAGAAACTGCTGTTTTTTAGCATATATACTTCTCATTTTTCTGAGGTGAGCTTCAAATAAACCTTCTTTCATAAATTCTGCAATGGTAAGCTGATGAATTTTTGATGCAGTTTGATTTATAAAGCTTCCCTTTTCAATAAAAATATTCATTATATTTTCAGGTAAAATCATATAACCAACATGCATTCCAGGAAAAAGAGTCTTAGAAAAGGTTCCAAGATAAATTACTCTATTTTCACTATCCAAATTTCTAAGTGAAGGTATCGGATTTACATTATATCTAAATTCACTATCATAATCATCTTCAATAATATATCCACCACACTTATTAATAAAATTAAGAAGTTTTATACGATTTGAAACAGGCATAGACATTCCTAAAGGGTGCTGATTAGATGGTGTCACATATATAAACTTAGGATTTATTTTAATATCTTCAAGTTTTTCTATATTCATTCCCATTTTTGTTAATTCAATTGGATTTATATTATATCCATACCACTCAAAAACCTTTCTCACAGCTGAAAATCCTGGTTCTTCAAAAGCAATGTTCTTATTGTTTGACTCACTAAATAAATCACATAATATGGCCATTAAGGTTTGAGTTCCTGCACCTATAATTATCTGTTCAGCTGAACAAACCACCCCTCTTGAATTTTTAACATACTCTGCAATCTGATTTCTTAGTTCAAATTCACCTCTAGGATCTGAATAAGCTAATATACCTATGTTTTCTTTTTTCATAACACTTTGCTCAATTTTCCTCCAGTTCGCAAATGGAAAACTTTCCTGATCCACTGAACCAGGTTTAAAATTGTAAGTATATACTTTATCATCTGTATGAATACTCTTTAACTTTTTAAGCTTCAAAGGTCTATTTTCATTTCTAATAGTTTTTATTTGATGTTCTATAGCCTCCACATAATATCCACTTCCATTCTTACTGTAAATATATCCTTCACATAATAGTTGATCATATGCTGCCTGAACTGTATTTCTACTTATACCAAGTCTGTTCTTAAGCTGCATTATGGATTCCAGCCTATCCTCCTTTTTAAGTGTTCCTTCCAGTATAGCTTTTTTGTAAAATTGGTATATCTGAATATAAAGTGGTTTTTCACTATGTTTTTCAATAAATATTGGTATTTCCATAAAAATCATCCCCATAAATTTTATAAAAATTGTACCTTTTTATAGTTACAATTTTATAGTATTATTTTATCAAATTTACAAATAAGATTCCATTTGCTTTTCACCAGCAAATTCTTACACATATTAAACAAATTTATTAGGGAGGTTATATTATGTTAAAAGAAATACTGTTACTTGGAAATGATGCTTTGTATAAAAAAAGCTTACTTGTTGAAAAGGAAGAACTAGATTCAATAAAAGGAACTGTTTTAGATTTGCATGATACTTTAATTGATTTTCGCAAAAAATATAATGCAGGAAGAGCAATTGCTGCTCCACAAATTGGTGTATTTAAAAGATTAATATATATGTATATTAATAAGCCTATAGTTTTTATTAATCCTATATTAAAATTTGACAACAAGGAAATCATGGAAGTAATGGATGACTGCATGTCTTTTCCAAATCTTTTAGTAAAAGTTAACCGTTATAAGGAATGTACTGTTATGTATAAAGATATAGACTTTATAGACAGAACAATAAAATTCCAAGGTGATCTATCAGAATTAATCCAACATGAATATGATCATCTTGATGGCATACTGGCTACAATGAGGGCTATAGACAACAAATCTTTCTATCTAAAAAAGCAAAGCAAGGGAAGCTACTAGCTTCCCTTAAAAATGTATGAGTTCAGTTTAAATATTAAAGTTTTATTTTGTAGCGCAATACTACTTGAACTTATTGCAAAAATATCACTGCAGATGAGTCATCACTTTTTTTAAATCTAGGAAATTTCACTACATCTGCATCCTCATTTTCAATAAGTCTTATAGTCTTATATACTTGATGCAATCCTTGTTTTTCAATAATTGAAATAAGATTATCAGCCTCCATATATTTGTAATTATCAAAAATTGCTGAAAACCCATCGGACATTAATAAAGCCTTTTTACATTCTTCCAAATCCAAATACCCATAGAGAGAATTTTCTACTGCACTTTTATCAAATCCTAATGTCCAGTAACCTTCTGGAGTATTTTTAAGCAATCTATGTTTAATAAGCAGTGGATTTATTCTCTGTCTAGCTTCAATAAAACTTATTCCTTCATTCAACATTAACTTGTTCATTTCAGCTTTAGCTATATTATCCAGTTTATCAAGCAAAGTCTGTTTAATAATACTTGACTTTCCACTATTATTCTCAACTATAAGTGTACAATCTCCAAGTAAAAAATATTCTACTTTATTATTGTTAATTATAGCTATAGAAGCAGCTGGCAAATCAACTTTATCAGGATATTTTGTTGAAGAAATTTTATTAAATTTATTACCTATAAAATCTATTCCGGTAGAAACAATTTCTTTAATATCTTTTGATTTATCTAAAATATTATCTTTAAGATAGTTATTCCATTCATTAACAAACCAATACACATCACCTTTAGAACCTGTCAGATTAGTTTTGTTAAGTCCTGTTGCACCATCTATAACCCAGCCATAATTATTCTCTGCATAAGCAATATCCTCATTAACTCTATCTTCTGACATGGAAATAAAATCATATGTTGAAAACTTCATAAATCATAACCCCTTAATCTTATTGTATATTATTTTGTATTTATTGCATAACCTGACATTTCCAATAATATATTTTTTATATAATCCTTTATATTATATCATAACTCAACTTTCGGACATGCAAAATTTTCAATTAATATAGAAAATAAATGGATTTTTGGAGGTAAAATTATGAACATTTCTTCTAATTACTATAATTATAGCTATTATAATCAAGCTTATCAGATAAATGCCCTTTCAAATCCTCAATTATATATTACACGTACAAGTTCGTCTCCTAATTCAGATTCTTCTGAGGATAAAGTTCAGAAAGTAACTTCAAAATCCTCTATGCACACTGAATATGATAGCAATCCAAGTTTTTCTAACTTAAACTACACTTCAAATTCATTAATAAATTTGCTTAAATTAAAAGGTATTAATTTTTCAAAAAATCCTTAACAATTTAGCATCTGATGTAAAATCTTTAAAAATTTCAGGTGTAAGTTCTCTTATGGGTATTTAAGAAGTATATTATAAAACTAAAAATTTCAAATAATATTTTGAGTCAATTTTACTATAATAAAAAAGTGATAAATACCATTATCACTTTATGCAGCATTTTATTTACTAATATCTCTTACTTATGACTTTATGCAAATTTAATATACTTCTATTAAACTTTTTTCTTGTTAACTCTATAACCAGTTTTAAAATCCACTATATTCTTTAATGGCTGCTGATTTTTAAAATATTCAAGATTTTCAATACTTATGTTGACAATTCTTCTTAAAGTTTCTGGAAGATGAAAAAATCCTGATATGTGAGGAGTAATAATAACCCCTGGCGCATCCCATAATCTGTGTTCAGATGGCAGCGGTTCTGGTTCTGTTACATCAAGACCTGCACCACTAATGATTCCATTTTCAAGAGCATCACACAAATCTTCAGTACATATACAGTTTCCTCTTCCCACATTAAGAATAATTGCATTTCTTTTCATTAAATTAAATTTATCTTTATTAAATAAATGGTGAGTATCCTTTGTCCCAGGAAGACTTAAAGCCACTACATCAGCTTTAGGCAAAAGTTCATCCAAAGCTTCCATTGTATACAATTCATCAATATATTCTGGCTTTTGTCCTTTGGTTCTCTTTACTCCTATGGTATAGCTTCCAAGTGCTTTCATTTTCCTAGCAAAGTCCCCTCCAATGTCACCAAGACCTACAACTAATGTTGTACTTCCTTCTATTGAGGTAACATTTCCTTCATCCTTCCATATATGTTTTTTCTGATTCATATAATATAAATTCAATTTCTTTTTAATTTCAAATAACATACCAAGCATATGTTCAGATATTGCAAGACCATAAGCACCTGATGCATTTGTAAGATATGCTCCTTCAGGGATTACACCAGCTTCGCAATATCCATCAGTACCTGCACTGTTTAATTGAAGCCATTTAAGCTTTTTACTTCCCTTTATGTATTCTGGAGGAACATTTCCAATAATTATATCAGCACTTTTTACAATTTCATCGCTAATTTCTTTATTTGATATAAAAATATACTCCGCTTCTGGCATCTTTGATTTAAGTTTTTCCTTTTCTTCTTCACTTAATGGAATTACAACTAAAATTCTCATATAATATCACTTCCTTCTAGTACCATTATACTATAAATACTATTATAAATTTAATAAGCTAAAACTTTACATTTTCAATTGCATATTATTTCTTTATAGAATGATTACTCATTTTCTTCCATAGAATTTATATAAACTTTTCCCCACTCTCCCATAGTTTTCAATACAGGAACAAAAGAACGTCCCATTTCCGTTAATGAATATTCCACTCTTGGAGGTACTTCCTTATAAATTTCTCTATGAACCAATCCATCATCTTCAAGTTCTCTTAACTGTTTCGCCAGAATTGGTTGAGAAATCTGTTTACATAACCTTTGAAGTTCATTAAATCTCCTTGTTTTTTGACTTAAATGAAATAGTATTATCATTTTCCATTTTCCCGAAATCAAATATTGTACTGTTGCTATTGGACATGATTTATTAGACTGGGGATTTTTTAATATTCTTCCCATTAAAACCTCCTTCCTCCTCAATAGTACTATTTTTGTTAGTATCTAATAAAAAAGTACGTACTTGAATGATTACATCTATTACCATAATATTATAGTAGCTTATAAAGCAGAAATCAATTTTGAAAAGGAGCATGATTACAAATGGAAATAAAAAAAGTTTTAAATCGTTTCTATGTAAATGACATGAAAAAAGCAATAAAGTTTTATGAAAAAATCTTAAATGAAAAATGCAGTAATATATTTAAATATTCTGAAGCAAGCTTAGAACTAGCTACAGTTGGAAATATTTTGATAATAAGTGGTTCTGATGAATCATTAAAGCCATTTAAAGACACTCAAGCAACATTTCTAGTTGACTCCATTACTGAATTTAAAGAATTTTTATTAAATAATGGTGCTGTTATCATTAGAGATTTAAAAATAGTACCCTCAGGAATGAATATGACTGTAAAACATTTTGATGGTACAATAATTGAATATGTTGAGCATAAAGCCAATTTTAACTGGTTAATAAAATAATCATATAAATCTTATTTGAAATGAATGGAGAATCATACAATCAGGCTCCTCCATTCATATTGTTAATCAACTTACAATTCAATCTGTATGCATGTACCAACATTTTGTTTGCTTTTAACATTAATTTCCCCTTCATGTGCTTCTACTATTTGCTTAGCAATTGCCATTCCAAGGCCTGAACCTTTAACACTTACCGAACTTTTTGTACCCCTATAATATCTTTCAAAAAGCTTTTTCACTTCTTCTTCTGACATACCTTTTCCATTATCCTCAATGGTTATATATATTTTGTCCTCTTGTCTTACAGAAACTTTTATTATAGTATCTGGAGCATTATGAATTACTGAATTATATAAAAGATTAGTAAAAGCTCTTCTCAAAAGTGTATTGTCAAAATTAAAGTTTATCCTATCTTCTGTACAATTAAAGATAATATTTCTTTCTTCATATTTAGGATGGTTCAATATGTTTATAATTACTTCCTTTAATAAACGCACTAAATTTTCCTCGCTGCGATTTACAGGAAGCATGCCATTTTTTAATTGATATGTAAAATTCAAATTTTCAACTATATCCTCCACATTTTCTGCATTTCTAAGTATTACTTCTCCATACTTTTTTACATCCAAAAGACTAACATCATATTTAGAATCAGTTAATATTTCCGCATAACCTTTTATTGGTGATAATGGAGTTTTTAAATCATGAGAAATATTAGCTATCCATTCCTCTCTTAAAGTTTGATTTCTTCTTCTCTCTTCTTCACTAGCTTTAAGCTTACTATCTAAAAGATTAAGGCTATAAAGTACATCCTTATACATTCCTTCTTCCTTCATAGGAATATAATCATTTGAAGCAAGCCCTTTTATGCCTGTTGTTATATTAGATAATGTATGATTCATCCATATACCATAAACTGCAACAAGAAGTATAAGCAATATAAATAAACTTAATATAATAAACTTAATCTTCGAAAACTTATCATAATTCACATACATAGTAATTTTTGATATTTTCGCAGGGAAACCTATAATGTACGTCCATTTTTCTCCTCTGTTATTAACACTTCCAACAAACATAGTATAATCCCCTGCACTGTATCCATTTTTGTACAATTGAACTATATCTATTGGAGAATAGTGTTTTAAAGCTCCTTCAGGTTCATTATATTCTAATGCTGAATCTCCATTTTTATCAACAATTTGAAAGGAAAGCTTGTACTCCTTCAATTGACTTACTGCTGAATCTGTAAGCTTTGGTTTACCTTCTTCAAAACTAATTTTTTTATAGAAATTTGATGTGAAGTATCCAGGCCAGCTGCTCCAGTTAGCATAACTGTTTTCACTATACATATTAACATTTAATATATACAATACTATTCCCATAAAAATTGAAATTAAAATAAGAAGACCAATAAAAAATTTAAAATATAAGTTAAATATTATTTTATATCCTGATTTTTTCATTCTATTCCTTTCTTTTTACAAGCTTGTACCCAAGTCCTATTACAGTAACTATAATTTCTGGTTTAGAAGGATTCTTCTCAAGCTTTTCTCTTAAATGTCTTATGTGAACAGAAATTGTATTATCATACCCAATATAATCCTCTCCCCATACTACTTCACATAATCTTTCTTTATTAACTATTTTATTTGAGTTTTCTGCTAAATATAAAAGAAGCTTGTATTCTTTCGCTGTAAGCTTTACTTCTATATCTTCTTTATATACCTGACTGTGAAGCTTATCAATAGTAATATTACTAATTTTTATATTATCATTTACGTTGTCACTAACTTCCTTTATACCATTATACTGCTGTCTTCTAAACTGTGCCTTAATACGAAAAGCAATTTCCTTTGGACTAAAAGGCTTAGTAATATAATCATCTCCACCAATGCTCAATCCAACAATTTTATCAACATCGCTATTTTTTGCTGATAAAAATAAAATTGGACAGTAGGAAAATTGCCTTATTCTTTTACATACTTCTATTCCATCAATATCTGGAAGCATTATGTCAAGCACTATTATATCAGGCTTTTCATCCTCACATATTTTTATACCATCTAAGCCACAATGAGCCTTTCTGATATTCTTAAAGCCTTCCTTTAACAAAATATCTTCTATTAAGTCTGTTATATCTTCTTCATCATCTATAAGTAATATTTTTTTATCTGCATTGTTTACTAAATTCACTCCCAAAACACCTCTTTATATCATTAGATTCCAAGCATTCTATTAACTTGGAATCTAATTTTTAAATTATATATTTAGTATACAACATTTTTTGTTATAATTTTCATATAAGATTTAATAGAAAGAAGATAAAAACATAAATAAATTACTGCATATACTCCCATTGTCATACCCATCCATTCCATCTGTGATATTGAAAAGCCACAGAGATATTTCATATAGGCTATAAGTGGAAATATACTATGAAGAATACCAAATAGAAGTGGCATTACAAAAATAAATCCCAATTGCTTTGATATAATTCTTAAAGTCTCTTTTTTAGTTAAACCTATTTTTGAAAGTACAGAGTATCTATTCTTATCTTCATAAGCTTCTGTTAATTGCTTATAATACATTATACTTCCAGTAGAAACAACAAAGAGAATACCTAGGAAGGCACCTATAAACACATAGCTTCCATACAAAGTATGAACCTCAGTATACATGTCATTGTAAGAAGAAAAAATTCTGCCCTTTGGCATCATTTGAGAAATCTCTGCAACAACACTTCCACTTTTTAATACATTATCAAAATTATATGCTCTTATAACAGTTGTATTATTTCTATTATCATTTAAAAGCTTATTAAAAAATATATCTGGTACTACTATAGTTGTCTTTTGAAGTTTAACTCCTAAAACACATTTCTTACTTGAGTCGGAAATATCAAGATTATAAGCTTTCTCTCCAATAGTTGCATTAAGCTCATCACCTGCAAGTCTTCCTCTTGCTTCAAGTGAATTACTTACTTCAATGAAAAAACATTGATTTTCTTTATTAATTTTAATATCCTTAGCTCTATCGACAACGTCTGTACCATCATTAAAACCTGAATTATTTACAATATCCTTGTATTCAGATGCAGACATTATAAACATATCAAAAGGAGCCTTTAAATCTTTCTCAAAGGGCCCATTATATTTTTGTGTGAGCCCACTTCCATTTATCATTACAATATCTGTTTTATAAGTTGTTTTAATCTCTTTATGATTATTAATAACAGCCTCAACTTTTTTATTTAATTCCTGGTTTCCGCTTTGATACATTATTGAAAAAGGACATCCACTTGGTGCAATTTTATCAAGGGTCAAATTAAGACTAAATGTAAAACATAATGCGGTAATAGCAACGCTAGATACAACCGCTATAGTTGCCAGAAGATTAGAATTCCCTTTAATTCTGTAGATTATTTGAGATACTCCTATTAGATTTTCTCCTTTATAATAAGCTTTTTTATTTTTCTCAAATAGCTTAAAGATATAAATTATGAAATTGTTGAACAATATATAAGTTCCTGCAACAACAAACAGCGTTATAAGGAGACCTTTGTACAACATTTGGGCTCCTCCAGACTCCAAATTCATTTTTAATACACCAATATATCCGCTGATTATCATTATTAATGATAATAATGCTAGGAGCTTAGAAAATTTAGGTTTCTTCTCTCCTTCCTTAGCCGCATGTATAAGCTCTATAAGCCTGAACTTATATATTATTCCGTAGGCTTTTATGGAGTTTAACAAAAATATAATCATAAAAACAAAAACCGTCATTAATACAGATCTAATATCAAAGTTATACTGTATAGGCTTGTTTGATTTCATACATACATTAAGTATTTTTAAGAAGAACCTGGAGGTAAATGCTCCTAAGGGTACTCCAACAATTAAGGCCAATATCCCTAGAAAGATATTTTCAAAGAACATGAGTGTTCCTATTTCTTTCTTCTTCATACCAAGCAGTGAATATATAGCAACTTCTTTCTTTTTATTTTTTATAAAAAAGCTATTAGCATAGCCTATGAAAATGGCTGAAAATATTATAACTACAAAAGCTGCCGCTTTAAAAATAGCTCCAACCTTAACTTTATCTGAACTAAATGAATGTATTTGTTTACTATAATACATAGAATAAAATATCATGAGAATAAAAATTGAGGTTAATGTACTTATAAAATAAGAAACATAATTTTTAAAATTGTGTTTAACATTATTTATTCCAAGATTAAATAGTGTCATTTTCAGTACCTCCTATTATATTTAAAAATATGGTGTCTAGTTACTTTCTGTTTCTAAGCAATTTTTATATCATTGCTACATTGATAACCCCACCATTCTTTGTATGAACCTCCATATGAATCTAAAAATTACTTGATAATTTTCATATATGATTTAACCGAAATCATATAGTAGCATAAATAAATTGCAATATAAACTAATACTATTCCACCAACACATTCTACGATAATTTTAGCTTCACTGGCATAGGCAATAAATATATATAGAGCTGCAATACTGTGAAACAAACTCACTAAAACAGGCAATCCAAATATTAGTGCAAGTTGCTTAACAACAGTATGTCTTTTTTCCTTTTTACTAACACCTATCTTTTTCAATATACCGTATCTTTCCTTATCCTCATATGCTTCCATAAGTTGTTTATAGTAAAGTATACTACCTGTTGAAAGTATAAATAAAATTCCGAGAAATGCACCAATAAATACATAACACCCATATATTCTATAAGAAATACTATAGGCATTATAGAACGAATCAAAGTATCTATCCTGAGCAATTACATGACTTAATTCAGAAACAAGCTTCCCAGAATTTAAAGGATTATCTAACATATATCCTCTTATTTTAGTAGTATTATCTTTATTACTATTAAGTAATTTATTGAAAGTATGATCTGTAACAACAAGCATGGTTTTTGCAAAATTTTTTCCCACAACGCCCTTACCATCAGAATCTATAATATTTAAATTAAATTTATCACTAGAGTCTTGAACGCTGACCTTCTCTCCTTTGAGCCTTCCATGTTGACTTTCATTAGTAACCTCAATAAAAAAGCACTGATTATCATTTGTAAATTTTAAGTCTTTAACTACCTGAAAGCCATCAACGGAATTAGTCCTACTCATTTCTGAATTATTCATGATTTCGTTATATTCACTTTTAGACATTATATATGCATCAAAAGGTGCCTTTAAATCCACACCATAAGGTCCCTTATACTTTGATGTAAGTGCTTTTACATTAATCAGCTCTATATCTGACTTGTGAGTAACTTTTACTTCACCATACTTATTTATTATTTGTTCTACTTTATTGTTTAAATCTTCATCTCCGCCCTTATACATTAATGAAAAAGGTGAGACATACGAAGGCATTTTTTGCAAAGCTACATAAAAACTAAATGTAAAACCTATTGCAGTAAGTGCAACCGCTGACACTATTGCTATAGTAGCAAGAGTATTAGAATTTGCTTTTATCCTATATAGTATCTGAGAAATGCTTATAAGATTTTCTCCTTTATAATACAACTTTTTATTTTTTTTAAGCTTAGTAAGCATTACTATAATAAAATTATTGAATAAAATATAGGTTCCTGAAATTACCAATATCAATACAAGAAGTGCAAAATACATCATTTTGCTTCCGCCTTGAAGAATTTTAGTGGAAGCAATAAAATATCCAAGCAAAATCATAACGATAGATATTAGTGCCTTTACTTTTGAACCTTCAGGAACCTTTTCAGCTTCCTTGTCTGCGTGTAAAAGTTCAATAACGCTAAATTTATATATTACCCTATACGCCTTAATTGAATTAAATACGAATAAAGCCATAAATATTATAGTTGTAGCAATTACTGCTCTTATGTCTAAAGTAAAATATGCAGCAACACTAGCCTTCATCATATTAACAAGAAGCTGAAAAAGAAATTTTGAAGCTATAACACCTAATGGTACACCTATAATTATTGCTAATACTCCAAGAAACATATTTTCACAAAATAAGAGAACTCCTATTTCTCTTTTTTTCATACCAACAATGGAATATATAGCTATTTCTTTTTTTCTGCTTTTTATAAAAAAACCGTTAGCATACCAAATAAAAAGAGCTGAAAAAATTATTACTATAATTGAAGCAACTTTAAATACAGTATATAACTTTAACCTTCCACTACTATAACTTTCCATTTCCCTATTGAAATAAATAGAAAAAAACACAAAAAGTATGAAAACAGAAAATACAGTACTAATAAAATACGAAACATAACTTTTAAAATTGTGTTTGACATTGTTTATTCCAAGATTAAGCAAGCTCACTTTCAGTACCTCCTACAATGGAAAGGGTTCTTAATATTTCATTGTAGAAATCTTTTCTACTTCCTGTTTTTTCAATCTCAGTATCGAGTATTCCATCCTTTATAAATATAATTCTGTCACAGTAACTTGCTGCAAATGCATCATGAGTTACCATAACAATTGTTGCTTCATTATCCTTATTTAATAAAGAAAGGTTGTTTAAAAGCTCTGTTGAAGATTTTGAATCCAGTGCTCCTGTAGGCTCATCTGCAAAGACTATTTCTGGATCAGTTATTATAGCCCTTGCAGCAGCTGCTCTTTGTTTCTGACCTCCTGAAACTTCATAAGGATATTTTCCTAGTATATCTTCAATATTCAAAATGCCGCTGATTTTTTTTAATTTCTCTTCCATAGATGCCACATCCACCTTAGATAAAGAAAGTGGTAAAATAATATTTTCTTTTAAGGTTAAAGTATCAAGAAGATTGTAGTCTTGAAAAATAAATCCAAGCTGTTTCCTCCTAAATATTGATAGTTCATCTTCATTAAGATTTAAAAAACTTTTTCCTCCAAGTGTAATTGTTCCTGAGGTTGGACTATCAATGGTGGATATTACATTTAATAATGTGGATTTACCTGCTCCTGAAGGCCCCATAATTCCAAGAAATTCACCCTTTTGAACAGAAAAGCTCACCCCATTTAATGCATTTGATTTACTTCCTCCATTTTTTGAACCATACTCTTTTTTTACATCTCTAACTTCCATTATATTCATTAAGATTCCCTCCTGTATTTTCTTTTAAATTTAACTTCAGTTAGATTGTATATGTATGAGATTAAGGTGGATTTAAAATGATCTTAAATTCATCTTAAGTTTATTTGACTAAGCGATAAGTTACTCAGTTTGAATTATTGTCATAAGAAAAAGATAGCAAAACCTTAGCACAAAGTCTTTACTACCTTTTTATAATTATACTGCTTATATTTTTTTAATAGTGAACATTTCTTCATATGCTAGGTACGTGGAAATATTTCTCAATACAATTTTTGCCTTGCTTAGTTGTCCACATATAAAATTTAGCATATCACATTCTAAATTTATTTGATGGTTGTCATTCACAACACTCTTATCACACAGTAAAAGCAAAATAACCAAATCAAAGATTTAGGGTATCTGCTTTTCTTCATGTGGGAGATGTTAGAACTTTTGGGCATCAGCGATTTAGAGTCCTTATGCTATACATAACGGCTTATACGCCCTGAATAAGTTTTTCTAAGACCCAGATGAGTTAAATGCCTAATTGGCAATATATAAATAGCAATGCGCCTTTCCATCTTTCGTATATTCACCAGGAACGGTACTCTCATAATCTTCGGTAAAAACTCTCTTTATATCTCCCGATTTTTGTTCCCGCCATACTTTTTCCCATGCCTTTCTTGTACATATGCCCACTATCAAAAAGAAGGGGCAGTTTTCCGCTCGCAATATCCCCCCATATTTCACTAATAATTTTTGTTACTTCTTTCAATTTATAAGCCATAGTTTTACTCCTCTCCTATACAAATAATTTAATATCATCATTTTTACTCTTGTTTGTATAAATTAGATTTTCTTGCTTAGTATTTAGACATTATTACTCATTATTGTGTGAGCTATACATGCCTTGGGAAGTTTTTCTTTGCAAAAATCCCACCATTGACTTTCTGTCATATTTCCTACTTTAATTTGATGAGGAAAATAATTAAAGATTACCCCAGGAACGGAAATTCCAAGAAGCATTCTAACATTGCCACATCCCATTTCACTAGAAAACAATTCATCACATTTAGAGCGGAATTCTGAAATAACATTAATACCTATTAATTCTTTCATTTTATCTTTAATTAAAATACAATCTTTAATTGGATAACGCAATAACTCTATCCTAGCGTCTAATATAATCATATCTGGTACAGATACATCTACTATTACTTGAATATCATGCTGATAATCCATTAAATGTGAGATAGTCCTCCAAATGTTACCCTCCACTTCATAATAGTTAACTTCAAAGTTTCTTGAACAAATACTCTTTTCCATAAATATACCTCCGTAATTATACTCAGCACTGACTATAATAACATTTTTTTGGAACTCTTAAGAGAGTTCCTTTAATGTTTCATTTATCCATTTTAATTCAGTTTCTAAATGATATATATGATGATTAAATATACTAATACAGTAACTTCTGTAATCAGGTAACAATCTACTTACTGTATTATCTTTAGTTCTAGCTAATTCTTTCAGCTTATTTTCTATATACTCTTTTTGTCTATTTAAATTTTTAATAACAGCATCCTTATCAGCAAAGTCAGAAAAATATAATACTCCATCAAAATCAAATTCTACACTATAATTTTCAGCTAAAATTTTATTAATCAAAGAATTAAAATAAGCAATTCCTGAGTCAGTAATAGAGTATACCGTTTTTTCAGGCCTATTGCCATCTTTTTCAATAACAGAATTTATATAGCCTTTTTCAGCGAGTTTATCTAAATGATAATAAATTGTAGGAAGTTTGATTTTAGCAAAGGCTGCTATGTTATCTGATACTATTTGTTTTATACTATATCCATGTTGAGGGCCATATCTCATAAGAAGCCCTAGAATATATAATTGTATTTTCATTTGTAATCTCCTTATACTCAGTACTGACTATAAGTATATCATATTTTTTAGTACTGTCAACAATATATACAAATTATGATTACAATGCACAAAATAACAAATACAATCCCTATACCTATGAACATTAAGCTTAAGCCCCAAATCTTTGCCTCGCTGACACATAAACCAGAAAAAATTTGTACTTCTCCATAATTTGCTGTAAATTAATAATTATCAATTTAAATATTCTAAGGGGTGAAGCCATGAAAGGAACTATACAAAATTTAAATATCAATGATCATCATTGTTCACTATACCTTCCACCTAACTACAATATACTTGATATTAATTATCCTGTTGTATATATGAACGGAGATAATAATATGGAAGAAATAATAAATTCTATAGAATCTCATTTTGATATAGACTGCAGCACTTTTATACTTGTAAGTATTGAATCAAAAAACTGGAATCATAATTTTTCTCCATGGCCTGCACCAGCTTTAACAAAAAACAGTGAAAACTTTAGTGGAGGTGCACATGAATATCTAAGTAAACTCACTAATGTTATCAAGCCTTTTATAGATACACACTACAAAACAAAAACTGAACCTGAAAATACTGCACTAATTGGCTATTCCTTAGGTGGGCTTACAACTTTATACAGCCTTTATCTGTTTGAAACCTTTGGAAAAGTAGGAAGTTTATCTGGTTCATTATGGTATGATGGTTGGATTGAATTCATGAGTTGTAATTCTCCTATACATAATGCTACAAAAGTATACCTTTCTCTTGGAAAAAGTGAAGAACGCAGTAGAAATCAGCGTATGGCTAAAGTTGGAGATTGCACTCAAAAGACTTTTTCTATATTGTCAAAACAGCTTGTGTTTTCACAAAACATAATACTAGAATGGAACAATGGAGGTCATTTTACTGAAATTCCAAAAAGATTTAGTAAGGCACTGTTATGGCTTATGCATATATAAGCATAATGAATGAAATAGACTTCCTTATACTTCAATTCATGATATAATTAGTTAATGATTTAATTTACAAACTTGGAAGTGTAAGGAGGGGTTTTCATGGACATAAAACAAAATAAAACTATTGAGGATCTTATGACTGAAGCTGAGAGTATTGCTAGAAATTATTTTAGACAAGGTTTAAACTGTTCAGAATGTGTTTATCGCACTATTTTAGACTTGTATCAACCAGATTTATCACCAGATACCATTTGCCTTGCTTCTGGATTTGGCGGCGGCATGGGATATTGATTTGCAAGGAACTTTCAGCACCACATGGTGATTTTCAAAGCAGGGAAAGGGAAAAAACTGCCAGCAAATCATTGGATACCGTGCTTCTTTAGTAGCAAAGTATGCTGGTGAAACCAATAACGAAAAAGCCGAGTAATCATTTTATTTATAATAAAAGCTTATTAATGTAATAAAAAAATTCTTACATATTGATAAATGTAAGAATTTTTTATCTTTAATTAGATATTTTCAAAAAATTTATTCTCAATTTTAATTGTGCAATATCCTCATTTAATAAGATTCAAAATTAACTCGTATACACACGGAACTAAAAGTGCTGGCAGCATATTGCCTACATTAAATTTCTTCCCAAATGCAATATTTACACCAACGCAAAAAATAAGCGCTGCTCCTACAAAAGACATATTTTCAATTAGTGTATTTCCTAAAAAAGGACCAATAAAAACAGTAAGAAGTGTAATACCTCCTTCATACACAAAAATTGCAGCAGCAGAAAACATAACACCAAGTCCATGAGTTGAAGCAAAAACCAAAACTATTACAAAATCTAAAATAGATTTGGCAAGCAGCATTGAATAATCGCCCTTAAGTCCATCCTGTATGGAACCGACTATGGCCATAGCTCCTACACAAATAATAAGAGATGTATTAACAAAACCTTCTACAAACTGATTGTCCTCTTTTGCTTTTGCAATAGTTTTAATTTTTTCACCTAAAGCATCCAGCCATTTCTCAATATCTAATGCCTGTCCAATAAATCCTCCTATTACCAATGAAAAAATTAAAAGCATAGTTCCTTTTGTTTCTATATTTCCTCCATGTATAGTAATCATACCCTGCAAAGTTCCCGCAACGCCAATAAAGATTACTGCTACACCGCAAGCCTGCATCAAGATATTCTGCATTTTCTGTTTCATTCCATTTTTAAGAAACAAACCAATACCGCTTCCAATGATTACAGCTATAGTATTTATAATTGTACCTAACCCTTTCACAATATCCTCCTTTTATCCTTCGTTATATCAACAGCCTTCTATTAAGTTACTATTTAACGCTTGCCATCGGTATTGACTTTATTCATTTTAGATTATATCATTAATGCTATGATATGAAAATTTAATATATTTAATATTATTATTAAAAATTATTTACAGATAGTGAATAATGGAATTAAGAGAGATCAATACATTTCTTGTGGCTGCTGAAAAAATGAGTTATTCGTTAAAATAAGAAGAGAATGTTATATTTCCTCTTATCTCTAAAATTTAAAACAATATTATATTGTGGTACTTAAGAGATTTATGTCCGTGATGTCAGAAGTTTTATCTACATTGTTACAATATGATTGCTGCTGTTTAGCAATTTTTGAATTTCCACTTCTGTCAAGAGCCGATACTGACCTTTTTCCATTGATTCGTCTAACATTAATCCTCCAATAGAAACCCTTTTTAAATATACCACATAACAACCTGCTGCCTTTAACATACGCTTTACTTGATGGTTACGTCCCTCTGTAATACTAAGATAGCCAGAGACAACTGGCTGGTTATACTGATTTGAATCTATATTGCTTAAATTGTCAATGGGCATTTCATGTTTAAAGTCTTTATACATTCCACATTTATGTACTTCTATTTTTGCAGGTTTTGTTAGTATTTCACCTTTTCCTATATAAATTCCCTGCTCTAATTGCTTTCTGCTTTTCTCGTCTAAAGAACCTAAAGCCCAAAAAAAATAAGTTTTTTCAATATGTTCTTGTGGATGCATTAATTTATGTTCAAATTCACCATCATTGGTAAGTAACAATAACCCTTCTGTATCTTTGTCCAATCTCCCAACATGAAATACTTCATTCATTTTATCATCATCAAAAAAATCAAATACTGTTCTGTGAGCTTTATCCTTTCTTGCAGTAATATACCCAGCAGGTTTATTAAACATATAATATACTTTTCCAGTATAAGTAACTACTTTACCAAGATACTTAATAACATCAGAGTTTTCGTCAATGTCCATTGCAGGTTCTGTTATAACTTTTCCATTTACTTTAACCAAACCTTCTTTGATATAAATCCTAACGATTTTCCTTCTTCCAACAGATGATTCTGCTAAAAATTTATCTAATCTCATATTTTATAACTTCTCTTCCTTTGTAAAATCATTTTATCACCTAGGGTATTATAACAAAATATTTAACTAATATCCATAATATTAAGTTTTCTATTTTAAAGAACAAATATAGCTAGTGCTTTGACATAAAAAAAGAACTCCAGCTTTTATATAGAATTCTTTTTACTAATACTATTTTTCAACTTAAAAATAATGATACTCTCTGCTTAACTTTCGTTTAATTCCTGATACAGTATTGGTATGCTGGCAAATGTTTGAATATTTTTGGAGTAGACTTATTGTCTTAATTTTTCACAAAAACTTATGCTATAATACTACCAATTCATGCAATGGACAGATGTTAATTGCATAATCAGAGAAATTTTAGTATTTAAGGAAGTGGTATTTATAATTAAGAACAAAAAATAGTAGGTACAATAATATTACTTATAGCAATTGCAGGAACTGCAGGAATTACAGTAAATACTTCTATCATAAATAAAGGAGTTACAATAACAGCAAAAGATGTTACAAATGTAAAAACAAAGGACATTACAAATGAAGAATTCATGATATAATTAGTTAATGATTTAATTTACAAACTTGGAAGTGTAAGGAGGGGTTTTCATGGATATAAAACAAAATAAAGACATTAAAGATGTTATGACTGAAGCTGAGAGTATTGCTAGAAATTTTTTTAGACAAGGTTTAAACTGTTCAGAATATGTTTATCGCACTATTTTAGACTTGTATCAACCAGATTTATCACCAGATACCATTTGCCTTGCTTCTGGATTTGGAGGCGGCATGGGACATACGAGAAATACCTGTGGTGCTGTAACAGGCGCTGTATTATCATTGGGTTCTATTAAAGGAAGAAAGAATCCTTTTGCAAAAGAAACACCTGCTGAACGAGCACAAGAGCTTAAAGAGGTTTATGCTCCTTTTGCTGATATGGTTAATGAAATTGAGAAAAATTATGGAACATTGATTTGCAAAGAACTTTCAGCACCATATGGTGATTTTGAAAGCAGAGAAAGGAAAAAAAACTGCCAGCAAATCATTGGATACTGTACTTCCTTAGTAGCAAAGTATGCTGGTGAAATCAATAAGAAAAAAACTGAATAATCATTTTATTTATAGAGAAATCCTTATTAATGTAATAGAAAAAAGAGCTGTCGCACTAAGGAATTTACATACAATATGTTGTAATATCTATTCTTAATGCGACATACCCTTTTTTATCTTTAATTAGATATCTAATAAGTTATTCTTGTATTCATTGTATAAGCTTCTAAGTTCATCTATCTTAGCATCCATTTTAATTTGAAGTTCTGAAACTGTTGCATACTCACCAGCATTTATAGCATCTTTTATACTTGTGAATAAGCTCTTTGTTGAATAGCTATTTTTTAACAAGTATTGTCTTAAATCATTAACCTTTTGCCAGTTAGCTACATCAAGGTCTAAGGCATTCTCAACACAATGAAGTTTCTTGAAGCCCCTAATTTCATCAGTGTAGTTAGAAATTATTCTTGAGTCAATTTCAGTTAACCATCTTCTTTCTACACCAATACGAAAACTGTTAAGTATTTCCTCTGTAAATACATTACCAGACTTTAACACATCAACTTTTTCAGGATACTTATCCAATGCTAGTACATTTTCATAAACTGTAGCTGGTGCTTTACCAAATAATCTTGATCTTTCTTCATCAGAGTAATCTTCAAATACATCTTCTTCACTTCTATAAGCTCTATCTTTTTCAAGATATGCAGCTTCTTCTCCAGCAGCCTTTGAAAGCTCGGAAAGTAAATCAGCTTCAGTTTTCTTATTTGATATAGCATAGCTTATACCATCAATTGAAGTAACAAATAATGCTGCTAATGCTAAATAAGTGTTTGTAAATGGGTTTGGAGCTCTAAGTTCAAACCTTGTTGCCATTGGGTTATTAAGATCTCTAATAGCACCTAATAATATAGTTCTATTTCTTGAAGGAACATCAACTGAATGTCCTAAGGATGTAACTATACATACTGGAGCTTCAAATCCAGGTTTTAATCTTCTTAATGAATCATTAGTTGCAGATACAATTGGATTTATAACTTCATAATTTTTTAATATACCCATTAAGGAACCATATCCATATATACTTAAGAAATTGTTATCAGTTGAGGCATATAAATTAAATCTTTTACCGTTCTTCAATTTTAAAGCAATACTTAAATGAGTGTGTTCTCCACTTCCAGCTACTCCATCAATTGGCTTAGCTAAAAATGTAACATCAAGTCCATGCCTTCTGAAGGTTTCTTTTACTAATGTTCTAACAAAAAGTTCGTTATCCGCAGCTTGCAATGCATCAGCATATTTCCAATCTATTTCAAGTTGTTCCATAACATGAGTAAGGTTACCAGTTTCAGTTAAATGAGCCTTTACCCCACCAACCTCTTTATGACCCATTTCAGGATCTAAACCGTACATTTCCATTAATAATAAAGTTTCTTCAAGAGCTGATCTTACAACACCTTTAGTTCTAGTCCAGTATTGTTCTTGAAGTACTTGAGATGTAAAAAGTTCTTGAACTTCAGCTTTGTCTTCTGGAGTTTTTACCCAAAATTCAAGTTCAGTAGCAGCTGTAGCTATTACATCAGTTACATCATCAAATGTAGCTCCATATGCAGTTAATAGCTCAGGATACTTCTTATATGAATCAAATAATGTGTCTTTAACATAAGTTGTTGCCGCTTTTAAAATATGTCTAGAATCTACGGCTTTACCTTCGTGTATTAAGAAACAAGGAATTCTTACTGTACCTATTGGTTTGCTAGTTTCTTCATCTATAAACTCAAAATTATAGTCTACAAACCAGTTAACATCTATATCAGCTATCATATCAACTTTAGCGTTATTTAATGTTGCTATTCCTGGAAGAACAACTGATGATCCGTCTGTTTGAATTGCTCCTTGTATGAAACCAGAAATGTCTTCTAAGAAAACCTTCATAGGAATTCTTTCATCAGTATCATTTCCTGATAGGTCTATTCCAATTAAAGATACAAACTTTATTTCAGAATGAGAAGTTAATATATCCCTTAAATCCTCCTCGGAATGCTTTTCTTTTGGTATAACATATATTAGATCCTTAAACATAAATACTTACCTCCTACAAATAATAGATAAATGACTCTATACATAATATTTTTTTAAAAATAGAACTTAAATAATACTTTTACTTGTTTTATACAATAAAAAAAGGTGCCACTAAAAAAGAAAAAATTACAGTTTTTTCTTTCTTAAGACACCGTTGCCTTATCAATTATTCATTTTTATATTCACCTAAATAGTAAACATAACCTTTAAGAACTATTTTTAATCAATTATTATTAAAAATTCATTTTCTTATTTAATTTATACTATTAAAAATATAATACCACTTTTTAAACAAATGTCAATATTTTTTTATTATACAAATTCATCATATATACCTTTTTCTAAACCATTTTATTGCGAACACTTGTTCTCTGATGGAAAATGAGTTATAATAAATTCATAAAAATACAAAGATTGGTGATGAAGTATGGAAATAGATGAAAAGTTAAGAATCTTATCTTCTGCAGCTAAATATGATGTGTCTTGTTCATCTTCTGGCTCAAATAGAAGTTCAAAGAAAGGTAACGTTGGTTCTGTAAATAGAAGTGGTATATGCCACAGCTTTACTCCAGATGGACGATGTATATCCCTTCTAAAAATACTTTTAACAAATTATTGCATATATGATTGTTCTTATTGTATCAATAGAAGGTCTAATGATATTGAGAGAGCTTCCTTTACTGCTGACGAAGTTGTAAATTTAACAATGAATTTTTACAGACGTAATTATATAGAAGGCTTATTCTTAAGCTCTTCAATTATAAAAAATGCTAATTTCACTATGGAACTCCTTACAATAGTTGTTGATAAATTGAGAAATGAACATAACTTTAGGGGTTATATTCATCTAAAAGCAATTCCTGGAGCTGACGAAGAACTTATAAAAAAGGCTGGCTCACTTGTGGACAGAATGAGTGTAAATATAGAATTGCCTTCATCAAAATCACTTAAATTATTAGCTCCTGAAAAAAATAAAGATGATATTTTAAAGCCTATGGGTGATATTAAAAATAATATTATTGTAAATAAATATGAACGCAGAAAATACAAAAAATCACCTATATTTGTGCCTGGTGGTCAAAGTACTCAGCTTATTGTTGGAGCCACAAAAGAAAGTGATTTAAATATACTAAATCTAACGGAAAACCTATATAATAAATTTGATTTAAGAAGAGTTTATTATTCAGCATATGTTCCTGTTAATAATAGCAGAAATCTTCCTCACATTAAGACTCCACCTACTCTTAGAGAACATAGACTATATCAAGGTGATTGGCTGTTAAGAGTTTATGGCTTTAAAGCAAAGGAATTACTAAACGAAAAAAACCCCAACTTTGACATTAACCTTGATCCAAAAACAACCTATGCTTTAAATAATATTCACCTATTTCCTGTTGAAATAAATAAAGCTCCTTACAATACTCTTATAAGAATACCTGGTATTGGAGTACGTGGTGCATATAAAATAATAAGTGCTCGTAAAATTAGCTCATTAGATTTTCATGATCTAAAAAAGCTCGGTATAGTTATGAAAAGAGCTCAATATTTCATTACCTGCAAAGGTAAATATTATGGTTCTGTATCCTTTGATGATATGCGCATTAGAAAAGCTCTTACTCCCAAATTTGATTTGAATTCAATAGATAAAGGTGCTCATCAACTAAGCTTTTTTGACAACAATATAAGTAATTTAATTGCTCCTAAAGGTATTTCAAATAATAATAAATTGCTTTTATTAAACGATAAATCCACTTCAATTACTGGTGAACTATAGGAGGTTTTAGTGTGAAAGAATACATATATGATAACACTTTTGAAGGTTTGCTTACTGCCATTTTTTATGCTTACAGCTGCAAAGAAGATTGTGTTATAACAAAATCAAGTGAATATACCGCCTCATTTCTCAATGAGGTTTTAAATATTACCACTGAATATGATAAGTTCAATAGAGTTTATAAAAGTATTGTAGAGAAACTGAATACTGAAATTTTAACAAATGTATACTACTTATATCTTTGCGGAATTCCAGATTCTAGCTCTACTGCTTTAAAATATCTTAAGCTTTGTTATAAATATGGTACAAATATTAACTTGGCTAAAAATAATGACATTATAATTTTAGTTGATAAATATACTAAAAAAGTTACTCATGAAGCTCATATGTTCACTGGATTTGTAAGATTTAAAGAAATAGCACCCTTAAGCTTTTATGCTTCCATAGAACCTGATCACAATATTTTACCCTTAATACTTAATCATTTTACAACAAGATTTTCTGACCAAAACTTTATAATTCATGATTTAAAAAGAAACTTGGCAATTATATATAATAAAGAAAAAGCACTTATAACTGAGTTTGAAAGAGAAGATTCTAAAATTTTCTCTTCACCAGATGGAGAATTTGAAGCTCTTTGGAAAACTTTTTATAACTCTGTTAATATAAAAGAACGTGAAAATCTAAAACTACGCAGCCACTATATGCCTAAAAGATATTGGTCTCACCTTATAGAACTGAAATCATAATAAAAGAAGAGAAGGTTACTTTTTAGTTTTTCCTTCTCTCAATTACTTATCTTAATTTATAATTTTAAAGGATATTTTCCATAGGTTTTTCCAGCTTCCATAAACATTTCAACCTTTTCTATTGGCGTATTCATTGGAATTTGGCAGCCTGTGCTCAAAATGTAACCTTTTTTAGAATCATGTCCTTTTCTGATACATTCTTTAACTGAGTTAAAAATATCTTCTTTTGTTCCTTCATACATAACCTCCACTGGTGGAACATTTCCAGTAATAACCACTCTATCTCCCATGATTTTTTTAGCTTCTTCTAAATCTTCATAGTTATCAATACTAAAATTAGAAATACCTGCATTTACAACATCTTCCCAGATACCCTTACTTTTGCCACAAATATGTATTGCAGGAGAACTTCCTGTTTTTTCTTTTATTCTATTAATATTTTTCTTAAGAGCAGGTAATGAAAACTCTCTGAATTGTTTTGGACTTATAAGACTAGTAGATGAAACTGGATCTGCAAATCCAATAGATACACCTAACTTAGACACTTCATCTATATATCTATTATTACATTCTGCTATTATATCCATTAAAGTATGAACCTTTTCAGGACACTTAATTATCCATTTTAATAGATTTTCTGTTCCAACTACTGAAGCCGCAACACTAAAAGGTCCTGACATAGCAGCCCCAACATCTACTTCATCAAAAAGTGCATTTTTAGTGAGTTTTATAGCTTCAATTAAAACTGGCAAATTGCCATCTTTTAAAGGATCAATAATTTTAAGAGATTCTATTTCTTCTACAGATTTAATTGCTGGCTCTATTAGATAAGATATGCCATGATCAGGATATCCTATTTTTGCACCCATAGCTTCAGCAACCCCTCTAAGACTAGTAGATATACTTGCACCATCGTGGCGAAGTCTTTTAAATAGAGCTATTTCTAAATCTGACATAAGTTGTGGTGAATGGTAATATTCACTAGATTTAACTCCAATAAAAGGTGTCATGGTAACTCCCATATCAGGAACGCATACTATTCTATCAATTTCTTCTCCTTTAGAAAAAGCTTGTACTCTTTCTTTTGGTGTCATTTCTTCTTTAATCAACCAGATCAACTCCTTACTTTATGTCCTCAGTTGAATTTTATCATTACAATAATAATTTTTCCATAACCATATTAAATACCAATAGATCAAAGCTTTTCTATAAGCGTTTAATATAATGATTGATTTTATTTTTGTAAAGACACCTTTTCCACAAGCTTTTCTGGATTTACTATTTTACCTAATTTATATTCTTTACCCTGTTTATCAATTTGAATTACATCCCCTGTATCCATTACTGCTTTCAAAAACTTTTCTGGAGTTATATTTGGATTTACCTGACAACATAAAGTATATAAACCTGCCACATAAGGAACTGCCCAACTAAGTCCACCCTGTTTGTAAAATACATAATCTGATTTTCCAGTAGGAGATGCAGTACACCTGCTATCCATTGGTACCATAAAATTCTTTTCTATATCAAATCTTTTATTATCTTTAAAAAACATGCTTTCCCAGAACATTCCTGGTTCATAACTTTTAAAGTCATCTGGATTTTTCATATTTTCCCTTCCAAGCCCCCAAAAATCTACTCCATAATACTTGTCAAAGCTTGTAGAAACCACTAATATTCCTTCATCTTTAGCTCTTTTTACTGCTTCATCTACCTCTTTATAGCCTTTCTGATTTTCACTCCAGCCTACTGACATAGAAATAACTCTTATCTTTTTTTCTTTAGGCAGGGTTTTGTTTATTTCTATAACTCTATCTATAGATTGGGCTAAATATTTAAAATCGAAAGGAAATTTACCTAACATGCTGCTTAAAGTAAATTTTCCATGAGTTTCAGCAATGTAGTATAAATCTGCCTCTGGTGCAACTCCCACATTCTTCCCTACTGCAATTGAAGCAACTGCTGGTCCATGCATCTGTGCATCATCTTCTTTAGGATTATGAATTTCTTCATAAAACTTTAATCTGTCTTTATATTCTTCATGATCAGTTAAAAGAGTTTGATCAATAATAGCTATACTTACCCCTTTTCCAGTAATTCCTTTTTCATGGAGCTTTCTTATATTTAACCCTGGATTCTTTCCCATTTCCATAATTGCTTGAGCATCAAACCCTTTTGGCATATCAGAAGGCCATTTTGTCTTATTATCAAAATCTGCATGCATTAAATCTTTTAAATTATCCTTAACATTAAGTTCTGATAAGTCATAACTTCTTAAATCTACCTGCCAACCTTTTTCTGAGTTTTCATCATATTTAGGAAGATTTTTAAGCTTTCCTCTTTCATAACATGAAACCTTAGGTACCCTAGCTATTCCACTATTTCCATTCACCTTATAATTAGTATATTGGCCTAGTGGAAAATTGAAAGCAAATATTAAAAATACTCCTATTATAATGACAATAAAAAAAGTATCTTCTTTTTAAAACTAAGTTTTTTAATACTTTCTAACATACTTTACCCCATGAACTATTTATTTTTTAATTATTTTTAGTTTAGATTACAATCGTAATTAACGATTTAATATTACTATTGTAATCCAAACTTGTCAAGAAAGTATTTCCATTTTTATAATTGATATACATACTTATACATACTAAAGTTTTAAATTCCACTAAATAAAAAAGAGAAGGTTAACTTTTCCTTCTCCTTAAACTTTTATAATATCATTAAAATATTCAGTTATTTTTTCTCTATTGATTCTATTTAACTTTAGCACTTTACCATCAATATAAATGTTCAATCCATTAACTAAGTAAATATTTACGTCATATTTCAAATTTCTTTTTCTATACTCTAAAGACATAAATTCATTTATAATCTTCTCAATTTGCTTTAATGACATATTGTTTTTAGCCATTTTTTTCTCCAAAATAGCTTTTTTCAAAGAAGGCTTAACTTCCTTCATTATCTTATAAAGATTTATTTGCTTCCACCTTGCCACCCTAATATTTAAATCTCTAAAAATTTCATTTTCATTTTTTCTTATAATAGGAACATCATGAAGCTGACCTTCAAGCTTTTTTACTGTAGGATTAACACTATCAAACTTGCTCATAATAAATAAGTCACCATAATCATATTCAGTTCTTATAATTCTTCCATAAATCTGCTTTAAGTCTATGGACACAATTGGAAAATTAACCTTTGCATAAGCCTGCCAATAGTTTTTTCCTCTTTCAACTTGATTTTCTATTAAGGATTTATAAAAAGGTTCCTTACTATTGATATTAGGCACTTTATCTAAAATCACTGTAGTCATGGCATCTCCTGGAATATCTATTCCTTCAAAATATCCCTTTGACCCTAGTAGAATATATCTTTCATCCCTAGATTTCAATTTTTCTATGTCCTTTTTACCATATACGACCTTTATTCCTAAAGCTCTTAAACTTTCTGAAGCTTCTTCTTTAAAAGCATAAAGCCTTTTTCTACTGGTAAATAGAATAATAATATTTCCTTCAACATTATGTAAAAGCTTTATAACAAATTTTTTCATTTCTTCTGAAAAAGCACCTATATCGTTAGGATCAATATTCTCCATAGCATATATTACACTTTTACCTTTATAATCAAACACAGGCTTTATAGGCGGAACCTCTACTATTTCTTTATTTTGGGACTTTGCAATGTTTATTCCTAAAGTATTTCTCAAACTATTATAACCACTATCTGTGCTTAAGGTTGCAGATATAAAAAGACAACTCTTAACACTGCTTAGAACTTTTTCATAAAAAGCACCAGATACATCTAAAGGAATACTGGATATTTTCCACCATTTAAAAAATTTATCTACTTCAAAATAAAAACAATATCCTTCTTCACTTTGATTTATCACAGCTTCTAAAAGTCTACTGTAACTATTTATTCCTTCTACTTTTTCCATTAATATTTTAAGTCTTTTATCTTTTTGAAGAGTAGATATATCCTTTAAAACAGAAACTGCCTTCTCCAAGCTTATGTTCAAGCTGCTTAAATCTTCTTTAAGATATTCTAAATATCTTATTATAAATGACATTTTATCATTGTTTTTATTTAAATGATCTTTTATATTATAATCCTTGCTTATTCCACTTTGAGTTATATAATTTTCAAAGGCAGCTTTAATATTTGCCATTTGTCTTATGCACTGCTCTATGCAGGATTCTACTTCACTTAAAGGCAAAGTATCCTTTTTGGCTCTCCTTGATAAATAATACAGATATCCGCTTTTTTCCGGGCTATTATATATTTCCTTAAGATACTTTTCAAACTCATAAGAAACCAAAGCATTTTCAAAAGCATCATAAGCTTCCTGAGTGAGATTGTGTGCTTCATCTACCACAATATTTTCAAGAGGAACTATGCTTTTATACGGCCACTTTAACAATAAAGAATGATTTACCACAATAAGTTGAGCTTCCTTAAGTGCTTCAACCTTTGCTGCATAATAACATCGATCTTTATATCTACAAGCTCCCACATCACAAAGTTCCGAATCACAATTACACTGATTTATCAAAAAATCTAAATTAAACTTTTCCATTACAATAGGACTTATTTCCTCTATTTCTCCAATACCCTTTTCCAGCATTAGTCTTTTCAAATAGACATATCCAATGAGAGTTTTCATATCCACAGGATATTCTATATCACCAAACCTGTCAAAACAGAGGTAATTGCTTTTCCCTTTTATCAGAGTATAGCTTACATCTCTTTTTAAATTTAATGCTTCTAAAAGATTAGGAATATCCTTATCAACCAGTTGATTTTGCAGCCCCTTTGTATTAGTAGATACAATAACCTTCTGCTGCTTGAGATGCGTATATATAGCTGCTGGAAGTAAATACGCCATACTTTTTCCAAGTCCAGTTGGTGCTTCCATTATGGTAATTTTACCTTTTTCCAATCCTTCTCTTATAAATTTTGATGCATCCCTCTGTTGTGGCCTTAGGGTATAACTTCTCCCATTTCTTCTCCATATTTCTTTATGTTCAAAAAGTTTTTCATAATCCTTCAGTGCAAAAACAGGATATGGTTCATTAGCTTTCTCTTCAAATTCAACAGCTTTATTCTCTATAAAGCATTTTACATCCTCCATATTTACCTTTGTAATATGCTTATACCAATTCCACTTTTCCAGTTCTGTAATACTCATAGGCAGTGAATAAGCATTTTCATAATAAAAACGACTTATAGCATAATTAACCATAAGTATTATGTCTTCTACATAACTGAATTCTGTATAAGTATCTTCCCTATAATCAGGAATAAACTTCTTTAGTAAAAATTGAAGTTCAAAGGACCTAAGCTCTGGAAAAAGAATTGCAAGGAGTTCTATTATATCTAAAAATTCATTATGTATATTAAAAAGCTTTTTTTTAAAAGTTCCATCAAAACAAACCAATGGAATTTCTTCAATAAAAGTTTGTAGTTTATTAAGTACTTCTTTAAGGTTACACGAACTATCCAGTTCCTTTTGTGTAATTCCTCTTAAAAGCTGAGAAGTACTTAATTCCACTAATTTATCAGGATTAATCAAGCTTGAAAACCTTGAAATCTCATTATTTTTTATTTTAACAGCACAAATTCTTATAACTTTATCATCCCCATGTGCAGTTTCTATATCTAAAAATATTACATTATTTAGTACACTATATGTTTTCATATATTCTCCTTGATAAATAAGTTAGATATTAAAATACAATTTTCAATGTTAAAATGTCTTCTTCAATTTCTGCATAAGCTTTAGCATTTATCTTTTCAGCAAGTAATTTCACAATAGAAAGACCTAAACCTGTACTACCTGAACTTCTTGACCTGTCAGCTATATAAAATTTTTCAAATAATAGGTTTACATCTATTTTTTCGGGGTCTTTAACCTTATTTGCAAAGCTAAGTTCAACATTTTCTTTTCCTGTAAGTGAAATTTTAACATAGCTTGAGCCATATTTTAATATATTAGATATTAAATTTTGAACAATCCGTTGTAAAACCATTTTATCTGCTTCAATAAAAATCGTAGTATTTGGCAAGTCAAAAATCGGCTCAATCCCTGCTTCTTTAAAGGAAACAATATTCTGCAGCAAAGCATCTGAAAGAAAATTATTCAAATTAACTTTTTCTAAGTTTATATGTATATTATTATTTTCAATAACTGTTATCTCAAAAAAACTAGTAACAAGATTTTGCAATGTTTCTGATTTCTTTTTTAAAATATTTATTTTTTCTCTTTGCTTTTCTGATAGCTCACTTTTTTCTAATAATTGAAGATAACCCATTATAGAAGTAAGGGGTGTTCTTAAATCATGGGATATATTTGCAATGGAATCCTTAAGCTTTTGTTCATCCCTTAGAACCTCTATCCTCAGCTGCTTTTGAAAATTGATATTTCTATTAATATTACCTGCAAGATATTCTATATCCCTATCCAGCAGAGATATGTCTATTTTCTTTTCTGTTTTACCTTCCAGAATATTTTCTAACTGTTTTCCTATACTTCTTATCTGAGCCTTTAAATGAAATACATAAGAAATTAATAAAATAACAGAAAGACTTAATATTAGTATAGTAGCCATTATGATCATCCTCATATAATAAACTTATTTTAATTCACATTTACGAAATATATTATAGCTTACTAATAATATAACACTTAATAATACTATTGAATATAGAGAAAACATTACAAATTGATACCAGGAATTATTAGTTAAAACAGTTCTTAATAAACGCATTGGATGCATAGATATTGGTACTTTTAAATCACTGGCGTATGACAAATACAATGCATTAAAAAATATTGTAATAACTGATGCTGAAACTGTTCTTACTGTATCCCTAAATATTACTCCAAAGAATATTATAACTGAAAAAATAACAAAGTCTAGTAATGCAGTACAAACTAATATTTTAAATAAAGCAACTATTGATTGTAATATTGGTGCATTCCATCCATACCTTAATGTGATAACTATGCCTCCCATAATAGGAAAAATAAGCATAGCTATAGTTGAAACAGTAAATATTGAAAATACCTTGCATAAAAAAACATTACTTCTACTATTTCCAGACATTATTTTTAATGCTATTATTCTATTTGAAAAACTTTTTCCCATTAACAATGCTATAAAAGCACTAGTTAATATAATAAACCCTATAGAATCATGCAGCATTGCAATAAATACTTGATATCCACCTAAAGGTAAATTAAAATAATCATTCTCCAAATAACCGCTTGCCATAAAAATTCCAAGAATGAAATTCATTCCAATAGTTAATAGACAAATATAATCGTGTGTAAGTTCATACATTTCCCTTTTTAATAATTTTTTCATTTTATACACTTCCTTTTAATGCAGTTCTGACTTTTTAAAACATAAATATGAAGCTGTTAAAAAAAGTACTATTGTAATAAATCCAATTAATGCTGCTTTTCCAAATTGATTTGGTACTATTGGTCTATATAAAATAAGACGCATTTGTGCTAATGGTAATACTTTAAAAGAATTGTCCATTATATCACGTGTTGAATTTAAAAGAACAACACTCATCAAATATACTCCAGTAGAAAATCCAACAGATTTTCCAATGTCTTTAAATATAAAAGTAATAAATAAACTTACACTTGATATAGCCATTCCTAGTAAAGAGATTACTAAAAAAGTTTTTACTAAAATGTTTCCACTAATTACCAGATTATAAGAAGTATATCTGTAAGATACATTATTAGCAATTATGCTAATAATTGGTCTTGACAAAAGAACAATATTCACTCCAATAAGATAAGCTAAAACCTTACAAATAAATATTTTTGCTCTACTGTGTCCTGCACAAACTGCATTATTTATAGTTCTGTCAATAAAATCATTTCCAAAAGATAATGCTCCAAGTAATATAGGAAATATCATAAGTAAGCATGTATTATAAAAGCTGGCACCAACATTTTCATATTGTGTAGTGTAACCATAACCATCTAAAGGTATAGTGACTCCAATGAATGTACTTATGAAAAATATTATCCAAAAACTCTTGCTTTGAAATAATTTATAAACCTCTATGCGCAAAAGATTAACCACATTTATTACCTCCAATCCTACGAATAAAGTAATCTTCAAGATTATCTCCATCTAGAGAAATTCCAGTTATTATTAAATTATTTCTTGATAATGCTGTTGAAACAGATTTAATGTCTTCTAAATAATCATATAAGCGAATTGATTTATCTGGCATAATTTGATAGTTCATTGTATGAAGCTGTTCTTCCAAAATAGTTGCTGCTGCTGATACATCATCTACTTTAATTGAAATATGCTTTTTACATTTCTCATTTAGTTCTGCTTGAGTTAAATTTTCTAAAATCACACCATGAGAAATGATAATATAATGATCAACAGTTTGATAAAGTTCCTCCAAGATATGGCTGGAAATTAGAATAGTCATTCCCTTTTCCTTATTTAATCTTTTTATAAGTTCTCTTATTTCCACAATTCCAATAGGATCAAGTCCATTTACAGGTTCATCCAAAATTAAAAACTCAGGATCGTTAATTAAAGCAATAGCAATTCCTAAACGCTGCCTCATTCCCATCGAAAAGTCCTTTACCTTCTTTTTTCCTGTATCCTTTAATCCAACTAATTCTAATGTATCATGAATAACCTTTTTATCAGGAATACCTCTTTGAATACGCTGAATTTCTAAATTCTGATAAGCTGTCATATTAGGATATAAAGCTGGAGTTTCAACCATACAGCCTATACGCTTTCTTTGCTGTTGAAGCTGCTTTTCTCCAGTTTGTCCAAATAAATATAACTCACCAGAGGTAGGAAAAGATAAGCCAGTAATAAGCCTTATTAAAGTAGTTTTTCCTGCTCCATTTTGTCCAACAAAACCATAAGTATTTCCTTTTACAAGCTTTATATTTATACCATCCAATGCTTGTGTATTTTTATATTTTTTTGTTAAGTTTTTAGTTTCTAAAACGTAAGTCATAATTACATCTCCTTTGCTTTTCTATATTTTCATTTTAAAAATTTTGTATAAAGAAAAACTTAAATCAATTCTAAAGAAAACCTTAAATAATTTTCAACATAAGAAATAAGCAGGTGTTGTTCCTGCTTATTTATATTAGTATATAATTTATTCATGTAACTTATAGCCCATTCCCCAAATTGTTTCTATATATTCTTCATTAGGATTTGCACTTTTAAGTTTATTTCTAATATTGCTTATATGAACATTTAACGTATTATCCTCACTAAAATATTCCTCTTTACAAATGCTTTGAAATAAATTAGCCTTTGAAAAAACTTTTTGCGGATGACTTAATAATAACAACAAAATACCATATTCCTTTGATATGAGCACTAATGTATTTCCATTTACTACTACTTTTTTTCTTCTTCATTTAAAGTAATGTCTTTATAAGTTAAAATTGGCTCTTTTTCAATTGTACTTGATGTATCTGACTTACAGCGTCTTAAATTGCTTTCTATCCTTGCCAGTACTTCGTTTAAATCAAAGGGCTTGGTCACATAATCATCTGCACCTAAACGTAATAAATCTACCTTTGTATGTACCATATCTTTAGCAGATAATATTATTACAGGAATATCTGAAAAAGAATGAAGTTCTCTTAATATTTCATCCCCACTTTTAAATGGCAGCATTAAATCTAAAAGAACTAAATTATAATTTAAAGTCCTTAGTTCCCTCATGCCATCTATTCCAGTATGAGATACTTTTATATCATATCCACTTTCCTCCAAAAATTCCTTAAGTAAACTACAAATTTCCAAGTCATCTTCTATAATCAAAATCTTCTTTTGCATTCTTATCACCAACCAAATTAATACTTTTTTATTTATATGTACGAAAGTTGAGTAAATTTACAAGCTCAAGTATCATATTTAGTGAGACTTGAGCCTTCTTTACATTATAAAATCATTTAAATAATTCTTCTATATCTACTTCAAAGCTCTCGAAAATTTTTGATTTTACAATTCCAGTTTCAGTTTTAACTATACTTTGCTCATACATATTATCTGCATTCAATGTATACAGCATTACAGTATTTAATATAGGATTTACTATCCAATACTCCTTTACCCTATATTTCATATACAAATTCAATTTTGTAACTAAATCATGAGATTGATTTGATGGACTTAATATCTCTATTATGAGGCTTGGTACTCCTATATATTTATTATCCGTAAATCCACTTTTATCACATATTACTGATAAATCAGGTATTACTAATTTTTCCCCTTCAATCTCATCATTTTTTAATAATATGTCAAATGGAGCATGAAATACTTCGCAATCTTTTACTTCAAGTAAATTATACAATTTAGCATGTAACTTGCTTGATATTCTTTGATGTTTAGTAGATGGTGATGGTGACATATATACTATACCATCTATATATTCTAGTAATTTATCACTTTTTTCTTTAAGCTCTAAATATTTTTCATAGGATACTTTCTCATTTTTAAATAAAGGCTCCATTAAAATCCACCTCCTACTATTTGTATATTACTAAGTATATACTATACGCTTCAGCTTATCAAACAGAAGCTTTCAGCAGGCTTCTATTGACTATTAAATGCATTTAATTTAATGAAAAAATTACAATCTGTGTAACCCTTCCCAATTACAGGGGTTTTGCTGTATATTATAATAAGAAGCTATATAATTTGGTAACATTTATTATTTAATAGTTGAAGAAAATTTAAAATTTTAATGTCTAAAAGGTTACATAAATTAATTATTTGTGAAATCCCATAAGCAACTATAATAATAAATACAGCCGATATAGGGGGGTTTTAAAATGAAAAAAGAAAATAATGAAGATGGATTAAAAAGAGAAGTTGGTCTTGGAGTGGCTATACTTTTTGTAATCGGAAGCACCATTGGATCAGGAATATTCATGGCTCCGCAAAATTTAGCCAAATCATCATCGCCTGGTGTTTCAATTCTTGCATGGATTATTACTGGACTAGGAGCTATTATGATCGCATTAAGTTTTGCTAGCGTTGCTGCTAAAATTCCTAAAACAGGAGGTTGTGTAGAATATACTCGGGTTGCTTTTGGTGAATTTGCTGCTTTTATTGTAGCTTGGTTTTATTGGATTGGACAATCCACTGGAGGAGCCGCACTTATTATTGCTTGTTTAAGATACATGAGCAAAATTTTTCCTGTAATTGCAAATAGTAATTTACTGGCATTTGTCATTGGATGCACAATATTTTGTTTACTAACTTACATAAATATTAGAGGTATAAGACAAGGCATGATGGTATCAACAATAACAACCATTTGTAAGTTGTTACCTTTAGCATTATTTGTACTACTTGCAATTTTCCATTTTGATCCTGCGAACTTTCATACTGTTTCTCAAGTATCTGTTCAAAAAAATGGTTCAAATGGACTCTCTTCGCTTTCAGCTGCAATAGCAATTACTATGTGGTCATTTACAGGAATAGAAAGTGCAACAACAGCAGGTGGTGAAATCAAAGATCCTGAAAAAAATATAAAAAGAGCAACTATTTTTGGAACGTTAGGTTTAGTGGTTGTTTACTTATTAGTCAGTATCCTTTCTACAGGTATATTGCCACAAGATCAACTTGCACAATCAAAAGCTCCAATTGCAGATATGTTAAACAAAATGACAGGTGGAACTTGGGGTGGTTTGTTTATTGCAGCTGGTGTTGTCATTTCTACACTTGGATGTGCTAATGGTGGAATAATAGTAGCATCACGTTCAGCTTTTTCAGCTGCACAAAATAATTTATTTCCTCCAATGTTTTCAAGATTAAATAAGAAATACAATACACCTTCTGCTTCTATTATAATCAGTAGTATATTTTCATTAATACTAATTTCAATGAATTATTTTAAGGGACTTAATGCAGCCTATGAATTTGTTATGTTACTTGCAACAATGGTAGCACTACCACCTTATGTATTTGTTGCAGCTGCTGATATTGTAATTGCTAGAAAACAAGGTGATAAGATTACAATATTTAATTTTATCAAAAATTCACTTGTACCACTTCTAGCATTTATTTATGCTTTATATACAATATATGGAACTGGTTCTGAATCTGTTATGTGGGGATTTTTACTTATGCTTGGTGGTATTCCACTCTACCTATTTGTTAGATTAAGAGCTAATGTAAAAGAATCAGCTTAAATAAATTTATATTTAGGAAAACCTTATTAATTTGTAATTTAAATTATTTACAATTAGAAATTCAGATTAGCTAATATTAAGTATCTTGAATTTCTAATTGTTTTGATTATATAAAACAACCTATAGTAACTAATTCTTTAACTATGTGTATTTAATACCTTATTTAATAATCCTTTTGAATAAACATTTGTATAAATTTTTACAAATACAATCTGAATAATGATAACTATTATTGAAACTATGCCACAATACTTCGCAGCTGTCCATCCATAATTACAAATAGTATTAATGGAATAATTATAAAACATAGCAATGATAGCTCCAATAAATACAGGAACCATAAACATAAAATAATGCTTATTTAAAATCAAATGTTTAGCTTCCTCTTCCTGCATCCCCATTTTATACAAGTCTCTATATTTTCTATATTCATCCTCAAATTCTAATTGTAATTTTAAATGTAGTATTATGTTTGCTGAAAACCAAAACAAAATCACTACAAAAGCTACAGTAACAGTCAAAAATAATGATGATTGCTCAGCTGTTTTATATTGCTCAATTCTTGAACTAATTTTATAACGCTTTAACTCCGAACTATCTTCATGGTTTAACTTATTTAATTGCTGCTGTAGTGTTTCCACTGTATCCCCTGATTTTTTCCAATCCTCAAAGTTGAATAATTTTGAAACCACAATTTGATAATCCCTAGAAGTATTTTTAATTTGTTCATAATCATCATTATTGACTATTATTGTTCTGTCAGCCATATAATTTTTATCAACCAATATGTCTACTTTGCTTCCTGTAGATTTTAGATTTAATTCTTTGTCACTGCATGTAAAAAGCATCTTCTCTGGAGCACTTAAATCATGTCCATAACCATCTTTTAAATCATACATAAATATTGTCATGAAAGTACCCTTCTTTATATTATAATTACGTTTTAAAGTAGAATTTACTTGTGATTCCGACAATATATTAAATGCCCCATTTCTCAAGAATTCCATTGATTTTTCTTCTGTTACTTTTGTACTTCCACTATTCAATATTTCTTCTAAAGCTTTATCAGAAATTTGATTTATTTTGCCCATTTGAGCAAACTCCATTTCATATGGAGTATATGTAACAGCATTTTTAGTAAAACTAGGATATGTTATCATACAAAGCCCAACAAAAAATATGGCAAATTCAAACAACCATACCATTGAAGTTAAAATCCTCTTAGTGGAGTGAAAATGATACTTTAAATCAGAAAAAAACAAACTATTTTTCAGATAATATGATTTATTATTTCTTTCTAACCATAGTATAATAATATCCGAATTACCAATAATGAAATAAGTCCCTATAAGGCATAAAAGCATGCTGTAAAACCACACATCAGTAGAATGTCCTGATTTATAGTTTCTTATCATAATAATTACTGCAGTGATTAGCATAACTATACCAATATAAAATATTGCCTTATGAGTTTTTTTCTCTTTATCTGCTTTATATCGTTCCTTTACTAAATCTATAATCTTCATTTTTAATGATTGAAAAATACTTATTATTACAGTAATTATAAATACAACTCCATAAAAAAGTATTGTAACCCCATAAGCCTTAATATTCATCTGATATTTTAAAGCTGAAATGCCAACAAATTTTATGATAATTTCATAAAATGCCATAGAAATAAACGTTCCTATAAACAATCCAGATGCAACAGAAATTAAAGCAATTATTCCATTCTCAAACAACATATTGATTAAGACTTCTTTTTCTGTCATTCCCAGTGTCATCAAGATCCCATAATCATTTCTACGAAGTTTTTGAAATGCATTATGAGAATATGGAACAAACAACACAATAAATATTGAAACAAGAAGGCTTGGAGCTATAATATTACTTGAAATACTTGTATCAATTACTGATGGATTCTTCATGAATGAATTGTTTGTAAATAAAGCGGCAAAACAATAAAACAAGATAACAGAAAAGGTATTACATATAAAATACAGTAAATACCGTTTAAAGTTTACTTTAAGCATTTTTAAAGCTATCTTATTAAAATTCATCAAAATCACCACCAATTAAAGAAAGTACATCTAATATTTCATGAAAAAATTCTTTTCTTGATGCTTTTTTTGATATATCTGAAATGATCTTTCCATCCTTTAATAAAACTACTCGGCTGCAATAACTTGCAGCAAAAGAATCATGTGTTACCATCAATACACTTGTCCCCAAATTTTCATTTACTTTGCTCAAATAATTCATAACATCCTTTGTTGATTTAGAATCTAAGTTTCCTGTAGGTTCATCTGCAAATATCATATCTGGCTCATTTACAAGAGCTCTGCATATAGCTGCGCGCTGTTTTTGTCCTCCAGAAATTTCATATACATTTTTGTTCAATATATCTGAAATTCCAAGCAGCTGTGTAAGTTCTTGAGTTTTAGCCTCCATTTCTTCCATTTCCCTTTTGTCCAAAATCATTGGCATCATTATATTTTCTTTTACATTTAAGCTGTCAATCAAATTAAATTCTTGAAAAACCATTCCCATCTTATGTCTTCTAAACAATGCTAATTGTGATTTGCTCATATTAATTAGATCATTTCCATTAAATAAAACTCTTCCCCCATCAGCACAATCTATTCCACTTATTATATTTAATAAGGTGGTTTTTCCACTACCAGATGGTCCCATAATTGCAACCAATTCTCCTGCTTTTACTTTCAAATTAACTTCACTTAAAACTTTAACCTTATCTTTCTTGCTTAATTTATAGCTTTTTTCCAAGTTTTCAATATCCAATATATTCATCTTATTCTCTCCAATATTTTTACTATAATTATAATTTTACTTTTAAATCAAAAGTAACTACACCAGCTAATCAAGTGATTCTTAGACTCAGAATCCATGGGATAAAATTAGCATAGTTACAATTATACTCTTAGTTACTATACTTTTCCATAAACATAATTATTAACATAAATTTTATATGTATTGCTAATCATATTGAATTTATTAAAAGACATAATGATGTCATTACCCCAAGCATGGGAAGAATAAATCCTTATCATTTAGGTTTTGAAATGTTCAAATTCATAGAAAACAAATATGGCATAGATTAAATATTAAAAAGGCCATGTTGAATTTTAAATGATTTAACAATGGCCTTTTGTTTTATTATGTAATTGAGAAATTCAATCTATTTTTTTATCTTATGAGCAGTAATAATGGTATAGCTATATGCATTAATGTTATTTCACAGTTATCTATGTCTACATACCAGTTTTTACCCTTTCTAACTATTATGGCATTGGACTTTAATATTTTGCTGCTACACCATTTTACTACATCATCCACATCTAAAGAAAGATTGTTTTTAATTCGTCCAACTCCCAACTCGGTTGTGTGCAGCTTATCTAAGTTTTGTATTAATTCACATTTATTATCATTCATTTTCGTCACTATGTATTTTCCTTTGCAAAATTACTATTTATCTATAAGTTATATGATCAGTATTAATTTATATTAACAACACAACTAAAATATTTATATGCCTTAACTTCTTGTTATTGGCCTTATGAGAATGATAATAGCACTCCCAATTATATGAATAATTAGGAGCTATATTAGGTTCTTTTAATCCCATTACGCATTCAGGAGTTATGTCATAATTTATGAAAAATGCGAATCAATTGAGCTTATGTTTTAGTTTTTATATATTTGCTATAAACCAAGTACCTCAACACTTAATAAATTATAACATCGCAAAATATATCCCCATAAATATCTGTTCAAAATGATCTCTAAAGCTACATCATTGATTTCTACATTGGATAGTAAATAACCATACTTAATGAGCAAATTGCATCTCCGGTATTTTGATAAGCATGAGGGCAGTCTGCCTTAAATCGTATGGAATTACCTGTTGTTACAACAAAATTCTTACCATTTATACTCATAGTAAGATTGCCAGAAAATACAGTAATGAATTCCTGTGTACCTTGTTGGTGAATTTCTGAAGATAAATAACCGTTAGTGTCAATCTCAATAGAATACATTTCAAACCGCCTTACACTATCAAAGGTGAACACAGGAAATATCTTAACCCTGCCGTTATCTTCAACAAGTGGTTGCACTTGACACTTATCTACGATTTCAAAGTCAGCCTCTGGCATGCTCATAAGTTGGGTACATGATATTTTAAGCCCATTTGCAATCTTCCATACCGTTGACACAGTAGGGTTTGCTTCACAACGTTCAATTTGGCCTAGCATACTTTTGCTTACACCGGTCAACTTTGAGACATTGTCAAGGCTAAGCGTCTTTTCTGCACGAAGCTTTTTTAAGTTTTCAGCAATAATAAAATTAAGTTTTTCCAAAAAAATCCTCTCCAATCTATTGACATTATACTGCACAAATAGTACCATTATATTGCACAGTATAATATATTATCCTTTTTGTGCATTATACCATACAATAGTTAGGAGGTAAATATCCATGCCAAATTTTACAGCATTTTTATCCTATGTCCTTATTGCAAACTTTAGTCCAGGACCAAATACTATTATGTCAATGTCAAATGCAAGCCGATACGGATTTAAGAAGAGCATAATGTTTAATGTAGGCATATTCTTTGGTGTTTTTATTCTATTTTCCTTAAGTAGTATTTTTAGTATAGCGCTTTACAGCTTTATCCCATCAATCAAATCAATTATGTCATATGTTGGTGCAGCGTATATGCTATGGCTTGCATGGCAAACCTACAAGAGCAAACCTAACAGTGAGGACAAACCTGAAAAGCGTACAAATACATTTTTATCCGGCTTACTTTTGCAGTTTGTCAATCCGAATGTTATTATTTATGGACTTGCAACCGTTTCAACATTCATCGTACCATATTACAAATCTGTGTTCATGCTTACAAGTTTTTCTGTGATTCTTGCTTTCCTTGGCTTTGTAGGAACCTGCTGCTGGTCATTGTTTGGCTCTGTATTTCAGAAAGTTCTTGTAAAACATTATAAAGTCTTTAACACTATTATGGCGCTTCTACTTGTCTATTGTGCAGTGTCATTGTTTCGTTAATAAATATTATTTTGAAAATTAAAAAATAATCAAAGTAAATCCGCTTACATTTTCCAAGAGATGAAAGCGGATTTATATTGTTCAAAATATAGGCTAGTTCATATTATCTTACTATTGTGTCACTTGCTAAATTTTATTAAATGGGACCTTCAAGGCATTGAACTACCCATTATTAGCCTAATGGGTAGTTCTTAATTTAATGTCGTGTTTTAATAACATCTCTTCACAAAACTTTCAACTTTTACCCTATTAAAATGTGTATGCTAATCTATGTTATTTGTAGCATTAAATAATTCTCATACTATCTTAATGGAATCTTAGAAACGTCAATCTTTGTCTTATACAAGCCGCAAGACTTAAGGAAGCTCTTTAATTCCTTTTTATTTTGAAAACACTTTGGACCTAGAATAATTTCAGTTATTAATGTATCACTCCAAATTTCAGATAAATTCATTGAATAGTAACTTCTAATAATGTCTCCAAACACTCCATACTTTTTATTAGTTTTTAAAACTTGTAATAATTTCGCCAACTCATATGTATTTTTACTAATGTTAAAAAATAATTCTTTGCTTGTTGCTACAACTAATTCTGCATTACGTTTATAATATTGCGATACTTCTTCCGCTTCACCTTCTTCTAAATAAACACGATGCTCTCTCTCATCAGAAAACCCCAAATGCTTAAAACGTGGTCTTAACGTAGCCAAAGTTGAATAATAAATAGACGAAAAAATATGTTCTACATGTGTTAAATTGTTATCTGTCATCTTCTCAAATCCTTGAATTTTTGCCATAATTGATGCTTTAGCACACTCAACCTGTTCCTTATAAGAATATAATATTTCTGACGTTTGAAGCCAATTAGCAGTAATATTTGGAAGTGAGTAATTAAAAAATAGGTGTTCGATCAATGGAATGTTTAATCCAATACAAACCCCTTTACAATTATCAGCATATCGTTCCCAGTGCGTAAGACTATCTCTATTCTCTACAAATGAAAGCCCATAATATTTATACTTTGGTCTAACCTTTACATACTTTTCGTCATTCGGCGCATTCTCAATGTTTTTAAACATTTCCAAATAATCTGTTTCTTTATATTCATTCTTTAATTCCTTAATAGCTTGTTCTATAGTTTTTTTAGCAATTTTTAATTCCATTGAATCATTTGAAGATTCTAATGATGTTAACCAAAAAGATTTAGTATTTAATATTCCATACAATGCTCTGACACTACAATAATGATAAACAACTTTGTCTTTAAAACCTAATGACTCTCTAAGTTCTTTTTCATTCACTTTATTACCCCCAAACGTAATCATTGTTTATACAAAATTCAATATTTCGCATAATTATGTTATTACTGAAATTCACAAGGTAAGTATTGTTTTTCTAACTTCCCATTATAGACATTTTCTACATTAAAACCATCTACCTAATATTTCTACAAAAAAACTAAAGTTCCTGTAAATTATGGCTATAATGTATAAAATACCAAAATTAGTTTACATATTTGTACTCACAGACAAGGTTCCATTGTTATATTTAAGTTTTATTTACCTTAGGATATAATAAATATAAAAATATAAATTCCACATCCTTGAAGTAAATTAAAAGTGAGGTTTATTTTATGCCTAAAAAGCTTCTCTATAGTCAAAGTAATTATAAAATCATAGTAGAAAATAGCTATATATATGTAGATAAAACAAACTCCATTAAAAAATTCAAAAATCATGATTCAACTTATATAACTTTTTAAGATCAAAACGTTTTGAGAAAAGTCTTTTTGCCTATATACTTGGCTAATTACTAAAACTAACCTTAGACAGCTTAACTAGTGGATTTAACAAAACATGACGATTTTAATGAAATGATGGAATTTACCAAGGATGAAGTTACATAACTAATAAATAAGGTAATTACAGAACCTTTAAGTAAGACTGAGTTAGATGAAAAGATTGAAAATAAAACAAAAGAATTAACCCTATAGGTAAAATATAAGATTAATTCTTTTGCTATAATTATAAATTTTTTGTTTCATCAACAAGAGTTTTAGAAATTGTAGTTATTTCATCTATTGTGGCATTCATTTCTTCTGTAACTGCAGCATGATTTCCAGCAACTGCATTAGCTTCGTTTACTTGGCCCACTATAACATCAATAGATTTTTTCATTTCAACAAGGGCAGCCATAACTTTCTTAGAAGATTCGCTGCTGTTTTGTGATAGCTTTCTCATTTCCTGAGCTACAACAGAAAAGCCTTTGCCTGCATCTCCAGCTCTTGATGCTTCTATTGCAGCATTTAATGCTAATAAATTTGATTGTGAAGCTATGCTTTGAATAGAAGTAATTATAGAATCTGTTTCATTAATCTTCTCATTTGTATCATTAGCAGCAGATAAGATATCATTAATAACATTAGATAGCTTTTGAGAACCTCCAGCAATTTCTTCAATTGCTTCACTTGTTTGTCCAAGAGAAGTGAATAAATTTTTAGCTGAATTCTCTATACTTACTTGTTTATCTAAACTTTTAGCTAATCCTACAGCCCCAATTACTTTTCCATTAGAATCTCTTATTGGATAAGCAATTGCTTTAAAATCAATTCCAAAGGCTTCCTTAGGTACTACAGCAGAAAATACTCTATTTTTTTCCATAGCCATAAATAATGGGTTATCTTTTGGAACCCTGTCCCCTTCTTTAAAAGCCACTGGAACCTTATCATTTATAAATACTGCGATACATTTTTCCCTATCAGTAATGCATGTAGATACATCTTCTTGAATAAGTTCTTCCAAAATTGGTAGTACATTTTTTAAAGAGTCAATCATACTGTTTTCCATATTATTCCTCCTCGGGGTATTAAATATTTTGTTCTATAATTTGAATATCAAATAATATTTTATAAAATTTACCTTTTTATTATAGCATAAATAACAGAAACTTATAATTTATTACATTTAATTTACTAAAAATTGTTTAAATTTGTATTAAAGTGAAGTAAAAATGACATTGAAATTCATAAAAAATAAATTTTGATTAAATATAAAAAGCCATATTAAATTTTAATTCATTTAACATGACCTTTTATACATTAAATTAATTTTAGTTTTCATTATTTATTTTTCTAAAATCAAATACTAAAAGTTAACCTTCGACATTCATAAACTCTAAAGTTGAATCATTTCTTTAGGTGCAAAGTTTTTTTCCATAGTCCATATAGTAGCTGCACCATTTCTTAATTTTAATACTGCAAAGCTATTATAAAAATCCTTCAAGTCACCACTTTCTCTCCATGGCTTTAAGAATTTACGAGTTGGATGTTCTGATATTTCATCTTTAAGATTATTATCATCTACTATTTCTAACTTTCCACTTATACGTATCTGAGTTCCATTTTCACAAAAACATAATTCAGCCTTTGGATTTTTTAGTACTTGATTATATACATCCTTTGTTACAGCTGTATGAAATATAATTCCATCTTCATCAGCTCTATAAAGCAGCATTCCCCTAACTCTTGGTTGGTCTTCCTCTACAGTAGCCAAAAAAAATACTGGATGCTTCCTCATCAATTCAAAAATCTGTTCTTTTAACATATATGTTCCTCCTTTTAGTCGCAAACACTGAGTAGTTAATCCTACTCGCTTCCACTTGTGAACTACTCATTAAAGTCCATTTAGGACTTTAACCTCCTAATTTTGCTTTTTACATATTTAAATATACAAAAAACTTAAGAGGATTTCTTTCAAAATATTATCAACATATTTCATAATTTTGCTCTTTAGACATCTAAAAAATAGAAATGTCCTTAATATTTTTGAGAACATCTTATTTTGAATATAAATTTTGATATTCTGTTGGAGTAATTCCATATTGCTTTAAAAAACAGGAAGAAAAATGAGAGGAACTATTAAATCCACATTGTAACGCGATTTCTGTAATAGTGTTTGATTTTGCCCTTATAAGCTTCTTTGCCTTATCAAGTCTAAGTCTAATTAAATACTCAATTGGGGATAATTGAGTTTCTTTTTTGAATGTACGTATAAAATGAGATTCAGACATATTTACAAGCCTTGCCAAATACTCAACTTTCAATTTACAGCCAAAATTCTGATGCATATATTCTATAGCTTTTTCTGTTTCCAATTTTTCTATGAATAAATCTGATGAAGCAGGAACTTCAAGAATACTTCTTATTAGTTCATTTGTAATAATAGTTGATAGACTTTCCAGAATACTTTCATAACCTGGTCGTTTATTTTCATACTCACTCATGAATTTCTTTATATAAACCATAACATCCTGTTTGATTAAAAATTGCTTCCAAAAGTACCTTTCAGGACTTTTATCACTATATATACTATAATATTTTTCATAAAATTCGCTGGATATAAAAATAGCAATATATCTAGTAAAATTATCTGTTTCTTTTTCTTCATGACTAATTTTTGGTGACATTGCTGCAACTAAATAATGATTTGGTAACACTTGTATTTCTAATGGCACTATACTTTTTTCTTTAGAAAAGAATAACACAAAAGAATAAGCTGGATGGGTGTGATTAGGTGTGATAGCATATTCACAAAATCCAACACTAGGTATAAACATACTTAAATTCCGAGATGTATAAAAATCTACATACTTTAAATTTTCTTGTGTTATATTACCCACAAGGCTTTGAACTCTTTTTAAAGAATTTTTATCTATTTTCATGTAATCACTTCCCCAACTATCCAAGTTCCTGTTAAATCAAATTCTTTTCCAATAATTTTCTCATTGCTCTATACCTATATTCTATCATAGGTTAGACTTATTTAAATGAAAAACACCTAATAACTATTGCATTTTTTCATTTACTATTTTCTCAAACTTCTTATCTGAGAGAATTTCATTTGTCACAAATTCACCATTATAAAATAAACTATATATAACAAAAGGAGCTGGTGCCATTTTTGCTTCTTCAGTGGATTCAATTTTAATTGACTTAAAGGCAATTTTTTTCTCATGAGCAATTTTTTCAATGATAGGTACATATTTTGCAGTAAATGGACACTGGTTTGAATAATACAAAACAAAACCTTGCTCTTTAATTGAAGGTGATTTTATATGTTTCATAAAACAAGGTTTAGGTGTATTTTCATGAAAAGGTAAATAGAATAATTCATAAAAAGGCTCTGAAGTATCTGCTAGCTTAAATCCCTTATATTTTAAATACTTAGGATCTGAAATATAGGGAATTTTCTTTTTAGCAGACAATATTACTAATCCTAACTTTCCTTTTTTCTTACTATCAGCAATACAAGCCTTCAAAAGTTCATTTGAATATCCTTGTCCTTTAAATTTCCCTGATACCCACAAGCAATCAATAAACATATAATCATTTGCTTCAATAGGACACCATGCATTTTCTGCTGGCACATATTCTATAAAACATTTTCCCCTGACATTTCCCTTTAAGAATACCAAGCCTTCTTTAAAACGTTTCTTCAACCATTGTTTTTTGGATGCAACTTGGCAATCTTTATTGTTTGAAATTGCACAACAAATATGTTCTTCTTCTATATTTTCCTCTGTAACCTTTATCAGTTCCATCATATCCTCCTCCTGAATTTATTTTACCATATATCGTAATACTGTCTTCAATTTGTCTTTCTCAACTTTTCTGGCATCACTAAGGTAAATTTCTCTATGAATCATTGATTTCCTTTGAAGGCCACTATTCTCCATGAATTCTTTCATCTTTGCAAAGTTTTCTGGCTCATTGTCATAAGAACCTTTGTGCAGCATTTGAATACTTAAGCCATCCTCTAACTCATCAAACACAATTTCATCTAATAGTGGATGAGGTTTTTTCTTGCGGGCAATTGCTAATGCCTTTTGTGCAACATTTTCATCCACAAAGTCAGGCTGCCTGATCATAATAGTATATAATAACTCATCTTTATTTAAAGTATCTGATTTTTTACCTTCTTCTGTCAAATTCCACAAACCTTCTAGTGGATATACTGTATATTCAAAATATCCTTCTGGTGTAAATCCATTTTTAGGCATCATTCTAACAGCATATGACATAGTATATAGCACTCCTATTCTCTCAGAAAAATCTTCATCATTGGGGTTTCCTTTACCCTTTATCATAAAAAACTTCTGTTTTGGAATTTTAACTAACTCAGGAATTGCTTTTGGCAAATATAATTCTTTTTCATGTTTTCTCCATTCATGTTTCATGCTACTTATCTCCTTTATACTAACATTTACAATGATTGATTCTTAATGCATTTGATTTCAAATCTGCACTATGTAATGATCTTCTTGATCTTTCTTTTTTATAGTATAACAAAAGTAACATGACAACTGTATGTCATATTTCATAATTAATTATGAGATGTTTTATTCTATTGTTTATATTCTTAGATCCTAATTTTTCTACATAAAAAAAGCACCTAGTATATACATAACTAAATGCTATTTTCTATCACTTTATATTTGATAATAAATTTTCATCTGCTTACAAAAATCATCTTGTTATATTTCTACAAGTTCATATTTTCTGCTTCCCAAGCCTATCTTTTCTGCATAATCAAGAGTATATTTGCCTCTTCTGAATACACGTCTCCCGTTAACTTTGTCAAGTACATCAAGACAAGCCTGATCTATAGCAACCGGATCTGTAGCTGCAAATACTCCTATATCCTTTGCCACAGGTTTCATACTGTGACCATCACAATCACAATTTCTTGTTATATTAAAGGCAAAAGTTATGTAAATGTTATTCTTATCCTTTGAAGCTGCATAGGCATATTCAGCAAGTCTTTCATTAAAACTTTTTGAAAGTGATGCCAGCCAACTATTTGAAACTGCTCCAAAATTACAAGTTGTCATACAGGCAGCACAGCCAACACATTTATCTTTATTAATCTTAGCCTTTGATCCCATAACAATTGCTTTTTCAGGACAATTTTTAGCACATGATCCACAGCCTTTACATTTGAAATAACTTATTTTAGGTATGGAATTAGCATGTTGAGCAAGCTTTCCACCTCTTGAAGCACATCCCATTCCCAGCTGCTTAATTGCTCCTCCAAAACCAGCTAAAGCATGTCCTTTAAAGTGACTTATAACCATAACTTGTTTTTGTTTTGCAATTTCCGCACCTATTTTACACTTTTTAAAATTCTTTTTATTTATCTCTACCTCTTCATAATTTTCTCCATGATCACCATCTGCAATTACAATAGGTAATTGAGTGAATCCATGTTCTCCAGCAAGCTTAATATGATTTTTTGACGTAGTTCTCTCCCCTCTATAAAGAACATTTGTCTCCATATAAGCACTTTCTATTTCTCTTTCCTTAAAATATTCTAATATGCCCTCAAAATTTTTGGATTCTATATATGTCTTATTGCCTTTTTCACCAAAATGAACCTTTAGTGGTATATACTTTTCCAGTGTAATACTTTCGTCCTCCACCAAACGATTCAAAAGCACCTTTGTTGCTTCATTTATATCTTGTGTTTTTAAATATGAATCTACAGCCTTAAAATATACCTTTTTCATAAAAAATCTCTCCTTTAAATTTTCATCATTGAATATTCAACTATAATTATTTATTTTATCCTTTTTTTAGAAAGTAACTCTTCTAATTTTATATTAGGATTAATATATCTTTTTTTATTTATAGTTCTTGAATTGAAATAAATTGCTTTTTTAGGGCAATGCTGCACACATGCCATACAATCTTCACACTTATTTGACCATATAGGTATGCCGCTTTCCAATTTAATATTTCCAGCAGGACAAGTTTCTTCACATATACCACAACCTATACAAAAATTGTTTATCTTAAAACTTTTGCTTATTGATTTTAATCTGCTCTTCCAAATAGTATATACAACTGATGAGATTGATTTAAGAACAAATCCTTCACTTTCTCTATAAACTTGTTCATCTAGAACCTTATTTACAATTAAATATATATGTTTTTCTGCTTTTTCAAATACTTTAAGAAGAGTTTTCTCCTTAGGAGCTTCAGCCCATTTGATATAACTATCCGGAAAGGTTATGTACTCCCCATAGTTTATTTTAATATTCTTTTTATTCAGTAATGTATCAATATCCTGAAATATTCTTCCCTTGGTAATAGCTCTTGTTACAATTGAAAAAATGTAACTATCCTTTGAAATTTCCAACTTTGAAATAAATTTTTTTACCATATTAGGCATACTCATAAAATATAAAGGTATTATAAAACCAACTCTTTCATAGTTATAATATTTATATTGATTGTTATAGATAGCTTCTGGTATTGATACTAGCTTTGTATTTTCAATAATTTCAGCCAATTTTTTCGCTACATAAAGAGAGTTTCCTGATTGACTAAAATAAAAAATAATTGTTTTCTTGTTCATTTTACAACCCTCCTACAAGCTTTTATTTATCTTCATCATATTAAAAAACAATCTTAAAATAATTTTAAAGTTACTAATTACTTTTATATTTCGACAACTATCAAAGTATTGTTTAAAAATAAAAGAGATTTATTTTTTTTCATCTCTTTTAATTGTTAATATACTACAAATTTCATTTAACAATTCTTCATTTGCTCTTGCAACTAAAAATTTACCCTTTTTCTCTGTAAAAATTAAATTTGCATTGCTTAATTCCTTTAAATGATGCGAAATAGTAGGTGCACCTATATTTAATTTACTGATAACATCATTTATAAAGCATTCACAATTTGTATCAAAACTTTTTTCAGCGTTCCTTACTATTTGAAAATATAATTCCAATCTATTTTCATTAGAAAGAGCTTTAAATATCCTTGCTAACTCTTTTGTATCCATAATTGCTCCTAACACTTTGATAAATATCGAATTATTAATACAATCTTACATTATTTAGGAATGTATGTCAATAAACAAAAATTCAACAGTAAATAAGTTTTAGAAAAGTAAAACTATCCACTGTTGAATTTTGGATTACTGAGAAATTGTTGTGAAGTTTATTATTCTTTCTTGCTTCATCAATTTATTTGAAGTACTTTTTAAATTTTTGATATATATTGTATATGATGTACCAACATTATACTTACTTTTAGGCTGTATGAAAAAACTCTTATTATCATTTACAGCAGGTATTAAGTTTATTTCTACATTTTTCTTTGTTGCATTGTTTATTACAGTTACATTACTATTTGTTAATGTAGAGTAATCAATTCCTTGTGTCATAGTTACTGTCCATTTTTTATCTAATGCGACATTAGTTGTAAGCTTAGTAATAACAGCCTCCGCATTAGTTAACTTGCTGTAGTTAGCTACCAAAGATTTCTGTGCCAAGGTTAATTTATCGTAAGAAGCTCTGGCTTTAGCTATGGCATCATTATTAGGAATAACGATATTTGAAGGCAATGCACTAATCATATCATCAGTTTCTTTTGATATAGCTGGATCTATTCCCACCAAACTTGCAACTACATCTGCTGCCTTATTGGAGCCGATAACATTATTTATGTAAACATCTGCTTTTAAATTGTTATATAGAACACTTACACTATGCGGTCCAGAAGGTAAATTAGATATTGTAATCACACCATTGTCACCAACAACAGCTTGTACAGCATTACCATTATCTATAGCATAAGTTATTGACGAATTGGCAGAAACTAAATTTTGCCCATTTTTTATAGTTATGGCTGCTGTATATGGATTATAATTGAAATCAGAAGAAATTTTTATTCTCCCTTCATTATCAGGATATAAAAAAGCTCCTCCATTTTGTGATGTTAACTTTGTTATATACTGGGCAGTAACAACATCTAATGCATTTCCTTCACCTATATTTTTAAGTGATCCAAGCATTGTATAACCATCACCACCACCAACTTCATAATCATTAGAAACTAAAACTATCTTAGTAGCTGTATCATTTTTATCAAGCACATTTTTATCAGAACCATCAGAATTTAGCAAAACAATTTTAGTTATTCTATTTGAAACTGGGTTTAATGGATTATATTCAAATCTCATTCCTGAAATTTGAGGAAAACGTCCATCAGCACCGCTTATAACTCCTGTTGAAGTATCCTTTATTGTTATCTTTGAAACACCATTTTCAAGTACTTGGTATAGTAACGCTGGTGTTACTTCTTTAAGTGAAAGTATATTTCCAAAAGGAAGTACTGTTGTAATTTGTCCTTGATTTATATCACCTGCTGGAATAGAATCACGTACTCCTCCTCCATTTTCCAGTGCAACGACAGGCAATGAAGCATATTCTGTACCACTTATTTGTGATTTGCCACCATCTACCATAGCATCTGCTACTAAATCTCCCAAATTTGTTTCCACAAGTCTTGAAATAGATTGTCCATTTACTGTTCCAGACCAAAAAGAAGTATTGGTTCTTCCAACTTTTTGAGAAAACATAGCTTTTTGTGAATCACTTGCTTGTTTTGCAAGTGCTGCTACTGTCTGATCTGGACTATAAGCAGTTGTCGCTGCTGCTGCAGATATTAAATTTTCTGCTGCTGAAACCTTACCATCGCTTCCAATAGATACATCTATCCTACCAACATTTGAATTATAGCATCCTGTTTGTGCAATAAGGGTATTGTTTACCAATTTATTTTCCACAGTATGGCTGTGACCATCTATAATTACATTTATACCATCTACAGCTTTAGCAATATCCTCACTAATTGGAGAACTTGATGAATCATTACCCAAGTGCATTATTCCTACAATTACTGAAGCACCTTCTGATTTTAGTTTACTTACTTCATCTTTTGAAACCTTTATAGGATCTTCGAATGTTATACCAGGAATACTAGCAGGGCTTGTTTTATATACAGTTTCTTGGGTGGTAATACCAAAAAAGCCTACCTTAACGCCATTAACAGTTTTTATAAAGTCTTCTCCATTATTACCATTTACTCCTGAAAGAAAAGGTTGTCCATTATCCATGGTATTTGCAGAAATTACAGGAAATGAAGCCAGCTTTGCATTGCTGAGTGCTTGATCCTTGCCATAGTCAAATTCATGATTTCCAAGAACCATACCATCATAACCTTCTGCATTCATAAGCTTAATTATGTCAGCACCTTTACTTACTGTTGCAAAAGGCACCCCTTGAGTTGCATCGCCTGCATCTATAAGTAATGAATTAGGCACACTCTTTTTTATAGTTGCAGTATAATCAGAACCAATTTGAGTAAGTACAGGTGGTTTTGCACTATTAAAGCTGTCTAATAAATGTCCATGCATATCATTTGTATGAAATATAGTTATTTGTGTAACTGCTCCACTATTACTTGCTAGTGCTGGAAATTGAATGCTGTTAATTGCTAATAGAAGTGTTAATACCATTGTAAGTATTAAATTCTTCTTAAATAGTTTTTTTATCATATTTATATATCCCCCTTTTGCATAAAATGTATAATTATACTAAATTGTAACACAATATTAAATTGCATTAAATGGTTTTACGAGAATTTAACATAGATAATTTTCGGATTTTTGCAAAAAAACGTACTTTAAATATACACATCCTATATTTGCTAACATATCTTTTATTATTTTTATTAATTTTTATGGTAATTCCCTCTTGAATTGATAAAATATTAAAATTATAATAATTATATTATTATTTTCAGAAAGGACGTAATAAAATGAAAAATTATAAAATGAATACAAAATGTGTACAAGCCGGTTACAGACCAGGCAACGGAGAACCTCGTCAGGTTCCTATTATTCAAAGTACAACCTTTAAATATGATACCAGTGAAGATATGGGAAAATTGTTTGACCTTGAAGCCACTGGCTATTTCTATAGCAGACTTCAAAATCCAACAAATGACTATGTAGCTGCCAAAATTGCCGATATGGAAGGCGGTACTGCTGCAATGTTAACTTCTTCAGGTCAAGCTGCCAATTTCTTTGCTCTTTTTAATATCTGTAACTGTGGAGATCACATTGTTGCTTCTTCCAGCATTTACGGAGGTACTTTCAATCTAATTTCCATAACTATGGCCAAAATGGGTGTTACTGCTACATTTGTTTCTCCTGATTGTACAGAAGAAGAATTAAATGCTGCTTTCAAGCCTAACACAAAGGCAGTTTTTGGTGAAACAATTGCTAATCCTGCTCTTACTGTATTGGATATCGAAAAATTTGCAAATGCTGCTCACTCACATGGTGTTCCACTTATAGTTGATAATACTTTTCCAACTCCTATTAACTGCCGTCCTTTTGAATGGGGTGCTGACATTGTTACCCACTCCACTACAAAATACATGGATGGTCATGGTGCTGCACTAGGTGGAGCCGTTGTGGATTCTGGTAATTTTGATTGGATGGCTCATGCTGACAAATTTCCAGGACTTTGTACACCAGATGACAGCTACCATGGTATTACCTATGCTGAAAAATTCGGCAAGGAAGGAGCTTTCATTACCAAATGTACTGCTCAACTAATGCGTGATCTTGGTTCTATTCAATCACCACAAAATGCATTCATCCTAAATCTAGGACTAGAAAGCCTTCATGTACGCATGCCGCGTCATTGCGAAAACGGTCAGGCTGTTGCAGAATTTCTTCAAAAGCATCCAAAGGTTGCTTATGTTAACTACTGCGATCTACCAAGTGATAAATACTATGAAGTTGCAAAAAAATATCTTCCAAATGGCTCCTGTGGTGTTGTTTCCTTTGGTTTAAAAGGTGGTCGTGAAGCAGCTGAAATATTCATGAAAAATCTTAAGCTTGCAGCCATTGAAACACATGTGGCAGACGCTCGTACCTGCTGTCTAAATCCTGCAACAAGTACACATCGTCAGATGAATGATGAGCAATTAAAGGAAGCTGGTGTTCCAGCAGAATTAATCCGTATCAGCTGTGGAATTGAAGATAAAGAAGATTTAATTTCTGATATTTCACAAGCTCTAGATTGTATTAAATAATTTTACTTGTAAAAAGGGATTGGCTAGCATATCTAACCAATCCCTAATTAAATTATCCTCTATTTTAGATAGTTCTATTATGATATTTTATCCTTCCATATAACTATCTAGCCCATTTAGCAATAGCTTTAATATCCTCTGGAGTAGTTCTGCAGCAGCCACCAATAAGACTAGCTCCCTTATCGAACCAACCTTTGGCATTGCAACTATAGGATTCACAAGATGAATTACCATGCCATGTTTTGGAGTTAGCATCATACTCTTCACCTGAATTTGGATAAACTACCACAGGTTTATCAGAATTCTTTTTAATCTCTTCAATTAAGGATTGCACATACTGAGGAGCAGTACAATTTACTCCAATTGCAGCAACTTGTTCACAGTTATCCAAGAATTTTGCACACTCAGAAATTGGAGTTCCATCACTTATTTCAAGAGCATTTTTGCAGCTAAAGCTTATCCAACAATAAGTTTCAGGAAATTCTTTAAGTAATTTAACAATAGCTTTTGCCTCTAAAAGACTAGGTAATGTTTCACAAGCAAGTATATCCACTTTTTCTCCTACTAAAATCTCCATTCTTGGTCTATGAAAATTAATCAAATTTTCCTGATTAATGTTGCTGTAACCACGGTATTCAGAACCATCAGCAAGATAAGCTCCATAAGGGCCTACCGAACCAGCAATTAACGGAATGGGTCTGTTCACTCTATTAGACGGTTCTTTCCAAAAATCATCTCTTGCTTTCTTAGCAATTGTAACAGATCTTTTTATAAGTGATTTTGCTTCATCTTTTGAAAAACCTTTTTTTACAAAGCCTTCAATGGAAGCTTGATAGCTTGAAGTAATAGCACAATCCGCACCAGCGCAAAAATAATCATAATGAACTTTTTCTATCATTTTAGGATTTTCAGCAAGTATTTTAGCCGACCAGAGGGCATCATTTATGTTGCATCCTCTATTTTCAAGTTCTGTAGCTAATGCACCATCTAGAATAATTGGCGAAAATTCTTTTAAAATATTCTCTATTGGATTCATAGTAACACTCCTTTTTTATTGGTTTTGTGTATGATAACTATAACATTTTTTGATAATGCCATTCAAGTTATATATTTTATAAACTAACATCTTAACTAAAAAAGCCAGTATATATGTTTAATATACACTGGCTTTTTAAACTCACTATTTAATAGTTACTATATTCTTTTGTCCACGCTTTATTTGGCTTCCAGCTTTAACTGAAACTGTTTGACCTTCAGCTAAATTTGTGAAAACAATTGGAGTAATTAGTGTTGGAACTTTATCTTTTATTAAATCTAAGTTTGCTTTTAATATAGGCTGACCTGCTTTAACTTCAGCTCCTTGCTCTACTAAAGCTTCTAGTCCTTCACCTTTTAAATTCACTGTATCTATACCAAAATGAATTAATATTTCATTTCCGTTAGCTGCAGTTATTCCAATAGCATGTTTTGTTGGAAAAACAGTTGTTATTACTCCATTTACAGGTGATACAACTTCACCATTTGCTGGTTCTATAGCAAATCCATCACCCATCATTTTCTGTGAAAAAACTTCATCTGGAACTTCTGTTATAGGTAATATCTTTCCATCTAGTGGAGCTACAAAAGTTTTATCATCTGAGTTTGTTGCTGCCACTTCTTTTTTAACTGAATCTTTTTCAACTACAGGAACCTTTCCAGCCATAATGTCTTTAATTTGAGTCTTTAACTGGTCAGATTTTCCTCCAAATATAGCCTGAACGTTATTTCCCACTTCCATAACGCCAGCTGCTCCTAATCTCTTAAGTTCAGCCTTATCTACATTTTTAATATCACTAACACTTACTCTTAAACGAGTTATACAAGCATCTAAATTAGTTATATTTTCTTTTCCGCCTAATGCTTTTAATATTGCTGCTGGCAATTCTGACTTTTGAACATCACTTGTTGTTACTTCTTCTTCATCATCATCTTCACGTCCTGGAGTCTTAAGATCCCATTTTCTTATAGCAAATCTAAATCCAAAGTAGTAAATTACTGCAAAAACCAAACCTACTGGTATTACTAACCACCATGCTGTTCTATTTGGTATAACTCCAAATAGCATGTAATCTATTAAACCTCCAGAGAACGTCATACCTATCTTAACATTTAGCAATTGCATTGTCATGAAAGATAAACCTGCAAATACAGCGTGTATTGCAAATAACGCTGGTGCAACGAATAAGAATGAGAATTCTATTGGTTCTGTTATACCAGTTAAGAATGAAGTTAATGCTGCTGATGCAAGTATACCACCTGCAATAAGCTTCTTTCCTGGTTTTGCTTCATGATACATTGCAAGTGCTGCTGCTGGCAATCCAAACATCATGAATGGGAATTTACCTACCATAAATGTACCTGATGTAAATTGTGTACCACCGTTGCTAAGCATACCAAATTGAGTGAAGTCTTTTAATTGAGCCATAAATATTGTTTGGTCTCCTCTTACAATTTGACCAGTTGCTTTACTTGCATATTCTCCAAATTGATACCAGAATGGATTATAAAATATGTGGTGTAATCCAAATGGTATTAATGATCTTTCAATAACTCCAAATACGAATGCCGCCAATGTAGGATTTGCATCAATCATGTTGTGTGAAAATGTATTTAATCCATATTGGATTGGTGGCCATACAAATACAAGTATAATTCCTATAAATATAGATGTTACTGCTGTTACAATTGGAACAAATCTTTTTCCTGCAAAGAAACCTAAATATGAAGGCAACTCTATATTGTAGAATTTCTTATAAAGCTGCGCTGCTACAATACCAATTATAATACCACCAAATACACCTGTTTGTAATGATGGAATACCTAAAACTGATGCATAAGCTGGATTATTGCCACTTGCTAACTGTGAACTAACTCCTGCTACTATTCCTAAAGTCTTGTTCATTATTAAGAAACCAACGATTGCTGCTAGTCCTGCAACGCCTTCTCCACCTGCAAGTCCTACTGCAACACCTACTGCAAATAATAATGAAAGATTACCAAAAATAATATCTCCTGATTGCTCCATAACTTTAGCAAAAGTTTGGAATGCGTGATTATTTAAAAATGCTGCATGACTTAAGAAAGCCGGATTTTGAAACATGTTACCAAATGCAAGCAAGATACCTGCAGCTGGTAATATTGCAACTGGAAGCATTAACGCTTTACCAATTTGTTGTAACTTACCAAAAATACTACCTTTTTTAGACATATAATTGTCCCCCTTCATTTTCTATTTTTACGCTAATTGTATTCATTTTATAATTTAGATTAATCAATTAACTATTCTTATTGTGCCACAAAACACAAAAGGCATGAGCTAAGGTAGTTAAAACTATATTATATCTATCCGACTAGTATAAATAGATATAAATATAATCTAAAACAACCTTTGCTCATGCCTGATCGAATCAGTAACACGCAAATGTTAATATTTATTTTTTATAATTCGCAAACCTTTTCAGAATCTTTCTAAAACACTGTACTTGATTTGCTATGTGTTTATTATATCAAAGCATTATTATTCTTTCAATACCTTTTTATAATTTTTTTGATTTTTTTAAAGTATATTTAAGGTTGCAATGGTATATTTTATAGTAAGAGCTAAAAACAATTATTTCTGCAAGGAGGAATACCTAATGCAACAACATAATTATGATATAAAATATGAAACACTGTCACCAGAGCATGAATTCTATAAAGAATCTTATATCCTATTAGAAGGAGCAATTATTGAGGTCCTTTCTAGATTAGATATTATTCGAAAATATAAAGCAGCACAAAAATGTAAAGATCCTATTGAACACTGTAAAGCTAGAATTAAATCAGCAAGTAGTATGAAAGAAAAATTAAAGCGAAAAAATTTACCTGTTACAGTGGATAGTGCTTTAAAGGAAATTTATGATGCAGCTGGAATCCGCGTCATTTGCCCATTTTTAGATGATATCTATTGGATTGTAAATATGCTAAAAAATCAGCAGGATATTAAGGTTATTAAGGAAAAGGATTATATTCGCAATCCTAAACCTAATGGCTATCGTAGTTACCACATGATCTTGCAAGTACCATTACATTTGGAAAACCGAATTGAAATGGTTTACTGTGAAATTCAAATACGTACTATTGCAATGGATTGTTGGGCAAGCTTAGAGCATCAGTTAAAGTACAAGAAGAATATTCCCAATGAAAAAATGATTGCTGAAGAATTAAAACGATGTGCAGATGAAATTGCCTCAACAGATTTGAATTTACAGACTATTTCAGATATGATAAAGGAAATACAACATGAAAATGGAGAGGATACATATGAGAATCTTACTTGCTGAAGATTAAATAGAGAAAAATAAAAATCCTACGATTCTTTAAACCGTAGGATTTTTTTGTTAATCTAAGCTTTTACCTTCTGTTTTAAAATTATTTACGTTATTCATTACATCATTAACCATACCTAATAGTTTTTCAGCAGCATTACTAACTTCTTCTGTGGAGCCGTTTAATTCCTCAGATAAAGAACTTATCTCTTCTGAAGATGCTGAAATTTCTTCTGAAGCAGAAGATGAATCTGATAAATTACTTAATATTATAGATTTCTTACTATTTACTTCAAGCATAGAGTTATTGACTAAATTTATTCCTGGCAGCAATTTTTCCATATCACCAATTATTCCACCAAAAGAACTAGCAATACCATTTACAATTGTAATTTGATTTGAAAATTGAAAATCTACATTTTTAGTATTAATTACAACCATACTACTTTGCTCTGAAAGATTTTTTAAAAGCTCACTAATGTTTTTAGAGGATATTTTCGATTGTTCTGCAAGTACTCTAATTTCCTCTGCTACAACGCTAAATCCCTTGCCTGATTCCCCAGCTCTTGCTGCTTCTATGCTAGCATTTAACGCAAGTAAATTGGTTTGATCTGATATATCATTTATTAAATTTGTAATATCATTAATTTTGTTAATACTAGAACCTAATCCGTGAATTTTCTCTATAACAGCTTTAAAATGAATATTTAAATCATTTATTGAATTTATTAACAAACTTACATCCTTACTGCTTTCCTTAGATTTTTCTTTAATATTATTTGCCATAGTATCAAATTCATTTACTATTTTTACAGTGTTATCTATAACTCTTCCAAATTCATTGAAGTTTTCTTTTATGTTAAAAATATCTGATGCTTGTTTTACGGAATTTTCCGACACTCCCTGCGTAATTGAAGCAACATGCTCTGAAACTGATGCTATATCCTTAGCTGTATTATATAAACCATCTGAACTTTCCTGTGCAGTACTTACATCATTTTTTATATTTATTAACATATCATTAACCTTTAATCTAAAATCATTTAAAAAATTTGCTATTTCTTCAATTTCATCCTTTGTTTTTATCTCAATATTTCCTTGTAAATTTCCTTTACTCATATTTTCTAATTTGTTTTGAATTATGCCAATATTATACTTTAATTTCTTTGAAAATAACCATACTGATAATAAAGATATGATAATAGCAACTATGATTTCTAAAATGGCTATCCTAAAAAATAACTGTTTAATATTTTGAAAAGTTGAAATATCCTCGTCAGCTCCAATAATAGCTATAACTTGTCCAGATGAACTTTTTATTGGTGCATAGGCTGATACATATGTTCCCCACTTATCTGAATATGGTTTATCACTAACAACAATATTACCCTCAAAAGCACTAGAAATTTCCTTTTGCATTTCATAGTTTTCCATATATTCAGCAGGTTCTGGTGAAGCATCAAAAAGAAATTGAACATTTTTATCATCTTTCTTTATATAAATATAAAAGTTTTTTATATCTTTTTTTGCTTTAAATACTGTCATTGAATTTAATACTTCTTTATACTCTTTAGATTTATTAGAGTTATCTTTTAATACTTTTTCTATTTTATCTTTATCAACGGCATTAATTGATTCTACAATAGATGCTTTAGCACTATCCTTCAACTTCACCTCCACATTCTTAAATATAATGCCATAGCTTATAAAAGATATTAATACAACAATTCCAACTACTATGGACACTAGCTTAAGAACTTTTAAACCAAGTCTACTCATAATTTTCAAATTCCCCCTACACATAAATTCCATAATTATATTTGCTTTGACTTTTTTGTAACAATTCTACATGAACATTGATCTACTTTCAAAATACTACATTTATTACATTATATCTTATAAAGTTACTAATTAAAATTGTTTTTTGCATTATTTTTAATGTTATAATTCATTTTTCAACATATAATTTACTTTTTTTCACATATACATCAACTGCATTATCTTTGTTAAACATCTATTTTGAAATACTTTTTAAACATTATGAAACAATCATATATATTTTTATGAAAATTCAGAAAGTAGCATCTAACACACAACTTATATGCTTTATGGAAATGTAAATATAAACTTAGAAATTTATATTTTAATTGACAATTTAATTGATACTTCATATTTGTTATAATATATATATTAAATAATTATACAAATTACAGCATATTTTAAATATAAATTGTACAAATATGTTGAAATTATACATAATATGACTTCAAATAATTTATAAACAGTAATTGGATTAGTTTAGGGGAGTGCAATAATGTATGAAGTTTTATTCGATTTAAGTTTTATACTTTCTATAATTTTATTAGTTTTTTTATATAGGGTACGAAATGTTAATATTGGAGGAGTATTAATCAAATGTACTATACTTGTTTCTTTCTGGATTTTCATGGAAATCCTTAGTTATTATATTAGAATAAGTGAAATTGCAATATTATTTCAGAAAGCAAAGTTTATAAGTATTATATTTGCTTCTCCGCTTTACCTTTTAATGGTAAGAGAATATGCTAGCAAAAATGAAAATACCATTTACTACACACTAGCAATTTTTATTGTACCAATATTATCTTTATTATCATTGATCTCTAACAAAATACCTTATAAATTTATGTCACACGTTAGCATATCCTATGCTAAGGATATTCCAGTATTTTCGTTTTTTCCAGACGTGGGTTTTTATATTCATATAATTTATTCATATTCAAGTATTTTAATTGGATGTTATATTCTTATGAACATAACAATAAAGTCTTCAAAATTATACCGTAGGCAAAGTACATTCATTTTTATAGGCACACTTATATCCATTGCAATGAATTTTTTGTTTATTAGCCCTAAATTTCAATCAACTTTTATAGATATAACTTCAATTTGTGTACTATTAACCTTGATTATATTATACTGGGGATCATTCCACATGCCTAAGTCAATAGTAGTACCAATTGCTAGAGACCTTTTAATAGAAAATATTAAAGACTTTATTATTGTGGTAGATTCTTCTAACAAAATAGTAGATATAAATCCAGCAGCCATTAAATTTATAAAATTTTTAAGACATAAAAATAAAAAAATTAATACTGAACAAGAAATGAATTTTATAGGAACAAAAATTCATAAAATATTAGATTTTTTACCAGATATAAAACTTACTGCTACATCAAAGGATTCAAGCAATGAATCCATGCTTTCCTTTAATCTTAATGGCAAAACTTTTTATTTTACAATGTATAAATCTCCTATTTTGGATACAAACAAATCACAAATTGGAACATTATTCATGTTTCACGATGTAACAAAGATACAAGAATACACCAACAATCTTAAACAATTAAATGAAGAATTATCAATTTCAGATAGAATAATTAGTACTGCAATGGAAGGCATCTTAATAACAGATAGTTCAGGAAATATTACCAAAGTAAACAATTCTTTTGAAAGAATATCAGGATATAAAGAAGAAGAGTTAATTGGCAAAAAAACAAGAATACTTAAATCTGATCATCATAATAAGAGCTTTTATTTGGATATGTGGAATGATTTGCTTACTAATGGTTATTGGGAAGGTGAAATTTGGAATAGAAAAAAGGATGGTAAAGTATATCCAGAATGGATGTCAATAACATGTTTAAAGAAACAAGGTGGTATGGTAGAAAATTATATCGCTATTTCTACAGATATCAGTAAAATAAAAAAGACAGAAGCCAAACTTCAAAGTCTCGCCTATTATGATTTATTAACTGGAATACCAAATAGAACTTTATTTTATGAAAGACTTGAAAGTGCACTCATAAGGGCAAACAATAATAAAAGAGCAATAGCTTTACTTTTTATGGACTTAGATGGATTTAAAGTTATCAATGACTCCTTGGGTCATGCAGCTGGAGATTTACTTCTTAAAGAAGTTGCAGCTCGAATTGAATCTAGTATTAGTAAGTCTGATACTGTATCAAGATTAGGAGGAGATGAGTTCACTGTAATTCTTGAAAATGTGAACAAACATGAAGATGCAAAAGCTGCAGCAGAATCTATTATTGAAAAAATATTGCTTCCTTATAGTATACTTGGACGCGAAATAACTTTAGGAGTAAGTATAGGGATAGCACTAGCACCATATGATGAATCCACTGTTGAAGGTTTAGTGAGAAAAGCAGATGCAGCCATGTATGATGCAAAGGAATCTGGGAAAGGAAAATATTCATTTTCTTCAGATGAAATTGAAAAAAGAAACCATGAAATTCTTGAAATGCAAATAAAGCTTAATAAGGCTCTTGATAATAATGAATTCAATTTATATCTTCAGCCACAAATTATTTTTACTGAAAATGGATTTAAAATAATTGGTGCTGAGGCACTTATTCGATGGAAGACAATAGATGGTAAAATATTTACACCTGATAAGTTCATCCCTGTATCTGAAACTAATAGAATGATAATACCTATTGGTAACTGGATATTAGAAGAAATTTTTAGAATTGATAAAGTACTTAAAAACAATGGCATTAATATTAAATTATCAATTAATATTTCATCAAAACAATTTGAAAATGGTAACTTAGTTTCAAAAATCAAAGAACTTTTCAAGGAAAATGATTCTCAAAACATTAATTTAGTAATTGAAATAACAGAAAGTTTTTTATTACAGGATACTGAAAGTGCAATACAAAGTTTACTAGAAATAAAGAAACTAGGAATTGAAATTTCAATAGATGACTTTGGTACAGGCTTTTCTTCTCTCAGCTATTTAGCTCGTTTACCTGTAGATTATTTAAAAATTGATAAGTCCTTTATAGATGATATTCTAAGTACAAATCATAAGAACTTAACCTCAAATATTATTTCTATGGCAAAAACTCTTAATCTAAAGACAGTTGCAGAAGGAGTGGAAACAAAAGAGCAAGCTAACAGACTAATGGAGGAAGGTTGTGATGAATTACAAGGATATTATTTTAGTAAACCACTTATTATTGATGACTTTATCAAATATGTAAAGCAATTTAATTATAATTAGCATTTGATAATTGGTAGTGGACAAAAATAACCATTCACTAGCAATTATCAAGTGTTTATAAATTCAATTTAAGTATCTATTTATCCATTAAAAGCTCTATATTGCTGCTATTTAGCTGCATTGCATGCTATATGAACTGCATCCCATACTCCTGAAAAAGGAGGTGCATAACATAAATCTGTCATGCCTAAATCCATTGTAGTCATATTATTATGAATTGCTATTGCAAACATATCTATTCTCAGCACTACTCCTTTTTTACCTATGGACTGTGCCCCTAAAATTTTATTGCTTCTTTCCTCATATATAAGTTTTATCCAAATAGGTGTTGAATCAGGGTAGTATCCTGGATGATCACTTGCCTTAACAAATACAGTTTTGTAATTAATAGCTAAAGCTTTTGCTTCACTTTCTGATAAGCCAGTCTTTGCTACCTCATAATCTAAAATTTTAATAGCTGTACTTCCAAGGGTTCCTACATATTTATTATGCTTACCTGTAATATTTTCTCCAGCTAATCTTCCACATTTATTTGCATTAGTTCCTAGTGGTATAAAGGAATTTTCTTCTTTTACTTTGTTATATACTTCTGCACAATCTCCTGCTGAATATATGCTATCAATATTTGTTCTCATTTCTCTATCAATGACAACTGCACCATTTTTAGCTAGTGCAATCCCTGAATCTTTTAAAAATTCTGTAGCTGGTTTTACCCCTATCGCTAGTATAACTATATTTGCTTCATAACTTCCTTTGTCTGTTTTTACTCCTATAACCTTTTCAGAACCAATTATTTCTTCAACCTTTTCATTTAAATTAAGTTTGATTCCGCCTTGCATCATAATCTCTGATGCCATTTCGGTTATTTCACCATCAAAAGGTTGTATTATTCTTGATGCCAATTCTACAATTCTAACATTTTTACCCTTCCTGGATAATGTTTCTGCTGCTTCTATACCTATGTATCCTCCTCCAACAATTATTATATCTTTCACTTCTGGAGCTTCCACAGCTTTTTTTAATATTAATCCATCATCTAAAGTTTTAAGTACATAAACTCCTTTCAAACCCCTACCTTTTAATGGCGGTACTATTGGTACAGTACCTGTAGCTATCATAAGTTTGTCATAGGAATCTGTAAATACTCTTTCCTCTTCTAAATCCTTAACTAAAATTTCCTTATTTTCTGGTATGACCTTGATAACTTCATGCTTAATATTTATTTTCATTCCTGATTTTTGAAATTCTTCCTTAGTTCTTGCTATCATCTTAGTATGGTCTTCGTTCATACCTGCTACATAATAAGGGAGTCCACAAGCACCATAAGATAAATATAAACCTTTTTCATAAACTACAATCTCAGCACTTTTATCAATTCTCTTAATTTTAGACGCAGCTGACATACCTGCAGCAACTCCACCTATAATTACAACCTTCATAAAATCCCTCCTACTTTAAGAAACTCCTAAAATATTTATTTTATTATACCAATATGCATATATTTATGTCGAAATTTAATGAATTTTCTATAATATTTACTATTTTCCTACTCTTTTAAGGTAATAAAAACTTCTCCAATTGTTATCTCTATTTCTAAATTGAATTCTGCGACATTTTTTACGATACCACTGAAAAAAATTATGATATAATTACTAGTAGCTAAATTCAACGTTAAAAAGCAAAAAATCCTCATTGCTTATTTTATGAATACTAAAAAATTGATCTTTCATAAAATCAAAATATTATTACAAATCATTATTTTGTTATAGGAGGATGGAAACTATGAAAAAAATAGCAGGAATTTTAGCTTTGTTATTAGCGCTAGGACTAGTAGGATGTAAAAGCAGCGAATCAACAAAAGGAAATGCTAATGATTCAAATACTAAAGTAGAAGATAAAAAAAGTACTAAAGATAATGTGGATAGCATCATTGGTCAGTTGGTTACCTTAATTGACGAAAAGAAGTATGATGATGCAAAGTCATTGATGCAAAAATTAAATAGTAACGATCTCAGTGAATCTCAAAAAGTTACTGTTAACAAATTAAAAGAAAGAATTAATTCAGAATCAGCTAAAACAGAAGAAAGTAAAAATTCAATACAGCCGCAAGGCCAAAAACAACAATATGAAAATAAATTAGCTAACATTGAAAATTCTCTAAAATATTTAGATGAAAAAGAAGCTTCTGGAACAACAGCAGATATGCGAACTTCTGTTAATGAAAGATATAAGAAATGGGACGCCGCTTTGAATGAAATTTACGGTGTACTGAAGGGGCAACTATCAGCTAACGATATGAAAAATTTGCAAAGCGAAGAAATTCAATGGATATCAAATAGAGATGCTAAAGCTGAAAAATCAGCATCAGAAATGAAAGGCGGCTCAATGGAATCAGTATTGTATACTGGTTCATTAGCAGCTACAACAAGATCTAGATGTTACGAATTAGTAGAAAAATATATGCACTAATGAGGCTTTAATTTAAAAGGTGCTGTGGAACTAAGCTTAAATAATACAGTATATTGTTTTGAGTTTTTGTTTAGAAAACAATATTATTGTATATAAATTACTTAATACCACAGCCCTTTTAATAATCTTATATAACAGTATCCTGATAATAAAACTATTTTTTATTATAAATTACACTTAACTACTCATTTCACTTTAAACTCAATCAGTATGCACAATCCTTTATCAGGTAAATTTTCTGCTCTTATAAAACCTTCATGATTTTCTACAATGTCTTTACATATAGCAAGTCCCAATCCAGTTCCGCCTTTTTCTCTAGACCTGGAAGAATCTACTCTATAAAATTTATGAAAAATTTTGTCTATACAATCTTCTTTAACTCCTTCTCCATTATCCTTAACTTCAAATCTCAATACCTTCTCATTACTAGTGCCTGTTATATTAATAATACATCCTTCACCTGCATATTTAATTGAGTTATCTACTAAATTTACAAAAACTCTTCTCATTTTATTTACATCAAATTTTAGAAGTAAATTCTTATCTATTAAATTTGAATAATTAAACTTAACATTTTTGTTCTGTAATTCCGTTTTTAAATCCAGCATTAAGTTCTCAAACATTTTATTACAATTTATTAATTCTTTATTATATTTACTGCAAGAATTTATGTTAGAATAATCCTCTAATTCTTCTAAAAGCAGCTTTAAATCTGTTGATTTTTTATAAATAATTTCATAATAGTCTGTTAGTTTTTCTTCCTTAACCTTACCTTCCATAAGTCTTTTTGAATATCCCATAATAGAAGTCAAAGGTGTTTTTACATCATGAGATATAGCTTGAATAAGTTCTTGCTGGTTATCTTCTGATGCTTTAAGTCTCTTTCCCATATCTTCAAAGTTTCTGCACAAAAGACCTAGTTCGTCCTTGCCATAATAAGGGATTTGAACTAAAGTGTTTCCGTACTGTATCCCCTTAACAGACTTACTTAATTTCTTCAATGGATTAGCTATAACTCTATATATTGTAAAAAGAACTAATAAAGAAATGACTAATATAATTGTAACTATTAAGATTCTGATATTTTGTCCTTTTACAGCAATATCACTATCATATATTTTAGCTGGAAAATATCCATAAACAATATATTCTACTTTTCCTGATATTTTTAAATATCCCTCTTTTTCTATGCTAGTACTTGATCTTTTAGGTTTTTTAGAAGCATATATTGTATTTTCCTCTACATCCTTAACTACAAAATTAGTATTATATTTTTTAGATGCTTCATCCATAACCTTTTCCAATTTATCTGTTTTTTTACGATATTTTTGCACATCATCAATAGCTTTCTGTAAAATAGATTGTCTTCTATTTTCTTGATAATTTATTTCTGTAATTACCCTATTTATAACAACTTGTCTATAAAAAATTGCAAAACTTATAAGCTGAATAAAGAATCCAAAGGCTAACAATAAAGCTATTTTTTGATATATATTTTTCATTTTAACGCCCATCCTTTTAAATAAAAAAATATTACATTATAGCCTTTCTCCTATAAACTTGTAGCCAATTCCCCATACGGTTTTTATAAATCTATCACAGCCAGGTATCTTTTCCCTTAACTTTTTAATATGTACAGTGACAGTATTTATGTCACCAAAATCTCCGTTTCCCCACACATTATTATATATCTGTTCTCTAGTTAAAACTATATTATGATTTTCAATCATATAGTAAAGTACTTGAAATTCCTTTGTAGACAAAATTATTCTTTGTCTATCTACAAAAACTTCAAAGGAATTTTTATTTATTTCTATGGATTTGTACCTAATTGTTTCATCATTTTTTAAGTTCAAGCTGCTTAACCTTTTTTGCTTTCTTAAATGTGCCTTTACTCTTGCACATAGTTCACCATCATCAAATGGCTTAGTTATATAATCATCCGCTCCAATTTCAAGTCCTACTATTTTATCTACGCCTCTATTCTTAGCAGTTAAAAATATTATTGTTCCTAAGAAGTTATCTCTTATTTTTCTGCATACATCTATACCATCAATATCTGGAAGCATTATATCCAAAATAATTAAATCAAAACTTTCCTTTTCTACCTTGTTTATAGCTTCCTGGCCACTATAAGCCTTGTCCACTTGATACAGCTCATCTTCTAAAATATCACTTATTAAATTTACAATATCTTTATCATCATCTACTATAAGAATTTTTCCTTTATTCATATTAAGCACTCCTTTTATTATAGATACATAAATTAATGTTTAGCATTATTCCTTAATTTAAAATTATATCATTAGATTTCAGAAAAAAATACCTAAATTCTAAAAGGACTTAATATCATAAAAAAGTTATTATAAAAAAATGAGGGAATAAATATATTATTAATACATTTATCCCCTTATTCCCACCGAGGCTGATATCAAATACTATTTATTGTTGAGATCCATTTAAAGAATTTATGCTGCTAAGCAATTGATTCAATGTATCTCCTTTGGTCTTTATGTCATTAAGAATTTGAGTTTTGGCATCTATAATGCTTTGAAGAGTATTTCCTGCTGAAGTAAAATCTCCTGATTTTACCTGTTCCTTATATGATTCCCATAATTTATTCTTAGCTGCTTCTTCTTGAGCTATTTTTTGATGCAAATCTTTATTCTGTTGTATTAAAGGCTGTAATTGTTGAAGTTTTTGTTTTCTTGCATCATTAGCAGTCTTTAATTGTGTTGTTAAAGGCTGTACTGCTGATTTATCTGTCTGATACTGTTGTTTTGCAGTCTCTATTTGTGAGCTTAATGATTTTATTTGTGATTGTAAACTACTTATAGTGGATGTATCTTTAGCTTTTTTAGCAGTTTCTAACTGACTACGCAAAGTATTTCTTTGTTGAACTAAAGTTTTAAGCTCAGCTGAATCATTTTTCAATTTTTCCTTTCCTGATTTAACTTGTGTTTGTAAGTCACTAGAAGTACTCATTGATTTCATTGCACTTTTTATTTTATCTGATACAGCTTTATTTGAATCTAATGCATTTTTAGTTTGAGTTCTCAAATCTGTTATAGCTGCCATCTTATCCTTATAAACTGTGGAATAAAATTGCTTTTTAGCTGAAGTTTGTCCTGCAGTTTGCGTAACTGATGTAGAATTGTTTGTACTTGAAACACTTGTATTATCTGCTGCCAATGTAATTGTAGAAGTTCCTAATATTAATGAGGCGGTTAATACAGATATTATTGTTTTTTTCATTTTTAAATCCCCTTTCAGTTTCTTTAATATAATCTAATTGTAAAAAAACTTTATTAAATAAAAAGAAGATTAAAATTAAAATTTATAAATAATAATTAAAAATTATTAACAATATTACCCCCTTAAGAATTTATAATAAAATGTTATTTACTCTAATTATGATTTGCATTTTTCTCAATTTAGTGAAAGTATATAAATATAGCTAACGAAAAAATTTTGTTAATGTGATTGTTTTATGAAAGTATAAGTATTAACATTTATATAAAAAATAAATAAGTAAATATATTCATAAGGGAGATAGTATCACTTGGAAATAAAAGAATTAAGAATTGGAAACATAATTATACCCTGCAATGTTCTTCTAGCGCCACTTGCTGGATATACCTGCTATCCTTTTAGGATTTTGTGCAGCGAACTAGGCGCAGGACTCTGTTATACAGAAATGGTAAACTGCAATGCACTTAAATATAAGGATAAAGCAACACAAAAACTACTTTTTACAACACCAGGCGAAAAAATAAAAGCTGCCCAGTTAATAGGTTCTGACCCAAGGATAATGGAGAAAATGGCAAGAAGTGGTTACTTTTCAAAATTTGATATAATAGACATCAATATGGGATGTCCAGTGCCAAATGTATTTAAAAGTGGTCAAGGCAGCGCACTGCTTGGAGATCTAAAAAGAGCATCTTCTATCATTAAAGGTTGTAAAAAAAGCGGAAAAGTAATTACTGTTAAATTTCGCGTAGGAATTAAGGAAGATGAAATGATTGCAGCAGAATTTGCAAAAATGTGTGAAGCTTCAGGAGCAGATATGATTACTGTACATGGCAGAACCAGAAATATGATGTATAATGGTACTCCCTATTTTGACCAAATAGAACAAGCAAAATCGGTGGTTAGAATACCTGTGATTGCAAATGGTGGTATTTTTTCAAAGGAAGATGCTGATAAAATGATGGATCTTACAGGAGCAGATGGTGTTATGATTGCAAGATATGCCATTGAAAATCCATTTATATTCAGTGAACTTACACATAAAAAAATTAAAAAGGATAAGCACACCATAATATTTGAACAAATTGATTTGACAACCAAATACTATGATGAGACATTTACAATTTCTTATATCAAAAAACTTGCTTCTTTCTTAATGAGAGGAAAAAAAGGAAACAATAAATATAAAACAGAACTATACAAATCTGGTAATATACTAGAACTTAGAGATATTCTAGAGGAAATTTTTTACAAAGAGAGAGAGAAAGATTAATGGAAGATAAATTTATTATTCAAAATGGAGTTTTAGAAGCATATACACTTAGAGAAACCTTAGTTGAAGTTCCAAATGGAGTGAAGATAATAGGCAAAGGTGCCTTTAAAGGATGTGTATCTATTGAACAGGTTATTCTTCCTGAAACTATAACAGACATTATGGACGATGCTTTTAAAGGATGTAGAAAATTAAAAAAAATCAACTTTCCTTCAAAGCTTACCCATATAGGAGAATATGCTTTTCATAGATGTCATTCACTACATAGTGTTAAATTGCCTTTTACAGTTAGAGATCTTGAAAGCTGTGCATTTTTATATTGTGATAACCTTGAACAAGTTTCTATGTCTGGAGTAACAAAACTTGGCAAGCAAGTTTTTTCAAATGACACAAATTTAAGAGAAATAGAAGTTTCAAATGACTTAAACTTGTCCTGCATTTGCGATGTATTTACAGGCTGCAGTAAAATTTCAAAAATAACCTTATCAGATGGAACTGTTTATAATGTTGAAAGTGTCATTGATATTATATCTTCACATTCTAATATACATCCAGTAATTAAAGCAATTGCAACTGATATATATAGAATGATGAAAATTGAAGATGGTATGCTCTTAAGATTTCTTATAAATGTTAAAGATGTAGAAATCCCTAATGGAATAACTGCTATTTCTAAAAGTTGTTTTTTTGATAAAAAAGGTATAGTGTCTGTTAAACTGCCTAAAACATTAAAGGATATTGGAAGTAAAGCCTTTAGAAATTGTATCAATTTAGAAAGAGTAGAATTTGCTAGTGAAGATGTAAATATAAATGCAGATGCCTTCAAAAACTGTACAACATTAAAATATATCACATTATCTGATGGAAACACCTATGAACTTAAAGGGCTTCCAGATAAATATAATGAAAATCTTCCTGAGATAATACATACAATTCATTCTCAAATGCTGAATAACTTTTTTATTAGTGGAACAACCTTAATGCAATATAGAGGAAAGGAAGAAAGAGTAGTAGTACCTGAAGGTATTACTGTAATTGGTGAAAAAGCCTTTGCAGGTAATGAGATAATTGGCAAAATTATTTTACCAGCTTCTATAAAAGAAATTCATGAGGAAGCTTTTGTTGATTGCGTTCTTTTACAAACTATTACACTTCCAGAAGGTCTGGAGTATATTGGTCAATCAACCTTTGAAAACTGTGTAAAGCTTATACGTGTAAAATTGCCACAATCACTTAATAAGATAGAAAACTCAGTATTTAATAGATGTAAAAATTTAAATGAAGTGATATTTGGAAGCAATATTAAAGAAATAGCTAGTTTAGCTTTTTACGGATGCAATTCCCTAAAAAATGTGCACTTACCAGAAAAGCTCACAAGTATAGGTGATATGTCCTTTTATAAATGTGTTTCTTTAAAGGAAATAACGCTTCCAAAATCCTTAGTTAGGCTTGGTAATAACATTTTTACATACTCAGGTGTAAAATCAGCATCAATAAATTGTGATTTAAAAGAATGTGGAACAGATGTCTTTTCAGAATGCATCAAGCTTAGAAAACTGACTTTTGATGAAGGAGTTAAGAATATTGGTGACAAATTTGCATTTAAATGTATTTCTCTTAAATATGTAAATCTTCCTTCCACCATTGAGTACATTGGCAGAAATGCCTTTGAAGATAGCATTTATATAAAAGAACTTACGGAAAATGCAGCATCTAATATATTTATAGATGGAAGTGAACTTTCAGGAAATATTGTACTTCCTGATGGAATAACTGCCATTGCTGGAGGTGCTTTTTATGGCAATACAAAAATTACCTCTATAAACTTCCCTAATTCTCTTGTACAAATTGGTTCAAGAGCTTTTTGCGGATGTACTTCACTTAAAGATGTAATACTTCCTAACGGTGTAACTGTACTAGAAGAAGGAGTTTTTTCATATTGCACGTCATTAGAAAGTGTAAAATCACAAAGCAAAATTAAGCATATATCAGATAATGCATTTTATGGGTGCAGTTCTATAAAACAAGTTCCTTCATCAAACACCGTACATATAGGTAAAAATGCTTTTAATGGTTGTAAAAAGCTTGATAATATACAGCTAAATTGCCCAGACATACAAGCAGATGCTTTTAGAAATACTGCTTTTTTAGATAGCTTAAGGGTTAATTCATCACTTATCGTAGTATCAAATACTTTGGTAGACGGTAAATGCTGTACAGGTGATGTTATTGTTCCCAAAGGAATAGTCAGCATTTCTCCTTATGCTTTTTCAGGAAATGATAATATAACCAGTATAACACTTCCAGAAAGCCTCAAAATTATAGGCAGTGGAGCATTTAGTGGATGTAAAAGTATAAAGAAACTTGTTCTGCCTTCAATAAAATCTATTGAAAAAAAATCCTTTGAAAAGTGTATATCACTTGCTAAAGTCAGTGGCTGTGCTGAAATTATAGGAGAAGGAGCCTTTTCCTACTGTACAAATTTAGAAGATGTTACACTTCAAGAAACAGTATCTTTAAAGCAGGAAGCTTTTTGCGGCTGTGCTGCTCTTAAAACTTGTGAATGCAGTAGACTTCAATATATAGGTGATAATTGCTTTAATGAATGTATTTCATTAGAAAACTTTGATTTTTCCAATGTAAAATTCATAGGTATTAGTGCCTTTTCTGGCTGTAATTCTCTTAATAACATTTACTTAAACCAAAACACTTATGCTGCTTCCCATGCTTTTGAAGATTGTGGAAACTTAAAAGAAATAATTTTATCAGGTGAAGGCTTGAAATATGGTAGTTATGCTTTTTCAGGTTGTACTGCTATTAATGTAATATACATTGGCAATAAAAAGTATATTACAGATGAGTATTTAGTGATTTTTAAAAGAAATATTCCAGACATAGTAAAATCCATATATAATAGCGCAATGAGCTGCTTTAATATAGATGAAAATCTTTCACTATTTGGATATATAAATAAAGGCTCTTTAGTACATATTCCAAAAGGAATTAAAAGAATTGAACGTGAAGTTTTTAAAGATGCAATGAATCTTAAAGAAGTACATATATCTGAAGATGTAGAATATATTGGTGAAAGAGCTTTTTATAATACAATGTGGTTAGAAAAACAAAATTCTATTACACCTATGATAATTGTAAATAACATATTAATTGATGCTTCTTCTTGTCATGGTAATGTAATAATTCCTGAGTGTGTAAAAATAGTTTCTGGCTGGGCTTTTGTTAATTGTTATGATCTTACAGAAATCACCTTTTCTTCTTCAAAAACAATTATAGAAGAATATGCTTTTAGGAACTGTATTAATTTAAAAAAAGTAACCTTAGCTGATGGAAAAGAATATAGACTAACAAAAATTCAGGATAGAGAAAATGAAATGCTTCCTCAAAATGTAAAGCAAATTTTTATGGATTGTTTAAACTGCTTTAAAACGGATGAAAACAATGTTCTTGTGGAATGTACAGGAAATATCAACAATCTGGTTTTGCCAGAAGGTATCACTGATATCTATGATAATGTATTTGAAGATAGTAATTTACTTACAAACATAACCTTAACCAAAGATACTGTCACAATTGGTAAAAGTGCCTTTAAAAACTGTAAATGGCTTGTTTCTGTAAAAAATGCAGGTAATATAAAAAGGATAGAAAAATTTGCATTTTCAGGTTGTTATCTATTAGAAAGTATTGAACTTTCTAATAACCTTGAGTATATAGGAATGAGGGCTTTTGAATATTCCTCATTAAAAAATATTCAGATACCAGAAGGCATTACTGAAATTCCAGAAAAGGCATTTTACAGATGCAAAAATTTGAAAAAGGTTTCCCTGCCTTCCACTCTTAAAAATATAGGAAAAGAAGCTTTTGCTTTTTGTTATGAACTAACAGAAATAAATTTTCCAGAAAACCTTGAAACAATAGATTCAAGAGCCTTTGCCTGGTGCTCAAAAATAGATATTGAACATCTTCCAGAACATGTTTCAGTGAAGGATGATACCTTCAGTTTTAGGGAATCATGAGGTACAGAATTTTAGGTGGTACTGGACTTAAGGTATCCGAAATAGGTTTTGGAACAATTCCTATACTCAGTGGAAATGTTCCTGTACTACCTGACTATTTTAGCCCTGATGAAAAAACTGCCATAAACATAATGAACTATGCCTTTACACTTGGTTGTAACCTTTTTGATACTGCCATAGTTCCTGAATATGGAGATGCAGAAATAAAACTAGGCAAATTTGCAGCTTTAGTAGGAAGAGAAAAAATTATTATATCAGACAAATCTAGATTTTTCAACGGAGATGAAATGTATAATGCAGTTCATGAGTCCTGCAAAAATCTTGGTACCTTTGTAGATATTTATTTTGTACATCAGGTAGATGAAGAAAATGAGGATATTACCTTTGGAAAATATGGTGCTATCGATGCATTAAATGAACTTAAGTCAGAAGGTAAAATTAAATTTACAGGAGTTGCTACTCACTATTATGACATACTGTTAAGAGGTGCAAAAGACAAGAGAGTAGATGTGCTTCAAGGTAGTGGAAACATTCTTGAAAGAGGCATGCTTGATAGAATAGCATTAGAACCTTTATTTAAACAAAAAGGATTCATTTTAAATAAAGTATACGCAGCAGGAATACTTCCAGCCTTCTTCCCTATTAAAACTCTTTTGTCTGGTGTTCTTTCATATCCTATATCAAGTGCATTAATAGGTATAGGAACTGATGAACAAGTCGATGCAGTAATGCTAAAAGAACCTGAAGATTATAATTGTCCTACTTTTTCACAAGTAATATCAGTGCTTGAAAAGAATTTTGTTCCAATTCCATGTGACAGATGTCAAAAATGCAGATGCATATATGGCACTAAAATACATATAATTTTTAGGCAGTATAATTACTATTTTCTTGGTAAGGATTATTGGGCTCTTAGAAAACTTGATCTCAATATACAGGAAAGTGCTGAACTATGTAAAAAGTGTACAGATATGTCATGTATAAAAAAATGCCCTCAAACAATAAATATACCTGAAACAATGCAAATGATAAAAGAATTGGTAAAAAAACATATTAGGAACTCTATTATATAAATTAAGCAACAGCTTCTTTAACTTCTATTTTTATCTCAATACATATATACTGTATTAAGAACTTAAAAAATATATGTATTGATTTTAAATCTTAGCTATAAGATTTTTATTTGTGATATATACAAATTTTTAGACATATTATAAGTAATTTTTAAGTTTGACACAAATATATATCTACTTTATAATTTAGTAGGTAATTAAAAAGTAAGGAAGCGAAAATTAATATGGCAAACATTATAAAGACTGCAATTATAACTATAATAATATCATTTATATCTGGTTTACTGTTAGAGTATTATAAAAACTTAGCGCCTAGAATATTGTGTGCTATAAAAAGTTCTATGCCTGTAAGAATTAATAATAAAAAACTTTGTGCATATGTTGTTAATGTTAGTAATGTATCAAATAAGACAATTCATGATTTAACATTATATATACAAAGTTCTCAAGCTAATTTAAGATTTACAAATGCAAAAATAACAAAGGGTTTAAAATTTGATTCTTCAATAAATAATAACACTTTGGATATCAATATTCCTTTTTTAAGTAAGGATGATAAATTTTCGGTTACAGTATATTCTGATAATGAATATAAAATGAATAAGCCTGCTATTATACTCAGGTCACCAGAAAACTTTAAACAGATAGAGTCTTTAAAACAAAATGGATTATTATATACGTTGCTTAGTATACCTAAAAATATAAGTAATTCAATGTCTAATACGTCGAAAAAAACTGAGCCAATGACTCCTAATGAAAAAAATGACTTTACAATGGTTATGGATAGACCATTAATTGATGAGAGAAACTTAAATAGAGGAAATAGGAAAACACCTTATAAAAATGAAAAAACTAGTAAAATAAAAAAGGGAATAATAGTCGTTGTTTCTCTTGCTTTACTTGTATTTGTTGGAGTTTTAGCTAAATCTTATTTTAAAGGAACACCTAATAATACAGCAAGTTCTAATGAAAAAACTATAGTTCCTTCTCAATCCACCGATGCTAAAAATTCATCTGGAGGATCAACTAAAAATCCAAGTTCAAAAACATCTAATGGAAGATCAACTGGAAATACAGGCTCAAAAACATCTAATGAAAAATCAAATGAAAATTCAAAAGCAGCTAATAATGAGTCAACTAAAAGTGCAGATTTAAAGGCATCTACTGGTGATTCAAGCGGAAATACAGGTTCGAAGGCATCTACAGAAGGGACAAGTAAAAACACAGATTCAAAAGCATCTACTGAAGGAACAACCAAAAATGCAGATTCAAAGGCATCTACTGGTGATTCAAGTGGAAATACAGGTTCAAAAACCTCAACTGGAGGATCAACTGGGAACACAGACCCAAAAACACCTAGTGGAGGATCAACTGGAACTACAGGTAATTAACCTATTAAGAAACATAGCAGATTTGAATAAAATTCAAATCTGCTTATTTTTAACCAGCTACTTCTTTTCTTAAACACTTAGCAGTAATTGTATTACTTTTCTCTAACATCTCCTTTGGAGTTCCTTCAAATACTACCTGGCCACCATTTTTGCCACCATCTGGTCCTATATCAATAATCCAATCAGCTTGTTTCATCACTTCAAGATTATGTTCAATGATAATAACTGTATTTCCCCTATCAACCATTTTTTCAAAAAGCTGCAGCAGTTTATTAATGTCCGAAATGTGCAAACCTGTAGTTGGTTCATCTAGTATATAAATGTTCCCTTTCTTATTTATATATTTTGCCAGCTTCATGCGCTGCCTTTCACCACCAGATAATGTTTGAAGTGGCTGCCCTAATGTCATATATGATAATCCTACTTCTTTCATTGCCTGTAAAGTCTTTCTTATCTTTTTATCTTCAAAAAATATTAGTGCTTCCTCCACTGTCATAGATAGTACCTCTACTATATTCTTTTCCTTGTATCTGTAAGATAAAGCTTCCTCACCATATCTGCTCCCACTGCATGCTTCACATTCTGTTATAACAGGATCCATAAATACTAACTCAGTTACAATAACACCTTTCCCTTTGCAAACTGGACATGCACCCTTTGAATTGAAACTAAATAACCCTTCATCTACTCCATTTTCACTTGCAAATAGCTTTCGAATTTCATCAAAGAAACCTAAAAATGTAGCTGGCGTAGAACGGTTTGTAGCTGTTATTGGTCCTTGATCTACTTTTATCACATCTTCCTTATATATTTCAGCAAATACTTGAGATATTAAAGTGCTTTTCCCAGAACCTGCCACACCTGTTACCACAGTCATTACATTCTTTGGAATATTAACATTTATATTTTTAAGATTGTGCAATTTTGCATTTTCAATAGGAAAATATCCCTGCACCTTCCTAACTTTTTCCTTAAGGGGTACATTTATTTTCATGGCTTTTGAAGTCAACGTATCTGCCTGCAATAATTCTTTATAACTTCCTTGAAATACAATATTTCCACCTTCTTTTCCCGCACATGGACCTACATCAATTATTTCGTCTCCAATAGAAATTACATCTTTGTCATGTTCCACCACAAGCACTGTGTTTCCCTTATCTCTCAATTTTATTAGCAGCTGATTCATTCTATTTACATCCCTTGGATGAAGTCCTGTACTTGGTTCATCAAATATATATGTCATTCCTGTAAGACTACTTCCCATATATCTAACTAACTTAACACGTTGAGCTTCACCCCCTGATAAGGTAGAAGATTCTCTATTTAAATGAAGATAAGGTAATCCTATATCTATCATTCTTTTCAAACCACTACATATAGATTGTACTATTGTAGCCGTTCTTTTATCATCAACAGTTTTAAGTACTCTTAAAAGTTCTATAAATTCCATTTCACACATATCTGCAATGGAATATCCTTTTATTTTACAATTTAACACTTCTTCATTAAGTCGTTTTCCCCTACAGACTGGACATAGTTCTTCTTTTATAAGGTTTTCTGACTTCTTTTTTGTATGTTTACTCATATTGCTGGTATCTCTTTTTAAATATAAACGAGTATAGTGATTAAATAGTCCCTCAATTTTTGGATATTCCTGTTCACCCTTTCCATCTCTTGAACCATATATTAGAAGATTATATTCCTCACTGGAGTATTCATTAAGAGGCTTTTTCATATCAAATATTCCTGACTCTTTGTACTTCTTCCAATACCAGCTTCCAGGTGCATACAAAGAATCCTTTACACAGCCCTCCATCCATGACTTGCTCTTATCTAGCATGGCTTCCATATCAATTACAGTAACTTTACCAATTCCCGCACACTTTTTACACATACCCTTGGGATCATTAAAAGAAAAATATGATGCAGTTCCAACCTTTGGTATTCCTATTCTTGAAAACAACAATCGTAAGCTTGCATATAAATCTGAAATTGTTCCAACTGTTGAACGTGCATTTCCACCAAGCCTTGTTTGATCTAGAATAACTGATGCTGTAAGGTTATCTATATAATCTGCATGAGGTTTTTCATATTTAGGTAGTCTGCCTCTTATAAATGCTGGATAAGTTTCCTTCATCTGTCTTTGAGATTCTGCTGCAATTGTGTCAAATACAATGCTTGATTTTCCTGATCCCGAAACACCTGTAAATACCACAATCCTTTCCTTAGGAATACTTATAGATATATTTTTCAAATTATTTTGTCTAAGTCCTTTTAAATGAATATGCATAAAATAATCCCTCTTTCTTAATGTATCTTTTGGACATTTAAAATAAAATAACTAGCATAATTACTAGTTATTTTTTCATTCATGTAATAAGTATATATTCTCCTGTAACAGGAGAGTCAACACATATTTGGGATTACATATAATTTTTTATTTACAGTAAATTTGAATTTTCTTTATATCATCCATACATATTCATAAATAGTAATGTACTTAAACATTTTCTTAAAAAGTCCATCTTTAAAAGAATGTCACTCCTATCTACTTTTTTTATAAGCCTATTTAGAATATTTAACATAAAAAAACAGAAACTAATCAATATATAAAAATCAATTTAAAATTTTAAAGTTCTCTAAATTTATATTTCCAGGTATATAGCTATCATAAAAAAGGATATGGTGATTTTAATGAATAGTGGAAATCTTGATGAAAACATAGGACTAATTAGAAATGGTTTAGGAAATAAAAATCCTATAGTAGTAAAACACTTTTATATTGGTATTGATAAGCCTTTAGACGCAGCTATCATTTATATAGATGGACTTATCAGTAAGGATATTCTTAATCGTGATATATTAAATCCACTTATGATGCATATACAAGAAAATTTAACAGGAAAAGAAAATATATCAGATTATCTTTGTAAAAGGTATATTTCTATGAGCAATACATTGGTAGAGGCGGATTTAAATGTTTTATTAAAACATCTTAAAACAGGAAGCAGCTTAATCTTAATAAATGGCGTTTTAGAAGGAATTATAGTTGATACAAAAGGCGGAATGATACGAGATATTTCAGAGCCTATAAATGAAACTGCAGCAAAAGGCCCAAGAGATGGTTTTGTAGAAAATTTAGAAGCAAACATTTCTCAGATTCGAAGGAGATTGAAGGATAACAACCTGGCCATAGAACTGTTGAATGTAGGAGTACGAACGCAAAATGAATTAGCAATTATTTATATAGATAATATAGTAGATAAAGCAGTACTCAAAGAATTAAAAAAAAGAATAAGCTCCATCGATATGGATGGCATACTTTCAATAGGTCATATTGAGGAATGTATCGAAACGTACACATATACGGTTTTTCCACAAGCATTGAGTAGTGAAAGGCCAGATATAGCAGTTGCCAATCTTTTAGAAGGTAGAATAGTAGTTATAATGGAAGGTGCCCCTGTTGCTCTTATATTACCTTCGCTATTCATGCAATTTTTTCAAGCGGTGGAGGATTATACGCAAAGAAGCATCATATCCTCTTTTGTAAGAGTTCTAAGAATAATAGCCGCGTTTGTTGTTATTACTTTACCATCTATATATTTAACACTGATAAAATTTAATGTAGAACTTATACCTATAAAATTTGTTACACCTATCGTTCAATCTAGAATAGGAATTGCTTTGACTCCTTTTCTAGAAATTGTAGCTATGGAAATAGTAGTAGAATTTTTACGAGAAGGTGGTCTTAGGCTTCCGACTAAGATAGCCCAAACCTTAAGTTTAGTAGGCGGTATTATTATAGGAGATACTGCAATTAAATCAAGAATAGTGAGTCCTACTACATTACTTGTTGTTGGTATTACAGTTATATCTACTTTTTTAATTCCTAATTATGATATGTCTCTTTCTATTAGAATTTTACGATTTCCAATGTTAATACTGGCAAATATTATGGGCATATTTGGAATTGCTGTGGGATGGTTTTTTATTTTAACACATCTTTTCTCTTTAGATAGTTTAGGTGTTCCCTATTTAGAATTTCACAAAAGTGATATGAAAGATACCTTTATTCGAGCACCATTATGGAAAATGAACAAACGACCAGAGGGTATTCCAAATCAAGACCCTATAAGGCAAAAGAATTTTAGAAATAAGTTTAAGAGAAAAGGCAGTGAATAAAATGGAAGGAAGCTCTAGTGAAAAACAAAATCTCTTGACCAAAAGTCAATTCGGCTGTATTACTTTGGGAACTATAGTGGGTACGGGTATTATTGCACTTCCTAACGGTGTAGTAAAAGTTGCACATCAAGATGGATGGATTTCTGCTGCAATAGGAGGAATATATCCTCTATATATAGTAATCATATGGACATATGTAAGCAAAGCATTTCCTAATGATACTATATTAGTTTTAAGCAGAAAATATTTTGGGAATCTTTTGGGAAGTATTTTGAACTTAATTTTTTTAACATATTTCATGTATTTTGCAACAATGGGCCCAAAAATTTATATAGACTTAATGCGTAATTTTGGAATTGGATTTCTAACTCCTTTAAAGATGATAAGTATTACATTTTTAATAACCCTGTATGCTTCCTATAAAGGCTTAAAAGTACTAGGAAAAATTAGTGAAATCACTTTTGTTGTTATAATTATTCTTATGTTATCCTCTACACCTGCTTTAAAAGCCGCTGATATTGAAAATGTTTATCCCCTATTTGATGTAAGCTTAAGAACAATACTTCAAGGAAGTATAACTGCTGCTTTTGCTTATTCAGGAGCAGAAATAATGGTATTAATTTGCCCTTTTGTTAAAGAGAAAAATAGGATATTTTCTTCCTCTCTCATAGTGGTTTTAATTGTTATAATTATGTATGTTTGGACTACATTTATAACTATTTATTATTTAGGTCCAGATATTGTAACTAAAAACTATTGGTCCTTTTTGTTAGTGTCAGAAAGTGTAACCATATCATTAATTAATAATTATAGATATATTTTTATATTTTTATGGACTTTAATTGCTTTTAGAGCTTGCGCTATTAATTGTTATGCAAGTATTTATATTTTAAAAGATTTAATAAAAAAAATAAAGGCAAAAAAGCTTTACTTTCTTATGTATCCTTTATTTGTATATGTAACGTTTCAATATGGAAATGAGATAAACAGACAGCAAATTTCAGAATATGTTACAAAAATCTATGTCATATTTAATGTATTATATATAACCATTATTGCTATAATTACATTTTTCAAGAGAGGCGATATACGTTGAATAAGAAAAAATACTTTATTATTATGATTGGTGTATTTCTTTATATATTTATTCTACTTGACCAAGATAGGTTTCCTATTGAAGAACTAAATATGATTACGGGCGTTGGTTATGATATAGAGAAAAAAAGTGAAGGAATGATAGAATATATTCTACCCTTGAGTATAAATGTATATAAATCTGATGGGTCAACAACAAATATAGTAGTTGAAGAAAAAGGTGAAAACATAGGAGAAGTGGTTCAAAAAAGACAAGAAAAGTTAAACAAAAAAGTTGTTCAGGGAGAGGAAAGAATAGTTTTAATTAGTGAAGAATATGCAAAATATGGTGTAAAAACCATGATAGAAGATAGATTTAGAAATGCAGAAATAAATGATATGGCTTTTGTTGTAGTATGTAAAGGAAAGCCACAGGACTATTTAAAACAAAAGGCAAAGGGCTATAATAGTTCAGCTGAATATATATACGGCCTTATAGAAAATTGCTATTCCTATAGTTTCTTTTCTGATAACTACAAGTTAATAGATATGTATGTAAGGATAGGAGCAGAAGGAAGGAATTTAGTTCTTCCTTATATTGAACAAACAGAGGAAGGAATAGAACTTATGAGTTTGGCTATCTTTAATGGTGACAAAATGATAGCTAAAATGAACGTAGAAAATGCTAAAATACTTAATTTGCTGAAAGAAAACAATGTAAAAGGATTAGTGTCTTTGAAAAAAAGCCCTACAGAATATATTGATTTCTATGGTGAAAGTGGTAAAAGAAAAGTAAAATGCAATAAACAAGGCGGAAAATACGTCTTTAGTATTGATTTAACCTTAACAGGTACTATTGTGAACAATGAAATGTATGCTGAAATAACAAAGGATGTAGGTCAAAGAACACAATTTGAAAAAGATATGGCAAAAAACATAGAAAAGCAATGTTATGCTTTCTTTAAAATTATGCAAAAGGAATATAAGGTAGATTGTATATCTTTAGGTAGAGAAGGTGCTGCGAAGTTTGGAAGACGTAAAGAAAATGACTGGAACAAAATAGTTTCTGATGCAGACATTAAAGTAAACATAAAGGTTAAGGTAGATACACAAGGTAGAGGAGATTATTAGTAATGAATATAAAAAAGAAAAATTTACTAACTCCAAATGAATTTACTTATATATTGGTAGGAATTGTGTTTGGAATATCAGCAGTAAGTTTACCAAATTCAGTTACAGCTTCTGCGAAACAAGATGGGTGGATTTCTGTAATAATAGGAGCGGTATATCCTTTATATGTAGCACTTCTTGCTATATATGTAAGTGAAAAATTCCCAAAAGAAAATATTTTGGTACTTAGCAAAAAATATTTAGGAAAGGTTATAGGCACCATATTAAATTTTCTTTTTCTTCTAAGCTTTTTTATTTATCTTCCTTCCATAATTTCAGATGGTGGGATTATTCTAAAAACATATGCAATACCTTCAATAAGTTTTTTTAAAATTTATTCAGTTCTATTGCTTTTTATAGTTTATGCTGCCACTAGAGGAATTAAAGTTCTTGGAAAAATATCTTCTTTTAGTTTCTTAATTTTATTAGGAATAATAGTTCCTTCTATTGCTATTTTAAAACAGGGAAGCTTATTAAATGTAAGTCCTGTATTTGGAGAGGGATTTTTAAATATTTTAAAATCAAGTAAAGGCTCTATTTATAATTATTCCTGTATGGAATTTATATTTTTAATTTATCCTTTTATTAATGATAGCAGTAAAATAAAGAGCTCAGTTTTAAAAGCAACAGGGATTGTTTGCGCTTTATATACATGGATTACTTTTATATCCATATACTATATGGGAACTACTATTATTCAGAAAACAATATGGAGTTTTTTCACAGTCATAGAGGGTATAAAAGTTGAAGTTATAAATAATCTCAGATATGTTTTTGTGTTTTTTTGGATATTAATAGAATTAAAAAGCATAGCTCTTTTTTATTATGCATGTATATTTATCTTACAAGATATTAAAAAAATAAAAAACAAAGAAATACTATATGTCATTATTTCAGTTATTATTATTAGTATTACTACGTATTACTATAGAGATATGCTTAGCAGGGATAAAATAGATCAGTATACTACTATATTTAGCACAATATACAACTTATTCTATATAACCTTTATTGCAACTTTAGTATGGATAAAAAAGGAGGATAAAAATGAAAAAAAATAAGAATACATTATTTATTATCTTTCTATGCTGTACTTTTTTTTTCATAATTTTTACTGGTCCTAAAATGAAATTAAACAGTGCAGAGGATTTTAATATTGCCGCTGGAGTAGCAATTGGAGCAAATAAAATTGGAAAGGCAGATATGGTGTACATAATTACTACCAATTCAAAAATGTATAAAGAAGATGAGAGTCTTGAAAATGAGGTAAAAAGTGGAAAAGGAAGTACTGTTGGAGAAACAAGAGAAGAAAGGCAAAAAAAAATAGGAAAACAATTTTTTTTAGGACTTTCAAAAGCTTATTTGTTTGATGAAAAATATGCTCAATATGGGATTAGACCTGTCATAGATATTGTATTTAAGAATCCTGTAATAAATGACAATGCATTTTTAGCAGTATGTAAAGGTAAAGGGGAAGAATATTTAAAATATAATTTAGAAAAATACGAAAATTCTGGAGAATATATAAGTGACATGATTAAAAATTCAGTGACTTCTAATTTTTTTACGGGAGATTATACAATAAAAGATGCTATGTTATCAATGGATTCGGAAGGGAAAAATATAATTTGCCCCTACTTAAAAATAAGTAAAGATGGAATTAAAATGGATGGAATGGCAATTTTTAAAAAAGATAAGCTTGGAGTTGTTTTAGATATGAATGAAACGAAAATAATGAATGTACTTCGAGAAAATAAGGTAAAAGGAATATTAACTATACAAAAAAATTCAAAGGAGTATGTGAATTATGCAGCAAAAACTAAAAGAAAAGTTCAATGTAGTAAAAATGGAGATAAATATACCTTTATCATCAATTTAAATTTAAATGGTGATATTGTAAATAATGAATTATATAAAGATATGACAGGCAAAATAGAAGTAATGAAAAAATTTGAAGAAGATATGGCAAAAAAAGTTGAAGAGATGTGCTATCAATTTTTGGATAAGATGAAGAAAGAATATAAAGTGGATTGCTTGCAGCTAGGATGGTTAGCAGCATCAAAGTATGGAAGAGATACTGGCGCAGATTGGAATGAGATTGTTTCTAAGTCTGATATTAAGGTGAATGTACAAGTGCATATTGATAAATTAGGAAGAGGAGAGTATTAGACCTAGGATAAGCAAAAAGAAGGTGACATTGGATGAATAGAAAAAATTTAACAATATTGCTTTTGGTAGTTATGATAGGTTCTATTTATACAGAAAAATTGCAGGTAACACCTATGGAGGAATTTAATATATCCTCAGGTTTTGGATTGGATATAAAAAAAGAAACAGACTCTAAAGTACAGTATGTTGCTCCTTTTAGCGTGTATCAATTTAAAGAACAAAAAGGGGAAAGTAGTAAAAATATAACTGGAAAAGCTGAAAGTTTAACAGAAACCAGACAAGATAGACAATTGAAGTCCAATAAGCCACTTTTAATAGGAGTTCAAAGAATTGTTATAATAGGCGAAGAAGCAGCAGACTATGGAATATTAAGTTTTGTTAATTTAAACTTTGCTAACCCTCAAATTAATGATAGAAGCAACATTGTAGTATGCAAAGGAAAATCAGAAGATCTGCTAGCGCATACAGTAGAAGGTTATCCTAGTTCTTCTGATTATATAGAAGGCATGATTAAAAGTGCTAATAATTATAATTTTTTTCCTAAAGAATATACTTTTTTAAATATTTATTCAATACTTGAATCAGAAGGAAGAAATTTGGTTCTTCCTTACATTGAATTAAAGGATAAAGATATTGTTCTTTCAGGTATGGCAGTATTTAAAAAAGATAAAATGGCATATACCTTACCTATGGAAGAAAGTAAAATTATGAATATGCTAAGACTAAGATCGGGTAAAGGAGTTTTAAGTCTGCAACAAAGCCCTGAAGAATATATCAACTATTATACAAAAGTTAAAAGAAAGGTAAGGTGTAATAAGAAACAAGATATATATCAATTTAATATCGATTTGATTTTTCAGGGCGATATTGTGTTAAATACATTATATAAAGATATAGATATAGATAAGAAAAAAGAGAAAGAAATTGAAGAATTATTGTCACAAGAAATAGAAAAAATGTGTAATGGTTTTTTAAATAAAATGAAGGAAGTGTATAAAATGGATTTGTTAGAATTAGGTATGTATAGTGTAGCTAAATACGGAAGAGAAAGTGGAGTTAATTGGAATAAGGAAATTAGTGATGCAAATATTAAAGTAAATGTAAAGGTGAAAATTGATAAAATAGGGATAGGACATTACTAAATTTACATGGAGCGTAAAAGGAAATGGATAAAATTAAAAATAACTTGCTAGAAGATTTTGATTGCAGTGCAATATTAGTAGGATTTATAACAGGGGTAGGTATTTTAGCATTGCCCAATGCAGTGACACAAGATGCAAAGCAGGATGGATGGATAGCTGTAATTGTAGGTGGTCTACATCCTCTTATTCTAGCTCTATTATCTATCTATTATGTGAAAAAGCATCCTGATGAGAATATTTTAATTTTAGGTAAAAAATATTTAGGGAGGATACTAGGAACAATATGTAATATTTTATTCATGTTCAATTTTGGTATATATATAATACTCGTTATTACTGGATTAAGTAATGTTTTTATGGTATACACATCACCTTTTTTAACACCAATAAAGATTTTTATTCCAACAATATTATTAGTTTTTTATTTAAACCATAAAGGAATAAAGGTATTAGCAAGAATCAATAATACTGCTTTATATTTTTCAATTATTTTAGCATTGACACTAATAATAGCACTACGATATGGAAATTATCTAAATGTACTTCCAATATTAGGATCAGGTTATAAAAATATTTTAAAAGGGAGTATGAAATCTGCTTATGCTTATGCAGGAATGGAATCAATATTTTTATTTTATCCTATTATAAAAAATAAAAATAGAATTAAAGTGATAGTTTTGAAAGCTACATTTATCTCTATGGGCATTTATACATGGATAACATTTATATGTATTTATTATTTAGGATATAAGGTTACTTTAAAAGCATTATGGCCAGTTTTATTGGTGACAGAAGGAGTAAATTTACCAGTACTAAACAGTTTTCGATTATTGTTTTTATTTTTATGGAGTATAGTAATATTTAAACTTATAGCAAATGAGTATTATGCATTTACATTTGTTTTAACACATGTTATAAAAGTAAAAGATAAGCAAATGATTTACTATTTTACTTTTCCCTTGATAATTTACATATGCTTAAAAGTTGGGAACGAAGTTCAAAGAAGAGCTCTAATTGACAAAATTATTCCTAAAGTCACTTTATTTAATATTGTTTATACATTAATTATTGCTTTATTGATATTTATAAAAGACAAATTGGGAAAAACAAAGAAAAATTGTATTTAATTTCTTATTTGCAATAAATTCAAACTTTCTTCTAACATACATATTCATAGATAATATGTAAATCCTATAGTGTATACTGAATATACATTAGCAATTTTTATTATTGAAAGGAGTATAAATTTATGAATAGAAATAAAAAAGATAAAAATATAAAAATGAATAAGGCTATAGAAAATATGGGGAATAGCACCAGTATACATTCCTTAAATACTGATAACAATGCCACTGGCAAAAATAATAATCACAAAACAAATAATAAGTAGTTACTAATAAAATAAAACCAGATTACCTTTAATATTAAATTAAGTAATCTGGTTTATAATTTTTAAAATTTTATTTTGAAACTCTAAAATGTCCTGTTATCTTTGGCATCCAATACATGATTTCATCGCCTTCTCTAGCATAAGGTGGTGCATTATGTATTATATACGGAACTCCATCAGTCCTTCTTTTATCAGAAACTATAGCTATATGTTCCTTATTGTCAAAGGTTAAAATGTCACCTGGCTGCCATTCCTTTAAATTATCTATATCATTAGGTTTCAACTCAGTGGTAATATTTTGAGCATATTTTTTAAAATAAACATAAAGATTAGGCACTCTTCTAAAGTCTATATTAGGGTCTGGTTTTCCTTCAATTCTTTTATAGTCACTAGGATGATTTCTTATATCCTCATCTACCATATCTTTTAAATTATACCCCGCATCCTTAAAAGCTCTCCATACTAAATCAGTACATACGCCTTCATTATCTGGAGGGTATCCGCCTACATAATATTCACTTTTATATTTTACTTTTTTTTCTGCTTCCTTCCTTGCTCCAAGAACTATAGTTTCTCGATTTTTTATAACACTTTTATCCTTATTTGAATTTATTACTGCAATTTCTTTCTGTAATTTTTCATTAATTGTTTCTTGCTTTTTTTCACTATTTGCACTTTTAGTTTGTACCTCTTTTAAATTTTTACTATAAAATGCACTTTTCTGAATCCAAAATTCGAATCCTATAATACTTAAACAAATGAAAATTAAAAATATTATACAGAACTTTTTTCTCATTTTTTATCTCCTAAATATTTTCCTTATAAGTTATCCAATCACTCCAGCTGCCAACATAAAGTTTTGCTTTTACGTCAATTTCATCTAATACCAAAAAATTAAAAGCAGCATCTATTCCAGAACCACAATACACTATAACTTCTTTTTTGCCAAATGAATTTTTAAACCTTTCCTTTAAATATGATATATCTTTAATGGTATTATTATCATTTAAGTTGTCTTTCCAATAGTAATTTACAGCTCCTTTTATATGCCCTGCTATTTTATCTATTGGTTCATTTTTTCCACTATATCTTATTTCTGTTCTTGAATCTATTACCAAAGTTTCAGGATTTAATTTTACTTCATTTACATGTTCCATATTTGTTTCTAAATTTTCATTTATACCTATTTTAAAATCACCTTTTTTTGGTACTTCTAACTCATCTGTTGAAATATCATTTCCATCACTTATCCATTTACCTATTCCACCATCTAAAACATAATTAGATTGATGTCCTATATGTCTTAGCATCCAGCAAAACCTTGCAGCACCTGCAATTTTATATTCATCATAAGCTACTACTACAGTATCATTATCTATTCCTAAACCTTCAATTGTATTTTTAAAATTATCAATTTCAGGCAGGGGATTTCTTCCACCATGTTCACCAGCTGCAGAGGATAATTGCTTGCTCAAATTTATAAACTTGGCTCCTTTTAAATGTCCTTGTTCATAACCCCTTCTGCCATAACTTTCATCAAGTAAATCTCCTCTACAATCTACAATTATTAAATTGGTATCTTCAATATGTTTCCTTAACCAATAAGTTGTTACAAAATTTTTCATTTTGGTTCCTCCAATTCACTAATATTCCATTATATCCTGTAAAATACAAAATTTACACTGCTATCTAGATAATTATATCATTTTGTCATGGAACCTTCAAAAATATTTAAATTACTTGTTTTTCCTCTAAATCCAAGTAAAGCTCTTCTGAATCATGATCATAAGTAAACAATTCAGCATATCTACCCCAATCAATTATAATATCCATCATTCCTTCAATTTCATGATGTGGAAAATTCTGCTTGAATAGCTCCTTAAAAAATTCTTCCTTCATTGTGTGATTTTTTTTATTATTTAATACATTCATTATTAATTGAAATGTAGATATACCCTCTAGCTGTTTTTTAAATAGTTCTTTACTTTCATCTTTATCTAACTCCACAAATTTTTTTCCAAGTTCAGTTATAAAAATATCTCCTTCTTTTACCTCCGCAAAATTAAGCATAGATATGCCTTCTATATTAGGAAGAAGATCATCTATTTCCATCATTAAATTTCCTCCTAGCTGATATATATCCATCTTACCACCGTTATCATCTATAAGTTCAAGTAGCCCAGACATCACACCAACATGAGCATCAGGGATCTGAATAGGCTTTTCTCCACCTTCTCCCTTTTCTTTATCTAAATTTACACTTTTGCTTAATTTATTTTCTTCATTATTAGCAGTTTTACCTTGTATTAATAACTTATAAACATTATCAACTATTTTTTAAAATTCAGGTGATTTTCTGTTTCTCGGATGAGGAAGATCTACTTTAATCTCATCAACCACATGTGCAGGATTCCTGCTGAGCATTACAATTTTATCTGCCATAAGTACAGCCTCTTCAATACCATGAGTAATCATTATTATACTTTTTATAGGCATCCTTTTTTCCTGCCACAGTTCAACTAACTCCGTTCTTAAATTTTCAGCAGTTAAAAAGTCTAATGCTGAAAAAGGTTCATCCAAGCATAAAAGCCTTGGTTCTACTGCTAATGCCCTAGCAAATCCAACCCTTTGTCTCATCCCTCCTGAAAGCTCCTTTGGATACGCCTCCTCAAATCCATCAAGACCTATAAGGCTTATAAGCTCTTCAGCTTTTCTTTTTGTATAATCTTTTGGAAATCCCTTAGCCTTAAGACCTAGCTCTACATTTTCACTAACAGTAAGCCATGGATAAAGTGCAAAGGTTTGAAAAACTATAGAAGCATAGGGATTTACTCCAGTTACCTTCTTACTATCAAAAATCACTTCACCACAATCTGGCTTTACTAATCCTGTTATAGTTCTAAGTAGTGTTGACTTACCTGATCCAGAAGGCCCTAATATAGCTATGAATTCACCTTCATTTATAGTTAAATTTATATCTTCTAAAGTAGGCTTATCTGAGCCACCAAAATATTTTGTAATTCCTTTAACCTTTATAAATTCTTTTACATTTTTCATATTCCCACCCCTTTATAATTCTATTTTAAATTTTTCTTCTGATAATACGTATAATCTTTTCCATAGTGTCTTATTGACACCAACTACTACAACACACATGATGATTGTAGCTATAAGTAACAAAGGATAATTCCCTTTTTCTGTAGCCTCTGATATAAGAGCTCCAAGTCCTACAGTAGACACGGTTCTTCCACCAAAATTAACATATTCAGATACAATGCTTGCATTCCAACATCCACCTGTAGCTGTTACCATTCCTGTTAAAAGATAAGGAAATATAGAAGGAAGTATAAGAACTTTCCACCTTTTCCATCCATTAATACCAAAAGTTTTAGCTGCAGCTTTTAAATCCTCAGGAATAGCCATTGCTCCTGCAATTACATTAAATAATATGTACCACTGAGTTCCCATTAACATTAAAATCACTGATGCAATATTGAGTCCGCCTAGCTTATTCATAAAATATATCAAAATCACAGGAAAAAGTGCAGTTGCTGGTATTGAAGCTACAACTTGAATAATAGGTTGTAAAACATTTGCTACTTTTTTATTCATACCTATAGCTACTCCTACAGGTACTGTCCATATTAACGCTATAACTTGAGCTGCAACAACTCTCAAAAATGAGTAACCTACAGATGGAAGTATCCTTCCCCATTCATTTTTTGAAAGCTGCATTAATAATTTAAATGCATTAAAGCCTGAATATAAAAGTACTCCATAAATTAATATTCTTACTAGCCATCTAACTGTAAAGCCTATTCCTATTCCTTTAGTTCTTTCTTTACTCGCAAGTTTCACAGCAAACTTATCTATAGCCTCATTTAAATTTTCTGCAATAGGTTCATATATTTTTTTAACTAAAAAGTCAACAATCACCGATCTTCTCAAAAGTGTAAGTACAAACGAATGAGGTGCTTCACCAGATTCAGTAAGCTCCATCTTAAACTTATCTGCCCAAACAGTTACTGGCTTCCAAACTAATTGATCTAAAAGCACAATAACAACTATTAATGCAGCTATCCCCCAAACTAACGCTTTCTTGTCTCCTTGACTTGCAGCAGTTTGCAAAAAAGAACCTATCCCCTCAAGCCTAAAGTCCTTACCTTTTAATGTAAACATTTCGCAAGCCATAAGAAAGAACCATCCACCTGCCCAAGACATCATACTATTCCAAACTAATCCAATAACAGCAAAGGGTACTTCTAGCTTTTTAAATTTCTGCCATTTATTTAATCCAAATACTCCTGAAGCTTCTTCTAAATCTTTAGGCAATATTTTTATAGAATGATAAAAACTAAAGGTCATATTCCATGCTTGTCCAGTGAATATCAATATAATAGAAGATAATTCCAAACCTATATTATTACTAGGAAATAATGCTATGAGTCCCAAAACTACTGCTGGCAAAAATGATAATACAGGTATAGATTGAAGAATATCCAGTACTGGTATCATTACCTTCTCTGCCTTTTCATTATGTGCAGCTATGTATCCATATATAAGTGTAAATATCAATGATAAAATATACGCTACTGTCATTCTGCCAACTGATTTCAAAACATATATTGGAAGATTCCTTACATCTGTTGAAACCTGTATCCCACTAGTATTTACATTCCCTTTTATACCTGGAGCAATTGCCAAATATAATATTGATACAATAACTAAAAATATAATTATATCAAGTACTCCAAGCTTTCTATTTACAACTGTCTTTTCTAATTTCATTCTAATCACGCTCCTCAATTTTTACTCGTTAATCAATAATTATCACCATCCTCAGTACTCATTATAATTACCGCCACCTTTCATATTACGTAATCAAGTCTATGTGAAATTTAATTAAATACTTCATGCCATAATTTTTGTAAAGAAACTGAAAATTCATATATAAAAACAAAAGAGCCCTAAAAAAGGCTCTCAAAAAACTCTAAAGACGAATAAATAAATATTCTTATAAACCATCCTTCGTTGAGCTTTAGCACTATATAGCTTTGAGTTAAACTCAGCTACATTAAGTAAAACCTTAATTCGGTAATACCTGTTGACCCATTGGCATCTCTCGATATTTTTGGGCAGTAGCATGTATCTAATATAGGAGCCTCACCTAACAATCCATATTTAATTTTATTTGAACTTTTGTACCCTTGTAAGTATAAGTTTTTCCACTTAGTTTGTCAATAAAAATAAAAAGACTGCTAATAAAAATACATTTATCAGCAGTCTTACAATTATAATATTTATTCAATAGTTTTCCTAAACTACATTTTTAAGTTCAAGTGTTCTATATGCTTCTTCTGCAGATGCTTTTAAAATTTCATATGCTTTATCACAGTGATCTTTAGTTGCAATAAGTGGTGGAACCATACGGATTACAGAATCTCCAATTAAAGTAACTAGCATCTTTCTATCCAAACATCCATGTTTTACATCTTTGCCTACAGGTTCGTCAAATTCAACACCTACAAGCAACCCTTTACCACGAACAGCTTTAATATACGGAAGTGTCTTTAATTTATCCATAAAATAGTTGCCTACTTCTTTAGCTTTTTCTGCTAAGTGCTTATCTAACAGCTCATTAATTTGAGCAAGTGAAGCTGCACAACATACTGGATTACCACCATAAGTTGTCCCATGAGATCCTACTGTAAAAGCCTTAGCCACTTCTTTAGTTGCACAAATAGCTGAAATTGGCATTCCTCCGCCCATAGCTTTTGCCATAGAAACTATATCTGGTTTTACACCATAACCCATATATGCCATAACATTACCTGTTCTACACCATCCTGTTTGAACTTCATCTAATAAAAGCAGCAAGCCTTTCTCATCACAAAGTGCTTTAATACCATCCATAAATTCTTGAGTAGCTGGAATAACTCCGCCTTCTCCTTGGACTGGTTCAATCATAATTGCAATAGTATTTTCTGTTACTAATGCTTTAAAAGATTCCAAATCATTAAAACCAGCATAAGAGAATCCTGGGAGCATTGGTTTAAGTCCAATTTGACAAGCATTATCAGGTTGTCCTGTAGCAGTTAATGCACCATAAGTTCTTCCATGAAAGCTGTTTTTTGCCGTTATAATATGATATTTGTTTTTACCATATTTCTCTACACCATATTTTCTAGCCATTTTAATCATTGCTTCATTGGCTTCTGTTCCTGAATTTTGATAAAATATTTTATCCATACCAATAGTTTTACAAATTTTTTCTGCCAAAAGTGCTTGAGGAACAGTGTATGGATAATTGAATGTGTGGATTACATCTTCAACTTGTTCTTTCACAGCAGCAACAACTTTTTCATTACAATTTCCTGCACTATTTACAGCAATACCACCATAGAAATCAAGATATTCCTCCCCTTTATCATTGTAAAGATACATACCCTTTGCACGTTCACAAACAAAATCATAACGTTCATAAGTATCAATCATATACTTTTTTACTAATGCCTTTACATCTTTTTCAGTTAAATTCTTATCTTTTAATTTCATATTCATACTCCCCTTTATCTATAAATTTTCTTAATTTAAATTTAAAAATCTTTCACAATTGCAGTAATGAAAGGCTATATACATGTTTTACTGCTATTTGTCAAAGCCTTTTTGCCATAAAAAATTCATATCAAATATAATTATGGACACTTAAGCAATTTTTTTGGTAATTAATTTTAGCATTTCATTCATAAATACGAATATTCTGAATTACATTTTTATTTTTATATCATAACAGTTTTATTAAGTAAGGTTAGGCTCTAATTTAACTGCATTTACTATAATTGCCTCCTCCCTAGTCTGCAGTGATTCTAAACTTTAATGGACTAAAAATTATTTAACAGCTGCTCCAACAATATATGCTGCTGTTTTCATCAAATTCAATAGGGTCTTTCCTTAATGAAGAGAACTGTTGATAATTAAAAGTTGTAAATTTACATGTCATTTCTCCTTTCTTACAAAGTTATCCTTTATGAACTTTTTTTCAATATTTGTATTATTCATTCGTTTTGACTATAATAATACATATTCTGAAAATAGTAAAATTACATTTTTGTATGTTAGACATTACATTTTTTCATACCTAAAAATTATATATACGTTTTCAATGTGTAAAATCAGTATTCCCGTGGGCCTCCAAATTTCAAGCTTAATTTATATTTAATCATATATTTTTATCACTATATCACACACAAATTAAATTTTTAAATTAGATATTCGATACTTAGCCTTAAGGAGGAGATGTAAAATGGATTTAAAAAAATACGAACTTTTTTCTGATGTAGCTGATAGTGGCAATTTCACAATAAGTGGTAATAAACTTGGCTATACTCAATCTGGAGTTAGTCACATAATAAAGGGATTGGAAAACGAATTTGGTTTTTCATTGTTTGTCAGGACAAGACGTGGAGTATCTCTTACAGATAATGGCAAAACAATTCTCCCTCTTATAAGACAGCTTTTAGCAAATAATTCTCATCTGGAGCAAACCATAAATGCTATAAATGGTCTAGTTACAGGTTCCATCACCATTGGTACCTATTCAAGCATTGCTATAAACTGGCTTCCAAAAATCATATATGAATTTCAAAAAGATTTTCCCAGTATTAATATAAATATAAGAGAAGGCGGTATTGACGAAATAGAATCCTGGATTGAAAATAGTACCGTAGATTTTGGTTTTTGCAGTGAGAGAAATTCTCAAGAATTTGACTGGATACCTCTAAAAGATGATCCACTTATGGCAATTTTGCCAAAAGATTTTCCAATTCCTGAAAACGGAGTTTATGAAATTTCTCATTTTCAAAATCAGCCTTTTATAATTCATGGACTAGGAATTGATTATGATATACACCTAGCATTAAGAAAAGCAAAGGTAACACCATGCATACACTTTTCATCAACAGATGACCATACCATTATTTCCATGGTTGCAAATCATCTTGGTGTCAGCATACTTCCAAACCTAATTGTAAAAGATTGGTCAGCATTAATTAATGCTTTGCCACTTAAGCCATATACATTTCGAACTTTGGGTATTGGAGTAAAATCTTTAAAATATCTTTCACCTGCTCCAAAAAAATTTATTGAATATACAAAAGAATTATTGTAAACATTTTAACATCTTGAAAATAGAGAATAATGCGATAATTAACATAATGATAAAAATGCATTATTTCATTGATAAAAACGCAAAAAAATATATTGTTTATTGACAAATTATTAAACAGGTGCTATTCTGTAAACATCAAATCAATGATTACTAAATTTTTTGGGGGGATTACACATGAAAAAATTATTAACAAAAAAAATATTTTCAGTATTAACAATTTTAACTCTTATTGTATCACTAGTCGGGTGCGGTAACAGCTCTTCAAAAAAGGAAGAAGCTTCTACAACAACTACTGTTAGCGCCGATAAACTTCAAGGTGCTTTGAAAGATTATACCTTTAAAATAGGAACTTCTGGTACTTATGCTCCATTTTCCTATTATGATAAAGATGGAAAAACTTTAATAGGATTTGATATGGATTTTCTTAAGGAATTACAAAAAATCCTAGGCTTTAAAATTGAAGGTGACAAGTTACAAGCTATGGACTATAGTCCATTAACTACATCCGTTGCTGAAGGTAAACTTGATTTTGTTGTAGCAGCTCTTTGTGCAACAGATAAAAGAAAAAAAGTAATGAATTTTACTGATACTTATTATAATGCAGGATTAACAGTAATTACCAATAAAAATACTAGTCCAAAAGAAATAACTGGAATTGACAGTATTAAGAGTGGTAAATATAAGGTTGCTGTAGAAAAAGGAACTGCCAGCAATTTATATTTAGCTTCTGCTAATGTATCTCAAAATAATCTTCAAATACATGATTCTATTACAACAGCTCTTCAAGCACTTGAAGATGGAAAGGTAGATGCTGTAGTTCATGATGCTCCTGGTACTGCATACTATATATCAACTAAAAAGGATACAAAACTTCAAATGGTTGGAAAATGGTTTGCACAGGATCAATCACAATATGCAGTTGCAGTTTCATTTAAAGCTGCTAAAAGCAATCCTCAATTAATGAGTATTTTAAATGCAGCAGTTAAAAAATTACATGACGATGGTACAATAGCAAAACTTGAAGATAAGTGGTGTAAAGCTGCTAAATAATAAACTTTATGCAAGTAGCTTCCTTTGATTATTCAGACTATTACAATAAATGCAGCATATTGGTTGAATATGAATTAATCAAGGGAAGCTTTCACTATTTATTTTTCTATGATTATAACTACTATTGTAGCAAGTTTTGTGCTAGGAAGGGATGATATTATGGATTTAAGTTTTTTAAAAGTTCTTATGCCCATGCTTTTGGATGGACTAAAAATAACATTAGAAGTTTCAATGTTCGGAATCTTTTTTGGATTTTTAATAGGATGTTTATCTGGTTTTGCACTTCAATGCAAAAATAAAATTACAAAGATTATTGCCAATATTTATTTATGGATTATTCGTGGAACACCATTAATTGTTCAAGCATTATATGTATACTTTGTTATACCAAAAATTACTGGACATGATATTCAGAGCAATGCTGCAGGAATTATAGTAATATCTTTAAATTCAGGTGCATTTATTGCTGAAATAGTACGTGGCTCTTTAGAAGGAATTGACCTAGGTCAAAAAGAAGCAGGAGTATCTCTTGGTCTAACACCTTTTCAAACTCTATGGCATGTAGTTATTCCACCTGCTTTTAAATCAATGTTACCAGCTCTATTCAACCAATTTATTATTACAGTTAAGGATACGGCAATACTTTCTGTAATAGTAGTAAATGAAATAACAAAACAAATTCAAAATTATGCTGCAGTTACCTTTGATACCATACAAGCTTATAGTGCAGGTGCAGTATTCTATCTGATGATAATCTCAATTCTCATTATTATTCAAAAACAAATTGAAAGAAGGGTTAAAGCATGAAAAGTTTAATAAAAATTGAAAACTTGTCTAAAAATTTTGGTGATCTGGAAGTGCTTAAAGATATTAATGTTGATGTTACTGAAGGTGAAGTTATATGTATCATTGGACCTTCTGGTTCAGGTAAAAGTACTTTACTTCGTTGTATTAATCAATTGGAAGTTCAATCCGGTGGAACTATATATTATGAAGATAAAGATGTTTGTGCTCAAAAACACGACTTACGAAAATATCGCGAAGAAGTTGGTATGGTATTTCAAAGATTCAATTTGTTTCCTATGAAAACTGTGCTAAAAAATATCACTCTTGCACCAATTTTAACAAAAAAGAAATTAAAGTCTGACGCTGAAAAAAAGGCAATGGAACTTCTAGAAAAGGTGGGTTTGGCATCAAAGGCAAATGTAATGCCTACCACATTATCTGGTGGTCAGCAGCAGCGTGTTGCTATAGCTAGAGCATTGGCAATGGAACCTAGAGCTTTGCTTTTTGATGAACCTACATCTGCATTGGACCCTGAACTTGTGGGAGATGTTCTTGAAGTAATGCGTGATCTTGCAAAAGAAGGCATGACTATGATAGTAGTAACTCATGAAATGCAATTTGCTAGAGAGGTTTCAGATAGAGTAATTTTTATGGCGGATGGATACATTGTTGAAGAAGGAAAACCAGAAGAAATCTTTACAAATCCCAAAAATCAACGTACAAGAACATTCCTTGCAAGAATAGTTGGAGATGATAATATATGCAAAAGTATTGTGTAACAATTAATAGACAATTTGGAAGTTTAGGAAGACCAATTGCAAGAGAACTATCTACAATACTTGGAGTAGAGTATTACGATAGAGATATAGTAGAAACCACTTCTCAAAAGTTGAATCTGCCAGTATCCACCATTAGTGATCATGAAGAAACAAGCTATACCTCAAATTTTCTTAATATGCTGTTTCCCTTAGGCGATAGTTCACTTGATAAACAAAATAAGATATTTGATACTCAGAGAAAGATAATATCAGATTTAGCTGACAAAGAATCCTGTATTATTGTTGGCAGGTGTTCAGATTTCATCCTTAAAGATTATAAAGATTGCTTAAATGTATTCATATATGCTCCTAAAGAAGCTCGCTTTAATAACTGTGTAAACATATTAAAAATGGATCCAGGAGAAGCAGTTCGTATGATTGCAGAGGTTGACAAAGCGAGAGAAAATTATTATAGACATTATGCTGGATACTCTTTTGAAGATATTGAACATAAACATATAATGATTGACAGTAGTTTGTTTGGTGTTAAAGGTACAGCAGAAATTTTATATAAGATAATAAGGAAAAAATTTAAGCTATCTTAAAAAATAAAAAACTGTGAAATTATAAGGCTATAATATCTATAATTTCACAGTTTTTTAATTAAAATAATGAAACAAGTTTTACTTTATTGATTCTATAATACTATCAGCAATAGCATCCATGGAATCTACATCTTTTTCCTTCAATGCCGAATTCACTGTCATATCACTATCTAAAATAGTCATATCTTTCATTTCATCTAAAAGCTCACGCATTAATTTAGCAGATTGAGGAGCCCAAGTACCATTTTCTATAAGAGCAAAAGTACGTTTTTGAAGATTTAAGGCTTTCATATCCATTATATAGTTTAGCATTGGTGGATAAATCTTTAAATTATAAGTTACAGAAGCAAGTACTACATGACTATATTTAAAAGTTTCAGAAATCAAGTAAGATACATGAGTTTTTGAAACATCATACATAACTACATTAGTCATTCCTTTTTCTACTAGTCTAGTTGCTAAATCTGTGGCAGCTGCTTCTGTATTTCCATACATTGTTCCATAGACAATCATTACACCCTTTTCTTCTGGTTCATAACGACTCCATTTATCGTACTTGTCTAAAAAGTATCCAAGATCATTACGCCATACTGGTCCATGTAATGGGCAGATAGTTTTAATTTCAATGCTGCTGGCTTTTTTCAAAAGAGCTTGAACTTGAGGACCGTACTTTCCTACAATGTTTGTATAATATCTTCTGGCATCATCAATCCAATCACGGTCAAAATTCACTTCATCATTAAACAATTTACCATCTAAAGCGCCAAAGGAACCAAAGGCATCAGCTGAAAATAGCACCCCATTTGTAGTATCATAAGTTACCATAGCTTCTGGCCAATGTACCATTGGAGCTGATACAAATACAACATTGTGTTTTCCAAAGGACATGGTATCTCCTTCTTTAACTTGTATTACATTGTCATCTATAGGGAAATCAAACTGATGCATGAACATGAATGCTTTTTCAGTACATATAATTTTTACATCTGGATAACGAAGAACAATCTCTTCAATACATGCTGCATGATCTGGCTCCATATGATTAATTACCATATAATCCAAAGTTCTATTTCCTAAAACTCCTTTAATATTTTCAATAAATTGGCGGCAAATTGACCAGTCAGCTGTATCAAAAAGTACTGTTTTCTCATCTAAAAGCACATATGAATTATAAGAAACCCCTCTTGGAATGGGATGAACATTTTCAAATAGGGCAAGGCGATGATCATTACCTCCAACCCAATAAAGATCTTCAGTTATTTTTCTAACACAATACATTAATTAATCCTCCTTTAAAATAAAACAATAAATAAAACATATCATCTATATTAAACTTCTATAAAAGCATTTTTTTCTTCACCGCAAGCAGGACAAGTCCATTCTTCAGGTATATTTTCAAATAAGGTTCCAGGTGCTATTTCTCCTTCTGGATCACCAATTCCAGGATCATATTCATAACCGCATCCATTACATACATAATGCTTCCAAGTTGGAACAACTTTCTTTAGAACCTCTCTCTTCATCTTCTTCATTGGTGGAGCTTCCTTCTTTGCTTCTCCATTATCTAAAGCTTCAGTAAGAAGAGGTAGAATCTCAACTAAGTCTCCAACAATACCGTAATCTGCATTCTTGAAAATTTTTGCATTAGAATCTATATTTATAGCAACAATAGTACTAGCATCCTTTATACCTTTCAGATGTTGACTTGCACCAGAAATTCCACAAGCAATATAAAGATTTCCCTTAAATTTTTGACCAGACATTCCTACATAACGATCCATTGGCACATATTTAAGAGTTTCAGCTACCGGACGTGAGGAACCTATAGCAGCACCTGCTTGAACTGCCAAATCTTCTATAAGTTTCATGTTTTCTCTTTCACCTATACCTCTACCTGCACTAACCACTCTTTCTGCTTTACTAATAGGAGTATCTGTAGGAATTCCAATTGTAAAATCATAACCATCTTTCTTAAGAGCTTCCACAAGAGCATTTACTTTTTCTTCAGCAGTCCCATCCTTGTAAATAATTTTCTTACGATAACCTGTACCAGATTCATGTGGGACTCTAGCTGTGTGCTCACTTTTGGGTATTTTACCAAGAATGCTGGCTGCAATAACTACACGCTGAATTTCATTAGTTCCTTCATATATTGTACAAATCTTAGCATCTCTATAAGCACGTTCAACTTCCATACCTTTAAGATAACCACTTCCTCCAAATATTTGAAGAGCATCGTTTACAATTTCAAGACAAACATCTGAAGCATACTGTTTTGCCATAGCAGCTTCCATGTTATAATGCTCATGATTTTCCTTCAGCTCAGCTGCACTGTAAATAAGCAATCTAGCTGATCTGAGCTTTGTGGCCATATCTGCTAACTTAAAAGCAATGGCTTGCTGTCTACAGATAGGTTTACCAAATTGAATTCTTTCTTTTGAATATTCTAATGCATTTTCATAAGCTCCTTGAGCTATACCAAGAGCTTGTGCTGCAATACCAATACGTCCACCATCTAAGGTTGACATGGCAATTTTGAAGCCTTCCCCCTCTTTTCCTAATAAGTTTTCCTTAGGAACCTTAACATTGTTGAAAATAAGTTCTGCAGTTGCAGAAGAACGAATACCCATCTTATCATAGTGTTGTCCAAAACTAAAGCCTTCCCATTCCTTTTCTACAATAAACGCACTGATTCCATGTGTGCCTATATTAGGTGTAGTAATTGCAAAAATTATATAAGTGTCAGCTTCGCCTCCATTGGTGATAAATATCTTTTCTCCATTTAAAATATAATAATCACCTTCTAAAACAGCAGTAGTTTCAGTACCACCAGCATCACTGCCAGCATTCTCCTCTGTAAGTCCAAATGCACCAAGCTTTTCTCCCTTTGCCAGTGGAATCAAATATTTTTGCTTCTGCTCTTCTGTTCCATAAGCAGCAATTGGATATGTGCCTAAAGATGTATGTGCAGAAAGAATTACACCTGTACCACCATCTACTCTTGATAATTCCTCAACGGCGATGGCATAACTGATTACATCTAAACCTGCTCCACCATATTCTTTTGCATATGGAATCCCAAGCATCCCCATATCAGCTAACTTTTTAATTACTTCTGATGGAAATTTATTTTCCTGATCTAGTGTAAATGCAATAGGTTTAACTTCTCCTTCAGCAAATTCCCTAATTTTTGTCCTCAAATTTTCATGCTGTTCTGTAGTTTTAAAAAACATAAATATACCTCCCCAAAATTAAAACATTTTCATGTATGTCCTTCCTTAATGAACTATATCAATGAAATCTTCTTAAATTCAGGTGACTCTTTTAATTCCCCCCTCTTTAAAAGTCATCTAATTAACATATTTGCTATTTCCAGATATTCTAAGTAACGTCTAACAAGTAATTTTTATCAATTACTTGTAATATTTATATAATTTATTATACTACTTAATAATTATTATTGCAACTTAGTTTAAAAATTTTTTTAGTTATCACCAGTAAATGGATTAATAAATTTTAAATAGTTTCAAAACTACATAATTGTAGTATAATATTTTAAAATATAAAATTTTATACTATGTTTGATTGAAATCAATATAAAAATATATTTTTTTAATAATATGAATAACTAGCTTTTTATTCCATAACACATATGAAGATATTAAAAAATCAATATAATGCACTAAGGAGAGGTTTTTATGAAGATATATAAAATTGGAGTAATTTCTGATACCCACGGTCTTTTAAGAGAAGAAGTTTTAGAAATTCTAAAAGGATGTGATTTAATTATACATGCTGGAGATGTAGTAGATCCTACTATATTAAAGGAGCTGAAGAAAATTGCTCCTGTTACTGCAGTACGAGGTAATTGTGACAAAGGTAATTTTGCATATGAATTAAATAAAACAGAATTGGTAGAAGTGGAAAATACACTAATATATGTACTTCATGATATTGATAAACTAGATATAGATTTAGAAACGTCAGGTGTTAATATTGTCATAAGCGGTCATTCTCACAGACCACTAAAGGTAAGACACGATAATGTATTATTTTTAAATCCAGGAAGTGCTGGTCCTAAAAGATTTAATTTACCTATAAGCATGGCAATATTAAATATAGATGATAATAACATAGATGCAGAACTGATTGATATAAATTCATAAGAGTAAGATATATTCCAAAAATCCCTATAAAATAATAGATATAATTTAAAACTAATTGTAAATAATATCAAAGAGAAGGGAAGTGAATATATGAACAATTATAATATACCTACATCTATTCCTGAAGGGTATGATTTCAGTAATTTATCTACAGAAGAGCTAAAATCTATTAAAGAAGCTGAAGAACAAATAAATAAGAAGCATGGCAATAACCTTTATCTAATTGCATATGATAAAACAAAATAATACTAATTAAATTAACAAACAAAAGCTTTCAGTTTTTATATTATCCTAATAATTCAAAACCTATTGTAGTCAATCTTATGGATTACACGAAACGCATAAAAGTTTTATATCATGTCAAAAATATCTGTAAATTAATATGTTCCCTTTATATTACACAATTAAAATAATAAAACTGTTTTTATAAAGGGGCATATCAAATAATAAAGCAAATTTTCTTATGTGAATGTCTTTTGTTTATTTGAAATCTGCTTTAATCCCACACTAATTAGCACCAATATAATAATCCAAGCTATTCCTGTAAGCATTATTTGAACAAAAGGTATATCACTGTTAATATCTATTGGCATGTCCCAAATTGCATGTAACATAATTGCAATTATAAAAAACTTTAAAAATTGCCCACTCATTATATGATCCATTTTTAATATATTTCCTTTCTTTGCCATTACTAATGCTGCTCCAGACATTGCAGCCCAAACAATATGACTTCCAAAAGCAAAGATTCCTCTTAAATAAATTGTGGACATCATTGCAGAATAATTAGCCATAATTAAAGCTCTAAATCCATATCCTGCTGTTTCAAACACCGCAAATCCTGCTCCAACTGCTGCACCTAACAAAAGCCCATTTAATATGTATTTTTCTTTTGTCCCTCTTAAGAAATATGCAACTACAACTATCTTTCCAACTTCTTCAATAATTCCTGTTAAAATTGCACTAGAATAATCTAATTGACCAGTACTAAACATACTATCCAACATTAGCGTTACAAGTAATGAAAATACTCCTCCAATAAAAAATATTTTGGTTACATCAAAAATATTAATATTTCTTGGTGCATTAACTTCCCAAAAAAAGACAAGTAATGAAAAAGGAACTGCTAAAGCACCTATAAATATGATTCCTGGATAAGCATTAACATTATGAAATAGTTCTAATAAAGATACCAATATAACAAAAGTAACTGCAAATACCATAAACACCCTTGAATACAACCACGGTTTAGGCCATTCTGAAGAAATTTCTTCTTCTCTTGGAGTAGTTCGCGCAGTTCCACAAATAAAAATATTCTCTCTTTCTTCTATAGTATGTTTTTGAAACACATTAATTACTAAATCTCTTAAATTTAGTTCTACTTGTCCACTTCCTCCAGCCATTGTATTTACTTTGTTTACAAAACCATCAAATGTATCCTTAGCTTGTTCTCCTATGGTTTTGGAATATTGTTGTCCTCTATAATAATTTTTATTACTATAAAATGAAAAACCACAATTACCGCAGAATCTAGAGGATTTATCTAAATTTTTCGTTCCACAATTTGGACAATAATTTATATCATCGTTCATTTACTAGCCTCCTTACTTTGAAATATTTATTTTTATAATATACTATATACTTTTTGTTATCAATAGATTAATCCAGTTATCAATAAATTTAACAAACAAGTCTTACAATTTCAGGTTATTGGAAAATTTATTCATTGACATATAGTAATGCTCTAAGATAAAATGAGTTCAAACTTTAGAAAACGTATTCATATTTATTTACAGAACCAATTATTATGTATTTCACCAATATACTTCTTTTATTTTATCAATTTATAAATATCCTTAAAAATGAACAACAATGACTAATATATATTTCACTTCTCTTGGAAAAAACTAAACTTCAAACAAGTGTTTTAATTGAAATTTAGCTATCAATAGTAGTAGAAATTTTAAATGCTATATTATAAGTAAAAATAGTCTTTGAAATTTTTAAGTAAATTATATATAATATGAAAGGAGTTTTATTAATGGAAAAAGATACTACGCACCCTGAAACATTTGAAGCTCAAAACCCTAATATTAAAGTGGCAAGATCCATTGTAAATTTATCACTTGCAAAGGAAATTACTGCTGCAGCCGAGGAGAAAGCAAAAGAGATAAAAGTTCCTATGTATATTACCATTGATGATGCTGATGCAAATTTAATTTCTATTAATAGGATGGCAGGAGCAATTTTAGTTAGTGAAAGGATATCACAAAGCAAGGCATATACTGCTGTTGCATTAAAAATGCCAACTAGCACTCTTGCAACTCTATCTCAACCTGGAACAGCTTTATATGGTATCCAAAATGATAGCAAAATAGTTATTTTTGGTGGAGGTTTTCCTCTCGTATTAAATGGACAGGTTATTGGTTCTATTGGTGTAAGTGGTGGTTCTGTAAAAGAAGATATGTCCGTTGCACAAGCTGGTTTGAAAAAATATAAAGAAATTGCTGAAAACTTAGGAAGTGATTCAGTAATAGCACAGTCAGAAGCTTCTAAAAACATAACCGATACAGCAATAACTGATTATGGAATTAATCTTGAACTAGCAAGAAAAATGGCTATTGCAGTTGAGAAAAAAGCTATAGAAATAGGAGTTCCAATGTGGTTTTCTGCAGTAGATAAAGGTGCTAATTTAATTTTAGAACAAAGAATGGAAGAAGCTTTACTTGTAAGTAGAGAAATTTCATTAAATAAAGCATATACAGCAGCTACTCTTAAACTTCCAACTGATGCAGTTGCTGAAGTTTCACAACCTGGAACATCTTTATATGGTGTTCAAAACGTTTCAAGAATGATTATTTTTGGTGGAGGTTATCCATTAGAGTATAATGGAAAAATTATAGGTGGTATTGGGGTAAGCGGCGGCTCTGTTGAAGAAGACATGCAAGTAGCTCAGGCTGCTATGGCTGTATATAATGCAGAATTAAAAAAATAACTTTTTAGTCATATATAAATATTGTAATTTAGCACTAAGGACTTTCAATATTTCTTGTAACTTTATGCATAAAAGTACTAACAAAAAAATTGCTGACAAAGTGGGTTTGCCAGCAGTGTAAATGTCAAATAATAATTTTTATTTGTAAATGTATTTTTAATTTTACAATGGAATTGATCCAGTTAAAATGAATACTAGAACATAAAGTACAAATGCTGGAAGTCCTACTGCTAAAATTTCCTTCTGATAATCAACAAATTCAACCTCTGTTCTTCCAATAAATAAGAATGAAATAGCACTATTTGTCAAGTCCTCTACTAGTATAACCATTATGATAACAGTACATATTAAATCGAGCCAAAAACTTTTGGTCTTTTTAATTCTGGATCATTTTATCTTAATATAATTCACCCATCCTCAATCCAATTTACACCACTCTTATGCGCATTTACAAGATTCCTCCTATTGATCAAATTTTACATATAACATATTGTATTGATATAATTACTATATATGTAGAAAATAATATTTTATATTAAGGAGGAATTAATTTATGTTTCATATAGTTGATTTGGAAAAATGGGAAAGAAAAGATCACTTTAAGTACTATACTGAACAAATTAAGTGTGGTTATAGTATTACTGCAAATCTTGATGTTACTTCATTTAAGGAATCATTAAAAAAGAACAATCTAAAATTTTACCCTTCATTTATATATTGTGTTACTTATAACATAAATTCCATACCAGAATTTCGCATGAGACTTAAGGAAAATAATCAGTTAATTGTATATGATATTGTTCATCCGAACTTTACTATTTTTCATGAAGATGATCATACCTTTTCAGATATTTGGTCAGAGTATACAGATGATTTTCATAAATTTTATGATAACTATAAAAGGGATATTGAAAAATACTCAAATGTTAAAGGAGTAAAAATCAAACCAAATCAACCTGAAAACTTTTACTGTATATCATGTGTACCATGGCTAAATTTCACAGGATATTCCACATATAGTAATGGTTCAAATCCATCACTAATGCCAATTATAACATATGGAAAATATCATAAAGAAAATGAAAAATGGTTAATGCCATTTACAGTTACAATATCACATGCAGCAGCTGATGGATATCATGTGAGTAAGTTGATTAATAACATTCAAACAACAATAGATAAATTTAATGTTGAACAAATATAATTAAGTTAAAATATTATTATACAAGTTTACAAACACTAATTATCTAGGCATTGTAAATTATTCTATTTTTAGGAGGTGACTCATTTGGGTATACTTAGCAGCATATTTTCTTCAAACCACAAATCAATTTACACAGCTATTAGAAAAGGATATATAGATGATATAAGAGATTACTTAAATGGCTCTAACAATTTAAATTCGGATTTTCAACTTCAAAGTATACTTCATTACGCTATTGACAACTGTGAAAATAATTATTTTGAAACAATTAAACTGTTAATGAACAGCGGCATTGATATCAACAGCCATCATAGCAAATTTTTAGAAACTCCTCTTCATAAACTTTGTGCAAGAGCAGTACCCCATATTGACATAATAACTATACTATTAGAAAAAGGCGCTAAAGTTAATGCTGTCAATATATCTGGTAAAACTCCTGTGTTTTATTGCAATTTTAGTTATTCTGTAGAGTTATTAAATCTCCTTATAAAATATGGAGCTGATATAAACATACAGGATAAATATAAAAATACACTTCTTCATGATGACTATGTAAATTGTCTTGATGAACATTTTGAAGAATTTCTAAAAACATTATTAAATTTGGGTTTTGATATAAATTCAAAGAATGATTTAGGTCTAACGCCCTTAGCTCTTTGCAAAAATGAAAAAATTGAGGGTATTTTAGTAAACTACGGTGCATTTAAATAATTTTATTTTTAAATATTAGGCATCTGAAAGAAAATAATTAGTCCAAATGCAATGAATATTTTCTTGAAGATGCCTTAAATAGTGGGGGGTGTAGCATTAAGAAATTTATATTTGCAACACCCCTATATATAGTCCACTCATTTTAACATCACAGGAAGATATAATATGTTTTTTTACTGTAATGTCATATTTGAAGATTAATAAGAATATTATATGGTAAAAGCTCTACATTTCCCCGGGGGTTGTAAAATGCCAGGAAGTATAAAAAAAATATTAGAAAGCGTTTTAAGCAAAGGAATTTATGACATTATTAAGTATTTAATTTTCATAGTGATTACTGGAATCACCGGGCTAGCGACGCATATTGTTGTTTCTAGCGTTGATTATTTGATACCTTACTCAATCATAATAGCCATTATTGCTGCAGCAACTGTGGGATTATTGGGGTTATTTGCATATAAACAGTACAGTCCTATATACAACGTATATACCAAAACTGATTTTAAATATATATTTTTAGAAAAAGAATGTTTCTATGAATATATAGACATGCACCACATAATATATCAAAAGCAGATTAAGCTCAAAGTCCTATGCAAAAACATTGATAGATACTATGATAAATATAATTGGACTGGTAGCGATAAAATTAAAATTAGCAGTGCTAATAAAGATCATATAATTATATTAACAACCAAACGAGACTCCTTTCAACAATTTGAAGTTCATTTTGGCAAAAGCTATAAGAAAGGTGATATAATAAACCTACATTTAACTTTTGAATTGCGAGATAATGAAAATAAAGCTAATCCAGTTATATCTTCAACCATAGTAGAGCCAACAAAACATCTCAAATTAAAAATTAAGATATCAGAAAACTACAGAGAAGGTTCAGCAAATGCTGAAATATTTCCAATTATAGATAGTCGTATTGCGTTAGATAAATGCGAAAAAAATTTTGACAATAATGGAGTAATAAATTGGGAAATATCAAATCCTCCAATGTTATTAGTGTATTCATTACGATGGAATATACCAAAATCATAATTTTTTAAATTTATAGTTATATAGTAACATAAAATGTGGCAATACTATATTATGTACAAAAGTATATTTTAAATTTAAAAAACAAAGGGTGATTTTATATGCACGACTAACAATTGGGGAATGTAAATAAATTTAAATTTCATAAGAATTTATTTATGTTCCCAGTACTCACAAAACCCTTTATTATACAATTAATTTAACTTTTCTATCATATCTCTATTTACATTCCCAAATAAACACATTAAATAGCACAATATAAATTGTGTCATATTTATAATACCATTGAAAGTAACAAATTCCTCTCAGCTTTTTAATCCACTTTTTCAAGCTTATTAACTTCAAACTTCCTTTCTAAGATTTCTTTAAGATTTTTTCATGATATTGTTAAATAATTAAATAAAATATGTTAAAATGTAAGTAAATGTATAAACTTTATGAATAGATTTATAATTAAGAGAGGTGTGCTATCATGGGGCTCTTTAGTAGTATTTACCAAAGTAAAATCTTAAAAAAAGAATATACAAATTCTTTAGAATCTTCTTATACTGAAACAAAATCATCAAAAAAATTTATCGTAGAAAAAAATGAGACATACTACAATGGAGCTGCATTTTTCCATGAACTTATAAAAGACAATTTAAGTAATTTAGTTGTAATTTGTATTGGCACAGATAAATGCATATTTGATAGTTTGGCCCCTTTTGTTGGAAGTATTTTAAAATCAAGAGGCTTTAGCCTTCCTATTTATGGTACAATAGAAAGTCCTATTCATGCAGTTAATATAGCAGATTCTTTAATGGAAATAAAGAAAAATCATCCTAATGGTTTTTTTATAGCCATTGATGCTTGCTTTAGCAATAAAGAATCCCAATTTCAAATTCATTTAAGAAACTATCCTATTCATCCTGGTGCTGGAGTAAACAAAAAATTACCAAGTGCAGGAGATGTATCTATAGTTGGAACCATAGCAGTTAGTAATGATGATGTTAAATTCTCCGATATTCGCCTAAACGATGTAATACACATGGCTAATAAAATTGCAGATATACTAATTGAAGCAGCCAAAAGTGATAAATTTGATGATTTGCACAAAGACAATATATTGAATTTTGCCAATTTTAAAAATAACCATTATTTCAAGTAAAGATGTTACAAAATAATACAGCTGTTATATCAAGTATTTAAAACAACTGTTATAACAGCTTTAATTTTGCTAATTTAAATATTAAACCTTAGGACAACTCCATAATTGTAATATATTTAACATATCATTTTTTAAAGACTTCTACTCATTTGCTGCTTAAAGCTGTATTCTATCCCTAAGTTCTTTTATTTCCTTTTGTTCTTTTTTATTTAAACCTGAAATATACTTATCAAATTCCTGATACCATTGCTTTTCATATTCATTTTCAAGACTTAAATCATATATATATCTTGATAAAAGAACTACTTCCATTTGAGACAAGCTTTTAAAATACGTAATATATTCATCTTCAAATAGACAATCAGCACTTAATATATCAAATAAATCTTCCAAACTACTAATGTTATCTTTAATTAATAGTATTTTATCTTCTACCGAAGAACACTCTCTAATTTCTTCACTTAATTTTTTAAATTCAGAATTTGACATACTTTCACCATCATTGTATTGAATTATTTCGTCCACATTATCTTCTTTAAAGGATAGAAATACTGATTCTAACCTATTTATTTTTATACTTTCCTTTATCAATAAAGCTGCTTTCAATGCAGATTTTTTCATATAAGCTATCAATGACTCATTTTTAATATCCAAAATTTCCGAACATTTTTTCACACACTTTAACAATTCTAATTGTAATTCTTCCAAAGACAATTTTTCTAATTTATTTTTTATGCACTTCCTATCCAAGCTGCTAATATTAAGATTATTTGGCTCTTTACCACAAATGATCATTCCTAGTGAATTAATAAACGCCAATTCAAATATATTTATTAATAACAATTCGCAGTTTTTGTCATAAGCTTTTAACAGTTTATTAACTTCACTAATTCGAAATTTATTACAAAATTCATTTTCTAAACTTAAAGTCTCTAAATAATTATATATATATTCAATACCTGTACGATTCATATTATCAATGTGAAGCTGATAATCTATTGACCCCGAACCTTCATGAGCTGCAAAAAAACTATTATATTCTTTAAAAAATATTGGAATTCCATAATCTATAGTATCGTTATACGAGTAATTATCAACTTTAAGTTTATTTTTACTAATTTGGTATAATAGCTTCTTACTATATAATACTTTTTCACTAATCAAGTCCTGTCCTTTACTCAACATTTCAAATAGAGTAGTATTCTTTATTTCTTTTATTACAAGCTCCATATTGTTAAAGCTTTTTAAATAGACCCCTATAGTATAATCAATACATTTCAAAATGCTTTCAACTGTTTCTACTCTAACTGAGCTGCTTTCATCCTTTGTATAATATTTTAATTTCTCCTTTAAAAGCTCCATTCTTTCATAGTATACTTTTCTTAAGGCATCATCATTTAGTAATTTTTTCTGATAACAAATTCCTAAAATCTCTTTTAAAAAACTTTCCTCATCAAGGTTCTCTCCTGCAAAATAATCATATTTTTCAATACTATTACTCTTACCCATACTTCATCAATCCTTTTCATTATCAAGATTTGTATAATCTTTAAAACCATTTTTTATATTATCAGCAATTTTATACAATACCCTTCCTTCTAAAAGTTCTAATGATCCCTGACAATAATTATCAAATTTATCCTCCATAATTTCTATTAATTCATCATCACTTATATAATCTAAAGTTTCATTTTTATAATTATAAAAAATTTCTACAAGTTCGTTTATTGTGTCACTATAGTTATACTGGGATATATATGGTGAATCACAAAAGGCTTCAATAATTTTACTTATGATTTGACCATTGAATTCTATTCTTCCACTTTTTTCAAGCGCTATATTCCTTGTGTTGATAATTTCTTTAACATCTTCGCAAGATAGCTTTAATCCATATTCTCTTGTAGATTCGTTACACTGAATTATGTCATTAAAAACTTGCTTTTCTAATAATTCATTTTGAAACAAATCAATAGAATTTTTCATTTCCAAAACTTCCTTTCAAAAAAAGTATTGACTTTTTGTTTTGAATGTGTTATGATTAAAATGATATGTTGTGTAATTTTCATTTTAACATTTATACATTTTAATGTCAATATACTTTATTGAATTACAGTTTATCATAGATGAATTTTTAATTTTCCAATAAAAAAGGACTTAATTCTCAGTAAAATTGAGATTTAAGTCCTTTGCTAATTATATAAACAACTCAATGATTTAAAATTTTAATACATCTTATTAAATAATTGTAGCATCAATATTAATTTTCTATTTAAATACTTTAACCCTATCTTCCAATGGTTGAAACTGTTTCTCATCAGGTTGTGCCGTTGGCTTTCCAAATGGCATTTGTCCGATAAGTTTCCAATTATTTTGTATAGACCATTCTTTCTTAATATCCTCTTCAATTAATTCATTATAGTGCTGCAGTGATACACCAAATCCTTCAATTTCTAATGAAGTCCATATAATATATTGATTTATACCACTTGATTGTTGTGACCAAATGGGAAAATTATCTTTATAGGCAGGGAACTTCTCCTGAAGCCCTTCAATTACACTATTGTCTTCAAAGAATAAAACTGTACCATATCCACTTTGAAATGAATTTATTTTATTCTCAGTAGAACTAAATTTATCAGCTGGAACTATCCTTCTTAAAGCTTCCTTTGTAATATCCCATAATCTATCATGGTGTTTTCCAAGTAGTAAAACTACTCTTGCACTTTGAGAATTAAATGCCGATGGAGCATATTTTACAGCATATTCGATAATTTCTTTAATTCTCTCGTCAGAAGTTACAGCTTCTTTACTAATTCCGTAAAATGTACGTCTGTCTGCTACAGCAGAATAAAAATTTTTTTCCATATTATCATTCCTCTCTAAAAATTTCAAATATTTTTCACATTAATTATTTTCACCATTTATTGTTTAATTATTTTTAGCTTACATAATTGTTTAATTCTTATACTTAGTAACTAACTTAAACTTATTATTATATAAAAACTATAATTAGTCAATAGTTTTTTAATAGATATCCAAAAATAACTTAAATTCATCTATTTAAATATAAGCAATTAAAAAAGAATCTTCTAACACTAATTAAAAGATTCTTTCTTAAATTATTTATATTACTTTAGTTAACTTCACTTTTCTGTTAACTTTTCAATATACTACTATTAACAACCTATACTAGTCTTCTATTTCAACATATATTCTCTTATTGATTTTTCCCTTACTTTTATAATCTACTATTTTTATTTTTCCAACTTCAGAAGTATTTTTTACATGAGTTCCTCCATCTGCTTGAAGATCTAAACCCTCAATTTCAACTGTTCTTATTTGTTTAATTCCTTCTGGCAAAAGATTTATTTTCGTCCTTATTAGATCAGGGATTTTAAAAGCTTCTTCCCTTTCTAAAATATTTACCTTAAGTTCCCTTTTACATTGTACTTCCTTATTAACCTTCTCTTCAATTTCCTCTACTAATTCCTTATCGAAATTTTCAAACTCAAAGTCCATTCTTCCTTTAAGACAATCCATATCTCCACCAGTTACTTGTGCTTTATAATCTCTCCATACAACACCACATAAAATATGCATAGCTGTATGAGTTCTCATTAATTTATATCTGTGTTCCCAATCTATTTTTCCTGTACACAGCTCATTGACTTCAGGAAGTTTTCCATCAATATAGTGGTATACATCATTTCCTTTTTTCTTAACCTTTTTAACAATATACTTATCTGCAGTTGTTTCCAATACTCCAACATCACAGGGCTGACCACCTCCCCCTATATAAAATGCTGTTTTATCCAAAATAACAGCATTTTCAGCCTCATCTACACCAATAACTTTACATTCAAATTCCTTTATGTAACTGTCTTTTTGAAATATTAATTCAGTCATTTCTCATTCCTCCTAAATTTTATTTAAAATTATTAAATTGGATAAAAGTTTACAACTATAGCTTTAAGAGTACTCTTACCACAACTTTTATAAGTGTGAGGATTTGCTGATGAAAAACAAATGGAATCTTCCTTTTTAAGCAAATAATCCTCATTATTTGTTGTAAGTACAAGTTCTCCTTGAATAACACTGATATATTCTTGAGATTTTTCAGAATGACCAACAGAAGTATAGGTTGCCCCTGAATCCAATTCAAGTAAAAATAATTCAAAATTTCTATGTGGTGTATTACCATAATAGCAGTAAACACGATAAGTTCCATCTTCACTATTCTGATATTCTGCTTCTGATTTTTTCATTACGGAAGTTTCATCTTCATGTTTATCAATTAGCACTGTATACGGAACATTTAAGCCCTTTGCAATTTTCCAAATGGTATTGATAGTTGGGTTTGAATCTCCCTTTTCAATTTGTGAAAGCATTACTTTACTCACTCCAGATAATTCTGCTAATTGTCCTAAACTTAAATTTCTTTCCAACCTCAAGCGTTTAAGATTTTCTGCAATTATTGGATTCAAATTCATATATTAAACCTCCTGTTAAATAAATATTCAAGTATTGTTAATTATATTTTACGCTTGTTGTTTATTCTTTACAATTCGTTAAATATATTATACATATCATAAGTTATAATTGCAAGTTTTATTTTAAAAATATTTATTTGTCTAAAATTTAAAACCCATTAATAACATTGTAAGAATTAGTATTTGTAATCTTTAATACTTTAGAATATAAAAATAATGCGAAGCTTTGCTTCGCATTATGCTCATTTAATATCGTAACTAATAAAACTTTACTTGCATTTAATAGTTGAATAAAAAACAGTGCCTAAAATGATAATTCCACCTAATATTTCTCTTAAAGTTGGTATTTCCCCTAGTAAAAAAGCAGCGAAGACAATACCGTAAACTGGCTCAAGACTGGATATAATACCTGCTGTCTGAGTTTTAATATTCTTTAAGCCATTTATGAATAGAGAATGAGAAATTCCAGTGAAAACTGTACCTAATACTATAAGCAGCACTATATCCCTAGAACTAAAAACAGGCTTCTCCAAAAATAATGAAGGCATTAATACAATTGCTGCTACAAACTGTTCATAAAAAGCAATTAATGAACTGGAATATTCTTTTACATATTTTCTATTCATCATTGAAAGAATAGCATAAGTAAAGCCTGATACTATTCCCCAAAGAACTCCCTGCGTTAGATTATTTCCAAGTTGAAACTTTGGAACTACAAGAAGTACTCCTAAAAATGTAATAACTGCAATTACAATATCTCTTAACTTAATTTTCTCCTTAAAAAAGTATGGTTCAAGAAAAGTAACAAAAACAGGAAAAGTAGAAAATGTAAGCAGTCCTATTGCTACTGTAGCTGTCTGTATGGATTTAAAAAAGGTGCTCCAGTGAATAGCCAAAATTATGCCCATCACTATCAGATAAAAATAATGCTTTTTTTCTTTTAGCTTTATATCCTTTTTTAAATAAAACATTAAAGTAAATAGAAATATACTTGAGAAAACAACTCTTCCAAGAACAATTATCATCGATGGTAGTGATAATAACTTTCCAAACAAACCTGATAAACCGAATAAAAAAACAGCAAAATGAATTTGTACTAAATTTTTATTTTTTATATTCATATAGTTACCCCCCCATAAAACCTCAAAGGTTATCTTATAAATGTGAATTTTTCAATTAACCACTTTTCATAAATAAACTTAAGCTAGCAGCTGCTATTTATGATGGATTAATTATTAAATCCACTAATCATGGAAGGTAAAGATACTTGTGTCTTTTCATCGCAATTCCTCCTAAATTTACTTTGTCTATAACAGGGATAACTATTTTTAATATATACTAATATAACATTTATACTTAATAACTATAAAAATATACTTATCATTTTAGCATCCTAATATTTAATTTTCAACAATGTTTTTTACATAATTATGAAAATAAACTATTCTAAAATAAAAAGAAGATGCTCTAAATGTATGTTTACATATTTCACATCTCCTTTATTATATATAATCTTTTTATTTGCACTGACAACCCCATTTTTTGAATTGTTCTATTAAATACCTATGCTAATTTTTCTATAAACTCAATAGGAAACATAGTACGCTTAGATGTTTCTTCAGGAGTTAAACCTTGGCTTAAAAATCGCTTTATAACACTTACCATACTCTCTCCAACTTCAATAATATGTTTATCAAGATCATAAAATCTAATAACCCTCTGACCCCACGGATGTTCTTTAACATCATGAACATATTCTATATTATCAAAGCTTTTTAGCCTTTCTACAAATCCATTTAAATCTTCTTCTTCAAAATAGAGTTCAAAATTATTTGACCTATGCGCAATATCGTTCTCATTTATATCAATAAGTTCTGCAAAGCCCTTTTGTATTGCAAAACCATTTTCAAAAGTAACATTTGCTCCAAAGTCCATTGTCACCTTTTGATTAAGCACCTTCCCATAAAAATTTTTTGAAGCTTCAATATCACTAACAGCTATAAGTGGACATACAAATTTCATTTAAATCTCTCCTATCTATAATTTCTTAACGTTATTTATTATATATCAATATTTAAAAAGTTCATTGTAAAAATCGGACATGTTTTTAAAAAATTCTTTAGGAGAAATTCCACATATTTGTTTAAAATCATGGATAAAATGTGATTGATCAAAATAGCCTAAGATTTGAGCTGCATTTATATAACTTTTATATTCAGCTTTTTTTAGCATATTTATTGAATAGTTTACCCTGGAAATTCTTAAAAATGTCTTTGCGTTTATTCCAATATATTCATTAAGCAGCCTATTTAAATGACGCTCACTTATATATTCACTTGACGATAACTCTTTTACTGTTAATATTCCACTGGCAATCTTAATTCTCTCTAAGGCAGCATTGATCACTGCATGTTGTTTATTATTTTTCTCTACTGATTTCAACAAGATCATATTAATCATTGAAATCATATCATCTACATTATTTGAAACTTCCATAGCACACCTTAAAGAATCATATAAATGCTTGTCAACTTCATCTACCTGTGTCTGAATATCACATAGCTCTGATTGTTTTATCCCTGTAATAGCATGCAATCCTCCAGGTACAAACTCAATAAAGAATCTTATTTTTTTAAAGTTCACATCATTTTTTACTATAACTGTTTTTGTTGTTGCGCCCCAAAGTCTTAATGAAAAATCATTGTTTTCATAAGTATATATGATACAACCACTGCAGTCAGGTATTAAAGTTAAATCATTAATATTATCACTGCACTTTCCCACTTCCCTTGGGTTTGGAAATAATATAGTATAGTGTGCAATATATTTTCTAAGCAGAGGATGAGGGGCTATGTATATATAGTTAGGTGTTTCTTTTATTTTTAAATGCTTCCTTACCAAAATATCATTAAAAAACAAATTCTATTCCTCCCACACAAATATACTGATAATTATACTATAGTTACATACATAATTTCACAAATTTTCACAATTAATAATTTGAATTCAGTTGTACATAATAGACTTGGAGGTGTTTTTATGAAAAAAAATAATTCAAATAAAAATGATAGAATATTAAATTCATCATCAACATCACAGTCTCGTGGAATATCAACTTCTTCCAATATAACTATTGAATCTGCAAGTGCATCCGAAGATGACAAAAACTCATTGTTTCCTAATTTTCCAGAAGAAAAAGAATGGGCTTCTAAAACTACTGAAACTGTAACTGATTATACTGAATAAAATTTATCCGATGACTAAATGCCTAAATGGTATTTTACGAGCTTGCTCAGGTAAGAGGTATTCCTCTTAAGCAAACTCCAGCTGAGTCTAAGAATCACTTGATTTTTCAGGGAAGCTTATAAACTTCCCTGAATATTATATATATAAACAGCCATATAGATATGCTACACCTATTCTCCTGTTAATTGCACATATTTTGGAATATGTCCTGTATATGAAAGAAATTTGTCTATAATATCTTTAGTTTTAATTTTAAGACTAGAAGTATTAATACAAGGATGACACCCCAAATAATCTTCCTTTATTATATCTTCATCAATTAAAAGCTGTACATTTTGTTCTTTATCATTCATAAGCCCCATAACACTCACAGATCCTGGAGTGATATCAAGATATCTTTCCATATACTCTGCTGGTCCAAAAGACAGACGAGAAGATTGAATCTGCTTAGACAACTCTTTTGTCCTGAATTTTTTATCACCAGGCATCATAAGCAAATAAAATTCAGTTTTCTGGCTGTTGCACAAAAATAAGTTTTTGCAAATGGTAATACCCAAAAGCTTTTCTACATCATAACAATCCTCAATGCTTGCTGTTACATCGTGATCTATACGACTATAAGGGATGTGAATCTTCTCAAGTAAATCATAAACCGCCATCTCCTTGAATAACCTAAAATCTGCTGGTTTCCCAGTATAGATAGTTGGATCTATATGTATCTTTGTCATTAATTTAATTACCTCTCTTTCTTAAACATGGTATTATAAGTATCAAAACTCCTGTAAAAAAAGAACCTTCTTGTTTTAACAAGAAGATTGTAAATACATAAACTAAAAATATACAAACGCCTCAGCCATATCTACAGAATATGAATTCATTATAGCATTATTTGTTTTTTTAGGGAATATTTTCTCTATAAAAAATTACCTTTATTGTGGTCCCCTCTCCAACCTTGCTTTCTATATCAATTCTAGCATTGTGAATTTTAGCAATTTCCGCACACAAAGAAAGTCCAAGTCCTACACCATTATTAGCCCTTGCTCTGGATTTGTCCACCATAAAAAATGGTTCCATTACCTTTGGTATGTCCTCTTCTGGAATACCAATTCCACTGTCCTTAACTTCTAGTATTATATTAAAACTGCTATTTTTATACGCTTTTAAGTATATTTTATCACCAATTTTAGATGCTTTAATAGCATTATCAATAAAATTAGTTATCATTATCATTATTAACTCTTTGTCCATTAATAAACTTAAATCTTCCTCCGAAATTTCCAAATGAATATCTTTCTCCTCCAATTTCGGCTGCAGAGAATTTTTAATTTCAATTAGCAATTCAGAAGTATTTTCACTTTTCTTTTTAAAATCTTTTTTTCTCAAAACTATTAAATCCATTAATTTGAAAGCTAACTTTTCCAATCTCTTTCCTTCACTATATATATAGCTTAATGAATTTATAAAGGTTTCTTCATCATACTTAGTGGTTCTAAGGAAATCAGCATATCCTATTATAGAAGTCAATGGTGTCCTAAGTTCATGAGCCAAATTATCAATAAATCTCTGTTTGTCATTTGAAGCCACTTTAAGCTCTCCTATTTTATCCTCTATGACATCTGCCATATCATTAAAATTTTTTGATAACAATCCAATTTCATCATCTGATATTACTTTTACTCTTTCACTAAAGTTTCCAGCAGCTATTTTTTGAGTGGTTTTAATTAATTTATTTATAGGATTTACTATAAATTTACTTAATGCTATGGTTACTGCAGCTAAAATTATACATACAAATATATTTAGTTTTAAAAGAAGCTTTAACAAGTATTTTTTATTTTTATAAATACTTGAAACATCCTTAACATAAGAAATTTTATAGTAATTATTATCTAAATTTATTTTTTTGGTTATGAATAAATAGTTTTTTTCATCAATATCACGTATTATATACTTCACTTTATTAAGCTGAACATTAAGTTCATCTCTTTTATCTGATATATTCATACTTAAATTAGTAAAAATAACTTTATTGTTATTATCTATTACCTCAATATATATATCCTGTTTTCCGAAATTATTTAAATATGTATTAATCATCGAATCTATACTTTGTTTATCAAGCTCAGTCTTATAAGAATTAGACTCTTTTTGAATTTTAAATAAAAATAAATTTGATTCTACAAAGGAACAAAATCTCTGCTCTTCATTTATTCCAGAATTAATTTCTGTATTAAGATTTAGTTTAAAATTGCTGTTAATTAAATATATTGATGAAGGAACAAAAAATATTTCAAATATAACTAAGGTGCATAAAAATATCTTCTCCCAAAATTTCATTTAACCCTCCAGCCTATATCCTAACTTGAATACAGTTTTAATCTTATCCTTCCACTGAAGCTTTTTTCTCAATTTTTGTATATGGTTGTCTATAGTCCTAGTTTCTCCAACATAGTCATATCCCCAAATTTTTTCTATTAATTTTTCCCTGGTCAATACAACATTTTTATTTTGTACTAAAAACACTAATAATTCAAATTCCTTTAAAGTAAGCTCTACAGCTTCACCTGCTTTCCTAACTGTCATTTCTTCTAAATTTATCTCTACATCTTCAAAATTTATTACATTAGTATTTTTATTATAATGTCTAAGTACATTATCAATTCTAGCCAATAATTCAATACCTTCAAAAGGTTTTGTTATATAATCATCTGCTCCAGCTCTAAGACCATATACCCTATCTGTAACAGAAGTTTTAGCAGTTAAAAATATAACTGGAATTCCTAGAGGCTTTATCTTTTCAAGTAGTGTAAAACCATCAATTTTAGGAAGCATAACATCTAAAAGAATCAAATCAAAACTGCCATTTTCAATTTCCTTTAAAGCTTCTTCCCCATTGAAAGCTGTTTTGCACTCATAATTTGCCATATTTAAATTCAGCTTTATTAAGTTCGATATTGGCAATTCATCCTCAACAACTAATATTTTTATCATTACATGCTTATCCTCCTAATCATTTAAATTTTTCAATATACCCAATTACTTTTTAGTTTCGTAGTAATTTAATATTTTACATAAATGAAAATAATCAGATTGAATAAAATCTCTCTGACTATCTACATTTTAGCTTTATACAAAGTCATATTCCTTCACTTAATAGTACCTAGTAAACTCCAAACAGTGTTAATAATTTTATTTATTAGTTAATTTTAATCTCTCTAGTTTGACTATCGTTATTCTTTTGCATCCAAGGCAATGTCTTAACATCATTATCATCTATAGAATAATGTATTACAGAATAATCTATAAGATTTATTTCAATTGTAGCATTTCTTCCATCCTCCAGCTTACAATCTAGAAATAGTCTGCCTAAATCAATTTCCTTATTAACTCTTATAGTATTACCTGAAATTTTCTTTCCTATTTTCTTAAAGAAGCTTAAAGTTGCATACTTAACCTTATTGTCATCAATTGCAGGGTTTAAATTCTTATCCAAACCATTTATAGCTGTTACATTTATCACTTCACCAGTTTTTTCATTTATAGAAACAAAATTTGAGCATCCCTTATTTTTGCTAAAATCTTTAGAAATAAAATCAACGTCTATTCTGCTTTCATTCTTTAATTTAGCTGCATGTTCTGCTATTACCTTTGCTTCTTCTGGATGCTCCTTAGCAAATTTTTTCTTTGATTCTTCAATCTTTTTTACCTCTTCTGGATGTTCTTTTGCAAATTCTTTTCTAAGTCCCTCTTCTACTTTCCTTTCATCAGATGACCTGTGTATTTTTGTTGCCGAAAAGTAGCTTGCATCCTTTCCCATATAGCTTTTCATAGCTTCCGTAGCTATTTTAATTGCTTCTTCATCACTCATAGTTCCTTGCTGTCTAATATTACTACTATTCTTATTTTCTGCTGCTACAACTACATTTTTAGTAGTATCCTTTTTTTGACTTGCATAAGTAATTCCTGAAGCACCCCCTACTACTAGTAAAGCCAGTACCCAAACTAATATTCTTTTTCTATTCATGATAAATACCTCCAAAATTGTATTTAGTTGTTTACAATGCCAAACATCCTCACTACAACATAAAGTATATATTAGAGATATGTAAAAACCATCCTTCACTTGTCACCAAGTTGTAAAATCTATAAAAAATTTATCATTAGATTTTGCATTATTATCTATATTATCATAAACTTTGGTAAATATAAATGTAACTGAACCTAAAGCTATTAAGATTAAAATATTACCCTGAAAAAACCATACTGAATTTCTCCAATATGGTCATACACATGATAGGCTTCTATGAAATTCACCATATAAAAGGAATAATTCTGTTAGTATTTTTTTCATATTCCTTATAAATCATTCCAAAGTTATCCTCTAAAGTTTTTTCTTCAACCATAATCCTGTACCCATAAACTATAATAACAACAACAAGTGAAACTATTATACCAACCGAACTTCTAAAACACAATGCAGTACCTATCAAAGACAATATACTCCCACTATATGCAGGATGACGAAGATATTTATAAGGTCCAGTCTGAATTATTTTCTGCTTTGAATTTACTTGTACAGACAATGTAAAAAACTTACGCAGTGTGTATATAGAATATGCTCGTAGAAAAACTCCTGTTATCATAAATACGCTGCCTATCCAAAAAAATAATACAGGAATTGTATTTAAAAAAATTTTTCTGCAAATAGGATTTAAAAATATTATAGAACAAAAGCCAATAACAATAAAACCATAAGAACCTCTATCTTTATTTTTCTTATTTCCTCCATTTTTCTTATTGTTCCATTTAATAAAAATCCACATTAGCATTTCGGAAATAATAAAAAATAGAAATATAACTTGAAAGGTATTTTTGAGAATAAGTGTTTCAAAATAAGAATTCCCAAATAAGTACACTAACATTCACTCCTTTTATTTAATCAACTATTACTTTATTACCTAATATTTTGAATTATAGCTCTTTGTACTTCATTAAATTATTTAACGATGTTCTTTAAGTATTTTATTTATGTACTCTGCATCATTTCTGCTGTTCAAGTATAAGCTTAATATAGTTATTACATAAGTTAATATAAGTATCATAATAATTTCAATGACATCATACATAGAACTAATTCTAATTAATTTTGTGGGCATTCCCAAAGTAAAAGTTATAATTATAATCATAAATAATTCAAGGCTCATATGTACAAACTGTGATTTAACCTGCAAATTTTCCATAAAGTAAAGAATTATTTGTATCAATATAATTATTATAAGCATACTAGCGTAGGATTTTACTTGAAAGTCCTCTTTACTCTTTATAAGACACATAACCATTAATATGGTAGATGCCACTGTATATGCAATACATCCTGCATAAAAATACTGATTGATTTTCTTCATAGTTTTTTCCTCCACTTTAAATATACTTATATTTTTAATTTTCTCTTTACATCAGCCACATAACTTCTATTTATAATAAGTTTTTCTCCATTATATAAAGTAGCTAATAATCTGCCATTAATTTGACTCTTCACTTTTTCTAATTTTTTAATATTCATAATGCAAGATTTATTTATACGAGTAAATCTTGTTTCTCTAAGCTTTTCCTCCAATTCATATAGTTTCATATTGCTTTGATATACATCTTTTTTACAATAAATGTAAGTTCTATTATCTACACATTCAAAATAGTAAATATCGTTTGAGGAAATTTTTACATATTCATTTTCCATTCTTCCAGTTATGGTAATTTGTTTTTCAGTGAGATATTCAGTTAACTTCTTTATATATTCATTATTTTTTTTACACAAAATATGAATTTCAATTTCTTGTATTGAAGGGTTCTCAATTATTTTTATTTTCATAGATTACCTCCTTAAATCAAAGGATATCACAAGAATTTACTTATAACAATTATTTTCCACCTAAGTTGCATTTTACACCTAGTAAGTTGCTTTTTTATTTTATTTTCCATAATCTAAGATTCTATAAAATTGTTCATACATATAATTTATTTGCAAATGTAAAAAGAAGGATGCCCCTATTACACCCTTCTCATCTACAATATTAAATAATATCAGTGGAATCATAACTTGGCTGAGGTTAAACGAATTTCATTAATTAATATGGTATTTCACCAATTTATCTCCAATCCTACTCCAACTTCTTTTATAGGCTGAACCTTATGTATTTCTGCTTTAACAATAAACGAAGTACAGTGGCAAGGATACAATTCTTTTATGTTGTTCTGTTTAAAATACTGAATTGTTTTATTAACTTGTTCATCAACTTCAAATAAGTGAAACCCACCTATAACTCCTAATACTCTAGTATCTTTACATACTTTCTTTGCATATTCTACTATGTTACATATACCACTGTGAGAACAACCAGTAATAATATAAATGCCCTTCTCATTTTTATATACCAGTGCAGTATCATCCATTACATAATCATCAATGAAAGTACCGCAAACAGCTTGTTTACCTATAAATTTTCTATTTTCAAAATCATTTGTTTCAGGTATTTCCCCTAAAAAGATTATATTTTTACTAACTTTAATAGGTTCTTTTGAAAGAATTAAATTGCATTTTTCTTTCAACTCTTTCTCTAAAATTGGAGAACAAATTTTTAAATCTCCCATTATTTTTTCTTTGAATGCATCTGGATGAGAAATAATAGAAATATTATTTCTTGTATTTTCATTAAAATAGTATTTTAATCCTCTTGTATGATCATCATGTCCATGAGAAATAACTATACTGCTTATCTTGTCCAAGTTTATTCCAAATGCTTTAGCATTTTTCATAAATAAATCGGAATACCCTACATCTAATAAAAAGCTTGTATCTTCATCTTCAATATAATATGAAACAGCAGGTTCACCGCAATAGTACTGATCAATGTAAGTATTGTTATCTACCAAAACTTTTAGCTTCATAACTTTTCTCCTAATCTACTTTATAATCAAATTATATTACAATTATATATACATTATAATATAATATTTAAATATGTACAAAAATGGTAAATGTTATTATTTTATCTGAAATACTGCTTTCACAATTGAACTATTATTATATTTTGTATTTAACTAATATAAATTTTCAAGCAGCCTCAAGTTTATTTCTAAATTTAAATAATGGATGCCTAAAATGCATATTAACACAATTTAAGACATCCATTTTTTCATTCTATACTAAAGCAGGTTCACGAACTTCTTTATATATAGTTGCCATTGTATCCAATGTGCTTTGGCTTGCTGGTTCTAATGGATAATAACCCTTCTTGACCATGTATTGCCATACTTCATAAGCATGATTACAACTCATAGTAAATGCATCCTTTAAAAATTCTCTTACTCCTGGATTACTTGCTTCCATTGCTGACCATGCATATTCTCTTCCTGCTCTTTTTAAAGTTAAAAGATATGCGGTTGCTATTTCTCTATCATTCATCTGCTGTACATCAGTTCTTGGTGTGATTGGTGGAAAATTGTTAGTTGGTGACTTAGTATAATCCTGCAAATTGTTAGGTAGCTTAGGAACATTTAATTTTTGAGTAGCGCCATCAGCTTTACTTAAATATTGAACCTTCATATTATAATCTTGAATATGTGCTGGAAAGTGTGCCTGTATCATGGATTTTAATTCTTGATCCTGTACTACATTTATAAACATAGCCATATTTGTTATAGAATTTACACAACTTATAGTTAATTCATGTAAGTCATATACTTCATGTGCTGCTAACTGCATAAATAATTCCTCCTATCTCTCGTATGATAAGTAATATAAAAAAGTATTACTCATTATAAATTATTTTGTTAATGCCCACAAACTTTAATATTTCCATGAAAAAAACTTATTATGCAATTAGAGAAATTTTTAATTGTTTTTAAAGTCCAATATTCTTCATTATTGGTCATAGAAAAAATATTATTAATAATATTTTTTAACTGCAAGTTATACTATCATTGTAAGTTCTTGACTTTTTATTTGTTTCATTATATCATTCAAGATAGATGTTCAAGGGGGAAAACACTTATGGAAAGTAAAGAAGATTATGTTTCTCGTGCACAAATTGCATTATGGAATACCAGTATAAAAATTGCTGATAACCTTAGAGATTTAACTGAATTTGGAATAACTGAAACACAGTTTAATATGTTGGATTTATTATCAAAAAAAGAATCATTCAAAGTTACAGATTTAGCTGAAAGAATGGGAGTTAAGCCAAGTGCTATAACAACAATGATTGATAGATTGACTAATAATGGATTAGTTTGCCGTAGGCACGGTGAAAAGGATAGAAGGGCTGTATTAGTTTCTATAACAGATGATGGAAGAAAATTAATAAATAAGTTTGAGGAAAAATGCCGCAGAGTATTAAAAAGCTATCTTTCTTATTTAGAACCTGATGAATTGGAAACTTTAGCTTCTATTTACGAAAAATTAGGCAAGTTAGATATAGACATAAGCAAAACTAAATATTAATTTCTATACATAAAAAATAGCTGAAAGCTTCTAATTAGACTGGCTTTCAGCTGTTTTGCTATTCCAGTTTTTTAAATATACTCTTAGTAACTTCTATTGAATTTAGCAGTATTAATAAATCTTCTGATGATAAATTTTTAAGTTTATTTTTTAAATTTTCCTTAGCTATTTGTAATATTTGTAAACTATATTCTTCACCTTTTTCAGTAATATTAATATTGATTGTTCTCCTATCTTGTTCATTATGAACCCTATAAACCAAATTTAAATCAACTAATTTATCTATAACAATTGTCATTTGTGGACTAGAAATAGTTAGTTTTTTACATAGTTTTGAAATTGGTAAACCTCCTTCTTCATGAAGAATTCCTAACACCATTAATTGATTTAATGGAAGAATTTTAATAGGTTCTGTATGTGGAAGATTTTTAATATATACTGTATCAAGCCTTATAACTTTTTTTAACATCATTGGAAGAAAGGTAATTAAATTTTCAGCTAATGCATCCACAGGATTATTACACATATGTTTTCCCCCTTATAATTTTAATTTAAAAATGCGTTGATTTTATAATTGCAAGATCAACGCATTTTGTTAAGTACTTACTTAGCTATATTAATCTTATCTCCATTACTTAATAAATTTTGTCCTTCTACAATTACATCTGCTCCTGCTTTTATATTTCCAGTTACTTCTGTAACCTTTTCATCAGAAATACCAACATCCACAGATAGTTTTTTAACCTTTCCATTATCAGCTAAATAGAGGTAGTTTACATTATTCTCAATTTTAAGCGCCTCATTTGGAACTGTTAGTATATTATCTTTCTTTTCAGATGGTAATGATACTTTTGCAAACATACCTGCTTTAAGTTCCCCTGTTGAATTACTAACTTTTACTTTTACAGTATAAGAATTATCTTTAGAACTAGAATTAGGACTAATTTTATCTATTACTCCAGTTACTTTTTTATTCTCTAATGCACTTACACTTACTTGTACAGATTGTCCAATTTGAATTTTTCCAACTACCTTATCTGGTACACTTATTTCTGCAGTAAAGCTGCTGCTATCTATTATAGTAACTGAGCCAGATTGACCACCAGCAATTTGACCTACCTTAACATCTTTAGCAGATACTACTCCATTAATAGGTGAAGTAATTGAAGCATCATTTAATTGAATCTGTGCAGCATTTACGCCTGCTTGAGATTGTGCTACTTGAGCTGCTGCTGCTTGTGTAGATTGAGGTCCAGACTTTTGAACTATAAGATTTAAGTTATCTTGAGCAGCCTTTAAATCTGCAGAGCAGTTATCATATTTAACTTTTGCATTATCTACATCTTGTTTAGCTATAGCCCCTGAAGCATACAGTTTCTGCATCTTATCATAGTTGTTTTGGGCATCATTATAGGCTATTTGTGATTTTTGAAGTGATTGCTCAGCAGCTGTTATTTGTTGTTGAAGTCCAGAATCACTTGTTTTAGCTAAATTAGCATTTGAAGCTGCTAAGGCTGCTTGTTGAGATTGAAGTTGTGCTTGAAGTTGTGCTGCATCTAGTGTAAACAATACTTGTCCTGCTGTAACTTTGTCTCCTATATCTACATTTACACTAGCCACTTTTCCACCAGCCTTAGGTAAAACTGTTACCTCTTGAGTAGGATTTAATTTACTTGCATATTCTAACTCAGTAGATATTGAACCAGCAGCTACTTTTTCTACTTTTACATTTTTAACTTCTTGCTTTCCTTCTGCTTTTTTGTTTTTTCCAAAAATAGAAACACAACTAACAACAACAAGTATTAATGCTACACCAACTATTAACTTCTTTTTATTTAAACCATTAATATTAAACTTCATACTTCACAGCCTCCTTATGACTTTTCTTTTTCTTAAATACAACTTTAGTTAAATCATCCATTAATGTATAAACCACTGGTATTACTATTGGAGAAAGTATAGTTGATGCTACCATACCACCTATAATTACTATAGCCATACTTTGCTTCATTTCACTTCCTTCACCCATGGATAAAGCCACAGGGAGCATTGAAACTATCATTGTTGAACTTGTCATTATTATAGGTCTTAACCTGGTAACGCCTGACTCTATAAGTGCATCTTTTAAATTCATTCCTTTTTTCATTAATGTGTTTGTATAATCTATTAATAAGGTACCATTTTTAGATGATAAACCTTCAAGCATTATAAGACCAATCATTGACATCAGATTTAAAGTTTGTCCTGTTAACGCCAGCAAACCAAAGGCACCTATTATAGCACAAGGAAGAGATACCATTCTTATAGCTGGTGTTAAGAAAGACTCATAAAGTACCACTAGTATCATATAAACAAGACATAGTGAAGCACCTAAGGCTAATCCAAGAGAACTAAAGGAATCTGCCATATTCTTTTGAGTTCCGCCATAGCTTATACTGTAACCTTCAGGTATGGATAAGGATTTTAATTTAGCTTTTATATCATTTGTTACCTCTCCAAGAACTCTACCTTGAAGATTTGCACTTATAGTAACAACATCCTGTTTATCCTCTCTAGATATTGATGGTGCACTATCTGCCTTTACAATTGATGCAACTTCACTTAATGGTATTTGCTGTCCGGATGCATTTGTAATTTTTATAGATTTAATATCTTCAGCATTTTTTATCTGACCATTCATAAATTTAATTGTTATATCATTTTCTGTATTATTTGCTCTATATACTCCTGATTTGGTACCTGCTAAAGCAGTTCTTACAGAACTTCCTATATCAGATGATGAAACTCCATATTGTGCAGCAGCCAAGCTATCTATATTTACTCTTAGTTCGCTGCTTTTTATATTAGAAGAATTACTTACATCAATAACTCCAGGCACTGCTTTTACTATTTTTTCAACTTGCTTTGATAAATCCTCTAAGGTACTCTGATCATCTCCTTTTATACTGATAGAAACAGGCTTACTGCTTCCACCACCAGATTGTGATTCTGTTACAGTAAAATCTACTCCAGTCATGGTCTTACCAAAATCACGAACTTGTGTTGCTAGCTTGGTTTGGCTTTTTTTACGTTCACTTTTAGGAACTAGATTAACCATAATTTCACCTGTAGCTTTATCTGAACTTCCTTGTCCATTTGAACCAACCATTGTAAAGTAGCTTTTTACTTCTTTCATATTCTTTAAATATTTTTCAACCTGAGTAATTTTTTCATTTGTTTGCTTTAATGTAGAACCTGGCGTAAGGGAAAGATCAATAGTAAAACTACCTTGATCAGCTGTAGGTATAAACTCAGATTTTAATATTCCCATTGGTATAAGAGCAACACTGAGTACTATACAGATAATAACAGCAGATAACACCTTTTTTCTATGTTCTAAGGACCATATGAGAGTACTTTTATATTTTTCTAGAACCTTGCTAAAAAATCCATCCTTCTTGATTTCTTTTTCTTTATTTTCTCTTTTAAGTATGCGAGATGAAAGCATTGGTGTAACTGTAAAAGATACTAAAAGAGAAAATATTGTAGCTACAACTATGGTAAGTCCAAACTCTCTAAATAACTGTCCTATCATACCAGACATAAGAGAAATAGGTGCAAATACAACTATGTCACAAAGACTTATAGCTACAGCAGCCATTCCTACTTCATCACGTCCATCAATAGCTGCTCTTATAGGATCTTTACCTAACCCTAAATGCCTTTGTATGCTTTCTATTACAACTATAGAATCATCCACCAGTGTACCTACAACCAAGGATAATCCCATAAGAGACAGCATATTGAGAGTAAAATTAAACTTATACATCATAAAGAAGGTAGCTATAAGTGATGTAGGTATAGCAACTAAAACAACTAAAGAAGAACGGAAACTACGGAAGAATAAGTAAAGTACAACTGCAGTAGTTATAATTCCTTCTATAAGATTGTGCTGTACTTGCTTTAATGAAGACGTAATAAAAGTAGTAGTATCAAAGGCAATATCAATTTTAATATCACTTGGGATACTCTTTTTAATCGATTCTAACTGCTTTTTTACACTGTTTGCTACTTCTACTACATTGGCATCACTTTGCTTTCCAACTACAACTGCCATAGTTTTATTACCATTAAATCTTATTTGTGTAGTTGCATCTGGTGCCTCTAGCTTTATTTGAGCAATTTCACTAAGACGTACACTTCCTCCATTTGCTGTAGGCACTAACATATTTTTAGCATCATCTATACTGTGAAATTGACCAATTACTCTAACAGCTTGATCTTGCTTGTCCTGCTTAATTTCACCAGCAGGTACATTTAAGTTAACTGACTTTAATTTGCCCATTACAGTATTAGTGCTTATACCGTAATATTCCATAGCAGTTTTATCAAGCTTTATCATTAACTGCTTTTTATCAGCACCCATTAAACTTACGCTTCCTACACCAGGCACTTTTTCTAATTTTTGTTTTAATATATCAGATTCATTATACAGCTCGTCATAGCCTACATTTCCATTTAGAGAAACCGCTAAAACTGGTATAGCATTAGTGTCCATCTTAAGTATAGTAGGTTTATTAGCATCTTCAGGAAGCTTTGATGAAGCATTTTCAACTGCTTTTTGAACATCTGAGTATGCAGTGTTTAAATTAGCACTAGATTTAAAAGTTATTGTAACAGTACCATAACCTTCCTTTGCTGTAGAATTAATTGTATCAACCCCACTTATTCCTGACACTGCATCTTCTATTGGTTTTATAACATCTTTTTTAATGTCATCAGCACCAGCACCACTATAAATTGTACTGACTGTTATAACAGGGTTATTCATAGAAGGCAGTAAATTTGCTCCCATTTTTAAATAGCCAAAAGCACCAAGTGCAACTAATAAAATTACTACCATCCACATTGCTGCCGGCCTTTTTACAGATACTTCAGTTATCTTCATTTTTATCCTCCTAGCATAAAGTTGTTAATATTTAACACGCATTACAGTTTAACCTATATTAATATTTAATGTGTATTAAATATTAATATAGGTTAAATTATAGTATTATTTTACATGGAAATCAATAGTTTTTTTATTATGTAAAAAATGAATTTTTAGCATCTATTTGAGTTTTAAATTGTATATAAAATTCTGAAAAATATTACAATTATTTTAAAAACGTATTTTGAGGCAAAAGAACAAAGCCTATGCCTTAAATTAACATAAAAAATAAGGCATAGGCTTTACTCTTTTAATAATAAAACTGATTTCTACTATTATTTAAATACTGAATGTCCTCTATAAATATGTGATTAACAATCCAACTAAAATATATTTTAGTGTTTTCAAAATATTGATATTTGTAATTTAATTCTCCTTATAAGTTATATCAATTTCTAAGTTTTCACTGTCATTAAATTCTAATGGTATGCACACTATAACAGATTTGTCAAAACTAAATTGCATGTTCTCTCCTGTTAAAACTGTAGGAGGAGTTATGTCAATACTAATTTCATTTTTATAAAATATATTAGCAGTATTACCAAGTATCATATTACATAATTCTGCTATTGCACTTTTGGTCATTTCATCTAATTCAACTACAGGCATTCCGCCCATCATGGCAGAGGCTATTTTACATGCAAGTGCTTCTTTTAAAGAAATTACCACATTTCCTTTTATTTCTCCTGTTAATCCTATTAAGACTACTACATTACTTCCTTCATAAGGTTGCTTTTTAACATGAACCTTACCTAATACAGGATTAAATCCTGTTGTTTCACCTATTACCTTTAAACTTGCTTCAATAAATGGATTTATATATTCAACTTTCATCAATTTTGCCTCCTCATAATTACGGCTAATTGCCTTTATAACTTACATATTGATATTTTTCATAACATTGTTTAATTTCCTGTAAAATTATGAGTCCTTATCTTAAGTTCTGGAATAATTAAATTTAATTCACTATAATCCCCACGCCTAGCAGCTAACTCCATTCTAAATGCTAATTGTTTTATTTTCTTGTCCTCTATAGCTTCGCCTAATTCCTTAATTTCCCGTGAATATTGTTCAATACATGATATATTTCTTGCTTTTAAATTAAATTCTAATTTTTCAAGCTTCTCAGCTATGTTAAAATAGTCATTAATATTTGGTTTGCCTTTGAATATGCTAATTTTTGAATTATCTTTAATGGAATCTAAAATACATTTTTCTGCCTTCTTTTTAGAATACTTATTCAAAATAAAATAAAATTCATCAATATCTATAGGCTTTGATAAGTATTCATTCATGCCTAGCTTTAAAAACTTTTCCTTATCCCCGTTCAATGCATAAGCAGTTATGGCTACAATTACTGGCTGTACACCTGTAAACTTTCCTCTTTCCCGTATTATTCTTGTTGTACTAACACCATCCTTTACTGGCATCTGTATATCCATAAAAATAATATCAAATTGTTCTTTTTCCAAATAGTCAAGAGCCTCTTTTCCATTATTGCATATAGTAAAGGTATGTTTGGTATTCTCTAAAATCTTACTAATTACCAGTTGGTTAACTTTATCATCATCTACAAGTAAAATCCTTAATATGCCTTTTGAACTAGAAATTTTGCTGCTCAATCCTAATTTATTTGACTGTTTATTAGCAATTTTAAGCTTACAAGTAAAACTAAAGGTACTTCCTTTACCTTTTTCACTTTTAACCGATATACTCCCATTCATCTTTTCAACTAATTCTTTAGAAATTACAAGTCCTAACCCAGTCCCATTGAACTGCCGTGTGTAACTTCCATCTATCTGACTAAAGCTCTTAAATAGCAGTGAGTTCTCATCTTCACTTATTCCAATACCTGTGTCTTTAATATAAAAAACAAGTTCTATATCATTATCAATATGATTTAGTTTTTTCACTGATATAGAAACACTACCTTTATCAGTAAACTTAATTGCATTACTCACAAGATTTTCAATAACCTGTCTTAATCTTCCAAAATCTCCTATTAAAATTTTAGGCACTTCTTTATCTATACTGCAATCTATTTGTATACCTTTATCTTGAGCAAAAACTGAATAGGTTTTAATTATATTTTCCATGATCTCATAAAAATTGAACTCTGAACTCCAAATATTCAATTTGCCTGCTTCTATTTTTGATATATCAAGAACATCATTTATAACTCTCAAAAGTGTCTTAGCTGATTCTTTTGCTACCTTTAAATTTTCAACCTGCTCTTTTCCAAGCTTTGATCTTAGTGTTAAATCTATCATTCCAAGCATTCCATTTAGAGGTGTTCTAATTTCATGGCTCATAGTTGCCAAAAACATGCTTTTAGCTTTGTTTGCAGCTTGTGCTTCATCCATAGCTACTTTCAATTTAAGCTCTGAATTTTTTATTTCCGTAACATCAGTAATTATTGTTCCTATATAACCTTTTTCAGCTTCAAATGCAGAAATTGACAACCACTTTGAATTCTTGTCATAGTAAAATTCATTTAAATGTATATTATCAAATCTACCAGATGAGCTATTTAAGTCTTTAAGTTTTTCTAAAAACAACATACTCATATTAGGAAAAACTTCTGAGCAACTTTTTCCACAAATATCTTTGCATTTTAAATTAAAAAGTTTTTCAAATGCACTATTTGCTTCTACAATTTTAAAGTCTATGGCTCTATCATTCTCATCTTTAATAATTTTAGAATAAACAAAAGCATCCGACATATTGTAAAAAAGAGATTTGTACTTTTCTTCAGCAATTTTCTTATCTGTTACATCATTACTAACACCCACATAACCAATAAAATTGCCCTCCATATCGTTTATAACACTTCTTCTATCTATCATCCATCTATATTCACCATCATGCCGTCTTAGTCTGTATTCAATTTGAAATGATTTACGCAATTTAAAATTATGATTAGTTATATCATTGTACATATTAAGGTCATCCTTATGTATAAGATGTTTAAAATTTTTCACCTCATTGTTTAATGATTCTTTTCCTACAAAATTAACAAATTTGCTATTATAATAATCACATTCTAACTTACTATTTTTCCTCCATACCATTCCCGGAATGTTGTCAAATAAATTTAAATAAAAGTCTGCAGACCTATCCAACTTCTCTTCCTTCTTTCTAAATAAAAATAATACTTTTGTAACTATTTGCCACCACTGTTTCAAAGAATAAACTCCATTTAAAAAATTTATATACTACTTTAATTACAAATGAAGCATTATTTGTTCAAAAATTTGAGGTAATGGTACCTGCAAATCTGCCAATCCAGCTTCAAAAACCACTTTAGGCATACCATATACAATACAGGATTCCTCTGCTTCTACAATAACATACCCATTGTTTTCTCCTACAATTTACTTAAAGTTTCAACTACATGTTGTTCCTTATAAGGCTTTACGATAAATCCTTTTGCCCCCAAAATTACTGCTTTTTTTACCCAGGATTCTTGCCCTAATGCAGAAATCATAATTATTTTTGCAGATGAATCTTTCTTTCTAATTTCTGTTAAAGCTTCCACTCCATCCATTTCAGGCATTGTTATATCCATTGTTACAATATCCGGTCTTAATGTAACATACTTACTAACTGCCTCCTGTCCATTTACAGCTTCTCCAATTACCTCGAAACCATTTTTTTCAAGCATTGTTTTTAAAACCATTCTCATAAAAGCAGCATCATCCACAACAAGAACCTTTTTCATAAGCCATCACTCTCCACACCAATAATCAATTTTTCATAATTTAAAATGCAATAACGCCAAACTTGCTATGGCTTTACATTGAATCAATTTTTAGTATTTTCCATAATACAATAAGGTTAGAATTCATTTCATAATATTCTGATATAGTATATAAGATTTGGATTTCAACAAAATAAAGTTATCGAGTAATCACTCGCTTTGTTTTATTATAATTTACGCTGAAAAATTTGTCAATTCCTAATGAATATTGTATTTTTTGTAGTATTTTTATATTTAATTTGTGCTGCATATATTATAGAATTATATGTTTATTAAAAATACTATTATTTCAAAAAATAAAAAAACTAGCATAAATTGCTAGTTTTTATTCCTATAATAATTTCATTTTCTTCATAATATCTTCAAATGCATCTAAATCTATAGGTTTTTCCATGTAAGCTTCTAGTCCAGTTTGAAAAGAACTATTTATAAAATCAATATTTGCCAAAGCCGTGGTAACAATTATCTTTACACGATTCTCACTTTCAATTTCTCTAATATTTTCTAGATCTCTAATCGCTTTCAATACTTTAATACCATCAACTTTTGGCATCATTACATCTAAACATACTAAATCATAAGGCTTATCCAAATCTAATGCCATAATAAATGCTTCAATTGCTTCAATGCCATCTTTAGTAACATCACATTCACCATAGTTTGAAAGAAACTCATGCATAAACTTTCTGCTTACTGAGTCATCTTCTGCTACTAATATTCTCATTTTATCCTCCATATTTATAATTTTCATTAAATAACAGTTAATTTTTTTATAGTTATCATTAATATTCTTTCTAAAATGCAGTTAAAATCATATTTAATGTAAATAAAATTCTTTCTTTTAATGGAAAGTTAAATTTGTTTAATCTCCATTTAAGTATTATTTCTCTAAACGAACCTGAAATGATGATTGCTATTGTTTCACTATCAATATCAGACCTGAATTCACCATTTTTCTTCCCATCTTCAATATATTGTATAATAAGTTTCACTCTATTTTCAAATATTTCCTTATTTCTTTCCGCTATACTGCTTTCATGTTCTAGCGTCTCTTGCAAATTAGTTATAGCAGTTATAGCTGGATAATTTTCATAGTATTCTGCTACCATCTTAATAAAAAAAGTAATACTTTCCTTAGGTCTTAATTTATTTAATTCAATTGACTCCTCAATACTTTTATCAAATTTAGAATAATAATCCAAAACACCCAATATAATTTCATTTTTGCTTTTAAAGTGTTTATATAAAGTTCCCTCAGAAATTCCTTGTCTTTTAGCTATCTCTTTAGTAGACAATCCTTGAAAACCTAGATCACTTACAATATCAATAGCTGTAAAAATTATTCTTTCCTTTCTCTTTATAAAATGGTTCAAATTTAACCCTCCTATAATTTTCTCTTTGGCCGTTATGTAATTAACATTATTTTTTTAAGATACATGGATTATGAATACTACATTTTCAAACAGATAGTTAACTGTAATTTATCTGTAATCTACAGTATACCATAAATTATAGGTAAAATAGCAATTTTTTTATATACTAAATTTTTTTGCACATATGTTTACCTTAAACAGATTAACTAATATATTGATGTAAACTAAATCATAGTTCACATTTCCTAATATTGTATAAAAGGTGGGAGGAATAATAGAAATAATATGTCTACAATTTTTCCGATGTGTATTACTTTGATTGCTGGATATATCATCACCCGCGAACAAAAAGATGACACTTTGAAAAACATTTTAACAATTCCTATTTCCTTTAAGCAGCTTCTTATAAGCAAATTGATTGTATGTGGAATGTTGTCTTTAATTCTTGGTATTACCTGTACCGTTTTTACACTTATAGCAGAAATCCTTGCTGGTTTTCCAAACTTTTCTTTAGGATTAGCAGTACAATCTCTGTGGCAAATTACATTAGTTAACCTTTTCCTCTATATTGCTGTGATACCCATTATCATCATAACAAGCCATTTAACAAATGGTTTTCTAGCTGGTGTCATTGTAGCTTTTGTATATGGTTATGTTAGTATGTTGTCATCAGGTAATATGCTGCTTGCAAATCTGTGTCCAATTACTGCAGGTCTTGGCATAATTCAATATAGAAGCTATGATTCCTCTATTCATTGGAATATACTATTGAATCTTTTAAGTATAGGAATCTCACTGTTTTTTTCTACCTTTTTGATTCATTGCACCGGAAATTCTATTGAACTAAAAAAAGCTTCTAAAAAAGTTGCAAAACATACACGAAAAAAGGGATGGATTTAACGAATGAGGAAAATTCCGATATAGTTTATATAGATAAAAACATTTAAAAAGAGCAAAGTTCAAATACTAAGGAACAAATAAGATAACTTTTTTATTCAAGAAAAGATGTTCATTATGTGCTAAAATTAGGACATACTTACAATACTTTTAGAAACAAATATTATATATTGCTAAGGAGGCAGCTTTTATGAAAAAATATGATACTGTTATATTTGATTTAGACGGAACATTGCTTAACACACTTGAAGACCTTAAGGATAGTGTGAATTTTGCATTAGAACTATATGGCTTTCCATGTAGAAAGGCGGAAGAAATTAGAAGTTTTGTCGGTAATGGTGTTGCTCGTTTAATGGAGCTTTCTATACCAAATGGAATTAATAATCCTAAATATGAAAAATGCCTTGAAGATTTCAAACATCATTATTCCAAGAATATGCGAAATAAGACTAATGCCTATAAAGGAATTATGGAGCTTTTAGAACAGTTAGCAAAAGAAAATTATAAGATGGCAATTGTGTCAAACAAATTTGATAAGGCAGTAAAAGAACTTAACCAAGTTTACTTTGAAAAATATATAAAGGTAGCAATTGGAGAATCAAAAAATGTTTCTAAAAAACCAGCACCTGATACTGTATTTAAAGCACTTAAAGAATTAGGCTCCAATACTAATAAAGCAGTATATGTAGGTGATTCAGAAGTAGATGTTAAAACAGCCCAAAATTCTAAGCTTACATGTATAGGTGTAACATGGGGTTTTAGGGATATAGATGTTTTGAAAAAAAATGGTGCAGACTACATTATAGATAAACCAGAAGAATTATTGAGAATAATTTCTTAATGGGTAAAATAAGCACAATGCGACGTAAGGGTGCAGTGGAAGTTTGGATTTTAACTTAAAGTGCACGTATCTAATTGCATTATTATAGATAATTTCATTAAGTCAAAATTGTATTCGTAATCATAACTTATGACAATTAAAGATTAAGGCGGATCCTGATGTTTGGCTAATATATTTAGTTTAAAAAGAAGTTGTTTTTTATTTTATAGAAATACCTCGAAAGAAATTTATTGTTTATGCCGTTGAAAAATATAACGCTGAAAACTATGAATATTTATAATACAGTTAACAAGCAACCAATTTACTATTTTTTCAGGCTGCTCCATATTATATTATTAAAATATTTTAAGTATACATAAGCTAGGGAATAAGTATTATGAAAGCTACCCTTTTTTTCTAAAGAGCTATAGTTATAATGTATTACAAGCAATTTTTTATATTAGAATTACAATAGTTACTACACAACTTTTTAGGTGGAGGGAGCTTTGAAGATATGGTGTATAAAAGCTTTTGAGTGAATTTAGGAGCTCTTATGTCTAAAATTTAAAAAATCTCGTAATTTGAATCAGGACGATTCAAGCCGCGAAAGTCCCAGGACGGGACATTTGAGCGGGTAGAGATTTTTTGAATTTTAGGCATTAGAGCTCCTTAATAAACGGTTGGCTTTTATACACCATATCTTCAATGCGGACTCCACCTAAAAAGTTGTGTCGCAATATCTTTAAAATACATACTTAATGCTATGACGATTTTTATAGCATAAATAATACTTGTATTTAAACTAACTCAGCATTTTTAACTATTTCATCAACAGCTATGGAGCATAATCCTGCTAAATCTTCTACATGCAATTCTTTAACCGCAGAACAATCATAAAGAATAGTAGCATCAGCTGGAAACTCATCATCTGCTAGCCATAGTCCAAAAATCATAGGAACATTAGGTAATACATTAATTTTTATTCCTACATCGCCAACATTAACCTTTTCTGCTCCTAATTTAAAACCTGCTTTTAAAAAAAGCTCTCCTTTGTTCCCAAAAACTTCAATTAATTTATCTATACCACTTTTAGCAAATCCATGATATGCATAACCGACTCCCTCTAATTCTCTAAATGGTACCCACTTATTTGTAAGTCCGCTATTAGTAGCCCGATATAAATAGCTCAAAATCAACATCTTGTGAATTAACATTCTGTTTTCATTATTGGATATATCTTTTTCATTATCATCTTTTAGCACAATATTTCCATCTGGATAAGAAATTAAGTACTCTTTGTTGAAATAGGTTAATGTGAATTGCTTTTTTTCAGAATCATAGTAAGCTTTACTTCTTTGAGCTACATCCTCTGGACTATATTTGTAGAATTCTCTGCACATCTTTTCATAACAAAGTTTATAATTATTTTCTCTTTCTTCCCCCATACTGAAATCTCCTTATCATTATTTTTCTATTACTTACTTTTATTGCATTTGAATAAAAGTATCTCCTTGTTTTGGAACTTAATTAAATAAATAAGCTTAGAATGTAAATCTTGTATTCTAAGCTCATTTTTAATTATTCAATTTTAATAAAGCATTGTTTTTCACTAATGAGAATTAAATAGTTTTAACAAGTTTACCTTCTCACCTTATACTATACTTTGATTTTGTCTTTCCATAATAACATTGATACTGTTTTTAACAAAATCCATTGCTTGGGTTTTTGTTTGGCCCTTATGTTTAATTTCTTTGTCTTCCTTTCTAGCAATTGCTTTAAATGGGTAATCCTTTTCATTATTCTCTATAACTGTTATTTCGTACCCTCTATAATTTTCCACACAACGACCCCCTTTATTATGTTTTACATATTTATTATACCATATTTTTAATTTTTTAATATTGTGTTATTTTTAAATATTTAACTTAAAAATCTTAATTTTGCTATAAAATCAAAGTTAAATTTTGATTTTCATTAAAAATATAAAATTTAATCATGTTTATATATAAATAATAGCAGCGTATGAACTAAAAAGTTCAATACGCTGCCTAATTTATCACTATTTAATTACTTTCTTACCACCCATGTATGGTTGTAATACAGTTGGGATGTTTATAGAACCATCTTCATTTAAGTTGTTCTCTAAGAATGCAATTAACATTCTTGGAGGTGCTACTACTGTATTGTTTAATGTATGTGCAAAGTATTTTCCATCTTTACCATCTACACGGATTTTTAAACGACGTGCTTGTGCATCACCTAAGTTAGAACAGCTTCCTACTTCGAAGTATTTTTTCTGTCTAGGAGACCAAGCTTCTACGTCTACTGATTTAACTTTTAAGTCTGCTAAGTCACCAGAGCAGCACTCTAAAGTTCTTACTGGTATATCTAAAGAACGGAATAAATCTACTGTATTTTTCCATAGTTTATCATACCACATCGGACTGTCTTCTGGTTCACATACAACGATCATTTCTTGTTTTTCAAATTGGTGAATTCTATAAACTCCTCTTTCTTCAATACCATGAGCTCCTTTTTCTTTTCTAAAACAAGGAGAATAACTAGTTAAAGTTCTTGGAAGAGTATCTTCTGGCAATATAGTATCAATGAATTTACCAATCATAGAATGTTCACTAGTTCCAATTAAATATAAATCTTCACCTTCAATTTTGTACATCATAGCATCCATTTCAGCAAAGCTCATAACTCCAGTTACAACTTCACTTCTGATCATGAAAGGTGGAATGCAATATGTAAAACCTCTGTCTATCATAAAATCTCTAGCATAAGAAATTACTGCAGAATGAAGTCTAGCAATATCACCCATTAAATAATAGAATCCATTACCAGCAACTTTTCTTGCACTATCTAAATCTATACCATTTAATTTTTCCATAATATCTGTATGATATGGAACTTCAAAATCAGGTACAACAGGCTCACCAAAACGTTCAACTTCTACGTTTTCACTATCATCTTTACCTATTGGTACACTTGGGTCAATTATATTTGGAATAGTCATCATATCAGTTTTTATTTTCTTTTCTAATTCAGCTTCTTTTGCTTCCAATTGAGCTAAGTGCTCAGAATGTTCAGTAACCTTTTTCTTCATTTCTTCTGCTTCATCTTTTTTACCTTGAGCCATTAATCCACCAATTTGTTTTGAAATCTTATTTCTATCAGCTCTTAAAGAATCTGCTTCCTTCTTTATATTTCTAAGTTCAGCGTCTAACTCAATTACCTCATCTACTAAAACTAACTTATTATCCTGAAACTTATTCTTTATATTTTGTTTAACGATTTCAGGATTTTCTCTTACAAACTTTAAATCTAACATACTTTTACCTCCTAAGTTAAATGTAATATATTATTGTGTCTTTTTAAAAATATAAAAAAACTTCCACCCCACACATAATAATGGGACGAAAGTAATCCGCGTTGCCACCCAAATTGCTAGCACGTAATAAATACTAGCCTCTTGATATAGTATTATAAAGAATACCAATCTTTCGATTCATCACCGACAGCTCCAAAAGTGGAAAGATTTAACCTTTCACCGATTCTCACCAAACACCGGCTCTCTTGAGAAATTTATAAATCGTAGCTTTTATTATCACTGTTTTTAATATGTATTTCATGTATCATTATATACACATTCATACTGGTTTGCAAGACCTTTTTATGAAATTCTTTTATTTATTGGTCATTATCTAAAATTTTGATAAAATATCTTTATTATTTTTTGCCTAATTCTTGAAAATTATACGTATTTGTAAAAATATAAAGAATGATTTTCCAAATGCAAGTAAGAAAATCATCCTTTAACTTTTCCATAGTTCCAACATCATTCAAGTTTTGAATTAAATTTTTATCCAATACGACTTGTTCATAGTTAAAGTTTCCATTTGTTATACTAAAATATTTCCTTCTAAATACAATGCCACTTCACCTGATATTCTTACCTTATCACCTAAGTCAGCACAATACAGTTTTCCTTTTCTTTCAGATAACTGCAAATCCTTAAGTTCTTTTTTATTTAAAACCTTGGACCAATAAGGAATTAATGTACAGTGTGAAGAACCAGTTACTGGATCTTCATTTACTCCTAGCTTAGGAGCAAAAAATCTTGAAACAAAATCTACTTCATTTCCCTTTGCAGTTACTATAACACCTACAGAATCTAATTTTTTAAGTTCTTCCATGTTTAATTGAAGATTTAAAATATCCTCTTCCTTTTCAAATACTGCCATATAATCTCTAGCTTTATATACTTCCACTGGCACTTTACCTAAGCCTTTAATAAGTGCTTCTGGTACTTCGCATTTTTCTGCTTCTCTTGATGGAAAAATCATTGTAAGCAAATTCCCATCTTTTGAAACTTCTAAAACACCACTTTTAGTATTAAATTTTACAGATGAAGTATTCTTATCAATATAATTGAATATAACATAAGATGTACCCAATGTTGCATGTCCGCATAAATCTATTTCACCTTTTGGCGTAAACCATCGTAATTCATATTCATTGTTCTTTTTAACAAAAAAAGCAGTTTCTGATAAATTATTTTCTGCTGCAATTTTTTGCATCAATTCATCATCAATCCACTGCTCTAGTGGACATACTGCAGCTGGATTGCCTCCAAATTGCTTATTTGTAAATGCATCAACTTGATAAATTGGTATTCTCATTTTTAACTCCTCCATTATATTTACTTTTTATTAAATGTAAGCTTAATATGCTAATTTACCATATAAAACATCAATGGCAGCACTACCTATTATTCTTAACTAATTCATAATACTTGCCGGCACAACACGCATACAATGTATGCATTAAACAAATTATAGCATTGTGATTGTATGGTTTCAATGCTATAATTGTATGTACTACAATTATGTTAAACATAAGGATTAATAATCTTTATACATAAATTAAGAAACTTTAGGAGGTCTATATGCCTGTAAATTCTTTTGAAAATTATCCAATGTCATGGAAGCCCAATAAATCCCAACTTACAACACCACTATACCTTTCAATTGCAAATTTATTAGAATATGATATTGTAAATGGACATCTTACTCCAAACACAAAATTGCCCCCTCAAAGAGAACTTGCAGATTACTTGGATATTAATCTTAGCACTATTACAAGAGCATTTAAAATATGTGAATTAAAAGGATTAATTTATGCTACAACTGGGAAAGGAACTTTTGTCTCACCAAATGCAGGTGCAACAATATCAATAATAGATGGCAAAGCAGAAAAAAGCTACATAGAACTGGGAATTATAAATCCCATTGACCAAACTAATTATATTGCAGCAGACATAATGAAAAGTATCTTGTCAAAGGGATATGTAGAAAACTTACTAAATTATAACCATCCATTAGGAAGTCCGCATCATAAAACTTCTGCTCAAAAATGGTTAAAAAAATATAATATAGATACTAATGTGGAAAATATTGCAGTTACATCAGGTGCCCAAAATTCCCTTGCAGTGACGTTAATTTCACTTTTCCACTCAGGAGATAAAATTGCAGTAGACACTTACACTTATCCTAATTTTATAGAACTTGCAAATATGTTAAACATTCAATTAATTCCAATAAGAGGTGACATTTTTGGAATGAAACCTGAAGAATTGAATTCTCAATGCAAACTAAATAATATCCAAGGTATATACCTTATGCCTTCTTGTAATAATCCTACAGGAATTTTAATGAATATGGAACGAAGACAGGAAATTGCAAAGGTTATAAAAAAGAATGATCTTATTTTAATAGAAGATGATATTTATTATTTTCTTGCTCCAGAAAATTATGTTCCTATTACTTCTTTTATACCTGAACAATCCATTTATATAAACAGTGTTTCAAAGTCCTTATGTTCAGGCATAAGAGTAGCCTTTATAGTATATCCTGAAAAATATTCCACAAGTATAACTCGAGGAATATATAACATAAATCTAAAGACTTCTTCATTAAATGCAGAAGTTATTACTGAAATGATCAATACTGGAATTGCAGATAAAGTAGTTAAAGATAAATTATCAGTTTCAAAAGAACGTAATGAAATCTATGAAAAGTATTTTGAAATGGAAAATTCAAATGAAAACCCTATGAGCTTTTTTCGCTGGCTTCCACTAGAACAAAAATTTAATGCGAATCAATTTGAAAAAAGTGCTTTATCAAAGGGAATTCACATTTATCATTCTGATCGTTTTTTAGTTGGAAATAACCACGAAAATCAATTTTTACGTGTGTCTCTTTCTTCACCTAAGGATACTGGTGAATTAGAAAAAGGACTATATATATTAAAAAATATGCTAGCTGAATCAGCTGACAAAACAGACATAAATCCGCTAATAATATAAATTTATGCTACATGTTTTGAACTTTTAGCTTTACTATTTATTTGACGATTATATATCCATATAGCCACAGGTACACTGCAAATACCCCCTATAAGTTTAGATAAAACAAATGCTTGTACCATTCTAGGAGCCACACCTGATACAAAGCCAAACTGTCCTCCAAACATAAATGCACCACTTACACCATACGCAGTACAAAGAACTTTTCCTTTTGCATCCATATCCTTAAATGTACAAAACACTAATAAATTATTGGCTAAATTTCCAATCAATCCTGTTACAGACGCGCCATTTATGCCTATCTTTTCACCAAGTTTATCAAAATATTTTCTAAAAAAATAGTTTATAGCAAAAAGCATAGGATATGATCCTCCTAAAACTATTGTCATTTTACCTAAAAGATTAAGTCCTTCTGAAAAAGAAATTAATCCAGAAACAACTTGTACATGAAATATGACTGCTATTCCTTGTATAATCAAACCTATAATACTAAGTGATATTATTGATTTTCCAAAAACATTAAATATTTTCATCAAAGTGCTAGGAACTTTTAAAATTGCTATGCCAATGATAAGTGAAAATACCACAACTGGTAAAATACTCAATACTAAATCCTTAAAACTTAACCCTTCACATATTCCACCAACTATACACGTTATAGGAATTGTCATCATTCCTGCCATAATTCCCATGGAAAAATACTTTTCATCCTTTTTATCAATCATTCCCATACCTATTGGTATTGTAAAACTTATAGTAGTACCTAAACTAGATGCCAAAATAACTCCTGAAAATAATCCAATATTAGTATTTAAAGCTAAGCTTTTTGCCACTACATAGCCACCCATCTCCGTGGTTAACAAAGAACCTGCAAATATTGAAGGATCCAAATGAAGCATTTTAAATAAAGGAATTATAATTGTACCTAATCCATTTGAAATTATTGGAGTTAAAGAATAAATTCCTATGACACTAAGAGCCAACACTCCCATTGATTTTATTCCTTCTTCAAATTTTTCCCCTAACCTAAACTTGTTACCTAAAATATAGTCAATTCCACCAAGCACAAAAAAAGTACCTATTATATATAGTATTACATTGCTCATTCTTCTGCCCCCAATTTATTTAAAAATACCTTATAAATTTTTATTCTATCAAACTTTTTTTAATATTATAGTATGTTATTCAAGAATCTCTTCAATAACCCGTCCATCCACATCTTTTAATTCCAATCCCAATAATTTTGCCATAGTTGGTCCCTCGTCTATAAGATTCATTTTTTCAATAGCAACACCCTTTTTTATTCCACATCCAGCTGCCATAAAAACAGTAGTATACTCTTCTTTAAAGGGAGAATATCCATGGGTTGCATTTGTAATATCAGGCACTTGCCCAGCTTCATGTGGTTCAATACTTTTGATTATTTCACCTTCCACATGATCTAAAAAATAATATCCTCTATTTGCTTCAAGCATCATTGCACACTTGGGATCTGCCCCTAGTCCTCTAGCTTCATCTTTTGTTAAAACTGCCTCTATGCATTTATGTTCCTTGTTAAAGTTATCTATTAAATCTCTGACTTCATAAATAAGCTTTTTATTTTGCATATCCTTAACATACACATAAGCTGAACCATCACAGGTTTTAACAATTGCTCTATAATCAATTATATTTCCTGATGTATCGACCTTAATATATCCATTTTCTTTGAGTAATATATTTAAGTTAATAATTTTATCTTCATCAATACTACTGTGATCACCTAAAGCTATAATTGTACTATCGTCATAAATGTTATTTTTCTTTAAAGTTTCTATTATATCTCCAAGTCTTCTATCATGTCTTTTTATCGCTTCCATTGCCTCTTTAGAGTTAAAACCATGATGATGTCGCATAGTATCCAAATCAGTATAATGAACAAGTATTAAATCTGCTTTTTTCTCTTTTATTGTATATAAAAGAGACTCATGAGTAAAATTATCAAGATTTGGCTGCCTGATTCCATCCCTTAAAGCTCCAAACCTGTTATTAAGGCTAATTTGAAATAAAGGACTTCCATTAAAAAGAGAAACCATTATCTGATTCTGCCAAGGTCTGTTTGCAAATATTTCAGGCATATTGTATTGTATACTTGATTTAGCAGTTACCGGCCAAAGTAATGCTGCTACCTTCATTCCACTATCTATTGCAATATCATAAAGGGTTTCTCCCTTAACATACTTTCTCTGCCAATACCAGTCCGGAGATCTTCTGCCTGGCTGAAGTAATGTGTTGTTTATTATTCCATGATTTTTAGGATATTTTCCTGTAACTATTGTGACATGTGCGGGGTAGGTAAGTGTAGGATACACACTATAAACATTTTTACAATAAGATGATTCATCAATAAACTTTTTAAAATTAGGCAGCGATTGTATAACCTCAAAATCTAAAGTTGACAATCCGTCAAAAGATATAACAATTAAATGCTTTGATATTCTTTTCATCAGTATTAACACCTCTATAATCAAACCTATATTAAAGAGAGATACTCCTTATTAATATTTGTGACATTTTAACCTGCTCTTATTATAAGGCAAAAAAGTGTGGCAATCCACACTTTTGCTCTAATACAAATGACAAAAATCCATTTTATTTTTATTTTAGCTTTATATGAATGAAATTCTAAAAAGTTGCTTGTTTTAGTGATAAAATTTATAATAATATAAGATTCTATTATTACCCACTTATTTATATAAAGGAGTGAAAAATAATGGCTTTAGATACAAACTTTAGAGTAGAAAAAGATTTACTTGGAGAAAAAAAAATAAGCAGCAATGTTTATTATGGTATAAATACTGCAAGAGCATTAGATAATTTCAATGTATCTTCTAAAAAAGTCAACTTACATTTAATTAAAGCAATCGTTATAATAAAAAAATCTGCTGCTATTACTCACAAGAAATTAAAAGAGTTGCCACCAGAAAAAGCAGATGCAATCATAAAAGCTTGCGATAAAATATTAAAGGATGAATTTAATTCTGAGTTTGTAGTAGATTCTCTGCAAGGTGGTGCTGGAACATCTACTAATATGAATGTAAATGAAGTAATTGCAAATGTTGCTATAGAATTACTTGGCGGCGAAAAAGGAGATTATTCCCTTGTTCATCCTCTTCATCATGTCAATATGTCACAATCAACTAATGATGTATATCCCACTGCTATACGAATTGCTGCTATAAAGCTCTTAAGGCCTTTAAGTTTAGCTTTTGCCAATCTTCAAGAAGCTCTTCAAATAAAAGAAAATGAATTTGCAGATGTATTAAAGCTCGGAAGAACTCAACTTATGGATGCACTTCCAATGATGGCAGGTCAAGGTTTGGGAGCATATGCACGAGCAATTTCCAGAGATAGATGGAGATTGTATAAGGTTGAAGAAAGACTTCGTGAAGTAAATATAGGTGGTACTGCTATTGGTACTGGCATGAATGCAACTTTAAAATATATATTTCTCATGACAGACATTCTTCAAGACTTAACTGGACTTGGATTAGCTCGCAGCGACTACCCTATGGACACCACTCAAAATATGGATGTCTTTGTAGAAGTTTCTGGTCTTTTAAAGTCTGCATCTGTTAATTTGATAAAAATATCCAATGATATACGTCTTTTGGGTTCTGGTCCGCGAGGTGGAATTGGTGAACTTTCATTACCTAAAGTTCAAGCTGGTTCTTCTATTATGGCTGGAAAAGTAAATCCAGTAATAGCTGAAATGGCTGCTCAAACTTCTATGAAGGTAATATCCAATGATGCTGCTATTACCTATGCTGCAGCATCTGGTCAGTTAGAACTAAATGCCTTTGGTCCTTTAATTGCTGAATCACTTTTAGAATCTCTTGAAATATTAACTAATGCAGTAAGTATATTTACAGAAAAATGCATTAATGGCTTAGAATTTAATGAAGGTAATTGCAGTCATAATCTTGAAGCTTCTACTTCTGTAGTTACAGCTCTTGTCCATCATATAGGTTATGATAAAGCTTCTGAAATTGCAAAAAAATCACTAAGAGAAAATAAGACTATTAAAGAGCTTTGTCTGGAAGAAGGTATTTTAACTCCAGAAAAGCTAAATGAAATACTGAACCCTTATGAAATAACAAAACCAGGAATTCCTGGAATGAAAGAAGGTAAAAAATAATGAGCAATTTAAATGAAACTCCACGTGCAAACAGATTACACATAGCACTTTTCGGAAAAAGAAACGCTGGAAAGTCAAGTATCATAAACGCTCTTACAGGACAGGAAATAGCTCTTGTTTCCGAGGTAAAAGGAACCACCACAGATCCTGTATACAAAGCAATGGAAATTTTGCCAATTGGTCCTGTAGTTTTAATAGATACTGCTGGTCTTGATGATGAAGGTGAATTAGGTGAACTTAGAAAAAAGAAAGCCATGGAGGTCTTAACAAAAACAGATGTGGCTATTTTAGTTATTGATGCTGAAATTGGTGTTACTGATTTCGATAAGGATATATTATCTAAAATTAGAGGAAGAAATATTCCCGTTATAGGAGCTTTAAACAAAACAGATACTAATATCATAAATGCTGATGCTCTTTCTGAAATGCAAAATCAGCTGGATTTAAAATTAATTCCTGTGTCCGCTGTTTCCAATAAAGGTATTGACTTGATAAAAAATGAACTCATTAAAATTGTACCTGAAGATGAAGATAAATTTAAAATTGTTGGAGATCTCATATCTCCTGGTGACTTTGTTGTTTTAGTTACACCTATTGATAAAGCTGCTCCAAAGGGAAGACTTATACTTCCTCAGCAGCAGGTTATAAGAGATATTCTTGAAAGTGATGCCATAGCTGTTGTCACAAAGGAATATGAACTTAAGGAAACTTTAGCTAATTTAGGTAAAAAGCCTAGAATGGTAATTACTGATTCTCAAGTATTTTTAAAGGTAGCTGCTGATACTCCAAAGGATATTCCTTTGACTTCTTTTTCAATTCTCTTTGCAAGAAACAAAGGAAATCTTACAGAACTTGTTAAAGGTGCTAAAGCTATAAAAGATTTAAAAGATGGTGACAAAATATTAATTGCAGAAGGATGTACACATCACAGACAATCTGATGATATAGGAAAAGTTAAAATACCAAGATGGCTTAGACAAATTACTGGTAAGAAACTTGAATTTGATTTTGCATCTGGAGTAAGCTTTACAGAAAATATAAAGAATTATGCTCTCATAGTTCACTGCGGTGGCTGCATGCTCAATAGAAAAGCTATGCTTTATAGAATTGAACAAGCTCAAAATGCTGAAGTACCTATTGTAAACTATGGTGTTTTAATAAGCTATGTTCAAGGCATATTTGATAGAGCTTTAGAAGTTTTTCCAATGGCAAAGCTTACCTGGGAAGAAGAATAAAATTCAAAATAAATAATCATAAAAAAGGTGTTTTAGAACTAATCTCTTAGCTTTAAAACACCTCTTTTAATTATTATTTATTTTGTTGAAGTGGTTGAAGTAGTAGCAACTCCCTTTAAATCGTACAGCTGTTCAGAATTGCCTCCTCCAAAACCTTGAGATTTAGAATTTGAATCCTTCCACTGACTTTCTGAAACAACTTTACCATTTGCCTTAACCCAATTCATAATTTCATTGTTGCCGCCTTGACCACCTACCATAACATATCTTACTTCACCTTTATTCACTAATTCCTTAAACTGGCTCAGTGTAATTGCATTATCATTTCCAAAGAATCCCCAGGTCATTACAGCTTCGCCTGTTTTAATTATTATGTCTGAAGCATATCCATTAGTAGATGATGTTACAAGGATATATTTTTCATTTGTTTTATTTTTTTGTAAAAATTCTATCAGCTTTGAATTACTGCTGTTTGAAGAACTTGTACTTCCTACACCCGCTTGCTTACTAGTCATTAATGACAAACTAGCAGATGGGAAGCTTCCATTCATATTACAAAAGGCAGCAGTACTTGACCAAACTGTAGGTGCAGCCAAAAGTCCTGTAAGTGCAGTAGCTAATACTATTTTCTTTAACTTTATGTTTTTATTTTTTAGTAAATTAAAAGCAATTAATATTAATGAAGATCCAAAGCATAAAACTGACATTATTATCATTATAATTTTTGCAACACTTGATGAACTATAGTAATAAGATATAAGAAGCATTTGAACTAACCCATCTGCAATAAGTGCTGCTGGTAAAATCCATGACTTCCATCCACCCTCTTTATAAAACTTCCACATTGATACAACTCCAATTCCTGTTAAAGCTGCAATTGGTGCAGAAAGCATAGTTAAATAGTATGGGTGAAACAACCCTGTTGTGAAGCTAAAGTATATAAATTCTGGAACCATCCATATAAACCATAGTGCCAATGATATTTTTCTCTTACTATCATAGGATTTTTGTCTTCTTTCCTTTATTGCAGCTGCTATAAATCCAAATACTGCAAGTGGGAAAAGCCAACTGATCTGATCTGATAAACTATTATTGGAAAATAACCTTGTAATACTTGATTTTTCTTGTCCTCCAAAGGTTCCTCCACCTTGTCTGCCGCCATTTCTTCCTTTTCCTGGACCTCCTCCACTAGGAGGCGTTCCTTGCCCTGGAGCATTATTATTAGATGTTCCTTTTCCAGAAGTATTACTAGAAGAATTTTGCGTACCATTACCTGTAGTAGATTGTCCTTTTGTGGCGCTAGAAGTAGCATCTGTTTGTGTTTTAGACGTTGTTTGTGTCTTGCTGCTTTGTCCTGGAGGATTACCACCTGGATTACCCTTTGATCCAGAACCTGATGTACTGCTAAGTCCGAGCCTTTCCAAACCATTATGCTGAACTATAAGTTGTATAACTGAATTACTTCCACTGCTTCCTACATAAGGTCTGTTGGCAGCAGGTGTTAAATCTACAGCTGCAGCCCAAGAGAATGATATTGCTAATAGAACAGCTGTTCCTGCAATAAGATGTACTATTCTCTTTTTTATAGAAACTGTATTAAAAAGAAGATAAGTTATATATAAAGCTGGTGCTGCCATATATGCCTGCAGCATCTTTATATTAAAGCCGACTCCTACAAGTGCTAAACTTAACAAAAGGTATTTTAATTTTCCTTTTTCGGCTGCTATTGAAAGTGCCCAGCAGGCTAAGAGTAAAGTTAAAACAAGCAGGTTATCACAAGTATTATTTCTGCTTACTGCAACAAAAACTGGTGTAACTGCAAGACATAATGCCGAAATTAGTCCTGCTGCAGTTCCAAAAGATCTTTTTACAACACGATATATAACCCAAACGGAAATCACTCCTGCAATAGCCTGTGGAAGAATTATACTCCATCCACTATATCCAAATATCTTAGCAGATATAGCTTGTATCCAAAAGCCCAGCGGTGGTTTATCAATTGTTACAAACCCTGCAGGATCAAAAGATACAAAGAAGAAGTTTTTCAGACTCATAGTCATACTCTTTACACCTGCAGCATAATATTCATTTCCATATCCCTCTATGCTTAAATTTGCCAAATTCAATACCGAAGACATTATTAAAATCATTACCAATCCAAAAGTTTCTTTTGTAAATTTTATCTTTTTCATTTTCACTTTCCTAACCCTTTCCATTTATTAAAATTTATCAACAACATTTACAATTGTTTTTCAATATTTAGCTTATGTATATATCTTACCGTTTAATTGTTACAATTTAGTTGCAGTTAAATAACAATTTGTCAACAATCGCAGTTTGCTATGAATTGACAAGGTTTACATACAAGTATATTATTATATTTGTACTATAATTGCATTAAAAAGGAGATTGCTTATGAAAATTACTGAAGGCTATATGCCATATCTAGAATATAAAACCTACTATCGTATAGTAGGTGAATGTACAGGAAATAAGAAACCGTTGGTTTTATTACACGGTGGCCCAGGTTCTACACATAATTATTTTGAAGTACTTGATAAAATTGCTGAAGATGGACGTGCAGTTATTATGTATGATCAATTAGGATGTGGATTATCTGCAACACCTTCCCGTCCTGACTTGTGGTGTGCTAAAACATGGATTGAAGAATTAATACAACTGCGTAAACATCTAGGCTTGGATGAAATTCATTTATTAGGACAATCTTGGGGAGGAATGCAGGCGATTGAATATGCTTGCGAATACAAACCTGAAGGAATAAAAAGCTATATCCTATCCAGTACTTTACCATCTGCTGCACTATGGGAAAAAGAACAGCGTAGAAGAGTTGCATACCTTCCACAGGAAATGCAGGCTGCCATTGCTAAAGCAGACAAAACTGGAGATTATTCTTCAAAAGAATATCAAGAAGCAGAGGCAGAATTCATGCTTCGTCATTGTGCAGGCAAAGTAGGACCAGATTCTCCAGAATGTTTAAGACGTCCAAAGGTTGCTGGAACAGAAGCTTACATAACTGCCTGGGGACAAAATGAATTCAGCCCATCTGGTACATTAAAAAACTTTGATTTCATGAAAGAAATTGAAGATATTCAAGAACCTTGTTTAATCATCAGTGGTTTGCTTGATCTTTGCTCACCACTTGTTGCAAAAACAATGTATGATAAAATTCCTAATTCAGAATGGGAATTATTTGAATTCAGCCGACATATGCCATTTGTAGAAGAAAATGAAAAATACATAAAAATACTTAATAAATGGTTGAATAAAAACGACTAATTATAAGCTTTAAAAAAATAATGTGTCAACGACTTTCTAGGGTCGTTGACACAAGCTACTTAAATATTCTATTTCCATATAGATTCTTGTGGAATTATTTTCATAAGGCATATCTCATCACCCATTTTTATACTTTTTAACAACTCCACATCTACTTTGCACTCAAAGGCTTTTTCAAAAAGAACTTTACTATACCCAGTTGTACATTGACACCAGGTATTGGTATCTAATCTATCCACATCTGTAAGCATTGGACATGGACAAAAATGAAATTGCAGATATAGCTCTCCATTTTCATAAGAAAGTCCTGCTGCTTTTGCCTTATCTGAATTTCCAAACTCCTCCATACTTGAAGATGATTCTATCAACTCTTTAACCAATGCTAATTTGTCATCCATACCATATCCACATTGACAGTGTGCTCTAATATGCTTAACCTTTGACTTATCAAAATGGTTTTCTAATCTCTTCATTGTAGATTTCACCCATGTGGGATTATCCTCTGTTTTAGCCAGCTTATCTTTTCCATATACTATTTCTCCTGCAATTTCATCATTACTGGCGTTTTTTACAGCTTCATAAATTACCTGTTCTTGAATTTTCCTTATATCAAACATTTTCAAATCGCTCCATTTTTCTTATTTTATTTAACTATAAACTGTGAATTTATAAAATCATATTCATTCAAATTCTGATTCTTATTATAATGATTATCATATACACAACTTTATTCCTATTACTTTTAAAAACATAAAACAGACTCCTTTCAACTCGAACTATATCCCTGTTACAGTTCTTATTATACTAAGGCGTCTGTTTTTTCACTTCTGAATTCTTGCTCTATTTAATCGGTATGCATAGATCCATTACAACACGCATACTTTCCCAATCAATAGCTCGATAAATATCTAATCCATACCTTTCGTCCATTTCATAACCGCTCTCTGGCAGCCAAATACTAAATGCCCCCTGAAAAGCAGCAAAAATATCTTGTATCAGTCCATCAAAGCGACAAAGTGCAAATTTACCTCCTTGAATAGTTGTAACATTATCTAGTGAACAATTTTTATCAACTGTAATGCATATATCATATAAACATTGATCTAGGCTTGTAATACAAGGATCATCATAAAACCTTTCAATCAAAAGCGTATCTTCCTTAAAATAATCTTTATACTTTTCTGTGAAGTCATACCAATTTTTCCCCAATTCAATATAGTTTCCAATATATCTTTTGTAGATAACCACAAAATCATCCAATTCCTGTATAAGTATCCGTTGATCATATTCTTCAAAGGATTGAAACTTGGCAAGCTTGTCCTGGTAAAAAGGATGAGGTACACATGTTGTATTGTTACTCTTTCGAAATTCCGCTGGAGAAATATTATGGTGCTTCTTAAATGCAGAACTATAATTTGATGGGCTATATCCATAATCATATCCAATGTCAGTAATTGATTTCTCTTTTTGAATTTTGAGGTTTAAAGCACTTTGTTCCATTTTTAAGCGTTTGATAAAAGCATAAATACTTTCTCCTGTTTCTTTCTTAAAAATTCTGCTAAAGTAATATTTTGAAAAATGGCAGTAATCTGCAACATCTTCAATGGAAATCTCCTCATCTAAATGTCGCATGATATAATCAATACTTTGACTTACTAATTCATTTGTAATCATAATACACAACCCTCATTACTTTCTTCTATTGACCCTTTGAAAATAAGGATGTTTAGCAACCTTTTATAATATTAAGCATTAAATTACAATTTGTTCAGATATCAAAATCTTCAGACTTAAAATTGCTATAATAGCGTCCTTTTTTTGCTGTAAATTTTAACACGCAATAATCCGGGTCAGTCATACCTTGTTTATAGTACATAGTATCACCATCCTGCCATAATTTTTCTTTTGCTTCTGGTGTTTCAAGGATTTCTACCATTCCAACAAGGCTTACCCCTCGGAAAAAACGTTTATTAACAAAGTATATACTTGCTTTAGGATTTTCTCGAAAATATTTCACTTTATTTGATGATGTATTTGTTGAAAACCAAAATATTTTAATTCCTTCACGCTGTCGTGGAGATAACATTGCCTTACTGATAGGGAATCCCTCATTATCTGTATAACTAATAATTGTCAGATTACTTTTATCAATCAGATTACCAATTGTTTGTTCTGGATTTCTCATTATTAAAAATACCTCCTGCTTATATTTTCTTTTATTTTAACAGGAACATATCTAGTTGTATATTACACACTTTTTTGTATGCATAGATTCAAAGTAATCCCTTTTCTTTCAAGAAATCTTCTTTGCCATCATCTTTCATAAGCTCAATTCCAATTTTCTGCATAGTAGTTACAACATCTAACATTTGTTTTCCTCTTTCAGTTAACGAATATTCTACTTTCAATGGATATCCATTAAATTGCTTCTTTTGAACCATATCAAAATCCTGCAATTCGCTCAAATGTTGAAGCAACATTTTTTGTCCAATTCCTTCTATACTTTCTTGCAAATACACTAAAGAAGAAGCTCCTTTTCCTAGTTGCCATAATATAATCGGTTTCCATTTTCCACGAATAATATCATGGGTTAATTCTAAAGGGCAAGTATATTCATTTCTTAATTTCATTATCATACACCTCAACTACAAATTACTATTATTAAATTGTTTCACATCTGACATTAAGTTATAACTCTGCGATAACTAATTTTAGTATATCATAAAATTTAAGGAGAGGCTTTTTTCTTCCTCTCCTAGATTTCTAACTATTTTTTATTTAACTTTTATGCATATATAATTAATTGTTCCTAAGTTTCCATGATTATTGGTAGAATAATAGGTCTTCTTCTTGTTTTATTATACAAAAATCCTCCTAAGGAATATTTTATGTTAGATTTTATAGTAAACCAATCTTTAATTTTATTTTCCATGCATTTATCCAGCTCTGCTTTTACTACTCCTCTTGCTTCATTTATTAAATCTCCAGATTCTTTCATATAAACAAATCCTCTTGTAATAATATCTGGTCCAGAAAGTATATTAAAGGATGCTCTATCTATTGTTACTACTATTGTTACTACTCCATCCTGTGATAAATGCTTTCTATCTCTAAGTACTATATTCCCTACATCACCAATACCAAGTCCATCTATCATAACTGTTCCACAAGTAACTCTTGCTGACTTTGCAGCACTATTTCTATTTAACTCCAGTACCTGACCATTTTCTAGTACAAAGATGTTTTTCGAGTCCATACCAAGATTTTCAGCTAGTAATTCATGCTGCTTCAAATGTCTATATTCTCCATGCACAGGCATAAAAAATTTAGGTTTAATCAAAGTATGCATCAATTTTAACTCTTCTTGACAAGCATGACCTGAAACATGAACTTCTTCTAAAGCATTATAAATTACTTCCGCTCCCTTCCTAAAAAGTTCATCTATAAGTTTAGATATAAGTTTTTCATTTCCAGGAATTGGTGAAGCAGAAATAATTACAACATCACCTTTTTCAATAGTAATTTTTCTATGGTTTGAATATGCAATTCTTGAAAGTGCAGCCATTGGTTCTCCTTGACTTCCAGTAGTTATAATAGTTATTTTATCAGAAGAGTATTTATTAATATCATCCACACTTATAAGTTGATCTTCAGGTAATTTCATATAACCTAATTCCATAGCCATATTTGAAATTTTCTCCATGCTTCTTCCGCTAAATGCAACTTTTCTTCCATAAAACAAAGATGAATCAATAATCTGTTGAATCCTATTAGTATTTGATGCAAAGGTAGCAACAATTACTCTCCCCTTTGCCTTGCTAAAAATTTCTGTTAAATTATCTCCTATAATTCTCTCCGAAACTGTATAACCTGGACGCTCAACATTTGTACTATCTGCCATTAATAATAGTACTCCCTTACTTCCTAATTTTGCAAACTTCTGAAGATCTATTACCTCTCCATCTATAGGCATATAATCTACTTTAAAATCTCCTGTATGAACTATAACACCTTCTGGAGTGTGTATAGCTAGTGCACAGGCATCTGCAATGCTATGACAGCTTCGTATAAATTCTATTCTGAAATTTTCAGTTTTAATCTCTTCTCCTGTTTTAACTTCAGAAAGAGTACAGTTAGAAAGTATTTCATGTTCTTCCAATTTACTTTCTACAAGTCCTAAAGTCAATCTTGTTCCGTATACTGGTACATTTAGTTGTTTTAAAACATAAGGAAGAGCACCTATATGATCTTCATGTCCATGGGTCAACATAAACCCTTTTACCTTGTCTCTATTATTTAGCAAATAAGCTATATCCGGTATGACTAAATCAACACCATACATCTCCATATCGGGAAAACCTAAACCACAATCAATTACAATTATCTCATTATCATATTCTATAGCTGTCATATTTTTGCCAATTTCACCTAGACCTCCTAATGGAATTACTTTTACTTTACTTTTATTTTTCATTACCATATAAGCTCCTATCTGGTAAAGAAGCTGACCTTATAAAAAGGCTCTTTACCATTGAAAATTTTATGCAACTGCTTTTATAAATATTATTTTAAAATATGAATATTTTATACTTGAAAGCACATTGACAGTATAATTAAAAGTAAAATAATAATAATCCACCATTTTTTAAAGCTAACATAAATTTATGAAAAGCAGCTTTATAATTTGAAAACTATAACTTTTCCATTTTATAAGGAACTACCTTTCACCAATATTTTCATCTACTTGTTCCTTGTAAGTTGTAAAATATTGACTTTTTATTAACATCCATAAAATTTTAGATATTTTTCAATATTTGATTGTATATATTTAGCACTGTGATTACCAGGAAATACATGATTTTGAGAGTTTATCCCCTTTTCTTTCAATCTTTTATATAGAATTAAACATCCTTCATAAAATTTACCTTCATCCTTATCTCCAGCATCAAGATAGATATCAATATGAGAAGAAATATTATTATTTCTCGCAATATTTATTGGATCATATTTCTCCCACATCTCCATGTTTTTGAAATAGGGTTTGTCTTCATCTTCAAGCTTCAACTCCAAGGCAGGCATGTGCCCTCCTACCTTTGAAAACATATGCTGATGTCTTAAACAATTATGAAGAGCTATATAACCACCAGCAGAAACTCCTCCTACATATCTTCCTTGTTTATCTTTTATAGTATTGAAAGTTTTATCGATGGTTGGCACTATTTCTTTTATAAAGTAATCTTCATACATTCCTAAATTTATGCTTCTATTGTTGTCTGCAGAATCATATACTTCTTTGCAAATTAAGGATGAATTCAATCCACGACTGTTTTCAATTCTTGGACATACAATTATCATAGGCTTAATTTCTCCACTTTTTATCATTTCATCAGCTTTGATATTTATATTCAGTTCAAGCATTATATTTTCATTTCCGCTTCTTCCATGCAAAAAATATAATACAGGTAGTGGAGTAAAAATATCATAACCTTCAGGTAAATATACAAGCATCGACATCTCTTTATCTAGTATATTACTATAAAAATTTACTTTTTCTACTTTTGATTTATTCATTTCTATATCCCCTCATTTAAAATTTCAAACTTAATCATTAGAATAATTTTGCTGTTTTCAATAAAAAACACCTGTATTATGATAACTCTATTTACAATATTATTCCAGAATTATATTGCTCAAATTTAGCATAATTTTGATGTGAGGATATAATTATTTTAATTTGCCACTATTAACCTTGTCCCACTTATTTTATCATAAAACAATTTTTTATCTTTTGAGAAAAAGTGTACTGTGACATTTCGTATGACTGCTAAATTTAATAAAAGTACCAAAATCATTAAAATGTAATTAATACAACTGCTTAATATATTGCGATTTAATATATTACCAATAAAAATTATATAATTTGCTCCAAAAAAACCGTAATATAGTGTGCCATATCTTATAAATACTTCTTTAAATTTTAATTTTTTATCCTTACCTTTAATCCTTATTCTAAGAATCCATTTTCCAAAAGTTGTACCATTGGTAAAATAAGTAACTAATATAAAATAGATGAATATAAATATATATATTTTTAAATGTCCTAATGTAATTATTGATAAAATGATAAAAATACCCCAATCAAATATAAAGGCTAAAAATCTTCTTATAAAACCAATAGTAATCTTTTCAAGCTGAACACTTTCGTCCAGCTTACTAACATTAGGTAATAATTTCATGAATACTGGAGATATCATATATCCTAGATATCCACCTAAAGTATTTAACATCAAATCATCTACATCAAAAGTTCTATAAGGTGCATTATAAAAACCATATAATGCACTTAGCTGAGTAAGTTCAAAAAATAAAGAAACACAAAATGATATTAATACAATCTTTTTAAGACTCTTTTTAAAATAATAGCTTAAATAAATTCCCAGTGGTAACAGTAAAATTCCGTTAAAAGCTGCTTGTAAAAAAGCTCTTTCTTTAAATAAATGAAAATAAGTTGAAGGTTTTACTAGCTGAACCTTTGTTTCACTTAAAATGTCTAGCACAAATGTAAATGGCATTAACTGAATGTGCTTGGTTCCAGGTTTTTGTAAACTCAGTACATCATGTGTTTTAGGTAGGGGCAATATAATAAGATAATATGCTGTTATCAAATATAATAAGAAAGAGTATAAAAATAGTGCTCTGTAATAATTTATATATCCATGTTTTCTATATTGATATATCAAAAATGGTAGTGTAAATAATGCTGCAAAAATCGGAAAAGTGATTATTGCTATCTTTATTGGAATAATATATTCTGACATTTAGACACATCCTCTCATAACTTACAACATACAATTATATAACTTAATTTTTACAATACACTTTAGTACTCCTTAAGATTTTCTTAAGATTTTTATAAATACCTTAAAATTCATATATAAAATCCATTAATTAAGGCACGGCTTTTTAGCCACGCCTTAATAATTCTAAACTAAATTTTGTACATTATTTTATAACTATACTCACTTTCTTATGATGAACTTGATGATGAAGCTGCTGCTGCGCTTGCTGCAATGCAAGCTGCAATTGCTGCTTGTTCTTGAGCAATAATAATAGCATTAATACTATTTGCTAGCGCTACCTTAAGCACTCCCTTTTTCATTTCATCTATATAAAAATCACAAACCAAATTAGCTGAAAGTATAGTTCTCATAGATTTATCTAAACTCCACATACCATAACCATCTTTTTCATAAATAAAATCATTAACTTCTTTTATTTCTCTGACTATCTGATCTTCATTTCCTCCAATAAGGGTTAAAACGCCTAGAGTTGCGAGTCCACTATATTTAAGTTTGCATTTTTCATTCTTAAGTTTATTATAAAGTGAATTTGCCTTTTTACATTTTTCATAAACAGACTCTTCTCCAAGTGCCATAATATGAGACAATGTTTGAAGATCATTGCCCTTCCAAAATCCTTCTTCATTTAAAGCCTTATAGCACTCTTCTACTTTTTCCATAGTTTCCTTTACATCTAAATCTGTAGCAGCAAGTACTGCAGCAAAAACATAATCATCAGTAGAAGTTAACCAAAAATGCTTTTCCTTCATGCCTTTGTAAAACTCATCCATTCTTTGAAGTTTACAATTCCACTGTTCTTCAGGCACATCTTTTACCATAGTATAAGTAGCCAGTGGCAAATATTCACTTTTTCTAAAACCATATTGTCTCATTTTCTCATGAACCTCTACCATACTCTTAAAAAAGCTTTTATAATTTTCTTCAAAACACAAGAGAGTAGATATAATCAATAAGTTATTACCTCTATAATCAGATGTCCATCCTGTTTCTTCCTTTATGTAATTTTTTATTTCTTTAATTTTATCTGCATTTACCCTTTCTCCTCTTACAGCATGCATCATTGCACAAAAATGTTTTAATATGCCTGTATCCCATTTAAAGTTTCCTTTAAGTTCTTTGTAATTTTCTGCCATTAAATTTGCTTTTTCCTTTATCTCTATATTCATAATACTTCCCTCCGCCATTTCATCTTAATTTTATTATCACTTAAAATATTTACCTTGTACATATATATTAAAAAAAAATATTCAAAAAATGTTAAAGGAAACCTTAAGAAAACCTTAAGATTTATTCTAATGCATCTTACATACACAATATTGCATGTTAAAAGCAATCTATAGTTTATATTCATAAAATTAACTACAATGGGTTTATACAGAAAAGGAGGTACTTTATATATGCTGAAAGGATTTATCTTAGGACTTTCAAGTGGGGGGTATTGTCTTGCTTCCTGTATCCCCGTATTTATTCCATATATTTTAAGTGAAAATAAAAAGACAAAATGGAATTTTATTTGTTTATCAAAATTTATGTTAGGAAGACTTCTCGGTTATGTATTATTTGCTCTTTTAGCGTGGATTACAGGGAATTTTATAATAAAACAATCACACTACAAAGAAATTATATTTGCTCTATCTTATATATTTTTATCATTTACTCTTATAATTTATACATTTTCAAAGTCTCACAGAGTTTGCAATATTAAATATTTTAGTAAATTTTTTAATCACTCAAATAAGGAAAAAAACTTTGCAACTATACTACTTTTAGGATTTTTAACTGGCATAAATGTATGTCCACCATTTATTTTAGCTTTCTCCGATGCTACTTTCTTTTCCAATGTTATAAGCAGTATTTTATACTTTACTGCCTTTTTTATAGGCACTACTATTTACTTTATGCCACTTCCTTTTATAGGTGTCTTAAAAGGAAAGCAAATTAAATTAGTAGGTCAAATGTGCTCTTTAGTAATTGGAGTGTTTTACATGTATTCAGGAATTATAATGCTTTTTAAGGAGATGATTTTAAAATGAATAATTTAGAAACTGAAAAAATAACAGAAACAAGTAAGAATAAAAAAATCATAAAATCAATAATTGCTTGCATACCAGTGTTACTATTAAGTATTGTTTTAATGAGCGGAGGTAGTACCCTTCCAAAAGAACCTTTAATGAAAATTTCCTTTTTCATAGTTTATATTTTCATAAACATATTATTTTTTCTTATGGTATACACAAAGAAAACCTATAAATACAGAAAAATATTTTTTGTAACCTATGCGCTGCTTTTTGCAGTCAGCTTTATGACTAATTTAATAGAAGTACGAGGCAGCATTTTCTATAATGAATCTACTTTTATTAATGGAGAAACTCCTTTTTGCCATATGGTAATTCCAATGATCATAATACCTGCTGCTTTAACTAAAACCATAGTTTTTCCTGGCTCTCTTTTAACTGGATTTGCCAGCATTGCAAGTATGATGGTCATTTGGATTGGAGCTACCTTAGCCTTTGGACGCGGATTTTGCAGCTGGGCTTGTTTTTATGGAGGACTTGATGAGGGGTGTTCTTCATTATGCAAAAAAACAAAGTTAAAAATAAATAGAAGGTGGACTTATCTACCATTTGCTATTTTAATATCCATTGTTTTATTATCTGCAGCTACTCTTTCTCCTGTTTACTGCGATTGGCTTTGTCCTTTTAAAGCAGTTACAGAATCTGAACAGATAACTTCTACAATAGTGTTAATTAAAACTATAGTTTTTTGTTCTTTATTTTTAATTTTAGTCATAGTACTTCCTATACTTACTAGAAAAAGAACTCAATGTGGACTATTTTGTCCCTTCGGAGCTTTTCAATCTCTCTTTAACAAAATAAATATATTTGAGATAAGAATAGATAAGGATAAATGTTTGAATTGTAAAAAATGTGTAAGAGAATGTCCAACTTACTCAATAGATGAAAATAGTCTTTTAAATGGAAAGGCTTTAATAACTTGCACTAAATGCGGAAAATGTATAGATATCTGTCCTTCTTCTGCTGTATCTTATCACATAAAAGGAACAAAAATAGGAGTAAAAACTAATTTATCCAGATACCTTTTTCTTTACCCTGCCTATATTTTTGCACTGACAATTGGTGGTGGAGCAATAGTTAAAGGATTATATAGAATTTTAAAGCTCATAACTACAGGCAGTTTTTTTTAAAAGGAAGGTGAATGAAATGATTAAATTAAAAGCTTTTTTAGGATACTCTGCTGCTGTTTTAGCTTTGTTTATAGTATTAGCTACTTTCATAGCTAATGACTGCTTAGCCAAAGAGTTTGTCAATATAACTTCATTAAAGGTTTCTCCTTTATTTACTGGAGGTGAAATATATAAAACACTTACTTCTAAAGATGCTGAAATAAAAATACACAAACCTGTATTTCAAGGACTTTTTTCTGATAGATCTGAAGGCTTTGTAGAAGTTGATTATGCAAGTAAAAACACACATACTGTAATTTCTGAAAGTATAGATTTTGATGGTGATGGTAAGGATGATTTTTCTATTAAATATAACCCACAAAACAATACTTCTGATTTTAAGTCTTTAAATAAAAATGTTGTTTCCTTAAAAGGAGTATATAAAATAAAAAACGGTTATGCCATAAGAATAAATTTAAAAAAATAAACTTTAGGCATCTGAAAGAAAATAATTAGTACAAATATTTCAAAATGTTTTAATTTCATTTTACTGTTGACATTTTTTAAATCATATTTATATAATATATATAGACCAGTCGTTATATTATTAGAAAGGATATTAATTCAATGAAAAATAAAACTGATTCAAGAGAAAAAATACTTACAGCAGCAGCAATGCTTTTTCAAATTAAAGGATATAATGCTACAGGATTAAATGAAATTTTAAAGGAAAGTGATTCACCTAAAGGTTCTTTATATTACTATTTCCCAGGTGGAAAAGAAGAGCTAGCTTTAGAAGCTATAAACCTTACTAGTAAGACCATCCAAAAAAGATTAGAAAACACACTAAATGCACACTCAAATCCAATTGAAGCTGTACAATCCGTAATCAAAAATATTATGGAGGATTTAAGAAATGATGGCAAATTAAAAGATATTTCTTTAAGTCTCATAGCTTTAGAAACTTATTTATCAATTGAATCTTTGAGAAAAGCTTGTGAATCAGTGTTTTTAACCATAGAAAATATCTATGCTAAAAAGCTGATGGAAAGTGGGCTTTCCAAAGAAGTGGCAAGTGAACTGGCTACCTTTATTCAAGTTTCTATTGAAGGAGCTATTACAGCCTCAGTTACAGAAAAAAATCCTAGAGCTCTCTTAACAGTTAGTAAACAAATTGGTATTTTACTGATCCCATACATAAATACTAAATAATTTAACTTTGGCGAATACAAAATTTTCACTTATTATAATAAGCACTTTAGAACACAACTCTTCAGATGACAATTATTCCCTGAAAAGTTGTGTCGCATAATTTTTAAAGTGCTATTTATCCTTTTAATATATAGACCGGTCTAGAAAAAAGTTTAAGGAGATTATATTTTATGGAAGCAAAACAAATTTATACAGAAGAAAAGCCTGAGTACAATGCAAAAGCAATTATGTTTGTATTACTGCTTGGAAGCTTTATAGCACTATTTAACGAAACAATACTAAATGTAGCATTTCCTAAGTTAATGATAGAAATGCACATTACAGCCACTACAGCTCAGTGGCTTACTACGGGTTATGTATTAGTAGTTGGAATTCTTGTACCAGTTACAGCTTTCCTTATTCATACTTTTACTACAAAACAACTATTTTTAACCGCAATGATAATATTTTTAATTGGAACCCTATGTGCTGTATTTTCTAATACCTTTACAACACTATTAATTTCAAGAGTAATTCAAGCATTAGGTACTGGTATGCTAATACCTATTATGATGAATTCAGCTTTAGTGGTAACTCCACCAGAAAAGTGTGGTTCAATAATGGGGTTATGTATTTGTGTGATCACATTGGGTCCCGCACTTGGTCCAACAGTTTCTGGTTTACTTTTACAATATTTTAGTTGGCATTCATTATTTATAATGCTAATTCCAATTTTATTGATTTGTATTATTGGAGGTTATATTTATTTAGAAAATATCTCTGTAATAACAAAACCTAAAATTGATTATCTATCCATACTACTGTCAACTATAGGATTTGCCAGTATTATATATTCTGTAAGTTCAGTTGGTACTTCAAGTTTATCATCTACTGCTGTTATTTTTGTAATTGGGCTAATAGCACTAATTTTCTTTGGAAAACGCCAATTATCTTTAAAGCAGCCAATATTGGAAATACGATCATTTAAACATCCTGTATTTACAATAGGTACACTACTGATTATATTAATGCAGATGTTTAACTTTTCAATAAATGTTATATTACCACTACTGCTGCAAAACGGCTTAAATACATCCTCTTTTACATCGGCAATGGCCATATTACCACCAATTCTTGTTGGATGCGTATTAACTCCATTTGTTGGTAAGATTTATGATAAAATAGGCGGAAATATAATCATTCCATTAGGTTTCGCAGTAGCATGTATTTTTACTTTTGTGCTATCACATATTTCGCCATCAACTCCTATAAGCACAATTACTCTTATATATTGTGCTATAATGATAGGAATATCTATGGCAATGTCAACTAGCCAAACCACTGCACTTAGTGAATTACCTGGCAAAAATCAAGCCGATGGTGTTGCTATAGTAAATACTGCAATGCAGATAGCTGGTGCTTTAGGTTCAGCTTTATTTGTAGGTATTATGACAGCTTATCAAAATATATATCTGAAAAATATAAATGGTGCTGCAGCTCCAGGTAATCAAGTAAATGCAATATATAGTGGCTTTAATCATTCTATAACAATTGCAGCTTTACTAATTGGAATAGGTTTTATATTGTCCTTAATTCTCAGTAAAAAAAGTAGAGCTAGAAATACTGAAAAATAGCATAATGCTCACCTTGACAAAGAAAAATACTTGTACTATAATTTAACCTAAATTGTATCAAATGTTGTGTTTGCCCCTCCTAAGGATGTTTGGAGGGGCTTATTATTTTTTAACAAAGGAGAATTAACTTTATGAATGAGAACGAACAGTCTATCCAAAAAAAATTATTACTTTTAATTGTTTCACTATTTTGGTTTGGACAATATGTTTATATTCCATATCAAACACCTTATCTTGCTTCCATTGGTGTAACTTCTTCCATGATTGGAACTATTGTTGGTGCTTATGGAATTTCACAATTGGTATTAAGACTTCCTGTAGGCGTTATGGCTGATAAGAGCGGAAGACATAAGCGTTTTATCATGATTGGTGCCTTTTCTTCAGGTGCAGCATCTATATTTCGTGTTATCATGCCAAATGGATTTGGTTATTTAATTGCAAACATCTTTTCTGGACTTGCATCTGCAATGTGGATTTGTTTCATGATTTTTTATATGAGTTTTTTTTCAAGAGAGGAACAGCAAAAAGCTACTAGTAAAATCATATTAGCAAATAATTTTGGTATGTTGTGCGGATTTATTACCAGTACTCTATTTTATGATAAACTTGGTATGAATTTTATTTGTACAACCAGTATAGCTGCTGGAATATTAGGTGTTATATTAAGTTTATTTATAAAAGAAAGAAATAATGCTCATACTTCTTCCCCATCCACTAAAAGCTTGTTATCAGTATGCTTAAATAGAAAATTGATATTTTTCTCTCTACTAGCACTTATACAGCAAGGTATTCAAATGACAACAACTATGTCCTTTACTTCTCAAATAATTAAAGGATTAGGTGCTTCTTCCTTTATTGTGGGATTATCTTCAATTATTTACATGCTGTCATCAGTTTTTTGGGCTGGTTTTGCTAGTTCAAAGCTTTGTTCTAAAAAAGGCCCAAGGTTCTGGATTTCTTTTGTATTTTGTGTTATAGCAGTATATTGTATTGCTATTCCTAACCTTCATATTATTTATTTAATTTGTATTTTTCAAATTTTACCTGGAATGTCTACAGGAATTCTTTTCTCGCACCTTACTGCACAGGCCATGGATGGCATAAGTGCAGATAAAAAATCTACCGCCATGGGATGTTTCCAAGCAATCTATGCAATTGGCATGACAACATTTCCCCTTTTAGCAGGAAATATCATTGATTTTGCAAATATGTCTACTGCTTACTTAACATTAGCTGTAATTTCAATTGTAGGCTGCATTACTTCTATAAGCTACTATCTTATAAAAAAGCCACATTTTAAAAAACAAGCTAGCTAAGAAATTGACTTATTTATAACTTAAATAAACTAACAAACTATATAATAAGCTGTAATAAACGTTCTATACCAAAATAAAAGCTATGTATAAATATGAAAACAAACTTCATTATATACATAGCTTTTGTTCAAATTACATATAACTCATAAAAGGAAAGTGAATTGAAACTTCCACCCCGCTACCATATTCAGAATCTATAGTTATATAATGTCCTAGCTTTCCTGCAAGCTTCTGGCTTATATAAAGTCCCATTCCTGTTGAATGCTGCTTTACCCTTCCGTTGTAACCTGTAAAGCTTTTTTCAAAAACCCTTTCAATATCTTCTTTTCTTATACCTATACCATTATCCTTTATGAAAAGAATTTTCTCCTTTTGCTCTACCTTAGCATATATTTTTATATTTCCACCCTTAGCTGTGTATTTTATGGCATTATCTAAAACCTGTTTTATTATGAATTTAAGCCATTTGTAATCAGAATTAACCTCTATATCCAAATTTTCTACTTCCAATTTTATATCCTTGTTTATAAACCAAGAAGCCTCACCTTTTATGCTATCTTTCACAATCTGTTCAATTTTAACAGTATCTATTCTATAATCTTTAGAGAAATCATTTATCCTAGAATAAAATAATACCCTTTGAATATAATCTTCAACCTTCTCTATTTCCATTTCTACTGCATATAATAATTTTTCATTGTCATTATTTAAATTGTTTTCAATTATAAGCTTGGAAGCTGCAATAGGAGTTTTTATTTCATGAACCCAAGTGGTTAAAAATTCAACACTTTCATTGTTATTGTCAATAAGCTTTTCTATTTGTATATTAGCATTTTCATGTAACTTATTAATTGTATCCAAATAAATTTTTTGCTCCCAGCTTAAAGGAGAAGGTAAGCTGTAAATCCAATCTAATCCTTCCTTAGGTATCTTCTTGATTTTACTTATATGACAGGCAATTATACTATAATCAATTGCAAGATATATTAAGAACATCAAAAAAGAAACTGTAACTAAATATTCCGCATTGGATTTTAACATTCTTATGGATTTATCAAAGAAAATTACTCCACCTATAAATATCATTAATGTAATAAAGAAAATGATTAAACTTCTTCTATCCCTTAAATATTCTTTTAAACTCATACTATATACCCCATACTTTTTTGGGTTTGAATGTAATTTTCCAGTCCAATATCCTTAAGTTTTTTTCTGAGCCTTGTAATATTTACAGTCAAAGTGTTATCATCAACAAAGCTCTCATCCTGCCAGAGACTTCTTATAATTCTATCACGACTTACTATGGAACCTTTGTTTTTCATAAGTATATGAAGTATTTTAAATTCATTTCTAGTGAGCTGAAGACTTTTGCCATTACACATAATAGTGTCATCTTTTAAGTTTAGTATTAAGTCTTTATGTGTAATTACATCTGACTCTAAATCATTAAAATAAGCATAGGTTCTTCTGAGCAGCGCATTTACTTTAGTAAGTAAGATATTTATAGAAAATGGCTTAGTAAGATAATCATCTCCGCCCATATTTGTTGCTATTATTATGTCCATTTCCTCAGTCCTTGAAGATATAAAAATTATAGGTACCTTTGAAAGCATTCTTATTTTTCCACACCAATAAAAGCCATCATAAACTGGTAAGTTTATATCCATGAGCACCAAATCTGGCTTATATTTTATAAATTCTTCTATTACCATATTAAAATCTTCGATTTTTTTGCTCTCATATACCTGCTTTTTTAAAGCAGTAATTATTTCTTCTCCTATGATTTCATCATCTTCAACTACAAGTATTTTAAACATAAACACACCTTACTTAATGAACCTGCACTAAGTTCATTATATTATATTTCCTTTCCTTAAAAAAATGTACTATTATTCTTTCCCCCACACAATATTAGTATAGGAGTTTACAGTTGCAATGTAATATATAAAGTAAATACATATATAAAATAGCAGTATCACTATACAATATTTCATTATTGCTTCATTCATTAATCTCTGAAATACCATTAAAGCTGCTGTGCTGTGACAAAGTGCAATTATTAAAGGCATTCCAAAAGTTATTGATAATTGTTTTGCTACAGACTTCTTTATTTCTTTCTTGTTCATTCCTATCTTTCTTAAAGTTAAATATCTCTTTTTATCATCAGCTGCTTCCATTAATTGTTTAAAGGAAATTATACTTCCTGTTGCTAGGGAAAATAATATTCCTAAAAAAATTCCAATAAAAATAAATACAGCTCCGCCCTTATAAAATCCTTGATAAGTATCGTAATAGGAATCTATGTATATTCCTTGTGGAACAACTTTACTTAATTCCTTAGTAAGCTCTTTTGATTTTTGTGGGTTTTGAACTAAATATCCACTTATATTAATAACTTCACCCTTACTGCTTAAATCACTAAAGGCTTTATCCGAAACTACAATAGTTTTTGTTGTTATGAAATAGCTTACTACCTGCTGATCTGTAACTTTTTTAATATTAAAATCCATTTGTAAATTGCCTGATTTAATTGAAGTCTTACTATTGATATAATCTTTTTCTTTATTAGATACTTCACCAGATTTAATAAGTAAGCATTCATTATCTCCTAAATATATCTTATTTCCTCTATTTTTTATAGCAATTACACTATTGTAATCACTTTGTGATATTATCTTCCCTTCAAAATCATCTTTTTGAAGCACAGGCAAATTAACCTTTGCATTTATAAGCTTTAAATTATTTACCGAAATCAATTTATTATCATTGTATTTATTTATCACACTTTCAATTTTTTCACTTAATTCTTTATTTGTATTCATAAACTCATAAGAAAAAGGTATACTCCTATTTATATCTTGTTCTGTGGTTTTATAAAAAGAATAAGCTGCTCCAATGGAAGTCAAGGTTACTGAACTTAAAAGAGAAATAATACAAAGAGTTTTTGCATTGCTTTTCATTCTATAGAGGATTTGAGCTGTAGACAGCATATTTTGTCCTCTATAATAAAACCTTTTATTCTTTTTAATAGCTTGTACAAATATTATAATTAAACTATTAAAAAGCATATATGTACCTATAGATACTAAAACAACTATTGGTATACCCAGTCTTATAAGCTGTACTGTAGTTTTATTATAAGACATAAAGTACCCTGATAAAATAAAAACTAATGATAACATTGACATAAACCATGATGCTTTTGGAGTTTTTTCTCCCTGCTTTTGTGCACTTAAAAGTTCTATTACCTCATACCTATATATTATACTGTAACTGTGAATAGAATTTAATAAGAAGAGTATAAAAAATACTAAAATAGTTATGTAAAAAGCTTTAAAAACAATAATAAATTTTATACTTATAGTTTCCCTCATTAAGTAAATGAGCATAAGTGAAAAATATTTTGAAAACATCACTCCTAAAACTATTCCACAAACTATTGATAAGCTGCCAATAATTAAATTTTCATAAAATAACATTTTTGCAATTTGCTTTTTTTCCATACCACTCATAGAATATATACCTATTTCTCTTTTCCTATTCTTTAAAAAGAAACTGTTTGAATACCATATGAATATAAAAGAAAATAAAGCAACTATAATAGCCGAAGCCTTAAATATAAGCTTAACTGTAGGCTTATTATCTGCAAGTTTTACAAATACATCATTAAAAGCAATAGAACAAAAAATATAAAATATCATAACTGAAAATACAGCACTTACAAGATACATAATATAATTATTGAAGTTTTTCTTAACATTATTTACAGCTAAATTAATGAAGGTCACTGTTTTCACCTCCAAGTGCTGATAATACCTTTAGAATTTTATCAAAAAATTCTTTTCTATTTCCATTACTGATTATTTCAGTGAACAAACTACCGTCCTTTATAAATATAACTCTCCTACAAAAACTAGCTGCAAAAGCATCATGAGTTACCATTAAAATTGTAGCATTTTGTTCCTTGTTCAATTCACTCATACAATTAAGCAATTCTCTTGATGACTTAGAATCAAGAGCACCTGTTGGTTCATCTGCCAATATAAGTTCTGGATTAGTTATTATGGCTCTAGCTGCAGCTGTTCTCTGCTTTTGACCTCCTGACACCTCATAAGGATATTTATTGAGTATACTTTCTATGCCTAAAGCCTCTGCTATTTTCTCTACACTTCTTTCTATTTTCTTAACACTAACTTTAGAAAGCGTTAAAGGCAGTATTATATTTTCCTTTAAAGTTAAGGTATCAAGCAAATTATAATCTTGAAATATAAACCCTAAACATTCTCTTCTGAACCTTGAAAGTTCAGGTTCCTTTAAATGCACTATATCTTTGCCTCCTATGTTTACATTACCAGAAATAGGCTTGTCTATAGTAGCTATAACATTTAAAAGTGTGGATTTTCCTGCTCCTGATGGACCCATAATCCCAACAAAATCTCCCTTTTCCACTTCAAAGCTAATTCCATTTAATGCATTTGAAACATTTCCTCCATGACGTCCGCCATATACTTTTTTTATACTTTGTACAGTTAATACCTTCATAAATTGTAAATCTCCTTAATATTTAATTTCAATTCTTAACTAAATTATACAAAGCATTTATAATATACGCCATTTATTTACCTTACAATATGAGCAAATCAATGTTACATTAATGTAAGGATATAGAGGCGATTATTAGAGTTAGAATTGCGTAAATCCCTTTTTAATCTTCCATTTCATTAAAAATCATTATTGAGATTTTTACTTTTAGGCAGTGAAAATGTAAATGATGTTTTTTTTAAAGGATCACTATGAACAGTTATTGTGCCCTTATTAGCTTTTACCAACTGCTTAACTATACTTAATCCAATACCCGTTCCACTTATCATAGCACTTCTTGAATCTTCCACAGTATATAATCTTTCAAATACTAATTTTAAATCTTTATCACTAATACCTTTGCCATTATCCCATACTTCCACATAAACATAATTATCATCTTCTCTTGCTGATACTCCAACTTTATCTCCATCTTTTCCGTATTTCAAACTGTTGGATAGCAGATTATTTATTATTCTATTTACTGAAATTCTATCTGCTAAGACATACATATCTTCTTCAGGTATTTTTATATCTGGAGTTATGCCTAAATCTTTAAAATCATTATAGAAAAATACTATCTGCTCTTGTATTACATCCGTTAGGCTTATTTCTTCTATCTTAAGTTTTTCATCATTTGATTCTAACCTTGATAAATAAAAGAAATTTTCTAAAGTTGTATTTAAATAATATGCTTTACTATGGATAATATCTAGATACTCACGCAGCTCTTCTATACTCAGATTATTACTTTGTTTAATGAGTTCAATATAACCAATTAGAGATGTAAGAGGAGTCTTAAAATCATGAGATATATTTGAAATCATTCTAGACATAGCATTAGTTTTCTTATTCTTTTCGTTTTCAATTTCACACATATTATCTGCCATATTGTTTATGCTGTTAACTAAATCCTCTATAGATTTTTCACTGTTATTTAATGTAATTCTTCTATTTATATTACCTGAAAGTACATCATCCAAAACTACTTTGATATGTTTTAGTTTTTTTCTGGTGGAAATTATTATTAAAAGCAAAGCTATAATTATCACTATACTCATAATCATAAATATTTTATACATAATATTTATTCTCCCAATTTGTATCCAATTCCCCATACTGTTGATATATATTCAGGACTGTCCGCATCATGCTCAATCTTATCTCTAAGTCTTTTTATATGAACCATAACTGTATTATCATTTCTTAAAGCATCCTGTCCCCAAATACTGTCATATATCTGAGATTTAGTAAAAACTTTATTTGGGTTTAAAAGAAATAATTTTAATATTTCAAATTCTATAGGGGTAACTTTTATTAATTGATTTCCTTTTAATATGGTATGAGCTTCTATATCAACTACTAAATCTTTATAATTTATAGCAGATTCATGCATCTCCTGCTCACTATTAAAGTATATATATCTTCGTATAAGAGCTTTTATTCTAACTACAAACTCGTTTAATGAAAATGGTTTTACAATATAATCATCTGCACCCATGCTTATAGCTGATACTTTGTCCATTTCTGTATTTTTCGCTGATATTACAAGTATAGGTACAGTACTTTTTTGTCTAACTCTCCTTATTATTTCAAAGCCATCTACGAAAGGTACCATTAAATCAAGCACTATTAGCTGAAATTCTCCGTCAAAATTAAATTTATCCATAGCATTCCTACCATCAAATGCTTGTACCATTTCATACCCTTCTTTTTCAAGTACCTTACTAATTAAAGTGTTAATCTCTTTATCATCTTCAACTACCAACATTTTTATGTTACTTACAGCATTCACAATAACTCACCTCTTAATGACTATTTTAACATATAATAGTTTATAATCATTGAATTATTTTAATCTGTTATTATTAACCTTGTATCACTTATTTTATCATAAAATAATTTTTTATCTTTTGAAGAAGTTAGAATAAAAGATTCGATTGAATCAACCAAACTACAAACAAAATATATGATATACTCCAAGCTGCATAAAACAAGCGGATAAATACATTTCTCTTTCTTAACCAGAAATGTATTGTAGATAATACGCCAAAAAATCCCAGTATACTAATCAATTCAGATACTTGCTTTGTAAAAGTAAATATTTCTTCTGCCATTGAATACACAACATTATCAAAGAAAAGAAACAAGTGAATAAACGTATAGGCTGCTGCTGCGAATACAAGCAGTGTTGGAATTTCTGCAAGCAAAGAATATTTCAATGATTTTTTCTCATTTACAATACCTCTTATTAAAGAAACAACAGAAATAAATGATCCAACAATTGTTAAAATAACAAAACACCCCAAAACTGAAATCTGCCATGTAAACCCCTCATACCACGGTACTCGTATAAATGATTGTCCATCATCATTTGTAATATAGATTCTTCCGTTTTTTTCAATTTGTTTTACATTTCCAAGATCAGGATGACAATACATCTCTTTTCCAATAGAAGTAAACTTCTTGCCATTCAAGCTAAAACCTTTATTAACATTACCTGATATATGCAGTAACCCTGATTCTGTATTTAAAAGATTGTAGAACTTTTCATCACTTTTAAAACTGCTTCTTACAGAAATGTAATTTCCACTGATATCAGCTTGATTTTTACCACTATAAGCTTCTTTCTTCTGCTCCACTCCACATCGGCTGTCCAATACAGTATTTATAATTTCACTAAACTCACCACACTGTGTATTAGCTGATATAAAAACTCCAAGCTTTTGATCAGGAATAATAAAAATAATTGTAGAAAAATTATCTGTTCCACCTTCATGCAAATATATAAAATGTCCATTTCTCTCATTTCTTCCCCATGCATAACCTATACTAGATGAAAATTCTTTATCCATTTTAAACTGCTGACTAAACATAATTTCTTTTGCCTTATTTCCAAGAACAGATGAATCCTCATCCATCATCAAGAAATTCATATACTTAGCCATATCACTTGCTGTTGATGTCATGGAACCTGCAGGATATATATTAATTAATGACTCTATTCCTTCTCTACCATCTAATTTGTACCCTTTTGAAACTAATGATGCAGACGATTTATGGAGGTCAAAGGTAGAACTGTCCATTTTTAACGGCTTTAATATATTTTCCTCTGCATACTTACTGAAAGATTTTCCATATATTTTTTCAATTACATAACCTGCAAGTGCAACCCCATAGTTTGAATAAGCTTCAACTTCTCCTGGTTTAAAAACCTGTGCTGGAAGATACTTTTTTAGTACAGATCCTAGTGGCTCTTCTTTAGCATTCTGACATATAGCTAGTCCTGAACTTTTTTCTTCAAATCCAGCAGTATGTGTAAGCAAGTCATGCATCGTAACAGGATACTTTAATTTTGGAGAATCTTCTCCAAGATATTTGCTTATAGGTGCATTCATATCAAGTTTACCCTGTTCAACCATTTGCATTGCTGCAAATGCTACAAAAGTCTTTGACACTGAACCAATCCTAAATGCCGTATTTTCACCATCAGCCTTAATATTATTTTTTTCATCCGCATAACCATAACCTTTACTTAAGAGTACATTGTTATTCTTAACTACCGACACACTAGCACCCTTTGCTTTTTTATTTTTTATTAACTCATTAACTTTTCCATCAATATAATCAGTTATTTTTTTATCTGTACTCAAATCAGTTGTTTTTGCATATACAAGAGAAGTACAATTAAAATTCAACAAAATCAACATCATCAATAATACACTAAATATTTTTTTCATACTCATTCTTTTTATCATAGAATTAATCGCCATTTCCTTCCACTATTTATTTAAAATTTCTAATATCTGTTCATTTATGGTTTCAGGTTTATATTGATGTATGTAGTGACCTGCATCAGGAACCATTATTTGTTTACTGTCTGTGGACCAATTTTTAAAAGCCTGCTGACTCTGTTTCCACTTAAGTTCCCCATTAGATTCACTTTCAGAAGTTAATATTCTAAGAGGTATACTTCCTAATTTACCATTTGATACTACTTCAGTGGCATTATTTTTTGCATTCTTTAACTCATCATTTTTATTTTTATTAGTCATGTTTTTCAAGTACATTGCTTTATCAAGTTCTTTTAAATCCTTTGGCACTAATGCAAGATTATTTCTTGGTGCATTTATAGAAGAAGCTAAACTTGGTATGTTAAATATTACTCTGAAAGCTCCAGATTTACTAAGTGATGAAATCAATACATAATTTACACCCTCTTGTTTCTCATTTGAATAATACTCTGGATTCCCTCCCTCTATCATAACAATTCCTTTTACTTCATCCTTGTACATCTGAGCAAATCTTACCACTTCAAGTGAACCCAAAGAATGTCCAACAAGTATATATGGAGCTTTTTCCCCAGATTTAACAAGCAATTCATGCATCTCTTTTGTTATTGTATCAATATCTCTAGGGGTTTTTGATACATCACTCCATCCATATCCTGGTCTATCATAAACAGCTACTCTTGTATGCTTGGATATTTCATTATACAATGGGTAAAAATCCGCATATGGAGATGGAGTTCCCCAACCAGATGCAAATACCACTGTAGCATCTCCCTTTCCTTTTGCAAAAATATGCATATTATGTCCATCTACATTAATTATTTTACCTACAGGTTTATATTTCTTACTATCAGAATACTGTCCAAATTTTTCATATGCAAATCCCATTATCAGTATTACTGCTATTACTACTGCCATACCTTTTAAGAATTTTTTAATACCTGCTAAAAATTTTTTTCTTTTACCTGTAATTCTTTTATTACGTGTTATCTGATTATTCATATGTCCACTCCTAACTAACTTTTAACTTACAAGATATAATTATATAGATTAATTTTTACAATGTACTTTAGTATTTCTTACGATTTTCTTACGATTTTTATAAACAACTTAAAATTCATCTCATAAATCCCCACCTTGATACTAGAAAAACTATTGATGTAAAAAGCACTGAAATCATATTAAAAATACAATTTCAGTGCTTATACTATTAAATATCTCTTTCTTTTGATAATTGAAATATACACAACAGTATTCCAACAATTGCTGTTATTATGCCTAACTTTATCGATGGCATTAAATCTACAAATTGACTAATTTGAAGTTTCCTTATTGGAATATATGGCAGCATTAATGGCCAATAGCTATTCCTCTTAGTCTGATACATAAAAAAGTTTAAAGTCAAAGTAACTACAGCAATAAAAATTGATGCTGCTGTATTTTTTAATATGTTAATGAGAAAAATTATAAGAGGTACTATTGAAAATTCCAACATCATAGAAATTACGTAAGCTGATGCATGGCTTAAGAAAAATATTTTCGTCAGTGGTTTATGTATTACAAGCAAACCTCCACCAAATAGTATTGTAAAATGTAAAATATATATTAATGCTATTATTATGTATATAGTAAATAATTTACTTATGAATATTGATATTTTACTTAAAGGATAACTATACATCAATTTTACAGTATCATATGAATATTCTCTAATAAAAATATGTGATGATAAAAGTATAAAAGCTATTGTACCCACAAAACCAAATGTCAAATCTTCTGCCCCTCCAGCATAAGTTAACCATATTTGTCCTTCAGTATTAAAAGGTGTAAGCACACACTCTAAAGCAGGAAAAAATATACTGATTAAAATTATAAATAAAATTGTTTTTGACTTTTTAAGTTTCAATATTTCTGAGTACACCAAATTAAACACTTTTTTCACCCCCTGTTAATCTAAAGAAATAATCTTCTAAAGCTTCACTATTTACTTTTAATTCCTTTACTAAAACCCCATTTTCTATCATTTGTTTATTGATATCTTCAGGTTCATATGAATTATCAAAAATTCGAATGATATTATCTTCATAAATCCTATATTCATTTATTCCAAATTTCTGTTCTAAAATAATAGAAGCTTTTTTCTGATCATTTACTTTAATTTGAAGGTAAGATTTATTTGTTTTTTCTAATTCCTTATAGAGAACTTCTTCTACTAAATTCCCCTTATGAATAATACCTATTTTGGTTGCCATCAGTTCTATTTCACTTAAAATATGACTACATATGAGTACAGTAGTATTTCGTTCCTTATTAAGCTTTAATATAATTTCTCTAATTTGACTTATGCCTACTGGATCTAAACTATTTGTAGGCTCGTCTATAATTAAAAATTCTGGATTGTTAAGAAGTGCTCTTGCCATTCCTAATCTCTGTTTCATTCCCAAGGAATACTTTTCTACATTCTTATTTCCTTCATCACTTAAATCCACTAAATTCAAAACTTTATCTATTCTTTTTTTATCTTGGACACCCATAGATCTTCTATAAACCTCTAAATTCTCCTTTGCTGTAAGCTTTGGATAAAATGTTGGATTTTCCAGTATTAGGCCAATTCTGCTTTTGTATTTGTAATCACTGCTGCTTATTGTCTCTCCAAATATTTCTATAGAACCGCTATTTGCAGTAGCCTGTCCCATTATCATCTTTAAAGTAGTAGTCTTTCCTGCCCCATTTCGTCCTAAAAATCCATATATATCACCTTTATTTATTGTCATATTTAGCTTATTTACCACTACTTTATCCTTATATTTTTTAGTTAAATTGCTGGTTTTTAATATGATATCCACTATATTAATTCTCCTTTCGGCTTAAGCAGGCGTGTCCTTTAATTTCGTTATTTTTAATTTCGTTATTTTTAATTATCTCAACTTTCGCATATACAAAATTTAAACTTAATATAATAAGCAAAATCGAAGCATTTTTAAATTGCGAAAGTTGAGTAATTACATTATTGTAAAGACGCACAATGAAATACGGACAACCTTTTAAATGAAATCCGCACTTCTAGATATATAGTATATAAAAACCAACCATTTATCAAGAATGTATAATCCTCTATTAATACTTAAATCCAAAAAGATTCCAATAATTTAAAAACCACATATATAGTATTCCTGTAAGGGCTACAAGCAAATAGTATAATCTAAAATATAATTTACTGTTTTTCTTCATCCAATCTATTACTATAAAAAATAAAAAGAGTAAATTTAAAATTAAACTCAATATTGGCACACATAGTAACAATTTAGCTCCCATATTTATGCCATATCTTGTTGGTTCTCCTAGTACAAATAATGCTGCAACAAAGAAAGAAACATTTAATAAGCTTATTACAAAAGCCATGTAAAAATTAGTTTTTTTCAAAAGGTTTAGTTCACTGCTTTTCTTCTTTATTGTAATATAAATTATCCTTCCAATAGAGTATATAACTGCAATTAAGAATATTATTAAAGAAAATAAAGCTACTCCTATTTGTACACCTGAAAGCTCATACCAATTAAGCTTTTCATACGTACCATGCCAACTGTCCTGCTGCTGAGCTAAATAATAAATTTTACCAGCTTCATTCTTCTTAAATATCACATACTCCCCATTGTCAGCTCTTTTAAATACTAATGGTTCTACTTCAGTAATATTAGTGGTATATTCATTTCCTACAAAAACATCTTTACCTTTAAGTGTCAAAGTTTTTTCATCCTTTAGACTTATAGTTAAGCCCTCACCTTCTGGAAAGGCATCCCCTTTATGAAAAGTACTTACAGGGTTTTCGCTAAATCTATAAGTGCCTACAAAATTCCTTAAATCACTTTTCTCTATAAAAACATTTTTATTATCTTTTATTGCTTCTTTTTGTGGAAAATATTTTTTAACCATTTCACCTACTATTTCATCAGGTACATTATTCATTCCTTGATTTATGGATATAAAAGCCCCTAAATTCTCCTCTGGAAACAAAGTCATATCACTGTATATATTATCTGGTGAATATCCAAGATGTTCAATAGCTCTATATCCATTTATAATTTTTTCATTAAATCCATAAGCCATTCCTGGAAGCCTCTTATCAAAGGCTGCATGCTGACTGTGCATATTAATGGCTGTACTTTCCTTTAATATTTTTTCATCTTCATATGCCCCATTATTTAAGTGTGCTATCATAAATTTAGCCATATCTTCAGAAGTTGATATTATGCCTCCAATGGCATAATTATTGAAGTATCCTTCCACTTCCTTAGCCTTTGAAATTCTACCATTTTCATAATTGTAACCACACTCTAATCCCTTTGGATTCATATCCCTATTTAATGTGGAATCGTTCATTTTTAGTGGTTTAAATATGTTATTTTCAATAAAACTATTAAGAGGTTTTCCTGAAACCTGTTCAACAATTCCTCCTGCCAGTGCTGTATCATAGCTGCTGTAGTTTATAATAGTTCCTGGCTTTCTTACCACCTTAGGCAAATGTTTTTTTAAGAAATCATTCATGGACACCAAATCCTTTTTATCCTTTGACAAATCTGCTATTCTGTTATCATCTATTCCTGATGTATGTGTAAGAAGCTGTTCCACTGTTACTGGATTTGAATATTCATTTTTTAAACTATAACCTTTTAAATACTTATTTACATCAGCTTTTAAATCAACTTTTCCTTGTTCATAAAGCTGCATCATTGCTGTATAGGTAAAGAGCTTTGATACAGATGCTATTCTTATTAATGTTTTATCTGCTGTCATAGGTACTTTATTTTCTAAATCAGCATATCCATATCCTTGGCTAAAAATAACTTGTCCATCTTTAACAACAGTAATTACTGCTCCTGGAATATGCTGCTTTTCCATCTTTTTTTGAAAAGTAGTATCCATAAATACTTTCAAATCATCTTTATTACTTAACAAGTCATCATTTGAATTAGTCTCTGCGAAAACTGTAATGCTGTTCCCAAAGCATATTATAAACATTGATATAATTGCAAATATCTGTTTTACCAGCTTATTTTTCAAGAAATTTATATTTTTTTTAGATTTTTCATAACACATGCTCATGTTCCTCCATAGCTTTAACATATTAAGAAATTAACTAGCATTTTTCTTAATATTACTTATTTAAAATTTCAAGTTTAGAACTGTACATATTCTTTAACTTTAATCTTTAAATAAATTATAAAAAACATCTTTAGCATGAGCCATTTATTTACCTTACAATATTCATTAACTAAAGTTACATTATTGTAAGGATGTAAGCTTAACTTTAAATTAAATGCAGGAACACTATTGATTTTATCTGGAAGATTATAATTGAAAAGCAAATATTAAAACCAAGAACTTTTGATGTTTTAATGATAAACTTTCAAAAATTCTTGGCTTTTTTAATTTATTTTTATTTAACTCATTGTTTTATTTAATTTTTAACTAAAAACATATTTATAATTTCCTATACTACTTATAACATATCTCCTTTTTTATCCTTGTTTATTGGAACGGGAACAATATCCGGAATCATAAGATTCTCAATATCTGCCTTCAAAATGTTCACAGCCATTTCAATTTCTCCTCTTTCCAAATAATCAATTAAAACCATATGCAAACTGGTTCTGCTGTAATGCTTTCTCTGTACAAAGCAAATAGTTTGAATATTCATAGCATCTTCCAGAAGTTTATATGCATAATGGTTGCCATAAATAGAGAACAATTTCAAATGAAACTGACAATTATAATTCCAGCGAACCATAAAATCGTTATCTGGACAATTGGTGTGACCCATACAAATATTTTTCAGTTCTTTTATTGAGGTTTCATCTATATACATGCAATAATTTTCTAAAAAAGAACATTCTAAAGCAGAACGAAATTTTGTAATTTCCAATAGTTTATTAGAACTTGGTTGAATAATTTTATATCCCTGCCTTGGAATACTGGCCAATATATGAGTTCCAATAAGCTGTGTAAGTGCTTCACGTATTGGTGCACGACTAACGCCGTATTTTTCCATCAAAAATTTTTCAGTTAAGATAGTATCTGGAGGATATATTCCATTAATAATATCAGAAAATAAAGCATTATAAATTTGATTTTTTAATGTATCCAAGCTTTTTTCACCCATAAAACGACCTCCTTATGTCAATATTATTGTCAAGTTATTATACATTTAAAAAGAAAGTAAGTCAATATAAAAAGACATGGTTTCATAATCAACATTCGTGATCATACCACAAAATAATATACATCATCTTTTTTTACATTAAATCTCAATATTTTCATTATATATCCAATGTAATCAAATACATTGCACAAATACGACATATAATATTGATTATTACACCTTCCTGTGATATGATTAGGATGCATACTAAAGTATGAAACTACATAATACAAGACAGTAATTACTACTGTTTTAGCTGTGTTAAATATTCTTGTAATCATATTAGCACGAAAAATAATTAAGTATTACATATAGGAGGTCTTTTTAATGAATAAAATTCAATACGATAATTACGTTAAAATATTAAAAGGGGAACTAATTCCAGCTATGGGATGTACAGAACCTATTGCCATTGCATTTACAGCTGCAAAAGCAAGAGAAGTTCTTGGACAGATGCCAGAAAAAATGGTTGTTCGCTGCAGTGGAAATATTATTAAAAATGTAAAGGGAGTTATTGTACCTAATTCTGGTGGACAAAAAGGTGTAGAAGTAGCAGCTATCTTAGGCACCGTAGCAGGAAAGGCAGACTTAGAGCTTCAAGTTATCAGCGAAGTACAACAGGAAGACATTGATAAGACTAAAGAATTATATCAAAAGGGAATCTGCAGCTGTGAATTAGAAGAAGGAGAAGAAAATCTTTTTATCCGTGCTGAATTAACAGCAGGACAGGATGTGGCAGCTGTAGAAGTTAGAAAAAAACATAACCACATTGCCAAAATCGAAAAAAATGGTAAGGTAATATTCGAGCAAGCTGATATTGTGACTCAGCAATCCGGAGATAAATCAAAGCTTAATATTAAAGACATACTTCAGTTTGCCAATGAAGTAAATCTTGATGATGTAAGAGATGTTATCAGCACACAAATTAAATATAATTCTGCCATATCAAAAGAAGGCTTAACTCACAATTGGGGTGCTCAGGTTGGACAAACCCTTATGAAATTTGGCGGTAATGATGTTCGTACTAAAGCAAGGGCAGCAGCAGCAGCAGGCTCTGACGCAAGAATGAATGGATGTGCTCTTCCAGTAGTTATTAACTCAGGAAGTGGTAATCAAGGAATCACTTGTACTATGCCAGTTTTAGTTTATGCTGAAGATATGGGAGCAGATGAAGATAAACTTTACAGAGCTCTTGTTTTAACTAACCTTATATCCTTACATCAAAAACGTTATATAGGAAATTTATCTGCTTATTGTGGAGCTGTATCAGCAGGAACAGCTGCAGCTTGTGGTATTGCTTATTTAAATGGTGCTGATTATGATACAATTGGTAAAACTATAATCAATTCCGTTGGTAATGTTGGTGGTATTGTATGTGATGGAGCTAAAGCTTCCTGTGCAGCAAAAATCTCTAGCTCAGTAGATGCTGGAATCATGGGTTATGAAATGGCAAAACATGATTTAGTATTTCCATTTGGAGAAGGAATTGTTGAAGAAGATTATGAAAAGACAATTCAAAACATCGGTCGTATGGGACGTCAAGGCATGAAATCCACTGATGTAGAAATTCTTAATATCATGATAGGAAAATAATTTTTCTTTGCTATAAGCTTAACTATTTCCTAAGTTACATTTAAAAACTGTAAATATTATTAAGCAAGAGAAATCTATATACATTTAAAAGTAAAAAAACAATCTCCTAACCAATTAACAAATATAATTAGTTAGGAGATTTGTTTAATCAAACGCCTTATTTTTTTGTAGTTTCATAAATTATTTTAGCTGTCATTTTCATTGGCATTTTCATATTTTGAGCACTTGCATTAGTAGACAACATTTCCATAGTACCATTCATATTTTCTGTAAGATCAGCTTTTGCAACAAGTCCAGTTTCTTTATTAATGTTTACTGTTCCTTTACAATTACCATTTAACTTCATATTTGTCTTTATGCTCATAAAATTTATTGGTTTATTCTTAGTATCTACATCAACTGTAGATTGAACATCAACATTTAATAGTCCATCCTTTTCTCCTAAAAACTTCAATTTATTACTAATAGACATTGGCATCATTGTTTTAATATCATACTTACTTTCCCATGTATCATTATTTTTAACTTGATTTTTTGGATAATAGTTCATACTCTGATTAATCATTGATTTAATAGCTTCATCACCAAAACTTTGAGCTAAACTATTTTTAATTTGATTCTTTTCTTCAGCACTAGCCGAAATCTTATCAACTATTGAATTTAATAGTTCATCTGTTCCCTTTACCTCTAATACTTGTCCCTTGTTACTTATCTTTACAGTAAAACCTTTTCCTATAACACTTCCATACAAAGCACTCATAGGATTAGCTGAATCTGGTTTTTTAGAATCATACTCATTTTTTGCTCCATCTGATTCTGCAGACACCTTTATAGAATCATACTTGTAATCCATAGTTACATTTTTGTCCTTGTCAACATCTTTTACTTCCATTGCAAAATTCATATCCATAACTTGATTTAAGTCAATATTCTGACCTTGTACATTTATATTGCCTTTTTGTTCAATTAATTCATGTAAGTTATATTTGTCCCCTTTTTTTAAATTGATGCTTAAATCCATAGCATTACTACAACCTACAAAAGCAAATAACATTGTCATTATAGAAAGTGATGCTATTATTTTTTTTAATTTCATTGTTTGTCCTCCCAACGTAATTTAATAAACCCCCTTACATTTTCAATTAATTTTAACATAAATTATTAATTTGTCAATATTTAAGAAATTAGACCATAAAAAGTATGATCGAAATATGATAATGTCTTACTGTACCAAAAATGATTATGTTCCAAAAGTAAAATTTGTATTATACTAAAACCTTGTTAATAGGAAATGTGGCAGGCATAATTAGATGTAAAATTTATCCAACAGCTGCTGGTTTTAACCAGTAGTTTTCTTTATAGCTATAAATGGCTAATTTTCTTTTTATAATTTTCTGGATTTGTCTCTGTTTTAGTTTTACTTTTGTATAACCTAAAAGCAGTAAGCATCCATCCCATTCCACATATAACAACCAAAATAGCATATACCCATCTCATTCCATATATAAATACATCATCTCTTCCTGCAATATAATCTACAACATGATAACCTATTTTATAGCTCATACAAACATATAAAAAGCTTGTAGCTAATGTAACTCCAAAAATTTGTCCTAAGTTTCTTGTAAGTGAATTGACACTGCCTGCAATACCTAACTTATCCCTTGGAACAGAAGACATTATCAAAGAATTATTAGATGGTTGAAATAGTGCATTTCCTACTGCTATTACACTTACAAAACTTATTATAAACATTATTGAGGATTTTTCATTTAAGAAGGACATAAGTAAAAATCCTATACTTGTGAATATTAATCCTAAAAAAGTTAGAAATTCTGATCCAATTTTATCTGACAAGTTGCCGCTTAATGGAGAAAGTACTGCAATAATTAAAGGCTGTACCATCATGATTACTCCTGCCGTTCTTGAAGTTAACTTAAGGGTATCCTGAAGATAAAAAGGTATTAAAATGCCTGATGCACTTAAACATATAAAAGAAATAAAGGCACAAAATAGACTTAGAGAAAATACATTATTTTTAAAGATATTCAATTGCAAAAGAGGATTATCTATTTTATCTTCCAATTTAATAAATATTACAAAACTTACAATTGATATTACAAAGCCTAAAATAATTATAGGATTATTGTAGCCTATTTTTTGTCCCCAGGTTAAAGCTGTAAATAAACATATAACTACTATAAAAAATAGAACTGCTCCTTTCATATCAATTTTTTCACTATTGCTTTCTGATTTAGGAAACACCTTTAAACCTAATATAAATGCAGCAATACCTAAAGGTACATTAATTAAAAATATATAATTCCACTCCATTAGGGATATTATAAACCCTCCTGCAGGAGGACCTATAAGTGTTCCCATTGCTGCAAAGGATCCTAAAATTCCTAAAGCCTTACCTCTCTCACTTTTAGGAAATACTTGAGTAATGATTCCTTGATTATTAGCCATATAAGCTGCTGCACCAATTCCTTGAATTATTCTAAAAAACACTAATTCTACTAAATTGTTTGAAAATCCACACATAAAGGACGCAAGTGTAAAAATAACTATCCCCCACCTAAATACCTTTATTTTTCCCTTTATGTCTCCTAACCTTCCAAATATTAAAATTATTGAACAAATAGTCATTACATAACTTACTATTACCCATTCTATAGACGCCATAGAAGCTGATAACTTTTTTGACATTAATGGTAGTGCCACATTTACAATGCTAGAATCTATACAAGCCATAAAAGTCATTAATACAACTACAAACAGAATAGGCCATTTATTTTTATATACATCTTTATTTATTTTCTTCATAATTTATCCTTTCTTCATAATACTAATGAGCACATTATTGATATTTACAATTTAAATTGGTAATCTTATAATATCAATATATGCAGTATATTTCATGAATTATATTGCTTGATATTAGCACTATTTTGATAAGGATGTGTTTTAATGAAGGATTACTCAAATTATTTTTATAAAAAAATGCCTGATGAAAACTTTTTTGTGGATATATTTAAAAAAGAACATCATAATACTGGACCTGCTTTTGACATTCACTGGCATGAACATATTCAATTTTTTTATATTACCGAAGGTGAAGGCATACTTAACTGTAATTCTAAAAAAATAAATGTTAAAGCTCAAGATATAGTGATTATAAATAGCAATGAGCTACATTATATTGAAAGCTTGTATGATTATTTATCCTACTATGTTATTAGAGTTGGTTTACCTTTTCTTTTTAGCAACCAAATAGATTACTGCCAAACTAAATTTATAGCTCCTTTATCACAAAACTTAATTTTATTTAAAACTTTGGTACGTAATGACAATGATATATTGAATTGTATTAATAAAATAATTGGAGAGTACTTTACTAAAGAAATTGGCTTTGAATTAGCTGTAAAATCATATATATATGAATTGATTGTATTATTAATTAGAGGCTACATAGAAAAAATTCTTACTAAGAAAGAATTCAATTCCCAAGTCAACAATTTAAGACGTTTTAGCGATATATTAAAATATATAGAAAATAATTTCACCCAAAAAATAACCATTGGCGAACTTGCAGCTATGGTTAATGTCAGCAATTATCACTTTTGCAGACTTTTTAAACAAATCACTGGCAAGTCTACCATAGACTATATAAATAAATTAAGAATAGACAAGGCTATAGATCTTTTACACGAAAGCAGCCTTAACATAACTGAAATAGCCTTAAGTTGTGGTTTCAATGATACAAATTATTTCAGCAGGCTTTTTAAAAAGTATAAAAATGTTTCTCCTGTAGAGTTTAGAAAAAATTTAGCTAGTATTTAGTTAAATACTAATATTAATGCCATTTAAACTTGTAGGTTTGAAATAAAGGAATAATTCTAATTATATTTATGAAAAAATAGCTATCTGAAAATACATATACATTTTCAGATAGCTCATTATATTTTATAAATGAAATTTAGTCACAGAATTACAAAGAAATTGCATACTCCCCTTTGGTGCCATCAATCCACGTTCTAATAAATCAGCTAATGCCTTTGTCTTATTAGAAACTTGCTCCTGAGTCCATGAGAATATGCCAGGGTCAAATAAAAAACAGTATGTAGATAAAACAATTTCAGCAGTTTCTTCTGGTCTATCACACTGGAATAACTTTTCATCAATACCTTGTTTAATAATATCTGCAATAATTGGGGAAAGAGATGATAATATTTTTGCAAGAGATTTTTGATGTATTGCTGCATTATGTTGTTGATGCAGATATGCATCAATTGAAGATAATATCATAGAACTTCTATAACTTTGAATCAGCAAGGATAGTTTTTCTATAGCATTTATTTGTGCAGTATCAATTAAATCCTTGCATTTATCAATAATTTCATTATATACACGTTCAACCAGTGCATCAAATATTTCTTCTTTGGATTTAAAATAATAATATATACTTCCTTTTCCAATACCAGCTTTTTTTGCAATATCACTAACAGAACAAGCAGCACCCTTTTCCTCTGCTAATAAATCCATCATAGCATTTAGTATTAATTCTTTTTTATTCATTCACAGCACCTACCTTAAAATTATTGTAGCACAATAAATATAATTTGACCATCGGTCGAAAAAATGATAACATGAATGTATAATTTTGCCCAACGGTCGAATTTATTATTAAGAAAAATCGCTATGTAATTAGTTCAATTCATATTTTTACAGGAGTGACCTTTATGATACAGATAATTATTTTTGTAATACTTCTTATTTCAATTATTGGAACCTTTATAACAGAACTTATCATTGGAATATTGTGGATAATAAAGATAAGGAAAAAAGTTCCCTTGAATAATATAATCTTAAAACTAAAAAGAAATACCATCGTTTTAGGAAGTTTATTTGTATTTATGCTTATATTAATAACATTTAGTTATTTTTCAGCTAGTACTCCCTCAATTGTGGATAAGAATGGAAAGACTGTGCCAGAAAGCATTGCTGAATTAAGAAAAGTAGAATTAAATGGTAGACAAGAGTGGATTAGCATAAGAGGAGAAAACAGAAATAATCCAGTATTATTATTTTTGGCAGGAGGCCCAGGTGGGACTCAAATGGCCGCAGTACGCTATAATCTTCAAAAACTTGAGAAAGATTTTGTTGTTGTGAATTGGGACCAACCTGGTTCTGGCAAATCCTATTATGCTGCAAATATCAAAAATTTAAATGTAAATAATTATATTCAAGATGGATATGCACTAACTAAATATTTATGTAAAACATTTAAAAAGGACAAAATCTATTTAGTTGGTGAGTCATGGGGAAGTGCCCTTGGTATCTTTTTGGCTGAAAAGCACCCAGAAAAGTATTACAGTTTTATTGGAACAGGGCAAATGGTTGATTTTTCTAAAACAGAAGAATTAGATTATAAGAAAGCCATTAAAATAGCTGAGATTAAAAATAATACTAATAAGATTTCAAGACTAAGATCAAATGGTTATCCACCATATTATGGAACAGATGTTACTTGGAAAGGTGCAGAGTATTTAAATTACTTAAACTCTTATATGGAAAAAGACTCAAAAATATATAATTCCCGATTTAATACATGGAGAGATATTTTTTCACCAGAATATGATCTTATAGATAAGATTAACTTTATGTGGGGACTTATTAATACTTTCAATCATGTTTACCCTCAGCTTTATAATATTGATTTAAGAAAAGATTATGCCAAAGTAAAAATACCAGTTTATTTTTTTATAGGAAAACGTGACATTAATGCTCCACTTTCATTAATTGAAGACTATTACAATGTTTTAGAGGCTCCACATAAAGAAATTGTTTGGTTTGAGCATTCTGGACATAGTCCTTGGATTAATGAAAGTGATAAATTTGTTAAGCAAGTAAATAAAATTCTAATCTCAAGTAAAACAAGGATGGGAAGTGTTTCAAATTAGTAGTTTTAAGAATACAAAATTATACTATAAGATTTTAAATATATCATATTTTTTTGAAGATTTATTTAAAAACAAAGAAAAAATACTTGATAGTTTCGGCATTAATAAAGGATATATTGTTTTAGACTATGGCTGTGGCACAGGAAGGCACCTAAAATACTCCTCTAAGCTAGTAGGCACAACAGGCAAAGTTTATGCTTTGGATATAAATGAAGCTTCTATTGAATTTGTAAAAAAACTTGTAAATAGCGAAAGCCTTAATAATATTACCTCCATCCTATTAAAGGATAGTTTACAATTAATAAATAATGATTCAGTGGATATAATATATGCATTGGACATGTTTCATCAAGTAAAAAACCCAAATAAATTTTTTAAAGACTTACATAGGATGATTAAGAAAAATGGAAGGTTATATCTTGCAGATGGACATCAACCAAGGAAAATTACTAAACAAAAAATTAGTCAATCAAATTTATGGTATATTGAAAAAGAATATGAGGATTATATAAAATGTAAGCCAAGAAAGATATAGATATATTACTAACTCAACTTTCGCATTCTAAAAATTATGCGACGTAAAGGTACAGTGGAAGTTTGGATTTTAACTTTTACTCCGTGATATATGCTGTGAAGTAAGTTTTCCTTCACAGCATATATCAGCCGGAATACAGTTGAAAGTTACTTCGCTTACGTCGCAATGTGCTTATTCTATTACTTGAAAATTTGAGAAAATATATAAATAAATTTTTAGTTATTATAAGCTAAACCTAACTTTTTATACTTTTGTTTATTTTCATACATTTTTGCATCTGATTTCTGTATAATTTCATCAATGCTTAAATTACTATTATATTCCACTTGGAATATTCCGTAGCTGAAAGAAATATAATAAGGTTTCAACTTCTTTTCATTTTCCACATGTATATTAGATTTAATCCTTTCTACAATCTTTTCTACATCTTCAACTTCACTGTTTGAAAAAAGAACTAAAAATTCATCTCCGCCTAGCCTGCATAAAATATCCTTTTCTCTTACAGCTTTCTTAATGGATTTGCACATGGTTACAATGAGTTCATCACCTTCAAAATGCCCAAAATTATCATTTACATATTTCAATTCATTCACATCTATATAGCAAATAGAAAAAATGCCCTTGTTCCTTTTTATATTTTTTATTTCATTCTCTAAAAGAGCTATTCCCATGCCCCTGTTGTAGCAACCTGTAAGTGTATCTATAGCTGCAAAATATTTCAGTTTTTCCTCCGCTCTTATCCTGTCTTCAATTTCATTTTTTAAATCACTTTGAATTCTGTGAAGATATTCCTGCTGACCATCACTAATTTTGATTATCTTTTCAGCATCCCTTATCATCTTGTCAAATCTTTCAATGACTTGTGAAAAATTTTCAAGCAAAACTTTCTTATCATGTTTTTCATTTTTAATTAATTCTTTTGCTTCTTTAATCAGTGTTTTTTCAGCTTCAAAAAAATTATAATCAATGGACACTGCATTTTCCCTCCAATACTACAATCATCTTATTTCATAATTGCTATCTATAAGATAGCAATTGATACACAGCTGAATCAAGTGATTCTTAGACTCAGGTGGAGTTTGCCTGTGAGGAATACCTCTCTCTCCATTTGAGTCTTAGAAGAACTTATCCAGGCGCATAGCAGTGCTTATCCCTAACTTGAAAAAGGTGGTGGTATTAGCAATGGTAGCGATCGGATAAATCCTTCTAAAAATCACTTTATTTTAAATGCAAAAACAGTAATATCGTCTCTTTGATCTTCATCATTCATGTACTGCTGTAGAGTGTTTTCAAATTCAATCTTCATTGAATCTAAATCTTTAACTTCACATTTTTGAATCATATTATACAAACGTTTCTTTCCAAAAGGATAATTTTTTTGGCCTCCATTTTGATGAATAAAGCCATCAGTAGTAACTATAAGTATGTCCCCTTTTTCAATTGATATATTTTCATTACATAAATTTTCTTTAAGTTCTATGTAATTATATCCCACTCCTTTAGTTTGAGGCTTAAAAGTTCTCACTTCTTCACCATTTTTAATATACAGCTCTAAGTTAGCACTGCAGTATAACAAATTAGATTTTTTATTTATGCAAAAGATTGCTATATCCAATCCATCATCAACACTTTCTGGGTTAGAACTTTTGTTTAAAGTTTCCTTAAGCCTAGTATGAAGTTCCTTTAATATTAAACTAGGGTCATCTTTATCTACAGTAGCAACTATATTATGAAGTATTGCATTTACTGTCATAGTCATAAATGCACCTGGAACACCATGTCCTGTACAATCTCCTACTGCTAATATAGTTACATCATCAATTTGTCTTAACCAAAAGAAGTCTCCTCCAACTATATCTCTAGGTTTCCAAATTACAAAACTATCTTTAAATACTTTTTTCATTTCACTATTTAAAGGTAAAATAGATTCTTGTAATCTTTTAGCATATTCAATACTGTCCTTTATTTTTTCATTAGATTCCCTTAACTCTTGAGTTCTAATATTAACCTTGTAATCAAGTTCACTATTCAATAACATAACCTGTTTGTATGGATTGGCAATTTTTTTAGAAATAAAATAGTATAATAACATAAAAAATAATAAAACTAAAATTACAGTTATAATGGTATTTACTCTTAATGAATCAATTAAAGATATGCTTTCTTTTCTTGGAATTTTATAAAATAAAGTCCAATCAGTTGAATTTAATTTACAATAAGCATAATCATTAATTTCATTATCAAAGTCGTAGTATTGTGCTACTTTAACCTTACCATCTTCATTTAAATTTTTATCCTTAATTTTTCCAACTACATCCTTTGGTAAAAGATCCTGAACCTTTTTTCCTATATCTTCTCTTTTATCAGAAAGTTTGATTACATCATTTTCATCCACCATCCAAAGATTGCTTTTTTTACCTACCTTAAATTCTTTAAATTCCTTTGTTATACTGTTAAGGTTCAAACCAACTCCAGTTATACCAATAGGATTTTCTACAGTTCCCATAATTGTATTTACAAAAAGAAATGATTCATCCAGTGCAATATCATAATTTATATTAAAGGCAATTGTTTTTTTAGATTTAAGCATTTGATAAAACCATCTATCATCAGGATTACTTTCTGATAAAACCATAAAATTTTTATTAGTTTTATTGGAATTCTGTCTAAAATAATAATGTTTGGTATTCACTCCTGCTATGAACGCATAATTATAATCATAAGAATTTTCAATATTTTCTAGGTTACCTAAAACTAATTTTCCAAGCTCTTGATTCTTTTCTTCTTCATTTATCCATTTTACATTTAAAGGATCTCTTGCAAAAATACAGGAAGTTTCAACAGCTCTGTTAATACGTCCATCTATTTTAGCTGCCATTGATTTTACCATAAAAACAATATCCTGAGACTTAGCTTTACTTATAAGAGATTTTTTTGTATTTACATATCCTAAAAAGGCTGTAATAATTACTGCAAAGGATATAATTATGCTGGATACAAGAAGTATTTTAAAAACATTTTTTACATAAGACTCACTAAATTCCTTAGGTGTTTCTTTTTCTTTCATTTTTATTCCTCATCACTAATTGAAATAAAATTAAAAGGAATATCTATGTCCATCTTAAAATCTTGTCCCATATCATAATCAAATCCATTATCTTCATCATAATACCAATTTATAATGATGTCTTTTCTATTATTATAATTAGTATTTAACTTGTCAAATAACATAATCAAACATTTTATGCTGCTAGTATTTATATAGGAAAGTTGAATATCTGCAGTCATTTTTTCAAATTCAACAAAATATTCATCTATCAACTTATAAATAGGTTCATAAAAACCATAAGCATTTTCTGGATAAGATTCACCTTTAAAAATCAATTTATTGTGTTCTGGGTCAAACTCCACATAGGGAGTGCTTTTAGTATTTTCGATAACAAAATTATCCATTTTCCACCTCATATCCTGACAGTCAATGTGTAATAAGAATAAACATCATCTATTTTTTCAAAGTTATATTCAATCTTTTCAGTAGATTTCCTTGCAATTTGAATCAAGCCAAGACCACATGTCCCTTTATTCATATCAATTTCTCTTCTCGATATCTCTCTAAAATAATTAGTGAGCTCTGCACCATCCAGTGCTATTATTTTATTCAACTTTTCTTTCAAACCTGAAATGTCCGCATTTAGGACAATATTTCCTGAATTTATGCAATATCCAGACTGAGTTTTTGAGATAGCTATTACACCAGAACCTGCTATAGTTAAAAATTCTTCTGTGTTTTCCTTTGACACTTCATATTGCTTAATATTTTGTGTTTGTTCAATAAAGGTAAAAAAAACCGAACTAATTTTACTCTTTTTAACCTGTTGAAGCTGCATTCTCTGCTTTAGGGCTAGTCCAAGTTCTTCTATTAATCCTTGAGAAAATGTTCCTGAAAATATGAATTCAATTTTTGACTGTCTTAATTTTTTTTGAAGCACATATATTGCATTTTCCAATGTGTTCACTCCTTTTTAATGAATATTTTATAAGTTATTTACTGTAGTTATTTATCTTAACAAAGTTTAACTTTATCAGTTCCTTATAATTTTTAATGGCTGTTTTTCTTATAAAATTTATCAAGAATTACTATTACAAGTAATTTTCCAATTTATTATACCCTATTTTTATTACAAACCTATTACATTATTCGCAATTTTATTTTAAAATTTTCATAATAAAAATTAACTTATGACTATTTCAAAACATATTTATAAGCAGTCTTGAAATAGCATAAGTTATTAATTTTACCAACCTCCTGAAGAACCACCTCCACTGGAGCTTCCTCCTCCAAATCCGCCTTGATTACCTCCACCAAAGCCTCCGTTACCTCCTCTTGGGCCTCCCCAAAAGGAATTCCAAAACATCAAATAGAATAAAAATCTAGTTATCCTTGCTTTATTAAGTAAAATGTCCAATACAAAAGCACCTAGGATATAGTATATTATTACAGGATTTATAGAAACTGATTTTTGTCCCTGTGCAATTTCATTACTTCCTTGTAAACTAACATTATATTCTTTGGCTATATCGCTTGCAAAAATTGAATATGCATTTTTTAAACCTTCTCCATATCTTCCTTCTTTAAAGAGTGGAACCGCTTCACTATTCATTATTCTAGAAGAATATATATCTGTAATTGCACCTTCCAGTCCTCTTCCTACTTCCACTCTCCATTTTTTATCATTTATTGATAACAATATTAAAAGCCCATTATCCTTACCTTTTTGTCCAATTCCCCAATTTCTGAAAAGTTCATTAGAATAAGATTCTATATCTTTTCCTTCAAGTGAACTAATTACAACAATTACTGCTTGTGAACCAGTCTTACTTTCCAATTCATTACCAAGTGATACAATATAATTTTTAGAATCCTCATCAACAATGCCTACATAATCATTTACATATTTTAATTTAGTTGGTACAGGTATATTTGCAGCTCCTTTTGCAAAATAAGGCAGAATCAAAATAGAAATTAACACAAGAAGTATTATACCTAAAGATGATAAAGTCACCTTTAACCTAGTATTTACTTTATTCATTTAAGTTTTCCATTTTAAATTATCTAAAATAGCTTTTTTACAACCTAGTTTATCAATTAATTAATCTTAGGCTGTAACTTAAACTATTTTGTAAAATTCACCTTTGGAACTTCCTGTGCTCCCTGACTAGCCTTATAATATGTTTTTTGAGAAAAACCAAACATACCTGAAATTATTGAATTTGGAAACCTTCTTATGGATGTATTATAATTATTCACAGCAGTATTATAATCTTGTCTGGCAATTCCTATTCTATTTTCTGTACCCTCCAAAGCAACAGATAAATCTTTAAAGTTTTGATTGGATTTTAAATCTGGATATCTTTCAACAATTACCAAAAGTCTTGAAAGTGATGATGAAAGCTCAGCATCTGCATTTGCTCTATCAGTAATTGTTTGTGCTCCAGCAAGCTTAGCTCGTGCATTTGCTACATCTGTAAATATTGTTTTTTCTTGAGCTGCATAACCTTTTACAGTTTCAACTAAGTTTGGTATCAAATCTGATCTTCTTTGCAGCTGAGTATCAATATTAGCTTGTGCTGCACTAACTTTCTGCTCTAATCCTACAATGGAATTATAACTACCTATTAAAGGTAAAAATATAATTAATAATACTCCTATAAAAATTAAAGATGTTTTTAATCTTCTACTCATTTGATACACCACCATTTTTTATAATAGTATATTTATTTTAAGGAATTCTTTTAATAAATATACTAGTGCATCAAATTTTAATTTCTTGAACCAAAATAAGCCCATATATTTTAAAAACATATGGGCGTGTAATTACTCGTTATATCTAACTCTATCTATTACAGATTCTTTTCTAAGTGATCTTTCTCCAATATAGGTTATGACACCTTGAATACATATAGATGCCATGATAACTAATATTATAGGTATGAATGGTAATTTATATCCACTGCTTTTTGCAAATTCCATATTCAAATAAAGCACATAAGAAAGTGAAATTCCCAAAATAACAGATACTATTATGCTTATACCTGAATAATAAAGTCCTTCTATTTGCAGCAATTTTCTAAGCTGAGTACTTGAAAGTCCTACAGCTTCCATCATTCCAAATTCTTTTTTTCTTGCCATTATACTTGTAAACATAGTATTTATAGAGTTTAAAATTCCTATTAAACCTATAATGGATATTAAACTGACAGCAGCAAGTCCCATCCCCTTATACTCCAAGTCCTGTTTTTGTTTATACTCTTTTCTATCAAAAAATATGGCATTATCATTTCCCTTTGATATACTTTCCAAGCTCTTTTTTATGCTTTTATAACTTTCATTATTAATGTCAATACATATCTTTCCTATTCTATTATCGTTAAGAACCTTGGAATAAGCTGCTTCATGAGTTATAAACTGTGGTCCAACAGCAGTATAACCAAGCCATCTTGTATTATAACTAACTATGGCTGCTATAGTAAATTCTCTTTTTATTGAATTACTTTCATTTTTATCTTCTAATATGACCTTATCTCCAACTTTAAGAGGATTTCCAGTAGTGTGATTATCTTTATTATAATTTACCATAACAACTTCATCTTTGTTTTTTAAATTTTCTTTAGAAATTTCCCCTTGTAAAAGATTCTTTTTTAATTCCTCCAGTATAGAATCATCAAAACCAAAAAAGTCACAATTTATCTCAGAAAAATTTTTCATATCATCACTTTTAACTTCATTATTGACTTTATTTACAATCCTTTTATCTGCTGTAAAAAGCTCCTTATGCTTAAGTATATTTATTTTTTCAATTCCCTTTATTGCCTTTACCTTACTCAATACATCTTTATTTAAAGGATCACTTCCATCATCCCTGCCATGAAGAGTTAATCTAGATGAAGTTAGTTCAAAATCACTAGTTATATAGTTATCTGGATTATTTTTCATACTAGAAAACATTGAAAAAAACACTATAAATAGTATGCCTGTTAATGACATCGACACTATAGTAGTAATAGTTCTTTTTTTACTTCTCCAAAGATTCAAATAAGCTAACCTTCTTAATGTAATTATTCCTTTAGACTTTCTTTCTTTTTTCCTTGAATTTAACTCTACTCCACTATACCGTATTGCTTCAATAGGAGATACTTTAGCTGCAACTTTACTTGGTTTTCTAAGGGACATTGCTACTGTAACTAAACTTACAAAAGCAGATAATACAACTATATATGGTGAAGTTTCTAATGTTAACTTTACGTTCAAAGGAATCAAAGGTATTATAAATAAGCTTAAAAGATGCCCTAAAATAATGCCTCCAGGAATTCCTATAATTGATAACATCAATCCTTCTCTAAATATAAGTCTTCTAATCTGCTTCTTAGTTGCTCCTAAAGCAGACAACAATCCAAACTGAGTTATTCTCTCTTTAATGGAAATATAAAAAATATTATATATTACAAGTACCGTTGCCAGCACTACTACAACTCCCGCAATACCTGCAGGTATAAGAACATCCTTAGATAGTCCTAATGCATTTATATACATTTTATTTACACTTATATTTTTGTCACTAAGTCCTACACTATGCCCTACTTCATAAGCAGTATTTGAAATGTTTCTTCCCTTTACCTTGGCAGTTACTTGATTAAATCTGTATTCAGGTTTTACATTTTTTAAAATATAATCCTTTGAGACTACAGCTATTGCCTTATATAGTTCTGTTCTCATAAGCTCACTATCTTCTAAAATACCGCAAAGAACAAATTCTCCTTTACCTTCATATTTATATTTCTTCATTTCCTGGCTGTAAGAAAGATTAACCTTCTCTCCAATTTTAGCTTTAACGCCCATTTTTTCCAGCATCCATTTAGGCACAGCTATATCATTTTCTTTTTCAGGCCAGTTACCTTCCTTCAATCTAAAATAATCGGTTGTATCCCCTGTAGACTTATCTACATAACACATTTCAATTGAATAAGGTATATACTTACTATTGAATCCTAACCCTATATATTCATTTACCGAGGTAAGCTTCTTATTGTTTTTTAGCATTTCAACCTGCTTTGCACTGACATTCTCATACTCTACATGCAAATCACCAGTTTGAGCTACAATTTGTTTTATTTGCATTTGCTGAATGCTGTAAGATAAAATACCTATTGTAGTTATTAAGCAAGTAGACAGCATTATAGCTATAATAACTAGTACATTTTTTAACTTATTTACTTTTAAATTTTTTCTTGAAAGGTTTGATAAACTATTCATTTCTCAAACCTCCCACTATTTTTCCATCCTCTATTCTTATTACCCTATCAGCCATTTGAGCTACTTTATCATTATGAGTTATCATAACCAAAGTTTGATGATACTTTTTTACAGATAGTTTAAGAAGATTCATAACTTCCTGTCCAGTTTTAGAATCAAGATTTCCTGTAGGCTCATCAGCTAAAATAATTGAAGGCTTGGTGGATAAAGCTCTTGCTATTGCAACTCTCTGCTGTTGTCCTCCTGACAGTGCATTGGTGAGCATATCCTTTTTATCATAAATACCTAAAGTCTCCATTAATTCTTCTATATAAGCTTCGTCCACCTCTTTTCCATCTAACCCTATTGGGAACACCACATTTTCCCATACATTTAAAACTGGAATTAAGTTAAAGGATTGAAAAACAAATCCTATTTTTCTTCTTCTAAATACAGCAAGCTTATCATCTTTCATCGAATAAATATCCTTACCATCAATAAACACTTTGCCAGCTGTTGGTCTATCCAGCCCACCTAACAAATGCAAAAGTGTACTCTTACCAGAACCTGAAGTTCCAACAACAGCTGTAAACTCACCTTCATTTATATCTAAGTTTACATTATCTAAAGCTTTTACCAGGCTTTCACCTTTCCCATAGTATTTCTTCAATTCACTTGTCTTTAATATTTCCATAGTATTACCTCCAACTTTACATTATAGATTTGCAATCAATTTAGCCTATATCTATAATTAAAGCATAGCATCATGTTCTTTCATTTTGCTTTCAACTTTCATAACAATTTTGTAAGAAAAGACTAAAGGTAGTTCCTATGCCATTTTGGGATTGAACCGTTATGCAGCCTCCCTGTTCTTCCAGTATCTTTCTTGTAAGATACAAGCCTACGCCAGAACCTTCTGATGCTTGTACTGCTTTCGATTTTCCTCTATAAAATCTCTTAAAGATATTATTAATTTCTTCTTCTTCTATCCCTATTCCATTGTCTTTTATATCTATTCTTGTACAAGTTTCCATTTTATTTATAATAATTTTTATTTTTCCTCCTTTTTTTGTGTATTTAATTGCATTTTCTATAACATTAACAATTGCTTCCTTCGTCCATTTACAATCATAAAAAGTAAAAATGCTTTTACTCTCTTCTAAACTTATATCTATATCCTTTTCTTCCGCCTTTAAATACACATCATTAACCGCTCTAAATATAGTTTCTTTTATGTCTCCTTTTTCCTTTTTCAAATTAATCATACCTGCTTCTAATCTGGATAATTTCACCAAAGAACTAGTTAACCATTCCAATTTCTTTATATCTTCTTTACTTCTATTTAAAAATTCCATTCTTTCTGAATTTCCTACACCATCTTCTAATAAAAGCGAATTGAACATCTTTATAGATGCCAGAGGGGTTTTCAATTGATGTGATATATCCGTTATTAAAGATTTTATATTTTCCTTTTCTTTTTCCAAGGACTCAAAGCTTATTTTAAGTCTTCTTGACATTTGCTCAAATTGAGTAGAAATTCTTGACAATATTCCTTCTTCTTCATCACATATATTTACGGAGTAATCTCCCTCCATTAATTTATCTATATTACTTGAAAAAGCTTCTAATTTTTGTTCAAAACATTTGCTTCCCTTCAAAAATAAAATAACATTTAACATAATCATAATTAAAAAAGCTGCAATATTGAATTTTGCAAATTTGTAAAAGCTATCTCTAAATATATCATCTTGAAAAGCTCTTGTATTCATATCATATCCATATTTTATCAAGGCTTCGTTTCCTGTCTTTACAAACTTTTCATCATTTTTATTTATAACTGTTTTTACTATTTCTACTTCTTTATCTGGATATACACTTACAAGCTTTCCTACTACATTTTGATTTAACTGAATTTGATTTCTATGGATTTGCTCTAAAAAATAATACTGTATAGCTAGAAAAATAAAACACATGGAAAATAAGCTTATTACTAATATAGTAAGCAGCCTTTTTAGTAAAGGTTCTTTTTTTATATAATCAATCATTTCACACACCCCTCAGACCATATATATCCTATACCTCTCACAGTTTTAATATACTTAGGTTTCGAAGGATTTATCTCTATCTTTTCTCTAAGCCTTCTTATATTTACAGCAATTGTGTTGGAATCCACAAAATCTCCATCTAAATCCCATAATTCATTCAAAAGCTGTTCCTTCTTAATAATTTGTCCACTATTGATCATTAGATATTTTAAAAGCCTTAATTCTGTTTTGCTTAAATCAATTTGTTTTTCATCCTTTAACACCTTCATCTCCTCAGGATAAAAAGCTATGTTCCCCGAAACAATTTTAGAGCTGCTGCTACTGATGTTTCTTCTAAGAAGTGCATTTATCCTTGACATTAAAACCATAAAACTGAAAGGTTTTGTAATATAATCATCTGCACCCATGTCAAGACCAGTAACTATATCCACTTCTTCATCACAAGCCGTTAAAAATATAATTAAAACTCCACTTTGCTTTCTTATTTCACTGCAAAATTCAAAACCATTTCCATCAGGAAGCCCTATATCTAATATAATCAAATCTAATGATGTGTTATTAAATATTTCTCTTCCTTCTTCTAAATTTTTAGCAGCAAAAACCTTCATACCTTCCTTATTTAGTTTAAAGCTAATTCCTCTATTTAAGGATTCATCATCTTCCACAAGTAAAATATTCTTCATACAAATCTCCTTAATACAAAACATTTTTTCAGAGGACAATTAACAGTGAAGGTTGATTTTTTGCTAACGCAGAAAAGTTCTCCTTCACTGTTCTCTGCCAATTGTCAAATGTCCTCTAAAAGTGCTCTAGATAAATTTCTTAATGCAGCAGCTCCATCTTATAACTAGCTTTTTAGTTTATCTTTTAATTCTGAAGCTTTATATATCACAAAAGAAATAACTCCTATAGCCCAATGTAATCCAAAGAATGCTCCACCAAAGCCATATAATTTAAGTCTGTTAAAATACTTTTTAGCGAAGGAATTAAATAAATCTTCTATTTCCTTAGCATTCATTTTATTTATTTGTTTTTCTGTAATTCCTCTAAAATCAACGCTGGCAATTACATTTGAAAAATTATCTTCTGCTGCATCTATACTTGATTTAATTATTATGCTAAGTATATCCTTTTTGGTATCACTATCTACAATATTTAAATTGTTTTCTGTAACATCTTCAATTATATGTGCAATGGACTTTTTAAGCTCTTCATCAATTTCTTCATTTTCTATAAGTTTTTCTATAACATACAGTATAGAATTATTAAATTCCTTTAAATCAAAGAACTCACTAATACCTTTTTCAGTTATTGCACTGTTTGCCAATACTTCTATAAAGCTTTGCAGGTTTTGTTGTACAGCACTGCTGCTATATGCTAAATTGCTTAAATTTTCAGCTATATCTTCTACATATTCAATCCCAATTTTTCCTGTAAAATCACTAACTTTTCTTGATAAAATTAAATCTTCAAAAACTTTATAGCCAAGATTACTATATTCATTTGCAATTAAATCCCTGTGTTCATTTATACTATTTGCCATTTCTTTATCTATAAATTTAATTTCTTTTTCAAACACACTGCACAAATCTTTTATATTGGTAATGGATATATCCTTTAAATAGCTTTCTATTTTAATTTCCGTTAAAGAATTAAGTATTTCATTTGTAGTCTTCATCAAGTTATTTTGTACTGCACTCATGCATTCTTCGCTGTTAACAATATTGAAAACTTCTTTGCTTTCAACAGTAACCTTTAGATCAGAAACTGTACTGCCTAAAACTTTGTCTCCTGCAAAGTTAGCTATCACTTGATATAACTCAACCTTTTTATTTCCTATAAAACCTGGAAATTGTTTATTTATCACATTGCTAACTACATCAGCTACTATTGCATCTCCACCCAGCATGTTATATCCTACCTTTTCAAAGAAGCCTAAACCTTCTTGAATTGTAGCTGAAGCACTTTCTGCTATAATTTGCTCATTATCTGTAAGTTTCTTTGAAGCATATGCAATTATACCTTCCACTATAAGGTTAAATTTATATCCTAACATTTTTACAAAAAAACCATTAAATAATTCACTTATTTTTTTATCAAAAGAAATCTCTTTAGATATAACAGCTTCAATGTAATTAAAAATCTTATCTTCAGTTTCCCTAGAAGATAGTTTATCTTTTATTAATTCACCAAAAAATTCACTCCACTTTATTATATATTTAGAATTTACTACTTCATTAACTGATTTGTTTACTATTTCATTGTATTCACTATGAAATTGATTCATAAAATCATTTTCTTCATTAAAATAATTTGATACATTATTTACTTCTTCTTGAACCTTGTACTTTAATCTGTTTTGTAATGATGTTTTAAAGCTATTTGGAATTACTTGTGAAATACTCTTTTCTGATTTTAAAAACTCTTCTAAGCTGCTGCTTATTACTTTATGAGATTCCTTTATTTTTTCCAAAGCTTCCTTTACTATTTTTCCTTCAATATGAGAAGAAGAAACTGTAGAAGGAGTAAAATTGCTTAATTCTCTTGCTAATGAATTTGAGATTTTTTCTTTATTTTTATTAATAATCTCCTTAATATAACTGTAACTCATATCATTTATGTTACCTGAATACCTATTTAGAACATCTGCAGCTATTTTATAATCATTTTCAGAAACCTTTTCTTCAAGTTTTTTATAAATAGTATCCTGATTTTTATTGAATAAATACTTCATACTGTCTTTATCCAATAAGCTATTATCAACAAAAGCACTCATGGATTTTGCAAATTTAGGTTTTCTTGCAGCCACTACACCAGGGGTAAAAGGTATTTTTATATCAAAAATTCTTTTCTCAGTATAAGGTCTAAAAAGCATTGCTATTGCCTGAACATTTGTAATCCAGCCCACAAATCCATATACAATTAAATTAATAATAGTTACAGTTACAATGTTATAGCCTACTGTAGATTTATCATAAAAGTACATGAGTATACCCGCAATTGCTCCAAGAAGTGCGCCAATTACTGTAATTGGCTTCATTTCCTTTTCCATAAACTCTTCAACAGCTACTTTAAGTTCTTCATCCTTTAGCTTAGATAAATTTTTTGAAATTGTCTCCTTTATATTTCCTTTTACAACGTACTCCAAATTATCATTTAACCACAATTGAATATTATCACTTAAAATTCCATCTATATTTTGTATTTTATTTATACCATCACAAAGCTTTTTAACTTCTAATTGTTTCAAATCATCAATGGCACCATTAGCTTTATGTAATATGTTGTCTACAACTTCATTTAATATGTTTTTTCTTTCATTTTCATTTAAACTGTTGTATAAATTTTCATCCCCTATAGAAGTTACCAATTGTTTAGAAATTAAATTTACTATATATCCTTTATTACCATTTAACTTTTCTATTATTGATTTTTTAATAATACTGCTATTTTCATGAACAATTTCTTCACTTATAAGCTCACTGAATTTTAAAGCATTAATATTGTTTAACCCTCTAAGAATTTCATTCTTTACTAATTTAGTAACATTATCTGAATATATATATTTATTTTTTATTGTACTTAATAAAGGCTTCTTAATATATGTTTTAAAAGCACCCACTAAATCCAATGTACAAACATCACCTATTTTTTTATTGGAAATTTCTAAAACATATGCCTGTAAGCTTTCATTCATATAGTTACTAAAACTGCAGCTTATAAAGTCTCTAATGGTTTCTCCATTAAATACATTATTTTCTCTTAAGCTTTCTATAGCACTAGATAATTTCTGTTCTTTAACATACCTAACTATTTTATTTGTTATTTCTGTGCTTACAGAATCTACATCTAAATTGTTATCCAAATATCCTGTTATCTTTGATACCATACCAAATCTGCCTGCTGCGCCACTTAAAAACTTATTCTTAAGTGAATTTAGGGTTCCCTTTTTCATTTCATCATCTATGGCATTTATAGTATCATCTAATGCATTTTCCACTAGACCTTCTATATCATTCTTGTTATTTTGTATCCAAAGTATTAATTCTTTTACTCCATCCTGAAGCTTATCCTTTATAAAAATTTCTATATTTCCTTCTGCATTTTCTGAAAGCAAATCATAAATGGACTTATCCATAGACTTTATAACACTAAATAATTCAATGATAAAGTTATCTATTAATTTTTTTCCTTCATTCCCCTTTAAGAATTCTTCTATTTTAGCGCTTAAACTTCTTGAAAAATTATTGATATCTTCACTTTTAACAAAATCCACAATTGTCTTTTGAGATATTTTTTCTTGTAATTTATTTAAGATTTCATCTATTTTTAAAACTTCAATTGTATTTTCAAAAGCACTATCTATAGAGTCACTAAAATTATTTTTTAAATCCATATGAAAATTGCTGAGATTATCTTCAAAGCTTTCACCTAAGCATTCTACTATTTTGCCTCCAAGAAACTCTTCAAAACTTAAAGATCTATTTTCATTATAAAAATCTACTATAGCTTTTTCTATAAAATCATCAGTGTTTAATTTGTCTAATGCATATTTAAATACATTTTCACTTATACTTTCAACTTGTTTATCGTTTAATACATCTTTTAAAGTAACATTCCTGCAAACACCTTCAAATATATTAAAAAAGTTTTCATCTGCATGTTCTCTTATATAATTTTCTGTTTTGTCCATTGTAGAATTAAATCCTTTAATTTCACCTAAGGATAAATTTAAAGTTTTTTTATAAATTTTATTTTTTAACAAATCATTAGAAAATCCTTTAATGCTCTGTTTAAAAGACTCCTTTTCCAATTCTCCTTTTAAAGTATGAAAGTTTATTATATCATTTTCAACCAATGAACTTACATTATCTATAAATTCATTTCTAGTCTTTACTACCATTCCTCCCACCTTAAATTTTCCAATACCATACTCTCTAAATATCATTTTAATTGCTAAAGCATTAGTTATATATCCTGTTATTGAACCTGTCAAAATTTCCTTTATTAAATTAAATTCCATAGTATCCTCCTTAATAACGCTGTTATCAATGTTTTTTGTCATACAAAATTATAACATAAATTTCATATAATAATCATAGTACAACACATTTTTTAGAGGACAATTAACAAAGGCAGACTGAATGACCACATTTAACCTCTTATATTATGTACTTGAATATTTTTTAAATTTTCTCATGAATTAATATCTTAACATTGGCTAAAACTAGAATTAAGATTAATTTATATAAAAATTTTAGTTACATACTAAATTTTATAAATACCTTAGTTATTTAACATCTTTATCCAAAAGCTACCCGCTTCAATAATTCAATTTGCAAAAATCCTTTTCCACAATTTACTTAAAATTAACATTTAAGATTTATTTAAGATTTTATTTCCATATTTTATGGTATAATTTACATACAACATATTTATGTTAGAAAGGATGTGATATTAAAATGAACTTAAAAAAAGTCAAGAATGTTATTTTTACCTTTTTTCTAAGTTTGTTCACTGTGTGCTTAATTAGCAGTGGAATTGTCAAAGCTTCAGCTCTTCCTGCAAAGTACAATATGGATTTAGACTTTAATGCAAATACTAAAACTTTAACTGGAAGTGAAGAAGTTAACATTAAAAATAGTACTAGTACAGACTTAAAAAACATTGTATTCCATCTTTATCCAGATTCTTATAATAAAAAGGAAACTATGCCTTCTCAAGTTGGAATATCTAGTACTCAAAATTTAACTGAAGCTCAAAAGGGGGACATATCCATAAGTAAAGTTCTTGTTAATGATAAACAAGTAAACTTTACTCAAGACAATCAAGTACTTAAAATCAGCTTAGATAATAATTTTAAGAGTAATGAAGATATGAAGGTATACATCGAATTTAAATTAAAATTACCTATGAGCACTTCAAGACTAGGCTACATAGATAATGATGTTTCATTGACTAACTGGTATCCTATACTTTCAATGTACAATGAAAAGGAAAATAAATGGGATGAAAATACTTTCAACGTAGTAGGAGAATCAAATTACAGTGATGTAGGAGACTATACTGTAAATTTAAAAGTTCCTAAAAATTATGTAGTTGCATCTACTGGAAAAGAAACTGAAAAATCTTCTGAAAGGGACACTAAAGTAATGAATTTAAATGCTAGTAATGTAAGAGATTTCATTATTATAATGAGTCCTAATTATAAAGTTTTATCTAAAGAAATAGATGGAATAAAGGTAAACAGTTATTACATCTCTAAACCAGGCGAAGATGACTCTGCTGCAGCTCAAAATGTTCTTGATTCAGCTGTAGGCGCAGTAAAATTTTTCAGTCAGCAATTTGGCAAATATCCTTATGATGAATTAGATTTAATGGAAACCCATCTATCTGGTGGAGCAATGGAGTATCCCCAAATAATCCAAATGCCAATGTATGCTCAAAAAATACAAAATTCCGGTAATGCCTCCAGGGCTGATGATGTTTCATATGAAGATTCTTTTATATCAGAAGCTGCAGTACATGAAGTAGGCCATCAGTGGTGGTATGTAACTGTAGGTAACAATGAATTTAAAGAACCATTTTTGGATGAATCTATTACCGCTTTTTCTACTGCTTACTATTTTGAAAAAACTGCAGGTGAATACTCATCAAACAGTATAATTCCTATGATTAGTTCTTATAATGGTGCAAATATTGGTAGAATTGCATCTCTATATAAGTTTCCAAGCATAGCTTCAGGAGTAGATAAATTTGATAATGATTCTACTGGTGCAGGATATAACCTAGTTATATATGGTAAGGGTGCTCTTTTAATGCAAGATTTAAGAAAAAGAGTTGGAGATGCTGCCTTTTTAAATATAATGCAGACTTACTTTAAAGAATATAAATTTAAAAATGCATCAATAGATGATTTCTTAGGTGTAATAGAAAAAGTATCAGGAAAAAATGTAAGTGATACTATTCGAGCTTCTCTAAATTCTGATAATTATACTGCAGACAACTTAAAGCTTACAGATGACCAAATTAAGAAAATGTCAGAAGAGCAATATAAAGATAGACTTAAAAACTTAGAAAAAAATAATGGATTAATTATTGGCAGTCTTCAACTTAGATTGTTAAATGGTGAAAAAGTTATATTAGTAGAACCATCAACTTTAACTGATGATGAGAAAAAATCAATAGACAATATGACTAAAGCTGGAATATTTGCAAACAGCAATATATCATTAAAACAAGATAAGGATTTAACTGATAGTGATATAAGCAATAACAATATCATACTTCTTGGCAACCCTTGGAAAAATAAAACCTTTGATTCCATGAAAAATGTTCTTCCAGTTACTATAAATAAAGATGGTATTTCTTCTAGTGCTTTTTCATTTAAAAGCCAAGATATAAATGGAGCATTTACTGTTAAAAACCCTAAAAATGCTAATAAATTGATATTTGTACTATTCTGGACAAAGGATAACTCAATTTATACAGATTTAGATTGGTATACAGGTTCTCAATTTACAATATCTATAGACAATAAACAATTTTTTAAGGGCAGTTTTTAAAAACTTTCTTTAAATAAGACAAGCTACCATATTATTACAACTTAAACATATTACAACACAAGATTTTTAAAAAATACAAAGTTCAAAGAACAAATAAGGATGATTTCCTTTGTAACTAAGAAAATTATCCTTATTTGGTATTTGAACTTTGTTCTCTTTAAAAATACACTTCTATATCAAATAAATATCACTTTCATGATACTTATCATTTATATAATTGAAACTTCTAAACAAATACAATTAGAATACAAGATGTACATAAAATAATGCATAATAGTAATTTAACGTAAAGTAATCATAAATTCATATTAAGAATATAGTTTAAATAGGAATGGACTGAAAAGCCAGTAACTGGGGGATAAACCTATATGAAAAATTTTAAAAGTTACTTAAAACTGTTATTCTCTATGCTATTTTTAATTATTATTTTGTTCAGTAATGAAAGTATATGTGTAAAAGCAAATAATACACAAGAACTTGATTTAAAAAATATAATAATACCTTTAAAAACTACAGAAGCTGGAAATGGTTTTGAAGATTTAGACAAGCTACAAGAAATGCTAAAAGATAAAAAAGTACTAGCAATGTGAGAAGCAACTCATGGTACTAAAGAATTTTTTGAAATGAAACACCGTTTCTTTGAATTCTTAGTTAAAAAATGGGCTACAGAGTTTTTGCTATAGAAGCTGAATCAGGTGGTACTCAAATTGTTAGCGACTATGTACTTAATGGAATTGGAAATGCAGAGGATGCTGTTAAATCTATGAAATTTTCCGTATGGTCAACAAAAGAAGTAACTGATATGGTAGAGTGGATAAGAATGTATAATAAAAACCCTGAACATAAAGAAAAAATTAAATTTTATGGTTTTGATATGCAATCTTCATCTGAAAACAGCACTAGAATTTTAGATTATATAAAAAAAGTTGATAACAATAATTTATCACAATTTAAAGAAAAATTATCATGTGTATATGATCAAATGCCTTCACTAAGTAATGAAAAACTAAATGATGTAAACAAAGATACTGAAGAACTAAAAAATATTTTTGAAAAGACAGGTATCCCTTTAAGTTTTATAGATTTTAAATCAGCTTCAGAAAATAAAAATGTTGGAGAGTGGTTATCACAAAAACAGTTAATTCACAGCGTTGAAGATGGTTACAATGGAAATATTGAGCAATGGATGATACCTGAAGTGCCAATAGAATCTTATGATGGGTTAATATTTGTTAGTAAAACCTCAGCAGCTGTAGGTATTAAAGGATTTGAAATAATAGCATTTATAAATAATTGGCTAAGAAGTAACTTTTAACTGTATGAATAAAGGAGTTATTTGTATTACCTTTCCATAATGTATTTTCAAATTACTTATATTGAAGCTTTAATTTACAAAATTAAAGCTTCAATTAATAAGAAAATGTCTCATCCAATTTGTTGTAATTGGCTTAAAAAAAAGCAACAAAGAAAGTAAAATACCACAAGTACCTTCTAACAACGATATATCATCTTTTTTAACTAACTTGCTTTTTTCACTATATGGATGATCAAAATCAATATTATGAAAAACAAATCTTGCATCATCACTGTAAAAGCTTAATATTATTTTTAACAATCTTTTTCTTCCAATATCAAATATAAGTTTGTTTGTATCTAAATACATAGCCTGTATAACAGTTAGTAATCCTGCATACCCATGGCACATAGTTGGTGAATCTAACATCCAATCTTCATCTTTCATATTACATAATCCTTCTATAGCCTTTATTCCTATGTTCATACTCTCAATATCATTTACCATTTTACCTGCCAAATACATAGTTCTAGCTATTCCAGGAGTTCCATAACACCAGCTTGCTCTACTTTTATGAATTTCACAATTTCCAACAATATAATCTTCAAATTTTATTGTTGGAGGCCAGTAAATATATCCATTTTCATCTATATACAAGTATTTCTTTAAATCTATTAAAATCCTGTTAATAGCATTTTTATGACCTTCAATTTCAACTCCTTCTTTTAACGCAATTGATAAAATTCCTAAAACTCCAGTTATACCATGGGATATTCCCAAATTAAAGTTACCTTTTTTATACATAACTTTTTCTTGTTCCAAAAATTGATTTTTACTTGATATATGCCATCCAGCAACTCTTTCACCAAATACCTCTCTATCCTTTGTTATAGAAATTAAAGCCTCTAATATTACTTCTATACATTTTTTAATTTTAGTCTCTTCTTTAAATAATAATAAATATCCTGTAATTCCTGATAAACCACTAATTGTATCATATGTACTCATATGAAGATCATTTAAGTTCATGTTATTAATTAAATCTAAAGTTTCATTAATAATTACTTCATTTAAACTATCAATAAACTTTTTATAGTGTGATGTACTTTTATATAGCGAATATACTCCAAAACCAACTCCAGCAAGACCAGAAAAAAGAGAACTTGTTAAGCGTAAGTGACCACTTTCTATACCATTTTTAATATATAACATATATTTATATGATACATCATCCCAATCAATTTCATCATTTAATAATTCTTTACTTTCACCTAACAACATACAAATTGATGGGTACATAAAAATTGGGTTAACCTTCATATTTATTAAATCATTATTAAGTTTTTCAGGATATTTCATTTTCTCCATTATTCTTTCTAATGCAAATTTGACTAATTCTACCTCACTATTTTCAATTTCTTTACTAGTTATTAATTTTACATTTTTCATCTTCATAATAATTTTCTTCATCCTTTCCAATAGTAAGATCATTTTGTTGAAAATTTTGTAACTTATACATAGATTTATAATGACTATTTATACTCATTAACTCATTATGAGTACCTTCTTCAATTATTTCCCCATTATATAATACTAATATTTTTGAATTCATTTTTTTTATATTAAATAATCTATGAGTTATAAATACTCCTATTTTGTCCTTTGTTAACTTATATAACTTTCTAAATATTTCATACTCTGAGATTGCATCCAATGCTGAACTTGGTTCATCTAAAATATAACAATCTGCCTCTCTCAAAAAAGCTCTTGCTAAGGCTATTTTTTGCCATTGTCCACCTGACAGCTGAACTCCTTCTTCAAACCAAACTCCTAATTGTGTATTAAGACCATTTGGTAGATCTTCTAATAACTCAATTCCAGAAACCTTTTTCATAGAACTCAATAATTTCCAATCATCATTTATATAATTCAGTTTACCAACTGCTATATTTTCTCTACAACTTAGTTCATACTTGTTATAGTCTTGAAAAACGACGCCCATTCTCTCACGTATATTTTCATTTCCTATCTTTTTCATAGAAACTCCATTTATTAAAATTTCACCTTCATAATTTTCATAAAATCCCGCTATTAATTTAACTAACGTTGTTTTCCCTGAACCATTTCTCCCTACTAAAGCTACATTTTGTCCTTTACAAACTTTAAAACTAATATTTTTTAATGCATATTCAGTTCTATTTGGATACTTGAAGGAAACATTTTTAAATTCTATACTATTTATCTCATCAATAGAAACTAAATCATTTAATTTTCTGTCACATTCATTAGGAAGATCTAAAAATTCAAAAAATTGTTTTATATATAAATTATTCTGGCACAAACCAGATATTGTTTCTAATATAGCTTGTACGCTAGTGCTAATACTTGAAATACACCGTATATATGCAACAGTATTTCCTAATAAAATTCTTCCCACATATGCATCTCTTATTATTAGTAAACAAATTATTCCACCTATAACTCCATCTGATAATTCAAACATAAATCCTAGTTTAGCTGTTTTTATAAGAATTTTTTTATCCTGAGAAATAAATCCTATATTTAACCTTTTAAAAATTGGTATAAAATATTCAGCTAATTTATAAATTTTTACTTCTTTAAAAGCTAAATCATTTGTCATAATAAAATTGAGATACCATGACTTCCTTTCTTTTGAAGCCCTCTCCCTATGAATTTTGAACTGTTCATATCCTAAACGTATCATACATATTGATGAAATTATGGGCACTATTGGTATTATAAGTATAACCCATGGTTTCCAAGCCATTAGTATAATTGAAGTTGATACTAATGTTACTACTTGACTGAAAAGACTCAACATTAAGGTGAACACTGTAAATGGCTTTTCTCCTATTCCATCATTAGCTCTTTTTAACTTATCATAAACTTCTGAATTCTCAAAATCACTCAAATTGAATTTTTTTGATTTCTCTAATATAATCAAATTTAAATTGTAAGAAAGTTTCATTTTAAACATGTTTTGAAAATATGTTATTGCTTGTGCTATAATAGCTCCACTAAAACTAATTGATACATATAATACAAATGGTATTAATATATACTGAAAACTTTTTAAATTATTCACTTGAATTGAATTTATCAAATATTGGGTGGATAATATAGCTAAAGTGGGTATAAATCCATTTGCTATATTTAGTATAGTTATTAATATTACATATTTTTTATCTATATCACATAATATTTTAAAAATTCTAGGCATATATTTAAAAGAATTTATAATATCTTTAAAGCAATACGCATTTTCGTTACAGTTCATAATTATTGCTCCTTAAAAATTTATATAGGCTTATTAATTTTAATAAAAAAACACTAAGATTCTTTTCATATTCATTTAGAATTAATGTTTTTTATATATTCAAGTGAATGTAAAGTATGCCTTACTAAACACATTATTTTTTCTTCTGTCTTTACTGTTCCAAACAATCTATTACAAAACATATGCATTATACTTAAAATAATATTTAATTTACTGTTACATAATTTATTTTCTTCATCCAATTCATTCATTTTATCTGCAAATATATTAAGCTTTTCTTTTCTTATTTTAAATAAATTATATAAACATTGTCCTTCTTCTATCTCCTTAAGACTTGACCAATCGTTATCAGAATTTGCCATTTTCATAAAAACTTTTCTATTTTCCTGAAATAATTCTCTATATCTATTTTTATCAAAACGATTTATAAATATTTCATTTTGAGTTTTATAATCAAGCTTCATCTCATCCATAAAGTTTATTATACTTGCTACTGCAATATAATTTAAATCCAATCTAAGCTGCTTGCTTCTTTTTAAACTAATTATATTTGAAACAAATATACTATCAACATAAAAAACATCTTCTGCTAAATCAATTAAGCTAGGTCCACCATATCTTTCCATTTCCCTAGAATAGACATCTAGGCTTACTTTAGACAATAATCCTTCTTTTATTAGCTTCTTAAACCATAAATTTAACTTTGGCATAATAGCAGAGTAAAAATCAGTACTATTTCCCTTTAGCCTTAATCTAATATGATATTCCGGATCAGAATATCTTATATAAAAAAACTTTTCTATTTCTCTATTCATAATAAGTTCCTTACAAAATGGAAGAAGATTATATCCTATAAACTCATCTACTCTCCTTGAAATTCCATATAGCTTCATATATATCCATTCGTCGCCTGGAATAAAATTAACTTTTTTATCAAGCGTATCGAATTTTTTTAAGTTATTTCTATAATCTGATTTTGTTTGTAACACATTAGATTGAAGTTCAATATTATTTTCATTCAGAACATTTTTTAAGAACTGTTTGTTCACAGTTACAGGAACCACAATTTCTGAAAAATATTTACCATCTTCTCCACGTGTCCAAAGTTTATCTAGTCCATCTTCTATCTCCGTTATAATTATCTCCTTTTCTTTCTTTAGCAAATTTAGCAACTCATTTAAGTGCAGTTCATTTTCTAAATTTAGTAACAATCTATTATCATACATTTTCTGGTATACAAATTGAGGAACCTTCCATTTTTTTCTCCACAATTTAATAGCCCTACAAAAACTTTTTATATCAACATTTATTGCATCAACATTTAATATATCATTAGATAGCTTCCATTTAGCTGGAGAGATTATTACTTTACTATATCTTATTCGAGGACAATAATTAAGGTAATCTAATTGAGTAATGTAAAATGTCTCCATTAGATTAGTAGTATTTGATAAAGAAACTTCCCTGAGAAACCTATATATATTACTACCATAGGTTGGATTTAACATATGATTACAACTTATTATTACTTTTTTATTTAATGTTTTAGATTTTATGTAAAAATTATCTTTATTTTCTCTATCTATTCCTATATACAAATCCGAAACACTTATATTCTTCTTTTTTCCACTATAATTTGTAGCAATTGCTACTTCATAATCCCGTGGGCTCCAATTTAAGCATACGTTTGAATTTCTCATATTTTGAGGCAATTCCACAATTTCACTGAGAACTGTTTCATCTCCATATATACTTTTCTCAGTATCATTTAATTGATTAAGTTTAGCATAAATTTCTCTCGGTAATATATCAACAAACCTTCCAAAAGTTTTTCCTGCTCTGTTTGACCCTACATTGGGACCTATAAATACTTTAAAGTCACCTTTGTCAATTGCTTCCTCACTTTTAGCTGAAATTAATGCATTAATTTCTAAAGATTTTGGCATTTGGGATTTAGTAAATTCTGTTAAAGGTTTATTGTCAATATTATCAATATCCTCATCAGTTATAATAACTTCTTGTTCTTTATTAAGTAATGCTTCCATTACTTTGTTAACTAAATAATTTTCAAATTTTTTATTTTTATAATCATCTGGAATATCACCTATATATTTATTACTTTTAGGATTTTCATACCCTGAAGGTGCACCTATTCCCTTATCTGGATCTAATAACTCAATTACAGAAATTTCGCTGTCTGTACCGTATTTTTCAATAAAATCAGTTTTATATCTCTCTAAATGATAAAACTGAGCTGATTTATTAGATAATCTCAGCATAATCTCAACAACTTTCTCTATTTCTTCTGCTACTTCACTGTTTAAAGCTGCTTTTTCTTCCTTTAATCTTAAATCAACCTGCAAATAGTTATCACTTTTTTCCAGTGCACTCATAGATTTTACTATATCTTTATACAATTTTTCACCATTTCCTACAGCAGTCGTATTATATATATCTATAAGCTCTTTAATCCTTTTTAATTTTAAATACAAACTTTCTCCTGCTTCTATATTTTCTAATTTGGAAAGTATATATTCAAAGGGTGATGTATTGGCTAATGGTGGTCTCATTTCAGTTAATAAGTATTCATTTTTTATTAACACATCTAAAAAATTTTCTATTCGTTCTACTGGTGTTGATTGATTTTCATATTTTAATTTTGATAATAATTCCTTATATGTAATTTCGGATTTAGCTAATTTCATAACTAATTTTACAGTCGTATTATATCGTATAGATGCAGTTAAATTATCTTCTGACTTTTCCTTTGAATTTTGGCCATAATTACTTATATATACTAAATCCAATCTCGTACCATTAATTAGTACCATATTATTAGTGATTAAGTTCAATTCATTTAATATTTTCTTATCACTTTCTATATTTCTTATTATTGCGCAGAGCCATCCCATATCTGGTCTTGCTCTTTTTATATAATATCTTTTTTCTTTAAGCTTAATTTCTGTTTTATCGCAAAATTCTCCTAGTGTAACTCCTGAAAATAATCCAAATGGTGTTGTTCTTGTTGTCATCCTAATAAAATATTTTAATAATGAACTTAAGATTTTTTTCTTTTTTTTCTCACTAATTCCTTCATTCATTGATACTAATGATTCACTTAATGATAAACTTGAGACAGCTATTGCTTCTTTAATAATACTATTTTCTGCTAACTCAAAAAGTTTATTTTCCATTTCATCTGTTGATAGTGATTCATCAAATAAATAATTGTACATATTTACAGGTAATATAGGCGTTCTCAACATAAAAAAATCTTTAGTTTCAAAAATATTTTTATTACTTTTACATTTAGTACCTGACATTTTTCTCCTCCTGTGCATTTAATTATACATATTACCCTTTGCAAAATTAAGAATAGTAGAAGATCTAAGTAACATAAACAGAGTTCTTGGCACCAAATGAAGCTTGTCCATAACCACTGGGCATATGCTACCTATTAAATATACCCTTCAGGTATTTAGTCTTCTCTCCATCTAATGCTTAGAAATCATTATCCAGGAACATATTGGCTCAAAACAGACACTTTAAAAAGTGAGATTCTAGAGCAGATGGCCATGGAATAGATTTTTTACTATGTTGTTACTTAGATCTTCTTAATTATTTTTTATAAAATGTTGTAATTATGACAAAAACTTAATTTTTAACGTTTACATGTCATGTCATATGTTTTAGGTGGACATGTATCAGTAGGACACCACCAAGTTCCAGCAGCTTGTACCTCATCAGATTTAGTTGTTTTTATGTTTTGTACATCTAAGTCAAAGTTATCATATTTAGTCATAACATTTTCCCCCCAAAATTTCTTATTTAGAATTTTATTAGTGCACTAATTATTCTATGCTATTATTGTAACTTCTATTTACTTATTTGTAAATAGGTGTATTTTATATTCTTTTGTTGAAATTTAGTAAAATTTATCCATAAATAAAAAATTATTGTATTACATTAATATAAAATAATATATATACATCATTTGTTTTTTTAAGTATTTAATTTAAATATAAGCTAATCGTAAATTTATGTTGACATACAGTTTAAATATACATAAATTAAAACGTCAATAAAATAGTAGAGAAAATAAAAAATTTCCAATTTTTATTTTCTCTACTATTTCTAGTTATCATTTTATTAAAATATGAAAGCATAAATATAGACTATTACGATGGAATTAATTCTCGTGGCTATACTTATTTTTTCTTTTCTTTAAATTACTAGGAAGAGCTAATGCTAATATTAAACAAACTATAGAAATTAAAATAAATATAATAAATAATATATGAACTCCAGAAAATATTGAAGCTTTTATATGGCTTGAATATGCTAATAATGATGATGAAGTACTATATAAATTGCTTGAATTTACTCCCTTAATGCCTAAGTTTTTAAAATATTTATCTATGGTTAAATTAAATATTCCCCCAAGCACACTTATTCCTATAGTCTGACCTAATGTCCTAACCAAAGCGTTAGAAGCTGTGGCTGCTCCTCTTTTATCATAATTTACAGATTCTTGTATGACTATGGTTAATGTAGTAAAACATCCTCCAAATCCAAAACCCATTATAAATCCATAAACTATAACTGTAAACAATGATGAATTTATAGTTAATGTAGGTAAAAGAGCAGTACTTACTATCAAAATTACTGTAGATAGGCTGGCTATCACCTTTTCTCCATATTTAGGTATAGCCTTTGCTAAAACAATAGAAGACATAAGCCATGATAAGGACATTGGAGCCAATGCAATTCCAGCAATAGTTGGTTGAAACCCTAAAACATTTTGTATATAAATAGGCATATATGCATCTATACCCATTAAAAAGGCAGAAATCAGAAAGCTTATTATATTAACCAAAATATTGGTTTTTGTAAAAATGTCAAAAGGTATAATAGGTTCTAAAGCTTTATTTTCTATAAAATAGAAAGCAATAAAGAATATTATTGTTGCTATAATACACATTATAATTACGTATAATGAAACACCTTCACTTTTTCCCATTGATAAAAAGAGATATAAAAGAGCCATAATAGCCAAACTTAATGTGATTGCACCTGCATAATCTATTTTATGCTTCTTTTTTTCAAATTCCTCAACAAGATTTTTTTGAATAAGAATTATAGAAAGCATGCCAAAAGGTATGTTTATGAAAAAGATCCAATGCCAGGAAAGATTATCTATTAAAAATCCGCCCAAAAAAGGCCCTATTAAACTGGCTATTCCCCAAACTGTACCCAACCACCCTTGAACTTTTCCTCTTTCTTCAAGAGTAAACACATCTCCTACAATAGTATAAGTGACAGTAAATATTGATCCTGCCCCCAGTCCTTGAACTGCACGAAAGAATATGAGTTGGTACATGCTTCCAGATAATCCACAAAGAAAACTACCAATTAAAAAAATTATTATGCCAATAGAAAGAATATTTTTTCTTCCATATAAATCTGATAGCTTTCCATATATAGGAGTACTAATAGCTGATGTAAGCAAATACAAAGAAAAAACCCAACTTATAAGCTGAAATCCATTTAAATCTTTAACAATAGTTGGCATAGCAGTAGTTACTACAGTACCTTCTACCGCAGCAAGAAACATAGAAACCATCAGCGCACTAATTATACTTTTTTTCTTAGAATCCATAATTGACAATACTTCCTTTCTATATTCCTTATGCTAAATTTAAATATCATATATAAATAAACACAGTATTATTATTTTATCATTAATATATATGGCTGCCAAGTTTTTGAATTTACGTACTTAATGAAAAAAATACTGTGCCAAAATCAAAATTGCTGATTTTAGCACAGCATTAATATTTATGCTTGCCTATTCAAAAAAACTTAAACTGACTTATCACAGCTAAAAAAGCTTATTGATTTCTTCAATTCTTCAGATAATACTAAAAGATCTTCTGTTGAATTTGAAATATCCTGAAGGTTTGCAGCTTGCTCTTCTGATGCTGCATTTACTTCTTCCGTAGCTGCTGCAGCTTCTTCTGAAATAGCTGCTACCTCTTCTATCTTTGTAATTACAACTTTTTTATTTTCATTTATATTTTTTAATGCTTCAACTACAGTATTAATATGATTTTTAAGTTCATCTATATTTTTTTCTACTTGTATAAATCCATTATCTACTGTAACCATATTTTCCTTTGTGTTCATATTAGTTTCTTTTGTATTTTCTATCTTTTCTGTTACCATTCCTACACTATTTTTCATTTTACCTATTACTATTTCTATTTCACCCGCAAAAATAGTGGACTGTTCTGCTAACTTTCTAACTTCTTCAGCAACTACTACAAAACCCTTTCCATACTCTCCTGCTCTTGCAGCTTCAATACTAGCATTTAATGCTAATAAATTTGTTTGTTCTGCTATGTCTTTAATATTATTTATTATACCAACTATTTCTTGTGAATTGCTATTTAACACTTCTGCTTCTCTTATTAATTCTTCATTAACCTGGAACCCTTCTTCAAGATTGTTTTTTAAGTTATCAACTAATTTCATGCTGTTTTCTATAACTTTATTAGCTTCACCTGAAGTTTCTTCCATACTTTTAGCACTTTTTAATGTATTATCTACCAATTCTCCAAGATTCTCCACACTGCTTGAACTTTCTTGCAAATGGTCAGCTTGATTTGAAGCTCCTTCTGTTATTTGACTTACAGAACCAGAAACTTCTTCTGCTGATGAGCTAACTTCCTGAGTAACTGAAGCAAAATGCTTTGCAGATTTATTTAGCTTTTCAGAAACTTGTACAGCTTTATTTATAATAGATACAATTTCCATTTTCATAACATTAACTTCTTCTTTTATCATTGATACTTCTTTTAATTCATTATCTCTACATTCTATTTGTACACTTAAATTTCCCTTACCTATGCTCTTAAGAATTTCTATAATTTCATAAATAGATTTTATTAAATATTTTGATATTAAAAGTGAAACTATAATACCCAAAATTGCACATATCAAACCTACTATAATGTTAGGTACAATTAAGGATTTAATTTTGTCACTTAATTCTTGATTAGGTACAAAAGTCACTGTTAACCATCCAGTTTCACTATTTTGTGATTTTAAGGTTAAGTATTTTTGTCCATCTATATTTACTATATTGCTGCTATCTTTTGATTTAATTATTTCATCAAGCCACTTTAAATCCTTGCTTTTTTTGCTTACAAGTTTCTTATCCTTATGCGCAATAATAGTACCCGTTTGATCTACTACAGCTGTATATCCGCTATTTCCTATTTTTATATTGGAAATTTCCTTGCTTATAGTATCTAATGGTATGTCCCCTCCTATTACTCCTAAAGTTTCTTTGGTATTAGGGTCTTTAACAGTTTTTGCCAAAGTAACTACATAAGTCCCTGGTTTAACTACATCTTCATAAGGATCAGTTAACGCTACCTTTCCGTCCTCCTGTGCTGCTTTTGTATACCATGGTCTGCTTGTTGGATCATACCCAGGTTTTGGTTTTCCAGAAGTTGTGTGATGAACTTTTGAAGCTTCTCCATAATAAATTGCTCTTATCGCTTCATGATATTTTATATAATCATTAAAAGTTTTCATCATAGATACTTCTAATTCCGGTTTTTGTTTTAAACCTACTACATCATCATTTACAGAAAACATATCAATAGTGTTTTTATTATTAGTATACATATCAGCTATTATATTAGATATCTTGCCATTACTTGCACTCATTAAATCATAAAAATTCCTGGTTTCATTGTCTTTAACCTTAATTCCATTAAAAATGGAAATTATAAATATAGGAATTATTACGAATAATGGTATAAACGTCATCAGCAGTTTTTTAACACTTAAATTGATCTTACTTTTCATACCTATTCCCATCCATTCATAATTAAAATTTATATTATTTGAACTTGATATTAATCAATACTATACCATGATATCACAATTTGTCATATCTTCCAATAATATTATTTTTTAAAAATTAGATAATTATATTAATTTTTTAATAGAATTTTGTTTAAATAAATAAAAATTGATACTAATTAAAGTCCAATTTTGTTTATATAATTTAACAAATTATATATTTTTTTATTTTAATTATAAAAGCTGTGAATACAAATACAATATATCAATTCACAGCTTTGATTTTTATTACATTTTTCGACTTTTAATGATTCTAAACGCATTTTTTAAAAGTTCCTTTTAAATATGGACTTTTTATAATGAATTAAATAATAATGTTTAATCCCTTAAAGTAGCTTTTATTCTAGACTTTTTCATTATCATATTAAATACATCTTTTATATCTTTTACAGTTATATTGGAATTCATTATAGCTTCTGAAGCACACCCTTCTTCCTCAATGACTGCTACTGATAACGCTGATACTTTAAACATTTCCACATCATTAAGTCCATTACCTACAGCTATAGTAAATTTTGCTCCTATTTTTTCTACAAACTGCTTTTTATAAAAAGTTGCATTACCTTTTGAAAAAGTCTCCACCTTAACTGGTAGTCCTTCGCATTGACTTCTTACATTTCCATAGGTATCTGCAGTTATTATATATACATTTAAATACTCACTTAGTTCTTTAATCATTTCTTTAACCTTTACGTTCATTCCCCCGTCTACTGCTACGGTACCATTATAATCAAAAACAACATTTTCTATTTTTAAATCTTCTCTTCCTGGTATATTTATTTCTATCATTTGTATTTCTCCTCTCAAATTCCACTAATAAATTTATCCAATTAATCCTCCAATATATTTTTGTGTACTTTCTTTTAAAGGATTTTTAAAAATTTTTTCTGTTTCTTCATATTCTTCTATATGTCCATCCATCATAAAAGCTGTATAATCTGATATCCTTCTAGCTTGAGCTAAATTATGGGTTACTATTACAATGCTATAATTTCCACTTAATTTTTTGAGTGTTTCCTCTATTTTCATGGTATTATTTAAATCCAATGCAGAACAAGGTTCATCCATTAAAATAATCTCTGGTTCCATGGTAAGGGTTCTCGCTATACACAGTCTCTGCTGCTGTCCTCCTGATAGTTTAAGAGCTGACATATTTAAATAATCTTTTACTTCTTCATAAAGACCTACCATTTTTAACTTTTCTTCAACAACGCTGTTAATATCATCATTGCTATATGTACCATGATACTTTAGTGCATATATCATGTTTTTATATATAGAAAAAGGAAATGGTGTTGGTGCCTGAAAAACACATCCTATATTTTTTCTTAAAATATTTTTGTCTATTTTTCTAATATCTTGATGGTTAAATTCAATAATTCCTTCCACCTTAGAATTCTTCTCTTCATCTATTATCCTATTTATACATTTTAATAATGTAGACTTTCCACATCCTGAAGGACCTATTATTGCTGTTATCTTACATTTTTTTATAGAGAGATCTACATTTTTAAGTATTAATTTATCATCTAGCCACACATTTAAATCATTAATTTTTAATATATTATCCATATCTATCCTCTCTTTCTCTTACTTAAAAGAGCTGCTAAAAGGTTTAATAATATTAGCATTACAATAAGTACAAAAGCAGTTCCGTAAGCTTTTTGCAGCGAAATTCCTTGGCTTATTAGCATATACAAATGATAAGGCAGTGCCATTACTGGAGAAAAAAGAGAGTCTGGATTAGGTGCAGCTACCACTGCTGAAGTAAGCATAACTGGTGCTGCCGCTCCCATGGCAAATCCTCCTGACATTATAATTCCCGATATAATTTCTCCCTTACACTGCTGCAGTATTATGTGAATAAAAGTATATGATTTATCTATTCCAAGTGCATAAGAAGAAAGTATTAAATTTTCATCTACTTCTCTAATAGACTTTTCACTTAACACTTCTATATATGGAAAAATCATTATTCCAAGAGTAATGCCTCCTGATATAAGACTTACTCCAAAATTACAAAAATAAACTAAAAAAGAATATCCAAAAAGCCCTAAAACAATTGAAGGTATTCCCGCAATAGAACTCACTATCAAATGTATAAAATTTTCAATTCTTTTATTGTTACAATATAGACACAAGTACACAGCAGTACCTATTCCTAAGATTGCAGAATTCACACAAGCTAAAAACATTAAAGAAAGACTGCCAAGTATGGCTGGTAATATTCCTCCATCCATACCTAGAGGGGTACCCTTTGGACTGTCTAATATAAATCCAATATTTACAGAAGTATATCCTTTAATAAATATATAAGAGAATATAAATATAATTATGGAAACTACAATAAAACTACTTATAAAATACCATAACCCAAGTACTGTATTTTTTAAAACTCTATTCATATATGCTCCTTCTTTAAATTTGAATTTTCCTATTTATATTATAAAAAATTATATTTATTACCAAAATCAACAACATAAGTACAAGTCCCGCAGCAAAAAGCCCATGATAATGTAGACTTCCTATTTGAGCTGATCCCATTTCCAAAGCTATTAGTGCAGGTATTGTTTCTCCCTTTCCAAATAAGGTTGGCATTATAGGGCTATTTCCTATAACCATCATAACAGCCATAGTTTCTCCCATTGCTCTTGCTGTAGCAAGTATAGTTGAACATAATATGCTTTTTTTACAAACAGGCAGTATCAAGTTGCTAATCATATACCACTTTGATACTCCAAGTGCCTTTGAATAAACTTCATATTTTTCATAAGCTTTACTCATGGTTTCATCACAACTTGAAACTATATAAGGCAATATCATAATGCTTAAAAGTATGGCTGCACAAAATATAGATTCCCCTGTAGAAAAGGAAAGATATTTTTCAAAAAATTTTACTATAACTGAAAGTCCAATAAATCCATAAACTACAGAAGGTATACCTGCTAACATATTCACAAAAGCTTTTAGCACATATTTCAATCTTTGATTTACTAAAATGGACATGAATATAGAAAAACCTATACCTATGGGCATGGCAATTAAAACTGCTATAAAGGATACATATAAAGTTGATAAAAGAAATGGCATTATTCCAACCTTATTAGAATTTAACGGCTGCCATTCGGTTCCAAGTATGAAACTTATAAAAGATACTTTGCTAAAAACTCCCATACTTTCTTTTAATATAAATATTAGTATTAAGCTTAAAATACTTACAGCTAGAAAAGCTATAAATTTTACTAAAACACAAAATGCTCTTTCCGTTTTATTTCTTCTATTTTTCATTTAACTCACCTTTTAATTAAAATAACTCCTCAGGTAATAATCCCGAGGAGTTTGTCCATTTATTGTTTAGAATTACTTACAGGTACAAATCCTAATTCCTTAACTACTTTTAATCCTTCCTCTGAAGTTACATATTTTATAAAAGCGTTTTCTTCTGCATTTAAATCTCCATCCTTTATTATTAGAAGAGGTCTTGCTATTTTATATTTCCCTGATAGTATATTTTCAGATGTTGGAGTCACTCCATCAACATCCATAGAAACTATTTTTCCTTTATTTTGATCTACTATACCTACTGATGCATATCCAATAGCATCTTTATTTTCCATAATTTTTTGACCTAACGCTCCCATAGAAGGTGCTTGTATAGCTTCTTTACTTATTTTTTTACCATTCATTATACTCTTATCAAAAACTTCACCTGCACCACCACCTGCATCTCTTACTACAATTACTATTTTATTGGCAGGTAATGATGGATCTACATCACTCCAAAGCTTTGCTTCTCCTGAAAATATTTTTTGTATTTCTTCCTTACTTAAACCCTTCTTTTTCTGCAAGATAGAATTTTGTGGATTAACAGATATAGTAAGTGCATCCATACCTATTTTGAATTCTTTATATTTAGTCATTTTAGATTTTTGATCTTTTGGCATTTCCATTGATATCAACCCAAAATTACTTGTTTTCTCAACTGCAGCTTTAACTCCTGTTCCTGAACCTCCAGAAGATACTGTTATTTGTATGGGCTTATCTGGTAAACTGCTGTCAACCTTATTCCAAGTCTTATTTTTTTCTGTAAAGTTATTTGCTATCTTAGAAATAGTTGGTGCCATTGTGGAAGATCCACTAAACATTATTTTTGTTTCTTTGGAGTCTCCACTATTCTGTGAAGTTTGCTGGCTTCCGCATCCTGCAAATGTCATACCCGCAGCTAAAAATAAGCTTAAAAGTACACTTGAACTTTTTTTCATAAGTTAATCCCCCTTAATATGTATATATAATATATTACTTATAATATTATTCTATCATCTAATACAATTATATTCTTTATATATTACTTTTTTTAATAAACATGCTACAATTAATAATAATTTGTTATACCTTACATACATATAAAATTCTGACTTAATATAAAAATATTGCAATATAACCTTTTAAAGAGGACAATTGTCCTCTTTCCTCTTTAAAATGCTTTGTATTATGCTTAAGCTACAAAAATTAAACAAAAAACTAAAAAAACTGCAAGAATAATTCTTACAGTTTTTTTTAAAGATAATATTATCTTTGATATCCTCTTTGTTGTTTTCTAGCTTTTCTGCATTCTGGGCATCTTACTGGTTCGTTTTCGAAGCCTTTTTCCTTATAGAAAGCCTGTTCTCCTTCTGTGAAAACAAACTCTTTTCCGCAATCTTTACATACTAAAGTCTTATCTGCCATTTTAAACATTTCTCCTCTTTGATTCAGATTAAGATTCAATTATATTAAATCTCTTATTTCATTGGTTAATCATATTTGATTCCAACATGTGTAATTATAGCATAGATATAATTAGTAAGCAATAATTTTTGTATTAATTTTTAAATATTTTTTAATATTTCTAAATCTTAAATCCATTTACTTTATCCTTAAATTTTAATTGAAGAATACATTTTCAACTTAACTACCTATTCATACTCCTTTTAATGGTATTTAATTATGAAGCATACGCATTTTCAAATTGACTATTGTAAAGTGAAGCATAAAAACCATTTGCCTTTAATAATTCCTGATGACTACCTTGTTCTACAATATCTCCATCCTTCATTACAAGTATCAAATCTGCATCCCGTATTGTTGATAATCTATGAGCAATAATAAAGCTTGTTCTTCCTTTCATTAGATTTTCCATAGCCTTTTGAATAAGCACCTCTGTACGAGTATCAATAGAACTTGTAGCTTCATCAAGTATTAATATTTTAGGATCTTTTAAAAGTGCACGAGCAATGGTTAATAGCTGCTTTTGCCCTTGAGATACATTGCTTGCTTCTTCATTTAATTCCATATTATATCCCTTTGGCAAAGTTTTTACAAAATGGTGAACATGAGCTGACTTAGCTGCTTTAACAACCTCTTTATCCAAAGCATCAAGTTTACCATAACGTATATTCTCCATTATTTCACCATTAAATAGCCAAGTGTCTTGAAGTACCATACCAAACATACTACGCAAATCTTCTCTGGTAAAATCTTTTATATCATGTCCATCAATTAATATAGATCCACCATTTAAATCATAAAAACGCATTAAAAGCTTAACTATTGTGGTCTTTCCTGCTCCAGTTGGTCCTACTATGGCTACCTTTTGACCAGGTTTAATATGAGCCCTGAAATCATTTATTATCATTTTATCAGAGTTATATCCAAATCGAACATCCTTAAAAGTAACTTCTCCTTTAACCTCTTGAAGTTTAACTGGATTTTCTGACTCTTTGACTTCTTCTTCCTCTTCTAAAAATTCAAAAACCCTTTCTGCAGCAGCTGCTGTCGATTGAAGTACATTAGCTATTTGAGCTACTTGAGATATAGGCTGTGTAAAACTTCTAACATATTGAACAAATGATAAAATATCCCCAACTTCAATAGTTTTCTTTATTGCAAGCCATCCACCTAAAATAGATACAGCTACATAACCTATATTACCAATGAAAGTCATAATAGGCATCATCATTCCAGATAAAAATTGAGATTTCCATGCTGAACTATAAAGTATATCATTAACCTCTTCAAAATTTTTAACCGCTTCCTCTTCTCTATTAAAGGCTTTTACTATATTGTGACCACTATAAATTTCTTCTACTTGTCCATTAACATGTCCTAAATATTCCTGTTGAGATTTAAAATACTTTTGTGATTTTTTTATTACCCCTGTGATTAGAACCATTGATACTGGCAGTATTAAAAGTGCAACTAATGTCATTTGCCAACTTATCGATAACATCATAATTAATACACCTATTATTGTAACAACTGACGTTATTATTTGTGACATACTTTGATTTAATGATTGGCTCACAGTATCTACATCATTAGTAATCCTGGACAGCACTTCTCCATGTGTCTTCTTATCAAAGTACTTAAGCGGCATACGATTAATCTTTTCATCAATTTCCTTTCTGAAATTATAAGATACCTTTTGTGCTACTCCTGAAACTATATATCCTTGTATAATTGAGAACACAGCACTAACAATATATAATGCAAGAAGTAAAATTACAATATACCCTATATAGCTAAAGTCAATGGTTGCACCTTTTACTCCCATTACCTTATTTACCAATCCTTCAAAGAGCTTGGTTGTTGCCTTACCTAAAATTTTGGGACCTATTATAGAAAAAGCTGCACTACCTATTGCAAAAATAATTACAATAATTATTGATAGCCTATATGGTTTTAAATATTGCAGTAATTTATTCATAGTAGCTTTGAAATTCTTTGCCTTTTCACCATTTCCTATACCACCCATATGACCTTTGCCAAAGCCACCTTGTGTCTTATTTTCTATTTTTCTATCACTCATGCTGAAAGTTCCTCCTTTGAAAGTTGAGATAAAGCAATTTGCTTATAAACCTCACAATTTTCCATAAGTTCCTTGTGAGTACCAGTTCCTACTATTTTCCCCTCATCAAGTACAATGATTTTATCTGCATTCATTATTGTACTTATTCTTTGTGCAACCATTATAATAGTACTTGCTGAAATTTCATTTTTAAGAGCCTTACGTAATACTGCATCAGTCTTAAAATCAAGAGCTGAGAAACTATCATCAAAAATGAATATTTCAGGTTCCTTAGCAAGAGCACGAGCAATTGAAAGCCTTTGTTTTTGACCTCCTGAAACATTAGTACCACCTTGTGATATTTCTGTATTAAAGGTTTCAGGTTTAGTATTAATAAATTCCATAGCTTGAGCTATTTCTGATGCTCTTATTATTTCCTCTTTAGTTGCATTTTCCTTACCATATTTAATATTACTTTCTATGGTACCTGAAAATAAAATTCCCTTTTGCGGTACATAACCAACTTTTTCTCTCAATTCCTTTTGAGACACTTCTTTAATATTAGCACCATCTATTAATATTTCTCCACTTATTACATCATAAAACCGTGGAATTAAGTTTATTAATGTTGATTTTCCACTTCCTGTACTTCCAATAAAGGCTGTAGTTTCCCCTGGCCTTGCAGTAAATCTAATATTTGAAAGCACATCTTCTTCTGCACCTGGATATCTAAAGCTAACATTTTTAAATTCAACGGAACCCTTCATGTCTAAAGAGAATTTTTTAGTTTCTTCTAAATCAGTGATGGCAACTTCAGTATCTAAAACTTCTGCTATACGCTGAGCTGATACAGAAGCTCGTGGAAGCATAATTGATACCATAGAAATCATCAAAAATGCCATAATTATTTGCATTGTATACTGCATGAATGCCATCATATCACCAACCTGTATATGTCCCATATCAACCTGATGAGCTCCAATCCAAATTATAAGTAAAGAAACTCCATTCATTATGAACATCATTAATGGCATCATTAATGTCATTAAACGGCTTATAAATAAATTTGTTTTTGTTAAATCCTTATTTGCTTTTTCAAATTTACTTTCTTCGTATTTTTCATTATTAAAAGCACGAATTACTAGCATACCTGTTAAAGATTCACGAGTTATTAAATTAATCTTATCTACTAGCTTCTGTACACTCTTAAACTTAGGCAAAGCTATACTAAATAAGACAATAACTAAAGTTAAAATGGCCATAACTGCAACTGCTATAATCCACCCCATAGAAAGATCTGTATTAAGCACCTTAATAACTCCACCTACACCCAAGATTGGTGCATAAAATACTATTCTGAGCAACATGACCATAAGTGTTTGCACCTGCTGAATATCGTTTGTACTTCTTGTGATTAAAGAAGCTGTTGAAAATTTATCAAATTCTGTATTAGTAAAACTTGTAACTTTTCTAAATACTTTTTTTCTAAGGTCTTTTCCTAATCCTGCTGCTACTCTTGCTGCTAATAAACTAACTATTACTGTAGCAATCATACTAACTAAAGCTAAAAGAAGCATTTTTCCACCTGACACAAAAATGTAGTTAGATTGAAGCTTATCTGTATTTATTCCTATAACTTTATATTCATTATGAATACAACTAACTGCAGATTGAGTTACCATACTGCCTGGCATATTCTTAAATTTTTCATCTGCCTTTTCCCTTATTGTATTTATCTGACTTTGTGGCAACTTGGAAATTACTATAAAAGGATCTGTATTTGCTGGAAGCTTTGTTTGTGGTTTGCTTCCCTTACTCCCTGATATACTAGAGTTTAGTGCAGATATTCCACCCTTTTCAATTCCTTGAGTAATTAACATAGGTTTCCCAAAAATATTATTAAGTTCACTAATTGTATTTTTATTTTTTGTATTCAACTTATAAAGTGGCTCTTTATCAAGCCTTGGATAATCCTTTAAATAGTTATCTAACTCACTTTGAGAAAGACTTTCCTTATTCAAAAGAATATAATTTTCATCTATTTCTTTTTTCTCATTTTCATTCATAAAGAATTTAAGTTTATCAAATTCACTTTTACGAATTACACTTGGAACTGCATTTTCCACTCCACCTTGTTGAATGCCTACATTAACAATATTAGACATATAGTCCGGCAGTGATAAATCGCATACTGCCTGTACAAACAAAAGACATACCACTGCAACTATGGATGTCATAAAAGGTTTTAAATGTTTTATTATTTTTAACATTAAACTCATTTCTCCATTCTACTTTTATTTAGTTTTTGCTTTATTCTTTAAATTCTTCAATAACTAATTACAACTACATCTTATATACCTCCAAATGCAATTTAGTTATAATTATATAACTATTATATTTAAATAATTTTTATATGTCAATAACTTTTATGCATCCATAACTTTTCATATTGTATAATAATTATAAATGTATTATAATATAGGAAATTATATTATTTACTTATGGAGGACAAAATGGATAATAATCAACTTAATAAACTATCTGGAGATTTATATAATCTAATGTTATATTTACATAATAAAATTTTTCATCCAAACGATATTGCAAAGAATCTTCCTATACCCCATTCTCATTTTAGAGTTATAATTTACCTTGCACGTATGGGTACATCTTCCATTTCCGAAGTCGCCAAAAAGCTTGTAATATCAAAACCTAATATGACACCTATCATTGATAAGTTAATTAATGAAGGAATGGTTAATAGATACAATGATGAAAATGATAGACGAATCCTTAGAATTGAATTAACAGATAAGGCTTACGGTTTTATAAAAGAACAAGAAGAAATAACGAAAAATAATTTAGCCAAAAGAATATCCTCTCTTACTGATGAAGATTTAAAATCTCTTGGCGAGCATGTAGTAGGTATTACAAAAATAATTTCAAAACTAGAATAACTTGTCAATTTTTATCAAGATAATTTGGAAAATAAGAAAACAAAGAGCTTTATAAAAATTAGTTTATTTATTTCGCTGGCATAAAAATGCTTTCAAGTTGCAATATGAGTAGAATTAATAACATATTATATAAAAATTTTAAAAAGTATATAGAAAGGAAGTGAATACTTTAGTGAGTTTAGCGCCTATAGTACACTGAATCACTAATAACGATAAATGATTAATAACGATAATACCAATAGTAAACTTTCTGCTATTAAAGTGATAGGTATAGAAAAATGTACAAGCTGTTTTGGATGTGCTAATACTTGTAAATCTAAGGCAATTGAAATGAAAATTTCTGAGGAAGGATTTTATAAACCAGAAATTGTAGAAGATAAATGTATTAATTGCGGTCTTTGCTCTAAAAACTGTCCTGTTATAAGCTTTGAGTCAAATAATTTTACAAAAGAAGAAATAAAAACTTATGCTGCCTTTTCTACAAATGATACTACAAGACTTGCAAGCTCTTCTGGTGGAATTTTTACTGAGATTGCAGAAAGCTTCCTTGAAGAAGGTGGTGTTGTATTCGGTGCTGCCTGGAAAAAAAATTTAACTGTAAAACATATGTGTGTAAACAACAAAGAAGATCTTTCAAAGCTTAGAAGTTCAAAATACATTCAAAGCAATTTAGATAATACTTATTCAACAATTGTAGACTTAGTTGAAAATCAAGGTAAAAAAGTGTTATTTACAGGTACCCCTTGCCAAGTAGCTGCCTTAAAAACTTTTACTAAAAGTGAAAATTTATTTGCAGCAGATGTGGTATGTCATGGAGTTCCTTCTAAAATCATATTTGATAAATACATAAATTTCATTGCCAAAGGACATAAAGTAAATTCATATACCTTTAGAGATAAAAGTAATGGATGGTCAAAATATAAAGTGAAAATGAACATAGACAAAGCAGAACCTTATGAATGCATTACAAGGCAGGACCCATTTTTCCATGGTTTCATATGTGATCTTTATTTAAACTTATCCTGTTACAACTGCAAATTTGCAGCTGTACCCCGTACTGGTGACATAACTATGGGTGACTTCTGGAAAATATCTGAAGACTTGATGGATGAACGTGGAGTTTCCGTAGTACTTGGAAACAATTCTAAAGGCCTTTTATTTTTACATGAACTTGAAAGACAAAATAAAATTAAGCTTTTCAATAAGGATTTGAAGGATGCAATAAAAGGAAATCCCCGTATTCATGATGGTTTCTTAAATATGCGTAAAAAAAGGTCTGAAATTTTATCTAAAGTAAAAGAAGAAGGCTTCCAGTACATTTATGAAAATTACATAAAAAATACTGATAGATATACACCTGATTAAATATAAAGTGTATATAAAATACATGGTAGCTGATAAATAAGTGGCTACCATGTATAGTTATATATTTTATATTATTCTATTGAAGGTGCATGGTGTATTTACTACACATTTTCCACATACTTCACTACCCACACTGTTTGGCTGTTCTCCTGATTCATTAGTATAGGAACTTCCAAACTGTGTATATATTTCTGCATTTTTTCTAGCTACAGCATAACATTTTTGTCTATCATATCCATTTAAAGTTAAAGCACCTGCTGGACAATTCTTTACACATACACCACAGCTTCCATTTTTTTTATATAAACAATATTCTTCTTTCAAGGGCACATCTGGCTCAATATCAAGATTTGTTACAATGGTGCTATATCTCCCGCAGCATCCAATCTTGGTTATCAACATATTATTGATACCAAAAGTTCCCATACCCGCTGCTTTTGCAAAATGTCGGTGAGACCAATTGCTTTTTAATGCTTTTTGGTCAAAAGTAGCAGCTTCAGGTGAAACATCTGCCTTATACCCCATTTTTCTTAATGACTTTATTATATATTCATTAAGTTTGTTAAACATTGCATTGGTTTCTTCATAGGCTAATGCCCATTCAGGCGATGATATATCGCCAGCAACTTTATTAGTATTTGCTAATTCCTCGGTAAACGGCACAAAATAAGCTATTACAATTGATGCATCGGGAATCACTTCAGTAGGCAATCCATGAGTTGCTGTAATTAGTTCCTTCAACTTTAAAATATAGGGATGTTTTGCATCTGCAAAGCCTACCAAAGGCTCACCCCATTTCGTTGAAATATCTATTTTCTGTTGGTAGTCCATAACAAAGTCACGTATCTTAGCAGTGATTTTTTCTTTCACAAAAAAGCACATCCTTTCTTCTTATTAAGGAATATTTTCAAGTAGTCATTTAAAATGTTACCTATATATTATTATATCTCTTAAATTAGACAAGTCTTTGCTAAAATACAGTTACTTTTTAGTCTATTTTTTGATTTTTTTCTAAACTCTGAAGGTGATATTTTTTCTATGTGCTTAAATACTTTAGTAAATGATGAATTGTGTTCGTAACCTACCATTTGAGAAATTTGTAAAATTGTTAAGTTTGTATTTAGAAGAAATTCTTTTGCCTTTTTTACTCTTAGATTTTGTACATACTCAATTGGGGAAACATTCATATTATTTTTAAACCATTCACTATAATAACTAACATTATAATGCTCTATATCTGATAATTTCTTTAAATCTATATTTTCAGTAAAATTTTCATTTATATATTTTATAGAATTAGGAAAATTTTCGATAGTAATTAAATTATAAAAGTAGAGGAATAGATTATTTATGGAACTAGAGCTTTTGTTATTATCAGTTTCGCTTAATAATAAATATCGTATAGCTTTCCATTTTTCATTAAATAAAAAATCTTTTCCACCACGCATTTTTTTCATATCATACTTATTCAGCATTTTATCAGGTATATCTAAAACCAAGAATTCATTACTATTATAAGCATTAAAAGTATGTTCACAATCTGGAGGAAGAAAGAATAAAGAATCATCTTTTAACTTTAATCTCTTATAAGTAGTTTCTATAGAAAGCGTACCAAGAAGTGGTAAGATTAATTGCCCATATTCATGAGTATGTGTACTAATTTTAGAATTATATATTCTACGCTCACATTTTATACTATCCAAAAGTATTCCTTCTTTCTTTATATACTATAAATTGCAAATTAACATACTAACCTTATTATAGCATAAATTTAGTATTCTCTATCTTAGTATATAACTCAATTTTTTGAATAAAATTCTCTATAATATAAAAATAAAAGGTTTAGTACTAAAGTTAATTTTACTTTTAGTACTAAACCCTATTTTGTGCAGCCCCAAAATTGCACAAAATTAATCTTTTAAAAATCTTAATTTGACATAGACATATAGCCCTTATTTTTAAATAACAATGTGCTTATATTATGAGGCACTATATAAATTGAACATACCTTTATCCAATACTTTCATTTATAGGTGCTCCTGGAGGTACTATTGGAAATACCTTTTCATCTCTATTTATAGCACATTCTATCAATACTGGTTTGTTCATACTCAATGCCTTTTTAAGTACATCTTCTACTTGTGAGTCTTCAGTTATTTTAAATGCTTCTATATCATAAGCAGCTGCAAGTTTCACAAAATCTACATCAGGCCCCAATTTTGTATTGCAGAATCTTCCTTGATAAAATAAATCCTGCCACTGATGTACCATACCTAAAGCTTGATTATTAAGTACTAATTGAATCATAGGCACTTGATATTTTGCTACAGTTGCTAATTCTGTAGAATTCATTTTAAAACTTCCATCACCTGCTACATTTATAACTTTTTTATCTGGATTGCCTATAGCTGCCCCAATTGCTGCACCCAGACCAAAGCCCATAGTTCCAAGTCCACCAGAAGATACAAAAGTTCTTGGCTTTAAATATTTAAAATATTGTGCAGCCCATATTTGATTCTGGCCTACTTCTGTAGTTATGATACAATCTCCTTTTGTAAGTTCATAAAGTTTTTCTATTATAACCTTTGGACTTAAGCTTCCAACTGGACCATTCACAGGTTTTATCTCTTTCCATTTGCTGATTTGAGAAAGCCATTCTTCATGTCTTTGTTTTTCAAGCTTCTCATTTAGTAAAGTTAAAACTTCTTTTGTATCACCTTTTACAGCTAAATTTATATCTACATTTTTTCCAAATTCTTTAGGGTCAATATCAATATGAATTATTTTTGCATTAGGTGCAAAAGCTTCTACTTTGCTTATTACCCGATCACTAAAACGAGCACCTACTGCAATTAAAAGGTCACATTTAGTTACTGCATAATTTGAACAATGGCTTCCATGCATACCTAGCATACCCATATAGTTTTCATGATCTCCTGGGAAAGCCCCCATTCCCATAAGTGAACATGATACAGGCGCATCTATTTTTTCTGAAAATTCCCTCAATTCTACATTTGCTCCTGATATTATAACTCCTCCACCAGCATATATTACAGGTCTTTGGCTGTTTTTAATCATATCCAATGCTCTTTTTATAGCATTTTCATCTATCTGTTCTTTTTCTGTATCTAAAGCCCCCTGGTTATTTACAACACATTCGTATTCTATTTCAGCCACCTGAATATCTTTAGGTAAATCTACAACTACCGGACCTGGACGCCCGCTGCTTGCTACTTTAAATGCTCTTCTTATTGTATCCACAAGTTTGTCTGGATCTGTAACTATATAATTTTCTTTTGTTATAGGTACTGTAATTCCAGTAATGTCAACCTCTTGGAATGAATCCTTTCCCAAAAGGCTCTGAGGTACCTGTCCTGTAAACACTACCAAAGGTACTGAATCCATATAAGCTGTAGCAATACCTGTAACTGCGTTTGTAGCTCCAGGTCCAGAGGTTGTTAGTACAACCCCTGTTTTACCTGTTGATCTTGCATAACCATCTGCTGCGTGAGCTGCCCCTTGTTCATGAGCAGTTAGTATGTGAGTTAATCCTTCTGTAGAATACAGGGCATCATAAATTGGTAACACTTGCCCACCTGGATAACCAAATATTGTGTCTATACCCTGTTCTTTTATACATTCCAATAATACCTGTGCACCCTTTAACTTCATAATGATAGCCCCCTTAAACTTTCTTATTTACTTTGAACCCATGGCATCATGGCTCTTAATTCTTTTCCAACTGTTTCGATAAGTTGATTTTGTTCTTGTCTTCTCTTAGCATAGAAAGATGGTCTATTAACTTGGTTTTCAAGAAGCCAGTTCTTTGCAAATGTTCCATCTTGTATTTCCTTTAAAACTTGTCTCATTTCTTTTCTTGTTTCCTCTGTTATAAGTCTCTTTCCTACACAATAATCTCCATATTCAGCAGTATCACTTATAGAATATCTCATACGGCTTAAGCCACCTTCATACATAAGATCTACAATTAGCTTCATTTCATGAAGACATTCAAAATATGCATTTTCAGGAGCATAACCTGCATCAACTAAAGTTTCAAAGCCTGCTTTTATAAGTTCTGTTACTCCTCCACAAAGTACTGCTTGTTCTCCAAATAAATCTGTTTCTGTTTCATCTTTAAAAGTAGTTTTAAGTACTCCTGCTCTTGTTCCACCTATACCTTTTGCATATGCAAGTGCATAGTCCATAGCTTTTCCACTATAATCTTGATGCATTGCAATTAAGCAAGGTACTCCTTTTCCCTGTTGATATTCTCTTCTTACAAGATGTCCTGGTCCTTTTGGTGCTACCATTATAACATCTACATTTGCTGGTGGAACTATTTGATTAAAATGAATGTTAAAACCATGAGCAAACATCAATACTTTTCCTTCTGTAAGATTTGGTTCTACACTTTCTTTATAAAGTTTGCTTTGTTTTTCATCTGGAACTAACATCATTACAAAATCTGCAGCCTTCACAGCATCAGCAGATTCCATTACTTTAAGACCTGCTTCTTCTGCTATCTTCCATGATTTACTTCCCTTATATAAACCTACTACTACATCTACTCCACTTTCTTTTAAATTTAAAGAATGAGCATGACCTTGACTTCCATAACCTATAACAGCTACTGTTTTTCCCTTTAATAATTCTAAATTAGCATCCTTATCATAATAAACCTTTAATCTTTCCATTTTATATTCCTCCTAAATTTCCTCTTTAATTATAATATTTTTGAATTTATTGAATTTATTTACTGTAAAAGTTTAAAAAATTTTTTGTAGGTGCCCTTTGAAGGCACCTAGAGCTAAAATTCTTTTAAAACTTTACCTAGTCTTTTAATTCCTTCTACTATTTTTTCATCCTGCATACTTGAAAAGTTAAGTCTGAAATTATTCTTATGTGTTTCATTTGCATAAAAAGCTACACCTGGTACAAATCCAACTTTTTCATCCATAGCTTTCATTAACACTTTAGAAGCATCCATTTCTTCAGGTAAAGTCACCCATATGAAAAGTCCTCCTTCTGGATGTGTAAAGGAACAATTTTTAGGAAACTCCTCTTCCATAGTCTTTATCATTAAGTCTCTTCTTACCTTATAAACTTTATTTATTTTCTTTACATTTTCATTGATGTCATACATCTTCATATATAATGCTGTTTCTTTTTGTGACATTGTATTAGTTTGAAGATCTACAGATTGTTTAACTAAAACATATTGATTGAAGGTTTCCTTATCATTTGTACAAACCCATCCAAGTCTAAGTCCTGGACAGAATATTTTAGAAAAAGTTCCATGATAAATTACATGTTCACTTTTATCAAAACTCTTTATAGCTGGTAGTCTTTCTCCTTCAAATCTTAAGTTTCCATAAGGATTATCCTCTAATATAAGTACATCATATTTTTCAGCAAGTTCTACCATTTTCTTTCTTCTCTCTACTGGAAGAGTTCTTCCTGTTGGATTTTGAAAATCTGGAACTGTATATATGAATTTTGCTTTTGGATTTTCTTTTAAAGCTTTTTCTAGATCTTCCATGATCATTCCATCTTCATCCATTGCTACTTCTACAAATTTAGGACCATAAGCTTTAAATGCCATTATTGCTCCTAAATAACTTGGACTTTCACAAATAACTACATCATCTTTATCTAAGAAAATTCTTCCTGAGAACTCTAAAGCTTGTTGTGAACCACAAGTTACTAGTATATTTTCTGCTTTAGTTTCTACTCCTGAAGCTTTCATAATTTGATCTGCAATTGCTTCTCTTAGTTCCATTTGCCCCTCTGTGGAACTATATTGAAGAGCATTTTTTCCATCCTGCTCTAATACCTTTTTTGAAACTTCTTTCATCTCCTCTATGGGAAACAGCTCCCCAGCTGGTAACCCCCCTGCAAAAGATATTACATCAGGCATCCCAGTTAGTTTCATTATAAGAGCTATACTCTCATCTGATTCACTTGGGCCATCGCCCTTCATTCTACTTGCAAATTTGTTTTTCATTTATAGCACCCCTTTTTATGTATAATTTTAGGTCATATGCATTTTTTATACAGAAAAAAGTATAAAAAAAATCAAACCTCTTCCCATTTGGGGCGAGGTTTGATCGCGTTACCACCCATATTTATAACTTAATTCAAATAACGACTTTACGCCGGCATAGCTTACTAATTTCAGCTCGCTGCTCCTGGGTGATTTTCAACAGCTTCCAATTTGTGAGCTTTCACCTGCCCTCACTCTCTAAAAAATCTTTCACTATTTACTCTTCCCATATCATAGCATTTAGTTTTAATAATCAATTTTAAGTTTCTCGTTGAAACCTTTTTTTATAATCTACTATACTTTTTAAAACTTGTCAACAGTTTTTTTTATTCTCCAATTTTTTCATTTCTGGGGTTCTTAAAAACTGCTATGTCACATATCATAAGTTTTTATTTTATATTTGTCAATAGCTTTTTTTTAATTTTCAAAAATGTTTTTTTAATATATTATAGTCTTAAATGCAAAAAATTAAAGCATATATATGTTAGCTAAAATCTACTTGAATTTAAAAAATCATATTTATGTTTTTATGATTTTTTTTATTCTTTTTCCTGCGAAAAAAATTTTAAAATTTAGTTGACGAGAAAAAATTTTTTGTAGTATAATGTGGTAAAACTTAATTAAAAAGCTATGACAGGGAAGAGTATGCATATATTATATTTTAAAGAGAGTGGGAACAAGGTGAAAGCCCGTAAATCTAAATTTGCTGAAAATCACCCTTGAGCTGTAAGCTGAATCTAAAATAGTAAGCTGCACCGGCATTTGCCGTTATTAACATGAAGTTAAAAATTGGGTGGTACCGCGAACAGATCTCGCCCCAGATTAGGGTGAAGATCTGTTTTTTTATTGCAAAAATATAATTTACTTAACATTAGAAAGAAGGCTTTATACATGGAATTTAAAAAATTTGGAAGCAAATATGTAGTCAGATTGGACAAAGGAGATGAAATACTAAACTCTATTACTGAATTTTGTAAGCAGGCAAAAGTATCTCTTGGAAACATAACTGGAATTGGAGCTTGTGACAAAGCTGTACTAGGTGTTTTTGATTGTAAAACTCAAACTCATGTAGAAAAAGAATTTGTAGGACACTATGAAATATCCTCACTGCTTGGCAATATAACAAATCTTAATGGTGAACCATTTGTTCACGCTCATATATGCCTTTCTGGCAGCAATTATTCCACAATAGGAGGTCATTTACATTCTGCTGTAATTAATATCATAGGTGAAATAGTTATTGATACAATAGATGGTGAAGTAGGCAGGGAATTTAACTCTTCTGTAGGTGCTGAAGCATTGAAATTCTAAAAAAATTTTCAAGTATGTAACACAACTTTTTAGAGGACAGAGGACATTGAAGGATAATTTTTCTACGCTACACTTGTGAAAAATCTTCAATTAAATTTTTGATGACTCGTTTCACTAAAGTGAGACATTGCTAATCCATATAAATTTAAAGATTCTTTTGCATTAGCAAAAAATCAACCTTCATTTTCTTCCGTTCTCTGTTGATTATACTCATATCACGGAATAAGATTCAATCTAGCAATTTCATTTTAACCTAACGTACTAATATATTTTATGCATTTTTTTATTCATAATTATCGTAATGTTATTTTTTTAATTCAAAATGCTTATAAAAATGCAAGCCAATATTAACTACTTTTAATTCAAGTAGTTAAATAGAAAAGTAACAATCTTCACTATATTCAATTTAATCGTAATAATAAAATTGTGTTGTAAAAATTTCAATCCGTAAATTACATACATAATAATTTCAAAGCTCTTTTTCTATTTAAATTATTTAAACATTATATTTTCATATTAAACTCCTGAATCCATCTTCCACTTAAATAGCTTCCTACTGAAACATAACTTCTGAGTCTTAATCTCACGCTGTCAATAAGCAAGTATTATCCTATGGATTTTATATTTACTGAAAATAAATGTAAGAAAAAAATGCTTCCTATCTATTTAAATAGGTTTTAAAAGAATCTATAAAATTAAAACTACCTTTATGTAAATTTAAAGATTTTCCCATAATATATGAAAAAGCATTTATCTTTTTAATATATTCATCTCTATTCCATGAAAACAATTCAGGATCAAATAAAAAATTAGCATTTACTAAGAAAAACTCCGCTATTTCATCAGCAAACTCTGTTTTAAATACACCTTCATCAATTCCCTGATTTATGATACTTAAAACAATAGGTTTATAACTATCTATAATATAAATCATGAACTTTCTATGTAAAGTGGAATACTCTTCATCATGAAGAATACTGACAAAACCTGCTTTATTAAAATTAATATCAACTTCTATTAATTTTTCAAGTTTTTTTATAGCACTAATGTTAACATTACTTATTATTTTATTGAATTCATTAACAGTTTTTTCTAAGTGCCGTTGAAAAATAGAAACACAAATATCTTCTTTAGATTTGAAATAATAATAAAAAGTTCCTTGTGCAACAGAAACCTTTTTTACAATATCACTTACAGAAGTGTTCCTATAGCCAAGTGTTGAAAAAAGCTCTTCTGCCACATCTATTAATTCGTTTTTTCTCTCTTCTGGTTTTTTTGTTATTCTAGACATATGACCTCCCAATTATATTAATCTAATATAATTTTACAAATGCTGTAGTTATAAGTCAAGAAAACAACATTTCTATGTCTAGATTATTTTGTAGTTTCTTTAATTTGTTAATAAACATAAAAAGTTCAACTTTTATGCTCATTGACTTACGTCAGTCAGTAATATATACTTATATTTGACTGACGTCAGTTAATAAAAAAAACATATATTCAATTCACTAGATAATGTTAAATTTAATACAATGAAAGGAATGAACATAAAATGAATAATACAAGTCAATTAGCAAAAGATCCTGTACATATATTACTATTTAAATTTTCAACTCCAGCAATTATAGCTATGTTAGCTAATGCACTTTATAATGTATGCGATAGAATATTTGTTGGAAGGGGGGTTGGTACATTAGGTATTTCAGCAATAACAGCAGCATACCCTATTTCCTTGATAATAATAGCATTTTCCATGCTTGTTGGAATAGGTGCAGTATCATTAGTATCAATTAAATTAGGTGAACAAAATATCAATGAAGCTGAACTTGTTTTAGGAAATACATTCACTTTATCAGTTATAGTATCAATAGTGTTAACTTTTTTAGGATATATTTTTATAGACCCAGTTTTAAATGTCTTTGGCGGTAAAGGAGAAGTATTAATTTATTCTAAAGAATATACAAATATATTTTTGCTAAGTACTTTATTTCAAATATTAGGATTCTCAATGAATAGTATTTTACGTGGTCAAGGAAATGCTAAAAAAGCAATGCAAAATATGTTAGCAGGAATTATATTAAATATCATATTTAATCCTATCTTTATATTTATGTTTAATATGGGTATTAAAGGGTCAGCTTTAGCAACAGTCCTTTCTATAACAATTACTTCAATATGTGCAACATATTCTTTTCTTTCTAAAAAAAGTACATTAAAACTGTATGTTAAAAATTTGAAATTAAAAAAACATATACTTTTTAAAATCTTATCAATTGGTGTATCAGCATTCTTAATGCAACTAGCAATGTGTCTAATAACTATTGTTTTTAATAAAAGATTTGAAATTTATGGCGGCAACATATCATTAGCAACTTATGGGATAATAAATAGCTTATTTATGCTGATATTTATGCCTATAAACGGCATAATTCAAGGTGTACAACCTATAATAGGATATAATTATGGTTTCAAAAACTTCAAACGTGTAAAGAAAGCATTAAATATATCGCTTATATCTGTAACTATCATTTCAATTATAGGTTTCTTAATACTGGAACTATTTAGTGATAATATAATTAGAATTTTTAGTATAAGCAATTCTAAATTAATTACTATAGGATCTCATGCAATAAAAATATGTGCATCAATGATTCCATTTGTAGGGATTCAGATTTTAGGATCAAATTATTTTCAATTTATTGGTAAAGCAAAACATTCTATAATTCTATGCACATTAAGACAAGTTATACTTTTGATTCCATTGATTATTATATTGCCTATTTTTTTGAAATTAGATGGTATATGGTTATCAATACCAATATCAGACTTCATTTCTTCAATAATTACAATAGTATTATTATTTAAAGAAGTAAAAAATTTAAGTAACAAATAATGAATCATAGTATAATAATCATATCTATAAAATAAAAGGAATAGATAGTTATAAATAATTTGGTTACAGTTATATTTTAAAAAATAACCTAAACTAAATATATTATATCTCAATGATTATGTCATAATTTTTAATCACTATAACTTATAATTAAATATAATTTTCACTTACTAAAATTACCTATAACAGTGTAATTAAATATATACATTAGAAGTTGAATTGGTAACTTTTGCATTACATAAAAAGAACTGTGGAATATATAAATTTCACAGTTCTTTTTTCATTTAAATCTATTTAAATACTGTTTTTTAAATTAAAGCCATATACAATGGTATAAACAACAAACTTAACACAGTAGTAATCACAGTCATTACTGTACCATATTTATGATCTGCGTTATAAGCTCTAGCTACTATAGCCGTATTTGTCATAACTGGCATAGCTGCTTGTATTACAAATACTTGTTTCATTAGCAAAGGTACTGGATAGTAATAAGCCATAATAAAGATTAATAATGGAGATATTAAAAATCTTCCTAAAATTATAGCGATCATATCCCTACTTATCTTTATTTCGCTCTTATCAACAGAATAAATTGTTATACCTATAAACAGCATAGATAATGGTGTTGTAAGATTCCCCATGTATTTACATGTATCTAATACAAACTTAGGTAACTGAATATTAAATAATATAAGTAAAATAGATACTATAAATCCCATTAAAGGTGGTGACATTATTCTTTTTAATGTTTCTTTAGATAATATACCTGCCGAGCATTTTCCATCAGAAGTTTGTCCATCTTTACAAATTCCATAAGCTCCAATAGTCCAAAAAAATGTAGTATTTGCTATATAGTACAGCAAAACATAAGGAACACTTTTACTTCCAAAAAGAGCCATATTTACTGGAAGTCCAATAAAAATTGAATTTGAAACAAAAAACATGGATCTAAAGGTACCTATTCTTCCTTTTTTTACTTTTATTATTTTACTTACAGCTATAGCTATTAGGTAACACACTGCCATAGATAAAAAAGGAATTATTAAGCCTTTAGCCAAATGGCCAAGCTTTTCCTTATCAAAATTGCTCATCAAATCTGATACCATAAGACAAGGCAATGCTAGATTACAAACTAATTTTGCAAAAACCTTAGATATTTTTTCGTCTAACCACTTTTTTGAAGTTAATATATATCCAATAGATATCATAATAACTATACTTAGTACACTTCCTACTGCATTCATTACTACCATACTTCCCCCTCCTTTGATGTCTATTATATTATGTCACACAAATCAAATTTTTGAAAGTTTTTGCCTCATTATTTTATTTCTATATTTTTTTATTTTTATATTATTTAGTTTACTTTAGAGGTTAATTTACATAATATGCGAATTGTTAACCGTAAATAACAACTTAAATTTAATAACATTACTAAAATGAAGGTATTGATAAAAATTAACATAATATCATTTCATCAAGTGATTCTTAGGTTCAGATGAAGTTTGCTTATTAGAATGACCTTCTTCATCTGAACCTTAGAAGAACTTATCCAGGCGCGTAGCAGTGCTTATCCCCTACTTTGATAGATTGGGGTGTTAGCAATGGTAGCGATCGGATAAATGTATCACATTGCATTTTATCATAAATTATTGTAAATTTTACATTGTAATTACTTGTTTTCACATTTGTAACAGCTATAATGATATTTATGGATAAATTGTAATACTTAAAATATGACAACTGGTACAATAAAAAGTATAAGTTGAAGCCTAAATATTCATTTTGCAAACAATAATTAATATTATAATGATTATTAACTCAACTTTCGCAGTTTAAAAAATGCTTAATACTATTTTTTAAATACAAAACTATATATGAGAAAGTTGGACTATACAAAAGAAAGGCAGGAAAGATAATGATCAAGGTTCAAGCGTTGACTAAAACATTTAAAAGTATTTCAGCTGTAGACAATATTAGCTTTGAAGTTAATAATGGAGAAATAGTTGGACTTTTAGGGGAAAATGGAGCAGGAAAGACAACTACCCTTAGAATGCTGGCAACTATGCTAAGGCCAACATCAGGCACAGCCTTAATAAATAATTATGATGTAAATAAAGATTCAGAAAGTGTAAGAGGCGAAATAGGAATACTTTTCGGTGGAGAAGTTGGTCTTTATGATAGATTAACTGGAAGAGAAAACATAAGCTATTTTGCACAGCTTAATGGAATGTCAAAGGAAGAAACTGAAGAAAGCATAAAATATTTAGCAAAAAATCTTGAAATGGAAGAGTATTTAGATAGAAGAGTAGGTAAATTTTCAAGAGGAATGAAACAAAAAATTTCCATAGCAAGGTCCATAGTTCATAACCCTTCCGTAGTGTTATTTGATGAACCTACATCAGGACTTGATGTTACAGCAGCTAGAATAGTACAAAACTTTATAAAAAAGTGCAAATTAGATAATAAAGCTGTTATATTTTCAAGTCACAGCATGGCTGAAGTGGAAAAGCTTTGTGATAGAATTATAATAATTCACAAAGGAAAAATTATAGAAACAGGAACTATAGAAAGTTTAAAAAGTAAATATAATAGTAATGATATGGAAGAAATATTTATGAGTTTAGTGGGTGATTCAAATGAAAAATAATGTTATAAAAGTAGTACTAAAAAAAGAATTATTGGATATGTTTAGAGATAAAAAAACAATAATTATGAGTATATTAATTCCAATTTTAATTTTACCTATACTTTCATTTGTTATAGGCATGGCTACCAATGATAATCAAAAGAAGGTACAAAACAATTTAAAAGTAGCTATAATAGATAAAGGAAATAGTAACTTTAAATCCTTCTTAAAATCACAAAAGAATATTAAAATAACCGAATCCACTAATATAAAGCAGGATGTAAAAGATGGTAAAATTTTAGCAGCAATAACTATACCACAAGGCTTTGATGAAAATATAAATAAGGATATGAATGAAAATATTACATTAACTTATGATAACTCCAGCAGTGATGGCACACAAGCTTCTGAAATATTAAATTCTTATATAGAAAAATATTCAAAGACTATAGTTTCAAAAAGATTAGAAAAAAGAAACATTGATTCTAAAATATTAAATCCAATAAATGTAGTGCAGAATACCATAGAAAAAAAGGAAAGTGGTATGGGAATGTCGCTGCTTAATGTAGTGGTACCTTTACTTTTAATAATAGGAAGTGTAGGTAATACAGTAGCACCCGCATTAGATTTAGGCGTAGGAGAAAAAGAAAGGGGTACTTTAGAACCACTTTTAACTACAAAGGCAAACAGAATGTCTTTACTTTGGGGTAAATTTCTTGCAATTACCATAATGGGACTTATAGTATCCTTAGCAAACATTGCAGGATTACTTATTGCAATAAATCAAACTGGTGGAATTTTTCAAAATGCAAAGGATGTTAATATTGCTATGAGCACCATTGCTTTAATAATGATTTTACCTATAATGTTAACAATGGTTTTTGGAGCTTTAGGCCTGTCCATAAGTATTTATGCAAAATCATCAAAGGAAGCTCAAACCTATTTAAGCCCTGTTTCAATAGTAGCAATGATATTAGTTTATGCCACAATGATGAAGGATGGTAAAAGTATAGAAACTTATTTCTTTAATATACCTATTGCCAATGCTTCTTGCCTCATGAAAGAATTTTTAGTTGGAATACACAATTATACACACATAGGCATAACCTTTGGCTGGATGATATTATATGTAATTGGTTCAATTTTATTTGCAAGATATATGTTTAATAAAGAAAGTGTTATTTTTAGAGCTTAGTGCTCTAAAATAACACTTTTATGTTTTTGGGAAAAATATAATTTTCACACTTGTTAACAATAACTTTACAGTTTTGTAATTATTTTGCCATAGAAATGACATATTCATTTGTTATAAATTTCAAGTGGGACAAAAATACTGAGAGGTGATAATCTTGATAAAAATTGATAACCTATCAAAAAATTATGGTAACCATACAGCTGTAAATGCTATTAATTTAGAAATAAAGAAAGGAGAAATTGTTGGTCTTTTAGGTCCAAATGGTGCAGGAAAATCCACCACCATGAATATAATAACTGGGTACATATCCGCTACAGAGGGTTCAGTATCAATAGATGGATTTGATATATTAAAAAATCCAATTCAGGCTAAAAAAAGAATAGGATATCTACCTGAAATTCCTCCTTTATATACAGATATGACCGTTGAAGAATATTTAATTTTTGTAAGCAAATTAAAAAAGGTGGAAAAAAATAAAAGTAAGGAACATATTGATACAATTCTAGAATCAATTAAACTAACTGATGTACGTAAAAGGCTTATTAAAAATCTTTCTAAAGGTTATAAACAGAGAGTTGGATTGGCACAAGCTATAGTTGGAAACCCTGAAGTTCTTATATTAGATGAACCAACTGTAGGATTAGATCCAAAACAAATTATTGAAATTAGAGACTTAATCTCAAAGCTTGGAAAGGAGCATACAATTATCCTAAGTTCTCACATACTTTCAGAAGTAAGTGCAATATGTGATAGAGTTGTAATTATAAATAAAGGTTCTATTGTTGCAGAAGGTACTCCTGAAGATTTATCACATAAGCTAACCTGTGGAACAAAGATAGCCTTAAGGGTAAAGAGTTCAAAGGCTGAAGCAGACGAAGTTATAAAGAATATACCTTATATTAATTCTATAACTGATGATGGTATTAAAGAACCTAATACTATAGATCTGATAGTTGAAGGTAAAGAGGATTATGATTTGCGAGAAAACTTATTTAATGCCTTTAGCAAAGCAAATATTCCTTTACTTATGATGAAACCATTAAATCTAACCTTAGAGGAAATATTCTTAGAAGTAACAGATGAATCAAAGGAGGTATCTTGAAATGCTGCAAATATTAAGTAAAGAATTGAAATCATATTTTCATTCTTCTGCTTCTTATATTTTTTTATTTGTTTTTTTATTAATATCAGGCATATTTTTTACATTGTCAAACCTAATGCCTGGAAATGGCTATTATACTGATATAGTGTACTCAATGATATTTGTATTTTTATTTCTTGTGCCTATTTTAACTATGAGGATAATTGCAAGTGAAACCCATGAAAAAACGGATCAATTACTATTAACTTCACCATTAAAAATATGGGAAATAGTTGTTGGTAAATTTTTAGCATCTACTATAGTTTTTCTTATAGGTGTAATAATAACTTTTATATATCCTTTAATACTAAAAAAATTAGGCTCCTTCCCTGTAGGTGAAACCATTGGTGCATATATTGGCTTTGTTCTAGTTGGACTTTGCTTTATTTCAATAGGTATTTTTATTTCAGCTTTAACTGAAAATCAAGTTACTGCTGCAGTAGCTACTTTTGGTACCTTGTTTATCATATGGATACTTGACTGGATAGGCAGTGGACTACCTACCTCTACTATATCTGGAGTTATTTTTGCAGAAATTTTAGTTTTAATTATAGCCTTATTTTTATATTATAATGCTCAAAACGTAATTATAAGTGCTTCTAGTTTAGTTATAGGTTCTTTAATAGTTCTTGGAATTTATATAAAAAATAAAAGTCTATTCGATGGTTTTATAGTAAAATTTGTTGATTGGTTTTCATTAATAAAACGCTATGAACCCTTCAATATGGGTATGCTCAGTGCAGGTTCAATAGCATACTATATATCATTTTGTGCATTTTTCATACTTCTTACTATAAATGTTATTGATAGAAGAAGATGGAGCTAGGGAGGTGAAATAGCGTATGAAAAATATAAAAAGTCTTTTTAATAGCAAAAAATCTAAAAAAGGCAGCATAGCTGTACTAACATTAGTGTTAGCTTTAGCTGTTTTAATAGGAATAAATTTGGGTATTGGAAAATTAAATTGGAATAAAGATTTAACTAAGAGCAAAATGTTTACCTTGTCAGATCAAAGCTATAAAATTTTAGATAACTTGAAACAAGATGTAACAATATATGGATTTTATAAATCCGGGCAGGAAAACTATACTGTAAAAACTATTTTGGATCAATATGCTGCTCACTCAAAACACGTTAAAATATTGTATAGAGATCCTTCAAAATATCCTCAGCTTGCTCAAAAATTTAATAAAGATAATAGTAAAGTTGATGTTGGTTCTATAGTTGTTGAAAACGGATCAAAATTTAAGGTTTTAGACCAAAATTCTTTTTTGAATTCCAGTGCCAGTGATACTTCTAATCCATCTACTTCAACAACTCAATCTCTTGCAGTGGAGCAAAATATAACTTCTGGCATACTATATGTAACTTCTGACAAGAGTACTATTATATATACACTGCAGGGTCAAGGGGAAGGTGATGTTTCTTCAGAAATATCCAAGCAGTTATCACTTGAAAATTATACTGTGCAATCTATTAATTTATCCCTTAAAGATGCTAGCATGAAAGAAGATTCCATATTACTTGTAGTATCTCCAAAGAGAGATTTATCTCAGCCAGAAGCAAATACCATAAAAAGCTACCTTTCTAAAGGTGGTAAAGCTTTATTTTTAATGGATGTAACTGAAAATGATTTGCCAAACTTCCAAGCAGTACTAAATAGCTATGGTGTATCACTGCAGAGAGCTGTTTCGGTTGAAGGTGACAACAGCTATGTTTCTCAAAATCCTATATATCTTTTGCCTGAACAAAAAAATCATGACATTATGAACTCATTGATCACTGATAATTTAAGAGTACTCATCCCTGGTGCTCAAAGTATACAAGTATCCAGTAACAAAAAGAGTTCATTAACAATTGATCCACTGCTTACAACTACCAGCAATTCCTGGGGTAAAACTAATTTAAAAAGTGACACATTGGAAAAGCAATCTGGTGATCTAACTGGTCCTTTTAATATAGCTGTAGCTGTAACTGATAAATCCATAAGCCCTAAGTTTAGTGATACAAGAATAGTTGTTGTTGCCAATGCAACCTTTACTAACTCACAAGTAATATCTCTAAGTAATAATGCCAACTTGGATTTTCTCATGAATTCAATTAGCTGGGCTCAAGGAAAAAAAGACAGCATATCAGTTAGACCTAAAAATCTAGACAATTATACACTGCAGGTAAGTGCATTAAGCAGACTAACAGCATCAGCTTTTGCAGTTGTTGTTATACCTGGTGTAATTCTAATAGTGGGAATTGTTGTATGGGCTAGAAGAAGAAAATTATAAAATGTATAAAATTGAATTTAATCCTAAAAGAACGTATATAAATTTGAATATACTCAAATTTATATACGTTCTCTATATTTTATACATGAAAAACTTAAAATACTTCTATGCCCCTAACTTTTCAACAAAGAACTCATCCTTATCATTGTATGTTTCTTGTTTCTTACCAAGTAAACTTATAAATGAACCAGTAATTCTTCCACATACAAAAGCTATTACTACATTAATAACTATTGCTAATAATTGAGTTCCAACATTTCCAGTTATAAACACTGCCACTAATCCTCCAAGTATTCCTGGCATTCCATGTAAATTGTTGATTCCACATGTATCTGTTCCCTTTATAATATTTTCAAGTTTAGGAGCTATAATACTATATCCAATTACACTTAATGCTCCAGCTGCTATTCCTATAAGCATAGCATATCCTGGAGTTGTCATGTCACAAGTGGATCCAATAGCAACTCCTCCAGCCAAAGCAGCATTAGCAATATCCTCTATTTCTATTTTGCCTCTGATTAACTTTGTAAATATGTATGTTGCTAAAGTTGCACCACATAGAGCAAAAATTGTATTTATTGCAGTAAGTACTACCCTTTCTGGTGCTACTATTGCACTGGTAAAAGATGGCCAAAAAATCCATAAGATCATACTTCCAAGAAGAGAAAATTGATTAGAGTTTGGAGTATTTTCACAAACAGGATTCTTTTTAAACTTAGAAAGAGTTGATGCTACTACTCCTAATCCAAAATATGCACCAAAGGCATGTATAACAATTGAACCTCCAGTATCAAGAAAACCTTTAAACATTCCGCTGTCAAGTAGAAGCCATTCATTAAATATATAAGCTGGTACAAATAACAATCCCATTATTATGTATTGATCCATTTTTAAACGTCCTAATGGAGCTCCTATTGCTATAAGTAAACTTGCAGCAGCAAATTCTGCATATATTAAAGTATCTATACTTATAGTTGATTTAACAAAGCTTTCCCCTCCAAAGCTTTTTATAATCACATACATTGGAATTGCTATACTTACAACAAGAAATGTTGCTGTTAATGAAGTGTATCCATGATTTCTTACAAAAGTCATAAGAAATCCAAAACCCACAAGCAGCATAGCCAAAATATGAATAGATCTTTCATACTTTAAAGTGTCAAAAATAGTACTATATTGTATGGAATTTGTGTTTACCTTAGCACTTTCACCATTAATTGCTGATATCCCCATTGACACATTGTGATTAATACTAGGTATTAAAATTAAAGCTGCACCTATAAAAATTAATAATAAAAATATCAATAGTCCTTTTTTTTCAGAACCTTTAGGAATGTTTTCAACTACTTTTTTTGTAGTTAATTGAGCCATTATTTATCCCCCCAATAATGTTTTAATATTTTTTAACTTTATTTTGCAAAATATGAGACAAAAATGTCGCTAGTGTGACACTTTTGTCTCACTTTTTGTATAATAACACTTTTTCTATCATATCAAAAGTGTCATTACATACTTTTATTCATTGAAAACGTTTAAAATACATGAATTTATATTACTAATCTTGTATTCTCATACAATTTACTATAAAGGCTAAATATTCCTGAAATAATTTCTTTAATAATGCATTAGAAAAGCTGTGAAATACAAGTATATTACTTTAATTCCACAGCTTTTATTTAACTTTTATCAATAAAATAAATTGTTATTTATTTATAGTAAACTTTTTTAAATTTTCAATAAAACCTAAAACTTCTTCCTCCTTTGTTGCCCAAGAAGTTACAAGTCTTACCGCAGAATTATATTCATCAACCTTCTCCCAAATGTAAAAGGAATATTCAGCTTGAAGCTTTTCAATTAACTTATCAGGTAAAATTGGAAATATTTGATTTGAAGGTGAATGTGTTAAAAATTTATATCCAGCTGCAGTTATTTCCTTTTTCAATAAATTAGCCATTGCATTAGCATGTCTTGCCAAATCAAAATATAGATCATCTTTAAAAAGTTCTAAAAACTGTATACCAAGAAGCCTTCCTTTAGCAAGCAGTGCTCCTTTTTGTTTAATATGAAATCTAAAGTCTTCTTTAAGAGAATCATTACAAATTACAAGTGCTTCACCCATTAATGCACCATTTTTAGTTCCGCCTATGTAGAAAGCATCTACTAATTTTCCCAAATCAGAAAGTTCCATGTCATTTTCCTCTGAACATAAAGCAGACCCTAATCTTGCACCGTCTACATATAAAATAAGCTTATTTTCCCTGCAAAACTTACTTAAAAGTTCTAATTCATTCTTGCTATATATAGAACCAATTTCTGTAGGATTTGAAATATACACCATCTTAGGCTTTACCATGTGTTCATCAGTATGTGCGTCTAAAGCAGGTTTGATGTCTTCAGGTCTTAATTTACCATCACTTACTTCTATAGAAATAACCTTATGTCCTGTTGCTTCAATAGCTCCAGTTTCATGAACTAAAATATGTCCTGTATTTGCAGCAATAGCAGCTTCATGAGGTCTTAAAAAAGCTGAAATCACAGTTAAATTAGTTTGCGTGCCTCCAACAAATAGATGTATATCAACATCACTACGTCCTATTCTTTCTTTCATTAATTCAATAGCTTTCTGGGTATAAATGTCCTCCCCATATCCTTCTGTCTGCTCTAAATTTGATTCAATTAAAGCCTTTAATATTCTTTCATGTGTCCCTTCACTATAATCATTCTTGAAACTGTACATTATAAATAGCCCTCCTTTTTAATCCTAATTACTAATTTTCCTTACTTTCAATTATATCATATTATTTTTTCATATATTTTCCGAGCTATTTTTTCTTCTAATTTATCAAGATATTCAACTATGATAAAAACTTTTTATTTGCCGTTATTATTTATTAACACAGTATTATTTTCTTCAATTCGTTTTAATATACATTGTTTTAGGATTTCACAGAACAATGTATCAGTCCCATTATTACTTCTATATCTATTTTCATATTTATTATTTAAATTTTTATGAAGTCTATTATTAGATTCAACAATTGAATTTACTCGCATTTTATCACCTCTAATTATAAATACGAAACATGCATCACTTTTTTACGGTGTCCTTAAAGTAAATTTTCTCATATAAGTTCTTTATAGTTTTTATTGCCAGTAAACTCATGAATTATTTATTTTTAAAAATAAATAATAATACAAAAATAAGCACCAGCTTTCACTAGTGCTTATCCAAAACAAATATATAATAAGGGGGACTTATTATATTCTTTTAACCTTTCCTCTAAGGTCTATCGCCTTAGGACAATTATTATTATATAAGGTAATTGTTACGTTTTCGTGTAATATTTGTTACTTGTTAGTGTATATTTTAAAAACATTTTATGAACAAAGTATTTAGAATTAAACCAATTATTCTCTTTAATATTACACACAATATACTTAATAATCGACTTTACATAAATGATTGTTTAATTTATTTTTAGTTGGTGGTTAAATGTTTAATATATATAGAAAGTTGAAATGGTATATTTTTATTTTCTATCTCTTCTAATTTATTTGTACTATAAGTTATAGTAGCATCCGGAAAATTACGCATTATACTCACCCTTTCAAATAATTGTTTCTATTTTTTTATACATTTTCTTAGAACACTTATTATATTACAGGGTTTTTGTCACAGTTTTGTTTAAGCTTTGTTACTTCTTAATGTATATTTTTAAAACATTCTATGAATAAAGTACCTAAAACTAGCCAAGTTCTTGTTTTCAATATATAACATATATTTATTTATATACTATGTAACAACTTAAAAATGCTTTAGTTACTTCATAATTAAAATATGATTAAAAACTTACTAAATTATGGAGCAGGTTTTTATAATGACTCGTCTAATGTTATGAAAATAATTATAAAGGAGATTTGATCTATGAAAACTAATAATTTATTAAAACCAAAATACTCATTCATTCTTGCACTGGCATTTGCTTTTATCCTAGCTTTTCAATTTGGAGCTTCAAAAGTACTTGCTGCAGATTCCAGCGCAGCTTCTGCTGATACAGCAAGAACAATAAATGTTACAGGAGATGGTGAAGTAACTGCAACTCCAGACATAGCATACTTATATTTAGGAGTAACTGTAGACAAGTCTACAACTATGGATGCTCAAAATACTGCTTCTACTGAAGTGAACAATGTTATTGCTGCCATTAAAAAGGAAGGCATACAAAATGAAGACATAAAAACAGCTGATTATAGCATACGTCCTAAATACAATTATGATAAAAACACAGGAACAAGTACTTTAGCTGGATACACTGTATCAAATACTCTAAAAGTTACTGTTAAAGATATCAGTAAGGCTGGACAAATAATTGATACAGCTGTAAAAAATGGAGCAAATATTTCTAGTGGCATAAGTTTTGGAGTAAGTAATTACGAAAAATATTATAATACAGCTTTACAAAACGCATTATCAAATGCACAAAATAAAGCACAATCAATTTCTAGTTTTTTAGGAGTAAAGCTTACAACACCTTCAAAAGTAATAGAAAATTCAAGCGGTATTCCTAATGATTATCCTGTTCCATTATATGACAAAGCATCATTAAATGAGTCCTCAGCTTCTACAACTATTAATTCAGGAACCTATAAAATAAAAGCAAACATAAGCCTAGTTTATCAGTATTAATTAGCATAAGTTATAAAAACTTAGTAATGTAATATTGATAAAATTAAGGGACTGCCACATTAAGAACTTTACATACAATATGTTGTAATACTTATTCTTAGTGCTGTAGTCCCTTTATACAATTTTATATGTCTTGTAATTTTAATTCTCTGTTTTGGCAGCTGTTTAATAATCACCAGGTCTATTTATAGCTAACTACCTTAACCCCTTCATTTTCAATTGTCTTATATAACTCCTTAATATATTTTTCTGACGGAGTTTTAAACTGTCTTGATGTTTTTTCTAAACCTAAAGCTTCATATTTGCTGTCTCCATAGGAATGATAAGGCAGCAATTCTATCTTAGGTATTTCTATATTTTCTTTAATAAATTTGGCTGTTTGCCTTATATTTTCTACATCTGAATTAACATTCTCAATCACTGGTATTCTAACCACCACAGGTACCCTTAATTCATTAAGTCTGCATACATTTTTCAATATTTTTTCATTGCTTACTCCTGTATAAAACTTATGTTTGCTGTTATCCATGTGCTTTATATCTATAAATATCAAACTCATTTTTTCCAAAATGTCTCTTATTTCTTCAAAATCAAAATAACCAGAGGTTTCAATAGCTAAATCCACAGCTGAATCATAAAGTTTATATGCAAGTTCTCTAAGAATGTCTACTTGCATAGTTGCCTCCCCTCCAGAAAAGGTAACACCACCATCTGAATGCCTATAAAATATCTTTTGCTTTTCAATTGTCTTTAATATTTCTTCACTACTACAATTATAAATTAAATTTTTTCTACTTTTAGTTGGACATTCCTCTACACAAGCTCCACAAGCCTTACATTTTTCCTGTTCAAGCGGAGTATTTAAGTTTATACCTACTCCTTGCGGACATATCTTAGTACACCTTCCACACTTCACACAAGTCTTTTCATAATGAGCAACCTTCTTAAAGCTCGTATGACTTTCTGGATTAGAACACCACTTGCATCTAAGAGGACACCCTGCAGAAAAGATTATTGTTCTTATTCCATTTCCATCATTAACAGAAAAATTCTGCGCCTCCATAAAGTATCCACGTAAGTTATCCATATGAATCCCCTTAATAAGTTTCATGGGCTGTTCTTGCAATAATTGCATCCTGCATTGATTTAGATAGATTTACAAATTGTGTGCTGTAGCCTGCAACCCTGACTAACAAATCTTTGTAATCCTCAGGATGTTCTTGTGCTTTAAGTAATGTTTCAGTGGATATTGTATTAAACTGAACATGAAAAGCTCCTAATGAAAAGAAGGATTGTATCATGGCGCCTAAATTGCTTTGACCTCTTCTTGTATTTACCAAATTCTCATTTAGTCTTAAATTTAATAATGTTCCACCTGAATGTACATCCTGATTAACCTTTGCTGCTGAACGCATAGCTGCAAGTGGTGTAGAAGTATCAGATCCTGCAAAAGGAGATACGCCTTCTGACAATGGCTCCTTAGCTTTTCTTCCACAAGGAGTAGCTCCAACTACCTTTCCTGTTGGCAAATAGTTAGAAATACCCATAAAAGCAGTGTTAAAATTATTGTCATTAATGTCTTTATATTTGTGTCCTTCTTTATAATAGTGATTTGCCATCTTAATAGCAATATCATCTACATAATCTATGTCATTTCCGTATTTTGGAACTGATAAAGCTAGTGCTCTAAGTTCTTCATAGCCTTCCCAATTTGCATCAAGGGCTTTTACTAAAGTTTCCATAGTTGTAACCTTATCTTCAAAAACAAGCTTTTTAATTACAGCAAGGGAGTTAGATGTAACTGCAAGTCCAATTCCAGTAATTACAGGGCCCAAATTGTATTTAGCACCAGCATCAACTAAATCTTTTCCCTTTATCATACAATCTTCTATACATGCAGATAAAAATGGTCTTGGAACAATTTCTTTATGAATCCTCTGTGCTACTAAAGTGGCTGTAATTGAATGAGCAATTAAATTATCAAATTGTTTGTAAAAGGCTTCTTCTACTTCTTCATAAGATTTAAAGGTTGATGGATCTTTTTCATCCATACCTATCTTTTCACCAGTAATTCTGCTTACACCTTTATTTAAGGCATATTCTAAAGCTGCAGTAAAATTAACATTTACTGCTGAAGTCCATTCACCTGTCTTACGGAAATGAGGAACTACACAGCCGCAGTTGTTCCAATCTCTAGCATCTTCTGGTTCATAACCAGCATTTATAAGCATTTGATATCCTGCACTATCATTATGAATTGCTGGGAAACCAGTACCCTTACTTACCAAATGAGTAACTTCATCTAAAAAGCTACTTGGACAATCTTGATGAATTCTAACACTTAGTCCTGGTTGATGTGTTTTTACTCTTTCAGTAGCTCTCAAACACATATAAGAAAGATCATTAGTGGCATCTTTTCCTTCTCTTGTCTTTCCACCAACTGTTAAGTTTTGAAATTGATTATATCCAGCAAAGAATTCAGCAGTATTTGCAGAAATTGTCCAAACCCACTCTGATAACTTTATCCAAAATGCTTCAATAAGTTCTTCAATTTCATCCTTTGTCATAATTCCTTTTTCCATATCTGATTTATAATATGGATACATAAACTGATCGAATCTTCCTATATTAAGTGCTAATGGATTTTCAGCTAATATTCCACCAACTTGTGTAAACCAAACAAATTGAATAGCTTCATAAAAAGTTGCAGGAGGATTTTCAGGAATTTTACTGCATATTTCAGATATTTTTAATAGCTCAGCTTTTCTTACAGAATCCCTTTCTGCCTCTGCCATTTCCTTAGCCTTTTCAGAATATCTATTGGCAAGAGTAATAATTCCTTCAGAAGTAATTATAATTGAATTGTAAAAATCCTTCTTTTTTATATCTTCTACTGAAGTAATAGAAAGTTTTGATATATTTTCTTTACCTTCTTTAATAATTCCACCAAAACCTTTTTTAAACAGAACATCCTGATAGTCAGGTGTTATTTCACCAACTGCCTGTCTCCATTTTGAATCATTATCAACTATACCAGTATCAACAGCCACCTTTGCAGTTTCCTTTGGAAGCTGTGCTAAAAAAGATTCCTCTAAAGATTTTCCTTTCCAATAAGGAAATATATTTTTTCTAACAAATGCTCTTTGTTCATCTGTCATAACATATGGATCTTGAACTCTTTTATCAAAGTTATCCATTTCCCTATCTACCCATGTCCATGAGAACTCTGGAGTTAATATACCACATTTTCTAAATTCACCAATAGCACCAACAATAAGCTCCCCTTCAAAAATATTAACATCAATTTGCTCACAAGTATCTTTAAAAGCTTTAGCTCTCCTTATTGGAATTGCTTCACCTTCTGTCTTTTTGTGAGATTCTGTCCAAATTCTTGCCCTTTCATAGGAAATTGCAGGCTTTGCATTAATATAATTTTTTCTTGCCTTTTCAATTCTTTCTGTAACCATGATTATCACCCTCCATTTATATTTATATTATATTATGTTATACCATATATTTTATGTTATAACATACAAGGTTTTTAAAATTAGTTCAAAATATATATTTAATTAATAGTTAAGAGCGAAGAATTAATAATTAAGGCTCATTTTGCTAAAACAAAATATTGCTGAGCTAGTTTATACGAATTAAAAGATTTTTTGCGACAGCTAAAAACCATCCTTCACTATTAATTCTTAATTATCAATTCTTAACTAAAAACATTGCATACATAAAAATTAAATCATAAAATCTTAATTATATTACAAATTACTGGTTTTTCTTTAATATTTAATTACATTTTGAAAAATAACTTCTTCATCATATGGATTACTATAAGTATGACTTTTATTAGGCTTAAATCTTAATGCTGCTGGAGAAGTAAGTTCAAAGGTTTGATCTCCTAGAGTAAGCTTCAAAGTTCCCTTTGTTACTACAATATATTCTTCTACTGAGCTCTGATGCGGTGTAGAAACATGGTGTGTACCAGGAAGTAATTTGATGTAAAAATATTCAAACCCTGATAAAGGATTGAAAGGAAATACATCATATAATATCATTTTGCCATCTGATTCATATACAGGCTCAATATCATCTATGGATACTGCTTTATAATCATCATTTTCACTTCCTAGAAGTTCAGAAAATGAAATACGCAAACCTGTGGAAATTTTCCATAATATTGATATTGTAGGATTAGATTCCCCTCTTTCAATTTGACCCAGCATTGCTTTACTTACACCTGTTAAATTAGATGTTTCCTCCAATGTCAATTCTCTTTCAAACCTTACTCTTTTCAAAACAGAGCCTATATTATATGTCGGATCGTTCAATTCATATCAGCCTTTCTCAATTTTGTATTTTTTATATTGTGTATATTATAACATATCTTATACATTATAGCATACATCATTTTTCATCTTTTATTAAGTAAAATTCCACTTGACTTATTTTGTTAAATGCAGTATTATTTCACTATCGAATTAATACTATATCGAAATAATACTAAAAGGAAGTAATTAATATGAATAAAGTAAATGAAGAACAATTTCAAAGATTTGATGCTGTTATGCACAAGATATATAAACGCTTGAGACAATTACAAGGTGATATAGATACAATGTTTCCTGATGGAATAACAAGCAATGAACTAAGTGTATTAAAAGTAGCTAGTAAATATCCTGATGCAGCTTTAAAGGAAATTAGTCAATATTTGGATGTACCAGGAAGTACGCTTACCAGCACAGTTGACAGACTTGAAAAAAGAAATTTGGTTAAACGTGTTATAAGCTCAAAAAATAGACGTTCCTATTCATTAGAATTAACACAAGATGGTGTTAAAATAAGCGAATTACATGAAGATGCTGAAAACCAGCTGTGGAAAAAGGTGCTTGGAGCTTTAGATAAAGACTCTGAAAGAGATACATTAATTAACCTTCTAGATAAAATCAGTAAAGGAATAGAATAATTGGGGGAATAGAAATGAAAAAAGCTATTGTAATAGGAGCTACATCTGGGATCGGAAAAGAAACAGCTAAAAAATTAGCTAAAAATGGTTACGAGGTTGGATTAGCTGGAAGAAGAGAAGAACGCCTTATAGAAGTTCAAAAATCCATAGCAACTAAAACTTTTATAAAGAAAATAGACGTTTCCAAAACCGATGAAGCAATTTACCTTTTAAAAGATCTTATAAAAGAAATTGGAGGCTTAGATTTAATTGTAATATGCCCTGGCATTGTAAGGCCAAATATTGAACTCAATTGGAATAAAGATAAAGAAACTATAGATACAAATGTATCAGGCTTCTCATCCATGGCTAATGCTGCTGCTCAATATTTTTCTAATCAGAATCATGGACATATAGTTGGTATTTCTTCTATGTCTGCAATTACATACAGTGATAGAACTAATGCCTATTGTGCATCAAAGGCTTTTATATCAAGTTATTTGAGAGGACTAAGAATACTATTTAATAGATCAAATAAAAATGTATATGTAACAGAGGTTCTTCCTGGCTGGGTATATACTGAAATGACTAAAAATGCTGATATGTCAAAAGTTTTCTGGGCTATCAGTGCTGATAAAGCAGCTGATCAAATATATGATGCTATAGTAAGCAAGAAGAAAAAAATATACGTTTCTAAAAGATGGTGTATTTTAGCTTGGCTCATTAATATGCTTCCTGAAGGGCTTAGAGTTAAATAAACAATGGTAAGTTTTTCATTACATCAGCTAAATTGTTTCTTATTATTTTTAGCTTAAAGTTTGTGAAAACCTTAGCCCTGTTTAAGAAAAGCGAATTTCATCAAGTTGCTAGACTTTCACAAACTTCCAGCTCTACCTTAACTTAAAAAATAATATATATGCTTTTCGTACTGTGCTTAGTGCTATTTTTTAACTTTAATATAGTATATTCTTAAAAGTAAAGTTATAACAAAGGTAATTCCCAATATAAATGCCAAACTTCCTATAATGTGATGAGGAAAATAAATCCATACAAAAGTTAAAGGTACACATATAACAAAATCGCAAACTATAAATGCTGTTAAAACCAATTCAAGCTTTTTAATAAAATAGTAATAATAAAATGCTATATCCCAAATTGCTAGAGAAATCATAAATATTAAATACGAAATATTTTTAAATCCATTTTTAACTAAATCTTCATTAAAATATTGAATATTTTCACCATTACATAATATCCCAATAATTTGAAAAAATATCCCTATTATAAAAATAATAGCACCAGCTTTTATAAGCATTTTTGTAAATATACTACGATTCTTTAATACGCTGTTCATTTCAGCTACCACAGTATTTTCTTGTCCAAAGCACTGCAAAACTTTAAATATACTCTCCTCTTCACTCAATCCTTGTTTCTTTAATTCTTCCACTTCCTCATACAAATAATTTCTCATTTCTTCTTTTGATATTTTTGCATCTTTATCTGAATTGTCAAAATTCCCATAAATACTATCAATATACTCTTCAATCTTATTCATCTAATATAACCTCCATAAAATTATTTAGCAACAATTTTAAAAAACTCCATTCTTTTACCTTGATTGAAAAATAATTTCTGCCTTCCTCAGTAATTGTATAGTATCTTCTTCTTCCACCTCCACTGCTTTTATTATCATTCCAATAACCTTTTAAGTAGTTCTTTTTTTCTAAACGTTTTAAAGATACATATAAAGTAACCTCCTTCATTTCAAATTCTTCTTTTGATTTTTCTTTTATCATTTTGGCAATTTCATACCCGTACATATCCGCATTTTGTAAAATACTTAATACTATTGTGTCAATATATCCTTTCAATATTTCTTTATCAAACTGCAACACTTTAACCCCCTTAGAAGAATCATTCTATTACACATATTATTATATATAGTACTTTACATTATATAGTAATATTATACTATATAATGGTTAAAATTGATATACCTGGTTACATATTTTTATACGACTTATTTATGATTTATTTTACAAAAGAGGCTGCTGCACTAAGTAATTTACATACAATACGTTGTTTTGCAAATAAAAAAGCAACACAATATATTGTAGTACTTATACTTAATACAACAGCCCCTATGAAAGTCAAAACGGAATCTGCTGAAAACTTAATATATTAAATTTAAAAACAAGTCAACTCTTATTTTATAGAAACATCCCAAAAGAAATTGATAGTCTAAATTTTTGTACATTTTAAAGTTCTTCACCATTAGTTTCAATGACTTTCTTGTACCAATAGAAGCTCTTTTTCTTATATCTTTCTAAAGTTCCACTTCCATCATCATGTCTGTCTACGTATATAAAGCCATATCTCTTTTTAAGTTCAGCAGTTGATGCACTAACTAGATCTATGCATCCCCAAGTAGTGTATCCCAAAAGTTCAACACCATCTTCAATGGCCTCTCTTACTTGAATTAAATGATCTCTTAAATAATTAATTCTATAATTATCATTTACAGTCTTATTTCCATTTTCATCAGTTATTAATTCATCAACAGCACCTAAGCCATTTTCAACTATAAATAATGGTTTTTGATATCTGTCATATAACAAATTAAGTATGTATCTTAATCCTTCTGGATCTATTTGCCATCCCCAATCTGAAGCTTTCAAGTACGGATTTGGTATTCCACCAATAATATTGCCTTCTCCTTTTTTATTCTTTTCTGGATCTGAAGTTGCGCAAGCACTCATGTAGTAGCTGAAGGAAATGAAATCAACTGTATTTTTTAATATTTCCTCATCACCAGATTCCATTTTAATTTCTATGTTATTTTCTTTAAAAAATCTATTCATATATCTTGGGTATTGTCCCCTTGCATGAATATCTGCAAAGAAAAGATTTTGTCTATCCTGTTCCATGGCTTTAAGTACATCACTTGGGTTTGGAGTTAATGGGTAGTTTGGTACTCCAAGAATCATGCACCCAATTTTGAATTCTGGATTTATTTCATGACCAATTTTTACTGCCAATGCACTGGCCACTAATTCATGATGCATTGCTTGATACAAATCCTGCTTACTTAATTTTTCCTTCGGTGTCATAATACCTGCACTCATATAAGGTTCATGAGTTGCTGAGTTTATTTCATTAAAGGTCAGCCAATATTTTACCTTATCTTTATATCTTGTAAATATTGTTCTCACATAGTTTTCAAAAAATCCTATAAGCTTTCTGTTAACCCATCCATCATAATTTTTAGCAAGTGCCAGTGGTGTTTCATAGTGTGAAATTGTAACTAAAGGTTCAATTCCATACTTAGCTAATTCGTCAAATACATTATCATAAAATTGTAGTCCTTTTTCATTTGGCCCTTTATCATCACCATTTGGAAATATTCTTGACCATGCAATGGATAATCTAAAGGTTTTAAAGCCCATTTCAGCAAACAACTTTATATCTTCCTTATATCTATGGTAAAAGTCTATTCCAATAAGCTTCATATTATCTTCTGTTGGTTCCTTAGTTATAGGTCCCTTTATACCTTTTGGTGCTATATCCTGAGTTGATAACCCTTTACCATCTTCATTATATGCGCCTTCACACTGGTTAGCAGCTGTAGCTCCTCCCCATAAAAAGTTTTCTGGAAATTTAATCGACATAACTATTCCTCCTATAATTCAGTATATTTTTTACTATTTCCCTTAGCTTTTTCAACTGGATACTTCTTTTCATTCTTATCCATTTTACTATTCATAATATCTTCTAAATCAACCTCTAGAGAATCTGCCATATGTATACAATAAATCATAACATCGGCAAGCTCCTCAAGTACATGTTCTTTGTCATAATTTTCTTCATCCCATAAAAAGTTTTCTAAAAGTTCAGCAGCTTCAATTGAAATTGCTTTAGATATGTTTGCTGGTGTATGGAATTGATCCCAATCTCTATCAGTTCTAAATTTTCTAATTCTTTTTATTGTATCCTTCATTGTAATCACCTTTCTTTATTTTAGTAGAAATTATAAAGGATTCCAAACTAGGAACCCTTTATCAGCTTACTTTTGATTTTCTAAGTATTTTTCTAATATCATGGCTGCATCTTCTACACAACCTCTGCAGGAACGTAATACCTTATTTCCAGTTCGTCCTTTCAATTCAGCACATATAACACTGCCATTCTTATCTTTAAATGTTTTTTCTAGCTCCTGTAGTTGTTCATTATTAATATTTTTCCACTCTGCAGGATTATCTAAGTCTCTTTCTCCACTCATAGAGTTATTTACTATATACATTCCCATAACAGCACCACAGGTTTTAAACGCTCCGCCTCCGTACTTTTTAGAAATTTCCTTTGCTGTGCTTTCATCTATTTTCATTTCTTCACAAAATGAGCATGCTACTGCTTGTGCACAATTATATCCTTTGCCATGCTTCTCAGCAGCTTTTTCAACTTTTGACATATAACTTCCTCCATTTACTTTTTACTAATTTTTATTGTTATTTATATTACCTGTTTTTGATAATGCCTTACTTAAATTTCCTGTTAAAGCATTCAATAAATCATCATTTGGCTCTATTAGCCATGATTTATCTGATTTTACTAGCTTAATATCAACTTCTGTTGTTGTTTTTGGTGCATTAGGATCATTTATAGCATTTAAGAATCCCTGCATCAACTGATTTTTTGCATCATTTTCATTTGAGTTATTTGCCATAGCTGAAGAAATAAGCAAAGGAAGCATATTAGTGACAACCTTACCATATATCTGTGGCAAATCTAATGATGTAACCTTTACCTTTACAGTAGCATTTTTTCCATCCTCTTTTGATGAAACTTTTTCATAGCTCAATTTTGCAAAAACTGCTTTTACAATTTTTTCTTGTTCCTGGTTATCAAATTTAAAATTACCCTTGTCTCCATCCTTTTTCATGTAAGTAGCCATAGTAGTAATATCAGATTTTTTAGCTGCATCAAAAAAACTTTTAACAGTTTCTTCTGGTTTAGGACCACATGCTACTAAGCTTAACATTACAATAAATACCATTACAACAACAGTAGCTTTTCTAAATAATTTCATAATTTCATCCCCCTCGTATGTTATACATTAAAGTGTATTGTCTATATTAAAATTTGTAATTAACAAGTATAAAATTCACATTTTATAGTATAAATGACCTTTCATTACAAAAATAGACATGCACTATAACCTTTTATAGAATAACATGTTTTTAGATAAAAATCATCCTCTAGCTGCTTGGAAATAATCTTTGTTAATCACTTCTTTTGTTTCTTTTTATTAGAATATACTAATGAATCAGCCATCGTTCCTAATAACATACCTATCCCCATGCCCATATTTAAATTACCAAAAGCTTTTCCTAAACATATTCCAAGTGACATCCCTATTAGCATATAGAAAACTTTATATTCAGTATCATTATTTTTTTTAACCATTAATTTCTCCCCCAATTAATACACAATAATTGACAATTGTTTAATTATTATAACATTGCATCTAATCTTCTTTTTATTTTGTTTTTCTCTATTATTATTCCTGTAATAGCATATATAAACAGTGTTATGAAACAAATAAACATACAACTTAATACAGTTAGAAAAATGCCTTCTGATGATACTATACCAACACGAGTTATTCTATCTATAAGTCTTATTAATACACTTACTTCAAGAAATATTGAAAACATTAAATACAATCCAAACTTTTTCCAAAGTTTATTATACATATTATATTTTGACTCAGAATCAGTAAAAATTCTTTCCTCTTCACCTGGAGATTGAACTTTTCTAAAATAGTACCACTTTCCCCCAATTCCACACCAGGAATAAACTTCATCCCATGCTGCATCTGCAAATAACTGATGATAATCCTCTGTATCCTCTTCTGCTGTCACAAAATCAAGTTGATATATGTAATCTATTTTTTCTCCTTTAACAAATTCATATTTTGTTGGTATTCCCTTATGAAGTTTTACAAAATGCCATCCTTCTTTAGCTATATTAGATAAAAATTCTTCTTCCTTCTCATATTGATGAACTAAAAAAGACTTTCTAACATACTTTTTACTTTCTGCCATTACTAAATACCTCCCTACCGTTTGTATAAAGTTCTTCAATACGTTGAATTTCAGCTTCCAATACTTCTTCTCCTTGTTCAGTAATTTTATAATATTTACGCTTATTTTCCTGTTTTGTAATCATAACTAAATTTGTTTTTTCAAGCTTGGATAATGTTCCATACAAAGTACCAGGTCCTAAATTAATCCTTTCATTTGTAAGCTTTGAAACATACTGCATAACTGCATATCCATGCCTCTCCTCAGTTAATGACAAAAGAATGTAATAAGCAGTTTCACTCATAGGAATAAAATCTTTTATAATCATAATCACTATCTGTCCTTTCATGTCACTCTTCGATATATCGCAACGTGATATATCTTGATGTGACATATTATATCGCAGCGTGATATACATGTCAATATGCTTTTAACAAATAAGGAAATTTTCTATTGTTGCTATATTAATTATTTAAAATATGAAAATTTATACTTTTTTTCTTCTACATTTTGGTGTATAATATAAAATATATTATTTAATAATTAATATTACATAGTATTTAATAAGAATTAATAAAAAACTTAATTTTAGGAGGATTATTATGAAGTTATTTAGTAATTTAAAAATGAAGCAAAAATTATTATCGGGATTTTTATTTGCAGCACTGTTTGTTTTGGTTGCAGGCATAATTGGTGGAGTTGGCATGAAGAAAATAAATGCAGTGTCAAATGAATTATATAATAATGACATGAAAACTTTACAAGCTTTAAATGAGTTTGATACAAATACTCTTCATTTGAGACTTGAAATAATAAATCTTGTAGAAAGTAGAGATGCCAGCAAAGCTCAAGATACTATAAATACTAGTAATACATTAAAAAATAGGAATAATGAACTTTTAAGCTCATATAAGAAATCAAATTTAACTCCTGAAGAAAAAAGTTTAGTAGATGAACTAGATACTGAACTAACGGACTGGAGAAATGTATGCAATGACATACTAAATCTTATGTCTCAAGGGAAATATGACGAAGCAGCTAATCTGAATAAAAAAGCAGCATCCTACAGAGAAAAACTGACTACAACTATTGAAAAGTTAGTTAGTATAACTGTAAAAAGAGCAGATACTAGAAATAATTCAAGCTATATTACATACAAAAGCTCACTTTTAGTTATAATTTCTGTTACTTTAATAAGTTTTATTATATCAACATTATTGGGTATTAAAATTACAAATTCTGCATTAAATGAAATTAATAAGATTTTTAAATTCAGTGAGGATGTAAGTAATGGAGTTTTAAATAAATCTATAGAACTTACTAGCAATGATGAAATAGGTATGATAGCTGAAAAGCTGAATATTGCAGGTGAAAGTATAAAAGCTTTAGTAAAAGAAATAATGCAGAGTACAGATCATATGAATGCTTCAAGCCAGGAGTTATCTGCAACTACAGAAGAAATTTCTTCAATGATGTCTTCAGTAAATGAATCAACAAACCAAATAGCTAAAGGTTCTCAAAATTTAAGTAGTGTCACAGAGGAAATAAGCGCATCAACTCAAGAAATAAATGAAAACATAACAAAACTTTCCCTTAAGGCAAATGAAGCAGCAAATTCTTCAGCTGACATAAAAAAACGCGCAATTAGTATAAAGGAAAAGGCTTCAAGCAGTATAGAAGAAGGTAAAACAATATATGATGAAAAGAGAAAAAATATTATAAAGGCAATTGAAGATGGAAAGATTGTTTCTGAAGTTAAAACTATGTCAGCATCTATTGCAAGCATATCTGAACAGACAAATCTTCTTGCACTTAATGCAGCAATTGAAGCTGCAAGAGCTGGAGAACAAGGAAAAGGCTTTGCTGTTGTAGCTGAAGAAGTTAGAAAATTATCAGAAGAATCCTCAAAATCGGTTAAAAGTATAAGCCAAATGGTAATTGCTGTAGAAAGTGCTTTTAATAATATATCCAAAAGTGGTAATGAAATACTTGACTATATAGCAAACGTAGTTACCCCTAATTATCAATTGCTCATGGATACAGGAATTCAATACGAAAAGGATGCTGAATTTATAAATGATATATCAAATGGTATAAATAATTCCTTAAATCAAATAAAAGAGGTAGTATCACAGGTGAATACAGCCATTGAAGATGCAGCTTCCACAGCAGAGCAATCTGCATCTGGTTCTGAAGAAATCATTGGGAGTGTAAATGAAGTTACTAAAGCAATTGAAGATATATCATTATCTTCACAAAGTCAAGCTGAACTTTCACAAAAAATTTCACAAATGGTAAACAAATTTACCGTTTAATCACAATATTCATATAAATAGTATTTTTTTCGACTATTATATTCATTTTTTTGAAAATTGTGATATAATAATATTGACTGTTTCTTCAATACATAATTATAATTTTTTTTAAAATAAAGGAGGGTAAAAAATGTCAAGATTTACATTACCAAGGGATCTTTATTTCGGAGATAATTCTTTAGCTGAATTAAAAAACTTAAAGGGAAAAAAAGCTGTAGTAGTTGTTGGTGGCGGTTCAATGAAAAAATTTGGTTTTCTTGAAAAAGTAGAAAACTACCTAAAAGAAGCTGGTATGGAAGTTAAATTAATTGAAGGTGTTGAACCAGACCCATCTGTTGAAACTGTTTTTAATGGTGCTCAAGTAATGAGAGATTTTGAGCCAGATTGGATAGTTTCAATAGGAGGCGGATCTCCAATAGACGCTGCTAAAGCTATGTGGATATTCTATGAATACCCAGACTTTACTTTTGAACAAGCTGTAATTCCTTTTGGAATACCAGAATTAAGACAAAAAGCTAGATTCGTAGCAATACCATCAACAAGTGGAACTGCTACTGAAGTTACAGCTTTCTCGGTAATTACTGATTACAAAGCTAGAATAAAATATCCTTTAGCTGATTTTAATTTAACTCCTGATGTAGCTATCATAGATCCAGCCTTGGCTCAAACAATGCCTCCTAAATTAACTGCTCACACAGGAATGGACGCTTTAACTCATGCTATTGAAGCTTATGTTGCATCTGCAAGATCTCATTTTTCTGATCCACTTGCAATGCAGGCAATAGTTATGGTAAGAGAACACTTAATTAAATCCTATAATGGAGATAAAGAAGCAAGAAATGAAATGCATATAGCTCAATGCCTAGCTGGAATGGCATTTTCAAATGCTTTACTTGGAATAGTACACAGTATGGCTCATAAAAGTGGTGCCGTTTTCCATATTCCACATGGATGTGCTAATGCCATATATCTTCCATATGTAATTCAATTTAATAGAAAAGCTTCTGAAAGCAGATTTGCTGTTATAGCTAGAACTTTAGGATTAACTGGAACTACTGATGCTGACTTAACAGATTCATTAGTAGCTATGATTAGAGATATGAATAAACAGCTAGATATTCCATCAACATTAAAAGATTATGGTATAACTGAAGAAGATTTTAATGCAAATGTAGACTTTATATCTAAAAATGCTCTTACAGATGCATGTACAGGTTCTAACCCAAGAGAAATAGATTTTGACCAAATGAAAAAATTATTCCAATGCACATTTACTGGTGAGGATTGCACTTTTTAATCTATAAACCTTAAAAACAAACACATATCAGATGGTATTAAACCCATATGATATGTGTTTATTTATTATCTTTAGAAGATAGAAGCATTTTTTTAATAACCAATGCAAAAAGTAGTATTAGGGGTACTGCAAAATCAACTGGAAGAGAAATGTACTGCCATATATGTTCCCTTAACTTTAAAAATAGTACCCTATCATGACCTATATAATATGTAACAATTATCATAATTAAACCAAAAGCAGCAATAATAAATGGACTTCTCTTCTTTATTCCAGTAGTTTGATAAAAAGATTCTAAAGAACAAAATGTCATAACCCCTGCTTGATTCATTATACTCCAATACCATAAAGCTACCATAAATGATTCAAAACGGTGTAGATATTGAGTAATCTGAATAGATCTTACAAAATCCATGCTGGCAATACGCATTAACGCTACCACCTGAGGCCCCATTACCATCAATTCTACAATAAAATAGAAAATAAAGAATGAACCTCCAATTAATAAACCTGAAGCAGCTGCACCATAAGCTTTTTTCTTGTTACTGATCATTGGGAAAATCATTGCTATAAGCATTTGGGAAGGACCAACAAATGTATCCCCTTTTAAACTGGATTTAAATACATGCATAACTCCTGAGTCAAAAATGGGTGTAATCCTATTAATGTCTATTTCAGCTAAAGAAGCCATAAAAACTAGTAAATAAAAAATTATAGCTGCACCAAAAGCAATGACGCTTGTTCTTGCAATGACTTCAGGTCCTTTCCATACTAAATAGCATATCACAAAAATATGCAGTGTAGACACCACCAAAAAAGGTGTTTGAGGCAATAAGAAATCACTAAGATGGTGTATGTACATTGATATTGAACTAGCTGCAAGAAGGAAAAAATATATTGTAAGCATCAATCCTAAAATTTTTCCAAATACACGTCCTAAAAGCTTATGGCTGTATTCTACCATTGTTTTATCTGGAAACTGTTTTCCAACATAAATAACAATATAAGTAAACAGAAGTATGGTAACTATACTTATAATTCCGCTTATCCACATGTCACGTCCCACTTCTCTAGCTAAAATACCACTTCCATAATTGATTGTTGCAGGCCACATAAAGGCAATAATAATATCTCTAAACTGCTTATTGTTAATTACTTCTTTTTGTTTCACCATATTACCTATTGCTCCTTTACTGTGCATTTTTCTTTTGAGTTTTTATTGGTTCTAGTGGCTTTGCCAAAGATACATGATGAATTTTTACTTTTACATCAACAGCAACTTCACTATTTCTAAAAAGTTTATCCCATTGAGAAGATATTTGATGCCATTGCTCTTTATGCTGTTTATGTAATGTGCGGCTTAAGCCCGGAAAGTCTACTTGCATGTTCTTTGCCATTGTTATGGTAGATTGTATATCCTTAGAAATGGCTGTTCCAAGTGCAATTTCCAGTTCATGAAGTTTCTGTTTATCATTAAAATCTGTAAGACAAGATTGCTCAGTAATATTAGCATCAACTTTAACATTAATCGTAAAATGGGGTACATCCTTTTCCATGTAACTTTTAATGGATGACTTAGCATTTTTAATTTCCAATGTTACAGGATTATTATCATATGGACAATTTACAACCATTATGGAATCATCCATTTTATTTTTAATCCATAAAAGTCCTCTTGTATCCTTTTCGCTCAGTGTAGCAGACAATTTATTGCCGTCAAAAACATATGCACCACTGGTTTTTAAAACTGGTTCTGATTTTGATTTATCAAAAATAATTCTGGAAGTTACTGGACCTACACTTGGATCAAGATAATCTTCCATAAAATCTTTTAACATTATACTATAGGATTTACCAGTTAACTTTTCATTTTTAATTATTTTTTCCAAGTATTGTGCTGGATCCTTTTCCATTATAGGCACAACGTCAATAAGCTTTGATGCTTCCTCGGGGGTAACTGCAATTAAAGTTCTTAAACGAAGTTCAGGATTTCTAACGAAAAAATCAAATATCTCAAGAGTATTTCCTCTTGCCAGCTGCTCACTTATAATTATTACCTTGATATGAGACCAAAAAATACGGCGGGAAGATACAGCAGCCATATTACGTACTGCTTCAAAGATGGTTTTACCATTGCTTGTAATTACCCAAAAAGGTTTAGGCTTTTGGGTAGTTCCAGTACCTGATGGTGTCTTGCTGTAAGTTTCTGGACTTGCCATTTGTGCTGTTACTTTAAATCCAGAACTAGTTTTATCTAAGGCGATACTAAGTACAAAACCAAGTTCATCAATTTCTCTAGCATTCCAACACCCAGTTTGTAAAATGGAAAGTATAAGAACTAGTATAAGGGCTATCTTCCTCATCTTCACCTCTCCTTTTGCTCTAAAACAAGATTATCTGATTTCTCCCCCAATCTTCTATCAAATTGGATGATAATCACTCCATGTAAGCTAATAATCACTTGATTTATTATCATTACCTTCACCAGAATCTGCCTTTGGTTCTGGTTTCATATTAGGCATCTCTCTTCTAATCCCCCCTCTAGCAATATACTTAGGAAGTCGATTCATTCTCCACCATGGAGATCTAATAAGAATATCTTTAAATTCATTTTTATTTGCTGATACAAAAGGCTCCATGTAGTTTACACCAAAAGAACGCAGGCTATTTAAATGAATAATTATTATACTCAATCCTGCCAGTATACCAGGCAGTCCAAGTATGGAGGCTAGCATCATTAAAGGAAATCTAAGCAAGCGGCCTGAAGCTGCTGCATTAAAAGCTGGAATGGCAAAAGAACTTATTCCTGTTATGGATACTACAATTACCATAGCTTGCGAAACAATACCAGCTTGAACTGCAGCCTGACCTATAACAAGACCTCCTACTATGCTTACAGCCTGACCTGCCTGCCTAGGCAAACGCAAACCTGCCTCCCTTAAAATTTCAAATGTACCTTCCATCATAAATGCTTCTCCTATGCTGGGAAAAGGTACTCCTTCACGGGAAGCTGCAATTGATAATGCCAAGGTGGTAGGAATCATTTCCTGATGAAAACTTGTTAATGCAATATACATTGCAGGAAAAGTAACTGAAACAAAATAAGCCACAATTCTAACACATCTTGTTAAGGACCCTATGGGAAATCGTTCATAATAATCATCTGCCGCCTGCATAAACTGAAAAAAGATTGTAGGAACCATAAGTGCATAAGGAGTTGTATCTACAAGAATGGCAACTCTTCCTTCCAATATTGCTGATGAAACCTTATCAGGTCGTTCACTATGCTCTATTTGAGGAAATGGAGACATAGGAGTATCTTCTATTAATTCTTCAATATAACCACTCTCAAGTATACCGTCAATTTCAATCCTTCCCAAACGTTTTCTAACTTCCTGCACTACCCCTTCTTTTACTGTACCTTCAAGATAAACCATTAATACCATTGTTTTAGTCTTTGTACCTATCCTAAATAATTCAACTCTTAAATCAGGACTTTTTATACGACGCCTTATTAGTGCAGTATTGTTTTCTATGTTTTCTGTGAAACCATCCTTTGGTCCTCTTACTACATTTTCAGAAGTTGGTTCAGAAACTGCTCTATCTTTCCATCCTGAACTTCCTATTATGAGTACTTTGTCCATTTTATCCAGCAACAGGACAGTATTTCCATCAATTAATTGACTTACTATTTTATTAATATCAAATTCTTCATTTAGGTAAGTATTAGGTATGCCATATTCCTTTATAGTTTGAAAAAATTCAACATTATCTTTCACACTACTAAACCTATCATTTAACATTAATGCCCCAATAACTTGTTCATTAACAACCTCTCTTTCAACTAAACCTTTAATAAAAATAACTGCTGCCTTCATTTCAGTTCCTGGATCAACAGTAAATTCTCTAACTGTTACATCACTTGAAAATCCCATTTTTTCTTTTACTTTGTTAATGTTGGAACTCAGATCTAAGGAAAGTTTTATCTTCTGCTGCAATTTTTCTTCAATTTTCTCATGCTGTTGTTTAGTTTTATTTTTTTTCACTTTATGAAAATACTTCAAAATTGACATAATAAAACCTCCTTTAGAACAACTAAGTTATAGATTTAGTATGTTTAATACAATTAGAATTATTCACATACTAGCTTTTTATGGATATGGAAATTATCAAAGCAAATAATATTAACAACTTATTCATAAGCGGCATTCAATTGTCACTAAACTGACACAAATTATATGTATAATAAAAAAATAATTTTAATGTATAAGTATAAAAACTAAAAAGCTCCTACTATTATGAGAAAAATATAAAAGTTAAACTAATGCATAAAGTAATATTATAAAATTTTAGGAAGTGTTTTTATGGAAATAATTTTTGAGACAGAAAGACTTACTTTAAAAATATTGGACAAGCAATTTTCTAAATCAGTTTTGGATTTCTATTCAAGAAATAAGAATTTCTTAAAAGAATGGGAACCGTCAAGACTTGAAGGTTTTTATACTTTAGGATTTCAAGAAAATTTATTAGATGACAAATTTCTTGCCTTCACCAATGGCAGTTTAGTAGAATTTTGGATTTTTAAAAAAGATTGCACTAACAAAATAATAGGTTCTGTTATTTTTAATATCATAATAGGAGGTAATTTTTTAAACTGTCATATTGCTTATAATATGGATGAATCCGAGACCAATAAAGGTTACATTACAGAAGCAGCTCGAAAAGGTATCGATATTATATTTAATCAATATAAATTACACAGAATAGAGGCAAACATCATGCCTAAAAATAAAGCTTCGTTAAGGGTAGCTGAAAAATTAGGATTTCATAAAGAAGGATTAGCCTCTAAGTACTTACAAATAAACGATAAATGGGAGGATCATATACGCATGGCACTATTAAATGATGAAATGCAATAAAATACTTATGCAATTCAACTTTCGCGATTTAAAAATTATGCGACACAAACGTATGTAAGCGAAGTAACTTTCAACTGTATTCCAACTGATATATGCTGTGAAGAAAAACTCACTTCATTAAAAAGTTCTAATGCTTGAGATATTGAAAAATGGCTACCTCCTCAAATGCGACCTCCTGTCGCTTTCGGAGCTTTTGCCGTCCTGGCAAAAATTACGCCATTTTTAAGATCAAGTAAGGAAACTTCTCTTCGTTTCCTCAGAGGAGTAAGCGATTCGCACAAAATCATAGATTTTAGCTCTCTGCTTAACAACTTCTAAAATTCGCTCGCATCTTCCTTCACAGCATATATCAGTCTGCATACAGTTGAAAGTTACTTCTTAGTACATTGCGTGTACACATAATACTTATTACCTAGTGTATTCAAATTTTAGCTATTTTGACAATATATTATTGAATAGTCTGCAAAATAATAAGCTGATTGATTACTAATTGCATTTTAAATATTTTATAATATGCTAAATGCTCGATATTTTTAAAAGTGTTACCATAAAGTAGAAAGCAATTGATTTTATTAGTATATAAGCATACTCCGTATTAAATTTTAAGCATTATAACTTATAGTTATAAATATAATTTTCCTTACTAAAATTACCTATAACTATGCAATTAGGTGCATACACTTGAACTTGCTAGTTTGAATTTTAACTTTTATGCAGTGATATATGATAAGTGTTTTATCACATAAGCTAAATTGTTTTAATATTATTCTTAGCTTGAAGATTTGGAAAGCCTTAGAACTTTAGTCCTGTTTGAGGGAACCGAGTTTGACAAAGTTCTTAGGTTTTCCAAATCTTCAAGCTCTAGAATAATTAAAATATTTAGCCGTGATGAAGCACTTATCATATATCACGGAGTAAAAGTTAAAATTCAAACTTCCACTGCACTTTTAGTTATGTTGCATTATGCTTATTATGCAAATGAATTTATCAGTGATGACCATTGATAATCTTGTTGTAGTTCCACAAGATTATTATATACTTCAGAACTATTTGAACTTGTGCTGCTTATTTGATTAGCATATGTAGATAAAGAACTTTCTGTAATAGCTTGGGCATCTCCACCAGCTGTTACTGCTATTCCATCAAAACTACTAAATGCTGATTGTACTGTTGATACATTATTCTGTAATGCATCATTTAAAGTATCTTGATCTATGTTTAATGTACCATCACTATTTTTTGTAATACCTATAGACTGTAAATCTGAGGAAGCATTATTGAAATCATTAGATAAATTATTCAGTATGGATGTATTTAGATATTGCTGATTCTCACTAACAAAGCTAACCATAGAATTATAGGCATTCACAAAACTTTTTATATTGTCATTATTTACCGAACTAACTGTATTAGAAACCACACTTCCATAATCAGTATTTGTCTGTAATTGGCTTGAACATTGATATAAATCATTAGCACAAGCACTAAATTGAGCTAATATATTGGCTTGTTCTGAAGATGCTTGACTATTTACAGTATTAGTTTGTAAAGCTTGTTGTCCTTTTTCATACAAATTTGTTGGACTTATTGCTTGTTCTATACTTTGTATAATTGGGTCAGATGACGACGTTCCTAATAATGTTGAACACTCATTTTGCATGCTGGACATTTGATATTGTTGTAAAGATGAAATACTTGACATAAACCTCTCCTCCTTCATAGATATCATTGTACCTAGTCATATTACATCATACAAAGTTACAATTAATTTTACATTTCTTTTTATTATTCTTAATTGCATCTAAAATTCCACTTAAATTTTTTAGTAAAATTAAATAACTAACCTATATGTATATAATATGTGTAATATGTGTCAATTTAATGGCAATAATATGTCTATTTATGAATAAATTATTAACATTAGTTAAGCAAGTAAAAAAATTTTTCATCTTTATAGACACAATTTGATGTGCCATTTACAAACAATAAAAAGTTTTTTCTAAATTTTTAAAAAAATATTGAAATAATATAGGAAAGATTTACAAATGAAAATGTATTTAACCTTAAACTTCTATACTTCATTTATTTGTTTACAAATACATTCTTGTAAACAAATAAATATAGCAAGGGAACATTTTAAGCTCCCCTGCTTATTAATTTTTTTCTCTTATTTTCTAATATCAACAATCCATTCTTTTGCAAGCTTCCATAAGCTTGATTGAAAATCTTCTTCCTGCATAACTCCTGATTTTATTAACTTATCGTATTTAAATAAGTTATCCCAGCTTCTTTTTACTTCTGGTTTCAAATTTGGATAAAAAGGCTTGGTAAATATGTCTGACTCAATTGAAATATTAAACTTTGTCAATATATCTTTGTGTATTCTTTCATCTTTTTCATCAGCAGCTAAATATTTTAGATTTAAAATCTTATTCCAATCTTCATATCTAAAAAAAACACATTCTTCTACAGGCACTTCCAAAGAAAGTAGGTAATTGTCTGGATACCATCCAGCATAATCCACTTTAGTATGTGTCCAAAATGGATACTCAGCATGTTCAGGCTTTTTTACAATATTTTGTGCTTTATCTATATACCAATTATATGCCTCTAAAAATATACCGGAAACCTCTTGATACTTTTTTACAATATATTCTCTTTTTACATAGCATACCTTCTGTTCAAGTAAAGTCTTAATAACTATGGGACTTTGGGAAGTATACAATATTATCTTATCACTCTTTGTACCCATTCTTTTTTCACCTCCCAAATTGTACCCTGTTTCAAATTTGACAATGAATAAGAATTATCAAATAGTCTGTTCCAGCTTTTTATTATTTCACTTTTAAGCTGAGGATAAAAACTGCTCATATATGCATTTGAGTGATTTGATATTCCATAATCTTTAAGTTTTTTATCATATGCATCTTCATCCTTCTTATTTAGCGGAACATACCATAAATTAACTATCCTACCCCATTTTTCTGAATCCGTTACAATAACCAAATTCTTATCCACTAAAAGCTCTAATATAACCGTATCAGGCGTCTGTTGAAGCATAAAATCAGAAGTTACCGAAACCCATATAGGATATTTTACATCTTGAGGTTTATCAACTATTTCACTTGCTTTCCTAGTGTACCAAGAATACACCTCAAGATAATATTTTGCACAATCTTCTAGTTTCTGTTCTATATATTCTCTTTTTGCAATATACCTTCCTTCATCCTCTAAAACATCAAGAATGCTTGCATCTTGTCTGGTCCATATTTTTATTTTTTCTCCCATAAAATCACCTTACTATGAAAGGTCTTAAATTAGGACTATTTAAATCCATTCTTTATAAGTATATTAACAGCGTTTTCGCTTTCATCTTCACTTACCAAAACTATTGGACCAGTGCATCCCATTCCGCTCTCAGAATATATTCCTTCCTTCCAAAGTGATCTACAAGCATCTTCAAGCTCAAGAATATCAATTCCAGGTATTCCGTATGTTACTACTTTTTTAGGTGGCATCTTAACTTCTTCTGCTGCAGCTGCTGGTTTATCTTTTTCAAGTATTTTTCCTATTATTTCTTTTAAACCCGCTGCATTAGCATTTTTATACTCAATATCAGCAAGCTGCAGTAAATTATTTTTTGCAGAAAGTGCACAATATTTTAATGCTTCACAAATTAATGGAGCTCCAGATGCTCTTGATACTATATTAATTATCTTATCATAGCCTTCTCCTACTCCTGGACCATATCCATATCCAGTAGTTTCATAGTTTCCACCTGTTGTAAATGAAGCAAATATCTTTATTAATAAATTTCCTGTCAATGAATCACAAACCATAACATCAGGTGTTCCTGCCAGCAGGTCATTTCCTCTCATAACTGAACCCCCATCAGCTCTCAAGGATTCACTAAAAGTAAACTTATATCCTCTACTTTGTAATTCTTTAAGTGCTCTCTCAACTCCTCTAGCTCCATCTACATTTAATATGCCAACCTTAGGATCTTCAATACCGCAAGCTTTTGCAACAGATATTCCATTTATAGTGTTTTTAATCATTCCTTCAACTCTATGAGTAGCTGTTGTTCCTGTAGTTGTGGCAATTATCATTTCTCTTCCTAAACCTGGTGCAATAACTTTTCCAACTGTTGAAACCCCTATAGGAAAATCAAAATGCTGAGTGACACATCCATCTATTACTTTATTATCTAACAATTCCACCATTTTTTTATGACCTTCTTCAGCATCACTAACTTCAACTATTTCAAAGTCTCCTTCAACTTTAGGACCTATTAAAACTATATCAAAATCACCATATTTGTTCTTGGCAAGTGCTGCAGCTTTCATCATCTCTTCAACACCATGTTCTGAACCAAAAGTGGTTAATCCAATTTTAACTCTTTTTCCGAAACTTCCACTTATAATTCCATCAGCTATTTCATCAAATACTTCTGCAATTACTTTTTTAGTTTGCTCCACGTTGCTCCCTCCTTTTTTATTAGCATCTATTCAATACTTCCTAATGTCTATAATACCATTATTTATTCTTCCATCATTTTAGATGCAAATTTTTTTAATTCTTCAGCTATCATGTTCTTAATTTCTTCTTTTGAAACTGCTGCAGCCGAACTATCTGAATCACCATTATTTTTTTCAACCAAAATTGAAATTCCATCGAACAAGTTAGTCATTCTTCCTAAGAACAAGCTTCCTTTTCCTATTAACATAAAGTTATTTAATTTTCCTGCCATTATATGTTCAATACCATGACCAATTATAGGTACTCCTGATGGTATATGACCTTGTGTTGGTGCATATCCTGGGTATCCATGTTTTACAACAAAATTTGCTAACTCTTTTCTCTCTAATTGTCCGCTCTTTACTGCAAGCGCTCCTATCATCTTATAGTTTTGAGTTGGAACATCTCCTGCTCCTGCTGGTTCTGTTAAATCTGGAGTTTGAAGTTCTGGAGCAAATTTATCAACATCGGTAATTTTTAGTCCATTCTTACTTAATGGATCTGAAACCAATGCTTCCAAAACTGCTTGTGGTGCAGCACCATGTCCAATGCTATGTCTTCCTATTACATCTGTTCTTAAAATTGGACTCACACCATCATTTTCAGATATTAGTATTGCAAATCCTCCTAAGCAATCTTCTAAAACAGGTAATCCCTTTTTAACATGATCTTTACCATTCATTCCAAGCTTAGCAGTAGCTCCACCAGCAAAAACTATTACATTCTTGTAAATTCCTGATTTAACTAATGCTGCTGCTGCAACTATTGAATGTGAAGGACCCGCACAAAAGCCTCTCATATCTGAACCTGTAGCACCTTTAATTCCTGCAATTTCGCCACAAGCCTTAGCTATGTTTCCGCCGCCTCTCTGATTCATATCACCTATGGCTTCTTCTGAACATTCAATTAAGTATTCTACCTGATTAACGTCTACCCCTGAGTTCTTTACTAGATGCATTAATGCAAGTACCCCAGATGCCTTAACAGCTAAATTTTCAACAATAATATGTGAAGTTAGATTTTTATCAAATTCGTGAGCTCTTTTTACACAACCAACAAGCTTGCCATTATCATATAACCCTTCAGCTATATGATTTTCTATTAGCTTCTCTATTTCAGATAAGTCTATTCCTTCCTTTAACTCGTCAGCTTTAATCTTTAAAACAGCATGAGACTTAAACTTTTCTCTAACAGCCTCTGTGAAATTCTTCTCTAATAAAACAAGATCAAATACGTCACTTATCTTCATCAAACCATAGAATTCATCTTGAGGCATGATTTCACCAAACTTACCAAATCTGGACAAACCTTCAACCTTTTCATCATACCATGGTCTTTTTCTTTCACTTAATTCTTCTGGAGTCATGTTTCCAATATAAGTTTGATTTGGTGCATAACTAACAACATCTTCAAAAGATCTTAAGTGATTTTGTATCTCCTTTAAATATTCCGATTCTGGATTTGTTTCTCTTTCTAGGGTTTGAGTAGTACCATTGTGCAATATCATATCTGGTGTATTTACTAATACATACGCCGCTTTTTTTATTACTGGAAAACTCATTTTTAAAACCTCCATTCATTATGTTCAGTTATTGTATATTCAAAAACAGCATGCATTTCTGCATGCCATTTTTAGACCGTTAAAGTTGTTGATGACTATTTATTGTACTTTGAATATTCATCTCTAATAGGCTTTACTTCACTAATAATTGCATCAACATCAAGAACCATTTCCATCATTCCACACTGCTCATCATAAACAGCTGCATCAAATTCATCTTTAACTTCTGGTTCTACTACATGATACACTCCAAGACCTAATGCAATTCCTGCAAGTGGTCCTGCGAAAGTTGGATCTCCAGCAGCTACAGTTTCTGCTGATAGTCCTGAAGCCTCTGCTTCAGCTCCTCCTATTAACACAATCACATTTTCAGCACCATATTTTGAAGTTAAATCAATTACTCTTTGTTGGATCTCCAGATCCATAGCACCTGCGGCTGTTCAAACAAAGCATTCTGTGGAAGCAAATACAACTTCTGCCTTCGCACTTTTAGCACATTCTTCGATAGCTGGACCTGGAATTCCATCCCTGTCACCTATTGCAATTATTTTTTTTCCTTCTAATAAACTCATTATTCTTCCTCCTCGTATAATATACTTAATTAAGCACCAATATGTTTAACTATCATTGCTTCAATGTTTGCTTTTGTAGCATCATCCTTTATAACTTCTTCAATTTTTTGTCCATCTTTATAAAGTATAATTGTAGGAAGTCCAAGTACTCTTTGTGAAATAGCTAATCTTCTAGCCTTTGTAGTATTTAATTTACAAAACTTAACTTTTCCTTCAAATTTAACCGATAATTCTTCTATATCTGGCAACAAAGCCTGACAAGGTACACAACCATCTCCATAATAATCAACAAGTGTATAACCTTCAGATTCTAAAACCTCACCATTAAATGTCTCTTTGTCTAAAATTATCATATTAACTTCACCCTCTATTCTTCAAAATTTTTTTCTATATATTTCTCTGCTTGTACAGCAGCTATAGCACCATCAGCAGCAGCTGTAACTACCTGTCTCAATGGTTTTTCTCTAATATCTCCTGCTGCAAATACACCTTCAATATTAGTTTCCATCTTATCATTAGTTACAATATATCCTGCTTCACTAGTATCAACTAGTTCTTTAACTAATTGATTTGTAGGTAAATAACCAACGAATACAAATATTCCAAAAGTTCCATCTTCTTCATCTGCAAAATATTCGCTTAACTCGCCTGTTTTAGTATCCTTAAATACTGCTGACTCCACTATTCCATCACCTTTTATTTCAGTGATTACTGAATTCCACTTTATTTCAATTTTAGGATTTTTAAAAGCCTTTTCTTGTATTGATTTTGCAGCTCTTAATTCATCTCTTCTATGAACTATAGTAACCTTTTTAGCAAACTTTGTTAAATAAATAGCTTCCTCAATAGCTGAATCTCCTCCACCTACTACAAAAACTTCTAAGCCCTCAAAGAATTCAGCATCACAAGTTGCACAGTAAGATACACCTTTACCTATCAATTCATTTTCTCCTGGACAACCAATTTTTCTAGGGTTAGCTCCTGAAGCAATAATTACAGATTTAGCATAATACTCTTCTTTTTCACCTTTTAATTTTTTTATCTTTCCACTAAAATCAACTTCTTTTATGTTATCTTTTTTCCTTTCAGCACCAAAGCTTTCAACCTGCTCTTCCATTCGAGCAATTAAACTTGGTCCTGTAGCATGCTGAACTGATCCTGGATAATTAGCTACTTCATCTGTAATTACAATTTGTCCGCCTACTTTGACTCTCTCCAGTATCAAAGTTTTTAGTCTAGCTCTCGCTGAGTATATAGCTGCAGAAAGTCCTGCTGGACCAGATCCAATTATAATAACATCATAAATATTATTCATATTGCACCTTCTTTCTTAAATATTTCAATAATATTTACTTACTACTTAGTTAAATATACTTTTAATTTATCATTTTTAAATACTACTATTTATTCCTTAAACTTTCTCTTCCTGAAGAGCCTTGTATATGCTATAGCACATGACAAGCATAATCAGCATAAACGGAAAGGCAGCAGCAATGGAAGCCGTTTGAAGTGTCTTTATTGCAGCAGTTCCTCCTACTAAAATAATCATTATAGTAACAGCTCCTTGAGCAACTCCCCAAAATCCACTTAGTTTTTTACTTGGATTCAAATCTCCTCCAGATGTCAGCATACTTAATACATACGTAGCTGAAGTAGCAGCTCCTGCAAAAGACGTAATGATTAGGATAAGAGCCAATGGCGCAGTGATAACATAAAGTGGTAGATGCTGTAATGTTACAAATAAAGCAGTGGAAATATTAGTTTTAACAGCTGCCTGAATTGCACCATTTGACAATGCATCTAAATTAAATGCAGCTCCACCATAGATTGCAAGCCATAAGAAGCAGAAACCAGAAGGTAAGAACACTGATGCAAGTATAAACTCACGAATAGTACGGCCTCTGGAAACACGTGCTATGAACTGACCTACAAATCCTGCCCACGCAATATACCAAGCTCTGTAGAATACTGGCCAAGCTTTAGTCCATTCAATATTGCCCATCCACATACTCTGTCCTATAAAGTTTTGAATATAATCACCAAGTGTGTGTGTAAAAGTATTTAGTATAAATACCATTCCACCAAATAGGAAAATAAATACCATAAATCCAATTGAAAGCCATACCTTCACGTCAGCAACAGCCTGCATCGCCTTATGCAATCCAGATACAGTAGCAAGCGTAAATATTGCTGTCATAATTGCAATAATAATAGCAGTCATACCAGGTGTAGCTTTAATTCCCCAGATATACTCTATTCCTGTTGCAATCTGGCCAGCTCCTAGTCCCAAGCTTGTCGCTACACCAAACATCGTAGCAAATACCGCTATTACATCAATGGTCTTACCAATAGGTCCGCGAATGCGATCACCAAGGATTGGATAAAAAGCCGAGCTAATTAAGCAAGGAAGCCCTTTTCGATACTGAAAATAACCTAGAGCTAAACCACAAACCGCATAAATAATCCAAACATGAATACCAAAATCATTAAATACAATTCTCATAGCATCATGCATAGCTTGTGGAGTTCCTGGCTGCGCCACAGGTGGTGCCATATAATGACTTATAGGTTCAGCAATGGACCAAAAAACCATTCCGATTCCCATTCCCCCTCCAAATAGCATAGTAAACCACTGGAAAGTTGTAAATTCCGGTTTTTCATCATCTTTCCCCAGCTTAATTTTACCGTAACGGCTGAGAGCAATAACAAATATAAATATTGTAAATATAAATACTGATAAAAGATATAGCCAACCAAAATTAGTAGTTAAAAATGATAACACACCATTCGATGTTTTAGCCATTTGAGAAGGCAGGATTATACTAAATGCTACAAATACCAGAGCTATACCTGCGGAAACATAGAGAACCGAGCGGTCTTTTGCTTTTTGTTCATTTGACATAATTAATTTTCCTCCTTCACAAAACTAATCTAAATAGGTCTCATCCATTTTAACAAGACCTATTTAGTTACTGATTTAGATCTTTACTTTAAAAACAGTTTGTTCTTGAATATCAGTAGCAAGAGCATCTAAAGCTACACCAACTCTATGATATCTTAATTTCCACTGATGATCTTTAGAATCTGCAGGGTTTCCAAGTGGATATGGAATGGATATAGTTGGTACTATTCTGTTTGATCCTACTGTTGTTGCTACAGGAATCAAATTACACATTTGAACAACTGGGAAGCCAGCTCTTTCAATTTCTTTTACCATTGTTGCACCGCAACGTGTACAAGTTCCTCAGGTGGAAGTTAGTACAACTGCATTTACATTGGCTTCCTTTAAATGCACAATAATTTCCCTTGCCATTCTAGCAGCCTCACCTTGAGTAGTTCCAGTTCCAACTGTAGAATAGAAATACTCATGAAGTTTGCCTATTTTTCCTTCTTTTTCGTATGCTCTTAAAGCATCTAATGGAACTATTACATTAGGGTCTGCATCTGCTGCTGCTGGGTCAAATCCTGCATGGATTGTCTTGAATACTCCACCTTCTAATCTGTCTAACTTTGACACATCATATCTACCCCATCTTGTTGCTGAAGCAGATTGAATTCTATCAGGATTATCTACAGGAACTATACCTCCAGTTGTTACACAAGCTATAGTTGCCTTACTTAAGTCTTTAATAGCTGGTGCTATTGGAACTCTATCCATTTTAGGAATAGGCAGTTCTGTTTCAAATTTTTCACCATTTAGTTTCTTTATCATCATTTCAACTACTCTATCAGCAGCTGGTTTTCCTGATTCAAGCCAAACTTGATGTCTTTTGCCTCTTCCATAGTAGCCTTCTTCTTCTGCAGAAAGAAGCTTTTCACCACTAAGTATTTTATTTCCAAAGTTAGCCATTGCCTTTACATCTTTTCTCATTCTTCCAGCATTATTTCCACCTATAAAGATGTAAACATCTTTTTTGAACATCTCAACACCAGGATTTTCAATGTGCATAGATGATATTACTGGTACATTAAATTTCTCTTTTACTGCTTTACATATAACTCCGCAAGCATTTCCATATCTACCTGCTTGAAATGCAGGTCCTGCAAAGAATATATCAAATTCTTTTCCCTCTAAAAATCCTAGTATTTTTTCTACTGCTTCTTTTTCATTGGAACCCATGAAGTTATCTCCACATATTATTGTGTGAGTTACTTCAGCATCTTTAAGATCTTTGTTTAATTCCAAAGCTGGTCCAACTAATCCCTCTTTTATTTCTGGTTGAAAATCTGCTTTATCCTCTCCACCTATTTGGCCAAAGAATTGGTTCAAATATAAAATTGCTTTTTTCATTTAAGCTGCACCCCCTTAAAAATCTTTCATTGTCTTTGGTGACCAACCAACAGCCTGATCCCCACAGAACATCGCATTGTTTTCCATAATAATTGAACCATCTTCTCTTACTGAAGGTCCTAATATTTCATCATTTGACCAACCGCCAGACAAACCATCTCTAGCTAAAGATTGTAGTTCGCCTATAACAGTTTCCATTGGAGGTAGTTCTATCAACTCTGAAACGTTTCCAGTAGATACAATAGCATCTGCCTTTATATCTAAAGAAACTAGAGGTTGAGATTCTCCATCTCTTCCTGTACATTCATTAGTGATTCCACAAGTTTTAACTCCAGCATCTTCTAAAGCTACTATACATGCTATGAAGTCTGCATCTGGATTTCCATATCCTTCTTCAGCTACAATAGCTCCATCTGCACCTAAAGATTTAGCCATTTGAGCTACAAATAAAGCTGAACGTTTCTTTTGCTCTAATGCTACATTAAGGTTTGACATTATAACTCCTAAGAAGTTAAGTGTTTTACCATGCTCTGCATAAAGTCTTTTAATAGTTGGATTATTCTGAAAATCATAAGTTGACCACTTTGATGAACATGGCATAAAGCTTCCTGAAATCACAGCTCCATCCAATACTTCATTTGGATGCATAAATGTTGGAACCATATGATTTGCATCCCATCCATAAACTAGATCATTATATCCCATTTCTTCCATTTGTGATTGAGGCTGCATAACAAATACAACACTTGGAAGTTTTCGAACATTTTCAGGTCTTTTTATAATAGAATCCAATTCAAAAGTTTCAATATCTTCAGGCTCTAAATCTTTAACACAGCTTCCTATATATTCAGCAAGCTTATGTCCTGCCCATCTTAAAGCTTTATTTTTCTTCTGCTGTTCATGCTTTTCAAAATCTTCATCTGTATCACCTACAAGCACTATGTTTTTTAGTTGTGAATAGTAAGTATATTTTGCACCTTCACCACTCATATCTATTAATCCATCCTGGAATCCACCCCAATGCTTGCCAACTACAAGCAAACTGCAATCTTTAAGTGCATGTGTACGACCCTCTCCAACTGGAATTACATCTCCAGTTACACCTGGAAATAATGTAGACCCATCAACCTTAACTCTGCATTCAATAGCTTCCTTTACAGGAACAAGACGCACTTTATCCCCAGGCTTTACAATTAAGAGATCTGCCTCAGTAATATGTTCATCTTCCAATACATAATCTAAAGCTTCTTTTTTGTTAATTGTTAAAATGCCCTCTTTATAACTTGTTGAGCTGCCAAAAACAATATCCTTAACATGAAAGTTTCCAATTTCAAGTTTCATTATTGGACCTCCTCTACCATAAAAATTATTTTTTAATTGTTGAAATTGTCTAAATAGTACTATTTGAATAAATAGTATCACATCATGTTTGCTTTTTCAATCATGATTACTTAATAATCGTGATTGTTTGTTATTAAATTATCAAATCCATTCTATTATAAATTTTAATAAAGTTGAAAAGGATTGCATTGACTGCATTTCAAGATTTCATGCTATAGAAATTTGAAATACATCCTATAAGATTAAGTAATACATTTACTATATGTTATAATAGAATATATCAATTAAACATTTCTGGAGGACAAAATGGATAAAAGAGAAATAAAAAGGTATAGAAATATGAGTTATTTTATTGATGCTGCTGTTCAAATCATGGATGAGGAAGGAATTGAATTCGTTACAATAAGGAAAGTTGCCGATTTGGCAGGATATAATAGTGCTACCCTTTACAACTATTTTGAAAGCCTGGATGAACTTATACTGTTTGCCTCAATAAGGCATCTTAAAGAATATATCTTAAACTTAAAAGAATACATAAAGTCAGCAAATAACAGCCTTGAAAGGTATTATAAAATATGGGAATGTTTTTGCAGATACTCTTTTTCACGCCCTCAAATATATAACAATATTTTTTTTGGAAAGCGCAATAATTCCCTATCACAGATAATTAAAGAGTATTATTCCATTTTTCCTGAAGAACTAGTTGGGCAACTAGAAGAGCTAATGCCAATGCTTTTAAGTACTGATTTATATGCAAGAAATTTAGTATTATTATCAAAAATTCAATCAGAGGGTTATCTAAACAAGTCAGATTTAAATTATGTTAATGAAATGACAATACTGCTATATCATGGAATGCTGGTAAAAATTTTAAATTCAGAAAATCAATTAAAAATAGAGGATGTATCACAAAAAACACTTGGATATATTAGACAAATTTTAAACTCTTTTATAATACAAAAATAGAATAGAAATCTATTCTCAGATTAATAAAAAACCGCCGATATAAAAATCGGCGGTTTGACTTTCTACATAAATACCTGGCTAGCAAATATAAAACTATTATAAAAGTGATTTATCTGGAGTTATAAGTATTTTTACATGTGATTTCTTTTCTGGTCCAGTTAAAGCACCAAAGCCTCCTTCTACTATATCATCTAGTAGAATTTTCTTTGTAATATATCCTTCTGCCTTTATTCTTCCATCACTCATTTGTGCAATTGTTGCTGGGAACTCATGTCTATAAGCTAGTGTTCCAACTATTTTCTTTTCAGAGAATACTAAAACATTAGGATTAAAGCTTGTATCGCCTTCCCAAATACTTGTTATTACCATAGTTCCTTCAAACTTCAATGAATCAAGTCCAGTATCAAAACCTATCTTAGCACCAGTAGTTTCAAAAGCTGCATCAACACCAACTCCATCTGTAAGCTTTTTAACCTCTTCAGCTATATTAACTTCATTTGGATCTAGAACTACGTCTGCACCAGCTCTTTTTGCATATTCCTGTCTTACTGATTTTCTCTGTAAAACAACTACAAGTTTAGCACCAGCTGCTTTTAAACATTCAATAGTTGCAAGACCTATTGGACCTGATCCTAATACTAAAGCTGTATCTCCAGTTTTAAAATTAGCAATTCTTATTGAATGAAGCGCTACTGCCATAGGTTCTATTAATGCAGCTTGTTCATAAGACATATTATCTGGAATTTTATGAATAAATTCTTCTGGGAATACAGTATATTCTGCAAATCCACCACCGCTTCCACAAAGTCCATGGAAACCTAGAGATGAGCAAAGATTATATTTTCCTTCCCTGCATGCTGGACATTTACCACAAGCTACAATTGGTTCCACAGCTACTCTATCTCCAACATTAAAATTTGTAACTCCTTCACCTATTTCTACAACTTCTCCTGAGAATTCATGACCTAAAACTACAGGAGCTGTATTACCACTTAAAGGATGAGGTTGTCCTACTGGAATAAATATAGGGCCTCCTAAATATTCATGCAAATCGGAACCACAAATTCCACACCATTTAACCTTGATTTTTACTGATCCCTTTACTACCTTTGGCTCTTCAATTTCTTCAACTCTAACATCTTTCTTATCATACCATAATGCTGCTTTCATAATAATACCTCCAAATTCAATATAATTGTTAATTCATTCACAGATATATTTAGCAAATATCATGCCAAAATAGAAAAAGCCCATTATCAAGCTCTTTCTATTTTAGGTGTATCATATTGACACATTTAAGGCTGTGCCATATTGACAGGAAAAAATTGTTTTTCTCATTTTGGCACATTTTTATTTAATCATTGTTAATATTATATCTTTTTATTTTTCTGTATAAGGTAGAACGACTTATATTTAAATAATTTGCAGCTTTTACTATGTTACCCTCACAAATCTTAATGGCATTTTCAATAGTTTCTTTTTCCAATATTTGCATTGGAATGATACTTGATTCTTTTTTATCACATACATCTACATACTTAGTAGATGTTATCTCTTCTTCATCATAAGAAGTAACAAAATACTCATCACTTAAATAATAATCTCTCTCTACTACATTTCTAAGTTCTCTTACATTACCTGGCCAATTATACTTTTTTAATTTATCTAAATAACTTTTATTTACTTTCTTATGTTGATCCTTACTTTTAGCATTTAAAATTTCTACAAAATACTTAACTAGCACATCTATATCTTCTTTTCTTTCATTTAAAGGTATAGTTTTTATACTCATCACATTTAATCTATAATAAAGATCTTCTCTAAAGTTTTTCCTTTTTATTTCTTCTTTTAGGTTTCTATTAGTAGCACCTACCACCCTTATGTCCAATTGTTTTTCATAGGTTCCACCAACTCTTATAATCTTATTATTGTCGAGTACCCTTAGTAATTTGCTCTGTATATCTAAAGGCAGTTCTCCAATTTCATCTAAAAATATTGTACCTCCATTTGCAATTTCAAATTTTCCAGGATGACCTTCCTTAGAAGCTCCAGTAAAAGCCCCTTTTTCATATCCAAAGAGTTCACTTTCCACTAGCTCTCTAGGTATGGATGCACAATTTACAGCAACAAAAGGTCTTTCCCTTCTTTCACTATAATTATGAATGGATTGAGCTATGAGTTCCTTACCTGTACCACTTTCCCCTTCAATAAGAACATTGCTATGACTTCTAGCTATTTTTTTACCAAAGTTTATTATTTCTTTCATTCTTTCATTTTCAGTTATAAAATCGTTGAAATTATAAGAAGCGCTGTAGCCAATTACCTTACTTACTAATTTATGAACATCCTGCACTTCTCTAAAGGTTATAACTATTCCTATAGCCTTACCTGTTACTTTCATTGGCACAGCATTTATTATGCACTTTACTCTTTTCGTATTTATATAAAAATCACACTCTACATTATTATAATATATAATATTTTCACTTATTATCTCACTAAAGTTCACACTACTCATTAACTGTTTAATATTCATTTTTATTATTTCTTTATGGTTTATCTCCAATATTTCAACAGCTCTATCATTTACTCTTTTAATATTTAATTTTTCATCTATGACAATCATACCTTCACATATAGAATCAAAAGTAATATTCATAAGATTGTTGGAAATAGTCAGTGCCATCTGCTTCTCTATTAGCTGAGCTGCAGATGTAACCATAGCAAGCGTATGAGAATGAGCACTATGAACATTTCCTGACATATTAATAAATCCTATTATATTACCTTCTTCATCATGAATAGGTGAACAGGAACAAGTCCAACTATGTTGGTGTATTCCAAAATGTTCGGCTCCTATAGTTTGTACTGGCTTGTCTAAAAACAGTGCTGTTCCAATGGCATTAGTTCCCACAACATTTTCTGTCCAAAGCTGCCCTTTAACAAAGTTCAGCTCATCTGCCATCTTCATGATATCATCATCACCAATTATATCCATTATGTATGCATCTTTATCTGCAAGCATTATGGCAAAGCCTGAGCCTTGAACAATGTTGTATATATTCTCAATTATAGGATGTGCCACTGAAATCAATTGTGCATTTTCTTCAACCTTTAATTTTTCTGAAGCCTTATATTTATCATTTCCCTTTCCATCCATAGGATTTACTTCATAGCCCATACACCTTTTCCACGACTCTGCTATTTCTCCTCTTACCTTAGGATTTATACATCCCTTATTAATAAATTCATTCCAAGCAAAAGTTATAAATTCTTCATAATTTTCCATATCATTCACCTCATACTACAACATAGAATACTGAATACATACAATTTTACATTCTGTGTTAATTGGATATATAGTTTATCAATTTTTATTTAAATTCATTTGTGAAAGAGAATACATCACTAATGCTGACCATATAAATACAAAACTTATCATATCTATGCTTGTAAAACCTTCATGATACATAAATATTCCAATAAACAAGCTTATGGTTGGCGAAATATATTGTGTAAATCCAATCACTGACAAAGGTAATCTTCTTGCTGCACTTGCAAAAAGCAGCAGTGGAACAGCTGTAACTACCCCAGATCCTATAAGTAGAAATATTACTGCTGCACTTTCTCTCCCAAAAGCACCTACTCCACTAAATTGCCTTGATGCTATATATGCTGCTGCAATTGGAGTTATCATGGTTGTCTCCAAAGTTAACCCAACTATAGAATTAGCTTTAACAAACTTCTTCATTGCACCATATAATCCAAAGGAAATAGCTAGTCCTAGTGAAATCCATGGAATTTTACCATATTGAAATGTTTTAATTATAACTCCAAAAAAAGCAGTAGAAAGGGCAATTCCCTGCCACAAATTCAACTTTTCTTTGAAAATAACCACTCCTAGAGCTACTACAACCAATGGATTAATATAATATCCTAAGCTTGCATCAATAATCCTATTTGAATTAACAGCCCAAATGTATAATCCCCAATTAAAAGCAATGAGAATAGATGCAATAAAAATATAAAGCATTTGCTTCTTATCCTTGGCTATACGCTTTAACTCTCCCCATTGTTTAGTTACTGCAATAATTGCAACTGTAAATACAAAAGCCCATACAATTCTGTTGGATAAAATCTCTATTGGAAATACACCATCTATCAGCTTCCAATATATAGTCAAAACACCCCATAATGTATATGCTGCAACTGCATATATCACACCAACTGTCTTTTCGTTACGCATTTATCTTCCTCCCTTTTTCATATGTTTTCTACCTTTAAAAGTATATATACTACTACTAATCTTTTCTGACAACTTTCACTATTAACTTCTGTTTGTCAAACCTTTTTTCCATTATACACTAAATCTCTTTTTTTTCATAAGTTATTATTTTCTACTTATAATTCACAAGCTAATATTTATACATTAAATATGTAAAGTTTTTGTATAAATATTAGATTTTAAATTTTAAATTATAAATTACAATTTTCTATATCATTTTTATACAGTTATCTTTTAAATTTTCTGAACACCAAAAATTCCCTCAGACTTAACTTAGTCTGAGGGAAAAATATGTTTTTTTATTTATATGTTATATTAACGGCTTGCTTCGTACTGTCTTAAAAGTTTAACAAATAACTCAGGAACCTTCATCATGTCTTCAGGAGTTCCTACGAATGAAATACGGAACTGAGTGCTTCCTGGATTATTCTCTCCTGCTGGAATATCATAGAATCCTTTTAAAGGTGCTACTAGAAGAGTTGTTTGAACTCCTTTGTAGTCCACAGATCCTTTTTGTGCACAGTAAAGAACAAAGTCAATTGCATCAAATCCTGGTTTTACAACATTTCTAACGTCAATTACTGAGTATATAGATGCATCAGGGCTAGAAACGATTAAGCCTGGTTCCTGCTCCTTCAAACCATTATATACTTTGAATATGATATCTTTATAGTATTCACGAAGACTCTTGCACCATGAAGCAATACTTTCTTTGCTTTCATGTGCCAATGCTCCAAATATGTACTGACCAATTACATTAGCACAAAGATTTGCAGTATATTCAGCTATTGAACGATCATGGTATTCTGGATTATCAGTAATTACAGCACCGATTCTTAAACCACATGCATTCCATACCTTTGATGTTGTCTCTAAACTTATTCTTCTTCCTTCTATACCAGGTACATCTGCATCTGTAATTCCCCAGATACTTACTAGACTGTTATCACCTGTATAGTATAGTTCACGATAAGCTTCATCACTAACCATCCACATATTGTATTTTACGCATAATGCAGCAAGTCCCTTAAGTGTTTCATAGTCATAAAGCTGTCCTGTAGGATTGTCATAAGGTATAACAAGAAGTGCTCCAGGATTATTCTTTTTAATATTTTCTTCGATTTCATCAAGTTTTGGAAGACTAAACTTTCCATCCTCACCTAACGCACGTTTTACAGTAATCGTTTTACGTCCAATTCTTTCTGCAAAAGAAATATAGTTTGTGTATGCTGGGTCTATCATCATAAAAGGCTTTTCATCAGTACCTGCAGGTCCGCAAACACCAAGTAATACTAATTCCATACCACTTGATCCGCCGTCTGTTACTTGAACTAATAATTTGCTAGTATCAAATCCTTCACATGCAAGAATGTTTTTAAATGCATTCTGACACTCTTCAAAACCAGCAGTTCCTGAATATCTTACAACACCCTTTGCAAATGGGCTTTCAGGAGCATTAAGTGCAAACATTCTTTTCTTCATAGCAGGATTTGTTGGAAGTGAAACATTTCCAATACCTACATTTATTACAGCTTCAGGCTTAACCTCACGCTCATCATACTTCATTTGTGCCAATCTGACATCTGATGGCGTTCTTGATTCAAAATGTGCTGATAAAACTGGTTTATTCATAACAATCCCCTCCTAAAAAATATAAATATAATTTACAGAATATATGATACATATTTATACTAACATTTTAATCAAATTATTGCAATCTTATACCAAAAACAATTTATAAAAAAAGAAGGTACTGCGGCACTAAAAAATTAGTACGACGGTTTTTTGACCAAAAAGTAAAGCTCCTACTGAGAATAATGAAAGATTTATAGTAAAATTAACATATATAAAATTAGATATTCTTTTCCAACATCTCAGACAGTTCATCGAAATTCTTTTTAGCTATTATACCCTTATTTTTAAGATGTTGTATCTTTTCTTTACGGTGGCCTCCATTTTCTTCAAAATCAATTAATGCTTCTTTAATTGCATTTTTAAGGAGCGGAATTACATTAATTATTCGTTTTATTCCATAAACATATTCATCATCATAAAGTCTAAAACTTTCAAACAATCCTGATGTCAACCTGCCATCGGAAAATATATAAATATATCTATCCCTCATATCATCAGATAAATCAACTTCAATTTTATGTCTATATAATCTAAAGGTAACTCCCTCCTTCTCTACAAATACTGGAAATAACATAGAAAAGAGGAATACTATTTCTTCTTCTTCATCAATTAATCCTGAAAAATCACTTTCATTTAACTCATTCATAATCTCATCAGTAAAAATACAGTCTTTTATTCTATTTCCTAATTTGATCCTGAATTTTCTTTCTTTCTCATCCCGTAGTAAATTATCAATTGAACTCAATAATCTACTAATTGAATTCTTATTTTCTGATAAATTTTTATCACTCTTCATATTTATACTCATTCCTTTCGGTATGTTCATTGTACAAAACTTAGTTAACTGTTAACTTCTTAACTCATCTATTCTTTTTTCAACTATATATAGTTATCAAGTTTCATAAACAACGCTTTTGCTTTTCAGCATCATTTATTTTTGATTATTTTACTAATATAACCATCTGTATATTCCAGATGCTTTAGCATAGCCATAGATGCAGCAGCAGAATCATGCTTTTTTATAGCCTGCATTATATCTTCATGTTGTTTTTTTAGTATATTTTTATTCTCTACATTTCGAAACATATTGGTTAACACATTTTCAATATATGTTTCTACCAAGGTTGATGCTGCAAACATCATAGTAGAAACTAAGTAGTTTCCCGATGCCTGAACAATTTTATAATGCATTTTTTTATCTAATTCTGCACATTCCTCTTCATTCTCTGTGCTATTTAATAAATTAACTAGTTCTTCTATTTCTTGAAGCTGCTCATCATTTATGTTTTTTGCTGCTAATGCTGCCATTCCAGGTTCAGTAAACTTTCTTAAATCTAAAATTTCATCTGTTTTGCTTCCATGAAGCATAAACGTCATGGAAAGTGGTTTCAACAAACTATCTTCAAAGCTGTCTTTTATAAAATTTCCTTCACCTATTTTGCATTTGATGATTCCTAATATTTCCAAAACTCTTAAAGCTTCCCTTACCGATGTTCTGCTCACATTAAGTTGTTCACACAACTCTCTTTCAGAAGGTAATTTATCTCCACATTTCAATTCACCTTTTTCTATTAAATCTTTAATCTTTTCTATTACCTTTTCATATACTTTTGTATTTTTTGTTGTATTAAGCATTCAAAATTTCCTCCAAAATAAGATATTTCTAGTCTTTTATCTTATTATTATAAATTTCTTCAATTATTTCAACAAGCTCCTACACTTATTAAATAGAATTATTTAATAAATACAAAAAATAAGTTCCACATAATAGGAACTAAAAAAACAGTAATAATTCCCGAGAGGGCCATAGTTAAACCACTCATTGCTCCCTCAGTTTCTCCAAGTTCCATAGATTTTGCAGTCCCTACAGCATGAGAAGAAGCACCCATAGCGATTCCCATTGCAACTTTATCATTAATTTTAAAAATTGAATATAAATAAGGTCCAATAATTGACCCGATTACACCCGTAAGTATAATTGCTACAACAGTAATTGATGGCAATCCACCTAATTGTTTTGATAAAGCCATTCCTATTGGTGTAGTAATAGATTTAGGCATTAAAGATTTTATTATCACATCAGATAAATTAAATAATTTACAAAGTAAAATTATACAAGTAATACCACATACATTCCCACACAAAATACCTATGAGTATGGGTAAAGCATTTTTTTTAAATAAAGTGAACTTCTTATGCATAGGCAAAGCTAATGCAATGGTTGCAGGATACAAAAAGAATGATATAAGTTGGCCTCCACTATTAAAAGCTTCATATTTTATATGAAATTTTGTTAGGAAAAAAATTAATATTATCATGGCAATTAGTAAAGGATTAAAAATTGAAAGTTTTGTTTTTTTATTTATATAAACTCCTATTGCATAAGCAACTAACGAAATTAGTACACCAAATACTGGAGAATTAATAATATCATTCATGTGAATTCACCTTTCTTAAAAATTTTACTGTATACGCTGTTATTAACCAAAATACTATTGTTGAAATAATCAAAATAACTATGAATACTGTCCATTTCCCCTTTAATACTCCAAATGCATTCATTAAACCTACCCCTGCAGGAATAAATAAAAATGACATATTTGATATCAAAAATTCGCATACATCCTCAATCATTTCAACTTTGATAATTCCTATTTGTAATGCAAGAAAAAGTAAAAGTAGCCCAAGCACAGCACCTGGAATTGGTAAATGAAATAATGTTTGTAATAATTGTCCTATAAAATATGTAATTAAAATAATCATTAATTGAATTAGATATTTCAATAAAATCACCTGCCCATCAGTATATAAATTTTACATATCAGTGGTTATACCGGTCATACCACTTTAAATATTAATGCTAGTCTACCACTTTTTTTAATGCATTGCAATAATATATTTTTTTATTTATTGCAATATGCTGAAAAACGTGATAAACTAACTTCAAACAAATGACTGGTATGACCGGTACGACCTTTATAGATGAAACTGTTAAGAAAAAATTCTAAACAAAGCGTCGATAAACTATTTGCTTTAATTGAAAGGACAATTTTTAAAGACAAAAATAACTTGGACATATAATGTTTGTTCACAATGGAGGTAATATAAGTGTTAGAAAAATTTGAAAACTATCTATTATATAAAGAGCATAAAAGTTCTAGTACAATTAAAACATATTCAAGGTGTATACAAAAATTTATTGATTGGTACTATATCAGCAGTGGTAAAAAGCTTTTGAAATTAAATATGGAAATTATTAATAATTATAAAGACTATTTAGTATTCATAAAAAAAAGAAAGCAAACAACCCTAAATGTTGAACTTTGCGCATTGAGCAAGCTTAATAGTTTTTTCTGCTATAAAAATGCACCTAAGAATTATATTCCAGGTAAAAAACATAAAAATATTAACTAATCTTAGATTATTGAATATAAATAAGAAGGTATTGCAGTTTAAATCAATAGTAATTTAAATTGCAATACCCCATATTTTTAAAGTTCTTTATACTATACTTATAATATTGGCTTTATTGCTTTATGATCTTGGATTTTTTTACTTGAGCCTGTACAGCTTCTATCTTAATAGACCCACTTCATTTTTTATAAATTACTGTATATCCTATTCTCAAAAGCAAATTTTAATCATATTTAAGAACAACAATCCCTGAATAATCTTTAATATTTGCTTTGTTTAATTCAAGTTCCTCATACTCTTTTACTTTTAGTCCTGAAACTGAAATGAATTTATCAACCTTACCAAAGATATAGCCCATTAGACCTAGTGCTTTTGTCCTGTAGTGCATAGGTATAACAATTGTTGGGTTCAACTGCTTCATTACTTGAACAGCATCAAATGCATTAATTGTGGCTAAACCACCAACAGGGAGAAGTAGTATGTCTACATTTCCTATCTCCCCTATCTATTTAGAATTTAGAACATGTCCAAGGTCACCACAATGACAAATATTTATATCATCAATATTGAAGTTATATACAGTATTTTTCCCTCTCTTAGATCCAGAGGTTTTATCATGAAATGTTTGGATACCTTTTATTTCTATTCCATGTTTTGAAAAATCTCCTGGCTCACTTATGTGTACAAAACTGCTCCTGACTGCATTTATATTATTATGATCACTATGATTGTGACTTGTAGATACTATATTAGCTTCTATTTCTTCAGGCAATTTATAGCCAAACATTTTCTTATATGGGTCTGTTAATACTTTTATTCCACTTCTAGATGTTATCATAAAACATGATTGGCCAAACCATTTAATTTTCATCTTAGTCCTCCAATCTTTTTTAATATTTTGGTTTCTATTTTATTTTAATGATAAAACTATTTCTTTTGTAGTTCTAAGTTTACCAATCCTAGGGAAGATATATTTACAAACATACTCATGTTCTTCTTTCGTTACAGCTGTCATTGCATCTTCTACAAAAATTTGATTATAACCGTGTTGATATGCTTCTCTTGCTGTAGTGTCTACACCAATGTTAGTAGAAATCCCACCTAATATAATAGTATCAATTCCTCTACGTCTTAATTGTAAATCTAAATCAGTTCCATAAAAAGCTCCCCATTGTCTCTTGGTAACAATATGGGCATTTTTAGTATCTGCTATTTCAGGTACTAGGTTATCCCATCCTTCTGGATATTTCATTCCAGTAACTTTTAAATCTGTTTTTGGTCTAACCATATCTTTACCATCTATGGTAGAAACTCTTACAAGAACTATAAAAGCTCCTTTCTCACTAAACGCATTAACTAGCTTGCTTGCATTTTGAATAACTTCTTCACTTGTATAAGGTGAAGGAGAAATTTCCCTAGATGTAATTCCATTTTGTAAGTCTATAAGTACAAGAGCACTTTTTTCTGCATTAATAAATTCATTTTCATTTAATTTTAGGTTTTCCATATTTATATCTCCTTTTTAATTTTATTTTTATAGAATTAATTATTTATTAAATAAGATTTGTTTAATACTTTTCATAAAAATTAGTCATCCAACAATCTAATAATATTATTAATTTAAATCAAGTTTTTTATAAACCTTAAAGTAGACCCAAATTGCATTTATAAATAACAATGCACTTGTGACAAAGAATACGTATTGCATTCCTAAAATTCCTGCAATCTGTCCGCCTAAGACTGAACCTCCAAATACTCCCAAGTATCCTGCTGACATATTGAAACCAAATACCCTGCCAGTAAGAGAAGAAGGTGTTATCTTTTTTAATATGATATTAACAGATGGATTAAGCCCTGCAGATGCTAGTCCTAACAAAAAGCGAAGTCCCATTAACTGCCAAGTATTTTGTACAAAAGCTTGTGGTATAAAAATGATCACTGCACCTATAAGGCATGTTAACATTACTTTATGAGCTCCTATCTTATCTGAAAGTTTTCCAAGTCTTGGAGCAGCAATTATATTTGCAAGACCTGAAGCTGAGAATGTAAGTCCAGCTAAAAGTGCAATATGTGAACTATTATTGGATAGCTGCTTAACATATACTGTTACAATTGGCTCCACAGAATATAATGCTACAGCTAATATAAAGAAGGTTACAAACATCGTAACTGTTAAGCTTTTTTCTGGAATAGTGCTCCATACCTCTTTAATAGTAAGCATCTTTTTATCTTCTCTAACAAATGATTCTTTTATAAATAGAAGCGTTGTGATAAAGGAAATTAAAAGTAAAGCTCCTGTTATGAAAAATACACTTTGTAAACCTAATATCTCATCTATAAAACCACCAATAGTTGGACCAAGCAAAGCCCCTGCAATACTAGCTGTTGAAAGTGTACCTAAAGCATATCCTGCATGTTCTTTATCTGTTTGAGTTGCAATCAATGCAGTACAAGCTGTACTATAGCCAGTAATTACGCCTTGAAGTAATCTTAACCCTATGAGTACATACACATTTGGCGCAAACCCCATGCATCCTATTGTTATTGCCATACCAAGGCTTGCCCTAAGTATCATTGGCTTTCGCCCATATTTATCAGCTGCGCTTCCCCAAATTGGTGAAAAAACAGCTGAAATTATAAATGTGATACCAAAGGCAATTCCTGAAATTTTTGTAATTGTTGCTGTATCTTGAACTCCAAGATGTTGTATATACAGTGGTAATACTGGTGCAATTTGACTCATTCCTATAGCAGCCACAAATATTCCAAACCAACATACTATTAAATTTTTTCTCCACATTTCCATAAATGTACTCCTTTCTTTTGTATAACTTAATTGTTAATAAGATTTTTTTAAATAATAATTAACATATAGACAGTGCCATCAATACATATAAATACGTAATAAAATATTAATAAACAACGTGGGCAATGATAAAGTACATATTATTTATTCTTGCTAGTTGTATTACTGCTATCTTCAATTTGATTATAAACTATAAAACATAGTTTGTAAACTACGAAGTGTAGTTTAATGATTATAAAATATAGTTTGATAAATATAGTTTATAATGTTAAACTACTGTTATAACTTAAGATTATAGAGGTGAGAAGTAAATGCAAAAAAGAAATTTAACCAAAGAAAAAATTATTCAGGTTTCTTTTTCTTTGGCAGATGAAATTGGTCTTAATCAACTTACTTTCCAAAAAATCGCTGAAAAATTGAATATAAAATCTCCTTCTTTATATAACCATTTTACTAATATGGATAGCCTTAAAATAGAGATGACTGTGTACCTTTTAAATGAATTGAATCAAAAATTAATGCAGAGGTTAATTGGTAAGAGTGGTGATGAGGCCATAAAAGAATATGCTAATATTTATAAAGAGTTTGCTTTTGAAAATACCACCGCTTATAGACTTTTTATGAGTATTCCAAGTACTGAAAACTCAGAGTTATTTAATTTAGCAAGAGAAACTAATCGTATCATTTGTCAAATTTTAAAGTTTTACATTAAGGATGAAATTTGTTTGGTTCATAAGAGTCGAACTTTAAGAAGTCTTTTGCATGGTTTTGTCTCTTTATATTCATTTGGATATTTTCATAATGATAAAGTAACTTTAGATGAGAGCTTTTACTCTATGATAGATGACTTTATTTCATCACTTTCAAAAAAATAAAAAATAGAGTATTTTACTTAAAATCATTAATGAAATTAAGTCACAATACTCTATCATTTTTATATCATCATAATCTTTATCCAACCGCTCATTGTATGAAGTTTTCAGATTAAAATCATACTATTAATTTTACTTATCCCATTGGTCTTGGATTTTTTACCTGAGCTTGTACTAATGCTATCCTAAAAGATCAACCACTATTTTTTTACTATTATGAAACACTTCTTACAATTGCTAATACTTGATGTTGTTGATATTGAATTTAATCCATAACATCTTTTAGTTCTAACAATTCTCTGGTATAATTCCATAGTTTATTTTCCATAGAGCTATCTCCTCCAGGATACACTGGTATAATGTGTTTGCCATTCCCGACATTAAAATATCCACCAGTCACTCCTTCATACTGTGGTCCTACAGCTAATTGAGTAATAATATCAGCTCCTATATGTGGATCTCCTATACGCAAAAATTTCAATATACGCTCAACCGCAGAAGCAAACCATAGTTCACGTCCAAGACCTGTCGCATTAAATCCCGGATTAAGTGCATTAACAGTAACTCCAGTTCCTAATAATTGGCGAGCCAGTTCTCCTGTAAACATAATATTGAGCAGCTTAGTCTTCCCATAAAGTGAAGAGGACTCTCTAGAAGTAAATGTATTTATATCGGCCAAATCATCAGGTAACTTAAGTTTACCATGGTTACGTGATGCCTCAGAAGCAACGTTGACAATTCTAGCATTTCCAGACCTTATTAACGGTTCTTTTAATATATCAGTTAGTAACCATGGTGCAAGGTAGTTCACCGCTATCATTTCCGCAAACCCCTCAGAAGTTATTCTCTGCTCAAAGGCATGTAATCCTGCATTATTCACAAGTACGTCAATCTTTGGATATGAAGCTTTAATATCATTTCCTATTTTTTTAACATCTTTCATCAATGACAAGTCTCCGAAGAAAAACTCTACTTTTACTCTTGGTGCTATATTTTTTATTAATTCTTTAGTCGCTTCAGCTTTATCCTTGCTCCTCGCAGTTAATACGAGATAAGCACCTTGTTTTGCTAATTTACTTGCAACTAGCTGTCCAAGACCATTAGTAGCACCAGTTATTACAACTATTGGATTAGTAATCATAATAATCCTCCTTAATATTTATATAATAAGTTAGTCTTACTTGACATGTAATAAACAAATAAATATACTTGATATATGTCAAGTATATTTATTTGTTTGATATATGTCAAGCATTATATTATATAATTTAATCTTTAAGTCGAGGTGTAATATGGACAATAATAATATTAAAAGAATAGAATTGGAATTAAAATTAGGTAAAGAATTAAATGCACTTATAAGTGCCTCACATGCTCTTAATGTTAGAACTGCAGCACGTTTCAATTCAACCATACAGCCTGCAGCATTTTTGCTTGTCCGTTGGATTTTCTCATTTGGAGCAACAAGTGCCACAGTTTTAGCTGAAGCAACAGCTATGGATCGGAGCTCTGTTAGCCGCCTTGTCAATCAACTTAAAAAATTAGGCTATGTAAAAAGTGAAACATCACCTGATGATCGTCGTGGAGTACTGTTATCTTTAACTGAACTTGGACGACAAAGAACAATAGATGCTTTAAAGGAGAAAGAATCCCTATTTTATGAACGTATTTCAAAATGGGATGATTACAAACTCGAAAAATTTGCCGAAATGCTCAGAGATTTTAATGGTCACGATTGCAAATAGCATAACCATGAATTTCATAGTATCCTATTTTTAGTTCAAAGTACGATTTTTAAATAAAAATAAGTACTGTGCTTAAAATTATTAATGATTTTAAGTACAATACTTATTTGTTTGTAGTCTGAATAGCCTTAAATACCTATTATATAAGGCTTTTTAAGCTATGTTTATATTATTTTCACTTTATTATTTATTTGATCTCGGATTCTTTACCTGAGCCTGAGCTGCAGCAATCATAAAAGACCAATCTCTGTTTTTACTATTATGAAACACTTTTTGTTATCTTCAAATATCATGAATTGATTATTTTGAGTTTATCTCAACTATAATTTGTTTCCATTAGTTTCTTAAGAATTTTTGCACCTTTTAAAGAAAGCGTTTAAATTCCGGCATTCTGTATCTTATCGATATAACTTTTTCTCCATCTGCTGAGTTGAGTTTGCTTATATAAGTTTCAAGTCCTTCAGCCAGCTTTATGATACAAATATAAATAAACTCCAAATAAAACATACTGTTTAAGCTTCCCGTCTCAAGAGCCTCAGAAATAACCTTTTTCAATAAACTTTTCATTTTATAAAGATTAGCTGTACTTTTTGAGACATTATTAAAGTATTTGGCGTTGAATAAAAACCTGCCATAGACAGGAAAAGTCAAATCAAATTTCAAATATGAAGTTATAATGCACCTAAATTGCTCAAAGAAATCTCCGAATTTTATATTCAAAGCTTCATTAATATAATTGAATTTCTTGCTTGTGACATATTCTACCAAAAAATCATATAGGTCGTTTTTACCTTCAAAATAGCGATAGAAACTGCCTTTTGTAACATCGAGACCTGCTATAATATTATTCAGTGATGCAGCATTATAATCATGCTCTGCAAATTCTTTTAATGCCGATTCTATAATTTTTGTTCTCTGATCAGAATACAAGTTTAAGAAAGTCTTTTTTCGCACACAAACCTCCATATTATACTCGTTCAAAGCTAATTTAGAATAAAATCAGTACTGTTTAGTAGCTACCATATGGTAGCTTTATATTTTCATATTCATTTATGAATGTAAAGCATGTACTGTTAAATTCTGCGGTCATATATTTTTACAGATTTGTTCCGATAAAAAATTCCAGGAGTTCATTTTCCCTGCTGGAGTTTTCTTTTGATTTTATTAGTAAATTGTTCATGCCTCTAGGAGTCTTCCATCACTTCCCCGTTTGCTCCCTTGTTTTCTTTTAGTAATAGAGTTGGGAGTATGGTAATAATACTTATTATGCATATGACAAACATTGTATCATTAAGTGCCTGAAGTTCAGCTTGTTTTGCCACCACAGCATAAACTTCAGTTATAGCTGCACCCTGAGCATCAGCTTGGGTGAGCCCGCTGCCTAAAAATATCCCCTGTATCAATTTTAAAAGAGTAATACTATTTGGATTAAAAGCATTTATTTTTGAAGATATATCCGCATAATTAATAGTATTTCTATGCTGCATTATACTGGTTATAATAGTAATACCAACGGAGGCGCCTATTTGCTTCATAGTATTTATAATAGCCGAAGCATTAGGCATTTCCCTCTTTAAAACTGCATTGAAGCCCGCTGTCTGAACCGGTGCTATTAATAGTCCTACTCCCATTCCTCTTAAGAGTAAAAGTACAGTAATATCATTATTGGGAGTGTTCAAAGTTATTTTAGACATACTGTAGCTGTTTAATGCAAGAAGTATTAATGCTATAACTGCCATTACCCTTGTGTCCACTTTATTACTGAACTTCCCCGATATGACCATGGACACTGCCGTAGCAATAGCTTCAGGAAACAGCACTAGGCCTGTCTGAAATGGTGAAAGTCCTTTAAGCTGCTGCATAAAAATCGGCACAAGAAATATACCACCATAAAGTGCCAATACCGCAATATTTAGAATAATGTTGCTCATACAAAAAGTATAGTTTTTTAAAAGGCGTAAATCAAGCATTGGCTCCAAGATCATCAGCTCATTTGCAACAAATATTATTAAACTGTAGCAGCCTATAATCATCAATACTATGTTTTTAATATCTCCCCAATCAATGTTATCGCCTCCAAGCACATATAATATGCATCCAAGTCCAATACTGCATGTTATGAACCCTATTATATCCAGATTTTTTGTAGATTTATGCTCTGAATTTTTTAATACTATGCTAGCTAGTATTGTGCCGGCTATTCCTATTGGAATGTTAATTAAAAAGATAAGCCTCCAATCTAAGTTTTCAATAATGTAACCGCCTAAAGTTGGGCCTATGGCTGGAGCTGCCATTACTGCAATACCCATAACTCCAATAGCCATTCCTCTCTCTTCTTTATCAAAAGTACTCATTAATATTGTATTGGCTATTGGGATTATTAATCCTCCTCCAATGCCTTGTACTATTCTGGAGATAACAATTGATGTTCCATTCCAGGATAATCCGCAAAGCAATGAACCTATAGTAAATAAAACAATTGATAATACAAATACATTTTTCATACCATATCTATCGCTTAAATATCCACTGGCTGGTATTGTAATCCCCATGACTAGTGTATAAACGGTTAATACCCATTTTATTTGATCAAGAGTTGCATTAAAAGTTGTCATCATCTTAGTAATTGCAAGGTTTACAATACTGGAATCCAAACTTACCATAAAACATCCGGAAACAATAGTGATTAAAATAAGCCATTTGTATGAAGCTGCTTTATTCTTTTCCATTCACCTCACCTACTTTACACGGATTTTTACAATGGCATTAGTAGCAGTTAAGAGATTGACATCATATTTTTCAAGCTTAATTTTAACTGGAACCTTTTCAACAACCTTAGTAAAAGTTCCGCTTGATGCTGAAGGAATCAGCGAAAATGCCGCATTAGAAGCTAATCCTATTTGTTCCACTTTGCCCTTGAATTTTTCACCTTTATATTGATCGATCTTAATATCAACATTTTGCCCTACCTTAAGCTTTTTAATTTTTGTTTCTTCAATATTTGCATTTATATATAGCTTACTTGGATCAATAAGTACAGCAAGTGTAGATCCGGCGGCATCCATTTCACCAATTTCACCCTGTTTTTTTATTATAATACCGGTTATGGGAGCTCTAAGAAGGGATGTGTCTATACTAGAATCACCAGCTCCAATTGCTTCAACGTGCCCAAGAATCTGATCTTTAACTACCCTTTCGCCTTCTTTAGCATCAAATTCCAAGAGCTTTCCAGATATCTGTGGTGTTACTTTAAAAAAATCACCAGTCACCTGAGCATCTTCTGTAGAAACATAGTATGTGCTGTTGTACCAGTAGTACCCTCCTACTCCTATGAGTATAACCATCATCGCTGCTAATAATGATAAAATTACTACCTTACGTTTTCCTTTCATATCTCTCACCTGCCTTTAGTTTTTTAAAGCTATTTCTGCAAACATTCCTGGTTTCAGCAAAGGATCCTGTGTCTCAAATTCTATTTTCACTAATTCATTTTTATTTTTCGAGTCAATTACAGGGTTAATCACTAGTATTTGACCCTTAAAGACTTTATCAGGAACGTTAGATACTTTAATAGCAACTTCTTGTCCAATCTTTACTCTGTTCATTAGTGATTCTGGAAGATATGCATTTATATATAGCGCATTTGAATTTACAATCGTAACTAGAGGTGATCCAGCTTCAGCAAGCTCTCCGCTGCTTACATTTTTACTGCTTACAACTCCTGATATTGGAGATACAATTATTCCATTATTAAGCTGAACTTTTGCCAAATTTAAGGCGGCTTGTGCCTGTTCTACCTGCGACTGTGCCTCTTTAATGGTTTCCTGTGTTTCACCATTAATTAGCATCTTTAAATCAGCTTCATAAGACTTATAGGATCCTTCTGCATTAGCTAGTGCAGTCTTATATTGGTCAAGCTGACTTTTGGAAATAGCACCTGTATTAAAAAGCTGAACATTTTTATCATAATTCTCTTTTGCATTATCATAGGTTGCCTTAGCACTAGAAGCTGCCGCCTGAGCCTTAGCTATCTCCTCAGGCCTTGCTCCGCCTTGAATTTTCGCAAGATTTGCATTGGCAGTTTCAACCCCTGCCTGGGCTTCAGCTACTTGGGCATTAAGGTCTTTGGCATCCAATTTGATTATCACATCTCCTTCTTTTACATTAGAGCCAACATCAACATTTATAGCTTCTACCTTTGCAGTAATTTTTGATGTTATATCAATATTTTCATTTGCTTCAATTTTTCCTGCCATCATATATTCATTACTATCACTCTTAATCACCTTTGTTTGAAGAGTACTGACATTCGGAGCGCTTCCTGCACTGCAGCCGCTTAATAAACTGACTCCTAATACACTTGCCATAAGTATACTTGATATCCTTCTTTTCATAAAAATCAGCTCCTTTCTTGACCTTTGTAAAATTCCATACCTAAAATTAATTTTAAAGTTTGTCGGTTTTAAAACCGACCGTTCGGTATGTAGGCGTTAAAAAAATTTATTCTTTTATTTCTTCATAAAAATCCTTCCAAAGCTGCAATAAAGAACTGGTTAATACTGGCTCTTGGCCTTTCAATATGTTTTGAAGACTAGAGGCATCATTTGTATATATAAATATTCTTGCAATTTGCTCATCACTCATAGGAGATTTAATTTCTCTCTTATCCCTAGCAAGCTTTATTATTGCTGTCCATGCATTAAGTTCATCCTCTAAAGTAGCATTTAACTTTTCATAAAAGCTTGGAATAAGCTTACATGCATCAAAAATTAAAGAAAAATAATTTAAATCAAATACACTATCACAGTCATTATTTCTCTTGAACAATTCCATTCTTTTATCAATGAACTTTATATAGTCATGAAAAAATTCATATAAAGAATTATGGCTGAACTTGCTGTAGTCCACTAAAAAATCACTAAAAGATTTATTAATAACTTCCAAAAAAAGCTGTTCCTTGCTCTCAAAATAATGGTAGAACGCACCTTTTGACAAGCCTGAGTTCTCCACAAGCTCTTTCATGGTAACTTCCTTATAGCTCTTTTGAAGAAAAAGTTTATAGGAAACCTTCAAAATATGTTCTCTTGTATCATTCATTAGTTTAACGCCTCCTTGATACCGACCGTTTGGTATGTAATTATATTATCACTTAAATTTATCCATGTCAATTTTTTATTTTTATTAAAACAAGCAGCGCACATCAAAATAAGCACTAACTTTCGTCAGTGCTTATTTTATAAATAATTTTTTCAATTTCTTCTTCAGTAACTATATTTAAACCAAGAGATATCTCAACATTACTTATTATATCTTGTTCTGAAACTTTAGTAGCATCACTTAATCTTTTAACCAATGTAATTAGCTTTTCACTCATCATTACCACCTCATATTAATAACTTTTCTTTTAACTTTATTTTATTACTACATTTTTATGTATTAATTAATACAAGGTTAAAACTTTGTTTATTTTAAATCTATATCATCACCTTAAGATTGTTTAAAGACAACAAAGTTTTCAATCTGTGCATTAACAAGTTCAGCCAAAGCTTCTCAACAATTCCTAGTGGTTGTCAATAATAATCTCATTAAGTCATGTATTGAACTCAGTAATTAGCAAATATGCATTTTTACTAATATCCTAGCATTCTTTATTTTGGATTTTTCACCTGAGCTTGTGCAGCTGCAAGTCTTGCTATTGGAACTCTAAATGGTGAACATGATACATAATCCAATCCAACATTATGGCAAAATTCTATAGAAGATGGGTCTCCACCATGTTCTCCACATATTCCAAGATGGATATCTGGCCTTGTTTGTTTTCCAAGTTGTACTGCCATCTTAACAAGTTTACCTACACCTATTTGATCTAACTTTTGGAATGGATCAAATTCATATATCTTCTTATCATAGTAGTCTCCTAAGAACTTACCAGCATCATCTCTTGAAAAACCAAAGGTCATTTGAGTTAAATCATTTGTTCCAAAGGAGAAAAATTCAGCTTCTTTAGCTATTTCATCTGCTGTAATAGCTGCTCTTGGTATTTCTATCATAGTACCTACCAAATATTTTAAATCTATTTTCTCACTAGCAATTACTTCTTCAGCAACTCTCACAACTATATCTTTTACAAATTTTAATTCTTTTATTTCTCCAACAAGAGGTATCATTATTTCTGGCACTATATCATAGCCTTTTCTTTTCTTAACATCTATAGCAGCTTCTATTATAGCTCTTGCCTGCATCTCTGCTATCTCAGGATATGATACAGGAAGACGGCAGCCTCTATGGCCCATCATAGGATTAACTTCATGTAAAGATTCAATTGTTGCTTTTAAGCTTTCAAACTTAAGTCCCATTTCTTTAGCCAAATCTTTTATATCTTCATCCTCTTGAGGTAAAAATTCATGAAGAGGTGGATCCAATAATCTTATATTTACCGGTTTTCCTTCCATAGCCTCATAAATTCCTATAAAGTCTTCTCTCTGCACTGGAAGCAATTTATTAAGTGCTTTTCTTCTCTGCATTTCTGTTTCTGAAACTATCATTTCTCTAACTTTTGGTATTCTATCTTCATCAAAAAACATATGCTCAGTTCTGCAAAGCCCTATGCCTTCTGCACCAAAATCAACAGCATTTTTAGCATCTCTAGGTGTATCAGCATTGGTTCTAATCTTTAATATTCTTATTTCATCAGCCCAAATCATAAAAGTTTTAAAATCTCCACTTATTTCATTTCCAGTAGTTTTGATAGCTTGACCATAAACATTTCCTGTACTGCCATCTAAGGATATATAATCCCCTTCGTTATATAGCTTTCCACTTAGTTCAAAAGTGTTATCTGCTTCATTTATTTTTAAATCAGCACATCCAGCTATGCAGCAAGTTCCCATTCCCCTTGCAACAACTGCAGCATGAGAAGTCATTCCTCCTCTTGCCGTAAGTATACCTTCAGCTGCTACCATTCCTTCTATATCTTCTGGCGATGTTTCAAGTCTTACAAGTACTACCTTTTCACCTTCTTCATGATGTTTCTTAGCATCCTCTGCAGTAAAATAAACCTTACCACAAGCAGCACCTGGTGAAGCAGGTAAACCCTTTCCTATAATCTCAGTATTTTTTAATTCATTTTGATCAAAACTAGGATGTAAAAGAGAATCCAACTGTTTAGGCTCAACCTTTAATATTGCTTCCTTCTTTGTAATAAGTCCTTCTGCTACTAAATCTACAGCAATCTTTAATGCAGCTTGAGCAGTTCTCTTACCATTTCTAGTTTGAAGAAAATATAATTTTCCCTGTTCAATGGTAAACTCCATATCCTGCATATCTTTATAATGCTTTTCCAATCTTTCTGCTATTTCCATAAATTGCTTATAACAATCAGGTAAATCCTGATCTAATTTTGTTATTGGCTGAGGAGTTCTTATACCTGCAACTACATCTTCTCCCTGTGCATTTATTAGGTATTCACCAAATACAGCCTTTTCTCCAGTAGCAGGATTTCTTGTAAATGCAACTCCTGTTCCTGAAGTTTCTCCCATATTGCCAAATACCATTGATTGAACATTAACAGCTGTTCCCCATTCCCTTGGAATATCATTTAGCCTTCTATAAACTATGGCTCTAGGGTTGTCCCATGATCTAAATACAGCTGTTATAGCTTCTAATAACTGTTCCTTTGGATTCTGTGGAAAATTCACACCCATTTCTTTCTTATATAAATCTTTATATTTATTAACAACATCTTTTAAATCCAATGCAGTTAATTCATTATCAAATTTAGCTCCTTTAAGTGCTTTAACTTCATCAAGAATATCTTCAAATTTTCTCTTTTCAATTCCCATAACAACATCAGAAAACATTTGAATGAATCTTCTATATGAGTCATAAGCAAATCTCTCATTTCCTGTTAGCTTACTTAAGCCTTCTACAGTTTCATCATTTAATCCCAAGTTTAATATTGTATCCATCATTCCCGGCATAGAAACTCTAGCTCCAGATCTAACTGAAACAAGTAAAGGATTATGTACACTTCCAAACTTTTTACCAGTTGTTTCTTCAATCTTAATAAGTGCTTCATAAACTTGATTCATTACTTCTTCTGATAACTTTTTACCATCTTCATAATACTTTGTACAAGCTTCTGTAGACAATGTAAAGCCTTCTGGAACAGGCATTCCTAAATTCTTCATCTCGGCAAGATTTGCCCCTTTCCCGCCAAGTAAATTTCTCATATTTGCATTTCCTTCGTTAAAAAGATATACATATTTTCTAGTTTCCATACAAATAGTAACCCCCTAATGTAAATACTTTAATTTTTAATATGTGCTATACATTTCATTATATGTTATATACTATATAACAAAAATAACTTATATGCAATACATAATATATAAAAATAACTTATATTTAATTTATTGTACTATTAATGTGTAAAATTTAAACTACCTTTTCAACAAATATCTTTACAAGTTCTGGATCAAATTGAATACCTGCGTTCTTAATTAGCTCTTTTACAGCTTCTTCCCTTGATAAAGAATTTTTATAAGGTCTCTCACTGATCATTGCATCAAAAGCATCAGCAATTGCAATTATTCTTGATTTTAATGGAATTTGTTCTCCCTTAAGACCTTTAGGATAACCACTTCCATTCCATTTTTCATGATGTGCTAGAACATATTCCGCTATTTCTGACATATCGTTAACAGAGCTTAAAATGCGATATCCTATTTCTGGATGACGTTTTAACTCTTCCCACTCTCCATTAGTAAGCTTATCAGATTTATTTAAAATATCCTCAGGTATAGCAATTTTTCCTATGTCATGTAATAACCCTACAGTTTTTAATTCCTGTATTTCACCATCTGGTAAGTGCATGGATTTTCCTAAAAGATTACAATATTCAGATACTCTGTGAGAATGCTGTTCCTCCCTTTTATTTTTTTCATGCAGTGTATTTATAATGGCATCAACTGTTTTTCCCCTCATGCTTGGACTTTCAAAAAGCTTCCTTTTATACATAAAATCCTCTGCTTTTTTCAATATTTCAAATATATCCTCTTCATCATGGTACTTTGTAGCAAACCCGAAAGAAACTGAAAGCTTTATTGATGCTACCTCTTCCTTTGAAGCTAATTCCGAAATATGCTTAAGTATTTCCTCTGTTTCAAGAGCATTTGTTCTTGGCAGCAATATTACAAATTCATCTCCTCCTATACGTGCTATTATTCCATTATCACCACAGCCATAAAGCATTACTGATGAAACTTTTTTTAATAATTCATCACCAACAGCATGTCCAAATGAATCATTTATTAGTTTTAATCCATTAACATCAGCCATAACAATAGTAAGTGGAAGACTTTGACTATTGTCCAAACGTTTAAGCTCTTCTTCAAAAAATCTTCTATTATATAATCCTGTAAGTTGATCATTATAGCTTAAAAATTCAATTTCCTTTTGATTTTTTCTTTCAACTGTAACATCCCTGCTTATTGCAATAACTTCATTTTTTCTACATTTAACTATTCTGAGTTCAAAATATTTATTACCTAATGGTGTATCAATTTCATATTGAAAGCTTTCCACAGAATTATTTTCAAGAGCCACCTTAATTTTAACATAAGCAATTTCATATATTTTAGGTGGAAGCACTTCCCAAAGAGTTTTTCCTATGAACTCATTCTTAGGCTTTATTAAAACAGAATTATCTTTTGTTTCACAATCTTTAAAAACGCCATTTTCATCTACAACAAATATAATATCAGGAATTGCACTTACTATTGCTCTATTTCTTTCTTCACTTTTCTTTAAATTATCTTCACTTTCCATTAACATTTCATATTGATTTCGAAGTTCTTCCTCTATTGCAAACAATTCATTATAGGAAGCTTCTATTTCTTCATTTGATGCCAAAAGCTCCTGTTTATTTTTATTCAAAGCTTCATTTGCTTCTAATAGTTCCTTAGTACGTACAGAAACTCTCTTTTTTAAAGTTATGTTCCACAATAATAGGAGAAATATACTTGCTGCTACTGACACTATTACCCAAATGTTTTTCATTACTGTCTCATAAAAAGTTTTTTCTTCATAAACTCCCAACCATTTATTATATATCTCATCATATTTTCCTGTAGCCTTGAGTATTTGTAAACCACCATTAAGGGCAAATAACAAATCATCATTTCCCTTTTTTACAGCCAAACAATAATCATCAGGATTGATAACTAGTCCATTGTTTTTTAGATTTGAAAGATTATCTTTTTTTATAAAATAATTTCCTATTACAGTGGGAACTACTGAATATTCATATTTATTCATAGATACAAGTTTAAGTGCATTCTCAGATGAACTAACTTCAATAAAGTTAATTCCAAGATTCTGTTTTTTTAGATATTCCCCTGATATTTCATCTGCCTCAACTACTACTGTCTTTCCTTTCAAATCGCTTATATCCTTTACATTTTTACCATTTTTCGTGAATACATCAGCCCTAGTTATTGTACTCTTTGTCGTAAATGAGTAATTTTTTTCCCTATCCTTAGAAATAAAACATACCTGCTATGGCATCTATTTTACCACTTTCAAGCTCATTCCTAATATCATTCCAAACACCTAATTTAATCTTTACCTTAAATCCCATTGCCTCTGCTGCAGCCTTTGCAAGCTCTATATCAAAACCAGCTGGATTACCATTTTTATCTATAAAGCTGTAGGGAGGATAACCCTTATCATCACCTATTATTATTGTTCTATCTGATTTTTTATCATTACTAATTGGCTCATTATAGAAAGTTTCTCTATTTACACTAACACTTTCTCTATTCTCGGCAAACACTACTTTTCCGAAATTATTATCTAATAAACAAGTTAAAATTATAAAAAATACTATGATAAAAACTTTATGTCTTATTATAATCATACCCCTTCCTTTTACATATATTGCAATAGTATCCAATACTGCTGTTGGTTTAAAAAACATTTATATTTTTACACTATTCTACACAAAACATAAATTTCCTTTGTATTTTTTTATTTTCAAAAAATTTTTAAGGCTATATTCATATTTTGAACATAGCCTTAATTATCTCATAATTCAACCTAATTTCATTCTAATTTTTTAGAATCATATAATTTCCTTGTCTACTATTATAGATAAGAATTTACTAGCTTCCACTTCTATTATTGATTTTAAAGTTTTATTTTCAATTCTTCTACAGTTACATCAGGATTCTTATATCTTCCTTTACTTTCTGTAGTTTTACCACATTGAATTGCCTTAACTGGGCAAAGATTAATGCAAGCTAAACATTGACTGCATTCATTTCCCCACTTAGGTTTCCCTTCAACTTTTATAGTTTGACAATTACATACACTTTCACATATGCCGCAGCCTGTGCAATTATCCTTAGCATAAAAATTTTTAGTATTCATAGCTGACTTATTAAATAATGGATTTACTATACTAGTTCGAATTCCTGGCATAGATCCTTTTACAACTTTAAAAATATTTTTTTCTCTTTTCTGTATAATAATGTTTATACTTTTTAAATTTTCTTGAACAGCTAAAAGCTTTTTCTCCTGATCAGCCTTAGAATCAACATCTCCCATTATTATATAATTACTTGGCATGATAACAGAAAAACCACTATCTAGATGTAAATTCTTTTCTCTTAACCTTTTATCTAAAGCCTTCATAGTATTTCCAATATTTGCACCACAGGTTGCAACAGAAAAGATGTAATTATCTCTATAATTATTTAACTTTAACTTATGAATAAAATCAAATACCATTTTTGGTGGAGCCCATGCATATACTGGATATACAAAACCTATTATTTCATTATCCTTAAGGCTGTATTCAAACTTACCCTCTTTACTATTCATCATAGCTGCAATGGAAATTATCTCTTCATTATTTTCTTGTGCAATATTTTTAGCAACTTGCAGTGAATTTCCTGTTCCTGAAAAATAAAATATCATCTTAACTTCATATCTCCTTTATATTCAAAAGTCATACAATAGCATATTATCATCTTTTATCTTTCAGCATCGTATCCAGATGCCACTATAGATACCTGTATTTCATCCTTTAAATCTTCATTTATAACTGCACCAAAGAAAATATTATTTATATCACAATCTGATACATCTGATACCTTCTTAGTTGCCTTATATATTTCCATTAAATCCATACTTGGACCGCCTTCTATCATCAATAGCTGTTTAGTTGCTTTTTTCAAAGGCTCTACTAAAAGCTTGCTATTAATTGCCTTTTCTGCAGCTATTTCTGCTTTATTATCTCCACTTGCACTTCCAAATCCAATATAAGCTATTGTATTTCCACTCATTACATATTTTAAATCTGATACCTCAATATTTATTACACCTGGCAAAGATATTGGATAAATCATAGATTTTAAAGTAGCTATCACATTGTCACTGCTTTGTTTTTCTATGTCATCCAAAATAATATTTTCGCTATTTGATAAAACTTCATTATCTATTAATACTAAAGAATCCAAATTATTTTTTAACATCTCAATTCGAGAATCACAAATTTCCCTAAACTCCTTATTTTGTAAAAGTGATGGTTTAATTCCTATTCCAATTGTCAATATGTCTTTTTTCTTTGCTATTTTATATATGTACTTAGCTATTTTTAAATCTCTTTCTTGCTCTAAAGCAACAATCACATAGCATACTCCTGATTGATATACAGCTTTATATATAGACGGATATATAATCCCTTCTATATTAACCTCATTTAAGAATTCATCTCTTATAAGAACTTTGTTTACATTGTCTAATTTACAATTAAACTCTCCGCCAATCCTATCATACCTGTCCTGACAAGTACAAAATATTATTGACTTTGTTAAATACATACCCTCAATTTCTTCCATAGTGTGCATATTTGGTTCATCCCCCTTGAATAATTAAAATTACCAACATATATTACTTTACTACATTGACAACAAATTATCAATCAATTGATAACCCTATAAAATTTTGATTTAAAAATAATTTGACATATTACATTAAAGTGTACGGATACATTTTGACATAATTACATATTGGAATATAATACAAAAGTAGAGTTATTATACCAGCAATCGTATTGAATTATGTTGATCACTAATAATTAATTTATGGAGGGGATTTTTCTATGAAACAAGAAAATATTTTAAACAACAGGACAAATAGTTTATCAACAGTAAGTCTTGTTCAAATGGCACTTATGATAGCAATAACTTGTGTATCCACCATGGTTATTAAAGTACCAACTTTATTTGGAGTTGGATACGATCACTTAGGAGACAGCATGGTATTTTTAGGTGCGATTTTATTTGGAAGGAAAAAAGGTGCTATAACTGCTGCAGTAGGTATGAGCTTAGCAGACTTTTTGCTTGGATATGCTTATTATGTTCCTTTTACTTTTATTATTAAAGCAATTATGGCTTATATTGCTGCATCTGTTGCTTATAGAGGCACTTATAAAGGCAAAAATATGTTAAATAATCTATTTGGTTTTATTGCTGGTGGTGCATGGATGGTATTTGGATACTTTTTAGCCAAGATAGTAATCGTTGAGTATATTGTAGTTAAAGCTAGCAGCTTCAATCAAGCTCTTGCCATAGCATTAGCTGGTATTCAAAGTAACATAGGACAGGTTACCTTAGGCATGATAATTGCAATACCACTAGCTAAGGCACTTCAATCAAAGGTGAAAATTGAAAAATAACCAGGTTGTTTTCTTAGAAACAATAAAACCTAGCTTAATATCATAATACTAAGCTAGGTTTATATTTATCTAGGTACAGAATTTAATATTTCCATAAACTCATCACCCATTATAGTCTCTTTTTCAAGAAGATGAGATGCAATCTTAGAAAGCACTTCCATATTATCCTTTAAAAGATTTAATGCCTTTTCATAGCAGCTGTTTATAATTTGAAGGACTTCTCTATCAACTTCCGAAGATGTCTCCGTGGAACAAGTTTGAACTGGTCTTCCATCTAAATATCTGTTTTGAATGGATTCCAATCCCATCATACCAAATTTATCTGACATACCATACATGGTTACCATCTGCCTTGCAATCTGGGTAGCTCTTTCAATATCATTTGAAGCTCCCGTAGTTGCTTTTTTAAATACAATTTCTTCAGCTGCTCTACCAGCTAACAGAACTACTATTTGTTCTGTTAATTCACCCTTGGATATAAGGAATTTTTCTTTCTCTGGCATCTGCATTGTGTAGCCTAGCGCTCCCATAGTTCTCGGAATAATAGTAATCTTATGCACTGGCTGTGTTTGCTTTTGTAGTGCAGCTGCAAGTGCATGTCCTACTTCATGAAAAGCAACTAAGTTCTTTTCTTCCTCTGTCATAATTCTATCTTTCTTTTCCTTACCCGCTATGACAGTTTCTACAGCTTCAAATAGGTCTTCTTGTTTAACCAGGTCTCTGCCAATTCTTACAGCTCTTAAAGCTGCTTCATTTACCATATTGGCAAGATCCGCTCCAACAGCACCTGCCGTAGCCAATGCTATTTCTCCAAGATTCACATCGCCATCAAGTTTAACATTCTTTCCATGAACCTTAAGTATCTCTTCTCTACCTTTAAGATCAGGCTTGTCAACAATAACTCTTCGATCAAACCTTCCAGGTCTTAAAAGAGCTTTATCAAGTATCTCTGGTCTATTAGTTGCTGCAAGTATAACAACACCTTTTGAAGAATCAAATCCATCCATTTCTGCTAAAAGCTGATTTAATGTTTGTTCACGTTCATCATTTCCACCCATCTTACTATCACGACTTTTTCCTATTGCGTCAATTTCATCTATGAACACTATACAAGGTGCATTTTTCTCTGCTTGTTGAAATAAATCTCTAACTCTAGAAGCACCAACTCCTACAAACATCTCCACAAAATCTGAACCAGATAGTGAAAAGAATGGCACATTTGCTTCTCCTGCTACTGCTTTAGCAAGCAATGTCTTACCTGTACCAGGAGGTCCTACTAATAGAGCTCCTTTAGGTAGTTTTGCTCCAATCTCAGTATATTTTGATGGTTTATGAAGAAAGTCTACTATTTCATTAAGTGATTCCTTTGCTTCTTCCTGTCCAGCTACATCATTAAAAGTAACACCAGTCTTTTTTTCAATATACACCTTTGCATTACTCTTTCCAAAAGACATGGCACCTCCGCCCATTTTCTTTCCTAGAGATTTCATTATAAATGATCCTAGAAAATAGAACATAGCAAAAGGTAATATCCATGTAAGTAAAAAGTTTACAATAGGTGACTGCATGTCTTTAACCGGCGTTGAAAATTTTACTCCAGCAGTATGAAGCTTATCCACTAATTGGGGGTAATTTAAAGCCCCTGTATAATAAATTTTCTTATCGCTAACTGAAGAATTTTGATTAGCTTTTGGAGTTATTAAAATTCTATCGTCTTGAATCTTCACTGATTCTATCTGCTTATTTTGAATCATTGTAAGAAACGTACCATAGTCTATTTCTTTAAAAGAAGATTTAGCAAACCAGGTTATAACTACATTTATCATTAACGTAACAATTAAAGTAACTACAATATAACTAGCTAAATTTTTTTTCTTTTGTAACATAATTCTCCTCCTTAGGATTTACTTGCTGATTGTATCTTACTAATACTTACTAGCCTGATAGTTTACTTAACAAGTATTTTTCACCTTGATAAGATTAACACACCACCCTAGCCTTCATGTATAGTCATTATAATATACCACACTTAATTACTTTATTAAAGAAACAAATTATTAATTTTTTGTATCTGAAACTTCCTCTTATAACTGGATAATATCTTTTACTATTATGAGTTTATTGTTATACCAAAAAGGTAATACTAAAAGTAGTAAATTAAAATTTTAAGAGGTATTGTAATATGGTGCTATCAGAACTTTTAATTAGTAAATTTATAAAAGATTATAAAAACGTAGAGAATCCTAAAGTCAGAGATAAATATGGATACTTAGGCGGTACTATAGGCATTTTAACAAATGTTTTACTAGCTGGTGCAAAATTTATGATTGGAAGATTATCAAACAGCATTTCCCTTATTGCAGATGCTATGAATAACTTATCAGATGCAACTTCATCTGTTATCACCATTGTAGGCTTCAAGCTTTCATCAAAACCAGCAGATGAAGAACATCCCTTTGGACATGGAAGAATTGAATATATATCCGGGTTGTTAATTTCATTTATTGTCTTATACATAGGAGTTGAATTTGTAAAATCATCTTATGAAAGAATAATGAATCCTGCTAAAACTGAATTTCAATGGATTTATTTAGTTGTTTTATTATTTTCTATAGTGATAAAAATATGGATGAGTAAATTTAATAAAACTATAGCAAAATCAATTAATTCTTCAGCTCTTCAAGCATCCTCAATTGAGGCTTTCGTGGATGTAATTATCTGCACCTGTATAATTGTTTCATTAATTTTATCAAGATATACTCGCTTAGTTATAGATGGCTATATAAGTTTACTGGTTTCAATGTTCATATTATATTCAGGTTATATATTAATAAAGGACACACTGAATCCATTGCTTGGAGAAGCTCCAGACCCCGAATTAGTAAAAAACATAGCCAGCAAAGTTAAGGAATATGAATATATCAAAGGAGTGCATGAGTTAGTAATCCATAATTATGGTCCACGAAAAATTCTAGCCTCCATTCATGCAGAAGTACCTAAAGATGTTTCATTAGAAGAAATTCATAGAATTGTAGATAAAGCTGAAAAGGAAATTTCCGAGGATTTAAATATACATTTAATAATACATTTAGAACCAGTAGAGTAAAAATATATCTAAGATGAAAAAATGATTGTTGCACTAAGAATAAATATTATAGTATATTGCAATATTTATTCCTAGTGCAGCATTTCCTATACTAATTATTTATTTTTTCGTATAAGCATGTGATAATTGCTATTGCTTGAAACAATAGACCAACAACACAAACTCCACTCCATCCAAAGTGCTGCCATGCATATGACCCTAATATGGACCCTGATGCACCACCTATAAAATAGGAAACCATGTATACCGTATTTAATCTATTACGTGCTTCAGGATTTAAGGCGTATATTATAGCTTGATTAGAAATTTGGGCTGATTGAACTCCAATATCCAATAAAATAACCCCAATTATTAACCCCCACATTTTAAAGCCAAAGGTCCAAAAACATATATAAGACAAAGTAGAAATACAAATAGCTACTGCTACTGTAAATTTAGGACTTTTCTTATCTGCTATTCGTCCAACAAATGTTGCTGCTACAGCTCCTGTAATTCCAACTAATCCAAATAGTCCTGCAGTTTCAGTGCCTAAATTGTAGATTGGGCTTTCCAATAGAAAAATTAGGGATGTCCAAAACACACTAAATGTTGCAAACATCATGGCTCCAACAAGAGATGTTTCCCTCAACACCTTCTCGCTTTTTACCAATTGCCATAAAGAACTTATTAATTTACTATATTTTATGCTTGAATTAGCAGGACTCACAGGCAGCAATTTCTTAAGTATTATTGCTAAAAGAAACATCATGGCAGCTGCAGCCTTGTATACAGTTCTCCATCCAAAGTTTGCCCCTATAAACCCACTAAATGTTCTGGATACCAATATTCCTATAAGCAGACCACTCATAACATTTCCAATTACCTTCCCTCTCTCTTCTGGTTTGGCCAGTTGTGCAGCAAATGGAACAATAAGCTGTGGAACAATTGAGGTAAAACCAATTGCAAAAGAAGCTATAAAAATCATTTTGACATTAAAAGATACAGCCATTATTATAAGAGCTACAGCAGTTAAATACAACATTAAAGTAATAAGTGATTGGCGCTCTTTTATATCACCTAGTGGTAAAAAAAAGAACATCCCTAGAGCATAACCTACTTGTGTAAGCATAGCTGCGGCACCTATGCTTCCTTGCAGTACATGAAAAGCTCTTGCAATGTCTCCTAATAGAGGCTGAATATAATATAAATTTGCCACAGTTATACCACTAGCTGCAGCCATAATTAGTATTAAAGAGCTCCTCAGAACAAAGTTTTTTTGAACAATATTGTTATCTTTTATCATATTTCAATTCCTCAAATACTTTATTATTTATCACTTAAATTGATTAAGATTTGTATCATATGTATAATCTATTTTTTCGAGTTTATACTTAATATCTTCTTCTTTTATATCATAGTAGCTGCATAAACTTGAGATGCTCTCAAATTCATCCCTCAATTTAGTATTTATAAAACTTAATAAAATGTGTGCATCCATAAGTAAAATTTGGTCTTTATCCATTTTTCCCACCTCAATATAAAATAATTTTTTAATTACCTATGATTATATCAATAATATATAAAACTTTTCTATTAAAAAGTTATGAAAATGCAATCATTTGACTATTATAAATATTGTTTTTTAAACCATCTTGTATTACACCATAATATATATCTCTGCTATAGGAATTACAATTCCCAAAAAAGTTAGCAGTAATACTCCAAAGCCAGCAAGTCTTTCCTTTTCAATTTTCCATAGATAAATGCCATAGGAAAAACTGTAATAACAAGCTGCAATAATAATTAAGGATAACATAATTTTCATAAAAATTCACTCCTCCTACTTTATATTAGGCCTTTCCATAATAGGACTGGAATTCAACATAAGTCCAGTTCTCCTTACATTAACTACTACATTTACATTCACCTTTGTTTCTGGATAATGATAAAGCCAATGATAATTTTCCCATTGCTGTATAGTTGGAAAATAGCCTGCAAATTTTTCACCAAATTGAAATATATCAGTTTTATATTCTTTTTTAGTCTTTTCAATAACCTTCTCCACACCATCTTTTATCTCTTCCTGAAGCTGTTTATCCAAGTTTTCAATAAGATTTAAACTTTCATAATTTATTCTGCTGTGAATTGCTCCAATATCAGCTTCAATATTTAAATTTATATCAACCACAGGTTTCCCGTTCTCAAACTTAGCATTAATCTTTGGCGGCCTTCCATTTCTTATGGTTGCTATTATTCCATTACCAGGAGATTTTTTATCCTCTACAGTCATAATACCTTGACGAAATTGCCCCTTAACCATCATCATATACCTTGTTTCATAGGGATTTAAACTTCCCACCATTTTATCTCCATTAAATAGTGCACTGCCTACAAATTCCCTTTTAGCGTTTCCAATTCTTGGAACGTCGCCTGGCTTTATATCTTTTTCTATAACCAATTGAGATTTTCTCTTACCATCTTCTAGCTGTATATTCTTGCCTTCATTTAATCCAGCATAAATTGCAACAGAATTACCGTAGCTAGAAAGTATATCCCTATAAAAATTATGAAAATTTTCTGGAGGAAAAAATCCAGTATTTTTTGATTGTACCATCATTTGTTCTATATATTTTGTAAGACTTGTTCCTATTATAGTTTTATTCTCCTGCATAAAGGCTGCTGCCGTTCCTTTAGTAACTATAACAAACATGGTCCTTCTTACTCCACGAAATCTTGCAAGAGGAGAAAGAAATGCTCCTATTCCCTCCCTTGCAAAGTCTTCCGAAATTACAAGCATTTTTGTGTGAATTAATGAAATTCGGCGAGATATTACCATATTCATTAAATTTATACATTCAAGCATTGAAGGACCTTCAATTGACTGTAATTGCCCTGTACTTCCTTTACCACCTGCCATTGAACCTTTATCTTCTCCGTTCATTTGCATATAAGCTGGATATTGTATTGTTACCATAACTTTATTATTAATACCTTTATCAAGCCCAATTACCACGGTATATACATTATCATCCACTTCTGAAGAGTCTTTACATCCTGTTAACAATAAGCTTAAGAGTGTTAAAATAGCTAAACCAATAGAAATTACTTTACGCATTATTTTTTCCCCCTTTTTTTCTTAATACCAATGATATTATTAGTACTAAAATAGGTATACCAAAGACAATGTAACAGCTATACTGTCTGATAAACAGCAAATTTATATTTATCAATTCTGAAACATTCTTAGGTTGAAGTGCTATAACATACATTAAAAATGCAAATGGAAACAGTAAAGGCTTGTGATCTTTTATATCAAAACTCTGGCAATAGGTTTTTATTGACATATAAAATGCAGTTGATGTAGTCAGTAATGAAGCTGTCACCCAGATAAAGAGGAATATGGATTCTATTCTTTGTACATATCTGCTATAATATATTGTTCTAGATAGTTGAAACATTCCAGATAAGTTTTCACTTCCCATAGTATATTGATAAGTAGTTATGTAGCATGCGAAACAAACACTAAATATAATCCCTGAAAGCATTAAGCTTATAACTCCAATTTTTCTAAAATCCTTTATACTGTAGATAGAGGTAATAACTATTGCAAGTGATAAAACTTCTTCGTAAGCAGCACTTCTAAGGACTCCTACATAAAGAGATTTCTTAAAACCATAACCAAAATAAGGCTTAAAATAGTTAAAATTATAATATGGAGCTGCCATAATTAAAATAACAATCAGTCCAAATATGATAAAATAAAAGCTTATGTTTGAAATTCTCACAATGCTCTCAATTCCTTTATAGGCAATTAACATAGAAACAGCTATAAAACTTATAATTATGGCACTAGGTGGTGTATCTGGAAAATTATATACCTTTATTACATCGAGAAATTCTCTTAAATTTGAAGCAGCATAAAAAAGTATATATACAGAAAATAGTAATCCGCACAATTTACCTAATACTTTTCCCAGAACAGACTCAAAAATTTTTTCTAAATTTTTTCCAGGAAACCTATTCAATAAAACACATATTGGCAAAAATAAAATTATAGCTGTAATACAGGAAATTAAAGTAACATACCAACAAGCAGTTCCAACCTGTTCAACTACCGCAGCCGGGCTAGTATACAGTATTTTAGAAACTATGATAATAGTTACAAATAAAATTCCATCATATGCACTGAATTTACCACCTTTACTCATTACTATCTCCCTTCTTGTGACTATATTCAGGCTTTTCAGTCGTCCAGCTCCTTGAAATATCAGGCTGCCTTCTTATGTCTAAAGGATTTACATAGTCTGGTCTAAATTCCTGTTTCCAAACAGGTTTTCTTCTTAAAATATCATGACTTTTTCTTGCTTTGGGCACAATAAGTGTCATATAAGGCACTCCAAATGATTTCATATCCATCATTAATATTAATAAAGTTACTGCTAAAAGTGATATTCCATAAAACCCTAAAGTTGCTCCAGCAGCTATAAACATTACTCTCATTATTCTTATTCCAAAAGCAAATGGTATATTAGGCAGTGCAAAGTTTCCAAGTCCAGTTATAGCCACAATAATTATCAATATAGGACTTATTAAGCTTGCTTGAACTGCCGCCTGCCCTAATATTAATGCTCCCACAATACCAATAGTTGTACCAAGAGTACCAGGAACTCTCACGCCTGCTTCTCTTATAAGCTCAAAGGAAGTTTCCATAAGTAAAACTTCAAGTATAGTTGGAAATGGTACGTTTTCTCTTGCAGTACCTATTGCTATTAAAAGTTCAGTAGGTATCATTTCTTGATGAAAATTTGTAACAGCAATGTATAACCCTGGTAGAAGGCTAGCAACAAAAAGTGCAAATATCCTTATAAACCTTAATAATGTTCCATAATAAGGTTTTATATTCATATCTTCTGGAGAATGAAGCATTTCAGTTATAGTAACAGGAACTATTAATGCAAAAGGCTCTCCATCAGAAATTATAGCTATTTTTCCTTCTACAAGATTAGCAGCAGTTCTATCTGGCCTTTCAGTGTTTAAAATAGTTGGCAGCAGCGACTTTGATTCAGTTTCTATAAACTGTTCCAACATTCCATCACCAGAAACAAAATCTGTATTTATGCTACTTATTCTTCTTTTTACTTCTTTTACCAATGCAGGATTTACTAAATCACTTATGTACATTATGGCACAGGGTTTGTTAACTCTTTCTCCAACCTTTAAAAATTCTGTTACAAGATTATTATTTCTCACAATTCTCCTAATTAAAACAGTATTAGTTCTTAAGTTTTCATTAAAAGCTTCTTGAGCTCCACTTATAACACTTTCAACCTGTGGTTTGTCAACTGCCCTTTTTTCATAGCCCTTCGTTTCACAAAAAATATAGTAATTGCAATTATCTACATATACTCCCGTATCCCCTAGAAGCACACCATATATAGCATCCTCCATATTAGTCACCTTTTCAGCTTCATTTGTTTCTATAACACTATTTAGTATGTACTCAACAGTGCACTCTTCCTGATTTATTGATGAGTTATTTCTCAGTAATGGCCTTAAAATATCTCTATTCACAATATTCCTATCTACCATACCGTCAATATATATAATAAATGCTCTTATATTTCCAAATATTTTGAATTCACGAATTTTTATATCCTTATTTAAGGGATAATTAAAGCTTTTCTTCATATATTTTAAGTTATCATCAATATTATTTGGAATGCCACTTTCTTCATTATTTTTATTTTGTGAACTATCATTTTTTGATGCAGCATTCTTTTGTCCGTTAGCATTCTGTTCCTTGCCACTCTGTTTGTCATCCTCTGGAATTAATTCTGGTATATAAAATTGTTCATCATGCTTAGGTTTTTTATATGAAATTTTAGATAATATGCTTGTAATTTTACTATTTTTATTTTTCATTTAATCACCTATAATATTTAATAATTATAGATTATTATTTGTATAATGTGACTTTATATGTATAAAAAAAAGATGACTAAGCAACTTACTACTTAGTCATCTTTTAATTACCTAGCAACGGCCTACTCTTCCACAGAGCCTCTTCTTCTAAGTTAAGTTCAGGACTTTCACACCAAAAACTATTTTTCTCTATTCTTAATAACTTTTATCCATGAAATAATGATATCAAGAACTAATTTAGGATTTCCAGTATTGCAATGACTTGCTGCATTTTCATTCTCAGTAAACATTCTATATGTTAATAATTTTACATTTTTAAGACTATCAATAACATCTTTATATTTTCCTATACGTATTAAATGGTCTTTTTCAGCACCCAATAACATAAAATCCTGTGTAATCTTATCGGCAACATTCCTATATTCATATTTATTTGCTGCCAACATATAATAGATTAAAACTCATATCGCACATACTCATATTCGCAGGGATTGCCAGCCGCTATATATATAGCCCCTTCTCCAGGTACCATGATAAATGATGCAAGTGTTTTTGATGATACTGGAACCATAGTATCAATGTGACGACATATAGAATATGGATTTTGATCATGATCTTCCAAGATTTTCTTAACAATTTCAATATTTATATGTCCATAATGCTGATCCATTAAACTACGAATTCTATCTAAACGATGGTAGCTGTCAGGCTGTAATTGTAGCGCAGTATCCTCTTTCTTAAAACGTTCTATAAGATAATGATTTGAGTGCAGCATCATATCCCTTTCCGGATATAGAAGCTCAAAATCGTTATAAATACTCTCAATACCTAAAATACTCCCATTTGTATCGGCTAAATGATAATACCCAAGACCACGGGCAACTTGTTTAAGAACATTCATGGAATCGTGGATACTTTTCTGCCTCATAACTTTAGAAAGGTAACAGCCCACTGGAATATTAAATGAATAATTTTTACCTATAGTAACATTTGCACACATTCCAATTCCAGCGGATGAAAATATAAATTCACTGGAGTTTGAAAAACTCAATATGAATTGTTGGAGACCATTGGCATGATGAATTTTTAATAAGTCTATTGGTGCTTCAGGAACAAAATCTATATTTTGACCCAGAATGGTTTTTCCATTTTGTGTTGCCTTTCCTGTTGCTGCAAATGAAGTACATAATCCTGAAAGTCCTGAAATATTACCATAATGGAAAGTAAGATCAATAAAGCACTTCTGTGTAAATATTTCTTCCAAACTAAGCCCGGTAGCATCAGCCTGTCCCCGCATTATTTCAATTAGATAAGGGTCAAATTTTTGAACTGATGAAAAAAACTTCATAGCAGTTGAAATGACCTCTTCATTTGATGCTTTGTAATAAAGCATCATACTATTAAAAATGTTTTCTGAAACTTTTAGAATATTCTTTTTACAGCCTTCTCCCCACTGCTTACCAATTTCATAGGGAGTACCCTTGCATTCAATAATTTTGAACTCTTCAACCTTCTTCATTATTTTCTTTCCTTTCATTCTTTAAATGCCGAATATATATGTTCTAATAAATTCTACTCATCTTTTAAATGTGAAATAATTTTAATACGTTATCATGATAGATAGCATGACGCTGTTCATCATTAAGCAAATTAGTTTTATCTAAAGCATCAGCTAATATACTACATCCAATATTCGGTGTATAAGGATAATCACTGCCATATAATAAATGGTCAACATTAACAATTTGTAAAAGAACAGCTAATTGTCTAGGAAGGCAAACTCCAGCTATATCATAATATAAATTTTTTAAAGCATCATAGATATCTATCCTATTTTCCTCTAGCTTTACATTCTCACCAAATGAATGCGGTGCTATTTGAATTGCACCTGCAATCCTGTCAGCAAGTATTGGTAAAAAGGCACCAGCATGTGGAATGATAAATTTAATATCAGGAAATTTCTTTAATGTCCCTTTTAATATCATATTAATTACAGTACGAGTTGTATCAAATAAAAATTCCATCATAGGAATAGGCAAACCTTCCGCAACATTTTCAGGAACACTGCTTGGCTTATTTGGATGGAGAACAACCACAGCTTTGTGTCTGTTTAATTCTTCAAATACAGGATCTAAACAAGGGTTTCCTAGGTAAACTCCTTGAGTGTTAGTAGGCAAAGCAAAACCATCAACATGCAAAATTTCCTTTGCATATTGGATTTCTTCTATACTATCTTCTACATTAGGCAGAGGTAAAGATGCAAACAGACCAAATCGACCAGGATATTTTTTTACAAGTTCTGCTCCATCTTCATTTACTTTTCTAGCTAAGATTTTAGCAGCATTTCTGTCCCCAAAATTAATATGAGGAGATGATATTGATAGCATTGATCTAGATATACCTAGCTGCTCCATTATTTTTAAATGCACTTCCGGATCCCACTTGGGAGTTGGAAATCCATCTGGATTTTTTTCTCCTCTATTTAATAATGCATCTTTATAAGCTTGTGGCAGATAATGTGTATGCATATCAATTTTAGGTATGCCATTTCCTTTATAATTTTTTATTAAATTTTCTACGTTATTTCCCATGTTTTTTTTCCCCCTTATATTTACAAGTTTTATATTTGAAAATCATATAAAAGAATCTATTTATCAAAAGCTTCATTTAGTTTTGTACATACTAAGTTCAAAGCATCACGTGCTTCTTCTAGTGTTTTCTGCATATTGAAAAAGCCATGAATAATTCCATTATATCTTTTAAGACATACTTCTACCCCAGATTCAGACAAACACCGTGCGTAATCTTCTCCTTCATCCCTTAGCGGATCATATTCTGAAGTAATTATGCAGGCAGCAGGAAGATCTTTAAAATTACTGGCAAGTAATGGAGAAGCTAATGGATTTTTAGCATCCTTTAAATCGCTTAAATATTGCTGCATAAACCATTCAATACCTTTTGTTGTAAGTCTATACCCCTCAGCATTCTCTATTCTAGATCTTGGTTTTGTTTCTCCAAATAGATCCAGAACTGCATTAATAATGACTTGATAAACAATTGAAAATTCCCTTTTATCTCTTGAAAGTTGACTGATTACAGCACTAAGGTTACCGCCAGCACTGTCACCTCCAATAGCAATTTTATTAGGATTAATATTTATCTCTTTGGCATTTTCAAATATCCATTTAGTAATGTGATAACACTCTTCTACAGGTTCAGGAAATTTATATTCTGGTGAAAGACCATAATCTATAGATACCACAGCACAGTTTACATTGTTTGTTATCTTTCGGCATATAGAATCATAGCCTTCAATATTTCCAAGCACAAATCCGCCACCATGAATCCAAATAAATACAGGATGAACACCTTCTACTTTTGGATAATATATTCTTATAGGAGTATTTCTTTTAGATGTTTTAATAACACGGTTTACTACAGAACCAACTTCTATTGTTTCTCCTTTAAAATCATCCCAGCTTTTTGCATACCACTCTCTCATTTTATCAATTCCTAAAGAATAAATACTTACAAAATCTTTTTTTAATAATTCCTCAAATTTAGGATTTAGAGACATTGGTCATTCCTTCTTTCTATATATTTTTTAATCAATCTTTGTTACTATTTTCATCAATATTTTGCAATAATTCATCAAAGTTAGCACTTGCAGCTCTTTCAGCCATTAATCTCAAACCATCAAAAACAGTATTTTTAGTTTTTATATCCATTCCATCTGTAATAAAATTTATCCACTTTTCTAAAAGTGAAAATATTTCTTCTTTGCAGCTTCTTCCCTTATCAGTTAAGTAAAGTCTTTTAGACCTTTTATCTGTTTCACACTTTTTTCTGATTAAAAATCCTTTTTTTTCAAGTGACTTTATTGATTTCGCAGTTATTGTCTTATCGATAAATAATATTGAAGACAATTCTTCTTGATTAATACCTTCATTATTGTATAGATTTGATAAAAAAATACATTCTGAATAGCTAATATCAATATCTTTTAAAGCGTTATTTATATACGCTTGAGATTGCCTGTTTAACACTCCTACAAATCTTTCAATATTCATTTTTTCTATGTTCACCTCCTTTTATTAGTTGAATGATTCAACCAAATTATATCACATATAGTTGAATAATTCAACTAATTTATGTTAATTTTTCTCTTTTAATATTTTAAATTTCTTCACTTATAATTCTTTTGATTCTAATTAATGAAACTAGTATAATTCCAAAATGCAATACATGTTTGATTTATCTTCTTCCCTAATTTTTCATCTATCTTAAATCTAACTTCTTTAGCCCTAATTTCTGCATGAAAAAAGAGCCAAGATTTTACTCTCAGCTCTAGTTTTTTGTTTGAATTTTTTCTACAATTTTATTTCTAGCAGAAAGAATGTCCTGTGCCATCTTATAAAAATCTATGTGATTAGTATTTTCTATATATGATTTCCATTCATCTCTAATATTTGAAGCACCCTTAAATGCACCACAAAGTGCACCAACTATGGACCCATTAGTATCTGCATCATCACCAATATTGATTACTGCAGTTAAGCATTCCTCATAGTTTCCACCACCTGCATAGAAAACACCCAGGCTTAAAGGAATAGATTCATAGCTTTTCATGCCAGCTCCAATTAAACGATATAACATTTTAGAAACTTCGTCTAAGCTTTTATCCTTATTTCTATCTACAACCTCCATGGCAAGTTTTATTCTTTCCTCAATAGAGGGTGCTGGTATGTCATATCCATTTTCCTCACCATAATGTGCTCCATAAATTGCTGATTTCATTACTTTATCAATTGAAGCTTTCCCTTCTACAGCACAAGATACTGCTGCTGCTATTGCACAAGTAGAGCCTGCTCCTGGCTTGCTTCCGTGTGATACAATAGCCGATTCAAAGGCATCCTCTGTGGCCATTTTTATATCTTCGTGATGAAAAATTCCTATGGGAGCTGCTCTCATAGCACCACCATTAGTATCTCCAAGCCTCCCTGCCTTAATATAGTCTTCTCCATTAATAATAGAAGTTAAAAATCTTCTTGTACTTGGTCCAATAACTGTTGTTTTAAGCATTTTATTTTTAATTGCCCATTCTCTCATTTTATCTACAAATAATTCTCTATTAAAGCCAGATTTTTCTATTAAAACTGATGCTATAATAATACTTTCTTCAGTGTCATCCGTTATTTCTCCTTCATTTAATGAACCATGTGCTATCTGTTCTGATGACGGTTTGTTGAAGCCTACAATTTTCCCATAGGATTTTTTTATTTGATCAGGTGTCATAAATGATGCAGGCATTCCCATTCCATCGCCTATAGCTGAACCTATTAAAGTTCCATATGCCCTATCAAGCATTGTCAATCTCCTCCTTCATAAGTCTTTCTATGTCTTCCCTACCGTATTTTCCATTTGGTCCTATAAAAGTGGTATTTATAGCACCACATGCACTTCCTATATTTAATATTTCTTCAAATTCCATATCATTCAAAAATCCATAAATACATCCTGCTGCAAAGCTATCTCCTGCTCCTGTAGTATCTATTGATTTTACACTATAAGCTGATCTTTCATATTTTTTGTTTTCTTTATAAGCAGTGACTTCTTTACTTCCATTTTTAATAATTACATATTCTATTTTATTTTTTTCTGCCCAAACACTAAACTCTTCAGTTATATTCAGCTTTATTTTAACTTTTTCTATTTCATTAACATTAGGTATAAAAATATCACATAAATTTAGAGCTGACTGCAGTATTTCTAACTGAATTTTATTTACTAATGGACCTGGATCAAACATAATAGAAGCACCTAGATCCTTAATATCTTTTATAAAGCTTAATATTTCTGCTGCAAAACTTCCTAAAAGATAATATCCTGTTAAATAAACAAATTTAATTTCTGTCATCAAATGACGATTTATAAGTTTGTAAGAAAACTCCTCCTCACATCCCTTATAAGTCATAAAGGTTCTCTCTGATGTACCATCTAAAATCACCAAGCAGTAACCCGTATTTTTATCTTTCTCTACAACTACACAATTTTTATTAATATTAGCTTCCAACAGATATTTTTCTATTATGTTTCCATTTTCATCTCCACCTATAGTAGATACAGGATATGCAGCAACTCCAAGGTTATTCAGTGTAGATGCAACATTTATTGTACAGCCGCCAACTTTGTTAAAGGAATCTGTAATTAAAACATCTTCTCCCCTTAAAGGGTATTTCTCTGTAACAATATATTTATCAACTATTAAACCTCCCATGACAAGTACTTTCTTTACTTTGTCTAACTTCATAAAACCACCTACATTACTCATTTAAAATAATATTACTTGCTTTATCCCAAGTTAAATACACATTATCTCCATTTTTAAACTTTTCTTCTCCAAAGAAATTTTGCAGCTGTACTATCACTTCTTGCCCCATAACATCTACTCTGTATATTGATAGATTGCCTGCATAAGTAATGAATTTTATTACCCCAATTAAAGAAGTTTTATTATCAGGCTTTTCTTTTTCAATACTAATTTTCTCCGGTCTAATTGAAAAAATATAATTTCGATTTAAATTCAGCTTACCTTCTGCTTCTATATTCACATTGTGACCATTTCCCAATTTAACACTGTAAATATCATCGTTAATATCTGTTATTACTCCCTTAAAGAAATTTGACTGTCCTAAAAATCCTGCTACAAAGGAGTTAATTGGCCTTTCATAAATATTATGAGGGGTATCTAGCTGCATAATCTTTCCTTTGTTCATAACAGCTATTTTATCAGACATTGTTAAAGCTTCTTCCTGATCATGTGTAACAAAAATTGTCGTTATCCCAACTTTTTTCTGAATTTGACGTAATTCAACCTGCATATCAACTCTCAATTTTTTATCCAATGCACTTAAACTCTCATCTAATAGCAGTAAACTTGGTTTAATTACCAATGCTCTAGCAAGGGCCACTCTCTGCTGCTGTCCTCCAGATAGCTGCTTAGGTTTTCTCTTTTCAAGACCAGTGAGCTGTACCATTTCTATTGCTTTTGATACTTCTTTTTTAATTTCGCTTTTTGATACCTTTCTCTGCTCAAGTCCATAGGCAATATTTTGTTCAATATTCATATGAGGGAACAATGCATAGCTTTGAAAAACCATTCCTACATTTCTCTTATATACGGGAATCTTATTAATAACTTTATCCTCTATTGTTACCTCCCCTTCATCTGGACTTTCAAAACCTGCCACAATTCTTAAAGTTGTAGTTTTTCCGCAGCCAGAAGGTCCAAGTAAAGACAAAAAGGTTCCCTTTTCAATATTCAAATTTACTTTATCTAAAACTGTGTTGGAATCGTATTTTTTACTTAAACTTTTTATCTGAAAATATGACATTTAAGCTTTCCTCCTAAATATATTCTTAAGAGATGATTTCATAAGCAGAGTAATAAGTATAATTATTATCAATGAAACAGCTAATATAATTGTCGCTACTGCATTAATTTCTGGGGTGAATCCAAATTTAATTGAAGAATATATTTCAATTGGCAAAGTGCTGTTACCTGTAGGAATAAGAAAATAAGAGATAACAAAATTATCGAAGGATATCATAAAAGATAAAAATCCTCCTGCAACAACTGCTGGCAATATGGCAGGCAGAGTTATCCTCCTAAAAGTTGTCCACTCATTTGCTCCAAGGCTGTATGAGGCCTCTTCAATTGACTTATCCATATCCGAAATTCTAGCCCCTATTACCAATGCTGCATAAGGCAGTGAAATAATAACATGTCCAATTATTAATACAAATAGATTTTTATTTAAACCAAGCTTCATCAAAAATAACAATAAAGATAACCCCATAATAATCCAGGGAATTGTCAATGGCATAAGTACTATTGAATTTACAATATTACTTACTTTTTTCCTTCCCTCAGGTATTCCAAGCATCAAGGCAGTTCCTAAAACCACACAAATAATAGCTGTAATAAAGGCAATGTACACACTGTTTGTTGCTGCATTTATAAGCTTTGTATCATTAAAAAGTTCCAAATACCACTCCGTACTGAAGTTAAAAGGAAGTGTGTTATATCTTGATTTGTTAAAGGACATCAATGCCAGTACAATTATTGGTGTATATAAAAATATAAATACCAAAATGGCATAAGTCCATCCAAAAATTTTCTTTTTCATCAATTACACCTCTCTGTTGAACTTGGAAAATATGCCTAAGGATACTAATACCAAAGCAAGAAGTATAAAAGCTATTGCCGCACCAAAATTCCATCCGTATATTTCAAAAAATTGATCTTCAATAATTGTTCCTATAACTGAACCATTTACTCCACCTAATATTCTAGGCTCAACAAAACTTCCAAGACATGGTATGAACACCAGAATAGTTCCAGTCAAAATTCCTACTTTACTCAATGGAAGAGTAATATTTTTAAAGGTATTAAGACTAGTAGCTCCAAGACTTTTGGAAGCTTCTATAATGGAATCATCTAATTTCTCCAAAGACATATAAATTGTAATAACCATGTATGGGAAAAAAATATGAGTAAGCCCAATTATTACTGCTGCCTGTGTAAATAGGATGCCTAAGTTTCCACCTCCAATAATGTGAAGTTTTCTTAAAAATATTTCTAATATTCCTCCATCTCTTAGAAGGTTTACCCAGGAATAAGCACGTACAAGTTCACTTGTCCAAAATGGTATGATAATAAGAAGCAGCATAATGCCTTTTCCTTTTCGCACGATTTTAGCCATAATATAGGCCATAGGATAAGCTACCAATAGACAAATAACAGTTACAATAAGACTTATCTTTATAGTTTTTACTGTTAATTTTATGTACAATCCTTTTGAAAAAAAATCTATATAATTTTGCAATGTAACGCTTGCAGTTTGCCCATCACTTAAAAAACTAAAATAAAGCATTATGAACAATGGTACAATACCAAAGGCAATTAGAATAAAAAGTGCAGGACTCATAAGCAAATATCTCTTCTTCATTTTTCCCCTCCATTCATCTCACTTTTCATCCAATATATAGTTATATAAGGAGAGTTAACTTTTGGTCTAGAAACTCTCCTATAAATAAATTATTTTGCCTTAACTTCTTGCCATAATTCGTTCCAAGCCTTCTTTGTTGCTTCATCATGATAGGATATGAAGTTTAACTTGTTTAACACTGTTTCGCTCATAGAATTGTCCTCAACTAATTTTGGATCAAGAGCAGCTATAGCAAGCTTATTTGTAGGAGCTGGTCCACCTGATTTTGCCCACTTTTGCTGAAACTCCTTACTAGTCATAAAATCTATAAATTTGTAAGCTAAGTCCTGATTAGGTGCACTTTTTACTATAGACCAGTTATCAACCCATCCAATAGCTCCTTCTTTTGGTACAACAAACTTAATTGGCTGTCCTTCTTTTTTCATAGAAGCAGCTTGTCCACTCCACATAACCCCAACAGCTATTTGGTTATTTGCAAATAATTTGGACCACTCATCACCAGTTTTCCAGTAAGTCTTGTTTAATGCTTTTTGTTCAATAAGCTTATTCTTAATTGCATTTAAATCACTTGGGTTATTTGGATTTTGTCCAAGTGCAATAGCAGCAGTCATTACTGCATCATTAAAGTCATCCCTAAATGCAATCTGTCCCTTATACTTTGCATCCCATAAAACATTCACACTATCAACATTTTCTTTAATTGTATTTGTATTGTAAGCTAATGCTGTAGAACCCCAAACCCATGGAACTGCATAAGTCTTTCCATTCATGCTGTTTTCAGGTAAGCTCTTAAACTTATCTACTATATTTTTATAATTTTCTAATTTGCTGATATCTATTGCTTCAAGTAAACCTTCCTTTTCTGCCACTGGAAGTACAGAAGCATTAGGAAGTACCACATCTATTTTACCTTTTCCATCAGTTCTTAACTTTGTTAAAAGCTCCTCTTCTGAAGACATATAAACATGCTGAACTTTACATTTATACTTATCTTCAAATTCCTTCACCACATCTGCTTTATCCGAGCCATAATCCTTCCAATTAACTACCACAAGTGTTTTATCACTATTACTCTTTTGATCTCCACTTGCCTGATTTGATTTTAAACCGCAGCTTGTAAAACCAACTGTTATAAAAGTTGTTAAAACTAGTGCAATTCCTTTCTTTAAAAAACTTTTTCTACTCATTTTTGTTCCTCCTTGGATAAATAAATTACTTCATTGCATTGTTGTATATACATTGGTATTTACAAATGTATCGTGTAGTATATTCTACATATTTTTCTAAATTCCTTCTTTTTAGATATTAATTTTTGAGTTCTTATACCCTTTTTCTTAACTTTTATAGTTTATTACAAACCTACTTACAGTTTTTTCATGCTTTATTATTCTAAACTTTGCAGCATATAATCATGTTTTTCTTCATATATACTGCTGATTATACTATTAGTTTTAATAATAAAAATTTTTTCAATCTATACTAAAATTAAAATAATGCTATTCATTGAATATACACATGGCAAAGAAAAATGAACTTAATAGTAATTTTGTATTTGCTGAATTGCCATAAAGAATAAAACAAAAAACCGCTAAACAATCTTAATTGCTTAACGATTTTTATTAATATTAAAACAACCTGCTCTTCCATTTGACTTTCTCATAAATTACTTAATTATAATTCACTCTATAGATATTCTTTGGGTTGTTTCTTCACTATGTATTATTATCATCATTCATTTTTAACCTTTCCTACTGGTGCTGCATAAATAACAAACTCCTCTTCACCATCAAGCATTAAAAATTTATCTATTATTTCTTGATTATAATCTCCTATTGCACAGGTTCCACAACCTACAGCTTCACATGCTAAATATAAGTTTTCACAAAGATGCCCTGAGTCTTGAAGAATTGTCTTATGAGCAGCTACATCATATCTCCACTCACTTCTATATGGTATACAGCTCCAAATAAATACAACTGCACTACTAGCAATAAACTTTTGGCCAGAAAAAGCTTCTGTTACTTCTTCTTCCATATTATTTTTATCAAACAAAAATACAATTTTATGATCTAATGGCAAGTAACGATATACTCCTTTTTTTAATCCCTCTACCCTGTTTATTACTAAATAAGTTTCAAAAGGATGTCTTGCTCCACCTGAAGGCACTGTTCTAAAAGTTGCAAAATTTACTTTTCCCACAACTTTTTTTACTCCCTGAGTACTCCACAACAAAAATGAAAGTTCTTCTAATGATAGACTTTCTTCCGCATAAACTCTGCTGCTGCTTCTATCCATTATGCAATCGAAAATATCTCTTTTTACTATAACATTCCTATCTACTTTTGGAAGAACAATTATTTCTTCATCTTCTTTCACAGACTTTTGAAGCAGCGGCTGTGGAAGTTTTTGTTTTTGGTCTGTTTCTATATCCTTAAGTAAACTAAACTTTGCTTTTAACAATTCCCTTTGTAATTTAGCTTTATTCATATAAATTACCTTCTTCCTAATTTAAATTTACACCCGTTTTAAGTTTTTATCTTTACACTTACAATATAATTTCTTTACTTTCAACAATTACAGTGCATTTCATGGTCAATAAACATAATGTACTTTCACCAATTATAAAAGAGTATAACATAGATTTAATAATCCTATTAACAAGCTATCTATAAAATATCAAAGTACACACTCCAGCTATTGCAGCACTGCAGGGAATTGTCAGCACCCAAGCCACAAGTATATTTTTTGCAAGATTCCATCTTACAGCTGAAATTCTTTTAGCTGCACCAACACCCATAATAGAAGAAGTAATAATGTGTGTTGTACTAACAGGAGCCCCCATAAAGGTTGCAGTCTGTATAGTAATGGCGGCAGCAGTTTCAGCAGCAAAACCATTTATAGGTTCAAGTTTAATCATATTTACACCCATGGTTTTAATGATTTTCCAGCCACCTGACATAGTTCCAAAGGCCATAGCTGTAGCACAAGCAAGTTTAACTTCCCATAAAACCTGAAAATTTTTTAAAAATCCACCAGCTACTAGTGCTAGTGTTATAATACCCATAGACTTTTGAGCATCATTTGAACCATGGCTGTAGGACATAAGTGCAGCAGATACAACCTGAAGTCTTTTAAAAATTCCACTAGACTTAGCATGACTAGTCTTATGAAAAATCCATATTAGGGCCATCATAAACACGAATCCAATTATCAATCCTGCTATAGGCGAAGTAATAAGGGGAATAATAATTTTATTAAAAAAACCCTTCCACTTGATAACACCAAAATCGAACTTATGAAAGGCTATTGCAGCTCCTATAAGCGCACCTATGAGTGCATGTGAAGAACTGCTTGGTATTCCAAAATACCAGGTAAGCAAATTCCAGGCAATGGCTCCAATTAAAGCCATAGTTATCAGCTCAGGTGTTGCTACGCCTTCCTTCACAATTCCTTTGCCTATAGTTGAAGCTACCTCAGTATTTAACATGGCTCCTACAAAATTTAGTACAGCAGACATCAACAATGCCTGAGAAGGAGTCAATACTTTGGTACCAATTACAGTTGCTATGGCATTAGCAGTGTCATGAAAGCCATTTATATAGTCAAAAGTCAATGCCAATACTATAACAATTATGATAAATGTACTAATCATATTTCATAACAACTCCCCTTATTTCATTTGCAAGCTTTTCACAGGAGTCTATGCTGTCCTCTATATATTTGTATATATCCTTCCATTTTGTTATATAAAGTACATCTGATGGATTTTCAAAAAGTTTCCTAACAGCCTTTCTATATATCTGATCTGCTTCATTCTCAATTGTATTAACATATATTATCTTGTCAATCATAGTAGTGCTCTTATGAAGATTCTTTAATTCAGACACTATACCTACAAGTCCTTCTGTAGCTGTTACAAGTTTATCCAGCATATTCATTGCTTCAGTTGTTGGCTTATCCATGTAATACATATAAAATCTATGTCCCGTTGCATCAATATTATCTGTAACATTGTCTATTTCTCTAGTAATGCTAATTATGTCTTCCCTATCTAGCGGCGTAATAAACATTTTATTTGTATACTCTATAAGTTTGTGAGTAACTGTATCCCCTTCATGCTCAAGTTTGGTTAAATTTGAAAGTCTTTTATCAGGATTACTAAGCTCATCCATAAGAGTACGCAATTCCTTGGCAGCTGAGCTTGAAATTTTTACACCCTCTGTGAAAAGATTAAAAAACATTTCGTCCTTTGGTTTGATGCCAAACATAAAAATTCCTCCTTGGTAAATTAAATAATGTGTGTATTATTTAATAATTTTCCCTAGGATGAGTAGATTATTCTAAAAATGCTATTAAGCATAGAAAGTTACATTTAAATTTCTTAATTGTATTATAAATTCAATAATTATGTAATAATTTAAAAAGAAAATTCATCTATTTCAAATTTACAGTGTACTGGTATAGCTTTTAAAGTACAATAAAAAAACACTATAGGATTCAAATTGATATGCTCTCTTTATAGTAAACAATTAAAGCTGTTCCCATAAAAAGGCATTTTTAATTTGACTCTTACAGTGTTTTTACAAATGATTAGTTTCTAAATTAAATAGTAAAAAATATCTCCTTATCTATCTATAACCTTTTTGTTCCCCATAAATGTCATAAGTTGATCTAAATAGGGATACCCTTCCATGTCCCCTTGTACTAGAGTCGCCATAGCTCCAACTCCATTTCCAAGTTTACCACATTCCTTTAAACTTAAATTTCTTAATATTCCTGATAAAAATCCTGCTGTAAAGCCATCTCCTGCTCCAACAGTATCTACAGGATTTACTTTGTATCCTTCTACATATACTTCATTATCTTTATCTGCTATATAGCATCCATTTTCTCCAAGCTTTACAGAAGCTATTTTACAACCCATCTCTATAAACTTACTTGCTATTTCTTTTTCATTGCTTATACCTAAAAGCATTTCCCCTTCTTCTTTTCCAGGGAATATTATATCTGACATTTTTGCTATTTCCAAAAGTACAGGCTTTGCTTCCTCCAAAGTCCAAAGCTTCAATCTAATATTAGGATCAAAAGAAATAGTAACATTATTTTCTTTAGCTATTGTTAAAACTTCGAAAACTAGATCTCTTACACTTTTTGATAAAGCTGGAGTTATCCCAGTAATATGAATTATTTTAGTCTTTTTTATATAATCCGTATCTAAATCTTCTATAGATAACTTACTTGCTGCTGAATCTTTTCTATAATAGTAAACATTAGGATTTTCACCACTAAATCTTTCTTTGAAAAGAAGTCCTGTATTTGCTTCATTTGTAAATCTTACTCTAGAAACATCCACTCCTTCTCCTCTAATGGTATTCTGAATATATCTTCCGAACTCATCATTTCCCAATTTTGAAAACCATCCAGCTTCATGTCCAAGTCTTGCAAGTGCTATGGCAACATTAGAATCTGCTCCGCCTATTGACTTGTTGAAATTATGAACATATCTTAATGGTCCATTTGACTCTGGATTAAAAAGAAGCATCGTTTCTCCAAAAGTTACTACTTCCATTATAGCTGTACCTCCCTAAAACTTTATTACAAACTATTTCAAAAATTACTTTTCTCTGGCTTTTCTTACTTCTTCAATAAATTTAGCTGCTGTTTCAGTAATTAATTCATAGTTTCCAGTTTTAGCTCCTTTAGTCAAATCTGATCCAGTTCCAACGGCTACTGCTCCTGCCTTTATCCAATCTTTAATGTTATCCAGCTTCACTCCACCAGTTGGCATAAAGTTTCCTTGTGGTATAGGTCCTTTAAAAGAACTTATAATTGAAGGTCCGTATGCATTTCCTGGGAATACTTTCAATATTTCAGCACCATATTCAAGAGCTTCCACTGCTTCTTTAACAGTCATTATTCCTGGCATTATAGGTACTCTATATCTGTTACATAGCTTAATAGTTTCTATATTAAGACATGGGCTTACTATATATCTGGCTCCAGCAAGTATGCAAGCTCTCGCAGTTTCCGGATCAAGAACTGTTCCAGCTCCTATTATTACATCTTCATCTTTATATATATCTGATATCTCTTTTATAATATCGACTGCACCTGGCACAGTCATTGTTATTTCTAAAGCCTTTATTCCACCTTTTTTTACTGCATCTATAACCTTAATACCTTGTTCTTTCGATTCTGCCCTTATTACTGCTACAACCCCAGCTTCAATTATTCTTTGTATAGTTTCAATTCTTTTCACTGCCATCATCACCCTTCAATAATTTAAATTACATTTTATTCTTCTCTTATTGTCCAAAGTCCCATTGCAGGTGTTCTGACAAAATAAATTTCTTCACCATTTTCAAGTGTATTGTAGCCATCTTCCAGCTTGTCAGGATCATACATCTTATATGCTTCTTTAAGCGGCATATAGTTGAATCCAACCCCTTCAATTTCCTCTTTGGTTAAATGCTGAGTTGCGTAAGTAATTTTAAATCTATCATCACTGGAACCTTGAATTAAATGTGCTGCAATCATCATCTTTGCCTTCATATCAGGCACAGTATTATATAAATTCAACACATAGTCTCTTCCCTTATATCCATATTTACGTATTTCAACGTCAGTTTCTTCATTTTCTCCAAACTTTCTTACTCCAGGTGCTAAAAGTATAAGTTCTCCACCATCTGCAACAATTTTTCTTGTTCTGTAAATTCCTTTGTTTCCTACCCAGGTGGTTTTAAGCTCATGCTCATCAAGATATGCTACTACTTTTTTTACTGGTTTTTCTACATATGTTATATTTAATTCCTGACTGCGTTTTACTGCTTGTTCAAATACAGTCCTTTTATTTCCAATATATAGTCCATTAAGTTCTGTTGCATTATTTTTTACTGTAGTAACAGTTTGTATATAAACAAGTGGCAAATTTGACAAGTAATGTTCCTGGGCATAGTCAAATACCAATCGTGCAGGAGTATCACATACTCCCATGGCTTTTTCCATTCCACAAACAGCACTAAGCATATGAGATTTGTTGATCATCTGTCTTCCACCGCATCCTACAAAAATATTCTTACTGTAGTTTGCCATGCCTACAACTTCATGAGGTACCACCTGTCCAACGGATAATATAAGACCAAATTCTCCACTTACCAGGCGCTTATTTACTTCTACTTCTATTTCCTCAGCAAACAATCCATTTGAAATATCAGATACAAATTCTTTTGGTACTTTTCCTAGTGATACAGTATCTTTTCTCCAGTCATGAATCAAAAAAGCATCTCTTGGAATTTCACTACCAAACATCTTATCCAATTCTTCATTATCCATTGACATATGAGTTCCAAGTGCAGGCATTATATTTATATGATAATTGTGTGAGAGCTTTTTATATAAAATTTGTGTAATTTCTCCTGCCATAGAATAGCATCTCGTAAAATCAGGAGGTATAATAAGAATTTTTTTCACATTGTTAAGCTCACACTGTTCAATCAATACATTAATTTGCTGCTCTATTTCAACTTGAGAAATGGAGTCTTTTTCTAAAGAAATTACAAATTTATTCATGAAATCCTCCTAAATAAGCCTATATAATGGCATTTATTTTTAAATATCTTTCTGGATGCTCAGAAAGTTCTTTTACAGCCTCTGGAACTTCTTCTAATTTTATTACCTTGCTAATTATGCTCTTAACGTCTACAGTTCCTTCTGATATTAGTTTTAATGCTTCTTCAAATTCTCCAGCACTGGTTCTTGAACCTCTAATATCAATTTCTTTCATAGTAAATAAGTTTGTTGGAAGGCTTGTCTCTTTTTTAGGCCATCCTGTAAGTGCTACTCTTCCTGCATTTGATACATAATCAAGTGTATTTCTTATAGCTGCATTTGATCCTGAAGCTTCAATTACTACTTCTGCCATTCTTCCATTAGTAATCTGTTTTATTTTTTCTACTGCCTCTTTATCCATGGCATTAATTGTATGTTTTATACCTATTCCATTTGCAAAGCTTAATCTTTCATCAACAATATCCAATAATATTGGAACTGCATTATAAGCTATTGCAGACAAAGCAGCTAAAAGACCTATAGCACCTGCTCCAATTATAACCACATGTTCTCCTGCTGTAACTTTAGTTCTATGTATAGCGTGTAAGGCTATTGTTAAAGGTTCTGCTGCTGGAACTTGTTCCCATGGAATATTATCTGGAACCTTCCATAATAATTCTGAAGGATGAGTAAAGAATTCTACCATACCTCCATCAATATGAACTCCTAACACTTTTAAATCTGTACAACAATTTGTTCTGCCTATGCTGCAAGGATAACATTTTCCACAATAAATATATGGATCAATAATTACTTTATCTCCTGCTTTTATTCCTTTGCTATTTTCTCCAATTTCTACAACCTCGCCTGCTAATTCATGACCTATTATTCTTGGATAACTAACTAAAGGATTCACACCTCTATAAGCTCCTATATCTGATCCGCATATTCCTACTGACTTGATTTTTATTAATGCTTCATTTTCTTTTCTAACAGGTTTTTCAACCTCTTTAATTTTAATATTATTTGGTGATTCTAAATATACTGATTTCATAATACTATTCTCCTTTTTTATTGTCTAATTATATTTTAATATTTTTTTCTTTCATCATTTTTACACAAACATGCCAATAACTAATACTCCAATCAATCCTAGAACTGAAATTAAAGTTTCTAATATTGACCATGAACTTAAAGTCTCTCCAACACTTAAATTGAAATATTCCTTAAACATCCAAAAGCCTGGATCATTTACATGTGAGAATATTACACTTCCTGCTCCAGTTGCTAATACCATTAAAGCTGGATTGGCATGAGTTGTAGCTATTATTGGAAGTACAATTCCTGCTGTAGTCATGGATGCAACTGTTGCTGAACCTAAGGTTAAGCGAAGTATAGCTGCAACAAGCCATGCTAAAAGCAAAGGTGACATATGAGTTCCTGACATTAATATTGCTATGTATTTACTTACACCCGAATCCACTAAAACTTGCTTAAGAGCTCCACCACCGGCAATTATTAAAAGGATCATTGCAATTCCACTAATGGATTCCTCTAGCATAGCCATTACTTCTGAAACTTTTTGTCCTCTATTAATTCCCAATGTAAATATCCCAACAACAACTGCAATAAACATAGCCATAACTGGAGATCCCAAAAATTCAAAGGTTTGTCTTAATCCTGAAGTCTTAGGAAGTGTCATTTCACATACAGCTGCAAGTGTCATTAATATAACTGGAATAATTGCCGTAAAAACACTTATAGCAAAGCTTGGTAATTCTTCTTCCTTAAATATTTTAGGATTATATAATCCCTTTGGTGGTTCCTTTTCAAATCTTTTTAAAAACTTTGAAAAAATAGGTCCAGCTATAATTACTGTAGGAACTGCAATTATAATTCCATATACTAATGTCATACTTATATTAGCATTATATATTGCAGCTATAGCTGTTGGTCCTGGATGAGGTGGCAAGAAGCAATGAGTAACAGAAAGTGCTGCAGCCATAGGTACCCCTACATACAAAAGAGGCAATTCAGTAGAAGCTGCTACAGTGAAAACTAAAGGTATCAAAAGAACAAAACCTACTTCATAAAACATGGTAAGTCCAACAATAAATCCTGTTATAACAAGGGCCCATTGAATATTCTTCTTACCAAACTTATTAATAAGTGTAGTTGCGATTTTCTGAGCTGCTCCAGTATCCGCAATAAGCTTACCAAGCATAGCTCCAAAACCTAGTATTAAAGCCAAACTTCCTAAGGTTCCTCCCACACCATTTTGTATTGAGGTTAATACTTTACTTGCAGGCATTCCCTCAGCTATACCAACCATTAAAGAAACAAATACAAGAGATATAAAACCGTTTACTTTTAAAGTAATCATTAGAAATAATAATAATACGACACCCATAGCTACAATTAATAAAGGCATATATTTTCCCCCTTACAATAAAATAATTGAATTCCTACTAAAAACTTTGATTTTTCAATTGGTACTATATGTGGAGCATTCCCCCACACATAGTACCTTATGATTAGTTACCTAAGCACAATTAAACAAATTTTCTCTATTTCAAATATTGGTATATATAAAACTAATATATTTGTCTCAATTTAACTTTCATCTAGTCTCCTGTACTGTCAATTTTATTAAACTCCTGAATAAGCAGAGAATCCTCCATCTACTGGTACAACAACTCCATTTACAAAGCCTGAAGCTTTACTGTTTAAAAGCCAAAGAAGTGTTCCTGTTAACTCTTCTACTTCTCCATAACGTCCCATTGGAGTTGCATTTATTATCTTTTGAGCTCTTTCAGTATAGCTTCCATCTGGGTTTACAAGCAATCCTCTATTTTGATTTGTGAGGAAAAATCCAGGTGCTATGGCATTTACTCTTACTCCTACCTTTGAAAGGTGAACTGCAAGCCATTGAGTGAAGTTTGAAACTGCTGCTTTAGCTCCACTATAAGCTGGAATTCTAGTAAGAGGAGTAAATGCGTTCATTGAAGAAATATTTAATATAGCTGCACCTTCCTTGCCTATCATATCCTTTACAAAAATTTGAGTAGGAAGTAATGTTCCCAAAAAGTTCAAATTAAAAACAAATTCAATTCCTTTAGGATCTAGGTCAAAGAAAGTTTTAATTCCTTCTTCTTTATTTTCCAAGTCTTCTTTAAATAAATAATCCTTTGAAGTAGTTCCTTTTGGATTATTTCCACCTGCACCATTTATTAAAATGTCACAAGTACCAAACTTTTCATTCACTTCATTTCTTGCTTTTTTTATACTTTCAACATCAAGAACGTTTGTTTCAATACCAACTGCAATTCCGCCATCTGCTTTTATCTCTTCTGCAACTGCATCTGCAGCTTTCTTGTTTAAATCAAGCAATGCAACCTTAGCTCCACACTGTGCTACTGCTTTTGCAAAACCACTGCAAAGTATCCCACCTGCACCAGTAATCACTACAACCTTGTCCTTTAAATCTATTTGAAATGGTAAATTCATAATTAATCCCTCCAACTATTTATTTGTCTTTTCTAATGTTTCCCATATACCATTTAAATATGTTGCACCTAATGCTCTATCATAAAGTCCATATCCTGGTCTTCCTGTTTCTCCCCAAATCATTCTTCCGTGATCTGGTCTTATTGGTCCATCAAAACCTATATCATGATAAGCCTTCATAATTTCAAACATATCCAATGATCCATCTGCACTTCTATGTGAAGCTTCTTCAAAACATTTTTCCCCTGTTATTTTCACATTTCTGCAATGTCCAAAATGAATTCTTCCCTTTTTACCAAAGTAACGAATTAATTCAGGTACATTATTATTTGGATCAACACCCAAAGATCCTGAACATAGAGTTATACCATTATTAGGACTATCCACCAAGTTAATAAGCTTTTCAAGATCTTCCTTGTTCTTTATTATTCTTGGTAATCCGAATATTGACCAAGGTGGATCATCCTGATGTATGGCCATTTTAATTGCTACCTCGTCAGCTACCGCAATAACATGTTGCAAGAAATATCTTAAATTATTCCATAAATCTTCTTCTGTTATGTTTTTGTACTGCTCTAATAGGTCTTTCATACCTTCTTTTGTATAACTTGAATCCCAACCTGGAAGTGATAACTCCCCTTTTACTGGATCCATTTTTAAAACAGTTTCATGTTTATATATTAATGCATTTGAACCATCTGGCAATTCATGAGCTAATTCAGATCTTGTCCAATCAAATACTGGCATAAAATTGTAGCATACTACCTTTATACCTGCTTTAGATAAGTTTCTTAATGTTTGACAATAGTTATCTATATATTTATCTCTCGATGGAAGTCCCAGCTTTATATCCTCATGTACTGGAACACTTTCAATCACAGAAAACTCTAATCCATGAGCCTCAATTTTTTCTTTTAAAGCTGTTATTTTTTCCATTGGCCATACTTCACCTACAGGAACATCATAAATTGCTGATACAATTCCTGTCATTCCTGGTATCTGTTTTATCTGGTCCAAAGTCACTTTATCATCGTCACCATACCATCTAAATGTCATCTTCATGGTCATTTTCTCCTTTCGTTTTAAAAAATTATAAGTAATATTTGTTAATTATGTAATTCCAATGATATATCTGAAAATTGATGCATGCTTTAATTTTCAATATATTGAGTTTTGTAAATGTTTTCTTATAACTGGTATACAAGTATACTAGCATACTAATAAAAAATAGTCAATGGCTTTTTATAAAATCTTTTAATTAACAAACTAAAAAGACTGTATAGAGAAATTGAATAATCACCAATTTCTCTATACAGTCTTTTTCTTTTTAAAACAATTATTTATATATTTCTTTTAGCTTATTACTTAAAATAATCCTTATATTGAGAATCCTCATTAAAAATACTTTCCCAACCCTTTTTAGGCTTCTTAAAATGATCATTTATCAACATTTCAACACTATCAACATCTTTATTTTTTATGATGTTAAAAAACTGTTCATGTTGTTCAATAAAAACTTTATTAGAATATCTTATTTCAGAAATCAATCTCAATCTATTATAATGAGTACTTATCTTTAATATACCATTCCACACTTCTTCTAAATTAACTCCTTCAAATATTGTTCCATGGAATTTAATATCTAAAGTATGAAATTCTTTTTCAAAATTTTGTTTTCCAGCAATGTATCTTTGTGATACCAAATTTTTTTCAAGCTCTATAAGCTTATCTTCTGGAAAACTAGCACACGCCAGCTTCATTGCTTCCTTTTCCAAAAAGTATCTCATAAAAAGTGCTTCTTCAATAAGATGTTTATCTATTAATGATACATAAGTACCTATTTGAGGTTTTACCTCTATAAGGTGCTCTTCTTTTAATTTCATCAATACCTCACGAATTGGAGTCCTTGAAATATTTAATTGCTGTGATAATTCTGATTCGCTGATATATTCACCTGGTTTAAGTTCTAAAGTCATAATATTATCTTTTAGAACCCTGTATGCATAATCCTTTCCATTTTCGCCTTTTAACTTTTCTAGTAATTTCATATTTGTACCTCTCTATTTCAATAACATAAAAACAATGTCTATTTTAAAGCATTATATACTAGTATACCACAGACTATAGTATAAATATATATTGTATTAAAATTAAATACTAATGATTTTTCGTCATTATATAAAAAACGCCCTCAGCACTATCATTTTGTATTTATAGTGATTTGCTTACTATTCAGCATGTTTAAAATTTTTATCTTTTTTATGTTTCATTGGTGCTATACTTGTTTGAGTTATATCTTTAAGTTCTGAATCATAATTATATCTGTAATTATAAATAACATTTGGTTCATCATTAAAAATTACATTTATAAAGTATGGTTCTTTATATGAATTCATATTATCTTTATTATACTTAATGGTTAGCTTAAAATCCCCTTCTTTGTAGCCTTTTGCTGTCAAATATGCTGTTACCTTTTGCTTAACAGATTCTATAGGTTCCACTTTAACCACCTTTTGTGTAATAATTTCTACAGGTTTTTCTTTATATTCTTTTGATGCTGTCTCACCACAACCAACTACAAAAATACTAATTATAAAAATAATAACCAATGATAAAGTTCTTCTTTTTAAAGTTCTCATAAAAACCTCCACTTTTAAAATATTACATAATAATTTTCACTTTGCTAATGTTGATTACATTTTAATTTTTATTTTAAAGATTGATTTGACATAACCAATCTAAAACCTTCCTTACAATAGTTGTTTTGTATTACATTACCATGGAATTTATGATAAAAATTAAAACTATTACATATATTTCAAAACATTTTCTTATACTATACTGTTTTATTCTCGGAAAGCACATTCCTACGTAAAAATTATACATTAAAACCATGTTTCACCACAATAATTTTACTTTATCTTTTTCTATTCACTAAAGATATTTTCTCTTTAATAATTTTAAAAGGAACTGTTGAATTAAGAACAAATAACACAATATATTGTATTGGTTTCTAATTTACCAAACAACCTATTGTATATAAGTTACTTAATGCAGCAGTTCCTTTATCGATTGCCTATCAACTTGTAAAGCTTCTAATACTTTTGGTTGCGGAGACAGGACTCGAACCTGCGACCTTTGGGTTATGAGCCCAACGAGCTACCAACTGCTCCACCCCGCGTCATTATATACTGTATTGAAACTTTTCCTTTTTTGCGTTTGCCACTTCTTTAAGCGACATGCAACATCTTATTATGTATGTAAATACTATATTACAATTTTTCTTGTCATAATTTATACTTACCCAATATGATAATAAAAATACATTTTATCAAAATCTTTTTGTATAAAAGAAAAAATTTTTTCTAACTTTTTCCTTAGATAAATTGTTATACTAAATGAAAAGTACTTTTCAACTTGGTGAAAGGAGGTGCAGAAGTGGACAAGGATTTTTTCATAATACGAAGAATGAAACATGGTGATGAAGCTGCAGTAGATGATTTTGTAAAATTGTACTATGGTGAAATCTATAAATACTGCTATTACAAATTAAATGATAAATGGCTTGCCGAAGATATTACACAGGACACCTTTACCCGTTTTTTTGGACATTTTAACAATTATATTCACAAAGGAAAAGTAAAAAACTATCTTTATGTAATTGCTGGAAACCTATGTAAGAATCAGTATAAAAAACATAAAGAAGAATCTATTGATCTAATGGAAGAACAATTGACAAATAGTAAAGTAGAACAGGACGAGCTTACGCTGAAGGAAGGCATTATGCAAGAGATTTCAAGACTTTCAGAAGATTTTAAGGAAGTTGTTCTTCTGCACTACTTTCAGAATTTAAAATTACGTGAAATTGCTGAAATACTTGATATAAAGCTTTCACTGGTTAAATATCGACTTTCTGAAGGTAAAAAATTTCTTAAAAACAGTATGGATAAGGAGGATTTTTATGAATAAAAATTGGGACTATAAAATACCTGCTTATGATAAAGAAAAAATGAAACGAACAATAGAACTTTCAAAGAAACAATACTTAAAACAAATAATTTCAGAACCAGTAAACAGCTTGGAATTCTTATTTGAACAAATGCAGTATTTAAGTAAAAATTACTGGATAACACAAATTCTTGTATTTTTTACAGCTGTGTGCAGTTTAGTAGTGATGAATCAATATAATTTTATAGGAAATAAAGCCGCTTATTGTGCTATTCTCACTCCTTTATTGATCATTTTTGCAATACCAGAGTTGTGGAAAAATATATCAGCTGGTGCATTCGAAGTAGAAAATACAACTTATTTTGATTTGCGAAAGTTATACTTTGCAAGATTACTTCTTGTGGGGATGCTGGATTTAATAATAGCAACCATTTTAGTCATAGCAGCAGTGAATATAATTAAATTTTCCATATATGAGGCTGTTATTTATTTTTTTGTTCCTTTCAATTTTACCAGCTGTATTTGTTTTTCTTTGTTGTGCAGAAAAAAAAGGCTTTGTTCCGAAGTTTTAGCATTGGGAATATGTATTATCCAGGCTACTTTATGGTATGTATTAGTAAATAATTATCATATTTATGCCATGCTGCAGATGAAAATTTGGTATTTACTTTTGCTTCTTTCTTTTTGTTATATGGTCTTTGCAGGGAAAAAAATTATAAAATACAGCAGATATTATTGTGAAATACAGATGTAATTTGGAGGTATATAAATGCAATTACAAGTTAGTGATTTATGTAAAAAATTTAAAGATAATATGGCAGTGAATCATATTAATTTTACATTGGAAAAAGGAGTATATGGCTTACTAGGTGCCAATGGTTCAGGAAAAACAACACTTATGAGAATGCTTTGTACTCTTCTTATTCCAACTAATGGTGGAATACAATATAATGGAGAAAATATTGAAAAGCTTAATGAAAAATATCGAAGAATATTAGGTTATCTGCCACAGGAATTTGGATATTACCCAGAATTCTCAGCAGAAGATTATTTGTTATATATTTCATCACTAAAAGGATTAAAACCCAAAATAGCAAAAAAGCGTGTAAAAGAATTATTAGAAATAGTTTCATTAACAAAAGTTAGTAAAAAGAAAATCAAAACTTTTTCAGGCGGAATGAAGCGAAGGCTTGGAGTTGCCCAGGCTGTAATCAATGAACCTGAAATTTTAATTTTAGACGAGCCTACTGCGGGACTTGATCCAAAGGAAAGGATACGTTTTAGAAATCTTATAAGCCACCTTGCTGAAGAAAGGATCGTGCTTTTATCCACACATATAGTATCAGACTTGGACTCCATTGCAAAAGAAATTCTAATCATGAAAGAAGGAAGTATTATTGCTCAGGGTGATGTATTAAGTTTGCTCACACCAATAAAAAATAGTATATGGATTTGTGAAGCATCATTAAAAGAAGCAGAACAGTTGCGCACAAAATATGTGATTAGTAATGAGAAAAACATTGGAGAAGATATAGAACTTAGAATTATTTCTAGTGAAAAGCCAATTATATCTGCCAGGCAGATTACCCCTACACTAGAAGACTTATTTATGTACTATTTTGGAGAGGTGAATGAAATTGCAGATTTTGAAATATGAATTCAAAAAAATTTTTTGTAAAAAAAGTGTTCTAATCAGCTTTTTGGTGCTAACTTTTTATCTTGCAGCTATGTTGTTTTTTAATATAAAAGGTACACCATATATAACATATGTTAACGCTGATGGTACAGATATAAAAGGACTTAAAGCTATAAAGCTGCTTAAAAATAAGAAAATGACATGGAATGGGTCATTGACAGAGGAAAGAATTAGAAAGGTACTAGAAAAAAATCAAGCCATTAATTCCAAAAGTAAATATGCTAGTATAAAAAACGCTGACTCTAACACTAAACTTTCGGATTCTGATGCAAAGCTTTCAAACATGCAGTATTCAGAGAAACAAGAATTTGATGATATTAAAGCTTTAATTTGCTGCTCTTATTCAGAGTTTCGTTCTTATGATTACGATTTAATGGATAAGTTAAATGCAAATAGTGCTAATAAATTTTATTCTAACAGAATCAGTCAATTAAAAACATGGCTTAAAAGCCAGGAAGCTGATCAGCTTTCAACAAATAAAAAAACATACTTAATTCATTCTGCAGAAACGTTAAATACACCTTTTGACTATTCTTATGCTGATGGTTGGTCAATAGCATTGGAATATAGTGCTGCAGTTATTTATGCTCTAGCATTTGTTATTTGTATACTTCTGGCCCCTATATTTTCAGTTGAATATCAAACTGGAGCAGCAGCAATTCTTCTTTCTACAGAACATGGAAAGAAAAAAGCAATTATTTACAAATTAATTGCAGGCTTGTTATCTATTACTTTAGTGTATTTTGTGTTTATGTTCCTAGCTAATCTACCTATTTTTCTCATGTTTGGAACTGAAGGAGGAAATTGCCCTCTGCAAGCTTATATGGGGGGATGGAAAAGCTTTTATCATATAACTAATATTCAGGCATTGGGAATGGTTGTATTATTGGGATACCTAGCCTGCTTGTTTATTGGTACACTTTCAATGTTTTTTTCCTCAAAAGTAAAAAATTCTTTTTTTACAATTATTTTGATTTTTTTAATTATGATGGTTCCAGCAATCTTAGATAAATCAATTGGAGTGCAAGGTATTCTTCAAAAGATTTTAAGTGTAATGCCGCATCAATTGATGCTTGGTTGGAGATTGATAACAACATTTACGTTATATGATATTCATGGAAGAGTTTTTACACCTTATGAAATTCTCCCATGGTTATATATCTTTATTATAATTGCTTTATTACCTTTTACTTACCTAGCATCCCAAAAATATAGAACTGACATATAAGGATCTGAAATTAAATAACAAATCCAATATGCGTCGGATATTTTTTGAAGATGCCTAAAGCAAACTGAACAATTTCATTAGTAATTTTTCAACTCACTAATTTTACTTTTTCAAAAGGCTGTTTCACTAAGAATAAGCTTTACAACATATTGTATGTAAGCTTCTTAGCCAAACAGCCTTTTTTGCATTCAAAGTCACAAATTAAATTAGTTTTTCTACTATTTAACTTCTAAGGAATACCATTGATACATTTAAAATTATGAATATCATTGTCAACCGATTATGTTTGTACAGTTGACAATGCTTGATAATTGATTTATTATTTTCATATGCAAAATTAAAAAAACTTTTTAAAACTGGAGGTAATTTAAAATGTGATATTTTTTAGATATAACAGACAAATGATTAAAATTTACATAGTAGATAGGAGAATTCAAATTGAACAAGAAATTAACTATAAGAGATATTATTTATTCCTCATTATTAGCCACAATTATTTCCATTCTAGGTTATGTTATTATTCCACTTCCCTTTACTCCTATTCCAATAACAGGACAATCTCTGGCAGTGATGCTTGCAGGCTGTGTTCTTACACCATTTCAAGCTGGACTTAGTATGTTCACCTTTTTACTCCTTGGATGTGTTGGCATCCCCGTATTTTCAGGAGGAAGAGCAGGAATTGGAACTCTTTTGGGACCATCAGGTGGATATTTTATTGGATATCTTTTAGGTGCTATCGTAATAAGCATTCTCACAAGAAAAAATAAATCTCTTACAGGTATGCTTGCAGGCTGTGTTATAGGCGGAATAGTATTAGTTCATATTATTGGTGCAGCATGGCTTGGATTTATCACTAACATTGGAATAAAAAAAGCATTTATAACAGGATCTCTTCCATTTTTGCTAGGAGATTTATTAAAAGCCATAGTTGCTACTTTCATATCCTCAAGACTAAACAAGGAGTTGAAAAGAAATTAATATTAAAAAAAATAGTTTAACGCTTAAAAAAGTTTATATAATAGGAGGACTTAGAACACCCATAGGCAAAACCAATGGATGTTTAAAGGATTTTCTTCCTGAAAAACTAGCAGCCTTTATAATTAAGAGCCTTATACATAAATACAAGCTTCAAAGAAACTCCATAGAGGAAATCATTCTTGGAAATGCTATAGGACCAGGTGGTAATATTGCAAGACTCAGCTTACTAGACGCAGGTCTGCCCTTTGATACAGTTGGTACAACCATAGATTTTCAATGTGGTTCTGCATTAAAAGCTATAAACGTAGCAGGAAATTTAATAAGATCCGGTCAGAGAAATATTGTTCTAGCAGGTGGAGTAGAAAGTACAAGCTTGGCTCCTAACAAGCAGTATAATCCGAGAGATTCTAGGTATAAAGGAAAAGATATTTTTTTTAAAAGAGCACAATTTTCCCCCTGCTCAATTGGTGACCCTGGTATGATAGAAGGTGCTGAAAATACAGCAAAGTATTGCAATATTACCAGAAAAGCTATGGATACATGGGCACTTGAAAGTCATATAAAAGCATTAGAGGCAAGGAATGAAAACAAACTTGAAGATATAATCTGCAGTATACAAACTGATGAAAAAATCATTAAAGATGATGAAAATATTAGGAGAAATCCTTCCTTAAAGCTTATGGAAAGAGCTGTGCCTATTTTAGGAAATCACGGCACTATAACTGCTGGAAATGCTTGCAGTACCAATGATGGAGCAGCTCTTATAATTATGGCATCCGAAGAAGCAGTACAAAAATATAACCTGCATCCTGAAGCCTTATGGATTGATGGAGAAAGCTCAGGAGTTGATCCAAACCTATTTCCACTTGGAGCTATTGCTGCTTCGAAAAAGCTTTTGAAATTATATGATTTTAACATTGATGATATAGGTTTTATAGAGATAAATGAAGCTTTTGCTGTAAAGGTGCTGGCATTTTTAAAATACTTTAATTATCCAGAGCACAGAGTAAACATATTTGGAGGAGCCTTGGCTTATGGACATCCTTATGGAGCATCAGGAGGTATTATAATGCTTCACCTTTTAGAAGCTTTAAAGTATAACAATAAAAAAAGAGGAATGGCAACACTTGGAGTTGCTGGGGGATTGGGAGAAGCAGCTATCATAGAAAGGTGTGATTAGTTTAATATGTTAATTTTTTCAGGAATATTCAAGAATGCAGAATTGAATTCAGAAAAAATATGTATGACTTTTAATAAAAGAATTATTACATATGGAGAACTTGTAAAAAATATAGATGAAAAGGCATTGTTTTTAGCAGAAAAATATGAACCAACAAGCAAAATAATAATAAAAAATACAAACCCAATAGATGCCGTAATTAATTTTTTAGCCTGTTCAAGAGCAGCACTAATTGCGATTCCAGTAGAAGCTAAAACAGCTTCATTTAAATTACAGCAAATAACAGCAAAAGTTAAACAAAGCTGTATTATAGATGATAAATTTTGTTTTAAATATGAAGAAAAAGATTATTCAAATCTGCCTGATATTGATGACTCACATATTTTTCTTGGAGCTTTGAGTTCTGGAACTACAGGACATAATAAAATTATATGGCGAAACCACAGCAGCTGGTCAAGTGCCTTCAAATACCAAAGTGAAGTATTTAATATAAGCTCCAGTGATGTGCTTTTCATTGCAGGTTCCCTTTCATATACAGGAAATCTCAACAGCACAATACATATGCTAAATGAAGGCGGCAGTATAGTATTTTCTAAGAGTATTTATCCTGGAATATGGATAAAGGAGATTCAACAAAATAACGTTACAAGCATATTTATGGTACCTGCACGTTACAGGATATTGTTAAAGGAACTTAATAATAATCTTGAAGGTGTAAACTCCATTTTAAGTGCAGGAGACAAGCTGAATTATCAAACAGTGTATTTATTAAAAAAGCGATTTCCAAATGCTAGTATCTGCGAATATTATGGTGCAAGCGAATTAGGTCATGTAGCCTATATAAATTTTAGAGAAAATAATATAACTGACAGTGTTGGAAAAGCATTTCCACAAGTAAAGCTTTGGATAAAGGATGGGATCATATGGGTGGAAAGCCCCTATATAGCCCCTGATTTTAAGCCTAGAGCTTCTGTTTACGATTTAGGGAAAATCGATGAAGAAGGAAATTTATATATTTTAGGAAGAAAAAATAACACCATAAATAAAGGCGGTGTGAAAATACTTCCTTATAACATAGAAAAGGTGCTGGATTCAAATCCTGATGTTCTAAAATCCGTGGTATATGGTGTAAAAGATCCCATAAAGGGAGAAGAAATATGTGCAGTAGTTGTACCTAAAACTGATGTAGTTACTGTTGAAAGTATTAAAAATTACTGCAGAAATAATCTTGAATCATATATACAGCCAAAGAAAATAAAAATAGTAAAAGATTTAAAACTGAACTCCAGTGGTAAAATCGATAGAAAAACTCTAATTTAGCCAGAGATTTTCCTGAAATCTACTAACTACTTAGTTTTAATGCCTTAAACATTTTTTTGTGCAAAAAATAGAACATTCCTATACAAAAACGAAGCAAGTAAGGAAATATAATAATTGTTTCATTCCCTTACTTGCTTTTCAATCCTAATTAAATTTGCTTGTATTAGTTTTGGATAAATTCTAGTTTATTTATTTGAAGCTTTGTTAAATCATTTTCATTTACTAAGAATGTATATACAATATTTACTGACTTACCATCTATAATGTATTCATTTTGATATTTGGCTTCCATTATATTACCTGAACCATCATCTTCCAAAACATCTATGCTTATATTCTTTCTATCACCATCTTGTACAGCATTAGATCTATTTACCATATCCTTAAAGCTGTTCAAAGCAGTAACAGATGCATTATAATTTGCTGAACTTTTGTCTAAAAGATTTTCTATAACACTATAATCTTCATTATAAACACTATCTTTTAAATTATATATTCTGTTAACCATTTCATAAGTAAACTTTTTGCCAGCTTCCTCTATACCATTAATATTCTTAGAAATATTATTCTTTAGCTGAGTGACAGAACTATCTGCTAAAACCCCTGCACCGCCAAATATATTTATGCTGCTAGGATTAATATTAAAACCCGTAGCTACATAGCTGGACTGTCCATTATTGGCAGACAATACTAATGGTGCATTCAATTTATTTTGAAGTGGACTTGAAACTAACGCATCTGGGAAATTTTCACCAGAGGCTACTATTAAATCCTTTTGAGGATTATAATCTGAATGATATAAATTCTCTAAAACTACACTACTTGTCTCATATCTATCAAGACCAAACCATCTATCTAAATTTATAAATTTATCTTTTTTTATGGTAGTAATTTGCTCAGATAGTGTTTGTACAACATTGTTTGCCACTACCCCTGGTCCACCAACAACAATGATCTTAGAAGGTTTCAATTCCTTAATGTACTCTACACTTTGCTGATCTATGCTGTCTTTTGCAGTCATGAATACTGGATATCCTAATTTTGAAACTATATTATTGGCAGATAAAGCATCAGCAAATCCTTCTCCTGAAGTAATTACCACTGGTGTACCCTCTGCAACTCCACAATTTTCTATAACTTTTCTATTAGTTTCATATCTGTCTGTACCCTGAATTCTATCAACATTATAACCTATATCCTTAATTTTACTTTCGGTAACAGTGCTAACAACACCAGCACCACCAATAATGGTTACTTCTGCATCACTGGAATATATGTTTTTTAAATAATCATAAGTACCTTTATCCTGACTATCTATGTTACTTATTAATATAATTGGTGCTTTTAATTTTTTTGCTAATAATCCAGCACTTAAGGCATCTGGATAGTTTTCACCATATGTAACGATTATATTCTTAGGCTTTTCGTCACCTAAAAAGGTCTTACTTGCATTTATTGAAGTCTGATATCTGTCTGCACCAAATATTCTCTGCTGGCTCATATCAGCAGCTTTTACATTTGAAAATGTCCCTCCAGCAATGATAGTAGTTAGTAATAAACTTAGCATAAACTTATTTTTCTTCATCAATTTAAATCCCCTTTTTTAAATTAATTTGTACTACTAACTCCAACATATATGTTAATTTCTCAACAAAAATTAGAGCCTTCAAAAAAACATTATCATAAGTTGCTAAAAGCTGAAAGGCTTTATTATTGTTAGTTCTGCCATTATTGATGGTATCTTGCAAAAATAGGAACTTACATTACTTCGCTATTTTTTCTATAAGCTCTATGCTTATGTTTTCTATATCTGTAAAACCATCTATTATAATAGAATTATATTTACTTTTTGGATACTTTTGCTTTTTTAGGCTTTGATATATTTCCAGCAAAATCTATTGCTCTTACTTCATAATTAATTTCTTTCAATTTATCTTCTAAGGATACCTTATCTATATAACCCATTACAAGTCCTTCCCTTTTTCCTTCTTTTCCTTTGAATATTCTCTCTACATTAGTAGTAAAAATTAATTTTTTATTTCTATAAACTTTATAACCATATATCCCAATGTTATCATGGGCAGAGTACCAAGAAATTAAAAATTTATTTTCCCTCACCTCTTTAACTTTAACTTTCTTTGGAGGTGTTGGTTTACGATTTTCTAACTGACCACTTTTAACATATTTTAAATAAGTTTTATGGAAACCTTTATTAATATTATTAGGACTATAGTAATGACAATATGCAAAAGTTATAATGTTATCTACGTATGGGTTTTCAATTTCCATCTGTCTTATAAATTGATTGAGAGGAACGCTAGACCAATTTAAATGATTAAAGGTTTCTGTATTAGCCCAAAATAATAACCCTGGTTTAGTATCTACAGCCTTTCTTAATTCTGAAAACCAGTGATCTACTTCATCTATTTTTAGTCCACCGCCGCCAACGGAATCCTGCGGGCAAAATATATCCCCTTTTCCTAACCCTGTATGTTGAAATAAATAAGCCCAATTTTTTGAATATTCCTCAGCTGTTCCATAAATAGAATTCATAAAAGGTGATAACATCAACGGTAATCTATGATTCTTTTCTTTTAAGTATTTTAAATTAATATCAATTGCTTTAGCTAGCACAAAAAAATCATCCTTTGTTTTAAAATTTAAATTATCTACCTCATATACCCAATACCATCCATAAAAAGCATTAGGATATTGGGAATAGTATTTAGTATATAACTCATCAGCTATCACGTTTCCTCTTTTCATTTGAGCATAAAGCCATTCAGGATCTCTAGGTCCTTTTTTCCACCATATCAGCTTGAATAAATGACCCATCTGCTATAGGGTATTTTTTATTAGAATTGTTGATATTACGTAGGCTTAATATTGTTAACTTATTAATTATGCTGCTAGAGACATCTTTTAAAAATCCCATAATATCTTTGAATTCCTTTCAAAAATTTTTAACATATCACCACATTAAACATTTTATAGTAGTTTGTTTTCTTACATCTTCCCACTTCATAGAACTCATCTTGAACTTACCTTTATAATATTCTCAACATACTCTTCAATTAACATTTCTTGATATCCAGACATGCCTATATTCTTAAGCTTTTCTACCAAAGGTTTTAACTCAACATTTTGAATACTATATAACTTTTCCCTACTGACATCAGATATAGCTTTATTCGATATAGTAATGATTCGTAAGCATCTTCTTTTTCTGCCATTAATGATTCCTCTGATGGATATATATCTGAAATGTTTTCCTTACTTGTACCCTCTCACCTAACTATTTAAATGTAATAACATTAACTTCACTTTTTTCAACAATACTAAATCCATTCTTTTTCACTTCATTAATTTCATTAAAGAATACTACCTTTTTACTATCATTACTCCAGCTTAACCTATGAGGAAAATAATCTTTAGCAATACATATCTTGCCTGTAATAGTATTTCCACTTATTTTTGCAGCATATAAATTCCAGTGTGTTTTTTTATTATCTTCATAATCTGGAGCTCCATAAACTATCTTGCTTTCATCTGGAGATATCCAACTAAATATACCATATTCACCCTCTTTAGATTTGAATGTATGCGGAATTACATTATAAAACTTTTTAGAATTCACATCATATATGTAGGTACCAGCTTCTCCACTGATTAAACCATCAAATAAAATTTTATTACCTTTGTCTAATACTTTGAAATCTCCTGTCAATCCACTATTCTTATTTTTACCTTTTGATGTATGATCACTATAAGGTAGTACAAATACCTTTTCTATATCATTGGTATTACTATTAACTTTAAATATTCCCTGTCTTTGAATATTAAAATCCATAGAACCTGTTTTCCCTTTAGGCTGATCTCCCATAAAATAAATATCATTTCCATCTTCACTATAAAAATCTGCAATACTTGATATCCATAAATCATCTCTTTTTATTTTCAATTCCTTTGTAGTGTTATTTTTTTGATTATAAACCTTCAAATCTCCATCATTAAAAAAACTTATAAAGCAATTTCCATCCTCAGACCAAGCTCCATCTCCATTTGGACTTTCCTTTTTACTTTTATTATCATAAGGAATTTTAGAATTATTTTTTAAATTATATATATTATATTTATTATTATCTTCATAATTAATTTTTTCTCCATTAGGAGATAGATCTGATATTAAACTTTTTACATTTATGTTTAAAGGAGTTTTTTCCAATGTAGATAAATTTAACTTATATATATTTCCAAGCTGATCATCTCTAGCATTATTCATTTCCTTATCATTCATGTCGCTACTATTTTTAGTATACTTTTTGTAAAAATCCACAGGTTTCATTCCAATGCCTAAAAGGACTTCATTTTCACCAGTAAACCCATAGTTTTTTGAGATAAATTCATCTACACTTAAAACCTTCTTACTAAGTATTTCTAAAGGTTTAACATCTACTGATGGCAGTGAAGAACTATCCTCATTAACTATTACAGGTAAAGTTGAAACATCTCTAGCATTTACATTTAATGCTTTATATGCTCCAAAACACATACCACCTATTATTACTGGTATAGAAATTTTAACTATTAAGTTCTTATTAATTTTATTCATTTTAATACCTCCATAATCACAAGTTTTTTTACTATAATCAGATGTTATATTATAACTATTTCTATTATTTAACTAAGTTATTGCCAACTTGTAAAAAAAGAGGAATTTTTATATAAACTTTTGTTCCTTTGCCTTCTATACTTTCTATGTTTATAGTACCTTTATAACTTTCCACTAAAGACCTTACTATAAAAAGTCCTAATCCACTACCTTCTCTCTTTAAAAATTTTTCTTTATTTGCTCTATAAAAGGGTTTAAAAATTTTATTTAAATCTTCTTTACTTATTCCCTTTCCTTCATCTTCTACTGTCATAACACAAAATTTATTCTCTTTAAAAAGCTTAACTTTTATTAAAGATCTTACATTTCCATATTTTATTGAATTATCAATTATATTTATAACTATTTTAATAACATCATCCTTATTTGCAAGTATATAAGTATGCTCTTCTAATTCTTTTACTATATTTATTTCATATTTTTTAGCTTTAATAAGCATATCATCACATACTGCATTTAAAACCTTCTTCATATCAATTTGTTCCATTTTTTCACTGCTTATATTCGACTCAGACTTTGAAATTTGGAGTACCTCAATAATCATATTGTGAAGTTTATTAGATTCTTTTTTTATCTTTGAAGCAGCCTTAAATAAAAGTTTTGTATCACTATTGCCTTCATCTAAAATCATCTGAGTGTAACCATCTATTATAGTCAAAGGTGTTTTCATTTCATGAGTAACAGTATCAAAAAAATCCTTTCTATACCTTTCCAGTTTTCTTAAGTTATCTCTATCTTTTTTTATGGTTTCAATTTGGTTTTTTATTTTGTCTTTCATTTTGCTAAAGTTTTCTACTAATTCCCCAACTTCATCATGAGATTTTAAATTTATTCCTATATCAAAATTTCCACTACTTATTTCTTTAGTGATTTTTGTGAGTTTAATAATCGGGGTAGTAATTTTAGTGGTTAAGAGAAGAGAAAAGATAAATATTATAGAAAATATAACTATCATAAAAATCTCCATTTGTTTTAATAATTCTATTCCTGAAATAAATAATTCTGTATAGTCTTTAGTATATCTAATAACTCCAATTAGTTTTTTATCTACATATATAGGTTCTGAAAATACAGCCATATATCTATCATTTATCTTTTCAATTTTATAAGCTGATTTATCCTTAAGTGCAAGCTTTAAATCTTCATAATCATCTTTATCATATATTTTTCCATTATTATAACTACTGTCAAAAATCATATTTCCATTTAAATTGTAAAGCACCACTCTGTCATTAATTCTAGCATTTAATGCTGAACCTATATTTTCTTTATTTTCCTCAAAAGCTTCTTTACTGTTATCAATTTTATTTAAAGAAAGATATTGTTTAACATATATATTTAAATCCTTTTGTGAAACAGATAGTTCCTCTTTAATAACTTTTTTATTATTTTCTAAAATTATTTTATTCATAAAAAAGCACATAATATTAAAGCTCAATCCAAAAATCAAAAAAAGTCCTATTCCAAATTTATATCTTATTGAAAATTTCATTTTATCCTCCAAATATAAGCTATCCGATCACTAACATTGCTATCCCCACATCTCTTTCTATCAAAATGGGGGATAAGTACTGCTATGCGTCTGAATAAGTGATTCTAAGGTTCAGCTGAAGAAAGTCATGCTTATAAGCAAACTCCATCTGAACCTTAGAATCACTTTATAACATTTTATACCCTATACCAAATACTGTTTCTATAATAGATTTTTTCTTATCACTATCCAGCTTTTTTCTAAGCCTTTGTATATGTACATCTACAGTTCTACTATCCCCTTCAAAATCGTATCCCCATACTTTTTCTAAAAGCACATCTCTAGAAAGAACTGTTCTTTTATTTTTTGCTAAAATTAGTAATAAGTTATATTCTTTTGGTTTTAACTTTATGAGATTATCTCCCTTAAATACTTCTCTACTACTTTCTAATATTTTTACATTATCTGAAAGCTTTATTACATCTTCATGTTTTTCCTTTAAACTCTCAATTCTTCGAATACATACTTTTATTCTTGCTATAACTTCTCTTATATCAAAGGGTTTTGTTATGTAGTCATCTGCTCCAAATTCAAGACCTATTATTTTATCCACTATATCATTTTTAGCTGTAAGCATTATTATAGGTATTTTATAATTTAAACTAACTTTTTTACACACCTCATATCCAGTTATATCAGGAAGCATCAAATCTAAAATTATAAGATCAATATTTTTGCTTTTAACTATATCTATTCCATGAATACCATTTTCTGCTTCAATTACACTAAAGCCTTCTTTTTTCAAATAATGAGATAATATATCTCTTATATCTTCTTCATCTTCAATAATTAATATATTTTTGTCCATAGTCATCCCCCATTTTTAATTTTATAATGAGCTAAAATATAATATTAACTAAACTATAATACTATTAAAATATTGCCAAGTTGTAAACTCTCTTCCATCTTCTTCTTAACATATTATATATTGGTTAAAATTTATCTACTATGACACTTTCTCCTCTTATAATATCATCTACTGTACAATTTGTATCTTTCTAAATGAAATAAGCGTGGTTTTTGGCCAAGCTTTTTAGAGAAAAATATATACAGCTATATAAATATTTTGAAAATAAATACAATTATGGTATAATGTGCACAAGAGGTAATATAGAATAAATTTCTATTAAAACATATTAGTAAATTTATGGGAGGATAATTATGTTGGAATTAACTAATTCTAAAAGATGGGGAATAGGAAGTTCATCATTAATAATTTCTATATTCTCTATTATGTTTTCATTTACTTTTTTTAACGGAAAATGTGTAGGAGAGCATATTTTAGGTGCACTTGGAATATCTTTTCCTGTATCAATAATTTCTTTGATTTTATTTTGCATATCAATATTTATTGGGCACAAATACGAAAACGATTATTTAGCCAAACCAGGAAAAGTATTATCTATACTATTCATTATTTTAATGATTATATCATCACTAGTAAGTTCACTTTTTTAAAAACTTATATATTGAAAGGTAGTTCAAATAAAAATTGGACTACCTATTTTAATACGCATTATAATTTTACAATTCAACTCAATAGGTCATTTTTTCATTGTTGCACTAAATAATTAAAATTATAAAATGCTATTTTTTATTATACTTTAATTTATATACTATAAATGGTAATACTCCTAAAAGAAATGAATATTTTTTATCAATATATCTGTCATATAAACCTTTGTGAATTGATATCTTATCAGGCAAAATTGGCATTAACAAAAACATTATAATTACAGGTAGTACCAAAATTAAGATATCTACTAACATACTTTTTTTATTAAGCTTCATTTTACAACATCCTTTTCTTCATTATATAATTCAAAATATGATACTATAATTTCTAGTAAGTATATCATAAACCATATGATTTTCAATTAACCTTTTTAATAAACATTGAAATACTTTATACAAGGGCTGGTACTAATGGAGTCGATAGTCATTACTCATAATTTATTTTTTATAGTATTTATTGAAAATCCTATTACTGAAGAAGAAAAGCAGCCTAAATATACTAATTAAAAATAAAACTTGATATTAAGCAATATTCATAATTGGAGACTTTACCACTCTTTTCATATGGACGCATTTTCTTATTCTATGTTAAAATAAAAATAGATGTGCTTACCCTAGCACAACTAAGCTCATTTCCTATCCTGGTAACTGCAGCAGCAATTACCAGGTTTTAATTTTTTTACCCACAGTTATATAATTGAATTTAAAAAACAAGCACTATTTAGTAATTTAATAGAAAGCTTTACAGCCTTTGTAGATATACCTATACTTTAATCTTTTCTTTTTGCCACATCTATTTTTAGCTTTAAAAGTTGACTACTTTAATTATGTTGAATCTTTATGAGTAATGATATTTCAATGTTGCTGTTTTAAGCTGGATTATTAATTTTAGTTTTATCAACAACTATAAAAATTACTTGGTCTTCCCCATCCTTTTTACTCTATTTAATTTTTCTATTTGGTTATCACTTAAGTTTCTCACTTTTCCAATGATTTTTGTATACAACGTTATTTTTGATACCATTTCTAAGTTCTCCATCTTATAATAAGCTTCCATAGCAGTTCTACCTACCGTTAAGGCTCCATGATTTGCTAAAAGAAGAACATCGCTATTAGATATTTCTCTTTCTACTGACTGAGGTACTTCCTCTGTGGAAGGTGTCCCATAAGCACAATATCCTATATTTCCGAGAGAAAAAACAGCTTCAGGTAAAATTACAGGTTTATCTAACCTTTCGCCAGAAGCTGCAAAAGCTGTAGCTGCTGGTGGATGTGCATGTACTATAGCTTTTACATCCTTTCTCATTTTATATATAATTAAGTGCATTTTTATTTCAGAGGTTACCTTCATATGACCTTCAATTATATCTCCATTTAAATCCACTTTCATAATTTCATCAGCTCGAATTTCACCTTTATTCACTCCTGTAGGTGTTATTAGTATTATGTTATCCTTTAACTTTATACTAATGTTTCCATCATTTGAAGCTACAAAAAATCTTTGCTGCAGCCTCTTTCCTACTTCTAATATCTGTTCCCTTAAATATGTTTCTTCATCCATTCCCTTACCTTCCTATCTATTTATTATTTAAAAGCTTCTTCAAGTTTTCTTCATAAGGAGGGTAAACTATCCCCTTCTCTGTTACTATTGCCGTTATATTATCATGATCAGTTACATCAAAACTAGGATTATAAACCTTTACTTCCTTAGGTGCAGTCCAAATTCCAAACCTACAGGTAACCTCTTTAGAATCTCTTTCTTCAATAGGTATTTCTTTACCTGTTGGTGTATTTAAATCAATACTTGGAGTAGGTGCTGCAATATACATAGGTATTTTAAAATATCTTGCCAATATGGACACTCCCATAGTACCTATTTTATTAGCTGTGTCTCCATTAGCAGCAATTCTATCACAACCTACTATAACTGCATCTATTTTTTGCTCAGACATGACCACTGCTGCCATGTTGTCTGTTATTGTAGTTACATCTATTCCTGCCTCATGTAACTCTAATGCTGTAAGCATTGAGCCTTGAAGTCTTGGTCTTGTCTCGTCAGAATATATTTTTAAATGCCACCCTTTCTCCTTTGCAAGATATATAGGTGATGTTGCTGTTCCATATTTAGAAGTAGCTAATTGTCCTGCATTGCAATGGGTTAATATCCCCATACCATCCATTAAAAGAGTAATTAAATTTTCCCCTATTTTTTTGCATATAGCTATATCCTCTTCATGTATTCTTTTTGCTTCTTTTCGCAATATATTTTTTATAACCTTTATTGGTTTATCCTTATTTTCACTAACCTTATTCTCCATAATTTTTAATGCCCAGGATAAGTTAACTGCTGTAGGTCTGCTGCTATTTAAATATTCACATTGTTTCCTAATATGCTTTTGAAATTCTTTAAAGCTATCTTCATGTGCATTTTTAATTCCAAAATATAGACCATAAGCTGCCGTAACTCCTATAGCAGGAGCTCCCCTTACTACCATGTGACGTATGGCCTTCCAGATTTCTTCAATGCTGTCATATTCTATATACCTTATTTCATTAGGTAATTTAGTTTGATCTAAAAGTATAAGTTTATCTCTAATATCATCCCATTGAATTGCCAATAATCCTTCTCCCATTATATCCTCTCTCCATTCACTTCTTTGATAAAACTTGTTAAGCCCTTTACATCGCTTATTTCATTTCTCTTTAAAAGCATTGTCTCACCTATAAACAAACCTAATCTTTGAGCTTTTCCTCTTTTTTTCAAATCTCTTATAAAATCAAGATCAGGAACATGAGCCATTCCTAAAATTCTCCTTATTAACTCACAAGCAGCAAATCCAATAGTTTCATGTAATAAATTATCTATATAATAATCTTTATATCCAGAAACTTTTGTGCATATTTCTCTAGAACCCTTATCCCAAATTTCTTTAAAATTCTTTTTAAATTCATCCCATATTTCATCTATTGAATTTAATAAATATTTTCTATAATCCTCTATTTCTAATTTGCTTTTTTCTTCTCTTCCTTCCCAGGATATATAGTTTAATATAAAGTTTGCAATAAGTAATCCAATATCATATCCATAAGGTCCATAAAAAGCAAACTCTGTATCAAATATTTTCATGCTATTTTCTGTTATAAAAATAGAACCTGTATGTAGATCTCCATGTAAAAGTGCTTCTGCTTTAGTCATAAAAATGTTTTTTAATTTTGCAGTTTCCAGCAATACCTCTTTCCTTGTCCATAAACTTCTTGCATATTCCATTATATATGGATTTATGTCATTTGATTTAGCATCCATATAAGGATCTGTGAGCACTAATCTTTCTGTTATATCACACAATTCTGGATTAATAAATTTTGATACTTTTTTCTTTTTTTCTATTGGTCCAATTCCAAAATCTGAGGTATAGAATAAATTTTTAGCTAAAAATTCACCAACCTGCTTAGGAAACTTAGGATACTTCTTCATATCCATAAGTCCCTTTCTAAGCATATCCATATCCCCTAAATCTTCTACTATTGATAATGCATAATCATCATCATGATAATATACCTTTGGTACAGAATTAGGGCATGCTTTATCCTGTTCAATCATAGCCTCTGCTTCTATTCTATTTCTGTCTAAAGTCAACTTCCATCCCTCTCCTGCTACTCTTAGATATGGAAGAGCTTGTTTCATAATTACGGATTTTCCACTAATATTATCCTTTATCCTAAACACCAAATTTAAATTTCCATCTCCTATTTCCTGAGCTGTCAAATCAGCATATTTATTAAAAATTCCTAAATCTAAGTTTTTCACATATGATGCTGAAGTTTCATTAGTCATTGCCTTATATTCTGACATGCAAAAACACCTCCCTAAATATTTATGCTTTAAAAATCATTCTTAATAACATATATTCAGACAGGTGTATCTTTATTAATATACTTTCTTCTAATGAAGCTGGAAATTTAATAAATAACTTTTTAAAGAAGATAAATTGATATTATTATTCAACTTTCAATCCATCAATACTTTTTCCTTTAATTGATGAACTTAATTAAACACTATTTCATTATTAATTTTTAAATTATTTCCAAAAATTGTATTGACTTCCTGCGATTACAGTTGTAAACTAGATTTACAAATTACTTTTGTAATCGAGGAGGTGAAACTATATGTGTAAAATTCCTAAAATATCAGATGCTGAATGGACTATAATGAAAATAATATGGAAAAATTCTCAAGCCACATCAGCATATATTATTCAATCACTAAAGGATAAAAACAAGTGGAAACCAGCTACCATTAAAACTTTAATAAACCGACTACTGAATAAAAAAGCAATTGGCTTCAATAAAGTGGGTAATGAATACTACTATTTTCCACTAATATCAGAAGATGAATGTATAAAATTAGAAAGTAATTCTTTTATCAATAAGGTATTTAATGGCTCTATTAAATCTATGATTTTAGCCTTTGTTGAGTCAAAAGAAATATCTAAAAAGGACATAGAAGAGTTAAAAAAAATACTAAACCAACCAAATAAAATGAAAGGTTGATGTGTATGGACTTTATAGGTATCTTTGAAATAGTTGTACTCTCATCCTTCATTGGCAGCATAATAGTACTAGTGTTATTAGCTATTAAAAGAGTATTTAAAAACAATTTAAATTCTACATTTCATTATTATATATGGATGATATTAATTTTAAAACTAATAATTCCCTTTGGACCACAATCTCATTTAATTTTTCCCAATATTCACAAAAGCATTTATATACAACCTAATACAAATGAAAATACACAAAAAATACAAATCAAATCTCCTTTGAAGCTTGAAAATGGAAATATAAATTATTCAACACTAGCAAATACTATTCATTCCCAAAATAAAAGTAGTACTAACACCATTGTTAATACCTTTTTAGAAAACAGTGCTACTATTGAAAAGGGACTATGTTTTTTATGGATTCTTGGAATTATATTTCTAACAGGAGTATTAGTTCTAGGCTATAAAAAACTGAAAGAAATTGTTAGTGCTTCTATAAAAGATATAAACTACTCTAACAAAAAAATTCTACATGATTGTAAGAATGTTATGAACATAAGATCCCACTTAAAATTGTTCTATTCTTCTCAAATTAGCAGTCCTTCTTTATGTGGATTCATTAAACCAAAGATATTAATTCCAATTACTGTAGCAGATAACGTTAGTGATGAGGAATTTAAATACATCTTAATGCATGAGCTATATCATTTCAAAAATAAAGATATACTAATAAACTCACTTATAACTCTGTTATCAGTTATATATTGGTTTAACCCACTCTTGTTATATGGCTTTCAAAAAATCAGGCAGAACTGCGAAATTCATTGTGATTATCAAGTAATCTCTAATTTAAACCAAGGTGAAAATGTACAATATGGAAACACAATAATTAGAGTATTAGGGTTAGCTCAAAAAAATAAGATGCTTATTGGAACTACACCAATGGTTATGAATAATTCTGGAATAAAAAGGAGGATTATTATGATTTCAAGATATAAAAAGCCAAGTATTAAGAACATATTACTGGGAGGCATAATTATAACTATCATAGGCGGATTAAGCATTACATTGAACACTTCAAGTATTGGTTTATGTAACAATTCTAAAGCTGCAGAGATACATGCAAAAGCATCAGAAATTACTACTAAAAGTAACATTAGCAGTATGTCTAATGACAAACTGTTAGATAACATAAAAGCTCTGCAAACCAATAAGTCAAATCCTGTAGCACCATTCTCAGCAGATATAGTTATTTATAATAGTCACCCTGATGAAGATTATAAATTAGCATCTGGTATAAAAGTAAGCGAACTAGGTGCCTTAATCAATGATAAACTTGTAAAGGAAGGCTTAAATAGCAAATTTCTTCCATGCACTGCACCTAAAGAGTATACAAAATCCTACTATAATTCACGTGATCTGATAAAAAAGAATGTAAAAAATTATTCTAATACAGTTCTTTTAGATATACATGGAATTGTAGGCTTATCTGATGCAGAGGCAGATAAATCTAAAGCTAAAACCATAACCTTTGTATTTGCTAAAGAAAGTCCATACTATAAGGATAACTTTAAGTTTGCTAATTGCATAGTAGATAACATTAAACGTGCAAGTAAAATTCAAACAAATACAATCTACTTTAATAAGGGAAACACTTACTTCAACCAAGATTTATCTAACAAATCGGTACTTATTGAAATTGGAAATGATTTTTCAACTGAAAAAGATATTAAAGATTGCATAGATACTCTTGTTTTAGCAATAAAGAATACTCAAAAACTCTCATCTAAATAACAAAATCCATTAATAAAGCAATTAAGGCAAGCACCTTAATGATGCTTACCCTAATTGTTTTCTTTCCAGCTTGTCAATATAATCTATTCTTTTCCTTAAGAGTTAACTGGTGATTGCTGTTTTTTTACAATATAAATTCCATAAATTATAGTTAATAATGCTGCTCCATAGCTTATTATTTGTACTACGACAGGAGCTACTAAATTTATTGTTAACCTATCTTCAAAAATCATTTTAAATGATGTATGAGCAAGTATTGCAGCACCTATATAAGTAACTATAGGATATTTATTCATGAGTTTTGCTACCAATTGGCTTCCAAAGAATATAATTGGCACATTTAAAATCAATCCAAATATTATAAGTGTCATACTTCCATCTGCCAAGCTTGCTATTGCAAGAACATTGTCCAAACTCATAGTAATATCTGCTGCAATTATACTAAACACAGCTTTCGTAAATTTTTTTGAAGCATGTACATTATTCTCCTCTATGTTTGATTCCACTGCACATTCTTCACTTAATTGAACTTTATTTTCTTCACTTGCTTCAGGTTTTATAAAATCATAAGTAATTTTTACCAACAGGAGACCACCTACAAGACGTATAGGAAGCCATTGTATTGCTAAAATATATACTAAAAAGCATGTAAATAAAATTCTTAACATCATTGCTGCAAATATTCCTATGAAGGATGCAGATTTTGCATGCTTTGGAGGTAAATTTCTAGTTGCTAGTGCAATAACACCTATGTTATCGCCACTTAAAACTAAATTCATAACAGTAATTTGAAGAGCCTTCATCATAAAGAGGCTTAAATCTGGCATATTGTTATCTCCTTCCGTAATTTTCAATTCTACAGTTATAATTGCTTAATATTATAATACTAGTTTATCATAAATCTCATGCAATGCAACATTCATAATCCCATATTATAGTTATTGTACATATTGTAAATAGTCACAAATACCATATCCTTCATTATTCTCATACTATCTTTAATAATCCTTAATAATGTTTATAAAGATATACACTACTTTCTCAAGCCATGAATTGCACAATATAGAGTAAATATATTGTAGTAAAATGTTCTTATATTGAATAACACAAATTGGATGATAATATAATAACATATAAATAAATGCACTTTTTTTAAACTCCTTCATATAATAATATAGTACTTAATTACTATGGAGGTATATAGATGTATTATAACTATGATACTGATGAAAACTACTATGCACCTTACTCATACATGCCATTTTATACAATGATGGATGATGATATGATGGATTATGGTATGACCCGTCAGAGACCTTAGTATTACCCTTCACAACGTCCTCGTCCTCAACGTTGTGGTCCTAATGGCTGGTGGGTTCCTGGACATTGGGAAAGACGCTGGGTACCTGGACATTGTGAGTATAGAAGACCTAGATAAGAAGCACATTAGAAACCTTAGCTAAAAGCAAAATTAAAAGATACCTATTTAAAAAAAGAGCAAAGGTTAAATGACACCTTTGCTCTTTTACTTTCAAACAAAAATAAATATATTTTTATAATTTCGAATATTAATAATTTACACGGATCAACCAAAACTTTATATTTTTGTTACTCCACCCAAGATCCCATGGTACTCTGTTCCTATCTGTATTATGACAGCTAATTAAAGGATATCCTTTTGAATCAACAGCTGTTACAACTGAAATATGTTTAATATCACCTTTTTTTTCATAAGCAATAAAATCTCCTGGAAGCAACTTATAAGAATCCTTATATACCTTCTCATAGTTTCCATATGCAATAACAGATGCCCTACCACTATGAAGCATATATGCTTTAAATCCATCAGCATTTAACCAAGCCCGAGTTGCTCCGATATTATCGTAATTCCAAGCAGAATTTTTTCTAAATCCTCCTCCCTCAAATAATATTTGGGATGCAAAATTGGCACAATCTCCTCCCATGGGATTATAATCCCTATACTTTTTATTATATTTAAATCCATATACTTCATCATTAGCTGCTCCACTATATTGATCAGCATATTCTACAGCCTTTATTCTTCTTTCATTTATATTGGAAATATCTCTTGATGGTTGTGATGATATATATTGTCTAATGGAATCCACTTTTAAGCCATCTAAATTTAGAGAATCTGCAAAGGGGTCTTCATACCATTCTTTTGTAATTAACCACCCTCCATCTTTATTAACAATACTTAATAAATGATGCATTCCTATTCTAGATGTATTCACTAATTGTGGCTCATTTTCATATATATACTTATATTCCATCGAACATACCAAGCTTACTGTATATTTGTCATCCCTGCCTTTAATACTTTTAATTACTATTTTAGATAAAATGTCAGTAAATTTAACTCCTTGCTTTTCTTCCCAGCTTTCAATATAGTTTATCTTCTTTTTTTCATGTTCATAAGCCCACACTCCATACTTAGTACTTTTATCATAAATAGGCTCTATCATTTGTAAATTTTTATCTAATATAGCTTTATTTCTATCTTGAAAAATTTTTTCTACAGAACTTGCAATTTCTTCTTTAGAATCAATATTACTACCTAATACTTGAGTAGTATGACTTATATATATCAGTAAAGATACAATAATTAATATTACAATTCTTACAACCATGGATTTATGTTTATTTATAATATAGAATTTCATATTTTGATTCTCCTTTATCTCCTAATGGAAAATATAAATCTTACTCTAGACTTTTAACCTATAGTAAGATTTATATTAAATTTGTGTATTTGTTATATTGTTTTTATTATAATTGAGAATAGAGGATACTTTTAGTTTATACTATTGCAAAATAATTATTACTAAATTTATATGAAAATATTTAACAAAGTTTTTTCATTCAACTTTTATTTTAAAAGCCTGCACCTAAAATAGGTACAGGCTTCATGTAATTGAGCGTGTGGGTTAATCGAATGAACCCACTTATAGTTTATACATAAATATAAAAAATTATTATCTTAATTTATTAATAATGTGATGATTTAAGCTTGTTTCTTCATATTCTTCAAAATAACTGAATATACTTTATCTCTAAACATCTTAAATTTTTCTAGTTAATTAAACAATCTATGAATTAATGCACTAGGAGCTTGAACTTCTTCCGTTAGGTACTCCAATTGGCTAACTTTTTCCGAATATATTTCATCTTGTTTCGATGTATCATGCATCTGCATATCATGATGAGAATCTATTTTTCTACCAAGATTTTCAGAATTATTATCTGAGTAATTTACATGTTTGTTATTAACATTAACTTTCATTCTACCCATTTGTACTATGTTTGTACTTATATCCCTCTGAATTTTATGAATTGAAGCATAATCACTGCTAACTAACATTCTTTCTGCAGCTCCATATATTAATAAAATTGCTATAATACTTGCTATAACAATATTCCTTTTATTTAACTTTAAAAAGCTGCTTATTTTAAGCTTTTCTTTTTTTGTACCTTCTTTTCTAATTTCTTCTGACATATAAGAATTATACGCATTATTAATATTACCAATGTTACTGCTGTCAATATTAATATTATTAATGGTATCTTTCATGTATGAATCATAAATTACATTGTATTTTGTTCTGCTTTCTACATTGTTTAATATGTTGTATGCTTTATTTATATCCTTCATCTTTTCATTTGCTTCATTTAAGTTACTATTCAAATTTAAGTCTGGATGATATTTCTTTGCTAAAGCCTTATAAGACATGGTAATTACTTCTTGTGAAGCATTTCTATCTACTTGCAATATTTTATAATAATCTTTAAAGCTATCTCTGTTCATATTTTACTCCTTTTCCTACACTAGAATAATATGTATATAATGTGCTTTTGATTTAGTTAATAGCTTAATAATATATTAGAAATGTTACACTAGTATAACAAAATTGTGTCAAAACTGTGTATATATTATTAAAACTTTTTTATGATAACTATTTTGATAAAATCCATACCTTTTTGTATATAAGTAACATATTATTACTTTAATAATATACTGTAATATAAAATAATTTACGCATGACAAAGAATTACAAAGCGAGGTATTTGTTATGAATAAGCTACACAAGAATTACCATTGTGGCATAGATGTAAGTAAATTAAAGTTTATTGGAAAAGGCAGTCAAGGTAAAGTATATTTCTTGCCGCCAGACAAAGTAATAAAAGTTTTTTTCAATGATGATTCCTTCAAAGATCAAATTCATATTTTGAAGTGTGCACAAGAAAGTAGGTTTTTTACTAAGATATATAATTATGATGACGACTCTATAATTATGGATTATGTACCCGGACCTAATCTTAAAGAATACTTGAAAAATAATTCTTTAGATGAAAAGATAGCATTTGAATTAGTAGAATTAATATACAATTTTGAACTACTAGGATTTACAAGATTAAATATTCGTTCTCCTCATATCTTTGTACAAGCCGATAAATCTATTAAAGTAATAGATCCTAGAAAAAACTTTGAAATTGTTGAAAAATATCCTGTAAGTATACTAAAAACATTAAAGAAACTTGGATATTTAAATATATTCTTTAAACTAATAAAAAATAAATACCCTGACAAATATTCTAAATGGAAAAAATTTCATTAAATTAGGTAGAGTTATTAATTTAACTCTACCTCCTAAAAAATAGTCCAGACTTTTATAACATATACAATTAATTTAAAAATACTATTTCTGTCTTCATTCCTGTTCTTCATAACAAATAATAGGAGTTCCTTCTTCTATATTATCAAAAATTGCTTTAGCCAAGTCTAACGGAACATTTACGCAGCCATGAGTTCCATTTCTCTTGTATATATCTCCTCCAAAAGAATATCTCCAGGTTGCATCATGTATCCCTATGTTTCCAAAAAAAGGCATCCAATAACTTACTTCAGTTTCATAATTTAACCCACTTAAAGTTGCTCCATTTTGTTTATAATTAAGCATATAAGTACCGAGCACAGTAGAGCACCCTCTATTAGGATCTCCTGTTACTATATCACCTTCCGTTATAAGCCTTCCATTTTTATAAAACCATAAATGCTGTCTTGTTATATTAACTTCTACATAAGTTTTTCCTATTTCATCTTCACCTCTAGGTAAAGACTTTTGAATATATATAGGTTCTTTTTCTAGAGTTTCACCAAGCCTTATGTTTTCTAACAACACTTTTGTTTCAGCAATACAATTGACTTTCCATCCGTAAAGCCCACCCTTAACTTCTACTATTTTGCCTATAGATGTTTTAAAATTTCTTGCTATGCCAACTGTATCATATTTTTTTGCCAATCCTTGCACATATTTATCAACTGCTTTTTCATCTATTACTGCTTCTAAATTTTCATCAACATTAAGCCATTGATTTATTATATTTCCATCTAATATTTCATTTTTATTTTCAAATATATAAATGATTTTTGTTGATACATACTTATTTAGTAAATCCTTAGTTTTAGAAACTTTATTAGAATTTAAGGTGTACTTTGGGTTTTCATAACAAAATTCTTTGTTTAAATCTAATTTCATTTTTCCTTCTAGTATATTCATTTTTATAGCTTCATTCATTTTACCTTTATTTATCTTACTTCCATATACTTCCTTAATGACCTTATAGCAACCATTTGAATATTTAAAATTCACATTGCGAGGTTCTATAATAGCTTTATTCAAACAATTTAATTTATTTATCTTATTTTCCAAGATGTCCTGATTATAAATAAACAAATCATTTACATAATATTTTTGATTTTTAAATAAAGAAATAATCCATTTAAATGAACTTTTCTTGTGGCAAATTTTAAAAATATTGTTTGTTTCATTGTATTGCAGCTCTATATCTTGTCCTACTATTTCTTCTATCTCTCCATTTCTCTCTACTAGATGAAGCTTATAATTTTTAGTATAATTCCTAATTATATTATTAGCATCATCATATGACTTTAATGAGACATCTACTCCATTTATCACTGTATTGAAAAAGAAATGATTAGTAAAATACACTGAAATAAGTAAATATATCAGTATAATTGAAAATATTACAATAGCAATATTTGCTTTATCTTTACTTTTGAAAAATTTTTTCACATTAATATTTCTCATATAAATTTATACCTTTCATCAAAATACAAGCATATTTTAAATATAATAACTAATTTAAAATATGCTTGTATTTTTGATTTTAAAACTAAATATATGGATGCTAATTTTAAATATAAATAAAAAGTATCTGTTTATAGCACCATTGCAAATATTGCTGGAATTAAATTTATTTCAAAAATTGTATCTAATTTTTATTATCCTCTATCAAAGAAATATATTCCTCATATCCTTCTTCTTTCATTTTATCAAGTGGAATAAACGTTAAGGCAGCAGAATTGATACAATACCTTAATCCTCCTTCTTCTGTAGGACCATCATTAAAAACATGACCAAGATGAGAATCAGCATTCTTGCTTCTAACTTCAATTCTATGCATATTATGACTAAAATCAGCTTTTTCTTTTATGAACTTTCTACTTATAGGCTTTGAAAATGCAGGCCAGCCACAGCCAGAATTAAATTTATTAGTAGACGCAAATAGTGGTTCACCCGAAACAATATCAACATATATGCCCTTTTCAAAATGATCATCGTAAGTATTATTAAAAGGCCTCTCTGTTGCATTTTCTTGAGTAACCTTATACTGCAGTTCATCAAGCTTTTCCTTTAATTCGTCTTTACTTGGCTTTTTATAGTTTTGTGACATAAAATCACTCCTTTTAATCTTTGTTTCCTATTATAAAGCATTCTTTGATTTTTATTCTGCTAATTCTATACAATCATAAGAATAAGCAGGACTCAAATAAGTGCTAAGAGCAGCCTTTCCGCCAATAGAAGCTATTGTAATAGTGTTTTTACCAGTTTTAAAGTAGGATGCTGGGATCTTCCATGTAAAAGTAGTATTATTTCCACGATAAGTCCCTACTGTTAAAGTACGTGAACTAGGTTCTGTGGAAGGACTTTTAGAAGGCAGTTTATTTCCATTAATGGTTACATCAGGACGTCCGCTACTGTAGGCAGTAGTAATACCTATATTTAAGCTATGAGCTTCTTTAGCTTGGTCGGAGGTCAAATTAAAATTAATTGTTGTTGGATTGTTAGCAGCACTAAATTGTGCAGCAGGAAATTCATTCTCAGCATCACTGCCTATTGTATAAATAACTGGTCCCCAACTTGAATTACGTATATCTGATGGATGCATTTTTGAAATATTTTTTCCATTTAAAAATTCAAGTGGAGTGCCATCCCAATTGCCAATTCTCCAAATTACAGGTATATTGCTAGGGTCTTTAGTTATGGTTAAACTATTAAGACTTGTGGTCTTATAAGGCTCCACCTTAACAGTATCTTTATAAACAGCAAGTTCACCCTTATAAACTAGCATAGTATATATACCAGGCTTCATATTATCACATTTACCATAACCAGTTGTTGATGTATCATTCCAATATTGTGCTGTGTCATTTGAAAAACTGTACATATATTTATATCTTCTATCCATGCCGGAAAGTCCTTTTATTTCCACACTTCCCCTGTTTGAAACCCATCCTTGAAGCTTCAAAGAAGACATCCAATTAAAATCAGGAATGCTAGGTTTTGAACCTGTTGTAAAACATAAGGCATATGGTCCGTATAATCCCATACGAAATGGTTCTGTTTTTCCTTCTGCATGATTCATAACATTATATATTTCAGTATCATCTCCTGACTGAAACTGAATATCACGGAAAAAAGGTCCTCCAATTGAAGTTTCACGGCTGCCATAAGCCATAAATACACCAACACCTTTACCAGTGCATCCACGAATGCTTAAATCCTTAGCCTGATCATTACCATAATACTTGGAAGTAATCGTTTTATCAAGATGAATAAATACATCAGGTCTCCCTTCCAATCCAACAGCTCCTTTATTATTTGATTCAGCTGGAACGTTGGTTAATACATTTCCATTTCCCCTGAAAATGTAACGTAAAAGGCCATCTGATGGTTCCTTTGATATATAAGTTGCCATATAAATTGTATTGTCTTTAGAACGTGATGCATAATAATGTGTTAGTGCTGCCTGTTTCACTGTAATAAGAACTTCTGTATTGGAAGAAAACTTGCTCCATGTTACATTTGATACACCTAAACCACTATTGATCTGAGATTTCTTCTTCTGAGAATTAAGCTCAGTTCCATTTAATTTACATGAAGTCATATCACCATTTTTTTTATCAATAGTATAAACCAAACCTGCTCCTGTGTTTACTACAATGTTTGAACCATTATCAAGAACTTCTATAAGATGACTAGTTTTAGCCTCAGCTAATATCACAGAAGTTATAATAAATGAAGTTATAATTATAATACTAATTAACCAGCATAACGAAATTCTTTTTAACTTATGCTCCATAGTCTTTACCTCCAATGTTATGATTTATAGTTAATGTTAATATTTTCATTATAACTTTGAACTATTAATAAAAAATATAAATATTATTAAGAATTATTAATTTTCTCTCCCGCTTCACTTCTAGCTTTCTTTAATCTAAGAAATATATTTCTCATATCTGAAGAGCTTAATAAAAAAAGCCATAATGACCTTAAAATTCATTATGGCTAATGCTTTATATAGAAAATCTAACTATCCAAGAACTCTGTCTATTTTGTACTTATAACTTGTTGTGCCATTTTAACTAATTCATCTTTTGATACATTAGAATCAGATACTAAAAGAGTATAGTTAATTCCATCTTGCATCCAATTTAAATATTGAACTTGAGAGATTTTTTCCTTATCAGAATCAGATCCAAAACTAAATACATATTTACCAGATAACTTATCCTTTTTATCTTGTTCTGTCATTTTATAATTTTCTGGCTCAGTCTTGCTAGCATATGAACGATAATATAAATCTATACCATTACAATTAGCAACAACAGTCTCCTTCTTTGATCTTTCATCTAACTTTCCATTTTCTATATATAGACTTAATTTATCATTTCCTTTTGTATAATCAAAATCAAGTGACTTTGTTTTTCCTGCAAAATTACCTTTATCATCAGTTCCTTTATTATTTACAATACATCCACTTACAAAAGTATATCCATTGTCAAATTTATTAACTAATTTAGGATTAGATTTAAAATCCTTCTTCACTTGTTCTACTGTAGGTATAGTAGTATATGTTGGTTTACCACTTGAACTTGAAGTTATAGAAGTTACTTTTCCTGCAGCAAATACAGTTGTTCCTATTACCATAGTAGCCACTAATGCACCTATAATTTTTTTCCTAATTGATCCTTTTTTGAACATTTTAAAATTTTCCATTTTATCAATCTCCTTTTTATCTGGTAAACTATTTAACGTTGCACTTACCTTATTTTTAAAACTTTCAGGTGTATCTGGAAAGACACTATTCCAATCATAATTACTCATAAATTGCCTCCATATTCTCTAACTTTATTTTTAATAATTTTCGTCCTTTTGCCAATCTACTTTTTACAGTTCCTGTAGGTATTTTCAGAGTTTCTTTAATTTCTTCTACTGAATATCCTTCTACATAATAAAGAACAATTGCAATCCGAATACGTTCTGGTAACTTTCGAATGGCCAAATATAATTCCCTATAGTCCTTCCTATCCTCAGCCTTGGTGGACTCAAAGTATTCTTCATAAGATACCTCTGGATACTCTTTGCGTTTTAAATCATAACATTCATTTATGAGTATCCTAATCAACCATGTTTTAAAATATTGTTCTTTTTTTAGTGTATCTATTTTATCATAGGCTTTTAAAATTGCCCCTTGAACTGCATCCTCACAATCTTGATCATGAGTCAAAATTGATTTAGATACATGATATAAAGTAGATTCAGCTTCAAGGACATTAGCTATAAATGTTTCTTTATTCAATTGACTTCCTACCTTTCTTTGCAAACTGTAGCGCTACTTTTTTGCTTTACACTAATTAGATGGATATATGTATTAAATGGTTCATTTTATTTTCACTTAAATTTAAATTTTTTTATAATATCCAAAGCTAACTTTATTTTCATGGTAATTTAAAACAATGTTATAACCTAATTCTTTGGTTTTCACACCTACTTCTTTCAGCTAAATATAATCATTCAAAATAAATACCAATATACATTATATAACTTTACTATGCAAAAAAGGCTGTAGTACTAAGAATAAATTTCTTAGTACTACAGCCTCATTAAAATTTTTATCTATATAAAAATGTTTATATGATACAGATGTATAGCCCAATTTTCACCTTAAAAATCTAGCAAAATTTCTTTTTCACAACTTTAAAAAACTAAAGTGAAATTTGTAAATTCATTACAAATTTATTTTTAAGTTCAATTTCTATCTCTTTGACATAATGCGTATCAACATCTTCATCAATTGTAATATGACAAATATCATCTATATTTATACAAATTGTAGGAACAGCATCATTATCTACATCTTGAAAATCCAACAAAGCTTCTTCTTCACAATTTTTAAAAAAATTATAATCAAATTTTTCATATAGCTGATTTGTCATTACGTCCTCATTACTATCTACTGTAATTTGTTTTCCTTTAAATGCTTGTAATGCTTTGTCTAGTCTTGACATCATTTCATTTTGTTCTTTTGATAATATATTACCTGACTTTTCCATAGTTATCCCTCCTGTAAAAGAATCCTTTTATAATTATAACAAGTTTTGGTTAACTATAACAGTTAAGTCAGGTCCATTTTTGGGAATATTATAATTTCTTTAAAAATTTTAAGTTATTTTGTAATATACTATCATAATAACACTAGAAGGTTTCATTTAGTTATGTTAAAATATTTTATAAAAGCAGACAAATATGGTATAAGATAATTCCCCCTTATAAACATTAATTTTAAAGGAGAATATTCTATGAAATCTATTAAAAACAAATTAATTACTTTTGCAGTATTATTAGTATTATTACCAGTTCTAATCACTAATTTTGTATGTTATTACTATTTTTCCAGCAATATATCCTCTAACGTAATCGATAACAACAAAAAACTTTCATCTACAATATCTGATGGTGTTAAGGATTTTATAGATAAAGCCTACACACTTACTGAAGAAATGGCACAAAACAAAACAACTATTGATTTCAATGCGGAAGATCAGAAAGGAATGCTTACAAACGCTTTAGCTAAAAATCCTTATTTTGACTTACTTTATATTCAAAATACTTCTGGGAAACAAACAGCTCGTTCCTCTGGAGAATTAGGAGATAGATCTAATAGATGGTGGTTTACTCAAATGATGAAGGATAAAAAACCTTTTGTTAGCAAATCCTACTACTCTGCAAACGGAAATATGGCTGTGACTTCAATATTTCACCCGATTTTTGATAAAAGTTCTAATATGCTAGGAATATTTGGAGCCGACCTCAAATTAAATGAATTACAAAAACTCGTGGACAAGTATTCGAATGGTAAAAATGTCTACTCATTTATTTTAGATAGTGAAGGTGTTGTAATTGCTCATCCTGATAAAACTCAAGTTTCAGAACTTTATAATTATAAAACTTTGAAAAAAACAGTATTAGTTAAAGATGCCTCTGGTAATGTAGAAAAAGATGCGTCCGGAAATACAAAAACTAAGCTTGAAGATATAACTATTCCTCAAACTCTTAAAGAGACTGTTGAAAAAGCACTAAAGGGAGAATCTGGTGTTGTTGAATACTCAGATAGTAATAAAAAAGAAATGCTAGGTGCCTATACTACAATAAAGCTTCCTGGCCAATCACAAAGCTGGGCAGTGGTAACAGTTGAAAACAAAGCATATGCTATGTCAGTACTAAAATCTACTCAACTTAAGAACATTTTTATAGCCTTAGGATTATTATTACTAATTATCATATTAATATATTTATTAACTAAAAAATTCACACAACCTATCCTTGAACTAGTAGCTTTAATGAAAAGAGCATCTGAAGGAGACTTAACAGTTAAATGTAACCATAAAAGTGAAGATGAAATTGGAAACTTAAGCTTCAACTTTAATTGCATGATATCTCAAATTAGAGATCTTATTAATAATATAAGCAATACTTCAAACCTTGTAACAAATTCAGCTAAAACTTTAGCTATTAACACTGATACAACTTCTCAATCTATTGAACAGGTTGCCTTAAATATTGCAGATGTTGCTGCTGCTGCTGAAAAACAAACTTCGAACTCTATTACTGGCCTTGATACAACTACAAAATTGTCAGACGAAATTTCTATCATGACAAATTATATGAACGAAGGAAAAATGTCTGCTGAAAAAATATATACTGTTAGTACTAAAGGAGTTAATATTATTGGCAGCTTAGAAACTGCTGCAAAAGAAAATAATAATTCTATAAACAATATAGCAGTAGTTGTAAATTCTCTAAGCGAAAAAGCTAATGTAATAGGAAATATAGCAGATACCATAACTTCAATTTCAGAGCAAACCAATCTTTTAGCTTTAAATGCTGCTATAGAAGCTGCAAGAGCTGGTGACGCCGGAAAAGGATTCTCTGTAGTTGCTGATCAGGTTAGAAAGTTATCAGAAGATACTGCTGCCTCAAGTAACCATGTTAAAGATATTATCTCCAATGTTCAAATGGATGTTAATAAAGCCAAAGAGGCCATATCCCAAGCAGAACTTGTAGTAAAAAAACAAAATGATGCAGTTAAATATACTGGTGAAACCTTTAACGAAATTTCCTTAAAAATTCAGGATGTAGTAAATAAAATTATTACTACTGCATCCAGCCTTGATAATGTACTTATTAGTAGAGATCAACTGCTTATACTTATGGAAGATGCAGCAAAAGTATCAGAAACTCTCTCAGCATCTTCTGAGCATGTTTCAGCTATAACAGAAGAACAAAATGCAGCTATGGAGGAAGTAACAGCACTAGCAGAAGATTTAAACAAGATGTCCTCCACTCTCAATGAATCAATAAAAATCTTCAAATTAAACTAATAATAAGTTCCTTGAAAAATTTTTAGAAATTTTAAGCCAATGCCTAGCTTTTAGGTATTGGCTTTTTATCTGTTGAACAAGTTGATTCTATAAATAAAAAAATTCATAAGTGTCAATCTAATAATTGTACAAGTTCAAAAATGATACAAATGAAACAAAATATGCACAAAACTATTGCATTTGACTTTTTAGAGTAATATAATAAAACAGTGAAAAGGTTAACAGAATACGTTTAAATTTTAACATAGCCTTATCAATGACTCAATTTTCGCAATATGCTTATACTAAATAAGAATTTTCTATTTGTCAAAGTTGAATTAATAGCTATGTAAAAATAAAAAACACTAGATAAAAGCATATAAGCACTTAATAAAATTAGGTGTTATATAGCTAAAGAGGAGGAAAACTATAAATGAAATTTTCTGACAGAATAACTGCAATGGAGTGCTCTCCAATAAGAAAACTAATACCATATGCTAATAAAGCTAAAGGAAAAGGTAAAAAGGTTTACCATTTAAATATTGGTCAACCTGATATAGTAACACCAAGACAATTTTTTGATGCTGTGAAAAATTTTAATTGTGAAATTTTAACTTACTCACCATCTAACGGAATACCTGAATTAATTGATGCTGTAATTCCCTACTACAGAAATTATGGTATGGAATTTTCAAAGGATGATATATTAGTAACTAATGGTGGTAGTGAAGCTTTATTATTCACACTTATGTCATTATTTGATAAAGGTGATGATATAGTTATTCCTGAACCATTTTATGCAAATTACAAGAGCTTGTTTCAAGTTCTAGAGATAAATGTTGTTCCTATTAGCACTAAAGTTGAGGAAGGCTTCCATCTTCCTTCAAAGGCTGAAATTGAAAAAATTATTACTCCTAAAACAAAAGCTATATTAATCTCAAATCCTGGAAACCCAACAGGAACAGCTTACACAAGAGACGAGATCAATACATTAGCTTCTGTTGCTAAGGAAAAAGATATATTTATAATATCTGATGAAGTTTACAGAGAGTTTGTATATGATAATTTGGATTATGCAAGCTTTGGAACTATAAAGGATATAGAAGATAAGGTTATAATAATAGACAGCATATCTAAAAGATATAGTGCTTGCGGTGCTAGAGTAGGTTTAATCGTAAGCAGAAACAAAGAACTTATTACAAATGCCTTCAAGCTTTGTGAAGTAAGATTATCTGTTGCTGAATTAGAACAGATAGGTGCAGCAGCTTTATACAAAACTCCACAAAATTATCTAAAAGAAGTTAATGAAGAATATAAAAAGAGAAGAGACATAGTTTTTGAAGCTCTTAGCAATATGGAAGGTGTAGTATGCAGAAAACCTGAAGGAGCCTTCTACTACATGGTAAAACTTCCAGTAGATAATGCAGAAAAATTTGTAATTTGGCTTTTAGAAGAATTTGACGTAGATGGAGAAACATTGATGATGGCACCAGCAGATGGCTTCTATGAAACAGAAGGACGTGGAATAGATGAAGTTAGAATAGCCTATATTCTTAATGAATCTGATTTGTTAAAATCCATGAACATTTTAAAAGAAGGATTAAAAAAATATCCAGGAAGAACTACAAAATAGTAATCTTAGGTTTTTTAATTAGAAATATTGATTGTTGCTATTACAAAATAAAGAAGGAATTGAAGTTTTTATTTCAATTCCTTTTTATTTTATATTCAATTAGTCATAATTTACTTAAACTATACACAATCCTCAAACATTGGTTCAATATACTCTTTAATAAGTTTTATTCTATCCTCAGCATTAGGCACAAAAAGAGAAGCAATAGAAATTACCATTCTATTCTTTGTATTGACATAAATCACATTTCCTCCATCTCCCATAGCTGCATAGCTATGTTCTTTCTCATCAATAATCCACCACAAATAACCATAGGACAGCTTGCCCCACTTACTATGTTCTTTTATACTCTCCTCTATCCACCATGTGGGTACAATTTGTTTACCATTCCATGTTCCTTTATTTAAATACAACTGACCTATTTTTGCCATATCCATAGGTGTCAAGGTAAGACCCCAACCTGCTGTATTTACTCCTTGTGGGTCCGCAACCCAGCCCTTAACATCTTTCTCTTCATACCAGGCAAGTTGTTCCTCCTTATTATGAAAAACTACATTGCCATAAACATTAATGCCAAGTGGTGAGAATAAGTTTTCTGTTGCAAAATCAATCACAGATTGTCCAGTTGTTTTTACAATAATACCAGAGAAAATATCTGGTCCTATGACAGGAGTGTATCTAAATTCTCCTATCTTTCCCTTGCCTCCTAATAAATCAAGTGCACTATTTACCCAGTTATGGCTTGTAAAATATTCTATATAGGGTTCTGACTTATACTTATATGGAGCTGTCATAGTCAGCATATCCTTAAGTGTAACATTCTGTATGTTTTTTTCTCCTCTTTTAACTGTATAATCAGGGAAAAAATCCAATACTTTCTGATCTATACTTTTGATATAACCTTTGTTTATGGCAATACCAATCAATATGGAAATAATACTTTTTGTTACTGAAAAAACATGAAGGGTGCTATCAGCTGTATATCCATTAAAGTAGTTTTCATATAGTGTTTTACCGTCTTTCAGTACAATTATGCCTGCAGTGTTATTATAGCTGCTGTTTATTATCTTTTCTAAGCATATCTTTTTTCTTTGATTCATATGATCACCTCTAAATAAATTTGCAGCATGTTAGAAAAGATTGGGCTCAATGGGAACGTAGATATCTACCTCATGGATATGTCTCTCACTTACATAGGGATCGTTGCGATACACTTCAAATGGATAGGAGTTTCTTGGAATATAACCACTACCTGTAATCCACTGCTGATACATGTAATTCCAGGCATCGCCATACTGTTCCTGCTGAATTTGAAAATGTCCCACCGCATACAGACCACCTTCTAATTTCATGGTTCCAAGGATTCCATCTTCCTGAATCCCAATGCTCTCTGGCACTGTCAGACACAGACTGGTACGAAACTGACTCTCATCTCCAAATTCTGGATTGTCATGATATATGGCAAGCACCCAGTTTTGACCATCTACAAGAAGGTGCTGCTTTCTTGCATAATCAAATAACGTCTGCATCAGATTGACATACTCTTTTGCTAATGTCTCATAAGTACCTGTATGTCTCACATAAGCAACCTGTTTTTCCTCCAGTTTTTCTATGGTAATCTGACCTGTCACAGTGAAAGGATCGCCTGCCCATTCTTTCTTTGCTGTGTTCTTATTATACTCAGACAGTAAAAAAGAATCTTTGCAATTCTTGCTATATTCCTTCCGGTGTTCTTTTGGGCTTACACCATAATAATTCTTAAATGCTCTGGAAAATACAGCTGAATCCGTATATCCCAGTTCATAGGCAATGTCCGTCATATTTTTATCTGTTCGGTGTGCCAGCAAAAAAAGTGCCCTCTCCATGCGAATCCGGTTCACATAATGAGCTAATGGTTCATGTAATATGCCCTGAAAAATCCGGCTGAAATGATATTTTGAAAACCCTGCAGCACCAGCAAGCTCCTCAATGGACAGGGACTGTCCTAAATGATTCTCCATATAATCCTGCACTTTATGAATTCTTCGTATATACTCTTCCTGACACTTCTGTTCTGACATATGATTTCCTCCTGTTTCTGTTAATCCCAGTATAACAGAAATGTTATTTCTTGACGAATCAATCTTAACAGACTAAAGAGAAGAAAATATTACCGTTTAATTGAATTTTTCAATAGCTATTGAAAAAACTTTTTATTTACTATATACTATTTTGTCATGAGTAGTAAAAGCTACACATTAATTTAAATAAAAATATTAAATTCTAAGGTGGTAATATTATGGGCTATAATGTTATAGATTTAATTGATAAAGCTATAAATATTGCAATTAAAGAAAAGACTCTATATGAAAACATCGGAAAAGAAAAATGTAATATTCCATCAATAAAAATAATGTCAAAAGTTTTAATGCAAGAAGTTGATAAGAATATTCAGTACAATGAATGCCTAAAAAAAGAACTAGATGATTTAAATCCTGATGAAATTGATTTTGTAATATATGATAAAATGTCTTTTTTAATAAATCAGTTCAATAAAAAGGTATATGTAGCAGAAATTATTAATACCAGAGAATATCTAAAATTTTCACTTGGTTTTCAAAAAGATGTGTATTCTTTACTTATTGATTTACAAGGCAGATTTGTTAAAAGTACCCATGACACAGATACAAAAACATATGAAATATTATCTAATATGATTAATAATAAGGCTAGCCATATTGCGGTACTTGAAAAAATTTTAAAATAAACCTTATGTAATATAGAGCAAAGCCTACATCTTAAATAAAGATACAGGCTTTGCTCTATTAATATAATTATTATAAGTAGAAAAATATTGATCTAATTTTAAATACTTCATTTTCCATACTGCCCCCCCTGTACAAAAATAAGTAAGATACTAAGACTGTTTCTAGTTATCATTTATTACCACAATTTTCTTGTTTACAACTCTATTTAATAAATTTATACTAAAATCATTAGGAAACTTTATATATCATCAATTAATATATCAACACAATAAAAAGAGTAGAAATAATTGAGAATCATCCAATTTTCATTATCTACTCTTTTTATTGTGTAATTTTTATAATATAGTCATATTATTTGTATAATAAATTTGTATAGTAAAAAATTTTTTATATTAAGATACCTTTCTGCTAAAATAAAAATAAACAAGATAAATTGAGAAAATTTCTAATAAGTATTAGAATAAAAATAAGAAATGAACCAATTTAAAACAAGGCTTGAAAGGTGTGAAATACATTTCCTATGAAAATGCTGTTATTTAAAATGGAAATAATAGATGTTTATAATAATAATTATAAAATCAAGATAAGTAATGATTCAGAAGCTACTTTAATAGAATTTGACCCTTTTAAAAAAGGGCTGAACTTTATTCTCAATAATAATTTAACTGATTGTCTTAAGGCTAATGAATATCAACTTAGAAAAATGCTTCACAATAAGCGTATAGATACTTACTATGTTGGTTTTAAAGTGAAGCTTGTTTTAAGATCCAATAAGGATGTGGCAGCTTTTAATGATAGAAGTAAAATAGTAGTTTTAGACAAGCGAAATGATAATAATTATAGTTATGCTGTAGATGAAAATAAATGTGAAGAAAAAATTTATAAAATCTTTTCAGATGCCTGTTACTTTGAAAATAAAAAATATGGTGGTTTTGCTTTTATAATAGAAGATTTAGAAGGAAACTATAATCTACACACGGAAAAAGTTCAAGCAATAGGCAGCAGCCAGGCTGAACTTACAGCAGTTATAAAAGCTATTCAATTACTAAAAGATATAGAAAAAATAAGAATAGTAACTGACAGCCAGTATGTGAGAAAAGGTCTGACAGAATGGATTCCCTGCTGGAAATTAAATGATTTTAAAACCATCAATGGAGAACCTGTTAAAAATATTGAAAATTGGCTTCTCTTTGACAACATCTGTAATGGAAAATATATTGAATTTCAATGGGTAAAAGGTCACTCCAATCACTTTGAAAACTCTCTTTGTGACATGTATGCAAGAGATGCAGCTACAAATATTTAAAGTTAAGTAGGTAATAATTACTATCCATATATCCCTTGAATAAAGATTTAGATTATGTTATTATATTTTCACAGCAAGAGAACAACAAAATTAAAAATAAAATTCGTGCTAGATGGGGAGCTAGCGGTGCCCTGTAACCTGAAATCCGCTATAGCAGGATTGAATTCCCACTATAGGCTTTAATCTGCTTAGTCTGCCTGATCAAAGTGGTATTGAGAATTGGGTCCCATGCAGCAGAAACTCGCGAACTCCGTCAGATCCGGAAGGAAGCAGCGGTAAGTGATAACTTCTGAGTGCCGTGGAACAACCTGGTTTGAGCTAACTAGATTTGTAACGTTAGTAGATTAATTGTCAACAGTGGGTGCACGATATACATAGATAATATTTCTGAAATACTCGCTAAGCTCTTATTTTGAACCTACATTTAATTTAAGGGAATCCAATAATTAGATGAAGAAATGTACTTTCTTGTGAGTCCTTTTACGGCATTGAAGGCGATTGAGGCATTTATGAGGATACCCACCTATGGAGACATAGGTGTCAAAATCAGAGTACCGATATTTTGGATATTGTTTAGAAATTTCAAGCCAATGCTCAATTATTAAGCATTGGCTTTTTATCTTGTCATTTAAATTTAGTAAAATTAAAAGTTCATAATACCTTTAATAGTAATTATCTTTTGACTTAACTTATTCATATTCAAAATTGCATTTTGAGTATTAAATTTAGATAACTCGTTATTAGCTTCTTTTATTTGAGCAACTATACCATACATTTTCTGATAGTCTCCTGCCTTTATAGCATTATTAAGAGAATTAACCAAGCTCGAATAATTATTTACAAGACTAGTAAATTTATCAACATTTCCAATTTGTGAATTAATGTTTTTAACTAAATCAGTCTTTAAACAGTTTAAACTTTCTGGAGCACTCATGCTTGAAACTTCATTCTCCATACTAAGTAAAGTCTGCTTGTAATTATTTAAACTTAAAGTCATATTATTAAAAATACCTAAAATTTGATTTAAGGAATTTTCCGCATCTTGTATGCTACTTGAATTTGAGTTAGCGGAAATTTTTTGAATACTTTCTCCATATTGACTAAACTTAGTTGCAAAGCTTTCAGTACTGTTATAAAAATTACCACAGTAAATTAAAAGATTTTTTGTAAAATCTTTTTCTTGTTGTGAAATATCACTTGCTCTTTTTAATCTATATTCTGCAACCACATCTATTGATCCAGCACCACCAAGTAAAATTATATTTTTAAAATTTTTAGTACTCATATAAGATTTTTGTGACGATATATCTTGTCCATCAGTAAGTATTACAGGTGCTTTGGATTTTATTGCTAGTGCGCTGCCAGATAAAGCATCTGGAAAATTTTCACCACTAGCTAACACTGCAGTATCAGAATCCAAATTAAAATATTTACATATATTCATAGAAGTATCATATCTATTATTACCAGCTATTCTAAATACATTATCGCTGGATAATGATTTAGCTGTATCTTTAGCTTCTGCTACAACATTATCAGAAATAACGCCACTACCACCTATTACGTACAATTTGCTAGGCTGTATATCGTTTATTAAATCTTTAGTTTCAGCAGGCAAAATCTTCGAATCAGTCATCAATATTGGATATCCTTTAATAGCAGCTATACTTGATGCACTTAAAGCATCTGCAAAACCAAAGCCATTCGCAAGTATAACTGGAGTTCCCTTTTGAACTTTTATATCATTTAGTATTACCTTGCTTGTATCAAATCTATTTTGACCACCTAGCCTTACTACATTATTATAACCCAGCTGCTTTATGTAATTTATTGAATCATCACTTATCGAGGAAGTACCGCCTAAAACATACACAGTCCCACTTTTGCTTAAATGATTTTTTATATATTCAAAAGCATCAGAGCTTGTACTAGGGGTTAAGCCTGCTAGTACAATGGGTGCATTATATTTTTTTGATAGCAAGCTGCCAGACAATGCATCTGGAAAGTTTTCACCATTAGCTAATATTACGGTTTGTATAGTACCATTGTTAAAGCTTTCTGAAATATTAACAGAAGTTTTATATCTGTCATTTCCAGATAATCTTGAAACATTGTAACCATTATCTGCATAAGCCGATGCAGAACTACCTAATGCAATTAATGCTGTTAAACCTAAAATTAATGTTTTTTTCATAATTATAAAGTCCCCCTTAAGACGTAATGATTAAATTATGGATTAATATACATAATAATGCAATAACTATAATTACTGCTAATGATTTAGAATATGTAATTATCATGCGTATTATCCTTTTTATTTCCTTTTTCTTTTTATTTTCAAATTACATGCATAACATTTTTTGTAATTTATTTGTAATTTCTCCATTAATTTGTTTTTAAGTAATAATAAGCTTATCATATTGTACTTTAAATAAATATCATAAATTATATCCATAATATATTTACAAACAACTATTACTTCACAATTTTAAGGAGGTGATTTATTATACTAAACAATAAGGTAATCAAGATTTTAATAATTATAAATCTGCTTTTTTTATCTATAATCCTTTTTAGCAAAATACATTTTATTTTTAAAATAATAAGAACTTTATATAAATGCATTTTAGTTCCTATAATTATTTCAGTATTCTTATACTATATATTAAAACCCTTGAACAATATATTTAATAAAAAAGGTATTAGTAATGGTATTTCCTCCTTGCTCACTCTAATTATTAGCCTAATTGCTGCTTTATTAATTTTATATTTTTTTATTAGATATGCCCTATGGGAGTTTAATGGATTAGCTAAAAATATACATAATCTTAGTTCTAATACTAACACTATTGCTAACCAAAACCCTATAAATTCAATTGTTAATGAAATTTATAAGTCTATTAATGTTAACGAGTTAATTAAAATAGCTAACACTATGATGATCAATTACACACAAAAGTTTCAAAGCAACCTATATAAAAATATAAATGACATTGTTGATGCATTTTCTAAAATATTATTGGTACTTTTAATTTTGTTTTTTCTTTTAAAGGACCATTCTAAATTTAGAAATAAATTTATAGATTTGTTTCCCGAAAAATATAAAGATTTTTTATCTGAAACACTTTATGATGTGGATAAAGCATTAAATGCCTATGTAACTGGCCAGCTAATGGTAGCACTTTCCCTGGCTATTATGATATATATAGGCTATAAAATAATAGGTATGCCAAATGCATTGATATGGGCTTTCTTTACCTTTATTTTAGGTTTTATACCTTTTATAGGATTTTTTATATCTATGATAATTCCTTCAATTATAGCTGTAAGCAAAGGTATCTATATGATAATAAAGCTTAGTATAGTATTTATTACTGTTCAAACATTAAAAGGAAGAGTAGTAGTTCCACTAATTATGTCATCTACATTAAAAATACATCCTCTTACAGATATATTTTTAGTTGTAACAGCTGTTTCCTACGGAGGCCCTATGGCAGCCTTTATTATTGTTCCCTTGTATGCTATGGCAAAAGTTATTGTATTAAGCTTATACAAATATAAAATAATAAAAATAAGGTAAAGTGCTTTATTATACTCCTCTACCTTATTTCATTTAATTTATCCGATGGCTACCATGGATATTTACCTTTTTTTGCATAAGGTAGTAATTTGCCATCAAACTTTATAATTACTCTGTGATTACCTTCTGCATCTTCAATAACGTCAACATCAAGACCAAAATCGATGGCACTCATAATAGCATTTCCACCTTGTTCATGTATAATATCTTTAATAGCAGGGCCATAGGTATCAAGAACCTCGTGAAGTCTGTATAATATGGGATCAGTGTTTCCTTTGTATGGATGATTGTTTAAAAACATGGTTTTTTCAACACTAATACCAAGAGCCTTTGCAATTTTTGTGCAATATTCTTCAGGAACCCACTGCTGCCCCTTAAATGTAGATGCAAGCCATACCTTGTTTACACCAATTTTTTCAGCAAGTTGTTCAAAGTTTAATCCAGATGCCTTTTTTGCAGCTTCCAATTCTTTTAATTCATCAGAAAACTGTAATTTTAATAGATATTCTTCATTATTCATTGGCGTCATATTTTTACCCCCTCATAAATATGTTGTTGAATATTTTGAATTTTTGTATCATTTTAACATTACATTCAATAATTATCAACAACTAAATATTTAATAATGCACTTGAAATTTCCTCAAATCTTTTATCAGTTATACCAAGTTTTTTCTTAAATCTCTCATCTTCCATTCTTGCAACAATTATTTTATCAGGAGATATTTCCTTAATAATATTTTTTATCTTCTCAATTGATTCTTCATCATCGTTATAGCCCTTAATGATAGTAATTTCAAATATAAATTTCCCTTTGTACCTTTTATTAAAGGAAACCATATTTGAAATATATTCTGCTAATGTATATCCTTCAATAGGTCTTTGAACTTTTTGAAAGCCTTCTTCTGTTATTATTTTTATTTCTCCAACAACCTCATCACATTTATTAGCAATTTTCATATATTCATCTCTACCTAGTAAATATCCATTAGATAGTAGTCTTACAGGTAAACCTTTGGCTTTGATAAAATCAATAATATCACCAATTTTATCATTTACTAAAGCTTCTCCTTTTGAATTAATAAAGACTAATTCTGCTTTTGTACTTTCTATCCTGTTTCCAAGTTCAATCAATGAACTGTCTATTCCATCAAATGACCTTTTGGTATCCACCTTATTTTGTGATCTTCCAATAGGACAAAATATGCAATCAAAATTACAATACTTTTCTGGAAGTACGTTAATCTCCAGTACCCTTTTTCCATCTTCCATATAAATATCTTTATAACTGAAACCACCCATTATCTTTTTTCTCCTTAATTTATTGATACTTCTTTATTGTTAATATCAAGAATTGAAATCTTGCATATTCCACCTAGATTATCCTGTACTGTTTTTGCTAAATCTTTTAAAGCATTTTCAAAATCTTTAAATCTTCCTTCATCAACTAATTCAATACACAAAAAAGCATTCTTTGTATTTTCGGTAAGCATTGTTCTTACTGATTCACGCCAATTAAAGCATCTGCAAATTGCTCCTTCGTTATCTTTATATACTATTTCACCTCCATATGGTGGTGCACTCTCATCTGTTCCTAATGTAATAAAACTTTCATCTCCAACTGCCTTAGTCAATCTTATATAACCAGCAAATTTATCCATATCCTCTCCACCACAAGGCAAGGCATATGTTAAAGAAATAGAATTGTAAATATCAACTAAAGGATTAATATTTCCTATATGATTTCCTTTATGAACTCGTTTTAACAATGCTTCAATAGATGATCTTGCACCTTTCTTTGTTTTAAACTTTTGGAAAGCTTCTCTCCATACTTTTATGACTTCATTGCTGCTGAACTCTGGATTTTGCAAATGTTTTAAAGCTTCCTTTTCTGAATTATCAATCATATTTTTATATTGCTCTTCATCCTTTATAAAGTTATCTATACCATAACAAACCACAACTCCTATCCTTGCATCTGGAAATAGACTCCAAAAATCGTCTTCAATAACAAATTTTTTCACTAAAATTCCTCCTTCATTATATTAAAAATTAGATAGCTGTATACTTTTTTCTTATCACTTTTTTAAACAAAATTATACTTATTTTTGTTATTTATAAGCTATATACAATTATTAGTCTATTGATATTAATTTTAAACCAACAATTCCAAGAACTATAAATACAATACAAAGCATACGCATTATATTAATTGGTTCTTTAAATAAAATAATACCTAACACTACAGTGCCAACAGTTCCTATCCCTGTCCAAATTGCATATGCATTACCTAGTGGTAAACTTTTTAAAGACAATGATAAAAAATAGAAGCTTGCAATCATTCCTGTAACAGTTAAGATGCTAGGTAATATTTTTGTAAATCCTTGTGAGTACTTCAGTCCTATTGCCCAGCTTACTTCGAAAAAACCTGCTGTAACTAAATAAATCCATTCCATAAACTTTACCCCCTTAAATTAATAGTTAAGATTAGTATTGTAATATTTCATGGCCTATTTAAAAGAAAATAAAAAAAGCCTAAGGAAATATTACAAAAATATCTCCCAGGCTTTTATCCTTCCGTGTACACAATTAAATGTGCGTTTTCTCTCGGACCAGCCAGCTACAAACTGCGGAACCCTAGAAAACTCAAATATATAATTAAATTATAACTTGCAAGTTTAAATTTATGGGTTGATTTTAGCATAATATTGAGGCTAAGTCAATTATATATTTTCCTTCGAAAAATTATAGCTATATATTAAAGGATGTAATCAAAAAACAGAGATATATAGTATATCTTAACTATATATCTCTATAATAAACACATATTGATTAAAAACTTTATTTTACATACTACAGCCTTTTTCATTCTTCATTACACTAATGTTTATTATTTCTGATTGAAATGCCTTTAATAAAGCTTTTTCCAAAACTTTTTGCTGATCAAAATTTTCTATATCATTACAAACTGCAAAAACCTTATTAGTAACTCCACTTGGATTTTTATAAGTTAAAGTAACATTTGGCTTATCATATTGTACATCAAGTATTTTTAATCCCCAAGAAATTTGTGCAAAATCATCTTTAACATTTAAACTTGTTAATTTACTTAAATTTTTTTCATCTTCCATCTGATTTTGTATTATTATTAATTCATCTCCAACTTTGTATTTACTCATTGTTACCCTCTCCCTTACGTATTGTTAATTTTTTATCAATCTGATTTATGAATTAATTATATACCTCTAAATTTATCCAATCAAATACCATTTATGGTCTTTTGAGGAGATTATCCCAATAGCATACTTAATATCTCCCATTTGTTATTTTTTTTACATTTTCCCTTATTATATTGAAATTATTTATATTATTTTTTATATAGAATATTTTTTATAGCTCATTACCTAATGTTATATCATGTAAGCTAAAGCTTTCTATTTATCTGTTTCAACTAGCATGTTTGAGCTTTTAGCTTATATACTAGTATATTTTCTTACAATTCAGTGTAGTAGTTATTTAAAGCTATAAAACCTTAGCTGATCAGACTCTTTACAAAAATAGGAACAGTTTTTGTTGCGTGAAATATTTTGTTAAAATTGTAATTATTGAAAAGTATCATCAGATAATTCTTAAAGTTCTATAGAAAGATAAACAAAAACGTACTGAAAAAATCCAGTACGCTTTCTCTATTTGTGTAAATCTCCAAATGTTTCATAATTTAATCTATTTTTTTGCAAATTGTCTTGGAATTACTATCAATATTTATTTTATTTCTATATTCTACAACTTCAATACTACAGTTATCTCCTATTGTAACATTATTTCCTCTTACTATCTTTGCTGTAGTATTTTCAAGAAAAATATCATCACCTTCAATTGTATCTGCTTCAAGTCCATTACTATCCATAAAAAGATTTAGCATTTTGCCAAAAAAATGCCCTTTTCCTAATCTTACTTTTATATTTTCTCCTCCTATATCTTTTACTCTACAGTTTCCATACATCTCTATATCAATATTCCCTGCATTTAGTAGTCCCCCTATTTTAAATCCACCTCTTGCATTAAAATTTTCTGCCTCACAGTCACCATCTATAGAAACTGACCCTGATATTTGTATATCTTCTGTATGCAAACTGCCTCCTATGTCGGAAGATCCACTTATTTTCACTTTTCTTGCATTAACATCACCTAATATATCTAAAGATCCGCTTACAGTTATTTCGTCAGTATCAAGATCTCCTGTTATTTTAGTGCTGCCACTAATTCCAACTGTTTCAGCCTTTACATTTCCATTAACAGAAGAGGAGCCTGAGCACTTATAAGTATAACATTCTATATCTCCTTCAACTTTAGCTGAACCACTAATTTTCACTTCATTATATTTTCCACCGCTGATTTTTCCTGATCCAGAAATTTTCATATCAACTAATTTTTCTTCCATTTTAAAGCTTCCCTTCATTTACAAATTTATTTTTGATTTTAACTCTTCTACGCATTCTCCAGCATTTATCTTTAATACAAGTACAGCTTCACTTTCAATGTATATTTCATTAGGTATTAGCATTAAAAAGCATAATCCTACTCCAAATTTTCTTATAAGCACTACATCACAATATCTACCATCAAAATTTTTGTAGTTTTTTTCTAAAGTATCAAAGACCAGCTTTCCTTCTTCTAAACTTGCCTTACCAGACTTAATAAACCTATCCACAATACTCATAAATAATAACTCATCAAAATAAAATCCATTACTTTCTTTATGAGCAGCTTTATATAAATTTATTACAGTTTGTGAAACAATGTTTTGTTTTAATATATCACTTTCTTCTAAAAATACTGTTGAAAGATTTGGAGAAAATATTCTTGCTAGCTCATCTAAGGATATATCTTCTTTAAAATTTTTAATTTTTTCTACTCTTTCTAGTATTTCTTTTCTTGGAAAAAATGTTTCCTGACCTGTAAAGCTGGACTTTTTTATAAACCACTCCTCAGGTATAAGATTTTTCCTCTTCCATCTATATAATTGCCCATAAGATATATCCGTTATTTTAAGCAATTCTTTTTTAGAAATTAGATTTTCCTCTTCCATATGTTCATTCTCCTTCTCAACTGTTTTACAAAAACAGTATAACATAACATTGTTACGTTAGCAATAGTTACTTGAAAATAAAAAAATTAGGAACTATACATGTAAGCTGCAAAGTTCCTATACTCAAATAAATTTTCTACTTCAGATTCTTGATAGTAGTTCATCATATTCATCTAGCTAACGATCTTTTCATAATGTCATATTTTAGCCTTATATAACCGATGCTTGTTGATCAAGTGATTCTTTTTTATTTATTGCTGACAATGCATCAAAGACAAGATCAGTCTGATCCATCATTAAAAAGTGTCCTGCATTTGGAATGATGAATATTTCTTTATTTGGTGCTTTTATATCTTTAAAATAATCTTCAGCTATAACACATGGAGCTTGCCAATCCCTTTCTCCTAAAATATAATATACTGCCACTTTATATTCTTTGGATTCTGTACGGAGATTGAAATCACCAAGAAAACTATGAACTTTTGAATTTGCCTTAAAGATTTTCATAAATGCTATAATATCAGAGAGCTTAAAAATAGGGCTTTTAAACATAGCTATCCACATATCAATGCCTATTTCCACTCCTAATTTATATTTTCCCTGAAGCTTATGAACTATATTACATTTCCTCAAAAATTCTTTGTCAAAGACAATTTTGCTGCCAGGATATTCACCTACACTCTCAAGCTTTTTCAATGATTTTTTATCACCTGTCTGCTCAATGATTTCTTTAAGTTTGCTATAGGATACCTGCTCATTTTCCACCATGCCAACGACCTGTCCTGCACCAATATAATATTCTATTTCTTCTGGATGCTTTCTAATAAATATTGATCCTAAAACACTTCCCCAGGAATGTCCAAATATAACAACCTTTTTCTTGTTATATTTTTTCTTAAGATACTGGATGACTTCAAACAAATCCTGAAGCATTAACTCTATTGTAGGAAGCTTATCTGGATTTCTAGTCAGGGTCTTTCCAGCACCTCGCTGGTCCCAATGAACTACAGTATATATTTCTTCCCATCTATCTTGAAATACCCCTGTAAATAATGATTCTGCCGAACCTGGCCCTCCATGCAAAAATAGCATTACAGGATTATCAAAGCTTGTTCCTAGATGAAATAAAAATTGACCTATTCCATTAATCCTTACATATTCAGAAGTACATATTGGTCTGTTATTTTTATTCTTCATAGCTTTCTCTCTCCATTTTCTGATTTATTCTTATTCTTTCAAACTCCTTTAATATCCTTGTTACCTCCTCCTTCTGACTTTCACCTACTTTTAAGTTACTATCTTCTTCAAAGCCATCTTGTTCTTCACCATCAAATCGATAAAGCTTCTTCAGCATTCCCCAAATAGTTTCCAGCTCTTCAGTTGAAAAATCCTTAAAAAGTTCTGCCATGAAAAATATTCCTTTTTCTGAAACTTGATACACTACCTGCTTTCCAGCTTCCGTAATTATTACATTAACTGCACGCCTATCTTCAGAATTAGGTATAACATCAATATATCCTTTCCTTTCCATAGCCGTAACAATTTGTTTTACATTTTGTTTAGTTGTCCCAAGCTTTCTTGCAATATTATTAAAGGTAGCTTTGCCTTCAGGTAAATGAGCAATTGCAACCATAGCCATATATTGCCTTGAAGTCAAACTTCCCAAGTATTCATCTCCCCTTACCTGAAGCTTATTTGCCAATGAAAATAGTGTTGCATAAGTTTGTTCCATTAAAAATATCTCTCTGTATATGTCCATAAAGTTTTTCCTCCATTAGTCAATATATTGTCTAATTATAGTTTAATAGCATTTCGTAAATTTGTCAATATATTGTCTATTATTTGTGTTTTAACACCTACCTTACTCTTACATATCCCCTCGTCCAATAACCCATATATTTTCATTACTCTCCTTCAATTTGTCTACCATACTATTAATATCCTTCTTAGCAAACCATGACTGAGGAAAATACAAATCTTTATAGTAGTGCTTTCTGCTATTATCACACTTAATTACTACCATGGGGTAACTGCCTCTAGAACATGCAATAAACTCTATTTCTGTTATATCTGCTATATTTACCCTTTTGGTTGTAGAAATTTTTTTTATTTCTATATAATTGTCCATTATAGTAATATAAATTTTATTTTTAAATAAATAGTAAGCTAACACAGTATGATAAGCAGTAAATATTAAGCATAAGAATACTACAATAAATGTAACACGTACTTCTAAAATATTAGGACTATCGGCTAATGCAAATATTAACACTGCCGAAAAAATAGCTGAAAATAGTATGGGAAAAATAGCTTTATATTTATTAGCTGGATAAATTGTATATTTAAATGTTTGGTTAAATTTAAATTGCTCATTTTTATCAAGCCACCAATTCATATTTTTACCACTAAATTTATATATTTTTTCAAGTAATACCTTAGATGGTTCCTTCAAACCAGCTTCTAGCTGACCTATAGTTGCTTTTGATAAATCTAGTTTCCTGCCTAAATCTTTTTGTGTAAGTCCTAAGTCTCTTCTATACTTTTTTAATTTGTCTGAAAACAATGCGATCACTCCTACTATTCATTATTACCATTTCTAAGATCGTTGAATTTTATGCCATTATACAATTTATAATCATATACTTTGCCATCTTTTTCATATCTCTCTTTAGCTATATTATAGCATTAGATAAAACTCCTGCTTTTTAATCTGTTTTGAATTAAACTCAGCCACAAAAATATTGACCTTTCCCTTTTACAAAATGAAGCTATTCTAAATTAGCTAACATAAATAATAAACTAGAGAACCACATTATTTTATTGAATAATGCGGTTCTCTAGTTTATTATTCATTTTTATAATCAATTTTAAAAATACAAATGCTTACAATTTATATTTTTCTGTTACCATTTTTATCGAACACTTTTCTTATATGAATTTCTGTGCAGGGTATAGAACATATAATTAGTGTTACAGATACTATTTCTGAAATCTTACTTCCAATATCAATATCATTTTTATAAATTATATTACACAATATTGATATTACTACACACATAATACCAATGCATAATAACATATTGCTGCAAAAATAGTTAGCCTCATTCCATACTTCTTTGTTCTTCATAGCAAATGGTGTTCTATATCCATAAGCATTATTTATATTTTCTGGTGGCCAAACTTTAAGTGCTGCTCCTACTGCAAATATAACTCCTCCAATTAAACAACTGGTAAATGACATGATAAAACATCTCCTTATTACTATATATAGTAAATTTACCTTTTTAATTAATTATATCATATCTATATTTCATTAAATAACTATACTACAATAATTTTAATAAATTTGTATTTTTGCTATACTCATGCTGTCTTTTATAACTTAAAACTATATCCATATGGCAAAATCTTTGTATTTAAAAGTACCACTGTCATGATGCAATTTATCTTCCGATTCCAGCTTTCTAAAAGCATCCCGCATTCTAATAAGTATTTCTGGATGTATATCCAAACTATGATGCGCTGGAAAAACCTTTTTTACTGGGAGTGTTGCAATTCTCTCAATTGATTTCAAATAAGCTTTCGGATCAGTAGAAGGATAATAAGCAAATAAAGTATCTTTATAAACTAAATCACCTGTGAAAAGATAACCACGTTCCTTTTCAAAAAAACATATATGTCCTGGTGAATGGCCGGGTGTATGTAACACTTGAATAGAACGTCCTCCTATATCAATGATATCATTGTCTTTTAGGATCTTTGTAGGCGTACCTTGAAAAAACTCATAATTGTTCACATTATAACCTTCAGGCAAATCGCAGCGATCTACTACCATGTCCTTGATTTGTTCCAAGGTTAGTGGAAATTCTCCATTAAGCCAATTTAATTCATCCTCATGAGCATAAAAGTCTGGAAAAAACTTATGCCCACCAATATGATCCCAATGAATATGAGTTGCCACAGCAGTTACCGGTCTATCAGATAGCTTTAACACTTCATCATAAATATTGCAAATGCCAAGACCAGTATCAATCAATAAGCTTCTTTGAGTACCATTTAAAAGATAAGCATGTGTTTCCTCCCAATGGCGGTATTCACTGATGATATGTGTATCTTTATCAATATGATCTATTGTAAACCAATTGTCCATTTAACTTTTCCTTCTTTCAATTTTATTGAATCTGTAAATAAAATCGTGACAAAATTCAATTTACTTACTGTTAAATTATAACATATATGTATCTCATTATTGAACTTTTTACTAATTACTACTACAAGAAAATTAGTAATTAAATAAACATACTTCCCAATAAATCATTAAAATGTTTTATTGGGAAGTAAACCTACATTCTCAAGGGTTATTTTAAATGCTTTATTTAACCGAAAAGCTCCTCGATATCCTTTTCTTCCATACTAGAAAGCAAAATTTCCTCTCCAGCATTTTCTTCTATAACATCATTTATTATTTCTTTCTTTTTCTCCTGTATTTTGTGTATTTTCTCTTCTATAGTTCCTTTAGCAATAAGCCTGATAACCTCTACTGTTTTCTTCTGTCCAATTCTATGAGCTCTGTCCGAGGCCTGATTTTCTACTGCTGGATTCCACCAAGGGTCATAATGAATCACTATATCTGCAGAAGTTAGATTTAGTCCTGTTCCGCCAGCTTTAAGAGATATTAAAAATATAGGAATTTCTCCTTCATTAAACTCTCTAACTATTTCTCCTCTATCTTCTGCTTTTACACTGCCATCAAGATACATATACTTTATGTTTTCATTTTTAAACATATCTCCAATATTTTTAAGCACAGATGTAAATTGAGAAAATAACAATATTTTATGCCCATCATTTACATTATCCTGTACTATGTCCTTAAGAGCTTCCATTTTTCCATTATCACCTTCATAGTTTTCTATAAAGGTAGAGGGATCACAGCATATTTGTCTAAGTCTTGTTATTATAGAAAGTATCTTTATTTTGCTTTTATTAATACCTTTATCTCTTATTTCATTATTTACTTCCTCTTTAGCCTGCTGAAGGTATGCCGCATATACCTTCTTTTGATCCTCTGTCATATCCACCACCATATTATGTTCAATTTTAGGTGGAAGTTCTCTTATAACATCTTTCTTAAGCCTTCTAAGAATAAAAGGTTTAGTATGTTTATTTAATTCCCCTAAAGCTTTTTTGTCACCATTTTTTATAATTGGTGTTTCATATTTTTGGCTAAACTTTCCATGACTTAACAAATATCCTGGCATGATAAAATCAAAAATTGACCATAATTCTGTAATAGAATTTTCAATAGGGGTTCCTGTTAGTGCAAAATAGCTGTCAGCTTTAATGGATTTTACACTTTGAGCATTTAAAGATTTAGGATTTTTTATATTTTGAGCTTCATCTAAAAAGCAGTGTCTGAATTTTATAGCTTTATATTCTTCTATATCTCTTTTAATAAGTGCATAGGAGGTTATAACTATATCCGCATCCTCCATCTCCTTTAACTGACTTTCTCTTACATCCCTACTGCCTGATACAATTAAACATTTTAAATCCGGCTGAAATTTATTTATTTCACTTTCCCAATTGTATACTAAGGATGTAGGACACACTACCAAAGAAGGCTGTTTCTTCTCATTTTCATCTACTTCTGATTTTATAAAAGCTATAGTTTGAAGGGTTTTTCCAAGACCCATTTCATCTGCTAAAATACCTCCAAAGCCACAGCTTGAAAGAGTTTTAAACCACTTAAATCCAAATTTTTGATAACCTCTCATAGTATTATCCAGTTTTTCTGGAATTGTATAATCAATGTCACCAATATCCTTTATATTATTTATCAGTTCTCTAAACTTCCTATTCCTTTGTACAAAGGTTATGTTGTTTTCCTTAAGACTTGTATCTATGTAAACAGAATTATATTTAGGAAGAACTATTTGATCCTTTGTAAGTTCTGAAGTCTTAATGTTTAAATAATCTATCATATCTGATATATTTTGAAGTTCACTAGCTTGCAGAGGAATAAAGCCTCCATTTTTAAGTCTGTAATATTTTTTCTTTTGTTTTAATGCTTCAAATATATGCTTTAATTCTTCTCTATTTACCCCATCAATATTAAAGGTAAATTCCAAAAGATCCTCATCATTTAATCTTATGTTAGATTTATAGCTTTGGGAGGTATAAATCCTTATATCTTTAAAGGCACCTGAATAGTAAACTTCTGCAGATTCCTGAAGTTTTTCCAGGCCTTCTCCTACAAAATCTAAAATTTTATCCTCATCCTCTAAAATAAAATTAAATTCCCTTTTTTCAAATTGAAAGGCAGTCAAGGTATCTACTATAGCTGCCTCTTCTTCAATATCCCTAACCAATACCTTACCATCTTCTCTCGTCTCATTATCTCTCAAAGGGTTTATATCTACATTTCCATATTTAAATATCACATCACAAACTACAGCATCTCTATCCTTGTCAAAGTAAAGACAAGGCTTTAAAGGTTCTTCATAAAATTTCTCTTTAATACTGTTATTTACTATTACCTTTGTACCTATCTTTTTTAAGGCTGGAATTATATAAGAAGCTATTTCTTCACTTTCATTTTGATGAAAAGTAATTTCGGAACTTCTTTGTTCAGTAAAAGTATTGTAAAGTGCCTTATAAACCCTTACCTGTTCATCTGTTGGTATATATATTTTGTTATTATAATAAAAATAGTTTCCACTTTTCACTAAAGCTTTAGGCAGCTTTGAAGTTTGAGATAAAATTATATTATTTCCCTTGCTATCTAATTTAAATTCTAAAGGAAAATTTTCTCTTGCCACTTTAACTTCACTGTAGTTATCATCATTTATGACCAAATCTATAGCTTTTTCTCCTATATTATCAAGAAATTTTTTTAAGTTATTTTCCGTAAACCTTGCCTTTTTTCCACTTAAAAATCTTGGTGTTTTGCTATAACGATAGCCATACATTATCATACCCTCTGCAGCCCTATCTATTTCATATAGATCTTTAAGCATACTCAGAATAAATTTGTCTTCATCCTTAAAATTGTGTAAATATGAGCTATATGTAAAATTTTTACCAAACTCCAGATCATTCTGCTCTATAACTGCCTCTAAAAAACTCTTCATATTCTTTACTACATAAAGTTTTTCCTCTCCCACCTTTAATTCTAAAAAAGCTTCACTTACTCTGCGGCTAATATTAAATTGGAGCTTATACTGCATATTTAAAGTCTTAGTTTCTATGCTTGTCTTAGAGGATATTAGACTTTCCTTTAATTGTTCAATTAATTTACTATTTTTCTTTATTACCGATCTTCTTTCTTCTTCATTTATTTCAAACAAATTTATTCACTCCTGTTTAAATATCTAAAAAATAATTAGACTAGTAGATAGACTTATTATTTTTTGAAGATGTCTTGTATTCCTATTAAACATTCTAGCACATAATAATATTTTTAAACATGTTGCTAAGCCATTTTCAAAGCAGTTAAGGGAACATGTTAAAATTAGTTATGCTGTTATTTATAAAGACATATAAATGCATGGGAATAGTAGTATAATTTATTATATATCAGTTGCTTCGCAGTTGTAAAATATTGTGTCACAATTAAAGTTTTAAAAAAAACATAAGAAGGAGTAAGAATTATGTCAAATAACGTAAAACAGAGAAAAGTAATTTTAGATTTAGCAATTACTTTAGATGGCTTTATTGAAGGAAAAAATGGAGAAGTTGATTGGTGCATTATGGACGCTGATATGGGGTTCATTAATTTCTTGAATGAAATTGACACTATTTTATATGGTAGAAAAAGTTACGATTTATGGGGACAATATATTCCCCAAGATGAAGATTCTAATAGTGAAAAAGAAATTTGGAAATTGGTTCATAGTAAAGAAAAATATGTATTTTCCAGAACACAAATAGGTACTGATAATCAAGCAATATTTATAAATGAAAATATTCTTGAAGAAGTAAATAAATTGAAGAATAAACCTGGTAAAGACATTTGGCTATATGGAGGAGCAAGTCTTATTACAACTTTTATAAATTTAGGGCTTGTTGATGAATTTAGATTATCTATTCACCCTGTTATTTTGGGAGAAGGAAAACCGTTGTTTATTGATATAAAACAGAGATTGAATTTAAAAATGGTTAATACAAGAACATTCTCTTCTGGCGTTGTACAACTAATCTATCATTGGAATGGTAATTAATTTTTAATAGAGACAAAAGCAAAATAAAGTTTAAAATGTAAAGGGAGCGTCACAAAATTCTTATATTATGAAACAAAAGTTATTAATAAAATTACTAACAAGCTATAATTAAGGAGCTGTGGCACTAAGAATAAATACTACAATGTGTTGTGTTAGTTTTTAATTTACAAAACACCATATTGTAGATAAATTCCTTAGTGTAACAGCTCTACTTCACTTTCTTTCTCTAGATTATTATTTTTAATATATTTACAATCCGCCCTTTAAATTAATTGCTGATGCTTTTTTGATGCAATTTAATATTTACCTTAACATCATAAAAAGTACTTCCTTTTCCCTGATCTGTAAGCCTTTGGGAAGTAAGTGTATTAACAGAACGATTTCCTGGTGTATTTTTCAGCCACCAAACTCCCTCAGTAACAACAACTCCTTTTGGGACTTTAGTTGTGATACTTAGCTTAAAGTCAGCTTCTCCTCTTTCGTTATAGGCAGTAACAAGTTCACCATCTTCTAATCCTATTTTAGAAGCATCCTCTGGATTTACCTGTAAAATCATTTTATTTGTTTTTACTAGCTCTTCTCTTTCATTAAAGGAAGAGTTTAATAATCGTGGATCTGGAGCATTTATTAACCAAAATTCTGCATCATCTCCATGAGGTTTAAAATATCCTGGTAAAGGCTCATCCTCATTTGGATTTAAGATTTCAATTTTTCCTGAAGAAGTTTTAAATTGAGTCTTATATCCCTCAGAAAGTGGTAACTCTAATGGTTTCCCTTCAATTAACGTTTCAATTTTAGTACTTGCAAGCCATGAAGATGGTTTTTCAAGGATAGTATTTATTAAATCATCCGCCGACTGCTTAAAGAAAGGTTTGTTTATTCCCATTGCATCTGCTAATAAGCTAAATACTTCAAAATTGGATTTTGCTTCACCTACTGGAGATACTACTGGATAGGCTCTCTGTACAGCGTAGTAACCATAAGCACTATATAAATCACTATGTTCAAGAGAAGTTGTTGCTGGCAAAATAATATCAGCATATTTTGCTGTATCAGTCATAAAGCGCTCATGAACTACTGTAAATAAGTCTTCTCTTGCCAACCCTTGCAATACTTTGTTTTGATCAGGAGCTACTGCTGCTGGATTGGAATGATATACATATAAACTCATTATAGGTGGATCGTTCAATTCATTTAGGGCATTACCCAATTCAACCATATTTATAATTCTTGTTGTTTTTTCTTGAAATTCTTCATGAGTTACAAGTTTTTTATCAAAAGCATGAGATGCAGATACAGATGTAAGCAGACCACCGCCAGCTTTTCCCCATGCACCAACAAGTGCTGGCAGACAGGTAATTGTTCTTACAGTCATTGCTCCATTACCATAACGTGACAAACCACTACCAAGTCTAATGAATGGTGCTTTAGCCTTTGCATACTGTACTGCTATATCTGCAATTACTGAAGCATCAATTCCAGTTATCTCACTTACTTTATCTAGTGAGTAATCTGGCAAAACAGTATCTTTAAGTTCCTCATATCCCTGTACATATTTATTTATAAAATCTTTATCAATTAAATTTTTTTCCGCCATTACATGCATCATTCCAAGCGCTAGAGCACCATCAGTACCAGGTTTAACTACAATAACTTTGTCAACAATTTTAGTCGTACTTGTTTCATATGTATCAATTAACCATACTTTTGCTCCCTTTTTTTTAGCTATGTTTATATCATGTATAATATGAATATCCGTTGCTATTGCATGGATGCCCCATAAAATAATTAAATCACTTTCCTGTATTTCTTTAGTGTGAGGCCCCATAGTTTCTCCCATAACTGCATTCCATCCACACTCTTTAGCTGGTGCACAAATAGTTCTATCAAGTCTTGAAGCACCTAAACTATAAAAAAACGGATGACCTGAATTACGCTGAACTAATCCCATAGTTCCTGCATATGAATATGGAAGTATTGCCTCTGACCCATACTTATCAATAACTTTTTTCCAATTTGTTTTAATATGTTCAATAGCTTCATCCCAGGATATAGGCACAAAATCACCACTGCCCTTAGCACCCTTTCTCAAAAGTGGTGTTAAAATACGTCCTTCAGAATGAACTGTTTTTTCATAATGAGCCATCTTTGGACAAAGTGTTCCCCTTGTAAAAGGATGTTCAGGATCTCCCTGTACCTTTACAGCTTTTCCATCTTCAACATGAACAATAAGACCACAAGTATCAGGGCAGTCATAGGGACAAACTGATCTAAAAATTTCCACAGCTATTCCTCCTTCTATTCTTCAACATTTTCTATATTTATTTCTAAAAATGATCCTACAAGAGTCAGTATATATCAAGAACTTTCAAGGTCATATTTATATTAAATAGATTATACCACATAAAAAATTATCATCTCAATATTAACTTTATATAATCTGTAATTCGTAAAGTAAGCATAGTGTGGCATAACCTTAATATTTATCATCTCTCAACTAATTATATAGATGTCATATATAAATTTTTAGAAAGTTCTCGAAGTCTAGCTTCATCTAGAATATGTATTGTTGTATTCTCACACTTTATAATTTTCTCAGCCTCAAGTTCTTTAAAAGTTCTATTTAAATGTCTATAGGTTGTTCCTAGAAATTGAGCTATTTCTTTAAAGGATGAACTTAAAACTATACTGCTTTTATCTGTTATATGCTCAACTAAATAGCTAGCCAATCTATTAGTAAGTGGATATATAAAGTTATAGGATGTATTGTTAATAGTTGCCTCAAGCTTTTCACTTAAAGAATCTACTAAATGATGTAAAAAATTAACATTATTCATATACTTTTTTCTGATTACAGTTGAAGGTATTGCAATTAAATAAGTATCTTCTGTTGCTTCAACATTACAGCGTACAGGCTTATCTTTTAGAAGTTCTATGTCTCCTATAATGTTAAATTCCTTGTAAAACTTTAAAAGCATTGACTTTCCATTTTCAAAAAGATAGGATATTTTAACTTTTCCTTTAACAAGCAAATAGTAATATTCAAGTTCGGACTCTGCTTTTAATATAACCTCATCCTTATGATAAAAATGAAGCTGTACATAATTTATTATATTATCATCAAATATATTTTCTATATCATACTTAACAAAATAATACTTCAAAAGTTCACTGTTCGAAATTCTTTCCATAAACCCTCCTTAACAGGACATATGTCATATCATAATTTATATCAATATGGTAACTTATCTATAAAGTAATGTAAAGCAAAGGAGAACTCTATAATGATTTTCTTTAACAGAATGTTCCTTATATGAGTGCTTTAATATATGTTACAATTATAAAAAGTAAGTAATTGGAGGATTAATTATGAAATACGAAATAATAATATTTGATGCAGACGAAACTTTATTTGATTTTAAAAGATCTGAAAGAGATGCTTTTAAAAATGCCATGCTTGAATTTAATATTGAATATGATGAAAATTACCACTTGAAAATATACAGCGATATAAATAAAGCCATTTGGAAAGAATTTGAGAAAAGATTAATTACTCAAGAAAAATTAAAGGTAGAAAGATTTAAGAGATTATCTGATAAATTGGACCTTAAATTTGATGAGGTTAAATTTGCCAGATCATATATGAAGCATTTAGCTAATGCATCCTTTTTATATGATGATAGCATATCTCTTGTGGAAAGTTTGCATAAAAGTTATAAGCTTAGTATAGTAACTAACGGTCTTACAGATGTGCAAAATAAAAGAATAAGAAAATCCGTTATAGCAAAATTTTTTGAGGATATAGTTATATCTGAAGAAGTAGGAGTGTCCAAGCCAGATTCTAAAATATTTGAACTTGCTTTAAATAATATAAAGCATACTGACAAAAGCAAGGTATTAATAGTAGGTGATAGCTTAACCTCTGATATACAGGGCGGTATAAATTCAGGTATTGACACCTGCTGGCTTAACTCAAATAAAATTGCAAACACAACAAAATTTAAACCTACTTATGAAATTTCCAATTTGATGAAACTTATGGATATACTTAAATAATATTAATATATAAAAATTTTCTTACTCATATTAAAGTTAGTGTTATAAGTAAACAGCTATTACTTTCCTGCCTCAATGGCGTTATAAGACTTATAAAAATCGCAGCCATTATTAACATCTTCTATTAATTTTGATAAACCTTTTTGTCCTACGACAGATAACCATCTATGCACCTCATGTTTTGCTAATGTATAATTGAACACTCTTGTTTTTAAATCACTTGCATAAAATTGTGCATATGAGTCTAAATTTTTCATATTAGTTACCTTCACACCATTTTCAGTTTTCTTTACCCATTGCTCTTCAGAATATTGAGGCCTATTATCTACTTGCATTGCCATTCCCTCATCAAACCACACAGGAACTTTTGTGATTTTGCTTTTATTAATTCTACATGCTAATTCACTATGAGTAAGTTCATGAGAAATTACATTAGTATTTAAACCATCTGGCCCTAAAACTATGTAACTACCAAATATAGTTTTTTCTGTAGCCCCTGTTTTATTTTCAACTCCATACTTTTTTAGCGTTGCTTGATCTTCGCTAATTATAAAAACAGGTTTAGCATTAAAGTTTCCATACAACTGAGCCACAGTATCTTTAGATTTAGAAATAGTATTCAATATATTGCTTGCCTCTCCATTGGCAGTATCAGGTTCCACATAAACATTTTTAGATATCTCTTTAAAGTCTGAAAAACTTATTGTATAGCAATTAAATGCGTAGACAACTGACCTATTGGATAATATAAAAAATAAAGATAAAGTAATTATAAATATTATAAAACTCCTAATAATAATTTTACTTTTTTTCATAATAAGGACCTCCATAAAAAATTTTTTAATTGGTTAATAATAAACTAAAACAATTTTTTCTTCATGCATTTTATAAATAGTATTATCAAAATCAGCAAATAAATTAGCCCTATTGCAAAAGTAAATATTATATTAAATATGTTTCCTATATTTATATAATCTATTGAACCAATTTTATCTATCATCAGATATGCAGGTGGCAATATCACACCTATCCATTTTAAAAATGGAAATGATTGAACAATAGGTTTTTCCATAGTTGAAACAATGATAAGCAGGTTTAAAAATAATATTGCCATTTTTCTGTCTTTAACTAACCTAGAACTAAATAAACTTCCAACAGTAATCCCAAGGAATCCAACAATTGCATGACTAATTAATGCAATTATAATATCTGATATAACAACTTTTCTAATAAAAGCACCATTTAAAATTGGATAATAAACTGTAAATATGTCTAATATGAGAATAAAGCTCCACATAAATAATACTTTACATAAATAATAAATATTTTCATTTTTAATATGTAAAATAGTTAATTGCTGCTGTACAACATATTCATTATCAATAAATCCAAAAGATAGCCATGCAGAAATTGCATATATACATATGCATGTAACTGCGTACGAACTCATTACATAGGCAGGTTTATTAGAATACATGGCTGAAATTAGAACAATATATACCAATAAAGGAGCAATGTATTTGTAAGATCTTTTGTAATCTTGAAAAAAGTACAACATTAAATATTTAAAAGTATTCATAATTAACTTATCCTTTCTAAATTATAGATTACTTTCATTTACTGAAACAATACTATAACCCATTTGCAATAATTTAGATATAGCAATATCACTATACTTCTTATTTATTAAAACACTAACTAATTGTCCATTTTCTACTATACTTAATAAGCCATTAAACTTTTTTATCATATTAGCATCAAATCCTTCGCATGCTTTAAAACGTATCAACATATTTTTATAATTACTATTTTTATTACGTATATCCCATATAATTTTACCATCTTTAATTGTTATAACTTTATCTGCCAACTTATTAACCAAATTCATTTCGTGGCATGCTAATACAATACAGCTTTCTTCTATTTTAAATTTTTGTAATATATCAATAAACTTTTTTTGTGAATTATTATCCTGTCCTGAAAGTGGTTCATCTAATAGTAATATATCAGGTTTAGACATAAAGGCTTGTATAACAGCAACCTTTTGAATTGTACCTTTGGATAGGTATTTTATTCGAGTATCTTTCATTAAATCAATATTAAAGGTTTGAAATAATTCACTCGAGCACTTATCTATGTAAGTTTGAGAAAATCCTTCTATTTTTCCCATATAGTAAATATATTCAGATGGAGTAAAATTTAGTTTAGGAAAACGATCTGGAACATACCCAATTTTAAGTTTATCCCCATTGTTGCACAAAATTCTTTTACCACTAGATAAACTGCTCAAACCTGCTATTATTCTTAATAATGTACTTTTGCCTGTACCATTATCCCCTATGATGGCTAAATTTTGGCCTCTTACAATTTTTAAATTTATATTATTCAATACACATTTATTTCCATAAATTTTACTAACATTTTCAAGAGTAATTAAACTTTCCATAAGTATGTACTTTCCTTTCTGTTTATTAAAATGGAATCCATCCAGAGACATTGCAGCTTTAGTAAAATAATAACTTACAACCATAAAATTTCCACATAATTTTATTATATATTTCCTGTATAAAAAGTTCAAATATATGAGAGATATTGAACAGGAGTCATCTTTTTTAATGCCCATTGATATCTATAATTATTGCAGTAAATTATGTATTCCTTGATTTCTTTTCTAAGCTCATCTAGAGTTTTTCATAACTTTAAGTATGCCTCATCTTTAAAGTGACCGAAAAACGATTCTTGAGGTGCATTATCCCAACAGTTACCACGTCTAGACATAGATTGTCTTAATTTATAGGTTTTTATTAGACTTTGGAATATAATACAAATAATTTTATATTTTCTCATTATCCTTCGGATATGATTTACGATTGTAAATCATATTTTTTATAAAAAAATTATAATAATGTCCTTCAGTACATTACCAAAAATGACGAAAGCTAGTATAATGATAATTATAGTATACATTTTAGTAATCAATTTGCTTATTATAATAAAATTTCAAATATATTGTAATGGATAGAAGGAGATGAGAAAATTGGATTTGGATAAAATACCTGGTAAAATAGCCGTACCTATAGATAAATTAGAACCTGGCATGGTGGTTGCAGAAGAGATTAAATTACACGATAAGGTTTTCATAGCTTCAGATGTAAAACTTACAGAAAAACTTATAGAAAAATTGAAGAAATTATTAGAAGATTTTTGTATAGAAGGCGAAGTAACAATATTTAATCCAGAAAGGTATAAAAACATTGACACTATGCTTCCTGCACATAATAAATCTAAAAATGTCAATGTACGATCAAATCAAAATGTTTTAGGAGTTGAAATGTATTTTCAAGCATATACAAGAGTGCTTGGAGAACTATTTACAAATATAAATTATAAGGCTGATGACATTATAAAGGAAATAAAGAAACTTTCAATGGATATACAGACAGATCTTCATTATCCAGCACCAGTTGTGAAAAATATAGTTCTTTATGGCAGTGGAGGAGATTATTTATACAGGCATTCTGTTAATGTGTCTGTGCTATCTTTTATGATTGGTAAGTGGCTAGGATTAAGTGGATCAGAACTAGAATTACTAACTTATTCAGCTATATTACATGATTTTGGAAAAACAAAATTGGATTGTTCGACCTTAAATAAAAGTACAAAATTATCTCCAGCAGAATTCAAACATATAATGTTGCATCCAATACTAGGATATGAGTTTATGAAAAAAATACCTTCTGTTCCTGAAGATGTTCTTCAAGGGATACTAATGCATCATGAAAGATTGGATGGTTCAGGCTACCCACTAAAACTTAAAGAAGAAAGAATACATAATTTTGGGAAAATTATCGCAATAGCAGATGTATTTGAAGCCATAAACTCTAATAGAATATATAAAAAAAGAAGATCTCCCTTTGAAGCTCTTGAAACAATCAAAAGTGAAAGTTTAGGGAAATTGGATTATAATTTTTGTAAAATATTCATTGAAAATATTAGCAGCTTTTATGTTGGCGAGAAAGTTCTATTGAATACAAAAAAGGTAGGTACAATTTTAAAGATTGACTATAACAATTTGACATGTCCGTTAATTTCTGTTGGATCTGAGTTTATAAATTTAGCAGAAACAAAAGATGTACATGTGAAAAAACTTATATTATAACCAAACTAAGTCAATAAGAAAGAAACTTGAATAAGCATATGCCTATTCAAGTTTTTGTTTTTGAGGATTGTATTACTTAACAGTAAATTCATATCTTAAATTTTCTGCTAATGGCTCTTTGTAGTTCGAGGTAACCTTTTTAGTGATATATATATAATAAGTTTCTCCTGATTTATATGAATTTACAGGTGATACCTTAATTACATCATCTGATTCACAACTTACCTTTATGTCAATTTTGTTTCCTTTTGAATCAGTTACATATATATTATCTGATGTTACTGTGGATGGATCTGCTTCCTTTGTAAACTTAAGATGCCATTCTTTATTTTGATCTACCTTATCCGGCATAACAGTAGTTTTTCCATTGAAATAATCCTTTGGCATTTCTATTAAAGTAAAGCTGCTAAATTTATTTACATAAATAGAAATACCTACTACGCTGCCTTTTTCATCATATACAATAGTTCCTTTATCCACCACATCTTGTCCACCACTGTGATGAACCATAACTGCTAAGGAAGAAAGGAACTTGTCTAATTCCTCCTTTGAAGTTGGAAGCTTAGATGAATCTATAGGAATAGTTATCTTTACTCTTCCTGTAATATTAGCTTCTATATTAAGTGGTGCCGCAATTATCTGTGCACCTGAAGCTAATTTTAATACAAGTGCTTTATTATTTTCAATTTTGCTTTCATCTTTTTCCTCACTTATTTTTACTACTGCACCCTGTTCACCTAATTTCTTTATTGTCACTGCTGGTACCTCTAAGGCTGCTTTTTCTGTTTTCAAATCTAAGGAGATATTTTGTTTCGCAAGTTCACCCATTGAAACTGCTGGAAGTTGAAATTCTGTTCTATCTGCACTATTCCCTGCTGTATTTGAAATATCTATAGCTGCCTTTGTACTTTTTGTTTCTGAAGCCTTCTTTACAGCTTCTGCTGCTGTATTTTCATCAAATTTTACAATATCTGTTTTTACCCCTTGCGTATCTGTAGTTCTTGTTATAGTTGTCTGAACTGCAGTACTTTCTTGATTTCCATTCTCAACTACAACTGGTACTTGTCTGGTTTCAGTTGTAGGTTGTGGTGTTGGAGGGATATATGGTATTGGAACATCTGCTGCAAAGTACGCTGTTACCTTTATATTGTTTTGAACATTTCTATCTATTCTTGTAGCTGTAGGCACACTATCACTCCAGTTTGTAAAGTGATATCCTGCATTTGGTACTGCTGTTACTGCTGTTCCTATTGTACCTCCAGCTACACTCTGTAAGCTTTGTCCTGATATTGTCCCATTTGGCCCTGCTGTATAAGTAAGGGTATAGGTTATTGGTGTTCCTACTGTTGCTGTCGCTACACTACTTATTGTTTTTCCACTTGACTGTGCTGTTACTGATATACTTTGTCCTGCTGTTAATGTCAATCCACTAACTGTCCAAGTTCCTCCTACTGCTGTTACTGCTGGTTTTGCAACTCCTCCTATACTAAGTATTACACTTGCTCCTGCTTCTGCTGTTCCACTTATACTTGTATCTCCAGCTGTTGGAGTCCCTGTTATTACTGGTGCTGCTGTTTGCAATGGTGCCATTGCTACTGTTGCTGTCACTGCACTACTTATTGTTTTTCCACTTGCCTGCGCTGTTACTGATATACTTTGTCCTGCTGTTAATGTCAATCCACTAACAGTCCAAAATCCTCCTACTGCTGTTACTGCTGGTTTTGCAACTCCTCCTATACTAAGTATTACACTTGCTCCTGCTTCTGCTGTTCCACTTATACTTGTATCTCCAGCTGTTGGAGTCCCTGTTATTACTGGTGCTGCTGTTTGCAATGGTGCCATTGCTACTGTTGCTGTCACTGCACTACTTATTGTTTTTCCACTTGCCTGCGCTGTTACTGATATACTTTGTCCTGCTGTTAATGTTAATCCACTAACTGTCCAAGTTCCTCCTACTGCTGTTACTGCTGGTCTTGCAACTCCTCCTACACTAAGTATTACACTTGATCCTGATTCTGCTGTTCCACTTATACTTGTATCCCCAGCTGTTGGAGTCCCTGTTATTACTGGTGCTACTGTTTGTAATGGTGCCAGTGCTGTTGGTGTTACACTACTAGATGCACTTGAAGCTGCTCCTGTTCCTACTCCATTGGTTGCTGTTACTGTAAAAGTATATGCTGTTCCATTGCTTAATCCAGTTACTGTTATTGGACTTCCTGTTCCTGTTTTTGTAAAGCCTCCTGGATTTGATGTTACTGTATAGCCTGTTATTGCACTGCCTCCATCGGATGCTGGTGCTGTAAAGCTTACTGTAGCTTGGCCATCTCCTGCTGTTGCACTTACTCCTGTTGGTGCTCCTGGTACAGTTGCCGCAGCTGTTGGTGTTACACTACTAGATGCACTTGAAGCCGCTCCTGTTCCAACTCCATTGGTTGCTGTTACTGTAAAAGTATATGCTGTTCCATTAGTTAATCCACTCACTGTTATTGGACTTCCTGATCCTGTTCCTGTAAAGCCTCCTGGATTTGAGGTTACTGTATAGCTTGTTATTCCACTGCCTCCATCGGATGCTGGTGCTGTAAAGCTTACTGTAGCTTGTCCATCTCCTGCTGTTGCACTTACTCCTGTTGGTGCTCCTGGCACGGTTGCCGCAGCTGTTGGTGTTACACTACTAGATGCACTTGAAGCCGCTCCTGTTCCAACTCCATTGGTTGCTGTTACTGTAAAAGTATATGCTGTTCCATTAGTTAATCCACTCACTGTTATTGGACTTCCTGATCCTGTTCCTGTAAAGCCTCCTGGATTTGAGGTTACTGTATAGCCTGTTATTCCACTGCCTCCATCGGATGCTGGTGCTGTAAAGCTTACTGTAGCTTGGCCATCTCCTGCTGTTGCACTTACTCCTGTTGGTGCTCCTGGTACAGTTGCTGCTGCTGCAGATATTGTAAAGGTATTACTGTCCACTGCAGGTGTTCCACTAGCAAAGTGGATTGCTCCATTTCCTGCTGCTGTAAGGCTACATGTTAAATCTGTAAAAGTTGCTACACCTGCTACTGCTGCCTTCGTTGCTGTTCCTCCTATTGTCCATGTTCCTGTCCCTGCTTTTGCACTCGCTACTACGTTTGCTGTAGTTGACACTCCTGTTGAGCAAGTATTATTATATTGATCCTTTAAAGTCACTATTGGCTGTGTTGCAAATGCATCTCCACTTGTGGTTCCAGCTGCTGGCTGTCTGCTAACCGAAAGGTTTGCCACTGCTCCTGCATTGATTGTCTGCGGTACTGTTGAATCATCATAGCCTGTTGCTTTTATTACTACATTTCCTGTTGCAGGTGTTCTTAAATAGCTTTGCTTTGATGAATCTGTTGTTGTTGCTGATGGTTTTAATGTTACCTTTCCACTGGAAACACTATACTGACTTGCTTCAAGTGCTTTTCCATTAAAACTTACTCCTGTTATTTTTTCTTGAAAATCTAAATCTGCTCCAAATGTTACGTCTATATCATGATCTACATCATTGTTTATTGTTGCTGCTGTTAAGCTCTTTCCTGGTAGAATCGGATCAGCTACACTAATATTATCCATAAAAATACATAAATCAGCAGTAGTATTATTATGACTAATTCTGAACTCATTTATATTATTCCACCCAGCACCCGACAAAGTTACTGTTACTGGTTCCACCGCCCCGTTCGGAGCAGTAAATTTTTGTGTTGCACCTGGAACAACACTTCCTCCATTATATCCTGTTACTGTAAATTCTACAGGATCAGTATTATCTGCATTCGTAAAATTATCCTCTGCTTGAAAGGATACTAATTTAAAATTACCTTTTGTGGAGGTAATTCTTGCTGCTCTATTCGATCCACAATTTCCTTGAAAATAAATAGCCTTTGAATTAGTTGGAATACTACTTCCAGAGTATCCACTAGTACTATTTACAATTTCAACCCAAGGTGCTTGAGTACCTGGGATACCACTTGTATCATCACTTCCATCAGCTTTAAGCAAAGAATATGTCCAATCTCCAATAGTTTTTGGACAAACATATTGCCCAACAGAATATGAATTTGATTCAAAATTCTCAGATTGAGGCGTAGTTGCTGCATAAGCCTTATTCTCCCCTAGTCCCATGGGGCCTGGAAAAATTGTTAAAACAAACAAAAGTGTAGATAGTATCGATACCTTTTTCAAAAATTTTTTCATATCAAAATCCTCCTTGTAACTCTTTTATCTTTAAACTACACATGAAACAAAAGCTTTACTACGAAAAAGCAGCCTCATAATAATTAAATTTTCCATCTAATGGTGCTGTAGGAGTAATGGCCATTTCGAAGTTTCCTACTTTCTCCTGCTCCATACTATAGCAGCCCGTCTCAATCCATATTTCTTTATTGCTTGAAAACACTAAAAAAAATGGTTCTCTTTTCAAATTTGGAATTTTAAACTTTGAAGCAGATACCTGCACAAGGGTAATTTCCACATGCTGCCCTTCTCCATAAAAGACTTTAAATACATCCCCTACACTAAATGTACCTATGGTAAAGTTCTCTAACATTGCTCATAACTCCTTACTTTGTTATTCTCTTGTAGGAAATATTCCATTAACACATATTATATAACCTACACATAAATAAGATGGCATAACTTTAACTCCACTAAAAGGATTAGGAACATTAGCACTACATGTTGATGTTACTGTAGGTGCTGAAACAGTAATATTAGCTTGTACATTAAATGGTTTTAAATTTGCTCCTGTTGTTGGGCTATTGGTAGTATAAATATTGGCATTCTGTCCTCCTGAAGTTTTAGCAATTCCAAGCGTACAGGTGTTACCTGGCGTGTTTAATACTGTAGCAGCATTATAAGCATCAGTATTAACAGGTATTTTCACCTCGATATTTACTGGTGTAGTACCTCCACCTCCAGTAACACTGCTTGTAATCGGATGTATATGTGCTGGTATGTTATTTGCTGTAAGTGTTACAGCTTCAACGTTATCCACACGCTGCGCCAACTGATAACTTACTTTGTTGTTTGGATTTACTCCATACCCTATAGGAAAACGTCCTCTTAAATCTGGCAGGCAGAAATTATTACCACTACCTCCAAAATTGTATCCAAGTAGCGCAAAGAGTGCTTGATTTTGAGCTATCGGAATTGACTGCCCTTGACATAACATCCATCCCCTTGGTGCCCAATTCATTGCCCATGCTAAAATAGTTCCAATATAAGCGTCCATTTTTTAATTCCTCCTGTTTTTTTATTATTTATAATCAACAATGCAGCAATGCTACACTGGACTATACCTTTTCATAAAATTCTTAATACTATAGAATACACTTCATTTCATAAGCAATTCCTTTGTTTTCTACAACCTTAAATCCAAGTTTTTCATAAAATGCATATGCCCCTTGGTTAAACCAAGCAACTTGCAGAGATACTGTTTTTTCCTTTTCTACAGCATTTCCTACCACTGTGGTAACAATCTTTCTCCCAATACCTCGACCTCTGTATTCTTCTAACAACCCAATCTCCAAAATTCGGTCTACGGTTTTACCATAATAAATATAAAGACGCCCTATAGGCTTTCCATCCATCGTAATTATATTCAGCTGTGCCTCTGGATACATTTCCATCAACTGTTGCTGTTCCATCATAAATTGTTGTGCTATAATACTTTCTTTTTGTTCTTCAGTTATACCACTAATCCAAGTCAAATCTTGACGACTTTCCTTAAATATTTTTAACAGCATGTCCTCATGTTTAGCTTCTAGCACTTCTATTGAAATATTAATTCCTTCCTCAGTATTCCTACTAGACTTTTGTTCGTTATCATCCATGTTTATAATCATTCCTTTCAGCATTTATCTCCTATAGAATAATTGTACATTTTTAATTCATATCATTCATTGGGTGAGTTTTTTATAAAATACGTTTTTATACTTAAAATTAAGTCTCAAATAGTCACACTTGTAATTTATATATGAAGCCTGGTTTTTCACTAACTACATATTGAAACCTCAACTTTTTCCATTTATTATTTCTCCAGTCTATATCCATTATTTTATAAGGTAAGTTTAAAGAACATTGTTTGTAGGTTAATTTCTCTCCTTCAAAAACTTGTATAGTGGTAAGTAAACTTAACCTTTTATATCGTTCCTCCATGATATGTGAAAGCTCAATCTCTGTTTCAGGAAATTCATAATTTTTATTTTTCATTACTCTTTTTACACTCTCCTTATTCAACTCAAATATTTTACGCAGAGGATAATAGAAATCGCCTTCCGCCCCCTCAATTCCCATTGTTCTTTCCATTTCCCTCTTTGGGTCTATTAAGGCAGCTTCAATATCTATATTTTGTGGTATTAAAATTCCTTCTATCTCCATTTGAGGAACTAAGTTAAAAGTTATAGCTACTTGTGGTTCATTTTTAAGTGCATTTTGCATGGTTTCTGTAATAATCATATGAACAGGCTTACTTTTATTAATCTTGTATTCTGTAGCATCACATTGAACAATTTCTTCTACGTATTCTTCCACTTCGAAAACTTTAATTATCTTTTTCAAAGCCTCTATACTTCCCTGATTTATTTCAAGTAAGGTAAATTTTATTTCCTTACTTGAAAAAACAGTAGTTATCGGAAGCATTAATGTTGCAAAAGGACCTGTACCTGCATATAAAATATGTATTGTTCTATCAGGAAACTTTTCTTGAGCTTTTTTTATTCCAAAAAAAATCCCCCTAATAAATCTCTTTGTTCTCATTAATTCCTTCACGCAGACCCCTGCCCAAAAAGTACCGATTGCCTTTCCTTTTGGAAGATAGTATTCTTTCCTACTACACTCATCTTCCTTCAACTCTGATGCAGCTAGAAAAAGTGTAAATAAATCATCACATGTATCTTTTATTTTTCCATACTCATCCTCTTCTTCAAGCAAAATTCTAGTTATATTTTTCAATTTTTCTTTATAACTGTTCATAAAATTAGACTTCCTCCTGTTTGCAAAAAATCCTTATATTCTAGGTTGCTAATTTGTGCATGAATCCACCATTCCCATTTATCACATAAATATATTCAACCTTGTTTATCTTGTGTTACTCACGTTAGCATATATTGTAACTTCATCAATCCTAATGATTGTTATTTCCAACATATTGCATTAATATAATATTCTTCACTTTTCACCAAATACCTTCACATAAATAAATTTTTATGCAATTTTTCTACTTTTATGAAAATTTTTATATATTGCTATCATTAACGAATAAAGTCAAACGATTCTGAAAATCATAATTTTCTATAGATATTTTATTGCTATTTAACACACAAATATAATTTTTAAAATTTATATAGATAAATGTCCACATAAAAATCCTTACACTCAAATAGTATAGTTATTTTTTATAAAATACTATTGGCTAAATGGCCAGTTTTTTATTTAAATATAACTTTTATTTCTGCAGGTCTATTATCAGCAATTACATCTAATCCTGTTCCAATATGACCTGCAAACAAAAATGTCTCCTACAAAAATAAGCTAATATGTAAAAAAATTATCTTAATTTGTTTCAAAGTAATTTTTATCATAATATAAAAGTTTTTTATGTGCTATACCCCTTTTGGAGTATTTTTATAATAAATTTTAAAACTTATTATAAAAAAACTTCACTATGTATTTGTTATAGATTTTCTACTGGATAGTTACCTTTAAATAAATGCAAAAATAAAAAAATTCTCTATACAACTATAATTGTAAAGAGAATTTTTCGTTTAAGTACAAATTATTCCGAATAACTTTTTTATAATTATTTAACAGCAAATTGATATCTCAATTCATTCACTAAAGAAGTCTTATTCTTATATTCTTACATATCTAATGAAGCTATTACAACTTTATTTCTCCCTTGTTCTTTAGCTTGGTAAAGGGCAACATTCGTTAATTTATAGGAAGCATCAAAGGATTCTGAAAAATTGTCTTTTAATAGAGAAATACCAAAACTTGCAGTTATCTTTATTTGAATTTTATCAGTGACTATTACATTATCCTGAATTGCCAATCTAATTTTTTCAGCTATGGCATAAGCTTCATCAATTGAAGTATCAAAAATAAAAACAAGAAATAATTTTATTCGTGTAATATTACTTGCATTAAGATCATGGATAATTTTACAGTTTTGTTCTTTTGTAAAAGCATAATTTGACTTATTAAAAAAGCTTAATTTATTCATCATGGTTCTCATTCCTTCCACTTAGACTAGTCACAAAATGCTTATTAAAACACTCAATTTTCCATAATGCTACACCGTTTCCTTAATAATACAATTATATATCAAACGACTTTATTTTATAATTACTGACTTCGTAAAGCTGTATAAAAACTAATTTGCGATGCAAGATTTTAATAAAGTGAATTTTCTAAAATTGAATAAGAACAAACAAATTAAGCTTCTAATGAAATATAAAATAAAAATAAAACTGCCTTACTTTAGAAAATCACTTTCTATTATAAGACAGCTTTTGTTGCTAAAATCAACTCATTTTTCCATTAAAATTATAAATTATTTAACCCTAAACAAAAGAGTATTTTTTCTTTATTAATTAATTTATCCTGTATCATATAAAGCAAAAATTTTATAAACATTTCTGACATATCTTCTCCCTGGAAACTATCAAGTATTTCAGGAAGTGGGCAATGTTCCCCATACTCCTTGTAAATAGCAAGTGTAAGTATGTATGATGTTATATTGCTTATATGACCTATAAGTAATATAATATCATTATCTTCTACTTGACATGAAAGTTCAACAATATCTGAACAATCTTCACTATCCAGAAGAGGATAAAGTTCATCAGCTGTAACACCTTCTCCTTGTACAAAGCCTTTGCACACTTCAAGAGTTCTTTCAACAACTTCCACCCACAAACTGTCATCTGATAACTTTGATGCTGCATTTTTCTTCTGTTTCATTTCCTCGAGTAATATTTCACCAATTCTAACCAATATACTTCCTAGTTCAATGTCTGATAACATTTCAATATTACTTTCTATCCATTTAAGTGGAGCAAGAAACTCCGACATAATCTTAGGAATCTTTAGTAATAACTCCTGTTTTGGTTCAAAATAGTTATTTGAAAAATTCTCTGCATGTTTTAAAAATAAATCTTCCCCCATCTCATAACGTTCCCAAACAATTGGTCTTCCATCTAGTCTTATTTCATAACGAAAACCATTAACCAAGCAGTATGCATTACTTGCATTACTAAAATATATAAGCAAATCACCAAAATCAACATTGTTTTTTAAAGCCTCTGCTACATTAGGGGCAATTGTTTCCCTTAAAATTAATTTATCTAAAATTTCCTTTCGTGACATAATACAACCTCTTTCATTCATTTTATTATCTGTATGCTATAATTTATTATATAGACAAACTATTATTTGCTCAACTTTCATATATACAATTTTCACTTAATTAACTATTAATTATTCGCTCTTACCTATTAACTAAAAATATAAATCAAGGAGGACTTTTATGAAGGTAGCAGTTTTATCTGATATTCATGGCAATGGAGTAGCATTACAATATGCAATAAATGATTTAAAAAGTTTAGGTATTAAAAAAATTATTATTTTAGGAGATATAATAATGAAAGGTCCTATGCCTTCACAGTCTCTTGAAATGCTAAAAGATAAGGATTTAAAAATTATAGCATGGATTAAAGGAAATACAGATTTATGGCTTGAAAAAATTACAGATGTTTGTATACCTTCAACAAAAAGAGAAAAGGAACTATATTCATATTATAAATATGCAAAGGATAATTTAAAGAAAGATCAAATAGTATTTCTTAAAGAATTGCCATTACAATGTTCAATTAATTTAAATGGAATTAGCATACTATGTGTTCATGGAACACCTCAATCCATAGTTGAAGCAATAGATTGCAGTGTTCCAGAAGAAGAAATTAAGAAAGCAATAAAAGGTGTGAAAGAACAAGTTATTTTAAGTGGACACTCTCATACTTCTTTTATTGGTGAAGTAGATGATAAAATCATATTTAATGTGGGAAGTATAGGCAATTCACTTGATGGTGATAATAGAATATCCTATGGAGTTTTAGATTTTGTTGAAGATAGAGTTAATTTAACAAATAGAAGAATTAGTTACCCTACAGATGAGATTATTAATATAGCAATTGATAATAAATTTCCTCTGCTGGATGAATATAAAAGTGTTATATTAAATGCTTATATGTAATAGACATACTTCCATATTAAAAAACACTAAAGATAATATACAAGGATGCAGTATAGGTGGACAATCTATATCTGCATCCTGTAAAGCTTTCGCAATAATTTTACTTATATATATCTTCCGACACTGTCCTCTGAAAAAGTTGTGTCACAATGTGTTTATATTAATTCAAAATTGTATTTGCAAAAGTTCAATTCACAATAAGTAAATAGAACTGCCTTCCTTTAGAAATTGCTTTCTATTGTAAGACAGTTCTTAAAACTAATATTTATATCTATTCAATATTTTTCTTAACTACTGAAAGTATCACAGCTGTTACTACAGTACCTGCTACTAAAGCAATTAAGTATCCACCAAGGTTTGTTACAACATTTGGAATTGCTAAAACCCATGCTCCACCATGAGGAACTGCAAGTTTACAACCAAGCATCATTGATAGTGCGCCTGCAACTGCAGAGCCTGCCATGTTTGCAGGTATTACTCTTAATGGGTCTGCTGCTGCAAATGGTATAGCACCTTCTGTTATAAAGGATAATCCAAGTGCCCAAGCTGCTTTTCCTGCTTCTCTTTCTGCATCTGTAAATTTCTTTTTAGCGAGTACTGTTGAAGCTAAAGCTATTCCAAGTGGAGGAGTCATTCCAGCTACCATAACTGCTGCCATTATTGGAGAACCACCTGCTACTATTGTACCTGTACCAAAAACATAAGCTGCTTTATTAACTGGACCACCCATATCAAATGCCATCATGCATCCAAGAATTAAACCAAGAACTGCTGCATTTGCACCTGCTAATCCTTTTAACCAAGCTAGTAAAGCTGTATTTATAGCTATAAGAGGAGTGCCTAAGATAAATAAGTATATTAAACCAATTAGTGCCACTGAAAGTAATGGTAATATTAACACTGGCATTAAACCTTCTAATGTTTTTGGAAGTTTAATAATCTTCTTTAAGCCTAAAACTATATAACCTGCTAAGAAACCTGTGATTAAAGCACCTAAAAATCCACTGCTGCCAGCTGCTGGCGGATGAGCTAAAAATTGTCCACTATAAATTGCTCCGCTTGCAAGAGAACCACCTACAAAACCAGCTGCAATACCTGGTCTATCAGCTATTGAATAAGCAATATATCCTGATAGAACTGGTAACATAAGAGCAAATACTCCTTTACCTGTGTTGAACAACGCTTCTGCTAGAGTTCCAGGGCAGTTATAAACATAAATTCCACCAAGTGCGAAACCTAAAGCTATTAAAAGACCACCAGCTGCAACAAATGGTATCATGAAGGATACACCTGTCATTAAGTGCTTGTACACACCTGTTTTCTCTTTCTTTTCAACTACTGGCATTTTTGCATCAGCTTTTCTTTCTGCTGGTTTAGCAGCCAAAGCCCTGTTTATAAGGTCTTTAGAATCTTTAATTGCATCTTTAACTGAAACTTTTACCATTGGTTTGCCTACAAATCTTGACATATCAACGTTTGTATCTGCTGCAATTATAACTGCATCTGCTTCTTTTAACTCCTGATCTGTAATTACATTTTCAGCACCTACAGAACCTTGAGTTTCAACTTTTATTTCATGCCCCATTTCCTTTGCTGCCATTTGAAGGGCTTCCGCTGCCATATAAGTATGAGCTATACCAGTTGGACAAGACGTTACTGCTACTAATTTCATAATTTTTTCCCCCTTTATTATTTATTCAAAAACTTCTATAAATTCTTCAAAACTCTGAGCTTTAAATAACTTTTCTCTTATTTCAGTATGCATAAGTTTTCTAGAAATTTCGCTTAATGCTCTTAAGTGAATGTCACTTGATTCTTCTGGAACAGATATAAGGAAAAATAAATAAGCTGGCTTATCATCCATAGATTCATAATCTATACCTTTATTACTTCTTCCAAAAGTTATAGAAGGTTCCTTTACAGCATCACTTTTTCCATGTGGTATTGCAATTCCCATGCCTATACCAGTTGAAAATTCTTCTTCTCTCTTCAAAACAGCTTGTCTAAATTTTTCCTTGTCGGTTATTTTGCCATCATCATATAAAACTTGTATTAACTCTTTTATAGCCTCATCTTTATTAGTTGCTTTTAAATCAAAGCATATTCTGCTCTTTGAAAACATGTCCTTTGTTGCCATTTAAAATTCCTCCTTAATTTCACATTTAACATCTATTAATAGTTTCTTTACCTGTTCTAAAGTACAAGCTTGAGTACCTTCAAGTGATACTGAAGCTGCCCCACAGGCTGTTGCAAATCTTAAAGTTTCTTCATCACTATAATTGTTCAATAAGCTGTACACTATAGCTGCTACCATTGAATCTCCAGCACCTACAGTACTTTTTACTGGAACCTTAAGTCCATGGCATTTATATACACCATTTTTTGTTACAAACAATCCGCCTTTTTCTCCAAGTGAAATCATAATTTTTGATATTCCTTGACTGTTTAGTTGTTTAGCTGCATTTATAATGCTTTCATCGGAGACATCCTTTAAGTTTAACAATTTTTGTAGTTCATGATCGTTAGGCTTAATAATATCAGGGCAAGCCTTTATACCTTGTTCTAAAAGATTTCCACTTGCATCTAGAATTACTAGTGCTTCTTTTGCTTTTGCTATTTTTGTTAATTGTAAATAGATATCATCTGGCAAGGATGGACTTACTCCACCTGATAAAATTACAATATCTCCTTTGTTACATATGGATTTAAATTTATTTATAAATGCTTCAAGCTCATATTCACTAATGTTTGGACCTGGTTCATTTATATCTGTATTTGTATTACTTAAACTATCCACTATTTTAGTATTTGTCCTTGTTTCATTTTTAATATGGATAAATTCATTACTTAGTTCCCTTTTTTTTAAGTCTTCGATAAACACATTCTCAAGGCTGCCACCTAAAAAACCTGTACATAAAGAATTTACATGAAAGTTTTTTAAAACTTTTGAGACATTTATGCCTTTGCCGCCAATGTCTTGTCTTGTAGTAATTGCCCTATTTACATTTCCAATAGTTAATCCATTTAATGTAATAGTTTTATCTAGAGCAGGATTTAAAGTTACTGTTATTATCACATTTATTCCTCCTGTTCAGTACAAATTATTTCAACACCAGCATCCTCAAAATTTTTTAAAGTTTCTTTGTTTAATTCTCCACTTGTTATAATGGAAGATACAGCTCTTATAGGACTTATAACGGAAAAACATACCTTATTAAATTTAGAGCTATCAGCTAAAACAATAACTTTATTTGATACATTCATCATAACTTTTTTAGTTTGAGCTTCTATAAAATTAGGGGTTGTGACACCTTCTTCTATTGATATACCATTAGTTCCAATAAAGGCTTTATCAACTCTAAAATTTTTTAATACGTTTTCAGTTATAGAACCAACCATAGCTCTTGTAGTAAATCTCATACTTCCACCCGTAACAATAAGATCTATATTTTCATTATTTGCTAGAACAGCTGATATATCTATGGAATTTGTTATAACTGTAACTCTATGTGCAGTTATGTGTTTTGCTACTTCTAAAGTTGTGGTTCCTGAATCCAGTAAAATTGTATCTCCATCTTTTATCATGGAAGCTGCAATTTTTCCTATAATAACTTTTTCATCGTGACCTTCTATTTCTTTTTCTTTAAAAGAAGGTTCAAAGCTGGTACTTTGTATACTAACTGCTCCTCCATGAGTTCTAGTCAAAAGACCTTTTTCATCCATCTCTTGTAAATCTCTTCTTATAGTAGATTCAGAAACATCAAATATTTCTGTTAATGCAGTTACTTTTAAACTACTTTGTTCTTTTAATAATTCTGATATTTTTTTTTGGCGTTCTTCTGCAAACATATAATCATCACTTTCATTCAATTATTTTTAATATATCTTTCAAAGCCAATCATTTTGTAAACGTTTTTGATTGATTTACTTAATTGTAACCGATTTAATTTATAATGTCAATAAAATTTTGAATGTTTTTAATTGATTTTAATCGAATATGAATGATATTAACTAGCATCGATTGTAATTGATCACAAATAAAGAAATCTCGCTCATAAAACAGCAAATATTTAATAAAATATGAATGATTGAGTTTGATAATGTAATAAAGTATTGTAGATTATTCTTGTTACACTCAATCGATGCTTTCACAATATAATTAAAATTCCTAAATTTCACATGCAGTCAATTAAAGCTGCTAAACTAGGATGCAAACTAAATCAAATGACTCTTAAACTCAGGTTACGTTTTCCTGTGAGAAATGCCTCTTATCTGAGCATGCGTGTAATTATATGATGAACTTTATCATAATTAACAACATACACTATTAGTATATTACATGTTGAACTATGTTATAAGTTAGCTTAGTATAGATACAAAAATTAACTTTAAGGAGAATTAAGAGTATGATTGTTAAATTGGCAGTGCCTGCTTGGACAAATAGAGAAACTAAGATGTTCTACTTTAACGTTGAAAATAGAGCTAGTTTTCCACTGATATGTGTTGGGAGGGATTCTTATCTTGCTGATGGACTAATTACCACTGGAGCAAACTTTACCTTTTCACAAGGATATGCAGTTCATAATTTACATGTAGGTCAATTTTCTTCAATTGGACATTGTTCAAATTTTACTGTAGGATTGGGGCATAATTATTTCAATCTAACCACAGGAGTATCAGAGCTATTTAAAGAAAATATCGAACCTGACTATGAAGGTAATTATAAAGAAAAGGGACAAATATTAATTCAAAATGACGTGTGGCTAGGTCATAATGTAACTATAATGCCAGGGGTAATAATTCACAACGGAGCAGTTGTAGCTGCTAACTCCCATGTTGTTAAAGATGTACCTCCATATGCAGTAGTAGGAGGAAATCCTGCAAAGATAATAAAATACAGATTCAGCAAAGAAATAATAGATAAGCTTCTTACTATTCAATGGTGGAATTGGAGTGACGATAAAATTAAAGAAAATAATGAATTCTTTAAAAGCCAAGATATTACTACTTTTTGCAATAAATTTTATGATGAAGCGTTAGATAATAATAGAAAAATTAAAGATGTTGAAATATCAAAATTAGAGAACACATATCTATTCTTCATGGATTTTACAGACCCATATGCCATTTGGAAAAGAGTAGTAAGGGAATTTGTAAGAAAATTCAAATCAAAAGAAGATTGCCTATTAATTTTATACATTGATAAGGAATCTTCAAATAACAATGTTGAATTAATTAATTCGCTTCATCAGTTTATACACGAATTATCAACAGCTGAGAACTTTAAATGCAGTATTAATGTTTATACAAGCACTAAAGAAAGTGAAAGAGCAATATTTAAAAAGGTAGATTATTTTATAACTAATAGAAGCAAGTACACAATTCTTTACTCAGAATATGCATATGAAAATAATGTTAAAATAATCTCTGGCGTTGATATTCCTATATTCTAAATAAAATAAATACCATAATACTTTTTATATTAGATTATTGAATTCTTTAACTACAAAAACAAAGGCCTAGGAAGCAATTCCTAGGTTTTTGTTTTTGTGAGCTCAACATGAGCCACACCCCGACACTAAAAGTCTGTTATAACATTATCTTAGCAACCTGGCCCATTGAACTTCATAATTTTTTGCACTTTATCATTATAAATTTAAATGGAGGTTTATTTTCTGCATTCTTATGTGGCTCAACAATTTCTGAAAATTCTATAAGTCCATATTTCCCAAAATCTCGTTTTATGGAATCGGAATCATAAAAAAACATTTTTAACCCTTCCATTATCTCGAAGTAGTCTTTATCTAGTTGTTTGCCCTTTCCAAACATTGGTGCTTCTTTTGAAATAGTAGTGAAAATCATATAGCCGTTTGGTTTTAACTGATTATAGCAATCTTTAATAAACTTATCTCTTTCGCACTTATCCAATAAGTGAATAAGTGCATAACAAAATATACCTTCATAGAGTTTGTTATCAAAAGGCATATCAGTTACTGAACCATGAAAAATACTATTATTAAGCCCCTTTTGTCTTGCCAAATCAATTGCTGTTTTTGAAATTTCAATACCTGTTACATTTATTCCGTTATCAATAAAAACCTTTGCGTTTCTACCATATCCAATGCCAGGTATCAATATATCCTTAACTTTCTCTTTAAGAAAAAAGTCCTTTGTCAATATTGCTGAATCTGAAGGTTCAAATCCCCACATCATTTGATTTTCTATAAAACTTGATTCCCAGAATTCTGTCATACAAATATCTCCTTACATTATAATTATAACTTAACTGTAATAATGCCCTACTCTCTTTAAATTAAACTCTTTATAGTTGTAACTAACCAATAAATCAATTGAATAATACAAATGTACGCTATTAGCGATACACTCCATATTGATTACTAACTTCTCCTTTTGTTTTCAAAAATCTCTACAATGGTTTTTTCTGTACCAATCATTCCTGGAGATGCAATGCAGCCCATATTCTTCATGGTTTCTTCAGGGGTTTTACCATTAATACCATGTACACTATCAATATATATACCGTTCATTGCAAAATCTACAGATTTATAGGCAGCATCTACAGCAACAATTCCTTTCATGGTACACCCCTGGTTTCCCCCATCACATATCATACCAGTAATACTGCTAGCCATATTGTTCAGCACATTGGACATCATATCTACAGTTCCCCCTCGCAAATATACCAATGCACATGCCATTCCAGAACCTGCTGCTATTGCACAACCACAAAAAGCTGAAAGCTTTCCAGAATATTCCTTAATATACATGCAAACTAAATAGCTGAGCGCAGTAGCACGAAGCAGCTGCTCTTCAGTATAACCATTTACTTTATAAGCTGCATACAAAGGCATAGTAGCTATAATTCCATGAGCACCAGAACCTGTAATACTCATTGCTGGCTTATCCAAACCAATTACACGAGCTTCAATTGCCGCATTGCACAATAAAGATGCAGTAGATTGTTCACTTTTAGAGATTTCCTTTCCTCCATTGTTTTTCAAAAGATGTCTGGAAAATGTTGTCCTAGAATTCTTTAACCCTTCATTATATAATTCCAGATTAACTTTATAAGCTTCTTTTATAAAACTTATTTCTTCAATATCAACAGTTGTAATATAATCGTATAATTGTTGAAGAGTATATTTATGTATATCAAATGCTTCTTCTAATAACTCATCATCGTCATTCCCTTTTTCATCTTTTTGTTCCATTTCTACTTTTCCATTTACAGTAATCTTTGTGATATTGGTATGCGAATCCTCTATAGTAACAACAGCTGTATCACTTTCAGTAATAACTTTAGCTTCTATATATATTTTACTTGTAATTCCCCTAAGTTCAACTGTGACAACACCAGCCTTTACCAGTTTTCGAGCTTCTATGTTATCCTCCTTTGTTACATTTTCCAATGCTTCAAGACCTTTCTCAGCATTTCCTGCCACGTAACCTAGCGCTGCAGCAAAGACATTACCAACCTGGTTGCTGTTTGGTATTCCACAAGTAAAGGCATTCTTATACATACCACTGTTCATTGCTACATTTATTTTCACCACACTTCCTTTTGTATAGCTTCTTGCTTTTGATACCGCAAAGGCAATCGCACCCGGTTCCGTTACCCCCAATGCAGGCTTCATATCATTTTTAATTAATTGTGTTAATTCATGCATAGACAATTCCCCCTAAAATTTATATTGTATTTTTATTTAAGTTATTTTCCAATATAGTTCTTATACTCATCTATTGACATATGACGATTTCCTTGAAAAATAAATGAATTTGTTTTCTTATCAAATGAATTATATGTCCCCCTTTGAAATAAATCTCTTTAAAATTATTCTACATTATTATTAATAAACCTTTATTTATGCAACTTAATTAATATTTACCGACCTTTAACAACAAAAAATTGTTCCAAGCTTTGTAGATCATTTGATGTTCTACAAAAACTGAAACAATTTTTGTTAATAACAATTTATATACTAGTTTATTAAGCATTTTTAAAGAGCATATAAAATAAATACCTAATAAATTACATTGTACCTATTGTATTGGAAATAGAGAATGTGTGGATAGAAACTCACATTAATAATGAGCAAGATTTTTTGATAATTAAAGTTAACGAAAAGATGTGTATAATTATTGACACACCAAAACAAAAATGATAATATAAATCTACTAACGTTGCGCTTTTTATGTATAATATATTTTCTCAATTATATTATACTATTTTTCCAAAGCAATGTCAATGTTTTTTTTACGATAACCTTACTGAATTATTTGTTATTAAGGAAAGGATGGGATTAATTGAACAACTTTGAATGGAAACTGGAAAATGAATGGCTGCAAGAAGTGCTCAAAGAAGCTCAAAAACAGTTTAATGAAAAACATGATTTTAAAGAAAAATTTAGAAAGGATTCTATTGAAACACAAAAGCAGCTTTGGCAGGATGTAGGTCCTTTGTCCATATCTAATGGGTTGGATCAGGTTGTAGACTTTATGGAATTCATCACAACTATGAAAATACAGAAAAAAAGACATGAATTTGTCAGAAAGCTTGAAGAAAAATATAAAAAAATACTTTTATCTCCCTACTTTGGGAGGATGGATTTTCTTGAAAGAGGAGATGAGAAAACTCAAAAATGTTATATTGGAAGCTTTAATCTTATCAACGACAATTTTGATTTTCTAGTATATGATTGGAGAGCACCCATTTCCAGCATGTACTATGATTATGAAATTGGAAAAGCTAATTATATATGCCCTGAAGGAAAAATCCATGGTGAAATTACTTTAAAAAGACAGTACAAAATCAATAATGGCAAAATTGAGTATATGTTTGACAGCAATCTAAATATTGATGATGAAATACTTCAAGGTATGTTGAGTAAAAGCACTGATGGTAAAATGAAGAACATAGTGACAACTATTCAAAGAGAACAAAATAAGGTAATTCGTAATGAGGATTATAAAAATTTGATCGTTCAGGGGCCTGCTGGAAGTGGAAAAACTTCCATTGCTCTTCATAGAATTGCATACATCTTATATAAGCATAGAGATAAGATAGCATCAAAAAATATAATAATATTTTCTCCAAATGAAATTTTTAATGAGTACATTTCCAATGTATTACCTCAACTTGGAGAAGACAATATGTGCCAAACTACATTTAAAGAATATATGCAAAAGGTCTTAGAATCTGCTTTTAAAAAGGAAGATTACAGTGAAATGATGGAAATTATTCTTGCAGCTAAGAAAGGTCCAATGTATCAAAAAAGAATAATGAGTATAAAATATAAATCTTCCATGCAATTTATAGATATATTAAAAAAATATGTAGACTATGCTGAAAAAAAAGATACGAACTTTAATGATATTATTGTAAGAGACAAGTTAATAATCTCCTCTAAGGATTTGCAAGAGCTGTTTTTTAAAGATTATATACAGCTTCCACTAAAAAGAAGACTTCAAAAGATAAGAGAAAGAATATTATTTCTTATGGAACCTTATGAAAAAGATTGGGTTGAAGAAGTAATCAGCGAGATTAAGGAGTCAGATTCTTATATAGATAAAACAGAAATTAGGAATCGCAGTATAGCTATTGTAAAAAATGAAATGAAGGATATATATTCTGAAATCAATAAAATGACAGAGTTTGATTTAATGGATATTTATAAAAAGCTTTTTATGAAATTGGAATGTTTTTCTGGAAATTGTAATACTGGATATAGCGAGAAGGAAATTGATGAAATAAAGAGCTATACTTTGGAAAATTTGAAGGCTGGAAAGCTTAATTATGAGGATCAACCTCCTCTTCTATATCTCAAAGGAGCACTAGAAGGAATTCCTAAAACCTCAGAAATCAAATATGTTATTATTGACGAAGCACAAGATTATACACCATTGCAGTATGAAATCTTTTATCAGCTTTTCAACCATGCTAATATGACCATACTGGGTGACCTTAATCAATCAATCAATCCATTTATGAATGTAGGAGATTATAACAACATCTCTCATATATTTCCCAAAGATAATACTTGCATAATAAATTTAACCAAAAGTTACAGGTCAACCATGGAAATTACTAAGTTCTCCAGAAGGCTGCTTGGCAAGGAGATTACTGATGGATGTGTAGAAAGAAGTGGAGCTGAACCTTTAATCCTTGGTTTTTCAGATGAAAAAGCTATAAAAGAAAAATTTCTTGAGGATATAAAAGTGCATAAGGAGAAAGGTTATAAATCCATTGGTATTATAACAAGAACTGTAAAAGAAGCAAATGAAGTATACAATTTTTTAAAAGAAAGGATTAATGTTAAAGCCATATTAAAGGACGATGATGAATATGTAAGTGATACCTTGGTAATCCCAGCATATCTTGCTAAAGGGTTAGAATTTGATGTAGTGCTTATATATAATGCAGGAGATGAAAATTATTGCTGCGAAGAAGAAAGACTGCTGCTATATACTGCTTGCACCAGAGCTCTTCATATTTTACGCATATATTATTCAGGCAACTGTACTCCATTATTGAAAGAAAATTACTAAGTTTAATTCTGTAAAATATAATTGTTTAAGTAGGAATTCACCTATGATTCCTACTTAAACAAACCACTATAAAAAACAACTCATATTTTTAAAAATACTTCTCAAGTTCTTTAATATCTTCCATATCAAATATTTCTAGTCCTATTATTTCCAATGTTTCATTGGACAATTCTTTTATCCTTTTTTTTATATTCATCTGGTAACTTTTTAAACTTCTTAGTTAATAGTTTAAGTAAAAGTTCTGCTTTTCCTTTTTCTATACCTTTTTCCATTCCCTTTGCCATTCCATCTTCTAATATCATTTTCCCAATTTCAGTCATATTGAATACCTCCTTAAACTTTTTCTTGCTTTCTTCATCCCCAAACTTCTCTAAAAGTGCATACAGCATTGTAAGACACTTTATCTTCTTTTCACCCGATTCTATCTTATCTGCTAATTCTATACTTTTTAAAGTTCTCTCCGTTCTAGTTAATTTTCCCTTCATTAAAGGTATAAATGTAAGACTTAATATTTCCTCATCAGTAAGCTCTTCATTACTTTCGATTTTATCCTTTAAAATATCATATTTTTCATCTCCATTCATACTACTCATATAAAATGCATCTATGCTATACTTTATATTACCTGCATCTACATACGTTTTAACATTTTCTATATCCGCTGAATATACAACTATAGTTTTTATTTTTCTATTGCTTTTATAATGTAAAGATGCATCATAGAATAAGAATCTTCTTATGTCTTCTTCTTTATTAGTGGTTTGAAATTCAAAATGAAGATAATTACCATCCTCTGTATAAAAGGTATAATCCATAATATTTGTACTTATTTTTATATCTTTTAATTCTGTTTCCGCTGATGTAGTTATTTTAGTATCTATTCCAAAGAAATTAACTGCACTTTGTCTAAAAAAATCCATAGCATTTTTAAAACTGAATCCTCAATTTTTTGATAATCCATAATAAATCTCCTTTAATTATACCAAATTTTACTTAACTATAGTATTGGTATAATTTTCGGGTTTTATGCAAACGTTAGTTCTTATTTTAAATTTTCCATACCCTAAAAATACCAGTTTTTAAATATAACCTATTTGCTTATAAGTTAATTATTGAAATAAAGTTTCTTAGTATTTACATGGAGATTAATGATAAAGAGAAAAAGCACCCATCCTCCAACGATTAGTGCTTTACTCTCTTAAACTTAATATCTAAATTTATCCAATAGCCCTAAAACAAAATAAACGTTCTAGGATGCTTAGAAAGGTTTGCCTGAGATTACTAATGTTTTTGAAATTCCTCTTTTGCTGATATATTATTTATTTGGTACCTCTCCATAATGTTTTATATCAGATGCTGAAGTTTTTACATATCTTAAAACAGTTTGATGTTTTTTATTATCATATTCTTCAACATAATGATAGTAAACTATCTTACTTACTAAATGAGGGGCAGTGCTGAAACTTAAAAAAGTATTAAAATCACTGCTGGTTATAGATTTCTTAGTTGTAGGATCTTTGTAGGTAAAAGAATGAAATATGCCATTATGAGTATGAAGGTTTTTAGCATCCTTTTCCTTTCCATAATAACAAAATACATGTTTATTATTTCTTATGCCAATATCAATGAAAGCATGTGCATGAGAATGATTAATAGTATGGGTACGAAAATACTTTTCATTATAAAAATAAAATTTGTCATATTTAAAAGGACTTCCCTTACTTGCATCTGAACAATGTCTTACTATATACCCTTCACTATCACAACCTATTATTCTTCCATTGTGTATCTTTACAGCACCTTGTTGCTGATACATTACGCCTACACCTTTTCCATTATCTGATGATTTGCATGAGCTATTATACGCTCCTGCTCCTACTGAAATATTTTCTATTTCCAAAGAAGTATCTTCTGCTTTATCAATTCTAATATCATCTTTATGATGTGACATAACTTTTTCCTCCTATTCGTTGTTTTTTAGCTTCTTGCAGAATTCTACAAAAGGCTAAAATTTATTTCCTATTAATAAATAATATTTATATACTACTCAATTTGTTACAAAAACTTGAACATGTTAAAATAATTATTGACACTTTATATCCAAGGTAGTATTATTTAGTTGTTGAACATGTTAAAAAAAGATTATTTTTGAGGTGACTATGATGGAAGACACTAGAAACAAAATACTTCAGAGTGCAAAAGAGCTTTTCATACTTCAGGGCTACAAAAAGACCACAATTCGTCAAATTGTTGAAAGATCTGGTGTATTAATTGGCAGTATATATTACCTATACAAAAATAAAGAAGAAATCTTCAAAAGTCTTATTCTTGAAACCTTTAAGAAGAGTGACGAGGTCATTTGCAATTATTTTGGAGAAGATTTAGACCCAGTTCTCCGATATGGACTATCCTGTGCTATTGAACTTACAGCAGTAGAAGAAGATGAATGCATCTGTGAAATCTATTATGAAGCTTACAGTTTAAAAAGTATTTTTGATGGACTTGTAGATGCTGCTGCTAGAAGATCTCAAATTCTTTTTAAAAATTATAATCCTGATTTTGAGTTTGAGGACTATTACATAAGAACCTTGGCAATTAAAGGCGCTATGCGCAGTTTTATTGCTACACAATATTTAACTAGAAAGGTTTCTCTTGAAAAAAGAATTGATATGATTTTAGACTTTAGCTTACCAACTTATAATGTACCAAAAACTGAAATCCATCAAGCAAAAAAACATATATTGCAATTAAAAAATGAAATAAAAGATTTTGCATTGTTAATAGCAGAAAACTAATAGAAATAGATAATAATAACCCGATATGGCTGTCATTACAGGCTTCATTTCGGGTATTAAATTAGTTTCATTTGAACATGTTCAAGTAACATTAACCTTCATCAATTTTTTTAAACAAAATTAATATATAGGGAGAGATTAAATTGAAAATTAAGAAGTTACAAATAAATTCAAAAGAGAATGAAGTTTCACTTGCTGTTTTATACAAAGGACAATGGATTGTACTATCTAAGCTGCTGGAACAGTTTCAGACAGATAACAGCAACGAATATTCAAAAATAAAGTCTGTTTCTAAAGACCTTATTTTGTTTTTACAAACACTTCCTGAAAATAGAGAAAATTTAAATTTCCTTTTACAAAAAGCTGATTTGAAAATTGCCCATGAAACTGAGAATATGAAAGAAATTATACCTTTTCGTCCCCTACTTTACCGTGATTTCATGCTGTGTGAAAGACATGTAATTAACAGTGGTAGGCTTTTTACAAAATATACTATGCCCAAGGTATATCCAATAGTAAGAGCCTATGAAGCTATATTCAGACATCCATTTCCAGCTTTTAAACCTAAAAAAGCATGGTATGATAATCCTGTATATTACAAGGGAAATACCCTATCATTTATTGGAGATGGTGAAGTAGTAAGCTATCCACATTATGCAACACTTAAAGACTATGAGTTAGAACTTGGCATGATCATTACCAAGGATCTTCTTAATGCAACTGAAGAAGAAGGTCTTGCTGCTGTAGGTGCTTTTTGTGTATTTAATGACTTCAGCGCCCGAAATGTTCAGCTTGATGAGATGCGGAAAACAGGCTTTGGACCGTGTAAAGCAAAAGATTTTGCTAGTTCCATATCTAATGTAGTTGTAACAACAGATGAAATATTACCAGTGCTTAATACTTTAAAAACACGGGTATTTATTAATGAAGAATTAGCTGCTGAAGGACAACTAAATGAATTTTATCATTCCATTGGAAAAGCTATTGCCTATGCTTCCAAAGGAGAGAAGGTTTATGCAGGGGAGTTTATGGCATCCGGAACAATTCCTAATTGTTGTGGAATGGAAAATGGTCATTTACTCAATTTGGGTGATGTTATAAGATTAGAAATAGATAATATTGGCACACTAACAAATCAGGTTAGTATTGAATTAATGTAATAATTAACATTTCACTACAAATAATTCATATTTCATTACTTTTTTAATGAAATATAGGTTGTTTCTATTTAGAATAAAGTTATAAAGTTTATTGAATATGTATTCTAAATATGGAGGTTTCAAAATGGAGATTAATAAAGAAATATCAATTTTACAAATTCTAAAAGAGTCACTTAGAAGTCTCAAAAACAAAGAAATTTTAATTGCAACTATGACCTTTGTATTAGTAGGAAAAGCTATATCCACACTCTACGGTTCTTCTTATAATTTTACAATTAAAAAACTTATTTTTTATGCTTCTGGCGAATTTATAATTTTTATTGGAGAGATGATAATAATTAAAATAGTAGATAAAAAATATAAAAAAGAAAAAGTTGATATAAAAAATATTATTCAAGAATTAATTCCAAGAAGTTTTAGCGCTTTAGCTCTATATTTAGTAGTGAGCATTATAGCTATTTTGGGAACGCTAGCATTAGTTATACCAGGAATACTGTTCTGTGTATATTCAGCATTTTATCTTCAAGTCTTTATTCTTGAAAATAATGGAATAGAAGATTCTATAGAAAATAGTATAAATTTTAGTAAGGGTTTTAGAAATTTTATTTTTCAAATATTTATAATTTCTATAATTATGACTTTAATTAATGATGAAGCATTATTAAGGCTATTAAAACATTTATTTAATTCCTCCATATCATCAGGAGTGAATATAATTATATCATCTGCTATTGACTCATTTATTACAATAAGTTTTACTACCCTATATTTCAAGATTAAAAAAATTAAAACCATAGAACAAGTATCTAAATAATACTAAAATTACAATTAATTAAACTTATTATATACAAATTAACTATAATTTTATATATAATAAGTTTGGTTATTAAATTAATTTAAAGTTATTTTACATGGAGTTGATGCTTTTATGATTTATATATTGAATATATCCACTTGCCTTGTAAGTATATATTTTATTTACTTCCTGGGATTATTCAAATTTCAAGTTAAAAAATGTTTAATCATAAGTATAAGTGTTTTTAGTCTTATGATGTTATTTTTAATATTTGAGGATAAATTAAATTATATTAGCTGTATTTTAGATACAAGGTTTATTTTAAGTATAGGTTTAATTGCAACTTTTTCTATAGCTTATCATAAGGAAAAAGTTAAATATCTAGAAAAAGCACTATTTTCAGTATTTATACTATTTATAGTTAATAGCTTTGCTGTAAATTTGGTTAAAATAATTTTCATTAGTGTTTTTAATTATGACAAGCTAATTTATGATACTTATTTTATGCCTATATCAACCCTTGTAAGTTATCTATACACAATAGTTATGATATTCTTAATAAAAAAATATAGTAAACTCAATAATTATAATATCAAAGACATATTTAAAAATAGTTTTTTATATTACAGCATAATATCTTTATTTTCTTTTGCTTTAATCATTGATAGATTTACAGCATACACCATTTCAATCATAGCTTTTAACGAAATTATTTTTAATGCCTTATTAATTTTAAATGAAGTGACTATTGTTATTTTCTTTGGAATAATTTTAGCATTCATATATTTAAGCAAAAGACATGAGGAAATATTATTTAGACAATTAGAACTGGAAAAACTTACAGAATACACAAATAATATAGAAGTTTTAAATGAAGATATTAGAGCTTTTAAGCATGACTTTGTAAATATACTATCTTGTATAAGAGGATATTTAGATACAGATAATTTTGCTGGATTAAAAAGTTTTTTTCTTAATAAAATATTACCGCTTAATGATAACTTAAACAAGCATTCTTTAAGACTAAATTTACTTTCAAATATAAAAACCCCAGAGATAAAAGGACTTATTTCTTCAAAGGTTTTAAAAGCAAAATCAGAAGGAATAGATATATTTATAGATATTGTGGACCCTATTGAAGATATAGAGATGGATACTATTGATTTGTGCAGAATTTTAGGTATTTTACTAGATAATGCTATTGAAGCAGCAGTTTTATGCACTAATCCAGTTTTAAAGCTAGGAATTATTAAAAAACAAAGATCTATTAGCTTTATAGTGATTAATTCATTTGAAGGAGAAACGCCTAAAATACACGAAATATATGTAAGTGGATTTTCAACTAAAGGAACTGGGCGAGGAATAGGACTTGCTAATTTAAAAAGCATACTTGGCAATTACTACAATACTATTCTTGATACCAGTATAGAAGATAATTTATTTATCCAAAACATTGAAATTATAAATAGGAGAATACGTTTATGATAAAAATATATATTTGTGAAGATATTGAAGAGCATCGAAATAGGATAAGAAGGATAGTTAAAGATATTATACTAGAAGAAGAATTAGATATGACAATTGAAATAGCATCTCCAAATCCTATGGAGGTATTAAACAAAGCAAAAGAAAATGATAAAGATATTTCTTTGTACTTTTTAGATGTGGGCTTAAATTCTGATATTAACGGTATAACCCTAGCCAGTAAAATTCGAGAGTTTGACGAAAAAGGGTTCATAGTATTTGTAACTACTCATGGGGAAATGAGTTATTTGACTTTTACCTACAAGGTTGAAGCTATGGATTATATAATTAAAGATGATTATTCAAATATGGCTGAAAGAATAAAACAATGCATTTTAGAAACTAAAAAGAGATATTTAAAGAGTGATGAAGATGATGGTGAAATTTTTACAATAAGAAAAGAAGATAAAGTTATAAATGTAAAATATAAGGATATTCTTTTCTTTGAAACCTCTGATACAATTCATAAGATAATATTACACGCAATTAATAGACAAGTTGAGTTTTACGGTAAAATGAAAGATATAGAAGAAACTTTAGATGAACGTTTTATAAGATTTCATAGAGCCTATCTAGTTAATAAGGATAATATTTCAGAAGTAGATAAGAAAAACCGTATAATTCATATGATAAATGGAGAGATATGTTACAGTTCGGCTAAGAACTTAGAGAATTTTTGTACTAGATAGCAAGGCGTCTCTCATGGTCCGTTAGCTTCTCCTAAGGATTATTAACAATTTGTTTTCTAATGATATCATATGTAAATAAATTAATTATATCATCAATTAAAAAGTCTAGTTATAGCAAGTAAAGCACGCTTACAATAAACCTCATATAGACAATTTACCCATATGAGGTTTATTTGCAAACCTTTAGTGCTTTTATTTTTTTGTGATATTATGCATATTTTAATGTTCAGCATAGAGTAAATTCTTAATATATAGCTCAATGTTCATTATGAGCCTACAGATATAACAACGTTGATTCTATTTATAAAAGGCAGCCTTATCAAGTGTACTGAAAGCTTTCTTATATTCCTTGGTATCTGCTATTTCAATATCTCCACTACACCTTGTCCACCATCAACAATAACTTTGTCTCCTGTTTTTAATCTTAATGTGGCGTTTCCACACCCTACTACAGCAGGGATTCCAAGTTCTCTAGCTACTATAGCTGCATGTGAAAGTGGAGCTCCTATATCAGTGATTATAGCTGCAGCTCTTGGAAAAAGTGGTGTCCATCCTATGTTAGTTGTAGATGCCACTAAAATTTCACCAGCCTGAAATTTTTCCCCTTCTTCTGGAGTTTGAAGGACCCGAACAGTTCCTTCAATTCTACCTGCTGCCCCGGCAAATCCTTTTAAAGTTTCAGAATCATCTGAAACAACAACAGGCATAGTAGAATCATAATAATCAACTCTTCTATCTGGATCTTCTGCCCATTTAAATGGATCAAATCTTCCTCTTATAATTGATGGAAGTGGTGGAAGAGCTTTATATTTATTATAGTTTTCCTTTCTAACTGATATATTATCAATTCCTAATTTTTTTCCAGAAAGCAAAGCTAAAACTTCATCAATATAAAGGAAAAATATATCCTCTCCCAAGCCAGTAAGTTCCCCTGCCTTAAGCGCAAAGGCACGATTAACTCTAAAGGCTCTCGTCCATTCTGAGCGAACAGATTCTCTAAGCCTGGCAGCTTCAGCTACCTTTACCAATTTCTTTTCAATACCCACAGCTTCTCTAGGAAAGCGCTGCTGTAATTTTTTAAATGCTCTTTCATACTGATTCTTCTGCTTCTCAAGAAGCTCCGATACATTAGTACCTGACTTTATAAATTCCTCTATTTGTTTCTCAAGCCAAGTTTCATCCTCACCAGGATGAGGTATAGATATCTCAAATTCATGTGGTCCTCGATGACCGTAAAGCACCTTATATTCCTCCCGGCTCATCTCTCCTTTTATAATTTTTGATATTCCTATGACAGGACCAAGACTTTTCAATTCCAAACTTTCCCTGAAGTTAGACATCAGTGCATTTGTATCTTCTGTTCCTACTAGCCTTGTGAGCTCATCTTTTAGTTTATTAGCAAGAACCATCTTTCTGCCACCAATAAGCATAACCCACATTGCCTTAAAATTAAGAGGAAGAAGTTCAGTTTTCCATAAAGATAGCAGTTCTTCCCCGATTTTCACTTCTTCAATGCCTTCAGTAACTCTTCTACACAATTGTGAAGATTCCTTAAGATGTTGTGGTATTTCTTTAGAAAGCTTAATCATATTTTTCAGACGATGCATTAATTTAGGTGCCATTGCCTTTACTAAATCCATCCTTGAAAATGGATATATAGGAATATTCACTTCTTCTGGTATCTTTCCAAATACTTCATTCATGGTTTTTAAAAGAGGTTTAATATCCTTTCCAAATGCAGGGTATAGTGATAACGCTCTACTAATATTTGTATATGCTCTTCCACAAATATTGCCCGAAATCATGTAATATCCTGGAATAACCATTTGTTCTTCATCCAATAATCTTATTAAAGACCAGTTTAGTGGAGTAGAAACATCAGAAATTGCCTCTCCAACGTTTGTATTTGTCCATAAATAATCTCCATCCAAGGTATCATTCCATTCATAAGTATCACTATTACCTGTCTTTAAGGTCGTAATTGGCCTTGCTTGAAGTATATATAGTTTTCCTTTTCCTACAAGCGCCTCCATATTTCTTTTCAAGCTTTGATGCGTACTTATATAACTCTAAAGCGTATTTCTTGAATTCATCTGGGCCTTCATATTTTCCCTTAGGTCTTATCAAAGAAAAAGCATATGCATTTGCTTCACCAGATACCAGCTGCTCTCCTAATCCATATACATAATTACCACTCATACTAGCATGACTGCCTGTAATTGGATTAGCAGTAAACAATACTCCAGAAATTTCAGACTGAACCATAAGCTGAACCACCACAGCTATCTGATGAGCCTGCTCCATGCCATGTACATTGCTATATGCTTTTACCCTATCCGAATACTTTGACTTAAAAACCTCATATATAGCTTCAAAAATCTTCTCATCACTTACAACATTAAGAACTGTTTCAAACTCTCCTGCAAAGGAGGCTTGTGCAGAATCCTCACTTAAAGCAGAGGATCTCACTGCAAAGGATGAATCCTTATGTTTCTCTCTTATTCTGTTCAAATGAGCCTTTATTTCCTTCCAAGCTTCATCATTCAGTTTTTCATTCTGAAAAGCCCATGGTAAAATTACAAAACCATCAGGTACTGGGTAGCCGTCCTGAAACATTTTTGATAGCATAGCACCCTTTCCACCAGCCATTAGCTGAAGTTCGGTAGATAATTCCTTAAACTCTTTCACCATATCTCCCATAATAGCTCCTCCTTTTACTTGTAAAAACAGTATTTAAGCATGTTTAAATACTCATCTTCTTCTAAAAAGGCATTATCATAATTAATTTGATTTGATGAGGATAGCTTTTCTCTTGTCATCACTTCATTAGCAAAGCCTTGTAAAGTCCATACAACAATATTTATAACCTTTTTTATATCAATCCCCTCTTTAAATTTAGAGGTATCAATACCTTTAAATAATACATCTACACCCTTCTTCATTAATTCCTTGTTTTTGGCTTCCAACTCCTGCTTTATTTCACTTGACTCCTCTAAATATGCAGATTTAATAAACCTGAATATTTCAGGATATTTTTTTAAAAGCTCCATTTTAATCAACTGTGTTTGACGCAACCTTGTGAAAAAATCTGATTCGTTCAAGTTAATTTTTTTATAAAACTCATTCATATTTAACTCTACACAGTAGTCATATAAATATAAAAACAACTGCTTTTTATTTTTGAAATAATGAAATAGCAATCCCTTTGATATCTCTGATTCTTTAACAATCTCATTTGTAGAGGCCTTTTCATAGCCATTCTTTGCAAACTCCTTCATGGCTGCATTTAAAATACGATTCTGCTTTTCTATATCTATGCTTAGGAATTTTGAAAACATACCATTAACCTTCTTTCTCAGTAACTATTCATAGAAACAAAGTGGGATGACATCTCTCTTCTAAGTCTAACTTATTCAGATAATATATGCCCCCAACGCCTACTGACCAACTTGGTCAATATTATTATAAAACTATTGACCGCTTTGGTCAATAGACTAAATATGATTTACAAAAAAATTAAAAGAGAGTGTCACAAAGATACTTTTTACAGTATTTCGTAACACTCTTGCTTTTTCTATTCTATACTTAAGCTCTCACCTATTCCCCACCAGCAATCAATTTATTTTCTTTATTAAATAACTTTGCAGTTAAAAGCATTCCTAAGAAGAACAGAGCCCCAGAAACCATATACATAATTACTAGAGAAAACTGAACCTTTAACCATCCTGCTAAGCTCATGGTGATTACCATTGCTCCCATAAAAAGTGGGTTTAGAACACCATTAACCCTTCCCACAAATTCCTGTTCAGTAAATTGTAAAATCAGAGTATTGATTCCAATTTGAATACAAGGCATAAACAATCCATTTAAAAACTCAAATGCAAGAGTAATTATCCAATTTGTCGATATTCCAATCCCTATAATTGATATAGCATTAGCAAACATACCAATGGCAAGTAGTTTTTGTGGACTAGTCTTTTTTGAAAAACTAATCAGTATACCACCACCTATAAGCATTGCTGCACCATTTGTTGCAAGTATCCATTGTAAATTTTCCTTTGGCAAACCCAATTTTTCCACTACAATAAAAATTCCTAGAGGTTGAATAATTCCTACTGCGAGACCTGCTATAGCAAAAACTCCTCCAAGTATAGTAAGTACTTTTCTTTCCCATACATATCTTAAACCGTCACTTAGTTCCTGCCAAAAATTTGTCTCCGCTTGTTTATTTTCTTCTTTATTGTCAGCAGGTAGAAATGTCAATACCGATGCTGATAGTAAAAATGCCACTCCCATTACTCCAATTGCAATATTAATACCAAATCTTTGATATACAAATGTCCCCAGCATTGGCCCTATAATCATAAAAATTGCCATCAATGTTTGAAACATTGCCATTCCCATCTGAAGCATTTCAACAGGTACATGAATTTTGAACAGCTTCATAGCAGATGGTTGAGAAAATTGTGAAAGAATGGACGAAATAAATGTTACAAAAAATACAGCCTGCCAAGTCCCAAAAATTATTGTAAGCAATACTAATAGCACCGAAATGGCACTTAATAAATCACACCAAACCATTGTACGCTTTGGAGGCCAGCGGTCTGCGTAGGTTCCTCCTATAAAAGAAAAAATAAATATTGGAGCAAATTCCGCAACAGAAATCATTGAAACAGCAAAAGCATCATTGTTGGTTTTTTCCATTACAAACAATAGAATAGAAAAATTACGAACCCATATTCCTATTTGTAACAGAATACCTGAAATCATAATAACTTGAACAAAACGATTTCTAAAAAAACTTACTGCCGCAGGCGATGACCTTTCCATCTAATCACTCCTTCAAATTTATTTATAATTAAAATCTTCCTTATTCCTAAATTTATTTGTACAATTTTAAACTTTCTCCCTGACTATCAATCCACATATGTAGAAGCTCCTTTAAATCCTCCATTTTTTCTTTTTCTGTAGCTCCTTCAATTTGTTTAAGTTTTTCTACCACTTCAAAAGTAAAAGCATTCTCTCCATATGTTTTCCAATCTTCTTGTAGTTTATTTAATTTAAAATTCCCCATATTTAATCTAAACTTTATTCCTTCAAAAGGCTTATATAGATTACTACATATATCCACAAAAGAATAACCTGTAATTGTATTATGTATCTTAATTATTCCCATTTCCACTTCTTGCTGCTTATAATTATTAATAAGTTCTTTTCTATTTAACTTCTCCATCATATTCTCCTCGCAATTCCTATAATATTTACTTCCATCCTTGGTTCTCTTTAGATATCCATAATCTACTAGATAACGTCGTATAGTACAATCATCTTCATAGATAGTTTTAATAAGTTTTTTTACTTCCTCTTCTGTGTACACCTTCTTTGGTTCAAATAGCGCAGCAAATCTTGGCAATAGCTTTTTTCTCTTTCCTTCCCTAGCAGGAAAATTTCTAAGCTTAGGAGGTGTTAATGTAGGTATATTCTCTTCAGTTAACTCCATTGCTGCTAAAAAGCCTCTTGCTTGCCTTGCTCTCTCCCTTAAAGCAAATCTCATATTTCTTACTGTTGATTCTGTACAAGCAAGCTTACTAGCAATTTCTTTGTCAGTATATTTATTTGATGTCATTATTAGAAATTCTTTTTGAATTTCAGTAAGCCCAGTATACTTCTTGTCAAGCAAAAGCAGCCTTTCCATTGGATTCCCATGCTTTTCAATATGAGCCTTTACATGCACATCACTTTCACCAATTTTTTCACCACATATTAGGCAAATAAATTCTCCTTCTTTGCTATTCCAAATATATCCCCTTTTAAAATCTTCTATTGTAGCGCTACGAAACAACTCCTCCATAATTTCCTCCTGTCTATTATTTTCATAGACATATTAACATTAATAATTAGTATTGTCAATCAGCTTTTTATTTAAACCTATATTAAAACAATTACTTTAAATTTATAAAAAAGGTTACATTAATCCTAGGATAAGAATTAATGTAACCTTCTTAAAAATGCATATTACTTTTTTATAACAGGTATCCAAATTTCACTTTTAAAGTTTGGTGAAGTTATATCCTTATTCTCATTCCATAAAATTTCAGGTCCTTCTGCTATTTGATAGTTTGATGATTGAAACCACTCTGAATAGATACGTCCCCAAACATCTTGTAAAGTATCCGGAAATGGTCCAACTGCTTCAAATACAGCCCATGTTAAAGCTGAAACTTCAAGCCTCGCAAAATTATCCGGACACTCTTTTGTTGTTGCCACTCCTATATAATGATCAAGCTCTCCCTTCTCCTCCATTCTTCCTTCAGAAAAATTTACAGATGCACTAATGATCCCCAATGGCTCAACATTAGATAGCTCTTTAAGTTCACGGATCATCTCAGGATTTAGACTTTGCCACATATCAGCAATCTCGGGATTAACTCCATTAAAAATTATAGGTACCCTTTTCTTTATACCAACAATACTAAACGCTTCCTTTTCTTCAATTCTGTAATTCATTTCATTTCCTCCTTTAATTGATAGTTGAAAGGTCATTCTTGGATAAGCTTTTAATGATTGACCGTTAACTCTAGCCTCAGAAGGCGTTATTCCATGCAAATTTTGGAACGCTCTTGTAAAAGAGTCAGGTGACTTATATCCGTATTTAATGGCAGCATCAATTATTCTGATACTACTATTATTAAGCTCAAAGGCTGCAAGAGTAAGTCGTCTTCGACGAATATACTCCGAAAGCGAAATACCTGCAAGGAAAGAAAACATCCTTTGGAAATGGTATTCTGAGCAAAGAGCCAGCCTCGCTACTTCTTTAAGGTCAATCTCGTTATCAAGGTTTTCTTCAATATAATTTAATGCATCATTCATTCTTTTAATGGAATCCACTTTATGACCTCCCCTCTCATCAACATAATATCAGAAAGTCCATGTTTCTATCCGACTTTTCCCGTACAATATTTCTAGGTTGTCACACTCATTAAAATTCCATTCATCTACTATAGAAATCCTAACACTTATTTAATAAAATTAAATTATAAAATTACAAAGGAGCTGTAAACAATTTGAAAAAAATATTAAGTTTAATTGTTGCCTCTAGCATTGTAACAACTGCTTCTATTACTGCACATGCTGAAACTAGATATAATGTAAGTCGATTATATGGCGTAGACAGGTATAAAACTTCTGTCAATATATCTAATAACTTCAGTAATGGAAAAATACAAAACGTAATTATTGCAAGCGGAAAAGACTTTCCTGATGCTTTAACTGGAAGTATACTTTCTAAAAAATATACTGCACCCATATTACTATTAAATAACACAGTAAATGAAAGTACAGACTCTATAAATTATGTTATTAATCATCTTGATAAAAGCGGTACTATATACATTTTAGGTGGCAGCGGCTCTATAAGTGAAGATTTTGTAAAGTACATGAAGAATCTTGGTTATGGTAACATTATAAGACTTGGCGGTATAAACAGAGCTGAAACAAATAAGGTTATTGTTCAAAGTATTGATATAGAAAAAAAGACTCCAATTGTTATAACTAACGGTTATGACGGCTTTGCTGATGCCCTCAGCATTTCAAGCATTGCAGCAGCAAAAGGTTATCCTATATTTATTACTGAAAAGAAAGCTCTACCTAATGAAATAAAAAACACTATTTCAAACATTGAACCAAGTGAAGTATATATTGTTGGTGGAACTGGTGTTGTAGGAGCTGAAATAGTAAGAGAGCTAAAGAATTTAGTTCCAACCTTAGATGATAGTAAAATAATCCGAGTAGCTGGCAATGATAGATATGAAACCTCCCTTAATATTGCCAAATACTTTAAATTAAATACTGACACAGCCATAATTGCAAATGGTACAAATTTCCCTGATGCTCTTTCTGGCACTGCTTTAGCAGCTAAACTTAATGCCCCTATAATACTTACAGATGGACAAGACATAGAAAATCAGAAAAGCTTTATAAATACTCAAAATTACTCGAATATAGTTTTACTTGGAGGACTAGGTTCTATAGATTTTCCTATTGAATACTCCTTTAAAGATCCTGAAAAAATAAGTCAGGCTGAAAAAGATTATATAAACATACTTTTAAAATCTTGTGATGACATGTTAAATAATACTTCATTAGTTTCTAAAAGTCTTTCAGATTTTAGTTATGTACTTTCAGCTATCGAAAATACTATGAACGAAAATGCTTCTGAGCCTGCTCCATCAGTTGAAGCTGTTCGCGACTTTTTTTCTGATGAATTTAGCAACAATTATAGTAATTTAGCTAATTTGGGTGGGGCTATAGGGGTAACAGAAGATATTTCGAACCTACAAAGCCCAGATGGATTGGAAAGCTTAAAATCTGAGTATATAAAAGCTGCACAAATAGAGCATAACAATATGGAAAAGATTTATAATGATTATTCTGACTGTGTATCATCAATTGATTCATTAATTAGGAATAGTAAATTTTCAAGTATCTATCCTAAAGGCTCTGCTGCCTATAAGAAACAAATAAAAGATAGCATGGAGCATATATCTAAGTCTATCTATAACCTAGCTGGCAGCTCGCAATATTTAGGTAGTCAAAAAGGCAAAATCCTGCAATTGAAGCAGCGACTTGAGAAAGCCAAACAGTATATGCAGTAAGTTGTTTTAAAATAACTTAAATTTGGCATCCATATAGCTCATTTTTCTAAAATAAATTATATGGATGCCACTCAAACATTTATTATAACTGTATTATAATATCCTCACTTACTGGTGTATCTGTAATTGGTATAGCATATTCTTTAAAAATGAACTTAATTAAAACTTATATTCTACGGGATAATTAATTTTCTTAAGTTCCTCTATTGCTGCTTTGATATTTCTATCTGCATTTAATTTTTTTATCATTTCTTCTGTAATTGGCTGATGATTAAATATCTTTTCTACATCTTCAATAGATAATTCTTCTCCCAGTCCCCAATAATCTTTTGACCAATCTATATAATCCTCTACCGAAAATATTCTACTAAGCATATAATCAGAACCATCACTGCATCCTTCTGGAATTTCAACTTTTCCTTTTTGCCACTGCTTATTATTGTTATCCTGCCAAATACAAAATGTAACATCATCTTGCTCAATGGCTTCATCATCAAGCAAGTTTAATAATACTTTAGGGACGTCTTCATAAATGCCTTTCCATACCTCAAATTCTTCTTGAGCATAAGGAGATAACTCTGATTCATGGTCAAAGCCTTTAATAATACATCCATCCTTAGAAAATAATATATGCATTGTATCTCCACCACCATTATCAACTACAGCTAAAGAGCTTTTTTCATCCCAATTAGGATTCCAAGTATATACTCTTAACCATTCTTCTTCACTAAAAATGATATCAAGGGCAGACATAGAAATAAGTTTCTTTTTAAGTATATCTATAGTTGGTAAATTCTTTAAAGTACAGTATGTTTCATTAAATACATAGTTCCAATTAAGTTCTTTATAATAGGAAATCTCTTCCCAACCATCTTCACTCTCAAAGGAGCCAACATAAAGTATTTTGCCATCACAGATTGTCCACTCTAATCCATGTTCTACTTCCCAAGCACAGTTCAATTCTAAATGAAAAGCTATTTTATTCTTATCTTTAGGACTGCTAATTATTAAGCAAATGGGAGTTATATAATTTAATACATCCTTTAATAAATTAAACTCATAAGTTTCTTCCCCAACTTCACTACAAAAATCATTACAATAATCTATTGAATATTGACACAAGCTATTTATAACTTTTTCATCTAAATTATTTAAACTTTCAACACACAAATTTGCATATTTCATATCCATATTTTCAGGCATCAATACATCAATAATCTTATTGAATAATTTAAATTGTACTTTTCCTTCTAATCCATATTCGGTCTTAATTATATTTGTAATCATTCTCCTAAGTTCCTTTCTTAAATAGTAAGTATTTTGTATTCAGTTTATATGCTATTTTTAACCCAGAAAATTTGGTAAATCTTTAATCCACTCTTCAAAGCTATCATTATACTTCTCTACCCTGGAGTCCTCATGATAATAGTAATATACCTTAGAATTAGGACATTCCTTTACATTCAAACAAAAATAATCACCATTACCAATTCCATAGAAAGGTATAAAATCTTGATTCCAATTCCCACCCTTCATTTCATAATCATAAACTAATGTGATACTGTCATTCCCATTAGTTTTACTTGTTGCCACATTATAAACATCTCCTGGAAATGTATATTTTGACATTAGATCAATAAAGAACCTAAAATCATCACTAAACTTACAATTGAATTTACTACTTATAGAATTCCAATCCTCATTAGATGGAAAATCTAATTGTATCTCCTCTGTTTCCAATATTTTCAGTAAAATTGACTCAACTTCATCTCTTGTCATTATTATTTTCCTCCACTGTTTATTTAAATTTCTTCACCCGGTAATATATATCCACTTCCCCTTTTGTTCCAATAATTTCTGGAGGGATTTGCAAAGGCCTGCCTGAGCTTGCTAATAATAGCAAAATACTGTCTACATTATATTTCATAAGGTATATTATTTAGATCTTTAAACTCATCTATTAGTAAGTTATATACTTCTCCTACATGTTCCCTTAATGATGTTTCAAATATTAAGTTTCCTAATGTATATAATTCACCATCTTTAATACCCACAATTCTTTGCATGCTTCTTGCCGAAAATACATATCCTTTTGCCGTGTAATCATTTCCTTCCTCTACTACTGGCTTCAAAGGAACATAATAAATAAAATATCCTTCAACATTTCCTAAATATTTAATTTTCATATTTTTTAATTCATTATTTGTATAAAAATAAGAACGTACTTTTTTTATAATTTTTTCATTCTCAGTATTTATGCTATATATATTGGAAACTACAAAACTTTTAGTTGAAGATTTTTCTAAAGATTTTCCTCTAACTGATCTAATATTTTGATTTATATTTAAAGTATATGTTTCATTGGGAATGTATGCTCTTTTTGGTATTACGGTAATTATTTTATTATCTGCACTTGCATTAAAGACAGTATTAAGTACATTTCCTTTACTATCTGTAATATTTATATTACTATCTAATGTTTTGGTATCAATTGGAACATTAAATTTTATAGACCATGTTTTATCAGTTGTAACATTATTCTGAGTTCTCAAATCTTTAGCATGTGTACAATTTGGTAATAGCAAACTGCAAATTAAAGTTAAATATAAAGCTATTATTTTATATTTTAAGTTCAAGGTAACATCCTCCTCATAAAATAAAAATTTACAATTTAATTATATATCTTTGTTATACTTTTATCTATAAGTGTAGCTGCAAATCAAGAAAATTATCTGACAATTCTTGATTATGGATTATGCAAAAAAATATTAAAGAATTTAATAAATAATATAGACTATAGTCTTTTATATGATATAATCAACTTAAGTGTTTAATCGATAATGATTTTCATTTTCTTTTTATCAAAACTTATCTTAAGAAAAAATAATTATATATTATATACAAGGAGAGTTACAAATGAAAAAAGTTCAAATATCTGAGTTAGCTTTAGATAGCATAAAATTAAATATTAAACAAGACACTAGTGTGCATGTCCATGGTGGGCATTATGCAGGTGAACGTAAATATGGTAAAATGCATGGTAAAGGCATCTATTTCTATAATGATGGCAGTAAGTATACAGGCGACTGGGAAAATGATGAAATGAATGGTCAAGGTACTTTTACCTGGGCTTGTGGTGAAAAATACATAGGCCAATGGAAAAATGATATGCAACATGGTTATGGTATTTACACTTGGCCAGATGGTGACAAGTATGAAGGCCAATGGGAAATGGGTGAAAAAACTGGGTTTGGTATATTCACATGGTCAGATGGTGAAACTTATATAGGCCAATGGAAAAATGACATGCGCCATGGCAAAGGTACTCATAACTGGTCAAATGGCGATAAGTATATAGGTGACTGGAAGGATGACGTAAGAGATGGCAGCGGCATATATCTCCACTCAAATTCTGAGGTTTCTATAGGAAATTTTGAAAGCAACAGATTTTTTAAATAGCTCTCAGAAATTACCATTCCATTTTTTTAAATATAATAATATGTGATCTATCCCTAGCTTTTAGCCGTACACTCAAATTATATAGAAGTATACGGCTATTTAGCATTCAATCATTTACCTATTAATATAGCTATTAGACACTTTTTACTGAATTTTTTTACTTTCTATTTTCTTCATCAGTTCCAAAATTTTGATTTTATCTAGTTTTGTGTACTCCTTAAGCTTTTCTATAAGCTCATTTTATCTTAAAAAGAGATTTAACAACATAATCTTTCACTCCGTCTCCAAAATGAGTCATCATGCGGTTAAAAGCTGGGACGCCAGCCATATATCTTTTTTTGGGTCTTGATGCTTCTATAGCCTTTTGTACAACTAAAGAAACAACTTCTGGCCCTGGTTCATTAGTACGTGCATTATCGTTAAAAGTTTTATAATTTTTGTATAATTCATTATACGGAGAACTAGAATCTGATATGATTCTATCTGAATTATTTTGAACTGTTTTCATAAAGTTTGTTCGAATATTTCCAGGCTCTACAACTACAACATAAATGCCGAAAGCTGATAGCTCTAAGCGAAGTGCATCACTTAATGCTTCTGTAGCAAATTTTGAAGCACAATAAGCACCACTAACTGGAAGAACCATTTTCCCCGCAATTGAACTAATATTTATTATCCTACCTGACCTTTCTTTTCTCATATAGGGAACAACTGCTCGAATCATTCGTATAATACCATAAACATTAACATTAAACATTTGTTCAATATTGTTATCTGATATTTCCTCTACAATACTTCTAAAAGCATAACCAGCATTGTTAATCAGAACATCTATCTTTCCAAAATTTTGTATTACTTTATTAACTGCAGCTGATATAGATTCATTGTTAGTAATATCTAAAGAAAGTTTTAAAGCCACATTTAAATTTTCCATGTCATTTAAATTTCTTGCCGTAGCAACTACTATGTAACCATTTTTAGATAATCTCTCAGCCATTTCTCTACCTATTCCTGAAGAACAACCTGTAATAAGAATTACTTTTGACATCATATTTAATTTCTCTCCTTACATTTTTTACATTCCCAAACAAAATGGCATTGAAATAAAATTTATCAAATCAGGCGGAAATTTTTTATCAATGGTACTCTGAAAACTTTGAAGAGATGATTTACACTCTTTCAAAAAACATTCTGGCGAAATAATTTCGTCCTTTAAAAGTGTTAATAACATTGGTGTAGTAATTTCTGTTAAGTTAAATTCTTTTTTCAATTTAAATACCTCCAAAAATATTTTTTAGTTACTAAAACATTATATTTATATATAGCCCCATTTAATTATGAGGCCAAAAATTAATTAATCTATTTAAAAATCACAACATTATTTAGTAACCTTTTTAGATCAAATTCTTTTTCAATTTTAACATCTCCTTATAGCAAAATATTTTTTAGTTACTAAAACATTATGCCTGTATAAAGCCTTCTTTATTTAGAAGGCCAAGATTTAATTAATTCATCGAAAAACTTATTTATTATATTAATTTTCTCTGGAACAAGTTCATCTATATATTCTTTCATATGACGATATTGTTCTTTATGATAATTACTATGCTCAACATTAGCAATTTCTCCTTGAGGTGTTAATTGATAAAATACATCCTTTTTATTATCTTTCATTCGATATTGTTCAACTAGTCCTTTTTTAATAAGTTTATTTGCTACCTGATTAATAGCTCCATTTGTAATTCCCATAATAATAGAAAGTTCACTAGCATTAGCATTTTTGTGATTGCCTATAGCTTCTATCATATGAATTTCAGCTGGATAAAGCATGTACTCAGTTCCATAATTATTGGGTTTTTTATTATTTTGACTAACTTTATTGGAAAAACAAATTATTTTTTCTAGAATTTCATTTTGTTTCATTATTTATCACCAAATATATTTTATTATAGATTATACACTATTTTATTTGATATCAATTTCTCCTTTATTTTTAACTTTTAACACTTGCTCATTAATCTGAACTTTATTCCTTCAAAAGGCTTGTATAAGTTACTACATATATGCACAAAAGAATAACCTGTAATTGTATTATGTATCTTAAAATTTATAAAAAAGGTTACATTAATCCTAGGATAAGGATTAATGTAACCTTCTTAAAAATGCATATCAATACTGTTACCACCCCTATATAATGATCAAGTTCTCCTCTCTCATTAACATAATATCAGAAAGTCCATGTTTCTATCTAACTTTTTCTATAGAATACTTCCAAGAAGCACTAGATCACATGGTACAAGGAATCCAATTTTTGAATCAAACTTTAAAACTTTTTCCATAGGGAATAGCAAATTAGTTGTTCTAAAAATATTTATACCTCCAAGTGATAAATTACATGACATTGAACCAATTTCTTTAGTAATATAACTTATTACAGTTTTTTTAACAAAATCCATTCCAAGTCCTGCGTCTGTTGAAACTGTTATAGTTGGATTTACATTTATTGTTAAATTAATATCTGTATCAGTTATTGTATATATATTAGGATCTCCTAAATCATATTCTTCATCTATTGATATTGTTATTTTTGCATCATCAGAAGTGCTAGCACCATAACCACCTGTAGTTCTACTCCACTGCCAAAATTGTTGATATTGTAATGGATCAAGTTTTATATTTAATTTCATTTTGTGGTTTTGACCGTCATAAAAAAAAGTAAATTTTATATAGTTATCCCCCCCATTTATAAGTTTACCATCATAATAATTATATTCTTCTTGACCATGATCATAATAAACTTCGTTGGCAACCAATCTAGCCTTATAGTTATTTTTAGCATATATAATTGTTTCCTTAGGACTAGTTCTTATATCTGTCCATCCTGCCCTCTCAAGGGAAGCTTTAAAACATACTTTTTGAAAAAAATCACTAGAAAGTATTAGCGATGCTGTATATCCATCTGAAAACGGTAAAATTGCCTTACCATCTGGTTGAAAAGATGGTACTTTATTTCCTGCAGAATTTCCAGAATTCTTCGTTTGTATATATAAACTTAAAGCTCCTTTATCTCCTTCAGCATATGTTGCAAATACAAAAGAAAGTGGTTCAATTACAATTTGATCTCCTGGTATATTAACCGATTTACTTGAAATACTTGCAAGAGTGTAATCTATTTCAGTTGAACTATCTTTAAAATACTGTGCTATTGCAGGCAAAAAATATGTTTCCATAATATCCTTATCATCTGGTCCTGGACTGGGACTTATACTCCAACTTGTTTCTTCATTATGTTTAAATTGGAGTGTTACACTTGCTTTTTGGATTTGCTCAGAAAAATTAATAATGTTTCCTTCTTCAACAATTTTAGGTTCATTATTTGATGAACTATTAGCAGTTCCACATACTGCAACTATTGGTAGTATGCCATTTAAGCTATACTTATTACTTGGTATTACTTTTTCTATGGCTTTTCCAGACTCTGTAATAATAGTATATTTACCTTTTATAGCCATAACAAGTTTGCATTTTCCATTTATTCCTGCAATAAAAGAAAATGAAGGTGCTCCTAATGTTAACTCATATTTAATTTTAAACTTTTCTCCAGTAAATGGATCAGCTCTTTCTATATCAAATGTTATATCTTTATAAATAGTAGGTTTTTCACTTGAATACTTATCCTCTAGAATTTTATTAAGTTCTTTAGTGGAATACGAACATACGATATCCCACTTATTTGCTGCAGAACCTCCTGACATATCTTGTAAATAAGTATTTAAATCACTCATAAAAATCCTCCTTTAAATTTATCGTTTAAAAGGGTAATTAGTTCCGTAAAATTCAAAATTTACTTCTGTTACTTCTGATAAATCCAATCCCTCATTCCAATTATCATCTATTTCAATAACCCAATGTGTAAATGGTCCTACCAAAGAATAATTTTCTTTGGTTTCAGTGTCCTGCCAGCCTAGATCACCATCTTGCTCAATTTGGTTATTTGTTACATCATACTTAAACAGCGTATATCTTGGGTCATGCTTAAAACAAAATTTAGTATCATCACTATCTACTATCTTTTCTGTTCCACTATGAATAATATTAACTTGCAACATATTATCAGAAGTTTTTGCACCTTTAACCCATACCCTCACTTTGCTGATTCGAATATTACATGCTCCTGCAAATGGATTATCAATTTTCTTTGTATCCGATACAACCTCACTAATATTAACCATTATACGATTATGTTTTTTTAAGAATTCTACTTGTGACTTACTCAAAGTAAAAATTATACCTTTTTCTTTTTCTTTCTTAGGGAATATACCTGCCCCATTACCAAATCTTTCAACAGTTTTTTTATAAGCATCTAAAATAACAATTTGAGCCTGCTTTAAAGTTGCTGTTGTTATTTCTGGCAATGTTTTATTTCCATATGCATTTGCCATCAAATTACGATTATCATCCAGTGACCAAAAACCATAAGCTCGTGCTGTTAAATCTAAAGTTTCCATTATTATGTTTCTAGCTGAATAATACATCTGTGATACAAATGTAGCAATATGCGGAATATTAGGATCTAATTTACTAAAACTATCATCATCTAGTGTATTAAGCTTTTGAGTTGCATATTTAATTTGTTGATGTTTTTTACGCAGTAATTGTATCATTCCATTATAATTTAGAATTTCATTATTTCTTGTAATAATAGTATCCACATAATCTTTAACTGCTGCTTTTAAATCATCTATTTTTTTTGGAAATTTATCATAAAAATCATCCAGCAAATCGAACAATTTATCTTCACTAGCAATTAGTATATTTACATCACCATCAGGTTTTATACTTCCATCATTTAGCTGAGAATATTCATCAATGACTCCTTCAAAAGTTGTGCTTATAAATTTTAATTTATTTATAATAAAATCCCTATTAACTGAATCTCCCTTATCATCTGTTACATTCTGCATTTCTTCTACTCCTAGCTGTGCAATCTGAGTAACCCACATCAGCTTTGACTGTGGTGCAAATGCAATCATAGTTAATGCAGACATAAATGATTCTAAATTAAAATCACAATGATCCTGTATAGCATTTTTAATTTCATCCATTTTGTTATTTACAAACTGCTTCTTAGGTTCTAATATAAACTTATATGAGCTAATATTTTCTGCAGAATCTGATAGTTTTTGCCTTAGTAACTTAATATCTGAATTTGATTGGATTATAATATCTTCTTGCTGATTTTTGGCGATTTTTATAGTATCCATTGTTGCTTTTTGGTCTATTAGCTTTTTATAATAAGAATTATATTCATCCTCTATCATACTAAAGTTGGTAATCAAATCTTCTAGTAATCCTTCATAGAACTTAAAAGATACTAGTGGTACATAATTGTTATCATATCCAAAATAATCTAATCCATTTAATAAATTGTTTAATAAATTTGTTGTTTCATTATAAATTTGTTGTAATGTATCTACACTATTTACTGCACCTATAGACCATTCATTATTTTTATAATACGTTGCTAACTCAGATTTATTATCTAAGTTATTAAAAATAGCTGTTCGTTCTTGTAACCTTTTTAAAAGTATAATCAAATCATGTGCACCTTCAAGATTTTTAATAGGATCTACTGAGAAATATATAAGTTTTGCTTTCTCAAGCAACATTGCACATTGACTTGGATGAACAAATATAAATGGCTTGAATTTTTTTTGCAAAAGAGAACTACCCGTATCTATTGTTAAAATTGTTGATTTTCCTTCATTTTTGCCTTCATATCCTGATTGGCCATTCTTTTTACCAATACCATATATACCACCATTTCCAACTGTAACATCAATAACTATATTTGTTTCCCAGTATTTTGCTAATATGCTTAATTTATTGCCTTCTACTCTAATTACATTATTTAACTCTTCAGTTGTAGTAGTATTACCAAGAGAATTCTTAAGGTTAGTCTTTATATCTCTTAACTTGGTAAATTGACTCATTTCTTCTATGCATATATTCAAATCAGCCTTCTTTTTATTATAATTTTCATTTTTGTAAATGCGCATAAGTTTTGATAAAATTTTCAGATAAGGATGAACAATTATTACTTGAACATTACCTCCATCTCCTCCGTTACCTCCATTTCCACCATTTGCGCTTTCTGTGCCATCCTGTCCATTACCTCCATCTCCACCTTTTGCTAATAATGTGTACATTACATCAGCATCTTCATTCTCTATATACAAATCTAAGCTACCACCTATAGTTCCATCGCTACCTTTATCACCAAATGTCTTTTGTGGATCCTGGTTTATTCCCTCTGCATCATCACCTCTACTACCAGAAACATCTATAATAATCCTTTTATCTTCTGATGTAACAACATTATTTACTGAAATAAGTCCTTCCTTCATTTTTATATCCCCTGGAATTATTATTCCCTCAGCAAAAATCATAAATTCTGAATTAGTATCCTTATCACTAACATAATCTTTTATATTTAATATGTCATTCACACTCAATATGATTTTTTTCTTATCTATAGTGATTTCTCGAAATGTCTCATTTACTTTAGACAAAATTGTGCTATTAATATCATTGCTCATTTTAAACTCCTCCATTAAAAATCCTACGTCCATTCTCTACCTTTCTTTTATCTACATCCTTTTTAGCCCTATCACTATTCTCTCTATCTTCCTCATTTTTACTACTTTTCCTTTTTAAATCATCTACCTCTTCAGCTTTTTCTTTTTGCTTTTTCACCAAATCTTCTACTTCCTTATTCAATTTTTTTTCTTGCTCTATAAGATCAGGATCTTCTTTTTTATATTTTAATTCTTCTTGTACTTTCTTTAATGCATCTCTAGCGCTGTCTGATTCACTTTGCATTTTATCTAAATCTGATGATAAATCTGAAATCTTTTGTAAAATTTTATTGCTATTTTCAATAAGGTAATGATCTTTTTCTTTTAAAAGGGCAGCCTCTACACTTTCCTTTAAATAACTACTTTCTTCATCACTTATTATTTGTTTTAGTTTAGGAGATACCACCTCTGTAGATAAAACTGCCCGAATTTCCGAAGCACTTAATTCTGAAAATTCACTTTCAATATTGCTAGACACAAAATCAATAATTACAGCCTTCGACATATATTCAACTCTTGTCATGTCTACTGCATCAGTAACAGCATCCTTATCATTTTCCAAATTAATACTTCCACCTTCCACAAGTTTCTTTATTTGATGTGCTACAGCTTCATCTAATTCATTCTGACAAAAATTCCATGGAAGCCCTTCACTCATTTTCCTAACTTTTTCACTATATTTCAAACGTAAATCCTCATATACTGGATTATTTATAGTATGAAAAATTTCCATATCAAAAGCCATACTTCCTGCTTCTTCATTGTACATTTCAGAACTATCCTGCCTATTAAAATGTGTAAGTGCATCTGCATTATATCTATATCTATCTTCTAAATTTCCCTCTGTTATGTTACCCAGCTCAAATTCTCTTTCCGCCTTATCATCTATGGAAGAGCTCTTACTTGATGATGGAGATTGATCATCATCGTTTTTCTTTCTTCTTCTTAATTTCTCATCCGCATCTCTTTCCATTAACGATTTACATCTACATTTACATTTAATAGAAGCTACCATTATTGACAAAGTAGCCAAAGCACTTAGGACATACCACAAATAATTATATTTAGGATTATTTTTTTCACCTTCATCCTTATTATGTATTCTTCCATAATAACTTACTTTTCCTTTTCTAAGTTCATCATTTGTATTTTTAAATATTATTATTCCAAAAAACTCATTGCCTACAAAATTATCAATAAGGGCTGGTCTTGATATTTCACTAAATGTTATTCTTCCACTAGTATCATTTCCTTCTGTTATATCCCAAGAAAGGACTCCATCTATATAATTAGGTTTCACAAGCTTAATGCCATCAATAGTTACATCTAAATTACCTGTAACTATAAGTTCCGGACCATTAAATACCTTCTCATCATCTAATTTTTCATTATCCTTCCTATCCTTTGATTGCATATCGGTTTCATCATATGACTTACCCCCATCATTCGTACACCATGTGTCATAGTTTCCTGACCAGTACTCTAGTATATGATTTCTCAACTGATTAAACGATGCTATAACCTGTGAGGAATTACAATTATATCCTTTTGATTTTAAAAATTTTGTTATATCTTCATCTGATTTTTCAAAGGAATCCCTATCAGTATCCACAACCTTTAAAAAATCATCTAATAACTGCTTATTTGTTAATAGTTCCTTTACAAATCTATCCGATTCACTAGAAGGTAAATTTTCTTTTCTATCTTCCTTAAAAAATGCTGTATTGAGCATTTCGGCAACTCTTTTTTCATTTGTAACAAAACCGGCATTAAATATTATCTTATTCAATTCTTCCCTTATTTCTTCAATACTTTCCTTCGATGTATAAAGGTTTTGTTTTGCAAGAACTTTATTCCAAATCTTCTTAAGGCGTTTATTTTTCTTTAGTTCAAGTAAAAATAGCATAGCTTCAGAATTTTCTTCCTTTGTAACATCATCACTAAAAATTTTAGACACTGTGCTTTTTGATTCATTCCAAAGAGGATTAAAATATGAATTTATATATTCCTGTGCTTTTTCAGGATCTTCAACTACATAACCAAATTCATTAAGATCACAAACATACTGATTTTGTGAACCTATATAAAACACTGTATCATCAATCATAAATGTTTTAGCATGATTAGGAATAGGAGCATTATTGGGATAGTTTTTATCTGAAGAATATCTAATTGATGCAACATTAAAATAAGTATTAATTAAATTTTTTGCTGTAATTTCTGCCATATGCAGCTCATTTGTCATGATATTGAGTAATTTCTCATTAATATCACAAGGTTCCTCTCCACCATATTGTTTAGAAGCCAATTTTAAAGTATCATAAATTGAATAAGGATTAGAAAGTACTATATTAATATTGACTCCTTTCTGAATTGCCTTACCAAACTCAATAAATAATTTGTCATTATAGCCAGCAACTTTAAAACTTAAGTGAAATGACTGCAATGACATTCTTATATTCTTTTTTGCTAAGCTAACCAATTTTATAAAAATATCATCACTTGGCTCATCTTGGGGAATCAAATAACTATCTGGTCTTGGAAACAAATAAGAGGTATATGTTTCTGCACTTCTACCAATAGCTAATATAGGTATGCTTCCAACTGATTGATTAGAAAGCGAATCTTTTATATTTTTAAAAACATTTTTATCAGGATAAGTCATTGTTTTAATTTCATTTTTATTGGTTGCTGTATTAAATTTGTACGATCCATGTAACATTTTCTCACTTTCAATGTACCTCACTATATTATTATGAGGAAATGTACTTTTAGACAATTCTTCATTCATGTTAATCATATAATCCCACAAATTATCAGCATAGCAATGTGCATGTATTGCAGAAGTTCCATTGAGCTTCATAGAAACATCAAATACAGGATTAGTTTCAAGATAATGTGGCCCCCACATATTATGTCCACCTACTATAGCACGAGTACCATCTACAGCTATTATTTTTGAATGATTCCACGAAGTGAAGCTGGAACTTAAAATGCTTACATATATCTCCATTTTAGACTTTTCGTCAACATCTCTTGTAATCTCATTTAAAAAATCGCTTACTACAAGTGGTGGAATGTTTGGGAGTGGATTAGAATATACTATTCTAATTATTGGTCTTTTACTTTCTTCTTTATTGCTTATATATGTAATTGCATTTCTAAGAGCTGATAAAAAATATCCTGTAAATGGTGATAGGGTTGTTATATCAACAAATTTTTCAGCACTTATTATTAATTTATAAATTTCCTCAAAAAAATTATATGAATGACCTGGCATAAACCTTTTAGCATGACCTCCAGGTGTCTTTATTGAAGATTGAAGTGCTACTGCCTCTGGTAAATCTGAACACTGCTTCAAACCAAAATCAGGATCATCACCTTCTACACGCATAGGAAATTCTGTATATTTTTTACCAAAACAATTTGTTGGGGTAGCAAATAACCAATCTTTCTCTAAAATATTGTCATAAGCGCAATTCCAAAGTGCATTGGGCTGCGGATATTTTTTGTTTAGTTCCTCTACTAAAACCTTAATATATTGGGTTTCCAACATAAATCCCTCCTTATGTTTCTTTTTATATCATTTATAATTTTATCTATAGTATTATATTCTTATATATATATGCATATTATACATACAACTTTTTCATATGACACAGCTATCCAATGCAGTATAATCATTAACAGTTATAAAAGTTCATAACTAATGTTTTACTCATTTACTTTACCCACTATGCATTCATCCGTTATAGCTTAATAGCTTGATCAATCGTTTAATTTTCTAGAAGACAGAAGATTCTTTATGTTCAATAAACTAATAACCCCAACACTTTAAAAAATGCTGGGGTTATTAGTAATCTGAAAAATGTGGTGAATATAATTACAATGTCTATGAATTCTTGTGGTATTATAAAATGTTTCAATATACTCAAATACAAGAGTATATGCATGACGATAATTCTTAATTTTAAAGTGATTTATTCATTCACGTTTAATAATTGCATGGAATGATTCAGTACATGTATTATCCCATAGATAAGCTTTCTTAGAATAGCTAAGTACCATTTTTTCAAGTATAATAGCTTGTGGTCTATACCTCGCTTTTTAGCCATACACTCAAATTATATAAAAGTGTATGGTTATTTAGCATTCAATCATTTACCTATTAATGAATATATACTATATTATTTAAATTAAAAAATTATACAGGATTAAATAGAAAATGAATTCATTGCATTAAGCAATTTTTTTCAAGTTAACAGCATCTATCTTATCTTTTTTTAGCTTTATATTGCTACCTATAATTCCTACTAATATAAGTGACACTCCCATCCATTGAATCCAGTTCACATGTTCAGATAAAAATAGTAAGGACATAGTAACAGCTACTGGAAGTTCAGACGCAGATAATATAGTACCAAGTCCTGGTCCAATATGTGGCATTCCAATTGAAAATAAAAGTGGTGGAAGAACTACTCCAAATATACCAAGAATTAATCCATATGGAGTCAACCTCTTTAAGGTAGATAAATTCAATAAAAATGTTGGTGGGAACAATGCAAAGACAACTATTAAAGCACCAATGGAAAAAAGAGCACTTTTTAACACTGGAGAAGTATCTTTCTCAACTGAACTACTGAGAAAAATAGAAGTTGTATACGTTAAAGCGGCAAGTAGTCCCCAGATTGTCCCTTTCAAAGAAATACCATCAGTCTGTTGTGTAATGATGTTTGCAGCCAAAAATGAACCAACTATTAGAATGAATATAGAAATAAGCTTTTCTTTTGTAGGCTTTTTCTTATTGAATATCCAGTCAAAAAGTGTACCAATCCAGACAAATTGAAATAGAAAAATTATTGCTAATGAGGCATTAAGTGTCTTAAGTGATTGATAATAAAATAAACCTGTTAAACCAAATGGAATTCCAGATAATATTAGTTTAAAAATTTGATTGAAAGTTAACTTTTCCTTTTTTGTGAATATAACTACAGTACAAATAAGCACTGTTCCAAAAAAATATTCACCTCCTGTTACTTCTGGTGATGAAAAGCCTGCTGAATAAGCAAGTTTAACAAATGTTGATAATACTCCATAACAACATCCGCCTAAAAAAACAGCTAATACATAATACCAATTTTTCAAAAATCTTACCCCTTTCTTTTAATATAAAAAAGCCACACAATTATCATGTTAATAATTGTGTGGCGAAAATAGAATTTCTCTAGAAAAATCCACGTCCTAAAAGGTTTTGTTATTTAATTTTCGTTTATAGTATAAAATTAATAATTTAAATTGTCAAGTTTTTACTTTCATCATCTTCTAGAGACTTTCCATTTTCACTCAATAGTTGAAGGTTGTTTTAAAGTTATGCAATAAATATTTATGTTTACTCCTTCAACTTCTTATATAAAAGATCGTTTTGATAGAAAAACTAAACTTTAGTTAGAAATATCCTCAGATAGTTTTAAAAGTTTAGTAGATAATTTACTTTAGTCTTTTAAAAATCCACTTTTCTTCACTAGTCAAACCTGACCTGTTCTCTCCCCAATTTGTAGACTCAGGAATAACATTAATAAGTTCCCAACCTTCCTCTCCAAGCTCCGGCAACATTAATTCAATGTCCTTATCCCATTCTTCCGTCTTAAAGAAATGTGGTTCTTTCTTGCAAATAATAACTTTATATTCCCACTTTTGCATATTTCCCTCCCAAAAAACATTATTTAATTTTTGTTTAATCCTTAATATTTTTTTAATAGTCCATAAGAATTATATACTTCCTGCAATTCTTCTTTCATATTGTATACATAGAACTCTGCATCTTCTTCATCGAAATCTTCTGGTTTATCGTATCCTAAATTGCTATAGCTCTGACATTTTATTGAATGAACTATATTTAACCCACTTATTTTTTCACTAGTATTTCTAATTACAAAATCTAAGGTATCTGTGATATATACAGTATTATATCCATCTCTTTTTATTGCTTGTATCATTGCTTCTTTAACCTTTTTTGTAAATTCATCAAATTTTTTCTTATCTTCATTGTTAGATTCTTTTTTAAAAAATTTTGATAGTATCTTTAGCATTTTAAAGTCCTCTCCTTGTGTTTTAGTTTTAATTATTATAAGTTTTTAATTATTCCTATAAGTGATATTTTATACTATATATTTTAAAAATGAAAGTTCAAATAATTCTTGTTTTATTTACTATTTTCTTAAACAACTATATTTAACAAAGTTTTAATAGTTATATCTAACATATTCTTGTATTCTCATTATTTATCAATAACTCCTACACCTATCTTTTTAACTAAAATTATTTTTCACTCTGCACAACTCTATATTATTAATTCTATATAATTGATTTAAAGAATAGGTATTTTAGAATGGCTAAATCTTAGCATTAGATTCATCTTAGTCCTTTTTGGAAGGCAGCAGATATATTCTAAAAGAAATGTATATTCTTTTTAAAGCAATAAAATTTAAGAAGATTCTTACTATTGCATTTATAAGAAATTTATTATATAATCATATATCATGTAAATGCTACCAATTTATGTATAAAAAGGAGAAATTGTATGTTTAAAAGATCAACAGCATTTATTTCTGGGTTAGTTTTAACCTTATGCATTATATCAACAGCACCTGTTAAAGCTACATCTTCTATAGAAATAAAACGTTTGTGGGGTGTAGATAGATATGCCACTTGTTCTGAAATTGTGAAAGAAGGTTGGGCAAGCTCTGACTATGCAGTAATCGTTAACGGAGAGAATTTTCCCGATGCATTAAGTGCATCAGCCTTGGCCAAAAAGTATAATGCACCTATTTTGCTTACACAATCCAATTCACTTGATAAAAACGCATTAAATCATTTAAAGAGACTTAAGGTGAAAAGTGTTTTTATAGTTGGTGGTAATTCTGTAATAAATAAAAGTATTGAAAATTATATAAAGAATAATTTAGGAATACAAACTAAAAGATACAACGGAATTGACAGAAATGAAACTTCCACAAAAGTGGCAGAACAAATAGGAACTGACAACGGAATAATTATAGCCTTAGACAGCGAATTTGCAGATGCTCTTTCAGCAGCTCCAATAGCAGGCAAGTTAAATATACCCATAATATTAGTTCCTAAAGATTACATACCAAGTTCAGTTAAAAATTTTATCTCAGACAAAAACATTCCAAAGACCTATGTATTAGGAGATACTGACATAATTAGTGATAATGTAGCTTCTCAATTTCCTAATACACAAAGAATAATCGGTAAAGATAAATATGAGAGAAACATAAATATTATAAAGACCTTTGAAGACAAACTAGATCTTAATAGTGGATGTTTGGCTTATTCAGGAGCCTTTGCAGATGCACTTAGTGGTTCAGCTTTTGCAGCTTTAAGTGGTAATCCGGTAATTTTAGTAGGAGATACTCCAACTCAAGTAACATCGGATTTTATAAAGTCAAACCATTTTAACAAGTTAAATGTTTTAGGAGGAGTAGCTGGAATTAAGGATGAAACTTTAACAAATTTAACTTCTTCTCAAAATGATGATAATAATAAAGTAGTTTTTAAAGATAAAAATTTTGAACAGGCTATAAGAATAAGAATAAATAAGCTTAGTGGAGATTTATATAAGGATGATATTAAAGATGTTACAACCTTAATATTTGGAATTCCTGACCCTGGAAAGACTGTTGTACAAATGACTGACATAAGTGGTATTGAAAATTTTGTTAACTTACAGGATTTAAATTTAGATTTCAGTAAAGTAAGTGATATAAGTTGCTTAAAAAATCTTACTAAGCTAAAGTGGCTTAGGTTATCTGGAAATCAAGTAAGTGACATAAGTTCATTAAAAGGTTTAACTAACCTATACGAGATTGAATTAAGTAACAATAAAATTAGTGACATAGGTGCATTGAAAAACTTCACTAATTTACAAAGACTTGGGCTAGGCGGAAATAAAATCGCTGATATTAGCACAATAAATTCGCTAACTAATTTAAAATATCTTGAGTTAGACAATAACCAAATCAGTGATATAAGCGCATTAAAAGAGTTAACTGGCTTAAATTCCTTGTATATAAATAATAATCAAATTAAGGATATAAGTCCATTAACGAATTTAAGAAATTTAGAGTCTCTTGACTTAAGTAACAATCAAATTAGTGATATAACTGAGCTAAAGAAGCTTATTAATATCACATCTCTTAATTTAAAGGGAAATCCAATCAGTGACAAAGATAAAGAATCGTTGAAAAAAGCATTGCCTAACTGTACAATAACCTTTGAGTAAAGTTCAGCTTACCCCCTAATGACAATGTCATCAACTTATAAATACACAAATTAGAAAAATTTTAAAAATATTCAAAAGTAGGATTTCAAACAAAACACCTCTATAATTATTAATGCATCATTTATTGGATATAACTTAATAATTATAAAGGTGTTTTTAAGGAAAGAAGGCATTGCTGCCTTTAGGGTTGATATACAATATTAGAACATTTCGAAGTATCACTGAGTAATTATCGTTTAAAATCTTCTTTTAGTATTAAATACATGCCGCTTTAATCTTTTTTAAGCCCAATTAATATGTTTTTTTATTTAAGCCACTTATACCACAGCTTATGGCTTTTTTAGGGCAAATATCTACACATTTCAGACATGAGATACATTCAGGAGAATCAGCACAACCATTTTTCACCATCTCATGAACATCTAATCCCATTGGGCATTGTTTGTTGCACTGTCCACAGGAAATACAGGCTTCACTATGAACTTTAAGTCTAAACCTTGGTATGTGCAGAAAGTCTGCAGTTTTTTCACCAATTACCATGAATGGAGCCATCCAGCATAAACTGTGGCACATGCCTCTTTTGCCTGTGACAATGGTAAATACATAAATAATTGTCATTACAATAAAATAGATAATTACAAAAATTATTTCTATACCAGTCATATAAAAGAACTTCACTTTAAGAGGTCTGTGAATCATCCAAAGAAAAATAATAAATGAAAGCCATATTACCCATATAATATATTTTGAAACATTTTTCCACTTGCTATTCCAGGGTCTGCCATTAGAAATTGAAATATAATCCTGTATAGCACCTCCTGGACACAGCCATCCGCAAAAAAGACGACTGCCCACCAAAGAAAACAGGAACAGAATCCCGAATATTACAGCACTTCCGTTTACAACTCCATTCAATGCTGACAATATGATTATAAATGGGGATATGAAAAGAAATGATAAAGGAAACAGTAATGCAGAGTAAACAAGTATACCATTACGAATTTTTTGTCTCATTTTTATCAATATTCCTTTCTAAGATTATTTTTTCGGCCTCTTGGGCCCAATCTCTCATGGCAGTATAAAAATACTTGCCACAAAGGGCCGTTAATTCACTGTAGGCATGGTCTTCGCCCTGACTTTTAAGTTTTTGAAACATTTCCAGAAAACCATTTATATCTTTAATTAATTTATCATTTCTTTTAATAAATTCATCCAAATGTCCAAGTATGATTTCAGGCTCAGTATTTGAACCAAATGAAACCTTAAGAAGAATTTCGTATCTGAGCTTCTCTATATTAGGGGCTTCAGACAGCCACTTTTTAAGTTCAGCTCTGCCTGACTCTGTGATGCTGTAAATCTTCTGTCCCCTTCGATTGCTGCGATCTGATGCCTCAGTGCTTTCTGCAATTTCTGCAAGACCTTCTTCAACAAGACACTTAAGGGTTGGATAGATTTGTCCAAAACTTTCCTGCCAGAAATGACTGTACTCATATTCAATAGATTTTTTAATTGTATATCCTGTTTGTGGGCAGTTTGCCAAAAGCCCAAGAAGTATGTACCTTGTTTTACCAGTATTTTCTTTCATAACAACCTCACGTATCATAATGATATATCTTTATGATACGTTATTTTAAAATAGAAGTCAATACTTTTTAACATGTCATATAGAAGTGTACGCTTATTTAGCAACTACTTGTTCTTAAGCATTAAAACTCTATTAAGCTACTGACTATTTTTAAATTAATCTTTTAGAATATCATATTTTTCATATCCATTTATACTATTCTAACAAATTCCTTTTTTTCATTAGGTTATTTTGAAGTTATTATGCTATCAGCCATTTTTGACATTTGCTCAAAACTTAATCCATAATCTGAATCAGTAAGTTGATAATTCACATCATTTTCTGTCCATTTTAATGCATGTGTGATTTTAACTTCCTCATTTCCATTATCCCCAAAAATACTACCACCGTGAAGTTGTAGAGTTGCTTTACCATTCTTCATATCTTCATGAAGTTTATCCTTCTGCTGTTGTGTCATTTTATTGTAAGTATTTATTGGAATTCTACAATTTTTATACTCCATCCAATATGCAGTAGTATTTCCAATAGTTATGCTCTTAGCATTTTTTAAAATTGATGAATCAGGCTTTGACCCAACTTTCCAAATGCTTAATGCAACTACTTTGGGACTAAAGATATGTTTTGAATATATTGCACTAGCTTGTTTCTTTTGATATTGCTTTTCTGCTGGTTGTGCTCCATCAATATAACCAGCTATACTACCTTCAACTAACTTATATCCTTCTGGGAGAAGTTCTGGTATTTTTGCTTCAAACCCTAAATCTGTTTTTAATTCCTCTTTTGGTGGTACTTTATCATAATTTTTTATTGTTGTATAACCAGCAACATTTTTATCTATATTTTGAAGTTTTGATGCTCTGATGTTAAATGAAACTGCAAAAACTAATCCTGTGCATATAAGTATAGTGCATGCTGCTGCTGCCCATTTTAGATTACTTTTTCTTTTTTGCAATTTTTTATTAATTTTATTTTTAATTCTTCTTGACGTTAAATCATCTAATTCTAAACTTTCATCAAATTCATCATTTGTTTCAGCATAATTTAATAACTGAAATATAACATCTTCATTATTATTTCCATTCCTCATATAATTACCTCCCCATAAGCTTTTCCCATTTATTTTTTATAAGTTTTCTACCTCTAGATAACCTATTATCAATTACGGTTCTAGGCAACTTCAAATATTCAGCAATATTATTGATATTTTCATTCAAAATATATCGTTTAAAAAATATTCGCCTATCAATTTCACTCATATTTTTTATAATACCTACAATTGTATTAACATCATCAGTTTGAATGATTTTTTCCTCAACATTGTCATTGGAGATTGCCGTATCCTCTTTAAGTTCAACTAGTTCTTGTGCTTTTCTTAACTTTCTTATATAGTCAATGGCTTTATATTTTGATATAGCAACAAGCCATTTTTTAAAAGTTGTAATATTATCATTGTATTGTACAGCATTTTTCCAAAGTGATATAAAAATATCGCTTACACATTCCTCAATATCCTGCTTAGATGCTGTATCTTTTAATAAATCAAATACTACCTTATATACCAACCCAACATATTTTGAGTATGTATACTCCAATGCCTTGCTATTTTTTCGTTTTAGTTCGCTTATATAGTTACTTTCATCTATCTTCATCATATACCTCCTGAAGAGCTCTTCATAAACCTAATACGATTGTTAATATATATTTCTATCATACACAAATAAAAAAAAGGTATCACTACCTTTTTAGTTAATGAATAATATCCTACAACTGAATATTAATTATAAATTTATTTAATGCTTGGGCTATATTTTAATATATTGTTGAAATATAACCTAAAAAATATTCTTCAAGTTGGAAACATAGAAAATAATTTTTGCTTCTCTTAATATTTCAATTATTTGTTTGCTTGTAATTTAGTACTTTGTGCTTTAATATTATGGTTATCTCTATATTGGAAATCATTCCAATCATAATTCGCACAATCATCTGCTAGCCATCTTCCATTTTCATAAACTAGTGTATAATTTATATTTTCAGGATACTCTTTATTAACGTCATCCTCACAATAACAAAGTAAGGTAACATTCATTTTATTTTCATCTATAGTTTTATTTTCTATTTTAGATTCTAAAATTAAAGGCCTTAAACCAGGATTACAACCAAGAATATAAAAAGTGTTATCTAAATTTATAAATAATCTTGAATTTATAAAGTAATTTGATTTTCTTTCTGAAAAATACGTATTATAATGCTTAAATAGCTTATCATAAGTATTTACATCATCCTTTAACTTATAATAAGTGTAATCTTTATTATCACCATGTATGGTTTCATTTAAAGATGAAAATGAGTGTATATTCCAACATGTTTTATCTGCATTGTATATTAACTTTTTTATTTCCTCATCACTTATAGTTGGAATAGCACCCTTGCTTACAATACTACTTACTGATGTATCTGAAACTACTCCAGTTCCACCTAATACAGTCACATTACTTACATTATTATTGCTAATAAAACTATTTACCCCACTTTGGTTAGTGTCTCCTACTAATATTATTGGATTCCCATTCTGTCCTGCCAATGCTGAACCTGAAAGAGCATCTGCAAATCCTTTGTCACTAGCTAAATAGATGCTGCTTAAATCCATATTGTTAGAATACTTATTTTTTAATTGTTTAATTATATCTAATGAATTATCACCTTGGATATAAGAACTTATGTCAGAATTATGAGTACTTAAAGCACTCTCTGATGATATTTTATCGCTAAATTCTTTACTACCTATAATATTAAAAGATATATTCTTATTATTTATACAATAATTGCTAACACTACTAGGCACTTTTCCATCTGATGATATTAATAATATAGGTGCTTGTATTTTAGAAGCTATAGGAGCTGCAGTTAAAGCACTTTTCCAATCCTCCCCACTCACAACAAAGGCATTTTCAACGTTTCCTAATTCTTTAGCTACATTGACAGATGTTTCATATCTATCTTGCCCCCATATTCTTCTTACACTCAATCCCATACTTTCTACTAGATTCTTAACATTATCACTTACAACTCCTGTACCACCAATAATAATTACATTTTTAACGCCTAATTCCTTAAGCTTTTGTTTAGTAGATTCAGTTAGCCTATTACTGTCAGTTAAAAGAATAGGTGCATTATATTTTTTTGCTAAAGGTGCTGAAGTGATGGCATCTGCAAACATTTGACTATTTACTAAAACTGCACATTCTGATTTTTTCCATCCTTGAGAAACTATTGCATTGCTTGTTCCATACCTATCCTGACCTGATAACCTATTGATACTAATATTATCCTTAGCAAATACGCTAGTTGAACTTATTAAGCTTGTCCCTAAAATACATGACATAACTAATAATTTAATCTTTTTCATTTTATTGTCCCCCTTATTGTACTTAATTCCTATCCCATTATACCCAAATTATCATAATAACTCCATAGCGTATAACATATTTATCCTATATTCATTTTCTTTTTTATCACTATCATAAAAACATGATTATTTTATTTACGTTTTGTCTTTTTTTTATTTCATCTGCTATGGCAATTAATCTAACTATACTTCCTAAAGCTTCAATAGCGGCTATTCCAGGGGTAAATAATATTTTTTCAAATTAACCATCTTCTAAAAAAAGCAAAGAATTTTTCCATAAATTATTTATATTTGAGTTCTCATGGTTAAGTAATTCAGTGAAAGAGCATATGGGAAAAGCAGAATTTATCATTCACATTATCAGGATACTTTTCTCTAAAATTATTTAAGATAAATTTTATATTTTCTTCTGTAATAAGTTTGTCTATTTCAATCAAATCTTTAATTAATTCAACTAAATACTCATCATCAACTACCTCTAAATATTGTGGATAATGGTAATCATCTTCTTTATTATATGCTTGCCATGCTACATATGAAACTGAAGTCATAATTGAATTGTACCATATTTATTTCCTAATTTATCATCCTCAATATTACAGGTTATATCAGCTAAACATATACTATCATTAGCAATCAAATTACATATTTCATATTTATTAACATTACTGCATTCCAACCATTGCCAACACATATCAATAGCATCTCTACAAAACTTATACTCAGTATTGTGTTGTTCTATACTATCTAATGTAATTTCTGACATAATTAGTGCTACAGCAACTTTTCCGTTTTCACAAATACCATCTAAGTTGATTATCATTTTACCTTCACTCCTACTTTTGGGTCCAATTTCAAACTTCTCCATCAGTATGGCCAGCATTCTCAACAATTAACACTATTTTATCATTATAAAAAGTAATAAACCAGCTTACTTAAACTGCAGCTGGTTCATTATTTTTATATTTTTTTGCATCCAATCACTCTTTAGTTTTGCAATCACTTATATTCCTCTGTATGTTACTTTTATACATTTTTCTTTTTCACACCTTACAACATGTAATTAACCATAATCTTCATATATTAGATTTCCTTCGCATCATGGGCGTTTTGAGATTATTTTTCCTGCAGTTAAAAACTCTTCTGAAGCCCTATTTATATTCTGTGAAATCTCCCTTTCCTTCACCTACTACCTTCCCTCCAGAACTTTTGATTTAATCTTTATATATTACTTTACATTCATTAGAAACACATTCTACTAATATTTCTTTCAACTTTTCAGTCTCATTAGGCATAATATCATTTAAATGACTCCATCCATTGAATATAAGCATTTTAGGCAAAAGAGTTTCTTTCAAAAATTCTCTTAACGCATACCAATTCATTACATAATATTGTGAAAACCCTAATTTTTCTTTTAAGACTTCGTGTAACTCGATTAAGGAATTTATATTTCTACAATTTATCTCTACCTTGTCTTTCTGACCATATTTTTGTTTTAATATTTTTATTATATTATCATCAGTTTCCACATCATCAATAAGTTTCTCAACATAGCTATCATTAATTTTGTTAAACTCATCATAATTATTAGATAATAAGTACTTTTGTAGTTTATTTTTAAGGCTAGCAACTTCTCTATTATCACTATAATTAGTGGAAATCATTTCATAATATATAGTATTAGAAAATAATCTATTTAATTCATCATTATTACCATATACCCATTCTTCAAATTCTCTATTTGATAAATAATCTTTTGTATATAAGCCTATAATTGTTACGCGTCAAATTATTTAAGCTATTCAAAGTCAAATTATTTCAACCTAAATTAAGTAATAATATGGTAAAAATGCAGATTAAATAATCTTACGATAGAAAAAAATATGTAAAAAGTCAAATTAAATCAACCTTTCTTCACAATATCCACAATGTATAAAATATGAAAATTAGACAATTAATATAGGTATAAAAAAACACTGCCAAGTAAGCAGTGTTTAAAATTAAATTGTAAGGTCAATTTCGCTTTGAGCTTTATAAACTATTTCAGCATTAATAGAGGAAAGTTTTTGATTAGCACCAGAAATAAGACACATTCTCGTTAGAGAATTTAAAGGTCTTATAGAGCCATTTGTGGTTGAATACATAAGTTCAAATGCATCATCAGTAAAAATAGGTTCTATGCAGCCTGCGGCTTTAAGCATTGAAATTATGTAGGGTTTACATTCTTCTGGCGTTAGCCCTCGTAAGCAATAATTCATTAAAATTCGCTGGCGCAGCGCTTCATGAATTTGTCTGCTGAGTTGAAGTAAAAAGTTAGGTTGACCTGAAAGAATTAGCATAGCATAATTCTTTGAATCCATATTAAAGTTAAATATAATTCTTAAATCATCAAGGATGGAATTGCTTAAAAACTGACATTCATCTAATATAATGACTGGGGTTATATTTTTACTATGACTATAAGTGTATATAGCTTCCTGTATTTGTTTAAACATAGTAACTTTTTTACAGGCAGGAATTATTCTAAGACCATCACAAAGAGCTCTGTAAAAATCCATGACCGTTAAGGTCGAAATAGGAATATATATACATTTATATAAATTGGGGTTGAGTGAATTTACAAAATAACGGAGTAGGAAAGACTTACCTACTCCGGGTTCACCAGTAAGTACACCAATGCCCAAAACAGATTTTAAAAATTCTAATCTGCTTAATGCGTGATTAAAGTCTTGGAATTTAAAGCTGTGTGTTAAATCAATATTTTTATCAAATGGGTCAAAGGTTAACCCATAAAAAGTTTTATACATAATATCAACCTCCGGTTAGTTAGCTTTAAAGGCAGAAAAATCAACAGAATCATTATTAGATCTTCTAACCTTTGAGTTATCAATTTTTTTTAGTGGGAAAATAGTATCTGTAAGCTTAGCATCTTCAGAGAAGATGTATGCTTTATCAAGTGAAGTAGGATCATAACGAATATTTATTTTTTCTCTTACATACTTTAATGGAACTTCAAATAATTTAGTTCCTATGGATACTGTGGAGTCATTTTTAACAGTACGTTGAACTTTATATAAAAATAAATGATCAAGTTCACTTTTAGAGGAAACAAACCTTAAATTTTCAATATTATTCATATATTTATCAAAGGGTGTAGAATTTATTGATGAATGAAAGGTTTTGTTATAGTGATTAACATAAGTCAATAGAGATTCATTCAAAATGTCTATTGACTTAAAATCACCCCAGTTTATTGAATTCATCCATTGTTTTTGCATTGTTTGAAACCACCTTTCAATTTTACCTTTCGATTGAGGAGAATATGGCCTAGCAAAGCTTAAAATAGACCCAAGTGAAGCACATATAAGTTGAAACTGTTCACTTTTATATATCTTTCCGTTATCAACAAAAACTTTTTTAGGAATACCTTTAGATGCTACCGCATCTTTAAAAACAGCCATAAGAGACAATAAATCATCTTTAAAAAATACTTTACATCCAACAATAAGCCTACTAGCATCATCAAGGAAAGCTATAATATAAGTTTTATATTTTCTGCCTTGAATAGTGAGATAAGGTCCAACAGATACATCAGACTGCCAACATTCATTCGCATATTCAAATTCAAAGGCTCTTCTATCTTGAGGCGCCAGCTTTTGAGGTGCTATATTAGCCTGTTTTATGAATCTAGTTATTGTAGAAAGAGATATATTGTTTTCATTTTCAAATCCTTTGGCAATAACTTCATGATATATATGTTTAGCAGTTTTTTTGGGGGAATTAATTTTGCAGTTTATAATGAACTGCTTTGTTTCTTGCGAAATTTTTCTTGAACAACCTTTGTCATCTCTTGTTTTAGGATATAAACCGTCTATACCATGTTTCCTATATAAGGTTAACCAACCTTTAATTGTAGCCGGAGAATACTCTTTTCTTCCGCCGTTAGGCATAGTATAAGATTTAGCAGCAATTTCTGATAAATATTCTTTAACAGAAGATTGAGTAAAAGTATTAGTGATTATAGGTGCAATTAGAGAGTATCTAAACAGAGCTATTTTTTGGCTTAATTCATGAGATATCATAATTAAATGCCTCCTTCAACTTTGAGTTTATTTTCATTTTTAATTATGTACCTCAATAATCAGCCTTAACCGTTAAAAGTTGTGTGGAAAAATATAAGAACTTCAAAATAAAATTTAAAAGTTGAGACAAGTTTTAAGTAAATAAGCATTAAAAAAATAAGAAGTGTTTAATTTGATAAAGGGCAAAAAAACTAAAGCTTCTGTAATTAAGGTTTACAGAAAAAATATTTAGGCATATCTAAGAAAAATCTTAAATTAAAATCATATCTTAAACGTGAAAAATCAGTAATCATTGTAAGTAAATTGGATGGAAAAACATTTTTGGTATCAGGGCAAAATATTTTAAGTTGTGCAAAAAATAGGCGAATAGCCGTTAAAGAAGTTATTAGTCTGCTTTTCCAAAATGATAAATGAGTTTTGTTTATGGATAACATACAATTTATAGAGTTAACAAACTTAATAATTTTGCTAAATGAGTAATTAAATTTAAACATAATAATAAGGCAAGTTAATATAACATGATAGGTGTATTGTCTATAAGGTATTATGAAACTTGGAATAAGAGAGTACGTCTTATGGCATGATTTGCACCTATATCTAATGATAACTACTCTATAAGCTTTGTTAAATGTAATCAAATTTCTATAGTAGAATCCATGTCTATATAGTTTTCCTTCATATCCGCATGCTTCGCATCCATATTTTATGGGAAACCTATTATACTTATTAAGCTTATTATATTTTCTTATGCCGTAAGGCATCTTTATTATTTCTATCACTTTTTTTCAGTCCTATAAAATTTTTTTATATTTTTAAATTATAGTCAGATTAAATAATCTTATTCTTTTTGTGTCAGATTATTTAATCTGACGTAAAAAGAAAGGCTATTATTATTTACTTTTTTTGAACCTGTTATTAAGCAAATAAATTGCTTAATAACATATAATTTCTATTACTTTCATAGTCCTCCTTTATGTCATTGTATCTGAATAAATTACTCGATATCCAGGATTTTTGCTTCTTCCTTTAGTGTAATCCATTCCCACATCAACATTATATCCATGTTTTTCTATTATTGCTTTTATATCATTATTTGTTAATTGCTCAATTGTTGACTAAGAATCTCCTTCAATTTTCTCAAACCTATCAAATATTCTTTTCTCTCCTTCTGTTAAAATATTTTTTTCTGTATTCATCATAATAGATAGTATCAATAGGTTGATTACGTATTAATATACTAATAGATTTAATATTACCATTTTTGAAAAACTCTTTAGCCACTCCATTTACTGTATTATGGTCTGTCTCACTTTCTTCCATTAGTTCCCCAGTATCCTCATAATACACCCTTCCTATTCCAGTCATAAAACCATCTTGTACTTCAAATTTCCAATTCAATACTCCTTTAAAATAATCAACTACTATTCCAGAGTAAGGTTTTTCTAGACTGCTGTCCGTATAATATATATTCTCTCCAGTATTAATGTCTGTTTTTGTAAACAGATCATTTAAAATCACTTTATTCATATTAACCTCCCATTTCAATTATTAATTATGAAGGAACATATTGATTCCATCTGTTAAATAACGACAGTTTTCATATCATTATAGTGAGAAACTTATCTCGTTAATTTATTCATATGAAATATATACTTTTCCATCATTATCAATGGCTTTTTTAAACATAATTATAATTTTCATAAGAACCTCTTTATCTTCATTATCCTCAAAACTTTCAATATCAATTTCTTTTAATTGTTCATATGATTCCATAAGATTTTCAACTAGCCATGGACTTTCTTCAAACCACCCAATATCCAAATGATAATAATATGCTAAACCTGTCCAACCATTTTCCTTAGGTTCAACCTTTTCTATAAATCTAATGAAATAACCATCCCATATTCCAAATTCCTCTTTTTCCCCATTTATTTTTACTAATGTAAAAATCATTTCTGGTTCACCTTCAAAACCATCATAATACTTTTCATCAATTTCACTCATACTTATCCTCCTACTTTGCTACCCAATGACCTGATTGTAACAACTTCATTGGTTCTTGTATTGCTGTTCCTACCATATTTGCTATTTTTGAATCTTTCCAGACTTTTGTATAAATTCACTTATATTTTATATAAAATTTATTCTAGTTTTAAAGAAAAAATACTTCTGAAATAATCCAAAAGTATCTTGTAATATACTATTATCACTTTTTACAATCAATGTACTAATTAGTTATATTCCTTTAAATGTTACTTAATACTAGGATTTTTATAGCACCAATTTTCATCAAAAGGTAACTTACTCAATGGCTCCATGTCCTCTAAAGTATATACTCAATCATTTTCAACTCAAAAGTAATCTTTGAAATTTAATTTTAAATATTCATGTATAAATTTAAAATATCATTTTTCTCAATATCTTCCCCTAATTCATTAATATCATTAACTTTATACTTTAACAAAAACATATTTTTTATTTCTTCTATTAAGTTATTTGTTATTCCTGCACATTTACTTGCATTTTCAATTAAATATTCCAGTACATTCTCATCAACTTGCTCAATTGATTCTGGCAAGTATGGATCCTTGTTTATTTTATATGTTTGCCAAATTGTATACATAGTTGCTGTAATAATTGTCAACCATATAGGTTCCAATACTTTATCATTCATAACCTCACTACTAAAAACCATAAGTCCAGTTCCCTCTTCATTTTCAAGGTATGAACATAACTCATCACCATCAATTATTTTACCTCTACATATATCCCAACACTTATCAAGAGTTTCTCTTGCATTATAATAACCAATACTATCATTAGATAAATTTTTAATTGCTTTCTCTGCTATTGCTAAACTAAAGGCAATTCTTCCTTTTACACTTACATTGATTTTACTTTCCACTTGCTCACCTCATGCTTATTTATATTTACCATTAATCAAAGTAAAGTTCTACCTTCCAAATGGTCTGATATCTTTACTACCTTCAGAAGTCACCTTAATGACCAAGTTAGGATACTTCCCACTTAATTGTTTAAATATACCCGATTTAACATTTAGATTAACAATCCCTTGTAAACATGTTGGACACACTCCTTTAGGATTAGATTGATGGATATACAACTGACCTTTTACAATCATTTGGTATTTTAAATGCCTAATACAATTTTATTAATATAAAAAATAATGAACCAACCTACTTAATTCAGCTAGTTCATTCCGTCTATCCACTACATTATTAATATTATGCTGTGTGTAATTCTATTTTCCATTGAGATTTTTGTATATCATTCTAACATAGCCAGTTTCTAAATTATTCGCCACTATATGAAGGTGATCATTCATATAGTATGATCAAAAAGATAAAATTTCTGATTATATTACAATTTATACCATTCTAGTATTCTTGAATATTCTCAAAAGGGTAAATTGGTGATGTTTTTGGGGAACAGAAGATTTCTCCTTTACTACTAATAGAAATCGCATACCATCCTTTCTCAAGCTGTAATTCAAATACTTTTTCCATCTCCAAATCAGGATATGATACGCACTGGATTAACTCACTTGCAGTAACTGCTAATAATTTACCTGTTGGCATACGCAACCATTTCAAAGATCCAAGAAGCTCATCTACCATCTTAAACTCACCCTGTTGATCACCATTTGGTAGCAAGCATACTATCATTTTACCACAATTACAAAAATTCTTTATTGCTTTTGACTCTCTCTCTCTTACAATATCCCAATTTTCTTTTGAAAAATCAAAAATCAGCTCTGATTTTCCATAATGATCTAATAAGGTATCCATAGAATAAAGCAATTCACTATTCATTTCATCTAAATAACTTTGATCCATTAGCACCAATCCATCAAATCCACCACATTCCACTGTAAACTTCATTTCATCTATCTCCTCTTAATCTTTTTTTCACCTTGCCAAATCTCACATATTGTTTTTCCATCTGACCCAATAACTCATACATTTGCATTGCGTGCATCTGGAACAACACCGGTCCCAGTTGACCTTGCAGGAAGGACTTCAACATTAAAAGTGCCTCCATTTACTTATTGAGGAGGTATTCTTTTCACATTAGGATTACTTAGCACCTCAACAAAACCATTTTCTTCAACCAAGCGACTCCTGATAACATTTGAGAGTGTTCTTCTGTTGCTATTGGTTCGTTTATATCAATTAATTTAAAACCATTTTTGACAAACGCTTTTATATAATCTGACAAAGTCCTATGTCTATATAAAATTGGAGCATTCATTCCTTTGATTTCTCCAATCCATTCTTTTGGATTATGATAATCAGAAACAAGCACCTCTATATTTTCATTATTTAACATCCATTTAGTTTCCTTGCCATTGAAGCATGGATTCAATATAAAAATGAATACCTTTCCACTTTGCTTTATAGGACGAAGCCCCATACCACTACACTATGGGATTTTTATCAAATTCTACTTTCTTAAAAAACACGACTTCAGTCCAATTTTTATACATAACATGGAATAAACTATAATATAATAATTTTTAAGGATATATTAACAAATTTCTTTTATCATTTTATCCATTAATTTTATGTCAAACGCATCTGTTGTATTTCCAACTAAATAATATAGTTTTAACCAATACCCATCATCTTTTACATATGTTTCTAAAGCATTTCTAATATTCTCTTCTGTTAACTTTCTAACAACAATATCTGGTGGCATAGAAGGAACATAGTCTATTTTTTCTTTGTCCATATACTTGTAATAATTTTTAGGTGTAGTTACAGTCATTGTATAAACCATGCCGTCATCTAATTCTACAAAAATATCAATATTATCATTCTCAATATCAGGGATTTTTTCTAATGAAGTTGGATAGCTTATCTTTTTTATTTTCATATTCTTCCCTCCAAACCAATCATAAAGCTTATACAATATATAAATAACTTTCTGCTCATTTGCTAGTATTTCTATTCCATTCTTTCTCTCTTCTTACCCACTCCTTCTCAGATAATTTTAAATCTCCCCAAAAACTATCCGAATTAATAGCATTACCGTTTTGTTCCGTTAACACAAGTGTTGTTCTAGAGCTTCCAAAGACTAAAAATGGACAACACTGATTCGCATCTCTATTAAATTTCAAACAATTAATACTTATATTATATTGTATCCCAAGTTAAACCTTAGGAATAAAAATTCCAATAGACACCATCTTAGCATCCACTGGAATTTTGCTATTAGCGTATATTTTTTTATATTATTACCAAACTTACTAGAGAATTTGAATTATGCAGTAAGCTTCTACTCTAGTTTGTATACCTTTTATATTTGCAAGCATGTCTTCTGCAACTTTTAGAAGTTTTTAATATTCATCTATGCTCGTTTCTCTTATTTTTTCATACTATCCTTACTAAATCCAAAATTATATACAATAAACTCCTCATTCTCAAAGTCTTTTCGATTTTTGATGATTCTACTTAGGTAGTTCATCTACACATTTTTTTAAATGCTCAAATTTAACTGGAGCATAATTCCACCGTTCTACACTAACACATGCTGATTGTTTCGTGACAGTTGGATACATCTCAGTTCCATGAACATGTCCATATATATAGAAAAACGGAGTTGCAGAATTAATGTACTGTGGAGGCTGATGTTGCATTACTATAAACTCGTTATAGATAATTGGATATTTATATACTTCATCGAAGCCACATTCCATCCACTCATCTAATGTTAGATAATTATCATGATTACCCATAATCAGTATCTTTTTTCCATTCAGCTTCTTAATAATATCCTTCATTTTCAATAATGGATACAAGCCCACATCTCCAAGATGAAATACCGTATCATCTTCATTTACTACGCTATTCCATGAAGCAATTATTTGCTCATCCATATCCTCAATGCTTGAAAATTGTCTTTTTTCATATATTATAATATTTGTATCGCCAAAATGTGTATCTGCTGTTATAAAAACTTCTGACATATTGTACCCCCCACTACAAAAACAACTTAACATATTTTATTAAATGTGTATCCTTAAGTTTTCAAGGTCTATAATTTTCAATTTTTTTTGCTTCAATATATTTATTTATCATTTCAGCATTTCCATCTTTTTTACTAGCCAATTGAATATTAGAATCATTTTCTTTATTATATTCTATTCTTTTTTCTCTATAATAGTCAACTAAATTAGGGTCTGACCAATCATCATCTGCAAATGTCTTTACACTTCCAGTTTTAGAAGTTCTATAACCATATACTGCATTTGAATCCTCAAGCGCATTCTCAAAAACTTTAGCATTGTTAGTATTGGCAACTTATGTTATCGTATATCAGACTTTCTTAATGTAGGACAGTTAGAAATAAAGAATCTGAATATTGATAGATTTTTTTATTAACTATTTGATACAGATTATATTGGGATAATACCAGAAAAATAAGAGCTATAAAGGTTAAAATGTTATAAATTTATTAGAAGAAAGGTACGGAAATATTTTATGAATAATAAGAGAGGATAATCCTCTAACAGCACCAAGTAGGGAACTTAATAAAAAACTCAACAATTCAGTGTGGCTCGATGGTGATTGGTGCTGGATGATGAATCCTTTTACTGTAAATGATGAAAATAAAAATATGAGCACAATAAAAATTGATACAACAAATATTTTTATATTGTTGAACAATGCATGGTTGAATGTGATTATATGGTAACCAAAATTTTTAGTGAAAAATTTGCTTACTTTTAAAGGTAAGCCCAATTTTATGAATGATATTATTTTCTAAGATAAACTTCACTACATCTTTTATGTATTGGCTTGTCTACCATCAGTACTTATATTCTAAATTTATATTATCAAGAATTTGATTATTAATTTCTTCTATAAAAACTTTTCTAGGAAAAGAGTAACAATTATGCGGCCACCCTACTCCTCCACATATAAGTTCATTTTGATGATAACTAATTTTTCCACCTCTCTCAAATAGCTTAATAATTGGCTCGTATAAATCACTATACTCAATAGCAACCTCATTTTTCATATCAATTAAATATGACCATTCTAAATAATATTGACACAATGACGCCATCGTCCACCCGTATTTTACTAAATCTTTATCATCAATGAGTGCATGAATATCTTCTGGGATTGATGCATTTATAATTTGTGCTGCGCTAAATACAGCTAAGTTTCTGGTTCTTTTATTTTTTGTGGTAAAAATAAAAAATGGCCGCTGCATTATCGATTTTTCAAATCGTTATGAACAACCAATCTTTTATCCAAAAAAATCTATTTATTTTGATCTTCTTCTAGAGTCTCTTCACTTATAGAAACACTCTCTAAATTACACTTTCTATTATCTAAGGTATTGTGGCTTATGTATTTTGTAACCATGTCTTCTGGAGTATTCATTATAAAGTCTTTCAAATAAATTCTACCATTAGGAGTATTTGCTACAGCATAATGCTCTCCCTGGCTCATGTAATAAACCCATGAATTACTGCTATTTATCACTCTATCTAAGTCTTCACTATCAATTAAAGTTCTTTCTTTTTTTCTACCATATTTATCTCTAAGTATGATATAAACACTTTCTGAATCAACAGTTTCATAATCATTAACTACATTGTTTTGATTGTATATTTCTATATTACATTTTCTATTATCTAAAGTATCTCCATTAAGATGTCTAATAGGAGTTTTAGTGTGTGTCCCTAATATAAATGAATGTAACGTTTGCTTTTCTTTTACAATTTTACCCTTTACAGATTGGTGATTTAAAGTTAGAGCTAAGTAATTATTAAATTCTTTATTCCATTCTGCAAACCATGTTCCCTTTTCTAAAACCGCTTTTAAATCCTCAGCATCTATTTTTGTATCAATAAATGTACCATCTTTTTTTCTTAACTTTACATATGCAATGTTTTCTTTTATTTCATATTCATTGGCTTTTATTTCATATTTGCTTTTTATGGTAAGCACCTCTTTCTTTTATTAGCTTGCTGTCAAATCTATACTTTATTTTTGCCATCACCTTTTATTATATCATATATGCCAAAGATTAATATATATTTTATTAAAATGGAATCAAATCATAAAATAAAAATCTACAAATCCTTATTTTATAAGAACTGTAGACTTTCTATTTTCACTCAATAGTTAAAGGTTATTTTAAAGTTATGTAGAAAACATTTATATTTAATTCTTCTTATATAAAATATTGTTTTGATAGAAGAACTAAACTTTAGTTATGAATATCCTCAGATAGTTTTAAAAGTTTAGTAGATAATTCATTTAATTTTTGACTTCCAACAGCTATCTGCTGAGCTTGTGCAGCCTGCGTTTCACTTGTAATAGAAAACCCATTCAAAACACTTATAATACTATTTATATCTTCCTTAATTTTAGATAAGGTTTCATTAATTTGTGCCGTTGAATCTTTGCTATTTGCAGCAAGTTTTCTTATTTCTCCAGCTACTACTGAAAAACCTTTCCCTTGCTCTCCAGCCCTTGCTGCTTCAATTGCTGCATTAAGTCCTAACAAGTTTGTAGTATCTGCAATACCTTTTATGTACTTAATTATATCATCCATACTTGTAATACCTGTTTGAGTCTCATTTATTAAATGATTAACATTTTGACTATTACTAGATAACTCTTCCGTAGAACTTGCTAATTCTTGAGAAGATGCTGCTAGTTCTTCTGAAAATTTCAGTAATTCATTTGCCATTTCAATTGTTAAATCTTCTTTTTCTAAAGAAATAGCATATGTTACAGTTCCTACTAAATTACCAGTATCAGGATTAATAACAGGTACTCCATAAGCTACTATTGGAAAACCAAATGTTTCTTTCGGATAACGAAGTGAATGGACTTGTTTAGTTTTTATTGCCTTATCTGAAACTCCTCCTTGTGGTATTGTCATTCCTTCATAAACACTTAATTGAAAAGTTTTTGCCTGCCTAAATAAAATATACTCTTCTTTATTAGTAAGTGTCATGGCCACATCAGAAGAGAATAATTGTGGTAATACTATAAATACTGTCTTTAATGAATTAAAAAATTCTTCATCTCCTATATTCATGTTAAATTTTCTCCTTATACTTTCTATTTTAATACAATTTTACTGTTAATAAAAATAATATACTTAAATATATAATTTCATTGTATATATTACATATATCGGCTATTTCTTCTATAAATTGATTATAAAATGCTTTATTATTAGCAAGGTTGAATTTTAAAAAAATATATTGTAGAAACAAAATTAATAATAAAAGACATGTCTACTTTACATTAGATTAGTAACATGTCTTTTTACTATGTTTAAAATAAAATTTTAATTATTTTTCATATTCCTTATTTTCTTTATCTTTTAATCGGTTATATCTATTTTTGTTGTCATCCCACAATAAAAAGTAATTCATTAGAACAAAAATAATGCCAGCTATTAAATATGGAGCTGGTGTCATCGGTATTTGACTTTCCAATTTATACACCATGCCAATTCCATACATTGCAACCTCTATTATACCTATGATAATAATCTTATAAACAGCATCATAAATACTATACTTTAATCTTCCTTTTTCTTGTACTTTTCTCCAATAATTGATGAATTTTTCATCATCTTGATAAAATATCCTTGAAACCTTACTTGGTTTTACTATGTTCTCCCTAATCAGGTATTCAAATATTAGGGTTGCAAATATAGCTACAAAAAAAATAATAAATCCTATATTTCCTATTACTTCTATATCAATCCCTCTCCTTTATAGTTTTATGAATTAATATAATAACTATTGCTTATATTATAGCCAAAATTTTTAAAGGTTGCACTAAATTTCTCTTTTATACACTTCATAGAATTAAGTTAATAGTAAAGAAAAAAGTGCTTCATCCTCATAAGATTAGCACTTTTTCCTTAAATTAATTTGCTACCAATTTCTTAAATGTACCTGTTACCTTTCAAAAACTAGAAACCTTGTACTTTACTAATATGGTTATCCCTATATTGGAAATCATTCCAATCATAATTAGCACAATCATCTGCTGTCCATCTTCCATTTTCGTAAACTAATGTGTAATTTATATTTTCTATATCTTATTATTATATGTCTAGTAACTCTCTCTAGGATACCATCCCTCGAAGCTTATCTTTTAAGTCTGCTTTTACTGATACATCTTTTTCAATAAGTTTAAGTCATGTTATCTTTTAAATATAATTCTATAATTTTCTCAAATATCCTGTAGAAAATGGTAATAAAATAAAAACTATTACAATTCAAACTGAAAACTAATAGTTTTTATTAGCTTGCTGTCAAATCTATAGTTTATTTTTGTCAGTACTTTTTATTATATCATATATGTCATAAATTAAAATGAATTAAATAAAAACAAGATTTAATTAATTCATCTTATGTACAAGAATATATTTAAAATCATGGTAAAAAATGATACTGTTATATAGAGAGTTCCAATTTGAGGATTTAAATAAAATATAACTGGTATTGAACCTGTCATTTCAAAATCAAATGCTTAAATTTAAGAAAATAAATCATCCCATTTATTTGTATTTAATTCTGTAACAAGTTTTGTGCGATATCACAGAGAAAGGAATGATAATTATGATGATTTTCAAAAATCAGAAAAAAATACTTATATACATACCGATAATTATTATGATAATAATTTTAAGCTTTTTAGTGCTTACTTGCGTACAAAGATTTAAATACGATAAGGTTACTCCACTTTTTAAAACATTTTCATTAGTAGAATTAAACAATAAATTTGGTGTTATAAACCTATTAGGGAAAGTACTAGTAGAACCTAAATATGATGAAATAAACTTTATGTATAATGACAACATGTTTAAAGTAAAATTAGATAATAAATATGGTTTTATAGATAAAAGTGGTAAGCCTGTTACAAAAGTTCAATATGAAAAAGCTTCTTTATTTTTTAACCAAGATGCATTAAGTGTTAGGAGAGATGGAAAATGGGGATTTATAGATAAAACTGGAAATGAAATAATTAAACCCGATTTTGAAGAAACTCTTTCTTTTTCTGAGGGAGTTGCAGCAGTTGAAAAAAATAAAAAATGGAGTTTTATAGATAAAACTGGGAAAAAAATAATTAAACCTGATTTTGAAGAAGCATCTTTTTTTTCTGAGGGAGTTGCAGCAATTAAAAAAAGTGGAAAATGGGGATTCATAGATAAAACTGGAAAAGTAATTATAGATAATAAATTTGACTTTGCACTTGAGTTTAGTGAAGGATTAGCACCTGTCAAGAAAAATGGGAAATGGGGCTTTGTGGACAAGAGTGGAAGTATGGTTATAGAACCGAAATATAATTTAGTAATGCCATTTTCTAAAGGACAATCTAAAGTAAAAATTAATGGACAAAAGTTTGTTATAGATAAGTCAGGAAAAATACTAAATAAGAAGTAACCATGTAGCCTTCAATTATTGGATTCTGTATTAAAATATGGTAGATCCATAAATAGACGTTTGTGTAGATGCGGAAACTAGATAACCGCATGCTAATTTAAACATGCGGTTTATAACACAGGAAGTTTTTTATTTCATTGATTTGTCTTGTAAGTATTTAAGATGCAAATTTACATTTTCAGAACCGTCTATTTTACTTTTGTATAACCATGTAACAGTGTCTTCAGCAGAAATAAAAGTAAAACAGTCATAATAAATCCAATCACCTACAATATTAGGATTAAATATACTAGGACTTCCACCAAACTTAAAATCTAGCATTTTAATATTTATCAGTTTCACATTTTCACTGCCATCTGTTTTAACTTTATATAAACAACCATCTGTTGACACATAATAAATACAATTATTTTCAATATTAAATGAATCATTCATATCAAATCCACTAACAACATTAACAGTTTTTGAGTTATCAAGCTTTGTCTTATAAATCCCATTAGCAGTGGAATAATATATAAATCCATCTGCTAAAAGAATTTGATGAGCAGCATCATCTATTACCTTCATCTTACTTGAACCATCAAGTTTCATTTTATATATTTTAGAATTATCAGATTCATTTATATAATAAATCCAGTTTCCAACTATATTTAAACTCAAAATACTGTCTTCTTCATTTAGTATTGTGTTTCCTGAACCATCTGTATTTATTTTACATAAATGATTTTTACCATCTTTATTAGTATCTTGAAGATAGTAAATTGTATTTCCAATTACAATCATGTTCTTACATGAGAATGAGATATCACCAATTATTTTTGTTTTGCTAGATCCATCAGTTTTCATCTTGTATATTTCAAATCCTGTGGAATAATAAATCCAATCTCCAACAACATTTATGTATCTATATATACCATTGTCTAACTTTGTAGTTGAACTGCCATCTTCCTTAGATTTATATAAACCTCCAAATGGATAAGTAGTATAATAAACCCATTCTCCTTGTTTAGCAGCAAGTCCCTGTAAACATACATTACCATTAGTGTTACCTGCAGGATATATCATATAATTTATTAGTTCATCTGATATCACCTTACTTCCACCAATTATATTAGCTTCACACTGTGAAGGTATTTTGGAAAGTACAAAATCTTTAGTGGGTTGTCCAGAATCATCATTTACTAATATAATAGCAGATGAATTTTTTGATGCTAAAGCCGAGCCTGCTAACGCGTCGGGAAAATTTTCACCATTAGCAAAATAAATTTTACTAAAGTCAAGTTCATTTTTAAATTTATTTAATACTGCAATATTAGTATCATATCTACTATCACCATATGTTCTTTCAGCATTAGGCAGCGAATAAAAAATATCTTTACTCACTACAGAATCATCACCAATTACATATGTCTTTGATATATTTTTATTTTTCATATATTTAATTACAGAAGTTGGTAGATTATTACTAGGTGTAAGTATAATCGGCATAGATTTTTTAGCTGCAATGGGTGCTGCTGATACTGCATCGGGAAAATTTTCTCCATTAGCCACAAATATTTCGCCTTTAAAATCTAACTGCTCTGCAACCTTAACTGCAGTTTCATATCTATCTTGTCCCCAAAGTCTTGTAGTTTTAATATTTAGGTTTTCAAGTTTATTTTTAACTGTATCAGATATAACTGCTGTTCCACCAATAATAAATACCTGTTTTACTCCTAACTTTTTTAATTCATCTTCAACTCTAGTGTCTAGAGTTGTTCCTGGATTCAATAAAATAGGTGCATTATATTTTTTAGCAAGTGGGGCTGCACTAAGAGCATCAGGGAAATTTTCTCCACTAGCTAGGACCGCGTATTTCGAACCATTTGTCCAACCACTTTTGCAAATTTCGATGGCTGTATTATACCTGTCATCACCACAAATACGCTGAATGTTAGTTGAAGCCATTACTTTAGTTGACATAGAAAAAGTCGCGCCTACAATACACAGCATAATGATTAACTTGTTTTTCATAATTATAGTGCCTCCAATATTAGTAAGTTATTTGAAATTAAGGTAAATTTCATTATCATTATACTATAAAAAGTCTTATTCAGGTATAAATGGATAGTTTTGTTTTTCATATATCATTAAACACATAAATTATTAGTAATGATAAATAACTCAGCAGTAATATAAAAAAATACCAAGCTATAAAACTTAATTCATAGCTTGGTGCTTTTTTACTACATATTCTCTACAAATTGAATTTTTAGCCCATTTGGGTCTAACACAAAAAAGAATTTAACATGTGGATTAGGCTGAAATGGTCCGCTATGTATAGCTATTCCTTTTGACTTAACAAGCTCCATCATTTGATCTACTGAATTCACTTCAAAACCAAGGGAAATATCGGCACCATAATTTACTTCTTTCACATTTGAGTTATATACAAGTTCTATCTTTGTTTCCCCTTCTCCTAAAAAGGCAATTTCCATTCCTGGTCCACCTTTAAATCTTTGCTGAATCTTAAGTCCAACAATATCTTCATAAAACTTTAAAGATTCCTCTAAATCTTTAACTGTTAATGTACTCCAACAGAATTTCATATTCTAATTCCTCCCTTTAATATCTCTGCTTTAATTATATAAAATATTATTGCAATTTAAAATATTTATATGTAACTAAAACTCCATATTTTCATTTATTGCTTCATGTTCTTCTGTATAATTTGTACCGTTTTACAACTTTACATTACTAGCTACATTATTTAATACATTTTTTCTAAGTTTATAATGCTCTTTATAAATTTTTGAATTATTGATATCAGGAGTATACTTATTTATGATTTTTAAGTTACCTGCAAGTGCTTTCTTTAAATCCTGTGTATCACCCACTGCATAGGAAGCAACAATACAATTTGTAAGTACAGCACCACCTGAAACTTCTAATGTAATTGCCTCACTTTGCATAATGTCTGCTTTAATTTGATTCCAAAGATGATCTCTACTTCCACCTTCAGTTATGGTAATTCTATTTATTTCAATTCCAGCATTTCTATAATCATTTGTAATTTCCATATAATCATATGCAATAGCCTCCAAAACAGATCTCCATAAGACAAATTGGTCAGTATCTAAGGTCATGTTCAAAAAACAGCCCTTAACATTTGAAAATTCTCCATATCCACCAGTTAAATATGGTAAAAAAATCACACCATTGCATCCAGGCTTAACCTTTTCCGCTCCTTCACTAAGTGCTCTATAATAACTGTCGTCATCAGATTTCTTACAAATACTATCCTTAAACCATCTCAGTGCCAAACCTCCAGTTCTAACAAATCCCCAATAAAAATATGTATTCTCCAAAGTACCACTGTTAAAAATCAATTCACTTCCCTTCTTACTTAGTTCTGGAATAATTCCATTTGTTGAAACGCAAAACATAGCACAAGTTCCAGCAACGTCCACAGCTTTATTTGCTTCAAGTATTCCACTTCCAAGCATGGACTGCATGGTGTCACCCGCTCCAGCACAAATTGGTATGCCATGAGGGCATCCAGTTTCCTCTGCAACACCTTCTGACAGAGTACCAATAACATCCCAGGGTTTTACAATTTTAGGCATATAACTTTTGTCTATTCCCAATATGTTAAGCTGCTTATCAGACCATTCCTTTTCATATACACGATATCCAAGTCCCCAACCTGACATGGTTCCCCAATCAATAAAGGCAGCACTGCTCTTTAAACCTGCAAGATTCATTAAAATATAAGGAGCATTATGAACAAATTTCTTTCCTCTTTTTTGAAATTCTTTAATATTTTCCAAAATCCATCGTGCATGTAATGCAGGAAACATACAGCTTGGATCAGCATTACCCGTTTCTCTTCCCCAAATATCAAGATCCAATTTTTTAAGGTTTTCAACATCACTTTGCGTTCTTGAATCCAGGTAGTTTATATAAGGCGTAATTGCCTTCCCATTCTCATCTATGCCAACAACTCCACAGATGATTCCATCACCCATAATTGCTTTGATTTGTCCAGGATCAATTTTTTTATCTTTCAACTGTTTTATGCACTGCTTAATTCCTAGTTTTGTAAGCAAAAAATATTCATCTGCATCCATTTCAACCCATCCTGGATGTGGATATTTTAAAGTTGTCTTATTAGATGATTTTACTATACATTTCATATTTTCATCATATACAGCTACTTTTACACTTTGAGTACCTGCATCAAAACCCAGATAATAATGTCCCATTTTTCATTTTTAGCAGGAGATATTTAAACACATAAGTCTCCCACTAAAATTCACCTCTTTTCCTTATATAAAGTATTGTGTACCTTGATATAAAGCTATATAAAACATCTATAGAGTAAAAATAAATTTCTATATACCAACTTTTTTTAACATAAAAATAACCCCTAGGTTTTCCTAGGGGTTAGTAAACACAATAAACATATTGTTAAATTTAACAATATACAATATTATTCATTCACCTTCTTTCATCCAGACTATACTGTCGGCTTCGGAATTTAACCGAATCTGCCAAATGGCTTGCGGGCTATACCGCCGATAGGGAATTTCACCCAACCCCGAAGGATACTTTATATAACTTTACCATTAATATAGCATTGTTATTTTTTCATGTCAATCATGACTTATACTAATTTCCTTTTTCCATACCCTTTGCCATTCCATCTTCTAATTGCTTACCTTCTTTTAATAAAAATGTGGGAATAACAATAATTGCTGTGATGACTGAAATGACTAACATAGTATCATTCAGTGCTTGAAGCTGAGCTTGTTTTGCAACTATTCCAAAAAGCTGACTTAATGCTCCAGCTTGAGCATCGCTTGGAGATACTCCAGATTGTACCATAACTCCCTGCAGCATTTTAAACAGGTTCATGCTATTGGGATTAAAATAATTTACCTGTTGAGATAAATTCGAATAATTGATTGTGGTTCTACTCTGCATGATACTTGTAATCAAAGTAATTCCGATAGATGTACCTACTTGCTTTACTGTATTTAAAAGTGCTGAAGCATTTGACATTACAGACTTTGGCAATGCACTAAACCCCATTGTTTGAACTGGCGCTATAAGAAACCCTACTCCAAAACCTCTTATCATTAACAGAACAGTTATAATTGTATTAGAAGTTTCCAATGTAATTTTGGACATACTGTAGCTATTTAAACCAATTAATACCAAAGCAGATATAGCAAATATCCTTGTATCCAGTTTATTCCCTATTTTTCCGTAAACCGTCATAGAAATTGCAGTTGCTATTGCTTCAGGAAAGAGTATTAAGCCTGCTTGCATAGAATCTAATCCTTTAATCTGCTGAAGAAATATAGGCATAAGAAACACACCTCCATAGAGAGCCAATAAAGCAACGTTCATAATAATGTTACTCATGCAAAAAGTGTAATTCTTTAAAAGTCTCAAATTAAGCATAGGTTCAGGGATTAGCAGTTCATTAACAACAAACATGAACATACTATAACATCCTACTATCATTATGATTATATTTTTAATATCGCTCCAATCCACATTACTTTTTCCCAGCACATAAAGAATAGCTGACATTCCAACAGCTGAAGTCACAAGACCTATGATATCAAAGTGTTGCGAAGCTTTGTGCTGTGATTCTCTAAGTATGATCATAGCTAATATTGTACTGAGTATCCCTATTGGAATATTAATGAAGAAAATAAACCTCCAATCAAGATTCTGAATGATATACCCTCCAAGAGTGGGGCCTAGAGCAGGAGCAGCCATAACACAGATACCAATAATACCCACAACCATACTCATTTCACTTTTATCAAAAGTAGTCATTAATATTGTCATACCAAGTGATATAATGAAGGCTCCTCCTACTCCTTGAGTAATTCGTGCTACTATAATAGACATTAAGTTCCATGAAATACCACACATTAATGAACCAGATGTAAATAAGATCAAAGCAATAACAAACACTTTTTTTAATCCAAATCTATCACTTAAATATCCTGTTGATGGTATAGTAACTCCCAGTGTCAATGTATAAGCACTTATTACCCACTGTATTTGATCAAGGGATACACTAAAGGTTTGCATCATTTTTGAGGTGGAAAGATTGACAACGCTGGTATCTAAGTTTGCCATAAAAAGTGCCGATACAACTACACTCATTGTAAGCCATTTATATGAAATATTCTTTTTATTTTCCATTACTACCCACCTACTTTATATGGATTTTTATGACTGCATTGGTTCCGGGTAAAAGATTACCATCTGTTTTATCCAACTTAATTTTTACAGGTACTTTCTGAACTACTTTTGTAAAAGTGCCACTTGAAGAAGAGGGAAGCATAGAAAATGCTGAATTTGATGCTTTACCTATAGAATCCACCTTTCCTTTAAAATCTTTTTCTTTAAACTCATCAAAATTTATATCTACCTGCTGACCCAATTTTATATTTTCAACCTTACTCTCTTCGATATTTGCAGTTACATATAACTGGCTTGGGTCTACCACCATGGCAAGAGTAGGAGCTGAAGTACTTAATTCATACTCCCCAACATTTGCCTGCTTTTTAATAATTACTCCATCCATAGGTGCCCTCAAAAGGGATTCATCTATACTGGAATCATCTAATCCAACAGCATCAATACGACCAATGATTTGATTTTTCACTACCTTATCCCCCTCTTTAACATTGAATTCAACAAGTTTTCCTGACACCTCAGGTAATATCTTCACAAAATCCCCAGATACCTTTGCATCTTCAGAAGAAATATAATATGTATTGTTATGCCAGTAGTAATATCCTACGCTTCCAAGGGTTATTAACATTGTAACAAATATAACTAAAATTATTAACTTTCGTTTTTCCTTCATTTTTATCATCCTCCCTAATTTTTTACGCCAACTTCGGCAAACATACCTGGTTTCAATTCTACATCCTGATTTTTAAACTTCACCTTAACAAGAATATTTTTATTTTTTAAATTAACTACAGAATCAATTACAGATATTTCACCGTTAAATTCCTTGTCTGGGACTTCTACTGCTTTAATAACCACTTCTTGTCCAACTTTTATTTTATTTATATATTCTGCAGGCAAATAAGCATCTACCACCATTGCATCAGAATTTACGATATTCATCAAATTAGCTCCTGCTGCTGCTAATTCTCCAGTTCTAATATCCTTTGCTGTCACAACTCCAGATATAGGTGAAACAATAACGGAATTGTCCATTTGAATTTTTGAAATATCTAATGCTGCCTGAGCCTCTTTTACTTGTGACTCTGCAACATTAATAGTTTCTTGTGCTTCTCCTTTATTTAAAATATCCAATTCTGCTTTTGATGATTTATAGGATGCCTCAGCTTCAGCTAACGCTGTCTGAAACTGCTCCAATTGAGATTTTGAAATAGCTCCAGTATCAAAAAGTTTTTGATTTCTTTCATAATTCTTCTTGGCATTTTCATAACTGACATTTGCACTATCCACTAAAGCCTGAGCTTTATATATTTGTTCTGGTCTGGACCCGCTTTGGGTTTTAGCTAAATTTGCTTGAGCCGTTCCTACACTGGCCTCTTCCTTAGCTACCTGTGCTTCAAGGTCTTTTGAATCCAGCTTCATGAGTGGGTCGCCTTTTTTCACCGTTGAACCAATATCAACATATGTTTCAGCAACTTTAGCAGTAATTTTTGAGGATATATTTACATTTTCATTGGTATTAATTTTACCTGCCATTAAATATACTGTTCCACATTTATCACTATGTTCTACATTTACAGTGGTTTTAGCATTACTTTTATCTGGGCTACTGCACCCTGTTAATATGGAGATTCCTAAAAATGTGGATAATATGAACATTAAACCTAGTTTTTTCATTAATCATTACTCCCTTCAATATATTGGTTATTTTTTCAAAATCAATTCCTATTAACTTTTATGTATTTTTTCTTTTTAAAAATAAGAAACGCACAGTTCCTTATTTGTATGATATAATAAGTTTACGATAAATGCAATAGAAAAAATAAAACTTTTCAAAAGGATGGTGTTAGCAATATGGATGAGCAAAAAAATAACTTTTCTACCGAGCCTACTAAATCTTGCAGCGATGAAAACAAAAATACGGTAACTAGACGACGTGGAAAGATCCTTGAAGCTGCAATACTTCAAGCTGCTTGGGATGAACTCAATAATGTAGGTTATTCTCATCTAACTATGGAGGGAGTTGCTGCACGAGCAAAGACAAATAAGGCAGTTTTATATCGTCGTTGGCCAAATAAACCAACACTTGTAATTTCAACAATACAAAAACATATACATAAACCTATTACTGATGCTCCTAATACAGGTAACCTTCGAAATGATGTAATTATTCTGCTTGAAGAAATAGCAAAACCTCTTCAAGCCATTAGTGCCGAAACCATACACGGCCTCATGGTAGACTCTAGTAGTCATATAATATCTTCAATACCACAAATAGTAAGTAAAAATAACGAAGACACATTGTCAAAATCCATGATGACGATTTTAAAAAATGCTGAACTTAGAGGAGAGGTAAATCTTAAAAAGGTTAGTCCTAGAATTATTTCACTACCTATAGATTTATTGCGGTATGAAATTCTCACTACTCATGAACCTATATCTGATAAAACAGTAAGTGAAATCGTTGATGATATTTTTATACCACTTATTCATTCATGAACTTTTGTTCCTTTAGAAATGCAAACGGAAAGGATGTAATCAAAAACAAAGCTTTTCAAAAGTGAAAACTTCAGCAGCAGACCAAGATATTTTTGATGTAGCAAAGCAATTTGAAACACTACTTGGAAAAACTTTAAATGAACTTGTAAGAGAAGACCAAAGTGGAATAACTAACGCCTAAACTACAAAAATCAGGCACTTAGCTATTTCCAAATAGTAAAAAATAAGGAGGTCTTAATAATAGATGATCTCTATAAAGGCAAGCTTACTGAATCGGATATAAATATAACCTTTGAAATAATAAATTACAGATACATGAAAAATTTGCCTATAATATCTTCAGAATTCACCGTAGAAAAGCTCTTGTACTTTGATGAAATCATAGGAAGTAGAATTTTAGAAATGTGCAAAAATTTCACTGTAGAAATACACGGTAAGGAGAATAATTATAGTTTGAGGTAGACGTAACTAAATTACCCCTTTATAGTTGTAAATAACCAATTAATTAACACAATAATAGAAATGTATGCTATTGGCGATATACTGCATAAAAACGCTTTAGTGTTGGATTTTTTAGATACTAAGATAATAGAGCTTACACATGCTAAAAACATTACTACTGGTATTGATAAAGTAAGAAAAAAGAATAACCATGCCCTCGGATCTCCAGCCGACTTTGGTGTATCAAATATCATTGCACCTGCCACAAGGAATGCAAACCCAACCGGCACTATTGCAATAACATATATAGTATTTAATATAATTGCTATTATTCTAAATAATTTATCTTTAATATTATTCATAATCTAAAACTGTCTCCTTTGATGCTTATATAACACTTTTCCTATGCTTTATTTATATCGAATTTTTCTCTATAAACTTTACTTAACTTCCAAAGTTTACATCTTGAGGGGACTTTGTAAGTGCTTACTTGAACTTGTTATTATAAACCTGCCTTCTTTTTAAGATTAACTAAAACAGACTAGCTTGCTGTATTAGTGCTAAGCTAGTCTATCTTAGAATATATATTATAGGTATTAGCCTTCTTCATTCTTAAGAATGCAGCCATAATCTCCAATTTTGTAATCACCATATACACCATAAGCTATACACTTAGCTCCACCTTTACATAAATTAAAAAAATTACATTTTGTACAGCCTTTAGGCTTTTCCTTAAAATCTCTTAAATCTTTAAATACTTTTGAATTAAAATAAATTTCTTTTAAATTTGAATTTTGTATATTCCCTGCTACAATTGGTAATCTTCTACAAGGCATTACATCTCCATTTTCAAGAAGTACTACTAGTCCATCTGCTGCACTGCATTTATAACACTCACTAATTCCATTTAAAAATTGTAGACTTCTTCCACCAACAATTTTAGTTTTAGTAAATTTATTTAATACATTTAATTGCTCTTTACGTATTATATTTATATATTCAACCACTTCTTTTTTACTTAAAGTTTTAATTTCCCCACAGTTTCCTGAGCCAATTGGGACCATTCTATCTGTCCAAACCTTATATGCCTTACACTTTTTAGCTGCCTTTACTACATTCTTAAATTCTTTATAGTTCTTATTATTTGCAGTAAATGAAACTAATGATTTTATCTTGTATTTTCTTAATAGTTTTAATGCTTTTATAACTTCATTATAAGAATTTGCGCCTCTTATTTCATCATGAACTTTTTTACTTCCATCTAAACTTACTTGTACCATTTTAGGATTGTAACTTTTTAGTTTAATAACATTTTCCTCATTTAAAAGTGAACCATTAGTAAGTATTCCAAAATCAAAATACTCAGCATTCTTTTTAAAAAAGTCTAAAAGCTTCCAAATATCTTCTCTAATAAATGGTTCTCCCCCAGTTATATTTATTTGTCCCTTCATTTTTTCATTACAATTTTTATTATACTCATATAAAAGTTCTAAATATTGAGACCCTAATTCCTTTAATTTTTCTATTGTAAATTCTTCCCCACTGTAGTCTTCTTGATAGCAATGCTTACATCTTTTATTACACCTTGCAGTAATATGCCATTGCAAAATTAATCTTTTCAAAATTAATCTCCTCCACTACCACAGCCTCCACAAGATGAGCATGAAGAACAAGAACTTCCCGAATCACTACTATCAGAAGAACCACTACTATCAGAAGAATCAAAACTACTATCATTGTCAAAAAAAGTAGATGTATCACTACCACTATTTTTATATATATTATTTACACCTAAAAAATTCATCCATGCTGATCCAATTAAAAAGCCCCCCATAATATTTGCATAACTTCCATTACTGTTAGAGCTACTGTCAGAATCATTAATTATTGAATTATATTGCTTTTTAAATGCTCTTTTAGAAGCATATCCCTTATTGGTCAAGTTATCATTAACTAAACTAGATAACACGACCATTATTGTAACAAAAGTTATAATAATTTCCATTACTAGGGCTGTTACTGGCATATTACTTGCTATTCCTCCAATAAGTCTCCAAACCCCTGGAATAAATATAATAAGCATTCCCATTTTTAAAGTAGATTTATTCTTTTTTATCATCTTACTATCTTTAATTAATCCCTTTGTTATTAATTCATTATAAATGCTATAATAATACCCTTTAAACTGATTTTCATTTAGCATACTTGATTTAAAATCCTTTGGTGCAAACTTTTCTAAATATAAACTGTATACTTTTTTTTCAATACTTGATAAATATGTGGAAACAGACTTATTTACATAAAAAGTTTTTTCTTCTTCATCTTTTAATAGAATTCCTTTAGCATATAGCCTGTACGTTATATAGTAAAACATATTCTCCAAACTATATTTATTATCTAAAACATAATATTGTACTTCATCTAAATCTGCTACCACATAATATTCATCATTACCTTTTAATTTCTTTGACAATAATATTATTAATGCTACTGCATAAATCCCATATATCACCAAAAAAAGTTTTCCATTGATAAATGGTAAAAATCTCATTATTAATCCCTCACTTACATTATTAAATATAGGTTTATAATACACTATTTCTTATAATTAGCAAAATAATTTGTTAACAAATTTCTTCTGCTTCAGGCATATCCATATTTTTTATCATGTTATCTATTACTTTAATAGGCACATATCTTTCTCTTTTATTATCCCTTAAAATCAACTCTCTATAAGGCACCTCTAAATAAACAAACTTTACTTTTGCTCCATAAGCTGTGCATAGTCTAATTAATTTTTGCCTATTCTCTCTTCTTAAATTCGTAGCATTCCAGACAAAGCTTTCCTTTCTTCTTAAATATTCCTTTGCCTTAGAAAACGCCACTGCTCCAACTTTTCCAAAATCTTTAGAAGGTGAAATATTAAGTTCTTCTCTAATATCATCTAAGGATATTACTTTTACCCCCTTAAGATTACACTTTATATAAGTATCCTTTCCAGCTAAAGGAAGTCCCATCATAATTATTACTTCAAAGCTTCTATTATCAAAAATCTCTGCTCCAGGATAAACCTTATTTCCTGTAAGATACAAAAACCTTGTATAGTCATTCTTAAATTTCTTAGGTCCATAAAAACAACCTAATTCTTCTGCATAGGTTTTAAAATAAAAAACCCTTTCAAGCAAGGCTGCCTTATCTTCACAGTACCTTCCAAGCAAATCACATTTTCCTAATAAATAAAGCAGTTTCATATTAGTGATTTCAGCTGCCTTTATAAGATGGTAATCTATATCTTCTTTTTCGATAAAGTACAGAGGCAGCCCATGGTATCTAATGAGTGCCGCTATTTCTTCTCTTATAGACTTATCAAATTCATATTCTCTATAGGCTAAGTATCTAAACATCTTTGCACCCTTTATAGCATGCTTAGGTGAGATTATTTGTCCATCTTCTTCCCTTGTAGTAATAACCTTACCTATGTCATGAAATAGTGCTGCTGTATACAAAATTACCTTTTCTTTATCCTCTAAACCTTCCCATTCTTCAAGCTTTAAAACTTCGCTGCATACTAACTTGGTATGCTCATAAACATTTCCTTCGCCATGAAATTTAGGATTTTGCTTAACTTCCTTAAACTTATCTATAACTTTAAATTCCTCAACTATGTCTTTGAAGTTATAGTTCTTTTCCCCCAAAAATTTTTCTATATTCATGACTACGCCTCCTCAGAAAAAATATCTATTCCTGATTTTAATTTGTTAGGAATAATAGGTCTATTAACCCAATGAGTTTCAGAATCCATAATTGTATTTAAAAATGAAGCCCTTACATATTTCATTCTGCTAAGTACATAGTTTTCATCTTCTACTTTTATATATATACCTTCCATTAAATCAGTTGTATCTGTTTGTTTTTTAGCAATTTCATAGGATAAATTTAACTCACTGCAGCTTTTTTCTAAACTTCTCTGCCAGTTATTTGATTTAAAATTTGATTTACCCAAAAGTGTTGTAATTTCATCTTTAGACTTTAGTATTCCTTCTTTTAAAACCAGTACAGACTTTATAAAAGGATAGCTTTTAAGCATTTCTCTTCTTCTTCTGGTACTTAAGAATTTTTCTTCCTGCTTATCAAATATATCAAACTCCATAAAATAGTGATTAAGTTCATCATAATACACAGTATGCTTTGCATAAAGCCATTCTCCATACATAACGTATCTATGTCCTAAAATTTCTCTAAGCCTATAAATAAAAGTATTTGCCCAGGTTTTAAACATATCAAATTGAGTTTCTCCATATCCTCCATTTAAAAAATGCCCTCTGCTTTGTAAATACATTCTTCCTTGCTTATCAAAGCTAATACCACAGTTAGCACCATCTACCTTTTCTTCAAGTACACAAAAGCTATTTTTAATTTTTTCAAACTTTATGCTGTCCAAATCCTCGTCTCCCTGTTGAAATCTCGATCCTTCAATATGAGGAGTTCTTGGATATTTATAAATTCTTTCCATACAATCATCTCCTTTAAATTTACGCAGCAAAAAAGTGCTGCGAATCTTAACTTTTCACAACACTAATAAACCTAAAAGAGATATTCTTTTTAAGGCAATTATTATGGTTATAAAAAGCAAATTATCTTTAAAACTAAATTAGAGTACATAAATAAACTCATTAAATTATTTTTTTAATGAATACAAATACCCTTTTTAATTTTCCTTAGATAAATCTACTTAATTACATAATAATTTTCCTCTTATTCTATATTTTTAACAATTGTTATTATAACATTACAATTTATCCCTAGTCAATATTTAGTGGCAAATAATTTATGTATTGTGGGGTATATGTGCTCCACTTGCTATCTTTTTGCTTTTTCAAGTTCTAGCTTTGGCGTTTTATCTGTCTCTTCTTTCAAAGTAAAACAATTTGTTAACGTCCCTAGCATAATCTCATAAACCTAAGGTTGAATAAAATGGAAATTAAAATATATAGTTTATTTAGTAAAAAAAGTTAAAAAAGAAGGAATTATACTTTTAATGTCGAATAATACATTATATAGAAATAAAGTTAAAACATATGATAATGTGCACATATTTGTTAGCATTATTTTTAAACTTTTAATTGTTAAATTTGCACACTAAATATTACAGAAGGGACATAAAAAATATGTTGAAACTTACATGGATAGAATTCTTTTTTAGAACTATTCCAGAAATATTTATTTTAATATGGGGAATACATGTAATTTCTAGAAAGTCTTTTAATACACTACAATATGTACTTTCCAGTATAGTAATATCTATATTAAGCTTTTTTGTAAGATGGCTTCCTATATATTTTGGAGTACATGTGATACTTAATATGATTTTAACTATAAGTATTATGATTATTATTGGTATACCATTAATAAAATCCATATATAGCACTTTGATAATGTTTTTTGTACTTTGTTTAAGTGAATCTTTAAATGTGTTAATATTAAATCTACTAAAAATCGATACAAATTTTCAACTTTTAGAACCTGTTAAAAAATGTGTATTAACACTTCCATCATTAATTATTACATCAGTTTTTATTATAATAATGCATCATTTATTTTTAAAAAAAAATCAGTTAGTAATAGTCAATAGTTGAAAGAAAAAAAAGTTAAAAAAGAAGGAATTATATTTTTAATGTCGAATAATACATTATATACAATTTAAGTTAATATATATGCAAATATTCTAATATATGTTATTTTTTTAAATTTATACATTGAATATTATAGAAAGGACATAAAAAATATGTTGAAACTTACATGGATAGAATTTTTTTTTAGAACTATTCCAGAAATGTTTATTTTAATATGGGGAATACATGTAATCTCTAGAAAGTCTTTTAATATACCACAATATGTGCTTTCCAGTATAGTAGTAGCTATCCTAAGCTTTTTTGTAAGGTGGCTTCCTATATATTTTGGAGTACATATGATACTTAATATAATAATAACTATAAGTATTATGTTTATTATTGGTATACCATTAATAAAATCTGTATATAGTACTTTATTAATGTGTTTCATACTTTCTTTAAGTGAATTTTTAAATATGTTAATATTAAATTTACTAAAAATTAATACAACTATTCAGCTTTTAGACCCTGTTAAAAAATGTGTATTAGAAATTCCGTCCCTGGCTATTACATCAATTTTTATTATAATAATACATTATTTATTAAAAACAAAAGAAGGAATGAAATATGTCTCTAATTGAAAGAATATCAGTTAAAATAGGAAGAAATGCTAAATTATTTTTAAATGTTGATGAAGATAAAGAACAAATTATTGTATATGGTGCAATAAATTTACTTCAAACTATGCTTGCTATTTTATGGGTAATCATTGCTGGTTTGTTTTTTGGTGTACTTTATGAAGCATTATTATTTTCCATTACTGTTAGCATTTTAAGAAAATATTCAGGAGGGGCACATGCTTCTTCATCAAGTCACTGTATTATAATAGGTACAATTTTAGCAGTGGCATCAGGAATATTTATTGATAAGATATTTTTCAAAATTAATATGCTTACTGCAATATTAATAAGCATAGCTTGTATATCATTTTCTTTTATAGTAGTTGCAAAAAATGCACCAGTAGACAGTATTAAAAAACCTATTACCAATATTGAACTTAAAAAGCAATTAAAAAAAAAATCTATTATTGTACTATTTATTTTTTCATTGATAATTACAATTTTATGTGTGCTTAGTAGAAAGCATTTGAAATTATATTACATAAAATTCATAGAAAGTATCATTCTTGGAGTTCTATGGCAAACCATTACACTTACTAAAAGTGGAACAAGTTTTCTAAACAAAGTTGACTTTGTTTTAAAATATGTATATCGAAAGGAGCAAACATTATGAAAAAGGAAATTAAGAAGTTCTTTGTTACAATTACATCATATTTTTGCACAAAAATGGCCTTTTCAACTTCAGCATCAGCATGTTCTTTTAGTTTTTTTCAACCTGAAGAGCCTAAATGCTTAAGGAAATAGAAAATAGAAAATAAAAATTATTAATTTTGTAATTAATAATTTTTATTTTTATTTTAAGCAACTTTATTTATAAAAGAAGGAGGTTTCTTTATGAATGCTTTTACACATAAAATTGAAAATAACTTATCTGTCATGCTATCTACTTTGAAAATTTCAATAATAGTATTTATTAGTATAATTATATATATTAACTTACCTAAATATTGGTTTGATTTAAATATAGAAAATAATGGTCAATTTAATTTATATACTACAGCATTTTTTTTGATTATTACTGGAGTATGTTACTTAGCCTGCTTAATAACTAATCATAAAGTATATCAATCATCAAATGTATTTAGGATTTCTTGGCTTTTAGAAAATATTTTTTTTATGCTTATTATTGCATTACCAACATATTTATCTACAGCTTATGAAAGTGAATATAAATATTTATTTCTACTATTAATAATAGCGTCAGTTATTGAATATGGTTCTCGTTATGGAATTATAACTTCACTTTTTTCTTCATGTTTTGTACTTGGAGCAGATTTGCTATATGCCCCAGTAAAAGATGGAATTAATTTATATTTTCAAAAGGATTTAATAATGGTAGGAATATTTATTTTTGTTGCATGGATTCTTGGCTACTATGTTGATATGGAAAGTGAGAATAATAAAAAAAAGGATGAAACACTTAACATACTAAGTACTGAATTGGAAAATCAGAATAAACAGAGACAGAATATGGAATCATTATTATTAAAAAATAAAATTTGTTATGATATGTTGTTTGAAAATTCAGTAAATGCTATTATTGTACATAAAAAAGGAATAATTATATATGCTAATGAGAGTGCAGCTAAATTGCTGGGATATGACAATCCGATTGAACTAAGTGGTAAGAGCTTTTATAATCACTATTCAGGAGATACTAAATTAAATATTAAAAAAAAGTATTGGAACATTATTACTAATAAACTTTCAAAGATTGCAGAAGAAGAAAATATATTAAACTGTAATGGCGACTTTATTCCAGTACGCAACACATCATCTTTTTTTACTTACAAAGATAACCCTACCATATTAACATTTTTACTTGATATAACTTCAGAGAAAAAAGTAGAAACCTTAAAGCAAGATGCAGAAAAAAATTTAAAATTACTTAATGAAACTAGAGAATTTAATATCCTTATAACTGAATTTTTTACTAATATGTCCCATGAACTTAAAACACCTGTTAATGTTATTTACGCTGCTATTCAAACTATAAATATGTATTTAGATAATTACAAAATAGATAATATAAACAAATTGAAATCCTACTTAAAAACAATGAAACAAAATTGTCTGAGAATGATTAGGTTAATAAATAATCTTCTAGATATAACTAAGTTGGATTCTGGATTTATTAAACTTAATAAAAAAAATGGTAATATCATAAATGTTATAGAGGATATTGTTCAATCAGTAGCATCTTATGTAAAAAGTAGGGATATAGAGCTTATATTCGATACAAATGTTGAAGAAAAAACTATGGCTTTTGATTATGATAAGATAGAGCGTATAATGTTAAATTTAATATCCAATGCTTTTAAATATAGTCATTCTAAAGGACGAATATATGTTAATTTAATAGATGAAGGATCAAATCTTGTTATTAAAGTAAAAGATGAGGGAGACGGTATTCCAAAAGATAAACTTGATGTTATATTTGAACGTTTTGGACAAGCAAATCGTTCACTTTCCAGACAATGCGAAGGAACTGGAATAGGACTATATCTTGTGAAATCATTTACTGAAATGCATGGTGGTAAAATAAGTGTTACAAGTAATGAAGGAAAAGGGAGTGAATTTTCAATATTACTACCTGCTGGATTGATTAAAGATCAGCCTTTTATGGATGATAAATCTCTTCTTCAGACTAATGTAGAGAGAATAAGCATAGAATTTTCAGATATATATTCACAGTAATTCTGAAATTAATCATAGCAAAACAACTTGTTGGCACCTCAGGAGATCTTGCGAAGCCTTAGCTGAGCCTGCTATTGGTTCAAAATTTGGAACTTGGGCTGAATAAATATTAAATTTAAAAAGATAGAAAACTTATAATCAAGTTTTCTATCAGATTGTTCAAGATATCCTTTAGTTGACTGAGTAATTATTTCTTTAGTAAACTTATTTTTATTAGCATTAGCTTTTAAGTGAGTTGAATCTGTGTATAAAATTTTACCATCTACTAATTTTTTATTTATAGCTTGAAGTACAATATTATCAAATATCTTTTGATATATATTGGTATCTTTAAATCTTGCTATTCTATTTTGACTTATAGTTGAATGACTTGGAATTTTATCTGTAAGGTTATATCCCCAAAAAACATCTATAAGCTACATTAACTTCAATATATTTATCTATTTTTCTAAGAATATGATTTTTGGGAACTAAATTTTCTATATAAACTAATTCTAATTCATTTTATTTTTGTGAATTATTTGTAATCATATATTTGTTTCGTATAGTATTTGTATTATAAATCTATCTATTTATCTTTATATACCAATATTAAAATACAGTTTTTAAAAAAATAACTAAAAACACTACAAAATTGAATAATGCTGTGTTCATAAAAATTATTTGATTTCTCTCCGTTTTTACCTGACATAAGAGATGTCTCAGAAAAAGTGCCAAAAAATATTGCACCTAATATTGCATCACATTTTAGAGGAATTAAATAAAGAAGATTAGGAACTCCATAAAATAGTGATTAAGTTCATCATAATACACAGTATGCTTTGCATAAAGCCATTCTCCATATCCCCCATTTAAAAAATGCCCTCTGCTTTGTAAATACATTCTTCCTTGCTTATCAAAGCTAATACCGCAGTTAGCCCCATATACCTTTTCTTCAAGTACACAAAAGCTATTTTTAATTTTTTCAAACTTTATGCTGCAAAGATCCTCGTCTCCCTGTTGAAATCTTGATCCTTCAATATGAGGAGTTCTTGGATATTTATAAATTCTTTCCATACAATCATCTCCTTTAAATTTACGCAGCAAAAAAGTGCTGCGAAGCTTAACTTTTCACAACACTAATAAACCTAAAAGAGATATTCTTTTTAAGGCAATTATTATGGTTATAAAAAGTAAATTATCTTTAAAACTAAATTAGAGTACATAAATAAACTCATTAAATTATTTTTTTAATGAATACAAATACCCTTTTTAATTTTTCTTAGATAAATCTACTTAATTACATAATAATTTTCCTCTCATTCTACATTTCTAACAATTTTTATTATAACATTACAATTTGTTCCTAGTCAATATTTAGTGGTAACATCATCAGACATTTTAATAAATACCTTTGGTGATATTTTTTGCCTAACCTGCGGGAAAGCTTGCTTTGATACATTTAAAATCCATTTTATTTCTTCCTATCCTTGTGAAATACGTTGCTTTAAGCCTTACTTCACACATGAATATTATATCATTTATAAGTGCGTTTGTTATACTTATTACTTAAATGGTTTTCATCCGTTGCATTGTATCAAGATAGATTGTACAATTGTATGAGAAATTTTATATGGTTGGAGGTCAAACATGGAGACAATCACATTAATCAATAAGTTTTATGACATTTAATCTAGTTAAGAAAGGAAAAGGAAAATTGAGTAAGAATAAAAGGAAAAAAGTTAATATGAGAAATGATAAGAAAGTAAAAAAATATAGTGTTTTAAAGGATATAATGATTTATATTGGTATATTTGCTATTTTCGCACTGATACTTGCACTAATGATTTTGATCAATTCTACTTTCAGTGGTGCTTATTGGCTGAATACTGTTGAGTTAAGTATTGGGTGCATTGTATTATTTTGCTCAGCTTTAGGTTTATTTAAAATGGGAATTGAATTCATAAAAAAAGATACTGCTGGATTGGGAGGAATAACAGTTAGTTTTGTTCTTGCAATTCTTATAGGTGTTTTGGTAACTGGAATTTTTTTAATTAATCTTCGTCCAAGGTTATTAGATATTCCAAGAGCTTTATCACATAACTATATGATAACAGGAGGAAAAATAATAGCAATACATAGAAATGAGGGAAAGAAGGCTTATGCTGATATTACGGTGCAGTATGAAGATAATGATGGAGAAATAACTATTACATTTAAGGGAGATAAGTTAACAAAGCTATCAGAAGGACAAAAAATAAAAATAGAATATTTACCACATTCAAATCTTGGAATGGCATATAGTATAGAAAACTAGATATATTAAAAGCATTAGTAAGCTCAGGAATTTTCCCTCGCAAGTACCCCAAGGGTGTAAAATTTGGTACTGTTTGATGAACAATCATGTGCACCCACAACTAAAAACCGAAGATGCACCTATAGAACAGTTTATGGGAAGAATAGTGAGGCAAATTTTTGGGTTCGCCTAGTACCCTTGGGGCTGTTACAGAAACTGTAAGTTTCTGTTTGCTTTAACACACCAAAAAAATTCTAAAACTATTCGTTGCAGGCAACATATGAAGTTCAAGTGATGGGATATATACTTATAGCATTCAGGTTACTTATGATGAAAAAGCAAGAAAAAAGGAAGGGTCATTAATCGACATTGACACGAATGTACAAAACAATTAAAATAAAAGAAATGCATGGGTACTAATGTAAAATTTGGATATGTATTAATATAATATATGAAAAGTACTTTAGAAAATGGAGAGAAAACATATGCAGTTGGATTAAAGAAGAGAAGTGAGGACTTTGAAAACTGCATAACAAGAAGTAAAGGTGTGGCAGCTCTTACAAGTGATAAAGTGAATAGAAGGTCCTAAACATGTTAAGAAAATACTAGTAAAACTAATAAGGGGGAAGAAAGATTATTATGAGTTTATTAAAAATAATGTACAGGTTAAAATATTTCTTTTCTAAAGAAATTGAAATTGATGACATTATATTTCCTGATAAGAATTTAGCCATAGCTATAGCTATTGAAAGGAAAAAATATAATAGTATAAGTGAGATTGAAAAATTAAGATTAAGTAATATAAAAAATTTAAATTTAGAGGGCTTACAACGGTTATCAAGTGTTACTACGCTTGACATTGTTGAGTGTGAAGTGATAAATGCAATTCCACTAATGCAGATGTTCAATGTAGATGATTTAAATCTTTACAAAAACAAAGGTATTGATTATAACATATTAACAAGTTTATATAATCTTAAGAATTTAATAATTGCGGATCCAAAATTAAAAAATATCTCCTTCCTTAAAGAATTAGTACAATTAGAGTTCTTATATATTTGCACAAATAGTATTGAGGATATTTCAACATTAAAATATCTCAAAAATTTAAAAGGGTTGGATATAAGTGAGAATCCAATTTTAGATTGCTCTCCTATTGTTGAACTAGAGAACCTTGAAGAACTTGAGCTAGAAGATCTTGGTTTAACTAACGTAGAATTTTTATCAAATCTTAAGAAATTAACTCTACTTGATTTATCAAAGAATAATATTTTAGATTTAACTCCACTTAAACAGTTAGAAAATCTTCAGACACTATATTTAGGAGATTTTAGCGGAAACATGGTTAGCATATTGTCAGATTTGCAAAACACTAATATTAATATAGAGAATAATTGATGTGCCCATAGTATTTGTGAGCATTGCTGCATATTCTCAGTGGCATTTGCTGCGGAAAAAATAATTTTTTTCATCCGGTGAGAAGGCTGGGGTCATTGTAACCATTCCCTTAGCAGTAAATCCAAAAGATTCAGTACTTGCTATCATGTCTTTAGGTAAAATAGGTGTAAAGGTTCCACTTATTATATCTACAACACCTAAGGTTTTATGTCATTCGTATCCTTACTAATAGGTTTAGAAGGGACTATAACTTTTTCTTTTCCTAGTGCTAAATCTCTGTTTTATCTTTTAAACTATTGATTTTTTCACCTATATCATATACTTTATTAATATAAGTAAGTAATTGTTTTAAGCTTGTCTGAGCTTGCTACAAACCTAAGAATCACTTGATATTGTCATACTCCTTGTTTTCTTTCTCATTTAATCGGTTATATCTACTTTTGTTGTCATCCCACAACAAGAAATAATTCATTAAAGCCAAAATAAGGCCAGCTATTAAATATGGAGCTAGTGTCAGTGGTATTTCAATTTTCGATCCATATAATATAGCAACTCTATTCATTATAGCCTCTATTATACCTATAATAATAATCTTATAAATAGCATCTTGAATACTATACTTTAATCTTCCTTTTTCTTGTACTTTTCTCCAGTAATTAATGAATTTTTCATCATCTTGATAAAACATCCTTGAAATCCTACTTGGTTTTACTATGCTTTCTCTAATAAGATATTCAAATATTAAGGTTGCAAACATAAATACAAAACAAACAATAAATCCTATGTTTCCTATTAGTTCTATATTAATTCCTCCCCCTTATAAAATTCTATAAATTAATGTTTTGTCTAATCTAATTACTCTTTTATAAATCTTTAATAGCTAAATTTACACCTCTTAGGTATTTGCAAAGACTTTTCTGAAGTTACTAATAACTTTATTTTATTATATATAATTTTTATTGTCCTATAAAATATCCAAGATTTTTATTATTATGTATATTGCTATTCGTAATATTTATTGAATTTTCTTTCAAATTTCCCCATTATTTTTAATAAGATTTAATCCCAATTCTCACAAGCATCTTTAAGTCTTTCATAAAAGAACTCATAAAAATTTTTATATTCTTGTGAGCCAACTCCTTCTCTTCTATCCCAATCTACTATTGTACATTCTCCATCTTTAATGTCAGATGTATCCAAACAATATATCCATTCATCACTACTCTCAATTACAACAAATTGTAGTGGTAATCCAAACTTTCTGTATCTTTCAGTAGCTTTTATACAAGATGGAATTTCACCTTTCGATACTCCATAAATTTCAATACCCATAATTAATATATGACCATAATTTTGAAGAAACCATTTGTAGCTTTCTGGAAGATCAACCTTTAAAATGGTTTCAATTTGTAATACTCTACTATTATCAACTCCACCTGTATAATTAGAATAATGCTTTTTTCCTCCAATAATTCTAACTATTTCATTTTTCCTTTCCATGTTAAACCTCCATAATAATATCATACATTAGCAAACATAAACTTCCATTTCCTGTAACGCCACCTAGGACAAGGATAACCCAAAAGGTTCTCCTTGCCAATGAAGGTTTATTTGTCCTATTTAAAATTACAAATCTGGCTTTATTAGTAATATTGACTTCTTAGAAAGTCCATAATTTCATATGAACCTTCTATAAAAGTACATTTTGTAAAAATATTGAAGGTTAGTTTAATGACATTGCCACCGAGAAATCTTGCGAAGTCTTCACTGAGCTTGCTAATACTCCAGAGATTTGAATATTTTTGTATATTCTTTTATTCAATTACTTCTTTAGCATATCTAATATCTTGATCTAAATTTAAATCTTTAAATTTATCATTTAATTTTTCTATGCAACTGATAAATTGGGAACTTTGAAGTATTTCTGAAATATCCTCAAAAACTTCACTTATCCACTCAACATTCTCTTCGCTACAAGTATTCAAAAACTCTATTGTATCTTCTTGATTTTCAGTAAAGATATCAGTCAGCTCTCTCCATTTATTCATAATACGTGGATCATCTGGGTGCATACTTACTCTTTCTTTTATAATACTGTTAATCTTATCATTATCTATCATAAGCTCAATCCTCCTTGGGTTATTGGTGAATTATTTTACTGAAGCTTAGGAGATGGTATTGGATATGATAGAATTAATTATAAAAAGTTTTACTACTATTTATATTATTAGACTAGTTTTAAAACATAATCTTTTTATATACCAATTAAAAAGACAATATACTTATTAAATTTGGTGTTTTAAAACATTTCATTAATCTTTATATGTTATAATAGGCTTTAATTTTGCTATTACTTTAATCAAATCAAATTCAATAAGATCCTGAATTACCCTATCAATGTTTTTATAGGCTTCTGGAGCTTCTTCGTAAATTAAACTTTTATCTTTACATACAAGGTTATAACTAAAGTTGCCATTTTTAACATCTTTTTTAGAAAACTTACCTAAAAGTCTTTCCTTACAGCCATTTCTCTGCCACTTACGTCCAGCTCCATGAGCAATTGAAAAACCTGTATCCAAGCTTTCATTTATAGGCTTAACAATATATGAGTTAGTCCCCCTAGAGCCTGCTATAACAACATATCCATTATCAGATGGTGCTGCACCTTTTCTATGAACATAATAATTATCTTTAAATTCAATACCATTATGAACAGCTTCAATTACAAAAGTTTCTAAGGATCCATTAATAGCATCACATAACCTCTCAGCAATTAATTTTCTACTTTTTCTGGAAAAAAGTATTGCCTTTTCATAATCTTTTAAGTAGCTTTTAAAACCTTCACTACCCTCTACCAAACCATTCTGACAGCTGTACTTCTCAATATGCTTTCTTAAAATATGTTCGCCTAAACCTCTACTGCCGCTATGAATTAGTAAATGTACTTTATTTTTATCTAGATTCAGATTATTAAATTCTTCTTTATCCAATATTTCATCAATAGCAGTGAATTCTGCAAAGTGGTTACCCTTACCTATAGTACCAATATTAAATTGATCTTTTTCAAACTCTAGATTGTTCAAACTTTTCATTGCCTTATCTACTTTAAATTTCTTTTCAAAGATAGAAGTTTGAAATAAACTTACAGAACATCCTATGTCATTTCCAATTAAATGAGGATAAATTATTCCTTCTGTTAAAAAAGCTACTCCAATTGGTGTTTTTCCAGGGTGTAAATCTGGGTAACCAACAGCTAAAATTACTCCTTTTAAATTTGACAGTTTTTTTACCTGCTCTACACCTTCACTTTCCATCCATGATTTTTCTGTGTATATAATTTTATACATATTCAAATATTCTCTCCTTAATAAATAAAATAGTGTTATATTGAGAGAATAACTAATTTTAAGTCATTACTATAATCATAATTTAGTAAACTCTTATTTAATCTTCTCTCACCATCATATTTTTTATCATATTCATCACAACCTTTACTAAAAATTTTTAGAATATTAAAATCCTGTGCTAATTTTAACAGTTATGTTCACAAAAATCAATTTTTTTGTCCCTAGTCAATATTTAGTGACAACTAATTTATGTTTTGCATATTTTATTTATTTAAACTAGAATACTTATCTAAAATCTCTGGTATATCTATTGCTTTGTCTAGTAAGTTTTCTTTTAATTCTTGTATTTTGCTCATTTCAAAACCATATTGCCCTTCTGTTAAGCTTAAGCTTTCAGTAATATTTTTGAAGAACATTTCACTTTCATTAAGTAATGTATTTAAAAATTCTTTACTAGGCAAAGTCCAAGTATAATGAGTATTAGTTTCTAAAACCATTATCATATATTCATCCGATATCTTCTTAAACTTAATTTTTGTTGGTTGGTCTGGGAACAAAGTTTCTGAATCACCATTTAATTCAAATTCTTCTACTAGATTAAGTATATATGCCCATAATTGGTCAACATAATCCCATAATTTAAAATCTAATATTACTTCATCTTCATATTTTAAATAAATCGCCCCTGCTAAATAATCTAAATCTAATTTACTTGCCAATTGTGTAATTCTATTTTTCTCTGAAACTTCAATAAAGTATTTTTCCCATTCTTCATTAACTTTTTCTAAATCAGTTATTTTTACATCAGGCTTATTTATATATGACTTACATATAAACAAAATGTTCATCACCCACTTCTTGTAAAAAAATCCACTTTCTACTTTCATAATTAGATAAAGATTTAATAACTTTTTCTCGATTAGTTTTAATTACTCCATTAGCCGCATTACCTTCAATTACACTAAGAAAAAACACTTCTGAACTTAATCAGAAGTAAAATTTTATTTTAAATGTTTGTATTGATTATTTCTATATTGAGAAATCATTTTTTTACCATTTCATGCATTTGTTCATACTGCCAAATAAAATCAGAATAAATTTTATCAATATCATCTATATTATCATTTTCCTCTTTTATTTTGTCTAAGTAATTTAGCACATCCCTTACTACAATATTTCTCCCTTATCTATCATTTCAAATGCTACTTCAATTTGTGGGTACTTATACATTTCTTCTTTTAAGTGGGTACTATCGTGACTTTTAAAAGAATTTATATTATTTTTCCCATCTTCTGTTGATCTCGTATATTCGATTACGTCTTTACCTTTTGTTACTATCACCCCATATTCATTTTCTTCCTCATCCTCCATAAAAGAAACTAATGCAATTTCTTCTAATTTGAATTCTTTCTTTATTAATATATCTCTCAGATCACTCCAATTCTCTTCATCTTTAAGTAATCGAGTTAACTCCAGCACTTCTTCTTTTAATAATTCATCCACTACTTAAATTCCTCCTATTTATCTTTTTTAGCAGTGTTGCAACTCTATCTATTATACCATTTCCCTTGCAACTGCTTGACAAGCTGGACACATATCCCTTTTTCCCTGCTGCACTTACCAACATTTCAGTGCTACCATCTTTCAATTTAACCAATGCTGATCCCATAAGTAGTTCTTGACTTTTGAAAAAACAACTAAAAACACTCCAAAATTCAAAATTGAATAATGCAGTGTTCATAAAAATTATTTCATTTTCAAAATTAAATTTATTTTAGTAGTTTCTTTATTCATTATTAACTTCTTTCCTAATTTAATTTTGGAAATATACCCATAAACGGCATTATATCTTTAATTATACCAAAAAAAGATAACAAATTAATTATTATTCCCATAATGAGCATTAACCCAACAACTGTTAGACCGTATAGAGCACTTCTCCAACGTCCTTCAGATTCACCATAGCCATCAGGTAAAAGTTCCTTTTCATACTTAAGCCTTATAGCAGGAACTTCAGCAAAAGTACCAAAAACTCCTGCACCTAATATCGCATCAAATTTTATAGGAATTAAATAAGTCCATTTTGGTACTCCTGTAACACATATAGATAAGACACAACATATGAGATAACCAATAAAAAAAACTTTCCAATGTAATCTATCTTTAGTTTTAGGTGACTCTTTTATATATTCTCTCTTCTGCTTGGTAGATTTTTTTCCCCTATTCATTTATTTGTCCTTCTCTTCATTTTTAGGTGAAGAAACTAAATTATAAGTACCCTTAGTATTTCTTATATCTACACCTGTATAAAATATATCTTTACGATATTTATTAGTGAAATCTATAAACCAATCACTAATTGAAATATTTTTATTTACTGTACGATATAAAACCATAGGAGTTTTAGTTGTTTTATCAACCACTTGTATAGTATCCACTGTTGTAATAAGTGGTACTTTAACTTTATCCATCTTTGTTTTTTTAGTTGCTTTTCTAATTTCATCAAAAGTTACTTGCTTAACTTTTTGTTCTGTTACTTTCTCAGTAGGTAAATTTAATTTTTCTGCAAGTTTTATATGTTAAGTTCTTGGTACTTCAATTAGAACTGCTAATCCTCCTGTGAGACCCAAGCCATCAATCTTATATACGCTTTTAACGCTTCTTTTTCATATTTTCTTATCGTTTGTTTGACTTAGCGTTAAAACATACCGCGAAAAGGATCTTGGTTTGTAATTATACCATAATTGGATAAGACTACAGATATAAGCGCCATTATGAATGTTAATAATAGTGCTATCACTGCTGGAAGAAATCCATATCCACGTGCATCATATCCAGTTATCTTATAATGATTCATATTGCATATCGTTCCAATGCAAACAGATATTACTAACGCATCACCTTTTATTGGTATTAAATATATTACATTAGGCACACCAGTAACAGACAAGGATATGACATATCCAATTACATAACAAATTACATAATAAATTAATTTGTATTCATATTTCTTCTTGTTTAACTTATTTTCTTCCTTTAAACTTGTTTCTTTTTTATTATTTTTCATTATTGCCACCATATACCTTTGCTAAGTCTGGATTAGATTTAATATAAGTATCAGCTGAGTCAGTCCAGGAGTTCACTGTGCCATTTTCATTAAAAGTATTACGCATATCAATTACAGTAGAGATAAAATCAAATTTCTTTACTTTATTAGGATCAAAGTTTTTAACATCGAATACTGGATCTTTAACTATTACACGTTTTAGTATCATTGGTTTTGGATTGTTTTCATCAATTACTTGAGTAGTGTGTACTGTCTGACTAGCTTGTCTTGTAACTATAGTTTCCGTTGGCAAATTTTCTTTAAATGCCCTTGCCATATTTCTTTTCCTTGGTATCTCTATAGTCTCTTCTTTGACCATAGTAGGTTCTAATGTTTTAAAGTCATTTGTTAAACATAAACCAGCAGTTACCATAGAAGCTCCATTGTAAACCATTTCTCCCTTTTCTGATCCTAAATATTCTTTATATTTATCTTTTAAAAAATTTGTCGTGTCTCCATTTGGATTCGCTATACTATTATAAAACTTACTCCAACCTTCTCTTGAACTATTAGCACCATCAGCCATTAAATAACCACCTACTGGAACAGCCCATGGTGCGAATGTTCCTTCTGTTAAGAAACTTCCTCCTGTTGCAACTGTCCAACCAAATGGAATTTCGGTAGCACCACCTATAAATTCACAAATCCCATCCGCTCCCAAATTAACCCTCTTTTGAAAGGCTGTAGTTTTTTGATAATAAGGACTTTGTACAACACTCATTACTCTGCTTAACTCATCTATATAATCTTGTTTACTATAGAGTAAAGAAAATCCCCAGCGTCCTTCATCTACTTTCTCATTATCACTCATTGAATTTATCTCTCTTATTAAATATTTTACACGTTCTCTTAAATCTTTATCAGCTATGAAGTTCAAATCAAACACTTGTTGTCTTAATTCATCATATTTTTCTTCACCTAATACTTTTTCTACATATGATAATGCCTCTTTTTCTTCCTCGGTCAAGTTATCAGGATTCTTTATCATTAATTACATTACTTTATTCTTGTCTACTTGTCCACCTTCTGAAATAATAGACATACCTCTAAGTTTAGATATCCCTTCAGTTATTCCGGATATCTTTGAAAATACTGAACATATATTGCTTTCCAATGTCTTAACACCACTGCAATACTTATTAAAGGAATCATTAAAATCTGTTAAACTAGTTGTTTGATCTTTTAATGACCTTCGTGCCTTTTCAATATCTTCTCCAATAGGAAATGATGTAAAGGTTAGGCTATTCACTAAATTTTGTATTTATACAAATTTAGAATCCATTTTTTTTAAAGAACGATTTTACATATTTAAATTTTTAGATTGTTACACATTTTATTTGTATTATAAATTTATCTATTTATTTTAATATATCAATATTAAAATACAACTTTTGAAAAAACAACTAAAAACACTCCAAAATTCAAAATTGAATAATGCAGTGTTCATAAAAATTATTTGATTTTCAGAATTAAATCTATTTAGTAGGTTCTTTTTTCTTTTTCATTGTTAAATTTTTTCCTATCTTCCACGTATAAATAAAATTTAGTAAAAGAGATATTAGCCTAAATGTTGGTTGTAACTCTTTTTATTATATTTAAAATTAATGCTTATCTAAAAGTGCAAAAATCCCTTCAAATGGCTTTATATCTGTAATTATATTAAATTTTAATAGCATTGTAAGTAGTAAAAAAAATACACCTTCTAATAAAAAAAGTATAACTGCAAAAACAACTCCTCTCCAACGAGCATCTAAGGTGTTTTTTAAGTCTACAGGTGGAGCTGTTATCGATTCTCCCATAAATACAGATACAAATAGAGCATCTAACTTTAAGGGAATTAAATAAGTAAGGCTTGGAATACCTGTGATGCATAATGATATAACATATCCTATTATATACATTATTAAATAAGCAAGCCATTTTCTTTTTATTTTTCTTCTTATTTTAGGAGGTTTCTTAATATACTTTTCTCCCCATTTAGTGGTTTTTTTTTCTTTATTCATACAATCTCCCTTCTTTTAGTTTTATTTTTTATCCGTATCGGGTTTGGGTTGTAATAAATCTATTGTACCATTAGTATTTCTAAAATCTACACCAGTGTAAAAAGTATTTTTTGAAAGTTCCAATTTATTAAGTAAAGGATGCTCTGTAACTTTGTGGTATAAAATCATAGGCGATGTAGTTGTTAACCCTGCTACTTTTGCAGTGTCTGTTGTTGTAACGACTGTAATTTTAGCACCATCTTTTATTGTTTTTTCAACTGTTTGCTTAGTTATATTTTCTATAGGTAAATTCAACTTTTCTGCCTTAGCTATGTTAGCAGGTCTTGGAAATAGTTTAACTTTATCCTCTAAGCTAGTATATCTTGCAAGAGTTTTAAAATCTTCTGTTATACAAATTGCCGCAGTACCTAAACTAACTAAATTATAATATTTTTCTCCATTTGTATCACCAAATGCTTTTTTATAGACAGAGTCTCTCAATAGGTTATATGAGTCATCAGGGCTAAGTCCCACCCATGCTCTACGTGCTTTATCAAAACCTTCAAGCATATTACTACTACCTTCAACTCTTAAATAAGTTCCTGTAGTGAATAATCCTCCACCAACGATTGCTCCCAAAGTAGTTTTTGCCTTAGATTCTAATTTATTCTGTGGTATTAAAGTTGTGCCATTTGAAAATACTGTTGAAAATGCAGAAGCATAAAGCATTTTCTTACCAGTGCCCATGAATGCTTTTCCTAAAGCATTTTCTGTGAAACCTCCTATACCTTCTAAGAATCCGTCCAAAGTTATGTTTGCTGCCCTTTTTACCTTTTGCCAATTAACATATTTACCACTTGTTATATTTGTTATTTCTTTTGCTAATTCACTCTCAAAATAGTCTCTATTGTGGAGCTTCCAGGACATTATACTATCCTTATCAGTGATTTGACTATTTGGATACTCATCAAACCATTTTAATTCACCTGCTAAATAGTTAATTCGATTTAAAGTGTCTTTATCAATGTTTGATATATCAATTGCTTTGCCTGTTTTGGGGTCTATAATATAAGTTACAGATGATTGAGCGTTCATACCTATCAAGTTCATAAATTGGGATAAATTTTGATTTTCTCCCACTACTTCATCTTTTAATTTAGCATATTCCTTTTCACCTAAAACAATTTTTGCATATGCTAACATCTCTTTTTCTTCCTCAGTCAAGCTATTGGGATTCTTTAACATTAACTGCATTACTTTATTCTTATCTACTTGTCCACCTTCCGAAATAATGGACATACCTCTAAATTTAGATATTCCCTCAGTTATCCCAGATATCTTCCCAAGTACTGAACATATATTGCTTTCCAATGTCTTAACACCACTGCAATACTTATTAAAGGAATCGTTAAAATCTGTTAAACTAGTTGTTTGATCTTTTAGTGATTTTCGTGCCTTTTCAATATCTTCTCCAATAGGAAATGTTGTAAAGGTTAGGCTATTCAATAAATTTTGTATTTCTACAAATTTAGAATCCATTTTTTTTAAATGGTTATTTACACATTCATCAACATTTTTATTTATTAGAGCTTGACCTGAGTATTGAAGTGAAATAATCCCTATATCATCATGTGTAAGAGCTGCTCCTGCTGCACTTCTTTTGATATATTCTTCAAACCCCTCACACCTTTTCTTCAACTTGACTGCTTCTGGTTTTTCCTCTCTTTACATTGCATTTTCCACATACTTAAAATCTTCTTCTAACTTTGTATAAAACTCTTGCTTTTCACTATGATTTTGTTCAAATTTATCTTTTGCTGCACCTGACCATCCTAAGTCAGTAAGTTCTTTAACTGTTTTATTTATGTTTTCTTTCTGTTCTGCTAGTATCTTTATAAAATTTTCATAGTCTCTTATTGTATTAGTCAATTTCCCTATATCTAATTTAAAGTCCATTTATTTTCTCCCTCGTGTATGTAATTCTACATTAATATTCATATACTCCTTTATTTTAATTTTTATTCATATATATGTAAACATTACTTTATTTTTCCCTAGATGTTAAAAACAGTTTAATTGATTTTGAATTGAACTCAAATACAAAAATATCGACCTTTCCCTTTTACAAAATGAAAATTTTTTTAATTGAGTAAATCTCATATTTTTTAATCATTGATTTTATTGACTTTCATTTTTCTTTTCCATATTAAACCTCCATAATAACTTCTTAGAAAGTCCATAATTTCATTAGTATAAATAAGTTTATAACCATATAATTTATTGCTAATCACTTGACCATCTTTTGTGATTATATCATCATTAGGAAGTTCTACTCCATTAAATGTAGGCGAAGGGCATTCTATTAAATCGTAAGTATAAACATATCCATCTTTTTCATAAGTTATTTGCTTAGGCAAATTAGATATCTCCTTTGACGAATATGTCTTAAGTCCCACATTAAGTCTTGAAATATCACGCTTAATATATTTTTGAGGTTAATTATTGCATCTTCTTTTAGCTAGTTAACTTCTATATTCTTTAAATTTATTTATTAAGATTCAAAAGTTGTTTTATCAGGAAATTTTCCTCCTTCTTTAATGAAGCACCTAGCTAATCGTTGAGCTGCTCTATTAAAATAAAATTGTGGTGATTGTTCTAAATTCGGAACAGGCTCTAGTTCATTAAACATCCTTGTCCTTTTATTTAATTCTATTTTTCCCATTGTTTCCTCATTAGGACCAAATTTATATACTACTCTGTCATCATCCTCAACTTCTTTGATTAATAACACAAATGACGCCATTCTATTATCTCCTCGTAAAATTATTATTTGTCAGAATTCCATGTACATCCAAAACTAATTGTAGCATAATAAGCTGTCTGATAGTCAGTTTTGAACACCCCTTTCTTCAACCTTAGGATCATAAAAACTCTTCACCATATCTTTAACCTCCTCATCAAAATTCGTATATTTTCCGTACATACTTAAAAAATATGAATTTATATTTTCTATTGCAGATGTCATCTCATCATAATCTTCCAACGTTATCTTATTATTATTTACTTTAAAATCTATAGCTTTTAAAGTAAATAATCTTTTTCAGCCCTTTAAGAATATTGTCTCCTTTTTTTAAATTCACCCTATATATTAAGTGAAAGGAGATGATAAGCATGGCTGCAAAAGCAACAAAGCTTGAAACTGCAATGATTCTTAAGTACAAGGATGGAGTAGACAAAAATGGAAAGGATGTAATCAAAAAACAGAGCTTTTCAAAAGTGAAAACTTCAGCAGCAGATCAGGATCTTTTTGATGTAGCAAAAGAATTTGAAACACTGCTTGGAAAAACTTTAAATGAACTTGTAAGAGAAGACCAAAGCGGAATAACCAACGCTTAAACTACAAAAATTAAACACTTAACTATTTTTAAATAACAAAAAGGAGGCATTAATATGGCAAAATCATTATCTATGACTTTTTTAAATGAAGAAGGCAAAAAATCTTCCATAACTTTAAATAATGTTAAAGAAGATGTTACTGAAGCTGAAGTTAAGGCGGCTATGGATGTAATACTGGCTAAAAATATATTTACATCAGGTGGTTTAGATCTAAAAGCAAAAGACTCTGCTCACATAGTAGAAAGAAACAGCTCCAGCTTAACAGTAAAATAATGAAACTTTCAAACCCATAATTGACAAATGGGCAGTTAAATCAAGTTTAATTGTCCATTTATCGCATTATTTTCAAAATTAACTTGGAGGTTTAAAACATGGAAACAAATCTTGTAAACTTAATAGGTAACCTAGGTTTTCCCATTGCAGTATCTGCTTATCTATTAGTAAGAATTGAAAGCAAAATGGAAAACTTAACTTGCAGCATAAATAATTTATCCAATGCTATAAACCAAATGATAAGGGATGAAAAGAGATCAAATGGTCCCTGATGCAAAATAATCAACTTTAAAAAGTTCTGATTGAAATTTTCCAATCAGAACTTTTTTATATTCTTTAATCATTGTAATAAATAAAACAAAGTCTCATAGAATGCTAAAACTAAATTTCAAAAATGAAAAATGAAAATCAAAGTTAAAAATATTGATTAAAAATCTTCAGTTTTAAAAAATTTCGCATGAAATTTTTTCATCGTAAATCTACCAAATTAGAGGCTTTTCCTCACTAAAAAATCAAATTATTCTATAATAAATATAAAAATTTGTCATATATCACTAAATTAAGTGAAATTGTGTAAAAAAGTTGTATAAATAAGTAAAGTCATTTTTCTATTAATATGCAACATTTTCTTCATAAAATAGGACTTTATTAATAGAGAGAAAAAAATAAGAAAGAAGTGATAATATGACTTTTTGTACTATGGATTTAAAAGATTTTATAGAAAGGATAAGAAAGGAAGATACTGATGCTATAAGTCACTTATACAAAAGTTTTGAAGGCTATATATTTAAAACTTACAATGACAGAATAGGAAATATTTATGGAAATCAATATTGGGAAGATTATCAAAGTGACGTAATTTTATCGATAGTTAGAGCAGCTTCAAATTTTAATGGAACTACTAAAAATAGCTTTAACCGCTGTATATTCAAAACTATTTCGCATTGTGAAAAAAGAATTTATACAAATAAATGTAAACATATTTATAAATATCTAGATGATGAAAACGATTTGTATTATATAGAAAAAAACTTTACTTGCAGCGAAAATTCTATTTTAAATCAAGTTTTGTTCAATAATGAATTAGTGAATTATTTAAAGCATAGACTAAAACCTTTAGAAATTGAGTTATTTGAATGTTTTTTTTATAAAAAGGAAACACTAAAATATTTTTCTGAAACTCACAATCTAAATTATTCCTCTGTAAGATCCACCTTTCGCAGAATGTTAAAAAAAATAGAGTACAAAGAAATTAAATCCTTATTAGAATTGAAACACAGTTTGTTCTTATTTATCGCTTGTATCATTGGGGGGTGCTTATAATATTACAGCTTCTAGATTTAGTAAAAAAGGCCCAGGCTGGAGATAAAGCATCTCTTCAAGCTATAATTAAAAACTTTGAAGGCTTTATGTATAAAACTGCTAGTTCCATTTACATAAATGGATATGAAGTTGAAGATCTACTGCAAATAGAAGCTATAGCTTTAATTAATGCTGTATTTAAATATAACTGTGAATATAAAAATGCTTTTATAGCCTATGCCACTACTGCTATTAAAAATGCTGCATTCAATGAACTTAGAAGTTATTTAAATAAGAAAAATGGAGAAAAATTTGAATTCAGCTTAAATAATACTATAGATGAAGACACTAAATTTATGGACATGCTTCTTAGTGATGATAATGTGGAAGAGGATATATTGTTAAAAGAAGACATTAGGGCTTTAAAAAAAGCCCTGAAACTTCTCCCTGACAACTTTAGAGAAATTATATACTGGCACTATTTTAAGGAAAAATCTTTAAAGGAATATGCAGAATTTAGAAATATAAAATATTCAGCTGCAAAAAAGCGACATGCAAGAGCACTTGAGAAGCTGAAGCAAATAATCAATAAGTAAAGGATTGGTGTTAAGGTTGAAAATAAAAGTATGAACTGTCACTAGTGTAAAATTGCATAGCAAACAAGCCATCATTTGATGACTTAAAAAAATTAAATATAGATGAGAACAATAAGTTTAGGTAGCTGACTTGATTTTATAACCTTGGAACTGTGCCATTAAAATAGCTTGCTCCACTGTGATTTCGCGTTCAACAGGAATAGCATCTGCTTTTTTATAAAGTTCAGCATTATAAGTTTCTTTATTTTTTAACATATTGTATAATGCTGTTAGAAGCATTCTTGCTATTGCAATGATTGCCTTCTTGTGACCGCGGCGTTTCCTTAAGCGGAGGTAGCGATTGCGGATTTCTGGATGCTTTTCACTTTTAACCACAGAAGTAGCACATTGTACTAAAAGTGGCTTAATGTAGCATCCAGCTTTGGAAACCCGGACAGATTTTTTCTTCCCTGCACTTTCATTGTTGGTAGGTGTTAGACCTGACCATGAGCATAAGTGTTTCGCCGAAGGAAAAGCCTCCATTTTGACACCAATCTCTGAAATGACAGTGATTGCAGAGAACGGATTTTTAAATGATGGAGCAGTTAGAATTAGGTCGAGTTCTTGTTGATAGGGACTGGCGAGCGCAAGAATCAGTTCTTCTAGCTCTGCTTTCCGGGATTCCAAATCCTCAAAATGTTTCTTTATAATCTTTAATTTACCAGCCTGTTCAGTAGAAATAAATCCATCAACGGCGAGCTCTATCTCAGGAATTTTGTTCCTCATAGAGCCATGAATTAAAGGTTTAATATCAAAGGAAGTATCCAAAGGATTTTCAAGAATCTTGTCTAAAATTCTTTTTGAACTTTTACCAAAAGTGTCCGAAACAACGTTTCCCAATTGGATATTAGAAACCGTGAGACAATTTTGAAGACGATTCTTCTCACTAGACATAAAGCAGGTTAGTTTGTAACGATAGCGCATAAGGTCACGAAGCTGACGAATGTCAGTAGGAGGCATAAAGCTACCGACAACAAGATCATGCTTAAACAGGTCAGCAATCCATTTCGCATCTTTCTTGTCAGTTTTTTTACCACGAATAGCCTTAACATATTTAGGATGTGCCAATACAATGGAACAACCTTTCTCTAAGATGTTGTACACAGGAATCCAATATTTACCTGTGGATTCCATACAAACATCCTTACAATTTGAATCAAGCAGCCATTGTAACAGCTCTTTCAAACCATTCGTGTAGGTAGAAAAGCGATGGCTCTTGTAGGTGGTAACACCTTTAGAATTAGTGGTTGCAATACAAGCAACTACAAAAGTATTGTGGACATCAATGCCACAACAGATTTTGTACACGATTTTTAAAGCCATAGGGACTCCTTTCTGAACTAAGAAGTTCTAAAAAAATTATAGGGAGAAACAGCATTGACTGACAGCCTAGCATTTAAACGAGATTGTTTAAACAAAGATAAGGTTACGTGCTCAAGGCACACTTATTTGTGCTTGAAAAGACAATCTACACATATAATTATTCGGTCATCTGACAAGTCAGACAGCCCACTCACCGTCCCGTGATTTGTAGTATACTGAAAATCCCTATGACTTAATAATAAAATATAAACTCACTCAAAGCCAACACTTTTCATTACGTTTTGTGCCTTGAGCGAAGTGAAAGGAATGGATATAATTATGAAAAAAGTACTTTTGGAAAATGAAATCACTATGGTTTTTCAACCTAAGCTTGCCGAAATTTTTGGAATTACGGAAAGTATAATACTCCAGCAAATTCACTACTGGCTTTTAAAAAGCAATCACATAATAAATGGCACACCCTGGATTTATAACAGCTATGAAGCTTGGCACAATCAAATAAGCTTTTTATGTAAGAGAACCATAATAAGAGCTATAAAAAAGCTTGAAACTGCAGGAGTAGTCTTAAGCTCTAATTTCAATAAATCAAAAATGGACAAGACTAAATGGTACACCATAGATTATAAAAAACTTGAAAGCCTATGTGATGCTTTTGAAGATGGTACTAATTCAACAATTGACACTAAAGAAAAGTTAGATGATGTAAATAAGTCCAGCAATAAGTGCCTTTCTCCTTCTTCCATTGAGTCAAAAAGTCCTATGGATAATGCCTATTTTAATAAAGCAATACCAGAGATTACTACAGAGACTTACTTAAAAAAAGAAGAAGAAGGGTTCACTGATGTTGTAAATTTTTACAGTGACAATATAAGCTGTGCTAGTCCTTATGAAATTGACCTGCTAAAAAATTTTATGGAGGATTTTAATTCCAAGGACCTAATTATTCTTGGCATGAAGCAGGCACTAAAAAGCAATGCCAAAAATTTAAGATACATCGAAAAAGTGCTTTACAGCTGGAAAAATAAAGGTTTAAGAGATGAAAATGAAGTTATAAATTATTTAAATAATTATAAAAAACATAAGAGTTATTACGGTTTTCATAACTTTAAAACTAACAGTGATTTTCTTGATGATTATAAAAAGCTGCAGGGAGGGGAAAGCTTTGGAAGAACATGGGGAAACTATGAAAAGAGTTGGGGATATAATTCAGAGACTGAGGAAAAAGAACTTGGAAAACATGAAAGAGAGGAAGAAAAAACAGAGTGGTATCAAGGAGACATGGAAGGACTCATCTGCAGTTGACGCTTTGGAAAACTGCCCTATTTGTGGTGGAAAAGGATATATTATAAAACACTCTCCTGATGCGCAAGATACCATTGCCTTCTGTAAATGCAGAGAAATGGATAAGCTTAAGAGGATGTGGAGTTTTTCAGGCATAGAAACTCAAAAAAATAAACTTACTTTCAAAAACTACAATGCCTATAATACAGCTACTGAAGAAGCAAAGAATACTGCTATCAAATACTTTAAAAGCTTTAAACAAATAAGAACTACTAGAAAAAACAGCATAGCTTTTTTAGGACAAGTTGGTAGCGGAAAATCGCACCTTAGCATAGCTATAGGCTTGAACCTTCTATCAAAAGGCATTCCCGTAATTTATATGTCTTATAGAGAACAGATAATAAAATTAAAACAAAATATTTTAGATGAAGAATATTATGAAGCCTGCACACGAAAGTTTAAAACAGCACAGGTTTTAATAATAGATGATCTGTATAAAGGCAAGCTCACTGACTCAGACATAAATATAACCTTTGAAATAATAAATTATAGATACATGAAGAATTTGCCTATAATAATATCTTCAGAATTTACTGTAGAAAAGCTCTTGTACTTTGATGAAAGCATAGGCAGTAGAATTTTAGAGATGTGCAAAAATTTCATTGTAGAAATACACGGTAAGGAGAATAATTATAGATTGAGGTAAAAGTAAATAAATTAAGCTGCTAATAAAAAAGATTATCTATAAATTGGTGCAGCAAGCAATTTGTTAGAAGCTTTTGTGGTTCTTTTAGACGCCTTGCCTAAGCTTGCTGCACTCTTTAAATTAAACCCTTTATAGTTGTAAATAACCAATTAATTTACACTAAATTAATACTTTGAAATTCTATTTCCTTGGATAAAGTTTTTTTTACGGGACAATTTCTAACCATACTAATTATGAGTTTCTTTGTATCATTAGAAATATCACCCAAAATATCAATATCATAAAGAAATTTTGTTTTATTCTCATCACTTCTATCTAAATCTACTTTAACAATTACCTTCTCATATTTTATATTTTTACGTTCTAATAACATTCTTGTAGTAATATTAATACATGAGGCAAATCCCGCACATAGCAAATCATGTGGTCTTAAATATTGTCCTTTTCCTCCTTTTTCTCCTGTTACATCAGAAAAAATAACTGAATTACCATTTGAAATTTCTGTACAATAATTTTCTTGTTTACATTCAGAAATTATCATTATCTATTCCCTCCATTTTTCATAGATTGGAATATCTCTTTATTTTTTACTGCAATAATTTTAATACGCCTATAATCAGCTATCCATTGGTTCTCTTTCCATAAACTATCTTTGCAAATTTTTTCTGTTTCAAATAAGATTTGTTCCCTTTCTTTATATGAAACATTTGATATATGGTTTGCAAAAAATTGACAACTCCAATTACGTAATCCTTTTTCACCATCAGCAAGCGGCGTTGGTCTATCATATTCAATTATATCTTCTATTTCAAAACCAGCTTCTTCTAATAATATTTTATATTCCTCTTTTGAAGGAAAGAAAAATTCTGAACAATAAGAATATCCATGTTGCTTTAGTGCTATTTCAAATGCAGTTTGAATTTTATAAACATTATTTTTTGCTCCAAATTCACAAATCAATTTTCCATTGTCTTTTAATGAATTATAAATAGAATTCAATAATTTTTCTTGATTTGGAATCCAATGAAAAACTGCATTAGAAAAAACAGTATCAAAATAATTTTCAAAATCTAAATTTGTTGCATCTGCCACTTGAAAATTTAAGTTTGGGTAATTTAATTTTGCCTTTTTAACCATATCTGTTGATGAATCTATTCCAATAACAGTTGCCCCTTCTTTTGCCAACTCATTTGTCAGTATTCCAGTACCACAACCTAAATCCAAAATTTTTTGGTCCTTCCCCACATTCACTAAATCAATCATAGATTTACCATATTCCGCTACAAAAGAATGTTTATTATCATATAGATTACTATTCCATTTCATAATTTGTTACCTCCATAAATTTTTTTATTATATTATTACATAAAACTTTAATGAAGAATGTAAACTATGATACAATTAGAAAAACATTATTTCAACGGAGGTGTTTTTCTTGGATAAAGGGATTTTATTTTTAGACCACAAAATAGATATGCCCACTAAATTGTTTGAAATTTTTAAAACAAAACCTGCACGAATATTTAAAAATAATCAATTAATCTATCAGCAAGGAGAAATTGCTGATAATTTTTACTACTTAAAAGAAGGAATAGTTCAAGTTTTTGCAAATTCCTCAGATGGTTTAGAAAAAATCTTAACAATTTATAAAAATGGTGAAATTTTTGGAGAAGCTTCTTTTTTTGATGGTTTTCCAAGAATGTCATCAGCTAAAACTCTTTCCGATTCAGAAATTATCACCATTAATAAAACTGATATTATGTCGTACTTTCAAAAAGAACCTTTTCTTGCTCTAAATTTCATAGAGCTTTTATCTCAAAAGGTTAGAATGTTATCAAATGAAATTGATAATATTTCATTCTTATCAGCAGAAAAAAGAATAGCTCAATATCTGTTAAGGATAAATAGATATACAAATTACCCCATTAATTGTACTCATGAAGATATTGGAAAATCTGTAGGTGTAAGTAGAATTACTGTAAGTAGAACTTTAAATAAATTCTCTAAATATCAATGGGTTTATACTAAATATAAAAAAATACTTATATTGAACAAGAATGCTCTTTTAGAATTTTTAGAGGCATGATATATTTTTTTCTTAAAATGTTGATGTCCATTAAATTTTGCCTTCTTTGTCATTTAGCTTTTTAACAAATTCATCCCAATCTTCATCTGTGGCCAATTCTCTGGCTTTTCTAATTGCTAACCTAACTTTAGCAAAGGACATAATATACTCTATAAGATCAGGTGATATTGTATTTTTGCCTTCTCCTGCTAAATCAAACATTTTATGTTTTTCATCCTCAGTTAATTTTAAAATTTTAACTATTAGCATTAGCTTATCCATATCTGGTGGATACCTTCTGCCTTTTTCAATATCACTAAGATATGAGGGTGCAATTCCTAGCTCAGCAGCCATTCCTCTTAAAGTTATTCCAAGTGATTTTCTTTTATCTGCAATAAATTTTCCAAAACCTAATATATTATTCATTCTAATCCCCTTCTAAATAAAATAATATGTTCGCATATATGATAATACTATTATACAGGAAATTACTTTCAATGCAAGGGATATTTGTAAAATTATTTAATCAAATTACATTTAATATTAGCAAAGCAATTTATTGGCAAATTGTATCTCAATCCTCAGAAACTCCATCAAATTTCTTTTGTTAATGCTGATGCATTTGCCATAGAAATATAGCCTCTTTAAACTAAAAAATATGGCTAAATTAGCCACATTTTACTGAACTTTTTCATTTTCAATTTTTTTATCAATTCTAAAATTTTATTTTCATCTAATTTTGTGTACATATTTAAAAAATATGAATTTATATTTTCTATTGCAGATGTCATCTCATCATAATCTTCCAGCGTTATCTTATTATTATACGATAAATCTATAGCTTTTAAATCTTCTTTTCTAACACATGAATAGACCATATTATATCCCTCCAATACTTATAGATATAGTATGGTCTATTTTTATGAGTTATTTTTAAAATATCTACATTCTAATAGCAAAACAATTTGTTAACAACCTCCAGGGTTTATTACAAAAGCTTGCTATTATTTATTAATATCAAACCTTTTTAATATGTCCTAATTTTTATATCTTATCTTATATTTTTAGAAATATTTCTCAAGCTCTTTAATATCTTTCATATCAAATATTTCTAGTCCTATTATTTCTAGCGTTTCATCTGATAATTCTTTTATCTTTTTTTATATTCTTCTGATACTTTTATAAATTTCTTAGTTAATAATTATAGTAGTAAGGGTAATAAGAAAGGATTTTCATGGACATGTAGACATCATTGGGTAGAGAGGGTATATGTAAAAGTAAAATTTAAATACATAAAAGACATTATATCTAAACTTGGTAAAAAAAGGTACAAAAACAATTTTGTTCTTGCACCTTCTCTTTAACTTTATAATTTCTTCTACTGCTCTATCAACAAAGTTTGTTTCACTTCCAACTTTTGTTACTAATTATTACTTATATCTTCCTTTAATTTTTTAACTTCATCAATACTTAGCCCAGTTTTTTTTGATACCATCTCTATTGAAAGTACATCTATCAAATTTTTAGCAATTTCTATTAAAATTTTATTTCGATGCAAAATTACCTTCTAGAAATACAAAGCAGGAATCCTTATTCATTTCATTATACCAATCTTTCTATGACCTCAAAACTATGTATAAAATCATATCCCTGCACCTTACACATTTTCACATTAGCTCTTACTATCTGCTTATTAGGATGCTGCACTTCTTTATATCTCTTATAAGCTTGCACCTCATTATCACCCTTGTAGTATATTGTTTCACTTTCTAAATCTATATTTGTAACAACTAAAAATTGATTCTCAACCAACCACATTTTATTTTCTCCTTACCTATAACTCCATCTCATCCATACTATAAAGCAATTCTCCAACCTTTTCCCTATCAAACTCAATCTCAACCCTTTTACCACAATCCAAAAAGTACAACTGCAGTATAATCTCATCTACATTCCTACCCTTCACATAAAGTAGCTTTTCAACAGCAGCTCCATATAATAAAAGCTGAGGTGCATAAAACTCTGCAATTTCATGCATACTCTCCTCACTTCTAATCTTATTTGTTTTATAATCTGTAATTACTGCCGTATATCTTTCGTTTTTCTCAAATACTTCTACCCTATCAATGAATCCCCAAAGCATCATTTTTTTATCTTCAAGTGGCGAGAAAAGATACTGAGCTTCATTTTGAATATCTATTTTGTTTCCTAGACTATCAATACCTGCCTCTATAGAAAAATAGTTATCTATATATCTTACAAATTCTGCTTTAATATTCTTCTTATTTTCTGCCTTAATATTATCGCAAATACTATCTAGATATTCTTCATAATTCTCTTCCTTATTTTCATTAATAAATTCAATTATACTATGGACTGCAGTTCCTCTTACATCTGCTGCTAGAGTATTCTTCTGTTCTTTTTCTTCCTTCTTTACATCAGGCAATTGCTCATAGTCTTCAAATTTTATTCTTAATACATTTTCCATATAGTACAGCTTTGGATTCTTGGAGTATTTCATATATTTTGAAGCACTATTATAGCGCCTTGGTTTAATATTTTGAGTATAGTATATTCTTTCTCTTATTTCTTTTCTATCAAAGCTTTCTAATTCCTTAGAATCTTCAGCATGCTCCATTTGAGGTAAATTCTCCTCTTGAATATACTCTACAAATCCATTCTTTTCAGCTTTCATACTTAAAGCATATCCTATCATTTTTCCATAGCTATTAAGATCCTCAAGCTTATTACCAGTAAATTTAACCTCTTCTTCTTTACCTGTAAGTACTATGTATTTTTCTGCTCTTGTCATAGCAACATAAAGTATTCTTATTTCTTCATCTATAACTTCTTCCATCTTTCTAGCTATAGCTTGCTTAAATTCTTCACTTTCACTATTATCCTCATTAAATTTTAATAAGAACTTATTCTCATCTATAAGCATATGTGTTTCCTTTAAGTCACTCATACTTCTTGAAACTGCATTTTTATCTATTGCCGGAATTATAACACCTTTAAACTCAAGACCCTTTGAACCATGTATTGTCATAATCTTTACTGCCTCTGAATTTTCAGTATCCAAAGCAGCTTCGCTATCATCTGCTCCAAGATTATTAAGTTTTTCTATGTAACCTAAAAACTCCTGTGGCGTAAATAAATATTCCTTGTCAAATTCCTCTGAAACCTTTAGCAGCTTTTCTATATTTCTAAACTTCTGCATTCCACTTTTCTGAAGAATAACATTTTCTTTTATGTTACACTCCTTTATAATACCTTTTAAAATTTCCGTTGCTGAAAGCTTTTTTCCTATGTCTAAAAGTTTTTCAAGGATACTTAAAGCTACTTCCAGCTTCCTTATATCTTCCTTTGCAGCATAGTTATCCTCTCTATCTATGAACTCTTCTTTTAACTCTATTACAGTTTCACCTATAGCTTGAATAAAATCTTTTTCTTCCTTCAACTCATTTATTCTTAATCTAAAAAGTACATCATCAGGCACTTGAAAAACAGGGCTTTTTAGAATAGAGTAAGCCTCAATTATATTACCATTTTCATTAATACTTTCCCTACTATTAATAGCAAACTTATATAAAGCTAAAACATCCTTAACCTCTTCCTTTTCATAAAAGCCAGTTCCTCCAATAATACAGTAAGGTATGTTGTATTCCTCCAGCTTTTCTTCCAAATCACCTAATAAAGTTCTTTTTCTAAGAAGTATAGTTATATCCTTAAAACCTAACCCCTTATCTAATAAAAGCCTTATTGCTTTTACAATTGTATCTGATGACTTAGAGCTAGTATATTTATAATCATTTTCTTTTAATTGCTCTAAAGCAGCTTCAAATTCACTTAAGTCTATAGTATTTTCTACCTTATGCTTTAGTTTTTCTTTTAGTAACTTTAGACCTGTATTTGACGCCTTATTTTCGCCTTCATTATACCTGACTATCATTATTCTTTTTTCTTCACCAGGCTTTTCTTCCTTAGGCTTTAATTCCTCATATCCATTAATTAAATTTTTAAATATATCATTTATACCGTATATTATTTCCTTTTCACTTCTGTAGCATATATTCATAGACTTCTGGGCGTCAATACCCATCTCCTCAGATACCTCTTTAAATACTCTGTTGTCTGTGCCCCTAAAACCATAAATAGCTTGCTTTTTATCTCCAACTATAAAAAGTCTTTTATCTATTATTTTTTCTTCTCTGTCCTTTGTAAGGCTATAAATTATGCTCTTTTGAAGATCATTAGTATCCTGAAATTCATCTACCATTATTCTAATATATCTCTTCTTATAAGCTTCTCTTAACTCTGCCATTTCTAGGAGTTCTGAAGCCATGGTTTGAAGATCTGTGTAGTCTAGCATATCTCTTTTTAACTTATATTCCCTATAGATTTCATTTATTTCATAGATAATTTTTAATATAAAATCCTCTATAGAAGCTGCTTCTGTCCTTTCAATAACCTCTTGAAAGTTCAAACCCTTCTCTAATATATCTACTCTTATTTTTAAAATTTCTTCTATAAATCTTTCCTCTTTATATTTATTTTCAAATATATTATTCAAGATTTCAAATTTTGCACTATATTTCTCATTAGAAAAATAAATATTTAATACTTGAGCCGCTGTATCCTTTAAAAACTCCTTACTGTCAATATCATTTATAATTTTAAAATTAAAATCCATTCCTAGAAATGCTGCATTTTCCTTCACTATATTACTGCAAAAGCTGTGTATTGTGCTTATATTAGCCTTTTCAAGCTTATCTAAAGCCTTCTGCCAGTCTACTGTTTTTTCACCCTTTTCAACTCTCAAAATAATTTGCTCTCTTATTCTATTCTTCATTTCTAGTGCAGCTTTTTCTGTAAAGGTTATGGCTACAATTTGCGATACATCTATTCCACTTTCTAATAACCTCAAGAATCTCTCTGTTAAAACTCTTGTTTTACCTGATCCAGCACCAGCAGAAAGTGCTATATTCTTATCTATATTCAAAGCCTCATTTTGTTCACGATTAAACTCCATAAAACCACCACCTATTTAATTTCTGAAACTCCTTGTAAATCTATAATTTATTCTTGATTTTTCAAGCCTATATTCACTACTTTAGACTTATTGTATCTGCACATTTCTTTAAATTCACAACTGATATTAGCATAGGAATTCAAAACTGCACTGCATTCTAAAGTATAGTTAAACTTACCTGCTTTAATTTTTGCCATAGTTTCTTCTATTGTAGATTTTACGTAATTTATAAAAACATAAAAGCTTTCTTTATCAAAAGGTGACTTCTTTGATATTCCTAAGTTTTTCATATATTCTTCTAAATAAATTCCTTCATAATTTAACTTAATTTTACCTCTATCTTCTATACTCAAATACAATAAAGCCATACACTCCAACGTCTTATCCCTTAATTGTGGTATGTTTTTTAACTCTTCTAAAATAATAAGATAATATATAGTAAGTTGACAGTCTTTTATGGATAAAATACTATCAAATTTAGGTATATTTTTCTTTTTATAATCATAAATCACAAACCTACCAGTAGGTATGTATTCTCCTTCCTTTAATTCATACTCTAAATCTACCCTATCAATCTTGCTGACTACTGCCATTGAAAACAAATCTGTATTTTTAAACAGCTTTTCCAGTATAGCAGGTCTTAAAAGCTTTCCTTTGCTTTTCTTTTCATAGTCCTTCAATCTCTTTAAATCAAGCTTAATAAATTCCGTCAGATTTTCATGAACACCCTTATAAAATTCCTCATACTGCTCTGGCTCCTGATCAATATTTCTCATCTTCTTAATTTCTATATCAAGCAGCTCCTGTACTCTTTCTTCGTCTAGCTCTTCATAATTTGATAAACCATCATAGTATGAATAAAGTACAGCATGATAAAGATTCCCTATTTCCATGCTATTATACTCATCCTCTGGCTCCTCAACATAGGATAAATTGAATATCCTATTTGCCATAAAAGAATAAGGACAATCTAAATATTCCTTAATAGCTGATATACTTAATTTATTCTTCTCTGAAAATCTACCAAACTTTTCTCCCAGTATACCTTCATAATTATTAAAGCTTATTTCCTTATTTTTATGATATTCAACAAAGCCTTTATAGATATAATTTTCCACATCTTTCTCATAGGCTTTTATTATATTAAGCTTCTCCTCATAGGATATTTCTTTTCCATCATTGTAGTATTTATCAAATAAACTTTTAAGAAGTACTACTTTTAGCTCATATTCAGACATTACATCACTAAACTTCAGTTCAAATCTATCTCTCATAGTAAAAGCTCTACTGTAGTTTATTCCAGTTAAAAACTTCACCTCTTGAATAAAGGAAGATGGTATAGAAAAACCACCCTTCTCATCAGAAGTTCTAAAAGATAGAGTAACAGCCTTTCTAGCTGTGCTTAAAGTAAAATTAAATCTTATTTTTTCCTTTAAAAGATCTAATTCATAATCCTTATAGCTAATACCAAGATTAATCAAACTATTTATATCCTGCTCATTTAGTATACCTCTGCTTTGTGATACTGCTGGCATTTCTCCTTCGTTTAATCCTAATATGTATACGTGATTATAGAAAGTGCCTCTAGCCAAATCTGTATTTAATATTTTTACCCCTGCTGCTTTAGTATTTTCTATGGTCATAGGAGTATTTTCACCAGAACTTCTTATAAGCTCCTTTATATCCTCTTTTGGCATTAGATCCTGTAACATTCCGCATAGCTTAAAACTAGTCTTCAAACCTTCAAGAAAACTTTCAAAGCCTAAATATCCCTTTAAAACTATCATATCCTGTATAGGTAAAGACTCTTCTAAAACTTTTTTCTTTAACTCAGATATCTCTAAACTGTAATCCTGAAGATTTTCACAGATACAATCAATCCACTGCCCTACAGTTTTATTTTCTTCTTCAAAAAACACTTCATTTATAGTATTTCTAACTAATTGAGCTGCAGAAATAGCCATATTATCTACTACCTCAATTGGAATTTTAAACTCCCTAAAAATGCTGATCAGATGAGGTATATACTCATCCTTATTGTTTACAAACACTGCTATATTTTCTGCTTCTTCTTGCAAAAGAAGTCTTTTTATATCTCTAGCTGTTTCCCTTACCTCCACTGAAATAGAAGGATAACTGTTAATTGTTACAGCTTCAGCCTTCTCCACTGTTTTCCCAGCGTAGAGGTTTTCACATAAGCATTTTATATCTTTGCTTATCTCATAAACTTCTTCTAAGGATTCCTCTATAGTAAAGCCCATATTAGCAAATCTATTAGCTATTTTCTCTTTCAACATACCCTTAGTTAAGGCATTTTTAAAAGAAATGTTTACATATAAATTTACATTGCTTTTCTCACATATCTTCTCAATAAGCTTCATATCTACTTCATCTATACTTATAAATCCATCTATAATTATGTTATCTATCTTGTGAAATACTTTTTCCCCTTCTCCTTCTCTCACTACTTCTACTGCTTTTAGCGATATGTCATTAACATCATATACGCTATACTTTTTAAGCATATCCGTATATTCTTTATATATTAAACTTAAATCCTGAAGCTTAATTTTAAGAATAGAATCCTCCAAGTCATTTAAGTTGCTTATTCTCTTAATAAATTCTTCTGAGGATATATTTTGTCTTTTTAACACTTTGATAAAGGTTCTAGTTTCTTCAATAAATCCATGCTTATTAAACACTTTTTTATAATAAAGGAGCTTATCCTTATTTTCTTTAAATATTCTTGCTATAATTACAGCTTCAAAGTCCTCATGAATAACCCTATCATTACTTATTACACCTTCCACAAGCATTCTTTCAAGTTCGTCAAACATTATTACAGTAGAGTTAATCATTCCGCAGTTTCTATCAATTATAGAATACCTTACATCTTTTATCGCCTCTCTTGAAGGAAGAAGGTAAATGAAGTTTTTTCCTTGTCTTTGAAGCTTTACACAACTTTCAACTAGTTTTTCTCTTCTTTTTGTAAACAGAGGTTCAAAATAAACTATTCTTTCCATTAAGAAGCCACCTTCCTAGAACTTAAGTACTATTTATTTTCATTTCTTTATGATTTTCTTTGAATTTTACATTAAAATATAAGCTTAACAAGTCTTTTTAGAAGTAATTATATCATAAATATATTTAAACTTTTTCTAATTTCCTAATAATACTTTAATATTTCCTTGTAAGTATCTTTAAACTCTTTTTTTAAGAATTTCTTAAAGCATTGTGTTTCAATAAATTCTCCCCCACTATCAAATGTTCCAATTAACTTTATATACTTAGGTGGTATACATGAATTGACTAAGATTTCATCTATTCCCCAAGACTTATCCATTCGCTTAATTCTTTTAGAATACTCTCTATACTCATCAATTGTGCAGCAATTATTCCAATATAATTTACCATAATGTTTGGCTCTTTTAATGTTTTTTTCTAATTCTATATCATACATCATACAAAATCCACTTAGCCCCAATGAACCCATAATACACTTACTAAGATCATCTATAATAACTGCATAAACATCCACGTTTCTATGCCCTAATTCTTCATCTTGCTCTTCACCAATCCAATTACCCAATTGAGGATGCAGGTATACTGAATTCGCTTTAGATATATCACTATGATGATTATTTAGTTTATCCAATATTACACTTGCATTATAAACTTCTAAATCCATATCTTTATTAGGAATAAGGCCATTCTTCAGAATACTTTTTCTGTTTTTAATCGATGTAATGTGATATCCTATATTTTTTTCCCTAATAGAATAAAGTACATCTTCATAACACGGTTCAATTTCATGTCCTTTTTTTAATATCTTATGTATATCTTCAGTTTGCTGCTTAAACCATTCTCTTAGATTTATTTCTGCTTTTTTATATGTATCCCCATAAAACTTAATACATTCTACACAGATATTACCAGGTTCCCTATAAACTTCAGCATATATCTTATCTTGTTCTTTATATAGCTTATAATTTATTCTAAAATGATTATACACATAAAATCTTTCCTTCAAATATAGCCCTCCATTTTTTCTAGTAACTACCTGACATAAACATTATTACATCAATATCTATCTTCTCTCCTAAATTAAATTTTGTTTCATTAGATAATGTTACTTATTTATGAGTATTTACATTAGTAATTTTATTGTATTATTCTTTGTGTCCTTATTTATGTCACAACACTTTCATAATATTCAAATTTACAGGCAAATCTTCCAATATGATATGAACAAATTAACTAAAACAGAAAAAGAAGGTAATTTATTTACCTTCAGATTGTTCAAGAACCCAGCACTTTTAAAAGTGCTGGGTAAAATTATCGATTCTAATTTATGCGGTAGTATTTATAGAAAATATCAACATCTTCAAATATTTGTAAATAGTTGTTTCGTAAAATCAAAAAAATGTGCGATAGCACTCTGGCTATCTTTTTCATATTCTGAACTGCTGCCGTAAGTAGGCATTGTTCAGAAACTTTTTTGATTCCACGCAAACGAGCATAGCGTAGACCATGAAGATTTTTTGAATCTGCAAAGCTACGCTCAATTTTTTCTTTTCGTCTATTATATATACTTTTTCCTTTTTCTGTCTTGGTAAACTTAAAAACTTCTTCTTTATAGTCCTCCCAAACATGGCGTCTAATAGTTCTAAAGCTTGCTTTATCTGAAGTTAAACATTTATCTCTATATTTACAGTTTGTACAATTATCTGAATTACTAACATATTCTTTATAGCCTTGTCTATTGGTTGTTTTATATTTTAATAGGTACTTATTTTCACAAACATAACCATCTAAATCTTTAACATACTGAAATCTATATTTTGTAAATTTGCCTTTAACGTGCGGTCCTAGTCTAAAGCCTAAAACGGCCTTATAACTTTTCTCAGAAAGTTTTTTACAAATTGGATTAGTTGAATAACCAGCATCAGCAACTACATATTTTGTGTGAAAATTAAACTTTTCTATTTGTGTTTTTAATCTATCAATATAAGGATCTACATCATTAATATTTCCTGGAGTTACGTAGACATCAGTTATTATATTGTATTTGCCATCTACTGTTCTATGATCCAAATAGAAGAAACCTTTGGGTTTACCTTCTCTAACCATGTATCCACTTTCAGGATCTGTAGTGCTTACTTTTATTTCTTTAGTTTCAGCTATTTTTTCTTTTTTTTTAAAGGTTTTTTTCCATGTTCTATTCTATCTTTATCAATATCTTTTTCCAGTTGTTCAAGATATCCTTTAGTTGACTGAGTAATTATTTCTTTAGTAAACTTATTTTTATTAGCGTTAGCTTTTAAGTGAGTTGAATCTGTGTATAAAATTTTACCATCTACTAATTTTTTATTTATAGCTTGAAGTACAATATTATCAAATATCTTTTGATATATATTGGTATCTTTAAATCTTGCTATTCTATTTTGACTTATAGTTGAATGACTTGGAATTTTATCTGTAAGATTATATCCCAAAAACCATCTATAAGCTACATTAACTTCAATATCTTTAACAAGCTGACGTTCTGAACGTATACCAAATAGATATCCAATAAAAAGCATTTTAAATAAGACTACTGGATCTACTGATGGCCTACCATTATTGTGACAATATAAATCTTTTATTAGTTCTCTTATAAAAGAAAAATCAATATATTTATCTATTTTTCTAAGGATATGGTTTTTGGGAACTAAATTTTCTATATAAACTAATTCTAATTCATTTTGTTTTTCTGAATTATTTGTAAGCATATATTACCTCCGTAAAAACCCTATCGGGTTAATTTTATCTATATTATATATTCGACATTTATACAGAAAATCCTTTTTGAATCAAAAAAATCCCTATCGGGCAAAAAATTAAAAGAGCTGCTGACAAAATATGTTTATCAACAGCCTGAGAGTAGGCTAAACCTACTCTTTAACTAAATTCTTTATGTTTTAATGAATTTAAAGTGCTAAAGGTTTACTTGAGCTTACTATTTAATTATGATCAAACCAAATATCATTTAATACCTTAATGACAGGTTCTATATCTTCTATAGATATTCCCTTATACGAAATCAACACTCTAACCTTTCCATTTCCATCATAATTATTTTTATCTATGTAGTACTTAGAAATTGGTGTGATTTTTATGCCAGCATTCTTGGCAGCGTTAACAATTTCTTCTTCTCTGTGACTTGTTTCAAGTTCTAAGATAACTCTCATACCAGTATTACTACTTATTAAATTAACCTTATCTCCCATAAAGGTACGGATTGCCTTAGTAATAATCTTATATTTTTTTTCATAATGTCTTCTCGCTTTTCTAATATGACTCTGCAAATAGCCCTTATTCATAAAACGTGCTAATGCAATTTGTTCCAGCTTGGAAGTTGTTTGACCATTCATTTTGTATTTATCCAAATATAAATCTAACAGCCAATTGGGTAGTACCATGAAACTTATACGAATACTTGGAATAAAAATTTTAGAAAATGTACCTAAATATATTACTCTATCAAAGTTATCTAAACTTTTTAATGCAGGAATGGGTTTATTTGAAAATCTCATTTCGCTATCATAGTCATCTTCTATAATAATTCCATCATTGTTTTTCGCCCAATTTAAAAGTTGAAGCCTATTTTTAACAGACATGATTACACCTTTGGGAAATTGATGAGATGGAGTTACAAATGTAATTTGGCATCTACTATTTTCAAGTTTCCTTACATCTAATCCATTCTCATTTACATCAATAGGTTTAATATTAAATTGATTTCTTTCAAAAACATATCGTATATAGTTGCTTCCTGGTTCTTCCATACCAATACTATCAAAATTTTCTCTAAGAATTTGACAAATCAAATTCAAACAATACTGTGTGCCTGCACCTACCACAATTTGATTAGGATTACACCTCACACCTCTATTCTCATATATATATTTTGCAATTTCAAAACGCAGCTCATACTCTCCTTGTAAATCACCATAACTTAGAAGACTTTCAAATTCATCATTTATAACTAAATTAATTATATTTTTCCACGTTTTTATGGTATAGCAGTCTTTATCCATATATTGTGGTGCTAAATCATATTTTAATTTTTTTATATTTTCAGTATCTTCATTCTTAAAATTTATATAATTAGAAATATGTGATGCCTTTAATAAATCAGAATCTATATTTTCAACTATATAACCAACTTTAGGAATTCTTTTAATATATCCTTCAGCATAAAGTTGATCATAAGCAGCTTCAATAGTATTTTTACTCAATTGAAGATTCTTTGATAAATTTCTTAGTGATGGTAATTTTTCATCACCTTTAATATTTCCATAGATAATCTCTTTCTTTATACATTCATATAGTTGATAATATATTGGTTTATTTATTGTATTATCCAAAAGTGGAGTAAATGAAAACATTGATCCCATCTCCTTCTGTACCCCTCAATTAGTAAAATCTGTCCCTTTTAAATATGACAAATTACTATTATATTATAGATGCTGCCACATTTTATAACAATTACTATTTTTTAAAGAATAAAATCAAAATAAAGGAGAAGATTATTATGTATAATTGTGCCATATGTTCTGTACATTCCTGCAGCAGTGATAAATTAAATGCTGCACCTAAAAATTGCCCATGTATAAGTAAAAAAATGAATGCTATAAAAACATTATATAAGGATGAAGAAAACTACAAAATTGCCCAAGCTTCAGCATTAATCGTAAGTGAAAGTTATGGTGAAAAGACAAGATTAGAAGAGACTATTGCTTTTGCAAAAAAATGCAATTATAAAAAAATAGGATTAGCCTTTTGTATTGGATTAGCAAACGAAAGCAAAATAGTAAGCAAAATACTTTCTTATAATGGCTTTGAAGTAAGTTCTGTTATTTGTAAAAACGGCCATATTTCTAAAGAGTTAATTGGTATAAATAATGCAAAAGTAGCTATGTGTAATCCAATTGGCCAGGCAGTATTTTTAAATGAAACAAAAACAGACCTTAACATTGTTTTAGGTCTGTGTGTTGGACATGATTCTTTATTCATAAAATATTCAGAAGCACCAGTAACAGTTTTTGCAGTAAAAGATAGAGTTTTATGCCATAATCCTTTAGCTGTAGTTTATCAGGCCGAAGCCTATTATAAAGATAAATTATTTCCACAAAAATAGATATATGTGATTAAAACATAGTCTAAAGTTTTAATAATTTTCCTTAATATATGCAGCAGCTTTTCCTATATCTACAACATTTGAACATTCCACTTTTTTTAATGTAAATGGATCTGTAAAGGTAGTTTTATATGCTGTTTTTTTCAAAATTTGTCTATATTCATCTGGTGTAAGTTTATTGTTTATACTTTTTAATATAGCTATAAAGCCTGCTGTAACCGGTGAAGTGGATGAAACTGAGTAATATGGAATATCATTACCATCAGCAGCATTCCTTTTTGATTTTTTGTACTTATCATACGTATCTACTAACAAAGTATTATAGTCATACTGTAAAATGCTAAAATCTGGTTCTCGCTTTCCTTTTTCCATATGCTTAAGATCAACCATTTGTCCTGGCCAAATATTATTAGGATTATCATAATGAATAAAAGTAGTTATAATATTATTTTTTACAGCCTTATTTACAGCCTCATCAAACCTTTTACGATTTTTATCTGATATAGGACTTTGAGAATAGGTTAAAATGTCAATGTGGTTTTTTATTGCCCAATCGATTGCCTCTATCATAGCAGTAACTCTTTTGTCTTCATTCATGCTAGCTGCAGTATTTAACGCATATACTTGGCATTCTGGAGCAATTTCTTTTAAAGTATTAGCCATCCAATAGCCGTGTTCATTGGATTTGTTTAGAGCATAAGGACTATTTATAAAATCAACAGCACCACTGTACAAATCTTTGTGCTGTTCATACCCAAAACAATGATCTAAAATTCCTACTTTAATTCCTTTTCCTTTACTTATACTTTGAGCTTGTTTTACATTGTGTATTGTAAAATAAGTATCCCTTGAATTTGCATTTGCAAAAGCAATATTCCAGTTCTGATTGTTGACTTTTAATATTAAAAGTACATTATATGTTATAGAAACTATCATAATAAATATACTTATAGCTATTAAAACTTTTTTAAATTTACTTTTCATATTTTAATCCCCCATTGTAAATAAAATTTTTCCTAACTAACATTTACAATTATGGGCTTAATTTCTTAAAAAAAACTGATGGAAATCTTAATAATTTCTTATTTTTTTAGTTTTCATTCCTTTAGAGTTGTATTGATTTTTCTAATATGTGAAAATAGATATTGTAAAGATTAATTAATCTTAAAATTTAAGTAAATTATTAATACAACTAGAAATGGCCGAATAACTTAATTACATAGAATACAAGTTAAATAATACTGCTTAAAAAACTATGTAAGAGGAGGATGAAATAATGAATACCTGGGGTTTTGTTCTTTTAGCAATTATAGCTATAAGTCTACCAATTTCAGTTACAAGTTTAGCATTCAAATATCTCATTAAAAAAAATATAATAAGACCAAGTAAAATTTCAAGGATATTCTATAATAATGATGAAAACTTTATTATTTCTTGGAAAAAAGCACTAAATCAATCTAATTAATTTATATCACCTCAAACTCTTCAATTGTAGGTAATTGAATTTGAGGTGATATTATAATCATGTTTTCATTTTTTAGACTCCATCCATTAGGAGGAATATCATAAACCACTTGTAAATAAAATTTATTAGTTTTAAATTTTGAATTCTTTATTTTACTAAGATTGATTAATTTATTGTAATAGTCTTCTACAAGACAATCAGAAAAGAAAATAGTACACATTCTATATCCAGTTCCCCAATACCAAGATATAAATGATCTCTTTACACTTTTATATAATCCAACTCCAATAGAAGTATCTTTAAATAATTTATCAAATGAAAATTTATTATTAGACCAATAATCTATATCATATTCATATAAATTATCAGAATTAAAAATCATTGACCATACTTGTTTTGCTCTAATTTGAAAGTCATTAATATTTAGTAAACCCTCTTTATTCAATGGCAGCCAAGGAAATTTATCAATAGCTTCATCAGATTTATTATAATTTTCATATAAATTTTCAATATAAATAACAAAATTTAAATTGATTGAAGCAGCATTGGCTAAATAGAAATCATTCATCAAACAATTCACCTCTTATCGCATGATTTTTTAACATATATATTTGACTATGCAGGTTGCGAGTTTTCTTTTAATAACAAATACATCCTTTTTGCGGTTCTATTCATAATTATATTCGAGATACTTCTAAAATAATTAATTTATATGTAAGCACTTATATTAATCATATAATACTTAATATATTAATTTGTTTGTATTGAATTATTAGGTATGTACAATTTATTTTTATTACCCACAAAGGTAGCATTATCAATAGATAAATACACATTAACATAAATATCATTAACAGCATTAATAAACATATTATTACCTTTCAATTCTTTCACCTTATATTCAGCTACTAATTGAATAGTCGGTTTATTAAAAATATTTGCCTTTAATACCTCTACTGAATTACTATTTAACTCTATAATTCCATCAGATTTTTTTAATGAATAAAAGTTGCAATTATCATGAAAAACTTTCTTAACATATATATTTAAATTTGCTTGAGAAAGTGGTTTAATTTCATCACATTGTAAAATTTTGCTTTCAACTCGTACATCTTTTGCTCCTAAATTCCATATTAAAGAAGGTACTGCAAATGCTATAAACATCATCTGAATAAATCCCAATAATATAATACCAAAAAGCTTTTTAGAAAAATAATAAAATACATTTTCATTAGAAACATTATATTTATCTAATTTTTTACTGTAACCATTAATAAGCACGAAACTCTCAATAATAGGAATTATACAACCTATATACAAAAATAAAAGCATACGCATATCTCCTGACAATACAATTATCCATTAATTTCAACTTGTTCACCAAATTTCACAATATTCTATTTTTTCTACATGGTATATTATAACATAAAAACTAAATTTAGGAAAACAAATCACTTATTCATTGATAATTAATGCTTCGTTTTCCTAAATTTAATTTCTATTTATTTTATTACCTCCACCTTTGGATATTTCTTAAGCTCTATGGTAATAAGCGTAATAGTTACCATAACTGATAATATTTCTGCACAGGGTCCTGCATACAAGACTCCTAAAACTCCAAGAAATTTAGGTAAAATTATCATAAGAGGAACTATAAAAAAGGTCTGCTTACATAGTGTAAGAAGCATTGCTTTTCCAGGTTTGCCTACAGCCTGAAAGAAAACACAACTTGTAAGTTCAAAGCCTATAAACATACAAAGCATCAAAAATATCTTAAAAGATTTTAACGCAAATTCATTATACAGTGCATTATTTTGACCAAATAGATTTACTATACCTTGTGTAAAAAACTGAAATATGATGAAACCTATTATTGATACAACAGTTGCTATTTTTATAAGCATAAAATAAGTATCCTTCACACGTTTAAAGTTTTTAGCACCATAGTTGTATCCAAGTATTGGCTGGCCTCCTATAGCTATACCTATCACCACTCCTAATAAAAGTTCATTCACTTTCATTACAATACCTATTGCTGATATTGGAATATCACTACCATAAATTGATTGTGCTCCATAAGTTTTAAGCATATTATTGCTCACTATTATTATCACTGTTACTGCTACCTGTGTAATTAAACTGGATATCCCTAAAAGCATTACTGTTTTACTCACCTTTACATCAAGTTTCAAATATTCTCTTTTAAACTTGATATTTTTAAACTTTTTAAGATAACTTATAGAAATTGTGCAGGATAAAATTTGTCCTATTATTGTTGCTATAGCAGAACCCTTGACCCCCATGCCAAAATGAAATATAAGTATAGGGTTCAAAACAATATTTATAACCGCTCCAACTATCATAGCTAACATTGAATATTCAGGGCTACCATCTGCACGTATTATTGAATTTAGACCTGCTGCCAAAATCATGAAAGGAAATCCTATTAAAATTATTCTCATATAATCCAGTGCTATAGAAATGTTAGTGCTTGTTGCTCCAAAGCTCCATAGCAGCTTTTCCATAAAAATATACCCAACTGCTAAAAATATCAAACCTAAAATCACCATCAAAACAATTGCATTACCTATTGCTTTAGCGCCCTGTTCTTTGTTTTTCTCTCCTAATTTTATGCTGTAAAAAGCAGCTGCTCCATCTCCTAAAAGTAGTGAAAAACCTAAAGCTAAAACTACAAGAGGAAAGGTTATATTTGTAGCTGCATTACCAATGTAGCCTACTCCCTGACCAATAAAAATCTGATCTACAATACTATAAAGAGCATTGACCACCATTGCAAGTACACAGGGAATTGAAAACTTCATAATAAGCTTGCTTAATTTTTCATTTTCAATATAGCTTTCACTAATTTTTATACTCTTTTCACTCACTTAAATACACCTCTTTCAAACTTCATATAGACATCCTTTGAAATTGGTAAGCTTACTACCTATATATAGGTTTTGATTTGAACATCTACAATTGAAAGAATAATGCATACAGTAACGGGAGAGTCAACACTTATTTTAATTATTTGATTGGAATTATAAGTTCAGTCACATAATTTTCTTCATCTACTGTGTTCATTATGTCCACAAGATAATTATCTACAGGCTCACCACAAATTTCGTATCCATTTTCATAAATGTATTTATACAACTTTCTATAAGTATCTATCATATTGTTATAACTTCCATAATGAACAGCTGTAACAGCTTTAAAGCCTCCAAATTTTCTAACTAAACTATCTATTTCTCTTTCTTCAGATACAGCTATACAAACTTCTATATCATAATCTTTCTTTTCTCTTTCTTCAAAATCGATACAGTTATCATAATACACTGCCATAGCATTCTTTATAATATGAAAATTATTTCTTTCAACCAATGAAATCAGCTTACAATACCGAACTGTAAAATCTTCAATACTACAGGGTCCTTTACTTCTGAGATAAGCAACATAAGATACAGGTATTTCTCTTATCTCAATTTTAAATTCTTCATGTTCTTTCTTTTTCTTCTTACTCTCTTTTATAAAAAACTGCAATTTTGTTTTTAACATTTTTAAATCATTAATTTTATTATCAATTTCTATACACTTTTCATTAATTTTTCTTGTGTTATATTCTAAGTCTTCTCTGCCTAAAAGCACTTTTATTTCCTTTAATGAAAAACCTGCTTCCTTAAAATGCTTGATCACAAGCACCAAAGCCAATTGATCATTTGAATAATATCTATAATTACTGTCTGGATCAATCTTTCTTGGTATCAACAATTTTATTTCATCATAATATCTCAGTGTTTTTATTGGAATATTGCATATTTTAGATACTTCTCCTATTTGATAAAGTTTCTTACTTTCATCCATTGTATTAATCAACTCCTCATATAAATGCAATTAACTACATTTTACCACATAGATAACCTTGTACGGTATTCAATTTCCGTTTCTTGTTCTTTTAAGCAATATCCCTAAAAGCCGCAGAAGCTACTATCAGCTTTTCTATAGCCATTAATCTCCACTCTATTTTAAACTCAAGTAAAATTAGTTGATTATGTATATTTTTTTCAATATAATGAACATAAAGATATATAAAAGAAAGGCAATTAATAGATGAAATATGATATAGAATTACTAAGGCAAGAAAATTATAAACCAACCTTTTGGTCTGGAGGCATGGCTACAGAACTTACTACATATCCATTAAACTCTGATTATGCCAGTAAAAACTTTTTATGGAGATTAGGAGTTGCTAAAATTGATATACTAGAATCTACTTTTAGTAATCTGCCAAAAGTTTCACGTAAATTCATGGTTATAGAAGGACAAATAACCCTTGATCATGAAGACAGGTATAAAAAATTACTTAATCCCTTTGAACAAGACAATTTCATGGGCGATTGGAAAACTAAAACTTATGGTAAAGCTTCTGTTTTTAATTTAATGACACGAGAAAATTATAATGGTGAATTACTTCACCTTAGTATTAACCACAATAAACAATTTAAGTTCGAATATAAATCTCCATTAAATAAAGACTTATCAGCAATTTGTTTTTACACTGTAAATGGCAGCTTTAACTGTACTATTAATGATAAAGTTTTTGAAACTAATAAAAATGATTTACTTTTAATTAACTGTGTAAATTCAAGCCGTACTCATGAATTTATGCTTTTTAATACTACTTCAGAAATTACCAATATAATAGTAAGTATAATATATCGTAATTCTGTATATTAAATAATTAAAATTTCAGATATTTAAATACTTAATATAAATAATACATTTTTATTGCGGTTTAATAAAACTCTCTGTCTACATATAGTATCCTTTTTGTATCTACCTGCATAATATAGAAAATAAGTAAGATTAACAATTTTAGAGGGGTATTATGATCGAAAAAAATATCTATAAAAAAAACCCTTATGATTTAACAAATTGCCAGCTTTTAGGCAAAGGTCATAATGGAGAAGTTTATTTGCTTCCAGATGGAAAAGTTATTAAAATAGGTCTAAATAATAAAAGTTTTACTGGGGAATATCGTATTTTAGAAAAAGTAAATGGAAACAGGTATTTTCCAAAAATAATGGAAATTGGATCTAATTATATGGTAAGGGAGTGTGTTCACGGAAAAATTTTATCAAAACATATAAAGAAAAATGGTATGGATAAAAATCTTGCTTGTAAAATTATAGATATGTTAAAAGAATTTGAAAAAATAAAGTTTAGCAAAATTGATGTAAGATGCAAAGATATATTTATACAAGAAGATGGAGAATTAAAAGTAATTGATCCTAAAAAGTGTTATTCAAGGCAAAGAAATTTTCCAAGGCATTTATCTAAAGGGTTATACAAATTGAAAGTTTTAGATTATTTTATGGAAGTATTAAAGGAATATGACAATAGATTATATAGAAAATGGAGTAAAAAAATAAACAAATACATTAAACAAAGAGAAAAATTATCAGAATTGTAACTTCAATCACATACTTTCACTTATATCATAATTTAGATCATAATAAGAAATGGCAATTTCAACTACGTTATCCAGCGCTTCAGGTGTATTATAGTTTGTGTCTATATGAGTTGAGTATCTATAACAATTTTGCTAATTGACTTTTTACTTTCTTTAATACTACAGTCTGTCGGCTTTTGGATAATCTCTTATGTGAATTTATTGTCAAATGTACAACTTCACCCAAAAGCCCCATACCCTCAATTTTTGATAAAATTTTCAAGCCATTGATGCCCATATATCTCTATTTTTATGTATATATTTTTTTCACAAAATCTGAAAAACTATCTGCAACTGCTCTAGGATACTCTCCATTCCTAAAATCAGGCCAAAATTCGTGATCCAGATGATATATCTTTCCATACTTATCCTTACTCAAATCTATATAAAAAGTATTATCCGCATAATCACTCGCAAATGGAACTAAGTTCATTGGTGTTAGTTTATCAATTTCCTGCCACTCTAATAGCCTGTTTATTGTTAGTAATCTACCGCATGTATTTTTAATGGGGAAAAACGAACCAAGCTTAATTCCACCTTTGACTTTAGCCTTACAATCATTTAAACGCCCAGGATTATGCTCTAGATAAAAAGTTTTCATATCGTTTGGAAATTTAAACATATACTTTTTTTCTAATTCTAATATATCATTCTCGTCTATTTTCTCAATTCCACAGTCTTTTATAAATTCAAACATACATCATCTTCCTTTACATTCATTTTTTTATATTAATTATAATAATACTTATAAGTATCATATATTCAGTTTTTTAGCAAACTGTATAAGTTCTCTAAATTCGACTAATCTCAATTATATAAACCCTTCCCATTCATTAAGAAATTCATTTAAAAAATTCTCCATATATTTATGTCGTGATTCAGCTAAAATTTTAGCAGTCTCTGTATTCATCAAAGCTTTTAACTTTAATAGCTTTTCATAAAAATGATTAATTGTTGTTCCCTTAGACTTGATATATTCGTCTACATTCATATCTTTACGTGGTTCTTCGTTTGGTATATGCATACTTCTATTTTTACTGCCCCCATATGCAAATGTCCTTGCAATTCCAATAGCCCCTATTGCATCAAGTCTGTCTGCATCTTGTACTATTTTTCCTTCCAAAGTTCTTGGACTTTGTGTACCTGTGCCCTTAAAAGATATTGATTGAATTATGTCACATATGTCTTTTATTTTTATATCATCTATTTTGTTACTCCTTAAAAACTCTTCTGCATTTGAAGAAGCTCCTATATTTCCAACAAATAATTTATAATCATCTACATCATGTAATAAAGCAGCCAGTTGAACTATTTCTAAATTAGCATTTTCTTCTTTACAAATAGAAGTGGCTAATTTATAAACTCTAATACTATGATAATAATCATGTCCACTATAATCATTTTGAAATCTCTCTTGAATATATAGCAATGTTTTTTCCAATAAATCTTTATTCATATTTTCTCCACCTTTAAAAATATCTTTAACAATTTTGCTACTTATGAATTATAAATATCATCTTAACAAACTCATATCTTTCTGTAAATACCTTAATATTTTAAATGTAATAGATTTTTTTAAATACTTAAACAGGAAAAGCTGAAACAATTTGAGCTATATAGCTTACTATATGCTCCACCATATCAAAATCAATAGTATTCAACGTATCTTTTGAGGTATGAGTGTATTCTAAGGCACCACTAAAAAGATCTGACGATGTTACTACTAAACAAGGTATCCCTCTAAATATAAAAGGAACATGATCTCCAGCATACCATTCTTTACCTTTAACAATTTTTTTATTTTTACTCATAGTAGAGTTTATAATTTCACTTATATTATCATTTAGATTGTGAAAGGAAATGGCAGTTTCAGCTCCTTTATGACATGGTGAATCTATATTAATCATAAGCTTAATTCTATCTTTTTCATTATCAATTAATTTTAAATATTCCATTTCACCACACGCACCATAAAATTCTTCACTATTAAATGGTACAATCTCTATATCGTATGTTTCAGATTTCAATACTTCAGCCACCTGCAGCAATACTGCAACTCCTGCCGCATTATCCAAAGCTCCAGGTGTATTATATTTTGTGTCCATATGAGCACCTATAACAATTTTGCCCATTGATTTTTTAGCCTTCTTTAATGCTACAATCTGCCTGCTTTTAGATAATCTTTTATGAGAATCTATTGTCAAACGTACAACTTCACATAAAAGCCCTGCAGCCTCAATTTTTGATAAGGTTTGCTCATTAATATTTCCTGATGGTATTAAAAAATTTCCATCTTCAAAAAGCGAAAATGGATTTTGACCACTTAATGGATTCTGACCTGTTACAGCAATAATTGCTCTTGGCTTCTTCCTTTCAAGTAAGGAAATAAGATATTTATGCTCCTCAGGATAATAAAATGGATAATCTTTGGGCTGCAAAGGACTTTCTGTAAGTTTTTCTGACAATAATAAGATAACATCATTACAGTCAATCTCCTCTAATTCCTCAACAGTTTTGGCCATAACCAACTTTCCACTTCCTTTAAAGGGCTCAGAAAAAGGACTTGGCTCAACTTTAAATGAGTGACTGTCAATCATAAGAGTTGATTCCCCCTTTTCCCAAACAGCACATTCAAATGGCAGAGACTTTATTGAACAGTTAATATTTTTAAGCTTATTTTCTAAAAAATTTACTATTTCATCATTTGCAGCTGTTCCTACTGCACGTTCTTTTGTAATCACTTCAAAAACCTTACTTATCATTATTTTACCTCCAGTTTTTTTAATAATTTAGGATAAAAAATAACACATCATCCTTCTATTAAAAATAACATAGAAAATATAGGGTGGTGTGCAAGTGTAAGGTTTATAAATTTTTCATCTCTTCAATAATTGGAGGTATTTTTTGAGCTGCTTCTAGTAGTTTATTTAATTCATAAAGCCATCGATCTCCCACCGAAATAAAATTATCATACTCCTGACAATCCAGTGCTGACACCACTAACTCGGCATGTCCTTTATCATACATTGACATACTGCGGTGAATCGAAGCCATACTATATCCAGACTGTAATAACATATATATAATGTGCATTCTTCCTAGATCAGTACTTGAATAAAGTTTTTCACCTTTTGTACCTACTTTTTCTGTAAGAATTAATCCATTCCTTTCCCAGTTTCGTATGGCTTCAGCAGTGACTCCAAGATAATTAGCAATGTCTTTACGTGACAGCATTTTCTTTTCTAATAAAATCTCATTACCTTTGGTTGAGTTTGCCCAATTCTGTAGCATTTCACAAGCCTTTTGCGCCTTCTTAATTTCATGTTCAATTATCTGTATATAGCACTCTGTATTTTGTACTGCTTCATCCCACTGTTTTTTTGCTATTGAACAAATGATTTCATTACCAGCATTTCTTATGTGCCTGTTTATAAAAGGGTACCCAAAAATACACCGACAAACCTTTATTTGTAATACATGTAATTCTTCAAATATGCGGTAGTTATTCACATTTCTTTTTGCTTTAGATATAAAGCCCAGCTTTTCATATAGTCTTACGGTATTTGGATGAATACCATATATTCTAGCTAAGCCAATAACATTATATATTTTTTTATTTTTCTCCATAATATCTCACCATACCAAATCAAAACTCGCATATATCTAATTATAAGCTTCTTCTCTATAAACAACTAACTTTTTCTTGTATCTTCCTGATAAATAATATAGCATACTGCAAATAGTAGAAAATACAGAGGTAATTAAAATAGCATACCAAATTCCTTTAATTCCTATGCTGGTTTGTGACATAAAATTAGCTAGTGGTATTCTAAATAATAAAAGTGTTACTGCTGAAATTGTCATAGTTACCATAGTTTTACCAGAACCTGTTATAATACCATTGGTTACTGCTGGATTATAATATATAACTATGGTAAACTATCCATGTACAATTCAATATAGTCGCATGTGGGCAACTGGTATCGCTATCCCTTTAAGAAGACAGGTGATACATATGTACGAAATGTTTATAGTGGTTTTTGTTTCTAATCTTCAATCCATCTTACCATATCTGGCTCAAGTAAAATATAATGAGCCATCCAACAATCTGAGTTTTCAGTACCGATTTCGTGATTATTAACACAAACAGTGTTTATGCCATCTAACCCATCAAGACCACAACATCCATTTAACCGCGGGATGCATCGGAATGATGTTTTGAATTAATCAAGTCATTTAAATTAATAATTATTTTACCTTTAGAATTACTATCATAGCTTCCATCTCCAATAATATAAAATCCCGAAGGAATATAATCCTCACCATCATTCTCATTTAACAAGTTTAGATTCTGTAGTTTTATCAAATGTTTCGTTAATTCAATATTACATTGTTTACATACCAATTTCATATTTACACCTCTTATAAACAGAGTTGTTCTTGTTTTCCCTTAAATTACAATTTTAAGTTATATACTAAGAATTATACAATAATCTTCTTTTATCTAAATATTTTCACATACATATTTCAATTCACAGAAAAAACATTCTAAGAAATTTTTAAAATCACCAAATACTACCATATCTATTTCTTCAAGTTCCTCTCTACTCTCACATTGATAATATTCTTCATGATCAAGTAATACTAACCTGTAATTATTCAATACATCAAAACATATAGGTCCAATATCATCTAATTCTCCTATTGGAATATATCCAAATTTTAAAAGTTCCTTACATTCATTAAATATATGATATATTTCATCTAATGGTTTATCAGGCGTTTGATTAATAATATCTACTTCCATATCATAATCATCATAACCATTAAAATTATCAACTATACCTTCTAACTTGTCAAATAAATAAAAATATGAAGACATAAATGCTTTATATAATTCTGGTAACTTTACTTTAAAACATTCTTCTAATCTAGCTATATCCTCTTCTGAAACATTTGATTCTATTAACTTCCATTTATTTTTATCATTATCTATCATCTCTTCTGGAATTTCTCTATAGAAATTTGAAGATATATAAAATTTCTCTGGATGATTCTTCTCTAATGTTTTAAAACAATTTTCTATAAAATCTTTACATTCCTTTTTTGTCATAATATTACCCCTAATTTCTTCATCATCTAAATTAATTTCTAGTTGAAATGTATAATAACATTAAAACTCATTTTCATGTCTTTTAAAAAACTCATAATATGCACGTACATTTTCTAACTCTGTCCATTTTTTCACATCAACTGGATTTTCATCAAGATCATATATTTTTGCTCCACTCATGGCAAGCAGAAATGGTGAATGTGTTGATATAATAAACTGACATCCTAAATATCGTGCAGAATCCTCAATAAGTCTCACTAATTCCAGCTGACGTCTTGGAGAAAGACTATTTTCAGGCTCATCTAATATATATAATCCATTTTCATCTATTTTTTCAATAAAATATCGAAATGCACTTTCCCCATTTGAATATTCCCTTACGTTATCCATCAATTCATTTCTCACAAAACGTGACTGTGTTATGCTTCTAGTAGTATTTACTTTTTTTAGCTGCTCGTAATCTTTTATAGATCTTATTTGAAAATGAGAATATTTTGCCTCCAAATACTCTTCAAAAAGTTTTTCCCGTTTTTGATCAATTCCTTCGTTAAGATTACGAATATTCAACATATAATCAAATACATCATCACTTGTTATAATTCTGCTGTTTTCAGGAATATCATCATCTTCAAGCTGCATACCACACATATTCACATAGTGAGAATAAAAATTAGATTTATTATAGATAGAGTCTCTACTTATTCCTGTTTTTTCTGCTATTACATTTAATGCTGTAGATTTTCCCGAACCATTTCCACCATATAAAATGGTAATTGGTTCAAAATCAATTCTTTCAAAACTATGTTTCGATAATATCTTAAATGGATAAAAAGAATCATAGCACGTTCTTCTTTCCTCTATTAAAAAATCAAATTCCATATCATCACTTGGAAATGTAAAAACATTTAAATAAACCATTATCATCTTCCTTATTATATTTAACTTTATTTGTATGTTGAGATGTTATTTGCAACATCATAAACAACTTACTTTTTATACCCATTGGTATATATTGGTCAACACAATTATAATATGCAAAATATATAAGGTCAATATCCATAAATATCTTTACACTTATAGAGGTTTAAAGTTTTTCCAATATATAAGAAGTCACATTTTGCACCCAAAAAAGTGTCATATCTGCACTTGTAAACGCTTTTTTCTAAATTTATAATAAGTCATGTAAATTAAATATTGGTTAGCATATCATTGCATTAATACAAATGAAGCGAGGTGAGGATAATATGCTATGTGATTTATTAAATAAGGATACTATTCAAATTGATAATAAGTTCCATATGGACTGGGAGGATGCTATTCGAAAAGCAGCCATTCCACTGTTAAAAAATAATAGTATTGAAGACAAATATGTAGATGCTATGATTGATTCCGTAAAAGAAAATGGTCCTTATATTAATATAGGACAAGGTATTGTACTGGCACATTCTCGGCCAGAAAATGGAGTTCATAAAATTGCAGTTTCCCTTTTGAGAACATATCCAGCTGTCAACTTAGTAAATGAAGATCATAAAATCCAACTATGGTTTGTATTAGCAGCTATAGATAGTAACAGCCATTTAAAAGTAATTCAACAGTTAGCAGAACTCTTGGGAGATCAAGAAAAAATCAACCAGATGCTAGCTGCAGAAAGTGTTGATGAAATAGTAAATATTATTAATTTAAATAAAAAGGAGAGATAGATATGAAAATTATTGCAGTATGTCAAAGTGGACTAGGAAGTAGTTTTATGGTTCAAATGAATATTCAACAAGTTATGCAAGAGGAAGGGGTTAATACAGATAATATTCAACTAGAACATAGTGATGTAGGAAGCGTTACCGCTGAATCAGCAGATTATTTCTTTGTTGAATCAACTCTTGCTGGAGCACTCAGCAGTATTCCTGAAGATAAAATTGTGTCACTAAAAAGCCTAATTGATAAAGAAGAAATAAAAAAACATTTAAATAAAATTTTAGATAAAGAAAATATAATCCATTCTTAAATAAAGTAAACTAAGAGGTGAGTTTGAAAATGAAATCTTTACTAAATTTATTTATATCCATTGCAACTCAGCCTGCTATTTTAGTTGCTTTAATTGCAATGTTAGGTCTTATTTTACAAAAGAAAAAGTCAACTGAAATCGTTCAAGGCACAATCAAAACTTTTGCCGGTTTTTTAGTTCTAATCGGAGGTGCAGGTATTTTAAGCAATTCCCTAACACCTTTTTCCAAAATGTTTGAATTTGCACTACACGTTCAAGGCGTTGTTCCAAGCAATGAAGCAGTGGTTGCAATTGCTTTAGTCAAATATGGAACTACAACAGCACTTATAATGTTAGTGGGAATGATTGTTAATATTGTATTAGCTCGTTTTACAAGATTTAAATATATTTTTCTAACTGGTCAGGCAATGCTGTACGTTTCATGTTTAACTGCAGTTGTTTTAGTAAGCGCTAATCTAGGAACTGGCTTAGTAACAATTTTACTTGGAGGATTATTTGAAGGAACATTATTGACTGTTACACCTGCCCTATGTCAGCCATTTATGCGTAAGATTACAGGTGGTGATATGGTTGCAATGGGACATACAGGAAATATAGGCTATGCACTTTCTGGATTAATTGGCAAATGGTTTGGAAACATTGAACAAAACACTGAAGATTTGAATATTCCTAAAAGTTTAAGTTTTTTACGTGATTCAACGGTGTCAATTACTTTGTTAATGTCTGTGGTTTACATTGCACTAGCTATTGTTGCTGGTCCAAGCTTTGTTGAAAGTAAGTTGAGTTCAGGTAATAACTTTATCATATATGCCCTTGTTCAAGCAGGGACTTTTGCTGCTGGATTTATCGTAGTTCTTCAAGGAGTCCGCATGGTTTTAGGAGAAATTGTACCTGCCTTTCAAGGTATTGCTCAAAAGCTAGTTCCAAACTCTAAACCTGCATTAGATGTACCAATTGTATTTCCATATGCGCCAAATGCTGTTTTAATTGGTTTCTTTGTAAGTTTTATTGTAGGTACTATAAGCATGCTTATAATGATTGCTATGAAGACAACAGTTATTATTCCAGGTGTTGTTGGCCACTTCTTTTGCGGTGCAGCAGCTGCTGTTTATGGAAATTCAACTGGAGGAAAACGAGGTGCAATCCTTGGTTCGGCAGTTAACGGATTATTAATTAGCTGGTTGCCGCTGTTTATTCTTCCTGTACTAGGAAACTTAAAACTTGCAGCATCTACATTTGCAGATACAGATTACTTAGTTCCAGGAATTATATTGGGTAAAATTGGATCTTACGGTCAATTAGCACTTATTTTTGGCATTATTGCTTTTACACTTATAGTAGTTCTTTTGAGCTTTTTACTAAATTCTCGCAGCCAAAAAGAAATAACAGAAAAATAGAAATTATAACCTCCGGATTTTAATTCGGAGGTTCTGGTATAGTCTGAAAAGAGGTGTATTTTATGATTCACTTTAGTCATACAAAACATGGAGATGAGCTGTTGAATTTATTAATAAATGCTGGTAGATATCTATCTCTTCAAGAATTACAGGATAGATTAAAATTATCTAGAAGAAGTGTGTTCTATATCCTTAAAAGAGTCAATGATGAACTTGAGCAAAATGATTTGGACCCTATTCAAAGAATTGGTACTGTAGGGTACTATTTAACTCCAGATAATATTACACAGTTAAATAAAAAACAGTGTTCATCTAATTTTACACTGCAATCCAAACTTAGTCGCCTTGAAAGAGAACAATTTATTATATATAAATTGATAAATAGTGAAAGAGTTTCATTACTTACAATTACTTCAACTTTAAATATTTCTAAAAATACTGCTATTAACAATTTAAAAAATGTAAGCTGTGAATTAAAAAAATATGAATTAAAATTAATTAAATCAAAGCAAGGTCAAAAAATTGAAGGGCCAGAATTAGCACAGCGTAATTGGGTATATGAACAATTGAGCAAGCACAGTTCAGTTATTTACAGTCAACTATCCAATGATCCAAGTAAATTGTCACAAATTAACACTTACCTTCACCAGTTAGAAAAAATAACCGGAAACTACTTAACAGATGATGCTTTAATGATTATAAGTACTTTCATACTTTGGTATTTAAATCGCACTAGAAATGCAAACAAATTATTAATTAATAGTCCAGAAAATGTAAAATTTGAAGATCCAGCAGGACTAAAATGGACCAAAGAATTTCTTAATAAAAATGTCATTATAAACGAAAGCGAAGCTCATTATTTATTAAAAATGATAAATTCCAGCCAGTTTTCTAAAGTAAATCAGGAAGACCTTACAATTAAGAAATTAATTCCTATTACTAGGGCAATAGTTGATAGATTCAATAAGGTAGCTGGTGTTGCTATTCCATCAAAAAATTTGGAAATTTCTTTAACTACACATTTGCTTTCAACTTATAACCGGGTAAAGTACAATATTTCTTATAATCATCCAAATCTAAAACAAATAGAAGTAGAATATCATCAGTTATTTAGCCTTACAAGATATTCTGTTTACTATTTTGAGAAATTTATTTCAACACACTTAAGCGGTGATGAAATAGCACTTATTGCTCTTTATTTTGGAAGCGAACTTAGAAAGCTAGAAGAAAAATCTCTTAAAAATGAAAAACCTGATGTAATTGTAGTTTGCTCCAGCGGAATAGGTACATCTATTTTTTTAGAACAGCAATTGCACAATCGTTATCCTTCAATTAAATTTTCTTCACCTATGAATGTCCTCCAGTACGAGAGTAGTTCTCTGTCTGGAGTTAAACTAGTTATTAGCACAATAGACTTGCATGAAAGAAAACAGATACCAGTAATTCAAGTTCCTGCAATTCCAGATGTATCAGAATGGAATTATATTACCCAAGCACTTGCTAAAGTCGGCCTAAATAGCGAAAAGAAGTCACAAATTAATACGGAAAATTTGATGGATATTATTAGTAACTATGCTAGGATTGAAGATGTAAATGGTCTTAAAAAAGCATTGGAAAGTTATTTTAATCAAGTAAAAAATGTTAAGAAGTTAACTACAGAAAATAATATCAAACTGCAAGATCTGCTTTTTGAATCCCACCTTATGATATATAAACAAAAGTTAAGTTGGGATGAGGCTGTTCAACTTGCCTATGCTCCCCTTATTAAAGAAAATATCGTAAAATGCAGATATATTGATGAAATTATTAATTTAACTAAAATTCATGGACCATATATGGTGCTTGGAAAAGACATTATGCTTGCACATGCAAAACCAAGCGATGGTGTCAACTCCATTGGAATTTGTTTAGCACTGTTCAAACATGCTGTGGATATACCAATTCTGAACGATAATAAAACAGTTAAAGTTAATCTCATTATAGGATTAGCCCCAGTTGATTCAGTAAGTCATCTTACAGCACTATCACAATTGATGAATAAAATTCAAGATAGCAATTGGATAAATTCTATTTATAAATGCAATAATAAAAAACAATTAGAAGAATTAATTATTGAGAAACCTCACCATTTTTTTTAATATAATTAATGGATCAGGCAATAGCGTCGCATTCATTTAATCAATTAGCAACAAAAACTATAAAAGTCTTTGTTGCTAATATACTTCATATCAAATATCTCTAGCTATATCATTTCCAATTTCTATCCCTATACCTTTTTTAATATAACTTCGTTAACTAAAAACAACCTTATTTTTTCCAGACTTTTTTGCTATATACATTGAATCATCAGCTTTTTTAATCAATTTTCCTATGCTATCTCCATGATCTGGGAAAATAGAAACACCTATGCTAGCTGAGACATAACCATTATTTTCACCCAAAACAATTCTTTTACCAACCTCATTAATGATATTTTTACATACATCTCTAATAACATCAGTATGGTGTACGTTTGTCATAAATATTATAAATTCATCTCCACCAAATCTTGAAACCATATCGCCCTCTCTTACTGCTTTAAGCAATCTTTCTGAAACGATTTTTAAAACTATATCCCCGCTGCTATGTCCCAATGTGTCATTTATCATTTTAAAACCATCCAAATCAATAAATAAGATTGCTAGTGAAAATTTATTTTCTTTTGCTAATTGCAGTGAATTTTTTAGCTTACTATAAAATAGTTTTCTGTTTGGAAGACCTGTAAGGTTATCATGATTAGCCATTTCTTCTAACAACTTTTCAGCTTTTTTACGTTCAACAATTTCTTCTCTTAGCTTAGCTGTTCTTTCTTCTACTAATTCTTCAAGCTCTTCATGATTCTTTCTGAGCTGCCTTTCAGACTTCTCTAAATTAGCATAGAGTGCTGCATTTTCCATAGAAATTGCTAATTGTGAAGAAATAATCTTCAATATTTCTATACGTTCCTTATTAAATACACCTTGTATTAAGTTGTTTTCTAAATAAAGTATACCAAGTAAATTTCCCTTACTTATAACAGGCATACACATGATTGATTTAGGTTTTTTAGCAGCAATATAAGGATCACTTTTACACTTTTCAGAAGCACAAGCATTCTCCAATATGACACTATTCCTTGAACGTCCTACATAGTAAATTATTTTCTTGGGTAAATCTATGGTGTTTTCGATATCAATTTCTTTCATAACTTCTATATCATTTCCATCCATGCTTCCTTCAGCTTGTACAACATATTTTTCTCCTTTTTTTATTAAGTAGCAAGCTTTTTGTGCTCCTGCATTTTCAAGTACTATATATACAAGCTTTTTCAGAAGCTCTTCTAATTTTATTTCACTAGAAATTGCATGAGTTGCCTTTATAATTGTTGCAGTATCTAAAACCATAGAGCTTTTATCTATTTCATTTTCCAAATTAACAACCATATTTTTAATGGGTGTATAATCCTGCTTATGAAATCCTAAAATTTGTGAATATAATCCCTTCAAATGGTTTGCTTTAGAAGTTGCTCCCCATAAAATATAGCAGTATATAGCTTGTTCCATATAAACTTTTGCTATTCGTTTATTTTTTAGGTATAGATAGAACTTTGCTGCTAATTCATTTGCAAGTGCTTCCTCTTGAATATAACCATTGTCTGATGCTAATCTAATAGCCTTTTCATAAAAATTAATTGCTTTAAGAGTTTTTCCCAAAACCCTTGCCTGTTCCGCCTTTATCAAATAAAATTTATGTAGAAAATTACCTTCTGCATGTTTTGCCCATTTCTTCATTTTACGTTGACTTGCAGAAACCTTATTTAGGATTTGTTTTTTTCTAAATAAGGATTGATGTTCCAACTCTGATAGCATAATTAATGAATTATAAAAATAAAAAACTGGAATGCTTAAAGTACCACTTACTCCATCTAAATATTTTTCTGCAATTGCAGAATTCTTTAAAGCTTTCTCATATTCACCAAACAAGTATGCAAGAATAGCTTTATTTATATATACATCACAAAGATTATTTCTATCCTTTGTTTCTAAATGTATGGGTATCATTTTATCTTCATCATATACCACGCCTTTCAAATAGTAGATATTATTTGAAGAACCTATTAAATTTAATACTGCTTGATGATATATCGACTGTGTGGTGAGGGTTTCCTTATTTTTTATATTATGCATAAAACTATTATATTCAGACATTTTTCTTTCTAACTCAATTAAATTCTGCCCTGAATAATAAGCATAAATGCTGTGAATACAGGCAGCTGTACAGGCATAATCCAGCTGTCCTGTCTCTTGTCCAATTGAGTAAGCATTAGTAAATTCATTCAATGTGCTTTTGGCACTTAGTTTCCATGAACTTATAAAAGAATTATATAAAACAAGTGTTTGTGCTCTATATTCTTTTGCATCAAACTTATCCAATAATTTTAAAGATAGTTGTCCAAACTCATAACCAGAATCAATATCATTAGTGCAGCATAAAAGCATTCCATATGCAGCATAGCCTATAGGTGAACTATTTAAGTTTCCATGCCTTACATATAACCTTACTGCTTTTAATGTTATAAGTAAGAAAAGATTTGGATTTAGCATATAAGTTGCCATGCCCATCTTTACCATAATTCGTAACGCTGCCGATAAAAATAAATCTGTCATCTCAGGCAATTCAAATAAATCAGCTGGTTGTTTGCCTGTGAGCATAAATTTTGTTTTCATTAGTGAAATTAAAGCATCTGCTAAGCTTGGATTTTGTGGAAATTTCATTTTTAAAAGTTTAAGAACAAATAGTGCAGTATCCAATACTTTTAATTTTTCATTTTGTACAGTATAGGCAATAATTCTAATTTCATATGACTTGATTTTGTCCAAGATTGTTTTACTATTATTTAATGCTATTTCAGTATATTGTTCTACTGTATTATAGTCTCCACTTAAACAAGCTACTTCTGCAGCTTCAACGTATAAAGAATGAGTTAGTTCATAAAAATTATTCCAACCATATTCATCCATTAACATTATCCCTATAGATAAATATTTATATGCAGTATCATATGCAGCCGATTTTTTTGCCATTTTTCCAGCACTTAATTCTAGCCCCGCTATTTGCTCTTTTTCAGAAGGATCATGTACTAATTCAATACCTAAGTTCAATTGATTAACAATATCCAGGACTTTTGTTCTGTTTTTCTCCAAATCAGTGCCAGATATCATAAGTCTTCCTATTTCAAGATGTATTTCTTTTCTATTTTTTTCTTCAATCAGTGAATATGCAGCCTGTTGAATACGGTCATGAAGAAAGACATAGCTTTTTAAAGTTGAACTGTCTATTGGTAAAATCATACCTTCCTCTGATGCAGCACAAATATCAACATATATGTCTTTCAAATCCTTTTTACATATGATTGACAATGTATGTAAATCAAACTGACTTCCTATACATGCTGCTAATTTTAAAGTTTCAATTGTATTTTCAGGAAACTTTGATATTCTATCAGCTATTAGTTCTACAACATTATCAGTTATTTGAGAATTTTTTATACTTTCTATATCCCACTGCCATTTCCACTGTTTTTTATTAAACTCAATTAAATGTTCTCTATATAGTGAATATAAAAATTGGCTTAAGAAGAAGGGATTACCTCCTGTTTTTTGATGACTTAATTCTGCCAACAATTTTGCTTCCTTCAAATCACAGTGAAAAGTTTCTGTAATCAAATGCTGTACATCAATAAGTTCCAACGGTTTAAGAAAAATTGTATTCACTAATATGTTTTTACTTTTAATTTTGTCTAAAATTAATTTTAGAGGATGCTTTGCATGTACTTCATTGTCTCTATAGGCACCAATAATAAGTAAATTGCTTATTTGAGAATCATTTATTAAAATTTCCACTAACTTAAGAAAGGATAAATCTGCCCATTGTAAGTCATCTAAAAATATTATTAATGGATGCTGTGCTTCACAAAAGGTTTTAACAAAATCTTTAAATACTTTTAAAAAACGATTTTTTGCTTCTTCTGGCGAAACTTCAATAACTTCTGGCTGTTTTCCTATTATAAATTCCACCTCAGGTATCACATTTATAATTATTTGACCATTTAATCCCAAGGAAGCTAAAAGTTTATTCTTCCAAAATTCTATTTGTTCTCTATTTTCACCTAAAATCTGTTGAACTAAATCCTTGAAAGAATGAATTAATGCTGAATAAGGTATATCATGCTCAAATTGATCAAACTTTCCTGAAATGAAGTATCCAAATTGTTCTTTGACAGATCTTTGAACCGTATTTACCAATTGAGACTTTCCTACACCTGAATAGCCTGTAATCATAACAATTTCCATAGGCTTTTTATTAATTCTTTGAAAAGCAGCCTTTAATATTTTGATTTCCTTTTCTCTTCCATATAGTTTATCTGGAATTTTAAATGCCTCTGAAAAATCTTTTTCTCCTATTTTAAAATATTCTACTGAACCAGTGTTTTCAAACAACTTCTTACATCTTTGTAAATCTCTCTTTAAACCTACAGCACTTTGATACCTATTTTCAGGCATTTTTTCAATGAGTTTCATCACTATATCTGAAATTACCTTTGGAATATCAATATTATTTTCACATGGAGGTGCAGGTTGTACAGCAAGGTGGCAGTGAACCATGGCCAGTTTGTCATCTGCCTGAAAAGGTAAAAATCCAGTGATCATTTCATAAAAGATTATTCCTAAAGAATAAAAATCTGTACGATAATCAATTTTACTCTTTGTCTTGCCAGTTTGTTCTGGCGAAATATACTCTAATGCATTTTCTAAATCATTCACATAACTTAGCTCCTGTGAAAAAAGTGATGCACTTTCAAATCCAGTAAGCTTTACCGTCTTAGTTTTCATATTTATTATAATGTTATCAGGATTAATGGCTTTGTGAATAATATTGTTATTATAAGTATCAATAAGCGCTTGTGCTAATTTAATTGTAATCATTAAGAAATCCATTAAATTAAACCTTTTAGATTTATTTAAAATTTCTCGAAGAAATCTGCCATGAAAATTTTCTAAAACTAAGACAGGTGTTTTCTCATAACTTTCCATATTATAAATTTTTACAACATTATCACTGCAAATTTTTCCATTTAATTCATATTCGTTCTTTAGCTTTATTACATCACATAAATTAGGATATTCTTCACAAAGAAATTTCAATAAAACAGGCATACCATCATTTAATCTAATCCCACTGTAAATTATAGTTTTGTTTCCTTCATAAACTTTTTTATCTAATTCATAGCCTGCAATATTGATCATTCAATAACCTCCTAATAAAAATCAAGTAAATTTCATATTTCTTAATAAGTAAACATTTATATATTCGACAAAAAAGGCTATTATCCTTTGAGTAATTGGAAAATTTCTCAAAAACTAAGAGGAAGACATTAAAATCTTCCTCTTAGTTTTTATACTATTTTTTTATTAACTGATTAATTCCATTTTCAACTCCATAAGTCACAATTCCTGTACCGCCGAAAATAGTAATTTCTTTTATTTTGTCATCTTTTAAATATGCCTATTTTAATACAATTCCTTAATTATTAAATCATCAACATATTCATCACAATCTTTACAGTAATATTTTATTTCTACTTCTTTTCCACACTGTTCATGACACACTGTTTTTTTACATGCTTCTAAATGTTTATTTGCCCACAATATTATTGAGTTAAATACATGTTTAAAATCCATTCCCTTTTCTGTCAATAAATATTTATATCTTGGAGGATGTTCATTATATATTTGAGCAACTATGAATCCATTCTTTTCAAGAAGCTTTATCCTATCTGATAAAATATTAGTAGGTATTGGTTTTAAAGCTTCTTGCAGTTCCTTGAATGTATTTTTATTATTTAAAATTCTATGAAGAACCAGCAAAGTCCATTTATCACCTACTATATTTAAAGTTTGAGCCAAATTACACTTGAAGTCATATGTTTCCTTCAAAATACCATCTCCTAAGTTATTTAACATTATTTATTAATGATTCCATTGTAGTCTTATCCATAGCTCCTGGAACATATTTATTTACATTTCCTTCTTTATCAATTATAAAAGTTGTTGGAAAAGCTTCTATACTATATTGATCCATGATTTCTCCTGTATTATCAAAGACTACCGGAAAAGTATATCCCTGTTTACTAAGGAAATCCATTATATATTCTTTAGATCCTTCTCTACCCAAATTAGGTGCAGTTACTCCTAAAATTATAACATCCTTATTATTATTTTCATAATCCTTATAAACTTCTTCTATATGAGGCAATTCACCTTTACATGGAGGACACCAGGTAGCCCAAAAGTTTAAGAATACTACTTTGCCTTTATAATCACTTAACTTATGTGTTTTCCCATATTGATCAACTAAATTAAAATCTGGTGCTTTAACTTTATCCACTTTTGTAGAATTATCTTTACTACTTTGTGCATTTTTATCATCCTTATTTTGAACTTGTTCTACTTTATTGGTTGATTCTTTATTGGTATAATCAAATGCTTTACTTGAGCCTCCAATTATCATAATCAATCCAGAAACTATAAGAATAATTCCACCAATTTTTTGTATTATTCCCATATGAAGCTTTATCTTATCAATAAATTTAAACAACTTGTTATAAAAAATGGCAATTATTATAAATGGCAATATAAATCCAATAGTATAAATTAATATTAAAAGATTTCCAATCAGTACACTTTTTGAAGTTGATGCCATGATTAATACAGAAGAAAGCATAGGTCCAACACACGGAGTCCATCCAAAGCTAAACGTAAAACCAAGTATATAAGCAGTTATAGGTTTCATTTCCTTTATCTCAATATGTATTTTTTTCTCTTTTTGTAAAAATGGTATGTTTAAATAACCCATATAGAAAATTCCCATAATTATAATTAAAATTCCACCTATTAAAATAATTATTTTTTTATTAGAGGTAAAAAATTGATTTAATACACTTACTGAAGAACCTAATATGAAAAAGGTGGTAGATATTCCTAGCACAAATAAAATTGTATTTTTTAATAGGGAACTATTTATAAATTTAACTTCTCCATGTCTTAAACTCTGCACACTGCTATTTGACAATATACTTAAATACACTGGAAGCACAGGAATTATACATGGTGAAAATAACGATAATACACCTTCTGCAAACACCAAAAATAAATTTACATTTTCCATTATTCTAACCCCCATTTTTTTATTTAAAGCTCAACTTTTTCAGAGGACAGAGGACAGAGGACAATTGTCCTCTAAAAATATAAGAGTAACTTTAAAAAGTAAAGTTACTCTTATATTTTAAATCTACTATGCAATTAAGTCAATTATAATTATCCTAAAACATGTCACATCTAAACTGATATATAATTTTTGCAGATTTAGCAAGAATATTAACAATTACTTTAAGAAAACGACACTGCATATAACATTACTCATTTTCACAAATAACTTTCTCAGGAAACCATACTACAAATGTACTTCCTTCTTTTTCTTTACTTTCCACACTTATCTTTCCATTATGACATTCCACCAAACTTTTTGTTATGGTCAATCCTATTCCTGATCCTCCAGTATTTTTTGTTCGAGATAAGTCTGTCCTGTAAAACCTTTCAAAGATATAAGGCAAATCCTTCTCTGGTATACCAATTCCGTTATCTTTAACTTTAATACAAACGCCTTCTTCTTCTATCAACTCTACTACTACTTTTCCATTTGATTTTAAATACTTGTAGCTATTTGACAACAAGTTATGCATTATTTGCTTTAACTTATCTCTATCCATGTACACCCATATATCTTTATAAATTTTAGCTTCAATAATATAATTATTTTTTAAATACAAAGGTTCAAAGCTAGATATGATTTTTTTCAATTCTTCTGATAAATTAAATTTTGTACTATTTAATTTTAAATCTGCTTGCTCCAATTTTGCTAAATTTTGAAGCTTATTAACTAAATTTATCAATCTCTCTATTTCATCATAAAAAACTTGAAACCTTTCTTCTGTTGGCTCCCATATACCATCTAATAATGCTTCTACATGAGTTTTAAGTGTAGTAAGAGGTGTTCTAATTTCATGTGCCATATCTGAAGTCATTCTTTTTCTGAGCATTTCTTGATTTTGCAAAGTTTCTGCTAAATAGTTTATAGAAGCTGATAATTCCTGTATTTCTCTAGTTTCACTTTTAACCTGTGAACGAACAGCTAAATTACCCTTTCTCATTTCATTAGCAGTTTTAGTTATTCTAACTAATGGCTTAGTAAGCTGTTTAGCTAAAATGAAACTTACTCCCAGTCCAAATATTAATGCTATAAAACCTGAAAGTATAAAAGAATGGTTTAATGTCATTTTAAAGGTTACAGCTCCTTGATTTAAATATGAAGTTCCAAAATATCCAACAACTATTCTACCAATATTCTTTTTATTTTTTATCAGAGAATAATTTTCTTCTTTATATTCTCCTAAATTCATATGAGAATATTTACTCATGCCACCTTTCATCATATTTCCCATCATTGACTCCATCATATTTTTATGTTGAAGATGAGAATTGCCTGAATCAAATACAACATTTCCATTTATATCTTTAACCTGTATATAAAGTTCCTCTAATACTGCATATCTTAATAATTCATCCTTGTTAAAATTGGAAAATCCAGCTTTATTATCATATAAATCCTGAGCAGTAGCTACAATTTTATTCACTTTATCCTTCTGTTCATCTAACAAATAATTATTGAATTTTTTTCCCACCATATAATTCGAAATAAAAACTGATATTAATATTGCACCTACTACAGCAAGAAGAAAACCTATAGATAATTTTTTCATCAAGGACATTTTCATTTGAATCCACTCCATTCAATATAAAGTTTCAAATTATTATGCCATCACTAATCCAAAAATTTATATCCCATGCCATAGACAGTGATAATATATTTAGGTTCTTTATGATTATCCTCTATTTTTTGTCTTATATTTTTGATATAGCTGTCAATAGTCCTGTCAAAGCCTTCATAATCTTCTCCAAAAGCCTTTTGTACTAACTGCTCCCTTGAAAACACCTGACCTGGATTTGTTAATAATGCTAACAATACCTTGAATTCATTGGTAGTTAAATTTACATATTCACCAGCTTTTTTTACCTTCATTTTTTTTATGTGTACCTCTAAGTCACCATTATTAAAAAGCAAATAATCAGCAAGTGGACTGGAATCTCTATATGTTCTTCTAATTAAAGCTTTTACCCTTCCAACTAATTCACGCACACTAAAAGGTTTAGTTAAATAATCATCTGCTCCAATGGCTAAACCACTAATTTTATCTTCTTCTTCTGATTTAGCTGTTAACATAATTATAGGAACATCAGATACAGCCCTTATTCTATTACAAATTTCCTCTCCTGATATCTTTGGAAGCATTAAATCCAAAACAACTAAGTGAATTACTTCTTCTTTAAACAATCTTAATGCTTTCTCACCATTTTCAGCAGTTACTACCTGAAATCCTTCTTTTCTTAAATAAGCTTCCACCACTTCAACAATATTGGGCTCATCATCCACCACCAATATTTTCTTTATATCATTCACTAGTATCACCTCTTTATAAAAAACATCTTAATTTTAGCTTGATTATATTTTATTCTACTTATAATTTCAATAATTTATAAATATAAAGCAACCCTCTAGTCAATAAAACCAGAGGGTTCCGTGTTAAAAACTTTATCTTTTCTTCATTATAATAGTTCTTCTTCTTGTATATTCTTCATCACTAATTTCTCCAATAGCAAATTTTTCATCAAGTATTTTCATAGCACTACTAGAATTCACCATATAACTTTTTATAAACTTTACTGCAACTACTACTAAAATTATAAATAATAATATTCTAACTCCCATCATTATGGACATCCATGGACTAAATACTAAATCTGATCCTCTAAATCCACAAAACATATTTATTTCCTCCTATAAACATTAATTTTTAACTGTTTCTAACTTATTATTTGAATTAATTATAACTAACAAATGTGGAGGAAATATGGAGATTTTTTATTTTAAATTCCACTTCCAGAAAAAGCTTCTGTTTTCAAAACCTTCAGCTTTCTATTTAATGACAGAGCAAATATTATGGTTAAAATTACAGTGAACAAATCCGCTGTAGGCTGTGCCCAAATTACACCTTCAATGTGAAAAAGCCTTGGCATGATTAAAATGGTTGGAATAAAGAATAATCCTTGACGGCTGATGCTTAGAATTCCACCTTCTTTCCCCATTCCTAAAGCAAGAAATAAGCACATATATACTTGCTCAAATCCAAACAATATAAATGCAATCCCGCTTGCTCTAAGTGCTCTGCTGCCTATATCAATCAGCATCGCATCATTTTTAGAAAACAAATATACAATTTGTCCAGGAATTAAAATTAAAATGAATGCAGTAACAATACAAAATATTGTTGACCACTTAATTGACACCTTTGTTGCTTCCTTCAATCTATCATAGTTTTTTGCACCATAATTATATCCTGCAACTGGCTGGTAACCTCTCATAAATCCAAAAACCACATAACTTCCAAGTGCCATGATACGAGTTACAACACCAATGGCTGCTACCGCTGAATCACCATAACTGCTTGCTGCAGTATTGGAAAGTGCCATTGAAGTGCTTGACAAGAGTTGAGAAACAAAAATTGGAATTCCAACTTTAAAAATCTCTGCAAAAATTGCAGTATCAAATCTAAAGTTACTTATAGAAAATCTCAAACATCCTTTTTTACTTAACATATACCAAATGTACAAAATAGAAGCTGCACCTTGTGATATAACAGTTGAAATGGCTGATCCTCTAATTCCAAGACCTAGAGGATATATTAAAATTGGATTTAATATAATATTGAGCACACCGCTGAGCAGCATAGAGGTCATAGTTAGTTTTGACATACCTTCAGAGGTTACAATATTGTTCATAGTAACAATAAAAATGTTTAAAATTGAACCTGTAATATATATAACTGCAAATTCTCTTGCATATGGTAGTATTGTTTTTGTAGCTCCTAAACCAACCAATATGTCATCAAGAAAACATAGGGATATGGCTATGGCAATAATGCCCACAACCAAACTGGAAAATAGTGCAGTTGAAGCTGTCTGATTCGCTTTGTCAGGTTTTCCTTCTCCAAGAAGCCTTGCAATGTAAGATGCAGCACCACTTCCAAAGGTCATGCCAAGTCCTATTATAATCTGTACAATTGGAAATGCAATAGATACAGCCCCCATCTGACTAGTTCCAAGACCACCTACAAAGTAAGCATCCACTACACTGTAAAGTGCAGAAATCATCATGCCTATCATAATAGGCACACCCATTTTCAACAATACTTTAGGAATTTTTTCATCACGCATCATTTTAAGTTTTTCGTTTTTAGAATTCAAAATATCATATCCTTTCTAATGTGTATAGTTACTATACGCTCTCCTTAAAAAAATGTATTCTTTATTTAATTTTGTTTAGGGTGGTTTAGCATAGTTATCATCCAACAAGTGTATAACATCTATACTCTTTTGATAAAAAAACACCTTGCTTATAATTATCTCCATTTTACCATTAACCCTTCATACTCAAAATTCAATATGCATTTATTTTTCAAAAGCATCAATTTGCTTTTCTAATGAGTTAAGCAATTCTCTAAAAAACGTCTTGTTTTCTTCTGCTGCATTTTCAAGTAAATCGTCAAAAATCTCTTCATATTTTTTATGTAACTTTTCATGATGCATATATGCTGTCTCACCCTTTGAAGTCAGCCTTAACAAAAGTCTTGACTGATTGCGTGGATCAGCATCTTTGATAATCATACCTTTACGGTCAAGCTTCATAATAATCTGGGAAACTGCTCCTTTCGTAACTCCAAGCATATCAGCCAAACCTGTCACATGAATACCTTCATTTTCTTTTATGGATTTAATCATGTGAATTTCAGCTTCATATAAGGGTTTATCCGTCCCATAATATCGAGTTTTCTTATCAAATTCGGAAATTTTTGATACTATTCTTAAAAAAGTATAACTTATTTTATTTCTATTTTTAAATTTCATATTCATCATGGCAATAGTATATAGCTGCTAAACGCATTTGTCAAGTATGATAGAAATTTAAAATATAACAAACTCCCATTTTTCATGCTTAGCTCATAATGTAAATAAGTAGGAGCTTTCTTATAAAAAACAAATTGATATAATAAAAAAAATGTATTTGTGTTAAGATTAATTTAAAGATTTAAGTTGAAGCAAACTAGGAGGCTGCTCTATGACAATAGAAAATATGATTAAATGCTGTGATAATTTAACCCCAACAGAAAGTCAATTAGCCCAATACATTTTGGAAAATAAAAATCAAATTGAAAAATTATCTATTCAAAAGTTTTCTGAGGAAACCTTTGTTTCAAAGTCTGGAATTCATAGATTTTTTAAAAAAATTGGAATTAATGGATTTAATGAACTTAAGGTAAAACTTGCTCAAGATATTGTGGAAGAAAGTAAAGTTGATAATAAAATTGATGTTAATTTTCCATTTGATTCTAAGGATACTCAAAAAATAATAACTCAGAAGCTGTTAAAATTATATGAAGCATCAATAGCTGATACCTACAATTCTATTAATTTAGAAGTGTTGAACAAATCTGTTAAATTGCTGAAAAATGCAGATATTATAGATATATACACACATGCACATAATATTAATGTTGCAGAAAATTTTCAAGATAAAATGCGATCAATTGGGAAATTGGTTAATTGTCCAAAATCATTTTATGAACAGCGCTGTACTGCAACAGCATCTAAAAAGAATCATGCATCTATTATTTTATCATATTCAGGAAGAGCAGCTTTTTTACCTTCTATTGTAGAAATATTACATAAAAAAGATATAGAAATAATTTGGATAGGCAGACTTGGAAAGAGTGTTGAATCAAATCATATAAAGCATAATTTATATATAAGCAATAGAGAGAATTTAAAAAATAGAATATCTCAGTTTTCATCGCATATTGCAATGCAATACATGTTAGATGTGATTTTTAGCTGTATTTTTAAAATAGATTATGAGAGAAACATAAATTATATCAAAGAAGTTGAAAATACTGTTGATGATAGAAACATTAATGAATAGAAAAATACCATTTTTGTTACATTATTAAAAGCTCCTTAGAAAAAATTTCTGATGGGCTTTTTTCAATTTGGAATGTGAAAATTAATTAAAAGTTTCAAAAAGTTTCAATATAATGTACTGATTAATGGTAATTTAAAAGAAAAAGTATCAAAATAACTTATATCCATTGATTTAAGTGGTTGTAAAGAATATATTATAACCATAAAAATATTCTTTTATTTAAAAATTATACTAAGTAAATAAATTTATAACATTAGATTGGAGGAAAAGTATATGAAGAACCCTATAAAAATTGTAACTATTGGTGGAGGAAGCAGCTATACACCAGAATTGATTGAAGGCTTTATTAAGCGATATGATGAAATGCCAATAAGTGAAATTTGGTTAGTTGATATTGAAGACGGAAAGGAAAAGTTAGATATAATTGGAAAGCTAGCACAACGTATGTGGGATGCTACACCATATGATGTAAAAGTAATTACAACCTTAAATAGAAAGGAAGCATTAAAAGGTGCTGATTTTGTAACAACGCAATTTAGAGTTGGCTTATTAGATGCAAGAATTAAAGATGAAAGGATACCCTCTCTACATGGAATGTTAGGGCAAGAAACTAATGGCGCAGGTGGAATGTTTAAGGCATTTAGAACAATTCCAGTAATAAAAGAAATTGTTGAAGATATGAAGATGTTATGTCCAGATGCATGGCTAATTAATTTTACTAATCCTAGTGGAATTATTACAGAAGCAGTAATTAAACATTTTGGATGGAAAAAATGTATTGGATTATGTAATGTTCCAGTGATTGCAATGATGAATGAACCAAAAATTATTGAAAAGAAGACTTCAGAATTAAGTTATCAATTTGCAGGGCTAAATCATTTCCATTGGCACAAAGTATTTGATGAAAATGGAAAAAATATAACTGGTCAGTTAATAGAGCATATTAATGAAAAAGGTGGTGGAACACCAGTTAACATTTATCAAGCTGAATTTCCATTAGAATTATTGCATTCCATGAATTTGCTGCCTTGTGGATATCATCGTTATTACTACTCAGAAAAAGAGATGTTAGAGCACAGCATAGAAGAATTCAAAAAAGGTGGAACTCGTGCAGAACAAATGAAAGAAGTAGAAGCATCTCTCTTTGAAATATATAAAAATCCAAACTTAAATAAAAAGCCTGAAGAACTTCAAAAACGTGGAGGAGCATATTATAGTGATGCAGCTTGTGAATGCATAAGTGCAATATATAATAATAAAGGAATTCGTATGGTGGCAAGTACACAAAATAATGGAGCTATACCTTGTCTTAGTCCAGATTCTATTGTTGAAGTTTCATGCATAATTTCTGCTAAAGGGGCAGAACCAATTGTATGGGGTGACATGGGGTCTTTTGAAAAAGGGCAGCTTCAGATTATGAAAGCAATGGAAGAATGTACAATAAACGCTGCATTGTCAGGTGATTACGGAACAGCATTACAAGCATTTACAATAAACCCATTAGTTCAAAAGGGAAGTGAAGCAAGACAAGTATTAGATGAATTATTGGTTGCACATGAAAAGTATCTTCCTCAATTTAAAGAAAAGATAACAGCGTTAAAGAAGCAAGGGATAGCATCAAAAGATCCTGTGGTAGTAGATTTAATGAAAAATGGACATTAAAAACTTCTGTAAATAAACATACTGACTAAATCATCAAGGATGAAAGAGAAAGAGGTATTGGCTTTATTTTAAGCAATTTTATTTTATTGTTATTGACATATGTCAGATATAAGTTTATTATATATATAAAGAGCATATGACAATAACTTATAATATGTTAAATAATTTAGAAGGAAGGTATTTATACATGAAAATTGCATTGCCATCTCGTGGAAATCAAATTGATGATCATTTTGGTCACTGTGAATATTTTACTGTTTTTACAGTTGATACAGCTGCAAAAAAGGTAGTTGATTCACAAGTTGTTCCATCACCAGCAGGCTGCGGCTGTAAATCAAATATTGCACAAACTCTTGCAACAATGGGTGTTACCCTTATGCTTGCAGGCAATATGGGAGAAGGTGCAGTAAGAGTACTAGAGAATTCTGGCATTGACGTAGTACGTGGATGTTCAGGTGACATAAATGCAGTAGCTAATGGCTGGCTTCAAGGTTCACTTGTAGATTCTGGTGACTGCTGCCATGAACATGAACATGGATGTCATAGTTAATTTCTATTTAATATATACCCATTAAAAAGCCAGTTAGAATAGTTGTTTAAATTATTCTAACTGGCTTTATTAATTGCCTAGTTATGAAAATCCCACCTAATACTAAGAACTCTGTTTATTGGACTTTATATATTCATACATAATTTCTGCAGCACTACCAACAATCTCCACACAGGGACGTTTTTTATAATATTCCTTTGTTCTTTCCTCAGGTATGTAACTTTCACTTTGAACAGATAATCCTAAAAGTTCTCTACAAATTAATGAGCCGTTATTTTCTTTAAATTTCTCAGCAAGCTGTTGAATACGCTTATAATGTTCCGCTTTTGACAATCTATCCTTTGGATCAACATAACCATACTTCATACCAGCTACCATAAACATGCCGCTTACTGCTCCGCAAACTTCTCGCAGCCTACCCATACCTCCACCAAAGGAAGATGATATTCTAAGAGCTGTTTCAAAATCCATTCCACATTCTTCACAAAAAGCTGCAAATACGGACTGTGAACAATTATACCCTTGCTTAAACAATTCCACCGCACGCTCCTTAAAGCTGTTAATCTCACTGTATTTACTACTGCATATATTATGATTATGCTTACAATTTTCGCTCATTTTTTGTAACTCCTTTTACTTCATATTATAAATTATGCTTCCTAAAAGTACTTTTATTTCAATACACCTTTATCTTCATTTCTTACAAAATTTCTATTACAATCATGTCTGCAGCATCTTGGACCACCACAAAATTTTTCAAATCCATTACAAAGTTTATAATCTCCTCCCTCAATTCTTAGCACCCTGCCATTCACTAGCGACTCTGCAAGTTTTCTTCTCGCATCATTATATATACCTTGGACTGTTGTACGTGCAATGTTCATTTGATTGGCACATTCCTCCTGAGTAAACCCTTCCAAATCAATTAGTCGTATGGTTTCATATTCATCAACAGTCATGGTTATAAAGTCCTCCTCATTAATAGGAACATTAAGTGGGCCATATATATCTCTTTGCGGTAAGCAGCATACTCTTCTGCATTTTCTTGGTCTAGGCATTAAATATTCACCTCATTTACAACAAAGTCAGTACTTCATTTTAGTTATTGATACATGTCATTTTAATTTTATTTTACTATTTTTATGACATATGTCAAATAAAGATCTACTAGCTTAATTATTATTTTTCCAATAATCTTAGCATTAACCCACTTTATCATATCCTATTGATTTTTTAGGACATGCTGTAACACATTTTCCACACTGTATGCAATCAGGATGACTTAATAAATCACCTTTATATTCATAAGGAACTATTCCAAGTGAACACTTTTTCTCACATAATTTGCATGATACACAGCTAGAGGATACTTGTAATACTTTTTTATTTTTTCTAAGCTTTGATATAAAAGATGCTATAGTTCCCATAAGACAAAAATGACACCATGTTCTATGATTATAAAATAATGATAAAACTATTCCTATTATAGTAGTTACAACAATTATTCTATAAAACACCATACCAATACCATAAAGATTTCCCCAATTTTTCTTAATTCCAAGTGTAAACATTGTTAGCATAAATATCATAAGCATTATTCTAAAATAATTTGATTTTAAAAAGTTTGGCACTTTTCTTTTGTTACTAAATTTAGAAACTATATTGTCATAAAAGTTTCCCCTTGGACATAAATTTCCACACCAAAATCTTCCTCTAAATATAGATACAATTATAGGTGCTATCATACAGATAGCAGCTGCTATTGCAAATCTTAAATCAATCAATCCCATTAATACAAAAGCTATTAACAATACAAAAGAATACTTTTTCCACAATTTCAAAAACATATAAAATAAACTCCTTTCAATTAATCATCTAACAGTATTATATCATAATATCGTAATATTACAATATATAAATATACAATTTATATATTTGTTCTATTTTTATAAATTCAAATGATAAAAGAGAATGGAACAATAAATTCCATTCTCCTTTATTTAACTATTCCACACTATTATTGATATGACAGTTTCCTGTTCCTCTACCTCCATGCCCCATATGTCCTCTTCCTCCATTGCCCATTCCTTGTCCAGGAACACCAGTACAACTTTCCAAATTGTTTTTCAATGTTTCTTTCATTGTAGTACCTTCTTCTTTAGTTATCTTTCCATCTGCAACTGCCTTATCTACAGCCTTATTTCTTTCCTCAAGTAATGCTGCTTTAAATTGCTCTTCTGTCATACCCTTTTCTTTTGCCAAATCATACATTGTTTTTCCCGAGTTAAGACCATCTGTTATTTCTTTGTCTGTCATTCCTAGCTTATTTTTTAAAATTGATTGTACATAATCATATCCACTTGTACCTGTAATCCTTGCAAGTCCAACCCTTCGATGAACACTACTGTTTCCATTGGTACTATTAGTTGATCCTGTACTTGCACTTGCATATGCTGTTGCTCCTATACCTACTGCAAGTGTCATTGTCAAAGCTATGATTAAATTTTTCTTTTTCATTATTAATTCCTCCAATACATTTAATTTTGTACCCCTCGAGTATAATACAATAATAAAATATATCTTGAACAAAAAAGTGTCCTAATTGTGTTATATTTATTAAAATTCACATGAACATGTTTACAATCAACTCACAATTGTAACAAATTCAGTCCACAATTATTTCACAAATCAAATTTATTTTGATGATATAATCTAAATAAGATAAAAAATACGAGGTGATGAAAAATGGATAAAAATATTTTGATTGCCGATGATAATATAGAAATCATTAAAATTTTAAAACCTTATGTAGAAAAAGAAGGCTTTACTGTAGTTTCTGCACTCAATGGAAAAGAAGCATTGGATAAATTTGATGTATGTAATCCTCAAATTGTTTTATTGGATATTATGATGCCAATAATAGATGGAATGGAAGTGTGTAAATCAATAAGACTTAAATCCAATACTCCAATAATAATGATAACAGCAAAGAGCGAGGATGCAGATAAAATTTTAGGGTTAAATTCTGGTGCTGATGACTATATTGTAAAACCTTTTAGTCCTGGTGAAGTAGTGGCAAGAATAAAGGCCATACTTAGAAGAATTACACCACCTGAAAATATTAAATTAACTACAATTAAATATCCTCCCCTTGAATTAGATATTGAAAATTATTCAATTAAATTAAAGGGTTCAAATATTAACCTTACTAAAAAAGAAATAGAAGTTTTATGGATGCTTTCAAATTCACCTAATAAGATAGTTTCAAGAGATACTCTGCTTGATAGCATATGGGGTATAGATTACTTTGGAGATCCTCGAACAGTAGATACTCATATAAAAAGGATAAGAGCAAAGCTTGCACTTAATGGACAATATAACTGGGATATTAAAACTATTTGGGGTATGGGATATAAATTTGAGGTGAAAGATGTTTAGAAAAAATATCACTTTTAAACTTACTTTTGGTTTTTTACTAATTGTTATTATTTCAACTCTCTTAATAGGTATTATTTCATTAAACATATTTAAAAATAACATCTTTAATGTAAAAAGAAATAATATGACAAAGCATGCTTTGGAAATTTCAGAAACTCTTAAGCCCTATATAACTCAAAATTCTAAAGGAAAGGAGTTTACTGATATTATAAACTTATTGGATTCCATTGACAATGCAAAGATTTGGATAGTTGATTCTAATAAAAATATTATATCTGCATCAAACAATAAAAATGTTAGTCTTACTTATATCACTGATAAAGATGTAAAAAAATCATATAATTCTATTTTCCAAAAAACATTAGCTAATTCAGAAGAATATGATGAAGTATACAACCCATATTATAAGGAATACATGATGACTGTGGCAGTTCCTATAAAAAATAACAGCAATAATGTAATAGGTGCAGTAGTTATTAATTCTTCTATTACTGATCTATCTAATTCTATGAACAATTTTTTTATATATTTAATTTTAACTCTTTTAGGTGAAATATTTCTTGCTGGATTTATGGGATATTATTTTTCCAAAAGCATTACAACACCTATAAAAAAAATAAACTCCTCTGCACTTGAACTAGCAAAAGGTCACTACGGAATAGCTACAAACATATATCAAAAGGATGAAATTGGCGAATTATCAAGTTCCTTTGATTTATTATCTTTAAAGCTTCAGTACACTATAAACAAACTTTTTGAAGAAAAAACAAAGCTAAGTAATATTATAACAAGTATGAATGAAGGCATTTTAGCAATGGATACAAACCTTAATATCATTAATATTAATCAATCTGCCTTTTCATTATTATCTGTTGAAGATTGGGAATCAGACTTAAAAATTAATACAATATTATCAAAATTGAATGTAATTAAAGAATTTGAAGCTGCTATATCTAAAGATACAAAAAAATCCATATTAAAAGAATACCTAAGCAAAACTTTAAATTTCTCCATGTCACCTGTAAAAAATAATTTAAATGAGACTATAGGTGGTGTAATTCTTATTCAAGATGTAAGTGAAAAGGAAAAACTTGAACAGATGCGCAAAGATTTTATTTCAAATGTTTCCCACGAATTTAGAACTCCTTTAACAATTATAAAAGGTAATTTAGAATCAGTTATAGATGGATTGACAAAACCAGAATATATAAAAGATACTTGTATTACACTTTTAAAAGAAACTAATCGTCTTGAAAGAATGGTTAAAGATCTGCTTAATTTAAGTAAATTAGAATCTGGCAAATTGGAAATTGTTTTTAATGAACTGGATGTTAATATGCTTATTAATGATACCTTAAGGGGCCTTAAGCCATTGATAAATAATAAATGTATAAATTTACAACTGTTACTTGAAAATAATTTACCTCTTCTATTTAGTGATTACGATAAATTGAAGCAATTACTTATAATATTTTTGGACAATGCAATTAAGTTTTCTCCAAATGAAGGTATATTAAAAATATCTACCTGTTCAGACAATAAGAATATTTATATGACTATTGAGGACAACGGAATTGGTATACCTAAAGAAGAAATTGAATATTTAGGTGAAAAGTTCTTCAAAGCTGATAGAGCAAGAACTTCAAATGTTGAAGGAACTGGACTTGGGCTTTCCATAGCAAAAAGATTAGTAAAAGTTTTAAATGGACACTTTGAAATAGAAAGTGAATTAGGAAAAGGAACAATTATAACTATTTCATTTTCCAAAATATAAAAATAAAGGGAGTAAAATTATGAGACATGGATATGGCCATCATATGGGATTAGGTTTTTATGGTTCCTATATTTTAATATTTTTCTTATTAATTATTTTAACTTTAATATTTTTTCTCCTTAAAAATCAATCTCCTGCAAGTCCATTTATAATAAAGCAGATTAGCATACTTAAAGAAAAATATGCTTCTGGTACTATTTCTGTTGATGAATATACTGAAAGAAAATCCATCATTGAAAATACTAAATATTCAAGCCCTTATACTCCTATGCTTCTAGAAAGATATGCTGAATGTTCAATAAGTACAGAAGAATTTTTAAATATTAAGAATGAAATTGAAAGTAATAAAAATGATTCTTTTATATGTGAACAACTTGCAAAAGGAGAACTTTCCTATAATAAATTCAAATTAAAATAATTGAATTATATAAAAAACGAGAGTTACTTTGCCAAACTCTCGCTTTTTAATATGCTAAATTTTTTCAATTATTCTAGGTTGAACTTTCTGTATTACACCATCGCCTGCAAAATGCAGCTTTTTTGCTGCACACCACTTTCTGAGATCCACAGTTAGGACAAGCTAATTTATCATGCTCATAATTTATTTCATAAATTTCTCCACAGTCCATACACTTGAATTTGCAGTGATTTGTAGTATAATATCCTCCACTGATTCTTATAGCTTTTCCTTCTGTTAGTGCTACTGCAACCTTTTTTCTAGCACTATCAATTATATTTTGAAAGGTTTGGCGGGATATTTCCATTTTTTCAGCACATTCTTCTTGATTTAGTTCTTCTATATCCTTAAGTCTCATTGCTTCAAGTTCTTCTACCTTTAAAACTATTTCTTCAGTTTCACATTTAGGTTTTCCCCATGGTACAAAATAATCATCTTTTGGAAAAAACTCAACTTTTCTAAATTTAGTTGGTCTTGGCATTTTCATCCTCCCTGCATTTATTACATAATCCAATTAGCATTATATCAGCATCAGATACAATTAAATTATTTTCCTTTTCAATTTTACTATTTAATTTCAAATAATCCAACTCTAAAGATTTATTATCTATATCTATTATACTATTACATTTAATACATTTAAAATGTATATGCAGGGGTTTTCCACTAAATATTTTCATTTCATAATAATTTGTACCATTTATATTTATTTCTTTTATTATATTTAATTTACTAAATACTTTCAAACTCCTATAGACTGTAGCGATGCCAACAGAATACTTTTTAACATCTTTACATATTTCTTCAGCACTTAAATGAATATTAGATTTAATTAAAGTTTTTAGTATATATTCCTTTTGCCTTGTAAACATATATCCGCTATCTTCAATCATTTTTTTTATATAAATTAAATCTTTATCCATTTAATTCTCCTTAACATTAATCTTCACAATGACCTTCACGCTGATGTTCTGTACAAACACTTCCTGTAGACTTTAACTCTCCATTTATATACTGCTGTACTAAATCTTCACAATTACCAACTGCTCCAACAACTACCTCTATTCTATTTTCCTTAAACAATTCTTGAGCTGCTTCTCCCATACCACCTGCAATAATAACATTTGTTCCTAAATCCTTTAAAAATACTGGTAAAAATCCTGGTTTATGTCCTGGATTTTGAACAAACTTCTTGTTTAAAGCTTTTCCTTCCTCAACTTCATAAGTAGTAAAACCTTCACAATGACCAAAATGTCCACTTACTAATTTTCCCTCACTTGCAATTGCTATTTTCATTTTATATTCCTCCTAAAACTTTTTCAAAATATTTGTTACTATTGGATTAAACAACTCATCTAAGCTTTCACTTGAATTTTCACATCCACAGCTTGATAAATTACAAATTTCACTAACCATTGGTAATTCACCAAGAAGCTCTAAATCAGCTTCTTCTAAAAATTTATCTATACTCTCTCCATTAAATAGTTTTATCTTTTTATTACAATCCGGACAAACTATATAACTCATATTTTCTACAACACCTAAAACTTTAATATCCATTTTCCTTGCCATATTTATAGCTTTGGAAACAATCATTGAAACTAAATCCTGAGGTACAGATACCATTACAAGTCCATTAATAGGAATAGACTGCATAACAGTTAATGCTACATCTCCTGTTCCTGGAGGCATATCTATTATTAGATAATCTAGTTCTCCCCAAAGTACATCAGTCCAAAATTGCTTAACTGCTCCAGAAATTATTGGACCTCTCCATATTACTGGCTCATTTTCATCTTCAATTAATAAATTTAATGACATAACTTTTATTTTATCTTCTGTTTCTACTGGATATATAATTTTCTCTCTAACTTCTGCATTTTTGTCTTTTAAACCAAGTAATCTTGGTACACTTGGCCCTGTTATATCAGCATCCAAAATTCCTACTTTATATCCTGATTTTCTTAATTGTTTAGCAATCATTACTGATATAGTAGATTTTCCAACTCCACCTTTACCGCTCATAACTCCTATAACATTTTTAATACTATTCATTGGATTATTTTCTATCATGCATTTTTCCTTATCTTTGGTGCATGAATCACCTGATGGACATGAATTACAATTTGACATAATTTCCACTCCCTGTCTGTCTTTATTATTGGCATTTGCTAATTATATATTACATCAGCTTTTTATTGTTGTCAAATGCCAATAATAAAAACAACAAAAAAATAAAATACCTTTAGAAACAATCATGTAATTTTTCTAAAGGTATTTTATAAATAATCATAATTTTATATTAATGATGATTACCACCACAACTATTTGTTCCATCATAATTTCTAATTAATTTAAATGATCTTTTTTCCATTAATTCAAGAGCTTTTTCAACTGAATAATCAGCACCAAAAAGCCTTGTTACTCCAGCATCTGCTAAAATATCAAATGCTGTTTTTTCTATATCACCTGTAATCAATGCCTCACAATCATACTTCAATATATAATCAGCAAGACTTTTGGTGCATGAATCTTCAAACAATTCATCATTTTTTATAACTGTAATATTTAAACCATTCATATCAACAATCAATAAATACAAACATTTTTCAAATTTCCTAGACACTTTGCTGCTTAAATTTTCTCCATCTGCTGCCACTGCAATATTCATCTTTTCACCTCGCTTTATGTATATACATATAAGATTTTTCTATTATTTTGAACAAGGACAAAACCTTTCAAGCTTAATTAAAGCTGCTGTACCTGCAAGAGTAGTTCCAAAAAATATAGTTGGTTTATCTAACAAAACATTAGTTATTGTTTTATTAGATACAGTGCTGCCTGTAGCAACCACAATATCACACCAATTCAACAAGTCATCAATTGGTTTACTTCCATCCTCAACCATTACTCCATATTTAACTTTTCCTATATTATTCTCATCTAAATCCACAATTCTTACCTTATAATTTTTACTCAAATTTTCTAACATAGCTGGCTGAAACCCTATTAATGCAATCTTCGGACTGCCGTATTTATTTTTTATATATTCTACTAACTCTAAAGCACAGCTTTCTGGTTCTCCATCTTTACAGTGTACTGTATTATTTGTCATTCCTAAATATCTGCATACAGCATTTAAAGTGGCAATATATACAGCTGTATCAAAGTTTGTCTTCAGCGGCATTTCAATTATTTGTTTTAAATTTCCCAGGAAATTATTCGGCATATCTGTAAAAGCCTGACCTTTAACACCTTTAAAATCTGCTTGTAATAATTTTTCTTTTCCTTTTATAATAGGAAAATCCTTTCTTTCAGGAGTTCCTATAGCTTCTTCTGTAGTTAAAGCTCTTCCTGTTATTTTTACTTCTTCATTTAAGAATCCATTATCTTCTACAAGTTTTCTAAACTTACCAAATAAATCAGTATAAAATTCATTTTTATTCATTTAAATACCTCCCCAAAAATATGATTAACTTAGCTTTACAAGGTTTTGCCTCCTGTAAAGTTTGCTACAAACTCTGATTTAGGATTTTTAAATATTTCCTCAGGAGTTCCTATTTCACAAATTTCACCATCTCTCATAATGGCTATCCTGTCAGCCAAATATACTGCCTCATTGAAATCATGAGTTATATGAATAGTTGTAGTCTTTAACTTTTTATGAATTTTCTTTAAGTTATGTTGAAAAATTTCTTTAGTACGTGGGTCTAAGGCACTACTTACTTCATCTAACAATAATATCTTTGGTGAAGTCACAACAGCTCTTGCAAAAGCAACTCTCTGTTGCTCTCCTCCACTTAATGTCAAAGGATTTCTATTCAATAAGTGATCTATACCAAGCATTGTACTTATTTCCTGTAAAGTTTTATCCATATCAGCTTTATTTACCTTTCTAGCTTTCAACCCAAAAACTATATTTTTTCTAACAGAAAGGTGAGGAAACAGCAAATAATCTTGATATACAAATCCTATATTTCTTTTTTCTGGTGGAAGGTTACTTATGTTTATATTGTTAATATATATATCACCACTATCTGGCGTATATATACCCGCTATAGTTTCTAGTATTATTGTTTTTCCCGTTCCTGTAGGTCCTAGTATTACAAAATATTCTCCTTCCTTTACCCCAAAATTTATATCTTTAAGTCTAAAATCGCCAAGCTTTTTATTAATATGCTCCAACTTAAGCATACTTTTAACTCCTTTTCCATTAAATTATTTAAAATCTTTTGTCTTTTCCTAAACACTCAAATATAAATAAACAAATTACAGATATAATTATTAATATAGCAGCTGCAGCTAAAGCCTTATCTAAATTTCCACTGGATAAATTTAAAAATATTGCTGCTGGTAAAGTTTCCGTTTTCATTCGAATAGCACCTGCCAACATAAGTGCAGTACCAAACTCACCTAATGCATTTGTCCAGGTTATTATAATTCCTGAAATCAAGCCATTTCTTGCTAAAGGAAGTGTTACCTTAAAAAAGGCTCCCCAACTGCTGTATCCTAATGTTCTAGCTACAAATTCAAGCTTAGGATTAATATCTTCAAAGGTTATTCTAAAAATTCTTATCATATATGGAGTATTGATAAAAAAATGTGCCAATATGATTCCTGTAACAGAAAAAACAGGGTCCATACCTAGATTATTTAGAATATTCTCCATTGGTTTTGTGCTAAATAACAATAACAATGCAATTCCTGATGCAATAGGTGGAATAGAGTTTGGTATTTGTATTATGGAACTAATAAATCGTTTACCCCAAAATTTAAATCTAGCTAGTCCATAAGCTATGGGCACAGAAAATATCAAACAAATTATTGTAGACGCAGTTGCTGTATACAAAGTTAGTTTAATTGCAAATTGAACTTCTTTATCCTCAACAATTTCTTTCAATATAAAAAAACATTTGCATAAAACTACACCTATAGTAAGAACTATAAAGGTTATAAAAATCATTATAAATAGCCCTATAATTATCTTAAAACAAATATCTTTATAGTTTTTATTAAACATCATAAGCTGCCTTTCAAATTATTATTTAAATTATCTTCAATTATGAAATTATATTCACATAATAAATATGGACTCTTACTCTATGGTTATTAAAATTTCACTTCATATTACTTTATAGGCTTTAAATTGTATTTGACAAATATAGCTTTTCCTTCATCCGAAGCAGTAAAATCTATAAATTTTTTACATAAATCAGTTTCCTTAGAACTTTTTAAACCTGCTATAGGTACAACTTTAATCAAATTTTCTTTTTCAGGAATTTGTACTATATCTACATTTTTAGCTGCATTTAGAGCATTATCTTCCCATATAATAGATGCATCTGCTTTTTTTGCGGAAAGAAATGTTACTATTTCATTTACTGTAGTAACCGTAGAAACAGTATTATTCTTAGTCTGCTGCTCTATTCCAGCCTTTGCAAATAACTTAGATGCTAGCATGCCTAATGGTGATGTTTGAGGATCTCCTAAAATAATTTTAACTCCTGTTTTAGAAAGATCTTTTATATTAGTTATACCAGCAGGATTACCTTTAGGTACTGCAATTACAGGTATATGATAAGCCAAATCCTTTTTTTGCAAAGTAAGATTTTTTTTATTAGCTGTGTTATAATCCTCATCAGATGGCAATACGCAAACATCACCTTTATGCGAAACTTCCATTTGACCTATAAGCTGTGAAGCATTAGCATAAGTATATTGAATTTTAACTCCATATTTTTTTTCAAAGCTTTTACCTATTTCCTCCATAGGTTTATTTAATCCTGCACCACAATAGACTAGTAATTCTTTTTTATCCTGACTGCTGCTTTTAGTAGTACTTTCCTGCTTTTGGCCACATCCCATAAATGCAACGGAAGTTAGCAAAAAAACTAAAACTGAACTTATTAATTTTTTTGTTTTCATAACACTCATCTCCCTTATTTTTAAATATATTAATTACTCTAATTTCATTTGATTTTTTTTACAAAATCCCCAATATTTATTTTGCCACCTTTAATTACTATTCCAAATCTACCTTCCCTGCTAACTATGTAAGGCCTTCCATGTTCCTTGTACTCTTCTTTACCTACATGTTGTATTTTAATTACAGCTTCTCCAATTTGAATTACAGTTCCAATTTTAAGATTATCAATTGAAACACCTGATATAGTAACATTTTCAGTAAATCCTCCATTTTTGACTTCTTCCATTTTATTAGAAGGAACCTTGCTCATAGCTTCTATAGGAAGAATACTTATCTGCTTATCCCAATTTCCAGCATGTGCATCACCTTCAATGCCAAATCCTTCAATGACATTAACAGAGGACACTTGATTTTTTTCAGTTCCTCTCTTTTCACTAATGTTTAAAGAAATTACTTTTCCCATAAAAATCTCCTTTCAAAATTTAGCTGCATATTTATTCTGAATCCCATTATTTATACAACTTATTTTTGTAGTATCCATCTGAAAGATATAGCGCCCCTATAGGATTATGTGCAAGTACTCTATCCTTAACTGCAAAAACAGTTATTGGTGCATCAGAATATTTTATAAATAATGAATCGTGGCCTACACATAATCCTAGAATAATATTTAAATCCGTTTTAGCATTATTTAGAAAAATAGCTTGTCCTATAGGATTGCACATAGCTTCATATGTACCAGGTCTTACCTTCTCACTATCCTTAATATTCAAAAATTCTTTAGGTATACTTCCGTTTTTACAAACCACCGAATTAACCTCAAATCCATTATGCTTTAATATTGAACATAATGCTTTTGCTTCATTACTTAATCCCACACAAAAAGCTACACCTAATTTTTTAAAGTTACATTTATTAGCAAAATCCATTATCTCTTCAAGTCTTGTTTTCCTGCAATATCCTTCTGCTTCAACTAACGCTGAATTATGTGCTAACTTATAATTTTCATCTTCAGAATATAAATTTTTTATTTTCTCTTGTTCCTCTTTTTCATTACAAGGGCAATTAACAGGTAATTTTTCAAGTTCTCCTTTCTTACAATAATGTTCACTGCACATAGCACAAGTATACATATTACCACCTCAAACCTTCTTCATTTTATTTTAAAAAGTAATTATGCCTTTAAGAAAAGATTTATTTATAAAAAACATAACTACATTAATTGTCTAACACACTATTAGCATATGCTATAAATATAATTATAGCATATGCTAATTATATATCAATAAAAAAAGCCATTAGAATAGTCTTTAAAATTATTCTAACTGGCTCTTTATGTTCAATAAAAAATTAATACTTTTCCTCTTATTATATTTTAAATTTTACACCATAATGTTCATTATTAATATTTACTTCCTCTAAAAAAGTGAATTCTAAAGGTTCAACTAGGCTTTTTATTTCTTCTTTTGATATTCTTTCATTTACTGGCGGACCACTTTTCATATCCCTCTTATCCCATTCAATTATACAAAAATATCCTTCATTTTTTAATACTCTTTTTACCTCAGTAAAAAATCTCACTTTATCTTCTATTTCATGTATCACATTACATACAAAAACATAATCAATAGAATTATCTTCTACTGGAAAGGAGTATTCTTCACTCTTTTTAAATTCTATATTTGTTATATCTTCTACTTTTTTCTTTGCAATATCAAGAATTTCTGGTGTTATATCTATACCAATTACATTTCCCTTATTAATAATTTTTGCTGCTGGTATAGTAAAATAACCTATTCCACAACCTATATCAAGTAACGTACCTTTGTTACTTATTTTAAATTTTTTTAGAGTTTCTTCAGGAGGCATAGTCTCTCTTCTTTTAGGATTATCTAATTTTTCTATTTTTTTAATATCAAATTTATGCATCTTAATCACTCCCCATCATCAAATTCTAATGCACCCGTAGGACAATAGTATATACACCTGCCGCATTTTACACATCTTTCTTCAAGTACAGTAGGTGCATCAAACCCTGTTTGTTTTAATGCATATACTGGACAAACTTTTACTGCTAAACATGAATGATCTTGCATACAAATATCCTTATTTACTCTTATTATCATAATAGTCACTCCAGCCTATCATATTTAATATTCTTATCATTAACTTACTTTTTCATATCCTATTACCTTCTTGGGATATGCTTTAAGACATTTTTCACAAATCTAAAAGCACATACAATTAACTCCTTTCATATGGACTATTTAAATTACTTAACATCATTATATCATTATATTATGATATTACAATATAATAACACCGATTTTATACTAAATTTTTTCATTTAAATTTTTAATTTTAAAGTAGAGCTTATTTATAATGTGAAAAGTTGCTTTGATTTTAGCAAACAGATTAGATAAAAATATAGAAAATGAATAAGGGGCTATAAACCCCATATTAATAGATAAAAAGCAAGTACTATTTTTTATGATTGTTTTCATCATTATCATCAAACAAGTCATCCAGTGGTGCTAAATGAATTTCATCAAAATCTACATGACCAGCTGGTGTTTTCGTAACTTTGGGATCAGAAACAAATATGCTAGCAAATTCAGTAATTGGATTTTTATCTGTATCATTTTTATCTCTCATAATATCGCCTCCAGTAATATTATGAGGGAGAATTTTTAAAAGTATGTATGGATTTGATTTTTAATTTTCCTATAACATATAAAATGCTGATGCTAGTCATTTATCTTCCTATTCAACTTTTCCAAGTATAAAACTTATAATTAATATTATGAAAACAAAAGAAGTAATTTTTACATATAAAAAGTCCTTTTCTTTTGCAAATACAATAATTGAAACACCTACACGAAATACAGGGGTTGCAATTAAAATCATAAGTCCAGTTAATATTATTGAATATGATTTAAATGCCAAAGCTCCTTTTAAAATTGCTATGGGTTCCGTTGGATATGTACTTCCTGCATATCCGCTATTTCCAGTTAATAAAAACATTCCAAAACCAATGAATATTACAAAGGCACTTAATAAAACACCAAATTTTAAAAATTTACTTATAACAATCTCCATTTCTTCAATTTCACTCTTATGCATCATTTAACCCCCAATCCTTTTATAATCATTTCTATGGAAACATAAGCAACAACCGGTATAAATATTTTTCTTATAGTTTTACTCTTTAAATTCTGCATAACCTTGGTTCCAATAGTTGCTCCAAATAAAACACCAAGAGCTACAGGAGCAGAAATTTTAGGATCTATATCTCCTCTAATTAAGTACACACCAGCACTTGCAGCTGCAGTTACTCCTATCATAAAATTACTAGTAGCACTGGATACCTTTAAAGGAAGCTTCATAAACAAATCCATAGCCATAACCTTAAATATTCCACTTCCTATACCAAGAAGTCCTGATATAACTCCTGCCACATACATCATGCCAAATCCACCATAGACACCAGTAACATTATACTGAATTTGCTGATTTAAAACTTTGTCATAATAAGCCCCATTTAAATTTAATTTTGCAGCTATAGGATGTGTTTCAATATTTTTAGGAAGTTCACTTTTTGATTTTTTGATCATGTTAACTGTAGAATATAGTAAAACCATGCCAAATATTAAATAAAGATATTTAGTGTTAATCATTCCACTTAAAAATGCTCCTGTAATTGCACCTGTTGTTGTAGCTATTTCGAGAAACATACCTATTCTTATATTTGTTATTCTGTCTTTTATATAGGCAATAGCTGCTCCACTTGAAGTAGCAATTACTGATACTATACTTGCACCTATGGCATATTTTATATCTATTCCAAAAAATAAAGTTAATACCGGCGTAATTATAATACCTCCTCCAAGTCCAAGAATTGACCCCAACACTCCTGCTATAATTGATATGATAAATATTTTCAAAGCTATTATAACCATTTTATTTTCCCCCAATGCTCGTTTTTTTCAGATAGCTTTCTATTACTATCAAGCCTGAGCCAACTGCTATGGCATTTTCTTTAAATTCACCTCCATCACTAAATATAACGTCATTATTTAAGCAGTTACTTTTATTAAATGCATCAATGCACTTATTGTAATACAATTTGTAATTTTTAATTAAAGTTCCATATAAAATTACTAATTGAGGATTTAATATTCTAACCATATTAGCAAGTCCAATACCTAAAACCTCAGCACCTTTATTAATAATTTCTACAGCAGATTTATTATTATTCACTGCCAGTTCTAATATTTTCTTATAATCTTCTTCTTTTATTTCTTCATTTGTATCATTGTTATTATTTTTTAATGTTGAATTGAAACTTTTAACTATTGCATTAATAGAGGAATAACTGTCTAAACATCCTTTATTGCCGCAAGTACATTCTTCACCATTGAAATCTACAACCATATGTGCAAAAGCATCTTCAGAGTCCCTCATAGTCCTAATAATAATCCCATTATTTATACCTGCTGACCTTATTCCAATCCCACAATGTATGTATACAATATTTTTTAAATCTTTTCCCTTACCAAATAGATATTCAGCTAAAACAGCAGCATTAGTTCCATTATCTATGAAACACGGAAGAGAAGTTCTTTTCTCAAACATATCCCTTATAGGAACATTACTCCAAAGCTCATTGAAAAAATTTTTAGGATTTAACATAACACCTTTTTCTCTATCAAGTGGTCCTACAGTACCTATTCCTATACCCAATACTTCACTTTTATCTATTGATAATTTTAATAGTCCTTCATCTATTATATTTCCAACTTTTTCAACAGTTTTTTCTGGTGAAAAACTATCATCCATAAAAAACTCTTTTTTTTCTAAAATTGTCATTTTTAAATTTAATATAACTATCCTTACATAAGTTCTTGACATATCTACCCCTATAGCATATATGCCACTTTGTGCCACATCGTATTTTACTGCTTTTCTGCCTCCTGTTGACTCTGATATGCCTGCCTCAGCTATTAATTTTTTATCTTCAAGACTTTTCATTACTCTATTTAAAGTAGTCAATGTCATACCTGTTATAGCTTGTATACTTTTCTTTGTAATCAAGCCCTTTTTTTGAATTATATCCAGAGTTTCTAACTCTCTATTTGACAATTCTCCTAAAATTTTCTTCATATAAACCTCCTTTTTTTACATATTTATCTATAAGTCTATTATACAACTTTTAACCATTTTGGCAATAAGTTTTTTATATAATTTGTGACTTTATTTTTAAATCACTTTTCATGCATGTCTTATAATTAAAAATTTAAACACAAAAAATCAAGCTGCAATCATACTTTTGCAGCTTGATTTTTCAACATGTATTATCATTTTTAAATTTATAACACCAATTAATTATTTTTCTTTTTATTAGCAAAACCAAAAACATAAATACCTATAAAGAATATAAATATACAAATAAATTGAGAAGTCGATAAAAGTCCAATGCTACCTCTTGGATCTCCTCTAAATATTTCGATAATAAATCTTCCTACACTGTATAAAATCATATAAAGTCCTGATACTTGTCCTTTTCTTTTAGACTTTGATGAATAATAAAGAAGTATACCTGCTATTATAAAATCTCCAGCACTTGAGAAAAGCTGTGTAGGTACTAATGGAACTCCATTTGGAGCATACAAAGAATTTTGAAATACTATACCGAAAACGCTATCCGTTTCTCTTCCAAAGCAACATCCTGTTGCAAAGCATCCTATTCTTCCAAAACCTTGAGCCATTGCAATTGCTGGTACTACTAAATCTAAATATCCCCAAAAATCTAAGTGCTTTTTTTTACAATAGACATACCCTGTTAAAACGCCTCCCATTATACCTCCATAAACCACAAAGCCGCCAGTTAACGTTTCAAAAATATATTTAGGGTCATGAATTACATTTTCGAATTCTACCATCCAAAATAAAAGTTTAGATCCAATAAAACCTCCTATTATTCCATATATGCCTAAATCTATAATTACATCTTCGTTAAAACCTAATTTCTTCGCTCTGTATGTTGATAGCAGCAATGCAGATATTATACCTATGGCTATCATAAGTCCATAACTGTATACAGTAATTGAACCAAATTTAAATAGTATTGGATGCATCTTCATATTCCTCTTTTCATATCTCGTGTATTTTCTTATACATCGATTAATTTTTTTACTCAAAATTGACCTAATATTATTAACATTTCTCTTAATGCTTTTTTATTTATAATATAATTATATATGTTTTAACCGCTTTGGCAATAAGCTAATCATCAAATAACTTATAAAATTTATTTATACTTTGCTTCACAGTAATCCATAAAATGCTGCATTATTTCTGTTAAATACTTATTCTTATGATATATGATTTTAAACTTTCTTTTAAATTTTATACCTTTTATAGGTATTTCGCAAAGAATTCCAGAATCTAATTCATTCATTACTGAATTTCTTGAAATTACTGAAACTCCTAAACCCTCTGCAACTGCAGTTTTTATAGTATCAGTATTATTACAAATCCAGGTAACTTGCCATGTTAATTGGTTTTCCATCATTTTATCCTCAAAGGTTTTACGAGTTCCGCTCCCCTCTTCACGAATAATAAACTTTTCCTTTTCAAGCTCATAAGGTTCAATATAAGATAGTTTTGAAAATCTATGATTAGCTCCACAAATGAGTACAAGTTCATCATTCATAAATGGCTTGTTTATAATATCTGAATTAGTTGTTTCTCCTTCTACAAGTGCTAAATCAATTTCATCATGAAGAAGCATTTTTTCAATTTTCGTAGTATTTTCTTCATATACTTGTATATCAACTTCAGTATTTTCTCTTTGAAAATGTGAAACAAGTTTAGGAAGTACATAAGCTCCAACGGTAACACTTGCACCAATACGTATAGATCCTTTTTCATTTAGAGTTTTCATTTCATTTTCAAGCTCTATATTTAATTTAATAATATATCTAGCATAACTGAGTAATTTTTCTCCTGCCTGAGTTATATAAAGTTTTTTCGACAGCCGTTCAAAAAGACGTAAACCATAGTGATTTTCAAGTTCAGAAATTGCCTGACTAACTGCTGATTGAGACATAAATAATGTGTCAGAAGCCTTTGTCATATTCATTTTGTCACATACAGCAACAAATATTTTAAAGTGTCTTAAAGTCATAATATCCTCCTTATACATTAGTATATGCTTATCATATTCATTAAATAATAATATTTTACTTATATAATGTCAAGGTGTATCATAAGAAACAGATCGGAGGAGATATTATGAAAACAACAAATAACAAATTATATGGAATTATACTTGCTCTAATTATAGCAATTCCAGCATGGATGATTGGAAATGCTTTTCCTATTATAGGAAGCCCTGTACTTGGTATTTTATTTGGAATGGTTTTAGCCTTTTGGAAAAGACCAAGCTATTTTAATACAGGAGTAACCTTTACTGCCAAAAAGTTACTTCAATATTCAATTATTCTTATGGGATTTGGCATGAATCTTTTCAACGTTTTTAAAGTAGGAAAGCAAACAATTCTTTTAATGCTTTTTACACTAACAGCAGCATTCATTACTGCTTATATTGCAGGTAAATTATTAAAAATAAATGGGAAAACAGCAACCTTGATTGGTGTTGGTTCTTCCATATGTGGTGGCTCAGCTATTGCAGCAACAGCTCCAGTTATTAATGCAAATGAGCAAGAAGTGGCTCATTCTATATCAACCATATTTCTTTTTAATGCTATTGCAGCCTTTTTGTTTCCATTCCTTGGTCACTTATTTAACATGAGCAATCAATGCTTTGGACTTTGGGCTGGAACAGCTGTTAATGATACTTCATCTGTAGTAGCTGCTGGCTATTCTTACAGCACTGCAGCAGGTAACCTTGCAGTTATAGTAAAACTTACAAGGACCTTGGCCATTGTTCCAATTACATTGGCACTAGCTATTTATACTTCTAAAAAAGAAGCAAAAAGTAAAAAAGGATCTTACAGCATCAGCAAAATATTTCCTTGGTTTGTACTTGGATTTGTAGCTGCATCAGTAATTAACACATTTATTCCTGTACCAGCTGCACTTACTAATTTCTTATCCGAAGCTGGAAAATTCGTCATTGTAATGGCAATGGTATCTGTAGGATTAAATACTAATATTGTAGAACTTGTTAAAAATGGTGTAAGGCCAATTGTATTAGGCTTCACATGCTGGGTGGTTTTAGCACTTACTTCACTTGGAGTACAGCATTTTATAATGGGAATTTTTTAAGGAAAATAACTTAATTAAATTGTATTTTTAAAGGACATCGGAGAAGGATTTTTCTCCGATGTCCTTTGTCAATTGTCCTCTATTTAAGGAATCCTTTTAATATAGTATCTTCTGATTCTTTTTCTGAAAGTCCTAAAGACATAAGCTTTATAAGCTGATCATTAGCAATTCTTCCTATAGCAGCTTCATGTATAAGTTGGGAATCTGAATGGAATGCTGATATTTTAGGTATAGACTCTACTCTAGCCTTATCCATTATTATAGAATCACATTGTATATGACCTCTACATCTTTCATGTCCAGACATATTTAAATGAAACATTTGTTTTGACTCATCTCTAGCTACAGAACGAGAAATTATTTGCGCAGAAGAGTCTTTTCCTATCATTTCTACATTTATGATGGACTCTGCATCTTGATTCTTATATGTAAGAAGTCTTTCTATTACTACAACTTTAGCATCTTTATGAAGTTTTATTTCTGTATCCCTTTTAGTACTGTCTACTCCTTTTATTTGAACTAATTCTAATTCCGCATATCCTCCTTCTTCAACCTCTATTATTGTTTTAGGATTCAATACTTTTTCACCATTTCCATTACCTTCTCCAAAGTGTTTCTCTACATATTTTATACGAGCACCCTTTCTAACAAAAAATTCATGTACCCCATCATGTTGAGATTTTGTATCACCTGGGTTATGTATACCGCAGCCTGCTACTATAAGTACATCTGATCCTTCACCAATTTCAAAAGTATTATATACAACATCATTTAATCCTTCTTTTGTTATAATTACAGGTATATGAACGCTCTCTCCTTTAGTTCCAGGTTTTACTATTATATTTATACCAGGTTTATCTTCTTTTGTTATTATATCTATATTAGCTGTAGTGTTTCTTGCAGCCTTTTCTCCATTTTTTCTTATATTATAAGCACCAATTGGCAATTCATGAAGTCCTGACATTTGATCTAACATACTTTTATCTAACGCATCTAACATCTAAAAAGTCCTCCCTTTTTCACAGGTTTCACTGCAATTACAACTGTCATTTTTTATTATTTGAGCAAGTATATTCTCTTTTGAAGTTATTTCTTTAATTTGACCATCTGAGAGTATAATAACTTCATCTGCTAAATTTAAAATTCTCTCTTGATGAGATATTATAATTATAGTTGTTTCCTTCTTTTTATTCATATTTTCAAAGGTTTCAACTAACTTTTTAAAGCTCCATAAATCTATTCCTGCTTCTGGTTCATCAAATAATGCAACTTTGAGATTTCTAGCAAGTATAGTTGCTATTTCTATTCTCTTAAGTTCTCCACCAGAAAGACTTGAATCCACATCTCTATTTACATAATCTTGAGCACAAAGTCCTACATCCAGAAGCAAATTACATACATTTACTTCTTTATCCTTTGCAGCTAAGCTTAACAATTCATTTACTTTTATACCTTTAAACCTTGCTGGTTGTTGAAATGCAAAACCTATACCTTGTCTGGCTCTCTCTGTAATATCTAAACCTGTAATATCTTCCCCATCTAATAGTATATTTCCAGAAGTAGCCTTATATATTCCCATTATTGTTTTGGCTAGAGATGACTTACCTCCACCATTTGGGCCAGTAATTGCATATATTTTATTTTTTTCAAACTTCAAGTTTATATTTTGTAGAATACTAATTTTTTTATTATCATTATCTAATTCTAAAGACAAATTTTTTAATTCTAACATCCATATAATCCTCCTATTTTTGATCATAAAATTGTTTTACATTTATGTTTAATAAATACATTACATTATTCTTAGTAGTTATTATACCATATATAATAAAAAATACTAAATTTTGTACAACGGCTTGTTATACAAACTTTTCTATTTAAAAAATATAAAAGTCTTTATTCAAGATTTTTAATATTTTTATAAATTGTTTCTTTTTCAATAGGTGAAATAATCTTATCTGTAATATATGCTATCAAGATAATCACAGGTATATCAATAGCATATCGAGTAAGCATAAACTTCCATCCCATTACGGATGCTTCAAACAATGATATAGGTATTTTTGTAGCAGACCATGCTCCTATAAAAATTAGTATATTGAAAAATTTACTTCCCTTTTTCATCAAAATTGCAGCAAAAGGGAATGCCACATATACTGGTCCAGCGGCAAATGACCCTAATAAAAAGGCAATAACTATACCTTTTAATCCTGATCCTTCTCCCATAAACTTTATCATGGTTTCCTTCTCTACCCAGGTATCCAAAAGTCCCATTATAAGAAATATTGGCGGCATAATAGCAAGTAATTCCTTCAAATTATCTCTAGTTCCCTTTAATGAATTCATTCCTAGTGAAGGCTTTACTATAAGTAAAATTAAATTTATTATTAAAACAATTCCAAACACCCTATACCTTTTCAACATTTTTTTCATCATATTAACACTCCCATAACAAACGCAATTATAAAAGAAAACACAAGAGCAAGTGAATTTCTAATATAGGTAGCTTTCATCCCCCAATATTTTGCTTCAATAGGAATGGTAATAATTCCAACCATAACTGAAGTTGATATTAACATTGTTATTTGAACCATACCAGCTCCATTTTTTAGTAGTGTGGCCGCTAACGGAAAGGTAACAAATCCAGGTATTACAGTACAAGAACCAATAAGTGCAGCTAACATTATACCTAATATACCTGATTGCTGCCCCATTATTTTTGAAATAACATGAGGACTTAAAATAGCAAGCATAATTCCTATAACAAATAATATTGAAAGAAATAATGGCAAGATATTTTCAAAGGATTTCCATGCTTTTTTTAAAGCTAATAATGTTTTCTTACGACTCTTAAACAAAGATATAAACAATAGAATAAATGCTAAAAGATATAATCCAATAGTAAACATAAAATTTTCATAACCTCCGGTAAATTAATTAGATATCAATGAAACTTAATGATGATTTTAACACTATAGTGTGTTTTACACTATCATCATACATCTATTTTATTCTAGTGTCAATAACACTAAAGTATTATTTGCAATTAGGTGTATAAAATAATATAATGTGATAAGAATACAAATAAAAAGGAGAGATTTTATGGCCAATAAAAGAAATCAATCTCGTCATTTGCCTGCATTTATTTTACTAACATTAGCTGAAGGTTCTACTTATGGTGGTGCAATATACACTTCACTTATAGAAAAGATACCTAATTTTCAATGTGATCAAGGTGCTATATATCGTACTCTCCAGCAACTTGAAAATGACCATGCAGTAATATTTTCATGGGATACAACTAATTCAGGACCTGCAAAGAAAATTTATAGTATTACTGAAACTGGATTGAAGCAGCTTGATGATTGGAAAGATGATATAGAAAAAAGAATTGTATATTTAAAATGCTTTTTAGATAGATATGAAAGTTTTAAAAAATAAAACTATCTGTTACATACTATTACTGTAGTTTAAAAATAATTCGGTGTAAGTGTGCAGTGGAAGTTTGGATTTTAACTTTCATTCCGTGATATATGATAAGGGTGTCATCACGGCTAAATGTTTTAATTATTCTAAAGCTCGAAATTTTTGAAAGCCTAAGAACTTTGTCAAACTCGGTTCCCTCAGACAGGACTAAAGTTCTAAGGCTTTCAAAAATTTTGAGCTAAGAATAATACTAAAACAATTTAGCTAATGTGATGATACCCTTATCATATATCACTGCATAAAAGTTAAAATTCAAACTAGTAACTTCCAAGTATACACACCTAATTACATTGTTATAGGTAATTTTAGTAAGCCACAATCATATTATAACTATAATTTATAACACTTAAAATTAAGGCGTAGCCTGCTATTTGGCTAATATATTCAGTTTAAAAAGTAGTTCTATTCTGTGGAAATGTCTTAAAAAAGACTTATTGTTAATTTGAATACTGCTGCAATCTAGACTTAAGTATTTCCTTAGGCTGAAAACCCACTATTTTATCAACTGCTTTACCATCTTTGAAAATCATCAATGTTGGTACTCCTGTAATTTCATATTTTTCAGCTAAATCACCACTTTTATCCACATCAACCTTAAATATTCTAGCCTTTCCTTCAAGTTCTGTACTTAATTCTTCTAAAACTGGAGCTACCATCTTACATGGTCCACACCATTCTGCAAAGAAATCCACCAATACTGCTCCATCACCATTTAAAACATCATTCTTAAATTCACTACTATTTATTATTTTAGCCATAACTAATAACCTTCCTTTCAACTATAATTTTTAATTTTATTTATCTTTTAGCATGAAGAAAAATTGCCACCATATATGGTAAATCCTCTTGTAAACCAACTATTTGAGTAATCAATAGTTGACCCATTTATATATGCTTCAAGTTCTGGACTGTAGGCAACGTTTATACCTTCTGATTTAGTAATTACGTCATCACTATTTTTCAACTCATCCAGAGTTAACTGTAATTTTGGTCCGCCTCATCCATAACCTGCAAAAACAACTCTCAATATTGCATTTTTAGGATCCTTAACTCTTTGCTTCATTTCATTAAACTTTTCTGCTGCTTGTTTAGTAACCTTAACCATAATAATATTACCTCTCTTTCACATTTCTTATTTGAATCAATATTTATATAATTAATTTCTGTCTAGCTGATAATTTTTATAAGTATGAAAATACGGTGGAGTAACAAGTATTCACATAAACTTGAATATAACAACATATTTTCAAATCCATCATCTATCCTTATATTTATATATTACGATATTATAATATATATGTCAATATATTTTTTTAAATATTAAAAAATAGTCCCATTTAAGAGACTATCTAAATTTAAAACTATTATTATTTTTTCATTTCCTTAAGATATTGATTCGGGGTTACTCCTACACTATTTTTAAAATGTCTAATCATATGGCTTTGATCAACAAAACCTACTTCTAATGCTATATCTGTCATTTTCATTTTTCCATCTTTTAAAAGCTCTTTCACCTTTCTTATTTTGATATTATTCTGATAACAATGGGGAGCAAAGCCATATTCATTGGAAAAAAGCCTAATTAAATAGTAAGGACTTAAACCTGAAATTTGAGACAATTGATTTATTGAAGTATTTTCTTTATAGTTATATTCAATATATTCTTTTAATAACTTTATAACTCTTTGTTCATTACCTATACTTTTTAAACTACATATAGTATCTAAATATTTTATATTTAATTGTTCTATAATTTTAATGAATAAATCATTACTTTCTAAATCTATATTTTTATTTAAAAGATTGCAACAAAGTTTGTTTATTAAGTCATATAAATATGAATCATCAATTATATTATGAAAAAATAACTTTCTTGAATTTTTTTCTTTTGTATCTCCTAAAATGTTTTTCATGCACCCTTTATCAAAACAAATACACATATAATCATGTGTTCTTTTATTTAAAGATTTAAATGAATGAACTTCACCTGTATTAAGAACAAATACTTTACCTTTATCAGCACATAATTGCCTTTTATCTATGGAATATATTCTTGTCCCTCTATTTATAACTCCTAAACACATACTGCTGTGTGAATGTTTAGGAAATGCTCTTCCTACATTAATACCTTGAATTACATCAATATTATAAAAGTCATTTAAATGACGAAATTTAATTTTCTCCTTATCTATCAAGTATACTCCCCCATATTTCTATTGATTTAAAACAAAAACTTCTAATATAGTAATTATATCAGAAGCTTTACATATAATATAATTTTTTTCTATACTAACGCAGGTATAAATTTAGCAAATAAATATAGATCACCATTTACAGCTTTAACTTTATGTTGTATGCCTTGTGGTATTACACTGAGTGTTTCAATAGAATAATTTATTTCTTTATTCTCTAAAAAGCATTTTCCTTCACCATCAATTACCTCATGCAGTTCCCAATTGCCTTCATGAATATGTTGTCCTATTTCACATCCTGATTCAATCTTTACAATATGACAGCTAAACTTTCCAGCTGTGTCCTCACCTTTAACAATGTGCTTTAGATATACACCCTTATTAGGATTTTTGTTCCATTCTAACTTTTCAATATTAATTTCCTTGTTTTGGTATATCACCTTACCACCATTAAAAATTTTTACAATACCATTATTCATCACTATTGACCTCCTTGTATTTCTAGGAAACCCTTAAAGTTTATTAAACCTTCATTCCTAGAAACTTTTTATATTTTTATAATAAATGAATTTTAGAACTTCGTATTGTACGTTATTGCCATTATCTTTAATGGTTACTCATTCATATTGATTTTGTAGCCCACTATTTTTAGCAAGGTTATAATAAGGTAATTTAATTATGGAATTAGCATGTAAAGGTAGAATTACCTCTAAGGAATTAGAAAAATTATATGATGGACATATAAGCGATGAATCTATACTTTGTACTGATAGTCATAAAAATTACATACAATTTGCAAATGATTTATCATTAGAACACAAACGTATAAAAAGAGGTAAACATAAGGAATGGTTATATCATATTCAACATATTAATGCTCTACATAGTAATTTAAAGAAATGGATGAATAGGTTTAATGGTGTTGCAACAAAATATATCAACAACTATAATAAGTGTTATTAAAAACTATAGTTTAATAAACAGTACTATTTAAAAACGAAGCAAAAAAAATTTAAGGAGCAATATATATGAGTAACTTATGCAATGATATTGAGGCGATTTTTAAGAAAAATTCTAATGTTTTATTTGGTATTTCTAATATAGATTTTAGTGAATATAAATCAGATTATGAATGTGCATTGGTTTTTGCTGTTCCTCATACGGAATTATTGAGTATAAATGATTATAAAGAGGAGAAATTTGAAAATTTAATATGTGAAGCTCATGGTTGTATCAATTTATTATTAGAAGAGATTACCACCATATTAAATCAATACAAAATTCAATATTACATACCACCTGTTGCACAATCAAGTGAAGAAACACTCATTGCACCATTTTCATTTAAATTTGCAAGTGTCAATGCAGGTTTAGGGTGGATAGGCAAAAATGGCGTTTTGATTACAGAAAAATATGGACCAAGAGTACGGTTATCTGCAATATTAATTAATTATAATTTGCCGATAGGAACTCCTATTACTAAGAGTAAATGTCCGCCAGAATGCAATATATGCTTTAATGCTTGTCCTCATAAGGCTTTAACTGGTTATCAATGGAATATAGGTACAAAACGTGAAGAATTAATTAATTATAAATTATGCAATCAGAAAAGAAGCCTTTATTTAAAAACACATCATAGAAAACATTCTTGTGGATTGTGTATGGTATCATGTCCTATTGGAAGATAAAAATATATTAAGAGTTTCTTCTCATATTGAGCATTATAGGTGGACAATCCCACTTATAATTTTTAAGGCTATATTTCAACATTATATTAAAACATAGCCTATTTATAAAAAAACATACAGTAAAATAAAAAGTCCACAGGTATATCTTTTCCTGCGAACTTCTACAAAACATGAACAATATTATAAACAAATCCATATGAACTGCTTTTTGTATCTGTCTATTATTTTTTCTCTCCATCCTGTACAACTGACAGTTTCTCATCCAATGATGGATTTGCTAATCCTTTCCTTTTCTAAAAATACTATTAGATATATATTTGTGAAAAAACCATTCTCCTGCAGCTATAATTACAGCTGCTATTAATGCACTCATAAAATGTATTTGAGTAGTACTCCATATGTAATTAAACATATACATAGCAGCTAATGCCAGCGCAACATCTGCCATAGAAGCTATAGTATTGTTTGATGCGGGAAGTATTAACAAATCACCTATAATATATGCAATAATTGTAACAGCAGCAGCTATATAAAGTATAGATGCAAAAGTTAAAGTGGTTAATATACTGAAAATAATTTCTAAAACTACTGCCACCATTACAAATTTTATAAGTAAGGCTGCAATATGTCTCATACTATCATCTCCTCTAATTTTTTTCAAAATTAGTTTTCCTAGTATTATAAAAAATATCCAATTATTTTCATCAAAATAAAATCCATTTCTTTTTAATCTATACTTCCATTCTTAGTAATCAATATCTCTATTGTTTTTTAGAAACTATGTTTCATTTATTCTTACCTTTTTTATCACACTCTTATATTGATACATACGGTTATCTGCAATTCTTATCAGTTCATTAATTTCCAATCCATCTCTGGGAAAGTTAACAATGCCATAACTATAACTGCAAATAATTTTGTTTTTGCCAAAATTTATTGGATTATTTTTAAAGTGTTCAATTAATTCTTCAAATTTATCAATTAAATTTTCCAAATCCAAATTAAAGAAAACTCCAACAAATTCATCTCCCCCAAACCTTCCTATAATATCTGAAGCATCAGATAAACCACTCAATCCTTTTGAGAATGTTTTAATTAATTCATCTCCAGCTAAATGGCCATAACTATCGTTAACAAATTTTAGTTCATTTAAATCAAAAACCACTAAAAAAAATTCTTTTTTATTTATACTATAATTGTAAATATTATCATAAAGTAATTGTTCAAAATAGCTTCTATTATATACATTAGTTAACTTATCATATCTGGATAGATATACAGTTTTTTCATAAAGTTTATGCTTTGTAACTGCAATAGAAATCTGACTTGCCATGTATTCCATTAATTCCAAATATCCTTCATCAAATATATTGTTATATGTACTGTCAATGTTTAAAAAACCATATAACTCATTATCTATAATAATAGGCGCCCTAATTACAGATTTTATTTTTTTTCCTTCTGCTGTATCCAGCATAACTACATTTTTCATTTTATCCACATTATTATAAATAATTGCTTTATTTGTATTTTTTTCACTTTCACTCCATTCGAAACGTTCTTTAAAGTTAACTACAAATTTTTTAATATCTTTTGAATTATAACCTCTAGCTGCAACTATTTTTAAGTTTTCATCCTTATCCAAAAGTACTATTGAACCATTTCTATTCCCATCAATACAATTAATAACCTTATCTAATATTAATTGGAGTAAATCATTAATATCTGATATTTCATTAATGGAATACCCAATATCAAGCATAACTTCTTTTAACTTTAATAACTTATTTATTTTCTCTATATTCCTTTTTTGCTCTGTAACATCTATAAAAACAAGTATTTTGCCAATGATTTCACCAGTATTTTCATATATATTATTAATATTAATCTTATAGTATATTAACTGATCTTTATCCTTTGCTGTTATTAAACTTTCATTACTAGAACCATCCTTCACTGCTTTTAGTAATGTCCTATGATCTTTCAATACTTCATCAATTTTTTTATTGCCTGCTTCTACATATTTCAATTCTGAAATAATATTTTTTGATGCATTATTAAAGTTAACTATATTATTTTCAGAATCTAATATTATAACTCCATTCAGCATATTAGAAAAAACTTTCTCCAGCATAATTGATGTAGGCTTTAAGAATTTAGATCTCAATACAGGAATCAAATATATAGCAACATATTTCTTATCACTTTTCCATGCAAAATACCCTACAAAAAACAATACTAGTGAAGATACTAATAATATAAAGCTTAAAAGATTGTTTACCTTCAAAGAACTCACCTCATATGACTATTATACTAAATATTTATTACAAACCTATAGAACTTTTTTTATAGTCATAAAAAAAATTCCCCAAAGAAACTTCTTGGAGAATTTATAAAATATATTTACGAACTCATTATAACTACTTATTCAAAACTTCAATATATTTTTTCATATATAAAGGTAAATCCATTGGGCGTCTGCTAGAAACAAGGTTATTGTCTACAACTACAGCTTCATCAATCCAGGTTGCACCTGCATTTTCCATATCATCCTTTATTCCTGGAGTACTTGTAACCTTTTTTCCTTTTAAAATCTTTGCTGAAATTGCTACCCATCCAGCATGACATATTTGTCCTACTACCTTGTTTTCATCATTCATCTTTCTTACTATGTTTATAACTTCTGGAAATCTTCTTAGTTTATCTGGAGCCCATCCTCCTGGTATTAAAATACCGTCAAATTCTTCTACATTTATTTCTGAAAAAGCACAATCTGAGTGTGCAGGAACTCCATACTTACCAACATATGTTTCATCAGCTTTTTCACCAGCTACAATTACTTCTACTCCTTCTTCCTTAAGCCTTAAAATAGGATACCAAAATTCTAAATCCTCAAAATCACTATGAATAAGACTTAAAACTTTTTTATTAGTTTTCATGTTACTTCCTCCCTATAATATAATTAATGAATTTTCACTCTTTAAAATCTAATTATTAAGTTAAATAAGTTTTCTCTACTAAATTCATATATAGCTTTTAATGTATTACTATACTTGAATTCATACACTGTATGTCTTTTAAATCGCTATTGACTGATATCTTCATTATACATTTACTGGTATACAAATATCAATAAAAAGAAAGTCTGTGTCAAATTCAACACAGACTAATAATCACAATATCCTTTACTTCATCAAAGCCTTATGGTAAGTCTTTTTCCCTTTACGTATTTTTACACTATTTTTTAGTTGTTCTAAAGTAATATTACAGTCAATAGATTTAACTTTATCATCATCAACAAATACACCACCCTGTTGAACTACACGTCTTGCTTCACTCTTAGATGCAGTTAAACCACATGCTACCATTAAATCTAAAATACTAATAGCACCATCATTTAACTGGTCATCTGAAATTTCAGTAGTTGGCATATTAGAATCATCTGTACCACCTGCAAAAAGAGCATGAGAAGCGCTCTTTGCCTTTTCCGCTTCTTCTTCACCATGAACAAGCTTAGTCAATTCATATGCCAATATTTCCTTGGCTTCATTCAACTTACTTCCTTCCCATTTATCCATTTCATCAATCTGTTCAAGTGGCAAGAAAGTAAGCATACGTATGCACTTAAGAACATCAGCGTCAGCAACATTACGCCAGTACTGGAAGAATTCAAAAGGTGAAGTTTTATTAGGATCAAGCCATACAGCTCCATTTGCAGTCTTTCCCATTTTCTTGCCTTCAGAATTCATAAGCAATGTAATTGTCATAGCATATGCATCCTCGCCTAACTTATTGTGGATCAATTTCGTACCACCCAACATGTTAGACCATTGATCATCGCCGCCAAGCTGCATATTACAGCCATAATTTTTGTGAAGATGATAAAAATCATAAGATTGCATAATCATATAGTTGAATTCCAAGAAAGATAAACCCTTTTCCATTCTCTGCTTATAACATTCTGCACGTAACATATTATTTACAGAAAACCAAACTCCTACTTCACGAAGCACTTCAATGTAATTCAATTTTAAAAGCCATTCTGCATTGTTAAGCATGATTGCCTTGTCATCACCAAATTCAATAAATCTTTCCATCTGCTTTTTAAAACAATCACAGTTATGCTGAATTATTTCAGGTGTCATCATTGTACGCAAGTCAGTACGTCCAGATGGATCACCTACATGGCCAGTTCCACCACCTAAAAGAACTATAGGTTTATTACCTGCCATTTGCAAACGCTTCATAAGGCAAAGAGCCATGAAATGTCCAGCATGTAAAGAGTCGGCAGTTGGATCAAAGCCAATATAAAAAATTGCTTTACCATTATTAATAAGTTCTTTAATTTCATCTTCGTCAGTAACCTGGGCAATCAAACCACGAGCTACTAGTTCATCATAAATTTTCATTGTAACAACTCCTATCTATTTAATAATGAAACTCCTCCTCCCTATAGTCGGATGAGTAAGCGATCATCTCAAAATCGTAGATTTTGGATGCCTGCTTAAAAAAGCCTTCTGTTCCAATTGGAACAGAAGGCAAAAATTGCGGTACCACCTCTGACTTAGAAATTCCTCACAGAATTTCCCTCACTGAGTGCAATCACACTCTCACGCTATATCGGGCGTCCCCATCAAGCCCTACTATAATATTCAGGCAGCAGCTCCAGGATGTATTTCGAATCAGTGCATTTGCATCTTCTCACCAACCAGATGCTCTCTTAATAACATGAAACTGATCTACTTCTTTCCTCTCATAGCTTTTTAATAACTTAATTGAATTATAATTTATAAATCCAAAAAAGTAAAGTCACAAAATAACATATATGTTACATTTTATAACTTTTTAATCAATATATTTAAGAATATCTTTTGACAAAGTTTCTTTAAGCAGCGATATCAGTTTACTCTTTTCCATTTATCCTAATATCCCTCTTCAAATATTTCTTTTGAAACATACTCAATTTCAGGAAATAGTTGTGCATAATTCATACCATATTTTCTAAGCTGTTCTGTAATATCTTCCCTCGAATCTTTGCATATTATAAGTTTTTCCATATAATCAGAACTATCTGGAAGCTTATCAAACTCAATCATATTATTGGTATATGGAAAAATTGTAAATACTCCTTTTTGAGCCACAATTCTTGTATTATTTAAAGGTCCATACACTGCACAAGGCTTCTTATTGATAAATCCACTTTGTTGTGGTCCAAACATCTCATATACTTCTTTTTCCTCTACATTAGGAATATATCCTAAAGGATAAGCATTATTAAAGTTAAAAGCTTCATTTAATTTAATAGGATTCAAACACCAAACCGCAGGATCCTTAGCCAATTCTTTAGGTGTTGCATCTACATTAATGGCAAAAATAAGTGCAACTAGTGCATCCTCAGTCCAATCCATTAGTCTTGTAGGTACGCCATAATGCTGCATTAAAAACATCCAGTCCCAATAACCAGCAAGTCCTTCTGAAAAAGGATATGATGGTAACTGTCCTAAATAAGGTATTGCTTTTGATTTAAATTTTGATAAGAATGTTGTCTCATAATTCGCATTCAAATCATTTCTAGAAATAGAAGGCAGCATACTATAATCCTGATCTCTAACACCTCTGTACCAAATTTTCGAGCTATATTTAATTGTGTCATCATCCTGATCTTCTTCCCAAAACTTTTCATAAACACTATCTATAGCATTAAGATATTCCTCAACAGTCTTTATCTTACCTTCACACTGGTCCACTTTTTCTTTCTCTACTTTTTCTACTTTTTCTTTTTCTACTTTCTCTACTGGTTCAATTTTTTTATTATCTATATTAACTGAATTATTTATATGATTTCTACTCATCTTTAATCCTCCTAATAACTTCTTGATCTATAATATGTAGAATAAATGTGATGAGTGATAATAAAAATATGGAAACATTAAAATCTTTAGTATATACTGTAGAATGTATATTGATATTTGATTGAAGGTGATTTTTTATGAAAACAGGAAAAGTATTAATAGTGGATGATGAAATTAATATAACAGAACTCATTTCCGTAAATCTTGAAGAAAATTTTAATGTAGTATGTTGTCATAATGGCTTAGATGCAGTAGAACTTGCCAAAAAGGAACTTCCAGATATTATACTGCTAGATATTATGATACCAGAAATTGATGGATTTGAAGTCTGCAAAAGAATACGAAATGATGAAGTCACTAAAAAAATACCCATAATAATGCTTACAGTAAAAAGAGAAGAAAACGATAAAGTTAGAGGTTTAAAACTAGGTGCAGATGATTATATAACTAAGCCTTTTGGAATAAATGAATTATTAGCTAGAATAGATGCTGTACTTAGAAGATCAGATATGATATCTGCTTCCAATACAAGTGACAATATAATGCAAATAGGTGATATAGAAATTGACACTGATAAATATGAAGTTAAAAAGAAAGGAACTGTTATAGAACTTACTTTACGAGAATTTAAGTTATTACAAACCTTGGCTAAAAATAAAGGGAATTTAGTTTCAAGAGAAGTTTTGTTAAGCGAAGTATGGGGGTGTGGTAATTTAGGCGATTCAAGAACATTAGATGTACATATAAGAAAGTTAAGAAAAAAATTAGAGGATAATGATAAATTTCCTAAATATATCGAAACAGTAAGAGGCCTTGGATACATGATTAAATAGTAGAAGAACTTATCCAGGTACGTAGCTGCTCTTTACTCACACTTGGAGAAGTGGGAGTATTAGAGCAGGTAGTCATCGGATAAGATAAATATTATATTAGAAATAGGTGATTTTATGAGGAGAAAGCTATTCATTACTTATATTATTTTGGTTATGGTGGGTTCTTTAATTACAGGAGCATTGTGTTTAAGTTTTGTAAGAACCTACTATGTGAAGAATATTCAAGATAAACTTGTTAGTAATGGAAATTTGATTACCACTACTCTTTTAAATTTAGTAGATGAAAAAACTGAAATTGACTACATGGCTATGGCTCAAAAATTTTCTTCTCAAACCAATTCGGAAATATCTTTTATAAATGATAAAGGTTATATTCTAGCTGATTCTAGTGGCAGCTTAATGCTTGAAAATCAAATTAACAAACCAGAAATACAAAATTGTCTGCATGGTAAAACTTCAGTTAGTGATAGATACAGTAAAGTTAAAGGTGAAAGATTTATTTATGTGGCATTAAGTCCTGTAAAAATATATGATAATAAGGTTATAGTACGACTTGGAATGTCTCTTAAGGGTTTTGATAACCTTAATAAAGTGTTCTTGAGCTGCACTTTAATTTCTATACTTATAGGGGTTATTGTAGCAGTAGTAATTGGATGCTTTTTTTTAGACAATATGATGAACCCCTTGCAAAAATTAAATAATGCAGCTAAGAGAATATCTAATGGAAATTTTAATCATAAAGTAAGGATTAACACAAAAGACGAACTTGAGGAGCTTGCAAATAGCTTTAACAACATGTCTTCTACAATAAATAATGTACAATTAAACTACAGAAATCTGGAGTTAAATTCAATTTTAAATAGTATAACCTATGGAATATTAGTAATAGATATCAACTGGAATATAATACTTTCAAATCCTGCAGTTATAAAAATACTAAGGCTAGATAAAAATTTAAACATAGGAGATAACTTAAAAAACAGCATAGAATCGCAAGAACTCTATAATTTAATTGAAGAAACCTTTGATAATAATGTACATAAAGAGAAAGAATTAGGCTTAAGAGATAATGATGATAAAATATATAAAGTATATACTAAATTAATAGATTATGATGTTGAAAATTTAGTATATGAAAAAGGTATAGTAATTATTTTACAAGATATTTCAGAAATTAAGCATCTTGAAAAGATGAGAAGTGAATTTGTGGCTAATGTTTCTCATGAATTAAAGACACCACTAACTACTATAATTGGTTTTGTGGATACTTTAAAAAGGAAACCAGGAGAAGACAAAGAAAAGAGACAAAGGTTTTTAGGTATTATATCTGAAGAAGTAGAAAGATTAAAAAGGCTTATAGAAGATATACTTTTGCTTTCTCATCTAGAAAATCAATCTTCTTCAAACAATCTAGAAGAAGTAAATATATATAAAGAGTTAGATGATATCTTATATATGTTAACTCCTTCAGCAAACAGAAAGAATATAGGTATTAATTTAATTGTAGAGAGAAATTTCACATTATATGTGAAAAGCAAGGATTGGTTTAAGCAAGCTGTAATGAATCTTATAGATAATGCAATAAAATATACGCAGCCAGAAGGACACATCAATGTTTCAGCATATATAAAAGAAAATAATGCTTTTATTATTGTAAAGGATAATGGTGTTGGTATACCAAAAGAAGATATATCAAGGGTTTTTGAAAGATTTTACAGGGTAGATAAATCTAGAAGCCGCAGTGAAGGAGGAACAGGACTTGGATTAGCTATTGTAAAACATATAGTTTCCGAATTAGATGGCAGTATATATTTAAATAGTGAGTTAAATAAAGGCAGTGAATTTATTATACAGCTTCCTTTAAACAAATTAGATGCTATTTAAGTACAGCTTATTATGGGAAGTAAAGAAAACGTTGACAATGGATATTAAATCATATATAATGTTAACAATGTTAATTTTGTTAACAATGTTAATTTATTTAATAATGTTAACAATGTTATATATGGTTTTAAATATTAAAATATTATTGATTTGGAGTTAGTTGAGATATGATTAAATTTTTAAAACCATCAAGTGCAAAAACTTATTTACCAGAAAAAAGCATAGACAAAGAATACAAAAAACTACGATTTCAAGTGCTTATAACTATATTTATTGGATATGCAGCTTATTATTTTGTAAGAAAAAACTTTATACTAGCAATGCCTTATTTGGAAAGTGAAGGTTTAGATACAGCAAAATTAGGGTTTGCTGCTGCAATTTTACCTTTTAGTTATGGTTTAAGTAAATTTTTTATGGGAGTTGTTTCAGATAGAAGTAATGCTAGAATATTTTTTTCTCTAGGTCTTATATTGTCTAGTATTATAAGTATTTTGCTAGGGACCACAACAAACATAAACTTAATAATTGTTCTTATGTTTATCAATGGTTGGCTTCAAGGAATGGGATGGCCCGCTTGTGGACGAGTAATGTCTCATTGGTTTTCAGATAGAGAAAGAGGTATGAAAATGTCCATATGGAATGTATCTCATAATTTTGGAGGAGGAGTTTTAGCTACTATATCCAGTATTGGAATAATTATTTTTGGTACCTGGAAAAGCTTATTTTACTTCCCTGCAGCTATTTCCATATGTATAGGTATAGCTTGCCTTATATTCTTAAGGGATACACCTCAATCCTGTGGATTACCACCAATTGAAGAGTATAAGAACGATTACCCTGAAACAAATGTGGATGATAGAGAAAGAGAACTACAAGCACATGAAATATTGTTTAAATATGTATTGAATAATAAGTTTTTATGGTATTTAGCTATAGCAAATATATTTGTATATATGGTTCGCTATGGAGTTCTAGATTGGTGTACTTTTTATCTTACTACAGTAAAAGGAGCTCCTCAATGGCTTTCACAAAGATGCTATTCTCTATACGAATATGCTGGCATACCAGGAATATTAGTTTCAGGTTGGTTAAGTGATAAATATTTCAAAGGCAGAAGAGGTCCAATTTCAACTATTTGCATGACTTTTGTAACATTAGCCATATTACTTTATTGGATGAATCCAGAAAATAACTACAGCGTTGATGTTATAGCTTTAATACTCATAGGCGGCCTCATTTATATTCCAGTAGTTCTTGTTGGAATTGCAGCTATAGACATAGTACCTAAAAAAGCTGCTGGCACAGCTGCAGGATTTACAGGTCTATTTGGATATTTATTTGGTACAGCCCTAGGCGATTGGTTAATAGGTGTGATACTTAAGTATAATGGTTGGAATTTAGTTTTTTTGATGCTTATTTGCGCCTGTGTTTTAGGAACATTATTCCTTGCACTAACTTGGAATCTTCATGATAGAGAAAAGCTTGATGAAGAAGATGAATACATTATTTAATTCATATCTACATTATAAAAAGTGAAAAACTCTAGGATTAGAGTTTGAAATATATTACATAATCAAGGGGGAATTTTTAAATGTTTGGAATTTTTAAACCTGCACCTCATATAAGTAGGCTGCCAGAAGAAAAAATCGATTCAACCTATAAAAGATACAGAATACAGGTTTTTTTAAGTATCTATTTAGGTTATATGCTTTACTATTTCGTTAGAAGTAATTTCTCATTAGCAAAAGCTTATCTTATACATCAAGGTTTTACTAAAACAGAACTTGGACTTGTAGCTTCAGCACTTGGACTCGCCTATGGTATAAGTAAATTTGTAATGGGTAATTTATCAGACAGATCAAATCCAAGATATTTCCTAGCTGCAGGATTGATACTTTCAGGAATTGTAAATTTATTTTTTCCAATTACAAAAGGCATAACTTTTTTATTTGCATTAATGTTCTTAAATGGATGGTTTCAAGGAATGGGATGGCCTCCATGCGGAAGAACAATGACTCACTGGTTCTCTGATGGAGAGCGTGGTGTTAAAATGTCTATATGGAATACTGCACATAATGTTGGTGGTGGATTCATAGCCGTTATTGCATTAGCTGGTGTTTCAATATTTGGAAGCTGGAAAGGATTATTTTATTTACCAGGCTTAATAGCAATTGTAGGTGGTTTATTGTACATAATATTTGCTAAAGATACTCCACAATCTGTTGGACTTCCTCCAATTGAAGAATATAAAAATGACTATCCAGAAGTAAACGTTGAAGATAGAGAAAGAGAAATGACAGGTAAAGAAATATTGTTTAAGTATGTATTAAATAATAAATATTTATGGTATATTGCTCTTGCAAACGTTTTTGTGTATCTTGTTAGATATGGAATTATAAACTGGGTTCCAACTTATTTACAAGAAGCAAGACATTTTTCTCCTAAAGATACAGCTATTGCTTTTCAAATCTATGAATATGCAGCCATTCCAGGAACTATAATAGTAGGTTGGATAAGTGATAGATTTTTCAGTGGCCGTCGTGCTCCAATAGGTATAATTTGTATGATTGGTGTTACTTTTGGTGTATTTATTTATTCTCACAGCACTAGTCTTCTTGTAATAAATATTACACTAGCAGTTATAGGTGCATTAATATATGGCCCAGTTATGCTTATAGGTGTAAGCGCATTGGATATGGTGCCTAAAAAAGCTGGTGGTACTGCTGCAGGATTTACAGGTCTATTCGGATATATGGGTGGACAAGTTGCAGCTGAAATAGTAATGGGTATAGTAGTAGACAAGTTTAGCTGGAATGGTGGATTTATGCTAATTTTAGCCTCATGTGTACTTTCTATAGTATTCTTAGCCTTTACATGGAATGTTCATGATAGATCTAAATACAATAAAGATAATGAATTACCTGCATAAGATTAATTCTGAAATAGAGGGCTGTCGCACTAAAATAAATAATTAGTGTGACAGTTTTTTGCGTAAAAATAAATCTTTTAGTATTAATTATCCTTAACAATATCCTCAAGTCCAAATAACGCTGCTCCAATTGCTCCAACTATTTCTGGCTCATCTGAAATAAATAATTTTTCCCCTATTCTTTCTTCTAAAGCTTTTACAACTCCTATATTCTGGGCTACTCCCCCTGTCATCATAAATTCACTTTCTCCCCCTACTCTTCCAAGAAGGGCATTAGTTTTACTGGATATAGATTGATTTAAAGCATGGATAATATCGGCTTTTTCTTTATTTTGTGCAATAAGAGAAATTACTTCTGACTCAGCAAAAACAGAACACATACTGCTTATTTTTATATCTTCTTTCCATTTTAAAGATTCTGGCCCCATATCTTTTATATCTATTTCTAGTGTCCTAGCCATCATTTCTAAAAATCTTCCTGTTCCTGCAGCACACTTATCATTCATTACAAAATCAATTACTTCACCTTTTTCATTTAGTTTAATAACCTTGCTGTCTTGACCCCCAATGTCTATTATTGTTCTAATTTCAGGATTTATATAGTGAGCACCTTTTCCATGGCAGCTTATCTCTGTTACTTCCTTATCTGCAAAAGCTATACTAACTCTTCCATAGCCTGTAGACACAATTAACGAAAGCTCTTCCCTATCTAATCCAGCCTTTTTAAGTACTTCATCTAAGGCTTTTTTAGCACTTTCGCTACTTTTAGCTCCAGTTCTTACTACAGTATAAGCTACTATTTTCTTATCATTGTTTAAAATAACAGCATTAGTTGATGTTGAACCACTATCAATTCCCATTACATATTTTTTCTTTTCAGCATTTTCCTTAATATTTTTTCCCATAATATCATCACCTGTTTCATTTTTAGCATTTAATGCTTCAATAAAAGCTTCAACTCTTGTTTTTATTTGTCCTTCACACTGCTTAGTATAATCTGTTTCTACTTTCAATAAAGGAACATCATAATTTTCTTTAATATCTGCATATTCATAAGCATAAATATCACAGAACTTAACCGTATGATAAATAATTCCATCTAAATTTTTTTTCTGCTTCTCAAGGAAATCACTTCTTTCACTAATATCTGTCATGTGTAGACATGGGAATTTGCTTAACAATTGTTTTATATATTCATAATATATATTCTCACCTTTTAAGTTGTATTTACGTTCATCTCCAGTGCATGAAATATTAAATAATACATTAGCATCATATTTCTTAACTAATTCAATTATCCCCTCATTGCACCTTGCACCCATTAATCCTATATTTAACCCTTTTGAAGGCTTAATGAGCGATTCCTTTAATAAATCACATACTTCTTTAAGTTTTTTCTCATCAAAGCTTTTCCCACTAAATCTTTCATAAGCATATATCATTTCCTTAACTGCAACTTCATAAATTTTTATAGACTCTTCATTCACCTTTCTTGGTAAATCCAATATATAAATAAATTTGTCTAAAAAATTATCTTTTAATGTATCATAAAGTCTTCTAGTGCTGTCACAGCAGCTAGTTAATATTACTCCTTCATAATCATTAATAATCACATCTTCTACTACACCCTTAACATAAGAACATAAATTAGTATGCATCATGGTTTCTGCTTTATCATAACTTGTCACATTTGGTTCAATTTTCTTTACCTGGACTCCTAAACTCTTAAATATCTCTAAAGGTACATATTTGCATGCATATCCAATCATCTACTTGCCTCCGTATTCTTTAGTATTTCTAAAAATGCTTCTAATCTAGTTTTCAGCTGACCATCATGACAATTTCGTCTGTCCATACAGTCGCCATCTAAAATAAGCATTGGTATACTTTTTTCCTTCATAGTTTGTTTAAGCTGCATCACTCCACCTGAAGACTGTTTACAGCCCCAGTGGCAGAAATGAATGACTGCTTCAGATTGAAGGGTATCAACAGCCTTTTCAATTGCTTTAATTTTTCTTTCATAAGGACCATTATATATATTTAAAATAAGCTTTTTAGCTAATGCCTCCAGTGGATGTTCTACATCTAATTCTTCCATATAATCAAAGTTTATGTCGTAAGATTGAATTTGGTATTTAGGGTTAAAATTAAAATATTCTTTCATTGTTTCTTGATAATATGGTAAAAGATGAACCCAAAATATTTTTACTCCTTCACTTTCAGGATACTTTTTTATATCCTCCGCTAACAGCTTATAAAAATCATAAATTTCTTTAGTTCCTATACCTACATGAGCTGCAAAGAGCATGTACATATGTAAAGTTAAAGAACTTGGGTAATATTTTGTTCTTTGATATTTTAAGTATTTTTTAAAAAACTTCTTAGATTCATTTTCCCTTTTTAATATTTCTTTTAACTTATCCTCATCAAATTTTTTACCACTCTTTTCTTCAAGCATAGCAATCATATGTTTTAATTGAGTTACAACATATTTTTCACCCTCTAAAGAGTATTCATAAGGAATATCTAATATATATGAATCTAAATTATGTTTTTTAGCAAGATAACGTATTGTATTAACATTACCATCACAACAAGTAGATGTTGTAAATGCAAATTTAGGTTTGGGAAGTATGCCACTTTCAACTGTTCCAATAAAACCTTTATGGTAAGAGCATAAAGTCTCTGCTATACCAATATTTTCAGCATATTCATTTACAAAATCTTCACATTCAAATCCTGACATAAAACATGCCATACATTCTATTGATAAAGGATTTATATCAAAGCACTGCAATATTTCTACTGGAGTAAAAATATTAATCCATGCAGAATTCTCTGGTTCCTTTAAAGCTCTTAAAATTGAATTAATAGCTATTAAACTTAACTTTGTATAGGCTTTAGGAACTTCCTTAGATGATAATTTTACTATTTGCTTTTCCAAAAAAAGACCTAATTTAATCATCTTGTATGCTGTTTCAGGATTAGTTTCAGCTTCTTTCTTAGTTAATTCTTCATATTTTTTTACTATACTCATACTTCACCTCATTTTTATGACTAATTTTCAGGTTTAACATATTATTCCGCTTTATTCATATAAATCTCCTGCCAAACCTATTAAAATATCTCTTCTAACTATTTCATAGTTTGCATTTTTCTTTTCAATTGCTCCTCTTTCAATAAATTTATTTAATGTTCTTAATAAATGCCTATAACTTGTTCCTAGTAGCTCTGACATTTCTGTTAAATTACAATCCTGTATGATTTTAGTTTCTTCACCCTCATCATTAATAGATATAGCTAAAATATAGCTTGCTAGCCTATTTTCCAAAGGGTACAGAAGATTTATTGAATTACTATCTGTATTTCGAGCAAGTTTTTTACCTAAGCTATTTATGATGTATCTTAAAAACTTACCATCATCCATTAAGCGCTCTCCAATAATATTCAAATCAATAGATATACAATAAGTTTCTTGGATAGTCTGTATATTACAATGAAATTTATTTAGCTGTATACATTCAAGATCTCCAATCACCTCTAAATTACTATTAAAACTAAGTAGTAACTGTTTACCATTGCTTAATGTAGTATAAACTTTTGCTCTTCCTAGTACTAAAAAATATAATTTAGTTATGTTTTCATCTGATCTACAAATATGTTCTCCTTTATTGAATTTCCAAAGCTTCATATACATTCGCATATCATCTGTAAACATATCATTTAGACTGTATTTTTCAACATAATAATCAATCTTAGCATCATCAATAATTTCTATCATCAGATCTCACCTTTATCATTTTATTATATAATAGCCTTTTTTACAAATAAACCCAATTAGAAAATTCCTATTATTACCTTCTATAAATATAACATATATTTGAACATATATGACATATGTCATAGTATTGAATTTTATTATTATGGTAATTTAGTATTAGTTATTTTAGGAGGTCACAATATAATGTATAATTTTTTATCAATTTTAACAGGTGTTTTAATTACAATAATGGTAAGCTTTAATGCCATACTTTCAAAGAATTTTGGAAACTACACTTCAACTATTATAATTCATATTGTTGGATTAATTGCAATTTTAATTGTGCTAGCTGTTAAAAGGTTGAAAATTTCTTTTGATAGATCAATACCTCTATTTACATATACGGCTGGTTTTATAGGGGTTTTTACAGTTCTATTCTGTAATTCTTCAATGATAGCTTTAGGAGCATCTTTATCTGTTGCATTAGGCCTTTTCGGACAAGGAGTTACTTCAATTATAATAGATCACTATGGACTTTTCGGCATGGAAGTTGTGAAATTTAATAATAAAAAATTAATTGGATTTGTAATAATGGTTATAGGCCTTGTTGTAATGACAATTTATTAGAAAGGAGAATTATAATGATATTAAATATAATCCTTGCTTTGGCAAGTGGACTAACCAACGTTTTGGGTAGAATTATAAACTCAAATTTAGCTAATAAAATAGGTATTTTACCTGGCACATTCTATAACTATTTAACTGGCTTAATAACTTCGGCACTTTTCTTTATGTTTAGCAGTAATACCTTAAGATATTCTCCTGATAAATTTTTAGGCTTACCTGTATATGCATACATTGGTGGTGCTATGGGAGTAGTTGTTGTAGGAATCTCCAGCTACATAACCCCAAAAATCTCTGCTTTATATGCCACAATACTCTTATTTATTGGACAACTTTTTGCTGGAATAATCGTGGATTATTTCACATTACATGTTCTTTCAACAGGAAAAGTTGTTGGTGGAGTTCTAGTTTTATTAGGATTAGTTTATAACGCATTTGTAGATAAGATTGATGCAAGAACTGTTGAAAATTCTTAATAATTATTTAAATTATATGCACTATTATATAATTTTTATGGAAGCTACCTTAAGTAGCTTCCATAAAATCAATTCAAGCTATTTTACAAATATCGAGGCAAGCTTCCTCACTATGCTCGGAATGTCAAGCTCAGCTGACTACACCTTCAACATATATTATTACTCTTCACCAATTTCGATTTTCTTGATAATTTTTGCAGGTACACCTCCAACGATAACATTAGCCGGTACATCCTTGCTCACAACTGCACCAGCAGCAATGATAGCTCCATTACCAATAGTCACTCCAGGAACTACAGTTGCATTTGCTCCAATCCAAACATTATTTTCAATCACAATGGGTGCAGGATGCATATTGCTGCGTTTTCTCGGATCAATATCATGATTGAGGGTAGCAAGCACCACATTGTGCCCAATAAGAACACCATCACCAATAACAATACCGCCTTGGTCTTGAAAACGACAGCCCGAATTGATAAAGACATTCTTTCCCACAGAGATATTCTTTCCACAATCTGTATAGAAAGGTGGAAACATAGCAAATGTTCTATCAACGTCTTTACCAATTAGTCTGGAAAAAATTTCTTGAATTTCTTCTGGTGTATGATATTGTCCATTCAGATCAGCAGTCAATTTCAATGCCTCCTGGGAGACATCATGCATCAATAGGTGTAATTCAGAACCGCCCTCAACCGCTTCTCCTCTATTCAAGTGTGCTAATAAGTCATAAATGTCCATTGATATCCTCCTTTTAAAACTAATAACTGATCTGTCATTAATTTCGGACCTTGTTACTGCCAATATAAGAGTAGATTCAGCTGGTACTATATTTTTTATTTATACTATTTTATCTTATTGTTTCTTTCTATAACATTTTTTATAAATTGGAGCAATTTCGAAGCATAATAACCTACACACACAAACAACCCCATAATTGCCAGCTGATCAGTAAAAAACAAGCTTAGTGGTTCATCAAAATCAAAAAACATAAACTGATTTTTAAGCAGCATATAAGAACCGTTCTTCCGCTGCAAAAAGGCATATAATCCATAAACAGCAATCAAGGCAGTTACTATGTGCAGAAAAATAGTACGCATTTGAGAAGGCTCTTTTATTCCAGTAATCTTTTTTACAACAACCATGAGTATACTCCAATGAAGGCCAAGATGTACTGACATCAGAGCAAATCCCCAATAGGCAGCAAGCAAATGAATTGTTCTTGCAAAGGATGTGCCATCACTTATATGAAGGAACAGGAACACATGTCGTGATATCATAATTCCGCTGACCATAAGGCATATCATAATTACAAAAATTAGAACATTGATAACCGTTCCCAGGATTCGAATGCCAGAATACCGCCCTTTCAAAAGATTTTGATGCCATCTGTAATTCAAAATATGGTGGATGATGAATAAGATAAACATAGAAATTCCCACCAACTCATGAGCTGCTTCACCGACCAATGAATATGCCATGAGTACAAGCAGCATAACAGTCATTAATAAATCTACAATAATTTGAAATATTTTCTTTGATGTCATTTCATCTGCTCCTTTTAACCTTTGAAAATGAATCAATTCATTATTTAATAAATCCTAATTTAGACAGCCTATTCTTTACATTGTCCGACGTATTATTAGAAAGTTTTTCACTTATTGCAAGCCCTTCTAGAATTGTGGCCTTGGGTTCCATATTACCAATAGTCTTAATGCTACTTGAGAAGCCACTACCACCGCTGGTGCAAAATGGCACAATGGTTTTTCCAGATAAATCATATTCATCAAGGAAACTGTAAACAGTCATAGGCATATCGTACCACCAATTAGGATAGACAAGAAACACCACATCATAGGAATTCATATTCTCCATATGTTTTGCTAACTTTGGTCTAGCATTGTTACTATGTTCATCTTTCCCCTGCTTAACAGTGGCATTATAATCTGCAGGTAACTTATCTGCTGTCTGAATAAAGAACAAATTACTGCCTGTCATATCCTTCTGGATCATTTTTGCAACAATCTCTGTATTACCCTGAACACCATCCTTTGTAGCATTCAAACTGGCAGAAGAAACTACATCCACGTTATTAGGAAAATTAGTATTTCCAACACGGGAAAAATACACAACCAGAACTTTGTGTGAACCTGCTGAAATTTTAGCTGAACTATTAGATGTCTGAGCTGCACCAGAAGATGTATTTGTTTCAACGTTTTTTCTGCTACTGCAAGCAGTAAGAGAAAGTGTCACAAGTAAAAGCAGTAAGATAACTCGTTTTTTCATTATTATGATCATTCTCCTCGCTTAAAAATAAAAACTTTCGCTAGAGTATGATGAAATTTTTTTATATCTCGATTAGTTCATACTCACAGCTTCCCATTCCGATTTCTTCCCCATAACTTAATTGATGACTTCCTCTTGTTTCAGATCTTAGAGCGTGGAATTTGTCTTCTCCAGCTTTGCAATCACAACTTAACATTGAATGTGCATTTACTGATTGCTTATTAACAAGATCATAACATGCCTTATCAAGTGCTACAGGATCAGTGGATGCTAAGAAACCTATATCAGGAACTATTGGTGCATCACTCCATGGCACGCAATCACAGTCTGGAGTAATATTGATTAAAAAGTTAATATATCCAATTTTATTTTCATGAGGCTTCGCAGCACCAAATGCATATTCAGTCAATCTTTCAATAAAAGGATTCATTTCTGCAGACCAATCCATACCAATTGCTTTAGGTTTGCATACTGTCATACATTCCCCACAACCGATGCATTTATCATGTGATACTGAAGCTTTTCTATTTTCAATTGCGATAGCTTGCTCTGGACAAACTTTAGCACATTGACCACAGCCAACACATTTATCCTCTTGAACACCCATCTTTAAAGCATGTTGTTCTTTTTTTCCAACAGCTGGTGCTCCACCCATTCCAAGATTTTTAATTGCACCACCAAAGCCAGCCATTTCATGACCTTTAAAATGAGAAAGTACAATCATACCATCAGCACTAACCATATCTTTTGCCAATTTTACTTTTTTAAAGTGTTTTTTATTTATTTCAACCTCTTTAATATTTTCACTTTTTAAACCATCCGCAATAATTATTGGTGCTCCAATTACTGCATAGTCATAACCATGTTCTATAGCAGTTATCATATGATCTACCGAATTATGACGGCTTCCAGAATATAAAGTATTAGTATCTGTTAAAAAAGGCTTACCACCAGCTTCCTTAATCTTATCTACTACTTGTCTTACAAAAACGGGATTAATAAAAGTATCATTCCCTCTTTCCCCAAAATGAAGTTTAACAGCAGTGAGATCTCCTTCATCAATAAAATTATCAAAACCTACTTTTTCAAATAAACGTCTTATTTTTGTAATTTTATTATTTTTATCACTTCTTGAACGTAAATTAACAAAGTAAACTTTGCTTGCCATAATTAATCATCCCTTCTAATTTACAAATTTTATAAAGCTGCTTATATAGAAGCAATCCATTTCTTAAGATTGCCTTCAGGTATTGCCATTTTATCCATATCAAATTTAATATCAATAGCTTTTGTAACAGTGGCATTCTTGCAAACATTTTCTATATCTTTTAACGTATGTCCAAGCCATCCTCCATTTGTTGCAAATGGAATTATGGTCTTGCCTGACAAATCATATTCAGATAAAAAAGTGGCAACTGCTGGTGCATAGGTATACCACCACACAGGAGTGCCTATAATAATCGTATCATAGTCTTCTAAGTTTACTTTAAGAGGTTTAATTTCCGGTTTAAACCCACGGTCTACTTCCTTTTTTCCTTGGTCAACTACCGAATTATAATCACCTGTATAAGGCTTTACTGTTTCAATTTCACAGATATCTGCACCTGTAGCCTTCTGAATCTGCTCTGCAATTTTCTTTGTATTATTTGTATATGAATAATACACTATCAACTTTTTTCCCATATAATCTATTCCCCCCAAACTTCTTTTGCCAGTGCAAATGCTGCCCATGCATTTGGCCATCCTACATAAAATGCCAGATGTGTGATAATTTCAGAAATTTCTTCTGCAGTAATTCCATTATTTTGGGCATTTACCATATGGTATTTTAAAGAGTTATCAAAAATTCCTTTTGTCATTAATGCTGTTACTGTAATTACACTGCGATCTCTAAGCGATAATTTATCCTCCCGTGACCACACTTCACCAAATAAAACATCATCATTTAATTCTGCAAATTTAGGTGCAAATTTTCCAAGTAAATCTCTTCCTGCTGTCTGCTTTTTCATAACTATCTCCCTTCTGGTCAGACAAAATTTTCATTTTATCTAACCACATAATCCTATTTTAATTTTTTATATTCTTCCTCTGTCACTGGTTCACACCATTCATTGGAAGCACCTTCTACCGGAACAGATAAAGCTAAATGTGCAAAAGCCTCATCACATACAGCACCATGCCAGTGCTTGATTTCTGGAGAAATATGTACCACATCCCCACTTTTTAAAAGCTGTGCTTCTTTACCCATCTCTTGATACCATCCATGACCACCAACACAGATTAATATTTGTCCACTTCCATGATGAATATGCCAGTTATTTCTACATCCTGGCTCAAATGTAACATTACAAATAATAACTTCCTTATTATTCAAAAGACTTAAATAGCTTTTTCCAATAAAATAAGGTGCATAAGCAGTATTTTCTTCTCCAAGTAAAAATTCAGATACATTTTCTAATTCTTTTCTATCCATGCTTTTTCTCCTCATTCCTATTTATTTAATTTCTCATAAGTTTTTATACAATCCTAATGCCTTTGCCATAAATACAAATCTTTTATCGAAGATTCTAATTTTATTAATCAAAGTACGCTTTAATCTTGCATAAGTTTCTTTTATAGCTTATGATAAACAGAGTTCTTGGCATAAGACGAAGCTTTTGCTTAGAACTCGTTATCTATGGACATAGCCGCTCTTTACTCCCACTTAAAGAAGTAGGTTATTGAAGCGGGTATTCATCGGATAAACATATTCTAATACCTAAACCTAACTTTAGGTCAATACTAAATTTAAAATTTATTGGAGGTAACTTATGACTTATTCCATTGGCGATATTTCAAAAATGCTAAACATATCTATATCAACCCTGCGTTACTATGACCAAAAAGGGCTTCTTCCTCTTGTAAATAGAACGTCTGGAAATATCCGAGTATTCGATGATACCGATGTTGAATGTCTAAAAATGATAGAATGTTTAAAGAATACAGGAATGCCACTTAAGGATATTAAACAGTTTTTTGAGTGGTGTGAAGAAGGAGATTCTACCATTGACCAACGATATGAACTATTTACTCACCAGAAGAAAAAAACAGAAAAACAGATTGCACTCTTACAAAATGCTTTGGATCGAATCAATTATAAATGCGAATTTTACAGAATATCCAAAGAAAATGGAACAACAAATGTTCCCGGATTACGTGAAGAACTAGCTATGAAATTTTTAAATAAGAATACAGAAAATGATACAACGGACAAGTAATAACGTTGTTTCAATTTTGTTATTTAATGATATCTTATCTATAAATAACTTCTATTAACATTTATAATGTTACTTATAGACAAGACATCATTAAATATTAACCCCATATCGCAATTAGTTATGTACTATTTTTTGTGAACTATAAATTATCTAAAACAAATTCATCAACAGCCTTATAAATACTTAAACTACCCACATCATTAATTCATTGTTGTTAAATAACCATATATTGATATGGACATTATTTAAAAACTCTATTAAAGCAACATTTCTATTTAATTCTATAAAATTAATAATTTTTTCTACTATATTAATTTTTATTTGAAAGTATTTACAAACTACAATAATAGCAATATAATAAAACATGTATGAAACATGTTTTAAAATTAGGAGGAGATACTTTGAATAAATCTGAAAGGACTAAAAATCAATTAATAGAATCAGTGATAGAATTATTAAGAGAATGTAATGATGTTTCAGAAATAACATCAAGAAAAATAACAGAAAGAGCCCAAATTAATTTGTCCACAATTAATTATCATTTTGGTTCAAAGGATGAATTATTAAATACTGCAGTAAATAAACTAATAAGAGATACTGCTGATGTATATTTTCAAAGTACTAATAGTATTGACAAATCACCTAGGGATAAACTTAGAGATTTTTTAGTTAATATTTGTGATGTAGTTGTTTCTTACAAAAAATATACAAAGGAAATAATGCCTTATATTTTATTGAATGAAGAATTTACTCAAGCTATTGAAGTACTTCCTTTAGTTAAGGAATGTTTAAATAAAAATAGGAGTGAAAAAGAATGTAAAATTATTTCATATGAATTAATTTCATTCATGCAGCTAATATTTTACAGAGCTGATACTTTTAAAATATTTGCTGGGATTAATATTATGAATAAAGAAGAAAGAGATATGCTTATTGATATGCAAATAGAATTATTAATTAGGTAAGAGGTGTAAGTAATTATGAATAAGGAATTTAATTTATCCCAATACATGAATAAAGGAATTGAAAATATAATAAAAAACATCTTGAAAGCATCCATAAAAAATCCCAGAGAAACTGCATTTATAACAAAATATATGTTGTCAACAAAGGATACCAAAAATAAAAGAGATATGTTAGAAAACAAAGGTGAGCATATACCACCATTTTTAATGATCAGTATTTCTACAACATGTAATTTGTATTGCAAAGGCTGCTATGCAAGATCAAATAAGTCTTGTGGAGATAATCTAACTGAAAACGAGATTTCCGAAGAAAGATGGATAGAAATATTTAATGAAGCTAGGGAACTTGGAATTTCATTTATATTATTGCTTGGAGGAGAACCTTTTACGAGAAGAAGAATTATTGAAAAAGCAGCTTCCGTTAAGGAAATAATCTTTCCTATATTCACTAATGGCACTATGTTTGATGAAGATTATATAAATATGTTTGATAAGAATAGAAATCTTATACCAATGATAAGCCTTGAAGGAAATGAATTTCAAACAGACAAACGTCGGGGAATTGGTATATATAACTCAATATTAACTTCAATGGATACTTTAAATAAAAAGGGAATTTTATTTGGGTGTTCTATAACTGTAACAACTGAGAATATAAGAACTATTATAAGTGAAGAATTTGTACAAGGCCTTTACATTAGAGGCGTAAAAGTATTAATATTTGTAGAATATGTACCAGTAACTAAGGGAACTCAAAATCTTGCACCTACAGATAAAGAACGTTTAATCCTGGAAGAAAAGATTGAAAAATTAATAGTAAAATTTGAAAATATAGTGTTTTTATCATTTCCTGGTGATGAAAAAAATGCAGGCGGATGTTTATCAGCTGGAAGAGGTTTTTTTCATATTAATGCCAATGGAAATGCAGAACCATGCCCTTTCTCTCCATACTCAGATACTAACCTAAAAAACTTAAATATAAGGGATGCGCTAAAGTCACCATTATTTAAAAAACTTAATGATAATAAAATGTTGTTAGGAAAACATGATGGTGGATGTATATTATTTGAAAAAGAAAATGATGTTAAGAAATTATTAAAATCATAATTCTTTAACTGTTTTATACTCTAACCTGCACAAGAATTAACTTGAAATATATTTTATGCTAGTGTATCATAAAAGAAATATATTAATAATACGATTGTTTTGATTAATTCAATCGTTTTTTACGATTGGATGTGATTTGTTGGATATTAGACAACTTCAAACCTTTCTTGTTGTTGCAAGATTGCTAAATTTTAGAGCTGCTGCTGAGGAACTTAATTACTCTCAATCTACTGTTTCAGATCATATACGTAATCTTGAACAAGAACTTGGTGTTAAACTCTTTGAACGACTTGGACGAAAGGTATTCTTAAACGAACAAGGAGAAAAACTAATTTCTTCAGCTAAAAAAATGATCAAAGATGCTGAAGAAATTCATAAATTATTTGACAATGATGAAAAAATTAAAGGTACGCTAACAATAGGATCTGCTGAAACCCTATGTGTATTTTGGCTGCCACCACTACTTAAAGAATATAGTAAAATCTATCCAGATGTCCAAATAATACTTAAAGTGGCAGACTGCCTAGATCTTCCTGAAATGCTAGAAAAAAATATTATTGATGTTGCATTTAGTCTTCATGATGAATCTACACAGCAACACCTTTCTCAAATAGATCTTTTCCAAGATTCTACTATTTTTGTTGCAGCTCCAGATCATCCTCTTACTACTGTGAAAAAAATTACTGCATATGAACTTGAAAATCAAGCATTCATCCTTACTGAATCTAAAATGGGTTACAGCTTTGAATTAAAAAAAATGCTTGAAAGTTTAAATATAAAAACAAACACTATTATGGAATTTAGCAGCCTAGAAGCAATAAAACAGTGTGTTAAAAATGGGCTTGGTATTACTCTGCTGCCGCGTATAGTAGTTGATAAAGAACTTCAAAATGGTGAACTTGTGATTCTACCTGTAGAAATTAGTCAAATACTTATACAAGCTAAAATGATATATCATCGTGAAAAATGGATGTCGCCACCATTATTAGCTTTAAAAAATATTGTATCACTAAGAAAAGATGAAATTAGAAAACAGACTGATGTAGATTAAAATATAAGAATCCTCTACTATTGAGAATTCTTCTACCATTTCAAAGTATTTCATAATATTTAATATTTTAATTATCAAAAGATGAAAAAACATTGTGACTTAACTACTAATCCTATATTTGATACAACCAAACCATAATTGGCATTGTTATAATACATACAATAGTTGTAATTGCATTTATAACACTAGCATATTCTTCATTCTTACCATAGATTTGGGCCATTTGTGTAACCGCTGATGCAGAGGGAGTAATTGTTGCAAGCAGGCTGATAAACAAAATCATCTTTCCATCGGATAATAAGTTTGCCATTCCACCATATTTAAGCAGAAACAAAATTATAAAGGGACATACTATCATCTTAAGAAAAGTAACTATATAAATTCGCTTATAAGCAAATACCTGTTTGAAGCTCATATTTCCAATTAGCATTCCCATTATAATCATAGAAATAGGACCAAGCATAACACTTACTGATTCCATGGTTTTTATTATAATATCCGGCAGTTGAAATCTTGTAACAAAAAATAAAATTCCAAGAAAAATAGTAATCATATTAATATTTAAAAGAATTTTTTTCAAATCTACTTTTTGTTCTTCACATAGCATCATCTTTCCATGAGTCCATAAAAGAAATAACTGTACAGATATAAAAGCACTAGAATAAATAACCCATTCCTTTCCAAGTATAGAAGTTACAATTGGAATTATCAGATTTCCGGCATTTGAATATATCATGGATGCTTTTTCAACTGCATCCAAGTTGAATATCCTTCCAAGTATTTTTACTAAAATCAATAGTACAATATGAATCAATACTGCTGCCACGAAAGCAAGAATCAATCCATTCCGTATACTTTCTGTATATTTAATCTGAAAGGCATTAATAATCACACAAGGCATTATTAGATAAAGAGCAACTGTTGAAAGAGTTTTGCTCTCTTCTGCTTCCAATAAATGTGTCTTTACTAATATGAATCCCATGAACATAACTAAAAAAAGTTCAGTAATCTGTTTTATTAATAATAAAATAATCATAATTTCACCTCCATAATTCAAAGGAAACAGTTATACTTTACATATAGTCATTCATAATAAGCTTTAATTTTAATCCAAGGAAAGCCTGTCTATAAACTACAGCAATTAAAAGCTAATTATATCATTAGATTCCATTAAATTGCTACTTTTTCAGAAAAATTTGAAGAAATGGAAATTACCTATTGACATATATAGATTGTCGATATATTCTAATATTATAAAAAAGCATATAGATTATCTATATATGCAAATAGAAATACCTATATAAATTTTTAAGATATGAAAGAGGTGATTAAAATGCCATCTGACAACAGTTTATACTCTGGTGATATGACTATGCTTATTTTAAAACTACTTGAAAATAAGGATATGTATGGCTATGAAATGATCGAAACTTTGCAAATTAATTCAAACAATATGTTTCAATTTAAAGCAGGAACATTGTATCCTCTCTTACACACTTTAGTAAATAAAAACTATTTAAATTGCTGTGAAAAAGAAGCTAATGGGAAAATTCGTAAATATTATTCCTTAACATCCCAGGGAAAAAAATTACTACAAGATAAAACCTCCATATGGAAAAAATACGTTAAAACCATGGCATCTGTGCTAGAAGTAGAGGTGTATTAATATGAAAGCAGATGAATATTTACATCTTTTAAGTAAAAATATTTCTAATAGAAAAATGCGAAAGGAAATCTGCACGGAAATCCAAAATCATATTGATGATCAAAAAGAAGTCTATATTAAAATAGGATACTCTAATGAAGATGCAGAAAAAGCTGCTGTTAAAGACATGGGAGATCCTAAGTCTACAGGTAAAATGTTAGATTCTGTACACCCTCCAACAATTGATTGGATTCAAATTATTGCATTAATTTTAATAACTATATTCTTATATTTATCAAAAAAGGCAGCGGAATTTAATGGTTTAGATTTTATATCTATAGCACCAATTGATATATTAAGAATTCTCGGGGTATTTTTCTCAGCATATGGCTTGATATGGTTAGGAATGGAAAAATATTTAGATTTGCCATTTTTTTATGGAAGAAGCCAACATGGAGGTTCAAACGCCAATGGGGTATTTATCTGTTCAGTAGGAATTGTTATGATATCTCACTCTTTTTTACAATCTATCATATTAATGTGCATTTTTATTCCAATAGTAGCTATTGAACGAGCTATTATTGAATCCAAAAGAATAAAAAAGGAACAAAAGTTTCTTTGGCAGCAGGGTATAGCTTCTGAGAATTTTAATTATAAAGGTAAAGGCATATTTAATAATTCTCCCCAGAAAGTCTATTCTCAAAATGAATCAATAAAAAAAGGAGACCCTATCATCATAACCAATGTAGATGGATTTAACCTAGTTGTTAAAAAAGCAAAACTTTGATAACAAAAAACTCTAGTATGAAAAAATTCTATAAATTGGACATCTAAAATTAAAGCTTTCTATGATAAGCAGCTCATAGAAAGCTTTTACTATTATCATGTTACTAACAATTTGAAATTGTTATATTAGTTTTCCTGTGATTTCCAATATTTACACAATAGCAATATATTTGACAATATTTACTCAAATGCTATGGCATGATATAATATTAATAATATTTTTAACATAAAATTGTACTTAATTAAAAATATGGTTAAAATTAGGAGGAATGTATGAAGAGTATAAAAGCAAAGTTAATATTATTTGTAAGTTTGTTAATAGGAGTTATATGTATAAGTTTAGGTGCAATTTCATTTATAAATTCAACAAAGTCCCTACAGTCAAATTTAAGCAAAACACTTCCTAAAATTGCAGATCAAACTGCCAGTGGTGTTCAGGGAAGAGTTGAGGGACAGCTAAATGAATTAGAAGCTATTGCATCAATGCCTGAAATAAAAGATGTTAATAATTCATGGGAAAATAAAAAGGTCATACTTTCAGATCAAGCTAAAAGAATGGGAAGCATGAAATTAGGTATTGCAGATAAAAATGGTGATACTAAGAGTATCGACGGATCAACCGCTAATGTGAAGGATAGAGAATACTATCAAAAGGCATTATCGGGCAAAAGTAATGTATCGGATCCATTGATAGGTAAAGTTAGTGGTAGTGTAGAGGTCAAGTATGTGGTTCCTATTAAGAATAATAATGAAGTTGTAGGAGTATTAATTGAAACGAGAGATGGAAACCAATTAAGCGAACTAACTAATCAGGTTAAGGTTGGACAAACCGGAAATGCATTCATGGTAAAAAAAGATGGAACAACTATTGCTAATGTTAATAAGGATTTAGTTATGAAAATGGATAACACAATTGAAGATGCAAAAAAAGATAATAAATTACAGGCATTAGCAGATATTGTGAAGAAAATGGGAGCAGGAGAATCAGGAATTGGTCAATATAGCTATGGTGGATCAGAAAAATATATAGGTTATGCTCCAGTAAAAGGAACTGAATGGTCTGTAGGAGTTATAGTAACAAAAGGTGAAATACTATCCGAGTTGAATAGTCTAAAAATTTCTGTTATAGGGTTTTCTATATTATTTATATTAATTGGATTAGCAATAGTCTATATTATTGCTAATAGTATATCTAAAGGAATAAAATCAACTTCAAAGCATTTGGGGTTATTAGCAGAAGGCAACCTATGTGAAGAAATTTCACCTAAATATCTGCAATTAAAAGATGAAGTTGGAGATATGACTAATTCAATGAAGGTAATGCAGGAATCATTAAAACAAATGATTCGCCGAATAAAAGACAATTCTACAAGTATTAATATGCAGTCAGAAAACTTATCCTCTGTTGCAGAGGAAATAGCTAGTTCCTCGCAGAATGTTACGGAGGCAATAAATGAAATTGCAAAGGGTACAAGTTCCCAATCTGAGGATTTCATAAATGTAACAGAAATTCTTAATGATTTTAGTGATAAGTTATCGGGAATGGTTGGAGAGATACAAGTTGTAGACTCAAATTCCAGGGGAATTAGTTTAATGGCAAAAGAAAGTAGTAATGAAATGAATGAATTAAATCAATCTGTAACGAAAGTTAGTAGTTCATTTAAAAACTTTAATGGTAAAATTATTGGACTTGGAAAAGACGTAAAGGAAATAAATGAAATTACTAATATAATAAATAGTATTGCAGAACAAACAAATTTATTAGCATTAAATGCAGCTATTGAAGCAGCTAGAGCAGGTGATTCAGGAAAAGGCTTTGCAGTTGTGGCAGATGAAATAAGAAAACTTGCTGAGCAATCAAAAATCTCATCAGAAGAAATTAATAGATTGATTAATGAAATAGCTAAAAATACAGATGTTATAGTCCAAGATTCTGTTGAAATGGATGATGAATTAATAAACCAAGTTAAGATTATAAACAGTTCAATAACATCTTTTAAGAAAATCATAGAAGCGGTAAATGAAGTGATTCCTAAAATTGAAACAGTTAAAAACTCTGCTGAAAGTATAGATAGGGATAAAGAAACTATCTTGAGTAGAGTAGATGATGTATCTTCAGTTTCTCTTGAAGTTTCAGCATCTTCAGAAGAAATTTCTGCGTCCTCAGAAGAGATGAATGCTTCTACAGAAGAAATAGCTGCAGCAGCTCAAACGCTTAGCAATATGACTAAAGGAATGATTGATGAAGTAAACAAATTTAAAATTTGAAGACGAAGAACTTCAAATAAAAAAAGAGGCATCTCTAGTTTTTGATGTCTCTTTAAAAATTTTTATTATTGATTTTCTTTTATTTCTTCAAATCTTTTTTCTGCTGCTTTTATTGCTTCAACACCTGTTTTACACAAAACATTGATACCTTTCACAATAGTTACTATTACAAACGCTTCTACTAATTCTTCCATAGTTAAACCTGCTTCTATTGCAGCAACAGCATGTTGTTTTGCACCACTTACTTCGTCATCTAAACTATCCAATATTGTAAAAATTAATTCTCTTGTTTTTTTAGGTAAATGTCCATTTTGAACTGATTCACGCATTACTAAGTATCCTTTCAAACCTTCTGAAGCATATTTAGAAAGTATTTCAGCAAAAGGTGGATGCCATTTTAATTCATCCTCATAATAACTAAGTATACTTTGAAATTCATTCATAACAAAATTCCCCCTAATTTTAACATTTTTGAATGCTTTCTCATAATACATATTTATTATAAATCATTACGCTGCGTAATGTGCAAGTCTAATGTTATTCTGTGTTTGAATTAAATGTAAATGTTAAAGGGTTTTAGTAAATGTATACTAAGTTTAATTTACTTCTAAATCTTTACGCATGATTAAATCTATTTGTTCATCATCTCCCATAAAAAAGGAATGCTGGCCGATGATATAAAATCCATTTCTTTTATAGAACTTCATAGCTTTATCGTTATTTTCCCATACACCAAGCCATAAATATTTCTTTTTCTTTTCTTTTGCAATTTCAATAGCCTTATTCATCAACACACTTCCCAATGCTTTGCCATGAAATTCTTTCAACACATAAATCCTTTCGACCTCTATAGATTCTGAGTCTTTGATATCAGTTTGTGCCAGACCTTCATTCAATTTTAGGTAACCTGCCAATTTTTCATCAACATATAGAAAATAGAACTTTGAACTGGCGTTTAACAGTTCATCCCGCATTTTACTCATACTAAAAGCCTTCTCCAAATAATCCTCCATGTTAGAAGGTGTATTCCAATCTTTGAAGGTTTCGTTATATGCCTTATAAGAAATTTCTCTAAGTATAACAAGGTCGTCAATCATACATTCCCCGATAGCAAGTTTCATTTTTTTACTCCTCCTCATTTTCTTAAATATAGCCTTTAAAACCTATCTCAACGCAATAATATAAATTGCCATATAAACTTATTATTTTACATAAAAAAATTTTATTGTTCATTCATTGAGGGTTTTTCAGGTACATATTTTTGCTTTAAGCTTTATAATTATTACTTTCTTTCAATTCAATATTGTTGCATATGCAATATTAATGTATCATAATATTATTGCATTTGCAACAATATTATGATATAAATTAAATAGTATAATATAAAATTAAGAGGTTAGCTATGAAAGAGATATTGAGAGAAATAGGTAAAATTTATCGCTGCTTGGATTCAATCAGCAATATAGAATTCAAACAATTTGATTTGGCTAAAGGTCAATATGCATATTTAGTGAGGATATGTGAAAATCCAGGAATTATACAAGAAAGGATCGCCGAGATGCTTAAAGTAGACCGTACAACAGCCTCTCGTGCCATTCAAAAATTACAACAATCCGGTTTTATTAGTAAAGAAATTAGTCCAGAAAATAAGAAGGTTCTCCTCTTGTTTCCTACAAAAAAAGGCCAAGAAGTATATGAGATATTACTAGAAGAAGAAAACTATTCAAACAAGATAGCGCTGCAAAATATTTCAGTAAAAGATCAGAAAACATTATTGAGCTTGCTTGAAAATATACGAACTTGTCTTGAGCCAGATTGGACCTTGGTTAAAAAAGGCGGACAACGACAATACTTAAAGAAATTCAACAAGAAATAATTTACTTAATACATTTAACCATATTACTTTTTAACCTTGGATTTAATGTTAATTATAAGATTATTTGAAACAGCATGATTAATAGTCATTCTGTTTCAAATATATTATTAAGATTAACAAATATTTTTTTAACTTATTAAGCTAATTTGTCCTGTAATTCGTCCCATTCTTCTAAATAGCTCATATTAAGATTTTCCTGTGCCATAAGTTCTTCTTGAAGCTCCGTTAATCTTACATAATCGGAAATAACCTCTTCTGATTGAAGTTCTTTTTCAAGTTTTGCAATTTTTTCATCACATTCCTGAAGCAATATTTCAAGTTTTTTTATCCTTGCCTCCATTCTGGCCTTTTCCTTACCAGGCGTTGTAAATTTTTTCTTTTTACTTTTTTCTTTAACTGTAAATTTTTCTTCATCAGCGGATTTCTTTGCTGCCTGCTCTAAATAGTTCTCATATCCAAAAGGGTAGTAGTCAACATTTCCATTGTCAAATACCAAAACTGATGAAGCAATCTGTTTCACAAAATATCTATCATGAGAAACGAAAAGCACCGTACCGGTATAATCCATGAGCATTTTCTCCAATGTTTCCTTACCTATTATATCCATATGGTTTGTAGGTTCATCAAGGATCAGAAAGTTTGGTCTTCTCTTTAATATCTTACATAATTCCAAACGTACCTTTTCTCCACCAGAAAGGGCATTAACCGGTTTAAACACATCCTCTTGTGTAAAAAGGAAAGCTCCAAGAGCACCTCTAACCTCTGTCTGAGTTAAATTAGGAAACTCATCCCAATATTCATCCAGTACAGTTTTATCACTTTTATATTGTGCCATATGCTGATCAAAATATCCAATTTTAACCTTATCCCCAATGGAATAGTTACCTCCAAGCTGAGGTATTGCACCAACAATGGTTTTTAAAAATGTAGATTTACCTAATCCGTTACCTCCAATAATCCCAATTTTTTCACCACGAGTTATATTAAGCGAAACTGTTGAAAGTGTTTCACTGTAGCCTATTTTCAAATCCTTTACTGACAATACCAATTGAACACTTTGGTATTCAGGTTCAAAATCCGTATGAAAACTATTAGTATCTGCGAGCTCAGGGGCTTCTACAATATCCATACGCTCAAGCTGCTTTATTTTAGATTGTGCCATAGCCGCTTTGGTAGCTTTATAACGAAAACGTTCAACAAGTCCGCTTAAATGAGCTATTTCCTTTTGTTGTTCAATGTGTTTTTTCTGCTGTATTTCCCACTCAATACGCTTCTTTTCAGCAAATGCAGAATAATTTCCAGTGTATTTTGTGATTTTTCCTCGTTCAATTTCATAAACTGAACCAACAACTTTATCTAAAAATTCCCTGTCATGAGCAACTATAAGAACTGACTTTTTATATGACTTTAAATATTCTTCAAGCCATTCAATAGCATTAATATCAAGATGATTAGTAGGCTCGTCTAATACCAATAAATCTGGCTTACTGAGTAAAAGCTTAATAAAAGCAATTTTAGTACGCTGTCCTCCCGAAAACTCTGAAAGAGCCTTTGACTTATCTTCACTTGTAAAACCAAACTGTTTGATAGCACTCTCATATTCCTTCTTATAAGTATATCCTCCAAGCAGATTATATCTTTCCTGTAATTCTGAATATTTCTTAACTGCAGAATTATTTGAACCACTTTCCATTTCACTAAGAAGTTTCTCCATTCTAACTTCCATATCAAGTATTTCCTTGTAGGCTTTTTTTACTTCTTCCTCAAGAGTAAAAGTTTCATCTTCAAAGGTAATCTGCTTAAGATAACCAATAGTTATATTTCTAGCTGTAATAATGGAGGACGTTTCACCATTATCAAGCTTTGCAAGCTCATATTCACCAGAAATCAACTTAAGCAAAGTTGTCTTTCCGCATCCGTTTCGTCCAACTAAAGCAACTTTTTCCCCTTCGTTTATTTCGAAATCTATATTAGATAATATTGTGTTTGCGCCAAAAGCAACGCAGCCATTTGTAATTTTAACTAGCATCTGATGCACTCCTTATAAATTTCCTTATTTTCCTTTTCAATTATATATCATTTATAAAAAACATAAAACAATTAGTATTATAGTATTTCAAATTACACATTATACAATGAAGTAATATAAGTATTATTTATATTTTTTAATCGCTGTAGTTTTAATTGATTTGTGTTAGTTACTTTTACACTTCTATACCTTTAATCCACTCTTCTGTATGATTCATTGTCCATTGTAATTCCTGCAAAAGCACCTTTATGTGATAACCATCTACTGCAGCATGATTAACCGTAATAGATAAAGGCATCATAATTATACCATTGGTTTCAGTAAATCCACCAGCTTCAAAAATTGGTGCATAATAATTTTTTGCATTTTGCAATTGCATGGACAAACCATTAAAACTAAACCATGGAACACAAGATATGATATAGTTATTAGAAGGTAGGTCTTTCTTTGATAACATAACACCATGCCTTTTCTTATACTGTTTTATATCTAAAATATAATTTTTATAAAACACTTCAAAATCCTCATCATATTCTGTCCAAAGAAATTATCCTCTTCATGAAATATTGGATAAAAAGGAGTTCTACAATCCCAATATCCTAACACCTCATCTTGAATTGCCATAAGAAATTCCTGCTGTTTTCCAATAGCTCTGGTTACTAAATAAAGATATGCAGGAAAGAATTTTAACCCTTTACTTTTTAAGGCATTCCTAAGGATTGTAACATCCATTGTTACATTAATGGAATAAATAAGTGTTGATACTGTTTTTGTAAAGTAATTATACGTGTGTACTCTTGTCCATGTATCCATGTCAATAGTATGAAAACTTGTATTCATATGATTATACCTCTATTTGATTTCAATTAATTTATAATGAAATTATAACCTCATATCTGATAATTTATCTAGTTCATAAACAATTCTGCAACAAAGTTGTCTATACTATGAAAATTTAAAAACGGTATTTTTATATCACCAAAATTGATAACATAAAAACACCGCTTACTTTTTTATATTTGAAGTTGTAAGATAAAAGTAGACATGAAAAAAGCATGTCTACTTTTTTCATGTTAAAATCAAGTTAGAAGGATGTGATTATGATGAGTAGAACAAAAGGTGGTCAAAATAAAAAATGGTCTAAGGAAGAAAAACTCCGTATTGTCCGTAGATATTTTGATGAAGGTATTGGTCGGCCAACTTTAGCAAAAGAAGAAGGTATCGCAAGTGGTATGATTGCAACATGGATTCATAAATATTTAAATGAAGGTGAAGCTGGCTTAGAAAATAAAAAGAAATCAGGAAATAAGTTTGCAGCATTACATAGAAGCAAATCAATGAAGGAATTAGATCGACTTCGTTTAATTGTAGCAAAACAAGAAATCGAAATTGAAAGGTTAAAAAAAGGGTACATGGTGAAAGGAGTTGGTGCAAACAAGGAGTTCGTTTCTATAAAAGATCCGAGTACGAAATAATTGACAACTTAAAAGTTAAATATTCTCTTAAGGCTCTTTGTATTTTAATGCAGGTTAACCGTTCTGGGTACTACAAGTGGAAATCCCGTCAGGGTGTACAGAATCGATATGAGAAAGATAGGGAACTACTTACAGATTTACTGAAAGAAGCTCATAGCAAACATAAATCATATGGATATCATAGACTCGCTGCAGTCATCCGCAAGGAAACTGGGTGGTCGTTTTCAGATAATCTTGCACATAAGTGCTGTAAAATCAGTGGCATCAAATCCAAAGTTAGAAATTATAAATATAGGAGACCTGGGAATGAAAATATCGTTTATCCAAACATAGTTAAAGGAAAGTGGAATGCTTCAAAACCATTAGAATTAGTAGTTTCAGATATGACTTGCCTTAAACATAGAGGCCGCTTATACGAATTAACGTATATTATGGATACATACAACAATGAGATTATTGCACATCACCTCACATCTAAACCCGGTGATAGACGTACCTACTTTTTATGTTTGAAAGATTTAAAGAAAAAAATTGAAGAACAAACAACTCCAGTCGTTTTGCACACGGATCAAGGAGCAGTCTATTCTTCAAGAGCATTCGCAAAAGCTCATAATAATTGTAACATAATTCGCTCTATGTCGCGAGTAGGAACTCCAACAGATAACCCAGTTATTGAATCAATAAACGGTTGGATTAAAGATGAAATGGCAGTTGATTTTAGATTTTGGGAAGAAGATGATCTATTTGAATTTGTGGACAGATACATCCATTATTACAATAATGATAGACCAGCATATGCATTAAGTTATCAAAGCCCCATTCAGTATCGAACTGAACGAGGCTTTGGTTAATATTGCTTTTATTGTTGTCTACTTTTAGTTGACAACTTCACTTACTTTTTTATATTACTTATTTTTCTTTCCTGATTATTCTCCTAATACTATATTCAGTGAGATAAAATTGCTCAGCAAGTTCCTTAACAGATGTTCCTTGTTTATATTTATTAAAAATATTTCTATTCCTTTTCTTCAAACTATTTTTTATGCCGCTGGATTCCCCCCAAGCTTTTTTTCTATTGCTCTTCCTAGGAATATACAGATAGCTTCCATCAACATATTGTTGGATTAATTCAATAATATTCTGTGGCAATATATTTTGTGCTTTTGCATATTTCATACCTCATGCTCCTATCTACATTAATAATCTGTAAATATAAAGCAAAGTCCACACAAAAATATTTTAGTCTATATCAGTCAAAACTTAGCTCCGAACAAGACATTCCTTGTATTTTCATGTAGTCTTTGCGCGGAGCCTTGTCTCACAATACATTCTGATACGCCTCTCATACATAGTCCCCCCTTTATATGCTGTATTCCAGTTTATGATAAAGTCCAAACACAACATTTGAAATTCACTATAATGTTTTTATGTTTAAACTTTCCCTTTTATCCTTTCTTATCCTAAACAAAAATCTAATCTGTGGAATGCTATAAACTATTTCGCAAATAATGATAGTTATTGAAGCAATAATATCAATACGAATATATAATTAAAAATTATTGGAAGTTTTAAATACCTTACTATGCAATAAGCAATAATATTCATAGGAAGATAGTGAAATATATAAATAAAAAAACTTCTGCTGCCCATATATTGTGTAAATTTATTAGAATAATTACCTAAATTTCATACAAACATAAAACTTATATTTGTACATAATTGCCTGTTAGTATTAACTATAATATTCCTTTAGCTTCCAATATTTTAGGCGAAGCCTGCTGGAATAATATACAAATGTTAAAAATGATAACACTAAAAATAGCTAAAATTTTATTTCTAATTTTGGATTAATCTGTATTGATTAAAAGTCAATTTTTAATTTGTATATATTTAGGACTACAAAGTGCGTCAGCAATTAGCCTTGTTATCGGTGGAATATTTACACTAATTCCTTCAGAATTCCTTTTAACAAAGCCTTTTATAGTTCTAATACTTTTAACTAAAACTCTTACTCCTACATTTTTAAGTTCTGTTCCATGCAGAACTGTAGATTTAAACCAACTTATGAGATTATGTGTTATAAATACTAACCATAAAAATCTGTAAATGCCGTAAAACTTTGAAGTTCTTAGGTTTTTTATATGGTATACATTCTTGGCCATTTTAAAGAAAGCCTCTATGGTTTGACGTTTGTTATAAAAACGAAATATCTCTACCGCGCTCATATCCTTATTGTTTATATTGGTTATTAGCAGTAAATATTTTGGTTTTCCTTTTGGAGATAGTGTCTGAACTATAATATTTCTAATTCCATTGTTCTCTGGAAGTTCATAAACCCAAGCAGCCTTATCGGCCTGAGTTACTGTGTTCCATAAAAATATGGTGATGAATATCTTGAAATTGATTTATGCTGTCAGAATCAAACCGTCTAATTAGCTCATTAATCTGTGATTGGTCTGGTGCTGTATCCATATCAAACATGTTTAGGGCAAGTTTTTCATTGATGTCATTAGTAGTCTCATAACCAATAACTATAGACATCATAGTAACAATAAGTTTTTGGTACACAGAATAAGTTACTTTTTTCATTTTAAGCTTGAAGCCTTCAAATGGATTAAATAAATTAAATTTTAAACCAAATTGCATTACTGCAATTAACCAAATGGAAATAGTTTCTTCTTTAAAGTTGTTTTAAGTAAAAGTAAAATTATCCATTATTTATTTTTTTGAAACTATGATATGGAAAATACTAAAGTTTTGTTTGTACAAAACTTAGGTAATTAGGATTTAATCATTTTAAATTTTTCAGAAATATACTTCGGAATTTTATTTAGAGCACTGGAATAATTTCTATCTATTATGTGAGGAACTTTACTATCTATATGCGATTCTACCTCAGGTATAAACTTAGAATTATCTCTTATTGATGTTAAATTAATTTTAGTTCCATCTTTCATTATTAAACAATAACTTAGAGTATTTTTGGCATCATAAACTTTAACTTCTTTGATATCTGAATATCCATAATATTTACCAAAAACATTTGTTATACTTCTATGAAAAATCCTATCTTTATATATAATTGAATAATCAACACATAAATTAAAAAAATCCAAAAGTATAATAATGATTATAATTTTACTTTTTCTACTCTTCATAAACTTAGTATCTATCTTTATCTTCATAAATCCACTTTTTATCCGCATAAATTCATTTGAAAAACTCATTCTATTTTTCCACAATCTAACACATATTACAATAAGCAAAAAAGCTATAAAAAAAGCTATAAATAGAAAAATAACAAATACAGCTGATGAAGTCCCTACTGCTATATCTCCAGGTGTAACACAAACAAAATTTGATGTTGCATTTAATTTGGCTCTAAGACAACATATGAATTTTAACATTTTCATAGCTATAACAAAAATAATAAATCCTCCTATACTCCCCAAAATAATAGCACTTGTTTCTGTTTTTTTATTTTGCAAATTATTTTGCAGATTATATTTTATCTTTTTTCTTGAAGATTTCTTTCCCATTTCTAGCTTCCTTTCAAATTGTATAATTTTAAATTATACAACATAACAATTATAAAATCAAAAATAAAAAAAATTTACAGAAAGCAGCCTACTCAATATTTTAAAGCACACAAAGATAATTAACAAAACAATTTGTTAATTATCAGCAACCTCCAGAGAGCTTGCCAAAGCATGATAAAAACTCTCAGTTTCAGCGCCCATATCAAAGTAACTAAAGCTCTTAACCTCATAATCCACAAAAATAACAGTCTCTCCCTAATTGATAATTCTATTTTTCAGGCTGAAATGAAAAATGAGCATGAACAATTTTCCATCTATTATTCATGCATTCCAAATATAAAGTACTTATTACTGCTGGAACAAGGAAATGTTTATATTTTGAAATAAAACATAAACATGCTGCCTCCCATTTATGAAAAATATTTAAATTTTCTATAATAATCAGCTCAACCTGTCCAGATTCAGTGGATTTTCCTTTTTTGAAGAAATCAGAAATTAATAAAAGTAACATCGTTCTTCTTACTTTCCACTCTCCAATTCCTCCTTATCTATTACTTTTAACTCTTTTTCCAATAGCAAATCAAATTGTTAACAACTTATTTACATCCCTCAGGAATATTTATGATCGCAGCAAATTTGCTAACGATTTATTGCTTTGTAGTTTCATAAGTTATCTTTTGTGATATTTCCACCGGCCAGCTTTTATTTTTACTACCAAGTGTAAATTCCATATTTCCACCCACATTTTCTTTAAAATTACCTTTTTCTATAAGACCAGTTTTCTTATTAATATTTACTGTTCCTTTGCTATTACCTTTTAACCTCATATCTGACTTAAATTCCATAAACTGTACTTGCTTACCTTTAGTATCTGCTTCAACTGTTGATTGTACATCAATATTTAATAATCCATCTTTTTCACCTAAAAATTTAAATTTATTGTTACTTTCCATTGGACACAATGCGGCTATGCTATATTTGCTTTCCCATGTATCATTGGTTTTAACTTTATTTGATGGATTGTAGTTCATACTTTGATTAACCATTGATTTAACAGCATCCTCACCAAAACTTTGTTTGATAGCGCCTTTCAAAGGATTTGTTTGCTTAGCAGGTGGAACTTTGCCAATTAATGAACTTACTAACTCATTCGCACCCTTAATTTCTAATACTTGTCCTTTGTTACTCACTTTTACAGTAAAGCCTTTTCCAACAACACCTCCATATATATCAGCTAAAGAATCGCTTGGATCTGGTTTTTTAGAATCATATTCCTTCATTTTCTCACTATCTCCTGTAGATACTTTTATAGAATCATACTTATAGGCTATAGTTACATTTTTGTCTTTGTCCACATCTTGTATTTCCATTGTAAGATTCATATCCTTTACTGTAATTGTGTGATCCTCCAACTCGTCAATTATCAGAGCAGCGTCTTGATCAACTACTTCATGAAAATTATATTTGTCACCTTTTTTTACATTTAAGCTCCAATTATTCGTAATATTGCAGCCTGCCAAAAATAACAGTGCTGTTATTACAGAAAGTACGGCCATTATCTTTTTTGCTTTCATTTTGTCCCCCTTATTTTCTTGATATTTTTTACTACTTATTAATTTTACTCCAGATTATGCTATTTTACCATAATCTATATATCTGTCAGCAAAATTTTAGCAATAATTAAAATTTATATTTGTTATTCTATAAATTTTTCAAAATCATTTTCAAGAACCAGCTAAATCAGCCACATAACAAACTGTTTCTCACATAATTTTTGCATATGCTTATATTAAATTCTTTTTATAATTGGAAATTATTTTATCAAAAATGCGACTTGGAATCTTTAGAAAAGAACTTTCAAAAAATAAATTCAGTTTTAGTAGCTTTGATAAATTTAATTATCCTACTTATAGATAAAATAAAAAGGTAGCCCACCGCCTCAATACGTAAATAAGAAATTGTTATAAAACTTCACTTACTAGACTAATAAAATCAGTTGATTTCAACTGTGATGGAGCTTGTCTAGATATTATTTTAGTTTTCATTGCATTCAAAATCATAAACTGTGACATGTCATAATTATTTAAATCCACACACTTTTCATATGCCTGTGTTACTTGTGTTTGTTGTTCTAGTTTCTTCTTATCTTGTTCTTTTGCTAACTTTTTCATTTTCTCATGACGTCTTTGCCACCAAGATTTTTTATTTTCAGAAGCGCCGAAAAGACCATTACCTTTATTGTCTAATGACACCGCATATCCATAAGTTTCTTCCGGTGATGCTCCTAATATTATCAATAACATAGTTAACACCATCTATCAAATTTTAATGCCGCACAAAAATTAGCTTTTGCCTTAATAGACTTATAATAACTTTTTAAGGTTTTCCAGAAAGCTTCTTAAATGAAGCCACATATAAAATCATTCCTATTAGAGTAAATATAAGCCTACTCATTATAAAATTCAAAGATAAACTAAAAACAGGTTCACCGAGACTATCAACAGATAGAACTGTAGGCATATAAGTCACATAGCCTTTGGCGAAAATATCAATAAAAGGTGCGTTGTTAAAACTTATAAGTGACAAAATCAAAATAATTGGAATCCAAGCATAAAGCAAAGTTTGGCTTTTGCTGCCTAAAAACATACTGGTTCCAAAAACAAACACAAAAGTTGGAAGTAATATTATTAACATCGGTAATAAAAATTTTTGAAAATCTGTAAAATTAAAAGTTGTCTTATAAAACACAAAACTTATCAAAATGCAGTATATGGCAATAATTAAATAAGAAATAGACAGAGCTAAACTTTTTGTAGCCAAATACTTTTTCTGTGGTAAAGACGTACATGAAGTAATTTCTCTTACTCTTTGTTCATTTCTAGAAAAAAGTCCTGTGCAAGAAAGCATTAGAATTAATAACATAATCGTATTTATGTCACACAAAAACTTGCAATAACTCCACTTGGAAAAAGGTGCCGTACTAGAAACACCTTGTATTATTTCTGTATATAGGTCAATCACTGAAAAGAAAAGTGCAATTATGAAAGTTATAACAAATATATATGGACATAGCTACTAATAACCCAAACAACCTATTCCAGAGCATTCCCAAAACGATATTCTCGCTTCCGAAATTTTCGGAAAGTCCACTAGCACCTGTCTGAACCCACATATATTGATAATTAATATTTCCTGTTAAAAAACTAAAAAGCACCGCTAAAAGCATAATAATGCAGGTTATATTAACGTTCCTAAATATAAGATAAAATCCTGCGGTCATAAGAATTGTTATCACAATGGAGCCAAAAATTATTATAGAATAACTGAGCAGAAAATAACTAAAATTGCTTAGACTGCCCATGTTAAATATATAGTGAGGAATCATAATTATCATTGAACCCACTGTTGAAATAACACCAGCACACATTAAACCTGTAATTTTGGTTAAATTTATCTTTATAGAACTTGATATTGGTTCAATTATATAATTGACTCTAAACCTAAGTATTTTGTCAAACTCAAAAACTGTTAGTGCAGTAAACGCAAAAGCTATAAGTACTGCTCCTACCTTTGCCGGAAAAAGTATGATTTGAGATAAAAGAGTAGAGCTATTTATTTCCAATAATGGGCTAATACTTCTGGTAATATATGGTGAGAGTAGTGCAGCAATCAAAGGAAAAACTGACGTAAGCAAGATTACTATTTGAGTAAACTTTGACTTCAGAATTCGCTTTGTTTCATAGGCAAAAAATGCATTTCTCATTTAATGAACACCCCCATTGTGTATGACATATGTGTACGCATCTTCAAGAGTAGGCTCTATAAGTGGAATAGAGCTTTCTATTTCTTTACCAATAACACGACAAGAGATACCATTACCCGTAAACAATTTAGATGTTATTATGTACTTATCTCCAATTCTTTTTTATAAAGCCTCGTTATCTTTTTCCTCAATAAAGCCAACACGTCCGTGTACAGCTTTTATTAAATCCGGCGAAGTTCCGTCAAATAAAATCGTACCGTTATTAATGATTATAATTCTATTGCAAATGGCTTGTATATCATCGATAATGTGAGTGGAAAGTAACACTATTTTGTCATTTGCAGTCTGCGAAAATATATTTCTAAATTTAATTCTTTCTTCTGGATCAAGTCCAACTGTAGGTTCATCTAAAATGATAAGCTCAGGATTTCCAAGTAATACTTGTGCTATACCAACACGCTGCCTCTGACCGCCTGAAAGAGTTTTAATTTTGGAATTTCTTTTTTCCTGCAAATTGGTCTCTTTAATAGCTTGTCCGATAATATCTTTCACGTTGTTTTTAATTTCTTTTAATGCACACATGTAATCCAAAAACTCATAAACTGTTAATTCGTCATATAAACCAAAGCTTTGCGGCAAATAACCTAATTGCTTTCTGAGTTCTTTTTGGCATTTTTTGGATTTGTTTACCATTTGCTTAGTGCCTTTTTTCCTGTTTTGTATGTCATACTCACGTTTTTAATACTGATTTTCATAAATGTTGTTACACTCCTTTTTCATGTTTTACCTATATAATAGAACCTTCAACTTACATCTCTGTGACTTTCCAGTGAGAGATTCGTCACTTTAGGAAACAAATGAAAAAGGAAAACGGCGGTTTTGATTGTTATTTCAAAACCGCCGCATGGCCACATTTTGGCCGTAAAACATCATCTGACACAACTGCGGTTTTTTATACCGCAGGTTAGCACTTCTTTGTAATTTACATTACTTGTAGAGGATGGATTCTGTATTTTCAATGTCTAAATCGCCTTTCGCGACGATTGTGAATCACTTGAACCCAATCATGCAAATGTTTTTTGATTTTCTATCAAGTTAATATCGGTTTTGAATCAAGTCATGTTATCCCGAAGCGCGTCGATGATGTTTTCTTTTTTTATCTTGCGAGTGGCATACAGCATTGTAATGAACATGATAAAGAACACGCTGATTGACATACTGCCCCACGGAAATACAAAATCGAAGTTGTCCATCTTTTGTACATTTTATGATATCCTTTCTTGCTTTAAATTTCCCAGAAATTTCATTATAAAACAAATTAGGTATATATCGGACTAATTTGTATATATTGGAGTCGTAGAAAGATATTATTTTCTAATTCATGAATACGCCACCATTTATATCTATACTACATCCAGTGATGTAATCTGAATCATTACTAGCTAGAAATGATATAACTCCACTACAATCTTCAACTTTCCCTAATCTACCTAACGGAATGATTTGTTTAATTAAAGATTCCGGAGCATTTGTGTACGTAAAATCAGTAATCATATTTGTTTTAATGGCACCTGGACAAATACCATTTACATTAATATTGTAAACACCGTATGCTTTTGCGTAACATTTAGTAGCAGTAATCATTCCGCCTTTCGATGCAGAATAGGCTATAGATGATTCAGTACCACCAATTCTACCTGCAGCGGAAGAAACGTTGATTATCTTTCCATATTTCTGTGGTTTCATAAACTTAAGAGCTTCTAATATACATAGGTGCATACTTCTTAAGTTAATATTCATTACCCTGTCCCATTCTTGTGCATCAATAGTTTCGATTGGCATTGATGGACAGACTCCAGCACCATTTACTAAAATATGAATAGTAGGGATTTTTGATTTTGCTACTTTAAATAAATTTACTATATCCTCTGGTTTTGAAACATCAGTCTGAACATAATAGCATTCACAACCTGTTAAGTTTTTGATTTCTTCAGCGGCTTTTATACCTCGTTCTTCATTTCTACCAGCGATTATAGCACCACTTAATCCTTCCCTTGCCATGCGAATAACACTTTCCTTTGTAAGACCATCCGTCCCACCTGTAGCAATAGCATATTTACCTTCGAATTTATGCATGTTTCTATCTCCCTTAATAAAATTTTAATCTTAAGCTAGTCTTTTGAAGCACACTATAAAGCCACATAGTTATAGCTTTTCATCTTACCATTTAGTATAAGAACTCATCATCATTTGTTGATACGGCGTACAGTGGAATCAATCCCCAAAAGTCCAGCTAAATTCCCACCAAATATCTTACGCTTATCCTCATCAGTAAGGAGTAAATATCCGTACTTCCATTGTAATTCTCCAGGGATTTGGAAGTTACGAAGTCCCATTACTGCCGCACCTATTTGAACACCATATCCAGCACTATCTGTTCCCCAAATAATACGATCTGGTCCTACAAATCTCATTGCTTCTCCAAGGATTTTTCCAAATTTATATGGTGCAGTTATTGCCCAAGGTACAAGCAGGCTTAAGCATAAGTATATATTAGGATGCCCCATAGCTACCATATTGAGATCATCACAATAAGGATAACCCATGTGAAAAGCTACAAGCTTTAAGTTTGGAAAGTCACGAGCAACATCATCAAGTTGGATAGGCAGACAATATTTGCTCTTTCCGGGTGGTACCCATGAGAAACCTGTATGAATATCTAAAACTATCCCAAGCTCTTCAGCTCTCTTATAAAAAGGCCATATCTCAGGATCATTGATGTAGGTATCCTCAGGTGGATAGTATTTAAAAATTTTTGCCCCACACTCTACCCAATATTCCATCTCCCATATTGCATTTTCTACACCTCTGTGTTTAATTGGAGAAATATTCGGCTCAATGATAAAGCGGTCAGGATGTTTTAAAACAGCCTTCCATGTATCACCATTTGTACACCAACGACTAGAATATCCTGTAGTATCCATCATGGATTCGGGTAAAAGACATGCAATATCAACGTTATACTTATCCATTGCACGGATTATATTTTCGGGATCAGAACTTTTTTTAAGTTCCCAAGGTTCTATCATATCAGAGTACTTTTCTGGTGCCCCCTGCAGCAGAGGACGCATAATACCATCAATAGCACGCCACCACATTTTTACACCAGGAAAGTGATTTATTGGTTCCATATCTCCAATTAAATGACATTCTGGATCAATTTTGAAAAAAACATCATCAAAATATTTATCATTCATATTAGTCACTCCTTTCTTATATTTGAGGTAAACCTTCTCGTTTATCCATAAATCTTTTTGCATGTGCATCCATTAAACCATTGTTCTTCCAAAGTTCTGGATAATATTTTTCAAATCCAGCAGTAGGATTCATCGAACATCGAATCCAACGTGGTTCAAATAAATTCATGTAACATTGCTGACAGCGTATGCATTTTACGATATCTCCGTATCTTCCAGCTTTCACCTTTGCAGGCCAATATGGATCAGCTATAGACTGACGGCCAAGAGAAATAATATCAGTTTTTCCGCTTTTAATTGCTTCTGCAGCAGTCTCTGGATTAACAAAATCTGGTGTAATGATTGGCAATCCCCCACTAGCCTCTTTAAAGCCTGGTGCCCAGCGTGTAAAATCATCTTCACCATCTGGTGCAAATCCAGCTCCCGGATTCTCATAAGAACCTTGTGATACATCAAAATAGTTTGCTCCTGCATCAGTAAAAAGTTTAACAAGCTTACATGCTTCTTCGTGCCCTAATCCACCTGGTACCAATTCATCTCCTGAAAGACGACAACCTAGCACCTTATCTGAGCCAATTTTTTTACGAATACGCTCAATAATATTTGTAACCACACGAGCACGGTTTTCAGTACTGCCACCATACATATCGGTACGTTGATTAGATCGTGGTGACAAGAATTGATGTAGAAGATATCCATGAGGAGTGTGGAGTTCTACACCGTCATAGCCCAATTTATAAGCAGCACAGGCATGTTCCACCATGAATTCCTCTATCTTCTCAATTTCTGCAATAGTTAGTTCTCGTGGAGTATGTCCTTTAATTGCGTGGAAAAATTCAGGAGCATTCTTTTTTAGATAGTTAAAGGCCATATCTTTAACATCTTCATATTCCTCATCGCTAAGGTTTTTGAGTTTTTCCACACCTCCAATTTCATCAATCAATGTGACACCAAGCCTTTTCAACTGCTTAGCCCAACCATAATTTAAATTTCGTAGATCCGTTTCTATTGAAATAGCCGATGGAGCACCTGAAGCAATAGCCTCATGCATCATATCAGGATGTCCCTGCCTTCCCCATCCAGGAGAAAGTTGCATAAATACCTTGGTATCTTTATAGGAATGAACAACATCAGATAATTGGCTCAAAAAGCGGTATTTTTTTTGACTGTCACATAAAAGCGGATTAAGAGAATCGCTGCCACGCCATGGATAAGGGTTCGCTACAATACATTCAGTGATGATAAGACCGAAGCCACCTCTTGCTCTAGTGGCATACCAAGCATTGGATTGATCACTTGCGTAGCCTTCTGGTCCTGTATAACCCATATTCATTGGTGACATGGCAATTCTGTTTTTTAATTCTACATTACCAATTTGAATCGGCTCAAATAATATGTCTGTATTCATTTAAATAGCCTCCTTATTTATCTTACAAATGTTCTCATAATTGACATTTGCTGCTTTTAACTATAAGATATTTCTATCGTCAATTCAAGAATCAAAAGGTTATGATTTGTAAGATAAGAGACAAAACATATTAATCTGTTTCCGAAAAGGAGGATATCTATGGAACCAAAATACGACTTACGGATTATCCGTACATATAAATCATTGACAGAAGCTTTTTTACAACTCATGAGCGAGAAACACTTCGAAGACATCACAATAAATGAATTATGTGAAAGAGCAATGATTGGGAGAACCACATTTTATAAACATTTTGCAGATAAATATGAGTTTTTTCGTTTTTTTGTTAGGCAATTGCAATCTGATTTTGATGCATCAAATGCTACTTCAGCTGATTATGAAAATCCACATTATTTTTTTATGAGCATCATAGGTCATGTGCTAGATTTCTTAAAAGAACATGAACAATTTGTTAATATGGTATTAAGTAGTAATTTGCTTTCTACTCTTTTAGACATACTTTCGGATCAAATTACTTTTGATATCACCCAGAAAATTAAAATTGGCATAAAAAAAGGTATAGATGTGCCTGCGTCACCTGAAATAATAGCATCTTTCTTTACTGGTGCTATAATACACACTGTCAGATGGTGGCTTATACAAAAAAAGCAGCTGTCTGAAGAAAAGTTAATTGAGGAAGTAGAAAAAATTCTCTTTGCTTTGCACTAATAAATCAATTAGAAATCTAAAAAAGATTGAAGATGAATATCAAGCAATGTCTTTATAATTATGGAGATGAAAAAATATGCACAGAAAAACGGTGTTTTTCATTGTTATCTCAAAACCACCGCATGGCCACATTTTGGCTGCAAAACATCATCTGCCACAACTGAGGTTTTTTATTACCGCAGTTGTGGCAGCACTTCTTTGTAATTTATATTACTTGTGTAGGATGGATTCTGTATTTTGAATCAAGTTATGTCATCACGAAGCACATCAAAAATAAATTTTAGCAACCACCATCCCCCACAACAGTACAATCGCCGCAAATATCCATTTATATCTGAACATAATGGCTATATATTCACGGATAAAGGCGCTTGGCCAGTAATAAGCTGCTGTTCCACATCCAACGCCACTGGCCTTCATCTTCAGCTTTTTTGCATAGAGACTTGTTCTAAAAACATGATAATTATTTGTCACAAATATATAACGATGTTTTACACCATTCACATTCAGCATATCTCTGACATTTTTGAGATTTTCAAAGGTAGTCTTAGATTGTTCCTCAAGAATGATATCATCTTCCGGAAATCCGGTTTCTACAAGATAATTTTTCATTGCTGCTGCTTCCGATATCTTCTCATCAACACCCTTACCACCTGATACCACAATCTTCGTATGCTGCCTGCATTTATGGTAAATATAGACAGCTTTGTCAACTCTGCCTTTTAGCAGCGGAGATACTCTTTCTCCGCCTATCAGACCACATCCATGGACAATAATATAATCACAATTCAGTCGTTTCGGTAAACAGGTATAAATCAACGAATAGATCAACAGTGAAGCAAACGTAAAGGCAATATAGAATTCCAGAATCAACACCAGTGAGAACAGAGTCCTCTTCACCGAAGTATCCTGGAAAAAATATATTCCAGCAATGGTTAATATACTTCCAAGGATCATTGCTATTCCCGTCAATAAGGATAGAACATTCTGCAAACGACCCCCCTCTTTTTTCATCATCTCAAAACCATTCACAATGAGGAAGATGGCAGTAACAAGAAAAGTTAATGGTATTAGTAGCAGCGTCAAAATCCCAAGAATCATTCCCCGGATTCCTGGTGCAGAGCCAAATCCAAGAAGAAAAATGCCAATTGCCATCATAAGCAGTAGTGCATTCCAGAAGCTTCTTGGTTCATACAGCATACTGATAACAAGGATGAGCATTAAAATACAACCAGGCATCATTAGAGACATTCAGACCACCTCTTCTCAATATCATCTGCGTCCTAATGGTCCTTAAGAGGATTTGAACGCAGATGTTTTTTGATTTTTTCTATTAAGTTAATATTAGTTTTCAATTAAGTCATGTCATCCCTAAGCGCATCAATGATATTTTCTTTTTTTATTTTGCGAGTAGCATACAGCATTGTAATGAACACAATAAAGAGTACGGAAAACACACTGATTGCCATACTGCCCCAAGGGAATACAAAAGGAAAGTTATCCATCTTTTCTGCGGACACAAACCCTTTGTAAATTAGCCAAGAACATATTGCAGATATTGGAATACCGAATAGTAACGTCCTCATGCCATAAAAGACACACTCGAAATTCATCATTTTTTGGAAATCACGTTCAGACATTCCCACCGAGCGGAGCATGGCAAGCTCTCGCTTGCGCAGCATGATATTGGTGGAAATGGTGTTGAATACATTGGCAACCGCAATCAGCGAAATCATGATGACAAAAACATAGGTGAAAACATCAATAACAAATGTTAAACTGCGGTATTGTTCAACCACGGTGTACACATTTTGCAGGTTATACGCAGAGGTAATTCCTGCGTCCTGAATCATGGTTCCCATTTTAGTAACCGATTGCGAAGGATTCTTTGACCGAAAGCTCAGTCCTATATCTGTATGGATATCCGGTGTTTCAAACTTCTCTTTGAGAGAATAGGGAGCCACCACCATAAAAACGTATGCATTCTTATTGGAAGATTGTGTTATTCCCTTAAGAGGGTCTACCGGGTATGTATCCACAAAGGTAATGTTTATGCTTTGACTCTGTTCCATCTTAGGCTTATCATTTATTTCTGGAGCCACATTGAAAGTCATTGAACGACGGGCAAACATATCAAACAGTTCGCTTGGCCCGTTTTTCTTCTCAACCGGCTTTTTGGCAACGGCAATCATTTTCCCATCATTACCAGTATATTCTTCTCGGGGCAAGCCCAATTTTTTGATAAAACTCAGATATTCGCTGTCTTCAATAAACTGGATGTCCATTGGAAGATGAACCGTTTGGTCCGGCGCAGCATAACCTGCGGATTTTCGATAACGGTCTGAAAAATCGCTTGCCTTGGCAGTACATGAATACGATAAAATCCTTTGGTATGAGCTTTTGTAAACCCCCTCTGCGTTTTTTAGTTTGTTGTAAAGAGGGAACATTTCGTTGTCATTCATGCCCTGAGTGGTAAAAACGATGTCATAGTCAAAATCCACTATAGATCGTTGTGCAAGCCGTTTCAGAGTTGTTCCAAAAACATTTCCTGATACAAACAGCACCACACTTAAAACAAGAGATAGAACAATGCTGCGATAGCGTTTTTTGTTTCTCTTAAAATTCTTTAGCGCAAGAGTTCCTTCCAAACCGTAAATACGCTGTGCCAGTTTTGACATTTTCACGGCTTTCGATTCGGTTTTGACCTCGCCCGTTTGGCGAATACTCTCCATTACGGGAGTGTTTGCGGCTTTCCTGGCTGGGATATAAGCTGAAATCAAAATGGTAACCAAACTCACCGCTGCTGCTGCAACAATTGCAGGGACAGACACCGACAATGTTAAAGGTACGTTGCTTGGGATAATGTTCCCGAACTTCCTAGCAACAATAGGAATTATAAGTCCAATACTGCCTATGCCCACAATAATGCCAATAGGTATGCCCATTGCGCCAATGCAAAGTCCTTCAAATAGCACCGAATTTCGCAGTTGCTTTGCCGTCGCACCCACTGACGAGAGAATTCCGAACTGATGTGTGCGCTCATTCAGCGATATATTGAATGAATTATAAATCAAAAAAATCGAGCCTATCATTATTATGACAAGCAAAATGCCGCCAACAGTGTACAGAAGCGCGTTGAACAGTTTATTGTCGGAAAGGCCCATGAATTGCAGCACACTATCGTTAAAGACATAAGCTTGGCTAACCGCTGTGCTGCTTGCGTAAACCTTAACTTTGCTTGGGTTTTTAAGTGTGACAAATATGCTGAAACTGTCCGCTTTGTCTTGAGTATCTGCTTTCGTTATCAAGGTGTATCCCGGTGCGGAATGTTCCTCAAAAACGGGTCTTTCACAGATACCCACAACTGTGTAGGTTCTTTCTGATTTTGACACAAGAGTTTCTTTCCCGGAAATATAAGGTGTGTGTTGACCGAGATTCTTATTGTCGTTCATGCGGTTTCCAACATCAAGTGAAAGCGTGTCTCCCACCTTGAATCTAACGCCGCCCTTTATGGCCACGTGGCTTGGGATAAGAACTTCCTCACTGTTTTTCGGCAATCTGCCTGAAACCAGGGTTAAGGGTAAGGTATCAAAGGCTTCCTTGCTAAATCCGGCTATAAAAAGATAAGGTTTTTCGGGGCTTTTCCCACCTTCAAGTTTTGCGTAGCCGATATTTTCAAATGTTGCTGTTTTTTTAACGCCCTTGTCCTGGGTTTGTTTCTGTGCGAAAGAGGAATTAACATCCAAAAACTCAACGTGCCAATCGCCGTGTTTCACAATAGAACCCTTTACCAGAAAATTTAACAGGGAAGTACCAAATGTAGCCACTGCCGTAATCATGGCAGCAGACAGGATAACTCCGATAATCGTTACAAGTGTTCGTGTGCGGCTTTTTTTCATGCTTTGTAGTGTAACTTTGTTGAAAATGTTCATGGTCTCACCCTTTCGTCTCGCACTACTTTACCGTCTGATATACCGATAATGCGGTCCGCTTGCAGGGCGATATTTTCGTCATGGGTGACGACGATAAGTGTCTGTCGATATTTTTGATTGCTTAATTTCAGCAGATTGATAATTTCATGTCCATTTCGGCTATCCAAACTGCCAGTAGGTTCGTCGGCAAGCATTACTGCTGGGGCATTCATCAAAGCACGTCCTATGGAAACACGCTGTTGTTGACCGCCCGAAAGCTGATTGGGTAAATGGTTCTTTCGATGTTGTAACCCAAGCAGTTCCAGTAATTCATTCAACCGCTCCTTGTTGACCTTACGTTTGTCCATAAGTATAGGCAAGGTGATGTTTTCCACAACATTCAGCGTGGGAATAAGGTTGTGAAACTGGTAAATCAGTCCTACCTGTCTCCTGCGGAAAATGGCGAGTTTTTCATTGCTTTGAGCATATACATCATGACCATCCAAATATACCTTTCCACTTGTGGGCACATCCACTCCACCTATGCTGTGAAGTAATGTGGATTTTCCGGAGCCAGAGGAACCGATGATTGCGGTAAACTCTCCCTTTTCGATTGTAAGTGAAACATGATCAAGGGCAGTAACTTGGTTTTCGCCCTTGCCATAGACCTTACATAAATTTTGAACTTTTAAAAATTCCATTATGTGAGTCTCCTTTCTCGTTGCTTTACTTATATAATAGAACCTTAAACTTACATCTGTGTGACTTTTAGGTGAGAGATTCGTCACTTTGGGAAACGAATAGAAAATATGGCACCGCCTTGTGGATGATTTTTGGCAGTAATCATTCCTCCCTGACGTGTTATAATCATCTTGCAGAGAGCCAATCCAATCCCATATCCTGTAGCACCTGAGTTTTTTCCACGATAGAACCTGTCAAACAGGCAGGGTAAATCTTCTTTTTCAAAGCCTGCGCCGCTGTCGTGAATGGCAATCTCGGTAAACAGTGGATTGTCCATGCAGACAATGTCAATCTTTCCGTTATCGCCTGCACTTTCCATACAATTTTTGAGGATGTTTTGGATTGCTTCCGAAAGCCAACCTGAATCCCCTTGAATAATTACTTCTTTTGGCACATTTGTTTGAAAAGTAATATTGTGCAGCTCCATTGGTATCAAAAAACGACGAAGCGATGCGCATATCAAGTTGTTTACATCTATCTGCTCGCTTTTAAACACCACAATGCCCGCGTCTATTCGGGATAATTTCAACAGGGAAGTAAGCAGCCAATCCATCTGTACAAACAATTCCTTTGTTTCCCATATCAATGATTTTCGTTCATTTTCGTCAGGGTTATTCTCTAACAGTGATAGAATAAGGTTAACGGATGTAAGAGGGGTTCGGAGTTGGTGTGCTATGTCAGCCATGGAATCAGCAAGATGTTCTTTTTCTTTTTTTAATGCGTCGTTTTGCTCTCGAATACGCAGCGTCATTTTTGTTATTTCGCTTTGCAGAATGGAAAGTTCGCCCTCCTCCGATTCAGCAATATACAGATGGTCAGCATTATGAAGCACAACATCAATTTGATCTGAAATCTGCGCAATGCTTTTATATCGGGCTTTAGTAAAAGCAAAAAACGCTGTTCCAAAGGCGGTGTCAGAAATAGTGGCAAGGATTCCAGCATCTGTATTTATTGCAAATCCAAGTATTATAGTTACGGCAGCTATTAAGGAGAATAAAATGGCAAACTTACGAAACTCTCTATTCCGAAGCATAATTATCCCCCAATCTATAGCCTGTCCCACGAACGGTCAAAATGATTTGCGGGCTTGTTGGGTTATTTTCTATCTTCTCCCTCAGGCGTTTAATGTACACGGTTAATGTATTGTCATTGACAAACTCCCCTGCAGCATCCCACAATTCGTCAAGGAGCCTAGCCCTGGTGATAATACTTTTGGGGTTATTAATAAACACCAACAACAAGCGATATTCTAAGGCTGAAAGAAAAATCTCGCTGCCATCTTTTTTTACTACGCCGCTTGCCATATCCACATGAAGTCCGCAGATTTCAGAAGCCGATGGAGAACATCCGCTTTTTCTTAGGGCAGTTCTGATTCGTGCGATAAGTTCACGGGGACGAAAAGGCTTGGTAACATAGTCGTCTGCACCCATGTTAAGTCCGGTAACAACACTGGACTCATCGCCGGAAGCCGTTAGAAAGATAACGGGAACATCTTGAGTTTCTTTGATTTCTGTACAAACCGTAAAGCCATTTCCGTCAGGCAAAGAAATATCTATAAGCGCCAAGTCAAATTTATTCTCAGCAAGTGCGCCGAGGGCTTCACTTCGTGTAGGGGCGTGGGTGACTGTAAATCCCTCCGAACGTAGCAAAAGTATAAGGTTTTTAGCAATTGCCTTATCGTCCTCAACCAAAAATATATGTTTCATTTATTTTCACCATCCTTTACTTTAATGATCCTATATCGTCCGTCAGCCGATTTTTCAGCATCAGCAGGAACAAGCCATATATTTCCCATACTTTTATCTTTTTTATTTATTATCAACAACATTATAGCTAATTGAACAATTTGTTTCAATGCACTGCAACTCAATCTATTCTATTATCCATTTCAAAATTCCTTAAAAGATAACTGAAAGCACCTGATCCCTGCTTATATCCAAAATCAAAAAAATAATTGTCAAACCATCTGTTGATAAAATATATCTTTAAGATTTATTTATTTCATTATGAAACTAACCATATTTTCTTGACAAGTGCATATCAATGCACATATAATGAAAATATGGATACTAAAACTACTAAAAAAGAAAATGTAAATTCTAAACAATTAGATACTCTTTTAATGCAGGAATTTTTTAAGATTCTTACAGAGCCTATTCGTATTGAATTGATAAAATATTTAGCAATTAATGGTCCTTCTGATATTAGTACTATAGCGAGTAATTTTACACAAGATCGTTCTGTCATATCAAAGCACCTAAAAATGATGAATAAAGCTGGTATTCTGATTTTAACTAAATCGTCAAGACACAGTATTTATCAAGTCGATGGTATAGAGATTTTGTTAAAAATGGAATCTATGGTAGAAGCTATGAAGACACTTCTTAAATATACCTGCAAAGATACTTTTGATTATTTGTATTCTAAGAATATGAATTATAAAAATTATTTAAAACAATTAGAGGAGGATGCACCCATTAAATAGCAAATAAAATTTGCTATTTTTTAAAAGTATAATATGTGCATTCTTGTGCACTAATTAAGGAGGCTTAATATGAAAACCTAATTTTACTTTTTAAAAATATTATGAACTTATTAAAATTAGTAAATGATGTAGGGAGAAATATCTATGATAGAATATATAAATAAATTTGACTTAAGTATACTTGAATTTATACATAACAATTTACAAAACTGTTTTTTTGATAAAATAATGCCACCCATAACGTCACTTGGAGAATATTCAACATTTTGGTTTGTACTAGGATTTGTTTTAATTATAAGTAAAAAATATAGAAAAGCTGGAATCTTAACTGTCCTAGCAGTTCTTTTTACTATTATTATAGATGGAGCTATAATTAAAAACATTGTACAGCGTCCAAGACCTTTTTTACAGGTAACAACAATTAATATGATAATCGCCAAACCATTAGATTACTCATTTCCGTCAGTGCACACGGCAGCAGCTGTTGCAGCATGTTTAGTATTATTTAAAACAATAAAAAAGTATAGTATCCCTTTTATATTTTTAGCCATATTAATTGCATTTTCAAGGCTATATTTATTTGTACATTATCCTTCTGATGTATTGGCAGGTGCTATTTTAGGTCTTATTTCCTCAAAAATCGTATTATATTTTTCAAAAAAGAGTAAATATTTTTCGATATTACGTGAAAATAGTGCATCCAACTAATATTAAATATATAAAGCCAGAAATGCTGTATTGCAAAATTTAGCCAAGCACCAGTACTTAATATTAAAATTATAATGGTGACATTATATTCTCATCCTTGATGCTTTAGTAAAAAAAAAGAACAATACAGAAATAAATTTGATTGAATTAAATTAAATGATTAAAAATTAGGAATAAGGTGATTAATAATGAAAAATATAATATTTTATTTTACAGGAACCGGAAATAGCTTGGCAGTAGCTAGAGATATTGCTGGTAAAATGGAGGATGTAAAGCTTATGTCAATTGCAAAGGGGATAAAAGAAGCTAATATTGATTTGTCACCTTATGACCGCATTGGTTTTGTTATTCCTGTCTATTATCAAAAAGTGCCTACTATTGTAAAACGCTTTATAGAAAAATTAAATTTTAATAAATCACAATATATTTTTGCTGTAGTTACTTTGGTAGGACATTATGGAACAATATTTTCAGAGTTAAAACATTATATATTGCAGCGGAGCGGAACATTAAGTGCAGGTTTTCTAGTGTTTATGCCTGGAAATTATATTATAGACTATAATGCTTTCCCCAAAATAATTCAGCGAATATTTTTCAGCTGGAAAAATAAAAAGGTAATTTATATTTCTTTTACTGTAAGAGAAAAGAAAACTTTATTTGAAAAAAAATGGGCATGGTTTTCTGGACCTTCTGGAATTTTAGGGATTATTAAAAAATCTACAAAATCTGTTGATAAGCCAATGGAAACTCTTGTTGAAAAATCCACAAACTTCAATGCAGATAATAAATGTATAGGATGTGCTTTGTGCGAAAAGATATGTCCTGTAAATAATATACAAATAAAAAACAAACAGCCAAGCTGGGAAAATCAATGTGAACGATGTATGGCTTGTATCCAATGGTGTCCTACACAAGCTATTCAGTACGGCAGTAGAACACAAAAAAGGAATCAATATCATAATCCAGAAATCAAAATATCAGATATGATATCAATTAATTCATGAATCTAAGTACTTCATCTTTATGCAAAGCTAGACGCTCAACAAGACTTTTGCTACTGCTAATTTTTAGAATAAAAATCTACGTTATAAGAAAAAAAGAGACATTTCTAGTTCAAATGTCTCTTTCATCACTTAATATTGTATATATTAACATTTCCATATCACCAAGTATTTCCTTTACATCTTCATGGATCTATTTAACAAGCATATTCCAGAATCCTCCGGCACTAAATGACAATATACATTCCAACATCCTGCCATTAAACATTTGTTTTAATTCGCTTTTACTGCATAACATTAGATTTATAAAAATCCGCAGGCAGCTTAATCTTAAAGGCTGTTCCTATACCAGTTTCACTTTTTACCTCTATAGTCCCTTTGTGACTTTCTACTATCCATTTAGCAATAGCAAGACCTAAACCAGAACCTCCTCTTTTTCTAGAATTTGCTTTATCTACACGATAAAATCGATTAAAAATTTTCTTCAAATCCTCTTTATTTATTCCTTCACCTGTATCCTTTACTTGGAGTTCAATTTGCTTTCTGTTAATCTCCACTTCAACTGTTATTCTACCTAAACATCCCATATGTTTTAAAGCATTATCTATTAATATAACGATAAGCTGCTGAATTCTCTTTTGGTCACCATAAAAATCTAATGAATTTTTTAATTTATTATTAAAAACAATTTCTATTCCTTGCTTTTCTCCAATAGGATAATATGGTTTAAGAGTTTCTTCTATCATATAAGCCAAATTAAAGGTTTCTAAATTTAGCATTTGTTCATTTGTATCTGCTCTTGATAAGGTTAATAAGTCATCTACTAAGGCAGCCATTCTTTTAGTTTCATTCATTGCATTTTCAAGCCATATTATTTGACTTGATACCGTTTCCTCTGTATTATCTAATACAACTTCTAGATTAGTTAGCATTACAGCAAGTGGCGTTCTTAATTCATGAGAAGCATCTGCAGTAAAGTCTAGCTGTCTTTGCCATGCTGCTTGTATAGATTTTAAAACAACTTTAGATAGAAGGGTACTCATACAAAATACCAATATCAAGCATATCCCCGTAGTGATTAAAAGCCTTTGTAATGAAATAGAATTATTAGGTCCGAAATAAATAATTATTGTTAATAAAATAACAACTGAACTAATGACTAGCATATTAAATAGGATAAATCGTATTTGCTTGTCGTATCTACTATAGTAAGCTTACTAAAAAAGGAGCTGTCACAGGTGGTATTTACAAATATATCCGTCATCCTCAATATATCTCTTTGATTATATGTAGTTTAGGTCTTTTACTTATTTGGTCTAGATATATTGTTCTTGTAAGCTTTATAACAATGATTTTTGTATATTACTTTTTAGCACAAGCCGAAGAACAAGAATGCTGTAATAAGTTTGGTAAAAGTTATATTGCTTATATGAACTCAACTAATATGTTTATCCCCTTTATTAAATTCAACAGAAAAAGCATCACCATAAGCTCAGCTTCTAAAACAGTGCGTATATTTAAAATTTTAACACTTTACATTATTACTCTTATAGTTTCTCTCTCTATCGCTTATGGACTACAAAACCTTACTATAGATAGTCTTTACTCTAGCTATACAGATCATTCTGCTAATATCTCGCTTTGCAAAATGAATGATGGCACTATTTCTAAGGTCATGGATATTGCAGAAGAAAACTCTGAATTTAAAGCCTATCTTAATAACTATAATAAAGATACATTTTACCTAAACTACATTTTGCCAACCACTTGGTTTGCTGCTGAAGTACCCATGAATGGCCTTGTTTATCATGCTGGTCACAAATCTCCTGATGATTATGATAAGACTGAGTATAAAATTATATTTACAAAAGCTGTCCTTAAAGAAGGTTCTCCTACCTCTGTAAAAGACATTCTAACTCACCTTGATGTACGTTATGGTATTGTAGAAGTGTGGATAGATTTAAAAACAAATGCAGTAACTAAAGTTTTACCAATGCCTAAAAATGTAAAATATAATGGTATTCCGGAAGCACTTTATTAAATTGATTATCAAATTTGAGAGTTTCATGGGTTTCATTAGTAGAACGAAACCCACGAAATTTCTATTACAAAAAATCCACGTTATTTACGGTACTGTCCACTATATCTAATCTTAAATTTCATCAATGTCATCACTTTTTAATTCCGCTACTATATTAAGTAATATATTTCTACATACAAGAGCATCATATAGTGCATTATGGTCACTAATCATTACATATATTCTTTGGATAAATTTATCCTATTTATTCATTAATTTGCTCAAGTATTTCGACGTATCCTTCTGTTCCATTTACACGGATTCTCTGTCCATCCTTTATAAGCTTTGTAGCATTTTCCACGCTCACTACTGCTGGAAGTCCATATTCTCTTGCAACAACTGCTCCGTGAGTCATCATTCCACCAACTTCTGTAACTAATCCCTTGATAGATACAAATACTGGTGTCCAGCTAGGATCAGTAAAAGTAGTAACTAGTATATCACCTTCTTCAATATTTGCATCTTCGATTTTTAATATTATTCTTGCCCTGCCTTCAATGATACCTGCTGATACTGCTACCCCTGCTAAGGCACCCTCAGGAATCTTGCTTATATCATATTGACTAGAAATAATCTCTCCATCAGAGGTAATTACACGAGGTGGTGTAAGTTTTTGGTAAATCTCATAATCTTCTTGTCTTTTCTGTATGATGCTATAATCTAATTCATTAGTTTTAATCACTTCTCTCAGTTCTTCATATTCAAGATAGAATATATCGCTTGCTTTCTTTATAAGCCCCTGCTGCATTAATCTTTCAGCTTCTTCCATAATAACCTGTTTCACAACCCATTCATACCAGATTAAGACATACTTGTTAAATTCACGATATCCTGCATAATTGCGTAGGACACTGATTACTTTCTTTGCCTTTTTAGCTTTTCCTCTACCTCCTGGCATCTTTTCAAGCTTTCTTAAAATTTCCTGCTCCTTCTCTTCAGCTTCCTTAAGTCCTTGTTTGAATTTAGTTTCGTGAAAATTAGGAGGATAAACCTTAATATTTCCTAGAATCAACGGAACCAATATTGTTGGTTTCTCATTCCATCTAGTCCTGCTTATATCTATTTCAGCAGAGCAACGCATACCATATTTCTTCAGAAAGTTCTTCATTGCATCCTCTACTTCTATTCCTCCTGGAATTTCAATAAGATCCTCAAAAAATCTCTCATCGTTAGGACTTTCCAAATATTTAATTACCTCTGGATACTTTCTTACTACATCTGATACATCTAAAAGTTCAAGACCCATATCTGAAGTAACATTATTGGATACGGATTGAGCTAACATATCTGCTGGATTCTTTTCCTTAAACCATTTCCCCAAATTCTTGTTAATCCAGCTAGAAGCATAGGCTCCAGCAAAAACAACTCCATAAGTATCCATCATATTATCCTTTATTTTAGTCATACTCTTCTCAATAAAATCAAATAACTCACTACCTGAAATTTTTTGTGACTGCTGCTCTAAATCCTTCATAATAGTCCTGCTGCGATCCATATAGAATTCTGCAATAGTAGGATCATTTTTCCTGTAGCATTCTATAGTTTTAACAAGCCACCTGAAAGCCAGTTTAATAGAAACCATTGGCTTTTTTGATTTATAAAGATTATTCATAATATCTTCTCGCTTTAAAACATTATAATAAGCATTTTGCATAAGAACATCCACTGCTGCAAGCCCTTTGACAAAAGATTTCCTCATAATAGGTGATCTTAATTCATTTGATGAGTCCACATATATTCTTCCACCTGCATAGTACATTGGTGTATCTACCATCATCTTAAACAAAACTGCAAAGAAGGTCATGCTTAAAGGTGACATTGCTTCAGTCATCATCTGCCTATGACCAAAGGAAAAAAACACATGAGTTTTATCATCTTTAACTTCTGGGGCAGGATATAAAGTAGTAATAGGACGACTTTGAACAATATATATATTACCTTCATGGATACACCATTCTATATCCTGTGGTCGTCCAAAATATTTTTCTACTTTCCTGCCTATTTGTTCAAGCTGCAGAATCTGCTGGTCCGTTAGGGTTTGAATATTCTGTCTTTGATTATCAATATCTCTTTGCTCAGTTCCACCTTGTTTAAGTCCATAAATAGCAATCTTCTTTGTAGATATCTTTTTATCTATAATCTTGCTTTCTTTAACTTTATATATATCCGCATTCACAAGTCCTGACACTAGCGCTTCCCCTAGTCCATAACTTGCATCTATTGAAACAACCTTCCTATTTGCTGATATTGGATCTGCCGTAAACATAATTCCTGAAGTCTCTGGAAAAACCATCATTTGGATAACTACAGAAAGATATACTTTACGATGATCAAAGTTATTCTGCATACGATATATTACCGCTCTATCTGTAAATAGTGATGCCCAGCACTTGCTAACATGATGAATAATAGAATCTTTTCCTATTATATTTAAATAGGTATCCTGCTGTCCTGCAAAGGAGGCCAAAGGTAAATCCTCAGCAGTAGCACTTGAACGAACTGCATACGCATTTTTTTCACCAAACTTTTTAATAAATGTTGCTATGCCTTCTTCTATATCTTTAGGAATAGTTATGCTTTCAATTAATTTGCGAATTTGGCCACTGATTTCACATATTTTTTCTCTATCTTCAACCTTAAGATGGGATAACTCTTCTAGAAGACTGTTGAAATTTTTATTATTATCAACTACTTTTTTATAGGCAAAAGTAGTAATACAAAAACCTTCAGGAACTTGTATACCGTCAATTCTTGAAAGTTCTCCAAGGTTTGCACCTTTTCCTCCTACTACTGAAAGCTGTGATTTATCAATGTCTTTAAAGCCTAATAAATATGAATTCATTTTTATTCCCCTCTCATCACAATTCATTTAAAAAATCTTTCAACAGTTAACTTTGTATACATCCTACAAATATTCTTCCTTATAAAAATTATTTTTAAGCATATCCAAGCATTTGTTAAACTCATCCAGCATAATTTCAAAATTAATTTCTGTTTTATCTGACATCTGTTTTGTGTACCCATCCGCCATCCACAGAAGCATTTTCATAAGTAACTTTAGATCCACCCCCTCTTTAAACTTAAAAGTATCCACACCATCAAAAGCTATTCTATTTCTAAATTCATCTCCACTATTAAATATATCTCTTAAGTCATCTTTTACCTCTTCATCATTTTCAAAGTATGCACTAGTTAAAAATGAAGGAATTGCAGCATGTTTTTTCATTACAGAGATTTCTATACTAGATGACATTTTAATTCTGTCAAAGAAGTCAGTAATGCTGTTATCAAACTTTTCATTAACTACAGTCATCATAATATTGCCGCATAGATTAACTAGATAAAGGTATAATGCTTTCTTTGTGCCAAAATAGTGAAATACCATAGCCTTTGATATTCCTGCCGCAGTAGCAATATCGCTTATGGAAGTTTTTTTATAGCCATTGGCTCCAAAGGTTTTAAGAGCGGCATCTATAATTACATTTTGTTTTTCCTTAGGTAAACTAAAAAATTTCTCCATACTTTCACCTTCTCATTATATGAACCGAATCGATTTATATAATTATACCTTTATAAACCGATTCGGTCAATATGTTTACACTAAAGAAATTTCTATGTTGTCGATGGTTTCATTGGTAGACAAGAAGTATACCCTTTAAAATTGGCTATATTTCTGATAAAAATCCAGTCTTCACTAACATATTTTCTACTTCACTATATTGATTATTAGGTTCCATTTGACTATCATTTTTCTCATTTGTCCTTGAACATCCACACCACTTTTCATAAAAATATTCTAGGTAATGCTTGTATCCTTTTTCTCTCCAATCATCAATTAAAGACAGAAAGTGTTTATCTTCACTATCGTATTCTAAAACTATATTTTTCAATTCTTCATCATTCAGTTTCTTATATTTGCTAAAATGTATTACTCCTTCTCCACTTAATCGACCTTTCTTTGTCAATTTTATTTTTTCCTCACTTGAATAGCCAAGTATCAATGCAACTATTGGAAAACAATATTTTTTCGGTAAGTTTAAACAATCATATATTCTATTAATGTTTCCCCTGTGTACACAATTGCTGAAAAAAGAATCAATCCCAAGAGATTTTGCAGTAATAGCAGCAGTCTGTGCAGCAAGAATTGTATCGGTGCTACCCGTTATAAAAGCTACAATAGGTATTTCATGTTTATATTGAAATTCTAAATATTCAGCTGAGTCTATCACTCTATTAAAATCAACACAAAATACCAGCATTTTGTCACCAACATATCCTATCTTTTTCATAACTTTTTTATCATCTACAACTATAATAGAATAGGTTTGTCTAGCTGATGCTGTAGCTGCATTTACACATGATTTTAGTATAAGTTCCAAATTATCCTCTGATATATTTTTATCAGAAAACTTCCTAACAGTTTTAAGACTTTTTATTATTTCTATAGTTTCATTCATTTTAATATCTCCTTCAAATATTTTTTAATTTTATAGTGTAAAATATGCTGCATTAATTTATGTCATTTTTTATTCTCCTCCTTTACTAGTTCGGCACCGAACTATAATTGTAAAAAAATTATCGGGTAAAGTTGTTTATTACCCGATCTAATAACATAAGTAAACTTTCAGCTTCTTCTTCTGTAAAATCATAAAAAAACTCTTTAATCACATTATCTGAAATTTCTTTGAAATCTTTCTTTATACCTAACCCTTTTTCGGTTAATACTATATAAGATGATCTCCTATCTTCTAAATTTGCTTCTTTGACAACGTATCCGTTTAATAATAATTTATCCACTAACTGAGTAACTGTAGACTTTGTACGATTAATTCCTTCACTTATTTCTTTCATAGTTAATTTTCCATTATTATCATAGAGTATATCTAATATATTACCATGTGACACTACAAGCCCCTCAATTCCTCGCTTTTTAAGTTCACATTCAATATAATTAAAAATCTCACTTCTTATTTTTGAAACTTTAGATATAGCCAAGTATTTATTCATAATAAGTAATACTCCCATTTTTTTCACTTGATGTTAATACAAGTATAGTACGCTATCGAACTAATGTCAAGTTATATACTGTTTAATCAGTTATCCTTATATAAAAATGCTTGAAGTTAAAATGAATTTTTTACTATTTACACATCCTTCATAGTGCTTCGTAAAATTTCCTAATTATGATATAATATGTGCGTATTGGGGGTGATTTTTTATGAAGGTCTATGATACATTCAGCTTTACATCAGCTTGCTCCTTGCAAGGACTACAACAAACTCAGCTATGCTTTGTTTGGAGCCTAAGTTGTTAAATTAGCTGAACTGCGCACATATTTTAGGCTCTGTAACACATAGCTTTTGTGTATTCTTTGCTTCAATTCTATGATAAGAGTGAAGGAGTAAGGAAATGAAACATTTAAAAGCACAAGATGTGTTGCCAGAGGAAATTGTTAAAATAATACAAAAATATGTAGATGGAGAATATCTTTACATCCCCAGAAAAAATGAAAATCATAAGGCTTGGGGAGAAAAGAGTGGTATAAAGAGTATCCTTAAATTAAGAAATAGAGAAATTTATAAAAAATATATTAATGGGGCTACTATTGATGAGTTAACTCAAGAATATTATCTATCAGAAAAAAGTATAAGAAGAATAATAGGTCAGGAAAAACTTCTATACTCATAATCATTGCGGAGTTATTTATTAGATTGAATGCTTATTTTAAACTATGTTATGATTTCATTGTGGCAATCCAATGAAAGTATCATTTGTATTTTAAGACAAGGTTCAAAAATAAAATGATTGTGAATATGAAATATGTCTTAAATCAAGATGATTATTGTTACTTTCCACTGGAATAATAATAGTCATCTTTTTTAATGGGTTCATAATATAGCTAAATTAAAACAATTCCATACCTATTTTTATTCATAATTAAAATAACACATATTAGAAAGAGGTGCTAATTTTTATGGAAACTTTCATAAAAAAACATGAATATAATTATATAAAAAAATGTTTAAATGATTTAAATAATACTTTTAAAAGCTGTGTAGATATTAATATTGTTGAATCTAGTAAGGCATATATATCTGACAAAATATTAAATACTTTTACAAATTTATCCCATGAACAAAAAGAACTGCTTGATATTAATGAAATAAATGACTCATCACAAATTGATACATATTTAGCTGGATTAGATAAATATGTATATGGAATGCCAAAAGTTACAAATACACAAATCAGCAAACTGTTTAAAAAAGAAAAGAAATTAAAATTGCAAAATCTAGATGCTGAGGATTCAAAAATCGTATATTTAGGTTGGATTGATGAGCCCACTAAAAAGTTATTTGTAGCATATAATATGAATGATAACCTCATAGGTATGACATGCAGAATGCCAAACCATAGTTCAAACAATACCCATATATGTTCACTTTGCAATCATGTAGGAAGACAAAATGAAGTAGCTTTTGTTTCACCTGTCTGTAAAACATCTAATTCAGGGGAAGGTGCCTATAAATCAATAGGCTTTTATATTTGTTTAGATAGTAAAAAATGTAATGAGCGAATTGTCTCTACTGAAAAACTTGAGAGAATTTTAAAAAACGTTAACAATATAAAATGTAAATGATATAGATGCAGCAGCTATTAATTTTCTTATACAAGCAATTACTCAAATATTAAAAATTTAAAGATTATATTGACAATTCAAATATATACTATTATAATAATTTTAAGGTAACTAATTAGTTATTAAAAAATGTTAAGTTAATGCATACTTTTAGTTTTGAAAATAGCTATTTTCAAACTGAAAGTAAATACACAAAAAAAGCGAGGTGAGTCCACCAAAACAGTTAGCTAATCCAAATGTATAATTAAATTAATTTTTAAGTCAAGTTCTCAATTAAAGCTATTTAAAAAAAGTTCTAACTCAGTAATTTTAGTTATTTGTTTAGATTAAAGTTATATGTCCTTATGTGATTTAAAAGCCCAATAGTTAACTATTTATTCTTGTTCGGTTAGTTTAGTTTAAAGGATTAAAGTTAGAAAAAATATAAAAATGGTTAATAAGTTTTAAATTGGAGTTAATAACGATTAAATATTAATATGTTATAGAAATTCTCTTACTATAGTGAGAATTGAGTTACAAAGTTAATTAATCAAGTGAAATTGGAAAATCTAGATGTTACATTTAGGCAAATTGTTTAAGGTGATTATTGTTTGAAAAATAAGTTTGTAAAAGGATAGAAACCAGAGTACCTAATTCAGTATTATAGGTAATCTGGTTTCTGTTTTTTTATTATTAATAAAAAGTACTAACTGAAATATATTTTGTTGAATTGTTAACCATTAATTTAAGTTCTTACTAAGAAAAACATAGTTATTAAATAAAGCAAGTTGTTTCTTTTAATTAGCACGTTTATCCGATCGCTACCATTTCTAATCCCCCCTTCTTCAAGTGTGGAATAAGCAATGCTACGCGCCTGGATAAGTTCTTCTAATACTCAGATGAAGATAGGTATTCCTCACAGGCAAACTCCACCTGAGTCTAAGAATCACTTGATATAAATTATTTGTTTAATTCTTATAAATAGTATATGATTAAAGGATATGGCAGCCAGAAGGTTCTAATTGAGCTTCCATTGAGAGGGAGGAACAATATGAAACTTATTCAGCCAATAAAGGATACTAACTTAATTAATACGGTAAAATCGGAATTGCTTAAGGCCGGATATAAAAATTATTTACTATTTGATATAGCAATAAATACGGGCTTAAAGATTATAGATATAATAAATCTTACAGTTTGGGATGTGAAAAATAAGTCTCAAATTGAAGTAAAGGAAGATAGAACCGGCAAGCTATTGAAATATGCCGTGTCTCCTGAAACTTACAAAGAACTTCAGAAGTTTATACTTGGAATGTCTGCAGGAGAACTGCTTTTTCCAAGTAGAAAAGGTGGAAAAAGTCCTATAACAAACAAGCAAGCCTATAAGTGGCTGAATGAAATAAGCCAAAAACTTGGTCTAGATAATCTTGGCACTCATACACTCAGAAAAACCTTTGGATATCACCATTATAAAAAGTATAATGATATAGCCTTGCTGCAGAACTTATTTAGTCACTCTACCCCTGATATGACTCTTAGATATATAGGTGTTGCTGATATTGAAGCCACCAGCATTGAGGATTTTTTTCAGTAATAACTAAAAGTGAGAACATACATAAGCTTTTATTATCTATGCTCTCATTTTTATTTTCTCCTTACACCATCTACTCTTAATTACAAAAACCTTCTTCCACATGTATTAATTTAACTTTATAAATGGAACACTATAACAATGGAGGTACAAAATAATGAATTTTAACCAATTAGGAATCAGCGAAGATATAGTAAAGATATTAAAAAGTAATGGCATCACTGAGCCCACACCGGTTCAAGCCGAAAGCATCAGTTTTATAAAGAATGGAAGAGATGTTATAGTGGAATCTCAAACCGGCACAGGAAAAACACTGGCGTTTTTGCTTCCCATTTTTGAAAATATCTCAACTAAGGTGGACGCAGTTCAAGCCTTGATTTTAACTCCTACAAGGGAGCTTGCCCTTCAGATAACCGAGGAAGCTCTAAAGCTTAAACAGGCTAAGGATATTAATATATTGGCAGCCTATGGAGGTAAGGATATAGGATCTCAGCTTAAGAAGCTAAAAACAGGTATCCATCTTATTATTGCAACCCCGGGAAGACTTCTTGATCATCTTGAAAGAAAAACCATAGATTTAAGTAAATTAAAAACCTTTGTACTAGATGAAGCAGATCAAATGCTTTTAATGGGCTTTAAAAATGATGTGGAGACAATTATAAAGGAAACCTCTAAAAAACGCCAAACCCTTTGTTTCTCTGCAACCATAAATTCAGATGTTAAAAGACTGGCTTATAGATATACGAAAGAACCGTTAGCAGTAACAATAAATAAAGAAGAAGTAACTCTTGATGCTATTAAACAACAGGTAGTAGAAACTACAGACAGAAGAAAACAGGATGCTTTGTGCGCTGTGCTCAATCAAGACAATCCATATATGGCTATAATATTTTGCAGAACTAAAAGAAGAGCAGACGAACTGGAATTAGCATTATATAAACGAGGCTACGACTGCAAAAAGCTGCACAGTGATATACTTCAATCAAAACGTGAAAGGATAATGAAAGCCTTTAGAAATGGTGATTTTCAATACTTAATAGCAACGGATGTTGCATCTAGGGGACTTGATATAAGCGGAGTCAGCCATATATATAACTATGACATACCTGAAAGTGCAGAAAGTTATATACATCGAATCGGCAGAACCGGAAGAGCCGGAGAGGAAGGCTACACCTGCCTATTTATTGACCCAAAAGACAGATTGAGACTTGAAGAAATAGAAAAAGCTATTAAATTTAAAATACCAAGAAGGGACTTAGGTGAAGAGAAGCATGGCAACAAATAGAAGTGTTACGGGAAATTTCAACTACAACAATATAGAAAAAAAAGATAAAAACTTTATGTACAAAAACCTAGAGAGAAGCAATTGTTATAACTGTGACTTTTCAGGCTCAATTTTTGATTTTGTAAGCTTTAGAGGGGCACATTTTAAATCTACCAATTTCTTAAAGTGCAGCTTTAAATATGCAGAATTTATTGGAACAAATTTAAAAGGCAGTGACTTTAAAAGTTCTATTTTTGAAAATGCTATTTTTGACTCTGTTAAGCTGGAAGATACTAATTTCAAGGATGTAAAGTTTATAAATACTATATTCTTATCTACTGATATGAGCAAAGCTAAAAATATTAATATAAATACCCCTGGCATCAGAATTTTTGAAGAAATGCCAAAATTGGAAATCAGTGACGAGTTAAGAAGTGCTGTTTTAACTGCTATGGAAAACAAGTATATAAAAAAAGCACGAGTCCTTGATACAAAAGACGGCGGCCTTAATACATTAAATATTATGCTTCTACTAGAAAATTTTACAGAAGAAAAAATAATTACAGGACTAAAGTCAATTGTTACAAAGCTAGACAGGGAATTTTACACTTTAAGTTATATAATAAAGTTTTTGAATTTGCAAGAATAACATTGCTTAGAACACTGCCTTTTATAATTTAAAATAGCTTTACCCAAGTAATATCAATGGTTAAAGCTATAAGCTTCACTTACTTATGATAGTCGAGTAGGGAAAGCCTTTACGAACTTTCCCCCTCACAGATTCTGTATGTGCCCAATTAAGGCATACAGCCATCCACTTTATCATTTACACTGGTCTATTGTTATATAAAAAATATAACCTTTAAAATCCACTAACCTTATTTTATTCCTAAAAACTCCTCTTCATTTAAAAACCTTATATTTTGTCCTTTTGCATTTAAATCCACTGCTCTTTTAAGCTTAGTACTCATTTCTTCTCTACACAAATCTTTTACATCTTTCATGTTAGTTACTAAAATTGTGGTTTTTCTTGTAACAGAACTTCCTGCACTTCCTCCAAGTACTCTGACTAATCTCATAGCTTCATCTCTTGGCATAGAGTCCAGCCTTCCAGTGAATACCACTACTTCATTTTTATATGCATCAGCTTTTAATCTTTTAAATACACTTCGTTTTTTAGGAACATAAATTCTATTAGACGTTTTTATTACCGATCCTTTAATACGTGACGGCTTATATCCAATACCATCTACAGTCCCAATACTTACTCCTACCAGTTTAGATATTTCCTCAATATCATCACATTTTAATTCCGCTGCTATATTAAGTAATATATTGCTGCATGCAAGAGCATCATATAATGCATCATGGTGTTTGAACTCATATCCTAAAAAGTCATTTACTGTGTTTAACTTTGCATTTTCAATTCCTTTATAAAAATTTTTGCTAAGTTTCATGGTACAAATATATTTAAACTCTGGCAAATCTATATCATAAAGTTCTGTAGTCTTCCTTAAAACTGATATATCAAAGGAAGCGTTATGAGCTATTACTAAATTCCCATTAAAATAATGCTTAATCTTTTCCCATACCTTATCAAACTCTGGTTCATTCTGAACCGTAGCTGGTCTTATTCCATGAATTCCAATATTAATTGGCATAAATCTCATTTCTTTAGGTCGTATTAAGTGATGTATTTTTTCTACAACATGTCCATTTTTCACAACAGCAATACCAATTGAGCATGGACTATTCCTTCTTTCATTTGCAGTTTCAAAATCTATAGCTGTAAAATTCATTTTTTCCTCCTTAATATTTCTCATTAAATTATATCATCACTTTAAATGAAAAAAAGCATAAGAATTGAGGATGTTCTTAATACCAAGCGTCCTCTTTCTTAAATCACATATCTCATAAGTATTAATTTATTGTTGACATTATCCAACATTATATATATACTAATTACATCCAATATTGGATAGGAGGTGTTTTTCATTATTAAAGTATTGATACTATACTATCTGAGTATTAAACCTACACATGGGTATGAAATTCAGAAATTTATACAAGTAAATCATATGGATAGTTGGACTAAAATCCAATCTGGCTCTATTTATTATGCTTTGAATAAGCTTGAAAAAGAAGGTCTTATTGTATTATCAGAGAAGGCAGGTATTGGAACTAAGGTTCGTAAAATTTATTCAATTACAGAAAAAGGTAAAAATGAATTAAAAGAATTGGTTAAACAAGAACTAAATTGCCAGATCTGTGAGGTTGGCTCTGACAAATTTATCATTTATCCATTGTTAAATACCCTTGATAAGAATGTTATGTTTACTGAGTTAAAAGAACATATTGAAAAGTTGAATGTTCAAAAAAAGCATCTTGAAAAATGGCAAAAAATTAAAGTTAATGAACAAACCTTAGCAGTAGAAAAAATTGCTTTTGAAATGATGTTATCTAATCTTGAATATCAAATTAAGTGGCATAATGCTCTGATTGACGACATGGACGCTTGCATTGAAGCAAGTAATGAAATATCCAATTTAATTTTAAAGTTTGATTTTTCAAATGCAAAAGATATAGAATTTGACATGGCAGAAGATATAGAAAGCCTAAAATATCAAATATTAAATAATCCGGATACTGCACCTGAGAAATTAGATCAATTGATTAAAGCTTTAAAAAGATAATCATTTATCCTATCCTTGAATGGATAGGATAAAAAAACAATGTTTATATCCAACGTTGGATACAAACAAGAAAGGATTGATAAAATGAAAGTTATTGTGCTAATGGGAAGTCCAAGAAAAAAAGATAGTTATAATGTGTGTAAACTAATTGAGGAGATATTACAAAAAAAATGTACTGCAGAGTTTGAATACGTATTTTTGAAGGATTATATGATTGAAGATTGTAAAGGATGTGATATGTGCTTCAAAAAAAGTGAAAACCTATGTCCTTGCAAAGATGATGTACCCCGAATTAAAGAAAAACTATTAAATGCAGATGGTATTGTTTTTGCAACACCTGTATATGCCTATCAAGTACCGTCACCACTAAAGCGATTGTTTGACAGGCTATCCTACCTGTTTCATCGTCAAGAGTTAATAGGAAAACCTGCGTTAACAGTTGTAACGACAGGCGGTGGTGGGCATAAGCAAGTGAGTAAATATCTTAAAATGACCATGTGCGGATGGGGGTGCAATTTAGTAGGAGCAATTAATATTATTTCCCCTATGTTTTTTGAAAACAAAAATGATACTTCAGCATGGGGATACGATGAATACTACCATAAAACAAATGTTCAAAAGATTGAAAGGTTTGGGAAAAACTTTATGGAAATTATAGAAAATAATAAACCACCTATTCCTACCTTTTATGACATTTTTATGTTCAACTGTTTAAGGAGCAAAACTTTCACTTCCCAAGCAGATTATGATTTTTGGAAGGAAAAAGGATGGATAAATTCTAATTATTTTTATGATGTACAAATCAATTTATTAAAAAGAGCATTTGGAAGTGTGTTAAAAACTATCATTAATTCAGTAGGTAAAAATTTAAAAGATAAATCAATCCAATAACGAATATTATGAGCTATTACTAAATTTCGATTAAAATAAAACTTAATCCTTTACCATACCTTATCAAACTCTAGTTCATTCTCAACCATAGCTAGTCTTGTTCAAGGAAAAGGACGTTCTTAATACCAAACGTCCTCTTTCTTAAATCACATATTTCATAAATATTAATCTATTTTCTAATACCCTTAACTTTATCAATTATAGATTTTATTTTTTCCTGTAAATTTATCTCTTTTACCTTTTCCCATACATTTATCATCCCTGTTTTTTTCAATAAACCATTAAACTGTAACTTTAAACTACCATCATCTAGCTTTGTGTTAACTATAGAATATACAACAGGAACTACTATAAAAGTAAGGAAGGTAGCTGCCAAAAGTCCAAACATTATAGTTACTGACATAGGTCCAAACAAGGCACTTTTTGAAAATGCAAGTGGAATTATACCTGTGATAGTTGCCACAGAACTTAATATTATAGGTCTAAATCTTTGGCTTACAGCATGAATACAAGCTTCATCTATGGAAAGTCCTTCTTTCATTCCTTCAATTATATATTCTATAAGCAGTATAGCATTTCTTATAACTACTCCAATTAAGCTTATTATTCCCATTACAGCAGTTAGAGATAATGGCATTTGGAATACTAGAAGTCCTATTACTACCCCTATTAAGGCTAATGGGAGTGAACACATAATTACAAGAGGCTGAACAAAAGATTTAAATTGAATAAATAGCAATATATAAATTATAAGTATAGTAAGTACCCCTGCTAAAGCAAGGCTGGTGAAGTTCTTTTCTATTTGATACTTTTCACCATCATAGATAACATTTACTCCATTTAAATCCATTTTACTTATTTTGCTGCTTAGTGTATCTTCCACATCTACTGAGTTATAACCTGTTTTTACATCGCTGTACACAGTGATAGTTTTATCCTTCTTATAATGTTTTATCTGATCTAGCTCTGAACTCAATTTAACAGAAGCTACTTGTGACAGCTGTACTTTATTACTTGTAACACTGGATTTAATCTGCAAATTTTCAAGATCCTTAACAGAAGCTATATTAGTTTTTACTAGTATGTCATACTCACTTCCATTTTTTCTGTATACAGAACTACTGTAACCTTTTAATGCAATGTTTATTTGTTTTAATATATCTGACTTTAATAAACCAAGGATTGATGCTTTTGCATCATCTATGTTTACTTCATATTGATAAGTCTTTTTTGCAGCATCATCCCTTACATTTAATGTTCCAGGAATGTTTTTTAACGCCTGCTGTATTTTATCGGAAGCTGCATATACTTGATCCAAATCTTCTCCAGTAAGTCTTAATCTTACAGGAGCACCTATAGGTTCAGCTACTTCTAATAACTTTACTGTAGCTGTACCTCCTGAAATTTTATTATCCAGTAAACCTTGTACATACTGAGTCAGCTCTTTATTAGTGCTGAATTTTTTAGTTTTATTTAAATCTACCTTTGCCAAAATTTGAGCAGTATCCTTTGATGGAGTTACCGTAGGCAATGTAATATAAAATCTAGGCATTCCACCACCTATGGCTGAAGTATAGGATGTAACTTCCTTTTGTGACTTTAATACATCTTCCACTTGTTTTACTAACTTTGATGTACTATTAATATCTTCAACTTTTTCATTAGTAACATCTATATATATTAGATTTTTATCTGCATAAGGGAAAAACTGCATTCCTAAAGTTTTTGTTATTCCTACAGATACTACAAATATTATCAAAGCTGCAATAATAACTTTCTTTTTATGAGCAAGTCCATAAGTTAAAAGCTTATGAAACATTCTTTTGATCTTACTTTCCTTGTTAACGCATTTACTCTTTTTAAAAGCTAAAGCAGACATAGCTGGAGTTACAAATAAAGCTGATATATAGGAGCAGGTTACGCAAATTATTACCACTTGAGGTAATGTTTTTAAAAACTCACCTACTTCTCCAGGTATAGTTAACAGTGGTAAAAAAGCTCCAACAATAATTAAGGTGGAAGTAAATACAGGTACAAACAACTTTTTTAAACCTTTAAAAGCCGCCTCATCAGGTTTTTCTCCTTCATCTATACCTACCTGTATAATATCGCCTATTACAATGGCATCGTCCACCAGTATTCCCAGTGCTATAATAAGTGCCGTAGTAGACATTTGCTGGACTTTTATTCCAAGTACGTACATTACTAAAAAGGACATTCCTATAGATATTGGAATAACTGATGATACTACTAAGGCATTTCTAAGCCCCATACCTATAAGTACAACTATAACTACTAAAATTACCCCTTCTTCAAGGTTCTTCATAAAAAATGATACTGAATCATTTACATCCTTAGGTTGATACGTAACTTGATCTATAGTTAAATCTTTTGGAAGCTGCTTTTTTATACTATCCAATTTTTTTGTTATATCATCACCTATTAAAACAATATTCTTATTATCCTGAAAATATCCTGAAAGCAGTACTGCATTGCTTCCATTATCGGTATATTTATAATTAGAATCATCATCATAATCCATAGATACCTTTGCTATATCTTTAATCTTTACAGTTTCTCCACTGTTTCCTGATACGCCAACAATAGTATTTTGTATATCCTGAAGAGATGTAAAAGTACCTGGTGTTTTAACCTTTATTTTTCCAGTAGCTAAATTTAAAGATCCTGAAGGAATATCTATATTTTGTGCTTTCAACACAGAACACACATCTTCAATGGAAATAGGATACTTATTTATCTTAGTCCAATCAACTTCTACCTTTACCTGCTTTTTCTGTTTACCTTCTATATCAAATCTAGAAATACCACTCACATTACTCAATTGTTTCTTTATATCATCTGCATAATTTCCAAGCTGTTCATAGGAATAATTTTTCCCTGATATACTTATAATCATACCTGTGGTTTCTGTTAGCTTAGTATCTATTTTACTCTCCTGACAACCCTCTGGAAGCTCAGATTGTAAATCCTTTATTTTATCTCTTAAATCCCTCCAAGCTTTATCCTTATCTGCATCATTGTTTAAATTTACAATAACTATGGAAGCACTGTTTTGTGAGTAAGATTCTACATAATCAAAACCACTTATTTCTTCCACCTTATCCTCTATTTTTTTTGATACCAGTTTTTCTATATCACTAGGTGAAGCACCAGGATATATGGTAGTAATCATGGCAGCAGGAGATGAAACATCAGGACTTTCTTGCTTAGGAATAATGTGATAACAATAGAAACCACTTATAATAGCAATAAGTACTAAGACAAATATAATCTTTTTATTTTTTATGGCTGCTTTAATTAATCTCATAATTAATTCTCCTTTACTTTATTGCAAGGCTGTAGCCAGCTTTTATGTTTTTCATACCTTCAATAATAAGCTTATCTCCAGACTTTAAACCTTCTGCTGAAACTTTACCCTCATCTGTAGCCCCTAAGGTTACATTTTTTCTAACAGCTCGTCCATTTTCCGATACATAAACATAGTCTTCTCCATCATTTAAAATACTGCTAATAGGAATCCATATTCCATTTTTATTTCCCATGCTAATATAAGTTTTTACAGTATCACCAACATAAAATGTATTATTATCTACAGGTTTTAAAAGCTTAATTTCAGCACTATAGGTTCCAGAGGTTTTATCTGACATTTGGACTATATTTGAAATTTCCCCATCTACCTTATTATTGCTAACTTTAACTTGAGCCTTTGCACCTATTTTTACTTTTTTAACATCATCAGAGGATAAACCTATGGTAACAACTTGATTTTTACTTCTTACTAAAATAACAGGGTTTCCTGCAGGCTGCATTTCTCCTTCTTTACAAAGTACATCTACAACATAACCATCTGAATCGGCAACCAAAGTTCCATCCTGAACTAAATTAGCCTTTGAATCATAATCAGCTTTTGCTGCATTTACTTGTGCTGATAAAGCTTGTTTATCTTCTGATCTACTTCCATTTTGAAGCTGCTGTAAGCTTTGTTTTGCACCATTTAAAGCACTGACAGTACTATCTAACTGAAGCTTACAACTATTTAAATCTTGTTTTGAAATCGCCCCAGCATTATATAATTTCACATTTTTATCATATAGGTCTTTATAATAATTGTAGTTATCCTGTGCATTTTTTACTGCTATATCAGCTTTACTTATGTCTTCTTGCTGTGCTCCATTTACTGCCTTATCATATTGTGCAGAAGCCGAATCCATCTGAGCTTTAGAAGCTTCCATTGCAAAGTTCAAATCACTTTTATCAAGCTCAACTAAAGTATCACCCTTCTTTATCTCCTGACCCTTTGACACATATATTTTAGATATCTTACCTGAACTTTTGAAGGAAAGTTTTCTCACCTCACTGCCACCTGTTATTCCTTCATATTCCAATGAAACAGGATTGTTTTCATTTTTCAGTTCTAAAACTTTAACTGGATAATTTTTAGAAGTATTTTTTTCTGAATCACCCTTACTACCACATCCACTTAGCATAATTACACTTATAAACAGTGAGCAAAAAGATAAAATTTTTTTATTCATGGTATACCTCCTCTAATTTCAATGATATAATGGCTGCAATGTGAAAACACCATAATATTTTGAGTTTCTTTTGTAAAACTTGTATTGAAGTATATAAAACGCTTGTGCAGTAATCAACATGTGTTTATTATAAAGTGTGTGTTGTGTAACTTCAATCATTAATCTACTTATGATTTGTTGGTTACTCAACATATAATAGACAAGTGTTGGATAAATATCATTTTTTTCTCATAGAAACTAAAATATTTTACAGAATGCTTTTTATGCGAAAAAACAAAAAATTTCTATGCAATAAAAAAAGAAGCACTATGCCATCTTTGATAGCAATATATGCTTCTCTAACTTTTTTCAAAAAATACATTATGTTTAATTATCTAATACTCTAACAGATTCCCTCTCGAATATTGATGTACTTAAAGTAATTTCAACTTTCTCTTTCCACTGTGTAATAACATCTACAGCCATTTGTCCCATTTCATAATGAGGAATTGTTAGTGTTGTAAGAGGAGGATTTGTGTACTTTGCATCCTTTATATCACCTATACTGATTACAGAAATATCCTTTGGAATGCTTAATCCATGTTCTCTAACAGCGCTCATAGCTCCAATAGCAATATTATCATTTGCACAACAAATTGCTGTTAATTCTTTACCCTTGGACATCAATGATTTACAAGCATCATATCCCCCTTTTTGAGAAAACTCACTACTGGTAATATACTTCTTATTGTACTCAATGCCAGCAGCATCAATTGCTGCTTTAAATCCCTTTAATCTCTCCATGGATGCAAATATTTTTTGCGGACCACCGATAAAACCGATTTTTGTATGTCTTCGTTGAATTAAGTATTCAGTAACTTTTCTGCCAGCATCAAAATCATTTATCATCACATAGGGAATTTGAATTCCTTGAGGAGCCAAGGATACAATTTTTAAGCCATATTTTTCATATCTCACAACTTGATTCTGAAGCTTTTCTTTATAATCCAGCTGATCAAATCCTCCACCTGCCAGTATTATACCTTTTACCCTATGCTGCCAAAGATGATAATGGTACCTCAATTCATCTTGAGGATTACGTCCTGTATTACAGACAAAAGACAAATAACCAAGTTCACTAGCTCTATTAGTTACTCCATTAGCTATTTCTCCAAAATAAGAATCTGAAACATCTCTTACAATTAGACCTATAATATCGCTAAACTTTCTCTTTAACCCCTGAGCAGCTTTATTAGGGGTATATTGTAATTCATCAATTACTTTCAATACTTTTTCACGCGTAATTGCCGCTACTGGATAATTAACATTATTTATTATACGCGACACAGTAGTAACTGAAACTCCTGCTTGTTTTGCTACATCTACAATCGAAACATTTTTCATATGTATACTCTCCTAAAAAACAAAATTAACGTCAAGTGATTCTTAGACTCAGGTGGAGTTTGCCTGTGAGGAATACCTCTCTACATCTGAGTCTTAGAAGAACTTATCCAGGCGCGTAGCAGTGCTTATCCCCAACTTGAGGTATTAGCAATGGTAGCGATCGGATAAAACGTTTTCTTTAATTTACATCATTCTTTAATTACATATAGTTAAAAATATTATAATATATACTTACATCTAGAAATTATCAAAAGCCACAGTCTTATAGAGATTAATATACATATACATTATAAAAAATTTGTATTTAAATTTTCTCATTCATGCATATTATATATAATTTTTAACATATTAACAATATAAAAAAGTAATAAGTATGATAAAAAAAAGCTTTTATTTTAAAAAAATCAATATTCACAAGAAATATTTCATTTTTTTACATTTAATTATAGCATTATTCAGTTGTATTGCAACAAGTATATTTCTATCCATAAACTTTTTAGAAAATATTATCTGTATTTTTCTTACATTAAGCTGATGGAACTGCTATTTTTTTAATGTACCCAGATTTAAATATTATAATAATAAAAGCATTAATTTTTCATATAAATATCTAAATGAAAAATTTAGATACTTAGCTGATGATGTTGACTTTATCGATATTTTTAAGTTTTATAAAAGTTTCATTTAGCTTATAATCATACTAGTCAAAATGGTACATATGTTCAAAAAACAGTATAATTTTTAAAAAATTTAAAAAATTGTTGACACGATAGAAAACGTTTTATATAATAAAATTACAGAAAACGTTCTCTATCAAATTATGACATACTTTTCCCACAATATATGCGTTTCTTAATATTAAGAAACGCATATTAAATAATATGATAAGTAAACGTTTTACCATTTTTTTGTGTTCTAGACACAGCGAAAGGAAGGATTGTTAATATGAATGAAAATGCAAATTTAAACTCTTCAACAAACCGTGCCTCAGAACTCCTTACTCGTCTAGCAAGTATCCCTTTTTCACGATGGCATATCAAACCACGTGTTATTATAGGTACTGCTACATTTTTTGATGGTTTTGATTCACTATCTCTTGCATATGCTATGCCAGTTTTAATTGGATTATGGCATTTAACTGCTGGTCAAATTGGAATGCTAATTGCAGCAGGTTACTTAGGTCAAGCAGTAGGTGCACTTATTTTTGGTGTTATAGCAGAACGCTTTGGTCGTGTAACTAGTGTAAAAGGTTCTATCTTTCTAATGTCTGTAATAGGAATTGCATGTATGTTTGCTGGCAATTATAATATATTGTTTACATTACGATTCCTGCAAGGTGTTGGATTGGGCGGTGAAGTTCCTGTTGCTGCCACTTATATAAACGAATTGTCAGCAGCACATGGGCGTGGAAAATTCTTTATGCTCTATGAGATGATATTTCCTATTAGTTTGATGCTAACTGCACAAATTGCAGCTTTTATTGTACCACATTACGGTTGGAAATGGATATTCTTGATAGGTGGTGCAGCAGGTTTAATTATTCTACCTCTTTTCTTTACACTTAAAGAATCACCACGTTGGTTAATTTCTAAAGGTAGACTTGATGAGGCTGAACGTGTTATTAAAGAAATGGAAGCAAGTACAGATGTGCGTGTACCTGTTAGTATGGATGTAAACAAACCAGTAGTTAAAGCAAAATGGACTGAACTATTCTCACCATTCTACCGCTGGAGAACACTAGTAGTATGGGGATTATGGTTTTCAGCATACTTTATATCTAATGGTTTAAATAACTGGCTTCCTAGCTTATACAAAACTGTTTACAAACTTCCACTTTCAGAATCTTTACATGCAGCATCCCTTACAAATATTGTTCAAGTAGTTATAGTATTAACATGTGCATTGCTAATTGATAAGATTGGACGTAGAAGATGGGCAACTGTGGCTTTCCTTGTTGCTGGTTGTTTACTTGCAACACTATTCTTAAATGGAGCAGGATCTGCAAAAAGTGTTATGTACTTGGGATCATTATCTTATGGTGTTATAGGATCAATTACTGTTTTGCTATACCTTTATACTCCAGAAATATATCCTACAAGAATGAGAGCTCTTGGAACAGCATTTGCTACAACATGGCTTCGTCTTGCTTCCGCAATAGGACCTATGATAATTGGAATCGTATTAGATGCTAAAGGAATTTCATATGTATTTCTTGGTTTTGCAGTTATTTGTATTATAGGTTCAATAATAGCTACACGAATGGTTGAAACAACCGGAAAATCCTTGGAAGAAATTGCACCTTAAACAAAAGTTAATTCACCCTTCCCTAATATAAAGAAAATTGGGATGCTGCCTAAATGCAGCATCCCAATTTGTTTTTGCCAAAGTATTTTATAACTTAAATTTATTCATTTGCACTTCAAGTTCTATTGATAATTGTTTTAAAGAATTTGCATTGGTTAAAAATTCATCCATTGTTGCTGTAATCTCTTCTCCAGATGCTGAAACTTCTTCTGTGCTTGCAGCAATTTCTTCTGAAACTGCAGATATGTTTTGCATTTTAGCTATTATTACATCTTTATTATTAGTAGTTTCTTCTGCCTTTTCCTTAACTAATTGAATTTGCGAAGTTAGTTTATTTATTGAAGCTAATATTTCTCCAAATATAGTTTTTGTTTCAAAAACAGCACTATTCTGTTCTTTTACACTGTTCTTTGTTTCCTCCATTGCTTTAACTGCTGTTTGTGCCTTTCCTCTAATACTACCAATCAATGCTTGAATCTGTTCAGTTGCATAAGTAGATTCTTCAGCAAGTTTACGAATTTCATCTGCCACTACAGAAAATCCTTTGCCAGCCTCACCTGCTCTTGCCGCCTCTATTGCAGCATTTAATGCTAACAGGTTAGTTTGTGATGATATTTGATTAATGGTATCAGTAATAGCACTAATTTCATTGGATGATTTATGTACATCCAGCACAATGTCATTAACCTCCATTGTAGATTTATCAGTATTGGCAGATTTTTCAGTAAGAATTTCCACTACTTCTAATCCTTTTTTGCTTAACCTATTGGTATTTTCTGATTCATTAGACATTTTATTTGTAAGTTCAGAAATATTATCTATTTTATTGCTAACCTGTTCTAATTCTTTAACTCCTTCATCTACATTCATTGACTGATTTGAAGTTCCATCTGCAATTTGACCTATTGTTGCTGCCACTTCTTTAACGGCATCATCACTTTCCTTAGCCATTGAAGTTATTGTATTTGAATTTTCATTTAAAATATCAGCAGATTCTTTTACATTGCATATCAATGTTCCTATACCTTCTACCATTTTATTAAAATCATTTCCTAATTTTCCGAACTCATCTTTGCTATTAATATCTGTCCGAATTGACAAGTCACCATAAGCCGCCTTATTAAATGCATTTTGTAATTTAAATATGTTTTTTGTGATCCTTCTACTCACAATTAATGCTGCTATTCCCGAAAGTACAAGCATTATAAAAATAAATGCAATTGAATACTTTTTTAAATAATTAAGATCATTGTTTATTTCAGAGTTAGGCATTGACGCAAATAACTTCCAATTGGTCAATTTATTTGTGTCATAAATAATAATATTATTGGCATTTTTAGCATTATCTTTTTGAAATCCTGATTCTCTGTTTTTTGCCATTTCCCATATTGACAATTTTTTTATTGTATCTGTACCTATTAGCTTTTTATCAGGATGAGCTACTAAAATACCCTTTGAATCAGTTACATATATATAACCTTTCTGTCCAATTTTTATACTTGATAGTTTATTGGATAACTTATCAAGATTTATAGTTATTCCTATAACTCCAATTACCTGATTATTATTTTCAACAGTCATAGAAATTGTGACAAGATTTTTCTTGGTCAATAAACCAACATATGGATCAGAGTAAAATACCTTTCCCTTTTTAGCCATAGCACCTATATACCAAGGTCTGGTTGTTGGATCTAGTGTAGTGCTGCTTTCAGGACATACATACACTGTTTTATCAGGTAATCCAAATATAACACTTTCAATGCATTCATTACTAGATTTTACATCTTTAAAAATAGAATTTAATATTGATACATTCTCCGGATGTGCTTTTATTTCTTTTATATATGAATTATTATCCATAAATATTAAAGGTGTAGACATTCCTTCAAAAAAGTTTTCTATTCCTCTATTAACTTCTTGAATTGTTTGGCTAGTTGAAACTTCAAACCTATTTCTCACAATACTGTCAGTTTTAATATTAGAGAAAATGCCTAAAGATATTATTGGAGCGATACCGATAACTATCATAATAAGCATTAACTTGTTTTTTATACTTGAAAATGTATTTTTAGTTTTCACAAATTTATCCCCCTCATTCTTTAACTTTTATAAAAATCAGCCTATATCTTGTATATGTCAATTGAAGATATAGGCTGATTTTTATTTTTTATCTTTATATAAATAATCTATTTTAATACATTTATGATATCACCAATTTTTTCAATAGAAACAGTAATTTCATCTCCAGACTTCAACCACTCTTGTTTATCTTCTGGATAAGTTGAAATAGCTCCTCCAGGTGTTCCAGTAAAGATGATATCTCCAGGCTTTAGTGTCATATAATTAGATATGTAACTTACCATTTCTGCACAATCAAAAATCATATCTCTAGTATTGCCATATTGCCTAAGTTCTCTATTTACTTTACACTGGATTTTTAAATTTGAAGCATCTATTTCATCAGCTGTTACCAAACAAGGTCCAATAGGTGCAAAATTATCACAGGTTTTTCCTATTAACCATTGATGAGTTTTGCGTTGAAGGTCTCTAGCAGATAAATCATTTCCAGCAGTATATCCAAACACACAGGAAAGTGCATCTTCTTTAGAAACATTTTTAGCTTCTTTTCCAATAACAATAACTAATTCTGCTTCATAGTCAAATTTTTCACCACACTTTGGTAGAGAAATAATTTGATTATGCGCAGCAAGTGCATTGTTGAATTTACTAAATATCACTGGCAAAGCTTTAACATCTGCATTAGATTTTTGTGAATGAGTTATGTAATTTGAAGCAATACAAAGAATTTTTTCTGGTTTTATCACAGGTGGAGCATAAATAATTTCATCTTCAGGAATTGTTTCTACTCCTTTTTTCATCAATTCATTTAATTGGAGTAAAGCTTTTTCTCCTTCATCAATAACTTCCTCTATAGTGTTATATGATTTAAGAGAATAATCTTCAGCAGCTTTTACTGCATCTATAATACCGTTCTCTGTCTTAATACCTAACCTAATTTTTTCTCCAACTTTAAAATTAACTAGCTTCATAGTAATCTCTCATCTCCTTTACTTTAATCTCATAATCTATAATAAAGAAAATACACACATTATCATACACACTTTAAAATATGTATGATAATATGCATATTTTCTTTATGTAAGGGTTAATCATAGCTTTATTTAAGGAGCAATCTCCTCAAGTACTTTTTCACGTGTTTCAATCATTCTTGTAGCTATTAATGAACCTATAATACAAATAATTGCAAAACCAACAAATACATATGAAATTCCTTTAGCATCTAATACAATTCCAATTATCATAGGCCCTATTGCAGAAGCAAGACGAAGCCACGTTGTAGCAAATGCTGTTCCAATAGCTCTCATCCTTGTAGGATATATTTCTGGAGTATATAAATAAAGAAGAACAGTAATTGATCCTATAACACCATAAGCTGATGATCCTAAGTACATAACACTTCTTGCAGATTTTGCTCCAGTAAGGAAAAGTACTAGTAGTAAACAACCAGCTATAAGGAAGGCCGCAGTTGCCCATCTCTTACGTCCAATCTTATCAATAAGAAATGCACATGCTAATACCATAACTACTTGTATAACATTTGTAAGTGATGCTGCATGTAAAGATTCTGATAGTGGAAGTTTGTAAACAGTTTTGTATAAGCTAGGAAGCCAGTTATTTAAACCATTAGATATGAAGTATGCCGAAAACCACAATCCCCATACCACTAAGGTTCTCCAGCGATAAAATGGAGAGAATAATTCTTTCCAATCAGCTTTTTTAGCTGGCTTGTTTATATTCGTCATATTTACAGGCAAACGCTTATCTGTACTTGCTTCCATTTCTTCAATGACACGTTCAGCTTCATCGAATTTTCCTTTACCTATCAACCAACGTGGTGATTCTCTAAGCATAAAGAAAAGTGGCAGCATAACTAAACCTATTGCACCACCCAGTAAAAACATCCATTTCCAACCCAAGCTTGGTACAACTATGGCTCCAATCTGTGCAGTTATCATTAAACTAATAGGAAATATCATTTCATACACCATAAAGAACTTTCCACGGCCTTGAGCTCGTGATAATTCATTTATATATGTAGCAGCAATAGGAACTTCTCCTCCTAGTCCAACGCCTTGTAAAAATCTTAGTGTAAATAATATATTATAATTGCCAGCAAACATACATGCAATTCCAACCACAGACATTAAAAATATGGAACCTTTTATACTAAATATACGACCAAAGCGTTCTGCTATAACACCAAAAATAAGTGCACCTACTGCTTGGCCTAAATATCCTGCTGCAATTAGCATTCCAATTTGACCAGCCTTTAAATGCCATAATCCAATTAAAACTGGCATAGCATATGCAAGGGTTAATGAATCAAAACCATCAAAAAAAGTAGCAGTACCTACAATAACTCGAGGCTTAATGTGCCATCGTGAAAAAGGAATACTTTCCATACGTGCAAGAAGCTGTGAAGCACGATTTGGTGAAGAATTAGAATCTGAAATTATTGAACTTTCACTCATATTAACTACTTCCTTTCACTGTGCTCAAAGCACACAAATAGTGATATCGTTTACTCATAACGTTATTTAATGTGCGTTTCTCAATGTTGAGAAACGCACATTTTATATCACACTAAACTAAATTAACTTTTTCAACACCTGAATCAGCTAATGCTTTAGTAACAACATCTATTTCATGTTGGTTTAAAGGCATTAGAGGTGGTCTCATCAATGGTGATGTGAATACTTTACGTTGTACTAAGAATTCTTTCATTCTTGCATGAGCTTCTCCTGTAGGTTCTCCTATTCCATAGATACCTTGAGCTGCTGCAAATAATTTTTCATTAACCTTTTTAGCTTCTTTTAAATCTTCATTTTGAACAGCTTTAAATAAAGCAGTTATTAATTCTGGTACGCAGCCAGAGAAACCTATTAATGCTCCATCAAGTCCTTGAATCATTGTTGATAAAACATTTTCATCGTGGCAAGTAAGCAATGTTGTTTCAGGTGTCTTTTCTCTTAATATACGAACGTCTCTTTCATATAGAGGCATGTCTCTAGTTCCCATCTTAACTGCTACAACATTTGGAATTTTGCACATTTCTAATAATAAATCTATTGGATAAAATGATTTTGTATTTGAAGGATAAAGATGTATAAATATTTTTATATTTATAGCTTCTGCAACATCTTTTACAAATTTAAGAGCTCCTTCTGGTTTAATACCAAATCTTAACCATAAGTGTGGTGGCATAAGTAAAATTCCATCAGCTCCTGCTGCTTCTGCTGCTTTAGCTTGATTTATAGCATCAAAAGTTCCTTCTGCACAAACTCCTGAAATGATCTTAACTTTGCCTTTAACTCTGTCAGCTGCTAATTTTGTAACATGTGCTCTTTCTTCATTTGAAAACCCTGTTATTTCTCCAGTATGTCCATTTGTAACTAATCCTGCTATTCCTTTGTCAGCATATTGAAGTAACCAGTCTATATAATTGTTGAACTCCTTTTCATTGATTGAATAATCATCGTTTAGTGGTACCATTATTGCTGGATATATTCCACCCCATTCTCTTTTCATTATTAAATTCCTCCATTTGTAAATGATTTTTTAAACAAACCCTCTTCAAAATTTTTGACACTATATTTTTTATAAAATAATTTTGATACAAAGTAACTTTATCAAAATTATGTCATATTTTGATAGGGAACGTTTTCTATGTCTTTATTATATAAAACGTTTTCTGTAATGTCAACAAGTTTTTTGAAAATTTTTAAGAATTATATTCATCAAATAAAAATATCATTTTATATTTTAAGCATTTGTGTTAATATCGACAACTTAATTTCAAGCCAACCATGAACCTTCAAAAGCTTTAAAAATCAACTATTTAGTAACTACTTAAATCTAAATAGTTATCCCAAAAACTATTTTTCTAATAATCTAATAATTGGCACAAACTTTATAATATCTAAATTTAACGACACTAAATAAGTAGCATTTATATCCATTTAACTTAAAAATATTACAGACAACGTTTTCTAATATTCTCTGTGAATTATAAATATTATGCATTGCCACAGAAAATAGTGTTATAATATGGGTACAGAAAATAGTAATATTTTTGTCATTCATATTTTAAAGGAATAGATGTTTTCTTATTGCACTCTATCTCTTTGCCACATTGTTAATATGCTAAAAATTGTATATAATATAAAAGTATGAATTTCTTTTTAATATAAATTTAAAGAAAACATTTTATCCGATCGCTACCATTGCTAATACCTCAAATTGGGGATAAGCACTGCTACGCGCCTGGATAAGTTCTTCTAAGACTCAGATGTAGAGAGGTATTCCTCACAGGCAAACTCCACCTGAGTCTAAGAATCACTTGACCTTAATTTTGTTTTTTAGGAGAGTATATATATGAAAAATGTTTCTATTATTGATGTTGCAAAACAGGCAGGTGTTTCAGTTACTACTGTCTCACGTATAATAAATAATGTTGATTATCCAGTAGCTGCAAGTACGCGTGAAAAAGTATTAAAAGTAATCGATGAGTTACAATATACCCCTAACAAAGCTGCTCAAGGATTAAAGAAAAAATTCAGTGACATTATAGGTTTAATTGTAAGAGATATTTCTGATTCTTATTTTGGAGAAATAGCTAATGGCGTAACTAATAGAGCCAGTGAACTTGGTTATTTATCTTTTGTATGTAATACAGGTCGTAACCCTGAAGATGAATTGAGATACCACGAGCATCTTTGGCAGCACAGGGTAAAAGGCATAATACTTGCTGGTGGAGGACTTGATCAATTGGATTACAAAAAAAAGCTTGAAAATCAACTTTTAAGACATGAAAAATATGGCTTAAAAATCGTATCTTTAGCTCCTCAGGGAATTGAGATCCCCTATGTAATGATAAATGACTTCGATGCGGGTAAGAAAGTTACAGAGTACTTGATTCAACGAGGACACAAAAAAATAGCTTTTATGGGAGGGCCATCAAAAGTATTTACTTCCATAGAAAGACTAAAAGGATTTAAAGCAGCAATTGATGCTGCTGGTATTGAATACAATAAGAACTATATTACTAGTAGTGATTTCTCACAAAAGGGAGGATACGAAGCCTGTAGTTCATTAATTTCTAAGGTTAGTGACCTAACTGCAATTTGTTGTGCAAATGATAATATTGCCATTGGAGCTATGAGCGCCATTAGAGAACATGGACTTAGCATTCCAAAAGATATTTCTATAATTAGTATAGGCGATATAAATGAGGCAAGATATACAACGCCTCCTCTTACCACTCTAACCATTCCTCATTATGAAATGGGACAAATGGCTGTGGATGTTATTACTCAATGGAAAGAAAAAGTTGAAATTACTTTAAATACATCAATTTTTGAAAGAGCTTCAGTGAAAGTACTGGATCATTAGTCATAAAGTATTTTTATATTTTATTAAACATAAAAAATAAATACGAAGAATATTAAAATGTACCCTACAAAATAGATATTTAAATCTATCTTGCAGGGTACATTTTATTTTACAAGTGCAGTCCATAAATAGGATATTGGCATTACGAGTATAAGCGCAGGTAACATATTGGCAATTGGAAAAGCTTTTATACCACTTATACGAAAGCCTGTTGCCAACATAATCATGCCACCACAAGCACTAAAATCTGCCACCATTGCAGGTGTGGTCATTGGCAATATAATTGACGCACTAAAAAATAAGCATATCAGTACAACAAATTGTGGAACACATATGGTCAAAACTATATAACCAAGGGCTGCTGCAAAAATTCCTGCTGTGAAAAGGTCAAGAAATGCCTTTGTTATTAGTATAGAATGATCACCTGTCATTCCTTCTTTTAATGCACCAAATATTCCTGTACCACTGGCGCAAAACAAAATTACTATACCAACAAACTTTTCCATAAATTCTTTTTGATCATTTACAGTCCCTTTATTAGAAAATATTTTTTCAATTGGTCCACGTATATGATGAACACACCATTCAATTCCATTTTCAAATTTAGTAAACTCACCTATAGCACTGCCAAGAATTAATGATAAGACAACTGCAGGCATTGCATTCATCTTTAATATTAAACTCACTCCCATAGCCATAGATGCCACACCAGAGGTTAAAGGTAAACTTGCACGTGCTCTTTCCGGAATTTTATCTCCTAAAAACGCCCCAACTAGGCCTCCTAAAAATACTGCCAAACTATTAATTATAACTCCAATAGGCATACTAATAATCTTCCTTTCGTTTATTGAAGCTTATGATCATAAACACTCAAATTCTATATTAAATATTCTCTAACCAAACCAAGTTTACAAGCTGTATCTACTACTGCCTTTGAAACAGCTTCACAAACACCTTTATCAAACACACTAGGAACTATATTATCTTCAGTTAATTCACTATCTTTTATTAAGTCTGCAATTCCTTTTGCAGCTGCAATCTTCATTTCGTCACATATCTCTTTTGCTCTAACCTTTAATACACCATTAAATAAACCTGGAAAAACTAATACATTATTAATTTGATTTGGGAAATCTGATCTTCCTGTAGCTATAACTCTAGCTCCACCTGCCTTTGCCAGATCTGGCATTATCTCTGGAGTAGGATTAGCCAATGCAAAAATTATACAGTCTTTATTCATTGCTTCAACCATTTCTTTAGTTAATACGTTGCCATCTGAAACACCTATAAATACATCTTTTGCCTTAATTACATCTGCTAAGGTTCCTTTTTCAAAATTTCTATTGGTTATTTGTGCCACCTTACTTTGTGCATCGTTTAAGGCACTATCACCTTCAACAAGTGCTCCATTTATATCACATAAAACTATATTTTTAACCCCAGCTGACATCAAAAGTTTAGCTGTAGCAATACCAGATGCCCCAGCACCATTTATAACAACCTTTACTTCTTCTATATCTTTGTTAACTAGTTTTAAAGCATTATACAAACCTGCAAGCACTGCAATTGCAGTTCCATGCTGATCATCATGATATACGGGTATATCCAGTAATTCTTTCAATTTATTTTCAATATAAAAACATTCTGGTGCTTTAATATCTTCTAAATGTATTCCGCCAAAACCTGGAGCAATATTCTTTATAGTATTTACTATATCATCTGGATCCATTGAGTCTAAGCTTATAGGAATAGCGTCAACATCCCCAAACCTTTTTAACAATAATGCTTTACCTTCCACTACTGGAAGTCCTGCTTCCGGTCCAATATTGCCCAAGCCAAGAACTGCCGTTCCATTTGTAATTACAGCAACAGTTTTTCCTTTCATTGTATACTGATATGCATTATTTTTATTTTTAGCTATTTCCAAACAAGGCTCAGCTACTCCAGGAGTGTATGCCACTGCTAAATCTGTACTATTAGCTACAGGCATTGTGCCTACAATTTCTATTTTACCTCTTTTTTCTTTATGTAATTTTAAAGATTTTTCCCTTACATTCATAGTTATTGTCCTCCCTTTTCATCCATTTCAGCATACTATACGTTTTATTTGCAGAAATATTTGATGAATTAAAAAATTTGTACTTACAAATATATATATTAATAATCTAAAAATACACATATCATCATACACATATCGGGTCCATGTGTATGATGATATGTGCACTCATCTTACTTGCATAAAATAACACTACCATTTATCTATAATATTAATTTAATATGCGTTTCTTTATACTAAGAAACGCATATATTGTCAAATTAAACTAAATTAACTTTTTCAACACCTGAATCAGATAATGCTTTAGTAACAACATCTATTTCATGTTGGTTTAAAGGCATTAGAGGTGGTCTCATTAATGGTGATGTGAATACTTTACGTTGTACTAAGAATTCTTTCATTCTTGCATGAGCTTCTCCTGTAGGTTCTCCTATTCCATAGATACCTTGTGCTGCTGCAAATAATTTTTCATTAACTTTTTTAGCTTCTTTTAAATCTTCGTTTTGAACAGCTTTAAATAAAGCAGTTATTAATTCTGGTACGCAGCCTGAGAAACCTATTAAAGCTCCATCAAGTCCTTGAATCATTGTTGATAAAACATTTTCATCATGACAAGTAAGTAATGTTGTTTCAGGTGTCTTTTCTCTTAATATACGAACGTCTCTTTCATATAGAGGCATGTCTCTAGTTCCCATCTTAACTGCTACAACATTTGGAATTTTGCACATTTCTAATAATAAATCTATTGGATAAAATGATTTTGTATTTGAAGGGTAAAGATGTATAAATATTTTTATATTTATAGCTTCTGCAACATCTTTTACAAATTTAAGAGCTCCTTCTGGTTTAATACCAAATCTTAACCATAGGTGTGGAGGCATAAGTAAAATTCCATCTGCTCCTGCTGCTTCTGCTGCTTTAGCTTGGTTTATAGCATCAAAAGTTCCTTCTGCACAAACTCCTGAAATGATCTTAACTTTGCCCTTAACTCTGTCAGCTGCTAATTTTGTAACATGTGCTCTTTCTTCATTTGAAAATCCTGTTATTTCTCCAGTATGTCCATTTGTAACTAATCCTGCTATTCCTTTGTCAGCATATTGAAGTAACCAATCTATATAATTGTTAAACTCCTTCTCATTGATTGAATAATCATCATTTAGTGGTACCATTATTGCTGGATATATTCCGCCCCATTCTCTTTTCATTATTAAATTCCTCCATTTGTAAATAATTTTTTAAACAAACCCTTTTCAAAACTTTTGACATTACATTTTTCACAAAAACATTTTATTATGTTACCTTTATTCCAATATTTTTAATGTAAAACATTTTTATCAAAATTATGTCATATTTTGATAGGGAACGTTTTCTATGTCTTTATTATATAAAACGATTTCTATAATGTCAACAAGTTTTTAAAAATTTTTAAGAATTGTTTCATTAAAGTAAGAATATTATGTGATACCTTAAATTCTTATAAATCTACATGCATTTCTCCCCCTCATTAAATGAATTACAAATCTCTTAATTTTATAGGCACTATAAGAGTTTACAGCTGTACAAGTAATATAATAATTCATATACTTACCTAAAAAATCAGAAACTTTATAATATCCTAATCCTTTGATTAATCATTATAATATTTAAATTTACTTGTACTAAAAGTATTAATTTAATGTAATTTTTTAACAGGAAACGTTATCCTAAAATTTTTCTATAGATATTGAATGTTGTATATTGTAAAATAGCAGATAGTGTTGCAATATGTAATGATACTCACTTTTTATACTTAAGAAAAAATTATTTTCAAAGCATAATTGCATTTTCTATGATTTATATTGATATAAAACACTTGTATTTTTATCAACATGTGTTTATTATGTAATATATATAGTATAATTTTAATCGTCAATCCATTTAAGATAAAAATATTCTTTCTGGAGGTTTTATTATGGAAGAAAAGAAGCTCGATAGGCGTATAAGAAAAACAAAACAAACCTTACTTCAAGCCTTAACAAAACTTATGTCTAAGAAGAAAATTAATAATATTACAGTAAAAGAACTTACTGATTTAGCTGATGTTAATAGATCAACTTTTTATCTTTATTATAAGGACATATTTGATATTGTAGATAAAATAGAAAGTGAACTCATTAACGATTTCAGCGAAACTTATGACAAATTTTCAAAAGAAGCTACTACCTATGATGATTTATTCCATTTTTTCATCTATCTATTTGAATTCGTACAAAATAATGGTGAAATGTTTGAAATATTTCTTTGCCAAAGTGGCGAATATACTTTTATAGAAAAACTTAAAGATGCTATAAAACACTGTAAAATTCCTCTAGATGATACATCATCAGAAGTAGAAGCTAAGTATTGTATGCCTTTTGCTATATCAGGCTGTATTGGGGTAGTACAACAATGGCTAATTGATGGCATGAAAACTTCTCCTAAAGATATGGCTGGCATTCTTGTTAAGATGCTTTAAATTTTAAAAGAAAAATTTATTATAAATATAGTAAAATGTCCTATTTTCAATATTGATTGGAGTTGAACTAAAATGAATAAACTTGTCAGTATTTTTAATGATGTCATTGGACCAGTTATGACAGGTCCTTCAAGTTCTCACACAGCTGGACCTACTAGAATAGGTAACCTTTCTAAACAATTTATTGCAAACGATTTATTAAAAGCAGACATATATTTTGAAACTAAAGGTTCCTTTGCTATGACTTATAAAGGTCAAAGAAGTGATAAAGGACTGGCAGGAGGACTTTTAGGCTGGGAACCTGAAGATGTAAGAATGGTTAACTCTCTAAATGAAGCCGAAAAATGTGGTATAAAAATTACATTTAGCATAGCTGATTTTAACGCACCGCATCCTAACACAGTAAAACTTGTACTAACAGATATCAATCATAATAAATTCTATATTACAGGCCTTTCAGTAGGTGGTGGAATGATAGAATTAATTGAATTTAATGGATATAATATTTCAATTTGTGGAGATTTCTATGAACTTATCTTAATATTCAATTCCTACAAAGATAATTATGGTAAAACAATTTTGAAAGTATTAAAGGAAAACAATATTGAACCAGAATATGTGAATACTTTTGAAAACTCACAAGGTACATTGATTAATATTAAATTATCTAAAAAATTGTCTAAAAAAATCCTTGATAAAATAAAAAAACTTACCTCTCCAGATTATATAAAATTGATTTCACCAATTTTACCTATATTGTCTAGAAAAAACTGCTCAGTACCCTTTAATAGTGCTAAGGAAATACTAAAATATGCAGAAAATGAAAATAAGGATTTATTTCAAGCTGCTGTGTTTTATGAATGCACTAGAGGAGGCATTACTGAACAAGAAGTTATAAATAAGATGAAATACATACTAAAAATAATGAAGGAGTCAATTGAAAAAGGTCTTCATGGAAATGCTAAAATGCCATATATTCTACAGCATCAAGCTCATCTAGTTAAAAAAGCAGAAGCTGAAGGACGTCTGATAAACGTTGGTGTTTTAAATAAAATAATATATTACTCCATGTCCTGCATGGAAACAAGCAGTTCCATGGGAGTTATTGCCGCCGCTCCTACTGCAGGTTCCTGTGGTATAATACCTGGTACACTAATTTCTATATGTGAAGAAATGAACTTAGATGATGAAAACTGTGTTAAAGCATTATTTTGTTCAGGACTTATAGGAGTCCTTATTGCATCTCACGCCACTTTTGCTGCTGAAACCTGTGGATGCCAAGCTGAATGCGGTTCTGCCTCCTGTATGGCTGCTGCTGGTATAGTGTACCTTGCTGGAGGAACAATTCAGCAGTCAATAACTGCAGCTTCTCTAGCATTGCAAAATGTATTGGGTTTGGTGTGTGATCCAGTGGCAGGACTTGCAGAAATACCATGCATGACTAGAAACATAATGGCAGCTTCCAATGCAGTTTCATGTGCAAACATGGCTCTTGCAGGCGTTAGTGAAGTTATTCCATTGGATGAAGTAATTGATTCAATGTACAGTGTTGGCAAGATGCTTCCAAGAGAGCTGAGATGTACATGTTTAGGTGGACTTGCGGATACTAAAACAGGCCAAAATTTTAACAAGAACCTTCAACAAATTGAGTATTAAATTTTCTCTTTAGTAAGCTTAAATATACCTTTCACTTATAGGTATCTTTTTGGATAGTATGCTACCTTTAAGTGCCTTCTATCTTTTTTGATTGCATTGTTATATATTAATAGTATGAATTTATTAATATATACAATCAAAATGAGGTGTAAAAATGAAAGTATTACTTATTAATGGTAGTCCTAAAAGTAATGGATGTACTTATACAGCTTTAACTGAAATTGCTAAAGAATTAGAAAAGGAAAACATCGAAGCTGAAATCTTCCATGTTGGAAACAAACCAATCCGTGGCTGCATGGCTTGTGGAGGTTGTTCAAAAACTGATGGCAAATGTGTATTTAATGATGATACTGTAAATTTAGCTTTAGAAAAAGCTAAACAAGCTGATGGATTCATTTTTGGTTCACCAGTACATTATGCTAGTGCTTCTGGTGCAATTACATCTTTTTTAGATAGATTCTTTTATGCTGGAAACTGTTTTCAATACAAACCTGGTGCAGCAATCGTAAGCTGTCGTCGTGGTGGTGCTACTGCCGCTTTTGAACAGTTAAATAAATACTTTACTATATCCAATATGCCTATTGTATCTTCTCAATATTGGAATATGGTTCATGGTAATACTCCAGAAGAAGTTAAACAAGATTTAGAAGGAATGCAGACAATGAGAACTTTAGGTAAAAACATGACCTGGCTTTTAAAATCTATCCAAGCCGGTAGGAAATCAGGAGTTCAATTACCAGAAAAAGAACCTAAAATCTTTACTAACTTCATACGTTAAAGCCAATAAAACTAAATTTAATGATATAAACATACTAAAACCATTCTTTATTATGACATGTTTTTGTTTTTTAACATGTCAAAAGCTGTTATAAAATTTTTATTTTATAACAGCTTTTATTAAATGTTCCTATTTTTGTTGTATACAAATATTAAAATTCATTTTAATTTAGCAAATTATTTCGTATTGTGAAATAATTACTTATACTATATTGAAATTTTTCCTATAGCCATCATATATGCACTTATAATCGCAAAGATTATTAATACTATTACTATAACCTTCTCTATATTATTAAAAGGGACTTGATTTTCTTCTTTCCTAGCTTTATAGAAAACTACAATTCCACCTGAAAATAATATAGTAAGAAGAAGCATATAGCTCAAACCTGCTGCATATATAAGCCAAATTGCATATATAACTGATAAACCTGATATCACCATATCTCTAATTCTTTTATTATCACCTGTATCATATGTTTCCTTAGTTATAGTTAATTTTAGCGAGTATAGTGCACAGAAAAAATATGGTACTAATACAGCAGAGCTTGCAATAGCATATAATATCTGGTAAGAACTTTTAGAAAAGAAAGCCCATATCAAGAAAAGTTGAGTTAGCACATTTGTAACCAAAAGAGCATTCTTAGGAGCACCATTTTTATTTTGTTCTGTGAAAAATTTTGGAAATGCTCCACCTTTACCTCCTGAATATGATAATTCTGAACATATCAAAGTCCATCCAAGGAATGCTCCCAATAAAGATATTATTAAACCTATATTTACTACTATTGCACCCCATTTACCAACCATGTATTCTAACGCATATGCCATAGAAGGACTTTTTAATTGAGCTAACTGAGATTGTTTCATTGTGCCAAGTGCCAATAATGATACTAGAACATAAATTACAAGTACGCCTAATAATCCTATTATAGTAGCTTTACTTATATCTTTTCTTACTTTTGCTTGTTTTGAAAATACAACTGCACTTTCTATGCCGATAAATGCCCATAAGGTTATAATCATCGTACTTTTCACCTGAGTTACTACGCTTCCAATATTTGTACTCATATTTCCCCAAAAATCTAATGTAAATATGTTAACTTTAAACATAATTATTGATACTATTATGAATACAAATATAGGTATAAGTTTTCCAATAGTAGTTAAAACGTTTACCCACGCAGCTGTTTTTACACCTTTTAATATGAGCGTATGAACTCCCCATATTAATATAGCTTCACCTATAAGTGCAGGTAAATTATTGCCATCTCCAAATATAGGCACAAAATACCCTATTGTGCAAAAGAGCATAACCAAATATGAAACATCACCTAACATTGAACTTACCCAATGTCCCCAGGCACAATTGAATCCTATATATTCACCAAAACCTTCTTTAGCGTAACTATATATTCCACAATCCAAATCTGGCTTTCGCTGAGATAAACTTTGGAATACAAACCCAAGTGCCAACATTCCAATTCCAGTAATGATCCATGCTATAATAATTGCACCAGCACTTGCTCCTTTTGCCATATCTGCTGGAAAAGAAAAAGCGCCTCCACCAATTATAGAACCAATTACTAATCCGATCAATGGTATAAGTCCTAATTTTCCTTCTTTTTGGCTTTCCACCTTGCTTTCCATACTAACACCCCTTCTTATAAATATTAATAATCTTTTGTTAGACTAAACAAACATTAATTTTATAATTTATGTATATATAATTTCTGCTGATATTTTTATATCTATTTTTTAATAAAGCTCACATAAAATTTAAGCCTACGAATTCTTTTCATTTATTTCATCGTATACTATTGTTAACATCCCAATATTCTATTGAAATTGGGTATAATCGCTGCAATGCACCCAGATAAGTTCTGCCAAGATTCAGTTGGATTAAATACATAAATGCCTAAGTGGCATTTTATTAACTTTGTTCCAGAAAAATTAATTCTTATAAGCAAACTAATTACTTAATAAAGTTACTGCCAGATAAATTATATCTGGCAGTAAACAATTATAATTTAATATTATCCTAACTTGATTCTATTAGTAAACATTTAATATAAATGATATTAAATGTTTACTAATAAGTATGATAAATAAAAATTATACTGTTATAGTTGTACCAGCTATACCCTTTATAGCTTCTTTAGCTTTTTCAAGTGAAGTAATAACTGCCTTTCTTGCTAATTTTGATTCTACAAATGTAAGAGCTGCTTTAACTTTTGGAAGCATCGAACCTGGAGCAAAATGTCCTTCTTTAATGTACCTTTTAGCTTCATCCACTGTCATCTCAGAAATATTTTTTTGATTTGGCTTGCCAAAGTTAATTGACACTTGTTCTACTGCAGTTAAAATAATCAACGCATCTGCATCCAATAATTCTGCAACTTTTTCAGAAGCAAAGTCCTTATCAATTACAGCAGGAACTCCTTGGAGTTGCCCATTCCCTTTATCAACTACAGGAATACCACCTCCACCTACTGTGATAACTACATGTCCATTATTAACTAAAGTCTTGATTATTGGTTCTTCAACTACAGTTTTAGGCATTGGTGAAGGCACTACTCTTCTCCATCCTCTGTTTGCATCTTCTTTCATGATATATCCTTGTTCATCCATAAGCTTCTTAGCTTGTTCTTCTGTAAAAAAGGATCCTACAGGTTTAGTTGGATTATTAAAAGCTGAATCGTTTTCATCTACTACAACTTGAGTAATTATTGTAGCAATTTCTTTATTTATCCCTCTTTGCTTCATTTCTTCCTTTATTGCCTGCTGAAGCTGATACCCTATGTAACCTTGGCTCATCGCTCCACATTCAGGAAAAGGCATAATTGAGTTCTGATCATTTACTGCAGCTGCTGTCTCATATGTAGATACCAACTGGCCGACCTGAGGTCCATTACCATGTGCTATTATAACTTCATGTCCTTCTTCAATAAGGTCAACAATTGGCTTTGCTGTTTCTATACAAGTCTTAAGCTGTGCCCCAGCTGATTTATCTTTAGGATTAGCCTGTAATGCATTTCCACCCAGCGCCACTACTATTCTCGCCATATTCTAATTCTCCTCCTATTTAATCTCCAAGTGTAGCAACCATAACTGCTTTTATAGTATGCATTCTGTTTTCTGCTTCATCAAATACTACTGAATATTTACTTTCGAATACTTCATCTGTAACTTCCATAGAATCAAGTCCGAATTTACCATGTATTTCTTTTCCTACTTTTGTTTTTAAATCATGGAAGGATGGCAAGCAATGCATGAATTTAACTTTAGAATTTCCAGTTTTCTTTAACATCTCCATATTAACTTGGTATGGAGTTAAAAGCTTAATTCTTTCTGCCCATACTTCATCTGCTTCTCCCATAGATACCCAAACATCAGTATAGATAACATCACAATCTTTGACTCCTGCATCTACGTTGTCAGTTATTGTAATCTTGGCACCAGTTTCTTCAGCAATTTTTTTGCATTTATTAACTAAAGCTTCTTCTGGGAATAATTCTTTTGGTGATACAATTCTGAAATCCATTCCCATTTTAGCAGCTCCGATCATAAGAGCATTTGCCATATTATTTCTTCCATCTCCAGTATATGCAAATACGACTTTATTAAGTGGTTTGTCAAAGTGTTCAATTGCTGTTAAGAAGTCTGCAAGTACTTGAGTTGGATGGTCAGCATCTGTTAAACCATTCCAAACTGGAACTCCTGAATACTTTGCTAAATCTTCAACAGTTGATTGAGAAAATCCTCTATATTCAATACCATCATACATTCTTCCAAGTACTCTGGCTGTATCTGCTGCTGATTCTTTCTTGCCCATTTGACTACCTGTAGGTCCAAGATATGTTACATGTGCTCCTTGATCCATTGCTCCAACTTCAAATGCACATCTTGTCCTAGTTGAATCCTTTTCAAATAAAAGTACTATGTTTTTTCCTTTTAACTTTTGCTGCTCTATTCCTGCATACTTTGCCTTTTTAAGATCTGCTGCAAGATCAAGCATAAATTTTATCTCCTTTGGTGTGAAGTCCATTAAAGTTAAAAAGCTTCTGTTTCTTAAATTGTACATTATTATTACCCCCTGTAATTTGATTATGACTTATTCTAAAACGGCAAATTCAAAATAAATCATTTTAAATCAAAAAAATTTTTAAAAAAATTAAAAAACTAAGTTTAATTTACCGTTTAGTATATTATATACTCTAGTATGCAAGTTACTTGTTGCATAAAAAACTGCTGACAAAATATGTTTGTCAGCAGTTCAAATTTTAAATATTAATATTGTTTCTTAATTATCTTGGCATTTAAGTATAAGTCCTTCAAAAAACTTATTTATAGAAATTTTTCCTCCTACTTTTCTTTTATGGTTTATATAATCCATTTCAGCTTTTACACTGGCAAAATCAAAAAGTACATTTGCATAAATGTGAAAAGTATCATCATCATAATTTTCAATACCTAAATTAGCTATATTGGTAAGTCCACACTTTATTGCTCTTCTCATTCTTTGTTTTACAATATTAGGACTATCTCCTAAATAACCATTTAAGCTATCCAAATCGCATTTCGTAAAACTTTTATCGTTTTCTAGAAGATATAAGCATATTTTAATTATATCGTTTGTCCCCTTTTCTCCAAGCATCCCAAGCATTCCTACAATATGCTTTATCTTCATTAAATTTTTATTTTCATCTTTTTCACTTTTGTTTGAAGTTTTAAGCATTTTTTTTATATTAGACAGTGTATTTCCCATTTCAATTTTTTCTGCCACTTTTGAAATTACTTTTTGAACCTCAATCTTATTTATGGGTTTGTTTATAAAAAATTCTATTCCTGCCTCATAAGAATCAGCTCTTAGTTCACTATCTAATACCTTAGATATCATAATAAAATAAATATCTGGTTTTAAATTTTTAATCTTTTTTACAAGAACATTTCCATCCATTTCAGGCATAAGAAGATCTACAAGCACAATATCAGGTTTAAATAAGAGTATATCATTAAAAGCAACTTTAGCATCACAGGAACTTCCTATAATTTCAAAAAAATTATTTTCTTCTATTATCATCGTAAGTATTCTTACTATGTTTATATCATCATCTATAATATAAAATTTCATTTTACTGTTTCCTCCAATTTATCTTCCCTTATTTTTATAATAAATTTTGTTCCCTTTCCTTCTTCCGAATCAACTGATATTGAACCAGAAAAAACATCATCTACAATTCCTTTTACATGAGCAAGGCCTATCCCTCTACATATATCACCAGTTTTTTTATTAAATTTTGTTGAAAATCCCGGATTAAAAATATATTCAATGTTTTCACTCTTTATACCTGATCCATTATCGGATATTTCAAAAATGCATTCTCCTTGTTTTTTGCTAATTACAATCCTTATATAACCATTTTTCTCTTTTTCCATAGCTTCAATGCTATTATAAATTAAATTTCTTATTACTGATACCAAATAATAATGTTTCTCTATGCTAAAATTATCATATATCTTAAAATCCAAGCATACTCTTAATTTATTTCTTCTTATGTATTGTTTTATATCAGCTTCAATAATATTTATAATATCTTTAATATTCATTTTAATGTTCTCATTTTTTTGATCAAACATTTCCTCCAATCCTTTTATAACATTATCGTAGTCATTCTTTATTTCATGGACATCTTTTGCCACAGCTAAAGACGTATTTTCAAATTCAATGGGGTAATTGTTTTCAGACAGCCTTTTGTAAAGATAATAAGCTTTTTTCATAACATCTTCAATATCCATTTTATTTTTTTTCATAAAATATATTTCGCTCTTTACATTTGAAGTAATAAGTATAAGTTTTCTATATCTTTCCTCGTGTTCTTCTCTTACAAGTAAATAATTATAATACCTAAGAATCAATATTATGCATACTGCAAGTATTGATCTTAGAAGAGCCACAATTGCTAAATCCTGAAACATAAAATATTTATATCCTTGGAAATTTATCAAAGCTCCTAATTCCAAAACATTTGAAATAAAATCACTTGTGAAAACTGAAACAAAAAAATTCGTCAAATTAGCATCTATTCTTTTCCAATATATAAAATAAAATAGCACACCATAAGTAAAATAAAATAAAATATCAGTACCAACGAGATGAATTACTTGATTTAAACTGGTATTACTTATATAAAGCATAAACCCTCTGTAAATTGGAGATACTATTCCAGTTACAAAAGTTAATCCTATAGGATTGAATTCCCTATTAAAATAAAGAAGGACTGGCAATATAACTACAGCTAATGTTATTGTAAAACCACTTACAAATAAATTGATTTCTACTTGTGACGTAAGTGCAATAAATGTAGCAACAATAAAAATAGTTTTTATTTTTTTCATAATGTATTCCTTTCTTTTATTGATATATCTATTACATTCCATTCATATTTTAACATCATATATTTCAAAATTCAAAATCCGATCGTTTTTGTTAAACAATTAACATTTTAATTTTAGTTTGATTATATTTTATTCTACTTATAATTGCAATCATTTATAAATATAAATCAACCCCCTAGTCAATAAAACTAGAGGGTTATGTGTTAGCTTTTCAAAATGATATAAACATTCTTTATGTGATTATGTTTTTAAAACATTCTATATCACATAAGAATGTTTTATTTTTTACTTACAAAATTTTATCATCCAAGTCTGTGAATTATCAGCATTTACAATTACACGTATCTCTAATCTTGTGGTATCTCAATGTCTTATTCACAAACAAATATAATAATGAATATCATATTTATATAATCATATTAGGAGGATTAATCTATGTTTTATTCTCTATATCCATATACTCAATCTTACAGAGCCAAATATTATATAAAGATAAATACTCAGTCTCACACTCTTACTTTATTTAGAAATAATAATATTTACAAAACTTACAGGGTTGCTGTTGGAAAACCCTCTACACCAACCCCTAAAGGAACTTTTAAAATAATTAATCGTGCTATAAACCCTGGTGGTCCATTTGGTTCAAGATGGTTAGGCTTAAATGCACCTTATGGTGACTATGGAATACATGGTACAAATGCTCCTTCTTCAATTGGGAAAAATATCTCTAATGGATGTATAAGAATGTTTAATAATCAAGTTATTGAATTAAGCAACCTTGTTCCTATAGGCACAGTAGTCATAATAGTATGATATCACTACCCTCATAATTATTTAATTGCCAAATAATTCAACTGCTTGTTTCATTTTTTTTATAATATCCACACCAAATGGACAGTTTTTCATGCATATACCACATTCTATACACTCATTTGCCTGGTGCTTCAGTAAGTCATAATGATTCTTCAATGTTTCAGGAACGGTTTCTTGTATTAATGCTAAATCTAAATATTTATTTACTGATGCAATATCTATGTTTTTTGAACACGGTGAACAATGCCCACAATACATGCAATGTCCACTAAATGAACTTCTTGGAGCATTTGCAAGAACTTCACTATAATCTTTTTCTTTATCTTCTGCAGTAACATATGCAGTTGCTGCAAGTATTTGATTTGTATCAGATACTCCAACCATTACCGATGCAACTGATGGCCTGGTTAAACAATAATGTAAGCATTGTACTGGTGTTAATGCTTTTTCAAAAGGCGATTCTTTATCGCTTAACAACACTCCAGCACCATATCCTTTCATAACAGTTAAAGCAACACCCTCATTTTCACAAGTTTGATACAACTTATCACGTTTTGGATCAATACCCTCATAAGTCCTGTTTTTAAAAGTACTTTCTTCAAATAGTATGTTTACATCCTCGCTAGCAGGCAGCATATCATAAGCAGCATTAATACTAAATAAAATTACATCAATTATTCCTGTTTTAACTGCCTTAAAAGCAATATCTGGGTTATGTGTTGATATTCCTAAAGACTTTATAACTCCTTTTTCTTTTAATCCTTTTGCGTATTTAATTATTTGTCCATTAAAAATGTCATTAAAATCTTTTTCATCATCAACATAGTGAATCATTCCTACATCCACATAGTCAAGCTTCATTCTTGTTAAAAAATCTTCATATGCATTGACAACTTCATCAATATCTCTTGTACGTCGATATTGTCCTTTATCCCAGGTAGAGCATAAATGTCCTTCAATTACAACGCTGTTTCGGGGGTATTTGCTTAATGCTTTACCAACATTACTTCTAACCTCCGGATTTGAATTATATATGTCAATAAAGTTAATACCTTGTTTCATTGCAGTATCAATAATTTTTTCACAATCCTCATAATTTTTATTTTCAAATCCCTCACCGCCAATACCAATGGCACTTACTTTAATTCCTGTTCTTCCTAAAATTCTATATTCCATATCATACACCTCCTAATCAAAAATAGCATTAATATTTAATCATCTGTTCTTCTCAATTCATTTTCTTTTATAACTACTCCTTGTTCATATCTTTCTATTTTATAATCCAAACGTTCTATTGTTTTCTTTATATCTTCCATTTTTTCTACCAATTGTTTACGCTGATCAGTTAGCAGCTCTTTTCTTGCTTCAATTGTTTCATTGCCCTGCTTAAATAATGTAACATACTCAATTAATATTTCAATGGGAAGGCCTGCACTTCTCATACATTTGATAAATTCAACCCACTTGCAGTCTTCCTCTGTATAATCCCTTATTCCACTTTTATTTCGATTTACTTCTGGAATCAGTCCGACACGTTCATAATAACGAAGAGTATCTGCTGAAAGTTCATATTTTTTGCTTACTTCTGTAATCGTCATAGGAATTTCCCTCCTTTTTCACATTATAACCTTTGGAATATTAGATTATAATTTATTAATTATACTGGCATTATATGCTGCACCAAACCCGTTATCTATATTTACTACACTCACACCACTAGCACAACTATTTAACATGGATAACAATGCTGCAACTCCTCCAAAGTTGGCTCCATAACCAACACTTGTTGGAACTGCTATAACAGGTTTGTCCACAAGTCCTCCTATAACGCTAGCTAGAGCTCCTTCCATTCCTGCAATCACTATAACAACTTTTGCTTCTCTAATAATATCTAATCTTGCAAAAAGTCTATGTATGCCTGCAACCCCTACATCAATTACTTTTTCAACTCTATTTCCTAATATTTTTGCAGTTTCATAAGCTTCCTCTACAACAGGTAAATCAGAAGTACCTGCTGCAACTATAGCTATATAACTCTCTGTAAGAGGCTGCTTTTTCTTCTCAATTGTTATTGTTCTACCAAGTTTATTATATTCTGCTTCTTCACATATTTCCTTTACTGCATTGTACATTTCTTCATTAGCTCTAGTTCCTAATATATTATTACCTTTTGCAAGCATGAATTTAATAATATCTTTAACTTCACTTACTGTTTTTCCTTCACAATATATTACTTCTGGATAGCCAACTCTCATTTCTCTATGGTTATCTATTTTAGCAAAGCCTAAATCCTTAAAAGGTAAATCCTCTAATTGCTTAAGTGCCTCTTCTACATTTATTTTATTATCTTTAACCCCTTCTAATAAAATTTTAATTTCTTTCTTATCCACTTTTTCCTCCTAACATTTTTATCTATCATTTCATACATACTTTTAAAATCATCCTTATGATTAAAGTTCATTTAAACCCAGAAATCACTTGATATCTTGTTTGTATACTTCTTTATATACCTTATTTATAGATATATTTTTTTCTTTTGCTATGGCTTTGCATTCTTCATACTCTGCTTTATATTTCACAAGCTTTCCTTTATGATAAGCTTTTTTTATTGTAATATCTCCATATTCCGTTTTTACTTTTGAAAACTCTCTATTTAACATTATTTTTTCAACTCTATATTTTCTAACACCTATTGAAGTTGTTTCTTCAAAAATTACATCTAGAACATCTTTTTCATTTTTTCCGTTAACTAGTACACTTAATTTTGTTCCTGGTCTTCCCTTTTTCATAAATATAGGTGTTTTAAATACATCTAAAGCTCCTGCTTCAAATAGTTTTTCTTCTACATATCCATAAAGTTCTGGATTCATATCATCTATATTGGTTTCTAAAATATATTGTTCTTCTATTTCTTCAGTGCTTTCCTTCTCACCTAAATATACTCTCAATACATTTGGAATTTCTAAATCTCTGTGACCTATTCCATATGCAATTTTTTTAATTGAAAAATCAATATTTCTTGTAAATTCACAAGCATTTGCTGCAAGTATTGCTGCTCCAGTAGGAGTTGTAGTTTCAAATTGTACAATTCCAACATTTATAGGAACATTTTTTAAAATTTCTACTGTTGCAGGAGCTGGTACTGGCATAAGACCATGTGCACATTTAACAAATCCTCCTCCAACTTGAACTGGAGATGCAATAATTTTATCAACTTTTAAATAGTCTAAACAAACTGCTGCTCCAACTATATCTACAATTGAATCAATAGCTCCTACTTCATGAAAATGTACTTCATATATATCTTTCCCATGGACCTTTGCTTCTGCTTCTGCAACCTTCATAAACATATCCAAACTAAGCTTTTTAACCTTATCATTTAAATCACTGGAATTTATTATTTTCTCTATATCTTTCAAGTTTCTATGGTGATGCTCATGATTGTGAACATGTTCTTCGTGGTTATGTTCATGATTATGATTATTTTCACTACAATGCTGCTCATCCTCACTATGGTGATGAGAATGTTCATGGTTATGTTCAACATGTAAAACTTGCTCTGAACTATGTGTACCATTTTTTAATATAACATCTACTCTAGTTCCTGTTATTCCAAGCTTAGCAGAATTTTCAACTTTTATTTCATATTCAGAATCTAAGTTAAGCTTTGAAAGCTCCTGAATTAAATATTCTTTTGGAACCCCTAAATCTATTAATGCTGATAAATTCATATCCCCACTTATTCCACAGAAACAATCATAATATAAAATCTTCATTTTTATTACCCCTTCTTACCCTTTAAATTTTCTAGTCATGAATTTTTACATCTTAATATTCAATATTATAATACTTGAATCAGCTTTGCATTGAAAGTTTTTATCTGTCTTTGCTGATTTTAATTACATTCTCAATGTTTTAAATTGTATTTCCTAGTTTAAACTATTAATAATCTTTATATCTAATACCCTACCACTTAGAGTGCACTCCAAGTCAAGAAGTTTTTTTAATCCGCGTTCTATATCATGATAAACTAATGTAAATCCATCCTAATTCATTAACTTCAGCTTGAATTATCTCATTATCAAAAGTGGGCTACAAATACTGCAACCCACCAAATTATTTAGAATTGAAAATCAGGATAAGCAGAATACTTTACAGACAGTTTACATGGATTATAATTCTCCTTAAACCTTCTAAGACCAGCTATCCCCATGTCATCTTCCTTGTTAATGAACTCCACATTCATATTCTTGGACATCTCATTTATCATATAAGCATGAACTCCTCTGTGGCTGTTATCAGTAAGTTCTACATGAGAAATAGCCATATCACCAGTTATTTCTTCATATATACAGTATGCCTGCATATCACTGCCATTCCATACTATACCTCCTTTTAAATTTAACTTGTCTATACAGTCCAGTATTTTCAATGTTGGCTCTACAACATCAGTTTCAGCGTAATGTTTTAGTGTAAATTCCTTACATTTCTCAATATTAGAAACTATATCGCTGCTGTAAACTGGAGTGAAGTTTTTCAGATAATTAGAAAGATTGTTTCTCTGTTTTCTAAAATCATGTCCTTCATAATCTGCCAGTGATGAGTTTGAATATATATAATCAAATGAATTTCTATCTTCCTGGATTTTGTAATTCATAGATCTAAATATTTCAATATGACTATCTGGTATCTTTGTAAAATAAGGTCTCAACTGATGCTTATGGCAATATTGCAAAACAAGCTTTATACCATATTCGGTATCTCCCAGTGGCATATAAAAGGATGGTTTCTCATAACCTGAATATATGATTATTGTCCTATCATCATGGTATATTTTTAATTTATAGAGTTCACTGTACATATAAATATATGAAAATACATAATCTGAACCTATATAATCAAAATCCTTAAAAATCTCTTTATCATTCATGGATATTTTCTTTAACTTTAATATTTCTTCTTTATCTTTAAAAAGTTCTTTATCATTTAATATTTTTAATTCCAATGTTTCTTCCTCCAGTACTATTTTTTTATTTATTATAAAATAGTAGTAGAATATCACTTAGAGTAACACTCAAAGTCAAAAGGTTTTTTCAAAATAAAATTATCCTCATCATCAAATATTATATGTTCTGATGGTGAGGATGTTTATTACTATTTACCTGATCTCCACTGCTGATTTTCAAATGTATTTGCTACCTCTTTCAAGTGTTTTGTAATTTCAATATGTTGAGGGCAACTCTTTTCACATTTTTTACATTCAATACAATCAGATGCCTTACCATGTGTTTTAGTATAATTATTATAATATAAGTTATGTGTTGAAAATCCCTGATTTAACGCCTGCTTTTCTGCATTATATAGTGCAAAGTATTTTGGTATTGCAATTTTCTTTGGACATCCATCTACACAATACTGACATGCAGTACAAGGTATTGCAATAGCTCCATTAATAATTTTAACTGCTTTATTTACAATATCGTATTCTTCTGAAACAAAAGGTTTAAACTCCTGCATATATCCTGTATTATCTAATAGCTGTTCCATAGAAGACATTCCGCTTAGTACCATCATTACATTTTCATGACTTGCTGCAAATCTAACTGCCCAAGATGGTATAGACATATCTGGATGATATTCTTTAAACAATTTTTCTACTTTCTCAGGTACTTGTGCTAATGTTCCACCCTTAACTGGTTCCATAACAATAACTGGCTTATTATGTTTTTTAGCTACTTCATAACACTTTTTAGACTGAATACTTTCGCTCTCCCAATCCAAATAATTTAACTGTAACTGAACAAAATCCACTTCTGGATGTGCAGTTAATATTTCGTCTAATAGGTCTGCTGTATCATGAAAAGAAAAACCAATATTTCTAATTTTTCCTTCTTCCTTCTTTTTTTGAATGAATGAAAATGCATCTAATTTTTTTGCAATTTCATAATGAGATACACCTAGACTATGAAGCAAATAATAATCGAAATAATCTACTCCAATCTTTTCTAATTGTTCATTAAAAATTTTATTCAAATCTTCTTTTGTTTTCAAAAACATAGTTGGCATTTTTGTAGCAACAGTAAAGGAATCTCTTGGGTGACGTTTCACCAATGCTTCTCTTAATGTAGTTTCACTTATAAAATTATGATACATATAAGCTGTATCAAAATAAGTAAATCCTCTTTCTAAAAAAGTATCCACCATTTTATTTAACTGTTCAAAATCAATACTTGATTGATCTTCTTTATTTTTAAGTGGTAAACGCATAAATCCAAATCCTAATTTTTTCACTTTTTGTACCTCCATATATATCATATTCTATTAATGAATATGCTTATTCAAATATTGCAGCTGCTTTTTTAAGCTCATCAATAATCTTGATGTGCTGAGGACAAACACTCTCACACTGACCACACTCAATACAAGCAGATGCACTATTTAAGTTATTACCTTTTGTATTCCACGCATAAGAACCCTTTGCAGCCTGTTCATTATTGTATATGTTAATCATATTCATAGACTTGAATATACCTGGAATTGCTATGGATTGTGAACATCCTTTCATACAATAAGCACATGACGTACAGGGAATTGATGAAATTGCATTAAGTTCCATCTGAACTTTATTGATAATCTCATACTCTTTTTCAGTAAGCGGCTCAAAATTTTTCATGTATGAAATATTGTCCTCTATCTGCTCCATATTCGACATTCCACTCAACACAGCAATAATGCCATCCAGTGACGCTGCATAACGAATTGCCCAAGAAGGCAAAGACGCATTTGGATTAGCATCCTTAAAAATCTTTTCCACAGCAGGCGGAGGTGATGCTAATATTCCGCCTTTTACTGGTTCCATGATAACAACTGGCTTACCGTGTTTTCTAGCAATCTCGTAACACAGTTTGGACTCAATCATCGGATTATCCCAATCTGCATAGTTGATTTGAAGTTGAACAAACTCCATTTCAGGATGTTCTGTTAGAATCTTATCCAATACAGCCGCCTTGTCGTGAAATGAGAAACCTAAGTGATGAATCAGACCCTCCTTCTTCTTTTGTCTCAGAAAGTCCCAAATTCCAAACTTATCAAAGGACTGAGTACGTGATTCACCCAGGTTATGCAATAAATAAAAATCAAAATATCCTGCTCCTGTTCTTTCAAGAGATGTGTAGAACATCTGCTGTGCTTCTTCTTTGTTTTTTGCGCCTGACCATGCAGGTAATTTTGTTGCAAGCAGATATTTATCACGCGGATAACGTTCTACCAATGCCTCTTTTATTGCGCGTTCAGAATTTCCATTATTATAACCATATGCTGTATCAAAATATGTAAACCCCTTGGATAAAAACAAATCAACCATCTTTTTTACCTGCTCAATGTCAATCTCACCATTTGACATTGGCAGACGCATAAGCCCAAATCCTAATTTCGGAATACTCTGTCCTAAATAATTTTCCATTCTATCTATCTCCTTTTCAATATTTTACATTTTCTTAAACAGTTTCATTAATTTAGATAAGTGAATTCAATCCTTGTATATAAATTTTACTACTTAGAGTGAACTCTAAGTCAAGCATTTTTTAAATTATTTTCCCTAAAATGAAAAAGTAAATTCTTGTTTGCAATAGTAAATTCATGTCTGATGATTTTAGTCCTGCACAAAATGTGGTATGGTAGTCTTGGTTAGTGGATTTCTCCTGTATAACAAGGAGGGTTTAAATTATGTATAATAAAAAAGTTTACGATCAGAAACATCTTACCACAACACAACGTATTAGAATTGAAAAAGGATTAATGGATGGTACTTCTTTCGCTTCTATTGCTAGGAATATAGAAAAACATCCCACTACAGTGGCAAAGGAAGTGAAAAAGTACCGCTTTTTCCCACCCCGTGATAATCCAGATAAAAAGCTTCAGTGTGTGCATTTCAAAAGCTGTCAGATGCGTTTCCTCTGTAATGATAAGGACTGCGTTAAAATGTGTAAAAGCTGCTATGACGTAGCACACCGTATTTCCAAATGCATTCTTATCTGCCCAGAATACCATGAACCTCTCTGCCCACAGATTCAGAAAGCACCTTATGTCTGCAATGGTTGTCACAAAGTAAAGCGCTGTGAAAAGCAGCATGCCTTTTACTCTGCTCAACAGGCTGACGAAGCTTCACAGCAACTGCTAGTATCCTGCAGATCCGGCATCAATCAAGATACTGTAGATATTACACTATTAGATAACTTGATTTCTCCGTTATTAAAACAGGGACAGTCACTGGCCCACATTTATGCTTTTCACGGACAGGAAATCCCATGCTCTCGCAGAACTCTCTACAATTATATTGATAAGGGAGTCTTCACAGCTAAAAACATTGATTTGCGCCGTAAGGTACGCTATAAATGTAAGCCACGCAAAAAGCCGCACCAGAATCAGCCTTGCGGCAAAGGAGTTTCGTATCGGACGTACTTATGAGGATTTTCAAAAATACATGCGTGAGCATCCTGATGTCCCAGTTGTGGAAATGGATACAGTTGAGGGAGGACGTGGCAATAGCAAACATGCTTTTCTCACTATGCTATTCCGTAACTGTTCACTTATGCTTATTTTTGTTCTGGAGGAAAAAACTCAGGATTGTGTAATTGAGGTATTAGATATCCTTACAGAGAAGCTAAACATTGAGATCTTTAAGGAAACTTTTCCTGTCATTCTCACAGACAACGGAACGGAGTTCCAATTTCCTACTCGTTTGGAGTGTAATAAAAATGGTGAAATCCGTACTCATATTTATTACTGTAATCCGAACAGTTCCTGGCAGAAAGGTATGATTGAGAAGAATCATGAGTATATACGATATGTGATTCCAAAAGGAGAAAGTCTGGACACTTATACACAGACAGAAGCTATAAAACTGATGAATCACATCAATAGTGAAGCAAGAGACAGCTTGAATGGCTGCACCCCATTCAAGCTGTCCCAACTGCTTCTAAACAGTGCGCTTCATAAGGTACTTAAGCTTCGGGAAATCCCTGCAGACAAAGTATCCTTAAAGCCATCACTACTGAAAAAATAAACTGATAAAGCAAAACGAAATCCACTGCCGAATTTAATTATGCACAAAAAAGGTATGTGGAATTTAGTTTTGCACGATTTTTCAGATGCCTGTTTGCCATGCTTGCACTTTATTGAAACAGGTACTATAAGGATAGTATATCCCTGTTTTAATAATTCGTAAACAGATGATTCATGATTTTAGTCCTACAAAATCATACTTTCTCTAAAATCAAGAATTTAACTTTTCATTTAACGATTCTTGTTTGCAATAGTAATTTCATACTAGTTTAAAGTAAAGTTATGGTTATATTTGCAAAAATATCTACAAATTATATGATGTTATTATAATAATTTAATAATCAAGACTTTCATTTGCATACTTATTGGGAAGTGTAGCTGTGTCTGTTACAAGAAGTTCTCACTGCCAGATGTTGGTTGTAAGATTGTAAACTGAAAAAGCAAGAATAAAAGCTAATCAAAATTTTATATACCTTGATTAGCTTCTATTTATATTATAAAACAAAAAATTATATTTTATAATCAAATGGTAACTTTCTCATTGTTAACCTACATCGTCTTTCCCATACTTCTCAACATTAACATCAAAAGTAATTACTAAACCTTTGTCTACCATTTCTTTTACTACTGGCATTGCTCTTTCAATCTTTTCAGCTTCATCAATTACCTCTATAATGATAGGAAGACTTGAACTTAAGTCAAGTATTTTAGCATTATGAATAGCTTTAGATTCACCATATCCAACTAATCCTCTTGTAACAGTTGCACCTGCCATTCCAATTTCTTTTAACTTTATTACTAATGCATGATATAAATTGCGTCCTTTGTATTTTGAATCTTCACTTATGTAGATTTTTAATATTTTGTATTTACCACTTAAACTCATGATTTTCTCCTCCTATATATTTACTATTTTAGTTCCTAATGCAAATCCCACAGTACCTAAAATTAAACTCCCTAAAATATATATAAAAGCATTAATTTTTTCTCGTTCTTGAAATAAATTAAATCCCTCATACATGAAAGTAGAAAAAGTTGTATATGCTCCTAAAAAACCATCTGCTAACAACAGCGTCATATTGCTGCTTACTGGAATTGAACTTACAACACCAAGCAAAATTGCACCTGTTATATTTATAATAAAAGTTCCTATTGGAAAATTCATACTAGATTTTTCACTTATTACTTTACCAAGACTATATCTAACTAAGCTCCCTGCTCCACCACCAATTGCAACTAATAAATATTCCATCTACTTATCCTCTCCTGATACATTTTCTAAATTTTCTTCATCATAATCATCATTTTCTTTTACTAATTTTGCAACAATTTCCCTTGCTAGTATTATTGCAAAATATGCCGCTGCTAGACCTAGCATAGTAGAGAAGCCTATATAAGATATAGAAGAATAGTAATCTCCTTGCTTCATAAGATTTACAGTTTCTTTGCACATTGTAGAAAAGGTTGTATATGCTCCTAAAAAACCTGTAGCTATTCCTAATCTTAAGTCAGAACTAAATTGCCAAATTTCAAAAGCTATAGTTAGTACAAGTGCTAAAACAAAGCTGCCAGAAATATTAATCATTAACGTATTTATTGGCACAATTTCTTTGTAATGATAAATATGAATATGTTCGATTCTGTATCTTAGCATAGCTCCAAGCATCCCACCTAATACTATAAATATGTATTTTTTCATAATCCTCCCCCTTTTTTAAAATCAATGTTATAAAAATTATGTATAAGATATTTATAAATAAAAAAACCCCTACAAATAGCATTTTTATACTACTTGTAGGAGTCATTAGCTTTCAAGCAATTATGGTGAACTCCATCACCTTCACAAAATAATTATATTACAAGCTTTTCAAAATTGCTACAAATTTTTTTGCTTTTTATAAATTATGTTTTTACTTTTAAAAGCACTAGTAAAAATAGAGATCTTAGAGTATGGTTTAATGTTAAATATTTATATCAGTTTTTTATTTGATTAAAAATTAGCACACTTGCTTTAAATACAAAAACAGTGCCAAGCTTTTAAATAAGCAAAGCACTGTTTTTTTGAAATTTAGATACTTTTTTCATCTAAACTATAAATTTTTTTACTTTCATTCAAATGAAACTACATCATAATCACTAGAAAGAAGATCTATAAAGAGTACTTTTTTTCTTAAAAGTTCTCCTCTTCCTATTAAAATTTTTATTACTTCACTTACCTCAATGGAAGCTGCTAAAGCTGGTGTAAAGGATGGATTTCCAAGCTCCTTTTCAACGCCTTTTGTTTGATTTTTATCTTTATTATAAATTTTGTTTAAAGTATCATCTCCAGGAAGTATGGTAGTAATTTGCCCATACCACCCTGCTATAGCTCCATGAACCATCGGTATATTTAATTTGTTACAGCTATCTTGAAGTAAAAGTCTAGCTGGTATACTATCAAGCGCATCTACCACCACATGATGACCACTTAAAATTTCCAAAGCATTTTCTTCAGTTAACATTTCGTTTACTGCTTTTACCTCAATTAAAGGATTCACCTTTTCCATTCTGTGTTTTGCCTCTAGAGCTTTACTTAATCCTAGAGACTCGCTGCTAGAAATTATCTGGCGGTTTAAATTGGATTCTACAAATATATCTCCATCCACTGCTGTAATAGTGCCAATTCCTATTCTCCCCAGCATTTCAATAATATATCCTCCAATTCCTCCACAGCCTATGACACAAACTTTAAATTCCTTTAATTTGTGATTTTCTTTTTCTGATAGAGTTTTCATATTTCTGTCATAACGTTCCAAGTTTAGCCACCTCCCACTGGTGGAAATAAGGATACTATATCGTTGTCATGCAAAACAGTTTCTAATTTGCCGTCTCTTCCATTTATAAGAAGTATAGCTACCTCTTCTTCATCTATTTTAAGCATATTAACAATATCTCTTGGAGTTATGCCTTCATTTAGATCTAAAAAATACTTTTTTTCTCTTCCTTCTCTAAATGTTGCAAACAATCTTACTTCAAGTTTCATTCTTCCCTCCCTGGTTTAGATTTTTCCAATATACTCTTCTAATCCAAGCTTTCTTAAAGTTTCTTCTGTAGGAATACCATTAGAATCCCATCCTCTTACTGAATAATATTCAGGTAATAATACATCTAACTTATGAACTTCTCCTTTTGATGGTCCTTCTGGAACTGGTTCCTCAAGTAATCTCTTTGGAAGAGTATCTTGTGAACTATCTATACCTGCCTTTAAGTTAAATATTTTTTCTAAAGTCCATATTCTATCTCCAGCTAATAGTAAAGAATTTACATCATGTAATTCTCCACCAACTACTGCATTATATAAATCAACATAATCCTGTGCACCAAGACCAAATGTTGTGAAAATACATAATCCAAGTGAATCTATAACAGCTGTTAAATCATGGAATACTCTAGCATATGCTGCTTTTCCTTCTAATGCAAATCTATCAAGTTTTTCTGGATAACCAAGTATTTCAGGACTTATCATATATCCTTTAATATGACAACCTCCTCTGTTATTAACAGCATAAGTTATACCATGTCCTTGCGCTCCTCTTGGGTCATATGCTGGAAGTTCCTGTTTTTTAACAGTCATTGCATATTCAGGCACACCATATGAGTCACAAAGCCTGTATGATCCATCTGACATTTTATCTCCAAATCCTTCTCTAAGTCCCATTTTCTTAACCCATTCAATCATGGACTTAGCGTCTCCCCAATTAAGTGATAATCCGTCTCCTGCTATTTCTTCATCCTTAATATAACCTCTTTGATAAAGTTCCATAGCTGCTGCAATAGTACATCCTGCTGAAATTGTATCTAATCCATATTCATTACACAACATATTTGCTGTATTTACAGCATTTAAATCATATACATCACAATCAGATCCAAATGACCATAATGTTTCATATTCTGGTCCACCGCATTCAGTTCCATCATCAAGTTTTACCCATCTTCCACAAGCAATTGGACATCTATAGCAAGCATTTTTCCTAACTAGACAATCCTTAGTCATAGTTTCTCCACTAATCTTATCTGCCTCAGGTGTATAGGATTCTTGAAAGTTTTTTACTGGGTGTATACCATTTTCATTTATAATATTAACAAGTACAGCTGTTCCGTATGTTGGAAGTCCGCTTCCTGCTACTGGATCCTTTCTTAAAATACCTGTCTTTTCAAGTGATACGGCTTTTACTTTTTCCTCATCAAATAATTTTACTTTTCCGCTTCCTTTAACTACAATAGCTTTCAAGTTCTTTGAACCCATAACAGCTCCAACACCGCCGCGGCCTGCTGTTCTATCAACATCATTCATAACTGCTGCCATAAGTGATAATTTTTCTCCAGCTGGTCCTATGCATAAAACCTTAGCTCTTGGATCTGTTTCTTCCTGAAGCATTTTTGTAGTTTCTTCTGTTAGTTTTCCCCAAACATGAGAAGCATCCCTAAATTCTACTTTGTCATCTGCTATATTTACATAAACTTCTTTATCTGATTTACCTTCAACGATTATCATATCATATCCAGCTGCTTTGAACTCTGCCCCCCATTTTCCACCTGAGTTTGCAATAGCAATAGTTCCTGTTAAAGGTGACTTTGTAACTACCATAAATCTTCCACTTGTTGGAACAGGCGCTCCTGTAAGTGGCCCTGCTGCTATAATAAATTTGTTATCAGGTGATAATGGATCTATTTTTGGATCTACTTCATCAAATAAAGTTTTTACGCCTAATCCTCTTGCACCTATAAATTTTTTCGCTTGGTCAATTTTTAATTCTTCCACTACATAAGTTTTATTACTTAGATTAATTCTTAACACCTTATCATTATATCCGTACATAAAAACCCTCCTAAAAAAATTGATTATTCAAACAATTGCATATTCATATATAGCATAAATCGTGCCAATGATGAAAATGTAGTGTTTTGAGGGTACTGCGCCAAAATTATTGTTCTATTTTGGCGCATTTTTTGTTCTGTTTCAGATCACAGTTCCATTTTGGAACACTCTATATGATACTTTTCCATCTTCCTGTATAAGGTGTTTCTTCCAATTCCCATTGCCTTAGCTGCTAAACTTATATTTCCACTGAAGGTTTTAAGAACCTTTATAATATGATTTTTTTCTACATCTTCAAGCTTCATACTTTCAAAATTTATATAACTTTCAGCAGCTTTATTTTTTGCAACTACAGAAGTTTTATGTATTTTAAGTATATAGTCTGGAATCTTTTCTGTATTTACTATAAGTTCAATAACGTTTTCCAATTCTCTTATATTTCCAGGCCACTCATATTCTAAAAACTTCTTCATAACTCTGTTATCAATATTAAACTTTTTCTTATTCAATTTTTTGCTTATTCTGGCCATATAATAATCCACTAAAATAGGTATGTCTTCTTTTCTCTCTCTTAGAGGAGGAAGTCCTAGAGGTATAACGTTAAGTCTGTAAAACAAATCCTTTCTAAAGCTTCCCTTGTTTACTTCTTCTTGTAAATCTTTATTAGTAGCTGCTATAATTCTAACATCTACAGGAATCTGCTTTGAACCTCCAACTCTGCTTACAACACCTTCTTCTATAACCCTTAAAAGTCTTACTTGTGTCTCTAAAGACATTTCACCTATTTCATCTAAAAAAATAGTTCCGCCATGAGCCATTTCAAATTTACCAGCATTTCCACCCTTTTTAGCTCCTGTAAAAGCTCCTTCTTCATAGCCAAGCAACTCTGATTCAATAAGGTTTGATGGTATAGCACCACAGTTTACTGCAATAAAAACTTTATCTCTTCTACTGCTGGAATTGTGTATAGCTTGTGCAAAAACCTCTTTACCTGTACCGCTTTCACCAGTTATCAATACAGTAGATGTACTGTCAGATATTTTTTTTGCGTATTCTACGATGCTTACAAAATTTTTGCTTTTCCCTATTATCTTATCAAAGGTATATATAGCACGACCTTGAGCTATCTTTCTTACTGATTTTCTATATACTTTTTCGTTAGAATTTTTCATACTATTTCAATTTTATCTCCTTTTTTAATCCATCCAGAACTTAACACTTTAGCAAATACACATTCCATAGTCATCACACAGTCATCTTGTAATTTTCTTCTTTCACACCCCTTATGACACTGTTTTCCAACCTCAGTAATTTCTAAAACAGCTTCACCAATTTTCATTTTTGTACCAACAGACAACTTATATAGATCTAAGCCAAAGGTAGTAAGATTTTCAGTAAATTTAACTGTACAAAAGCCATCTATTCCTGATTTTTTTATCTTATCAATGCTTTCCTGTGCCAGTAAACTCACCTGTCTATCCAATTTTCCTGCATGAATATCTCCTACAAGACCATGATTTATTTTAAAATATCCCTTTTCAACATTTTTCTTAACAACTCCTTTCTTCTCACCTATATTTATTGATAAAATACTAGGCATCCAAGTATCTCCCTTCATACAACTTATCTTTTAAATGTATACAATATTACATATATCCGAGTAATCATAGCCTCCAAGTTCATCAAGCTTCTTTAAAAATTCACTGCTTTTCATAACCCGAAGCAGTTCTTTAATTATATAAAGTTCTAAATACTGTACAGGCACTGCAAAATCGTATTCCTCATTGCAAACTGGAATAAAATCAAGACCCATCATATCTGCTGCAGAATATACTCCAAGACCACAATCAACATCTCCGTTAGCTACTGCCGCTGCTACTGAAAGGTGTGTAAATTCTTCTCTTTCATAACCATTAATTTGTTCTGGTGAAATGTGAAGCTTTTTTAAGTAATAATCTAAAAGTAATCTTGTGCCTGCTCCTCTTTGTCTATTTACAAAACGCACATTTTTTTCTGAAATATCTGAAATATTCTTAAGTGCCAAAGGATTACCCTTTTGAACCATAAGTCCTTGAATTCTTTTTACTCCCTTTACCAATACTATATTTTTATTTTTTAAATACTTATTGATATAAGAAATATTATATTCTCCAGTTTCCATATCTAATAAATGAATTGGGGCAATATGTGTTTCTTCATTTTTAAGTGCCATTATTCCTCCCATACTTCCTGTATGAGCTGAAGACAAATAGTAATGCTTATTTCTTACATGAAGCATATCTGATAATATATCTAAAATTGGGTCATGACTGCCTATACAAACAATAGTATTTTTGATTTCTTCCATATCCCTCATAAGATTTATTTCAACTTTAGTTCCTGCTTCAATACCTTCTACATTTTGAGGAACCTCTAATGTTCCATCAGCTCTAACAAGTGACATAGTAGCACCTGCTCCTCTTGATAGTGGTGTTGCAATAATCTTATTTCCCACATATCCAAGCTTCATTCTCACAAATTCTAAATGCTTTAAGGATGACATAATTCTTCTTGATAAAATTGCCTCTACTTTTTCAGGTTCTTTTGTCTTTAGCCCTTGATAATTTTCTACTATTTTCTTAAGAACTTTTTCCATTATAAAGTAAGCAGAAACAGGATATCCAGGTATACCAAGAACAGGCTTATTACTAATCTGTCCCATAATAGTAGGTTTTCCTGGTTTTATAGCAATACCATGTACATAAACTTTTCCTAAGTCAGCAATTAAATCACTGGTAAAATCTTCTCTTCCTGCAGAAGAACCAGCATTGATTATAACTATATCACACTCTGAAACAGCCCTTTTTAAAGTTTCCTTTAAAGTTTCATAATCATCTTTTACTATACCATATCTTTTTGGTGTTCCTCCATATTCAATTACTTGTGCACTGAAAACTCTTGAATTAAAATCAATTATATCTCCAACCTTAAGGTCACTACCTGGCTCCACTAGCTCAGTACCTGTTGGTATAATGCCTACTAAAGGTTTTTTGTAAACTTCAATTGCATTTACTCCTCCTGCCAGCATTGCTCCTATATCTACAGGTCTTACAACATGGCCTGATGGAACAATAAGTTGATTTTCCACTATATCTTCACCTAAAGGACGTATATTCTGCCAAGAAGCTGCACTTTTATATATTTGAATTCTATTTTCATCTATGTTAACTATATCTTCTACCATTATTACACAGTCATATTCCTTTGGAACTGGATCTCCTGTATCTACTACTATATAATCCTCCTCTTCCTTTAACACCACTGGATGCTTTTCGGACGCTCCTATAGTTTTAGAACTATGAAGAGCAATACCATCCATGGCAGAACAATTATAAAAAGGGGAAGAAATTTTTGAATAAACCGCCTCTGCAGTAACTCTTCCTAAACCTTCTTCTGTGTTTATTACCTCTTTACTTAAAAATACAGAACTTATTTCGTCTAAATATTTATTTAGTGCTTCTTTAAATTCATAATTTGATAAATATACTTTCTGTGCCATAATATCACCTCTGAAATTTATAAACATATACCTGCTGATCTTTAAAAATTCCCTCTACATTTTTATCTATCTTTACATAACCCCAAGCTTTGGTAAATCCACTGATTACAGCAGACTTAGATAAAACAGGTACAGCTATATATTCTCCTTCTATATTTTCAATTTTAACTGGAAGATATTCTTCCCTTCCTTTGGCCTTATGATAGTTAGTACTAAACTTACAAGGAATAGGATATTCAACTTCTTCAAATTTCATCATCCTCTGTAAAAGATATCTAACTATTATTCTATAAACTACTGCACAGGAAAGAGGATGTCCTGGTAACCCAAATATAGGTTTATCTTTAACTTTTCCTAGTATAGTTGGCTTACCTGGTTTTATTGCTATTCCATGAAGAAGTATCCCTGGATCTCCAAGCCCATCAATAACTCTTGCAGTTTGATCCTTTTTCCCTACTGAGCTCCCACCAGATATGAGAACTAAATCACATTCTTCATTAGCTTTTCTTACATTTTCAAATAATTTATCATAATCATCTCTTATAACTCCATAGAATATTGGTTCTCCACCATCTTCAATGACAGAAGAGTATAAAAGATATGAATTTATGTCTCTAATTTGACCAGGCTTTGGATACTCTTCTGGTGCTATAATTTCATCCCCAGTGGAAATTATCCCTACCTTTGGCTTACAAACTACTGGTACCCTAATAATTCCTAAGCTTGACAACATACTTATGCTGTAAGGTTTAAGCAGTGTTCCTGCTTTAAGCACAGTTTCTCCTAATTCCACATCTTCATCTTCATTAAGTACATTTTCACCAAAGGAAACTGACTTATTCACAAGTATAGTATCGTCGTCCATTTTGTCAGTGTACTCAATCATTACTACACTATCTGCACCCTCAGGAAGCATTCCACCAGTTGGTATATACATACATTCTCCTGGAAATTCCAATGCTTTAGAAGGCATCTTGCCCATTATAACTTCTCCATTTAACTCCAGCATAGAGGGTATACTTTCACTAGCACCCTGCACATCCCTGCATTTTACTGCATATCCATCCACAATAGATCTCTTAAAACCTGGAATATTTAATGGTGAAACAATATCCTCATAAAGTATTCTATCATTACACTGCTCTAAATCTACTAATTCTTTTCCTAAACCTAAAGAAAATTTAGATTTAATTATGTCTTTTACTTCTTCAACTGATAATACCTTATAAAAGTCCATACTTTAGTGCCTCCTATCTTCTACCATCAAAGTGATGATTTTAGTATTTAATTCTATTTTATGCAATCTACATTTAACCACATTTTAAGCTTTTCATTTGAAGGATTTGTAAAAAACTCAACCTTATTTCCATATTCGATAATTTTACCTTTATCCATGTACAGAACATAATCAGCTATTCTCTTTGCTTGATACAAGTCATGAGTAATCATTATCACAATTCTGCCATTTAAAGACATACTTTTTATTAATTTTTCAGCAACTAATGTGCTTTCTAAGTCCATACTGGCAGTTGGTTCATCTAATAAAGTTATCTTTGTCTCCAGCATAGCTACTCTTAAAAGAGCTGTTTTTGATTTTTCTCCACCAGATAAAGTTTTTGCATTCTTATCCATTAATTTTTCCATATCAAAATCTTTAATATAAGAATTATACTTTTGTAAAAGCTCTTCCCACCTTTCCCCTTTAAATAAAAGTCCTTTTATTATGTTTTCCTTAACAGAAGTATTGAAAATATATGGTTTCTGAAGCAACATCGAAATTTTATCTTTTTCATCTTTAAAATCTTTATGGTCGTATTTTATGCTTCCTGAATTAATTCTATTTACTCCTGCTATACACTCAAGAAATGTACTTTTTCCACTTCCATTTAAACCTAAAATTATGTATAATCCAGTGTTTTTAAAATTAAATTTGTCTATATTTAGCACTACTCTATTTCCATATTGTTTTATAATATTTAAAACCTCAATATTCATCAGTTTCACTTCCTTGAAATTTGTGTAGAACAATATTTATAATTAAAGAAATAGAAAGTAGTATTACTCCTATGATAATAGCTCCTTCAAAATTTCCTTTTCCTGTTTCTAACGCTATATATGTGGTCATTACTCTTGTATGATCTTTAATATTTCCTCCTACCATCATTACTGCTCCAACTTCTGAAATAGCTCTTCCAAAGCCACTGGCAGCTATAGTAAGTAACTGTTCCTTCATTTCCACAATTATAGTTAATAAAGTTTTGAATCTTGAAGCACCAAGCACTTCACAATTTTTTTTAATCTCCCTACCCTGCTTTTGTGTTGAACTAATTGTAAGACCAGTTATTATAGGAAATACCAATAGTGTCTGTGCTATAATCATAGCTGTTGGAGTAAATAAAAGCTCCAAACTGCCTAAAACACCTTTTCTAGAAAGTAGTAAATATACTAAAAGCCCCATGAGTACTGGTGGAGTACTCATAAGGGTTTCTAATAATCTTACTATAACTTTTTTCAATTTGAAGTCTTTCAGTCCTGCTAAAATCCCTATAGTTATTCCTACTACTGCTGCCATAACTGTAGATGACATGGATACCATTAGGGACATACCTATAACAGGAAGTAATTCTTTTATAAGTGTTAGCATTTTAAAAATGTCTCCCATTATAAATTATTTTTTAGCATTTGGAATAAAAAGTGCCTGCCCGTATTTGTCTTTTCCATATTCACCTATAGTTTTTTGAATTTTATCAGACAAAATCCAATTGTAAAATTCATCTGCTTCTTTTTCCTTAAGCTTAGGGTTCTTAGCAGGATTTAATTTTATTACTCCATATTGATTATATAACTGAGGACTTTTCTCTGTAACAATTTGAAGCTTTAGCTTGTTTTTCATAGATAAATATGTTCCTCTATCAGTTAAAGTATAGGCTTTCATTTCATCCGCCATTTGTAATACTGCACCCATTCCCTTGCCTGCAGATACATACCAGCTTCCACTAGGTGTAATTCCTGCAGACTTCCACAAGCCTTTTTCTTTGCTGTGAGTACCTGATTCGTCTCCTCTTGAGATAAATTTAGCATTACTATCCTTAATTATCTTTAAAGCTTCAACTGGATTATTATAAGCCTTTTCTTTAATCTTAGCTGGATCTTCAGCTGGTCCTACAATAACAAAATCATTATACATTACATCATTTCTTTTAAGACCATAACCATTCTTTATAAATTCTTCTTCCTTTGCTTTATCGTGTACTAAAAGACAATCAGCATCACCATTCTGTGCAAGCTTTAAAGCTTCTCCTGTTCCTTTAGCTACTACCTTTACATCTATTCCAGTATCCTTTTTAAATAATGGAACTAAATAATCTAAAAGTCCCGTATCCTGGGTACTGGTAGTAGTAGCTAGTACCATACTTCTAGCTTCCTTTGGTTTAGCAGCTTCTTGTTGTTTAGTAGTGCATCCCACTAAAAAAACAAAAATTAAACTTAATAATAGTGCAAGTTTTTTCTTCATAAAAAAGACCCCCTATTTAAAATTTGTATAGAAAAGAACAAAGATAAGTTCTTTCTTTTTAGTAGAATGTGTAATCCTTTACGAATCTATTCATATCAAGTCAATGGACTTATGGTTGAGAATTATCAATTAAAACTACACGTACTTTACAATTTCGACCATTATTTCATTTTATACTATCTTAATTGCAATATTATAATGTTTTTGCTATTGTTGTCAATATTTTTTTGTAAATTTCTAAATAAATTAAATATTATATAAAATTCAACATGTTTTTATGTTTTTAATTATTGACATTAATATAAGCTTCCATTACTATATTATATAAATCAGAATGGTTATGTAATATTTTCTTTCACTATTAACTAGAAAATATTTAATTTAAATTTTAGGATGGTTATTACTATGTTAATGGATGTGATCATGTTAATGATGCAGAGTCAGATTGTTATGGTTTGTCTCCTACTTATGGAGATTGTTTATTGGGTAGAGAATTTGTTCAGTGTCCTTAGCTGAATTTAAAAAAACATATTATCCAAAATCTTTTAAGTAGTTTTGGATAATATGTTTTATATAGTTTTTTTCACATTTTGTTAATTTTCTCAATATATCTCTCAATAGAAATATCTATCTTATTTTAGTTTTAATTTAGCTAATGCATCTGCTAAAGCTGAATTCATTGGAGCTTCATTTTCCTTTTTCATCTTCTTCATATAATTTGCTACATCTCTTTTACTGTTCTTACCTTCCTTATTATCAAATCTTTTATTGAAAGAAGCTGCTTTTTCCCTGAAGCTGCAAGTTGTACAAACATAAATTTGGCCATCTCCATGTCCTCTAAGCTCAAGCTTCTTGTGACAGTTCGGACATCTAGCATTAGTTAACCTTGCTAAATTTTCTCTATGACCGCAAGCTCTATCCTGACACACAAGCATTCTTCCATGCTTTCCATTTACCTCAAGCATATATTTGCCACATTCAGGACATTTAGCACCTGATAAATTATCATGTTTAAATTTATCATGGCTTCCTTTTACATCTTCCACAAGCTTCACTGAATAGTTTCTCATATTACCTATGAAACTCTTATCATTTAATTTTCCCTTACTTATTAAATTTAAATCAGTTTCCCATTTCGCAGTTAAAAGTGGTGATTTTAAATCTTCTGGTACTAATTCTACAAGTTGTTTTCCTTTAGAAGTTGGTATTATTTCTTTACCTTTTTTCTCTAAATAAAAAGTATTAAATAATTTTTCAATTATATCTGCTCTTGTAGCAACTGTTCCAAGCCCACCTGTTTCTCCTAAAGTTTTTGCATATTCCTTATTCATATTTATATATTTTTGAGGATTTTCCATAGCAGACAACAATGTTCCTTCATTAAATCTTGCAGGTGGTTTAGTTTGACCTTTATGCATCTTAACTGCTGTAAGCTTTATACTATCTCCTTTATTTATTTGTGGAAGCACTTGTTCCTTTAATTCATTTTCATGTGCATCATTATCATCAAAATCTTCATCTTTATCATATACAGCCTTCCAGCCCTTTGATTTAATTACCTTTCCACTGGCTACAAAGTTTTCTCCACTAACTTCTACCTTTACAGTGGTTTGCACATATTCAAATGGAGGAAGCAATACACTTAAAAATCTTTTAACTACTAAATCATATACTTTTCTCTCTTCATTACTTAACTTTGAAAGATTAACTCTTTCTTCTGTTGGAATTATAGCATGATGATCTGAAACCTTACTATTATCCACAAAACCTTTATGTGCTCTTATTTTTCCCTTCATAATTTCCATAGCAAATTTACTATAGTTTCCTACTGATATTGCCTTTAATCTATCTGGCAGTGTAGGTACTATATCATCTGAAATATATCTTGAATCTGTTCTTGGATAAGTCAAGAACTTATAATTTTCATATAATCTTTGCATTATAGAAAGTGTCTGCTTTGCTGAGAAACCAAAAAGTCTATTGGCATCCCTTTGAAGCTCTGTTAAATCATAAAGTGCTGGTGCATACTTTTTCTTATCACTTTTTGTTACATCAACTACTTTTCCATTTTGATTATTAACCTTTGATACTATCTTGTTTGCAAAATCTTCATCAAAAGTATTAAAATGTCCTTTACCACCTTGCCACTGAAGAGTATATCCATTAGCACTTCCTGTTATACTATAATAGTCCTTTGGTTTAAAATTTTTAATTTCCTCTTCTCTATGAACAATCATAGCCAGTGTTGGAGTCTGAACTCTTCCTGCTGAAAGTTGAGCATTATGCTTGCATGTAAGCGCTCTTGTAACATTAAGTCCTACAATCCAATCTGCTTCTGCCCTACTTTGTGCAGCTCTATACAAATTATCATATTGTGATGCAGGTTTTAAATTTCTAAAGCCTTCATTAATAGCTTTATCCGTTTGAGAAGAAATCCAAAGTCTCTTTATAGGCTTATTTATCCTAGCCTTTTCAATTATCCATCTTGCTACCAATTCTCCTTCTCTTCCAGCATCTGTAGCAATAACTATTTCAACTACATCTTTTCTATTTAACTGTTCCTTTACTGCATTAAATTGTTTACTAGTTTGTTTTATAACTACAAGCTTCAAATATTTAGGAAGCATTGGCAAATCTTCCATCTTCCATGTTTTATATTTATCATCATAAGCCTCTGGGTCCGCTAAAGTAACTAAGTGTCCCAAAGCCCAAGTTACAATATATTTTTCTCCTTCCAGGCATCCATTGCCTTTTTTACCACATTTCAATACTCTTGCAATTTCTCTACCAACAGATGGTTTCTCTGCAAGAACTAATATTTTTCCCATATACTTTAAATCCTTTCTTCAAGTAAATTGAATAAAAAAGCAAAGTTGATATAACTTATGCTTTTATATTTATAGACATATTAATTATACTCATTTTTAAAGTAATATCATAGGTTTATATATAATTTAAATTCAAATTGTGTTTTTTCTTTAGAACTTGTAACTTTTATCTCTCCAGAATGCAATTCTATTATTGTTTTTACAATTGCTAAACCTAGTCCTGTTCCTTCTCTTTTGTCACAAGATTTTTCTACTCTATAGAATCTATTAAACAAATTTGCCAGATTCTCCTGTTTTATTTGCTCTCCATAATTTATAAACTTAACTATTGCCATATCATTTTCTTTGTCTATAATTATATCCAAATATTTTCCTTTGCTAGCATATTTAATGGTGTTACTTATTATATTTTCGAATGCTCTAACTAACAAAATAGGATCTGCATTTATTTTTAAACCTTTAATTTTTGAGGTTATTCTATATTCCATATTATTATCTTCAAACACTGGTATAAATCCCATAGTTACCTGCTCAATTAATGCTTCTATGCTTATTTCAGTTTTATTTAACTGCAAATCTGCATTATTTATCTTAGTAAATTCAAAAAGCTGATCTATAGAATTCTTCAATTTCTTAGCTTTCTCCAGTGAAATATTGCAATAGTGTTTTAATTTTTCATCACTACTAGCATACTTTTCTATTAATTCTAAGAACCCAAGAATTGAAGTTAATGGAGTTCTTAAATCATGTGATAAATTAGTAATTAAATTATTCTTATGATTTTCCCATTCTCTTTCTTTTTTCATTAATTCATTTAAATTGTAAGTCATTTTATTTACATCACTTGCCAAAGTTCCAAGTTCATCTTTTCTTCTGATGGGGATATTTACATCCATGTTTCCTGTAGCAACTAAATTTAAGACTCTTGAGATTTCTTCTATATAATCAGTAATCTTGTTCATCTTATTTATAAATATAAAACACATTAAACATATAAATATGACGAAAATAACTAAAGTGAAAATTGTCATAACTGTTCTATCACTATTATAAGCATTTGCAAAACTTATATAAAGGCTTTTAGATAAAACATGTAACATTCCAAAACCTAAAACAAATATTAACATAGTCACTATAAATGCTTGCACTCCGCTGAAAAAAAAATTAGTAATTATATTATATTTTATACTTCTACTCTTCAATTTTGTATCCAACTCCCCATACTGTCTCTATTAACTTAGGCTCCTTAGGATTTTCCTCTATCTTTTCTCTAAGCCTCCACATATGAACCATAACAGTATTATTTCCTTCAAAATATTTCTCTTTCCAAACTTCTTTAAATATCTCTTCAGCGCTAAATACTTTACCCAAATTATTAACTAGTAATAATAAAATTTCATATTCTATTGGAGTCAATTTTAATTCTTTGCCTAACTTACATACTCTGTGATTTTTTTTGTTTATAGTTACATCTTTAAATTCAATAATATCAACATCATTAGTTCTATTGCTTTTTTCATTTAAAAAGATATATCTCCTTATTTGAGATTTGACCCTAGCAATAAGCTCCATAGGATTAAAAGGCTTAACCATATAGTCATCTGCTCCAATGGACAATCCCTGTATCTTGTCCATATCTTGACTTTTAGCACTAAGCATTATTATTGGTATATTATAATCTTTTCGTATTTTCATACATACCTGATAACCATCCATACCTGGCATCATTATATCTAAAATAACCAGATGAATATCTTCTTCATTTATTATGTTGACTCCCCCGGCACCATTATAAGCTTTAAAGACCTTATACCCTTCATTAACTAAATATATTTCCATAAGCTCAACTATTTCAGCTTCATCATCTATAATTAAAATATTAAACATGTAAATTTATCCCCTTATTCAATAGTTGTCCTTACTATACTATAACTTACTTTAACTATATTTTATAGCCTAAAAGATTAAAGTAATATAAAAGCCATATAAAAGTTAAATTTGCTATATTTAAAAACACATAGCATATCTTTGTCCTTATTGATACATTCTTCTTAACCAAATAACAAATTGATAAACCTAAACTAAAGAGAGCCATTATAGTTGATATAATCAACATAGTTAAAAAAAGGTAAAGTAAATATTTAAAACTAAAATCATTATTATAAATCATCATTACTGATAACATTATTGCTCCTAATGTTCCAATGACATTAAAGACTTCTATAAATATGTTTAATGGCTTGATAACTCCTATTTTTTCTGATTTCCTATATTTTTTATTTTTTCTTCTAATGAATGATACTAAAAATGAAATTATATTTATAATAAACATAAATATTGAAATACCTAATGCTGACATAATAAATCTTCTCTCATCATGAAACTTTATCTTTTCAAAGGAATTCTCACTTACATCATTAAATGCATAAGCTACCTTTCCATCCTTATCAAATTTAAAAGCAAATTTTCCTCTTCCATCTTCTCTTAAAAATACTCCATTTTTTATTTCAACAAGTTTAGTTGTGATTTCTTCTTTAGCTGATGTGAATTCATGCAAAGTTAACGTTCCATTCTTATTATCTTTAATTTTCATATCCATTGATGGATCAAAAAGTACATTTAATTTCATAATATTAGTTTTTGATGTTCCATCATAACTTCTATAGATTCCTTCATATTTACTATAATCTTTACCTACATTTTTAGGAGCAGCATTGAATTTATTATTACTTTCAGGATAAAAATAATTTAGAAATTCCTCTTCAAAATTAAATGGAAGTGGGCCTAATGAATTAGTTGCAACGTATATTCCTAAATTCTCTTTTGGAATAAAAAATAGTGTAGTAGTATATCCAGATGGTAGAGCTCCTTCATGCTTTATTATTTCTTGTCCATTTCTATAACTTCTAATAAATCCAAAGCCCATTCCTGGTAAATTCTCATCATTAGAAAATTGTTTGCTGTGCATCAAAGCTAATGTATTCTTACTTAAAATGCTGTTATTTTCAAACTGTCCATTATTTAAATTAGCTATAATAAAATTTTCCATATCCTTAGCTGTGGCAATTATTCCAGCTGATCCTGAAGTATATTGATATGCTAAAGGATTTGAAACATACTTATGATCATATGTATATCCCATAGCCGTATTACTGCTTTTTAACCTAACTGAGCTATTATTCATATTTAAAGGTTTTAATATTTTTTCTTTCACATATTCCTCATAACTAATTCCAGAGACTTTTTCCACTATATATCCTAAAAGATCATATCCCTCATTTGAATATCTAGAAATAGTGTTTGGTTCTGTAACAACTACTGGAGTATGGGTCTTAATAAAATACTCCTGTGATTTTATAGCTTTCTCATCTGTTGTAGTTCCATTAAGTTCACTCGCTTCATCAAGTCCGCTTGAATGAGTTAATAAATTTCTACAAGTAACAGCCTTATTATACTTATTAATAACTTTATATGGTCTAATATAATCATTAATATTTCTATCTAAATCTATTTTTCCATCTTGATATAACTGCATTATAGCTGTTGCTGTAAATAACTTACTTACAGAGCATGCAGGAAAACTTGTTTTGTCTGGATCAACTAAAGCTTTAGCTTCTAAATTGCTATATCCATAACCCATCTTAAATATTTCTTTATTATCTTTAACTACAACAACTGATGCTCCTGGCACTAAGTACTTCTTCATTTTTTCATGGAAGTAATTATTCATAAAACTCTTAACATCTTCATTATTATTTATAATTCCATGTACTTCGCTGGATTTTTCTTGGGCTTTCACTTCTTTTATACTGAGGTTATTACTTACCCCCACTAAGATTAAAACTATAATTAACAATGATCCAATTACTTTTTTTGATATTATATTCATAAGATTCAACTCCTTAACTTTTCTGTAATTAAATCTTACATGAATATAATTCTTTAATTTTAACTTTTTTCTTACGAAAATTTTAATTTTTTATATTTTTTTCTACAGTAGAATTTAATTATCGAAAAATGAAACAGAAGAATCTTCAGTTAATGAGGATTCTTCATTCATTTCAAGATATAATCAAAAAAGTTACCTTGTTTAGTCTGCTGGAATTAATATAACTTTTTTAAAATATCCAAATCCTTAACGTAATTTAAATTCACAAACATCTCCAAGTCCTCGCTGTAACTTCTTGTAACCTCTTCTGGAATATAATGAATCTTCGAGTTTTTTATTATGTCATAAAGAAGTAGATTATTGTTATCTATTCCCTTTTGAAAATCTTCTATTAGATCTTTAGAATAAAAGGCATACATTGGTTCAATCCATTTTCCGTTTTTAGGAAGGACACACTCGCAGTTATCTTCTTCAGCTATTTTCATCATATACTTTATATATTCTATATTTACTATAGGCATATCGCAAGCTATGAAGAAAACATATTTAGAATTGGCATATTTCAGTGCTGTATATATACCCCCTGCTGGACCATATTCTTTTTTTAAATCTTCTAGTACTGTATATTTTAATGTCTTAAACTTATCCTTTTTTTCAGCTACTAATATCACTTCATCAAAGACAGTTTCTAATTTTTCAGCAGTAAGTTCCATTAAATATTTGCCTTTTATTTCTATCTTGCTCTTATCAAAACCCATTCTGCTGCTTTTACCTCCACAAAGTATAACAGCAGTTCCAACCTTCTTCATTAAAATTCCCCCTTAATGCAAAAGTCCCATATAAAAAACAGTAGCATATACTACTGTTTTTTTAAAGCCTTTTTTTAAAGCTTTTCTCTTACAGTGGCGGATAATAACTCGCAGAACTTAATAAGGTCTTCTTTATTATCAAAGGTTCCTTGAGCTCTCTTATCTTTTCCGCCGCCTTTTCCATTAAATTCTCTTATATGTTCTTTAAATAATTTTCCACAGCTTACATCTATATCTGTATTATTTAGGAATAATATTTTTTTATCATCTAATGATGCAAAAATAACTACATAGCCTTTATTTTCAAGTATAGAACCTATTAATTGTATATCTTCAAAGTTCTTATCCTCAAATTGTATAGATATAAGTTTAGATTTTGCATTTTTAATTATACTTTCTGCTTCAATTCCTGCTATAGTACTTTTTAATCTGCTGGATTCTCTTTTTAAACTCTCTATTTCTTCAAATTGTTTATTAACTCTATCCAATATTCCATTTTCATCTACGGATAGAACTTTATTTAAACTTGTTATAATATCATGTTTTACTTGAAAATCCTTAAAAGCTCTCTTTCCACATTTAATATAGATTCTAGTCATTCCTTTATATCTTTCAGCTTTTAAAATCTTTACTATACCTACTTCACTAGTAGTTTTAACATGTGTACCACAGCAAGGACAGCAGTCCATATCTTTTGCTTCTACTATTCTTATATCCTCATCTACATTTATCTTTTTTCTTGCAGGCACTTTATCTACTTCATTCTTAGTAACTATATATGTATCAAAGGTTCTATTTGCATATATGTACTCATTTACTTCATCTTCTACCTTCTTAACCATATCTTCAGTAAAAGGATCTATATCTATGTCTACAGTTACATATTCTTCTCCTAAATGAAATCCTTTATTGTTTCCACCATAAAGCTTAAAAATAGCTCCTGAAAGTAAATGTTCTCCTGAATGCTGCTGCATATGGTCAAAACGCCTTTCAAAATCTATTGAACATTTTACCTTCTTATTTTCTGGTGCTTTATCCATATGGTGATATATTATCTCACCTTTTTCTGAAACATAACTTACCTTTATTCCATCTATTGTTCCAGTATCTGAAGGCTGTCCTCCTCCCTCTGGATAAAATGGTGTTTCATCTAGTACAACAAGTACCTTTCCATCCTCTTCTATTATATCTAAAACATTTGCTTCACATTCTGTTATATAAGCATCCTTATAATATAGTTTTTCTGTCAAACTAAACAGCTCCCTTCATTATTTAAACATTTAACTATATTTTATCCTTTTTCACAAAAGTTTTAAAGTTTTTTTTACTTTTTACTGTTCCAGAATAAACAAGATCCAAAGGTCCCTATTATAAATACTCCAAATATGGTTTCAACCATAACAAGTACACGCACTAAAGTAGAATTGGGTAATATATCTCCATAACCTAAAGTAGTGATAGTTACTGTACTAAAATACAAAAAATTCCATAAGGAGTGTTTAAATTTATCATTTACGATCTTCTTTAATACTATAGGGCTATCATCTAAAAATGAAATGGAGTTTTTCATCAAATTTACAAAATAAAAATTTAGAGGATAAAAATAGTTTTCATTATTAAAAATTTTATCATAAATTATAGGGTAATTTTCTATCCAAACTTTTACCGTGTCAATCTTTTCAAATTTATTGTTATCATTTTTATAAACTTCATAGTTATCGTGCTCATTTTTATCATTAAGACTGTATAAAGAAATCTTCAAAACATAAGTTTTAAACTTATTGATCACGTTATATTCTTTAACATCTTCTATTTTCATATGGGTAATTCCCTTTTCCTGAGCTAGTAGGTAGTAATAATTAGCCCATGTGTCACCTAATGAATTATTAAAATCAAAATTATACAGCTCTTTTCCATCTAAAATTTTTACGGGCTGCCTTTTATATTCTCCCGCTATTATTAAATCATTTATAGCATTTTTTAAATCTTTACTGCATGTACCTATTTTCATATCTTTTTTAAAAGCATTTATTCTAATATTTGTATTTATATCTTCTTGAAATACAAAAAATTCTCCTGAAGATAAATTAGCTATTTTCCAATAGATTATTCCAAAAACTAATATTGTGCTTAAATATAATATTGTTATGAGTATAAGTAAATTAACTTTTTTTACATCTCTTAAAGATTTAAGTACATTCATATTCATCCACCTTATAAATATGTTTATACCTAAATTTTATTAATAACTTTAAGAATATATAATAAAAATCTCCTTTAATTTTAGAACTTAAACTGATATTTCCTTTTCCAAATTTTCATCCTCATCTAATCTTTTACCTTTTATAGAGTGAGGAAGTAAAAATATAAAAATAAGTGCCAGCAGCAAAATTATGATTCCAAAATAATAAGTATCTCTTTGCGCAAGTAGATAAACATCTTTCACCCCTAAATGTGTCTTTTTATTATAAACCAACTGGCGAGATGCTAAAATAATGGTACTAGATGCAACTCCCAATGTCTGTCCAAGATTACGCATAGTTGCTAACATTCCAGAAGCAACTCCAGCGTGTTTTCTAGGAGCTGAACTTAGGATAGCTGTATTAATTGACGAAACACTCAAACCATTTCCAATTCCCATAACAATCAATGCAATAATTACTATAATATAATTGGATGATACTTTTAATGAACTCATAATTAAACAACTAACACAAATAAAAATCAATCCCACACTGGATGGCAAACGCGTTCCATATTTATCAGTCATGCCACCTCCAACAGGTGACATTACCATCATTGCAATTGATGATGATAACATGATCAATCCTGACTTATCTGATTGCAGCGATAATACATTTATTAAGTAAAATGGTAACAAATAAGTAATCAATTGTTGAACTAAATACGAACACATGCATGCTGCATTTGCCATAGAGAATGTTCTATTTTTAAATAATTGTAAAGACATTAATGGTGATTTTATATGTTTTTCATGCATAATAAATATATTTAATACTAAAATACTAAAAAACATACATCCTAAAAATGATTTCCATCCCAATTGATTACTAAAATTAAGTCCTACTGAGAAAGTACCTATTGACATTGCAAATAAAATTGCACCAAGCCAATCCATACTCCTGTTTTCAGAAGTTTCTTTGCTGTCATCCGGCATAATAATGCAGGTTGAAATAAAACCTAAAATACAAATTGGTACATTAAAATAAAAAATAGCATGCCATGAAAAATGAGTCAATAAGAATCCACCAATAGTAGGTCCTGCAGCTAATCCTACGGAAATAAATACAGAATTCACCCCTAAAGCTTTTCCACGTTCATTTAAATCAAAAGTTCGACTAACAATTGCCTGAGTAATAGAAACCATAATACTATATCCAATTCCCTGTAAACATCTGAAAAAAATCAGCATTCCCAAATTTATCGATAGTAATGGTGCTGCAACACATACTGCTCCAAAAAATAAAAAGCCTATTTTAAATTGTCTCTTATATCCATAAAGTTCTGCTGTACGTCCAAAAATTAGCAAAGCACAGCACGGTATCAAAGAATATACTAAAGCTAACCAGCTAACATTATTCTGAGTAACACCAAATTCTTTTGCTAGTGTTGGAAGTGCAAGATTCAAACTATTTACAGAAAATGATACTATTAGATTGGCCATACTAGTGACTGCAAATATTATCCACTTTTTGTGATTATTCTCATTCATTTAAATACAACTCTCTTTCGACTATATAACATCTTGATTTATTATATTACATATGTTAGTATTTGTTAAACGAATTTTATTGATAATATTAATTCGATTATCGAATAGTAAGGAGTTTGAAATGGATACACAAAATTTACAAACTTTTCTTCTACTCTCAAAATTGAAAAACTTTTCACTTACAGCTGAAAAATTATTTGTAGCACAGTCAACTGTCACAAATCGTATTGCTGAATTAGAAAGAGAAACAGAAAAAAAATTATTCATACGAAATAAGAAACATATAGAACTAACTGCTGAAGGTATTGTATTTAAAAATTATGCAAAGCGAATTTTAGAATTAGAAAAGATTGCTATACAAGAAATGAATCAATCAAATTTTTATAAAAATGCACTTAGGATTGGTAGCGCTAACACTATTTATGAATGTCATTTATATTCTATTACCCATTCTTTTATAACCTCTAATAAAGATATATCCGTTAAAGTAATACTTGATCATTCACATGATTTGCTTCAGATGTTAGAAGATCAACTATTAGATGTTGTTTTTTCCTATATATATTATAAGAAATTTGGATATAAGTGTATTCCTTTTGCTTTAGATGAACTACTTCTTGTTACCAGCCCTAAAAATAGCTTCTTCACAGATGGTATCTGTAAAAATGATCTATTAAAAATAGATTATCTTATGTGTGATCTTGCACTAAAAGAAACTGGACAATTTATACGTTCATTATTTCCTTCTTATTATCAGTTTCACTTTGAAATTGACAACAGCACAAAGCTTATACAATATTTACTTGATGGCATTGGTTATAGTTTTCTTCCCAAAAGCATTGTGGAACCTTATATAAGAAGCAATTCACTAATACACATACCATTAATTGATTTTGATGCACCTCAAATCAAAAGTTATATTATTTTTAAGACTAATAATGATAATATAAAAGCATTTTTATCAATGTGTTCTTCTAAGCAATTGTTGGAAGATTTTTAAATATGCAAATAACTAGCTGTTTCAAAATTTAACATTTGTAAATTTTCACGACAAAAAACCATATATAAAGGGATTTGTTTTCCTAATATATATGGTCTTTGATTTCAGATAAAAGTTTATATTCTTTCTTTAAAAATATTCTTTTATAACTCTTCCATTATCTTCTTTGCAAAATAATTTGCATTTAATTCTCCATCTACTTCTATTGCTATTACTTGACTTAAACCAGCTGCTTCTCCTGTGACATAAACTATTTCACCACATTCGTCATCTACCTTTCTAATGACCATAGCTTCATCACCTTTTTTGATTTTTACCTTTTTTCCTTTATTCGTTTCTATTATAGCATTTTGTGTAAACTGAATTTTCTCTCCTATTTTATATTTCTTCATATGAATTTCCTCCCAAAGTAATTTGTTAGTTACTTTTTATAATTTCTTAAATAAGCTCTATATTAATTAAATCGTTAGTATGTAAACTTTCTTAAGATAAAAAAGATACATGGGAATATGTAATACCCCCATGTACCTTTTTTCTTTCTGATTAAATTTACATACCCCATAGTATATATGTAAAGATAACCATAAAATGATAAATTCGTATAATTAATTTTCTATATTCTTGTTTTCTATTTCTTATTTTTGATCTGCTTTAAGAACTGCATGAAGCATTACACTTGCAGCTTTTGTACATTGTTCAACTGAAGTAAATTCAGGTTCACAGTGGCTGTGTCCATCTTTACTTGGAGCAAATATCATAGTTGTAGGAATTACTTCAGATACGTACTGAGCATCATGTCCTGCACCACTGTTGATGTACTGATTTGAATATCCAAGTTCATCCACACTTTCTTTAACGTATTCTACCAATTCCTTATCATAATACACTGTATCTCTAGCCCAAGCCTTTTCTACTTTACATGTGCATTTTTCAAATTTCTTACCATCAAGACTCTTAACAATAGCAAGAACCTTTTCAAGAACCTTTGGATCTTCATGTCTTACATCAATTGAAAAATCAATCATATCAGGAATTACTGTATGAACACATGGATGACATACTATTTCTCCAGTTGTATATACAAGATCTTTGTCACCTAATTTATCAATTTCTTCATGTAAGTAGCAAAGAGCTTTAGCTGCAGCAAACAATGCATCATGTCTCTTATGCATTGGAGTGGTACCTGCATGATCAGCCTGACCGAATAATTTGATTCTGTAGTTGAACATACCAAGTACACAAGTTACAACACCAATGTCATTACCTGCATCTTCAAGTATTGGTCCTTGCTCGATATGTGTTTCAAACATAGCCATATATCCATTAGGTGTTAATCTGTTCTTTTCTTCTCCCTTATATGGACTTGCATCTAAAGCTTGTCCAAAAGTCTTTGTGCGATCTAATATGCTCTTTGAAGCTAACATATCTTCCTTTTTAAATTTACCACAAAGAATTCCTGATGACATCATAGCAGGTGGATAAAGAGAACCTTCTTCATTTGTCCAAATCATGGCTGTAATAGGATGTCTGTGTGGAATCTTATTAGTTGCAATTGTCTCCAAAACTTCCATAGCAGACAATACACCTAAAATACCATCATAATTTCCACCATTTTTAACTGAATCACAGTGAGATGCCATTGCAATTCTTTTTAGTCCCTTTTCTGAACCTTCAATAGTTGCATATACATTAGCCATATCATCTGTCTCGATTGTTGCGCCAATTGCCTTCATTCTCTTTACAAATTCATCTCTTGCCTGATGAGCTTCAGGTGACAATGAGTATCTGGTAATTCCGCCATGACCCGCGTCACCAAACTTACTAAATGTAACAATTTTATCTTCCATTCTATCTTTATCACAAGTTATAATTTTATTTCCCATTTTAAAACACATCCCTTTTTAATCTTTAATAATTATATAATTATTTAAGCTATATCATCATCGGAGCTTTTCTTACTATAAATTTACCTGCTCCTTCTTCCCCTACAAATTTACCATCTTTAGCAACTACATTTCCTTTACTTATTGTAGTTACTGGATATCCCTTTAATTTGAATCCTTCATAAGGTGTGTAATCCACATTTTCATGAAGCATAGATTGTGTAACTGTAGTTTCAATATTTGGATCAAATACTACTAAATCAGCATCGCTGCCTACTGCAATAGTTCCCTTTTGTGGATACATGCCATATACCTTAGCAGCATTTGTTGATGTTACTTGTACAAATCTATTTAAATCAAACTTTCCGTCCGCTACTCCATAAGTATAAATTAATGACATTCTAAGCTCTACTCCAGGTGCACCATTTGGAATCTTAGTGAATGATTCTTTTCCTAACTCTTTTTGTTTCATAAAGAAAGGACAATGATCTGTCGCTACTAATTGAACAGTATTATCTTTTAAAGCTTTCCATACAACAGGCCAATTTTTCTTATCTCTAAGAGGTGGTGACATTACATATTTAGCTCCATTAAAGCCTGGTTCTCTATAGTTGTCCTCTGAAAGTAATAAATATTGAGGACAAGTTTCTCCCATTATTGGATGACCTTCAGCTCTTGCACGAGCTATTTCAGAAATGGAAGCTTCACAAGTATTATGAACTACAAAAAGAGGTGCATTAACCATTCTGGCAAGCTTTATAGCTCTTCCGCAAGCTTCTCCCTCTACTAAATCTGGACGTGATAACGCATGATATATTGGTTCAGTTTTTCCTTCTGCTAAAAGTCTTTTTGTATTATAGTCTATAGCATAATAGTTTTCTGCATGAACACAAGTTAAACCACCACTTTGATTAACCTTTGTTAAAGTTCTAAGTAAAGTGCCATCATCTACTCTCATACCCTCATAAGTCATAAATAACTTAACACTAGAGTATCCTTCTTTAATCATTTCAGGTATTTCATTCATAACATCTTCAGTCATATCTGTTATATTCATATGAATACCATAATCTATAACTGCTTTACCATCTGATTTTTCACGCCATATTTTAGCAGTTTCCTTTAATGATTTTCCTTTTGGTTGAACAGCAAAATCTACAATAGTAGTAGTTCCACCACAAGCTGCTGCTATAGTTCCAGTTTTAAAATTATCACTGGAGAAAGTACCTCCAAAAGGCATGTCCATATGTGTATGAGGATCTATTCCACCTGGAAATACATATTTACCCTTTGCATCTACAACTTCAACTGCATCTTCATTTAAATCTGATGACAATTCTACAATCTTACCATCTTTTATACCAATATCTGCCCTATAAGTATCAGAAGCTGTTACTACAACCCCGTTTTTTACTATCATATCAAACTTTTTCATTTTATACCCCCCTAAAAAATACTATACTATCTCTATAAAATCAAAACCCTACATTTAATGTATATTATCTCTTCAAACAATCTTAGTACAAAATAATTAATCTATGAAATTCATCCATATGCGGCTAATAAACCTCATATGGATGAATCCAACAATATATTCCGTTATCCTTGTTTTTCTACCAAATTCTCTTCCGTTTCCTTTTTATTGGTTAACCTTACCAATAATTCTCCACCAGCATCTGAAAGCAAGCCTACAACTGAACCCATTAAAAGTGCTACTACTGTAGATAAATAAGTTCCATTTAAAGCAAGCATTCCAAAAGTTGTAGAGCATCCAATATATACTCCTGGTACAAACGACAAGTTCTTCCACTTAGCTTCTGCAACTATACCAAATGAAATAACTCCTGTCATAATAGCAACTATATTAGGAACATGGAGAACCTTAGATACTTCCACACAAATTATGGCCCATAATACTCCTACCATATTTGCAATCATACCTTTTACCCAGCCTTTTATAAATCTCTCTCCTGATGCATAATAGGTTGTAGTGCCCATAAACCCTGCCCAAGTTGAAACTCCAACGGCTGCGCTTAAATTAGCCCATATCCATGCCAATATCCCCATGCTAATAGCACCTGACATTATCGCGCTCATAAAAACTCCCCTTTACCGTTTTTTGTTAAAGAGATATTTCTCTCTTTACACCGAAATCTTTAAATTCGATTTCTCCTTTTGTTATACATCCTTCTATTGGGCATACTAGTGCACATAAATGACAACCTACACAATTATCTTTATTTATTGAAGGTTTTCTATTTTCTTCATCCCATACTACAGCTTGATGAGCTCCATCGTAGCATGAAATATAACATCTTCCACACCCGATACACTTATCAGTATCATATTTTGGGTATACTATATAATCTCTATCTAAATTTTCAGCTGGTACCATATTGTAAAGTGCAGCACCAACTAAATCTGAAAGCTTTTCTACACCTTTTTCTTCCATATAGTATTGTATTCCACTTATCATATCTTCAACTATTCTATATCCATACTGCATAATAGCTGTAGTTACCTGAAGATTTGCTGCACCTAACAGTATAAATTCAAGAGCATCTTCCCAAGTTTCTATTCCTCCAATACCACTTATTGGAACATTTTTAAGTTTTGGTTCTTTAGCAAGTTGATTTATAAATCTTAAAGCTATTGGTTTAACAGCTTTTCCTGAATATCCAGATATAGATGATTTACCATTTACTATTGGAAGACCTACTTTTTTATCTAAGTCAACTCCAGTAATACATTTTATTGTATTGATAGCAGCAATTCCTGTAGCTCCACCTTCTATTGAAGCTATTGCTGGTACTTCCATGTTTCCTATATTTGGAGTCATCTTTGCAAGTACAGGAAGATGAGTTCCTCTTCTTACTGCTGCTGAATATTTTTTAACTAGTTCAGGATTTTGTCCAACATCTGAACCCATAGCATGACTTGTCATTTGTGGACATGAGAAGTTACACTCAATAATGTCTGCACCTATTTCTGTAACAAGCTGTGCAAGTTTAGTCCATTCTTCTTCATTTGAACCCATTATTGAAGCTACTAATACTTTGTTTGGATAATTTTCTTTAAGTTTTTTCATATCTGCAAGATTCTGTTCAAGTGAATGTTCTGAAACTTGCTCCATATTTTTAAATCCTATAAAAGGAGTTCCTTCTTTTTTATTAGCATCAAAACGTGGTGAAACTTCTATCATTTTTTCCATAGCAGCTGTCTTAAAAACTATTCCACCCCAACCTGTTTCTAATGCTTTTGCACACATTTCATAATTATTTCCAACTGGTGATGATGATAGGAAAAATGGATTTTCACATTTTACCCCACAAAACTCTATTGAAAGATCTTTTTTTCTCATTTAATCTACGCCTCCCTAATTCCTTATGTGACTATCTTGTACCTGCTAAATAAGAATCTATTGATTCTCCAGCTAATTTACCTAGTGCAACAGCTTGTACAACTGTTTTATCTCCTGCAACTATATCTCCTGCTGCAAATATGTCTGCTACATTTGTTTTACAATCTTCTGTAGCAATTATTCCTTTTCCATCAACATTTACATCTGCAATAAGTTTTGCATCTTCTGGTTCTTGACCCACTGCAAATATAACCATATCAGCTGTAAGTTCTAACATAGCAGCTTCATCAAACATTCCTGTTGCTTTAAAGCTTGCCACCTTTCCTGAATTACCTACTATTTCTGATGGTTTGAATCCTGTAAATATAGGAATATTTAATGATTGGATATATTCTCTTTCATTTACATCTGCAGGCATTTTTTCAATAGTTCTTCTGTAAACTATTTTTACATCTTCACATCCAAGTAATTTAGCAGTTGATGCACAGTCCATAGCAACGTCACCGCCACCGATAACGATTACATGATTATCTACTTTTACATCACCTTTATTAGTTTTAGCTTTTCCAAGGAACTCTACACCGTTTACAACACCTTCTAAATCAGCGCCTTTAACGTCTATAGCTTTCCCTTTTTGAATTCCACTAGAAATTAAGAATGCTTTAAATCCTTTTGATCTAAGATCATCTATTTTAATATCTTTTCCAACTTTACAATTTGTTTTAAATTCTACCCCTAGTTCTTTTATGTAGTTTATTTCATCTTCTACAACTTCTTGAGGTAATCTTTCAGGTGGTATTCCGTAACTTAACCATCCACCTAGAATATCTTTTTCTTCAAATACAGTTACATTGTACCCTTTTAATGCAAGTGTTGCTGCTGCTGAAAGGCCACTTGGTCCAGCACCTATAATTGCTACTTTTTCTTTTGTAGCTTCTACTTTGTCTAACACTTTCATATTTATATTTTTCTCGTAATCTGTTAAATATCTTTGTAACTCACCTATTCTTATAGGCTTGTCTATACCGCATCTGCTGCAAGCTCCTTCACAATATTTGTCATAAGGACATACTCTTGCACATACTCCAGCAAGCACATTATTTGTTCTTATAGTTTCTACTGCTCCTTTAAAATTTCTAAAACGAAGTGAACGAATGAATTTTGATGGATTGGTTCCTGCTGGACAAGCCTTGCTGCAAGGTGCATCATGGCATAAAAGACATCTTGCTGCCTCTTCCATTGCTAAAAGAGGTGTCAATGGTTTGTTTGTTTCTTCTAAGTATTTTCTTGTTTCCATTTAGTATTTTCCCCTTTCGAGATTTTATATATTTTATATTTTGGAATGATTTTTAGAAGGAACCGTATATTTATATATATCTGTCTTCCTTCTGTTAATATATTAACACTTATTTTTCAACATTTCTACAGCTTGTCTTCTACTTTTTACGACATAGCTTGCTGGTTTTATGTCAAGAATATTTAGTTTCATAATTTTATACAAACAGATTTTATTAATGCAATTATGAAAACCTTTTTATTTAGGTTGTTGCATTATACACACCTGATATAAATTTAAATAAATGTATATTCAGTCAATTCTGTTTTTTCGACTTTTTCTTAAATTTTTTTCTATAACTTTTAAAAAACTTTTTTTTAAAAATTTTCAAAAATCTTTTCCGGGTACTATATTTTTCCCAAGTTCGATACCAATTACTGTATCCTTTAGCTGTTTGATGCCAAATAAAAAGAGAAAGCAAAAACTAAGCTTTCTCTTTTTACTCAAATTTTTTATTTCTTTAAATTCCATTTAGTTCCTTCTTTAGAATCTAAAATTTGAATATTCATGGAACTTAATTTATCCCTGATTTCATCTGCTTTAGACCAATCTTTATTTTTTCTTGCCATATTTCTTTCTTTTATAAGTTTATCTACAAGTTCGCTATCTACATTAGAATCTAAACTTTGTTCCTCATCTGGCTCAAACAAATTCATTGATAGTACTGTATCAAAGCTCTCTACTAAATGGCATTTTTCTCTGCTGGTAAGTTCATTATCTTTTACTACTTCCCATAGAACAGTAAAAGCATTTGGCATATTCAAATCATCACTTATTTTTTCTGCAAATTTATCCTTATAATTTTTTATCTTTTCCAGGTCTAATCTTTGATCTTCGTTTGCATCCTTTGCTAGAGCTGCTACTTTATTCTTTAATTTTTTATATGCAATTTCCGCATCCTTTAGTGCATCAAAACTGAATAACAATTGTTTTCTATATCTTGATTGAAGACAAAAATATCTATAAACTAGCGGATTAAATCCTTCTTCCTCTAATTTATTTACTGTTAAAAAATCACCTTTAGATTTTGACATTTTTCCACTATCCAGAACAAGAAACTCCCCATGCATCCAGTAATTTACCCATTTATGTCCTATTGCTCCTTCAGATTGAGCAATTTCATTTGTATGATGAACTGGAATATGATCTACTCCGCCGCAATGTACGTCTATTCTTTCTCCTAAATATTTCATAGACATAGCTGAGCACTCAAGATGCCAACCTGGAAATCCTCTTCCCCAAGGCGAATCCCACTGCATAATTTGATTTTTAAATTTTGAATTTGTAAACCATAATACAAAATCTAGTGGATTCTTTTTATTTTCATCTACTTCTACTCTATTTCCAGCTTCCAATTCTTCCATGCTCAAGTTTGCAAGCTTATTGTAATCTTCAAATTTATCAATTTCATAATATACATTTCCATTTGATATATAAGTGTATCCCTTTTCCTCTAGCTTTTTTATTAAATTTATCATATCATCAATATGTTCTGTAGCTCTACAAATTACAGTTGGAGTTTCTACATTTAATTTTTTACAATCATCTAAAAATGCATTTTCATAAAATTTTGCTATTTCCCATACACTTTTATTTTCACGTTTTGCACCTAATTCCATTTTATCTTCACCTTCATCTGCATCAGACTGAAGATGACCTACATCCGTAATATTCATTACATGCTTTACTTCATAACCTAAATATCTTAAAGATTTTTTTAATACATCTTCAAATATATATGTTCTTAAATTTCCGATATGTGCAAAATTATAAACGGTAGGCCCACAAGTGTACATTCCCACCTTTCCTTCCAATATAGGTACAAATTTTTCTTTTTTTCTGGACATAGTGTTATAAACATAAAAATCCATAGGTAGTCTCTCCCTTCAATACTTTTGTTTTTATGTATTACAAAAAGTTCTTTACGTAAATTTAGGTAATAAAAAACTACAGGATAATAAAAATCACCTGCAGTGTATAAAATAAATTTACTTAAATTTCAAAAAATACTTTTAATGTACGCAGGTCGTATTTGATTTTAAATGAAAATTAAAACAATTTAAACAACAACACATGATATACGACCTCCTAAAGTTTACTATATATAAATCTTACCACAATTATGAAATAATGCAATAATCTCGAAAAACTTTTATTATATATTATGTTTTATTATTTTAATATTATACATTAACTGACACTAAAATACAGAATAAAATTTATAATGATGTTTTTTAATTAAGCGTGAACTAAAATTAATCGAATATATTTAGAAGTGTTTTTTAATAACTTACTTTAAATCCCATAAGACATTTACCAAATCTTCATTGTAATATAAATTTTCCATAGGATTATCGAAATATTTTCTGCCATCTCCATAATACATAAAGCACTCTTCCTCATTACGAGGTCCTTCCATCTGTATAGGGAAAAATAATCTTGTATACCTAAATGGTTTTACACCATCACCTATGATATCCATTTCATGTTCTTGAAGATATATAAATTCTATAGATAATGCATCGTTTTTTCTTTTGTTTATAAGCTCTTCGCTGACCTCTTTTTTTATACTAAAAACCTTTGGATTAAATCTTTTATTTGTTATTTTTACAATGTTGTCCATCTTTTTATCGGACTTTTTAATCACCTTTTGTTTACCCTCACTATAAACTATAATTTTATCAGGAATATCTATACATCCTCTGTGTTCATTATAACAGCCTATTAAACAAAGTTGAAATATGAAGGCAAAAACTAATATCAATAATATTCTATTTTTCACACCAGTCTCCCTTCTTAAAACCATAATTCTATATTGCCATTTGTCAAAATTATACCATTTTTCTTCCAATATTGCTATATATAAAACTTTACAATGTGTTCATTTCTTACGATAATTGCAGGAAATGATTATAACAAATTCATATTTTAGTCATAATTTAAAACTTTTTTCATTAAATTTTGAAAATACAGCTTTGAGTTTATAAAAAAAAACATTTTTATTGTATAATATATAGGAGATAGTAAGGGGAGAAATAAAATGATTAACTATAAAAGATGTTCAGAAGTAAGTATAGATTCAGTATTTAGTGCCTTTAAAATTGGTTTTAGCGATTATATGATAAAAATAGATATATCTAAAGAAGTTTTCATAAATAGATTTTTTAATACTGAAGGTAATTCTATAGAAAGATCCTTTATAGCACTTGACTCCAATAGTCCTGTAGGAATCATTTTGGGAGGAATAAAAAACTATGAAGGTATTCCTACTATGAGATGTGGAAGCTTTGCTGTACATCCATCCTATAGAGGTACAAATGTAAGTGTAGACTTATTTAAACTACACAGAAATGAAGCTGTAAGAAATGGATGCAAACAATTATTTTTGGAAGTGATTAAAGATAATTTTAGAGCGATAAAATTTTATGAAAATATGGGTTATCAGAAAATATATGAATTAAATTATTTTTATACACAAAATATGAAACCTTTAACAAAAAACAATAATATACAGTTGGAAATAAAAAGAAGAGATATTAACGATATAAAATTAGTATTTAAAAATTTAAAGGATTTTCACATAAACTGGCAAAATGACATTGATTATATGGATAAAGTCAATGATGCCTATTTTTATAGTGCTTACAAACAATATAGTCTTTTAGGAGTTTTATGCATAGATTCTAGTGGAAGAATAATATTTTTATGGGTGAATAAGCATTATAGATGCAAATCCATAGGCAAAACTTTATTATCCTCAGCTTATATTGATTTAAATTTATCTAAACTATCAGTAGGATTTCCTAACAATAACTTAATGCAAGGATTTATAAACCATATAGGATTTGTTAAAAATCCTATATCACAATATGAGATGTATTTAACTCTTTAAAAATAATCAACTTTAGCAATATAAAATAATGCAACACAACTTTTTAGGGGGAGTCCGCATTGAATATATGATGTATAAAAGCCAACCGTTCATTAAGTAGCTCTAATGCCTAAAATTCAAAAAATCTCTTTCTAGATATTTCTATAAAATAAAAAACAACTTCTTTTTAAACTAAATATATTATCTAAGTATTAGTTATTATTATGAATATAATTTTGTCTTACTGAAGTTACTAGTTTGGATTTTAAATTTTATGCAGTGATATATGATAAGGGCGTTATCACATTAGCTAAATTGTTTTAGTATTATTCTTAGCTCAAAATTTTTGAAAGCCTTAGAACTTTAGTCCTGTTTGAGAGAACCGAGTTTGACAAAGTTCTTAGGCTTTCAAAAATTTCGAGCTTTAGAATAATTAAAACATTTAGCCGTGATGACACCCTTATCATATATCATGGAATAAAAGTTAAAATTCAAACTTCTACTGCAACTTACATCACAATGCTTATTTTAAACCAAAACTCTTGAAAATAATCTACATTTAAATTATGCAGCGGTTTTAATAGATTCTACATATTTTTTTGCTTTTTCAGTATCATATTTTCCTTCTAACTTAGATACAACTACTACTGCTAATGAGTTACCACAAACATTTACAGCAGTTCTTGCCATATCAAGAATACGGTCAATACCAGCAATAAATGCTAGTCCTTCTAGCGGTATACCTACAGAACCTAATGTAGCTAAAAGTACAACAAAGGATACTCCTGGTACTCCTGCTATCCCCTTTGAAGTAAGCATTAGTACAACAACCAAATTAATTTGAGTTAATATTGGCAAATGCATTCCATATAATTGAGCTATGAATAATGCTGCAATAGCCTGATACAGTGTAGAACCATCTAGATTAAATGAATAACCTGTTGGTACAACAAATGTAGCAATAGATTTTGGACATCCGAACTTTTCCATCTTTTCCATAATTCTTGGTAACACTGTTTCTGAACTTGCTGTACTATATGCAAGTATAAGTTCATCCTTTAATACTTTTATAAGTGTAATAATGCTCGTTCCAGCTACTTTTGCTATAAGTCCAAGTACTACTAAAACAAAGAAGAACATTGCACCATAGGTAGTTATTGCTAACTTGCCAAGAGGAATTAAGGATTTAACTCCAAATTTTGAAACTGTTACACCAATTAATGCAAATACTCCAAATGGTGCTGTTTTCATAATTTGATTAGTTACCCAGAACATTGTATCAGCAACACCCTGACATATAGCTAAAACTGGCTTTCCCTTTTCTCCTATTGCAGCAACACCTAAGCCAAACATAACAGAGAAGAATATAATTGCAAGCATGTCTCCTTTAGCAAGAGATTCAACAATATTTGTAGGAACTATATTTACAAAAGTATCTGCAAATCCGTGATGTGATACTGTTTGTGCTGTATTCATGTAATTTGAAATATTACTCTTTACAAGTGAATGCATATCAATACCAGTTCCTGGGTGGAATACATTAGCTATTATTAATCCAAGTACAATAGCAACAGTAGTTACAACTTCAAAATAAATTAAAGTTTTCACACCTAATTTTCCAACTTGCTTAATGTCCCCTCCTCCAGCAATTCCAACTACAAGTGCTGAAAATACAATAGGAACAACTATCATCTTGATTAATCTTAAAAATATATCTCCGATTGGCTGTAAATAAGTACTAACTGCTGGATTGCCATAAAATACAGCACCTACTATAACACCAAGTATAAGTCCGATAAGAATTTGAGTGGCTAAACCTAATTTCTTCTTTTTCACTTTTACCATCCTTTCTTTTTTAATTTGTAGATTCTAAATTTACAATTTATTTTTTTATCATGAATTCATTTACATAGAAATTTTATAATAAATCCTATAAAAATCTACTAAATCAAACTTAAAACTACAAAAGAATTTTTTTAATTTTTCTTACTAATGAATATTTGAAATATTTTTATTCAATTGTATACGTTTACCAATTAATCATGACTGCTAATGTGCAATTGTACATATAACAATTGTCATTTAGTATATATATATTACACTAAAGTTACATTCTTCCAAGTACTAGCATATTTACAATTTTTCTGATATCCTTTTTCTATCAGGTTATTTAACTGGAAATATACTTATTAGAAGTGTAAAATATAAGTTCAAGGGAGTGTAACGCAATTGAAAGAAGACTTATTTATCCTAGCATTAATGATTATTACAATACCTTTAACAGGGGAACTTAAAATGTACCCATTTCATGATACTTTTCGTATCAGTTTTGCTACACCAATTTTTTTATTCTTTTTGCTGTGGATAAAAAAATTACCTTTGTTTATACCAGGATTTATAATTGGGTTTTGCGTTATAGCATTTCGCACAACTTTAGACTTTTTTGTAAAAGGAAGTTTTCAATTTTTCCCAGATTTTATTTATCATTTTTCTGCTTTCTTTTATTATGCAACTTACTCAAGCCTTTTTTATTTAACAAAGGTAAACCGGCTGCACCACCATCCACTTTTATTAGGCTCCTTATGTGCATTAATAGATATAATATCAAGCATTGTTGAATTATTTTTTAGGTATTTCTTTTTGGGTAATAAATTTTATCTCTCTACCTTAGGAATTATTATTATAATAGCAATTATTAGAAGCTTTTTTGTCCTTAGCTTTTTTAATATAATTAAGCTAAATGAGATAAAAGCAGCAGCAAAGCAGCAAAAGGAACAGAATGAACATATGCTTCTTGTTATTTCTGGCTTGTATGCAGAATCAGTTCAATTGAAAAAGTCTCTAAAAGATGCAGAAAATATAACTAGAAATTGTTATGATTTATATCAAAGTTTTCAAGATTCAAAATCTGACTTAAGTCAAAAAGATTTAGCTTCAAAATTATTAGCTATTGCTGGTCAAGTGCATGAAATAAAAAAAGATAATCAAAGAATTTATGCTGGTCTTTCTAAAATGATTTCCGCAGAAAATTCAACTGATTATATGAATATTAATAGAATAGGACATATTATTGTTGAAACTAATGAAAAATATGCTCGTTCTCTTGGCAAAGATATTGAATTTATTTTAAACATTAATGATTATTTTCCAAGTTTACATATTTACACTATATTGTCTCTTATTAATAATTTAGTTTCTAATTCTGTAGAATCCATTAAAGATAAAGGTACTATAAAAATTTCTATTTATAAGGATAATGAATTTATTAATTTTGAAGTTTGTGACACTGGATCTGGTATTCCCGAAAAGAAAAAAAACTTAATCTTTAAACCTGGATATACTACAAAATATAATATAAATGGTGAACCTTCTACTGGAATGGGGCTGCCTTATGTAAAAGAGTTAATTGGAAATCTAAAAGGTACTGTAACATTAAAGGATAACACTATTGAAAATGGAACAGTGTTTAATATAAAGCTTCCAATAAACAGTTTGATAGCGAAAGGGTGGTAAAATATGAATTTTTTGATTGTTGATGATGATGAAGCTATTCGTTCTATGCTAGGTGATATTATCGAAGATTATGATTTAGGCGAAGTTGTTGGAGAAGCTGAAAATGGTTCTAATATAAATGATCAATTATTAAAATCAAAAAAAGTTGATATTATTATCATTGATTTGTTAATGCCTCTTAAAGATGGTATTCAAACAATTCGTGATTTAGGTAATTGTTTTGCCGGAAAAATTATAATGCTTTCTCAAGTAGAAGATAAGGAAATGATTGGAAAAGCCTATTCTCTTGGAATTGAATATTATATTACAAAACCAATTAATAGACTTGAAGTAATAGCTGTTATTGAAAAAATAATTGAACATATGCAGCTTGAAAAATCCATACAAGATATACAGAAAACACTTAATGTATTGCAATTTAATAAAGAAAAGGATAGGCAGGTTCATTCTTTTATGAACAAAGACATAGTGAGCTCTGGTCAATTTCTTTTGACAGAGCTAGGTATAATAGGGGAAAGCGGAAGTAAAGATTTATTAGATATAGTTCAATATTTGTTTGAATGTGAAAACGAAAAGCCTTTTGAGCTAGGATTTCCATCTCTAAAAAAAATATTTATTGATGTAGCCATGAAAAAATTAGGACCTCTATGTGATTCAATGGATTTGAATAAAGAAATAAAAGCTTCAGAACAAAGAATACGAAGAGCAATATATCAAGCATTAAATCATCTGGCTTCTTTGGGATTAACTGACTATTCTAATCCTAAGTTTGAAGAATATGCTGCTATTTTTTTTGATTTTACAGAAGTTCGAAAAAAAATGCTTGAACTACAAAATGGAAGCAACTCTTCTATTTCATCAGTTCACATTAATACAAAAAAATTTGTTAGAGTTCTATATATAGAGTCAAAGAAAAGATTATAAAAAATATTGACTTAAGATGAAATTTCATACTTCACCTTAAGTCAAGCCTCACTTAGTTTTCTTATTTTTTCTAAACTCCACAAAATCATTTACTGTTTCCGGTCTTAATTTTAAAAAATTGATAAAATCCTGCAAGTATTGTACAGTTTCATCATTTATAGTATGTTCTACTTTTTCAGTTTGTTCCAAGACTCCATTAGAAATTCCCAGAATCTTAAAAAACCCTTCTATTATATTATGCCTATTAAGCAGGTATTTGCCCATACTTTTACCTTCTTTAGTCAAGATTATAATTCCATACTTTTCATACTTTACAAACTTTAATTCCGATAATTTTTGTACCATCTTCGTCGCAGAAGGAGGTTGTACATTTAAAGCTTTTGCTAATTCGTGTATACGCGTAAAACCTACTTTTTCTGATAATCTATAAATCATTTCCAAATAGTCTTCCATAGAAGCAGTTAATACATCACATTCCTTTTTCATATATTCACTAAAAGTGAAAAAGTCTTCATTTGCCACTTTTTCCACCTACTTAAATATTTCTCTTTTTAATTTTATAACTCATTTCCTAAAAATAGAACTGTATATTCATATAATATTCATTATATATTGTATGGTGCAGCAAAACACAACTTTTTAGAAGGAGTCCACATATTTAAATATATGATGTGTAAAAATTAACCGTTCATAAAGAAGCTAACTTAATAATTATCTCCAAATAAATCAGATTTAAACTATGCAGCATTTTTAATAGATTCTACATATTTCTTTCCTTTTTCAGAATCATATTTTCCTTCCCACTTAGATACAACCACAACAGCTAGAGAGTTTCCGCAAACATTTACAGCAGTTCTTGCCATATCAAGAATACGGTCAATTCCAGCAATAAATGCTATACCTTCTACTGGTATTCCTACAGATCCTAATGTAGCTAATAGCACAACAAAGGATACCCCTGGTACTCCTGCTATACCTTTTGAAGTAAGCATTAATACTACTACTAAATTAATTTGAGTTAATATTGGCAAATGCATTCCATATAATTGAGCTATGAATAATGCTGCAATAGCTTGATACAATGTGGAACCATCTAAATTAAAGGAATAACCTGTTGGAACAACAAATGTAGCAATAGATTTTGGACACCCGAATTTCTCCATTTTCTCCATAATTCTTGGTAACACTGTTTCTGAACTTGCTGTACTATATGCAAGTATAAGTTCATCCTTTAACACTTTTATAAGTGTAATAATGCTCGTTCCTACAAATTTTGCTATACATCCAAGTACAACTAAAACAAAGAAGAACATTGCACCGTAAGTAGTTATAGCTAATTTACCAAGAGGGATTAAGGACTTAACACCAAATTTTGAAACAGTTACACCAATTAATGCAAATACTCCGAATGGTGCTGTTTTCATAATTTGGTTAGTTACCCAGAACATTGTATCTGCAATTCCTTGACACACAGCTAGAACTGGCTTTCCCTTTTCCCCTATAGCAGAAACACCTAAACCAAACATAACAGAAAAGAATATAATTGCAAGCATGTCTCCTTTAGCAAGAGAGTCAACAATATTTGTAGGAACTATATTTATAAAAGTATCTGCAAAACTATGATGTGATACAGTTTGTGCCGTATTCATGTAACTTGAAACATTACTTTTTATAAGAGAATGCATATCTATACCAGTTCCCGGGTGAATCACATTACCTATTACTAATCCCAGTATTATAGCAACAGTCGTTACCACTTCAAAATAAACTATAGTCTTTACACCTAATTTTCCAACTTGTTTAATATCTCCTCCTCCTGCAATTCCAACTACAAGTGCTGAAAATACAATTGGAACTACTATCATCTTAATTAACCTTAAAAAGATATCACCTATTGGCTGCAAGTATGTACTTACTGCTGGATTTCCATAAAATACAGCACCTACTACAACACCAAGTACAAGTCCTATAACAATTTGAGTTGCTAAAGCTACTTTCTTTTTTTTCATTTTTACCATCCCCCTTTTTTAAAATATATAAAGTTTAAATTTATATTTGTTATGAAATCCTTTACAATGGAATTTTATAATACAATCTATAAAAATCTACCAAATTAAACTTAAATCTACATAATATTTTTTATATTTTTTCTAAACAAACATTTGATTGAAAAAATTACAATGTTTTCTCAAATATAAAACAAAGAAAAAGATTACAAAAAAATATTGACTTAAGGTGAATTTTCATACTTCACCTTAAGTCAAATCTCACTTAGTTTTGTTGGTTTTTCCAAACTCCCAATATATCTTATTTTGCATTATATTTGTCTTCTTATTTCATTTCCACATTTAAATTCTCCTTCTTCTGCGCTATGAACCTTCCAATGGGTTTTTGTATGCATGTCAGTACTCTGTACAGATTGAGCCTGAATGTTTTCCGGATTTTTTTGATCTAAATCTTGAATTTTATCTGGTGCTGTTTTTGCCATTGAACGATAAGTCATAAAACCACCTCCTTTTTATAGTTTTGCTCAGAGGAGTTTTTTTATTATATAAATTTTAAGCCTTCTTTTCCATGAATTTATTCTTTTTCAAATAAGTTTTATAAATATTTATTCTTCTGAACAAATTTCATCTAACTTAGCTAAAATATTTCTATAACCTTTTTTTATAATTTCATTTTCATATAACTGTTTATAAGTTATATCATCTATATCCATGTTAACCGCTTTTTTTAAATTTTCTCCATAAAGTTTTTTTAAAAGCATTGTACAATCTATTTTTACCAAATCGCAACTATTGTTGTCATAATAGTTAAATTCATTTGTATCTCTATTTAACTTTTCTATAATTCCATATAACTGATATATATAACTTAATTCTTTTAAATCAAATTCATTTTTTAAATAAGCAACACCACTTGAATATTCACCATCCATAGGTACAGGATACATATCTGCACTATTTTTATCATTAAAGGACTTTAAGAGTCTAATACTTTGAAAAATGGCAGTACATAAGTCCAGTCTTATTATATTAGCATATTGACGACTTCTTTTTTTCCTTATAGCCTCTTGATACTTCCTATTATCTTCCACTATTTTATTTTGCACTTCTATATTCCTATCAGTAGATCTTTTAGTTGTAAACCAACTAAAAATACCACCAATTATTGCTCCAAGTATTATTGATATAAAAGATATTAATGGTGTTATAAGATGTTGAGGCAAGCTGTTTATCATTTTTCCTCCTTAAGTATTAGTAATAAAATGCTTTTAAATTATTTTTTCTATAAAAAAGCGTTTTTATACTTTAAATCATTTTCCCCTACTTCTTTTTTGAAAATTATTTATACCATCTAAAAAGTCATGCATGAAATTGGATCCTCTAGATATAATAACCCCTGTAAGTATCATTCCCATATAAGGTATACTTATAGGAAGTCCAACTGCATTCATTAAATCTATATTGGACCCAATAGCTATAAGTTCTCCAAAAGCTAAAGCACCAAGTCTATCATAACTAAATTTGCCATCCTGCCAGAACATCTTTGTTGTTTCCCATAAAGCTTCTACTATTAAAGCTGCTATCAAAAACCTTAACAAATTCATTTTTTTATAATATTCACCACCAATTAAAATTACTAGGTAAACTTCTTAAGATGTTTTTCTACAAGTTATATATGCAGTATTTTTTAACATTATGAAAATTAGATATAAAAAATAGTAGATCCAATATGCTTGGTCTACTATTTTTCATATCCTATTTTAATATTTATATTACATTTTTCTCAGCAGATTTACAAATTTCCGTTAAATCCTCAATACTATCTATAATGTAATCCGGTTTATATTCTATAAGTTCCTTTAGTGAAAGAGCTGTATATTTTACTAAACAAGTTTTGCATCCAGCATTTCTTCCACAAAGTATATCATTATGACTATCTCCAACCATTATGGCCTCTTCTGGTAAAATGTTAAGCAGCTCACAAGCCTTTAATGCTGGATCTCCCAAAGGCTTATGCTTTTTTGTATCTTCAGGGCATACTATAACATCCATATATTTGTATATATTTATAAGCTCAAGACCTCTAAGCGCCATATTTCTTCTTTTTGAAGTAACTACAGCAAGTTTTACGTCTATGTTCTTTAAAGCTTTAAGACCTTCTTCTACACCGCTAAATTTTGTAGCTAATTCATCATGCTTACTTTCATTGAAACTTCTAAAAAGATTTAAAAGCAAATCAGCGTTTTCGCTGTCATATCTTGCCATAGCATCTCTTAAAGGTTCTCCAAAAGTCCTTACTATTTCTTCTCTTGAAATATCTTTATTAAAGTGTTTGTTAAAAGCATACTTAAAACTCTTTACAATAAGATCATTAGTATTTATAAGTGTTCCATCTAAATCAAATAAAATTGCTTTAATCATTTAATCTTCTACCTCCTGCTCATAAGTGACTCTACTACATGGTATCATAGTAAACACTTAACAACAAGGGTTATACTAATATCTTATTTAAAATCACCACAATATCTAATTAAGCTAAACACTTTTTGATAAGATTAAAGGTAAAATAAATTGTACTTATAACTATTACGTCAAAGGATAAACTTTTAAACTTTTCAATATCTATACCCTTCACTATCCTTACACCACCTTAATTTAAATTAATATTCCAATCATAAATCCACTTAAAAAAATACTTTTCACTAACATAAATGATACTCCAATAAAAATAAATTTCAATTCTATTTATTTTCCTTTGAAGGTCTTTATTAAATTATGATTTAATATATCGTCGGAATACTGAAGTTCTTTCAAATATTGTTCTTTTTCGGCTTTTAAAGCTTCAGTTTCTGGTATTTTTTCTCCTGTTTTTACATCATAATAAGTATTGGTCCAGGATATATAGAACACCTTTCCATTTGTAAAGGACCCATTTCTAAAAACAACCTTACCACTATTACTATTTAAAATATCTTTTCCTAGCATATATTGTCTAGGCAAATTAAACATATTAGCTAAAGTAGGATACAAATCCATTTGTGATGAATAAGTATGATTTACACCTTTATTTTCATCTCCAGGAAAATGTATAAACATTGGCACCTTTTGATATTTTACCCAATCATAATCAGTAGCATTATTTATTTTTTCAAATTTATAAAGCTCTTGTTCATTATCCTTTGGAATTGCAAAATGATCTCCATACAAAACTACAATGGAATTATCTAATATTTTTTCTTTTTCCAATTTATCCAAAAATGTTCCTAATTGTTGATCTGTATAATGTATTCCCTTTAAATAGTTACCTAAAAGAGTACCTTCATATTCACCTACATTAAAATCTCCATATCCCTTTGTGTCATCATAAGGATAATGACTACTTAGGGTTACTAAAAATGAATAATAAGGTTGCTTAAGAGTTTTTAGTTTATCTAAGCTTTGGTTTAAAAATGATTTATCACTAAGACCAAGTCCTACATTCTCATCTATATTAAAGCTGTGTTGTCCATAAAATTTATCAAACCCTTGTACTGGATACATTACATTTCTATTCCAAAATCCTTCATTATTAGCATGAAAAGCTTCCGTATTATATTGCTTCTCTTTAAGTTCCTTAGCCAAAGAACTATAAGTGTTACCACTATAACTATAATAAGCTGCACCTGATTCTGCAGGATATAATGAATTATTGGACATAAACTCTGCATCAGAAGTATTTCCCCCTGCTACTTGATAAAAATAGTTATCAAAATACATGCTTTTATTTATCCATCTATTTAAATTCGGAGTTATTTCTTGTCCATTTATTTTCTGATTTATAACAAACCCTTGCAGTGCTTCCACCTGTATCATTATAAGATTTTTTCCTTCCGCTGCACCTGTAAAGTTAGTTCCAGTACTTTCATTATTTTTAGCCAAAAAGTCTTTTATTTCCTGCTCCCTTGCAGTTGAAAGCTTAGATGAATTTTTTATAGATGTACTTACAAAATTATATGCATCTATGGCATGGAAATTAATATTCCCTATCATTTTGGTTAAATATACTCTATCACTCATTGAACTTATAAGAGTAGGCTGCTCTTTAGATACTGCATAAACAGATTGAGTATCCATTACAACCCCAATAAGTAAAGTTGCCATAAACATACATGCTTTTCTTAAAAACATTTTTTTATTGTTATTTACAACTTTAAACTTTTTTATAATAGGTGCAAGAAATACTATATCTATTAAATATAAAAAATCTTTTATGTTAATTAAACTTTTTACACTGGCAGATACTCCAGTTAAAAGTTTTACATTTTTTACAGCCGAAACTGTTATTACATCTTTATAATATCTAAAGTATATAATGTCCGCTATTAAAATTAAACTTATTAAAATATCTAATGCGAATAACAATTTTATTCTTCTACTCTGTTTAAACAGGGTAAAGAAACTAACTAATATAAGTATAGACGCTATAATAGGACGATCTACCTTAGCATAAAAATAATCTGGAGATATTTGTTTTCCATAATGCATGACTTTTACATATATTATAATCAAAAACAAAATTAAATCTAAATTATTTCTAATATTTAGCATTAGTTTATCTATATAAAATTTTGTCTTGTCATTTATTTTAAAAGGTATCTTATCTTTCATTTTTAATTTTATATTATTCACTTATAACCCTCCTAACTTATAAACTTATATTACTATGATTAAATTACATATTCGTGACAAGTTAATGAATAAATTGTGAATATCATTATAAAAGCAAGAAATTATAGAAGGATTATCTTTAAAATTACTTACATAAACTTACTTACATAAACTTACTATAAAATAAAATCTAACACCGTTACTTATATTTTTTACACCATATTCATATCCATGGAGCATAAGTATGTTTTTCACTATAGCAAGACCTACTCCCGTTCCACCTAACTTTCTGTTTCCTGACTTATCTATTTTATAAAATTTGCTCCATATTTTATCCATTTCATCTTCTGGTATTTGTTTACCGCTATTCTCTACATAAACTAAAGCCTTGTTATTCTCCAGTTTTTCTAAACTTATCTTAATATATCCATGCTCTCCAGTGTGCCTTATAGCATTGGTAATAAAATTGATTAAAACCTGCTCTATTCTTCTCCAATCCGCATATATTTTTATATCCTGCTGTAAATTCAATTTAAAATCTATAGAATTATTCTCTATTGGTGCTGAAAATCTTTTAATAGTTGATTCTATAAGTTTATGTGCCAAAAATTCTTCCTTAATTAATTTAAAATTTCCAGATTCCAACTGAGATAAATCCAGCATATCATAAACCAAATTCCCCATTCTTTTGGATTCATCTATTATTATATCTATGTAATAGTTCTTATCATCGCCTTCAAATATGCCATCCTTAATTCCTTCGGCATAGCCTTCTATTAAGCTTATAGGAGTTTTTAATTCATGGGAAACTGCAGCAACAAACTCCTTTCTCATTTTTTCTAATGCTCTTTCTCTTTCTATATCATTTTCCAGCTTAATATTAGCTTCTTTTAATGAAGTCAATGATTCATCCAAGTTCTCTGATAAAAAATTTAAAGTATTAGATAAATTTCCTATTTCATCTTCTCTTTGTATATAGCACTTTTCTGAAAAATCTAAAGCTGCCATCTTAGATGCTGTTTCATTAATTTTTAAAAGAGGTTTTGATATCATGTTAGAATATAGAAGTGATAATATTACAATGAGTATTACCGCTCCTACATAAAAATAAAAATAAAATTCTTTTATTACTAAAGATGCTTCATTTACAGGCTGAAGTGAAGATATAGCAAATATTATATTTCCCTTACCAACATTAGAAGTAGCAGTTACTATAGTCCTCATTTCACTACTTTTCTTGGAAGTTATCCTTGTTATAGTCTTATCTTCTTTTTTCATGATTTCCATAATATCAGAACTCATTGTCCAAGACTTTATAACTTCATTAATGATTCTAATTTTTAAATTATCTGCTTTTTCATTATTGGATTTCACTATGAATTTAAGATTACCGTTGTTATCTAATATGGCTATTTTAGCATTGTTACTTTCTTCAAATTCCTTTATAAGTTCCATTTCTCTTTCTTGTGTTTTAGCTTTGTTATAGCTTATCTTAAATTTTTGTATACCATCTTGCAAATTAGCTTTTTTCTTACTTACATAAAATTTTTCAAAAAATAAAGATTGAATTAAAAAATTAGTGCTTATAAAAATTATAAAAACTATAAAAGTTACAATAAATAACTTCCAAGTTATACTTTTATTTATCTTATTTGATATATTATCTTTAAAAAATTTTATGTTTAATTTCATATTCAATACACCTAAGCATATCCTTTCGTTTCAAATTTATATCCTGTTCCTCTTACAGTAGATATTAAATATGCCTTTTCACCAAGTTTTTCTCTAAGTCTCTTTATATGCGTATCAACAGTTCTTAAATCTCCATAGTAATCTATTCCCCATACTGAATCCAAAATTTGTTCTCTACTAAGGACCATTCCCTTATTTTTAGCGAAATAACTTAACAATTCAAATTCCTTTGGAGACAAATATATATCTTCGTCATTGATCTTTGTTTCATGGGCTTTTTCATTTATATAAAGTCCATCAAAAAAGTTGTCTTGATTATTTTCATCTGGATAAGCTCTCTTTAAAAGTGCTTTTACTTTAGCTACTAACAATTTAGGACTAAAAGGCTTTGTAACATAGTTATCTGTTCCTAACTCAAACCCCAATATTTGATCTTCATCTTCTGCTTTTGCAGTAAGCATAATAACTGGAACTTGAGATATTTTTCTAATTTCTTTACAAGTTGTCCATCCATCCATGACGGGCATCATTATATCAAGTACCACCAATTCCACAGTATTTTCTTTAAAAATCTTCAATGCATCCTTGCCATTTTCTGCTTGAAGCACATTAAAGCCTTCCTTTTTTAAATAAGCATCTATTAAAAATCGCATTCTCTCTTCATCATCTACAATTAATACAGTTTTATTCATGTTCAATCTCCTAACTTTAAATCAGTAATCAAAGATTAACAAATAGTTCTAATTACCTTTTTTTAGTTTAACCATCTACTGTTACAACACATTGTCAAACTTGTTAATAAACTTTAAACATATTCTTTTTCCTTCTGTAAAAATATGTTACAGGTTTCATCATCATAATTGCACATAACTACAGTTTCTAAACTGTCAGCCTTATTTTTTAAAAACTCAACTGCAGTTTTTAATAATATATCTGCACATCTATCCTTTGGAAATCCAAATATTCCAGAGCTTATGGCTGGCATGGATATAGACTTCAATCCATAGGCTTCTGCTACATTCAGCACATTATTAGTTGCTTTTTCTAATTTTTCTTCTTCATTTCCTTCTCCCATTTTAGGCCCTACCACATGTAATATAAATTTGCATGGCAATTTATATCCATCAGTAACAACACAATTAGTTACATCTAGAAATCCCCTCTTCTTAATTAAATTATTGCTATCCTTTTGTATCTGCATTCCACCTGCTTTTACTATTGCTGCTGCAGCGCCTCCCCCATGCTTCAACGCTCCATTTGCAGGATTAACTATAGCATCTGTTTCTTCCTTTGTAATGTCTCCTTTCTTGATTATTATGCTCTTCTTGCCGTCAATTTTAATCATAAACATCCCCACCCTTAAATTAATTTAATCTTATAAAATAAGCAAAATGCGAAGCAACTTTTTTACATTACTAATTTTATCCGACTTACACTTTTATAAAATAATCTTATAATTATTGAAGTTTTTTTTCAATATAAATACAGTAATAAATTCTTATATTTTATGCAATATACATATGTTAGTTTTAGTACTAATACCTACACATCTATGCTATAATGAAATGTATGATTTAATGTAGACTATTTAGGAGGTTTTTATTTTGGACACGAGAGAAAAAATACGAAATATATTTTTGTACTTGCTAAGTATAAAGAACATGGATAAAAAAATAGTAAGAGATGTTACAAAATATATTAAAGTAATTTCTGAATCGGATTTGTATAACAAAAAAGGATGTTTAATAAATAAAAGTGATGATGAAAACTGGCTTACAGTTGGTAAAGAATGTGATGATTTATATAACACTTTATTTAAAATATATTCTACTATGGAGAAAAACAGTGAAGATCTGGAAATAATTTGGGGACATGGACTTTTAAGCTTAGAAGTAAATGGTGAAAAAATAATTCATCCCATGTTTAGTACTAAAATGGTGCTGAACTTTAATAGCGAAAAAGCCATATTTACTCTTTCTCCCTACAATAATATAACAAACTTTGAAATAGGAATATTGGAAGGTTTGGATTTGCCTAATCTAGATAAGATATTAGATATTTCATTAGATATAAAAAAGAATGGAATAGATGCAAGGAATATATGTGATATAGAAGCTATTTTAATGAATATTTTAAATTGTTTAAGTGCAAAGCTTGAAGAAAATTCATTAAATAAAGATATTGTTTCTTTAAACTCCGTAAAGGTTTCAACATCACCTGTTTTTTATAACTCACCCTGCATTATTTTAAGAAACATAGATACTAGGATATGGGATGTGGAACTTAAGGATATACTAAATTACATAGATAAAGGTAATCCTATTCCTAAAACTATAGAAGCCTTAGTAAAGGAAACAAGCTCTTTAGGTAATAACGATATTTATAATGAATGGGAAGGCATAGGTAAAGATATATTATTTCCTCTGCCAGCTAATGAAGAACAAAAAGAAATAACTAAAAGACTTGCTAACAATTTTGGAGTAGTAGTTCAGGGACCTCCTGGAACTGGTAAAAGCCATACTATATGCAATTTAATATGTCATCTTATGGCTCACGGAAAAAGAGTTTTAGTTACCAGTCAAACGGATAAAGCTCTAAAGGTATTATCTGAAAAAATACCAGAAGAAATAAGATCCTTATGCATAAGTCTTTTAGGTAATGATACAAAAGCTTTAAAGGATTTAGATGAATCAGTAAGAAAAATAACTGAAAACTTATCCATTAATCCTAATACTCTTTTAAAGGAAATTGAGCCTGTAGAGGCAGAATTGAAAAAATGTAGAAAAAATATAGAAAACCTTATGAGCGAATTAAAAGAAGCTGAATCCTTTGAAAATAAAACTATAAATTACAGAAGCGAAAGCTTTACCCTTACTCAATTATCAAAATGGATTAATGAAAATAAAAATACCTGTTCATGGATAGATGATAGTATAGAAATGAAAACTAGAGCATCCTTGTCACAACAGGATTTTCATAGTCTTATAAAGCTTATGAAGGAAACTAAAAAAGAATATATAGATAAATTAAATAAGGTTGGAAATTTACTGTACAATCTTCCTTCTTATAATGAGCTAACGGAAACCTTAAGCAGAGTAAATTTCTTAGAAGATAATTTGAATAAATACAGAAAAAATGTAGAATTATGCACTATAGAAATTGGTAATGAGAAGCTCGAAGAATTTTTGAAATTCATTACAACAGCTAGAGACAAAATGGCATTAATAGAAAACGGATGGCTTAAATCCATATTAAAATCTTATTATAGCAATGATGCTTATGAAGAGTTTTGGAAAGATATAATTTTAAACTTAAATAAACATGTAAATGAAATAAGTGTTATAAAGCAAATAGTAAATTCACACAACATAAAATTTCCTGTTGGCATAGATATAACTAAGCTTAAGGATGACTTTAAAATAATACATGACCAAATTAATTCTAAAGGAAAACTTGGTTCCATATTTAAATTACTTCATAATCAATGCAACTACATTCTACAGGATTGTGAAGTAGATTACAGACCTTTAACTACCAAAGAACAGTGTGATATATTTAGCAAAGCTATAGACAAGGAAATTTTAGAAAGAAATCTTAGAACCTTATGGAATAATACAGTAAAAGAATATGGTGGAAAGATAATAACTAATTCAGATAGCAATCTTTTAAATACTATTTCAGAAAATATATCGAAAATAGAAATTGTAATTAATTGGGAAGAATCTTACACAAAGATCATAAAAGAATACTTAGGTAACTCCAAATTCCCTATTGAACTTAATTTATATAGTAAAAAAGATTATGATTATTTAATAAACATATTCCAATCTGTAAAATACTTAAGAGAATATGAGGAATTAAATAATAAATTACAGGCTACCAGACAGCTATTTATAAAAAATGATTATTTAAGTGAAGCTTCTGATTGGATTGCAGATTATGATAAAACAAAAATCAGAAAGTTATATGATGAACTGTGGAAGCTCAAGGATATAAAGAATACATCTGATAAAATAAATACTTATATTAGTAAACTTAAAGGTACATGCCCTACATTTACCAAAAAACTATTAAGTCAATGGTCTGATAATTCTATTGATGACAATTATAAAAATTGGGATGATGCTTGGAAATGGAAAGCTGGCAGTTCTCTTTTAAATGAAATATATAAGTTAAAACCTGATCAATTAGAACAAGATATAGAAGCTGAAAAGTTAAGAGAAACTATGCTGATAAAAGAGATAGTAGCCAAAAAAACCTGGTACAATCAAATTATACACACTACTGAATCTCAAAAAAGAAGTCTTTTTACCTGGATGGAATCTATAAAAAGGATTGGAAAGGGTACAGGAAAGCAAGCTTCAAAGTATAGAAGATTAGCTCAAAAGGAGATGGAAAATTGTAAGGGTGTTATACCTGTTTGGATTATGCCTCTAAATAAAGTTATAGAAACTATAAAGTTAGAAGATGATTTATTTGATGTAGTTATTGTAGATGAAAGCAGCCAAAGTGACATTTCAGCAATTACTGTATTACTTAGAGGTAAGAGAGCTGTTATTGTTGGTGATGAATGGCAGATAAGCCCTGAAGCTATTGGTAAGGATAATGAAATGGTGGAAAATCTAATTCATAGATATTTAAAAGAGATTCCTCACAGTGAATGGTTTGATTTAAAAACAAGCCTTTATCACACAGCATTAAGGGTATTTCCTAGTCGCTTAGTGCTTAAGGAACATTTTAGATGTGCTCCTAGCATAATAGATTTCAGCAATAATCTATGTTATTCTGGAGAAATTATACCTTTAAGGTGTCCTGAAACTTCTGATTCATTTTCACCTGTAGTTTCTGCAGTTAAAGTAGAAAATGGTCTTAAAGATCTATCTAAAAATGTAAATGAAGAAGAAGCGCTCGCTATAGTAAATAAAATAGTTCAGTGCTGCAATGATGAAAAATATAAAAATATGACTATGGGGGTTATATCTCTCTTAGGGGAAGCTCAAAGTGAACTTATAGAAAATATGCTTAAGGAAAGCTTAGGCATTGAAGAAATGATACGTAGAAGGTTAATATGTGGTGATGCTTATTCCTTCCAAGGTGATGAAAGGGATATAATTTTCTTATCTTTAGTTATTGCTAAAAATGCTAAGTTTACAGCTTTGACTAAGGAATCTGATATAAGAAGATTTAACGTAGCTGCAAGCCGTGCCAGAAATCAAATGTTCTTATTTCACAGCGTAGATATAGAAGATCTGAATCCAAAATGTGTAAGATCAAGCCTTTTAAGTTATTGTTTAGATAGCGAAAAGAAATCCTTACAGTATGAAAAGGGAAATAATTTATTAGTATCTGGTTTTAAAAATGACGTATTGTGTGCTCTTGAAAAAAGAGGCTACAAGGTTAAACCTAATATAAAAATAGGAAAATACAAGATAGATTTTGTAATAGAAGGAACTTACGGCAGGCTAGCAATAGATTGCTGCGGGGAAGACACTGCATTCTCCTCAAATTGGGAAGAAAATCATAACAGAAGAATGACTCTTCAAAGAGTTGGCTGGAAATTCTTTATACTTAGAGAAAGTGAATTTTACTATAATCCTAATAATTGCATAGATAAAATTTCACATTATTTGGAGTTAAATCAAGAATAATTAATTGTTTAAACATAAAGGTAGCAGCTGTATGTAAAAATAATATATAGCTGCTACCTTGTATTCACTTGACTTTTATTAGGCACTTAATATTAACTCGTCTACCTTACATCGTAAAACTTTCGCAAGGACGACTACTTTTTGAAAACTTGGATTTTTCTTATCCCCTCTTTCTAACTCCTCTAAATAAGATTTTGAAATTGAAGTTTCGTATTTCGGATTCTTCGTAAGATTTTGGATATCCAAAGTAGTATATCCAAGATTTAATCTTATATCACGAATTTTTTTACCGTTTAACATAAGAAAACCCCCTATTTAATTATTAAGTTCCTAGTTCAATTATAACTTCTTTTTCGTAAAAATTGTAGTACTTTTTATACGTTTTTTAACTATTTAATAACAAATTAAAACTAAATTAACATATTGTTAATGAATATAAAATTAAGTTAAGAATTAATAGTTGTGGAATAAATAATTTTCTATTATTCGGGAACATTATAATTATGTATTTTACTTTTTATGGAGGTATATTTATGGATAACAATAAAAGTCATATGAGAACTGATGATAAATCTAATGCTGAACTTAGAAAAATGTATCCAAAAGATGGTGAAGATATAGGTATAGTTCAAGGAGAAAAATTAGGCTCTCATTCCAATGGTAAAAAGTTCACCAAACGCTCCAAATTATCTCACAATGTATAATTAGTAATACATTATCAACAAAGTCCTTTTTTAATAGTAATTAAGGACCTTGTTGCTTTTTTATTTTTTGTAGTATAATGTATTAGACAATATATGCGAGGTGAATTTAATGAAAGATAAAATTCTTCATTTATTAAAAGAAAATGGAGGAAATTTCATATCAGGACAAACAATTAGTGAAAAATTAAATGTAAGCCGTACTGCCATATGGAAATACATAAATATTCTTAAAAAAGAAGGTTACCACATAGATTCCATGTCAAAAAAGGGATATAAATTAACTTTTTCTCCTGATATACTTTCTTTTGAAGAAATAAGTGAAAATTTAACTACAAAATACATAGGTAAAAATTTATTTTATTTTGAAAGCTTAGATTCTACAAATACAAAAGCAAAAGAACTTGCTTCAAAAGATGCAACCCATGGTACTATAGTAATAAGCGAAGAACAAACTTCTGGAAAAGGCAGATTGGGACGAGTTTTTGTATCTCCTAAAAGCAAAGGTATTTGGATGTCTATAATTATGAGACCGGATATTGAACCTTTAAAAGTGCCTAAAATCACTCAGGTAGGTGCTGCAGCTCTTGTTAAAACTTTTGAAAATTTCAATATAAAAGTTCAAGTAAAATGGCCAAATGACATAATTTTAAATAACAAGAAGCTTTGCGGTATTTTAACTGAGATGAGTGGAGAATTAAATAAGGTTAGTTATGTAGTTATGGGTATAGGAATAAATGCAAACTTAGATAAAGAAGATTTTCCAGAGGACTTAAGAGATAAAGCTACTTCCATAAGCATAGAAACAGGGAATTATATAAAAAGGAAAGAATTTGTAAGTATTTTAATCAATACCTTTGAAAAGCTATATGAAGAATTTGTAGAAGAAGATAACATAAAAACTTCTGTAAGCATATGTAGGGATCACTCTATACTTATCGGAAAAGAAATTAAAATTATAAATAGGAATGAAGAAATATTTGCTAAAGCATTAGATTTAGATGAAAACGGTGAATTAGTAGTTGAATTTAAAGATAGAAGCATTCACAAGATTTTTTCTGGTGAAGTTTCCATTAGAGGAATAAACGGAAGCTACACTCCTTAACATGAAAAGCCTGTAATATCTACAGGCTTTTGCCGTTTTGCTCTTTATAAACAGAACCTGTTCTTACCCACTTTTGTCCACATTGGGTACACTTTAAAATTTCGCTATTTTTTCGAATATTAAGCACTAATGTTTTAAATTTATGGCAACCACAGTTACATTTAAATTTACTTACCTTCAATATGGTTTATCTCCCTTCTCAATATCAATGAATCTCACTTATTTAAAGCTTGTTTCTCCTTATAAGCTTACATGAATTATGCATTAGTTTAACTATCAGATAAAATTTAATCTTGTTGTCCAATTATATCATATTAGCTAGCTTTATGCTAATTATACTTTTAAAACTTCTTTTTTACTACTTTATATATTAATATTTATACTGAAAAATATACTTTTCAATAAACTTTTTCACAAAATAACTAAAAAAGCTATGAATTAAGGTTAAAACCTATATTTCATAGCTTATATATTTAATATTGATATTCTCTTAATTCGCTAAATTATTATGCTGCATTACTTTTTCCACTATTCATAGCACTATGCTTATAACTGTATACGAAGTATATTACAAGTCCTATTACTAACCAAACTAAAAATCTAACTTGAGTTATAACTGGAAGTTTAAATATTAAAAGTGCACAGAAAGCTATTGAAAGTCCTGGAACTACAGGTACTAATGGACATTTAAATGCTCTCTTTCTATTTGGCTCATGTTTTCTTAATACTATAACAGCTGCTGAAACTATTATAAATGCTGTTAAAGTACCTATATTAGTAAGCTCTGCAACAACTCCTATTGGAGTGAAGCCTGCAACTACCATACTTATAATACCAACAAGTAATGTACTTTTTACAGGTGTCTGGAATTTTGGATGTACGTCTCCAAATACTTTTGGAAGTAATCCATCCCTTGACATTGCAAAGAATACACGAGTTTGACCATATAACATAACAATTAATACTGAAGTAAGACCACAAACTGCACCAACGGATACCAAAGCTGAACCCCAAGTTATACCAACCTGCTCAAGTGCAAATGCAACTGGAGCTGCTGTTTCTTTAAATTTAAGATATGGAACCATTCCTGTTAATACTGCAGAAACTACAATATACAATATAGTACAAACAATTAATGAACCTATAATTCCTCTTGGTAAATCTTTTTGAGGATTTTTTACTTCCTCTGCTGCAGTTGAAACTGCATCAAATCCTATATAAGCAAAGAATATTACTGAAGCACCTGATAAAACACCACTCCAACCATAAGGCATAAATGGACTCCAATTTGCTACATTAACATGACCTACACCTAATGCTATAAATAATAAAACAACAGCAACTTTTATCCCAACTATTATGTTATTCAATTTAGCACTTTGTTGTACACCTATTATTAGAACGCCTGTTACTACAGCAAGTATAAGAACTGCTGGTAAATTTACGATACCACCTGCATCAGGCGCATTTGCTAAAGCCTTTGGTACAATGATACCTGCAGATGCAAGAAGTTTAACTATATATCCTGACCATCCAATTGCTACTGTTGCAATAGCAAATAAATACTCAAGTATTAAATCCCATCCAATAATCCATGCCCACACTTCACCAAGAGCCGTATACCCATAGGTATAAGCACTACCTGCTACTGGAACCATAGAAGCAAACTCAGCATAACACAAACCAGCAAATGCACACGCAATGCCTGATATGATAAATGATATAACAAGTGCTGGTCCAGAATAATTTGCAGCTGCAATACCTGTAAGTACAAATATTCCAGTACCAATTATTGCCCCAATACCAAGCATAGTAAGTTCGAAAGCCCCCAATACTTTCTTCAATGACTTTTCACCCTGCGTCTCCTTTATGAGATCTTCAATGGGTTTTGTTCTAAATATATTTTTCATAATTATTGCCCCCTTTTTTAATTGGCATTTCAATCGATCGAAATTAATGTATCCTATGAAAATTTTCAAAAATGAATCTTGTTATTATATTACCACCATTATTTATATATTTCAATATCATTTTTATAATTTTAATAGTATTTTTTTAATAAAGTGTTTTTTTAAGTCATATTTAAATATCATTTAGTTAATATTGTGAATGTAAACGTATAACTTGATGCAATTGTTTTCTATGTATAATAACTTTTCTATCATTAAACCTTGAATTGAAATAAGCGTGATTTTTTCATCACGCTTTTTCAATATAATATTTTTAGTTGAGTATGAATATTAACTCTCAACGGATTCGGTTTCTACTTTAGGTTTAATTTTTATTAATAAAGTTGAAATTAACGCTATTAATACAAATAGTGCACACAACACCAATATATAATCAAAAGCATCTACAGAAGCCTTCTTCTTTAAAAGTCCCATAAGAATACTTTTAGCTTGAATTTGTGATTGTGCTTGGGATATCCCCGTAAGTGTTAATTTATTTTGCATTTGATTCAAAAATGCTGCTGCTTGTATATTAAAAGGTGTTACCTGTTCTGATAATCTATAATAATATATATCTGATTTACTTGTAAGAGAAAGTGTCATCATAGTTATAGCAGCAGATCCTGCTATTTGTTTAAAAGTATTCTGAAGAGTTGAACCTTGGGAAATTAAACTTTGTGGTAGAACATTCATTCCCAATGTAGTAAGTGGCATCATAGTAAGTCCTAATCCTGCACCTCTAAGTATTAAAATCAAATTCGTCATATCTCTGGAAGTATTTAAATCTATTTGTGCCAATTGATATGATGATATTGCAAGTATCACCAATCCAGGTAATATTATTACTTTAGGATTTATTTTGTCTACTATCTTCCCGCTTATAGGCATCATTAACCCTGTAACAATTGCAGATGGAAACATCAATATACCTGTTTGCATAGCTGTATATCCTTTGAGCCTTTGTAAAAATAGAGGTATGGTATATACTCCTCCCATCAATGCCATATTTATTAATGTTAAAGCAATTAAAGAAAATGAGAAGTCTAATTTTTTTAGTACTTTTAAATCTAAAAGTGGTTCTGAAACTGTCAGTTCATTTATAACAAACATAATAAGATTGAAAATACCTATTGTTAAAAGAACAGGGTTTTGTACGTCACTCCAATCTATAGGATTTTCGCTTAGTACATATAAAACACTTACAATACCAATCGTTGAAAATATAAAACCTGTAATATCAACTTTTTCAGGAGCCTTGTGTGGAAATTCCTTTAACAGTATTGTTGATAAAATTATTGCTGTAATTCCAATAGGTACATTTACATAAAAAATTAATCTCCAATCCAATTTTTCAATAATAAAACCGCCAAGAGTAGGTCCTATAGCAGGAGCTGCCATACTAGCTATTCCCCAAAAACCCATAGCAAGTCCACGTTCTTTAGGTTCAAACATCTGAAAAATAATAGTCATACTAACTGGCATAATCATTCCACCTCCAAGAGCCTGCAGCACACGGAAGATTATCATGGCTGAATTGCTCCAGGACATACCACATAGAAAAGAACCTAAGGTAAATGAAATTAATGCAAAAATATACAGTTTCTTATTTCCAAATTTCTCTCCTAAAAATCCTGTAAGAGGTACGATAGCGCCTAATGTAAGCGTATATGCAGTTAATACCCACTGAACAGAATCTAAAGATACATTAAAAACTGCCATCATTTTAGGTATTCCGATATTTACTATGCTAGTATCAAGAATAGCCATAAACGTACCCATAACCACTGCTGCAAGAGCAAACCATCTATATGAATCTGATGTAATATCTTTTTCCATAAAAATCTACCTCTTTTCATTTAACATGGATTTTAACAACAGTATTTATTCCAGGTAATAGTTTATATTTATTTTTAGGCAGTGAAATCTTTACAGGAATTTTCTGTACAACCTTTGTAAAGGTTCCGCTAGTGGACGTAGGAATAACAGACAAATCAGAATTAGCATAATCTCCAACGCTTATAACTTTGCCACTTAATTTTAATCCATCATATTCATCTACAGTAATATCAACACTTTGTCCCACTTTTACCTTTTTAAGCTTTGTTTCATCTATATTAGCATTTATGTAAAGAGCAGATGGATCTATCATTGTAGCAAGTGGTTGTCCTGCAGTAACCACCTCACCTGCAGTTCCTTGCTTTTTTAATATAATTCCACTAATTGGAGCTCTTACAACAGAGGAGTCTGTAGCTATATCCGCTAAATTACCCATATCAATCCTACCTACTATTTGATCCTTTTCCACATACTGACCATCCTTAATATTTATTTCTGCAAGTTTACCTGTAATCTGTGGTGCCACTTTTACCAAATCACTTTGAACTGTTGAATCATCTGTTGAAACAAAATATGTAGAATTGTACCAATAATATGCAATTATACCTCCTACAACTGCTAACATTAATATAAACACAGGAATTATTAACATCTTTCTATTTGATTTCATGATTTATTCACCCACCTTATTTTTTTAACCCTATTTCTGCAAACATACCTGGTTTTAGAATATCACTGTGATCTTTAAGAGCTATTTTTACTAAAACATCCTTATTACGAGAATCTATTTGAGAATTTATTGTTGAAATTTCGCCCTGAAACACTTTATCTGAAAATCCAGATACTTTAACATTAACTTGAAGTCCTACTTTTAACTTGGCAAGCAAGTTCTCTGGTACATAACTATCTATATGAAGTCCACCATCGTTTACAATTGTAACAAGAGGTTGGTTAGCACCAGACATTTCTCCTACATTTATATTTTTTACAGTAACTGTTCCTGATATTGGTGCTGTAATAACTGCATGAGTTAATGAAGTTTTCGATATTTCTGCTGCAGCTTCAGCTTGCTTTACAAGTGCCAGAGATGCATTTATATCACTTTGTGTTGGACCATTTTCCATAGAAGCTAGAACTTGTGAATCTGCATCATACTTAGCTTTTGCAGCAGAGAATGCCTGCTGTGCTTGTTCAAGGTTTACCTCAGCAGTGTTACCTCCCTGCAGCAACTGTTTTTGACGCGCATAATTTTTTTGAGCAATATCATAAGCTGTTTTATCTCCATCTACAAGCGCCCTTTGGGAAGCAATTGATTCCGGTCTTATTCCAGCTTTAATTTTATCTAAGTTGGCTTGATTGGTTGAAACAGCAGCTTCTGCCTGATCCACTTGAGATTGAAGATCTTTATTATCTAAGTAAATGATTGGATCCCCAGCATTTACTTTAGTGCCCACATCTACTTTAATTTCAGTTACTTTTGCATTGATTTGAGAGGATATATTGGCATAATTATTTGCTTGAATTTTTCCACTTAAAATGTATATATCTTCAGATTGTGCTTTATTTTCACTAGTCCCTCTAAAATTATTTTCACTCGAGGAACATCCTGCAAATAATGTTGTAATGGTCAATGATAATAACAATGGCATTAATTTTTTTATTCTTTTTTTAGTTAACATAAACTTATTTCCCCCTTTATTAAAAATATTAAAAATTTTGTTATCAACCAAAATCAGTTGATTCTTAAAAATTTCTTAAACATAGTTTTAATCAACGTTTTAAACAATGTTTAAATAAATATTAATACTAACCTTACTAGTTGTCAATATAATTTTCTTTTTAAAGTCAAGATATAAAAAACCATTTTTGTAAATGCCTTTATATTACCAAAACATTTTTGTAAATTATAATAAAAAAACATATACCTATTACTTTTGTTATTGACAAAAAATATATAAATTAGTATGATAATATTAAAATACGTTTTAAACATTGTTTACATATAAAATAGTAATAAGCGATTCACACAAAATCATAGATTTTTGTTAACCGCTTAGGAGGAATTCATATGAAAAATAATTTAAAAAATGCATCAAATGCAAAAGAAAGAATACTAAATTCAACACTTTATATTATTGGAAAGGAAGGCTTCCAAAATGTTACCACAAGAAAAATAGCAGCAGCTGCTGATGTTAATATAGCATCTATTAATTATCATTTTGGATCAAAAGATAATGTAATTAATGAAGCTTTAAAATGTTTTACTGGTATGTTTAGAAATTCCTTTAAAATTCTTGACAATAATGAATTAACTCCAATAGAAAGGCTTAGAAATTTTCTTAGAAGTTATTCAGATGTTAGTATAGAATATCCTGATGTATTTAAAAACTTCATTAACAAACTTATATATAATGAAGAAGTTCAACCTGAATACATGAAATTTCTTCAACAAGAAGGAATTACAAGTTTAATGAATATTTTAAAAGAATTGACGGATATTAAAGATGATTATCATCTGCATATGATGGGATTGCAAATAATTAGCACTTTAATATTTCCTATATTATTAGGTAATAAAGTAGAAAATATTGCTAGACTTGATTATAAAAATAAAAATGTTAGATATGATTATATTGAATTATTAATTGAATCTATTCAATGTAAGTAACACAACTTTTTCAGAGGACATTTGACATAGGACAGAAGACCGTGAAGGTTAATTTTTTGCTAACGCAAAAGAACCTTTAAATTTATATAAGTCATTCATGTTTCGCTTTAGCGAAACGAGTCATCAAAAATTTAATTGAAGATTTTTCGCATCGCAGCGGAGAAAAATCCTCCTTCACTCTCCTCTGTCAATTGTCCTCTGTCCTCTTAATAGATCTGCTACTTTGTTAAATGAATTATTTTATTAAACATATTCTTTTGTTCATTTATTTTATCTTTATTACCTAATACAAAGAAAACATTCTGATTAATAACCTCCTGAACCATGTCATGCATCTTATTTATATCGCCCGAGGTTGTATTTAAAATCTCATTCAATTCCCTTTCATAATCACTTTTGTTCTTTCCTTTAATTGTATCTTCCTGGCTATTTATTGCAGAATAAACCTGTGATTCTGGATTGGTTAGCTTTTTAAATGCACCTATTTTATATCGCATCATTTCATCATTATCAGATTTGAAATTTTCTAAATATGCTGGCAAGCCATCATATATCGTCATAGATTTATTAATATCTGGCATTCTAGCAGTGCTAAAATAAATGTTACCATCTTCGCTTATATTTGAATCTGCATCATATCCACCATTTGCACGTACTTGGTTAATAAGATATTCATCAATTACAGCTTGAAGAACCTTCATACTGCCACTATATTTGTAGCCAAGTTTTTCAAAATTATATTCTTTAACTACTTCATTTATATTTGCACTCAAGGTAGGAATAGCCTCATTTTTATTGGTTCCATCAAATTTATAATTTACAGGGGTAGAATTTGTATATCTGATTTCTTGTAAAAAGTTTTGAATACTTCCCTGAAAGTGTGAATAATCATCATTTGTTCCAACAAATCCAACTATAAGATTTTTTTTATTGAATACAGTATTATACACATCTATAAGATTACCTTGAATTTCACTCCATTTTGAATCAAAATTATCCTGCATGTTACATAAAAAATCATAATAAGGAAATCCTTTTAAATTGTCATTATATCTACCTTTTTCAGATAAATATGATAGAAAGCGATTAGTAGAAACTGTGCTCTTTGATGCAATTTTTGCTTGATTTATAAAATTCTTTATTTGATCTTTATTATTGAAGTTTGTATTATTAATTATCTCCTTAAGTAATTTCAATGAACTATCTATGTTACCATTTGGTGCAGCTACATATGCCTTTATTTTAGGAGAATATGCAGTAGAGGAATCAAGCCTTCCATATGCATCTGAAGAAAATTCTATATTGCCATAAGTTAAAGTATCAGTTCCATTTGTAGAATTGAACTGATTGTATTTATCATTGCTTCCATTTGTAAGGATATAGCACAATAGATTTATATAGGGGATCTTATTTTGTGGTATCATAGAAGTATCAAAATATAAATTGTAGTAAGAACCATTACTTGTATTAACCGGTGTAAACAACATTTTAGTTCCATCTGAAGAAATGGATGTATTTACTACAGGTTTATCTAATTTTAAATCCGAATTACTAAGCAAAGGCAGTTTTGAAAGCACATCTTTTGAATTTACCTCTGACTGCCACTTTTTTAATCCTTCTGTATCTTGAATAATCTTATCAATTTCATTCTTAGATAGTGATTTTATGTCTATATTTCCTTTATCTTGTGCAGCATCTTTTTGTGATTTCAGTGTAACTATAGATTTATGACTATTATTTATTAAGTATTTTTGAATCATATCTTCAAGATATCTTCCATTAAGTTCTTTCTTTAAAATATTTACATATTTATCGGCATCAAGATAAATTGTAGGATCACCATCAAATAACCATGACTGCATAATTTCATCATTTAAATGAATGCCATGTGCTGCACTTAAAGATTCATTATTTTTGTCAGATTCATAAGAAGAAATTAAAGCTTTTATATCTTTCTTATCGATTCCATTTGTTACAATATCTTTTAAAGTATCATCAATGGTTTTTTGAAATTTCCCCTTTTGATCCTCAGATACATTATCACATTCAATAGTCAAAACTGGTTGAAGATATGAAAAAGGCATAACATCTACCTCATTAAGACCATTATTACTTGCAGCTTTATTAAGTTTGGATTGAAGAATATCACATAGCACATGAAAAGAATTTACTGCTTCCGTATTTGTAATTTTATCAATTATATAATTCTCCGAAAAATAAGTACTGTTTTTATCAGTGGTACTTTCTGTATTATAGTAATATGTTTTGTCTGCACCTTTTACAAAAGGTTTTTGAAAACTAATTTTACTATCAACTTGTTCATTGTCAAATTTGCTAAGGTAATTATTATCTATATATTTAAGTGTTTCATCAATATTTAAATTTCCATAAAGATAAATATAACTATTTGATGGCTTATAGAATTTTTTATAAGTTTTTACTACATCCTCATATGTAACATTAGGAATATCCTTTGGGCTACCACCTGAATTCCACTTATATATAGTATCAGGAAGTACGGATTCAGGAGACTTATAATTCATCATTCTAGATGGATCTTCACCAGACATTTGTTCGTTATATACAACACCAGTATATTTTGCTTTTGACTTATCTGCACTGATTTCATAATGTCCTCCTTCCTGAAGAAATATATTGCGATTAGTAAGTAAATTGGGATAAAATACTGAATCCAGAAGTACTCCTGTAAAATTCATAAAGTCCTTATCATTGGAACTTGTTACGTAGTATTGTGTACTCTCCTCATCAGTATGTCCATTTTCAACCTTACATAAGGATTGATTGTTCATTGTAAGTGCAGCATTATTTACAGGATATTTTTTCGATCCATCCAATAAACAATGCTCAATTATATGATTTACACCAGTATTATCAGATGGTGGAGTACGAAAATTTATACAAAAGGTTTTATTTGGATCATCATTTTTTAAATATATTAATTTAGCACCACTTTTAACATGAACATATTGCATTACAGTAGTTTTTAAACTATTAATATAAGTCTGTTTTACTAATTTAAAACCATTATTATTATTTTCTGCTGCAGCAAAAACTAAAGTAAAATCAATACTTTGAAACATAAACACAAATGTTAATATAAAAATCAATTTACTTTTCAATAATTTCATTATAAAATTCCTCCTATAAATTAAGCCTGAATAAGAATATAAATTATGCATAACTTACATTTTTATATTAAAGCTCAATTATTACAAAAAACTAAACTAAACATAAATTTTTTAATAAGTCGGCAGTAAAACGTGAAACTCTATAAGTTTAAATGAGTAAATTATGAGAAAAAGGCGAGTCTTTATGAACTCGCTTTTTTTATAAAATACATTTTAATTATTTTTGTAGGTTTTCAACATTTCCCATAAATACTATTACTCCTGTTTTACAATCTCTTATTGCAAAAACAAAAGGTCTGTCAATAAAAAACTCAACATATCTTGCATATAAGCTAGTCTCAAATAAAATATATATTTTTACTTCTGACCCAAATATTCTTCCAATACCAAATTTTTATCAAATATTTCCTTTGCTGCCTTTATTCCAACATATCGGATATGCCAGGACTCATAATTATAACCTGTTATAGCTTCTTTTTCTTTTGGATATCTCATTATAAATCCAAATCTATAGGCATTAGCCTTTAACCACTTTCCTTCCTTAGTTTGTCCAAAGTCTACCATTAATCGACCTTGTGCACCTTCTTTATTAGTTACATCCATTGCAAGACCAGTTTGATGTTCACTAGCTCCAGGTTGTGCCACATACTCATCAGCTTGCTGCTTACCAACCTTTTTTACTCTTTCATTATAGATATGCTTTTGTGATTTATAAGATCTATAACCAGAGTTACCATATAAATTTATATCTTGCTTACCAGCATATGCGAATAAATTTTCCAAAGATCTAGCCGCCTCACCTTGCATCATTTTTTCTTCATGAGATGCATTAAATGCAAAATTCACATTAGGTATTGTTAAATTTTTAGGTATATCATTGCTTGATAACCTATTATCTCTATTTACTAAAATTAAAACATCACCTGTTTTTTTATCACTTCCATAAGCTAAATTATTTATAATTTGATTTGGCTTAAATACTGAGTAAATTATTATTACTACAGCTAGAAACAGTACTGGCATCATAAGTAACTTTTTCAATTCTATACGCCTCCATAACTTGTTTACAGCTTTTAATTATCACATAAATTCTTTATACTTTGAAACAATGCTTTATTTGAATTTATTATATTTGCATTTCCACTTACACACAGATTATTTTGCTTCATGATGCCATCCATCATAGGCGCATAATTTCGTATATCCTCTGCTGTAGTTGAAAGAATTTCATCACGATACTTTTGAACATCTTCCTGTGTTATACCCATAATATACATATTATCAGCTTCAGAAGCTTTACCTTTAGGATCTCTCAGCGTATCTATATACCTTAATGATGCTAAAATATATTTATTCATCTCATTTTTATCTGGATTGAAATTTTTTAAATAATCTGGTACCGTGTTAAATGTATCTATTGTGTTTTTTAGATTAGGGTCACTTGTAGAATAAAACGAAAAATCGGAATTATTTCTTTCTACACCTACACTGTAAGCACCACCTTTTATTCTAAGCTTTTGTGTTAAATAGCTTTGTACTATTGTCTCAAATACCACCATTTTTCCACTAGGTTTATATCCTAATTTTTTGTAGTTTCCTGACTTTACTATACACTGCACTTGTGCTGGAGTTATAAATGCTTCATTCTTTGATGAATAATCAAATGTATATTTTTGATTGTTTCCATTTGATCCATTTATTTTATTGAAAAAGGTATCAAAGCATTTAACAAAGTTACCATAATTCGAGTCATCTCCAGTATAACTTACAATTAAATTATTCTTATTAAATGTTAAATTTTTTACATAATTAAGATTTTTTATAACTTCATCAGATTGCTTATCAAAATTCTTATCCAAATCGCAAATAAAATTATAAAAAGGTAAGCTATCTATATTATAGTATTTGCCACTATCAGAGCTGTAAGACAGTGCTTCAGGAGCAACAAAATTATAAGGGTCATTGTTTATATCATTTTGCATATCTGATTTCACTTCTTTAATCAAGCTCTTTAAACGATCCTTATCTGAAAAATTACTACTGTTAGTTATCTCCTGCAGAATGTTAAAGGAATTTTGTAAATTATTATTTAGTGTGAGCATAGAAACATTTAATTTAGAATAATACTTATCAGAATCTTTATCACACATTGGACATTCTAAACTTGGATTATCAATATAAAATGTAATTCCACCAGTATTAGTACCTACTGCATTTGATAACTTATCATAAGTATAATTTTGCGTACCAACCTTTCCTAATATTTTTCTCAATAAAACTAAATACATTAATTTATCTTGAGGAATTTTACTTGTATCAAAATAAAGATTAATATATTGAAGTCCGGCTGTATAAATAGGATGTTTTAATATCTTCACTCCATTATAATCGCTTACTTCTGAAGGTATTTCTTCAGATTTTTTATTTACAGTATCTAAATCTACAGAATTATTTTTAGAATTTTGCTTTGAATAATCATCCTGCCAGGATTTAAATGCTTTATTTTGATTTATTAATTCGTTTATCTGATTTAAAGATAAACTTGCTTTATATTTTGCTAGAGAATCCTTTAACTTACTTTCATTTTCATCATCCAATCCAGGCTTAGGCTTCATAACGACAAGTGATGAATGAGTGTTATTTAATATATATTTTTGGATTAAATTTTCAAAGTATCTATTGTCTTTTTTATATTTTTCTTTAATATTTTCAATTTTAGAGATGGATAATAAACTTTGTTCTATACTTTCATTTTCACACCATGCCTCAATAATATCCTTAACGTATATTTTTTCCCTGACAGCCGATGAAGACTCCTCACGCTGGCTCATTTCATACTCGTTAAATTTAGAATTAACTAGCTCCTTATCAAAACCATTCTTAACTATGTTTTGTAAAGTACTGTTAACTACAGTTTGAAATTTTTCCTTCTGAGATTCATTTGCTCCTTCAACTGTTATGCTAAAAGGATTGTCACCTACCCAAACAGGATGTCCTAAATTATTGTCAGAAAATGCTTTTTCTAAAGGTGATGAAATAATATTCTCAAGCATAGCAAGAGTTTCTTTATTTAGATCATTTCCAAGTGCATAATTTAATGACAAGTATGTTTTATTTGTAACGCTACTTCCTTTAGGTAGAGAATAGTATCCTTCAGAAAAAGCCATTTTGTCATTAACTTTTTCATCTTTCGTACTGGTGTCAATTGAAGCCGTCTTATTAAATTTACTAAAATAATTATTATTTATGGATTCTAATATTCTTGTAATATCTAAATTTCCATAAAGACAAATAAGACTATTTGAAGGAGTATAGTTCTTTTTATAAGTTTCTAAAAGTTCTTTATAAGTAAGTTTAGGTATATCTTCAGGATTTCCTCCTGAATCAAATTGAACTGAATTTGGAAATAAAGATGCTTCTATTTTATCTTGAAGAGCTTCAATAACTGACTTTCTACCTTTTTCTTCATTATATACAATACCATTTACTTTAAGTTCATCACTAGGGGAAGATATCTCATATCTCCATCCCTCTTGTTTCATTAAATTTTCATTAATATTTGGGAAGAATACTGAATTTAATGTACCCTTCATAGCAGTTTCAAATTTTTCTTCATTCAAATCAGCTCCATGATAAAATGTGAATTTCGCATCAGTATTACTATTTCCTTGTGAAAACATGCCATTATTATGTCTTTGTTCTTCTGCGATTACATGTTCAATAATATGATTTACACCAGTGCTGTCCTTTGGTAAAGTTTTGAAAGCAACTGAAAATACTTTATAATTATCATTGTTTTTGATGTAACAAACTCTCCCTCCTGTCTTTTCATGTTCAAGCTCATAAACTGTTGAATCAATATCTTTTATATATGTCTTTGATAACACCTTAAATCCAAAGTAACTATTTCCAACAGTTAAATCAATAAGGGTATTCTCATTGGAATTTGCAGCTGCAAATACTGTATCAAAGCTAGAGCATTGGAACATAAATACAAATGCTAGTAGTAAAACAATTTTCATTTTTAAAGTTCTCATTTTTAATCCTCCTTTTATTATTTTAGAGCTCTATTATGTAAGAGACATCATATATAAAAAAGGTTCAAAATTTTTGCTGTTCGCTAGATTCATCGTGAATGCTAATTACATCTGCAATAAATTTTCCTTTATCATATTTTCCCCATACAGATATTTTTGTACCAGAGGATAACTTACTTATATTCTCAGTAGGAATTTTACTGTAGGCAACAGTTAAACTATATCCTTTTAAAAATTTTTTCTTTAAAACACCTTTTTCTAAATAAACCTTAGTAGATTTATTCAACATTACTTCAACATTCTCTTCATTAACATTTTTAGTATAATTAGAACTTACTGCAGTACTTTCGTTCTTATTATTTCTAATAATTTTATCTACAGTAACTAAATCACTACTACTATTCACCAATTTTCCAAATATATCAGCCTTACCTTTTGGAACATTTTCTCCACCAATAACTTGTTCATGCAATTTACTAATTCCTAAGTATGTCCCAAATTGATCTACAGCAATAATACCTCCACCAATAAACAATATAAAAGTTGTTATTATTATGCTCGCATAAAAAGTATTTCTTTTTGGTATCAGCTTATTGATGTATTTATATAAAACATATCCTATAATACCTCCCATAGTATTTAAAATAATATCATCAATATCACTACTTCCAACACCTAAAATATACTGAGAAATTTCAAAAAATAAGCTAAAACAAGCTGTAGATATTAACACATTACTAAACTTTGAATATTTTTCATTTAAAGAAGGTATAAAATAACCAAATGGTATAAATATTATTATATTGCCAAAAGTATTGGATATGGCACTCATATACCCCATTGTTCTACTATTAACAAGGTCTTGAATAACTGTTTTAAATGGAATTAAATTAATCGACCTCATTTTTCCATAACTTCCACTGAATAATTGACTTATTGAAAGATATCTAAATATTAAAATTTTAAATAAAGCAGCAATATATGCTATAAATAAAATCCATATTACAGCCTTTAATAAACTAGTTTTATCAAATTTAAACTTCATGTGATTTCCTCTCTTCCTTCAAAATGTAAACTTTCATTTTTTCATCGTTTTTGTATTATATTCTTGTTTTGTTTTAGTATTTTTAAAAATGCATTCATTATATTAGAAACATCTTGTACAAAAAAGGTTCAATTTATTTTATAAGTAACTGCCATAACGCCCACACTAAATAAAATTCATTGATAATTTTATAAATTAAACTAAAGCTTGATAAAAAATTGATATAGTATATAATTTAAGCTGTCAATGTCACACAAGTTTATATTAAAATTGCAATGTTACAGGAACGTGAAATAATTTAAATTTCATTAAGAGGTGATAAATATTATGTTTAAAAATCTGCTTATAGTTGAAGATGATGCAGGAATTAGAAATTTAATAGCTATGTACTTTAGAAAGGAAAATTTCAATATATATGAAGCCGAAGATGGAAATCAAGCTTTAGATAGCTTTAAATTAAATAAAATAGATTTAATTATTCTTGATATAATGATTCCTTATATCGATGGTTTTAAAGTTTGTGAATGCATTAGAAAGATTTCTAATGTACCCATTATTATGCTTACTGCAAAAACTGAAGAACAGGATATACTACAGGGATTTGATGAAGGTACTGATGCATATGTAACCAAGCCTTTCAGCCCTAAAGTACTTGTAGCAAAGGCCAATGCTCTTTTAAATAGAGTTGATAATAAATTAAATACTAATGACAATATTTTTTCAAAAGATGGTTTTATTATAGATTTTAATTCTGGTGAAGTCACTGTGGACAACTCAAAAATAGTACTGACACATAAAGAATATGATTTATTAAAATTTTTAATACAAAATAAAGGAATCATTTTATCAAAGGACATAATACTCGATAAAGTATGGGGATATGACTATTTTGGAGATCCAAGAACTATTGACACACATATTAGAAGGCTAAGACAAAAACTAGGTAATAACCACAAATTTATAATAACAGTTAAAGGTAGAGGATATAAATTTGATGGTTTATAGAGGTGAAATATGAAATTTTACAAAAGTATTATCTTTAAGCTTTTTATAATATTATCTTCAATATTAATTTCTTTTCTGTGTATTATTGTTTTTATCCAAGTATTTATAGTAGGGAGAACCTACAATATTTCGCAAAACACCATAGAAAAAGAAAGACATATAGAAGTTTTTACAGATGATTTTATAAGTAAAATTATATTCAATGATGAAGGAATAAATTCCAAATCCACTGCTTTTGAAAAAATACAATTAAATTCTTTGGAAGACTTTGAAAATCAAAACCTGATAAGCTTTGTTATATTTGATAAAGATTTAAATAATGTAAAAATCACACAAGATACAAAATCACAATTTGATCCTTATTATGTTGATTATATTAAAAATAAAATTATAAATTACAATTCCAGCATACATTATTTCCCTGACATTGGGAATGAGATGCCTATTTTTCGTATTTATAACAAATATAAAATTCCTACCAAATATATAGTGTTTGAAAAAGCCTATAAGACATCAAAAACTGACTATGTTTATGTAACCGCAATTATTCCAGAAGTTTTTACATCAGCATCTTCAAATATATTAAAAAAATATGCTATTTATATATGTTTATTTTTAATTATTTTAATTTTTATCGTTTCCATAATTCTTGCATATTGGGTAGCAAAACCTATATTGAAAATAAATAAAACTGCATCTAAAATAGCAAGCTTAAATTTTTCTGAAAGGTGTGAGATAAAAAACGAAAATGAAATAGGAAGTTTAGCTAAAACTATAAATGTTATGTCATATAACCTTGAAAATACCCTACATAAACTTTCTAATGCTAATGAAAAATTACAAAAGGATTTAGATTTGCAAAGAGAACTTGATTTGCTTAGAAGAGAATTTTTAGGCGCTGTAACTCATGAATTTAAAACACCTATTACATTAATAAGAGGCTACACGGAAAGTATAAAAGACGATGTTGCACAAGGAGAAGAAAGGGAATTAGCCTTTAAAACCATACTAGATGAAACAGAAAGAATGGATAAACTTGTAAAAGATTTATTAGAACTTTCAACCTTAGAATCTGTAGGATATAAACTTAACATTTCTGAATTCTACATAAATAATCTTATAAATAAAATAAGTGATAAATATGAAAATATTGCTAGAGAAAGAAACATTACATTTGAACTCAGCAACTATAGTGATGTACTAGTCATAGGAGATGATTTTCGTATAAGCCAAGTATTATTTAACTTTATAAATAATGCTATAGATAACACACCAGAAAAGGGATATATTAAGTTGTCCTTAGAAAACATGACCACCTACGTAAAAATATCAATTGAAAACTCTGGCAAAAATATTAATGAAGCTGAAATAAGTAGAATTTGGGAAACCTTCTATAGAGTTGAAAAATCTCGAAATAAAAAATTTGGAGGAACAGGTCTTGGACTTGCTATATCAAAAGCAATCCTTGAACTTCATAATAGTGATTACGGTGCTACAAATACACCAAATGGTGTTTGTTTCTTTTTTACATTAAGAACTATAAATTAAAAAAATCACATTAAATTGTACATGATCTTATTTGCTAAAATTATTTATTAATCATTGAATTATAGATAACTGCTAGTTTGGATTTTGCCTATACATAAATATTACTATGATAATTTAAAATCCAAACTAACATTTATTAAATTCTTGATTATGTGGTATACTACTTATGCTTTATTGAAACTAACTTTGATTTTCTAATTTTAATTTGAATTCATTATGCTCTCAGCTATTTTTGACATTTCTTCAAAACTCAATTTATTATTTTCATCAGTAAGTTGATAATTCACATTGTTTTGCGTCCATTTCAATGAATGTGATTTATTAAATTCTTCTTTAAGTTTCGTACCATTTTTGCTACTAACAGCAACTAATATTTCTTTACCGTTCTTGCAATTTTCGTTTACCTTAGCAGCCTGCTCTTTTGTCAATTTAATATCAGTAGGCAATACATGTACTATATACTCTGCCCAATATGCAGTAGTATTTCCTACAGTTACAGCTTTAGCATTTTTATATATTGATGAATCTTTCTTGGCTCCAACTTTCCAAGCACTTAACGATATACTTTCTTCCCTGGTATTGTTTTTTGAATATATACCGTCTGCTTCTTTTTTATCATATTGTTTATCTGGAGTTGAACCGTTAATATGACCAGATATTCCAGCATCAATTAATTTATATTCTCCTGGAAGAGATTCTGGCATTTTTGCATCATAGCCTAAATCGCTTTTTAGATTATCCTTTGATGGTGCCTTATCATAGCTTTTCATATCTATATATCCATTAACATACTTTCCTATGCTTTGAAGTGCTGAAACTCTAGCATCTGGAGAAAATGTAAAAACTGCTCCTGCTGCTATAAACATGCAGCATGCTGCTGTTATCATAGATTTTTTTAAATTAAAATATGGCAGCCTATCCCTCAAATTAAGTATTTTTTCATTTCTATTTGATTGAATTTCATTTCTTATATTTTCAAACATATTCTCCTTTTGAGATACTTTTTCAGCTTTATCCATTAATGCTGATTTTATTATATTATCAAATTGTTGTTGGTTTGACATTTTCATCTTGCTCCTTTCCATTCAAACTATTATAAAAGGAATACCCTTCAAACTTTTTACTTCTTAATTCCTTCTCTAAAAACTTTCTAGCATTGTGAAGCCTTGACTTAACCGTACCTTGGAAGCACCCTAAAATTTTTGATATTTCTTTAATAGACAACTCATTATAATAATAAAGAATAATAGTTGTTTTTAAAGGTACACTTAATTTATCAATAGCTTCATTTACAAAACTTTTAATTTCATCTTTTTCAGCTATATCAGATAGTACTAAACTATCTGCAATTGTTTCTCTATTATTATCATCCATACTTTCTGTATGTAAATAATTTTTTTCCTTTGAACAGTAACGCCAAACTATCCTTGTGAGTAATCGATAAAACCAAGATTGAAAGGCTTCAGCATTTTTTAGACTTTTAATTTCTTTATAACATTTTATAAAAGCCTCCTGTACAATATCTTCTGCCATGTCATTTCGTCCAATTATAAGATATACTGTTCTAATTGCTTGCTTACTATATTGGTTAAATAAAATATTAAAAGCCTCCATATCACCCTCTTTGCAGCGCTGTATTAAACTGATTTCATCCACATCATCAACTTCCTTTCTAGGTGCACCTATTATATAAGAGACACCATATACAAAAAAGGTTCAAAAATTTTTTCTTAAATACAAATATTAAATTGATATGTAATTCTAAAATTTCAATAACAACAATGCTTTCACCTACATTATAAACTACTTGCAAGCACAAAAATGCCAGTGTATTAAATTTTAATACACTGGCATTTTAATTAATGGTGACCCCTAGGAGACTCGAACTCCTGTTACCACCGTGAAAGGGTGGTGTCTTAACCGCTTGACCAAGGGGCCTCGTATTTTTTCTTTTGTTTATTAGGTTTTTTTCTTTAGCATTTCGACTACATGTATTATAATAATATATTTTCTCCTATATGTCAACATTTTTTATAACTTTTTTTCGTTATTCTTATCATTATTTTAATCTTTCTCCACAATAAGGACAAAATTCAAAATTGGAATCTACTGCCCTTCCACAATTGCTGCATCTTAATTGTGCCTGTGCCCCATTATAATTTTCTATAACCTTTAAGTCCCAATAAGTAATGGCTGAATCTTCTCCATTTTCTACTCTAATACCTTTTTCTTTAGGTATCTCATAAATAGTATTACAATTATTGCATATCAAGAAATATCTTATATTCCATTTAAAAATTGGTATGAAAAATATATGAAAAAAAGAATATTGTTTTATTAATGTATGTCTACTACTATTACAATTCTTGCAACCTATAGTATTTATATCTTTTATCTGTTTCTGTTTATCTTCTACTCCAAATATTCCTATAAAGAACATTGTACCCTCCTAACGCATTGATATGCTAAGAAAATCCACTTCATAATATTACAACAAAAACTCTCAACTTACAACACAACTTCATCTTAACACAGTATATTTTAACACATAATAAGTAATAATATAAGCATAATGCGACGTAAAGGTGCAGTAAAAGTTTGAATTACTTTTACTCCGTGATATATGATAAGTGTTTCATCACGGCTAAGTGTGCATAAACTAGGTAATAAGTATTATTTGTACACGCAATGCACTAAGAAGTAACTTTCAACTGTATGCAGACTGATATATGCTGTGAAGGAAGATTCGAACGAATTTTAGAAGTTCTTTGCTTGAGATATTGAAAAATTTCGTAATTTTTGCCAGGACGGCAAAAGCTTCGAAAGCGACAGGACGTCGCATTTGAGGAGGTAGAAATTTTTCAATATCTCAAGCATTAGAACTTCTTAACGAAGTGAGTTTTCCTTCACAGCATATATCAGACGGAATACAGTTGAAAGTTACTTCGCTTACATACACTTGTGTCACATTATTCTTATATTGCCTACTTAGTTCAAAAGGAGATGTTCATTATGATATTGATAAAAAACATAGAAATTTATTCACCAGAATACTTAGGTAAAAATGATGTTCTCATATGCTTTGATAAGATAGTCTATATATCTAAAAATATACAAATTCCAGATAAAAACTTTCCTGAAATCCAAATAATTGATGGTGATGGTTTTACTTTAACACCTGGCCTCATTGATCTTCATGTCCATATTATTGGTGGTGGTGGTGAAGGTGGATTTACCACTAGAGCTCCTGAACTAAACCTTACAGACTTTACCTCCAACGGAATTACTACCTGTGTTGGATTGTTAGGAACTGATGGAATTACAAGAAGTATGGGAAACTTACTTGCAAAAGCAAGGGCTTTGGAGGAAGAAGGTATAAGTACTCACTGTTGGACGGGATGTTATGAAATGCCTACAAGAACAATAACTGATAGCGCTAGAGGAGACATTGTTTTAGTAGATAAAATAATAGGTGTAGGTGAAATTGCTGTATCTGACCATAGGAGTAGTAATCCTTCTTCTGAAGATTTAATTCATCTAGCTTCTGAAGCTAGAGTTGGAGGCATGCTGTCTGGCAAATGTGGTATTTTACATATACATATAGGTGATGGAAAAAAAGGACTTACTCCTGTATTTGATATAGTAGAAGACTCTGAAGTACCATATGAAAACTTACTCCCTACTCATGTAAACAGGAATCCATTAGCATTTAAACATTCTATAGAATATGCTAAAAATGGAGGTTTTATTGATATAACTACAGGTATTAAACCTGAGGGAGATAATGCCTTATTTGCTTTTGATGTTTATAAAACCATGCTTAAAGAAAATATATCCCCTTATCACATTACTATGAGTTCCGATTCAGGAGGAAGTATGCCTATATTTGACGAAAACGGCAAATTACTTTCTTTAAAAATAGGCTTACCATCTACAAATATTGAAACCATAAGACAATGCATAGAAAATGATATATCCATGGAAGAATCCCTTATTCCTTTAACTTCTTCACCAGCTAAGTTTTTAAAATTTAAAAATAAAGGTAAAATTTCTGAAGGCTTTGATGCTGATTTATTAATATTAGATAAAAAATTAAACTTGAATACAGTTATATGCAAAGGTAAAATTATGATAAGCAATTATAAACCTACTGTATATGGAACTTTTTCAAAGCCAAGTGATTCTTAGACTCAGGTAATATTCCTCAAATAAAAAATGATAAAAGTGTTACATATAGCAGCTATGCTACAAATTTAATTGTTTACATCAAAAGATTATTGCGTTAAACTATTATTAGTATAACGAATTGAAAAATAAACAGAAGTGGGTTGTTACAAATGATACTAAGTCCAATAATTATTTCTTTAAAAGTTTCTTTAATTTCCACAATCTTCACATGCATAATAGGAATTGCTTTAGCTAGACTATTTACCAAATACGAGTTTAAGGGTAAGGATATTCTAGAAGTTTTGATAATTTTACCTATGGTATTACCTCCTTCCGTTGTAGGATATGGTCTTTTAGTAATATTAGGCAGGTACGGTTTTATAGGTAAATTTATTCTAAATGTTTTTAACAAAAGTCTAATTTTCACTTTAACTGCTGCTTGTATAGCTTCTTTTGTGGTTTCTCTTCCTCTAATGTACCAAAGCTGCAAAGCAGCTTTCATAAATATGGACAAAGTCTGTGAAAACGCTGCAAGAACATTGGGAGCTAGTGAACTTAAAGTATTTTTTAAAGTAACACTACCAATGGCTTTCCCAGGCATAATAAGTGGCTTAGTTTTATCTTTTGCCAGAGCGTTAGGTGAATTTGGTGCTACACTAATGATAGCTGGAAATATTCCTGGAAAAACTCAAACCATTCCTACTGCTATATATTTTGCTGTGGAAAGTGGAGATAACAGAACTGCTAATATTCTTGTATTAATAGTTTTAATTTTCAGTTTCACAACCATATATAGCCTTAACATGTGGACAAAGCGAAATTGCAAATAATATTTTTAAGGATGGATTTTATGCTTAACGTTAGAATATTTAAAAAGATGTATTGTTTTGATTTAGATGTGAACTTTTCCCTTAATAAAGAAGTGCTTGTTATACAAGGACACTCAGGTTCTGGTAAAACTACAATTTTAGATTGTATATCTGGTATAAAAACTCCTGAAGAAGGTGAAATATCCGTAGGTAATGAAGCTATATTTTCTTCTAAAAAAAATATAAATATGAAAATTAAAGATAGAAATATAGGCTATGTATTTCAAAATTATGCTCTCTTTCCTCACATGACTATAGAAAAAAACATATTATTTGGTTTAGAATGCAAAAATTTAAAAGACACTAACTACATTGAACATATTATGGAAGCTTTTAATATTGATCATTTAAAAAAGAGATATCCAAAACAAATATCAGGTGGTGAAAAACAAAGAGTTGCTCTAGCTAGGGCCTTATCTATAAAACCTGACGTTCTTCTTTTAGACGAACCTTTTTCAGCTCTAGATGTACAAACTAAGTCCATAGTATATGAAGAATTTTTGCAGTTAAAAAAGCTATATTCTATAGACATTATTTTAGTTACACACAATCCTGAAGAAGCTCGTTTGTTAGGCGATAAAATAATTCATATAGATTATGGAAGAATTAAAGAATGTGAAAATACTAGCACTTTAGAAGCTGGTATTTCTATTTAATAATTTAGAAAGCTATGAAATATAAGTTCGCACCTTAATTTCATAGCTTTTATTATATTACAATATTTTCTACATAGACTTTAATTTAGTCTCAATAAGTTCTTTTGCTATCTTAGGATTTGCCTGACCCTTTGAAGCCTTCATTACTTGACCCATTAAGAATCCAGCTGCCTGCTGTTTACCACTCTTATAATCTTCTATTGATTTAGGGTTAGCACTTAAAACTTCATCTACTATCTTTTCAAGTACATCTGATGAACTTATTTGAGAAAGTCCTTTTTCCTTCACTATTTCTTCAGGATCTTTTCCTGAATCAAACATTTCATTGAATACTTCTTTTCCTGCTGTATTACTTATTTTTCCTTCACCTATTAACTTTATAAGTTTACAAAGCATTTCTGGTTTAAGAGTCATATCAGTGCTTTCCATTTCTTTTTCTTTAAGTATTCTAAGCACTTCAGCTAAAATCCAGTTTGCAGCAGTTTTTGCATCTGCTCCAAGTGCTACAACATCTTCATAGAAATGACTTAACGCCTTATCAGAAACTAAAATATCTACTTCTTTTTCTGTAAGCTTAAATTGCTCCATAAATCTAACCTTCTTCTCTGGTGCAAGCTCTGGAATAGTTTTCTCTATACTTTCTATTTGATTGTCACTAATAACTATTGGTACTAAATCTGGATCTGGAAAATATCTATAATCATCCGCATCTTCCTTGGATCTCATAGGAATAGTTCTTCCCTTTCCGCTATCCCATCTTCTAGTTTCCTGCTTTATTTTATCCCCTTCTCCAAAAGTATAAAGCTCTTGTTGTCTTTTTTGTTCCTTTTCTAATGCTTTTTGAACTTCTTTAAAAGAGTTTATATTTTTAATTTCTACCTTAGTATTGAATTCTTCCTGTCCCACTGGTCTTAAAGAAATGTTAGCATCACATCTCATAGATCCTTGATCCATTCTACAGTCTGACACTTCTGCATACTCTAATAGCGATTTTAACGTTTTAAGAAAAGCTACTGCTTCTGCTGGTGAATGAATATCTGGCTCCGTAACTATTTCTGCTAGTGGCATTCCTGCACGATTATAGTCTATTAATGAAAATGGTTCATCTTCCAAATGAGTAAGTTTTGCTGGATCTTCTTCTATGTGTATTCTATTTAATCTTACTTTCTTTTTAACTCCGTCTAATTCAAACTCAACATATCCCCCGCTGCAGATTGGTAAATCAAACTGAGAAATTTGATAAGATTTTGTAAGGTCTGGATAAAAATAATTTTTTCTATCCATTTTGTTTAACTTATTTATTTTACAGTTTAAAACCTTACCAGCTTTTATAGCTAATTTAATTACTTCTTTATTCAAAACAGGCAATGTTCCTGGCAATCCTAAACATACTGGACATGTATTGCTGTTAGGCTCAGACCCAAACTTAGTAGAACAGTTGCAAAATATTTTTGTCTTTGTATTTAATTCAGCGTGTATTTCCAAACCAATTATTGTTTCATAACTCATAATTTTTTCTCCCTTCTGCTTACTTTATAGCTAAAGTATCTACTTTAAGTTCTTTTTCAAGTGCATAAGCAGCTTTTAATATTTTCTTTTCTCCAAAATGAGGTCCTATAATTTGAATTCCTATTGGAAGTCCTTCTTTGCTAAATCCACAAGGAAGGGATAATGCTGGAACTCCAGCTAAATTGATATTTACAGTGTATATATCCGCAAGATACATTTCCATAGGATTTTCACTCTTTTCTCCACTTAAAAATGGAAGTACAGGTGAAGTTGGACTCAATATTAAATCATATTTTTCAAGAGTTTCTTTAAACTGTCTTCTTATTTCTTTTCGGAGTTTTTGAGCTCTATTGTAATAAGCATCATAGTAACCAGAAGATAATGCATATGTCCCCAGCATGATTCTTCTCTTAACTTCTTTTCCGAAGGCTTCTGTTCTTGTTTGTGCCATTAAATCATCAACAGATTCGTAATCCTTAGCTCTATATCCATATCTTATTCCATCATATCTATCTAAGTTTGAGCTAGCTTCTGCTGAAGATATTATATAATAAGAAGAAAGTCCTTCCTCTGTTATAGGCATAGTAGTTTCTTCAACGATTGCACCCATTTCTTTAAGCTTTTCCATAACCTTTTCCAAAGAAGCTTTTATTTCTTCATTTAAGCCTTTTCCAAAGAATTCCTTAGGCACTCCTATTTTTAATCCTTTAACACTTCCATCTAATGCACTTAAATAATCTATTTCAACTTCTTTTCTTGAACTAGTACTATCCATTTTATCATAACCTGCTATAGTTTCTAATGTCATAGCACAATCTTCAACTGTTTTTCCAAAAGGTCCTATTTGATCAAGAGATGATGCAAAAGCTACAAGTCCAAATCTTGATATTAATCCATAAGTTGGCTTTAATCCAACTACTCCACAAAATGCTGCTGGCTGACGAATTGAACCACCTGTATCAGAACCTAATGACACTGGTGCAATTCCAGCTGCTACTACTGCAGCAGATCCACCTGAAGATCCACCAGGAACTCTTTTAAGATCCCACGGATTTTTAGTTTTCATAAAAGCTGAATTTTCTGTGGAAGATCCCATAGCAAACTCATCCATATTAGTTTTTCCTATTATAACTGCATCTTCTACCTTTAATTTTTTAATTACAGTAGCATCATATGGAGGAATAAAATCTCCCAACATTTTTGATGCACAAGTAGTTTTTATTCCATCTGTACATATGTTATCTTTAATTGCAATAGGTACTCCTGCAAATTTTCCAAGCTTTTCTCCATTTTTAACTTTTTCATCCACTGCTTTAGCTGATTTTATAGCTTCTTCTTCACAAAGTGTAATATACGCTTCTACCTTTGGATCTACTTCTTTTATTCTTTCAAAAAGCTTTTTTACGATTTCTTCTGAAGTAAATTTTCCTTCTTCTATACCTTTTTTTATTTCAAAAGCTGTCATAGCTTGTATTTCCATATTTACAACCTCCTGATTTTAAATTAGAGCGAGAATCAAGGTATTTTAAAAGGTTAAAGTACCTTAATTCCACTTTAATTATTCTATTATCTTTGGAACTTCAACGTAAACGTCTCTCATGCTTTTAACGTTCTGGAATAATTTTTTCTTCTCTTCATAAACTTTTACTTCATCTTCTCTAACAAAGGATTTTAATCCATCTTCATATTTATTCAAATCTACGCCGCTTAAATCAAATTTATCTATAGATGCAAAATGTCCTAATATTCCTTCAAAGTCTTTAGCCATTTTTTCTGCTTCTTCATCAGTAACCTTAAGTTTTGCAAGCTTCGCAATATATTTAACCTCATCAATGCTTATCATCTTTAAATCCTCCTATTTCTAAACCAAGATACTTTCTAATGCTTAATCATTCTAAATATTTTATGATTAATGCTAATTTTTTAAAAATATCCTAAGGCTCTAATCTCTTCATATCTCTTGGGAGTAATGTAGCTTCTCTTATATTGCTTAGGTTAAGAATTTTCATTGTAATTCTTTCAAGTCCTATAGCCAATCCGCCATGTGGTGGCATTCCATATCTAAAGCTTTCTAAATAGAATCCATAATCCTCTGGGTTAAATCCAAATTTCTTTATATTTTCTTTTAACATTTCATAATCGTGTATTCTTTGACCTCCAGTAGTTATTTCAAGTCCTTTATATATAAGGTCAAAACTCTTTGTCATTCCATCTTCATCTGGCATAGCATACATAGGTCTCTTTTTAATTGGGTAAGCTGTTAAAAATACAAAGTCACTATCATATTTTTCTTTTATATATTTTGCAAAAAGTTCTTCTCCTTCAGCATCAATGTTTCCTACTGGAGATCTCTTACCATACTTCTCTAAGAGTATTTTATGAGCTTCTGCAAGAGGTATTCTTGGAATTTCCACTTTTTCTGGAAGACTTACATCAAACATTGCTAATTCCTTTTGGCAAGTCTTTCTTAAATGCTGGAATAAGTGTCTCATAAAGCCTTCTTCTAAATCCATAATATCATTTTCATCTTTTATGAATCCCATTTCTAAATCAAGACTTATATATTCATTTAAATGTCTGTAAGTGTTGTGAAGTTCTGCCCTATATGCTGGAGCTATTTCAAATACTTTTTCAAATCCCGCTCCTACCATCATTTGCTTAAAAAACTGTGGACTTTGAGCTAAAAATGCTCTTTTGTCAAAATAGTTTATAGTAAATACTTCAGAACCACCTTCAGTACTTGCACCTAAAATTTTTGGCGTATGAATTTCTGAAAAGTCATTTTGTAATAAATACTCTCTAAAAGCTGTAACTATTTCCTGTTGAACCTTAAAAGCTGCTCTAGTTTTTGGATTTCTTAAACTTATATATCTATAATCTAATTGAGTTTCCAAATGAGCTGAGCTTTTTCTTTCATTTACTGTTATTGGAAGTTTATCATAATAAGTTTTTCCTAAAACCTTTAATTCCTTAACCTGTAATTCAATCCCACCTGGAGCCTTTTCATTTGCTACCTTAGTTCCAACAACCTCTAAACTCATTTCTAATCTTAATCCCTTTAAAAGTTCCTTACCAACTACTAATTGAATTATTCCTGTCTTATCTCTCAAATGAACAAAACCAAAGCTTTTAAAATCAATTACTTTATGAACCCAACCTTGAACTAAAACTTCATCTGAAGCTGATTCCTTAACTTTTTCTACATATAATCTTTCCATAATATTGCCTCCTAAAACATATATTTTCCACTTTTCCAAATAAAAAACCCCTGTATCTTAATAGATACAGGGGCGAATTTCTTCGCGGTGCCACCCTAATTTAGCTTTAAACACTTATCCGGTATACTTATAAATATACACATAATAAAATAAGAGTTACTGCTTCATTAGGGAATTTATGCCTTTGCATAAATTAAATTTATTTTTGAATATAAAAAACCGTCCTTATACCTTGCGGTATAGGGACGGATACTATTCCGTGGTGCCACCCTAATTTAGCTTTAAAGCTATCTCTTATCGGTACAGATAATTAAACTTACTTATCGATACCTATCCCTTGTAACATAGGGAATACGTCTAAGCCTACTCTTATAAAAATTTCGGTTAGATACTCCAGGGTGTTCTTCAATATAATCTTCATACTCGGCTTCCACCTTCCCGAATTCGCTCTGAATCTGAATTATATTTACTCTCCCTATCATTGTTTTTCTTCAACATTTCAAGTTATGTTTATATTATAATTACTGTATAAATATAAGTCAATAGTTTTTTGATAATTTTTTAAATATTTAAATATATTCTTTTCACTTTAGTTAATTAATATTACATTCTTTAATAAGTTTTTATCAAAATGCTATATTATTTAACATTGTTATTATTTGTATCAATTGCAATCCTATATACAACAAATCTTATATATGTACTTTTCCCATAACAACCAATTTATTTTCATTTTATATTTTAGTTTCAATTCGATTTCTACCATTTGCTTTAGCCATATATAATAATTTATCAACAATTTTTATACATTCATACTTTGTATATACTTCATTTTCATATACCCCTCCACTTATTGTAACATTGATCTTTTGTTTCCATGAAAGATTTGCAACACCTTTTCTAATTCTTTCAGCTATTTCTTTTGCTTTTTCTTTTTGTGTATCAGGTAAAACAACAATAAATTCTTCTCCACCATATCTTCCAATATAATCTGTAGACCTCAAATTTTTTTTTAAGACACTACTTACAGCAACTAAAACTTCATCTCCGCACAAATGACCATAAGTATCATTAATAGATTTAAAATAATCAATATCAAACATTAATGTAGTAAATTTTTTCCCTTGCTTTATATAAATTTCTATCATAGTATCTAATATAGATACTATATAATTCCTACTATACAAATTTGTCAAATCATCTCTAATTGATTTTTCGTATATAATTTTGTTTTGCATTCTCAAATTTTCTAATTTAATTATTTCATTAGAGTAATTAGTTATAACTACATAAGTTTCCAAAAATGCAAAAATGAAAATACCTATCTGAAAGCTATACCCACCACCTTTAATACAATTATCCACCAACATATCATTTATAGTTGTTATTAATAAAAATAAAAAAGCAATAAGTGATATTTCACTATTTTTTTCTTTTTTTCTAACCTTATTTATTAGAAATATTAATACACTAATCATAATAATTAGTAAGATAGCTTCATTAAAAAATAGCAATTTATCATTAGTTATAAAAAGCATAATAATAGAAATTGATGAAAATATTAATGAACTTGCAATTATCTTTTTAGATAAATTGGTGAACCATTCATTTAAAAATAAAATGTATATAGATATCCATGGATAATATGTAAATGCCTGAATTTTAATTATTTCCACATTAGGCATATTGGGAAAAACGATTTTAATTAACCACTCATTTAAAAACAAGCACCTCATTTGAACTAATAAACATAACATAAAAAAATACAGAAAAGCATTATCCTTTTTAAGCCTTTTATATAAAAATATAAATAATAATTCTAAAATAAACAAGCCACCTATTATTATAAAATCTATACCTGAATGGAATATAAATTCATTCATAATCTGGTCCTTAAATCCAAATTCCATAGGTTTAATTTCTATAAAAGGATCCTTATCATTAGATATTTGAATTACTTTATCTGCTATTTCATCTTTTAAAATAAAATATGTATATGCTTGGGCTTTCAAGTTATCTTGTACTACTTTAAATTTATCAGTATTTTTATATTTTAAATCCAATGGTTCAAGCATTGTATTATTACTTAATTTCCACTGATCTGTTAATTTATCAGTTCCTATTTTTGTAAAATTATAATTATTTAAATTACAAATACTTTCACTAGCTTTTACATTACTAGCTTTATAAGCATTTAAAAATAAACATATACTTACAAACAGAACTAAAATAGTAATACTTATAATTTTTCTCATATAATATCTCCCTTTAATAAAAATAAGTAATTAAATAATATTTATCTAACTTATCCGATGATTGTCTGATCTAATACTCATGATTACTTTATAAAATTCACTATCACTAAATCAAATATTGTCTACATCTGATTTTCTTGAAGTATAAGCTACAAGTGCCTATATACTTGAATAAATATTTCTAATCCATTAATCTAGATATATTTAAGAAATAACAAAGATGAAGTATAATTTACACCTCATCTTTGTCAACTTTATTATTCAATCGTTAAATACCGCTAAAATTACATCTATTAGAAATATTCTATTAAATTAATCTATTTTAAATTTATTAATTCTTTTTATCTTTGTTTATTATTTCTTCATTTTCTTTATTTGAAAAACCACTTTCATTTTTTAATTTTTCACCCTTTTTCTTAAATTCATTTTTACTTCTATGTAAAAAGATTATAGTTATAACACCTGCAACTATAGCTATGGACATAATTAATAGCATCCACCAATGCAAATGTGTCTTAAATTCAATATATCTTACCTGTTCCAAAAAAGTTTTTGTTATTTTAACAGTTTTTGTTTCTTTAACAGTTATAGTATGAATTTCTTTATTATTATCCAATACTGCAACTTGTCCATCTAATTTCGACAATACATTTCTATCATTTAATACAGAATTTAAAAGTTGAAGATTTGCATCATTATCATATAATATAACATATACACGTTTTGAAGTATCCCATGGGGATCTTACAACTTGAAATAATACTTTGTCTCTCAGCACTTCAGGAACTAAATCAATCCCCTTCTTAATATCCAAATTCCCGCTTTCCAAAGGAACTACTGTCAATTCATTTTTTACACTTTCTGGAATTTTGGCATTTCTATAAGACCCTAAAAACACCATATTCATCTTCTTCTGTTCATTAGTTAACTTGCCATCATTTCCTAGTACATCCCAATTAAACACTTCACCGGTGTTTTGACCTATACGTGTTGCTATCATTGATGATGCCTTCAAATCAAGTTCATTTGAAGGCTCTCCCATTCCTATAGCCACTTGTTCTTTAGTACTTGAATATTTTGTGTAAAAAAACGGAAACTTTTGTAAATTAGGTTGTATGCTTGTTTCTCCTTTAAGTAAACATACCTTTGAGTCTGAATTTATAACAGTCCATGCACTATCATAATAATCTTTAGAGCAATCAATTTTACCTAAATAGTTGTAGCATTCTATAGAAACTTTTATCTCTGGTAAACTTAAGGCAGATTCAGGTATATTAATCTTTAAAGTACCATCTTCAGCATTAGCTACTGTTAATTTAGCACTATTTACTGCCATTCCATTTATATACACTGTTATACTTGATCTATCTGAATCGAGTACTTTAGAATGCCTAAATTTCAATTCTATGTAGGAGCCTTTCAAATTTTGTATTCCCTTTGGCTGAACAAAAGATAAATCTACCTTCTGATGAAAAGCGCCTTTTAAATTAATATCTGTATATCCAAAATCAGAAAATTTATAAATACCACCTTCATTGATATCTTGAATGCTTTTATTATCTGATAACTTGGAATTAACCTTTATAGAATTGCTTATAACCTGATTTAGAAGATTATTATTTGATATAAAGTCCACTGCTTTATTTAATCCAATATCATTTTCTCCCGTTACTAAAGTGTTATAAGTAGAGTTATTTTCACTTTTTATAGATAAATATCCTTCATCATTTGACAATTTAATATTTTCTGCATTAAATAAATTATTAATATTAGAAAAAGCCGAATATTTTCCTATGAACACTTTATTTTTTTCTGTTGTTTTATCTCCTTCCTTAAACACATTATAGTCAATGTTATCTTTAGCAGTATACATTTTTCCAATGGAAGAACACATTTTTAATAATCCACATATGGAATTATTATCTACAACTTTTGGCAATATAAAATCAGTAGCTAACATATTATCATTTAAAAAATTATCATAGTATGTAGGATAAAAATTTGATAATATAGCATCTGGATATTTATTTACTGTTACATGCAATTTTGAATCTTTATGAAAAACAACCCAATTGCTAGGATTATCAATATCCTGACAATCTCCTTCTATGGATCTTTGATTACTTTGAAATTTAAGTTCATTGATACCATTTATTTTTAATTTTGAAACTGGTAATTTTACATTCCACCAACCTGATGTTTCCCTTTGAATATCATAAGTCCATTTAGTTTCCACTGGAAAATCGTTAATTAGCATAGTAATATTAGAACGAGTACTAATTAAAGTATTGGAAAATGTAAAATGCAATTCAATGTAAGAATCATCTGTAATATTAAAACCCTTAGGTAAAGTAAACCAATATGAACCTGTATTCTTAGGTAAATTTAATTTTTGATCATCTTTAAATATTTGAATATCATACCCTTTACCTGAATTATTATCTCCTGCCGCAAAAGCAGTAAATGGAACTATAAGCGCAATTATCAAAGATATAATTACTAACTCTACTTTGAATTTTAATTTTCTGTACATTTTTACCTCCCTAAATTTTAAAAATTATGCTATATAGAAACATTGTTTCTTTCAATATCTTTTTCTCTTATTTCCGTTAAGCCATGTTTAGTCTTTTCCCAATAAAATGGCTTAACAATTAATTGTATCAAAGCCTTATAAGCTGCTACACTCATTAAAACCCAGTATATAGGTGACATCAATGCATATTTAACTAATCTATATGAAAATGGTTGTCTATTCTTAAGACAGCAATCTCTTATAACCCAGTACATACCAACTCCATTAGTATATGTAAACATGAAATTTCCAAAAAACAACTGAAAAGCTGCTATGTAATAAAATGCTCCTGGAAACATAATCCTTATCCAACTAGCCTTAGTAGTGTACCATAGTAATAACATTAGCCAGAATATAGGATTAATAAGTGGAAGCAATGGTGTTCCAAGTATCATAGCTTGGTATCCTATAAACCCTTTTATTCCTAGTGACTTGTATAGCTGTATTGGATGTCTCATATGTACCAACCATGTTTGCATGTATCCTTTTATCCATCTTGAACGCTGTCTAATCCAGTTTGGCAAATCCGAATTTGCTTCCTCCCATGTACGAGAATCTACCACTGCCGTATTGTAACCTTTTTTGAACAATCTTACTCCTAAATCAGCATCTTCAGTAACATTAAATGGATCCCATGCACCAACTTCTTTTAAAAATTCAATTTTAAAATGATTTGAAGTTCCCCCAAGTGGTATAGGAGTTTTTATTTGCATTATCCCAACTAAAAGTAGTTCAAACCACATACTATATTCTTGTGTAAATAGTCGTGTTAAAAGATTCTGATTACTATTAAAATAGTTAAGTTTACCTTGAATACAAACATAACTATCTGGCAAATTTTTAAATGATAAATAAACTTTTTTTAATTGGTCTGATTCTGGTCTATCTTCCGCATCATATATAACTACATATTTCCCCTTTGCTCTAATGAGTCCGTAATTACAAGCTTTAGGCTTTGTTTTTGGAATACTATTAGGTACAATAACAGTAGAATAATATTCTGGAAGATTCATTTTTTTTACAGCTTCTATGGTTTCATGATCATCTTCTTCAAGTAATACACAAACATCTAATTTATACTGTGGATAATCAATATTTTGTATATTTTTAATTAAACTTTGAATTACTTCTTTTTCTTTGTAAACAGGTATTAAAATAGTATACACAGGTAATTTCTTTTCATCTATAGCTGCTATTTCTTCTTTACTAAAATGCAATTGTTTATCTTTATAAGAACCTTTTAAAACTATATACAATTTTAAAACTGTCATAAATGCATATATACTTTGAAAAAGCAAATTCAATGAAAGTAATGTGGCCTTATAATTAGCTATCATAAGTAATAATAAAACTATACAAGTTATTATTAGTACTATTAATTGATATTTAGAAAATGTTACAATAGCTGAATTTTCTGGTTGTTCATCATACAATTTAAATACACTTTCTTCATTTTGCTTATGACTATAAACCTCATTCCAAAAGTTATCTATTTCAAACATCGTAGCTAATACTTGCTCAACTGGTTTACCAAGATAAGTTTCAATTTCTTTTAACTGTTCATTATTTAATAACTCTTTTACAGCAATAATGTAAGAATCATTTCTTAAGTTTACTATTATGGCATTATACTTAAGTGCTAAATCATATGGCAACTTTTTAGAAATACTTAAATCAAAGTTTTTACCAACTCTACCAACATTATTTTGTGTAGCAAGATACCTATATAATCTTTCAGGCTTTATAAATCCCAAAAATAACAATATATCGCCTAATCTTCCTCCACTCTTCTTCTGTAAATCAAGTGCTTTTAAAAGTTGTTCTTCTGTTATTTCATTATTTTCTACAAGTATTTTTCCTATTGGAAGCCTATTTTTATAATTTAATTTTAAATAATCATCTAACACTTTTTGGCTTATAAAACCTAATGAAACTAGGATATTTCCTAATCTTCCACCATTCTCTTGCTGATACTTTATAGCTTGTTTTAATTGTTCAGGTGTTATAGCTTTTACATAAACCAGATATTCACCAATCTTAGAAAATTGGCTATTAACAATATACTCCGCTAATTGTTGTTCAGATATGAACCCATTCTTAACTAATACATTTCCTATAAGTTCATTATTCTTTTCTTGTATTTTTAATGCAATTTCTAGCTGCTTTTTAGAAATATACCCCAGCTTTAAGAGTCTATCTCCGATTCTATTTGTATTGCTCTTCATGATAACAAAACACTCACTCTCTATAAACTCTTATAATAATCTTCCACATTTTTAAATCTGTTAATTTCAAAAACATAAAATTTACTCATATAATAATTTGAAAAACTAGAACAAAGAATTCCAATAAAATTTCCTATATATTTATTTAATCCAAACATATTGTAGAAGATTAATAAAATTATAAATTTCATTAAAATTCCTATAAGTGATACCATTACATATTTAATAAACTTCATTCCAAAAAATTTATTTGTTAGCTGCATTTGATTTTTTAACTTATCTCCCCAAGTAATTGAATTGTTCAAAATATAATTTGATACTACAGCTATTACTGCAGATATTACTGCTGCAACTTTTACATATATGGCGGGCAGTATCACTCCTATTAGTGCAAATACACTCATATCAATAAAAACACCTATTAAACCTACTGCACAAAATGAATAAAATCTTTTATCCTCTCTACTTCTGCTTATCAAACTTAATAAATGAACTATATAATCCATCTGAACTTTCAAAGACATTTTTGATTTTCCAGAGTTTCTATTACAAAACTTATATGGAATTTCAACTGGATTGTTATATTCACCTATAACTAATATTTCAAGTAAAATTTTCCATCCAACAGTGCAAAGTTTTTTTTCATTAATTATTTGCTTTTTAAGCATAAAGATTCCACTTGTAGGATCAGAAAAATTTCTTATTTTTTTAAGCAAAATCTTAGCCATATATCTTGCCCCAGCTGAAACTAATTTTCTAAATAAATTTAAGCCTCCATCATCTCCTCCAGGTATAAACCTACTAGGAACTACAACATCTGCACCTCTATGTATAGCATTTATCATATCAGATAGTATTTCTGGTGGATGCTGTAAATCTCCATCCATTACTGCTACAATATCTCCATTAGAAATTTTAAATCCTTCAACTACTGCAGAAGAAAGTCCATTTTTAGTTTCCCTGTGACTAAACTTTACTTTCTTATCTTCAATTGCTATAGATTTTATTACTTCAGTAGTATTGTCTATACTGTCATCTATAAATATAATTTCATATTCTTCATTTAATAAAGTTTTTTCTATTCTTTTAACCAATTCTTTAATATTTTCCATCTCATTGTATACTGGAATAATAACCGATAACATTAATTCACCTTCCAATACATAGTTTTATCTGATGGCTACCTACTGTAACACTCCCACTTCTATCAAAGTAGGAGATAACAGTAGATACGCCCCTAGATAATTCATCTAATATTTAGTGGAAGAACCAAACTCCCATTAAGCAAGATTCATTGATAATTCTAATAGTTAACCTTAAATAGCTTGTACCCATCAAATTCTTTAACTAATGTACACCACTCTGCGCCATATTTATATAAATCAGGATATTGAGTATTAATAGCATCTAATTTACCAATGCCTGATTTATCTGGAACCAATATATATGTAACTCCATATTTCCAAGGATTTTTTACAGCCTCTTTAAAATTTAAACTACTACTTATTACAAGATTATCTACATTTTGAACATTCACCAATATCCCTGAAGTTAAAAATGAATCAGATAATATAATTTCATCACTTAAATCTGAATTTATATAATCAGCAACTTTATGACTCTCATTTGTAATAATTAAATTATGCTCTTCTGGCGAAAGACTAGCATCCAATAAAGCAGTTCCTGTTAAAATTGATGATAGCAATAACGAGACAATTAATACTGAAAATTCAAATTTTTTATGTTTTTTGTTTATCTCTGACAATTCGTATGGTATCCATGCAAAGCATATAGGTAATGAATAAGAAAAAAATCTAAACCATCCATAAGAATTTCCTTTAATAAGCATTGTAAAATGAAAAATTATCATAATCATTACCATAAAAAGTAATATCAGGAAGTCAATTCTTAGCAATCTTTTATTTTTAATTCTTATTATTACAATTCCTATAAACAATGGCATAAATGGCTCACATTTTTTTAAAATATATTTTAAGGCACTTATAGAATTTGTAATAGTTGCAGCATATTGGCTTTGTGCTGAATTAGAGTATGCTGAATTTAAAAAATATAAAGCATTTCCACTTATAATCCAATTGAATAGTATCCACAACATTATTGAATATAGAAAAGGAGTATATAAAATTACTAAACTACTTTCCGCATAAAAATATTTCTCTTTAAAACTATTATTAAAAACAAATTTTTTTTCTTTTTTACTAAAAAAGATGATCAATACAACACCTACTCCAATTGCTAATGCAAAAGGTACTGCTTCATATCTACAAAAAAATGCCATAGCCAATGCAAACGCAATTTTAACAATATAATTTGCAGATCCTTCTTTGATCCATAAAGTTAAACACAAGACACTGTAAATAATCATAAAGAAAAATATAACTTCACTCATTCCATTAGAACCATAAAAAAATATAAAAGGATTAGTTACATATAAAGCTATTAAAATGATGCTGTAAACCTTTGGTACTTTTAGTCTAATAAAGATTTTGTATATATAGCTGCAACTTAATGCAGAAAACAATGCTGTAATAATGTTAGCTGCTATTCCTGAAGAAACCATTGGCCTCCAAAACTTTGCCAAATATACTAATGGTAGTTGTAATACACTTGGGAGTGGATTCCACACAAGCCCAATTGACGCAAATCTTCTTGGTTTGACAAATAAAACATAAAAAGAATTTGCTGTTCTGCTTAAAGCATCATTTAATACTATATCCTTGAAATAACTAAAGTATATGCCTAAAGCTATTTCACAACTGAATATAATAAAAAATATAAGCCTCATATCCTTTTTTTTAGGTTCAGTAAACCTATATGTGATTTTAAAACTATTTTCCATATCATTCATTGTAAAAAACCTCTAAATCATGTGTATTTAAATAGGAACTTACTCAAAAATGGTTTTCAATAACCAAATAATTTTACTAATACTTAGGTACATGCTAATTATTAAATAAATTTATAATTAAATTCTTCCAAATTTAATTATGCTATTCTAAATTACTGCATAAATTTTTAGCTATTTTTATTTCTTGCTCTTTTTCCTTTGAAGAAACAAGAATATAATCTTCTGTTTCAACTACAATTAAGTTGTCCACATTATTAAGCAGTGCTTTCTTCTTTGTTATCACAATATTCTTTTTGGATTTATACACAATACTATTTTCATTTGTTACATTCCCTTCATTATCCTTTTTTCTATATCTTTCTATACTTGTCCAATTTCCTAAATCATCCCATTGGAATTCGCATGGTATAGTATAAATGCTTCTTACATTTTCCATGATCGCATAGTCTATAGATATATTTTCTATTTCCCTATAGTTTTTTTCTAAAACTAGACTCACACCTTGATCCCAATAATTTTCAATCTCAACTAACTTACTCCAAATATCCGTGGCATATTTTTTAGCTAGTTGCAAAATAGTTTCAATTTTCCAAATAAATATTCCACAATTCCATAAATATTCATCACTTTGCAAATACTTTTCAGCTTTACATAAATCAGGTTTTTCAATGAACTTATTAACTAAAAAAACCTTTTTACTGTTAACATTTACATAGTGACTATCACATTTTATATATCCATATCCAATTTCTGGTCTATTAGGTCTAATCCCAATAGTAACAATGGAATCTTTGTTTTTTGCTATAAATTTTTCTCCTACCACCAAAGTATTTATAAACTCTTCATTATTTTCTATGCGATGATCTGAAGGTAACACCACTAATGTAGAATCTTTATAATATTTTCTAATTTTAAGTGCAGAAAGTATTATACAGGGAGCTGTATTTCTACTTAATGGTTCCACTATTATATTTCTTGAAGATAATTCTGGAATCTCCTCTCTTACTAATTTAGTATATTGTTTAGAAGTAACAACAAAAATCCTTTCATTGGGAATTAATTTTTGCAATCTCTCAAATGTAATTCTAAGCATGGTTTTTTCACCTAACAATTTTAAAAACTGCTTAGGTTTTTTTTCTGTAGAGAGCGGCCAAAAACGTTTTCCTTTTCCTCCAGCCATGATAAGTGCACAAATCATAAAAAATGCCTCCTTAAATAAACTTTATTATAAAAAATACTATATATAATAATTAATTTTTGTTATAATATAATTGCAGGTTATTCCAGTAACTTGCATTATACTATTTTTACCATCAAATCAGGTAAATCAGAATACGAATTTTATTTTTAATTGCAAAGAATAGTTGTATCTGCTTTTATCTGTATGGTAATACTTTGTTGAAAGAACATAGACTATCATCTAACAATGATAATTTATGTTCTTTTCTTTAGTTTTTTAATTACTTCAGCATACAAAATCGTGTCAAATTTTAACTCAATTAAATTATCCCTCCTGTAAATAATTTTAGTTACTTTCAAATATTTCATTATTCCTCCTTTATTTTAATATTAGTATTTTTTTAATATATATAGTATATTAAAATACTAGCTTTATTTTACTTGATATTTATTCTCATCTTAACCATAAAAAACCGACCAAATAAATATTCGGCCGGTTGCACTAGTAACTCCCTATATACAAAGTGCCCAAATAAGTATATAGTTCAACATCTCCAAATTTAACAGATTATCGCAATACAAAAGGAACTTATATGCATCAAATATTAATTGATACAAATTTGTCATTTTTATTAATTATATGTTATATATTGTAATTTGTCAACATGCATATCACTTTATTTAAATGGAAATTTTAATGTAATATTAATTTGTACTAAATATTTTCCAAACTTATTCATTATTATTGAACATATTTTAATGCTAATTAAATACTTTTTATATGAAAGTTATAAAACAATTTATTTAATTTCTGAAATATATTTATACCTAAATGTAATTTTGGAATGTTCGCTTTTTTCTGTAAATTCTTTTTACTATTTTGGGCAAACTGATTGATTGTAATAATACTAATGTAACATTTTTATAATATTTTTTTATTGTAATATACCAAGCTATATTTTTACTTATGGACTCTATTATAATCCTTTTAAGAAACAATTCTAAAATATATTTTTTGTAAAATGAGTATATTGTCTAAAAATAATAAAAAACCGGCCAAATCAACATTTGGCCGGTTGCACTAATTGCTTCCTACATACAAAGTGCCCAAATAAGTATGCAGTTCAACGCTTCCAACATAATAAAATTATTTATATATTAAATACCAATTATATACACTTCTTATCTCAAATTTAGTATATGTCGTATTTAGAAAATTGTCAATAAAAATATTATATGGGTTTAATTTGTTGCTTTAAATTATTTAACCAAAATTTATGACTTTTCCGTTAATCTTTTTTGTCAATCATCTCTTTTAAATTGCAGCATAATATGAGATAAATAAAAACAAGATATATGGAATGCATAAATTCGTGTTTAAAAATGAATATTTAGGCGATGGTTTAGATGTATTATTTTGCAATTATGTTTCAAATTTTGCAAATAAGTATTTTAGTATTGCAATAAGATCCTAAACTTTAAAAGTTCAGGACTTACAAACACAACAAAAAAATTATACTGAAGTTAATATCTTCTATCATTGTTTCTTTGCTGTTTTCTTGCTTTTCTACAAGATGGGCATCTTTGTGGTTCATTTTCGAATCCTTTTTCCTTATAAAATTCTTGCTCTCCTTCTGTAAAAACAAATTCTGAATTACAATCTTTACATACTAAAGTCTTATCTGACATACCTATATACCTCCTGAATAACCTGGGTTTTAACTAATTTTTGACTAATTATTATATACTAGCAGAATATTGTCTAAAAATAATTAACCCACATATTATTGTAAATTTATTATCATTGGTAAATACAACATACTCAAAGCATAGAACTTACACTATAAATTTTATAACTAAATCCTATGACAATATAAATTGTATTTACTTTAAAATATATTCTATCCTAAAATTAAATAATTATACTTTTAAAAATTATTATTAAAATTTATTTTGATACATTTTCAATAGGATTTTTTCTACTTTTGCAATAAATAATATAACACCAGTTTTTATTTGTTATTGAAATTCTAAGAATCACTTGATAATTCTCAAGTAATTTTTTCTTTCACCTTTATTATATACTTTTTTGCAATACTCTACAGTTTCCTGAGCTGTTTTGCAAACTACATCAGCTTTTACATATTCACGAGCTTCTTCACTCATAGGCCCTCCTCCAATCAATACCTTTACATATTCTCTAAGGCCCTCCTGTTCAATTCTTTGTATACACTCCTTTACATTGTCAAAACCATTAGTAAGAAGACATGAAATAGCAACTACTTCAGGTCTATATTTTCTAATTGCCTCAATAAATTTTTCCGTAGGCACATCAACACCTAAATCTATAACTTCAAAATCATTACTACTCATAACAATACTTACTATATTTTTACCAATATCATGAATGTCTCCATAAATAGTTCCTATAACAAATATTCCACGTTTTGATGTCCCTGGAAGAATTGTTTCTCCTAATATATCGGAAGCTTCTTTAAATATTTCTCCAGATATAATAAGTTCTGACATAAAGTAAATTCTTTCTTCAAATCTCTTTCCAACTATACTAATGCCTTTCTGTAAATATCCGATAATATCCATGGGAGACACATGATTTTTTATAAGAGCTTTTACTTGTGCAATTACTTTATCTTCATTAAGCTCTGCCATTGCTTCTATAAGTTCTTTGCTCATAAAATATCCTCTCCAATTCGTATAATATATTAATAAATCTTTCATTGATATTAAAAGATCACTCATTAAATCTGAGATAACCCTTTTTCTTATAACCTTGTGCTTATATATAAATTACCATAAATATGTCACCAAAACATCTTACATAATGCTCAAATTAAGTACATAAAAGTAAACATCATGCATATATTATTAATCTAATTTTTCTGATAATCTATTAACATATACTTATTATAAACACTATTAATTTTTAAAATCAATCTTGTATACTTACCTTAAAAAATGAATATTTAATGTATAAAGTTTATGTTAAGAATTGCAATTTTAAATTAACTATTTAAATTTTATTAATAATGGATTATTATTTTTATAAGAGGTGTTTTTTTATGGAAATAAATTTAAGTACTTTTTTAAGTAAGCTCAGAAACTATAATCCTGAATTACACATTTCACCAAACTATAATACATCAATTAAATCAATTAAATTACTACAAAAAAATCAATGCTCATTCCATAATAATTGCTTATATGTTGGTACAGTATCAAATTTGCCAAAAGTATTTCCTCAAAATACTGTCATTAATTTAGTTTGTATTTTAAATAAAACTTTACCTAATAAACATATAAAAAACCCTATGTTAAACTTAATATTATTAAATAATGATATAGACTTAGCTACAGTTTTTAATGACCTTCAATCAGTTGTAGAATCCGAACAAACTCTTGCTTTAAATTCAGCAACATTACTGGATTCTCTAACCAGTGGAAAAGGCATCAAACATATAATAAATGTTGCTTCTGAACTCTTAGGAAATCCAATATGTGTTATAGATTTAAGCTTTAAAATTATTGCTCATTCTAAAGACATCAATCCAAGTGATCCTATATGGGTTGAACTATTTACTAAGGGATATTGTTCCTACAATTTTGTCTCTGTATCAAACGTGAAGAAATTTATCGAAGTGGTTCACAAAAGTACCTCCCCTGTTTTTATGAGTGAGGATAAATTTAGAATTCCTAGAATAATATCAAATATTAAAATTGATAATAAAGTGGTAGGCTATTTAGCTGCATTAGAGTGCAACAAACCTTTCAGCGAAAATGATATGGAATTGGTTTTCACCCTATGCAAAGTAATTTCCTCTGAAATGCAAAAAAGCAGGTTTATTGAAAATACCAAAGGATCAAGGTATGAACATTTTATTATACATTTACTTAGTGGCGAAAAAATTGACAAAATAACCATTGATGAAAGATTAGAATTTTTAGACTTACACTTTAAGCACAATCTTTATGTAATGGTACTAAATGTTCCTCAAAATAACTTTGTAAATATTCCATTAAATCAAATAAGAGATAGAATTGACTATATGATTGTAGACAGTAAATCCATCATATATAATGATGCCATTGTTGTAATCATAAACTGCAATAATAAAATATCCCCTATAGATAAAACCTTTTCAAAACTACTTGAATTTATGCAAAAAAATAAAATTTTTGCTGGTTTAAGCCGATGCTTTCATAATTTAACTGATATGAAAAGCTATTATGAACAAGCCTTAAAAGCTATTGAGCTTGGTATAAGTTTAAAAACAAATGAGTTCTTTTTTTCATATGAGGATTTTACAATATATCATCTTTTACAACTGTGTTCATCACAAAGTAATTTAAAAAATTTTTGTCTGAGTTCAATATTTTCTTTAATAAAATATGATCATACAAACAATACAGATTACATGAAAAGTCTTTATACTTATTTGCTAAATGGAAAGAATCAATTAGAAACAGCTGATAAGTTAAAAGTTTGTCGAAGTACTTTAGCTCATCGTATTGAAAAAATCCAACAAATTATGGATATCAATTTAAATGACTCTATTACAAGTTTTAAACTCATTTTAACCTTTATTATACTAGATTATATTGATAAAACTAAATCATATAACGAATTAAACATTGATGATAAATCCTCTCAAAACAATTGCATATTATAAAATACATACTTTGGAGGTAATATAATGAATACTTATAAGGTTGTTTTTAAACCTTTTAATGATGAAATTCTTATGCCTGAAGGATCTACAATTAAGGAAGCTATTATTAAATCAGGCGTTGATTTTGATTTTCCTTGTGGTGGTATAGGCAATTGTGGTAAATGTCGTATTAAAGTTCTAGAAAAAGCCTTACCACCTACTCTTAAGGAGCAAAACTATTTAACTGAAAAAGAACTTTTACAAGGTATCCATCTTGCTTGTGAAATAAAAATTCAGGATAATTTAATTGTAGAATTACACAAAAATAATGATAATCTACATAATATATTACAATGGTCTGTTGAAAGAACTTCTAATGTTAATCCACTCATTGACAAGACTTATGTTGAAGTGGACTTGCCTTCTCTTGAAGAACAAAAATCTGATCTAAAACGCTTAAAAGAAAAGCTGTCACTAAAAAACAGCAACTATCAAAATATAAAAATTAAATTTTCCGCTTTGAAAGATTTACCAGATATAATTCGTGAAGCTCAGCATAAAATCACTGTAATTAATGATGATAGTGAAATACTTGGAATAGAAAAAGGAAATACCTCTTCAAAAATATTAGGTATGGCTTTTGATATTGGAACTACAACTATTGTAGGATATCTAATGGATTTAAATACTGGAAAAGAATTATCCATTTCTTCTACTCTAAATCCACAAGTTAAATTTGGTGCAGACGTAATTTCCCGTACAACCTATGCTAATCAAAATGCAGATGGTATAAAAATGATGCAATGTACCCTTTTAAAGGCAATTGATAAATTAATTGAAGATGCTTTAGATAGAGTATCTATGAAAAGAGAAGATGTATACAGCATCACCATAGTAGGAAATACCTGCATGCATCACATATTTTTAGGTTTAACACCTAGATATATTCCAGCTATACCTTATGTTCCTGTAATAAGTGAACCGATAAATGTAAATGCATCAGATCTTAATCTCCATATCAACCCTTGTGGTAAAATTTTTGTACTTCCTACCATTGCAGGCTTTGTAGGTGCAGATACCGTAGCTGTAATTCTTGCCACAGAAATGGATAAAAACGAAGATATAAAATTGGCTATTGACATTGGTACTAATGGAGAAATTGTATTAGGAGATTCAAAAAAACTTGTATCTTGTTCTGCTGCTGCAGGTCCTGCCTTTGAAGGAGCTCAAATTAGCAGTGGAATGAGAGGTGCTATAGGTGCTATAGACCATGTGAATTTTGGAAAGACAATGACTTACACAGTTATTGGAGATGGCAAACCCGAAGGCATTTGTGGTTCTGGACTTTTGGATATAATTGCAGGTTTTGTAGAATTGGGTATCATTAATAAGAGGGGAAAGATTTTATCTCCAAGTGAATTTACGAATTCTTCTGCAAAAGCATTTGAAAAACGCATTATTACTTATGACGATGCAAATGCCTTTCTAGTTGTACCTGAGAGTGAAACAGCACATGGACGTCCTATTATGGTCACACAAAATGATATAACAGCACTTCAATTGGCAAAAGGCGCTATTTCAGCTGGTATTAACATACTTATTGATAAACTAGGTATAACAACCTGTGACATAAAAGAGGTTCTTTTAGCAGGTGCCTTTGGAAACTATATGAATCCTCATAGTGCTTGTGCTATAGGTTTAATTCCTAAAGATCTTGAAAATAAGGTTAAAATGGTGGGAAATGCTGCTGGTACCGGTTCAAAACTAGCTCTACTATCAAGAACAGAATATGAACGTTCTAGTAGCATTGCATCTACAGTAAAATATATTGAATTAGGTGCTCAAAAGAACTTTAATAGAGCATTTGCTAAAGGAATGCAATTTTAATATAATATTAAATATATTACTAAAAACACATATACAATTTTTTACCATTTGGCCCTGTAAAAAATAACGTTGATATTTTAGGAACAACTACAGGAGCTTCATAATATCTACATATTAATTTTATAAAATATATACACATACAACTTGTAGCACTAATTTTACCATAAAAGTTAAATTAGCCTTTGATTTTTAATAAATCAAATAGTAAAATTTATTTATTATATTGCATATATACATCATAACAGTATTTTTCATTATTTATAACGCTATCAGTGATAGTTATTAATTTATTATAAAGTTAATTTGGAGATGGTATATTATGATAAAAATTGATGACAAAGCTTTTGATTTCGTCCATGGCAAAAATCTATGCTTTGTAGTAAGTGTAAAAAAAACACCTCTAGAATGTGATTGTTGTAATTGCAGTGCTGACTTTAAATCTCTTAAGGTAAAAGTCCTATTTGAAACTGAAGTTTTGGACAAAGAATTATATAATGTTTACGAATATGAAGGTATAAAAGTATTTATTTCAAAAAATTTAAAGGCTGATGGTGATATAAATATTTATCAAAAGAAAAAAATACCTTTTATGGAACCTACATTTGGAGTTAAAGGTATTATAGCTTAGCAATATTTTCATATGAGTCAACTACAAGATGCTTTAAATATATAATAATTTATCTTAAAACTTGTTAAAGATTTAATCTCTTCTCTTTATTGTGAGGAGATTTTTTTATTGTATAAAAATTTACCAGTAATTAAATATATATTAAACAGCAACACTAAATAGTACTTGAAACTTTTATATTAAATAGCGAGGTTATTATGGACAATAATGTAACAAAACATATTAATCATAGTAAACAAACTTACAATATTCCAATAAGACTATATACCAAATATACATTAATTTTTAAAATAATTATTGTATTTTTTAGTTTATGTGCATTAGTTTTAAGTTACTTATTAATTACTAATAAAATAAAAAATAATGACAGAGAATCTATGATTAATTCTATTATGATTATTGTTCTTTTTCTACTTTTAGGTATAGATTTAATTCATGGAGAAATATTACATAGGCAGTACATTGAACTTAATAATCAAGGAATAAAAATGAAAAACTTATTATTCTCAAATTTTATAAAATGGAGTGATGTACTTTCTATAGGCATAGTTAAGCATTTCAGAACAACTGAATATATTGCAATTAAAAGGATAGAACACGAAGGAATTCTTAAAAAAATAAAAGAAATTTTCTCCTATGGTGAATACATGTCTATAAGATTGGAAAAGTACTCAGAAATAGAAACGTATATGTTTACAAATACTGTTGAAAAAAAGACTAAGGCTAATTATATTCAATTAAATAAATATTAAAGGTTCTATCTTTGTTTATACCTTTACTAAATAACATTGCGGCAAAATAAATTTAAAATATATCTTGAACATATACACTAGCTTTTATCTTAAAATTCATTAAAGAATTAATCTCCTCATTTCATTATGAAGAGATTTTTTTAGTACATAAATACTTTTATGTAGAATTTACTAGTAATTAAATACTTATTAAACAGTAACAATAAGTAATAATTAGGACTTAAATTAAAATCTTTTGTCTACATTAAATGCTTTATCAAATTACTAAAACTTTCTTTATATAAGTTAAGGAGATGTGTATTTTGAAAAGAAAAAGAATAATTTCATTTTTTGTTGCAGTATTTTTATTATGTACCTTTGTAATAACTAATAAATTGGGATTTGAAATATGGAAAGCCAAGGCAGCACCTTTAAATGCTGATAACAAGATAATTTATTTAACCTTTGATGATGGACCTAGCTCCATTGTAACCAATGATATTTTGAATATCTTAAAACAAAATAATGTAAAAGCAACCTTCTTTGTAGTAGGAAGTATGATTCAAGGAAGAGAGCCAATTTTAAAGAGAATATATAATGAAGGGCACAGTATAGGGTTGCATACTTATAGTCATAAATATAACCAAATATATTCCAGTGAAGATGAATTTATTAAGGAAATGGAAAAAACCTCAAAGGAAATAAAAAAAGTAATTGGAATTCAACCAAATATAATAAGATTTCCATATGGTAGTAACCCCCACTTAAACAATAACTTCTTAAAAAAATTACATGCTCATAATTTTAAGATTTATGATTGGAATGCTTCAATTTCTGATGGTGTAAGACCTAATACCTCTCCAGAACTATTAACTAGAGAAGCAATTGCCAGAGGTAATGGAATATCTTATATGGTTTTTTTAATGCATTGTACTAATACAAATGTAAATACTTATAAAGCTTTGCCTCAAATTATTCAACATTATAAAAAACTAGGATATGAATTTAGAGCAATCACAAACGATACTCCAGAATTTTACTGGCACCCTTCTAATTAAATATTTTTCACAACATTATATTGGAGGATAGAAAGTTGAAAAATAAACTATTTATATACTTTATGACCATAGCATTTATTAGTTTAATATTTAGTCAAAACGTAAAAGGTATAGCTGCAGAAAACACACTGAAACCAATTAAGAACTTAACAACATGTGAAAATTATGTAAATGAGAAAAATAAAGTAATATATTTAACCTTTGATGATGGTCCAAGTGATAATGTTACAAATAAAGTTTTAGATATTTTAAAAGAAAATAATATAAAAGCCACCTTTTTTCTTATAGGTAATCAAATTGATGGTTTGGAAAATGTTGTAAAAAGGATTCATAAAGAAGGACACAGCATTGGACTTCATACTTATTCACATAAAATCAAAAAAGTCTATTCCAGCAGAACTTCCTTTATAAACGAAATGCTGCAATGTCGTGAAAAAGTAAATGAAGTAGCTGGTGTTTCTCCTAATATAATTAGGTTTCCTGGCGGAAGTTATAAACGCCTTTCAGAAACCTTTCTTACCAAACTTCATAGCTACAATTTTAAAGTCTATGATTGGAATATGGTAACTTCAGATGGTTTAAAACCAAAGGTTTCTCCAGACAGACTATATAGAGAAGCAACAAAAGACAGTAAAGAATTATCTACCATAGTTTTACTTTTGCACTGTGATTATATGCACAAAAACACCTGCACAGCACTGCCTAGAATAATTAAATATTATAAAGATGAAGGATATGATTTTAAAACAATTACACAAGATACTCCTGAACTTTATTTTTCTATAACCAAAAAATCTTTTAGTTTATTTGATTTCTTGTTTCCATCTACGGATTGCAATGAATAGATAAATGAAATGCGCAAGGTAAGCATTATGCAACATAATGGTACAGTGGAAGTTTGGATTTTGACTTTCATTCCGTGATATATGATAAGGGTGTCATCACGGCTAAAGATTAAGGCGGAGCCTGCTGTTAGGCTAATATATTTAGTTTAAAAAGCAGCTTGCTTTCTATTCTGTTGAAATGTCTTAAAAGAGACTTATTATTTATGTGATTGAAAAATATAAGGCTAAAGCATACAAATATTTCAAATACATTTAATAATCAATTAACTTACTATTTTTTCAGGCTGCGCCATAGGCTATTATTAAAATAGCTGAAATATACATAAACTAGATAACAAGTATTATGAAAGCTACGCTTTTTATTTAGAGCCATATCAAGAAGTAATATATATACACGTAATGCACTAAGAGGTAACTTTCAACTGTATGGAGACTGATATATGCTGTGAAGGAAGATCCGAACGAATTTTAGAAGTTCTTTGCTTGAGATATTGAAAAATACCGTAATTTTTGCCAGGAAGGCAAAAGCTCCGAAAGTGACAGAACGTCACATTTGAGACCAGCTAGTAAAAGTCAATAAGTTTTTATAAAAAATTTTATTAATAAAAATAGGTATCACAAAAAATCCATTAAAAAACACGAATAATGGAAATTACTTCCTAATTATTTTAGCCGTTAGGCTGCTGGTTTAGATAGCTTATTAAGATACATTTTTGTATGTATTTTAGGGTCACGTAATTCATACTCTTTTTGATTTTTAAGAACAGAGAATATGTAGTTAATTAGCTTATGCATTATTGCCACTAAGCCTACTTTTTTACTTTTACCTTTCATATTTTCAGTATAAAAATTAAGTAAAACTTTATTTATTGGTTCACCGTTTCTACTTTTACGTACGGATGATAACGCGACAACATATAAGGCTCTTCGTCCTATTCGGGTACCTCGTTTAGACATAACATTTTTGTTACTATTAAACTTACCAGATTGTTTAACTGAAGGATCTAAGCCAAAATATGCAACTAAATGCTTAGGTTTAACAAAACCTTTAATATTACCAATTTCGCTCATTATTGCAATGGATGTAAAATCTCCAACACCAGGTATTGAGTAAAGTAATTGTACATTTTTCTTAAATTCATCAGAAATTCTATTGCTACACATTAATATATGAATTTCAGTTAATAGGTTTCCAATTTGGATTTCCAATGATTCTATTATTGCAATAGTATTAATTACTTTTACAAATAGACTTGGTGATTTAAGACCAATGTAAACAGCTTCCTCAGCAGCAGCATATAACTTTTTATATATCTTTTCACTATGTACTAACCCTTTTCTAGAATTGCTTGAAATGAGATTAATAACTTCATCTCTATCAGCATTTAAAACTGCTTCAGCACTAGAATACTTTTTTAAAATGGCTATTGATGTTTTTCCTGTAATATTTGAAAAAACAGACCTGTAACCAGGAAAAATGACTCTTAAATCCGTAGAAAGTTTTTTTGTAAATGTAGATTTACTATCAGTAAATTTATAGTAATCTCTACAAAGAGATTTTAAAGTGTAGATTTCAATATCAAAACTAGAAGAATATTTGACATCTTGAAATTTACCTATATTAGCAATGGTTAATGCATCTTTTTTATCATTTTTTACTTTTCTTATATCCACATTTTTGTTACAATTAGTAATGAGTGGATTAAGGATACATACTTCAAATGTATCTTTAAGAAAGTGGAAAAGAGTAAGATGGTATACACCAGTAGATTCCATGAAAATGGCTGTTTTCATGCTAAACTCTTCTTCCACTTTTTTTATTTGATCTACTAGGTAATCAAAACCATTTCTATTATGCATAATCTTAAAAGGTTTTCTATAAATTTCACCGTTAGGTGCTAGTATAGCAGCTACTGAAAAATCTGCGGATACATCAATTCCAACTGTTGGTCTATAAAAAAATTTACTCATATACATTATCTCCTTTGTTTGTAAGAGATAGAATAGATATTCCATTTCTATCAGTAATTTTGTAACCTTGTTTGTGACACAGGTAATTCCCAAAGGGAAACCTAACCAGCTAAACACAGAATTCTCACTGATGGAATGACATGCTCAGTCACGGGTAATAATGACTCGATAGAGTCATTTCCCAGGAGGTGTCCATCTATCTTCTATTCAGGAGATATTATACATCAATATTTACTAATTTGGTTTCCCCTTAAGGGAAAATAGAAAACTAAGTTAGAGTAGAAACATACACCCTGTCGGGTAAAAGAATTACGAATAATAAGAAAAAACTAAGTTGTAATATTCACAAATGGTATAGATAGTTTTCTATTGAATGTTATGGCTACATTATACAAGGAGGTAGGGATTTTTCAATATCTCAAGCATTAGAACTTCTTAATGAAGTGAGTTTTCCTTCACAGCATATATCAGCCGGAATACAGTTGAAAGTTACTTCGCTTACATGCACTTATGCTGCATAATTTTTATATTACAATCCATTTAAATTTGATTCTATTTATAAAGATCTTCCCCAAACCATTTTGTTGATAACTTGGATAATGTTCCATCTGCCTTTAACTCTTTAAGAACTTTATCTATATCATTTTTTAACTCAGTATCTTTTTTATTTAATACAAAATAAGTTGGTACTTTAGTAACTGTTCCTGTTAGCTTTACATCCAAATTTAAACTTTTTTGAACTGCAGGGAAAGCAGCTGAAGGATATACTGCAGCATCATATTGTCCTGAAGCTATCAATTTGAATGAATCAGCAGTGTTTAATGCTTCAATAGATTGTAAATTTACTTGTTTGTCTGGATGTTTCTCATTATACTCTTTAATTACAGTATAACGAGCATCATTAGCTGGAATTGGTTCTAACTTCTTTCCTACTAAATCATCCATTGTATTAATATCATTACGATCCTTTTTAGTTACAATCTTCAAATCACTTAATCCAAAAGGTTCATCAGGGAAAAGATATTTCTGTTCACGTTCTGGACTCTTATAAAAATGACATGTACCCAAATCGTATTTACCTGATTCTACACCTAGAAGAAGTGCACTTTGGCTCATACCATTAAATTCAAATTTATATTTAGTAAGTTTTTTGCTTACTTCTTTAAGAACTTCAGCATCATATCCAGAAGCTTCTCCATTTGCATCTATATAAGTAAAAGGTTTAGCATCATTTACTACAGCAATTTTTACAACCTTAGCATTACTGTTACTGCTTGAAGAATTGCTAGATTGTTTTGAACACCCTGCTGCTCCTACCGCTAATGTAGTTATTAAAGCTATTGAAACAAATATTTTTTTCATGTAAATTACCTCCATAATTATAATAATTTTAAACACTAATTTTCTTATAAACTTTTAATCTATTTTCTAAAACCGTAAATAATTTTGCAAATATATAGCACACAATGAAATATATAATTGCTGCATCTAAATAAGCTTCCAAATACTTATATCCCGAAGATGCTTCAACAGATGAAACAGCCATGATTTCAACTACCATTACAGAAAATGCTAGAGATGTATCTTTAGTAATTTGTATAAATACATTACTAAAATTAGGCAATGCTGCAACTAAAGCTTGTGGTAAAATAATTCTTCTATAAGCTTCAAAGCTTGTCATACCTATAGAATAAGCAGCTTCAAGTTGTCCTTTATTTACTGAACTTAAAGCAGATCTTATATTTTCTGAAAGGTATGCAGCTGCATTTAATGTAAATGCTATTAATGCTATGGATATATGCGATATACCACTTGGTGACACCTTCCACCCTAAGCTTTGATGCAGATAAGTTAGTAATTCTGGAAATCCATAAAATACTACATAAAGCTGTACTATTATAGGTGTTCCTCTTATAAATGACACAAAAACTGCACATATAGGTTTTAAAATAGGAATGTTATTAGTTCTGCAAATAGCAATAATTAAACCTATAACTAAACCAATTGCAATGGAAACTATAGATATGGATAGCGTCATAGGAACAGCTTTTAATATTTTAGGAAATGTATTTATGGCAAATTGAATATCAAAATTCATATTAATCATCCTTTCCGCTATTAACAATTGCTATTTGCTAGTTTTTTAATTGATTTATTGTTCATATGTTCATATAACGAAATAAATTGTTCAATTACTATAGAAATAATCCAATAAATTAATGCTACTGCAAGGAACGCTTCTAATTGTCTTACTCCATAACCATCAGAACCTATTAATTTTGCTTTTCCTAATATATCTACAACTCCTATTGTGAAAACATAAGAAGTTTCTTTTAAAAGACTTATTATTATATTTCCTAAATTAGGCAAGCAAATTTTAAAGGCTTGTGGAATTATAATTCTTCTTAAACATTGAATGTTATTCATTCCTATACTAAGAGCAGCTTCACTTTGCCCTGCATCCACTGATAAATATGCAGATCGCATAATTTCTGATATAAAAGCTCCACTATTTAAGGCAAATGTTATTATTGCAAAAATACTTTTACTCCAATCATTAATATCAATTCCAACAAAGGACAATAATTGTGGCAACCCATAAAATACTAAGAATAATTGAAGTAAGGCTGGTGTTCCTCTTATAAATGCCGTATACCCATTAGCTATGGATTTAAGTAGAATATTTTTTTGCAGTTTCATTACTGTTAAAATTAAACCCAATAATAATCCAAAGATTAGGGATGCTATCATAATAATAAGGGTTAATGGTAAAGCTTTCATAATGGAAGGTATTGAACTGAATATATAACTAGGATCAAATATCTTATTCATCTTTTTACCTCCCTAATGCTCTATTTTTTGTAAAAACTGTTTAGTTCTTTGCTCCTTAGGGTTATTAAATACTTCCTCTGGAGTGCCTTCTTCCACAACTACTCCACCTTCCATAAATATAACCCTATCAGCAATATTATAAGCAAAAGACATTTCATGAGTAACAACAATCATAGTCATGCCTTCTTCTGCTACCTGCTTCATAACTGATAGCACTTCACCAACAAGCTCTGGATCAAGTGCTGAAGTTGGCTCATCGAAAAGTATTACTTCAGGATTAATTGCAAGTGCTCTTGCAATACCAACACGCTGCTGTTGTCCACCTGAAAGCTGAGAAGGATAAAAATTATATTTATCAGCTAGTCCTACTTTATCCAACAATTTTTCACTTATTTCTTCAGCTTCCTTCTTAGGAACCTTTCTAGGAATAATCAAGCCTTCCATTACATTTTCAATTACAGTTTTGTTATGGAAGAGATTATATGATTGAAAGACCATAGCTGTTTGTTTTCTTACTTTTGAAATGTCACTTTTAGTGGCAGCCTTAAAATTTATCTTAGTATCACCAACTGCTAACTCACCTTCATCAGCTTTTTCTAAAAAATTTATACATCGTAATAATGTGGTTTTTCCAGAACCACTTGGTCCCAGTATTACAACAACCTCTCCCTTATTTACTTTTATACTTGCCCCTTTGAGAATTTCATTTTTACCAAATGATTTATGAATTCCTTTAATTTCAATCATGTAACCACTTCCTAAATTTTATTATTTAATCTTCAATTACTTTTTTGTTACTATAACATGACAGCATTCGTCACCTTTTGATAACATTTTAGGAAAATCTAATTCTATACCATCAAAACTACTAGCTATACCAAAATCTCCATAATTAGCCATACGACACAATTCAACTATTTCATCCTTAGAGCATCCAAGCTGTTTCCAAGCTTCTACTAATGCACAATGACTAAATTTTAGTTCTGATTTTTTATCTCCTGCTGCAGCTATTTCAGCTCCAAAAGCACATTTAGTAACTCCTCCTACAAGTTGAGTTGCAAAATCTTTAGCTCCATTTACATCCTTAAAATTCTTGCTTTTCATTTTTCCATATTCTGTTATTGCCTTCTTTGCTATTTTATCTGCATCGATTCCTTCTTCTTTTACAGCTTTAAGTAATAAATAAAACCAAGTTGCTCTATCACCAATTGCTCCTCTTATTGCCTTTGTTAATTCTTCTTCTGTATACTTTTTTTCACTCATTTTTTATTCCTCCAAATCAATTTAATTTTTTTACAAACAATTTTACATTTTGTATAGCATGAATATTCAAACAAAGCTTTGTATGGTATATGTAGATTTATGTTCTTGATTTATCATATTATATTACAGATTTTTTAATTTAACAATAGTAAAATTAAAAATTTATTAATTTTAGATGTACTTTTTTGATGAATGCTCATAAAAACGCGCGTTAAACTTTACATTTCACAATTAATACACTAATTTGAAACAAGTCATAATATTCATATATACCATTTTTTTATAAAAAAAAGCTATCTTTTTTAGATAAAAAAGATAGCTTATTACAAACCTTGACTTATAAATTTGCCATTTTTCTTATCTTCCAGAGTACGCATAATTACTCTGCAGGAATTAACACCAGTACATTAAAAAATAAATGCTGGTTGTCGGGTTTCATAGGGCCAGTCCCTCCACCGCTCTTGATAAGATACGTAATATATTAAATTTTCTAATAACCATTATTTATTGCTTGACTTATTACGATTATATACATTAAATTTCATCATGTCAACACATAATTAATTTTTTTTGTAAACAAAATTAAAAATTTACATCTTCTGATTTTCTTACTGCAATTTCTTTTTGCATCTTTTCAAGATTATTAGGTGTAATTTTATAAAGTAATACAATAAAAATCAATCCTACTATCATTATAATTGCTGGAATTAATGCCATTCCGTTTTTTATACCACTTATTAATTGTGCTGTAGGCTTCATATTTGCAACATATCCTGCACCTACAAGGACAGAAGTTATAATAATACTTCTTAAAAATATTGCAATTTTAATTGGAAAACTTATCAATGACATAATAAACCCTCTTGCATTCTTTCCAGTTTTCCATTCTCCATATTCAACCGTAGATGAATACATAGCAACACCTAATGCATCAGGAATTCCATATCCTAGATATGCTACAAACATCAATACTATAAATGACATATAATTCATTGGCAAAGCCCATACAATGAGCAATCCAACTATAAATATTGCAAGAGACAAAATATAAGTATTTCTTTCTCCAATTTTTTTAGCTAGTGGATTTGTAATAACAGCACCAAAAAGACATACTATACTTAGCCCTGTAAAAAATATAGTGACTACTGCCAAATTATTTACAACATATTTAAAATAATAAAATGCCATTCCAAAAATAACAAACCTTCCTAAATATCTTCCAAGTTCACCTAATAACAATCCTATAAGAGGTGGATTTACTACTATTTGTTTTAACATCTCACCTACAGACATTTTTTCTTCTACCTTACCTGTTTGAGTGGACTCTCCAGCATTTCCATAGTCTTTAGTCATAAAAAACAATATATAGTAGCAAGCAATCATAATAATGCCTCCAAGTATAACAGTAAAAGTATATCCACCTGCAGGATTACCAATAGCTTTACCTATCATCAATATTAAAGGCATACTTACTAAAGAAAAACAAATAGTACCTAATGAGTTAAACATACCTCTGTTTGATGCCATAGCAATTCTTTCTTCTCTTACTTCTGTCATAGAAGAGTTCATTGCTACATGTGCTGCGTAAAAAATATTCCAAATTAAATGGCTCACTATAAATCCCATTGAAATTATAATTGCGTTCATTGTTGAAGAACCTATCTTAGAAAATTCTAAAATATAAAATAGTACTGCAAAAGGAGGTCCTATTAATAGCCATGAACGATATTTACCCCATTTCATATTGAATTTTTCTAATATAACTCCTGCAGTAGGAACCCATACAAGGTCAAATATACTTGTAATCATAAGTACAGTACCTGCTAAAGCTGCGGATATTTTTGCATAGTCAGTTAAAAATGCAGCAAAATAATATACTTCTACATTTACAAGCAGCTGAAATCCAAAGGATGGTACTCCATAAAAATTAATAATAGATTTTTTTAATTTTTGTTCCATAACATTTTCCTCCCATAAATATTTAGTTGGTTTTATAAAAAAATATCATAACAAATAAAAAGGGCTGGTATTAGTGATACAAAATCACTAATATAACAAGCCCTAATATAAAAGTAATCTATTTTGTTTTTATCTTCCTGTAGCTGCTGAAATCATAGCCTTTACATTTTCAACCTTTGCATTTGGAGGTATTGAACATCCACTAGATAAAATAAATCCTTGTCCCATATCTTTAATAAGCTTTGTACTATAATCATATATTTCATCAGGAGTGCTAAGAACAAGCTTTGCAGCAGGTACATCTCCTTTGATACATACATGACCTCCAAGCTCTTGTTTTATCTTGTAAATATCTGTCATACCATCTGTTTCAAATACAATCTTTCCTTTTGGAAAATCCTTAAAGTAGTGCAAATCACGTTCCCAGTTTCCATCAATATGAATGTCACACACTACGCCCTCTTCTATAATGGCATCTGCTGCTCCCTTAATATATTTCCATACAAAACGCTCCCATAACCTAGGAGAATAAAATTCACTAGCTCCACGTGCTGGAGAAAGGAAGAAAACATCTGGTTTAGATTCTTTTATTTGCTTTTTTATACCTTGAATCATACCTTCTTGAATAACATCTAAAACTTCCTCAACCTTATCTGGCATTCTAAATAAATCTCTCATGAATTTTGTCATAGAACGTCCGCCACTTAAGTATTCATTTACAGTTATAGCTACAGCAGGGCTATATAATACAAATCCAGCATCTCTAACATTCTGCTGTGCTTGTGGAGAATAAGCTAAATCTGCCGCAATTTCATCAATATTAACTCCCAATCTATCTTTTAAGTAACCAGGCATAAAGCTATTCCAGCCTTTATTTATAATTGTGTCATAATCTTCCGGCTTCATCATTTCTGCTTCATCAATCTGCCAAAGCATATCATCTGCAAGTTCACGTCCCGGAAGCTTAACTTTCGCCATAAATATTAATGGAAATACAGGTCCTACACAATAAGCTGAATTAACTCCATCAACATCTCCTAAATCTTTCATAGAGTTTATTATAACTTCATTTGATTTTTTAACGCTGTCTTTTCCACAAAGATCTGCTAATTTTAGTCCCATATGTTTAGCAGCAAATGAATCATTCATAAGTATAACAGGTGTTCTGTCAGTTTTCTCCAATGCCAATGTCTTTCTAAATCTCTCCAAACGTTCATTGTATAATTCTTGTGTTGTTTTCAATTTATTTCACCTCCACAAATTTTTTACAATATTCTACAGTCTGCTGAGCATTTTTACATACTATATCTGCACCCATATATTCACCTGCAGCATCGTCAACAGGGCCTCCTCCTACTAAAACTTTTGTACTTTCTCTAAGTCCTGCATCTCCTATTGCCTTTATACATTCTTTAACGTTATCAAAACATGTTGTAAGAAGACAAGAAATTCCAACTACTTTAGGTTTATACTGTTTAACTGCTTCAATAAATTTATCTGTAGGAATATCAACACCTAAGTCAATAACTTCAAATCCATTACTTCTCATTACAGTAGTTACAATATTCTTTCCAATATCATGAATATCGTCATATATTGTTCCTATAACAAATATTCCATTTTTTGATTTACCTGTTTCACCCATGCCTCCAATTATCTCTGAAGCTTCATTGAAAACCTCTGCAGACATAATTAATTCTGATAAGAAATATTCCTTTTTCTCAAATCTATTTCCTACAATTTCCATACCTTCTTGTAAACTAGCTATAATATCTAGAGCAGGTGTTCCTTGAGCCTTTAAAGCTTTTACCTCTTCTAAAACCACATCTTCATCAAGATCAGCCATTGCTTCAACTAATTTTTTACTCATAATATTTCCTCCCCCTATAAAATATTTTTTTAATTATATATAATGTTAATTCGATCCATTTTACTATTTAGAAATTTGAAGTATATATCTTCAATATTTTTTATTGTTAATCTAAATAGTTTAATATTCATTCATTAAAAAGTATTAAACCTACATAAGAAACAGTATTTGGACCATTATAATAAGGTATACCTGCACTTTTTTCTAAAGCCATAACATCAATACCATAAGCTTCCACTGAAGAAAGTGCTTTATCAGGAAACCTGCACTTTTCTCCATCAAGATAAGTACATCTCTCACATATATCACAACAACCTGCTTTTAGTGCTAAAATATCCTCAAATTTGTATTTATCCTTTACATGATCAAGTATTTTTCCGAATATTTCATTATGCTCTTTACCTGCTGCTATCATGCCTTTATAATCAAAAGAACTTGATAGTTTATGTGCAGTTTGTATTAAAATACCTTGTTTGTAATTTTTAACTTTATCCATTAATTCATTAATAGGTCCTACAGCTGGTGGTCCCATCCAATTTGTATCATACTTGCGGCATACATTTCTTTCACAAGCTTTTCTATAATCTTCATGAAACTTGATTTTTGAAGTATCTGCCATTGCTGCGTAAGTAGCTTTTAATTCCAATGCATCTTTAATTAAATCATCAAAATTAATTTTCATATATCTACTCCTCAAAACACATATTTTCCAATTTTAACAATGTATCTTAACATGTAATAATTCCTCTAATTTTTTCAATGTTATGAATTTTAAAGTTTTCTCATCAGTTCCAAATACAATTGCTGTTATGTTTACAGTTATACTTTTAACTTTTTTATCTTCATGATTTTTTGAAGTTTTTATATTTGTATTTTTACCAGTAGTTGCAATCCAGACGTTGAAATTTTCTTCACCTTCAACAAAAGCTTTAATGTGTCCTATGAAATATTTATTTTCTAACACCCACTTTTTAAGGCTTTCTATCCAAGCTTCCAAAGAATTTTCCATCTCATTTACTGATACTTCTTTATTGAGTTCAAGTGAAATTGTATTTGAAAAAACAGCTGGAACTTCCTTAAGCTCACCATATAATTCTTCTTTTGAATGTTCATGATTACATCCACATTCACCTTCATGGCTGTGATAATACTGATGTTTCTGAACTTTGCCTAAAGGCTTCTGCAGTTTACGAATATCATTCACTGATATCCACCACCTTTTTCCACATACAGTCATCTACATTTTTACTTGCAGATACCCTATATATGTTAGCCTTTTCATTAAGGTGTTTTACATCTTTCTCTATAATCTCTAGTTCTGAATCCAAAGTTAAATCAACTTTATTTATAAGTACTGAATCCCCTTCAGCTATCTGATTTTCTATAAGTATTGGAGCTACAGTCCTTAATTCATAAAAACGTTCTGCATCAACTACAGTTACAGTTTTTATGCTATCTATCCCTTTTCCATACTTATTTAAGTTTCCTAATATTTTACCTGGATAAGCCAGTCCAGTAGTTTCAATGATTACCCACTTAGGGTCAATTTTTTCTTTTATATCATTTAAAGTAATTATTAAATCTGATGTAAGCTGGCAGCAAATGCATCCTGCAAATAATTCTCTTACACTAAACCCACCAGATTTAAGTACTTTATCATCAATGCCTATATCTCCAACTTCATTTTCAATAATTACTAAATTAGGCTTCTTTGACGTTTGACTTTCAACAATGAAATGTGCCAAAGAAAGTATTAAGCTCGTTTTTCCTGATCCAAGAAATCCACTAAAAATAATTAAATTCATCTAACCTCGTACTCCCCCTTCCTTTATTTAGAATTCAGGTTAAAACTATCACAAACATCCTTGCAATGCTACCCTATTTCAGCATTACCATAAACATGTTCTAATGTAATAGTTTCATTTGGATTTATCACTACAAATTCATCATCCCAAGGACCATTTAAAAGCTTCTTAATATATCTTAAAGTTCCAGGAATTATTTCTCGTCTTAACTTCAAATCCTTGGCAACTTGGTCGGTTTTTTTTAGAAATGTTTTAAGTGGAAAAGCATTAGTATTAATAACCCCTAACCTTTTATAATTCTTTAAAATTATTTTATACACCCTATCTGCTCTATCTTTTCCGTGTCGTCTTACAGTTTCTTTATATTCAGCCCATATATTGCTTTCAAAATCTAACCAACCCTTAGTGAGAAAATAAGTACCCTCTTCCTCTGAAATTTCCTTTCTTCTTTCACAGGAACCTAGCAACAAAGCAACACAATCATCTACCTTTGGAAAAATCATTCTGTAATCTGATGATTTCAAACCAATTAATGCATTCCCACAATATCCAAAGGCTAAAAGTACCTGCTCAACATTTGATATGTGGTCAAGTTCTTCTTGGATACGTTTTCTTAAAGATTCAGTGTTTGTATGCAGACCTGATTCTATCCACAATACAGGATATTTGCAGCTTGTTTCCTTTATAGCCATATTTAATTCATCTGTAATAGTTCTACATGCTACAATAACAGTGTTCACATCATTTCTCCACCTTTGCTACTTTATTATTAAAATAACCTCTAATCATATAATCCTTCACGGAAGGCTTTTATAAACTTTCTTGAGAATCTATCCTGTCCTAACAATGTTTGTGATGCAATTAGGGCACTTCTCATTTCTTTATTTGTAGGATCCATTATATAAGAATCCATTCCTCGAGCCATAGTTTGTACCATAAATAATCTATTTAATACTTTTCTTGCAGGCAAGCTGTAAGATATATTACTTAATCCACAAGTAGTGTGTACCCCTGGATGACCTTCCATAATATTCTGTATTGCTTGTAATACTTCTATTCCATTTTTTTGCCCTGCACTTACTGGTTTTATAAGTGGATCTATATATATATCATCAATATTAATTCCTTCTCCAGTTAATTTTGTAATTATAGAATCTGCAATTCTAATTCTATCTTCATTTGTCTTTGGCATTCCACCATCATCAATACATAAGGCTATAATTTTTGTATTAAACTTCTTTACTAAAGGTAATACTGCATTCCATCTTGGAGTTTCAAAAGTTATAGAATTGATCATTGATTTACCATTAGCAGCCTTTTTTAATCCTGCTTGTAAAGCTAATGGATTAGGACTATCTATACATAGTGGTAAACTAGTAACTTGAAGTATATTGTCTACTAACCATTCCATAGTCTCAACTTCAGTTTCTATACATGTACCACAGTTTACATCAATGTATGTTGCTCCTGCTTCTTCTTGTGCCTTTGCAATTTGTTTTATGTACTCCCCATCTTTTTTTTCAACAGCTTCTCTTATCAGCTTTCTACTTGTATTTATTAATTCTCCAATAATTAGCATTTACTATTTCCTCCTTTTTGTCTTGATAGGATAATTCGATAATTTTTAAATCAAATTTTACCAATTTTAATTTAAAACCTATAAATATTGGAAAAAAATTCAATAATTATAAACTGTTCTTACATTAAAATAATATCACATATATTCTGAAAATTCATGCTACATAATGCTTAAATTCACGGCACTAATTTATACATCATGTGTTGTAATTTTTTATACATAAAGAAAAGATCCAATAGAATTATATATTATTAATGCTATTAGAAACTAAACAGAGATATATTTACTACTAATTTATTGTTTTATTCACCTAACAACTTTATTTACAATATATTAATATTCTATATTTGGACAAAATGCTATAATATTGTGTATAGTCATGTAAACTTACAATTAGAATAATTCACAATAATTTAGGAGTGATTAACTTGAATTCCTTATTTAAAAAATCTATTTTAGCATTAACAATGTCTATAGTACTTACTACTACGGCATATGCTGAACCAGTTCAAAACAATGCTAATAATGGAAACTCTACTGTAGAAAATTTACTGATTAACATTGAAAAACTTGATAATGAAATAGAAACTGTAATGAAACAAACGGATGATAATAATAAACAAATAACTGCTACTGAAGCAAGTATTAAGACTACTGAAAAAGAACTTCAAGATGCTGAATCAAATCTTAATAATCAGAAGGATATTTTTAACAAAAGAGTAAAATCAATGTATATAAATGGATTTGATAGTTATTTAAATGTGCTTCTTCAATCTAAAGATATTGGAGATTTACTTTCAAACACTGATACACTTGTAAGATTAATAAATCTAAATGAAAATACCATTAATAAGTACAAGCAGAATAAAGACTTAGTAAGTACTAAAAAGGATGCTTTAGTTTCAAAAAATAATACATTACATGCATTAAAAACTGATAATGAAAAAAAGCTAGCTCAATTAAATAGTGCTAAAGAATCTGAACAGAAACTTTTAATTGAAGCTCAAGCTGCGGAAAATTCATATTCTGTTAATGATGAAGCAGCCCTATCGGATGCTTTCAAATATCTTAACAGTATAAAGGGTAAAGCTTCCTCAACTTCTCCTTCTGACATAGATGCAGTTATGGCTTATGCTGCTAGTTTTTTAGGAACTCCATATGTATGGGGCGGAACATCTCCAAAGCCAGGCTTTGATTGCTCTGGTTTCACACAATATGTGTGTGCACATTTTGGAGTATCCATTGGTAGAACTACTTATGACCAAATAAATGATGGTACAGAAGTACCTAGAAGCTCTTTAAAACCTGGAGATTTAATTTTCTTTGGAACTGCCAGTGATCCTCATCATGTAGGTATGTATATAGGCTTTGGAGCATATATTCATGCACCACATACAGGAGATGTTATTAAAATTTCCCCTTTAAACAGGAGTGATTACTTAACTGCAAGGAGAGTTCTTAGTAAGTAAATTATTTACTTTAAGCATTATACTAAAAGTTGAATGAATAACATAAAAAAGTTGATACTATATTGTGACCTTAAATTGGGCAAGTTGTTGAAATTCTTTCAATAAACTTGCCTTTTATTTTTTTGGAGGACAATTGTTATCTATAATTTAAGTTTATAGTTAAAGCATAAAATATTTAGATTTGAAATACATAATATACTAATCTCAAATTTAATTTATAATATACATGTTCAAGAAAACTTACTTATATTAATGTTAATGGTAAGTTAATCATACAAATTACATAATTTAAAAGTATAAGCAAGTTTTAATTTTCATAAGAAGAGGTGTATATAAATGCAATATGATGAAATGACTCCTAAAGAAAGGGCATCAGCTATAAATTCCGGAAAACCATTTGATCGAATTCAATGCTGTCCATTAATGGGAGAAGTAGGCGCAAAATTTATAGGTGTAAAAATAAGCAAACTTTGTTTTGATTATAAGTTGATGGTAGATACAGAAATAAATTCTTACAAAACGTTTGGTTTTGATGGTGCTGGGATTGGTCCAAATTTATTTGGCATTGCAGAAGCTATGGGTACAACCTTAGCTTACCCTGACAATGATATGCCATACATAGACATACCATTTTTAAAAAATTATGATGATATAGACAAACTTATTCCTGTAAATCCACATAAGGATGGCAGATTACCATTATTTTTAGAAGCTTGTAAAATAATTAATGAAAAAATAGGCGCTGAAGTTGGAGTTTCAAGTGGTCTTGGCGGCCCTTTCACCACTGCAGCTTCTTTAAGAGGCACTGATGTTTTTTTAAGGGATATTATAAAAAATCCTGAGTGGGTACATAAACTTTTGGAAATTTCCACTGAAAGCATATTTAACTACATTGATGCTGTCAGTGACATAGGTATAAAACCAAGCTTTGGAGAACCTGTTGCTTCTCTTACTGTCATAAGTCCAAAACAATTTAGAACTTTTGTAAAACCATATTTAAAAAAGTGTGTTGATAAAATAATTGAACGCTGGGGAAGTGGTCCGTCTATTCACATCTGTGGTAATACAAAAGGAATATGGGAGGATATAGCAGATACAGGTGCTCAAGTAATTAGTGTTGATAACGTAGTTGATATGGAAGAGGTAAAAAACTCAGTTGGCAATAGGTCAATAATAATGGGTAATGTTAAACCGATTGATACAGTATGTTTTGGAGGAAAAGAAGAAATTTTTAATGAAGTAAAAGAATGTATTAAGAAATCATATAATAGCCCAAAAGGATTTATCTTGAGTACAGGCTGTAAAATTCCTATGCAAACCTCAAAGGAAAATGTGGAACTATTTATGCAAGCCGCAAGGACCTATGGTAAATATCCTATTAATCCTAAAATTTTAGATTAATCCTGTAAACTAAAATATGATTATTATCTATATAAAAGAATAAGAAGGTGCTGCCCCACATGAAAATTCTATTGTGAGACAGCACCTTCTTATTTTTATAATATTATAACTTTTTACTTTAGCAACAAACTAGAATAGAGGTATCAAAGTTCCTTTTGCTTTCTTTTTTAATAATTCTTTAATTCCTTCTGTTCTATATGCATCATTTAAATCTTTAACCCATTTTTTATTTTCATTACCGTTTTTCACAACAACTCCAACTGCATATGTTTCATTATCTTTTGGACTTGCAATATATTTAGATGCATCTAAACCTGCATTTACCATATGAGTAGCTGCTAGCAAAATACAATCTACATCCTTCAAAGATTGTGGAAGTGTTTGCATGTCTGCTTCTATGAATTTAAATTTCTTTGGATTAACAGCAGCATTATCTTTAACATCATAAATTGATGGTGATTTTTTATCAGCAGGAAGTTTTATCAATCCAATTTCGTTTAATAAATTCAAACCTCTTGACTGATTTGTAGCATCATTGCAAAGACCAATAGTAGCTCCATCTGGAAGTTCCTTATAGTCTTTATACTTACTAGAGTACATGCCAAAAACAGGAGCCCAAAGTTTAGGCTTAACCATAACAAAATTTGTCTTATTAGATTTATTGTAATTTTGTAAGTATGGTTCATGCTGATATATGTTTGCATCAATGCTTCCTTCACCTAAAGCAGTATCTGGTCCAATACTATCATTAAAAGTAACAACTTTAACATCATAACCCTTCTGTTTAAGTGCTTTAGCTGCTTCATTTCCATAATCTAGAGAATCTGCTCTCATTCCAATTTTGATTGACTTCTTTTCATCTGATGAACTACTTGTAGCGTTACTTTTTCCGCATGCTGTCATTGATGTTGTAATCACCAACATACATAACATTAACTTCATAAATTTTTTCATAAGTTTTCCCCCTCAAAAATAAAATTTGTATAGATAAATAGATTAATTAAAAATATAATATGCTATTTCAATTTTTTATAAAGCGTATCACCACCATATTGAATTAAGCATACTAATACAATTAATACTACAACTATTGAATACATAATTTTCTGATTAAAATTTTGATAGCCGTGAGTTAAAGCTACTGCACCTAAACCTCCAGCTCCAATTGCTCCTGCCATTGCTGTTGCACCTAACAAGTTTATTATAGCCAAGCTCATACCTGAAATTATCGAAGGTAATGCTTCAACTAACATTACGTTGAAAATAATCTGCTTGTTTGAGGCACCAAAGGATTTTGCCGCTTCAATAAGTGATGGATCCACTTCTTTAAAACTACTTTGAAAAATACGGGCAATAAATGGTGTAATTGCCGTTGTCAATGGAACAATAGCTGCTTCCTGCCCTATAGAGCTTCCAGTAATAATTCTTGTTAAAGGAATAATAGAAATCATCAATATAACAAATGGAAAAGAACGAATTACATTCACTACAGTATCCAATACTCTATGAATAAATTTATTAGGCTGAAGCCCATTGTCATCACAGATTACCAAAATGATTCCCACTAAAAAACCTAAAAATGTTCCCAGCATACCAGATATAAAAACCATTCTTACGGTTTCTCCAAGTGCTGGTAAAATCAACATATTAATAATTTCAGTTAATGTATAATCGCTCAATTTCTCACCTCATTCCCATCATTTTTAATTTCCATCCATTCTACTTTATTTTTATCTAAATAATTAGTAACTGAATTAAAATCACTATCATCTATGTTTATAACAAAAGTAGATATTTTATCATTTCTATATGATTGAGTAGAACTTTCTATAATAGAAAATTTGATATTCAATTCATTTACGATTCTAACAATTAATTCTGAGCCTTCCAACTTTTCAATTCTGTACATAAATCGTATATTTTTGCCTTTTTCCGGCAATGCACTATTTTCAACTCCTATTAAACGTTTTAAAGCTGGTGGTTGATTTAAAAATATATCCTTAACAGTTCCTTGAGAAGCTATTTTGCCGTTTTCTAAAATAGATACTTTATTACAAATTCTTTGAATAACAGACATTTCATGAGTAACTAATACTATGGTAATTCCAATTTTTTTATTTATATCACTTAATAGGTCTAATATAGAGTTTGTCGTACTAGGATCAAGTGCTGATGTTGCTTCATCACACAGCAAAATGCTTGGATTCATGGTCAAAGCTCTTGCAATTGCAACCCTTTGCTTCTGACCACCACTCAAGTTTCTTGGCCTTGCTCCAGCTTTATCTTTTAGTTCCACCAGTTCAAGCAGTTCATTAACCTTGCTGTCAATTTCTTTTTTTGAATATTTCCAGCATCTCATAGGTAAAGCAATATTATCATAAATACTCTTTCTCTCTAATAAAGAAAAATGCTGAAAAATCATACCAATATTTTTTCTAAATTCTTTTATCTGCTTTGTATTTAAATCTTTAACTTCATAATCATTAACCTTCATGCTTCCATCCTGATAATCTGTTAAACCATTAATACATCTCAAAAGTGTTGACTTTCCTGCTCCACTCCTACCAACAAGACCATAAACGTCTCCTTTTTCAATTTTAAAATTAATATCTTCTAATACAACATTTTTATTTTCATAAACTTTTTTCAATCCAGTTGCAGTTATCAAAATATCTCTTCCCCTTATTTATTAAATTTTATAATTATATCAACAAATAAACTACGCAATAATCAACAAGTTCTGTTTAAATTGATTGTCCACAATTTGATGCAAAAAAATAACGGTTTAACAAACATTTACTTTCAATATGAGCATCAGTAAACATTCTGTGCCGCTTTAAGTTTTTTTAATGTTGATTCCTATAGCAGTAAAACAGCTTAATTACTTCAAATTTTGACACAATTTTCACATAGATAATTTTAACTCTTATAGCTACCAAAATCAAATATTAAAATATTATGCATCAACGTCATTCTATTATAATTTTTTATACATTAACAGTAAACTTATTTTTTTATATAATAGCATTTAAAAATTTCACACTTAATGTTTCATTATCGTTTCTTCTTGCATCTGCAATGTTTAATTAAATTATATAGTTATTTTTGAATATCTCTTTTACATTTTATTATAATATTTATGAATTTTTTAAGCTTTTCATGAATATTATTTAATAGTGCACTTATAAAATTATCCATTAAATTCTGAATTTTCAATCATATATAAATCTTAAGGAGGTGTTAAAAAAAATTTTGTATATGGCTATAAAGTGATTAATAATCTGTTTTAAAAGTTATTAATTAATTTTATGAGGGGGATTAAAATGAATAAGGATAATACTGGCCTGAACGAAGAACTTCATCGTGGTCTAGAAGAGAGACATATTCAACTTATGGCTCTTGGTGGTGCAATTGGTGTTGGCTTATTCCTTGGATCCGCATCAGCTATTAAAACAGCCGGTCCTTCACTTCTATTAGCTTATGCTGGTGGTGGAGCTATTTTATTCTTTATTATGCGTGCACTTGGCGAGATAGCAGTTGAGCATCCTGTTGCTGGTTCCTTTAGTGCATATGCCAATGAATTTATTGGCCCTCTTGCTGGATATTTGACTGGATGGACCTATTGGTTTATGTGGATTGTTACTTGTATGGCTGAAGTTACCGCAGTAGGTGTTTATGTTAATTTCTGGTTCCCAACTATCCCTCAATGGGTATCAGCCCTTGGTGCTGTTGTTATAATGTCCATAGTAAATTTAACAGCAGTTAAAGCCTTTGGAGAATTCGAATTCTGGTTTGCACTTATAAAAGTTGTTACTATTGTTATTATGATTGTTATAGGAATAATTATGATTATTACTGGATTAGGTAATACCGGAAAACCTACTGGTATATCAAACTTGTGGAGTCATGGAGGATTTTTTCCTAAAGGAATAAAAGGTACAGTTATGGCCTTACAAATGGTTACATTTGCCTTTATAGGAATTGAACTTATAGGAGTTACAGCCGGTGAAGCAAAGAATCCTCAAAAAACTATACCATCAGCTATTAATAAGGTTTTCTACAGAATATTAATATTCTATGTAGGAGCATTATTTGTAATTATGTCACTATATCCTTGGGATAAAATAGGAACCCTAGGAAGTCCGTTTGTTTTAACATTTAGCAAATTAGGAATTGCAGCAGCAGCAGGCATTATAAACTTCGTTGTACTAACTGCAGCCTTATCTTCTTGTAATAGTGGTATTTTCACCACCGGTCGTATGCTTTACAATCTTTCTCTTCAGGGATCAGCTCCAAAAGCCTTTGGAAAGCTTAGCAAATCACAAGTTCCTAGTAATGCAATTTTAATCTCTGCATTTTTCATGCTTATAGGTGTTTTTCTTAATTATATTGTTCCAGCTAAAGTATTTGCTTATGTTACTAGTATTGCAACCTTCGCAGGAATTTTTGCTTGGTTTATAATATTACTAGCTCAAATGAAATTTAGAAAATCTCTTACTTCTGAAGAAGCAAAAAAATTAAAGTTTCCTATGAAAGGATATCCTTATGCAAACTACATTAGTATAGCATTTTTAATATTTGTACTTGTAGTTATGTGCTTAAGTCCAGATACTCTAATAGCAGTTATTGTAGGACCAGTTTGGCTTATAATACTAGTTGCTTTCTACTATGGAAAAGGTATGAATAAACATAACAATACTAAAATTACTAAATCTGAATAATTCAACTTTTTCAGAGGACAGTAAAGGAAAACTTACCTTCACTGTCCTCTCTCAATTGTCCTCTAAAAAATGTTTAGCTTTTAAATTATAAAAATTTAAAAGCTAAACATCTTTTTAAGCATCTCATATCTTTCATGAGTAATAAGAGCATCCTTATCTGTATTTTTTAGTTTCACTATATAAGTCCATCTTCCATAAGGATATATTTTATTAATCATAGACAAATTGATAATATAAGACTTGTGACTTCTAAAAAACACTGCTTTATCCAGCCTTTCTTCTAATTCACTCATACCTTCAGAAGTAATATAGGAATTATCAATTGTGTATATAACCGTATTTCTATCTTCTCTTTGTATAATGACTATATCCTTCATATCTATGAAACTTATACCATCTTTATTCCTTATTAGTATTTTATCTAATCCCTTTTCGTGGCGGATTATTTTATACATATTTTCTTCGCTTTGAACATCATTTAAAGTTTTTATTCGATTTAAAGTTTGATAAATTCTATCTAACTTAAAAGGCTTTACAATATAATCAAAGGCATAAAGTTGAAATGCATCAGACATATATGCATCATGTGCTGTAACAAAAATAATTATAGTTCTTGGATTTATATCCATTATTCTTTTAGCACATTCTACTCCATTCAATTTTGGCATTTCCACATCTAAAAATATAATTTCAGGATGTTTTTCCTCTACAAAGGAGAGAACAGCTTCTCCATCAGCTGCCTCTCCTACTAATTTAAATCCCTCTATTTTTTCAATGGCCTTTTTTAACACCATTCTCATGCCTTCTTCATCGTCTCCAATGAAAACTTTAAGCTCCAATAAATCACCGCCTTCTTCTCCTTCTTTTTGCTCTAGGTTTACCCAATATCTCTGAATATACTATGGCCTGCATAATATTTTCTTCTTTTAGCTCTAAATTCATTGTTGTTTTTTCTTGTTCTAATTTCTTTTTTAATTCTTGAACTTTAGTTTTTTCATATTCCATATTTCTTTGAAGTTCTGCCTTTTCTGTATCTTCTGTATCATATGAAAAATTTAAATTTTTTTGTTTATTCTCTTGCAAATTATTTCCTTTTAACCAATCATAATTATCCTGCCTAGCATTATTATCAAAAATATTACCTTTAGTTTCATTAGTTACTTTTCTTGCTTTTTCACTGGAGGCTTTTATAATATCTTTCAAGACTTTTCCTGAATCACAAATAATATCCACCAAATTATCAAAATCAGTCATAATTTTTTACTCCTTAACATCATTAGGATTGCCATATGAAGTCTTTTTATCTTTTTTATCACCAACTTTAGATATAGACTCTCTCATTCTTGTATCTGATATTACATTTTGCATATCATAATAATCCATTACTCCTAATTTTCCTTCTCTTAAAGCTTGAGCCATAGCTCTTGGTACTTCTGCTTCTGCTTCCACTACAGCAGCTCTCATTTCCTGCTCTCTTGCTACTGCCATAGCTCTTCTTTCTTCTGCCTTTGCTTGGGCAATATTTTTATCTGCTTCTGCTTGAAGGGTTTGAAGTTGTGCTCCTATATTTCTTCCAACATCTACATCAGCAATATCTATAGATAGTATTTCAAAGGCAGTACCTGCATCCAATCCTTTTGCTAAAACTGTTTTAGATATAGCATCTGGATTTTCCAAAACTTCTTTATGTGAGGTAGATGTACCAACTGTAGTTACAATACCTTCTCCAACTCTAGCAATTACTGTAGCTTCACCAGCTCCACCTATTAATCTTTCTAAGTTTGCCCTTACTGTTACCCTTGCTTTTGCTAAAAGCTCAATTCCATCTTTTGCAACACCTGAAACATTAGGTGTTTCAATTACTTTTGGATTAACACTCATTTTTACAGCTTCAAGTACATCTCTACCTGCAAGATCTATTGCTGCTGCTCTTTCAAAGGGTAATTTAAAATCTGCTCTATGAGCTGCAATAAGTGCATCCACTACTTGATCTACATTTCCACCGGCTAAATAGTGAGCTTCCAGTTGATTTACACTAACTTCCAATCCTGCCTTTGTTGCTTTTATTAATGGAAAAACTATTCTTTTTGGTTGAACCCTTCTAAGTCTCATTCCCACTAAATTGAAAATACTTACCTTTACATTTGCAGCCAATGCTGAAATCCAAAGACCTACTGGTACAAAACTTAAAAACAATGCTAAAAAAATTATAAGTATTCCTAAGAATACAACTACAGTGATAGGACCATTCATAATATTTATTCCTCCTTATTTTCTAAAATATTTTTCTAACTACAATTATTCTTCCTTCTACTTTTATAATCTTTACCTTTTCATCCTTTGGAATAAACTCTCCTTCTGAAACCACATCCATTTTTATCCCATTAAAATCTGCAATACCAGCTGGTCTCAAAATTGTAAGAGTAATTCCCTGTTGACCCACAAAATATTGTAAATCCTCGGAGCCTGTATATCCAGTTTCTTTCTTTTGGGTTTCACGCAAAATTAGTATTTTTGAAAGTCTACCTTTAGTTGCAGAGCGCAGAACTAAAGTAAGAGCTACTCCTAACACTGCAATGATGATACTAACTAAAATCAATGCTTCCATAATACTTTTCGCTGTTATTACTATGCCCATTATTAAAAATATAGCTCCGAAAATTCCTGGTATTCCAAATCCAGGATGAAACATTTCTATAACTACCAGCAAAAATCCAAATGAAAAACACAATATGGCAATCCAACTTATAGTAGATAAAAAACTTACCAGCTCCATTTCTCCCTCCTCCTTTAATTGTAACTTCTGTGTATCTGTCTATACTAGTATAATACTTCCTACATGAATTAAAATGAATGCATAGTAGTCCAAAAATACATAATTCAGTTTAAAATGTCATATTTCAAGTTTTACCTTATGACTTACCCTACATCATATTGAAAAGTTTATTTATCTTGGAATCCATCCTTGAAAAACAGTAAATTCATTTTCTGTAAATACTTTAATTCCCCCTCCATATTCCTCTAGTATATGCTTTACAATAGCCAGTCCCATACCTTCTCCTTTTTCACCTTTGGTAGTAACTCCTGCTTTAAAAATTTTTTTCACAAGTTCTTCTGGAATTTTTGGTCCATTGTTCTTTATTTTAAATCCATATAACTTTAAATCTTCGAATAATTCTATTTGTATAATTCTTTCTTCATCTATTTCTTGAAGTGCATAAATTGCATTATCTACAATATTACCAAGTACCCTGCAGAATTCCCAAGATGGTACCTTTAAATCTTGAAGTGAGGAAGTAATTAATATTTCTGTTTTTATTCCTCTTTTTTCTCCATAAAGTATTTTAGCTTGAAGCAGCGCATTAACTGCTGGATTAGCAGTTTTTAATACCTTATTTACCTTTTGAATGTCTTTAAATACTTTTTCTATATACTCTCTTGCATCATGATATTCTTCCATTTCCATAAGACTATATACTACCTGCAGGTGATTCATAAAATCATGTCTTTGAGCTCTAAGAGTTTTGTTAAGTTCCCCTAGCTGTTCTAATGTATTCTTAAGCATTTTATATTCATCATTGTTGCCATTTAAAGAACGAATATCCTTAATTGCAAAAAAACTATTTATAATTCCTATGGATATAATTAAATATACCAAAAGTTCTCCACTATAAAATTTATCTTGTAAATTTAATACATTTTTATAAAAGTAATTGTACAATATCACCATAACAATTGTAGTTATTTGAATTGCATTTAAAATAATTACTGTAGTGATTGTTTTATTTACGTCTAACTTTTTCTTCATTACAAAAAACTAAACTCCCTTCCCTATTTCTGTAATCAAATTAATTATATCATAAAATAACACTACCTCCACTAAAATACATTTTAATGAAGGTAGTGTTAATAATATTCTTTTATTTTATTTAAAAAGATTTTTAGTGGATTATTCATGTCACCTAATTCTTTCATCATATTAAGCATTTCTAAATGCACAAAAATTGTTTAAATGACTTTCCAAATTAATCAACACTCTCATATTATCACTCCCCTAACATAATCATTGTATTCACAAATATCCACCAACTGACCGCAAGTTAATTTAATTACTTCATTATAATTAACTGTTACTACAAAATTTTTCATTCCTGCACAAAGATAAATATTATTTTTTCCCTTTAAAGAAATATCTATATAGGTTTTTAATGGTTTTTTTAATCCGAAGGGACTTAACCCTCCACTAGGATGACCTGTAATTTTTATTATTTCATTATTACTTAATTCTCTTGGTTTTACTTTAAAATATTCTCTAAATTTTATATTACTGATTATAGTATTTTCATCTGTAACAACCATTATGTTTTGTCCTCTTACTGTAAAAATCTGTGTTTTTGCAGTGCAAACCTTTGTTAACAAATTACTTTTTTCTTTTCTGAAAAACTTAGAATTTTTTTCAAATCGGTTAATAGAGCATTCTATTCCTTTACTTAAAAAATCATCCACTACACTACTTATACTCATTTTCATTCTCCTTTGAAATTTTTAATTTTATTAAGCTTAAATAGGCAAATCAAGTTCATTAATTGGATATACATGCACATAATAAAATCTCCTTATAGATAAGCTACAAGAAGATTTATCAAATTCTAGTTTCTTATCTCTCAGATATAATATCTGCTGGAATTAGCACCTTGAAACATAATTTCAGGTTGCCGGACATCAAAGGGCCAGTCCCTCAGTCTCTCTTAATAAGAATTTCAATATTAAATTATTTAGTAATGTTAAATAACCAAAAAAACTGAAACCTAATTATATCTTAATTAAGATAGATTAGTTTCCAGTTTTCTGGTCAACTAAAGGGATAAAAAAAAGCTATTTTTCATTTAAGAAAAATAGCTTATTTCAACAAAATTTTAGTTTATAAACCTGCTATTTTTCTTATCTCTCATTGTAGTATAAACTACTCTGTAGGAATTGACACCGATGCATATTAAAATGCCAGTTGTCGGGTTTCATAGGGCCAGTCCCTCCACCTCTCTGGATAAGAATAAATTTATTATTTTAAGCTAACTGATTAACAATTGATTTACATATTATAATATAATTGTATAAATTATAGTATGTAATACATGATATGTCAATGCTTATTTAGGAAATAAATTTAATATCACTTTTTAAACTGTAGCTTTTATACAATTATATTTCAAAAGAAGAACTCAATATTCCTTCAATTACATCACTTATACTATAATCTGTTTCAAAAGCTTTTATTCCATTAAACTTTAAAAACACTAAAGCCATATACCCTATATTTTTAACAAAAATAGCCTTACAATCCGATATCAAATTTACTAACGTTTTCATATATTTTTCATTATGACCACGCTCTTCAAAACATAAACCACTTTCTCTAGTTTCCAAATATTCTGCTATATTTTCTTTAATTTCAAAAATGAAAAGCTTTCTTGATGTTTCAAAGTTTTCGTTTACATTCTTTCCATCATTACTAACAAAAGCTACTTTATAGTTCATAAATTCACCTCCAAATTCAAACTGCAATTTCATAAAAGATTCAACATCTAAACATCCCTTAATATATAATATATATTTCGAATATGCTAATAACATTCTTGATAAATTTATTTAAAATCATACTATTCTCATTTTTTCATTTTTTTCTATTTCAACTACCATCCCATCTTGAATAACTAAAGCTACAAAACCATACTTGACAATCTTTAAGATCTCTAAAAGCTTATTTAGATTTTCTTCTGAAATACCCTTATTACTTTTATTCTTATTTAACACTTTAGTCTTCTCCTTTTAATGTTTACATTGATCTTATAACTTATAAAAAAGCTATCCTTCTTCAATAAGAAAGATAGCTTTTAAAAAATTTCCATTTCATAAAACTCCATTTTTCTTATCTTTCAGAATATGTAATTATATTCTGCAGGAATTAGCACCGATACATATTAAAATGCCGGTTGTCGGGCTTCATAGGGCCAGTCCCTCCACCTCTCTGGATAAGAATGTAATAATATTTAATTTTATTCCTTTTTTCACATAAAAATTATTTTATATACTAACCAAAAGTCAAATGACTACTTTTTTAATTTTTTTAATCTTTCAATAGCTTCAATCAATGTTTCATCTTTTTTTGCAAAATGAAATCTTATATAATTATTTATATTTTCTTTAAAAAAGCTAGATCCAGGAACAGCAGCAACACCAATTTCTTTTGCCATCCACTTACAAAATTCATAGTCATCCTTCCAGCCAAATTCTGAAATATCAACTAAAACATAATAAGCTCCTTGAGGTTCAAAATATTTTAATCCAATTTCATCCAATCCATTTAAAAACAGTTTTTTCTTTTTTTCATAAATATTATTAAGCTCGTCATAATAGCTTTCTTCAAGACTTAATCCTGCACAAGCTGCTTTTTGTAAAGGTGCAGCTGCTCCTACAGTTAAGAAATCATGTACTTTTTTACAATTATTTATAACATCTTTACTTGCAATAATGTATCCAAGCCTCCATCCAGTTATAGAATAAGTTTTTGACAAAGAACTACAGGATACTGTTCTTTCAAACATTCCTGGAAGAGACGATAGATAAGTATGCTTATTTGGCTTAAATACTATATGCTCATAAACTTCATCTGTAATAACAAAAGTATCATATTCTTTTGCAAGTTCGCTTATATATAATAATTCTTCTCTAGTAAATACCTTACCTACTGGGTTTGAAGGATTACACAATATTAGCGCTTTAGGTCTACTTTCAAAAGCTTTTCTTAATTTCTCTCTATCAAAATTGAATTCAGGAGGTACCAAAGGTACATATATAGGCTCTGCTCCTGCTAAAATTGTATCTGCTGTATAGTTTTCATAAAATGGTGAGAATACAATAACTTTATCCCCTGGATTGCATACAGACATCATAGCTACCATCATAGCTTCAGTGCTACCGCAAGTAACTACTATATTTTCATCAGGATTTATTGATATTCCCATAAATTTTTCTTGTTTCTTTGATAGTTTTTCTCTAAATTCTTTTGATCTCCATGTTACTTCATATTGATGTGGTCCTTTTTCTGCTGCTTCCTTTAAACTATCAATAAGTTCTCTTGGTGGATCAAAATCTGGAAAACCTTGTGAAAGATTTACTGCTCCATATTTATTAGCCACTCTTGTCATTTCTCTTATTACTGATTCAGTAAAATAATCTAATCTGTTGCTTAATTTTTGCATTTTATATAGCCCCCATTACTATTTATTTAAATATTAAATCATAAAAAATTAAAAAGCTGTTTTTCTTTAAATAAGAAAAACAGCCTTTGCTTACAAAATTTTAATTTCACGTAACAACCACTTCTCTTATCTTTCAAAGTAATTAAAATTACTTTGTAGGAATTGACACCGATACATATTAAAATGCCGGTTGTCGGGTTTCATAGGGCCAGTCCCTCCACCTCTCTGGATAAGAATAAAACATATTAAATTTTCTAAATAAACTTAAGTATTCTTCCATTATATCAGTGGTACTTTATTATATCAATATATTTTTTCAACTTTATCTTACACAAAAATAGATTATTACACAAAACTTTTCTTTAAATAAAATACATATAATAGTCCGCTTCACTCTTGTATTTGTTAACTAAATCTTCTAATGTAATACTATCAAAATAATCATTAATATTTTTATTTATTGCATCCCATAGATTTTCATTTATACATCTCTCTAGATCGTCTGCATCATCCCTATTTCTAATATCTACCAATGACAAATTACCTTCTAAGGTTCTTAATATTTCTCCAATAGTTATTGTACTTATATGCTTTGATAATGTATATCCTCCTTGAGCCCCTTTCTTTCCTATAACTAAACCACTTTTCCTTAATGCCGAAAAAATCTGTTCTAAGTATCCTTCCGAAATATTTTGTCTTTCTGAAATACTTTTTAATGTAACTGTTTCAGAATTAGAATACATAGCTATATCAATAAGTGCTTTTAATCCATATCTTCCTTTAGTTGAAATCTTCACACGATCACCTTTCCATCAATTGCATATTTGGTATAACAACATTATTCTCATATACCAATATTATTATATAAATACAATACTTAAAAATCAATTTTAAATTTAAACTGTCTTAGTTATATGATTTCAACTTATTTTTCAAATTAGCTAAAGAACAAGATTTAACTCAACTTTTTCAGAGGACAGATGACAATTGTTCTCTAAAAAATGCTTGACATTTTTTTTAACTGTAAAAGTTTAATATTTAATTAATCGTATATATTTTTGCTAAAATATCTATCTCCTCTGTCTGGAAATACAGTAACTATATTACCGCTGTCTATAGTTTCTGCTAATTTTAAGGCCGCTGCCATAGCAGCTCCAGAAGAAGAACCTACTATAACTCCTTCTTTTCTTGCTAGTTCTTTTACCATTTTAAAGGATTCTTCATCATTAACCTTTATTGTATGATCAACTAATTCTATATCCATAGTTCCTGGTATAAAATTATTTCCTATACCTTCTATATTATAGCAGCCCTCTTCACCACCACCAATTGTAGATCCAATCGGATCGGCTAATACAGCCTTTACATTTGGATTTTTTTCCTTTAAATATTTTGCAATACCTGTAAATGTTCCACCGCTGCCTGCTCCTGCTACAAAATAATCTATCTGGTCACCTAAAGACAAATATATTTCTGGTCCTGTAGTTATATAATGAGCCTCTGGATTAGCTCCATTTTCAAATTGCTTAAGAGAAATTGAATTGGGAATTTGATTTAAGAGTTCTTGGGACTTTTCAATAGCTCCTTGCATTCCAAGTTCTCTAGGAGTATTTATAATTTCTACTCCTAAAGCCCTCATAAGTACTTGTTTTTCTATTGAAAATTTCTCAGGTACTACAAATATAACTTTATATCCTTTATTTATAGCTCCTAAAGCAACTCCTAATCCAGTATTACCTGCAGTTGCTTCTATTATAGTATGTCCTCTTTTAAGAATTCCCTCTTCTTCAGCTTTTTCTATCATGTATACACCAATTCTGTCCTTTACACTACCAGCTGGGTTAAGATATTCTAATTTTGCAAATATATTAACTCCATTTTTTATATTAAAATTATTTATTTTTAGCATAGGCGTATTTCCAACCAATTCCCTTATATCATTAACATATATACTCATTTTCATTTCCCCCCAAAATATATTTTTTATATATTTTTTGATTTACTTAATGCTTTTTCTATATCCTGTACTAAGTCCTTCTTATTTTCAATTCCTACAGACAATCTAATCAGATTATCTACTATTCCTACCTTTTGTCTTATTTCAGCAGGTATTGAAGCGTGTGTCATAGTAGCAGGATGAGATATTAAGGATTCTACTCCTCCCAAGCTTTCTCCTAGAGTTATAAGCTCTACACCTTTAAAAAATTCATTTATGTTAAAGCCTTCTTTTAGCACAAAAGATATTATAGCTCCCGCTCCATTTGCTTGTTTTTTATGAATTTCATAACCCGGATGATCTTTAAATCCTGGATAATAGACCTTTTCTACTGCTGGATGACTTTTTAAAATTTCTGCCAAATAACTTGCATTTTCAATATGTCTGTCCATTCTTACTGATAATGTCTTTATTCCCCTTATCAAAAGCCATGAGTCAAATGGGTTTAACACTCCTCCTGTAGAGTTTTGAATAAAATGAAGTTTCTCAGCTAATTCCTTACTATTTACTACAGCAAGTCCAGCCACCAAATCACTGTGTCCTCCCAAATATTTCGTTGCACTATGAACTACTATATCAGCTCCTAGCTCTATTGGTTTTTGAAGATACGGCGTCATGAAGGTATTATCTACAATAGTTAATATTCCATGATTCTTTGCTATACCAGCTATCTTATTTATATCTGTTATGGTCATAAGTGGGTTTGTTGGTGTTTCTATAAATATAGCTTTAACATTATCTGTAACCTTTTCCTCCACAAGCTTTTCATTACTTGTGTCTACAAGTTCGTATTCAAGATTAAAATTTTTAAATACCTTATCTAAAACTCTAAAGCTTCCTCCATATACATTATCTGATATTAAAACTTTATCTCCACTCTTAAAAAGCATTAAGGCTGCTGTTATTGCTGCCATTCCAGAGGCAAATGCAAAACCTGCATAACCTCCCTCTAAATCTGAAATAAGTTTTTCTAGTGCATATCTTGTTGGATTACCTGTTCTTGAGTATTCATATCCACTATTTACTCCCAGTTCTAACTGTCTGTACGTAGACGTTTGATAAATAGGCACATTTACAGCACCTGTAGTTTTATCTCCATCCACTCCTCCATGTATTAATAATGATTCAATATCCATTTTTTATTCCTCCTTAATTCCTTTTGCTACAAATATTCCTGTTTCTGTATATTCTCCTTTACTTGAATAGCCTTTACATTTAAGTTCTGTACTGTTTACTTGAACTTGGCTAAAGCCAGCTTCCTTAAGCCAATTCTTTATCTGTTCATGTGAAAAACCAAGCCACTCATCATGCATTTCTGTTCTAGCCCACTCTCCATTGTGCTCCTCTACATCTGTTATAACTACTGTTCCATCCTTTTTAAGTACTCTAAACATTTCTTCTATTGCTTTTTTTGCATCAAATATATGATGTAAAGCCATATTTATAAAAACTCTATCTATTGATTTATCAAACAAAGGCAAGTTTTCCATAGAACCACTAATAGGATATATATCTTTTAAGCCTTTTTTGGAAGCTGTACTATGCAGTTCTTTAAGCATATTTTTAGAGTTATCTATCGAAAAAACAATTTTAGCTTTCTCCAGTAATGCTAATGATATAAAACCTGTGCCACACCCTAAATCTGCACATATTTTATCTTTTATATCAAATTGAGAAAGTGCTGTATATTTTAGCTTTTCTTCAAAATACTCCTCTCTTATCACATTCCATTGATTTGCTATGGAATTAAAATACTCTACAGAATTCATGACAATCCTCCTAATTTTAATAATTTAATATATTTTTGGACACAAAAAACTCCTGCCTCAATACAGAGGCAGAAGTTAACTTCCGCGGTTCCACTCTGTTTATTATGCATCAAAAATAGAATACATAACAACTCATAAATATTGGTACAATAATACCTCAACGCTTTAATGGGCGTACCCACTGAAGTCTACTAAATTTCGATTCAGAGCTCCGAGACGCATTTCAGTTAACTTTCACTCAAAATCTCTTACACCCAATGGAGATTTCTCTCTGCCAGCTTCCATTTACTTACTTCTTCTCATCTTTACTTTTCCTACTATTCCTATATGTTTTTCTCATTGATATTATTATATATACTATTTATTAGTATGTCAATAGGAAAAGTAATATTTACCACTTTTCCTTACTAAAGTTCTGTATACTATTCTTGACAGACATCAACCCATTCAGCATTAGTAAGCCCTTGAATTCTTTCTGGCGATATCTTAAGTGCAGTTGTTCTCGAACCTGCTGCTGGATATACAAAATCAAAATCTTTTACAGATACATCTATATAAATATCTATAGGATTTTTCAATCCAAATGGACACACGCCCCCAACTGGATGCCCTGTTATTTCTTCTACTTCATCTAAACCAAGCATTTTAGCTTTTGTTTTAAAATAAGTTCTAAATTTTTTATTGTCTATTCTAGCATCACCACGAGTTACAACCAATATATCCTTTTCCTTCAATTTAAATGCCAGTGTTTTAGCAATAAACTTAGCTTCAACACCTATAACCTGAGCTGCAAGATCCACTGTAGCCCCACTATCCTCCAATTCAAATACTGGATCTTCTTGATTCCTCTCTTTAAAAAAATTTCTCACACTTTCTACACTCATTCTTGTATCCTCCTCTTTATATTTTAAAAGTTAAAAATGAAATTTGTTCAATTCCTAATCTACACTAGTCTCACCTTTTCATTTTTTTCTATTTGTACAACTACCCCATCCTGAATAACTAAAATTACAGAACCATATTTAACAGTTTTCAACATTTCTAAAAGTTTATTTAAATTTTCTTCTGAAATACCAGCCTTACCTCTGCTACTATTTATCACATTACCCCCTCCACTTTAATCCCATTATTTGAAAATAAAAACCTCTTCTACAAAAGAAGAGGTTTTAATGCATTATAAATACTGCTCTTCTTATCTCTCAAAAATAATTTTGTTGGATTTGGCACAGTATTCTAAAAAAGAATCCGCTGCCGAGGCTTCAAAGGGCCAATCCCTCCACCTCTCTTGATAAGAATATATCATATTAAGTTTTCAAATTTTCCTTAGATATTTCATACTATTCGTATATGTTATATATTATTATATTAGTCACATTTTAATATGTCAATATTTAATTTACAATTTTTTAATATGAGATTGGAATCCATATCTTTTATGGTTGCATAAAACTAGGCACTAGCACTAACTATGGTAGTGTATATTTTTTCAAGCAGTGTAAGTGCCCCTCTATAACCTACATAAGATTTTGATATGACAACTTCATAAGATGCTGGAAATCCTATTTCAACTATAGAACCTTTTAATTCTTTTGCTAGATCTCTTTCCCAAGTAGTTCCAAAAATAATTGGAGGTTTATGCCCAAAATCAGTTTTTCTTACTTTATCATGAATGGTATAACTGTCTTCTTCAAATTCCACGTCCAATGAAACATCTTCTGCTATATTTTTATATTCTTCTCTAATGATATATCTATATTTCTCTGGTGGGTTTTCAGTTACAATTTGTTTTGCAGGTATAAGTCCTAGCTGATTTACTAAAAACTTTGTTATAGCTAAGTTGTATGCACTATCACCTACAATTGCAAATTTGGCTGGTAACCCCCACCAATACTCTGCATAAAAGTCAGAAAAATCCTCTAAATATTTATAGTATTTTCTTTCTTCACTCTCAATAAATTCTTCTGCCTTATTTTTATCTATTCCTGAAAAATCAACTACTTTTCTCAAAAAACTGCTAGTTTCCTTTGCTCATATAGGAATTATAGGGATATGCAAGTAGGGCTGACCATACTTTTTCTTTAAATATTCTGCAGTTTTAAGTCCAAGCCATGGAGAAAGTACAAGGTTGAACTGTGCCTTTTTAATATTTTTCCATTCTGAAATTCCACTACTCTCATGTCCAAATAAAATATTGACTTCAAAACCTACACCTTCCAAAATTCTTTTGATCTCTGCAAGATCACCTCTCCAAAAAGTATTATGATATGGAAGAAGAGACCACACATTTACAAGCCCTTTTTTCAAAGGCCCCTTATAATCTCCCACATATTGATCAATAATAGCCTCTGTTACAAGTTCATGCCCTATAAAATTATTTCCTTTAAATCCTCCCGTTTCAGCATATACTACAGGTAAACCTTGATCCTGAAACTCACTTACTACAGCTCCCACATCATCTCCTACAGTTTCTGGTACGCATCCTGTCATAACTACAAATAAATCTGCATCTAAGACTTTAAAAGAGGATTCTATTAATTCTCTTAATCTATTTTCACCTCCAAATACTACTTCTTTTTCGTGTATATTAGTACTTGGTATAACAGATCCACCTCCATAACCTCCTCCTTGAAATCCATTATAAAAGGATATGTTGGAAGTTTGTTTATCAGCGCATCCTGGCCCGCAGTGGGTAATTGGAATAACCCTTGGAATTGCAAAAACACTATGCATTGCTCCAATGGCGCATCCATATCTAACCTGTTCTATTGAATTTGATTTTTCTACATTTTTTGTATTTGTCACTATTTTCACTCCTATTCCACTGCATAATTTTGCTTTTCAAGTATATATGGATCTTTCTGATCAAGCCACCATTTTGTATAAGGTAATTTTACATGTTCTTTCAAATCTTGATGAAATTTTTTATGAGCTAATATTTCAAGAATGGTCTCCCCTAAATTTAAAATTCCCTGATAGCCTATTGCATGATGTTCATCACCAAGTGGTGCTGCTGGAATTCCCATACGAGACGCAAGAGGTGCTAAACCATTATGTCTTATAAGAATAAAGTCTGGATTTACATTTTTTAGTAGTCCATAAAACTGAAACTGCTGTCTATTGCTCACGCTAAAGTTAGGAACATCATCGTAGTTATCCACTAGAAATTTTAAAGAGTCTTTACTTGGATCATTACTGTCATATACAGGATCATGATGAAATACAAGAGAACCATCAACTTGAATTCCAAGTTCCTTGAGTACTGCAATAAGTCCATGAGAATATGCTGAACCTGTAGCTGCGTAACCTTTTTTGCCTTTTAAAAGTTCTTTAAGCTCTTTAAGCCTTGGTGCTATTCTCTTATGCTCTCTCTCTATATAGGCTTCTGCTTTTTCTTCCCTATGCGTAACCTTTGCAATTTCTCTTATCCATGCATCAGTCCCTGCAATTCCATAAGGTTGTGGTGCTTTAATTTCCGGTACCCCAAATTGTTCTTCCAAAACAGCTGCCATATAAGAAGATAATGTATGACAAAACGTAATGGTTGCAGCAGCTTCTGAAAGCTTTTCCAAATCTTCTACTTCAGCTAAATCAATAACATAATTTACTTTAAGTCCAAGCTCCCCCAATATAGGTGTAAAAACATCACTTCCCCAGAGATTAATTACATTTACAAGGTTTTCTTGCTTTTTAGGGTTTTTATTTACTATCTGCCTTAGAATTCCATGCTGTGTAGCATCAAAACCAGTACTCCAGTGCTTTGACATAAAACCTTCACATGGCATTGGTACAACAGGTATTCTAAGTTCCTCTTGCATTCTAGTTGCAACACTATCTATATCCTCCCCTATAATTCCCGAAGCACATGAAGTAGCAACAAAATTTGCTTTAGGATGATGTCTATTCCATGCATCCTTTATGGATTGTTCCAGCTTGTCTAGTGCACCAAACACCATATCAGTTTCTTTTATATTTGTATTTATTATTTGTATATTTTCAACAGGTAAATTTCTAATAGCAAGACCATTTCTATATATGGAATTATAAGCTACCTGTCCTGTACCACAACCTATTGGTGCATGTTGAATTAATACTGCATCTCTTACATTGCCAGCCTGACATTCTACCATTTGTTCACTACAAGTAGAACCTTGGGTAAAGGGTCCTGAAGCTTCACACAACCTTTTTCCACCATTTCCTTTACAACCTGAACACGTATAAGCAGAATCCCTGGAAAGTTCTGAAGCCTTTCCAGTTTTCCATCCAATAATAGTTCCAAGCCGCTGTTCACGAGTTTTTACTACTGAAGTTTTAAGATTAAATTTCATTAACTTTACCTCCTCATCAACTTTCTAATTATGGTATTTTACACTACTTGCTCTACCAATCCATTTTGCAAAATTATTTCTTCCAACCTTTTTTGTGACATAGGTTTTGGAATTACAAAGTTCTTATTTTTTTCTATTGCCTCTGCTAGTGATCTGTATTCATTTGCCTGATTTGATTTAGAATCAAATTGTATTACAGTTTGTTTATTAATTTCTGCCCTTTGAACTACATTGTCTCTTGGTACAAAATAAATAAGCTGTGTACCTAATTCCTCTGCAAATGCCTCCAATACTCCCCTTTCATTGTCTACTTTTCTGCTGTTGCATATAATTCCACCTAATCTAACGCCACCTTTATTGGCATATTTTTTTATTCCCTTTGATATATTATTTGCTGCATAGAGTGCCATCATTTCTCCACTAGCCACTATATATATTTCTTTTGCCTTTCCTTCACGAATTGGCATAGCAAAACCACCGCATACAACATCTCCTAAAACATCATAAAAAACATAATCCAAATCTTCAGTATATGCGCCAAGTCTTTCAAGCATGTTTATAGATGTTATAATACCTCTTCCAGCGCATCCTACACCTGGTTCAGGTCCGCCTGATTCTACGCACTTTATTCCATTAAAGCCTTTTTTCAATATATAATTTAAATCTACATCTTCTCCTTCTTCCCTTAAAGTATCCAGTACTGTTCTCTGTGCAAGTCCACCTAAAAGTAATCTTGTAGAGTCTGCCTTTGGATCACATCCAACTACCATAACCTTTTTTCCTATTTCAGATAAACCTGCAGTTAAATTTTGTGTAGTTGTAGATTTACCTATTCCACCTTTTCCATAAATAGCTATTTGTCTCATAATATATTCCTCCTAAATTTGAATTTATTTATTTTTTTTAAGTAATTCAACAGCTTTTTTTATACCTTTATTAATTTCCTGGTACATTTCAAATACTCTTATTCCCTTCTCATAGAGCCTATCCATAGGCTCAAATCCTGCTCTGACCACAAGCACAGCATTACAATCAATTACATTTTTTATTATATTTTCTATTTTGTCCTCATGTTCTCCACAATCATATACTCCATTACAGTACTTATTTACTTTTCTCTTCTCTCGAAATTTAATTTCATCATTTATCATGTCGTATATATAAAATTCTGACGCATGCCCAAAATGTTCATCAATACTTACACCTGATTTGCTCGCAATGGCAAATCTGTACTTATGATGTTTCAATTCAATTACATCTTTATCTTCTAATTTATTTTCATTATCATTTGATTCCTTTGCAATATTGTTTTCTCTAAATTGACTTGATATATCATTCTTTAAAGTTCCAATAGCATCTGCCCTACACTGCTTGCAATGATACATCTGTTTCAATATTGAATCGCAGCTTTTTCTCATGTCATTCAATTCAACTTCGGTTACTGTAGGGTTATTTTCAAATGCACTTCCTTTAACAGGTATCAGAGGCATAATATTTGCCATATATGCTCCACATTCTTTAACTTTCCTTACTATTTCAGGAACATGAATATCATTGATTCCTTTTATCATAACTATGTTAACTTTACATACTATTCCCTTTTGTGCAGCATATTTAAGTCCTGATAATTGATTGCTCAATAACACCCTTCCTGCTTCTTCTCCAACAAATACATCTCCCAAGTAGTTTACAAATTTGTATATTTCCCCACCTATTTTAGGATTAACTGCATTTATGGTTATAGTTAAATGTGTGACCCCTAATTCTATCAATTTATCTACGTAAAAAGGAAGCATTAAACCATTAGTTGAAAGACAAAATGTAATATCTTTTGATTCATTTTTTATTAATTCTATAGATTTTTTTGTTTCATAAAAATTTGCAAGTGGATCACCAGGTCCTGCTATACCAACTACAGTTAAATTTCTAACCTTGTCCTTTACTATTTTAAATTTATCTTTGGCCTCTTCAGGTGTTAAAACTTCACTTGTTACTCCAGGTCTGGTTTCATTTACACAATCATATTTTCTATTACAAAAATTACAACTAACATTACACTTAGGAGCTACTGGTATATGCATTCTTGCATATTTATGAGCAATGCAGTTATAACATGGATGCATAAATGTTTTTTCTTCTATAGTTCTTGCAAACACATTTACACTCATACTTATTTTCTCCTTTTCTAAATAAAATTAAAAACTAAAACTTGATTAATTATATTTCAATCCATTAACAATTCAAATTAGAAAAGGCCAAGTTTCACCTATCTATCTATGTAGATAGGTAAAACTTGACCTCTGGTTTATCCAGTCAATCAATAGAAATCAATATAATATTTTTAAATCAGATGAGTGTTCAAAAGAGTATACACAATTGTTAAGTTAAAAATTTAAACTTAATTTGATTGCTTAAAATAAAAAACTTTCTGTAAGAAACACAGAAAGTTAAATTCTCTTGTTTCTCATCTTCCAGGTTAATCCTGCTGGAATTAACACCTTAAATAAAATAATTATTCAGGTTGTTGGATTTCATCGGGCCAGTCCCTCCATCTCTCTTGATAAGAATTTTTATTTGATTTATACACATAATACAGTTTTTCAATTTCTTTGTCAACAAAAAAATTTATCTAAATTTTTTTAAAATTAACTATTGACAACAAAATTTAAAGGCTGTATACTTTGTAACAACGAAAGCAAACAATACTAATTAATTGTAAATTTGAGAATTATTGTTTAAAATAAAATACGGAACTTCTTATCCAGAGTGGCGGAGGGACTGGCCCTGTGAAGCCCGACAACCAGCATTTTTCATTTGAATGTATGGTGTTAATTCCAGCAGGTAAAACCTGAAAGATGAGAAGCATGAAGAAAAATCTTCTTGTAACTTATCTTACGAGAAGATTTTTTATTTTGCCAGGTTATGGAAGTTTCGTTTTTAAATATATTTAATATTTAGGAGGAACAAAAAATGAGTGAAGAAAGAAAATTATCCTTTGAAACATTACAAGTACATGCAGGTCAGGAGCCAGATCCAACAACAGGATCAAGAGCTGTACCAATTTATCAAACAAGTTCTTATGTATTTAAAAATGCAGATCATGCTGCAAATCTATTTCAATTAAAAGAGCCTGGAAATGTATATTCAAGAATTATGAATCCTACAACAGATGTATTTGAAAAGAGAGTTGCTGAACTAGAAGGTGGAGTTGCTGGTCTTGCAACAGCTTCAGGATTAGCAGCAATTTTATATTCAATACTTAATGTTGCAAGTGCTGGTGATGAAGTAGTTGCTGCAAGCACATTATATGGTGGAACTTATGAATTATTTGGAGTAACTTTAAAGAAACTTGGAATAAAAGTTGTATTTGTAAATCCAGATGATCCTGAAAACTTCAGAAAAGCAATTACAGATAAAACCAAAGCAGTTTACGCTGAAACTATAGGAAATCCAAGAATAAATGTTCTTGATATAGAAGCTGTTGCAAATATTGCCCACGAAAATAAAATACCATTAATCATAGACAATACTTTTGGTACTCCATATCTTGTGAGACCAATAGAATATGGTGCAGATGTAGTAGTTCATTCTGCAACTAAATTTATAGGTGGACATGGAACTACAATTGGTGGAATTATAGTTGATGGAGGAAACTTTGATTGGAAAGCAAGTGGAAAGTTCCCTGACTTTACAACACCTGATAAAAGTTATAATGGATTAGTATATGCTGATCTAGGTGCTCCTGCATTTGCTTTAAAGGCTAGAGTACAGCTTTTGAGAAATACTGGTGCAACTTTAAGTCCTCAAAGTGCATTTTATTTTCTTCAAGGATTAGAATCTCTCTCACTTAGAGTTGAAAGACACGTATCTAATACACGAAAAATTGTCGAATTTCTAAGCAAACATCCAAAAGTTGCATGGATTAACTATCCTGAATTAGAAGGAAGTCCATATAAAGATTTAGCTAAAAAATACTTGCCAAAAGGAGCAGGTTCAATATTTACATTTGGAATAAAAGGAGGACTTGAAGCAGGTAAGAAATTTATAAATAGCGTAAAATTATTCTCATTGCTTGCAAATGTAGCAGATGCAAAATCACTTGTAATTCATCCTTCAAGTACAACTCATGCTGAACTTACAGAAGAAGAACAAAAAGCTGCTGGAGTTACACCTGATCTTATAAGACTTTCAATTGGAGTTGAAGGTGTAGATGATCTTATATATGATCTAAATCAAGCTCTTGAACAGGCTTAACTAAGAACTAATATACATCCCCTTTGCAGTTTTTCTGTAGAGGTGATGTATTTTTAAGTATGTAGAAACTCCCTCTAAACCTAAAAATCACTTTATATAAAAGCTATTGCTAAAAAGCAATAGCTTTAGTTCACCACGTCTTCCTATATAAATACTTTCCAATAGGCTTATCTTCAATAAGCTTTCCATTGTATATGACCTTGTTTCCTCTTAAAAAGGCATGCAGCACTCTTCCATGCTGCTCAAAGCCTTCATAAGGTGTATAATCTACATTTTGCATTTGATTTTTAGCACTAATAGATGTAGAAAAATCAGGATTCCACACTACAATATCAGCATCACTGCCAACTGCAATAGTCCCTTTTTGTGGGAAAAGTCCAAATAATTTAGCTGCATTAGTTGAAGTAAGTGCAACCATTTCATTCATACTTATTCTATTTTTTAATACTCCGTAAGTATACATTAGTCCAATTCTATGCTCTACCCCTGGAGCTCCATTTGGAATCTTGCTAAAATCATCCCTGCCAACCTCTTTTTGTCCTTTATAGTTAAATGAACAATGATCTGTTCCTATAGTCATTATCTCTCCATAACACACTCCTTTCCACAATGCATCATTGTCATATGGTTTCCTAAGTGGAGGTGACATTACATATTTTGCTCCTTCAAAACTATTGCTATCTTTATCTCCATAGCAAGAATCATCTAAGAGCAAATATTGAGGACAGGTTTCTGCATAAACCTTTATTCCTCTCTTTTTAGCATCTAAAATACTTAATAATCCTTCTCTTGTGCTTAAATGCACAATATACACTAGTACATCTAGAATTTCTGCAATATTGAGTAACCTTACAATTGCCGTTGCATAAACTTTATAAATGCATATAAAAACCTTATATAACTTTATAAATTTCACTTATGTTATTCATTACTAAATAACCTTTCCTATTCACAGAGTTCTATTTTGAATAGTTTCTTATTCTACTCTAGTTTGGTGTAACTCTCCCAGGACTTAAATTCTCCCACAACGCAGGATACACATAGTATAATTTTTCAAAATCACCATTTATACTATTTTGTAGTTACCAAGATTTATTGAAGCGTTTTTATCTCTATCTATTTCTAATCCACAGATATCACATACATATACTCTATCTTTAAGTTTTAAATCTTTTTTAACATTTCCACAACAAGAGCAAGTTTTACTGCTAGGATAAAATTTATCTACTTGGATAAACTCTACTCCATTAAACTTACATTTATATTGCATTTGTCTAATAAATTCATAAAAGCCTTGTTCTTGTATAGCTTTTGATAAATGTTTGTTTTTTAGCATACCACTAATATTTAAATCTTCCATCACAACTCTGTAAGGCCTTAATTTTATTATCATATTAGTAGTTTGGTGTATATGATTAGCTCTGATATTACTAAGCTTTCTATATACAAATTTAATAACTTTTTCTAGCTTAATAATATTATTTGTTTTATTAAATCTATCTTTTATTCTATTTGCTTCATATTTTCTTGATACTTGCTTTTGTAATCTTTTTAATCTCTTTTTCAATTTCCTAACCTTAGTACATTTATTAATGTTTTTAATAGGCTTATCTATACAATTTACTACAGCTAGATTAGATACTCCCAAATCAATTCCAATAGATAAATCTTTATTAAGCTCAACTTGATTTTCGTCATGCTCAAATCCTAATGTTAGATACCAGTACTTACCATCAAAATGACATCTTGGATTATTATAGTTAGGTAAAATAGGTATATCATAATTTGTTTTATATTTTACTTTGCCTATTTTTTCAATATTGACAGCACTTTTTTTTAAGTAAATGCTATCATATCTAACATAAAAGGACTTTCTAGATTTTCTTTTGGTTTTGAATCTAGGATATTTAGCTAAACCTTTAAAAAAGTTCTTATACGCATTATTTAGATCATCAAAAGCCTGTGCTGTAAGTTGACCACTAACTTCTTTTAACCATTTATATTCCTCTTGCTTTTTAATAGTATTGTTAAATTCTTTTCTTATCTTACCTTTTGAAGGTTCTAAACCTTGCTTATATAGCTCCTCCCATCTAGCTCTGCCCCAATTATAAGCAAATCTCATTACACCACAAGATTTGAACATTAATATCTCTTGTTCTTTGGTAGGAAATAATCTTATTTTTATTGCCTTTATCATCATTTTTCACCTCATCTTCCATAATTTTATTATGACCATATAGCAAAATTATATGAGATGATTAATTATGATTTTAAAAGATTACATTTATTTTCTTTAAAAGAGTAATGTTTTATAAAGTTATATAAAGTTTTCAAAGAACATTTATAAAGTTTATTATATTTACCATAGAACGCTGCTTCTATGATGCCATTTCGCTTACGCTAGTGGCCTCGACCTTTCGGATACGAGCGTAGACTATATCATTACCCGTTATACTAACTTAGTATAAATTGGGCATCCTCCACTTCCACTACCGATAGCTTGTAGTGTACTTCCTTTACGGAATAGTCGTTGAACTTTACTCTATTCGAGTCTTAGTTGCTGATTATCCATTGTTTCAGCACTTAGGATTTAACCCTATGCCATCTTAACTATTTTTTCTGCTTTCGCCACCTTCACGTTTAGGCTTATTTCATCCTTACGTTGTAGTTAGTTAAGCTTTAGGAACTTCCAGCAGTTCAAAGGATTTTGGCATTCTTTCCGGATGCACTCCACACTCTTTATGAATGTGGGAGGCTTAGTTATAAGAAACTTTTAAAGTTTTATAACCTTTACTAAAGTTTCTGTAACTGTTTAGTTACCTCTTTTTCAACCTGTGCCGGTCTTGTCCGTGGATGATAATAAGGAGATTTATTTCCCTTTGATTTAGCTTCATTTATAAGCTCCTCTATAATATCACCATTTTCACAATGGAAAGTTATAATTCCTTTTAGTTCTTTACTTCTTTTTAAAGCTTTAAATATTACACCGTCATCTACCTGAAGTGTATTCTTATAAGCCATGTATAATTTAAATGAAGTTACTCCTTCTTCAATCATATCTTTCATTTCATAACAGGTTTCATCATTCCAATCTGTAATGCCCATATGAAATCCATAATCACAATAACAAAGTCCATCTGACTTTTTGTGCTGCTTTTTTAAAGCCTCTTTTAATGTTTCTCCCTTGTTTTGTGTTGCATAATCCAATATTGTAGTAGTACCTCCGACCAAGGCTGCCTTTGTCCCCGTTTCAAAATTGTCTGCAGTTACTACAGAACCACTTTCCAGATCAAAGTGGGTATGAGTATCTATACCACCAGGTAAAACATAGCATCCCTTTACAGATATGACTTCATCTCCAGATCTTTTTAAACTTTTTCCTATTGAAACAACTTTTTCACCTTCTATTCTTATATCCGAACAATAAGAATCTACAGCAGTTACAATTTTCCCACCTTCAAGTACTATTCCCATGAGCAAAACCTCCCTCTAAGTAAAAAACTTAAAGTATACTTCATTATCCATTTAAAGTAATAACTGTCCCTGTTTTACCTTCTAAGGCATCTTCACCTTTATAAAGTGATGTAATTATAGATTTGTGGGAAGAGTTTGCCTTTGCAAACATAAGTGCTGCTCTCACCTTTGGAAGCATTGACCCTGGAGCAAAGTGACCTTCTTCGATATACTTTTCTGCCTCTGCCACTGTAATATGATCAAGATCAATTTGATTGGCTTTTTTAAAGTTAAGTGATACCTTTTCAACTTCTGTTAATATCATAAAAATATCTGCATTCATATCTTCTGCAAGTCTTTCAGCTGCAAGATCCTTGTCTATAACTGCTGCAACACCTTCTAATGATCCATCTTCTTTTTCAACAACAGGAATACTGCCACCTCCAGCTGCTACGCAAATGGTAGAATCCCACAGCACTTTAATTACTGGAAGTTCAACTATCTTTTTTGGGAAAGGTGAAGCTACTACTCTCCTCCACCCTCTTCCAGAATCCTCTTTCATCACATAACCTTTTTCTTCTTTAAGCTTTTTCGCCTCTTCTTCACTGTAAAAAGTGCCTATGGGTTTGGTTGGATTTTTAAATGCAAGATCATTTTTGTCAACTACTGCCTGGGTTATGAGAGTTACTACTGGCACTTTCTTTTTTCTCTTATCCAGTGCCTTTCTCAGTGACTGCTGAATATGATATCCTATATATCCCTGACTCATAGCACTACATACATCAAGAGGCATAACTGGTGTAACACTATTAGCAGCCTCAGACGCAAGTAAAATTCTTCCCACTTGGGGACCATTTCCATGAACTATTAAAAGCTCATACCCCTTACAGCTTATATCTGCAATATATTCACAAGTTTTTTTTATCACTTTCAGTTGTGCCTCAGCTGTAGCTGGAGTATTAGGTTCTTGAAGTGCATTTCCACCTAATGCTATAACCAGTTTACAAAATCCCATTGTGATTCCTCCGCATAATTATTTATTTACATAATCTGTTACATAAGATAATGGAATAAGTGCATACATTGCTGCACATTTGACCAATTCATCTTTCCAGGTCTTTTCATTAGGTGCATGAGCTTGGTCTTCGTGACCTGGTCCAAAACCTATACATGGTATTTTATATCTTCCCATAATGGAAACTGCATTTGTAGAAAATGTCCATTTATCTACCTTTGGTTCACTCTTAAACAAATCTTTATAACAGCTTATAACATTTTGGCACACTTTATGATCTTTAGGCAGTACCCAGGTTGGGAAGAAACATTCTGTAGGATATTTTAATCCTGTATAGGAAGGTCTTTCATAAGTGTACATTTCAACCTCAGCTCCTGCAGCTTTAACTGATTGTAAATTTTTAATTTGTTCAATTGCATATTCCCAGCTTTCACCATCAGTAAGCCTTCTGTCAATGGAAATACTGCATCCATCTGCTACAGCACATCTTGAAGGTGATGAGAAAAAGATTTCAGATACAGTCAATGTGCCTTTTCCTAAAAACTTATCATCAATCAACCTTTCATTTAATTCCTTTAATTCATTTAATATAGGTGCCATTTTAAAAATTGCATTATCTCCTCTTTCTGGTGCAGATCCATGGCAGCTAACACCGTGAGTTGTAACTTTTATTTCCATCCTTCCTCTATGTCCTCTATATATATTCAATGAAGTTGGTTCTGTGATAACTACAAATTCTGGTCTCACCTTGTCTTCATTGATTATATACTGCCAGCAAAGTCCATCACAATCTTCTTCTTGAATAGTACCTGTTACTACTAATGTATAATCTCCTTCAAGACCAAGCTCTTTAATTATCTTACCTGCATAGACCATGGAAGCCATTCCACCTTCCTGATCTGATACACCTCTTCCTAAAATCACTTCATCATCCTCATAGCCTTCATAAGGATCATATTTCCACAGATTCCTATCCCCTATACCTACTGTGTCTATATGAGCATCCATGGCAATAAGGTGTTTACCATGCCCTATATATCCAAGTACATTACCCATTGGATCTATTTCTACCTTGTCAAAGCCTACTTTTTCCATTTCCTCTTTTATTCTCAGTATAACTTTTTCCTCACCGCAGCTTTCACTTGGAATTGCAGCCATATCCCTTAAAAACTTGGATATTTCAGTTTTATATTTTTCTGCCATCTCCAATATTTTTTGTTTATTTAAATCTAACGTCATTTAAACTCCCCCCATTTTAACTATATTTAAAAACGCTTCCACAGATCTTGTGCCAGTTCCCTGCTTCTTGCCATAATTCTTTCTTCATCAATGCCTACAAGTTTCCTATCTTCCATAATAACTTCACCATTTATAATGGTTGTATCTACACAACGTCCATTAATACCAAATAATAAATGCGAATTAATATTGCTTTCGTTTATTGGTGTAGGTGAGTTGTAGTCTACAATAATTATATCTGCCAGTGCTCCTTCTTTTATAACTCCAATTTTTCCATCAATAAATCTTTCAACAATCTCTCTATTATTATAGAAAAACATCTGTGGAATTTCAGTCCAAGCTACAGTAGAATCTTCAAAAGCATGTTTGTGAATAATATTTCCTACTTTGTAAGATTCCATCATATCTGCAGTATAACCATCTGTACCAAGCCCCAATAAAATTCCCTTCTTGTACATTTTTAGTACAGGAGATACACCTACAGCATTGCCCATATTGGATTCAGGATTGTGAACCACTATTGTATTTTTCTCTTTAATCAGGTCCATTTCCTCATCTGAAACATGAATACAGTGAACTAAAATTGTCTTATCTGAAAGTGCTCCTGCATCATACCATCTCTGTACAATACCTTTTCCATACCTTTCCTTGGTAATCTGCAAATCCTGTATACCTTCTCCTGTATGAACATGAAAACCAGTATTTAAATTTTCAATAGCATCCATGCATTTTTCCAAGGTTTTATCTGAAATCGTCATAGAAGCATGAAGTCCAAACATACCTTTAATCATGTCGTCTTTTTTATCATTGCAATACTTAATGAATTCTACATTTTCAGCAATACCTTCATCAGCAATTTTTTCTCCATCTCTATCTGAAGTTTCATAACATAAACTACTGCGGATACCTATCTTTTCTGCAGCTTCAGCTATTTTAAACAAACTTCCCTTAACTGAATAAGCACTTGCATGATGGTCAAAAGCAGTTGTAACACCATTTTTAACTTCATCAATCATTGGTACAATAGCACTATAATATATGTCCTCTGGAGTTAATACCTTGTCAAGTCTCCACCATAGTCCTGTAAGTATATCCATAAGATTTTTTGCTGGAGGACTGTCATTTGCCATCCCTCTGGCAAAAGTGCTGTAATAATGCATATGAGTATTGATAAATCCTGGCATAATAAGCTTATTCTTTGCATCAATAAACCTTGCATCTTTATATTTTTTCTTTAATGCTTCAGTTGAACCAATTTCAATAATTTTATTTTCCTTTACAGCAATACATCCATTATCAATAATGGGTCTAGCATCATCTCTAGTAATAAGCTTGCCATTTCCTATTAATAACATATATTTCCCCCCATTTGTTTTAAATGTTAAATTACAGCATGTAACTATATTTATCTATACAGCTCCTAATTACATATTCCATCTCTTTTGAGACAATGTCTTTCTCACCAATGGTGTACATGACAACTTTGTCATCTTCTCTTCTAACTTTACAAATGCCTTTTTTAATATCAACAATATAAAAGCCCTTGTTATCACTATTTTCAAAGTCATTTTCATTCCAGAAAACTGTCACCTTATCTTTATATGGATTTCCTTTATATGGACAGAAAACTCCACAATTACCACATTCATTACACATACCATCTAAATGTATAATCTGATGAGAAGAAGCAAATCCTCCTTCTACATTAATAACTACATTGGCTCTATTAGGACAAACATCAACACACAATTCGCAAATGTTACTGCAAGAAAGACATCTTTCAGGTTCTTCTTCGCAATTTTGTGAATCTCTTAATACGCCCTTTCTACCATATATTTCCTCTTTATCTATAGGGATAACTTTTTTCTCAAAATCGTTATTCAAGCCTTCTTTTGACAATATATCTTTTGCAACTGCCTTTCCATCTGCTATTGCCTTTACAATTGTAGCTGGTCCTTTTTTTGCATCTCCTGGAATATATACATTGGAAATATTGGTCTCGCAAGCTATATTTAATTTAGGAAAACCCTTAGAATCTAATTCTATTCCGTTTCTTTTCAGCAAATCACTATCTACTTTTTCTCCTACAGCAGCAATAACAGTATCCGCATCTAAAACAACCTCTTTACCACTTGGAACAGGACTTCTCCTGCCTGAAGCATCTCTTTCTCCTAAAGTCATCTCCTGACAAAGCAATTTATTTTCCCTAATAGACATTGGTGCAAGAAGCTCTTTAAATACAACACCGTCAGAAATAGCTAAATCTAATTCTTCAGAATCTGCAGGCATATATTCTCTAGTTCTTCTATATATAACAGAAACATTTTCCACTCCAGCTATCCTCTTAGCTGCTCTTGCTGCATCCATTGCTACATTTCCACCACCAATAATACAAACCTGCTTTCCCAAATTTATGTTTTCTTTTTCTGATTTATATCTTCCAAGAAATTCAATAGCATTTACAGCTTTTTCGCTGCCTTCTTTTAAAGGTGCTCTTCCCTGTTTCCAAGCACCTATTGCAAGGATAATATAATCATATTTCTCTTTTAATTCATCTATATTAAAGTTTTCATTAATGCCAAATTTAAATTTTACTCCCTGCTTTTTTATAAGTTCAAAATCCTGATCAATCATTTCATATGGAATTCTAAAATCAGGAATTGCATATCTTACTACACCATAAGGTTTTTCTTTTTTGTCCATTACAGTTACATCCATACCATTTCTTCTCAAAAAGAGAGCTGTAGAAAGTCCTGCAGGACCTGCACCTATAACTACTACCTTTTTATTACTTTTTATATCTGCTAGTTTGATATTTTCAATATATTTTTTCTCAGCATTTAAAACAACAACTTTCTTCATATCCCTAATTAATACAGATGAATCATAATCTAATCTGGTACATTTAAACTGACAGTTGTGATTACAAATAGTTGCTGTAATTGCTGGCGAAGCATTGTCTTTAGCAATTATAGAAAAAGCTTCATCATATTTCTTTTTTTCAGCCAAAGCTATATATTCAGGAATTTGTTGGTTTATAGGACACCCTGTGCTGCAAGGTGCTGCTGCACAATCATAAATAGGAAGTTCTATAGAAAGTTTTCTACCCTCCACAGTTCTTGAATTTTTAAGATAATGTTTGTCATTTAAAGCTTCCAATAATAATTTTGATAACATATCTGTATCAATTTGTGAAAAGGCACCCTTAAGCTTTTTCTCTACCTTTTGAGCCATTTGAGTTATCCTCTCATATCCACCTGGCTTTAAAATAGTAGTTGCAAATGTCACTGGTTGAATTCCTACAGCTAAAATTTTATCAACATTAAAAAAATCTGCACCACCTGAATAAGATATCTGCAAATCGCCTTCAAATTCTTTGGCTAATTTATTTGCTAATGATATTGTAAGTGGAAAAAGAGAACGTCCTGACATATACATTTCCTCCCCAGGTAATTCACTGTTTTGAATTTTAACTGGCAAGGTATTTGTAAGTTTAACTCCTATTTCCAAATTCATTTTTTTTGCAGCATCTTTCAAACGCTGTAACATTGCCACTGCATCCTCATACTGCAAATCATTTTTAAAATGATCTCCATTTAAGGTTATATAAACATATCCCATTGTGTTGAGTGTATTTCTAACAAACTTTTCTCCTAAAAGAGTTGGATTCATCTTTATAAAAGTGTTTAATTTCTTTTCTCTGAGTAAATAATTAGATATTTTTTCTATTTCTTCTGGAGGGCATCCATGTAATGTAGATACTGTAATAGATGAACAAATAACTGGAGAGATTTTTTCTAAATCTTTTTCATTGAAATTATCAAATAAATTCATATTAGAAGTAATTGCTTTTTTACATTCATTCCATACTTTTGTGTTTGAAGCATTCCTCATTCCTTCAATGTAATTATCTATTTTAGGTGATTTAATTCCATTTAAATCATAACCTACACTCATGTTAAACATAAAATCTCTTTGCTTGCTTAAATTAAGTTCTCTCATTAAAATATGAAGCAAAAACCAAGCTTTTATATATTCATCAAAAGCATCGGATACTTTTAATTCTGTAGACCATTCCACATTATAGCCTTCATCCTGTGCATGGATGCAAGGTTTAGCTACTGGTAAGTCTTCACCATCAATAACTTGCACCGTTTTCAATTCAATAAATCGACTTCCAGTTAAGTAAGCAGAAACAATGTTCTGAGTTAATTGAGTATTTGGTCCAGCAGCAGGTCCAAGGGGTGAAGCTAGCTTTTCACCAAATACCTCAATTGATTTCCCACTTTCATTTTTATAAAATTTATTTTTATGAATTCCAAAAATAGATTCCTTTTCTTTTAATTCTCTTGTAATCCAAACAAGCATTTTTTCAAAAGAAATAGGCCGCATCCTATCACTCATTTATATTCCCCCCTTGCAATATATTTTACTTTGCTAAAAACCTCGGTGGCTTTGCTTCAATAATTTCTGTAAGTGTTTTTGCAGGATCTTTTACCTTACTTAAGAAAATCATTGAAGCAACAATATATGGTTTATATCCTGCCTGTTTATAAAGTTCTTCACGATATCTATCAAATACAGAAGCAGCTACTTCCCCCTGTTTACAACTTACTCCCGTAATATCTGCAGGTAAACAATGCATATATAATGCTTTAGAATCCTTAGTAAGCTTCATCATTTCTTCTGTACATTCCCAATCTTTATAATTGGCATTTTGATTTAAAAGTTCCTTTTCAAGTACTTTTATTTCATCAAATTTACCTTCTCCATACAATTTAGTACGTTTTTCCATAGCAGCAAATGGAGCCCAACTCTTTGGATATACTATATCTGCATTTTTAAAAGCTTCTTTCATAGAGTTAGTTTTAATAAATTCACCTCCACTCTTATTAGCATTATTTTTTGCAACCTCTTCTACTTCTGGCAGTATGTCATATCCATCAGGATGTGCAAGTACAACTTCCATACCCATTCTCGTCATCAATCCAATAATTCCTTGAGGTACAGATAATGGTTTACCATAAGATGGAGAGTAAGCCCATGTCATAGCCATTTTTTTGCCTTTAAGTTTTTCTGCTCCACCAAAATAATGAATTAATTGAAGTAAATCTGCCATACATTGAGTTGGATGGTCTATATCACACTGAAGATTTACAAGAGTAGGACGCTGTCCAAGAATTCCTGCTTTATATCCCTCTTGAACTGATTGAGAAACTTTATGCATATACTTGTTTCCTTTTCCTATAAACATATCATCTCTAATTCCTATAACATCCGCCATAAAAGAAATCATATTTGCTGTTTCACGAACAGTTTCACCATGGGCAATCTGTGATTTTCCTTCATCAAGGTCCTGAACTTTAAGTCCAAGCAAATTGCATGCACTTGCAAAACTAAATCTTGTTCTTGTAGAATTATCACGGAACAATGAAATTGCTAGTCCACTATCAAATATACGTGGTGATATATTATTTTCTCTCATTTCACGTAAAATATCAGCTACTGTAAAAACTGCCTTAAGCTCCTCATCTGTTTTTTCCCAGGTTAAAAAGAAATCATTATTATACATATTTTTATAGTCTAGTTTTTTTAAATTTTGGATAAGTTCTTTTAGCTTTTCCATAAGATATGCCTCCTAATTGTAATGATTGAATAAAATGTTTTAATGCAAACATATTTTGTCTTAGATATGATGTAATTTAAAAATCGGATTAACTAGTTAGTATAATTTGATTTTATAATAATAGGATATTTTTGTCAATAATAAATTAATTTTACTTTAGTTCAAAATAATTCATAAAGCAATTCTAAAATTTATAACACCATTGGATTTTTATTTAATTGTAATATTGATAAAATATTATTAATATTATTAGAATAAAATATACTAACTAGTAAATCCAACCTTAAATTGCATTACTTTGATATAAGCTTATTTATAGGAGGTTTTACAATGTCGGAACAATCTGTAAACAAGGTAAATGAAATGCTTCCTCTTCCAAAACTTTTTACTTTAGGACTTCAACATGTGCTTGCAATGTATGCAGGTGCTGTAGCTGTTCCTATACTCATCGCCTCTTCCGTAGGTTTGACACCTAGGCAGCTGGAACTTTTAGTAGCTGCAGATTTGTTTACTTGTGGTATAGCAACTCTAATACAAGCAATTGGTATAGGACCTTATGTTGGTATTAAATTACCTGCAATTTTAGGATGTACTTTTGCTGCTGTTGGCCCTATCATTATTATTGGTAAAAGTTATGGAATGGCAACAGCCTACGGTGCCATAATAGTAGCAGCACTTATTGTAGTATTAATTGCACCAATATACGGAAAAGTGTTAAAGTTTTTTCCAACGGTAGTAACAGGTACTGTAGTAACAATAATAGGTCTCTCTCTAATTAATGTTGGTATTAGTAGTCTAGGTGGTGGTTCAGGAGCTAAGGATTTTGGAAGTATCTCTAATCTTTTACTTGGTACTTTCGTAATGATAGTTGTCATATTATCAAACAAATTCTTTAAAGGATTTTTTCAAGCAATCTCTGTTTTAAATGGAATTATTTTAGGCACAATAGTTGCTGCATTCATGGAAAAAGTAGATTTTTCAGTAGTTGTAAATGCAAAATGGGTAAGTTTTGTTAGTCCATTAAATTTTGGTATACCTAAATTCAATGTTGCATCTATAGTTATGATGACTTTTGTCATGCTTACAGTAATGATTGAATCCACAGGCACATATCTTGGTATAGGTAGAATTTGCCAAAAAAAGATTACAGAAAATGATATTGTACGAGGCCTTAGGGCTGAAGGAATTGCAACAGTTTTAGGTGGTATATTCAATTCTTTTCCTTATACAACTTTTAATCAAAATTTAGGACTTTTAGCTCTAAGTAAAGTGAAAAGCCGTTTTGTTGTAATTGTTTCTGGAATCATCCTCATATGCCTTGGATTAATTCCTAAATTTGCAGCCTTAGCTACCATCATTCCTCAGCCAGTTATAGGTGGAGCTACAACTATAATGTTTGCAATGGTAGCAGTAGCCGGCATACAAATGCTTTCAAGTGTAGACTTTGATAAAAATTCAAATATGCTAGTAGTTGCCTGTTCCATTGGCGTAGGCCTTGGAGTTACCGTTGTCCCTGGTATACTTGATCATACTCCTCAATTTTTTAAATCAATCTTCAGCAGTGGTATAGTTTCTGCTTCTGTAGTTGCAATAATTCTCAATGCATTTTTAAACCATGGTGAAAAAAATGTCACTAATATTGAAATCTCTTCTGAAAATCACCAAGAAAAACATGAATAGCAATCATCAAGGGTAGATTTTTACCATCAAAAACCATTTATGTTAATATATTGACACAAAAATAATTCAGAATTATAATAAAAGTGGATTAACTGGTTAGCAGTATTTATTAAAAATTTATATTTTTTGGGGGTGACTTATCGTTGAAATGGATTGTTAATGGTAAAAAAAATCTTAAAGAACATAAACCTTTATTAAATAAAAGTGACTTACATGAAGTTAAAAGCTTCCATGAAAGTTTTGAGCAATATAAACAAACTCCTCTCGTCAACTTAGATGAATTAGCAAATTTTTTAGGACTATCTAATATCTTTGTAAAAGATGAATCTTTTCGTTTTGGATTAAATGCATTTAAAGTATTAGGTGCTTCCTATGCTATTGGTAAACACCTATCACAAAAATTAGGTAAGGATATATCTGAGCTTCCATTTTCAGCATTAAAATCTGAAAAACTAAAAAGTGAACTGGGAAATCTTATTTTTGCTACAACTACAGATGGTAATCATGGAAGAGGAGTTGCCTGGATGGCAAAACAACTTGGATATAAATGTATTGTATATATGCCTAAAGGAAGCACCCAAAATAGAGTAAATAATATAGCTGAATTTGATGCAGATGTCAGTGTAACTGATTGGAACTATGACGATACAGTACGTTTTACAGCTGAGCAAGCTTCTAAAAATGGATGGGAAGTTATTCAGGATACAGCTTGGGAAGGATATACTGAAGTTCCTACATGGATCATGAAAGGATATTCTACTTTAGCTCAAGAAGCTATTGAACAATTACATGGAACTATTCCAACTCATGTATTTTTACAAGCAGGTGTAGGAGCCTTTGCTTCCGTTATAGCAAGTATATTTATTTCCACATTTGAAAAAAATCCACCAAAGATCGTTATTGTAGAGCCTGAAAAGGCTGATTGTTTTTATAGATCCTGCAAAGCAGGTAAACTTGAAGCTGTCACAGGAGAAATGAATACCATAATGGCTGGCCTTGCCTGTGGTGAACCTAACCCTGTTGGCTGGGATATTTTGAAATGCTGTGCAGATGTATTCGTGTCAGCCCCTGACTGGGTAACAGCAAGAGGAATGCGTGTCTTAGGAAATCCTCTTAAAAGCGATAGTAGAATAATATCCGGCGAATCAGGCGCTGTAACAGCAGGACTCTTATCGATTTTATCCGACAACAAATATAAAGACTTAGGTGAAACATTAAAACTTGATAAAAACTCCAAAGTTTTACTCATTAGCACAGAAGGAGATACTGATCCACAAATATATAGGAACATAGTTTGGAACGGTGACTATCAAAGTCTCTAGTTGAGATTTGATAACTCAAATCTTGTAATATAAGCATAATGCGAAGCTTTGCTTCGCATTATGCTTATATTAATTTAAAACTCTGTATATTTAAATTTCATTGCTTTCAAGAAAATCTCTAAGTAAATTCATGCATACAATCTTCCTATATTCTGCTGAAATCCTACCTTTTATAGGAATAATAATCTTATCATATGCTGCAAGATAATCTTTTTTTAAAACTTTTGCTTCTTGAATAGTCTTGCCAATGAGCATTTTATCAATATCTGGACGCCTTATGACAACATCACTAACTGCACCAAAGGCTGTACTGCAATTAGAAATTTTATTGTCTTCTATATTAAGAATACCTGCAAAAGATACTCTGGAAATTGCTAAGGCATTTCTTGCTCCTACCTTCTTATAATAATAGTTATCAAAGCCTTCCTTACTCATGAGAATTTCAGCAAGTAATTCATCCTTTTTAAGAGAAGTCTTTTTTCTCCCAAGATAAAATTCATTAATGGGAATAACCCTCTCTCCTTTACTGCTCACAAGACGTAATTTGGAGTCTGTAACAAAAAAGATAAGTGCACTGTCTGCTTTAGGTGATCCATTGCATATATTTCCTCCAACGGTACCTAGGTTTCGAATTGCAGGTGCTGCAATCTGTTCTACTGCTTCTTTTAGAATGGCAGGAGTTGATTTATTTTCAATAACATCTGAGAAAGTAACACCTGCACCAATACGAATATAATTTTCATCTTCTACTATACTTTTCATCTCAGCTACTTTATTTAAAAATAAATATCTGGCATCTTCATTTGCCTTAATCATTAAATCCGTTCCTCCTGCATAAGGGGTAACATCCTCTTTTGCAAGGATATGCAGTGCTTCTTTTAAAGATAATGGCATATAACTATTTACCATAAACCTTTTCCCTCCTTTGCTGCAATACCAATGGCTTTAACAATGGCATTATAGCCAGTACATCTGCAAAGATTTCCAGAAATACCTTCTCTAATCTCTGCTTCTGTAGGATTTGGATTTTTTGAAAGTATACACTCAGATGCAAGTACCATACCAGGAATGCAAAAACCACACTGCACAGCACTAACAGAGGCATATGCCTTATCAAGAACTTCAAATTGCTTGGTTTCACGATATCCTTCAATAGTCATAACATTACTTCCCTCTATACTTCCTACTGCCACCAGACAGGAGTTAACTAGTCTTCCATCAAGTATAACAGAACAAGCACCACATTCTCCTTCCTTGCAGCCACATTTTACACCAGTAATATGAAATTCATTTCTAAGTACATCAAGTAAACGCTCATTTTCATTGGCAGAAGAGCTAACTTCTTTCCCATTAAGCATAAATTTTATCATTACTTAAGCACCTCCTGTAAAACCTTCATAGTATCTTCTTGAGTAAATGGAGCTTTATTTAAATTTGCATCAAGTGCATTTTCCACAGCTTCCACATAAGCTGGAGCTGTACCAACAAGAGGAAGTTCACCTGCACCTTTTGCTCCATATGGACCATAACTATACGGATTATCTACTATTTCGGTTACAAGATTTGGTACATCTACTGCTGTTGGAATAATATAGTCACTGTAGCTATTATTACGAATTACGCCTTTGTCATTACATTCCATATGTTCCATAGAAGCATATCCAATCCCTTGTAAAAAACCTCCCTGCATCTGTCCCTGTATAATATTCATGTCTATGGGAACACCTACATCAAAAATCCCCCATGCTCCAGTTACCTTTGTAATAGCAGTAAGTGTATCCACCTCCACTTCAATGACATTTACAGACCAGGAAAAGGTTGGATAAGCATCTCCTTTGAATTTTTCCAGATTAAATGGAATCATAAAGCCAGGCTCCACAAAATGTTCCTCTACAATTTGTTCTTCTCCACTCTTCCATTCTCCCTTAAGTTTTTCTGCTGCACGTCTAAGCAATTCTCCAACTACCATTAAAGAACGACTTGCTACAGTAGGACCTGAATCAGGTACACGATCCGTATCTGGATTATTTACAATTACTCTATCATAAGAAATACCAAGAGTATCTGCAGCAATTTTGCAAAAAGTAGTTTTGATGCCCTGTCCTATGTCTGAGTTACTTACTAAAAGTTCTACTGTATCATCTATGTTTTTTCTAATTTTTACAACAGCCTTTATGAAATCACGTTCTCCACTTCCTGTAAAACCACAACCATGAAAAAACAATGACATTCCAATACCTTTTCGGTACCTGCCCTTTTGATTCTTATACATCTTGCGTTTTTTACGATAACTAGCAAGCTCATCAGCTCTCTTGATCATTTCAGGCAGAGGTACATGAAAATGATACTCTCCACTTGTAGAAGTAGAATCACCCTGTTTGACCATATATTTTTCCTTTAGTTCAAGAGAATCTACACCCATTTTCTTTGCAATATGATTCATCATCATCTCTACTGCAAAGAAAGTCTGTGGAGCACCAAAGCCACGGTATGCACCACAAGGTACCGTATTTGTCTTAACTGCACGCCCCTCAATATGCAAATTTTCTATTCTATATGCACCGCTTGCACAAATTACTCCACGTTGTAAAACAACAGGAGAAAGAGTAGTATATGCACCACTGTTGAACAGCACATCAATATCCATGCCTGTAATTGTGCCATCTTTAACTGCCACTTTATAAGTACAAATAGATGGATGGCGCTTTGAAGTAAATTCCATATCTTCTCGCCTGTCAAATATTACTTTTACAGGTTTATTAGCTTTTTTAGCTGCCACTGCAGTCTGACATGCAAGTATGGACGGAATATCTTCCTTACCTCCAAAGCCTCCTCCAGTAACATCCTGAATAATTTGAATATCCTTTTCATCATATCCTAAAGCTTTGGAAACTGCACCATATACATAATAAGGACACTGCATAGAACCACGTATGGTCATTCGTCCATCATGTGGATAAGCAATTATTCCCTGAGTTTCAAGATACGCTTGTTCCTGATAACCTGTTTCAAAGGTTTCAACAAAGACTTCATCAGCTTCTTTTAAAGCCCTATAAACATCCCCTTTTTCACATTTATAATGAAAAAAAACAGTATTAGATTTTCTCATGTCCAAGACAGGAACTTGTTCTTCATATACTATAACAATTTCACCTAAAATTCTCTTAACTTCCTTAAAATCAGGTCCCACAACCATTAAAATAGGTTCTCCAACATACTCTACAGTATTTTCAGCATAAACAGGTGTATCATTCTCTACTATTGCAACACGGTTTACACCTGGCACATCATTTTTATCAACTACAAAATATCCTTCAGGCAATTTGGGAATACGAACATCCATAATCTTAGCTTTTGCCTTTGTTGAATGTAACAGCTTGCCATAGAGCATATCATCCATTACATAATCATCTACATAAATAGCATGACCACTCATCTTTAGCTCATGATCTTTTTTCTTTACAGACTTGCTAATATTTTTCATACAATCCCCCCATGTATAATTCATAAAACTTTGAAAAAAGTCACAGCTTATATAATAAAATAGCTTTTTATTTCTTTGTCTTCTTGTAAAATGTATCTTTCAGTGGCAGTTGATTACGGAATTTGCCATCTAATCTGTAGTATGCATGAGCGCAAGCTGGTGCTGTTGGAATCAGACATAATTCCCCGCAGCCTTTTGCTCCATAGGCTTCAGCAATTTTCCCATTACCTTGTACAAGAATAACTTCAAGTTCTGGAGTATCTGTTGATCTCATAAGTCCTAGTGTTCCTAATTTGGTCTTGGGATAGCCCCCCTCAACTTTAAATTCTTCTGTCAAAGCATATCCAAGTCCCATAACAATTCCGCCTTCAATCTGTCCTTCAACGGCCTGAATATTAACAGGTGTTCCAACATCATATGCTGCAACTACCTTTTCAACCTTTCCCTTCTCATTAAGGATAACAACTTGAGCCCCATAACTGTAGCTTACATGACTTACTGGATTTTTCTTTGGAGATCCCATTGGATCTGTTTTTGCAGAATATTCCCCATAAAATTCCTTTCCTTCTAAATCGTAAAGATTTAATCCTTTATTTAATTCCGCCTTTAGCTTTTCAGATGCCCGTCTTACAGCTTCCCCAGTTACAACAGTTTGTCTAGATGCAGTGCTAGTTCCAGAATCAGGTGTATATATAGTATCTGCTCTTTCATGAACAGCAAGTGCTGGATTTAAACCAGTTGCTTCACAAAATATAGTAGTACACATTGTTGCAATTCCTTGTCCCATACAAGCTGCAGAGGTTCTAATATGAACTTTTCCATTTTTCACAGATAAAATACAACGACCAATATCTCTATTTCCCACTCCAGTTCCACTGTTTTTAAAGGCTATGGCAAGTCCTGCATAAGGATTTGATTCGTATACATCTTTAACAACTTCCAGGCATTTTGACATTGCAACACTATCATCTGCTATTTGACCATTTGGAAGTACCTGTCCTGGACGAATTGCGTTACGATAGCGCATTTCCCAAGGTGATATACCCACCATATCTGCTAGTAAGTTAATATTGTTTTCAGCAGCAAAACAGCTTTGTGTCACTCCAAAGCCGCGAAATGCTCCAGCCACAACATTATTTGTATAAACTGACATACCCAAAATGTCAATATTCTGATAATTATATGGTCCTGCTGCATGAGTACATGCTCTTTGTAATACAGGTCCACCTAAAGATGCATAAGCACCTGTATCTGCAATAATTACGCCTTTCATAGCAGTCAAATATCCGTTTTCATCACAAGCTGTTGTAAATTCCATTTCCATTGCATGCCGTTTAACATGATAATTTAAGCTTTCCTGTCTTGAAAACTTTACTTTCACTGGTTTTTTTGTGTGCCATGCCATTAATGCTGCAAGATGTTGAACACTCATATCTTCCTTACCACCAAAGCCACCTCCAACAAGCTGGGAATGACAATGTACTTTTTCTTTTGGAATTTGAAGCATGTTTGAAATTTCACGCTGCTCATCATAAACAGATTGTGAACCTGAATACAGCAAAATACCATCTTTGCCTTCAGGTGCTGCAATTGCACACTCTGGTTCCATAAATCCATGTTCCTGAAATGGAGTTTTATATTTTCTTGTTATCACATATTTAGAATTTTTAATTGCTTCATCTGCATTTCCACGCTGTATAATAGAACGGCTCATAATATTACCATCTGCATGAATTAGAGGTGCATCTGCTCTCAGAGCATCTTCAGGAGAAGTGATTGGCTGCAATTCTGTGTATTCTACATCAACCAATTTACACACCTCATCTAACTTGTCTCTATGATAAGTTGCTATTAGTGCCAGGCAATCTCCTATATACCTAGTTGTTCCCCCTTCTGGAATCATTACATCCCAATCTTGTTTTATGTGTCCAATAATATTATGTGGAACATCCTTTGCCAGTAAAACTTTTACACAATCAGGATGTGCCTGTGCTTTACTGATATCAATTTTATTTACAATAGCCCTTGGATATTTAGACCGAACTGCTTTAGCATAAATCATTTCTGGTAATTCAATATCATCCACAAAAATACCTGTTCCATTTACCTTTTCATCTACATCTACACGTTTAAACTTTTGATTCATTCCTAATTTATCAACAGGTGCTGATATCTCAAGATTGCGCCTAAAATATTTTGCTGCCATTAAAATGGCCTCTTCTATTTTTTTATATCCAGTACAGCGGCAGATATTACCTCTAATTGCCTTCTTTACATCTAACTTTGTTGGATTAAAGTTAGTATCTAGGAGGGCTTTTGCACAAATTATCATTCCAGGGATGCAAAAACCACACTGCACTGCACCTGCTTCTCCAAAACAATATTCATAAACTTCTTTTTCTCTCTTGCTTAATCCCTCAACAGTTAAAATTTTCTTGTCCACAAATCTTGATACTTTTTGTACACAAGCTTTTACTGCCTTTCCATCTACTAAAATAGTGCATGTTCCACATGCACCTTCACTGCAGCCGTCTTTTGCAGAAGTGATTTTCAAATCATCTCTTAAAAAACGCAATAGGGGTTTATCAGTATCAGAAACTACATCCTTACCGTTAATATTTAGCCTAAACATAAATAACCTCCTATTTATAATTTTTAACAATTACTGTTATAATTATTATAAAATGGAAGTTAATCTTTATCAAATTCTTTATAAAAAGAACTTGCCTATTCTATTAGTGAATTCTAATACAAAACATTCTATCTATTCCTGAAATAATCTATCGAACTCATCTTTTGCATATTGACGAACATTGTGTTCAAATTGCTCATATCTCCTTAAAAATTCTTCTCCTTCTTTTGTCAAATAAGTTTTTCCACCATTTCGACCACCATGTTTTCTTTTAACTACTGCGTAACCTAATTCCTCTTCCAATTGATTTAACATGTTCCATGCTTTACTATAAGAAAGTGCCATATGTTTACATGCATTTCTCACAGAATGTGTATTTTGAATTAGGAGCAAAAGCAATTTTGTTCTTGAATTGAAAAACAAGGTTTCCTTTTCAATGCTTATTTTAACAAATGGATGTAGAATACGCTGATTATGTTTTCTTAAAAGCTTTTCTAACTGACAAGAATCTCCTATACCATTTAAAATACCCTCATCCTCTACATCCATCACATACCTTGAAACCCCAATATTTTGGATAACTCCCTCCATACCTTTATCACCATTGTATTTTAAAATTTCGGGAATTACTTTAGAAGATATTAAAATAGGATGTCCAATTTTAGAATGATAACAGGGTGAAAGTAACTCTTTATCGCATTCTATCATTTTTTGAATGGTTTCTGGTGTGAATAAAGGAACACTTACTGGATTAACTATTACCTTATCACATTTATTTTTTAAGAAATTCAATCCTATTTTTACTGAATCAATCATCTGTGAATCTTCATACTTTGGATTATAAAGAAATATAACCCCATAATAAGCTAAATTGTGTTCAACTTCCTGAGACCTATAACCAGTGACTACCACAATATTGGAAATTCCAGCCTTTTGAAAAGTTAAAACAATTCTCTTTATTATAGTAATGGAACCAATCTTACGTAATGGCCATATTTCATTTTTTTCTGATGTTTTTCCTGCTGCAACAATTATACCTCCTGTTGTTTCTCTCTCTCTTTCCATACTTGTACTCCCATAGTTACAATTTTCATAAATATATAATTAAAATGGTATTATCCTTGCCAATAAATAACTAACTTTCTTCTTCTAAACACTGACCAATAAGGCCTTCAGCTGCATCAAAATATTTTTTCAAATCAAATTTGTCTTCATCAATAAGATACTGCAGTGATGCTCCTAACATTAAAGATACCATTATATATGTAAGCATATCTTTATAGTTATCATCTGCACCATCTTTAAACTTCCCTTTACTTAAGACTTCCTTAATACTACTGCGCCATATATTAAAGGTTTTCTGAAATTTTTCCCTTATTTCCTTATTTACTGTACCTTGAACCCAGTAATCAAGCTGCACATAATCTAATTCTTTGTTATTTAAAATATCATCTTCCTTTTGTTCAAAAAAACCTCTTATATTTTGAAAAACATCTTTATTGTCTAAATCAATATACTGCTTACGATTCTCTGAAAATTGTTTTTGTATATCATCTAAAAGGGCTATCATTATATCATTTTTAGTTGGAAAATAGTAGTGCAAATTAGCCTGACTTCTATCCGTTTCTTTTGCAATCATATGCATACGAGTACCACTTATTTTTTCCCTAGCAATTACCTTCATAGCTGCATCTAATATATTCTTCTTTGCATCTTTTGACATATCATAACCTCTTTCTAGTAAAAATTATACTTTATTATAAAATTATACCTCAAACTTAAACTCTACGCAAAATTTCCATAATATATGATTAAGCATCCGTAAATAAATCTATAAAATCAAATTTGGAATAATCAAACAATCCTCTTGAAGTTATTTTTATATCTGGAATCACTGGAAGCGCCATAAAAGCAAGTGTTAAAAATGGATCAACTTCTTTTTTAATACCAAACTTCACTGCAAGCAAATTCAGCTTTGTAATTTTATCGATGACCAAATCTGGATTCTGAGATGTCATAAGTCCACCTATTGGCAATTTTAAACACTCCAGCAATTTACCCTCAGATACAAATGCAATACCTCCATTGTTGTGTATAATATTATTCACTGCTATTTCCATATCTTTATCATTATCACCTAATACAATTATGTTATGAGAATCGTGTGCAATTGTCTGAGCTATAGCAGCTTTTTTAAGTCCTAATCCTTCTATAAATCCAACACAGTGTTTTCCACTATTTTTATGTCTTTCTATTACAGCTATTTTGTTTACAATTTCTCCTTTACCTTCAACACATTGAACTAATCCTCTATTTACTTTTACTTCTCTTTCTTCTTTTTTAGTTACTAATAACCCTGGATGCACTTTTATTACATTTACAAATTTTCCTTTAGCTTCAATATGAAATAGGTCTTCTTTTATGCAATCTACATTTACTGAAGGCTTGATAAAAACATCCTCATATATGTGATTATCTTTATATATTTTACCGTTCTTAATCACATTTTTTATCTTTAATTTTTTTATATCTTCAAATATTACCAAATCAGCCTTCATGCCAGGTGAAATAGCACCTCTATCCTTTAATCCATAGCAATTAGCTGCATTGAAAGAAGCTATTGTATATGCTTTCACAGGGTCCATTCCTTCATCTATAGCAATTCGTATACAGTTATCAATGCTACCTTCATCTACCAAATCTTCAATGTGTCTGTCATCAGTACAAAATATAAATCTACTATAATTTTTGTCATTTACTGCAGGCAATAGTTTTTTCAAATCCCTAGCTGCAGAACCTTCCCTAAGCATTACATACATCCCATTTGCTACCTTTTGTAGAGCTTCCTCATAATTTGTACATTCGTGATCTGTTCTGACATTAGCACATAAATAAGCATTTAGCTCTTTTTCATTAATTTTAGGACAATGTCCATCTATACTTTTGTTTTGATTATTCACCATTAAAATTTTTTTCAACATATTTTTCTTTCCCGAAGTAACTGCATTAACGTCCATCACTTCTCCCAAGCCTAAAACTTTAGGATGATTAATAAACTTTTCTAAATTATCTGCTTCAAGTACTGCCCCATTATCTTCAAAATCTACTGCTGGAACACAGGATGGAAGCATAAAAAATGTGTCTATATCTCCCTTTTTACTATTTTCCAGCATAAATTCTATACCTTTTTCTCCTAAAACATTAGCTATTTCATGAGGATCTGCAACAATTGTAGTAACACCTTTTTTGATGACTAAATCAGAAAATATCTCTGGAGTTACCATAGAAGATTCTATATGAACATGAGAATCTATAAATCCTGATGCTACAAACAAACCTTTACAATCAATTTCTTGATTGCCTTCATACTTACCTATTCCTACAATCACATCATCATTTATTGCAACATCTTTTTTCTCAATAGTCTGGGTAAATACATTTATTATAAAAGCATCCTTCAGTACAAGTTCCGCTTTTACCTTACCCATAGCAGCATTAATTTTATCTAATAATTTATTCATTCACTATTTCTCCAATCTATTAATCAAGTGATTCTTAGAGGAAGAGTCATTGCACTTCCCCTAAAATTACAGAATATAATATTATTTACTCAAAGGGAAGTAGTAAGTATCTTAACACAAACAGTATGGCAAGAACATAAACTATTGGACTGAGTTCCTTATGCCTTCCAGTAGCTATTTTTACTATAGGATAAATAATCATTGCAACTGCAATACCATTTGCTATGCTATAACTAAAAGCCATTAATGAAATGGCAAAAAAACATGGTAATGCTTCTGTAAAATCACTAAAGTCTATATTCCTAATTACTCCCATCATTAGGGCACCTACTATAATAAGTGCTGGTGCTGTAGCTTGTGAAGGAACTACTCCAACAAGTCCTGAAAAAAACAATGAAAGTATAAATAATATGCCTACAGTTACAGCTGTAAGGCCAGTTCTTCCTCCTGCTGTAACACCAGAAGTTGATTCAACATAGGTATTAATAGTACTTGTTCCAAAAAATGATCCTGCAGTTGTTGCTACTGCATCACAGATAAGAGCTTTTTTAAGCCTTAAAACTTTACCATTTTCATCTACCATTCCTGCTTTTGTGGCAGTTCCAACAAGTGTTCCAATAGTATCAAAAAGATCAACCAAGCAAATTGTTATAACAACCATAACAAAACTCAAAATTGCACCAGCTACAGAAGTTCCACCCTTTGAAAAAAGACCAGAAAAATCAAAAGCTGCAAAAGTAGGTGCAAGAGAAGGTGGGGCACTAAAAATGTGTAAATTTGCAAGAGAAGTAACTTTAAGCGGTATACCTATAAGTGTAGTTAAAATAATACCTATAAGAATAGATCCTGTAACATTTCTTGCCATAAGTATTCCAATTATTAAAACTCCTATTATAGTAAGCAGTGTTCCTGGATCTGCAAAATTACCAAAACCTACAAGTGTCGCCTTATTTGAAACTATTATTCCACCGCTCTTCAAACCAATAAGAGCGATAAAAAGCCCTATACCACCAGACATAGCATATTTTAAATTTTGAGGTATGGCATCAACTATCTTTTCTCGTATAGATGTAACTGTAATAATTATAAACAAAATACCTGAAGTTAACACTGCAGTAAGAGCTTGATGCCAATTAAATCCCAGTGTCAAACATACAGTATAAGTAAAAAATGCATTAAGCCCCATACCAGGCGCTTGAGCAAAAGGTAAATTTGCATAAAACCCCATTATAAATGTTCCAACAGCAGCAGCTAGACAAGTAGCAACAAATACTGCTGATACAATTGGGTCAGAACCCACATTGAATTTTGAGGCTGCATCCCCAACTACACCTGCTGAATTCATACCTGCTATTCTGAGCACACTTGGATTAACAAATATTATATAAGCCATAGTAATAAAAGTAGTAACTCCTGCAAGAATTTCTGTTTTTACATTTGTGTTATTGTCTTTCAACTTAAAAAATGATTCTAGAAATGAATTTTTCTGTCCACTGGTTCCACTTTCCATAAATTAACCCCCATTATAAAATTTATTTAAAGTTCTCTAGACTAGTTAAGTTGAAGAACTTTATTTTTAATAACACTCAGGCTCTTCTACTTTTTTGCCAGCTACATATCTTTCTTTAATATTTCTATCATCTCCAGTATAAATAAATTTTTGCAATCTTTCTTCTATTGACAATGGTTTAAATATAGGCAAACTGTTATCATCAATAACAAGAGCATCAAACTCATAACCCTCTTCAAAGCTTCCTACTTTACCAAAAAACTTTCCTCCACCTTTTGTTGCCATATAAAATAATTCTGCAGTATTAAAAGGCTTATCTACTTTACTACTTTCAAGCCATTTTAAATTTGCCACCTGACCACTACTTACAATTACGTTTGCTATTGACAAGCTGTGTCCTGCAGATATATCACTACCAAGCCCTACTGCAATACCTCTTTCAATAAACCTTCTAACAGGTGCAATTCCACTTGATAAATTACAATTTGAGTGAGGACTGTGTGCAACAAACACATTTTTTCTTTTCATTAATTCAATTTGATCTTCATCTACCAAAATACAATGAGCCATAATAGTAGGCACATCACCAAACAATCCAGCACCCTCATATACTCTTGCATAATTTTTAAATTCCGGATGTAGTTTTTTTACAAAGCTAACTTCATCATAATTCTCACACAAATGTGACTGTACTGGAGTATTATATTTCTTAGCTAAATTTCCTAATCCCTTCAATAATTCCATGCTGCAGCTTGGAACAAATCTAGGTGTAATTATAGGCTTTACAAGTTCATATTTTGTAGAATATTCTTGTAGTATTTGCTCTGTATCATAAATTGAATTTTCTGTATCCTCTACTAAGTATTCTGGTGAATTTCTATTCATGTTCACTTTTCCAACATATGCAGATAAACCCGACTGAGCAAATAAATCCATTAAAAGTTTTGTTGATTCCTTATGAATAGTTGCAAAAACACATGCTCTAGTTGTACCAAATCTCCATAGATCTTTTATTAATGCTGAATACACCTTTTTTGCATAATTGATATCATCATATTTTGCTTCCTCAGGAAAAGTGTATTCTTGGAGCCATGGCATAAGCTCCTTATCAATTCCTAACCCTATATTTCCATATTGTGATGCATGCAAATGCAAATCAACAAATCCTGGTATTATAAGTGAGTTTCCATAGTCTATTATTGTTACCTTGTCAAACTTCTTTGGAAGGTCTTTGTACACACTTTTAATGTACTTTCCTTCAACTACAATATAACCATTTTCAAATACTTCAAATTTTCCAAAGGTTTTAGTAAAAATAATATTTCCTCTAACAATGTATATTTCTCCCATTAAGGCTGCCTCCTTTAAGTTCTTACAATCTTGCATTCAAAGGTTAAAAATAGAGATTTGAACAACATGTTACTATTAAAAATGATTGTAATTTAGAATAATGATGAGTAAAGATAATGTGGTATATAATAATATATGATTGAGTAGTACTATTTATATTATACTAACTAGTTAGTCCACTTTTATTATAATTCTTAATTGCATTTATGTCAATATATGTTAATTAAGTGATAATATTCCCAAATACAGTAATAAAGCTCTACGACAAAATACTTGCCACTAGAACTTCATTATTTTAATAAGTACTACTTGTGCAATTGTAGAAAATAAGTTATATATATGATGCCACTAAATAATACATTTACTTTAAAGTATTTAAATCCTTAAGACCATTTTCAATAGTATCCTGCAATATCTTTGATAAGTTCTTCTTTTCCTCTTCTGATAGCTTATCTACATATACAGGCTCATGAATCATTATCTTAACTTCATTTCCTCTTACCTTATTTCCAACTTCCAAAACCTTATAAGTACCATCAACAGTAATTGGTACAATAGGTACATTTGCTTTAATGGCCAATTTCATACTTCCCTTTTTAAATTCACCCATTTTTGATTCCAAACTTCTTGTACCTTCAGGGAATATAATCATTGAATATCCATTTTTCAAATTTTCTATTCCTTTATTAATAGCTTTCATTCCTTCTCTAACATTTTTTCTATCAATATATACAGAATGCATTACATTTAACCAGTTACTAACTAATGGATACTTTTTTATTTCCTTTTTAGCAATAAATCCTGATAACTTACATACATTTGAATATATAAGAAAACAATCAAAAATTGCTTGATGATTAGATACAAAAACACAAGGTCCTTGTGGAATATTTTCTTTTCCCTTCACAATACTAATAGTTTTAGACTTTTTTAAAAGGTGATCAGATATTTCCTTTGACCTTCTATACACAAGTTCATCAATTGCCTCTTGTGATTTTTCTCTTAAAAAGAACAAATCTATCTTAGTTACAATACTCTTAATTAAAAGATAGATTCCAAAATAACTATACCAAAGTAATTTTATCATTTCTTATTTTCTCCTTATTCTTAATATCATTTGTTAATAAAGTTTTCCCAGTTGCTATTTTACCATAATTTTTGTCTTACAAAACTATATATTCAAAAAAAACTTTTACTAACTATTTTTCATTATTGAGTTTTAAATTTCTATCAAAATAATTATATATTTGATTGAATTTTTATCGTAGATTTCATTTAATTTTATCACTAGTTAGAATTTTATATTTCTTTTTAAAATTTAATCTTCATACTTATATAATATTTATGTATGCACTTCTAAACTAAATTTGCATTACACAAAAAGTCTTACAATAATTGAAATTTCTCATTTTTTAATATATTATTTTAAAAGTTTTAAAAATTATACAGTCAAAAAATACTAATATTATAAAGATATAATGATTACTTTTTATTTATTTTAAAAAATAATAAAATTTAAACTTTCATTTTTCTTAAAAGTTTTATATAATATAAATATTATTCATTGCCACACTGTATACTATTAAACTGTATACTGCTAAATTACATGCTAAAATGTGCTCTGAATAATTTAATACTTTGAAATTGTACATTGACAATTCAATATTCAAGTAAATTTTTTAAGGGGGCTTTTTTATGAACATTTTCAAAAAGAAATCTTTAGAGCAGTTAATGGATGGGGTTCAGAAAACTGGTTTAAAGAAAAATCTTAAAGCCAAGGATATAGCAGCCCTTGGTGTTGGTGCAGTAGTAGGTGTAGGAATTTTTGTTGCTACAGGTGAGGGAGCTCACATGGCGGGTCCAGGAATTATTATTTCATTTCTTATTGCTGGTATGGTAGCAACTCTTTGTGGACTATGCTATATAGAGCTTGCAACAATGTTTCCTGTGTCAGGAAGTACTTATTCTTATGCTTATATTACTTTTGGTGAATTTATTGCAATGATAATAGGCTGGTGTTTAACAGCTGAGTATTTGGTTGCGGCCAGTGCTGTTGCTTCTGGTTGGTCTGGAACTTTTGTTGGTATATTAAAAACATTTAATATTTCATTACCTAATGCTATTATTGCATCGCCAAGCAAAGGTGGATTGGTAGATTTACCCGCAATTTTAATAGTTTTAGCTATAACTTATCTTTTATACTATGGAATGCAGGAAAGTGCTAGAGTAAATAACATTATTGTTGGTGTTAAGGTGTGCATAATTCTTTTATTTATATTTTTAGGGGTAAGACATATACAACCATCTAACTACGTTCCTCTTTTACCATTTGGATGGAAAGGTGTTGCTGCAGGAGCATCTACAATATTCTTTTCTTACATAGGATTTGATGCAATTTCAACTTCAGCAGAAGAAGCTGAAGATCCAAAGAAAGATATTCCACGTGGTTTAATAGCGTGCTTAGCAATAGTTAGTTTCTTATATATATCAGTTGCTTTTGTACTTACAGGAATGGTTCCATTTAAGGAAATAATAGCTGAAAATGCAGTACCTGGTGCATTAGCAAGAGTTGGTATAACTTGGGGTTCTGCTTTAGTAGGAGTTGGTGCAATACTTGGAATGATTTCCACAATCATGGCAGTGCTTTATGGACAAGTTAGAGTATTTATGGTTATGTCAAGAGACGGCTTAATTCCTAAGATGTTTTCAAAGGTACATTCTAAACATAAGACTCCATATATTTCTACAGCACTAACTGGTATTACAGCAGCAGTAATAGCTGGGTTATTACCACTTGATATTATCGTACAATTCTTAAGTATTGGAACATTATTAAGCTTTATATGTGTATCTATAGCAGTCATGGTACTTAGAAAAACTATGCCTAATTTCGAAAGAAAGTTCAAATGTCCAGGAGTACCTTTTACCCCTATAGTAACTGTAATAGCTTGTGGTTACTTACTAGCTAATATGAAGGCAAAAACTTGGATAGGCTTTTGCGTTTGGTTGGCATTAGGATTAATTGTTTACTTCACTTATGGTAAGAATCATAGTGTTGTTCAAAATGCTGATAAGGAAGATACAGAAATGGATGCTGTTTAAAATAATAAGCATATTGCGGTGTAAGTTGCAGTAGAAGTTTGGATTTTAACTTTTATTCCATGATATATGATAAGGGTGTCATCACGGCTAAATGTTTTAAGCAGAGAGCCAAAATCTACGATTTTGTGCGAATCACTTACTCCTCTGAGGAAACGAAGAGGAGTTTCTTATTTATTCTTCTCAATCCTCACAAAAGTCTCTTGGTTATATTTCCACTTTTACAAAATTCACTTTCTTTCAGATAATGCCACTCATACAGTTGTTTTATCATATCTGCTATTTGTGTCATAAGATAATTGTTCTTCATGGCCTGTTCGTTCCAACTATATGTATGGGTGCTATCTTCTTGCTAGTTCTCCTGACGTTTAAATCGTTCATTCTCTATCTTCTAACATTTTATTGAATTTATAGATTTTTTTTAATCTTTACATGTTATTTTTATACTTGTAACCTATTGTGAATATTTACATTTTTCAAACATTATAACAAAAACATAATTTTTTTGTTATAATTATGATAAAAAGGAAATAAAAATATAAAAAAGTAAAATTCAGGAGGACGTAAATGAGTAAATTGACAACTTGTAAAGCATGTGGTAAAGAAATAGATAAGGGAAGTGTATGCTCTAATTGTGGCAAAGATCATAGGATTTTTTTTGCAAGGCATAAGATATTGACAGGGCTAGCAGTATTAATTATAGCAATCATTGGTTTTGTTACAAATGCTTATGTAGCAGGACAGGCAACTGTGGTGGCTATACTTATTATAGCAATCATCGGTCATAGTCTTGATAAGTCAAGACTCAAAAAATTTAGAGGGTCAGATAAACTTGCTTCAACTACTAATTCAAATACTAAATAAAGAGTTAAAAAAGGCACTTGATATACATAAAATAGAGTAACTTTCAACTGTATGCAGACTGATATATGCTGTGAAGTGAGTTTTCCTTCACAGCATATATCAGCCGGAATACAGTTGAAAGTTACTTCGCTTACATTCGCTTATGTCTCATAATTTTCATTACATAAACTTAACTAATGAAACTTTAATTTAGATACTATAAAAATAAACAACATAATTCCAATAGAAAAAGTTATCCAAAGTGTTTTATAATTTCCTTGAGTAAGTATAAAACTGCTAAATTGAGAACCTAATCCTCCACCTCCAAATAAACCTAATCCTATTAACGCTGAAGGTAGACCCTTTGCTTCGGCTGCCACATCAAAAGCTAAAGTAGCTAAAGTTGATTGTATAAATATATATCCAAACCCTAAGGTAATCACAGATATCCATGATGTTTGTAGATAAGGTAAATTTGCTAAAAGCAAAGCTGAAATTAAAGCAAGGCAGCCTCCAAATATAATTGTTTTTTTATATCCAAATCTTTTACTTACATTTCCCACCTTAGAACCTGCCGCTAGGCAAGCAAATCCGTAAAACATTACAACTGCTCCAACTTGTAAATAATTTAAACCTACACTATCATGTAAATATGCTCCTAAATAACTATATAAGCCAAGCAACAAAAATCCTGCTGCCAAAGCTAATGGAAATATAACTCTTCCCTTTTCAGAAAACACTACCTTCTTTAATTCACAAAAAAAGTTATTACCTACGGTTACTATACCATTCTCAGGAATTTTTCTTAATGCAAATACTACACAGATTGATATTACTGCAAAAAAAGCAAATGCTATTCTCCATGTAATATAATTAGCAAATATTCCTCCTAGACCAACGCTTAGTCCTTGTCCTAAAAAAACAATTCCCATGAATTTGCCCACATAAAATTGACGTTTTTCTAAAGGCACACTATCACCAATCAAAGCTAAAGATACAGCAATAATTCCAGCTGCAAAACAACCTGTAATTATTCTAAAAATGCATAATATCCATAAAGAAGTTGCAAATGCACATCCAAAAGTACCAAGTGCAAGACCGCACACAATCCAGCGTAATACTTTAGTTTTTCCCCAATTATCACTAAAAAATCCATATACGGGCTGCATTATTCCATAAGGTATCATATATGCTGTAATTATAATTCCAGTTTTTGCAATTGAAGCACCGAATCCAGCTGATATTGCTGGAAGTATCGGAGAAATGAGCCAATTATCTGCAGCTGAAACAAAACCTGCCATACCTAATATCAAAACTAACATATCATTTTTATTCTTCATGATTATTTATCCTTTCTAAATACTTAACTATAAAATTTATATTTATCTTAGTCAATATTTGTTTTGTAGTACATTTAAAGTGTAGAATATATATATGTTTGAATCAATGATAGATTTTGTCATGTGGGCTAGTACAGATAGAATCAAGTGATTCTTAGACTCAGGTGGAGTTTGCTTGTGAGGAATACCTCTTACCTGAGCAAGCTCGTAAAATATCATTTAGGTATTTTACCCATCTGAGTCTTAGAAGAACTTATCCAGGCGCGTAGCAGTGCTTATCCCCCACTTGAAGAAGATGGTGGTATTAGCAATGGTAGCGATCGGATAAATTAATACTTTAAACAAGCTTTAACAGGGGGAATAATTTTGACAAAATATGAAGCTATTATTAACTATATAAAAAGCGAAATATCAAAAGGTACTATAAAACCAGGTAAAAAACTGCCCTCCATAAGGAAAATTTGTGTACAATTTCAATGCAGTAAGGTAACTGTAGTTAAGGCATATGATTTACTTGAAAAAGAACATATGGTATATTGTATGCCTAAAAGTGGACATTACCTTATTAAAAACCATTTAACTTCAAGCAATGACATTATTACTAAAAAAATAGATTTCTCTACAGCTGCACCTGATAGTTCAATTTTACCCTACGAAGAATTTCAGCATTGTATAAATTCCGCAATGAATTTATACAAGGAAAATCTTTTCTCCAACAATAGTACTCAAGGTTTTGAAAATTTAATTCTTGCTATAGTAAAGCAACTTCAAAACTATCAAGTTTTTGCCAAAAAGCAATGTATTTTTATAACTACAGGTTCACAACAAGCTATTAACATATTGACTAAAATGGAATTTCCAAATAATCAAAAAAATATACTTGTAGAGCAGCCTACCTACCATGGCATCATACAATCTATAATTCTTAATAATATAACTGCTTTTGGTATAAAAAGAGATTCTAATGGAATAAACCTTGATGAATTAGAAAAAAATTTTAAGTATAATAATATAAAATTTTTTTATATTATCCCAAGATTTCACAATCCAACTGGTTTCTCCTATTCCAATGAAGAAAAAAAGCAAATACTTAATCTTTGCGAAAAATATAATGTTTATATAATTGAAGATGATTATCTTGCTGATTTAGAAATCAATAAAAAATCAGATCCAATGTATGCCTTAGATTCATCTTCCAGAGTAATATATTTAAAAAGTTATTCTAAAATATTACTTCCTGGATTAAGAGTTTCCGCTGTTGTACTTCCAGAATTACTATTAGACACTTTCAAAAAATATAAGATCTGGGATGACTTAAATACACCTATACTATCTCAAGGCGCTTTGGAAATTTACATCCGAAGCGGTTTGTTTGATTCTCATAAGGAAAAACTTGAAAGTGTATATTCCAAAAGAATGAAATATCTTAAAGAGCTGACAAAGGATTTAAGTAACGAAAATGTAAAATGGTATATTCCAGATTCAGGTTTTTTCGCAAATTTTGAAATTACTAATGATATGAATATTAAAGATCTAATCAAAAATTTATATTCAAAAAATGTATTACTTAGAGATACACAAGATTCATTCTTAAAAAATTACAGTAGTAATAAATTAGTTAGAGTGAGTATCAGTAATGTAACTAATGTTGAAATTAAAAAAGGCATTTCTCTCATCTTACAAGAAATACTAAAATTATGCTAATTGTGCTGCTCCATTTTAACTTAAGTTTATTAATTCATAATACAATTTAGAAATTACACTAAATACAACCTTATCCATTGTATTTAGTATTTTTTATTTAAAAAATTATTAAATTATCTCTTAAAGATTTTGGCAATATAAATTTAATTAAGAAAGAATTTTTTTCATGAAAAAAAATTCTTTCTTAATACTTACAAACATATTGGCATTTTTCTTTGTAATTATCGCTGTTAGTGCATTATATTTTCATTTACATGTTGGTTTTCCATTAGAGTATTTTAGTATAATCAACCCATTTATTTTTCTTAAAATAATTACTTTAATATCAATATTGCTTCTATATATATGTTTATTTCTAAACAAAAAGTTTCAAAAGACAGTTCGTTATTGAAAAAAAGAACTTACTAAAGTAATTCCTATTTTATCTGAAACCTTATTTTTAATTACCTGTTTAAGCATATATTGTTCTACTATTATGGTACAACCTACTTTTCCACTTGGTTTGAATCCATGGAACACATTTAAGCTTATTGCTTTAGCTTCATTAATTATAACTGTATTTCTTACACTCTATAAAAGAAACTCACTAAAAATTACTGAATATCATCGGGTCAACTTGGCCCGAACAAGCTATAATAGCAGAAAGACGGTTCTGGCCTCTAATCGCAACCCGGCTGTCGTAGTTTAAACCTTAGACCCGTGGCTCTGCGTCTTAGCGTCTGGATCTTTGATAACTGACATATTTAGTTGTCGTACATTGATTAGCGTTTTCTTCTTGCACTTCGGGCAGAATAGAGGAAGGTTTTCAATAGTTGTATCATCACGTACCCTAATGCGGGTTTTATTTTTGCATACAGGACACAATAACCATTATGCTCTCATAGATCTTTATTAACATCAATTAATTTTCATCTTTCGGGTGAATACAAGGATGGATATGACTACAGTCAAACCAGCATATCCAAGAACCCACCATATATGCGGGAATATTCCTTCAAAGTTGCTCCCCAAAACGGCTCGTCCAAGTTCAACAGCGTGCACAAACGGTAATGCGTATGCTATTTTTTTAAATAGACCTCCAACAAGGGCTAAATCAAACCATGTTCCTGAAAGCCATGCTGCTAAATTTGTAAGTACCGGTCCGCAGATACTACCTACCTGCTTGTCATTAAAGATACTTCCAAGCAGAAGTCCTAATGTAATAAAGAACATCGCAATCGGTACGGAAAAGAGAATCGCATAAACAATGTTTATAGTAATCTTCAATCCTAAAAAGATGGCTGTAATGTAGCAAATTACGCTTTGCGCCAATGAAATGGGAATAAGGGGGAGCGCATATCCCAAGATATAATCACTTGCGGTTAAGGGTGTAGTGTATAATCTTTGAATCAAAGCACTCGATCGGTCTTTTGCTATCAACATTGAAGAAAACAACGTCATAAAGGATAACCCGAATACAGATATTCCCGGCACAAGCTTGTCTATCTTGAAAAGGCTGATAGGAATATTTGCCTGTATCGCAGACAACAACAGAAGAATGACTAACGGGAATCCTATACCTAATGCCACATTTAAAGGGTCACGCAGGATTTCCTTTGTTGTATGTGTGAAAAAAGAAAGCATTCTCATTACAATCCCTCCTTGACAAGTTTCACGAAAGCGTCTTCAAAGCGATCCGTTCCGGCTTTAATTTTGATTTCATCGGCCGTTCCTACAAATAAGAGCTTACCATTCTTCATAACGGCGATATGGTCTGAAAGTGATTCTGCTTCTTCCATATAGTGCGTTGTCAAGATTATTGTAATTCTTCCTTTAAGAGAACGAATGATATCCCATAAATCGCTTCGTGCCAAAACGTCCAATCCCAACGTTGGCTCATCTAAAAACAAAATTTGCGGTTCGGAAATCAAAGCCATTGCAATACTAAGCTTACGCTGCCAACCACCTGAAAGTTTCTTTGCTTGCTTATTTGCGATTTCATGTAAGCCAAATTGACCAATCAGCTCTGTTATTTTGGCTTTAGCTTTTTCGTTGGAAAAACCATGAGCGCCTGCCATAAGCCCTAGATTCTCTTTTACGGTCAAATTAGGTGCAACAGCTGTTTCTTGTGGTGAAACAGCGATTATTGACTTTACTGCCTGTGTATCTTTAGTAATGCTTTTGCCACTCAATACCGCGTCGCCACTTGTAGGCCGTGTAAGACATGAAAGCATTTTTATTGTCGTAGTTTTGCCTGCTCCGTTTACACCCAAAAGTGAAAATAATTCTCCGGTCTGAATTGATAAGCTTAGGTCATTGACAGCAGTTATGTCTTTATACTTTTTAGTTAGGTTACTCATAACAATCGCATCCATTTACTTGCCCTCCTTATTTTTATATCGTTCTCTCATGCTCTCGTATGCATCGGTCAACATCATACTGATCATATCCCACCCCAAATCCAGATAGGATGTAGCACTCATTGTGGCAATTCCGTGAGCATAGGTCCACATTTCAATGTGAAACATAAAGGCATCATCCAAACTCATTCCGGTATTAGCTGAAATGAGGTGTAAAAGTTTAGAAATGTCCTCTCGTTCCTCTTTTATTTCTTCCTGAGACCGATCACGCATAAAAAGCAGTTTGAACAGTTCTTTTTCCTCTCTAGCAAACTTAATATAGTAGATACCACTTGCTTTGTACGGCGGATAGGCGGAATCCTCCATGCCTCTTTCAATAAATTGCTGATAAATCTGCTTTGCCGATTGCATTACATCCACTTTTAAATCTTCCATGGTGGAATAGTTGCTGAAAATCGGCTGTGTGGAACAGTTTAGTTTTTTGGCCACAGATCTGGCGTTCAAGGCTTCTACTCCACTTTCGCGAACAATAGCAAGAGAAGCCGTTATAATATCGGCTTTGGATATTTTGATTTTTGGTGGCATTCTACTTCCCCCTTTTATAATATAACTTAAGTTATATATCATATGATATTTTAATTGAATATTTTGATTCTGTCAATAGAAGGCTGCAAATTGAGAATGAATCAAATTATTCAAGCCGAAGGCTCTTTTGCAGAGATAAAACAGGATATGGGGTTTCGTAGATATCTAAGTAAAGTTAAGAAGAATGTTTGGGCCGAAAGTATTCTGTTAGCAATGGCACATAATATAAATAAGCAACATAATAAAATTCACTCAGATAGAACCAGAACACATCTTTTTCAGCTTAAAAAGGAATCATAATTTTAAAAACTATACAAATCAAAAAAGGCCTTAATATCAAAGGCTTATTAAATTGTTCCATTTTTTAATTATCGAGCTTATTGGAGAGTAAAATATCATTAAATTTTCTATGAGGCATACACAAAAACGCTGCCGCGTTAGCATATTTTTCATGCTAATGCGACAGCCTCTCTTCTTCACTTTATAGCTTTTTTCCTGCTCAATGTTTATTTATATATTCATTACAAACTATATCTGAAAGTTTCTCTTTATTATTAAGCTCAGGATTTTGTAAAACTCTCTCCAAAAGAGCTTGAAGTATTTCTCCTATTTGCTTTCCCTGTTTTATACCTAATTTTATTAAGTCACCCCCATTAATATTTAACTCCTTCATATTTAATGGCTGCTTTTCCTTAATTATAGTTTCACATTTAGCTTTAAGTGATAAAATTTTGCTATAATCACAATACTCTTCTGCTAAACCTTTAATATCTGCTATCTGAAGTTCAAATAAACACTCCAAATTTTCAATTTTTACCCTGTTCATAAATTTCTTAATGCTATAAGTTTTTATCTTATCAAACTTACTCATATGCTCATAAATCAATAGACAAACTGTATCTATAGTTTTATTATCAAACTTTAACCTTGTCAATACTTTTCTTGCAATTTCAGCACTTACTTTATTATGTCCATAAAAATGTCCTATATTTTTATCATCCATTGTGAAGCACTCTGGTTTTCCTATATCATGAAGCAATGCTGCTAATCTAATATTAATTTTATTAGGAGCATTATCGAGTACTGATAACGTATGATAAAAAATATCTTTATCATGATGTACATTATGCTGGTTAAATCCAATACAAGGAATTATCTCTGGCAAAATATATTTCAAAAGATTAGTTTCCTTTAGAGCTAAAACTCCATTACTTGGTTTATGTGATATTAAAATTTTGCAAAATTCTTCCCTTATACGTTCTACACTTATATTTTTTATTAGATTACAATTCTTCTTAATAGCACTAAATGTGCCTTCAAAATCCAATTTAAATTCAAGTTCAGAAGAAAATCTCACTGCTCTAAGCATTCTTAATGCATCTTCATTAAATCTTTCATCAGCACTTCCAACACATCTAATAATCTTACTTTTCAAATCGGAAATTCCATTAAAGTAATCAATTAGGCCTTTATCTTCGTTATAGGCCATTGCATTAATTGTAAAATCTCTGCGTGATAAATCCTCTTTTAATGAAGTTGTGAAAGTCACATTATCAGGATGCCTATTGTCCAAATATTCTCCATCTACTCTATAAGTTGTAACTTCATAAGGATTACCATTCATGAGAATAGTTACTGTTCCATGTTTTATTCCTGTTTCTATAACTCTAAATCCTTCAGCCTTAAATATCTCTAAAGTCTGCTCTGGTAATGCATTTGTAGTTAAATCCCAATCCTTAGGTTCCCTATTTATTAAACTATCTCTTACACATCCACCTACAACATAACTCTCATATCCTTTATTTTTTAAAATTTTCATTATATGTTTTGTATCCTGTGGTATAAAAATCTTGTGATCATCCATTGTTTATTGTACTCCTATGTTAATTTTCATTGTTATTTACTACTAAATTATATCATACTAATCTAAGTAAAATATTTTTCATTATATATTCTACACTACTCTTCAGTTTCAATTCCATAAATAATTACTTTAATTCAACAAAACTTCTACTGCACTTTAATATCATATGACTTTTTACAAAATTTACATTTTTTATTATCGTATTTTTTTAAAATAATTGCACATATTAATAGCATAAGGGACATAACAGTTGAACGCAGACTTCTATAGGCTCCTTTAAGTGGGGTATATACAGGTCGACCAACGACTATATAATGGTCATTAAAAGTGGCTGTTATATAGTCAGAGGGCAGATCTTCTAGGGTGGAGAAAAGTTTTATTATAGTCGACATCGATTAATTGATTATAATGGGATTCCAATTTATTCTATAAGGTCGAGTTAAGACTACTCAGGGTGCCGACGGATTGACTAAGACACAATTCATTATGGCCTTACCCATAATTTTGTAAGTTTTACTTTATTCCTGTTGATTCTATACAGCCGAAAGGTTGTATAGGGTTGAGTAGGTATCTTGTTTGGTTGAACGAACCATGATTATAGGTTGTGATTTGCTTTATTATGGTGGCAACATCATAATAAGGTAATAAGCTATCTATAATTGTGCAAGGTAGATTGTTATATTCTTTATATATAATTCTGGAATTTTATAATAAGTTCCAGTTAAAAATAGAAGAGGTCATCTTAATGGTAAATATACTATTAAAATGACCTTTTTTATATTTGTTTTATATAAGGCATCTTCAAAAAATAATTACTCTCATTAGCTTATCTAAAAACTTACATGGAGAAGTTGTTACAAATTGTAATTTATATAAGAATGATATATAATATATGCGAAATATTATTTTAATTAATTAAGTTATACGAAAATAATTTGGAGGCTGCCAAAATGAGAAGAAAGGATTTTTCTGATTTTGAAGATCAAATCAGAGATACATTAAAAAATACATTCGATGCTATAGACTTTGCTGGATTAAAAGATGATATTGACGATAGAACTGAAAATTCTTTAAATAAAGTTAAAATAAAGTTAAGAGATAGATCCCACTATTTTAATGAAAAAATAAAAAGGAAAAGACATTATAGGCATAAAAGTATGGTTTCCAAGGATACAAATAAGATACAAATGTATATTGCTAAAAGACCAGTTGGAAGCGTATCAGGAATACTTTATACAGTCTTCGGCTTTATTGGCACTGGAGCTCTATGTGCTACGCTGATTGCATACTCTGTATTCATTTCTTTTCTAAGTATAATTTCAACAATTAACTTTATTACTTTGGGACTTTTATTTTCTTTTTTTATTGCAAGTATAGCTTTAGCCTTAAGGGGTCTAAGTTTAAGAAAAAGGATAAAGCGTTTTAAAGGCTACGTAAGTACCCTCAATGGCCTTGATTATTGTTCAATAGAAAAATTAGCATCTGATACTAGAAGAAATAATAAATTTGTTGTTAAAGATTTAAGAAAAATGATTGATTTAAATATGTTCCCACAAGCACATATTGACGATAAACAGACATATTTCATGTTAAATGATGAAGTTTATGATAATTATTTAGATTCACAAGAATCTCTTAAGCGCCGCAATGAAGCTGAATTAAAAAGACAAGAAGAATTAAACGATCCAGAAAAAAAAGAATTAAGAGATGTAATTGAATTAGGAAAAAACTATATTGAACAGATAAGAAGTGCAAACACAGCTATTAACAAAGAAGAAATCTCAATAAAATTGTACAGACTTCAAAATGTTGTAAGTCAAATATTTCATCATTTAGAGAATAATCCTCAAAAGCTTCCCGAAGTTAATAAATTTACCAATCACTATCTTCCAATTACATTAAAGCTAGTTAATTCCTATAAGGATCTAAATGAACAGCCAGTTCAAGGCGATAACATAAAAAATGCGAAAAATGAAATTGAAAGAAGTATAGATGTCATAAATACTGCCTTCGAAAAACTGTTAGATGATCTATTTGGTGAGGTAGCTTTAGATATTTCCACAGATATTTCTGTACTTGAAACACTATTTACACAAGAAGGACTGACTAAAGAGGATTTTAAAAAGTAACGGCTAAAAAACAAAGGGGGTAAATTAAAATTGGATAATGAATTTAAGGAAAATGTTGATATGACACCAAGCTTAAGCTTTGAACCTTTTCAAGATGAGCTTCCCATTACTAAAATAAAAGAGGAAAAGAATCAACCAGATGTTCTTGATGATAGCTATTTAACAGAAGAAGAAAAAAAACTGGTAGATGAATTTGTAGATAAAATTGATATAACTAATACAAATTCAATTCTTCAATATGGAGTAGGTGCTCAAAAAAAGATTGCAGATTTCTCTGAAACTGCCTTAAATAACGTAAAAACTAAGGACCTAGGCGAAATAGGTGATATGCTTTCTAATGTAGTAGTTGAACTAAAGAATTTCGATACTTCAGAAGAGAAAAAAGGATTTTTTAGCTTTTTCAAAAAAGCTTCAGAAAAGATTGATCACATGAAAGCAAAATATGACAAAGTTGAGGGAAATATAAATAAAATTTGCAATACCCTTGAAAAGCATCAAATACAACTTTTAAAAGACATTGCTATGCTTGATAAAATGTACGAAATAAATAAAGTATACTTTAAGGAACTTTGCATGTATATCTTAGCTGGAAGAAAGAAGCTTTCAAAGCTGGAAAAAGAAGAACTTCCTATTCTAGCCGAAAGAGCAAGAATTAGTGGACTTCCTGAAGATGCACAAGCAACAAATGATTTTGTAGCTCTTTGTAACCGCTTTGAGAAAAAAATTCATGATTTGGAGCTGACTAGAATGATTTCTCTTCAAATGGCTCCTCAAATTCGTTTAGTTCAAAATAATGATTCCTTAATGTCTGAAAAAATACAATCTACTATTGTGAATACAATTCCACTTTGGAAGAGTCAGATAGTATTAGCTCTTGGAGTTGCTCATTCTAGTAATGCAGCTAAAGTTCAAAATGAAGTAACCAATATGACAAATGAACTTCTACGTAAGAATGCAGAAACACTTAAAATGTCAACTATAGAAGTAGCCAAAGAATCTGAACGTGGAATTGTTGATATCGATACTCTTCGCCAAACAAATGAATCATTAATTTCTACTCTTGATGAAGTACTTCGTATCCAAACAGAAGGACGTCAAAAACGTAAAGAAGCTGAAGTAGAATTACAAAACATTGAGGAACAATTAAAAAATAGGCTTTTAAAGCTTAGATAGATAATATTATTAGTTTAGAAACACTGGTATTGTGCCTTTTGTGGATACAATACCAATGTCTCTGTGTCATATCGCCTCCATGACACAATAATATTAAAAAATCTTCTCTTTTTATAAGTTTTTTTATAAATATTCTTGCCAAAGGGATCACTTTATACATCTATGACTCTTTTCTAAGCTCAAACGTCTGCTCATCAATTTGATCATATACAATTCCGCTGTTTTCCATAATTCCTACAATTAAGCTTTCCCTAATCGCATAATAATAATCAACATTTCCATGAATCATATCCCAATAAGATTTGTGGATATCTACTGTTTGATTCCATATAATGCTATTCTCATCTTCATTTGTAACCTCATTAACTCTATCGCACGGCATTCCATTCAGCAGTAAATTGTCTAAGTAATCATATGCCTCTTTTATAGAAATTCCTCTTTGTACAGAATGTTCTCTTCCAAATTTGTATACGGCACAATTAATGTCCTTAATTCTTTCTGGATGCCCATCCGTAACAATTGTAATAAGAAATGTAAGCCGGTTTTCTACAACTGTAATTTTTTCCTGTAACCATCCATGAATATTATTTTCATCAATAATATCTGCAAGTTCTCCTTCTTCTAATGTTCCACATCTATGATCGAGCTGTGAAAGTAGCTCATCCTCATATCCTTTTTGTGACACAAAATTCCTTATTCTTTTTATTAGTTCATCCTGGAATTTTATTTTTTTATATAGCCAGGTATGAATAGGTGCTAAAAATGCGCTCATATATTCCTCCTACTGGTTAAACCCTGATTTATTTATTTAACATTTTCTCGATTATCAAGCCCTGATTAAAATCACAATTCTTAAGATTTTTAAGAACCATATCATTTACATACAGTACAACTTGATGTCTGTTCACACTGAAAACAAAATATTTCTGTTATTATAACAACATATTATTAACATTCTTTAGAACCCATCTTTTTAAAACAGCTGCATTATTTTCATTGAGAGATTTCGCTGCAAACACGAATGTTATATTATCTAACAGTAATAACTCTTCACATTCATCTTTAAACAAATATGATTCTCTGTTCACTCTCAGTTCTTCTTCATACTTCTCTACAAACTCTGGAAATCTTTCACTTTTGTGTCCAAACCAGCTTCGTAGTTCTGCCGATGGTGCTATTTCCTTTTTCCAACTGTATATTTTTGCTTTTTCTTTTGTTAATCCTCTTGGCCATATACGGTCTACTAATATACGATACCCATCGGATAAAACTGTTTGTTCATAGATTCTTTTTATCTTTATTTCATTCATATAAAATCCTCAATAGATTCTTTCTCTATTCTGTCAGAGCCTTATGATAAAAATTCAAAGTAGGTTGTAACATCTTTTCTATCAAAACTCCATGGCCAGGTGCTATCATGCGAATTGAATAATTTAAAATACAAATGGCATTTTTCTTCTGTTCACTAGTTGCTTCTGAGGACACTCTTGTATAGTAAGCATCAAGTGCCTTTATAAAAACGTCTTCAGTGTATTCACTATCAAGTGGAGATTCACTTGCCAGTAGTTGTCCAAATAAATCATTAGAAAACAAAATTTCTTCTTTTTCAAAATAAGTAACCATGTTATCATTCCAATGTAATCCAGGTGTCTTAATAAACTTAAAAACATGATCCCCCAGCACAGCTTTTTCTCCTGAAGCCACAATATGACACTCCATTCCTGCTAACTGTTCTGAAATTCTTTCCTGACACTCATTTGTACAATAGATCACCATTTCTGGATACTCTCTTTTCATAGCCAAAAGAGCTCCGCTGTGGTCTTCCTCTGAATGATTCAGAATCAAAAAATCTAGTTTTTCATTTTTTAACAATTTTTTTACTTCTTGACACAGCAATTCTGCAGAACGTAATGGTAATGTATCAACCAACACATTCACCTTCCCTTTAATCAGATACGCCATAAATGAAAACTGTTTATCTGGCTTAATAATAGTCTTTCCTATTGCAAATATATTTTCTGTTATCTGATAAACCATCACAATCACCCTTCCTTTTCTTCATCATATGATAAAAAAATCACCTATTATGTTGCATACGCAACGCAACAGATACTTCTTTTTAATAAAATAAATATGAACGTTGATTAAAAAAGGAGACATTAATCATGAAAGATATTGCTATATTTGTATCTTCCCTAAGTGGAAATACTCAGAAAATTGCTGATGCTATAAAAAGGGATTTAGAACAGAAAGATTATTCTGTGGTCATGCAGGATTCTTGTATGATAATGAAAACTCTTACTAATGCACAATTTTACATTCTTTGTTTTTGGTGCAGAAGAGCCTCTTTAGATGATGACAGTAAAAAACTGTTAGCTCAATACAAAAACATACCCTTCCTTGCTATTGGTACATGTGGTCATTATCCAGATTCCGATTATGGCTATAAAATAAAAAAAAATATTACCGAATATATCAATGAGGGAAACTTATGTATAGATGTTTTTCTAAGCCAGGGAGCTGTATTTCCATTTAGCACGGAATATCGAAGAAAACTTCCTGTTGATCACCCACATCATCTGGATGATGCTGGATATGCAAGACATATGGAATCCCAAAATCATCCAAATGAAACTGATATTAAAAACGCTATTGATTTTTTAAACTCATACTTACAAGATTCCAATGATTAAACTTATTGCACATAAAAGTAAATATGCTGCCATATTTTTATTCCAAACTTTTTAAAATATGAAACGAATTCTTATCATATTCAATTAATCCTTCATTACGCATAGTATTTAATTCTCTTGTCAATGCGCTTCGATTTGCACATAAGTATTCTGCTAATTGTACACGACCTAAAGTAATATCAAAATAAGGATTATTCTGTTTCCCTGCCTCTTGTAATAAGTAGGTTGAGATTTTTTCGCGCAGCGTTTTCTTTGATAATATATCTACCTTATCCATTAACATCACATTTTTTTTTGCAATTAGCGTTACCATATTTTCGATTAATCTATGATGAAATTTGCATGCCATAGAGCAGGAATGCATAATTTGACTAAATGATAAATACAAAATTTTTGAGTCAATAGAGGTCCAAAATGATACTGTTGCATTTTTAACGGCTCCACAAGAAAAACTCTCGCCAAATAGTTCTCCTTTTCCCATAGACACCAATAACGTTCTATTGCCCCATAAATCTTCTCGAATCATATGAACTTTTCCTGATAATATAATTCCTACAAAATCTACATTATCTTCACATAGAATAATACATTGATCCTTTTTATATTCTTTTATGTATGCTCTAAAACAATTCAGCATTGACTCCATTTCTTTATGATCTATGCCATGGAACAAATACATGGACTGTAAATCTGGAATATATTCTTTGCACAAATTTTGCATAATTAGTAACCTCCGAAATTTATTCCACTAAAAAGTGTTTATTTCTATTTTAACATCTTATGAATATGTTGCAAGCGCAACATACTTATTTTATGTATAAAGTAAACTATTTATGAATTGTAAAATATATGCATAATATACAAGGAGGATTTGACATGTTAGAAAATGAACAATGGACTGGTTTTGAAGGAAGAATATGGAGAGAAGAAATCAATGTTAGAGACTTCATTCAAAAAAACTATACACCATATGATGGTGATGCAAGTTTCTTAGCAGATCCAACAGATGCTACAAATAAACTTTGGGTCAGATTACAGAAATTACAAAAAGAAGAAAGAGCTAAAGGTGGAGTCCTTGATATGGAAACAGAAGTTGTTTCTGGTCTTACAGCTTATGGCCCTGGATATATTGATGAATCTTTAAAAAATCTTGAAAAAGTTGTAGGTCTTCAAACAGACAAGCCACTTAAGAGAGCTTTCATGCCATACGGTGGTATTAAAATGGCTGAACAATCTTGTGAAAACTATGGATATAAACCAAGTTCAGAATTACACAAGGTATTTACTGAATACCATAAGACACATAATCAAGGAGTATTTGATGCTTATACACCAGAAATGAGAAAAGCTCGCAGCAGCCATATCATTACAGGACTTCCTGATACTTATGGACGCGGACGTATCGTAGGTGATTACAGAAGAGTTGCGCTTTATGGTATTGATTACCTTATGGAAGAAAAAGCAAAAGACCTTGCTAACTGCGGCGATGGAACTATGACAGATGAAGTTATCCGTCTAAGAGAAGAAATTACAGAACAACATAGAGCACTTGCGGATATGAAAAAAATGGCTGAAAGCTATGGATTTGATATTTCAAAACCAGCAAAGAATGCTAAAGAAGCAATTCAATGGTTATACTTTGGATACCTTGCAGCAATAAAGACACAAAATGGTGCGGCTATGTCAATAGGACGTGTGTCTACTTTTCTTGATATCTATATCCAAAGAGATATTGATAATGGAGTTCTTACTGAAGAAGAAGCTCAAGAATTAATTGACCATTTAACAATGAAATGCAGAATGGTTAAATTTGCAAGAATAACTTCTTACAATGAATTATTCTCAGGAGATCCTTCATGGGTTACTATTGGATTAGGTGGTATAGGTGTTGATGGACGCCACATGGTAACAAAGAATGATTATCGTTTTCTCCACACATTAGAAAATATGGGACCTTCACCAGAACCTAACCTTACTGTATTTTATTCTTCTGCCCTTCCTGAAAACTTCAAGAAGTATGCAGCAAAGATTTCAGTAAAGACAAGTTCTATACAATATGAAAATGATGATGTTATGAAACCAGAATGGGGCGATGATTATTCAATATGCTGTTGTGTATCTGCTACTCAAACTGGTAAGGAAATGCAGTTCTTTGGAGCTAGAGCGAACCTTGCTAAATGTTTACTTTACGCAATAAATGGTGGTGTTGATGAAAAGTCAGGTAAACAAGTTGGACCTGAATACAAGGGAATTATATCAGAATACCTTGATTATGATGAAGTAATTGAAAAATATGAAAGAATGAGTGACTGGTTAGCTGGTCTTTATGTAAATATATTAAATCTTATTCAATATATGCATGATAAATACTATTATGAAGCAGCAGAAATGGCTCTTATCGATACAGATGTAAGACGTACATTTGCAACAGGTATTGCAGGTTTCTCACATGTAATTGATTCACTTTCTGCAATTAAGTATGCAAAAGTTAAAACAATTCGTAATGAAGCTGGTATTGTTACAGATTACGAAATTGAAAGAGACTTCCCAAGATACGGTAATGATGATGAGAGAGCTGATGAAATTGCTATATATGTTCTTAAGTCATTCCTTGATAAGATCAAGAAGAGACACACATACAGAAATTCTGAACCAACTACATCAATCCTTACTATTACATCAAATGTAGTATATGGTAAGTATACAGGTAATATGCCAGATGGACGTGAAGCTTGGACTCCACTTGCACCAGGAGCTAGCCCATCTTATGGAGCAGAAAATAATGGATTACTTGCTTCATTAAACTCTGTAGCTAAGCTTCCTTATGAATGGGCATTAGATGGTATTTCAAATACACAAACAATTAACCCAACTGCATTAGGACACGATGAAGATGAACAAGTTGATAAACTTGTACAAGTATTAGATGGTTACTTTGACCAAGGACCACATCACTTAAATGTTAATATATTCGGTATTGAAAAATTAAAAGATGCTATGGAACATCCTGAAAAAGAAGAATATGCTAACTTTACTATCCGTGTATCAGGTTACGCAGTTAAGTTTATAGATTTAACAAGAGAACAACAACTTGATGTTATCTCTAGAACATGCCATGAAAGAATGTAATTTAGATAAAAAGATTGGGAGAATTCATTCAATAGAGAGTTTTGGATCTGTTGATGGGCCAGGGCTTCGTTTTGTTATTTTTTTAAAGGGCTGTTATATGAGATGTCAGTTTTGCCATAACCCGGATACATGGGATGTTGATGGCGGTGAAACAAAAACTGCAGATGAACTTTTGTCTCAAGCTCTTAAATACAAAACTTATTGGAAAAAGGGAGGCGGAATCACCGTAAGTGGTGGTGAGCCCCTTCTTCAAATTGATTTTCTAATTGAATTCTTTACAAAAGCTAAAGCAAAAGGCGTTCATGTCACGCTTGATACATCTGGAAATCCATTTACAAGAGAGGAACCTTTTTTTAGTAAATTTAATGAGCTTATGAAAGTAACAGATCTTGTAATGTTGGATATTAAACAGATAGATGAGGCTGAGCATAAAATACTCACAGGATGTAGTAATTCAAATATTCTTGATATGGCAAGATACTTATCAGAAATTAATAAACCTGTATGGATTCGTCATGTACTTGTACCAGGTGGGAGTGATAAGGATGAACAACTTATAAAACTTGATGAATTTATCAAGACTTTGAAAAATGTAGATCGTGTGGAAGTGCTTCCATATCATATTCTTGGAACTTTCAAATGGCAACAGCTTGGTATTGATTATCCTTTAAAGGGTGTTGAACCTCCTACTAAGGAGAGAATAGAAAATGCCAGAAAACTTCTTCATACAAGTGAATATAATGGATATTTATCAAGATAATTTATACAAATTAAATCTTTAATCTACACCATAAAATCCACGATAGAAATATCTATGAAACTCCTTCTCCTATTGTCGAAGGAGTAAGTGATTCGCACAAGATCATAGATTTTGGATCTCTACTTAAGTTGGGAATAAGCACTGATACGCGCCTGAATAAGTTCTTCTAAGACTCAGATGGGTAAAATGTCTAAATGACATTTTACGAGCTTTGCTCCGGCAATAAATGTCTAAATGACATTTTACGAGCTTGCTCAAGTAAGAGGTATTCCTCACAAGCAAACTTCACCTGAGTCTAAGAATCACTTCATATTTAGGATTAAGAGGAACTGCTACATTAAAAACAAATACTACAAAATGTAAATGCTTAGTGCAACAACTCCTTTTTATATTTAATCAGTTTCTAGTTAATTTGTTACATTGAATTTAGTCTATTGGTTTTGAATTAACAAAATCTTTAGCTATTTCATCTGGGTTTTCAATATCTGCATATATTGAAACTTCACAATAAAATCCATTTTCTTTCCAAACATACTCTTCGGATTTTGTTTGTTTATTTGGTTCAGTTTCAAAAGAATCTTCATATTTAAAAACTTCCTTGTCATTAATTTTTAACGTCTGAACTTTAAGTTGTTTTGATTTATTAGACGCATCTTGCACTTCTACATATCCATTTTTGTTTATGCTATCATAAGTTTTTGAAGTTCTTCCCTGCCAAAATGTTAATGAACCTTTGTTTAAGTTGTAAAATGTATTCAGTTCATAATTAATCTTTTTATTTTCAATATCAGAATCTCCTGAAATTCCTACTGCTGAACCTTTTATAGTTATATCTTTATTAATATTTAATGGTAGTTTAGGATCAAATCCTAAAAGTTCTTTAGCTCTTTTTAAATCTTCTTTATCATATATTGTGAAAGATGAAATTTCTGTTGAAACATCCCTTTTTACAGAATAATTTACATTTTTTGCATCTTCAATATGTTTTATTGATGATGCAACTTTTCCTACTTCATCTGTAGAAACATCCATAAATTTTTTATGATTTTTGCTTCCTTGAATTCCTTGATTGTATTCTATACTATACCACATTCCTTCATTTTGCCATACAAAAAATTTGCTTATTTTTTGATAATTCCCAGGTAATATACTTTTTATAGTGATATTAGATCCATTTATTCCTTCTAAATTCATTGCTTCTTTACTAATTTCAACTTTTCCTTCTTTTTGATTTTTTACTGTATTGGGTATTTCTACATTTTGCATCTTTTTATTTTCATTCTCAGCAATTTGTTTTAGGCATTCCTCCATGCTCCCTTTAGAAACTTGAAAGTCGAAGTTATTGCTAACCTTACCATTTTCTCTATTTTGAAAAGATATTTTTAAAGAATTATCTTTATCAGAAATTTTTATAACAACAAAACCAGGATCAACTACATAATTTGCTGGAATATAATCAGGTATCTTGAATTTAAGACCTGAAATTTCTTCTGCTTTTTTTAAATTGTCATAAACCTTTACTGGTGAATCAATAATAAACTTAGACTCCTGCTTTTTTACTGAATCATTATTCTGAGCCGCTGTAACAACTGTATCAGATTTCACATTTTTAGCATTTACACCATTTGTAAACACAATACCTCCTGCTATTACACAACATATAACTGCTGCTGCCGACATCCTATAAGATCCTTTTTTAAACTTTTTTATCATTTTTATTCTCCTTTTAATTTGGTTTTTTGTTTCAAAAAAAATTGCTAGCTGTGGAGTTTTACAATCTTTTGAAAACAATTTCGAGAAATTAATAAGATTCATACCATATTCTATAGCTTCTTCTTCCCCTAAGATTTCAAGTACATAAGCATCACAAGCATACTCTCTTTGAAGTTTCATTCTCTTTACTGAAAACCATATTATAGGATTAAACCAATGTATCAAAAGAGCAATAGTTCCAAGAAAGTTATAAAACAAGTCTTTTCTTTTGTAATGTATCAATTCATGCAAAAGTATATGTGACAGCTGCTTATAATTTTTTGTAATGTATGCATATTTAGGGATATAAATCTTTGGATTTAAAATTCCCACTATACACGGACTTTTAAAATTGTCACAAGCATAAATAGGAATATTTTTATTTACATCCGCTTTCTTTTTACATTCTTCCATTAAAACTATAACCTTTAAATCGTTAAGCTTCTTTAGATTGGAGGTTTTTCTTTTAACTTTCCATACAACCATGAAAAAAAATAGAGTTGTAATAAAAACACCCATTAGCCAGACAAAAGAAGCTATATTTAAAACATAAGTAACTGCATTTTCTTTTTTTATTTTTTCTTTATCATTACTTGTTTTTTCTAAATATGATATTTTTGATACTGTTTTATCTTTTTGTTTATCATTTAAATAGACTTTTCCTTCTCTTAGAAAATCATAAGTAAAATTAGTATTACTTCCAATGTTTAATGTTTTATTTTCATATCTACCAAATAAAATATTAAACAAGCTTATATTGCTTTGAATATTCACAGGTATTATAAGTCTTATTATAATTATGAACAGCAAAGCATGTTGAAGTCTTACTCCAATATGATTATTAAATAATTTTAAAACTAAAATTACTAATATAGCTGCAATACTTGCTGTTAATGAAACATGGAGAACCCATAAAAAAGTTCTAATTAAGGTATCCATTTTAATATCCCCCTATTTTAAAACTACAGAAACCTAACTTTATTTTCCTTCTTTCTTATTTTTAAGAAGTTGTTCTAACTCTTCAATTTCTTTTTCAGACAAAGACTCTTCCTCTAAAAATTTTGTAAAGAGCATACCTACAGCTCCATCATATACTTTTTGAAGAAAAGATTGATTTTCAGCTTTTATACATTCATTTTCAGATATTAAGGGATAATAATTATAGGTTCTCCCAACCTTTTTAAAACCTATTGCTTCTTTTTTCAAAAGCCTAGTTATAAATGTCTTTACTGTTTGTGTTGACCAATTCATTTTAACTGTCAGCGAATTAATTATCTTTTCAGATGTTAAAGGATTTTCTTTCCAGAGAAGCTTCATTACTTCCCACTCAGCTGCTGAGATTTTAGGTATTTCTTTCATGTTATATCCCTCCTTTTAAGTTTACAAATGTAGATCTACAATTACAGTCTACATTTGTAGACTAATATTGTCAAGGAAAAATATGTATTTATTTCATTATGATAACAACATCATAATGATGTGATAAGCTATCTATAATTGTGCAAGGTAGATTGTTATATTCTTTATATGTACTACTGGAATTTTATAATGAATTCCAGTTAAAAACAGAAAAAGTCATCTTAATGGTAAATATACTATTAAAATGACCTTTTTCTATATTTAGTTTTTAATTCCTCTTTAGATATTAGTAGATACTACCTGAACTCTAAATCCTAAAAACTACTTTTAACAGTTTGGACTACTCTTTTAATATTTATACTTTTAATCATTTCTATATAGGATTTTTGCTTGCTGCCTGTTATAAAGTACCCATAAGGAATGTGACTAATAGCTTTAATTAAAATAGTATTTACTATACAAGAGGAAATCCATAAAACCGTTCCTACAACTAACCAATCTCTTATGCGATATTTAAACATTATTATCTTTAAGATTGATTGAATCAATAAAACATGAGATAAATAGCTTCCAAAGGAATATTTTCCAAAGAAATTAAATATGCTATATGTTACAGTTCTATTAGATAGAATAACAGAAATTACATACCAAGCCAAAATAGAAAAAACAAAATAAAGCAAATATATTGCTCTTACAAATGGTACCATATTCATCTCATTTAAATATGCATATGTAAATAGACCAATGTATGTTACAATTATTAAAACTTTAAACTTTAAAACTGTTCTTTTAAAAATTTCATAATTCAATGCTATATATATTCCCATTATAAAATATAAAAACCAGAAAAAAGGTGATATATTTATAATTTTCATTTGAGCTGATGTAGGATTATTGAATATAAAATGTATTACTTTATCCGAAATTACATTTTGATATTTTGATACTTCATAATAGGATAAAGCCATAGTGATAAAAACAGATAACCTTAAAATAAAGCTTTGAACATGTATTTTTTTTAAAATCCATAAAATCAACGGTAGGTATATAAATAATCTTACTATCATTCCCATATACCATAAATGATACCCAGCATCTCCTGATAATACTTGCATACATAAATTAGGAATATTAATATTCTTTTTAAAATAATGCATATATACAATTGACCATAATACATATGGTATAAATATATATATTGCTTTTTTTATATAATATTTTTTCACTACAAATTTTTTTAAAGATGAATAAGAAATTACTATTCCACTAATACAAAGAAAAGCTGCCACTGCTGGCTTTGCTAAAGTATACATAAATTTAAATATTTCATAGTAAAAATAACTGATACCCTTTATATTAAAATACCCACCCATAGTATGTTGTTCTACTACAAAAATAAAAGCAAAAGCTCTTAAGACATCTAATTCCTTTAATCTAGTATTATTCAAGTCTAATTCCCCCTGCCTGATTTAACTGCTTGTCCATATTGCATTATAACACAAGCTTGTAAAAAACAGCATAAAACATAACACCTTTAAAATAATTTTTACATTTAATTTTAAGAAATTTCCTCTTTTTTCCTTGTATTTTTCAAAGAAAATTGCACATATTAATAGCATAAGGGACATAACAGTTGAGCGAAGACTTATATATGCTCATTAAACTGGGTGTATATAGGTCGACCAACGATTATATGATGGTCAAAATGGCTGTTATATAGTCAGAGGGAAGATTTTATAGGGTGGAGAAAAGTTTTATTATAGTCGACATCGATCAATTGATTATAATGAGATTCCAATTTATTCTATAAGGTCGAGTTAAGATCACTCAGGGTGCCGATGGATTAAATAAAATAACATTATTATGGCGTTAACTATAGTTTGTAAATTTTACTTTATTCCTTTCGATCCTATACAGCCGAAAGGTTGTATAGGGTTGAGTAAGTATTCTGTTTGGTTGAACGAACCATGATTATGGGTTGTGATTTGCTTTATTATGGTGGCAGCATCATAATAAGGTGATAAGCTATCTATAATTGTGCAAGGTAGATTGTTATATTCTTTATTGATTCACTGAAATTTTAAATATGAATTTCAGTTAAAAAGTTGAAGGATCATCAATATAGTAAGTATACTACATTGATGATCCTTCTCTTTATTTATTATTATTTTTACTGAAGACTTTAAAATTCTTTTGACCTCCAGAAGTTTTTTTTGGTAAACATTACCGTTTAATTTAATTTTAAATTTTTCGATAATAAAATTAGTATAACAAATTAGAAAACAATGGAGGTATATGAAAATGAAACAAAAAAAGGTACTTTCACTAGTCTTAGCCCTATTCTTAACAATCTTTAATTTCAGCATTGTTTTAGCAAAGCCTCGCTCATCACAACCACCACCTTCAGCACCTACTGGTCTTGCCATAACAAATATAACTTCTTCTGAAATTAATTTAACTTGGAATGCTGTATCAGGTGCTTCAGGCTATAAGTTGTTTAGAGCAACCACCTATGATTCTAATTATACTCAAATAGCTACACTAACTTCTAATTCTTACAAAAATACAGGATTAAGTGCTTCAACTAAGTACTGGTATTTTGTAAGAGCATATAACTCTTATGGTACTTCTGCTGATTCAACTCACGTAAGTGCTACCACTAGTCAAGTAGTTGTACCTTCTTCTAGTAAAATAGTTTTAGGCTTTGCAACTTACTATTATTCTGGTGACAGCTCATCCTATAATTCCATGGTAAACAATTCCACTACAATAAATGAAATTGCAACAGATACCTTTACTACGGATGGTTTAGGAAACATTACTGGTCTCGTTCCATCAAGTCAAATATCCTATGCTAATAGTAATGGCATTAAACCTTATGCCATGATAACAAATAATTTCGATGGAAGCATAGCTAAAACCTTATTAGAAAGTTCAACTAATAGACAAACCTTGATTAATAACATATTAAACTCTTTGAAAGCTAATTCATACAAAGGAGTTAATGTGGACTTAGAAGGAGTTTACTACTACGATAGAAGTTACTTCACTACTTTTATGAGTGAACTTTATAATACGTTGCACCCACAAGGTTTTGCAGTTACAGTTTCTGTACCAGCTAAAACCTATGACAACACTACTGATTCCTGGAATGGAGCTTTTGATTATGCTAAAATAGCAAATTATTCCGATCAGATAGTTTTAATGGCATATGATGAACATTATCCAGGCGGCTCACCAGGAGCAATTGCTTCAATAAACTGGGTTAAGAATGTTATAAACTACGCAGTTACAGTAATTCCTACAAATAAAGTTCTACTTGGTTGTGCAGCTTATGGATACGATTGGTCATCAAATGGAACTAAAGCATACAGTATTAATGGAGTTTATAATCTAGCTTCAACTTATGGTGCACAAATACTATGGGATTCAGTTTCACAAAGCCCTTACTTCAATTACACAGACGCTAGTGGTATAAAACATACTGTATGGTTTGAAAATAGTACAAGCCTTTCATACAAATTAGATTTAGTAAATAGCAGCAATATTTTAGGTATTGCAATTTGGAGATTAGGTTTAGAAAATACGGATTATTGGACAACTATAAAAACAAAACTTGTAAATTAAAAAACAAAGCTTTTTTGCTTTAAACAGACATAGTAAAAAACACTATCATCCTTATTGAATTCAATAAAGTTGATAGTGTTTTTTCATAGATTTCTATTTAAGTGCAGTTCTAATTACTTTACTATTAGAAAGTGCATATATATATTTATCTTGTATTTCTATAAAGTTTCCAGTATATTGTGTTTCTGCATTAGTTACTACATTTTTAACAGAACTTTTCGATTGATTTTTTATATATATATTACCGCTGTTAGTTATAACTATATTGCTTTTATCTGTTACCTCTGGTAACTTTAAATTTTTCCACTCAGATGTAGAGTTTTTCAAATCGCCAAACAATATACTGCTTATTTTGCCACCTTCTGAAATTCCTATATACACTTTGTCTTGAGTATCAGTACCTAGTAAGACCCTCTTACTGTTATCCTGAAAATCTATACTAGAAATATTAGTTGATGTTTTCTCATCACCTTTTTTATTTTTAATCACAGTTTGAGTTACACTTTTAATTTCTTCTTCTTCTTTATCTTCATAAACTAAATTAGAAGCAAGATTTAATATTGAAATATTACCTATTTCATTATTAGGAGTTTTAATTTTTTCAATCTGATTCATAACATTACTTCTATAAATATCGCTCTTACCATTTTTATGCAAAATTTTTGTATACATTACATGACTAGCCGTAGACAAAGCAATATTTTCTACTTTATCATTTTTACTATCCAGCTCAATAATAAGTGGTTTCATATCATGATCAGTTAATTGATTTTTACTATTTTTACTAGGGTTATAATTATAAAAATTTATTCTATCTCTACTATCCTTCTCACAAATTAAGATCCAATTGCTATCTGGCATCCATTTAAAATAAGAAATAGTTGCATTATCCTTAGTTTCTACACTTTGAACTTTTTCATCCTGAGTATTAACTATTTTTAACTCTTTATTTTCGCAATATGATATATATTTTCCATCAAATGAAACTTGAACATTTTCTGCATTTTCAGGAACTTTAACCTCATTATATGTTTTTTTCTCTGATTTTGTAGTACTTTTTACTTCTTTATAATCCGATGCGGAAGTTCTGGAATAAGCTTTATCTAAATAAAAAAACATCCCTGACTCAATCAATACTGCAATTATGCTCCAAATCAACAGTTTTTTTAACAAATTCATAACACTACAACTCCTATACAATCATATAACTATATATTTAATATACAGTAAAATTATTTAACATACATTTTAAATAATACTTCTCTTAATTTATTATTTTTCTGGTTCCACATATAAAGCTGTAGGAACTGTTCTTTCCCCATCCCATTCATTTGGACTATTGATAACTTCGCCTTCATAGTACATTGTACTTGAATATCCACCATCTAATCTTCCTGCATTAATTGCACCATGATCATATAATATCTTCTGTAAATCGTAAAGGCTTGCCCCTAACTTCACTAGATTTTTTCTACCATCTGTAACTAAAAACAGCACTGTACCATCAGCCCTTTGACCTACTGCTGTTCTTGGGTTAGCACCATCACATTGAGGATCATCTATTTGCTTTTTACCATCTATGATAAGTGTAGGAGCTAAGAAGCATACCGCCTCAGTTACATTACATGCCTTAAGTTCATTTATACTATGATCACCTACTATTAACTTTCCTTCTTTTGTGAAAGCTATTACATTTGCTGGGGTATCCTCATCGCAGTCCTTGTATATGACTTGTCCATTAGAAATAACAAAGCCTCCTGGAGTTGAACCAACTCCAGCATAATTTTTGTCAACAAAAGAACCACCATTAATAGCAGCAACAGCATTTCTCTCTTTGGCCATTTCACTAGTTTTTTGTCCTCTATCTGAATATTTAGTGTATGCAATCTTTATTCTAGTAGGATCCTTTATCTCTAAAAGATAACCATCAAATTTTTTATCATTTATTTCATATTTAATTATCTCATTATCATTTTTATGCTGTATGTTAATTTTTTCAATGTCTTCATCAGCTTTTGTTTCAGCAGTTTTTGTGCTGCCAACCAGTGACTGGATTTTATCCTTTGATAAAAACATCTCCACTAAATATCTATGTCTTGAACCCCAAACCATTCCCACTAAAGTCTTTTTTACATTTTGAAAAGGCCCATATAATACATAAAATGGTGAAGTAATTGCTATAAAAAAGCTTATATAGAGAATAAACGCTATAAACTTTTTAAACGAAAATTTATTTTTATGTTCATTGCTCTTATGTTTATGCTCATTATTCTTACGTTTACGTTCATGTTTTGCCATTAAAATATTCCTCATTTCCTACTTTATTTTTACCTTTGTGCTTTCTATATCTTTCGAAAATTGTTGTGAATCATTATCATAATTAAGCTGATTTATTACTAAATAAAGTTCCTTTGAATCTCTAAAATAAGAACTTTGAAAATTCATATTTAAACAGTTGTCAGAATCCATTTCTTCTAAATCATTATCTGCAAATAAATACTTATTACCTTTCTCATCAATTAAATAAGGTAATTTGCTATTATCTGTTTTATCATTTTTCATGATTTGACGTCCTATGGAATAACATTGTGCTGAATTTATGGTATTCTTTCCTAATTCTATTTTCATTTCAATATGTGTAGGATATATTTTTAAAGCTTTAATATTAAAATCCGTATGATTTTCCCTAAACTTAATATTATTATATACTTCAGGCTTTTTATATTTTAAACTCTGATAAGCGTTTATGTCAAACTTCCACTCACCAGCTACGCTTATTGGTTCTCTTTTAAAATTTGAAAGAAACTTTTCATACTTATTTTTTGAATAACTCATCTTATAAGCCTCAGTTAAACTTAAAAACTTTAAATTCAATTCATTTGGTATCTTACTTCCATTAACACTTGACAGTTCTATACAACCATAGCTTTCTCCACTTTTTGAATAATTTTTAAAACTGTTACCAAGTGAAGCAACTACACAACTATATTCCTTATTATATGTCAATAAATAATCTCCATCCTCATGATCTAGCTTAGCTGGAAGCTTAGAATAATAATTAGAGGTACTATCCAAAAGTACATTATCATCATTATCAGTTATCTTAAAATTTTGTAAAAAAAGATTTTTAAGTCCTTCTTTAGCCATTTTTCCATTTAAAGTATAAAATATAAACAAATTTTTATCATCGCCAACTATATTATTTATAGTTACTTTTATATTTTTGTTTATTTTTGATTCATCTATACATTGAGATGCTCCTTCTTTTACCGCATTTCCTATGTTCTTATCATAATAACACTGAAGTTCACGAGTTATTGGTTGTCCAATAGTTACATTATTTATAGCCTCAGCAAAAACCGGTATAAATTTAACACTAGTCATAAATATAACAGATATCGATGCTGCTGCCAATGTATATTTAATTAATTTAGTTTTGATTATATTTTTCTTCTTATCTTTTTTCGCTTTTTTAATAGCTTTTTCTACTACATCATCAAGCTTTTCTGAAACTTTTATTTTCTCAAAGCCATTTTTAGGTTTAAAGTCCATTTAAATAAACTCCTCCCTCAGCTGAATTCTTAATTTTTTTAAAGCTCTATGTATATAAACTTTTACAGTTCCTTCAGGAATTTCAAGCATATTAGATATTTCGGAAATAGTCATATCTTGAAAATACTTTAAAATAATTATAGTTTTTGATTTTATATTTAAACTATCAATAGCATTATAAAGATCTATACATTTAGGTATATCCGTTTCTAAATCTAAATTACTAAGATTAAAATTATCAATTTTTTCGTACTCATCAACTAAAATCACTCTCTTATTTTTCTTTAATCTATTTATAGAATTGTTTATTAATATTCTTGTAATCCAAGTTTTAAAGAATTTTGGATTTTTCAATTTATTTATATCCATATAGACTTTATATATGGTATCGCTTACAATATCTAAAGCTTCTTCTTCATTTTTTAAATAAGCAAAGGCTATTTTATAAAGATTTTCTTTATGACACTTTATTAATTCACCAAAAGCTTTATCATCCCCTTTTTGAGCTTTAATCACTGTATCAATATCATTCATCTTTTCACCTCTTTAATTGGATAATATACAGGCCATATAAATTAGACAATATTACTGTATAAAAAGTTACACTTCAAACATACTTTTTTAATTTTAATAATGTCAGTATATCATATTGTTCTATTCATTTTGTCACAATTGTGGTTATAAAACTAATAAATATTATAATCCACTAATGTCTTCTTTAATTCTAGTATAACATCAAAACTTTAAGATTTTTGAAGATATTATGAGTTAAACGCCAATATAAGGTTTGTTTTCACTTAAAAAGGCGTATTTTAAAATTTGTTAAGCGTTATAAATAACTATATAATCAGTTCATAGATTTTAATTAGTAATTAAAAAATTATTTGAAATATAATTTAGGAGGAATTGTTATGGGAATATTAAAAAAGATTAACAACATGTTTAGAGCAAAGGTTAATGGTGCATTAGATGAGATAGAAAATCCAATTGAACTTTTAGATCAAAAGTTAAGAGATATGGATGAAAGTTTAAACAAAGCTAAAATTTCATCTGCACAAATTTTAGGAAACGTTCATGAAATAGAGAAAAAAATGGATACTGCTAAAAAAACTTCTGAGGAATTTGATGAAAAAGTAAAACTTGCCATGAGCAAAGGTAATGAAGAATTAGCTAAAAAAGCCTTAGCAAAAAAAATTGAGGCTGATAAATCTTACGATTCATTAAAATTGAGTTATGAAGATGCCTTTAAAAAAGGTGAAGCTATCAAGAAAAAATTAAGGGAACTAGAAGAGGAAATTCAAAAGACTAGAACTTATAGAGATGAGGCCGCTGCAAGATATAACAATGCAGAAGCTAGTAAAAAGGTTAATGAAATTTTATCAAATGTAGATACTGGAAGTAATAAAATAAATTTAGATGATATAGAAAGAAAAATTGAGAAAAAAGAAGCTTTGGCAGAGGGATTAAATGATTTAAGAGAAGATAATTCATTGGATAAGGAATTTGAAAAATTAAATGAAGTAAATTTAGATGAAGAATTAAAAAAATATCAAGTAAAATAATTCATAAGGAGCTTTAACTCCTTATGAATATTTAATGTATAAAGTTTGTATTCACAATTTATACATTATATTGTAATATTGAATTAATAGCTATTATTTTATAGAGGGGGTATTCACATGTTTTTAGAGGAACTTAATAAGGAAGAATCTGTTGTATTTGTTAATTTAGTTCAACTTCTAGCTAACGTGGATGAAGTTTTTGCTGAAAATGAAAAAAAGTTAATAGATGATTATATGGATGAGCTTTCATTGACTAATGAAAACGTAAAAAGTTTATCTTTTCAAGAAGCTGTAAGCGAATTAAAAACTTCTACAGACAGAATTAAGAACATAATATATTTTGAATTAGTTGGTCTTGCTATATCAGATGGATCCTATGATTCTAAGGAAATAGAATTTTTAAACAAGCTAGCTTGTGAATTTAACATAAGCAAAGATAAGCAGCAGGATTTTCTAGATTATTTTAAAAAGGTAAAAGATACTTATGAAATAACTTGTGTTGAATACGAAAGTAAAATAGAGTCCTTAAAAAAACTGGCTTTGAGTTTATTGCAATAGAAATTTCATTTTAATCTAAAAAGCTATGAAAGTAAGATTGATATCTTACTTTCATAGCTCAGGCTGTTGATAAACATATTTTGTCAGCAGCTCTTTTAATTTTTTGCCCGATAGGGATTTTTTTGATTCAAAAAGGATTTTCTGTATAAATGTCGAATATATAATATAGATAAAATTAACCCGATAGGGTTTTTACGGAGGTAATATATGCTTACAAATAATTCAGAAAAACAAAATGAATTAGAATTAGTTTATATAGAAAATTTAGTTCCCAAAAACCATATCCTTAGAAAAATAGATAAATATATTGATTTTTCTTTTATAAGAGAACTAATAAAAGATTTATATTGTCACAATAATGGTAGGCCATCAGTAGATCCAGTAGTCTTATTTAAAATGCTTTTTATTGGATATCTATTTGGTATACGTTCAGAACGTCAGCTTGTTAAAGATATTGAAGTTAATGTAGCTTATAGATGGTTTTTGGGATATAATCTTACAGATAAAATTCCAAGTCATTCAACTATAAGTCAAAATAGAATAGCAAGATTTAAAGATACCAATATATATCAAAAGATATTTGATAATATTGTACTTCAAGCTATAAATAAAAAATTAGTAGATGGTAAAATTTTATACACAGATTCAACTCACTTAAAAGCTAACGCTAATAAAAATAAGTTTACTAAAGAAATAATTACTCAGTCAACTAAAGGATATCTTGAACAACTGGAAAAAGATATTGATAAAGATAGAATAGAACATGGAAAAAAACCTTTAAAAAAAAAGAAAAAATAGCTGAAACTAAAGAAATAAAAGTAAGCACTACAGATCCTGAAAGTGGATACATGGTTAGAGAAGGTAAACCGAAAGGTTTCTTCTATTTGGATCATAGAACAGTAGATGGCAAATACAATATAATAACTGATGTCTACGTAACTCCAGGAAATATTAATGATGTAGATCCTTATATTGATAGATTAAAAACACAAATAGAAAAGTTTAATTTTCACACAAAATATGTAGTTGCTGATGCTGGTTATTCAACTAATCCAATTTGTAAAAAACTTTCTGAGAAAAGTTATAAGGCCGTTTTAGGCTTTAGACTAGGACCGCACGTTAAAGGCAAATTTACAAAATATAGATTTCAGTATGTTAAAGATTTAGATGGTTATGTTTGTGAAAATAAGTACCTATTAAAATATAAAACAACCAATAGACAAGGCTATAAAGAATATGTTAGTAATTCAGATAATTGTACAAACTGTAAATATAGAGATAAATGTTTAACTTCAGATAAAGCAAGCTTTAGAACTATTAGACGCCATGTTTGGGAGGACTATAAAGAAGAAGTTTTTAAGTTTACCAAGACAGAAAAAGGAAAAAGTATATATAATAGACGAAAAGAAAAAATTGAGCGTAGCTTTGCAGATTCAAAAAATCTTCATGGTCTACGCTATGCTCGTTTGCGTGGAATCAAAAAAGTTTCTGAACAATGCCTACTTACGGCAGCAGTTCAGAATATGAAAAAGATAGCCAGAGTGCTATCGCACATTTTTTTGATTTTACGAAACAACTATTTACAAATATTTGAAGATGTTGATATTTTCTATAAATACTACCGCATAAATTAGAATCGATAATTTTACCCAGCACTTTTAAAAGTGCTGGGTTCTTGAACAATCTGAGCTATGAAAGTAAGATTGATATCTTACTTTCATAGCTTTTATTTAATGAATTTTTAGCTAACCATAAAATAATTAATTTCAAAGTTAAATCTTAAATTTAGATACAATTTCCTGCAATTTATCAGCACTTTGCTTATTATCCTCAGAAGTAGATTTTATACTTCCAAGCTTTTCATTTATACTAGCTGCCTTGCTAGCTATTTCTGTAACACCTCTAGCACCATCGCTTACAGTGTTAGCTACTTCCCCTATAGCACTAGCTATGCCTGCAATAGATGAACTTAACTCTTCTGCCACAGCGCTAAAATCACTCATGAAATTATTTACTGTTTCTGCATCATTATTATAATCCTCTCCAGTTTTCACCAAATTGCTATAATCCTTCAAAACAGTTTCATTGATAAATTTAAGAAGTTTTGATGAATTACCTGATAAATTTTGTACTGATTCTACAACCTGGCCAACTACATTCTGAATGTTACTAGCTGTTGCTGCAGATTCTTCTGCTAGCTTACCAACCTCATCCGCCACTACAGCAAATCCTTTTCCTGATTCACCTGCTCTAGCTGCCTCTATAGAAGCATTAAGAGCCAATAAATTTGTTTGTTCAGTAATATCAAGTATATCAGCAGACAATAAATTTATCTTTTCAATGGACTTAGAATTTTCAATAGCTTTTTCCAAATCATTTTTTACTGACATATATATTTCATTAGCCTTTTTGTTAGACTCAACTGCAACATTCTTTAATTTTTCAGCTCTTCCAGCAATATCATTGGCATTAGCAGAACCACCTGCAGCTTTTTCAGCCATAGAATGTACTGCATTTCCCATTTCATCTGAAGAAGCTGAAACCTCTTCTACAGTAGCTGCATTTTCCTCCATACCTGCTGAAAGATTTTCACTTTCTTCTGCTGTCTTTTCAGCATAGCTCTTTAACTCAATAGTTAGCTTATCCACTAACTCTGCATTTGAACTTATTACAGCTGAAGCTGATGTTATATTTCCAACCATTTCCCTCAATACTTTTCTCATATTTCCCATAGAACGAGCCATCATTCCTACTTCATCATTATAATTATACAACCTATCAAAACTTTCAATATTCTCTAAATCTAAATTAGCTGTTTTATCTATGAGATTAACAATTTCACCAATAGGCTTAGTAATCCTTAATGAAAATCCATAACCTATTCCTATAGCTATAATTGAAAGCAAAATAGATATAATGATTATAATATTAGTCATGCTTTTAATATCCTTTAATACTTCCGATTTATCACTAGTTGTTACTATAACCCAATTTGTTTCAGGTATAACCTGATATCCTGCTATTTTATCCTCATTTTTGAAATTATATTTAAGTATACTTCCCTTTACAGTTTCCCCTTTATTTAGTTTATCAGCTATAGCTTTTATTTCAGGAGTTTCTGTAGGCTTTCCTATTTTGTCTTTAGTAGGATGATAAATCATATTTCCTTTGTAATCCATTAAAAATGCATAACCAGATGAAAATTCATTTACTTTAGCCTTAGCTAAATACTTTGAAAAACTGCTGCCATACACAGCTGTACCTACATATCCTAAAATTTCGTTATTTAATTTAACTGGATTAGTAAAAACCACTATAGGATTGTTAGTTACTTTTGACATAATTACTTCACTTATTGAATTTTTACCTTCTAAGCTTGGTTTATTATAAGACCTATCATTTGTACTTTTCCCAAGATAATCTTTGTCACTATCTGCAATTATATTTCCTTTAGTATCCACTAAAAAGATATGCTCAAGATTTTTAGTTTCTTTCACATAATCTTGTAGTGCTAAATTCATATCCTGTTGCTGCTTATTAAAATCTTCACTATTTGGAGCATCCTTATTTACCTTAAGTAAATTTCTAACTACATTTTTTTCTGAATAAATTCTAACTGCCAACTTTTCTTTTTCAATTGTTGAACTTATAGTTTCAGCTGAACGGTCACATATTTGTTGTATTTCACTATTAGTTTTGTTTTCTATTATATTGCTAGACCTATTGTTAATAAAAATAGTAGTTACAACCATTAAAACAATAATTATTACTGCAATTAAAAAAGGTATTTTTTTCCTTATAGACATAAAAAACAGCTCCCCCCATAAATAAACCTTATTTACCCCTATTCTCGTACAGTTTGAAAAAATACTTAATATATATGGACAAATTAGTTTACTTTATAAATTATAACAATAATTTCCACATTGCTTTCCAATAGATTGGTAAACAATAATAGAAGGCATTTGCTTTGATTTTACCTTAAATAGCTTACATCCATATGGAAAATTCTTATCCCATGTAATATAATAATATTTGCATTTTCTACACTGTACCATTTCTATAGTCATACATTTCATCTCCATATACATTAAAATCAAAATTTTAAAACTTTCTATTTACATTTTAACTTGGTAATATATATATAATAACAAATATATATAAAAAAAACACAATATTATGGTTTTTTTACTTAAAATATGATAATATGAATACTTGTTACCCTGCTTATAAGTTTATTTGCAGAAAAACTTATAATTTTATGTAACTGTGAAATATTAATGGCATAAAAATCCAAAATATACCAGTATATGTGCCATATTATAAGCTTAAAATATTATTATATAACTTAAAAGGGGGAGGCTATAATGAAAACATTTCAAAGTCTCATTAATGAAACTCTAGAAGCTGAAAACTTAGACGAATTAGAAGCAGCAGCTGATTTATTCCAATTTGGTATTGAAAAAGGATATTATACTAAACAACAAGCAGATGAGTTTAACAATGCCTATTGGAAAGTAAAAAATGTTTACTTAGGCTATGAAGTTGCTAAAGAAGTAAAAGGAAGTAAATTAGATATTATTACTATAGTTTCTAATGCTCCTAACAGCGTAAAAAATGACAAAAGCAAACTTGTTGGCTATGTAAACGAACGTATAAAAGCACTTAAAGGTAAAATTAAAGGAATTTAATATGTTAAATGAAAAAATCCTCAAATTTAAGAGGATTTCTTTCATTTATTTTGCAATTTTCAAGGCTTACAGCAAATTGATTTTTATTAACGTTTTCATAAAATTTTAATTTTCTAATTTTTTAATTTCTTATTTACTTTATAAATTGTCATATTATAATATATTGTGAATAATTAACTTAATTAGTGGAGGTAAATAATGTTACGGGAATTTCTAGATATAATTATTGGTAAGCCATTACCTAATGAACAAAATTCACAAGAAAAATATAATGTTTTCTTTGGACTTGCGGTTATGGCTAGTGATGCTGTTTCTTCAGTGGCTTATGCAGCAGAAGAAATTCTTTATGTGCTTATAGCTGTTATAGGTCTAATGTCCTATAAATGGTTAGGCTGGGTTTCCCTAATGATTGTAGGGTTACTTATTATACTTACTATTTCCTATGTTCAAATCATAAGAGCATATCCTCATGGAGGAGGCGCCTACATAGTTGCAAAAGAAAACATTGGCACAAAATCTGGTTTAGCAGCAGCATCTGCTCTTTTAATTGACTACATACTCACAGTTGCTGTTAGTGCTAGTGCTGGTATTGCTGCAGTAATATCCGCTTTTCCTCAACTCGAACACCATAAAGTATCTATGGTTATAGTTCTTATTATTGTATTAACTATTTTAAATTTAAGAGGAGTAAGCGAATCATCTAAAATTTTTAGTATTCCTACTTATCTATTCATATTCAGTATGATTTTTATGATTGTTTATGGCTTAATAAAATTTTATTTGTATGGAGCTCCTGCACCTATGGTAAATCAGCAAATTAAAGCTTCTGGAGAATTAAGCTTATTTCTAATTTTAAGAGCTTTTTCATCTGGATGTTCTGCTTTAACTGGACTTGAAGCTGTTAGTAATTCAGTTCCAAACTTTAAAGAGCCAAGTCAAAAAAATGCAAAGACTGTTATGGTTTTATTATCTTTATTGATACTATTTATATTTGGTGGCACTTCAATATTAGCAAGATTTTATCATGCCATTCCCGTAGGAAATCCTACTGTAATTGCACAAATTGCTTATGGTGTTTTTGGAAATACACTTATGTTTTACATTGTTCAATTCACCACAGCTATTATATTACTCATGGCATGCAACACTGCTTTTACTGGATTCCCTATGCTAATGTATGTAATTGGAAAAGATGGCTTTGCTCCAAGACAATTTACCATAAAAGGTAAAAGACTAAGCTTTTCCACAGGAATTGTATCTTTATCATTTGTTGCTTGCATACTTGTTTTTATATTTAATGCTACTACCCATAGATTAATTCCTCTTTACTCTGTAGGAGTTTTTCTATCCTTTACTTTAGCACAGACAGGCATGGTAATTCATTGGAAAAATAGCAATGAACCTAATTGGAGGAAGCGTGCTGCAATTAACGGATTTGGTGCTGTAATAACCATTATCACTACTTTTATTATTATTTATGAAAAATTTATTGAAGGTGCTTGGATAGTTATAATCCTTATACCTATAATTGCAATTGTAATGATGAAAATCAAAAGACACTATAACTATGTAGCTGATAACTTAAGAGCTAATGAAGAAGATATTCTAAATGCTGAACTAGGCAAACAATTTGTTCATATTATGATAGTTCCTATAGCAAGTTTAAATAAAGCTACCTTAAAAGCACTACAATATGCAAGAAGTATAACTCCTGATGTAATAGCTATAAATATTTCCACAGATAAAGATCTTTTAGAGAAATTGAAAAAAAAGTGGAGTACTTTAAACACAGATATATTACTTGTTAGTAAATATTCACCTTATAGGGCTGTAGTAACTCCTCTTTTAAGTTTTATAGCGGATATAGTTAAATACTCAGGTGAAAATGAAAAAATAACTGTTCTTTTACCTCAATTTATAACTCCTGAATGGTGGGGACAATTACTTCATAACCATACTAGTTTCTTTTTAAGAGAAACCTTGTTAAAAAATAAAAATGTGGTTATATCATCATATCCTTATCATTTACCTGATGAAGAAGAATAATATTAATTAATAATAAGGGTAATTTGTTTAAAGATAACAAGTTACCTTTATTTATTAAAAGAGGTGTGCTTATGTTTAAATTAATACCTATGGATATAAACCCAAAGGTAAATCTTAATAACAAAATTAAACCCTATTTTTATATAATTAATTTTGCTCAAGATGAAGAAAGCTTGTGCAAAATGGAAATGAAATGTCTTTTCAATAAAGTTCCAGACAAAAAACATTTCTTTTCTTATCACTATATTGCCACATCTAGAAGTCCATTTATAAAAGAATCTATATCCATAATGTATACTGGAAAATCCTTAGAGGATATAATTGATAAAATTACAGTAGATAAACTGGCATATGAAAACTTCAAAGTTTCTTATGTGAATTATGGTGATGAAATCCTTAGTTATGAAAAGAGGCGTAAAATAGAATATGAAATTGGTCAAAATATAACAGGAGAAGCTAAAATGAAAAATCCTGAATTACTCTTTGGTATAACAAGAGTAAATAAAAAATGGATATTCGGCAAATATGAAAAAAATAATCCAGAATGGAAATTTCATAACAGAAAACCATACTCATATTCTAATGCGCTTGATTCAAGAGTTGCAAGGGCAATAGTAAACATTGCTGTATGCAATAAATTAGACTATAAATTAGTTGATCCTTGTTGTGGTATTGGAACTGTTATTATAGAAGCTCTGTCCTTAGGAATTGATACCAAAGGCTGGGAAATAAACCCTATGATTGCTGCAAATGCAAAAAAAAATCTAAACTACTTTTGCTGTGAAAATGTAATTACTACTGGGAATATGCATGATATAAAAGATAACTTTGATGTATCAATTATAGATTTACCTTATGGCTTATTTTCATCAACTACACTTGAAGATCAAGTAGCTATAATAAAAACTGCTCGTAAAATATCAAATAAAATGGTAATTGTTACTTTTGAAAATATGGATAAATATATTCTTTCATCTGGTTTTAATATTATTGATAAATGTTTTGTTGCTAAGGGTAAATTTAAAAGACATATAACTATATGTCAGTAAGTTTAACATAATAAGGAACAATAATAATTTACGTACTTACTTCAATGTGTTATCATTAAAATCAAAGTAATCTAAGTAGTAATGAGCTTCAATTTTAAGCTGCAGCTCATACTATATTATATGAAATATTCTTTAAATAAAAATATCAACAAAAGCAGACTTTTGGTAAAAGGAGTTACTTAAATTATGGAAAAAATATTGTCATTATTAAAGAAAAATAAATTTACTTCCATAGTTGCTATATCATTAGTACTTATTTGTGGGATTATCTACTGTTTTACATCAAACAATGAAAACTATTATGACAAAACTATAGCAAAGATAACATATATAAAAGAAACTCCATCTAAAATCACCAATATAAATGGTGATGTTGAACAAATAACAAAACAGCAAATCAAGTCAATAATTATGAATGGAAAATTTAAAGGGCAAGAAATTGGGCTGGAAAATTTATCTTCCTATTCTGGAGTCAATAATTTAAATTTAAAAGTTGGTGACGAGGTTTTTATATCAACACAGCAAGATGCAAATAATAAAATAATTTCTGCAAAAATACTTGATCTTAAAAGAGATAAATACATTGTATATATTACATCCATATTTATATTTTTAATTTTGCTAGTGGGTGGTTTTAAAGGATTTCGTTCTTTAGCCAGCGTAATTATTAATATTATAATTTTTTGCATTATAGTTAAATTGTTTATACATGGCTATAATCTCATAGTTATTTCCATAGTAGCCAGTTTATTATTTGTCATTTTATCCATATCAATTGTATGCGGAACAAATAAAAAAACTCTTTCTGCTATACTTGGAACAATAGCAGGAACTCTTTTGTCAATGTTAATAGCTGTTTTTGTAATACAGTTAAATCACTGGAGTGGAATTAAATTTGAAGAAATGGAGTTTCTTACTCATCCACCGGAACAAATATTTTATATTGAAATTCTTATAGGTACTTTGGGTTCAATAATGGATATTGCAATTTCTATTTCCTCCTCTATAAAAGAATTATGTGATAAAAACCCAAACATTGAAAGTAAAGTTCTTATTAACTCGGGTAAAGAAATTGGAAAAGATATTATGGGAACCATGACAAATACTTTAGTTTTTGCATATATTAGTGGCAGCATACCGCTTATACTGCTTTTGTTAAAAAACGGTTTTTCAATTTTTTATATTATAAGTATAAATCTTTCCCTTGAATTTGTACGTGCACTTACTGGAAGTATAGGAATCATTTTGAGTATCCCTATTACTATTTACATATCCGTAATACTTTTTAAAAATCATAAGATTGGAGTATTTTAAAGCTATGAATGTATCAATAGTACTATTAATTATATTGTTTGCTTTAATGGTGATAATAGGTGGCAAAAGAGGGATAAAATCATTTTTTACATTAATTTTTAACTTCTCAATTTTGTTTTTTATGCTCATACTCATTGCTGCTAAAATGGATCCAATTAAAATAACTTTTGTGGGATGTATAACTATTACCTATGTCACTTTATTTTATATTAATGGATTAAATAAAAAGACAGTTTCAGCACTTTTTTCAGTTACCTTAGTTATACTTATAACCATGCTTATTACATACGACATAGGAAATAATGCAAAAATACAAGGCTTTGGTGTAGAACAATCAGAAACAATTTCTGCACTATCCCTTTATGTACAATTGAACTTTTCACAAATAGTTATATGCCAAGTTTTAATTGGATTATTAGGCGCAATAATTGATGTATCTATTTCTATATCTTCCTTTATGTATGAACTATATAAACAGGATCCATCAATAAGTAAAGCTGATTTATTGAAATCTGGAATGAATATTGGAAAAGATATTTTGGGAACTATGACAAATACATTACTTTTTGCATATATAGGTGGATTTATGACATTAATTATTTATTTTAACGAACTCCATTATTCAATGTCCTCTATAATAAATGCAAAAGTATTTTGTTCAGAAGTGTTTCAGATATTATGTGGTGGAATAGGCATTATACTCATAATACCTATTACTTCTCTAATTACAGCAAACATATTATATATTAAGTTAAGAGTTAATATATAATTCTTTCTTCACCAGAATATATATTCATTTTATTCCCTCTCACAAACCCCACTAATGTAATATTAAGCTTTTTTGCTAAAGCAACAGATAAGCTAGTTGGCGCAGATTTAGATATAATAACTGGTATTTCAAGTTTGGCTGCTTTTAAAATCATTTCAAGGGATACTCTGCCACTAAGTATTAAAATTTTATCCTTAAAAAAAATTTTCTTTAAAAGCCCTTCTCCTATCACTTTATCTAATGCATTATGACGTGCTACATCCTCTGAAATAATAATTATATATTCCGTATCACTAAGAGCAACACAATGTAACCCTCCTGTTTTTTTAAAGATTTCAGAAAAATCAAGGTTTTTTTTCATAAATTCCAAGACCTTGTTTGCTTTTAAAGTTATTTTACTAACTACTGGTGTGCAATCTATACACTGTAAAAAGTTTTTAAACTCTTTTAAGCTATTATCTTTTAAATTGTCTAATTCAACCTTTTTTGAATAAAAGCTTTTTCTAAAAACATTTTTATCAAAAGTTTCTGCTTCAACTAAAGCTTTCACATCATCTAATTTAAAATATTTTATATCTTCTAAGCTTTCTATAATTCCTTCTGTTCTTAGAAATCCTAAAGTTAACTCTTTAAGTTTTTCAGGACTGCAAAGAAGCGTAGCTATCTTTTTTCCGTTAAGACAAATTGTTAGAGGATACTCACATACTACTAACTCATTAATACAGCTGCTTTCACCATTTTCAATTTTCACAACTTTACATTCTAATAGCTTATCCATAAATCCATCTCCCTTAAAATTTTTTTAATATAGCTGTATTTGACTAATAAAAACAGCTAATTCCGTTCTACTATTTAATTGGAGCTTTTCAAATATTTTTGTAACATAATTTTTAACTGTACCTTCTGATAAAAAAAGAACTTTGCAAATATCCTTATTACTTTTACCTTCAGCTACTAATTTTGCCACATCCATTTCTCTCTTGGTAAGCAAATCTAATTTATATTTTTGTGTTTTATATTTATCAAGATTTTGTTTTTCAGTAGTTATGGACTTGTACGCCTTAACTATCTTTGCTGCTACTTCAGGATTAAGAAGTATATTACCATTATAAGCAGTTTTTATTGCTTTTATTATATCCTCTGAACCAGCATCCTTTAATATATACCCATCTGCTCCATTTTTAATTCCTTTAAATATGTATTCATCTTCAGTAAAAGTAGTTAAAATAATTACTTTTACATCCTTATATTGTTCTTTAACAAGTTTAGTAGCCTCTACCCCATCCATCACAGGCATCCTAACATCCATGAGAATGACATCTGGTATTTGTTTTTCTAAAAATGACATTAATTCTCTTCCATTTTGAGCCTCTCCTATGATATTTATTTCTTCATCCAAGCTTAAAATCATTTTAATTCCTTCTCTTACAATTTCCTGATCATCAACTAGTAATATATTTATCACAACTTGTCACACTCCTATTATATTGGAATATTGGCTTCTATACTAAACCCTGAATTTTTCCCACTAAAATAATTTACTCTTCCATTTAGTAGACCTATTCTATTTTCAATTCCATTTAATCCATTAGACTTTATAATTTTATCACATCGAATTCCATTATTACTTATTATTAAGTTTATGCCTTCACTGCTCTTTACCATATTTATATTAATTTCAGTTGCTTGTCCATGCTTTATGCTATTTGTTAAAGCTTCCCTTATGGTTTTATATATTGAATTTTTAATATTAATATCTACATCATCAACACTCATGTCCCCATTAAAATTAATTTTTACTCCACCAGCTATCTCAAAGTTATCAATAAGATTTTTTATAGATTCATTAAGATGTTCTATTTCTCTTTCTTCCTTAAGAGCATTAACAGCCTTTCGTAAATCATTAACACTATCCTTTGCAATCTTTTCTGATTTTTCCAATACTCCCTTAACCTTATCAGGTTTAGAATCCATAACTTTTTTTGCAAATTCTAAATGCATAGTTAGTGCCATAAGTGAATGTCCTAAAGAATCATGTAATTCTTGAGCAACTCTCCTTCTTTCTTTAGAGATAGTCAAATCTTCAACTTTAAGAGAGTATTCTTGTAGTTTTATATTTGCCAATTTTAATTTCTCATTTAACTGCTTTGTTTCTTCTTTTTCCATTTGAATCATTTTTATAGAATATATTATACTAGCCACAGCAAAATAGCTTATTATTGTTATTCCCATATCTGACATCTTATCTACAGTATTAGGAATTCCTATACTTAAAATAGATACTATAAAAAAGGAAGTTCCATGAATTAAGAAAAAAATTTTTAACAATTTTCCCTTTACTCCCAAAAGTTCGGCTAATGAAAAGAATATATATCCGCTGGCTCCTAAGCCTCTCACAAAATATCTTAGCACTGCTGCTCCACAAATAGTAAAAAATAATGATACATACTTATACTTTGAATTTTTATTTAATATTTTATTTCTTACATAATCATTAATCATTATCACTGTACTAAACAAAAATAATAGTATCATAATTGAAACTTTCTTATTAAATCCGTGATGAATATCAACAAATACAAGCACTAAGAATAAATATTTAAAAACTACTAAAGATTTTCTCAATATGTACATTATTTATACAACCTCGCTTAATTTAATCTAAAAATTCCATTTTGGCTATTTTAAATAGCTAATTATATTTTTTAATTATATTATAGCATTATAGTTAAGTTATGGAATATTTTATATAGAAGATAACACCTCAATTATAAAAACTACCATGAATATATATAAGTTAATATCACACAATAATATCACAGAATTTTAAAAAATAAATTTGGAGGTGCTTTTTATGGAGAAGAATAACAGTATAGGATGTATCGTCTCAGAATGTAAGTTCCATGCACATAATGAGGATTATTGTACTTTAGAAAAAATTCAAGTTACTAAACACGAATATGCTACAACGAACGTTGAAGGTACAGACTGCGGAAGCTTTAAAATAGAATAATTAAACATAAAAAAGATGATGCTGTTGTAGTAATAATGAACACTACAATATATTATTAATGCAACTCCTCATCTTTTTTACTTTAAGCACTTCCTTATTCCCCCATCTTAACCCATTCTAATTTATACAGTAACCATTTTCCCACCATTTACATGTAGAGTTTCACCTGAAACAAAGCTGGAATCTTCAGAAGCTAAAAATACATAAGCTTGAGCTAGCTCCACAGGCTGCCCTGGTCTACCCATTTCCGTATCAGTACCAAATTTGCCAACTTGCTCTGCAGTAAACGAAGATGGAATAAGAGGTGTCCAAATTGGTCCTGGTGCTACAGAATTTACTCTTATATTTCTGCTTGCTAGCGAAAGTGCCATTGATCTAGTAAAAGAAGTTACAGCTCCTTTCGTTGCAGAATAGTCTATCAAAATTTTATCACCTTTATAGGCTGTAATAGAAGATGTATTAATAATTATACTTCCATTTTTCAAGTGAGGCATCACTGCTTTTGTCATATAAAACATTCCAAAAAAATTAGTTCTAAACGTTTTTTCAAGCTGCTCACTTGTAATATCTTCTATACTATTTTGAGGATGCTGCTCTGCTGCATTATTTACAAGTATATCTATCTTTCCAAATTCTTTTATTATATTTTCTACAGCTTTTATGCAAAAACTTTCATCTCCTATATCTCCTGGTATAAGCATACATTTTCTTCCTTTTTCCTGTATTACTTTTTGAGTTTCCTTAGCATCCTCATGTTCATCAAAATACACTATAGCTATGTCTGCACCTTCCTTAGCATATGCAACTGCTACAGCTTTACCAATTCCGCTGTCCCCTCCTGTAATTAATGCAGTTTTATTACTTAATTTATTTGCTCCTTGGTAATTTACATTATCATAAATTGGTTTTGGATTCATAAGTGACTCTAGTCCTGGTTGTTTATCCTGTTTTTGAGGTGGTATTGTTTTTGGAAAATCCATACTTTTATCTTCCTTTCATTTAAAATAATATTTTTTCTCCATATCTAGTATTGCTCATTAAAATCTTTATTATTTACTTAATATATTTACTATATAAGTGTTTTTATGGTAAACTCATTGTAGATGAGAACATTTAAATCTTTAATGATAAATTTTAATATAAAAAAATTTTTAGGGGGACATTTTTTATGAAAAAAACAAAATTATTAATCACTTCAATTGTAATTAGTATAGGTTTATTACTTCCAACATCTGTTTTTGCTAATAATGACACTAATAATGTTAATTCTAATAAACCTAGTGTAACTAGACTAGCTGGTTTAGATAGATATGGAACCTGTAATACCATTGTACAGAATGGATGGTCTCAATCTGATTATGCCATTTTGGTTAACTCTGATATGTTTGCAGATGCTATTACTGCTTCTCCACTAGCTAAAAAACTTAATAATGCACCAATTTTGCTTACTGAAGGTAATTATTTAAATGATTTAACTAAAGACCGTTTGCAAATGTTAGGAGTTAAAACAGTTTACATTATAGGTGGTACTGGTGTTATTTCTAATGATGTAGCAAACTTTCTAGGTTCAATAAATATAACCAGTAAAAGAATTGGAGGAGCAGATAGATATGAAACTTCCATTAAGGTTGCTAAGGAATTAACAGGAGGCAATGCTTCTGGTATGTTTGTTGTTTCAGGCGATACCTTTGAAGACGCTTTAATTACTGCTCCTATGGCTTCTAAACTTCAATATCCTATAATATTAGTATCCAAAAATTACATTCCTGTTTCAGTTAAAAATTATGCAGCAAGTGCTAAAGATAAAGATTTAATATTAGTAGGTGGTTCTGATGTTTTAGGCAGTAACATTTCTAAAGAACTATCAACAACAAAAGTTTATAATCAATCTGATAAATACAGCAGAAATCTAGCATTAATAAATGACTTTAAGGGAATTTTAGATTTAAATAAATTACTTGTAGCCAGCGATTCAACCTTTGCAGATGCTCTTTCAGGTTCAGCACTAGCAGGAAAATCATCAAATCCAATTATACTATTAGGAAATAGTAATATAAATGCTGTTTCAAATTTTATTAGTAAAAATGATGTAAAAAATGTAAATGTATTAGGTGAAAGAGGAGTTATAAGTGATGATGCTGTTAATAGTATTATAGGAACTACTGTTGTTCCAAATTCATATTTAGATTCAATTGCAGATAATACAGATTTAACTGATGCTCAAGTAGATTATTTATTATCACAGCTTCAAGGTGATTGGTACAAACAAATTTATTTAGAAGATAAGAAGGTATCCATACCTTATGATAGCAAAATACTTCACTTTAATACTAAAGCTTCTAGCAAATATCAATTTATTACAGCAAACAAAAATGATGCACAACTAGAAACTATTCAAAAAATCAAAAAAATATCTAAAAACCAATATTTGTTTTATGGCATGAGCGGAACTGATGAGTATGATACCCTGTTTACTATAGACATTGGTAATAATACAATAACTCTTGATTCAGTTGCTCTTATAACTACTAACTCTAAATATTTAAATAATGAAACTTTCATTAAAACAGATTTTGTTAACTCAATAAACAGGGCTGCTTATGTAGGAAAATTTTTAGATGGTGCTAATAACACATATGAATTCAAAGATGATCTTACTGCAGTATGGTCAAACAAAACTTTTAAATATAAAATCAAACCATTAGATAATACTGGTAATTGCTACCTTTTCGAGGAATATGATTCAAATGGCAGCGTAGTAAATAGACTAGTTTCTCAAGATTCAAAAAATGCAAGAATATTCTATATAGCTGTAAAAAATCCTGATAAACATACTGATTTCGATCCTGCATACGTAAAAGGTGCTAAATACCTTGCCTTAACTAAAGCTAACTAAAATTAATATTACAATTAATAAGTTTGTTTTAAAACAAATAATGAGTGTAAATAAAAGCTATGAAATTTAGTTATACAACCTATATTTCATAGCTTTTCAAATTGAAAAAAGTTTTTCTATATATTATACTAATCATAAATTAAAAAAATCATTAAATAATCCACCGTTTTTATTATTAGCTTAAAAGAAAGGAGATAACTTATGAGAAAAAAATACATAACTTATCCTTCCGATATGCCAGTTTCAATATCTCTAGAGAATGTAATAAATTATCCCATGCATTGGCATAATTCCATAGAAATTCTCTATGTCCTTAAGGGTAAACTCAATATCACTATAAGTTCAGATAACTATGAACTCATAGAAAAGGACATAGAAATAATAAATTTAGATGAACCTCACAGTATCGTAAGTAAGGATAAAGATAATAAAGTTTTAGTTTTTCATATAGATTCTTATTTTTTCGAAAAATACTACAGTGATATTGAAAATATGTTTTTCTTCACTAATACTACAGATGACAGAGCTCAGGAAAGTGAAAAATACGATGCTCTAAGAACATTTTTAGCTAAAATAACCTGTGAAGCAGTTCAAAAACAAGATAACTATGATAAAGAAATACAAGTTATCCTCATAGATCTTCTTTACCACCTTATAAACAATTTTCACTATTTGATGTATGAAAATGAAGATTTAAAAGAAAAAGAAGAACAACTAGAAAGATATCATAGAATTTCTAAATACATATTTAATAACTCTAATGACAATATAACACTTCAAGACATAGCAAAAAAGGAGTTTTTAAGTACTGATTATTTATCTCACGGAATAAAAGATGTTACAGGCTCCAGCTTTACAGATTTGTTAAATTCAAATAGAGTTCAAGAAGCTTTAAAACTTCTTTTAGATACAGATAAAACCATATCCGAAATTTCAGAGGAAGTGGGATTTTCTCATACTAGATATTTTAATAAACATTTTAAAGCTCATTATAAATATACTCCTCTTCAATATAGAAAAAAATTTAAAGTTGATGACGAAACCTTTGAAACTCAAAAAAAACTTAAATTTTTTGAGTTAAATGAAAGTCTTCAATATATAACCTATTATTTAGAGGATTATGATAGATTTAATTATGAGGATAAAATAACAAAAATAGATATAAACATGGGTGAAGATATTGGAGAATTTCATAAATCCTTTAAAGATGTGCTAAACGTAGGAGATGCTTTTGATCTTCTTTTAGAAGATAATAAAGACATACTTGAAGTCCTTCAGGAAGAAATAGGCTTTGAATATGCCAGACTTTTAAATGTTTTTAGTCAAGATATGTGCATCTTTCCAGGTTCTAAATTTTACAACTGGAATAGAACCAGTGATGTATTTGAATTTTTAGATACACTTAATATAAAACCTCTTATAGTTTTAGATGATAAAAACTTTTCCACTGAAGAGTTCTTAAAAGCTTTAAAGTCTTTCCTAAACTATTTTGGAGAATTGGATAATTTGGATTTGTATTCTTTTAAATTTCAATTTAGTTCAACTATGTCAGATGTTACCCAACACAAAATAGTAGAACTTTTGTGTAAGGATTATGAGTTAGAAGTATCTGATAAGCCATTTTATGCTAATGATAGTACAGACTATATTTACGATACAACATATATGATGCCATACATTATTAACAGCGTAATAAGAAATATAAATTCCTTGAACTTTTTAAGAGCATTTGATGTTTTAGATAAGCAAGTTAACTTAACTAATGAAGTATTTTTTGGATATCCTGGTCTTATAAATGACAAAGGAATAAAAAAGCCTTCCTATTATGCATATTACTTATTAAACAAGTTAGGGGATACATTAGTTGCTAAAAATGATGGATATATAGTCACAAAGTCTGATAAAGAATATCAAATTTTACTTTATAACCATAATGATGATATAGATAAACTTATTCCATTTAAAAGTTTTTCAAAGCTTAGAGCTGTAAAAAATGCTGTTGCACAAAAACTTTCATTAAATATAGTCAATATACCTTCATCTATAAAAATAACTACTTACGAAATAAATGAAAAATCTGGTTCCTCATATAACTACTGGATTGATATGGGAAAACCTAAAAGATTGAGTAAAGAGGAAAAACAAATTCTTCATAAAGCCTCTTTTCCTACTATACATTTTAAAAACCTGAAAAAAAGTACTGTATTTAATTTACAAATCACTCTAAAAGGCTATGGAGCTTTACTTATCTTGATAAAAGAGGCTTAATAATACCTAAAAATAGGTGTTATTAAGCTATTTTCCTATTTTTTCTATTTTCTCAACACCTCATAATTGTACTTTTCTTCTAAACCTTTAAGTGAATGTAAATTTCCCCCAAAACCATTATAATTTAATTAAAGAGTTAAGTAAGCAAAGATTATTTTTTTAAATGTCATAGCTTACTTTTCTAAAATTTGAGGTGAAATTTATGGAAATTGACAGTAATATTTTTGCAAAAGAAAAAATCAAAACAACCCTTTTTAAATTTGCTGTACCTGCTATATTTGCATTGTTGGTATCGGAACTTTATAACATTGTAGACACAATATATGTAGGTCACTACATAGGAGTTACTTCCCTGGCAGCTATAACCATAGCATTTCCTGTTCAAAAGCTACTTATAGCTCTTGGTCTTTTAATAGCTGTTGGTACTTCAACTTACACTGCTAGAAGCTTAGGTGAAAATAACATTTCAGAATTTAAAAGAATAATAGTTACTTCTTTAACTTTAGTTTTAACTCTCTTAACCTTAGTTTCATTTATTGTTTTTGTATTTAGAAAACCTATTTTTTATACACTAGGAGCTAGTGACATAACCTATGCCTTAGTAAATAAATATGTATCCATAATATTATTAGGTGGCATTTTTCAATCTTTATCAGTAGTAGCCTGTTATATTATGATTTCTCTAAAACAAACTAGAGCTTTATTATATACTAACTTAATTGGTGCTGTTTTGAATATAATAATCAATTATATATTAATAGTTATGCTTGGCTTTGGAATAGAAGGAGCTGCCATATCCACAGTAATTTCTCAAATAATTGCCTTTAGCTTTGCTTTTTATAAATTCAAAAATATTATAAGAGATTTTAATATTGAATTTTCAATGCATTCTATTCATACTTCGATTACCAGAGAAATTTTAACTGGTATAATAACTATTGGATTTTCAACCTTTATCATAGAAATTGAAGATGCTTTAGTTTCTGTAGTATTAAATAACCTTCTTTATTCTCAAGGTGGAGAAGCTGCCATTGTGATAATAGGAGTAATAACTAAAGTTTCAATGTTTTTATTTGTAACAATAATAGGAATAAGCTCTGCAATGCAGCCTATAGTTGCTTATAACTTTGGTGCTAAAAACTATGATAAAGTTAAAAAAGTTTTAATTACTTCAATTAAAACTGTGCTAATAGCTTCCTTTGGTTTTTGGTTGATTTTTATGTTCTTTTCAAATTCTATAATAGGATTTTTCTTAAAAGATTCTACTTTACTTAATGAAACAGTTAAAGCTTTCAGATTATGTATTTCTTTAATACCTCTAACTGGAGTATATTATATGGGAATAAATTATTATCAAGCAATTGGTGAAGCGAAAAAAAGCTTTTTACTTTCAATATATAGGGAAATTATAATATTCATACCTTTAGCTATACTATTTGTTGAACTATTTGGTATAAAAGGTACCTGGATTGCTTATCCTATAACTGATGCCATTGCTGCCTTAACTTCCTTTTACTTCTTAAGTAAAACTTTGAGAGAAGACTTCAACGAATTAGAAATAAGCCGCAAACTTAAAGTAAAAACTCATATGTAAAAAAACAGCTTCCACTTTACTTAAAATAGTGGAAGCTATTTTTTTATAAGTTATATTTAATGTATAGAATCCATGAACTTCACTGGATTAATTATATATAGACCTTCTGAAGTAGTTGTCTTGGTTTCTATTAATTTATCTATTATTTGATCAAATGTTAAATTTGGATTAACCTGCCATGCTAAAGCTGCAAGTCCTGTAACATAAGGAATAGCCCAGCTAAAGCCTCCTTCACCCCAATAAACATAATCGTTATCTGAACTGTTGCCAGCAGTAGTCCTAAAATCTCCTGGAACAATTATGCTAGACTTATCTATCCTATACTGTTTCAAGTAATTACTAATCTCATAATTTGAAGGATTATTTCTATCTTTTGAAGCATTACATCCTCCCCATCTAAACTTTTTTTCTCCTAGTAAATTAGAGTATACCACTGTTAAACCTTCTGAATTTGCTTTCTTTATAGTTTCTTGCCATTTACTATAATATTTATCTTTCTTCTCTACCCCATCAGATATTGATACAATTCTTATTTTTTCATTCTTAGGAAGTGATTTATTAATATCAATAATTTTATCTATAGCTTCCATATAATATTCTTGCCTATCTCTTGAATCTGGAGTCGCAAAGTAATATAGTTTTGCTCCACTTGCTACTCCACAAGTTTTTCCTGCTAAAATAGATGCACAAGCCAATCCATGAAAATGAGGATTGGTTTGATCACCTATTTTAATATAGGTCATCTTATCTTTAAATTCATTATGGGTCGATCTTATCGGTTTATCTATAACTGCCACACTAATTCCTTTTCCAGTAATACCTTTTTCATGAATTTTACTTAAATTAAGCCCTGGATCTTTACCTATGTCAAACCATTTATCTGGATCATACCCTTGTGGAAGTTTACTTTTTTCTGGCCACTTTGTTGATTTATCAAAGCCTATGTTTGAAATTACTTCTAAAGAAACTTTAGACAAATCCTTTTTAGATACATCCTTTCCTTGAAATCCATATATTCTCTCAAGCTCTGAATGATGTTTTTTCAAAACCTTATCTGTCACTATATCTGGAAGTTTCGAAGGATTAATTCCCCAGTTTTTAGGATCTCCCCTCTCTATAGCCTTCTTCACAAAAATACCCCCACCGATCAAAGTTAAAATTACAATCGTAATCGTAACAATTAAAATTTTTTTCTTCATTTTTGCATCTTCTCCTTTACTATAAATTTAAGAACTACAATATATTTAGGAATGATTATATAATGCAGTGTTCTGTCGCTTTCGAAGCTTTTGCTTTCCTTGCAAAAATTGTGTCATTTTTCAAATCAAATTAGGTAAATACAATTTTGAATTACTAAACTTATCTATGACAATACAATTAAATGTGTAGACTCGAAGTTATTAGTTTGGATTCTAACTTTTAGGTAGTGATATATGCTAAGTGTGTCATCACATTAGCTAAATTGTTTTAGTATTATTCTTAGCTCAAAATTTTTGAAAGCCTTAGAACCTTAGTCCTGTTTGAGGAAACCGAGTTTGACAAAGTTCTTAGGCTTTCAAAAATTTCGAGCTTTATTTTAAATTGGAAACTCCTCTCCTCAGAGGAGTAAGCGATTCGCACAAAATCGTAGATTTTGGCTCTCTGCTTAATACATTTAGCTGTGATGACACACTTAGCATATATCACGGACTAAAAGTTAAAATCCAAACTTCCACTGCACCCTTGTGTCACATTATTTTTATGCTACGATTTAACCTTTTTCAACACATAATAGCTTGGTCTTCTGCATCCAAAAGCATAGTCTCCACTTTTCCACTGAAAAAACATATAGGTTTCCCCATCAATATCTTTTATAAGATATTCACTTGAAAGCTTGTCTGCTTTATTTATAATAATACCCTTGGTCCATGATAGCCACTTTTTATCTGTTGTTCCATTTTCAAAAAACTTAAGCTCTTTAATATATATTTGTTTATTATTGTATTCCTTATATTTTTTAAAATCTGATATATATCCAACAAAATCTACACACTTCCAGCTGCCAATAATCTTAGAATCATATTCATATGGATAATCAACATTGTCCATTATTATATTTCTACCCAATTCATCTACTACATATTTAGAAGTTATATTACTATTAACATTGCCTAAAAATACATTATTTATTTTTGCTTCCGTAAGCATAGTAGCTCCAAAAACTAATAAAATAAACACTGAAATTATAAATATCTTAGGTGAAGTTCTTTTAAATTGTTTTATCACATTAATTCTTCTAACCATATCTTCAGCATTTACTGAAATACCCACTGCCATATTCAATTTTCTTTTTGTATTAAATTTAGAATATTTAATAAGATTTAACATGGTATATCCATATTCCTTTAGCTTGTCATTCTCCACATAACAAAGTGCTAGAGAATCACAGCATAATTCCATGTCCTTTTTCATCTTTTTTATAAAGCACCATATAAGTGGATTAAACCAATAAACTACATTAACTATTCTAATAATATAATTAGTCAAAATGTCTTTTCTTTTATGATGTGAAAGCTCATGAAGAAATATATTTCTGATATCATTATCATTCATGTATTCAATTATATTTTCTGGTATTAATATTTTAGGATTAAAAAGCCCAAAAATTGCTGGACTTTTTATATTTTCTCCTTTAACAACATCTATTTTAATTTTTATTTTCATGTCTTTTTTACACTTTTCTAAAATTCCTATAACTCTATCATCTGCTAATTGATTGCATCTACTAATCTCATTCAAACATATTTTATATGACATAATCATATAAAACACTCCTAAAATAACACCTGCAATCCATATTATAAATGTGAATTGTATAGTTGATATCGATGATCGATTTCCAATAATGCCTGGATTTAGATACCAATACTCTTTGTTTCCTTGAACGCTTCTCAATGCTTTCTCATCTGGATTTTCAGTGAGATACTGATCATAATCGAATTTATCTACTGCAGATACCACCGGTGGTCTATTGAAAAAAATCGGTGTTATATTAAATATACTAAATGAACTTTGAGGCAGCATAGGTATGATTAATCTTATTAAAATAAAAAGTCCCACTATATATTGAATTTGCAGTCTCAATTTTTGTTTTAAAAGCTTTACTATAAAAAAAGTAAATAAAATCAATACACTAGCTGAAAATGACAAGTATAATACCCATTTATATAAAACCATTAAATGAAACATAATCTCTACTTCCTATCATCTAATATACGTTTCAAGTCATCTATATCCTCTTCTGTCAATTTATTGTCCTCAATAAAATTCAATAACATATTTTTAGCAGCACCATTATATACTCTTTGTATAAAAGATTTACTTTCTTCCTTTATACATTCCTTCTCATTGACCAAAGGATAATAATAATATGTTCTGCCTTCTTCATTAAAACTTATAGCATTCTTTTTTAAAAGTCTACTTATAAGTGATTTAACTGTTTTAGGTTTCCATTCAGTGCTGCCTTCTAAATATTTTATTATTTCATTTGCAGTACAAGGGTTTTTGTTCCATATAATCTTCATTACTTCCCATTCTGCTTCAGATATTTTAGGTATACTACTCATATTTTAATCCTCCTATTAATTACAATCGTAATCTATATTATTATACTACAATCGTAATCAACTATTGTCAATATTATTTCAATCTATAATATTAATTAGTATGGCATTGATATGAAAATTATACTATATTGTATAAAACAATCTTTATCAAAATATTTATTTACAAAAAAAGTTTAATACCGAAAAATTTAATTTCAGTATTAAACCTATACTTAGCTATTTTAAGATTTACTTCATATAACTAAGGATTACCAAACATTCTATTTTTACAATACCCATAACTAAACCATTGACAGCTTCCACAAATCTCCTGAAATTTTTCATAACTTAAATTTTCTCTTATACTATTTAAAATATCTTTATACAAATAAGTCCTGTTTACTATAAGGTTAAGCTCATTTAACACTTTAAAATCCAATTCAAAAACTTTTTCCTGACTTTTGCAAGTGTCATCCTTCAATTTATGTGGACATTTGACACAAATATCATCTACCATCATTACAATTTTTACATACATGTTATCACTTAAATTATTCACTACTCTGTCCATATTTTTAGTAAATTCAAAACTATATCCATTACCTTCATATCCTTGAATGCACAACAAATGATGAGCTCTTAAAACTAACATTTTATTAATTTCGCCCCTAGGAGTGCTTGTTTAACTTTGACTCCAACTAGATATGCAGCTATAATTTTAGCAGTATCTAAAAGCACATAAGGAGCTGCTCCTACCATAATAGATTTTTGTAATGACATTTTTGTTACGAATGAAAGCTGAATTACACCAAAAGTATAGCAAATTAGTAATGATATGAACAAACCTAAAATTGTTACCATAATATTATGCCTTTTTTCTGTTACCTTACCTATTACAAAAGCTATAATAGGATAACTAATCAAAAAACCTCCTGTGGGGCCAAGTATAGAACTTATTCCTCCGTGAAAACTTGCAAATACAGGCACTCCAACAGCACCAAGTAGAATATAAACAAGTTGAGACATAAATGAAAGTCTGCTGCCTAAAATTATTGCTGATAAATATACTGCTAATATTTGAAGAGTAATTGGCACTGGACTAAAAGGCAGAGCTATAGATATTTGTGCTAATATTGATGTTATGGCTGCAAATATTGCTATTAGTATCATTTCTTTAGTTGATAACTTTAATTTCATACTTCATCCTCCTAATCAATCTTTGTCAACTTAATTTCTTAATAAAGTTAACAATTAAATTATAGATAATTACTATTTATTTGTCAAACATTATATCTCCAATTTTAATTAACAATTAAAGTAGAATTATTTGTATAAAAATTTAATCATTAAACATATCAGTAATTCTATATAAAAAAGTTAATAATAATTTTCATACAATTAATATACAAATTAATATTTTATAGTAAAATATTATATGAGTTTTATATTTAAATTTAAACATTTAACTATGCAGCAAAACTGTTATCTAATTATAATATGGTTAATAAAAATATAAACTTTAACATTTATTATATAATAATATTAGGTCACTTTAATTTTGAAAGGAGTCAATTTAAATGAAATATGTTCTTGATGTGCATACTCATACTATAGTAAGTGGGCATGCTTATTCTACTTTATTAGAAAATGCTAAATATGCTAGTGAAATAGGTCTACAACTTTTAGGAACAACAGATCATGGTCCTTCTATGCCTGGTGCCCCTCATGAATGGTATTTTGGAAACCTTAAAGTACTTCCTAGAGAACTTTTTGGTGTAACTATGCTTTATGGATGCGAAGCAAATATTATAGATCTTGAAGGAAATCTTGATTTACCAATGGATATGCAAAAAAATTTAGATATACTCATAGCTAGTATTCATGAACCTATAATGAAAGGAAATAACAATCCTGATTTAACTACTACTGCTCTATTGAAGGTTATGGATAATCCTAATGTACATATTTTAGGTCATTCTGGTAATCCCAAATTTCCAATTCACGAAGAAGAAATAGTAAAAAAAGCAAAGGAAAAAAATATACTTATTGAAATAAATAATAGTTCCTTTGTAAGTTCAAGAATAGGTAGTGAAAAAAATTGTTCTAGAATTGCTAGTCTATGCAAAGAACATGGCGTAAAAATAATACTAAACAGCGATTCTCATTTTGCCTATCGCATAGGTGGTTTTGATGCTGCAATAAAAGTATTAAAGCAAATAGATATGCCTGAAGAACTAATAATAAATAAGAGCAAAGAAGATTTTCTTGATTTTTTAAGAGCTAAAGGAAAAAATCTTTAATTTTAATTCAAAATGCTTTGTATACTATAAAAATATTACGGTGCAAGAGTACAGTGGAAGTTTGAATTTAGCACATAGCTTAACGCTTAAAAATTAAGGCAGAGCCTGCTGAAAACTTAACATGTTAAATTTAAAAACAAGTTATCTCTTATTTTATAGAAATATCTCGAAAGAGATTGATTTGGTAGATAATTTTCTTTTAAAAATCCTGTATTTTTAATACAATGAATAATCAATAAGTTTAATACATTTTTACAGGCTGCGCCTTATCTTATTTATTAAAAAAATCAATGCAAAATATATAAACAATAAAAATTAAGAAAGCTGCGCTTTTTTATATATAGCTCTATATTATAAGCAATTCATCATAATTAGAAGAATACACTTACTACATAACTTTTTAGGCATTAGAGCTCCTTAATAAACGGTTGGCTTTTATACACCATATATTCAATGCGGACTCCACCTAAAAAGTTATGTAGCATTGTACCTATTTTATTCACCTCTTCTTTTTCAATTTTGCCCTATATCCATTAGGTGTACAATCTTCCATCTTTTTAAATATGCTTCCAAAGTAGCTTAATTGACTATATCCAACCTTTTTACTTATATCAGATATTTTCATATTTGTTTCCTTTAAATATTCTTTAGCCTTTTCTATTCTCAACTTATTTATATAGTCTTTTAAAGACATACCATTTTTTTCATTAAAAATAGTGCTTAAATAATTAGGACTTATAAAAAACATCCCTGCAAGAAAATTCAAAGTAATTTCTTGATTAAAGTTATTTTCTATATATAAATTTATTTTTTGTATAATATCATATCTACCATTTAATAATACATTTTTTAATATGTTTATAATTTCTTCACAAGCCTCTAAAATTATATCTTTTAAGTTATTATAATCAATACAATTTTTTATTTTCTTCTTATACTTGTACCTTATATCCAAAAACATATCCTTATCATTAGTTTCTGAATATACTATTCTGCTTAAAATTATTAAAAGCTCTTCACAATTTTCTTTTATCTCTTCTATAGATAGGCCCTCATATTTAGTTATAATTTGTAAAATCATGTTATGACAAGCACTTTCATCAAGTTTCTTAATATAATCTTTCAGCTTTTCTTCTTCAGAAATAGGATATTCCATAGTTTCCGTGTAAAAATAATTTTTAGACTGGAAATTATAGTTTTGAATACTTGAAGATACTTGAGATTTTAAAAGTTTTAAATTAGCCTGCTTTAAAGCATCTTCCAAATAAACTTTTTCCTTTGTATTTTTCAGTATTTCATTATTTTTTTCACTTAATTCCTTTTCCACTAAACTGCTTTCAATAATATTAGAAATGAGCTTAGAAACTATTCCTAATGATTCTTGAAGAGCATAAAGCCTGCTTTTAGGAATTAGAGGTATATCATTATATGCAGCTATTAATTCTTCACAATCTATACTTGCATTTTTACAACTTGCTAAAATTAATTTTTCTGTATCCTTAGATTTATTTATGATAAGGTGTCCACATTTCACATAACCTATAATCTTATCTCCCATTAAAATAGGAACTATTATAGTTATTATATTATTGCAGCATTCAAATACTTTATCCTGTTTATTTAATTCACTTTCATACTTACTTTCCTTCTCTTTGCATAATCCAGCTGATTTACACAAGCTGCAAAACTTATTTAAATTTATAGGCTTTGTAATATCATTATTATTATTATCAGTAATGACTACGGAAAGCTTTAAAAGCTCTGATACTTCTTTTTGAATGTTTTCAAGTACTTCTATATCAACTATATCTAATATATGTTTATCATTTACAATAGATAAATTCTGATGTATTTCCATTAATTTTGATGGTGTATATGTTATAAGAAAAACTAATTCCTCTTGACTTGTATTTATAACTTCATGTTCTGAGTAAGGTGGACAATGAATGAGCATACCTTTTTCTAGCTTCTTTTCCTCTCCATTTATCTTATGTATACCCTGTCCTTTAATCACATATAATATTTGTTCTTCTCCAAAATGAACATGTCTAGTCTGCTTTTTACCTGGAAAAAATTTTACTAACCCTGCACTAAGTCTCTGGGTAAGTAAGTTACTTGGTTCATGTAGCCATGTAACTTCTCCCCAGTCAAATTTTTGTATATCATATTTATTTTTTTTCATCATGTCACCAATCCTAAAATATTCAAATGTTAAAATCCATTTTACAAATATATTATATCCTACTTATTTTAAATCTCAACTTACATTAATTCTACTATAAAATTTAACCAATAGTATTGAATAATAGCAAATGAATTTAACAAAAAATTAGAAAGAGGCTGTAGCACTAAGAAATTTACATACAATATGCTGTGAAATTTATTCTTAGTGTGACAACCCTGTCCTAAATATACATTATTATTAGATTGTATTACTATAATTCTGATCTTTTTCTTCTATTTGTTTATTGGACCAGAATGTTGCAAGGCTTGGTCCTGATATATTATGCCATACACTAAATATAGCTGCTGGTATAGCTGCTGCTGGTGAAAAGAAACTCATTGCAAGAGATACTCCTAAAGCAGAATTTTGCATACCTACTTCAAGTGACACTGCTCTTCTCTTAGTTTCTTCCATACCAAGCACTCTTCCAGCTAGATATCCAAATAAAAATCCGCATAAATTATGAAGCACTACTACACCAATTGCCATTGCTGCTGTACTTAATAATCTTTTTGAATTTGCACCTACAACTCCTCCAACTATTAAAACTATAGCTATAGTTGATACTAAAGGAAGTGCTTTAGTTGCCTTCTCTACCTTTTGTCCAAATATTGTATTTACAACAACACCTAAAACTATAGGTAAAATAACTATTTTTGCAATTTCTATAAATAAGCTTACTACAGGAATTGAAACCCATTTACCAGCTAAAAGTAATATTAATAATGGCATAAACAATGGAGCTAAAAGTGTGGAAACTGCACCAATTGAAACTGAAAGTGCTAAATCACCCTTTGCTAAATAACACATTACATTAGATGCAGTACCACTAGGACAACATCCAACTAAAATAGCTCCTACTGCTAATTCTTTTGGTAATTTAAATAGTATACATAGTATATACGCTATAGATGGCATCAGTATATAATGAGCTACCACCCCTATAAAAACATCTTTAGGTCTTGTAAACACTTCTTTAAAATCTTCCTTTTTTAAGGTCATACCCATACCAAACATTATAATACCCAATAATAGCGAAACTTTTGGTACTACCCACAAAAATAATTTAGGTTTAAAAAGACCTATCGCTGCTGCAATTATAACTAATAATGCAAAGTATTTTCCTAATATTTTACCTACTTTTTCTATAAAATTCATTGTATAGCCCCCTATTATGTCATTAATATTTATATAATAAGATTTAGTTAGAGATCAAGATCATGAAAATCAACTTTCTCTATCTAAACCTTAAAACAATTTTATTTCAACACTGCCCCTGTGTTTGCTGATGTAACCAATTTTGCATATCTTCCTAAATAACCCTTTGTTATCTTAGGTTCTGGTTTAACATACTTTTCTTTACGTTTTGCAAGTTCATCTTCACTAACTAATAATTCTAACTTTTTATTTGATATATCTATAGAAATTTTATCTCCTTCTTCTACTAAGCCTATTATTCCATCCTCCATAGCTTCTGGAGATATATGACCAATAGCAGCTCCTCTTGTAGCCCCTGAAAATCTTCCATCAGTTAAAAGCGCTACATCCTTATCAAGTCCCATACCTGCTATTGCAGCAGTTGGAGATAACATTTCTCTCATTCCTGGACCACCTTTTGGTCCCTCATATCTTATAACTACTACATCACCTTTATTTATATTACCTTTGAATATTGCTTCAACAGCTTCTTCTTCAGAATTAAATACTCTAGCTGGTCCTTCATGTTTAAGCATTTCCTTAGCTACTGCAGATTCTTTTACAACAGCACCATTTACTGCTAAGTTTCCTCTTAATATAGCAAGTCCACCTTTGTTGCTATAAGGTTCTTCTACAGAATGAATTACATTATTATCTTGTATAGTCTTATTCTTAATATTTTCTCCTACAGTTTTTCCTGTTACAGTTAAAGCATTTTCACAAATAAGCCCCTTTTTAGATAACTCATTCATCATAGCTGGAATTCCTCCGGCAAGATGTAAATCTTCTATATGGTATTTTCCACTAGGACTTAATTTAGTTAAGCAAGGAGTTTTTGAACTTATTTCATCAAATAAATCTAAGTCAAGTTCCATTCCAGCTTCATGTGCTATTGCTGGTAAATGTAATACTGTATTTGTTGAACCAGCCATAGCCATATCAACAGTTATTGCATTTTTAAAAGCATCTAATGTTAATATATCAAGTGGTCTTATGTTATTTTTTAATAATTCCATAACTCTCATTCCAGCATATTTACCTAATTGTTTTCTTTCACCTGAATGAGCTGCTGATGTACCATTGTAAGGAAGACCCATACCTAAAACTTCAGTTAAGCAATTCATACTATTAGCAGTAAATAAACCAGAACAAGACCCACAACCTGGACAAGCTTTTTGAGCTATGTCTTCAAGTTCTTCTGATGTAATTTTACCATCATTATAAGTTCCAACACCCTCTATTACAGTAGTAAAATCTGCATCACAACCATTACGTTTGCCTGCTTTCATTGGACCTCCACTTACAACTACTGCTGGTATGTTTAATCTAGCTGCCGCCATAAGCATTCCTGGTACAATCTTATCACAGTTAGGAATTAGAACTAATCCATCAAATCCATGGGCTATTGCCATAGTTTCTATAGAATCAGCTATAAGTTCTCTACTTGCTAAAGAATATTTCATTCCTACATGTCCCATAGCAATACCATCACATACACCTATAGATGGAAATTCCATTGGAGTTCCTCCTGCCATAGTAACTCCAACCTTTGCAGCATGTGCAATTTCATCTAAATGTACATGTCCCGCTATTACTTCATTTTGAGCGTTCACAATTCCTATTAATGGTCTATCTATTTCTTCTTTTGTAAAGCCCATACCATACATTAAAGATCTTGTTGGAGCACCTTTTGCTCCTCCTTTTACAACATCACTTCTCATTAATAAATTCCTCCTAAAAGTTTATATTAAATTTAAATTTTCGTTTAAAGTACAGATGCTAATTATATATATTGTATAATATTATAATTGAAAGGACTATAGATAATTTACTGAAAATATATTCCTTTATTAAGTTTAAATACTATAAAAATATTACTGTAAAGTATTAATATATTCCACTTTCATTCAACACTTATTATCATAATAATTAAAATTTAAAATATTTTATTTTTTCAATATATTCAATATAAAATCATATTTTGCATATCAAACAATATTTTCTCAACCTTTTATAACTTTAATTTACAATATTTACTGTAATTTTGACATTTTTACTAATATTTAATATCAATATAAAGAAAATAACAATATAATAAAAATTTAGTGACTATTTAATATAATGCATTTTTATGTTAAAATTATATAAATTGTTAATAAGATATATCTTCAATGTTATATTTTATAATAAAAACTCACAAGATTTTAGGGGGCATATTTATGAAAAATATTGAATTAAATTACGGGAGAGGAACAGTTAATCTTTCCTTAGATGAAAAAAATATAATTGAGGTCATCGAAGGAAATGAATTTAAAGTTTCAAAATCAGAAGATGAAATAATTCTAGATGCATTGCATAATCCTATTGGAAGTCCTAGACTTAAAGAACTAGTTCATGCTGGAGAAACTGTTTGTTTGATTATACCTGATATTACAAGAGCTTGGCAGAAAACCGACAAATTCTTATACAAAATTGTACAAGAATTAAATGATGGTGGAGTAAAAGATAAAGACATAACTGTTATAAGTGCGGCAGGTTCTCACAGAGAACAAACTAAAGAGGAACATGAAAAACTATTAGGAAAAGAACTAGCAAAAAGGCTATCTGTTATTAACCATGATTGCTTTGATACGGAAAATTTAGCCTATGTTGGTGAAACTACATATGGTACTCCAGTATGGGTAAATAAAAAAGCTTTAGAATGTGACCATATAGTACTTGCAGGTGGTATTGTTTATCATTTCCTTGCAGGATACGGTGGAGGAAGAAAAACTGTTCTTCCAGGAATAAGTTCTTATGAAACTATAATGCATAATCATTCACTTTGTCTTAAACCAAACTTAGGTGAAGGTAAAAATCCAAATTCAGCTTGTTCAAACTTGAAAGGCAATCCAATACATGAAGATATGATGCAAGCTGCAGCATTTTTAAGACCTACTTTCATATTTAATGTAATTGTTGGACATGATGGAAAAATTGCTGCTGCAGTTAGTGGAAACTATGTAGAAGCTTTTTATGAAGGATGCAAAATAGTGGATAAAATAGATGGAGTAACTATAAAGAAAAAAGCTGATCTTGTTATTGGTACAGCAGGAGGATTTCCTAAAGACATAAATTTCTACCAAACTAGTAAAACTATTATAAATATAAAAGAGGCTGTAAAAGAAGGCGGCACAATGATTATTTTGAGCCAGTGTAGTGAAGGTCTTGGTGGAAATCAGGATGTTCAGGATATGCTGCTTAATTATGATAATTTATTGGATAGAGAAAAAGAATTACGTAGAGAATATAGTATTTCAAAGGATATAGCTTATATTTTCTGCGAATTTGCTAGCAAATATGATGTTATATTTGTATCTGATTTAGATCCTGAACTTCTAAAGAAAGCTAATATAACAGTAGTTAAAACTTTAGACGAAGCTTTAGAACTTACTTGGAGCAAAAAAGGCAAAGACTTAAAAACTTATGTTATGACTGCTGCTGCAAGTACATTTCCTAAAATGGTAGACTAATAACTAAACTTTTGCATATACAAATTGGGACTTATTATAAAAATAATGCGATGTAAAGGTGCAGTGGAAGTTTGGATTTTAACTTTCATTCCGTGATATATGATAAGGGTGTCATCACATTAGCTAAATTGTTTTAGTATTATTCTTAGCTCAAAATTTTTGAAAGCCTTAGAACTTTAGTCCTGTTTGAGGGAACCGAGTTTGACAAAGTTCTTAGGCTTTCAAAAATTTCGAGCTTTAGAATAATTAAAACATTTAGCCGTGATGACACCCTTATCATATATCACTGCATAAAAGTTAAAATTCAAACTAGTAACTTCAAGTGTACGCACATAATTAAATTGTTATAAGCCGCTTTGTAACTGAAAATTATATTTAACCATAACTTATAACACTTAAAACTAAGGCTGCGCCATAAAGTATTATTTAAAAATAGTTCAAATATACATAAACTAAATAATAAGCATTATGAAAGCTGCGCTTTTTCTAAAGAGCTATAATTATAGTGTATTATAAGCAATTTTTCATATTAGAATTACAATAGTTACTACACAACTTTTTAGGTGGAGGGAGCTTTGAATATATGGTGTATAAAAGCTTTTGAGTGAATTTAGGAGCTCTTATGTCTAAAATTTAAAAAATCTCGTAATTTGAATCAGGACGATTCAAGCCGCGAAAGTCCCAGGAAGGGACATTTGAGCGGGTAGAGATTTTTTAAATTTTAGGCATTAGAGCTCCTTAATAAACGGTTGGCTTTTATGCACCATATATTCAATGCGGACTCCACCTAAAAAGTTGTACCGCATTGTACTTATATTATGTTGTTACAAATTTCTATGTCTATTGAATTCTTCTTTAATCTCTAATAACTTATGTTCATCTGTTAAAAGAGTAAGCCCTGTAAGTGCTAAAGCCTTTGATGCAGTTATCAAAGCTTCATCTCCACCTTTTGATTTAGCAGCTTCTCGAAATTCAGGTGTATGAGCACACAAACTTTTATCCCCTATTTTTATAATGGGCTGAATAGTTGGAACTACTTGACTTACATTACCTGCATCTGTAGAACCTATACCTTTTTTAGGAATGTTATCTATATTTATTCCAAGTAATTTTAGATTTTCTGCAAATACTTCATCGAACTTTTCATTTATAATAAAGTTATCTACCTCATTTTGAAAAAAGCTTATATTAACTTTAGCGCCGGTACTTAAAGCTGCTCCTTCCGCAATATTTTTAACCTTTTCTGTAACTAGATCACAATTTTCTTTTGTAAATGCACGTATAAAAAACTTAGCCTTTGCATAATCTGGAACAATGTTTGGTGCACTTCCTCCATCTGTTATAATTCCATGTATCCTAACATCATCTGTTACATGCTGTCTTAAAGCATTTATTCCATTGAAAAGCTGAATTACCCCATCTAATGCATTTATACCATTTTCAGGAGCAGATGCAGCATGAGAAGCTTTGCCTATAAATTCAAATTGTATAGGATTATTAGCTAAAGAATATGGAGTTACAGAGTTTTCTCCTCCAGGATGAACCATTAAGCAAGCATCTACACCCTTAAATAATCCCTGTTTGACAAAGGTTGCCTTTGCACTTCCGTTTTCTCCACCTTCTTCAGCAGGCGTTCCAAACACTAAAACTTCCCCACCAATTTCATCTATATATCTAGATAAAGTAATAGCCGCTGCTGTACTAGCAGTTCCTATAATATTATGACCGCAACCATGTCCTAAATTGGGAAGAGCATCATATTCTGCTAAGAATCCTATAATAGGTCCAGAATTTTTACTGGATTTCTTCCTAGCTATGAAAGAAGTATGATGACCTGCTAATGCTTTTTCTACCTGAAACCCTTCTTTTTCTAAAGTATCTATAAGCAGTTCAGAAGCATAAACCTCCTCATTTCCTATTTCAGGATGTTCATGTATCTTATGGCTTATATCTATATAATTCTCTTTTCTATTTTCTAATTCATCAATTATATCTTGCTGAGTTTTTTTAATATTGTGTATATTCATATATAAATGCCCCCTTGTAGTGTAAGTAAACTTATCTATAAGCTTTGAATTGTTTATATTTTATTTAACGCCCTGTCAAATTCGGAAATTAAATCATCTACATTTTCTAATCCTATTGAAACTCTAATCAAACCCTTTGAAATATTGGCCTTTTTAAGTTCTTCATCATTTAATGCTCTATGAGAAGTTTTAACAGGATAGGAAACTGATGTAGTAACTCCTGCCAAACTTGGTACAAATTTTATTGTTTCAAGCTCTCTTATAAGATCGTAAGCTCCCTTTTCCCCATTTTTCAAATCAATACTGAGCATGCCCCCATATAAGTTACTATTGAAAATCTTATTTGCAATTTTATAAGAAGGTGAACTTATAAGTCCTGGATAATATACATTTGCAATTTTAGGGTGTTTTTCTAAAAACTCTGCTAATTTCAAAGCATTATTTGAATGCTGAATTATCCTAAGCTCTAATGTTCTCAAACTTCTTATTAAAAGCCATGCATCAAAAGGACTCATCATAGGTCCATATAATGCTCCTGTATTTTTCACCTTATTTATAGTCTCTTTATCTGAAACTACGGCTCCTCCTGTTACATCACTGTGGCCATTTAAATATTTTGTGGCACTGTAAACTACCACGTCCGCTCCTAATTTTAGTGGTTGGCATACCACAGCTGTAGCAAAAGTATTATCTACAATTAACTTTGCATTATGATTATGAGCTTTATTAGAAATATCATTTATATCAATAGCTTCCATCAATGGATTTGATATAGTTTCTACATATACTAATTTTGTATTTTGCTTAAAGTATTTTTCTACATCATCATTTATAATATCAACAAATGTAACCTCTACATTAAATTTATCTAATTCAACTTTAAGAAATTGATAAGTTCCTCCATATAATACATTTGAAGCTATTATATGATCTCCTGCTTTTACTTGTGAAATAATAGCCATAGTAATAGCAGCCATTCCTGAAGAAAATACTTGAGCATCTTCTCCTTCATCTATGTTTGCAATTATTTCCTGCAGTGCATCATGAACTGGGTTCCCATTTCTTGAATACACATACCCCTTAACTTCCCCTTCATATACTGCATCTAATGTTTCTACATCATCAAAAACAAATACTGAACTCATTGATATAGGTATGGACTTTGCTGAAGATACTGATGGTGGATTCTTTTCTCCTAAATGAGCAAGACTTGTTGCAAAACTTTTTTTCATATTACCTTTCCTCCAAACTTCTATTTATCAATAGTCATTTTTATACCATTATTATCATATGTAAATATTTTTAAAATCTCTTTAGCTATATAATTTATACTCACATAATATTAGCTCAAATCAATTTGAACCATAGCTTCTGCAGTGAATCCATCCACTATATTCTGACATATCCTTGTTTTCCTTAAGTACTTCTTTTTCCTTTAAATATTTATTGGCATCCATTCCATAAATTTTTCTATCTTCTCCAACAGGGCATACCTTTATACATACTCCACATGGATATTTATAAGCACCTTTAAGTTCAGCATGATATTTAGCACATTTTTCTTTATCCATTTTAAAAATAGAGCCTTCCTTTGAAATAAATGCTTCTGTTGGACAGCATTTTTTGCATATACTGCATTTAATACATAATTCCTCTTCACACATTTTATCTTCTGGAATAACAGCATCAGTTAAAACTGATACAAGCCTTACCCTTGGGCCAAACTCCTTTGTAAGTAAAGTGTGATTACATCCAATAGTACCAAGTCCAGCATATTTGCCTGCTAAAACATGAGAAAAAGCAGCTTCTGGCTTTTTAACAAGTACAGAAATATCACCATAGCAATCCCTTGGAAAGAAAAATGCTTTGTGTCCCTTCTTATTAAGATAATTTGCAAGCTTATATGCCATATCATCTAATAGCCGATTTGTAGTATTATACAATTCAGAATAAACAACTGAAGGAGTTGTTTCGAGCATAGGTAAAAATATTTGCAATCCTAAAACAATAACTATTTTAGTTCCAGGCCATATGTTTTCAGGGAAAAATTCTGGCTTAGTATCCTTAAATTCTTCCCATCTTTGGACAGGAGCAAATCCTATAAGATTTGCTCCCATTCTTTCTGCTTCCTCAATAATAGATACTTTTAGTTCATAACCTTCATTGTTATCAATCATATCAAAAACTCCTTAATAAACACTGACTTTTAAAACACAGGTACTTGAGCACCTTTATATGTTTCTTTTATAAACTGCTTTATATCATCGCTTTGATAAGCTTTAACTACTTTTTTATAAGCCTCATTATCCTTATCCTTTTCTCTAGCAGCTATTAAATTTATATAAGGCTTAGCTTTATCATTAGTAACGTCTTCTATAAGTATAGAATCTTTAACTGGATTAAATTTTGCATCTATTGCAACTCCGCTATTTATTATAGCTGCATCAACATCTTGAAGAGACCTTGGAATTTGAGTTGCTGCAAGCTCTACAAATTGAATATTTTTTGGATTTTCTGATATATCCTTAAGTGTTGGTAAATTTCCTACACCATCTTTTAATTTTATTAATCCTACACTTTGAAGTAAGTTTAGACCTCTACCTTCATTAGTTGCATCATTAGGAATAGCTATCTTACCACCATTTTTAATGTCCTTAACAGATTTTAAAGTTTTTGAATATACTGCAAGAGGTGCAAGCACAGTATCGCCTATAGCAGTTATTTGCAAATTATGTTCTTTTTTAAACTTATCTAAATAAGCATGATGTTGAAATGAATTTAAATCAATTTCTCCCTGAGCAAGTGCTAAGTTAGGACGTACATAATCTGAAAAACTAACTATCTGTAAATCAATATTGTCCTTTGCAACTTTTTCTTTAACTTTATCCCATATCTTATGATCATCGCCTGTTATACCTATCTTTACTACCTGTTTTTTATTAGAACTGCTTTCCTGTGAACTACTGCTTGCTCCACAACCTGATAAAAGTCCCAAAGATAATGTTATTGCTAAAAATATACCTGTAAATTTTTTCATGAATCTTCTTCCTCCTTTTAGTCGGAAACACTGAGTAGTTAATCCTACTCGCTTCCGCTCATGAACTACTCGTTAAAGTCCATTTAGGACTTTAACCTCTTGAAAATTAATGTGTTACTAATCTTGATAAAATATCTCCTAAAAATTGAATAATATTAACAATAATTAAAAGTACAATTATTGTAGCTACCATAATATCAGTTTCAAAATATTGATATCCATAGCGTATTGCAAAATCACCAAGTCCACCACCTCCAACAGTACCTGCCATAGCTGATAGTCCAATTAAACTTATAATGGTTATGGTCACAGCATGAATAATGCCTGGCAATCCTTCTTTTAACATTACTCTAAATATGATTTCTAAAGGACCTGAACCCATAGCCTGGGCAGCTTCAATTACTCCTTTATCTATATCAAGTAGTGCTGATTCAATTTGTCTTGCAAAGAAAGGGGTACATCCAAATATAAGTGGAACAAGAGCCCCTTTAGTACCTATGGTAGTACCTACTAAAAGTCTTGTAACTGGAATAATAGCTGCAAGAAGAATAATAAATGGTATAGATCTAAATATATTAATTATTTTTGCAAACACTCCATTAATAATTTTATTTTCTAATATATTTCCTTCCCTTGTAACTACCAATGTAACTCCTAAAATAACTCCAATAATTGCTGATATAATTCCTGAAATAGCAACCATATAGAAAGTTTCAAATAATGCTTTTATCATATCTGGATAGAGTTTTATTAAATTCGGTGCTATATTATTTAAATATTCATTCAATCTTATCGCCTCCATGAAATTTTTAGCACTTAATTACTGCTAATTTTTAATTTTTTATCATCTTTTTTAATATCTATTGTATCTACAGAAATATTATTTTCTTCTAAATATTTTATTGAACTTGCTATACCTTCATTAGATCCATTTAACTTTACTATCAAATTACCAATTGGAGTATTCTGGATGATTTCTATGTTCCCAAATAATATACTTGCATCTACCCTAAATTTCCTTGAAATTTTAGAAATGAACGCATGACCTGTTTTTTCTCCTGTAAATGATATTCTTACTACCTTCTCTCCTTCTGTAATTTCATTAAAAGCAAAATTTTCTTTTTTAAGAAAATCATAAATTTTTTCATAGTGAAATAATGAACCTATAAATCGTTTTGTTATATCTGCTTTTGGATTTGTAAATATGTCTATTACAGATCCTTGTTCTACTATTTGTCCTCCATCAATTACTGCTGCCTTCTGACAAATCTCCTTAACAACCTCCATTTGATGAGTTATAATCACTATAGTTAATTTTAGCTTTTCATTAATGTCCTTAAGTAATTTCAAAATTGCTCCAGTAGTTTGCGGATCTAAAGCTGAAGTTGCTTCATCACATAAAAGTACTTCGGGATCATTGGCTAAAGCTCTAGCAATACCTACTCTTTGTTTCTGTCCACCACTTAACTGTGAAGGATAAACATTAACTTTTTCTTCAAGTTCCACTAGTTTTAAAAGACTTAGTACTTTTTCTTTTATCTCTTGTTTACTCAATCCTTTACCCTTTAAAGGATAAGCTACATTTTCAAATACAGTTCTACTTCTCATAAGATTGAAATTTTGAAATATCATACCAATTTTTTCTCTGCTTTTCCTAAGTTCTTTTGTCGATAGCTGCATTAAGTTTTTCTCATTTACAATTACATCTCCTGAAGTAGGCTTTTCCAATAAATTTATACATCGAATCAAAGTACTTTTACCAGCTCCACTATATCCTATAATTCCATAAATTTCACCAGCTTTGATCTTAAGATTAATTTCTTTTAAAGCTTCCACCTCAACATTTCCATTTGTATAAATTTTTTTAATGTTTTTTAGCCATATCATTTTTGTCCCTCCCTAATTTATACTTGCTTAATTATTTAAAAAATAAAAAATCCTCTTCGAAGAAGAGGATTCCCATTATAAAAAATCGTACTAAAGTACATAAATTTTCTATACCATCTCATCTTCCAGAACAAAGTTCTGCTGGAATTAGCACCTTTACATGCTCACTGCATGTGGTTGCTGAAACTTCATAGGGCCAGTCCCTCAGTTTCTCTTGATAAGGTAAAAAATATTCACTTTTAAATTTATGTTTCTGTCTCAAACAATTAAGTATTTAATGATTTACATTATAATTATAATTTTCCATACTGTCAATACTTTTATAATTAAAATTTATACTTTTTTAATTGAATATATATAAAAACACTTTAAAAAAAGGTTAAATATAGCAATAATATATTTAATGATATTATTATAGCTGCTATTAATCCGCCTAAAATTTTAGTATATTTGCCATTAGCTAATTCACCCATTAAATCCTTACGATTTGATATATATAACATTTGAATAATTGGAAATGGAAGTATAAAACTTAAAGCAACTTGACTTAGCACAAGCACATACATTGGATTGATTCCCATAGCTATAATTACCATAGCTGGTGACATAGTTATAAGTCTTCTTAAGTTTATTGGAATACTTAAATTAACAAAACCTTTCATGATAGTCTGACCTGCTATAGTTCCTACTGCAGAAGAAGATAAACCTGATGCCAAAAGTGCAATTCCAAAAGCGCCACTTGAGAAAGCTCCTAATAAAGGCTGTAATGATTTATGTGCTTCTTCTATAGTACCAACTGCTATTCCATTTTTATAAAACACTGCAGCAGATACTATAACCATTGCAGCATTAACTATAAATGCAATATTCATGGCTACAAATATATCTATTTTTTCCATCTTAAGATGTTGTAATTTGTCTAAATTAGATGAACCTGATTTTCTATATTGAACTAAATGAGAATGCAGGTATATTACATGAGGCATGACTGTAGCTCCAAGCATACCAACAGCAATTAAAACTGCTTCATTATTAGGTAACATAGGAACTATGGTATGCACACCAACTTCAATCCAATCTGGTTTGGAAAGGAATAATTCTATGGTATAAGCTGTACAAATTACAGTTATCAATAAAGTTATAATAATTTCTATAACTCTTTGACCATATTTCTCCATATATACTATTGCAAAGGTTATTACTCCAGTTAAAAAGCCTGCATATATTAATGGGATTCTAAACAATAAATATAATCCTAAAGTTCCACCAAGAAACTCTGCTAAATCAGTTGCCATCGCTCCTAATTCAGCAACAATCCAAAAAATCCAATTCACAGATTTTGGAAAAACTTCAGCACACATTTCTGGAAGATTTTTTCCTGTTGCTATACCCAGTTTCGCAGACATAGTTTGTAGAAATATAGCCATTATATTACTAAACAGTATTACCCAAATGAGCTCATAATTGAATTTAGCTCCACCAGTTATATTGGTTGCAAAATTTCCTGGATCAATATATGCTACACTAATAACAAATGCAGGTCCTAGATATTTTAATAACTGTTTTATTTTAGTAAGCATTTTATTATTTTGAGCATCAATGACTGTTAGCTCGTTAGGAACAACATTTAACTCAATTGCACTTCTATCACTTCTCATCATTATACACCTCAGCTATTTATTTTATTTTCCTGATATAATATAATTTATTAGGGGCTAAGTATCTTAACCTAGCCTAAGTTTGTTTCAGTAATATAATTATGCATTGCATTTTAAGAATGTTACCTTATAAAGTAATTTTTTCTTATAATCAAACATATATATATAGTTTATAAGGAGTGATTAATTTGAAAATATACCTAACAAGGCATGGCGAAACAGAATGGAATAAAGAGCTTAGAATGCAGGGATGGAAAAATTCCAATCTTACAGAAAAAGGTATTGAAGATGCCAAAAGTCTTGGAAACCGTCTTAAAAATATAGATTTTGATTTAATTTATAGTAGTCCTTTAAAAAGAGCCTTAGATACGGCAAAGTACATTCGAGGAATGAAAAATACAAAAATAGTAATAAATGAAAATTTTAAAGAAATGAATTTTGGATTATGGGAAGGAATGAATGAAGAAGAATTAACAACACATTATCCAAAAGAATATAAAATTTTTCTCCAAAAACCACAACTATTTAAACCTTTTGGAGGTGAAACTTTTTTAGAACTTGTAAAAAGAATAGAAAATGGCTTATATGATGTTATTGATAATAATAACAGCGCTGACAATATACTAATTGTAGCTCATGCTGTTGTTATTAAGGCTATTATGAAAATAGTTAAAGGATATGGAATTGAAAAATTGTGGAGTCTTCCATTCATACGTGGTACAAGCATTACTGTTTTAGAAGTAGAAAATAGAAATATAAAAATTTTATTAGAGGGTGATACATCACATGTCCTCTAATGTACATAAAGTGTAAATTCTTTTATTTTAAATATAAATAGAATATAATATAATTATTAAAATAGAAGTTGAGGTGTTTTATAATGAAATTTAAATTTGATCATAACAATATTAATGTTTTAGACTTAGAAAAAAGTATTAAATTTTACAAAGAGGCTCTTGGACTAGAAGAAGTAAGAAGACATCATTCTTCAGATGGAAGCTTTACATTAGCATTTTTAAAGTCAAGTGAGGGAGACCATCAAATTGAGCTTACATGGCTTAAGGATAGAAAAGAGCCATATAATTTAGGAGATAATGAAATACATATGGCAGTAAGAACAGATGACTATGAAGCTGCTCATAAAAAGCATAAGGAAATGGGCTGTATATGCTATGAAAATGAAGAAATGGGACTTTATTTTATAGCAGATCCAGATGGATATTGGACTGAGATATTGGCTTTTAAGGCATCAGAAATTAAGTAGGTTAGTATCAAACAATCTCATGTAATTTTTACCATGGTAAAGCTGATTTAAGTGAGAGGCGGGATGTATTTTGAATAAATTAAAAATACATTATTTATACAATAGCGGATTTTGTGTAGAAACTCCAAATTGTATTTTTATATTTGATTATTATAACGATAAATGTACAGAAAATGAAAAATCACTAAAAAATGGGGTAATAAGTGAAGATTTGCTAAAAACTGAAAAAGCAATATATGTTTTTACATCTCATAGCCACTATGATCATTTCAATCCTTTAATATTTGACTTCACCAAATTTAATTCTAATGTAAAGTACATTTTAAGTAGTGATATAAAAAACATAAGAGAAGATGTAAATTCCTTTATTGTAAAAAAAGGCGAAACAATAAAAATAGACAATTTAATTATAAAAGTATATGGTTCTACAGATGAAGGTGTATCTTTTTTAGTAAATTTCAATGATTTTAATATATTCCATGCAGGAGATTTAAATTGGTGGCACTGGAAGGAAGATAGTTCTGAAGACAACAAACATGCTGAAAAATGGTTTAAAGAAGAAATAGATCTTATAAAAGGTGAAAAAATTGATATAGCATTTTTCCCAGTTGATGCAAGACAAGAAGAATTTTTCTATCTTGGTGGAAAATATTTTATAGAAAATCTGAAACCCCAAATTTTCATTCCTATGCATTTTAGAGAAGACTTTTGGGTAACACAAGAGTTCAAGACAATGATGAAGGAATTCTCTACAACAATTTACAATATACCATGTAGAGGATTTGAAATAGAAATTTAACCTTACAATTTAAGCATTATGCGACGTAAAGGTGCAGTGGAAGTTTGGATTTTAACTTTTATTCCGTGATATATGATAAGGGTGTCATCACGGCTAAATGTTTTAATTATTCTAAATCTCGAAATTTTTGAAAGTCTAAGAACTTTGTCAAACTCGGTTCCCTCAGACAGGACTAAAGTTCTAAGGCTTTCAAAAATTTTGAGCTAAGAATAATACTAAAACAATTTAGCTAATGTGATGACACCTTTATCATATATCACTGCATAAAAGTTAAAATTCAAACTAGCAACTTCAAGTGGATGTACATAATTACATTGCTATAAGTAATTTTAGTAAGCCACAATCATATTTATGACTATAATTTATAACGCTTAAAATTAAGGCGTAGCCTGATGTTGGACTAATATATTTAGTTTAATTCTATTCTGTGGAAATGTCTTAAAACAGACTTATTATTTTTGCAGGCTACGCCATAGGATATTATTAAAATGGCTGAAATAATAGTTACTACACAACTTTTTAGGTGGAGGGAGCTTTGAATATATGGTGTATAAAAGCTTTTGTGAGAATTTAGGAGGTCTTATGTCTAAAATTTAAAAAATCTCATAATTTGAATCAGGACGGGACATTTGAGCGGGTAGAGATTTTTTAAATTTTAAGCATTAGAGCTCCTTAATAAACGATTGGCTTTTATACACCATATATTCAATGCGGACTCCACCTAAAAATTTGTGTCGCAATATGCTATGCTTAAATTGTAAAAAATGCGTGAACAATTATTTTACTTATTTTTACTGATATCCTTGATTTTACAATACGGTAAACATTTACATGATCATTTTTTGTATATTTGTAAATTGTTGAAAAATTATTATTATTATATTATAATATCATATGTTGTTCAAATTTTTATTATGGAGATGAAATTTATGAAAGAAGAAATCGAATCACTTAGAGAAAACTTACATGAGTTACTAGAAATAGATAAATGCTTATGCTCAAATGAGATAGTAAAACTTAGTCAGGAATTGGACAAGCTCATTTATGCATATTATTCTTGCACTGCAGAGGTATAAATTATACTTGCAATTATTAGCACTAATATTAATAATTCATTATTAAAAGTTTTATAGATTAAATTTATTTTAATACATTATATATGTATTAATTTATTTTTTTCTGAACTTTTTTAACCTTCTCTCATAATCAAATTACATAACTTAAACAAAGATAATCTTATCAAATAGATTAATCATTAATAAACATAAGCTATACCTGCAGCAATTTCTTACAGGTACAGCTTATTATTACTAAATAAATTTAATTATGAGCTTTACAACCAAATAGTTTTGGGACAATTTCTCGTTTTCTACTCTCCTGCTAGACCACTGTCTTTAAACTGTTTTACAAACTTCTCACTTAACTTATTTGCCTTCTCCTTAAAGAATACTCCAAAGAATATAGAAATCAAAAAGAATATTAATAATAACATTACATTTTTAATTAACGCTTGTGGTAAAATTCCTCCCACAGCCTCTCTCATAGCTCCTATGGCATAAGTAAATGGAAGCATAGGATTTATATTTTGGAAAAAGTGAGGCATTAATTCTATCGGGAAAGTACCGCCAGAGGCTGAAACTTGTAATACCATTGCTACCATTGCTAATGCCTTACCTATATTTCTTAAAACGGATACCAAAGTATAGATAATCATAGTAAATACAATACTTGTATAGACACCTATCATTACATATACAATGGGAGACACAACATAGGTTTTTAAAAGGACTAGATTACCTATAGTTGTAACTAATGCCTGCATAATCGCAATAGTTACAAAAGTAAAATATCTTCCAAAAAATTGCTCTCTTGCACTAAGTTCTACACCATCTTCAAAACTTTTAACTTCTACAGATAATAGTGAAAGTAATATAAACGCCCCCACCCAAAGAGACAGTGTAGTATAAAATGGCGACATAGCTGAACCATAATTGGGAATTGGGTAAATTCTATTTTGCTTTAAATCTATAGGATTTCCTAAAAAATCACTTTCTTTTTTAGCATCTTTTTTTAGTATTTTAGTAATTTCGTTAAATTTTTCATCTTCACTAAGACCTTTTAACTTTTCTGAATTTGAATGTATATCTTGTTGTATTTTAGGAAACTTATCTTTTAATTCCTTCAATTTATTCACACTGGAACCAGATGCAGTATTTATACCTCCTATTAAGCTGCTAATTAATGGCATGTTAGTCTGCATATTTTGCAGCATTTTCACTGCATCATCCGATAGTCCAGCAAAGTTTTTTAAAGACTGATCAATAGCTGGAGCAGTTTCACTATCAAAATTATCAATCATATTACCTAGTGTACCTGAAATTTTATTAGCTCCTTGTATAGCTGAATTTATATCACCAGGCAGCACCTGATTTCCACGATCTATAGTATCAATAAGCAAACTTATAAAATTTTGCTGATCTGACATTTGATTTCTAATATTTGAAAGATTATTAATAAAACTTTCCAGTCTGCTATTACTTAAAACATTATTTATTGAATTTAATAAGCTCAAAACCTGATCAAGCTTTTTTACACCATCTGCATATTTATCCCTAACATCCACTAGAATTTTTCTAGTAGCTCCAGTATCTGATGACTTTAAATCTTGAAGCTCTCTCAAAAGAGTTTCAGCATTATCTGATGTATTTTTTACAAGAGATAAATTTGCCTTTATAAATGGAGAAATAGTCTGTAATGATTGTTGTGTTTTACTAGCATATCCATTTCCTGTTTGAGCAATACTTAAAGCCTTATTCAATGCATCCGATGTAACAGGCAAGCTATTTTGAACATTCTGCATATATTTTTGAAAATCCAAAGACTGTGAATAAAAACCATCTATATCTTTACTAATTTCAGGTATACTGCTATCTACACTAACAATAACATCTATAATATTTTTAAGTTCTGGTTTCATCTTTTCCAATTCAATCCCAAATTGATTAAGATAAGATAAAATAGTATTGCTGGATGTTTCAATAAAATTTCTAGTAATTTCTTCTTGTAAATTAGTTGCTCCTTTTTGAGTAATCTTAGGAGCTATAGCGTTTCTTTTTTCATTAACTGAGTATATTAATTCCCCCTTCTTTGGAGTATCTTGAGTTACAATAGAAAGGAGATTTTGTGAAAAATCTTTTGGTATAGTTACACTAGCATAGTACTTCCCATATTTTACTCCATTTTCAGCTTCACTTTCGCTAACAAATTTCCATCCTATAGCTTGATTATTTGCTAATTTTTTTACTACATCTTCTCCAACATTTATCTTTACATTCCTAAATTCTGTTCCCTTATCTAAATTGACAACTGCAACTGAAAGCCCCTTTGTATTAGCATATGGATCCCAACAAGCTTTAATGTTAAACCATGAATAGAGTGAAGGCAATATAGCTAAAGCTATAATTATTGCTAACGTCACATAACTTGTTAATATGTTTTTCATATCTCTTCTGTATATTCTAAAAACATTTTTTATATGATTCTTAAAGATACTGAAAATATTTTTCATGTAACTTATTTTCCTCCTTTTAGAAATAATCAATTAAATCTGGTCATTATCCTCATAGTTTATGCATTATTAACCTTTCTATTAAATGTACAATAGAATTTTTAACATATTAATAAGCCTTTTTATTTAATCACTATATCATTAAATTTAAAATTAGTAAACATATTAACTAATTATTTTCATAAATTTCATATATGCTTTTCTAGTATTAAAATGAATTTACAAATTAATCTTAATAATATATTATTAAAAAGGTAAAAACTATCCAGTGAGGAGATCAAATATGGAAAACTATCTTGATAATTCAAATATATGTATTGAAAAAGAAATAGAATGCAGCAATGCAGAAGATTATAAAATTAACATTAATAATACCCTTAAAAGTATGATTTCAAAGGATGAAAGGATATGTTTTGCTATTATCGCTGAAAGGTCAGGTGTAACCCGCTTTGTAATAAGGCAGTATCCTGAATTAAGGAACTATATACTTGAAAAAATGGCCTATTATAAGGAAATCCAAGTTATAGATAGAAAAATAAATAGATCACTTAGAAGCTTATTAAAAAATAATAAGAGTGTAACTTTTATATCATTAATAAACAAGTGCAAATTTACCACAGATACTGTTTATCATAATGAATACATAAAGCAGAAAATTCGTAGTGTAATAATTGATAATGTTAATAAAAAAGGAGGAGCTTTATGAATCCACTGATTAAAGACCAAATACACATTCTTGTAGTTGATGACGAAGAAAGCATAGTTGAATTTATAAAAATGGGGTTAGAAGATGAGGGTTTTATTGTTCATACTGCTTTTGATGGTTATGAGGCAATTTCACTAGCAAAAGAGTTAAATCCTAGCATAATAATATTGGATATCATGCTTCCAGGCATCAACGGATATGAAGTATGTTCTGAAATAAAAAAATGGGTAAACGCATCTATTATTATGCTTACTGCCAAAGATGATATAGATGATCGTGTAAAAGGCTTAGATTTAGGTGCGGATGATTATATGATAAAACCCTTTAGTTTTAAAGAATTATTAGCTAGAATAAATGCTAGACTGCGTAATAATCTTCCTGAATTAAATGATGTTATGTCTATTGGAAACTTCTATTTGAACGATAAGGCTCATGAGATATATTTCAGAAATAATCTTTTAGAGTTGTCCCCTACTGAGTATAATTTATTAAAATATTTGCTTTTTAATAATGGTTTAGTTTTAAGCAAGCCTACAATCTTAGAAAAAGTTTGGGGTTTTGATTTTAATGGAGATGTAAATATTGTTGAAGTATATATAAGATACCTTAGAGATAAAATTGGTGACAATGAACATAATATTATACGTACCGTAAGAGGAGTAGGGTATAAGGTGGTTATATAATGAAAAATAGGTTTAACATAATAAAAACTCAAAGCTTACAATGGAAACTTTTATCTAGATTTTTTTTAATATTAATGTTTCTACTGTTAATAATGGAGTCTTATCAATATATAACTATGAAACAGTATTTATATAAAAGTAATGAAGAAGTTTTGGAATACAGATTCAGAAATGTTCCAATATCTGATATGAAAAAAATTCAAACCTCAAAAGATCTTGTACAAAATTCCTCAATGCTTCTAGAAAAAATGTTGGATGCTAATATAAGTGTATCTATTATTGATAATAATGGAAATATCATTGCTAGTGATAGTAGAAGTAAGAATTTAGAAATGCACAAAAATCCCAATTACAATTTAGATAACCATGAAAGTGATGATGACAATAAACTAAAATACCCTATTTCAATTCCTAAGCTTCCACAAGATCTTTATATAAAACAGATTCGTAAAAATGGAAACTTAGATGGATATATACTAGCCAGGGATGAAAATAAAAATTTGCAAGTAATTATTTTGCGTAAACTTGGAAATGGTACTTCAAGTGCTGGGTTAGTTCAATTAAGCACTCCAGCAGGTCCAGTTGAAGATATCCTTCTAAATCAAATATACACGTATATTGGTGCTTCTATTTTAGTACTAATTGTAGGTGCTTTACTGGGATTAACAATTTTCAAATATACCTTAAAACCACTTCATAATGTAACTAATACCGTGAAAAAAATAAATGCAGATGAACTAAATACTCGTTTGCCCTTAGAAACTGGACAAATTGAAATTGATACACTGTCAAAGGCTTTTAATGATATGCTTCAACGTATAGAAATATCCTTTGAACAAGAACAGTACATTAAAGAAAAAATGAGACAATTTATTTCCGATGCTTCTCATGAATTAAGAACTCCTCTTACTTCAATTCATGGATTCGTAGAAGTTTTGTTAAGAGGTGCTGCAAAAGATGAAAAAAAATTGAATTTAGCATTAAACAGCATTTTAATTGAAAGTGAACGTCTTACTAAATTAGTCAATGATTTATTGTTATTAACTAGACTAGATAGAAAAGTTCCTGTAGAGATGAAGAAAGAAAACATTAGTAATATTGTAGAAGAAGTTTATCCTCAATTACAAATACTAGTGAAGGAAAGAAAACTTTTATTACAATTAGAAGATGACCTACTTATTACTGGGAATAGAAATCAAATTAAGCAAGTTATTTTCAATTTAGTTCAAAATGCTGTACATCATACTGATGAAAAAAATGGAGTTATTAATATAAGCACAAGTCTTATAGAAGAATCCAAGAATAAATTTATAGTGCTAAAAATATCTGATAATGGAACTGGTATACCTAAAGAACAGCTAAACAGCATATTTGATAGATTTTTCAGAAGTGAATCTCACAGATCTCGTAAACATGGTGGTTATGGTTTAGGTCTTTCTATAGTTAAATCCATAATAGAAGCCCATGATGGAAAAATTGAAGTAGTTAGTGATTTGGGCTTAGGTGCTAACTTTATTATATATTTAAAACCATTTATAGAAACAAATGGTAAAAAAACAAGATGATGTAATAAATCATCTTGTTTAACTTTTTCTACTTGAATATACTATCAAAGAAACTTCTGATAGCAGCCCATATCTTACCGAAAAAGCTCTTGGCTTCATCACTTTGTAAAGTTGTCTTTAATTGATCTGTAACACCATTTAACTGACTCTTCAAATCATTAAAATTCAAATTCAAACCATTTATCTTATTCATTAAAGAAGTCAAATTCTTTATATCAGCATCACTTAAATTGTAATTGTATTTTCCAGTTACATCTTTTACTATTTTTTCTACTTGTTCTTGATTTTTAGGTTTTTCTTTAACTACTTCTTTTTTTACTTCATTTACTAATCCAGCTGCTTTATCTTGTCCGATTTTCTCGCCCAAATTACCAGTAGTAACTAACTCCGCATTAGCTGCTTCTTTTTTATTTTCATCAATCTTCTTTCCACCAGTACTATTCTCAAAACCTTTTAATATTCCTGTAAGAGCTGCTGTACCAGATACATTAAATGGAGCTGCTGCTTTAACATTAGCATTTTTTATACCTGCAGTAATTAATGCATTTCTTATCATACTTTCGTTAACCCAGTATATATTATGTGTTGTGACTTTTAATCCACCTTCATTAGTAGGTTCCACATAAGAACAAGATATGGATCTAGTTCCTATTTGCTTGTCAGTAGCTACACCTTTTAAGTACTTAGCTTCTTCATCTCTATTAACTTCAAGTACATTTGCTTCTTCTTTAGTAACACCAAAGTATTTAAGCATTTCCTGTTTTTGACTATCAGTTAAATCTGCTCCTAATGTAACATTTTTATAAGCATCAGCATGAACCTGACTCAATGGCATATACATTGCTACAGCCATAACAACGAACATAACTAGTAACTTACTCATAATCACTTTAAATTTCATAATTTTAGTCTCTCCTTTGCCTTTCATGAAAATAACCAAATAAATTAATCTAAAATCAAGATAATTTTTATTTGGCAGCATTTAAAATAACATTTATTATTATAGTATAACTTTACCTCTCAGTCTATGAAATAATTATTAACCTTTACTTTTTTATGGTATAAGTGAAAATTTAATACTGAATATCTTTTAAACACAAACCTTTTGCTGCTGCCATAGGACCTGCTTCTGCTCTTTTCTTTTCATATAGAATTTTCTCCACATCTGATGGTTTAAGAGTTCCCTTTCCTACCTCTAAAAGAGTACCTACAATAATTCTCACCATATTTAACAAAAAAGAATTTCCATTTACCTCTATTTCTATCATGCCATGCTCTTCTGTTATACTTATGTAATTAATAGTTCTAACAGTAGATTTAGTATTAGACTTTAAACTAGTAAAGCTTTGAAAATCATGAGTTCCTGTTAATACTTCCGCTGCATTTCTCATTTCACCTAAATTAAGATTTTCTTCAACATGATAAGCATACTTTCTGTTAAACACATTTCTAAATTTATTATTATTTATTGTATACAAATAAGTTTTTGATTTTGCATTATACCTTGCATGAAACCTTTCGCTTGTATCCCTTAAGGATTTAACTACAATGTCTTCAGGTAAAAACTCATATAGATAATTCAACATATCTTCTACAGTCAATATGGAATCAGTGTGAAAATTTGCTACATAATTTTCAGCATGAACTCCTGTATCAGTTCTTCCACAACCTACTACTTGAATATCTTCCCCTGTCATTTTAGATAACACACTTTCTATTTTATCCTGTATAGTTGATACACTATTATTATCCTTATGATTTTGTTTTTGCCATCCTTTGTATCTACTTCCGTCATATTGTATTAACATTTTTAAGTTTCTCATATGAACCCTCCTCTAATTTGTCTGATGACTACCCTAGAATAAATTATATGAAACTTTGTAAACATATAATAACACTGATTTTACATATATTCTATACCTTTACCATAATTTATTCTATTTTAGTTGATAACAGCTCATGAATTAATATTTCATGAGCTGTTACCAACTAAACTTTATTTACTTACACCGTTATTTGAAACTTCACTACTTTTTCTTGCTGGAATATATTTATAAGCTAAATAATATGCAAGTCCAACTAATATTGCACCACCTACTATATTGCCAAGAGTAACTGGTATTAAATTCTGAACCATATGTGATCCATCTATCATTTTATCCGGTGCTATTCCAGAAGCTCTAACAAAAGCTGGATTAGATTTAGCAAATATACCTGCTGTTAAAAAGTACATATTAGCTACGCAATGCTCAAATCCACAAGTAACAAATGCCATAATAGGAAACCATATTATAACTAGTTTACTAATAACATCCTTGGCTGCTGAAGCTCCCCAAACAGCTAAGCATACTAAAAAATTACACATTATAGCACTGGCAAAGGCTGTCCCAAATGAAAGATTTCCTTTGGTAGATGCAGTCTTTATTACAACTCCCCCAAGTTTACCTGCACTTAAACCAAATACTCCTGCTTCAAATACTAAAAATGCTATTAAAATGGAACCAATAAAATTTCCTATATATACCACTACCCAATTTTTTAAAACCTCTTTTATGTTTATCTTTCCGTCTGCTAGCGGCACAACCATAAGGCAGTTTCCTGTAAATAATTCTGCTCCACAAATTACAACCAACATAAGTCCTACTGGAAATACTGCTCCTGCTGCAAACTTAGATACCCCAACGTTAGTTATACTGTGTGAAACTACCGCAGAAACAGCTCCCCCAACAGCTATAAATGCACCTGCCAAAATACCTAATACCAATTGCTGCAAAGTGGTTAATTTTGCTTTGCCGCAGCCACTGCCTATAGAAGCATCACATAATTCGCCGGGCTTTAACATCATACTATCCATACAAATTCTCCTTTCATTATAGAAATCTTATATAATTATATGTTAATTTATAATGCACTAATTACAGATTTGTTTGAAAGTAATGTTAAAAATTTAACTTATCATGATAAAATTAAGCATATTTAAATTATTTGAAATGCCAATTTGTATGCACTTCAAATAATTTAAATACATTTTATATCCACATTGTTTTAATTTTTCCAGTATGCCATATTAATTCAAGTATAACGTTTTCAAGAACTTATGTCAATTTATATTTTACATTTGTTAACATATAACATCAGTTCAAATTATAAATTATATTATATATTTAAGCCAAGTTTATTTGTACTATATTTAACAATTTTTATGTAAAAATTTTCTAAAATGCTCTGTATAATATATTACTATTGTACTTATTTTACGCTAACTTCAAATCCATATTTTTTAAAGGTTTCTTTTGAACTATCTGTAGTTAAATAATCCAAAAATTTCTTTGCAGTTTCTTTTTCTTTAGATGCTGTAACTATTGCTTGTGGATAAACTATTGGTTTATGTGAACTTTCATCGATGGTTTCAGCTATTGTACTGTTCTTTAATACAGTAGCATCTGATTTATATACAATACCTGCAGCTGCTTCTCCATTTTCTACATATTGAACTACTTGTTTAACGTCCTTTGCATATACAATTTTACTTTTTACTTTATCCATTAAATTTAATTTTTCTAAACTTTCTTTTCCATATTGTCCTGCTGGTACTACAGTAGGTTCACCCATTGCAATTTTAGAATTAATATTCACAAGATCTGAAGTTGATTTTATTTTATCCTTATAATCCTTTGCTACTATTAACACTAATTTATTATTCAATAAATTTTTTCTACTGCTTTTATCAATTAAATTTTCTTTTTCTAAATTATCCATTTGCTGTTTTCCTGCTGATATAAATACATCTGCTGGTGCACCTTGTTCTATTTGTTTTTGTAATGTTCCTGATGCTCCAAAATTAAAAGTAAGCTTCACATTGTTATCCTTTTCAAATTTAGGTTGAATTTCCGTTAATGATTCCTTTAAGCTGGCAGCAGCTGAAATAGTGATATTTTTAGGACTTTGTTTTGAAGTTTCTGAATTTTTTTGTGAACATCCAGAAAAAATTAAGGTAGTAGCCAAAATACTTAGAACTAATAAATTTTTTTTCAATACAATCCCCTCCCAAAATTTTCAAATTAAAAAATCGTTACACTATTTAAAGTATAACGATTTTTTACACTATTGTAAACAATATTTCACCATTTATTAACTTACATACTAATTATTTTTAAAATGTTTGGAAAAAATATCTTGCAAAGCTTCATTGCATTCATCCAAAAATTCATTATATGTTTTGATAAAATCCTCAGCTTCTTGAGTAAGGATAGAACCCCCTCCTTTATTTCCTCCTGATTTACTTACTAAAAGTTCAAAACCTAATCTTTTACCCGTATTTTTAATCAGATTATGAGCTTTATTGTAGGACATACCCATGCTTTTGGCAGCTTCTGATAGAGAACCTAAATTTTTTACTCCTATTAAAAGATTATATACACCTTTTCCAAAAGTTCTCCCCTCATCCTGCAGCCAAATTTTATATTTAAGTTTTACCATTAAATTTTCACCTCTAACTACAAGCCTTTTCAAATACTTTCCGAACAATATCTTTAGAAGGAACCCCTTCATGTACCTTAACCCCATCAACATAATAAGTAGGTACATAATAATAATCATATTGTTTAGCAATATCAGGTTCACGTTCTTCATCCACTATTTTTATTTCAATGTCCTCGTATTTAGGGTTTTCTTTTTTTACCTCTTCCATAAAAGAAAATGCTTGCTTACAATATGGACACCACGAAGTTATAAACATTATTACAGTTTTCATTTGTTTTTATCACCTATCTTTCATAAGAAAAAACTTACTTATTACATTTAGTAATTACGGGTTTGCCGTTTTCATCTAATAGTACTGTTAAACCACCTGCATATCCTGCAAAAGAAAATAAATAATTTACACCAGTTTGCTTATCTCTAATAATTTTATTTCCTTCCAAATTCCCCTCAGAAAAAACTACTTCAAACCTTTTATTTTTATCATCTTCCAGCATATCATTTTACCTAAGTTATTTAATTACTAAATAATTAGGATTTTTCACTTCCTTTCTTAATAACATATTTTTAAAGTCATAAAATATTTAAGTGATTTTGTAAATTGTACTATTTATAGTTACCTTTTCTTAAATTTTATCACAAAAATACTAAGTTTACACCCTGCAAAAGTTATTTAACCTGTTTTTTGCCTTCTACAATTCTTGTTACCATCATAGCACATACTGTATTTCCGGTAGAATTTAACATGGTTGCAGGTGCATCTATAATAGTACTTATAACAGCAATTATAGGTAACAATTCTGGTGGAAAACCATATACACTTAAAATGAGCATTTCACCAATCATTCCACCGCTAGGAATAGCAGCCATTACAGCACCTACTAAAAATGCTACCAATATTATGCCCACTATAGTTGAAATACTTGTCATGTCTTTTCCAAACAAGCCAAATAGAAAAACTATTTTCATAATACCACCAAATACTGATCCATCCTTGTGTATAGTAGCTCCTAATGGAATTACAGTTTCAGCTATATCCACTGGTACACCCATTTTTTTTGTAGTTTCTAAATTAACAGGAATACATGCAGCACTTGAACATGTAGCTAAAGCTGTCACTGTTGGTGTCAATGCATTTTTCCAAAAGGTTCTTATTCCATCTTTACCATTAGCTAAAAAAGCATAAAGAGTAAAAAATCCAAAATAGTAAACCACTGAAAGAATTATATAAAGAATAAATACTCTTAAATATCCTTGTAATATTTGTGGACCTAATTCACCTATTACAGCAGCGAAATAACATCCTAACCCTATAGGTGCATAATACATTATAATTTTTACCATTTTCATAACTACTTTTGAGGCTGAGTCCAAGAATTTAGCAACAGGTTGTGCTTTTTCTCCAAGCATTGTTGTAGAAATACCAAAAAGTATTGAAAAAACAATAATCTGCAGCATATTATTTTTAGAAAATAGTCCTACAAAATCTGGTACTGTAAAAGTATTTACAATCTGCTGCAAAATTCCTAAATGCTTAATTTTTTCTGTAGGATTAGTATTTTCTGTTATAATCTTTTTTATAACAGAATAATCTATTCCTTTGGTAGGATTCATTATTAAAGCGCCTATAAAAGCAATTACTGCTGCTATAAGAGCTGTACTTAAAAATACTATAACTATTGCCCCCATAATCTTACCAAGTCTTTTCATACCATTCATATTGGATATAGCTGAAGAAACACTCAAAAATACTAGTGGTACTATTATCATAAACATTAAATTTAGAAATAAATCTCCAAAAGGTTTAAGCACCGATGCTTTTGTTCCAAAAATAATACCTACAATACCACCTAGAATTATAGATCCTAATAATATCACCGAATCCTTATAGTTTTTAAAAAGTGACTTCATTATCTATCCCCCCTATTATTATATTAATTGAAAACCATAAATTAATTTTTACCTTCTTGTTTATTATATGATAAACTTTTACTATATTTATTGCTAAAAATGCTTGAAACATTGCAAAAAATGCTGTACCATATTGAGTGAAACTTATTATAGGAGTATTAATATGCTAGACAATGAATCTTTAAAAATTTTAAAAATAAAAAGAGGCTATTTAAAAAAAGATTTTCAAATTTTTCATTTAAAAGATAAAAAAGATACACAATTTCAATTTCATTATCACAATTTTAATAAGTTGGTAATTTTCATATCAGGAAATGTAACTTATCTAATAGAAGGCAAAGCTTATAAATTAAAACCCTTTGATATATTACTTATAAACAACAATGATATACACAAAGCTGTAATAGATCCTAATAATGTTTATGAACGTATAATCATTTGGGTAAATTCAGACTTTTTAATAAAACATAATAATGGCTGCAATTTGCTAACTTGTTTCGAACTTGCTTCAAAACAAAACTTTAACTTATTAAGATTAAGTGATGACTGGATATCAAATATAAAAGATTTACTTTTTAAACTTGAGAGTGCTTCCAAGGATAAAGATTTCGCATGTGAAATACTAAAATCTTCTCTATTTTTAGAGTTCATGGTTTATATTAATAGATTATTTCTTGGAAACCAAAATATTAAAGAATTATCAGATATTGAATATGATAAAAATATTACTTCAATTTTAAATTATATAAATGAAAATTTATCTGAGGACCTATCTATAGATACACTTTCCTCTAAATTTTACATGAGCAAATACCATCTCATGCATAAATTTAAAATACAAACTGGATATACAATCCACAGCTATATACTTCACAAAAGACTTATTATGTCTAACTCGCTTATAAAAGCTGGAAAAAACATAACTGATGCTTGTGTAGAATGTGGTTTTAATGATTATTCCAATTTTGTCAGAGCCTTTAAAAAAAACTTTGGACTTTCTCCTAAAAATTATTGTAAAATGCTGTCTGAAATTAAATAAAAAGAATATTTTACAAAATCTTAATATAAAAACTTTATTTTTTGCATTAAATATTGTAGTCTTAGCTTGTATAATTTTGTATAATAGGAGTAGTGGCATGAAATTAAACTCAAAATTCCTCAAATTTGCCACAAAGGGAATTAAACTAAATCAAATTTATGTTGATTTAATTAAGAACAGATAGGAGATATAGGACAATGACTACAAACAACAATCGTATTAAATTTATACGAAACAGCGCTCTAATTTTATTACTGATAATTGGTATTTTTACTTTATCCTATAAGAGTTATAATTATTTTTATGGCTCTAAAGTAAAAGCTACTAAAGCAATATCAACTAACAAAACCCCTGAAGCTAAAGATGACAAAAATCAGTCTGCAAAAAAAGATGATAAGGATTCTAATGCTAAGGATAAAGATAAGAACAATGATACTAGTAAGGATGATAACAAACATAATGTATCTAATGATGGAAAAAAATATACTTATGATGCTCAAAAGGTAAAAGCCATAATAGATGGTAAAGGTGAAAAGGATGGAAAAAAAATAGCATTTCTCACTTTTGATGATGGACCATCTACTACCGTAACTCCTAGAATATTAGAAACTCTTAAAAACTACGATGTTAAAGCAACATTTTGTTTAATGGGTCAAAATGTAGATACAAATGAAAGAAGTAAAGAATTAGTAAAAGAAATATTTAATAGTGGACATGCTATTGGAAATCATACTTATACACATAGTATGAAAAAACTATATCCTGGAAATAAACTTGATGTAAATCATTATATGGATGAAGTTGAACAAGATAATAACGCTATAAGAAATATTCTTGGAAAAGATTTTAATACAAGAGTAATAAGAATGCCTGGTGGATACATGTCAAGACAACATTACCATGATCCTAATTTAGAAGAGTTTAATGCAAGATTAAAAGAAAAAGACATGTACAGTATAGATTGGAATGCTTATGACTTTGATGCTGAAGGCAAAAGAAAAAATGCAGCTCAACTTTTAGAACAGGTAAAAGAAAGTGTAGGATCACAAGAAAAAGTAGTTATACTAATGCATGATACCTATGGCAAAGAAGAAACAGCTAAAGCATTACCACAAATTATAGAATATCTTAAAGGACAGGGATACGAATTTAGGACAATCTCCTAAATAACTATTTAATTAGACCTTAATCAAGAGGCTGTTTAAACTACTAAAAACAGTCTCTTTTGTTTTTTTACAATACAAATTTATTAATTGCATAAGCTATTCCTGATTCATTATTAGATTTAGTTACATACTTTGCCTTTGATTTAAGATCTTGTACAGCATTTTCTACAGCTATTGGCATTCCAACACATTTTAACATTTCCATATCATTATAATTATCACCAAATGCAATTACATTTTTTAAGTCCACATCCATATTTTCTGCTAAGAATTTTAATGCATTTCCCTTTGATACATTTGGTGCCATTATATCTAAAAGTCCTTTTGCCGAACTTACAGCAGTAATTTGTTTATTTTTTGAAAAATATTTTTCCAGCTCTATAACTCTTTCATGCTCACTACAAACAAGTAAAATTTTAATAACATTTATGTTCTTAATACTTCTAACTGCATTTTCTAAATATTCTACAGGTACCTTCATTTTCTGAAAAGGATCTTTGCTAAGTTTTTCATATTTAATTCCAAGAGGATTTCCCTTATTACTATACACTTTATCAAAGCTATATATAAGAAAATCTATATTATTCTCACAACAATAACTTAAAATTTCTTCTGCTGCTGATTTTTCAATTAGCTTTGAATAAAGTATTTTACCTGTTTTTATATCTCTAATTAAGCCTCCATTACTGGATATAACAGGACCTGTAAGCCCCAACTGTTTTATAAAACAGTTAAGCATAAGGTCTGTTCTTCCTGAAGCAATTATAACTTCCATACCTTCTGATTTAACCTTTTTAAGTGCTTCCTCATTTTCATCTGATATAATACTTTGGGAGTTCAATAATGTTCCGTCCATATCACATACACACCATTTGTATTTAGTCATTTGCATATTCTCCTTTGTCTATAAATATCATATTACACATAACATTATACAAAAAAGTGCTTAACGCTGCAATTTTCCTAAGGCCTTCTTAAACTTAACGTTATTAACATAGTTCTACCCCAAGTACAAACTTTTTCATACATAATGCTCCCTTTAATCACTTGTTAATTTAAGAGATATTATATATTCTGTAATTATTATAAAATATAATTGTTACAGTACTGTTACAACATTACCTAAATTTTAAAAACTTTTCACAATAAAATAGAACCTAAACATTTTAAAAACAAGTTGAATTTTACTTTATTGTATTAAAACAACTTTATTGTTTAGGTTCTACTTCCATTTAAGTAAAATTTGTGAAAATACACATACATATATTTTGACAAATCTTTTTTTATTCTAATATTTATGTCATTAATTAGTATATTAAAATATAAAAACATTGCAATTTATAATTTTAATTTTCATTTAATTAAAATTGTAAAAAAAATTTTTTTCAATAACTTATTCTATTAAATTATATTTAATGCGTTATTTTTTTTGTAAAATAACGCAAATTTCATTACATATTTTACCAAATGGTTTTTTTTAACATTTGCTATTTATATTATAAAATTTTATAATATAAACATTCCAAAAATTGGATTTTTTGGTTTAAAACTATAATGTTAACTTAAGGGGGACTTTATTATGAAAAAAACCATGTTATCAATTATGTTAACGGCAGCACTTGTATCTACCTCATGTTGTTTTACTAATGTATTTGCAAAGGGACAATCAAATAGCAACGCTACTATAACTGAAACTTTAAACAGTAAAGCCAATGAAAATACTAATTCAAATTCTTATCAAGATAAAAAAACCAATATATTTATTACAGATAAATCATCAGATAAAATATCAATTACTGAAAATGACATTCTCAAATATCTTGAACAAAACAAATCATCTTTCACAAATGCAAGCGGCACAAGTAATTTTAAAATAATTTCTATGAAAAAAGATAATTTAGGTTATACTCAAGTTAAGATAGCTCAAGCAATAAATGGCATTCCAATAAGAGAAAGCGAAATTATACTCCACTTGGATAAAGATGGTACTATAAAAAATTTAATAGGAGCTGTTAATAAAAGCTATAAACAATTAGATAATGTAAAGGCTCAGTGTATTTCACCAAAAGAAGCAGTTAATATTGCAAAAAAACAATTTAATTATACTAATTTAAACAACACTCCTGAAGCTAAACAACAAATTATAATTAAAAATGGTTCACCAATTTTAGTGTATAGTGTAAATATATATTATACGGATCCTGAAATAGGTAATTGGGATGTATTATTAGATGCTCTTAATGGAAGTATAATTCAAAAGGTTAATAATATAAGATATGATGGTGCTGCTAAAGGTACAGGAACTGCTGTAGATAAAAGCACCAAGGATCTTAATCTATATAAATCTAAAAATTCTTATCAAATGATAGATACTACAAAACCAATGAATGGACAAATAAAGACCTATACTGCTAATAATAAGAAAGTCCAACCTGGAACTATAGTAAGTAATAGTACTAATAAATTTGATACTGAAAATTTCAAGGCATCAGTTAGTGCTCATTATTATGCTGGTGTAGTTTATGACTTTTATAAAAATTTATTTAATAGAAATAGCATAGATGATGCTGGTATGAATATAATTTCTACAACTCATTATGGTAAAAACTATGATAATGCTTTTTGGGATGGACAGCAAATGGTTTATGGTGATGGTGATGGTCGTGATTTCACCTATTTTAGTGGGGATTTAGATGTAGTAGCTCATGAACTAACCCACGGAGTAGATTCAACTTCTGCAAACTTAGATTATTCTGATCAATCTGGTGCTTTAAATGAATCATTTTCTGATGTTTTTGGAGTTTTAATTCAAAGCTATGACAACTGTAATGTAAGAAACGGCGGAACATGGAAATTTAATTCTAAAGATTGGGTAGTTGGCGATGGTATTTGTCTTCCAACTGGCTCCTACACTGCACTTAGAAGTCTTTCTGATCCAAAACTTTATAACCAGCCAGACAATATGAAAGATTACGTTAATACTTCAGATGATAACGGCGGAGTTCACACAAATAGTGGAATTCCTAACAAAGCAGCCTTTTTAATTGCACAAAATATAGGTTGTGAAAAAACAGCTCGTATTTATTATAGAGCACTTACTGGATATTTAACTACTAATTCAGACTTTTTAGCAACAAGAAATGCATTAATATCATCCGCCTCTGATTTAAATTATAGTGCTTCTGATATAGCAGCTATAAAAAATGCTTTTGATTCTGTTGGAATTACTGACAATTCAAATTTGCAATAGTTAATGAACTATAGCCTATATTGTAATTAAAAATTTTAAGTATCTGATGAATTTTTTCTTTAATAGTAGTAATTTATTATTAGCTTTCTTGTTAAATATTTAAATAATATTTAGCTCATCAGATACTTAAAATCCTCCTTACAAAGTCACAAACCTCCATCTTTCTATTGATTATTTAATAGATTTTATCAAAGGAGATAATAAATGAAAAAATTAAATATTAGTAATGCTTATAAACGGATATATTCACAAAATACAACTTCATATCAAGACAAGAAGGATAACATATTTATACAAGAAAACTCATTAAAAAAATTTCAAATAACAAAAAAAAGTATAGAATCATATTTAAATGAAAATAAATTCCTACTTTGTAGCACAAATAGCTTAAGTAATTTTAAAATAGTATCTATACAGAAGGATACCCTAGGTTATACAAAAATTAAAGCAGTTCAAACAATAAATAACATTCCTATTAGAGGAAGTGAACTAATAATGCATTTAAATGAAGATGGCACTATAAAAAATATAATAGGTGCCATTAATAAATGTTTTAAGCCTTATAATAAAACGATACAAAAAAATATTACCCAAGACGAAGCAATCGATATTGCTAAGAAACAATTTAATTATACAAATTTACAAAAAAGGCCAGAAATAATAGAACAATTTATAATTAAAAATGAATTGCCTATTTTAATATATAGTGTGAATATATACTACACAGAACCTGAAGCAGGAAATTGGGATGTGTTAATAAATTCTTCTACTGGAAAAGTCATTGCAAATATAGATAATATAAAATATGGTTTAAGTTAAAATTATAAGGCTGTATTCCTCATAGTAAAATAACACCTAATTATAAAAATAAGTTAAGTGTTATTTTTTATATAAAATATTATATGCTTTTAGACATTACTTCTATTTAAATATGGTCCTAATGAACCCGCTATGTTTTCAATGGAAACCTGCTTTTGTACAGCTCCTATATCATAAGCTACCTTTGGCATTCCATATACTACACAAGATTCTTCATTTTGTCCTATTGTAATGGCTCCTCTTTTTTTCATAGAAAGTAATCCTTTTGCTCCATCATATCCCATACCCGTAAGTATAATTCCAATGGCATTTTTTCCTGCTTCCTTTGCCACTGATTCGAAAAGTACATCTACAGCTGGACAATGTCCATTAACCTTTTCACCTTTAAAACATTTTACATAGTAATAAGTTCCTCTTTTTTCTAAGGACATATGATATTCTCCAGGTGCTATTAATGCAAGTCCATTGTAAAGTCTATCACCATTTTTAGCTTCTCTTACTTCCATAGGACATGAATTGTTAAGTCTTTCAGCATACATCCTTGTGAAAACTGGAGGCATATGCTGCACTACAACTATAGGCGGTATATTTTTAGGAAGCATTTTTAAAATAGTAGCTACAGCTTCTGTACCTCCTGTAGATGAACCTATAGCAATAATTTTATTTGAAACATTACTGCTTATAACATTGTTTGAAAATCTTTCATCACCTTTTTTCTTCCAATGTGCTACTTTTGCTACAGAAGCTATTTTTATCTTTGTAACCAATTCTTTAATAAACCCTTCAAGTCCATTAACACTTCTTCCATCTGGTTTAGTAACAAAATCTACAGCTCCTGCATTTAAAGCATCAAATACATTGCTACTTACTGCGCTAACCACAACAACTGGCAGTGGATATTGAGGCATTAATCTTTTTAAAAATTCTATGCCATTCATTTTAGGCATTTCTACATCTAAGGTAATAACATCTGGTTCATATTCAATTATCTTGTCTCTTGCATCAAAGGGGTCTGAAGCTGTGCCAACAACCTCTATTCCTCTGTCTTTTGCAATGCCTTTAGCAACAGTTTCTCTGAATATAAGTGAGTCATCTACCACCAGTACTCTTACCTTTTTACTCTTATACATACTAATCTATCCTTTCCGATAAACTCCAGGCATTATATATCTATAATCAGTTTCATCCCTACTAATAGATTCTGAATGTCCTATAAAAATATATCCTCCTGGTTCCGTCATTTTATAGAATTTATTTACCAATTCCATTTTTGTTTTAGCATCAAAATAAATCATTACATTCCTGCAAAATATAACATGAAATTTTTTCTTAAAGGGAAATACTTCATCCATAAGATTAAAAACTCTAAAAATAACTTCTTTCCTCAATTTATCTGAAACTTGGTAATTATCATTATCAATTTTATTAAAATAATTTAATTTCCAATTAGCTGGAATTCCTTCTATGGATTCCTTTGAATAAATACCCCTATCTCCCGTATGAAGAACATTTACAGAAATATCTGTAGCTAAAACTTTTTTATCCCAAGCTGCTTTATTCCCTTGGAAATAATCTTCTAGTATCATAGCCAAGGTATAAGGTTCTTCTCCAGAGGAACATCCAGCACTCCATATTCTTAAATCTCTATCTTTTACTTTGCTCTCTAAATAAGGCAAAACTTCATTTTTAAAATATTGAAAATGAGCAGCCTCCCTCATAAAGAAAGTGTGATTTGTTGTTAACTTATTAATGAGAAGAGTTAATTCATTTTTTGACATATCGTTAAATAAGAAATTCAAATAATCCCTAAAATTTTTAAAACCTTTTTCTATTAATATATTGTTTAATCTTCCCTCTATTAAAATTTTCTTTTTAGTAAGATTTATACCATAATTACTTTTCAAATACTCTGTTAACTCTTTGAATTCATCCTGTTTTATATGAATCATGCTTCACCTCTAAGATACAAAAAGGCTATTGTATTAATTTGAAAAATATGCAATAGCCTTTTATAATATTTTTACATCAATTAATACTTACCAAATTCACTATCACTAAGAGCTATTTTAGGTTTGCTGGAGGTTACTGCTGCTTCTGCATATGAATAGTCTATATCATCCACATAATTTTCTTTATTTCTATATTGATTCTTGTCATATGCTGAATTCTTCATGGAAGTACTATTAAGTCTAAACTTGCTTACCATTTCCTTTAATATTTGAGATTGACTTGAAAGTTCTTCACTAGCTGCTGCACTTTCTTCTGCTGTAGCAGAATTTGTTTGTACAACCTGTGATACTTGCTCAACTCCTTTATTTATTTGTGCAATAGCTGCTGCTTGCTCATTGGAAGCTGATGCTATTTCACCTACAAAATTAGCTGATTTTGCTACTCCTCCAACAATTTCATTAAGAGCTTTAGCTGTAGCATTAGCTATTTCTGTACCAGCTTCTACCTTTCTAATAGAACCCTCTATAAGTCCTGTTGTTTCTTTAGCTGCATTAGCACTTCTTGCTGCCAAATTTCTAACCTCTTCTGCTACTACTGCAAAGCCCTTACCATGCTGTCCTGCTCTTGCTGCTTCTACTGCTGCATTTAAAGCAAGTATATTGGTTTGAAAAGCTATTTCATCTATTACTTTGATAATCTTGGAAATATTTGAAGATGATTCGTTAATTTCCTCCATAGATTTAAGCATTTCACCCATATGTTCATTACCCTGCTCTGCATTTTCCTTTGCCTTAAGCGCTAGTTCATTTGCTTGATTTGCGTTAACTGCATTTTCTTTTGTTTGTGCTGCTACCTCATTAATGGACACTGTTAATTGTTCAACAGAACTTGCCTGCTCCGTAGCTCCTTGAGATAATGCCTGACTTCCATCAGATACCTGTCTTGATCCTGAAGCAACCTCAGTTGCTGAATTGTTAATCTCATTTAATACATCATTAAAGAAACTAATTGTAAAGTTCAAAGAATCCTTCATTCTAGCATATTCACCCTTATAATCTTCATTCATCTTAAATGTCAAATCACCTTCTGCCATTTTCTGCATTATATTTGAAGCTTCTTCTATTGGTTTAACTACTGCATCCATAGTCTTATTAATTCCTTGAATAACTTCCCTATATCCACCTTTAAATTTATCTGCATTTCCTCTTATACCTAAATTTCCATTTACAGCTGCATCAACAAGCACACTAGATTCATTAATTAATTCCTGTATTGTTTCCATCATTCTTATTATTGCAGGAAGCAATCTATCATTTTCAGATCTTCTTCCTAGCTTACGCAATTCTTCTAGTCTTGATGTATTTCCATTGGAGATATCGATAAATATAGCTTGAATGCTTGAAAGTCTTTGATGTACACCGTCTATAGCATCTGAAAATTCTTTAAGCATGCCTTTGTAGTTGCCACTCATTTGTACGCTTAAGTCATTTAAAGACATCCTATTCAAAACTTTATTAGCTTCCTTTAAAGGAGCATTCAATTCATCTATAAGTTTGTTTATTTGATCAACTATTGTTTTGTTATTTCCTTTGAATTTTGTTGAATCTCCTCGAACATCTAACTTTCCTTCAATAGCACTATTAGTTAACATTTGAACTTCAAGGAATAAATTTTTATTTGTTTCCATCATCTCTATTAATGCTGGGAGCAGCTGATCATTTTCACATCTTCTTCCCACACGTTTTATTTCTTCTAATTGACTAATATCTCCCTTTGCAGTATCATTAAAAGCTCTTTGTATTACCAATAACCTCTTGTGCAAATCATTAATGGAATTAGCATAGGTATTAAAATCCCCTTTATAACTTTTAGTCATATTACCTGTGTAATCATTAAGAGAAAACTTTTGTAAAACTATCATTGAATCATTAATAGGCTCTGCAATTGCCTCAAGAGTTTTATTGAAACCTTCTACTAATTCTTTATATCCACCCTGGAATTTTCCAGCATTTGCTCTTGAACTTAAGCTTCCATTTATGGCATTATTAGAAAGAGTAACTGTTTCATCTATTAATTCCTGTATTGACTCCATAACAGCTATGGCTGCTGGCATTAACTTATCATTTTCAGATCTTCTGCCTATTTGTTTAAACTCATCTAATCTGCTTATATCACCCTTTGAAATCTTGGTAAAAATATCTTCAGCATTGAGTAGATTTTTTTGTACAGTATTAATTGAATTGGCAAACTTTATGAACTCTCCTTTTTGATTTGTATCCATTTTTGTAGTAAAATCATTTACTGACATTTTACCTAAAACTGCATTTGCTTCATTTAATGGTTCTATCACTGAATCAAGAGTATTATTAAAACCTTCTACTATTTTACGATAATCTCCATTATGTTTGTTTGCATCTACTCTTGTATTAAGCTTTCCCTCTACTGCTGCTGCTGCAAGCATATTGGAATCCGTTATTAAATTCTTCAATGCTTGTACAATTTTTTCAAATGCCTGCATAAGAATTCCCACTTCATCTTTACTATCAATATTTAAATCCACATTAAGATTTCCAGAAGAAATACTATTTGCTGCATCTAATATTTTATTTAAAGGCTTGCTAATTATCTTTGAAACAAATAAACCTATTAATACAGACATAATTACTGCCAATAATACAATTCCAAACATTAACATTTCTGCTCTGCTTCCATTATCTACATTCATCTTATTTCGATCATCAGCTTGCTTATTATTAATATCAAAAGCTTTTGTAATAGAAGCATCCAGCTCATTTGTTATAGTACTACCATCACCATTCATTAATGCTAAGGCAGCATCCAATTGATTGGATTGTATAAGGTTAAGAACCTTATCCTTAACTGCTGCATACTTATCCACATCGGATTTTAATAATTTATAATTTTGATCTTCTTCATTTGAAGATATATATTTACTATACTCATTTAAATTATTATTTAAATCCTTATATGAATCATTTATCGTATTAACATATTGAGATTTATCTTGTGATTTACTTAATGCCATATCTCTTAAACTAATACGTACTTTTAAGAAATCCGTTTCTACTCTATATACAGGAGTTAATGGTGTTATATTTTCTTTATATATTAACTTACTTAAACTATTAATTTTATTAATATATAAAAATCCTACTGATCCAATAAGTAAACCACCAATTACCGCTATAGCCGTAATTGAAGTAATAATTTTTTTAGAAATTTTCATATTGTAAAACCATTTCATAGCATTCATTCCTTTCCAAATTAAGTTACTTATTTTGTTCAATTAGGTAGAATTACAGCAAATTCTACCTAAACTTAATAGTTATTTTATAACACTTCTTTAATAGCATCCATTTCATCATCATTTAAAACTTTTTCACAATCCAATAAAAGTTTAACTTCATTGCCTACTTTACCTATTCCTTTTACATATCGATTATGAAATCCTGTTTTTAAATCTGGTGGTGGAACAATATTTTCTTCTTCTATTGTAAGTACTTCTGAAACATTATCCACTATCAATCCTATAGAAATTTCTTCAACATCAATTACTATTATACATGTCCTATCATTATAATCTTTTGGTTCTTTTTTAAACCTTAACCTTACATCCATTACAGGTATAATCTTACCCCTAAGGTTTATTATGCCTTTTACATAGTCAGGAAGTTCTGGCACTTCTGTTATTTCTTGTATGCCAATTATTTCTTTAACATACTTAATTTCTATGCCATAGCTTTCCTTTCCAACTGAAAATGTTAAAAACCTTCCTTTTTGAGTATCTTCTGATAATTCTGTTATTTCATCAATAATTTCTGACATTTAATACACCTTCCTTCAATTTAAATTTAATAAAAAAATAATTTATTAGTACTTACCAAACTCATTATCACTAAGAGCTATTCTAGGTTTTGTAGATGCCGCTGCTGCTTCCATGTACGCATAATTCATATCATTTTTATAACCTTCTTTATTTTTGTACTGCTTCTTTTCAAATTCTGTATAATTTGAGTTTACAGTATTAAGTACAAATTTTCCCACCATCTCCTTTAATATTTGAGATTGACTTGAAAGTTCTTCACTGGCTGCTGCACTTTCCTCTGCTGTAGCCGAATTAGTCTGCACTACCTGTGAAACTTGCTCAATTCCTTTATTTATCTGTGCTATTGCTGATGCCTGCTCACTAGATGCTGAAGCTATTTCTGAAACAAAATTTGCTGATCTTGCTACGCCATCAACAATTTCATTAAGTGCTTTAGCTGTTTCATTAGCTATTTCTGTACCTGATTCTACCTTCTTAATAGAACCTTCTATCAATGCTGTAGTTTCCTTTGCTGCATTTGCACTTCTTGCTGCCAGATTTCTAACTTCCTCTGCTACTACTGCAAAGCCTTTACCATGCTGTCCTGCTCTTGCTGCTTCTACTGCTGCATTTAAAGCTAGTATATTAGTTTGGAAGGCTATTTCATCTATTACTTTGATAATTTTCGAAATATTGGAAGAAGATTCATTAATCTCTTCCATAGATTTAAGCATTTCTGCCATGTGTATATTACCTTGTTCTGCATTTTCCTTTGCCTTAAGCGATAATTCATTTGCTTCATTTGCATTAACTGCATTTTCTTTTGTTTGTGATGCAACTTCCGTAATAGATACTGTTAACTCTTCTATAGCACTTGCTTGCTCTGTAGCTCCTTGTGATAATGCTTGACTTCCATCAGACACCTGTCTTGATCCAGAAGCAACTTCTGAAGATGCATTATTGATTTGGCTTAATATGCTATTTAAAAAACTAATTGTGAAATTCAACGAATCTTGCATCTTAGCATACTCACCTTTGTATGCTCCATTCATATTACATGTTAAATCTCCCTGGGACATTTTTTGCATTACACTTGAAGCTTCTTCAATTGGCTTCACTATTGAATCCATGCTTTTATTTATTCCCTCAATAACTTCTCTATAACCACCTTTAAATCTTTTTGAATCACCTCTAATATTTAAATTGCCTTCCACAGCTGCAGAAGCAAGTGTTTTTGATTCACTAATTAAATTTTCTATAGTAACCATCATTTCTATAGCAGAAGGAAGTAATTTATCATTTTCAGATCTTTTACCAATTTTTTGGAATTGCTCCAATTTACTTGTGTCACCATTAGAAATTTTAACAAAAGCATCTTGTACACTTAATAGTCTCTCTAAAACACCATTTATTGAATCCGAAAATTCTTTAAATGTTCCTTTATAATCATTAGACATTGAAATACTAAAATCATTTAAAGATAACTTTCTTAAAACATTATTAGCTTCATCTAATGGTTTTATTACAATATCAAGTGTATTATTTACACCTTCCACTATTTTGCGATAATCTCCACTGAGTTTATTGGCATCCGTTCTCACGTCTAAATTTCCTTTTTCTGCTGCTTCAATTAAATTATTGGTTTCATTTACTAATAATTTCATGTTGTCAATCATTTTTACTATTGACTTTCCAAGCACATCTTCTTCCGACTTTACCTTTACTTGTATTTTAAAATCACCTAAAGCTATTTTATTTATAGCATTAGTGTTTTCCTTTATATTTCCAACCATTTCCTTAAATGCATGCTGAAGTTTTCCTATTTCATCTTTTGAAGCTGATTGTATATCAACTTCAACATCTCCCATTGAAATTTGTTTTGCAGTTTCAGTAAGTTTTTTTAGTGGTTTGCTTATTATATGTGATAAAAATCCTCCTATTATCAATGCTAGCATTACAAATGCAATTATCAAAATTGAAATTAAAGTTACTGCTTTATTGGCTGTAGAAGTATTAGTATCTGATTTATCTTTAGCACGATCTATCTTCAAGTTAAATAGATTTTTAGAAGATTTATCTATAGATTTTTTTAATTCAGCACCTTCTCCATTCATTACTTTTATAGCCTCTGCATCATTTTGTGCAGCTGCAAGATTTGTCACTTTATCTCTAATAGGTCTATATTTATCTATCAAATTCTTTAGATTATTGTATTCATCTTTAACTTCCTGACTATTCATATTTTTTGCAAATTCAGTCATATTACTATCTAAATCTTTATCCAGATTTGATATTTCACTTTTACTACTATTAATTTCATTTAGATCTGCACTTATAACTTCATTTCGTACCAGACTGCTCATTTTTTCGAGATCTAATGAAATAGCATTTAAATTAGCTAATGGCTTTGTACTTTTTTCATATAAATCCGTATCCAGGCTGTCTATAGCCCTAATGTCTTTAACCGCTGTATAGCCCATAATAAGCATTAATACACTTATTAGTATAAAGGCTATTGCAATTTTAAATCTTATGTTTAAATTCTTAAAATAACCCATTTATAAAGCCCCCTTATTATAAAGTTGTTAAATTTAATAATTTATATAAATTAAAAATTTTAATTTAATACATTAGAGTTTACAGCCTTTCCAAAACACCATTTACATCTATTATCAAGCTTATACTGCCATCTCCTAGTATAGTACATCCTACAATTCCCTTAACCTTTTTGATATATTTAGGTAACGCTTTAACTACTACCTGCTGTTCTCCTAATAACCTATCAGCAAAAATACACGCTGACTTTAAATCACCATCTACCATTACCATAATCCCATCTTCTATTGAAGTGACTTCTGTCTGTATATTGAAGGCCTTATGAATTCTTAATACAGGATAACACTGGCCTCTTATCATAATAATTTCATTTCCATCACAATCCTCTGTAACATCTTTTGCAGAAGGTTTAAAGGATTCTCTTATGGAAGTTGTTGGTATGGTATACTTTGTTTTTCCTACGGCAATTTCCATACCATCTATTATGGCAAGTGTTAAAGGAATTTTTATTACTATAGTAGTCCCCTCACCTGCAGTACTGTCTATTACTATGCTTCCACCGATGCTGTCAATATTTTTCTTCACTACATCCATACCTACACCACGTCCAGAAAACTCTGTGACTTTTTCTTTGGTGGAAAATCCAGGTAACAATATGAATGAAAAAACTTCTTTATCAGTAAGTTCATTTGGATTTTTTGTTAAAAGTCCATTTTCCTTAGCTTTACTCAAAATTTTTTCTCTATTCATGCCTTTTCCATCATCTTTAATTACAATCCATACATCTCCACCTTCACTTCTAGCCTCTAAAGTTATCTTTCCTTTTTCGGGTTTGCCATTTTTTATTCTCGTTTCTCTATCCTCTAACCCATGATCTACTGAATTCCTTATAAGATGCATAAGAGGATCTGAAAGATGATCTATAATATTTTTATCTACTTCAGTTTCTTCTCCAATAATTTCCAATTCAACTTCTTTATTTAATTTTTTACTCATATCTCTAACTATTCTATTCATTTTGTGAAAAGTCATAGACACAGGAACCATTCGTATAGACATTACAATATCCTGAAGTTCATTTGTAAGCTTCCTTAATTGCCTTGCAGCTTTATTAAAGCTATCTAATTGTAAGGATTCTATTTCCGGATTTCTTGTAACCATAGCTTCTGAAATAACTATTTCACCTACTAAATCCATGAGCATATCTAACTTTGAAATATTTACACTTATAATACTTTGCTGTTTGGAGGCTTTAGATTTATTTTCATTGTTCTTATTATTGACAGGTTCCACCTCATAAGTTTTTTGTTTTTCTTCTGTATTGTGGACATTTGTATCTTCCTCTTGAGATGAAGGAGCTGTAATTTTCTCTGGATATTCCTCAATTTCATTTATTTCCATACTCCTTACAAAGGCAGTTTGATTTAACAATGCTTCAACTTCTAATCGTGATTTATCAGTAGCAAAATACATTAAAAATCCGTCTTTTTTTATAACCTCTGCACTATCATTGTTATCCATAATATCTTCAGGAAAATAATAAATTTCTGTAGTAATATCCTTAATGTTATGCCAAACAGTATATGCTCTTATATTTTCCATTTCGCAATCTTCTTCAAATAGGATACATACAGAATATTTTGTTACTTTATCACTTGAAGGTTCACCTTTAAAAGAACCTACATAATATTGTGTTTTATCTTCTTCATTTTTTTCTAAATTTATTTCATTAGCTCCATTTTCATTACCTTTCATAATACTTAAATGCATCTTTATGCTCTCTACAAGTGCATCGGAATTTCCATCAGCTTCATTAAAGTTTTCCAGTTTCTCTATCTCAGCCTTTATAAAATCAATGCCTGAAAGGACTAATTCAGATAACTTTTCAAAGTCAATTGATGTAACTTTATTTTCTCTTATAAAGAAAAATAAATCCTCTAAAGAGTGAGCAAGAACAGAAATGTTATTAAACATCATCATTGCTGAAGATCCTTTTATCGTATGCATTATTCTGAAAATTTCGTTTATGTCTTCCTCTTGAAGCTTTTTATCTTTTTCACACTGAATTATTATTTCTTCTAATTGCTCTATAAGCTGATTTGTTTCAAAAAGGAACATATCCAACATTGGTTCTCTATCCACCTTAAATCACTCCTCACAATATTTTTGGTCACCGAAAAAACTTTATATACAATTATAAATTTGTATTAAATGCTACCCAAAATAACATATTTTGCTTTAATTATTTCTAAAATGTAATGTTTTTATTTAAAAAAAACAATAAACAATTTATTTTTAGTTAATTATTGTAATTTTCAGGCATTTTAAAAAATTATTGTAAATAGGATCAATAAGCTTAATGTTCTTTTCCTACTAATTTGATATTTTTCTATATTTTACAATAATTTTCAACACATTTTTAATACACATTCTTTTGTTTTGCATATATATTCTACATGGAACCCATAAATTCCTTTTTTTTGGTATTCATTAATTTCACTTTCTTTTTTTAATCAAACTAAATTCAAAGTTAAAACTTTTTTATCACCAATAAACATATGTATATAGTATATTATCGTATATTTTAAATAAACCTAATCTTCTACTAATCTAGAAAAGTAACTACTCTTCTTAATATAAATTGTACTTTTTTACTTATATGTTATAATATAGTAATGATGTGACTTCAATACTATATATTTCTTTATCTAAAAGAATGTATTTTATGAAAGGATGATATATAATATGTACATTAACAAAAAAAGTATTAAAAGGGATTTTATAAACGAACTCACCACTATGTACTCTGAAGATATTAATGAAGCATCTAACCTTCATAAATACTTTGCCCTTGCAAAGCTAGTAAAAAAGTATTCATCCCAAAATTGGATGAGAACTAATAGAAAATATAAAAATACTAAAAAAAAACAAGTATATTATTTTTCTATGGAATTTCTAATAGGAAGACTTTTAGGAAATAATCTATTAAATTTAGGAATAGAGGATACTTGTAAAGAAGCTTTAAGTGAATTGGGTATTAATTTAAATGAACTTGAAGAAATTGAAAATGATGCTGGTCTTGGTAATGGTGGATTAGGTAGACTAGCTGCTTGTTTTCTTGATTCAATGGCTTCTCTAAATATTCCTGGTCATGGGTGCGGTATAAGATATTATTATGGACTTTTTCAACAAAAAATAATAAATGGATATCAAGTTGAAGTTCCTGATCATTGGTTAAGGGATGGAAACATGTGGGAAACAAGAAAAGAAGATAAAGCTGTTAAAATTAGATTTGGTGGTAATATACATTCTGTAATGGAAAATGACTCTCTAAAATTTATACATGAAAATTATGAAGAAATTCTAGCTGTACCTTATGATACTCCTGTAATAGGCTATAACACAGATACCGTTAACACTCTAAGATTATGGAATGCTGAAACTTTAGATGATGATTTTGATTTTGCATCCTTTAATAAAGGACAATATTCAAAAGCCCTAGAATATAAAAATTCTATTGAATCCATATCTCAAGTATTATATCCCGACGATTCAAATGAGGAAGGTAAATTATTAAGGCTTAAACAACAGTATTTCTTAGTAAGTGCAGGTCTTCAAAGCATAGTTAGATATTATAAGAAAATGAATATTCCTATTAATGAATTAGATAAATACATCGCTGTTCAAATAAATGATACTCATCCATCTATGGCTGTTGCAGAGCTCATGCGAATTCTAGTGGATGAAGAAAATATTCCATGGGATGAATCCTTCAAAATTACTACAAATATTATATCTTACACAAATCACACTATACTTTCAGAGGCTCTTGAAAAGTGGCCTGTAAACATGTTTAAAAAACTTCTACCAAGAATTTATATGATAATAGAAGAAATAAACAGGCGTTTTTGTGAAGAAGTACAAAATAAATACCCAAATGATACTAAAAAACTTAATGACATGTCTATAATATTTAATGGTGAAATAAGGATGGCACACTTAGCTATAGTAGGAAGCCACTCCGTTAATGGTGTTGCCAAGCTTCATACAGAACTTTTGAAAAATAAAGAGTTAAAAAACTTCAATGAATTCTATAGCGGAAAATTTAATAATAAAACTAATGGTATAACTCATAGAAGGTGGCTTGTTAAAGCAAATCCACGTCTTACAAAAACTTTATGTGAAACTATAGGAAATCAATGGATTAAAAATCCTTTAGAATTTGAAAATTTCGCAAACTATGCTAAAGATTCAAATATTCAAAATAAAATTAGAGAAGTAAAAGAAAAAAATAAAATAGATTTTTGTAACTATGCCAAACACACATATGGCATAGATATAAATCCTTATTCTATATTCGATGTGCAGGTAAAAAGGCTGCATGCATATAAAAGACAACTACTAAATGCCTTTAATATATTAAATCTATATTATAAACTTAAGGAGAATCCATCCTTAGACATTATCCCAAGAACATTTTTCTTTGGTGGAAAAGCTGCCCCTGGTTATTATCTTGCAAAGCAAATCATAAAATTTATCAATACAGTAGCAGTTAAAGTTAATAATGATAAGGATGCTATACATGGAAAGTTAAATGTTATATTTTTACCAAACTACTCTGTATCCTTAGCTGAAAAAATAATTCCTTGTGCTGATGTAAGTGAACAAATATCAACAGCTACTAAAGAAGCTTCCGGTACTGGAAATATGAAATTCATGATGAATGGAGCAATAACTATTGCCACTTTAGATGGAGCTAATATTGAAATTAAAGAAGCTGTAGGAGATGAAAATATTATCATATTTGGTATGAATAAAGAAGAAGTGCTTTCTTTGGAAAAAAATAAAAATTACAAAGCAAATAACTATTACCATTCAGATTCCAGACTTATGAAAATTATAAATTCTCTTGTAGATAATTCCTTAAATGTATCCTCATCTGAATTTAAAGATATATATTCGGCGCTTTTAGAAAAAAATGATGAGTATTTTGTTCTAAAGGATTTTGATTCTTATACAAAGGCTCAAGATAAAATAGATAAGCTTTATAGAAATAAAAATAAATGGCAGGAAATGTGCATAATGAACATTGGAAAATCAGGTATTTTCTCTTCTGACAATACCATAAAAAAATATGCAAAGGAAATATGGCACGTTTAAATTTCATATAATATATACATTCATTGCGACACAACTTTTTAGGTGGAGTCCGCATTGAATATATGGTGTATAAAAGCCAGCCGTTCATTAAGGAACTCTAATGTCTAAAATTTAAAAAATCTCTACCCGCTCAAATGTCCCTTCCTGGGACTTTCGCGGCTTGAATCGTCCTGATTCAAATTACGAGATTTTTTAAATTTTAAACATAAGAGCTCCTAAATTCTCTCAAAAGCTTTTATACACCATATATTCAAAGCTCCCTCCACCTAAAAAGTTGTGTAGTAAGCGTATTCTTCTAATTATGATGAATTGCTTATAATATATTATAAATATAGCTCTATATAAAAAAATCATAGCTTTTTTAATTCTTGCTGTTTATATGCTTTATATTGACTCTTTTAATAAATAAGATAAGGTGCAGCCTGTAAAATGTAGTAAACTTGTTAACTCATTCATTGCATTATAGCAGTCTCCGCCTCAATTTTTAAGTGTTAAGCTATATGTTAAATACAATTTCAATTTACTAGAGTTACCTATAACAACAAAATTAAATGGCTACACATAAAGTTAAAATCCACCACTTAAAAAATTCAATTATATTAATTATTTTACTGATAATAATTTTTAATATAATTTATCCATTCGTTATATATATCTTCATCAGATTTTCCAAATACCTTTTCATAATCTTCAGTTTTAATTATCATCATTAATTTTTCCCATCCATATTTTTTATCTATATACTCTATATAAGTATTAGCAAAAGTATAACCTCCCATTTTTGAAAATTTCACTGGATTACTAGTTTTGATTTCTGAAAAAGTTGGAATATGCATATTGTAGGTATATTTTTTGTAAAAAGGTTGTGCATTGGATAAATATAAAGCCATTCCTTCAGTTAACCATAATCTGATGTGTGGATTTATTATGCTTATGTAGGCATGAACCATTTCATGTAAAGCAGCTTGCTTATTATCATCATAGTCATGAACCTTTCCTGGATTTGCAGGCGATGTCAGTATAACATTCGTTCCTATATTGTCACCAATATACCAGTCTAGCCCTAACATTGGCCCTATTAGTCCATATTTTTTCATTTGCATTGTAGACTGATGGTCATAAATATAAATATTAATATTTTGCTTTTCACTAAATCCTAATTTTTTAGCTAATTTACCAGCTCTTGCATTAGCTAACTGAAAAACATCCTTAGCTGCCGACTCTTCATCTTCATAATAAACATTCACCCATTCTCCTTCAATAATGTGCATATTTGATGCTTTTAATCTAAGAGTTGGAATAAGATTAATAAAAATAAGTAATGCGGCTATCACAAAAATAATTCCAAATACTTTAACTGATTTATTTTTTTTCATCTCTTTTTCCTCATTTCTTTTTTATTTTCTATAGAATAACTAAAATATCATTCATAAAAAAGTAACCAGAGTCATTATTTTCATATGACTCTGGTCATGTTTAATTATTAAGAAAATATTTTTGCAAGCTTTAAGGCTAACATGGTCCTATCCTTTATTCCTGTTTTATCATAAATAGTACTTATATAATTTTTTACTGTACCTTGAGAAATATATAAGAATTCTGCTATTTGAGAATTTGTATATCCATCAGAAAGCAACTGACAAATCTCTATTTCTCTTTCAGTTAAATTTTTTAATAAGTCAAAGTTATGATATTTGTTTTTATCTGTATTTTCATTTGAGCATTTTGACATTATATTTGCTAATGCAGTCATTACTTTACTATCAAGCATGCTTTGGCCATTCATAACATTAAAAATTCCTTTGACAATGACTTTTGTTCCTGCATCTTTTAATAAGTATCCATCTGCCCCATGCATCACTGCCTTCACAATGTTTTCTTCATCATAAAAAGTTGTCAAAACAAGTATTTTCATCTTAGGATATGTTGTTTTTACCTTTAATATCAATTCCTGTCCCGACATTCCTTCCATATTTAAATCTACTAATGCTATATCTACTTGTTCTTTTTCTAAAATATCTAATGCTTCTTTTCCATCATGTGCTAATCCTGTTATTGCAAAAGATTCATTCATAGATAAGATTAACTCAAGGCTTTCTAAAAGAAGTTTTTCATCATCTACTATCAATATTCTAATTTTATTCATTCTCATCACCTGCTCTTGTTGGAATTTTTAGCATTACCAGAAGTCCTTCTTGATTTTCTATTTTTAAAATCCCGCCTATAGAAATTAAGTATTTTCTGATTTTTTTAATTCCAAATCCAGAGTCCAATAATTCCTCATAATTTCTCATACTTTGTATACCTGTTCCATTGTCCTGAACTATTATATTTATATTATTTCTATCTACATTTATAATAACAATAATAGCCGTTGCATTTCCATGCTTTACACTATTTGTAACCAGTTCCTGCAATGCTCCTATTAAGAAGTCAATTCTTTCGATACAAATACTCTGCGTTTTTAATTGTTGTTCACTATAATCGATTTTGGTTCTTATTTTAATATTAAAATCATCTTTTAATTTATCAATATTTACATTTATTAATTTCATCACATCTTCTATGGTTTTTTCATTTCCTTTTGTGTTTACCCCACGTACTACTTTTCTAATGGCTTCAAGACTCTCACGCATTCTTATATTAGCAAATTTTATTTTTTCCATTGCTTTTTTAGAATTCTTATTATATACTGCTTCTGCCGCATCCAAACTCATAATCGCTGCCATTATTGTATGACCAACGCTATTATGTATATCTCTGCTTACCTGCTCCCGCTCCTCATATTTTATCTTCTGCAGAGCAATAGATTTTTCCAGTTCAAAAACCTCTTTATCTTTTATAAACTTATGGTAATTAAGCATGAGTCCAGAAGTACGATTACATAATATATAAAACAAACTTCCACAGCATAAATATTGAAGTATTCTTGGCAAAGCTCCATATAGCATTATATTTTTTAATCCGGTAAAGGGTTCAACCCATGGTTCCATCAAAAAATAAAAGCTAAGTAAATGGGCTATTAATATATTAAATACTGATTCAATAATTACTACTATAAGCTGTTTCTTTCTAAAATACATAGATGCTAATATTGTTGGAATAACAAACATTAAAACTGTTTGAAAGGTCAATAATGTATAACATATTCCTGTAGAAATCACAGCACAAGTAAGTATCAAATACTTTGTCCATGCTTTCTTAAGTTCAAATATATCTACTAAAATTGTTGGCAGCAAAAGAGGAATTATAAGTAATACATTCATTTTTACCATAACATTCTGCACGGCATCAAATATATGAATTAAATTTAAAAATCCTGCTGCAAAGCAAAAATACAGAACAATACGCATCGCCTTTGATACTGTTTTATTTGTCTCTATTTCATTTTTCCATAATAATTCATCCACCTGATTCATATTATCCCTCTTGTCTATAATATTAATTGCATAAAAATATTCTTAACTTAAAATCTTCATTTAAATATCTTAAAATTCTTCAAAATTATTTCTATAATTTTATTCAATACTTGGATATTCTTATGTTCTTTCAGTCGATATTAACAACCTAACTTATAAAATTAACTCCATTACTTGTTAAATATGGATTATAATTAGTATAACATAAATAAAATACCCCAAAATCCAAATTATCAATTTTTGTAAGTTTGATTGTAGTGCTACCCCGTAAAAATAAAAAAACACGACCACCTGTAAGCTGCTATTCAAACCACATACAAATGGACGTAGATTTTATGGTGGAGGCGAAGCACGGTTTGCAAAATCCACTATAATTTATCATATCTTTTCCTTATATCACAAAGTCAAAGTCAAATCCAATCCTTTTTAGAAAATGAACAGCAGCCTTTAATCAAATAAAACATAAATGTAGCAAAGGTAATAATGAAAAAGGAACTCCACTCCACTCTTGGTGATAAATTAATCCCTTGAGGAAACATTGCATAATATGCACTTGAATATGGAAACCATGCTCCGATATATGAGTTAAAACCCGTAATTACAATATTAGGTATAACCATAAATACATTTAATACTAATGCTCTAGAAAAACTTTCAAATTTAATTGATAACCATAATTGTAAAGCTGCAAGTGGGAATATGGCAAAGTATCCACCCACTACTCCAAAAGCCACTGTTTTCCACGGAATTATGCCAACTAATTGTATTTTATACCCTGAATAACCAATAAGAATATAACTAATTAAAAATGATAATTGTACAATTAATAAAATAATGATAATAACTATAAATTTAGAGAAATAGATTGCTGATCGTGAATAAGGCAAAGTCAAAATCTGTTTCCATACACGATTCTTATGTTCATAAGAACATATTAATGCAGCAACTATGCCTGTAAGTAATGGTAAGAAAAACATTGCATGCAGCATCACTTCTTGAAAATACAAAGTATTCCAGTTAGGTGCAAATGTTTCTTTATAGTCATTTACAGCATTGATTGCTAATATAGAGCTGACTAAAATATCCATAAGAATAAGTAAAAGAATAGATTTCCATTGAATTTTAAGTAACTCAGTTTTTATTAATTTTATCATAAAGAAGCCTCCTATTTAAATTCACTTTTTTCGAACATTACTGAACTAACAACAAGAAAGAAAACTCCCAATATAATTGACAACATAATCCAAAGCTTATAGTTTTCAATAAAAGGAGATGCTAAACTTGGATAAGCCCAGGGTAACAAGTGCAAATACTCTATTTTACTTCGTGCTAAAGTTAAACTGGAAACTCCCCCTATAACTCCTATTGTTAAAGGGATTGCTTGATTTGAAATACGTATAGATATCCATAATTGAATTGTTAATGCAGCAACTGAAGCTAAAAAACTGCTTAAGACTTGTTTTATTAAAAATATAAATGGTAATGGCTCTGAAGTATAGGTTAACCATAGTATTGTTAATCCAATAACGATTAAAGCACAAGTCTCAAACATAAATAAACATATCAAAATTAACTTACATATATAAATTTTTGAATGCTTTAAAGGTAATGAAAACATAACTTTCCATGCTCCTGCTTTATGCTCTATTTCTGCTATAATACTTGAGAGCATTGTGACAGTCAAAAGCATTATAAATGGTAGAAATATATATAGTGCATTGAAAATACCATAGGCTCCTACAGATGTTCTTCTAAAATAGCTATACCATTCAATACAAGTAAATGCAATCAATATTATAGAACTTATTACAGGAATAAAATAACATATATTTTTCAGCTTCATTTTTTCAGAAATAAGTATTTTAAGCATCATAAACTTTCACTGCCCCCTACAAGTTCTAAGAATATCTCTTCTAAAGACTTAGCATTATTACTTATATGCTTCAATTTATCCATAGGACCTTGGAATATTAATTTTCCTTCATTTATTATTCCAACATTATCAGCAACTGCTTCTATTTCACTTAATATATGGCTAGAGATTAAAACTGTCATTCCATGATTTTTGGATAAATCAATAATCAATTTTCTAATTTCTTGTATTCCAAATGGGTCCAATCCATTTGTAGGTTCATCTAAAATTAAAATTTCTGGGTTTCTAATTAAAGCTAGAGCTACTCCTAGACGCTGCTTCATTCCCAGTGAGTAACCTTTCACTGGTTTATTAGCATATTGCGTTAACCGCACTATTTCTAATACTTCGTCAATTTTCTTATCTGGTATGTCCAAAAGCTCTGCAATAATTTTCAAATTCTTATATGCAGATAAATGACCATAATATGCTGGGGCTTCTATTAGAGAGCCCACTCTTCTTAAAATATAGCTTCTATGCTCTAAAATAGATTTATTGAATATTTTTATAGCTCCTTCATCTGGTTTAATCAAACTTAGAAGTAATCGCATTGTTGTAGTTTTTCCAGCACCGTTTGAACCCAAAAAACCATAGATTTGACCTTTTGCTACCTTTAAGTTTATATGATCTACAGAAATAAAATCCCCAAATCTTTTAGTTAAATTCTCAGTTTCAATTATATAATTACACATTTCCTTCACCTCTTCGTTAACTTATATAACAAATTGTATATGCCTAACATTGTTTTAAAGTAAAGAAAAGTAAAAATTAAGTAAAAATAAAATTTAATTTATACAAAAATAAAAACCAGCCTAAGCTGGTAATTTTATTGTTACACATGTACCTATATTCTTTTTGCTTATTACTTCTATAAAACCGCCATGACATTCTATAAATTGTTTTGATAATGACATTCCAAGACCTGAACCCTCCACAGAACCATCTGTAGAACTGCCTCGAAAATATTTCTGAAACATATTTTTAAGTGTCTCTTCATCTATACCATTTCCGTCATCTTCTACTTGAATTTGAAAGTAATTTTCTACTTTATCTACAGTTACTTGAATGTTAGTCCCCCTTGGATTGTGCAGAACTGCATTCATAATTACATTTTGCAAGGCTCTACGAATTAACTGAGTGTCTATATGTAAAGCATATTTTTTTAACTTGCTGTTGAATGAAAAGGAATATTCCTTTGCTAATGGATTATTAGCAATGTCAATTACTATTTGTTGAATATATGGAATCATATCTTCAGCACTTTTCTTCAAGAATATATCCCCGCTATAAAATTTAAGAGACGTACTTAAATCGTTAATTAGATTTTCCATATGTACAGATTTTTCTTCTATTTTTTCTACGAAGCCTTTAATTTGTGTATTATCCCATTCATATTTAGGTGCAGTAATCATAGAAGAATATCCACGAATATATGCCAGTGGAGTTTTAAGATCATGAGTAATTCCAGCAATCCACTGCCTGCGATTTTCTTCTAACAACTTATGTTGCACTTCGTTTTCTAATAGTATTTCAGTTAAGCTATTTATTTGAAAAATCAGTTCTTTATACAAAATATAGGGCCATTTATTAGCTTTAACTAAATTTCTAATTTCCAATAATTCAGTTTTGTCCTCTTCTTTATAGCTCTCATCTGATAATAACCTCAACCATCTAAACATATTGTTTACAGGCTTTGCTATAATATAAATAAACATATATAGAAATATAAAAAATAATGCTAAAACGCTACAGAACTGAAATGTGTTAGCCTTAACACTTTTAAACATTGGAGTATTATATTTTACTGAGATGAACATTAATGTAATAACTATAAAGCTTATGAAAAAACAAAATAGTAAAATAATGAATACTATTAATATTCTTAAGACAATCTTATAAAAAATTTTCACTATTAAATTTCTCCTTAAGCTTAATGTGGTACAAACTTATAACCTAAACCTCTAGCATTAATTATGTACTTAGAATCTTTTTCTATTTTCTTCCTGATTTTTGAAATATATATTACTACAGTCTTTTCATCTCCCAGACTCTCTTGTCCCCATACATTTCTATACAGTTGATTGATTGTGAATATCTGATTCGGGTGTTTCACAAAGAAAAGTAAAAGGTGGAACTCCAAGGCTGTGCATTCCACTAGTTTACCTCCAGCTACAAGTTCACAGGTTTTTTCATTAATTTCAAAATCTTTAAATTCTAAATCAATATTTTCTTCCTCCTCTTTATACAATCTGCATCTATTGAGCTGTGCTTTAATTCTGGCAACCACTTCTAAGACATTAAAAGGCTTAGTAATATAATCGTCTCCCCCCATGCCAAATCCCATTAACTTATCATAATCACTAGTTTTAGATGTTAAAAAGAGTATAGGTACACTTGTCAGTTTACGTATTTTTACACATAACTCAAACCCATTTGTATCTGGCAACATGACATCGAGAATTATCAAATCTGGTACTTTCTCTTCTATAAATTCTAGAGCTTCTTTGCCATTTACAGCTTTATATATTTTTTTAAAACCTTCTTTTTCTAATACTAATTGAAGCATCTCTAATAATCCAATTTCATCATCTACCAAAAGGATAGACTCCTTCATCTAATCACTCCCTAATTTTGTTGTTGTATCAATTAACCATATATCAAATATTTATTTAATACAACTGTACTAAATAAAATTTAACATGCTCATCATATTTAGTCAAGTGTGATATAATAATGTTATGCCAAAAATTATTGATCACGAAAAACAAAAAATAGAAATAGCTGAAGCAACATGGGATGTAATTATTGAAGAAGGTCTTCAGAATGCTTCTGTAAGAAAAATCGCTAAAGTTGCTGGAATATCTGTTGGTTCTTTGCGCCATTATTTTTCTACACAGTCAGAGTTATTACTATTCTCTATGAAACTCGTTTCTGACCGTGTAAAACAGCGTATTGCACAGAGAGGATATACGAATTATTCTTTGGAAGTTTTAGAAGAAGTGCTATCACAATTTTTACCTTTTGATGAAGAACGACGAATTGAAATGGAGGTGTGGCTTATTTTCAATGCAAATGCTCTCGTCGATTCTAAATTAAAAAATCTAAGCACTAATGTATACGATGAAATGCACCAATGCATACAAAATTTTGTTAATGGATTAATCAAGCTTCAGTATACAAAAGAGAATCTTGATATGGAGCTTGAAATTCACCGACTACATGCATTGATTGATGGGATGGCAATGCATCATTTATTATATCCTGATAAATTTAATAAAGAACAGATGACAAACATACTAACATGTCACCTTCGCTCAATCTGTAAGAACAGTAGAGGCAATAGTAGATAAACTTTAATATAAAAATATACTTAATTTTATTAGAAATATACAATTGGTGGAGCTTACCCTAACCCAACAAAAAACACACCTGCTCATAAGTAGCCATTTAAGCCACTTACAGGCGGGTGCTACTATGTATGGTGGAGGCGAGGGTGACCTTTGAAATCCACCAAAAATCTTATCTTATTTTAATCCAAAATATATTACATACTAATAACCTTACTTATAAAATCCACCTCATTATTTATTAATGTATATGGAGAATATTCGTTATAACTTTCTAAATCGTTTAATGTTACTGTTTGAACACCACGTTCTAATGTTGTTACTGTTGAATATTTGATAGCGATGCTAATCTTTACCCTTGCTCAACTCTTAATACTAAGCTTCCTTATTAAATTTCTTTACTATTAGATAGCACATATTCTAGCACCTCCTTAAATTCTTACTCATCTTTAATCTCGCTAGTATCATATTTTTCTCCTAATGACTTTCCAATTAAATAAAAAAGCTAGGGATATTCTCCAAAGCTTTTTCTTATTTTATAGCTAATTAACTTTTTATCATAGATATTAAATAATTGTATTGATACTATTCACTCTTGAGTGCATCTATAATATTCTCCTTTTTTACTCTTGAGCTAGAATAAAGCATTGCTACCCCCACAATTATAAATACAGAAACTACAGCTGATAAAATGCTTATCCATGGAAGAATAAAAGCAAAATTAAATTTCCCCATGATTGTTCTATGAATCAAGTACATTATTCCAATACTTACTGGAAGTCCATATGCAAGTGATTTAATACCATAGAATATACTTTCATAGTTTATCATTTTATTAAAGCTTTTTGGTGTCATTCCAACAGATTTTAACATAGCGAACTCTCTTTTTCTAAGAGCAACGCTAGTGGATATAGTGTTAAGTATATTTGCAACACATATAGCTGTAATTAATGCAATGAATCCATAGCCAAAAACTGACATGAGTACAATCATCTGATTTTCTCTTTGTCTGATCATAAATAGATTTTGAATAGACATTTTGTTGTCTCCACCAGCATTTCTAATAGTCTCAATACTTGTTTGAAGTGCTAAAGGATCATTACTTTTTATAAACAAATTTGTATCTATGCTTTCAATTATATTTTCACGACTGCCTATTATTTTATCAAACACTTCTCTAGACACTATAACATTAAAGACTGGATTTGCCCCATGAGAAAAGATTCCTATAGGTAATTTATCTGTAACAGCTGCTATTTCTACCGATGTTAACGGCTCATCTTTTTCTGGTTCAAAGCTATGATAAAGTAAATCTAGCTTTTCTCCCTTATTTACTTTTACTGCCTTCGTTTGAATATATTTTTTGGTCTTCATATCCTTGTATTTAACTGTATCAATGACTATTGCAGAGATTTTATTTGTATCTTTTAACAAATTAAAATCTACTCCAACTTCTTTTGCATATCTTTTAAGAGATTCGTTATCTAATGCATTTACGTTAACACTATAAGGATATGCTCCATTTTTCATTATACTTTTGTCGTCACCTTTCAAGTAGTCTGCCATGGAATTTTCATTAACCCATACCCTTGCATCAAAAGTATTTACTTGATTGATCTCTTTTATGTTGTTAAGAGAGCTTATCTTTTTAACTATGTTGTTTTTTTCCTCTACATTTTTGCCCGTGATCAATACATTTATATCAAAGTTTATTCCATCTTGACTTAAAATAACAGATTTCTTCAAATCGGAAGTAAATGAGCTTACACTTAAAAACAATATCATACTAATAGTCAAAGAAAATATCGTTGCCTTATATCTACCTTTATTTCTTTTTAAATTCTTAAGCCCTATATTCCCCTCAATACCAAATATTTTTTCTGTAAACTTTGAAGTTTTTATCACTTTACCTGTTAATTTTATATCTGCGGTTTGACGAATAGCATCGATAGCAGATATACTTGAAGCTCTTTTTGCAGGAATATATGTTGAAATTAGTATAGTAAGAGCAGAAACTACAATGGCAGCGATAACAATTAACGGCGATACGACTACTCTAAAGTTTTCAGTAACACCTAAAGCTCCCCTTATCATAGAGTTTACACATAGAAATGTAAGACTCATACCTAAAAATCCGCAAACAATTCCAATTGGAATACCTATTGCCCCTATAACTGCTCCTTCAAAAAACACTGAATCTCTCTTTTGTCTTTTGGTAGCTCCTACACTTGATAGCATTCCCAAATATCTTGAACGCTCTGATACAGAAATAGCAAAAGCATTATATATGAGCGAAACAGATCCAACCATTATTATAGTAATCATTATAGCTGATAAACCAAGAAGCGTATTGCGCAGTGAATCATCCTTAACAACTCCATGATATCTAAGCAAATTGTTATTAAACTCTACTGTTTTTATTTTATTTTGTACTGATATAGCTTTTGCATGATCAAATAATCCTCTGTTAACACTTTTTAATATTACAGATGCATTTGCTTTTTCCTTCGAAGTAACATTATTCTCATCTAAATAAGCAAGCACTGTAAAACCTGGAGCCCATGTAGGCTCAAGCTTAGAACGCTTTATTATACCTACAATCTTATAAGTTTTTGTATTTTCTTTTGTCAAAGTTTCTCCAAGAGTATCTTTATTCTTTTGAAAATAATCGTTCTGCGTCAAAACCTTATTGTTGTTTTCCTTGTCTTTCGAATATCTCTTTCCAATATCAGCAGTTAAAATATCTCCTATTTTATAGTTAACTTTAGCATTATCTATAATCTCTTCTGAAATTACAACTTCATTTGCAGCTTCTGGGAACCTTCCCTTACTTAATTCAACTGGAAACTTCCTAAAGCCTTCTTTGTTGTACTCTTGTATAAATAAGTAAGGTTTACTAACATTTTTACTTCCATTTAACAATGCATATCCTAAATCCCTGTTCAAAATAACATTCTTTGTATCTTTATCACTCTTTATTGATTGAAGCTGAACGTTATCAACATCTTTATAGACAACATGCCACTCTCCCTCATTAGCTATACTTTGTCTTTGCATTACATCCATAAAAGAAACTGCGAGAGTAGCCACACCAGTTACCATTGCCGCTGATATAATTACACCTATTATAGTTACAATTGTTCTCTTTTTATTTAATCTTAAATGTCTTAAAGTCAATTTATTTATTATATTCATGAGCGAACCACCTCATCCTTTTTAATTTCACCATCTTCTATTGCTATAATTCTGTCAGCTTGTAATGCAATACGCTCATCATGAGTAATTATTATAAGAGTTTGGTTAAAAGTTTTATTAAACATTTTTAGTAAATCAACTATCTCACTACTATTCTTACTATCTAGATTTCCAGTCGGCTCATCTGCAAGCATTATAGCTGGATTACTTATAAGAGCTCTTCCTATAGACACTCTTTGTTGTTGTCCACCAGAAAGTTGGTTGGGCAAATGATTGAGCCTTTTCTCTAAATTAAGTATTTTTATAATCTCATCAAACTGCTTCTTATCTACTTTATGTCCATCAAGCAGTAGTGGAAGATTAATATTTTCTTCTACAGTAAGTACTGGAATAAGATTATAAAATTGATATATAAGTCCGATTTGTCTGCGCCTAAAGATAGCCAACTGCGTTTCATCTAAATTATAAATATCAGTGTTATCTACTAAAACCTTGCCACTAGTAGGTCTATCTACCCCACCAAGCATATGAAGCAAAGTTGATTTTCCTGAACCTGATGGTCCAATAATTGCGACAAATTCTCCTTTTTCTACTGAAAAGGATACATCGTTAAGCGCCTTTACCGCAGTATCTCCACTTCCGTAAACCTTAGATAAATGTTCTATTCTTAGTATTTCCATCTTAAAACCTCCAAGTTTTTTATCATGGTTTTAGTATATATAATTCAGATGACTTTACAGTGACTTTATGTGACTTTATTATTACAATTTAGTCACTTATGAATTTTTAAGCTTTAAATTTTGTTTTATATAAATGTCTACCTTTTACACCATTACCTTATAAAATTTTATAGTAAAACATGTCCCTTCATTTTTCCTGCTGCTTACATTTATATCTCCATTTTGACTTGTAACAATACTTTTAGCCATAGCAAGACCTATTCCCACGCTATCTTCACCTGCATTTTTGCCCTTGTAAAATCGCTTGAAAATATATGGTAAATCTTCTTTTTCTATTCCACTTCCGTTATCTGAGATCTTTATTTCTGTAAACAAAGGATTTTCATCAAAGAAGATAGATATTCTTCCATCTTCTTTCGTATACTCTATGCAATTTTTTATTATGTTGATTAAAGCCTCTGTAGTCCAGTATAAGTCCCCAATAAAGCTTACATTACTACCGCCTTCTATCACTAATGTTTGATTTTTAATTTCTATGGGAATTAGAAAAGGCTCAGTTGATTTTCTAATTAGTTCTGGTACAGCTACTCTATCCTTTTTAAAACTCACCGTTCCAGCATCTATTTTAGATAGCTTTAGTAAAGAAGTTAAAAGCCACTGCATACGATCAAGCTGCATTTCAATATTATTAGTAAATTCAATTCTTTTTTCTGCCTCTAGGTCATTATCACTTAATAAGTCTGACATAACTCTCATAGATGTAAGCGGTGTCTTCAGCTGATGAGATATATCTGAGATAGCATCAGCAAGCTGCATTTTCTCTTTTTTGAGAAGTTCCCCTTGCTTTGAAAGCATAAGAGTTACCTTATAAATCTCATTTTTAAGAATACTTAGTTCTCCCTCTTCATTATCTCTAATATCCAGCGAATACTCTCCATTACAAATACGTCTCAAATAACCAGAGAGTTTCTCAAGCTCTCCATATTCTCTTTTAATAAACCAAAAACTACTAACAAGTAAGATAGCAAAGGCTATAAAAGAAATTATTCCTGCTAGAACATTCAAGAAAAAAATACAGGCTGCTGCTATCATAGATACTATAAAGGCAATAATAAAGTATACTCTAATCTCTCTATTTCTTATCATTTTAATCACCAACCTTATATCCCATCCCCCTGACTGTCTTAATAATTGTAGGCTTTTGTGGATCATCTTCAAGCTTTTCTCTTATCCTTTTTATGTAAACCGTTAGCGTATTATCATTTACAAAATCTCCTGCTACATCCCATATTCCCTCTAAGAGCTGATTCCTTGATAAAACCTGCCCTGGATTATTTGCAAAGATCAGCAATAGACGATACTCAAGCGCTGTTAAAATAATTTCTTCATCATTTTTATATACCTTCGCATCAAGAGTATTAATACGAATATTGTTTAATTCCAATATTGCCTTTGAACTGCCGTCCTTACTATATCTACGTATCACAGACCTTATGCGAGAAATAAGTTCTCTAATGCGGAAAGGCTTTGTTATATAATCATCTGCACCCATATCAAGTCCCATTACTACATTAACTTCATCATCGCAAGCAGTTAAAAATATAACAGGTGTATCATCTTTTTCTCTAACTAGCTTGCATAGTTCATATCCGCTTCCATCAGGCAGCGATAAGTCAAATAAGCATAGATCAAATTTATTATCTTTTATAACACCCTTAGCTGAGGAAACATTATAACAAATCCTTGTATCAAACCCCTCCTGCTTTAAGGAATATTCAAGTCCAGATGCAATAGTTTTATCGTCTTCAACTAGTAAAATTTTCAAGTATATCACCTCTTTTATAGATTTAACATTATTATAACAGCCTATACGATTTTTACGTGACTAAATTGTAATAAAACAAAAATTGCAGTTATTTTAGTCACATGCAAAGTAATTAAGCTCAGACAGCAGGCGTTTCCTCGCTAATGGGTCAGGCACTACCGGAAACTTGTAAGTATATGGCACTATTAAACAATAGAACACTTAAAAAAATTTAATATCATATGTAAAAACACCCGCTATTTTATTTGTAAAACTAATAATTATATGATACAGCAATATCAACCATTAACATTTTTCCTACAGGATTTGACTATTCACTTTTACTAGACTTAGATTTTCTAGTTCTATTGAGATTATGAATAACACCTCTATAAATAGGGTTTCCTAATTTATTTCTATCATTAGTTGAAACATTGATAAATAAATCTATTAAAGTTTTACTATTGTTATTAGCATTTTTTGTTTCAAAAGTACTATTCCTTGTTAATAGCTTAGATATTATTTTTTCCTCTAAATACTCAAAATCTTTGTCTAAAAGATGACTCTCATCTAATATTTCATTTTCAGCAATATGTTGAATTGCACTACTAATTATGGTATATCCATTCAGCAGTATATGGTTCAGAATATCTGCCATCTATAACAAGCTTTTCGATTATTTTAGAGTCTTTATGATAATTCTTAATTTGAGAGTTATCATCTAGTTCCTTAGTTCTTTTAACTATGAAACTTCCGCTAGAAGTATTAAATGTCTTTTTAAAAGCTGGCTTATTTAATGCAACTAAATAAGATACATACTAACTTTTATACAAAAAACTAAAAAACCGTACTGGATTTTATCCAATACGGTCATATGTATCGTGGTTTTTAATGGTGGAGGCGAAGCGTGACTTTTGAAATCCACTAGTAGTTATTCCTCAAATTCTTTGAAAAAGGCATTATTTTATTAGTTAATTAATTCTTATATTACCCTTTATATTTCGCATCTTATAATAATGTTATTACTCCTTTTGTACCATCTACCCTTATTTTTTGTCCATCTTTTAATATATTCATCACATTGTCAATAGCTACAACAGCAGGGATGCCGTATTCTCTTGCTACAATAGCTGCATGAGAGCTTGCACTTCCTATTTCAGTAACTGCTGCACCTGCCACTTTAAATAGTGGTGTCCATATTGGAGATGTATAATTTGAAACAAGTACATCTCCTTTTCTTAGCTTTTTGAATTCAGATGGACTCTTTACTATACATACCTTTCCTTCGTATACCCCCTTACTTGCAGCACTTCCCTTTATAGAATTAGGAGTCTCCTTCTCCTCCTGTTCCTTTTTTTGTTTTGTCTCAAATATAGGAAAAGAACCTGTAGATACAAACCAATGGATACCGTTATTATGAGCAGCATATACCTTTTCAAAGGCACTTTTTCTTTTCTTAATTTTTTCTCTAAACTTTATTTTCCCAGAAGCTGCTAAACTCAATTCCTCAAGAAAAATAAAAAATACATCATGAGCTTTATCTATAACTCCTTCTTTTTCAAGTAGAGTTCCAAGCTTTAAGGCCATTCTATGTAAACAGCCTGCCACCTTTTCCAAATAAAAAACACTTTCTTCTCTGATGATTGTTGTGTTTCTTATCTTATCTAGGATTTCAACAAACTTTTTATATTCTGTTTGTGTCAGCTCTTTTTTTATGGTTTCTCTTGCAGCTAAATATGCTTCTTCCTGCTTTTTAAAGCTTTCCTCTGGATTAATGGCGGCATCACAAAGCAATGCTTCAATAATATCGTTAAGCATTTCTGGTTTTTCCTGCCATGTATCTGGTGATAACATACGGCCCATACCAATAGATGGCCTGTCCCCGAACTCCTCTAAAAAGCTCTTCAATTCTTCCTTATAAGCCTTACTGTCCCTTCCGTTTACTGCAACTGCATAAGCTATCTTAAGTAATGCTTTATTCTGCAAAGCTGTTTTAAAAGGCAGAGCTCTTTGGAGGGTTTCCTTTAATTCCTGAACCTTTTCTTTACCTACAGCCTTCTTGATTAATTTTGTAAACTTATACTCAGTGAATACACTAGGCATACCTACAATAGAGAATCTTTTATAAACGAAACTTTCATAATCCTTAAATGCTTCCTCAATATACTTTGCTAGCTTTCTAGCATCCTTTATTTTCTCTACTTCCACTTCAGTTTTTTTAATCCAAGTGTCTATTTCCTTTATAAAATCCTCAACAGAATATTGAGATTTAACGAATAAACTTTTAATTAAATTTGTTGGTGCTTTCCACAAAGTAGCTGCTGAGATTGTTGGTCCGCTATAACTTAAAGCCACACAGCCGCTTTCTCTTTCAACAGGCTTGTTTTTCTCCTTTGGGAGCTTAAGCCCAACCTCTGCAAAGGAGGCATTTATACCACTATAGAAATGGCTGAAGCAGGCAAAATCCAAAGGTGTATGAGGATATGGAGTGTGTTCTACCATACTTTGAAAAGCTAGCGGAGCTTTTTTACCCTGATAGATTATCTTATCATCAGGTCCAAGTATATCTAAATTCTCGTAAGTACACACCTCAGTATTGCTAATTATTGTAGTAATAGGCCTTGCCTGTAAAAGATAAATTTTTCCCTTTGAGAGTGCCCATTCAGTATCCTGATAGCTGCCATAGTGCTTCTCAACAAGCTGTGCTAAAGTTTTAAGCTGCATCAGCTCCTTCTCCTCAATGCAGTAAACCTCACGTTTTGACTTAGGCACCTCTTCTGTAACTGTCCCCTTTTCTGTAAGCCTTATACAAATCTCCTTTGAACCAATTGTCTTTTCTTTCATATTTCCTTCTTTTGTAATAATAAAGGAATCTGGAGTTATTAATCCACTTACAACAACCTCACCAAGACCATACCCTGCACTTATGAGTATTTCATCACTATTTCCGCTTACAGGGTTTGCAGTAAACATTACCCCTGCAGCCTCAGAAGGTATCATAGCCTGAATAACTACCGCTAGATCAACCTTAAGATGATCAAAATCCATGCTAATTCTGTAGGTTATAGCTTGAGGAGACCAAAGACTTGCCCAACATTTTTTTACATATTTAAACACAGCTTCTTTCCCATGGATTCCCAAATATGTTTCGTGCTGTCCCGCAAAAGAAGCTGTAGGTAAGTCCTCTGCAGTAGCACTAGAACGTACTGCAACTGATAATTTTCCGCCATTTCCAACTTCATGACATAAGCTGTCATAAGCACTCCCAAGCTCTTTTTGAATAATATCAGGCATAGAAGCATCCTCAATCCAGGATGAAATACATTCACTTGCCTCTTCTACTTCCTTTATATTATCTACTTTTAGATTTTCAAGCTTATTTACTATCTTTTCCTTTAAGTCTGAGGTCAAAAGATGAGCAGCATAAGCCTTAGTTGTAACTACAAAACCTGGTGGCACAGGAAGATTTGCATTTATAAGCTCACCAAGGTTAGCACCCTTTCCACCTGCTTCAAGTAACGAATCTTTATTTAACTCTTTTAATTTTTTTATATAATTGGTCATAATTATAATCTCCTTCATTTCATATTTAAGCTGTGAAACCAGTTGTTGATATGCTATTTCCTGCAAACTGGCTTTGATAGATATCTGCGTAGGTTCCATCCATTCTAAGCAATTCCTTATGTTTTCCAGTTTCAACGATCTTTCCCTGTTCCATTACCACAATTCGATCTGCATCATATATTGTTGACAATCTATGAGCTACAACAAAGCTTGTTCGACCTTTTAACAGCCTTCGCATTGCCTTTTGAATGATGAGTTCAGTACGGCTGTCTACATTAGAGGTTGCTTCGTCCAAAATTAGAATGTCAGGATTAGCTACAAAGGCTCTTGCAATGGTTATTAACTGCTTCTGACCTTGAGAAATATTTCCTGCTTCCTCTCCAAGTACCGTATTATAACCCTTAGGTAATTTTTGAATAAATTCATCAGCATATGCAGCTCTAGCCGCAACATAAACTTGTTCCTCCGTGGCATTTTCATTTCCATAACGGATATTGTCATAAATAGTTCCTGAGAATAACCATGTGTCTTGAAGTACCATACCAACTCTCTTCCTCACTTCTCTTCGCTCTAGATTACGGATATCTATGCTGTCAATGTGGATGCTGCCTCCCTTTATTTCATAAAACCTCTGCAATAGATTGATCAAGGTTGTTTTTCCAGAACCGGTATGTCCCACAATTGCTACCATTTGTCCAGCATTTACTGTAAGGGAAAAATCCTTTATTAGAGGTTCTTCAGAGTAACTAAAGAAGACATTCTTAAATACAACCTTTGCTGTTTCATCCTTCCTATTTAAAAAGGCTTTATCATACTCCTTCATTTCTTCTGAATCTAGCAGATAAAATACACGCTCTGCAGAAGCAATAGCAGTAAGTAGATTTCCCCAAAACATAGATAGCCTTGATAAAGGAGAAGAAAATTGCTGAGAGTATTGCAGAAAGGCCTGCATATCACCAACGGTTATTGAACCATTCACTACAAAGGCAGCACCTACAGCTGCAATAAGAACATAGACCACATTTTGCACCAGAATCATGCAAGGCATCATGCACCCGCTAAAGAATTTTCCCTTCCAACCAGATTTATACATCTTCATATTCACTTCATCAAATTTCTGCAGCACTTCCTTTTCTCCATTAAAACTTTTTATTACAGAAAAACCTTGATAGGTTTCTTCAATCTGACTATTTAGATCCCCCATATTTTTGTAGTAGCTCTTATTGAATTTCTTCGCCCTTGGTGTAAAAAGTTTAACTACCACAAGGCTTCCAGGGATCATAATACAAGCTAGCAGGGTAAGTAATGGGTTTATATAAAACATAAAACATATGACACCAATTACTGTAATGACTCCAGATATAAGCTGGGTCAAACTTTGCTGCAGACTGTTTGCAATATTGTCTATATCATTAACAGCAACTGACATAAGGCTTCCATTAGAATTCTTATCAAAGAAAGAAACCGGCACCCTATTCATTTTTGCTTTTAATTGATTTCGAAGTTCATAAGTGGTCTTTTGAGCAACTACATTCATGATTCTCTCCTGTAAAAAGGAAGTAATAAATACTCCTATATAAAGAACTGTTACTGTAAGTAGTATGGACACAAGAGCATGCATATCAATTCCTGCCTTGCTGCTTATTCCTTTAAAGATCAGTGTAGTTGCATTCCCAAGCAGCTTAGGACTTAATACCTGCATCACTGCTCCAATAATGGCAATCACTATTGTCAAGCTAATGAGCAAACTACTTTTTTTCATAAACCCCATGAGCCTTTTGGTACTTTGCCATAGATTATTTGGCTTTGCAGTGACTTTGGATTCTTTTTTGCTCATATTCATGCTATCTCCTCCTTATATGTCTGTGAATTAACTATTTCTTGGTAAACAGGATTTGAAGCTAAAAGTTCTTCATGGGTCCCAAGGCCTGCCAGTTTTCCTTTGTCTAAAACAGCTATAAGATTAGCATTCATAATGGTACTTACTCTTTGTGCAACAATTACTGTTACGCTGTTTGACAACTTCTTTTTCATGGATGAACGTACGGCGGCATCAGTCTTAAAATCAAGAGCTGAAAAGGAATCATCAAAAATGTATATATCAGCATCCTTAAGAAGTGTTCTTGCAATACAAATTCTCTGCTTTTGCCCTCCAGAGAAATTTCCTCCGTTCTTTTCTATAACACTATCAAGACCTCCCTCAAGCTTTGAAACAAATTCTGAGGCACAGGCTAGCTCTAAAGCAACCCATATTTCTTCGTCAGTAGCATTAGGTTTTGCCATTTGAAGGTTCTCCCTTATGGTTCCCATAAACAGTGTTGATTTTTGAGTTGTAAAACTTACTCTATCATTAAGCTCCCTTAGCTCTATTTCTCTAATATCTATACCACCAATTTTCACACTTCCTTTCTCTACGTCATAAAACCTTGCTATAAGATTGACTAGGGAGGTTTTGCCATCACCAGTGCTTCCAATGATAGCTAAAGTTTGTCCTCGTGTAATCTTAAAGTTTATATTCTCAAGAGTTTTCTTTTTTGCATTTGGGTACCTAAAATCCACATGATCAAACTGTACACTTCCATTTAAAGGTGCTACTGTCGTATCTAAATTTTGTATACTCAAAGGCATATCCAAGATTTCATAAATACGATTAATAGAAATCTGGCCGCGGGGAATAACTAAAATCACACTTGTAATAATGGCAAAGCCAAGAAGTATTTGAGCTGAATAGGTAATTGTTGCCATAATGGTTCCAACTTCCATGGTACCGCTCATAATTGAGCCTGCACCAATCCACATGATTATGATGGTAGTCAGACTAAGAATAAATGTAATCAACGGGCTAAAAAAACTCATTATAGTACCTGCTTTAATTACTGTTCTTGTATAGTCCATATTTGTATTGCTGTATTTCTCATATTCTTCCTCTTCCTTTCCAAAGGCTCGAATGACCTTTACTCCTGTAAGCCCTTCTCTAAAATAGAGATTTAGTCTATCTAATAGAATTTGAATTTTCCCATAAAGTGGATTTGCAAATTTATAGATAATAACTGATCCAAGAATCAAAAAAGGAATCACGGCCACAAAAACCAAGGATAACTTTGGACTGAGTTTATAAGTCATTGCAATTCCTCCAATTAGGTAAAGAGGTGATACAATCATAAATTTCAGCCCCATCTCTACCAAGCTCTGCACTTGAGTTACATCATTGGTGTTGCGGGTAATAAGGGTAACAGCGCCAAATTTGTCATATTCGTTTTTTGAGAAACTAAGCACCTTTCCATAAATCTCCCTGCGGATTTCTTTGGCGAAATTAAAGGCAATCTTTGAAGAAACATAAGGATTAAGCACTTGTCCAACAAGACCAATCAGCGTAAGCCCTATCATTAGTCCTCCTTGCCTCCAAATAAAACCTATGTCTCCCTTTATCACTCCATTGTTAACCATATCTGCTGTCATGTAAGGCAGATACATGGCACAAGCCACCTGAAGTAGCAAAAATGCAATTGCAATTGTTACTCTGCCCGCTGGCAGTCGTTTGATAATTCTAAACATAAAAAACCTCCAAATAATTTTTGATTTTTTCTTTATAAATATATTTTCAAGTCTTAGGTAGAGTTCTACCTTTTTAGTTGTAGATATGTAGAAGTCTACCTATTTAACTAGTGCTCTACTAAAGCTAACACTTATAATATACTAATAAGATTTTTTTGTTATTTCATAAATAAATCACTTATTATTTATGTAGGCATCTACCTAAAGTATCAAATAAAAAAGCACAATATGCTTTTTTATTTGATACTTAATCCCCACCCAAGTTTTTATAAGCGGTAATAAGTAGCTCCAGGAAAGTCTTTTTCTGCTCCTCTGTCATGCCCTTTAGCATCTGCTGCTCTGTCTCTTCAAAGACTTCTTCCATTTCCCTTACCAATTGATAACCCTTGGGAGTAATTTCTATTTGAAAAGTTCTAGCATCATTAGCTCCAGTGCTTCTTATAATATAGCCTTTGCTTTTCAACCCATTAATAAGATTCGTTATAGAGGGCCCTTTAAGCTTAAGAACTTTTTCCATAACCTTACGGGTTATTTCCTCATCATTCCTTATCCCTCGTTCAATGAGTTCAAGCAATGAAGCTTGAGAAGAAGAAACATTATACTCCTTCAATTTCTTATCATTAATGGTGCGTATCTTTTGAGCGATACTTTTTATAAACAAATCATAGGGATATTCCCATTCTCTTTCACTTATAATATATCACCTTCGTTCTAAATAGGTAGATTTCTACTTAATAGTGTAAGCCATAAATATTAAGTTGTCAATAATTTTAATTTATACAAGATTAATAATAGGCATCTATTTAATAAAGATAAGTCATCTACTTTCACAATTATTTATTATTAATTTCAATAAGTTCAATAGAATAATAAATATGAAGAATTTCATCTGCATTATCCAAAGTAATATTCGTTAGTTGTTTTATCTTGTTAATACGATAAAATAGTGTATTTCGATGTATAGCATCATTGGGAGAATTGGTGAAATAGATATAGTATTTTAGTGTTTCTAAAAAATTAGTATTATTTTTACTATCTTCCTTAGCCAAATAAATTACAGCATGATGGCAAAAATCCATAAAATCATATTGACTATTAATTAAATCTGAAATTATATATTTTATACATACATCATAATTAGAAACATATCTATTATACCTTTGGCTAATTTCATTTGCTTTAAGAGCTTGTAAATAATATTTCCTACTATTCGCCAATGATGTAAATCTCAAACTAACGCCTGCGCAAAGAGAATTTACCTTCAAATATTTAATAAAATCTGAATTTGAATTCTTAAATAAATTATCAATAAGCGATTCATCAACGAATACTACCAATGACGATTTATATACAATGCAATTATTTGTAGGAATAAATGCTTTTAAAGATTGAATAACGAAATCTTTTATGAATTATCTCTTCACTCATATAATTCTTTTCTATCAAATCAGTTAATATATAATTTGATATTAGGTCTTTATCAATATTAAAAAAATTTGTTTTTTGAAGTTCAACAGATAACAATATGCTAAATGACTCCATCAGTTTAAAATCAACTTCTTGAAATTGCCTCCCACCCTCAAGCACAACAAGTTGCCCAACTTCAACATCTTCAATATATATTAAATTCACCAAAGTACCATTGTATGGATTTTCTTTTCTAACATAATGGCTTCTTCCACTATTGCGTATCTTTGACATAATATTACTATTGCGAATAAAATCAATAATATTTTCATCTAAATACTGCCCTACGTTTATATCTTCATGGACTCCGACAATATCCTTAGCATCATAAGACGATGCTATAATTTTAAAACTGTTATCTATAACAAGCATTGTATGCCCCAAAGGCTGCAACAAGAGAACTAGAAAGATGTGTCAAAATGCTTGGTTTTAAAGGTGCTATAATAAATAGATGTATTCCAAACCACTTTATTGATGGACCTGACTTTGATCCTATTTTTAAAATGGCCGCTTAATTAGATGTACCTATTCATATACATCCTAATTTAATAAACAAAACTGTAAGAGATATCTACTACGGAAATTTCGATCCAATTGTTACATCTCTTTTAGCTTCTTCCGCATGGGGATGGCATGTTGATACTGGTATTCAAGTACTACGTTTAATTTTATCTAATATCTTTGATAAATATCCAAATCTACAAATTATTATAGGCCGCTGGGGCGAAATGATTCCTTTCTTCTTGGAAAGACTTGACGGCATGTTACCTACAAAAGTTACACATTTAAAAAGAAGCATTAAGGACTATGTGTTAAATAATTTATATGTAACTCCTAGTGGTATGTTTAATATGGCTCAATTAAAAATACCATTGAAATTATTGGACCAGATAGAATTATGTATTCAGTTGATTATCCTTATTATGATAATAAGGGAGTTAAAGATTTTATTGAAAATGCCCAAATAAGCCAAGTTGATAAAGAAAAAATAGCATATAAAAACGTAGAAAAATTGTTAAAACTTTAAACTAAATATTACAATAAATTGTTACTTAAATAAAATAACTAATTGAAAGGAAGAAAAATATGATGAACAATGAAAATAAAATTACAGCTATAATTAATGTTAGAATTTTTGATGGAGAAAAAGTAATTGACTCTAAAACAGTTATTATCGATGAGGATAAAATTATTTCCGTTAATGGTGAAATTCCATCAGATGCAACTATTATTGATGCAACAGGATGCACTTTACTACCAGGTCTTATTGATTCACATGTTCATACTTCAGAAGAAAGTCTTCGTGATGCTGTAAAATTTTGCGTTACTGCCTAATGGAAAATGATGGGAAAATATACAAAAAAAGTCAGAGAAGTATTAAATGGTATTGATGATATTGCTGATGTAATCTCGCCTGGTATGGCTGTGACTCCTCCAAATGGTCATCCATTTGAATTATTTCCACCTAATTTCACAGCACATTGGATATCAGAATTTGAAGAAGGACAAAAAGCACGCGGCGAAGAAGAACCATATGTAACATCAATAGAAAAGGCTATTAAACATGTAAATCAACAAGTAGCTGAAGGTGCAGACTTTATTAAAATCATGATTGATGATGGTTCTTTACATGAAAATCTAAATGTTCCTGTTTTAAGTGCTGATATTATGAAAGCAGCCGTAGAAGAAGCTCATAAGTTAAATAAGATTACACTTGCACATGCCATGACAGCTAAGGAATCTCAACTTGCTGTTGATATTGGAATAGATGGATTAGCTCACGTGTTTATTGACCGTCCAGATTGGACTCCTGAATTAGTAAAATCAATTGCTGATCGTAAAGTTTTTGTAACACCATGTTTAGTATTGAATTCTTCTTTTATTGGTATACCTGGTGCTGAATTTGCAAATGATTCACGTGTCAATTCAAAACTAAGTCCAAAATGGTTAAATACAATAAATTCTTGTTATAACGTCTATAAAAAAGGCAAACTAAAAGATAGCTTCAAAAATGTAATAGATCTTTATAATGCAGGCGTAGATATTTTAGTTGGTACAGACGTTGCTGTGCCAATACCTGGCCTTGGAGGTCTTGCTCATGGTGCCAGCGTTCATCACGAGTTACAACTTTTAGTTGAAGCAGGTTTTAAACCTATAGAGGCGCTTAGAGCTGCAACTTCAGTTCCTGCTCGTATTTTTAAACTTAGTGATAGAGGCAATATAAAAGCTGGAGTACGCGCAGATTTACTATTGGTTGATGGTGATCCAACTATAAATATATCTGATACATTATCTATAAGAGAAGTATGGCTTCGTGGTAAAAAACAGAATTTATTAACTAAATAATCTAATTAATTCAATATTTGCAGATTTAATTCCATTAATACACATTCTAACTTTAGCTTATTGAATAGTTTTAATAAATTTATCTCTATAAAATAGAATACCCACGAAAATCCAAATTTTAGATTTTCATGGGTTTCATGGTGGAGGCGAACCTCGTTGAACTCCTATGTGTTCTTTATATTGTAAACCATCTTAACTTCGTGTTATAGACATAATTACTATAATTAAAATACATCACGTTATAATATTTCTAATTGGGTTATACCATATTAATCCGTATTATTACCTATACTTACAAAATGAAATTAACTTTACTTTAATTCAAAATTATACCTATATATATTTAAACCTATTAATTACACTTAATGTATCCTAGAAATCGCAGCACTAACAGAGGTGGACTTGCCTTGTAAGGTGGTTATAAGCATGTTCACTTCCTGTGGCTAGCATGAATTAGAGCAACTATTTGAATAAAATTTTTTGCGTGTATAAAGACATAAAATGAATACCCTAAACGCTTGTGTATTTAACTAAACAATTAATTTGGCGCTATACAAGCTGCTAACCTTAAGAATTTACCCCAAGTTACGATGGTAGCTTGTTTGTGCGTTAAATTAACACTTGTTTGTCGAAGTAGACCAGAAAAGGCCCTATAGAAATACTTAATGCCTGCAGAGCTGCAGCGGATAAATTTGTCCATAGCTTCCTTTATTATTACTACTAAATTTACTATTTATACTACTTAACTATAGTCGAGTAGACTTACACCTCACAATGTAATCTCCTCACAGAATCTTTACGTGCGGCTTTCCCACACACGGCTCCTCATAATAACATTCACTATTTTAAAAAAACTTTCATCCTTTTACATAAACTAAAAAAGAGATTATACTCAAAAATAATACTGATGAGAATTACCCCATCAGTAAATTTTATCATGCAAAATTTTTTAATTATTAATTTTAGGTGTATTATTTTTGACTACATCTCGTACATATTCAACATCAAATTCATTTATTTCTGCAATATATTCTATAGAAAGCCCTTTACTGTATTATTTGAATATAAGTTGTTTTATTGCTTCTTGTCTACCCTCTTCTCTTCCTTCTTCAATTTTTTCCCTATCTCTTTCCAATAAAGTCATGAATTCCACCTTCACTGAAATATCATTTTTAACTTTCTGTACTCTTTTATATATACTTTTAACAAGATTTCCTTTAGACTTCTTTACTGTATCATCCGTTGAATTTTCTACATATTTAAGAAATTCTAATAATTCTTCACTTAAATCATTCATGCTTCCTTTTGTATTTAATACTATTTTTTGTGCTTAATCCTTTAATATTATACTATTATCTTCTAGGCATACATTTTCAAAAGTATATTCATGACGTCCTTTATTAAACAAATCAAATGTACAGATAAGTGAGAGTTCAAATTTTATATTTGGTCACTCGAACTTACTCAGCGAACGTATGTAAGTCAAGTTTCCTTTTACACATAACTTTTTGTAAGCTTCCTATAATCTTCGCCTTTGCTTATTAAATCTAAATCTATGCTTCCTTGATAATATCTTAGTCTTTTAGGTAAATTTTTATGCTTTCCTCGCTGCATTTCTACATTATAGATTGTATTATTTTCATCTCTAACATAAACATCAATCCTAGCGCCTTTACTTTCAAGCAATAAATCTATGGTTTTCTGTTCCTCTACCATTTGAACTTTTTCTATATCTATTTCTTAAATCTTTTTCGAGGTATTTCTATAAAATAGGGAACAACTGCTTTTTAAACTAAATATATTAGCAAAACATTAGACTCCAACTTAATTTTTAAGTGTCATAAGTTATGATTATAAATATAAATTTAGCTTACTAAAGTTACCTATAACAATACAATTAGATGCGTAGACTTGAAGTTACTAGTTTGAATTTTAACTTTTATGCAATGATATATGATAAATAAAAGTTAAAATTCAAACTTCCACTATACTCTTGCTTCGCAATATTTTTAAAATTTAGTTCTAAATCTTTTTTCATATTCTTCTATAAGTTAATGTCTAAAATCTGGATGAGTAATATTTATAAGTGCTCTAGACCTTTTCTTTAAAGATTTACCCTTAAGCCTAGCAATACCATACTCTATAATAATATAATTTACATCAGTTGCATAATAAGACTCTACTACAGGATTATCATCTACAAAATCGTACAACTTTTTTGTGCCCATTAAGAAAGTTACAACTGTTTTTCCTGGATTCAAAGTTTTTTGTTATTATTAATTGCATCTGATTCTATCAAGTCAACTACCCCATCAGATATCTTAAGCAAAATTATACCACATTTATATTTTTTAACATTATTCTTCAACTATAAATTTAAGTCTGTTTGTATCTAAAACATATATTTTCTTGTTTCTCATCTCTATTATTTTTTCATCTTTTAAATATTTTAAGGTCCTTGTTACCGTTATACGAGAACAACCCACCAAATTTGCCAATTCTTGTTGTGTCATTGGTATGTTTATTAAACATTTATTTTCTGAAATTTTTGTAGTTTGAATAAGCATCCTATATATAGCATTTATTATTTTAGCTTTAGAAGAACAAAATAAACTATCTTGCATTTGTAAAACAGATATTCTATACTTCCTAACTATGCTATGAATAAAAAAATTATAAGCTTTGGAATTCTCCTCCAAAAATTTATTTAAAATTTCTTTATTAACCAATGCTATTTCCGAAGCTTCCATAAACACAATTAGCGACCTTTCTCCTCCTACAAAATAATTTATCTCTCCAAATATCTCTCCACCTTGAAGAAAATAAAGTACTTTTTCCATACCCCTTGAATTACAAATTATACTTTTAACTTTACCTTTAATTACTATTGCTATAAAATTTTCTTTTTCAATATCTATAAATTCACTTTTCTTATACTGCTTTTTTTTACCTAAAGGAGCTAATTCTTTTAAAAAAAATAATCTCATTTCATCCTGCTTTTCTTTATCAAAAAGTTCTTTATACATACGTATTACTCCTTCGCATTTCATTTGAAATATTTATTTTAATTTTAAGCTAAAATAAAATACATAGCAACAAAATTGCTATGTATTTTAAAATAATATTCATTTTTATATATAATCTTTAACAAATTTCACCGCAAGATAACTTTATATCTTCTTTATTTTTTAGTATTGCTATTACTGCACATTCTAATGCTTTAACCATATCATCTAAAGCCATTGAAGGTACCTCTTTTTTATTAACTACTTGTATAGGTATATAAGGAACATGTATAAAACCACCTTTTATACTAGGATATTTTTTGTTAATAATATACAATAATCCATACATTATATGATTGCATACAAAAGTACCTGCAGAATTGGATACAGATGCTGGAATACCATTATTACTTATCTCTTTTACTATTGCTTTTATAGGAAGTGTTGAAAAATAAGCATTTTCACCATCTTGGAATATCTTTTCATCTATAGGTTTATTGCCATCATTATCATCTATTCTTGCATCATCCATATTAATAGCAACCCTCTCTACTGTTATATCAAATCTTCCACCTGCTTGTCCTACACATATTACTGTATCTGGATGATGTTTTTTTACAGCCTCTTCAAGCTTTTCTATAGACTTTCCAAATACAGTAGGAATTTCCTCCCTTACTATTTCTGCTCCCTCTATATTATCTTTTACCTTCTTTATGGCCTCTAATGCAGGGTTTATTTTTTCACCTCCAAAAGGCTCAAAACCTGTAATTAAAATTTTCATATTTAAAAACCTCCTTTAAAATGCTAATTTATACATAAGAATTATATGAATTATAAGCAATAATATAGCCATTGGTAGTTGAGTTATTATAATTCTATTTTTGCTTTTAGTTTCTAATAATGCTGCTGGCACCACATTAAAATTGGCAGCCATAGGTGTCATCAATGTTCCACAGTATCCTGCAGTAAGTGCCAAAGCCGCTGCTATCGCTGGATTTGCGCCTTGAGAAAATACAAAAGGAATTCCCACTCCTGCTGTTATAACAGCAAAAGCTGCAAAAGCATTACCCATTATTATAGTAAATATAGCCATACTTATACAATACACTATTACACCCAAAAGTATATTTCCTTTTGGCATAACTGTAGAAATTCCTTGAGATATAACTTGTCCAACTCCAGCTGTAGTAAACACAGTTCCTAATGCTGCTAAAAGCTGCGGAAGTATATTGGAAGGTCCTACTTGCTGCATCATTCTATCTCCATCTACAATTACATTCTTTAAAGGAGATTTTGTTATAATAATAGTAAATATAATTGCTACTACAGCAGATATTCCTATAGCTACCTCTCCTCCAAGTTTTGTATATTGTGCTACTACAAAAGCTGCTACTGCAAGTATAACTGAAGGTACAAATATCTTACTTCCTATCTTTTTAGATTGATTTTCTTTAAATTCCTCAGTAGGTTCTAGTAGTTTGCCTATATTAACTTGTTTTAAAGCAGTTAATATCCCCATAATAAGAATTAATCCACCAGTTAACTCATTTGGCATATATGTACCACCCATGAAAACTATTCCAAGTAATGCCCAAAAGGTTGCTGTGCCTATTCTTGTAGGATGCTTTTTGTCTATTGAGACATAATACGCTGTAACAATCATCATTACGCCTGATAGTATACAAAAAAATTCTAAAAGGATTTTAGATATTATTTTTATACTCATTTATTATCACCCTCAATTCTTTTTCCATATTTTTTTCTAAAACTTCTATCTAACCAAAGATTTTGTATAACTACTATTATAAAAGCTAATATCGCAATAGGTATAGAAGCTTTTGCTACATCTATTTGACTTGCGTTGTATCCTAACTTGCCCATTGTTCCTGCAATAAGAAGTACCCCTGGACTAGCAACAAAAACGTTTTGGCCATAAAAATTTCCGTAGTTTTCCATGGCTGCTGAAGCTCCCTTTATTTTTTCTTCATCCTCTTCATCTATATTTTCATATTTACTAACAGCTGCACCTTGAGCCATTGGATTTATAAGTGGCCTTATAAATTGAGGATGTCCTCCTAATTTTATAGAAAGAACTGATGCCACTTCTCTTATAAACATATATAATGTAAGTATTTTTCCTGTTGTAATAGCTTTAGTATTTTTTATTAGATCAATTGATTTTTCTTTTAAACCATACCTTTCACATATACCTATTACTGGAAAAGTAAGAACAAATAATGTCATATATCTGGTATCAGAAAAAGCCTTTCCAAGTATTCCTAATATGTCCATAAAATTTAGTCCTGCTACAAGTCCTGTAGCAAGTCCTGCTATTAAAACTACTGCTATAGTGTCCAGTTTTAAAGCAAACCCAACTATTACTATAAGAACACCTATAAGTTTTAACATTTTTGATAACCCCCTTATTTAATTTTTGATTTTAGTGTAAATTGAATTTTTACATCTATTAGTTTTAAATTATACAAACAATTCTAAATATTTTCTGTAGCCTAGACTACAAAAATAAAAATAAACTTTCTAATGATAATATAAATAAAAGAGGTTATTTCAAGGTCTCACAAGTTAACCTTTGAAATAATCTCTTTTACTCTTTTCTAATTAGTGTCTATAATTTTATGCATTTTTTACTTTCAACGCTCTCATAGAATTTAAAATTGCAATTACTGCTACGCCTACATCTCCAAATACTGCTTCCCACATGTTTGCAATTCCTAAGGCTCCTAGTACTAGGATTATTGCTTTAACTCCTAATGCAAAAACTATATTTTGCATTACAATAGACTTTGTTCTTTTTGCTATCTTTATAGCAGTTACAATTTTGAAAGGTTCATCGGTCATGATTACTACATCTGCTGCTTCTATGGCTGCATCTGATCCTAAGCCTCCCATTGCTATACCTATATCTGCTCTTGCAAGCACTGGTGCATCGTTAATTCCATCTCCAACGAAAACGAGCTTGCCCTTTGATGATTTTTCTTTTTCTACATTTTCAAGTTTTTCAACCTTGTCCTGTGGAAGAAGTTCAGAATAAACCTCATCTACTCCCAATTCTTGTCCAACTTTTGAACCTACAACATTATTATCACCTGTTAGCATGATAGTCTTTTTAATTCCTATTGACTTTAATCCCTGTATTGCCATTTTTGAATCTTCTTTTATTTCATCAGATATAACAATATATCCTGCATACTTTTTATCAATAGCTATACATACTACTGTTCCAAAAGTGTCTATGGAATCATACTGTATATTTTCTCTTTCCATTAATTTAGCATTTCCACATAACACTTCTTTTCCTCTTATTTCTACTCTAATGCCATGTCCTGATATTTCCTCATAGTTCTTCATATCACTTTTATCTATTTCTTTACCATAAGCTTTTAAAATTGAAGTAGCTATTGGATGATTAGAATAACTTTCTGCTAGTGCAGCATACTCCAATATTTCTTCCTTGGACATATCATTAAAAGCTTTAATTTCAGTAACTTTAAATGTTCCTTTTGTCAGAGTTCCTGTTTTATCAAAAACAACCATTTCCACATTATTTAAAGCTTCTAGATAATTGCCACCTTTTATAAGGATTCCATTTTTAGATGCTCCCCCTATTCCTCCAAAGAAGCCAAGTGGTATTGATATTACCAATGCACAAGGACAAGAAACTACTAAAAATACTAAGGCTCTGTATATCCATTCGGAAAAACTTGCATCACTAATTACCAAAGGTGGAATAAAAGCTAATAAAACAGCTGATATAACCACAACTGGAGTGTAGTATCTAGCAAACTTAGTTATAAACTTTTCTGTTGGTGCTTTTTTACTGCTTGCATTTTCTACTAAATTCAATATTTTAGCTACTGTAGATTCTGAAAATTCTTTTGTAACTTTAATGGTTAAAAGACCATTTTTATTGATAAATCCACCTAATATGGTATCACCTACTATAGCTTCTCTTGGAACAGATTCACCTGTTAATGCAGAAGTATCTAACATTGATTTTCCTTCTACTATAACTCCATCTAATGGTACTTTTTCACCTGCTGTTACAACAATTAAGTCTCCTATATTTACTTCTTCAGGCTTAACCTTCTTTACTTCATCGCCCAATTTCAAATTAGCAAAATCCGGACGGATGTTCATAAGTGAAGAAATAGACTTTCTAGAATTATTTACAGCTGCATCTTGAAACAATTCTCCTACTTGATAAAATAGCATAACTGCTACAGCTTCTGGAAATTGTTGAATTGAAAAAGCTCCAATAGTTGCAATACTCATCAAAAAATTCTCATCAAATACTTGTCCTTTTGCTATATTTCTTAAAGCTTGTATTACTACTTTTCCACCTATTAAAATATAACTTATAATATATAATGCAGCTTCCATCCAAAAGCTAAATTCAAAAACAGATGTAATTACAAATACTGCTGCACCAATAGATAACTGGATTAGCTCCTTTTTGTCTAGTCCTTCTTCATGACTGTGATTATGCTCATGTTCCTCATTATCATGCACTTTCTCTTTAGATAATCCTTTGTTTAACATCTTCTCTTTCATAATAACTTGTGATTCAATATTTTTGACAATTTTTTCAGCTGCTGCAATAAGCTCATCAGTTCTACTTATTTCTTCAATTTCTAGTGCCAAAGACTTTCTCATAAAATCTACAGAAACATTTGTAATACCTTCTATTCTACTTATATTTCTTTCCATCTTAGCTGCACAATTTGCACAACCCAACCCCTCTAATATAAACTCTTTTCGCAATTTACCATTCATGTTTTTTGGGGAAATTTTAATAGTCTTATTTGGTATTTTTCCTTTTTTTATTACAGTTGCCATTTTAGCACCACCTTCAATTTATCTTTCATTAATGTGAAGTAATCCTTGATCAAAAATACGCTTTACATGTTCATCATCAAGAGAATAATATACAACCTTTCCCTCTTTTCTAAACTTTACTAGTCTTGCTTGTTTAAGTACTCTTAATTGATGCGATATTGCCGATTGAGTCATTGAAAATAAAGCTGCTATATCACACACACACATTTCTGCTTTAAATAGTGCACATATTATCTTTATTCTTGTGGTATCACCATAAACCTTAAAAAATTCTGCTAAATCATACAGCTTTTCCTCTTCAGGTATGCTTTTCTTCACTTCATTTATTACATCTTCATGTATTACATTACAATTACAAAATTCAACGTTGTTTTTATTTTCCATATAATCCTCCAAATATGTTAAATTGTTTATTTGTTCATATGTTTATCTGTTCATATATTCATATTAATTCTTTTATGGCATTTTGTCAATATTTACTTTTATTCTATTTATAAATTAAGCGGCCATATAAATCCTTAGATTTTAATATGGCCGCTTATTCTTTGAACAACTATCGTATTTAAAACTATATATTAATAAGAAACTAAATTACATAGCCCTACCAGGAACTACAGCATCCAATATTCCAATAACTATGGCTGCTAATATTGAACCCATTATAGATACCCTCATATTAGGAACTAAAAATTGTGTTAAATATATTATTATAGCAGCAATAACAAATCCTTTAAGTCCTTTTCCAAAAGGTGACGCATCAACGCCCATAAAAGATTCTACTAAATAATCTAGTACAGTTATTACAACTGCAGCTAATAAAAATGACCACAAACCAATAATGCTAAAGCCTGGTGTCAAAAATGATGTTATTGCTAAAATAACTGCAACTGCTACTAGTCTTCCTATCCAGTGTAGAAGACCGCCGCCACCTGAATGTTCTTCTCTTTCTCGTTTTTCATGTGCCATTAATAATTACCTCCTTTAGAAAAGTAAATTTGACTTCATGAATACATGCTTAAGCAAGCTCAACTAAGATTTATATAAAAAATTAGAAACCTAATATCAATCAAGCTTTACTTTTATTAGCATATACATGTAGTTTTCTCATATTACTTAAAAATATAAGTGGTAAGTATTCCTTAATAATTTTAAAATACACTATTTTAAAAAATGCATCTGGGATTACAGTCATTAAATTTTTAAAATGATTTTTTATTGATGTTACAAAAGAAGATAACTATTAATACTTTTTGAAACAGCTTGGAATATATGGCCTGGATAAATTACCATATTACTCAAGTAATACATAAAGTTGTATATATAGTAAAATTTTTTATTAATAAATATCAAATAAAAAAACATCAAAATGTTTTATTTTGTTTGCGCACTTACAATAAGAAAACATTTTGATGTTTTTTTATATTCTAAATTTTTTTCATTTAACTTGTTAAACTCATATTAATTTAGAAAGCTCAATATAATATTGTTTTTAAAATTTTCCCACCTGTTCATCAGTATCTTGTCTATTATTTAATGTACTATGTCTTCTGCCATATATGAAATAAATTGAAACACCAATTAATGTCCATATTGCAAACCTAATCCAGGTAACTACAGGTAAACTTGCCATTAAGTAAATACAGAAAATTACTGTTAATATAGGTGTAAAAGGTACTCCTGGACACTTAAACTTTCTTTCAATATCAGGCATAGTTTTTCTTAAAACAATAACACCTATTGATACAATTACAAAAGCAGATAGAGTACCTATATTACACAAATCCATAAGTACAGTTAATGGTAAAAGGCCTCCTATAATAGCCGTTACAACTCCTGTCATTATAGTACATTTTCCAGGTGTACCGTATTTTCCTGATATTTTAGCAAAAGACTTTGGTATTAATCCATCTCTTGACATAGCCATAAATATTCTTACTTGACCATATGTAGTTACAATAAGAGCAGATATCATTCCTATAATAGCACCTACAGCAACTAATGCTGAACCCCAGTTAATTCCTATTCGTCTTAATGCAGCAGGAAGAGCATTATTTACATCTATTTCTTTATATGGAACCATTCCTGTAAGTGTAAAGGAAACAGCTATATACAATATAATAATTACAATCATACAAATAGTTAATCCAAGAGGAATATCTCTTTTAGGATTAACAGTCTCCTCTGCAGCAGTAGACACTGCATCAAAGCCAATATATGCAAAGAATATAATTGCTGCACCTGACATTATTCCCTTAAATCCATAAGGTGCAAATGGATGGTAGTTTGCAGGATTTATATGAGTTACTCCAAGGGCTATAAATATAAGTATTACACTTACCTTAATTATAACTATTACATTATTTACTTTGGCACTTTCTGATACCCCAATATAAAGTAAAGAAGTTACAATAGCCATAATTATAACCGCTGGCAAATCTACTATGCCGCCAGCCAGTGGAGAATTTATAAACATTTTAGGTAAATGTATATTATAAGCTTCAAAGATTCCTACTAAAGTTGATGACCACCCTGATGCAATAGTTGCTGAAACAACAAGATATTCTAAAATCAAATTCCACCCAATAATCCATGCTACAATTTCACCAAAAGCTACATAAGTATAAGAGTAAGTACTACCTGAAACAGGAAACATAGTGGCAAGTTCTGCATAAGTAAGAGCACATAATGCACTTGTTATGGCAGCTATTACATATGACATTATTATTGCTGGACCTGCAAGCTTTGATCCTTGACCTGTTGCCACAAATATACCTGTTCCTATTACTGATCCAACGCCAAGAGCTGCTATATCGAAAGCTGTTAATTTTCTTTTTAAACCACTCCCCTCTGCTATCTCTTTAAAGTCTTCTACACTCCTCTTCCTAAATAAATTCATTAGATAATCCCCCTCAGTTTTTTTATTTTTATTTTATTAAACTTTTCATTATCAATGATTACATATACAAGTTATTTTGCATATTTATATCACTTTAGTTTTAAGTGTATAATTTTATAAAACTTACTTTGATAAAATTTTAGGGAGTAAGAAAGGTTTAAATCAAGATGATTACTTACAGCACTTAGCTTACCAACTCTCTAACAGCTCTTTTTTATTGACCATAATCTATAGACACATAATGAAATATTTTATTCGAGTTGTATCTATTTCATGATTTTTCCGAAAATTTAGCCTAAAGCTAAAAAATTAACGATTTTCTATTTAACTAATAAATTGTAGTTAAATTCAGATGAAGTTTATACAAATTTATTCATTACTAAAATAAACTTCATCCAAATTAACTTTTTACTTAATAAGAATTATTTACATATATCGTAAGTTATACTTATTCTCTATCATTAACTAGATCTCGTACATCACCTATAATTGCTCTTGGTACTGGCAAATCTAGCATAGTTTTTAATCCAGGTGTAGAATTCATTACAAGTGGAATCATGTTAACACATATAGCAATAGTAGCAATACCTCCAGGAATTTCTGGTTTTATTTGAAGATCTATTTTAGGATCTCCATTTATTGTTATATAGTCCCCTGTGTCAACATTCTCAATCTCTGGTCTTATTTGTTGAGGGTGCTCCATTTTTATAAATGTCTTATCTCCTAAAGAAGCATATCCTAGCTGTCTGCAACCTGCTACATCACCAGATTTAACTGATACTATTTCTGTAGAACGCGGAACAGTTGTAAGAATTGGTTCCTTTTCTTGTCTTATATCATTGAACTTAACATTAAAAGCTTCTTCAAACATTCCAAAGGACTGTAAAAAACCAACATGTCCAGCTACAGTGTCATTTTTTACTCCTTCTATAAACTCTTCTTTTTTAAGTCCTATGCCCTGTTCCACCATAACAGCTTTACCAAAACAAGCTAAATCATTTATTCTAGATACATTTATATTATCGACTTTGTCACAAACACCAGTTAGTGCAATAACAATTAGATCCATAATAAAACCAGGATTTACACCAGTTCCTAATATAGAGACATTATTTGCTTTTGCTATTTTGTCCATTTTCTCAGATAACTCTGGATCTAAAGCCTTTGGATATGACATTTCTTCAGCTGTAGTTACAACATCCATACCAGCCTCTGCTGCCATTTTTATTAACGGAAATACTACTTTTGTAAATGAAGCTGTAGCTATCATACATACATCTGCAAAGCCCTTTTTAATAACCTGTTCAGGCTTATCCGTAACTATACAACAATTATCTTCATTTTCTTCTAAATCTAAAATATTACAAAGCTTTTTACCTACTTTATTAGGGTCCATATCAATAGCACCAACTATAGTAAATCCTTTTTTCCCCAATATCATTTTGGCTATTCCACTTCCCATGGAACCTAAACCCCAAGTTACCACTTTTACTTTTCTTTTCATAAAAAATTCCTCCTAAATAAAGTTTTTTATTTTATCTTGAGCAATTCTATTTTTATATGCTAGACATTGCTAATTCCTTTGCATAATATTTTTTCACGTATTGCGAAGTCATAGCGGCAAGAACGCATCCATAATCCATCTTAAATTTTACTATGTCTCCAACTTCAAGATCTCTTGAACTATCTGTAATATCTAAAATTAAATGATCACTGCTTGCACCAAAAATGCTTATATTTTTATCTAAAGGTATAAGTCCATCTACCTTTATATCCTGCCTTCCTACAGCTACAATAGCTCTTTTACGTATTCCCATATCTTTAAAATGAGGTTTTTCACCAAAGGCATCCCTTCCTATTTCTCCTGTAGGAACCGTAGGCTTTTCTTTAACTTCTACTATTTCTCCTTTAAGTATAAAGGCATCATCATAGCAATTAGCTATAGGTTTTCCAAAGGCTGTTTCCTTACCTAATGCAATTCCTTCTCCTACTCTTAGTTGGTTAATTTCTTTTGGTATAGTGTTATTCATCACCATATAAAGACTACTAGAATTTCCTCCTGAAATTATTGGAAGATCTATATTAAAAATCTTTTTTATATCTTTTTTTAACTCTACTAATTTGCCTAAATTATTTTCATCAGGAAGCACTCCTCCATAACAGGTAACATTAGTTCCTAGCCCTATTAAATTTATATTACTAAGTTTTAATATTTCCCTAACGGTTTCATTAACATCTTTAACAAGTACACCTTCTCTTAAATCTCCTACATCAACCATAAGTATAATGTTATGAACTTTATTAATGCTTTCAGCTGCTTCTGATAAAACTTTAATAGTTTGCAATTCAGAATTAAGACTTATATCACTGTATTTAACTACTTCTTCCGCTTCACTTTCCATTGAAATTCTTAAAAGAGTTTTTTTACAATGAATATCTTTCATGTTTATTAAATTTTGTATTCTAGAATCTCCAAAGTGTTTAATTCCACCTTTTAGCATTGCCTGTACTATAGATAATTCAGCACAAAACACTTTAGTTACCCCAACCACCTCAATACCTTTTTTACTGCACATTGATAGAATTGTCTTTGCATTATGTGTTATTTTGCACAAATCTATTTCTACACATGGGTATTCCCTTTTCATAACCAAATTCTCCTTTTTAATTAATATTTAAAAATTTTCAACTTCCATAGCTTCATTGATCCGATGACTATCCGCTCTAATACTCCTGCTTCTTAAAGCTTGAGTAAAGAGCGGCTACGTCCCTGGATAATTCATCTAATACTTAGTGTGAGAAATAAAATCCCACTAAGTTAAGATTCATTGATATTCAAGCTTTGCTTCAAAAGAGCTTCTGCAGCCTCTCTATTATCTTTACTTAGAACCCCCGCTGAAGCCATAATATATTCTTTATCTATTAATGCTTTAGCACCTTTTCTAGGCATCATAGTCACATCATCTTCTAAAAACCTTATACCTAAAAGATTTTTTTCTCCATCTGGAAGCCTTGTAAGTGCCCCTCCAGTTCCTATAATATATTTAACCTGCGATAAATCTTTGCCATAAGCTACAAAACCACTTTCTCCACCATATTTTCTTTTTATGGTTCCTACATGTCTATTTACAGCTACTTCCACTGCTTTTTTTGTAAGCATTAAACTTGCCTTTATATCTTCTTCTTTCTCAGGTATAGCTTTTATATGCTGTGATATATAATCTTTGTTAAGCTCACCAAGATCTCTAATATCCAGTAAATCTATTACATTTTTGCTATTTACAAAAACCCCCAAATCACCTTCCACTGTTCTTTTGGCTTTAGGTTCAGGACTTATTAACATATCTAAAACTACTGCACTTCCATCAGTTACAGAATGAACGTCTGTAGTAGCTCCCCCTACATCTAAAACAACTAAATCCCCTATGATATCATAAAGTATTTTTGCGCTCTCCATAACTGCACCAGGAGTTGGCATTATACTTCCATTTACCATACTCTTTATTTTGTTCATACCTGAAGCTTTTACAATATTTTTTTCGAAAGCCTCTTGTATTATTTTTCTTGCAGGTTCTACATTTAATTCATCTACTCTAGGATAAACATTGTCAATAATATAAAGTTCCTGGCCCTTAAATATTTCTTTTATTTCTTCTCTATTTTCAATATTTCCACAATAAACTATAGGCTTGTTAAACTTTTCCGCACTTATAAGTTCTGCATTGTAAATAGCTGTTTCCCTCTCCCCATAGTCTGTACCACCTGCAATCATTATCATATTGGGATTAATTTTGTGTATCCTTTTTAAATCTATTTTTCTCATTTTTCCTGAAGTAACCATTTTTATTATGCCACCAGCACCTAATGCTGCTTCTTTAGCTGCTCTAACTGTCATCTGTTCCATAAGACCATGAACTGTTATTTTAAGTCCTCCTGCAGCACTGCTAGTAGCCATCATTTTTTCCCATGTGAGAGGTTCTTTTATTTTGTTTTCTATATCTTTCACTGCATTTTCTAGTCCAATAGTTACATCGCCTTCCAACACTGTAGTACAGCTTTTCCCCTGAAAAGGAGCATCTACAAATATCTTTCCTAAGTCGTCATTCTTTACATTAAAAGCGGTTACAAGCGTAGTAGTACTACCTATTTCAGCAACTAAATAATCTACTTTCATAAGAAGTCCCTCCTATTCAAATTGCTGCTTACCTTAAAAATCATTCTTCCTCATCTGGATCAAGTCCCATTAATTTTTTAATTATAAAAGATGCAACATCTGTGCCATTAGAACCTCTTCCAAAACCAACATCCATGCCATGAGCTTTAGCTATTTCATCTGTTACTTGAGTACCACCAGATACAAGAATTAATTTATCTCTTACACCTTTTTCTACACATAAATCATGAAGTTTTTGCATATTTTTTATATGCACATCATTATGAGTGATTATAGTGCTACACAATATAGCTTGAGCCTTTGATTCTATAGCTGCGTCTACAAGTTTTTCCACAGGACATGAAGTTCCAAGATATATTGCCTCTATACCAAATCTTTCTACACCACCATGTTTAATATCAATAACTTCTCTTAATCCAACAGAATGTTCATCTTCTCCAACAGTAGCTGCAACAACTTTTACAGGATGTTCTTTTACATAGTCTCTCATTATATCTGGAGCAAGAGTTTTTCTTCTTCTTGGAAGAGTAAGTTCATCTCTCTTTACAGCTTTGAAATCACATACTCCTTTAATTTCAACTAACGTTGCTTCAGATTTTTGAAGTACTTGTTTGTGTATGATTTCTACATCCTTTAAATTCATTCTCTTTCCAATTTCTAAAGCTGCTGCTTCACTAATTTGCTCATTTTCAGGTATACATAAGGTAACTTTTAAATATCCATCCTTAGACCATTGAACTTCTGGTACTATAGTACCGTCTTCTTTAACTTTTTCCATTCTCTTGAATACGTTGTCATTGTCATCTAATTCATCTATATATTTAATTTTCGAATGATCACATAAGGTACACTTATTTATAGCATCACAAGGTTTTTTATACTGCTTTGGTACATTGTTATATCCAAAATGCGCACAAACTGGTGCAAAGTAGTCTTCTTCTCTTTTTACTATAGTTCCTACAGCATCTCCACCTTCCATTTTTCTTGCAATGCCGTCTCCATTTCTCTCTGGATACTGCCCTGAATCTATAAAGAAACCACTATCAACTGCTTTAAAATATCCGCCAACTTCTATCACTTCTTCTAAAAACAAAACTGCTCTTTCTTTAAGTTCCCTTACTTTTTCAGGTAAATATCCAGTTTTCTTAAGTTCTATCATGTCCATTAGTCCATCCATAGCTATAAATGATTGCTTTGTTGTATTTACAGCATGTATATTATTATAATGCCATGGAACATTTCTTCCTTCATCTGGAGTTATGGTACTTTGAATATCTACTGAAGTTAGTTCTGAAATTAATAAATTCAAAGTATGTCCTACTGTAGCTTCTCTTTCACAAGATTCTATATATTTAGTGTTCATTTGAGCTCTCATTTTATATCTATCAAATAATTGTCTTAAAGCCACTGCATAAGGTAAATCATATCTCATGCAAGGAGCTGGTGCTGATGTTGGTGGTACTGTAGAAAGTGATATATTCTCTGGTTTCATCCCAATCATTTCTGAAAACTTTGAATTTATAGCATGCTGAACCATAAGTTCAGGCATTACATTATAACCTTTCATAGCTGTAGCATTGGCATTATGTGCACCATCTATTTGAAGCATATCTGCCCATACCATTATTTTTTTAGCTACTGCAGCATCTACAAAGGATCTATACATATTTATATTTCTATAAAGTACATTATATTGTGGATCTTGATGTGCTCCATTTACACCTTCTTCTGCAAACATAACTGCAATATCAGGTCCCGCTACACCAGACACATAGGAATGAAAATTGATTTTTCTTCCCACTTCTTCTTCTATTAAATCTATAGCTTTCCTTGTAGCTCTAACTTCTTTTCTTGTAATAGGAACACCGCCTATTCCTTCTGGAGTTCCTTCTATTAATCCATCATAATGGCTTTGTCCTGCTGTCCTTATAACCATTAAGTGATCAGCTCCGTGCCAAGCTGCCATTCTCATTCTTCTTAAATCATCTTCAAATCTGCCTGAAGCTATCTCTGTAGTAATAACAGCCTTTGGTTGAGGGTCTATTCCATTAAAACTTCTTGCTGCAGGAAGAGGTTCACTATTTTTTAAAGGTTTAGATATTTCATGATAGGTAAATTCTCCAACTTTTCCTTCCGGATAAGGTTCTCTCCAATGCCAGCCTCTCCACTTTGGTTCATATTTATCTAAATCTTTTAATATTTCTTCTACATTAAGCTTTTCATTTTCTTTTAATTTTTCAATCATTATCTTTCACCACCTTTCATTTTATCCACTACTAAATTCCATCCTATTCCTTTAGATAATTCTTCTCCTGCTTTCAAGTAATCCATATTTTTTAATTTTGCATAGGTCAAAACCACATTTCCTATACCTTTACCTAGTAAATTCCACTTGGTTCCATATTCAACTATTGGCTGCGCTTCTAGACTGGAAAACCCCATTCTTAAAAGTACTGAACGTTCAATAGCTGGGGATGTATATTGATAAGATAAATCAACTAAAGGCTTTACAATTTCAGAAGTAAGGCTCCAAAACCTGTCATAAAGTTGTTCATCTGTTAAACCTTTTAAATGCTTTCTTCTCTTTTCATAATCATCTTCTCTTTTCATAATCTTCACCTCTTCTATTCTATTTCAATATTATTTTGCTTTAATGCTTCTACAACCTTTTCTTTGCTCAATTTAGTCTCACTACATAAAAATTCTAAATCTGTTTTTCCAATTTTATTTTCTTTTACTTTCTTAAAAGCATTTTTCAAATAAGATTTTCTTAAATTGTCCATATTTTCATCAATTACAGTAACTAATCCAGGATGAGAAGGTAATATTATGTTTTTACCCGGTACTTGATCTTTTGGGTCTCCTACTAAAACCTCAATGCCATTTTCTTTTGCAAAGTTAAGTTGTGCTATGGGACTTTTGCCTGCTCCTGTATATTCAGTTTCTTGGATCACTATTATGTCGTCATCCTCATATTCCTGAGCAATTACAAAGGCCGATGCTAATGAAGTGTTTCCAGCAGGTCCTCTTTCTAATCCTTCTAATTGAGCTAGAAGCTCGGTCATCCAAAATACTTCACCTTGGGTTATTGTCACATATCTGTCCATGTATCTTAGTGGTCTTGCTGCACTTCTTGGCACATCTGATCTATCTGGATTAGTCATAAATGGTATTCCAAAACCAGTGTGACCTGTTGTAAAAGATTTTTTATTAAATGCTATATCTGATGCCATATGCAAGCCACTTAAATCCACAGATGCTCCTATTATTTTTGTATCCTTTGCTCCTGATTTTATAAGTCCTCTAGCCGTTCCTGTAACATTACCTCCACCTGCATGAGTTATAACCACAGCTTTAGGATCTTTTCCAAACTTTTCTCTACACTGCTCTGCTATTTCAAAGCCTAATGTTTCTATACCAGCTACTCCATAAGATGAGTACAATGAAGCATTGTAATATTCCATATCTTCAAGTATCTTTAGAAAAGTATAAAATAGTTCAGGCCCTACAGTAAGCCTAACAACTTCTGAACCATAGCCCTCACACTTTCTTCCCTTTTCCAATATCTCAGGTTGGCCAACTTTTCTTGAATCATAGCACTCATTAGCAATTATGCATTTAAGGCCTCTCATATTAGCTTGCGAAGCCACTGCTGCACCATAATTTCCTGATGTAGCTGCAGCTACTCCTTTATATCCTCTTTTCATTGCATCGTATACAGATACTGATGCTCTTCTATCTTTAAAGCTTCCAGATGGATTACAGCTTTCATCTTTTACAAATATTCTAGCTGCTTTTCCTGTTTTAGATACTTTCCTTGCCAATTTTGTAAGATTTCTTAATTCTAATAATGGTGTGTCTCCTACACCTACTTCTTTTTGAATTTTTTTAATTTCTTCTAGAGAATATCCAACATCCTTCATAAGACCATCATAATCAAATGAAAGCTCACCATTTTCATATTTATCAAAATCAATGCCAACAGATTTAAGCATAATTTCATTTTTTCTTGACATAAGCTCTTCATATTTATTCATGCTTTATAGACCTCCTACTATGAACTTTTATTTTACCGTTAACGTTTTCTCGAAAGGCAGTGTGCCTACTTGATCATATCTCTGGCTTGTTTTCCTATATATCCAAGTTCGCTAACATATTTTCCAAAGGAATGATAGTATCCCGGTTCTACATCAACTACCTTACCTTGCGCTATTCTTCCTACATTTGTTTCAACATCTACTTCATCACCTAATTCACAATCATTTAAGCAATTTCCCCTTATCCAGCATTTAAGAGGAGTTTTTTTGGTTTCTTCTGGTATATTTTTAGCTCTTTCCTCAGGTGTCAATACGATCTCCTCAACCTCAACCCATGTACCTTTTTTTATCATACTTCTTCACCTACCATAAATATAATTTTGTATGTAACTAATGGAACCTTAGTTTCCATTAATTTCTTCAATAATAGATAAAGCAAATAATATGCCATAGGTTAAACCTTTTATTTTATGTAGATTAATAACTTAAATGTATAAAATTACGCAAAAAAGTTTGCACATAAATAATACTTAATGGTATTTTTTTGAAAAATCCAATATATGTAACCGTCTTGACATATGCAAAATATTTTTACATATGACAAATTATTTTGCTATTATATTAATTAATTAATTTTTTTGAATATTTATTTATTCTTAACACAACAAATAAAAACTAGTATGTAGATATGCTTCTATGTACATACTAGTTTTTATAAACTTTTATATTGAAAACACAATAAACATGTAGTAGTACTTTCTTTACTACTCTCCTTCATGCTTAATATTGTGCTTTTTTAATTTATACTGTAAATTTTGTCTTGAAATATTTAATTGTCTAGAAGTTTTACTTACGTTATAGTTATTTTTTTTAAGAATCTTTTCAATTACGTTCTTTTCTATGCTGCCTATATATTTTTCTAAATCAATTTTTTCACAATTATCTATATTAAAATCTTCATACAGCCCACTTATTGATTTATTAAAAATTTTAGATTCAAAATTGTTACAATTTAAAACAGAAGAGTCGTCTGCCATATTTACGGCAGATTCAATTACATTTCTAAGTTCTCTTATGTTTCCCGGCCAACTGTACTTTAAAAACCTTTTCATTAAATCTTCATGTATTCTTTCTATATTCTTCCCCATAATCTCATTGCACTCTTTAAGAAATTTATTAGCTAAAATAGGTATATCCTCTTTTCTCTCTCTTAACGGTGGTATTCTTAATTTTATTACACTTAATCTATAATAAAAGTCTTTTCTAAGTTTTCCTGATTTTACAAGTTCCTCAGGTTCCTCATTTAATGTAGCTATTATTCTTACATCTATATCTATAGTTTTATTGCTTCCAATTGGTCTTATGTATCCATCTTGAAGTACTCTTAAAAGTTTAGATTGAAGATATGGTTCCATTGAATTAATTTCATCTAACAAAATAGTTCCATGATTTGCTTCTTCAAATAATCCCTTTTTATTTTCCGATCCTGTAAAACTACCTTTTGTTGTTCCAAACATCATTCCTTCAAGTAAAGCTGCTGGTATTGCAGCACAATTAATTGGTATAAAAGGGTTATTATTTCTTATCCCACCATAGTGAATACTTTGAGCCATTACTTCTTTTCCTGCCCCTGTCTCTGCATAAATTAAAACTGATGAACTTGACAAACTGGACCTTTGGGCTTTTTTCACTACCGCCTTCATCTTATCACTATTAGTAATTATATCCTTAAAGGTAAACCTTTTTTTCACTTTTGTATCATTTCCCTGTAACTTATATATATATTCAGTAAGTTCTTTTAACCTTGTCATATCTTTAGATATTTCAATTGCCGCTACATTTTTACCATCACATGACACAGGTACAGTAGTATTTATGGTCGTAACCTTTTTCTTATATTCATTACTATATTGTTGAATTAAATCTACAATTTTTTTCCCACTTTTTAATACCCTCATAAGAGTCGATGTATCTTCTTTTACATCTGATAAATATTCATTAACACGCTTTCCTAAAACTTCATTGGGATTTATTCCTTCCACCTTACCCATTACCTGATTATAATATATAGTTTTACCTGTAGAATCTACAATTTGAATTCCTTCATCTAAATTTTCCAATAAACATTCTAAAATTTTTTTATGGTCCAGTAAATTTTCTACCATGTTATCCCCCTTACTATATTATTTTTACATCAATTCTATTTTGCGAACATTACAATGCAAATTAAATTTACCTATAAACACATTTCTATTATTTTAATTTTTATAATAATATCTTAGAATTAATTTACTTTTTTATCAATAGTTATCAGCCAAAATTTTACACACAAAAAAGTATCAACAGTAATTATATCCTATTGGTGCTTATCTCAAGCATCTTACCAAGAATTGTTCCAAGTCCAAGAACAGTTGCAATAAATGCTAAAAAAAGTATCATGAAATAGATATTATATAGCGAGTGTAAACAAAATGGGAACATCCTTAGATTTGTATAAATCAAATCTAAGAATGTTCCCTTATTTTTACTGAAATATTATCTTCTAATGGAAATCCTTCCACTATATTTTTTAGTTGCTTCTATAACTGCTTTTATATTTTCAATTGGAGCACCACCAGGAATATCACATCCAGATCCAACTATATATCCATTTGGACTATCTGCTGCTTTTTCTATACAGCTTTTGACTTCTCTATAAACATCTTCTACTGTGCCATTTCTTATAATTGAAACAGGATCAATATTTCCAACCAAACACACCTTATCTCCTAGTGCATTTTTAACTTCTTCCATATCTTCACAGTTATCAACACTAAAAGCTGATATATTTAAATCTCGCAGGTCGTTCCAAATTCCTTTTGTTTTTCCACATATATGAAGTGATGGTTTTTCACCAGTTATCTTATATATACCATCTATCATTTTACTAAGATATGGTTTTGAAAATTCCCTAAACTGCTTAGGACTTATTAAATTTGCACAGGATATAGGGTCTCCAATACCACACATTAATCCGTGCTCTCTATAAACGGCTTCAACATATGCTAAATTACACTCTACTATAAAGTCCAATAACTTATGTACACCTTCTTTATTTTGTATAAAATCCTTCATAAGATTTTCTGTTCCTCTAATGGCAGAAGCTGCACTAACAGGCCCTGATACTCCACTTCCAACACTTGCTTCATTACCTAATTCTTTTTTTATTTTACCCAGCGCTTCTAATGTTATTGGAAGTCGGCCATCTTTATAAGGGTTTACAACCTCCATGTTATCTAACATTTTATAATCTTTTAAAACAGGATCTATTAAAAATGAGGCCCTTGAATCACTATATCCCATTTTGCTCCCAAGTGCTTCTCCTAGTCCTCTTAAAGTCACATTAATTCCACAGCTTTCTGCTCCAAATTCTCTTACTATAAACTTTTCAGCTTCCAACATTTTATTAGAATCAAAATAGTATTCTTCAACATTTATGCCTGCATATACTGCTGCGGTTTCTTCAAACATAATAGCGCAAGGTAACCTATCTACTTCTTCTCCCCTAAAATAGGCTTCTCTTCTCTCTTTAGAAGTCATTTCCTCTCTAAAAATCCCCACAATTCTACCTTCCTTTATAATTTATAATATTCTTATATTTTTTATAGTTTATCTAACCTCAAATTATACTAACTTTTTCTACGTTTTTCTACAAATATAAAAAAAAATAATAGTCAACCTATATACTATTATTTTCTGCTAATTTATCTGATGCTAATCAGTAATTTGCTCAGTGGTCGCAGACAAACTTCACCTAAGTAAAAACAAAAAAATAAAGCATCAATAGCTATTTTTCAAACCATTAATGCTCATATTACTATTTCTCATTTCAATAAAACATGTCCTAAATTAACATCAAAATTGCTTATTTCAATGAGTGGATTTAAATTTGTTAAGGTATCTATATATTGTAGGTTCTGATACTTGGAGTGCCTTTGCAACTTCTACAACTGCACCTTTAAGGTTAAATGTACCTTTGTCGTATAGTTGTTTTACAACATACATTTTTTCGTCAGCTGACATTCTTTGAGGATCTATGTTTACATCGCGAATTATATCGTGGATCATAGTATGGAGGATGTCATCTACATTATCATAGAATTGCTCCTGGGTTTTTATATCTTCAATTTCTTTCTCAGACTCATCGCATATAAAACTGAGTTTATCCATTAATTTTTTTACATTATTGTACTCTTCTATATCTATGTTTATACATATCGCTCCTACTATTTTATTTTTTTCATTTTTTATAAAATAACTTGCAGATCTAAAGGTTTTAAAATTTCCCTCTGCTTTATAATTTGCCACAAAATCCTTATTTTTGTAGCTCTTATTCTGTATTATGTTAAGGACTAGATTTGTAATAGGTGACCCTATTCTCCTACCACTTAAGTGTCCATTTTTTATAAATATTACAGAATGATTTGGATCGGTAACATCGTGTATTAAAACTTCACAATTATCTCCCAAAAGTGCTGATATAAATTCTGCGATAGGTATATGTTTTTCAATTAATTCTCTGTCATTCAAAGTTTCCACCTCACTAATAGTAGTAAATTGACTTTTTAAATGTATAGAACCACCATTTTTTAGTATTTAGAATACAGGACTACTAAAAACGATGGCTGAAACTTGTATATATTATAGCATCAAAATGAATTATTATAAAGATTAAAAACATTTAATGTATTTATAAAAAAGGATAAATTCAAAAATAATAATTTGAACTACGACTGCTATGGCTTAAAACAATTTTTTTAAACTAATTATCCATTAGACTCTATTATACAAATTTCTGCTATATTATGTTGACATTACATTTTTCGTGTGTTATATTCTTATTGCAATAAAAAATTATTATATTGATAACTATTTATTCTCACAATTCAAATTTTACTACTAAATTTTCGAAATAACAATATGGGGGTGAAAATAAAATAAATAATCAATTGAAATAATACATATTTAAATTGATGGGTTTAGTTTAAGTCTTGAAGACTTACTGCTCATAATGATAACGGTTTCGAGCAAAGAGAATAAATATTCTCTTTAATAAGTGCGATACCAAATCGGAAAAGAAGTATAAAGGAGACGTTAAAGATGATTCAAGAAAAATTTCAGGAAACAAAAGAATATAAAAATCCTAATAAATGGCATAGCCAAGATACAACTTGGGCAATGAGCCTTTTTGGAACAGCAATTGGAGCAGGTGTACTCTTCTTACCAATTAATGCAGGAGCAGGCGGAATATTATCTTTACTTTTAATTACTATAATTGCATTCCCTATCATGTATTTTTCACACAGAGCCATGGCAAAAATGATTTATTTTTCTAAATCTGGTGATAAGGGAATTACAGCTACTGTAAGAGAGTATTTTGGAAATACGGCAAGTAAAGTTTTTGATGTTGTCTATTTCTTCTCTATTTATTCAATACTATTAATGTATGCAGTTTCATTAACTAATACTGCAGAGAGTTTCTTACAAAATCAAATGAATATGCAAGCACCACCAAGAATGATATTATCACTTATTTTAGTTCTTTTTCTAATATTCATTGTAAATTTTGGACAAGATATCACTGTAAAAGTAATGAGCTATCTTGTATATCCATTTATAGCAACCTTAGTTTTTTTATCTATATATTTGATTCCACAATGGAATGTATCAAATTTAAGTTTAGCCGGTAACTTTGCACCAGCAAATGGAAAAGTTGGTATTACTACTGTATTAGGAGTAGCTTGGTTTATTCTACCAATCATTGTGTTTTCATTTAACCATTCTCCAATGATATCTACTTTTGTTGTTAAGCAGCGTGAAACTTATGGAATGGAAAATGTAGACCGCAAATGTGCTCAAATTCAAAAGGTATGTTATACAGTAACAATTTGTGTTGTATTGTTCTTTGTGTTCAGTACTGTTTTAAGTGTAACTTCTGCTGACCTTGCACTTGCTAAAAAAGAAAATTTACCAGTTCTTTCTTTCCTTGCTAACAAATATAAGATGCCATTATTCGCTTATGGAGCTCCTATCATTGCTTTAGTTGCCATTACAAAATCTTTCCTTGGACATTATATAGGAGCATATGAAGGTTTGGAAGACATTATTGTTCAGGGTGCTAAATCTTGTGGAAAAGATTTAAATAGTAAAACAGTTAAAAACATTATTGTTGGATTTATGATTTTGACATGTTGGCTAGTTGCTTATAAAAATCCAAGTATTCTTGATCTTATAGATAGAGTTAATTCACCACTAATTGCAATAATTCTATTCTTATTACCTATGTACGCAATATACAAAGTACCTACATTATCTAAATATAGAAAAAGCCTTAGTAATGCATTTGTTATTATTGTAGGATTACTAGTAGTTTTATCAAGTATTAAAGCATTCTTCTAGGATTCTTTAGAAATACATAAAACTCTAAATAAAATTAATATTATATCGCTGAATAAAACTTTACATATTTAATACAGGATAACCCCCTTGATTGTTCAAGGGGGTTATGATTTTTATGTGTTTTATATTTAAATTTATACATTTTTACTCCTCTTCATCCTTTAAATAAATAAAATCATTATCTATTAAATCCTGCAAATATTCATCAAAACTATCTGCAATAACTCTATATTCATCAGGATCATGCAAATATCGAACAATTTGACCACATATGCCTTTATCTGAAGGATTAAAATCTACATAAAGTCTTGACGTTCCACCATTATTCATGCAATCAGAAAAATGAATATATGTCCCGCCAAGAAGTCCTTCTAAATTTATTTTAGGATCTACAACCTCATCATCATCTTCTTCATCTTCAAGAAGATATGATACATCTTCATCCTCTTGTGAACTTTCAAGTATCTGCTGCACAGACATCAAATAATAAGGATAGCTACCTCCACTAACATCTGAAGCTAAAATACAAACTGAAATTTTCTTTTCACCATATTGTCTCCAATATGTTCCATCAATATTTTGAAGCAAAGAGATAAGAGACTCAGGGCATTTTGGATATTTTAATCTGAGCTCATTAATATCCTCTATTTTAGCACCTGTCGCCACATCTAATTCCTTAAGTTCATCTTGTGGTAATGCTGATTTCAAACCTGTTAAAAACTTTTCCACTAATTCCATTCTTTAAACCTCCAATATTAAAATGATATTTAATTTATTGCTGATTCTGGTAACTTATTCTTTTTAGACACTTGACTTTCACAAGACAAAAAGAGATATCATAAACTTATTACCAGCTTTAATTATATCACCATCACAAGCTATTATTATTTCTTCAGTCCTCATTCATTCCTTAATACAAAAACAAAATGCGTTGATTCAAGAATTTCAATTCTATCAATCACCGCATTAGATATTTCATCATCAAACTCTGCGAGCAATACTTCTAGCTCATTTATAACTTTTATAATTTCGTCTACTCTATAAAGTATTTTCTAATCTTGTTCTTGAACCTCAGCAGATAATTCCCAGTGTACTTTAAATTTATCTATAAGCGAACCATAGCAAGTGCTGAAGAATGTTCTAGCTAATGGGGTTAAAACTTCCCCACCTTCTTTCAAAGTTGAAAATGCATGTTGTATTTCATCAACATTACCTTCTACACATATGCAAACAAGGGAACCATCCTTATTTATTTTTTCTAATGAATCAGATAACCTGATTAAATTGTCTCCCAATTGAATAGTGGCTTGAATAATCCAATTTTTTTGTTTTTCTGAAAGCGGCGGCATGTTGGAGTTTGGTGGAATGTCACTAAATCTCATTATATTTTTTGCCTTTGTTTTGAAAGCTTTTGAATATAAGTTTACTGCCTCTTCACATTCACCATAAAAATAGATATATGGTCTGACTTTCACACTCATTACCTTCTTTCCTCTTATTTAAGTGTTTTGTTATAAATAATACTATTCAATTATTGTTAGCTTTTTTGAATTTTTTATAAGGTAAAAGGTAGAGATATTTTCCAATGGAACCTCGGCCATCTTTAAAAGTCACACTCATCCACACTATTTGTTAGCTCTGCCCATCTAGCTGATAGCAATTTTGCATAATCTATGCTTTGTAATCCATATGAACCCAGAGAATATCCTTCATTTACTTCTATAAGTAATGTTTCTCCTTTATCTGTTACTCCAAAATCTATTCCATAACCATAAGGAGCGGAAATAAACTCTGAAATAGCTTTATCAACAATCTTGGGATTTAAATAGTTTCTCCAATCACCCCTATATCTTCTGACATCTAGTATTTTTCCGTATCTTACAAAGCAGCGCCATTCCGAAACAAAATTTACAGTTTCAGAACATAAAATATCTATATCATTTTCACCATTTCTAAGCCCTATGAAATCTCTAAATTCTTTAACCACTAACCCAGTAAATCTTTTACCTTCTATTGGTTTAATAAATATATTCCACTTTGAAGGATCATTTTCTATATTACTTAATTTTGATTTCCATACCTTTCTTCCTAAAAAAGCTTTTAGTTCATCAGGATAACATATCTCCGGAACCTCAATTTTAAATTTACTTAAAGTTTTTCTAGTATCTTCAATTGTTCCAACTATCAAATCTTCTTTTCTGTTATCTGTAACTTCATCTATATTCTCATAAAATATAATTTCAAATCCCATATCCATGAAGCCTTCATATGCTAAATAAATATTATGGCTAGCAATTTCTCCCTTGGAATTTTTCTTAATATATATCTTCATACCAATTTCCTCCATGTGTTTAAAGTTTAATGTTTTTAGCCTTTCGAAGTCAATCATAAATAATTTGAATTCAAACCAAGGACTTCATTTATTAAATTGTACATTCTAACTCTATTACGTTTCTTAGCTAATTCTATTGCTGATAATCCATCATTTTACCTTAATCCCACCAAAAGAACCAAACATGTGAATGCAAAAGCTCTAATGCAAGCTCTTTTAAGGTATATTCATCCAGTGATATAGATGAATGCTGTGCCACTCTATCAAAGCAAAAAACAAAGTGTTCCATGGCAAGTAATTTTGCCTCTTCAATATTATGTGGTAACTTCTCTACATAAAACTCCCATTTATTATGGCTTACCACTGCTGGAATAGCTCTATATTTAGAATACCAATATTCCATAACTGAAATTTGTCTTTCAATTTGATGATCATACTCATAATGACCACCTTCATACAAATAGGCTCCTACTTTCCATGGCTTTTTTGTTGGTATCTTTGCTAAAACAATATTATAATTAAGATTTTCTTCTCTATCCAAATAGGAACTAAACTTATTTCGTATATAAGCATTATCTATTATTGTTTCTTTATCTCCATATTCATCTAGGTATTTAATGCAGTCCTCATAATACTCTGAGTAACACAGTTCATGGCTGGTTATTTTATACTTTTTTGATTTTCTAATAAATTTTCTTCTACTTTTATCAGATTTGTGGATAAACAATTGATTGCAGGGCTCCATACACAATATTAGCGGCGTATATCCTTTAATTTTTCCTTCTTTAAGGTACCATAAATATTTTTTCATACTAAAGCTTTGAGTTCCTTTTCGGAAAACTTCACAAGGACAGTTTAAATATTCTATGATATACTCAATTTCTTTTTTTTCATAACACATTATAGTAAAACAATCCCTTCATAATATCTGTTTCTGCTTCCCATTATTAGCTTAATTAAGAGTTTACAAACATACTCTTTATAACTTCATCAAGTATTTCTTCACGAGTACATCTGTTTACATCTAATACTGTATTCTCAAGTGCTAAAAGATTGATTTTCTTAACTTTATAAGTTCAGGATGGTAACTCACCTTCAATTTTTATCATATATATCTAATCTCGCAATATCAAAAAAAGTATACTCTCCTATTAATCGTTCATCCCTTGAAAAATAACCTAAATTGAATTCTGCAATACCACAATCAACTATAACAGGATTAATAGATACTATTTGTCCAAATGCAGAATATGACCATGTACTATTGGGCTTAATAATTAGATCCTTTACTTTATCTTTATTCTCACTAAACATAACTTCCCACTGAATCTCTATTCCCTCTAAAAAATCAAATTCAACCCTATAAGAGGCTCCGACCTCAAAATTTACAGGGAATCCAAATGCACGATATTCTTTATTATTAATCTCAAATGTCACAACAGCCTCATTTGCTTCTTCTGAAAGCCATTCCATTTTTACTATTTTTACTTGTATATCATCTTTTATTATAATCACCTTCTAAAGTACTTTTCACTTTCATTACACAAAAGTGGAACAAAAAAATTCTTTTCTAGTGATAAAAGTTTTTCTTGTTCCAATGTCTATATTAAGTTCAAAATGACAAGCTACGCAAGGTTGGCTGTCCCCATTGCCTATTTATCCTAATCTGGCAATGTATATATTACATCAAATGGATCTTTACCTCGAAAAAATTCACCATATAGTTCTCTAATTTTAATAGAATTCAAATTGTCTTCCTTTAATAATATATCTCCTAATTTCTCAAAAATCTTTGCCTCTCTTAATGATAGTATTTTAGCTTCCACCATTCTATCTGCAGTTCTTGATGAGCTCCAACTCCAATCATAACAAGCTCCAGCATATGAAAAATATGAAAATTGCAGAGTGCTCTTATTAACATTCTCTCCACATAATGGATGAACCACTAATAGAAACTGACAAATAGCATTTGAACGTCCAAGCATTCTAGCTGCTTTTTTTACCTCCATCAAAAGTTCAGAAAATCTATCTGGAATTTCGCCCCACTCATAAATGTTCATTCTAGAAAGAATAGCTATGGTATGTTCTTTATCCTCTAAATTCTCAGCTAATTTTGTAAATACCTCTACAGAACTTATACCAAGATCTATAAAGTTATTCAAACAATGTGCAGCATCTTCACACATATTATCATTACATAATACTACATAATCATCCAAAAGCTTATTCAAGCTATAGTTTTCAACCCAATATTTTTTCTTAAGAATATCAGCTTCATCTGTATTTATAGAATTTATTATAGTTTCAATTAATAAGCTTCTGTCCATATTGTTTCTTTGGATTATTGCTTGTCTATCAAACTCATCAGCTTTACTAATTTGATTTTTATATTCCTCACTATTAACCATGTTATTATTTTTAATAAGAAGCTCTATCAATGTCTTAGTAAACTCCTGACCATAGTAATCAAATAACTGCCAATTATCTTTGAGGCTTGGCAATAAAGCCATAAAGGTATCATATTCCTTACTTCCAATTTCTCTTGCTAAATATGCCAATATTCGATTAAGGATTCTAGCTCCATCTTTAGATCGTCTAAACATATCTGGAAGATACTCGGTTTCTTTCACTATTGGTGCTTTTTTTATGTATAGTATTCTTTCCATAGTTTTTTCAATATCACTATTACATTGTTTATATATCTCAAAAGCTTCGTTTACACTAATACCTGTCTTTTGAACAATTGGTGCCATTTTATACTGCTTTAATAAATCAAAAGCTTTTTCAACATCATTATCTGCTTCCTTCAAAACATTTCTGCAATCTTTAATTGATGCTGCAATTAATTTTCTTAACTTCTCAATATTTTGAGTTTCCACTATAACTTCACCTTTCTTATATATGTAAAAATATAACTCTATTTTTGAATTCAAGCTCTCATATTCCCATTAGCTTCTTTCATCATAATATTAACTCTCCCTTAAGATTCTATTTCTTCCTCTCAACCATACGGCCACCTAGATATTTAAGCTCAGCTTCCTTATTACCGTTTTCAAACCAAGAAAGATAAGATACTCCATCTTCATTGATGCCATTCTTTAAAAATTCTTCCCATCTAATTTGACCATTCTCATAATAAGATACTAAATGCCCATTATATTTTCCCTCATCATTAAATGGCTGCACATATTGTATTTTCCCGGATTTATACCAATCTTTCCAAAGGCCAATCTTTATACCATTATTATAAAAATGTTCATACTGCAGTTGTCCATTATCAAACCACCCTCGTGATTCACCATGTATTTTATCATTTATGTAATATGCTTCATGTTTTAGTTGTCCATTTTTGTAAAATTCCCTTACCTGCCCATTTTTAATGAAATTATGAATGCTGCTGTTGGAATTTTGTAGAACTTCACTAAAGTATTCTTCTTTATCCTCCCAATGACTTAAAATATGCTCAATTTGCCAAGGATAGAGACACTGGATTAACTTTTCTATGTTAAAGTACACCTCATCTCTGCTTTGTGGCAAATATTTAATTTCAATTATTGGAGGATGTATCTTTAAATTTTGATATGCTAATAATTTATGATGACCATCAAGCACAAAATCTGCAGATTCATCATCCTGTTCTTTTAAATAGCAATTATATATGATAGCAGCTGGTCTATTCCCCTTCTTAATTTCCTTTTCAAAATAAGCAACCCTTTCTTTGTTTATTTCTGAAAAAGGTTGTGTAGCAATTAAAGCTTTATAATATCCATCATAAAAACCAGAAGTAGAATATTCCAATATGCTAGGTACAAATCCATTATTTTTTGCTTTTTCAATCAAATATTTCTCATAAGAAGTTTTAATTTTCTCAGTATTTTCAATATCTGTATCTTTTTCAGAAAAAATAATTTTCCAATCTTCATAATGAACATTAGAATAATTATCATTTGAAGTTTTATATGCAAAAAAAGCTTTTTCACTGCTGTTATAAAAATTCAAAGAATAGTTTCCATTAGGAAAAAGCTGAAAAAGAGGTTTTAATATTTCATGCAGTCCTTCTATATTATCAGAGAAATCACCATTCAAACTATCAATTATCCTATTTCTTAGTTCTTTCCTATAATTTTTATTATAGGGTAAAAGGCATAGATATTTTCCAACAGAACCGCTGCAATCGTACCATGTAACCGATATTGGATTATGAAAATTTAGGTAACTGCCTATTTCCCCTAAACCTATGGATATCATATTTAATCCTTCAGTTATTTTAAATTCCATAATACTTTCTCCTTCATTTTATTGAGCATAGATTATAATCAGCATCTATGCTCAAGTCAGTTTCCTATATCAATTGCTAAGCCGCAGTTCATAAAAGTACTGCACAATTGGGTGCTTCAACTTCATTTTCTCAGCCATCTTTAAAAGTCGCTTTTTTCCCACACGTCTGTCCACCAATGCCAATACATTTAATAATATATCCTTACTCTCTAAACTTTCCTCTATAGAAATAGTTAAAAATCTATTCACTACATCATTGAAATTTGATTTGCTTAATGCTGACTGTGCAGATAGTATTTCCTTTGCATATTCTGATATTTTTCTATTTCTTGCAATTATTTTTAACCTATCCTCTGGTACTGTGCCCTTTGTATTCTTTCTAACCATTTCAATTTCCTCATTATCAATAGGAATTTGAATATCTGGATCATTTTTTATTTCCTGCTCTGTCTTATACCATCTAATTAAGGTGCTTGTATCACTCATATTGAATATGTTCTTTTTATCTACCTTTATATAACATTGCCCAGCTTTATCAGGTAAATATCGGTAGCTAGTTGCACCATATTCTACTCTGCCATATAATGCAGGGCAAAGAAAACTCTCTAGACTTTGTTTCATTTTGCTCCAACTCATAAAATCCTCCTATGAATTAACATTTTAAATTATTATACAATAACCAGAATAGTTTTTGTTGATAAATTGAAAATATATACAATATGTGATTATAACCACGGTATAATCATCCATTTAAAGCTATAATATACTGCAAAATGCTTTTATATAAACAAAAATAAAATTGATAAACCTAAAAACTTTATTAGCATCATGAAAGAGTATAAAGGAGGAACCTTTATGAAAAGTATCAAATTCAAAATTATTGGCAGCTTTCTCATTCTACTATTACTAATTATAGTTAATTTCATTTTTATTTTAAACATGCTTAAATTACAAAAGCAAGATGCTCTTTTAGTTAATCTAGCTGGTAGACAAAGAATGCTAAGTCAGACAATGAGCAAAGATACCTTTTTACTTGTTCAAAATGATAAAATCCAAGGTGCCAATATAGACTAAAGGCAGACTTAAAAAAGTCAGCGGACCTTTATGACAAAACTAGTAAAGCATTTTTAAACAGTGCAACCACTTTGCATACTAATAACACAGAAGTAACCATTAATAATTTAGGAAAAAATGTTCCTATAGCTCAAAAAGCTGATGATCTGTGGAAACCATTTTATGAAAGTGTAAAAAATGTTTTAGAAAAAAATGATATTAAATCCATTAAATTTATAGCTGAAAATAATAATAATTTGTTATCTCTATCTAACGATATTGCTACTTCTCTTCAAAAACAATCTGAAGCAAAAATTAATTTAATAAAGATTGTTCAACTTTTTATTACCATTATAACTTTTATAACTTTCATTATTATTGTACTATTTGTAAACAAATCAATAGTAAATTCATTAAAAATTGCTGTTAGTAATTTGAACACTATTTCTACAGAAGATCTTTCTAATGTAATCTATGAAAACAGAAAAAAACGTGAAGATGAAATTGGTGAAATTGAAAATTCTACAGAAATTATGTTGTGTTCTCTCAAAAATTTAGTAAATAACATAAAAGGTGCTTCAAGCCATATTGAAGCGTTAATTACCAATATTTCAAAAAATACCTCAGACCTAAACACAAATATAAATGAGGAAGTTAGAAATCTAGCCGAAAAATCAAAAGCTACAATATTTGAAATACAAAATATAAATGCCAAAGTGACCGAAGCCGTTAACATAATAAATCAAGAATCCAGTGAAATAATGCATCAAGCTTCACTATCAAGGAAGAGTACAGAAAATTTGACCATAGATATAAATAAATTTAGTTATTGACAAGATTGATAGTTGACACTATAATCATAGACATAAAAGCTCTTTAATGTATTTTAGGTGGTGATTATTTGAAATATACGAAAGCAACTAATTATGCTTTGCACACAATTTTATATATGATTGAAAATGCTAAAAGTAAAAAACTTAGTGTATATGCCCTTGCGAAGCACTTTAATGTATCCGATACATATCTTTCTAAGATACTAACTCAGTTAGTAAAAGCTGGTATAATAGATTCAACTTCAGGAGCAAATGGTGGGTATTTTTTTAGTAAGAAGGTAGAAGAAATTTCTTTTATAGATATTATCAATGCAGTAGAAGGAAACTTTGCTTTATTTAAATGTGAATTTAACGAAAGTAAATGTCCTATTCATAAAGTAATGGTAGACGCTGAAAAACTAATGGAAAGTTATCTGCAAAACAAAAAAATATATGAACTAGCTCACGAAGAAAACTTTGAAGTTAATGAAGAATAGTCATATATATTACTTCGATTAAGTCCTAATGGGACTTGTCACTTCAATTAGAGATATAAAACATCTTTAATATACTTTATAAGAAAGTAAAATATTCACTATCTAAGAACTTAAGAATTTTAAATTAGTATGAGGAGGGTTAATTTTATGCATGAAAATAATTTCACAGTGGAAGGTATGATTTCTATGCTAGAAGAGCGAGATAGAACTGCTCCAATCAACGAAGAGTGCGATAAATTTAATATTAAAAATGGAGATATTGTAATTGACTATGGTTGTGGATCAGGTGGATACACTAAAAAAATATCAGAATTGCTTGGTGAAAATGGCAAGGTTTATGCCGTTGATATTCATGAGCTAGCAATAGAATCGGTAAAAAAGAAAATTAACAAATACCAACTTACAAATGTAGAAACAGTGTTAGTAAAGAATATTAATGAAATAAGAGATAATGCAGCCAATATAATAATTGCTATAGACATGTTTCATATGGTTCAAGACAAAAATGTATTTCTAAAAGAATTATATCGCCTTATTAAGAAAGATGGTACTTTATTTATTAGCACACATCATATGACATCAGAGGAAGCACAAAGAATAATATTAGATTCCAAGTTATGGAAAATACAATATGAACTAGATAATTGTTTAAAATGTATTCCATTGATTGAATAGCTCTTTTTATACAAAGCAAGTAATAGATCTAAATCTCAAGAGCATTTATTTTGGGGCGTGATCTATCTATATGATAACTCATAGAAAAGAAACAGTCTATATTTTTTTTTATTTATCCATATAATTAATATTGTTGCAACAAATAAATATATGGATTGGAGAAAGAATATGATAAAGAAGAAAATAGCAAATATCCCTTTTGGACCATTTATTACAGTTTTAGCAGGGGCGATGGTTAATGGAAAACCAAACTATGCCACACTAGGTGCATATGGTGTTGTAAGTGAGAAGCCTGTATTATATATTTCATTGAAAAATTCCCACTATACAACTTCGGGTGTAGTAGAAAATGGATTCTTTAGTGTAAACATACCATCCTCTGAAGCTATTGATAAGACTGATTTCTGTGGGTGTGTCTCTGGTAATAAAGAAGATAAATCCAACGTTTTTGATTCCTTTTATGATGATGCAGGAAATGCGCCAATGATAAAAGAATGTCCTGTGAACTATCTTTGTAAGGTAATACAGTCAATTCCTGTATTTGATTTTACAATGTTCCTTGGAGAAATTGTTGCAGTATATGTGAATGAAAACTGCTTGGAAGATGGGAAACCAAATGCTCTAAAAGTTAAACCAACAATAATGATGGATTCAGGGTACTTTGATCTAAAGGATAAAGTTGGTTCAATATTTGAAACATATAGAACCATGAATTCCACTGATCCTAAATAAGATAAATTAGCAACAAAGATTGCTCGTTTCACTTCTAATCTTTGTAAAGGGTCCGTCCTCTTACAAAAACTGGAACAGTTTTTGTTGCTAATAGTTCTTCTTTCATTATGAAATTATCAATTGCATAAGCTATACCAAACTCATCATTTGATTTAGTTACATATTTAGCTTCTAATTTAACCTTATCAACTGCATTTCCCATAGCTATAGGCATTCCTACTTGTCTAAACATCTCAATATCATTATAATTATCTCCAAAAGCAATAACTTTACTTTAGTGAACTTACCATTGTAATATCCTGAATTTCTGAAAAATCACTTTCTGCCAACTTAACCCGTTCAGTATCTTTACAAACCAGCAAAATTTTAAAAGCATCAATTTCATCTAAATTTTCTATGATTTCATCATTTACATACTTTATTGGTATTCTTAAATCCTCTGAAAATGACTTATTTAAAATTTCATATTTTTTAGCCTTAGGATTATTTTTACTAGAATATACATTATCAATAGTGTATATAAAAAATTCAACATTATTTCTTATACAATAAATTACAAGTGTAACATTTTTTAACATGAAAGTTGAGTTTACAATAAATAAAAACATGAATGGAGATGGTAATATGATGAAAGTAGATACTGAAAAGTGTGTAGGATGTGGATTATGTGTTAAGGATTGTTTTCCAAAGGATATAGAAATGGTTGATAACAAAGCTAAGATTACCAATGTAACTTGTTTTAAATGTGGCCATTGTATAGCAGTATGCCCTAAAGCAGCAATAACAACTGATGAATACAATATGGAAGATGTAAAGGAATATAATAAAGAGGAATTTTCAGTACAGCCTGATAGTTTATTGAATTTCATTAAGTTTAGAAGAACTATAAGACAATTTGAAAATAAGCCAGTAGAGAAAGAGAAGATTTCTAAAATTATAGAAGCAGGAAGATTTACTCAAACTGGCAGTAATATGCAGGATGTATCTTATATAGTAGTAGAAAAAGGAATACAAGAACTTAAAGCTTTAACTCTTAAAAGTCTGAAAAAAATAGGAGAAACTATGTTAGCTAATCTAACTCCTTAGACTATGGCATATAAGAGATATGCTGAGTTATGGTTAAAAATGTACGAAGAATATTTAGAAAATCCTAATTTCAATGACAAACTATTCTTCAATGCTCCAGCACTAGTAATTGTTACAGCTAATTCAGTTGTAGATGGAGCCTTGGCTTCTTCAAATATGGAATTAATGACTAATGCCTTAGGGCTTGGAACCTTCTTCAGTGGATTTTTCGTAAGAGCTGCACAGGACAATAAAGAGATTTTGGACTTCCTTGGAGTTAAGGAAGGTAAACAAGTTGTTACCTGTATGGTGATAGGATATCCAAAAGTTAAATATATGAGAACTGTACCAAGAAAAGCTGCAGATGTATCCTGGAAATTGTATTTAGATATTGTGAAATTGTATTTTTGATATAGGGGCTCTGGCAACAGATTTTCCTATTTTTAAAAATGGTATCATGCAAAAGCAAATAGAAACTTCCAATTTCTACAATAACCTCAGTGGTACTATAGGCGAACTCAAAAGTTCGCCTTAATAAGACCCCAGGTTCTTATGGAATGGATAACATTTAGCTATATTTGGTTACAGCTCTATTTTTATATTTTTTTCCGTATAATCTTTCAAATTAAAATTATTTTATCTCAACTCTACAAATTTGAATTTAATACTCAACATGAACTTCTTCTTTTTCTAATTGTCATGTAAATAATTTAAATTACACATTATTTCGATAATAACTATTTAATAAGCACAATTATGATATTATTATTGGCATGGATAGTCAAACACTTCTGCTAATTTTAAAAAAATTTGAGTATGATTAGTCAATTCTTCATATCCATCATTTTGCAGGCACCACCTAATTGAAGTCATAACAAGTGCTGCATATAACTCTGACAAATAATCTAAAATGTCAGGGGACTTTTTATTCTTTGTTTTATACTGGTCATAAAAACTTCTCTTTAAAAAATCAGACATATCATCATATAAATGAATCGTATCTGTATTAATGGTATAAAGAGCTAAAGTTTCTTCTCGTTTAACAGATAGTATCTGATATAAAGGTTTTATAACCATAAGAGCATCTTCTACATTAGCACATTCAAATCGATTTTTCACACCGGTTATTAGTAAGTCAAACACTTCATTGCAAAGAGTTTCTGCCAGCTGATATTTATCTGTGTAATGCTTATAGAATGTAGAGCGGTTAATCAAAGCCCTGTCCAATATATCTTGCACTGTTATTTTGTTAAAGTCTTTTTGCCTTAGTAAATAAATAAAAGATTCTTCTATATATTTTTTTGTCTTTATAACACGCAAATCATTTTGATTCATATGCAATTCCTCCATACAATTATTTTAAAATATTTTATATAGATAAACAACACTTTGTATTATTTTTGTATTTTAAGTGCATAAACACTTAGATATTGATGTTTGAAACATTAAAGTAAATGAGTAAAATAAATAACAAAGGAGGAATGAAAAATGAATGAATTAAAATGGTTTGTATGGTTGTTTCCATTATTATTTATTGTACACGATATGGAAGAAATTATTATGGCAAAGCACTGGTGCAAAAAGAATTTAAAACAATATGTCCGCCTGCCTATAACACCCTTTGGAGGCACAAAAAATACAGCTGGATTCGCAATAGGTGTATTTGAAGAATTGATTTTATGGCTTATAGCTACTATGATTGGTAATATTACTGGATTTTATGGTTTGTGGTACGGTTTGCTCGTGGCAAATATCGTGCATCTAATTTTATTGCATATTATATTATTACCATTGTCCTACCGTCATTATGTTCCTGGTGAAATAACAGCATGGCTGACAGTTATTCCATGCTGGTATATTTTAAAACTTGCTCAGAATATCTTGGGGTACTCTGTTATTGAAATTACTATTTGGGTAACGATAGGGATTGTATTTGCTTTCGTAAATATGAAGATATTGCATAAACACATTAATAAATTTTCTAAATTGGTGGAATGATTATATGTTAATAAAGAATAGGGGCGTAACTTACAACGTTACATCCCCTTAGTAAAAATTTAAATACATTGTGAAGTTTATACTCTCACCTCTATGATTTTCATAGCTTTAACCCTTGCAATACATCTCATTAGATTGATAGTTTTTTGAAGTCAAATAATACCAGAATAAAAGTGATAATTATTGTCATAGGTACAAGTTTATAAAAATAGCATTTAATGGTATACTTGTCCTTAAGAGTTAAATCCAATTGGTATTTTATTATGAATTAAGGAAGTGATTGTATATGAAAAGTAATATAATTAACAATCTATTATAAATATATAATTCAATATAACTTTTTTGGAGGCAATAATATGACTGAACTTGAAAATTTTATTTTGGAAGGTAATATCAAAAAATTACTCTTTAAGTTTTCTCTTCCTGCTGCAAGCGTATTTTTAGCTAATGTATTATATAATATTATTGATGCAATTTTTATAGGTAATCAGCCTAGTGGCAGCTTAGGAATTGCAGCTTTAACTATAGTCTTTCCTATTCAACAAATAATACTGGCTCTTTCTCAAATGATCGGGGTTGGAATTGCTTCTGTAATTTCCAGAAGTCTTGGAGCCGGAGATAAAATAAGAGCTGAAAAGGCTGTGGGTACTGCATTAACATCCTCTATTCTATTAGGAATTTTAATTATGGTTATGGGCCTTACTTTCATCAGACCTATATTGTATGTTTTTGGTTCCTTAGAAACTATACTCCCCTATGCTGTAACATTCTTTAGAATTACTTTATATTGCAGTGTTTTTTTCGTTTTTAGTATTGTTTGCAATAGCATCATACAATCAGAAGGACATGCTAATATTGCTATGATAAGCATGATAATAGGACCTGTAATTAATATTCCGTTAGATTACATATTGGTTACAAGACTTCAATATGGGATAAAAGGAGCTGCAATTGCTACAGACATTTCCCAAATAATATGTTTCATATTTTTGTTGGTATACATATGTTTTAATAGCAAAATTTTAGGAGTAAAAGTTAAAAATTTAGCAATCAATATAAAGTTATTAAAAGAAGCTATTTTCTTAGGAACGTCCACCTTTATGACTCAACTGGCTTATGGAATTCTAGCCATAGTATTAAATAATTCGTTAAAAATTTATGGAGGCTCTGACTTATATGTTTCTGCAATTGGTATATATAATCGTGTATTCGGTTTTATTACTATTCCTATGTATGGAATTAGACAAGCTCTTCAGCCTATTATAGGATTTAATTATGGTGCTAAAAAATTCAATAGAGTAAAACAAAGCTTAAAGCTTGGAATTTTAACATCAGTTGTAATTTCATTGGGATTTTTAGTTATAATTATTGGTTTTACAAATAAAATAGCAGGTGTTTTTACATCTGATAATGGATTAATAACACTTACGGTTCCTATTTTAAGAGTACTGATATTTATGAGTCCTTTAGTAGGTGTTCAAGTAATTACTGCAAGTTTTTTTCAGTATATTGGCAAACCTAAGCCTGCATTATTTTTATCAATAATGAAACCATTTTTATTTTTAATACCATTAATATTAATCATCCCAATATTTCTTAAAGTCAATGGTATTTTTGTATCTGTTCCGTTATCTGATTTTCTTACTGCAATGATATCTTTAATTTTTATATATCGTGAGATAAAAAAGATGAATGAATTAAACGTAATTGAAGAAAAAAATAAAAATGTATGTGTTTAGGATAATTTTCAAGCTAATAACATCAAGTGATTCTTAGACTCAGGTGGAGTTTGCTTATAAGGAATACCTCTTACCTGAGCAAAAGCTCGTAAAATACCATTTAGATATTTATTGCCGGAGCAAAGCTCGTAAAATGTCATTTAGACATTTTACCCATCTGAGTCTTAGAAGAACTTATCCAGGCGCGTAGCAGTGCTTATCCCCCAGTTAAGTAGAGAGCCAAAATCTATGATTTTGTGCGAATCACTTACTCCTTCGACAATAGGAGAAGGAGTTTCATATAAAGAAAGTTGGGGTATTAGCAATGGTAGCGATCGGATAAATGCAAATAGCAGACAAATATGAGAATTTCCACATACAATAGTTGTTATAACTACTATTGTATGTGGAAATGAATTAATATTGTTTTAGCAGAAAATTTATGAATTTAAAATTAATCTATCGAATAGCATCATATACTACATTTATGATAGTTGTGAGTTTTATGGTTAATTATCAGGACATATCACCTTAGGAATTTTACTTTCACAAGGCACACCTGTTTGGCATTTTCCACAGCCATATCTAGGTTTAAACTTTTGTGCTGTTATATCCAAAAATTTAGAACATATGTTATGATCCTTTCCGTTCTCTAAAGATATCGCTTTTGCAGGACAATTTCTTATACAGGCACCACACATAGAACAATATTCATAAACCTCTTTATATTTTCTTTCGTCAGGTTTAAATGATATATCACTTATAATACTTCCAAGTCTACCAGCTGCACCAGCTTTAGTTATAATTCCTTTTGAAAGACCAAATGTTCCAAGTCCACATACGAAGGCAGCATGTCTTTCAGACCAGTTGCTTGTAAAAGAGAGATTGGGATTAGAAGACTCTTTAGTAAGAGGACCTTTGAACCAAAACCTTTCATCTATAGAGGGAACAACCACCTTATAACCTTCATTCATTAGTTCTGACTTTAAATATATGGACAGTTTGTTGATTAGAGCTTGACCTTCTATACGTCCATGAAGCCATTCTTCTGATGGCCAAGACATATTCTTTCTATTTCCAATTTTCACTGCTTGACTAAAAGGTAAAAAAAATGATATAACAGTTTTTGCCTGTGGCAGCCATTCTTTTGGAAGCATAAAATGTTCTCCAATTGCTTCTGAATTTTTAAGTAATGAAAAGTATTCATCTTCTGCAGATCCAAAAGCAAAGATTGGTGCTTCAAAAATTTTCATTCCTACAACATTTTCAGAAATAGCAATCTCTTCTGTTATAATATTATCCTTTAAACTTTCAACAAAATCTGCTGCCATTTTTATTAAATCTTCTTTTACCATTTTAACTGTTAGTGAGAATACTCTGTCTCACTAATACACCTTCTTTCATATATTTTCTATATATAATTATACTATAACACAGTTTATCTTTTAACATTTTGAGTGCATTTCATTTCTGGTGATTCTGATTATATCATCATTTACTTAGATGAATTTAATTTGTTGTATAATTCCATTCCCTTACTTGTTAAATTAGGCAATATAAGACTCCGCAATGTAGATAACTAATTTTTTCAATCATTAGTTTCTTCTCTCTCTTTATATAAGTGGCACCATTTAGCTTCTTCTTTGCAAGTCAATTTACAGTTTCCACGCCTTATGCAATGTAAATCTGGATTCTTATATTTACTCTTAGGATTAACTTTTACATGTATGCAGTTAATGCATATCTTATTTATTAAAGTATTATTTTCTTTCATTGTAACCACCTATTCACATTTTTTTATTCTAATATATTATTCCATATAAAACTATTGTAACATTAACTAAAATCACATACCAATATATAGAATAAATATATTTTTATTAACCCCCTTTATACTTACATCTGATTAATTACTCTAATTTCTAATAAATTTATTAAGAATTAGATTTAAATTTTGATTTTACACTTGACTCATAATCCTGATACCTTTGTAGGTTCCTTCTTCAATATTGCTTCCACCCTTAGTTAATTCAGCAATTAATTTTTTATCTCCGAATTTATCACCTGTTATAATTTCCTCAGAATTATTCAATACATCATCTTTCACCAATGATTCTTTATATTTTTGATACAAATAATTGTACTTTTGATATAGGAACTCTGGAAACAGAGCTTCCTATCTTTAAGCACTAAAATGTTGTTAATTATCCATTGTTATCATTTAAATATTACACCTACTAAAGCCGAAACTAGTAATATAACATTTGTAGATACACGTCTTGATATTGCTAATACAAAACTTGCCAATGCAATTGCAATTGTTTCTATATCAATACCATTGTTTACAAATATTTTAAATACAACTATTACACTAAAAGTAGATATAACAATCACTACACCATCAAGCATGCCTTGTGTTGCAGGATAACTGGCAATACGATTATAAAAGCGTTGAACAATTAAGATTAATAATGGTGGTAAAAGTAACGCAATGCATGCCAACAATGCCCCACGTAATCCAGCAACTAAATAGCATAAACTTACAACCCAAAGTCCATTAGGTCCAGGAGTAATTTGTCCAATTGCTAAGGATTCAGTAAATTGTTTTTGTCCTGTCCATCCATAATTTATAAAATCAGAGTGCAAACTAGGTAACGGACCGTAACCTCCTGAAGAGAATAAAACTGATTTAAGTAAAGTCCAAAAAAATATAAGCCAGCTCATTTATTAACCCTCATCTCTTTCTTAGAAATATGCCAATAAGCAATAGCAGCACATAGGCCGCCTAAAATATATAACAAAATTACAGGTGGATTTAAAAGTATATAAATAATTCCACTGACCATCATTATAACAAGTGTTATCCAGAAAATCATGTGTCCTCGTTTATAATTTTTCATAATAACAGGTTGTACATTTCTCCAATTAGTAGCTAAAGCTATACCAAAAATAGCAGCAAATACTGTATGAAGCATAGAATGTACTTTTGGTAACTTGCTAATAGAGGTATAAATTGTAGTTAATGCAATTGTAACTGCTATACTAGGAAAAATAAGTCCTACTAAAGATAAAAATATTCCCATACCGCCAGACAACTTTTTCCCAATAAGTATCGTATATGCAATAATATTCATACCTGGTGTTATTTGACACATTCCAATGATATTAGAATATTCTTCGACTGTTATCCATTTATGTTTATAAATAAATTGTTCTTGAATAAGATATTGAGTAGTAGCACCACCACCGAATGATGTAAAACCAATTTGCAGCCATGTAAGAAACATCTTGGTAATTGTAAAAGTATCTGATTTAATTTCATTTTCATTAATCATTTTAGCTCCTTTTAAATTAAAAATTTCTTAAAAATATTTGATTGATGATATCATCAGTAGCATATAACAATTAGTAAATACACATGGGTACTTTTTTAATATGCATAATGATTCCTTCTTAATCATTTAATTTAATTATATACATCATATGTTATAATGTATAATGATACTATTTTATAAATAGTCATAACTAAAAGTAATGAATAAAGGATTAATAACTATGGATGAAAAAGACTATAAACTAATATTGATGCTATATGAACTAAAAAGTATTACAAAAACATCTGAAAAATTATTTATCACTCAACCTGCTTTGACAAAGAGGATTAAAAAAATAGAAAAAGATTTAGGCACTGACTTGCTTATCCGCTCTAAAAAGGGAGTTTTATTTACTCCTTTAGGTGAAAGCATCATCCCGTATATTAGAACTGCAGCAAATACTTTAGAACAGATGCGCCAACATGTATCCTCTAACAATAACTTTATCGGTGGAAGTCTAACTTTAGGAGCTTCATTAAATTATGCACGATATCGCCTTCCTAAGGTTTTAAAAAGTTATACAGAGTCATTTCCAAATGTTGATGTTAATATAATTACTGATCATAGCAAAAATTTATATAGTAGACTTAAAAATGATGAATTTTCTATGGCTATCATACGTGGAGAATATAAGTGGGACGAACACATCATACTATTAGATACCGAACCGATGTGCCTCGTATGCAGTAATGAAAATGCAAATCTCTCTCTTAATTCTTACTCATACATTGTCAAAACTACTGATCCTATTTCACAAGGAAAAATCCAGACTTGGCTTTTTGAAAATGGCATATCTATTGACAATGCAAAACTTTGGATTGACAATATTGATACTTGCTTAGAAATGGCTAAATGCGGATTAGGATGGAGTATTCTTCCTAAAATTTGTTTAGACAACTTTGATGGATATGTTAAAGATTTATATTTTTCAGATGGAACTCCATTTTCCCGTAGTACTTATATTTTATGTAAAAATTCTTATTATATGCTGCCACAGATTAAACTACTTATAAAATATTTAAAATGTAACCAAAGACATCATCATCAGTCACATTGATAACACTATAATAAATAAATTTTAGATTTGTTTTTCAAATAACTTCTAATCATAGAATTATTGGTGTATTGGTTAATGTTATTAAGCATCCACTTTCTCTTTATACTTATAGAGATTTCTTAGTAAAAAAGGACCTTGTTAATACTGGATAGCAGGATGCTGTTGAAAAGGCTATAAGTTATGGATTGAATGATAAAGAAATGATAAATTTAGTAGAATTGTTTTCCAAAATGGTTAATCAGGTTAAATAAAAATGAAACTATATAAATTATAGCTTCATTTTTATATTTGCTTCACATAATCTTTGTATTATAAACTTATCTATTTATTTTAATATATCAATATTAAAATGTAGCTTTTGAAAAACATAACTAAAAACACTCCAAAATTCAAAATTGAATAATGCAGTGTTCGTAAAAATTATTTGATTTTCAGAATTAAATCGTTAGATAAGGGGATATGTGATAAAATTAATGTTAAAATTATACTACCTCAAATCATTAGCCTTTTATTACATTCTTTAACTAACCCATCCTATTCATCTATTTCTTATTTTGTTCTGTTATTTTTTAGTAAGCGTAGTTAAAGGACGTTACAAAGCCTTAGTTAAGCTTGCTTGCTGCTGGTTATTTTTGAATTAATCTTTTATAATACCTTTTCTAAAGAAATTAACATATTTCCTGTCTTCACCTTGAAAACATCTTCCATCTGACATTTCGTTAGCTGCAGAGAAATATTTTAATGCTCTGTCATAGTCCTTCATTCCAAATAACACCTTAGCTGCCAAAAAGTATCTCTCTCCGCTGTCAATTCTAAAAGTAGCACATTCAAAAAGTTCATTCGACCACTTTTTAGCTTCTTCAAAATTGTTCAATGATATATAAGCTCTACAAATAGCTTCTGCTAGGTGAAAACTCTCACTATAGTTTTCTTTTGGTAAAGGTAACAGGTACCATGCTTGTTTTAAAGTTGCTAGTATTTTATCATAGTTCTTTTGCTCATAATACTGATTAGTTGAGCACATTAAATCATCTATGATTTTACTTAATTTATCATTTAATATTAACTTTTCCATTACAATCACTCCATTCATCTGTTTTAATTTTATTTTACTGGTGGTAATTTTACAGGAGGTACTTCTTCTATAGGTGGTTCATCTATAGGAGGTAAATCCATTTCCATCTGTTCCCACACATCTGAAGGCTTTTCTTTATCTAATGGGGGTAGGTATGTTTCTTTTATTCTTCCGCCATCTGCTCTGTTTTTGCTACGGTGTTCAAGATAATAATTATCTGGATTTAACATCCATTTTCTTACTTCTGGAGCCCTTTCACCATACTTTCTTCCCTCTTTATTCCACCATTTAACTGCATCAGTTATATGTGACATATCTCCGTAGCTTAGTTCATACCATTCACCATCATACGCTTTAAATTTAGTTTGGCCATTCTGTACTTTTATAGTACCATCTTTTAACATTCTAGCAATAACTTGTTTGCCTGTACGTGAGGTTTTACTAGGTGTTTTTCCTACGCATTGTAATCTTTTTGTGATTCCGGCTATTAGTGGTGAATCTTCTCCACCTAATACATTATAGATATGTTGACCCTTTGCTTCATTTAATTTATCAATATTATAATTTAACTTATCTTCACTAAGATCATTAGCATTTAACAGGATTTGACCAACAATCCCTCCTAAGACATTATTAGCCACCTCGTCAGTATAGCGGTCTAGCCAAGAATCCTTTGGATTCTCATTTCTATATTTGATTATTTCTTCTTCGATTTTCTGTTTTTCCTCTATTGTATTAGCTTCAAACCATTTTAATGATAAAGCTACTAATACATTTTGAGATTTAATTGAGTACTTATCTGAATCCTTATCTTTATCATATAATATATCTGGAAATGATATGGCTTCTTCTCTTAATTTACAGTATTCATCTTGACCTAAAATAATTTCTGAAAGCTCTAACATATCAATTTCTTCATCTGTTAAATCTTTTGGATTCTTCATCATTAATTGCAGTATTTTATTTTTGTCTACTTTTCCATCCACTGAAATAAGTCCCATTTCTCTAATCTTACGTAAATCATTATCAGACATTCCGGACATATGCCTAAACACTGAACATATATTGCTTTCCAATGTCTTAACACCACTGCAATACTGATTAAAGGAATCGTTAAAATCTGTCAAACTAGTTGTTTGATCTTTTAGCGACTTTCGTGCCTTTTCAATATCTTCTCCAATAGGAAATGTTGTAAAGGTTAGGCTATTCAATAAATTTTGTATTTCTACAAATTTAGAATCCATTTTTTTTAAATGGTTATTTACACACTCATCAACATTTTTATTTATTAGAGCTTGACCTGAGTATTGAAGTGAAATAATCCCTATATCATCATGTGTAAGAGCCGCTCCTCCTGCACTTCTTTTTATACAAGCTTCAAAACCCTCACATCTTTTCTTTAATTTAATCGCATCTGGCTTTGCATATCTTTCCATTACATTTTCCATATACTTAAAATCTTCTTCTAAATTTGTATAAAACTCTTGCTTTTTACTATGATTTTGTTCAAATTTATCTTTTGCTGCACCTGACCATCCCATGTCTGTAAGTTCTTTAACTGTTTTATTTATATTTCCTTTTTGTTCTTCTAGTATCTTTATAAAATTTTCATAGTCTCTTATTGTATTAGTCAATTCCCCTATGTCTAATTTAAAATCCATTTATTTTCTCCCCCATGCATGTAGCTTTACATTAATATTCACATACTCCTTTATTTTAATTTTCATTCATATATATGTCAACATTAACTTATTTTTCCCATGATGTTAAAAACAGTTTAATTGATTTTGAATTGAACTCAAATACAAAAATATCGACCTTTCCCTTTTACAAAATGAAATTTTTCTTAATTAGTTAATATTAATAACATAATAATCACTGCATTATTAAATTTTCAAAGAACGATTTTTACATATTTAAATTTTTAGATTGTTAGACATTATTTTCATATTTCGTCACTACAGTATTTTAATTAAGGCCTATTAAACATAAATTTATAGAAATCCTCTTCTTTAAATCCACACTTCAAATATAATTTTTCAGCATACTTTGTCCAAAGAACTTTACTTGTGTCTTTTATATTTGCATGGTTGTTTATAAACTCAATTAGTTTTTTTCCCAAGCCATTCCCCCTATATTTTTCATCAATAATTACATCTAATATTAAACTGTAAACAGCATAATCACTTACAACTCTTGCAAATCCAATTTGTATATCATTGTGATAAATTGCAAAACAAAGTGAAGTTTCAATTGTTTTAGCAATGGTTTCAACAGATCGATTTTTAGCCCAATGAGATTGCCTTAACAAGTTACAAACTTCACCTAATTTAATTCGAGTAGAGTTATCTGTAAATATGTATTCACCTTCAATTATTTCCACTTTAAAAACCCCCTCCAAATCGTTCTAAAAATTTCGGAAACAACGATAATATTCCAAATACAAAGCATTTCTTACTGCTTGCTGAAACAAAGCCTAATGTCATATCAATTCCGGCTGAAATACCTTATGATGTATTAATGTCCAAATAATTAAATAGTAGAATATTAATATTCATTTATTTTTAATTTTCATTATAAATTTTTTTCTAGAAAAGAGAGGGTAATTCCTAAAATTAAAAACAGTATACCCACAGTAATATATCCTATTACTACTGCTGGAGCATCTAAACCATATTTATAATGTCTCCTCCTTGTATAAGATATTCTACAACTATAATACAACATAAGAAACTTGCACAATTAATTACCTAAATATTTTTGCTTTTCTCGATTTTTGTATTTATAGTCTTTACTACGTTCCATATTAGAATAATTGGAATTATAATTTTTAAATAAAAAATAGAATTAAGATATATTCTATTTAACAGAACTCATAATCCTGCCGCCTTCGTAAAGCTTATTTTTATTATATTTTAATGTTGATTTAAATCTTATTCAGTTACTACAAGCTTTATAAATACTATTATCCATGAATTCTGTTCCACTGCAAAAGACTTAACACTTTCAATTCAAGAGATGCAAAAAGCTATAGATCAAGCTTCACTATCAAGGGAAAGTACAGAAAAATTGAATATGGATATAAATAAATTTAAAATATAGTTCTATAGTTCCTTTGTATTAAAGTTTCTATAAAAGATTTGACGGGTTAAGTCAGCCTTTTTTATTATTTCTGTACTTCCTTGGAGTTAAGAAAGGTAAATTCTTCACATACAATGCCAAAAGTGATATTATTGTATCAAAAACAAAACGCTTAGTTTCTGCATCAATACCCTTTACAGCTCCCATGGTTATAACTACTTTTTTGCGCCAATCCTCAGTTTATAAAGCATGTGTGGAATATGCTCTGCTTTGGGCAAGTTTCCAATTCTTACAGGTTCCCTGCTATCTGCAATCCATGATACAACTTTATCAAAATGAATATAGACAAATTGAGATAAAACCAAGCTATCTACCAGATTGAACTTGGTAGTTTTAAAATCCTCCATTTGTCATTTTGCATAATCCACAATAAATCTATTAAATACGTCTGTCATTGCAAATATAAAGAAAAACTTATTCTCACCATTTCTTATTTCACAATAATTGAAAACTAAAATATATTTACTTACATATGTTGTAATACTTATCTATCATTATTCTATGGGTATTTGGTATATCCTTAGGTAATTCTTCATAACTAAAAAACTTTAATTCCTTAGTTTCTAAACCATCTATATTTAATATTCCACTGAAGCTTTTAGTAAAATATCCAACACTTATAAAATATGCCTTATCGCCATTTGGAAATTCTATGAGACATTCTTCTCCTGAAGTGGTTCCTAATAAATTTAGTTCTTTAACCTCTAATCCTGTCTCTTCCTTTGCCTCCCTAACTGCAGTTTCTTCAAGGGATTCTCCTAATTCCGTAATTCCTCCAACTAGCCCCCATTTATATGGGAATGTTCCTCTTCTTTGAAGTAAAATTTCATTGCTAGGATTTATTATCAGTACATTTACTCCTGTTAAATTTATTGCATCATGCCCAACTCTATTGCGTATATATTTAACATAATCCATTTTCTAACTTGCTACCTCCTAATTACATCTGCAAAAGTTTGTCAACGGCTTCATATCTAATAGGAACACCTGCTTTGCCTCTCCTTATATCTCTTTTACCTATCATATTAGCAACATATATGTCCTCAGAAACTTGAACAAATTGAATTTGTTAACAGCCCCCGGAAGTCCTTGCGAAGCCTTGCCAGAGCTTACTAATATCATTTAGTAGAGTATCTCCAATCTTCACAACTCCATACATCTGTTGCAATATCTCTATAAAACTCTAGCTCGTGACATACTAAAATTATACTTCCATCATATTCTTTTAAGGCACGTTTAAGTTCATCTTTAGCATATATATCCAAATGATTTGTAGGTTCATCTAAAACTAATACATTTGTAGGTTTATTAATTAGCTTGCATAGTCTAACTCTAGCTTGTTCTCCTCCACTTAATAAGTTAATGGAGCTATCTATATGTCGTCTTGTTAATCCACATTTAGCAAGGCTGCTTCTTACTTCTGTTTGAGTGAAATTTGGAAAAGCGTTCCAAACCTCATATAGAACTGAATTAGTATTATCTCCTATAATTTCCTGCTCAAAATATCCAATCTTTTTATAATCACTTAAAATTACTTTACCATTTATAGGTCTTAATAATCCAAGTAAACTTTTTAAAAGAGTAGTTTTTCCTAACCCATTAGCTCCTGTTATTACAATTTTTTGTCCTCTTTTCATACTTAAATTTAAAGGCTTGCTTAAGGGTTTATCATATCCAATAATTAAATTACTAGTTTTAAAAATTATGTTTTCTGGCATTCTTATACTTTTAAAATTAAAATGAGGTTTTATGATTTCTTTTTTAATTTCTATTTTTTCAATTTTATTAAGTTGCTTTTCTCTTGCTTTAGCTTGTTTTGCAGTTGCTGTTCTAACTTTATTTTTTCTTATATATTCTTCAAGCTTTGCAATTTTATTTTGCTGCTCTTTATATTCAATTATCCTCTGCTGTTTTCGTATTTTATAAAGCTTAACAAAATAGTCATAGTTTCCTTCATATCTTGTTAATACTTTGTGTTCAAGGTGATAAACTACATTTACTACACTATTTAAAAAACTATTATCATGGCATATTAATATAAATGCACTTTCATAGTTTGATAAATAATTTCTAAGCCATTCTATATGTCTTTCATCCAAATGATTAGTTGGCTCATCTAACAATAAAATATCTGGTTTTTCTAAAAGCAGCTTGGCAAGTAAAACTTTAGTTCTCTGCCCTCCACTTAAATCTGAAACATCTTTATATAAAAGCTCATTAATTCCAAGACCAGCTGCCACTCCCTGTATTTTCGAATTAATACTGTAAAAATCACTCTTGTCTAAGATTTCCTGCAAAGTAGAAATTTTATTTAAGCTTTTATTCATTTCCTCCATATTCATATTACCAAGTTTAATATATAAATCATTAATTCTATTCTCTATATTAAATAAATTTATAAATGCTTTTTTTAAAAAATTTATTGCAGTAATTCCTTCTTTTAAATCAACCAACTGATCCATATATCCAATATTGAATTTGCTATTCCATTCAATAGTACCACAATCAGGTAAAATTTCATTATTTATAATTTTCATAAAGGTTGATTTACCTTCGCCATTAGCACCAATAAGTCCAATATGTTCTCCTCTTAACAATCTAAAAGATGCATTATTAAATAATATTCTGTCACCAAATGAATGACTCATATTTTCGATTTTTAAAATGCTCACAATTATCTCCTCCTTATATCTCACAATGAATAATATCATCATAAGATGCAAAGACCAAGTTCATAAATAATTCTGTAATGTTTATAATCATATGTGGATGCCTCACTAAGGAATTTACATACAACATATTGATTTACAAATTTAAAATCAACATAATATTATTGTAGTATTTATTCTTAATACAACATTCCCTTTAAAAATACTTATATATGAAAATTAAAGACATATTTTTCATAGTAATAACTGTGAAAAACATGTCTTTTATATTAATCATATTTTTTTTGCTTTCTGATTATTCTTCTAATACTGCTTTCTGTTAAAAAATACTCTTGAGATAAAACTTTAACAGGCACGCCTAAAGAATATCTATCAAATATTTCTTTATCCCGTTCTTGAAGATATTTTTTAGTTTCAGTATTTTCCCCCCAGGATTTTTTGTTTTCATCTTTTCGAGGTATATATATATATCCACCATCAATATAATTTTGAATTATCTCAATTATATTGTCTGGCAATATATTTTGTGCTTTTTCATATTTCATAAATTCTTTGCTCCAATCTACATTTAATATATAAATGAAGATGCAAAAATTAATTAAAATATGAAAAACTTAATATATTGGCTCCAAGCAAAAGTTTTTCATATCTTACAATCTTTGCATGGAGCTAACTACTATAGTTAAAATCATGATAAATTCACCTCCTTTTTTATTATACACTACAATATTTCAGTAATTTATGTCAATTTTAAATTTACTTGTTTTGCTTTTGCATAACCAAGTACTTTATTATAAAACATTTTAGTTGAAGATGTTCTCCTTTCAGTAGAGTAAATCAATTGTACATTACCATTTTTTACATATTTTCTATATTTATAATTTCAAAACCATTTCATATTGGCTAACATTTTGTTCAAATTTTAAATTCAATAAAAAATCTTTCATAGAATCGCAGTGATTATCTACATTTAGAACCTTAATATTATATGCTTCCGTATTCTTAAATAAATCTGCAAATATACTTCTCCCAATCCCCCTACCTCTATAATTTTTATCTACTGCTATCTGTGGGATATCTCCTGTATATTTATCAATAATTCCATAACCAACTATAGTATTATCTATGATTATAATAGAATATACAAATGTACCTGATGCATCATTAACTGAATCAATAGAATTTTGCCATGATGGTTTAAAATCCCAAAACTTTGCAAATTCTTTCCAATTACTTTTAGTAATACTATTTATATGTTGAGTCTCATATGCTGCTGTAGGAATATATTTATTTTTATCTAAATTGAAGCATTCAAACTCTCTTAATATTTCAAAGCCTTGTTTTTTATATAGACGAACTGCAGAAATATTTGATTGAATTACTTCAAGTAAATATTGTTCCACGCCCATTTCTTCGAGCAGCTGTTTTGTATTAAAAAACATATTACTTGTTATTCCATGTTTTCTATAAGTTTTTATAACACCTGTTCCTGTGTCATATGCAGTTAATTTACCATCCCAGTACCTAATTCCATTTAAAAGAAAACCAACTAATGCATTATTTTCAAATGCTCCTATTGAAGCTTTTGAAACATATCCTCGTCTTTGAAGCATTTGTTGAAACTTTAAAATCGGTAAATCAATTTTTACTTGATAATCAGAAAATGCTTCTATAAAAGTTTTATATAATTTCTCCACATCTATACTTTCCAAAGTGCTGTAATTAAACATTTCTTTCCTCCTTCTAGCTGTATTTTTTGTTCATTTGATAACTAAACTCTTTATTTAATCGAAAAACTTCTCGATATCCTTTTTTCATATTGGAAATCAAAAATTCCAAAGAAATTAACTGCACTTTGTCCAAAAAAGTCCATAGAACTTTTAAAAACAGAATCCTCAATTCTTTGATAATCCATAATTATTCTCCTCTAATTATACCAAATTTTACTTAACATAGTATTGGTATAATTTTTAGAAATTTACACCTGTGGAGTATTAAAAGTGTTTGCCTGAAATTTCTAATTTTTGCGAACCCTAGAATAGTTTTTTTTTGCTACTATTAGCAAGTTCAACCAAGGCTGTGCAAAAAACTAGTTTATCATGCAAGATTTCAACAACTATATTGCAAAGAGTATTAGTGTTTTATATGAAAAAGGGCTTGATGCCATTAATTTATTAGTAAGCAGCAATACCATTTTGGAAATATGATATAATATTCATAAAGTTTAAACGAAATACTAAAATAAAATATAATATAATAGAGTTTAATTATTTTTATTTTATGAGTTTGGAGAGATATTGATGTCTATTGAAGAAAACAAATATGGTAATATAACTGGTATTGTTAGTAAAGTAGTAAAGATATCGGATGATAAATTAGATAAAGAAATTCACCAAGTTATGGAAATGTATGCTAAATTAGTAACTGCATGTCCTCATACATTTAAAGAAATAAAAAAGTATTTTTTAGAACAGTGTGATGCTATGCCTATAGCATTAAATGATGAGCGTATGGACCTTTTTAAATCAGTTGTGATTATGAAACATTTTAAAGATGAAGAGCATAAAGCACCAAGATTTTCTGATATGACAAATGAAGAAATAGCCAAATGGCATAAAGAAAAAAGTGATATGTTTTATGATGCTCATTTTGAGTCTCCTCAACAATATGGACTTAATCTTCATGGATACTATTTACCATATACAAAACGTAATGAAGTTTTCTATAATGAAGTGTATTCAAAATTCAAGAACTGTACATATGGAATTGCTAACAGATCTGAGATGGATGATATTTGTTTCTTCTTTGAAGAAACTACTGGAGATTATTATTTTACCTGTCCTGGATGTAGTCTCATGTATAAAGTGATAATTTTTATTGGTATAAATGAGGAGGATATTAAAAAACGTAATCAACGTTTTGCAACATACTTCAATGCAATGGTTCAAATGGGGTATTTGCCTAAATTGTATTAAGAATAATAAATTTTAATACTTATCATCCTTTTCAAATAATTTCTCTAAAACCTTCTTACATAAAAAAGTATTTGTAAAAAATATAGTTCTATAGTTCCTTAACATCATAAATTAAAGGATTTATAAGCTTTAATACAAGTTCTGCAAGTTGTGCAGGAGTTTCTATAAAATTATTTTCCAGCCAATGAGCTTTTACTTGAACTAAACCACCTAATAGAAAATGTTTCATATATGATATTTCTAAATCAGAGTTGGCATAAAGTTTAATAATTGCTTGGTCAAAATATTTGCCCATATAGGGATAATAGAAATCCATAACTTTATGATTGACCTTACTTTTTTTTACTAATAACAAAAAATCCTTATTTTTATGCCAATAATGAAAATAAGTTACCAATATTTTATACATATTCTTTTGGGGCATTTGTTCTATTTCATCAAAACAGTCTTTATATAATTTTTTTACATATTCATTAAGTACTTCTTCCTTTGTATTAAAGTTTCTATAAAAGGTTTGACGGGTTAAGTCAGCCTTTTTTATTATTTCTGTAATTGTAATCTTATTAAATTCTTTTTCTTCCATTAACGCTAAAAGAGCTTCTGTAATCCACGTTTGAGACCTTAAAGCTGTGATGTTTTGTGTTTCTTTTTTCATAAAGGTTACATTCCTTTCTATAATGTATCACTTAAGCTAAAAGTATTGACCATACTTTTCTAATATTATATTATATAAGCAAATAAGTTACAAGTGTAACACTTCTTCAGAGGACAGAGGACACTTCTTCAGAGGACAGAGGACAATTGACATAGGACAGTGAAGAATGATTTTATAATAAATAAAAATACGAGTGGAGATGGTAATATGATGAAAGTAGATACTGAAAAGTGTGTAGGCTGTGGATTATGTGTTAAGGATTGTTTTCCAAGAGATATAGAAATGGTTGATAACAAAGCTAAAATTAACAATGTAACTTGTTTTAAATGTGGCCATTGCATAGCAGTATGCCCTAAAGCAGCAATAACAACTGATGAATACAATATGGAAGATGTAAAAGAATATAATAAAGAAGAATTTTCAATACAGCCTGATAGTTTATTGAATTTCATTAAGTTTAGAAGAACTATAAGACAATTTGAAAATAAGCCAGTAGAGAAAGAGAAGATTTCTAAAATTATAGAAGCAGGAAGATTTACTCAAACTGGCAGTAATATGCAGGATGTATCTTATACAGTAGTAACAGAAGGAATACAGGAGCTTAAAGCTTTAACTCTTAAAAGCCTGAAAAAAATAGGAGAAACTATGTTAGCTAATCTAACTCCTCAGACTATGGCATATAAGAGATATGCTGAGTTATGGTTAAAAATGTATGAAGAATATTTAGAAAATCCTAATTTCAATGACAAACTATTCTTCAATGCTCCAGCATTAGTAATTGTTACAGCTAATTCAGTTGTAGATGGAGCCCTGGCTTCTTCAAATATGGAATTAATGACTAATGCCTTAGGACTTGGAACCTTCTTCAGTGGATTTTTCGTAAGAGCTGCACAGGACAATAAAGAGATTTTGGACTTCCTTGGAGTTAAGGAAGGTAAACAAGTTGTTACCTGTATGGTGATAGGCTATCCAAAAGTTAAATATATGAGAACTGTACCAAGAAAAGCTGCAGATATATCTTGGAAATAATATTTAGGTGTTGTGAAATTGTACTTTTGATATAGGGGCTCTGGAAACAGAGCTTCCTATCTTTAAGCACTCAAATGTTGCTTCTCATGGCGATTTAGTTGCTGCAGGTGAGAATAATGGTAATTGGTGTGCTACATTAAAATTTTTCATGCAGGAAAATGGCACTCCATTCCTTAGAGCTGCCAATCCTAATTATAAAGATATTCCAATGACTTCTAATCATAGAATTATTGGTGTATTGGTTAATGTTATTAAACATCCCCCTTCTCTTTATACTTATAGGGATTTTCTAGTTAAGAAAGATCTTGTTAATACTTGATGGCAGGATACTGTTGAAAAGGCTATAAGTTATGGGTTGGATGATAAGAAAATGATTAATTTGATAGAGTTGTTTTCTAAGATGGTGAAACAAGTTAAGTAACTCAGGACCTATAATTAAAATTATAGGTTCAGGCTGTTGATAAACATATTTTGTCAGCAGCTCTTTTAATTTTTTGCCCGATAGGGATTTTTTTGATTCAAAAAGGATTTTCTGTATAAATGTCGAATATATAATATAGATAAAATTAACCCGATAGGGTTTTTACGGAGGTAATATATGCTTACAAATAATTCAGAAAAACAAAATGAATTAGAATTAGTTTATATAGAAAATTTAGTTCCCAAAAACCATATCCTTAGAAAAATAGATAAATATATTGATTTTTCTTTTATAAGAGAACTAATAAAAGATTTATATTGTCACAATAATGGTAGGCCATCAGTAGATCCAGTAGTCTTATTTAAAATGCTTTTTATTGGATATCTATTTGGTATACGTTCAGAACGTCAGCTTGTTAAAGATATTGAAGTTAATGTAGCTTATAGATGGTTTTTGGGATATAATCTTACAGATAAAATTCCAAGTCATTCAACTATAAGTCAAAATAGAATAGCAAGATTTAAAGATACCAATATATATCAAAAGATATTTGATAATATTGTACTTCAAGCTATAAATAAAAAATTAGTAGATGGTAAAATTTTATACACAGATTCAACTCACTTAAAAGCTAACGCTAATAAAAATAAGTTTACTAAAGAAATAATTACTCAGTCAACTAAAGGATATCTTGAACAACTGGAAAAAGATATTGATAAAGATAGAATAGAACATGGAAAAAAACCTTTAAAAAAAAAGAAAAAATAGCTGAAACTAAAGAAATAAAAGTAAGCACTACAGATCCTGAAAGTGGATACATGGTTAGAGAAGGTAAACCGAAAGGTTTCTTCTATTTGGATCATAGAACAGTAGATGGCAAATACAATATAATAACTGATGTCTACGTAACTCCAGGAAATATTAATGATGTAGATCCTTATATTGATAGATTAAAAACACAAATAGAAAAGTTTAATTTTCACACAAAATATGTAGTTGCTGATGCTGGTTATTCAACTAATCCAATTTGTAAAAAACTTTCTGAGAAAAGTTATAAGGCCGTTTTAGGCTTTAGACTAGGACCGCACGTTAAAGGCAAATTTACAAAATATAGATTTCAGTATGTTAAAGATTTAGATGGTTATGTTTGTGAAAATAAGTACCTATTAAAATATAAAACAACCAATAGACAAGGCTATAAAGAATATGTTAGTAATTCAGATAATTGTACAAACTGTAAATATAGAGATAAATGTTTAACTTCAGATAAAGCAAGCTTTAGAACTATTAGACGCCATGTTTGGGAGGACTATAAAGAAGAAGTTTTTAAGTTTACCAAGACAGAAAAAGGAAAAAGTATATATAATAGACGAAAAGAAAAAATTGAGCGTAGCTTTGCAGATTCAAAAAATCTTCATGGTCTACGCTATGCTCGTTTGCGTGGAATCAAAAAAGTTTCTGAACAATGCCTACTTACGGCAGCAGTTCAGAATATGAAAAAGATAGCCAGAGTGCTATCGCACATTTTTTTGATTTTACGAAACAACTATTTACAAATATTTGAAGATGTTGATATTTTCTATAAATACTACCGCATAAATTAGAATCGATAATTTTACCCAGCACTTTTAAAAGTGCTGGGTTCTTGAACAATCTGGACCTATAATTAAAATTATAGGTTTCTTCTTTAATAACTATATTTAATTCGTATAATTTTTGAAATATAACTTAACCATTCATCTATATTGATTATGAAATGTTTATGTGGTACAATCTTATAATTGTGTACTGTACTCGACTCCTGACTGAGAATGCCGGTGCACTCGATTTCTGTGATAAAATGATTGTCTTTGACAAATTGATAATTTCACTTTCGTTCTATACACTACTCTTTATCATTGCTTGTTTTATGGGAGGAGTTGGTAACATGACAGCTTGTTTATTAGTTAACTTAATAACTAATTTTATTGCAGGATTCAGAGGTCGGGTAGAGTACACATCATTTTGTTATGATTTTCACTCACTTTTATCCATCCAATTTTTGAATGGAACAAATTAAATGATAAAGAAATGACTAATTTAATAGAATTGTTTTCTAAAATGGTTAAGCAAGTTAAATAATTTAGGACCTATGATTAAAATTATAGATCCTTTTTTATAACTATATTTAATTCATATAATCTTTGTAATGCGACGAAAAAACACCGTAGAATTCAACTTTGAATAATACAGTGTTTAGATAAATCGTTCGTTTTTTCAGTTGTTACGCTAAAAAAAAGGTTGCAAACTAATCATCAATATCATATACTAACTCCTTAAATTCTTTAATCGATTTGGAATTAATCAAATTAGGAAATACATCTCTGATTTCATTAAGAAGCATCATAGATTTCCTTTTGACTTCTTGTTCAAATTCTGTATATGATATGAAAGATTCTACAAAATCGGTAGTTTCCATTTCAACATCCTTTGTGAATGTTTCACCTGTATTTAACACAATCTCTGCACAAAGAGGAGTCACTGACATTGCAGGTGTACCTCCATATTTAAAATTTTTAATATTATACGGAATTTGTCTAAGTTCTCTGACTTTAATACTGTCACCTAATTTTGTTAGATCTATCCAATCACTACATTCAATTTCAGAAAAGATTAAATAGTTATTTTTCCTTAAAAGTTTCACTGCTTGAATAAGGTGTGTAAACCATAATATTACCCACTCATCTTGGAAGCATCCTACCTTAAACATTTCTTCAGAAATTTTTCCTTCAAATACATAACCTATTTTATTGCCATTAAAATTCAACTCAATTTGTCCCTCAAAGTCATTGAAATCATCATCAAAAACTTCAGGTGTTAAAAGCAAAAGTTCTTTTATATCCTCAACTATCCTATATTTAATTTCAAACACCTCATATCACCCCCTAGTATGTACATTCTCGTTACTTCTGTAAAAATTAATTATAAATTTCTTACTGTTGTACAATAGTTTACGATTGTGATTTAATCAATATAAAAATTGTACCACATTTTCCATATATTTTTAGAATTATATAAAAAGCGTAGGGATTTTTAACACTGAATTATTCCATTTTCAAAGACCATCGTTCGTATTTCCTTCTACAGTATTTATGTCACAATATTTTCAGAAAGAGTATATATCGTAAATTTAAAATAAATACAAATAGTATTTGTATTATAACATCATCTGTTTATTTTAATATATCAATATTAAAATACAGTTTTTAAAAAAGCAACTAAAAACACTCCAAAATTCAAAATTGGATAATGCAGTGTTCATAAAAATTATTTGATTTTCAGAATTAAATCGTTAGATAATGGGAGATGTGATAAAATTAAAGTTAAAATTATACTACCTCAAATCATTAGCCTTTTATTACATTCTTTAACTAACCCATCCTATTCATCTATTTCTTATTTTGTTCTGTTATTTTTTAGTAAGCGTAGCTAAAGGACGTTACAAAGCCTTAGCTGCGCTTGTTACTGACTATTATTTTGAATTAATCATTTGTAATACCTTTTCTAAAGAAATTAACGTATTTCCTGTCTTCATCCTCAAAACATCTTCCATCTGACATTTCATTAGCCGCTGAGAAATATTTTCGTGCTCTTTCATAATCTTTCATTCCAAATAATACTTTAGCCGCTAAGAAATACCTTTCTCCACTATCAATTCTAAAAGTAGCACACTTGAATAGTTGGTTTGACCATAGTACTGCTTCTTCAAAATTATTTAACATTATATAAACTTCACAAATAGCCTCTGCTAGATGGAAACTTTCATCATAATTTTCTTTTGGTAAAGGTAACAGGTACCATGCTTGTTTTAGAGTTGCTAATATTTTATCATAGTTCTTTTGCTCATAATACTGATTAGTCGAACGCATTAAATCATGTATAGCCTTACTTAATCTTTCATTTAATACTAGTTCTTCCATTCCAATCACTCCATTCATCTGTTTTAATTTTATTTTACAGATGGTAATTTTACAGGAGGTACTTCTTCTATAGGTGGTTCATCCATAGGAGGTAAATCCATTTCCATCTGTTCCCACACATCTGAAGGCTTTTCTTTATCTAATGGGGGTAGGTATGTTTCTTTTATTCTTCCCTCTTTATTCCACCACTTAACTGCGTCTGTTTTATGTGCCATATCTGCGTATTTTAATTTATACCATTTGCCATCATATGCTTTAAACTTAGTTATACCATTCTCTACTTTTATAGTACCATCTTTCAACATTCTATCAATAACTTGTTTACCCGTAGGTGATGTTTTACTAGGTGTTTTTCCTACGCATTGTAATCTTTTTGTGATTCCGGATATTAGTGGTGAATCTTCTCCACCTAATACGTTATAGATATGCTGACCCTTTGCTTCATTTAATTTATCAATATTGTAAGCTAACTTATCTTCACTAATATCATTAGCATTTAACAGGATTTGACCGACAACCCCTCCTAAGACATTATTAGCCACATTTTCGGTATAACGTTCTAACCAAGAATCCTTTGGGTTCTCATTTCTATATTTAATTATTTCTTCTTCGATTTTCTGTTTTTCTTGTATTGTATCAGCTTCAAACCATTTTAATGATAAAGCTACTAATACATTTTGAGATTTAATTGAGTACTTACTTGAGTCTTTATCTTTATTATATAATATTTCCTTACTTTTACGGACTAAATTCTCACAAAATACTATTAAAACAACAACTGCACTTAAATAAATATCTAAGCGAAGTTGTTGTTATTTATATACAATGTTTCATCTTAGTATTTGGTTCGTCCTTTAAGAAAAATATAAAAACTTTTAACAGTATTCTTAATAATAGAGAAGAGATTTTATTAGGATATGAAGCAATAATTCACACATTAACTGATATTTCAAAGCTGAAGTTTGATGGCTTAAGCCGGCAGGACTAAGCACTTTCTTGTATTAACATTATGAAGGACTTTAATGCTGGAGAAATCCATTTGTCCTTATGGCAAATAACTTGTGTCATAATATCAAAAGCTGGTCCACTCCAATTAAGTTCTATTAACTGTTTGCTATCCAATTCATTAAGAACAGTAAACCGTGGAAGTAATGTTATACCAAAACCCAAAATAGTAAGCTGCTTAACTGTTTGAATATTACTAGTTTCTAAGGTTATTTTAGACGTAACCTCGGTATCTGACAAAATTCTTTCAAAAATATTTCTAAAGAAGCATCCTTGTCTGGTAAGTAACAGTGGATGCTTAGACAAATCTTCGGAGCAAACACTGCCCTTTTGTAGTAAAGGGTGGTTAGGAGCAACTAATAAGGATACTGGTTCTTCTTGGCTGGATTTTATAACAAATTCAGGATAAGATATTACCGAATCCAGTAAAATTGCTACATCAATTTGATTATCCCGCAATAATGATTGTAGTTCCCGGGAATTACCGGTTTTTAGAACAATTTCAACCTCAGGATAAAGTTCATTGTATTCTTTTAGAATGTTCGGAAGTTTGAAAGCGCAAATAGATTCAACCACACCAATAGAAAGGGTTCCTTTGATAATATCTGAGTTAGAGGCAATACCTTTAGCATTTTCCCATATATTAAGCAATTGTTTGGCGTATAAAAGAAATTCTCTTCCTTCAGAGGTTAAGGATACTTTTTTGCCAATTCTATCAAATAATTTAATACCTAATTCTTTTTCTAGTAACTGAATTTGAGAAGTAATAGCTGACTGTACATATCCCAATACATTTGCTGTTTGAGTAAAACTATTCAATCTTGCAACAGTTGTAAAGGTTACTAATTGTTTCATATCCATATTTTTCACCCCTTGTTATCCAAATTACTGATTATAATTGCACAAACTATTCACAAAACTAATTAACATGCTCATAATAACATAACCTTAGAAAAAAATCCATGACCACAAGAACATTTACAAGGTCATGGATTTTATTAGATTTTCACACAATTGTAATTTTATTGAACCGTTGTCCTATGGAATGATTAAAAATTTAAGCTGCTACTTTTTTTAGAACTAATATGAAATAAAAACATTGTTAAACTTATACAACAAGCTATTAGCATTATGAAAGGCCAAACTGCAGTTATACCAAATTTATTTATATATCCCCCCATGAAAAATATGCCACTAGCTCTTCCTAATGAGTAACAAATGAACATTAAGGAGGAGTAACGTCCTCGCATTTCTTCATTACTATTGTTTGCAAGATATACTCCAAAGTTTGTAGAATTTAGTATTTCTCCAATAGTCCAAAATATTGTAGACAATATGAAAAGAGAAAAATGCCTAGAGATACCTATCATTCCAAAACCAATAGCATATAAAGCACCTCCAAAAGTTATATTAATAAGAGAGGATTTTTTTCTCATTAAATAGGTTATTAAGGCTGTTAGTGAAACAACTGTAATTGCATTAATACTCATCAAGTAACCGAAAAATACAGGACCATTACCATCGAATAAGCTATTTAGCATAAGTGGTAATGAAAAACTGTTTTGTGCGTAGATAAAACTATACATTAAATATAAAAATAGAAAAAATATGATTTTATAGTTTGTTTTTAACTCATGTATAAAACCTAGCTTATTTTTGGTGTTAACTTTTAAATTTCTTTTTCCTTCATCTTTTATATTAAATACCACTAAGCCCACTGCAACAAAAGAAGTAGCAGCATCGCAAATAAAAAACAATTTTAAATAATGATTAAACATAAACCCAGCTAAAAGTGTTCCAAGGGATACACCTAAATTCACCCCTAAATACAAAAGGGATTGTCCAGTTTTTCTTTTATTGGGAGGTAAAAAGTCATATAACATTGTATTTACTGTTGGCTTAACAGATGCGCTAAAGAAAGCCGATAGAAAAATTAAAATAACGATCCATATTTTGTTATTTATGAATACACATGATAATATGCATAATCCCGATAATGTTTGGGATAAAATATATGTGCCCTTTCGACTCCAATAATCAGAGATAATACCTCCCAGCATAGAACCTGGAATCTGCAATAGAACTATGCAAGTTACCAGTATGCTAGCTGTTTTTGAATTGAATTGTAATTTATTAATTAGAAACATTGCTAAAAATGGGACAACAAAATCACCAAGTCTATTTATTAATTGAATCCAAAATAATATATATACGTTTTTTGGTAATCCTTTGTAAAGTTTTATAAAATTAAACATTTGTATCTCCTTTATTTAATGCCTTAAAAATTGTTTAATAGATGTGCCATGAAATTATATACAAATATAAGTTAAGGAGATTGTAGTCAAATTTTCTAATATATATATATCTAAATATATCCAAGGCTAGACTAACTCCAGAATAATTATACTTCTTGATCATCATTAGCTATGAAGTATTAATACCCTAGTTCTTCTCCAATGACTAATACGGTTATATTGCTTTGCATAGGCTTTCGTTTAATGACAGAATAAACTCTGCATCCCCTGGTACTACTATGACAATCCATGCAAACTCCTGTTTTAATACAAGGATTGTCCCAATTTAATTTTTTTATGTTCAATGGTGCAGCTATAGTTTCATTTCTATTGAATGCTTCTTCAGTGTCACGGCATATTTTATTTACTCCAACAGCTATTATAACCTTTTGAGGACCAAAGGTCATTGCGCTAACCCGGTTACCAACACAATCAATGTTTACCAATTCCCCATCCAATGTTATTGCGTTACTACTGCAAAGGAACAAATCACAAGTAAGTTGCTGCCTTCTTATAGCTTGTTTTTCGTCTTTCGAAAGTGCAGGGTTATTGTGATCTAGGATAATTGCCTTTTTATCTAATGCCTTTTTTTGAATTCCCATTTCAGAAATTGTTGCTGAACCGCCAAAACCGATTTTATCTCCTTCTTTGATGTACTCCATAATATATGCAGTTGCCTCCACTGAAGTTTCAAAATAAATTGCATCAAAGAAATTTTCTTTTAGAGATTCCACAACCCGTTCTCCGATTACTTTATCATGCCATTTTTTATTTTCCATTATTATTCCTCCTGATTATATATTTTTTATTAACTTATTGTCATGTACTCCAAGTGATTTTAATAATAATATCGATATTTTTAATATTTGTATAATTTAATTACTCTTCTTTGCATATTTATGATATCATAGGGGATTGTATTAGTAAAATTGATAGTTTTGATTATAATATTCGAAATAATTGATTGATATGTAATGTTGTAACAAAACACTTGCCTTGAGCGTAAAATTAGTTCGTTCATTAATGGGGTACCGCCAGTAAAATGAGGATTTACGACGTTAAGGAATAAAAAGCTGTAATTTGAATAATCAGTATTATTTATAGCATAAAAATAAAAAGGCAAGAATGCCTTTTTTAGTTGTTGAATAATATCTTACTATTGTGTCACTTGCTAAATTTTATTAAATGGAGCCTCCAAGTCATTGAACTACCCATTATTAGCCTTACGAGAATGATGATAACACTCCAAATTATGTGAATAATTGAGAGTTATATTAGGTTCTTTTAATCCCATTACGCATTCAGGAGTTATGTTATAATTTATGAAGAATACGTCTTAACTCAAAATACGAATTATACTCATACCCTCACCAATATATTTAAATTTATTCACCTATTTATTCATTAGAAAAATCCCCATAATACATACCACAACACCAATAACCTTTTGTATAGTAAAGCTTTCTTTAAAGAATAGTGAACCAGCAATTAGAAGAAGATTCGCTACTCATATATTGGATATAAGAGCACCTTTGCTTATTTCCCATCCTAAACGATACATAATAATATATCCACCTTCAATGCCAACTACAAGTAATCCTAATAAAATATTTGATATATTGATACTTGAAATTTCCATAGTTAAGTTGCTTTTTGAAGTAATTAAAAATGTAATGATACTTATAAAACAAGCAACTCCACATGTTGCAATTAAACCAATAAATGGATTTGAAGTATTTGACATATTCTTACTAGTTAAATGATAACAAACATTGCATATAATCACCACTAAAAGTGGCATAAGAGAATTTATATTCATTTTTACAAGTCTCCTAAATCCCTTTTCATACATAATTTATTTTTTATATAACATATCTATATGCGGAATATTATCCTCTAGATATTCTTCTGAAACTGCCTTAAAGCCAAGACTACTATAAAAATTAAGTAAATATACTTGTGCTTGAATTTTAATAGTATCTTCTTTTAAAGTGTTTTCTATAAACTCAATAGCTTTTAACATCATTTCTCTTGAAATTCCTTTACCACGGTGATTTTCTTTTACGACTACTCTGCCTATTGATATTTCATCATAAGAAACTCCCTTTTCCAAAATTCTTAAGTATGCAACTACTTTTCCATTTTCTTCAGAAAATAAATGATATGAATTTAAATCTTTATCATCACAGTCAAGGTATGCACACTCCTGCTCTACAATAAATACTTTGTTTCTTAATGCTAAAATTTTGTATATTTCTTCGACCTTAAGTTGATTAAATTTTTTAATGTTCCAATTCATTAAATTACCTCCATCTACATCAAATATTATATTTTAATATAATGCTTAAACTCCCCTAAAAAACACAAAAGCACCGAATCTCATTCCTCCTTAAAAAGGCCCTAATGGAATAAGAATCAGTGCTTATTAATATTCTTACCCGGGGATAAGAATAAGCATCATATTATTTAATTACTATACATAATATCATAGAATTAACTTTTAAGCAATAGTGAATTTAAACTAGCTGATAAATTCTTGTTTATCTTTCTGTTATGCAAATAATTGATATGTCACATTATCTAACTATTGTGTCACTTGCTAAATTTTAAATGGAACCTTCAAGACATTAAACTATTCATTATTAGCCTAATTAGAATTACTACACCATGTCCAATTATATGGATAATGAGAAGTTATATAAACTGATAACCTATAGGGGACATATTAACTATTTATGTCCCTTATAAATTGGAATTTGTTAAGGAAGTTTCATATACAAAATAGGGTACGGGTTTCCTTGTTCATCTATGTCTGTACGTTTATAAACTTGAAATCCCATATGTTCATAAAACCCTTTTGCTTGTGGATTTTGTTCATTTACTCCCAATTCATTTACGGAATGGTGTTTTATTCCATATCCAATTAACTGTTTACCCAATCCTTTTCCTCTCTCTTCTGGAGAAATAAATAGCATTTCTAATTTTTCACCTTCAATTCCCATAAAAGCAACAGGCTCATTTTCATTATTTGTTGCAATTACTAAATGAGGAATTTGTTTTAAAGCCCTGGGGATATACTTTGCTATTTCTTTAATTTCGCTATCTGATAAAAATAAATGCGTGGCTCTTACTGATTTTACCCAAACCTTACACAGTTTATCTATCAGCATTTCATTTCTATCTTCAACATTTAAAATTTTCATTTTATACTACTACCTTTCAAATTACTATTTATCTACAGATTATTATAAATTGTTTTTACTTCATATTTATTTAAAATTGACTACACTTTTTAATAAAACTTTATATACTTCAACTTCTTGTTATTAGCCTAATGGGAATGATAATAGCACGCCTAATTATATGAATAATTGAGCGTTATATTAGGCTCTCTTAATCCCATTACGCATTCAGAAGTTATGTCATAATTTAAGAAAAGTGTGAATTAATTAAGAACTAGTAAGAACTTTTTTTATAAAACAATTGTCATAATATGCATCTTCTTTTTCAGTACTTGGGGTAGAAGGAGCAGCCATGTTATCAAGTACAAAGTAACTTGCAAATAATGGTACATTATGGATATTTATGGAAATTTCGAGTAATTAAGAGTTACAATTTTTGAATTTTTATCAAAATTTAACATTTTTTATTGTTATTGTATGATTTTTTATGAATTGTATTTTATAATAGTTTTATAGTACTACATGAGTATCATAGGGTTATCATTAAGAAGGAGGCAATTATTTTGGTACAAAAGGAAAAAAACAATTCATCAAAAAAGTTATTTTTCATAGTAATTATGATGATTTTTATATTTTCAGGTTTAATAGGAAGGCTTTTTTATATCATGAAAATTAAATCTTCATTTTATAGTAACAAAGCTTTATATCAATGGACAAAGGATTTTGAGATTCCTGCAAGAAGAGGTAAAATATTAGATCGTAATGACATGGAAATAGCCGTAAGCATGAATGCATATAGAGTAGATCTTGATATGGTTACATTAAGAGAAAGCTTAGTAAATAAAAAAATGACAATAGATCAACTTGCTGCAAAGTTATCGCCTATACTAAACACTAGCACTGATAAACTATCTGACATTTTAAGCAAAACCTCCTCTAATGGGTTTGCTATTCTAGCTAGAGGTATTGATAAAACTCAAGTGGATAAAATAAAGGAATTAAACATTAGAGGTCTTATAACATCATCTGATTCAAAAAGGTATTATCCAAATAACAACTTTTTAGCTGGAGTACTTGGATATGTAAATTTGGAAGGCAAAGGTGTTTCAGGAGTAGAATTAAATTATGATAAAGAACTATCTGGAACTCCAGGCCGTACTACCTATGAAACAGATAGAAACAATGCTCAACTACCTTATGGCAATTCAGATTATACGGCACCTGTTAATGGTAAAGATGTTACTTTAACTATTGATGAGAATATTCAATCTATAGTTGAAAAAGCTGCACAAAAAGCTTTAACTGATAATAATGCTAAATCAGTTACCATAACCGTAATGGATCCCAAAACTGGTGAAATATTAGCTATGGTAAACAAACCAGATTTCGATCCTAATAATCCTAGTAAAAATTTAAAAGGAACTAATAAATCCATTGATGATGTTGTAAAAAACATTGCTGTGCAAAGTGCTTTTGAACCTGGTTCCATATTTAAAGTAATTACCGCTTATGCAGCAATAAAAGAAAATGTAGCAAATGACAGCAGTACTTTTTACTGTAATGGAAGTTTGAATGTAGACGGAGGAATTATTCATTGCTGGAAATTAGATGGTCACCAAACAGAAAGCTTTGAAGACATAATTAAAAATTCCTGTAATGTGGGATTTGGCAAATTAGGACAACAATTAGGTAAAGGACGTTTAGGCTACTATGTATCCTTATTTGGATTTGGCAAAAAAACTTATATAGATTTACCAGGAGAATCTATTGGAATAGTTAAAAATCCTGATACATTAAATAATTTTGACTTATCCAGCCTAGCTTTTGGACAAGGTCTTTCTGTTACTTCAGTTCAATATTTAGCTGCTTTTAACTCTGTAGCAAATGGTGGTACCTGGATAAGACCTCATATTATGAAGCAAATATCTCATACAGATGGAAATAATAATAAAATTGTGGACAAAACTTTTAATGACTTTGGTAAAAAAGCAATTCTTGACGCTAATTCTGTTGCTACATTAAAACCTTATTTAGAGAAAGTAGTAAGTGATCCTCATGGAGTTGGAAACAATGCTTTCATTGAAGGTTATCATATTGCAGGTAAAACTGGAACTGCTCAAAAGGCAAACCCTAAAGGTGGTGGTTATGAATCTGATAAGTACTTTTCTTCCTTCGCTGGTATGGCCCCTGTAGGTGATCCTAAAATTACTTTACTTGTTTCAGTAGATGAACCTGATCCATCAAGATATTATGCATCTGAAGTATCAGCACCAGTAGCTAAGAATCTTTTTAGTGAAATCTTTAATTATATGATAATGAAAGGACAATTATCATTAGATAAACCTACTAACTAGATATATTGAATGTACTATTTAATTTTGCAGAAAGTGCATAAGAGTAGCTAAACTTATCCAAAAGTTTATGAATTTTATCTAATTTTGAATAAATTTATTCTAAAATTACATATACATGGGTGTCGCCAACATTTCCGACAAAACCCACGCTAAGCCAATTATATCCAATAACCAAATACCATAAAGGTTATTTTAGAGTAGTTTTGGCACTTTGATTTTGGTAATAGTTTTAGAACTAAAATTTAGCTATAAATCAGATATTTTAAAGGCTTAAAAGAAAGTACCATAAACCCTTGTTTATGGTACTTTCAAATAAAATAAAACTAGAGTATTTTTACTCTAGTTAAGTTAGTAAACAATATAAGAAAATTATGTATCAAAACTTAGGCATATAGTATTATTTCATGTATTTTACTTTTAAGAATTTGATACATTCCAATTCCATCTTGCATTTATTGTATCTATAAATTTATTGATTTGTTCTTCTGTTAAATCTTTTTCACCAGTTACTACGTTAATGTATCCTTCAAGTTTCCAAGTTTCATCATAAGGTTTCTTAGGTACTTTCCATCTAACCGAAAATCTATAATTATCTCCATTAATTTTTACTTGTAACGATAATATATCTCCATTAAGCATAAACTCCTTCATTTCCATCTTATAAATACCTCCATTGTTATTACTTATACAATATGAACATTTACTATTATTAGTAAATATTTAACCTGTTTAATTTGCTATATTTTATAATTTCATGGTATAAAAATAAATATTAGGTATAGCCTAATATTTATTCATGTAATCTTTCTGTTGTTTAAATACCACAGATTTATAAAAAATCATAGTCACTTAACATCAATTATAATCTTTTTGCATATCTCACAATAATTAGATTCAATATGAGTTTTAAGCATATTTGCTTCATCTAATTGGATGCAATCACTATTAATGATTTTTGATATAATACTTCTTTTTTTATTTTCTTCTACCCATATCAACCCAACTCTTCCATCGCCTTCAATAAATCCTTTTTTCATATCACTTTGACAGTATGGACACTTAACCATTCAAATACCTCTTAATTGTCTATTTCACATAAGATTACGACTATAATTCAATATTACCATTTATTAGTCTAGAAATAAAGATTAAGTAGACGCCAATTTTTATTTTATATAATTTTTCTATAGTGTCACAAATTTAATTTAAAATAAAAAACACACCTTAATTAGTGTATTTTTTAAATTATTTATTTAAGTTATTTTATTTAAATAAATAACTCATTCTTTTGTATTTACTAGTTCCAATATTAAAACTTTTCAATATTACTAAATTCGCTACTTTTTTCTGCTTCCCACTTAATTACTATATTTAAAGTACTTCCAATTATTTCTGATAAGTTTTTAAAAACTACACAAATATTTTTATCTTTTACATATACATTCTCAATAATAATTCCCATACCAAATACAACTTCGGTACTTAAACTATCAAAAAATATATTTTCGGTATCTAAATGAGTAGTTCCTCTTAATTTTCCATAGTTAAATTGACTTAAGGTATATCTGTTTGATAATATTTCAACTTCTTGCCACTTCTGTGGATTAGAATAACAACTAAAATTTAGTTTAACTCTATCTGGATTGAATTTTAAAGGTATAGTTTTTACATATGTTTTAGAAGCAGGAACATTGGTTGACGTATCTGTAAATACTCCATAATCTATCTTCTGAAATTTATCTATTATGTCTTTTTTTATGATTTTCAGTTCATCTTCAACTCTCTTATTTACCAAAATTTTAACTAAAAAATATAAAGATACTCCTGTAGCCGCAATAATAACACTTAATATTGCCCATGTAAGACCTAAAGAGAAATTTACATTATTCTGCACCAGATTAATTTGTTTTTCTAATGAATCAATTTTCTGTATCAATTCTTTTACTTGATCTGACATATTTTCACATCCTTCCATTACATATTTTTCAACAAAAAGATGTAAAATCCTTTTTTATTTTTTATATTCACTATATATTAATATACTGCAAAATAACATTATATGGATTATTATAACTATAGGTATTACTTTAAAATTAAAGTTTAAAAACATACCATGGATAGTAATATTACTAAATAGATTATTAGGCTTGCAATAAAATTTATAGTTAGTACATCTAAATTTACTATTGTGTCACTTGCTAAATTTTATTAAATGGAGCCTCCAAGGCATTGAACTACCCATTATTAGCCTAATGAGAAACTTAATTAACTATTTAGTTTTCTATTTTAGCAAATCAATTACTTTATTAGAAGATAATGTCCTAAAAATATCAAAATAACCCTTATTTGATTTTATAATTTCCAAGTTTAGTCTTGCCTCTTCAAGATTTGGATTAATTTTCATAGCTTCTTCAAAATGCATTATGGACTTAGCTTTGTTACGAAAAATAACACTTGCATATATTAATCCTAATATATTATGTAAAGACTCTTTGTCGTCTTTTGTATGCTGCAAAGCTTCTTCAAAGAATGCAACTGCTTTATCGTATTCTTTATAAACTTCTAAATACATTTCTCCCATATTTATAAAAGGTAATGGATTATCTTTTGAGCACTGTATTGCTAGCTGAAAATACTTCTTTGCATTTAAATAATCATGAAGCTTTTCTTTATACACTGCTCCAATGTTATTCAATACTTCACTATCATCAGGTGCTACTTTGCTAGCAGTGAATAGGTACTCCAGGGCTTCTTTATATTTTTCAAGTTTCATTGCATATAAACTACCAATATTAAACAGGCTATTTAAACTTTTGCGATCTTTCTCCAACACTAAAAGATATCTTTTTTCAGCCTCTTGAAAATTGCCAAACTTTTCATCTATTAAAGCTATTGTATTATTATATTCAAATTCCTCTTCGTATTGGTCGACTATGTAGTTAAACAATTTCTTTGCTAGCTCTAATTTACCTCTACTATACTCAATATGTGCTTTTAAAATAATGCCTTCCTTGTGACCATGATTAATATGTAACCATTTAATTAGTTTATATTCCTGCTCTAAAGGATTTTTTTCATAATATATCTCCATAATTTCATCAAAATTAATTTTTTTGTCATTAATATTTCCGCTATATAATCTAGTCTGTAATTCAAGCATTTTACCCATTTGTTGTGTAATTTGCTTGTACATCTGATGTTGTTCATTTATATGCTCTTTTTCTACTAGCAATCTATTTAAATCAAAATCCTTTTTAATTTCTTGTCTAAGTAATACTATAAATTTATTAATTATTTCTTTACTAGCACACTTACTGTTATCATATGGATTATTATTAAAATCATCTATATTTAAACTTTCCTCTCCTAAGTTGAATAAATTTATAATCAAATCTACATTTTCTTGTCTTGTCAAAAAGCTATTAAACTTATCTCCATATTCATTTCCATAAATATTATAAAATTTTTCATGTGCACGCTCATATGCATTACCAATTTTATATTGCAAATCATCCTTTGTTATACAACTATATACGCCATTACCTACAACTCCAGTAAAAATGCTAACTAAAGTTTCTATAATCATAATATCCCCCTATATAAACTTAAGCTTTATGTTATAAATATTGCCTATTTTCTTTATCTTCAAAAACCTGAAGTTGCATATTTATGTCTCATAATATGTTTTATTGATCCTAGAGTCTTTATTTACTAATGAAATTTTTTCAAAGTTTTCAAAATTAATTGTCTCATTATACCACCAAAACAATAACTTTAACTTATTGGGTAGAATATTATCAATTTTATGTACAAAATCTATACATACTTGAAGATATTCAACTAATTGATTATAATTTAAGTTAAGTAGTGGTTGTGTTTCACAAATTCCTGTTGAATGGTCAATAAATGGTGAAGCATGAACATAACGATCTCTATATTTAATCACTTTTTTGTACTTACTAAAGCTTTCCATTAATACTTCCTGAGAGCTAGGAAATAAATGATAAATTACCTGCTTAACTATTTGCTCATCCTCTATTTTCTTCATTTCTAATAGATCCTTAATGCCTTCTTTACCCTCTATGTAAGTATTTTTGATGCAATAAAATAGATTATATAAATATGCCTCAACGAAACTGACACCAATAAAAATTAAGCTTCTATGCAATGCTGCCAGCTTATAAAGGTTTTCTCTGGTATCTTCTTTTTTGTAATATTCAAATATTTCTTTTTCAGAAAATAAAAGTTTCCTTTCTGCTTCAAGTTTACTCTTAATATCAATATAAAAATTCCATTGTACCTTTAGATCACTAAACACAATGCACTCTGGTATTGTTAACATAAAACCTCTTAATAAAGAGAATTCAATCCAATGGTGATTTGAAACAGCCTCAATATTAAAATGCTTTTTCAAATCAATATATCTTGAAAACTCTGAAACTAGAAATAATGATTTTTTCTTTTCCTTTAGTTCCTTCAGTCTTTCCCTAAAAAATTTTATAATATTATTTAAAAAATCCTCATCGTATGGTGGTTTAAAATAATTTTTTTCTAGGCTTGAATTCACAATAGATGATATTCGTGCTATTATCCCATCAAAATTGGTTTGTTTTCTAGGAAGTTTCATTACTTCATCAGCCTTTTGAATTGAAATTTTTTGAGCTTCTGTATAGTGATTTCCAGTAATTAAATTAATGAACATAGAGCAAATACAATACTTATAGACAAGTTTTTGTTTTCCACTCATTTTATTAAGCCTTTCTCTGCCTATAATATTCTGTAAAAAATCAATCTCTCCTTGCATACTATATCTCCATTCCAAACTTAACATTACTAAATGTATATTAATATAATCTAATCATGTTTTTGATCAACATGATATTTTAACATTTCAACCTTTTAACCATTATGTAAGATAATGATATATCTATCTAATATTAAAAATCTAATTTTAGACATTACCATTGTTTAAAATAACATTTTGGATTTTCTAAGCTTCTAATTATAGACATAATTACTATAATGAAAATATATTACATACGTCATAATATTTCTAATAAAATTATACCATATTAACCCACATTAATACTTATATTTACAAATCAAAAATTAATTCACCTTTATTTAAAGATTACTCAATATCATATAATGCATATTAATTTCACACAGCCTATATAAAACCATAGCACCAACAGGGGTGGACTTGCCTTGTAACGTGGCTGTAAGGACAAGTCTTTTTAATACTTGTACTTATAGCTAAATATTAGAAGCATGTCCACCCCTGTGATCTAGCGTGAATTGAAATACCTATATGAATAAAACTTTCTGCGTGTGTAAAGACGGAAAAGGAATACCCTAAACGCTTGTCTATTTAGCTAAACAATTAATTTGGCGTTGTACAAGCTGCTGACCTTAGAGAATTACCCCAGGCTCTGCTAGTAGCTTGTTCGTGCGCTAAATTACCACTTGTTTGGCGAAGTAGACAAGCGGGAAGACCCTTGAGGAATACCAGGAAAGGGTGGACCTGTCTTTCTGCGAAAATCTATATGAACACGTCTTTTTAATGCCTGTACATGCAGATTTTTGCAGGAAGCAAGTCCACCCTCACGCACTCTGCCGGGTACCCAAATAAAGGACTAGCTAAAGTCGTGAAATTCTTAGTTTATAAAAGGCTCGGATTAAAGGAGAGACTTTCATAAACTTAGAGTTACTAGATAGGAGCCTGTACTTTTTGGGGTGGCAGTATTAGTGCCGAAGATATACTATGAGTATTAGCATTACTTATACTATTACTATATACATTATAATTAACACAGTCATATTACACTTACAAATCTATACAATTGTTTAAATGCATTTTTTATAAAGTTTATTCATCTTCTATTCCATAATTCTATAAAATATAAAACTTAAATGCAGTTATATTTTTTCACCTTGGACTAGCTATTGTTTTGAATGTAAGGAGTGCAGCTCACGACCCCATAGGAATACTTAGTGCCTGCAAAGCTGCAGCGAGTGAAGTGAAAAAGAATAGCTTGTTCAAGGTTTCCTATTTGGTTCATTGGTTAAAGGGCTCTTTCTACCGATTTTTTAATTAACTTGCAAGCAATTTAAAATACCTATTTATTTTCTTTAATACACTAGGACTGTCTTTTAACCAATTATCATTTTTGCTTTGGACAAGATTATCGGCTGCGACCCTAGAGGAACACTCCACGGCTGCAGGGGATAAGTTTGTCCAAAGCTTCCTTCCGACCAAAGGGAGACTATTATAAGACCTGCAGAGATTTGCTTCCTGGGTTTGGGGCGGAGCAGCCCATTATATTTAATGTCTATGGATAAGCTTTTATTCTGACGATAGGAAGAGTTAAAGCTGGTCTATAGCTTCATTTATTATTACTACTAAATTTATTATTTATACTACTTAACTCTAAATTGGAATTTGTAAGCTTTTGCATATTTTATTTTTAATGCGAAGACTGGCTTCAATATGCATTATCCAATGTCGTGAAAATGGCATTTGAATTAAGCCCTGAATATTTTTATCACACCAATAATCAATTAACCAAATAGCATTATCATCATTGCTCACTACACTTAATGACTTAAGCAGCTTCTTATCCTGTTCAGTCATTTTTATTTTTAAATCCTCATATGAAAGTCTTTTTAATAATTGTGTTGTCGAAACATCAATATCACTAATATATTGATATAATTCATCCAAATTTAGTTTAGATGAAAATATTGAAATTTCTTGTTTTACCAGCTCGTTCCCAGTTGTCATTATAGGAGATTTCAATCTTTCACGATAGTTATCTTTAAAAAATATTTGCTCTCCTTTTTTAATCAAAGAATTGGATACTATATCTTCTATTCTAAAAATATGATACAAAGAATAGGCAATTGTTTTATTATGATATCCTTTCGCATTGATAAAAGGCATTGCATTAAAATCTTCTCTTTTCAATAATTTCTTGAAATCTATTATTTGTTTCATCAATTCTTTTCTTAACTCCAATAATATGTCAATTCCTGCATGAAAAGTACTTTTTTTCTTTATCTGTACCTGCATTTTTTTATTTAAATCTGACCATTCGGCATTCATAAAATCTCCTCCACAAATTACTATTTACATTACTCAAACCTAAATTAGAAATTTATTGATTCGATTCACTATTCTTACAACGATACATTCCCCACCAATCTGGTAGGAGCTTTTCTAAAGTCAATGTTTCTTGTTTTTCATAATCAACCATGATTTCCATATCTTTATTTTTAATATTTAACTGCATTAAAAACTCTCGACAAGCACCACAAGGCATTCCACTTCCTTCTCCAAAAGGTGCTTTATCCCTAAATGCTATTAACCTTTTGATAACAGTTTGTCCGCTATTTATATACATATTTAGTGCAGCTGTTCTTTCTGCACATAAATCAAGTACTCCTCCACAGCTTTCGATACAAAATCCAGTAAAGATTTCACCATTTTCACTTTCTAAGGCACAAACAACATGATGTGCATATATAAATGGCGATACTTCTTCAGGATGATATTGTTCCTTTGCTTTTAAATATAACTTTTCCCAAATATCCATAATTTCATCTCACTTTCAAATTACTATCTATGCTTTTACTACATTGTAACATATTTTGTAAATATCATATTATTCAATTTTCAATAATGAATTCATCTAATTTTCCACTTGTCCATTCTTCTCATTTACTACCTTAGCAAACATAAGCCTCCATTTTTTGCAATAACCTTAATGGTACTAGCTGAACTCAAAACCATGAATACTGTAATTACTAACCTACATAAAATCTCTGTCTCCTTTTCAAAAACTCAACCTATATATTAAGTGAAAGGAGATGATAAGCATGGCTGCAAAAGCAACAAAGCTTGAAACTGCAATGATTCTTAAGTACAAGGATGGTGTAGACAAAAATGGAAAGGACGTAATCAAAAAACAGAGTTTCTCAAAGGTGAAAACTTCAGCAGCAGATCAGGATATTTTTGATGTAGCAAAGGAATTTGAAAAGCTGCTTGGAAAAACTTTAAATGAACTTGTAAGAGAAGACCAAAGTGGAATAACCAACGCTTAAACTACAAAAATTAAACACTTAACTATTTTCAAATAACAAAAAGGAGGCATTAATATGGCAAAATCATTATCTATGACTTTTTTAAATGAAGAAGGCAAAAAATCTTCCATAACCTTAAATAATGTTAAAGAAGATGTCACTGAAGCTGAGGTTAAAGCAGCTATGGATGTAATATTAGCTAAAAACATATTTACATCCGGTGGTTTGGATTTAAAATCAAAGGATTCAGCTCACATAGTAGAAAGAAATAGTTCCAACCTAGCAGTAAAATAGGCAAATTTCAAACTTATAACTAACAAGGGGAGCTGTCTTAAAGCTCATAAGTAAGCATTTAAGGCAGCTTCTTCTCTACTTTATATTTAAATTTTGAAAATGCTGTACTAAATAACTTTATACTAACTTGGAGGTTTTTAACATGGACATGAATCTTGTAAATTTAATAGGCGATTTAGGATTTCCAATTGCAGTATCTGCTTACCTCTTAGTAAGAATTGAAAGCAAAATGGAAAACTTAACTTGCAGCATAAATAATTTATCCAATGCTATAAACCAAATGATAAGAGATGAAAAGAAATCAAATGATTCCTGATGTAAAATAATCAACTTCAAAAAATTCTGATTGAAAATAACTCAATCAGAATTTTTTTTGAAATATTTTTTCCATAAAATTTATCTATATAGAAGAAATTCAACACTAAAAACAGTTATGTTTCTTTCTCAATTTCAAATAATCCTCATATAATGCCAACTTTCAGCATATTGTAGAAAAAAGCTGTAAAAATAATTAAAATTGGTTGTGCAACATTTTATTCATAAATTGGAAATAAGCTATTGAAGGAAAAAAAAGAAAGAGAGGTAATAATATGCTTACTTACGAAACTGATTTTGAAAACTTTTTAAAAAGATTAAGGTCCAAAGACAATGAAGCCTTTGAAAAACTGTTCAAATACTGTGAAGGCTTCATTATAAAAAAATACCATGAAAAGATTGGTAAAGCTTATGGGAACCAATATTGGCATGATTATGAAAGTGAAGTATTTACGTCAATTTTTAAAGCAACTTTGAATTTTAATGGAAACAATAAAAGTAACTATAAAAGTTATATATATGAAACTATATTAAATTGTTTAAGAAAAACCATTAGAAATAACTGTGATTCTCAAATTATAATTAAATATTTAGATGACGAAAACGATTTAGCCTATGTAGAAAAAAATTTTATCTATAAAGAAGATAGTGCTTTAAATGAAGTTTTATTTAATAAAGATTTAATGGATTATTTAAATCGTAAGCTAAAACCTTTAGAAATTGACTTGTTTCAATGTATTTTTTATAAAAAGGAAACACTAAAATATTTTTCTGAAACTCACAATCTAAATTATTCCTCTGTAAGATCCATCTTTCGCAGAATGTTAAAAAAATTAGACTACAAAAAAATAAAATCCTTATTAGAATTGAAACACAGTTTTTTCCTATTTATCGCCTGTATTGTTGGGGGGTGCTTATAATATTACAGCTTCTAGATTTAGTAAAAAAGGCCCAAAATGGAGATGAAGCATCTCTTCAAGCTATACTCAAAAACTTTGAAGGCTTTATGTACAAAACTGCTAGTTCTATTTACATAAATGGGTACGAAATAGAAGATCTAATACAAATAGAAGCTATAGCTTTAATTAATGCTGTATTTAAATATAACTGTGGATACAAAAATGCTTTTACAACCTACGCGGCTACTGCTATTAAAAATGCTGCATTCAATGAACTTAGAAGTTATTTAAATAAGAAAAATGGAGAAAAATTTGAATTTAGCTTAAATAATACTATAGATGAAGACACTGAATTCATGGACATGCTTCTTAGTGATGATAATGTGGAAGAGGATATTTTGCTAAAAGAAGAGGTAAAAACTTTAAGAAAAGCTTTGAAAAGTCTGCCTGACAACTTTAGAGAAATTATATGCTGGCACTATTTTAAGGAAAAATCTTTAAAGGAATATGCAGAGTTTAAAAATATAAAATACTCAGCTGCAAAGAAGCGACATGAAAGAGCACTTGAAAAGTTGCAGCAAATAATTATAGCAATAAGTAAATAAAATTTCTTTTATGTCAAAACGAATACTGTTTTTAAAATACAAAATTATGTAGTTAAAGGATTGGTGTTAAGGTTGAAAATAAAAGTATGAACTGTCACTAGTGTAAAATTGCATAGCAAACAAGCCATCATTTGATGACTTAAAAAAATTAAATATAGATGAGAACAATAAGTTTAGGTAGCTGACTTGATTTTATAACCTTGGAACTGTGCCATTAAAATAGCTTGCTCCACTGTGATTTCGCGTTCAACAGGAATAGCATCTGCTTTTTTATAAAGTTCAGCATTATAAGTTTCTTTATTTTTTAACATATTGTATAATGCTGTTAGAAGCATTCTTGCTATTGCAATGATTGCCTTCTTGTGACCGCGGCGTTTCCTTAAGCGGAGGTAGCGATTGCGGATTTCTGGATGCTTTTCACTTTTAACCACAGAAGTAGCACATTGTACTAAAAGTGGCTTAATGTAGCATCCAGCTTTGGAAACCCGGACAGATTTTTTCTTCCCTGCACTTTCATTGTTGGTAGGTGTTAGACCTGACCATGAGCATAAGTGTTTCGCCGAAGGAAAAGCCTCCATTTTGACACCAATCTCTGAAATGACAGTGATTGCAGAGAACGGATTTTTAAATGATGGAGCAGTTAGAATTAGGTCGAGTTCTTGTTGATAGGGACTGGCGAGCGCAAGAATCAGTTCTTCTAGCTCTGCTTTCCGGGATTCCAAATCCTCAAAATGTTTCTTTATAATCTTTAATTTACCAGCCTGTTCAGTAGAAATAAATCCATCAACGGCGAGCTCTATCTCAGGAATTTTGTTCCTCATAGAGCCATGAATTAAAGGTTTAATATCAAAGGAAGTATCCAAAGGATTTTCAAGAATCTTGTCTAAAATTCTTTTTGAACTTTTACCAAAAGTGTCCGAAACAACGTTTCCCAATTGGATATTAGAAACCGTGAGACAATTTTGAAGACGATTCTTCTCACTAGACATAAAGCAGGTTAGTTTGTAACGATAGCGCATAAGGTCACGAAGCTGACGAATGTCAGTAGGAGGCATAAAGCTACCGACAACAAGATCATGCTTAAACAGGTCAGCAATCCATTTCGCATCTTTCTTGTCAGTTTTTTTACCACGAATAGCCTTAACATATTTAGGATGTGCCAATACAATGGAACAACCTTTCTCTAAGATGTTGTACACAGGAATCCAATATTTACCTGTGGATTCCATACAAACATCCTTACAATTTGAATCAAGCAGCCATTGTAACAGCTCTTTCAAACCATTCGTGTAGGTAGAAAAGCGATGGCTCTTGTAGGTGGTAACACCTTTAGAATTAGTGGTTGCAATACAAGCAACTACAAAAGTATTGTGGACATCAATGCCACAACAGATTTTGTACACGATTTTTAAAGCCATAGGGACTCCTTTCTGAACTAAGAAGTTCTAAAAAAATTATAGGGAGAAACAGCATTGACTGACAGCCTAGCATTTAAACGAGATTGTTTAAACAAAGATAAGGTTACGTGCTCAAGGCACACTTATTTGTGCTTGAAAAGACAATCTACACATATAATTATTCGGTCATCTGACAAGTCAGACAGCCCACTCACCGTCCCGTGATTTGTAGTATACTGAAAATCCCTATGACTTAATAATAAAATATAAACTCACTCAAAGCCAACACTTTTCATTACGTTTTGTGCCTTGAGCGAAGTGAAAGGAATGGATATAATTATGAAAAAAGTACTTTTGGAAAATGAAACCACTATGGTTTTTCAGCCTAAGCTTGCCGAAATTTTTGGAATTACAGAAAGTATAATACTTCAACAAATTCACTACTGGCTTTTAAAAAGCAATCACATAATAAATGGCACACCATGGATTTATAACAGCTATGAAGCCTGGCACAATCAAATAAGCTTTTTGTGCAAGAGAACCATAATAAGAGCTATAAAAAAGCTTGAAACTGCAGGAGTAGTTTTAAGCTCTAATTTCAATAAATCAAAAATGGACAAGACTAAATGGTACACCATAGATTATGAAAAACTTGAGATCTTGTGTGATTCTTTTGAAGATGGTACTAATTCAACAATTGGCACAAAAGAAAAGCCAGGTGAAAATTCATCTGACATTTCTAAAGATGATAAAAAACTAGAAGCTCCTGACAACTTAGAAGCAAATGAAACTTCTATGGATGAAAATATTTATTACAACAATGATAACGCCTATGAAAATTTAGATGATGTAAATAAGTCCAGCAATACGTACCTTTCTCCTTCTTCCATTGAGTCAAAAAGTCAAATGGATAATGCCTATTTTAATAAAGCAATACCAGAGATTACTACAGAGACTTACTTAAAAAAAGAAGAAGAAGGGCTCAGCGATGTTGTCAATTTTTACAGTGACAATATAAGCTGTGCTAGTCCTTATGAAATTGACCTACTAAAAAATTTTATGGAGGATTTTAATTCCAAGGACTTAATTATCCTTGGCATAAAGCAGGCCCTAAAAAGCAATGCCAAAAATTTGAGATATATTGAAAAAGTGCTTTACAGCTGGAAAAATAAAGGTTTAAGGGATGAAACGGAAGTCATAAACTATTTAAATAATTATAAAAAACATAAGAGTTATTACGGTTTTCATAACTTTAAAACTAACAGTGATTTTCTTGATGATTATAAAAAGCTGCAAGGAGGGGAAATCTTTGGAAGAACATGGAGAAACTATGAAAAGAGTTGGAGATATAATTCAGAGACTGAGGAAAAAGAATTTGGAAAATATGAAAGAGAGGACGAAAAAACAGAATGGTATCAAGGAGACATGGAAGGAGTCATCTGAAGTTGATGCTTTAGAAAACTGCCCTATTTGTGGCGGAAAAGGATATATTATAAAACATTCTCCTAATTCTCAAGATACTATTGCCTTTTGCAAGTGCAGAGAAATGGATAAGCTTAAGAGAATGTGGAGTTTTTCAGGCATAGAAACACAAAGAAATAAACTTATCTTTGGAAACTACAAGGTTTATAACGAAGCTACAAAAAATGCAAAGGATACTGCTCTGAAATACTTGAAAAACTTTAAACAAATAAGAAATACCAGAAAAAACAGTATAGCTTTTTTAGGACAAGTTGGTAGCGGAAAGTCCCACTTGAGCACAGCTATAGGTTTGAATCTTCTATCAAAGGGCATTCCCGTAATTTACATGTCCTATAGAGAACAAATATTAAAATTAAAACAAAATATTTTAGATGAAGAATACTATGAGGCTTGCACACGAAAGTTCAAAACAGCACAAGTTTTAATAATAGATGATCTCTATAAAGGCAAGCTTACTGAATCAGATATAAATATAACCTTTGAAATAATAAATTACAGATACATGAAGAATTTACCCATAATAATTTCTTCTGAATTTACTGTGGAAAAGCTCTTGTCCTTTGATGAAAGCATAGGCAGCAGAATTTTGGAAATGTGCAAAAATTTCATTGTAGAAATTCATGGTAAGGAAAATAATTATAGATTGAAATAATTGTATGTAATCTTATAATAATTAATTACAAATTAAATTGACTATGGGGAGGTATTTAAATTGAAGCTTGAGAATAAAAAAGACAAAATAGATATAATTGAAAGCTCACATAGAAGATCCATATATTATGGTATTAAAAAAAGCAGAATATTTCCAAAGAAAATTCTAAATCCAGAAGAGACTATAAATAGCAGTAAGAAAAATGAAAAACTTTTAAATATAGCTTCTAGATTTATGAGAACCTTATATGATTTTTTATAGGGATCAGGATTTTTTATAGTTTTGCTTAATAATGAATATAGAAGCAAACAGAATTTTTCAGTTTCTGTGACGACCATATGGGTACTAGGCGAACTCAAAAGTTCGCCTTGCTACAGCTTGTCATTGGAAAAATTTACATGACTAGGATATTGGCGAGACCTAGAAGGTTAATCTTGCTAATAATTTATTTAATTCCATAAATCAGTCCGATTCGTCCAAGCATAAATCTAGTTTTAAGAATTCTCGGAATGAATTTTTCGTCCTTTGAATATATCAGATGAATTTCACAAATACCCTCGCTTTTTAATTGCTCTACAAAGTTTCCAATATTTCCATAGAATTTTTCCTCAAAAAATAGATCATGGAAAGCAAAGAAACCACCTTTTTTTACAACCCTTAACGCCTCTCTTACAACCTGTTGTTTATCCGGCTGACTGTTTACCTCATGAAAGACAAAGTTGCTAATTGCTCCGTCAAAATATTCATCCGGAAATTCAAGATTTGCCGCATCTCCTTTTTGGAATGTAATTTGATTTGAAACTCCTTCTAATTTTGCGTTTGTGTCACATTGTTCCTTGGCAAAATTCCAAACTGTGCCCCAATAATCCACACCTGTAACAATGCTGTTTGGAAATTTTTTTGCTACTTTAATTGCAAAGGCTCCATTTCCACAGCCAATATCTAAAATTTGTCCATGGTCAAATTTTAGATAGGATAAAACGTAATCCAAAATCTTGCTCTGTATTTTGCTTTTGCCTTTATAAGAAAACAAACACCTACAGATAAAAAAATAAATTGTCACAAGCAATGAACCCATTGTAAGTACTATTAAGATACCTCTGATACCCCATTGCACACTGGCTGGCCATATTGTTGTAAAATAGGAAAAGCTGGTAATGCATAGAATAGTAAAAATCAATGTAATCGCTATCCACAACCTCATCATACTGGCTGATACCCAATTTCCGTAATTAATACCTCTCCTGTTATTCATATTTATACCTCCTTCTATATAGCAACATAACACATGTTATGTTGAACTGCTAAATAAACTTGAAGATCTTATTTTTTAAATCTTCAAGTGTACTTTACCGTATGTTATTCATTACTCTTTCGAAACCACCAATTGCATAGTTTGCTACTATTTCAGCTTGTATCAGTACTTCTTCTAAAGTCAGATTGTTTTGCAATATTTCAAGATAAGAATGCATTCTCCATGAAACCATGCAATGAATTGCATATTGAGTCATCTTTGAATTAATAATTTCTTTACCATGATATAGCTGAAAAAACTCACCAAATAATTGCTCTAAAAACTTAACTATTTCACAATAATAGCTCTCATACGAAGACCCTTGTGCTTTAATAGCCAATAAAACAAATGCATCTTTATTGGCATATATGTATTTCATCATATCCTTTTCGTGATCTATATCTGAAGAAAAGGTATTTGCTTTCCCGGCACTTAATGCGCTCTGGTACTCAATCTTTTCCTTTTGCGCAAAGGCATAAATCATATTTTTAAATTTTATAGCAACATCTTTTACAATGCAATCAAATATGTCTTCCTTGTTTTTAAAGAAAAAATACAGTGCTCCTGTTGTCAGTCCTACATTTTTGCAAATTGTTCTTAATGATGCTTTTTCAAAACCGTTTTTTAGAAATTCCTGCTTTGCAGAAATCAACAGCTTTTCTCTTGTTTCAAATTCATTATCTATTATAATCACCCTCGCTCCACATAACACATGTTATGTTATCATATTAACATTAATTTGTCAATCATGTTAAAAATAATAATCCCAATTTGGAAGTTTCTCCATTAAAGGCAAACTTTTCATTTTCAATATAGTTTCGCTTTGTCCAATAATTTTTTCTAATAATTATATTTAATTAAAGAAAATGAGCTTCTTCAGCTAAAGTTATACATAGTATCTTTAATATGTATTTTCTATCCTAAAAGAGTTTATTAAATTTTATAAAAAAGAAGAGAGGATTAAAATGAACGATGACGGGTCTGAAGGAGATTGACTTCGCCACTCCAACCTTATTATTGTGGAGTGCTATTATTCTTCACATGTTTCTTTCTTATAATCCTAGGGGTAATAGACGAACTCAAAAGTTCGCCTTGCTAGCTTTATTTATTGGTATCTCTCAAATTATTTTTAATATTTTTTCAAATTGACCCAAGATGGTGCTGTTTAATCTCTATGGTTTTGAAACAATTCCATAACCTTTATATCTGGATGATGGTATCGTCCTCTTTTAACTGTGTTTTTCTTATATTGTATAGATTGCTGTGGACACCACTGCATACATGCAACACATAATTCACAGTTATGCTGCCACTTTGGTTTTCCTTCAATAATTTTTATATTATTTGCAGGACAAATTTTTGAGCATGTGCCGCATCCATTGCACTTTTCGTCCGTCCAAAAGTTTTCATCTTTATCATTGGGTTTAAAGCTTTTATATATAAATCCCCAAATAGTATTCACAATCAGATTGCCATTTTTACCTACAACTTGATTATTTTTTATTATTGCAGCAATTTTAAGAATTTCTTCTTCCTCTTTTTTAAAAAGCTGCTGCTGCTTTTCCTCTGAATATGGAGGATACATAACCTGATAGCTGCCAGGCATAGCAATACCAAAACTTGCAGACAATTTTGCTCCCTTTTTATTTAGTATATTCTCTATTTGCTTAATTGAAATACCACTACCTGATCCAAAAGTTGCCACTGCAAAAATATATGCATTTTTATTGATTTGAAGTTTTTCTAAAAAACTCTTAACAATTGTAGGTAGCCCTAAAAAATAAACTGGAAATACAATTCCTATTTTCTCAGATAGATCACTGTCTATGTCTTCTATATTGTTCTTACTTATTTGTACAAGTCTTACCTCATCTAACGCATCACTTAAATCCTTTGCCACTTTTAAAGAATTTCCTGTTCCTGTGAAATAATAAATTGTTGTACCCATAGTTACCTCCCAAATTTAATTAATTTTCCTCATCTCTATTTTACTATATTATTTATAAAATAGTATTTTAATAAGCAATTATAAATTTGATATTTTAGATGTAAGGCAACTAATAGAATATCCTGCATAACCTAAAATAACGACATTCTAAGTAACAACAAAAATAAAGCATCAATAGCTATTTCTCAAACCATTGATGCTCATATTACTATTTCTACACTCAATAAGACATGTCGAAATCACTTGCTAACTTTTTACAAATTTTGAGTGGTTCCAGACCTCTTAGCAAGGACATGCTTGCTGTCTGAGCTTGCTTATTTATTTCCTTGTAGTTTCATAAGTTGTCTTTGTTGATATTTCTGTTGGTATCTTTACATTTTTACCATCAAGTGTAACATCCATATCTCCACTCATATTTTCTATAAAATCACCTTTTGCCATAAGGCCAGTTTTTTTATTAATATTTATCATTCCTTTGCAATCACCTTTTAGCTCCATATCTGCTTGAGTTGCCATAAATTGTACTTGCTTACCCTTAGTATCTGCAACTGTTGATTGTACATCAACAGTTAGTAATTCATCTTTTTCACTTAAAAGTTTAAATTTGTTGCTAGCTTCCATTGGATACAATGCCATTATGTTATATTTGTTTTCCCATGTATCATTAACTTTAACTCTATTTGATGGTTGGTAGTTGATGCTTTGACTAACCATTGATTTAATAGCATCCTCACCAAAATTTTGTTTTAAAGTATTTTTCACAGCATCTGTTTGATTATCACCTGATAATTTGCTAAATATTGAATTTAATAACTCATCTGCACCCTTAGTTTCTAATACTTGTCCTTTTTTACTCACCTTTACAGTAAAGCCTTTTCCAACAACAGCTCCATATGTATCAGCTAAAGGATTGTTTGAATCTGGGTTCTTAGAATCATATTCCTTTTTTGAAACAATATCTTCTGTAGATACTTTTATAGAATCATACTTATAAGATAGAGTTATATTTTTATCTTTGTCCACATCTTGTACTTCCATTGTAAGATTCATATCCATTACTTGTTCTGTATTCACATTCAAACCATGAAGTGTCGTAGCAACTTTTTGATCAACTACTTCATGAAGATTATACTTGTCACCTTTTTTTACATTTATACTCCAACCATTCATAATATTACAGCCTACTAAAAACAACAGTACTATTGTTACAGAAAGTGTAGCCACTATCTTTTTTGATTTCATTTTTTCCCCCTTATTTTCTTAATATTATTTACTATTTATTCATTTTATTTCACATTATGTTATTTTACCATAATCTACAAATCTGTCAACAAAATTCTAACAATAATTAAAATTTTTAACATCAAAAGAAAATCAGCTCCACCTTTTTCAGCATACTTTGCTGTCATTCCCGTACCTGTTACTACACCAACAATATGGTTTCTATTTTTTATTTGTATCTTGATATTCTCTAACAACCTTTCTCTATCCATACTTTAAAGACCTCTTAATGAAACTTAATTGCCTACTAATCCGCATCTGATTCTAGGCATATGAATAGTGGCATTATTTGTAGCTCTTTATATTATCTAGTACTATAATATACTCTGAAATATCCATTTTTTCACAAAAATACAATTTGTACAAGTCTTACTTCATCTAACGCATCACTTAAATCCTTTGCCACTTTTAAAGAATTTCCTGTTCCTGTGAAATAATAAATTGTTGTACTCATAATTACCTCCAAAATTTAATTAATTTCCCTTATCTCTATTTTACTATATTATTTATAAAATAGTATTTTAATAAGCATTTATCAATAAGCAAATTCCATTGCCATATTATAACGCTATGCCTTTGTAATATCCTTCGACAGAATCTAACGAACATGATAATATAAAGAAAAGTAATGTACTTTAAAAGAAGCTATAGATAGTTAAAAAATTATCAGAAAAAACAGAAAAAAGAATATTTATTTAAATTTATTGCAAATTATGTAAAGTTAGATTAGTAAACAAATAAGTTTTAAAAAATATAGCATATAAAATTAAATTTATTATGGGGAGGTATTAAAATTGAAGCTTGAGCATAAAAAAGACAAAATAGATATAATTGAAAATTCGCATAAAAGATCAGTAGATTATGGCATTAAAAAAAGCAGAATATTTCCAAAGAAAATTCTAAATCAAGAAGAAGCTATAAATAACAGTAAGAAAAATGAAAAGCTTTTAAATATAGCTTCTCGATTTATGAGAACCTTATATGATTTTTTAAAGGGATCAGGATTTTTTATAGTTTTACTTGATAATGAATGCTGCATTTTAAAAGTTTTAGGAGATGATGATGTAGTAAAAGAAGCATTAAAATTGAATATGGTAGCCGGTGCTTATATGTCAGAAAATAGCATAGGTACAAATGCAATGGGTATTGCTTTAAAAGAACATACTCCTATTCAAATTTCTGAAAGCGAACATTTTACTACTGCATATCAAAGATGGACTTGCTCTGCAGCACCAATTCATGATATAGATGGAACTGTAATTGGAGTGCTTAATTTAACTGGTGATAGACAAAAAGTTCACCAACATACACTTGGTCTTGTAGTTGCAGCTGTGAAATCCATTGAAAATCAAATAAAATCGGAATACATGAATTCAATAGTAGATTCCATTTCTCTAGGAGTTTATGTGATCAATAAAGATGGAATTGTAAAAACCATAAATAAAGAAGCCTGCAGCATTTTAGGTATAAAAGAAGAAGATATCGTTGATAAAAAAGTTGATGTTATCCTACCCGATTGGGTTAATATATTTGAAAAAATTAAAAAAGGAAATATTTATAATAATATAGAAGTAATTTTAAATAATGAAATTGCAAAGGCAAGATACAATATATCTGCAACTCCAATGGAAATTGATAATGAAATTAGAGGTATGGTTATTGTTTTTACAAAAATACAAAAAGTAATTAAGCTTGCAAATAAATATAGTGATGGTAAAGCTGTTTATAATTTTGAGGATATTGTTGGTCATAGTAAAGAAATTAAAAAAGTAATAGAATATGCTAAGCTAATAAGTTATTCTTCATCTACAGTGCTTATTCAAGGTGAAAGTGGAACAGGAAAAGAGCTTTTAGCTCAATCTATACATAATTACAGCGCTAGAAATAATAATACATTTATAGCTATTAATTGTGGAGCTATCCCTGAAAGTCTCATAGAAAGTGAATTGTTTGGCTATGAGGATGGTTCTTTTACTGGAGCTAGAAAAGGTGGCTGTGCAGGTAAATTTGAACTTGCAAATAGAGGTACTCTTTTTTTGGATGAAATATGTGAGATGACTCTTAATATGCAAGTTAACCTTTTAAGAGTTTTGCAGGAAGGATATATAACTAGAGTTGGTGGAAATAAAATCATTCCTGTAGATGTAAGAATTATAGCTGCAACATATAAAAATTTAAAGAAAGAAGTTGAAGAAGGAAGATTTAGAGCAGATTTATTCTATAGATTAAGCGTTGTTCCAATAAAAATCCCTGCACTTAGAGAAAGAAAAGGAGATCTACCAATCCTCATTGATCATTTTTTAAAAATAAAGGCAAAAAAATTAAACAAGCCCCTTCCAACTATTAGTGCAGAAGTATATGAAAAAATGCTAAATTATGATTGGCCTGGAAATATACGAGAATTAGAAAATTGTGTTGAAAATATAGTACTTTTAAATGGTGAAAGTACTATGGTCTTTGAAGATAATAATAATACTACTATGAATGAGAATACTTCAAATAAAATATTAAGTGTAGAAAACAAAAAATTTTATACTTTAGAAGAATCAGAAAAGAATGAAATAATAAGAGCACTAAAACAAAACCAGTACAACCTTACAAAAACAGCAAAGACTTTAGGTATAACTAGGGCGACTTTGTATTCCAAAATGAAAAAATATGATATACCTCATTAAAAATCTAAATCAAGTGAAAAATAATATATTGTATTAAAATTATACGATGTTTAAAATTTATACGATAAAAACTGGTAAAAAGCATAAAAACTATACAATGTTAGAAAAGTAAACTTGATGATGTAAACGATTTAATTGCATAAGAGTCTGGCATGTCTTTTGCTAATATAGTTAACAAGATTATTTAAAGCAACTATATTTAAGAAAGAGGTGTTCCCATGAAAGAGACTAATGTTAAACTACCAAAGAAAGCAACTACAGAAAGAGTTACAAATGCTGAAGAATTAGCTATCAGGATGGCTGAGGTTAGAGAAGCACAAAAAAAGTATTCCACTTTCACTCAAGAGCAAGTAGATCATATATTTAAAGAAGCAAGTATTGCAGCAAATGCTCAAAGAATTCCTTTAGCAAAATTAGCTGTTGAAGAAACAGGAATGGGACTTGTAGAAGATAAAGCTATAAAAAACCATTTCGCTTCAGAGTATGTATATAATCGTTATAAAAATGAACAAACTGTTGGTGTTTTCGAACATGATGATGGCGGTGGTATTTCTAAAATTTACGAGCCAATTGGAGTTTTAGCAGCAGTGGTTCCAACTACAAATCCAACATCTACAGGAATATTCAAAGCACTTATAGCTTTAAAAACTCGAAACGGTATCGTTTTCTCTCCACATCCAGGAGCTAAAAAATGTACTATTGCAGCAATTAAGGTAGTAAGAGATGCTGCAGTTGCAGCAGGCGCACCTAAAGATATAATAGCATGGGTAGATGAACCATCCATAGAACTTTCAGGACTTGTTATGAAATCAGCTGATTTGATACTTGCAACAGGTGGTCCTGGAATGGTTAAAGCCGCTTATTCATCAGGTAAACCAGCTGTTGGAGTTGGTTCGGGAAACACACCAGCAATTATTGATGAAACAGCTGATATTAAAATGGCTGTAAGCTCAATTTTACTTTCTAAAACTTTTGATAATGGAACAATATGTGCTTCAGAACAAACAGTAATAGTTTTAGAAGAAGTATATGAAGAAGTTAAAAAAGAATTTATAAAAAGAGGAGCTTATTTCTTAACACCAGATGAAACAGAAAAAATAAGAAAAGTAATATTAGTTAATGGTTCATTAAATGCTAAGCAGGTAGGTAGAGCCGCTTCAGTTATAGCAGGTCTTGGAGGAATTAAAGTTCCAGAAGAGACAAAAGTTCTTATTGGAGAAGTTGAAAATGTAGAGCTTGATGAAGAATTTTCACATGAAAAGTTATCTACAGTGCTTGGTATGTACAAGGCTAAAAATTTTGATGAAGCTTTAGCAAAAGCAGAAAGACTTGTTGTACTTGGAGGCTATGGTCACAGTTCAGTATTATGGACACACAGAACTAAGTCTAAAGACAGAATAGCTAAGTTTGGTTCAGTTATGAGAACTGGAAGAATTATGATTAACATGCCATCCTCACAAGGTGGAATAGGTGATATATTCAACTTTAAGGTTAATCCTTCATTAACACTTGGTTGTGGATCATGGGGTGGAAATTCTGTTTCAGAAAACGTTGGAATTAAGCAACTATTGAATATTAAAAATTTAGCTCAAAGGAGAGAAAACATGCTTTGGTTTAAAGTTCCATCAAGAGTTTATTTTAAATATGGCTGTCTTGAAAACGCTATAAAAGAACTAAAGGTATTAGGCAAGAAGAAAGTATTCATAGTAACTGATAAGATTCTTGTTGATCTTGGAATTGTTCATAAAGCTACAAAGATTCTAACAGAACTTGGAATGGATTATAAAATATTCTCAGAGGTTTTACCAGATCCAACTCTTGCTACAGCAAAAGCAGGTGTTGAACAATTGAATAGCTTTAAACCAGATACAATTATGTCAATTGGTGGAGGATCACCTATTGATGCAGCTAAGATTATGTGGGTATTGTATGAGCATCCAGAAGAAAAATTTGAAGATTTAGCTATGAGATTTATGGATATTCGAAAGAGAGTTTACACCTTCCCTGTAATGGGTTCAAAATGTTATATGGTTGCAGTTCCAACTACAGCAGGAACTGGTTCAGAAGTTACTCCATTTGCAGTAATCACTGATGAAAAAACAGGAGCTAAATATCCAGTAGCAGATTATGAATTGCTTCCAAATATGGCTATAGTAGATGCAGATCTTATGATGAATATGCCAAGAGGATTAACAGCAGCTTCAGGTATAGATGCTTTAACACATGCTCTAGAAGCTTACGTATCAGTTATGGCTTCAAGCTTTACTGATGGATTAGCTTTAGAAGCAATAAAAGAAATTTTTAATAATTTACCACTAGCATACAATGAGGGTCCTGATAACATAAAAGCAAGAGAAGCTATGGCTCATGCTTCAACAATCGCTGCTATGGCATTTGGAAATGCATTCTTAGGAGTATGTCATTCAATGGCACATAAATTAGGATCAAAACATCATGTAGCCCACGGAGTTGCTAATGCATTATTAATTAATGAAGTTATAAAATATAATGCTGTAGACAACCCAAGAAAACAAGGTACTTTCCCTCAGTATGAATATCCAAATGCTAAAAGAAGATATGCAATCATTGCTGAAACTCTAAACTTAGGTGGTTCTACAGATGATGAAAAGGTAGATTTATTAATTAAAGCTATTCAAAAGCTAAAAGATCAAGTTAATATTCCTAAATCTATAAGTGCTGCAGGAGTTAAAAAAGAAGACTTCTATGCTACATTAGATGAGATGAGTGAATTAGCTTTTGATGACCAATGTACAGCTGCTAATCCAAGGTATCCATTGATTAAAGAAATTAAAGAAATGTATATTAAAGTGTTCGAATAATAGATTACTCAACAACAAAAAAGTTTGAAAATAAATATTTAAGGTTTGATAACATATATATCAGCAGTCTCCCTAAAAATGAAAGGATGGTGTAATCTCATGGCTGTAGATGTAAAAAATATGTCTGATGAAGAAATGAAAGAAAAATTGCTGGAAATCAAAATTGAAAACCTTAAAAATATTGAAGCAAAAAAACAACTTGAGCTTAAAAAACCGAAAAAAATAAAATAGGACAAGACTGTAAAAATAGATTTTCATTAGCAATCAAAACACTACCAATATTCTGTATAGCATCTAATTTATACAAATTAGATGCTATAATTTTTTACCTGACACTTACTAAGATTTTTTCCGCTGCATCATCATATATTCAATAATATTTTATTAATATCTTCACTTACCACCATACGTTCATCATAAACCCACTGTTCATCAAATTCTAAATTAAAAATCTTAGAGAAAGAATAATAAAGATTTATCTTTTGATAGTAAAGTTCTAATTCATTAAGATCTTTTATTAAACAAGTTGGCTTAGAAATTACATCACTATGAGCTATAAAAAGCTCATCCACATAAGTTAAAAAAGCATCCATCATTGTAGGATTGGATACGTCAAAAGGTATTTTAAGTAGAGTCCACTCCGTTTTTTCATCTAATTTATAACCCTTTATCTTATCTAATACTATGATGTACTCTGAAATATCCATTTTTCTATAAAAATACATCTTCTCTTCTCGTGTACTCCATAATGCAAGCTTTTCTCTTAAAGGTAAGCTTTTTATTTTTAATATAACTTCACTTGGTCCTATAACTGCTTCTTCTATAGTTCTATCTCTTACATTTATCATCTCGTTTATGAATTCTTGAGTGCCTCCATAGGATGCTACATACCCAATATCATATATGCCCTTTCTTCCTGCTCTTCCCGCAATTTGTTTTACTTCTTGAGAATTTAAAAATCTCACTTGACTTCCATCAAACTTTTTAACATTCATAAATATAATTCTTCTAATTGGAAGATTTACTCCCATGCCAATAGCATCAGTAGTTACCAATATTTTTGTTTCTTTATTTATAAACTGCTCATACTGCTTTCTTCTCACTTCAGGAGGCAGGTCTCCATAAATCAAGCTGGCTTTTATGCCTAAACTTCCATAATAATATGCTAATTCTAATACTCTTTTTTTAGAAAATACTACAAGTGCATCTCCATCTTGAATACTTTTACGAGAAAAAGATCCATACTCCATCACAAGAGGTATGCTTCTTTTATATTCTTTAAATTCATATTGATCCTGACAATCTTCAATTATATCAATCAATAACTCTTTACTATTAATGGCTCCACAAATATGTATCTCTTTACAATTTAATCCTAACAATGCTCGTGTCCATGCTGCTCCCCTTTGATCATCATTTATCATCTGGATTTCATCTATAATTACTATATCATACTCTTCATTAACATCTAATTTTTCTATAGTACAGGATATATGCTGTGCTCCTTCTACTATTATTTCTTCTTCTCCAGTCATAAGGCTGCATTTTACACCTTCAGAATTTAATCTCTCATAGTTTTCTAAAGCCAATATTCTTAAAGGTGAAAGATATACTCCTTTTTTAGCTTGCTTTAATCTTTGCATGGCATTATAAGTTTTTCCTGTATTAGTTTCTCCTAAATGAAGATAAAATTTTCTAATGAGCTTTCTAGCATGTTCATATTCATCCTTAGGATTTGCCGGAAATACATTGTCAAATTCTTTAGATACAAGCTTAGGTATATGCTTAGTTATAAGCACACTGATTATTCCAGAACCCAAATAACTGTCATAATTATGTTTTACTATTTCTTTAAAACTAAAATTAGTACCATTTTTTCTATTGTACTCATCCACAAGCCTTTCAGATATGTATTCTAATATTTCTAAATATTGCTCATAAACACTTTTAAAATCCCTAAGACCATCATTTTCAAATTCTTTTAAATGTCTTATTTTCTTTCTCACAGAAACTTCATGTTCCCACAATGCATTTGTCTTAGTATGCTGTACTATTTCTTCTATTTGAGGAATTTGATTTTTTATCTTTCTAAAATTTCTTTCTACTGCTCCTTTTTTCATTGACTGTCCTCCTAAGCAGAATTTATTTAATTATTATATCACTCTCATAATATTATTAGCAAAAATTCACTTTTAATTGTATAAAAATATTTATTACAAAAAAGAAAAAATCAATCCAAAATTTACTAGATGGATTGATTTTTTACTTTGTCTTCTTTAACATAAGTTCTCTTGAAATTTTTACTGACTAATTTTTATACTGTATTAATTTAAAATTTGAAATATATACTGTGAATCATTAAATATAGTAGCTATCTTTATTAATGTGGATGAATCTTACCATCTGGACTTAATTCCAATATATGACCATTTTCTTTAGTTACTAATATGAGATCTTGAAGAGCAGCTCCAGAAGGATTACTTTCACATCCATAGAAAACATAACTTGCGTTTAACATATCATCAGATATAAATTTTTTTAAAATATTTATATTAACAACCTCTTGTGCAGGTTGAAAATAACAATCAGGATATGCATTTTCAACAATTTCTAATGCTTGTTTGTAATTGACTGCTCTATGTTCTTTATTATGTGTATTATTGTTATCGTCATCGTTTTTCTTTGCTGTATTTTCGGCTTCCAATTTATATTTGGCTTTTTCTTGCTGATCTTGAACTGCTTTTGCAAATATATCTTTTAAGTTTTTAGCATCTGTATTATTAGGATCTATTTTTAATATTTCATCTAAGTATTTATTAGCTTCTTCATATTTGTTGTTTTTAGCAGCATCATTAGCAAGCTGAATATCTTTAGATATAGTTTCTTTCTTATTATTCTCATTTTTTAAATTTTGAGCCAATGCTAAATTCCCCTGAATATCTCTATCATTTTTATAGCTTAAAGCTTGTTGAAATACTTCAATAGCCTTATCATAATCTTTTTGAATCATATATTGTTTTCCTTGACTAGCTAAATTATTAAAAGCTTTTGATTCATTATATTTATATGTACCGAATATTGATATTACAAAAATTGTAATTACTAATAGTATGCCTAATAATATTTCGTATATTTTCTTCAATTAATAGCGCCTCCTTTTTTATGTGTATTCTCTATGTCCCATAAAGTTCCTCTATAATTATGACATAGAAATAAAAAAAGGAAAATATTAAATGAACTGAAAAATATTTAAGATAGTAAGTATTAAAAGAAGATTACCAATTACCTCAACGATAAATTGAAATTTAATTATATAAAAACAACTTATAAAAATAAAAATTAAATAATAAAAACTGTTTCAATCTTTGTTGCTAAGAAACAAAAACTAAAGTGGTGTAAAATCTATTTTAGATTTTATTTTTGTATATTAACTGTAATGATTTTTTTGCAAAGGATAAATTTTAGAAAAGGAATTTTTAATTCAATATAGAATACTATTTAATACAAGTGACAGATAATGTTATTACCATAAGCTAGTTGACAGTCGCATAAAGGGAGCACTTAGTATAGTAACATACACTAAATATATTAAGGGGATGGATAATATGATTTTAGGAATTAGTGCAAGTGGCAGAAAAGATGGAATTATCAGCAAGACAGTAAAAGCCATATTGGAAGCAAGTAATTCAGAGTATGAATACATTTCATTGTCAGGTAAGAGAATTAATGGTTGTATTGGATGTACACTTTGCGCCGCCGATAATCAGTGCAAAGTTAAAGATGATTGGAATGAGATAGCAGAAAAAATGTTAATGGCAGATGCAATTGTTTTTGGTGCACCTAATTATGGAGAGACTATAAATGCCCTTGGTCATGCATGCTTGGAAAGAACTTTTTGCTTTCGACACAGAGAAGCTTTTAGTCTATCCGGCAAGATTGGTGTAGCGGTTAGTGCTAGTTATAGTGAGCAAGGATCCAGTTTAGTCAATATGATTATAAAAAAATCTATGATGGTTAATAAGATGTCAGTAGTTGGTTCTGTATCCGCTCATGGATATTCCCAATGTTACACATGTGGATTTGGTCACAACTGTAATGCAGGGAATGTGGTTAAGAAATATGGTCCTTTGGATAAAATCGAAAAGAAACATCTTCCACCTAGTTTTGAAGAGCAGGAAGATACAATTTTTCAAGTTAATAATATTGGAAAATTATTAGGGTCTTTAGGAGTCTGAATTTAGTTAGGTTTACTATAAATGCTGTTGCCAAAAGATTTATTTACATTTTGGCAACAGCATCTGTTAATGCATTAATACCTTTTTCATAATCTGCAATTCCAGCTAAGACTTTAAATTCATCTTCATCTATGATTGATTGCAACATTTTTTTCTAAGAATCTTCTGTCCATCAGGATCAACTTCCAGTTTAATTTTTTCAAAATAAGGATTGCTCTGATGATCATATTTTAAATTAATGTTTATAATCAACTTTTTGAAAAATAAAACAACTACATGCACATATAATAAAAATAGCGATGATAACTATTCCTAAATAAGACAAGCTTTTAACTCCTGCTGTAGTTTCAAATCCAAAGTTTCTTAAACTTACTATAATATAAAATAAAAACTTTGAAGCAAACATTCCAGCAATCAAAATTCCCCAAGTAGCAAACATTGCTGATATAGGATTTGGCATTGCTAAACTTGCTGCAGTACTTATACTAGATACAAAACAAAATACACAATAATAAATAAAAAGGTTTTTAAAAAAATATACAACTGATTGGCCAAAAGATAAACTATTATTTATTAAAAATACCTTTGTTTCACTTACACTAGGATAAATTAAAAATGAGATTATATAAGATAAAACAAAAACAAACAGACACATTATACCATTAAATAGAAATAATGATATAACTTTACTACATATAACTTTATATTTTTCTTCTCCTCTTATTAATATCATTCTTAAGTATTCCCTTTTTATTTCACTATTTACCACACTTATTCCCATATATGGAATTAGTATAAATAATATTATAGATTCAACTTCTCCTAATATAAATATAGGCATATTTAATCTGTTTAATGGTAATTCAAAAACTTTATTAGAATATTTTACAGCATCAAAAACATTATAATGTCCTTGATTAAATATTTTTAAATTGATTGTTACTAAAACTAAAACTATAGTCAAAAATGCAAATAAGACAATTGTACTTTTCTGCTTAAATATTCTATAAAATTCGCTTTTTAGAAGTCCTATCATTTCTTAATCTCCTATTCTAAATAATTTTCTTTTTTAATAAAATATACAGAAGCACTATAAAAGATAATCCCGTATAAGAGTATAATTAAAATTATTGTTATATTGTTTTTTAAAGAAATAACAGCTAGTGCACTTATCATGTATTCCTGAATAAATTCTATTGAAGTACTTGCTGTTAACATTAATGCATTTACGTTTTTTATGAATATAGAACATATCTTCGGATAAATTTCAAGCATAAGCCAAACACCTACTGTTATTCCTGATGCAATAGTTATACTCTTACTTACAACACAAATAAAACTTATTAAAGCCATAAAGCTTAGTATAGTTATATACGCTATAATATAAAACTTAATTGTATACAACGCAGCCTGTATTCCTTTTATTTGTACTTTTCCTAAATGATTTATAATAATGCTATTTCCATTAGGAATGAAATTATTTGCATATATATATGCAAATAGTCCATATAAAAGCATATATGCAGCCATTACTACAGATACTACTAACACTTTAGCTGCTATAATCTTTTCTTTCTTTACTCCTCTTGACAATATCATTCTTATTTCACCACTTCTAAATTCTTGGGTTATAGAAGATACTAGATAATATATAACAAGCAAATCCATAATAAGTGTTATTTGCTCTTTTAATACTAAATAGGTAAAACTAGTTGAATTTACAAGACCTGGCTGTTCTGAATTCATTCTCATAATATATTTTGATGTTATAAATATTATAAATGGTATTATAATAAAAGATAATCTTATAATTCTTGATTTCCAAAATCTATACCACTCCATCCTTATTAAAGTTTTCAGCATTTTCACCTCCTAATATAGAAACAAATGCTTCTTCTAAATTTTCTTTTCCTTTAATACTAATTAGTTTCTCTTTTTTTCCTTTCCATTTTATTTCTCCATAATTTATAATTACAAAATCAGTACAAATTTGTTCAAGTTCATTTAAATAATGACTTGATATAAAAAATGTAATTCCCTTTTCTCTATTTAGTTTCAGTATTAATTCTCTAAGTTCTTTTATACCTAATGGATCTAATCCATTAGTAGGTTCATCTAATATTACAAGACTTGGATTATTAAGAAGAGATTGCGCTATTCCCAATCTTTGCTTCATTCCCAGAGAGTATGTTTTAACTTTATCTTTCTCTCTTCCATTTAAGCCTACAATAGATATAACTTCTTTTATTTTCTCTTCTCTTTCGTTTTTACTCATATTTTCATTTAAAAATGAAAGATCTCTTAAATTTTCTTCGCCACTCATATATGGGAAAAATATTGGTGATTCAACTATTGACCCTACATTTTGTAATGCCATTCTTTTGTTTTTTATATCAATTCCATTCAACAATAACTTTCCTTCATCCTTATTTATAAGTCCTGTTATCATTTTTATAGTTGTTGTTTTTCCTGCACCATTAGGTCCTATAAAACCTGTTATATTTCCTTGTTCTACCTCAAAGCTTATATTTTTTAGTATCTGCCTCCTCCCAAGTTTTTTCGAAATATTCTCTAATACTAATGCTTTCATCATATTTAACCACCTCAAATTTATTATAAAATATAAATATAATTTTTTTCTAAACTTTTACTTAATTAGAAAATTATTAATTTGTTAAAATACATAATAATATATCTATCTATTAATACTTTTTCATTACATACTTTTATAAAATAAAAAATCCGTAGAATTAATCAATAAAAACTATTGATTAATTCTACGGAAAATATGTTAATGATTACTACAACTTATTCACTTAAAGCATTATATGCATTAACTAACCCATGTCCAAAATATTTACTAGAATCATTTCCATTTACTTTCTCTGCAGACTTATAAATTTTCTTGCACACCTGTTTTGATCCAATATTTCCATACTTACATATGATAAGGGCTGAAACCGCTGAAACTTTAGGTGCAGCCATTGAAGTTCCAACCAAGTATGCATATTCATCACCATATGTACTTAAGCACATATCTGTATATATAAATTTTTCAATGTCTGTTAGTTGTCCTCCTGGTGAAGCTATATCTATAAATTTAGATCCATAATTAGAATAAGATGCAATTTCATTATTATATGTTGTTGCAGAAACTGTTATTACTCCTTTAATAGTTCCAGGTACTTCATATCCTATTCCTTCATACCTAAATCCCTTTTGGCTGTTTATTTTGTTTAAATAGTCCCCTAATTCTTTTTTATTTGCACAATCTAAAGCTTCATTTCCTGCTGATGATACTACTACTACACCATGATCAATAGCATATTTTATAGCACGCTTATATAATGAATATTCTGCTACATCATCTCCTATTTTATATGTTTTATTTGTAGCAGGATCAGTAAAAAAGCACTTTCCTTTTAAGTCATATCCTCCAAAGCTTAAATTTATAACTTTAACTCCATCATTAGTTGCCTTAATTATAGCTTTTGATGCTATAGTTGATGTAGTATCTAACTGTGAATTAAATATGCGGTATGATTTGAAACCTATATTAGGTGCTACTCCTTTAATTCTTCCATTAGCCGCAATAGCACCTGCTACATGTGTACCATGTCCATTTCTGTCTTGAATATCATTTGGATCTCCCATTTCAGACAAATCTCCTTTAAATCCTTTAGGTACAAAATTTGTTCCTCCCAAAAAATTTGCCTTTAAATCTGCGTGTTTGCCATTAACTCCTGTATCTATAATACCTACAATTACATTATGATTTCCCGATTCTAAACTAAAACTTTTTCCATTGTTAGTTACTTTTTTTATATCCCATTGATACTTATCATACAAATCATACTTTCCTACATTGTTTCTTACATCATCATTAAATTTCATTACTTTTTCTTCATTTAATTTAATTTCATTGCTAGGTGATATAGAACATACACTAGAATCTTTTTTTATTTTAGGTATCAAACTTGGACTGCATTTAACTTCTAACCCTCCTATTTCAGGCAATTGAGAAATAACTTCTCCACCAGATTCAAGTACATATTTTTCAACATTATGATTAATATTATTGTCATTGAATAAAATTACTAAACTTATACTGGATATAACATCATCCTTTGCATAAACAGGAACATTAACACAAAAAATTGCTATTAATATAGCAACTACATATATTTTCATTTTTCTCATAATTATCCCACCCCAATACAACTATTTAGAAATTATAACAAATTTTCATTTTTAACATATACTTATATATTCAAATTACTCTACATGATTTTATGAATCCCTCTACAACAGCTCCTCCATTTTCATGATTGTAAAATTTTACATTACCTTCATTTTTTTCAATTATGATTTTTATAATATAAATTCCTAATCCAAAGTGATGCTCGCCTTTAGAACTATTTTTATCACAAGTAAAAAACATATCTAAATGATGTTCAATTATATTCTCATCAAAACCTTTTCCATTATCCTGAAATAAAAAAAAGATTTTATCATGTTCACATTTAAATCTTACATTAATTTCTCCATTATTAGGTGTGAATCTTAAACTATTATGTAGAATATTACTTATAACCCTATCTAAAAGTAAAGCATCCAATATATATTCTTCATGCTTGTCCTTGTATTCTTCATATACTAAATTAATTTTTACATTTTTACTTTTAGCTACAATAGAGAATTCCATAATTTTTTTATTAACCCATTCCCATAAATCAATAGGTTCTCTTTTTATAACTAATCCTACTCCCTCCATTTTTGATATAATAATTAAATTATTTAAAAGAAATATTATCTTTCCACAATTTTCATCAATAATTTCTAAGTACTTTAATAAATTATTTTCTCTTTTATCCGCAATCTCACATAAAAACTCACAATATCCTTTTATTACTGTAATAGGCGTTCTTATATCATGTGCAAGTGAGGCTATCATAACTTGTTTTTGATTCCCCATTCGTATATTTTTTTCAACAGATTCTTTTAATTGCATTCTCATTCCATTAAAATGATATGCTAATCTTCCAAATTCTGTATCACCAAAATCATCTACCATAAAATTAAAATTATTGTTTTTTATTTTAACTACCCAATCTTCAAACTTATCAAATTTATATTTTGTTTCAGTATAAAATATTCTCATAAAAATTAATGTATAAATAAGTGTAACTAAAAAAGGGGTAATCATCATTGCAACATACAAAATGATATTTTTAATATTATACTCCACATTTACTTCTGAAAATCCAAAAGGATATCTTAAATAGTATACTCCTTTGATTTCTCCTGTTTTATTTTGAAGTGGAATATACTTTTCCCCATAATTTTTGTTAATATGACTTATGTTTAATTTACTTGTTAAATTTCCACCTTCATATAATCTATCACCACTAATATGATTCCCATTTAATTGAAGAACTTCTCCTTTTAAATTTTTATCTAGAATTCTTATATCAAAATTATCTTTATCTAGCAGCTCTATTTGATTTTTTATTATTTCTTTTGTTGCTTTACTTACTAATGACTCATAATAATTAGCATTTCTACTAGTGGACACTAATATATATCCTTCTATTCCTTCAAAAATAATTGTGGTTACAAATGAAAAAGCAAATATATATACCATTAATTTCATAACACTTTTTCTTATAGATAGTTTTTTAAACATTTTTTTTCTCCCACTTATATCCCATTCCCCAAATGGTGTCTATATATGAATTTTCATCATCATATTGTCTAATTTTATTTCTTACTTTCTTTATATGTTCTGTAACTGTCTCTATATCACTTTCACAATTATATCCCCAAACTTTTTCAAATATGTCTACTTTAGAAAATACCTTTCCTTTATTCAAAATTAAAATTTCTATTAATTCATATTCTTTTTTTGTTAAGCATAGCTTATGACCATTACAAAATACTTCCTTGCACTCTAAATCTATTCTTATTTTTCCACAAGTAAAACATTTTCTATTTTTTGTTTTAATTCTTTCTTCTCTTCTTATATGAGATTCTATCCTAGCTTTTAGTTCTTTTAAACTGAATGGCTTTGTAATATAATCATCTCCACCTAGTGAAAGAGCTTGTATTTTATCATCTTCCATATCCTTTGCACTCAAAAACACTATTGGGCATTGTATTTGTTCCCTTATTTTTCTGCAAACCTTAAATCCGTCTACTTTAGGCATCATAATATCCAATAATATAAGATCAATATCCTCACCAAGCTTTTTTTCTGCTTCAAAATAACTTGTTGTTTTAATAACTTTATACTTATATAATTCTAAATAATTTTTTATCATATCTCCTATTTGTTCTTCATCATCAATTACAAGTATTTTTTTACACATAATATTCCCTCTTTTACTTTTCATATCTATATATTAAGCTAATTATATACAATTTATCTCACATAATCAATTTCATTACAAATTTACATAATATTTAAGATAGTAAAAAAGCATAATCCCATGGAGTTTTTTTGCCCAATTCTACTGCTAATATGGATAAAATTACGCCTACTACACCATCTAAAAGTCCAATAAAATCTAATTTTTTTAAGTTTTTTTCTTGTAATTCAATATTTGAAAATCCAAATGGATCCTTTTCATCATAAAACTTTAATACCTTTTCCTCCATATCATCCGCAAAATCTTTAAATTTTTTTTCATTTGTTTCCTCATAAAATCTATATGCTATATACATTATCCCACAAAACCCATGACAAAAAGTAGGTGAAAATATGCCCTCTAAATTATCTTGCCTCATTACACCATGAAACGCACTTTTGGCAAGCTCTACATATTTTTTATCATTCAATACTTTTCCTGTTTTTAACAATGCATATGCAACCCCTGGAGTTCCATAGCACCAGGCATCTCTTGAATATTTGTCATGTATTTTTCCATTTATAAATTCTTCAAATGATATAACAGTTGTCCATTTAATTGAATTATTGATTTTATAATTAAATTTCATTAGAAAATCTGCTATTTTCCTTATAGCTTTTTCTTGATTATCCACTATTATATTATTTTCATATGCATAACTCATTAATAACATTGGACCCGGTATTCCATGTGATAACCCTAAGTTGAAATTACCATTTTTATACTTTTCCTTGTCAGATTTTAAAAATTGATTTTCACTTCCTATATGCCATCCTGGAATCATATGATTATTAAATTCTATATCTTTTGTTAATTTAACTAGGTAAATTAATATATCTTCCAATATTTTTTTGAATCTAGAATCATCTTTAAAAATCATACAATATCTGCCTAAACCTGTTAATTGTTATTAAGCAATTTATTTGCTTAATAACAGGTTCAAAAAAAGTAAATTATAATAGCCTTTCTTTTTACGTCAGATTAAATAATCTGACACAAAAAGAATAAGATTATTTAATCTGACTATAATTTAAAAATATAAAAAAATTTTATAGGACTGAAAAAAAGTGATAGAAATAATAAAGATGCCTTACGGCATAAGAAAATATAATAAGCTTAATAAGTATAATAGGTTTCCCATAAAATATGGATGCGAAGCATGCGGATATGAAGGAAAACTATATAGACATGGATTCTACTATAGAAATTTGATTACATTTAACAAAGCTTATAGAGTAGTTATCATTAGATATAGGTGCAAATCATGCCATAAGACGTACTCTCTTATTCCAAGTTTCATAATACCTTATAGACAATACACCTATCATGTTATATTAACTTGCCTTATTATTATGTTTAAATTTAATTACTCATTTAGCAAAATTATTAAGTTTGTTAACTCTATAAATTGTATGTTATCCATAAACAAAACTCATTTATCATTTTGGAAAAGCAGACTAATAACTTCTTTAACGGCTATTCGCCTATTTTTTGCACAACTTAAAATATTTTGCCCTGATACCAAAAATGTTTTTCCATCCAATTTACTTACAATGATTACTGATTTTTCACGTTTAAGATATGATTTTAATTTAAGATTTTTCTTAGATATGCCTAAATATTTTTTCTGTAAACCTTAATTACAGAAGCTTTAGTTTTTTTGCCCTTTATCAAATTAAACACTTCTTATTTTTTTAATGCTTATTTACTTAAAACTTGTCTCAACTTTTAAATTTTATTTTGAAGTTCTTATATTTTTCCACACAACTTTTAACGGTTAAGGCTGATTATTGAGGTACATAATTAAAAATGAAAATAAACTCAAAGTTGAAGGAGGCATTTAATTATGATATCTCATGAATTAAGCCAAAAAATAGCTCTGTTTAGATACTCTCTAATTGCACCTATAATCACTAATACTTTTACTCAATCTTCTGTTAAAGAATATTTATCAGAAATTGCTGCTAAATCTTATACTATGCCTAACGGCGGAAGAAAAGAGTATTCTCCGGCTACAATTAAAGGTTGGTTAACCTTATATAGGAAACATGGTATAGACGGTTTATATCCTAAAACAAGAGATGACAAAGGTTGTTCAAGAAAAATTTCGCAAGAAACAAAGCAGTTCATTATAAACTGCAAAATTAATTCCCCCAAAAAAACTGCTAAACATATATATCATGAAGTTATTGCCAAAGGATTTGAAAATGAAAACAATATATCTCTTTCTACAATAACTAGATTCATAAAACAGGCTAATATAGCACCTCAAAAGCTGGCGCCTCAAGATAGAAGAGCCTTTGAATTTGAATATGCGAATGAATGTTGGCAGTCTGATGTATCTGTTGGACCTTATCTCACTATTCAAGGCAGAAAATATAAAACTTATATTATAGCTTTCCTTGATGATGCTAGTAGGCTTATTGTTGGATGTAAAGTATTTTTTAAAGATGATTTATTGTCTCTTATGGCTGTTTTTAAAGATGCGGTAGCATCTAAAGGTATTCCTAAAAAAGTTTTTGTTGATAACGGAAAGATATATAAAAGTGAACAGTTTCAACTTATATGTGCTTCACTTGGGTCTATTTTAAGCTTTGCTAGGCCATATTCTCCTCAATCGAAAGGTAAAATTGAAAGGTGGTTTCAAACAATGCAAAAACAATGGATGAATTCAATAAACTGGGGTGATTTTAAGTCAATAGACATTTTGAATGAATCTCTATTGACTTATGTTAATCACTATAACAAAACCTTTCATTCATCAATAAATTCTACACCCTTTGATAAATATATGAATAATATTGAAAATTTAAGGTTTGTTTCCTCTAAAAGTGAACTTGATCATTTATTTTTATATAAAGTTCAACGTACTGTTAAAAATGACTCCACAGTATCCATAGGAACTAAATTATTTGAAGTTCCATTAAAGTATGTAAGAGAAAAAATAAATATTCGTTATGATCCTACTTCACTTGATAAAGCATACATCTTCTCTGAAGATGCTAAGCTTACAGATACTATTTTCCCACTAAAAAAAATTGATAACTCAAAGGTTAGAAGATCTAATAATGATTCTGTTGATTTTTCTGCCTTTAAAGCTAACTAACCGGAGGTTGATATTATGTATAAAACTTTTTATGGGTTAACCTTTGACCCATTTGATAAAAATATTGATTTAACACACAGCTTTAAATTCCAAGACTTTAATCACGCATTAAGCAGATTAGAATTTTTAAAATCTGTTTTGGGCATTGGTGTACTTACTGGTGAACCCGGAGTAGGTAAGTCTTTCCTACTCCGTTATTTTGTAAATTCACTCAACCCCAATTTATATAAATGTATATATATTCCTATTTCGACCTTAACGGTCATGGATTTTTACAGAGCTCTTTGTGATGGTCTTGGAATAATTCCTGCCTGTAAAAAAGTTACTATGTTTAAACAAATACAGGAAGCTATATACACTTATAGTCATAGTAAAAATATAACCCCAGTCATTATATTAGATGAATGTCAGTTTTTAAGCAATTCCATCCTTGATGATTTAAGAATTATATTTAACTTTAATATGGATTCAAAGAATTATGCTATGCTAATTCTTTCAGGTCAACCTAACTTTTTACTTCAACTCAGCAGACAAATTCATGAAGCGCTGCGCCAGCGAATTTTAATGAATTATTGCTTACGAGGGCTAACGCCAGAAGAATGTAAACCCTACATAATTTCAATGCTTAAAGCCGCAGGCTGCATAGAACCTATTTTTACTGATGATGCATTTGAACTTATGTATTCAACCACAAATGGCTCTATAAGACCTTTAAATTCTCTAACGAGAATGTGTCTTATTTCTGGTGCTAATCAAAAACTTTCCTCTATTAATGCTGAAATAGTTTATAAAGCTCAAAGCGAAATTGACCTTACAATTTAATTTTAAACACTGCTTACTTGGCAGTGTTTTTTTATACCTATATTAATTGTCTAATTTTCATATTTTATACATTGTGGATATTGTGAAGAAAGGTTGATTTAATTTGACTTTTTACATATTTTTTTCTATCGTAAGATTATTTAATCTGCATTTTTACCATATTATTACTTAATTTAGGTTGAAATAATTTGACTTTGAATAGCTTAAATAATTTGACGCGTAACAGTTAATCCTTGAATTACATCATAATCATTTGAATCAACATATTTTTTTTCGTTGCACATATTCATATAATATTGAAAATAAAGTTGTATGAAGTTGTTGATTTCATTTACTATCTTTTTATATCTTGTTCTATTTTTAGATACACAAATTGTTGCAAGTCCTACTCCTGATGCACCACTAAACATAGACAGGTTATAAAATCCATTTTTTTCTATTAGTTTTACTATTAGTTTCATATATTCATGTCCAATATCTTCCCATGCTTCCTCTGGAAAGTGTTCTTGTAATTCACCATATATCATTGGTAAAGCTGTAAAACCATTACTTAATGTTAATTCACCCCATGTTTCAATTTCTTCGTTCTCATATTTAATATAATTTTTTCTGTCTCTACACATGTTGTATATATAGTGATAATCTTTGAACTTTATAGCCAGATTTTTTATTATTTCTATAACTTTTGTATTCATATTTCCTCCATACTTCATAACATTAATGCTGTACTTTTACAATATCCTTAAAATTCATCTTATTTTTTTCGTCCACAGTTTTTATATATTTTAAAGCATATAATGTATGCCTAGTTAATGCCATTAGTTTTCTTTCTAACTCTCTATCTACTCCTAATAATCTATTACAATGCAAGTGTATAATACCAGCTAAAATATTTTCATTTGTGTTCGTGAGCTGAGTTTCTTTTTCTACTCTATCTCTATATTCTCTAACTGCTTCATTTCTAATATTAAGAATATTTAATATTAAATCTCCATCCTTTCTTTTTCTTAGATTTTCCCAATTGTTATAATCGTTGCATAAATTCATGTATTCTTTTCTATTTTCTTTAAATTCATCTCTATGTTCCTTGCTTTCAATAATACTGTTCAACCATTGTAACTGGTCATTATATTCATATTTAAAATTATTCATATAATGTATCATGCTTATCATTGCTATTTTCTGTATTTCCAAGGTTATGTTACCTAATTTTTTTTCTCTTAAAATATTTTCTACAACTAAACTATCTTTAAAAAAAACATTTTCGGCTGAATCAATAAGGTTTACTCCACCATATCTTTCAATCTCTCTATCATAACAACTTAAATTATAGTCACTTATAATCCCATCATGAAATAACTTTTCAATCCATTTATCTATAATAGGATATACTTGTAACAATTTTATCATTTCACCATTCAATCTTAACCTAATATGTGGAACTGGATCCGCATATCTCATAAAGAAATACTTATAAATATATTTATTATCTATAAAATTTTGACACAATTCTTGAATATAGAAAGAAATAAATTCTTCTTCCCTTGATCTTATTCCATATAATTTTAAGAATATCCATTCCTGAAAAGGTCTCTTTAATCTTACAGAAGGTATACTTGATAGTACATTATTATTTAAATTGTTTGTTACTCGTTTTAAGCTATTAGGTTTGCATCTTATTATAGGAATAACAATTTCAGCAATGTACCTTCCATGTTCTCCTTCTATAGCATTTTCTATATTATCTTCTACCTCTGTTATTATTATTTCACTTTCAAAGTTATGCTTAAAATTTTCGTATAATAACTTTAAACATTTATCATTTTTTAAATTTAACAATACCCTATTATCCGCATCCGTTATATACACATAATCAGGTATATCATATATATTCTTTTTATTAGTAAACTCATGAATAAAAATATCATAAGTCAAATTATCCTTTTTTATATTTACAAAATTCATGTTAATTTTGTCTAGCTTCCATTTTGCTAATGATACTGTTATATTTTTATACTTTATTCTTGGTATATAAACCATATTTTCATATATAACCCACCATGGCAAATCTGACCATTCTCTAATTCCATCTTGAGATACTTCTTTTAAAAATCTACAAACATTAGATGCTCCTATGTTATTAAGCATATTATTATTAGTTATAATCAACTTTTTGTTTAGCATTTTACTTTTTACATAAAACAATCCATTATTATCAATACCTAATACCAAATCATCCAATGATATAGTATGTTTTTCATCTTTTGAACTGTTTGTACATATAGCAATTTCATATTTTCTATTGTTACAATTTCTTACTACATTTGCACTTCTTATTGTATTAGGTAAATATACTATTTCACAAAACTCCGTATTTTCGTCATTTAACAATGCTCTTTCTTTGTCATCAATTTCCTTAAAAAGTCCTTTTTCTTCTGCTAATATATGGGTAAACCTTCCAAATGTTCTACCTGCTGAACTAGCTCCTATATTAGGTCCAAGATTTAATTCATATTCCCCTTGTTCAAAACTTTTTTGTGAGGATGATGTTAGCATAAAATTCAAATCTAATGATAAAGGCATTTCATCAACATTTACTTCTTTTAAATCTAAGCTGTTAATTTCATCATCCTTAATTTCAATATATGTGTTATTGTGTACAGCTTGATAATATTTTAGCCAAAAATACTTGCTTACCTTATCCGATATAAACTTTGTTGGTTTATTATAAATTTTTCTATTGTTTTTAGGATACAAATATGATAATGGTGATCCTATTCCAATATCATTATCTAACACTTCTAAAAGTTCTACTTCTCTATTTTCACCATATCTTTCCATGAATTCACCTTTATAACTTTCCATTGGTGTGTCTTTCCCTTTTAATGGCAATGATAATTTTAAAACCATCTCTATGAAATCATTTACATTTTCTACTACTTTTCTATCTATACTGCACTTAGAAAATGAAATTTTACTATCTACTTGAAGTGGTGTTTTAGATTCTTGAATCAAATTCATTTTATTATATATATTAATATATGTTTTTTCTCCTTCGCCTATCTTAATAGTATTATATTTATCAATTAAATCCTTAATCTCTCTAAGTTTGTATAATATATCATCATTATTAATAGATTTATCTTCTAGTTCATTTATTAAATATTCTAATTCACAGTTACATGTTAGTGGTGGTCTTAAGTTTGAAATTAAGAATTCTTTTTCTATTAACTGATTAAGAAACTGCTCTATCCTTTTCTTATCTGTATTTGGATACATTTTTATTAAACTATTTACAATATCCGTATAATTTCTGCTTTTTATTTTACACAATTTGTATATAATATGGAAGGCATTTGTAGCTCTTATAGATATTTCATTTATTCTTTCATTTGACTTTAATTTTGATGTATTATATGGTATGCTTGCTCTATTTCCCTTAAAAAGAATACTGCTATTATCAATAAAAGTTAATTTTTTATTGACTTCTATATCATTCTCAAGTTTTTTTATTATGTTATATAACCATTCTATATCTACTCTACTTCTTTTAATATTTTCTGATTCATTAACTATTATGTTGTTTTTATTTTCTATGTTTCCAACTGCTATTCCTGAATACATACCAAACGGTGTAGTTCTTGTACTCATTCTTATTAAATATTTGCTAATAGATTCTTTAAACTTATCCATTTTACTTTCATCTTTATCTTTAATAAATCTATTTATTCTGTCATACAAATCTTTGCTTGATACTAATACAGCCTCTTTAAAAATGTTATTATTACATATTTCCAGTAATGAATCATTATTTAAACTCTTATCTTTATTTTCATAATAAAAATTTTTATAAATTTCATAAGCTAACATAGGAACCCTAATCATGAATTTTCCCAAATCAGTATAATTTTTCTTTGTCTTAATCATGTTACTCCCCACCTTTTAAATATGTATTGTAATAAAATATTTTTTTATAAATTTATGTAAAAGATACTTTAAATATTAGTTGTATGAACATGACTTAATATTCAAAGTATCTTTTAATTACAAATAAAATTAGATTCACTTGATTAATGAGATGTACGTTTTTGTACTACACAACATGCAGATCCATATGTCATAGTATATGAGCATCCTGGTGTACATAATGCTACACTAGTAAGATTAGGTTTTACTGTGTTGTCCTTGTCTATATTTACCTTTAAATCTAATTCAAAATCATCAAATTTAGCCATCTTTTCTTGTCTCCATTTTAATTATTATAAATTATTTTTATAACACTGTAATCTATCAACATGTAAAATAGGTTACCCCTGCACAATTTTGTATACATGTATAAACGGTTTCTCCACAACCTGGTGTACATAATGCTACACTAGTAAGATTAGGTTTTACTGTGTTATTTTTGTCCACATTTATCTTTAAATCTAATTCAAAATCATCAAATTTAGCCATTTTTCTCACCCCCTTTTTCAATTATGATTTTACCATTAATTTCTAAAATTTTTCTAAAGTTTTTTCTATTTTTAATCTTTTTTTCAAATTTAATAATTAAATGTAACATAATGTAATATAATAAAATAACTTATCTATAAAAAAGAATTTATAATTAATCACATAGCAATAGATTTATTACATGAAAATTACTTTTAATCGAGTAAGAATTATACCCATCAATCTAATATCTCCAAAATTTGTTTTATGATATAATTTTTTAAGAAATTGAATGTAAGAAAAGTTATCATAAAATACACAAGAGACTAAAGATACTAATAAACAATGTAAAAAATATTCTCAATTGAATTTTTGGATAAACTGAGCAAAAACAGAATTTGCTAAAAGAAAAAATTAACTTAATGTGGAAATATTTTTAGCATTACATACTTTTTCAAGCAATAGGATGCGTTTATGTATAATTTGCAACAATTTAAAAGGTATCTAAAAAAGTTACAAATCAATTTTTAGATACCTTTATAAAACAATATTAAAATTTAAAATAACCAGTTTCGTTTTTGCCACAGTAGTAAGCTTCCTAAAAAAACAATTAATATAAATGAAATGAGGTATGATCTTATGATAATCATTCTAAGCTGACCTATTCTGTATTCCTCTGTCTCTTTGAAGTTTAAGTATAAATTTCCTTAATTTCCTCATTCCAATTGGATCTAGCTCATTAATAAGTTCGTCCAATATCATTAATTCTGGATTGTTTAATAAAGCTTGTGCAATTCCAAGTCTTTGTTTCATTTAAGCAATCGTATTATTGTAGTTTTTCCAGCTCCATTAGGACCTAAAAAGACACATATATCTCCTTTACAAATTTCAAATGATGCATCTTTTATTATTTCTTTTTTACTAACTTTCTTAGACAGATTTTTGGTCTCAATCTTTTTTATTTCCACTTATACATCTTCTTAAACTTTTATCAATTTTAAAGCTAATTATATTTATTCAATTCCTACAGTATTGATTTTTACATTATTAGATATTAAAAAACCATTTTGTGTATTATATAGGAATTCATAGTATCCCTTTCTTTTTAAAAGTTCCTCATGGTTTCCATACTCTATAATTTCTCCATTTTCTATAACTATTATCTTATCTGCAAATTTTGCATTAACAAATCTATGAGTAATGAATATACCTATTTTATTATCAATTAAATTAAAGAAATTTTGAAACATTTCTTTTTCTGATATAGGATCTAAAGCTGAACTAGGTTCATCTAAAATAAATAATTCAGCATCTGTCATAAATGCCCTTGCTAATGCAATTTTTTGCCATTGTCCTCCTGAAAGCTGATGCCCATCTGAAAACCACATTCCAAGTTGTGCATCTAATTGTTCAGGTAAATTTTTTATTATGTTGTATACTCCTGAATTTTTAGCTGCATTTATAATTTTTTCATTATTATGAAGTTCCCTAATATTACCAAAACCTATGTTTTCTCTTACAGTTAACTCATAGCGTATAAAATCTTGAAATACGGTTCCTAATTTCTTTCTAAAATCTTTTTTACTAAATTTATTTATCGGTATATTATTAATTAAAATTTCACCTTTCTCAATATCATATAATCTTGTTAATACTTTTACTAATGTAGTTTTACCAGATCCATTTTTTCCAACTATAGCAACTACTTCACCCTTTGATATTTTAAAACTTACGTTTTTTAGTGCATATTCATTAGAATTTTCATATTTGAAATATACATTTTTAAATTCTATGCTTTCTATACTTTCAAGATTTTCATAAAACTTTTTATCAGATTCATCATTATCTACACTAACATCCATAAATTCAAATAATTGTTTTACAAATAAATTATTTTCATACATATTAAACATCAAATTTATAATGCTTTCTACATTTGTTTGTACTAAGGATACTGCTCTTATAAGTCCTACTGCCCTTCCTATTAGTATTTGCTTTGAAAATGCAGACCATATTATCATAAATACTATAATGTCTCCAGAAATCTGACTTATCATTTCAGATAGGAACAAAATTATTGTTTTCTTTTTTAGTATATATCTGTCTTCCTTTATAAATGAATTATTAATTTCCTTATACTTTTCCAAAAGATATTTTCCAAGATTATATAATTTTAATTCTTTAAACGCAGTATCCCTTGTTGAAAGGAAACTTATATACCATGCTCTTCTTTCTCGTGGAGCTCTATTCCAATGAATTAAAAACTCCATTTGTCCTATTTTAAGAGTATATATAGAAGAAACTAATGGTATAAATATAAGAAGCAAAACAATCCAACTTTTCCACAATAATAAAATTAACAGAGATGACATAAGTGTAACTACTCCAGATATCATAGATATAATTGATGAAAATATTTGATACGGTCTAAAACTAACTTCATTTTGTGCTCTTGTTAATTTATCATATACACTTGAGTTCTCAAAATCTGCAAGATTTAAACTATTTGCTTTTTCCATAATTATTGTATTTAAGTTATAGTTTAACAAGTTCTGAAACATACTATCATAATATCCTTTTATGCCCGATATAATATCTGATGCTAACGAAACAGCTATAAGCATTACAAAAGGAATAACAATATATGCAAGTGGTTTATTTGTACCAGTTTGTATTGAATTTATAACATTTTGAGTAGCAATAAGTGATGCTGTAGGCATACAGCCACTTACTACAGTTAAAATCAGTATGATTACCAAATATCTTCCATTTGTACTCCACAATAATTTAAATATTCTCGGCCAATATTTAAATGATTCACATATATCTTTTAATTTTATAGATTTATTTACATTTTCCATAATTATTTTCCTTTTTATGTATTTTTAAATAATTTTCTTTATTTCCACCTATTTTGCAATCTAAAAACATTAAATTATTTAAAGTTATAAAAAAATCTTCTATGATTATTATCTTGCAAAAACTTATTGCACGATTCATTAATTCCTGAGTCAATTTTATGTTATGCAACATAATTACCATATTCGCTAAATTATAACAAATAAGCCCAAATAATACAAACATATTCCATACCTAATAATTTGAATTATACTTATTGCTAAAGCAGTATATCATTTTTAGCATACTTTAAATTTGTATTTTATTATATATAACTGTTTTTATTATATTATTGATAGTATCAATTATTTTTACATTTAAATGAAAATCATTACATTTTGCCATTCTTTCTTCCTCCTTCCTTATTTACAATTCTATCATAAATTTCTAATTTTTTTCTAAACTTTTTCATAATTATTACTAATTTTTTACTTTTTTTAAAAAATCAAAACTAAAATATTGCTTAAGGCTAATACAAAAATGAACAAACAATAAGCTTGCTGTTATAAAACTTTAAATCAATCATAATTATATTTAATATTTGTATAAAACTTATATTGTCTGCTATAATTCTATAACAAAACATGCTTTACTTAAAAATTACGGGGGTGTGCAATTTGAATGGAAAAATACTCTTAGTAGGCGATGAAAAAAGCAGAAACATATAAGCAATATAATGATACAGTTATGGCACAAATGATCATAGAAAAATCTCCTAAAATTGCAAAGGCTGTCTCAGAATCATTATCTAAAACTCAAAAATTATTATTATTGACAATTGATCAGGTGACGGAAAAAGTACAGTTGTGTCAAAGATTACAGGTTATGTAAGTGATATCGTATCTCAACTTCCTGAAACTGCAGAAGCATTAACAGGTATTAATATTATGAATTTCTTAAATAAGTCACAAAAAGTTTATACTGAAAAAAAGAAACAATCTGATAATGAAGTTATTAGTAAAGAGAGTTCTAATTAAAAAATCAATAAAGTAAAAGCTAAGATATTAGCTCAAATATAATTTAAAATTAAAAGGAAGTATTCATATTAAATACGGTCCTTTCTGAGTTTGGGGTATATCAATCACTTAAAAAGAATGGCCATTCGGATGCGAACGGATTGACCCCTTTGTTTTGGACAAAACCTAACAAATTCTTTGTTTTTCTTAAATTTACACTCTAATTTCAATGTTAGTTAGTTTTTCTCCAAAATGAATGTTATAAAATTCATTTGAAGGCATAAACCTTAAGCTTGAATGAAGTCTCCTATTGCTATAAAATTTCATGAATTCAAAATATTATAGATCTACAAAATGCCCTCTAGTGTCAGATAAATCTGAAATCATCAGGCTTTATAGAAATTCATGGTATAATATTCTTGGATAAATATCTGATAAGCTAATTAAAAAATATAAAGGTAAGTGATTAAAGTGATACACTATTTAAAAAGTATACCTGGGCCTCAATTTCTTTTACTATTTTTTAAATATGTTTTATGCGTTATTTTTTTTACAAGAATTTCTCTATTTTTTACTAGAACTAGATTGAAACATAGATATCATAAAGAGATACTTCAAGAAGATTTAATAACACCAATAGAATTAATAGTAATAAAAGATACCAATGTATGCAGTGAAATTATTGAGTTCTATCTTTATAAGCTATGGAAGGACAAATATCTTTCATTGGAAGGTGATAAAACTAATCCTTATTTTAAAACAAATAAAGATAGTAAGCTCTCTTTCTTGGTTCCAGATGAAATAGAACTGGAGATTTTAAAGCATTATGATAATAGAGATACCCCAAATAGTATCATGCATTCAAAAATTTTGCTTAAAAAAGTTGAAAATCTCATTAAAAAAACTAGAAAAAAACTAGAGAATAAAAAATCTGTTAATATCAATTCATTCAATGATAATGAAAAAATTATAAGTACAGTAGGCTTCTTAGCTTTAACAATCCCATTTATAATCAAACTTTGTCTAGGCATTATTAACAAAAAGCCTGTTTTGGCACTAGTAGTTCTTTATGTATGGATGTTATTTATTTACGCCTTAATTAATAAAGTCAGGTATAGACCATTAGTAATAGATAAAATGGAATCAAAATATCCAAAAGTTTCTTCGTCAAAAGCATCAGATGAACAATTAGAATATTCTATGTGTCTATATGGACCAACTTCATTGATAAATTATCCTGAAACAATTTTATTTAGCTCTATAATAGCAAATCAAGATAATCATTCTTCTATTAATTCATCTTCAAATAATACTTCAGGAGGAGGAGGCTCATCTTGCAGCGGTTGTTCATCATGCGGTGGATGTGGGGTGAATTAATTTGTTTTGTGTACCAACTAGCCGATTAACCTTGCAATGGCATATAACAGCAAAATGTAATCAAAGGTGCAAACACTGTTATCAAGAATCCTATGCAGGAGAAGAGCTTTCATTTAATGAAATTCTTAATATTTTAGAGCAATATAAAGACCTATTAAGACTTTATTCAAAAAGTAAAAATAAAGATTTTATTAGAGGACATATAAATATAACAGGAGGAGAACCTTTCACTAGAAAAGACTTTCTTCAGATATTGAATGTATTTAGTAAAAATAAGAAGTATTTCTCTTTTGGAATACTTACTAATGGCAGTTATATTACAGATGACATAGCTAAAAAATTGGAAAGTTTAAATGCAGCTCATATACAAGTAAGTATTGATGGAAATAGAGAAACTCATGATGCTTTAAGAGGCAAAGGAAATTTTCATAGAACTTGGAATGCTGTTAAAATACTCAGAAAACACAATATAAGAACTTTAGTATCATTTACAGCACACAAAGGTAATTATAAAGATTTTCCTGTAGTTGCCAGGTATGCACGAAAATATAGGGCTTCAAAATTATGGACCGATAGACTTGTTCCTATAGGAAATGGACAGGATATGTTGGACATGTTATTTACTTCTAAAGAGGCTTTAGAATATTTCTCCATAATAGTTAATGAAAAGAAGAAAACTCTTAGAAATAAACTAGCTGGTCTTGAAATTTATTCTAATCGAGCTTTGCAATTTCTAAAAAGTGGAGAAATGCCTTATGGATGCAGTGCAGGAGACTCATTAATTACTATTCTTGAAAATGGCGATGTACTTCCCTGCAGACGAATGCCTATACCATGTGGAAATGCTCTTAAAACTTCTCTAAAGGATATTTATTTTAATAATAATGTATTCAAAGACTTGAGAAATAAAAATATTCCTGATAAATGTTTTAAATGTGCATACTCAGAAAAATGCAGGGGAGGACTAAAATGTTTATCTTATGCACTGTATAAGGATTATAAACAAGCAGATAACTGCTGCCCTATCATTTATAAATAAAAAAAATTCCATCCTTTGTTTTATTATATAAGTACATTCAAATAAAACAAAGGATGGAATTCTGTTTTAAATTTATTACCAAAACTAAGTCATTCTACCAATTCATTTAATTTTGATGCTATAGGATTTAATCCTTGTAATGCAACATCCCTTGGCATCCAGCTTATCAAATGACTTTATCTATTGTTTCATATTATTTAAAATATCTACATGAATCTTAAATATGAGTTCTTCTATTCATTGTACAATCATCTATTCTTTATTTACTACATAGTCTTAAACATATTAATTAATTTCTCAAGATTTTCTGCCATTTCACCAAAATTTTGAGTCGATGCTGTTATTTCCTCAATTGAAGCCACATGCTCTTCTGTTGCAGCAGATATGCACTGCGTATCTGAACTTAATTCTTCTGAAATTTTAACTATTGTATTTAAATTATTGGATACTTCTTTGCCTTCTTTATTCATAGATTCTATTGAGCTGTTTACTGATTCCATGTTTGCTGAAATTTCCTTAATAGCTTTGAATATTAACCTAAAATATGTATTTGCCTCATTTATTACTTCTGAACCACAAGTTACTTCATTTACACCTTTATTTATTACAGCAACTATATGCTCCGTTTCTTTATGAATCCCATTTGTTATATTACTTACTTGTCCAGTAGCAATCTTAGTTTGTTCAGCTAAGTTCCGAACTTCATCTGCAACAACTGCAAAGCCTTTCCCATGCTCACCAGCACGAGCTGCCTCAATAGCAGCATTTAACGCTAATAAATTTGTTTGCTCAGATATATCTTTTATAACTTTCGTAATTTGTTCTATTGCTTTTGCATGTTCTCCTAGTTTATTTATTACTACAGCAGTGTCATTAACTGAACACTGAATATCTTTCATACTTGTGTTTACTTTTAATAATTCATTCCTTCCCTTTTCAGAATAAGCAGATGCATCCTTAACTACCTCCGAAACAGCATTAGATTTTTTGCTTATATCTATCATTGTTTTATCCAAGTTACTCATATTAGTGCTTATTTTATTTATACTACAATTTACAAGCAAAGTCTTTTCTGTAATTCCGCTAACACTATTTGCAGTGTTAGAAGCAACTTTGGTTTGCTGGTCGCAAACACTAATCATTTCTTTAGATGATTGCGAAACTCTTAAAGCATATTCTTTAACTTTATCTACTAATTCTTTCAAATTAGTTAACATTTTTTCAAAAGCTTTGCCTAATGTGCCTAACTCATCTTTTGACTTTATGCTTATATCTTTAATCCTTAAATCTCCTTTTGCAATGCCATTTGCTGCAGACACTAGTACTAGAATTGGTTTAGTTGCCTTACTAGATAACAAGTACATTACAATACAAGTAATAACTAGTATCATCAAACCTATTAGAGAAGTAGTTATTGAATCTTGTATACTTTTTTGAACTGCTATACTATATGGAATTTCTGCACATATAAGCCATCCAGTTTTATTATCCTTAATATAACTCACGAGCATACTCTTACCATTAACCGTAACTTTCATTGAATTACTATTCCCTGCTAACCCCTTCTTTACAAATTCGAGGTTACTTAAATCTGTGCGATCACCTAGTTTATCTACTTTTTGTGTAGGATGAGCTATCATCTTACCATGCTGGTCCAAAATGTATACTGTAACATCGCCTTTCGAGAGCTCTTTAACAAAATTATTTAACATATCAAGTTCAATAGTTCCCTGTAATACACCTATTACATGTCCATTTTCACTATCTCTTATCGGTGTGGCCAGTATAGTTTGAAGTTTTCCTGTAGATTTACTTGCAAGAACATCGGATATAACCTCTTCTTTTCCTTTAATAGCCAATTGAAAGAATTCACGATCATATATATTAACAAATGCTGAGGTTTCTGTTTTTACAAATTGTTGACCATTAGGATTAGTGAGTGAAATTGCAAAAAAATCCGGGTATACTTTTTTAGCTTCTAGAATAATTGGTCTTATTTTTTCTTTATCACAAGACCTAATAACTGGATTTTTTGCCAAAACCCTTACACCTGATAAATCTTTATCAATTAAATTAAATATCTTTTGCTGAACCACTTGTGCTTTTCCTAAATTTTCTGACATAATACTTTCTGTGACAGTTCTTTGCGAAAAATGTAAGCTAATAACAATAAAAATTATAAGCGGAAAAGAACTTGCTAAAAAAAGTGCTGCTGTTAATTTTTTCTTAATACTCATGTATTATCCCCCTAGTATGTTTTCATAACTTTTATCTTACAGCTAAGTGCAATATCATATTGTTTCCTTTTACACATCTCTTAATATCTTACTGTAAGTATTAAATCAATATTTACACAATGCTATAATTAAATTCTAAAAATAAAAGCTTTCCTTAATATACATATAACTAAGAAAAGCTTTTATTGCATGTAAAAATTCTTTATTATGATTAAGCTACAGTATATGATTGATTTTTAGGTTCAATTCTCTCCACTTTACCTAAAAGGAATACATAATTAATAATTCCAAGTACAATTAAACCAGCCGAGAATAATAATGCAGGCACAAATGAACCAGTAGCTGTAACAATAAATCCAGTAATGATAGGTCCTACTACTCCACCCATATTAGAAACTGTATTTTGCATTCCAGCAACTATAGATGTCATATTTTTAGGTGCAACATCTCCAGGTAATGCCCATACTTGGGAAGCCGCTATAGTATTACCTGACTTAGCAATACACAATAATACAACTGCTAATACTGCAGAGTGAGTGAACGCTGCTACACCTATAAATGATGCCATAAGTAAACCAATTATTAAGAATAGTTTTCTAGTTGCAGTTAAAGAAAGTATCCCTTTTGAATAAACCTTATCTGATGCCCAGCCAGCTGCTACTTCTGCAATCATTGCACATATTAAAGGTAATGATGCTGCAAATCCCATTTGCATTAAATTCATGCCTCTTTCTTTAACTAAATATGTAGGTAACCAAGTAATAAAGAAATATGAATTGTAGTTAATCATAAAAAATCCAATACACATTGCCCAAATATTTTTATATTTTAAAAGCTCATACCATTTCATAGGCAGCTCTTTGTTACCTTCTTCTTCCTTCTCCATTCCTTCACAAATGTAATTTAATTCAGCTTCATTTACACCTTTATGCTCTTCAGGAGTTTCTTTAAAATATAAAAGCCAGATCACAGTCCATACTATACCAAGTGAACCTATGATTGCAAAAGTCATTTTCCAACCATAACTTACTATAAGCCATGTTATTAGCGGCATAGCAACGGCTCCTCCAAATTTGGAACCACTATCAAAAAGTCCTGAAACTGTAGCACGCTCTTTTTTAGGAAACCACTTTGCTGCAATACCTGCATTACTTGGATATGCTCCTGCTTCCCCTACACCCAAGCCAACACGTAATCCTAACAAAGACTTAAATCCTACTCCTAATCCAGTAGCCGCAGTCATCACTGACCACCAACCAACAGCAAAACCCAAAGTCTTTTTTTGACCGAATTTATCTGCAAACCATCCAGCTGGGATTTGCAAAAGTGCATATGACCAGAAAAATCCTGACATAAGAATACCCATTTGTGCAGATGATAGATGAAATTGTTTGGTTATTTGTGTAGCTGATGCTGAAAGAACTGTACGATCGATATAATTAATAGCTATTGCAGCCCACATTAAACCAGCTACAATCCAACGAGCATTTGATCTTTTATTGTTTTCCATAAATTTCCCTCCTAAATTTAATATTTTAAATCTTTTGTAATCGTATTCTTACATGCTAAAATTCTCCCCATATTCAGCATACAAAACCGTTCATTTATAATTAGATAAACAGCATCTTAACATATATCAACAAGTTTATAAGTCATTGTTTTATTGAATATTCTCAATTATCTTGCAATTTTTCTACTGAATATGGGGTGAAATGTTTAAAACTATTAAAGGCCATTTACAACAAAATTAGGTTTTTCATTATTTATTAGTACATTAACAATATTTTTTACACAAGTCATTCCAAGTGCATCAGTAGCTCCAGCTGTATATCCTGCAATGTGAGGTGTTGCAATTAAATTAGGTAATTCAAACAATGGATGGAACTTTAAAGGTTCTTCTTCAAATACATCCAAAGCTGCTCCTGAAATTACATTTTCTTTTAATGCTTTATAAAGATCTTCTTCTACAACAATTCCACCTCTTGAAGCATTAACTAAATATGAACTTTTTTTCATCAATCTAAGTTTTTCATAATTAATTAAACCTTTAGTACTATCTAAAAGCGGAATATGAATTGAAACAAAATCACTTTGCTTTAATAATTCGTCTATTGTTACAAATTTAATTCCATTTTCAGCTGCAAACTTTTCGTCTGGATAAGAATCATATGCTACTATGTTCATGCTGAATCCCTTTGCTCTAAATGCAACTTCCTTACCTATATTTCCAAGTCCAACAATTCCTAAAGTTTTACCATAAACATCAGTTCCAAATATTCTTGGCCATTCGCCTTTCTTTGTTAAATTGTCAGCTTGAGGAATTTGTCTTGCCGAAGCAAGCATAAGTGTAAATGCAAAATCTGCAACAGCATGTTTATTGGCATTAGGTACATTTGTTACATATATATTTCTCTTTTTTGCTGCTTCTACATCAATGTTGTCAACTCCAACTCCATGTTTACATACAATTTTTAAGTTTGGAGCATTTTTTAATACGTTTTCATTTATTTGAGTAAATGCAACTATTAATGCATCAACATCATGTATTTTTTCTATAAATTCATCCTCAGCAATACCTGCTGGTAAGTAACTTACTTCTATGCCATTTTTATTTAACAACTCAATAGGTTCTTTTGAATACTTTGCAAATGAAGGTGATGTAGATATAACTTTCATTTTTTACACGTCCTCTCTTACTTTATCAAATCAGCATGAAATAAATTTTCATACTGATTTGATAATTAATATCATTAATTATTATCTTTAGGCACTAATTCAACTGCAGATTTAATTGCCTCTAACATACTCTTGTCATCAGCTATATTCTTTCCTGCTATATCAAAAGCCGTTCCATGGTCAACAGATGTACGTATTACTCCTCCGTTTAAACCAACTGTTACATTTATTCCATCTTCCATTCCAAGAACTTTTATAGGAATATGTCCTTGATCATGATAGCATGCAACTACAATATCAAACTCACCATTTACAGCACGAAGAAATACTGTATCAGGTGGATAAGGGCCACTTACTTTTATGCCTTCTTCTTGAGCTTTCTTTATTCCTGGAATCAACTTTTCTTCTTCCTCACCATTTCCGAAAAGTCCATTTTCACCAGCATGTGGATTTATGCCAGAAACTGCAATCTTCGGATTCTTGTATCCGGCTCTAGTTAATACATCATTAGCTAATTTAATAACCCTATAAGTTCTTTCAGGATTTATCATTTCAACTGCTTTTACAATACCCACATGTGTTGTAAGATGAATTACCTTAAGTTTTGGTGATGATAACATCATTGAATAATCTTTTGTATTAGTTAATTCTGCTAAAATTTCTGTATGTCCAGCAAATTTATGTCCACCTTTTTGCATTGCTTCCTTATTTAAAGGTGCGGTGCAAATAGCTTGTATTTTATTTTCTTTTGCAAGTTCAACAGCTTTTTTTACAAATTGAAATGCTGCATCTCCGGCAACCGGTGACATTTTTCCAATAGTTAAATCTTCAGGAATTATATCAATATTAAAGCAATCAATTTTACCATATGAAAACTCTGCATCCTTTATATCATTTATTAAATTTAAGCTTACATCAAACTTAGTAATTTTTATTGCTTTTTTTAAAAACTTTGGATCTCCTATTACAACTGGTGCACAAATATCATATACATTTCTATGACTTAATGCCTTTACTATAATTTCAGGACCAATTCCCGCTGCATCACCCATTGTAATACCAATTACAGGTTTTTTAAGCATCTCTTTTCCTCCTTGCTATAAAATTATCTCATTCCTTTATCTGCATTTTCCTTTAATACTTTCTTTAAAGCTTCAATACCTTCTTGTGGTAATTGATTAAAAGGTGCACGACATTTACCAACATTGTATCCTAATAATGATACTGCTGTTTTAACAACTGTATTTGGATTTCCATATTTGAAGCAGCCACGGAAACTAGCTATGCTATCTTGATATTCTTTGGCCTTTTTCCAATTACCTTCCATATAAGAATTATAAATTGATGCCATAGTGTGAGGATATACATTAGCACATCCTGCAATACCTCCAACACCACCTGCTTTTAAAGCCCAAAGAATTAATTGGTCATTTCCAGATAAAACACTGAAATTGTTTTTTTCAGTTGCAGAAATATATCCAAGAATATTTGTAAAATTACCTGAAGAATCTTTTGCACCAATAATGTTAGGAATTTCACTTAACTTTCCAACTGTTGCTGGAGCTAAAGCATTACCAGTACGAGCTGGAATATTATATAATATGATTGGCATATCTACTGCTTCAGCTACAGTTTTATAATGATCATATAATTCATTTTGGCTGGCTACTGCAAAGCTAGGTGTAATTATACTTAATGCATCAGCTCCTAAATCCATTGCCATTTTTGATTGTTCAATTGTTTCTTTAGTTGAAACGCATCCTGTACCTGCATATACTGGAACACGTCCATTAGTTTCTTCAATTACAGTTTTAAGAACTAACTTCTTTTCTTCTTTATTTAAAATATAACCTTCTCCATTAGTACCAAAACAGAATATAGCATGTACACCACTTTCAATTTGGCGATTTACTTGTTCTCTAAGTGCATCAACATTTATAGATTCATCCTCATTCATTGGTGTAATCATTGCTGATATAATTCCTTTAATTTCAACTTGTTTCATTTTTAAACATCCTTTCTATAAAACCTTAATTTTCTATAAAAACTTTAATTTAAAGAATTTGTTTATATAATTCACATGCATCTTCTTTGGTAACTTTACGCATATTATTATCTAGTAAACGTGTAACCTGCATTCCTGCATCAACTAAAAGATCCAAATCAGATGCTGGTACATCAAAAGTAGATAGACTTGTTGGAATATCCAAATGCTTTACAATTTTTTCAAACTGATTAATCATAAATTCACTTTTTTCTTCCACAGTAGTGCAAGTTTTTTCTCCATGAACACATCTGTCATATGCTTCAGCAAATTTTTCACGGCATACTGGTTCATTAAATCTCATTACAGGTACCAAAAGAATCGCATTAGAAACACCATGAGCAATATGATATTTACCACCAAGTGGGTAACTTAAAGCATGTACAGCTGTTGTTCCTGAATCTGTTATTGCAACTCCTGCGTAAAAACTTGCAATTTGCATTTTATTTTTAGCACTCATTGCTTCAGCATCATCACAAGCCTTAACAATATTATTAAGAATCATATCCAAAGCCTCTAGAGCAAAAATATCACTGAAAGGATTTGCCTTATTTCCAGTAAAGCACTCAATAGCATGAGCTAATGCATCTACACCAGTAGCAGCTGCAATTTTTCTAGGTAACTTTTTAATCATAATTGCATCTAAAATAACATAATCTGCAATCATTTCTTCATTTACTATACCTATCTTTAATTCTTTCTCAGGAACTGCCACGATTGCATTAGGTGTAGCTTCAGCTCCAGTTCCAGCCGTTGTAGGTATCATCAAAGTCTTTATACACTTTTTAGCTAATTTAGGTTCATCTAATAATTCATGAACTCCATACTCATCTGTTGCAAGTATACTAGCAAGTTTTGCAGTATCCATAACACTGCCTCCGCCTACTGCCATAATAAAATCAGCTTTACTTGCCTTAAATTCATCTACAAGCTTTTGTACTTGACTATATGTAGGTTCAGGTGGTAGATCATCAAGTATAGTTACTTCAACTCCTGCTGCATTCACAAAGTTCATAGGATAATCTAATAAACCTGCACTTTCAATTCCTTTGTCTGTAAAAACAGCTAACTTATTTACTTTATTTTCCAAAATAATTGTTTTTATATTTTCTAATGAATTTTCCCCGCTATATACAACACGTGGCATTTTTAGATTATATTTTTCTAACATTTTATAACTTCCTTTCCCTCATTTAATCTTAAAAGCATTTTTGATAAATCGCTAAATAGAGTTTTTTTACCAAACCCTCCAGATTTTGAAATTACATTTAGCATCTTTCCATCATAATTAAGCTGTGAAAGTACAACTCCACAATCCATTTCACATACAGGAAATATCCCCTTAATACCAGCCTCACGTGCAAATCCAAGGAGTGAATCTCCCCCCATAATGAAAATGGTGCTATCACATCCTTTGTCAATCAACCTTTTCAGAATCTTGCCCATGCCAGACATAATGTGTATACGCATCTGTTCAGCTGAAATTCCTCTTTTCTGTGCATAAGCAGTTGTACTTTCAGTGCCTTCCATATCGTTTGTATCAAGAATGACCATATGATTATTTTCACTAGAATCATACAAATTCTGAATAAATTCATCTGCATCACAATTTTCTGCCCAATCAGTGTTCAGCTTTTGCTCTGGAGTAAGTCGAAAATATGGTATTCCCTTACACTTTGCATCATTGCATTGAGCAACTGAAACTGGATTAACACTACCGCATGCTATAAACATATTGGGTTTTATTTCAGGTACTCTAGGTCTTTCGCTTCCAAGCTGAAGAATCTGTGATAATATAGAAGCTAATCCTGCACAACCAGCTATTAGATGCATTTCATCCTTTTTCTTAAGCTTTTCAGCAATATTTTTGATATCCTGATCACAACTGGAATCATACACTATGATTCCCTCTGTTGATTCACATGATTCTGAAATATCTGCACCCATAATGTGAACTGGAAGCTTAGACTGAGAATTAATAATTCCTTTTATATCTGAGTAACGGACTGGCTCAAACGGATCCTTACCAAAAATACTTTGAGCAACAGGAACTCCATTTATATAATGTATACCATTTACAGTAGTGCGACCCATTTTCGGAAATGCAGGAATAAAATGAATGTGTTTTGATCTACTTGCCAGCATTGCCGCCGTGAGTTCTGCACCAATATTTCCACGCAAACCAGAATCGGTTTTTTTATAAATATATGGAATCCCAATTTCAGTTGCTTGTCTCACAATTGAAAATACTTTTTGATAAGCTTCTGCCTTATCAAGATGGCGAGTCTCTGCATCAATTACTAATACTTCCACATTTGACTCTATTTTAGTGTAATCGATTTGAGAATCAACTATCACATATGTTACAGCACCACTAACTGTGAACTGTACACCTGTATCTAGTGCTCCTGTAAAATCATCTGCTATTATCAATAGTTTAACCATGTAATGTAAGGCCTCCTCCAATTAATGTAATGATTTCTATTAATAAAGATAAAATATCTAATAAAGATTTCCTGCACATTATGCCGTGTTCTTTATGACCTTATAATATCAGAACTTATAATGCCATTAAATGAAAACGTCCACATTTTTTGTTTAATTTTGAAACAATATTAAAATTTATTGTATTTATTTATAAAATATTATAATATTGTTACATAAGCATTTCATATTTGAACATATAATTATAAGGAGAGATATAAAATGTCATCTAAAATAAGAATTTTAGCTATTGCACCCTATGCCAGTATGCAGCCTTTACTAATTAAGATCTCAAAAGATTATCCCAATATAGATCTGACAATTACGGTAGGAGATCTAAAAAAAGGAGTGGAAATCGCTCAAAATAATTTTCACGGAAACTACGATGTTATTATATCACGAGGTGGTACTGCTAAATTACTTCAACAGTCAGTTTCACTGCCTGTAATTGAAATTAACACATCTGTTTATGATATTTTACGTACTCTAAAATTATCAGATGCTGATACAAAAAAAGTCGCAGTAGTTGGTTTCCCAAATATCACAAAAAATCTTTTATCTTTAATGGAATTATTGCCATATGAAATTGACATATTTACAATAAATTCTGCAGATGAAGATATTTCAATTCTACAAAATTTAAAAGATGCTGGTTACCATGCTATTCTTTGTGATATGATTACCTATACAACTGCTAGAAAATTTGGTATGAATGCATTTTTAATTACATCAGGAATTGAAAGTATTCGTGCTGCATTTGATACTTCTGTCTTTTACTGTAATAACTATACTAATATGAGATCTGAAAATCACTTTTTAAGACAACTTATCCATGGAAGAGATGCCAAAACAGTAGTTTTTACAAACGATGGAAAATTATTTTATTCTACGCTTTCAGATGATGATACGGATATTTTAGGTACACTTCATAAAAAAATAGATGAAGTTCTTCCAACTGGAAAACGTCATTTCTTACATCGTCAAAATAACCTGCTTTATTCTATTCAAGGACAGAGAATTCTCTCTGACGAATTTGAATATATAGCTTTCTATTTTTCTGTTAGTAAGCCTCCACTATCTGGCAACAAATGCGGTATCAATTACAGTGGGAGTAAAGAAGCAGAAGCAGATTATTTCAATAGTGCTTATAGTATAGTTGGTTCAATTGATAAACTTAACAGCACCATTGACCAAGTAAATCAAAATTTTTACCCTGTTATGATTTGTGGTGAAGATGGTACAGGAAAAAAGCAAATTGCTAAGGCTATCTATCTAAACAGTCCTGCAGTTAAGCAGCCATTTATAGAAATTGATTGTACTCTATTAAGTGATAAAATATGGGATTACATTTTAAATAATCATAATTCACCTTTATGTGATTCTGGTAACACTATCTTTATAAAAAATGTAAATGGTTTAAGTCAGCAGCAGCAAAAGGAGCTTTTAATTGCCATGACAGATATGGAAATTTGTAAAAGAAATAGAGTTTTACTTTCATGTATAAGTTCTTCTAGCGGAACACTTGATTCAAATATGATGGCATTTGTAAATCACCTGCATTGTTTTATCATCACTTTGCCAGCATTAAGAGATGATCCAGCGCGCATAGATTCAATTGTAAAACTATATCTTAACAAACTAAATATATCTACTGGAAAACAAATTTTAGGAATCACTCCAGATGCACTACAGATGCTTTGCGAATTTTCATGGCCTTATAACTATACTCAATTTACTCGGGTTATTCAAAATCTCGCTATAATAACTAAAGGTCAATATATTTCTTCTGATGAGGTAAAAGAAGTCTTAAGTAAAGAGAAAACTATTTTTTCAACTTCTTTCAATTCTAAATATTCTGCAGAGCTATTAGACCTATCTCGTCCTCTTAGTGAAATTGACAAAAATATTGCACTAAAGGTAATTGAGGTGTGTAACGGCAATCAAACCAAGGCTGCTGAAAGTCTCAAAATCAGTCGAACTACATTGTGGCGTTTAATTAAATCTAAATAGATGATCTTCAAATACTAAAACAAAAGCACTACAATTTAAGTGAAGTTGTAAGATAAAAGCATCTAACCACTACAATTTTTTGTAGTGGTTAGAAATGTTAAAGGCTTATTCTATAAAGGTATCATCTAATGGATTTCTATCAACTAATCTCTTATAACTATACTTAGGATAACCAACCATAACGGCGGCTACGGCCTTTTTATCTTCACGAATATTGAATAATTTAAGTAGTGGTGAGTTTTCAACAGCTATGCAATACTCAAAAATTCCTGCCCAGCATGATCCAAATCCTAATGAAGGTGCGAATAATAAATCATTACATTCTAATAAATTATTTTGATTTTTCATTCTAATGTAATCTTTGCCTTTTCTAGTTCAACAGCATTTCCTATTGTATCTCCTACCGGGCATCTTTTCTCAATTAATTCAATAAACTTCTTAATTTTTTCTTCTGAAGCATCACTCTTTATATGCATATTATATCTTACCTTCTGGTATCCCGGTCTTACATCCGATAACCCCATAAATCCATCTGGATCTAATTCACCTTCTAACTCTATCCAAAAATCCTCAAGATTTATTCTCATTTTTTCGGCAAAAGATGCTGCAAGGATTGTTTGACATCCACCTAGAGCGCAGAGAACTAATTCAACTGGATTCATTCCAGTGTTAGTTCCACCTAATTTTTCTGGTTCGTCAATATCTACCTTAAACCCTCTTGCTTCTGATGTAACTGCAAGACCTTCCTTTCGTCTTGTTACTGCTCTAAATGTTGTTATCGCCATAATACCACTCCTTTATAAATTTAATTAACATTACAACTACAAGTATCTCCCAATCAATTAATACTAAACATTATTTTTAAATCGTATAGTAAATGAAGAAATTCCATTCATTGTTTTATTGTATAAGCACGTTTAAATAAAACAAAGGATGGAATTCTATTTTAAATTTATTATGAAAACTAATTTATTTTGCTAATTCATTTAATTTTGATGCTAGAGGACTTAATTCTTGTAATACAGCATCCATATTTTGAATTTGAGATAACTGGTCTTTAAAGGTATCCGTTGTTGACACAATACCATTAGAAATATTATGTACTGAATTTTCTATTTTAGTTAAGGTATTATTTATCTCATTTATAGATTGATTACTTGAACTGGATAATTTTCTAATTTCTTTTGCAACTACAGAAAAACCTTTTCCGTATTCTCCAGCTCTAGAAGCTTCTATAGCAGCATTTAAGCCTAAAAGATTAGTTTGAGAAGCTATGTTTCTAACAAAATTTAGTATCTCATCTGTATTTTTAGCATTCTCATCAGCTTGCTTAACTTCAGTTAAAATAGTATCATTAGCCCCTACAGCAACTTCAATTCCTTTTGAAATTAAACTTGCCGCTTTAGACATTTCACTAAGGGATTCAGATAAAGTTTTTGATAAATTTAATATTTCATAGTGCCTTTTTAAACTTTTAACAAGAACTATACTGCCTATAATAACCCCTTTGTCATCCTTTACAGGAATCCCTGTAGCCTTGATCTCTACTCCAAAAACCTCTTTTGGAACTATTGATGACACTGTTTTTTTTGCTTTAATACACTCATAAGCAGCACCACCTGGCCTTAAAGGATCTCCTGGCTGTGCATTCATATTTATGTTTTCACTGTTTACTACTTTTATAAAATGATCTGTTGTTGACATAGTAAAAGCTATTTCGTCTTCAAAAAAGCTCTGCATATAAGGCATCATTTCTTCAAAAGCCTTTTGTAATTTATTTTCGATTTCAATCATTATTTATACCCCCAAAAAACTCAAAGTGCTATACTAATAGCATAACATTATATATAGGACAAATACCAATTAAAAGTTAATTACATTATATCATGGCTTAAGTTGAAAATGCATCCTATTTTGAGTACTTTCATAAGAAAAGAAGTATAGCTTAGTTATAAGTACAATAATTATTCCAGAATACAATAATTGTTATAATTTCACATATTATACTCCAATTTATTCCAAACTAAGGTATGTGGTATTTTCTGGAACACCAGATACAGATACATTATCCCCTTCATTTAATGAATCTAAGACCTTCATATCTTCTTTAGAAAGTTCAAAATCAAAAATATCTAAGTTTTCTTTTATTCTTTCTTCATTTGAGGATTTTGGTATAGGTATAATTCCTCTTTGTATATGCCATCTTAATGCTATTTGTGCTATAGTTTTTTTATATTTTTCTGATAAATTAATCATCACTTCATTTGAAAATATTTTTCCCCTCATTATTGGACTCCAAGCTACCAGCTGAATATTATTTTCATTACAATAATTGAGCATATCATTTTTAGAACTTAAAGGATGTACCTCTATCTGATTTACCATTGGCATTATTTTTGCGCTTTTTCTTAATTCTTCTAAATGTCCTATTTTAAAATTGCAAACTCCAATTGCTTTTACTTTACCTATTTCATAAAGATATTCAAAGGCTCTCCAAGTCTCAGAATTTAGCTTATTAGGCCAATGAATAAGATATAAATCTATATATTCTACTTGTAATTTTTCTAATGATTCATTAAAAGCCTTAATAGTTTTTTCATATCCATGGTTATCATTCCAAAGCTTAGTTACCAAAAATATTTCTTCCCTATTTACTCCACTATCTTTTATACCATTGCCTACTCCAACTTCATTACCATAAAAGGATGCAGTATCTATCTGTCTATATCCTGTATCTAGAGCACATTTTACTATTCTTGCTGTTTCACCGTTACTTCCAGATTTATATGTTCCAAATCCTATTAAAGGCATCTTTACACCATTACATAATACTTTAAATTTTTCACTCATAATATATAACCTACCTTTCACATTTCTTAATAAAAACATATCAATAAAAATTTATTTTGTAAATATACGTTCTAATAAAATTTCACTTTCACTTAGGGTTGAAGAAGAATAACTAAATTTCTTAATCAATCCATTTAATGAATAGCCTCCACTTGGGTTGCTGCCTACTGCTGTTTGTACTCCTGTAAAATCCTTGAATCTTCACTGAAGGCTTCTTTTCAATCTTATGAAGCCAGTATCTTCTATCTTTTGTAGCAAGTTAATTTACATTACCAAATTTTAAAGTGTCAGTTGTTGCAATTTATTTTTTGTACTCTCGTCAACAGGCATCTGAATCATAACATATGCACCTTTTATTTCAGTCGTTTCTAAAGTTATATGACTAAGGTATAAATCTCCGACTGTTGGGTGATGTAAGAGCTTTTGCCCTTCTGGAGTCCCAACGACTTCTGCGCTATTCCACCAATGCTTGAAAAATTTATCATTCTGTAAGTCATTAATCATATCCACCATAAAAGAATTGTTCTGATATATACTTAGTTTTGTCCTCAATTGTTCCACTCTTAGTTTGGCATATCCTTCCCAGTCATCCAAAATTTCCTTGATATATGGATCGTGAAATACCCTCCAAACTAAGTTTCGCTCTTTTTCATTTGCATTTTCATAGCCGCCATAGACCCTTGTAGCTGCTTTATTCCATGCAATGACGGTAAAGTTACGATCCATGACATAGGCAAGGCTTGGATTCTGACTATCCAGAAATTTTTGTAGAGTTTCTGAAACCGTTACATATGGCTCATCATCCATTGGCGGAATTTTATCTACCAAATGAAATAGATATTCTTTCTCTTCAAAATTTAGTTGTAATACCTTGGCCAATGAATTTAGAACGGCGTCTGATGGGTTTACGTTTTCTCTGCCTTGCTCAATACGTACATACCAATCAACACTAACTCCTGCTAAATCAGCAACCTCTTCTCGCCTGAGTCCTTTTACCCTTCTTCTACTATCTACAGGAATCTTGAATTGCTCAGGACACAATGTCAGGCGCTTCATTTTTATAAAATATCCGAGTTCCTTACTCTTTGTCATATGATACCTCCTAAACATCCGCAGTTAGTGTAAAGTTTTTTACACTACTTTTTAATTTGATCTTTTATATATCCAATATCTTTTAAAAATAAATTCTCAATTAATTTGGTTCATTGCCAAATATATTCCTCCGCACACTTCTTCTCCGTCGATGGTATAAATTATCCTAGGATAATTACATCTCTTTTACTCCAGTATTGAAACCGATATACTCTCTTTGAGAGTTAAATTTCAAAATTTAGAGGGGGAAAAGAATGCAAATTAAAAATAGACAATTTTCCAAATCACTTTTAATCATATTAACGGCTGTGTGTGCCGCCGCCGTTGCCAATTTATATTACGATCAGGTTTTGCTTTTTAATATTGCTAAATACTTCTCAGTTTCCATATCTACTTCCGGGCTGCTGGTCACGGCAATTCAAATAGGTTACACAATCGGCCTGTTTCTGTTAGTACCACTCGGAGATATGTTTAGCCGACGAATACTCATTTTATCCGGCCTTGTCTTTTCGGCAATTTTCATCTTTCTAATTACTATTATATCATCATTTTATCCGGCAGTGGTAATAGGTTTCTTTTTAGGGTTATCTACGTTTTTTGCCCAAGTGATTATTCCATTTGTCTCCTCACACACACCAGCCGAAACCCGGAGCGCCAGGGTTAGCCATTTATTGACTGGAATTTTTCTTGGTGTTCTGTTTGGCAGAGTGTTTGGCGGGTTCATCGGACAGTTTTTAGGATGGAAAGCGGTACACGAAATTGCGGCCGTTATTTTGTTAATAGTCGCAATCTATTTATATTTTACTCTACCGGACGATCAAACAGAGAAAGTAAAATCATATAAAAAAATAATGGGCTCTCTGCTTCCACTGCTAAAGCAAGAAAAAGTGTTAAAAGAAACTATTCTTTTTGGTACATCCGCCTTTTGCGTATTCAATATTTTCTGGGTTTCATTATCTTTTATATTAGAGAATGCGCCTTACTATTATGGAAGTGCCGTTGTTGGCGCTTTTGGGTTTATCGGAATTGCGGGAACACTAGCGGCGGGATTTTCCGGAAAGTTGGCAGATAGCAAAAAAGTGGACTTGTGGAATATCCTTGCACTCTCAATTATGCTAATCTCTTTTCTTGTGCTGGGTGCCGGTTGGAATCAGATCATTGTATTGATTCTCGTCACTTTTATTCTGGATGTCGGCTCAAGAATGAACACGACTATCAACCAAGGACGCAATTACAAATTAAATCCCCAAAATCATAGCAGATATAGTTCTCTATATATGTTTTTTTATTACTTGGGCGGTTCTTTAGGCTCGCTAATCGGGGCAAATGTTTATCATGCATTTGGAGTTATAGGAATCGTATTGGTAAGTTGCGCTATTTTCTGTGTAGTTTATGTCTATTTCCTGATATCCCGAATTCATGCTCGTAAAAGTGCATCTATGTTCTCGTAACAATAAGGGAACGATTTGAAACAAAGTGCAAAGGCAGTGGCCTTAATTTTGCATTTTTTTCATCATACAGATACTGCTGATTATACTGATCAAGTATTTGAATTAAGTCATTTACTGGGATTTAAGTTTGCACCTAGAATCAGAGATATATTTGAATCATATTCATAATTTATAGCATTATTTTTTATTCTGTACAGAAGCCAGTTTGTTTGTAGTTGCTCCTGTTTGTGCCCCTGCTACATATGCATACTGTGTTTCATACTAATAAAACTTATTTTTTAAAGCTTAGAACAAACATTAAGTACAATTGTTAACTATAGTATTAAATTTAGTTGACAATGCTTTTCCATTCATATATACTTCAATATATACAAAACATGATTTTTGATAATTTATAATGGATACATATTAAGTATTTACGGAGGTTTTTAATTATGAAGGATTTAGCAAAACAAATTATTGCAGGTAGACGTTTAAAAAGAGACGAAGATTTCACTTTCTTTTTAACATCAGATATAGAAGAATTACTTGAAGGTGCCAATATGATTCGTGAAGCATTGTGTGGCAACAAGATTGACCTTTGTACTATTATAAACGGCCGCAGTGGTCGCTGTAGTGAAAACTGTAAGTTTTGTGCTCAATCTGCTCATCATCACACTGGAATTGAAGAATATGAATTTTTAGACCCTGATGTAATTTTGGAAGATTGTAAAAAAAATGAAGCTAATGGAGTTCACCGTTATTCTATTGTTACCGCTGGTAGATCTCTATCAGGAAAAGACCTTGATAAAGCCCTTGAAGCCTACAAAAAAATGCATGAAGAATGTAACATTAGTCTTTGTGGATCTCATGGACTTTTAAGTGAAGAAGAGTTTATTCGTTTAAAAGAGGCTGGTGTTTCAATGTATCATGAAAATATAGAAACCTCAAAACGAAACTTTCCTAACATTTGTACTACCCATACATATGAAGACAAAATTCATGAAATTAAGCTAGCAAAAAAGATAGGTTTTAAAGTTTGTTCTGGTAGTATCATTGGTATGGGTGAAACTTGGGAGGATCGTATTGATATGGCAGTAAGCTTATCAGAATTACAAATTGAATCTATTCCTGTCAATGCACTTATGCCTATTAAAGGAACATGTTATGAAAATTTGAAACCTATTTCTGAAGAAGATATTTTAAGAACCGTAGCTATCTTTCGTTACATTAATCCTACAGCATATATCCGTATGGCAGCAGGCAGAAGTTACTTTAAAGATGGTGGTAAAAAAATTTTTCTATCTGGTGCTAATGCTACAATCACTGGTGATATGTTAACCACTGTAGGTAATAATACTATACAAGATAAAGAAATGTTAACTAACTTAGGCTTTGATATTTCAAAATAGCCTTTAGCTATTATATACAATAAAAATGGAGGAAAATTATGAAGAAGAAATCTAATGCTTATCAAATGGCAGTTATAGGTGTCATGGCTGCAGTCATGTGCATTCTTGGACCTTTATCAATACCTATTGGTGTAGTACCAATTTCCTTTACAAATTTAGCAATCTATTTTGCACTTTACGCACTTGGTATGAAAAAAGGATCTATCAGCTATATAATCTATATGTTAATCGGTTTTGTTGGAATCCCAGTATTCTCTAATTTTTCTGGTGGTCCATCTAAACTATTCGGACCTACTGGTGGCTATATTATCGGATTTTTCTTTATGGCACTGATTGCAGGATTCTTCATCGATACTTTTTTTGATAAATGGTATTTATGCTTTATAGGTATGGTTCTAGGAACTGCTGTATGCTATATTTTTGGCAGTATGTGGTTATCATATCAAGCTCATATATCAGCACATGCAGCATTTTCTGCAGGCGTAATTCCTTTTATACCTGGAGATCTTGCTAAAATTATAATTGCTACTTTGGCAGGTTCTAAAATACGTGAGCGACTAATTAAGGTTAATTTATTTCAAGCTTAATCATCCTAAACTATAATTAACTAGGGCTGTTACATTAAGAATAAATACCAAAACTATGTAAATTCTTAATGCAACAGCCCCTTATTTTTTATTATCAATCGAAATACTCTATAAAATTAATCATTCAAATAATTCTTAGTGAGTTCTTCTTGTATTTTTAATAGTAATTCATTAAAACGTTTCTTTTCATTTTCAGTTAAAAAGTTTAGAAGTACAGATGTAAATTCCTCATATTTAGGTAATATACTATTAAATATTTCCTTTCCATTATCTGTTACTACAGCTTTTATGCTTCTTCTATCACTTTCATTTATGATTCTTTCAATTAATCCTCTTGATACCATTCTATCAACAAGGGTTGTTATATTAGCTCTTGTTACATTCATTTTTTCACCAAGAGTAGATAAAGTAATTCCATCATCTCCAGCTAAATAAACTAAATATAGTGCAGAAAACTGAGTTTCGGATAACATAAGTTCCTTGTAAAATTTATTAAGTACCTTCTGAACCATATTGGAAGTTTTAGAAATTACCTCTAATAATCTTAATGAACTACTTCTATTATCATCTAATTTTTTGCTTTCTTCGTACAACTGTTATTCGCTTCCTTTCACAAGTATTATTCTTAACCAGTTTCCTGAAAATTTAATTAACATATAAATTGTCGGCTTACTAATTATTTATAATATATACTGATTTTATCACCATTGTCAAGCGGATTAAGCAATATTATACCAAAATGAAAACAACCCTTAAAATTAATTAAAGGTTGTTTTTATTAACTATTTATGAGCTTTTTGTGGAAAAGCTGCTTTAATTGCATCTGCCTGAGCTTGTGTTATTATGTTAGAGCTAACTAACTCAGCAAATAAATCAGTTTTCTGCTTAGGATTTGCTGCAAAATAAGCTTTTCTTTGATCTGCTGTCATTCCTTTTACTTTTTCCATTTGAGCTTTCATATCAGCAGCTTTTTGCTTTTGAAAATCTAATATTTTTGTTTCCTGATCTGCTGTTATTGTTCCTGCTGTAACAAGTTTATCAAGCTGTGCTTTAAAACCTTGTTTTTGTGGAAAAGTAGCTTTAATTGCATCTGCTTTAGCTTGTGTTATTATGTTAGCACTAACTAATTCAGCAAATAAATCAGTTTTTTGTTTAGGATTTGCTGCAAAATAAGCTTTTCTTTGATCTGCTGTCATTCCTTTTACTTTTTCCATTTCAGCTTTTCTTTCAGTAGCCTTTTGTTTTGCAAAATCCAATATCTTAGTTTCTTCATCTGCTGTTATTGTTCCTGCTGTAACAAGTTTATCAAGCTGTGCTTTTATTCCCTGCTTTGATTTATTTTCATTATGTTTTGCTTGTTTTTGTGGTAAAGCTGCTTTAATTGCATCTGCTTTAGCTTGTGTTATTATGTTAGCACTGACTAATTCAGTAAACAAATCAGTTTTTTGCTTAGGGTTTGCTGCAAAATAAGCTTTTCTCTGATCTGCTGTCATTCCTTTTACTTTATCCATTTCAGCTTTCTTTTCAGCAGCTTTTTGTTTTTGAAAATCTAATATTTTTGTTTCTTCATCTGCTGTTATTGTTCCTGCTGTAACAAGCTTATCAAGCTCTGTTTTTAATGATGTTCCTACATTCTTATGACCTACCTTGCCGCTTTGGAAAGCTTTAGCTTTAGTAGTTGGAGTTGCACTTTTAGCTGATGCATAAGTTACAGTAGAAAAAAGTGTACCACTTACCATTAATGCTGCTATAACCTTGGTCATTAGTTTTTTATTTACCATTTAAATTTCCCCTTTCAAGCTTTTTAATATTTTTGTTTTGTTTACATTTTTATATTAACCTGCTTGTGTGTCAGTTTCATGGCAAACAAATGAAATTTATGTTACACCGTAAGCAAAATAAGGAAAAATTCACTTTAATTTTTTACTTGTTTAATGTGCTATGTTTTATACCATAAATAAAGTAAATACAAAGTCCTATTACTAACCAAATTGCAAATCTAATCCAAGTAACCATTGGTAAACTTGCCATAAGATAAATACAAAAAATTATGGTTAATGCTGGAGTATATGGTACACCTGGACATTTAAATTTTCTTTCAATGTCAGGCATTGTCTTTCTTAAAATCACAATTCCCATAGATACAAGTATGAAAGCAAATAAAGTTCCTATATTACATAAATCCATAATTACATCTAATGGCAAAAAACCTGCCATAACAGCTGTTACAATTCCCGTTATTATAGTACATAATTCAGGAGTTCCATGCTTTTTAGATACTTTGGCAAATGATTGTGGTAGCAATCCATCCCTTGACATAACCATAAATATTCTAACTTGCCCATATAAAGTTACAAGAAGAGTAGAAATCATACCAATCACAGCCCCTACACCAACTAAAGATGACCCCCAGTTTATTCCTATTCTTGATAAAGCACCTGGAAGTGCATTATTTACATCTATGGATGTAAAGGGAACCATTCCTGTAAGTATAACTGCTACAGATATATATAATACAATGACTGCAATCATACAAATTGTTAATCCTATTGGAATATCCTTGTTAGGATTAGCCGCTTCCTCTGCTGCTGTAGACACTGAATCAAATCCTATAAATGCAAAAAATATAATTGCCGCTCCTGACATTATTCCCTTAACTCCATAAGGTGCAAAAGGATGATAATGTGCAGGATTTATATGTGTAACTCCAAGAATTATAAACACAAGTATTACAAATATCTTTACACCAACTATAATATCATTTACTTTTGCACTTTCTGACACACCTAAATACAAAAGCCATGTCACTACAGCAGTAATTAAAACAGCTGGTAAATCTACAAGTCCTCCTGACATAGGAGACTTTATAATTGCTGCTGGTAAATGTATACCGTAGTCATTTAATATTCCAACTAAAGTTCCTGACCAGCCTGAAGCAACTGCAGCTGCTGAAACAAGATATTCAAGTATTAAATCCCATCCTATAATCCATGCTATGATTTCTCCAAAAGCAACATATGAATATGAATATGTGCTGCCTGCTACAGGAAAAATAGTTGCAAGTTCTGAATAAGTAAGAGCACAAAGCGCACTTGTTATAGCTGCTATTACAAAGGATATAGTAACAGCTGGACCTGCCAAGTGGGCTCCTTGACCCGTAGCAACAAATATACCCGTTCCAACTATGGATCCAATTCCAATTGCCGCTAAATCAAAAGCCTTTAATTCCTTTTTAAGACCACTCTTTTTAACGGACTGTTTAAAATCCTCTAAAGATCTTTTTCTGAATAGATTCATTAATTTAAGTCCTCCTGATAATCTTGAAAAAATTTATTTATACAAATGTATTAATTATAAATAAAAACAAATAGTTATACAACATTCATATAAGTCAGTATGAAGCATTTTTCAACATATTAACCCTTTTTTCTTTAAATAAAGTAATCTTTCTTATATAAAAATAGGCGAACTTATATATTCGCCTATTTCCTATTTATATCATGTATAAACCTATCCTGAAAATAAATCTCACATTGATGCAGCTGCAATTTTTATTTTTTATTTACCATTTGAGACTACATCCTGTTTTATATTCAAATTCTTCTTTTATTACTTTCATTTTTTCTTCTTCTAAATTCTCTAACTTTAACTCTATACTTAAATTTAAAGGGTTAAAAGATGGATTCTTCTTTATAATTATACCTTCTCTTCTGCAAAGCACCTGTGCTATTTTTATTATTTCATTTTGATTTACAGCACTGGATATACTCATATTCCACCCTGTAATTTTAGCAAGCTCACTAACTTTTTCTGTATACTTTTTTCCAATTACAGGTGATATAAATGAAAGTTCTATATACTTACCTTTATCATTTGATTTTATTCCCTTTTTATATGGTTTGAATTCTTCTTTTTCAAAACCTTCTTCTATAATCTTTAAAGCTTGATTTTGCTCCAATGCCTTAACTTCATTTTTACTTTCTATTACGTCATTTCTTAAATCTTTAATTGCTCCAGAGCTTTGTACTAAAAGTTCTAATCCTGTTTTTTCTTTAAAAATGTTTAATTTACTTTGTTCCACACTACATTCAGAATTCAATATAACCACAGCTTTCTTTTCTTCAATCCTATAGGATATCTTTTTTATATCTAGGTCATATAAAAGCTCTGATATTAAACTGTCCGATGCATTTATATTTACTTTATCGCTTATTTCTACCTTCCATTTTGTTTGTTTTTCAAATTTCATACAGGCTTCATATATATCTCTATCTACTACATCAGGAAAATCAAAGCTCAATATTACTTTCTTTTCATTATAAATAAGTCCAGCTTTTTTAAAGTTATATTTTGAAAAATATTCAGCTATAAAATCATTTAACTCATTAGGCTTTAACTCTTTTGGCTTCAATTCTTCCTGTACTACTTCTTCACTTTTACATTTAAACAAGAATAACCTTTTGTTATCATTTTCAAAATATACAGACTGTACTACTAATTTTTGAATTTCATCCATTTCTAAAGTTTTTATTTTATTACTTCCGGTCCATATATATATTAACTCTTCTACAGTAAAAAATTTTTCTCCATAATTATGTAGTATAAACTTCCATAATTCCTTTATACTATTTTCATCTAATTTGCTGCTTGATTTTATAACATGAGGCATTTGCTTTTTCCACTGTTTTCTCGGATTTTTTATATTAACCTCATAACATTCTCCACATTTTGGTGCATATACCCTTCCTCTTACTTCTGATAAAAGTTCCTTAGAAAAGCTTTCTACAACTTCTTCATTACCATGTACCATAAATATGTTATTAGGAGTTAATAAACTTATAAGTGACTTTATTTCTCCTTTATCTCCATGAGCAGAAAGTCCTACCTTTTCCACTTTACATTTCACAGGAATACTTCTTCCATTTAACTCTAACTTTTTATCTTCTTCCTCCTCCAGCAAATTTAATAATTTTCTACCTGGAGATTCTTCATCCTGATATCCAGTTATAACTATGTACCCATTTTCCATAGGAGCTATCTTTTCTGCATAATACTGGCTGTAGCCTCCTGTAAGCATACCAGAGCTTGAAATTATTATACAAGGCTCCTTATCTTCTAATATTTTCTCCCTAATTTCTTTCTTGTCCACAGCAATTATATTATCATCATAAAAAGGCTCAATTCCTCTTAATATCTTTTTACCAAGAGAATTTTTTAAGTAAAGTGGATTTAACTTATATACTCTATTTATATCCTTGATCATTCCATCTACATATATCTTTACATTTTTTATAGATTTCTTATTTAAAGCCTTCTTAATAATTAAAATAATCTCTTGTGCTCTTCCCAAAGCAAAAGCTGGAATTAGCATTTTTCCTCTATTTACTTCACATTCATTTATAAGTTGTAAAAGTCTTTCTTCCTCAACTTCTCTATTAGCATGAAGCCTGTCACCATAAGTAGTTTCAAAAATTGCAGCATCTGGTCTAAGTTTTGGAACCTTTAAGCCCTCTACTGTTTTCTGTGAAAATACTGAAAAATCTCCAGAATAAAATAAAGAGCCTTCTGGTGTAGTAATATACACACAAGAAGCACCTGCTATATGACCTGCTGTATAAAAAGTTATCTTTATATCTTCAAATATAGGAAATTCCACCATATAATTTATAGTAAATATCCTATTTAACATATTTTCAACATCTACTTCTGCATAAAGAGGAATTTCTGCTTCTCTATTGTTCATTATTTTCAAACTATCATACAAAAGAACCTTCATTAAATCCTTTGTCATATTATTTGCATATATTTTAGCACCAGGATATTCCTTGCTTATTATTGGCAATGATCCTATGTGATCCATATGAGCATGACTTATAATTATTGCATCAACTCCTCCTTGTTCCTGAATAGTTCTGAAATCTGGAAGAGGATCTTTAGATGCACCTTGCCTTATTCCACAATCTAAAAGTATATTTTTATTATAAATTTTTAGGAGTATGCAGCTTCCCCCAACTTCATGTGCTCCTCCTAGAAATGAAATTTTCATGATTACACCTACTTTCTAACATTCATATTATATCCCAAATTTATTTTTTGAGAAAGTAAATAAAAAAACTACTTTTTTTGAAACTTTATTGTTAATATATGTGTATATAGTATTATGCATGGAATTATAAGTACTTTATTTAAAAATAACATAATAATGGAATACATTTCTGTGTTTAGTCTGTATTTAATAAGTTCTATTAGAGGAGGAACCATATTGGACATAGATAAGAAATTAATATTGAGATGTAAAAAATATGACAAGCCTGCTCTCATGGAATTGTTTAAAATATACGAAAAATATTTGTATAGATTATGCTACAGCTATTGTCAAAACCAGCAGGATGCTCTTGATTTAGTTCAGGAAATTTATATAAAAATATTTAACAACATAAACAAATTTAATGATGATATGCCTTTTCATCCCTGGGTGAGAAAGCTTTCCGTAAATATTTGTTTAAATTTCAAAAGAACTGTTAAATCCAATGTAGTATCTTTAAATGGAGAGTTAAATGAAGATTCCACTTTAGAGGATACCATAGCTTCTGATTTCAATGTTGAACATGAAATTGAAAAAATGGATTTAAAGCGAATTATAAAGGAAAATCTTAAAGCTTTGCCAGAAAACTATAGATTAGTTATAATATTAAGATACTATGAAAACTTAAGTTATAATGAAATTTCTGAATTGATATGTAAACCTCTTGGCACTATAAAAACAGATCTTTATAGAGCAAAAGCTTTACTTAAAAAGAAACTAGAAAATATTCGGGAGGAATAAAAAATGAGTTGCAAACTTGATAAAAAGTTTCTTTATGCTTATGCAGATAACACCATAGATCCTCTGGAAAAAATATTTGTAGATGAACATCTAAAATATTGTGATGAATGTACTAAAGCTTTAGAACTTATATATGACATAGATAAAAACCTGAGTACTATGGATGATGATTTAGTTTTTCCAGAAAGGTTGAGCACAATTTCTGAATTGATAGCAGAAAATTGTATATCACAAATTGAAGAAAATGATTTAAAATTAAAAATTCAAAATGACTATAGAGTTTATAGAAATTTCAAAGGAAATATAAAAAATTCAAGAAAGCTTTATAAGAAGAATCCATTTAATAAATTTATTCATAAAAGTATAACCAAATCTATAAAATTTATAGAAAAACCAATAAAGAAATCTATAACTAAAAAAATTAAAAAAATAAAGCTTTTCAAACTATTTAACGCAAGTTAATTTTTGTAAAATGAGGTGTATTTAAGTGTTTATACTCATTACATTTTTAAAGGTACTTGGAATATTGTTATGTATTATACTTTTTATACTAGCGTTATTGTTATTTATTCCGTTTAAATACAATTTGTATTATAACATTAATGATAGTTCAAATTTTGAAGGAACTATATTATGGCTGTTTAACTTATTTAAAATCAAAGTTTTACAGGAAGAAAATTTTAAAATAACCCTTTGCATAGGCAGCAAAGCTATTTATACAATTTCCGAAAGTGAACATTCAGAAGATAAAGAAGTGGAACATGATAATAAGAAATCAAAAAAGACGAAAGCAACTAGCATTAAAAACTTCTTAGAAAAAAAATTTATAAGCTGTGTGCTTTCTTACTTTAAAGATATGTTAAAAATAATAAAACCTGATGAAGTAAAAATAAATGGTGTTTATGGTTTTGATGATCCGTGTATCACGGGATTATTATCTGGTTTTATCCCAATAATTGCACAAGTAATTCCTCACAGCCATATAAACTTAAATCCTGTCTTTGGTGATGATGTTATAGATATAAAAGCTAGCATGTGTGGAAAAATATTTTTATTTTTAACGGTTTTTAGAACTTTAAAATTTATATTAAAAAAGGATGTTAGAAAAATTTTACTAAAAAAATCTAAAACTAGTGAAACTTAATTAATACTTTATGTGTATTAGTTATTGTAATAAAAAATTGAACAAATTTAGGAGGATTTTAATTATGGCAAATGGTTCATCTATTCCAGAAAATTTAGAGGTGTTATTTAATAAATTACAAAACTTTTTAAAAACTGAAACTGTTGTTGGAGAGCCTATTATTATTGGAGAAACTACTTTAATTCCTATTATATCTGTAAGCTTTGGATGCGGTACTGGTTACGGTGGTGGCACTGATGATAAAGGAAATAATGGTTCTGGCGGCGGTCTTGGAGTTGGCGCTAAAGTAACTCCTAATGCTATGGTTGTAATAAAAAATGATTCTGTTACCATGCTTCCTGTAAATAACAAAAATAATGTTGAAAGTCTTTTAGAAATGGTGCCTGGTATAGTATCAAAGTTTAAAAAAGATAAAAAAAATAATAGTACTGAAAGTACTGAAAAAAAATCTGAAGAAGAGTAAAAAAAGGTATATAGATTTGTACAAGTTCAAATCTATATACCTCTTTTTATAAAAAATAAATATCTAAGTAAGACTAAATCCCTTTCCATAAACCTCATAGGAATCTTGAACTAAAACTAAAGCATTATTGTCCACTTCTTTTACAATTTGCTTTAATTTAATTATCTCCTTACTAGTAATTACACACATTAATATTACTTTTTGGTCATCTGTATATCCGCCTCTTGCTTCTAGCTTAGTAGTTCTTCCATTCATTTCTGTTAAAATCAGTTCATTAATTTTTTCAATATTATCAGATATTACATAAACTGATTTTGAGTCTTTAAATCCTTTAATATACATATCAACAACTCTTCCTATTATGTAAACCGTCACAACACCATATAATGCTTTTTCTATTCCAAATACATAAACAGTTAAACAAACAATAGATAAATCAATACACATCATAACTTTACCTACAGGCTTGTGTATAAATTTAGATATCATCTTAGCTACTGTATCTGTTCCTCCTACAGAAGCTTGTTTACTTAGCAGCATTCCTAATGCAAGTCCTGTCATAACACCACCTAATACTGTTGCTAAAAATATATCCTTTGTGAATGGACCAACTCCACTAGTCAATTCAACAAAAATTGGAACTAGAAAAGCTCCAAGTACTGTATTAATAACAAACTTTTTACCCAATATATATAATCCCATCAAAAAAATAGGTACATTAAATATTCCTATTATTATTGACTTTTTCACATGAGTCACACTTTCAAGTACAATGGCTAATCCTGTTACTCCTCCTGGAACAATATGATAAGGAGAAAAAAATGCATTTAATGCAAAGGAAAATAAAAAAATTGCAAATACAATAACCCCTAGGTCAATCAACTTGTTTTTCATACCCATCCACCTTTCTTAAATAAATATAAGTTCTAAATCATACAACATAAAAACCTCCCATCCTACATTAGGATGAAAGGCCGAACTTTCCAGTATTAATCATACATTAAAATTAATACTAATCATCTTCATTTCGCTTACATATTAAATTTTTCAAATTACAATAATATCATACCATAATTTATTATACACTGCGCTTTAAATTTGTCAATGAATTTAAAGGTATTATTTTAAATTTCAGGTACTATTTTAAGTAATATTTAAACTCAATATATTATTTTAAGTAGCATCTAAATTTAGAGCTAATATTTTAAGTAATATCATAAAAATTTTATTTGACAGCACTAGGTTTAATATCTTCAAATATATATTGGTGCATTTGATTTTTAGTAGCATTTAAATCAAATATTAAATACCAAACATTATCTATCATTTTTCCATAACAATAACCATCTAGAGGAAACCTTTGCTCTCCTATATTTTTAATACCTAATGTATACACAGATGTTATCATCTTTAATATATCAGTATTTGACATACTTGTTTCTGTATAAGGAAGAATCTCAGAAACTATATTTACCACACTTCTAGAAGGCATTTTCTTAATTTTATTTAACACAGCAATTAATACTGTTCTTTCTCTTTGAGTTCTTTCAAAATCTCCACCAGAAGTATGTCTTATTCTTGCATAATCCAATGCTTGTTTACCATTTAATTTTTGAATTCCAGCATTAACAGCAGTATGTATTGATACATTTCTATTTTCAATATTTGTATTGTTAATAATATATTTTGATTCTTCTGGAGTTATATTTATATCTACACCACCAATACTATCAATTATTTTTTCAAATCCCCAAAAATCTATAGTGATATAATCTTTTATATTTAAATCAAAATTTTTATTTAAAGTTTTAATTGATACTATTGGTCCTCCATAAGCATATGCATGATTTATTTTAGTCATTCCATAACCATCGATATTAACATAAGAATCCCTCATAATAGAAGATATTTTTATATTTTTGTGTTTTTTGTCAAGAGTCAAAATCATAAGCGCATCAGAACGTGATGCTTCATCCTTATACCTTCTATCAATCCCAAAAATAGCTATATTTATAATTTCATCATCCTTTTTAGTTGCATTATTTTTTATATTTAATTCTGAATTAGCTTTTGGTATTTCTGCTTTCTTTACTTTGTTTAATTGACTATTAAAACATAAAATAATAATTCCAACTGTCACAATTAAAAGAGTTATAGTAATCAATACAATTTTACTAGTTTTTTTCATAAAACAACCTGCTTTTAATATTGTTAATTCTATTATATGTAAACAAACTTATAAAAATTGCTATAAATAAGTTTTATTTATAGTCTTCTTTTATGTTAATAGAAACAAGTTGAACTTATTTTACAATAATTGTAAAATAATATTATGTATATGCATTTTACAAAAATTTCATGTCATAGATATACCATATTAGAGGGGGGTTTAGTATGAAAAACTTTTTCATTAAGTTAAAGTGGATACTGTCACAAACTAAAGGTTCTGCTTTTTCATTAACACTAATTATAATTTTCAGCGGAACAGTTTCATTATGTAATGTTTATAGAGCTATTGTTACCAAACAATTAATTGATTCTGCAACAGATAAGCAGTTTAATCTAATGACTTTTTCATTCATCATACTTGCTGTACTTATACTTGGTGACGTAGCCATTCGTGCAGCCAGTTCTGCGTTATCAACACGCTGCTATATTAAAATTTCTAATTCTATACAAAAAAAGTTTTATTCTCGTCTTATGCGAACAAGTTGGTACGATTACTCTAAATACCACAGTGGAGATATTTTAACTCGAATGACCACTGATATAGATGCTATAACTAATTTGTTGGTTAACCAACTTCCAAGCATAATAGAACTTTCAATAATGTTAATAGCATCTTTTATAACATTGCTATTTTACGATAAAACACTCCCTATTTTAATTCTTATAATTTCTCCTTTTCCTCTTTTACTTAGTCGTATATTTAGCAAAAAGCTTAAAAAAATATATTTAAAGATTCAAGAACTAGAGTCTACATATAGATCATTTTTAAATGAATCTATACAAAACATTATAGTTATTAAAAGCTTTTGCCTTGAAGATATAAGTACTAAAAAATTTAGTGATATGCAAAAATCCAAATTAAATTTATCTCTGAAACGAAACAACATGAGTGTATTTACAAATAGTACTCTTTACTTAGGTTACTGTATAGGTACTTTGATAACATTCAGTATTGGATCTATGAATATATATAAAGGCATTGCAACATTAGGAACCCTTACAGCCATGCTTCAATTAGTAGCAAGTATTCAAAGCCCTTTTTCAAGAATTGCTTCATCATTGCCAGAAATGATATATGCAATTGCTTCAAGTGAGAGAATTTTAGATTTTGAAAAACTAAGCCTTGATTCCATCAAACCTATAGATATTGATCTAAATTCTGCTGGCATTAAGTTTGATAACGTTAGTTTCTCTTATGATAAAAATTTACCTGTAATTAAAGATGCTTCTACTAATATTAATCCAGGAGAAATAATAGCTCTTGTTGGTCCTTCAGGGCAAGGAAAAACAACACTTATTCGTTTAGTACTTTCATTATTAAATCCTGAAAGTGGTCATATTTTTATAATTGCTAATAACAATGAATATGAAGTCAGTGCCTTAAGTAGAAGACTTATATCTTATGTACCACAAGGTAATACTCTTTTCTCTGGTACAATAGCAGATAACCTTCGTTGTGGGTATTCAGAAGCTACAGATGAAGATATTAAAGAGGCTACTAAAGTTGCTTGCGCTTGGGATTTTATTAAGGATTTACCTAATGGAATATACACAGAAGTAGGTGAAAGAGGTGTAGGATTATCAGAAGGTCAGGCTCAGCGTATAGCCATTGCACGAGCTCTAATTCATAAGTCTCCAATATTAATATTTGATGAGGCAACCTCCGCTCTTGACATAGAAACAGAAACAAAAATAATTAAAACAATTCAAAGTTTACATAATAAACGTACCTGCATAATCATAACTCATAGACCAACTGCATTAAGAATATGCCAAAGAATATTCAAAATTGATAACTGTCATTTAGTAGAAATTGAGAAAAACTAGTATGGCCTTTAAGCTGTACTAGTTTTTCTCAATTTTCTTTCCTTCAAAAGTATATCTAAAGTTTTTTTCACAATTTCAATTTGCTCCTTTACAGTGTATTTATCTTCTGGCCTTACTATATAATAAAATGGTATAATCTTTACAATATCAATACACTGCTTAAAGTAATCTACGTTAATTCCTAATCTTAAAAGTATAGTTGAATAATAAATATTCTTAATAATATTCCACAGTTTATCTGTTCCTTCTAACTTTCTAATTCCTATAGTACAATCCTGTTTAGGGCAGAGTTCAAATATTGCTACAAGAGGCATAGGCTCTGATTTAAAATTATTAGGATCTGATATAACATACTTATGGTCAGTATTAGAAGCTAATGAAAGACTTGCAATATCATATCCCATCATCCTTGCAGAATCACTACATAACCTTTGTTGTGGAAATGCAGGTTGAACCATTGGAATACCTTCTTCATTTAAAGTAATTACAGAAATATCATCAGATAAGAACTCATATTCATTTTTTCTAAAGGCAGAACATAGGGTAGACTTCCCAGCACCACAATCTCCAGTAAAAATAACACATTGATCATTAATTATAACGGAGCTTCCATGTATTGGCACCATACCTCTCTGCAGTAAAACAACACCAAATGCGGTTCCCATAAGATATACATTGATAGATTTACTATCTGCTTTTTCATATGGTTCGATTAAAATCAATTTACCATCCTTTATATAATAACGTCCAACATTTTCCACAGAAAATAAAAATTCTGTTTTTGACATCTGGTAGTCGTCCGCTTTTATAATAATATGATCAATCTTCGAAGGAACTTTGCCTAATATAATTTTTATATCTTCATCACCTTCACTAGGTAAAAGTTCTGAAATAGGTATTTCTGATGATATTTTTAATCCAAAGACTGTGTATATTCTTTTAATTTTAGATGAATTTTTCTTCATCATTTTAACTCTCCATTTAAGTATATAAATTTAAAAATTATAATGTGTTATTTTTTACCTCTAGGCAATGGTAATGCTGGTCCACTAGTTCCTATAAGAACGTAACCATTAATATCGTAATGAACTCCATCACCAGCACCACCATTTCCTCCTGCTTCAGTATATTTTGCACATAATGTCCACAATTCTGGATTCTTCCATTCTTTCATATAATCACCTCCCATTTAGCATACTAATTTTATAAATCTTCCAAAAATTATACTGATTATTATCATTTGAATACATTCATAACTATCATCTTTGGGATGATCTCCTATATCATTTAAAACTTTTTGTAGCTTATCAGTATCAAGATATTTCTCAAACGTTTTGCATTTAATTATATATTGAAGCTCTCTTTTTATATTAGGCCAATCAGGCAATAATCGTTGTATCCAATCAGCACTTTGACATCCTCTTGAAGTATAGTTTAATCTTATTTTATCTGGTAAAATACCTTTCATAGCTCTACGTATTAAACTTCTTTCTTTGCCTTTGTTAACAAATTGTTCTCCAGGAAGACTCATGCAAAATTCAATAATACGTTTATCTCTAGTAGGATCACGTTTTGCTATACCATACTTTAAGGATAATTTCGTCTCTATTGCACCAGCATGTGAAAATAAAACTGAATTTGCTAAAAAACGATGAACCTCTTGTATATCTAAATTATTTTTTAAATATGGTCCCAATCCTACCTTTTTTAATCTATCATTTACATTCCACTTTGATGCATATTCAGAGTTTACTGGTACTTGTAATTCATTTTTTTCATCTATGGCATTTATCTTATGATAAATACTTTTTATACAATCTGGTAGAACAATTTTTAAAAAATATTTAAATACACTACTATATGTACGATTATAAAATTTACTATAGTCCCTAATTTCCCTTAATGCTGAAATCAACTTTCCTTTTCTATATAAAGTCATTAAATAACTAGTAATGTTTCCAAAAGATATAGTATAATTTCCTGATTGACCATCAAGAAGTACTGTACACTTGCTTTGAGCAGCCTTTAAAGCTATATCATTTAACCAAAAGGAATTTTGTACAAATTTATATGGCTGTTCCAAAATATCTATCAATTCATCAATACAATTAACTGAATTTAATCCCTCACAATTGCAATATGTTACATCTATATTTCTATGTTCTTCCATATAAGCTTTAATATAATCTCTTTCATCTGCAATAGCAGTTTTAGGCAGCCAATCCTTATAATCTGAGATAGGTATGGAAGTAAACGCTTTTAGTCTCTTTCCTTCCTCTTCTAACTTCAATGCTGCAATACTAGCTATAGATCCTGAATCTAGCCCTCCACTAAGCATAATTCCTACTGATCCAACGCTGTGAAGTCGGCAATTTACTGCTTCGAAAAAAACTTCTCTAAAAGCCTCCTCGTAGTCCTCATCTGATTTAAGGTGAAGTTTTGGAACATCTAAAGGATTCCAATACTTTCTTATAACAATGCCTCTAGGATTTATCTTAAGTGTATGTGCTGGAGGCAGCTGAAAAATATTCTTATATATAGTATGATTGCAATCAACCTCATGAATGGGACCCTGTAATGCCAAAAAGTCTGCAATCCATGCATCATTTAGCTCATTAGGATTTTCTTTAATAATAAGTAGCGGCTTCATAACAGTACAAAAAGCAAATACTTCTGTGCTGTTATAATAATAAAATGTTCTTTTGCCAACATGATCACGAGCACAAAACATTTCCTTTGTTTTCTCATTCCAGATAACAAATGCAAAATCTCCAACCAAATGCTTAGGACACTCTTCTCCCCATTTAATGTATGCTAATAATATGAGCCTGCTGTCAGGTATTTGGCACCATTCTGTTACAGGTATATTAAATAGTGATAAGAGTTCTCTACGATTATCAATAATAGCATCAGCATTTATAACTAAACCATTTTCTGATTGAAAGTAAGGTAGCTTCTCTAAACTACTTTCAGGTGTAATATATTTAATAACACTTCCTAAAAACACTTGATTCTTCTCCCAGGTTCCTGAAAAATCATTAGGATAAGCTTTCAACTTTTCCATCATTGCTGAATTTATTTGTTCTAGAACTTTTCCCCCAATTAAGTTATATATTCCACATATAGCGCTCATTGTTCCACCTCTAATCATTAGTCGCAAACTTTGCCACTTTAGTAAATAATATTTTTTCATCCCCTCCGGTAATGATATCTTTACCACTTCGAAGCCAAGCATGAGCTATAAGTTTATTTTCCTTGTCTTTTGCTACACCTAAGTACAAAGTACTGCTTATCCTTTTTTGTTTTAGTAATACTTGTGCAGTAAGTGCCTTAACAAGACATTTGCTTTCCCAGGGTGTGTTTCTACTTATTATATTAACAGCCCAACTAACTCTTTTAGCTGTAAATCTATCCATATCACTTAGGTATTTTGGTGATTCTTCTTTATATTTACCTGCAAGCTTAGTTAACGTACTAAAAGCTATAATTAAAATTGCAAACCGTATTAGTCCAGTAAGAAAAAAGGCTTGAAATAATAATATTTTATCCTTACAAGGAATTTTAAAAAACTTATAGAATTTTTTAACTAACAGATATAAGTTCTTCATCATTCAGCCTATTTAAAAATGTAAGTACAGCTTCTTCACAAGTCTTTGTGTCTACATTGTATTCCTTTAATAAAGCTGACTTTATTTCTTTTATAGCAATAGGATTTTTGATTAATTCCCAAATTCTACTTCCAACACTATTAAATCCATAGTATTTACCTTTATCAATATCCATCATAACTATTTCTCCATCTATATCAGTTGCATCTAAACCCACTTTTTGGACAACAATTGTATCAAAACTAATCATCTTATCTATTTTCATATAATCATTTCCCCTTTGTATAGAATATTTTTCCTATACTATATAAATATTATTATATTTTAAATTATATGATAATAAATTTACATTTTTAAGACCTTATTTATAGATTTAACCATTTAAATAAGTTATCTCGCTTTCTCAAAAATTCTGATTCTGGTAATAGAATAAGTTTTTTTTGTTCAATATTATAATCCTTGCGTATGATACCGTATATCATACGGTGTAACCAAGCTATTGGTATAAGCATAGGGTATTTTTGTACATAATTATATCTTTTTCCAAGATTATGATGCTTGGGGAAAAAAAATACTAATATATATTTTAATTTTCTCATAAAACTATTAGATTGATCTTTGTTTCTATAATAAGATAATAAATTTTCATTTAGTGGATATAAATTTGCTTTTCCAAAAATTCCTCCATAAACTCCTTTAGAAAAAACATTATCTATAATCATATCTATATATTGGCTATTTTCTAATTCCTTATTGTATAGTATGTCTGGCACAACCATAGCAAATAGCCTTCTGCAAACTTCAAATATAGCAATAACAAAACTTTCAATTTTGCACTTTTTAATTTTTTCATAAAAGCTATTCCAATTTATTTCGTTTCTCTTTGATTCAACTAAAAGCACAAGATCTGAAAGTTGCCTAAGCCCAAATCCTGAAGAAACAAAATGTACTGCCATATGTAAACATAAATGTACCATTTGATTTTCAATAGAAGGGACCAATATAGTTGTACCACATATATTACTAATCTCTGTATTTTTCCATATATCCTCTTCTAAATAATTAGCATTCTTAAAGCAATCTGTATCTACTAGCAACCAATGAAGTTCAATAGGATTATATTGTTTGTGTAAAAATATTGCATGTTTTAAATCTCTATGATCTTCGAAATACCCACTATTAAGGAGAATTTTTTTTGCTTTATCTAAATCTCCAACATGTATAAGTATATCTGAATCAGACATAGTTCTAAGTTCTTCTACTGGATAAAGTTTTCTAAGTGCTAATCCCTTTAATGCTATTACTGGTATTTCAGCCTCATTAAATACTTTTAATACAAAGCTCATTTTATTTGTATTTTTCACCTGATTTAGTGAAGCTAAAATAGTTCTTTTTTTCCATTCATCCATAATTTCATATGCTGGTTTTATATCATAATGAAGGTTTTTTATTACAGGATATAAAAGTGTATATATATCTTGTTCTTTTGACATTTCAAAAATTATTCTCCAATTAACATTATGTATATTATTGTTATTAACTTTTTTCCTACGTATTGATGAACATAAAAGATATACTACTGTTTCTTGATTACTATTCATATTCATACTTATATCTCCTAATATATAGTATTCATCTCAATTGTTATTTCATTATTGATTGCACCTAATATGTTCATTGAGGTGAATTTCTTTTTTCAAACTGTAAAGCATAAATAAATTCAATGCTTAATAAATAGGAAATTTACTCGATCAGTAAGCCTATTCTTCGTACTACCTTTTTAATTAAAAACTTAGTTTTCTTTTTCGTTCTTACAGACAATTTTTCTGTACAGTATTTTTTCATAAGTTTATCAAAATCAACAGCATTTAGTTCTTCGTAAAACTTATCTCTATTTTTATTAGTTTGCATAGAATTTACCATAGCAGGATTATATTTTATAGCACTTTTAAATTCAACTTGTTTATATACTAATTTATTTTTAACTTTGTCTAAAACAATTTTTCCTTTTGATGAATGAATTAATAATAATGAAATACCTTTATCATCATTTATTTCAGGCATCAAATTTTGTATACCCCAAAAATCCGCTAAAGTTATATCTGCTTGTCTTTGTTCCGTTTTATAGTAACATTCATAACAAGAAGGTCTTAAATACAAATTTTTATTAAACCCTACTAGGTACATATCTTTATTAATTGTACTAATGTATTTACTACCATTTTCATGCATTATAAACAAAGAGAAGTTCATCCAACCTTTTGTCTTGTTTCTGAATGAAATAAATTTTATTGGAGAAGAGGCTTTCTTTTCTCTAAATATCATATACTTCTTCCATACAATAGGACTAGGAACTCCATGACAAATAACATCTTGACAAATTAAATTATCATAGTCTTTTCCTAAATACGATTTTAATCCTGCTACTTGACATGGAGTACCTGTGAAAAGTACTAATCGATTTTGTTCCAAGAAATCTTTAGCTTGACTATATGTGTACCCTATTTTACTTTGTACATATTTTGAAGCACGTAATTTAGCTAAGTCTTTTTTATTGTCCACAACAATATGTTCTACATTAAAGTGCTCATCAAATGCTGCACCAAACACAACTCCACATTTATCAATAATATGTTCTGCAATTAAAGTAAAGATACCACCTGAAGAACTTTCCATGCGAATCCTTTCATCCTTATTATAACCAGCATATGCAATAGGATTATTGAACAATTTACTGGTATGTAAAATATGACATACTTTTTCACATAACCCACATTTTACGCAATTTTCTTTATCCACTTTAGGATATAAAAAGCCTTCATTATCGGTTTCCATTATAATTGTATGATTCGGGCAGATATTGGCACAAGCAGAACAACCAGTACATAATTTTTTGCTTTTTATTTCTATCATATCTTTCCCACCTTAAACAAACTTATGATAATTTAGTCTTTTTAGTCATCATCTTTCCTATTAACCATAGTGCATATATTGAAAATAATAGCGCCAATACTCTAATAACGATATTTCTTGTAATAGCTGTTACTATCGTCTGTATAAGCAAGGCTAACCACATAAATATAATTTCTTTTGAAATTAATAGTGAATGGTGCACTACTCCCCTTCGTATGTAAAAAGGTATAAATACTACAGTTGTTATAAAATATGATATTAAATATGCAATTGCTATTCCAATTGCCCCTAAAACACGAATGTGCCATAAAATTCCTAAAAATGTTATTCCCCAAAGAGCATTACTCATAAATGCCCACCACATTAAATTGTTACTAACTAAATTTCTTGCTATACCTTCTTTGTAAGATAAGATACAACATGTTAGTACAACAATTAATAGTGAAACATTTAATTGAAATCCGTTAAACTCTCTTCCGTATAACCAAGAAATTAATTCTGGTGCTGTTAAAATTGGAATTGCAAAACAAATTACCATTATCCATCCAAAAAGTATATTGATTTTTTCAAGACGTTCATTACCTTTGTTAGCAACAATTAATGGTAAAATTACACTTCCTACAGCAGTTGGTAAAAATGTCAATACACTTCTCCATTGGTTGGCAGCATTAAAAATTCCAATTTGAAAATATCCATTAACACTTGAAGTTATAAATGTATTACCAATCCAAGTCACAGGCCCTACCATTACATTTGAAAGCATTGAAGGCAAGGAAAACTTCCACATTATATATAATTCTTTATGAGCATTCTTAATATCCATATAAATTCCATACATTTTTCTAATCTTATTATTTTCAAATTCATATAGTATAAGCATGATACATCCAATTATGATATAACCAATAATTAATCCATTTACGCCAAGGAAATATGTGAATACAACATATATTGGAAAAGACATCAATCCCTGAATTATAGATAATTTCGCTATACTTTTAAAATATTCAAATCCAGATAATGTACTTATCTGAATTGTATTGACTGTATTTGTAATTAGCATAATAGAAGCAAGCATTAATCCTGAAGCAAGATGAGGTGCATTGAGTTGTTGTATTGCTAACCATGGAGCTAATATTACAAGTGCCATAGCCATAATAATACCTGAAATTATTCCAATAAGGTTTGTCATTCCAATTATTCTTCCACATTTCATCTTATCTGTATTTCTATATTCAGCAACAAAACGTGTTGCTGTAGTACCTAATCCTAATCCTGCAAATGTTGAAAACATTAATACAGTACTATTTATAACTCCAAATTCTCCATTTTTATCAACGCCTAACATTCTAGCTGTTATAACCGATGCTATCATCAAAAAAACTTTTGAAAAAACAGTTCCAATAATATTCCAAGCCATTCCCCCTATTAATTTCTTTGCAATTGGATTTTCAAAAATTAATTCATGTTGTATTAACCTTTTTACTTTTTTCTCCATTCTCCATTAACCTATCAGATAAAAATCACTGATTTTCCTTCCTGTATCATCTTCATTAATTATTCAATTATTTCTATTGCATAAAATCCATTAATTCCATTATCAATTATGTTAGTTTTTTAAATAAATTAACTATTCTCTGTTCATCACTTTGAATTTCTTCAATTCGATTCTTAATTTTTTTCGAGATAATCTCTTTATTATTTAACATTTCTAAAGTTTTATCCTTTAATTCTTTTTCCATTTCTACTAATGGAATAGCCCATTCAGAGTTACCATAAATATAATTTGCCATACCTAATCCTTTTTGACTATAAAACAAAAATATTGTAGGTATACCTTCGCAAATTGCATTAATTGCACAATGCATTCTTGCAGCAATAACAATATCACATTTTTTTAAAAATTCCTTGGTTCCTAAAAAACCTTTACCAGACTCTAACAAACTTACAGATTTTATGTAATCTCTAGGTATACTATTATAGATATCTTTTAAATAAATCATATCATTATCCTTGTCTGATAATGGGCTTATTACATGTGGTACTAATACTATCTCTGTATTTGGTATTGTAATTAATTTTTTAATAGTATTTATAATTTGTTTTTTAAATGAAACGCTAATTTTCCCTATTTGTTCTCTAATAGACAAAGGACTCAAATTCAGAGCAATTTTTATCTTGTTTGACTTTAAAAAATTTTCATGTCTACCTATGTCTTTAATATAAAATGCTGGATCAGAACATAAACTTAAATTAGATATTATATTGTTACTTTTCAAATAATTAAAAGTGGTTTTTTCTCTGCAAAATATCTGTTTGACATCTTTTAGATGATTAAAATAGTAATTCTTGATTCCTTCTTTTTCTCCAAAAGGTCCTATTGATGCTCCCCATATTACAAGAGGCTTATATTGTAAAATTGTTTTACCGAATTCAACAATATCACTATGTTTTGTTTCTTTATTTTTATCTATAATATTTTTTGGTATAGTATAAATATCTCCACCTATTGAAAAGATAATATCACACTCATTAGCAACACTTTTGGCATTCCAAAATGTTAATTGCTTTTGTACAAAAATTATTCTTAAAAATTTATTTATTATACGCCTCAACATTATATATCTTTTCATAGGAATATATTTTACTATAATATTTAAATCACTCACTGCTTTTCTATCTTCTTTAGGACAATATGTATATAATATTATCTTACAATTTGGCCATGCTAGTTTTAGTAATTCATAAGTACCTCTAACAATAGCCTCACATCCATAATTATACAAACCATATATTCCAAATAGACCAATTTTTAATTGTTTTTCCATTATAAAATACCTCTTTAAATTAGTTATTTATAACTTTATATATTTTTTAAAATCTTCCTTGCCACATATTCTGGTGTCAATTGTTCTGATATATAATATTCGCCTTTATCTAATTGTTTTTTTGCTCTTTCAATTGCGTCTCTTATAGACTGTTCTTGATTTTTACATAAAATAAATCTTTTAAATGAATTTAAATAATCTCCTAGCTCTTCTTCATATTCTCCATCTAAAATCACCACAATAGGTTTCTTATATGAAGCACAATAATACACTTTTCCAGGAATTTGAGTTCCTCTTCTATTGCATATGCATACCAATATGTCTGTTTTTTCTTCCATTTCTACAGCTTTTCTATAAGAAATCATTCCAGTAACGTATATATTCTTTGTACATTTCAATGTAATATCAGAGGCCCCACAAATATTCAACATAAACCCTTCCTCTTTCGCAACATTATATAAAGGTTTAATATTTCTAATTTTTGAATTATATGCTCCAAAATAACCTACTAATATATTAGAATTTTTTTCTTTACTCCTATACATACTATTAATATTGGTATAAGCTTGACTAGTATAATCCATTTTACAAGTATGCCTTGGGTAAGTTTCTTTTTGAATTTTTAGTGTTAGCGGTGATGCATATACAACCTTATTAGCTTCATTAATTAATTTATTCTCATTGTATTTTACTAATCTATCACGCCAATTACTTTCCCTAGTTATATCATTTAGCATTGGATCACCCCAATATTGAATCCATCTTGCATTACAGTTTTTATTCTTTTTATAAATTCTCTCTGCAATTAAATGTGATGACTTAGGGTCAGAAGCTGAAATAATAATATCATATTTACTATAATCTATATTCAGCTTTGATACTCCTTTTACATTCACTTTTTGAGCATCAAAAATGGCTATATTTTTATATAAATTTTTTATGATAACACGAATCTTAGAATATATCCTATTTATGATATTAGTCCTATATTCAGTATTTTTTATGTGTAATTCCTCATTATTAAGCTTTTCTTTTTTAGTCCTCAAGACTGCATATTTACGGTCAACTTCAATATAATACACATTATTTACAAAACTTTTTACATTATCCATTGAATCATCATAGCCAAGACTATTGTTCATTGGCATCAATGTCATAATGTCCACTTCGTTTTCACATTTATACAAGCCTTCCACAATTCCTTTATTCTGAATTGTTGCAGATGAATTGTCTTCAAATGGTACCATAGATATAAATAGTATCCTCATAATGTACTCCTTAAATTTAAAAATAATTTAGATCTTGAATACCTATAAGTCATGTTATTATAAGCCTTACTAATATATATATACTTAATAGTAAAACCATCAAACAAAACATTATCCAAAACCATAAATACTTGTATTTTTTTTTAGTTTCAATAAATTGTCTAGCAATCATAATCATAAGAAATGGGTAAATAAATATAAAATGACGAAATGTAAATGTGACCAAAACAACACTACAAAAAACAATAAAGAAAGTAAATGTTAAAGTATCTAGGTACTTGATATTACGAAGTGTGTATGGAATCATAAATATCTGAAATATAACGCCCACCGCTATAAAAAAATTAAACAAAACTGTCACACTATCAAAAATATATAAAATCTTAAGAATACTAGTTGGAATCGGAGAAAATAAACCTGCAACAATCCTTAGTATCCAACCATATGGAACTAATGGTATTTTAAACAAATAAATTGACAAACCATCCATATCTCCAAATACATATGTAGAATAAAATGATGTAGTTCTTAGAACTTTATCCCATATCCCCATGCTATTAAGAAATATAATACCAAATAACGATACTATACAAAGAATAAAAAAAGACTTATTATTTAAATTTTTTATAGACAATATAATTGACATAATTACAATGAAGCCTATTAAATATATATTCTCTGCTCTTAACCAATATGCATAGTATGTAACCATTAAAGTTATTACAACCTTTGGAATACCTTTGATATTATCCTTATGATTCCAAATATAATAAATAAAGAATAAAATTGCCGAATTAATAGTATCTCTAAACACATGAATACTGATATAAATTGCGTTGGGAAATAAAGCAAGGGCCAGAAATGAAATTATATACTTTTTAGCACTATATCGATTATGAGTCATATCAATTAATGCTTTATATGCTAATATAGCAGTTGAAATCCATATATTGATGTTCAAGATTCTAAAAGCAATAGTATGATAACCTCCAAATATACCGCATATCCTCATAATCCAAGACAATAAAACAACAAATGCCTTGCTATTGTTAGCTGATTGCATATCATAATTAATAGTTTGGAATATAAAGTACTTATTATTTTCTATAAGCTCTTTTGCTTTATTTTCAAACATTAAATCATCAGATCCACCAATATAATAAGGGATTCCAAATTCATTGATATATCCATAATATAAAATTAACATCGCAATAATAGATACTATATACGCTGCAAACACTGCATAATATAAACGTTCATCACATTTTCTAATAACTATAGTAACGATAACTAGTCCAATTATTCCACATATAAATATGCCACAATTTTGAAATAAGACTCCAACTGCGGAAGATATTATTAAATTTAATATAATAAATGTTAATTCATTCACAAAATGTTTATCATGCAAAACTTTTATGCTTTTTTTTTAGTAACTACATTCATAATTTATTTCTCCTATAAAATTATTTTTTGCATCATTTGAGCTTAAAAACAAGAGTTATTTAATTCAACCATCATCTCACTTACATATAATATAACTTATTTCTGTGCTTTAATTAACCTTACCCATCCCCAAAAATAATCTATATTAAGTGATATAAAATATACTCCAAAAGACAAAATTTTCCCTATTGGTCCATGACCAATATATCCATCCTTAAAAATATAGATAAATACCATATATCCCATATATAGTACTATTTGTAATAGCAACACTGCTACCCAAACTATGGAATAGAAAGAAAGTATAACATTACTAATAAATGTCAAAATCATTAAAAAAGGACATATCCATCGAATTACTCTATGAGATACATACACAAACCCAATTTTAGAGGGTAGCAACAAACGTGGAAATTCTCGCAAAATTTGATAATATCCCATACCTTCTCTAATGTGATTTTTAATTTTATTTTTACAGTTTGTATACTGTTTTTCTACTACCCATGTATCAGTATCATACACAATATCAAATTTACTATTTAAAATGTAAGTCACTATATATAAATCAGCATTAATAATATTATTGGGAACTATTGGTGTAATACTTTTCCGAATTGCATAAAAAACTGGATTCACCCCTGTAAGTATTCCGATCTTTGATTCAAGAACCTTTATATAATTTTCATACCGAAATATTAAACTTTCTGACACAGTATCACTATCTTCGTCATGGTTTATATACTTTATCCTACCGCATACACATCCGATATTTGCACAGGAAAATTTATTGATTAAGCAAGCAATTGTAGAATAATTGATAATTGTATTAACATTAGAAAGCACTACAATATCACCAATTGCTAAACTTGTTAACATGTTAATATCGCAGGTATGTAATCTACTTTTAGATTCAACAAACTGTAATCCTATAACTTGACTATATTCAGTCATTAATTTATCCCTCAATATTTTATTTGTACTAATTATTACTTCCAATACCTCATCATGACACAACAAAGTTCTTAAACTTTCAATTTTATCTCGCAGCAAAAGTTCATTACCACAATAAGGAATTACTATTGATATACTTAAATTTGTTTTTTTTGAGTATACAAAAGATTTTTTTAAAATCAGCTTCAATAATATTGGATACATGACATATGAATATATTGGGACCAAAATAGTTATAGAAAATATTAAAACAAAAACTAAATTAAACAAAATATTTCTCCTAATCCATTATTTTAATTTTTCAAAAAATATATAATTGCTTTGTCAACTTTTTTTTCATCCTCAAACACTTCTAAAAGAAATTTTTCACATTTTATTGAGAATTTCTCTGGGTCAAAATTTCTAATATAATCGTTAATTACTTCCTTTATATCGTCATTAAAAGGATCCACAGAAAATCCTAACCCATACTTTTTTACCACTTCAGAAAGATAAGTACCTTTTGTTGTCATCAATGGTTTTTTAAATAATGCTGCGTCATATAATCTATTTGGAATTGCATATTGAACTTCTGAGGAATTCAAACTATACATAGAATTAATTATATGTATATTACTATATAATCTTGCTTTATTATTATTATCATATTTACCTATAACCGTTACATTTTGTGCACCAATTTCATCAGCATATCTTTTTAAATCACAATCTGAAAAAGGTACACCTATATACGTAAGGGTATACTTAGAATCATTTTTTAATCCTCTTATTAAAACACTATTAACATCGAAGTACCTTACATAGCCTAAAAAGCCAATATTTATAGTTGATATTCTTTGCAGGTCTTCTGCCAAGGATTCTCTATCACTGATATTAGAAATATTATGATTAAATACAATCTTCTTGTTATCATTCAGAAAATTCAAAAATCCTCTCGAAGACATTACAGTTAGTGATGAACAGTTAATAATATCGTTTACCCATTTTTTAAAAAATGAATAATGCTCATATGTAGCATCTCTATAATCATATATATATTTCCCCTTATATTCATTTAACAAACTACTTTTAATTAAAATAGCTGGCATTGTTGTAAATATAATCAACTTGTCATACTTATTCTTTTTAATCAAATTTACTAAAATCTTTTTGTATCTAAAAACTGGTAACATTTTTTTTAATCTGCTTGTAGTAGTCATATGGCAATATGTATACTCATTTCTTTCAATGAGTAATTTGTCACTTGTAGTATCTCTATCAAAGAATAAAATATCATAATCAATATTTTGATCCTTTAATAATTTTTCATATTTATTCAAGTAAGGCATATAAGTCCTTGTGAAAAAACCTATAAGAAGAATTTTCAATTAATCATCCCCTTCATACATTATCGCTGTGTCTCCCATATTGCTTTTTGTTGTTTTCTTAAGAATCTAATACATCCAAGCAACAAAGCAAAATTTATTGCCATAAAGTAAAATATAAAACGAAAAAACTTTTCAAAGCTATTATTAATATTTCTATTTTTATTAATTATAAATTCATAATAAAACCCCAAAGTTAAATAGCCTATAATTTGACAAACAAACAATATTTCCATAAATAATGATTGTGTTAAAAGAAGAGCATTAGTAATAAAAGTACTAATAAAGCAAAATGGAATAATCCATCTTATTACTCTGTGTGAAATATGAACAAGACTTCCCTTTCTTGGCAAAAGCATTCTCCAAAAGATCCCAATAGACTGATAGTGACCAGCACCATCTCTAACGTGACGTTTAAATTGACTTAAAAATTCATCATTAGGCTCTTCATACGCTACAGCTTTTGTTTCCAAAATAACATCATATCCTAGCTGCAATGCATTAGTTGCAATATAAAAATCATCATTAATAATACCTTTTCTAATTTCCTTAATTAAATCTTTTCTAACTGCATAAATCGCTCCATTTGCACCTGAAAGTTTACCTAATTTTGATTCAAGCGCTTTTATGCAATTTTCATACTTCCAGTATAAGCCTTCAGACTTAGCACCATTACCTGAAGATTCATCTAGCTTATATCTAAGTTGTCCACTTACACACCCTATTGTTTTATCTGTAAAATACTTTACTAATTCTTTTACTGCTTTTGAATCATATATAGTATTAGCGTCCGAAAATACTAAAACTTCTCCTTTTGCTATTTTTAACATGCTGTTCAAAGCATTAACCTTGCCACCTCTTGGAAGATCAAGAATTCTTAAATTTTTAATATGTGAATAACTCTTTGCAATATCTACGGTTTTGTCAGATGAGCCGTCGGACCCAATAATAAATTCTATCTTGTCATCAGGATATTCAAGCTTACTAAGATTAATTATCTTTTCTTTAATTACTTTTTCTTCATTATATGCAGCTACTAAAATCGATACAAAAGGACGATAATTTTTATCAATCTTATACTTTTTTTGAAAAAAAATACCTACAACTTTTAACAAAACAGGATATACTACATAAGTGTATATTGGAGCAAATATAGATATTGCTAATGTTACGTATAAAAATACCTTCACTAGAAATTCTCCATTCTAATATTGATTTAATAAAAATAATTTTCTAAATTTAAGGTAAACTCTAACCATCTACCTTATCCTCTACTAAATAGATATTTTCTAAATGTACCAAAAGCTTTCATTGTTCTAACTGCATCATCTTTGCTAGTTAAACATTCAACTAATTTCATAAAAATATAGCTTGGACGTAAATAAAATCTTTTTCTGGCATAATTACAAAAGTCCACAAATTCTTGGCTCATTATATTGTCAGTAGAAAGTATACAATTATGCATTCCATCTTCCTTTAACCATTCTCTATAATCTTTAGCTTCTATAAAATTGTTTTTCTTCGCCCAATTATAAGCTTCTGTTCCTGGGTAAATCATTAATGGAAAAAACTGAACAGTATCAAGTTTTAACTTCTTAGCAAATTCTAAAGTTTCCATCATAGTCTCCTTTGTTTCACCAGGGTTTCCTACCATAAAACATCCATGAACTCTTAGTTTCGCTTTCTTAGCATCTTCGTTAAATCTCAATGACTGCTCAAGAGTAATACCTTTATGCATATTATCAAGAATTTGTTGATTACCACTTTCAAAACCAGCAACAAGTAATTTACATCCTGCTTTCTTCATTAGTATCATTGTTTCATATTTAAGATTAACTCTAACCTGCACAGTCCACTTCAGTTTAATATTAGTTTTAATCATTAAATTACAGAATTCTTTTATATTTTCTTGATCTACCGCAAAATTGTCATCATCAATAAGTATCTCTTTAACTTCTGGAAAATTCTTAGTTATATAAACACATTCATCAAATAAATTTTTTGCACTACGTTTGCGATAGCTCTTTCCAAACATAACTTGTGAATACATGCAGTAAAAACACTTAGAAGGGCATCCTCTACTTGAGAAAATACTAATAGTTGGATAACTAACATGAGCATAAAAATAATCTTTTATATCTAAGTATTTTTTGTACACTTCACTAACAAAAGGTAACTCATCAAGATTATGAATATATTCTCTATCTGGATTATTTACTATATTATTATTCATAATATAGCTAATACCTGCAATTTCACCATACAACTCAGGATTTTCTAACTTTTCAGCCAATTCCCTAAGCGTATAGTCATATTCACGACGAGCAATAAAATCAATAAATGAATTCTCTTTTAATATTTCATCAACACATGCTGAAGCATGGGTTCCAACTAAACAAACTTTACAATTAGGTAATGTTTGTTTTATTTCCTTAGCAAATTCTAAATCATTGCTTATACTTGGAGTAGATGTATCAATAACTATTAATTTAGGACTGAATTCCTTTATTAAGGTTAATGTTTCTACCTTATCTAAACACTTTGCTGGTGCGTCTATTAATTTCAACTCATGTCCGGCTTTATCTAGAACTCCTGCTGCATATGATAACCAAAGTGGAAAATAGATTGTACCACTTTTAGTAACTGCTGGACTTCTTGAACTCTTAGAGTACTTATTTAAAAATGGTGGATTTAATAATATTATTTTCATTCAAATACCTACCTCACATCTGTTTTATATATATTAATAGAACATAATTGATACTTATTTATAATTTATTCTATTATCATTGCTAATATGTCTTAAATATTGTTTTTACATAAAGCAACTTATTTACTTTTTCAATATAAATTCTGCAATGATTTATGCTCAAATTTCTATGCCTGTATATCATTCTTATTTTTAATCTCCCTTATGCCACTATCAATAACCCCATCACATCTTAAAACCTTAAACACAGTTCTAACTAATATCTTAAAATCAAACCTAACAGATCTATTTTTCAAATAATACTCATCATAAGAAGTTTTCATAGCATCATTTAACAAATCCCTCCCATTAACTTGAGCCCATCCACTTAACCCAGGTAATAATTTATGAACTCCAACTTTAGTCCTCATTTCTTTTAATTCATACTGATTATATAAAGCTGGTCTTGGACCAATAAAAGTCATATCTCCTTTTAAAATATTAATTAATTGTGGAAACTCATCTATACTTGTCTTTCTTAAAATTTTACCAAAGCATGTCACATAACTTTGTGAATTTTTTAACTCTTCTGTTGAAACATTAGGTGTTCCAACAAACATAGTTCTAAACTTATAAAATTTAAATAGCTTATTTTCTTTACCAATTCTCATCTGAGTAAAAAATACTGGTCCTTTTGAGTCTAATTTTATAATAATCCCTATTATTGCAAATAACGGAATGAACAATATTAAAAAAAACAAACTGATTACTATATCAATAAACCTTCTCATAAATATCCCTCTTTTCAAACAAAATTAGATATAGCTACCTCTGATTCAAACCTTTTATAAGTAGGTACTATCTCTTCAAGTTTGGACATAATTTTTTCTTTATCATCTTCTTCAACTATTGCCTTAAATTCATTAATTTTAATAATTAAACTACTAAAATCTTCAAAAGTAGCTCTTCCTACAAAGATTTTCTTATGAAATGTTTGATTCAAGCCTTCTTCTTCAGTCAAAACTTCTTCATAAAGCTTTTCACCTGGTCTAAGTCCTATAAATTCTATTTTAATATCTTCATTTGGGACATAACCTGAAAGCCTTATTAAATCACACGCTAGATCATATATTCTAACTGGCTCTTCCATATCTAAAACAAATATTTCCCCACCTTTAGCATATACACTAGCTTGAAGAACTAACTGAGCCGCTTCTGGTATAGTCATGAAAAATCTATTAATATCCTTATGTGTTACCGTAACAGGTCCTCCATTTTTGATTTGCTCTATAAATAATGGTACTACTGAGCCATTACTACCTAATACATTTCCAAATCTTACTGCAGCAAATTGAGTTTTACTCCTCTTATCTATAGATTGAATAATCATTTCGCACACTCGCTTTGTAGCTCCCATAATATTAGTAGGATTTACAGCTTTATCAGTTGAAATAAGAACAAATCTTTTAACTTTATATTTATCAGAACAAAGTGCTACATTTAATGTACCAAATATATTATTCTTTATTGCTTCACTTGGGTTTTCTTCCATGAGTGGTACATGTTTATGAGCTGCTGCATGAAATACAATATCTGGTCTATATTTACTAAAAGTTAAATCTAGCTTTTTCTTATCTTTAACCGAAGTAATAACATATTTTACATTCGCAGATATATTATTTCTTCTAAACTCTTGTTGTAAAACATAAGCATTATTTTCATAATTATCAAGTACTATTAACTCTTTGGGACTAAATTTTATAATCTGCCTACATAATTCAGATCCTATAGAGCCACCTCCACCTGTTACCATAATAGTTCTTCCTTTGATATAATCACTAATTTGTTCCATATCAAGATTAACAGGATCCCTTCCTAATAAATCCTCAAAATTAACTTCTCTTAATTTATTTAAAGTAAACTTACCATCGATAATTTCATATATTCCAGGTATCAATTTAACCTTACAGCCAGTTTTCTTACATATATCTAAAAGTTCTTTCTTAGTTTTACTATCTATAGCTGCAATTGCTATAAGTATCTCATCAATATTTAACTGTTTTGCTAATTCAACTATATTACTTCTTGTTCCCATAACTTCTACACCAGCAATACTAGTTCCAACTTTATATTTATCATCATCAACAAAAGCTACAGGCAAATAATTTACTTCACTACAAAATTTCATTTCCTTAACAATCATTGTTCCAGCTTTACCAGCACCGACAACTAGTACCTTCTTACTAAATGAAACATGAGGTTTAACCTTTACATCTAAATACACTCTAAATATTCTAAAAGACATTCTAAATCCACCAATTAAGAGAATACTAAGTATACCTGATAAAATATCAATGCTTAATGGAAGTCTTTTTCCAAAAGTAAATCCATATATAGTTCCTAATAAATTACCTATAATACAAGCACATATAACAGTCAAAAATTCATCAACACTAGCATAGCTCCATAGATTCTTATAAAGTTTAAATAAATAAAACACCATTAAATAAATAATTGTAATTACTATTGCATCATTCTTAAATATTGCTAATTCATAGGTCGGTATATCAAAATTAAATCTAAAACAATATGCTAAGACATAAGATAAATTTATCAAGATAATATCTATAAGCATTAATATATATTTTCTTGAAATTTTTTTAATTTTCATTTTTCCACTTACCATCATAAATAAACCATCCCTCCTATTGCTTACCTTTATCTGATGCAATCTCTTTTTTACAATTAACAAGTTATCATCTGCACAAACTGAAAATTTTAACTTTCCTTTATTTTAAGTTTTCTACATCTAGAATAATAATACCTAGAGTATCTTCTCTGTTTAATATCCATCTTGCTTAGAACCACTCCCAATATCCTTGCATTTACTTTTTTCAAAAGTTCTTTTGCCTTGATAGCTACAGCTTTTTCTACTTCTGATGATGCAACTACAAGGATACAACCATCAGCATATGAAGAAATTAACTGTGCATCTGTTACAACTATTACAGGCGGCGTATCTAGTATTATATAATCATAATTTTCCTTCAAATCCTCAATAAACTTTTTCATCTTATCAGAGGCAACTAATTCAGATGGATTAGGTGGTTTTGTTCCAGATGTAACCATACTTAAATTAGGTATTTCTGTTTTTTGAACTGCCTCTGAAAATTGTATATTACCCACTAAAAAATCTGATAGTCCTTTTTCATTTGATATATTAAATAGCTTGTGAATACTTGATTTTCTCTGATCACAATCTATTAGAATAGTTTTACATCCATTCTCAGCCATTACTACAGCTAAGTTAGCACAAGTAACAGATTTGCCTTCTTTTGGTCCAGAACTTGTAACAACAATTGTCTTCACTTTGTTATCAAAAGATGAAAAATTAATATTTGTTCTTAATGTTCTATATGATTCTGCAATTAAAGATTTAGGATATTCAATGGTGATTAGTTGATTATTTTTCATAACTTTCACTCCATTTATTTAATATTTCACAGTATCTTTAGGTATAATTCCAATCACAGGAAGACCTAAATATTTATTTATGTCCTGCTCTGTTTTCAAAGTGTTGTTCATATACTCAAGTAAGAAAGAAACTCCTACAGAAGCCATTAATCCTATAAAAAATGCTATAACAACATTTAATCTCTTTTTTGGCTTTATAGGTTTTTCTGGTATTTCTGCTCCATCCATTATCTGAACATTTTGACCTGGATAAATTCTTTCAGCTTCTTGCATAAATGAATTACAAACAGCATTTAACATTAAATATGCTGTTTGAGGATTACTATTATAAGCTTTAAATTGAATAAGCTGAGTATTGGCCACTGGAGTTATAGTTATACTACCTAATATATTCTTGGAGGAAATGTTATCTAATCTTGATGATGCTTTTTCTGCCACAATTTCTGATTTTCCTATTTCAGCATAAGTTTTTACAAGATTTTGGTACATCATAATGTCATTGAATTCATATTTCGACTTATCACCTAAACTTGCATTAGTTTTCCCTACCACAATAGTTGCTTTAGATTCATACATAGGTTTTATTACACAATAACTTAAAATACCAGCGACAACAGTACTTAATGTAGTTATTAAAAGTATTAATTTTATCCTTTTTCTAATAATATGTGAAAATTCATGTAAGTCTAACGATATTTCTTCTTCCATATTTATATCCATTCCTTTCATTTCACTCAAAACAGAAAGTACATTTTGAAGGTAATACTCCAATTCTGTATTCTACTTGCATAAGGATAATAAATTTCTATTTCTCCTGCTTATCTATTAATCCATATTTATTCCAGTAAATTGCTGCTTCTGCTCTGTCTTTAATATTTAACTTATTAAATATATGACTAATATGCTTTTTTACAGTGTGCTCTGTTATAAAAAATTTCTCAGAAATTTTTCTATTACTCAATCCTTTCGCTGCCTCCATTAGTATTTCTCTTTCCCTACTAGTTAGCAACTCCAGTTTATTTGGCAAACCAATATCTTGATTTATTATTGAATCCACAAAATAAGAATCAAAATATTTTTTCCCCTCATACACATGTTGTATTGCATATAATATTTCTTCTTCACTTGATTTACCTAATACATAACCTTGAACTCCACTCTTTAATGCTTTTACAAATAACTCTTTGTTACCATAAAAATCTAAAATTATTATTTTAATACTTACCTTTAAAGAGATTAGTTGACTAATTAAGTGTAGTTCATCTTCGTTATCCTTATTTATATCCATCAATACAACATCAGCCATGTTACTTTTTATCATAAACATAGACTCCTTTATTGTTTCACCAACAAACTGTATGAATAAGTTATCGTACCTAGATATAATCGCTGCTACTCCTTCTCTTATGACAGAGTAATTAGATATAATTATAATTTTCATAATACTTCTCAATTCCTTAATTTGTATTATTGTAATCTTCCCGGATATATACTCATTTTAGGAATGCAACTTGATCAAGTTTTATTACACTCTCATACTATCATCTATGGTTAAAATTTCCATCACACTCCAGTTTAATCTTTTGTTAATAAGTTCCATACACGGTATAATACACTTCTACTACTAAGGTAGTATAATTTTATATTAAAAACAGGCATTTTATTGCTAATATGTCATTCTAAACTTTTTCAATTTATAATGGTAAACTAAAATATTAATTGGTTTGCCAGATTTATTTTCTGATCATTTTCGTTCAAAAATATAATCATATATACAAAAAAACTACAATAGATAAACAAATAACAAATTGTTTATCCATTATAGTTATCTTTTTTAACAATTAATTAAAATTTGATCTACCATACTATCGTGGGTACTGCTTAATAATAATCTTATATATTTAAGATATATTAGCATCCCTATCCAACATTCCACATTTATTGGCATACAAAGCAAGCTGTGTCCTATCTCTTATATTCAGTTTATCAAATATATGATTGTTATGTTTTTTTACTGTGTTTTCAGAAATGCAAAGTTTTTTCGATATTTGTTGATTACTCATTCCTTTTCCTATTTCACATAAAATCTCTTTTTCCCTTGCTGTAAGCTGCTGTATTTTTTCAGGTTCAACTCTGTTTTCTCTAACCATACAATCTATAAAATAAGAATCAAAATACTTTTTACCTTTATAAATTTGATCTATGATATATATAAGTTCAATTTCATCCGACTTTCCTAATATATATCCTTCTACACCACACCTAATAGCTTCTACAAAGATGTTCTTATCCTTATTAAAATCAAATATTATAAATTTGCTCTTTACACCACATTCTTTTAATTCTTTAATTAGTAGCAACTCATCTTTATTTTGTTCATGTAAATCAAATAAAACAATATCAATTTTAGTTGATTTAACTAGGCAAATTGACTCTTTCAATGTTTCTGCAACAAGCATTATATCGACACGATTACATCTTGACATAATTGAATATATTCCCTCTCTTATTAAAGCATAATTTGATATAATGATAACCTTCACATATACACCCCCAAAAACTTAATTTTTAATAAATGAATTAGGTTATCTTTTCAACTATATTTTTTATTATGACAAATACAATAAAAAAGCCCAATTAAACCATACACATGGTAAAATCAGGTCGGTTGCACCACTGACTCTGTATACTTTAAGGTGCCCAAATGCAAGTATACTTCTTTGTCTCCTTTTTAACTATAACCTTTTTAAATAATCATTACATAACAATTACCTACTCCTTTATTTAATTATACATTTTATTTATTTTTTGGAATATCATTATTAAAATCCTGCATCATAAATCAGTTTTCACACATCCTGACAGGTTACCAAGTAATAAGAATTACTAAATTAGTATATACATATGTAAATGAAATTTCAATTATTCTATATACGCATCTTTCTTGCCAATTTGACTACATATGAAATCTCACTAAATAATATATTTAACTTTTAATAAAACTAGAACATCTTTTGTAGTAACAAAAATATATGATATAATGAAAAAATAACTTTTTATTAAGAAATGGGGGCTATTCTATGACAGAAAAAAATCACTGCCAAAATTTATACTTAAGTTCAGGAGGTTTAATTATATACAGGAATCTTTTAAATGATCCTGTTATAAGTAAATTAAGAAATCTTTTAAAAGAATTTTCAAAGGATAATCCTGATAAGGAAAGTGTGCTGAATTCATATTATGATATGCAGCACAAATTATTAGAAAGTGCAGAAAGCTTAAATTTAAGTGGAAATGTACTGAAATCTTACGTTATAAATCTTTTAGTAAAAGATAAAAACTTTTTTAGCTTAACTTGTGAAAAGTATGGCTGTAATATACAAAAAGATTTATACAATGCTGCTTTAAATGATATAAGAATTATGAGGTCTATAGTTGGGGTGAATTTAAATTCTATAGTTTCCTCATTAGATTTTCCTTGCAATTTCCTAGAAAATTATTCTCCTACAAATAAATCGGAGAAAATATGCGAATTTCAAGATTATGTATCTGCACTTTTTAGTTCTGATTCTGATGAAGCTTTATTAAACGCTTTAATAAATTATTACTCTAATATAGGATGTGCTGAGCTTTCAAACCATATTGCATTTAAATGGCATAACACTAATGGTTTAATTGGCGTTGAAAATTTTGATAAGGTTAACTTAGATGATATTGTAGGCTATGAATATCAAAAAGAAACTTTAGTAAAGAACACACTGGATTTTGTATCTGGAAAGCCTGCTAATAATGTTCTTATAATAGGATCTGCTGGAACAGGAAAGTCTTCTTCAGTTAAAGCTGTAGTTAATAAATTTTATAGCAAGGGACTTAGATTGGTTCAAATATCAAAGGAACAACTACTTTGTTTATCAGATGTGTTAAAGGAACTAAAATCCAGAGGAAAATACTTCATTATATTTATTGATGATTTATCTTTTGAAGAATTTGAAACAGACTATAAAGAGATGAAATCTGTATTAGATGGTGGAGTTGAAGACATTCCTAAAAATATTTTAATTTATGCCACTTCTAATAGAAGACATTTAATAAAAGAGACTTGGAATGATAGGAGAGCTGATGAAGAACTACATTCATTTGATTCCATGAATGAAAAATTGTCTCTTTCTGAACGTTTTGGAGTTGTTATAACGTATGATAGTCCAGATAAAAAACATTATTTAAAAATAGTTCAATCTCTTGCTAAAAAGCAAAAAATTGAACTTGATGAAGAAGCTTTAAATCAAGAAGCTTCAAAATGGGAATTGAGAACTCATGGACGATCAGGAAGAACTGCAAAACAATTTATAAACTACATTTCATCTTCTATATAGCTATATTTTTAGAGGACAATTGACATAGCACATAGGACAATGAAGTTAAAAATTCAATAAAAACGAAAGACGATTATGCACGAGTTCTAGTAGACTTTTTTAATTATTTTGAAGATGTTTCTGTATTTTTTAAAATCCCCCCATATTTAACTATGAGGGGGGTTCTTATTGTATACAGTTTTCAAACTTAATTTTTTATCTTAAAGGATAGTTGTAAAGCCGTTATCTATGCTAATTATCCAACCGTTTATATAATCAAAATCATGGATTGCAAATCATAAACCTTATTTGTCGATTAATTTGCAAATTGTATTTGCGATGCCTTCTGGGTCCATTCCATAATACTTATAAACCTCCATTGGGTCACCAAGAACGGAAAATTCATCAGGCAATCCAATTCTTTTAAACTTTCCACCAAAGCTTGCCTCTGCAAGCACCTCAGCAACAGCTCCACCGAGTCCACCGTTGATACTGTGCTCCTCAACTGTAACAACACAACCTGTCTCTCTAGCACACTTAATAATCATTTCCTTGTCAAATGGCTTAATAGTGTGCATATCAATTACACGAGCATTAATACCCTTCTTAGCAAGCTCTTTTGCCCCCATCAATGACCAGTAAACACTACTTCCTGCACTAATAATAGTAAGTTCATTACCTTCCTTAACCTCAATAGCCTTACCAATTTCAAAATCGTAATCACTATCAACATAAACATTAGGTTCAGCTCCACGTGCAATTCGAATAATCATAGGACCTGGATATGTCATTGATGCTCTTACAGCCTTTATACACTGCCCTGCATCTGCTGGAACAACTATCGTAAGATTTGGAATAGCTCTGTATAAAGCTAAGTCTGCAATATCATTATGAGTAGGTCCACCCCCCGCTGTAACACCAGAGTGTGTTCCAATAAGTCTTACAGGAACATCATTATATGCAATATCTATATGAATTTGATCACCAGCTCTTAATGGCAAGAATGGCCCAAAAACCTGTGCAAATACTATCTGACCCGATAGTGCAAGGCCTGCTGATGCTCCAACCTGATTTGGCTCTGCAATTCCAAAGTTAAAGCATCTCTCAGGGTATTTCTGAATAAATTTACCTGTTGCTGATGATGGAGCAACATTGTCACTATAAGTGAATACAAAATCCAATCCCTCATCTGCCATTTTCATTAACTCCTCGCCGTATGCCTCACGTGCATTAGACAACATTTGGTCAAAATCAAAAGTGACTTTTACTGCCATAATTATCTCACCCTCCTATTCTTCTCAATGCAATTTAGCGCCTGTTCTAGCTGCTCCTTAGCGATACCACCACCATGCCACTTTATGTTACCTTCCATAAAATCAACACCTTTACCCTTAATGGTATTGGAAATAATAAAAATTGGCTTTCTGCGAACATAAGGATCAGCAGGTGGAAGTGACTGCAAAGCCTCGCAAACAGAATACATATCATTACCATCAATTTCGATAACATCCCAACCGAATGCTTCAATCTTTTTATCAAGTGGATCAAGATTCATAGTGTTAGCTGTAGTACCTGTCATCTGTATTTTGTTCTTGTCGACTATTGCAACAAGGTTGCCGAGCTGATAATGAGCTGCCGCCATTATAGCTTCCCAGTTTGTACCTTCATCCATCTCTCCATCACCAACAATAACAAATGTTCTCCAGTTTTTCTTCTGTTTTCTAGCGCCAAGAGCCATACCAAGAGCAATTGGCAAACCATGACCTAGTGAACCTGCTGATGCTTCGATTGCAGGAACATATTTTCTGTTACAGTGCATGCCAAATTCTGCAGTATCAAGGGTTTCAAAGTGCTCAACCATATAATCCATAGTATACATTCCAAGATCCGAAAAAATTGTATAAAGAGTTTCACTACAATGACCCTTGCTTAAAATTAGCCTGTCACGTTCTTCCCATTTTGGGTTCTTAGGATCATAATTCATGTATTTATAGTAGAGAGCAACTGCCATTTCAACTAATGAAAGCTCTCCACCTAAGTGACCCATGCCTATACGATATATAAAATTAACTAGATTTTTCCTGATTTCTACACATTTTTCATCCAGCTTCCTGACCATTTCTATGTCAATATTGTATTTATACATACTGCTTTCCTCCTTTTTAGCCAATAATCTTTTTATTATGCCTTGTTTATCTCTTCAATCATGTGTATATGTGTTTTCTTATCTATAGTATAGAAATACAATATGACACCTGATCCTAGTAATGCAAGACCACAAACTAAATTCATGCTAACATTTATCGCTGTCATAACCTTTATACTCTGAACCTGATTTGCAACATACCCCAAAGCTCCTAGCACCCATCCGATAACTGCTGTACAGATTGCCATGCCTAGTTTAAATGCAAAGTTAATGTATGCAGATAAAAAACCAGCTGCATGTTGATGATACTTGTATTGGGTATATTCTGTTGTATCTGGTACCATACCAAATAGAGAAGCGATACCAAGGCCTCCTCCAATACCTGTCAAAAAAGTAAGCCCATGATATAGATTAAGTCCCACAGTAGTGTGTATTGGCAAGTAGTTCATGATAATCATAAGAATACCCGAAAAAGTAAATCCAATCATTGGAAGTGTTCTCTTATTATTTACTTTAGCTACTAGATATGCTAATGAAAATGTTCCTATAACACGTCCTAAGAACACTAATCCAGAATTCAGCATAAATAATTTATCGTCGCCTACATAATATTTAAAATAGTACATTCTTACTGCACCACCTGCTGCCTCATAAAAGCCCCAACATACAAACGAAAGCACTAAAATCATTACAGGGGTATTGCCTTTTAACACCTTAATTTCGTCTTTCCAACTTACCTTTTCTATCTTTACCTCTACAACCTCTTTAGTTGTTTTAAAACAGAAGATATATAATGGTAATGCTATACATGAGAAAATGACTGCCGCCCAAAAAAATCCTTTTCCTTCATTTCCTCCGCCAACCCATTGAACCACGCGTAGTACAAGCTGTGAGAGAAGCAATGTTGCAATAAATGCACCAGTCATACGATAACTCGAAAGACTAGATCGTGTATCTCCATCTCGAGTTAAAGTCGCTGGCATTGCAGAATAAGGAACATTTACACATGAATAGACAAGTACTAACACTAAGTAACACGCAAAACAATAAAATGCTCTTGTATTTGCAGATTGCGAAGGTAATACAGTAAAGCACATAATATTTAACAACAACATAGGAACACATGCAAATAGAATCCATGGTCTGTAGCAGCCCCATTTTGATTTAGTTCTATCAGCTATTGCACCTAAAATAGGATCAAACACTGCATCACATAACTTAGAAACCAGCATAAAGGTACCGCAAAGTATAGCAGGTATAAGTGCAACATCTGTCCAAAAATACATCAAATAGGTAGAAACCAATGACCAACTAAAATTATTTGCAACGTCACCAGAAGCATACCCTATTTTTTTGAACTTAGAAAGCTTAATATTTTCGGAATTCATCTTATCAGTAACAGACATTTTGAAAATCCCCCTTTTTTATAGAACTTTAGGCTTGATTATAACTGTTTCCCTTTTTATTTTAGTTCCTGGCATAGCTCAAAATCATTTGCTATGCCTTTATCAATTATAGCTGCAAACGCATACCCATGTTTTATTGAAATACTTTTCTTCGCATATTTCTGTATTATTTAGAGCAATCAAATAAAATCTTAGGGTAAATTGATTTATTAAACAGTTCAAACCCTTTCACCGCATCACTCAGCGGCATTACCTTACCAATAACCTTATCAAGCTGTAATCTTGGAATAAGATTGATAGTACGAGGCATAATTGAAGTTGTAGTAAATACTGTTTGAATCCTACCTTCCTTCATATATAGTTCATAGAGATTCAGTGACATTTCATATTTAGGGGGAAATACTGCAAAGTAAACTACTGTACCACATTTGCCCATAATTTTCAGTGCTGGTTCTGCCGCTTTAGGAGAACCTGATGCCTCAAATACATAATCAAAGCCATTACCATCTGTAATTTCCATCGCACGCTTTTCCATATCTTCATTAAATGGGTCAATCACATACTGTGCTCCCATATTAAGTGCCATTTGACGTTTGGATTCTACAGGATCAATAGCAGTTACCCTTGCACCGCCTGCAAGTAAAATCATATTTAAAAGAATAGAACCAATACCACCTACGCCTGAAATTGCAACCGTATCACCATGCTTTATTTTGGCTAAGTCCATAGCTCGTATGGTGCAATTTGCTGGTTCCACTAAACTGTACCATTGTAAATCAGCATCATCTGGAATCTTGAAAACAGCACTGACATCAGTCACCACATATTCTGCAAAAGCACCTGTGTCCTGAGAATTATGACAGTATTGGGGCTGTCCTTTTTTACAGGCTGGACATTTTCCACAACTTGTTACTGGAAAAAGCGAAACCTTATCTCCAATTTTAAATCCAAACTTGTCAGCGCCCTCGCCTAACTCTTCAATGACACCAGATGCTTCATGACCAAGACGCATTGGCGGCTTTGCACCTAATACTCCCATGGTTACCATATGCACGTCTGTTGCACAAAGAGCAGCATATGCAATTTTCACCTTTACTTGATTCGCAGCTACTTTTGGAATTTCCACATTACGAACTTCTACCTTATTTTCATCTGCAAACCATACCTGTTTCATTTTTTTCAATTTTCTTCACCCCTTCTGTTAACATTAGACTTTAAAAAAATACTTGGTTTATTTTTCCATTTATACAAATCCTTTAAATTTGGCTAATTATTTCTTAGATTCTTTACCAATTATCAAAACGTTTACATTAATCATTTTAATTTTATTCATTGTTTATTAGAATCTTTGCTATAAGGCATAATGTTACTTTCAGTTGTCCTCCTGCAGACGAACACCCCTCTATTGCCTTTTTCTTAAACTTATTTAATTTATCAATAAAGTGAATAAAATCTTCTTATACACATGTGTTAATTTTATTATATATTCTTTGTTATGCTTGAACAATGAACGAAAAGGACATAAAAATATAGAGACTTGTCTCTTTAGTGTAAATTTTTTCATGGAAATTTATCGTTTTTTTCTATTATGTATTTGCATGCATTGAAAACTCTATTTGTCATTTTTATATCAATCATTACATTGATTTGAAATAAATTACACTTCATGTTAAAATTATTTTGTGAAAATTCAAATAATTTCAGATATTCTTAATAGTAATATCTAATAACTATAATCAAAATTTTATGCAAGCATTTCAATACCTGATTACTTTTAATATTTGGAGGAAAATTATGATAAATAACATATATCAACCCTATATTACAAGAATTCCTATGTTAACCTCTGAAATTTTAATTCGTCATGTAGAGCTGCTTGACAATAGAACCTCTGAGTTTCAGCATTCACATAATTCTTATGAAATCTACTACTCAATTGAAGGAAACTTAAGAATAAATGTATCTGGTCATATAATTAGTGTACCAACAGGTCATCTGCTTTTATTGCCTCCACATACCTGGCATGGAACTATATATGAGCCTGATGTACAGCGAAAATATTTTATTATAATTTTTGAGCTTCCTGAAAATCTTACCAAAAATATAGGTACTAATTATGCGGAATTTGAGACATCAGATATTCAGAGAATTTTTTCAAATGTAAAAGAGGGCAAGTATTACGTAGCTCGTGATGACACTAATTGCTGCAACATAATAAAAAAAATATCTACAGAACTGAATGATAAAAAATTCGGTTGGCAATTAAACATTAGAAGTCTTTATCTCAGCTTTATAATCTTAGCAATGCGAAATCTTATTCCTGAAACCTATGCTGAAGTTGATGAAAACAGCCAAAATGTAAATTTAGCCATAAAAATCTCTAAATATATGCACGCAAATTACAATAAAGACATAAGCCTTCAAAGCGTTGCTAAAGCCATGTATGTAACCACACGTCATGTAAACCGTGTTTTTGAAGCCTGCTTTGCCACTACCTTTAGTAAAACCTTAAGTATTTTTCGCCTAAATTATGCTAAGGATTACCTATTTAAAACTGACTATTCTGTGGATAAAATTGCAAATTTAGTCGGCTTTTCTTCCTCCAGGACACTATTAAAGCTATTTCATGAGGTAGAAGGCATAACAACCACCCAGTATCGTAAAATGGTTCGAAAGTCAAAGATTAATGAGTAATATATTATTGTGTAGTAGTCTCTATCCAAAATCAAAACTTATGAAAAACAATGCAAAGCTTGATACTTGCTATAATGTACAAACAACAGTAGACAGCAAAAGCCCTTGAAGTCAAGGGCTTTCTATTGTATCAAAATTATAGTTTATGTGCTTCCGTGGAACTGATGTTTATGGTATATAAAAGCATTAGAGCTCATTAATACGGTTAGCTTTTATACACCATATATTCAATGCGTACTCCACCTAAAAAGTTGTTTAGCATTATGCTTATTTTATCCATCACTAAAGTTGAAAGATTTAATCAGCATTTCCTTCCTCATTATTTTCTTTTTTGTTTTCTTTAGAATTACTTGTAGCCTTATTTAGGAAATCCATAATATTAACACCAGTCAAAGCTTCTACAGTTTCAGGAAGCTGAGACATAATATCACTTACATAACCTGTAACCTTTGCAGCACCTGTGCCTTTTCCTTCACCTGATCCATTATCAACAATGACAATCTTTTCAGTTTTAGATAATGGTTCTGATACAGCTTTTGCAATTTCAGGCAATTTTTCTACAATCATTTGAGCCATAGCAGCATTATTATATTGTTTATACGCTTCTGCCTTTTTCATCATAGCTTCTGCTTCTGCTTTACCTTTTTCTCTAATAATATCAACTTCTGCCATACCTTGAAGTCTTAGTGCTTCGGATTTTGCTTTACCTTCTAATTCAATTGCTCTTGCTCTTGCTTCTGCATCAGCAATTTCTTTGTATTTAATTGCATCTGCTGTTTGGACACTCATATACTTATCCGCTTCTGCTTGCTTTTTAACAGTAGCTTCAAGTTCTCTTTCTTTTCTCATAGCTTCTTTTTCTGCAAGCTCAATTTCTCTCTGTTTCTTTGTAATTTCTACTTGTAAAGCAGCATCTGTCAATTCTTTCTCTTTTTCTTTCTTAGTAATTTCTACTTGAACTTGTGTTTCAGTAACTTCCCTTTTAGCCTTGTTTGCTTCAATTTCATATGCTAAATCAGATGCAGCCTTTGCTCTTTCCTGTTCCATTCTATACGCTTGTACTTTTAATTCTTTATCCTTTGTGGATTCAGCAATTTGTGTCTCTGATAAAATTTTTGCAGCTTCACCTAATCTAATTGCTTCTGCTGTTTTTATTTTAGTTTCTTTTGCTGCTTCTGCTTCTGCAATTTGTGCATCTCTTTTTACAGCTGCTATTCTTGGTTTACCAAGTGCTTCTAAATAACCATTTTTATCTGAAATATCCTTGATAGTTAAAACCTTTAACTCTAAACCCATTTGTGCAAGATCTATTGCTGCAACTTCTTGAACATGGGATGCAAACTTTTCTCTATCCCTGTATATTTCTTCGATAGTCATTTTTGATACAATTTCTCTAAGTTTACCTTCCATAACATTCTTTGTGGTATGTTCGATAACATCAAGAGTATGCTGAAGTCCATTTGATGTATTAAATTGTTCTGCCGCAGATAAAATTGAATCTGTATCTGATTTTACTTTTACAACAGCAACTCCATCTGCAGTAATTCCTACTCCCTGTCCAGTTAATGCCCCTTCTATACGAACATCAATCTGCATATTTTCTAAAGAAATCTTATCTGTTCTTTCTAAAAGTGGAACTACAAATCCACCACCACCAGTGATAACTCTCTTTTTAAGACCTGTTACAACAATAGCCTTATCTTGAGGTACTCTTTTCCACATGGAAAAAACGCCCAAAATAAGAAGTAGTATGACCCCTACAATAATTGCAGGAATAAGAATAGTTGACATAATATTTGCCACTCCTTTTTCAATAAATTTTAATTTTCCTCTTCTAAAGGCTCTACATAAAATACATTACCTTTAATTGAATATATCATTACATCTTGTCCTTGCGCTATGGATCTTTTGTTAACATGCTGTGCTGGAGCATTATACTTACTTCCATTAACAGTATAAGATATAGTTCCAAAGCCATTCTCAAGTACTGGTGATATAACCTTTGCCTTCATTCCTATAAGCTTGTTTTGTGAAACTGCACTTGTATTTTGTGCTTTATATAGTGGTATTAATACAAATCTATATAGTAAAAAAGAAACAACAATTCCTAAAACAGCTGCTACTACAAATATAATAACTGCATTAAATTTATATCTAGTACCTAAAATTCCAATACCGCCAAATACAGTAATAAACGAAACTATAGTTATAGGTTTTAGTGGAAAAAGTGAAAATCCACCATGGCTATCAGCGTGTATATCAAAATGACTGTCTAAATGAATTGCTCCTAGTAAGTCTCCAACTACAAATGTTACTAAGGTGTATATAACTCCTACCCAAAATAGAATTGTATAAGCTTTTTCCATATAAGCCCCCCTCGCATAATCAAATCATATAATGGATATTCTCCTCACCTCCCAATAGAACTTTAACTTGAAACTAAATAGATTAAAGTTAACTTAACCCACTTTAATACGCAGGTGCGTATCGCTTTAAGTAATATTAAATATCACTTAATGTGATATGATTATAATATTACTACATAAAAAACACAATTGCCATATCAACTATAATTTTCCACAAAAGTCTTAAAAATAATAACCTATATGTATAAACATCATAGGTTATCATTTTTGCTCTCTTTTACTCTTGTATAATACATCAATTAAATATTGACTTAATTAACCTTTCAATTTTTCTTTAATCCCAAGTCCTATCTTTTTTACTGTAGGTAATATTGATTTAAATTCCTTTGGAATATCCTGTGCCAAACTGTATTCTTTATCTTCTTCAGAATTTACATCATCCTTAAAGGCATACTGTACAATTAGCTTTTCTTCATCTTTGCATATTAAAATACCTATAGAAGGCTTATCTTCTTTTTTCTTTAAATTATCATCTATCAATGAAAGATAAAAGCTAAGCTTTCCTAAATATTCTGGTCTAAACTTACCTATTTTTAATTCAACATTTACATAGCATCGTATATCTAAATTATAAAATAGTAGCCCCACATAATAATCTTCTTTTTCTACTTCTATATGAAAATTACTTCCCACAAAAGAAAAACCTGCATGGATCTCTAGGAAATATTCAACAACATGATTTTCAAATTGCTTTTGCAAATCTTTTTCTGTTGCTTCTTCTAAAAAAGTCAAAAAATCAAGCATATATTTATCTTTTATTAATTCAATTGATATATCTTGCTTTAATATCATTTCGTCAATATGATTGTCCTCTTCTTCCCAAAGTTCCTTTAATTCAGAATCCGTTTTCTCTGCAGTCTCTACTATAGGTTTACTTTCAATAACATCATTGTTGTCAATTTCACTATCTTGTTTTTCATTAACATCTGTTTCATCAATATCTTCTTTATAATTTTCTTTTTCATCATTATCATTTAAACTTTCTTCTTCACTATTTTCAATTTCTATTTCTTTAATAAGTGTAGTTTTTCCCCAAGAATTTTCTATAATTTTATTTATGTAATATACTCTTTTATCGTAATCATCAATTTCATCCATTAAAATTATGTTATGAGACCAACTGATTTTTGAAGCAACTCCTTTAACAAATTCCTCATCTTTATAAGCCTCAGCAAACTTGCGCATACATCTTAAATTTCTCTCTGAAAAACCCTGCATATTTGGAAATGCTATTTTTAAATCCTTTGATAACTCATCAATAATTAAATCTTCTAGTATTCCTTCACCTTGTTTATTCAAAATTAAATTTCCAATATTCCAGTAGAGCATAAGTAATTCTTTATTTACTGATATTACAGCCTTTTGCTGCGAATCAATTATTTTATCTTTTAATTCATTTAAAAAAGTAACATACCCTTTATCATATTCTTTTAACATCAAAGTCACCTCATAATTCCTTAATAGCTTAAGTTGATTATATCTCAATATACAAAAAAAGTATATGTTATTAACCATTTCGTTACAAATTTGGACTTATCCAAAAATAAAATCTTACAGCAAATAGTTATTGTATAACTTGTTACAATATAATAAATTAAATGTGTTAAAAAGTGAAACTTTTTCCTGTGTCAAAACATCTAACATATGTAAAAACAAAAATGCTGCAGCATTTGAAAGAGGGTATACAATGAACATAGAAACACTTGTGCTTAAAAGCAAAAGCGGAGATATTTCTGCATTTATGGAGCTTTTAAAACAAAAACAAGAATTATTTTATAAAATTTCCTTTACCTATACTAAAAACTCATACGATGCAGAAGATTGCATATCTGAAGCTGCCATAAGAGGTTTTGAAAAAATTAAACAGCTAAAAAATCCAAATAAATTTTACAGCTGGTTTACTTCAATACTTATAAACATATGTAGAAAAGGATTTAGAGAAAATACAGTTACCTCATCGGAAAAAGAAATAAATGAAGTTAGAGATATGTTCTCTTATGATTCTATTGAAGATAAAATTGTAATTGAAGGCTTACTTAATACATTAAAAAATGATGAAAGAGAAATATTGGTTTTAAGATATCTTAAAGATTATTCTATACAAGATGTAGCAGAAATTATGGATATTCCTATAAATACAGTTAAAACAAAAATATATAGAGCTCTTAATTTTTTAAGATCAAAGAGTGGGAGGACAAAAAATGAGTATTAATAATATTCCCGAAAGATTAATGGAAAATGTTGAAAATAAACTTAGGAAACATGTTGAAAATAAAAAGAAGAAACTACATTTTTATGCATCAGCTGCTATTTTAATCATAGCAATTATGCTTCCAATATCAGTTTTTGCATATAGCAAATATTACAACAATATACCCTTTAAACAAGAAATAGATTTAGCTAGGCAAAATAATAATGTTTCTAAAATAAATAAATCATTTGAATATAAAAATGTAGAATTTACTATAAAGGATATAATGGCAGATGAAACAGGAATAGAGGTTATTTACAACGTATCTAATCCTAAATATTATATAGATGGATTAAGTTTTAAAGATGCAGATAATAAAAACTTTCACCTATGGGGATACTCCCTACCAGATTCAAGTGACAACTCAGACAAAAAAGAAAAAGCTTTTTTCATTTTTATTGGTAAAGAAGAAGCAAAGTATATACAAAAAAATCCTATTACTATAAATATAGACAATATTTCATATAAAAATATTGAATACAATAATAAAATTATGGCTAAAATAAGTTCATTTATTAATCCTAAAAACGATAGTTTTAAAGTAAACTGGACTTTAAAAACTCAAGTAGCTATGCAAAATGTTAAAAATATCCCTATAAATAAAGAATATAACCTTAATATAGGTACATTAAAACTTAAAAATTTAAAAGAAGGAATACTTAAAACTATTCTAGAATATGATTTCACTCCATCAGATGGAAATATAACTGGAATGCGACCATTATTCTCAATGCGTCTAGATAATAACTATACTGATAATATTAATGAAGAAGAAAAACTAGGTTACGAATCATTTGGATATATCCATGGAGAAGAATTTAAATCTATATATTACAAGAATATAAAAGAAATAGGCATACGATTAGTGGGTGCATCTGTTAATTATTGGTATAACAAAGAATATGAAATTTCTAAAGACAAACTTCCAATGCAATTTGATTTTAATGGTGAAAAGTTTAAAATTACATCTATGACACAAAAAGATAATTGTACAGAGTACAGCGTTGAATATGATAAGACAAATAGAATTTATGAACGCATTGGAATTATCCCAGTTAGATTTAGTGATACTGATAATTATGGTTCTAAGTCACATCACAAAAATGAAAAAGTACAATTTAAAGATCAAGCATCTAGAAATACTGTTTATAACACTTTAATAAACAAAACTCCTAATTTAAATTCTATTTATAATAATGCAGGTTATTCTGGTATGGGAGTAAATAATGCTGTTGTAAGTGAAAATTTCAGTTTTAAAGGCCGCAGTGTTCCTAATAAATTTAAAATTGAAAGTACAGCAAGAAGTTTTCTTTATGATACTGATGAAATAGTAATTAAGAATAACTCCAATTAATATTAATCACTATTCTAGCTATGAATGTAATTTTTTCTAATATTAGCTACACATTAATAATGGGACTGCCACATTAAGAATAAATGCTACAACATATTGTGCTAATTTTAAATTTGCAAAGCAATATATTATATGTAAATTTCTTAGTGTGACAGCCCCATCACTTATTACTTAAATAAAAACTTATCTGATAACTCTTACTGTAAATAAAATTCATTGATTACACAAATTATTTAACAGACTCTGCAATTTTTATTAATTCATCTTTTCCAAATGCTTCATTACCCAATACTTCATAAAATACATTATCATATTCCCAGTCAATACATCTATCATCACTTATGGCAGCATCTTTTCCATTAACTTTTACTTTTTCAACTTTACCATCTGTTGAACTTACAAATTTAGTATTATTATTTGCAACTCTTTGAGGCATAAAAATCTCTTTGCCTGTTTTTTTATTAGTAAAAAATATAAAAATGTATTGATTACTAACTCCTCCATCCTTATTTTTTATAAACTCTGCTCTATCAAATTTATAATCTTTTGGCAAATAAGAAGGAAGCTTAACTTTGAAACAAGTGTATTGATTTAATGTGCTAGAATCTTTAACTATTAGAAATTTCTCTTTTCTGCTTTTTTCAGTTTGTATTGTAACATTATTAGGATCTTTTCCTGAACTAACAAAGCCAGTAATTCTTTCTCCAGTAGCTGTATAAAATTTAGTACCATCAGTGAATCTTGTTATAGGTTTGCCATTTTTGTCAAAAACCTTTCCTTTCAATTTATCCGGTATAGGACGATAAGCATTTTTATCAGTTTTAGGAGTTTCTTTTTCTTGCATAATCTTTGTACCATTATGACCAATAAACACTGTACTTATTACTTTTCCTAATACTCCTTTTGCAAAAGATGTTTGGCTTAAAGCTCCACATATTATTAAACAGCATGCAGCTGCAACAGCAATACGCTTAATTTTATTTGAACCTTTCACAGCATTATTTTCTTTATTCTCATTTATATTTTTCAAAGTTCTACTAAAAACAGCTTCTTTATTACTATTTTTACTAAAGTCCTTATTTGCTAGGGATTTTCCAAGATTTAAAATTTTATTGTACTCGTCATTTTGAGGTTTATCTACATTTTCTATACCATTAAAATAAGCATCCATATCTATTGAAAATTTATCTTCTATACTTTTTTTATTCATAGCTATACCTCTCTTTCCATTTCTACTTTAAGCTTTTTCATTACCCTATAAAGTATTACCCCCACATTGCTTTCTGTAAGCTTTAAAATTTCTGCAATTTCCTTATTTTTTAAATTTCCTCCAAATTTAAATGCCAAAATATTTCTCTCTTTACTGTTCAGAACTTTTAGAGCTTTTAAAAGTTTGTCATTAGTTTCAGCTGTTAAGACTATCTCTTCTGGATTATTTTCTCTTGATATTAATTCTTTGATTTTATCCATAGAAAATATTTTATATTTCTTTAAACTTCTAAAATAATCATTTATTACATTCCTTGCTATAGCAAATAACCACACTTCAAAGGTTGCCTTATCTTTAGAATAAGTATCTATTTTTAACATCACCTTTTCAAAAACCCGACTTGCCAGATCTTCTGCTTCCTCGTTAGAATTAACTCTGTAATATATATAGTTGTATATCCTTTTGTAGTAGGTTTCAAAAATATAGGTTAAATCTAATTCTTTATTTTGGCCTTTATCCGAAGAATTAGATAAAGCAAACTGCTCCATATTTTTAAACACCTCCTTTTCCTATTTTTTACTTAGCTAAGTAATCACATATGTTAATACGCATAATTCTTAATTTCATTACAATATTTTTTTTAATCTTTAAACAAACATATATAAAGTCAATTATAAACCTTATTGTTTATATTTTTAATGTACTCAAATATTTCATATAAAATTTTAACTTAATAAAAGCATAATGTGACACAACTTTTTTAGAGGACAGAGGACAATAAAGGATGATTTTTCTCCGCTTTGCTACGAAAAATCTTTAATTAAACTTTTGATGACTCGTTCCGCTAAAGCGAAACATTGCTGACTAATATAAGTTTAAAGCTCATTTTGTGTTAGCAAAACAAGCTTTAGAAATAAATTAGTTTTCTGACATAAGGAGGAAAACTTACCTTCATTGTCCTCTGTCCTCTGTCCTCTGTCCTCTGTCCTCTGTCCTCTGTCAATTGTCCTCTAAAAATAAGGACTCAACATTAAAACAATTTTAACATTGAGTCCTTATATGAACTACAAATCTACATATTAAATTTCATCTATCTTTGTACACTACCAGATGCATTTCCTGCTGCAAGTTCTAGAACTTCATTTTCTGTGACAATATTTGCATCTCCGTCTATTGTGTGCTTTAATACTGAAGCTGCTACTCCAAACTCTAATGCTTCTTTGTGACTTTTACCTTGCACTAATCCATATATTAATCCAGAAGCAAAAGCATCTCCACCACCTACTCTATCCTGTATAGTAAAATCATATCTCTTTGATCTATAAAGTTCTTTTCCATCATAAATTATAGCTGAAAGAGCATTGTGTGAAGCTGAAAAATTCTCTCTTAGTGTAGATACTACATATTTTATATTGAACTTTTCTATCATCTTTCCAAATATAGATTTAAACCTTTCCTCATCTAATTCTCCCTTTGAAAAATCAGCTACCTTATATTCACTTTGTTTTCCTTCTACACTACTTAGCCATCCAAAGCAAACATCTACACCTTCTAATAGTCCTGGCATTACCCTTTCAAATTCTTCAATGCCCCAAAGCTGCTTTCTATAATTTAAATCTATACTTACTGGAACTTTATGTGCTTTAGCTGCTTCTACAGCTTTTTTTGCAAGTCTTATACAATTTTCTCCTAGAGCTGGAGTTATTCCTGAAATATGAAACCAATCTGCATCTTTAAATATTTCATCAAAATCAAAATCATCAACATTTACCTTTGTAATGGCTGAATTAGCTCTATCATATACAACCTTAGATGGTCTTACAGAATTTCCTTTTTCAAAGAAGTAAATACCTACTCTTTCTCCACCTCTATGAATGTGTTCTGTATTAACACCATATTTTTTTAAGTTGTTTATAGCACTTTGTCCTATTGGATTATCAGGTAGTTCAGTGACAAAGCATGAATTTATTCCCCAATTTGCTAAAGATATAGCTACATTGGCTTCAGCACCACCATAAACTATATCAAAGGCTTGTGCTTGAGTAAATCTTTCATATCCTGGTGTGGATAATCTTAGCAATATTTCTCCCATAGTCACTACTTTTTTCATATCTAAGTTATCCTCCTTAACTATTTACTTCTAGCTTCTTTTACTTTTTCTACGAAAAGTCTTGCAACTCTAGTTACTTCATCATAATTACCAGTGTTTGCACCAGCAGTTAATTTTCCACCTACTCCTACTGCAATACATCCATTTTTTATCCACTCACCTACATTTTCCAAGCTTACGCCACCTGTTGGCATAATAGGTGCCTGTGGAAGAGGTGCTTTAAAATCTTTTACTATGCTTGGACCAAAAGCGCTTCCTGGGAATACTTTGATAACAGATGCTCCAGCTTCCATTGCTCTAATTATTTCAGTAATTGTCATACATCCTGGCATATAAGGTATTTGGTATCTATTGCATAATTTAGCTGTTTCCAAATCAAATCCTGGACTTACTATATATTTTGCACCTGCAAGTATAGCTATTCTCGCTGTTTCACTGTCAAGTACTGTTCCTGCTCCTACTATTAATTCATCTTCTGTAAATTTTTCTTTTAATGAAGTTATTACTTTATCTGCTCCTGGAACAGTAAATGTTACTTCTATTGCCGGTATTCCACCTTCTATACATGCTTTTGAAATTTTTTCTGCTTTTTCAGCATTTTCTGCTCTAACTACTGCAACTACACCTACTTCAGTAATTTTTCTTAGAGTTTCTAATTTTTCTATCATTATAAATTCCTCCTATTAATCTATTTTTTATTTCTAAAGTTTAGTCAAAATGTAAATTCAAATCTATGGTTAAAAAATTACTATAATGTCACTCCATTTTTAAATATAGCTATTTCTCTGAATTCATTTTTTTCATTATTCACCAATTCACCACTAGCCACTTTAATTATATATTCAATAAATTTCTCTAATAAGCTATCTAATGTTTTATCTTCTACCAAAGTTCCTGCATTAAAATCAATCCAATGAGGTTTTAATTTATAAAGCTGTGAATTAGTTGATATTTTCATAGTAGGAACAAAGCTTCCAAAAGGAGTTCCCCTTCCTGTTGTAAATAAAACCATTTGACATCCTGCTGCTGCTAAAGCAGATGCTGCTACCAAGTCATTTCCTGGAGCACTCAAAAGGTTTAATCCTTTTGTTTTCAAAGTTTCTCCATATTTAAGCACATCCACTACTGTTTCTGTACCTGCCTTTTGTGTACATCCTAATGACTTGTCTTCAAGTGTTGTTATTCCTCCAGCTTTATTTCCTGGTGAAGGATTTTCGTATACTGGTTGGTTATAATTCATAAAATACTCTTTAAAATCATTAATTAAGTGAACAGTTTTATCAAATACCCCTTTGTTTTCAGTCCTATCCATTAATAATGTTTCTGCTCCAAACATCTCTGGAACTTCTGTTAAAATTGTGGTTCCACCTTGTGCTATCAACCAATCTGAAAATTTTCCTACAAGAGGATTTGCAGTTATTCCTGAAAATCCATCTGAACCACCGCATTTAAGTCCTATTTTAAGTTCAGATAAAGGCACTTCTTCTCTTTTATCATTTTTCATATTTTCATAAAGTTCTTTTAATAGTTTGAATCCTTCTTCTATCTCATCTGAAACTTCTTGAGCAACTAAAAACTTTACTCTTTTTTCATCATATTCTCCCAATGCCTTTTTAAATTCATCCATATTGTTGTTTTCACATCCAAGCCCCATAACCAATACTCCACCAGCATTAGGATGTTTAACTGCATCTATTAATATAGTTCTTGTATTTTTATGATCATCCCCAAGTTGAGAACATCCATAATTATGTTTTAAAACTAAAGTATTATCTATATTCAAATTACCTAATTCAGCTTTAAATTTTTCTATAACTTTATCTGCTATACCATTTATACATCCAACTGTAGGCACTATCCACAGTTCATTTCTTATACCTACATTTCCATTATTTCTTCTATATCCCTTAAAAGTTAAGTTTTTATTTTCAAATACATTCTTAATAAGCCTTTGATTAAAATTATAATCTTTTATACCATCTAAGTTGGTTTTTGCATTATGTGTATGAACCCATTCACCCTCTGATATATCACAAATTGCATGACCTATAGGAAAACCATATTTGATTATATTTTCATTTAATTTAATTTTTCTTACAGCTATCTTATGACCTCTTTTAACAGCTTCTTTAATACTAATTTTTTCATTATCTATTTCTACAATTTCACCTTTTTGTAAATCTGTTAAAGCTACAACTACATTATCATTCTCATTTATTTTAATAACGTTTTTCATGAAATTACCTCTCACTTTCTACATAACTTCTTTAATTGCTTCCTTAATTCCTAGCTTTTCAATTTTTGATAAGTAGTTAGTTACTATGTCTGTTAATCCTTCAATTTCATTTAAATTCATTTTCCAATTCTTTTCATATGATAAAACTGCATTTACTATATTCTTTAATCCTGCTTCAGTTCCATCATAATTTGCCCATAAGGATTTATATAAATTTAAAATATCTTCATTATCTGCTAGTTTTATATCTTCTTCTTCCCTTTTACCTTTGTAGAATTCTATTAATGCAGCCAGTGAGAAACATAATTTTTTAGGAAGTTTTCCTTTTCTATTTACATACTCTCTTAAGGATGGTAAATCTCTTGTCTCAAATTTTGACATTGAATTTAGTGCTATACTCATTAAGTAGTGTTTTACGAAAGGATTAGCAAATCTTTCAATTACCGCACCTGCAAAGTATTTTAATTCTTCTTCTGGCAAATCCAATGTTGGTATTATTTCATCATACACAGTTTCCTTTACATATCTTCCAATAACATCATGTTCAACTGCTTGTCCTACGGTTTCTAAACCATAAAGGTATGCCACTGGTACCAAGGATGTATGTGCTCCATTTAAAATTCTAACCTTTCTTGTTCTATAAGGAGTCATGTCTTCAACAAATTTAACATTTAACCCTGCTTTATCTGCTGGAAACTCATTTTTTATCCATTCAGGTCCTTCAATTACCCATAAATGAAATTGTTCACTAACATCCACAAGACTATCTTCATAACCTAATTCTTTTGTTACTTCTTCAATTGTATCCTTTGGATATCCTGGAACTATTCTATCTACAAGGCTACAGCAAAATGTATTAGCCTCATTTAACCAACTTGCAAATTGTTCTTCTAGATGCCAAAGCTTTGCATACTTTAAAATTATATTTTTAAGCTTTTCACCATTTCTATCTATAAGTTCACAAGGAATTATTATTACTCCTTTATCTTTTTCTCCCTTAAAAGCCTTAAATCTATGATATAAAAATGCAGTTAATTTTCCAGGGTAACTGTTTTGTGGCTTATCCTCTAGTTTATCGTTTTCATCAAATGTAATTCCTGCTTCAGTAGTATTTGAAAATATAAATCTTATTTCAGGTTGTTCTGCTACTTTTAAATATTCATCATATTGTTCATAACAATTAATCCCTCTACTTATACTATTTATTACAAAATGTTCTTTAATAGCTTTTCCTTCTTTTATTCCTTGCAAATATAAGTTAAACAAGCCGTCTTGTTCATTTAATTTATCAACTTTTCCATTCTTAGTAGGTGGAATTACTACTACACTTCCATTAAAATCTGCTTCTCTATTCATTTTGTCAACTTGCCAATCAACAAAAGCTCTTAAAAAGTTACCTTCTCCAAATTGTAAAATCTTTTCTGGATATTTTTTGTACTCTTTATAAATTTTTTTATTTAGTTTCATAATTAATCCTCCTAATGATTATTGTTCACGTGTGCAATTAAATTCAATTCTCAACCTTAAGTCATATATAAATTTCATATTTGTTTATTTCTTTATTTTATTATACTATCTTTTGCACACGTTAACAATAGGTTTGGGAGAGATTTTTTTATAAATATTTTGATTTAATTTGCCCCTCTAATAGTATGATTTGAGTTCAAATTAAAACAGATTATAATAAAACTTATAATTAAATTTTATCTAACTAACCATCCACCATCTACGGCTAAAATATGTCCATTTACATAATCTGACGCTCTACTTGCTAGAAACACTATTGCTCCCATCAAATCAAATGGTTGTCCCCATTTAGCTGCTGGTATTCTTGACAATATTTCATTATTTCTATTTTTATCAGCTCTTATTGGTGCAGTATTAGCTGTTTCTATATATCCTGGTGCTATTGCATTTATTTGTATATTGTGACAAGCTAATTCATTGGCAAAAGCCTTTGTTGTTCCTGCTACACCATGCTTACTTGCTGTATATGGAGGAACAAATTTTCCTCCCTGGAAAGAAAGCATTGATGCTACGTTAATTATTTTCCCTGCTTCCTGCTTTACCATAATATTAGCTACATCCTTACTCAAGTAGTAAAGAGCATTTAAATTTATATCCATAACTGCTTGCCAATCTTCATCCTTATACTCAAGCAGAGGAGTTCTTCTTATTGTGCCTGCATTATTTACAAGTATATCTATCTTTCCATAGACCTCCATACATCTTTTTACTACTTTTTCTCTATCTTCTTTTTTTGTTAAATCAGCTTGAACAAACTCTACTTTTCTTCCTGTTTCTTTAATTAATTCTCTTGTTTCTTCCCAGTTTGTACCATGAGTTGATATTAGTAAATCTGCTCCAGCCTTTGCTAAAGCTACTGCATATCCTTGTCCAAGCCCTGTATTTCCTCCTGTAACAATTGCTACTTTTCCATCCAGTTTGAAAAAATCCATTGAAAAATTTTTTAATTCTGTATCCATATTATGCTTGTTCCTTTCTATTAACTACGTTGAAAATATTTTGTACTCGCATTTCACGCACAAGTGCTTGTTTCACAATGTGAAAAATAATTTCATATTATGAACCCATCTCTATTATATAAAATTAAATTTTGTTTTTCAATAGAAAATTTGCACACAAAAAAATTTTGATGTAATTATTAACTAAAAAATAATCACATCAAAATTTCGTTGTGCTAAATATCATATTAACTATTCTCATTTAGTTTAAGAACAGAATCTCTTATTACAAGCTTTGTCTTAAGAAAAATTTTTTCGCCTTTATAGCTTTCTCCATTTATTACATCAATTATCTTCTTTCCACCCATTATACTTATATCTTCTATGGGTCTTTTTACAGTTGTAAGTGATGGCGTAGAATATTCTGAAACTGCTATATCATCAAACCCTAATATTGAAATATCTTTTGGCACACTAAGGCCACTATCAAAAACTGCCTTTATAGCACCTATGGCCATATCATCATTGGAACAAAATACTGCTGTAGGAACTTTATCTAAATTCATAAGTTCTTTCATAGCATCATATCCACTTTTCATATCATAATTTCCTTTAATCATATATTCGCTGCGTACTGGCACACTATAGTGAATTAAAGCTTCCATAAATCCTTCTTTTCTATTTTTAGTAGATTTAAATTCTTTTTTCCCTTCTATTATAGCTATATCTCTATGTCCGTTTTCTATCAAATGCTCTACAGCTTTAAAAGTGCCTTCCTTATCATCAGATACTATATTTATTAATGCTTCTTCTTCTAATTCCCTATTTAAAACAACTAATGGAATCCCCTTCTGCATTACATCATAAACAAAGGAATTATCATTGTCACTTTGACTCATCAAGACAATTCCATCAAATCTCTTTTTATTAATGGCTGTAAAATCCTTGTAATTATCAATTCCTCTTACAACTAAATTATAATTTTCTTCTATAGCGCTATTTACTCCTGTTACTGTTTCAAAGAAAAATCCTGAGGATGTACCTCTACTTATGCTGGAAAAAAATAACCCTATGGTATAAGATTTATCTAATACTAAGCTTTTTGCAATATAATTAGGTACATAATTAAGCTGTTCTGCTATAGCTTTTATTTTACTTTTTGTTTCTTCATTTATTAAAGGACTATTATTAAGTGCTCTTGAAACTGTTGTATGTGATACATTTGCTAATTTTGCTATATCTTTTATTGTTACGCTCATTAGTTCCACCTTTCTTTTGAAAACAAATATATATTTTTCTTTATGATAATATCATATTTTGTATGACTAAACTATATGTAATAAAATATAGTCCTCTAAACATTATATACCTTTATACAATAAACTTTTCAACTTGTTCTAAAACTTTCTTTATCAGATTATATAGTAAAATGCAAGTATTCACATTTTAAAAACATAAATACTTGCATTAGTAAAAATTAACGGGGTTGTATTAAGTGAAACTCAAATTAATCATTTTCAAATTTTCCATTCTGTAAATCAGCTACTATATCTCTATATTTATCATCTGACAAATTATATAACAAACCAATTACAACAGCGGCTATAGCTAATGCAACAGCTGGGTATAATGCCATTACTGCTTTCATTCCTAATAATGTTTTTGCAGTTTGATGTGCATTTGCTACATATCCTGTTAATTGTAAAGCTCCTAAAGTAACATAAGCTGCTATAGATTGAGCTATTTTTCTTGAGAAGTTAAATGCAGCGTAAGTTATACCTTCTTTTCTCTTTCCTGTATGCCATTCACCATAATCAATAGCATCAGAAACGAAAGCCCAAGTAACACCATTGGGAATGGCAAGTCCTGCATATCCTATAGTTACAAGTATTGTGAATACATAGAAGTTTGCTGGCAATATAAAATTTAATCCATTAGCAATGATACCAATTGCGAAACCTATCATAGCAGTTTTCTTTTTTCCAAACATTTTAACCATTTTAGGAATAGCTGCGATTCCTAAAATAGAACATCCAATCATTATACTGTTTATAACTGGTTGAAGTTTAACATTTCCAAGAGCATATTGACAATAATATATCATCATTTGATTGTTTGCATTCATTTCAGATATTGTAAATAAAGTCATAAGAATTAAACATAATAACGGTTTATTTGTGAATACTGCTCTAGCATAATCACCCACAGTTGTTTTTTCTTGTACTTTTGCTTTAGGTTGAATGTGCTCTTTAGTGTTTCTAAAACAAATATAAAATGAAATTACGCCTATTAAAGCCATAATAGCAGCAGCTACTGGATATCCTATTTTAGGATCTGAAAAATGTATAAGTATAGGTACAAATGCTACACCAGTTATTAATTGTGCTGCTAAAGATCCTGTTTGTCTGTAGGTTGCCATTTGACTTCTTTCGTCAACATCTTGAGTCATAACAGATGCCAATGATCCATAAGGAACATTTGTAAATGAATATATAAGTCCCCATACCATATAAGCAGCATATGCATATACTAGTTTACTAGTAGGTGTGGTACCAGGCATTAAAAATGTTACAATTGTTAGTATAGCAAGAATTATACTTGAAACCATCATAACTGGTCTAAATTTACCATGTTTACCTGGTTTTTTTGCATCAACGGTTGATCCAGCTATAGGATCCATAAATGCATCAAATATCTTTGTATATACAAAAATATTTTTTGCTGCTGCTGCTGGTATGCCACATACATCAGTAAAGAACTTAGAAAGATATGCCTGTCCTAAATCGAACATAAATCCATTACCAAAGTCACCAAAACCATAGGATATTTTTTCTTTTAAGGTCAACTTTTTGCCAGTTTTCTGAACCTTTTTTTGCTCCATGTTTTTACTCCCCCTATTGTATAATATCGTTTACATATATTAAAATCGTATACATTTATTTTCAATCTTTACTGCGCCATAAACGCAGTAAAGATTAAACTATTTTTTATTAAATTTCTACATTCCAAAATACTCTTTTGCATTATTATAAGATATATTTTGTACAATTCTTCCTAAAAATTCCATGTCATTTGGATATTCTCCATTTTCAACCCATCCACCTATTAAATTACAAAGTATTCTTCTAAAATACTCATGTCTTGTATATGATAAAAAGCTTCTAGAATCAGTAAGCATTCCTACAAAACGGCTTAATAGACCAAGGCTTGCTAAAGATTTCATCTGTTCTATCATTCCATCTTTGTGATCATTAAACCACCATGCTGATCCAAATTGTATTTTTCCTGGAACAGTTGTTCCTTGGAAATTTCCAAGCATAGTTCCAAGCACAAAGTTATCTTTTGGATTTAAAGTATATAAAATTGTTTTTGGAAGTAAATCTTCAGTTTCTAAGGAATCTAAAATCCTTGAAAGAGGATAAGCAATACCTTCATCATTTATAGAATCAAATCCTGTGTCTGGACCTAGTTTATTAAACATTTTAGTATTATTATCTCTCATGGCTGCAATATGATACTGCATTGTCCATCCTAATTTTGCATAGTTTTCTCCTAAGAATTTTAAAACCGCTGTTTTATATTTGCTTACTTCTTCTACAGTTAATGGTTCACCTTTTAGTGCTTTTAAGAAAATCTTTTCAATTTCTTCTTTAGATCCTTCTGCATACAGTACACTATCTAGTGCATGATCTGACACTCTACATCCTACTGAATGAAAGAAATCAATTCTGCTTTTTAATGCTTTTATAAATTCATCATAACTATTTATATTTTTACCATATGCTTGTCCAAGTTTTTCAATCCATGGTACAAAAGTTTGCTTATTTATGTTAATTCCTTTATCAGGTCTAAAAGCTGGTAAAACCTTCACATCAAAATCCTTGCATTCCTTAAGTTTTAAATGATATTCTAAAGAATCCACTGGATCATCTGTTGTGCATACAATTTTTACATTTGATCTTTTAATTAAGTCTCTTGCTCCAAATCCCTCTCCATTTAATAATTCATTTGTCTTTTTCCAAATTTGAGGAGCAGTTTTTTCATTTAAAACTTCATATATTCCGAAAAACCTTTGAAGTTCTAAATGTGTCCAATGGTAAAGAGGATTTCCTATAGCCATTGGCAACGTTTTCGCCCAAGCTATAAATTTTTCATAATCAGTTCCATCTCCAGTAATGTATTTTTCATCTATACCATTACTTCTCATAGCTCTCCATTTATAATGATCACCATAAAGCCAAACTTCAGTTATGTTTTTAAATCTTTTATTTTCAAAAATTTCTTTTGGATTTAAATGACAATGATAATCTATAATAGGCATGTCCTTTGCATATTTATGATACAAATTCACTGCAGTATCATTGTCTAATAAAAAATTTTCATCCATAAATTTTTTCACTATAATCACCCTACTTTTCTTACTATTTTTCTTATTGTTCACGTGAACAATTTAACTTAATCTTATTATAATCGTTTTCTTTTAAAATTACAACAGTTTTTTGTTAACGTGTGCAGAAATATTTAAATAGAAAATTTTTCAAATGAATTTGCCCCCTATAAGCTTAATATTTATTTTATATCCTCAACATATATTCTTGCTGTTTCACTCCAAGTGTTCTTTGGCTCTAGTGTTTTAAGTCCTGTTATATCCTTATTTAAATTAATATTAGGTGCATTTATCACGCAAGTTTGAGGTTCTATACACACATAATTCTTGTCACCCATATCGTTCCATATAACTATATGTTTATATTCTTTCCCCATTTCATATAACACTCTCATATTTTTAGACTTATCTTCAATTATTGCGCCATGAAATTTTGACCCATCAATCTCCATATTTTCTAATGTATAATGAGATTCTATTTTGTCACCTAGTGGTACTATACCTTTATTAATATACTGCTTTTCTACTTCTGTTAAATCTAATATTTCTTCCGTTGGTAAATTTCTTTCATCTTGTACCCATCTTTTGCCTATAGATACTATTAACCTATAATCTTCATCTTTACTTTCTGGATGAAAAGGTACATTAAAAGCTGTATGATATCCTATAGCTATTGGCATTTTTTCACTACTTAAATTAGTAATACTTGTAGTTTGTTTTAGCCCTTCGCTAGAAAGATTATAAAGTAATTTAAATTGAAATTCATGAGGTAAATACTTATAAAAACTATGTTCCTTATCAAAATTAAAAACAGCCTCTATTTCAACTTGATCTCCAGGAATAATTTCTTTTTTTGTTATTTCCCATTTATCATTTTTTACAAATCCATGAATATAATTATGATTTTTAGGCTCATTTATAGGAAATTGGTATACTTTATGGTCCACTTTAAATTTACCATCTTCTATTCTATTTGGCGGAAATAATAATGGTAATCCATATACTTGAGGCCTTTCTCTAAATTTTTCAAATTCCAAATCATCATTGGGACTTCTAAGTATACTTACTCCCTTAAAAACATTTTTTAATTCTACTATATTTGCTCCTACTCCTGGTACCATAAGTGCTTCATATCCACCTGCACTGAAACGAATAGCTTTGTGATTTTTCCATAAGACTTCTTTTATGCTGGTATTTTCAGTTTTGTTATTAATCAAACTTATCATCTCCATATTTATTTTTACATCACAAGTAATAATTTGGCGTTTGGCTATTGTTATCGTTAACAATAACTAAAATAATACTTTATTCACACTAATTAATTCGCCAAAATGTTTATTGTTAACGTTAACAAAGATTTTATTATCATTATATAATACTTTCTAAATATTTATCAATAGCATTTCAATATTTTTGCTAACAATTAAGCTTAATTAACCTTAAAAATAGTTCAATTCTTAAAAAAACCTTATTTTAATGTCCAAGTACTAGTAAAAATTAATTCTTTGCTATATAATGGTTTTGTTCAATAAGCATCATTGCTAATACTCCTATTCCCTATTCAAATAAAATGCATAAGCATTGATAAATAATGTAGTTAAATTAAGAAAAATTAAATTAAGCAAATCATAGATTTTGGGTTACTGCTTATGTTACCTATCATGTTTATTAATGTGGACTAGCACTTTCTAGTATTTCAAGCATCTTTTACTTAATTTAACAATAAAATAATTATAATGATTTTATAACAAATATTACTATAAGGATGTATGTTTATGAAAAGGCCAACAAGAATAAAAAAATATAAAAAAGCCAAAAAAATTAAATTTGTAATTTCAATTTTTTTTATTTTACTAGTTTTAGCTGCTTGTTTTTGGGGATTTAAGTTCTACAATTCAAAAAAGCTAGCTAATAATGTAAAAGTATCAGCTAATAACCCTGCAAAAACTAAGTGTAAAAAAAATAAAACTGCAGATAGTATACCAGAGAGTGTACTAAATTCTAATACTGAAACTAAAGATTCTGAAAATAAAGATATAAGAAAATTTCCATATCCATTTAAATCTATGCTTTCTATATGCTCTGACATAGATGACGCTACCTTAGAAGAATTTCAAACTTACCATAAATTTTTGAACACCAAGGAAAAAACTCCTTATGGTGAAGGTTTAGGCTTAGATATCGGAGATTCATTTTGGATGTATATGGGCGACAATATGAAATCCACAGTTGATACTGAGGGGCATGGAGTAGACCACATAATGACATTTTTTAATGGGACCAGTAAAACAGAAAAACATAATGCCGACGAAATGACTCATTTTATGGGTTCAGGATGGATAGATTCTATTCATACTTTTGGAGACTTTTCAACCAAAAGCGAAAAAAATACCCTTTTTAATAGAAAATTAGCCGAAAATGCTTGGAATACTTTAAACTCCATAGGTTTTAAACCTACAATTTGGATAAACCATGGTAACAAATCCAATAAACAAAATTTCGGTGCTCATGGCACTTCAAATTTTATGAGTTACCAACAAGGTGATAACCCTAATTCATCTTACTACCATACAGATTTAACTATACAAAATGGTGTTAAATATGTATGGAATTCTTTAAGTGATTCTAATTTTGGACATAGTTATCCACTTTATGAGCTGTCCTTAAGAGATGGACAAAAAGTTTGGGGATTTTATAGATATACAAATAATCTAGTAGATGGCAAAATGGATTGGACATGGACTCCCGAACATATTCATCGTCAACTTACTAAAGAAAACTTGGACAGCATTGTAAATAATAAGCAGTACAGTATAGTAGCTCAACATTTTGGTGTCAACACAGAATATTTGTTTAAACCAGAAAATATTCAATCCTTAAAATTATTAAAGGAATATGAAACTAATAACAAAATACTTGTAGCCAAAACTTCTAGACTTCTAAACTATGCTGATGTTCACAAATACCTAATGTATAATAAGTTGAATGAGGATGGTAAAACCTATATCAATATAAGTTCTGTAGATGATCCTATATTTGGAAAGTTTACTCCTACCATTGATAATATACGTGGAATTACTTTCTACTGTGATGATCCAGAAAACACAGTATTGTTGTTAAATAAAAATAAAATAAGCAGTGATGATTTGCAAGTAAATTCTAAAGATGAAACTGGAAAAGCTAGTATATCTATTAAATGGTTTAAACCAGACTATACGGATTATACAAAGTAATCTAATCATCGTAATAAGCACAATACGACACAACTTTTTAGGTGGAGTCCACATTGAATATATGGCAATAGGGATGTTTAAGGAAAAATTTATAAAACTATTAATTGAACCAAATGACATGATTAGAGATGAAAAGCTGATACAATTGCAAAGATCTATAGAAAAATATGCTCTTCATATAAGAAACTTTAAAAGCCAAGAAAGAAAGCATAATTTTTCTAACAAATATCAAAATAACCAAAAAAGTAGTTTTTAAAAGAGCAAAAAAATTTATCTTTAAATGGCTAGGATTTTTATGCTCTTTTTTTGACTTTAAAATAATTAATTATAATTTATTTAATAAAGAATATCTGTAATAATACTTAAAAATTCTTAAGTTTATGATGTTGGGCTATGCCGGTGGATATTTATTTCTTATACCTTTTTTTAAATATATAACCCCCAAAAATATCCGTGTATGGCGATTTAGTGTAACACCTCCTTATTTTATTACACAATAGTTATACCAATAGTAATTATTGCTGCTTGACTACCAGTGATACTTCAAGCCCTTTACAGTATCCATTCCGGCTTTGCTGACCCCATCGGTCTAAGAATTGGATCATTCCAGTATGCAGGTGTGGCTGAGTAGGTTACTGCTGGCGCAAGTCTTCTTACTTCTCCCAAAGGAGTATCTCGAATTATAGCTTCAGGTACAGATAGCCGTTTTCCTAAACTTGAAGCAGCTTTCATTAATTCATGTGGAGATAATTCATAAATTTTCTGAAAGGGATTGACAGCAAATTCGATATCCTTTTTAGGAATTAGCCCCAAACTTTGGTACCACATTGCATTTCTAGTTAGGCTGACAGTTACATGATAACTTCCACCTTCTTTTGCACGTTTGAGAAGTGCGGCAGTGGCACCTGCTGCGCCCATATACCCTGTAACATAATCATTAATCAAACCTGTCGGAGGCATTGCAGGCATGCCATTTTCGCCCTCTAACATTGCCAATCCTGATGCAGCAGTTCCTAGCATATCAAAACCACCCCTATCAGACCATGGACCACCATAGCCATAACAACGAACGCTTACCACAATAATACCTGGTCTGATTTTTGCAAGCTCTTCAGGCGAAAATCCAAATTCAGCAATCTTGCGACTTCGATAGCTATCTACAAATATATCCGCATTTTGAACCAATTTTTTGGCTCTATCATTGTCCTTTGGATTTTTAAGGTTCAGGTGTGTAGAACGATGCCCAACATTTGCATCATCATAAACCCAATTATGTTCAAAATCATCAAAATGATTAAATTGAAGCACTTGGGCTCCTTGTTCTGCTAAAGTTCGGCCTACAACTGGTCCAGCTACTGCATGAGTTGCTTGCAGAACATTTATATTGCCAAGCGGTCTTTCTGAAGGTTTAAAAGCTTCGGGCGCACTATCACCAATTTTGCGGATAGCAATTACCGGCTCATTAGATAGATAGTGGCCTTGTGGATGATTAAGCCATTCTTCTGGTGTACGTGCTATACAAGCGGTAAGCCCTTGACTGTTAGCTGTATCTTCGAGTTCTTGAGCATTCCATTTCGCGACACTGGCTGCAATTTTTTTATGATCTGGCCCACAATTAAAGAAATTTAACCAGTCTGACTGTTGATGTGGATAAACTGCCGATGTATATATCCACCGTCCATCTTTTGTTTTATATGGAAATATTCCAAATGGATGAGTTTGTCCCATCCAGTTTGGATATGGGTTACCGTTAATTGTAGGATGAAATGTAAAATCAGGATTTATACCATGTGCCGCTTTGCGAATATCAATAGAAAGATCTTGTCCTTCACCAGTACGCTCTCGCCAAATAGCTGCTGCTCCAACGGCGGCTGCCATTGCCGAAAGTGAAAACGCAGTAGCTAGGCGAACAGTACTAGGGAACAATGGATCTTCACCCATAATATTGATTTTTCCACCACAATCACTTATTGAAAGCCCTATTGGGTTTATTAATTTCTCAAGATGTTCCAATGGGTTGAACTTTTTACTTACTTCTGAATCTTTATACGCCATTTTCTAACCTCCAATTTATTTTATATAACTTTTAATTAACTTAAATTTAGCTGTAGTTTACTGGATTACTCTATTTCAATAATCCATATTTTATAAAATCTAAAAACGAATTAATATAATACTCTTGCTTATCTTCATCATTAGACAATGAAGCAGATTTTGCATAACTTAAAGCTTGGAATAATTTAAAACAAGCATAGGCAATAACAGTCTCATCCACATCTCTTACCTTTCCCTTACTTTTCCCTTCTTTAATTGCATCTGCAATAATACTTATAATATCCTTTTCAATCATATTGTAGTAGTCTACACTAAGGAATGGTGAACCTTGAACCCCTTTATCTTTCAGAATTTTTGTGAGAAAGTTATCTTCCATAAAATACTCAATAGATACTATAAAAAACTTTTCTATCCATTCAACTGGATCATTGATATTTTTAACACGTTCAAGGATCATTTTCCTTCCCTTAAGCGTTTCATTTATAACTAATTTAGTAAATAAATCCTCCTTATCCTTAAAACACTTATAGATAGTTTTCTTTGATATGCAGCAGTCTTGAGCAATCTCATCTAATGTAGTTTTTTTAAATCCAAAATGGTTGAATCTTATCTTTGATTTATCAAGTATTCTATTTTTAATATCATCCATACAAAATCCTCCCTTGGAAACTATAATACTATTTTAGTTTCCAAGTGTCAAGACTTATTTTACCTGTTGAATGATATTTTTTATCAAACCATGCATAGATAATATTGTTATCAAGTGGCTCAATTTTACATTTTAATATAATACAAATATAAAAAGTAAAATTAATGAAAGGATTATTTTTATATCTAAAGTTGAACCAATAAGAGACAAAATCAAATAGATGTATTAAAAAAATATTTACTTGCATGGAATTTACAATATTACTGCTTAATAAATTTTATGATTAATGTACATTTACGTGTTAGCGATGTACTTAACCTAAAATGGAAAGATGTCTATGATTATAAAAAAAGAAATCTTAATGATCACATAGTTGTTAAAGAGAAAAAAAAACTGGCAAGCTAAATACATTAGTACTTAATGATATGTCAGTAAAAGGTTTGAAAATGTATTTGAGTTCATTAAATTTATAAAAAAAATTGGTAAACAAGAATATTATTGACCTTTGGAGTAAATCCGTCAGATTGTCCAAATTGCGGAAGAAAGATGAGATTTAATGATATAGTCTATTATGTGGAAAGTATTAGAGAGAAATTGAAAGAACAAATTATGATAAGTAATGAAAAGAAGATAGAATAGCTAATACATGATTATGGAGTGATAAAAGGAATAATTCGTAGCAAAATAGAGCCAGTATTTATATAAGAAAGGGTAAGATGTAAAATGGCTAACAATAAAAAGAAAGTAAAAGAAATGAAAGTCTTTAGTAAAGGCATTTTTGAAGAAAAGAAGAATGATACAATAACTTATGAGTGTTTAAGTTGTGGTGTCAAGATTATCTATAAAAATGCATATGACTATGGATGAATTTGTAGAAGTTGATATACCCGAATATGCATGCGAAGCACGTGGCTCTACAATGATAATTAAAAATCTTAAAAGCCAAGAAACAAAGCATAACTTTTCTAACAAATATCAAAATAACCAAAAAAGTAGTTTTTAAAAGAGTAAAAAAATTTATCTTTAAATGACTAGAATTTTTATGCTCTTTTTTTGACTTTAAAATAATTAATTGTAATTTATTTAATAAAGAATGTCGGTAATAATACTTAAAAATTCTTAAGTTTATGATGTTGGGCGTAGCCTACAAAAGTAATATATTTGTTAATTATTAACTATGCTTTGATATTAGATTTTTCAACAATCTAAAAGATCAATCTCTTTCGAGACATTTCTATAAAATAGAAAACAACTGATTTTCAAACTAAATATATTAGTACATTAGCAGGCTACACCTTAATTTTAAGGGTTATAAATTATGGTTAAATATAATTTTAAATTACTGAAATTACCTATGACAATACAATTATATGTGTATGCTTGAAGTCATTAGTTTGGATTTTAACTTTTATGTAGTGATATATGTTAAAATCTAAACTTCTACTGTATTCTTGTGTCACATAACTTTTACTTTATGAGTATCCATTTTAATTTAATTATTAAGTTTTTGATTTATAACGTCCCAATAATCAGCATTTTCTAGTCCCAATCTCCATATGGCAACTCCAGCTAAATCATAGTTATTTACAAGATCTAATTTATATCCAATGCTTGTACTATTTTCAAACCATACGCTATGATAAACACCATAATTATCAGTATAATTGAAATATGGACTTTTAGATGTTGAATCCCATTTAACTTGAACACCATTCCTGTATGCTTTATTATAAGCCTGATTTATAGTATAAGCATCTGCATTACTGCCATTTGATGCCCAATCATATCCATATGCTGCTAATCCCAGCATTATCTTATCATTAGGAATAACATTAATTGCATAATTAATTATTTTTTCTACCCAACCTATAGATGCAATAGCTCCTGGTGAACCACCTGACCAATGTTCATCATAAGTCATTATCATAACCTTATCTGAAAATTTTCCAATTTCACTATAGTCATATGCTCCAGTTCCTGTATCTTTAGGATTGTCCACAATTTTTGATGGAATTGATACAGTTACTTCAAATCCCTGTGGATACAATGTATTATATAAATCTCTTATAAATTGGGTAAATTCATCTCTGTTATAATAAAATATACCTTCCAAATCTACATTTACACCTTTATAGTTGTTCTTCTTTAAAGCGTCCAATATATTATTTATCAAATTCTGCCTATTTGTATCGCTTTCTAATAAAGTCTTAGTTATATTTCCATTAAAAGAATTTGATATCATAGCATAAGTCGAAATTTTATTTGCATTTGCATATTCTATTTGTTCTTGAGGAACAGTACCAGTTATATTCCCAAGTCCATCCACATTATAAGTATCTGTGGCAATACCATCAATTAACCCTGAGTAACTAACCAAAGACTTATACGATAAGTCATCTCCTGAATAGTAAGAACCTGTATATGCTAGTACACTTTTTGCAGGAAATAAAATTGATTGTACAAGCTTATCAGATATAACTCCGCTTCCACCTAATACTTTAAAATAATCTATGTCACTTAATTTTGACTTGATTAAGCTCCTACCTTTAAAATAGTTTGTATTTACCAATACAATTGGTGAACTACTCTTTCCTGCAGCAGCAGAACCACATAATGCATCTGGGAAGTTTTCTCCTGAAGTTAAATATGTAGTTTTAAAATTTAAGTCTGCTAAAAATTCATTTATAATAGCTATATTAGTTTCATATCTGTCATTACCATTTAATCTTTTAACATTTGATATATTTTTTATAGAACTGTTACTTATAACTCCAGTACCACCTAGTACATAACATTTCTTTATTGCATTGCCATTTATATATTCTTTAACACTATTGGGAAGAACATTAGTATCAGTAAGAATTATAGGCATAGCTTTCATAGCCGCTATAGGCGCTATAGATAATGCATCTGGAAAATTTTCACCATATGCCAATACAATTTCACTACTTTCTCCCAATTCCTTCGCTACTTTTATACTAGTTTCATATCTATCTTGTCCACCTATTCGAATTGTATTTATATTGTTATCATTTAATTCTTTTTCAATACTAGGAAGTATAACACCTTCCCCACCTATTATAAAAACCTGTTTAGTTTTTAATCTCTTAATTTCATCAAATACTTCAGAATTCAAACTGTTTCCTTTAGTTATCAAGATAGGAGCACTATATTTTTTTGCAAGCGGCACAGCACAAATAGCATCTGGGAAATCTTCACCTGAAGCTAAAACAACATAATCTGATTCATTCCAACTATCTTGTGAAACTTTTACTGCCGTTCCATATCTATCTGCTCCTCCAATTCTTATACTATTTGGAGCTGCAGATACCTTTGTTACTAAAACAAAAAACAAAACTATAATTGTATAAAATGCTACGGAAAATTTTTTAATTGTAATCATTTTTTCCTCCTAGTATAACTTGTGTTTATTCTAATTATAATTATTTATGAAATTGCATTACAATTCAATAAGTATATTTATCCTCATATTCCATAGTTTAAATTTGAGCTAGAAAGCATAACAGCTTTTATTAACTTTCCATTAACCATTTTGCAAATTTCACACAAAAAAATATGGCCATTACAGCCATATTTCAGCATTGGTATTTTTTTATTAATTATAGGATTACATTATCTTTTTCCACCTGCCATATTTTCTTCTGCTGCTTTAACCATTCTTTTTACCATTTCTCCACCTACATTACCTGAATTTTTATCATTACCAAATTGTTTTCTATTCATAACATTTTCTAATGCCATATCCTTTGCTACTTCTACTTTAAATTTATCAAGCTTTCCTTCTGACGATGGTACTAATGGTTTTTTTGACATTTTAATACCTCCTCATATTCTTCATATATGTGTAGTTTGTTTTTTTTTAAATTTTATTATTCATTTGTAAAATAATGATTTAGTAATTTCTATTTAATTTTATACATCAATTTTTTAATCTTATCCCATCAATACTAATAGCAGTACCCCCAATTACTTAAAAGTTTAAACAATGATTATTATACTATTATAAACATGAAAACATTTTACCACTATTTGCGTGTTGCCTAGATTAGCTTGCCCCAATATAATTGTACTTGTACTTAATACAAAAATTAGTGATAAGGAGATTAATTTATGAAGATATTTAAATCTAAACTATTAATCACTCTATTTCTAGCTACTTCTATAATTGCTCCTACTCAAAGTGTAAATGCTGCTTCTCAACAATCTATAACTAGAAGTGAGGCAGAACAAAGAGCGTTAAATATGATTAATTTAAGTTGGAATTACTCTGCCGATAAAAATGGAGCTTTACCTGCTAACTATACTTCAAGTGTCACACAACCTAGTCAATTTAAAGATGCAACAACAGTTACAGCTACTGGTATCCCCTATAATTGGGGTGGGCAAGATTCTTTGGACTCAAATTCCTATGGATCGCCTTGGCTAAACTTTTTAGATGCTGTAAATAAAGGTGCTTTTACTGGAAATGTTAATACTGAAGCTGGTTTTGGATATATTTCTGGTACTGCTGGTATAGATTGTTCTGGTTTTGTACAAGCTGCCTTTAATGTAAAGGATTCTAAGTTGTCAACTTCATCTATGTTCGATACTTATTTTACTAAAATTAATCTAAATGATATTAAGCATATGGATATACTTAATAAATCTTATGATCATGTAGTTATTTTTGATAAATGGGGTACACTAAATGGAGTTAATGGTGCTTTTACTTATGAATCCACACCAGATCAAACTTATGGCGGTATACAAGGTACTAAAAAGTATTTTATAAGTATGAATGAAATTAATAAAGGATATATTGCAGGAAGGTATGTAAATATAGTTGAGGATTCTTCTAGCACTCCTCCAACATCTACTAATACTACTGGCAGCACTAGTAATATTCCTCATCCAGTAGACGCTGGTATATTTGCTAAAATAACAAATGTAACCACTGCAGCAAATTTTAGATCTAAAGCATCTACAGACTCATCTATTATTGGTAATATATCTAAAGACACTATTCTATATTTAATTGATTATTCAGCAGGTTGGTATCAGATAAGTTATAACGGACAAACTGGTTGGGTATGGGGTAACCTAATTACATCTATCCCAAGTGGTAAATATGTTACCATAAATAAAGTGTATCAACTAAATATAAGAAATAACCCATCAACATCAGCTGATATAGTTGGTTACCTAAACCAAAATCAATATGCTGAAGTAATTGACTACTCAAATGATGGCAAATGGTTGAAAATTCGTATAAATGGAATTGAAGGATATACCTATGGTGCTTATTTAAGATATATATACTAATTAACTTTCGCAGTTTAAAAATAATACGATGCAACTTTTTAGATGGAGTCCGCATTGAATATATGGTGAATAAAAGCCAACCGTTCATTAAGGAGCTCTAATACAAAAAAATTAAAAAATCCCTACCCGCTCAAATGTCCCGTCCTGGGACTTTCGCGGCTTGAATCGTCCTGATTCAAATTACGGGATTTTTTAATTTTTTTGCATAAGACCTCCTAAATTCACTCAAAAGCTTTTATTCACCATATATTCAAAGCTCCCTCCACCTAAAAAGTAGTAAATATATACTTCTAATATCGCAAATTACTTATAGTATATTATCATATATCAAGGAGTAAACGTTAAAATTCAAACTAGTAATTTCCAAGTGCACTCACCTAATTACATTGTTATAGGTAATTTTAGTAAGCCACAATCATATTTATAACTATAATTTATAACACTTAAAATTAAGGCACAGCCTGTTGTTTGGCTAATATATTCAATTTAAAAAATAGTTACTTTCTATTCTGCAGAAATACCTTAAAAGAGACTTATTATTTTGTAGTCTGCGCCATAGGATATTATTAAAATAGCTAAAATATACATAAACTAGATAATAAGTATTATGAAAGCTGTGCTTTTTATTTATAGTCATATCAAAAGATACTATATATTCACGTAATGCACTAAGAAGTAACTTTCAGCTGTATGCAGACTGATATATGCTGCGAAGGAAGATTCGAACGAATTTTAGAAGTTCTTTGCTTGAGATATTGAAAAATTTCGTAATTTTTGCCAGGACGGCAAAAGCTCCGAAATCGACAGGACATCGCATTTAAGACCAGCTAGTAAAAGTCAATAAGTTTTTATAAAAAATTTTATTAATAAAAATAGGTATCACAAAAAATTCATTAAAAAACACGAATAATGGAAATTACTTCCTAATTATTTTAGCCGTTAGGCTGCTGGTTTAGATAGCTTATTAAGATACATTTTTGTATGTATTTTAGGGTCACGTAATTCATACTCTTTTTGATTTTTAAGAACAGAGAATATGTAGTTAATTAGCTTATGCATTATTGCCACTAAGCCTACTTTTTTACTTTTACCTTTCATATTTTCAGTATAAAAATTAAGTAAAACTTTATTTATTGGTTCACCGTTTCTACTTTTACGTACGGATGATAACGCGACAACATATAAGGCTCTTCGTCCTATTCGGGTACCTCGTTTAGACATAACATTTTTGTTACTATTAAACTTACCAGATTGTTTAACTGAAGGATCTAAGCCAAAATATGCAACTAAATGCTTAGGTTTAACAAAACCTTTAATATTACCAATTTCGCTCATTATTGCAATGGATGTAAAATCTCCAACACCAGGTATTGAGTAAAGTAATTGTACATTTTTCTTAAATTCATCAGAAATTCTATTGCTACACATTAATATATGAATTTCAGTTAATAGGTTTCCAATTTGGATTTCCAATGATTCTATTATTGCAATAGTATTAATTACTTTTACAAATAGACTTGGTGATTTAAGACCAATGTAAACAGCTTCCTCAGCAGCAGCATATAACTTTTTATATATCTTTTCACTATGTACTAACCCTTTTCTAGAATTGCTTGAAATGAGATTAATAACTTCATCTCTATCAGCATTTAAAACTGCTTCAGCACTAGAATACTTTTTTAAAATGGCTATTGATGTTTTTCCTGTAATATTTGAAAAAACAGACCTGTAACCAGGAAAAATGACTCTTAAATCCGTAGAAAGTTTTTTTGTAAATGTAGATTTACTATCAGTAAATTTATAGTAATCTCTACAAAGAGATTTTAAAGTGTAGATTTCAATATCAAAACTAGAAGAATATTTGACATCTTGAAATTTACCTATATTAGCAATGGTTAATGCATCTTTTTTATCATTTTTTACTTTTCTTATATCCACATTTTTGTTACAATTAGTAATGAGTGGATTAAGGATACATACTTCAAATGTATCTTTAAGAAAGTGGAAAAGAGTAAGATGGTATACACCAGTAGATTCCATGAAAATGGCTGTTTTCATGCTAAACTCTTCTTCCACTTTTTTTATTTGATCTACTAGGTAATCAAAACCATTTCTATTATGCATAATCTTAAAAGGTTTTCTATAAATTTCACCGTTAGGTGCTAGTATAGCAGCTACTGAAAAATCTGCGGATACATCAATTCCAACTGTTGGTCTATAAAAAAATTTACTCATATACATTATCTCCTTTGTTTGTAAGAGATAGAATAGATATTCCATTTCTATCAGTAATTTTGTAACCTTGTTTGTGACACAGGTAATTCCCAAAGGGAAACCTAACCAGCTAAACACAGAATTCTCACTGATGGAATGACATGCTCAGTCACGGGTAATAATGACTCGATAGAGTCATTTCCCAGGAGGTGTCCATATATCTTCTATTCAGGAGATATTATACATCAATATTTACTAATTTGGTTTCCCCTTAAGGGAAAATAGAAAACTAAGTTAGAGTAGAAACATACACCCTGTCGGGTAAAAGAATTACGAATAATAAGAAAAAACTAAGTTGTAATATTCACAAATGGTATAGATAGTTTTCTATTGAATGTTATGGCTACATTATACAAGGAGGTAGACATTTTTCAATATCTCAAGCATTAGAACTTCTTAATGAAGTGAGTTTTCCTTCACAGCATATATCAGCCGGAATACAGTTGAAAGTTACTTCGCTTATGTTGTAATATGCTCATATTAAGTTCCAATTTTGTATGTTGCAAACTTGAATTGTTGTAAAATTTGACATACTCACAATCTTTAGTATAAAATTAAAATAAGTTATTCTCCGAGCTTATGAACCTAAGGATATTTCTATGGATTATAAGCCTGGACATAAGTCCACAGGGTGCTTTAGGAAACAAAAGTGCCTCCACGTTTTTAGGAAAGGAGATGGGTTAAAATTGTATTATATTTATTACTCATATCTCCTAAGCGAAAATTTTAAATTTAACTTGAGGAGGGAATTATAATGAAAAAAATACCTACAAAAGAAGCTGTAGGAAGCATTCTATGTCATGATATTACTCAAATCATCCCAGGAAAAATTAAAGGCAGGGCTTTTGAAAAAGGTCATATTGTTACTGAAGAAGATATCCCTGTTTTACTATCCTTGGGAAAGGATAACCTCTATGTATGGGAAAAAAAAGAAGGTTACTTACATGAAAATGAAGCTGCAGAAAGGCTTAAAAATCTGTCAGCTGGTGAAGGTTTAACCTTTTCAGAAGTAAAGGAAGGTAAAATTACCTTTATTTCAGATAAAGATGGAATTTTAAAAATAGATATAGATCTTCTCACTCAATTAAATTCCATAGATGAAATTATGTTAGCTACAATACATAATAATACACCTGTTAAAAAAGGTGATAAAGTAGCTGGTACTAGGGTAATTCCCTTAGTTATTGATGAGAAAAAAATTTTAAAAGCTGAACATTTAGCTGAAGGTAGAAAGATTGTAAGCGTAAAGCCTTATAAGAAACTTAAAGCAGCTATAGTTACTACAGGTAATGAAGTATATTATAAAAGAATAGAAGATGCTTTTGGACCTGTAGTTAGAAAAAAGTTATCTCAATTTGACTGTGAAACAATCGGCAGTACTATAGTACCAGATAACATTGAAACAATTACTGCTGCTATAGAGGATTTTATAAATAAAGGTGCAGAAATGGTTATCTGTACTGGTGGTATGTCTGTTGATCCTGATGATTCAACACCTGCTGCTATTAAAAATACAGGAGCACAAATAGTAACTTATGGAGCTCCAGTACTTCCTGGTGCTATGTTCTTAATTTCATACAAAGGTGATATTCCTATTTTAGGGTTGCCAGGCTGTGTTATGTACGCAAAAACAACTATATTTGATTTAGTACTTCCTAGAATATTTGCTGGTGAAAAAATAAAAAAGGAAGATATAATTGTTCTTGGTCACGGAGGACTTTGTTTGGAATGTAATGTATGTACCTATCCTCATTGTAGTTTTGGAAAGGGGTGTTAACTGACATTGCTTGAATTTATAGAGCTAGAAGAAGCTAAAGCTATTTTGAATGCAAAAACTCCTTCTTTACCAAAAGAAGAGGTATCTCTTATGGATTGCCATGAAAGAGTTTTAGCAGAAGATATATTCTCTCGGATAAATCAACCTCCATTTAATCGTTCTCCTTTAGATGGATATGCATTTAGAGCTGAAGATTCCATACTTGCAAATAAAGATAGTGGAGTTAGATTAAAAGTTATAGAAGAAATTTATGCAGGATTTTGTGCCAATAAAGAGGTAACTGAAGGTACTGCAATAAGACTAATGACTGGTGCTCCAATTCCTAAAGGAGCAAATTGTGTTATAAAACAAGAAGATACTGTTTTTAAAGATGGCTTCGTTGAAATATTTAGTAAGTTTTCACCTTGGCAAAACATTTGTTTTGAGGGAGAAGATATAAAAAAAGGTCAACTAATTTTAAAAAAAGGCACTATTTTAAAATCCAACGAAATTGGTGTACTTGCCAGCATAGGTTGTAAAAATGTATCTGTTTACCCTAAACCTAAAGTTGGTATTTTAAGTACCGGCGATGAATTAGTGTCAATTGAAGAACAACTAGCTCCTGGCAAGATATATAACAGTAGTTTGTATTGCCTATGCTCCAGACTAAGAGAACTTTACTGCGAGCCTATAGACATGGGAATTGCAAGTGATAACATTAATACTTTAACTGAAAGAATTAAATATGCTCTAAGTAAATCAGATATTCTTATAACTACAGGTGGAGTATCTGTAGGAAAAAAAGATTTAATAAAAGATGTTATGAAAAACTTAGGTGCAGATTTACTTTTTTGGAAAGTAGCTATAAAACCTGGTTCTCCTATATTTTGCAGCAGCTTAAATAACAAATTAGTTATTAGTCTTTCAGGAAATCCTGCTGCAGCTATAACTACCTTTGAAATTCTTGTGCGCCCTATTTTGTCAGAAATTACTGGAAGACAAAATCTTGCGCTGCACAAAGTAAATGCAGTACTTAAACAAGACTTTAATAAAAAAAGTAAGGTTAGACGTTTTGTAAGAGGTACTCTATCATATACAAATGATACGGCTGTAGTTGACATTACAAAAGGTAATCAAGGTAATGGTATTTTAAGTTCCTCTTTAAATTCTAATTGCCTTATAGATATACCACCTAATTCTTCACCTCTAAGTAAAGGACAAGTTGTACAGGTTGTATTAATATAAGAAATTTAAAGACTATATATAGATAAAAAACAACACAATATATTGACTTCTAATTAAGATTTCAATATATTGTGTTATTTTTGCATGGCTTCTCTTATGGCAACCCTCGCACTGGCTTATTCATGTTAGGATCAACCTTGCCAGTAATGGGATTAGATGTTTTTTCATTTTTAGTTTTATTATCATTTTTTCTATTTTTTTCACTTTTTTTATTCATACACAAACCTCCTTTTACCACATTATAATATCCAGCACCATGTATTTTTATGTATTGTTATATTTAAACTATTTATTTACTCTAAAAAAGTCTAATATGAATTTCAAGCACTCTAGAATTACAATTATAAAAATAGCTATTACAAAAAAATGATAGGCTTCTAAAGCTACCGCTTTTTTAGATATAATAAAAATTATACAAAGTAGATTTATAATTACGGTAATTAATCCTGACTTAATAAACTTATTACTTTTTATTTTAATACTCTTGTAAATTATCATAATAATAACTATAAAAAAAGTTGCTATTAGTAAGCTTTTATATATATTCATTAAACTTGAATTAAAAATACCTTGTTCATATGCTTGTCTTTTAAATACTAAATATCTTATAACTCCCATCTTTTTATCCGAAAGATATTCTAACACTATTCCTGGAATTAAAACTATCATTTGCATAATTGTCAATATAATCTTTATCTTATTTACCATTATCACACACCCATTCCCATTAAACTATTAATTTCATTTTTAATTTTAAAAAAGGCAATATAAATATATCGCCTTTTCAACATAATTTTTACTTTTTAGGTTCTCCTGTTTCTATAGGATTAGCTGGATTTCCAGTGTTTCCACTCCATTCATTCCATCCACCATCATAAAGGGATATATTTTTCAATCCCATAACATCTGCATAAGTTAACACTTCTGATGCTCTCCAACCTGTTCCACAATAGAAAGCTAATCTTTGATCTGGTGTAATTCCTGATTGTTTCCACATAGCAAGTATTTCATCTTTATTTCGCATTGTATTATCTATGTTTCTGTAATCCTGTAGATGAGTTGCATCAGTTCCTGCATGCCCCCATACTGCACCTGCAGGACGACCCTTTGGTTTTATATAATCATATCCTGAAGTCTTACCTATATACTCATCCCAGCTTCTTATATCAACTAATTTACTGTTTTGTTTATCTGCTATTATTTCTTTAGCTTGTGGTAAATCTACAATATATCCTTTATTAGAAGGAACTACTGCTCCAAAGGATTCTACAGGAACTTTTTTATTAGATGTTTTTTCTAATGAATATCCTGCATTTTTCCAGCTAGCAGTACCGCCATTTAATACTCTGACATCTTTAACACCCATATATTTTAATATTACACCAACTCTAAAGGATGGCATTGAATCAGCCCCATATAGTATAACTGTAGTATTTGCTGTTATACCACTGTTTTCTGCAAATTTCTTAAGTCTATCATCAGAAAGACGATTCCAAAGTGGACCTTCTTCAACTTCATCAGTATTTATGTGAACCGCTCCCTTTATATGTCCTTCCTTTAAATAATCTGGTGATTTTGACTCATCTCCCCAGCTTACTTCAAACACTTTATATGGAGTTCCAGTATAAGTTTCTGGTTTTTTTCCATTCATTAAATCATTAACCCATGATGCTGGAACTAACATTTGATAATTTGCATAACTTTCCATTGGAAGTTTATCATCTGAAGCCCATTTCTTTACATCATATTTATATATATTTTTTATTCCGTTTTTAGTTAAATATTCAGCTACTTTATCAGCATCTTTTCCATTGGCATCATATAAAACTACATTCTTTTCTGATGTAATGCCTTTTGTCTTTAAAGTTTCCTTTAATGTTTTATCTTTATCCTTTGTATCAACCTTTAACCAATTTGCTGAAAAATCTGTAGCTCCCTTAATATGTCCACCTTTTTTTGCTCCATCTAATTTCCATCCATTAAAAGCATCATTACTTCTTGTATCAACAATTACCCAATCACTTTTGCCAATTTTATCTTGTAAATCTTTAGTTTCCATAGTTTTGGGTGTTGTTGAATCATTTTTTGCTGTGTTATTTCCACTAGAACACGCAGCAAGCGATAACATACCAATTGTTAAAAAAACTGCAGCTAATGAATATTTTTTTATCCTTTGCATAAAAAAACCTCCTAAGTTAGTTTAATATGTAGTAATTTACTTAATAAGCTTACAAAATGTAGCTTAAAGAATTATTTCACTGCTTATTATTATATTACATTGTATAACAAAAGTATAATAATATATTGTTATAAATTTTATTTATCTATAAGTTTAATTTATAACAAAGTTATTACACTAAAATATATTATAGATCATACAAGTAGTGTTAAATCAAGTATTCAAATTTAAAAATTATACTAGTTCAAAAAATCTTTAAGCAAGGTACACTTTTAACTATATTATAAGCTACCTTACTTAAAGATTTATCTCAGATATTTTATCCATTAAACTTTACAAATTTCTGCATTTTCTAATGCACTATAATGCGCATATCCTCCTATATGAAGTGGTGTATCACCTATTTCTGGATCTACATGCATGCCACCCATACATGGATAACTATGCCAAAATTTTGCTACTATCTTCTTAGCTTCTTCTCCCAATTGTTTTCCTATAAGATGTTTTGCTATATTGTAGCCATTTCCACAAGGAGCAGAAATTATAACCTCAGCCTTTACAATAATATTATCTTTATTTACATGTAATTTAAATTTAGGTTTTCCTAATTTAAATTCATCTATAAACTTATTTATTGTCTCAAATTTTCCTTTATTTAATGTACAAAATGGTTTAGGAAAAGCATATTCCAATCCAAGTTCTTCACATTGTTTTATAACAAATTCTCTAGTCCATCTTGATACCCAATCACCACTCTCACAAGGTACTATTAACCCCTTACCTCCACTTTTCTTTAAAATATTAGGTATCTCAGCTAATATATCCTGATGTACTCCAATAACCACTGCAATATCATGCTCCTTAAACTTATGTGGTAAATACGTTAATGGTTCATCTTCAAACATTCTGTATACATCTGGTAACTTTATTATTTCAGATATGCTGTCTTCAAAATTTAAATTATAGTTTCCCCTGCACCACACACACTTTTTTCCACACACAGTACAAACTTCTTTTTCATCTATTAAATTAGGTATGAATTTTGAATTTGCAAACCTAGAATCAGTTTTAATATAGAATTCATTCTCAGGTAACTTACCACTTTTTTCTGAACATATAATCAATAATTTCATCTTATTACCTCCTAATTACAAAATAATCCAAAAAAATTTATTAGATAATATTTTATCCGATCGCTATCATTGCTAACCCTCCACTTTCCTAAAGCGGAGGATAAGCACTGCTACGCACCTGGATAAGTTCTTCTAAGACTCAGGTAGTTTAAATGTCTAAATGATATTTAACGAGCTTGCTCAGGTAAGAGGCATTCCTCACAGACAAACTTCACCTGAGTCTAAGAATCACTTGATATTAATTATAATAAATATGCTCCGAAAAATCGGTAACCTTTGTTACTTTATGGTAAAAAAATAAAGAGAGGTTCTTTTCCTCTCTTTCAATCACAATTATAAATTTTGTAATGCAATATTTACATCTATAGGAATGTCATCTACAGTTAATTGAATACATAAAATTTTATCTACATTCATCTTGATTTGTATATCTTCTCCATATAATAACGTTGGAGTGGATATATTTACATTCACTCCTATTTCAGACAAATTAATACTAGCATTAGCAGTTAACATATTGGTGAGTTCTGATAAAGCACTTTGCGCCATATCATCTAACTCATTTACCGGCATGCCCATCATCATTTTAGATGCAATTTTTTTACCACTTTCAATATCCGTTATATAAACTACATTTCCTTTTGCATCTCCTACAATACCTAAATTTATAATAATTCCTTTACTTTTAATTTCTTTATTTAAAACGACTCCCTTTTTTTCTATGTTAGTAAATCCAATTTGAGGCATTATGTTAAAAAAAGCTTCAATAAATGGGTTAACATGATTCACATCCATTATTCATCACCTCTTTTAAATCCAACATTCAATAGAATTTCTCCGAAATCTGTATGAGTTAGCACTGATAAAGTATCAATTTTTGACTTAGATATTTTAATTGATTCTCCATAGAATATAGTTGGAGGTGCAACTCTTAATGCATAAACTTTATTTTTTCTATTCATCATGGAACATGCATTACCTGCAATTATATTGGCAAACTCTCCCATAACATTCAATATTTCTTCTTGATTTTTAGGATCTCTTCTTAACATAACCTTTGCCATATTTTCAGCACTTTTATTAGATAAATCTATAATCATTCTTCCTGAAAAGTTACCTATAATTCCTATTACTACAGAAATCCCCCTTGATACTTCTACATCATTGGATTTTTTATCCTCATCAAAGGTTGTTATAGTCTTTGTAAACCTAGTAACCCCACCTGAAAATGCTTCTTTAAAAGTATTGAAATAGCTTTCTTCAAGTTCCTTAAATATTTTATCACTGGAAATAACTTTTTCTATTTGAGCTATAAGCTCTTCTGGATCTATTGGTTTTTGAATATATCCTGATACTTTACTTTGCTTAGCTTTTTTAAGTATTTCCTCATCCATCATTGAACTTATAACTATTACTTTTATTTTTTCATCTATTTTATGTATTTCTCTTGTACATTCTAAACCATCAGTTCCTGGTAAAGTCATATCCATGGTTACTAATTGTGGTCTTGTATCTTTTACAACACTAATTACCTCTTCAAGATTTCCAGCTTCTCCTACAACTTCAAAGCCTTTATCTTCTAATATATCTCTAATAACATTAATTGAAAAAGGTGAATCATCAACAATTACAACTTTTACTTTTTCCATAATCCGTTACCTCTTTTCTTATTATTTTCGTGTTAAAATACAAAATTTAAAGAACTTTCTATATGTTGCTATTATACCATATTTGCCTTCATAAACAAACATATACTGTATGTTTAATTGTACTAATTTTATGGCTTTTTGTTGTATTTAAATTTTTATTACACAGTACCTTGCATTATTCAGTACTGTGTACTATAATATAATCTATAAAATGGAAATGAAAGGATTTTAACCATGAATGTTCAATTTAAAAAAGGTGTCTTAGAATTGTGTGTACTGGCAGAACTGTACAAAAGAGAATTTTATGGATATGAGTTGGTAGAAGAAATATCCAAACATATAGATATTTCTGAAGGAACCATTTATCCTCTTTTGAGAAGGCTTAAATCTGAGGGCTATGTCACAACTTATTTACAAGAATCCAGTGATGGTCCTCCTAGAAAATATTATAAACTTACTTCACTTGGAAAGGAAAAAGGTCTTGTTCTCATCTCGGAATGGATTCGTTTTGTTAGCGGAGTACAACAAATTGTAAGTAGTGCTAATTTGGAAAATTCTCCATCATGTATGGAAAAAAACATAAAAGAAGGTGAAATTAATGAATAAAGAAGAATTTATGAAAATTTTAGAACAATCTCTCGGAAATATGGATTCATATGAAAAAAAAGATATACTTTACGATTATGAAGAACACTTTAGAATAGGTTTTGAAAAAGGTAAAACCGCAGAAGAAATTATAAAAGAACTTGGAGATCCAAAAACTATTGGTAAATCCTATAGAGCTTCTGCTGCAGTAGAGGATGCTATGGAAAACCCATCTACTAAAAACATTGGGAAGGCAATTTTGGCTGCTTTAGCTCTTGGATTTTTTAATCTTGTAATAGTTCTTGGCCCATTTTTAGCTTTGGCAGCAGTTTTAATATCACTATTTGCTTCTGCTATAGCTGTGTTTGCAGCAGGAATAGCTAGCATATTTGCAGTACTTTTTCACCCATTTTTAGGCTCCATTGTAGCAATTCTAGGCAATCCTATTGCTATATTCCTTTTAGGTATTGGTACAACTGCTCTTGGTATATTATTCTTTATTGGAACATGTTATTTATCTAAATTCTTTTATAAAGCTTCTATAAAATATCTTAAATGGAACATTAATATCATAGCTAAACAATAAATTATTGGAGGTTAAAAATGTTTAATATTAATATAAAAAAATTAGTAATTATTCTTATATCAATCATAGTTTTAAGTTTTTCTGCTGGAGGTACCATACTTTTAGCTACTGGCAGCTTTGAAAACTTTAATTCATTAGGAGTTTCCAGCAAAGCTTATATTATAAATGATGAAAAAACTCAAAAAATAGATGGTATAAAAGAAATATATATAGAAGGTTCGAGTGAAAATATTTCAATAATATCAGAAAATAGAAAAGATGTTAAATCTCATCTTTATGGTGATATAAGCGCCTCCTTTAAACCAGAGTTACAAAGTAGAGTGGAAGGAAGTAAACTTATAATATCTGTGAAAAGACCTTCTGGTTCCTTTAATTTTTCCTCCAGGGAAGGATTAAAATTAGATATAAATGTTCCTGAAACTTATGCATCTGATATGTCTGTTAAATTGAGTTCAGGAAAAATAACATCATCTAATCCAATCAAGCTTAATAACTTTAATCTTGATTTAAGTTCTGGAAGCGTAGATTTAAAAAACTTAACAGCATCAAACTTATCACTTGAAGCTACTTCTGGTAAAATTTATGGTGAAAATATTGTATGTGAAAATTCATCATTAAGACTTTCTTCTGGAAGTATAAATTTAAACGGCTTTAAAGGAAATATAAATCATCGTTGTACCTCTGGTAAAACAGAAATAACCTACTCTGAATTCAATAACAATGTGAATTTAAATGTTTCTTCTGGAGAAATAATATTGAATCTTCCTAAAAGCTCTCAATTTGCTTTAAATGCTAAAGCTGACTTAGGTAATATAAAATGTGATTTTCCTGTAACTATTCAAGGGGAATCCAAACGTAATCAGCTAAATGGTGTGGTTGGAAATAATAAAAATCAAATTAATATATCTGCTACTTCCGGTAGCATAAAAATTAAAAATCATTAGAATTAAGGTATCTGAAAAAAAATAATTAGACTATCAAGTGGACTTATTATTTTTTTGAAGATGCCTAAGGAGATATTTAAAATACATTGGTATGTATTTTAAATATCTCCCAATAGAAATTACTATTCATTGCATTTTTCTGCATCACATTTCACAAAAAATATTATGTTTTTCTCCTTTACCTCAGCCCAAATTTTCCCTCCATGCAATTCTACAATACTTTTAGCAATAGCAAGTCCTAATCCACTTCCACCTGTAGCTTGTGATCTTGACTTATCCACTCTATAAAATCTGTCAAATATTTTTTTAAGCTCTTCTTCATTTACATTTTCACATTTATTCTTCACAGCTACAACTACAAATTTATCCTCTCTATATAAATCTACATTTATTTGTCCTGGTTTAGGACTATATCTTATGGAATTCATAAGCAGATTTTCAAAGACTCTAACCATCTTATCTCCATCTACATATGCACAAATTTTTTCATCTGGTATACTCTTTTCTATAATCACATTGTTTTCTTCACATATGACATAAAGCTCTTCTATAAGTTGTTCTAGAAGCCCATTAAAGGATATATTTTGCTTACTCAAGCTTATACCTTTATTGGTTAATTTTGTGTATTCAAATAGATTGTTTATAAGTACTTCTAATTTTTCGGACTTATTATAGGCTATATTTAAATATTCTTGAAGTTCATCTTCGCTTTTATATTTTCCATCTTTAGCAAGTCCAATATATCCTTTTATAGATGTAAGAGGCGTTCTTAAATCATGGGATACATTGGTTATAAGATCACTTTTAGTTTTTTCTGCATTTCTTTCACTTTCTATTTTTCTATTTAATTCCTTAGCCATAAAATTTATGTTACCTGCTAATTTTGCTAATTCATCCTTACCTTGTATACATACCCTAGAATCCAAATTTCCTCTTGCTATTTCAAATAACCCTTCTGAAACACCTTCTATATATTTCATCTTTTTATTAGTGATAAGATAAAATAACATTATAAATACTGCAATTGCTAATATTATTGAGAAAAATGAGCTGTCAGATTTTATATGAGTAGTTTCTCCATGAGGAATACCCTTAACTATTACATAAGCCTTCCCATCAGAAAAATCCGCTGCACCAAGCTCTACATATTCTGAAACTTTATCTAAGCTTATTATTCTTCTACCACTTTCACTGGCATACCTATAATCATTATAATCATTTTTATATTGAGAGGTTTTTTCGATTAAATCATGTATACTAATTTCGTTTTCTTCCGCATTTTTTGACTTATATAATACTTTTCCATTTAAATCGGTTATAAATATTTTTATAGTCTCATTAGCACTATTATTCGCTTCTTCATTATTTATAATATTTGATAATGAATTTTCATCTTTTAAGCTTAAATTTTGTTGTTTAATTCTACTTTTTATTGTAGAACATTGATTTACAATTAAATTTATACCTTCACTATAATCTATAACTGTTGTAGTATAGTAACTATTATACCAAGCTGCTGCTGTAAAAGAAGCCACAAGACATACTAAGAAGGTTACTACCAACTCCATTCTTATACTTCTACTTACTTTTTCTTTACTAAAATCATATATTCTAATAGTAGGTCTGAATAATCTTTTAAAAATTCTTTTTATAAATTTAGGACATCTAATTCTCAATTTTATAGCCAACTCCCCATACAGTTTTTATATACTTAGGTTTTCTTGAATTTTCTTCAATTTTTTCCCTTATCTTTCTTATATGAACCATAACAGTATTATCTGACTGATAAAATTCTTCATTCCATACTCTTTCATATATTTTTTCTGTGCTAAAAACAATCCCTCTATTTTTAGCTAATAACTCTAATATGTCAAATTCCCTTCTGGTAAGGTTAACTAATTTTTCTCCTACTTTTACTTCATGGGTACTTACATTTATAGTTAAATCATCTATTTCAATTATATCTGAATTTATATTTTGTATTGCATTATTCAATTTAGTATATCGCCTTAATTGGGATTTTACCCTTGCCAAAAGTTCCAACGGATTAAATGGTTTAGTTATATAATCATCTGCTCCTGTTGTAAGCCCCATTATTTTATCCATGTCCTCCCCTTTAGCAGAAAGCATTATTATAGGCATATTTTTATGTTCTCTTATTTTCATACAAGCTTCCATTCCATCCATATTAGGCATCATAATATCTAATATAATTAAATGTACTTGCTGACTTTTAAGTACCTTTAAAGCTTCACAACCATCTGAAGCTTTAATAACCTTATACCCTTCATTTTCTAAATATATTCCTATTAAATTTCTAATCTCTTTTTCATCATCAACCACAAGAATAGTTTCTTTTGACATATAATTACCATCTCCATTTCAAAATACTCATACACTGTCAAATTATTTACTTATAAAATTATACCAGATACTATACATAATATAAAACTTTGCCATGTGAAAATTTATTTAATAATTATACCAACTTAACCTTAAATAAATTTTATGAAATTCCTTAATATTTTCTTAAAAAAACATATATTATAGTATAAATAATAAAAACAACACCTACATATAGATGTTGTTTTACTTAAAAAACTTTTCACTTTTTCTAAAATTATATATAAAATGCTGTATCACTAATTAATTTTTCTATTGAGTGTTAGTCCAGTTTTCAAAATATTTTCTGCATCTAGTCTCTTTAAAGGCTTGCTAAAATAGTAGCCCTGTATTTTATCGCATTTTTTACTTTTTAAAATTTCCACCTGTTCCTCTAATTCAACACCTTCTGCTACAATATCTAAATTCATTTTGTGTCCTAAAAATACCAATGCCTCTATTATTATTTCCTCGTTAGTTCCTGTACAAATATCATCTATAAAAGATTTATCAATTTTTATTCTATTAACTGGAAGCATTTTTAGATAATTTAGAGATGAATATCCTGTTCCAAAATCATCTAAAGCTACTTTCACTCCAATAGCCCTTAATTCTTCTAATTTTTTAATATTTAAATTCAAAGACTTTATTAATGTACTTTCTGTAATTTCTATTTCAAAACTTTCAGTTCTTATACCTGTTTCCTTTAATATACTTTTTACAGTGCTAACAAAATCAAGCTGTTGTAGTTGGACAGCAGAAATATTTACTGCAATATGATCAAACTTATAATTTTTTTCACTCCAATTTTTGTTTTGAATACAAGCCGTTTTTATAACCCATCTGCCTATAGGAATTATAAGTCCAGTTTCCTCCGCTATTGGAATAAATTCAGCTGGGGATACAAATCCTAATTCTTTACTATTCCATCTTAGCAAAGCCTCAAATCCTTCAATTTGACTATTGAAAACATTAACCTGAGGCTGATAACATAAAAAAAATTCTTCATTTTCTAAGGCTTTATTTAAACAATTTTCTATTTTTATCTTTCTTTCTAAAGCTTCACTTATAGCTTTATCATAAAATACATATTTATTTAACCCTGCCTCTTTTGCCTTATACATAGCAGAATCTGCATTTTTAATAATGGTTTCAGTATTACTATCTGTATAATTAAATATATGCACTCCTATTGAAACAGTAATTAAAATTTTATATCTTTCTATACTCCATTGTTCTTTAAAAGTTTTCAATATTCTTTCCACTATATCTATTAAAAAGGTTTCTTCCTTAATATTCTGTATAAATACTAAAAACTTGTCACTCTCAAACTTAAATATGTATGATTCATCATTTAATAGTATTTTTTTTAATTTATCACCACATATTTTTAGAATTCTATCACCAAAGTCGTATCCCAAAGTATCGTTGACATTTTTAAAATTATTTAAACCCAGTATCATTAGAGAACCTTTTGAAACATTTTCTTTTAAAGAACTTTCAAGAATTTTAGCATTGAATATTTTATAGAAGATTCTCTTGTTAGGAAGGCCCGTAACAGCATCATTATATGCTAAAGATTTTATTTCTTCCCTTTCACTTTCTAATTTTTTGCTCAAATTATACAGTTTATCATGTGCTTTCTTAATCTTTTTCTCATTCTCGTAATGTTTTATTGAATCATAACCCACATCAATAAGCATTTGAGTAAATTCTTCTATAAATTTAAGTAAAGTGTTAGTTTTTTCTGATATTAAAGTTTCAAATTGTTCTATACCTTTTAAACTCTCATATTTATTAAGACTATAAATACCTGCATTTTTTGTTAATTGCTCTTTATCAAATTCTAGGAAATAAAACTTACCTGCTATAATTACAGCAATTGGCTCATTCTCTATAACAATTGTTCCAGCAATATTTATGCCTCCATCTTGACATACTTCAATTAAATGTGTTTCACCTTTTTTTATTCTTTCAACTACCTTTTGAATACTATAATCGCAATTTAACTTTAGTCGTTTTACACATAAATCTGTCTTCCTAGCAAAAACTACCATCTCACCATTCATATCGTATATTGCTAGTGGAACCTGTGCTATATTACTAAAACTCTCAATAATAGATTGAAGTTTTTTTAAACTTATCAAATCAGAAAATTTATATTTAATATTCAAAAACATCTCCTCCGCATAATTTGAACAAACTATTTAGTCAAATTATTTTTTATATAAACATTTAAATGTACTCTATTTAATAATAGTTATTTCAAAAATTCAAAATATTAACTCAATATTTTAATACCTCGTATAATTATATTTTATTTTTTATTATAGTTCAATGTTTTTATTTAAAATCCATAAATTCAAAGTTACTGTATTTTATACAATATCTATCATTGCTAAAACTCCCATCTTTACAGAAACCTCGTTCTGAACCTAAGAATCACTTCACATGCATAGTATAACATGAAATTTGTTGAATTTCTTTCTAAATTATAATAACATTTACTTAGTGGAAATTATTTTTCTAACTAAATTATGAAAAGAGGTTTAACTAAATGAATTTTCTTAAAATAACTGATTTAGCTTATAATCAATTAAAAGAATTCTTAACTGAACAAAATGTACCTTGCAATGGTAATATTAGAATATACTTGGCAAGTATGTCTTGCCATGGTCCTGTTTTTAATATTTCTGTAAGTGAGCTACAAGAAGGAGACTTATCACAAAAAGTTGGCGATACTACATTTATAGTTGACAAAAATCTTTTTGTTCAATTTAGCGGTTTTGTATTATTAAGCCCTGACGAAAACGGTATGGGAGGATTTACTCTAGAACCAATTCATAAACCTGAAAATATAGGTTGCTCTGGTGACTGTTCTAGTGGATGTTCAAGCTGCGAAGATTGTGAATAATTTAAACCACTCATAGTAAAAAAGGTGGTAAATTTCATGGATATTAGACAACTTAAATACTTTATAGCAATTGCAGAGGAAGGTCAAATAACAAGTGCTGCCAGAAAATTAAATATGGCTCAACCACCTCTTAGTTATCATCTTAAACTTCTGGAAGACGAACTTGGTGTTAAACTTGTAGAAAGAGGAAGTCGAAAAATCAAATTGACTGATGCTGGAAAAATGCTGTATGCTAAAGCCAATCAAATATTGAAGTTAACTGAAACTACTGTTAAACAATTAAAGGATTTTGGTCAAGGAATCAAAGGAACTTTGTTTATTGGTACAGTATCATCTTGTGGTGCTACATTACTTCCTGATAGAATACATAATTTTAATAAAAAATGTCCAGATATAAGCTTTGAGATATACGAAGGAAATACCTATAAACTATTAGAACTACTTAACAATGGTTTAATAGAAATTGGAATTGTACGAACTCCATTTAATGCAGAATCCTTTAACTTAAAGTATCTATCCAAAGAAACAATGATTGCAGTATTTAATACTAATTCTAATTGGTATAAAGATAAAAAGAGTATATGCATTAATGATATTATGGATAAACCACTTATAATATATCGTCGTTTTGAAAAATTAATATCAAAATGCTGCCAAAACTCTGGATTTAATCCAAAGATAATATGCAAGTGTGATGATGCAAGAACAGCTCTACTCTGGGCTGATTCTGGTATAGGTCTTGCTATTGTACCCAAATCTGCTATTAAGCTTGTTAATAATAGTGATTTATCTTATATAGAAATTGATGAATCAGAATTAGAAACAAGAGTAGCTGCTATATGGCTGAAAAATCAAAATCTATCAGAGGCTGCTAAATATTTTCTAAATGTAATTTAAATTGCATAAATAAAGATAATATTTATAAATATTATCTTTATCTTCTGATTCTTCACATAATATAAATTTTAAAAGCTATAAAATATAAGTTTAATAATTTAATTTCATAGCTTTTTTACTTTACTATTGATTTTCAATAGATTTAAAACCAAATTCATTTTTACAATTATTTAATACATCTAATGCAATTGAGTCTATATATTTATCTTTAACTATTAGATCTCAAGTCTCCAATTAATTTTGATGGATTAATTATTTTTCCCAATTTATATAGCTTATTATTGTTTTTTAATTCAATTGTGTCTCCAGTTTTTAATGCTGACTCCCAAAATTCATCAGGTGTTATATTCGGTTTTACTTCACACGCTAAAGCATAGACACCCGCTATGTACGGAATTGACCAACTCCACCCACCTTCTCTATAAAATACATAATCATTATATCCTGTTGGACTTGCTGTACATCTCGAATCCATTGGAATAAGTAAAGTATTATTTGAATCAAAATTTTCCTTATAATAGTCTTTTGTCCAGAACAAACCTGGAGTATACGATGAAGGAATATCAGGATTAGATAGTGGATTTCTACCAAGGCCAGTAAATTTGAATCCATAAGTATCTTTAAGTGATGATGACACAACAAATATATTTTCCTTTTTTGCATTGTTTACTGCTTTCGTTACTTCATTATAACCTTTTTCTCTTGGATCCCATCCTATTGAAATTGAAATAACTCTTATTTTTTTGTCTTTCGGTAATTTCTTATTTATTTCTATTATTCTATTTATAGCTTGTGCAGTATAGTTAAAGTCAATCTTTGAACTTCCAGATAGATTCATAGGATTTTGTCCTATATAATATAAATCAGACTTTGGTGCAACACCTGTTGTTTTACCAACAGCTATTGAAGCTACTGCCGCTCCATGCATCGAAGTTTCAGGAGCACAGTGAATCTCTTCATAAGATTTAATTCTATCTTTGTATTCAGTATGATTTACAAGAAGTCTTTGATCTATTATTGCAATACTAACACCTTTACCATTTATCCCTGAACTATGAAGATTCTTTATTCCAAGTCCAGGATTTTTACCCAATGACATGATTTTTTCAGTTGAAAAATTTGATGATATGTTTTGAGGCCATTTTGTTTTACTATCAAAACTATACTTTAAAAGGTCATTTTCTTTCCCTGTCATATTGATATTTGACAAGTCACTTGAACGTAAATCTATATCAAGATTACCATCAGGATTGGAATTTGGATTTGGAAGCTTGTTTAATTTTTTAATTTTCCAGTTTGCAGGCTTTACTTTTACTGCAATTCCAAAACCATTCTTATTTAATGCAGTATTAGGGCTAGTCAATACCTTCAAAGCTATAATACCAATAATAATTAATAATACTATTACAATTAAAAGTTTATATCTTTTTTTCATTAAAAATATCTCCTATCTTTAATTTTTAATATAGATAAATTTTAATGTTTATTTTTGAAGAAACACTTATTAAATTTATTAAGATTTAATAAAGATTTCAAAATATAATTTGTTTATGTCACAGTATCGTCACAAATCTATTTTAAAATATAAATTAAAGTATTCTATAAAAATCCAATACAAAAGGAGATAAAAAATATGTCACTAAATTCAATATCACCATCAATACAAGCTAAACAAATACAAGCTTTATCAGAACTTAATGGTAACAATTCTTCTCAAAATACTAATTCATCATTTGCAATGGCTCTTGAAGAAATGATGAAAAATATATCCGCTAATAATTCTGGAAATTCCTCTAATTCTATACCGGACAATATTACTGATTCAAGCTCAAGTAATGTTGTAAGTGGTCTTGACAGTTTATCCCTACAACCTCAAAAAGCACTGCAGATGCTTCAAATGTTGTCTTTACAAAATCAATCTTCAGATTCTTCAAGCTCCAGTATTGGTAGTATTCCTGATGACGATGACAGCGATGATATAAGTATTGATAACGATAATAGTAATGATAATATGTCTCAAATGATGGATGTCATTCTTCAATCTATGATGGAAAATCAAAATAATAGCACTAATACTAATTCACAAACTTATAGCAACTTTAACTTGTCTAACACGTTGAATACTCCAGGAACTAATAATAATTTATAAAATAAATCAGGTGAGATTTTTATCTCACCTGATTATTAATAACTCAACTTTAGTTTTATCCTAATATTTCTTTTATATCTTCTTCTGGAGTGCTTATAGGAGCTATTCCAAATTTTTCTACCAACACATTAATTACATTTGGTGATAAAAATGCTGGTAATGATGGTCCTAATTTTATACCTTTAATACCTAAAGAAAGTAATGTAAGTAATATACAAACTGCTTTCTGTTCGTACCAAGATAAAATTAATGATAATGGTAAATCATTTACTCCACAATTGAAAGCTTCTGCTAATGCTAATGCAATTTTTACTGCTGAATAAGCATCATTACATTGTCCCACATCTAAAAGTCTTGGAAGACCTGCTACTGTTCCAAAATCAAGTTTATTGAATCTATATTTACCACAAGCTAATGTTAATATTACAGTATCCTTTGGAAGAGATGTAGCTAATTCAGTATAGTAATTTCTTCCTGATTTCGCACCATCACATCCACCTATTAAGAAGAAATGCTTAATAGCTCCACTCTTAACAGCCTCTATAATTTCATTAGCATGGCTTAATGTAGCATTGTGTCCAAAACCTACTAATATTGATTTTTCTTCTTCATCCTCAGTCCATCCACCAAGTGCTAAAGCTTTTTCTATAATTTCTGTAAAATCTTTCTTTCCATTTACTTCTTCAATATGTGTAGCACCAGGCCAAGCTACTACACTAGTTGTATATATTCTATCCATATAGTTGTCTTTTGGTTTTTGTATACAATTTGTTGTCATAAGTACACAACCTGGAATGTTATCAAATTCTTTTTGCTGATCCTGCCATGCACCACCGTAATTTCCTACTAAATGAGGATATTTATTTAATTCTGGATATGCATGAGCTGGAAGCATTTCTCCATGAGTATATATATCTATTCCTTTTCCTTCTGTTTGCTCTAATAGTTCTTTTAAATCCTTCAAATCATGTCCTGAAACTACTATGAAAGGACCTTTTTTCTTAGTAACTAAAACATTAGTAGGTGATGGATTACCATAAGTTCCTGTATTAGCACCGTCTAGTAATTCCATTACTTTAAAGTTTACTTGTCCAAGTTCCATAGCTAGTCCTAGCCAATCGTTTATATCTAGCTTATTATTCAAAGTAGCTGATAGAGCCTTGTAGAAAAATTTATTTACTTCTTCATTTTTCTTTCCTAAAATAAAAGCATGATGAGCATAAGCTGCCATTCCTTTTAATCCATATATTGATAATTCTTTTAAAGATCTTATATCTTCATTTACAGTACTATCTGCCATTATGCCAAATTTTTTTGCATCATTTATCATCTCTTCTTTAGATTCTGGTGCTTTATAATCTGCTCCATCAAATACTTCTGAAACTTCCCCAGCTAAAGCTTTAACTTCAATCTTTATATTATTAGCTTCTTTTACTAATTCTACTAATTTATCTTCATCAAAATTTACATTTGTAAGAGTAGTAAATAATGAATCCATAGTGAACTTGTCTATTTTGTCCCCTAATACTATTCCCTTTTCTATAGCTTTATTTCCATAGAAACCAATACCTTTAAGTTGATGTATCAAAAGATCTTGAAGTGCTGCAGCCTTAGAATTCTTTCCACAAACACCTGCTTTTGTACAACCTTTTCCTCCTGCAGTCTGTTCACATTGATAACAAAACATATGTGATGCTTCTGCTGAATCTTCTAAACCTTTATTTAATTTTTTAAGTAAATCCTCTAAATCTATTCCATGAACACCAACTGCTTGTTCTAAAGATTCCATTTGTGATGATGGACATCCTACACAGCCCATTCCATGTGACATTAAGATTTCTACAGCATTGGGATTTATTTTTAATATATCCCCTATTAGTGTATCCTTAGTAATTCTCATATTTCACCCTCCTAAATATAATAACTTTTTATTAATTTTGTTTTTCTATCTTATGATTTTATTTTACTAATTTTATACTTCAAAATCAGTAACCTAGGTTACAAATTTAAAATTAAAGAATAAAATTTCTATTTATGGATAACATGTATATAAATAAAATTGGATAAAGAAACAAAAAAGTAGAGTAAAATCTTAACTTTACCCTACTAATAAAACATATTTAAAAGTTTTTATTGAATTATAAGTAAATTTAGCAAACTTAAACAAAGAGAAGATCTCATTGTAAAATTATTGTTGAGGTACATACATAAAGTATGAAATAGGATCCTTTGTTTCTGTAGCAAAATTTATATTTCTCTTATGATAAGGATCACCCTCATATTCATCTCCTTGATTATCACATATATATGCATATTCATGCGAATTTGGATCAACCCATCTCATAAAGGTGTATGTATGTGTTGGACCTGTAGAATCATAAGCTATAGTAAAGCATATATCTCCTGATCTAAGTTCATCCAAATTTGTGCTTTTTACCCATCCACGATTTAATAATTCTGTTGTAAGTGTGCGTGTATTAGCTACACTTTCTGGTAAATCACTAAGTCCTGCTCTTCTTAAAGCCTCACTGGCAAAATATGCACAATTGTTGCTTAAATCTCCACCGTGTAGTTCTATTGCTCTTGCCATTACAGATTGTCTATTGTCTGCATTTGAAAGATAGTTATATAAATTTTTCTGAAAATCAGAATGAGTTTTTATTTCTGGAGCAGTTATTGTTAAGTTTAAAACTGCTTTTACTAAACATCCTTCAGCTGTTCCATAATAAGTGTACTTTCCTGGTTCCCTATTTGTAGTTATAGGGTTGTCCCATTTTACTTTTACCTTTACAACTTTTCCATCTGGTGTTACACCATCAATTGTATCCGGTGCAGTAAAATCATCGTATTGTTTAGCAGTCAAATTAATATCCTTTGTAGAGTCTATCTTTAATTCATCTGTTGGACTACTTGGCGAATCTAAACCAGTTATTGTCAAATTTAAACGTACTTTTTTTGAATATCCATCAATAACTCCATAATAAGTATATGTTCCTGGTTTACTTGAAACATCTACATGCTTGTCCCATGAAATATTTACTTTCTTAGTTGTTCCATCAGACATTGTTGCATCTATTGTAGTTGGAAAACTAAATTTATCATTTTCTTTTATAGTTACATTAATATCATCTATATAAGATATTAGTGTGTCTGTTTTTCCTGGTGCTGAAGCAGTTTGTCCAGCTGTTTTAAATTCCACATAAACTGGGTTATTTAATGACTTATTATTTTTAGACTTAAGATCTTTATCAATAGTTAACGAATAATTACTATTAGGATCACAATGTGAAGAAATAGTAACTACAGTATCATTTTCACTTAAAGATACACTTGAACTTGTTTCAACTCCAGTATCCCTGTTTATAATTTTTATTTTATCTTTTACCAAACTAGAATCCAGTGGCATATTAAATCTTATTTTCCATACTTTATCCACAGGAACATCTACCTTAGAAATTGAACTTAGTCCTGCAATATCTGCGTTTACATATTTAGAATCTTTTATACTTTTTTGTAAATTTTCATTATTTATATTATTAACAGTTTTTGAAGAAACTGTTGTAATGGCACTTGAATTTGCTGTATCATTTGCTGCTGCAAAAACCATATCATTTTTTATGGCTTGAGAAAAAATAATACATCCACACATTATAAGTATTTTTATTACACTTTTTTTCATTAAATTCAATCACTCCAATGCTTAAAATTTAGTACACTTAATAGTCTACATCTTTTTTTCATAATTTTCAACCTACATTTGCTAAAAAGCCTCAAAATTAGCAAATTCGCATTTTGCAATATCCATCTATATGTGATTCAATACATGTTTTACATACAAATTTTGAGGTAGAATTCATAAAATATACATATATGAAAATAAGTATAAAAAATCTATTATTTTACTAATTGTTTTGTGATATTATATAATTAGTAATTTTACTTTTAATAAAGAGGTGTTTATATGAATACTTCAAAAAAATACAGATTAGAGGAACTAATAGACATAATATCTGTACAGCACATTCAGGATAAATTTTCAAAGTTAACTAATATGTCTACAATAACAGTAAATGAAAAGGGAACCCCCATAGTAAATCCAAGTAATTTTTCTGAATTTTGTAATCTTATAAGAAGTTCTGAAGAAGGTTTTAAAAAATGTATTAATTGCGATGCTAATGGAGGATTAAAATCTATTTCATCAAGAAAGCCAGAAATTTATACTTGTCATGCAGGACTTACTGACTTCTCTGCACCTATAATAGTAAACAATTACTACCTAGGAGCTATGCTTTGTGGACAAGTATTTGTTAAGGAAAAAAACAACAGAAATTTTATTAACATAAAAGAACTTAGTGACAAATTTTCCTTACCATGTGAAAAACTTGAGGCTGCTTTAGATAAGGTAATTGTATTAGAATATAATAAAATAATAGATATGGCAGAATTTCTCTACCTATTTGCTAATTTAATTGCTAAAATGGGCATGTCAAATTTAATTCAGGGTGAACTCTTAGATGAAACAAAAGAAAAAATGAAATTTCAACAATTAGCCAAAGATATGCAGCTTAAGTCTTTGCAAGCTCAGGTAAATCCTCACTTTTTATTTAATACATTAAATACTATAGCTAGAATGTCTCTTATAGAAGACGCTCCAAATACTGAAAAACTCATATATGCTCTTTCTGACATTCTTAGATATAGTCTCAAAAATTCAGATAACATGGTTCAATTAAATACAGAAATAGACAATATAGAAAAATACCTCTTCATCCAAACTACTCGATACAGTGATAGAATAAATTTTGAAATAGATGTTCCTGAAAATATTGGAAATTACAAGATTCCTGTGATGACACTTCAGCCCTTAGTAGAAAATGCCATAATACATGGTCTTGAACCCAAAAAGGATCCTGGATTAGTTACTATAAAAGCTAAAATCTTTAATGGTAATATAAATGTAGAAATATCTGATAATGGAGTGGGTATGACACCTGAAAAAATAAATCTCATAATTAACAATACCACTACTTTACCATCTAATACTACTGGTCTAGGTATTCAAAATGTGAATGGAAGAATAAAATACTATTTTGGTCCAAAATTTGGTATTAAAATAGAAAATAATTATCCTGTAGGAACAAAAGTATCTGTTACTATACCTGCTATAATTTAAAATAAGGTTTATTTAGTATTTAATACAAATATTATTATATGGGAGGTATGTTTTTTGTATAAGCTACTTATTGCTGAAGATGAATCCTTAGAACGTAAAGCTTTAAGAATTATTCTCCAAAAAAAATTTGATAATGTAGAAATAATTAATGATGCTAAAACAGGCATAGAAGCTATAAATTTAGCTTATAAGTATAGACCCGAAATAATTATTATGGATATAAAAATGCCAGAAAAAAATGGTATAGAAGCCTTAGAATCTATTACTCAATTTCTTCCTTACGTTAAAACTATAATTTTAACAGCCTATAATGATTTTGACTTTGCTAAAAGAGCTATACAACTAGGCGTAATTGATTACATTCTAAAACCAGCTAGGCCTTCTGAATTGTATCAATCTATGGATAAAGTTATAGGTTTATTGCCAAATATTAATGATAACTTCGTTGATGTACAATCTTCTTCTAAATCAGATCCCATTAATGAAGCTATAAATTATATTCATAAAAATTTCAATAAGAATTTAAGCTTAGAATCTGTATCATCACATGTATATTTAAACCCTCAGTACTTTAGTCGATATTTTAAAAGTCATACTGGAGTTAATTTTATTGATTATGTTTCACAAATACGTATACAAGAAGCAAAAAAGCTACTAGTTTCTACCAATAAGAGTATAAGTAATATATCATTATCCGTAGGATACATAGATCCTTCATACTTCAGCAAAGTATTTATAAAGTATGAAGGTGTAGCCCCTCATAAGTACAGGTGGGTTATAAATCATGATCGTGCATAGAATCATTTTATAATTATTCATAAATTATGTTTTGAATCCAAAAAGGAGGCCCTTTTAAAGCAGCTTCCTTTTTTAATTAGCTTTATTTATTTTTTACATTACACACAAGTTCACAAATAAAAATCTAATTTTTATCAAAAAATAAAAAAAAGACCTGCCGCAGGCAGCTACTTCAATGGTCTTCTAGTTTTGCTGTTTGTTATGTTAATCCTTTGAGTAGTCTTAACTCTTTTTTCAAGGATATCAAGAGATTCACATAAACATTCTTCGATAACATCAGACGTTATCACTGTTAATTTTTTATTCAAATTTTCACCTTCTTTTATAACACTTTTTATTATATAACACTTATGTAAATATGTCAATATAAATTACACGAACTTCACTAGTAGCTTAACTTACATATTATAATGCAAGTTAAGCTTCCTTTTAAAATATTACATTTTCTGTTTCACTATCAAAGCCATGAATATATCTATTATCTATGGCAACCTTCACCTTGTCTCCTACTTTTAACTTTACATCTACTGATACCTTTGCTATGATATTGTATTCTTTTAATTTTAAGTGCAAATATGTTTCTGCACCTAAAAATTCAATTAACATAATTTCAACTTCTATCATAATGTAGTTTTCTTGTTTTTCTCTTATATTTTCTGCCAAATGTATATGTTCTGGTCTTACACCTAATTTTATAGTTTTATTTATATAACCTTCTTTTTCTAGCTTTTCAATTTTATCTTTACTAAATTCAAAAGCATTTTCTTGTATTATTCCTAAAAGTTTATTATTCTTCTTAATAACTTGTACATCAATAAAATTCATTTGAGGACTTCCTATAAAACCAGCTACAAAAATATTAGCCGGATTATTATAAATCTCCATTGGAGACCCAACTTGTTGAACTATTCCATTATTCATTACTACAATTTTAGTTCCCATTGTCATAGCTTCAGTTTGATCATGAGTAACATATATAAAAGTAGTGTTTAATTTTTTATGCAGCTTAGCAATCTCTGTTCTCATTGTTACTCTAAGTTTAGCATCTAAATTAGATAGTGGTTCATCCATTAAAAATACTTTTGGTTCTCTAACTATAGCTCTTCCTAGTGCAACTCTTTGCCTTTGTCCACCAGATAGCTCTTTAGGTTTTCTACTTAAGAGATTGTCAAGGCCTAAAATTCCAGCTGCTTCTTTAACCCTTTTATCTATTTGCTCCTTATAAACTTTATTGAGTTCCAATGAAAAAGCCATATTCTTATATACACTCATATGAGGATATAGTGCATAATTTTGAAACACCATTGCGATATCCCTATCTTTAGGTTCAACATTATTAACTAGATTATCACCTATATAAAGTTCTCCTTGAGAAATATCTTCCAATCCTGCTATCATTCTAAGAGTAGTAGACTTTCCACATCCTGAAGGTCCAACTAATACAACAAATTCTTTATCTTCAATTTCTAAATTCAAATTTTTTACTGCGATATATCCATTTTCATAATATTTATTAATATTTTTTAAACTTAATTTAGCCATACTGTCTACCTTCCTTTACAAAATCTTTTTTAATCTATCTGGATAATTTGTTATGATCCCATCTACTCCTAACTCTATAAGTTTTTTCATATGTGTTTCTTCATTTACTGTATATGTATTAATTTTTATTCCATTTTGCTTAATACAAGTTACTATTTTTTCATTCATTACTGATGGATAAAATGGATGAAGTGCATCTGCTCCTACTGTTTTTACATAATCCTGTACATTATAAAGAGTTGCTGCACACAGCAGCCCTGTTCTAATATTAATATCACATTCCTTTACTCTGATCATTGAATAATGATTAAAAGACGACAATATCACATTATTTTGCAAATTATATTCATAAACTTTTTCTATTACTTTTTTCTCAAGTTCATGGTAATGTACTACATCATTTTTAAGTTCCAAATTTATTAATAAATCTTTATCCCTTACATAATCTAAAAATTCATCAATAGTAGGAATTTTTTCTTTTTCAAATTCCTCACCAAACTTAATTCCTGCATCAAATTTACATAGTTCCTCATAACTGCAATCATTAATAAAACCGCTGCCATTTGTAGTTCTATCTATAGTTTCATCATGACAAATAACTATAATTCCATCCTTTGTCATATGTAAATCTGTTTCAATTCCATCACAACCTGCTTCCACAGCTTTTTTAAATGCAAGCATAGTGTTTTCAGGATAGTTACCACTAAATCCTCTATGTGCAATATTTAAACTTTTTTTCATGTATAAGATCTCCTTACAAACTATTTAATTTAAAGAGACTGCCTCAAATACACAATTACGTATTTGAGGCATCCCCTTGATTTAAGCTCAAACTAGTTTTAATGAATTATTTATTGGATTTATTATATTTATCAATAGCTTCATTTATACTCTTTGCTGAATTTTGGGCTGCTTCCTCAGGGCTCTGCTTGTTTTGAAGCATTTCTTCTATATTCTTTTCAACAGTTTGTCTTGCTTCTGGGAATACAGACATTAATGCACCTTTAGCTGTCTTTGGTGATGCATGTAACTGATCTATAGCAGTCTGGAATTGTGGATATTTCTTCAAATTATCCTTCATAACTTGAACGTCATAAGCCTTTTGTGTTACTGGGAAATATCCCGTTTGTGTATTCCAATAAGCTTGTTCATCAGGTGATACCATAAATTTTATAAATTCCCAAGTTGCCTTTTGCTTTGCTTCATCTTTATTATCTAAAGCCCATAGTGAAGCTCCTCCTATTGATACACCGCCATCATTTACTCCTTGGAAAGATGGTAAAAATGCCGTTCCAAGTTCAAATCTTCCTCCAATAGCACTCAAGTCTGATTTTAAATCTGCTGTAGATTCAATATACATTGCTGTTTTACCTGCAATAAAAGCATTTTCAGTATCATCTTCATTTCTTCCAAAATTACCTATGTTACCAGAATCAACTAGCTTTTTCCACTCATTTAGGATCTTTAATGCTGATCCATTTTTATCAAATTCCACTGCTGTTGGTGCTGACTCTCTACCATTGCCATTATTTGCATAGTTAGTGCCTTGTTTAACAATGAATTGTTCAAAGAACCAACCATATATAGCCATAGCATATCCATACTGACTAGCTTTTCCTGAACCATCTTTTTTCGCCAAAGCAGCTGAATACTTTTCTATATCTTCAAAAGTTTTTGGAGGATTATTAGGGTCTAAACCAGCTTCCTTAAAAGCAGTCTTATTATAATACAATATTGGGGTTGATGTATTAAATGGCATTGAATAAAGTTTATTATTAACTGTATAATATCCTAATATGTTAGGCTCTAATTGAGATGTATCATATTTTTCTGCATCTATAAATTTTTGCATTGGAACAACCCATTTACTATCAATCATAAATCTGGTACCAATATCATATACTTGCATTACATCTGGTCCACCATTTGCCTTTTTAGCACTTTTTAACTTATTTATAGCTTCATCATACTTTCCTTGATACTGAGCATTTACTTTAATGTCTTTATGTGAACTATTAAAGTCATTTACCATTTTGGTTATTGCCTGTCCATTCTTTCCTCCCATTGAATGCCAGAAGGTTATTTCTGTGGGTTTTCCACTTCCTGAAGCACTCTTACTACTGTTTCCGCATCCTGCTAACATACCAGTTACCATTAAAGATGCTGTTATCAAACTTATAAGTCTTTTTTTCATTATTTTTCTCCTCTCAAAATACATTTAATATTTAAACTATTATATTATTACCCCTTTACTGCACCTGATGTCATGCCCTCTACAAGTTGTTTTTGTCCAAATATAAAAATCAATATAGAAGGTAATATTACCATTACAATGCCTGCCATTATAAGACCAAAGGATTGATTTTCTGAAAACTGAAGCATACTTATTCCTATTTGTACTGTTCTTGAACTATCTTTACTTGTCACAAGTAATGGCCATAGATATTGATTCCAAGTTACTAAAAAAGTATACACTCCTAATGAACCTACTACTGGTTTTGACATAGGCATTACTATTTTTATTAAGAACTTCAAACTACTGCACCCATCAATTTTAGCTGCTTCATATAACTCTTTAGGCAGCGTTAAATAATATTGTCTCATCATAAATATTCCCATAGCTGAACTTAAGTATGGTACTACAAGAGCTTTATAGCTATCTAACCATCCAAATGATCCTACTGTTAAATAATTAGATATCATAATTGCTTCAGCTGGAATCATCATTGTTGCTAGCATTAACACAAATAATATATTTTTTCCCTTAAAGTTAAAAAAGGAAAAAGTAAAAGCTGCCATACAAGAAGTTATAACCTGACCAAATGTTACCAATAAAGATACAACAAAACTGTTTACTATAAATTTAATTATTGGTGCTGTATTTAATGCCTCTACATAATTTTGAATGTAAAAACTCTTTGGTATTAACTTAGGCGGAAAAGCAAATATCTGCTGAGGCGGCATTATACTAATAAGTAATGCATATAAAAGTGGTGCTACAGCCATTAATGCAAATACCACATTTACTACATAAAGAAGTACTCTATTTAATTTCTTATTCATTTCTATGTCACCTCCATTAGTTATAAAACACTTTATTTTTTTCATATCTAAATTGAAGCATTGTTATAACAAGCATTATTATAAAAAGAACTATGGATTCAGCACTGGCTATACTAAATTTATTATTAAAAAATGCATCCCTGTATATTGAATATACAAGCACATTAGTAGCTTCTCCTGGTCCCCCTAAAGTCATGATGTTTATTTGTCCAAAAGTTTGAAATCCGTTTATTATATTGATTACCAATACAAAGAACAAAGTTGGTGACAAACAAGGTAATATTACATTCTTCAAGCACTGAAAATAATTTGCTCCATCTATTGAAGCGCTTTCCTTTAATTCTTTAGGAATATTTTGAAGACCGGCTGTAATGAATATAAAATTTATACAACTATTCATCCAGATAGTAACAATAGATACTGCAATTAATCCCCAAAATGGACTAGTAAGCCATCCTATGTTTTTTTTAAGTACATAATTAATTAAACCTATACTTGGATTAAAAAGCAGGAGCCAAATAATAGAAGCAGATGCTGATGATACAGCCATTGGCATAGCATACATTGTATTAAAAATACCTTTAAATTTCAATTTATTATTACATAATAAAGCTGTAATAAGTCCTATTAAGATAGATGGGAATGTGGTTAAAATTACAAATTTAAATGTAACTAATATGCTATTTATAAAAGAAGGTGAGTTAAAAAGTTCCCTATAATTTGTTAATCCTGCAAAAGATCCTATTTCACCTTGAGCATTAGTATTAAACAAACTCAAGTAAATAGTTTTAAAGAACGGAAAATAAGTAAAAGCTAAAAAGATAATTAAACAAGGAATAAGATAAAAATATGGTTCTAATTTTTTCAAAATCCCTTTTTTGACTTGAATTCTATTATCAATGGAATCCAATTTTTCTACTACTTGTTGCATTTATATACCTCCATGTGTTCGACGTTTTTCATACATATGGTAACACTGGAATATTATAAAAAGTTTATGCATTTGTTAAAAAAAATTTACATTAAAAAATATTGATTTATAATATAATTATGTGATGTCAAGTCATTATACAAGTCAAAGACTAAAAATATAGGAAACTAACTGCTTGGAAAGTTCCCACTAAAATTACATATAATATGGAGGAATGCTTAGTGGAAAAACGATTTAAATTAAAAGATACCTTAAATTCATCAGCAACATCTACCGAAATACAGCCTAAAGTAGACGCTGACTCTATAAAAAATTTTAAATTTCAAAACAATACTACCATAGTAACTATAACTAAAATGAGTGGTGCTACAGTTATTGTTGATAGTGAAAATGTTATTTTACCCGATTATTACAAGGTTGAAGGAAGAATCAATGAACGAACTGGTATAGGATCTGATGGTCCTTGTGAATATTATATTGGTTTTGAATTATGTCTTCCTAATGAATGGAATGAGCGCTTTTACTTTGAAGGTGGCGGCGGCAGTGATGGCATCATACCTCCTAGAATAGGTATAAGAAAAGTTGGCAAAGTTCCTGCTTTATCCAGAGGCTTTGCAACAGTTGCTACAGATGGTGGACATCAAGGCAATACTGATTGTAAATTCGGTTACGATCAACAAGCAAGAATTGATTATGGATACAATGCTATAAATCAAGTAACTATTACAGCAAAATCTATTATTAAAGATTATTATGGAAAGTTACCTAAATATTCATACTTTATGGGTGCATCAAATGGCGGAAGACAAGCCCTAGCTATGGCTCAACGTTTTCCTGGATATTTTGATGGAATTATTTCAGGTGCACCTGCTTTGAATTTAACAAATGCAGCTATTGCAGAAATGTGGGCTAATCAGATCTTTGGAAAAATTTCACAAAAAGATGAAAATGGTAAACCACTTATACATACTGCCTTCTCTGAGGCTGACATGAAACTTGTGGCAGATACTATATTGAAACAATTTGATGGTGCTGATGGATTAGAAGATGGTATTATTTTAGACATAAATGCTGCTAGAAAATTCGATCCATCAACATTACCTAGAAAAACTAAGAATTCACCAGGATTAACTGATGAACAAATAAATGCTTTAAAACTATTATTTGATGGACCTAAAGACTCTAAAGGTAATGTATTATATTCCAATTGGCCATGGGACCCAGGAATTTTAGATCCAGAATGGCGTTCATGGACTTTAGGAACAGAAGAATGTCCTCCAAGAAATGTTTCTCTTGGTGTAGAAAGCATGGCCCGTGTATTTACAACTCCTATTCCAGAAGAATATGATTCTAGTAAAGCATTAGAATGGTCCTTAGATTATGATTTTGACACTGATCCTTCAAAGTTGATCCTATCTTCTTCATTCATCAATAATGTGTCAACATATCTTGAACCATTTAGAAAATTAGGTGGAAAATTAATTCTATATCATGGTATGGCTGACCCAGTTTTTTCCGCTTATGATACAATTAATTACTATGATAAACTTATAGAAGCAAATGGTGGATTAAAAGAAACCCAAAAATTTGCAAGACTTTTCTTAATTCCCGGCATGAACCATGTTGAAGGAGGTCCTGCAACTGATCAATTTGATGCTTTAACAGCCATTCAAGAGTGGGTAGAAAAAGATAAAGCTCCTACTATGATTGTTGCACACGGTTCTAAGGACAAACCATTCGAAGATATAAGTCGACCATTATTTCCATATCCAATGCAGGCTGTTTATAATGGTAGGGGAGATGTTAAATCCGCTTACAGTTTTGTAGCTAAAGAACCTATAAAATAATTATTGATATATTAACAATTAAACTAAATTTAATAAAGCTATTTTTGTTTAACAATACAAAAATAGCTTTAAAATGTCAGTATATTGTGTTATATGTTATCTTACTAGCCAACCACCATCAACGGCTAAAATATGTCCATTTACATAGTCTGATGCCCTACTTGATAAAAATACTACTGTTCCCATCAAATCAAACGGTTGTCCCCATTTAGCTGCTGGTATTCTTGACAATATTTCATTATTTCTATTTTTATCAGCTCTTATTGGTGCAGTGTTAGCTGTTTCTATATATCCTGGTGCTATTGCATTTATTTGTATATTGTGACAAGCTAATTCATTGGCAAATGCCTTTGTTATTCCTGCTACTGCATGCTTACTTGCTGTGTATGGTGGAACGAATTTTCCTCCCTGGAAAGAAAGCATTGATGCTACGTTAATTATTTTCCCAGCTTCCTGCTTTACCATAATATTAGCTACATCCTTACTCAAGTAGTAAAGAGCATTTAAATTTATATCCATAACTGCTTGCCAATCTTCATCCTTATACTCAAGCAATGGAGTTCTTCTTATTGTGCCTGCATTATTTACAAGTATATCTATCTTCCCATAGACCTCCATACATCTTTTCACTACTTTTTCTCTATCTTCTTTTTTTGTTAAATCAGCTTGAACAAACTCTACTTTTCTTCCTGTTTCTTTAATTAATTCTCTTGTTTCTTCCCAGTTTGTACCATGAGTTGATATTAGTAAATCTGCTCCAGCCTTTGCTAAAGCTACTGCATATCCTTGTCCAAGTCCTGTATTTCCTCCTGTAACAATTGCTACTTTTCCATCCAATTTAAAAAAATCCATTGAAAAATCTGATAATGACATAATTTTTCCTCCTTAATATTTCTATATAAACTTATATGATTATTTAGCTATTTCACAATTTTTACCCACGTTTTCTTGAGCTGCATTTTTTCCAACTATTTTCTTTCTATTTATTATCATTAATGCTAGAGTTATTACTGTCATAATGGTAGCACCTATGAATTTTAAGTTTGTTAATTTATATATAGCCCAAGGAAGTGGACTTGCAGCATAATCAACACTTGCTACCATACTTGATCCACCTGGCAATTTTACACTAGCTAATTTAGCTGCTTCTGTAAATATTGGTGCTAAACTAGTAGCAAACAAATCTCCAACTACTAACATAATTAAACCTATTATAAATGTTTTGAATACATCTCCCTTTGTTATTGGAAGTACCAATGGAAATATATATATTAAGCCAGCTAAACTAGTTAATGGCAAAAATTGATTTCCTGGTATTATAACTGATAAGAATAATATAAAAGGTACAAGAAGCAAAGATACAACCAAAGTTGTAGGATGTCCAATTACTAATGCTGGGCTCATTCCTATAGATAACCCTGAACTATTTTTAAATTTTTTATTTATCAATTCTTGAGTGGCCTTGGAAATTGGAACCAATCCTTCAATAAAGAATGATGTTATTTTAGGTATCAAAACCATTACAGCTCCCATAGTTATTCCTAATTTCAAAACATTATTTACTGGATATTTGGCAATTACCCCCAATAAGCATCCTATAATTGTTCCTAAGAAAACAGGATCTCCAACTACTCCAAATTTCTTTTGTAGTGCTTCTGCATCAAAATCTAAATTTTTTATTCCTGGTATCATATCTAATAATTTATTTAACACATATGCAAATGGTACAAATGCCACACAAAATCCTTGTGGAATAGATATTCCCTCCATATTATCATAGTATTTAGCTACTCCTTCACTAGTAAAGTCAGCAATTATTACTGTTATTATGAAGTTTATAACTGCAGCAAATAACCCCCACCACATACTTCCAGTTGCAACTGATACTATAGATCCCGTAAAAGCAAAATGCCAATAATTCCAAATATCTATGTTTACTGTTTTAGTTGTCTTTGTTATTAGCATGATAATGTTTACTATAAGTCCTATAGGAATCATCATGGCTCCAACCTTTGTTCCAAAAGCTATAGCTGACGCTGCTGGCCATCCGATATCGATTACATTTAAATTTAATCCAAAGTTTTTTACCATGTGATTAACTGCTGGTCCTAAATTGTCTGACAATAAAGCAGTAACTACACTTAATCCAACAAATCCTACTCCTACAAATAAACCTGATTTTAGAGACTTTCCAACCTTAAGGCCAAGTAATACACCAAGTATGGTAAATATTATTGGCATCATAACACTAGCACCTAAACTTACAATATAGTTTAATACTTGCATACTTTTCTCCCCCTATAATTTTTATTTTCGTTTCATATTATGAAACGTTGTATCATAATATGAATTATGTTTTCATTATACGATATCATGTTTCATTTTTCAAGAGAAAAAACAAAAATTTAACAAAATCTTTAGAGTAATTTCATTTACATTTTTTAAATAAAGTAAATAAAAAAAGAACTTGGTTACATTTAACCTCTGTAACCAAGTTCTTTTGATATTTTATTTGCACATTCTAAAATCATTTTTGAAAAATATTCTATCTTATCTTCTGTAAAAGTTATAATTGAACTAGATAAACTAATTGCTCCGGATACATTGTTTTTATGATCTTTTACTACCGTTCCTATGCATCTTATTCCTATTTCAACTTCTTGATCATCAACAGCATATCCTTTTTCCCTTATTTCTGACAAGCTTTCTTTTAATTTTTCAATATCAATTATAGTATTTTCAGTAAGCTTTTTTATATCACTGCTATTCCAAATTTCTTCCACTTCTTCTTCTGACATCTGAGACATCATAGCCTTACCCATTGCTGTGCAATACATAGGTTTTCTCATTCCTATTCTAGTGTACATTTTCATGGACTTCTGAGGTTCTACTTTGGCAAGATACATAATCTCATTTTCTTCCCTTACTACTAAATGAACAACTTCATTAGTCTTTTCCATTAGTTCCTTTAAGTAGGGCTGTGCTATTGTAACAAAATCCATTTTTTCAACTTTTTTATTTCCAAGTTCAAATAGTTTTAATGTTAAACCATACTTACTAGTGTTTTTATTTTGCTTTATATATCCTTTCCATACTAATGTATTCAAAAGTCTATACACTGTACTTTTATGTAAATCAACTTTTTCAGCTATTTCAGTTATACCTAATCCATCTTCATAATCAGATAATACTTCTAAAATACAAAGTGATCTATCAACTGATTGAACTATCTCTGCCATTTTAATTGTATCTCCTTCTTCAATTTAGTAAATTTAATATTATATTGCTATAAATATATATTTTCTTAATACATTCTATCATATATTTTTAAATAATAGAACATTCGCTAATTTATAATTTGTTCATGCTAAATATTTGATATGAGTACATCTCTTATTTCAATTTCAGTACCTTCTGGTGCTTTAATTTTAAATAAATATCCATCTTCAACTTTATAAATTTCCTCTCCATTCTTAATCTTAAAATTGCTATAACCTAATTTTTTTATTCTATTAAATTCTTCATGAACATCATCAACTAAAAAACACATATGTACTACTCCCTTATTTAATGAACTCCAATTATTTAACTTATCTCCTTGTTTAGCAGTCTGCAGTTCAATCATAAATGTTCCTAGTTTTAACCATGTGTTAAAAGCTCGTTTGTGAAAATTGGCTGTTTCTTTAACTAACTCAAAACCTAATATTTCAGTGTAAAATTTAAGTGATTCCTTATATTTTTCTGTTTGAATACAAACATGGTGAATTGTTTTTATACTCATAGCTTTATCTCCTTTAAGAATGTATCTTTTGATAATTTTTTCCCCACTCACACATTGAACTTAAGATAGGCTTCATACTTTCACCCAACTCAGTAAGTCCATATTCTACTTTAGGAGGAACTTCTGCATAAATCTTTCTATAAATTATACCATCTCTTTCTAGTTCTCTTAATTGAAGTGTCAATGTTTTTTGAGTAATGTTATTTAATAATCTTTGCAATTCATTAAATCTAATTACTCCCTTTGATAAGTGCCAAAGAATTGACATTTTCCACTTTCCACTCAATATATTTATAGTTACATCCATAGGACATTGAGTTGTTATTTCTTTTGCCTTTGCCATCTTAACTCCCCTTTACATATTTCAATTAATAACATTATAGTATCATTTACTACACTACGTTTCAAATTTGTGCGTACTTTAAATGAATTGCTTTTAATGCTATTCTCTTAAATAGAAAAACTTATTTGATATTTATCAGTGATTATTTTCAAGCTTGGATAATCTTAAAAGATCCCAATAATATTTAAATAAAAATTATTTAATTTAAGAAAGAAGGAAATCCTAAATGATAATTGATAGTCATGCTCACGTAATGTTACCAACAGAAAAACAGATATTAATGATGGAAGAGGCTACTATAGATAAAACTATATTATTTTCTACAACACCTCACCCTGAAAAAGCTAACGATTTGAAATCTCTAGAAAGTGAACTTTCTGTACTAAATAATATATTATCAAGCAATACTTCCGTAAATGAAAGAATTGAAAATATCAAAAACACTACGAAAACATTAAAAGAAGTTATAGATAAAAATCCATCAAAATTTATAGGTTTTGGCTGCGTTCCATTATCTTTAACCTATAATGAAACAGCAGATTGGATAAGTAATAATATAATAAAAAACAATTTTTATGGTTTAGGGGAATTTTCGCCTATGTCTGGTAAAGTAAATTCCTTAGAAATGGTTTTTCAAGCTTCTAATGAATTAGGTAATTTACCTCTATGGGTTCATACATTTTATCCATTAAATTTTGATGATATTAAAGAACTTATTGATTTATCTAAAAAATATCCAAAAGTACCCTTAATACTAGGTCATATGGGTGGCACTCACTGGCTTGATATGATAAAAGTTGCTAAGGAAAACTCTAACATCTATTTAGATGTATCTGCTACCTATACGATTTTAGCTCCTGCCATGGCAATTAAGGAATTACCTGAACGTACATTATTTAGCTCAGATGCACCCTATGGAAACCCTCTTATATTTAGAAAAATAATTAAAATGAGCAGCCCGGATAAAAAAATTTCTGACATGGTACTAGGTGGAAATATATCAAGACTATTAAATTTATAATGTATCACCTTATTAATACTTAAGCATTGTCAATAAATATCACAGCTTGAAACATTTTCTACATTAGGCTGTGTCACTTTTCCAAACCATATAGTAATTTACTTGACCTTCACAGTTTAAAAATTATGCGACACAAGCGTGTGTAAGCGAAGTAACTTTCATAATACTTATTACCTAGTTTACGTATACTTAAAATATTTTAATAATATACTATGGCGCAGCCTGAAAAAATAGTAAGTTAGTTGATTGTTAACTGTACTGGGGACATTTGTATATTTAAGTATTATATCTTTTAACGGCATAAACAATAAATCTCTTTCGAGGTATTTCTATAAAATAAAAAACAACTTCTTTTTAAACCAAATATATTAGTCAAACATCAGGCTCCGCCTTAATTTTTAATTGTCATAAATTATGATTATTAATACAATTTTGACTTACTAAAATTACCTATAACAATACAACTAGGTGCGCACACTTGAAATTACTAGTTTGAATTTTAACTTTTGTGTAGTGATATATGGTAAGTGGTTCATCACATAAGCTAAATTGTTTTAGTATTATTCTTAGCTTGAAGATTTGGAAAGCCTTAGAACTTTAGTCCTGTTTGAGGGAACCGAGTTTGACAAAGTTCTTAGGTTTTCCAAATCTTCAAGCTTTAGAATAATTAAAACATTTAGCAGTGATGAACCACTTACCATATATCACGGAATAAAAGTTAAAATTCAAACTTTCACTGCACCCTTACGTCGCATTATGCTTATATTAAGTCAAAACTATATATGAATGTTATAATTTCTTAGATTATCTCTTAAATCCTTAGGACTTTTTAATAATATAGTTCCAAAATTAAGCTTCCTCGCACTTTCAATATTAATTTCTGTATCATCTATAAAAATTGATTTCTTAGGATCTATATCATATTCCTCTATTATCCTTTTATATATGTCAACTTCAGGCTTTAATAATTTTTCTTTATATGAAACAATTCCTCCATCAAAAAGTTGAAAAAAATCATACTTGCTAGTTACATATTGAAATGCTAATAAGTGAAAATTAGATAAGAAATAGATATTATATCCAGAGCTTTTTAACTCTCTTAAAACCTTGACTGAATCCTCAATTGGTGCAAGAAGTTCATACCAATTTTCAAAAGCAAGTTTTATTAATTTCTCATTTCCTACACTGTTTTGAACTATAATATTTATGGCCTCTTCTTCAGTAATAGTTCCTCTATCAAGCATTGCCCACTGCTCACTTTGGAATATTTCCTTATATATTTCTGAAACCTTGTTAACTTCGGTAATTTTTGTTTTCAGATATTCCTTTGGATTAAAATTTAATAATACATTTCCTAAATCAAATATAATGTTTTTATACATAATCTTTTTTTCCCCCATTATTTATAATAAATTAGTACAACAGCTTTTTTCTTACAAAAAATACGATTCCCGAACTAAAAAAGTCCGGGAAAAAGTGTAAAATTTAATTATACGAGAATATTATACCACTTGTAGTAGCCTTTATCAATTAAAATTACCTCTAATCTAAGTACTGAATACATAATTGAAGAAGACAATTCTATAAGGTTATTAAGTCAAGTTCTAGATGAGAGGAATTTATCAGAATCATATCAAAATTATTTCTAAATAGTGAAAAATCAATCAACTCTAAGACAGATGCTTAAAGTTATGTTATATGCTTAATTACAATAATTGCTCAATAAAAACCCACATAGTATGAATTCTTACCAGCATCCATACACGAACTTAGATAGCATATTTGTATTAATAAAATCTATAGCTTTTTATTCAATTACTGCTATGACATCATCTTCATGTACTATATCACCCACATTGGCCTTTATTTCTTTCACTGTCCCTAACGCTCCAGATACTGTGTTTTCCATTTTCATAGCTTCTATTATAAATAATTCAGCATCTTCGTCAGTAATTTCTTGACCTACCTGAATGTTGATTTTAAGCACTTTGCCTGTCATGGGACTTGTTAGATTTGCCATTGTTTTTACCTCCTAATATTTTTTAAGATCTTGTAAACATTTCTCTAATCTTATTTCACAAACAAAAATATGAAGCTAAGCAAGTATTAATTAATGTTACTTGGTCGCTATTATAACGGTAAGTTGCCATGTTTTTTGAATGGTCTTGTTTCTTTCTTGTTTGAAAGCATTTTAAATGCCTTTATTAGCATTGGTCTTGTAGTTGATGGTTCTATTACGTCATCAATAAATCCCCTACCTGCTGCAATGTATGGTGTTACTAATTTATCTTTATATTCTTGAATTTTCTCAATTTTAGTTTGTTCAGGATTTTCTGAATTACTTATGTCTTTTTTAAATATTACAGTAGCTGCTCCTTCTGGTCCCATTACAGCTATTTCTGCTTGAGGCCATGCATATACAATATCAGCTCCTAATTGTTTGCTTCCCATTGCATCATATGATCCACCATATCCTTTTCTTATAATAACTGTAATCTTTGGAACAGTTGCTTCTGAATATGCATATAATACTTTAGCTCCATGTCTTATTACTCCACCATATTCTTGTTTTAATCCAGGTAGGCATCCTGGTACGTCAACTAGGGTAAGTATTGGTATATTAAATGCATCACATGTTCTAATAAATCTTGCAATCTTATCTGATGCATTTATATTAAGACAACCTGCTAGTTCCTTTGGTTGATTTGCTACAATCCCAATACTGGAACCATTTAGTCTTGCAAAGCCTGTTATAACATTTTTAGCAAACTTTGCTTGTACATTCATGAAATCTCCATCATCAACTATTGTTCTTATAATATCTAACATATTATAAGGCTTTCTTAGGTTCTCTGGTAATATACTATTTAGTTTATCTTCTATTCTATTTGGATCATCATTTGTTGATAATATTGGTGCAGTTTCTAAATTATTTGATGGTAAAAAGCTAAGTAGCCTTCTTATCTCTTTTATGCACTCTTTTTCATCTTTAGCCATAAAATGAGCCACACCGCTTATACTATTATGTACCTTGGCTCCTCCTAAATCTTCTGCTGTCACTTCTTCACCTGTGACTGTCTTTATAACCTGAGGCCCTGTTAGGAACATTTGACTAGTTTTATCTACCATAAATATAAAGTCTGTAAGAGCTGGAGAATATACTGCTCCTCCTGCACATGGTCCCATGATAACAGATATCTGAGGTATAACCCCTGAAGCTATTGCATTTCTATAGAATATTTCTCCATAACCTGACAGTGCATCTACTCCTTCTTGTATCCTAGCTCCACCTGAATCATTCATGCCAACTACTGGAGCACCTACTTTCATTGCCAAATCTAATACATTACTTATTTTTTTAGCATGCATTTCTCCTAAAGAGCCGCCCATTACAGTAAAATCTTGTGCAAATACATATACAATTCTGCCATTTACTGTCCCGTAGCCTGTAACTACACCTTCTCCAGGTGCCTCTTTAGCTCCCATACCAAAGTCTGTGCATCTATGCTTTACAAATGCATCAATTTCAGTAAAGCTTGACTCATCTAGTAAAAGTTCAATTCTTTCTCTTGCAGTAAATTTACCTAATGCATGCTGCTTGCTTATTCTTTTTTCTCCTCCGCCTAGTGATACCTTATGTTTTAGTTCATGTAACTCTTTAATCTTATCAATAACCATTTAGAAACCTCCTATAATAATTTCTTTCACTGCACTCTAGTGAAATCCAATTTGTATTTTTCAATGCAAAGAGTGATATTAGCTTATTGGCGCTAATCTCGCGATGCTAGCGCCAATAATCTAGTATAGGCGTTTAAATTTAAAAGATTTTAAAATTTCGCATAAAAACACTAACTCTCTATTATGTCTGATTTACCTAGAAAGACCCTAACTAAAAAATTTAAAATAGAACCTTAGGCGATATCTTGATATTTATTCACGCTGTGTTAGTTCCAGTAAAATACCACCAGTGGATTTAGGATGAACAAAGGCAATACTTGCACCACCCGCACCATAACGTGGAACTTGATCGATTAGTCTAACATCTTTAGCTTTGAGATCAGCTAAAGCATTTTTAATGCTATCTACATTAAGAGCAATATGCTGAATTCCTTGACCATTCTTCTCAATGAACTTAGCAATTGGACCATCTGGCGAAGTGGATTCAAGAAGCTCTATTTCACTATCACCACTAGGAATAAAGCAAACCTTAACATGTTGTGAATCAACTACTTCTTCACCATGTGCCTCCATACCTAACTTCTTAGTATAAAACTCTTTAGCAACCTCTAAATCTTTTACGGCAATTCCAATATGATCTACTTTTAAAACATTAAACATAAGATTACCTCCCTTTATTTATCTTAAATTAGTATTAACGCAAATAATTATCTAATAATTTAGAAACAACGGTATAAGGATCGTGCATTCGTTGTTCGATACTAGTTACCAGTGAATCAAGCTCACCAGATACTGTTATCTTGGCTAACATGCGGCGACTAATCTGTTCATTAAGAAGTGATAAAAGCTCATTTCGCGTACGCTTTGTTCGGCGAATAGCCAATTCATTAGAGTGATTGAGATAGCTAATATGTTCTTCTATCTTACTTATGAGTTCCTCTACCCCACTACCATTACTCGCGATTGTTCGTTTAACAGGTGGACGCCAATCTACCGTACTCTGATTTAAGTTAAGCATCATTTCAAGCTCAGTATTTAATCGTTCAACACCGTCATGATCAGCTTTGTTTATCACAAAAATATCGCCAATTTCAAGGATTCCAGCTTTGATAGCCTGGATATCATCACCTAAACCAGGAATCAAAGCTACTATTGTCGTATCAGCAGCTTTAACAATATCCACTTCTGACTGACCTACTCCAACAGTTTCAACAAAAATAATGTCTTTACCCGATGCATCCAATAATTTCACAACATCAGAAGTCTTAAGTGCCAGACCTCCAAGACTTCCACGAGTTCCCATACTGCGTATAAACACTCCTGGGTCCATAGTCAATTTATTCATTCTAATACGATCACCAAGAATGGCACCACCAGAAAACGGGCTAGTAGGATCAACTGCAACAATGCCAACAGTTTTTCCTTGCTCACGATATTGCTTAGCCAATTTATCAGTCAGAGTGCTTTTACCTGCTCCAGGCGGTCCTGTAATACCAATTACATGCGCTCGACCAATATGTGGATATATTTTTTTCATAATAGAAAATGCATCATCATATTCATTTTCTATTGCTGTAATAGCCCGTGCCAAAGCATACGGCGAGCCATTCAAAATTTCCTTAACTATATCCATTAGATCTGCCACCACCTTATCTACAAATATTATAAGAACTAAGGATAGTAGTTGAAAATACTACCGACTATCTTGCTCTACAATACTATTTTACATTTTCATTAATATAATCAATAGTTACTTGTGTAGGAGTTCCTGGTCCAAATATTTCGGCAACTCCAGCTTTCTTGAGACCTGGGATATCTTCATATGGGATAACTCCACCACCGATCAGAAGTACACTACTCATATTTTTTTGCTTCATTAATGCAATTATCTTTGGAAATAAAGTATTATGTGAACCTGATAATATGCTTACAGCAATTACATCAACGTCTTCTTGTAATGCTGTTTCAACGATAATTTCTGGTGTCTGCCTCAGTCCAGTATAGATTACCTCAAAGCCAGCATCACGAAGAGCACGGGCTACAACTTTAGCTCCACGGTCATGTCCATCAAGACCTGGCTTAGCTACTAATACTCTAATATGTTTTTTCATCATTATTCCTCCTTTTTTCTTCGTTTATAAATTATCTTGTGGTTGATATTCACCAAATACTTTACGCAATACGCCACAGATTTCACCAAGAGTTCCATATTCTTTAACAGTGTCAATTACAAACGGCATTAAATTTTTATTTTCATCTCTTGCAGCTTTTTCTAAGGCAGCTAATTTTGCTTCAAGTGCAACGCTATTTCGTTTAGCTTTCATTTTAGCTAATTTTTCTTTCTGCAATATAGAAACAGATTCGTCTACATGAAGAAGACCTTTCACTGGTGGCTCTTCAATCTGGAATTTATTTACACCAACGATAATTCGTTCTCCACTTTCCACTGCTTTTTGCCATTTATATGCACTCTCTTGAATTTCTTTTTGGATATAACCTTTTTCAATAGCTTCAACAGCACCACCGATGTCATCAATCTTTTTGATATATTCCCAGCATTCTTCTTCTATTTTGTTTGTCAAAGCTTCAATATAGTAAGAACCCGCTAGTGGATCGACTACATCACCCAAGCCACTTTCATAAGCAACGATTTGCTGAGTTCTCAAAGCTACACGTACTGAGTCTTCTGTTGGCAATGCCAGTGCCTCATCTTTAGAATTAGTATGCAATGACTGAGTTCCGCTTAAAACAGCAGCTGCTGTTTGTAAAGCAACACGTACAACATTATTTTCAGGTTGTTGAGCAGTAAGCATAGATCCAGCAGTTTGCATATGAGTACGTAACATCATAGACTTAGGATCCTTTGCATTAAACCTTTCTTTCATAACTTTAGCCCATACACGACGTGCAGCTCGGCATTTACAAATTTCTTCTAAAAAATCGTTATGAACATCCCAGAAAAAGGAAAGTCTTTTAGCAAAATCATCAACATTTAGGCCAGCTTTAATAGCTGCTTCAACATAAGCTATGCCGTCGGCAATAGTAAATGCAATTTCCTGAACTGCTGAAGATCCGGCTTCACGGATGTGATATCCTGAAATGGAAATAGTATTCCACTTTGGAACATTTTTAGAACAATACTCAAATATGTTAGTGATAAGCCTCATAGAAGGTTTAGGTGGAAAAATATAAGTACCACGAGCTGAGTATTCTTTCAATATATCATTTTGAATGGTACCTTTAAGTTTGTCAGCCGAAACGCCTTGTTTCTCAGCTACTGCAATATACATTGCTAATAGTACCATTGCTGGACCATTTATGGTCATTGAGGTTGAAACCTTACTAAGATCAATATCTTTAAAAAGCACCTCCATATCGGCTAAAGAGTCGATTGGCACTCCTACTTTACCAACTTCACCATCTGCAAGTTCGTCATCTGAATCATAACCAATTTGAGTTGGCAAATCAAAAGCACATGATAAGCCAGTTTGTCCTTGATCTAGAAGATATTTGTATCTTTTATTTGATTCTTCTGCAGTGGAAAATCCAGCATATTGACGCATAGTCCAGAAACGGCTACGATACATAGTAGGTTGTACACCTCTTGTGTAAGGATAGTCACCTGGAAAGCCCAATTTGCTCTCATAATCAAATCCTTCTATATCTAGCGGAGTATATAATCTATTGTGGGCAAGATTTTTACGTTCTGGAAATTTCTCAGAAACTTTTTTTACTTTGGCATCATACGCCTGCATTTTAGCTTTTATTGATTCATTAGCCATACTCTTTTTCTCCTTTTCATTATCATTATTTGTAAAGTAATTATCATTATATGTTTATCCGTTGAATTTCATTGATTTTGTATTTAAAAATCTAGAGTGCCAAGATAAGGCCTCATCAAGAAGGTTAGGGGTCTGTGCAAAGCCTGTTGCCTTCTCCGCTCTTTCCAAATAATCCATCAACATTGGCTGATAGTCAGGATGAGCACAGTTCTTAATAATGACACGTGCACGTTCTTTTGGACTAAGGCCACGAACATCTGCTATTCCACGCTCAGTAATGAACACATCAGTATCATGCTCAGTATGATCAATATGTGAACACATCGGAACAATTGAGGAAATAGCGCCATTTTTAGCAGTAGATTTAGTGAAGAAGATTGTTAAGTAACCATTACGAGCAAAATCACCCGAACCACCAATACCATTCATCATCTTACTGCCCATAATATGAGTAGAATTTACATTACCATATATGTCAAATTCTATAGCCGTATTCATAGCTATTACTCCCAAACGTCTAGCTAATCCCGGATTGTTAGATATTTCCTGTGGTCGAAGTAAAATCTTATTGCGATATTCATCAATATTAGCATAAAATCGTTTTAAACCCTCTGGTGAAGGCGACAATGCAGTTCCGGATGCAAAGTCCAATTTACCAGCATCAATAAGATCAAACATTCCGTCCTGAATAACTTCTGTATAAACGCTGAGGTGTTTATATTCCGATCTCACCATACCTGATATAACAGCATTAGCCACAGATCCTACACCTGATTGCAATGGCAATAAATTTTTTGGCAACCTGCCATGTTTAACTTCAGAATCGAAAAAATCCATCAGATAGCTACTTATGGCTAAATCATCGTCACTAATTTCTGATAGTGAACGCGTAACATCGGGACGATCACAAGGTACAATATAAGTAATTTTATCAGGCTCAACTGGAATATAAGTAGTACCAATTCGTTCATTAACCTTAGTAAGTGGAATTGGTAATCGATTAGGAGGATCCAGTGGGATATAGACATCATGCATGCCTTCCAATTCCAGTGGTTGAGTGGTATTTATTTCTACAATCACAATATCAGCACTTTGAACATAAGAAGCTGTATTTCCAAGTGATGTTGTTGGAATAATATAACCTTCTTCAGTAATAGCACAAGCCTCCACAATAGCAACATCAACTTTATCTAAAAAACCATAGCGAACCATTTGTGCAACATGGCTAAGGTGCATATCAATATATTGAACCTCTCCACTATTAATTTTATTACGCAAGTCCTTATTTGTTTGGTATGGTAGCCTTCTTGCAATACCATTAGCTTCTGATAGTGCTCCATCAAGCTCATGGCCAACTGAAGCTCCTGTCCACAGATTAATTTGAAATTTTTCTTTCTTCATTCTTTCAGCCAAAGCCAATGGGACTGCCTTTGGATACCCCGATGGAGTAAAACCACTAACGCCTATGTTCATGTTTGGTTTGATGATCGCTGCCGCCTCCTCAGCAGTAACAATCTTAGAATGCAAAGCTTTGCTACGAACACGATCCTTAATGTCAATCATTTATATATCACTTCCCTAATTTATTTGTTTTACCGTACCTATTGTAATGTGAACTATTTAAATTCAATATTCAAGGAGTTTTTACATTAGAGTTATTTATTATTCTATGCGTACGCATTGTATATTCTCATTATTAAGATTATTATGATTATTGTGAATCATTAAATAATTATTTAATAATTATATTGTAATCCTCAACGTACTATGTGTAAAATGTTATTATAATTATGATATCCATAGGATGAAACTATATGAAAAAAGGAGGGATTTAAAATGGATATTTATCAATTTGAATATGTAATGGCTATCGCAGAAGAAAAAAGCATTTCTAAAGCAGCAAAGAAATTGTACATAACCCAGCCTTCTTTAAGTCAATACATTATGAGATTAGAAAATAATTTGGGTGTAAAATTGTTTGATAGAAGTGCTAGTTCAATGATTCTAACTTATGCAGGAGAGATATATGTTGAAACTGCTAAAAATATTCTCAATTTAAACACTGGAATGAAAAGGAAACTTAGTGATATCGCAGGTTCAAAAAAAGGACGTCTTGTAATTGGTGTACCTCATCAGGCAGGAAGACATGTGCTACCTTTGGTATTACCAGAATTTCACAAGCAATATCCTGAAATAGAAATAGTAATGAAAGAAGATGTGACTATGCGATTAGAGGCAATGCTGGTAAGTGGTAAAATAGACATTGCCATCCTAAATCTTCCAATGAAAAATCAAAAAATTCTATATGAAACTATAGCCACTGAAAGAGTGTTTCTTGTAGCTCCAAAAGATCATTGGATATGTGATTCTCAAATGCCCCTAGAAGATAACAATTGTAAAATCGATTTTAATTGTTTAAAAGATGAGCCGTTTATTTTACTAGAACAGGGGCAGAGAATGAGACTTTTGATGGATGAAATATTTAAGAGAGCCAATTTCAAACCAAATGTTCTTATGGAAACTAAAAACCTTGATACTGCATATTGTATTGCTGCTGCTGGCATGGGATTTACTTTCGTACCTGAAAATGTTATATGGCTTTTAAACGTAGATGCAGATCAGCATAATAATTTTTTGATAGATAATATAACTTTGACCTTGGTCGTAGCCTACAGGCGTGGAGAGTATATTACGAAGGCAACTAATGAGTTTATTAATATTGCAAAGGAAATTTTAAATTTAAAAGAAAGAGAAAGAAAATATAGCAGTATATCTTATCGTAGCATTCATATATAAAATGGCTAATCCAAAGCTGATAGCAAATGATGGAAGATTTTTTCGATTCTACCGTCATTTGCATTTCTTATATAACATTATGTGAAATTGTCCAATTTTTTGTACATTATCACAATTCAATATTTCTTTCTTTAATATTTAAAGCAATTCCACCAACTTTTACTTCATTAATTTCTTCATTATCAACTATCAGACTAGCTAAAATCTCTGATGGTTTTTTCATAGAATATCCTTGCTCAAAAGACAAATTTTTAATATTTTCTTGTGAGACAAGTCCATATTTATATAAATAACAGCTTAATGCCCCATTTGATGTTCCTGTTGCAGCTTCCTCACAAATATCATATAAGGGTGCAAAATTTCTGCAGTGAGCCGTAGAACCATGTTCTGTTTCCAATGTAAAAATATGATATCCAACAACATTTTGTTTTTTACTAATATGAGCTATTTTCTGAAAATCAGGTTTTATTTTATATAATGACTTCAATGATTTAATTGGAATTAAAATATCCTTTAATCCTGTAGACACGATTTGAATGGGAATATCACTCATAATTTCCTCTTCATCTATATTTAATGAATCAGCTATATCTGCTTTATTTAACACTTCATAAAATTTAGGATTAGTCTGATTCATATATATCATATTGTTATTTCTACATTCCACTTTTAAAATGCCAGCTTTAGTTTCCTGAGTGTACTGACCTGATTTTATTATTCCCTTACTTGCCAACAAATAGAAGGTTCCAATAGTAGCATGTCCACATAAATCAACCTCCTTATTAGGAGTAAAAAAGTTAATCTTAAAATCAGCCTTATTAGATTTCTTAATAAAAGCTGTTTCTGAGAAGCCAACCTTTTCTGCAATTTTTTTCATGTCATATACCGATAAAGAATCTGCATTTAAAACAACTCCAGCAGGATTCCCTCCATTATCTGTTTTAGCAAAAGCATTTAGTGTATAAACTTTTATTTGCATTCAAACCTCTCCTTTTATATAAAATCTTTCATTTTTATTAATATTATACACCTTATATTTGAATTCAATTGAGATAATTTGAAACTTTGATCTATATAATTTAGAATAATATTTACCCTACAGTGAAAAAATACTTATTACACTATATAAAATTAAAGGGGTTGATTATAATGAAAATTGAAGCTTTTTTTAGTGGTATAAAAAATGCCAACAGTGCTGTTGAAAAATTAAAATCAGAAGGCTTTAATAAATCAGTAGTAGATTTAAATGACCATTATGTGGAATATAATGATAGAAATGATCCTCCAAAAGCCATAAATGAGGCTGAAACTTTGTCATCTCTTGTGCTTAATTCTGGTGGACTTTCTGATGATGTTTCAAAAAGACCTTTAGCTGCAGCAAGTCCTATGGTAAGTGGAATGGGCGGCTTTGAAGAAATAACAGATGTAAATTATAGAGTAATTGTAAACTTAGAGGAAAAAGATGCTGATAAAGCTAAAGATATTATAAAAAATGCTGGTGGTGATTTAACTAATCCTAATTTGGATTTGCCTCATAGATTGGAAGATATTCATCCAAAATTATAATCCTTACAAATTATCTTATTTGTGATTTATATTTAAATATAATTTTTAAAATATTGTAAGGTGGTGATTATCTCGAAAATATTTAAAGCAATTTCTGCAATTTTAATAAATCTTTTAATTACTTCTACTTTTAGTGGATGTAGTTTTAATAAAAATAGTTCAAGTGCTCAGGAAAGCACTCCAAATACTACCTCTACAAATGTTTCTCCTATAACAACTGCTGCAGAAAAAATAATACCATCTGTAGTTGGTATTACAACTACCTTTACAAGCAATAGAAATAAGGAAGTTCAAGGTGTTGGTTCTGGAATGATAATTGATAATAGTGGCTACATACTTACTAATAATCATGTAGCTGGAACTGATGCTAAAAGTATAAAGGTTTCTCTATATGATGGGAGGGATGTTTCTGCAAATACTGTATGGTCAAATGAAGGCTTAGACCTTTCCATAATTAAAGTAAATGAAAAAAACCTTACTCCTGTACAATTAGGAGATTCATCTAAAGTTAGAATAGGCGAAACTGCTATTGCCATAGGAAATCCATTAGGATTAAAATTCCAAAGAACTGTTACTTCTGGAATTATAAGTGCCATAAATAGAACTATTGAAGCAAGTGAAGGTACCTTTATGGAAGATTTAATTCAAACAGATGCTTCTATTAATCCTGGGAATAGCGGTGGGCCTCTTTCAAATATAAATGGAGAAGTCATTGCTATAAATTCTGCAAAAATTACCAGTGCTGAAGGTATAGGCTTTGCCGTACCAATTAATATAGTTAAGCCAGTACTAAAAAGTTTGAAAGAAACTGGCAAATTTAATACTCCTGTTATTGGGATAGTTGGCTTTGATAAATCCATGGCTGGATACTTAGACATAAATTTTGAAAAGGGTATTTATATTTATGATATAGCTGCTGGAAGTGGTTCTTATGAAGCAGGGCTTAAAAAAGGTGATATTATTCTTTCTATAAATGGTAAAGAATTAAAAAGCATGAACGATTTAAGGGAAACTGTATATACCATAGGAGCAGGTAATACAGTAAAGGTAACAGCAAAAACTTCAACTGGTACTAAAGATTTTAATGTGAAAATAAAATCTTCTAGTTAAAAACTCAACTTTCGCACATACAATTTTGATTTAATATAAAAAAAATGCGATACAAGGGTGCAGTGGAAGTTTGGATTTTAACTTTCATTCCGTGATATATGATAAGGGCGTCATCACGGCTAAATGTATTAAGCAGAGAGCCAAAATCTACGATTTTGTGCGAATCGCTTACTCCTCTGAGGAAACGAAGAGGAGTTTCCAATTTATTCTAAAGCTCAAAATTTTTGAAAGCCTAAGAACTTTGTCAAACTCGGTTCCCTCAGACAGGACTAAAGTTCTAAGGCTTTCAAAAATTTTGAGCTAAGAATAATACTAAAACAATTTAGCTAATGTGATGACACCCTTATCATATATCACTGCATAAAAGTTAAAATTCAAACTAGTGACTTTATGTGTACACATTTAATTACATTGTTATAAGTAATTTTAGTAAGTCAAATTATATTTATAATCATAACTTACAAAGCCTAAAGATTAAGGCGAAGCCTGCTGTTTGGCTAATATATTTAGTTTAAAAAGCAGCTGCTTCCTATTCTTCTGAAATGTCTTAAAAGAGACTTATTATTTATATGATTGAAAAATATAATGCTGAAACATACAAATATTTCAGATACAGTTAATAATCAACTAGCTTACTATTTTTTCAGGCTGCGCCATAGGGTATTATTAAAATAATTTAAATATGCGCAAACCAAGTAATAAGTATTATGAAAGCTACGCTTTTTATTAAGAGTCATATCATAATGTATTATGTGTAAACGCAATGCATCAAGAAGTAACTTTCAACTGTATGGAGACTGATATATGCTATGAAGGAAGATTCGAACGAATTTTAGAAGTTGTTAAGCAGAGAGCCAAAATCTATGATTTTGTGCGAATCGCTTACTCCTCTGAGGAAACGAAGAGGAGTTTCCTTACTTGGTCTGAAAAATTTCGTAATTTTTGCCAGGAAGGCAAAAGCTCCGAAAGCGACAGGACGTCGCATTTGAGACCAGCTAGTAAAAGTCAATAAGTTTTTATAAAAAATTTTATTAATAAAAATAGGTATCACAAAAAATCCATTAAAAAACACGAATAATGGAAATTACTTCCTAATTATTTTAGCCGTTAGGCTGCTGGTTTAGATAGCTTATTAAGATACATTTTTGTATGTATTTTAGGGTCACGTAATTCATACTCTTTTTGATTTTTAAGAACAGAGAATATGTAGTTAATTAGCTTATGCATTATTGCCACTAAGCCTACTTTTTTACTTTTACCTTTCATATTTTCAGTATAAAAATTAAGTAAAACTTTATTTATTGGTTCACCGTTTCTACTTTTACGTACGGATGATAACGCGACAACATATAAGGCTCTTCGTCCTATTCGGGTACCTCGTTTAGACATAACATTTTTGTTACTATTAAACTTACCAGATTGTTTAACTGAAGGATCTAAGCCAAAATATGCAACTAAATGCTTAGGTTTAACAAAACCTTTAATATTACCAATTTCGCTCATTATTGCAATGGATGTAAAATCTCCAACACCAGGTATTGAGTAAAGTAATTGTACATTTTTCTTAAATTCATCAGAAATTCTATTGCTACACATTAATATATGAATTTCAGTTAATAGGTTTCCAATTTGGATTTCCAATGATTCTATTATTGCAATAGTATTAATTACTTTTACAAATAGACTTGGTGATTTAAGACCAATGTAAACAGCTTCCTCAGCAGCAGCATATAACTTTTTATATATCTTTTCACTATGTACTAACCCTTTTCTAGAATTGCTTGAAATGAGATTAATAACTTCATCTCTATCAGCATTTAAAACTGCTTCAGCACTAGAATACTTTTTTAAAATGGCTATTGATGTTTTTCCTGTAATATTTGAAAAAACAGACCTGTAACCAGGAAAAATGACTCTTAAATCCGTAGAAAGTTTTTTTGTAAATGTAGATTTACTATCAGTAAATTTATAGTAATCTCTACAAAGAGATTTTAAAGTGTAGATTTCAATATCAAAACTAGAAGAATATTTGACATCTTGAAATTTACCTATATTAGCAATGGTTAATGCATCTTTTTTATCATTTTTTACTTTTCTTATATCCACATTTTTGTTACAATTAGTAATGAGTGGATTAAGGATACATACTTCAAATGTATCTTTAAGAAAGTGGAAAAGAGTAAGATGGTATACACCAGTAGATTCCATGAAAATGGCTGTTTTCATGCTAAACTCTTCTTCCACTTTTTTTATTTGATCTACTAGGTAATCAAAACCATTTCTATTATGCATAATCTTAAAAGGTTTTCTATAAATTTCACCGTTAGGTGCTAGTATAGCAGCTACTGAAAAATCTGCGGATACATCAATTCCAACTGTTGGTCTATAAAAAAATTTACTCATATACATTATCTCCTTTGTTTGTAAGAGATAGAATAGATATTCCATTTCTATCAGTAATTTTGTAACCTTGTTTGTGACACAGGTAATTCCCAAAGGGAAACCTAACCAGCTAAACACAGAATTCTCACTGATGGAATGACATGCTCAGTCACGGGTAATAATGACTCGATAGAGTCATTTCCCAGGAGGTGTCCATCTATCTTCTATTCAGGAGATATTATACATCAATATTTACTAATTTGGTTTCCCCTTAAGGGAAAATAGAAAACTAAGTTAGAGTAGAAACATACACCCTGTCGGGTAAAAGAATTACGAATAATAAGAAAAAACTAAGTTGTAATATTCACAAATGGTATAGATAGTTTTCTATTGAATGTTATGGCTACATTATACAAGGAGGTAGGAATTTTTCAATATCTCAAGCATTAGAACTTCTTAATGAAGTGAGTTTTCCTTCACAGCATATATCAGCCGGAATACAGTTGAAAGTTACTTCGCTTACATGCGTTTATGTCGCAATGTACTTATTATTTATAAATCTTTCCAAGTGAATCTGCTGTAAGTATAGCAGCATATACATCATCTGCAGTAACTTTAAATGGCATATTGTGAATACTTTCACCTTCTGCACAACTAGCTTCTGCTACTTTTCTTATTTCTTCTTCCTTAACTTCAGTTATTCCCATATCATCCAAAGTAATAGGAAGTCCTAAATCTATACATAACCCAATAACTTCTTCTATTTCTTCCATTGGACTATTTTCTAAAACTAACTGTACAATAGTACCAAAAGCTACTTTTTCTCCATGATATAAATGATGACAATGCTCAAGTACTGTAAATCCATTGTGTATAGCATGAGCTCCTGCTAATCCACCACTTTCAAAACCTACACCACTTAAGTATGTATTAGCTTCAACTATATTTTCAACTGCTTCAGTACAAACTTTATTCTCCACTGCAAGTTTTGCTTTAAATCCATCTTCTAATAATGTATTATAGCAAAGCTCTGCTAAAGTAATTGCAGCTTTTGTTATCTTTCCTCCACTTAAATTTAAGCTATTGGATCTTACACAAGCTCTTGCTTCAAAGTAAGTAGCAAGTGCATCACCTATACCTGATACCAACAATCTTGCTGGAGCCTTAACTACAATACCAGTATCCACCAAAACTAATTCAGGATTTTTAGGTAGTACTAGGTATTCACTAAATACTCCTTCTTCTGTATAAATAACTGATAAAGCACTACAAGGTGCATCTGTTGACGCTATAGTAGGAACTACAACTACAGGAAGATTTTCATAATAAGCTACTGCTTTTGCAGTATCAAATATTTTTCCTCCACCCATGCCTACTACTACATCACAATTATTGTCCTTTACACATTTTCTTAATCTATCTATTTCACTTTTACAACATTCTCCATTAAATTTTTCAAAGGTAAGTTTGGCATCTGATCCTTTAAAGCTGTCTTCAATAATTGATTTGCTTCTTTTTATTCCATTTTCACTAGCAATTATGAAAAATGATTTTCCAAGAGCTTTAGTATGTTCTTTAATATTTTTTAATTCACCATTTCCTTGCACATATCTACTTGGGGCTATTATTATCTTTGCCATATTTTATTCCTCCTTTAATGTGGAAAGTTATAAAAATTTAATTAACTGCTTATCTGGTCCAGATATTACGGCTTTATTTACAAACATTCCATTGTCCAAAGCAGTGTTAGCACCTACTGTAACTGCATTCTTAACTGAACTTACATCTCCAGTTAAAGTTACAAAGGATTTTCCACCTATACCTATACCTAACCTAAGTTCAATTAAGTCTACATTAGCTGATTTTACAGCAGCATCTGCTGCAATTATAGCTGCGGATACACTAAAAAATTCAAGTACTCCTAAATCCTTTATTTTCTCCACATTTGTAGCTTCATTAATAGCTGGTATAACCTGATAATGCACATTTGGAAGCATTAATTTATCTACCAAATATTCCTGTGCAAATTCTTCTCCTGTATTTATAGCTGATTTTACAGCACCAACATTTCCCGTTATGAGAATAATGTATTTTCCAGGACATATTGTTCTTGCAAGAAGTAAATCTACTTCTGCTGCTTTAACTACTTTATCTGCTGTTTCAAGTCCTTTTGCTATACTGTTTAATTCCAACATTCCTATAGTTTTTATCATACAATCACCTCTGGCTTCATAAGCTTTATAACAATCCTGCCATCTTTTATGTCTGATACAACACCATCTATGCTAGCATGTATATTGGCACCCATATTTCCTTCTTTTATTTCTCCTATTTTCTGTCCTTTAAATACTTTATCTCCTAAAGAAACTATGGCTTCAGCTGGTGCTCCTATATTTTGTTTAAGTGGTATTTGTACCTTAGAAGGTATTATTTCTTCTCCTTCTTTCAAAACCTGGCCAATATAATCATTTAGGTGAAGTCTGCTGATAAGTCTCTTTGTAGGTACTTTTCTATAATCCCTTACTAAAGATGCTTCAAATCTTTTCTTATCATTTACCCACTTTATGCCTTTCTTTCTCAATTCATTTTTAAAATATACATTTATCCTTTTTGGAGATAATCCCATAGGACAAGCATACATTTCACAAACTCCACATTCACAGCATATAAGTGTTTCTTTTAAGGCTTCCTCATCCTCAACGCCAAAAGCCACATTTCTCATAATTTTATGAGGATGCATAGGATGTCCTATTAAATTTCTAGGACACATATCAGTACAATAGTGACATTGTATACAAGCTGATTTTGCTTGTTTCTTCATATGCTCTATGGTAATTTTTTCTCTATTAAATAAATAGTGTTCTGAAGACAGTACTATAATAGCTCCATCGGTTTTAGTTATAAATCTGCTTTCTAGATCCTTCTTTAATACCCTTTTTCCCATCATAGGTCCGCCCATTATTACTGCATAGTCATCAAGTTTAGCTCCGCCGCAGCTCTCTATACATTCTAATACAGGAGTACCAATAGGAACTTTAATTATTGAAGGTGTTCCAACTTCTCCTATAACCGTAACATATTTATACATAACAGGCTTATCTTCCATAGCTTCATATATATTAAAAACCGTACTAACATTAGATACTACAGCTCCTACATTTAAAGGAATACCTGCTGGTGGTATTGTCCTTCCTGTAACTTCATACACCAGTGTTTGTTCATCTCCTGCAGGGTAAAATACATCTGATAAATATAAAGTTACATTAGAATTTAATTTGTCTATAGACTTCTTTAGTGCTTCTATTTCTTTTTCATATTCCTTTTTTAAACTTATAACTATATTTGAAGCTTCCACTAATTTTCCTATTTCCTGTGCTGCTTTTACTATTTCATCACTTTTATTTCTCATTATATATTTATCTGATTGCAGGAGAGGTTCACATTCCAATCCGTTAATTATAAAATATTCTACTTTACAATTAAGCTTTTTATCCGTAGGAAAACCTGCACCTCCTGCACCTACAACGCCTGCTTCATGAATCTTATCTATAAGGCTCACAAGTTACCCCCCTTTCTTTTTATGTTGAAAGTTGAGTCTCAATTCTCAACTTTCAACTTTTAAATTATACTATTCTAAAAGAATCAACCATTGTGCATCTTCTTTGTCTTGTAAATGTTACTGCATTAGTAATTCCCTCTCCTGTAGGTCCTGCTATAGTGAAAGTTGTATGTCCTTCACCACCAAAGCCTATTCCGGCATAAGATGGTGCATTCTTTACAAATATAGTAGTATCTATAGCTCTTGCCATTTTAGTTAAATTAACTACATTTTTAGAATGCATCATAGCAGTGTGTCTATTTCCATGTTCATCTTCTACTGCTGTTTCTATAGCTTCATCTACATTCCTTACTTTTACTATAGGTAAAATTGGCATCATAAGTTCTTCTTGTACAAATGGATGACTATTTTCTGCTCTATAGATTAAACATTCAACTCCAATACCTGCATCTTTTCCAATGCTTTCTAATAAGTATTTAGCATCTTTTCCTACAAATTTTTTATTTATAGAATACTTTTTGTTTTTCTCATCATAATTTAAAACTTTACCTACTAATTTTTCTGCTTCCTCATCAGTAAGTTCATATACAACTCTGTTCTTCTTAAATTCTTTTATAAGTTCCTCATAAACAGACTCTACTACAATAGCTTCTTTTTCTGCTATACAAGGTAAATTATTATCAAAACTGCAGCCTGCTATTATGTCTCTTGCTGCCTTTGGTATATCAGCAGTTTCATCTACAACTACTGGAGGATTTCCTGCTCCTGCACCTATAGCTTTTTTACCTGATGATAAAACTAATTTAACTATTCCAGGACCACCAGTTGCTACTACAAGTCTTATTCTCTTGTGGTTTATCATAATATTTGTGTTTTCTATTGATGGTGCTTTTACAGAAGTTATAAGATTTTCAGGTCCACCTGCTTCTTTAATAGCTTTATTTAGTATTCTTATCATAGTAAGACATGAATTTAATGCTCCTGGGTGTGGTGAAAATACTACTGTATTTCCCCCAGCTAACATGCATATACTATTGCAAGCTACTGTAGCTGCTGGATTTGTAGATGGAGTTATAGCACCTATAACACCAAATGCTCCATGCTCTATAAGAGTAAGACCATTATCTCCTGTATAAACTTCTGGTCTTAAAATTTCTGTTCCTTGAGTTTTTTCAACTATTAATTTAAGTTTTAAATATTTATGATCTACTCGTCCCATTCCTGATTCTTTTACACATAAATTAGCTACTTCCATAGCATTATCCATAATTGCTTTTCTCATAGCTTGTATTAACTTTTCTCTCTGCTCTAATGAATAACTTGAATATTTTTTCTGAGCTTTATAAGATGCTTCTACAGCTTCATCCATGGTATCAAATATGCCATCGCTTTCTTTCTTACCAAACTCTTTTTTATTCATTTCCTTTAGGACTTTCTCTATTATAACGGATAATTCATTACTTTCTAATTCCATTTAAAACTACCTCCTCAAAAACTTCTACACCATATTTAGATACAAGCATGTCCTGTTCTGCGGTTCCACCACTTACACCTATAGCACCAACTAATTTATTTCCTATTTTAAGAGGATATCCTCCCCCAAAAGTAATTACCTTTTTTAAATTTCCTATGCCATATAGTTCGCCTTCTGGAACGGCCATATCTTTAAGTTCATTTGTGGCCATTTTAAAAGCTACAGCCGTATAAGCTTTTCCCATAGACACTTCTATGCTTCCTAAAAGAGAATCATCCATGCGCTGTAACATAATTAAATTTCCACCATTATCTACTATAGATATAACCATAGGAATCTCTATTTCGTCTGCCTTTCTTATACAATGAGAAGTTATATATTCTGCCAAATTTCTATCCAGCTTTTCAATTTTTGAATTTTTATTTGACTTTTCTGTGTTACCCAAAATATTTCCTACATTTTGATGTACCTTTTCAAATATATCCTTATAATCTATATATCTTGCTAATGCATATATAGCATCTGAAAGCCTATTTACATATTTAAGAAGTTTTTCACTTATATCATACTTTGAAATAAGTTCTGTCATATATCTCTCAGCTCTCCTTGCGTCTGTCCTTGCTATATCCAGATATGAAGATTCCTCTGTTCCACCTGGAACTATAAATCCATTGATATCTGGTTTTAAACTTTCCATTTTATCAATAGTATTCTCTAAGAAATTAATATCTTCTTCTTTTACTCTTTCTTTATAATTATCAGTACCAACTGAAGCAAGTTCAGCTCCTAATTCAAAAAGTGTCTTTTGAATTTTAAGTATTATCTCCCTAATCTCTTTATTATCTATATGACTTCTTGCCATTCCAAGTGCTGAATTTGTTTCATCAATAGTGCCATAGCACCATACTCTTATATCACTTTTTTCAGTTCTACTTCCACCCACAAGACTAGTTGTTCCTTTGTCCCCAGTCTTTGTATAAATTTTCATAGGATTTCCACCACCTTTAACTGTCTGTTACTTCAACAGAATCCACAATACCAATAATAGAAGCATCTGATGGAATTACTCTTTCTGAAGTGTCAACATACCTTGCACCACTTCCTGTAACTACAAGAACTATTTCACCGTTTCCAGCTCCAACTGTATCTATAGCAACCAACGATTCTCCTATTAATTGTCTATTTTCATCCATTTTCCTAACTATAAGAAGCTTAGTACCCACAAACTTTTCATCTTTTTGAGTTGAAACTACATTTCCAACAACCTTTGCTAAAAACATGCTACTCTACTCCTTTGCTACTAGCATGTAAAGTAAAAGTATAAATTCTAACTTACTTCACACACCTTAATAATATTTTACTTCTATGCCCTTGTTATAAATATAATCCTGAGCAAGAGAGGTTATCAAAGCTCCCTGCTTCACATGCAATTCTTTACTTCCATTCAGTGCTATTATGATATCTTGCATTGTCAAAACACCTGATAGAACCTTTATATTTTCCTTTTCTTTTTTACAAGTATCTATTTTTGCTTCTTGAGCTTTTTCTTCACAGTTATTATTTTTAACTTGATCTACACTTTTTTCAAACTTGTTAATATTTATATCAAATTTTAATTTTTGTTGAAGTGCTTCATCAAGTTGTTCTGAATTTATAAACTTTACTCCAAAGGATACAAGTCTTTTTTCATAATCTGAAATAAAATTATTGTAGACAGGATTTTTAGAATATCCTAAAGATATATTTACATTATTGGATGGATCAAAACTATCTTTTACTGCTATTACTTCCTTATTCATCATAAGACTCTCAGCTATGCCAAGAGTAACTAAATTATCTGATATGCCTAGTGCACATTTACTTAAAGTATTTCTAGTCATAACAGGTACTAATATTACATCTGCTTCCTTTATAGCCTTTACCATATCATTTTTACAATTTATTAAATTTCCATTTAAACCTTTTATGCATTCTTCTGGTATAGACTTATTGGAACCATCAGTACGTACAATATCATAATGTACTATTCCGTAAGAAGAAAGAGTGTTAAATATATCTTTTACATTTACAGCTCCACCACTTATAAACAATAGTACTTTTTTATTCATCATATTTAATATTTGAGTAACTATAGGCTTTATTAATTGCTCAATTTCCATCTATTACTCACCTCTTTTACTAATCAAATAAACCTTACTTTAAGTTATCTAGTTAGTACAATCCCCTATTAATATTTTTCATATCCATGAGTATTATATCTTTATGTATACTCTAAACAGCTGAACTACTCATAGATATACCCATAGGTGTCACAAGTAATGGATCATAAGGTTTTATTGTCTCTATACCTGTATATTTCTCCACTACTTTTTCGATATCTTTAAGGCAGCAAGTTCCCCCTACTAAATAAATTGTCTTTACATCATATCCCCTAACGTGATGCAAAATTATATTAGCCATTTTCTCTACTACTGGCCTTACTAGTGGAAATACTGTATTATAGTTTTCAGACTTAACCTTATATTCATCTGCATCTTCATAATCCATATCCAAACTTCCGGATATTACTAAGCTCAAATGATGTCCTCCTGTTGGTTCATCTGCCGAGTAAACTACATTTCCATCCTTTAGTATAGATATTCCTGTAGTTCCTCCACCTATATCTACAACAGCTCCATTTTGAATTTGAAGTACTTTTGAAGCTGCTGTTGGTTCATCTATTACACTTGTTACTTCAAATCCACAGGATTCTACCACATTTGTTATAACTTTTGTATTTCCTGAACTTATTCCTGGTGGAATAGCTGTAGCTGCGTAATCAAGCTTTCTATTAAGTTTTTTCTCTAGCTTTTCCTTTAATTCTCTAACTATAGTAACTGCTTTTAAATATTCCACTACTATTCCATCCCTAACCACTGATGCTTTTCTCATTTCACCAGCTACGGGATTGTTATTTTCATCTAAAACAGTGACTACTATATTTGAAGTACCTAAATCCACTCCTACTTTAAGCTTTGTCTTATTATCTATTTCTTGAGGAGTTTCAAAGGTTTTCTCCATATTCTTTATAAAGTCATTTGCCTTATCTAAACTATCCATATCAATCACCTATTCTTGCTTATAATTCTTATGAAATCATTACTCTTAATTTCAGCTGCATTAGCTTCATCTGTATCTATATGAAATTCCAATGCAGATTTTGTACTTACTCTTATGAGAACATTTTTAAATATTACTCCTTTAGGTCCATTGGTTTCAACCTGAACCAAATCTCCATCTTTTACACCATACTCCTCTGCTTGAGGTGGAAGCATGTGTATATGTCTATTTGCACATATAACTTTATTTTTAAACACTATCATACCTTTAGGACCTATTACACATAAGCTTTCAGAGTTTTCAAGATCACCTGAATTTCTTACTGGTGGTTTTATTCCAAGAGTATAAGCATCTGTTCTCGATATTTCTACTTGACTATAACTTCTTACAGGTCCGAGTATTCTTACCTTATGAAAAGCTGCTTTTGGTCCTGCTATAGTTACAGTTTCATTAGCTGCAAATTGACCAATTTGTTTTACTGGACTTTTCACTGTAAGTTCATAACCTTTTCCAAATAGAATTTCTAAATCTTCTTGAGTTACATGTATATGTTTGTTAGAAACTCCTACAGGAATTGAAAATTCTGTATTTTTTATTTGATATTTTCCCATTATGTTTTCTACTATATCAGCTATGAGCTTTTCTTTTTTAATCTCTGCCATTTATATCACCTTGCATTTCATTGTAATGTATACACATATTCTTAGGCTGTCCTTTTCTACGAGGACACGCAGCATCATGACAAATATTGCATATTTCGCTATCCTCTTTTAATTCTTGCTGTTTTATATTTTCTTTAGGTTCAACTATTTCTTCTTTTTTTTCTACTTCTTCTTTTTCCGTTTTTTTTTGAATATTTAATGTCTCTTTTTGCTCTGTAACTGTCTTTTCTTTATTTATTTCCTCTTTATTTGTTTCATCTTTAATTACTTTTTCTTCTTCGTGTTTTGCCTCTTCTTCTTCATCTTGTTTGGTTATTTCTTCTTTAGCTATCTCTACTTCTTTGTTGTCTTCCGAAGCTTCTTTTTTATTATCTTCTTCTCTTTCAATACCAACAGTTGAATCAGACTCTATAATACCTTGAATTCCCTGTGCTGGTCTTGGTATTACCAAAGTAGATACAACCTTGTTTACTTTAGCTGCACTAACTTTTGCTGATTCCACAGCTGCCTTTACCGCACCTACATCACCTTTGATTTTAACTGTTACCATGCCTTGTCCTCTTGTTAATTCATATCCTATAAGTTCCACATTTGCGGATTTTACACAAGTATCTGCTGCTTCTATAGCTGCAGCCATGCCAACAGTTTCAATAAGCCCCAGGGCTTCTTTCATAAAAATGCCCCCTTTAACTCACAAATTTATCTATTTTTTAATATATCCATTACAGCTGCTGATATTTTCTCTATAAGCTCTGCATCTGCTTCATTGGATTCATTTACATCTTTAAATGGCATTGCCTTATATAACCTAGCTGCGTTAGAACCTATTTTTCTTGCTTTTTCTTTTTCATAAAAATTTAATTTTATATCTAATAATGGTTTATCTTCTTTTAATTTGTTGTAGTGAAGTACCACTGTACTTTCCTGTACACCAACAGCTATACCCATTCTAGACTTATGACAAAGAGAATAAATTTTTTCTACAAAATTCTTTTTTTCTATAGGCTTCTTTATTAAATCATAAGGTATTCCTTCTTCTTCTATACCAGCAAGAATCTCTTTAAAAAGAGATTCTTGCTCATTTTCTACATATACTAATATACTTGGCCTATCTAAAACACTATTTACCATAATAATTACCCTCTCAAGTTGTTATAATAAGATAACACAAGTCCCGTAGCCACAGCGTTCCTTGGTCCTTCTATTCCTCTTATATTTCCACTTCCACAAACTATACCATAGTGAGATAATTCTTCTGATACCATTTCTGGAATTTCAAAATCAAGAGCAGATCCTCCAACTAATACCACAAATTCTATACTTCTCAAATTTCCATTTGGTGCTGTATCTCTAAGTGCTCTTATGGCGTTAGTTACAAACACCTTTTTCTTTGCATCTCTTCTAACAAGCCTTATCTTTTCCAAAGAGTCCTTAGTTGGTATTGGAATCATCTCATCATTCTTTACAACTACATTTCTTGCAAATAATGAAGCATCTAAAGGCTGTTGAAAAAAACACACCGTTCCATCCTCATACCTTAAATTGAAAAGACTTTCTACTTTAGCTAAAGGATATTTTTTTATATCTTCAGATAAGTTATAATCATCAAGACCAAGCTCTGAATTTATAAACATGGTAACCATTTCTCCTGCTCCTGCATGATGAATGGATTTTACCTTACTTTCTTTACTTATATATGCAGAATCTGTAGATCCTCCTCCCATGTCAAGTATTACAAGAGGCTTATCTGTTCCAGGGGTAGTTAATGCTCCAAGCACTGCCATGTTGGCTTCTACCCCTCCAATTACCACTTTAATACCTGTGCTTTCTTGCAATTTTCTTGCTATGTTTTCCATAGGTAATTTACTAGTTTTAACCATTGCAGCTAATGCTACAGCATTTTCTAATGCAAATTCACCAGCAAGTCCACCTTGCACTTTTTGAGGTTTAAAGGTATCTACAGCTAAAATATCCTGTATTTTTATATCTTCAATATTTTGTGATGTAAGTTCACCCATTATTTGTCTTACTCTTTCTATCATTCCACCTACATTAGTACCTGACTCTCCACTTACATCATTAAGAGGCCATACTTCACCTAAGTTTTTCATTATACCTTCAGAACCTTCTTCAATAGAAACCTTCTTTTCTGAAGTTCCAAATAAAATAAGTTTTCCTGCAGGTATAACTCTTTCTTTTACATCTCCTTCAGGAGTTCTTATAACTACTGCGGATCTGTTTCCTATTAATGCCCTTGATATAGGAATTATATGCTTAGTTTCTTCTGGTGAAAGATTAAATAAAGTAGCAAGTCCATAAGGATTAGATAGGGTCTTTATTGTTTTTCCTACTTCTGCAACCTCTACAGCTGCAAGCATTCCCATAGGTACCTTATCTATGTAAGAAACTTCATCAATAACTGGTATTTTTTTATGCAATCTGTTACATATTATAACTCCGTCGTCACCTTGTGCTATAGCTCCAGTTATCTCCAAATTTCTTTCAAAACCTTCATTTAGCTTTTTTGATGCAGTTTCAAAATCAACATTTTTAGGAATAACACATATTACCTTATCATTTTCATGAATTCTTTCTAATTCATCTAAAAATATTGTTCTTCCTGTTCCTACTCCGACACCTCCTGGAGTATCAGGATTATGCCCTATCATGGTAGATTCAGTTATTATGGTTTCTGTTATAGTTTCCATAGCAACATCACCAATAACTGGGGTAGCTTCATTTATGCATATAGTATTTAAATCACTTATGTTCTTGTTTAAGTTGCTGCAGGCATCTTTAAGAGCCGTTAAAATGCCTGCAACATTGTCTAAAGTTCCTTTTACTCCTGAGGTTTTTACTATGCTACTTGTTAAAAATTTAAGTTCACCATCTACATCACCTATGGCTACTTCTGTGGTAGAATTTCCTATATCAACTCCTGCTACAAGTTTCACTTAGACCACCTACCTAAACTCTTAGTTTTTCCCTCTTTTCATATACTTCACAAGCTTCTCTAACAAGGGAAGCACAAATTTTTGCATTGTATTTATTTTCAAGTTCATCTGCTATATCCAAAAGTTCCTGTTTTGTTGACCTATAAGGTCTTAATGCATTATATATTTCAAGTACTCTATCATCAGGTACAAATGTAAGTTCAGCTGCTCTTCTTAAATTTGCTGCAAATTGATCTCTGCCTATTGACTCTGCTATTTGAGCTTGATATAAAAGAACTTCTGGAGTAATCTTTATATCATCAAGAGTTACACTTCCATTTAGAACATTCTCCATATTTATATCATCAAAAGTCTTGCCGCTTCTTGTCTTTATTAAGTCACTTCTCTTTTTAGCTAGTGGGTAATCAGCATCTGTAAGAGTATCACAGCTCTTTTTAACTTCACAAGCTGGTTTTGAAACTTCACCAGATGACATTTTATTTAAAATCTGATTAACTATTTGTTCTATTAAAGCATTATTATCCATAATCTCACCCCTATTCAAAAACTACTTTTAATTCTATAGGTTTTGCACCTTTAACTACATGCTCAGTTTCCTTTATATGAAGTACTGCTGATTTAGCCTGATACTTTGGTCTTGCCATTTGATCATTTCTAACTGGAACTGGATCTGGTGATTCTCCTTTAGCATATTTAGCAGCATTTTTGCCTATAGCTCTAAAAGTTTCTCTATCTATTAATGGTGCTTGTGGGAATAATTCAAGGTTATTTAGCGGTTGTAAATCCTTTTGGTGTATAACCGTAGTACCTTTTGATTGTATACCTATACCTATTCCAGAGCCACTTATTTCAGCAGCATCATGAGCCATAAAAGATACATCTGATGTACGTAAAACTTTTACAACTCTTGGAGTAATGCCCTCTTCTTCTATACCTGCAAGTACCTCTCTTATTACATCATCATGAGGAATTCCTACTATTGTCTCAGTTTGATACTTTCCAAAAGCTGGACCTACTGCTACAACTACTTCATCGCTTCTCTTTCCAACTTCAGCATTACCTACTTCCTCTAATTTCATTTTTCCAACACTTGAAACAGCACTGGAAGTTTTAGAGGCACTTGAATTGTTAGATGTCAATTGATCCAAAACTTGTTTAGTTATCAATTCTATTAACTCCTCGTTAGATACTGAATTTACCATACTTAACCGCTCCCCTCTACATTTTATCTGGATCTAAAGCAAAATCTATGTTCTTAATCTTTTCCCATTTCTCTCCATCCAGTCTATATCCTGTTCCAGGACCCATATAATCATTTTGATCATTAACTCCACTTATTACGTTGAAGTTTTCATCAAATATAGCTGATGCATGAAGATAGTCTCCTGCTATTCTCTGTTTTAATAAGCTCAAAACTCTTTCAGCTATATCAGGGAATCCACCTTTATGAAGAGCTTTTACAAAGTCAAGACCTGTAACCCCTCTTGATAACATATCTTGTGCTGCTTTCAAGTCTTCTACAACATTTCTCTTTGGCATATCGTTGCTGCCATGAGCATAAGTTGCAGCTTCAACTTCTTCATCAGTTATAACTGGAAGTCCTAATTCTTTAAATAAAGCTTGAATTGCTTTTGCTGCCTTATTTCTAACAGCTATTACATCTTCTTCTTTTACTGGAACAAGGCCTGCATCAACTTTTAAATCTCTTTCCATAACTACCCAATCATCGTAGTCTTCTGCATCCCAATTAGATCCTGCAAACATATTGTCATAGTTTGGAGTTGAGCTGTATCCTGAACAAATGAAATCAGTTCCTGGTAAGAATTGCATCATAGTTCTTGCAGTTCTTCTTATATCAGAATGAGTAAATGTCTGGTCATTACTTGATGCAACTTCTAGGTCAAGCATTGTAGTTATAAGGTTTTCAGCAAGTACTGCTCTTATGCCTCCTGGTACTGCTGCAGGAACACCTATACAACTAACAGAACCATTCTGTAAGCCTTGAGCTCCAGCACCTCTTGTTATCATTATGCATCTTGCTTCTAAGTAAAGCATTGATTTTCCTTCTGCATATCCCATTTGAACTTCTGAACCTGTTCCTGATGTAAATCTCATCTTAAGTCCTCTTGATGCATAAGCTGATGCCAAGAAAGCTTTTGAGTAAGGTGTATCATCACCATCTACAAATACTGGTTCAGTTCCATATACAGAAATAGTTTCTGCATATGCAGTATATCCAAGCATACCTTGTTTAAGTTCGGTTGCTTCTTCAAGTGAGCATTGAGTAAGAACTCCAGCTCTTCCAACTTGAGATCCTACAAGAATTGCAACAGCATTAAATGGAGCATATCTTACTATACCTACTGTTGTTTCTTCTTCATCAAAGCCTCTTAAAGCACCTTCTGCTGCATCTGCTGCAATTTGAATAGGATTATCACGTAAATTTGTAACGTGAGCCTGATTTGAAGGATGTTTTCTAACTCTCATCTTTTGAAGAGCCATCATCATTTCAACTACATTTAGCTTGTCCACTACTTCAACAAGCTTTGCAGGTGTTATAGCAGTAGCTATTTTAACAATCTTTTCTCTTGGAACATTTATATCTGTAAGCATTCTGGCTATTTCAATTGAATCTATTGCCATAGCCTTTTCGGTATTTTCTATATTAATAGCATGGCCAGCTAAGAAAGTATCTATAAAATCAAAATCCTCTCTTTTTTTACCATCCATTTCAGTTATTTTACCATTTTCTACTTTTATACTTGGAATTGGATCCTTAGGACTTCCTATTGCAATAAGTCCTACTTCTGGCCACTCTTTTACAAATCCATCATTGTGCACTGGTCTTTTTTCCAATATTTCAAACCTTTTAGATCTTTTCATTAATTTCAGCACCACCTTTTTTTAATTAACTAAGCACTACTATTTACTGACTGATCAACTAAATCTTAAATGTATGGTTCGCCTGTAGTTGATACAGGATCTTGGCCCATTGATTTTGCAAGTGCAATTCCTACTTCTCTAGCAGCAATTACTGATTGTCTAACAGCACCTGAATCTCCAGTTATTGTTATAATAACCTCGTTAGTAAGTGAAGTTCCCTGACTTGGACTTGCATAACTTACTAAATCTACATTAGCAGTTTTTAATGCTGTATCTGCCATTACAACTCCAATACCTGCTGGAGCACCAACAATTATTCCAAATGCCTTTCCAAGTGGAGCACCAAAAGCTTTTTCTAAAGCTAAACTTGCTCTTGCTGTATAATGAAGTTCTACATGTCCTGCATCAAATCCATAAACATCCCCAAAAGTTCTATCTGTATCTTTAAGAGCAACTTCTACAGCTCTTCTAGCATCAGATACATCTTCTGCAGCGAATATGATTAAAGCACCATGTCCAGCTCCACCCTTTGTATCTCTTGGTAATTCAATACTTACTATTTCTGTATTTGTAGCCTTTACAGCCTCATCTGCAGCCATTATTTGAGGGCCTGCACCTGTTCTGTCACTTATTATACCTATTGAACGGTATTTTTTATCCAATCCCATTTTCTCATGTAATAAAGTATCAACATTAGCTATAACTAATCCCACTGTATCTCCATAATTTGCTGTACCTACAAACTCTGTTATTGGTGATGGTGCGCTCATTGCATTTGCCTCCTTTTTTTCTTCAACTTTATTTTGCTCAATTTCTTTCTCTTGAACCTTTTCTTCTTTAACATCATTGCTTAACATTTGGCATGCTATGTTTTGAACAATTTTACTTATCTGTTCTTTATCCATGCCATCTATATTTATTCTTTTCTTAACTTCCTCTAAAACGTTTGCAATCAAGTTATTATCCATTATTCATTACCCCTTAAAAATATTATTCTATTACTTTAGGTAATATTTTCTCCACATCAGTATGTGGTCTTGGAATTACATGTACAGATACTACTTCTCCTACACGTTTAGCGGAAGCTGCTCCTGCATCTGTAGCTGCCTTTACTGCACCTACATCTCCTCTTACCATAACTGTTACAAGACCTGATCCAATTTTTTCATATCCTATAAGAGCTACATTTGCTGCCTTTACCATTGAATCTGCTGCCTCAATTGCTCCTACTAGTCCTTTTGTTTCTATCATTCCCAATGCTTCTTGTCCCATAAAAGTACCTCCATAAATTTAAATTATTTTTACTCTTTTATTTTATAATATATTAGGTAAGAATTTTCTGATTATTTTGTTTACTTTCCTTATTTTATTGACTTTATGATTAGTAATATTTTTACTTGTTTGGGTAATTTATTTACATATTCAATTCAGCAACTAAAAAAAAGATTATCTTAAAGTTAATTTTTAAGATAATCCCTATTCTATCATCAGAACGACCTTGATTTACACGAAGTATTAGGCTGAACAATCTCTGATGACTGCATTATTTTATTTTCTTGTAATATTTTGCGTTCCTTTCTAAAATAGTAAAAAGAATATACCATTATGAATATTTCTGGAAAAGCATATCTCCCTTGTCCTTCTGTTATAAAATATATAGCACTAAACATAAAAAATAAAACCACATTATACAATTCAAATTTATCTAATTCATAATCTTTTCTTTTAATAATAGCCTTTAAGACAGCAAGACCTTTTTTGAAAATGTATATAATAGCAGGAATAAATATGATATTTCTTATAATATTAGTTAATATAAATAAGATAATAATAAGATAAATTTTCATTCCAGTTCCATATGTAACATATAAAATATCATCACCTAAACAATAATTATTAAGTAGTCTTTCAAATCCTAATTCTATAAAACGTATTGGATGAGTTTTTATCCAATTTTTAGCTGCCTTAGTTAACATTTTATCTTTTTCTGTAGCATTAGCCTTCTTATATTCTTTTGTCTTTACAATAGAATTTTTAACATTTTCTACTGGCATCCATCTTCCAAACTTATTCTCTGAATTATTGTTTATATATAAAACTATTCCTCCATTATTGGACACAAAAGTAAATTGACCCATCATCTTAGTATTTCTATAAACCCATGGTGATATTACTAGTGATGCCATAACCAATATGATTAAAGAATTTTTCAGTGCACCAAAAAACTTTTTATTCATAATAAATTCAATTAAAAATACAGCAAAGAAAAATACCAAAAAAAATGGTTTTATCATAGTATTTAAACCACATAAAATACCTATCAGTATATATTTGCATTTCCATTTACTAAAGTAAATAATCGTTATAAAGAGCAAGATCATAGTAAACAATATTTCTGTAGCGAGAATACTATTGTAAAATATATTGTTTGGAAAAAACACAAATAATGCAAATATAATTCTTCTGTCTTTTTCATTTATGTCTAATTTTCTTAATATATTTAGGAAACATATATAACATATAAAAGTAAGAACAATATTAAATATTTTAGCTTTTAATAAACTAGCACCAAATAACTTAAATATGCCTCCCAAAACAATAGAATAACCTATTGATGTATAAGTATCTCCCCAAGACAGACCATTAGCAATATCTGTTGCTATCTCATAATAATATTTAAAATCTGATTCTAGTTTTGTATCTACCAAAACTATCCAAAGTATAGATAACAATATTCCTAAAATTATTGTAATTTTATAGTAGTTCTCACTTTGCAAGTATTTTTTTATCATATGTAACTTACCCCTCAGCATTAATCTTCAAACCATATTCTACTAAAATTTTCTTAAAAAAACCTTATTAAAATTGTAAATTTTTTATTAAGATATCCTTTATCCAATGGATATCATCCATAATAATCTCATCCTCTTTAAATAACTTCACCATTGCATACGTTATCAATATAATTTTTTTCCAATTCATAGTATAATCTAAATATATTTTATCTTAGGTGGTGTATTAATGACTCTTTTAAATATAGAAAACTTATCAAAAGAATGTGGAAATTTAAGATTATTAAATGATTTAAATTTAACTTTAAATCACGGAAAATGTATAGGTATAAAATGTCCTAATGATACTTCAAATCTTCTATTTAGATTGATTTTAGGAAAAACTAATTACTCTAAAGGAAACATTTATATAGAAAACACTCGAATTAGTAAATGCACTAATATAAAAAATATTATCACTGTTGTACTTAGCAATGAAGGCATATATGAAAGGTTAAAAATTTATGATTACATGAACTTCTTTAAAAAAATTTACAACTCTAAAAGTTCTATAAAAGAAATATTAATTAAATTAGGCTTATTTGACATATCAAATAAAAGAATAAAGACTTTAACTTATTCGCAAAAGAAAAGGCTAAGCATGGCACGTGCTTTACTTAGTAATAGTAAACTTATTTTAATACAAGAACCTACATTAAATGTTGATAGAGAAAGTGCCTTAATAATAAGAGAATGCATACCTTACATTTGCAGTTTAGGAATTTCCATTCTCGCTACTTCTGTATCATTAGAAGATATCATTTTGTTAGGTGGTGAAACTTATATTTTAGATGAAAAAGGACTTAATACTGTTGAAACAGATATATCTACTAATGAAACTGATGAAAAATCCAATAATGAAGCAGATTTAGATTCCCCATATTTTAAAGTAGATAAAATTCCTGCAAAAATAGATGAAAAAATTATTTTGCTTAACCCTACAGAAATTATATCTATAGAAAGTTTAAACGGTACAAGCTATTTAAATGTTGGTGAAGAAAAGTTTCCTTGTACCTTAACACTTAATGAACTTGAAAACAGATTAAAACATTTTGGTTTCTTTAGATGTCACCGTTCTTACTTAGTTAATCTTCAGAGGGTTAGGGAAGTAGTCACTTGGACAAGAAATAGCTTTAGTCTTATATTAGATGATAAAAACAAAACTTCCATTCCTCTGTCCAAAGGAAGAATGAATGAACTGAAAGATATTTTAAAATTCTAGATATGCTTTAAAATGCAGATCTAAATAACCATTATGTTTCTCCTGTTACATCTTTTTAATGTCATATTCACCATTTTAAAAGCTGCCTTGATGCTGAAATATGTATACTTTAGCAGCTTATTTGCTCCTTTCATGGAAATTTTATATAACAATGCTTATAAATATCATATAATCATTAATGTAAACAAAACAGGTAGTTATGTTTGATATTTGAAAGGAGCTTTTGTATGGATAATGTAATTGTAATGAAAAATATCACAAAAAATTTCAAAGAAAAAAAAGCATTACATGGATTAAGTTTTGAAATAAAATCAGGAGAAATATTTGGTTTTTTAGGTCCTAGTGGTGCTGGCAAAACTACAACAATTAAAATGTTAACTTCCCAGATTTTACCTTCTTCTGGTGAAGGAAAAGTTCTTAATGAAGATATCTATTCTTTAAATAGAAACATTTTCAAACACATAGGAGTTCTTACTGATACTAGTGGAATATATGAAAGACTTTCTGTGTATGAAAATTTACAATTATTTGCTAAGATATATGATATAGATGAAAAATATATAGATGAAGTCTTAGAAAAAGTTTCCCTATTAAAGGATAAAAAAACTAAGGCTAAAAAGTTGTCTAAAGGAATGAAACAAAGACTTTTACTAGCTAGAACTGTACTTAACAAGCCTTCACTTTTATTTTTAGACGAGCCTACTTCATCATTAGACCCTGGTACTTCTAATGAAATTCATAAACTTCTTAAAGAACTTAACCAAAGTGGCACTACTATATTCTTAACCACTCACAACATGGAAGAAGCAGATAAGCTTTGTCATAGAGTAGCTTTTTTAAATGAAGGTACCATAGTTGAAATGAATACGCCTCTCAAACTAAAGCAAAAGTATGCTGAAGATTGTATAGAAGTTAGATTAAAAGGATTTGATGATTTAATAACTATAAAAAATGATGAAACTGGTGGAGAAAAAATAAGCAGCTGGATGAAAAATGGACAATTATTATCCATCCATTCAAAAGAGCCAAATTTAGAAGAAATATTTTTAAAATTAACCGGGAGGGAATTATAGATGGATTTTTCACTTAGAAGAGTTAATGCCTTATTTATTAAAGAATTAAAAGATTTTTTTCAAAATCCAAATCTTTTAGTTATGTACATGCTGCCTATTATGTTTGCTGTATTGTATGGTAAGATGATGGGAACTAGAATTCCTAAAGTATCTTCTTTAGAAACATGCTTACTTCTTAGTTTGACAATGGTAGGATGTTCATCTGCAGCCTGCTTAATTGCAGAAGAAAAGGAAAAAAATACTTTAAGGACACTTATGCTTTCTCCTCTTTCTCCAATTGAATTTTTAACTGGAAAATCTTTAATTTCCTTGTTTTCATGCATGATTTCAAGCTTGATTGTATTTTTTATAGTAAATGCACCCAACGTTAATTTATTTTTATATATAATAATATCCTTAATTTCATCTATTACTATAATACTCTTAGGCTTACTAATTGGACTTCTTTGCAAGAGTCAAATGGAAACAGGAATTGCCTCTACTCCAATTATTATGATATTAATGTTAATTCCTATGTTTTCTGGAATCAACTCTGTGGTAAAAAGTATTGCGAATTTTTGCTTTACTTACCACGCTTTAGCTGCAATTTATAAAATATCTGAAGGTAAAAGCTTATTAGATTTAAAATACAATTTACTAAACATTTTTGTATGGCTTATTGTTTCTTTATTCTTACTTGTTTTTGTTTATAAAAAAGTGAGATTGGATAAATAGATTTAAATGCTAAAATACATAATCGTGGACATAAGAAAGGATGATAAATGATGTTTAAAAAGACTTTTTCCTATTTATTAATATCAATTTTTATTACATGCTCTAATGTAACTTTTGTAAGTGCTGCACAAGATACTTCTGGCAGCACAAAATCAACTGCGGTTGCTACAGCATATCAATCAGATTCCATTAAAGTTAATTTTAATGGAAAACCTATTTCAGTTAACCGTTATGATACTTATTTTGATTCAAATTCAAAGGTTATGCTTCCACTTACTCCTGTACTAAAAGCAATAGACACTGCTTCAAATGTAAGTATATCAGGTGAATATGCTACAATAACAACCAATAAAGACACAATAAAAGTTCATAGTGGTGACAAAAGTATAACTTTAAATGGTACTTCTATTGATTTATCCACAAAATCCTTTGTTAATAATGTAGAAGTATTTGTACCTTTACAATTTTTTAGTGAAGTACTTAATAAAGTAGTAGACTTTGATAGTGACAGCAATACAGTAAATATATCTGATATTCAAAAAAATACTGAAGCCTATTTTAGTAATACTTCAAGTCTTTCAAGTGACAAGGACATTTCTAAGAAAGTAGATGATTATTTAACTGCTGAGCAAAAGCTTTATAATTTCTCTGGAAGTGTTCTTGTAGCCAAAGGAGGCAATATACTTCTTGACAAAGGTTATAATATGTCAAATTTTGATCAAAACATTAAAAATACACCTTATACAACCTTTGCTATAGGTTCAATGACAAAACAATTTACAGCAACAGCCATAATGCAATTAGTTGAAAAAGGATTGATAAATGAGCAAGATAAAGTTTCTAAGTATATTCCTGATTTTCCAAATGGGGATAAAATAACTATAGACAATCTGCTTACTCATACATCTGGTCTATCAGATGTCACTCCTACACTTTTAAATATGAAACTTGAAGATTCTAAAAAAGTTGAAAATATAATTAACTTATTTAAGAATAAACCACTTTATTTTAAACCTGGAACTAAATTTCAATATTCTAATTCAGGTTATATTTTACTAGGATATATAGTAGAAAAAGTTAGTGGAATGAGCTATGCTGATTACCTTCAAAATAATATTTTTAAACCTCTTAATATGAACCATACAGGTATGGGGTATAATGGTCCAATAAAGAATTATAATTCTAATGGATATAATGGATATCTGGATGTCTCACCTATTAGCGATAAGTCATCACTTAATGCACTTTATGGTGCAGGTGCATTATATTCCTGTACAGAGGACTTATATAAATGGGATAGATCCTTAAAGGAACATAAATTATTGACCGAAAAAACATTAGATAAAATGTTTTCTAAACATGTAGCAATGTCTGATGGTGATGACTCTGCATATTATGGTTATGGCTGGATGATATACGACTCACCTGCTGGGCATGAAATTTATCATGGTGGTAATGTACTAGGATTTACAAGCAATATAGAAAGAGTTCCAGATAAGGATTTAACTATAATTATATTAAGCAATATAGGATATTATCATGTGAATTCAATAAACAGTGCATTATTTAGTATATGTCTTGGATATAAATATGAAATGCCAAAAGCAAAAGAAGTAATAAAACTTGATGACAATTTATTAAATAATTATGCTGGAGAATATTCTTTTAAAGATTTGGGAGTAACTGGTTCTATAACAAGTGAAGATGGGCATCTTTATTTTATCTTTGCAGGCCAGCCAAAATGTGAAATGTTTGCTGAATCTAAAAACAAATTTTACTTCAGAAGTTTTGATGCTACTCTAACTGTTAATACCAATGAAAAAGGACAGGTTACTAGTATTGATTTATACCAATTAGGCGCTAAATATAGTGCAAGTAAGGTAAAATAAATTTTTTAGTTATTTCTTGTATTTTGACATATATTCTAATTCTCTATAAAATTTAATACAAATTTATAAAAGATAAAGAAGGGTTAAAGCTATGGATTATTTTGAAGAGCTTATGAAAGGTCTTGGAAAAATAGGTGCAAAAGTTTTGCTTAATAAAGAAGAAAAAAGCAGCGAAACAATTAATATTGATCAAATGGGTTCCATTGACATATTTAAAATAGTGTTAAAAAGCTTATATATTAAAGGGAATTATAATGAAGCTGAAAACTTAATTTTTCACGAATTAGAAAAAAATAATTCACCAGAAATATATAAAGCATCCTTTGATTTCTATAATCTATTGCTAAAGAAAAGTGATGAAGAATTACTTAAAAATAACTTTTCAAAAGAAGAAATTTATCAAGGATTAGAAGATATGAAAAAATTCAAAGCAAATTAAGTAAATGAATTACAGTCTTCTTTGATTTAGTAACATAATGTAATTTATCCATCAACTAAAAAGATATTACTGGCTTTTTAGTTGATAGATAATACATTTATCTTAAAAAATCATTTTAAAAGTTTTCCTTATTATCGAACTATCTATAATTATACTGTAAATAGCTATGGTACTTTAAATTATAAAAATGGATTATAGAGTAAAATTTGACCTATAAATGAAAAAACAAGATAAAAACAAGCTTCATGACGAGCTAAAAAAGATATGTTTGTATTTTCTAAGCTGTGAATTTGTTTTTCTTTCTTATTTTTAAATAGTTTGTCAAATAAATAGAAAAGTACCCAACCTAAAAATGTTCCAATTGTATTCATCATTAAATCATCTATATCAGTAAATCGTATATTTAAAAGTTGACTTAATTCAATCGCTAATGAAAATAATAGTCCTGTGTACACCACTTTTCGAGCCGATTTAAATTGTTCCCAAATAAGAGGTAATAAGAAGCCAAAAGGCATAAACATTATACCATTTTCAATATACATTATAATTTCTCCAGAAGTATGACTAAAAGGTATTAAATTTATTTGAGTTAGTTCAGCAATTGGTGCATGTACTTTAATATAAAAATTAAACTCATAAATATTCCCAATCCCTGTACAATTAAATACAAGCATTAGATATATATAGAAAATATACACCCATATAAAATGTTTCAAACTATACTCATGTCCATTTTTTTGTTCTTTTTTAACCATAACTATTTGAAATATAACACCTAAAAATATTAAACATGTATATTCGTAAAGTATTGATTCAACAACCTTAATAATCATAAATGTTTCATCTCCAATAATTGTAATTTCTAATCGTCATTATATATAACAATTAAAACTGATGGCAAAGTTATTTTCTTATCATCACATTCAATGATTTGTAAGAAGAAGATTTCAACTAAGAATAAAAGTAGAATAAAAACCCTATCTTAGTCAAATTTAACTTGATTAAATCGAATAATAGCCTTAAAAAGATCTCCATCAATTTCTATATTAAGCGTGCCACCTTGAAGTTCCACAATACTTTTTGCAATGGCAAGCCCTAAACCTGATCCTTCTGTATTTCTTGATTTATCTCCTCTTTTAAATCTTTCGAAAATTTCTTCTGCATCAAAATCCATTTCATAAGAAGAAATATTTTTCATGACAATCAAAATTTTATTATCTTCTTCCATTAAATTAATATATACCCTGGTATTAGGTGCTGAATATTTTATAATGTTATTTATTAAGTTTTCAAATACTCTCCAGGTTTTTTTCCCATCTAAGTTAGCATAAATATGCTTATTTGAATACTTAACCCTAAGAGTTAATGAAGCCTTTTTAATTTTCTCATCTAATTCTGCTATGGACTGCTCTAATAGAGCTGCAACATCAACTTTTTCTATATTTAATTCAACTGAACCGCTAGACATTTTTGATGCTTCAAATAAATCCTCTATAAGGACTTTAAGTCTTTCCGATTTTCTATCTAAAACACCAATATATCCTTTAATTTCATCTTCCGATAATCCTTCTTTTTTTAATAAATTTATATAGTTTATTATAGATGTAAGAGGTGTTTTTAAATCATGAGAAACATTCGTTATAAGTTCTGATTTAAGTCTCTCACTTTTAATCTGACTTTGCAGAGATTTTTTATATCCTAATTTTATGTTATTAATATTATGAGCTATTTTTGAAAGATGGCTTTCTTGCTTTTCTTGTATAACATAATTCAAATTTCCTGAAGCTATTTCTTCAGTTCCTTTTAATATTTCATTTAAATAATCTACCTTTTTAAACATAACACGTAAAACTAAAGTTATATACACTGTGCCTATTATAATCCCTACCATTATATTATGTGATTGTATTACTAATACAAATGTAAATGCAGCAAGTATAGCTGTAATATCTACAATAACTAAGATTTGAAACTTCAAATTTCTTCCTATAAAACTTCTTTTAGCAGCATTAATTAAACTGTGAGTTAAACTTTTATTCCACTCGTTTAAAAATTCCTTTTTATTTTTTATAGGTCTTATATTCTTTTTAACATATAAAACCACATATGCAGTATATATACCAACAATTGTAAGTTTAATAAAGTGTTTAATTCCTAATGGTTTATAAAAAAAACTAGTATGCATCATATAAACCAACATTATAATTGTATAAATAAAAAGTACACACATACCTAAATCTATAGGTAATTTTTTATATAAACTTGTTGCTTTTTCTTGAAAAGCTATTTTCAAGCTTTCATCTTTTTTTATGCCCACTAATACTAAAAGAGCTATAATAAGCGACCCGCATCCCATTATCATTTCTTTAATAATTCTGCTTCTAACAGAATTGTAATATTGATAATTTTCTAATATATAATTATTAGAATATGATTGTTTGGGAATCATAATATACCCTTCCCATGAAAAACTTTTAAACATGGAATTAGTATTTTGGAACTGTTTATATTCAATACTTTTCAATGGAAACTCAATAGTAAAAAGTGATTCTTTTTGTATATATTCTTGAATTGTATCCGGCCCTGTTAAGTTATGATATATTTCATTCGTTTTTGTATTTTTAATATAATATTTTATATCATTTCTATTTTGCACACTTTTTTTAATGGCTTCATAATCTTTGTCATATCTTGATGCAACTTCCTTCTTAAGTTCTTCATCAGTTTTAGTATTTTCCTTTTTTACTTCTTCAAGTTTTTTACTTTTTTCATCCATTAATTTATTAACTTTATCTTTATCTGAAATCCTTTGTGCTTCTTGTATATCATTGTTATACCTATTTTCAATTTCAGTTTGAGAATTTTTCAACTTATCTTCGTAAAACAGCCTCAATCCTTCTATATCTTCTTTACTAGCTTTATTTTCTCCAAATTTATCATTATAATCTTTATAATGTACATAAAAATTACTTAAGTTTTCACAGTAACTATATATTTCTTGTCCAAATTGATAACTATTAAAATAAGTTTTATTCTTAATGTAGCTGGCATTTTTAACAACATCACATGCTGACAATACAGAAAATGCAGCTGCATATATTCCTAAAACACACAAACAAATATATACAAACTTATTTTTCAATTTTATACCCAATTCCCCACACCACCTTTAAGTATCTAGGTTCTCTTGGATTAATCTCTATTTTTTCTCTTATCCTTCTTATATGTACTGCTACAGTATTTTCTCCATTATAATAAGGCTGCTTCCAAGCTTTTTCATATATTTCTTCAATAGAAAATACCCTTCCTTTATTGTCCATTAACAGCTCTAATATTCTATATTCAATAGCTGTAAGTCTTATTTCTTCTCCATCCACAGTTACCATCTTTGTCTTTTTATCCAAAACTAAACCTTTGATAGCAATTTTATGATTATTTTCTCTATAATTTCCTAAATTTATATATCTTCTAAGTTGAGACTTAACTCTGGCCACTAACTCTAAAGCATTAAAAGGTTTGGTCATATAATCGTCTGCCCCAACATTAAGTCCTAGTATCTTGTCCATATCTTCAGATTTTGCAGAAAGCATTATTATAGGAATATTTTTGCTTTCCCTTATTTTAAATGTAGCCTTAATTCCATCCATTCTTGGCATCATAATATCCATTATAATAAGATGAATTTCTTCTTCCTCCAAAAGCATTAAAGCATCTATGCCATCTTTAGCCTTAAACACTCTTATACCTTCATTTTTTAAATAAATTTCTATTGCTTCAGTTATTTCTTCTTCATCATCTACAACTAAAACATTATACTTTTCCATATTCTCTTCCACCTTTCTTTATAAATTATATCATTTTTAATCCCTCCTTTGCTTCAGCTACAAATTAATTATACTAGAGAATTTTTACAAATAACTTATCAAAGTTCTTACAAATTTCTTAACAAAAGATTTTATTGGAAATAAAATAAAAGCTATGAAAGTATGATATTATACTCATATTTCACAGCTTTCTATTTTTAATTCAATTTTTTCTTAAAATAGATTCGATAAACTATTCTATAAAATTAAAACTCTATCTAATTTTAAAGCTTCCAGATATAATCACCATTTTTGTTTATATATCTAGTTCTATTTTCAAAAACAACTTTTGCAACACCATCTACAAATTTTGATACTTCATCAAAAATTGGCTCTATAATGAACTTTCCTGCTTTATTTATGTATCCCCATTTACCATTTACCTCTACAGATATTAAATCTTCACTTATGGTATCTACATTATCAAATTTTACAGGAATTATTTCAACTCCAGATTTATCTATAAAGCCATACTTCTCTTTAATAGCAACTGCTGAAAACCCTTCATAAAAGTTATCTGCCCAATCATATTTAGGTGAAATTATCATTTCTCCTTTTGCATTTATAAATCCATATTTACCGTTGCCCTCTATTACTGCTAATCCTTCAGAAAAACTACTAGCTTCCCTATACTTAGGAGCAATTACAGTATCTCCTGATTTGTCAATATATCCATATTTATTATTTACTTGAACCACTGCTAGCCCTTCAGAAAATCCATAAGCATAATCATATTTTGCTTCTATTACTTCCTTACCAAGCTTATCTATATATCCTAATTTACCTCCTGATTGAACCAAAGCTAAATCTTCTTTAAAATCATCTGCATATAAAAATTTGGGCTCTACTAATATTTTTCCTTCTTTATCTATGTAGCCCCACTTATATCCTAATTTTACTGCTGCTAATCCTTCTGAAAAATCATAAGCCTCATCATATTCAGCTTTTACAACCAATTTTCCTGTGTTGTCTACACAACCATACTTTCCATTTATTTCAACTATCGCTAAGCCTTCTTTAAAATCATAGGCATCATCATATTCAACTTTAACTACTATATCTCCTTGTTTGTTTATAAATCCAAAATTTTCTCCAATGCTTACCATAGCTAATCCTTCACTGAATTCTTCAGCATAATCAAAATTAGGTTCTATAGAAATTTTTCCTGTATTGTCTATATATCCATATTTACCATCTAATTTTATTGGATAAAGTACTTTTTCCATTTTGCATTATCTCCTCTACTTATCAAATAATCCGCCTGTCTTCTTATTTATGATAGCTTTTCTAGTTCCACCTATATTTTTGTCTGCTCTTAAATGTGACCCTTGCTGAGCACTTTTTTTCTTTTTAGCTTCAATTATTTTTTTCATCATTTCAATATTTTTATCTGACATTTTCTATTCTCCTTGTATATAGCATAATATATTTCTTATTATCACATTATACTATATTATTTTATTCTATTTGCATTAATTTATAAATTTTCTACACAACATAAAGTGATTTAATGGATTTTTAAAATATGTTTTTTTATAAATATTCACTTTTTTTACTATAATAGGAGTAATGTGAAGGTATACTTAACTGCAATGAATATATTAATTATTTTGCCAGTATTTCAGTAAGATATTTGCTATAATGCCGTTTAATAACTATCTTTAAATATGATAACATGTACATTGTACATCTATAATTATAAAAAATAAATTGATAGGTATAACTATAGCTACTATAATTCTTTAATAAAAGAAGTGATATAATAGCTGTAAATAATATTTTGATTTTCCATATAAAAGGTTTACATTGTTTTTAAATTATATATAAAGTAAGGACCGAATATCTTTTGATAAAGGCCCTCAAAAATAGGAGGAATGACAATATGGAAATAAACAGAAAAATTGACGAACTTAAAGAAGGCTTAATAAAGTCTTCTCAAGAACTTGTAAAAATTAAAAGCGTTGAAGAACCCGCAAAAGAAGGTATGCCTTATGGTGAAGGTGTGCACAATGTACTAAATAAAACTTTAGAAATTTGCCAAAACCTTGGTTTTAAAACAGTAAATATGGATGGATATGTTGGCTATGCTGAATATGGTGAAGGAGAAGATTATGTTGCTGTACTTGGCCACTTAGATGTAGTTCCAGAAGGAGATGGATGGATATATCCACCATATGGTGCAGAAATTCATGATGGAAAAATATATGGAAGAGGAACTATGGATGATAAAGCTCCAATGGTAGCTGCACTTTATGGACTTAAGGCTATAAAAGATTTAAAACTTCCATTATCAAAAAGAGTTAGAATTATATTTGGTACAAATGAAGAATCAGGTTGCAATGAAATGCCTCACTACTTGGAAAAAGAAAAAGCACCTGTATCCGGTTTTACACCAGATGCAGAATATCCAATAATATATGGAGAAAAAGGTATTACGATATTTGATGTAACTAAAAAATTAACTTTAAAAGGCACTGGAGATGTAATCATTAAATCCTTAAATGGCGGCCAAAGAGCCAATGTAGTTCCTGACTACTGTGAAGCATTAATATCAACTAAAAATACTGAAGCTATTATTAATGCTGCTAAAGAATTTAAGAGCAAAACTGGTTATGATGTAACTGCAGAAATTAAAGATAATATGATAGTTGTAAAATCAGTTGGTGTTGCTGCCCATGGAAGTCTACCTCATTTAGGCAAAAATGCCATAATGCAAATGTTTAAGTTCCTTAGAGAACTTCCTCTTGGAAAATGTGATATTGCAGATTATATAAATTTCTTTAATACGTATGTTGGATTTGAAACTGATGGAAAATCCTTTGGAGTAGGTCTTGAAGATAAAGAATCTGGTAAACTATCATTTAATATTGGAACAATATGTATGGATGAAGAAAAAGTTTCTATGGCACTAAATTTAAGATATCCTGTAACATTTAAATATGAAGATATGATGACACCATTTAATCAAAAAATAGAAGCTGCTGGTATGGAAATCGAAAATATGCTGCATCAAAAACCTTTATTTTTCCCAGCAGATCACCCTATTATAAAATCATTACAAAAAGTGTATACAGAACAAACTGGTAAAGAAGCAAAACTTCTTGCAATTGGCGGAGGTACTTATGCTAAAGAAATGCCAAACATAGTTGCCTTCGGACCAATATTCCCTGGAAAACCTGACCTTGATCATCAGGCAAATGAATACATTGAAATAGATGACTTAATACTTAATGCTAAAATCTATGGTCATGCAATTTATGAACTTGCAAAATAGTTAACATTCTAACCTTAGTAATATAAAAATATTGTATTGCAATATTTTTATATTACTAAATCTATGTACTACAAATCATAACCTAATTTTCTAGCTCTATAGTAACAAGATACAAGTCCTGCTACATCATATCTAGCATCATGAAAATCAACGTCTTCGCAATTAAAAAGCTTTTTAGCACCTTGAAGCACTTTATTCTGATCTACTCGAAGAAAATCCATAGTCTCTTCTAATCTGGGACTTTTTAGTCGTCCAGTTTTTGTCTTTGCATTTACTTTTGATTTAAAATACTGCATAGTGCAAAAAAACTTAGCAGGATTCCAATGGATACTATTTAATCTCTCAAATTCAGCAGTAACAAATTTCTGATCAAATTTTACATTATGAGCGATAAAAATTCCTCCTTTTAAATCTGCAGCTACTTCTGAAGCTACATCTTTAAATCCTTGTCCCATAGATAAAGTTTTCAACCTTTCTACACTAAAACCATGTACAGCTTCTGCAGATGGTTCAACATAATCTACATCAAAGAAAAAATTCTTTGCAAAACAAACCTTTTCTTCCCCTCTAGAATTTATATCACAAACACAATATGTAAGTTGTATAATTTGTCCTGGTTCAAGTCCTGTAGTTTCTGTATCTAAAAAAATTTTTTTCATATGAATGTACTCTCCTTATTATGTTCAGTTTAATGTTTATTTTAATATATTATAATGAATTTTTTTGTAAAGCTCTACCTACATTTTACATTATTCCTTTATAATTATAAACATTACATCCACTAAATGCCATAACAATAATATAAAAATATGTGTTAAAATAAAACGTAGAACAGTATAAGGGGTGAGGGTAGATGTTTTTAAGAAAAAAATTTTTAGTAGTTTTAGCATGTTTTTTATTTGTGTTTTTTGGCACTTCTATGAAAGTATCAGCTAATGCTTCAACTCAAAGACTTGGTGGTGTAGATAGATATGAAACATCAGTAAAGATTTCTCAAAATAATTGGGACAAATCAGATTGCGTTATACTAACTTCAGGTGAAGACTTTCCAGATGCTTTAAGTGCAGCACCACTATCAAAAAAATACAATGCACCTATTTTATTAACAACAAGAAATAGTATAAGCAGTAATGTACTACAAGAAATAAAAAGACTAGGTGCAAAAAATGCATTTATAATAGGAGGAACTGGGGTAATATCTGAAAATATTAATAAACAATTAGACAGTCTCAATATAAGCTATACTCGAATATATGGACAAGATAGATATGAAACTAGTGTAAAAGTAGCAGAACTTATAGGAACAAACAATGGAATTTTTATTACTTCTGGTGAAAATTTTCCTGATGGAGTATCAGCAGCTCCTATTGCAGCTGCAAAACAAATGCCTATACTTCTTACCACTAAGGATATATTGCCTGATAGTGTTAAAAACTTTATTGAAAAAAATAACGTAAATATGGCTTATATTGTTGGCGGCGAAGGGGCTGTTAGTAATACTAGTATCAATTTTAAGAATAGTAAAAGATTAAGCGGAATTGACCGATATGCTACTAACTTAGCAGTTATTAATGAATTTTCAAGTACTATAACTTTTAATAATGTATACTTAGCTAATGGAGAAAATTTTGCAGATGCTCTATCAGGGTCTGCTGCCGCTGCAAAAAAATCATCACCAATTGTTTTAGTAAATAACTCATATAATACAAAAAATTCTATAATTAAAACTAATTTAAGTAGTATATCCACTATAAGTATATTAGGTGGAACTGGTGTAATTTCAGATTCATTAGTAAATAAGCTTATAACTGGAAGTGGATCAATAAAAATAGCTTTAGACCCAGGCCATGGAGGCTATGATTCTGGCGCAGTTGGTCCTACAGGAGTACTTGAGAAAAATGTTAATTTAGCTATAACACTAAAAGTTGGAAAAATCCTCCAAGATAATGGTATAGATGTTGTATACACTAGAACTAGTGATAATGTATCCTGGCCTTCAGATGTAGGACAAGACCTCCAAGCACGATGTGATATAGCAAATAATGCGGATGTCCAATATTTTGTATGTATCCACGCTAATAGTGCAGATGATCCAAGTGCTAATGGAACAGAAACATATTATCTATCAGGCAGCCCTGAAGGTCAAAAATTAGCACAATCAATACAACAAGAATTGACTAAAGCTATAGGTTTGCAGGACAGAGGAATAAAAACAGCAGGTTACTATGTTTTGAAAAATACTAATGCGCCAGCAATATTAGCGGAAATTGCATTTATAAGTAATCCTACTGAAGAAAAACTATTAAATGATGATAGTTTTCAAAATAAGGCTGCACAAGCTGTAGCAACAGGAATACTAAAAGTAGTAAATCAATAAATGTAAGTTTATAATATAAGTACATTGCGACACAACTTTTTAGATGGAGTCTGCATTGAAAACATTTGTAGGTTTCAGCATTATATTTTTCAACGGCATAAACAATAAGTCTCTTTTGAGGTATTTCTACAAAATAAAAAACGACTTCTTTTTAAACTAAGTATATTAACCAAACATCAGGCTCTACCTTAATTCTTAATTGTCATAAGTTATGATTATGAATACAATTTTGACTTACTGAAATTGTATGTAACAATGCAATTAAATGCATACACTTGAACTTGATAGTTTGAATTTTAACTTTTATGCAGTGATATATTATAAGGGTGCACTCACATTAGCTAAATTGTTTTAGTATTATTCTTAGCTCAAAATTTTTGAAAGCCTTAGAACTTTAGTCCTGTCTGAGGGAACCGAGTTTGACAAAGTTCTTAGGTTTTAAAAAGTTTTGAGCTTTAGAATAATTAAAACATTTAGCCGTGAGTACACCCTTATAATATATCATGGAATAAAAGTTAAAATCCAAACTTCCACTGCACCCTTATGTCGCATTATGCTTTTTTTGTAAAGTTTATTAAATTATTTTTTTAATAATATTGACACGATTGTTATAACTGTATATACTGTTCATATACAGTATATTATATATACACACTCTTTTGCAAGGAGAATCTTACTATGAACATAATTATTTCAAACTCAGTTGGTGAACCAATATACGAACAAATTACAAAACAAATAAAAAATCTTATTTTTAACGGAAGTCTTTGTGAAGGTGAGTCTTTACCATCCATAAGAAACTTAGCTCAAGAATTAAAAATAAGTGTTATTACCACAAAACGAGCCTATGAAGAACTAGAACATGATGGTTTTATTGAAACTATTCCAGGAAAGGGTTCCTATGTTGCCAGTCAAAATAAGGAACTCTTAAAAGAAAAAAGATTAAAAATTATTGAAGATAAACTTTTAGAAGCTGTTGAGGAAAGTAAACTTGTAGGTTTGTCATTAAATGACTTAAAAGAAATGTTAGACATATTGTTTGACAGTTCCTCAAGTTAAATATATTGCAGTAATAATGATTATGGAGGATTACTATGAGTAATATTTTAGAAATTAAAAATTTAAGAAAAGAATATAAAGGTTTTACATTAGACAACATAAGCTTTAATCTACCAAAAGGCTTTATTATGGGATTTATAGGCCCAAATGGAGCTGGAAAAAGTACCACTATAAAGCTAATAATGAATCTAATCAAAAAAAATTCCGGTGAAATAAAAATTTTGGGACTTGATAATATCAAAAATGAAAAGGACATAAAACAAAAAATAGGTTTTGTTTATGATGAAAATTATTTTTACGAAGAATTAACTTTAACAGAAATGAAAAACTTGATAGCTCCATTTTATAAAAATTGGGACAATACAGCTTTTAATAAATATATGTCAGATTTCAATTTACCTGAAAAGAAAAAAGTTAAAGAACTATCAAAAGGAATGAAAATGAAGTTTTCTCTTGCCATTGCCCTTTCTCATAAGGCAGAACTTATTATTATGGATGAACCTACTTCTGGTCTTGACCCTATTTTCAGAAGTGAAATGCTGGATATTCTTTATTCAATAATACAGGATGAAAATAAAGGAATACTTTTTTCAACTCATATTACTACAGACTTGGAAAAAGTTGCAGATTATATAACCTTTTTAAATAAAGGAAAAATAATATTTTCTGATACAAAAGATGATATTCTTCAAAACTACAGTATTGTAAAAGGTGATAAATCTCTCTTAGATAGTGATACAAGGAAAGAATTTATTGGTATAAGAGAAAATTCCTTTGGCTTTGAAGCTTTAACAAATAATACTGAAAAAATTAAAAGACTGTTTAAAAACAATTCTTTAATTGAAAAAGCTACTTTAGAAGATATTATGGTTTATACAGTAAAGGGGATATAAAAATGTTAAACTTAATTTTAAAAGATGTTCTTATTCAAAAAAAATATTTACTTTTTTCTATTTTATACACTTTGTTTTTTGCCTTTTGTTTTAAATCTAATACTTCTATGATATTCGATATGCTTCCAGTGATGATTTCATATGTGCTTATATCTGGAGCTTGTGGTTTTGATGATAAGAATAAATCTGAAATAATGCTTAATAGCCTGCCTATAAATAGAGTTAACTTAGTAATATCAAAATATCTATCTACAATACTTTTTATATTCATTGGAATAGCTTTAGTATTCACTTTTTCAACTATATTAAACATCTCTGGTTTTATCCACATGAATAGACTAATGAATTTAGAAGATGTTTTTGGAACCTCTATTGGCACCTTGATTATGAGCTGTTTACACTTTCCTCTTTACTTCAAATTGGGTTATCAAAAAGCTAGATATTTTATGGGAGCTACATTCATGTTGATTTTTGCTATTGTAATGATTTTGGTTAAGAATGTTAACAAAACTTCTATAAACTTTATGGCTTATTTAAATAATCAACCTGATTGGCTAATAACTAGCTTTATTGTTGTAATTGCAGCTATACTATTTCTTATTTCCATACTTCTTTCAATAAAATTTTACATTAATAAAGATTTATAAATAATTTTTTAAATTTCTTTGGCTTTGAAGCTTTAACCAATAATACTGAAAAAATTTTAAAAAACCATTTAAAAATAATTCTTTAATTGAAAAAGCTACTTTAAAAGATATTATGCTTTATACAGTAAAGGGGGTCTAAAAATGTTAAATCTAATTTTAAAAGATGTTCTTATTCAAAAAAAATATTTACTCATTTCTGTTTTATATGCTTTATTCTTTGTATTTTGCTTTCAATCCAATGCTTCTATGATATTTGCCATGATTCCATATATGATCCCATATATGCTTATATTAGGAGCCTGTGGTTTTGATGATAAAAACAAATCCGAAATAATGCTTAATAGCTTACCTATAGATAGAACTACCTTAGTTATAGCAAAATACCTATCTTCACTGTTTTTTATATTTATAGGAATACTTGTATCATTTGTTTTTACAACTTTATTAAATTTCTTAGGCTTTGTCCACATGAATAGACTAATGAATTTAGAGGATATTTTGAGTATTACCATTGGAGTCTTAATTATTTGCTGTGTATATTTCCCCTTCTATTTTAAATTTGGCTATCAAAAATCAAGATATTTTCTCATTGCTATGTTTTGTTTGTTTTTAGGTACTACAACTTTTTTAGCTAGTAATATAATAAGAGTTCCTAAAAATCTTATATCTTCTTTAAATAGCCAGCCTGATTGGCTAATAGCTAGCTTCATTGCTGTAATTGCAGCTATACTATTTCTTAGTTCCATACTTATTTCAATAAAATTTTATATTAATAAAGATTTATAAATAGCTTTTTTAACTTCATAACTATTCTTTAAAATACTATAATAAATTAATAAAAAGTGTAATTCTGAATAAAATGTACCCTATAGAGTAGACAAAGAAAAAAGAGTCTACCCTATAGGGTATTTTTGTTATAATAAAACAAGCTGAGATTGAGAGATTGGGGTAGGTTGAATGAGCAAGAAAATATTCACAAATGAAGAACTAGAAATACTATCTAAGAACAAATATGTTAAGCGCGTCAGCGCGAAGGGAATAACCTATACTGATGAATTTAAGCGCATCTTTATAAGTGAGGACGGAAAAGGCAAGTTTCCAAGGCTAATATTCGAAGAATGCGGATTTGACATAAATATTTTGGGGAAAAAGCGCATAGAAATGGCAGCTTATAGATGGCGTACTGCGTACAATAAGGAAGGTGTATTAGGATTACAGGATACCAGAAAAGATAATTCAGGGAGGCCTAGAGATACGGAACTCTCCATCGAAGAAAAATATGAACGTCTTAAGGCGCAAATTAGTTTGCTTAAAGCTGAGAATGAATTGTTAAAAAAACTCGATATGTTAGAAAGGGGGATGATGAAAAAGAAATAAGCCTACCGGCTGAACAGAAGTTCAATCTTATTAAGTTGGTAATTACAAAGCATAAGTTGAAAAACTTGATTAGTTATTTATGCAAAATAGTAGGTGTATCGCGTTCTGGATACTATAATTATTTTTCATCAAAATCCCATAGAGCAAGGAATAAACGCACTGGTAAGGATGAGATGTCGAGAGATATCATTCTAAAAGCATATAACTTTAAAGGACGCAAAAAAGGAGCTAAGCAAATAAAAATGACATTAGAAGGTGAATTTGGAATCGTATACAATTTAAAACGTATTCGAAGGATAATGATAAAGTACGGAATTATTTGTCCTATTAGAAAAGCAAATCCTTATAGAAGAATAATGAAAGCTACTAAAGAACATACCACCCTGCCTAATTTATTAAATAGGAATTTTAAACAAAATACACCTGGGAAGGTGCTTCTCACTGATATAACTTACTTATTTTACGGCAATGGTAAGAAAGCATATCTATCAACAATTAAGGATGGATCTACTAATGAAATTCTTTCATATAATCTATCAGATAAATTGACGCTTGACATAGCTACAGATACGATAGACAAACTAATAAATGAAGGACAAGTTAAACTTACTATAGATGCATTTATTCACTCTGATCAAGGCGCTCACTATACAAGTCCTAAGTTTCAAAGCCTAGTGAAAGGCTACCGCCTAGGACAATCCATGTCAAGGCGCGGTAATTGCTGGGATAATGCGCCGCAGGAATCGTTTTTTGGACACTTTAAAGATGAATCGTACATTAAGTCATGTGAAACTTTAAGTGAACTTAAGGAAGAAATCGAAAACTACATGTTTTACTATAATAACTATAGATATCAATGGGGACTAAAAAAGATGACTCCTGTACAATACAGAAATCATCTTCTTAATTTAAAATAACTCTTTTTTTATTGTCCTTGACAAAGGGCACACTTTAGAACTTTCATTTCAGTATTATACTTTTTTATATAAAACATCTCTAAGTTGAATTTAATTTGCTTATAAAAATACTTCTCTTCTTTAAAATAAAAGATCAATATACAAATTCTAACTTATTATATTTTATACTAGGATTTACTTCTAAATTACTACCTAATTCACATTTAATATCCTTTTTTATAGATGCTTTGCTAAGAAAATAAAATATTCTGCCATAAGAAAAATACCTATTCCTATACATGTAATAATCATTGTAATAATACTTTTCCTGATATTCATAAATAATCCACCTTTATATTGTGCCTAAATGACATTTTACCAGCTTTGCTCGGGTAAGAAGTATTCCTCATAATCAAACTACTTCACAGGACTCTAAGAATCCATTGATATTGAAAACTACAAAAACTTATACAATGCAACTTAATGATGTAATCATATAAGGTATATAACTAACATGTCTTTTGTAAAATAACGGTGAAGTTGGATCTAATAACTCAGTGCTAAATTTACCAAATGCATAAAGGCCAAAGGAAAATATTAATACTACCATTATTAGAAAAATACTTAAAATGTCAAACTTTACTACAGAATCATTTTTTAATGAATAATATCTATAAATTAAAACTTCTGCACCTAATGATATTAATACTAATGGCCAAAACTTAACAATAGTAAAATCAATTGGAAAGTTGAAAACATTTATTAAGAGATATAGTACTCCAACAATTATAAACACCCCACCTAAAGTTAAAGTTCCTACTCTTCTTCCTTGCATTTTTCTTCACCTGCCTTTAGATAAAGGACCTTTTTTTTTCTTAAAAGAAATAATCCTAAAACAATGAAGAAAACAGACATACCAACACATTTTATATATCTTATAACTGAGTAATCAATATAACTACTTGCTAGTGGAACTATTATATTATTAATTAATGCTAATATACCTACAATAATTAAAAAATATCCAATATACTTTTCCATAGATCTGTTTCCCCAAAAATCTTCTTTGTGCTGCATACTAGAAAATATTTTTAAATTTGAATCCACTAGAGGTTCTTCACTCATAACTTTTGACCTCACATCAAAAATACTGTAAAACCATATTATTGGTAAAAAGACACCTAAAAACTCCAAACCAATACTAGAACTTAAGAAAATAGTAAAGAAAAATAGCATCATAAGCTCAATTCCTTGTCTTGTAAGTCCTAAATACATATGTCCTGCTCCTGGTAACATAGCAAAGAAGGTTGCCATACTTTTTGAATTTTTCACGATATATACACTCCTTATTATTTAAACTTTATTATGTATCCATTGTATATTGTAAATCTTAAAATAAAGCTCAATAGTTTCTTAATATTTTCTTAATATTAAATGTGTTTATTACATAAATTACTGAAAAAATCTTATTTACAAAAACTACATAAACAGTCAATTAAAAATTCATATATTTTTGATATACTTAACATCATATTAAAGAATTAGGGAGTGAAAAAATGGATAAAGAGGGTAAATTGAATAAAAGTAATTTTATAAAAGAAGCTAAAGATTTAATATTTGTTATAGTAACTGCTTTAATTATGGCTTTGCTCATTCATAGTTATGTTTTTGCAAGAGTTGATGTAGATGGACCGTCTATGCAGTCCACTCTTCATGATAAAGATGTTCTATTTATTGAAAAAGTAAGTACAGAAATGAACAAAATTAAAAGAGGAGATATAATAGTATTTGATTCTAAAGATGTTAATGGATCTAATTACATTAAAAGAGTTATTGGTATAGAAGATGATAAAATAGAATTAAAAGACGGTAAAGTATATTTAAATGATCAAGAACTTAATGAACCTTATCTAGATCCTCAAACAGTTACACAACCTCTTACTTCTCAAACAAAGTTTACAGTTCCTAAAGGCTGCATATTTGTGCTTGGAGACAATAGAACCAACAGCACTGACAGTAGAATATTGGGACCAATTAACTTAAAAGATGTAAAAGGACATGCTGTTGTAAGAGTTTTTCCATTTAATAAATTAAAGAACTTTTTTTAGATATATTAATAAAAAAGAACTGGATTAGTTGTTATTTAATAATTCAGTTCTTTTTATCTATGTTAATTATTAAAATTTTTCATAGTGCATATACTACCTATAAACTTAACTTGAGTAATCTTTTAAGTATAAAACTAAAATTTGAAATACACTATGGAGGAATACACTATGAAAATAAAAAATAAAGCAGTATTAATTACGGTTTCATGTCTATTTATCATTTTTATATTGTTTAACTGCACTATACCAATAAGTTTTTATAATAATGTTAAAGCATCACCAAGTTCTATGGATGAAAAAGTTATATATTTAACCTTTGATGATGGTCCTAGTACTAATGTAACAAATAAAATGTTAGATATTTTAAAACAACAAAATGTAAAAGCTACTTTTTTTGTGGTTGGATACAAAATAAATGGTCGAGAAGATATTTTAAAAAGAATGTATAGCGAAGGTCACAGCATAGGATTACATACCTATACTCATGTGTATAAAAAGGTTTATGCAAGTGATAAAGATTTTATAAATGAAATGAATGAAACTTCTATGGAAATAAAGAAAGTACTTGGTATAGAACCTAAAATAATAAGATTTCCTTCTGGAAGTAAAAAACACCTAACTAAAAATCTTTTAGAAGAATTACATGCAAAAAATTATAAAATATATGATTGGAATTTATGTACTTCTGATGGAATTAATTATAACATCAAGCCAAATAAACTATATAGGGAAGCTACTCAAAAATGTATTAATCCTAACAAAATATTTTTACTCATGCATTGTGATGCAAACAATAAAAGTACCTGTGATTGTTTAGAATCTGTTATACTATACTACAAAAATTTAGGCTATCATTTTAAACCTATTACCCCAGATACATCTGAATACTATTTTAGAGTGAAAAACTAAATGTTAATATTATATATAACAAAATAAGTTAACTGTCAAAATCACAGCTAACTTATTTTTTAATAGTTTAAAACTCTTTTTATTTCTTTTGATATATTATAAAATGCTTTTTCATCTTTTCCATCTAATGCGCCATCTGCTAATGCATAAAGTGTACTTAAATATAATTCGTCTCTTTCTTTTTTACTCAATGGATTAATCAAAAATCCCATTTCATAACCTAGAGAACTCATAATTTCCTTACCTTCATAAATGTTTTCTAAAACATTTATATAAGTCAACAATTCCTTTTTTAGTAGTGTAAAAAATATTCTACTTGAAGAATTTTGTTTATGCTTTACAGAACATATTTTTACATGATCCTTGTCAAGAGAACTTAGAATTATTTCACCTTCAAATTCCACAGTAAAACTTTTTTCTAAATTTGACTGATTATTTGCTGCATCAATAGTAAAGTTAGTTAAAAAATCTATATATCGTTTAAAAACTTCCTTAGTAAAACTATAAGTATTTGAATGAGTTTTACCATTATTATTCTTCTTAAATGATACATTGTAAGCATCTTTGCCACTAATGTATTTTTCTATAGAAGCAACCATAGAATCCGTTGATTTATTCAATGTTCTTTTTGGTATAAATTTTGTGCCATATGCAAAGCTGTCATTTTTAGTATTTTCATATAATACAAAATTATTAATTTTCATAAAACAACTCCCCATTTATATAAATATATATTTCATTATAAGCGAAAAAAGTCGTTTTATGCTGTTATACATAATATTAAAAAAATTAAAAAAATAAGGCTTAAATCACCTTATTTCAATAGCAAACTAAATATACGTAAATTTTTCTAATTATTTATTATAATAAACACTTTTTTATAAAAAAATACCTAGACAAATTAATACATTAAGCTAAATTAACAAAAATTCAGCTTAACGAAATTTGGTTTAATAACTTATCTAACTATTTTTTCTTGAATAAAGCAAATCCCCCCATAATAGCTATCACCAATGAAGATACAGCAATAGTAATTACTGTTTTTGTTCCTAACTTTTTCAAATAAACTCACCTCCGCAAATACAACCAAAATATTTTGATTGTTACTTTTTTATATATTTTTCATTTAATTCTGTCAATTTATATGATTAAATTATAATATGCATTTATACAACTTTCAACACTTTTATATATACAACTTATAAAAAGTAAAAACATGACTTAATATAAGAAAGTGAAGTTGTAAGATAAAAGTAGACATGAAAAAAGCATGTCTACTTTTTTCATGTTAAAATCAAGTTAGAAGGATGTGATTATGATGAGTAGAACAAAAGGTGGTCAAAATAAAAAATGGTCTAAGGAAGAAAAACTCCGTATTGTCCGTAGATATTTTGATGAAGGTATTGGTCGGCCAACTTTAGCAAAAGAAGAAGGTATCGCAAGTGGTATGATTGCAACATGGATTCATAAATATTTAAATGAAGGTGAAGCTGGCTTAGAAAATAAAAAGAAATCAGGAAATAAGTTTGCAGCATTACATAGAAGCAAATCAATGAAGGAATTAGATCGACTTCGTTTAATTGTAGCAAAACAAGAAATCGAAATTGAAAGGTTAAAAAAAGGGTACATGGTGAAAGGAGTTGGTGCAAACAAGGAGTTCGTTTCTATAAAAGATCCGAGTACGAAATAATTGACAACTTAAAAGTTAAATATTCTCTTAAGGCTCTTTGTATTTTAATGCAGGTTAACCGTTCTGGGTACTACAAGTGGAAATCCCGTCAGGGTGTACAGAATCGATATGAGAAAGATAGGGAACTACTTACAGATTTACTGAAAGAAGCTCATAGCAAACATAAATCATATGGATATCATAGACTCGCTGCAGTCATCCGCAAGGAAACTGGGTGGTCGTTTTCAGATAATCTTGCACATAAGTGCTGTAAAATCAGTGGCATCAAATCCAAAGTTAGAAATTATAAATATAGGAGACCTGGGAATGAAAATATCGTTTATCCAAACATAGTTAAAGGAAAGTGGAATGCTTCAAAACCATTAGAATTAGTAGTTTCAGATATGACTTGCCTTAAACATAGAGGCCGCTTATACGAATTAACGTATATTATGGATACATACAACAATGAGATTATTGCACATCACCTCACATCTAAACCCGGTGATAGACGTACCTACTTTTTATGTTTGAAAGATTTAAAGAAAAAAATTGAAGAACAAACAACTCCAGTCGTTTTGCACACGGATCAAGGAGCAGTCTATTCTTCAAGAGCATTCGCAAAAGCTCATAATAATTGTAACATAATTCGCTCTATGTCGCGAGTAGGAACTCCAACAGATAACCCAGTTATTGAATCAATAAACGGTTGGATTAAAGATGAAATGGCAGTTGATTTTAGATTTTGGGAAGAAGATGATCTATTTGAATTTGTGGACAGATACATCCATTATTACAATAATGATAGACCAGCATATGCATTAAGTTATCAAAGCCCCATTCAGTATCGAACTGAACGAGGCTTTGGTTAATATTGCTTTTATTGTTGTCTACTTTTAGTTGACAACTTCACTTAATATAAGAAAGTCATGCTTTTATAAAATTCATGATATTTTTACTTTACCAAATTATTTTTCAAATAAAAAAATAAGTAATATTTACTATCACTTATCCATGTAATCTAATAATTGGTGCAGGTGAAGGGAGTCGAACCCCCACGCCGTTGGCGCTAGATCCTAAGTCTAGTGCGTCTGCCAATTCCGCCACACCTGCATATAAAATTACAATTTACAAATTAATATTTGTAAATTAAATAATTTACTTATTAATTTTTATTTGGTGGCTTACCGGGGAATCGAACCCCGGACAACATGATTAAAAGTCATGTGCTCTACCAACTGAGCTAGTAAACCAATGGCTGGGATGGCAGGATTCGAACCTACGCATGTAGCAGTCAAAGTGCTATGCCTTACCGCTTGGCGACACCCCAATTTGTATTGTGCATTTCCTCAGCACAGTTATTAATTATACTGGCAAACATATAATTTGTCAACAGTTTTTTGCATTTTTTTTATTATCTTTTCTATTATGCATTCTTTTCTACAAATTAGACACTTTTGTACCTTAAATTACAATACTAATAAATTATTAATTTATTATCCAATGTATTACTTTAGGTGAATTCATTAATATGGTTAATATAAATGGAACTAGCATTGCAGCTGCCAGAATAACCCATATTATTTTAACTGTTGCCTTTTTCAAATTACATACCTCCTTTCTTATTTATCCATTTTATATAACTATAATACACTCTATATATTTACAATTAATGAATTTATCGTAAAACTTTTATTAGTTTTATTCTAAATAACCACAGAAAAATTTTCAATTTTAGCATGGACGTTTCCAAAAATAAATACTATAATAGTAAAGTATTCTATAAATTTAAACACTTAATGTCGATCATACAATTCAATAAGAAGTGTTCACCTTGATCAACCACTTCTTAAAATAATAAAACAAGGAGGAAATGATATATGATTCGTTACAGTGATATAACCAATAAAAATCAAAGAGAAATTGTCCTATTAAAGGCTTCACCCTGTGCATGGGGAAAATGTACCTTCTGCGATTATATAGAAGATAATAATAGTGACACTCAATTCAATGTAAATTTCAATAAGGAAATTTTAAAAAATGTTACAGGAAAGCATAATGTACTGGAAGTTATAAATTCAGGCAGTTGTTTTGAACTACCTAAAGAAACTCTAGATGATATAAAAAATGTACTAGATTCTAAGGGTATAAAAAAACTATTTTTTGAAAGCCATTGGATTTATAGAAACAGACTTGAAGAAATGAAACAATTCTTTAATATTCCTATTATATTTAAATGTGGTATTGAAACTTTTGACAACCATTTTAGATGTGAAGTTTTGAAAAAAGGGGCTGTATTTTCTGGCCCAGAAGAAGTATCAAAGTACTTTAACTCCATTTGCCTTATGGTAGGAATTAAAGGACAAACAAAGGCAATGATAAAGACAGATATAGAATATCTACTAAAGTATTTTAAACATGGATGTATAAATATTTATGTAGAAAATTCTACACCATTTAAAAGAGATGAAGAACTAATTAGCTGGTTTAGAGATAACTATAGTTTTCTTGAAGAAAATGATAATATAGAAATACTTTGGAATAATACTGATTTTGGCGTTGGAGGTAATTAAAATGAACTTAAAGAAATTAATTAAAATTGCAATAACAGCCGCACTATATGCAGCATCTACTATGGCTATTGCTCCTTTAAGTTATGGAGCAATACAATTTAGATTTTCGGAAGTTATGACACTTTTAGCATATATAGACCCTATTTATATTCCTGGTTTAGTGCTTGGATGCGCGCTATCAAATATATATAGTCCTCTAGGTCTTATTGATGTGTTAGTTGGAACTACAGCTACCCTTATAAGCGTTTATATGATAAGTAAAACCAAAAATTTATTTATTGCTACTCTTTGGCCTACTATAAATTGCGTGTTTGTAGGTGCTGAACTTTACTTTGTACTACATCAACCATTTTGGATCTCTACATTATATGTTTGTCTAGGAGAGTTTGTTGTTGTAACCTGCATAGGTTATCCATTATTTAGATTATTGTTAAAAAGAAAAGATGTACTTAATGTATTAAAATATTAATAACTCAACTTTTATAATTAAGAATGAAAAATTAATAGTGAAGGATGATTTTTTCTGTTACATTACAAAAAATCATCCTTCTTTATAGTCTATTTATGTATTTCAAATACCTTGTCTAATCTAGTCATACTAAAAATCTTCATAACTTGTTCATTAATTGAATAAAGTTTAAGACTTCCATTTATACTTTTACACTTTTTATAAACTGAAACCAAAACTCCAAGTCCTGTGCTGTCAATAAAAGTACATTTTCTAAAATCTAATGCAAAATTTTTTTCTCCATCCTTCATTAAATAGTTAAACTTTTCCCTAAGTTCATCTGCTTCATCTACTGCGAAATTTTCTGGCATTTCAATTTTAAATTCATTCATTTAAATCACCTCAAACTATAAATTTTTCCACAAGATTGTTTAATGATATTGCTAATGCACTAGATTCTTGAGCACTAGCAGCCACATTTTCAATTGCCGAATTTTGTTCTTCAGCAGATGCAGCAACCTCTTCACTATTAGCTGCATTATTCTCAGTAGCAGTTGCAACTGTATTAATAAGATTTATTATCTTATCAGATGTAGCCACTTCATCCTTTGTAACATCTACTATTTGCTCTATATCCTTTGATATTTGTTTTACAGCGTCTATAATACTAACAAAAGATTTATCTGTATCTTTTACTATGGTAACTCCATTTTCTACTGCATTTTTACTTAAGCTCATACTGTCTACAGCTTTTCCTATTTTAGTTACCATTTCACCTATCAATGAAGATACCTCATTTGCACCAACATTAGTTTCCTCGGAAAGTTTACGAACTTCTTCTGCCACTACAGTAAATCCTTTTCCATGTTCTCCAGCTCTAGCTGCTTCAATAGCTGCATTTAATGCCAACAAGTTGGTTTGAGATGAAATATTATTTATAGTACTAATTATTCCACTAACTTTTTTAGAAAGTTCTTGTAAAACCTTTAGTGTATTTTCTGTTTCAGCTGATGCTTCGCTAATATTTTCAATAGCTGAAACTGTCTGTTCAATCTTATTTCTTCCTTGTTCTGCACTATCCATAGTATGCTCTGAATTTTTTTTGGCTGTAACTGCTCTACTTTGTGATATTTGAACTAAGCTTGATAGTTGAACTAAAACTTCTGATACTTCTACAACCGAATCGCTTTGAGCTTGAGAATTTTGTGCAACCTGCTCTATGGTATTTGCTATTTGTTCTGTTGTAGAACTTATTTCTTCATTGGAAGCTGCTAGCTCTTCTGAAGATGCTGTTAAACTTTCAGATGCCTCTCTAATATGATGTATTGTATTATCTTGATGGTCAATCATTTTGTTAAAATATTCACCTAAAGTTTGTATTTCATCTTTTGTATTTATTTCAGCTCTTACTGTTAAGTCCCCATCTCCTGCCTTTGTCATTAAACCTTCTAAGTATTTAATAGGATTTATTATGTTTCTTATAGTAAGCCTGTATGCTAAAAATACTGCAATAATTACAGATAATATAGCTATTAGAATAGTAAATTTCTTGATAGTTGCAGCTGGGGACATATATTCCTTATAATCAGCAGTTACTGCTATAAACCAATTGCTAACAGGAACGAATTTTACAAATTTTCGAGCTCCACCATAAGTATAATATCCTTCTGCTGCTTGTCCCGATTTAGCTTTATTAAATAAAGTTTTTAACTGATCATTATTATCATTTAAAATGTTCTCCTTAAGTATCTTTTCACTTGTAGGATGATAATCAATTAAACCATTTTTATCTACTATATAGCTATAACCATCATTTCCTATTTTTACTTGTGAAGCATATTTTGAAATATATTCAAATTTAATAGTAGCCCCTACTATACCTGTAACTTTATCATTAAGTTTTAACGGAGCAGCAATTACTATTACTGGTTTTCCTGTAGTTTTAGACGTTATAACCTGACTTATGTTCTTGTTTCCTTTTAAAGCATCTTGTACATAATCACGATCACTTAAATCAACATTAGGTTTTTCGGATTCACTACTTATAACTTCCTTACCAGAAGCATTTGTAATGAATACATCCTCTAGTTGATTACTATTTTGTTTTTCTAATTGAGCTAAATAACTAAAGACATCAGCACTACTTTTCTCATCACCACTTGCAATGCTAGATAACCTACCATCTAAACTTAACATTTCAACATAACTATTTACTGAATTTATACTTTCATTTATTAATTTAGCTGTTTGATTTGTAGTACCCTCTAATTGTTGTTCAACTGTATTTTGCATTAAACTTGAAGTTCTAAAATACGAAAAACTTCCTAAAACAATAAGCGGAATAGCTATAAATACAAAAAACATCAAACCTAACTTGTTTTTTAAACTCGTCCTCATTTTAATACCTCCATATTTATAATTGTGATAATTTATCCTGCTAATGTTTTTTCTATAATCACCATATTGGGCTTTAACTCAATATGGTCTGAAAGATTTTTGATAAGGAATAATCCTCTTCCCTTATCTTCTAAAATATCTTCATCATCCAAATGATCATTAATTATTACATTTTTAAGTCCAGTTCCACAATCTTGAATTTCAAATTTTACGCTTGAATCATCATATGAATATCTCAAATAAATAGGTTTATCCACATTCATATTATTTCCATGCTTAAAGGCATTTGTTAAAGCTTCTGTTAAGATTAATTTTATATCAAAATCATATTGTGAAGCATTTAACTCTGAAATAACTTTATCAATAACCTGTTTATATTCTGATAAACCATATAAAATAAATTCATTACTTTTCACTTGCATTCCTCCTAAACTATTTAATTTCTAAGGCAATAAGTGTACTATCATCCTTCAAAGCTCCAAAATCAGCAATTACATTATTTAAAATATTTTTCATATACTCTATAAATTCAGTTATTGTATGTTCCTTAAGATAATTATCTTTAATTTCGTAATCATCAAATATAAATTCCAATCCATCTGTAGGAAAATAAAATCTATCTCCCTTTTCAAAGGAAATTACTTTTTCATCAAATTCTCCATCTTCAAACATACCTAAGAAAGGGCCCTTTACAATAAACTCCTCAGCACTGCAATTACTTTTTTGAAACATAAATTGATTTATTCCTGCACCTGCTATTCTTGCTTCATTTTTCTTTAAGTCTAAACTAAAACAACATGCTGCTATATATTTGTCTAAGTAATTTACAATTTTTTTGTTCAAAATTTTAACTATTTCACTTGGATCATAACTAATTAAAATTGCTTCACGAAATAGCACAAAAAATGCCAACACACTAAGAGCTGCTGTGATTCCTTTACCACTAACATCTCCAACTATCCCAATCGCCAAATCTTCATTAACTTTATATATTTTAAAAAAATCGCCGGTTACAGTTCTAGCTGGCATATATAATGTTTCCATTTGAATTTTTTCTGGAATAGGTGATATGGTTTCGATATATTTTTTTTGAAATTTAGCAGCCTGATTTAGCGCTCTTTTAGTTTCTGTAATATTTCTAATTACTGCTTGAATAGCTGGTCTACCTTTATATGTTAAATAACTAGCAGATATCTCTACTTCTACTGTAGTTTGATCATATCTAACAATTTTATGATCAGATGTACTCTTCGCTCTTTTTTCTTCTAATATTTGCTTTATTTTTTTGCGAATAGTTTTTACACTTTCACTTTCTATATATTTATATATACTTTCTCCAATAATCTTACTATAGTCTGTACCTACTAACTTGCAAGCTTGATGGTTTGTTAGAACAATTCTATTGTCAACTACAATAGCTATAGCCTCAGGTGAAAGGTTAACTATCTTACGATATCTTTCTTCACTTTCTTTAACAGTGTTAGCCATTATCCTTTTTTCAGTAATATCTTTTAATTGTTCAACAACAAATATTATTTCACCAGAGTCATCTAAAACTGGATTGTAAGTGCACTCCATAAACCGGTTAAATTCTGGAACATACTTTTCTATTATTATCATTTGCTTAGTTCTTATGGCTTTTTCTACATCACAGCTTTCACAATTTTTTTTTCTGTTTAAAGTTTCAAAACACTTCTTCCCTCTAACTTCACCTCGAGTCTTATTATAAAATTTGTATCCAGCTTCATTAAAAAACAAAATTGTATTATCCGAACCAAATACTCTAATAATATCAGGAATTCCTTTTAATACACCTTCTAAAAGTTCTAAAGTATAATCTACATTACTTGTTTCATATTTGTTAAAACGTGTTGTGCTATTAATAAAACTTTCTAAATTCAGTTCACTTTTTTTCAATTCATAGTTCAAACAATACCACCTCTGTATCAATATAAATAATAAAAATATTTATATCTAAAATATAATTATTATTGTAAAACATTTTGTGAACTTATAATAAAGCTATATTACTAAATACAATTTAATATCAACTTACATAGCCTAACTATAATAATATACTATTTACGCATTTTTTTAAAGTTACATTATGGGAAACAATTCATTAAAAGTAAGTTATTATCGTTTACAATATATAAAATATATGCTTGCTTAAATGCTGAAATTAAAAATAAGCTTCAATGGCTGCAAACTCCATTAGAAGCTTATTCTTACACCTTAAAATTTAAAATCTTTTAGTAAATCTGCTAAACTAGTACCTGCACTTTCATTATCATTGAATTTATCTAAATCCTCTTTTGGTTTTTCAACTGCATCTTTAATACTTAAGCTAATTCTATTTTCCTTATTATCTATATCTAATATTTTTACTCTAACCTTATCTCCTAAACTTAGTACATCTGAAGGTTTTGCTATCCTTTCCTCTGATATTTCTGAAATATGAACAAGTCCTTCTACTCCAGGCTGAATTTCTACAAACGCTCCAAAGCTTGCAAGCTTCGAAACTTCACCTTCTACTACATCTCCAATTTTAAATTTATTACTTACACTTTCCCATGGGTTTTCATTTACATCCTTTAACGCTAATGCTATTCTATTGTTTTCTTTATCTACAGATAATATATAAACTTCAACTTTATCTCCTACAGAAACCACATCCGCTGGATTATTAACTCTCTTCCATGATAATTCTGAAACATGAATAAGTCCATCTACTCCACCTAAGTCAACAAATGCTCCAAATTTAGCAAGTCTACTTACTACACCACTTCTTTTTTCTCCTGGTTTAATGCTATTTAAAAGCTGTTGTTTCTTTTGCTCTGCTTCAGCCTTTTCTATTACTTTTCTAGATAAAACAACCTTTTCATTATCTTTATCAAATTCTATTACTTTTACAGTTAAAGTTTTACCCACAAATGGCTTTAGATCTTCTACATAAGATAATGACAACTGAGATGCAGGTATAAATGCTCTTATACCCTTTATGTACGTTACAACTCCACCTTTTACTACTTCTTTTACTGTTGTTTCAACATCTGATTTTTCTTCAAAAGCCTTTTTCAATTCATCCCAAGCTTTTATTTTATCTGCTGCCTTTTTAGATAAAAGTACATTACCTTCACCATCATTCATATCTAATACATAAACATATATTTCTTCATTTTCTTTTAAAATATCACTTAGATTGTCTTCTTCATTTTCAACTACTTCACTTTTAGATAGTATTCCATCTGACATATATCCTATATTTACTATTGCATCATTTTCTGTTACAGATATAATCTTACCTTTTACAACTTCTCCTCTTCTAATTGATTTCATAGATGATTCTATGTCCTCCATAAACTCCTTCATAGAATTTGTATCTTTAATTTCTTCTGACATCTTTATCTCCCCTAACTTAATAATTTTTGTCTAAAACACCTAAGTAATATTATATCTAACTTTTGTTAATTATTGTACACAAAATTAACTATAAAATTTATTAAATTTAAAATTACTTTCAAATAGCTTGTCACATTTATAAACTTTTATATTAGACTATATTATACTTACATCTAAAATATTTATTCAAAAAGAGTTGGCAATCTAATTGTCAACTCCTTCTTCCATACTTAATGACCTTTTTTCTTTTGCTTCTTTTTTTCCTGTTTAAGTTCAAACTGCCTTTTCTTTTCTTCCTCTTTTTTAGCCTTAGAAACTTCTTTTCTTTCTACTTTTTTACTTTCCTGTTCTAGCCTCATTGTTTCTTGAGCCTTAGTTGATATTCCCTTTTTTTCAGTTTCTTTTTTTACTTTTTTCTGAAGCCTTTTAGCATTTATTTTCTTCTCTTTCAAGTCCATCAATTTAATAGGTTTAGTAAACCTTAGCTTATAAAAATTACGAAGCATAAATTCATAAACCTCATAATCCTTAGGCTCAGAACCAAATGTTACTTTAGAAACCTCATAAAGGCTATTTGAAGTTCTTTCAAATACTCCTACCCAAAACGGATCTTCGAAATAAACAGTAAGCTTAATATTCATTTTTTTCCCCTCCAAATTAAATTCATACAGAAAATGGACATCCCGAGGGGGAAGGCTACTGACATATTAAAATTACTTAATATGCGTCCGGACTACCTACCGAACTGTGTTTTTATTCCTGCAAATAAATTCTACAATATTTGTGATTGCTGTGCAAGTAATATTTTTCCTGCGGAAAATGAGCATTATGCAACATAATTTTTCTTGAGACGACAGATGACAATTGTCCTCTAAAAATAATAAAGTTATCTACTATTTATCTAAATTTTTATATGCTTTGTATCCTAGCATTGATTCTGCACTTTTAACAGCTCTTACGACTGCTTGTTCAACTACTCTGGCAGCTAAAAGTCCCACTACACTTATATCTGCTTCTATTTTTCCTGTACCCATAGTGAATATTGTATCTCCGTCAAACATTGAATGAGCAGGTCTCATAGTTCTTGCATATCCATTGTGGGACATAGAGGCTATTTTATTCATTTCTGACTTTGTAAATTTACCATTAGTAGCCACTACTCCTATTGTAGTATTACCACTAAACAAATTTTTCTTTTCTGAATATCGTGATATCATAATTTCTTCTGTATTTGCAAAAGTTTTTTTATCTTCCTTCAAAGCCCCAGCTATAATTTTTCCTGTAAAAGGATCTATTACATCTCCAAGACAATTAACTGCAATACATGCACCAACTTGAAGTTCTCCTACTTGAACAGCATAACAACCTAATCCACCCTTCATTGAATATTCACTGCCTAATATCTTACCCACGGTGGCACCTGTACCAGCTCCTACATTACCTTCTCTACATTCATTTAATTCAGCATTTTCACAAGCTTTGTAGCCCATAAGTTTATCTGGCCTTATTCTATAATCTCCAATAGCTAGATCGAATAATACAGCAGAACATACTATTGGTACCTTTGTAACAGTAACATCAAAACCCACATTCTTTTTCTCTAAATATTCCATTACTCCACTAGCTGCATCCAATCCAAAAGCACTTCCTCCTGCTAGTATTACTGCATGAATTTTATCTACCAAATTTACAGGGTTCAGCAAATCTGTTTCCCTAGTACCTGGTGATCCTCCTCTAACGTCTACTCCAGCAGATGCTCCTTCTTCACAAATTACTACTGTACAACCTGTTGGTCCATTTAAGTCTTCAAAATTTCCTATTTTTATTCCTTCTATGTCACTAAAACTTATTTCCTTCATTTTTTATACTCCTTATTTAAAACCTTTTTCTATAATTTTATCATAATATAGATAGTATTTTTTAGGAGAAAACTAAATATTTTTAGAGAACAAATAACAAATATCAAATAAGGATATTTTATATTTGTTATTTGGACTTTGAACTTTTGAAATGCTTTGTGTCACAATTTACTTATTATATTAAGTTAAAGTTTTGTATGTGCGAAAGTTGAGTTTATTGCAATTTAGCCCCTATTTTTCTTGATTTGTTTAACATTTTTTCGGAAATATTTCTATTTGTTTTACTTCCTGACTTTACAATCTTACCTACTATCTTATATCCACCATAATGCAAAACTTCTTTTACAGATTTCATTGCGCCTCTACTTTCTGCCGCTATAAAGTTAAATGGCCATGGTGTACTGCATGATACAACTATCACTGCTTTTTTTCCTTTCTGCCTTGCTATTGGCATGCCACTATCACTTTCTCCCATAAAAACTGGAACATTACGTTCAAACAAAACTTTCAGTTGAGAACTCATATTTCCCCAATAAGTAGGAGTTCCAACTATCAATACATCTGATTTTTGTATTTTTTCTCCAATAGAGTTTGCATCATCTTTAGGCAATACACATTCATTATTTGTCCTACATTTCATGCAGGCTATACATGGTTTCATTTTTAAATTGTATACATCAATCCATTCTATTTCATTGTTATCTTTTGAACCATTAACTATTTCTTTTAATAAATTATAAACTATACCATCTTTACGTGGACTTCCATTTAGTACAAGTATTTTTTTCATTACACACCATCCCACTATTTTCTACTTTAATATATATTACTTTATTTGAACTGTTATCTTATCAATTATATTTTTTGCTGTAGTTACTTTAGATAAATCTTTATATAAATTTCCATCAGATCCATCAGGGCTACTATGTCCAATAAGTTTTAAGTCGTATATTTTATTTATTGAATTCAAATTAATATTTGAGCTATAAATCAAAGCTGGCTGGCCACTTCCCCAAGATCCACCTGAATAATTATCCTTTCCTTGTTCAGCATTTTTAGGGTAATATTCATTAAAATCTGTTGACATGTTAACTTCAGCAAAAATTATATATCCACCTTGCTTTTCATTAATTTTGCTACTTATTACAGAATTGCCCTTAGGTGTAGCTGATGACATAGTATCTGGATTAATTTTATTATTTCCATGTTTATGAGTCCAATAAGGCAATGCTTCCTCTCGTTTGATTTTGCCACCTTGTGCTGAATCACCTGGCGCCTTACTCCAATTTTGATTAACAATTTTCGAGGTTGCATATATTGTATCAATATAATTTCCATTTAAATCTTCTATCCAAATAGCAAATTGCGGAGGAGTTTTTATACTAATAAAAGAATTAACTTGAAATTTATGAAGATATTCTTGTCCTTTTATAACTGAAATAGATAATTTTTTTCCTTGCTTTTCACTTGTTATGGAAATATTACTGGTTTTATTAATCTTTATTGTATCTATAATCTTATACGATGCCAGCGCTACAACAACAAATGTCATAAGTAAAAACACTATTCTTTTTTTCATAATTAATTCCCACCTTTACATTTAACTATAGATCTTATCATGAATTCAAATGTTTCCCCTATTAACTGAGTTGCTTTTATGTTGTAATAATGTTCTAAATAATCTTGTTTTTTAACAATGTTATTGAAAATACCAGAAATACTTGACCATAAAATAATTGTTGTAGTATCTATATTTATGTTTTCCAATACCTCTCCTTCATCTATTCCTTGCCTTAGTATTTCTTTCAAATTATTCAGTGCCTTTTCACCTTCTTTATAGCATTCCATAATTACTTCATTATTACTGCTAAAGTCTGATTGCTGATTTTCATAGTCTACTATAACCCTAAAATAATCAGGATACTTAATACTAAAATCAATGAAGGTTTTTCCTAACAATTTAATTTTTTCTATGCTGTTAACTGATTTATATTTTTCTAAATTTTCATTTATCATGCTATTTAAATTTTTAAATGCCCTAAGCATAATTTCATAATAAATTTCTTCTTTACTTTTAAAGTAAACATAAACTGTTCTCTTACTAAATTCAGCTTCTTTTGCAACCTCATCCATAGTGGCTTGCTGCATACTCTTCTCAAAAAAAACTCTTTCTGCTGCATCTATAATATCATTCTTCTTTATTAATAATTCTTTCTCTTTTCTCTCTTTTGTTCCCATAAAGTCCTCCAACACTATTATGTAATAAAGTAAACTAATAGTTTACTTTATTACATAATAGTACATGTTTTTTTTAATGTCAATGATTTAATTTCATAATAATACTGCATATAATTAAAATTTTTAATACACAATAAAAAATTAGTGCGAATATAAAAAACGCACTAATTTTATAAATTATAATCAGGTTATTTTTGCTTAAACTTCATAACTAAAGGCTACGTTAAGTTTTTATTCAACAATTTGATTTGAAGATCCATCTAGTTTCATTCTATATAACTTACTTGTCATATTACCAGACATAAGATCTAAATGATATACCCAATCTCCTGCTACATACAAGGAAATAACAGATTTATCTTGGCTTATCTTTTCATAGCCAGTTCCATCATTTTTTATTTTATAAACTCCATTTGAATTGAATCCTGAACAATAAACATAATCACCTTGAACCTCCACTGCAGTAGAACAATCTACATCACTTAACATCTTATTTTCTGATCCATCTAATTTCATTTTATACAACAAACCATTATCATTTTCATCTATTGCACTGTAATATATATAATTTCCCACAATATTTATGTTTCTACTATTTGAATTATTAAGTTTTTGTTTCTCTGAACCATCAAGTTTAATTCTATATAAATTATTATTTTCATTATCACAGTAGTAAATCCAATCACCTACAACACTCATATAATTTTCTGCAGAATCATTGCATAAAAGTTTTTTGTCTGTCCCATCTGTTCTCATTTTATATATTTTAGATCCATCATCTAAATTAGCATAATACATCCATCCATCTTCTAATGTCAAATACATTCCATGCTCATTTCCTATAGCTTGTTTTCCAGTTCCATCTTTTTTTATTTTATATATAGAAAACTTGTCCGAGTCTACTTTATTATATTTCGCGTAATAAATATAATCATCTTGAAAATTCACATAAACAGGTGCATCATCTGTTAATTCGCTTCTCTCAGTACCATCATTTTTCATTTTATAAAAACGGTTTTTTTGATCTTCTCCATAATAATTAATGTAATAAATATAATCACCATCGATCCAAATTTTTTTTGCAAAATCATCTGATAATTTCACCTTGTCTGATCCATCACTTTTTTCCTTATAGAATTTGCTGGTTGATGATGAGCTTCCATTATTTACACTATAGTAAACCCAATTTCCTTGTTTAACTATAGGTGAACCGTTATTCTGAACACTTGTATCTGTAGTTGGCGTATTATTTGAAGTATCACCACTAGTACTATTAAATACATCTTGTTCATGCAATTCCTTAATTCCTGAAGTTCCACCAAAAACAGTAATATTTTTAATTTCGTTTTCTTTAGTAGTTAAAAAATATTTAGTATATTCACTGGCTTTATCACCCATCAATATAATAGGATTAGCTCCTTGTGCTGCAAAAACAGAACCACTTAAAGCATCTGCAAATTGTTCTGAGTAAGCCATGCATACATTACTAAAATCAACCTTATCTCCAAAAGCTTTGATAATATTTATATTTTTTTCATACTTATCCTTACCACCAATTCTTTCAACATTAGGGAACTTAAGTGCTGTATCTTCAGATATTACATCTTTTCCACCTATTATGTAAGTTTTAGAAATATTCTTACCAGCCATAAACTTTTCAACAGAACCAGGTATTCCATCCTTAGGCATTAAAATAATCGGCATTTGATATCTAGCTGCTATTGGCGCAATAGACAATGCATCTGTAAAATCATTATCTGTAGTAAGTATAACTCCATTATCAGCACCAATTTTCTCAGCTACTGCTGCTGAAGTTTCATTTCTATCTTGTCCACTTAATCTCTCAGTAATTATCCCCATATTTTTCATTGTACTTTCTACACTAGGAGTTATAACAGCTGTTCCTCCTACAATAAATACATGTTGCACTTTTAATCTTTTTAATTCATTATAAGTTTTATCACCTAAAGTGCTACCTTTGGCTAGCAATATAGGTGCATTATATTTTTTAGCTAATACAGATGCGCTTAAAGCATCTGGAAAATTTTCTCCATTAACTATTACTGCATACTCACTTGTACTCTTCCATCCTTCTTGTACAATTTTACTGCAAGTTTCATATCTATCAGCTCCCCAAATTCTTTTAACTTCAGGGAACGCAGCATTAACTTTACTTGTACACAACATTGATAAACTAACTGCTGCAACTGAAACTAATAAACAAAATTTCTTTTTTAACATTCTTCTTTCCTCCTGGTAAAAATAGAATTCAAATCTATTATAGCACAGTGTAACTATAATTTTCTAATATTTATTGCATTTAGAATTAAATATAAAAAATCCTTGAGCTCAATTTCATTATGAACTCAAGGAATATTTTTCTACCTATGTTTTATTTTATTAACTGCAGTTACTACTGAAACTACAATAATCATTGACAAAATTATTTCTGGAATACCATTAGTTACAGCAACTGCAATTATACCTTTTTTAGCAGCACTTAAACTTAAATTTAAAGCCTTTGCGTAAGGTCCTAAGTATATAAGGTACAACATTCCAAGTACACCTATAGTATTAGTAAGTGTACCTACAGCAGCTCCAAATGCAATTCCTAGAGATTTCGACTTTAACTTAACAACCTTATAAACATAATAAGAAGTTAATCCTATAAGTACTCTAGGCAATACAGAAACCAGTGGATTCATAAATGCAAAAGAAACTGGTGTTGGTGCAGTTATTGATTGTACAATACTAAATATACCAAAAATCAATCCTACCATAGCACCTACTACAGGTCCTTCTAGTATTGCTCCAATAATAACTGGAACATGCATGATAGTTGCTTTTACAGGTGGTATAGGTATAAATCCTAACCCGGTCAATCCCAATATGATTGAAATTGATGACAACATGCCTATTACAGCAAGCTGTCTTGTGCTAAACTTAGCTGTAGATTTTAATCCTCTTTCCATTGATAATTTACCTCCGTTCTTATTCCTTTTCTTGGATATAATTCGGAATTTCTTATTAAAAAATTTCCGTTCGGTTTCAAATTGAATACCGACGATTTAATTTTATCACCTTGAAAATAAAATTCAATACAAAAAATTAAAAAAGATAATTTTATATTTTCTAAATATTAAACAATTTTATAAGAGTCTATAATAAAAAATTAAGCATAGGTATATATAATTAATCTGATATATACCTATACTTATATTATACAAAATTTTATTTACATAATTCTACTGCTAATTCTGCACCTAATGCAGCATTATTATAAACAAGTCTTATATTGGATTCTAAACTGTCTCCTCCAGTTATTTCTTTTATCTTAGCAAGTAAAAATGGTGTTGATTCCTTACCTCTTATACCTTTTTCTTCTGATTCCTTTAAAGCATCCTCAATGGCTTTATTTATTACATCATAGTCCATTTGATATTGTTCAGGAATTGGATTTGCAACTATAAGTCCACCTTGTAATCCTAAATCCCACTTAGCCTTTATAGCATCTGATAATTCTTTAACTGAATCAATTTCATAGTCAACTCCGAAACCACTTTTTCTTGTATAGAAAGCTGGCATTTCATCTGTTCCAAATCCTACTACTGGAACTCCATTAGTTTCTAAATATTCTAAAGTTAATCCTATGTCTAGTATAGATTTCACACCTGCACACACTACAGCTACATTTGTATGTGACAATTCTTCTAAATCTGCTGATATATCAAAGGTTTGTTGTGCTCCTCTATGTACTCCACCAACTCCACCTGTAGCAAATACTTTTATTCCAGCAAGTTCTGCAATAATCATTGTAGATGCTACAGTAGTTGCTCCATCCATTTTTTTTGCAATTATAAATGGAATATCTCTTCTACTTGTTTTTATTACATTTTTACCATTACCTAAATGTTCAAGTTCATCATTAGTAAGACCAACTTTTAATTTGCCATTTAAAATAGCAATAGTTGCAGGAACTGCTCCTTTGTCTCTTATAATTTTTTCAACATTTCTTGCTGTCTCAACATTTTTAGGATATGGCATTCCATGAGATATTATAGTAGATTCTAATGCTACTACTGGTTTACCTTCCTCTAGTGCTTTTTTAACCTCTGGGTTTATATCTAAGTACTTTTCTAACATAATTTTAATTCCTCCATTTTTTTATTTATATTTTCAATTGACATATTAGGATTTATGGTATTTTCATGAGATAGAGCTAAAATAGATGCTGTCATAGCAACCTCAGTGCTCTCTTTCATTGATAACTTATTCATTCTGGAATAAACCAGTGCTGCCAAGAAGGCATCCCCTGCTCCTGTAGCATTTAATACATTAACTTTTGGTGTTTTTACAATATTTTCTTCACATCCATCATTATAATAAACTCCATCTTCTCCAAGAGTTATGAATACTCTTTTAACACCTTTATCTAAAAAATATTTTCCACATTTACTCAAATCATCATTACTTTTAATTTCTACACCTGAAAGAATTTCTGCCTCAATTTTATTAGGCTTTATAGTATGAAAACATCCTATAATGTCCTTCACCTTTTTTGCCTTAGTTGTGGATACCGTATCTAAAAAGAACTCAGTATCCTTATGATTTGTTACAATGTATTCAATAGTTTTCTGTGGTATATTTGTATCTATAACACAAATACTAGCATTATCTATTACATGCTTTTTCTTTTGTATAAATTCAACTGTCATCTGCTCTAAAATGTCCATATATGCAATAGCTACCTGCATATCTCCTTTCTCATTGAGTATGCATAAATAAGTAGAAGTTGGCTGCTCATGAAGTACAAGAGAATGCTCCATATCCAGTCCTATGTTTCTTCCTTCTTCTATTATCTTATTGCCATATACATCATTACCTATAACAGTAATAAGTTTGGTCTCTACATCCATTTTTCTTAAATTTTCACCTATGTTTCTTCCAACACCGCCTAAGGATATTTTTACTTGACCAGGATTAGAATCCTTTTGTATTAATATTTGATTAGGAAATCCCTGGATATCAACATTAGCACCGCCTACTACACATACATAAGGAGCTTCATTTAATACATATCCTTTTCCCTTTATATATCCCTTTTTCATTAAATTTGTAATATGTACTGCTGCTGAAGAACGGGTAATGCCCAAAATTTCTGAAAGCTCTTTTTGAGAAATCATAGGATTACTTTTTATAAGCTTTAAAATTTCTTCTTCTCTATTTGTCACGTGACTCCCTCTCTTTATAACATAACTTTCTTTTTTCTTAACTTTTGCTTACTAAATTAATTTTAGCTTATCTAAATTTGAATTACAATATGTTTTTTAAATATTTTTAATAAAAAAGTTGAAGAATCATATTATGTCTAATATAATCCTTCAACTTTCATATTACTCACATATTTACTTGCATAAATCTTCCCAGGTACCTTTAGTTATCTTCTCTAATTCATCAACAGCTACCTTTACTGCAGCATGTGGTGATCCTGCTGCTGGATATACAAAATCAAATTTTTTAAGGGATACATCCAAATATGTATCCATATGATTCTTAAGTCCAAAAGGACAAACTCCTCCTACAGGATGACCAGTTACTTCTAACACTTCATCAGGACTTAGCATTTTAGCTTTAGTACTAAAACAATCCTTAAACTTTCTATTATCTATTTTAGCATCACCCTTTGAAACTATTAAAATATCCCTATCCTTCAATTTAAAAGCCATAGTTTTTGCTATACGTTCAGGCTCTACCCCTATAGCCTGAGCTGCTAATTCTACAGTTGCTGTGCTTTCATCAAGCTCAAATACTTTCAATTTTAAATTTTCATCATGAAATTGCTTTTTTACACTTTCTACACTCATTAGTTAGCCCCCTAATAATTTTTATTTCAACAATTATACCACATTATTTATATTTTAACCACCATATTACAATTTTACTTTTAATTTGCAGTTACGATTCAATAACTTACTTTCCGCAATATTTCTGAGAGGACAGTGAAGGTTGATTTTAGATACCCGCTTTAGCAAAACAAGCTTAAAAATAAATTAGTTTTCTGACGTAAAGAAGAAAACTCACCTTCATTGTACTCTGTCATCTGTCAATTGTCCTCTGAAAAAAAGTTGCGTCGCAATATTTTATACTAAGTCAAAATCTTATACATACGAAATCTGAGTTAATAATACTCTATTCCCTGCTAACAGGAAAACCTTCAGGAAAATATTCTTTTGGATACAATAAATCTATAATTTTATGCCTGTTGCATTTTCCATTTTTCATAAATACATTAGGTATTCCTTTGAGAGAAACTCTTACATTCTCCAAATTGAATATGTCACAAACATTTTCTATACATTCTACTACAGCAGCATTCTTACTCTTCTTCACATATCTCTCTATATCACTGCCAGTAAGCCATTCCTTTGCACATTTATAATCCTCATCGTAATTTATAACTGTACACTTAAGTTTATTTTTATCATTTCCTGAAATAGAAGACATAAAAAAGGTTTTCACCATAATATCATCCAATGGCAAACTATATCCTGCAAATATTATATGTTTTGCATTCTTCATTAAAAGTCCCATTTCTGTTTTTATTTCCTCTAAAGGTGGTATACTTTTTTGTTTTGCTAAAGTTTGCATTATAAGCGGCATGTCAAAAGGATAAGTTATTTGTCCACAGTATGGACACTCTATAGCTCCCTTTTTATTCTTTTTTTCATTTTCACTTTTATATTTCCATGATTTTTGTAAATCTTCCAATACAGATGGTCCGAAGACTTCTGTAGATAACCTATTCCAGCTTCCTCCAAAGGTTGTTATATATTTTCCACATTCAGGACATATCCTTGATCCAAAAATACCATGAGGAAAAAGAATTTTTCCTATTCTTACAATTCTAGATGGGTACTTATAATCATTTATCCTTTTGCATTGTGATTCCTCTACTGTATACCATATTTCTGGCTCATCACTGTCTATTTTTATAGAAGCAATTTGAGTCCCAAAATCATCAAAAAGCCTAAGCTTTAAACCATCTTTTAAATAATATGAATTATCATTTTGTTCCTTATGTGAATTAAATATATTCCACAAAATTACAGGGTCCCAATTAAACGATATTATAGCATAAGAATATAAATAGAATCTCCTTGTATCTTTCTCATATCCTCGCCTATCAAAAATATCTCCTTCTTCTTTCATAATGTCTGTCAATATTTTAGTAAATTGATAATATGGATCTAAATTTTTTTTATCCATATACCCTGGCCTTTTTTGTATGCTTAATCTTTCTAGTTCCTCGATTAGAAGAATTAAGCACCTCTTAGCAGCTTTTACTCTCTCTACTCTTAAAAATTCTGTTTTTCCATTACAAAAAGCATTAAATCCCATATTACTATCTATTAATTGATCAAGCATTGTAAAAAGTTCATGCATATTAATTTTTGTATTTGTGTTTATAATAGTTTGCAGCGCCTTTAAATCATATATTTTTGAAAGTTCTCCATCTTCTATTAAATATTCTGTCACTAATTTTTTAAAAGATGATTTCAATTTTTCATCTTTACCATCTAAAAAAGAAAAATCATTTTTATTTATCTTTATTACAATTTGAATTAATTCTTTTGTAGCATAAAGTCCTAAAGAATTGGTAGCACCAGCCCCCCATAATATTACGGTTTCAGGCCAATATTTTTCTGGCATTGAACTCACCTTTGCTTTCATACTTTTAACTATTGAATATATCTTTAATTATAGTACTTCTTTTTTAACATTATATGTATTTTGAATAAAAATTTATATTTCTTATAATACTAAAATGTGTATTTTGAATATATTAAGGAGTGGATAAAAAATGAAAACAGTTCATTATAACGTTTCAGGCATGGTATACCCTGAAAGTAAAACTAAAATTAAAAATGCTCTAGATAAAATAGAAGGGGTTCAAGAAATTGCAGTAGACATAGCTCGTGGAACTGTGGAAGTAGAATTTAATACTCCTGCAGATGCAAAAAAAATAGAGCAATGCATTACAAATACAGGCTACTCTATACAATAAAACAACTTAATATGAGCAAATTGTGACACAAGAATGCAGTGGAAGTTTGGATTTTAACTTTCATTCCGTGATATATGATAAGGGTGTCATCACGGCTAAATGTTTTAATTATTCTAAAGCTCGAAATTTTTGAAAGCCTAAGAACTTTGTCAAACTCGGTTTCCTCAGACAGGACTAAAGTTCTAAGGCTTTCAAAAATTTTGAGCTAAGAATAATACTAAAACAATTTAGCTAATGTGATGACACCCTTATCATATATCACTGCATAAAAGTTAAAATCCAAACTAGTAACTTCAAGTGTACGAATCTAATTACATTGTTATAAGTAATTTTAGTAACATCAATTATATTTATAATCATAAATTTCAACGCCTAAAGATTAAGGCGGAGCCTGTTGTTATGGTAATATATTTAGTTTGAAAAGCAGTTGTTTTCTATTCTGTTGAAATATCTTAAAAGAGACTTATTATTTATGTGATTGAAAAATATAATGCTAAAACATACAAGTATTTCAAATACATTTAATAATTAACTATTTTACTACTTTTGTAGGCTTTGCTATAGGGTGTTATTAAAAATAGCTAAAGTATACATAAACTAGAAAGCTACGCCTTTTATTTAGAGTCATATTAGAAAGTAATATATATACACGTAATGCACTAAGAAGTAACTTTTAACTTATGAAAGTTGAGTTAATAAAAACCTTACACTATAATTACATTTTCACATCCATTACTGCAAGCTTTAGTTTTAAGTTGTTCCATCATTTCATCAGTAGGTTGACGTGTATTAATCTTGTCCTCACGAGTACCTATACTTCTATACTTTATAAGTTTATATCTTATTTTAGGATTAATATTTACTATAAGCTTACTTATTTCATCTACATTTCTATAGTTATCTAAAACTTCAGGTACTATTACTGTTCTAATTTCATATAACTTATTTATACTACCTAAATATTTTGCATTTTCTATAACTATATTATTATCTTTTCCTGTAAGCATCTTATGCTCATCTTTATCAAAAGATTTCATATCTAGCATAACCATATCCAACAAGTCAGTAAGTTCCTTATACTTTCTAAAATCAGTGCTTCCATTGCTATCTACAAATATTGTCAATCCTAATTTTTTTACCTTTTCAAACAACTCCACGAGGAATTGCCATTGAAGGGTACACTCTCCTCCTGATACAGTTATCCCAGAAATAAAAGGCTTAACCTTTAGTATCTGTTCTAATATGTCATCTGTATCCATACTTCTAAATTTAGGTCCACATTGATTTTTACATATCTTAACACACAGACCACAATCCTCGCACTTTTCTGGATTCCATACCACAGATTTTTCAACTAAAGATATTGCACCATATGGACAATTATCTACACATTCTCCACACTGAATACAGCTTTTTATAGTTTCTGGATTGTGGCAGTAAAGACAATCAAAATTACATTCTTGAAAAAATATAGCTGTCCTGTTTCCCGGACCATCTACAAAGCTAAACGGGATAATTTTTCTTACAATTCCCTTTAACATTTTCTTACCTTTCTCTCCAATACTCTTGAATTTTTAACTGCACCTAATCCTAATGCTACTGTATCCTGGAGTACAGCTTCTCCTCTATCTAATTTTTCCAAATCTGATTTTTTTACAAGATATCCAGTTATTCTTATTACATCACTATCTGATGCATACAATGAAAAATATCTCATTCCCTGATTAAATGCACCTTTTATTATATCTAAAATAGCTTCTGGATTTTTCTTTGCTGTTATTTGAAATGGGAATATATCTCCTATTCCAGATGGAAAATATTTATGAAATTCAGCACTTTGAATTAGATGTTCATGTAATTCTGGCTCTTCTCCTATAGGTATTCTACATCCTGGACTTGTACCCTTATCAGTTTCTATTCCAACTTGAGCATGAAGTAGAAAATGTCCTTCAGCTGCCTCACAATATGGGTTAGTTCTCTTATTTACTACCTCATACATTTTTTGTATAATTCTTAAACCTAGTTCATCAGCTTTCTTATTATGTCCAAATCTCTTACCCAAGTCTTCCGCACCTAAAAGTGTATTAACACATTCAGCAAGACCAAACATACCAAACATAGCTGTAAATTTATTTCTACTTATAAGGCCTTCTTTTACAAGGAAGTTGGAATCAAAGAATCCACTTTCTTCTACTAAAAATCTTATTCTTTCATCCATATATGAAGCCATTTTTTCCATAGTAGCTGGTAAAAGATCATTTATAAATTCTTCTTCGCTGCTAGCTTTTTCAGCTAAAGCTTTTAAATTTAATCTAACTAGAGTATAGCTTCCTCCACCTATACATAAACCATTGTAACAACTTGCTATAGCATATCTATTAGGTTTAAACTCTTCTAAAAACATTTCATGATTTGCAAAACTTGGCTTTGCTGTAACTAATGCTGTACTTACAGCATCCACAGCAAAATCATCACATGTTTCTTCTTTACTATATTTTAAACTTATATTAGGTATAGCCGTTTGAATTTCCCTTTGTACCTTTAATATTATTCTACCCGCCTTTGTATCCTTAGGTCCTATATTACCGTGACAAAAAGAATCTGTTACAGTTCTATCTATATGAATGAAAAATAATTTTATTGCCTTATATGATTCTTCTTCATCCTCAATAAAAGGTTCTAATAAAGTATCAACGTTTCCTACATAAACAGGCATTGTTGTAACTGAAGGCACATGCTTATATAGTATTAATAAATTATTTACAGCTTCCCAAATATCTTTTGGAGGCTTCAATCCTAAAAATTCACTTCCTTGTTCCATGAATTTTTCATAATCAGGCAATACATATCTTGGCCTATAAGGTGCATTACCTTCATTAAGATCACAGATTACTCCTTCCTCCCTAAGTTTTTGTACATCATCACTTATATTTAACACGTTTAAGCTAGATTCCGCTCCACCTGCAAGTGCTATTAATCTTTGCTGATAAGTTAATTTCTTATCTTTTATTATTTTTAATATATCATCCATATTATATAAAGCTCCCTTCAAATTGTATTGTTTGTAATGATCCTATATATTTATAGTAATTTTTTATTATAGTGATGTCAAATGTAAATAACATTTAATATTATATACTAAGCAGACACAATATACAGCTAAAATCACATAATATGGAGGTAAAAAAATGAATAACTCAGTAGATAAGAAGTATTTAGGAGTTAATTTGAAGGAATGTAAATTCATCGGTAAAGGTCGTCAAGGATCTGTATACCTTCTTCCAGACAAAAAAAGAATTATTAAAATATACAATAAGGAAAAAGGCTGCAAGGGTGAACTAGAAATATTACTAAGAGTACAGGATAATCCTCATTTTGCTAAAGTATATTCTTATAACAATAGAGCTATGATAAGAGAATATATTCCTGGAATGTGCATTAAAGATTATATAAGGAAAAATGGACTTTCTGAAAAACTAGCTATAAATCTTATTAAACTTGTAGAAAGCTTTAAAACTGCTGGATTTAAAAAACTAGATATAAGACTTGCTCATATTTTTGTTCAATCTAATGAAGATGTTAGAGTAATAGACCCTAGAAAAGTTTTCGAAAGGAAACTTAATTACCCTCTCAAAATAATGGAAGGATTAAAAGAACTATCAGTATTATCTAAATTTATGAAAATATTAAAGGAAGAATACCCAGACTTATACAATCAATGGAGTAGAAAGCATAAATAAACTCTTAAATGTATCTTCTAATATCTATAATAGAAGATACATTACATATATACATAATAAAAATACATACTTTTGTCATAAAATTTTAAAGATATAACACTAGTTTATTAATATTAATTTTTAAAATAATTTAACCCTTCACTACTTAACACATATACTGTTATTATAATGCTATAATTTGGTGGGATAACTAATTATGTATATGCTTAGAGCATCACAATATTCTAGAAGTGATTCTGTAAAATACGCTTTGAAGTATGCTTTAAACCCTAATAAAAAATATAGATACTTTCCTTTAATAAAAAATAACAGTGGTGATTGTGCAAATTTTGTTTCACAATGTTTATATGCTGGAGGCGTACCAATGATTTTCAACCGCAAAAATTCATGGTGGTACAACAATAATAACCAGTCACTTTCTTGGACTTTAGCTCATTCTCTTTACTGGTATTTAAAAATAAATGAAGAATCTAATCTACCTGGCTGTAAAGGAGTTGAAGTATCTAATATTAATTCTCTAGAATTAGGAGATTTAATATTCTATGAAAATAACAAAAATATTATATTTCATTCAGCGATTATAACAGGATTTTCACAAAATAAGCCTTTAATTTCTCAACATTCTTTTGAAGCACTAAACATATCCTATTTAAAAACTTGGAGATCACCTAAATACCACTTTTTAAAGATACATCTGTAATAAGCAACTAAAAATGAACACTATAAAAATATTGCGAAGCTTTGCTTCGCAATGTGCTTATATTGAAACTTTTTTCTGAACATAACATCTAATGTATTCTCTAAAATCCCATTCATTAAGAAACCTTTCTGCACTTTCATATCCTAAATCAAATAGCCTTAAACTCTTATCCCTTGTTATATCAAACTCTGTAGTTTTAACATCAGCAGTAGGTATAGATATAGTTCTTACTCGATCTTTATCCGTTAAATAAGTCTCATCATAATTATCAATTACAGATTCCACTAAGTCCATTACAAAACATAAAAAATCATTTCTTTCCTTTTCACTACATGATTTAGATACTTTTTCAAACTTAAATCCGAAAGTAGGCAATTTAGGTACTCCTGTAACATCAAATATCCACACTGGAAAATTACTTAGTATTCCTCCATCTACTATAAAACTATATTTATCTCTATATCTTAATTTTTCAGGTTTGAAATAAAAAGGAATACTTGTACTCATTCTAACGGCTTTTGCAATTTCAAATTCCATGGGATCAATTCCATATTTTATAAGATCATCTGGAAGAATAAGAATACTTTTTTTAGTTATATCCGAAGCTATTATTTTAAGATTTGATACTCCATTTTTACTTACATCCTTAAATTTAGTTTTACCTTTAGCTTTTAATAACTCATCTATCCAAATTTCTATATAGTTTCCTTGATAAAGTCCCTTTTGACCCACAATTCCTAGCACTTTGCCTATAATAGGAAGAGATTGTAATCTATTTTTATCTAAAAAGCTAGTATAGTCTAATGTACTCATTATGTTTTTCAATTCTTTACTAGTATATCCTACCGCCAATAATGAGGCTATAATTGCTCCTGCAGAAGTTCCAGCTAACTTTTCCCACTTATATCCCATTTGTTCAAACTTAGTAATTGCTCCTACAAAGCCTATAGCCTTAACTCCTCCACCTTGAAAAACAGCATATGCCTTCAAAGATACATCACCTTTTTAATATTAATACACTATACTATACTATTAAAAAACTAGTTATTTTGTGATTGATATTAGAAATTTATATACATGTTTCTATTAATATAATCTAACTATAGCATCTGTCATAACACCTGCTCTTTTATTTTCTTTTATATCATGAACTCTTACAAAATCATAACCTTTCATTATTCCTATAACTGTAGTAGCTACAGTACCTTCCACTCTTTCTTCTGTAGGAAGATTTAACGCATTGCCTATCATGGACTTTCTTGAAGTTCCTAAAAGCAATGGATATCCAAATTTACGAAAATCCTCTAAATGGTTCATAACAATCAAATTTTGTTCATAAGTTTTAGCGAAACCTATGCCTGGATCTAAAATGATCTTTTCAGGTTTTACACCTGCTTCTAAGGCAATATCTATACTCTGTTTTAAATCACTTAATACATCTTCCATTAAGTTTTCATAATCCTTATTTTCTCTATTATGCATTAAGCAGCATGGCACTTCATACTTTGCTGCTACTTCTGCTATATAAGGGTCCTTTTTAAATCCCCAAACATCATTTATAAGAGCTGCCCCTGCTTTTACAGCTTCTTCTGCTACTTTTCCTTTATATGTATCAACAGAAATTGGTATATCTATTTCCTTAGCTAATGCTTTTATTGCAGGAACCACTCTGTTTAATTCTTCTTCCTCTGACACTGGTGTATGATTAGGCCTCGTAGATTCTCCACCTATATCTATTATATCTGCACCCTGCTCTATCATTTCCTTTGCATGCTGTATAGCTTTTTCTATGTTATTAAACTTACCGCCATCTGAAAAAGAATCTGGAGTAACATTTAAAATACCCATTATATAAGTTCTTTTACCAATTTCAAAATCTTTTTTTCCTATTCTCATTATCTTATTCATACAAATCTCTAGTTAAACTAACTTTTTAACTAAATTCCCTCCATTTCTAAATTATTATAATCTTCACACACTTTTTAGTTCAAATACATTATAACATCTTATTTAACAACAGTGGTATAAAACTTAAAACATTGTAAATAAAAAACTATATCTAAAAATCAATACTAATTCTTAGATATAGTCCTTTTTACATCTACTTTTATTTATACAAATCTCTTAATTTCTGAAATGCATTAAAAGATCTTTTTAGCATTTCTGTATCAACACAATAAGAAACTCTCACATATCCTGGACATCCAAAATCTCCTCCTGGAACAATTAGAAGATTAAATTTCTTTGCATTTTCAGAAAAATTCACATCATCTTCTTCTAAAGCCTTTACAAATAAGTAAAAAGCACCATCTGGCTTTACACATTGATAACCCATTTTAGTAAGTTCATTATACAACAATTTTCTATTTGTATCATATAGCGCTATATCTGATGTTTTACCTAAACACTTCAATACTACCTTTTGGAATAAACTTGGTGCACATACATATCCAAGTGAACGTCCAGCTCCACATACAGCTGTATAAACATCCTTAGCATTTTCTACACAATCAGGAACTAGTATATATCCTATTCTTTCTCCTGGAAGTGAAATTGACTTACTATATGAATAACATACGATTGTATTCTCATAATAAGCTGGAACATATGGTATCTGTATATCATCATAAACAATCTCTCTATAAGGTTCATCTGATATTAGATATAAAGTATTTTGATATTCTTCAGATTTCCTTTTTAACAAATCTGCTAAATCCTTGAAGGTTTTTTCTGAATATACAACACCTGATGGATTATTAGGAGAATTTATTATAATTCCCTTTGTATGAGAATTAATGGACTTTTCTAATAAATCCATCTGAATTTGAAAATTTTCTGTATCTGCTGGTATTACTACAGCCTTTGCACCTGCACTTTTTACAAAAACTAGATACTCTGGAAAATAAGGTGCAACAATAATAAACTCATCTTCTGAATTTACAGTAAGTGCCTTAAGTGCAATACATAATGAAGCTGCAGCGCCACATGTCATATAAAAATTATCCGCTTTAAGCTGTGAATTATATGTATTGTTCATATAATCAGCTATACCTTTTCTTACTTCAAAATCTCCTTGTGCAGAAGTATAACCATGAATTTCATCTGACTTTTTTGTTTCCAGCAATTCTATAATAGCTTCTTTTACACATTCTGGTGCTGGAACAGTTGGATTTCCAATACTGAAATCAAATACATTTTCTTTTCCAACAATTGCAGCCTGCTGTTTTCCATACTCAAATAATTCTCTAATTACAGAACGTTTTGATCCTAATTCATACATCTCTTTTGATACCATTATCTTGTCACTCCTTCTAATTATACTGTTCTCCTACAAATACTACTCTTTACAAGATCATTAACATCTTCCATTACACATTTTATTAGTACAATATTGTTATAAAAATAATTCTCTGTTTGTTTATAATAGCCTTAAAGACATTAATATATAATATTCAGTTCCTGTAAGCAGTTTTAATTGTCAATACTTAAAATTTATATTAATTAAATAGCATTATAGCAAATAACCTACAATACTTTCCAATATCATATTTTGAGCTATAATGACTTAAAGTTATAATAATCAATAAAAAATGCTTAAAACAAAGAAATATGGCAAATACTAAATAATTAGAATATTTGTGCAGAATATTTATCATTTTTTTATATTATTCATACGCATACAATCAAATATATTCAATTAAAGTTAAAATCTAAACTATCACTTCATTTTAAAAGTAAAAAAATAGCCTTATGCCATAAGGCTATTTCTAGCTTAATTATTAACGTTTCAATATAAGTCTTTTTTCTACAAATTCAACACCTTCATACATTACATAAGCTAAAATGGATAATATCAATATACTTAACATAACTGTATCCAATTGAGAAATTTGACCTCCATATATTATTAAGAAACCAAGTCCTTCCTTTGCTACTAAAAATTCACCCATTATAACACCTACCCAAGAAAGTCCCACATTTATTTTAAGAGAAGAAACTAATGTAGGTACTGAACTTGGAATTATAAGATGTATTAATATTTGAAGTTTAGAAGCACCAAAAGTTCTGAGAAGCTTGATTTTATCCGTATCGACCTCTTTAAATCCATTCAGTACAGATATTATTGTAACTACTATAGCTATAAGTAAAGTTACAACAACTATTGCCTTCACTCCATTTCCAACCCAAAATATTATAATAGGAGCAAGTGCTATTTTAGGCAGTGCATTAAGCACTACAATGTATGGATCTAAAACCTTACACACAAAATCCGACCACCATAAAAGTATAGCAATTAAGGTACCTAGAATAGTGCTTAATAAAAATCCAAATATGGTTTCTATACATGTAATTCCTATGTTATTAAATAAAGCACCTTCTGAATATAATTTTAATAAACTTTTCCACATTCTTGATGGAGTGCTAGTTAAAAAGGGATCCATTATCTTTAAATCACCTAATACTTCCCATAATGCAAAAATTAATATCAAAATTAAAAATCTAGTAAATACTATTTTTCTTTTTGTTTTTTCAACATTGCTAATATATAAGGAATGTTCTTTTACTTCATCTATCATTATGAATTTAACTCCTTCCATATATTATTAAAATATATTCTGAATTCTGGTTCTTCCCTTGATTTTAATGGTGATTCGTGTGGAACAGAAAATTCTATATTGAATATTTTTCTTATTTGTGCAGGCCTACTGGATAATACTATAACTCTATTAGACATAGATATAGCCTCTGATATGTCGTGAGTTACCATAATTGCTGTTTTACCTTCCTTTTTTATTATCTTGAATATTTCATCACTTATATTAAGTCTAGTTTGATAATCTAATGCTGAAAAAGGTTCATCTAAAAGCAATACCTCAGGATTTACAGCTAAAGTCCTTATTAGTGCTACCTTTTGCCTCATTCCGCCCGAAAGTTCCTTTGGATAATGAAATCTAAAATCCCATAATCCATAATCTCTAAGTAATTTATTTATATTTTCAGTATAATCACTTACCTTTTTATGTTGAATTTTAATGCCTAGCATTATGTTATCCCACACAGTAATCCATTCAAATAATTGATCACGCTGAAACATATAACCCATTTTACTAGAAAAACTAGCTAAACTTTCATTATCTATATAGATTTCACCAAAAGAAGGCTTCAATAATCCTGCTATTATATTTAAAAGTGTTGATTTACCACAACCAGAAGGTCCAACTATACTTAAAAATTCCCCTTCCTCTACAGCAAAATTTATATTCACTAATGCCTTAGTAAAACCTTTTAAAGAATGATAGTTCATATAAACATTTTTTACACTTACTTTATCCAAAACCTCATCTCCTTTAATTTAACCTAACCCTTGCTGTATTATATGAATTTTTATAGTATAGTGTTAAAAATTAAATCACAGTTATAGGATAGAACAAAATTAAAATTAGAAATTTCAAATAAACATTAACAATAAATAATAATAAATACTATTTATTGTTTATACACCAATGTACTATATGTAATATATTTTGTATTATATAGTTGACTTTTTGTTATGTATAATATACTGTAAGTTATATAAGAGAGGTGTATTGATTCTTGGAAAAAATCAAAATATTTAAAACCAAAATTAAAGTTTTAAGAGCAGAAAATGACATAACACAGGAACAATTAGCAAAGGAAATAGGTATTTCAAGAGGAACTATTTTAGAGATAGAAAGGGGAACTTTTAATCCATCTTTAAAATTAGCTTTTAAAATTGCTAATTATTTTAATAAAAAAGTTGATGATGTTTTTCAATTTATTGAGGAGGATGATTAGTGTGCATAATGTAAAGATATTAACTCAATTAGGAATTTTTATACCTATAATGTGGGTTGCAACAAGAAATGTATTGTTTTCAAAAGAAAGAGATGAACGTGAAATTTTAGCTTTATTCAAAGCATTAAAAACAACTGTTATATCTGTAGTATTTATACTGGGATTAATAATAATTTTAAATTTATTAAATGGAATTACTTCAATACCAATTATATATATTTTTATAATCGCATTACTTTCTTGTATTTACTTAATAATTTTATATAAATTAAATCTTAATACTGAATTTAGTATGTCTAATATACTTAGTAAACAGAAAAGTTCCAGATTAATATGGAATATATTTATGGTAACTATGATAATAGATTTGTTTGCTTTAATAGGAATATTTATAAGCTATAAATATTTTGATTTTAAAGGATTAAAGTTTTTAACTATATTAGCTTATATTTTAGCATTTATTAGTGATTATTTTTTTTGTAAGATAAATGCTAAAGGTATATAAAGAACTTCTAGTTTCAAATGGGATTTTCTTGTAAGAATGACTTTTCCCAAAACAATACTAATGATCATATAAAGTTCTATACAAATTAATTACTAAATTTCTCTAAAGCGCAAACTAAGGGAACTCTTTTTATAAGTTCCCTTAAAAAACTTTATGTTATCAACACTATTATTTATCGTATCCAAACTTTAAACTACTTACTAATATCCTGTATTAATGATTTTATATCAACTTTCTTTTTAAGCATTCCATTTTCCATTAAGAAATCCTGTGTTTTTTCCAGTTCTTTTACATCATTATCTGTTATCTTAGGACTAAAATCATACCAATTGTACATTTCCTTAACTTGATCAACAGATATTTGTGTTTCTTCTGAAGCTAATTTATAAGTTTCATCTGGATTATCCTTCATGAATTGAAGACTCTTATTATGAACATTCATATATCTTCTAGCTACATCCATATGTTTATCCAAGAAATCCTTTCTAGCTGCAATTACTATAGTAGCGTCTAGTATTCCTTCACCTGTAGTAATAATATGTGCTTTTTTTGTCAAAGCTTGTGGTACTGATGCTCCTGCAACTAATGCTGCATCTGCACTACCAGACATTAATGCTGAAACTCCCTGTGGTATTCCCATATTTATAAACTGAACATCACTAGCCTTCATGTTTTTATTTCTAAGTGCACCTAAAAGTAATTGATGAAGTATTGTCCCCTTAGGACCTACCACCTTTTTTCCTTTTAAATCTTCTATAGATTTTATACTTGGATCTTTAGCCATAATTGTAAATGCTTTTGGTGCTCTACTGTACATTCCTATTATCTTAATATCAACACCATTAGCAGCACCTAAAATAACTGAAGTAGCTCCAATTGCATTACAAAAATCTAATGAACCAGAAGCTACAGCTTCTGTCATCTTTGATCCTTCTGTAATCTCAGGAAATGTTACTTTTATGTTATCCTTTGAAAACTCATCCTGGAATAAGTTTTTTCTCTTTTCTATTATAGATGGCACATTTAAAGGTGATTTAACATAAGAAATATTTATGTTACTTACCTTCTGCTGAGCAGCGCTATTAGAACTTTTTTGAGCCTCACCACAACCTGCTAATGCTGTAGTAACCATAGCAGCTGTTAATAATAAACTTAATTTTCTTAATGCTTTCATTGTTAGTCCTCCTTGTTTTTTATTAATTTAAGCCATAGGCTAATTAACATTTTCATTTGTACTTTAAATTAAAAATTCTTTGAGTAAACTCCTTTTTATCTCTAAAAATTTATTAGAAGAACTATCTCTATAATAATCCATATCAACAATTTGTTCCTTTATTATATGGCCTCTATCCATAACTACTATTTTTTGTCCTAAGTAAATAGCTTCATCTACATCATGAGTAACAAAAACTATAGTCTTTTTATTTTCTAAAAATATATTTATAAATTCTCTTTGAAGTTTCCTTCTATTAAATGCATCAAGAGCACCTAAGGGTTCATCCATGAGAATTATTTCAGGATTATAACAAAGGGTTCTCCCTAATGATACTCTTTGAGCCATACCTCCTGAAATCTGAGAAGGATAAGCTTCTTTAAACTTTTCCAATCCCAGCATATTTAAGTATTTATGAACTACATCATAAACTTCCTGTCTATTACCATTTTTAATAAGTGGAAAGGCCATATTTTGCTCTACTGTAAGCCATGGCATCAATCTGGGTTCTTGAAAAACTATACCAACCTTCTTTTTAGAATTATTACCCTTAAGTTTTCCATCGCTATATATAGAGCTTATATTTCCTTCTGTTTGATTTTCAAGTCCACATATTATTCTAAGTAAAGTAGTTTTACCACATCCACTTTTTCCAACTATAGTAACAAAACTTTCATCTTCTATTAATAAGTTAATATTATTCAATGCACTAACCTTAGTACCTTTTATATCAAAGCTCTTGCACAGTTTTTTTATTTTCAGCCCTGCCATAGTCCACCTCTCTCCCATAAGAATGTGCAAACTTACTAGTTATCCTAATGAAAATATAATCAACCAAATACCCTAAAATTCCTATAGAAAAAATTCCAACTAGTATTATGTCTGGTCTGGATAATTGCTCTGCATCCATTATCATATATCCTATACCAGAAGAAGCAGCTATAAGTTCTGCACCCATAAGTGATCTCCAGCTGTATCCTAATCCTAATTGAATACCCGTTATTATAGAAGGTACTGCTTGAGGTAAAATTATCTTAAAAAACTTATCTACAGTACTAAATCCAAAAATTTCACCTACCTCTAAAAGTTTTTCATCATAGTTAGTAACTCCATTTAAAGTATTTGAAAATATAGGAAAAAACGTAGCAAGAAATATGACTGCTAGCTTTGAAGTTTCTCCTATTCCAAACCACAATATTAATATAGGAATAACTGCAATAGGTGGTACATGTCTCATAAATTCTAAAAAGGGTTCTATATAAGGTAAAAGTTCTTTCTTCATTCCTAAGATAATAGCCATTGGAAATGCTATTGCAAAAGTTATGAAAAATCCTATAAAAACTCTGCTAAAGCTTACCCCTAAGCTTTTTATGAGTATACCATTCTTAATTAATTCCAAAGTAGTATTAAATACATCTGCTGGACTAGGTATTATATAATCATTAAATATATGAAGTTTAGAACCAATACACCATACAAGTATAATAACTAAAGGTATAACTAATCCTTTGAATTTTTTCATACAATTCCTTTCCTGAATGCAAAAAACTTCCCCAAAACAATAGTTTTAGGGAAGGTCATTATTTTACAAACAAACACCTTTTGTATTTAAACTTCCCCTTCAGATTAGACTATTCCTTTCTGTTAGGTGGCATCATTTTCAATTGAAATTAGAACAATACTTATTGCATCAAATATCTCGGATATTATCCAAGCTATCTGAGTTAGCAAAATTGTATTTATAAGAAATATTTTATCATTACATTCAAAATTCATCAAGTTAATTTAATAACCACATGCTGGATAACTATAAGTAAAATTCTCTTAACTTACTTATATATGTAGTTGATATTATTTCTTTTTGATGTTATATTCTATATATAAATGTATATACACCTGTAAAATAATATATGTATACACCGGAGGTATGAATATGAAAAATGATTTAAAAGATAAAATATTAAAGATAAAAAAGGATAAGGGAGCAATAATTCTAGCTCATTATTACCAAAGACCTGAAATTCAAGATATTGCAGATGCTGTTGGAGATTCTTACTATCTAAGTAAAATTGCAAAAGATTGCAGTGAAAATATAATAGTTTTTTGTGGCGTTAAGTTTATGGCCGAAAGTGCAAAGATATTATCGCCTGAAAAAACAGTTTTACTACCTGCCTTTGATGCTGGTTGTCCTATGGCTGATATGGCTAACCCTAATGACATTTTAACACTAAAAGATAAACATCCTAATGCTAAAGTTGTATGTTATATAAATTCTTCTGCTGAAGTTAAAGCGGTATCAGATGTATGCTGTACTTCATCTAATGCTGTAAATATAATAAATAATTTACAAGAGGATGAAATAATTTTTCTTCCTGATAAAAATTTAGGAGAATATGTTCAGCAGCAAGTAAGAAATAAAAAAATTATACTTTGGAATGGCTTTTGCATAACTCACAAAAAAGTTTCAGCAGTAGAAATTCTAAAAGCTAAAAAGCTTCATCCTGGTATAAAAGTATTGGTACATCCTGAATGTGAAAAATCTGTGAGAGAACTTGCTGATTTTCTAGGAAGTACAGGCCAAATCATAAATTTTGTAAACAATAGCACTGATAAAAAATTCTTAATTTGTACTGAAGAAGGTGTTCTTCACAAAATTAAGCTTAAAAATAAAGATAAAGAATTTTACATTCCAAATGGAGGCATGACCTGCATAAATATGAAAAAAACTTATTTAAATAACGTTTATGAAAGCCTGCTAAATATGGAATATGCTATAGAAATAGATGAAAATATAAGGAAAAAAGCTTACAAAGCACTTATCAATATGCATGAACTTGGGGGAAAATAAAATGGATATTTATACTGATGTTTTAGTTATAGGTACTGGAGTTTCGGGACTTTATTCAGCACTAAATTTAAGGGAAGATTTAAAAATAACAATGATTTCAAAAGGTAAAATAGATGAGTGTAATACCGCTCTAGCACAGGGTGGCATTTCTGTAGCTAGAGGCACAAATGATATAGATTTATTTGTAAATGACACCTTAAAGGCCGGTTCTTACAAAAATGATATTAATGCAGTAAAAATACTTGCAGAAGAATCCATGGAAAATATAAATGATCTTTGTAAAATGGATTTTGATTTTGATAAGGATAATGATGAATTGTCTTATACCAGAGAAGGAGCCCATAGCATAAATAGAATAGTTCATTATAAAGATAAAACTGGTAAAAAATTAGAAGAAACTCTTTTAAAACAAATTGCATCAAGAAAAAATATAACTATTTTTGAAAACTGCACCATGCTGGACATTTTAAAGAAAGATAATGTTTGTGCAGGTGCTTTATGTATAAAGGATGGTATTCAATTTAATATTCATGCGAAAATTACAATTATGGCTGCTGGAGGTATTGGTGGTTTATTTAGAAATTCCACTAATCAAAAAATATTAACTGCAGATGGAATTGCTATATCTTTAAAAAATAACATAAAAGTAAAAAATTTAGGCTATATTCAATTTCATCCTACAGCTTTCTTCAACTCTAATGAACATGAGAGAAAATTTTTAATATCAGAATCTGTTAGAGGTGAAGGTGGAAAGCTCATAAATTGTAACGGAAATAGATTTGTAGACGAATTACTTCCTAGGGATGTAGTTACCAAATATATATATGAAGAAGAAAAAAGCACCCATACTTCAAATGTATATCTTGATGTAACCTTTATGGAAGAAGAATTCTTGAAAAACAGATTTCCAACTATATATAAAAAGTGTTTAGAAAATGGAATAAATATATCTAAAGAACCTATCCCTGTTTCCCCAGCCCAACACTATTTTATGGGTGGTATAGAAGTAGACACCTTTGGAAAAACTTCTATGGAAAATCTTTTTGCCTTTGGAGAATGCAGCTGTACTGGTGTCCACGGAGCCAACAGGCTTGCAAGCAATTCTTTACTAGAGGCATTGGTATTTTCAAAACGTGGTGCTAAAAAAATAAATAAAGATATTTCAAATATTCCTATAACTAATATTAATTCACCTTCACTTAATTATGATAAAAAATACTATGAAGACTTAAACAATAAAATATTTATAGAATCCCTAGTTAAAGAAAGAGGAGACATAAAAAATGAATTGGTTAATTGCTGATAAAATAATAAAAAATGCTCTCAATGAAGATATTTCTTATGGAGATATAACCACAGAATCCATTATAAAAAATTATAAAAAGGCTAAAGTAGATTTAATAGCAAAAGAAGATGGAGTAATATGTGGTTTAGAAGTTTTTAAAAGAGTTTTTACTATTCTTCAAAATGCTGAAGTTGAATTCTTTGTAAAAGATGGTGATTCTATTTTTAAAGGTAAAAAAATAGGACAAATTTCTGGAGATGTACGAATTCTTCTCACCGGTGAAAGAGTTGCTTTAAACTTTCTCCAAAGAATGAGTGGAATCGCAACTCTTACAAGAAAGTTTGCAGCCGAACTTGAAAATACTAAAATTAAACTTTTAGATACACGAAAAACTACTCCTAATTTAAGAATATTTGAAAAGTATGCTGTAACTATTGGTGGAGGTTGTAATCACAGATTAGGACTTAACGATGGTGTTCTCATAAAAGACAACCATATAGCTGCTGCTGGAAACATTAAAAATGCAGTTAACATGGTAAGACTTAATGCTCCATTTGTTAGAAAAATTGAAGTTGAAGTTGAAAATTTAGATCAATTAGTTGAAGCTTTAGAAGCTAAAGTTGATATAGTAATGTTAGATAATATGGATATACCTTCAATGGAATCTGCCATAAAGATAATAAATGGTAAAGCAGAAATAGAGGTTTCTGGCAATGTAGATTTGAAAAGTATTAAAAGTTTATCCAAATTAAATATAAATTATATATCAACAGGTGCTCTAACTCACTCCTTTAAAGTTTTAGATTTAAGCATGAAAAATCTAACATATTAAACCATGTATAAACCTCCTTGTAAAACTAAAAATAAATATGTGTTGATTACAATATAAAAGGAGGATTCATATATGACAAATGAACATGAAGTTGATAGAGAACTACAAAAAAGAAGAGTTCAAGAACAAAATGAAAACAGAGTAGAACAATTAATTAATACTGTAGACAATTATACAAGAACTGAAAGACATCTAGAACAACATTCAGATATAGGTGATCCTGAAAGACTTGAACGTGCAAAAGAGATTCAAAGTGAGAGAAAATCTGAAATGGAACGTTTAAAAAATAATATTGTATATGGTAATGAAGCTTCTACTAATGATCTAGAAAATTTAAAAGAAAACTATAACGATACACAAGAATATATAAATAATTATGGTTCACAGATGAGTAATGAAGATTTAAAAAATTTAAAAGAAAAGCAGCAAAATAGATTAGAAGAACTCGACAGACAAAGATAACAAAAAATAAAGTTCAACTAAACTTGTAATATAAAGAGTTTAGTTGGACTTTATTTAATTCTATAAAAATATTATAGCTGTTATAATAGTGCATATAATTCCTATAAATACAGGTATTAAATTCTTTTTTGCAATCTCAAAAGGCTGCACATCGCATATAGCAGCAATAGGTACTAAACTCCAGGGAATTATAGTTCCTCCGCCAACCCATATGGTTATTATCTGTCCTAAGGCTGCAAGTCCTTCTTTATTTATATTAATACTAGAAGAAAAAACTTGTGCCAAGGTTCCTATAAGAGGTAACCCAGAAAATCCTGAACCTCCAACTCCTAAAAGGGCACTTATAAATGACTGCATTGTTATTACTGAAGCTTTATTTATAGGAAACCTTTCAGATATATATAATCCTACATCTGAAAGAATCCCTGTAGAACCTACATTTTTACCTAATATTTCTATGGCAGTTTCTTTACTTCCGAGAAAAAAGAAAGCTCCTATAATAATAACTGGAGCAAATACCTTCATGCCAAATATAAAACCATCCTTTATACTTCCTGCTACTTCTCCCAACGCCCTTTTAAAACTATATTTTATTATAGAAACTACCACAGTAACTATTACTGCAGTACCACCTATAAGTGACGTAGCTTCTGCTCCCTTCAATTTAAATTTATATATTAAAAATATGTCCATAATAAATATTAAAGGTGTAACTACAGCTATTATTTTTGTAGATGTTTTTACTAAAACAGTCCTAACTTCATTAACTTCTTTTAATTTTTCTTTTGGACTTTTTATAATATCTCTTTTCATCATAATAAAAGAACTCACAATGGTTGATATACTCATTACTGACCAAAGTAATAAGCTAGATTTTATTAAATAAAATGGATTATTAATTCCTAATGCTTTAGACGTAATGGCTGGTGCTGCTTGTATGAAAAAATCACTTGATAGTGCCATCCCATTGCCGAACAAATTTAAAGCTACTGCCACCCAAATAGCTGGTAAGCCAGATTTTAGAGCTGCCGGCACCATTATAGTTCCAATAAAAGCTACTGCAGGAGTTGGCCATATAAACCATGATACAATAAGCATAGTAAATCCTAATATAAAAAAAGATATTGTAGGATTTGTCATAAACTTTTTTATAGGTTTTACCATAAATTCGTCTGCTCTAATATCCCTTAATGATTTAGACATAGCGCTTATTAACGAAATTATAACTATTATTTCAATAAATTCTCTTGCAGATACCACTAGTGCTTTATATATAATTTGTACTGAATTTAAAACATTTCCTGTAGCAACATATCCTATAATTCCTATTCCTATAAGACAGGGTAAAACTATATCTTTTTTATAAATCATCATAATTAAAATAAATACTATAATTGCCAAATACATATAATGAAGTATTCCTATTTGTACCATACCACTCCAACTTTCTATTAAAATTATCAATATGATATATTATTATGTCCATATACAGGCATTTTACAACGGCAAACTATTTCAAGAAAAAATAAAAATGCAGCTAGTTCTAATTTATTAAAAACTAACTGCACTTAGAAATTTTACTTTTATGAAATTACTCTTTTTACATATAAATAATTATTTATGAATAGCATCCTGATAGAATTCATAAGCTTCTTTATCAGTTGCTTTTTCATGAACAATCTTACGTATTGCTTCAGCCATTTCAACTGGATGAAGACTTTGAAAAATATTACGTCCCATATCTAACCCATGCGCCCCCCCACTCATTGCATGATATGCCATTGTAAGTGCTTCATTTTCAGGTAATTTTTTTCCACCTGCCACGACAATAGGAACTGGACATGCTGCTGCAATCTCTTCAAAGTTCTCACAGTAGTAACTCTTAACGATATTGACACCTATTTCAGCTAATATACGTGTAGCAAGTTTAAAATAGCGATCTGTACGTGCCATATTCTTTCCTACTGCTACAACACCCATAGTTGGAATGCTATAACGTATACCTTCATTTATGACCTTAGATAAATTGTCAATGCTCTCAAGTTGACCATCTGCACCGATAAATCCTTGAACAGCCATACAATCTGCATTACAACGAATTGCATCTTCAATATCAACAGCAACTACTTCATGAGATAAATCTTCACTTAGCATAGATGATCCAGACGAAACACGTAGTGCAACTGCTTTTTGTCCAACTGGTTGTACACAAGTACGCAGTGCTCCTCTTGTACACATCAAAACATCAACATGATCCACAAGTTTGGGAATCAATAAATCAAGTCTTTCCAAACCTGCCACAGAACCCATAAAGTATCCATGATCAAATGCAAACATTACAGTATTACCACTTTTTTTATTAAAAATATTAGCAAGATGTTTTTGCATTCCCCAATCTAAATTATTAGCTCCTTTAACATAAAAAACTTTAGAATTACTTGCAAACTCAATGTCTGTATGGTAATCTTTTGCTACCTTAAAACCTTCTATATCTGGCATAATTAAAATCCTCCTTGTAAATTTATCTTATTTATCGCTTGAAATTAAATGATTAAAAATCATAATTATTCATATTGTCCTTAGTAAATACAGTTCTTTCAGGTAATAATACAACTCCTGACGTAGTATCAGAAGCACTTGCTGAAGCATTAAGAACAGTATTAGGCATAACTTCTACAGTACCAATATCAGGAATTTTAATTTTATCGCCAACTTTCACATTATTGCCCGCAGCAAGATAATATGCCATATAACAACCCATAGCACCTTGAATTCCACAATCCCATAGTCCCCAACGTGTAATAATACCATCTTTACAATACTGCTTTATAGAATTAGGAGAAGCAAAACCAGTTATAGTAATATCTTTAGCTTTTTTGCCTTTGTTCTGAGCTGCCTGACATTGTCCAGGAAGTGCAGTAGAATCATTACAAATTACTAAATCAATATCCTTATGTGCTGATAATATAGATTCACCAACTGAAATAGCTTGTTCAGCATCCTGGTTTGAATAATAGTTATCTGGTGCAACATTTTGCCAATTAGGATATTTTTCTTTAATATATTTTTCTCCTTCTACTCTCCAAGAGTTCTGGTCAGTAACACTTGCATTTGAATAGTGCCAGCAGTATTTGATAGGATCTTTATCTGGGTTTTTACCACGTTCTTTTAATGAATCATAACTCATTTTAACTAACATTTCTCCTAACTGCTTAGGTGTACCTTGAGAAACCATAATTTTACGAACAAATGGATCTACATCAGAATCCCATGTAGTAACTTTAACACCTGCTGCTGCTGCAACTTTTAAAGCATCTTTAACACCAGCAGCATCAACAGATGACATACAAATTGCATTTGTACCCTGTTGAACTGCTTTATTGATTACAGCTACTTGGGCAGATGCAGATGCACTAGCATCACCTTCATAATCAACTTTGAAGCCCCATTTTTGGGCATACTTTTGAGCACCTTTATTAGCAGATTCAAAGAATGCATTACCTGTAACCTTTGGAATAAATGTTACTGTAATTTTACTATTTTTAGAAGAAGTATCTTTTGCTGCAGAATCACTTGAAGTTTTGTTAGATGAACCACATCCGGCTAGTGTTGTAAGTGCCATAACAACAGTTAATGTCAATGCAAAAAACTTTTTCATTAATAAAACCCCCTGTTTTTTGTTTTTATATGCAGACGTAAATATTCGTCTATATATATCTAATAACAATTGAAAAATTATAAAATTTAATTCTAGTTAGGTTTGATGGATATATAATGACGAAAAATTGTAGAAATCTTCTGATTCTTAGAAATACAGCTTCCTGCAACTACAATAACTAACATAATGCCTACTGGTATATCCAAATATTGATTTGGCATACCATTCATAGAAAGACCAAATCGCATTATTCCAATTACAACAGCCGCCAATGCTGAACCAATAACCCCACCTTTACCTCCTAAAGTAGAGGTTCCACCAAGTACTACAGCTGTAATTATTGGCATAGTTAAATCACCTCCAAAATCAGATTTTGAAGATCCAAGATAGCTTGTCATAATGATACCTGCCACAGAAGCTGCCATACCTGAGAAAATATATGTACTCATAATGATAAGCTTTGAATTAATACCAGTAAATCCTGCTGCATTTTGACTAATACCACAAAGAAAAACCTTTCTTCCATATTTTGTACGATGTAAAATAATATAAGCAATACTCGAAAGTGCAATGAAAATAAGAAATTGCGATGGAACAATACCGAAAAAACGTTTCTTAGTAAAGCTTGTAAAGTACTCTGGAAAGCCACTAATACCAAGATAAGCAGCAGTCTTGGATATATTTGATACAGCAATAGCAATTCCAGAATATAAGAAAGACCCGCCTAAAGTAACTACCATTGGTTGAACTCCTGTAAATCCTATAAAAAAACCACTTAAGGCACCACACAGTCCACCAACAATAATAGCTATCAAGCATGCAACTAAAATATTAACTCCCGCATTTTTCCACATTACCCCAATAACTATAGAAGTTAATCCAACTATTGAACCAGCTTGCAAATCAATACCACCTGTAATGAACACAAAGCATGTAAAAATTGCAATAATACAAATAGAAATAAAATCGTTTACACTTCCAAATAGAACTTGAGGCTTTAAAAATCTAGGATTTAAATTGCCAAATACCACCACTTCTGCAATAAGCAATATTATCAGGAAATACTCCCAACGAAACTTTAATTTTGTAAACATTACTTTTAGTTTCTGTTGCATGTTCTATTTCCTCCTTCCACTTCACATTCAATAACTTCTGCAGTTTTTGCTGTCAAACGCTCTCTTCTTGACTTTTCCACATTATGCTTCTGAATCACTGCATCTATAACAACAATAGTAATTAATAAAATACCAGTAATTGTATTATCATAATTAGATGATAAGCCCAAAAATACTAATATACGACTTATAGATGCCATAATTAACGCACCAAAAGTTGCTCCAATCATATTTCCAATACCACCAGAAAGACTTATACCTCCAATAACACATGCAGCAATAGCTTTCATTTCATAACCATTACCAGACATAGGAGTTACAAATCCAATACGACTAACAAATATTACAGAAGCTACAGATGCACAAACTGCACAAATTATAAAACTAAGCATCTTAGTCACAGTAACAGGAATACCTATATGTATGGCTCCATCTTCATTATCGCCTACTGCTTGAAAATATCGTCCGTGTGTTTTCTTTGTTACATAAAGATGTATAAGAATCATAATAATAATGGTACCTATATAAAACCATGACAATCCAAACATACCCATCTGTGAAATTTCTTTAAAATGGCGGGGAATATTTTCAACCCAAGCACCTTTAGTATAAACATAAGAAAATCCCCTTACGATACCGTTTACACCTATGGTCATAATAATGGATGGAACTTTAAGAACTGCTACACCAAATCCATTAACAGTACCTATAATTACTCCAATACCAATAGCTACTAGTAATGCTACTATACTTGAATTTCCATCTCTTATCATTGTAGCTGCTACTGCAGCTGATAATCCCAATGTACCTCCTATGGATGCATCAATTTCTCCTGTAAAAATAACAAATGCCATACCAATAGAACAAACTGTATAAACAGCAGAACCGTTTAAACAAAGCATAATATTATTTAATTTCCAAAATGCTGGGTTTACAGCACCTGCAATTATAAATAAAGCAAATAAGAAAATTATGGAGGAGAACTCTCTTCTTTTTGTCACTTTTTTTATAAAGCTCATATTTTCCATACTTTATATTCCCTCCTTTTCTTCCTCATAAACACCAAATGCAGCGCTCATGAGATTATTCTGATTTATATCCGCTTTATTAAATATATGGTTTATTCTTCCCTGAAACATAGTAACTGCTCTATCTGAAAGTTCAATGATCTCTTCCATATCCGATGATATCAATAAAAAGGAAAATCCTTGTTCTTTTAATTTATTCATAATTGAATATACATCACCACGAGCTGAAGCATCAATTCCACGGGTAGGCTCATCCAGTATAATCAACTTTGGATGTGTTAAAAGCGTTCTAGCAATTACAACCTTCTGTTGATTTCCACCTGAAAGACTTCCAATTAACTGATCTTGTCCAGTTACTTTGATACGAAAATCACTTATAGATTTATCAGTTAATTTTTTTTCTTCCTTAGAATTTATAAAAAACTTAGAAAGATGATCTAAACACCCACATGTAATATTCATTGTAATATCACCAATCTTGAAAATGCCATCCTTTCGTCTATCTTCAGGAATATAACTGATACCCTTTTCCATTACTTGAGCAGTTGACATTCCAGTAATATCCTCCGACTCTAAGTAAACCTTTCCACCAAGTGCTACATCTTTACCAAAAATTGTTGTTGCAAGTTCAGTTCTTCCTGCACCTACAACACCTGCCAACCCTAGAATTTCACCAGGATATACATCAAATGTAACATCCTTAAAACCATACCCACTAAAATTTTTCAAACTAAATATCGGTTCTAAATTTTTATAATCTGGTACTACACTATTAAAATTAAGTTCCTTTTTTTCTGCATCAGTAGGAAGCAAACCCTGCACAAGCATATCACGAGTAAAATCTTTAACTTCTCCATTAAGTGTTATGATACCGTCTCTCATAATTGCAACATGAGTAGCTATGGTAAACACTTCAGCAAGTCGATGAGTAATATATATGATACCAATATTTTTACTTTTAAGATCATTAATAATTTTAAATAGAGATTCTACTTCATCAAAAGTTAATGCACTGGTAGGCTCGTCCAAAATTAACAATTTAGCATTGCGTAGTAATCCTCGCAGCAATTCTACTAATTGTTGTTCTGCAATAGATAAACTCATAGCTTTTCTGCTTAAATCTAAGTGCCATCCAATTTGTTTTAATAAATCCTTAAGTCGTTTGTCCAAATCTTTAGGATTTTCTTTAAACCCTATTAGTATATTCTCTTCTACACTCATATTGGGAAAAAGCATAGGTTCCTGAGGTACAAGATACATACCAAGTTCCATTGCATCTGAAGGTTTAGAATTTAAAACTTTCTTATCATCTACATAAATATCACCAATATCCTGCTGATAAATGCACATGATTATTTTCATTAAAGTACTTTTACCTGCTCCGTTACCACCAATTAATGCTAAAACTTCACCCTCGCTGACATCTAGATTAATGCCTCTTAGAACTTTATTTTTTGCAAATGATTTATGAATATTGCGTACAGAAAGGAGAGTTTTATGGTGATTTCTTTCTGAATTTTTCAAAAAATTTTCTTCCATACTCCCAGCCTCCATAATTAGATTAGTTAACATTTGTTATGCAATAAGTAAATTTGTTTGTTTACAAAATCATAAGACATTTTGTAAGTTTTGTCAACCTTTTACAATAAAGTTATTTATTTTATTATCAGAATTTTTTATGAATTTTCTTTTGTATTATTTAGCTATTCTATAAAAGTCCTATATTGTTAGCATTGTGTGACACTATGCTTATTCTATTAGACAAATTTATATAAAAACAAATAAATTTCTTTTACAACAAATTTCCATATTGACATTAAAAAGCCATGTTGTTATACTATTTATAAAGTTATCATATGTTTTAACTAAAAACAAATGATAGGTTGTTTTGAAATAGAAAGCGAGAGAAAAACAAATGGATAATGAAGAAGCACTTATGATTAAAGTGTCATGGTACTACTATTTTGATAATATGACTCAGCAGCACATTTCCGAACTTCTTGGTATTTCACGTATGCGCGTGGTAAAACTGCTAGATAAAGCACGTAATACTGGAATTATTCAATTTAAGCTGCGTGATGATTCAGCAAGCCGACTTCAACTGGAAAAAAAATTATCACAGTTATACAAACTTAAAGATACTTTTATTGTACCTTCACCGCCAAAAGAAGTTTCTATTAACGAGAACATTGCACGAGCTGCTGCTATGTATATAAATAACCGCCTAAGCAGTAATAATTTTATTAACATGGGATATGGCGATACTCAAAGTCGTATTTTAAACAATCTAGCAACCATGGCCGAACAACCTATATCTGTAGTATCAATGACAGGTGGGGTTAGTTATTATTTACCTAATAATATGTCTACAATTTTTAATGCCAAACTTTACCTCATTCCAGCACCACTTCTAGTGTCTTCTAAAGAAGTAGTAGAAGCAATACGCAATGAGGGATCTATTAATGAAATTTCACGCATGTTGCAACTTTCTTGCATGTCTGTTGTAGGAATCGGTTCCATTAGTGATAATGCTACAATTATAAAAAGTGGAATTTTAACCAAAAACGATCTTCTCTATCTAAAGATGAAAGGTGCTGTTGGTGACATATTGTGTCATTTCATTGATAAAGATGGAAATTTAATAGAAACAAATATAGAAGAGCGATTAATTACAACCCCGCTTTCTACACTTCTCAAACTTAATAATGTAATCGGAGTTGCCGCAGGCGATGATAAGGTATGTGCAATCAAAGCTGTCTTAAAAGGTGGTTACATCGATATTTTGATTACAGATGAATCTACTGCTCTGCAACTATTAGATATTAGTGAAAATATTTTGCAAAGTCCAGAAGATTAATTTTATTTTACTTTATACCTTAATATTTTTATCAATTTTATATTATAATTATTGAAATTTAAAATTTGCAGATTTTTTACTAATTATGTTTTTAACACGAATTATATAATATGATAAATTCGTGTTAAGAACCCTTCTATATATATGTAATTTACACTACAACTATCTAATCTAATGTTCTATAAAGCTTCAAGAAAACGATTACCGCAGAGCTGATACTCTTCTTTAATTTATTACAAAAATCAGTTATACCAATTTCTAGATTTCAGATTGATATTAAATATCTCTAAATGCAATCCAAAAGATGCATTTACTAATATAAATCACTAATTACTCCCTGCTCATAAAAATCTACATCTAATAATTTAAAAGCACTTTGCTTGCGCATGCCGCTTCCATCATGTTGCAGAGGAGGAAAATATAGAAGTTTAACAATTGATTATTAAGGAGGTCTTACTGATGCAAAAATATTTGATGGCTGTTGATGCTGGTACCGGCAGTGTCCGTGCTATTTTGTTTGATTTGGAAGGTAATCAGATTGGCTGTACGCAACAGGAGTGGGTTCATAATGAAGATCCTAAATGGCCTGGCAGCATGAATTTCGATTGGAATCATAACTGGAAACTAGCATGTCACTGCATTCACGGAGTAATAGACCAAACAAAAATTGATTCAAAAGAAATTGCAGCTGTATCTACTACCTGCATGCGTGAAGGAATTGTACTATACGATAAATTCGGAAAAGAAATATGGGCTTGTGCTAATGTTGATGCTAGATCTAATGACGAAGTTGGTGAACTCATAAGCATGAATCCAGAATTAGAAAAAGAAGTATATTTGGAGTCTGGTCAAACTTATGCTCTTGGTGCACTGCCACGTATTCTATGGGTAAAAAACAAGATGCCTGAAATATATAAAAAAATTGCACATATAGGTATGTTTAATGACTGGCTAATTTTTAAAATGACAGGCAGACTAGCTGTTGAACCAAGTAATGGCTCTACAACTGGCATCTTCGATCTAAAAAAAAGAGCTTGGGATTCTTCTATAGCTAACAAATGCGGCTTAAAGGATACTATCTTTCCTGATGTTGCTGAATGTGGTTCCATAATAGGTAAAGTTAACGCAAAAGGTGCTAAAGACACTGGTCTTGCTGAAGGTACTACCGTTGTAGTAGGCGGTGGCGATGCACAGCTTGGTTGCATAGGTGTAGGTGTGGTTAAATCAACGGAAGCTGCCATATTTGGTGGGAGCTTTTGGCAATACGAATTTAATACAGATGCTGTAAAAACCGATTCAAACTGCCGTGTTCGTGTTAATTGTCATGCAGTGCCTGATGTTTGGCAGTACGAAGCTCTGGCTTTCAAACCTGGTTTAGTAATGCGCTGGTTTAGAGATGGATTCTGTCAACTTGAAAAACAGGAAGCTGAAAAAACAGGTAAAGATCCTTATTATATAATGGATCAAAAGGCCGCTGAAATTCCAGCTGGAAGCTACGGAATGATGTGTGCATTTTCTGATGTTATGAATTTTATTTCTTGGAAACATGCTTCTCCTACTTTTACAAACTTTCAACTGGATTCCGAAAAATTTAACCGTTATACTTTTTATCATGCTATTTTGGAAAATACAGCTATGGTTACTAAAGGCCATCTAGACTTGGTAAAAGAAGTTACTGGCAATATGCCAGAAAGCATTGTCTTTGCCGGAGGCGCTTCAAAGAGCCCATTGTGGTGTCAGATCTTATCTGATGTTCTTGGTCTGCCAGTTCGCGTTCCAGTAGTAAAAGAAGCAACTGGCCTTGGTGCTGCCATTCTGGCAGGTTATGGAGTAGGAATTTATAGCAACATCTCAGAGGCAGCAAGAAAACTTGTACATTGGGATAAGACTTATGAACCATCTATAAAAAATCATTCTCTTTACGAAAACCTTTACAAGAAATGGCGCAAGGTGTATGCTGCACAATTAGAACTTTGTAACCAGAAGCTTACAAATAATATGTGGATCGCACCAGGTCTATAGTACCTATAAAATCAAAAAATTTTAACAAACAAGGAGGAATTTTGATTATGTATATTATTGACGAAAAAGAAAAAGAATATCGTTTTGGTGACCATGGTCCCAAATATTTGATGAAAGGTCCTAGAATGAATTTTGCACTAGTTCAGTTTCAACCAGGTCAAGATTTTAAAGCTCATTTCCACAATATTATGGAAGAAAATTTCTACATCATTGATGGTGAAATTGATATTGTTGTAAATGGAAAGGTAAACCACCTAACAAAGGGGCAATTTATTCACATTGAACCAGGTGAGATTCATTATTGTGTGAATAATTCCAACGCTGCAATTAAAATGGCCTCTACACTTGCTCCTTATCAAGAGGTAGATAAAGTAGAAGTGGATGATTACAAATATTAATTGCACTTTAACAAAAACTATCTACTCTATATAATCAACTTATAAGTATTATGTGACGTAAGGGTGCAGTTGAAGTTTGGATTTTAACTTTCATTCCGTGATATATGATAAGGGTGTCATCACGGCTAAATGTATTAAGCAGAGAGCCAAAATCTACGATTTTGTGCGAATCGCTTACTCCTCTGAGAAAACGAAGAGGAGTTTCCAATTTAAAATAAAGCTCGAAATTTTTGAAAGCCTAAGAACTTTGTCAAACTCGGTTCCCTCAAACAGGACTAAAGTTCTAAGGCTTTCAAAAATTTTGAGCTAAGAATAATACTAAAACAATTTAGCTTATGTGATGACACCCTTATCATATATCACTGCATAAAAGTTAAAATCCAAACTAGTAACTTCAAATATACGTACATAATTAAATTGTTATAAGTAATTTTAGTAAGCCAAATTATATTTATAATCATTAACTTATAACACCTAAATATTAAGGCGGAGCCTGCTGTTAGGTTAATATATCTAGTTTAAAAAGCAATTACTTTCTATTCTACTGAAATATCTTAAAAGAGGCTTATTATTTAGATTGCTGAAAAACATACAAGTATTTCAAGCATAGTTAATAATGAACTAACTTGCTATTTTTGAAGGCTGCGCCATATGATATTATTAAAATAGCTGAACTATACATAAACTAGTTATTAAGTATTATGAAAGCTACGCTTTTTTTATTAGAGTCATATTATAAGCAATTTTTCATATTAGAATTACAATAATTACTACACAACTTTTTAGGTGGAGGTAGCTTTGAATATATGGTGTATAAAAGCTTTTGAGAGAATTTAGAAGCTCTTATGTCTAAAATTTAAAAAATCTCGTAATTTGAATCAGGACGATTCAAGCCGTGAAAGTCCCATGAAGGGACATTTGAGCGGGTAGGGATTTTTTTAATTTTAGGCATTAGAGCTCCTTAATGAACGGTTGGCTTTTATACACCATATATTCAATGCGGACTCCACCTAAAAAGTTGTGTCGCATTATGCTTATATTGTTGCTTTCCTTTTAAGTGCTACATTTATAGCGTTAAATAAAACCGAACCTGCAACAGTATTTATAACAACAGCTGGAAGTACTACTGATAAAAATAATACACGGAAGCTAGTTGGAAGCCCTACCATAATTGAAGCTAATGACAAAAATGCTGTACCACTTATAAGCGTCCCTATAGCTGTAGTTATAATTATTTTTATTTGATTATTCAAAGCTTTCCTAATAGGTTTTAAGAATAAAAACATTAAGTTGGTAGTTATTAATTTATCTATTACATTTGGTATTTGTCCACCTGGAAATCCTGTAGTTGCAGCTGCTAATATACCAGCTATAAGTCCTGCACTTATACAAGATTTATAATCCTCATTTAATATCATTATTATAAATAGCATAGCTAGTGAAAAATCCGGTTTCATTCCAAGTACTAGTGGAGGCGTGATTTGATGCAGCACTGCACCTATAGCTAAAAGTAGCGAATTGGTAATTAATCTTTTTAAATTCATAATAAATCTCTCCTTTTTAATTAAAAATCAATAGATTATTTTCAAATATACAGTTTAAATTTCCAAAGTTAATTAATATTTGTGTAATGAATGATGCCTTGTAATTTAAATACTAATTAAAAATTATAGTAATTTACTTAAGACGTCTGCAATTAACAAATTTATATAGAAAGCCGGCTTATAAATTTGTATAAAAAAACTCCGTCCTAAAAAATATATTAGGACGGAGATACTTCCGCGGTACCACCTAAATTGTGTACTAAAACACCACTCTTTCAGATACTAACATATCCTATCCATTGTAACGTACGGATAACGGTAACCACTACTCTTCAAAATCTTGAATTTCGATTTACTCCTAAAAGGTCCATTCACCATTCGTTATCGTATTGAGATTCCACCATCCTCAACTCTCTATGACTAAACAGCCTGGCTACTCTTCCTTATCAAAGGATTTACTTTTAAATTTATTATATAATATCATTTTAATTAAAACATGTCAACCACTTTTTTAATTTATTTAAGATAATTAATTTTTAAATTATTTACATACACTTTTTATAGCTTCATAAAGTATTTCAGCAAACTTTTGTCCACAAGAAGGCAGTTTGCTTTTTTTATGTGGAATTATTCTTAGTATCACTGGTAATTCTATGTGATAGCTAATCCACCTTTTATCTATTATTGTAGAAGATTTTGTAGCTTTAAAATATATTTTATCAAAACTTGCATTTATCTTAAGTTCCTTAATCTTACAAGTATCTTTATCTTCTCTATCTTCATTCCATTTTCTACAAATAATACTTTCTAGACTTTCTTTCAATTCTAATGCATATTTTTCATCTTCTTTACATCCACTGGATATTTCTATATCATTTCCTGAATGTTCCATACCATGTCCATGAATTTCTATCAAATATCTAGGATCACATTTTTCAAGGGCTGTATAATAGTCACTGTAATTATCATTGTGATTTTTATTTACATCTATGAAATAATTACACGCGCACAAAAAAGAAGCTTTAAGCTTTTCTGCAATGTAATTTCCTATATATCCTGCATTTTCATCACTATAGGGATGAGAATTACACGGCATCTTTATTGTACCAGATGGAGTATGATGAGGTACTCCTATAACTATATTTGATTCTTCTTTTATATCAGCAATAAATATGCTTGCATTATCAATTTTCAAAATATTTGTATACAGAGCCACCATCTCCTTTTTTGCCTTAATATTATTTTAACACATCCAATTGATTTTTAAACATATCAGCTCACAAGTATAAAAGTTTTTTTACAGGAAAATATAAATACGAAAGGAGTGCTTAGCTATGCCAAAAAAGAAACCAAATATATATAATAGAGAAGATCTATATACAAGAGATAAAGAATTTAGAAATGAACCCAAATACGAAGACGAAAAACGACAACAAAAGGAAACACCTGGAGTATCCGGTAAATTTTCCGGAAGATAGGAGGTTATACTTATGACTAAAAAGAAACCGCATCATGGCGAAGATGCAAAGCTTAGATCTGCATTAGATCACAGCGATGATAGCCGAGAATCCCAAAATGGATATATGGAAAGAGGAAATCCATCTGTTTATGCAGCTAAAGGAAGAGTTATGCGCAATAATGATAATGGTTCACACATTTAATATTAAGTTTTCATTCTCCAATAATAAAAACTAAGAACCTGTAACTTCTAAGTTCAGGTTCTTTTTTAGTTTTTATTGCCTATCTTCCATTTCCTTGTTAAGTATTTTATATAACTTATCTAATTCTTCTTTATTCATAGAATCTACATGCGATAATTTATATTTAATTCCCATTTTATTATATTTTTCCGCTCCTAAAGTATGATATGGAAGAAGCTCTACTTTTTCTACATTTTTTATACTTTTTATTATACTAGCTAGCTTTTTTATATGTTCTTCTGAATCTGTTATTCCTGGTACTACTACATGTCTTATCCATAACTTTGTATTGGATTTCTGAACTGCTTGTAAAAATTCATCAAAACCATTTTTACTTTGGCCTACTAAATTTTTATATCCACTATCATCTACGTGTTTTATATCAAGTAATACCAAATCTGTATACTTCAAAATTTCATCATATTTTCCTGAACCATATCCAGCAGTATCTATAGTAGTATGAATTCCTTGTTCCTTGCATAATTTTAATGTTTCTATTAAAAATTTTGGCTGCATTAGAGGCTCCCCACCTGAAAACGTAACTCCGCCGCCATTTTTAAAATAAGGCTTAAACCTAGAAATTTTCTTAACAAGTTCTTCTGGTGTAATTTCTGTTCCTCCTTGGAAGTTCCAAGTATCAGGATTATGACAATATGCACATCTTAGAGAACACCCCTGCATAAATACCACCGTTCTTATTCCTGGTCCATCAACTAATCCCATACTTTCAAATGAATGCATTTTACCCAAAGTCATAATTTTACCTCCTTATTCAAAAACTTTTTTAATTCACTATCTTAATTGTAAATATACCCGTTGCTTAATACAACGGGTACATTTTATTATAAGGATTTTATTATATTTTAGGCATTTGAAAAGATTTTTCTTTTCAAGCACCTGAATCTGGCATTTTAAACTACATTTTTTCATGGAAAGTTCTGCTTATAACTTCTAGCTGCTGTTCTCTAGTTAATCTGTTGAAATGAACAGCATAACCTGATACTCTTATTGTAAGTGTCGGATATTTTTCTGGATTTTCCATAGCATCTATCAGTGTTTCCCTGTTTAACACATTTACATTCAAGTGAAAGGCTCCTTGTGAGAAATACCCATCCATCATGTTTGCAAGGTTTACCATTCTGCTTTCTTCATCTTTTCCAAGTGCATCTGGTATTATGGAGAAAGTATTTGATACTCCATCCTGACAGTAATTTCTATATGGTATTTTCGCCACCGAATTAAGTGATGCCAATGCTCCATTTTCATCTCTTCCATGCATTGGATTTGCTCCTGGTGCTAATGGCTCACCTGCTTTTCTTCCATCTGGCGTTGTTCCTGTTTTCTTACCATATACCACATTTGATGTTATTGTTAACACTGATAATGAATGTTCTGCATCTCTATAAGTTTTATGCTTTTTAAGCTCATTTGAAAATTTCTTAACTAATTGTACTGCTAAATCATCAACTCTATCATCATCATTTCCATACTTAGGAAAGTTCCCTTCTATTTCAAAGTCCACAGTTATTCCATCTTCATTTCTTATTGGTTTAACCTTTGCATATTTTATAGCACTTAATGAATCTGCTGCTACTGATAAGCCTGCTATTCCAAAAGCCATAAATCTTTTAACAGCTGTATCATGAAGGGCCATCTGTCCTGCTTCATATGCATATTTATCATGCATGTAGTGAATTGTGTTCATTGTATCTACATATAATTCAGCCACATATTCCATAACTTTGTTATAACTCTTAATTACCTTATTAAAATCAAGAACTTCATCTTCCATCTTTTCTATATCTGGTACAACCTTAATCATACTTCCGTCCTTAGCTTTTTTCTTTTCGTCATATCCTCCATTTATTGCATAGAGTAATGATTTTGCAAGGTTTGCTCTTGCTCCAAAGAACTGCATTCTCTTTCCTATTTCCATAGCAGATACACAGCAAGCTATACCATAGTCATCTCCATATATTGGTCTCATTATATCATCATTTTCATACTGCAAAGAGTCTGTTTTTATGGACATTTCAGCACAATAATTTTTGAAGTTTTGTGGCAGCTTTTCTGACCATAAAACTGTCATGTTTGGTTCTGGTGCTGGTCCTAAATTAGTTAATGTGTGTAAAAATCTATAAGCTGTCTTTGTAACCAATGATTTCCCATTTACTCCAATTCCGCCTATGGATTCTGTCACCCAGTTAGGATCCCCTGCAAATAAATCATTATACTCTGGTGTTCTTAAATGTCTTACCATTCTTAATTTTATAACAAGCTGATCTATTATCTCTTGTGCTTCTGCTTCTGTTATAACCTCATTTTTTAAATCTCTTTCTATATATATATCAAGGAATGTTGTATTTCTTCCTATAGACATTGCTGCTCCATTATTTTCTTTTACTCCTGCCAAATATCCAAAGTATAAGAATTGAGCTGCTTCTACAGCATTTGATGCTGGCTTTGATATATCTATGCCATAAGATGCCGCCATAGCTTTTATTTCACCTAAAGCTCTAATCTGCATTGATACTTCTTCTCTAAGTCTTATAAGTTCATCTGTAGTTGGTCCTACTAGCTCATTTAGATCTTTTTTCTTCTGTGCTGTTAAAAAGTCTATTCCATAAAGAGCTATTCTTCTGTAATCTCCTATTATTCTTCCCCTACCATAAGCATCTGGAAGTCCTGTAAGAAGTCCAACCGTTCTTGCTTTTCTTGCAGCTTCTGTATAAGCATCAAATACTCCTTGATTATGAGTTTTTCTATACTTACTAAAATAATTTTCTATATTTTCATTCATCTTAAAGCCGTATTCTTCTAAGGACTGTTCTACCATTCTCATTCCACCAAAAGGATTCATTATTCTCTTTAGTGGTGCATCTGTTTGAAATCCTACTATAACTTCATTTTCCTTGTCCAAATAACCAGGTTTAAAATTATTTATACCTGAAATCTCATTAGTTTCAACATCTATAATTCCTTTTTTAATTTCTTCTATAATTAACTCTTCTGCTTCTTTCCAAAGCCTATTTGTTTTTTCTGTTGGTGCTTCTAAAAAGCTTTTGTCACCTTCATATGCTGTATAGTTTTTTTGTATGAATTCTCTTACATCGATTTCCTCTGTCCATATACCTGATTTAAATCCTTGCCATTGTTTCATAACCATACACGCTCCTTCTATTCGATATTTTATTACATTTATTTTAACTTAATTACGTTTCATGTCCTATCTGATAATCCTATTATATACTTTTTTATTATCTGTATCAATACTATTTTTCGTTGTATTTACGCATTTTTTAATAGAAAAATAGTACAGAGTTTACATCTGTACTATTTTTCTTCATTTATCTACAATATATAAATTTTCATTTTATTTTTTATATTATATAAACTGCTATTTTAAAATATTACAAAAAATTACATTAAATCGTATTTCACTAATAAAAATAAGGGTTAATACTAAAATTAATTCTAATTTCAGCACTAACCCTTCTAAATTTTTTAATTTTAAAAAAATAATAGTTTTACGTAAAAAATTTCAAAATATAACATTTACTAATCCTGTTCATATCCTTTTAACAGATTTTCAATTTCAGTTCCTAACTGATGTCCTTGTTTATAGGACGACATATGCTCTAATGATACACTTTCTTTTAAAAGATCTTTTCCCATAAGACTATCTACTATTCCTTTTTTAGCCGCTGGAATATGTCCTACATGAACATCCTTTATATCTTCTAATTTAAACTCATCCATTAACTTAATGCCCCCTTATATACATTTTTCATTAATTATTATTACCTCATAATATAATAAAAATGCATATTAGGACTTTAGTTATACAATTATACTTTGACAACTTATTCCATAAAAACCATTTCAGTAATTAATCCGATTTATTAGAATACTCATGCTCCACATATTCTAACTTTTTTAACATATCTATTATGCTTTTTTGTAAGTCTTCATCAACTTTTATGCTATCGGAACTAATATAACTTTCTGCAATTTTTAATCCCTTTATAATGTCACTAATTTCCTTTAAGTTCAAAAGCATTAATATATCTTCTTTCATTTTTAAGCCCCCTTCTTTTTTCATATTTCACTTTTAAGAGGATATTAAAACTTATTCAAGCAATGCTAATGTATAAAATTTTATTTTCACATTTATACAAAACTAAATTTGTTCAATAAACACAGAATAAATTTCACCTCAATCAAGTTATACTTGATTCATTCAGTATATTTAAGAATAAGTTTATAAAAATAAAATTTTTATTTGAAAATAATCTTTATTAATTAGTAACTTTATTATTTTAATATAATATACTACAAATTATATAAAATGACAAGTGATGTAAATTAGATATCACTTGCCATTTCTCATTTGTAAATTAACTTTTTTATTCATATACTAGAAATTTGCTATAAAATCACAATATTCCTCTAACATATATTGAGTATAAACTTTCTTACCCATAAGTCTATATATTATATCAGACTTTTTGTATCCCTCTTTATATAATTTATATTCTTTAAAAATTCTTTTTAGCATACCTTTATTTATATGAAGCAAATCAACTAATTCATCTAAAATATAAAAATCTTTGTGCAGCAGCATTTCTAACTTTTTTTGCAGCTCCAGCTTATATTGCAAATCTAATTTTCTATTTTTGTGCGGCCCTTCCTTACCCCTATGATGTTCATGACAAAGATACTTAAAATTTAGCGGAAAGTCAATTCCTCCCTGACTTCTGTAAACTATATGATGCTTATCCGCTTGTCTACCGCAGATTTCACACTTTAGCAAATTTTCCCCTCCTAATACTTAAAAATGATTTTAATTGATTCATTACATTTATATTTAAATTATATCATAGGTTTAAAAGTATTACACTTTGAAAAATTATGAATTTTTCTATTTCAAGACATATATTTTATGTTAAATGTTATAATAAAAATATATGTTTTTAATTCCTTAATAGTGCAGTTTGATAGAAAAATATAATTATTCCTTTAAAATTGAGAAATCTTATAGAACTTTCTAAATTTTAAAGGAATAATAGTTGTATTTATAGAATATTTTTATATTAATTATAGACTTAAATTTCAATTAGTATAAAATGCGTATCCATTGCATTTCAACACAGCACCAAACATCTGTGCTGTGTGCTACTTCCTATTTTTCATAATAGTCTTAATAAGTATTATTAATATAAATATAAATAATATAGAGAATACAGGAACAGCTGAATAATATATTATTTTTTCAAAATCCATGTATATCACCCTTTCAAACTGTTATATAAATCATCATATTAAGTATATTCTATAAATATAAAATATTCTATAGTTTGCAACGAATTCTTTAATTTATTTTGTAAGACTGCATCAATCTTGTAATTTGTCAAATAAAAATATGCTATAATTTAAGTAAACTTTATAATTTTATGGAACATTATTTTTATAGGAGGTAGTACATTTGAGATCAACTTTATCTCTACTATTTATTATAAATGCTATAGTTTCTATAATACTCATAGTTCTTGAAAGAAAGAATCCTGAAAAAACTATTGCATGGCTGCTAATTTTTATTGTGCTGCCACCTTGTGGGTTAATTTTGTATATTTTTTTAGGTAGAAATTGGAAAAAGCACAAATTGCACAATGAAACAAACATCAACATAGAAGAATTAATTTATGAAGCATCAAAAGATATAAAAGATAATAGTTATTCATCTTTAATAGAACTTCTCTCTAAAAATAGTGAATCTCCACTTTTTACAAACAATACAATAAAAATATTTAAAGACGGCAGTGAAAAGTTCAAATCACTAAAAGATGAATTGTTAAAGGCTAAAAATCATATCCATCTAGAATACTATATAGTAAAAAGCGATACAATAGGAAATGAAATAAAAGATATACTTATAAAAAAGTCTTTGGAAGGTGTTAAAGTACGATTTATTCTCGATAGAGTGGGTTGCATAAGAATAAAAAGGAAATATATACAAGACTTAAAGGATGCAGGAATAGATGTAGTTCAATATTCCTATTTTTTAGCTCCTATCCTGCGTCATATTAATACGCAAATAAACTATAGAAATCATAGAAAAATCGTAGTAATAGACGGCAAGATTGGTTTTGTAGGCGGAATTAACATAGGTGATGAATATATAGGCAAAAGCAAATATGGATATTGGAGAGATACTCATTTAATGGTTAATGGCGACTTTGTTCTAGGGCTGCAAGCAGTATTTTTAGACGATTTTGCCACTATAAAAGAAGCTAATAAAGAGCTTTTCTATTACGATGACAACTTCGAAGAATTCTTTCCATCTACAGAAAATAATAATAAAAAGCTAATGCAGCTAATAAAAAGCGGTCCTGATTCTGAATTTCCAGCTATTGAGCAGGCAGTACTTAAAATGATATCTTTAGCAAAAGATCATATTTACATTACTACACCATATTTTATACCAAGTGAAAGCATTTTGAATGCTCTAAAAATAGCTTCCTTAAGTGGAGTTGACGTTCATATACTTTTTCCTGGCAAATATGACCACATTTTAGTTCATTATGCTTCAAGAACTTATTTAGAAGACCTAGTAAAGAACGGAATAAGATTGTACTTTTATGATCAACATAATTTTGTACATGCAAAAACTACATCTATAGATGGTAAAATGTGTACAATAGGCACTGCTAACATGGACATTCGAAGTTATGAATTAAATTATGAAATTAATGCTGTAATTTATGACGAAGAAACTACAGAAGAACTAGAAACTCTATTCTTTGAGGATTTAAAAAAGAGTAAACGAATCACATTAGATTATTTCAACAATCTTTCTCCTTACACAAAAGCATTTGAAGCATTTTGCAGAATTTTTTCATCTTTAATGTAAGGCATCTTCAAAAATAATAAGTGGTGAAATTATAATTTTCACCACTTAGATTCATATCCTTCTTTAATTAATCCCTTTCTGTAAGCTATAAGAAGCTTTTCTAAATCCTTTACTTGACTCTTAAGCTCCAATCCTTTATCAGTATCCGCTACTCGTTTTCTAGTTACTACATGCTCTAAAATTATGGTAGATGATAAAATATCCCTATCATTTTTAACAGCATCCTTTATGGCCGCAAAAGGTTCATGAGATGTCAAAAGCAATCCATATGAATTATAAATCAATGTATATCCTGCTATTCCTGTTTGTGGTTGATATGCTTTACAAAATCCACCATCTATTACAAGAAGTCTTCCATTAGCTTTTATAGGACTTTCCCCTTCTTTTGTCTTAACTGGTATATGTCCATTAACAATATGTGAATTATCAGAATCTAAATTGAATTCAGTTAAAATATTCTTACATATTTTTTCATTATCTCTGTATTTATAATAATAATTTCTCTCTTCATAATGGGTATCTTTATCGTCTATAAAATATCTTTCAAAGGTAGTCATTCTCTTTTTTCCAAAAACTGGTGAATTTGGACCGCACCATAAATACCACATCATATCCATACCATAATTTTTAAGCTCCATATCATTTTTAAAGAAAAATGAATCTCTTGCTACACGATCAAATCTATCCAACAAAGCTTTTCCACTATATTTTATATTTCCTATTTTAACCTCTTTAAAACTTCCATTTTCATTTAACGGAATGCATCCATGATATAAAAGGTTAGAATTATATACTAAATACATATTTCCTTTACTATACAAAAATTTAATGTGCTTTTGAAGTTTTTCACTATTTATGAAGGAACGAGTTAACTTATTTATTAAATCTCTCTCTCCTTCCGTCAATTCATAAGGATTTTTCCAATCTATAGTTGGAAATGTAGTATCATTTAGCTTATATGTTTTTCCATATAAGTTTATTTCTCCTGTTTCTATATTTATTTTATCTAATACCATCCTATCATCCATCTGAAATTCGGGATGCTTCTTAATAATACTACCTTCTACTTTAAATTGGATTATTGAAATGGCTTTGTGCATTTTTGCCAAAAGATTTAACTCATTATTACTTATATCTTTATCTAGAGTTCTAGGTTTAAAACCTTTGCATTCATCCTTTTCATAAAATTCCATAGCATAGGTAGCAAGTGGTAATAAGTTAATTCCATATCCGTCTTCAATAGTTCTTAAATTAGCATATCTTAAAGATATTCTAAGAACATTACATATGCAAGCCTCACATCCTGCTGCTGCACCCATCCATAATATATCATGGTTTCCCCATTGGATATCTACAGAATGATGTTTTATTAAAGCTTCCATTATAATATCTGCACCAGGACCTCTATCATAAATATCACCTATAATATGAAGTCTATCTACTACTAAATTTTGTATAACCTTAGATATAGCTACAATAAATTCTCCAGCTCTATCTATGTCTATTATAGTTTTTATAATTCCATTATAGTATGCATGTTTGTCTACTCCATCTTCTTGCTCATGAAGTAATTCTTCTATTATATATGCAAAATCCTGAGGTAAAGCTTTTCTCACTTTTGACCTTGTATATTTCGAACATATATTTTTACATAATTCAATAAGTTGATATAAAGTAATTCTATACCAATCTTCTGCGTTAACTTCTGTTTGTTTTATCAATTCCAACTTTTGTTCTGGATAATAAATAAGAGTAGCTAAAGCAGCCTTTTGTTTTTCCCTCAAAGAATTACCAAAAACATCATCTATTTTTCTCTTAATAACTCCTGAAGCGTTTTTCAGCATATGGGTAAAAGATTCATATTCTCCATGTATATCACTTATAAAGTGCTCCGTTCCTTTTGGCAAATTTAAAATAGCCTGTAAATTTATAATTTCTGTACTTGCACTTGATATAGTTGGATATTGATTAGAAAGTAATTGAAGATATCTAAGGTCTTTTTCTATTATTTCTAAATTATCTTCATCATAGAAAATCATATTTCTTCTCCTTCTATAATTTTTTCATTTCCATAATAATAATGTTATACTTTATTTTATGCTAACAGCATATTTACTGCTATTAACACAGTAATAGTATAGCATATTTATTTATATTTGAACAATTTATATTTTACTCCTAACACTTAAACAAACTTTTATTTCTTGATATTTTAAAGCTTTATCTATTCCTATCTTTATGTAATAAATAACTTATAGTTTCCTATCTTCCTTTAAATATACTTTTTACATTTTTCATGCTTTATTTTTATTTAATGAATTTTTTTCCATAATTTTTTTATAATTTTATATTTATTAGAAAAAATACATTTTTTCATTGACTAATAATAACATTAGTGTTATTATTTAAGTAATAAAAGTCGAATTTTGTTTTAGGAGGAAAAAAATGAAGTCAACAGGAATTGTAAGAAAAGTTGATGAGCTTGGAAGAATAGTTTTACCTATAGAATTAAGAAGAACTCTTGATATTGCTATTAAAGATCCTTTAGGAATATATGTAGAAGGAAATCATATTATATTAAAAAAATATAATCCTTCCTGCATGTTCTGTGGTGATGCTAAAGATGTAGTAAACTACAAAGGTAAAAATATTTGCAAGCATTGTTTGGAAGAATTAAAAAATTCCATATAAGACAAGCTATGCAAGATATATCGCAAAGTTATATCTTGCATAATTTATTTTACATATTTTTTATAAAAAGCACAATTGATTTGTAGCTTTTTATTTTTTTCTTTTATTGAAATTTTCTAAAAATTCTTGAACAATCATTGACTTTCACCTCCACTATGATATAATGTCTATTAACAGCTTTTATATATTGTTGTTAGTAGTTCTTAATACAATTTGTTTAAAACTCTTCCCCTGAATATATGATATTTTCTCTTCTTTCAATATTTAAATGAAAAACTTTTAATATTGTTTATGGACACTATTTAAATTATATCTTTCAATAGAAAGGATTGATTTAAAATTCAAAAGTTATATGAAATCCCTATAGTTGAATTAAGAACTACTTAAAACAGCTGATTATGTTTAATACAATCAGCTGTTTTTTTATTTTATTAAATTTTAAACTTATTTGTTTCTAAATTAAGCTCTTGTGCTACTTCATTTAATTCTGATGCAAATTTTGAAACACTCTCTGTATTCGCTAACATCTCTTCTGACGACGCTGAAATTTCTTCTGAAGCTGCTGAAGTTTCTTGTGACACAGCAGTAACTGATTCTACCTTGTTCATAATTGTTTCCTTAGACTCCATTGTTTTCTCAATAGATTTATAAGTATCCTGCACTAGTGGTGATATTTTAGCTGATGCATTAAGCATATCTTCAAAAGATGCCACAGTTATGTTTACTGTATCCTTTTGCCTTCCTAAAAGATTTTTAACTTGTTCTGATGTACTCATTACATTTGAAGTTTCACTGCTTATAGATTGAATTAACTTTTGTATTTTCCCTGTTGATTCTTGGGATTGTTCTGCAAGTGTTCTCACTTCCTCTGCAACTACAGCAAAACCTTTTCCTGCTTCACCAGCTCTAGCAGCTTCAATAGCAGCATTTAAAGCAAGTAAATTAGTTTGTTCTGATATTTCATTAATCACATCAGTTATACTTCCTACTTGAGATACACTTGAATTTAAATTGGCAATCTTATCAGATACTATATCAAATGATTCTTTTATATTTTCAATAGATTTCAAAAGAATTTCTATCTGAGATTTTCCTACTTTAGCTTTTTCTTCTGTTTCCTGTGAACTTTCCTTAACGCAGGATATTTTACTGTATATATTTTGAAGTTCTTCAGACAAGTTAGATATATTATCAACTACATCAACTAAATCATTTGCTTGCTTTGTTGCTCCGCTGGTAACATCCTGTACTGCACTTGTTACTTCATCAGCTGCACCAGCCATTTGCTCAGCATTATTACTTAAATCAGATGACATGCTGCTTACTCTAGAAGCTTCATTTTTTAAATTTCCTATAGTTGTTTTTAAGCTATCAGACATAGATTTAAAACTTCCTGCTAAAATTCCAATTTCATCATTACTTAATATTTCAATTTTATTATCAAGTTCTCCATTTGCAATTTTTTTAGATACTTTTACCAAAGCATTTAGTGAATTTATTATTTTTTTAGCAACTATAAGCATAATAATTGAAAAAATAGCAAAAGCAATTATTGCAATAATTGTTGTAATTATTATCATATTGTTAATAGTTTTATGTACATTTTCTGTAGAAAGACCTATATCTATAGCTCCTATGTGAGCACCATTTTTATAAACAGGTACAGCTACATCATATACTTCAATTTTTCCTTTATATTTATATGTATATGCATTTACTTTTCCTTGGACTGCTGCAGCCTTACTTCCCTCATCATCAACTGTTTTTCCTATTCTATCTTTATCACTATGTGCTACTATCTTTAAATCTTTAGCTATATATAAAGAATAAACTATTTCCTTATTATTAGCTATCAGCTCATCAATCAATGTTTGAGTTTCTAAGCTTGTACTTAATTTTTGAACTGTATTTGCAAGTATACCTATTTGAACAATTCCACCATCAGGCTTTCTAACATATCCATACTTGTAATAATTATTATTTTCCCTACTTTTTCTTATGTTTTCCATTAGTTCTGTTTTTTCTCCTGTTAGCACAACATAAGATATATGTTTATTATCAAATACAGAACCTAAACTAGATTGTAAATTAGAGTATATTATTTTACCACTAGAGTCAGTAACATTTATTTCATCTACTTGAAATTGTTTTGACAATTGAAGTAAATATTCATTATTTACTTTATCTGGATTAGCCCCTATAAAATCACCTAATGTTTTTATTCTAGTTTCTATCGAACTATTTAACAAATCCATGCTATTACTATTTTTCCCCATTTCACTGGATATCTGCTTAGCTAAGCTGGTGCCATCAACTTCCATCTGACGTATCAGTTTTGATTTTATTTCAAATATACATAATGTTGATATTGAAAATATTACCAAAAATATAATAATTAGCGGCACAATAAGAACTTTAAATTTTATTGATTTGCTCTTAGATAAAAAGCTTTTATCCATAATATCTACCCCTTCCTTTTAGTTTTTCACAAATGTCTTTAACATCATTAAGAACATTTGTAATTAATTATGTTTTTAATTGCCTTAATAATGATATCACATATTTAATTTATTTTCATTAAATGCAAGCAATTTATAATTCAAATTTTCTACAATTATGCAAATAAATAATGAATGGTGATAAAATTACCATTCATTATTTGTAAATTTCTATAGTTGTTCCATTTGGTGCATATTGTTTTAATATATTAATATCTTCATCAGTCAATGCAATACATCCATAGGTCCAGTCATATTTATTTCCGCCGCCATGCAATCCTATCTCTCCACCTAAAGGGGTATTCCATGGTGGTTGCTTTTTATCATTTACCGCTCTTTCTATTCTTTTATAGGCAGTTTCATTTATAAGCCCCTGTTGCAATCCTCTTTTAGCATCTTCAATATTTGGATAACTTATACCAATAAAGTAAGTATATTTTGTATTTCCATTCCTATAGCATATATAATAGCTTCCTTCTGGAGTTTTATTGTCTCCTTCTTTTTCTTTATATCCTTCCGGCGACCTCCCTAACCCAATTTTAAATCTTCCTACTAATTTATCACTAGAATAAAGTTCTAATACTCTTCTTTTTTTATATACCTTAATCGAGGCCTTTTCAGGAACAGCTTCTTGTTTATTAAAAAAAAGTTTTTCATTTTCTTTTGTAGAATCAGTACTCTTTTGCACAGAAACCTGTTTGGCACTATCAGCCTCTTTTGTCTTTACATACTTTTTTATAGATATTCCAGAAACAAGTACAATTAAAAAAATACCAAATATTAAAAATACCAAAGGGAATTTCTTGTAATCATTTTTCATGTTATACCTCCAGCTATTTTAACGATTTAAATTTTCTCTTCTTAATAATGATTTTCGTTAACTTTTTCATTTTCATTACTTATATTTAAACTTTATTATATAAAATATTCATTTAATGTTTTTCAAATTCCAACTATTGATTTGATCCATTGTATTAAACTATCATTTTTCTTTCCCATTACCTTAAATTGATTGTATCTCTTATTATATCTGTCTAAGCTAGCATTATACTCCGCTAAGCTATTTCTATATTCCGATAGCTTTTTATTATAAATTATAATACTGTTATTCCACTCCTCTATATTATCAGATTTTAATTTTCCTAGATTTGATTTCATTTGTTCAAGTTCTTGATTTTTTTTAATTAATTCATTGCTCATCTTTTCAATATTTTTTCTATCATTTTCAATGGAAACATTCATCTCTTGAACTTCTTTAGAGTTTACAGTTGATTGACCACTTCTTAAATCTACAAGACCTGCTACCAAAACTAGAAATAGAATTCCTAATATGGCTACTATTTCAAACATAAGTGACTTGAATTTATTCATAATATCATCCCCTAAATCACTAACGCATCATTTACTATTAATTCTATAATATACTTATTTTACCATATGTTTCAATATAATATATTATTCTAAAATAAAAATTAATAATTAAAAACTTTTACCTTACAAAATAATATTAGATAAATCTTGGATTTAAATTTAAACACAAAAATCCATAAACCTTTATATAAAGTTTATGGACTTTAATAATTGTAGTATTTTCTTTCAGATGCCTTAAATTATTGTTTAGAAGATTTCCGTGTGAACCTTTTACATTTTTCAATAAAAGTACTTACATTATTATTTTCTAACCTTATCCTTTCCGATGTCATACCACCTCTTCCTAATCTATCGCACAAAGAAAGTAATGCCACCTCTTTAAAATTCCCCTCTGATATCATATCCTTAATGTTAGCAAAAGGCATATCTTTAACTACAAAAAGAGTCTGCATATGCCACCTTACTAAATAAGAAACTTTTTCTATAAAATCTTCGCTGCATCCAAATTCCGTTAAAAAATCTACTGAAAGTTCTTTTCCAACTTTGTCATGATCGTAAGATGTTATTTTTCCCTTTCGCATCTTTGTAGTCGGTGCCTTTCCTAAATCATGCAGTAATGCTGCCCACATAAACACCCTAGAATCTTCACTTTTATCCTTTCTCTTAGAAGCTTCATCTATAACAAGCATAGTATGATTCCAAACGTTTCCTTCTGAATGATGCAATGGAGACTGAGGAGTTTTCATTAAATCCTTAAACATAGTTAGTGGATATACTTTTTCAAACAATTCAGTTTCAGCTATAGAATTAAAATATTCAGACGGTCTTTCATCTTCCAGCAAGTGTTTATTGAAATTCTTAAATATCTCCTGTAAGTTTTCCATATTAAGTACCTCTTTACCATAATAATATTTAAACTATATTATTTATTTTCCCAAAAGTTCTTTATAATATTTTCTACTTCTTTAATATTTCTTACAACAGTATTGGCCTCCCAATGTTTTGGAAAGAGTTCTCTATAATTTCTACTTGAAAATCTTTCATCCATTAGCATAACTATTCCTCTATCTTCTTCTGTCCTTATTACCCTGCCAGCTGCCTGCAGTACTTTATTCATTCCTGGATACATATAGGAATATTCATAACCCATATTATTTTTATCATTAAAATAATTCATTATTATATCTCTTTCGAAACACAGCTGAGGTAACCCAACTCCAACAATTCCTACGCCAATTAGTTTATCGCCCTTTAAGTCTATACCCTCCGAAAACATGCCTCCTAAAACAGCAAAGACAACCATGGTTTCTGAATAATTTTTAAATCTATCTAAAAAAGTCTTTTTTGATTCCTCAGACATAGAACTTTCTTGAATTACAGCATTAATATCGGAGTATTCTTTACAGAATATATCATAAACATTTCTCATATATACATAGGAAGGAAAAAATATTAAGTAATTACCTTTTCTACCACATACTAATCCATGTATATATTCTACTAATAAATTATAACTGCTTTCTCTATTTTTATATTTAGTAGATATTCTGTTTGCAAGAATTAATTTCATATTCTCCTTTGGAAAAGGAGATGGAATTCTCATTGTATAATCCTGTTCATTCCCTCCTAATACTTCTTTAAAGTAACTTATTGGTGATAATGTAGCAGAAAAGAATACAGCAGCTTTTCCTCTCTTTACTGCCTCATTTAAAAGATAAGAAGGATCCAAACAAAAAATTTTTATCTTAATATCATCTCCCAATTTTTCTACATATGTAATGAACCTATTATCATAAAATTCACTTATTCTGGTATAGGATAAAACATCAAAATATAATTGTAAAAGTTCATCATAACCTTCCAACTTATTATTTTTAGCAAGCCATTCTTCTGATTCTTTTGTAAATCTTCTTAATAAATTATATATATCCTTTATTTCTTCTTTTTGAACATAAATATTTCTATCTTCTTCTTCACAAATTTTCCTAAGTTTTATCATATATGAATTTATACTAGTTAAAGCTTTAGCTATTTGGGGTTCTTTTTTTGTCATTACTTTCTTTAATTTTAAAAAAGGCTTTTTATAAAGTTCAGCTGAGAACATTTCCCTTCCTCTATCTGCTAAATTATGAGCCTCATCAATTAAAAATACATAATCTTCTTTTCCATTTTCAAAAAAACTCTTTAAGTATACTTGAGGATTAAAAGCATAATTATAATCGCAAATAATACAATCAACCCATAGAGCTGTTTCTAAAGAAAATTCAAAAGGACATAACTTATTTCTTTTTGCATATTCTATTATTACTTCTCTATTTATTAAAGTTTCTTTGCTTAAAATTTCATTTAGTGCATCATTTAATCTATCATAATGTCCTTTAGCAAACTCACATTCCTCTGGATTGCAGGAAGGTTTATCTTTGAAACATACTTTTTCCTTTGCAGTAATAACTAAAGTTTTTATTTTCAAACCCTTATTATTCATATTTGTCATACATTCCTGCGCCACATTTGCAGTTATGGTTTTCGCTGTAAGATAAAATATTTTAGAAATAAGCCCTTGCTCCATAGCCTTAATAGCTGGAAATAAAGTAGATATAGTTTTTCCTACACCTGTAGGTGCTTGAACAAATATTTTACTTTCTTGTTTTATAGTGTTATATACTGCAACTGCAACCTCTCTTTGTCCTGGTCTGTATTTATCAAAAGGAAAATTCATATTTTTTATAGAACTGTTTCTTTTAACAATCCATTGGTCCATGAAGTTTGCCCACCAAAAATACTTATCCAGCAAATCTAAAAAAAATAATTTTAACTCTTCTATATTAAAGCTTTTTATAAAATATTTGCTTTCATCAGCACTTATACTATAATAAGTTAATTGCACATATATATCCTTTAAATCGTTTTGAATAGCATAAATATATGCATAACATTTAGCTTGTGCCATATGAAGAATATTATAATTCTCATCTATTAATTCTAATGGTTTATTTACAGTTTTTATTTCATCTATAACAATTTTTTCTTTTTCTACTATTACTCCATCTGCACGGCCCTCTATAATAAAACTAAATCCTTTATATTCTATATTATATTTTAAACTTACCTCAGCATTATATTGTCTTTCTATATTATTCTCTTGTTTATACTTTTTTTGAAGTTTTTGATGTGCTCTTGTTCCTTCTAATGCTCTGCTGCTCCCTACAAATTTAGAATCTAAATCTCCGCCTCTTAACACAAACTCTACTAAATTTCGAATGGATACTTTTATTTTCTTATCATCCACTAAATCATCTCTTTTCTAATACAGTTGTACATTTATATATTTTAACAATACATTAATATATAATTCAACTTTCGTAAACACAAAATTTTAATTTAGTATAATAATCATGATGCGACGCAAGTTACTTCACTTATATGAGCTTGTGTCACATTATTTTTAAACTGTGAAAGTTAGATATATAAATAATAAAGTATTAAAAAAATTAATGTAATCAAGTTCCTTACTTGCATTATTCTGCACATATATTATAATTTATTATATAACATGTAAAAAAACTATTAACTTTTTTAATTATTAAACGATAATGTTTTTGAATTATAATATAAATTAAACTATATTTTTAATTTAACTATAAAACTTACGAAAGGAAGGTAGCATAATGAATAAATCGAAAAAATTAGTTTTTGCTTTTTTTATATCTGCTTCCCTAATGAATGCTAAATGTCTATTACATAATTCTGTGCATGCTGCTGGAATCATGCCAAATCCACAAGATGCCTCTTATGTAAGCGATTCAAATATTTTCACTAAATATGGATATAAAGGACAGTGTACTTGGTTTACTTATGGAAGGGTTTTAGAAAAGCTATCCGTAAACTTACCTTCAGAATTTTATGGAAATGCTGTGGATTGGTGGTATGCCAATGCAAAGGATAAAGTATACAGTTATGGTTCTGAACCCAGAGCTAACTCCATAGTTGTCTGGGGAGGAGGAAATAAGGGTTATGGTCATGTTGCCTTTGTGGAAAAGGTAGAAGGTGACACTGTATATTTTAATGAGGGTAATTTCAATATTAGGGGTGCTTATGACGGTCAATTAAAATCTTTATCTAAAGAGGAAATAAAGAATAGAGGAAATTTATTTTTAAAGGGATATATCTATGTATCATCGTCACCTTCTAACAATTCAAATAGTGGACAACCTAATACTAATACAAATGCTAATAGTAGTAATACTCAACCCGAACAATCTAAATCTGCTAGTGGCTTAGTTAATATTTCTAGCTACAGTTCTACTCTTAACGTAAGAAGTAGTGCCAGTGGCTCTTCAGGAGTTATTGGAGTTCTAAAAAAGGGAAGTTCTGTAAACGTAGTTGCTGTTAGTGGTGACTGGTATAAAATAAAATATAACTCATCCTATGGTTATGTAAGTTCTAAATACATAAGCCTTGGTTCAAGTCAACCTGTAGTTAATAATTCTAACAGCACCAGTACTGCTGCTGTTACTAATTTAACTTCAAACAAATTTGGCGTTGTAAATTTAAGTAATCAATCTTCTTATCTCAATTTAAGAAATAATCCTTCAGGTAACGTTATAGGAAGCTTACCTTCTGGAACTAAGGTTCAAATATTAGGTACTTCTGGCAATTGGTATAAAGTGAATTCAAATGGAACTGTAGGCTACGTGTCTTCTGATTATGTTTCTATTTCTTCCGGAAGCACTGTTACTACTACTGCCGCTACTAATCCTCAACCACAAGCTAGCGGAAAAGTTGGAACTGTAACTCTTAGTAATAAAAATTCAACCTTAAATTTGAGATCTGCTCCATGGACAGGAAGAGTACTTTCTGAGCTTGCTTATGGCAGTAAGGTTCAAATATTATCATCTAGCGGTCGTTGGTACAAAGTACAAGCAGGATCTGCTGTTGGATTTGTACATTCGGATTATATAGCATTATAAAAAATGCGAGGCATTTTTTTGAGAGGGCAGAGGAGAATTGATAAAGGACAGTGAAGGATGATTTTTCTCCGCTATACTACGAAAAATCTTCAACTAAATTTTTGATGACTCGTCTCACTAAAGTGAAACATTGCTAACTTATATAAATTTAAAGCTTCTTTTACATTAGCAAAAGAAGCTTTAAAACTCACCTTCATTGTCCTCTGTCCTCTGTCAATTGTCCTCTTGAAAAAATTGTGTCACAATATGCTTATATTAAAAACAACATTTACAAATAAAAATACCCTTTTCTTTTATATAAATGATTTATCCTAATTTTTAACTCCCCTTCTATCCTCCTCAGCCTTTATAAGATCAACATTATAAGTTTCCACATTACTTAAAGTAACATTTGTGGTAATAGGAGAATACCAACTTTGTGAATTAAAATAATTTCTATACTTTGCTGTACTAAATATATAACCATGCCTTGCATAAATCTCATTTCTAGCAATCCCTAATTGATAATTACTTAAGCTAGCTATTTGACTTTTAGTAAGATAAGAATAACCACTATTTGAAAATATAAAACTTCCATTAACTACAGGCGCTGGAGATGGTTCTCTTACAATTACCGTATCCGGCTTACTATTAGTTTGAGGTGCTTGATTAATATTAACTGTTACTGGTGAGTTGTCCTTAGCATTTTGATCTTGCTTAGCCATCTTATCCGACGCTGTTTGCGACTTGTTTCCATCATTCTGCTGCTTATTCTCACTTTGAGCTGGTTTGTTATCTGAATCAAACGAAACACGTATTCCACCACACCCTATGAACAGAAAGGTGGTTAAAATGGAAATTATACAAATTATTATTCTTTTTTTCATTAATCCCCCTTTTTAATTACACATTAATACTATTACCATAATATGTCTTATATACTTTAAGAGGAACTTAATTTTTAATCGTTAATCTATATATTAAATACAATTTTCATTTACTAAAATTATCTATAACAATATAAGTAAATATATAAAATTAAAACTACCACTGCACTTTACATCACATAATTCTTACTTTTTCCCTAATGAATCAATATTGGCAGTGCAATGATTAAAATTATAAATACAACAGTGATTATTATACTTTTGGTGTTTCCAAAATTCATAGTCCATCCAATACCAAATCTTTTTTCTACAAAAATGGCTGGATCATCCTTATTTACGTAAATGCTATTAGCTAACTTCCAATACTTATCATCATCCCTATCTTGTACTTTTTCATTCTCTTCATCCATATTTCCAACCTTAATTTTACTTCCACCTTGACCTGTTTTTACAGACATAACTATACTACTGACAATTATAAGCATTGTTATTGTAAATATAACGATCATACTAGTTTTAGCGCTCATTTTTATAACTTGAAGTATGCTTAAATTTCCTACAGTAAATAAAATATTAATACCTATAGCCATTAATATCATATATGCTGACCATCTGTATCTAAATATTTTATTTCTTTCTTTAGATGCTTTAGGATCAGAAGCACTTATTTGCTGCTTTGACCACCCAATAATTTTATAAGAAAAAAACATAATTATAGTCATAAAAAGCTGTACTGCAGGCATTTGTATTATTAGTTTATATGACTTTGGAGTCCACCCATTTGCCTCACCAGCAAAATCAAAATGAGTTGGAACAATATCAGGGAGATTAGGATATACTCTATATCCTATATATAAATTTATAAATATCATAAATAAAGGTATTAAAAACCACCATGGTGATACTAACATACTTTTGTTTTTCTCTTTAGTAAAATTAGTGTCAATAACAACTACTGATTTTTTAGTTTTACCCCAATTTAATTCATTCTTTACTTTTTTTACTTCCTTATTAGCTATAAAATAAACAAAAAAACTTATTACCAAATAAACTAATATTAATACAACATTCAATATTTCAAAATAAGCATTAAGATAATAGCACAATAAAAATACTATAATTATATATGGTATTGAAACTATTATGTTGTTTGTTACATACTTCTTATAAATATTTTTTAATTTTTCATTTTGAAGTTGATTTTTAGGTATTCTTATACCAAAATATATTTCCTTCCTAGTAAGTCTAGGAGTTAAAACTTGAATTAAAAATATTAAAATTACAATAAATACTATTGATATTGACGATATAATTCTATTATCCATTTTTATTCCTCCAAATTTGAAAGACTAATTTTATCATTATTTCACATTTTATTTTTTAAAATGATTTACATTTTTACTATGTATATTCCTTAAATATTTCTTCACTGATGTTTAAAAAATTTTTTTCATCTACACCTCTACAGTAGGCTTCTGCTATTATGTATCTCAATTCTTCTGATAAATTTTCCATATATTCCTCAGAATATGTTTTCAACATTTTATTTATTATGGCACCTTTTCTCCTATCTATAGTTATAAAACCATCTATTTTAAGCATATTATATGCTTTATTAACAGTATGCATGTTTATGCCTATATCTTCTGCCATTTGTCTAACTGAGGGAAGACTATCTCCTTCTTTTAATTCCCCCTTTGCTATACCTTGTATTATTTCTCTTTTTAATTGAACATATATAGGCGTATCTGATTCAAAATCTATTTTTATTAGCACAATGCTTCACCTCCATATATAAATGTAAATATTCTATCATACACATTTGTTATATTGATACTATAACTAATATAACAAATTGTCAATACATAAATCGTTCATCCCAGAATTACATATTTTGCATGTCTGCAAAAAAAAATAAAGATCAGTAAAAAATCTTACTGATCCTATCTTTTATTATATACCTTTTTCTTTTAATTTACCTGAATTATTTATTCTCACACCATTACTATCAAAAACTTTTTTCAAATGCTTTTCTGCTGTAAATACTGTTACTGACAATACTGGAACAAAAGCTATAAGAGGAACTAAGTATGGCTTATTAGCGACAAAAGCATAGGAAACTCTTCCTATAATTAATAAAATAATACCTGCTATAATATATTGATTCGATGAATATCTATTTCCTTCATCCCAAGTTTCTTGATTTATTGTTGACATAGGTGTCCTATATCCATACCAAGAATTAATTTTCTTTGGTCTTACTATTTTAGGTATTAACCCAAATGCTAATGTTACTAAACCAAAAATCAAAGAATATACCATATAATACCATCTCCTTTAAAATAATGTTTTATTATATCCATGAGATTTTTTTATATAAGTAAACCGTTCTCATTAAGCTATAAATTTTAGCTTTCTATCCATGTCACTATAATAAAACAAAACTTATAAAAAATCCAGTATATTTTTATAATTCTGTCAGACAGTTTATGTAATTCAATTTTCTAATATTCCACATATTGAATTCATTTCAATATACTAATGTAATATCTATTTTTGCTTATCACTACCATTGATTTTCTTCTGCATTTTTGATTCTAAGTTATCCAATAAGTCTTCACTTTCTTGTCCATCTTCAGGATAATTAACAAAAACACATTCTATTTCATAATCCTTGTATCTAGAATCTTTATTTTTAATTTCTCTATAACTGTTTTGTATATTTTTCTCTATTTTATCCATAGGATTTTTATCCTTCCATGGAATAACTCCTACAAAGTTTGAAAATCCGTGTTTTACAAATAAATCCGGTAATTTAAATAAACTTTTCAATTTTTCATATACTGAATCTATTAAAATTAAATATGTTTCCTTTATATCAATTTTTTCTTCAAATAATTCTGAACCTGGCTTTACCAAACTTACCATCATAATTAAAACCTTTGTATTTTCTTCCTTTGCCTTACTTATTTGTTTTATCATGTACTCTTTAAAGTTCAAGTAAATTATTTCTTCTGGCTCTTCTCCCTTTTCATGCGACACAATCAATTTATCTATTCTTCCCAAAAACATTTTTGGATCAAATGGTTTTAAAATATATTCAGAAATCCCCTCTTTTATACATGTTATAAAATCAATTCTTGTATTCATTTTAGTTAATACCATTATAGGTATTTTCAAATTCATTGCCTTAATCTTTTTCAAAACCTCAAATCCATCTTCAGTACTTAATCCTACTTCTAATATTATTAGGCTTATCTCATTTTTTTTATCATAAAGCTTATTAAAAAAATCAAAGGATGTAGCAGCTTCATAAATTTCTATGCCTTGCTCATCTAATAATTGCTTTACCCTATATCTTATATATGCCATATCATCTAATATTATTATCTTATACATACTTACCCATCTTTCATATAATGATTACTATTTTACTTATTACCATGCAAATTCTAACATATTTATTTATCGTTTATAACGTCTATAATTTTATATATTTATTTAAAATTAAATTTTTAGAATTATTATTATTTATCAAAACTTTTCACTATTCAAATATTAATTCACAGGCTGTGGATAACTTTGTGGATAACTTGTACATAAACTGTATATAACATGTTTATCATATATAAAAATATGCCGCACCTACATTAAAACTCTTAGGGTACGGCATTGTATTTTTACTTATTTCACCATGTTAGTTAATTCATTCCACCATCTATTGTTATTATCTGTGCAGTAATATATTTTGCAGCGTCACTACACAAGAAAACAACAGTTTTACCTATATCTTCCCCCTTGCCAAACTTACCTATAGGAATCTCTTCCTCTAACGCTTCTCTTTCTTCTTTATTTAGAAAACTATTCATTTCTGTATCTATAACACCTGGTGCCACTGCATTTACTCTTATATTGGAAGGTGCCATCTCCTTTGCTAAAGCCTTTGTAAATAAATTCACAGCTCCCTTAGAAGCAGAATATATTACCTCACAAGATGCTCCAACATTCCCCCACATAGAAGACACATTTACTATACAACCAGCTTTTTTACTAACCATATATGGAATAACATTATGAGAACAATTGATAACTCCATTTAAATTAACATTAATAATTTTTTCCCACTGCTTTTCATTCATATCCATAAAAAGGCCTATATATGAAACTCCTGCATTATTAATCAATATATCTATTTTTCCAAAATGTTCTATTGCACTATTTATAAGCATTTTAGCTTGTTCATATACACTAACATCTGCTTTTACTATAATAGCAGCTCTACCAATTTTTCTAATTTTCTCTAAAGTCCTTATAGCTTCTTTTTCATTACTAGTATAATTTATTACTACAGATGCTCCTGCTTTAGCTATTTCTAATGCTATACTTCTTCCTATGCCTCTAGAAGAACCTGTAACTACTGCCACTTTTCCTGTTAAACTTTCCACTTCTGAATCTTCACTCCCTTAGTACAAAATTACACTTGTACCATTATACCACTACTTAACTTTCTTTACATAACTTAATCTTAAATTCACTTATGGATTGTAGTAATTGTTCTGCACCTTGTGCATTTTTACTTGATTTATCGCATATATGCAAATTTTCTTCTTTAAGGTTTTCTATATTATCCACAATATCAGTTGATGCATCTGCACATTCACCCATGGACTCTGTCAAAGTTTTCATGTTCACTGTCATTTCTTCTATTGAAACATAAATATCCTGTAATAATAAATTAAATCCTTCTATTATACTTTGAAATTTACTTCCATCATTTTTATAATCATCACTTACAACCATAATTTTATCATAACTTTCTAATATCTCGTTATCTATAACATTTAAAATAAACTTTGATGACTCAGAAAGCTTTTCTACTGAATTTAAAACATTTTTTACATTTTCCTGTATATCTTGAACTACGCCATTAGATTGCTCTGCTAATTTTCTTATTTCATCTGCTACTATTGAAAACCCTTTTCCATGTTCACCTGCTCTTGCAGCTTCAATGGCAGCATTTAAAGCTAATAAATTTGTCTTTTTAGATATATCTTTTATGACTTCTGCCATTGTAGAAATATTTTCAACAACCTTTGTGTTCTGTAATGCTGCATTTAATTTTTCTTTTGATTCAGAATAAATATCTAAAATTTTAGTTCTAGAGTTTTCGGTTTCATTCTTCATTGAATTTGCTCTACTTTTTATACTATTAGCCAACTCTAAACCATTTTTCGCTTCCTCTACAGTATTATTTATTTCATCTTCTATATTTAAAGACTTACAAGCTAATTCTTCGATATATGCAGAAGCTTGCTGCATATTAGCTGAAATTTTATTAGATTTATATGAAACATTTTCTACATGCTTATGTATTTTTTCAAACATATTATTTATATCATTTGTAGATTTTAAAGTATCTTTTCCATTAAGCTTCACAGAATATATAATCTTTTCCACATTATTTATAGCTGCATTTAATGAATTAGCTACTTGTCCAAATTCATCCTTTCTAGCTATGCTTATTCTATGACTTAAATTACAATTTGATAATTGTTCTGCATATTTTTTTATTTTTAATAGTGGTAGTTTTATAGACCTTGATATTATAAAACCTACTGCCATACCAATTAATATAAATAGTATAGTTATAATTATAAATTTATATTTTAATTCATTGGCTTCATTAAATATTTCCTGTTTAGGTATAGTTAATGCCATAGACCACTGTGTATCTGGAACAGGAGCATAGGACATAAACATTTCTTTCCCATCCTTAATATAATATCCAGAACCTTTTTCTGCTTTTATCATCTTACTTTCTAATTGTGCTAATGGCACTAAACTTTTATCTTTATTAGCATTTTTAATAGTATTATCCTTGCTTAAAACTAACTTTAAATCTTTATGTGCAACTTTAGTACCTTCTTTATTTATTATAAAGCTGTATCCACCGTTACCTACCTTTGTTTTTTGAACTATTTCATTTAATTTCTTAGTAGTCATATTAGAAAATAGAGACCCTATTACTTGTCCACTTTCATTTTTTATAGGTACTGCTATGGCTATAATTTGTTCCCCTTCTACATTTGTAACTGGGTCAGATATGGAAGTTTTACCTTCTAATGCTTGTTTTAAATACAAGTTATTTGCTGAAGAAAGATCAGTTTGAGTTTTTCCTCCATCTGCCAAATGGGTTAAACCATCATGTTCAATTATATTTAAATTTATATATCCTAAATCTTTAGCTTCTGATAAAAGTATAGGGCTTTGTATTTGAATATTCATTGATTTAATTTCTGGTCTAGAAGCTATTTCATTCATTACTCTAATATCCTGTTGAATAGTTGAACTTACAAGTGCTGAGCTATCATAAGCTTTGGATTCTAAAAAAGATCTAATAGTATATTCCAAACTATTATAAGAACTACTATATGAAACATAACCTAAAATTCCACATACAAGTATAAGCAATACAGTTATTTGCATCATTATTTTAATTCCAACACTGTTTATAAAATGGATTTTTACGATATTGTTTAGCTGTAATTTAGTTGAAATGTTTTCCATAATTATCCTCCTCAACATTAACATTAAGTAATATTTCCCTTAATTATTTTACTATTAAAAAGCAATAATATTATCAAATGACAAATACTTTAACCTGTTTTTAACACTACCACATAATAAATTAACATAATTTTAACTTTATGCTAAAAATAATTAATTTATAATATTAATATCATATTTAAATATAAAAATACTGTTTGATAAATAGTATTTTTATAATATAATATTTATATAAGCAAATAATATTCAATATTATTTAATATTAATTTTTATAGAAAGGATGTATATATGCTTAATTTTAAACCCCTATCTCTAGAAGATAAGGAACTATTTGATAAATACTTAAAACCATACTCATTTGAAACCTGTGAATATTCCTTTACAAATCTTTTTATATGGCGAAAAGCTTGTGATATACAATATGCTATTTATAAAGATGTGATAATTATTAAAAAAATGGACTTTGATGGAAGTTATCATTTTATGCAGCCTATAGGCTATAAAAAAGAAGCTTTAAAAGAAATAGTTAATGTTTTGTTAGAACTTAGATCTTCATATGACCTGAGTTACCTTTTTAAAGATGCAGAACAACCATTTATAGATGATCTCTTAAATGTTTTTGGTGACACTTTTGTTATAGAGGAGGATAGAGATAATTTTGATTATATATATGAAAGTGAAAAACTTATAAGTCTTTCTGGAAAAATTCTTCATAAGAAAAAAAATCACTATAACTATTTTGTAAAAAATTATGATTATAAAATTTCTGAAATGACTCATGAACTAATACAACCATGCATAAAAGCTGCTCGTGAATGGTGTCACAAGCATATATGTAAGGGATACCTTTTATATGAACTCAGATCTATAGAAGAATTGCTAAAAAATAGTGACAAATTAGATTTTATAGGAATGGTTGTTCATGTTAATGATAAATTATCTGCTTTCACTATAGGAGAAAAAGTAAGTGAAAATATGGGAATAATACATATTGAAAAAGCAGATTCAGATATAAGAGGTCTCTATAACTTTGTCAATAAGACCTTTATAGAAAACTACTTTAGCCAAATTCCACTCATAAATCGTGAACAGGATTTAGGAATTGAAGGCCTAAGACAAGCAAAATTATCTTATTCTCCTGTTGAGCTTGTTAAAAAATTTAATGTAAGTTAATCAGTGCCATTTTGCTTAGAATGAAAAAAAGCATGAAAGAACATAATCTTTCATGCTTTTTTTATAATTGTTTTTATTGTATTTCTACCATTGCTAATATCCCTGCTTGATATTTTCCAATTATAATCTTCTTGTACTAAATAATTCATCTACCACTTTTTGTGCAAATTCAGCTACTTCTACCCTGTCTTCTTCATTTCCTTGATACATTGGTGGTAAATTATTTATTCTACAAAGTCTGTTAATAATTTTAATATTAGATATTAGATTATCATGTGCATTACTTCTTTGTTTGTCAAGTTTCTCAATATATTCTCTATACTCATTATCTTCTTTACTATACTTTCCAACCATTATTCCTACTTCTAACACATTAACTCTTCTTAAATAATCCCCAGCAGAGTCTATCAATTCTTCCATCATATCTAAACATTCACAATCCTCAGTTTTAGAAATAACTCTAATAAATTCATTAATTTTTTCTCTAAACATAGTACGTTAACCCCCATTTTATATTTTGTATACAATAATATTATTTTAGCACAAAACATAACACTTTTACAAATTATTCCAAAACAAATGTAAATGAATCTTCTTTTCTTACTATTTTATCCGATCGCTATCATTGCTAATACCCCACTTCTTCAAGTTAGGGATAAGCACTGCTACGCGCCTGGATAAGTTCTTCTAAGACTCAGATGTAGGGAGTATTCCTCACAAGCAAACTCCACCTGAGTCTAAGAATCACTTGATACTAATAAGAATTAAACTTACTAAAAAGGTTATTGTAGAAAGTATTACAGATATCATTAGAAATCCTGTTATTAAAATATTATACTTTATTAAATCAATAGCCAAGATATATTTTGTTAAATTTAAAGCATTTAGTATTAATAATATTATAAATATAACACATAATCCTCTGGAAGCTCCCTTTATGTCTGCAGAACTCAAAGATATATGTGAGGATATACATATAGATATAAACAGAAATACATAAAAATATGGATTTTCAAAATTCTTTAAAGAAAAAATAACTTTTATTAAACCCAAGTAAGAGTTTATTATTCCTTCAATTATACTTTTGTTTAATACTGTAATATGCAAACTTCTAAACAATATATTAATAAAACTGTTATAAGCTCTTGGTATTATAAATTTCATCAAACCAATTATAGAAAAAACTCCTCCAAATATAGGTGCTATACCTATAAAAAAATTTCCTATCTGCTGATAAATACTGTTTTGATTATAACCATGTTGTACATATCCCATTACGCCATTCTCATCTGGTTTTTGAAGCAATTTAATTTTAGTAATTTTATGCCCAAATAATACCGCAAAAATAGCATGACTCAACTCATGTATTGGAACGCCAATAAACCCTGTTATCATTACTGCATTGCTTCCAAAACTCTTTTGAAAGTTTTTTATTGAATTATTTCTTAGTACCCCAAGGATCAATCCAATTAATATAATCATACCTGTCAAATAAAATGTTTCTACAAAAGTTCTTCCTAATATTCTCATTATAAAATCCATAACTAACCATCACCTTCCAATACTACAAAGCTATACTAAATAAATAATTTAAATAAAAAAACACATGTTTGTGCCATTATTTACACTAAAAATACTATAAATTTCGCTATTTATTTTAACACATTCTTTCTATTTATAAAAATAAATATTGATGATAATTATATAATTTTCTATATTAAATAAGAAATTTTTTTATTTCAATTTTATAACTTTACATTGCAAAAATTACTCTTATACTTTTCTTTAATATGTACATTCTATAAAATGAGGTGAATATAAATGAAAGAAAATCAAAGTAAATTAACTAATAAAAATAAAATAGGTTTTACAACAGAACAAAGTGTTTCTCAAACTGATTCTCCTATAAATGGAATGTCTACTGAAGAACTATATAGACAAAAGGAAGCATATGATGCTAAATTTACTCTTTATAAAGGCTCAATACTTCCAACTGATACCTATAAGGATAGTTTTGGCAATCGGAAATAGTAACTTTATTATTTAAGTGACAAAACACCTTATGCAGTTTCAATTATAAACCAATACTGCTGACAAAACATATCTTGTTAGCAGTATTTACATTTAAATTTACTGTGAATATCAGCAAATAATTTTTCTTTAAAAATAAAAACACATTAGAGAACAAGCTTTGATCTCTAATGTGAATTATTTAGTTTAAAGCTATTTATACTTCCAAAATCTATTCACTGGCTACAGCAAGCTTTGCTAATAAAAACATAGTTTTCATTCCCAAAGAAGTAAATTTACTCTCATACTCTGTAACTATATTTTCCTGAAAATCGCTATTATGAAGATCATAAGTTATATATTCAATATTAAAACCATTTTCCTTAAAGTAAACTTGAGAATCCTCAAACAAATCTCTGTCATCAGTTTTAAACCATATTTCACTTTCAGGTTTTAAAAATTGCTTATATTGATTTAAAAATCTTGTATGTGTAAGTCTTCTCTTATTATGTCTATCCTTTGGCCATGGATTGCAAAAATTTATATATATCCTGCTTACTTCATTTTCATCAAACATTTCTGAAATATTTGTTATATTAGATGGAATAATTCTAGCATTAGTAAGCTCTTCTTGAATTAGTTTTCTTAAAGCATATATTAATACTTCATCTTTTAAATCTATCCCTATATAATTTATATTGGAATTTTGTTTTGCATGTTCGCATAAAAAAGTTCCTCTTCCACATCCTAATTCTAAATATATAGGATTTTCATTCTTAAATTCTTCTTTCCACTTTCCTTTATACTCTTGCGGATTTATAACAGTTAAAGGACTTTGTTCCATCTCTGGTCTCGCCCACCATTTTTTCCTTAGTCTCATAAAAATTCCTCCTGATGTATCAACATAGCATTTTGTTTTATATTATAACATTAGCAATATGCATAAATGCAACATATAAAAGTCTTGATGGTATTCCTACTACATAAGTTGCTATAGGTGTTACTATAATTACTAAAAGTATAATCATTTGATATCTATATAATGTATCTGATATTTTATAATAGTAACCAGGAAATAAATCCCTTAAAATATGAAATCCATCCAAGCCTGGTATTGGTATAAGATTAAAAATAAAAAGCATACAATTTATACTAACTATATATGAAATTATTATTGAAAGTATATCATATAATCCCGAAACATTACCTAATGAATTAAATCCATACTTAGATAATAGCGCCATAAGTATTGCTCCTATGAATGCCACTACTAAATTTGCTAATGGACCAGCAATAGATACTTTCAAATCATCTTTATACCTATTTTTAAAAGCTGATGGATTTATTTGAACAGGTTTTGCCCATCCAAAACTCACTATTAATATCATTAAAAACCCAATTATATCTATGTGTACAAATGGATTTAAAGTAAGTCTTCCTTGAAATTTAGGAGTTTTATCTCCTAATTTATCTGCCACTATGGCATGAGCGTACTCATGAAATGTAAATCCTATAAGTATAGCTGGTACCACAAGTATCTTAGTTAACAACCAATTATTCAAATTTAATCATCCCTCCTTTAATAGAAAAACTATCTAATTAAATAAAGTTTTTACAAGTTTTCCATCACTTATTGATATAACTCCTCCATTATACATTTGTACAAAAGTACCTGCATAATTATATTGTTTTCCACTTGAAAATTCTTTTACAACGCCTTTAAGACTATCATTAACATAAACTTTTCCTTCTCCAGTTATATATATATTATTTTTATCTACAGTACTGCCTAAATCTATAGTTTGGAATTCATTTCTGCCTTCTTTTACAGTTCCGTAAAATATTTTAGTAACTTTATCACTATTAGTTTCTCCTATATATACATTGTCATTATCATCTACACCTAATAAATTTGGATTACTTACGCCACTTATATCCAAAGGTTCATCTTTATCAGTCATATATATTCTACTGTGAGTTAAATCTTCATATATTAATTTGTCCTCATGTGGAAGTACTCTTATACTTCCTATTTGATAACTTCTTGTTTCAACCTTTTTCATTTCCTTCATTATATTAACCCAATATATACTGCTGCGCTTTCCACTATTAGCCACCTTAACATATATGACATTAGTAAGTGGTGATGCTTGTATATCTTCAACTTCTGATTTTTTATCAGCCCAATCTAAATCTTTAATATCTTCTTTCAAACCTTTATCAACATCATAATAAGCTAATTTCAAATTTGATTCTTCATTTGAACTTTCCTTTTCAGCTATAAGCATTCTATTTCTATCAGAAAGCCATTTATAAAAAGATACCTTTATTCCACCTTCAAATTCTACGCTTTTTTCTTCCCCTGTTAAAGTATTTACTACTTTCAATACATCTCCATCATAATAAGCCACAAACTTTCCATCAAATGATATATTTGTGTTTTTTGCATTATCTGGTATGTTAATTTTAATATCTGGTTTTTTATTGTCACTTTTCACTACTTTCTTAGTTTTGATATCTGTGCTTGATGCAAATAAGTATTTATTAGCATAAAAAAGTCCTGCACACTGTAGTGTTAATGATATCATTATCCATATAAGAATTCTTACGAAAATCTTCATTGAGCACTCTCCTTCTAATACTTATCTAGTGTACTTTAAGGTTTAACATAAACAGCAGAAGGTACAGATCTTTCTCCTAAAGGGTCACATGGATTGTTTATTACTTCACCTTCATGGTACATAGTTGACGAAGAACCTCCATCCAAGTTTGTAGCATTTAATGCACCGTATTCAAGCATTATATTCTGAACATCTTTTAACGTTGCACCTACGCTTTTTGCTTGTCTTCCGTCTATAACTAAAAATAATATAGATCCATCTTTTCTCTGTCCTATGGCAGTTCTTGGAGCTACTCCCCAACCACCATCACCAGACTTTATAGTTCCCTTACCGTTTACAACCAATGCAGGACCAAAAGAGATAGCATCCGTAACACCCAGAGACTTCATTTCTGATAAACTGTGTGAGCCTACCAAAAGCTCTCCTTTACTAGTCATTGCCATTACTTCCATTGCCTTATCTTCATCTGATACGTCATTATACACTTCTTTTCCATCACTCATAAGTATTCCAACAGGTTTTCCACCAGTCCCTGTCCACTTACTATCACCTGAGGAACTATCTGTAAATCCACCACCATTAATTGCTGCTACAGCATTATTATCCTTTGCTATTTGGCTAGTTAACTCACCAGCTACACCCAACTTTTTGCTATACCCTACTTTTACTCTTGTAGGATCGTGAATAATAAGCATATATCCGTTAAACTTTCTTCCATCACTAATTTCTTCTCTTTCTATGCTGCTATCATGATTATTTTCAAACTTTAATTGAGAAACATTATCTTGCTGAATATTGTCTATAGTATTTTCTCCTAAAATTTTATTAATTTCATCATCAGATAAAAAAAACTTAGCAATATATTGATGACTAAGTGTTGTCATTGCAGATTCAACTACAGTCTTTTTTACATTTTGAAATGGCCCATAAAATATTAAAAGAGGAGCAGTTATTCCAGTAAATAATACTTCAAATATTATAAAACCTACAACCAACTTCCAAATGGATTTACCCCTTTTACCATTTGTTTTTCTTTTGTCCATATACAAAAACCTTTCCTTTCTAAAATTACATCTCTCAATATTGTACAATAAATGATATATTTTTTAAATAGAAATAATTATAAATAGATCATAAAAGATGTTAATAAAAATTAAATTTTGAATATGTTAAGGATTTTCTAAAAATTGTTCTACTTCATTCTTTATACATTCATGCCCAATTTTCAAACTATATTTATATATAAAATTATTGACATATGTTCCTATTTGAATACGTTTTAAGTGAATAAAATTTCTTATAAAAAAAGCGGATTAACTCCGCCTCTTAAATTATTATAATCTTTTTGAAGCCTCATATGATAGTGGTGATCTTTCACATTCATTGTAATTCATTGTTACTTGATAACATAAATTACTACCTTTCATTTTTTCTGAAGCATAGCAAAGTCCATTTGATCTTGAATCAAGGAATGGTTGATCTATTTGATCTGGGTCTCCTATTAATATAAGTTTTGTTCCTTCACCTACTCTTGTTATAATTGCTTTAACCTGCTTTGGTGTTAAATTTTGTGCTTCATCTACAATTACCCAGTTTTTAACTATAGATCTTCCTCTTAAATAAGCTACAGCCTCTGTAGTTATAATTCTTCTATCAAAAAGTTCCTTGATTTTATCTGCTAATTCCTTTTCGTTTTTATATCTCTGCTTTTCATTTGAATCTACTAATATTTCCAAATTGTCAAATATTGGCCTCATAAAAGGTGCTATTTTATCCTCTTCTGTCCCAGGTAAAAATCCTATATCTTCATCCATAGTAACATTTGGTCTACATACAAGAATTCTTCTATATTGATCAGTATCACACTCCATAATCTTATGAAGTCCAACCGCTAAAGAAAATAAAGTTTTAGCTGTGCCTGCTGGCCCCTTTACTATCACTAAAGGAGCTTTATCTGCATCTGTGAACAATGCTTCCATCATAAATTTCTGTCCTACATTTCTTGGACTAATACCTAAAAAAGTATTTTCCTTGCAATTCAAATTTACTACTTTGTCACCATTAAATCTTCCTAATGCTGTTTGCCTAGGATTTTCACTGCAGTGAATTATAACAAATTGATTAGTATAAAAATTAGGTACAATATATTTTCCTTGTGTTTCTTCATAACACAAAACATCCTTTATTTCTATAAATTTATTGTGATAAAATTCTGATATTTTTTCACTTGAAGCGTAAACATCAATTCTTCCTGTATATTGATCTTCATTTTCCGGTACTACCTTTTCATAAAAATCTTCCACATCTATACCAACAATATCTGCTTTAATCCTCTCAAAAGTATCTTTTGTAATAAGGCATACATCTTCTCCTTGTTCCTTAAGAGCTTTACAAATCTGTATTATTCGATTATCTGCCTTATTTTTATCCCAGCATGGAGGTATTTCTGTATCATAATGATTCATTTCTACCCTCAATTTTCCTCCTCCTGGTATATTAACTCCTTCATTAAGCTTTCCCTGCCTCCTAAGCCTATCTATAATTCTAGCTGCATGTCTAGCATTAGCACCTAAATCATTCTTTTGTTTTTTAAAACTATCCAATTCTTCTAATACTATTTCAGGTATAATTACATCATTATCCCCAAAAGTAAAAATAGCTCCTGGTGAATATAGAATAACATTTGTGTCCAAGATATAGGTTCTCTTCAAAATTACTCCTCCCTTCTCCCATTACTAATATTATATTCACTACATTTTATAAATGTATTAAAATTTATTAAAATACAATTTTATTACATTAATTTAAATAAACACCAGTGTTTTCACTAGTGCTTACCTAAAACAAAATATATCTATAATAAGGGGGGAGCCTTATTATATTTTTAAATTTTCCTCTAAGGTTTATTTCCTTAGGACAATTATTATTATATACAGTAATTGTTACGATCTTGTTTAATATTTGTTATATGTTAGTATATATTTTTTTAACATCCTATGAATAAAACACCTGGAATTAACCAAGTGCTTTATTCATAGGATATTAAAGCCTTATTTTATATCAAACAAAAAAATTCTAAACTATCTACTGAATGTATATGTATCTCCTAATAATGTAGTTACATTATTATCAATAATTATTCCTCCAGTATTTTTAATTGCATACACTGTATCTGATTTTTCGCTTAGTACCTTGTTTATGTATTTTTCCTGTGTTTCTGTCCCCTCATAATGTACTTGAATATCAAAGTTGTTAATAAAATTCAACCCTTTATTATATGAAAATTTATCATAGTCTTCATCTGGAGTAATATGATAATCTTTTATCTGAATCATTGCACCAGCACTACTTCCAATAATTATACCTTTAAAGTTTTCAATTTCATTTATTAAATCAAACTCCTTTAGCCTGTACATCATTTTATCAGGTAAGCCTCCAGTGAAAAATATTATATCACTACTTCTTATTTTATCTTTTGCACTTTCCCTAGTATCTTTAAAATAGTTTATGCATCCTATATTTTTTTCACTAACTCCATAACTCGAGAACGTTTTCTCTATAACTTTATAATGCCTTCCTTTATACTTATTAAATTCACTCTGCCACTCCATATCGCTTTTTATATATTTATCAAAAGAAAATGGAATTATTAGAACTCTATTATTAGAGTTTATATACTTTGATACCATATTTTTTGCCCATTTTTCATTGAAGTTATATAAACTAAATAACATATTTACCATTGATATTCCCCCCTGGTTTATTGAGCATGTTGTGCCATTTTTATTTAACTAATGGTTATTATATCACATTTTTTCTGTAAACTATATGAAAGATATTATATTAACAAAGGTTTCTGCTGCTGCATGAAAATATCATTTACTATGATGCAGCAGCATGTTTTTATACTCTTAAATATGCTATTTTAAAATTTTATTCCAGTCTTTTTCTCTAATGACTCCATCTGCTCCATAAATACTCCATATACCAGCTTTGACTTGCCATATCTTAACTTTTTCAACTGTATCAATATCCCATAATTCATTTTTGGGCGTTATACCTATATACCACTTTATAAACTTTGTAGCTGTAGGATTAGAAGCCCACCCTGCTCCTATAGTTGGTTTGTTAATTATCAAATTCAGAGCATTAATAATTTACTAGAATAGTTTTTGTCATTTGCTGATACATATCTGATATATACTATTTAATTTTCAATCAATTTGTGCATAATTATATTATTGTTAACTTTTTAATTTAGATTTCCAAAATAATTATTAATGTAAACATGGAGATTGAAGATATGGAGATATGTGTAGTATTTAATACTTGTGGAAAGAAGCCCTTTATTATTAAACGCTTTAACAGTGAATATGAAGCTATTAAGAATATAATAGCTAAAGGATTAGATGTTTTTACTCGCAATACAGATGGTATAAGGTTTATACTACAATCTTTTCAAAAATGCCACATCATTCAAAATATAAGCCTTATACTTTTTATACAAAAATCAACCTTCATTAAATTTAACCCATTGCATTCTATAGTCCGCATTTTTAAATTTTTTTAGCTAGTTCTTTCAATATTTCAGCAGTTGAAGATAATTCTTGAATAGATGAAGTTATTTCCTCTATTGCACTACTTGCTGCTTCAAAATTTGAATTTGATTTATTTATACTATTAGTAACAAGTTCCATTGAGTGAGTAATTTCTTTTAAAACAGAATCAATTTTTTTAACTGATTCACTACTTGATTTAGACAATTTTCTTATTTCTTGTGCAACTACACTAAAGCCTTTTCCACTATCTCCTGCTCTTGAAGCCTCAATAGCTGCATTTAATCCCAAAAGATTAGTCTGACTGGAAATACCTTGTATAAATTTCAAAATTTCATTAGTATCTTCAACATTATTATTAGCCTTATTCAGTGCATCATAAGTATTAGAATTTGAATTAACTATTTTTTGGATTTCTCCGCAAATATCGTTGCTTGCCAAAGACATTTTTTTAAGAGAACTTGATACATTCTGAGAAAGACTTAGTACATTATCCATATTTTCAAGACTTTCTGCTGCTAATAAAAGACCAATCACATTATTATTGTTATCTTTAATTGGAACCGAATATGATCTAAAAGGTACTCCATATAATTCTTTAGGAAGAATTTCTACTACTGGTTTTCCAGACTTTAACGCCTTTCCTGGAGCACCTGCTTTAGGTGTTGGATCTCCTTCTTTACTACTTAAACTTAATTTGTCACTGCAAAGTATTTTTAAAATTCTTTCTGTATCAGTAATATAAATAGTTATATGATGATCAAAAAGTATATCTATGTATTGTAATGAAGCATTTAAAGAGTCAAATATTGTATTTTCAACAACTGGCGATAACATATTTTTCCCTCCTATGTAATTTATTATAAATTCAATATATATTATACAACTTATATATATAAATTAAAATATTTCCTCATATTAACATGTTAGACTCTATGGATATCTGTAGCTAATTTTCGATTTTTATACTTGTTGTTATTGGTTACCTCTTCACCAAACCAGTTTGGCTTTTGAAATAATTGAGCTTCTTCCTCTGTTTTAAATTCAACCTCTACCATAACTAACCCAAACAATTGTTGTCTATAAATATCTATCTCTGCTATTAAACCATTTTCTAGTGGAACCTTGTATCTAAGCTTGTTTATAATATTTCCCTTATACATTTTTAAGGATATTAAATCTTGATATTTGTTATAAGGTATTTCAAACTCTACTTCCTTTCTTACTAAATCATCTTTCGATTTTATTGTCATAAAGCATTTACTTTTACTGTAGCTATTTTCAATTTTTCGTATTCTTACTTCTCTATCCTCTGTGGATATATAAGCTTGTTCTATGCTATATTTATTATAATTGTTTAAATTTATTTCTGTTAGAAGCTCATCCTCATTTACTAAAAACTTCCTTTCAATTTCCAAATTAATTCCTCCTTCAAATTTGCATTTAGTTATATTTTTAAAATAAATAAGCATCAGTATTTCTACAAATGCTTATCTAATATAAATAATATTTTATTTTTTAGAATACTTCAAATTCCCTATATATAGTTTAAGCAACTTGTACATTTTCATTATGTATAAGTTTATTGTAGTCATTTAATAAAGAATCGAGCCTTTGACTTATTTCAACCATTTCATCATCGGTTAGGCTTACTCCTCTTTCAATAATAACATACATATACTTTCTCATATTGTCAATTTCAGTAAGCAAACATTCACACTTTTCCATATTTTTCATGGCTACACCTCCCTATATAATCTCCCCATTTTATGATAATCTTTCTATTTTTATTATATTCCATATTTTCTAAATTTTCAATCATTTGCTATTTTATTTTTTATATTTTTATACAAAAGAGCACTCTACCTACAGAGTGCTCTATAACATTAACCATATTAAACTGTAATTATACTTTATATCTAATTTTTCATACTAACGTTTTTTTTGTATTCATCTTTTTTGCTTTCTTCTATAACTTTTATATTATTATTTTTTGTAGCTACATATAAATAACATGGATTCTTTACACAAAATATATGTGATATTCCTACTGTTACATACTCCACTACTCCATATAACCCTTTCCATTCATTTTCATCCTGTATTTGTACTATATCTCCAACTTTCATCTGTTTCACCTCTTTTAAATTCAAATAATCTTCAGTATTATCCTTAGCTAATTCCTACTTAAAACAAAATCTATTAATATAATAAAATAAAGCTCATTATATTTTCCACTAAGTTTCATCTGCTTATATAATTATTATATATAGTATTTGTTACAATTTTGTATAATTCTTATCAATTGTTATTATATACTTTTTTAATGTTCTACGAATGAATCTTTCATATTTAACAAGTGATTACATTGGTATATATTTGACAGAAATATGAAATATTTTGCATTGGATAATGCTCTTTTAACTTCAAAACTTTATATTATATTTTTTAAGCAAAAAGATTTTAAATTCATACTAAAAAAGCAACACCTCAAATAATGCTATCCATATTCCTTGATTAATTTCAATTTTAAATATTTCATTTTCCATATCACAACTTATTAAAATAATATATTGTATTTAAAATATACTTTTTAATAATTGACTCTTATAAATTATACAATATACTAGTATAAACAATTGCACAATCATTACTTTCTGCATCTGGTATCTTAATAAAATTTGCAAATGTTCCTGATCCTAATATTTTTCCATTAGTATCATATTTTATTATAGGTTCATCCTTTATATCTATAAAAACTTTAATATTTATTTCACTAATTTCTATATAAATGCCTGTTTCTGCAATACTCTTTGAACTAATACCTACATCTACTGATGCTACTTTTACATAATTTTCAATGTTATCAATTTCCGTACTTCTCCTTTTGTATGTGCATAGTTCAAAAATACTATCCTTTAAATTTAAAAATATTCCATTGTCTGCAGTATCAAAAATAGGAATTATTAAATCTTTACAGTCTTCTATATTGGTATCTAATTTTAATTTAAATAAAACATTGTTGTTAAAATAATTTTTATAAGTATATGGCATTATACTATTTTTACTCTTACTCCCATCTAACTTTTGAATAAAAGATATTGGGGAACTATTGCTTGGTATTTCTTTCTTAACATAAAACCCTACTGCTGAAACTTTATTATTATTTCCTGTGCATAACTGCAATCTGTTAAGCCCAAACTTTAAAATACTTGTTTTAATTAATCTATACATAAAACCTTTTTCAAAGTAATACTGTTTGAATGTATCTTGTAAAACTAATTTTTTACCATTTATCATTGCATAAGGTTTTTCTATATCAGTTAAACATAAATTCATTTCATGATTTTCACCAGGACTAATTTGTACTGTGTATATATTCATATCATTTTCCATATTAAATATTATAAAATCTTGCACTAATATATCATCTTTATTTTCTTTATCATAATAAGCATAGCTTTTAAAATTGTAATTGTTATACCATAAATTTAATAAATTATTTTCATAAGATATTTTATCACTTGGTATACCACTTTTAATATTCTGAGAACTAAAATCTAATATTAATGGTTTGTCATTATTTATCATAACAACTCTTGGACAAAAATAAGCAAATATTATTTCACTTTCAAATTTATGCCCTAAGTCAATAAAATGAAGATTATCAGGTATTATGTCTTTTAATTTATACAACTTATTACTAGCCAAAAACTTTTCTGTATAATAATTTAAATCTATTAAATCTATATTATATTTTCTAGCAAGTTCTTTTTTTACTTTATTAGCAACAGAGTTTATACTTTCACTAGTACGATATGGATACAAATTGCAATCTATAGTCCCCGGCTCTACAGTGGCTTGAGTAGTTAACAAAAATGGTTGTATGCGTTTTGAGTAACACCATTTAATTATATTTTCTATATCCTCTTTAAACTTTTCTTCATAGGCCTTTGTAGAAACTTTTCCAAGTCTGTCATTAATGCCAAATCCTATGCCAATCATCTTTACATCTGAATATACGCCACTAAATATGGCATCTATGTTTTTATATCCCCACTGTGCTATTTGTCCACTAAATCCAGCATTATATATACGTGCAGTTTTAGAATTTGTATACTCTCTTATTAAATTCTGAAGATAAGTAGTAAAAACATTAGGTGGCTCATGATCTGTACCTATAGAATTACCAATCCATCCAGTAGTATTATATCCATCATAAGTACTGTCTCCAAAAAAAGCTACAGGAAACTTTTCTTTATTTTCCCAAGCTACCCATGCATCTTGAAATGTTATTTTATTTTCACTACTATTTGTTTCCGAAGATTTCATCTTATTAGATATATTTTTAACTAAACTTTTCAAAATAATAACTTCCTTTCTATTATTAATGTTTATATTCATTATATAATAATATTTTAAAATTCATTGTATTTAACTATATCTTTTTTTAAGGCAAATATGGTAGTTCATATCGGAAATAATGTACTAGAACTCTCTAATACTGTTTCAGAAGATTTGCTTTTCAAGATTTTGAAGGTGATATAAAAACTATGGTATAAAAATGGTGCAAAATTTTTAAAAATATAATTCAAAATAAAAAAATAAGAATACCTTAAACGTTGCCGTTAAAGCATTCTTATTTTATGGTAGCCACTAGGGGAATCGAACCCCTGATTCCACCTTGAGAGGGTGGCGTCTTCACCGCTTGACCAAGAGGCCATATTTAACTTACTTGTATATTATATTATACATTACTGGTTAAGTCAAGCAATTAATTACATTTTTCTATTAAAATTTGTCCGACTCTTTTTAGCGTACTTCTCTCCTTATCAGCTACATTATCAGAAGATTTACTTATAATATTGGTAACTTATATTTTCACATTCATGATTTTCAAAAATTTTTCTGAAAAAATGGCTTATTTTTTATATACATTTCTTATTAACGTTTTCACTTCAATTTAAACTTGTAGCTTTAATCATTAGTAATTCTTGTAATTATACAGATTTCAAATTAGATATACTTTTCATAAACTTCATATTACTTTCCATAAAATCAACAATGATTGGATCATACATGATATTTTTATTAACCACTATTTCTTCCATACACTTTTCAAAATCCATAGCTTTTCTATAAGGTCTTATTGATGTCATTGCGTCAATAGAATCGCATACTGCAATTATTCTAGCTCCTAATGGTATATCTAATTTAGTTAGTCCATTTGGATAACCACTTCCATTCCATTTTTCATGATGATGAAGTACAATTTTAGCAATATGCTTTAATTTATTTGATTTATTTAAAATATCAAAACCTATTTTAGGATGCATTTTTATACGCTGCCATTCATCTTCTGAGAGTTTTCCAGTTTTATTTAATATATTGTCAGGTATTCCTATTTTCCCTATATCATGAAGATGAGCTGCCATATGAATATTTTCTAATTCAGTTCCTCCTATACCAAGCTTTTTTGATAATTCATATGCCATAAATGCTACTCTTTCCGAATGTCCTCTTGTATAAAAATCCTTTGCTTCAAGAGCTGTTACCAAGCTTTCTATTATATCGTGGTAAATTTCCATTTCATTAAATTCAATTACATCTTCTCTTAGCATTTGATATCTCCTTAGCACAATCTTGTATAATACTTTCCATATGAACCCAAGACCTTTTTGAAAACACGATTTTCACATCAGATTTCTTCGACTCTTCTTTTGCAATACCTGTTAAACTGTGACCTACATAATCTACTAATACCAACACCAAATCTGTTTTTTCTGGAATTCTAATTTTTCTATCACTTTTCTTTCTTCCTGTTATATGATGTATTTTGTCAAAACCTGTTTCCTTCAATTTTTCTTTGATATTACAAATATTGTCTCCACCTATAACTAAAACACTCATAAAAAATCTCCTTTCTAAATTATATTTTTAATTGCTTTTGTAACATCATATTACGAAACTAATTTTCAATTTATACATTTTGAGGCATACCGAAATTCACTAATTTCTACCTCTTTTCAAAATAAAGTCCATATCAATCAAAAGTCATATCATAATTATTTTAAAAAAATATAACGAATTTCAATTTCTAATTTCAAAACTTTTATCAATTGATATTGATTTTCATTATCATATATAATACTACTTTGTTTTAAATTTGTAAACCTGTTATAAAAATAAATTTAGTATAATTATATTTTGAAGTTATGAATAATGTTTGTTTTTTAGCATAAAATTTCATTGTATACTAAATTTATGTATTTACTTGTTGCAAATAGTTTGCATATAGGTATATAATATTATAGTAAGTAATACCCATAAAAATATATTTAACTACTTACTTTTTGATAATTGCATTTATTTATAGTTATAACTATTTATATTTTATTAATAATTATAACTATAAATGAATGCAAACTTTCTTTGGGTTAAATAAAAAATATAATTAATAAATTGGAGGATTTTAATGATAGAAATCAAAAATTTAACTTTTTCTTATACCGGCAGCGAGCCTTATATCCTTAATAATATAAACTTAAATATAAAGAAAGGAAATTATGTTTCTATTTTAGGTGAAAATGGTAGTGCAAAAAGTACTTTAGTAAAACTTATACTTAATCTTCTAGCTCCAATAAAGGGAACTATATCATTAAAAACAAATAATATTGGATATGTTCCTCAAAAGGTTGAAGGTCTTAATACACAATTCCCTATTACAGTTTATGAAATACTTAAATGCCACATGAAATTATTGAAGATTAAAGATTCTAAGGTTATAAATGAAGTTCTTGAATCTGTAGGAATGGAAAACTTTAAAAATAAATTAATAGGAGATTTATCTGGAGGACAGCAGCAAAAAGTATTTATTGCTAGAGCTCTACTTGGAAATCCAGAATTATTAATACTGGATGAACCTTCTACAGGCGTTGATATAGCAAGTCAAAATGAAATTTATAGAATTATAAAAGGCTTAAACCTTCGTTCTCATATTACAGTTATATCAGTAGAACATAATCTTAAAGCTGCACTAGATAACTCTACACACATTTGTAAAATGGAAAATGGTTTTGCTAGATTATATCCAATAAACCAATTTAAGTATCACGACTTGGAGGTTTCAAATGCTACATTATAATTTCATGCAAAATGCCTTAATAGCATCTGTATTTATTTCTATACTATGTCCAACAATAGGTGTTTTTTTAGTTTTAAAAAGATATTCCATGATGGGTGATGCTTTGTCTCACGCCTCACTAGCAGGAGTGGCTGTTGGATTAGTATTTGGGTATAACCCAATATTGTCAGCTTTTATTTTCACATCATTTTTTGGTGTTGTTATAGAGTTTTTGAGAGATTATTATAAAAAATATGCTGAGGTTATACTTGTAATTGTTATGACTCTTGGAATAGGTATAGCCATTACTTTAATAAGCATGGGTAAAACTAATGCAAATGTAAATTCTTACTTGTTTGGAAGCATCTTAACTGTAAGCAGCACTGAACTTTATACTGTTTTTATTCTTAGTATAATATCTGTTATAATATTATGTGTATTCTTCAATCAATTGCTTTATATAACCTTTGATGAAGATGGTGCAAAGATTATGGGTGTAAAAGTTAAGCTTTTAAACTACGTTTTTGCATTATTAGTTGGTGCTACTGTTTCCGTTTCTATAAGAATAATGGGAATACTTGTAATATCATCAATGATAGCAATGCCTGTTGCCGCAGCACTTCAGCTTCATAAAGGCTTTAAAACAACTCTCATATTTTCTATAATATTCGGATTCATAGATGTTATTATAGGTTTAATATTGTCATATTATATAGATAGTGCTCCTGGAGGCACTATAGCTCTTACTTCTGTAGCTTTAATGCTTGTAATAATAATTATCAGGAGATTAACAAAAACTAACTTAAATTATGCTTAACTTTTTGAAAAAGCATTTTAGGAGATTTCTACGTTATGTGTATATTAAAATTTTCAAATGTATCCTTTAAAGATGATAACAAATATATTTTGAAAAACATATCTTTAAGTATAAATGAAGGAGACTTTGTATCAATTGTTGGTCCTTCTGGAAGTGGTAAAAGTACTTTTTTAAAACTATGTTCCACTCTCATAAGTCCCGACGAAGGAGACATACTTTTTAAAAACAAGAACTTCAAAGAATATGATGCTGTAAATTTAAGAAAAAAAGTATCTTATTGCTTTCAAATACCTTATCTTTTTGATCATACTGCAGAAGATAATCTTAAATTTCCTTACGTATTGCGTAATAAAACTTTTGATATAAGCAGAGTTAAGGAACTTTTTAATATTTTCAATATGGATATTAGCTTTATAAAAAAGGAAGTAAACAATTTATCTGGTGGTGAGAAACAAAGAATTGCTCTTATTAGAAATCTGTTGTTTGAACCTGATATATTGCTTTTAGATGAGGTCACTTCTGCTCTTGATAAAGATAATACATTAATTGTGGAAAATGTAATAAAACTAATGAACGAACGTGGTATAACTATACTATGGGTAACTCACAATGAAACTCAAAGCAGAAAATATGCTAATAAACTAATAACTATTGAAAGTGGTTTACTAAAGAATTTGGAGGTATTGAAATGAACTCAGCAAATTCAATGAATTTATCTTCTCTTCTTATGGCATCTTCTTTAGTTTTAATATCACTGTTTTTTTCTTACTACCAAAAATTAAAATTAGAGAAAGAAATTATAATTGGAGTTGTTCGTGCTGTAATTCAACTTGTAATTATTGGATACATACTAGATTTTGTTTTTGGACTTAAAAGTCCTCTATTCACAACTTTTTTAATTATGTTTATGATTTTTAATGCAGCTGTTAATACATCAAAACGTGGAAAATCCATAAAAGGTTCATTATTAATTTCCTTTATTTCTATAGCATGCGGTACGACTTTAACTCTTATAGTTTTAATTTTCGCCAAAGCAATTAAATATGAGCCTTTTCAAATAATACCTGTAGGTGGAATGGTTATAAGCAATGCCATGGTTGCTATCGGACTATGTTATAAACAAATGATTTCAGATTTCCAGGTTAAAAGACAGGAAGTAGAAACAAAGCTTGCACTTGGTGCAGATATTTTTCTTTCCTCTAAGGAAATTATAAGAAATTCTATAAAAACAGGTATTCTTCCAACTATAGATTCAATGAAAACTTTAGGAATTGTATCCCTTCCTGGAATGATGACTGGTTTAATACTAGCAGGAACCTCTCCTATTCAGGCCATAAAATTTCAAATAATGGTTACATTTATGTTATCCTCCGCCACTACAATTGCTGCTTTTATTTGCTGCTATCTATCCTATAAAAAGTTTTTCAATGATAGAAAACAACTTATTTTTCAAAAAATAAATAGAGTATAGGTGCAATCTCTATACTCTAAATTCTAATTTCTAGTTTTGTTTAATCAGTATATTTATACCCTAACTCTCAATACCTACTCTTGCTTGAACTCCTTGATTATAGTAATGCTTTATTTCTTTCATTTCTGTTACTAAATCTGCTTTTTCAATAAGTTTTTCATTTGCATATCTACCTGTAAGTATTACTTCTACATTTTCTTTTCTACTATCCAACATTTCTATAACTTCTTCTACAGGGAAAAGCTCATAGAATATAGCAATATTTATTTCATCTAAAACTACTACATCATACTCTCCTGAAGTTAAGACTTCCTTTGCTCTTTCTAAGCCTTTTCTAGCTTCTGCTATATCTGCTTTAGTTGGTTTATTGAATATAAAATGGTTTCCCCCAAATTGTTCTAATTTAAAAGTAGGCAAATACTTTACAGCATTTAATTCACTGTATTTCATTCCTTTAGTAAATTGGCCAAAGAAAACCTTCTTACCAGCACAAACTGCTCTAAGTGATAATCCCAAAGCTGCAGTAGTTTTTCCTTTTCCATTGCCTGTATACATTTGAATGTATCCTTTATCCATGATAAATACCTTCTTCCTTTATATAATAAAAATAATTTTCTAAAATATCTTATCTAAGGTTTGCACTGGATATATTTTATAGCCATTTAGTTTTTTAGCAAACCTTACAGCATAATCAAACTTGTCATCATCTTCGTATATTATACCCAATACATTTCCGCTGTGAGCTCCAATTATTCCAAGACCACATGTTTCATTCTTTATGCTTATAACATCTTTTATCCAATCATAATAAAGTCTTTTTTGATTTCTAATAATACTTTCTGTAGATACATAGGACAGCTTTTCTAAGCTTTTTTCCTGTACAGCTTCTTTTAAAATTTCAAATAAATCATCTGCGTTACTTAAATCAGGTAACTTTTTACTATTAAACTCAACTGTATCTACTATGTTTTCCCCTTCAAAAGCAAGCACATTATATTTAAAATATGGACCTATCTTCTCTTTATAAAGACCTTTCTTATAGTCAAAAAGAGTGGCTTCATTAAAAATGATACTATCTGTAGGTTCTATTTTTATACATTGGTCTATAAGCTCCTGTTCGTTAAATTCTTTTTTAAACATTTTTAATAAACAGGAATATACTCCACATAAATCTGCAGTACTACTTGCCATACCCTTGCCATAAGGTATATGAGAGCATATTTCTATATCTAAATTATCTACATAATTCTTATAATCCCACTTAGTTAAAATGTTATCCAAAAATTTAGCTGCTTTTTGCCATTTAAATTTATTACTAGGGCTTGTACTTTCTAATACTTTAACATTAGTATAAACATTAACTGGACAAGACAGCAAAACATCCCTATTATGTACCCTACCTTGAAGCACTTCTCCAAAACTCCCTGGGTATTTTGTTGTAAACTCCATAAAATACACCCTTTACATTTTAGTTTTTGTTAATTTAAGTTTTTCTATAATATATTGTACTAAATTTTCCTCATCATAAAAAATAGTTTTATAATTTCTTGTATTTCTCTCTATTATAAAAGCATATATATCATTATCTACACATGCTTTTATTTTTTCTTCTGTGCCGCCTTGAATACCGCTATCTTTTAATATCATAGCTTTTGCTTCATATTCTTTTATAAAGGCACAATTTAAATTATAGCTTATAGGTCCTTTTATAGCTATTATATCATCAATTTTTACACCTTTACTTAAACATTCATTCATAACTTTTATAGAAGGCAATACTCTATGAATTATTCTATTTTCTACACCTAAAGATAATATCTTATCTAAATTTCTGCTTCCACTGGTATTAAGTACAGTTCCTTTTATATACTTTAACTTATCATAAAGCCCTTCATAATTTTCTACTTCTATAACTTTTTCATGGTCTTTAAATTTATCTACACAGGATGCTCTTTCATATCTTACATATTCTATATTTAACTCACTGCAAGCTTTAATAGCATTATCAGTAATTTCTACTGCATAAGGGTGTGAAGCATCTATAAGCATTCTTATACCCTTTTCTTTAAATAATTCCTTTAATCCTTCTAAATTTAAAGGTTTTGTATTTAAATATGCATACTTATAGTTTTGCAATAGTTCTCCACCATATTCAGTAGCAGTAGATATTAAAATATCTTCAGTAAATTTATTTAAAAGAGATAGTATGCTTTTCCCCTCTGAAGTTCCAAGAATTAAACCTATCATATTAAAAATCTCCAATCTTTAAAGTATATAAGAAATACCCTATTTACTTAATAATGGATTACCCTTTATAGAATCTTTAATATGCTCCACATATATATCTTGAAAAGCTTTATTTTCACCTAATCCATGTAGATACACATTAACCTTAAATCCTTCTTCCTCTAATTGGGTTTTCCAGGAATCTTCTTCTCCTGCCATATCATTAATAGCATGGTCTCCTGCTACCAACATAAAAGGCATTAATGTAACCTCTTGTATATTATCCTGTTTCATCTTTGGAATCAAATTTTCTAAAGTAGGATATCCTTCTACTGTTCCTACATATACACTATCTAATCCGTCATCCTCTAGTATACACTGAAGTAATGCATAACTAGAATTAGCTGGATGAACAGAACCATGTCCCATAAGCATTACTCCTTGATAACTATTCATATCAGGAAGCTGATTTTTTAGTGCATTTACTGCTATCTTATAATCACTTTCTCTATATAAAATGGGTCTTCCTAAAACCAGTTTAGAAAAGGTATCTTTATATTTATTTACTCCATTTGCTATCTTATCATATTCATCCCCAGGCATAATGTGTAATGGCTGAACATAAACTTCATCAAAACCATCAGCATTCATTTTTTCTAAGGCTTCCTCCACAGTATCTATGAAAAGTCTTTTTTCTTCTTTTAATTTTTTAATTATCATATAAGAAGTAAATGCTCTTCTTACTTCATATTCTGGAAAACACTCTTTTATCTTGTTTTCTGTACTTTCAATACAAAGTTCAAAAGCTTGTGGAATACTTGTTCCAAAACTTGCTACCAATATACCCTTTTTTCCCATGTCAAATTCTCCATTCTTAATTATTAATTAAACACTGTATCCTCTAGGAGTTACAAATTCATTATCCTTTATATAACTTTTAGTATTGCCTATTATTACGATTGAAAACATATCTACATTAGTATCATCAAAAGAATCTATTGTAAATAATGTTTTTTCTTCACCATCTCTTAAAGCATTTTTAACTACAGCAACTGGCGTATTTCCTGATCTGTATTTTTTTATCAATTCCATACACTCCTTTAAATAAAGAGGTCTTCCATTACTCTTAGGATTATATAATGAAATAATAAAATCTCCTTGTGCTGCTAATTCAACTCTCTTTTTTATAAGCTCATAAGGTGTCATAAGATCACTTAAGCTTATATTGCAGTTATCATGCATAAGTGGTGCTCCTACCACTGAAGCTGCTGCTGAAGATGCTGTAACTCCAGGTACTATTTCTACATCTTCATCCTTTTTCATCTCTAATATAAGTCCTGCCATTCCATAAATTCCAGCATCTCCTGTACTTACTATTGAAACAACCTTATCCTTTGACAATTCAAGTGCCTTTTTACATCTTTCTACTTCACCGCGCATCCCTGTAGAAAATACAACCTTATCCTTTATAATAGGTTTTATAAATTCTATGTATTTAGTATACCCTACTATAATATCGCTCTCTTCTAGTGCTTTTACTGATTTAACAGTCATATAATCCAATCCACCTGGTCCAATTCCTACAACATAAAGTTTTCCCATATGAACACACATCCTTCCACTAAGTTCAAATCTGACCAATACAAATAGTCATACCATTAGCTTTTATTTTTTCTGTAATTAGTTCTGCGCCCATTAATTCAACACATGGTTCACATACAGCCCTAACCCCTATAGTTTTTTCTACAAAATCACTGCCTACATATTTGTGATGTATTTTTCTTATTTCTTCTAAAGAAAATATTTTAAGTTCACATTGCAAATATTCTTTTAATTTTAATATGGCCTTTTCATCTTTTTTAATTTCCACTGTAGCAACAGCCTTTACTGCTCTTTTATCTAAATTGTATTCTGCCAAAATATCATCTACGGAATCTCTCATTCTTTCTGGATCAAAATCCTTTCTACATCCTATTCCAAGTATAATATCTTTTCTTATAAGCCTTAACATACTTTCTTTATATATATCGGAGTTTTCTTTTAAATTATGGGTAACATAGACAATCCCTTCAGCTTCTTTTATATTGCTAGTATATCCTTTTGGCAAGGTTATGATATTTTTCTTATCCAGAAAAGCCACTTGTTTTTTATCTACCAATAAAGCTGCAATTTTTTTAGCATCCTTAAGATTGTCTATTACAAGTCCATAATTTTTTGCAATTATATCTGGTGCAGTAACTCCCATATTATCAGTAGCAGTTGTTATAACAGGAATGCTTTTAAGTATATTTGCCACCTTTAAAGTTAATTCATTAGCTCCTCCTAGATGTCCGCTGAGTAAGCTTATAACAAACTTAGAGCTGCTGTCTATAACTAATATTGCTGGATCTTTATCCTTACTCTCCAGATAATTTGCTATGGCCCTTACTGCTATTCCTGTAGAACTTATAAATATTACTGCCTTATACTCTTTAATAATCTTTTCAGTTAAAACCTTTATACCACTTTTCTTTACACTTTCTCTGGAATATAGGTCTATATCTAAACTTTCCTTAAGTTTTTCTGCAATAATATCTCCTTGTTCAGTTACACTAATTACTGCTATCTTCATCTTTTCCCTTTCTGAACATATGTGAGAAACCTTCATCATATAAAAGGCTCTTATTGTATTCACAATCTATAAAGTCACCTACAAGTATTTGAGCTGTTTTTGTTATATTCTCTTTTTTAACCTTTTCAGCTATATCATCTAAAGTTCCTATAACACATTTTTGATCTTCCCAAGTAGCTCTTTGAATTACAGCTATAGGCACATTTCTTCCATATCCTTTTTTAAGCTTTTCTACTACTTTATCTATCATACTTACAGAAAGGAATAGTGCCATAGAAGCACCTATAGATGCTAGTCTTTCTAAACTTTCTTTTTCTGGTACTGGAGTTCTTCCTTCTACTCTAGTTAATATAACAGTTTGACTTACATTTGGAAGAGTAAACTCTTTTTTTATGGCAGATGCAGCTGCTGTAAATGAACTTACTCCTGGAACTACTTCATAAGGTATATTAAATTTTTCAAGCTCATCCATTTGCTCTTTTATTGCTCCATATATAGCTGGATCTCCAGTATGAAGTCTAACTATTTTTTTGTTTTCTTTATAAGCTTTCTCTATTACATCTATAACTTCATTTAATGTCATTGATGCTGAATTGTGTATTTCTACACCTTCCTTACAATTTTTAAAGTGCTCCTTGCTTACTAATGAACCTGCATATATTATTACATCAGCCTCCATTAATATATTTCTTCCTTTAACAGTTATTAAATCTGGATCTCCTGGTCCTGCTCCTATAAAATATACTACATTTTCCATAATCAGTCTCCCCTTTTCTTTAGTCTCTTTGAGCTATTATAAGTGACATATAATCCTTATTTTTTAATATTTCTTCTCTATCTCTGAATACTTCTTGACCTTCCCTATATGCTCTCTTTACAAAAACATATTTGAAACCTTTTTTATCTAAAACATCTAATACTTTTTCTTCAACCCTATAAACCTTCATTATTACTACAAATTTTTCATCAGTAATTTTGTCTACTTGACTTGCTGGAAGTATTAAAACTCTTTCATCACCTATAACTATAGGCTCCCCTGCAATACTTGCTCCAGCACAAAATGAAGTTATTCCAGGTACTGTTTCTGTATTATATCCATGATCTTTTATATACTTTAAAAGATATATGTACGTACTATATACAAAAGGATCTCCTATTGTTAAAAAAGCAATATTCTTTCCTTCTTTTAATTTTTCTTCAATTGTTTTGAAAGCTTTGTGTATTTTTTCTTCCTGCTCTGCTCCTCCCATAGGAAAATGTTTTACCATTACCTCTTTATCTTCAGTAATGAAGTTTTTTGCAGTTTCTAAAGCAATGCTGTTTCCACCTTCCTTAGCAGATGGAGCTATTATAACATCACATTTTTTAATAACATTTACAGCTTTTAATGTTAAAAGTTCTTCTCCTCCTGGTCCTACTCCTACACCGTATAGAGTTCCTAGTTTTGTAGCTTTACTTTCCATGTTTGTTACACTCCTATTTTTTATTTTTACTAAAAACTAATCTATTTTGTTTTTGTTCCTGTTAAAATGAATATGCTGTTATTTGAAAACATCATATAACTCTTTCCCCTATTTTTATTTACAGAAATTTGCATACACTCAACATTATAATCTAAAGACTTTAAAGTATTCATAGCTTTATATAAGTTATCTATGGTAATAAAATTCAATACCATATTTTTTCCCTTTTTAAGCTTTAAATCATAACTTTCAATGATTTTTTCTATACTTCCACCGCTGCCACCTATAAATATAGCATCAAAAGGAGCTTGTATATCTTTTTCTACTCCCATTGCTTCTCCTTCTACTATATTCAAATTACCGGTTTTGAATTTTTCTTTATTTAATTTTATTACCTTAAGAGCTTCCTCATCCTTCTCTATGGCTGTTACTTCACCTTTCGAACAAATTTTAGCAATTTGTATACTTACAGAACCTGTTCCTGCGCCTATATCCAAAACTCTATAATCTTCTTCAAGCTCCAGCTTAGCAGTACTCAAAATTCTAACTTCTTCCTTAGTCATAGGGCAGTCCCCTCTTATAAATTCCTCATCCCTTATATAAATCATTTTTCATTTTCCTCCATATAGTACTCCAAGTTTTCTACTACTACTACACATAAATTACTAAAACTCATATACTCCATTTCTTCTATATCAGCTATAGTGATTTTTTCATCTTCGTAGGATAAATTTTCTCCAACATATACTCTAGCTTTTATATTTTTTATTTTCAATTCTTTGCATATATAAGCTGGTGAATGCTTGCTGTCCGTGAGCCATATAGACACAGCATTATCTCTCACTATATCATGGAAATTATCTTCTCTTCCATGAAGACTTCCTAAAAAAGCTCCCTGCCAGCTCTTTCCTATCTTGCTCATCATATATTGAAAAGAACTTAATCCCGGAATTATTTCTATGTTCCCTTTATAATTTTTCTTTAAATAATCTGTTATACCATAGAAAAGAGGATCTCCTGATGCAACTATGGATATATTTTTATTCTCTTCAGAATTTATCACTTTTAATATATCTGTAAGCTTTTTTACTATAAGCTTTTCTTCCTTGATAAAGTAAATACTTTCCACAGCTCTTTCAAATCCAACTATTAAATCAGAATTTTTTAAAGTATCTACAGCTTTGGGTAATACATAGTCTTTATTTCCAGGACCTATACCAACAATATAAACTTTACTCTCCATTTCTCAAAACCACCTTTATAAGGTTATATAAACATTGTATCTATCGTCTATTAACCTAATGTTTGCTCCACATTTCTCCCAAACTTTTTTAGAAGGTAAATTATCCTTTTTAATTGTAGCCGATACGCATTTGATTCCTTTTTTTCTAGCAATATTTAGCACTTGAAAAAATGCTTCACTTGTGTATCCATTCCCCCAATATTTACTGCCAATCCAATAACCGATCTGCGCTGTATGTTTATCTAGATCTTGATGACTTAATGATATTGTTCCTATTGCAATACCATCTAAAACAATAGCAAATATTTCAGCATTTCTACTTTCACACCATTTTTTATTATAACCAGTAAAAGCTCCTTCTGATATTTTATTTTTCTTTGAGCCTAAAGCATATAACAGTACACTATCATTATTTAAAATATCCACAAGTTGTATTACATATTTGTCTTCAATATTTTTAATCAATATAATACTTTTCACTTTAAATACCTTCTTCTATACTACTATAAAGTACTCCTCTATCCATAGAATACATGATAATATCTGCCTGTATACTATTATAAGTGTACTGCTCCATTTTATTTTTAACTTTTATACCAATGTTTTTATACAGCTGTTCATATCCATCTCCAAGAAAATTCACAGCACCTTCTGTAGTTTTTTGATTATAAACTTGTTGTACAAGTTCCCTATCTTTCCCCATTAAAGCGAGCTCTAATGCTAAAGTTTCTAATCTTACATCACATATTCTACTGTGAGTATTAAAGCACCCTGATGCAACCTTGCATAACTTGCCTATATGTCCAACTATAACTACTTTTTCAATACCTTTTTCTACACAAAAATTCAGTGCATGTCCTAAGTAGTTTGAAAATATAACCATCTTATTAGGATCAAGCCCCTGTTCTTTGGCCATATTTTCACCCATATTTCCAAATAAAAGTATTAGATCTTTATACCCTTTCATACTTTTTTGGTTAATCTCAATTTCTATGGACTTAGTAAGAGCCTCCTCTGACATTGGCCTTACTATGCCTGTGGTTCCTAATATAGATATTCCACCCTGGATATTAAGTCTTGGATTAAAGGTTTTTTTAGCTACTTCTTCTCCTTTAGGAACAAATATAGTTATTTCCACCCCTTTGCCATTTAAAAGCACTTCTTTTACTTCTTTTTCAATCATTTTTCTTGGTACTGGATTTATAGCTGGCTCACCCTTTGCTACATATAAGCCTTCACTGCAAACAGTACCTACTCCGATTCCACCCTTTAAGCTATAACCATTTTCCTTCTTTTCTGCTCTTGCCCATATTTCCATACCATCTGTAACATCAGGATCATCTCCGCCATCCTTTATTACACAACATTCTATGTAATCTTCACCTTTTTCTATTTTTTCTATAGGAATTAAAAGTTCTATACCATAGGGTGTATCTATTTTTATTTCCTTCAATTCTTCATTAAAATACAACATTCTAGTTGCTGCTTTTGCTGCTGCTGCTGCGCAGGAGCCTGTAGTATATCCACACCTTAATCTTTTTCCATCACAATTCACATACATATCAAGCATATTTTCACCTTCTATCTGGACATTTTTATATGATACTATCTAGCTATCATATACATAAGTGCATTTACTATACAGGCTGCTATACCGCTTCCGCCTTTTCTTCCTCTTATAGTTATCATTGGAACATCCAGTTTCTCTATTTCTTCTTTAGATTCTGCAGCTCCTACAAAACCTACAGGAGCTCCTATTATAAATTTAGGGTTTGCCTTTCCTTGATTTGTAAGCTCTATAAGCTTAAATAATGCTGTAGGTGCATTTCCAAAAACGAAGAATTCTACCCCTTCATCTACAGCCTTCTCAACTGCTGCCATAGAACGAGTTATTCCTCTATCCTTGGCAATTTGTGCTACATCTTCCCTTGCTACAAAACATTCTACTTTGCTATTAAGCTTTTTTAATGCATTTTTATTTATACCTGATGCAGCCATATTAGTATCCGTATAAATTGTAGTGCCTTTTTTTAGAATTTCCAGTGCACTATCTATAGCACCTTCTCTTATATAAATTAAATCCTTATATTGAAAATCCGCTGTGGTATGTATAACTCTTTTTACTATTTTAAGTTCCCTATCAGAAAAATTGTGGGGTCCCATTTCTTCTCCAATTATTTCAAAACTTCTTTCTTCTATATCCATAGGAATTTTTATATAATCCATAATTCATTCTCCATTCTGCTTTTATTGATATATCTATAATTTAAACATATTGCGAAACTACTTTTCTCTAATATCCACATAACACTCACTATTTAGTGCTGCTTCTTGGAATGTGGCCATATTATTCATAGCTTCGAGAGCTGCTTCTATAACGTTAAATGCAAGAGGACAACCAGAACCTTCTCCCAATCTCATTCCTAAATTAAGCATTGGTTTTAAATTAAGTTCTTTCATCATATAAACTGCTCCAGGTTCTGCTGAAAGATGTGAAGGAAATATAAAATCTATGACACTGTTATTTAATCTATATGCACAAAGTGCTGCTGCTGAAGATATTAAACCATCTATTACTATAGGCACTCTATTTTTTGCTGCTCCTAAAAAGCAGCCACAAATTCCCGCTATATCCAAACCTCCTATTTTAGAAATTACATCTATAATGTCATTTTTATCAGGTTTGTTTACTTCTATAGCTTTCTGTATAACTCTTTTTTTATTTTCAAATTGTTCTTCAGTAAGTCCCGAACCTTTTCCAGCCACAACATCTACTGAAAGCTCTGTTAACACACTCAAAACTGCTGCACTAGTACTAGTATTTCCTATCCCCATTTCTCCTGTGCCAAACAAATCATAGCCTTCTTTAACTAACTTATCTACAACTTCTATTCCTGCTTCTACAGCTTTTACAGCTTCTTCCCTAGTCATTGCAGCTTCCTTAGCCATATTTTTAGTACCATATACTACTTTTTTGTTTACTATTTTAGGATTGTTAAAGTCTTCCTTAACTCCAACATCTACAACAGTTATATCTGATTTAGCATATTTAGCCAAAACGCATACTCCTGTTATACCTCTAGTAAAATTATTAGTAACAGTTGCAGTAGCACTTTGATCACAACAGCTTACTCCTTCTTCACAAACACCATTATCTGCACACATTATTACTATATTTTTTTTGTTTATTTTATTATATACTTTCCCTGTAATACCAGCCATTTTTGCAGCTATTTCTTCTAGTTCTCCTAAGCTTCCTATAGGTTTTGTAAGATTGTCTAATCTATCCCAAGCTGACTTTATAGCTTCTTTATTTGATGGATTAATTGCTTTCAATGTTTCTTCTAATAATCCCACTATTCTTCCCCCTTGTATTTTTTACTTAACAAGCTGTTTAAGCATGTTTAAATTGCCAAAAAAGTGTACATGTCCATAAGCACCCATTGTATTTACTTTGGAATAACCACACTGCCATTTTTTTAACGATCCATCATAAACTTCTTTTGTTAAAGTACATATTTTATTTTCTTTTAAATCAACATAAGACTTATGAAATTCATGGCAATTAACCTTTGTTCCTATATTAATAAGATTATTTTTTTCTTTAACTTCAAGCTCTGCATATCCAAAGTTTTGAAGCTTTTTAGTCATATAAGCCTTACCGTTTAAAAAGCCTACAGTTTTAAAATATTCACTATTATCCATTACCTGTATTCCATCTGTGAGATACATTAATCCTCCACATTCAGCATAACAATTTATGCCTTTTTGAAGTAGCTCTTTTATACTTGAGAGCATAGATTTATTTTCACTCAATTCTTTAATAAAAACCTCTGGATATCCTCCACCAAGATATAAAAACTCTGTATGCTCAGGTACTTTTTTATCTTTTATAGGACTAAAGAAAGTAACTTCTCCTATTTCTTTTAAGAGTTCTATATTTTCAGTATAATAAAAACTAAAAGCCTTATCATAAGCAATTGATATCTTTTTTCCCCTATTTATTAAATGATAGTTATCTTCATAATTTTCTGTTTCTTTTAAACAAGTTAAAAGTTCTTGTAGGTTAACATATTTTAATATTAAATCACTGCATAAATCTATCTTTTCATTTAAATCTTCTACTTCACTACTTTGTACAAGTCCTAAATGCCTGCTTTTTAATGACAGCCTTTCATCCTTAGGAACATATCCCAAGACCTTAATATTACAATTCTTTTCTACTGCAGCTTTTAACAATTTATAGTAACTTTCACTTATATTATTGAATATAATACCTGCTGCATTTACCTTTTCAAAATTAAGTATGCCATTTATTTCCGCACATAAAGTAGCACTTTGAGCCTTAGGTGTTATAACCAGTAATACAGGAAGATTTAGAACTCTAGCCACATGTGCTGTAGAATATTTTGAATCTATTCCCTTACCATCATAAAGTCCCATAACCCCTTCTACTATACCTATATCTCCTTTTCCTCTAGAAAAAGCAGCTTTTACACCTTCTTCGCCCATTAAAAATAAATCTAAATTTCTAGAAGGTTTTCTTGTTATATAGCTGTGAAAAGCTGGGTCAATGTAATCTGGACCTACCTTATATCCTTGTACATCAAATCCCTTTTTCATAAGAGCCTTCATAATTCCTAAAGTTATTGTGGTTTTTCCTCCACCACTACTGTTAGAGGATATTACTATACTTTTCAAGCACTTCACCCCCTATTTATTAAATTTCACACTTTAATGATATTGCGAAGCAAAGCTTCGCAATATTTTTATATTCTATCTTAGAATTTTCTCATTAATTCAGCAAATTTTTCTACATGTTCCTTTGTATGTTTTACACATATAAACATGCCTTCAAATTGAGATGGTGCCATCATTATTCCGCCCTTTAACATATGTTCAAAGAATCTTCCATAAAGCTTAACATCAGATTTTTTAGCCTCATCATAATTTGTAACCTTGCCACCTTCATTGAAGAATATAGTCATCATAGTTCTAGCTCTATTAACAACTATAGGAAGTCCTTTTTCTTTTCCTATTTCCTCAGCTGCTTTTTGAATTCCTTCTCCTATTTTATCCATCTGATCATAATACGATAAGTTGTTATAAAGCTTTGTAACTGATGCTAAACCTGCTGCCATAACTATTGGGTTTCCAGACATTGTTCCTGCTTGATAAACTGGTCCTAATGGTGTCAATTGTTCCATTAAGTCTCTTCTTCCACCATAAGCTCCACAAGGAAGTCCACCGCCCATTATTTTAGCGAATGTTACCAAATCAGGTTTTACACCATAAAGACTCTGAGCTCCTTTATATGCAACTCTGAAGCCTGTCATAACTTCATCAAATATTAATATAGCTCCATATTTAGTACATAGGTCTCTTATACCTTGTAAAAATTCCTTTTTAGCTGGTACAACTCCCATATTACCTGCTACTACTTCTATAATAATTGCTGCTATTTGTTCTCCTTGTTTTTCAAAAAGTTCTTTAACACTATCCAAATCATTATATTTAGCAACTAGAGTATTTGCTATGCTTCCTTCTGGAACTCCAGGTGATCCTGGAATATTTGAAGTCATAACTCCTGAACCTGCCTGAACTAAAAATCCATCAAAATGTCCATGATAACATCCTGCAAATTTTATTATTTTATCCCTTTTTGTGCATCCTCTAGCCAATTTTACGGCACTCATAGTTGCTTCTGTTCCTGAGTTAACCATTCTTATCATTTCTACATTATCTACAGTAGTACATATATGCTTTGCTAATTTTAATTCAAGTTCTGTTTGCGTACCAAATGCAATTTCGTTTTCTGCTGTTTCTTTTATAGCTTTCACTACATCCTCATCCTGATGTCCAAGTATCATAGGACCCCAAGCATTTATAAAATCAACATATTTATTTCCATCTTCATCATAAATATAAGCTCCAGAACCTTTTTTTATAATTGGAGGATCAATAGTTAATCCTACATATGCTCTAACAGGACTGTTTACTCCTCCTGGCATATATTTTTTTGATTCATTAAATATATCTGAATTTCTCATTATTATTTTTCCTCCCTAATCCATTTAGCTGCCTCTAGTGCATAATATGTAATAATCATTTTTGCTCCTGCTCTTTTTATAGATGTTAACATTTCAAGTGCTACTGCTTTTTCATCTATAAGTCCTGCTTTAGCTGCTGCTTTAACCATAGCAAATTCACCACTTACATTATAAGCTGCTATTGGAAAATCATATCTGTCTCTTGCCAATCTTATTACATCTAAATAAGGCATAGCTGGCTTAACCATTATAATATCTGCACCTTCATCTATATCATCTTCTATTTCAAGCATAGCTTCTCTTACATTTGCTGGATCCATTTGATAACCCTTTCTGTTACCAAACTGTGGTGCTGAATCTGCTGCTTCTCTAAATGGTCCATAAAATGCTGAACAGTATTTAGCACTATACGCCATTATAGATATATTTTTAAAGCCATTTTCATCTAATGCTTCTCTTATAGCAAGTACTCTTCCATCCATCATATCTGAAGGTGCTATCATATCTGCTCCTGCTTTTGCATGAGATACTGCTATTTTAGCTATGTAATTTAAAGTTTCATCATTATCTACTTGATGATCATGAATTATTCCACAATGACCATGACTTGTATATTCACACATACAAACATCTGTTATAACAAACATTTCTGGATCCAATTCTTTTATTTTTCTTATAGCCTTTTGAATTATTCCATCTTCATCATAAGCTCCACTTCCACATTCATCTTTATGATCTGGAATTCCAAATAATAGTACACTTTTAACTCCAACTTCCTTCATTTCATCCACTATTTCATGCAATCTATCTATAGAAAAATGATAATTGCCTGGTAAAGATGAAATTTCCTCTTTTTTATTTGTTCCTTCTACTACAAATAATGGATATATAAAATCGCTTGTGTGAAGGTATGTTTCTCTTACCATTCCTCTTATAACTTCATTTTCTCTTAATCTTCTATGTCTTCTAAACATTTCGTCATTTCCCCTTTATAAATTATTTTTTTATATTAATAAATATTTTTTATTATTATTACATTTTATTTCACATAGTAAGCAACCTTTTTGAGAGGACAATTGTCCTCTGTCCTCTCAAAAATATTGTGTCACAATATTTTTATATTACCACAGTTGAACTTTTAACTATTACTCTTATCTAGCAACTTCTTAATTACTCCTTCTGTAGTATACTCATCACAAACTTCATATTTTATGCCCTGTTTTTCTAATGCATTACCTGTGATTGGTCCTATGGAAACTACTCTTTTTTGTTTTATACTATCTACTCCAACTAATTCTATCATATTATTTACAGTGCTAGGACTTGTAAATACTACTGTATCTACATCATCAAAACATCTTTCACTAGGCAGTGTTCCTAATACTGTTTCATAAACATGACACTCATCCACAGTACATCCATTTTCTCTTAACACTTCTGCTAAATAAGGTCTTGCATTTTTAGCTCTTGGTAAAAATATTTTATCTCCAGATTTTATAAAGTTTTTCATTTTTTCAAATAAGCTTTCTGCTACAAACTTTTCTGCAATGATTTTAGGAATAATTCCTCTATGCTTTATAGCTTTTTCAGTGGCAGGTCCTATAGCAGCAAAGACTGCTTTTATTTTTCTTATATCATAATCATTGTTATTTAAATACTTAAAGAAACTATTTACACCATTTACACTAGTAAATACTATGTAGTCATAAGAATTCAATTTATCTATATATTGTCCCATTGCTTCTTCATTATATTTTATCTCTATAGAGTTTATTTCCGTAACCTGAGCTCCCAAATCTATTAACTTTTCTCTTATTTCTTTTGCCTGCTCTTTAGTTCTAGTGATACATATGTTTTCACCAAATAGCGGCTTTTTTTCATACCAATTTAATTTATCATTAAATTGTACAACTTGTCCCACCACTATTATAGATGGTGAATGCAGTTCTGCTTTTAAAGCTTTTTCTTCTATATCCTTTAAAGTTCCAATTACCTTTTTTTGTTTAGCAGTAGTTCCTCTCATAACTACTGCACAAGGAGTAGCTTCGCTCATTCCATTTTCCATAAGTTTTTTTGAAATAACACCCAAATTTTCAAATCCCATTAAAAATATAAGTGTTCCTCCAACATTTGCTGCAGCATTCCAATTGATATTTAATTTTTCTGCACTTTTTCCAGTAAACACATGAAACCCTTGTGCTATCTTTCTATGAGTTACAGGTATTCCTCCATAGTTAAGTACAGAAATAGGAGATGTAATTCCTGGAATAACTTCAAAGTCTATTCCTTCATCTATAAGCCTTAAGGCTTCTTCTCCTCCTCTTCCAAATATGTACGGATCGCCACCTTTTATTCTTCCAACAATATGTCCCTGTTTAGCTAATTCTACTAGCATATTATTAATTTCATCTTGAGTTTTATAGTGACATCCTGGCTCTTTTCCACAATAATATACTTTACAATTTGAATTTAAATATTTTAAAATACCTATTCCTGCAAGTCTGTCATACATTACAGCTGTACACTGTTTTAACTTCCTTACAGCTTTTAGAGTTATAAGTTCTTCGTCTCCTGGCCCTGCTCCTATAAGATAAACCTTTCCCATTTAATTCTCATCCCTTTCTGCATTATGCTTCTATAATTTTTTTAGCTAATTTATATCCTAATTCCATGTAATCTTCTTTATTGCCAGATATCTCTCTTTTTATAAGATTATCTCCAACTTGAAATATTCCTATAATACTTATAGTATTTTCGTTTATTTGTGCATAAGCTCCTATAGTTGAATGACAATCTCCATTTAAAGTTCTCATAAAACTTCTTTCAGCTTCAACACATATTCTTGTGTTCTCATCTTCCATTCTTTTAAATATATCTTCATTTGCACTGTTCTTTTTTGTCTCTATTCCTAAAGCTCCCTGACCTACTGCTGGCACCATCTCATTAACATCAAAATAATCCGTTATAATATTTTCCATATTCATTCTTTTAAGACCTGCTGCTGCTAATATTATTCCATCTAAATTCTCTTTTTCTATTTTAGATATCCTAGTTTGCACATTACCCCTTATAGGAACTATTTCTAAATCAGGTCTTAAAAGTTTAACCTGTGCAGCTCTTCTATTGCTGCTAGTTCCAATTTTCGCTCCTTTTTTTAATTCTTTAAAATGTACACCGTTCATAGAAACAAATGCATCTCTAACATCTTCTCTTGGAGGTATAGACACTATATCAAACATATCCGGAACATCAAAAGGCACATCTTTCATACTATGTACTGCAGCATCTGCTTTATCCTCTAATAGTGCTACTTCTATTTCCTTTATAAAAAGACCTTTTCCACCAATTTTACTTAAAGATACATCTAATATTTTATCTCCTGTAGTCTCTACTAAAAGCTTTTCAGCCTCAACATCATGATTTTCCTTTAACATTTTCATTATATTTTCTGTCTGCACTTGTGCAAGCTGACTTCTACGAGTTGCAATTTTTAGTTTCAAAATCAATCACCATCCTATTATCAATATGTTCATCCATATAAAACATCTTTAGTACTATATCCCCTTTTCCTTTTTCATAAAAGAAATAAAAATCTTCAGAACATACAAATTTCATTATTTCCTTCTTTATAATGCTATTTTTTAACCTTTTTCTCAAATCTGATGTAAATTCAATAAACTTATCATATTTAGCTGCATAATCTTTTATCTTTTCCGCCAAATATACAGATGCTCTAGGATTTCCACTAAAAGTATTAACTCCTAAAAAAATATTTTTTGTATTCCTTTGGCAGGGTGTAACGCACATTCCATCCTCTGAAGATGTGCAATCTATATATAGTTTGTAACTTTCTGTGCAATGTAATCTTATTTCCGAATTTATCTTTTTTGAACTAGTAGCAATTATAACCAAATGATTACATTCTATATACTCTTTTTTATATTCTGATTTTATAATTTTCAAATTACTATAATCTTTTAACTCCTTAAACCCATCATTGAACTCCCTAGAAACTACTGAAACTAAACATCCTTTTTTCACAAAAGTTTTAGCCTTTGTAAGAGCTGCATTTCCTCCTCCAACAATAAGTACTTTTATCTTATTGGATATAAGTGAAAGCATTGTATATTCTATTCCGCCACATAAAATATCTTCTTTATTATTTTCATACAATCCTCAGCACTTCCCTTCAGTTGTTCCTCTTTTAGTACATCTATGGCTCTATTGATAAAAGCATCTGATGTACTTTTAAATAGTACTTCAGCCAATTTTTCGTTATCCTTGGTATGCCTTTTATTTTTGAAGGTTTTATATCTCTTTTTATATACCTTTTCTCCACACTTTTTAAGATTTACTATTTCTCCAGAAATACTCTGTATTTTCTGCCAATCCATAAACTCTTTAATATATTTATCAACTATACATCTATTTTTAATCATTATATCTTTTCTTTTTTTTCTATTTTCATCATCTATGGAACTTACCTTGTCAATATTGTATACTGTTACATTTTCCATACTGCAAACTTCTTCTTCTACATCTCTAGGCACAGCTAAATCAAATATAGTCATAGTTTTTTCTGGTAAGTTATTCTTTCTTACTACACAGTGAGGTGCTGAAGTACATGATATTATACAATCCACATCATTATAATTTTCTACTCTTTCATCAAAATTTATAACTTTCACTCTAGGATCTTCTATATCTACAACCTTCGGATTTCTTACTGCTATATATAGCACCTCAAAACCTGCAGATAAAATATATTTTGCCGCAAGCTGTCCAACTTCACCAAAACCTAACAGCATAAATCTTTTTATTCCACGTTTTCTACTTTCATTAACTGCTATGGATGATGAAGATACAGGTATTTTATAAAGACTTGACTTGGTTCTAAACTCTTTTCCACAAGTCACTGCAGTTTGAAAAAGCCTCTGCAAATCTCTATGTACAGTTTTTGAATTCAAAGCAATTTCATAAGCTTCCTTAACTTGAGCTAAAATTTGATCTTCTCCTAAAATCAAGGAATTGAATCCACATACCACATCCATTAAATGCCTAATTACTTCATTGCTCTTATAATGAAAAGTATAGTTTTTCAAATTTTTATCCCAACCTAATATATCAAAAACCTTATTTACCATGGCATCATCATGATCTTTAGCATTAAAATATATTTCAGTTCTGTTACAAGTACTTATTACCACAACTTCATCACAAACTTCTTTTAAACTCTTTGTGAACTTTTCACAACGTTTTTGTATTACAGAAAATTTTTCTCTTACTTCTAATTTTACATCCCTTTTTAAACCTATAAGTTGTATCATTATTACCATCTCCCAAAATAATTCACTACCACTACCATTGGTAGCAACCGTACAAAAACTTAACTTAATGAATTTAAAAGCTTTATAATTTTATTATTAATTTCCCTATTTTTAATAGCTAGCCTAATATATTTATCATTTAAGGTTTTAAAGTTATCACATTTTCTAATTGCAATTCCTTTATCTAAACATATTTTATACAATTCATCACAATGTAAACTTTTAAGCTTACATAATACAAAATTAGAATAGGTATTATACACTTCTTCTATTAAACCTACTTTTTTCAAATTTGAAATCATATATTTTCTCTCTTCATCAATCCATTTTAATGAATCTTCTATATAATTTCTATCCTTTAAAACATATTTTGCTGCAATTTCTGCAAAACAATTTACATTCCAGGGATTTTGTTTAATTTTAATTTTATCTATAAGTTCCTCATTTTTGCTTATTCCATATCCTATTCTGATGCCAGGCAAAGCAAAGAATTTAGTTAAAGCTCTAATTATAAGTATACATTTATAATTTTTCATTTTCTCTAAAAAGCTAAAATTATTTTTCCCTGTAAATTCTATAAAAGCTTCATCTATTATAATTGTTTTATTATTTTCTTCGCAAAAATCTAATATTTTTTTAAATTTATCCTTATCTATTATTCCCCCATTAGGATTATTAGGGTTCCCTATGATAAGTACATCTGACTTTTGTGTTTGCAATAATATATCTTCATAATCATAAGTCATATCCTTTTTCATGGTAGAATATATTATGTCACATCCCCACTTCAAAGCATTTTTCTCATATTCTATAAAGGAAGGAACTGCTACACAAACCTTTTTAAAACAGCTTATGGACAAATCTATAATTTCTGCTGCACCATTGCCAAGAATTATATCCTTTTCAGATATAAAAAATTCACTTTTTTTATCATAAACTCCAGGTTTAAAATAATCCACACTAAAATCTAAATATTCCTTAATGCACTTTTTTAAGCTTCTATATTCAGCATCTGGATACTTTTCTACAGCTTTTATAGCTTCATCTATATGATCTGTAAAGCTTTTCGGAACTCCTAATGGATTTATATTAGAACTAAAATCTAAAATTTCTCTTCCCTTTAAAATTCCTTCTGTATATATATCTCCTCCATGTTCCATATCAATCACTTCCTAAATCCTTTTTAATAAAACATATTTACTTCTTAATAATTACAAACATAAATACTACATATATAATTATCATAAAAATTTCAGCAGCATACATAAGCTTTATAGACTCATTTATATGTTCAAAACTCAATGTCTTTTTCTTATCTCCTATTGTAGGCTTATAAACTACTTCTCCAAAATATACATTAGTTCCACCTAGCTGTACCTTCATAGCTCCTGCAGCAGCTGCTTCTGGATAGGCACAATTTGGACTTTTATGATTTTTTCTATCTCTAACCATTATACAAAAGCTTTCTATAGCATTGCCTTTAACTACAAAAGAACTTAAACATATAAGTATTCCAGTTATTCTTGCAGGAATAAAATTGAAAACATCATCTACCTTAGCTGGAAAAAATCCTATATATCTATATTTTTCATTCATATATCCAAGCATTGAATCCATGGTATTTATAGCTTTATACATCATTGCCAAAGGTGCTCCTCCAATTATTGCATAAAATAATGGTGCAATAACCCCATCTGAAGCATTTTCAGCCACTGTTTCAACATCAGCTCTTATTATCTCATTATCACCAAGCTGTGTTGTATCTCTTCCAACTATATATGAAAGCATTAATCGAGCTTTCTCTATATCTTTATCCTTCAATGCATGATAGACCTTTTTAGCTTCTTTACTTAAACATTTTGCTGCCAATGTAGTCCATATTATCAACACATTAACAATATGAAATAACCAAGGCAGTGAACTTGCTAACTTTAAAATACCAAATGTTATAAAAAAGCTTATACCCGCTACAATTATTACAATAAGTCCGCCAAAAGCTTTAATACTTCCATTAGATTTACATAGTTTTCTTCCTTTTTTATCAAGAAACCCTATAAGTTTTCCTATATATATAATAGGATGCGGCAACCAATTAGGATCGCCTATTAGCCAATCTATTATTACAGCTAAAATTATATCTAATATATTCATTGCCATGAAAGATGCTATCAAAATACATCACCCCATTATTTCTTCATTCCCATAATATTATATATACTTGTTATATCCATATTTTGCCTAACTATGTCTGCAAGTCTATCAAGTTCTTTTTCTCTTAAATTTTCATATACATAAGATTTTTTAGTTTTCATACCTTTTTTTGATCTTATTTTATTTAAAATATATTCTCTAAAATCTACACCATCAAAAACTCCATGTATATAACTTCCTATAACATTTTCTTCATTATTTACAGCACCATCCTGAAGACAAACCTCTTCTCCATTCTTATCTGTGATTTCAAATAAAGGTTTTGCTTTTTCACCATAAGTACATATTCCCATATGTATTTCATAGCCATATACATCTATTTTTCTTTTTTCTGTTGAAGCTTCATTCTTATATACATCAAACTCTCTTATACTTTCTGCTTTTACCCTTGTAGTGACCTTTTCTTCCTCAAATACAGTATCTATATCCAAAAGACCCATAGCTTCTACCTCTGGAACTTCTGTTTCTACACCATAAGGATCTTTTATTATTTTTCCAAGCATTTGATATCCGCCACAGATTCCTATAACTAAACCATCTTTGCTGTATTCCTTTATGTGTGCTTCTATACCGGATTTTCTAAGCTTAAGTAAGTCCTCAATAGTATTCTTGCTTCCTGGAATTATAACTAAATCTGGATTTCCAAATTCTTCAACAGTTTCTATAAATCTTACTGATACATCCTCTTCACTCTTTAAGGAATCTAAGTCTGTAAAATTAGATATGTGTGGAAGCTTTATTACAGCTATATCTATAGGTGCTGTCACTCTCTTGTTAAACTCTACTGCACCATCTTCATCTTCTAATGCCAAATGAAAATAAGGAATTACACCTAGACATGGTATTTTTATTATATCTTCTAGCATAGTAAGTCCTGGTTTTAATATTTCCACATCGCCTCTAAATTTATTTATTATTGTACCCTTAACTCTCTTCTTTTCTTCCTCATTAAATAGAACCATGGTTCCTGCTAAAGATGCAAATACTCCTCCTTTATCTATATCCCCAGCTAACAAAACAGGTGCATCTACAATTTCTGCCATACCCATATTTACTATGTCTCTATCTCTTAAATTTATTTCTGCAGGACTACCTGCTCCTTCCATAACTATGATATCAAACTTTTTTTCCATTTCTTCAAATTGCTCTTTAAGCATATCCCTAAATTGTAATTTCATATTATGATATTCCATAGCAGTACTATTACCATATACTTTTCCATTAACTATAATCTGACATTTTTTATCAGAAGTAGGCTTTAAAAGTATAGGATTCATATATGCTTCTGGTTGAAGTCCTGCAGCATAGGCTTGAAGCACTTGTGCACGCCCCATTTCCTTACCATCTAGAGTTATATATGAATTTAAAGACATATTTTGCGACTTAAAAGGACATACAGAATATCCATCCTGCGTAAAAATTCTACAAAGTGCCGTTACTAGTATACTCTTTCCTACTGATGATCCTGTGCCTTGAATCATAATTTTAGCCATACCAATCATTCCCCTCTCAAAATTTGTATAAACGAAAAAATTGTCCAAAAGTGCTCCATGCAATATCCCCATATTTTTAACATATTGCATATTGTTTGACTTTTAAGACAATTTTCTTTACAAAATAAAAAACCGGCAAATGCCGGAAGTACTATATTAAAAGTCCTTTCCCTCCGAAAGCATATGTTTTAATCAGGCAGGTCTCCTGGCTTATGAATCATTCTCCCCTTTGCCTTCCTCCAATATTAATATAGAGTGGCCAGTAAAGGTTTGTCCTCAATTACAGTAGCGGGGGCTGCTGCGGAATTCAACCGCATTCCCTTTTCACCTTGTTAAAAGGCACCTGAAGTTACAATATTCTCTTTTATAAATTTAGTTTATTACAATTAAGTTACTCTGTCAATAATTCTACTTTATATTATAATGAACTAAAAAATCGTTATCATTGATCACAGAATTATAATCATCATCTCTTACAATAGTATGTTCTTCTGAGAAAACTAAAGCCCTTTTAAATACATCTTGTACATATTCAAAATCATGGGTAGAACAAATTATAGTTTTACCACTGGAATTTAATTTTATCATAAGATCTTTCAAAAATCTTTTTCCTTTAGGATCTATACCATTCATAGGTTCATCTAAAACTAAAACCTCTGGATTTAAAGCTAAAACACTAGCTATAGCTACCCTCTTTTTCTCCCCACCACTTAAATTATATGGTTCTCTTTCTCTAAGATCCGCTACATCTAAGAGCTTTAGGCAATCTTCAACTCTCATATTCACTTCTTCTTCCTTTAAACCCATCTGCCTTGGTCCAAATGCTATTTCATCATACACATTAGAACAAAAAAGTTGTGCATCTGAATTTTGAAATACAAAACCTACACTTTTGTGAAATAATTTGCAAAATTTATTATCTTCTAACTTTTTGCTATTTATTTCTTCACCCTTAAAACAGTATTTTCCTTTTTTTGCGAATTCTATTCCATTTACAATTTTCAAAAATGTGGATTTACCACTGCCATTAGGCCCTATTAAAGCTACAGCTTCCCCTTCTTTAATACTTACATTTATATTTTTTAGTACATCTGCATTTTTGTATTTAAAATAAACATCTTTAAATTCAATCATCCTTATCACATCCTAGCAAAATAAAAATACATTAATATAATTACTATATTTATTATAACATAAGCAAAATCCTTAAAAGAAAAACTAAAGCTTGAATAAGACACATACTCTCCTGTGAATCCTCTACATTCCATGGCGGAATACATTTCATCACCTAATTCCTTTGATTTTAAGAAAAGATTTCCCATTACTTTAGATAAAGAAGAGTATTTACCACTATTTACACCTATAGATCTTAACTTTAGAGCATAAATCATTTCTAGAGAAAATTCTCCAAGAATATAAATATATTTTATGGTTATATCGAACACTAATATGAATATATCTGGTATGAAGAAGTTTTTAAGTGCTTTTGTTATGTCATGCCACTTAGTAGTATAAGATAAGATATTTATAGCTAATATAGTACCTATTACTTTTAAGATAAGAAGTATACTATTTCTTACATTTCCCATCATTATAGAAGGTATAATCATAATAAATGTAAAAATTGGTACCACTATGCTTACTGCTAAAATTTTTTTTATGTCTTCTATGTCTAATAAACTCAAAGTAAATAGCATATATACATCCACAACTAATATGTACATAAGATTCTTAGACATTGACAAAAATATTATGTTTATAATTGTAAAAATCAATTTTATAGATGGATTAAGCTTGTACATAAAATTATTACTAACTTTGTTGCTTCTCTTTATTAATGATAAAATACTTAGAAGTCCCACTATAGTTTTATCTATAAAACTATCTTTGTCAGCTTTAGGTACATAGTCATCTTTCTTTAAAAGCCAGTCTCCCATTACTATTACACCTACTTATTACAAATTATTTTACATATACTCAAAATATATCATATATAAAAACTTAATGCAATTAATTTAAAACTTATTATATTACGTATAATAATTGTAAAATATTAAATTAATTAATATTTATTTTACATTTTGCATATATTTTAGGAGGATTTAAAATGCTTTTGTAGAATATGTGTTATTAGTGCATCATTATACAACAGTTTATTTTAATAATAATGAAAGGAGTTCTCACTGTGTTAAGTTCTGATTATTCTTGTTTATTTTCAAATAACTCTAATAATAATTTTATTGTTAATACAGATCTTTCTAATGATAAAAATATGATTAATACAATTATAGACAATGTTCCTATAGGAGTTATAATTTTAGACATCAAATTTAACATAATACTTTGGAATTCCGTACTAGAAAAAATGTCAAACATATACAATAAAACTGTTATAGGAAAAAACTTTTTTCAGATTTTCCCCAAGGTATTTACTAAAGATATCAATATTAAAATCAAAAACATTACAAGTACTAAAGAAACTATAATATTAGATAATCTTTCAGTAAACAATTTCTTTTCAAGTAAACATTACAAATACTGTAATATAAAAATTAGTGCTTTAGAAAATAAATCTTCAATATCAAATGGCATAATGTTTACCTTTGAAGATTGTACTGTACTGCAAAATGTAAGATATGAATTAAATAAAGAATGTTCTATTGTTAAAACCTTAATCAAAAAAATAAAAGAAGATAAATTACACTTAAGTAAGATGCAAGAAATTGACAAATTAAGGACAGATTTTTTTACCAACATCAGTCATGACCTTAGAACACCATTAAACATAATTCTAAGTGCACTTCAACTTATGAAATCTTTTAACAATTTAAACTGTAATGAAGAAAAGTCTTTTAAATATTTTAAGAGCATAAAACAAAATTCTTTAAGATTATTAAAACTTATTAATAATTTAATAGATATAACAAAAATCGATAGTGGATATTTTGAAATTCGCACTGGCAATTACAATATAGTTAATATAGTTGAAGATATAACACTATCTGTAGCTCAATATGTAGAGAATAAATCTATAACTCTTACATTTGATACAGATACAGAAGAAAAATTTATGGCTTGTGATCCTGATAAAATAGAAAGAATTATGTTGAATTTAATATCTAATGCTATAAAATTTACAAATCCAGGTGGACATATATTTATAAACATGTTTGATGAAAACGATCATATTGTTATTTGCGTAGAAGATACTGGTATTGGCATACCTGAAGATGATTTGGATATAATTTTTGAAAGATTTCGTCAGGCAAATAGAGCTTCAGCAAGAAACTATACAGGAAGTGGCATAGGATTATCTCTTGTAAAATCCTTAGTTGAAATGCATGGAGGAAAAATTTCAGTTAAAAGCACTTATGGAAAGGGTACCAAATTTGTTATAAGACTTCCTGTTACTATAAAGGAAACCGATAACGCACCTACACAAAATATTAACTTTAATAAAAGTCATATTGAAAAAGTAAGTATAGAATTTTCTGATATATATACATCATAAATTAACTTTAGCACAGGATTAGTACCTGTGCTTTTTTTACAAAAATTTTTTTATTTTAAAACCTTATAAATTACAGCCTTCACAAAATATATACCATGTTCCCATAGCTACAGCTGTACCTTTTGCCTGTTCCTCTAATAAAAAGTTTTTTAAATTATTTTTATTTACCAAAACAACTTCTATTTCCTCTTCTGATTCAAGATGTTGTTTAGGATTTAAATTTTCTTCTATTGTCTCATCAATTTCTGCATTAGCTACACGCACAGTATCCGTCAATAGTGCTGCATTTGAATATAATTCAGGACTTATAGTTTTTATTTTTCCTACATATCCTGTTTCTTCTTTAAGTTCTCTTAAAGCCTCCTTTTCTAAATCTTCACCTTCTACTAATCCTGCTGGAAATCCTAAAATATAATTATTTATAGCTGGACGATATTGTTTTATCATTAAATATCTGTTTGATGGAACAAGTTTAGGTATTATGACCACAGTTTTACTAGTATTAGTCCTTTCTATACTTTCCCACTTTACAGTTTCTCCACTTTTACTCTTATAGGTTGTTTGCTTTAATGCCAACCATTTCCCTTTATACAAAGTTTTTTCTTCAATTTTTTTCATAATCAATTCACTCCAATCTTGCAAAAATCTTAGTCAATATCACTAATCATATTCTACTATACTATGTTTAAATTTTACATATTTTTATTATAAAAAAACATATGAGAAATATCTATGTTATTACGGGCGTTTATGCTTATATTAAACCAAATTGCTATTTTTTGATCTTGTTCCTGCAGCAGCTTTCTAATAAAAGGATTTATATCAGATTTCAAAAGGATGTTCTTTGCTTAACTCATTTAATTTCATAAGCACCTCTAATTTATACATTTTGTATAAATTATTCTTAAAAAATCTACATTCTGCAAATAGAATTAAAAATTTCCATTTGCTATAATGTAATTATATCAAATGGTTGGTAAATTACAACGTTTTCTGCTGGTTCTTCTGTTACTTATACAATAATAAAAAATGTATAAATTCAGTCAGGAGAATTAGAGATTATGGTATATCCTTTCAATTGATGCAACAGATACATATCCTAATTATGGTCAATTAAATGTTGTGAACAGCTGAGAGGTTACACTGCCCTAATGTAAATGTTTAACATGACTTTTTTCGGTGTAGGATGATGAAAATATCATATGCAAAAACATTGTAAAAGCACCCAATCTGATTTTTCTGAATGTTGTGTTATTTCTATTAACTATGTGTACAATGGGTGATATAAGAATGAAAAAATAAAGTACAAATCAAAGAAATTTAAAGTGTTGTAGTACTAATTGATATGATTGTAACTTAAAGTAAATGTTTAAAAAAGGGGTGTATATTATGATAGTAATTGGTGAAAAAATTAATGGAGCGATTCCTTCCACGGCTAAAGCCATTGCAGCAAAGGATGCAGAATTTATAAGAAATCTTGCAATAAAGCAAGCAGAAGCAGGTGCAGATTTTATTGATGTTTGTGCTTCAGTGGATGATGGAATCGAACTGGAAACAATGAAATGGCTTATAGACATCGTACAGGATGCAACCGATGTTCCCATTGCAGTGGACAGCCCTAACGTTCATACATGCGTAGAAGCCATGAAATACTGTAAGAAACCAGGCCTTTTCAATTCCGTATCAATGGAAGGGGACAAGATTGACGTGGCATTTCCTGCAATCGCTGATACAAAATGGGAATGTGTTGCTCTTTTGAACAGCGACAAAGGAATCCCTAAAACTGCTAAAGATCGTTTGGATGTATTTGCAGATTTAATGGCAAAAGCAAAGGAATACAACATTGATCCATCTAGGATGCATATTGATCCCTTGATTGAAATGCTATGTACATCAGAAGATGGGATCACCATGGTAACCGAAGTTATGAAAAAAATTAAAGAATTGTATCCTACTATTCATGTTGTTGGAGCCGTTAGTAATATCTCCTTTAATATTCCAGCTAGGAAAATTGTCAATCAGGCATTTGCAGTATTGGCTATGAATGCAGGAATGGACAGCTTTATCCTTGATCCACTAAATCAGGATTTAATAGGGATGTTGTTTGCAACAGAAGCACTATTAGGTGAAGACGAGTACTGCATGGAATATATTAGAGCATACAGAGAAGGAATATTTGGTAAAAAGAAATAATTATATAAAATAATAAGGAGGAAAAGATAATGTCTAAAATTGAAGAAGTAAAAGCTAATGTAGAGAAAGGTAAAACTAAACTTATTAAAGGATTGGTGCAGGAAGCACTAGATGAGGGAAGCAAAGCAGAAGATATACTTCAAGCTATGATCGACTCAATGGGTGTTGTAGGCGATAAGTTCTCAACAGGAGAACTATTCGTACCTGAAATGCTAATAGCAGCAAAAGCAATGGCAAAAGGTGTAGAAGTGCTTAAACCTCATCTTGCAAGTGGTTCTTCATCTTCTTTAGGAACATGTATTATTGGAACAGTGGCAGGCGATTTACATGATATTGGAAAAAATTTGGTTTCAATGATGATTGAAAGTACTGGATTCAAAATAGTAGACCTTGGTGTAGACGTACCTGATGCTAAATTTGTTGAAGCAGTTAAGACAAATGAAAATGTAAAAATAGTAGTATGTTCAGCACTTCTTACTACAACAATGCCAGCTTTGAAGAAAACAGTTGAGACTTTAAGAAAAAGTGGATTAAAAGGATTCAATATAATGGTTGGTGGTGCTCCTGTAACAGCTGAATTTGCGGCTTCAATAGGGGCAGATGCATATACGCCTGATGCAGGTAGTGCTGCAATTAAGGCTAAAGAATTGGCAACAGCATAGATATATCATAAATAATATAAGGGGAGGTATTGATATATGTTAACTAAAAGACAGAATTTACTCGAAACTATTAAAGGTGGAAATCCGGATCGTTTTGTTAATCAATATGAATTTTTAAATATGATTCTGGAAATGCCTTTGGGAAGTGGATCTAAATACGGTTGTACTTGGAAAGACAATTGGGGAATAACATGGCAATGGCCAGAAGGTCAACTTGGTGCGTTCCCTGTGCATGATGACGAACACAGAGTTTTAAAAGATGTTACTGAATGGAAGAAATACGTTAAAATTCCTGAAATCGACACTTCCGATGAAGCTTGGGCTGCCGCTGTTGCTCATGCTAATTCTGTTGACCGTAACGAGGAATTTGTCTCACCTTTCTATGCCCCAGGTGTCTTTGAAATGACACATCATCTTATGGGTATGGAAGATGCATTAATGGGTTTATATGAAGAGCCTGAAGCTATGCATGAGTTAATTGATGCCATTACGCAGTATGAGTTAGATGCTGCAAAAGTGATAGTTGAAAAACTTCACCCAGATTGTATTTTCCATCATGATGACTGGGGTAGCCAAAAAAACTCTTTTGTATCTCCTGAAATGTTCGAAGAGTTCTTTCTTCCAGCTTATAAAAAAATCTATGGTTACTATAGAGCCAATGGTGTTGAATTGATTGTTCACCACAGCGATTCTTATGCCGCTAACCTAGTTCCATATATGATCGAAATGGGCATCGATATCTGGCAAGGCGTTATGAATACTAATAACATTCCTGAAATGATCAAGAAATATGGTGAAAAAATATCCTTTATGGGAGGTCTCCACAGCGGTTTGATTGACTTTCCGGATTGGACACCTGAAAATTGTACCAAACATGTAGAAGAAGCTTGCAAAGCTAATGGAAAGAAATACTTTATTCCATGCCTAACTGCAGGTTTACCTAAGGGGTATTTCCCAAATGTATATGAGACAGTAAGTAATGCAATAGATGAAATGAGTAAAAAAATGTTTTAAGGTACATAACTAGGCCAAAACATTTTTGTTGTAAATAAAAAACATTTTGGATCAATATTAAAAATAAATTAATCCAAAATGTTTTTTGTATTTTTTCTTAATGAGAGTTATTCGTTTGTTACAAGATCAAACACGAGTCTCACTTTATTGTCCAATGTATAGGGAACTACTATATTCCAAAACTTAAATTATGTATATTCAAGTAGAATATAATTATACTTAAAGAAAAATATTTCATAGGGGGAATTATATGAATATTTCCAATAAAAAATTTCAACTTATTACTAATTCACAAAATGGTAAAGACGTCATAAAGGTTAAACCAGGTGAGAATTTATTTAATATATTAATGGATAACAAAATATTTATAGATAGTCCCTGCAATGGAAAAGGAATTTGTGGAAAATGTAAAGTTAAAGTAGTAAAAGGATTACCTGAACCTACTCCACTCGATATAAAGCATTTAACTAAAGAAGAGTTAGAAAGTGGATTTAGGTTATCCTGTAATTTGACTATAAATGAAGATTTAGAAATAGTACTTTTAGAAAAGAATAAAGATATGGAAGTATTAATAAATGGTACAGAACAGCAATATACTCTAGATACTGTAGTGAAGAAAAAATATTTAGCAATTGAGAAACCATCCATTAATGATCAACGAGATGATTATAGAAGGTTAAGTGATGCTTGTGAAAATGATGATTTACTCATTGGTTTACAATATTTACCTCAAATAAGTGATTTGTTAAGAGGATCTGATTTTAATGTTACCGCATCACTTTATAATAATCGTCTTTTACATTTAGAAAATGGTAATTGTTTACATCAAAACTATGGACTGGCTGTAGATATAGGCACAACTACTATAGTAATCTATTTATTAAATCTAAATGATGGGAAAGTAATGGATATAGATTCAAGAGTTAATAGCCAGATAAGTTATGGGGCTGATGTAGTTTCAAGAATAAATTTTACTATTGAGAATCCAAAGGGATTAGATATATTGAAGGATAATATTGTAAATCAGCTTAATGATATGATAGAACTGTTATGTAAAAAAAATAACATAAGTAAAGATAACATATATGATATAGTTATTGTTGGAAACACTATTATGATTCACCTACTACTTGGACTTCCATGTAAAAATATAACTATGTCACCATATATTCCAATGGTTACAAAGGCACTGGAGCTTGAAGCTAAGGAGATTGGAATTAAGGCTAAAGGCATGATAAGCTTACTTCCTGGTATATCAGCTTTTGTAGGAAGTGATATAACTGCTGGTATATTATCCTGTGGTATGTTAAATTCAGAAAAATATTCATTATTGTTAGACCTTGGAACCAATGGAGAAATTGCGCTGGGTAATAAAAACGAAGTAGTAACTTGCTCTACGGCTGCTGGACCAGCTTTTGAAGGTACAAATATTAAGCATGGAATTGGTGCCATAAAAGGAGCTATAAGCAAAGTTGATTTATCAAGGGATAAAATATATGAAACAATAGGAAATGAAAAACCCTGTGGAATATGCGGCTCAGGAGTGTTGGATGCTGTGGCACAATTTGTGAAGTTTGGAATATTAGATGAATCAGGTAGAATGGCTTGCGCGGACGAAGTGGAAAACACGGATTATCAGAATAGGATTGTTGAGATAGATAATATGAGACAGTTTATTCTAGTACAAAATAGTATACATGATGAAATTATTACCTTTACACAAAAGGATGTACGAGAAGTTCAATTGGCAAAGGCTGCTGTATGTGCTGGCATCAAAATACTTTTAAAAGAAAAGAACATAAACTTTAATGAAATAGAAAAAGTATACATTGGCGGTGGATTTGGTAATTATATGGATATAGAAAGTTCTGCTACCATAGGCATGATACCCAAAGAGCTCAAGGGTAAGATTGAATCTGTTGGCAACTGTGCAGGTGGTGGAGCTAAAATATATTTGCTATCAAAACAAATAAGAGAGAATGCAGTAGATATTATTAATAAAACCACATATATAGAGTTATCAAAAAGAAAAGATTTTCAGGAATATTTTATAGATTCTATGATACTGGATTAATATCTTCAGTGATAGATGCAGAAAACAAATTATTATTATGTGATTTCACGGATTATTACTGACAAGCTTCAGCAGATTTAGAATATTCATTCAAGATTATCCTTAGCAGAGGCTGCCGACAATGAAATATCACTTTCGTAAATTGCAAATAAAGCCCGGCAAGTTAATTTGCTGGGCTTTATATTGCTTACAAATTATACATATATAATTTGTATAAACTAAATAGTATTAATATTTTTTTCAATTAGGTGTTGATAATAAAAAAGACTTCTTCTTCACAATATTATTAATTACATATATCACAATAAGGGCACTTCCAAAATGTATCTTCTGATTTATCTGGATGAATTTTATTGTCAAGTTTCTGATTTTCACCAAACTCATGATAATCTCTACATTCTTCTTGAAACGCTGCTTTAGGTGAGTCAGCATAGCTATATTTAAATTTTTTATACTTCTCTCCAACATGTTGTTTAAGCCTTCCATTCAAATCAGAGTCAGCTCTTCCAACATATTCAACTATAAAATGATTATTCGCTTTATTAATATGTCCTAAAGCATAATTTCCAGGTGAGGTTTTTGTTACTTGGTTGTCTATTGTTTCTGTATTTAAATCAAAAGAACCTCTCATTTCTAATGATGCCATAATATCATCTCCTTTTATATTAAACTTCTACAAAAGTATAATAATCCCCTCTAATTTTCATTCGTATTGTTTTACTAAAAAAGGTACCCATTTTAACATTCATTAATAATCGCTAATATTCAAACTACCACTACTGTACCTTGTATCACATACTACTTAAACTTTTAAGTAAAGTTTTAGCAAATATAGATATTGTTTATGTATATATAAACAATTATTTGACAATAGTTTTATATAAAACTATAATTAAAACATGCAATCAACAGATATAATATCATTAATTTCAAAAATAAGAGATAGTGCAAATAAATTTATTACAAATGAGATGGATAGCTGGGGAGTAAAAGGACTTGTACCGTCTCATGGAGATATTCTTTTTGCACTGTTAAAAAGTGAAAAATTAACAATGAAAGAACTTTCAGAGAAGATTCAAAAAGACAAATCAACAGTAACTGTACTTGTAAATAAGTTGATACAACAAGGATATGTAGAAAAGACAAGGGATATTGATGATAATCGTGTAGTGTTCGTAACTTTAACTGAAAAAGGTAAAGGATTAAAAACTATGTTTGATTCAATCTCAAAAGACTTATTATCTACAGTATACAAAGACATTTCAGAAAATGAAAAGGAGGATTTGATTAATACATTAATAAAAATAAAAAATAATTTTTAATTTTTTTAATCAAATAGTTTGATATAAAACTATTTGATATAAAACCATTTGGTATTATATAAAGTTATTTTATTACAACATCTAGAAGTATAAACATTCTGGATTTAATAAAATCAAAATAGATGAAGGAGAAGTAACATGGAAAAAGTAAAAATTTATAGGAATATGGCCAAATTGAAGAACATTGATATGTTCTATTTAGATACTAAAACTGAAGGTACAACTATTCTTTGTCTTCATGGAAGATACGGAAGAGCAGAAACCTGGTATGATTTCATAAATCATTATGGAAAACAATATAGAATTATTGCACCAGACCAAAGAGGACATGGATTAAGTAGTAAATCTATAATTTCAGAGGAATATACACCTGAAAAAATGGCTGAAGACATCATTCAACTAATAAATTTTTTAAAAATAGATTCAGTTATTTTAGTAGGTCATTCAATGGGTGGACGAGTGGCCGGTTATTTAACAGCATTATATCCTAAGTTTGTAAAAGCATTATCCCTGCTTGATATTTCTTCATCTAAACCTGAAGAATCTAACCAATTATGCTTAGATAAAAGTGAGCTTATTGATCCTTTTACAAAAGACTGGCCTCTACCATTTGCTACACTAAATGAAGCAATGAACTTTATTAAGCAAGCTGCTAGTTCAAATTTGGAGTACCAGTATTTTATGAATAGTTTAGTAGAATCTATAGAAGGATATGAAATGATGTTCAATTCTCAAGCTGTAGCTGCCATTATTGCTCATTATGAAGATTGGTTTCATCTATTACCAAATATAAATTGTCCAGTATTGTTAATTAGATCTAAAAGTCATGAAGCAATACCAGATAATGATTTTATAAAAATGCAATCTTTAATTTCAAACTGCCTTGTACATGAAATGTCCCATCCTGATCACAATGTTCATTTAGGAAACAAAGAAGAATTTTATAAGTATTTTGATGAGTTTTTAAATAAAATATCAATTAACTAAAACTATATGTCACATAGTACTTAAACTTCTTAGTAAAATTTTAACAAATATGCTTGCTTTATTAAAATTTCAATGATATAATTCAAATAGTTAATAATACTACTTAAGGAGATAGTAGCAATGAGATTAAATGTTTTAAACTTAATGCAAATTGTATTTTTGTTTATTTGTATTTCAAGTATATTCTCATATATAATATACTCTTATAAAAAATACACAAAGCATATTTATATAGATATTTGTGCAGCTATTAATACAAAAGCTGTTAAATACATTAAAAAACTACATATAGAAGATTATTCAGTTTTTGAAAAATATAATATTTGGAGATTTTGTGTGCATTTTAAAAATATTGTTTCACTAAAACTTATCTTTTAATCAATAAACAAGGAGAGATTTTAATGAACATTATTTTTAACCTTTTCAACCAAATATTAAGTAGTATTTTCAATTTCACTGGAGATTGGGGTATTTCCATAATTTTTTTAACTATATTAGTAAGGATAATACTTGTTCCATTTTCCATAAAACAAAAATCTGAAATGTATAATCAGCAGAGAATCTCACAAAAGATTCAGGATATAAAAAGTAAGTATAAGAATAATGAAAAAAGAATTAAAGAAGAAACTGTTAAATATGAACAGCAGCTTGCTAAAAGTACTTTAGGATGTCTAGTTACCTTTATACAGCTGCCAATACTTTTCACTTTGTATAATGTAGTGATGAAAATGCCAGTGCAAGTTGGCACAATTATTCTACCTTGGGTTTCAAGTATTAAACTATGTGATAGTTACTACATTGTTCCAATTATATATGGTTTAATTTCTATATGCCCACAGCTTATTACTAATTTGGATTATTTCAAAGTGTTAAAGGAAGTTAAACTTTCTAAAACAAGTTTAATTATAACCAGTATATTCAGTATACTAATAACTATAAAAGCTCCAATAGCACTCGGACTATACTTCATAACTACAAGTCTATTTACTTTATTTGAAGAAATAGGCTATAGACTTTATATAAAAAAATTTAGTGTAGTTTCAAGTAACTCTTAGTTTTTTCTATACTTTACTTATAAGAATAGCTTTAGCACAATATATTGAAGTTTTAATATATTGTGCTATTTTTATTTTGAACTATAAAATTAAATATAACTTTTGTATTAATAATATGATAAATTATTGATCTTAGCTAAAGCTGTAACTACTGAAAATATTATAACTGCTGCTAAATTTGCAGTATTATTATCTTGATCAAATCTTGGGGATACTTCAGCTATATCAAAGCTTATTACTTTATTTGATTTTAAAATATGTTTAATGAACTTTAACACTATTTCAGGATCTAATCCTAATGACTGTGATGCACTTACTCCTGGAGCAAAAGCAGAAGAAAATACATCTGAACATACAGTTATATAAATGTGTTCTTGATCCTTCATAAAATTATCCAACTTATCTAATTGATCAAATATATTGTTTCCTGAAATATCCTTTGCCAAAACATAGTCTACGTTAAGCTTATCTGCAGTTTTAAACAACTCTACAGTATTACTGTGCTTTTGAATTCCAATACAAAAGTAATTATATTTTAACTCCTTTTCCTTACAAATATCTGATATTTGCCTAAACATAGTTCCTGAAGTTCCTCCATTTTCATAAGGTCTAATATCAAAATGAGCGTCAAAATTTATAATTCCTATATTAGGTTTATTCTCACTTTTTAATAAGCTGTTTAATATTCCATTATAATGTCCAAAGGCAACCTCGTGCCCTCCACCTAAAACTATAGGAAAAAGATTTAAGGATAATATTTTTGACACTGCTTCCGAAAGCAAATTTTGACTTTCCTCTAAACTTATACCATCACAAAATACATCTCCTGCATCGAAAAGTTCAACATCCTTTGCAAAAGCACAAGGCAACCCACTTAATTCTTTTCTAATACTTTTAGGTCCATTAACAGCTCCAACTCTGCCTTTATTTCGTTTAATTCCTTCATCACAACAAAAACCAATAAAAGCAAAACCTAACTTTCCAGTAAAAGGAGTCAAATCCTCTTTCCTTAAATCAATACTTTTAACCCATTGATGCCATCTAAATGCATCAAAATTAGTTTCACTATCAATTCTTCCTTCCCAATCTGTTTCCTCTTTAATTCTATAATTTTCACTAAACATTTTCTTCTCCCCCAATTTCTTTCATTAAGTTTTCAACTTCACTGCCAATTATTTTAAATCCTATTTTTATTTCCTCTTTTGTTACTCTGGAAAATCCTAATCTAAATGTATCAAAGCCTTTACTATCTGTATAAAAAATATCCCCTGGTGTAAATATGATACCCTTATTACAACATCTATCTAATAATTTTCTAGCGTTAATTCCATCAATTTTTATGAATATATGCAATCCTCCTTCTCCCATAACCTGACCTGTAGAAATATACTTTTTGGCACATTCAATTGCAAATTCATATTTTTCTCTATAGACTTTTCTAGCTTTTTTTATATACTTTTCAAAATTTCCACCCTGTAAGTAATCGTAGAACACAGCTTGATCCAAAAATGAGGTATGAATATTTCTACTTCTTTTCACACTTTCTAAATATCCGATAATATTTTCATCACCTAAAATCCATCCAACTCTTATACCCGGAAAAAGTACTTTTGAAAAGCTTCCTATATATATTACACTATTTCCTTCTCCACACAATGCTGCTATTGGAGCAACATGTGCTCCTGTATATCTAAGTTCTTCATTAAATCCATCTTCTATTATTGGAATATTGTACTTTTTCAATAATTTATAAAGCTTAACTCTTTTTTCTGGTGACATTACAATCCCTGTAGGATTATGATAGGATGGAATAAAATAAGAAAGTGCGAATTTATCCTTTTCAAGTTTTTTCTCTAGTTTTTTTATACTTATCCCATCAATATCCATATCCACGCCTTCAATAGTTAATCCATGAAGCTTCATTATTTTTATTGCTGTATTGTGTGTAGGATTTTCGCAAAGTACTTTATCATTTGTCTTTGTAAGAGATGATAATATTATATCAAAACCTTCAGTAAAACCATTGGTTATTAATATATCCTTGCCTTTTATATTAACTCCTTTATTTTTCATATATTTAAGAAGATAATTAATCAATGGTCTATAACCTTGAGCATACCCATAATTTAATATTTTTTCACCTTCTATAGACATACGATTTAAAAAAGCTTTTTTAAATTCTTCCACATCAAAAAGATTTTCATCTGGTGCTATGCTTTTAAAGGATATCATTCCTTTTTTCCACTTAGCCTCATGTTTTACAATATCAAGGCTTTCAGAAGCTCTTGCATAATCATTTATCAAGGTGTTCCAATTTACATTCCACTTTTCCTGCATTTCTACATGAATTTCACATACAAATGCACCTTTTCCTTTTTTAATAGATATAAATCCCTCATCCTCCAAAAACTCATAAGCATATATAATAGTATTTCTACTTACTTTCATAATAGATGACATTTCTCTTGTAGAAGGCAGCTTTTCTCCACTTTGGAGCATGCCTCCAAGTATCATTTCCTTAATATAATCCTTAATTTGTATATATACAGGTACTTCTTTATTAAACTTTATATCTGAAAACATAGTTTCACCTCTAAAATATATTCTTACATAAATTTAAAGATAAATAAAGAGGCTAACACACTAATTAGTGCATCAGCCCCCTAAACCTAAATATTAAAATGATGGAATTATACTTCCTTTATATTTTTCTTCTATGAACTTTTTGATTTCTGGTGAATTAAGTGCTTTAGATAAAGCTTTTATAGAATCTTTATCCTTATCCTTAGTTCTTACTGCAAGTACATTAGCATATGGTGAATCCTTTGGTTCTATAGCAATAGCATCCTTTGTAGGATTTAAATTTGCTTGAAGAGCATAATTTGCATTTATAACAGCTGCATCTACATCACCTAAAACTCTTGGAAGTTGAGGTGCATCTAATTCTTTTATTTTGATATTTTTCTTATTTTCAGTTATATCTGCTTTTGAAATAAGTTCACCATCTTTTACTTTAATAAGTCCTGCATTTTGAAGTACTTTTAAAGCTCTAGATCCATTTGTTGGATCATTAGGTATAGCAATTTCTGCACCATCTTTTATATCAGCTATCTTTTTAACCTTATTTGAATATACTCCCATTGGTTCAAGATGAACTTTTACAGTATAAGATAACTCAGTATGTTTTTCTTTATTAAACTGTTCTAAGTAAGGTACGTGTTGATAAAAATTTGCATCTAACTGTCCTTCATTTAAAGAAGTATTTGGTGTTACATAGTCTGTAAATTCAACAATTTGAAGATCATAACCTTCTTTTTGTAGTATTGGTTTTACTTGTTTTAATATTTCCGCATGTGGTACTGGTGTAGCACCTACTTTTATTACTTTTTTATCCTTGCTTGTGCTGCTTGAAGCATCTCCACTTTTAGCACCACAGCCTGCTAATGATAAAACAACAAGTGATGATAGTATTAAAGATATTATTTTTTTCTTTTTCATTTTTATTACCCCCGCTTAATTATATTTTTATTTTGTTATTTAAAATAATGTTATTTACTTAATTTTCTATAAATAAATGTACCTAAACTTTGAAAAACCTGAACAAGTACTATTAAGATTACAACAGTGTAAATCATTATATCTGTTTTAAATCTATAGTATCCATAGTTAATAGCTACATTTCCGAGGCCCCCTCCGCCAATAGCTCCTGCCATAGCAGAATAACCAACTACACTAATAACTGTTAAAGTTATTCCTAATATTATAGAAGGAAATGCTTCCTTTAGTATTACTTTATATATTATTTGCCAGTTGCTTGATCCAAAGGATTTCGCTGCTTCTATTACACCATTGTCTACTTCCTTCATAGAAGATTCTATTACTCTAGCTGCAAACGGTGCTGCTGCTATTGTCAAAGGAACTATAGCTGCATTTGTTCCTATACTTGTCCCAACTATTAATTTTGTCAGTGGAAATATAGAAATCATCAATATTAAAAATGGGAAGGAACGTAAAGTATTTATTATAAAATCCAATGTCTTATACACAACTTTATTAGGTTTCAATCCACTTTCATCTGTTAATACAAGTATAATTGCTGGTATAAATCCTATAGCCACTGCTAAAAAAGTAGATATTAAAACCATTTGTACTGTTTCCAATAATGCTGGAAGTAATATTTCATTAATCATCATTTTCAATCACCTCCCAAATTATAGACTTTGAATCCAAGAATTTGCATATATTTTCTTTGTATTGTTCATTTGTATTTATAACAAGTGATCCCAAAACATTGTCTCTGAACTTTTCAAGCTTTCCCCATACTATAGAAAAATCTATATCAAGTTCTCTAGCTATTGAAGTTATAATACACTGCTGACTGTACTCTTTGGGAAAAAATATTTTTATATTCACTCCACTTTCAGGAAGTACTTCATTTTCACCTAATAGCTTCTGTAAATCCTTATCTGGTTTTAAGAACAACTCTTCTACAGTACCTTCACCTTTTATTTCTCCCTTTTCCATAAGTGCAACCCTATTACATATTTCTTTAACTACTTCCATTTGATGTGTAACTAAAACCACTGTAATATTTAATTCTTCATTTATTTTCTTTATAAGTTCTAATATGGATTTTGTAGTATTCGGATCTAATGCTGATGTAGCTTCATCACATAATAATATTTCTGGATCTAAAGCTAATGCTCTTGCTATACCAACCCTTTGTTTTTGTCCACCACTTAAATCTTTAGGCATACTATGAATTTTATCTTCAAGTCCTACTAACTTAACTAAATTGGTTACTTTTTTTTCTATATAAGCTTTATCAAAATTCCATACTTCTAAGGGAAGTGCTATATTATCAAATACATTTTTTCTATTTAGCAGGTTAAAATTCTGAAATATCATACCCAACCTTTTTCTCATAGTCTTTACTTCTTTTTCACTTAATTCTTTTAATTCATTCCCCATAATAGTTACGCTTCCACTATCATAAGTTTCCAAAGCATTCAAACACCTTAAAAGTGTAGACTTTCCAGCTCCACTATGTCCTACAATACCTACAATGTCGCCTTTTTTTACATGTAAATTTATATCTTTAAGCACTTGGTTGCCAGAAAAACTTTTATTTACATCTACTAATTTAATCATTGGCCCTTTCCTTTCTTCTAGAAATTTATTACTTTAATTCGTTATAACTGTGATTAGTTAAATCATAGTAGTTACAAAAACTATATGTCTTGTATAACCTTCTTAAGACAAAAATTAAAGCCCGAGGAAAAACCTCGAGCTATTACTCTTAATTTAACCTCTCATCTCTCAGCTTACGCCGCAGGAGTTAGCACCAATATACCATTAAAAAAATGATACTGGTTGCTGGGTTTCATCGGGCCAGTCCCTCCACCACTCTTGATAAGTGCGAAATTTATATTCAATTTATGTTTTAAATTATAACAACACAAATATAGATTGTCAACTTCTATTTTTAAATTTTATTGTATTATTCTCAATTATTTATTATCTTCATAAATAAATTTCTTAATTTTTCCATAAACATCTTCTTCACCTATTACCAACAAAGTATCTCCTTCTTGGAATGCAGCATTAGGTCCTGGTGAAAGTATTAAATTGCTTTTTCTTCTTATTCCTACTATAGTAGCACCTGTATTTTGCCAAAACTTACTTTCGGATATAGTGTTTCCTATAATACTAAGTCCTTTATATATTTTAAACTCAAAAGGCATGAAGGGATTAGTATTAATAAATCTATTAGAATAATCTATAAGTTCATCAATTTTTCCTTCAATTTTTTCCTCTAACAATTTTTTTTGATTTATTAAATCTAATATTTCTTTCCTAGATAAATTTATAGAATCTATATCTTTAAATTTATCTATAAACTTTACACAATTATCCACTGATTTAATAATAATTCCACTACCTCTTATTACTTCCACTATATCCATGTCATTTAAAAGAATAATTGCTCTTCTAATAGTTTCAGGCGAAACATTGTAATAACTTGAAAGAGATGATCTTCCATGAAGTTTGTCTCCTACAGAAAAATCACCAGATAATATTCTGTTCGCTATATCAATTGCTATTTTTTGATAAACTGGTTTTTTTATGTATTCCGATGACATTTTAAATTATACTTTAAAATATATTATATCTTAAAGTAAATCCTCCTCCCAATAATATTCTATTAAAAAAATATTAATATTCACTAATTTGATACACTAATAATCCAATTTCATTTAAAACGATAAAAATTCACCACTAAATTGAAATTAAAACATTTTTACATATACATAATCAGTGTAATTCCATAAAATATAATACCATAATAATAATTTTTAAAAAAGCTTTATACTACTAATTTAAGCTTTTTTCACATTTTAGTTTTTTTCAATCTATAATAATTAAAAACTTTATTTTAGCATTAATTTACACAAAATCATAAATATTCAGTATTTTAAACAATATAGAGATAATTAACTATTAATGACAAGTAACAACTTGTATGATATAATAAAGTTGTTACTTTTAAAAAATATGTAAATCAATACTTAGAAATGATTTTTACTCAATATTTTCATATCTAAAAGTTTTGATGTCATGGTAAGAAAAAGGAGGAAATAATATGATTAAAGTAGGTCTAATAGGTTTAGGCAAAACAGGACAACATATCGCAAATGGAATTTTAGGACAAAATAATATGCAAATTGTAGCTGCAGTTTGCAGTCCAAAAAGCACAAAAAAAGGAATGGACTTAGGAAAGTTACTTGAAAATAGTAATACAAACATAAAAATAAGTACTTCTAATGAACTAGAAAGCATAATTTTTAAAACTAAGCCTGACGTGTTCATAGATTTTTCAACTCCTGCAGCAACTTTGAAAAATGCTGTTACATTATCAAAAATGAAAATAAATATGGTCATTGGTACTACTGGTTTTACTGAAGAGAACATCAATACTCTTCAACATATATCCTATAAATTTAAGAACGGTATAGTTTATGCACCTAATATTACTCTAGGTGTAAATGTAATGATGTTACTAAGTAATATTGCAGCAACTATACTAAACAGTTATGATTTTCAAATTATAGAAATGCATCATAAAAACAAAAAAGATTCACCTTCAGGTACAGCATTAAAATTATCAAATGAGATTAAACATGGACTTCAAGCTGCAGGAGTAAATAATAAGGTTATTCCTATTGATGCTATACGCGCTGGCAACATAGTAGGAAAACATAAGTTACTTATAGTTGGAGAATACGACCAAATAGAAATAAGCCATGAATCCTTTTCCAGAAAAGCTTTTTCCTTGGGAGCTATTAATGCAGTAAATTATATATATAAAAAATCTGGATACTATGAAATGAAAGATATACTAGATCTAAAAAAAATACTATGTGAGTATATTGATTCCTTAAATATAGTTTCATACTAATATAAAATTGTAATTTTCACCAAATTCATTCCTTTTACCATGTTTTTAGGCAAATCTAAGCCTGGAAACCATGGTAATACTTACATATCCTTATATAATTTATTTTATCTTACTTTAGATAAGTTTGTTAGGTACAAAATATTTTCAATATAGGTATTAAGATAATTTGAGCTGGAGAAAGACTTACCTCATCTCCAGCTCTATTAAAATATAAGATTAAAAGGGCGTGTTATCACCTATATAGCAAGCTATATTATTATCTAAATATAACTGCTGAAGATGTTCCATTTTTTCATTTGTCACATCTCCATATTTACTATATTCGTATTCTTTCCCCAATTGATTCCACTTTGTTTCTCCTAATCTGTGGAATTTCAAAATGTTGATCTCATATAGAGAATTTTTATTCATATATTCAATTAGCTTGTATGCATTTTCATCACTGTCATTATATCCTGCTATAGTGGGTTGTCTTAAAACAAGTCTTCCATTCCAGTTGGACTTTTTAAGTGCTTCAATATTTGAAAGTATTAAATCATTATAAACTCCAGTTCCTTGCTTATGCTTTTCTCTATCCATATTTTTCACATCAATAAATGCAAAATCAATGTGCTTTAATACTTCTAAAAAAACTTCCTGTTTTGCATATCCACTGGTTTCAATTGCTTTATGAATCTGGCTATCATAACATTTTTTAAGTACTTCCACCAAAAATTCATGATGCATTAGAGGATCTCCTCCTGTAAAGGTTACTCCTCCATCAGGACCCCAATTATTGAAATCACGTTTTAAAATTGTCATAAGTTCATCTACTGTATATTCCTTAACACACTGCTTCAAAGCATTATTGGGACAGATATTAACACAATCAAAAGTTTCACATTTTTCACAAGTATCCCAGGAGATTCCCAACCTGCCATTCTCATTAAATTTAATTGAACTATACGAACATACATTTATACATGCACGGCAGCCACTTTTCCATTTGCATACATTTTCTGCAACCATAATATGTTTTTTCTTAATCCAACTTTCTGGATTGGCACACCATTTACACTGAAGTGGACACCCTGTAAAAAATACACTGGTTCTACAACCTGGCCCATCATGTACAGAAAAACTTTGTATATCAAATATTAAACCTTTTTCCTTCATATCATTACCCTATTCTGCTTTATATCCTGGACATGTAGAAGCACCACAAGTAGCATATGCCCAGTTTTCTTTTTCCAAGCCTTTGCATGTTCCCAATCCATATTTATCTGGATTACAAAAGCTTTTGCAGTTTCCGCATTTTTCAGCCACCTTAAAATTAGGGCAAGCCTCACTTCCTTCACCATCAATAGGAACCATTCCTTTTGTTAATGCACAAAGACCTTTTTCACAATCTAAATTTATATAATTTTTACAATCATAGTGGCGCATTGCTATTACCTCCATTCATTTTTTAGTATACCTTATTATTTATCATATTCAGTTCTATAAATAACTTCATCTTGAATAGGCTTACCGATTTCACACCAGTATTGAGTAAATCCAGCTACACGAACCATAAGTTCTCTATATTTCTCTGGTGTAAGCTGAGCATCCCTCAATGTTTTAGAATCAACAACATTAAACTGAACATGGAATCCACCTTTTCTCATGTAAGCACGTACAAGATCAAGAAGTTTTCTTGTTCCACTGATACCTTTAACTGCTGTTGGATGCAATTTTAAATTCATCTGTGCATTTTGATGCATTGAGTGATCATAAACTGTTGCAGATTCAAATATAGCATATATACCATTCTTATCTGTTCCTGCTGCTGCAGATACAGAACCATCTGAATAAGTTGTTCCTGCAAGTCTTCCATCAGCTGTAGCCAAGGTTACAAAGCCTTGAGGACCATGTGTTGATACTGAAATCTGGCATAAATATAAAGGTTTACCATAGTATGAACGGAATTTATGTGTCATATCATAAATATAATAATGATACGCTTTAAAAATTTCATCTGCATACTTATCAGCATTACCGTATTTCGGTGCATTTACACATGCTGCAAAGATTTTCTCATATTTAGTGCTCTTATCTGTACTCTCTCTGAAGTCAGGTGAGAATACCCCTGTTTCATATGCAGTCTTAAATCCAAAATTATTAAGCATTGCATCTGTCATTTCTTCAATTGTAAATTTATTTTCATCAAAGACATTCTTCTTAATAGAAGTCAATGAATTTACTAAAGTAATAGTGCCGCAGGATTCAAAGTTAATACATGAGTTATATCTCGCTCCCATAGTGCCAATGTGTTTCCCCTTTGTAAAGCAATCAGGTTTTAATAAAGAATTAACAGCTGGCATGTTATATTTTCTCCAAATATCCATTTGAATATTGTTACACCTATTTACAACATCTGTAGTAAGTTCCATATACTCTTTCCATTGATCTACCATTGTTTCATAAGAATCAAGCTTCTTATTATGAGGTGGATATACTTGTTTTCCTGTTCTTTTATCTAAACCGTTTGTTAAAACAAGTTCAAGTACTTTAGGCATACCAATAAAATGAACACCTGTACCACATGTAGGTGATGCGCCTCCTGGGATCATTGTTACTTTTCCATTATATTCAAGTGGCAAAAAGCATCCAGGGGCAGATTCTAGACATCCTCCAAGACACCATGCTCTTGCATCATGAAGATCCATTCCCTCTGCTCCATAGTTTCTCATCATAAAGTTCATACCTGTCTGGTTGTTCATCCATGCAGGATATCCAAGCCCTAGTTTTGTACATGAAGCAGCCTTCATAAGGAAGTCTTCTGGCGTTTTTTCATCGTATAATACACTCAACGTAGGCTGAGGAGTTTGATTTCTCATGCCTGCTTCAACAATTAAATATTCTAGTGGAGTAACTGCTGAAAGTCCATCATAATTTTGTCCGCCTAATGAAAGGTTGTTAAAGGTATTACCAGAAAGAACGCCGCCAGATACACCAGCTGATGCAAAACATTCAATACAAGTAATTTTAATTCTGTATAACTCAAGAAGTTCAATTACTTCTTCATCTGCCATAACACCATCCTCTACATCTTTTTCATAGAATGGCTGCAATACTTGTCCAAGCCTACCAATTGAAAGACCAGATTGAGGATCTTCATTAACAACACCTAAATGACAGCAAAGCGTCATCTGGAGTGCTTCCCAGAAATTTGCAGGTTTCTTATGAGCAATGTTTCCCATAACTTCTTCAATTTTTTCATAGTTAGCTTTAATTTCTGGATCTGTTTCAATAGAAGCTAAATATTTCGCTCTCTTTGAATAGTTTTCACACCATGCACTTAACCCCTTAGTAATTTCCTTCATTGCTGCATAGTAATAACCTCTGCTCATGCCGAAATTGCCGTCATCACCAGCTTCACCCATAACTTCAGCAATTTTTTCATCACATAACTTGATAATTCCATCAAAACCATACTGCAAAGGCATATAATAGTTAATTACTTCACGTCCCTGTGGAATTGCAAAGGAATCGAACATACAGATAACACTTTCCATGATATTTTTAAACTGATCATATCCTGGTGTCATTTTTGAATACTTATCACTTAATTCTTCTACTGAAATTCCTTCCCAAGGCTTTGAGGTTTTAACTAGAACCGGAATTTCTTCCTTTCTCATACCAAACTTTTTAGCAACAGAGATAACATTTCCATAACTTTCAGTAACATTACCTCCACCAGCACCAACAACACTTACTGAATCAGCTTCATTTTCTGCGGGAGCATCAACTTCGTTCATTAAAGCTTCTGCTTGAGCATTAAAGAAACTTGCACAAACCCAAGGAAATGGAAATGCACCTCTAACATTTTTTGTCTTGTTCATAACAAGCTTCTCATAAGGTAAAATTGTAGGTGTCATGTGTGATAAAGAAGCTGCTACAGCTTTAGCTCTTCTTACTTCAATTACTTCACCATCATTTTCCCACCAAGTTCTGTTATACCAATACGCAGCTTCCATATCTGCAGTAACTTTTAAAGTATAATAAATATCCATAAGCTTTTGAGTGCTTTCTTTTGCTTCTGGAATATCTGCTTCTGAAATATTATCAACATCTTTCATGTCAATACCACGACTTTTTAAAACATCTTCAAGTTTAGTTTCTTTAACGTTCATTAAAAATACCTCCTTTTTAATATTTCCTAAAACATATTATTCAACATATTCTCTTGCTTCTTCTTCACCCTTTAATACTCTAAGAGTTCCCAAAGCCAAAGATTCCATTTCATTTTCACCAGGCATAATCTCAACAGGTGCAATAAACTCTACACGCTTTTTAATCCAGTTAGTTATCATATCAGAATATGCTATACCTCCTGTAATAACGATAGCATCTACCTTACCTTCTACTACTGTTGCAAGTTCACCTATTCCCTTGGCAACCTGATAAGCCATAGCTTCATAGACAAGCTTAGCTTTTTCATCTCCACTTTCAATCATTTTTTCAACTTCTCTAGCATCAACAGTGTTAAGATAAGCTTTTAATCCACCATTTCCTCTTAATTTTTTCTTCATAGTTTTTTTATCGTATTTTCCTGAATAGCAAAGATCTATAAGTGCATTGCAAGGAACTTTTCCAGCTCTTTCAGGTGAAAATGGTCCTTCGTCATCTGCCATTATATCTACCATTTGTCCTTTTCTATGAACATTTACTGATATTCCTCCACCTAAATGAGCTACAATAAAATTCATATCTGAATATTTTTTACCATATTTTTTTGCAACCTTCATTGCCATTGCTCTTGTATTTAATGCATGACTAGTACTTGTTCTTGGTATATCTGGCATACCTGATATACGAGCTATATCCTCTAATTCATCTACTCTAACAGAGTCATATATATAGGCTGGTACTCCAATAGAATTTGCTATTTCATAAGCAATTAAAGCTCCTAAATTTGAAGCATGTTCTACTACTGGATTATTTTTCAATCTATTTACCATTGTTTCATTAACTTTATAAGCTCCAGATTTTACTTTTGGAACCATTCCACCTCTTCCAACAACTGCAGCTAATTCTTTAACTTCATATCCATTTTGCTTAAAAAATGAAAGAACAACTTCTTTTCTCATATCAAATTGATCTGTCACATTCTCATATTTTTCAATTTGTTCAGCTGGATGATCTAACGTTTTGCAAAATATTTCTTTTTGATCTTCATATAAAGCTATTTTTGTAGAAGTAGATCCTGGGTTAATTGCTAATATATTGTAACTCATTTACTATTCCTCCTATTTTTAAGTTAATTACTCAATTTTCGCAGTTTAAAAATATTGCGAAGCAACTTTTTTAAAGAGGACAATTGTCCTCTGTCCTCTTTAAAAAATGCTTCGCAATTTGCTTACATTAAGTTAAAATTGTATGTGCGAAATTTGAGTTATTAAACTTTATATTATTACAATCCTCTATATTTTTATTTTTGAGACCTTCCAATTTCAAGCCCTTTTTCAAAGGCTTGTTTGTTTAATGGAAGTAACTTTGGCTTTTTACCAAGTTTGTGTTCAATTGTTTCCCAAACAATTTCAGGAGAAATAACTTCAGTAAACCCTATATATACGCCAAGCATGATAACATTAAGAACTTTTGCATTTCCAAGCTCAAGAGCAAGCTCTGTTACAGGTGCAGAAATTATTTTAATATCTTTTCTTGCAATGTCTTTTTTAACGATTGAGCTGTTACTGAAAAGTCTACCGCCTTCTTTTAATGTATCAAGAAATTTATCTAATGATGGTTCGTTCATAACAATCAAATCATCCATAACGTCACCTAAAGGTGCTCCTATCATTTCGTCTGAAATAACAACGAAACAGTTTGCTGTACCACCACGCTGCTCAGCTCCATATGATGGGAAGAAAGTAACGTTTTTATCTGTAGAATCACAGGTTGCAGATGCTAAAAATTTTCCAAGTGTCATGACACCCTGTCCGCCGAATCCGGCAACACACAAGTTTGTTTCCATATCTCTTCCTCCTATTTATCTCTTATTACACCCAATGGGTATTCTGGAAGCATTTTTTCTTCAATGAATTTAAGTGAATCCAGTGGTTCAAGTCCCCAGTTTGTTGGGCAGTTTGTTACAATTTCAACCATTGAAAATCCTTTACCATTTAACTGGTTTTCGAAAGCTTTTCTGATTGCATTTTTAGTTTTAATTACATTTTGTGGAGTATTGCAGCTTGTACGCTCTAAATATGCTGGTGCTGTAAGCTGATTTAATATTTCACACATATGCATTGGATATCCATGTTCCTCAGCTATACGTCCTTTAGGCGCTGTACTTGCTTTCATACCCATTAATGTAGTAGGAGCCATCTGGCCTCCTGTCATACCATAAATACCATTGTTTATAAAAATAACAGTAATGTTTTCGCCGCGGTTTGCTGCTGAAACTGATTCAGCAAGTCCAATAGAAGCAAAGTCACCATCTCCTTGATACGTAAAAACCAATGTATCTGGGTTTGCTCTTTTAATACCTGTTGCAACTGCACAGGCACGTCCGTGAGGAGAAGTTATATTGTCATATGCAATATAGTCCATATGAAGTCCGCAGCATCCTATACCAAGAACACAAGCAGTTTTTTCAACAATGTTCATTTCTTCTAAAACTTCGCCTATTAATTTGATAACTGTACTATGCATACATCCCGGGCAGAAACCGGAAACTTTATCTTCTTGGATTGTTTTTGTTCTTGAATAAACCTTTTCCATTTTCTATACCCTCCTAGTTTTCATTAATTTTTTTAATAGCTTTAATAATAGCTTCACGGCTCATAATGTTACCACCTGAGCATAAGCATGTATCAATTGAACAACGTTCTTTTACGCCTTTTTCTACATCCTGTAAAAACTGTGCTGGAATAGACATTTCAACATCAACAACAGCTTTACACACATCATAATTGATATTATCAAAGGCTTTATATGGGAAAGGATGTACCGTAATTGGTCTGATTAATCCAACTTTGATACCTTCCCTACGAAGAATATCAACAGCTGATTTTGATACACGAGCTGAAATACCATAAGCTGCAACAACAATCTCTGCATCTTCTATCATATATTCTTCTACTTGTACATCTTTTTCCCATGAGGCATATAAAGCAGCAGCTTCTTCATTTACGCTCTGCATTTTGCTTGTCAACCATTGACCTGGTTGAATCCATGCTCTATTTTTGTAGTCTAATTTATGACCAATACAAGCCCAATCTTTGTTAGATGCTTTTAATTCAGCAACTTCTTCATCTGTTTTCATTTCAGGTAACACAACTGGTTCCATCATTGTTCCAATAACACCGTCACAAAGAATTAAAACAGGGTTTCTGTCTCTTTGTGCATAATCAAATGCTTTATATGTCATGTCAACAGCTTCCTGAACTGTAGATGGAGCAAATACTAACATTTGGAATCCACCATTACCTGAAGCTTTTGTTGCTTGAAGGTAATCTTGCTGAGCTGGTTGGATAGAACCTACACCAGGGCCTCCACGTGATATGTTAGCATACACCATTGGTATACGTGCTGATGCACAGTATGAAATACCTTCACTTTTTAGTGATATACCACAGCTTGATGATGATGTCATTGCTCTTGTTCCTGTTGAAGCAGCGCCATAAACCATATTTACAGAAGCAACTTCGCTTTCTCCTTGTACAAAATTTCCTCCAACTTCAGGCAATCTTCTTGCGAAATATTCTGGAATTTCATTTTGTGGTGTGATAGGATATCCGGCAAAAAATCTACAGCCGGCTCTAACAGCTGCTTCTGCAATAGCTTCACAGCCTTTCATAAATATTCTAGACATTTTTTCTCTTCCCCCTTGTTTATTATTTATATACTTCAATAGCAGCATCAGGACACATTCTTGCACACATGCAGCATCCTATACAAGCATCCATATTAACTGGCACTACATATTCATAGCCTTTTGAATTAACTTCATGTCCTACAGCAAGTACACCTTTAGGGCAAAACTTAATACAATATTGACAACTCTTACAGCTTTCTGATCTAATCTCTGCTTTTGCCATTTTAATCAAATTCTCCTTTCAAAATAAACATGATTTAAACATTTCTATTAATGTTCATAGCTAATTGATCCCTTTGTAATCAAAGGTTTACCAAGAATTATTGGTTCCACGGATATGTCAAATATAAATGAATAGGCATCAAAGGAATGTCTGTCCTAGATTTTACTTTCTCATATAAAGTCTCATTGACACAGGTAAAATCTATATTAATTAAAGCTCCTATCATTTCAAGCATTTTTAAGTTTCCTTCTAATACTTCTTCAACTGTCGTGGAAACCCCATTATTCGGATTACTTATCATATGTACTTTATCTAATTTAATATGAGACATTTTCAATATGGATGAAAGTGTTCCATCTATATGATTCAAATTACCAGACCATGGTCTATATGCATTCAAAACATAATACACAACCGTATTATCTTGATTTACTTTAGGAGCAAATCCCCCTATGGCACGTGCACCTATATCATTTCCGCCAACATCCATAACTACATAACAATTTTCATCCTTGAGCAAAAGATTAACGCCGCCTACAACTGTTGGTGCATCAAAGAACTGTTCTTCATGATGAAATATAATACCCATTTCTTCAATCTCTGCCTTCACATCTCTGGACCTAAACATTGGTTTTGTCATATCCATATCAAAAAAATGTACTGGTTTCTCATTGAGATCAACAAGGTATTTTGCGAAATTTATTGCAATCTCACTTTTACCGCTCCCGGCTTCACCAACAAAAATAAAATTCGATTTATTCATTGTGAACTTTTTGCAATCAATATTCATAAGCAGCCTCCCTTAATCATTTTTCCTTATTTCTTTTTGTAAGTAATTATTCTAAATTTATTACTTAGCTGCTGATGCAGATAATACTAATGATAGATATTTTTCTTCAGCTGAAGATCCTCTTGAAGTTAAAACAATAGGAACCTTAGCTCCAACTATAAAACCTGCCATCTTACCACCTGCAGAGAAAACTAAAGCTTTTCCAAGTATATTCCCTGCAGTAATGTTTGGAACAATTAAAACATCTGCGTCTCCCACTACAGGACTGCCGTATCCTTTTATTTCTGCTGATTCTTTACTCATAGTTAAATCATAGGATATAGGACCTTCAACAATACAGTTTTTTATTTCTCCCTTTTGATTCATTTTCTTTAATAAAGCTGCATCAACAGATTCAGGCATTTTAGGATTAACCTTTTCAACAGCTGCTAAAACTGCAACTTTTGGTTTTTCATATCCAATATCTATAAGTGTATTAACAGCATTTTCAATGATTTGCTTTTTCTCATCTACATTTGGATACATCATCATTCCACCATCTGTAGTTACTATTAACTTGTGATAATTAGGTATTTCATTAATAACAAAATGAGACATAACCCTTCCTGTTCTAAGTCCCTTTTCCTTATTTACCACTGCTTTTAAAAGGTCAGCAGTTTGAATTTTACCCTTCATTATAAAGTCTGCTTTATTGCTATTAACAAGTTCTACTGCCTTTGCTGCTGCTGAAGCATCATCTTCTGCATCAATAATAGAACTATCATCTAAATCTTCTTTTAAGTTACTTAATATTTCTTTTATTTTTGATTTATTTCCTATCAATAAAGGCTCTGCTATATTATCTTTTCTAGCTTTAAATACAGCTTGTAAAGTGTGTTCATCTTGTGCTGCTACTACTGCTGCTATTTTCTTTGATCCTGAATTTTGAACTTTTTTAATTAATTCTTCAAAATTTTTAAATACCATTTTACTCCTCCTATATAACTAAAAATCATCCTTCACTACTAACTCTTATCCATTAGTTCTTAACTTGTGAAGCTTTGCTTCTCATTATACCTATTATATTAGCAACTTTCATGCCAAAATAAAAAACAGACCTAAAGCCTGTTTTTGTGTAAATGTTTTTATTTTATTGTTTCAGTAAATTAACACTATGTTTCATTTTATTTACATTATCCATGTTAACATTTACCTTTTCTCCATAACGCTGTTCTACTTATGCCTAGTTTTTTTGCAATTTCGTTTTTTGACATTCCACTGCTCTTCAACATTTGTATTACCTTCTCTTCTACATACTTATTAATTTGCTTTAAATCTAATAAATTCTCATCGTTATCTAACTTATTGTTATCTTCCAGCATTTCATTTTCATCTAAATCTACTTCTTGAAAAATCAAATATCTTTGAACAACATTCCTTAATTCCCTAACATTCCCTAGCCACGAATAATTCAGTATCTTTTTTTCAATTTTACTTTCAAGCTTAAACTCACATACTTTTTTTGATAATGTTTTTAGATAATGCATAAATAGTGGAATTATATCTCCTTTTCTTTCTCTAAGAGGTGGTATATGCAGTTCTAAAATACTCAATCTATAAAACAAATCACTTCTAAAGGTACCATTTTTAATTTTTCCTTTCAAATTTTCATTGGCAGCTGCAATAATTCTTACATCTAGAGGAATAACATAATCTGATCCTATTCTCATTACTTCTTTTTCTTCTAAAACACGCAAAATCTTTGCTTGAAGATTCAAAGACATACTATTTATTTCATCTAAAAATATAGTTCCTCCATGAGCAAGCTCAAATAAACCTGGTTTTCCGCCCTTTCTTGCACCTGTAAATGCTCCTTCTTCATATCCAAATAACTCACTTTCCAAAAGACTTTCAGAAATTGCTGCACAGTTAATAGCTACAAAAGGTTCTTTTTTTCTGTTACTTATGTTATGAATACTCTGAGCAAACATTTCCTTACCTGTACCGCTTTCACCATAAATCATAACAGTACTATCATCTAATCCTATTTTAATAGCTTTTGATACTGTATTTTTCATTATGGGATCATTGGCAATGATATTTTGAAATGTATACTTAGCAACAAGACCTTTTTTATTTAATTCATATCTTATCTTTTTTTCTAAATTTTGAAGCTTAGTAATATCTTGAAAAGAGCAAAGAACGCCATGAGTTTGTCCATCTATATTCAACACAGATGTATTAGCTGTGATTACTATTTCAGGCAAATTTTTTATTTCATTATATTGATTAACTCCACTTTTTAAAACATCCATCATAAAAGTAAGTTCTGGACAAACTTCCTCAATATTTTTATCCATGACATTGGTACTAGACTTTTTTAATAATTCCTGTGCTCTTTCATTGTATAATATAATTTTTCCATTCCTATCTATAGCAATAACTGCATCATGTACACCGTCTAGAATCATATTTAATACTTCATTTCTGTAATTTTGTTCATACAAACTATCTACTAACTGTTTTGCATGTTCAAATATATCACAGATAGATTCATTGCTTGCACCTATAGAAACATTATCTATTCCTAAATTTTCAGCGTACATGCAAGGAATACCGCCACCAACCACTATGACCTTATCTCTTATTTTCTTATATTTATTAATTATGGATTCTATATTATCCTTATCCTCAAACTTTTCAATTATAATCTTCTCATGAATAACATCCTTCCAATCCTCATAACTAAAATACTCTAAATCTGATATGACAATAACTATATCTTTCTTATATTTACCAGCCTTCTTTATTGCATATAAAATATCTAACGTACTTATTTTTAAATTTATAACTGGTACATTTACCGTACCTACAGTATGACGATATCCTCCACTTCTTGCTATAATAGCACTTGCTCCCCTATTCTCCAGCATCTTTCCTTGTGCTTTCATATTATCAGGATCTAATATATCTATAATTATTTCGCCTTGTTCAACTTCTTTTCTAAATAAATGTACAACAATATCCTTTAATTTTTCATCCGAGGCAATAAATCCTATTTTTTTTATCATACACATTCTCCTTAAAAATTACTAAATACAAGACAAAACATTTAAAAATTAAAGCTGCAAATTCATTTAAACTTCTCATCTTATCGAATTACTTTTTTATCATTGTAATTAGTAAATTCTGAAACTTTAATACACCTATACCTACATACCATACTCCCATTAACATGGATATTCCTATTTGAATAGGTAAGGTTCCCCAATTCATATTTAATGGAGCCATAAGCAATAAAGTTATTGCCCATCCAGATAACCATGCTGGCAAAAATATTATTTTTTCTAATTTAGTACTTGCAATAATTACTGCTAGTCCTCCTAAAATAAATAAAGCGCAAAAAAGTTCTATATTTTCATTTAATTTTACCATATCCATTGCTTTCAGTGCTATACACCCCCATAAATCTCCTAGCAAAAAACCTATAGATATCTTAACACCATCTTCTACTCTATTTCCATTTGCAAGAAAAATCCCAGCACAAATCAAAGCTACAGCGCCTGTAGTAATGCCAAAATAAGGACTTATTACTGCCCATATTGGAGGCAGCAGTGCTATTCCCAAAGCTAATGTTAAAACATTTAATTTTCTTTCGTTCATATAATATACCTCTTCCTAAAATTTAATAATTTAATAGGCTGTTACACTAATTATTGTAACAGCCTTCTTTTAGACTAAAATTTTTTAATAAAACTAAATTTTTTATGTTAATCCATAATACTTTTGAGTATTTTACTTTTCTGGCATTGTTCCTGTAATAAAGTTCTTATAACTTTCCAAACGTTGTTTATACTTATCAGTTTTTTTCATATCCGCAATTGTAGATATAGTCTTTCCAATATCATCACCATGCTTAAATTTTCCAGATAAAGTATCATGTGCATGTTCTAACTGTTCTTCTGGGAATTCAAACTTTACTTTACCATCTACAATTTTAATGTCACCTTCAATACCACATAATTCGCAAATAGCATGTGTAGATTCTCTATCTAAGAAGAAGTTTCTAGAATGACAATGTGGACAAACGCCCTCTTCTCCTTTATATAAAGCATTTGAAATATCCTTTGCTGCATTTGCAATGTTAACTCCTATTTGATGAACCCTTGCAACTCTTTCATCATCTATAATAATACCAGAAGACCATGGGAATGTTTCATTATTAATAACCTTCCACATAGGAGTTAAAGCCTGCATTGCTGCGGTACATTGGAACTTTATAGTCCAATCAGAACCACCAATTCCCATGTAGGAAATAACCTTATCCTTTAATATTCTTGGATCTGGAGCTTTTCCACCTTTTTCTTCAGCAATTTTAGCTGCTATTACATTATTTCCTCTATCCATTCTTGGTCCAAAACGATCTGTGATTGTCTGAAAAATTCCAGGCACACCTTTTTCAAAGATTGGAAGTGCCACAACTATTCCATCTGCATCTAACATTTTGTCAAGCAGCCAATCAAAGTCATCTTTTAAAACACACATATTTCCTTTTCCTGACATAAGTGTTTGAACACAAGCTGTACATCCAGTACAATGTTTTATATCTAAATCCATAAGACGGATAAATTCAACTTCTGCGCCTGCCTCTTTTGCACCCATAAGAGCTTCTTTGCACATAGCATCATTATGACCATTCTTTGTTCCACCTGAAATACCCAAAATTTTCATTTTTAACCTCCAAATATAATTAGTTAGTATAAAGATTTTTACAAATTCTTTTACTCTATTTTAATCTGTATAATTATTTTACAAATTTTAAATTATACAGTTTGTTGTTTTTCCTCTTGTCCACCAAATACGTATTTAGGCCACTCTTTACCAAGAAATATATTGCAAAGTGCACCACCACCAGCTACTAATACTACTGACATTATCATTCCATAAAGAAAGAATCCAAATAAATGAAATGGTGTTATTGCTGGCGCATTAGCTGGATGAATTGAAAATATAAAAAATGTTTCTGCAAGCCCTAAAAATAATGCTGGTATATTTGCGAATATAGTATCTCTCAATAAATTTTCATGGACAGTTAATATAGAGAATATTACAACAATTGTCAATCCTACACCACTAGTCCATGGTGGCAAGTCTTTTAATGCTCCAATTAATACACCATTAAGCATTGCCCATAAAATTCCTATAGGGTAGCACACTATCATAGATGGTATCTTCTTAAAATCTGCACCCATTGCAAAGAATAAAAGTAATACAACAAATAACATCCAATTATAATTTGCAAACCCAAAAGCTCCCATAGGCTGCATTAGAAGGGTTAGTATAACTGCACCAAAAGCGCCTTGAATTAAAAGTGCCTTTCTTTTAATTGACATGCTTATTCCCTCTTTCTCCATAATATATTTGATGATTTAACGCATAGGAATAAATCCGCGATACTGTGTATAGTTATCACTTTCAGCAATATCTGTTAAGAATAAACTTGAAATTTCAAATTTAGGTTTCAAATAAGGGAATTCATCATACTTAGCCCAAGATGGTTTTTTAATCTCTTTTGCCCTTTCCACTGCAGTTCTGTGCCAGCCTGAAGGACAATTAAACCAAATTTCAACCACTCTTTGATATGGACAGTTATTAATGCTTTGGATAATCTTGCTTGTTAACATTCTTGTTACATCTTGAGATTCCTGAAATTTTGGTACAACTTCTTCATAAAACCACTTGTCCCCTTCTTCCATAGATACACCATCTGGATATTTCATTACAAACTGCCAACGATAATTAGGCCCATCTTCCATAGTTCTTCCTTCACCTTTTAAATCTTCTTCCCAGGAAATAGGCACAAAAGCCCAGATAAATGGAGGCATACCATTATCACCACCTGTTGATCTTGCAGCATCTCCTGATTCCATTTTATCTGTTTCTTTACCTTCAAGAATTGCTACTTCATTATCATCTGGAACATTGCCTTGCCATTTTAATACGTCAATTGGAAAATATTCAGTCATGGCTTTATTTTTAAATTCAGGTGTTAGTGGATTAACTAACCAGTAATGTTCTGTTAACTGCATTCTGTGAGTTCCAAATCTTTCTCCATCTGGTGGTGTTGGTAATGCAGGATAAAACGCATATTTACTTACATATGGACCAAACTGCGCCATACTTTCTGGTACATGATGATAGTAAAGCCAATGCTTTAACATGTGTCTGTAATCCTCTTTTACAACATCTACATAAATAAGGCTTCTCATGGGCTGAAATTGAATTGACATTTATAATTCCCTCTTTCAATAATAATTTATTTTTAATTATTTACCTCACATCTATAAAACGTTTACTTTTTAAAATTATTAAGCAATTAACATTTTGTATTTATAGTAATGGGATATAGAAATATCTAATCCCATTACTATAAATACAATGACAGCAACTTATTATTACGGAAAGGTACTGTTAAATTACAAGCTGCTCTTCTATAAAATAGTAAGTTAAACAGTACAACGTAATATATACAATCCATCCATATATGTATCTATATAAATATAACCACGATCATCAACTAAAACATCCTCTGTTATTGCAACTCTTGCTCCTGGTACTAAGTTACCTTCTCCATTATTGAATAAATCCTTCTTTGGATCTGGTGGAAGGAAATATGCTATTTCTTTTGGCACATAAGGATCACTTACATCGTAAATACGAAGTCCAGCATTAAAATGACAACAATAAACTCTATCATTACGTTTCTCATAAACATCTTGACCAAATGCATCAAATATATTGTGAGGTCCAAATGGAATACGCACTCCATCAACAACATTAAAGTTTGTACCATGAGTATATCCTTCAGGTACTTCAGGATATGGGAAAATGGAAATAAGACTTGGATTACTTACATCTGTAACTTCTACTATGCTAAGCATATTCATAGGCTGAGTTACAATTTTCTTAAATAATCCTTCTGTTGTTTCATTGCTGAAATATCTTGACCTTTCTCCTTCTGTTGTAACCACTACATAAGGTCTGTCTCCTAATGGTAAAACAGAATGAATTGGCGCTCCTGCTGATCCTCCTCCAAATGGTGGATTAAGAGGAAGACAATTTAACATTTTAGGATTTGTTTTATCCTTTACATCTAACATAATAAATCCCTTATTTGCATATGCCATATAAACAATATCATCTTTAACAACACATGCATGAAGGAATGGTGCAGATAATGCTTCTGCTGATCCATAACGTGCACTGCCTGATGATACTTTATTATTCATAAACTGTTCGTCAGCCCACCATCTTCCAACTTCTACAGGATTTTTAGGATCTTCAATATCTACTATTCTTAAGATAAATCCATTAAATCCTTCTGCATTTCCGGTTACGTATACATACCTTCCGCCATTGTAGAAGAATCTATGTACTCCAGCTCCACCTTTACATTGAAACTTGGATAATAAAATTGGGTTTTCCGGATCTGTTTTTACATCCCAGATCATTATTCCTCCCCAGAATGGTAAACCAATTTCTGTACCATGTAATTCTTTCATTGTTCCACCATGTGCTGTAACCATAATTCCGTCAGCAATTTGAATCTTTGGTGTACCCTGTCCATCATGCAAATCTTCAGACAGCCATGGACCTTGAAGCCACTTAACATTTCTTGGATGTGCTGGATCAGTAACATCAATTATATTCCATCCATTGTGTCTAAATGAAGCTGTATAGATATAATATTTATCTCCAGATTTTTGCATAGCCATTTGAAATCCTGGTTTGCCATTCATATCGTCATAACCTATAAATTCAATGTTTTTACATAACATTTCAGTTCTTGTACTCATAAAATGCCTCCAATTTTATAAATTTTGCAAATATTATAAGATATATCTTATAACATATATCTTTATTAAAATAATATCAAATATAAAACCATAAGTACAATGCCTAAAATATAAAATAATCCATATCAATTTTGATATGGATTATTTTACATTGCAAATTATTTTAGATGTCGTATAAATTCATTAACTAACACATGTACAATTTCACTTTTATTATTTTTATTCCATGCCATGCTCACCTCATGATTAGAATCTAATAAAACATATTTAAAGGATGGTGTATTTATTATATTTTTTCCCCATGTATCAAAAAATGTTACACCCAATCCATTTTCTACACATGCAAATATAGATTCCATATTTGGTGACAACTTTAAATGTGGTACAAATCCATAGGACTTACAATAATTCCGAATTTCTAATTCAGCATTATGCGCCTCTTCATTAGCTATAACATAAAAAGTTTCATCTTTAAAATCATATGGTGTTAGATTTTGTTTTTTAGGTAGTTTTTGAAATTTAGAATACAAAATCAACTTTTGAATTTCAGTTACTTTTTGTTTATTAATATCCTTTATACCATCCAAAGAGTTATCTAAGGTTAATATCACATCTAAATTATTAGTAGTTAATGCTTTTGTAAGTTCATTTATTTCCAAACATTCTACTGAAACTGAAATATCAGGAAACTCCTTTGAGAATTTTTCCAAAATACTAGGTAAAAATGATGAAATGCTCCATCCTACAATATAACCTAACCTTATAATACCTTGCTTTTTACAATTTAGAGAATGAACTTTTTCCATTGTATTTTCAAATTCTAACTGAAATCTACGAAAAAAATCGTAGTATATTTCTCCTGCTTCAGTTAATTTAATATGCTTATTTGTCCTATCAAACAAAGATATTCCAAGCTCTTTTTCAAAAGCTGCCATATACCGACTTATAGCAGGTTGTGTTATGTATAAATTATTAGCTGCTTTTGTGAAGCTTTTTTCATAGGCAATTTCTAAAAAACATTTAATTTGAGTATCATTCACTATATCACCTCGTATTTTCCCAGGCATTTTACGAGCTTTTGCTCAAGTAAGAGATATTCCTCACAAACAAACTCCACCTGAGTCTAAGAATCACTTGATTTTCTATGTACAAGGCAATTCAATAAAATTTCTGTAGCCTGCTTATACTCTTTTTCCATAGATGTTACAGCACTATCAATATTTTTTTCAAGTACAGCATTATATATATTAATATGATTATCAATACTAGTCATGCCCTCTCTTTCTTTACGATAGGCACTTCTAAGCATACTTTGCTGTCCTTTTATTAATTTTGACATAGCTATAAGTCTGGAGTTATCTGCATATTTATAAAAAACTCTTATAAATTCTTCTATACTTTCTGAACGTTTTATTTCATCATTAGCCTCTTGAAAATTTTTAATATTATGCAATAATTCACTTGAAATCTCATCAATTCTACCATTCTCTATGGCATACCTTATAGCAGCACAATCTAATGTTAAAGCAACCTCTTGAATTTCAATAATATCTTTTTTTTCAATACTAATTACACTAGCCCCTATATTATTTTTATATTCAATTAGTCCTTCTTTTTGTAATCTATTTAAAGCTTCTCTTATTGGTGTACTACTTATTCCAAATTTATCCTGAAGTTCATTGACATTTAACCTCTTCCCCCAAGGAATTACCTGTTCAATAATGTCATCTCTAATTTGAATATATATTTGATCTACAAGAGACTGTTTTACTAAAGTTCCCATTTTATTCTCCACCTTTTTCTTTTCTTAAGTTATATTATAATAGAATTTCTGCTCCATAGTAAATTTACTTATAAACATATTAATTAATTATTTTTAACGTTATTTAGCAAAACCTTAGAATTTGAAGTTATTTTTTTCACAGTATCTAGTATTTCTTCTGTAGATTTAGCTTGATCAATTGATACTTTTTCTAAAGGTGATTTTATTTTTTCTCCATTAAGTACACATATACACTCATTTTCACTAGTAACATTAATTGCACAATCACCACCAACTAAACTTTTTATAGCAGGAACAAATTCAATTAAATATTCAAGTTTCTTATTCATTTTTCTCCCCCTCAAATTTTACACATAATATAACATTATCCACAAGTATAATATATCATGCAAGATATATTATATAACATATAACATAATATTAAATTAAATATATATTTTTAAACACTTAACTAAACTTTTTAAAATAAAAAAGACATGACTTTTAGTCAATGTCTTTTTATTTAAAATTCATAGTATATGCATATTACAAAGATAATTATCTTACTTCAACCAATGAATACTCAGTTATTTTGTCTAACAAATCTGTATATGACATATTTACAGCCTTTGCACTTTTAGGGAATAAGCTATTTTTAGTCATTCCTGGCAATGTGTTTAACTCAAGTACATATGGTACTCCTTCTTTTATTATCATATCTACTCTTACATAAACACTACATTTTAAAACTTTCCAACATTTTAGTGCCATTTCTTCTATTTTGTTTTGAATTCCTTCTTCAAGTTTTACTATAATTTCGTCTGAACCACCATCTGCATATTTTGCTGTATAATCAAAGAATTCTGCATTAGGCTTTATAGCTATTAATGGAAGAACTTCTCCATTCATCATACAGCAAGTTACTTCATCACCTTTAATATATTTTTCTATCATGACTTCAGTGTCATAATCTAATGCTAATCTTACTGCACTTTCTATATCCTGCTTTTTCTTAATTATATTTGTAGCTACACTTGAACCTCCACAATTAGGTTTTACTACTACAGGATATTCCATTTTTTCTATAAAATCATAATCTATTTCTTCCACAGATTTTACAGATAACCAATCTGCTGTATTTATTCCTGCTGATCTTAATAATTTTTTAGTTATGTCTTTGTCCATGCATATACCACTTGTTAATGGACCGCATCCGGAATAAGGGATATCCATAGTTTCAAGTACTGCCTGTATTATTCCATCTTCTCCAAACTTACCATGCAGTGCTATAAATGCAAAATCTATATCTTTTGCCTTTGCAATAATATCATCTTTTTTATCTATTACTATTGGAACAACATCATATTTTTCTTTATTAAAATATTTTACTATCTCTTTTCCTGAATTTAAGGAAACTTCTCTTTCAGAAGATATTCCACCCATTATAACTCCTATTTTCATTTCAATTCCTCCATGTACTTTATTTTTCTTCTTACTTATATTTTATACACAAGCTAAAATAAATAAAGTACCACCCTTCAGCTATTTTAACTATGATGTGGTATTTATGTGTGAAATTAAATATAATATTGGTTGTGTTTCTGGAAATATATGGTATAATAGTTAACATATTCTTATTTTAGTCCCATTAAATTTCTTTACTATTAGGAGGAAGATTATATTATGAAAAAAGTAGAAAATTTCGAAATAACTAGCGATGTAATTGAAGAATGCTTAAAAGAGTGTTTAGACAATTGTAATTTAAAAAAAGAAAAGAGAAAAAAAACTTCAATTAGTAATAAATAACTGAAGTCTTTTTCCAATAACAAAAGATTAAAATTAATATACAGAATATTTTTTTTCAATATTTCTAAATACCGTTACAAGTATTGAGGTAATAAATAAATATATTACTGCAGCTATCATAAAAGGGGTAATGGTGAAATCTCGTGTTACAATTTCCTTTGCAGCTCTGAGCAAATCACCAATACCAATAGCTGCAACTAATGCTGTATCTTTTATAAGATTTATACTTTCATTACAAACTGCAGGAATAACATTTCTCACAGCTTGAGGTATTATTATTTTTATCATAGTTTGTCCATAACTCATTCCAAGAGCCTTAGCTGCTTCAAATTGACCCTTATCAATGGATTCTATTCCAGCTCTAAATATTTCTGCTAAATATGCTGCATAATTTACAGTGAATGCTATACTTGCTGCTGTTAATGGTTCTAATCTTATACCCATTACAGGAAGTCCAAAGTATGTGAAAAAAAGTTGAAGTAATAAAGGAGTTCCCCTGAAAGCCCATGTATATAAACTTAATACTATTCTCAAAGGTTTTACACTTGATATTTTTCCTACTGCAACTAAAACCCCTAGAGGTATTGAAAAAACTACGACTATTAAAAATAATTCTACAGATATTAAACTCCCTTTTAAAATAAATCCTGTAACATCCATAAGATTAGTCATTTAAACCACTTCCCTCTTTATTTTGCAATTATATTTTTGCCAAACCATTTTTGTGATATTTTATCTGCTGTTCCATCTGCTTTCATAGCATCTAAAGTCTTGTCAAGTTCATTCTTAAAAGTTACATCTGATTTTCTTATACCAACACCATAATCTTCTTTACCGAAATCTTCATCAGCAACTTTATATTGTCCAGGTTTTTTTGATATGTAATACCTTCCTACTACTTCATCTACAACTACAGCATCTATACGTCCTGTTTTTAAATCCATCAATGCTTCTGTGTTATTAGAATATTTTTTTATTTCTTTTATAGATTTTGCAGTTGCACTGTCTGCATTTAATGCTGTTTCACTACTGCTTCCTAATTGAAGACCTACTTTCTTTCCTGCTAAGTCTTTTTTAGTTTTTATATTGGAATCATTGTTTGTAACTATGATTTGTTTGTTTTGAAGATATACCTTAGAAAATGCTATTTGCTGTTTTCTCTTATCTGTAATTGTAAGTCCGTTCCATATAACATCTATATCTTTATTATTCAAACTAAGTAAAACACCATCCCATTGAACTGGTTTTAATTCAACTTTTACGCCCATTCTCTTTGCTGCTTCCTGTGCCATATCTATGTCAAATCCAATAATCTGACCTTTATCATCTTTAAATCCCATTGGTGGAAAACTGTCATCTAAACCTAATACAAATTTTCCCTTTTGCTGTATTTCCTTCCACGAGTTATCAGTAGCTTGTTCCTTTTTTCCACAACCAGAAATTAATAAGCCTAATGTAAATATTGCAATTACTAAAAATACAAGTTTCTTTTTCATTTTTATATCCTCCTAACAAAATACTTTCAATTATATTAATGATTATACTTTATCATGCTAAATTTGTAAAGTGACAAAATATAAAAAAATTGTTTTTTCTTTAACTAAAAAGTAATAATTTATATTTAATTTTAAAATATCTATTTAATATAAATTAATAATCGTGTAGAATTAAGAAGGTAATAATCAAAGCTTTATTAATCAATTACACTTTAATTATATGTTGTATAAATTGTTTATTTTTCTACTGCAATAACTACATTAATATTTTAGGCATTCAACAAAGTCCTAAACGGAGGTGTTTTAAATAATTCACATGTTTATATTATTATTGATTATTTTACTTACTATTATGTCATTTAGAAAGATTTTTGAAAGAACATTTTCATATAAACTAGATAAAAATTGTACTGAACAATTAAAGTGTATTGCCATACTTTTAGTTATTTTCGGACATCTTTCTGCTGACAAAATAATTCAAGCTCCATTTTTATCTCACGCTGGATCTCAAGGAGTAACTTTATTTTTATTTCTTTCTGGATATGGACTTACTAAATCATACTTAAAAAAAGGAATAAACAAAAAAATACTATTTAATAGATTTTCAAAAATTTTACTTCCTTATTCCATGATAACAGCTCTATGGATAATTATTGATACATTTATATATCATAAAGCTTATTCAAAGAGTACTATGATTTTGTCAATTATAGGTTTTGATTTCAATAGAAGCATTGATGCTTCCATGTGGTATATTTCATTTATATTATTATGGTATATATTCTTTAACATCATATTTAAACTTCCAACAAAAAATATACTTAAGTTGATATTACTTTTATTTGTAGCTTATTTATTTAAGTATCATCCTGTATACAGATATACTCATGAAGTATCTTATCAATGGGGATTAAATGCATTTACCTTTCCAATAGGTGTAATGGCAGGTTTGTACCTGGATACCATTAATAAAAAATTAGGATCAAAGCGCATTAATTTAGCATATGGTTTTGCATTTTTAATATGCCTATTTACATTTATAATTTCTCTAAGAAATATCAGCTTAGGCACCCACATTTTTGCAATATCAAACTGTGCCTTTGCATTTACAACAATTATAATAATATTATTTATAAATACTATGGGATATTTTTCAAAAGTATTGAATTTTATAGGATGCATATCCTATGAACTTTATTTATTAGAAGCTGCACTTATGTGGAAATACTTAATTATACGCCACCTTCAAGCATATAATGTGTGGTTGTTCCTTATAGTGTATTTCCCTGTAGTTATTACTTTAAGCTATTTATTAAATAAACTCATGGCAATGATTATGAAACCTCGTACTTCTAGTGAGCAGAAAACAAGTATTAATATGTTACATTAGATCACTTAATGAGCATAATGCGATACAAGGATGCAGTAGAAGTTTGGATTTTAACTTTTACTTCATGATATATGATAAGGGTGTCTCATGGCTAAATGTTTTAATTATTCTAAAGCTCAAAAATTAATGCCGAATATACTATTGCACTAATATATTTAGTTTAAAAAACAATTTCTTACACATGGTGACATGAAAATGTAGTTAAATTTCAAGGTAGATATATTGTTAAACTAAATAATAAGTATTATGTGTACAGGTAATGCACTAAGAAGTAACTTTCAGCTGTATGCAGACTGATATATGCTGCGAAGGAAGATTCGAACGAATTTTAGAAGTTCTTTGCTTGAGATATTGAAAAATTTCGTAATTTTTGCCAGGACGGCAAAAGCTCCGAAATCGACAGGACATCGCATTTAAGGAGGTAGAAATTTTTCAATATCTCAAGTATTAGAACTTCTTAATGAAGTGAGTTTTCCTTCACAGCATATATCAACCGGAATACATTTGAAAGTTACTTCGCTTACATACGCTTATGTCACATTATTTTTAAACCGTGTAGTAAAACTTTACATGAGTGCATAACAAAAAGGCGTTTAACTAATTTTTACATCATTTAAACACCTAATCACAATACCATTATCAAAATTTTCAAAACAAATAAACTATGTAAATTTTTTATTCTTCTACGCTTTCATCATCACTCATTTTTTCCTGTAGAATTACTTTAATATCCTGGAGTTCTCTTAAAATCTTTTCAACTATTTCCATTTGCTTTTCATCCATGAAGAATACCCCCTCAAATTTTTATTATATTATTAATTATATACAGGCTTTTAACTTTTTTCTATAGGACTTTGAAGGGTGTATTTCTATATAATTACTTATTATTACTGTTTTTTACATAACGATTTATTATTTACTTTTCTGGTCTAACTGTTCAAAAAGTCTGCAGTAAACTGAACATATAAGGCAGTTCCCCTACTTAATGCACTTTCGTCTATTATAAACTTATCATTATGATTTGCATACATGCCAAGCTTTTTGTTTCCACCACCTAAAAATACAAATACTCCTGGAACCTTATCCATATAGTAGGTAAAATCTTCTGAGATAGTTAGTTTATCCATAGGTATTAAACTACCCTCTCCATAAAGTTTCTTGGCAGACTTTAGCGCTGTATTTGTTAATTTTGAATCATTTATAAGAGGAGCTGGACAGTATTCATATTCCAGTATTCCTTTAGCCCCATAGGTTTGAGCTGTATTTTCAACTACTTCTCTCATTTTCTTTTCTAGAACTTTTCTCACTTCCTGTGAAAACGCTCTTGTAGTTCCTTCCATAACTACTTCATTTGCAATTATATTAAATCTATCTCCACCTTTTATAGTTCCAACAGTAATAACCACTGGTTCAATTGGATTTATATTTCTGCTTACTATACTCTGTAAATTCATAACCACTGCTGATGCAGCAACAATAGAATCTACCCCCAAATGAGGTGTGGAACCATGACTTGCAGTTCCTCTTATTCTTATTTTGAAGGTATCTGCTGAAGCCATTCTAGCACCAGGCTCTATATTGAATTTTCCATACTCCAAATTGCCCCATATATGCATACCAAATATTGCATCTACACCTTCAAGTACATTATCTTCTTCCATTATCACCTTCGCACCAACACAAGTTTCCTCTGCGGGCTGGAATATAAATTTTACTGTACCACTAAATTGATCCTTTATTTCAGATAGTATTTTAGCTGCACTTAAAAGCATTGCTGTATGACAATCATGACCACAAGCATGCATATACTCATTATTTGATTTAAAAGGTAATTCTGTATTTTCCTTTATAGATAGTGCATCTATATCTGCTCTAAGAGCTAATGTTTTTCCTTTTTTTGCTCCTTTAAGAATGCCTATAATACCTGTTCTTTTAAGCCTTTTAGTTTCTATTCCAAATGATTTTAGTTCTCTTTCTATAAGCTCTGTCGTTCTAAATTCTTTCCATGATGGTTCAGGATTTTGATGAATATCTCTTCTGATGTCTATGGTATATTTTTCACTTTGTTTTGCTAAATTTTTAATATCCATAATTCAATTCTTCCTTATTCTTTTATCTATTCTATTTATCTATTATTGGCTTTCCTGGTAAAACTTCATCTATTATATCACCATCTTCTACAACAATTGTTCCATTTACAATTACATAATGAATTCCTTCTGGTTTAGCATCAGGTTTTCCTTTACCTAGAAAATCAGATTTATCACTTATTGTTTCTATATCAAATATTACTATATCAGCATCTAATCCTTCTTTCAATCTTCCTTTACTGGTAAGTCCAAGAACCTTTGCTGGTAATAGAGTACATTTTTCTATAGCCTTAATAAGAGAAATACTCTTTTGTTCTCTTACCATTTTTCTAAAAAATCTTGGAAATGTTCCTGCATTTTGTGGATGTCCTTCTGATCTATTTCCAGAAGGGCTAGGCCCTATGTCTGAAGATAGCATAACATAATCCTTTAAGAGTACTTCATAAATTTCATCTTCAACACCTGTAAAACAAACTATAGTTTCATTTTTATAGTTATCCCTAAGCTCTTTATAGAGCTTTTCTGTTAATCTCTCTCCTTTATATTTACCTGTAGAAACTAACATATCATTAAATTTCCAATTAAACTTTTTAATATGATCCTCATCAAAAACACTGGTACCTATAGATGTAGCAAAATCTGTATACATACCGCTGTCTACCCATACATTTAATCCATTTTTTCTAGCATCATCTACAATTTCAAGTGCTTCTGTCATTATACCTGTTCCATACTGATATACAAAATGTGATATTTGAACTGCTGCACCTGTAATTTCAGCAATTTTTACAGCTTCCTTTAAAGAATCAAGATCATCTGGGCCATCCAATCTAGTGTGTATTGCTACTAATTTTTTATATTTAGCAGCAATACTACTAAGTGCAATAACTTCTTCAAAAGATGCTCCTGGAGCATACTCCAAACCAAAGGATAATCCAATAGCACCTTCTTCAAAAAGTTTTCTTTCTATATTTTCCATGCACTTTATCTGAAAATCCGTTGCAGCTATATAAGGATTTGTTAAGCCTACATTGTTTCTCAAATTAAAGTGCCCTATAAATTGAGCTTGGTTTATTGGAAAACCTTTTTTATCCTGTTCAACAAAGAACTTTTTTAAATCCTCAGGAGAAAAGCCACAATTTCCTCCTATAGTTGTAGTTACTCCTTGAAATACAGACAATTCTCCACATTCTCTATGACCATCTATGTGACCATGAATATCTATGAATCCTGGACAAACAATATATCCTTGTGCATCAATTTCTCTTTTTCCACATATATTTTCTTTGGTGATTATGGCTATTTTACATTCATTAATACCTACATTTCCATGAATCATAGTATTACTTTCTGGATCTATCAGCGTTCCATTTTTAATTAACAAGTCATAAATATCCATATTCTCACCTTCCTAAAATTTTATTGTTGTTTAAATTCAGACCAGATTAAATCATAAGTTTTAGCTGCATCACCTAAGTCTTTAAAATGTTCCCCTTTTTTGAAATTTTCATCTGGAATAAATACAGCTCTATTATTTAAATATTCCTTTGACATAAACTGTTTAGCTGCAAGGTTAGTATTAATATATTCATTAGCTGTAGTAGCTGCGTTACTTATTTCTCCATCTAGCATGAAGTTTATAAATTGTTCTGCATTTTTCTTATGTGGTGCTTTTACTGGTATTACAAAATTATCTTCTTCTATATTCATTCCTTCTTCAGGATATACTATTTTTAATTTAGGATTTGCTCTTACAGCTGCTGATGCTTGTGAACCATACATAAATCCTATACTAGTATCGCCACTTATAAGACTATTATGTGGCGTATCTGCATCAAAAACTTTTACATTAGGTCTTAATTTCTTTAATTCTGCTTTTGCTTGATCTAGCTTAGTCTTATCAGTTTCATTCATTGAGTATCCTAACTTTTTAAGAGTCATACCTATTACTATTCTTGAATCATCCACAAGTACCATAGAACCTTTAAGTTCTGGATTCCATAAATCTTTATAACCTTTAATTTCAGTTTTTATTTTATCTGGATTGTAAACAATCATTTGAGTACCTAATGTATAAGGTATGGAATATTTATTTCCTTTATCGTAATCCTGATTTAAATATTTAGTATCTACATTTTTGTAGTTAGCTATGTTTGCTTTATCTATAGGCTGCATTAATACATCTTTTTGTTTTCCCATAACTTCAACTATATAGTCGCTGCAAATAACTACATCATATTGTGATCCTTTAACAGCTTGAAGCTTAGCAAGCATTTCCTCATTAGTTGAGAAATTAGTATAATTTACTTTAATTCCTGTTTTCTTTTCAAATTTTTTTACAACATCATCTGGCACATAATTTGCCCAAGTAAATATATTCACTACCTTTTCTTCACTTGATTTTTGTGTGTTACTAGATGTGCTAGTTGATTTTGAGCATCCTGAAAATGCAAATGTTGATAGTACTGCTACAAGCAGTAAACTTAAAATTTTTGATAATTTCTTGTACATAAAACCAGTCCCCCTCTAAATATAATTAGTTTAAATTTTTATCCTGTCTTTTAAATCTTATACCTTGTGAAACAATAATGAGGATAAATATAAAAATTAACATTATTGTACATAGTGCATTAATTTCTGGAGACAATCCAAACTTTAACATTGAAAAAATCTTAATTGGCAAGGTAGTACTTTCTGAACCTGATACAAAGAAGTTTATAATTACATCATCAAAGGATAATGCAAATGCCAGCATGGCACCTGAAAGTATACCTGGTAATATAAGCGGTAAAATTATGCTGGTAAATACTTTAAACCTGTTTGCACCTAAATCCATTGCAGCATCCTCAATAGAACTATCAAATCCTGCAAATCTTGCTCTTACTACAATAAGTACAAATGGAATGCAAAAGGTAGCATGCGATAGAACTAAAGTAGTTATTCCAAAAGGTACATTAAGCTGTGCAAAATATATTAATAGTGATATTCCCATAATAATTTCAGGTATTACTATGACTATATTAAGAAGCATATCAACTATACTTTTCCCTTTAAACTTATATTTATATAAGCCTATAGCACCTAAAGTTCCTATTACTGAAGAAATTATTGTACTGGAAACTGCAATTATAAGACTGTTTTTAAAAGCAATCATTACATTTGTATCATCAAATAATTTTTCATACCAATCAAGGGTAAATCCAGCCCATATTGCATTACTTTTTGATGCATTAAAGGAATAAACTATTACTACAAATATTGGCACATATAAAAATAAAAATATTAAAGCAGTATATAAAACTGAAATCCAATTAAAAACTTTTTTATTCATTAGAAAACCTCCACATCTACTTTTTTACCGGTAAGTTTCCTACAAATACCTATAAGAATTAATGCAACAATAATAAGGACAATTGAAAGTGCTGCACCAAAAGGCCAATCTCTTGAAACTAAAAATTGATTCCTTATAAGGTTTCCAATTAACATAATATTGCTGCCGCCCATTAAATCAGGTATGAAGAACAACCCCAGAGATGGTATAAATACCAATATACATCCTGCAATAATTCCCGGCATAGTAAGTTGCAAAGTAACAGTAGTAAATGTTTTTAAACTATTTGCTCCTAAATCCTTTGCTGCCTCCACAAGAGATTTATCCACTTTTTCAATAGAATTATAAAGTGGAAGCACCATAAATGGAAACAGGGTATAAACCATTCCTATTAAAACTGCTCCATAAGTATAAAGTAATTTTAAAGGTTCTTTAATCAATCCTAAATTTAAAAGTATATGATTAATGAGTCCTTCCGTACTAAGTAGTGCCATCCAAGCATACGTCCTTATAAGTGAATTTGTCCAAAATGGAATTATTATCATCATAAGTGCAAATATACGAAGCTTCTTTGGTGCTTTTGAAAGGAAATAAGCAAAAGGATATCCAAACAAAAAGGTTAAAAAAGTAGTTATAGCAGCTATCCCCAAAGAATCAAAAAAAACTTTAAAATATAGAGGCTTTATCATTCTTTTATAATTTTCAAAGGAAAAAACAAAATTTATTCCACCTTCTGCACCTCTTTGCATAAAACTTATAACTACAACATAAGTTAACGGTATGGCCACAAGTAATATCATCCATAAGGATATTGGAAAAATCAAAGTAAACTTATAAAAATCTATTTTTTTACTTTTTACTGTTTTAGCTTTATCTAAATCTTTATAATTCAAGGCGCTCATAGTGTCACTGCCTCCCCTTGAATTGCTTCTTCTATATTTTCACCTTCATGTCCTATGAATACTAAATCTTTTTGATCCCAATATAAGAATACTTCTTTTCCAACTTCAGGAACACTTAAGCTTTTTTCATAGTCGCTTACTATTATCTCCTTATCATTTGGTAATACTACTATAAATTTAAGAGCAGCTCCCATGTAACTATGTTCTTTTACAATTCCTTTTATGTTAAAATTATTTACTGGATTTGTTGAGTATTTCATTTTTTCTGGTCGTAAAGAAATAATCTCTTTATCTCCCATTTTCAAATTTCTATTCTCAACAATTAGATTTGACTCTCCTATATTTAGTACTGCTTTATTCCCACAGACTTTTTCTACCACAGCATCAAATATATTTGATTCTCCTATGAAATCTGCAACAAACCTAGTTTTAGGTCTTTCATAAATTTCTTCTGGGATACCTACTTGCTCTATAACTCCATTATTCATAACAACAATACGATCTGACATATTAAGTGCTTCCTCTTGATCATGAGTTACATATATAAAGGTTATACCTAGCTTCTTTTGCAGCCTTTTTAATTCAACTTGCATTTGTTTTCTCAGCTTTAAGTCTAATGCTCCTAAGGGTTCATCTAAAAGAAGCACTTTAGGATTGTTAATTAATGCTCTTGCAATGGCAACTCTTTGCTTTTGTCCTCCACTTAAATGCTTGGGCATTTTCTTTTCATACCCTTCAAGCTGCACTAAATTCAACATTTCTTTAACTTTTATAGATATTTCTGATTTATTCACCTTTTTAATTTTTAATCCATATGCAATATTCTCATATACATTCATATGAGGAAAAAGTGCATAGTTTTGAAATACTGTATTTATATTAAGTTCATAAGGCTGTTTATTTTCAACATGTTCTCCTTCTAAAAGTATATTTCCCTCTGTAGGATTTTCAAATCCGCCAATCATTCTTAAAGTAGTAGTTTTTCCACATCCACTAGGACCTAATATGGTTAAAAATTCCCCCTCGTCAATATCCAAAGACAAATCCTTTACTACCTTTTGTTCATCAAACTTCTTTGCTACATTTACTAATTTAAGAATCGTTTTTGACATATTTACATGCCCCCTTTTACATTAAATGATTCTTTTACCAAATAAAACTTATATAAAAAACTCCTACCTCCTTTCAGAGGCAGAAGTTTACTCCTACTTCTTTTTATCATTGCAATTCAGAGTATTTTTGTCTGATATGTTTTAATTATAATTACTATGGTTTCATATGTCAATACCTTTTATGGTTATATTTTCATACTACCCAGACACAATTTTATATAATGTTTCACAGGTAAAATACAACCTTAGAGTACAATTTTATAAAATATTGTGTTATAATAAATCTCAATACGCAGAAAATTAGAAAAATTAGAATGAAAATTTAAGAGGTGATAACTGTGCCAATAAAATTAAATGATGATTTGCCAGCATTTGAAATTTTAGATAATGAAAATATATTTGTAATGCCTGAACATAGGGCTTTTCACCAGGATATTAGGCCTTTAAAAATTGCTATTTTAAATCTTATGCCTACTAAAATTACCACTGAAGTTCAATTATTAAGACTTATTGGTAATACATCATTACAAATAGAAATAGAATTATTACATCCTAAAACACATGTTTCTAAAAATATTTCAGAAGAATATCTTACAACCTTTTACAAGACCTTTGATGAAGTTAACCATCAAAAATTTGATGGTTTAATTATTACAGGTGCTCCTGTAGAAGAAATGGATTTTGAAGAAGTTAACTATTGGGACGAACTTAAAGAAATAATGGATTGGAGTGTTCACAATGTATATTCAACTTTGCATATATGTTGGGGAGCTCAAGCAGGTTTGTATTACCATTATAAAATACCTAAGTATCAACTTGAAAAAAAGATGTTTGGAGTATTTTCTCATAAAATTATTGGTAAAAAGGTTGAAATATTAAGAGGTTTTGACGATGAGTTTTTTGTACCTCATTCCAGACATACAGAAGTTAGAAGGGAAGATATAGAAAAAGTTCCTGATTTAAATATATTAGCTGAATCAGAAGAATCCGGTGTGTATATGGTTACAGCAAAAAAAGGAAGACAGATTTTTGTAACTGGACACTCTGAATATGATCCTTTAACATTAAAGTCTGAATATGATAGAGACGTTAATAAAGGTCTTGATATAGAAGTTCCTAGAAACTACTTTCCACAAGATGATCCTACAAAGGACCCCATAGTAAAATGGAGAGGACATGCTAACCTATTATATTCAAATTGGTTGAACTATTATGTTTACCAAGAAACACCTTACAATTTAAATGAATTAGAATAAAACTTATATACAAAAAGAGGGTACCAACTGAAAGTTAGTACCCTTAAATTGGTTAATATTCATTTAAAGTACCCGCATCTCTTTTTTATACGTAATGACCTATCTGCAATATAACCATCTAAATCCTTCTTTCCTTTTTTCTTAGCTTCTTGATATCGAAGTGCAAGTAATTTGAACTGTTCTAGACTTAAACGAACTTCCAATATTATCACCTCAAGGATATTATAACATTTTTATGCTATCCTAGGTTATGATTATGTAAATTATTTATATTAATAATTCTTTTTTTTAAATTTTTTTAATTATAATTTTTTTTAGAAACTTATATTACGGTTCAAATTAAATGTTTATTCAATTAATTTTTTTCATTAATTTCATGAAGACTTCTACCTTTAGTTTCAACTGCTGCAAAAGCAATAAGCACTGCTACTACTGCAAATACTATGGTAATCATAGTAAATACATAAACAAATCCAGCTTGTTTTCCTTTACTTTGATATACTAATCCCACTATGTAAGGAGCAGCAATAGCACCAATACGTCCAACTGCAGCTGCTGAGCCTACTCCTCTGCCTCTAACCCGCGTAGGATAAACTTCTGGTGTATAAGCATATACTGCACCCCAGGCTCCAAGGCTGAAAAAGTAAAGCAAACAACCATAAACAATTACATTATTAACAGATGCTGCCTGGCTAAATAGGTATGCTGAAACAGCAGTTCCTGAAAGATAGGCTACTAAAACTGCCTTACGACCAATACTTTCTATTAAATAAGCCGCACTATAATAACCAGGTAATTGAGCAATACTCATAATTAATGTAAATTGAAATCCCTTTACTAAACTAAATCCTTTACCCATAAGGAGTGTAGGAGTCCATAGAACAAAACCATAATAACCAAAGTTAATACCAAGCCATAAAGTCCACAGTACAAAAGTACGTCTAATATAATCTTTAGACCACAGTTCTGAAAGTGTGATATTCTTCTTCCTTTTTACCTTGTTACTTACAGTAGATCTATTACTGTTTATTCCTGCTTGCTGTTCCATTTTGCTTACAATTTCATTGGCCTCCTCAAAGTATCCTTTTTGTTCCAAATACCTTGGAGATTCTGGAATACCTTTTCTAAGATAAGCTGCATATAGTGCTGGCACTCCTCCTAAAAAGAAACCAATACGCCATCCATAAACAGGAATTAGTAAGTAAGCAATTAAAGAAGCCACAATCCATCCCCAAGCCCAAAAGCTTTCAAGTAAAACAACCATACGCCCCCTTGATTTAGCAGGTGAAAATTCACTAACTAAAGTAGAGGCTGCTGGTAATTCTCCACCTAGTCCCAATCCAGTTAAAAATCTTAATAATAGTAATATGCCAAAATTAGCTGCAAATCCTGATACTGCACTTGCTAATCCATACAACACAAGAGTAAATGTAACTACAGTCCTCCTCCCCCACCTGTCAGCGGCCATACCTGCAACAGCTGCTCCAATAGCCATGCCAACTGCTGAAGCACTCCCCAGCATACCTAAATCAGCAGGAGTAAGCTTCCACTCTCTTCCTATAGCAGCCATAACCCCTGCCACCATTCCCTGATCCATAGCATCAAACAGCCAACCTATACCTGTTAAAAAAAGCACTTTCCAAAGCATTGGCGTAACCGGCAATCTCTCTATTCTTTGTGAAATAGTAACCATTAATTTATCCCACCTTCTGTGTTAATATATACCTTTTTAAATTTTTCCCAAGGTACAACTTTTTTATGCTTTTTACTAAATTACCTTTTAATACATGCTTTTTATAAATAATTTTTAACAAAGTTATCTTTTTCTTTGCAAAATAAAAAGGAGCTACAATGCTCCTAATCAACTTTAGACTTTATTATTATTTATATAATTAATTTACCTACTAAAAACCACAAATCCATTTTCAGGCAACTTATTTATAAAGGGTGCAATTTTACTTATCTTCTCTATTCCATAACTTTTCAATAACTTATTCTGTTCTTTTTCGCTTTCTGGAACTTTACCTAAATTCTTTAGTTGATTGTTTTTTACAGTAAACAAGTTACCGCCGCTCTGAAATAAGAATTTCTCTTTCATAAAATAACATCTCCTTCCATATATATAACTATTCTACATATAGTAATAAAACTCCTTCTAGGATTCGTTAATTTTTTAACTATTTTATTTTCAACTTGCTGGACAAATTGATTAATATCATAATGTTTTTTATATTAGCATTTACATATAAAACGCAAAGGTTTCACTATTATCATAACCAGATGTTTTAAATATATTATTATCTATTTAGTTAAAGTAAAAAAGTAGCCCACCGACGCAATTGGTAATGGCTACTTTTTTATAATCTTAGCTTTATCAGTTGCCTAAGCAACTAAAATTGTACACTCCAGGGTGCTACCAACGCCCTGTTTTTATTAAGTTTTTTATTACCTTTATTATATCAAATAAATTAAAAAACGGAAAAATTTATTCCTATATAGGTTATAATTTGTGATTGAAATCCTAAGCATTCTTTTTCTCTCTAATATCATGGTATGTGACTTTATTGTCCATTCGTGTTAACATATGTGTTTCTTTACTTTTCATGAACAAAGGAACAGATTCTTCAATGGTACTTGCGTTTTCTAGTCCAAACCAACGAACTGGTGATCCTGTGTAATTATTAATATTGTATTTTAATCTCATAAAGGCACGGTCAATTCCTGAAATGTCACTGTCAGGAGCTAAAGTTTTTCGGATAAGAACAAACATAAAATCACCTACATTTTTTTCATCATACAAAGAGTAGACTTGAGATTGTGGCTTTATTTCGCCACTTTTCATCAGATCATGAATAATCTGTCTCATATAAACATTGATTCGTTGGTCCACTTTAAATCCTAATTTTAGTTGAACTTTGAAGCAGAAATCTGTGCCAAAATTTTGAATCCTATATTCTCTTGTGTAAGGTTTATCTGCAACTTCTATATGAATGAACCAATAAATTTGTGCTCGCTTTGGACGTTTGTCTAAAATGGAATACAACACATCTCTTTCAAGATGATTCATATTTCCGTTGCTTGTTAAATACACGAGATTGCAGGCAGTATAAGGAATAGTAATATCCTCTCTTAGTTGCCTTAATTGATTCACAAAACGCTTTGCTGGGAAAAGTTTAGATTGCTTTTGCTCAATTTGGTATCCTTTATGCCAGGTAAGCATTACAGTAAATAAAGCTAGAGCTAGTAGAACCGCTACATACCCACCATGCATAAATTTTGTTGCACTGGACAATAAAAAAGAAGTTTCTAATGCACCAAAAAATACAAGAAAAGGAACAGAAAAAATATTTGGTACATTTTTGCTGCGTAAATATTGGAACAGTAAAAATGTGGTCATGAGCATTGTTGCTGTAATTGCTAATCCATAAGCAGCTTCCATTCTTCCTGAGGATTTAAAGAACAATACTACGCCAATGCATGAAATCCAAAGGAGATTATTGACCTTAGGAATATATATCTGCCCTTTTATTTTAGAGGGATATTGAATTTGCAAATGGGGCATCAAACCTAAATGGATTGCTTCTGAAACAAGAGTAAAGGAACCAGTTATGAGTGCTTGTGAAGCAATAATCGCAGCCAATGTACTTAAAATTACTGCAAAAAGTTGTAGAGAATTTGGCATCATGGAGAAAAATGGATTTAATTCAGTTACAGGATAATTTTGTGGATGTAATCGTGCTTGCATCAACCAAGCTCCTTGTCCCAAATAATTAAGAATTAAACAGATTTTAACATAAGGCCAACTACCATAAATGTTTAGCTTACCAACATGACCCATATCAGAATATAAAGCTTCTGCTCCTGTAGTTGCCAAAAAAACACTACCTAATATCATAAAGCCAGCTTTATTATAGGAACTAAAAAGCAATTGGATACCTCTAAGAGGATTTAGAGCTAAAAGTACATGTGGATTGAATCTAATGGATAATATGCCAATAACTCCAAGGAATGCAAACCAAAGGGCCATTATAGGTCCAAATGCTTTTCCAATCAAACTAGTTCCTGAACGTTGTACAAGAAATAAAGAACTAATAATAACGATAGTTATTAATATAATTGTTCCTTGTCCTTCTCCTATAAAATCTGAAAGCAATGGAATACCGCGCAAGCCTTCAATTGCTGAAGTAACTGTAACAGCAGGAGTAAGAACACCATCTGCTAATAATGCTGCACCTCCAATGATTGCAGGAATTACAAGCCATTTTGCACGTTTCATTACCAATGAATATAAAGAAAATATGCCACCCTCTCCATGGTTATCTGCCTGCATTGCAACCATAACATATTTGACAGTTGTTAATAGGGTCACTGTCCAAATAATTAAAGAAAGTGCACCAATAATAAAATTATCATCTAATGTGGCAAGTCCACCATTTCCAGAGACAATTGCTTTCATTACGTATAGTGGTGATGTACCAATATCACCATACACAATACCCAGTGCTATCAAAACATATTCAAAGCGTAAAGGGATCTGTTTCTGTTTATCTTTTATAAAGTTTTTCATAATCTCCTCCAATATAAATCAATTTATCAATACTTACTACTTACACAACTTTTTCAACTATATAAGTTACTATGATTTTTCAATTTTTTTGTTGCATAATTGTTTAAAATACTTTTTAAGAAGATTTAATATTGGTTAAGTACATATTGTTTTCATTCGTATCTCTCCTATTTTACATTTTATTATACTTTATCTTACAAATTTCAACTGTATACATGAAAATTATAGTATACTTGTAACATTACTACAACAAGAATTTAGTAAATTTTTTTCATTCGTCCACCCATAATTTGTAAAATCAGAATATAGACTAGGTAAGGGACCATAACCTTCTGATTAGAATAAAACTGATTTAATCAAAGTCCAAAAACAGAAAATCCCCATATAATAACAAAATACTTAAATCTATTTTAATGTAAGCTTTGACTCTTCTTCACTATAATTTCCATTACAGTCTAATACACCAAGCCCCATCTTAATTATCACCTTATCTTTCGATATATCATCAAATTCTGCAACATATCCAGCACCAGTGTCCCCTATGTTTTGAACTCCAATACCTGTGCTAGTATACAAATTTAAAAGCATATTAAATACCTGCTTTTTATCATCACCTTTAATATATACATGAATCTTTCCACCTTTTCTCTCCACGTTATAAATTTCAGCTTTTTTTCCATTCTTAAAGGTAATTTCTTTTGTATAAACTATGCCTTGTTCCTCTTTTTGGGGAAGTTTAGCAAATTCTTTTTCTAATTTATCACAATACGCTGCATTTTCTTCTTTTGTCATATTTTTAAAGACATCATCTTTTATTTCTTTTTTAGTATGCTTTATAACTGAAATGTTATTGCAATTTATATTCTCTACGAAGGTACAAAAATTGTCATCCTTTCCACTTCCTCCTCCAAATATAGGATAAATCTTGTTATCTATCTTGAGGTAAAAACCGTCCATCCATTTATTACTGCTAATAATAGCACCAAAGGGATTGGCTTCAATATGATTGATATCTATTCCTATATTCTTAGACATAGTTACCTGTTTTTCAATATCTTCCTTAAAGTTTTTTGAAAAGTCTCCCTTTATATCCCATACTAATGGTTTATTAAAAGCATCACTAGTAGCTTCTATTTTAAAGTTTAACTTACTTGGATACTCCTTACCTGTTTCAGGAAAATTAAGAACCTTAAGTTCTGTATTTTCATCAATACTTCTTGAACCCCCAAAGGAACCAGTTTTTAAAACTTTATCATTAATTTTATATCCAAAGAATACTAAAGGTTTCTTTGATTTTGACCACTTATCACCATACTCTGTCTTTAAAGCCACCTTTATTACATTCTTTTCTTATAACTTCGAATGCTTGATGTGCACTTCTTTTAACTCTAAATCCGTGAAAAAAATCAACATTTAATAGAATAAATTGTTACTAAAAATCATAAACATCCTGTATTTAAATGAGATGACATGCCACAAAATGATCTTTTTCTACTTCTTTAAATTCCGGTGTTTTTTCTTTACATTCTGGTTTTGCAAATTTACATCTTGAAGCAAATCTACAGCCCGGTTTAGGATTTATTGGACTTGAAACTTCACCTTCAATCATTATTCTATTTCTCTGTTTTTTAATTTCAGGATCTGGAATTGGAATAGCTGAAAGTAATGCTTTAGTATAAGGATGAATTGGATTTTTATATAATTCATAGCTGGATGCTAATTCTACTATGTTCCCTAAATACATAACTCCAACTCTATCTGATATATGCTTAACCATTGAAAGATCATGGGCAATAAACAAATATGTTAAATCTAACTCTTTTTGAAGTTTAATTAAAATATTAACTACTTGAGATTGTATGGAAACATCCAGAGCAGATATAGGTTCATCACACACTATAAATTTAGGATTTATAATAAGTGACCTAGCGATACCTATTCTTTGTCTTTGTCCGCCTGAAAACTCATGAGGAAATCTAGATGCATGTTCTTTATTTAATCCAACTAAATCTAATACTTCATATATCTTTTCCATTCTCTCTTTTCCCTTATACATATTGTGTATATCTACACCTTCACCAACTATATCACCAACCATCATTCTTGGATTTAAAGATGCATAAGGGTCTTGAAATATCATTTGCGCTTTTTTTGTAAAATCTACTTTTTGTTTTCCCTTTAATGTATGAATATTAACCCCTTCAAATAAAACTTCACCACCTGTAGCAGAATAAAGTCCTAAAATAGTTCTTCCACAAGTTGTTTTTCCGCAGCCTGACTCTCCAACAAGACCTAAGGTTTCACCTTTTTTTATATTAAAGCTCACATCATCTACTGCTTTAAGAATAGAACCTTTTCCCACATTAAAATACTTCTTAAGATTTTTTATTTCTATTATATTTTCACTCATATCATTCTACCTCTCTGCTTGCAAGTATTGGGTTTCTCACTTCAGGAGCTTCAGGATCTTGCAGCCAACAAGCGGCTTCATGAGTTTCACTAATTTTTGTATACTCAGGCAATTGTTCTCTACATATAGCCATACAATATTTACATCTGGAAGCAAAAGCACATCCTGCAGGTGGTTTTAGTAAATCTGGAGGAGTTCCTTGTATAGAATACAATTTACCTTTATGATCAGTGTCGAGTCTCGGAACTGACTGTAAAAGTGCCCAGGTATATGGATGCTTTGCATTATAAAATATTTCATCTGTGGAGCCTCTTTCAATTATCTTTCCTGCATACATCACCTGTATTCTATTAGCTATATCTGCAACTACTCCTAGGTCATGGGTAATCATTAATACTGCTGTTCCATACTTAGCTTGAATCTCTTTTATAAGATCTATTATTTGAGCTTGTATTGTAACATCTAGTGCTGTAGTTGGCTCATCGGCAATTAAAATTTTAGGATTGCAAGCCAGTGCAATAGCTATCATGGCTCTTTGTCTCATACCACCTGAAAATTCATGTGGGTATTGGTTAATTCTTTTTTCAGCATTGGGTATATTAACCACCTTCAGCATTTTTTCAGCTTCTTTTAGTGCATCAGCTTTTTTTATTCCTCTATGTATAATCAAGCTTTCTGCAATTTGATTTCCAATTTTTGTTGTAGGATTTAAAGATGTCATAGGATCTTGAAAAATCATACTTATTTCTTCTCCTCTTAGTTTCCTTAAATCCTTTTTAGACATATCTAAAATACTCTTACCATCAAGTAATATTTCTGAACCTTCTTTTATTTCACCAGATGGAGTTTGTATTAATCTCATTAAAGATTTAGCTGTTACAGTTTTACCGCATCCTGATTCTCCGACTACAGCTAATGTTTCTCCTTTATTTAAATGAAAATCTATCCCTCTAACAGATTGAACTTCTCCTGCATAGGTATGATATGATACTCTCAAATTTTTAACTTCTAAAACTTTTTCCATATTTACCCCCAATATCCAATACATTGTTATTACTCAAAAAGTTGTCTCTAACATTATAGTTATATATATTATTACTTTCTCTAGCCTTTATTGCATTCAAATGGTTATAGATATACTGTTAAAAAATCTTATTATGAATTTTGCAAGTATATATTTATTTCTAAGCATACCTAAAAAGCTTAAGAATAATTAATTATTGCTACTCTTACACTTGATTTTTGAATTTCTATAGCCTTTTCTTCATTTTACATTTGCAAAATAATGTTAGCCATCAGCACTTGGAATAAATTTTAATTATTAGGTTGATGGCTATGGGACGTTCCTCCAAATGGCGTTACAAAAACTGGAACAGTTTTTGTTGTTATCTTTCATTAACCTTAGGGTCAAATGCATTTCTTAAGATATCTCCAAGTACATTAAAGCTTAATACTGTTAAAAGAATAAGTATTCCAGGAAATATAGCCAGATTAGCCGCATCACCAATGTACCCCTGAGCATTTTGGAGCATACTTCCCCAAGATGAATTAGGCTGCCTGACCCCAAGCCCTAAGAAGCTTAATGAAGACTCCATAAGTATTGCAGTGGCTATATTTATAGTAGAAGCAACAATTACAGATGGAATAACATTAGGAATAATATGCTTAAATATTATTCTACCTGAACCTGCACCTAAAACCTTAGCACAAAGTACAAACTCCCTTTCTTTTAATGATAAAGTTTCTGCTCTTACGATTCTTGCCATACCCATCCAGCTAAAAAGACCTATTATAATTATGATATTTTGTATTCCTGGTTTTAAATAAGCATTTAATATTAATATAATGAAGAAAGTGGGAATGCACATTAATATATCAATAAGCCTCATTATTATATTATCAACTGTTCCACCTAAATAACCACTGATTGTTCCAGTAATAGTACCAATAATAGTTGAAACAATCATAGATGCAAATCCAACTGTAAGAGATACCCTACTTCCATAAAGTGCTCTGGTAAAGTAATCTCTTCCCATATCATCAGTACCAAATATATGCTCTATACTTGGCGGCATAAGTCTACTCCCAATGTCAATTTTATTACCATCATAAGGAGAAAGAAAAGCAAATACTGATGAGACTATTAAAATAATTATAATTGATAAGGAAATTACCCCCAGCTTATTCTCTTTGAATTGTATCTTTATATTTGTCATAGTTCTTTCATTTACAATCATTTTATCACCTCATGCTTCTTATTCTAGGATCAACGATTCCGTACAATATATCTGCAAGTAAATTACCTATAATAAGTAATAAGGAAGAAAACATAGTTATTGCCATAATAATAGGATAGTCAAACTTGAATATTGATGTAATACCTAGTCTTCCCATACCAGGCCATCCAAACACTGTTTCTGTTATAAATGCACCAGATACAAGATCAGGAAGTGACATACCTAGTATTGTTATAATAGGAAGTACTGTATTCTTCAAAACGTGCTTATAAAGTACTTCTTTTCTGCTTAACCCTTTTGCAATAGCCACAATTACATAGTCTTCACTAAGCTGTGTTATTGCATTTGAACGTATATACCTAGTTATAATGGCAAGGTTTTGAAGACAAAGCACAGCACATGGCATTATACCGTGTTTTAAAATATCTATTATTGAATTAATTCCTGTGGTATGCATACCTATACTTGGGAGCCAGTGGAGCTTTAAAGCAAATATATAAATTAATATCATTGCAAACCAAAAACTAGGAATAGATATACCTATATATGAAAGTGTTGTTATTACATTATCTATAAATTTATTCTTATAGAATGCAGATATAAGTCCTAAAATGATACCTAATATAACTGAAATAATAAGTGACGACGCCATAAGTCCTAAGGTTGCAGGTAACCTTTGAACTATTTCACCTAAAACTGGTTTATAACTTATTATTGAGTATCCAAGATTGCCCTTAAGCACATTAAGAAGCCAAAGAAAATATTGAATATAAATAGGTTTATCTAGACCAAGATTATGTCTTATCCTTTCTATGTCATTGGCACTCATTTTAGGGGTTATAAAAGATTGAATAGGATCACCTGGTGCAAGTTTTATGAGTAGAAAAGATACTATGGATATAAAAATAAGCATTGGAATAGCTTGCAAAACTCTTTTTATTATAAGTTTAAACATTTTTCCTACCTTTCTGAATTAAATGTTAAATTCTATAAGACATATAAAAAATAAACCGGTATCAGCCGACTATTAATTGGCTGCTACCGCTTTACCTTTTTACTACTCTGTAATATAAAGCTTTGATAAATCTTGGAACATGAAAATAGGTACTGTTTTAGCTTCCTTAATTCCTCCATATTTCTTGCTTACTGCAATTATAGCCTTAGAATAAGCTATAGGATATATGGCAACATCATCAGCTATATTCTTCTGAAGCTTTTTGTATATATCTTTTCTCTTAACCTTATCTGTTTCAACTGCTCCCTTATTCCATAAATCATCATTATCCTTACTTTCATATTTTGATCCATTGTATAATTGTCCTGTCATAAATGCTCCTTTGTATGCATCAGGTTCAGTTCCATTAACATATGAATTAAATGCTAAATCATAATCTGCTGGACCATTGCTAAATAGTTTCTTATAGAAAGCACCTTGGTCCATAGGTGTAAGTTGTACATCTATTCCCACATTCTTAAGATTTTGTTGAATTACAAGAGCTTGTGACTCCTGACCTTTATCCGAATTTATATAAATAAGTGTAAGTTTTAATCCCTTTACTCCTGATTTACTTAAAAGCTCTTTTGCTTTGTTTGGGTTAAATTCAAATTTGTTTACATCTGATGTATAGTAAAGTGTGTCAGGTGTAAATATTGAGTACGCTTTTTCTGCATATTCTGAAGATATATAAGAGCTTTTTATAAGTTCATCTTTATTTATTGCATATGCAATAGCTTGTCTAATATCTTTATTTTTTAACACAGTGTTAGAACAATTTATTAGCATGTTATCAAGCATTCCTTCGTTATAAGTTACCATATTAAATTTATTGTTGTTCTTATATTTACTTGCGTCCTTTGGCTCTACATATTTCGCACCTAATTCTCCATTTTCAAAAGCAGCATTTGCTGAATTGGTATCGGCTATAACCCTAAATACAACTGAATCAAGATGAGGCTTTCCACCAACATAATCATCATTTTTTGCTAATGTAACACTTTCACCTTTTTTCATTTCCTTAAATTTATAAGGGCCTGAACCTATAGGACTATCATTTTTAGCACTTTTTGAAAGATCCGTTTCTTTTTCATATACATGTTTTGGTATAGGGCTAATTTGAGATAAAGAACTCATAAATGCCATGGATAAACTTGGAAGTTTAAATTCAATGGTAGTATCATCAAGCTTTGAAACCTCTACAGGCTTTCCATTAAAAATAAATGAGTCCCTTAAGAAACTATTTTGCTTTTCATCTAATATTTTGTTTATTGTAAACACAATATCATCAGCATTTAAATGTTTTCCATCATGCCACTTAAGGTTCTTCTTCAATTTTAAAGTATATTTCATAAAATCACTAGATGGTGTAACACTTTCTGCAAGATAATACTCTATCTTATTGCCATCCATAACAAAAAGTGGAGAATATATTGCATTGTCTATTGTCATTGTAACTCTATCTGAAGCATACATAGGATTAAGAACCTGAGGATCACTATTTATAGGAAATACAATACTCCCTCCATCTTTTATTTTGGCAGCATTTTGAGCACTGCTGCTTGCAGGCTTATTTCCACATGCAGTTAAAAGAGTCATCATTGATACAATTGCTGCGACTAAAACTTTTTTTAATTTCATACCCAATCCCCCTTAAAATTATTAAAAAACTGAAATAATTAATTCATAATCATCTATATTTTACTTCATTTACATAAAATAATAAAATAGCCAATTTTTATACAACAAATTGCATCTATAACAAACTAAAATAGCAATGCGATGTTTATCAATTTTATCACTAAAATTATACTTACAAACAATATGCAACTTTCAAATCATGATGCTCAACTTTCTAGATATTTCAATGCTGTTCCAGAAGTAAAACTAGGTATACTAACAAATGGAATTCAATATAAATTTTTCACTGATTTAACAGCTGACAATATAATGGATGATGCCCCATTTTTAGTCTTAGACATAACTAATGTAAATGATACTGATATAGAAAACTTATCAAAGTTTAAAAAAGATATTTTTGATACAGATTCTTTAGTTAAATATGCTGAAGAACTCGTATACGCTTCAGCATTAAATACTGCTTTAAAAGATTTGTTTAAGAATCCAAATGATGACTTCTAAAATTAAAAAGGCTAGTATAATTAAGTACCTGCTAGTCTTTTCGTTTGCGAAAAATCATACTAATACTAGATATCTTCTACTATTTATTTCAATAATCTTATCTTGTAGCAGCAGAGCTTGTCAGCTAACTTCTAATCTCTATAAGAAGTCTGACTCCTTACAAAAACTGGCACAGTTTTTGTTGCTATGGAACTTAAAAAAGGCATCCAGCGTAGTGGATACCTTTTTTATCTTAGCTATTGATTTTACTATATTTAAAAAATCTAAAATTTTTATGATACTTATATTAGTTATTATTTATAACTTTATATTCCTTAATTTCTTTATCTCTATATTTTATTTCTTTAATTCTCTCCCGCAGCCAGCACTTGCACACAACTAAAAATTCATTTTTTGCTTTTGTTTGTGTAAGAGCTTCTAAAACTTCTTTCGTTTTGCTTTATACAGTTAAGTTGTAAATATCAACTTCTAATATTATTATTTTGCCCAAATTTGGGGTAAATATACAATAAATTTTATTATTTTTTATTTTATATTCTTTTTGGATAAATTCAATTTGATCTTTTAATAATAAGTATTAAATTCTGTTTATGCTATACCATAACCAAACAAATTTTAGATATCATTCTCAATATAATATTTATCCTATTGGATTTTCACCTTCCCTATAAATATTACAACTCCTGTTTTACAATCTCTTATAGCAAATACAAAGGGTGTATCACAACAAAATCAACCTTCTCATGTTCTACTGGTGCAGGTAATCCACATGCAATTTCTACTGTTATAGCCGCTGCCTCTGTTCCTTTTTCATCTACACTGATAAAAGTACTCTTGGAAATTCCATCTAAGCTTGATTCTTCTGGATCAAAGGCCTGCTGCATACCTAAATTTTTAAGCACATCCTTCATATTATCCTCTTCATACTCTAATTTAAACTTAGGTATTTTCATATTAACATCAGCAACAGAAAACTCTTTTAGCCATTTATCAAAATTTTCTTTTCTTGCTTCTTTCATAAAATCATTTACACTTACACCTCCATCTGGTAAAAACAAATCCATTTCCAAGCCACCATAATAAGGAAGTTGTCCTCTTTTAGATAACTATTTGTAATTGTGCTTTGTATAGTATCTACTTTTACCTTTCCACCACTAGATAAAGTAAAGTATTCTTATTTATTAACTATTTCATCAAATTGAAAGCAAAATTATTATTTCCCTGAATTACTGAGCTGGATTGATTATCTTTTAAGAAAAAGCTTTAACATTCGCTAAAACTTTAGGAACTTCAACTACATATACTCCTGTCACCTTTCTTTCTTCCTGCTCCAAGTTTTCCGTCTAGTTGACCTGCATTAGCTGCTGTTTGTCCTGTTAAAGAATATTCACATTGTCTTCCATCTTTATCTACTACTTTAAACATTATCATCGAAGAAACTCCATGTTCCTTCTTCAACATTTTAGCCACTTCTCTACTGTCTATAGTTAGATGTTTATTAACTGCAATATTTATTAATTTATTTTTCATTATTAACACCCTTTCTTTAAATATAAATTTTCTTCTATAACTATGTGATGTTTTACTAAAGAAAACTGCCATTTCTTTTTGTAAAAATAAGTAAAACAAAAAGACTTAAATTAATAAGTCTTTGAGTGGTATAATCTTTCACCTTTGTTACTATTATATTTACAAAATACTGTTATCAAATCCCTTTCCGTCAACCTCGGAAGCATCTATTATAGAAATAAGAGCATCTTTATCTATATTTTGTATTGAATATTTTAACTCTGGTAAATGAGATAAACGTACTATACAATACAAAACTTTCCTTTCTTTACCAGTTAATGTTTGCCCATTTAAAATAGTAGCTCCTCGATGCATATAAGTCATGATATAATCACATACTTCTTTCTCTTTTTCAGTAATTATAAACAAAAGCTTTTTTCTTACCATACCATGAATAATTTTATCTGTTACAACTGATGTGATATACATTGATATTAATGTATAAAGCGCAATTAATATACCATTTAACAATGCAGCTATACATAATATAAGGCAATTAAAAATAAGCCCAATTTTACCAACATCATAATTGTCATGTTTTTTCTTGAATAGCATTGTTATAATATTAATTCCACCCATAGAACCGTGGTTTGCAAATGTTAACCCTATACCAAGCCCATTTAGTACTCCACCATATAGGCAATACAATAAAGTATCATTAGTGATTATTATACTTTGCATATCTTTAGTAGCAACTAAAAAGACTGAATAACAAATCGTACCTATCACGCTATAAATCGTAAATCTCACATTTAATTTTTTAAAGCTAATGACTAGCAGAGGTATATTAGCTAACATTATTGTATAACCAGCTGGAAATTTAGTTATATATTGAATTAAGATAGCAAGACCTGACACGCCACCACTATACAGTTTTGCATGCACAATGAACATATTTAATCCTATTGAAGATAGCAAGCAGCCCAATATTATGAGAACTACATTTTTTATTCTTAGGTTATTTGTTATTGTTTGCATATTCATCCCTTACCCTTATATAGTTATTTTTATATTCATTTATATAGAATATCAAACTATACTTGGTAGCACAATATCTTTCCTATAAGACATAAAAAGCTATACCTTTAGGTAATAGCTTTTCGTTACGATTAATGATCTTATAATCCAAATATTTCTTCTAATTTTTCCGCATCAGTTTTATTGTATTTTGTATCTATTCTTCCCTTTAGTTGGCTTTTGTCAGTTAAAAACATATCTGAAAGATCCATCTTAATTCCATCTACATATGCTGCTTCTGCTATTCCATTTTCCATCACGAACTTTACTGTACCTGTATTAAGATGAGAACTGCTTTTTTTCTCTGCTAAGATATTTGAAAATTCTTTTTGTGCTGTTACTGAATTATTTTTTGTAGTACTATTATTAGTTGAATAATTTAAATAATTATATTTATTTTCTATTGCTAATCCCATTTTATTAGCCTTCTTTCTTTAAATTAATTTAGTTAGCTTTTATAAATATCGTATATATTAAGGCTTCCTTTAACATGAAAATTACATTTATATTTCCATTCATTACAGCATTACAATATTTTTTCATTTACAAATATATCTATTAATATCTATAAGTAGCTATTTATAAAGCTTATAGATATACATAAATATTAATATTTACTATTGCAACAATTAAGATACTCTTTTGCGATTTCTTTTTTAATTATTTTATAGAAATAGAGATTACCAACTAACTTCCAATCTCTGTAAGAGGTCAAACCCTTTACAAAAACTGGCATGGTTTTGTTGCTAAAAATCCGCATAACAGCCTTTTAAAAAATTTACAAAATGCAAAAGGCTTAGACGAACTTTTTATAATTCATCTAAACCCTTGATATATAAACATTTTTCTTTTCAATTGGCGGGAATATGTGGGAATCGAACCCACCTATCGTGGTCTTAGCACGACAGAACGGTTTTGAAGACCTTTGATTCTCAAATTGCATCCCAATCCACCTATTCATCTATATTCAAAAGATTTACAGTTCATTTTGCGTAACGTACATTAAACATTATGCTTATTAGTCATTATACTACTATTTCTATATAATACTCAATAAAATTTTTTAAACTTTTGTAGCTTTCTTATATAAAATTCCTACATTATATATATCTTTTCGCAGTTATTTTTCTAAAAGTTTTTCATTATATAAATAACTATTTGTTTATTCTACATTAAATTTTATGCTTAAATAAAGGGTAAGCATTTTCATACCTACCCTATTACTTGATTTTTTTTATTTTAACCATTTACACCTTTTAATTTTAAATTATTATTTAAGTATTTCATGAGGAGCATACCAATGTTCCCCATTTTTATCTTCTATTTCATCCACTATACCTGTTTTTACCACTGTTACTTTTGAACCTTTTGGAATAACTTTTGATTCCCCCCTACTCTCCATATTTTCAATTGCTTGTTCGTTTTTATTTTTTACGTAATTAATCATTTTATCTACATTATCAGCAGATGAACATACTGGAGCATCTGCTGATAATGTAATTTCCTTTCCCGATTCTATATTTGTAGAATTACTATTATCAAATGATTGTGTACTTTCATTAGTTGATTGAGTAGAAGTACTTTGATTTTGTGTAGAAGCATTCGTTGTATTTGTTACCTCACTTGATTGACTTTCATTATTATTATCTTGCTGTCTACTTATACTATCATCATTTTCTGTACTTACTTTTGACGAAATACTTTTATTATTTTGTGAAGTGATTTTATTTTCAGCTAACAATCTTCCACCATAATATGAACCTAAAAATAAAAAAATTGCTATATAAATTGCTCCTACTACTTTTTTCATAAGCATACTTTCCCCCTATAAATTTCATTAACACTTTATTCATATAATATCAATATTCTACAAAATATAGTAAATTCCTGCCAAACCATTCTATTTTATATTTATTTTACTTGTCCAATTTTTATTTTAGTCACTGTACTTTTTACAATATCATATATATCTGTAGAATCTAATCCAGTTTTATTACTTATAAATTCTACTGCCTTATTATATTTTTCTTCACCTTGCCAATTATATTGTTTACCTAGTTCCTCTACTTTTAAAACAAGCATTTCAGCAATTTCTTTATCTTTTTTATATTGTTCATCACCTAATTGTTGTTTTAAAGATTCTTCTTGAACCTTTAGAAAATCAGCATGTTTTATTTGAAATAATCTTACTTGATAAGCTATTATTCCAAAAATAGTTGTTATAATTAAATAACAAGAATCTGATATTATTTCTTTTATTAAATTATCCATATGTATTAAACCTCCCTAATTACTTAATCTCTTAGAACCACCATGACCATTATTATCGTTCCAATAAATATCTATAAATCCTTGTCCAATTGCTATATAATTTCCTCTATCTTTATGTATAATTAATCTTCCATCTTTAGCTTGTTCAAAGTAACCATTAGTCCCGATAATAGAAAATACTCCGTCTGGAATAGTTACATCATACTTTGGTACTGTTGATTTTACTGGCTGAACTGGTGTTGCATCTTCTACAACTTGCCCTGTAATTCCTTTAACAATAGCATTAGCCATCTTCTCAGAATCCCATTTGTTCATGTCGTCTTGACTATCTACAAAACACTGTTCAACTAGAAGTGCTGGCATGTTTGTGTTATTTAATACATATAAATGTCCATAACCATCTTGTCCCTGTATCTTAACACCTCTGTTTCTATAACCAAAAGCATCTGCTATATTTTCTGTAATTCTAGTAGCTATATCTACACTAGAACTAGAACCACACCAAACTTCTGTACCAGTTCCACCTCCTGCGTTAGCATGAATTGATACATATAAATCTGCACCCCAATTATTAGCGATAGAAACTCTAGCTCCTAAGCTTTCACCAACGCTTACATCATTACCTATATTATTAATGACATCTAACACATCATATCCTAGTGATTTTAATTTAGATATAACCTTATCTCCAGTTTCTATATTCATAGTGTTTTCGTTACCAATGGCTACAGCCCCTATATCTTGCCCTCTGTTATGTCCTTTATCAATTGCTATTTTCATAGTTTAATTTCATCTCCCTTATTATTTAAAAATATGTGATTGAATGGCATAAAAAAAGAACCCAAGCAAAGCACTTGCTCCAAGTCCTATTAACCATTTGATTGCACCTGTTAAATTTTTAATGTTTTCACATAGGTTTTTAATTTCTGTTCTAAACTCTCTTCCATCCTGTTCAACTCTATCAAGTCTTTTATCATGATCTTTTAATGTTGTATCATGTTCTAATATTTTTATTTCTATTGTTTCATTGTTCATACTATTTTACCTCCTAAAATTAATTAATATTTACAAATTATTACTTATATGATATTATATAATTGAAAAAAACGAGCATATTGTTGGACAATCCTTTTATTACACATATTATAAAAAATATTTTCTACTACTCTTGAAGGAAGTATTTTTACGTTGTAATTTAAAGTTGTCACTAAACTGCTGTTTTTGGCAACAATTAGGAACTAATAATTCTTAATTGTTGTTTTTATTTTTGAAAATAGGTAATAAAAAAGACCTATTAAGTCTCACATATTACCCTCTATCATATTAATTTGATTTCCACATCTTTATATCGAATTGTGAATTTAATTTTTCATAAGGTTTATATGAATTTGTATTATAAATCATACTAGAATTAGTAACAGAAGTATCATCTGTCCATTCTAGTAATTGCAAACCTGTTCTATCTGGAAATGTGCTATTCCATAAAGATTCAGATATTAAAGTTGGATCATCAAAACCATTACTTTTAAAATTAGCATCTTCTAATACTTGACTTAATGAATTCAAAATACTAGTTCCATTATAAGTATATAAATTGGAATTTTTATCTTGAATTAGATATTTTATAATTGGATGACCATCACTTGACCAAATTGCATTTGTAATAGTTCCAATATTGGAATTAGTTGTCAAGTCATTTATCGTTGTTCCTGTACCTTCATCAAGTTGCCAATATCCAATTAAACCTGTCTCATTGCCAATTATACTTCTTTTCATATTATTCTTAATATCATTTTGAGTTCTTGCAACATTCCATATTCTTACTTCATCAATTAATCCATTAAAATAATATGAACCACCTTGATATAAGCCAATATTAATATTTGTAGTAGATGTTGGTATAGATGGCGTTCCAGTCCATGTACTAGAAGTATCTACTACACCATCAATATATATCTTTCCCCCTGTGGAATCTACTGTAAATGCTATATGATGCCAAACACCATCTGCTACATTTTTTGTTCCTATAAAATTTATATGATTGGCACTTGTACTATAATAATACACTTGTATTTTTCCACCATCCAATGTCACAGTCCACCCATTTGCTGATGAATCTACATATTTATTAATTATACCCCTTTGTGTAAAATCATTAACACTTGTTTTTATCCAACACTCTACTGTTAATGTTAAAGTATTATATATACTTTTATTAGTAATACTTACTACACTATTTGTTCCATTAAAACTTAATGAACATTTTGTCATCTTCTCACCTCTCTTTTAATAAATTTTTTAATTTATATTATTTACTGATTTAAACGTTGAATCTAAATTGAATTTAAAATATTTACCACTACCTAAAGTAGTAGAAGTTGAATTAACTTGCCCTGTAGACAAAGTATTAGTTAAAATACCAATATCATCAAAACCATTATTAATATAATCATTATCATTAGGTTGAGTTCCACCTTCTAAAGTAAGAGGACTAAACCCTGCTTGTCCATAAAATTCGGGTTTTATTGAATAGTAACTTGTTCCTTGCTTTATTAAAAATTTTTCTGGTTTTGGTATACCATTAGTACAATATCGTATATATTGCCAATAACTATCAGATATACCTGGAGTTGCTGTTCCAATAAATATTCTGTTAGAGGTATATGAATCAAAATCTGTATTTGATATTATTAAATTATTGTTTACATATATTTCATATTTTTCAATACCATATTTAATAATTTTAATATCATTAAAATTAGACATATCAACATTATAAGAGTTTTTTACTGTTGTAAATCCACTAATTATTGTATTTATTTTATCTGTTTGTAATCCAATTGTTATGGCTTTTTCTCCATCACAAATTTGTATCATTAATCCAATAGCCATATTTGAATTTACTATTTTTAATTTTGTTTCTATTGTAGTAATATTAGATTTTGATACTATATCATTCATAATAAGGTCATTATAAGATGATGTACTATTATCATATATTCTTAATTGATTATTTATTATACTTAATCCATTAATATTATCAACTATCCATGAAGGTGTTGCGTTTTGTGGTAAAACAGTACAATCATATATATTTGTCCAATTTGGGGAATACATAAAATCACTTCCAATCTATTTATTTCTATTTTTAAATTTTGATATAATTATTGTAAATAAAATCTATCTTTTATTTACATTTATTTTATTAATTTTAAAATATCTAATAAATGTATAAAAGTATAGATCTATGGACAGTTTTTTATTATTTATTTTGGGTAAAGTAAAAAGAGCCTATATTTCAGGCTCTTAATACTTCTATTATCAATTTTTATTTACTATATTCATCTACCTCATAAGATGATATTTTATCAAATACAATATACTCAGTTTTCTTACTAAATGGTTGTAAGTTATCTTTTTTATCAAATGTATAATAAGCTTTTCCGGTACTTCCACTCACTCTGTTATCATACCAACTTATAAAATCATTTACTTTACTCATAGGTACTGTATATGATTTTACATTGCCATTAGTCATGGTTATTGTTAAAATAGCATTTCCAGTATTGTCTGGATTAGTTGGTGTTGTACCTTTTGGCGTTACAGTTACAGTACATGAAGTACTTATATTAGTTCCATCAATTGTTGCTGTTATTGTCGCTATTCCTTCTTTAATTGCTGTCACTTTTCCATTTTCATCTACTGTTGCTATATCTGGTTTGTCTGAAATCCAATTTATTTTTTTATTTATTACATTATCTGGTGTTACTGTTGCAACTAAATCATGTGTGTCACCTACTGGTAAATTCATTGATGTTTTATCTAATGATATTGCTGTTGGATTAGATTCATATTCTACTACATCATTATATATTTCTATTGATTGTACATAACCTTTATAATAAATATTACCACTTTTACCAATACATAAGTTAGAATCTGACATTGTAGAATCTATTTGAGTGTCACCACTATTTGCAGGATGACTTAAATCATTACAAAATATTTTTGCCTTATTTTCATCTTTGTTAAAAACACCTAGTACTTTTAATTTTGTTAATTTAGGAATACTTGTTGAAACATCATTACCATAAGTTTTTGTATTGTAATCACATACAAATCCTATAGTACCATTATCATAAATTCTTAAAAAAGTTCCTAAGCTACTTTGATAGTTATTGCTATCATTTACTAAAATAGGTGCAAAATTTTTATTATCATCTACTTTAATATTAACTAATATACTAAATGAAGTGTTAGCATTAAACACAGAATTGTTAGCAATCGCATATGCATTAGTTCCATTAAAATAAGCACATCTACCTAAATCTGTATCATTTTGAAAAGTTATATTATTCATAGTTAAGTCATTACCTTTTCCTGATAAATCTTTAGCAATATTTCCTTTTATATAGTTAGGATTAGTGTCATCAAAAATCCATTTTGCGACTAAATTACTTGAGTAATCTTTTTTAGGTACATAATTTGTTGAATCAGCAGCAAAAACATTACTAAAGCATCCAATCATAATAGCAAAAGCCATAACAAATATAATACTTAATTTTTTACCAAACTTATTCATATATTTTCCTCCATGTCAATTCATTCAATTTTATTAAAACTTATAATTTGGATTAGTAAGCATATACTCACCTATCTTAGTTAAATCATCATCATCTATAGCCTTATTTACAACAATATCAGTATTATATTGAGTAAGTGTTGTTGGATCTTCACTATAATGTCTTCCATCAATACCTAAATCCAAAAGTGTAAATTGTCCATCTTTATTTACATCTGCAAGAGCTTCATTATCTATCGTTATTGTTGCTTGTCCACATTGATCATCCGTTAAATCCTTCTCCATAGTAATTCCATCTGAAACTCTACCTTTAGTTACATCAACTAATGCATCTCCTGCGGCTATTCCTTTAAAATTTAGTTTTAATAATGTCTTTTTAGCTTCAACTACATTAGCTGCACCTTTACTTGCAAGGATAAGCCTTAATTCTCCGTCTTTTGCATCATTTTTTACTAACTTTATTCCATCTACTTCAGTAGCACCTAAAAACTGTAGTTTAGTGTTATCATATTTTATTCTTACATCTTCTGCTGCAATATCCTTTATATTATCTATTGTTAAATTAGCTGATACCGTTTCATTTAATTTTATTTTATTTTTTTCTGGTTCAACATTTAATATAGTTTTTATTATTGGTAGATCTTTATTATAAGGTTTAATCTCACCATTTTTATCAATATCTATTGCATCCATTACTGCATAGCCATCACCTCCAAATTTAATGTCACAACTATGTTCTTGAGAACTAATATCTTCATTTTCATAAACTAATACCATTCTTTTATTTGCATATTGCAAACTAAAATTTTTAGTTACATTATCAACTATTACACTTACACTACTTGTAACCTCAGGATGGTATGGCATTATTAGCCTTATTTTATCCCCAGTAAAATTAAATTTAACTTCATTTTTGTCATTTCTTCCAGCAGTATGAAAGTAGTTTGCTGAATCGGAAGATTCCTTACATTCCCATACCCCACCCAAATACTGTATATTTACGTTTGAATCCTCTATTCTTTTCCATCCATCTTCCGGACTACTTAAAACATCTCCTATGTTTGCAGCATATACATTACTACTCCCTAAAACTCCAACTATTAAAGCCATAGCAAATACTATAACTATTTTACTCATTAAACTTTTAAATTTGTTCATATGTATGTTCCTCCATTTAAAATAATTTTTAACAATTTGTGAACATGTCCAAAACCTATTTTAAATGTAAATTTTAATTAAATCAATAAAAACCGTGGAACAAATTTCTCTAAATGTCTACAAATGTATAAATATAAGTTATTTATTGTAAATTTTATTATGAAATCCCATAATTATTTTAAATTTTACATATTTTAACTTTAAATTTTTAAGTATTTACTTATATAAAAAGATTATAATATTATAAAACAGGTGATATTAGTAATTAATCTTAACATCACCTGTAATATATAAGTATACTTTTATTTCACTATTATTTATTTCCACATCATATTCAGAATCCTTAGCTTGTACCCATACTCCATTACCATCATATTGTAAAGAAATACTATCAATGGTTTCAACATCACTTATATTATCCATATCTAATACATAAGCAAATCTAATTTTTTTACTTATAGTAACATAATTCCATCTATCAGCAATAGCATTAAACTCATCAAGTGTATTACCATGCTGCTTTACATTATCTAATGTTAGTTTATCTATAGTTTGAAAGCTTGTACCATTAAAATACTGCCATGTAACTCCCCCATCTGTACTACTAACAATTCTAATGTTATTCCCTGTAGATACTAAATTAAAATAATCTACATGCTCTACATTTGATAAGTTATAATCTTGCTGCTGAATTAATAACCTATCATTTGGTATTGCTTGATAAATTAAGTTAGGATATACACTGTTATCTACATTAAAATTAGCAAAATCTTTAAACCCTGCTTTGTCAACATGATATGTCCATTCCTTACCTTGGTTTAAATCTCTGCTATAATTCATCTGCCCACCATAAGAAGTAAGTAAATGAGCTTTACCATCAAATATAATAGATTGGTCTGAAACATAATTACTTTGTTCTATAGAGTTAAAGTTTCCTTCAATAATAATTAAGTTATTTTCTAAAGCTTTATATTTTAATACATTGACTTTAGGCATTTTAAAATCTGTTGTAGTGTATGGAAGTGATATAATTTCAGGTGTTGTAGTTGTACCTTTAACTCCCAACTGTGTTATTTGTTGATATTCATAACCTTTGCTAATAGGAACAACATCTTCCACTGGAGATACTACCCACATACTAGTGTCTTTAGAATATGATATTATAAACTTATCATCTACATTATTTGTATTAACATCAGCTAATTCACCTAATTTCATTTTAGGTTTTTGATTTTGAATTTCTTGTATTGTTTTGCTACTGCTCCACAAAGTATCAGTACTAGGATTATTATCATCAATTTTTAGCAGATTACCAACCATAAGATTCCAAAATCCATTAACTTCATAATCTGTTTTAAAATCTGTTGCACTTGTATGAGACATTGTACAAATATAAATGCAATTATCGTAAACCACATAATCTGCACTTTTATAATTAAAACTTGATCTCCAGAATCTTAGTTTATTATTTATTATTAAGCTTCTTAATTTAGCTAAAGTGTCCCCATCTGCTGGAACTCCATCTTTTAAAGCATTAATAGCTTTAGTAATACTATCATTCACTTGAGTATCACTTTGAAATTTACTGTCATTTTCTAGTTCGCTTACTTTCGTAGGAATTGTAGGAATATGTATATTATTTAAATCTTCCTTAGTAGCTTTTAGGTCTAATTCTTTACCTATTTTATAACTACTCCAAGTTTTTTCTGTATTCCTTATGGTATCATCAATTTGTACTCCAGAACTATTAGAAATATTATAAAAATTACTCACTATATCACCCCCCAACTAACTAATATTTAATTGAAAACTTCTTACTGCAAAATTATGATTACTCAATCCTTTATATATTTTTATATATACATCTATTTTAGTATTTGGCACTAACTCTGTAAGAGTTACTGTATCTGTATAGGTTGTACCATCCAAAGACAATTGAATTGTATCGTCCGTTGAATCTACGGTGTTTACAATCAAATTTTGATATGTTTCTTTTCCAATATTTTTAATAGTTACTTTTTCTAGTAAGCTGTCTAACATTTCAGGATTAGGACTTTCATTTACTACAGTACCTTTATATATAATCTCTAAATCATATATAGATAATATATATACATCTCCATACTGTAAATCTAAAACTTCTGTCCTATATATTTCTTGTCCAAAGGAATTTTTAAAGATAAACATACCTTTAGTAACACAATCTAAAAATATTTGACATTGTAAATCCTTATCGAAAACTTTTTCCTTAACTACATTACCACTAGAATCACATAAATCTACTATTGTAGACTCTGGAAAATTTAATAAAGTAACATAAGCATTTTTATAAACTGTATAATTTTCTAATGTAAATGACTTACTTCCATTCTTTTTAAATCCTTGTTTATTAATAGTATCAGCAGTAGTTACACCACCTATATTAGTCCAATTTATTGAATTATTAGATTTATAAGCTTGTACATATCCTTCGTTTCTTAATATCTTTAAATAGTTGCTTTCACCATGAATATCATCTCTAATACCATATTCTTCATTTGTATCTGTTCCAACATAAAATTTTACATATTCCCCATCAACATAAGTATCCCAATTTTGTTTTTTTACTACTATAACAAAATCATCATAATCAAATTTTCTTTCAATCTTATTGTTAGATATCAACGATATAGTTTTATTTGTAATATCTTTTTGAATAACTGCATCTCCAACAAAATCTGCAAAATTAGAAGAGAGATAGAAATTATCTACCTCTCTTTTGCCATCTTCTATTTTTACTAATTTCATGTAATCACCACTTTCTATACATTTGGTGTCATAATGAAATCTAATGGCATGATTTGGACAACCATTATTTTGTTAATATTTGTGTACTCTCCACCACTAGCCAATATATTTTTTGCAGCCTGTTCTACTTTAGCTAAAGAAGGATCTATTGTTTTAATATCCCATCCATACATACCCTTAGATAAAACTGCCCATTGAGTTTGTCGTGGTTGGTTGAATGTTGTATTACTATACATGACTGCTTGATAATTTTCACTTGCCATAATATAAAACCTCCATTTATTAATTATTTTTTAATTTGTTTTTGGCATCCCTTCGGATGCCTTTTTGTCTAATCTTTTTGTTTCTATATTGTAATGTCTTATTTCTTTGTCTTTATCTGGTGTATAAACAATATCATCCTGTGGGTTATTATCTAAATTAGATTGGTTTCTCCAATAGTCCATTTTGCTTATATCCTTGAATATAGGCACAACATTGTAATGATGATTTTTCATATACTCAATTAAGTTTGCTAATAATTCACCTGCATATTTGAGTCCCCTAAATTGTCCTTTTTCCTTATCATAATCACAATTAAAAAATATCTTTTCTGCTTCCCAACGTATCCATCTATACGCTCTGTAATAATGTTCCGTAGCACCTTTATTATTTAATTCCTTAATTGTACTATCCATGTTTAACCATTTATCTAAGTATTCCATAATAAACCACATAGCTTCTTGACCTGTACAATAACAGAATTTTCTTGCTGAATGGTGTACTATGTTTCCTACAAAATTAACCATCTCCATCATTATATTAATAGCTACAGGCATTTCTTCTATACCTCTATAACTATCATCATTATCCATATATGGATTTACTGACATAGAATTAGGATGATTATTATAAATTTGTGGTAAATAATCATATGGTATTGCTACTTTATGTTTAATATAAAATTGTGTTTTCATATTTTCTATGATATTGAATAACATTTTTTCACAGGCTTGGTCATATTCTATTTCAGTTTTATAATTACTTTTATCTGGATATGTTACTCTATAATATCCTAAGCCTGCACTACCAACTAAAGGATGCTCTGTATAATCATAATTGTAAGGTAAAATCTTTTCATCAGTTTCACCTTCTGGATAAACTACCCACCATCGTCCAGTTACCTCAAAATATTTCTTTATATCTGGAATAAATAAAGGTGTAGCATCTGTTTTTCTTAAACCTTTAGTAACATTTTTATACATTTGTATTGGATCTGGTTTACTTACTTCTTTTGGTGAGAACTTACTTATAGGAGTTATAACTTCTTTATGCAAATAATATTGTTTGAATTTATCAATAAAATTGATATTATTCTTAAATTGTGCAAATTTCAAATTTGGTTTTTCCATTTTCTTTATTATATCTGTTCTTAAATACTTACATTTATTCAAAGTATCTATATACTTATAGGCATCATTTAATAATCCCTTACCATAAGCAAGTTTTGCCATATCTAAAACATTGATTTTATAACATAGTTTAGTTTTTAAACTTTTGAGTATAATAAAATATCTGTAGAGTTTTAATTCATAATGTTTATCTTTAAGTAATGTATAAACATTATATTTTTTAATGAGCTTTGCTTTTTCTAAAGTACCTATATTTTTAATGTTATACTTACTTAATTTTTTAATTTGATTATTTTCCATAAACATAATATTATTTCTTAATAAAGATTTATTTTTCAATACTTTATCTAAAAACGTTACATTATAACGTTCTAATTCCTTAGTTTCATTTTTTTCAATTTCTCTGATATAATCATGTTCTAATATTTTACTGATAGCTTTGTTAATTGAATGTACATCATATCTAAGCAGTTCCTTTGCATATTCAGCCTTTTCCAATTGAAAATGGTCTTTACTGTCATTTTTAAATTGCTTTTCACCATTATTTATAAAAAATTCTTTAACAGTATCTAAATCCTTTAATTCTATAACACAGTTTACCTCTATTTGTGGAATAGTCATGTTTTTTAAATCTTTATAAACAAAAGCCATAGACTCCATTTTAGGAACTATGGTTTGTAATTGTAACACTGAATTATTTACCCACACATTATTATTTATAATTTTAGTTAACTGTTTAACTTCATTTTTATTTAAAGCAGGGAACCTAACGAACTTTTCTAATTGCTTGCTCCCATTTTTATAAATTAATTTATCTATATCGTGAAGAAATATATAATTATTACTATACATTATTAAATCTTCTTTTTTCAAAAGCTTTTTATCAATCTTAGACATTATAACTTCTTCAAGCCTTAATATTTTAGCTTTATCATCTTTTGTAATATTTCCATAAGTCCTTTCTAGTAGTTTTAATTTATTGTGTTTTGCTAAATAAGCTTTTGCTTCATATTCAAATTCAGCACTTCCTAAAACTAAGCCATCTACATACCTAAAAAGACCGATTATTCCTACACCTGGCTTAGTTTCTATTTTAAAATCAGTAGTATTAGGAGTGTTAATACAATAATTAAAGGTATGTAGTATGTCCATTGGCTTTACCTCCTGTTTTATTAATCTGTTAAATTAGAATAGATTCTTATAGCTATGCAGTAAAATTGATTTGGTGAATTGGTAAATAAAGAATATGGTGCATTAATTTTAAACTTTCTATACCATTCTTTTACACCATCTTTTTCATAAACAAGCCTATCAGTATCATTCAAAGCTGAAGCATCTCCTACCATGACATTCTGTAAAATACCTCTTTCCATATCCACTGGATGTACTACAGTTATATTATCAAAGGTGTGTTTATTCATATTCCATCTACTACCTTGAAAATCACACTTATCCATGAAATTACTAGTACAATAAAAAGCTGGATAATGTGGTTGATAAGGTGCTCCTATTTTATTACCGACCATACAAAAATCTGTTATACCTGTTCCTGTCCTTTTTCCAAACTTAGGTATATAATTTGGTTCTAAATCTGAAGATGTACAAAATCCAAAATTGTAAATATCATCAGTGTAAGCTGCATCTTGAACTGGTTTTACAGCACCTACATATGCCCAACTAGTTAAATAATTTTGGTATGGATAGTTGTCCACGCTTGGATCTCCTCTAAGAACAATATTTACACTATCCTTATTTTGTGTTAACCAGTATTGTACTGGGAGCCAATCTCCAACGGTATCATCTAGTGTGCTATACCAACTAAATCTAGCAGGAACAGAGCAACTATCATCTACTAAAGCTTTTATAGTAACTTGCACTTGAGTTCCATCATCTTTTTTTTGCATTACCTGTTGGTCTTCAATTTTTGTACCAACAGTAATCTCAAGATGATTTCTATTATCTAAACTTCCTACTATTTTGGCATATTGCTGCATTTCTGAATCAGTAAGTTCTAGTGATTGTCTATAAGATGCTAGTGTAGATTGTTCTCCACTAGTTAGTGTAATTCCCATAGCTTCTTTTAAAATAACAGTTATTATGTAATCACTAAAAATTTTCTTATTTTTCTTTAAATCCGTAACTTTTTGCAATTCTTCTGCTGTCAAAATATGACTTTCTTTAAAAACCTGATATTGATTCTCTTCATCAGTAGTCATACTTTCTCCAAGTAAGTATTTTTTTGCTAATTGTAATTCCACATCACTAATGTTTCTAACACTTATAACAAATTGTAGTAACTCCTGTTCATCTTCAGATAAAGTTGAAGAATCTTTTTTAATCAAACTCACTTCATTTGATATAAACTTACCTAAATCTAAACTTCCTATATACCTTTTAAGTAGTGCTATTTGTTCATCTGTATAAGGTTTACTATTATTATATTTATCAACTATAGCCTGTTGTGCTGAAGTAGGTGTAGTCGCTGCACTTCTTTCAAATTTAGTATAAAAAACCTTATCACAATATAGGTTTTTCGTTGATATTACAGCATAGTCTGTAATTATACCTACATCATTTGGATAAACTAATGTCCATTTATAAATATCTGTAGCATTTCCTACTATTTCTGTAACTAAAGATTTAACTATATTTTTTACGGAAGAACTACCTTCTACGTAATAAAATTCATCTGCCATATTATATATCACTCTCTTTCTCTATTTATTTTATAAATCTAATGGTTTAAATAATTTAATATCTCTGTAAACACTTTCCCAATATTTTTTATCTTCATCATTTACTGGAATAGTGTATACTGCTTTATCTTTAAAAAACTTTATAATATTTTCTTTAAAAATATCTGGTGTTAAATGCTGTTCTAGTGCTTGGTCTGTACAAAATATATAATTATCAAAATTATTTATTTTATAATCTATCGCACTTTGTATTGTTACAACATCATAGCTACCTCCACCAAATTGTGGAATATTAGCCATGTTAGATATGAAATTAGTAGCTAAAGTTTTATTCGCAAAATCTTTTCTTACAAAATCATATCCACCCTTTTTACAACTACCAGTTCTATCTGCTACAAAACATATTGTTACTTTGTCGCTATCATCCAAATTGACAAGGAATTTTGCCATAAGTGTAGACATTTGTGCTAATATTCCCCACATACTTCCAGATACATCTAGGAATAAAGCTGTGTCGCCACCTATTGGTAAGTTCTTTCCTAAAAATAAATACTCAATATCAAGATATAACTGTCTTGAATTACCACTATTATTATGAACAGTAAATATTACTTCATCATTTTCCTTGACTTTGTAACTATTTTTTTTACCAAAATAATTATAAAAAACATGAAAAGCCTTATGTTCGCCTAATTCCTTAAAAAGAACTTTAATAAACAAAGGCTGTTCATGTTTTCCTATAATTTCTCCATCTTTATCTCTGTTATAATGTTTTACTTTTAAACTGTAAGCATCATGTGGTTTCCACCCTGTAGATTCTAACTGTATATCTGTTAGTGCAATAAATCCTGGAGACTTCCACACTACATCAAAGTCACCTTTTAAAGGTGGTATATCTTCCCAAATACCATCATAATGTTGTTCTCCTCCGTATTGTGGAGGTATTAAATCATTTATTTTTTTTGCTAAATATTTAAATTGTTCTTCTGGAAGTAAGTCTTCTAATTCTCTTAAAAGTTCCTCAGAATTACTAAAAATATCTAATTTTTCTTTTACCTTTTTTAATAAAAGTGGGTCTAATTTATCTTTAAATAATTTTACAAACTCATCTGTATTAATCCAATATTTTGATATACTATCATTATTTTTAATAGTCATTATGTTGTATAAGGCTTAAATCCTTTCACATACTTTTCCATAAATTCATATCTCTTAGGAAAGAAAGTTTTTAAATAATTTGGATTAACACAATAACAAGAATGAGTTTCAGCAAAATCTTCATAAACTAGAGTACAGCCATATAAACTTATAGGTGGTTCTTTATCACTTTCAGAACATTCACTTGCCCACTTTGTAGGTCTTAATTTAGAAATAGTTTTAGGATCTCCACTTTCCCATCCCCCGATATTTCTCCATTCAGCCATATCAGATAAATTAGTACCATTTAAAGTTCCATATTGAAAATCAATTCCATGTCCTAGTTCATGTAAAAATACTCTAACTGCCATCGTTTTACTATCCCCAGTACAATAAGAACTATCAACTTTTTTAGTTTCCCACTTTAATCCTGGGAAAAATCCATCTACACCAATGACACTATCACCTGTAACTGTTTGTCCATCAGAATATAATCTAAAGAAAAATGGATTTAATACTTCATCTTCACTTGGTGTAAAAGTTGTAGGGTCTAATGCTGAGGGTTCGACATTCATGTAAGTCCTAAATGTCTTAAAATCTCCATTGTTACCCAAATCTAAATTAAAAGCTCCTACTGATTTATCTGGATTTACATCACTAAAATCTATCCATTCCAATACTCTCAATCTGCTTACAGGTAAATAAGTTTTAAATTGATTTATATAATCGGCTGTAAATAAACTTGCACATGAAGGGAAAATTAATGTAATAGTTTGGAATGTATAAGTTAAATATATTTGCGTCTGCTCAACTCTTGTTAAAGCTTGTAAACCATAGCCACCACTACTTACATCTTTATTACAATTGCTAATAAAAGTAGTGTAATCTGTGGTCCAATCGCTTAACACTAACCCATTATCCCTTATATCTTTCTGTAATTGATATAGGTATTTATGGTAATTAGTTATTGTTGTTATAACAGAATTTTTATATGTACTTCCATCGCTAGAACTTGCCTGTAAATCTTGTAATAATGTATTTCTTCCTTCCCAAAAATCATTAGGAATCCTTTCTGCTGCCATTGTCCAATATGTGGTATCTATTTTTGTTGGGTCTATATAGCTTGAATCTATAGTGTCTGTAACAACAAATCTTCTCAAATATTTTGCTGTAGTTCCAGTAGTAGTTAGTGTGATACTACTTCCTGTGCCACCACCAATAGTTGAACCACTTCCAGCATTAATTGCTGGTACATCAAGTACATGAAAATCAAGCCATAAAACTTTATTATTTAAAGAATTGTTATGGTAAACTATTTTAACAATAGCTGATTTACTAATTTTTTGATAAACATTTAAATATTTATGCTCTCCAAAACCTTTCGCAAAAACATTTTTAAATATTTGTGTCTCTGTTTGTCCATCTTCTATATATAAATCGAAATTATCTTTTAATCCATAAATTTTAGTAGAATTAGTCTGGAAAAATGTTATTCCAGTTAAAAAGCCTTCTGTCTCAAGTGGAAATTCACTTGTTACTTCAGCTATTGCTCCTATATCTATAGCATCGCCTAATATTTTTTCTGTACCAATTACACCAAGGTTAGCACCAAAAGCATCTAACTTTGCACCTAATAAATTTAAGGCACTGATTAAATCTTTATAATCAATGCCTTGAATCTCACCTTTTATTTCATTTAATAATTGTTCCATAGTTGAAGTATCTACAGTTATTCCACCTAAATTTACTGCTATACCATTCTTTAAATAGTCTATAAGTTTACTAGCTAATTCATCAAAGTTTAGTACATAATTAGCCACACTACTTAGAATTTGTGCCATATAGTCTCACCTCCTGTTATTAACTCTTCTCTATATAATGTACAAGTGGATCTCTTATTAACTGTATAATTTCACTTGTTTCATCTGGATAAGTGTACTTTATTTTTTCTACTTGTTCATCTGAATTTTTTATAAATTCTTCACTCCATTGACTAACACCCACTCCATGTAATATTTTAACAACAATATTATTTTCATTTCTTATTAGTTCAATTGGATATGTTTCTAATTCACCGTTCCATTCAGTATTATCTATAGATATTTTATTTTTTAAATTTCTCTTTCTAAATTCCTGATCTAAAACATAAACAACTGGTTCTCTAAAATTTTTATATCCAAAGTTACCCATTAATTATTTACCTCCTTGTCGATACCAGAGGAAAGCAAAACTGGTATTTTATAAATTGTTCTTTTATCCCTCATACCTTGTAGTTGTAATGTATCCATATAACCATCAGCAGAAACTTCTGTATCAATTCCAACAACTAAATAATATCCTGGTGGAGTATTTTCATTTCTTATTAGTTTTACAACTTGTCCTATATCAACATCCTCATTTCCCTTTTTTGGTATAATCGTTAATGGAGTACTATTTCTCCACATTTCTAAGAATTTATATCCAGCAACGGCTTTTCTTTTTTCCTGTGTATTAGCTAATGTATTTTCTATAAAATCTAACCACTTCTCATTATTTAAGTAACTAGTCATACTTGGATCTTCATAAATATCATAATTATTATCACAATTTATTTTTAATAAATTCTTCATTAAAGTAGCATCTCTACCAGCAACCGAAGAAGAATTATTGGTATCACTTGTATATGTCCAATCAAAATGATTTACATCTCCAGCACCTTCTGTATAATCTGGATACTGTTCCTCTAATAAAATTTCTCCATTCTTAGTTGCTCTAATACTTCCATGTATAGTTTCTAAAAAACTTTGTATAACATCTAAATAAGTTGTTCCTATACTAATATTAAGTTTGTTAACAGGGTAATCATTTCCCCCACTTCTATAAAAATTTAATCCTGCTCTATGTACTATATCCTCAATTATAGCTATCGCTGTTGTATTTTCATAAACAATTACAGTATCAGTTACATTTAAGAGTCTATATATCATATCATTACAGGTTAGATTAACTGTTTTTTCTAACTCATTATATTCATACTTTTTAATAACTCCAGTAAATTGTATTTTATTATTAAAATAAATTTCTAACTTTGCAAAATTATCAATAATTCCATTGTTACCACCTTGAAAGCTAGCCATTGGCAGATGTTCAAACTGTGCAACTATTTGTGCCTGTCCTGTAGCTGTAGTTTTTGTTTTATTTATCTTTATATCTATAGGACTATTCTTTAAAATTAATATATCTTCATCTTTATCACTAAACGCTCTATATCCATTCTTTTTATATATCTTCACTTTATATTCCATCCAAATCACTCACCCATCCACTAATATCATGGTTACACAACATTTCAACATTTATATAATAAATATCACCCTCAATTGGTGTATTTAAATCAAATTTATTTTGTATATATCCCTTATATATAATTCCAAACTCATTTTTTAAAATAAATCTTTGAGAATATTTTTGAATAAATTTCATATATTTTTGTGCATTAGCTTCAGTTTCAACATCCGTATTACCTTTTATTTGAAAACTAATCATAAATTCAATAATACAATCACTTTTAACATTGTCCTGAAACTGAGTATATCCACTTATAGTTCTTACACCTTTACGAAAATATGCTGGACGAGGTGGCTTATAGTTACTTATAATTCCACCTGTTTCAGTTCCATCATCATAGAATAATTCAACAACAAAATCTTTAAGTCTTGATATATCCATAAGACACCTCCTCACTAATTTCTTACAACATCATTCATAAATAATTCAATTTGTGCATCTTTCAATGAATTTTGTGCCATTGTTTTTAGATTATCTGTTAATTGTTTAGTTCCCTTTTCACCTGTATCAGCTACAGTTACATACATTTTTATATCATTATGTAGACTAAATTGTTTATTAGTAGTTCCAATATTTTTTGAACCATTTATATCTAAACTATTTAATTTACTTATTCCATCTAATCCACTAAATTGTACTTTTGTACTAGCCAAGCCTTTTATTTTATTTGCAATTCCACTAAATTTGGTATCAATATTTTTTTCTTGTCCATCTATTCCATTTATAAGTCCTTCACCAATAAATCCACCATATTCCATAAATACTCTAGAAGGTGAATGTATTCCTAATATAGACTTAAATCCATCTTTAATCTTACTTCCTAAATTAGAAATCACTTCGCCTACTTTTCCAAACATAAACTTAACACCATCTATAAGTCCTTCTACTATGTTTTTACCTATTTCAAACATTCCTTTTCCTAAATTAGAAAATATAGATATCCATCCTAAAGCAACTTTCTTTAAAAATTCACCAAAAGCACTAAAAATAATTTCCCATCCTTTTACTACTTTTTTTAAAAGCTCTCCAAAAGCTTGAAATATTATTATCCATCCTTTTACTACTTTATCTATAAAATCCCAAATACTTTTAAAAACATTTTTTATAAAAGTTCCAAATGCAAAAATATATTTTTTGAAAAAATCCCAGTGTTTTATAACTTCATAAACTATTAGTGCAAGTCCAGCAATTACACCTATAATTATTAAAACTGGAGGATTTATTAACGCTGGTAAAGAACTAAATATACTAGCTCCTGTTTTTATAGCACTAAATGTTTTACTTAATCCACTAATAGCACCACCTAGTTTTGTTATTAAATTTATTGCTGGTGCAAACATTCCTACAATTTTACTAAAAATAAGCATAACGGGTCCGATTGAAGCTAAAAATAAACCAACATATACAATAACAGTTTGTATTGGTTTAGGTAGAGTTGAAAATTTATTAGTTAAATCAGCTATAAAATTGGCTGCTTTCTTAATTCCTGGTGCTAATACATCACCTATTCTTATTGCAGCAGTTTCAATAGAACCTTTCATTGCTTCAATGGAACCTTTTAAATTGTCCTGCATAGTTGTTGCCATTTCATGTCCTGCACCATCACATTTTTTAAGTCCATTAGATAATTCATTAAATTTTCCACCGCCCTGATCTACTAAAGCCAACATACCTGACATAGCTTCTTTACCAAACAAAGTCTCCATTGTACTAGCCTTTTGCTGTTGAGTTAACCCTTTAGTTTTGTCTTGCAACTGTTGTATTACTTGTCCAAGTGGTAGCATTTTACCCTGTGCATCAAAGAAATTCATACCTAATTGTTTCATAACATCACTTGCTTTTTTAGAAGGACTTGCTAAACTTGTCAATGCACCTCTAAGTGTAGTACCAGCCTGACTTCCTTTTATTCCAGCATTACTTAATAATCCAATCGCAGCAGTAGTATCTTCAAAGCTTATACCTAACGAATGAGCAACTGGAGCTATGTATTTCATGGCTTCACCAGTATCTATTATTCCAGCATTAGTATCCCCAGCAGCTTTAGCAAGTACATCAGCCACATGAGTAGTTTTATCGGCTTCCATACCAAAACCTCTTAATGCAGAAGATGCAATATCACTAGCATCTGCTATACTTACATCACCAGCCGCAGCTAAATCAAGCATACCAGGCATAGCCTTCATGATTTCAGTATTTTTAAAACCAGCACTTGCTAGATTTTCCATCCCCTCGGCTGCTTCACTTGCACTAAAGTTTGTATCTGCACCAAGTTGAATTGCTTGTTCTCTTAAATCATTAAAGTCCTTACCTGTAGCACCAGAGATAGCTTTAACCTTTGACATTTGTGCTTCAAAATCCATACTTGTTTTAGCCGCTACTGTGCCAACTCCAACTAAAGGCAAAGTCATTCCCACTGTCATATCTTTACCAACAGAAGTCATAGCACTTCCTAAACTTTTTACATCTCCACTACTAGCAAAGTTCTTTAAATCTGCACCAGCACTGGCTAAAGAATTTTTAAAAGAACTTCTATCTAGTGTTAAATAAGCTACAGCCGTTCCTACATTTATTGCCATTACATTCTCACCTCCTACCTTATAAAATTTTAAAATGGCTAAACACTAATTTTTGTTATTAGCATTTAACCATTCAATTAAATCGTCATTATTTGTTTTATGTATTTGTTCATCATCCTCAAATTTAGGCTGTTTAGCATCTTCTTTACTCATTTCACCTATTATATATGTACAAGCTTCGTCAAAACAAAACGCTTCATAATCATTAGTCAATCCTATAATTTCACTAGGGCACTTATTGAACTGTTTCGCCATTGCTATCGTGCTTATTATCCTCTGACTCTTTACGAAAGGATTCTATCTCTTTTAACCCCTCTTGTGTGTAATTAAATAAAGCCACTAATTGTTCATCTGTTAATTCTAAATCTACTTCTTGTAAATCCTTAACAGAAGGTTCTACGAGTGCATTTTCTGCCATAATAAACATAACATTAGTTAACTGTGCTAAATCCACATTTTTACTAGCTTGTTTACCATAAAATAATTCTTCAGCAGCACTTAGAAGCTTATTAGGAATAATACCTTTTCTAACTAAATTTAAAAGAGATACCCTTTTTACTTTTACATTAAAAGGTATCTCTTTCTTAAATCTAGGTAATTCTATAACATCATATTCACTCATCTTTTTTAAATCTTCTATATTACTTACTTTTAATTCCATATAATTAATCCTCCATTATTTTAATTTTTAAATACTCTAAACTGTTGTAAAATCCACTGAAATTGCTGTTGTATCTGCTGTAGTTGCTCCTGAACTTCTTATCGCCAAAGCTGTTGCAGTATAAGTTACACCCTTTGCTATAGATGTTGGAACAAATGTAACTATTTTCTTTGTGGTATCTATTGTTACATTTCCTGGTACTGCCACACTAGTTGTCTTATTTACAACTTTAAAATTAGTTACTGTAGCATCTGAATCATTTATTGCTGTTGTAAATGTCCATGTAACCCTACAATCAGAACCTATAGTTACACCTGGTGTTTTAGTAGTTCCATCTGGAGTTATTGGTGTTGGCGGAGTTGGTACTGTAGCTCCTCCTGTAGTTGTTCCTCCTCCAGTTGTATCATCTGGAATAGTGGTTACACTATCAATCGCAACGCTTGTTTCACCTTTAAATGGCACAGATTCAGCATCAAATTCTGGTACTATAAAATCACCATCTTTTATATTATATTTAGGTACTTTTCCTTTACAATGTTTCCATGTAAATTTAGTATAACCTGTTGTTCTAGAATAATCTTTTTCTTCTGTATATACTTCAAGTGTAAATAAATCTTTTTCTACAACTTCTCCAGCTGGAATAGATGTATAATTACCACCTGTAATAGTTGTTACGCGTCAAATTATTTAAGCTATTCAAAGTCAAATTATTTCAACCTAAATTAAGTAATAATATGGTAAAAATGCAGATTAAATAATCTTACGATAGAAAAAAATATGTAAAAAGTCAAATTAAATCAACCTTTCTTCACAATATCCACAATGTATAAAATATGAAAATTAGACAATTAATATAGGTATAAAAAAACACTGCCAAGTAAGCAGTGTTTAAAATTAAATTGTAAGGTCAATTTCGCTTTGAGCTTTATAAACTATTTCAGCATTAATAGAGGAAAGTTTTTGATTAGCACCAGAAATAAGACACATTCTCGTTAGAGAATTTAAAGGTCTTATAGAGCCATTTGTGGTTGAATACATAAGTTCAAATGCATCATCAGTAAAAATAGGTTCTATGCAGCCTGCGGCTTTAAGCATTGAAATTATGTAGGGTTTACATTCTTCTGGCGTTAGCCCTCGTAAGCAATAATTCATTAAAATTCGCTGGCGCAGCGCTTCATGAATTTGTCTGCTGAGTTGAAGTAAAAAGTTAGGTTGACCTGAAAGAATTAGCATAGCATAATTCTTTGAATCCATATTAAAGTTAAATATAATTCTTAAATCATCAAGGATGGAATTGCTTAAAAACTGACATTCATCTAATATAATGACTGGGGTTATATTTTTACTATGACTATAAGTGTATATAGCTTCCTGTATTTGTTTAAACATAGTAACTTTTTTACAGGCAGGAATTATTCCAAGACCATCACAAAGAGCTCTGTAAAAATCCATGACCGTTAAGGTCGAAATAGGAATATATATACATTTATATAAATTGGGGTTGAGTGAATTTACAAAATAACGGAGTAGGAAAGACTTACCTACTCCGGGTTCACCAGTAAGTACACCAATGCCCAAAACAGATTTTAAAAATTCTAATCTGCTTAATGCGTGATTAAAGTCTTGGAATTTAAAGCTGTGTGTTAAATCAATATTTTTATCAAATGGGTCAAAGGTTAACCCATAAAAAGTTTTATACATAATATCAACCTCCGGTTAGTTAGCTTTAAAGGCAGAAAAATCAACAGAATCATTATTAGATCTTCTAACCTTTGAGTTATCAATTTTTTTTAGTGGGAAAATAGTATCTGTAAGCTTAGCATCTTCAGAGAAGATGTATGCTTTATCAAGTGAAGTAGGATCATAACGAATATTTATTTTTTCTCTTACATACTTTAATGGAACTTCAAATAATTTAGTTCCTATGGATACTGTGGAGTCATTTTTAACAGTACGTTGAACTTTATATAAAAATAAATGATCAAGTTCACTTTTAGAGGAAACAAACCTTAAATTTTCAATATTATTCATATATTTATCAAAGGGTGTAGAATTTATTGATGAATGAAAGGTTTTGTTATAGTGATTAACATAAGTCAATAGAGATTCATTCAAAATGTCTATTGACTTAAAATCACCCCAGTTTATTGAATTCATCCATTGTTTTTGCATTGTTTGAAACCACCTTTCAATTTTACCTTTCGATTGAGGAGAATATGGCCTAGCAAAGCTTAAAATAGACCCAAGTGAAGCACATATAAGTTGAAACTGTTCACTTTTATATATCTTTCCGTTATCAACAAAAACTTTTTTAGGAATACCTTTAGATGCTACCGCATCTTTAAAAACAGCCATAAGAGACAATAAATCATCTTTAAAAAATACTTTACATCCAACAATAAGCCTACTAGCATCATCAAGGAAAGCTATAATATAAGTTTTATATTTTCTGCCTTGAATAGTGAGATAAGGTCCAACAGATACATCAGACTGCCAACATTCATTCGCATATTCAAATTCAAAGGCTCTTCTATCTTGAGGCGCCAGCTTTTGAGGTGCTATATTAGCCTGTTTTATGAATCTAGTTATTGTAGAAAGAGATATATTGTTTTCATTTTCAAATCCTTTGGCAATAACTTCATGATATATATGTTTAGCAGTTTTTTTGGGGGAATTAATTTTGCAGTTTATAATGAACTGCTTTGTTTCTTGCGAAATTTTTCTTGAACAACCTTTGTCATCTCTTGTTTTAGGATATAAACCGTCTATACCATGTTTCCTATATAAGGTTAACCAACCTTTAATTGTAGCCGGAGAATACTCTTTTCTTCCGCCGTTAGGCATAGTATAAGATTTAGCAGCAATTTCTGATAAATATTCTTTAACAGAAGATTGAGTAAAAGTATTAGTGATTATAGGTGCAATTAGAGAGTATCTAAACAGAGCTATTTTTTGGCTTAATTCATGAGATATCATAATTAAATGCCTCCTTCAACTTTGAGTTTATTTTCATTTTTAATTATGTACCTCAATAATCAGCCTTAACCGTTAAAAGTTGTGTGGAAAAATATAAGAACTTCAAAATAAAATTTAAAAGTTGAGACAAGTTTTAAGTAAATAAGCATTAAAAAAATAAGAAGTGTTTAATTTGATAAAGGGCAAAAAAACTAAAGCTTCTGTAATTAAGGTTTACAGAAAAAATATTTAGGCATATCTAAGAAAAATCTTAAATTAAAATCATATCTTAAACGTGAAAAATCAGTAATCATTGTAAGTAAATTGGATGGAAAAACATTTTTGGTATCAGGGCAAAATATTTTAAGTTGTGCAAAAAATAGGCGAATAGCCGTTAAAGAAGTTATTAGTCTGCTTTTCCAAAATGATAAATGAGTTTTGTTTATGGATAACATACAATTTATAGAGTTAACAAACTTAATAATTTTGCTAAATGAGTAATTAAATTTAAACATAATAATAAGGCAAGTTAATATAACATGATAGGTGTATTGTCTATAAGGTATTATGAAACTTGGAATAAGAGAGTACGTCTTATGGCATGATTTGCACCTATATCTAATGATAACTACTCTATAAGCTTTGTTAAATGTAATCAAATTTCTATAGTAGAATCCATGTCTATATAGTTTTCCTTCATATCCGCATGCTTCGCATCCATATTTTATGGGAAACCTATTATACTTATTAAGCTTATTATATTTTCTTATGCCGTAAGGCATCTTTATTATTTCTATCACTTTTTTTCAGTCCTATAAAATTTTTTTATATTTTTAAATTATAGTCAGATTAAATAATCTTATTCTTTTTGTGTCAGATTATTTAATCTGACGTAAAAAGAAAGGCTATTATAATTTACTTTTTTTGAACCTGTTATTAAGCAAATAAATTGCTTAATAACAAATAGTTCCACCATCAACTAATTGCATAACCTTCAAACTAAAAGTATTATCCTTTAATTTTAATTTATAACCTATAACTATATCTTCAGTTTCATTTATTCCTAAAATTTTATTTTTTACTCTTAATATATCCCTTTTACCTTGGCTCAATATTGGTTCTACTTGTATTTCACTAGCAGTATCACCAATATCGAATTTTTCGTTTGTTTTTTCATTTATGACAAAACATTTTTTTACATTTACTAAAGTTTTTCCTTCCATGTTTTACCTCCTCAATTTCTTAAATTGTTGATATTCTATACTTGTAGTATAAGCTTCTACCTCACTGTCAATGACAGTTGGTGTTTCATTTCCTGTTGGCTTTAATTCATCAATACATTTCAAATCTTGTTTTATGTTCTCCACATAAAGTTCCATACTAGAATAATTAGTAATAGGATGGTAAATTATAATATCAAATAATTTGTATCCAGCTACATTGCCAGCTTTAGCAAAAACCCCATTTTCTTTTATAACTATATAACTATTTTCACATTTATCTCTTTTTTGTCCTATAGAATATACTTCATAACCTAAGTTTTTCAAATTTAGATATATTTTTTGCCATAATGTTTGTGGTACAATACTGTCTAAACCTTCCATCTATATCACTTTCCCAATAAGTTATCCATACCTTTTAATATTTTAGGGCTTAATTTATTCACAGTTGGTTGTAAAATAGCATACTTTTTATCGTTACATAGTTCTAGATAAGGAAAATATTCTGTATTTCCAGCAACATAAATATCAATATTATCTCCATTTTGTTGTGTGCCGCCCTGGATAGTTTGTCTACTTTGTCCAGTTCTATCTTCCCAAGATGCATTTTTCTTAGCTTCAGCTTCAAGTTTTTTTGCTGCTGTATCACCATATAACTCCAACGCAATTTTACTTTTTGTTTCAAATTTAAGTAGACCCTCTAGTACATCTTTTATATCTATATTAAAGTCACTCACAACATCACATCCTATCAATAGTCATATTTAAGACTATATCTTCTATATTTCCTGTATCAATAATTTTATATTTAATATCATTTAATACAAAATAATCATCTTGTTTTATATCTTTGCTTCCATCATTAAATACTATCAATAGTTTTTCGTTGTATTGGTCATTAATTGTTCCAGATTCACTTAAATTTAATACTATTTTAGTTTCATTTTTGTAATAATATCCTTTTACAGTACAGACTTCTAAATCATCTTGTTTTTCTCCAAAATCATTTTTATCATTTCTTTTAATAACAACATCTTTCATTAATCCTTTACTGGTCAACGCTTTTAATATTTGTTTACTATATTTAACTCTATTAATTCCACTCATTAGCAACCATCAACTCTTTTCATACTAGTGTTATATTGTATTTTAGAAGATAGCAAATCTTTGAATTGTTTAGCTAAACTTAACCAATATTCTCTATTGGAAGGAATTTTAATTCCTGCAACTTCTATAGAATCTACAGAAGCCTTTAATAAACATCCATAGTAAGTCGCAGTAACTACATCTCTATATTGCTCAAGTAACATTTCTAAATCAGTATCCTCAAAGTATGGGTACTCTCGCTCCTGTAAATTAAATTTTAATTTTTCTAAATCTGTAGACATTTAAATACACCTACTTTTTGTCTTCAGTATCATTAGATTGTTGTGTATCTTCTTGTGTAACTTGAACTTCCAAAACTTTAATCAATTTTTTGCTGACTAATTCTTCTTGGTCATCCTTATTAATCTCAAATTCATCATCAATTTTTAAAATTAAATTATTGTATTTTATATTCTTTAAGGCTTTTACCTTTATTAATTCAATTTCTTTTTTATTATTTGCCATATATTAAAACCTCCAAAATTTAAATATTTGAAGGGATACAATATCATGTACCCCCTTGATTAAAACTAAACCACTGTTGCTATAAATATTTCTTCTATTCTCTCAAATGATGGTAAGCATATTTGAGATACTTTTGTTAAAACTTGCACTGGATCATCGCTTATGCTTGTAGATATCGCAATTCCTGTGTTTACAATAGAAACATTTGCACTTGCTTTTACCATTAAATCAGCTTCTTCAGGTGTAGTACCATAATAAGTTGTACCAAGTGTTCCATCTGGAATAAGAGTAAATATATTGTCTGGAAAATACTGTTGTTCTGTTTTGTCTTCAGCAATAAATTTACCACTTACTATAGCTACTGTTACGCCTACTTTATCCAATAAATACTGTTTTAATATCGCATCTGTGATTATGGTTGTACCATCTTTATTTATATCTAATTTAATAGATTTGTTATTCTTCAAGTAGTTGAAAGTCTTTCTAGTGCAAATTGCTCTACTAGGTCTTACTCCTGTATCCTCTTCAACTAAGTCCTGCCATCTTATAATATCGTCCACTGGTGTGGAATTAACAAAATCACTCCATTTTGCAGTACCACTTAATGTTTCCATATGACCATTTGGCATACCATAATCAAATGCTATATCATTTTCATTACTAGTTATGTATATCTTACCTGTGCTCAGTAGTGCCATTCTCATTCTTTCAACCTGTACAGATGCACCTACTACAAGTTGATTTATGTTATTATAAATCTTATCTAAGACTAAGTTCTTCCAAGTTGAATTGATTGAACTCATTGCCATTAATAAATCTTGTCTATCTCTTTCGTTTATTGCTACTGCTTCTTTGAAAAATGGCATTTCTTTGGTATCTTCTTTAATATCTGCTTTTAAACTTCTAACCTTTACATTTACATCAAAAGCACTTTGAGATAAAACAATAGGTTTCTCTTTAGCACCTTTGATTAAAGTAATATCAATTCCTAATTGTTTCTTATTAGGAAAAAGTTCACCACCAATTGTAACTGCCTGTGGTAGGCTTGTAATATACTCGCTTATACTTTCTGGGTTTAATACGTCTTTAATATTTATATCCATATAGATTTCCTCACTTTCAATTTTTAAAAATTTTAAATTTAAATATTTTATTACAAAATAAAAACAGACTACAAATTAGAGTATTGTAATCTGTTTTAGTGCTGTTTTTGCCACATCTGTTGGAGCAATTGGTAACTTAGTTCCATCTATGAATCCATGTATTACAGTGCTTATTGATTGACTTCCATTTGTTACATCAATATCATACATTGTAATTCCAAAAGCTGTTCCATCATTTACAACTTTACCATCTTTACTGATAATGCTACCTTGTGGAATAATCTTTTTACCTGTAGAATCTGCTGTAACTAATGTAGCATCAATCTTTACAGGCAATGCCACAAAATGATTAGCCACTGCTAATATATTTTTCTTTTCTCCAAAAATTGTTCTTGTTACTTGTTTACTCATCGTAAAACCTCCATTTTTATAATATTTTTTTAGTTTTATTAACTACTAATTTTATTTAAAGAAAGAACTTTCTCCATTATTAGTTCCCATCTGCTCTAATCTTTGTTTTGCTAAAAAACCACCTATGGTCTTAAATCCATCTGTAGGTTGTTTGTCTTTATTTAAATTTGAAGTTAATGAAGTTCCTAACTTACCAGTTCCACCTGTAATCTCTGGCTCAAATAAATAAGAATCTGATTCTTTTAAAGACTTTAATTGCTCATCCAAACCAATAAAAGTATCATCTACTAGTTTTACTTTTTCTAAATCTAATAAAGCTTTTAGTGCTTTAGGATTCTTAGGCTTGTAACCAACTAAAGCCTTTTCAAATTTAGTATCAAAGTTTATTTGTGATATTTTAGATTCATAGTCTTGAGTTACCTTTGTATTTTCATTCTTTAACCTTTCAATTTCGGATGTTAAATCTTCATTGCCTTTAACTTTGTCCCCTAAATCCTTTAACTGTTTATCTCTATCAGCTAACTGTTTTTTATACTCTTTTCTTTCTGTATCAATCTTATTAAAATCTTCTTTAGTTATATAATTAGAAGATTTTTTATTATCAACTAACAAAGAAAATTCAGTATCAGAATTGATTTTATCAAAGGTATTTTTTCCTTCGACTTCGCCTAATGTTTTTTGTAAATATTGTAATAAATCCATATATTATTACCTCCTGTTTTTATTTATTTTTTAAATATTCATCTAGCAATTTGTCTGATTTTCCATTAATCCACTTGTTTAATCTAGTTCCAATTGATTCTAAGTCATCTTCTACTATTCCATATTGACTGCATAAGCATTGAGGATGTGGTACTGGAACATTTTTTATAAGAAAATTACCTCTTCCATATCCATCATCATTATTAGCATATCTGTCACAAATATCTGTTCTTCCATGCATCCTTATAGAATGTTGCAGACTTAATTCCCAGTGCATTATATTTATGAAAGGATTCGCTTCACAGCTTCTAATATTACTCAAAAAATATGAATGATTAATAGCTGTTCGTGCTAATCTTTGGGCATTATAATCAACTTGTTTATTCCCGATATTAGGATATACAGTTTTCCAATCCCAAGATTTTTTAGCACTTGGATTAACATAAGTTTCTAGGTCTTTAGATAACTCATAAACAGATTTTTTTTGAATAATTGCTTGTTCTATAATATAATCTATATCTCCATTAACCTTATTTTTAGTAAACCAAATTCTTTTACTTAAACCTCTTCCATCTTTATAGAAATTACCAGATATTATTTCACTAATGGCTTCTAATGGTACTTTATTAAACATATTTGTAAAAGTTTCTTTTAGATTAAGATTGTATTTTTCATCAATAAGATTGAAAAAATCAAGTTGAATATTAGTAGCATTATTGGAACTTTGTTCAATAGCGTTTTCAATAGATTTTTCTAGTTCATCACTGATTATTCCAGTAATTTTTCTTAGTTGCTTGATATAATCCTTAACCACACCTTTACTAAGAGTTTTATTTTTCATATTTGAAGATTTAATTGTTAATTTCTTAGAAGCTTGTACAAATATATCTCTTATATCTTTATAATTTTGTTGTGTAAGATTTATTTGCTTATTTCTAGCTGCATTTACTAATTCTAAATACTCTTTATTAGTTTCCATTTACATCACCATTTGTATTATTATCAGGAATGAACTGGTCATTTTCAACTTCATTAATTTCTTGTATTTCCTCTAAAATCTCTTTCCATTCGGTTTCATAATCTTCTACATCTCCAAATTCTTTTATATATGTCTTTCTGCTCTTTAAGTTAGCATTTACCTCGGACATTGCTAAATTCTTTTTATCCTCCACATCTTCTGGAATTGGATAATTATGCTTAAATAATATTTTAAAATCTAAGTTGTTCCAATCTTCTTTCCATGTAGCATAACATTTAAATTTAATACAAGACTCTATTATAAGTAGTATCATTTCTCTGAATACATTTTCCCAGTCTTTCCATTTTTCTTCACATCTAGCAACTAGGTCATTATATATGTATTTAAGTGCCTTTGCTGAAGGGATATTATTCAAATCATCAACACTAGGCATATCTAACATATACCTCATATCTCTTTCTATCCTATTTAAAAAGTTCTCTAAAGCTTCACTTCCAGAAAAGTTAGTTTCAAGCTTTTGAACTGTAGCTGTTTTACCTTCTACAGATATTAATGGAGCCAATGCATTAGGTGCTATAGTCATTTTATTTACTGAATCTGGTGTAGCATCTACAGTTACAGTTTGTGGAAACATGTTAAATCTTAGAGCATCAGCAAAATCAGAAACTTTTCTATTATACTGATTTTGTGGACTTCTTAAATCTTCCAAATCACTTTCTCCAAATTCCTCATTTAATAGACCTCCATTTATAACAACCCACATGGGTAATCTACTTAGTTTAGTATCAGAAGTAACTTCACTAAATGGCTTATCTAATAAATTAGAATGATAAGATTGAACATTTAATTTACAGGTTCCACCTTCCATAAAATATGTATATTTTAGCCATACTTGGTCATTTATATTTAAATCTTCTGTTATAGGATCAATTTTAACAATAGTTACAGTTTCTACTTCCTTAGTGTTGGAATTAGCTGTATAACTAAAGTCCTTTATGTCCTCATAGTAGATTTTAATAGGTTCACTTGGATTAATTTCTAATCTTAATAATACCCTTTTCTTAATTGTACACATTAAAAAAGCCTTTAAAGTCAGAGACCAAAAGCTATTATCCTCTAAAATTCCATCTATAAATTGTCTTAATTCTTCACATTTATCCTTATCTTCTAGCAAATAAGGCTTAAATAAAATATCAGGTTCTTTACTAAACATAAATCTAGCTTGTTTACGCAACAAAGGTTTTACTTTATTTCTAATATCTTCGGCAGGAACATAATCAATATCATCAGTAGTTATCCAATTCATACCAAGTTTATCTTCATCTATAAGCAATAAATCTTTCCTGTCTTTTTCTTTACATTCTCCCAAGAAAAAATAGTAATCATTTCTCACTCTTTTACGTTCTCTAAGTTCTTTACTGTCAGAATTTAAATTCAATAGTGTATTTTTTATTGTATGTTTATAATCCATTAGAACACTGTACCTCCCTTCCTATAAATTTTATTTTTAAGTCCCATACCTTTTTTATAAATTGCATCATCATACTGAACTCCAGCACTATTATATAACCTATATTTTTCAATAAACTTTTCACACAATCCAGTAATAGCATCTTCAATATCATCATGTTTATTTTTACCCATGCGTTGAAAATTGATTAGATGTTCCCAAGCTTTACTCCACCTAATTTTAGAATTTATAGGAAAATAAACATGTTCTTGTACAAATGTAGAGTTCATAATAATTCTAGTTATTTTATTTTTAGTCTGTGGTAACTTAGTAATTACACATTCTCTAGTGTAATATTCTTTCCATAGTTTATCCTCAACATTTCTAGCAAACCCTCTACCACCATTATTACTTTCTATCCAGCAATGTCTAACATGATTATTAAATAAAGATCCTGCTACTAATCCTTCAGTTACTTCCATTGGTTCTTGTGTGTAAATAATATCTAATATATATAATTCTCCATTATAAACACCACCAACAACACTTGCCAAATAGTCTGCTCCTGTGTCTGCTGTATCCACATAACATAAAATATCTTGTAGTAGACTTTCCCCATTAACATCAAAAGGCAATGTTTCATATTCTTTAAAATCAGAATATAAAGCACCTTTTTTATTAATAGGAATCTGCATATAATTTGGCAGAAATATTTCCTCTTGAATATGTTTTTTCTTATATTTATATTCCTCTATATCCATTATTTCATCACATAGCATTGTATTATTTGATTCATCTATAACAGGCAATTTTAAAACATACCAATCGTTGCCATCATCCTCATTTAATACCCTTCCACATAAGTCAAACTCACTCCATCTAGTCATGCATATAATTTGTAAAGCATCATGCTCCATTCTTGAAATAAAAGTACCATTATATTTATTGTAAAGTTTATCAAGATAAGCTTCATTCAAAGCTTCATCTACTGTCTTAATTTGGTCATCTACGATAAGAACTGTACAACCTTTTCCAGTAGCAGAACCATCCCATCCAGTACCCGTATAAGTATGATGTGTACCTTCTAATGCCCAATCATTCATACTTCCATTTCCTTGTTTGATTTTAGTATCTGGAAATATATCAGAATAACCTATGTAATTATCATTGTTGCCTAATATAATATCCCTTGTATTCCTGCTAAAATCTGTTGCAATGTTGCAGTTATAACTTACTGTCATAATACTATTCATTTTATTTTTACCTAGTATCCAACTACAAAAATTACCCAGAGTTCTTGATTTTCCATGTCTTGGTGGCATGTTTATTATTAGACGTTTAAAAGGTTTATTAGTATCTGAATTTATAAGTTTTCTTTCATATAATTGCTGCAATAACTCACAAAAATTATGTAAATATATTCTACTATCTTTATAGAAATCTGGTTCTCTCACTTTACAGTAATACCAAAAGCTTTCTCTACTTTTTATAATTGCTAACTGTTTTTCAAGTTCTAATTTACGTTTTTTATACTCTGTATCATTCAATAAACATACCCCCTTTCCTTAAAAATGGATATAAAAAAAGAAGATAGCTTATTTACTACCTTCTAAGTCTTTTAAAATTCTATATACAGTTGTTCTACTAACTCCTGTTTTATTAACAATATCCTTTATTTTATAACCTTCCTTACACATTAACTCTACTATATCAGCCTTATCATTTCTCTTATTAGGTCTTCCACCTTCTCTTCCTCTAGCTTTAGCACTTGCTAAACCTTCTTTAGTTCTTTGACTTATAAGGTCTCTCTCTAGTTGTGATAGTCCAGCCATTACAGTTAATAAGAAGTCATTATAAGGATTGTCTGTAGTAGTATCTAGCCATGTATCTTTAATACTCTTTATACTAGCATCTTTATCTTTAATCTTAGCAACTATTTCTAATAAATCTTTTGTACTTCTACTTATTCTAGTCAAGTCTGCAATTATAACAATATCATTTTGTTTAAGTTCATTAATCATTTTATTAAGCTGCTCTCTATCTCTTTTAGTACCTGTAATCTTTTCTTTATAGATATTCCTTTCATCTACTCCATATTTAACTAAAGCATCTATTTGTCTATCTAAAGATTGTTCTTCTGTACTTACACGAGCGTATCCAACTAACATAATTAACCACATCCTTATTCAACTATATTATAGTATTATGGTATCATAAACGTACCACAATGTAAATAGTTTTAGGTACGTTTTACGAAACACTTTTATATAGTTTGAATGTGATAAAATCGTTATAAAAAATAATGTACCATAAATCACCGTTTAAGGTACTTAAAATACAAATTTTATTTACTTTCTTTCAAGTTTTCAAGTTCTTTTAACTGCTTCTCAATTTCATCAGCCGATAAATCAGAATTGCTATTATCTTTACTTGTAATAACTTCTTGCTTTTCTATCCAGTTGTAATTATTTTTTAGCGTAAAAATCGCACCTACTGTTGAAGACTTATCAAATAATGAATCTTCATACTCTGCTTCAATCCTTCTTTTAATTTCTTTAATCGTGTGGCTGTACTTTTTCTTTTCCTCTTCACTTAACCTTTTTAACCAGTCATATTCTTTATAATTCTCATATCTAATCAGGTCTTTTCTATCGCATCCAAGATAATAAGCTAATCTTGTAACGGTAGGTCTTTTTTTATTTTCCTCACACCAATCAAAGAAATTATTAGCATATTCAATTAATTCATTAACATTTTTCCACTTCAAAGGTCTTCCACCATTTTCACCCTGTCTACTTACTGTCCCATCTTTTTTTAATTTTTCTTCACTCACTCTTTTCTCACCTACCTTTTATTAATATTTTCCACAATAAAAAACACCTAATAACAGGTGTTTTTACTATATATTTAAATACTATTATCCAAACTGTTTTTTCTTGAAGGTCTTAAAATAAATTTTCCATAAGGTATAATAGGTATGAAAATATTATTTTGTTCATACCTATTATTAATAATTAATTCAGCACTTGAACTATTATATTCAATCCTTTCACAAATTTTAACTCTTGGATAGTCTAATAAATAAAATTGGTTTATTGGCATAATAATATTTTCATTCATTAATTCCATACTAGCTTCCTGAAAAGCCATAAATGTTGATATATTTTTAATCAAAGGTTTTATTACATCCATGAAATTATTATTATTATAGTCTAATATACCTATACCATTTTCTACTTTACTTAACTGATCTTCTAAAGAAAAACCTTTTTCATTTTTTAAATAATTTTTAATTGCATTTTTACATATCTTAACTTCTTCTTTAGTTACATCAATATGTTCCATAATATTTATTTTTTGAATTAAATATCTTTCAGACATTTTTTTATCCACATCCCTCATAAATTTCTAGTAATATTATACCATTTTATGAGATAATGTGAAATTGATTGTAAAATAGAAAGACTTGCATCTCTACAAGCCTTTAACCACTAATAACTCCAAATAAGACCTTAATAATTAAATATAATAAAAATCCCCAGAATGCTAATCCAAATAAACCTTTAATTAAATCTATAAAAGCATTGCCTGTAGTTTCTTCTTTCTTGACAACTCTATTATTACCTTTTTTAAAACTATGATTTGTTCTATATTGTATTCCATCTTTGCCAATGGTTGTTCTAACACCTTTTTGATTTATTGATACTCTAGCACCTTTAACTCCTGTAGATACACCAATACCACCACTTTTACTAAGATTAATTCTAGTATTTTTACCTATTTTTATAGATTTTCTAAAACTTAACCCCATAAAAATCACCCCCTATTTATTTTAACATATATGGTTATATTAACAAAAGGGTTTTTAATAATATATATAGTACTTTTTACAACTATTTATTAAGGTTTTTTCTTATAAAATCTATTACTTTATCATCTTCTAAATAGAAAACATCAACATCTTCCACTGAAGCTACAATATTTAATATTTGACCTAACCTTAAATCAGGATTTTTGCTCCAGTATTCTCTCAATAAATCCAATAATATATCTATTCTTTTAATATCTCTCATACAATAACTTCTTCTAAAATAAAGAATGCTCCACTTAATAATCTTCAATTTTATCTAAAAATTTTTCTAAATAATTTATACCTTTTTTCGTAATACCATTAAACCATATCATAAAATAAATATCTTTTTTTCCACCATTTGTTTTATTTACAGGATTTATTAATTCCTCTTGCTCCATACTTTTAATTAAATCACTGTATTCCTCTGGTGTTAATACTTCATCATTTACATAATCCGTTTTATTTGGTTCCTTTCCTCGTTCTAAATCTGACAAAATAGAGCATTTAATTACTTCTAAACTATCTTTATCCATTATAATATCTCCTATTTATAAAATGATTTAAGAAATTCTATTTCATCTTGATTAATAACATCACTATCGTTATTGATTCTTTTTATCATTCTTTCATTCCAATCATCTAAAGTTATAAGCCCTCTTTCCATTAATATATTTGTAATTTCTTGAACTTCTAATAATGTTTTTAAATTAATTACATCTTTTTCCTCTCTCATATTAATTCAATTCCCTTCATAAAATAATATTTATCATATTCTACAAAAGAAGGCAAAATTCCTTTCAAATCCAACAACTTTTTCTACAAATTACCTTATTCTAATTCTATCTCTTACACTAGGTCTATTTACCACAGGTCTTAAATTATTTTGTTCATCTTTATCTAATTTCTTATCAATTTTATCCAGATGTTTTTCTATATTCTCCAATACTCTTATAATCTTATCATACATTAATCTATCCATGATATTATTCCACCTTTCCTCTTTTTACAATTTATGTTATAATTTATTTATGGGATGGTAGCTATGAACTACCACCACCATTTAATGTTATGAATTGTTTTAGGTTTGGGCGTTTGCTTTATGTAATCGCCTTTTCCTTTTGCTTTAAATATCTATTCTTTAACTCGATACTTTCTTTTCTTATTTTTTTATAAATATTTAAAAACCCATGTAGTTTACAAACACAATTTGTATTATTAAATTCTCTAATAGCCATTGCTACTCCTAACGAATTTTCAAATACACAATAACTTTCCAATGTATCTTTATCAATCTTCATTTCATAATTTACATTTGGAACATTACACAAAATAAAAACTGCTTTATTAAAACTATATATCCTTCGTTCATTTTCCTCCATATTAATTCACCTTCGCCCTTTCTCTCCAACATAAATTCCAAACACTTTCTTCTTCAAAAATACCATTATTTTCAACGTGGTATAAAACCCCATCAAGATCCATAAACTTTTTATTTTTAAATTCTGTATTGATTATTCGCATCTTCTCTTTAAAATTTTTATAAGGTATAGCTATACAATTTCTAAACATCTTTATCACCAGATTCCACTAATCTTTTGGCAATGGACCCAAACAAAAAAGTATTTATAAATAATACTCCTGAAATAATTATTCCTTTACATCCCATAATGTTAGCTATAATAACTCCAACATTAATACAACACATAATTGTATATATCATTAAAGCCTTTTTAACTCTATTTTTCATCTTTATTTACCCCTTTCGATAATTTAATAATGGTGTCCAAAATAACGGACACCATTGTATAATTTTTTATTTTTGGTTATAATATAAATAACGTTATAGATTTACTGTATCGCCAAATACAGTGCTATAAGAAGTTGTATCTACGCCAATAGATTCAACTTTATTTTTATTATCTTCTATATGTATACTTGCCCACCTTTTACCATTTCTAATATTATTAATATGTGTTAAAGATACATTATACATTATAGAAAGTTCCTCATCATTATATGTATTATTTTTTTGATACACTTTAATTTGCCTTACCTTGTTTGCATTTAATTTTGTGCAATGCCCGTTATTTTCTCCAGTCTGAGCTATTTGCATATTACTAGTATCACTTACAGTTTTACTTTCTCCACCATGTTTTTGTTTATTTATAACATTCCAACCATCAATATTATCTGCATATTTTATCCACCAATCTTCTAATTCCTTTAACTCAGATATTTTACATTCTTCCAAAATTGTATATTTAATTCTTTTACAATCCAAGTTATAAGCACTTTGTAATTCTTTATATCTATATTCATTATTTTTTAAGAATGCTGCATGATTAGACCATCTTTTTGCAATGTCCTTGCTGTGTCCAATGTATATATCTCCTGTCTCTACATCTTCTATACCATATATTCCTATCACCTTTTGTTTCATATTTACATTTCCCCTTTCAATCTTTAAACTTTTTTATAAAATAAAAAGAACCATCGCATTTCTGCAACAGTTCAATTACCTATACTTTTTCTTTCTTTTCTTAACTTTTCTCATTTTTATTAATATATATCTATCTCTATATAGGTCTATAGACATCATCACTATCATAAATCCAGTAACGATAATCCATAATCCCATCACTGTAGACAATAACCACCTACATATTAACCAAAATATAACCATTTCTATATTATATCCTTAACCATTTTTTCGTTTTGAAGCAACCCCTGTCTTATACAATGTCCAATCGGTGTTGCAGAAATCATCAAATTAGAGTAAAAGTCCTCATCTTCATCGTATTCATCCCAGTCTAGATTAAAAGCATCTATAAACACTTCTATATCGTTATATTTCATAATTTCATCTAAGACTTTACAAATCTCTATTGTTTCAGTATTTAAATACATCATTTCATTTTTAACATTTTCTAACCTTATTTTATATTTATTCTGTAATAATTCATTGTCTCTGTATTTAGCTATAAGTCTCTTATATTCCTTTTCTTCTGTGCATAGATTTTTTGCCTGTATTTGAATGCATCCTTTTTCCTCTAATTCTAATAAAGTATCATATAAATTTAACATATAAATTTTCTCTCCAATCATTTAATTTCTACGGGACAATATTTTCTTGTCCCGTAAATTCCTTATTGACATTATGTATTTTTTCATGTTATAATAAATTGACAGTAAAAATATTATTAAAATTATGTAATTTTTTAAATGAAAGTAAAAATCAATTGATAATATATATTTAACTTATTTTATTTTCCAGGTCTTTTATCTTTTTATTTCTATGAGCAATCTTTTGACCTCTATGTCTATTCTCAGCCATATGGCTTATAGTCTTAATACTATCTTGCAATTTTAAAAGATTATAGCAATCACCTATATTCGTCACAGATTCTTTCGCTAACCTATCATGTAATCTAGTTATACCTTTTACAGTACTATTACATCTTATAACTCTAGTTTTAGTATCCAATGTTTCAGCATATGCAATAAATTCTTCAACCAATTGCTTAATATCTTCTATTGAACAATCTGCAAAAGTATTTATAGTTCTCTTTTCACTAAATCTAATTTTATTCCAATCATCTAAAGACATCTCACCTTTACTATTCATTACTTCAGAAACTTCCTGTAGTTGTTGTTCCATCTCATTAAATTTATTAATATATTCAATTTTAAATTTAATTGCTTTAGCTCCTGTAAACCCCATAGCAAGTAAAGTAAATCCATCTTTAGTAATTAAATATTCCTTATAAGTCTTTCCTCTAGAAATATAATTACTTTTAATAAAATAATTTTCAAGGTGGGAAATCCCACTCTCAATTAATTCATTAATTATTCCATTATTTTTAGTTGCTCCATTGCTATCTATTCTACCATCTATAGAATAAATGACCTCTTTGTGATCCTTTCCAAAATCCTCAGCTATTGTCCTACTTGTAGCATATACCTTTCCATTTTCTGTTATCAAATTAATTTTACTGTTGTTCATCAAAACAACCTCCTAAAATAATAATTAGGCAGCCTTTCACCTGCCCATGTCCTCACTGTTATGGACTTCTCACTTCAATCCATTTCTCTGTAATTATTATTATAGGAGATATAATACTGTCATCTCGACATGATATATCCTTTATTAAATTTAATATTAATGAGGGTATCTTTAATATCGGAGAACATCACCTAAAACTCCGTAACCAGTCCAAAATTTGTCCTTGTTAATTTATATATTAAATTTTAAAAGGATGCACCTTTTTTAACCCCGTTGTGCTTCGGAACTATATTTAATTTTATATAAATTTATAGTGGCAGCGAACACCTCCAAAAACTACCACTATAATTTTAAAAAATCTTATGCTGCGGTTGATAGGTCATGTATATATATGCCTAACTTGGCGACTTATGTATAAGATTCATATACCATATATTAGTTATGTATTTTTGACACTACACTAGAAAATAGATTTTCTTCTGGATGCATTGTTCTGAAGCAAGCTTCACTTAATTGTTTCATATCTGCATCTATTATATCTTTCGCATCTTGTAGAGTTTTATCTTCTCCAAGTTCTATTATTTTTAGCACCATAGCTGTAAGCAATAAGACCATTTGTTTAGAATCGTCTCTATCCTGTTTTACTATAGCTAATTCATTTTTTAGTTCATCCACATTACAGTTATCCATATTTTTTACCTCCCATAAAATTATTTTCAAAAAACTATTGACTTTTTGTTACAGTAAGAATAAAATTACAGTAAGGATAATTGTATAGTTTTTTAAAAATAAAAAAATTTATAAGGACAGATTAATACCTGTCCTTAAGTGTAAGTTCATATCACCTTACTGGTTTATTACGAGTCCTCACTCTCTTTCCATCTTAAGAATTTCAAAAATGTCTACAAACGTTGATATTAAGCCATTTATAGGGGATTTACGTTTTATTTTTTATTTTCAAAATTCCTACAAATGGCTCAACCATGCTATCTAAGAAGCTTTTCCAGAACGTGTAACTTTCTTATTTCTATTCCTATTTCTTTCTGCTGTAGCATCTTTAGAACAACTTGTACATCTAATTTGGTTATTTGTTTCTCTCTTAACTCTTTTACCACAATCAATACACATGAAATATCCATCATCTAAAGATTTTTTAATATTTTTATTTAAATTATTAATTATAACAGCTCCAAACACATTCCATAAAAAAGTCATTCTTAGGTCATTTGTTTTATAAGTATATTTTATTATCATATCAACACAATCAACATAATCAATTCCTATAGATTTAGAAAAATCTAAAAATTCTTTTCTAGATTCACTATAAAACATTTCTTTAAAATTTGTTTTCTTCATATCCTCTTCATCTTCATTTTCAAATTCTCTAGCATATTCATTAATATTATTTAATGTAATTTTTTCTAATTCTAAATATTTAGCAATTACATCTTTATTCACTTCAATATTCTCTTGATTATTCATCAAAGTCTTCATTCTAAAAGTTCCAAATCCTTTATTGTAATCAAATTTTATATTTCCTATACTTTCTATATCATTACATATTCTATCCATTACACTGTTGCTCATTTTCTTACACTGTAATTCTTTTTTATTCTTAGCATATTGGAAGAAGTAAGGGTATTTTTCTTTTTTAAGTACATCCTTAACATCTTTAGGTAACTTAGGGAGAGATAAAGTTTTAGCAGAATCTATTACATCATTGTTATAAGCACAAAGCTTTTGCATTAGTGGATATTTTTCCATTGGATTTTCACTATTCCATAAGTTAGTTAATTTATTACTTATCTTCCCTATATTAGCCTTATCATATACAAATTGTAAAGATTTAAATATATTATCATTATTTATTTCTTTTGCTCCGGATTTACCCATCTCAAAATAAATAGGCTTAATATCATATTTTTTAATCATATCTTCAGCTAATTTTATAATCCAATCTGTACTAAGAACTAAAGCCTCATCTCCGTCTACGTCAAAGGCTAATATTTTGCTTATAATATCATGTGTAGAAGTATATAGTCCATTAGTTTCATACCATTTACATTTACCAGTTGTTGCCCTTATATTAGTCCTAATAACATGTTCAAAACTTAAACTTGGACTTCTTAGGACATCAAGCTTATTTGTGTCTTTATATAAGTTACAATATACTTCTCCATCTTTTAAATAACCTTCTGGTTTTTCTATTTTTCCAAATAACCAATCGCAAAATGCTATCGGATCAGATAGTATAAATACTCTTCTACTATCTTTAATCTTTATTTTACCACTACAAGCTTTTTTCTTTTCTGCTGTAATTGTTGCACTAATTTGTTTTTTAACATAAGCACTCTTTAGCATTTCTGGATAAATTCTCATAGCTTCTTGAAAGTAATTTCTATGTTCATTTTTCTTAGTTGCCCCTAAGAAATCTAACATAGCACTTCTATTGTTATGTACTTTATTAATTAAACCCTTAAAATCCTTAGTCAATAATTTAATATGTTTATCTTCCATATTAATAAGCTGTTGAAGCATTTGATAATTAATATCCATATCTTTATATTCATCTTCATCTTGCATGCAAACATTAGCAGTACAATTATATTTCTTAAAATTAGTGCGATAATCCTCCCAATCTTTATAAAATTTATATAATTTAAATTGACTCTTAGTAAAAATAACCTTTATATCATCTTCTATAATGTCCCATTCCTTACCGTATATATCTATTACTTTGGAACTATAACCTTTTTCTTTTATATAAGATTTCACATCAAAATAGGTTAAAAGACCTTTAATCCAAGGACATCGAATTTGTCTATTTTTCTTGTATTTTTTATCTAATATTATTCCTAATCCATCAAAATGGGGTACTGGAACATCCATTGTTTTATTCTTAATTATGTCCCATTTAGCAATATCATTTTTCCTTTTTTGTTTTATTTGTTTTCCTTTTCTTTCAAACTCTATTTCTTTTTCTATTGTATTTGTTTGTCTATCTATATAATCTACAGTAGCTGAAACCATTGTTTCAAAGTCATCTACAACAATTGCTTTATCTATGCTAAAGTCCTCCCATACAGTAGATTGACTATTATTCAAACTAAGATATGCCATAAACTTAGATATATTCATACCGCCTTGTCTATTGATTTCTTCTTTAGTAAGTCCACACATTAATGTTAACATTGCAGCATCTAATTTTTTGTTATTTAATATCATCATAAATTTTTTAGTTCTTGTTTGTCCTGCTCCTGCTGTAAAGAAGTTATAATGTTGTTTTGTTCCATCTGTATTAATTACAGTAAGACCATCTTTAACAATTTTCTCTACTACTAAATAATTCATATCTCCAACTTTAACTGTTATTATTTTATCTGTAAAATCTCCTAAATTAAGTCCCAGAGTTCTTACTAAATTATTATCTCCTATAGCAATAACATCTTTTTTTCTAATATTTTCAACTTTAACACTTCTATTTAAATTCTTATTAACTATATATAATTCAGATATTTTTTTCTTAATTAATTTTAATTCTTTCTCTATCTGTAAATATCTTTTACTATCCTTTATTATTTCTTTAAATAATACACTGCACTCTTCTGTCCAATTTTCAGTATTTAATTTATTTTTTACATATATGGATAAACCTTGTCTAAATTTATATTTCCTTTGCTTTATATCATTTCTGGCATTTCCTAAACTTTTTTCTTCCTTAGTTCTCACCAAATTTAATTTTATACAATATAACTTTACTTGTTTATTTAACATATAACATATCCTCCTAATCATTAATTTTAATACGCAAAAATAGGATCTACATCTGCATTTGTACACCCCTGTAACAATGTATATTTAATTTTTAGTTCCACACTTGTGTAGAATGGCTTCCTTCAAAGGAAACGGTATTAATTTTTACTATACCATATTACTTTTTCTCTTTTTCCAGACATCATAGCATCTAAACTTTTTTGTTTTTTTATAACATCATTATCATATAGTTTGTTTTTAGGTTTATTTTCTATCGGTACAGCATCCTGTTGTCCATAACTTTGTGGAGTAATTTCTTCATCCTCTAATTCCTCTAAATCACCATAATCATCACTATTGTATTTATTAGCTTCTAAAGCCGCCTTAACAACTTCTTCATCAGAAATGTTATCCATATCATCAATATCCGTTTTAGGCTCTTCTTCACCCCAATTATCTGCAACTTCTACAGGACTAACATTACTAATATTAAAATCATTTTCTTTAATAATTCCATCTGTTCTAATTGTAATAAAGTTAGACTTTCTTATTTTATAATCCTTATCTCTCATTTTTACAAAATTATAATAATTTAATTCTAAACTATTTAATTCTCTAAATTTCTCTTTATCCTCTATATCTTCTATACAAGTTATATTATTTTTCTTTTGATAATTCTTATATATTTGTTTTAATCTCCTCTGTTCATCCTGTTCTTTTTTGTCTTTATTTCTTTGAAAAGATTTATTAATTTGTCCTTTTTTAACCTCTAAATACTTATTAAAATATTCCTTATCAGCAAACTTACTATATATATTTGAAGTGTTTTCGTAAGTATTATTTTCTTTATCTAATTTTCCTCCTGCATTACCTATGAGCAATAAATTTAGTTCCTGGAATATCTTATTATTAGCTACTAGTGTATTCTTAGCCAATCCTATTTTATTTGTTATAGAATCAAAAGTACCATACCAACATTTATATCCTTCTGGTACCTCTTCTTTTTCTTTTTTACCTTTAAATCCATTAACTATAAAGGAATAATGTGTAATTAAATCTTCTACACTAACATTCTTTCCCACAGAATACTCAATTAGCTTATCTATCTCATTGTCATACAACATCATAAACGGAGCATCTTTATTATCATTTAGCTTGGTAAAATATATAGTAGAATTATTAATATCTTCCACTGGAATATTACAATTAGTGTCTTTACAAAGAATAAATAGATTATTATTCATATCCTTTATTTTATTTTTTATCCTATTCACAAATCTATTATTATTTTTCTTGTTTATTAATAATATGTCTGCTATAGAATTAACACATATTGGAATAGTATTTCTAGTTGTAACACTTCTAAGTAAAATGCTATAAATAACAAATCCTAATGTCCCATATTTTTGTATTAATGTTTCTTCCCCTTCTGGAGCATAAAACCATTTTTTATCTACTTCAACCCAAAAATTATTATCCATATCAAAATCATTCCTCCATAATCATTAATTATTTCTATATTTTTCTTTAAGGTTTAATAAATCATTTAATGCCATTCTAAATTGATCTGTATCTTTAAAACTATATACCATATCTCCTGTAAACTTGTCCGTAAATTTCATATATCTAAAACCCAAATAAGATAATGAATCTGCTAAATATAATTTTTTCACATGAAAACAACCTATCATAATATTGTTACCTCCTATCTATCCAATTCCAATCCCAATAATGAGAAAGAAAAATGAATGAATGTATTTTGGTTTTTCCGTAAGGAAAACTCGTATCTAGGTTTTACCTAGTGCGAAATAAAAAATTCTTTTTTATTATAATGATATTTTTTATTCTTATTCTTTTTTATTTCTGTCCAAGTATGCAAGCAATCTCTGTAACACACTACCTATTTTGGGGAGTGTAAAACAGAAATATCTGTACCACACTCCTAGTGTCCTACAGCTTTTACTGTAATCTAATTTATCACTAGTAGTGAAAATGGCTATATATCTATATTTACACTCCTATACACTACAGATATTTCTGTAACACACTAGGAGTGTATCTACCACACTTACAGCAAAGTCTGTAGTTGTTACAAGTGCTGCAATTAACTAATATTTTTGTTTTCTTTAATTGTAATTGATTTTAAATCATTAACCTGTAACGTTTTAAATTCTTCTTTTGTAACATTAGGAATTACAATTAACTGTTTTTTATAATCAAAATATTTAGCTTGACTATCTTGTTTTCTGTTATATAAAGCTACTAACATATCTGGTGTAACATTACAACCAACTTGCCATTTTCTTGTTATATAATTATATTTTTTTACTTTATCTCCTCTTTTATATATATCTACCCAATTTACTTCAGTAATTTTTTCCATTCCATTTATACGTGGAGCAAATTCAAACAAATTGGTTACACTGTTATAATCATTAGATTTTAGCTTTGTGAAATCTTCTTCATTATCAATTTTTTGTATTGGTTTAATAACTTCTCTATAATTTAACAACATATCATTTAGATAGTCCTCTAATTCTTCATAAGTACCAAAATTGAATATTTTATTATATAACTCTGTATGTTCAAAACCTTCCATACATTGATGATTACTATATCCTCCAGTCCAATAAAGTATACTAAGGAACAATGGACTAGAATCCCTATCTTTTCCAGTAATAAATTTTTTATACTTATGTTCCCAGTGGTCTTGCAAAAATGCATGGATTACTTCGTGATGTATAATTTGTTTTAGATGTCTATAATGGTATTTCCTCACCCAACTATTTTCAAACCGATGACAACACCAAATATACTGTTTTGCTATATATATTTTATGAACAAGCTGCTTTTCATCCCATTCGTACAAACCAAGAACATCAGGATCTTCCTCTTTATAAAAATTTCTCTCCATAATCTCAACATCATCAAATAAAAAATTTCTCCTCTTCCAAGGAAAACACTTTTTCCTTAGTTCTTCTAACACTTCTGTCAATGCCTTATTTAATATTTTCTGCCTTACTGCCTTGCTTGTCCTACTTACATAATCAATCATGAATATTTTTCCTCCTAATTATTTTCTTCCTCCATTACCGGTACAACTTTTTGAAATAAAACCCCATAGAATTAATGTATCTAAGGTTTTTAATTTCGTGATTCGTGGGATTAAATCATTATTTATTACCCTGTGGAACTGTGTCCATAAAATGATTTAAATAGGACATATTCCATATAATATATATTCCTTCTCCAATTGTTCTGCAATAGAAATAACTTTACTTTCTTCTCCCCAAAACATACTATCTATTACTTTTATAAATCCTTGTTCCAAAAATAAACCTTCTATCTTCTTTCTATCTAAATCTCCATCAATTCCATAAACAGCAAATCTTTTTTTCATCTTAATTTTCCTCCTATATAAATTCTCTTATTTTTATATTAATTTATCTAAAATTTCATCTATAGGGGCGGGAAAATCTATTTTTATCCCTGTTCTTATGTTTTCTATAGCCTGTACATTATCCAATGTTACAAAATCCGTTGTTAACCACCATGTACCTGGCTTTTGATTAACCTCTAAAGCATCTGCCCACTTTTCTCTTAATATCCTATCTTTACCCTTAGTGAATTTCTTTCTATAATCTTTCCATTTAATAGCTAGTATATCTTTCATTACAAATCTAATTTCACCTTTATCTACTACAGACCCTTCCAATCCATTGCCCGAAGGAGTGATAGATGTAGTAAACCAAACAGCATAATCATCTAAAATGCCTCTTGTTAATTTTAAATAGTCACAACTTAATATTTGTGGTAAATGAAATGTACTTGTGTAATGATAAAGTCCCTTCATAAATCTTTTCCTCCTCTAAGTTAATTTATTTAATAATTTTATTTGGAGAGGATTTACCCCCTCCACAATATATTCTTTAGTTGTTTTAAAATTTAAGCCAATCCTTGTCTCCAAGGTGTTTCTTTATTTTTTGTTACAATTCCTTTAAGTAATTCATCCATTTGTTCTTTATTAATATTTTTACATTCCTTGCTAGTTTTTGCTGCTGATACTTTACTATATATCTGATCTGCCTTTTGTGGTGTTATCTCAAACTTTTTAGCTGCCTCTTCTAATACAACTGAGTCATGTTTTGATGGATAATATCCACCATCGAGCTTTTCATAAAAAGCCCATCTTTCCTTGCAATAACTATAAACTTGTAAATCTGTAAATCTTCTTTTCATCTTAAATTTCCTCCTGTTTTTTCTTAAAATTTTAATAAAATATACTCATTTTTTTACTTTTTGGTATATTGACAAATTCTAAAGCGTTGGTATATAATAGTTTTAAGCAATAGTACACATAATGGTTATTATATGTACTTTGATGAACGCATGTTTGGGTTATGTTTAATTTTCAAAGAACTTTATGAATAAACGTGATGTCATCTGGTTATAATATATATTAATTAGGTATGAACTAATCGGCAAATTAGTCCTGTACCCTAAATAATAATATGATTATTTTTTGTTTTCAAATTACATACAAGTTCATATTTTAGTATTTTTTGTTAAATAACAGAGTTATAAGGGAAAGTGTTTGTTTTTTCGTGTGATTGCTCTGCTTATTGGTGTTTTTTGAAATAATTATCCTGCTAAACATATTTCTTCTACAAAATCATGTTTTACATTTCCTGAATACCCAATTTTAAATTCAACTCCATTACACATATAATTAAATCTTAATCCAGTATACTCACATTGTGTTTGTATAAAGTTTCCATATCCATCATACTGTTTTATTATTTTGCTACCATAATATAAATTTTTAACATCTAACTTATCACACTTTAGATTAGCATAATATTCCCAAGCTTCAGGACAATTTTCCGTATAATTAACTTCATACCACATACCACTATTAAATAATACATTATTTTTTTCTATAATATCTTTCTTAGTTTCTTTAATATATTCTGTTTCTGTATCTACAAAAGCAAATTCTGTCCAGAAGTTTATACTTTTCTCTAATTCCTCAATCGAATCAATATTAGGATCGAAAACTTCTTTTTCTGATACACCAAAACTTGGATACATAGAGATTAAATTAAAAGTACCTTTACTATTGTATTGCTCTTTTACAACAAATGTAATTACGTTAGTCATACATGGCTTTTTACCTTTAACAAATCTGCTATAAATATTTCTCCCATTACGTTTTGCCCAAAATATGTTGTCATTTTTATCAACTGGAACAATAGTAACAAAACCAACAATCGGAAACTCAGTTACTAATACATGTACAACATTAAGATCACTATTGCATTGTAATAATATTTCATTTTTAACTTTCTCTGTTAGGTACTTTTCATATTCTCCATCAAAACTATTTCCATGTGCTTTCATATGTTCTTTAAATCTTTCACTTAATACTAATTTCTTATTCATAATCTTTCTCCTCTTCTAGTGGTAGGTCACTACCCATATATTTTATTTATCATATTTTTTTGCTAATTCAATAAATTCTTCTGCAAAATCATCGCTATCATAGCCTTCTCCAACCCAATCTGGCAATACATTATAATAGTGTGAAATTGCATCGATCGTAAAATTTAATATTTTTTTATTCTTATGTCCTTTAATTAATAATGCGACTTGTTCAAGCATTTGAAGCTCAATATCATCGTTTATATTATTGGTAATTTTTCTAAAATCTTCAATAACTTGTGTCTTCTTTATTTGAAATTCCAAATCATTCATTTCCTCAATATCATATATAGGTTTGTCAACTATATCGACATCACCTCTAACATTTAATCGTAAATCATAGCCTATAATTTCAGGATTTAACTCCATTTTCAGTTTCTCTTTTTGAATTACTAATTTATCAATATCATCAATTTCTTTCTGAAACATATACTCTGGAATTTTGAACATCTCAGCCAATATAGGTAAATATTTCTTGCTAATATTCTGTTTCTTTTTAATCCACAAATTTATATTTTGTTTCTTTATGCCAAGTTTTTCAGCTAGTTCTTGGTGCTGCATATTATAGAGATTTAGTACGTACTCGAGACCGATCATTTAGCTCATTCCTCCAATATTGTTTTAAACAATTTTATTGTCTAAGTAAATATTAACATCATTTATTGTTCAAGTCAATATTGTTTCAGTAAATATTTTAAAACATTTTTTAACTAGCCATATTAAACTTTCTAGTCCTAATATAATTTATTACCTCAGATGCATCTGAATATTCAGCCACAAGATGGTATCTGCTTTTCTTTTTAGGATTTCTAGCAACATTAAATTCAAATAGCTTGTACTTATTATCCTCATTACTGATAATGTAATTCTTTAAATTATGTGTACAACTCAAGCTATTATTACCATATATGTTTATTGTTGGATTATAAGATATATTGTTCTGCTCCAGTTCTTTAATTATGTTATTCATATTTTTCTTTCTTCCTACTTGCTTTCTATTTTGTTTTTGTAAATTAAAAGAGATTATCACATATAGATGACAATAATAGTCTAACCGAATCTTATCTACATTTACCAAACGTAATTTTTGAAAAACAAACATTACGCTCTTACAAAATGTCTCCAACTTTCGATTAAATTTTTAAACCTATTATTGTTTTCTTTTCTATATGTAATAATCTCTTTTAATAATTTCTTTTTATTTATAATATTGCCTCACATGACAACAATTTCTTCTAATTTACAAAATTTATTTTATTACATATAAAAAGCTTTGTCAATAGTTTTTTTATTATTCTATAAATTTCTTTTTCAATTTACTTTTTATTACAATTGTTCAAAATAATAATCATAAACATTTATAACAACTTCTAAATTCATTTCAAAACATATTCTAAATTGTTTTAGTTCTGAATCATATATTATATCACCTATAATTTCTAAAGCATCAAATGATATTAAATCCTCTTGCATGGCATAGTCAATTATAATAAATTCTTTATATAGTATCTCATCTTTTATGTAAATATTAATACTAGCTTCCCATTCAGAACCTCTATCTTTAGAATAGATATTTTGTCCTAAATTTATCATGCCTCTAGTTTCAACTGTAATACTTCCTTGATCTGAATCTGCTACTTTATTAAGAATATCTACCATTTCTTCTAAAGTTACTGGTATTAAGTCTGTTTTTGCTTGCTGCATTAATATCTCCTCCTACCCTTTTATATCCTTACTCTTGCTCTAATATTATTATTTAATGCAATATGATTTTCATCATAATTATAGAAATAGTAACCATTGTATTTGTCTGAATGTTCTATCCTGCCATCGTTCCAAGCATGAGACTCAGTGTTATAGATTTCTACTGGATAGCCACATGTAAGTTCTATGTTTTCTAATGAATATCTACCATTGGATTTTAATTGTAGATACCCTTCTTGAATTGGTTTAGAATAATGTTTTATGTCTCTTATAAAGCCCTCTAGATCCTCTATTAATTTCTCTGTAGCTTTGCATCCTCTAATGTCTTCAAAATTTGCTGTTGAAGCATTATCATATATGCTGTTGATTCTGCATAGAGTATTTTCTGCAATGTCTAAGGCTTTAGTGTAGTTTTTGTTCATGTTCATTCCTCCTATTGATTTAAATATTGCATCCTTTCCACGAAAATGTTATACTTTAATTACCAGTTAAGAGTATTTGACCTTCGGGTTGGATACTTTTTTATTTATCTTTATATATAAATTATACCATCTATAGATATGATACGTCAAGATGTAAAACAAAATTTCTCAATTTTATAAATATATAGTTAAAAATACCTCTTATGGTATTTACAAATATGATATTTAGAGGTATAATATATACATAAATTGAATGAAAGAGGTAGTTTAAGAATGATAAAATGTAATTTAAATAAATATCTTGAATCAAGAAAACTTACTAAGTATTGGCTTTCAAAAGCTACAGGGATTTCAACAAATGCTCTTAGTAATTTAGCTAATGGAAGAACTCATAGCATTTCATTTGATATGTTAAGTAAAATTTGTACAAAATTAGATTGTCAGATTGGTGATATTCTTGAGAATGTTAAGGAATATACAGAAATTAATAAAATAGAAAAGGCAGAGGACTAATGATCCTACTGCCTCTTCTTCATTAAATTATGATTTTTTAAAAACTCTATTAAACAAAGTGTCAAATTGTTCCCAATTATCACATGCTCTCATAAGCGTTACGATACTAGCTAAATGTCTATCCAAATGTGGTATTCCTGTTTCTTCAGTTAAAAATTGATGATGCCTATGTTTTCTATAATTTTTATTTTCTACAATAGGATTTTTTGTTCTTAATTCATCTAAAACACTTTCTGGCAAAACTTCATATACTATTTTATTAGTTAATTTTCCTACATATTGTGTTTTAGCTTTACCTTTATATTCCCATTGACCCAATCTAAATATTTCTTTGTAATATTCTTCTGGAAATCTTGTTGTCCACGGTGAAAATTCTTCACGAACATATGCTGCTATTAATTTTCTTAATTCATATTTTTTTCTTTCATATTGATATCCTGTAACTTCATCAATTAATGCTACTATACCTACTTTCGCAAACACTGACATTATTGAAAGCATCCTATCAGCTATCTCTTTTTGATTACCATTATTTAGCATAGTTAAATTTTCAAATACCCCATCTTTATCTGCTTTTACATAAGCTTTACATAAATCAACAAATAATTCACAATCAAAAGGATAAAATTCTTTTCCGTTGTTGCCTTTAATTTTTTCTATTTCACCATTTCTCATTTTATATAACCAATCTTTAAGTCCTACACTTAAATATGTTTCAATCCATTTACTATTTAGGTTACGAACTAAGGCTCCAGAACCTCCACCTTTTAAGCCCATAGCTCTTGCTGTTCCTCTCAACGAAAGTAATCTCCTAGAATCCTTTGTTACATAACAATCAATTTCAATATTATTTCCTTCATCTATAACCCATTTACCAAAATGTGTTATTTTAACTTCATTTGTTTTCATCATAATCCACCCTATATTTTATTTAAAATCAAAGTATAACAAATAAATCTTTTTCCATATTTTAAACAGTTTTTTCATGTGATAATTTAGTAGTATCTGCTATTGTAACAAAAATGTCTATCTCATTTTCTAATACCTTCAAGACATTATAGTTATACTCACATACCAATATTTCATTTTCTTTCGTTATATATATTTGTGTATGTGGAACAAATACAGCACTTAATATTTCAGTATTAATCGTTTTCATCAAAATATTATTATAGTTACTCTTTTCTATAAATCTTAACCTCATTTCAACACTCCATTTTCCTTTACAATTTTTCTGTAATTCGAATTACGAAAATCATTTTAGCATATTCGATTTATTTTTACAAGTTTTTTCTTTTTGTTACAAAAAAAATAAATTAATAAATAAAATACCATTTTTTTTATAATTATTTATTAATTTATTTTAATTATTTTAAAGAATATTAAAATAGCGTCATTGAATGTAACATAAGTTTATTATTACAACTTAGAATGTTATAATATAGTAAAATAATAAAATAATTGGAGGAATGTTGTATGGCTACATATGATATGAGTGATTTTACAACTATTGGCCAACCACGAGGAAAGGCTTATTTTATTTTTGACAAAGAAACTATAGCAAACTTTTTAGATTTTTGTAATATTAATAAAAAAGATAATATGATTGGTTTACAAATTGAGTTTTACGAGAACGATGCCACTTCAAATTGGATAGAATTAACCGAAGAAGAAGTGCATTCAAGCAGGTTGTTAATATGCGACAAAATAGAAAACAATCATTGCTTTCTACCAATTAGAAGCTATAAAAATAATTTTAATAACATTAGTACTTCTCTTATTAAAGAGTGGAAAGAAAAAAATAAAGACAGAAAAGATGTATATATGGTTTACATAGAATAATTATTATATTAATTTTTAAAAAATGGACATGAAGTTATTTTCAGTCCACTTTTTATTTATTAATCTATTTTTTAAAGCTTTTCCTTGTACTAATCCTTGTAATTCAGGAATTATTTCATTTAATTTTTTATAATTTAATAAAATATCTTGACTTATACCTAATTGCTTAGATAATTGTTCTTGTGTTATTATCCCATCCGAATTATTCAGTTAGGAAATACCTGCACTACCTTGTCTAATACCATAAATTTCTTCAAGTTGCATAATCCATTTAGCCATTTTCAAGAAGTTCTTTTATAATCCAGTGAGTATTATCTTGTCTACTTTCTACCTTAGTACTCGTCCTATTTACTTTTATATCATCATTATTTTTATCAATTATTTGAATATCGAAAGGATATGGATCTCTTTCAAGCCTTAGTAATGATTTGATAGAGCCACTATAATTTTTTAAGTAAAATTCTATAATTCCTTCTGAACAATTATCTTTACTCCAACCATTCCCATTATAATTATATTTATTAGGTTCATGATAAATTATATCTGAGTTGTTTTCAAATCCTGTTATATCTTCTATAATCTTTTTTCCCCCTTCTTCATATTTTATTATTAGTTTGTATTTGTTTGTATCATATAACATAAATTCCATCTCCCTTTTTATATTCTATATATAATTATCGATATAAATTTACTAAAATATTCACCTGTTAATAAGTATTAAGTATAATTAATTCTTATTTAGTATTTATTTCTATAGTAATTTTGGCATAACTTATATATAACAACTGTCATTTCTTTAATATAGTTAATGTCGTATTAGAGTTTTTACAAACAATTGTTCTGTGGATAATGTGGATAAGTATATAAATTTATATGAGTTATATAGAAATTCGAGAAAAACTAAAAGCTATCTTTATTAAATAATCTGTTTATGTGTCAAATTTGTTCCCTAGATTACTTAATACAAATAGCTTTTACCGAGTTATAATTATTTTCGGACATAACAAAAATACCTTATCTCCTGTAATTTTAAAAAAGTGCAAATTTAATAAACATAATTTTTGTTAATTTTTTGAAACACCTTTATAAAAAACAAAATATATGATATGCTAATATTAGTGTTAAGCATATTTATTTTTAATGTGCTTTGGAACTTAATGGTCGCTATCCATTAGGTTCTTTTATTTTTTAGTCAAATTTATTCCAATAACTCTTCTGAGTTATATTCTTTATATCCTAAAAGCATATCTTCCAAAGAAGAAAAATCATACTTTCTCATCTCAAAATTATTAAAAGTACTCTGCTTTTCTTTTTTATCTACTTTTCTTTTTTGCTTATAAGCTTTATATGCGCCTTTTAATGCACTAGTAACCTTATGTGCCACCTGTTTGGTTTGTTTGCTTACAATAGTTGTTATATTAGATATACTACCACGCCTTTTTACTATAATATATGAAAATTTCTTCAATGTTTTTATTGCCCTCTGAATTGTTCTAAGGCTTTTATTTATGGCTTTTGCTATAGTTAATTGTCCAACATATGTTTCATATTTATTAGCGTAACAAGCACTACATAAAACAGCATACACAGTTTTTTCTGTGGAGGTTAAACGAGTATCATAAAGGTATGCATTATCTATATAAGTGCTACCTTTACTATTTGACTCTATAAACTTATTAGTCATTACTTTCTACCCCCTATCTTCCTGTAAGTATTTATCAATTATGTTATATTTCTTATGCTGTTTTTGTAAATCTGTAGTATCTAATTGAACATATCTTCTAGTTGTTTGGACTATCGTATGCCCCATGATTCTTTGTATCGAAAATAAATTCATTCCATTTTTTACACAATTCGTTGCAAAAATATGTCTGAATACATAACCAGTACACCTTTTTTTAATACCAGCTTTTTCTCCAAGCCTTTTTAAACTTAAAGACAAATTATTTTCTTTAATTTTTCCTCCATATGTGCTTTGAAAAACATATTCACATTGCATTTGTTTAGCAATACTAATTAACTCTTTTAGTAATTTTGTTGTTTTATGAGAAATGGGTATTTGTCTTTCCTCTCTTGTTTTAGCAATTTCTGCCCTTACCTTTATTAGCTTATTACTTAAATTAATATCATCAATTTTTAATTGAGATGCTTCTCCTATTCTAATGCCACAATCAAGTATTGTTATTATTAACGAAAAATCTCTAAAACCTGCATAAGTACTTAAATCACAGCTATTTAATAATTTTTTAATCTCTAAATCTGATAATAGAGTTACTGAATCCATTGGTACTTTCATTAGCTTTATTTTTAAAGCAAAATTTTCTTTAGTGTATTTCTGATCTTTTAACCATTTAAAAAATGTTCTTAAAGTCCTTAATCGGACATTAACAGTAAATGGAGAATATTTCTTTTCATTTACCATATATTTTAAATAATCTTTCAAAATTTTTTCATCAACAACAATACGGTCTATGTTAGTACGATATGCATATTGAACGTACTGATTAAAATATTTGAAGTGTTGTTTATAATCACGAAGGGTTCTTGGTGCAAGTCCTTCAAGACTTTTATCGTCTAAAAACTCTTTATGTAACTTGCTTAGTTTTGATATAGTTAAACTATTATCCTCTCGTACCTTTTGCATAACGTTATTTAAATTAACTTTAATCTTCTTATTTCCCATGTTTACACCCTCTTAAAGTATTAATTTGCATAACGTTTATTTGTACAAAAAACAAATAAGGTTAAAAGACATGCAAATCTTTTAACCTCTTAATAATCAATAATTGGCGGGAATATGTGGGAATCGAACCCACCTATCGTGGTCTTAGCACGACAGAACGGTTTTGAAGACCGGCAGGCACACCAGCACCTATCTACTCCCTTATTAATAACATATTTAATTCATTATAGTTAAAAACATGAATTAAAACCTGTTATATTATACAAAACTTTAACTGGAATTGCAATGTATTAAAAATTTTAATAGTTAGTACTGCAATCCATTACACTTAGTTATTATAAATTAAGAATCTGTTTATGTCAACTTTTTTCAACATAGTTTGTGACTTTTTAAACATATTTTTTTAAAATTTTTTAAACTGCACATTTTATCAGCATATAATTATGAATTATAAACCTGATAATACAATTTTATCTAAAAAATATTAAAACTATTTTAACAAAAATTGTGCATAATTGTGATTTTTAATTTAATAAACTTTAATAGAGTACTCTCTTATCATCTACTCTTTTGGTCAATTTTATTCCATCAAAATGTTCTATTAGTGCCATAGCATACTTTCTACTTGTATTAAGCTCGTCTCTAAGCTGAGCTAAGGTTAAACTTCCATTGGTGTTTATAAAATTAACTATAAGCTCTTTAACCTTATCATAATCCTCTTTCAAGAATAAGCAATCCTCTGATACTTTAACTATAATACCTTCATCTAATAAGGAATCAAATATCATTTTAAAGCTCTTCTTATCTTCTTGCTTTTCTTCTAGTTCACTATATTTAGGAGGAGAAAATTTAGCAGCTTTAAATACCTTTATAATGTTATCTCTTGTATTCTTCTGCTCCTTAGTATATTTTATAGTGAAGCCTTCTAATGAAATAAAACTGCCATGTATGCTTATTTTATTATCCTTAACAAATAAATCCAACATTTCATCATATATTTTTTGTTTTATTCCTTTAAATACTTTGTTTTTTATTTCTTCTTTAGATATTCCCCATTTTAAAGGATTTTCTTTGTGGAATCTTTCTAATAGATCACACATGATATTTACTTTATTACCTATATACTCTTTGTGAACATATACAGCTTTATCTCCTGTATCAAATCTTACTATTTTATTTTCATCTACAAGCAGCTGAAGCTTTTCTTCAATTTGTTCTTCATTTTTTCCTAAAGCTTTAAGTATATCAGAAGCCTTAGGATACTGATCACTTAACTTTTTAACATTATTTTCAATTATATTTTCAGTTTTGCCGCTTTCTTTTACCTTTAATTCTTCCAAGTATTTTTTGTCAAATCTTTTTGCTTTTTTAGCTAAAGGATCTATTATAGAGCCGCCGCCTATGGTATACATTGGAGAATAACTTCTTATTACAAATCTATCATTTCTTTGAGCTGTTAAAGGCTTCTCCAACCTTAATTGAACATAAGCTTCTTCTCCTTGATTTAACTCTTCTTTATCCAATATTACAACTCTACATATTATCTCACTAGTTCCATGATAGAGTCTAACCCTCTGCCTATTTTCTAAAGGTCTGGATGCACTTTTTAAATAGTACAACTTACAATCTATCATGAGGGAAGGTTCCATTAAATTGCTAGCTGCAATTACGTCACCTCTTTTTACAGCACTAGTTTTTACATTAGCTATATTTATGGCACATCTTTGCCCTGCTTCTGCTATTTTTACAGATTTATCATGTACTTGAATTCCTCTTACCTTAGATACTTCCTTAGAAGGATAAATTTCTACATTTTCACCCTCTTTAATCATTCCACTAATTACAGTACCTGTAACTATAGTACCAAATCCACTTACTGAAAAAACTCTATCCACAGGAAGTCTAAAATGTCCTTGAGTATCCTTTGCATCAATTTCTTCTGTAAGTTTATCTACATCCTTTATTAATGCATCCAATCCAACTTTTGTTTTAGAGGAAACTGCATGTATAGGTGCATTTTCTAAGAATGTACCTTTAAATTCCTCTTTTATATCCTCTTTAATCATGGAAAGCCATTCTTCATCCACTAAATCTGATTTTGTAAGCGCAATTAGTCCTTTTTTTATATTTAAAAGTTGAAGTATTTCAAAATGCTCCCTTGTCTGAGGCATTATGCCTTCATCTGCTGCAATTACCATTATTACTATATCTATTCCGCTTACACCAGCCAGCATATTTTTTATAAATTTTTCATGACCTGGAACATCTATAATGCCTGCTCTTCTTCCTGAAGGCAAATCAAAAAACGTGAATCCTAAGTTTATGGATATACCTCTTTCCTTTTCTTCTCTTAAAGTATCCGTTTCTCTTCCTGTCAAAGCCTTTATAAGAGTTGTTTTACCATGATCTATATGTCCTGCTGTGCCTATTATAATATGTTTCATAAGTTCACATCCTTTCTCCTATGTAAATATGCCTTCCAATTATTTAAAACCTACTAAATGTTTCAGCAACAGCATTAAAATCTTCATCAAACATAGTTCTTACGTCCATGATAACTTCATCATTAGATACCCTTACTATTATTGGAACCTTATTTTTTCTTAACATAACTTCCAATTCTTCAGGTTTATATTTATCACTTTTAACCTTTATAACATAGGTTGGAATTTTTTCTATAGGCATAGATCCTCCACCTACCATAGAATAATCTTCTTCTACAGAAAATTTAAATTCCTTGTTTTTATTTTGAAGCTTTCTTTTTAGTGAATAAGCTCTTTTTTTATGCTCATCTTTACTGCTTAATATCATATGAAGAGTAGGTATTTTTTCTATTGCTTCTTTTTCATCTAAATAATATTTAATGGTACCCTCTAAAGCAGCTAAGGTCATTTTGTCTATTCTTAATGCTCTGGTAAGTTGATTTTTCTTCATCTTATTTACAAATTCTTTTTTTCCTACAATTATTCCTGCCTGAGGTCCTCCAAGCATTTTATCTCCACTGAAAGTAACTACATCTACGCCTTTTCGTATACTCTCCTGAACTGTAGGTTCATATACAAAATTATATTTTGAAAAATCAACTAAAGTTCCACTTCCTATATCTTCAATTACAGGTATAGACTTATCTTTTCCAAGTTCCACTAACTCTTCTAGTGAAACATCCTCTGTAAATCCAAGTATTTTAAAATTTGATGTATGAACCTTAAGTAAAACCCCTGTATTTTCATTTATATTATTTTCATAATCATATAAATGAGTTCTATTTGTAGTTCCAACTTCCACAAGGCTGGCACCACTAAAAGTCATTACATCTGGAACTCTAAAAGATCCTCCTATTTCTACAAGTTGACCACGGGAAACTATGGCTTCCTTATCTTTACATAACGTATTTAAAACCAGCATTACAGCTGCTGCATTATTATTTACAACTAAAGCTGCTTCTGCACCTGTTACTTTTTTTATGAGTTCCTCTACATGGCTATATCGGGAACCTCTCTCACCTTTTTTTAGATCATATTCTAGATTGTTGTAATTTGCAGCTACTCCTATAACGTTTTCTACAGCTTCTTTAGAAAGAATTGATCTTCCTAAATTAGTATGTATAACTACTCCTGTAGCATTTATTACCCTTTTAAGATTTGGTTCCTTACTATCTTCTAAAATCTCTTCAAATTTTGATAATATATCTTCTTTTGCAAAGTCATTTATTTTGTCTTTTAATATATTCTCTCTATATTCATCTATGGAAGCTCTTAGAGAATCTATAACTAAAGTTCTCATGGTATCATTTAATCTATTTATAACTACATCTTCTTTTAAAAGTTCATCCATTTTAGGCAATTTTCTTAATAACTCTTTTTTTTCCAACTAATATCACCTCTTATGTATTTACTTATTCAACTATTATATAATTTTCACCTTGCTGCTGTATAACTTCTCCAATAACAGCTGATGGCATTTCCAAAGTAAGAAGTTCTTTCATAATTTTTTCTCCTTCTTCCTTGGAGCATGTAATTAAAAGTCCACCTGATGTTTGAGGATCAAACAATATATCCTTCATCCATTCAGGTATATTTTTCAATTCATATTTCCCATCTATGTAATTTCTATTGTTATATGATCCTGCAGGCACTAAACCCATTTCTGCATATTCCTTTGCTTCTTCTATATAAGGTATTCTATCTGAATAAATCTTTAAAGAAACCTTTGAAGCAGAAGCCATTTCATAGCCATGCCCCATAATGCCAAAGCCTGTTATATCTGTACAAGCACTCAAATTATACTTTGCTACAATTTCACCTGCATACTTATTTAAAGTTGACATAACTTTAACTGCCTTGTTATAAGCTTCCTTTGACGCTACTTCTCCTTTTATGGCCGTATTTATTATACCTATTCCTAAGGGTTTTGTTATTATAACTACATCCCCTTCTTTTGATCCATAATTTTTTAGAATTTTATCTGGGTGAACAATTCCCATAACAGATAATCCATACTTAGGTTCACTATCTTCTACAGTATGGCCTCCTACTACAACTGCACCTGATTCTAATACCTTATCCGCTCCACCTCTAAGTATTTCTCCTAAAATATCTATAGATATACAAGTAGGAAAACAAACTATATTTAAAGCTACTGTTGGTTTTCCACCCATAGCATATACATCGCTTAATGAGTTAGCCGCAGCTATCTGTCCAAAAGTATAAGGATCATCTACTACTGGAGTAAAAAAATCTAAAGTTTGAATTACTGCCATTTCATCATTTAATTTATAAACTGCTGCATCATCAGAAGTTTCTATTCCAACTATTAAATTTTTGCTTTCCATCTTTGGCAGCTTTCCTAAAATCTTTTCAAGGGTCTCCGGCCCTATTTTAGCTGCTCATCCAGAAGTTTTTGTTAACTGTGTAAGTCTTGTTGTAGACACAATAGCACCTCCTAAATTCATAATCACATATATATAATACTTTACTTTTAGCCATAAGTATAGCAATTGTTATATTTTATAATAGTAATTACTATATTTTTGCCTACTAAATATAGTAATTATTATATTTAGTAGTAGTAAATTGATACTTAGGAATCATATTTAATTAATTCTGAAGTTAATTTTACTAAATATCACCTAACCTCTATTTTATCCTTGATTTTTTCTAGTGTCTTATCTCCTATTCTTCCAACCTTCTTTAAATCCTCAATAGAATTAAATGAACCATTTTTTTCTCTATAATCTATTATCTTCTGAGCTGTCACATCACCTATTCCTGATACAGTCTTCAATTGTTCTTTGGTGGCAGTATTTATATTCACCTTTCCATCTGATGCTGGATTAGAATTTGCATTGCTGCCTGAAGAAGCTGGCAGATTTTTATCATTTTGCTTATCTACATATATATAGTCTTCATCTTTAAGTTTTTTTGCAAGATTCAATTTTGCTTTATCCGCAGTTTCATTAAATCCTCCTGCAGAATTTACTAAATCCTGTACTCGGCTCCCAGACTTTAGTTTGTAAACTCCTGGCTTTTTAACTTCTCCATTTATATAAATAGTCATATCTTTATTATCTTTACTTTCTACAACTGCTGCATCATTGAAGACTTCTTTAGCGTTTAAATCCTTTGATGGCCTTGATAAAACATATCCTGTTATTAAAAATATTGTAAATATGACCAAAATAACTATAGAACCTATAATTTTCTTTTTTTTATTCATTATAAACCTCCAAATAAAACATATTTTCTTATGCATTATTTAAATTATTGACATGTTTAAAAAATTCTGTCGCAAAAATAAAACTTTTTTGATATAATTATGATTAACGATGTTTGAGGAGGCTAAAATGAAAAAATTATTAATTTTTATGATGAGTTTTGTATTTTTACTTTCAAGTGCTCCACTCAAAGCACAAGCAAAAGCTGATCCTCCAACTGTTTCTGCTGATAGTGTAGTACTTATGGATGCAATAACAGGATATGTTTTATATGGAAAAAATGAAGATTCTGCTTATCCTCCTGCTTCTACTACAAAGCTCATGACTGCACTTTTGACTTTAGAAAAATGTAAATTAGATGATGTAGTAACAGTAGGAAAAAATCCACCTTTAGTGGATGGAAGTAAAATATATTTGTTTGAAGGTGAACAATTAAAAGTTAGAGATCTATTATATGGTTTGATGCTTCAATCTGGAAACGATTGTGCAGAAGCACTAGCAGAGCATATAGGTGGTGGATCAATAGATAATTTTGTAGTATTAATGAATAAAAGGGCTTTAGAATTAGGCTGCAGAGATACAAATTTCGTTAATCCTAGTGGATTATATAATGAAAAACACAAAACTTCTGCAAGAGATTTAGCTCTTATAATGAGAGAATTATCTAACAAAGCTGAATACACACAAATTGCTAGTACCAGCTTTTATGAGATAGCTCCAACAAATAAATCTGCTGCAAAAAGACCTTTGTGGAATGAAAATAAGTTAATACAAAAATCTTCACAACTTTATTATGATGGATGCAAAGGTGGTAAGACTGGTTATACTATTCAATCAGAACATTCCTATGTATCCTATGCTACAAGAAATGGACAAAGACTTATAGTGTCCTTAGTACATGATAAAAATAAGACCTTTTTTCCTGATGCAGTTAATTTATTTAATTATGGTTTTAGTACTTTTGAAAGTGTACCATTATATAAAAAAGGTGATCTTGTTGCTACATATAGTAATAATGGAGTAACAGTACCTCTTTTAGCAGCTTCAGATTTTTACTATGTTAAATTAAAAGAGGATACCACTGTACCAAAATTTGTTCTTAAGGATGAAAATTTAAGCACTAAATTTTTCAAAACAGGAGATACAATTGCAGAAGGAACTGTAGTTAAAAATAATCAAAATCTGGGTACTTTAAAACTTACAAGTGGTACTAGCCATGAATTAAAGCAAGTACTTCAATCAAGTCCATTTAAAAGCATGAATTTAAAAATGGAATACTTGATTCCCGCCATACTAGTAATAATTGGTGGTGCAATTTTCATGTTTAAAAAGTACAACTTATTTAATAAATTATTTAAAAAGGAATAAAAAAATTGATGACTTTATATATAAGGTCATCAATTTTTTATTTTCTCTATTAATTCTTGTAAATCCTTTGGAAGTCCTATTTCTAATTCTAACATCTCTCTGGTTCTAGGATGTGGAAACACTAGTCTATAGGCATGTAAAGCCTGCCTTTCTATATATTTCTTATCCTCAATTTGTCCGTATAAAGTATCACCATACAGCGGATGTCCAATATGTGTCATATGAACCCTTATTTGATGTGTTCTTCCAGTTTTTAAAGTAAGCTTAACTAAATCCCCTTTATTAAAACTTTCCTGAACACTATAACAGGTTATACTTTCCTGTCCTCTTTCATCCACAACTCTTCTTATACTTCCATCACCAGTTCTATATATAGGAAGATTTATTATTCCTTCCTTTTCTTCCAAGTTGCCATGTACCACAGCTAGATAACTTTTTTCAAAGTCCTCCTTATGCATATCTCTAGCCAGACTCATATGTGCAAATTGATTCTTTGCTATTATAATAAGGCCTGAAGTATCCATATCTAATCTGCTGACTAATCTTACTATGCATTGTTCTCCTTTTTCCTTAAAATAATATAAAAGTCCATTAGCTAAAGTCCCATTTGGATAGCTCTTTGTAGGATGGACTACCATACCTGGTTGTTTGTTTACTACTATAAGATCACTATCCTCATAAACTACATCTATATCCATTTTTTCTGGTTCTATATTTTGGCTTTCCTTTTTTTCTACATCAAAAGCTATTTCATCATCAAGTTTAACAACATAATTTAACTTAACTCTATTACTATTTACACTTATTCTTCCATCAAGTGCTGCTCCTTTAATAAGCCTGCTTGAAAGTTTTTGAACATCTTTAAGGTATGCTCTAAGCTTCATACCTTCTTCATTACCTTTTACTCTAAAAATAAGCTTATTTTTCTCCATACACTGCTCCTTAAGATTTAAATTTAATCTTATAGTTATCTCTATATATTTGTCTTCTATGCACAAAGAGTGAACCTTTAAGTTCACTCTTTATTGTAAGTATGTAATTTTAATTAGTCTACTAAAGCTATTACTTCTATTTCAACTAAAGCATCTTTTGGAAGTGTTACTTGTACGCAAGATCTTGCTGGCATATCTTTTGTAAAGTATTTTGCATAAACTTCGTTAACAGCAGCAAAATCTCCCATATCTTTTACAAATACAGTTGTTTTAACAACTTTATCAAAAGATGTTCCTGCTTCTTCAAGTAAAGCTTTTATATTTTCTAAAGATCTTTCAGTAGCTTTTTTGATATCTCCTTCAACTAATTTTCCTGTTTCAGGATCTAGTGGAATTTGACCTGATGTAAATAATAAATTTCCAACCTTAACAGCTTGTGAATAAGGTCCTACAGCACCTGGTGCTTTTTTTGTACTTATTATTTGTTTTTCCATAATGTTAAACCCTCCTGTAATTGGGATAGTAAACCATTACTATCCATCTTTTATAGTTTTGCTCAAACAATACCATTATAACAAACTTTTTATTTTTTTGCTTGATTATTTTATGTAATTTAAATAATTTTATAAACTATTTATTTATTTTTAGTTGTAAAATTATGAAATTTCTACCTTCTATGGTATCTAAATGAATAAGTTGTCCTTTTTCTAGTACAAATTTTATGGTATTGTTAAAAGACATTAATAATGCTTTATCCAAATTTTCACAAGATATTTTTCTTAATTCTTCTACTCCTGGAAAATCCCTTAAGGGTTCCACATAATCAGCCAAATATATTATCTTTTCCAATTGACTCATATTTTTTCTTCCAGTAGTATGATAAGCTACAGCATTTAATATATCTTCATCTTCAATTCCCATTTTTTCTCTGGCTATTACAGCAGCAACTGCTCCATGAAGCAATTGAGGACTTTCCTTAAATATCTCATCAACTCGTAAATTATAGTTTACAGCTATGTCTAAAATTTTTTCATCGCTCATATTTTTAGCACAATCATGAACAAAACCTGCAATTTTTGCTTTTTCTATATCTTCATTATATAACTTTGCTAATTTTATAGATGTATCCCTTACACTTAAACTATGTTCATATCTTTTAGGTTTAAGATTGTGTATTAGATAATTTTCGATTTCCTGCTCATTCCACACGTTACATCACTCCAAATAACTATTATGCATTAAATTATTTATATAGTCCAAGTTGTTCTATAATATAGCACACACTTTCAGGCATTAAATGACCTACTTTTCTTCCTTCTTTTATATGTTTTCTTATGTTTGTAGAAGAAATTTCAAGCAAAGGTATATCTAAAAAAACAATTTTATTATTACACTTCTTTTCAATTGAAATTTTCTTCTTCAACACACTTTCTATACTATAGCCAGTTCTATTAAAAACCACAAAAGTACATAGATTAAGTATTTCCTCAGTATTTTTCCAATTTTCAATATCCATAAGACAATCAACACCAGTTATAAAATACCACTTAGTTTCCTTTTCCAAATTAGTGAAATGTTCTAGTGTCTGATATGTATAACTCAAATTGTCTCTATTTATTTCATAATCACTCACATCAAAGTTATCTTCATTTCTTATGGCCGTTTTTACCATTTCATATCTTAAAAAAGCTTCTGTAATATTTTTATTCAATTTATGTGGTGGATTGCCTGATGGCATAAATATAATTTTATCTAAGTTCAACTTATATAATGCTTCATAAGCTATATGCAGATGTCCATTATGAATAGGATCAAAAGTTCCTCCAAAAATAGCTTTTTTTATCATATATACCTTCTCCTAAACATATTATATAGGTCACTGACTTATACTTAATTACTAAGGAAGTTCTATTTTAGGCTTTTTACTTGATCTTTTATATAATACTAACTTATTTCCTATGGCTTGAATTCCTTCACAACCCAATTCTTCACAAATCATATCTGAAGCTTCTCTAGCATTGATTCCGCTATTATTTAACACAGATATTTTTATAATTTCCCTTGCTTCTAAAGCATCCTGTACTTGTTTTAAAAAGTTATCTTCTATACCTTCTTTTCCCACCTGAAATATTGGACTCATATTATTTGCCAAAGATCTTAAATAACTTCTCTGCTTACTTGTAATCATTTGTAACCTCCAAAATTATAATAAATATTCAAATTCAAAATCATTAAGTCTTACTAAATTACCGTCTTCAATACCCATTTTTCTTAATTCATCAAGTACTCCCTTATTTTTTAATACCTTATGGAAATATCTTAAATCATCAGAATCATTTACATTTACACTTGCTAAAAGTCTATCTACAAAACTTCCTTCAACAATATATGTGTCATCTTGTTTTCTTATAGTATAAGTAAATTTCTTTTCTTCTGGTACAAACTTCTCATCTTCGCTTATTTCAATTTCTGTAACTGGTATAGTACTTAATACTCTCGCAGCTTCCTTTATAAGCTCTTCTACGCCTTTGTTAGTTGCAGCTGATATTTTAAATACCTTATCATATCCAAGTTCCTTAACCTTTTTCTTGAAATTTTCAAATACCTCATCATCATAAAGCATATCAGCTTTATTTGCAGCTATTATCTGCGGTCTATCCCAAAGCTTTACGCTATACTTTTTAAGTTCTTCATTTATCTTTAAAAAATCTTCAAAAGGATCTCTTCCTTCAACTCCAGATATATCTACCACATGTATTAGAAGCCTTGTTCTTTCTATGTGTCTTAAAAACTTTATTCCAAGTCCTACACCTTCTGAAGCTCCCTCTATTATACCAGGAATATCTGCCATTACAAAACTAGGTATACCAGACATATTAACTACTCCAAGATTAGGATTCAAAGTTGTAAAATGGTAATTTGCAATTTTAGGTCTAGCCTTTGATACTACAGATAGCAAAGTAGACTTTCCTACATTAGGGAATCCAAGCAAACCAACATCAGCAAGAATTTTAAGCTCTAATGTTATCCATCTCTCTTCTCCTGGCATTCCTGGCTCAGCAAAATCAGGTGCCTGTCTTGTAGGAGTAGTAAATCTAATATTTCCTCTACCGCCTCTACCGCCTTTAGCAATTACATATTTATCTTCTTTATGAGATAAATCTGCCATTATTTTGCTTGTTTCTGCATCCCTTACTACAGTTCCCATAGGAACCTTTATATATAATGTTTCTCCATCCTTACCAAAGCATTTAGAACCACTTCCATTTCCTCCTGGTTCTGCTTTGTACTTCCTTTTATATGCAAAATCTAAAAGAGTAGTCATATTAGGATCTGCTACTAAAACTACATTTCCTCCTTTGCCTCCATCGCCACCATCAGGACCTCCAAGTGCTATATACTTTTCTCTTCTAAAAGTACTTGCACCATCTCCGCCATCTCCAGATTTAATAAATATTTTTGCTGTATCTACAAACACTAAATTCATCTCCCTTTTTTACCTAACATTAACTGCTTAGTACTATAAAAAACTTATTCTAAGCCAAATTGTAATAAACTTTTTCTAGTCCATAACTAAATATATATAAACATCTTTAATGCTGTTATCAAAGTCACTAAATATATTATTAACTAAATTACACTTTTAATTATAATATATATTAAAAATTTCATATCAAATTTTACACTTAATGTTGATTTTTATACTTATATTCTTTATACATTTCTATCAATAAATACTTTTATCCATTCCAAATTAAACCATTTATTAGCTAATTAAAGTTTTAAAAAAGCACCCTCATAAAGGGTGCCTTATTTTTAAATTATTCTGCTGCTACAATTTCTTCAACATCTACAGGATACACGCTAGCTTTTTTCTTGTCTCTTCCAACTCTTTCGTATTTAACAACTCCATCGATTTTAGCAAAAAGAGTATCATCTCCGCCTATGCCTACGTTATTTCCTGGATGAATCTTTGTTCCTCTTTGTCTAACTAATATGTTTCCAGCAAGAACAAACTGTCCGTCAGCACATTTAGTTCCAAGTCTTTTAGATTCACTGTCTCTACCGTTTCTTGAGCTACCTACTCCTTTTTTATGAGCAAATAACTGAAGGTTAATTAGTATCATTCTACTACACCTCCTCTACTTTTACATTTATATATTCACCATAGTTAATTTCAATATTTTGCAAACCTAACAATAAAGTTTCCATTAATACTTGACATGCTTTAATTTGTTCTATATGTAAATTTTCAATACTTATGCTTAAAAATCCATCTTCATCTATATGGAAATCTGGCTTAAAGTGCATTACATCAGTTATACCATTAAGTATGGCTACACTTAATGCAGAAACTGCACTGCAAACTATATCTTTTCCATATTCATCAAATCCTGCATGGCCACTAGCTTTCATAGAAACTAAGTTATTCTCTTTTTTTGAAAAATTTATGCTAATCATAACTAATTAAGCATTAATTTTTTCAATTTGAAGCTTAGTATAAGGCTGTCTATGTCCTTGTTTCTTTCTGTAATCTTTCTTTCTCTTATACTTGAAAACAAGAACCTTTTTAGCTTTTCCTTGAGCTACAACTTTTGCTGTAACTTTAGCTCCATCAACTGATGGTTTTCCAAAAACTGTTTCTCCGTTTTCTTTATTTACAACAAGAATGTTGTCAAGTTCAACTGTTGATTCAACTTCAGCATCTAATTTTTCAACGTATATAACGTCTCCTTCAGAAACTTTATACTGTTTTCCTCCAGTAACTACAACTGCATACATTAAAATACACCTCCTCAATCCAGTCTCGCCATTTAAGGTATACAACATAAGTTTATTACCTATTATTGTAATTTAATAACCTTCTCAGTGCGGCCTACAAATGCCATTCTAACATATGTATTTATATTTGTAAAGTTTTTTATTCATAAATTTTAAACATCTCTAGACTTTCTATTTGATTTGCAAAAATTAAAGGTTCTACCTTAAAATGTTCATCTCTTCTATAGGTAACATAAATACTCTTATCCAGTGCATTTATGTTTTTTACAAATGTAAGTACATCTCCTTTTATATTATCAGCATAAATTTCATCTATTTCTATATGTATATCTTTTATATCTCTTTGCTCATCTATTTTAAAAATTTCATTTTTTATGAGCATACATACATATGAAAATCTTAATTTTTTTCCTTTGCCACCGCACAATTCACAATTTTCTTCTAGATAATCATATATAGATTTTCCTGATCTTCTTCTAGCTATCTGCACTAAATTAAGCTCTGTAAATGGATAAATTACTGTTTTATTTTTATCATCTCTAAAGCCTTCTTGAAGCTTTTGCATTATTTTTTCCCTATTTTGTTCATTATCCATATCTATGAAATCTATAACTATAATACCACTTAAATTTCTAAGCTCTATCTGTCTTGCAATTTCTTCGGCTGCCTGGTAATTAGTAATATATGCTGTTTTTTCTATAGAACTGCTTTTTACATTTTTCCCTGAGTTTACATCTATAACATACATAGCTTCTGTTCTATCAATAACAATGTATCCTCCACATTTTAAATAAACCCTGTTATTTCTAAGGCTCAATATTTCCCTTTCAATACCATAATAATCAAATAAAGTTCTATTATCATCATAAAGTTTTACTGATACCTTGCCGTACAAAGAATCTGATAAAAATTCATTTATGTATTGAACGTCTTCTTCAGTATTTGCATATACCTTACAATTATTATTTAACCTATCTCTCAAAACCCTTCCTAAAATTCCTCCATTATCAAATAACAGACCAAATTTATTAAAGTATTTTGCTTCATTATTTATATTATTATATATACTGTAAAGTTTCGATATCTCTTTATTTATATCATCTATGGAAGCATTTGCACCTTCAGTTCTTATCATTATTCCTACATCATTAGGTTTTTTTAATTGTTCTGCCATACTTTGCTTTAAAAGCCCATCTTGTATTTTTCTTGAAAAAGTTACTTCCTTATTCATAGTCATCAATACGCAGTATTTACCTGGTATACTTATAACATTGGTAACTTTGGCTCCCTTATTTCCCAAATCCTCTTTTAGCACTTGTACTAAGAGCTCCTGACCTTTTTTCAATTTTGTATTTTTAAATTTATTATCTAAATAAATATATACATTTTTTTTATGACCAATATCTATGAAAGCACATTTTATGGCAGGTACAATATTTTTAACAATACCCTTATATATTTCTCCAGGATAAGGTTCTCCAGTTTCCTCTTCTATAAAACATTCCTTTAAAATATCATTTTCCTTTATAGCTATTCTTAAAAGATTGTTTTGCCTCTCTATAAATATATCCTTCAAGTTAATTCCACCTTTTTATTTAAATACAAAAGTTAATTATGCTTCTCTTTCCCTTGCAAATTGATACAATGGCAATAGTTTTCCTTCTGATTCAGCATACATTTCTTCTCTCTTTATATCCACGAAAGCTTCCATATTGGCCTCTTTAGTATTTTGCCCGATATATTTTGCTAAAAGCTCTGCAGATAAGTTTTGTCTACTTCCACAAGCTATAAGAGTTTCTACAATTAAAACATTATCTTCTATTTTATAGCTAAATTCTTTAATCATAGTTTTTATATCTACTTCTGCTTCTCCGCTTTTGCTTTTCTTTATGGTATTCCACTGGCCTAAATTTAATAATTTCTCTATTTCTTCATTTAGTGACTCTATATTTTTATACTTTATACGTATTATATATTTTGCTGCATCTATGACTGCCATTGATTTAAATATTTTTTTATTCTCAATATCCTGTATTTTTACAGCGTCAAAAACCTTTATGCCACTTGGAGCAACTTCATTTAATTTTTCTACTATTATATTTTCAGCTGTTTCTTCCAGCATCAAATCCATATAATCTCCAGAAGAATACACTCCAACAGCTAGGGGCTGTGCTATAGACATATTTACATGTGGATTAAAGCCTTTAGAATATTCTGCAGAAAGCTCTGATCTTTCAATCATTCTTTGAATAGTTCTCATAAAATCCAAATGTCCTATGAATTTTATATTACTTTCTTTACTGAACTTTATTAAATAATGCATTATCAAAGCACTTCCCTTCTAAATTAACATTTACTCCACAATTATAACATCCCTGTCTGCAATCTGGAGTTACTTCTCCTTTTTTAGCCTTTTCATTTTCTCTTATTAAGAATTCTTTATTTACTCCAACATCTATAAAGTCCCAAGGAAGTACTTCATCATATTCTCTTTGTCTGTAAGCATAAAAATCACCATCTACATTACATTCTTCAAATGCTTCCATCCATGTATCAAAGTTAAAGTATTCTGACCATCCATCAAATTTAGCACCTTTTTCAAATGCTTTAATTAAAACATCACAAACCCTTCTATCTCCTCTTGCAAATATAGCCTCTAAATAGCTAACAGGGCTTTCATGCCAATTATACACAATGTTTCTACTCTTTATTGCTGATCTTAAAACACCTATTTCTTCCCTCACATTTTCCATTCTTATCTGTGGAACCCATTGGAATGGAGTAAATGGCTTAGGTACAAATATTGCAGTACTTACTGTTACTCTTAAGCCTTTCTTTCTCTTTTCCTTTGGTACACCAAAATATTGATCTACTACCTTTTGTGATAAATCAGCAATACCTTCTACATCTTCCATAGTTTCATAAGGAAGTCCTAACATAAAATATAATTTTATAGTAGACCAGCCTGATTCAAAAGCACTTCTTGATGATTCCATTAGATTTTGTTCTGTTACACCCTTATTTATAACATCTCTCATTCTCTGAGTTCCAGCTTCTGGTGCAAAAGTTAAACCTGTTTTTCTAACCTTTTGTATTTGATTTATCATATCTACAAAAAATGAATCTATTCTAAGAGATGGAAGTGATACTCCTACTCTATCCTTTTCATATTTTTCTACAAGCATATGTATTAAGCCTTGTATATTTGAATAATCACATATACTTAAAGAAGTTAGTGAAAGCTCTGAATAACCTGTAGACTTTATAAGCTTTTCTGCAAGTTCCATTAACTTATCTGTTGTTTTTTCTCTTATAGGTCTATATATCATACCCGCCTGACAGAATCTACATCCTCTGCTGCATCCTCTGAAAGTTTCAAGCATTATTCTATCATGTACTATATCTGTATATGGAACAATAAATTTATCTGGATATGGAACATCATTAAAATTCTTTATTATTCTCTTCTTTACTTTTTCTGGTACATCATCATACAAAGGTTTAAATTCTTTAATAGTTCCATCTTCTTTATATTCTACACTGTAAAGTGATGGTACATAGATACCCTCTATATGTGAAAGTTCTCTTAAAAATGACTTTTTCTGCTTCTTACCCTTATACTTTTTGTACAAATCCATGATCTCATCCATTTGCTCTTCGCCTTCACCCATAGCAAAGAAATCTGCTATGTCATAAAGGGGTTCTGGATTGTATGCACATGGACCTCCGCACATAATTATAGGATCTTCTTCTCCTCTTTCTGATGCTCTAACAGGAATACCTGCTAAATCAATCATATTTAATATATTTGTATAACTCATTTCATATTGAAGAGTAAATCCTATAAAATCGAAATCCTTTATAGGATCCTTAGTCTCTAGTGCATATAGAGGTATATTGTTTTCCCTCATAAGTTTTTCCATGTCTACCCAAGGTGCAAATACTCTTTCACAAAATGTATCTTCTCTTTCATTAAGTGTATAATAAAGAATTCTCATACCAAGATGAGACATACCAACTTCATATACATCAGGAAAGCAGAATGCAAACCTAATATCCACTTCATTTTTATCTTTATTATAGGAATTAAGTTCTCCTCCTATATAACGAGCGGGCTTTTCAACCTTAAATAATATATCATCAGAAATCCTATTCATTAATAATCCTCCTCTTGTGTTATCACTTGATATTCTAACATAACAAAATATAAATTTAAAATACAAATTTATATTTTACTCGTGAATTTTCATAAATTCCTCTAAAGTTATATTACCGTGTAATTTAAGTCCATCTATTACATCTTCTTCGTAAACTATATCAACAACTTTCATGTCATTATCTAAAACAGTAAACATATTATATTTATTTTTATCAAACAGGCCCATAACAGTTAGCAAATCTTTCTTATAATATACACAAATATTTTTACTTTCTATATAACCCTTATTTATAAATTTATATTTCTTTTTTATAATATCTCCCATAATTATATATGATATCCTTTCCTTTTCTTTAAATGATGATATTATTATAAATAATCCTATAATTCCAATATTAAAATTATTAAATCCTTTTAAAAATAGTACTATATAAAAGAACATAAGAAAAGCACCTATTACAGTACTTATATTTATCATAATTCTGTTTGCTTTTTTATATGAAAATTTAAAATATAGTATATCTCTTAATATTCTGCCTCCATCTAAAGGAAAAGCAGGTATGAGATTGAAAATACCTATAGCTATATTTCCTGCGAACAACATATAAATTTCATCACAGTGTACTATTCTATTTACATAGTAAAGAATTGCAGCTAATACAAAATTGGATAAGGGACCTGATAAAGATATAATCAAATCCTCCTTGGGAGATGCATCATCTAATTCTTTAAATTTAATCGAAGCTCCAAAAGCTATTAATTCTATATCAAAACCTGAAAAATTATAATGCTTAGCAGTTAAATAATGAACAGCTTCATGAATTATAACAATAAAAAAAGCATATATAAGATTTCCTTTATAACCTACAATAATTAAAAATATAACATAAGGAATGAAATACTTATTTATTCTAATCACGCAATTACCCCTGCAAATTAATTACCTAATTTATTAAAATAGTCATTGGGATTTTTATTTTCTCCCATATATAAAAGCTCAAAATGAAGATGTGGTCCAGTAGATTTGCCTGTATTTCCACTTTTGGCTATAACCTGACTTTTCTTGACCACATCTTCTTTTTTTACAAGTGCCTCACTTAAGTGACAATATTTAGTTTCAACCCCATTCTTATGATCAATTAAAATATACTTACCATTCCCAGAATCCTCACCACATTCCCTTACTACTCCATCATAAGAAGCTTTAACTGGTGTACCTACTTTTACATCCAAATCTATTCCTGAGTGAAATTTATTTTCTTTGGTTATTGGATCTTTTCTATAACCAAAAGCAGAAGTTTCAGTTCCTTCTACTGGTATAATAAATTCTTTTCTTATTTTATCCTGTACCATATCTGTTCCCGTAAGCTTACTTCTAATATTTTCAATCTTATTAATTATGCTATCTTGAAGTTTTTTAAAATCAAGGCTTTTAGTTCTATTTAGAATATCTTTATAATTGTAATTTTCATTTATTATAGATTTAGAATAATTATATGCTGACACCGTTCTAGTATTATTTACTGCTTTACACATTATAACGAAAATAAAAAGTACAAATACTCCTATTAATTCTCTAATTATTCTTCGAGTCCAATAGTTTGATGTTTTCTTTTCTCCTCTATCAGATATAAAAGTATTCTTATAATTAGGTAAATATGTAGCTCTACTTCTATGTTTTAAAGAATTATAATAGTTTTCATATTGAGAATTATAACTTCCCATATCCCGATGTTCCCCCAATTTTAAACATATTAAGTACTGTGATAAAGCACTTAATATATATATACTTCTTGGTGCCTTCTTTTATGATAGCTGCATACATATTTCTTATATCTATATATGATATGGGTAAAAAATAAAAACCCTAACTCATATGGTTAAGGTTTTTTATCATTCTATTTTTTTATTCTTCAAATACATGTGCCTTAAGTGCTTTTACAAAAACTTCTGCTGAACCTATGTTAGTAGCAAGTGGAATGCAGTGAACATCACATATTCTAAGTAATGCTGAAACATCAGGTTCATGAGGTTGTGCTGTAAGAGGATCTCTTAGAAAAATTATAAAATCCATATTTCCTTCAGCAATCCTAGCACCAATTTGCTGATCACCACCTAATGGTCCTGAAAGGAATCTATGAACCTTTAGCCCTACAATCTCGGATATAATTCTTCCTGTAGTGCCTGTCCCGAATAATTCATGATCCTTAAATACATCTTTGTACCTTTTAACAAATTCCACCATATCATCTTTTTTCTTGTCATGTGCAATGAAAGCAATTTTCATAATACATCCCCCTAAAAGTTAATTTTTTTCCTTCTCATCCCTACATTTAAAACCAGTGCTAATCCCATAAAACTAGTCAGCATTGAACTACCACCATAACTCATAAACTGAAGAGCGATTCCAGTTATAGGTGCTATTTTTATTGTCATCCCTATGTTTTGATATATGGAAAATAATAGTGAAGACACAATTCCTACACATATCATAGAACCAAACCTGTCCTTTGAATTTCTCGCTATATTTATAAATTTATATATCAATATACCATACAACAATAAAAGTACTAAAGCACCAACAAGCCCCCATTCTTCTCCTAGTGCTGAAAATATGAAATCTGTATGCTGTTCTGGAATATATCCTCCTGCTACTTGAGTACCTTTTAAAAATCCTTTTCCCCAAATTCCACCAGAGCCTATTCCTATTAATGATTGACCGACCTGAAATCCTGATCCCAAATCATCTGATTGTGAAGTTATAAATGACGTTAATCTGGTTTTCCAATATTCTTCCATTAAGGGTGAATTCCAAACAATAGCAACAAGTCCTACTAAGCTTACAAGGCCACCTACTATTACTTTCAAATCCAAGCCTGCTACAAAAAACATTCCAAGTACAATAAAAAAACATACCATAGTCATACCCATATCAGGTTGTTTTATTATTAAAATCATAGGAATTATAGCATAAACCGCTAACTTTAAGAAGTTCTTTAAATCATTTATTTTTCCTTCCATAACATCTAACTGCTTTGCCAGCATTATAATCATTCCTAATTTTGCAAATTCCGAAGGCTGCATTAACTGCACTCCTCCTATTTGTAACCAAGAAGCTGCTCCATTAACAGTTGACTTAAATATGGTATCATTTAATACTAATAAAAATACTCCAAACCAATAAATTATACCAGCATAATTTTCAATAATGACATAATCAAATAGAAGTATTATATATGTTAGTATCAACCCTGCTGCCAGCCACATCAGTTGATGTTTTAAAAAAAAGTATCCAAACTTTAAACGAGTAGCACTATAAATATTAAAGCAGCTAAATAACACTATAAGTATTACTGAAATAATCGATATAAAATCTAATTCTTTTAAAAGCCTTCTATCCAAGGTAACTTTTTCTAGCATGTTTTCTACCTCCAATAAATATGATTATACCACACACTAAAAAAAAATCTATTCATATTTTAATTCTTTAACATATAGTTTATATATGGTTTACTTGTCAACCTTCATTCTTTTTACCGGTATGCTTGCAATTAAAGCTGGTGAATCCCCTTCAAGCTCCTCCATTTTAGTCATTTTTACGTCTATTTCACCACTGTCTATTTCCATATATTTAGATAATACTTTAAGTATATCTTCTTTTATCGACTCAAGTATTTCTGGAGACATACTTGATCTATCATGTATTAGAATCAATTTTAATCTCTCTTTAGCTACATCTTTTGAGGAAGGTTTCGACGAAAACATTTTAAATAAATCCATTTTAATACCCTCCTACTTAATACCAAATAACTTTTTAATTCCTGAAAAGAAACCTTCTTGGTTATTGCTCAAATCCATAAAAGGTACCTTTTCTCCTACTATTCTTTTTGCTATATTTCTAAATGCTTGTCCTGCTGAAGCCTTATCATCTAAAACTATAGGCTCCCCCTTATTAGTTGAAACAGTTATATTTCTATCATCTGGAACTATTCCTATAAGTTCTATAGCCAAACTGTCTAAGATATCATTTACATCTAACATATTTCCATTCTTAACCATATCGTAATTTATTCTATTCACTATGAGTTGATGATTTTCCAATCCTTTAGCATCTAATTTTCCAATAACTCTATCTGAGTCTCTTACAGATGTAACTTCTGGATTTACTACAATTAGTGCTCTATCTGAGCTAACTACAGAATTTTCAAATCCCTGCTCAATTCCAGCAGGGCAATCTATGATAACATAATCAAATTCCTTTTTTAATTCTGATATTAATTTAACCATTTGATCTGTGGTTATATCATCCTTATCTCTAGTTTGGGCTGTTGGTAAAAGATATAAACTTGGTAATCTTTTATCTCTAATAAGAGCTTGTTTTAATTTGCACTTATCCTCTATTACGTCTAACAACGTAAATACTATTCTATTTTCAAGTCCCATCAAAACATCAAGATTTCTAAGACCTGTATCCCCATCAACTACCACAACACTTTTACCTAATGATGCAAGTCCTGTTCCAATATTAGCTGTAGTAGTAGTTTTACCTACTCCACCTTTGCCTGATGTTACTACAATAGCTTCTCCCATTTACACTACCTCCATTAAACTAATTTAAAATTACAAGTTATCATTTAATAACAAACCTTTATATAAATTTATTAGGTAAATATGGTTCTACAATTATTGTCCCTCCTTTTACTCTGGCAACCTCTGGATATTGAGGTTTATCACTGTCTTCTGGAGATCTGGTCATTACATTTGCAATTTGAAGTATTTCAGGCTGAAGATAGAAAGCTGCTACAATAGCTTTAGAATTTCCTCCAAATCCTGCATGAGCATAGCCTTTTAATGCACCTAAAACTATTATATTTCCGTCTGCATATATTTCAGATCCTGCATTTACATCTCCAATTATAACTATATTTCCTGGGTAATTTATAATTTGACCACTTCTTACAGTACGTCTCAAAAATTTTGTACGTCCTTCATAAATTCCTGAAAAGACTTTACTGCTTTTTTCGTCTTTATCTTCCATAATACAATCTTTTATTAAAAATTCTTCAAATAAAACATCCTTTAATTTTCTAAAGTCTTTTTCAGTTATATACTTAAGTTCAGTGGTTATTTTTAAAGTACACCCTTTATAAAAAATTTTACCTTTCGACAACCTCTCTGTTAAATTTTCGAGCATATCGTCGAAATCTTTAAACTTATTCATATTAATAATTGCATTTATTCCATCTCTATTGCCTTTAATTATAAGACTATTATCTCCCATATTAGACCTCCATAAATCTCCAAGTCACATCAATGTAATATTTCAACATTAAAATTTTAAATCCTTCTAAGTCAATTTTATTTTAAAAAAAAGATATATACAAGCATTTTTTCCTTATATATACCTTTTAATTACATATTCAACTTATTTTATTAAAATATGCTTCATAAATCTCTTTTGCTACATAAGCAGAACTAGCTCCTTGGCCTCCATCAAATATCATGACACATACAGCTATTTTAGGATTTTCTAAAGGTGCAAATCCAACGTATACGGCAAAATCTGTCCTTCCGAATGTTTCTTGATCATTCAAGCTAGCTGTACCAGTCTTTCCTGCTGTCTTTATACTAAATCCTTTAAATGCTTCTGACGCAGTACCTTTTTCGTTAACAGCCTTCATTCCTGCTTTTATAGCTGCTATATTTTCAGGTTTAATCCCTGTTCTTTCTAGAACTTCAGTTTTAACCTGTTCAATTACCCTTCCATCAGGATCTAAAAATTTATCTACAAGATGTACACTGTATCTGGTTCCCCCATTAGCTATAGTTGCAATGTAATTTGCTAGTTGCACAGGAGTAAATTCATCCATACCTTGGCCAATGGAAGCAAAATACATAGGTGCCCCTATTTTAGTTTGCCTATAAGCATCTGAAACTGCTATATAATAAATATTGCTTATTATAGAGTTTATTTGATCTTCATTTATATTAGCACCTTTATATTTAGGATCTTCCTCTATCAAATTATTAATTAGATTTTTATAAGTATTCTTATTGAAATCTTCATCTCCATCCTTTATCGAATTTTGTATCTGTTTCTTTATATCATTTTTTATTTTTTTAGCTTTATCAGAATCTCCACTTCTATCATATAAATCTATGGCTGTGATGTTTTTTCCTCTATCATCTACCCCAGCTTTTAACTCTTGCATAATTTTCCACAAATATGTTTGTGCATACTGATTTTTTTGTGACCAACTATTAAATACTTGACCAAAAGCTTCTGATATTTCTATTCCTGTTGATGGTTTTACATTGGACTTAGGATCAACTCCCAATCCAAATTTCCAGGCATATTTGGCTAATGAATCATCACCAAAAGCATTTCTTAAAAGTTTAGCTAAATGCATGAAATATGGATTACTAGACTTTTCTATAGCGCGTGTTAAATCAACCCATCCATTGGCACCATCTAATTTAAACTGTATAACGTGACCTCCTCCTATATCATATTCTCCTGTATCATCTACTCCATAGTTTGGAGTTATTACTCCACTTTCAAGGCCTGCAATTGCTGTCATAGGTTTAAATGTAGATCCTGGAGGTACTCTTGACTGAGTAGCATAGTTGAATAAAGGCTTTGGACACACATCATGGATATCTACTCTTACAATTTTACCTTTTACACTTGTATCTATAGGAAACAACTTATTTAACACATCTTCTTCACTTTGTTCTGAAAAATAATTCATAAGCCCTATTCTTTCAATATACTGCCTTCCAAATTCATTTATATCAGGATAATACTTTTTATAAAGATCAGAAGATAGTCCACCTGGTGCTGCAAAAGCATTTGGATCAAATCCTGGTCTGCTGGCTAGTGCTATTACAGCACCAGTGTTTACATCTATAGCCACAGCTGCTCCTCTGGTAGCATTAATTGTATTGGAACCTTGTTGCTCAAGAGGATTCTCTCTTAAATATTTCATTCTGCCATCTAATGCCTTTTCTGTAGCTGCCTGAACATCTTTATCTATGGTAAGTTGAATTGTTTGGCCTGGATAAGGATCTCTACTTCCAAGTTCCTCAATTATTCTCCCATATTTATTAAGCTTTACAATTTTTCCACCTTTAGATCCCTTAAGTCTATCTTCAAAGGCACTTTCAATTCCAGACTTACCTACATAATCCGAACTAATGTCATATCCCTTTTCTGAATATTTATCATTACTTGAATCCATCTTAGCTATATGTCCTAAAACTCCAGATGCTAATTCTCCATTGGGATAAATTCTCATAGGTCGTGTAGTTACATCCATGCCGGGAAAATTATTTAACATTTGAATAAATTTAAATGCAGTATCCTTCTTTATATTGTTGGCAACTACTACTGGTCTATATCCTAAAAAACTATTCATTTTCAACTCATCTTTTATTATCATAAACCTTCTTTGTTCATCTATTGAATATTTTTTGTCATCAATTCCATACCTCTTTACAAGCTTGTTAAAGGTTTCTTTTGGAGTTATATTTAGGAGCTCTTCATCAACTTTTGCTTTTTCATCACATGTAAGCTTCCCCTTCTTATCTTTATATAATTTATTCTTTATTTCATCTGCAAATCCCCTGTCTGTTTTAAATCTTATTTCAAGTGATCTTTTAGTTTTATCATCATCACCTCTAAATTCAAAGGTAAATGGATTTACTTTAAGTTCAAAATCATCTTTTTGGGTTTCTCCACTTTTATCAAGAATATTAAATACATTACTCATGGTATCAAAAAAATATTTATCACTCTCATCTGTTTGATTATAAACTAAAATATAGGTTTGGGTGTTTAATGCCAGCGGTAAACCATTTTTATCTAAAATATTTCCCCTCGGTGCAACCTCTGGTATTTCCCTTAATGACTTAACACTTGCTTTTTCTCTATATGTTTCACCATTAAAGACTTGCAAAGTAAATAACTTTGAAGAAATAGCAGTAAATATAATTATCATAATCAATATCAATGCACTATAACGAGTAAACTTTCTTTGTTTTTTCTCTTCCATAAAATCACCATTCTTTTAAATTTTACAAAGCTATCAATACATAAATATATAAATATCCTAATATGTATAATGCTTCAATGTTAATAATTAAATTCCTGGTAATTTTTAACAGAAGAAAAGACATATACAAGTATTTTTCCTTGCATATGTCTTTTTATAACAATTAACACTATTAAATTTTCAATAGATATGTTTTTTTAACTACTAATTATCATTGTTATTACTATTAGTATTTTTACTATTACTGCTACCTACTTTGAAATATGCTTCATACATACTTCTTGCAACATAAGCTGCTCCACTACCATGACCACCATCATATATCATAACACATACAGCTATCTTAGGTGTATCTGAAGGTGCAAATCCAACATAAACTGCTGTATCTGTTCTTCCAAAGCTTTGTGCATCATTTGATATAGTTGCTGTACCTGTTTTTCCTGCTGTTGGTATAGTAAAACCTTTAAATGCCTCTGCTGCAGTACCCTTTTCATTAACTGCATTCATTCCAGCTTTAACTGCATCCAAAGTTTCCTGTTTAACCCCTGTCTTTTCTGCAACTTCAGGCTTAACCTGCTCAATTAGCTTTCCATCAGCATCTAAAAACTTATCTACTATATGTACACTATATCTTGTTCCACCATTAGCAATAGTTGCAATATAGTTTGCTAATTGAACTGGAGTAAATGCATCTATACCTTGTCCTATGGAAGCATCATACATACTAAATCCTGCTCTAATCTGGCTATTGGCATCAGAAACTGTTACATTATAAATAATATTTACTACAGCTTTTATTTCTTTGTCACTTATATTTTTATCCTTATACTGAGGATCTTCTTGTATTAAATTGTTAATTAAACTTGTATAAGTATCCTTATTAAAAGCTTTATCTCCATCTTTTATTGAGTTCTGTATCTGAGTCTTTATATCACTTTTTATTTTTTTAACCTTACTTGAATCTCCATCTCTATCATATATATCTATGGAAGTGCACTTATTTCCTTTATCATCTGATCCAGCTTTTAATATTTCCTCAGTTTTCCACAAATATGTTTGGGCATAACTATTTTTTAAAGACCAAAGGTTATATACTTGTCCAAAAGCTTCTGGTATTTCTAGTCCTGTAGATTTTTTAGAATTAGAAGTAGGATCAGCTCCTAATCCAAATTTCCATGCATATTTAGCTAAAATATTATCATCATATGCAGTTCTAAGCATTTTACCTACAGTCATAAAATATGGGTTGCTGGATTTTTCTATAGCCCTTGTTAAATCTACCCATCCATTTGCACCATCATCTCTAAAATATACTCTTCCAGCCTCTCCGCCACCTTTATCAAAGTACATTTCATCATCTACACCAAAATCTGGAGTTATTACTCTAGTTTCAAGACCTGCAATTGCTGTCATCATTTTAAAAGTAGATCCTGGCATAGCTCTTGATTGGGTAGCATAATTAAATAATGGCTTTGGTAATGTATCCTTAAGGTCCTTTCTTATGGTTTTACCTTTTACACTTGTATCCACAGGAAACAAGTTATTTAATGTGTCTTCTTCATTTTCTCCTGCGATACCCATTCTTTCAATGTATTTTTTTCCTTCATCAGCTATATTCGGATAATACTGTTTGTATAAATCTGAAGATAATCCACCTGGTGCTGCAAAAGCATTAGGATCAAAACCTGGTCTGCTGACTAGTGCTATTACAGCGCCAGTATTTACATCTATAGCTACAGCTGCTCCTCTGGTAGCATTAGCTGTATAAGAGCTACCCTGTGAAGGATTCTCTCTAAGTTCCTTCATTTTTTGATCTAATGCATCTTCTGTAGCTTTTTGTATATCTTTATCTATTGTAAGCTGTATAGTTTGTCCCGGATAAGGATCTCTTTTTCCAAGTTCTTCAATTTTTCTTCCTTGCTTATTAAGTTTTGCAATTTCCCCACCTTTAGATCCCTTAAGTCTATCCTCAAAAGCACCTTCAATTCCAGATTGACCTATATAATCTGTACTAACATCATATCCTTTTTCCGTATACTTATCATCACTTGAACCTATTTTAGATATATATCCTAAAACAGCAGATGCTAATTCTCCATTCGGATAGCTTCTCATAGGTTCCCTAGTTACATCTATACCAGGCAACTCATTTAACATTTGATAAAATTTAAATGCAGTTTCCTGCTTTATATTAGTTGCAACTACTGCTGGTTTATATACAGAAAAAGTATTCATTTTTAATGTATCTTTTATTATCATAAATCTTCTTTGCTCATCTACAGAATATTTTTTATCATCGATTTTATATAACTCTACAAGCTTCTTGAAGGTTTCTTCTGGTGTTATTTTTAGAAGTTCTTCTTCAACTTTTGCTTTTTCTGCACTTGTAAGATCACCTTTTTTATTTTTATATAGCTTATTTTTCATTTTATCTGCAAAGCCTCTATCTGTTTTAAACTTTATTTCAAGTGCTCTTTTAGTTTTGTCATCATCGCCCCTAAACTGAAAACTATATGGATTTATCTTAAGTTCAAAATCATCTTTTTGGGTTTCTCCACTTTTATCAAGAATATCAAATACCTTACCCATAGTGTCAAAAAAATGTTTATCACTTTCATCTGTTTGATTATAAACTAACGTATAAGTTTGAACACTTTTGGCTAATACAGAGCCATTTTTATCTAAAATATTTCCCCTTGGTGCAGCCTCTGGTATTTCCCTTATGGACTTGTTATTTGCTTTTTCACTGTAGAATTCACCTTGAAGAATTTGAAGAAAAAATAGCCTTCCAGCAATAGCAGTAAATATAATTACCATGATTACTATTAACGCAGTATAACGAGTAAACTTTCTTTCTTTCTTACCTTCCATAAAATCACCATTCCCCTAAAATTTCATTATATATAATTAATACCATAATATTCATAATACTTCAATATAAGGTATTAAAGTACTTTTAATACAAAAAATAAAAAAGATATATACAATCATTGTTTTGATTGTATATATCTTTTATTCATTTAATATCATTTTAATTTTGTGTAGATGTATCACTTTTTGAAGTATTACTGCTACCTACTTTGAAATATGATTCAAACATACTTCTTGCAACATAAGCTGCTCCACTACCATGACCACCATCATACAACATAACACATACAGCTATTTCAGGTTTATCTGAAGGTGCAAATCCAACATATACTGCTGTATCTGTTCTTCCAAAGCTTTCTTGATCATTAGCTATAGTAGCTGTACCTGTCTTTCCTGCTGTTGGTATAGTAAAACCTTGAAACGCTTGTGCTGCAGTACCTTTTTCATTAACTGCATTCATTCCAGCTTTAACTGCATCTAAAGTTTCCTGTTTAACTCCTGTTTTTTCGGCAACTTCAGGCTTAACCTGTTCAATTAGTTTTCCATTAGCATCTAAAAATTTATCTACAAGATGTACATTATATCTTGTTCCACCATTGGCAATAGTTGCAATATAATTTGCTAATTGGACTGGAGTAAATGCATCTATACCTTGTCCTATGGAAGCATCATACATACTAAATCCTGCCCTAATCTGGCTGTTAGCATCTGAAACTGCTACATAATAAATGGCATTTATTATGGACTTCATTTCCTTGTCACTTATATTCTTATCCTTATACTGAGGATCTTCTTGTACTAAATTATTAATTAAACTCTTATAAGTATCCTTGTTAAAAGCTTTATCTCCATCCTTTATGGAACTTTGTATCTGCTTCTTTATGTCACTTTTTATACTCTTAACCTTACTTGAATCTCCATCTCTATCGTATAAATCTATAGCTGTAAACTTATTCCCTTTGTCATCTGATCCAGCTTTTAAGGTTTCCATAGTTGTCCATAAATATGTTTGAGAATAAGTATTTTTCAAAGACCAGCTGTTAAATACTTGTCCAAATGCCTCAGGTATTTCTATTCCTGTAGATTTTGTAGAATTGGACGTAGGATCAGCTCCTAATCCAAATTTCCATGCATACTTAGCTAAAATATCATCATTATATTTATTTCTAAGACGTTTACCTACCTCCATAAAATATGGGTTACTAGATTTTTCTATAGCCTTTGCTAAATCTACCCATCCATTGGGACCATCTGTATCAAAATGTGCCCAATTATTTCCACCCTTATCAAATTTCGCTTCATCATCTACACCAAAATCTGGAGTTATTACACCACTTTCAAGACCTGCAATTGCTGTCATCATTTTGAAAGTAGATCCTGGCATAGATCTTGATTGAGTTGCATAATTAAATAACGGTTTTGGTAATATATCTTTAGCATCCTGCCTTACTGTTTTACCTTTTACACTTTTATCTACAGGAAACAATTTATTTAATGTATCTTCTTCACTGTCACCTGAAATACCCATGTTTTCAATATATCGTTTACCAGCTTCTGCTATATCAGGATAGTATGTGTTATATAAATCAGAAGATAGACCTCCTGGTGCTGCAAAAGCATTTGGATCAAAACCTGGTCTGCTGGCTAGTGCTACTATAGCACCAGTATTTACATCTATAGCTACAGCTGCTCCTCTTGTAGCATTAGCTGTATAAGAGCCTTGCTGTTCAGCAGGATTTGCTCTTAAATATTTCATCCTGTCATCTAATGCCTTTTCTGTAGCCGCCTGAACATCCTTATCTATAGTAAGTTGAATTGTTTGACCTGGATAAGGATCCCTTTTTCCAAGCTCCTCAAGTATTCTTCCTTGCTTGTTAAGTTTTACAATTTTTCCACCTTTAGACCCTTTAAGTCTATCTTCAAAAGCACTTTCAATTCCAGATTGACCTATATAATCTGTACTAGCATCATAACCCTTTTCTGTATATTTATCATCATTTGAGCCTATTTTAGATATATATCCTAAAACAGAAGATGCTACTTCCCCATTGGGATAAGTTCTCATAGGCTGCGTAGTTACATCTATACCAGGAAAATCATTTAGCATTTGGATGAATTTAAATGCAGTTTCCTTTTTTATGTTGGTTGCAACTACTGCTGGCTTATATCCTGAAAAACTATTCATTTTTAATGTATCTTTTATTATCATAAATCTTCTTTGCTCATCTACAGAGTATTTTTTATCATCAATTTTATATTGCTTTACAAGCTTCTTAAAGGTTTCTTCTGGTGTTATTTTAAGAAGTTCTTCATCAATTTTTGCTTTTTCCGCCTCTGTAAGCTTATCTTTTTTATTTTTATACAGCTTATTTTTTATTTCATCTGCAAATCCTCTATCTGTTTTAAACTTTATTTCAAGTGCTCTTTTAGTTTTGTCATCATCGCCTCTAAATTGAAAATTATATGGATTAACTTTAAGTTCAAAATCATCTTTTTGAGTTTCTCCGCTTTTATCAAGAATATCAAATACCTTACTCATAGTATCAAAAAAATATTTGTCACTTTCATCTGTTTGATTATAAACTAAAGCATAAATTACACTACTTGAAGCTAGTACAGAACCATTCTTATCTAAAATACTTCCTCTTGGTGCAGCCTCTGGTATTTCTCTTATGGACTTATTATTTGCTTTTTCGCTATATGATTGACCATCAAGTATTTGAAGAAAAAATAATTTTCCAGCAATAGCAGTAAATATAATTACCATGATTACTATTAAAGCAGTATAACGAGTAAACTTTCTTTCTTTCTTACCTTCCATTAAATCACCATTCCCCTAAAACTTCCATCTTCGCTGCATATATTGCTTTTCACACAATCTGTAAATTTTCTTATACATTACAATACTCATAATCATAGCATAAAGACTTATAAAAAATATACTGCTTATATCTGTATATATTTTATTTAAGTATAATATTGAAACTAAAATTAACCCTTTCAAAAGAGTTAGTAAAAAACATGATCCTATAGGAATCATACTCTTTTCCTTAAATATATTTTCACCTATGAATCCTGCTATTACACATATAATCATATTAGCAAATGTATTTACTCCAAAACCATTTATAAAATATGAATCCTGAAGTATACCACAAAAGACTCCAAGCCATAAACCTTCCCATTTCCCATTTACAATAGAATAACATATACAGAATACTAAAAGTAAGCTAGGATATATGGTTCTAATAGCTAAAAATGGCATAACTACATTATCTAACATGAAAAATAAAATTGATAAAAGAAATAGAACTAATATTTTTCTCATTTTATATCACCTTATTGTTTCACATCTATTTTGTTTTTAGGTACAACTATAAGAACTTTCTCAAGTTTATTAAAATCAACATAAGGTTTAATTACAGCATTTTTCATTACCTTACCCTTATCATCTTCTATTTCCGTTACAGAACCTATCCTGATACCCTTAGGATAATTTCCTATATCGTCAGTTGTAGCACCAGACGTTACAATTGCATCTCCAACTTTTATCTTAGAATCTTGAGGAAGGTAATATAATTTTGCAAGCAATCTATTATTAGTATCTTTATACCCTCTAACTATACCATTTTCATTAGTACTTCCCACAATACCACTTACCGCAATATTTTCATTGCCTAATGTTTGAATGATAGCCCAATTGCTTCCTACAGAAGTTACCTGACCTACTAAAAGTCCACCGTCTGCTATAGCTATACGCTGTTTTTCTATACCATCCTTACTTCCTTTGTTTATATAAAACTGATCCAACATTCCATTTCCACTTTTTCCTATTATGTCACAGCCTATATAATTATAATCTGAATTTTGCTCTTTAAAATTGAGCATATTTTTTAATTCTGTATTTTGACTTTTAATTGAATCATATTCTATAAGTTTGCTTTCCAATTCGTTATTTTTCTTTTTTAAATCTTCATTTTCTTTTTTAACACTAGAAAAACTAAAAATAAAACTTACTGATTGTTTTATTTTATTATTAAAGTTATATATACCACCTTGAACTGAATTAAAAGTAAAACCTATGCCATTACCCAAAAAAAACATTTTATCTCTCTTGATACTTTGTGAAATTAAAACTAAAAATGTAACTGACAGTACTACAATAGCTACCGCCAGTTTATTTCTAAAAATCTTCATAACTTATATACTATTTTCTACTAGCTATTATTTTATCAATAGTATCTAATGCTTTTCCAGCACCAAGTGCAACACAATCAAGAGGAGATTCTGCTATATGAACAGGCATATGAGTTTCTTTATTTATAAGTTGGTCTAATCCTTTAAGCATTGCACCGCCACCTGCAAGCATAATTCCTTTGTCCATAATATCAGAAGCAAGTTCTGGTGGTGTTTTTTCTAATGTAGTTTTAATAGAATCTATTATTTGAGCTACTGGTTCACTTAATGCATCTCTTACTTCGCTTTCAGTAATATTTACAACCTTAGGAAGTCCTGATATTAAATCTCTTCCTCTTATTTCCATTGTTTCCTCTTCTCCAATATCAAAAGCTGAACCTAAAGTTATTTTAACATTTTCAGCTGTTCTTTCTCCTATCATAAGACTATATTCCTTCTTAATATAGCTTATAATAGCCTGATCTAGTTCATCTCCAGCTACTCTTAAAGATTTACTTGTAACAATACCTCCAAGTGATATTACTGCAACCTCAGTAGTACCCCCTCCAATATCTACTATCATACTTCCAGTTGGTTCATTTACTGGAAGTCCTGCTCCTATAGCAGCAGCCATTGGTTCTTCCATAAGTAAAACTTCTCTAGCACCTGCCTGCTTTGTAGCTTCATCTATTGCTCTTTTTTCAACTTCAGTAACTCCTGAAGGAAAACATATAACTATTCTAGGGCTTGTAAACGCAGACTTAGGGCTTACTTTTTCTATGAATTTTCTAAGCATAGTCTGAGTAACATCAAAATCAGCTATTACTCCATCTTTTAATGGTCTTATAGCTACTATATTTCCTGGAGTTCTTCCTATCATCTGCTTTGCTTCTTCTCCAACAGCAAGAACTTTCTTAACATCACTATTTATTGCTACAACTGAAGGTTCACTAAGTACTACACCTTTTCCTTTAACATATATCAAAGTATTAGCTGTTCCTAAATCAATTCCCATATCTCTAGATATTCCAAAAAAACCCATATTAATTTCTCCTTTCAAACTTTACAATATTCCTTTTTCTTTTAAGCTAATATACCTTCCATTACCTATAATTAAGTGGTCTAGTAATTCTATACCCAAAAGTTTGCCACATTCCTTTAATCTATTTGTTACATTTATATCCTCATTGCTAGGTTGTGGGTCCCCTGAAGGATGATTATGACACACAATTATAAAAGCACTATTTTTTCTTATAGCATCACAAAACACTTCCCTTGGATGAACTATAGATGAATTCAAACTTCCAACGGAAACATCCTTAATAAACAATACAACATTCTTTGTATTCAACATAATAACCTTTAGGTGCTCCTGCTTAAAATTTTTCATCTCATCCATAACAAGTGCTGCTGCATCCCTAGGTTTAGACACCTTGTAGTCATTACCATCTCTGTAAGATTTAAATCTTTTAGAAATCTCCAATAAAGCCATAAGTTGTGCTGCTTTTGCTTCTCCAATACCGCTGAGACTCATAAAGTCTTCTGCCGTTGACTTTAAAAGACCATTTAAGCCTCCAGTTTCCTTTATAATTCTATTACTTAAGCTCAATACATTTTCTTTCTTAGTTCCAGAGCTTAATATTATAGCTAAAAGTTCAGCATTTGATAAGCTTTGTGTACCATACCTTAATAATCTTTCTCTAGGCCTTTCATTTTCAGGTAAATCCATAATTCTCAATGTTTGTTCCATTAATTATACTCCTTCTATAGATTTACCCCCATCCCTCTTAACATTTTTGACAACTTATTCAAAGGAAGTCCTACAACATTATAATAGCAACCGTGAATTTCTTCAACAAAAATTCCTCCATACCCTTGAATGCCATAAGAACCAGCTTTGTCTTTATGTTCTCCTGTTTCTATGTATTTTTTTATTTGTTCATCTGACATTGGTGAAAATTTCACTTTTGTACAGACAAAATCTCTCTTTATGTTTCCTGACGTACTATCTAATACAGCTAATCCTGAATACACTTCATGCACATTACCACTTAACATTTTAAGGGTATTAAAAGCATCTTCATCATCCTTAGGTTTTCCAAGTATTTTTCCATTAAAAGACACAATGGTATCACAACCTATAATTATAGCTTGATTTTTCACCCTGCTTTTAACTTCCAATGCCTTTCCTTCAGCTATATCCATTACATAAAGACCACAATCATCCTTAAATTTAATAGTATTTTCGTCAAAATCACTTATTATCACATTAAAATCATTTGTTAATCTTTTTATCAGTTCCTGTCTTCTAGCGGAAGCTGATGCTAAAATAATCTCCATCGTATCCCTTCTTTAATGTCTTTTATATAATATTATAGCCATAATAATACCAATTATAGTCATAACATTAATATTAAAGTTTAGTCCTAAAGTTACAATCATGACTTTAAGATTTAATGAAATTGGTGTAGACGTTCCTATAGCATAAGAATTTTTCAAAAAACTTAAAAAGCTTAAATTATTTCCTAGTATGTCACCTATAAGGCTTCCGCATACTGCTCCTAGAAATATTATAAACCACAAAAAACCTATACCTTTTTCAGCCCCTCTCAAAATAAATCCCCTGCCTTAATTATATATCTAATATAGTTTATCATTTAATAAAAACATAAACAAGTCTATATAGTATTGTTTAAAAAAAATTTTAATATAACAGATTAAAATATAATTAATTTTATAATTTTATCTAAAAAAAAAGATTTAAATAATGAAATCCATTATTCAAATCCTTTATAATTTATAATTTGAACTATTTATTAATACCTACTTTTTTTAAAATTTGATATAAATAAATATAATTTTCTGCTGCTTTATCTTTAGAAATTTCTTTTGGCATTTTATTTACGTCATTTTTAAGTTGTTTTAATACAGCTATATTTTTACCTTGATTATTTTCATTATTAAGGGATGAACACCACTTTTTAAGTTCTGATGTCTGTATAGCTTTAACATCTTTTTCTGAAAGTTTATTTAGTATTTGTATATTAGCACTTATAATTTCAGCTATTTCCGCATCACACATATTATCTTTATTTATTGTAAATAACATTTTAGAATTATCCACTTTTGCATCATTAAGAGATTTTATAATTTTCTCACCTTGGTCCTCAACGTATATACCAAGCAGCACCCTAGTTTTATTGTCTTCAGTCACAGTAAATGGAATTCCATAAGCATTCAATAAATTTTTTTCTGCTTCTGCATTTTCTTTATTTTCATATATTCCTCCTTGTATGACTATAAACTTAGCTGCCTGAATGCTATTTGGGTTTGTTACATTCTGCATATTGCCTTTACTAACAGAGTTTTTTCCAGTGCTTGTCTCACTTTTCAAGCTCTTTCCACCGTTATAGTTTCCTGAAAAAAGTTTAAAGATTATAGTTCCAAATAAGAAAGCTAAAACAAGTACCAATAATACAAGCAGAATAAAAGTCTTGCCATTATTTTTGTTTTTTAAATCATATCGTGTGTATTTCATTTTCTCACCCCTAAATTAAATGTTTCTATAATATTAATATTTAGGCATGAGAAAATTTATTCCTATTATAAATCATGTTTCTATCTTTTCATGATTATCATATCCTTATATTCACCATGAATATTATAAAAGTTTTTTACTAATCTTATGCTCACAAACCCCAACCCCTTCCAGAAATCTATACTTTTCTTATCTTCCTTCATCATTCTAATAAAAAATGTATTGATACCATATTCATCGGAAAAATACTTCATAATTTTTTTTGCAGTTAAGCTATTAAGTTCTGTATTTTTATAATTATCATTAATATAGAAATACCATATCCATGCTTCACTTGGATTTTTAAATTCTAATCTTCCTTTTAAAATACCTATTAATTTTAAGTTTTGATTTATTTTTAAAAAGAATTCACATTCACTAATATAGCTCTCCAAAAATCTTTCTCTCAAATCATTTAAATCAGTTTCTTCCTTAAAAAAGCTTTTTTGACATTCCATCCACTTTTGAACCTGCGGCAAATCTTCTTCATTTATATTGGACATTTCTATATCATCAAATTGTATATGAACATCTAGCATAAACTCACCTCTTTTATCCCTTTAAAACTCTGTTTACTTTAGAAATTCTACATTGAGTTTTAAATTCCTTTTATTATAAAAAAAGCTGTAAACTTTTACTTTAAAATATGGTATCATAATTATAGATTTTTCTGGGGGGGGAATGTTTTTATGATAAGCATATCAGACAATGAAACTTATTCTAACTTACTAATTTTTAAATTTAAAAATTTTGAAATGGAGTATCCTGAAAACATCAAATCAATATTACGATTTAGTGAAAATACTGGAGAAAATAAAGATCTGGAGTGCATTAATACTTTAGGAAAATGCAGATATAAAAATATTTTTGTACTTGGAATAGGCACTACAGAAGAATTCAATTCAGTAAAACTTTTCAAAACTTTAGGTGATGCCATATTAAAACTAAAAAATTCATTATCAGAACTAGATATATTACCTACCTTTCCAAATAATTTTAACTATACTATAGGTGAAAGTCTTCAAATCGCTTTATATAAATACAATGGAATAAAAAAAGTAGAAAAGAAAATAAAGCTTCAAAAGATAAACATAATTTCAAAATATAAAGATTCTATAAACAAAGGTTTAATCATAGGACGCAGCATCAATTATTCACGTCAGCTAGTTAACATGCCAAGTAATTATGTAACTCCAAAATATATTGCCAAGCAAGCTGAAAATATTGCTAGAAATGAAAATTTAGATATCCAAATACTAGACAAATATATGCTAAAACAATTAGGTATGAATTGTATATGCAGCGTTGGAAAAGGAAGCATCCATAATCCACATCTTATAATTATGCAATATTTTGGTAATCCTAGAGATAAAAAAATTTTATCATTGATCGGTAAAGGAGTTACTTTTGATACTGGTGGTATTTCACTAAAGCCTTCAAAAGGTATGGAAGATATGATATCAGATATGGCAGGTGCTGCATCTGTTTTATGCGTAATGAAATGCATATCTAAGCTGAAACCAAAAAAGAACATAATTGCCTTAATTCCAGTAGTAGAAAATATGCCTTCAGGAAGTGCATATAAGCCTGGTGATGTAATAATTACATATAGTGGCAAAACTGTTGAAGTAGTAAATACAGATGCTGAAGGAAGGCTTATCTTATGTGATGCAATATCCTATGCAAAGGAACTTGGATCTACAACCATAATAGATATAGCTACACTTACAGGCTCTTGTGCTAATTTTCTTGGAAACATTAATATAGGTCTTTTAAGTAATTCTAACGAACTTGCACATGATATTATAAACTGCGGAAAAAATGTTGGAGAAAATTTTTGGAGACTCCCTAACAATATTGAATATATGAATGAATTGAAATCAGATGCAGCAGATATTAAAAATACTTCAACAAAATGTGGTGCTATATTAGGCGGTATGTTTTTACAAAGCTTCTGCGAAGATATAAATTTTGCTCACATTGACATAGCTGGCTGTGCTTATAGTTCCAAATCTTCATCCCCTTATGACAAAGGTGCTAATGCCTTGCCAACAAGAACACTTATAGAATATATTATGAAGAATGATAGATAGGTTAAAATTAGCTTCATTCTATAATCATAATGCAGCACAACTTTTTCAAGAGGACAATTGACATAGGACAGATGACAATGAAGGTGAGTTTTCTTCCTTACGTCAGAAAACTAATTTATTTTTAAAGCTTGTTTTACTAACGCAAAAACACGCTTTGACTTTATATAAATCAGCAATGTTTCACTTTAGTGAAACAAGTAATTGAAAATTTAGTGAAAGATTTTTCGTAGTGTAACGGAGAAAAATCATCCTTCACTGTCCTCTGTCAATTGTCCTCTGTCCTCTTAAAAATATTGTCTGCTTTATTCTACTGCTACTAAATCTACTCTTATAACACCCTTAATTGTTTTAAGTTCTTCAATCAAATCATTAATTTCGGTTTCTACTTTTGATGCATCAAAAGTTATGGTAACGCTTGCTGCATTATTTATAGGAATATCTTGATTAATAGTAAGTATATTTCCTTTTCTTAAAGCTATCCCATCTAGTATTTTTGATAAAGTACCTGCTTCATGAGCAAGAACTAAACCTATGGTAACTTTATGACCAGTTATTCCTTCTGATAACGTAAATACACAATCTTTATATTTATAGTAAGTACTTCTACTTATACCAACCTGCTTTACTCCTTCAGAAATGTCCTTTACTTTGCCAGTTCTTAACAATTCTTTAAGCTTAACAACTTTTATAAATACCTCTGGAAGAATTTTTGTGTCAATTATCAAATGCTTATTATTCATAAAACCCCTCATTTCTGTTTGCTTTTAGCACACACTTGTACGCCTATAGCACAATACATTGTCATAATATTATCATAAAGAGTAAATAATTTCAACCTACAGAATATATTATTAACAAAAAACATAAATACTTTCCATATCAAAATGATAAAAAATATATATTTTATCATTTTGATATATTATACCTGCTTAAAAAGTACTTTAGTGCAGGATATTCCTGCACTAAAGTACTTTTTTCTCTATTAATAGGGTTATTTAGGTTTAGGGCTATTAAAAATTTTTTTCAAAACTGTATTCGTATATTATATTACCATCTTTTATACTATTTATGCAAGTCTAATATTTCCGGTACATATTTAAATGCTATATTAATATGGCTATAGTTTCAAAATGATAAAAAAACTATTTTTTATCATTTTGAAATAAGTTTTATTTTATTTTCTCAAAATGTATGATATACTAAATATTGTAATATTGGTTTTTATTTTTATATAGGGGGTAAAATATGGAGAACTTTGATTACTGGGATAATTCAAATGATATGTGTAGAATTGATATGGACAGTATATTAGAATATGACATATCTTCTTTTATACTACAAGCAATTTTTGATTCTGCAAACGAAGGATTAATTGTTACTGACGAAAATCTCTTAATAAAAAAAGTAAATATTACAACAGTTAAAATATTAGGTATAAAAGAAGAACTATTATACGAAACTTTCTTAAGTGATATATTAAAAGAAGATGTTATAAACAATTCCATACTCACAGGAGAAAGTTACTTTAATGAAGATTGCAGCTTCAACATTAATGGAAATAGAATAAGATCTATTATAAATATAATACCTGTAAGATTAAGAGGTAAAAATATAGGATTGGTATTGTCCTTAAGAGATACTAAAAATTTACATAAATTAGTTAATAATTTTGCAGGTTATAAAGCTTCCTTCACCTTTGATGATATTATTACAAGAAACCAGAAGGTAAGGCTTTTAATAGAATCTGCCAAAAAAGCTGCTAAAACCGATTGTAATGTTTTATTAGAAGGAGAAAGTGGTACTGGTAAAGAAGTATATGCCCAGTCTATTCACAATTATAGTTCAAGGCGCAATGCTCCTTTTATAGCAGTAAATTGTGCTGCTATACCAAGGGAACTTGTAGAAAGCGAACTTTTTGGCTATGAAAAGGGTGCTTTTACTGGAGCAAACAAAAGTGGTTCACCTGGTAAATTTGAATTAGCTGATGGTGGTACTATTTTTTTAGACGAAATTGGAGAATTGCCTTTTGATGTACAATCAAAGCTTTTAAGAGTACTTGATAATCTTAAAATAGTAAGAGTTGGTGGCACTTATGAAAAAAGTATAGATGTGCGAGTTATTGCGGCTACTAATAGAATCTTAACTGAAGAAATTGAAAACAAAAATTTTAGAGGTGATCTTTATTATAGATTAAATGTAATGAATTTACACTTGCTTCCTCTAAGGGATAGAAAAGAAGATATAGAACTTTTAGCTCAATATTACTTAACTAAGCTAAATATGAAAAATCCTTGTGAACCAAAATATCTAGATCCTTCTTATGTTGAAAAATTAAAAAACCATAATTTTTCGGGAAATGTACGTGAACTTAGGAATATTCTAGAGAGATCTTATTATCTTTGCGAGGATTCACTAATGACTTCAAAGCTTCTTGCAAAAATAAAAAGTGTAGTAACCCATACACACATAATATCTGAAGATGATGAAACTGTGCATGTTGCTCCTAGAGAAATTCTTCCTTTAGAAAAAGTAGAAGAAAGATGCATAATAGATGCTCTTAAATTTTGTGATGGAAATGCTATAAAAGCTGCTGAACTTTTACAAATAGGCAAGGCTACTATTTACAGAAAAATAAACAAGTATGATATAAATATCAAAGTACTTTAAAAAAACCTGCTGCTTTTTAATTTATGAAAGCAGCAGGTTTAATTATCAATTTATAGTAATTAATCTACCTAATATAACTATCCAATTTGATTCATGTTATCTAATATTTCATTTGCATTATTTTTACGTTTTTCTTTAATCATTCTTTCCATTTCTTCATGGTCTACTATTCTTAAAGCTTTTGTTGGACACACCTCTGCACAAGCTGGTCCACCTTCTCTTCCTGAACAAACATCGCACTTACGTGCAACAATTCTTTCTTTTCCCTCTTGGCTAGAATTTTCATCATTAACCTTAATTTTTGCCTGAAAAACTCTTTTGCCATCCTTAAATTCTGGAATCATATCTATTGCTCCAATAGGACAAGCAACTGTACAAGTTTTACATCCTATACACTTTTCCTCTTCTACCTGTACATATCCATTTTTAGTACTGATAGCATCAACAGGACAAGCTTTAGCGCAAAGAGCGTCCTCACATTGTCTGCATTGAATTGGAGCACTTACTTTTGCATTTTTTACTACGCTTAAACGAGGAAAAAATTCAATTTCTGATACTTCTGAAGTAAATATATCTTTTTTTGAGTGAGCTACAACGCAAGCTATTTCACAAGTTCTACATCCTATACATTTAACTGGGTCCGCTACTACAAAGCAATTAGGCATATTTTTTACTCCTTTCTGGATTTGTATTGAGTATGCAGCAATTCATGTGACTTGTGTCCTAAAGGTTTTTCCAAGAATTCACTGTAAATTTTCTTAATACTTGGATTTTCATGTGATTTTCTTAATTTTAAATTAGAATCATGATCATATAGGCCTTGTTTTCTATTAGTGTAAGCTTCTTCTTTATACTCATCTAAAAGTAATTTTGGTTGACCGCCGCCACTAACACATCCTATTGGACATGTCATGAATTCTATAAAGTGAAGATCACATTCACCTTTCTTTATGGATTCAAGCACTGGTGCTGCATTCTTTAATCCTGAGACTATACCAACTTTTAATTTTAAATCTCCAACCTGAACTTCAGCAGTTCTAAAGCCTTCTCCACCTCTAACAGCACTAAGATCTACACTTGGAATTTGCTTTTTAGTTATAAGTTCATATCCTGTTCTAAGAGCAGCTTCCATAACTCCTCCTGTAGCACCAAATATAGTTCCTGCACCTGTATACATTCCTAGAGGATCATCAAACTCTTCTTCTTCTAACTCTTTAAAGTCTATTCCACTATCCTTTATTAAATAAGCTAATTCTCTTGTAGTAATAACTAAGTCTACATCTCTATATCCGCTGTCTTTCATTTCTTCTCTGCCTGATTCAAAATCCTTACATGTACATGGCATAACAGATACACTTAACATTTTAGCAGGATTTACATTATTAATTTTAGCGCCATAAGTTTTAAAAACAGCACCTGCCATTTGTTGTGGAGATTTACAAGTTGAAAGATGGTCTAAAAGTTCTGGGTAAGTTTGCTCTAAATATTTTACCCATGCTGGACAGCAGGATGTAAACATTGGAAGAGTTCCACCTTTAGTTACTCTTTCTATAAGTTCACTTCCCTCTTCCATTATCGTAAGATCTGCTGAAAAGTTAGTATCATAAACTCTATCAAAACCAAGTTTTCTAAGAGCTGCTGCCATTTTTTTAGGACTTAAAGTTCCAAGAGGCAATCCAAAATCTTCACTTATTCCTACTCTTACAGCTGGAGCACATTGTACTACCTTAAATAAGTCTTTATTTTCAAGTAAGTCCTTAATCTTTTTTACTTGACAAGCTTTGTAAGCTGCAAATATAGGTTCTTCAACATCATCTAGCATACCTCTGTCATAGTATTTCTTACTAAGTGGTGTTGCAGGCTCATCATATACAGAATAATATCCCTTGCAGACCTGAACGCATTGTCCGCACATAACGCATTTATCTGTGTCTATATGTTGTGGCACCCCATCTTTACCTTCTATAGCATCTACAGGACAAACTTCACTACAGCGTCTGCAGCCTGTACATAATTCTTCATCTATACGTATTATGGCAGTATCATTTGACATTATAACATCCCTTCCTTTAATGGATTTTTTATTAATTATATATCACTATTAAAGTCTAATAATCCTAAAGCTGCTTTTATATTACGATCTTTCTTTTCATCCCTAGGAACAGCAAGTTTTAAAGCTTCTTTTGGACAAGCCTTAACACACGCTGGTGTACCACCATTTTCTTTACACAAATCACATTTATGAGCTACTAATTTTACCTTTTCTTTAAAAGCAGCACCTGATTGCTTTTTATCATATCTTGGTAAAAGATCTACAGCTCCTACTGGACAAACAAGCATACAAGTTTTACAACCTATGCAAGCACTTTCATTTACTCTTATACTTCCGTCATCCTGCTCTATAGCATTTACTGGACATGCATTAGCACAAGGTGCATCCTCACAATGCCTACACTGAATTGGCATAACAACTTTTTCTTCTTTTACAAGATAAAGCCTTGGGACAATTGGAGTATCCATAGTTCCTACTGTAAAACCTGCATCCTTATCTCTATGACTTGCCGCACAAGCTACCTCACAAGATCTACACCCAATACATTTACTTGGATCTGCTATTACAAAAGAGTTAAGATCTGCTTTCATTTAATTTACCACCTTTCTCATACACAAAAGTATATTATCGAAAACTTTTCAATAATTTTCGAATAAAAAATATCTCCCATAAAAAAGTGTCTTATTTATGAAGACACTTTTGCAATTTTAATACTAGAACATCAAACTTTTTCATATATTTCTTTTACTTCATCAGCACCAGCTTTTCTTTTGCATTTATCACAGAGAACTTTACCCATATCCAATTCTTTTCCTATCTTTTCATACGCAAACTTAATATGCTCCTCTGTAGCAAAAGTTTCTCCACATTCAGAACATTTTACTAGCTTAAATTTCTTTCCCCATATCTCTCTTTCACCATCTTTATCCACTATCTTTATGGCATTAGTTGGACATACATTAGCACAAGATCCGCATCCTATACATGCTGGTGAAGGTTCATGGTAAGGTGTATCTACTTCCTTATAAATTCCCCTATTAACTGTTGATATAGCTCCTGTTCCTAATTCTTTACATGCTTTTGCGCAAAGTCCACAAAGTACACAATTTTCTGTATTATCTAATTTAAATCTCTCTACTCTTTTTCTCTCTACGCCAAAAGCTTCAGCCATTTTTGCTACTTCTTCGTTTTCCGGACATCTAACTTGAAGCATAGTCATTATATTTTTTCTTATTCTCTTTATTTTATCTGAATTAGTTACAACTTCAACTTCCTTAGTAACTGGGAAAAGGCATGAAGTTACAACTTTTGCTCTTCCTCTATCTATAACTTCTACTACACATAATCTACAGCTTCCAAGACCTGCTAAAGCATCACTGTGGCATAGTGTAGGTATATATATATCATTTCTTTTTGCTATTTGAAGAATAAATTCTCCTTTTTCAGCCTCACATGATTTTCCATCAATTATAATTTTCATTACGTCACCCCCTATTTAACCTTAACTGCATCAAATCTACACATATTCATACAGTTTCCGCATCTTACGCACTTATCATCATCAATTACATGAGGTTTTTTAACGTCTCCTGTAATAGCATCCACTGCACAGTTCTTTTTACATATATCGCAACCTTTACATTTATCTTCATCTATAATAAATGTTGTAAGTTTCTTACATACACCTGCTCTACATCTCTTATTTCTTATGTGTTCTTCAAATTCATCTCTGAAATATCTTATTGAGGCAAGTACTGGATTTGCTGCACTCTTTCCAAGACTGCATAATGCTGCTTCCTTTGACATTGAAGCAATTTCAAGAAGTTCTTCCAAGTCTCCTTCTCTACCTTCACCGTTACATATGTCTGTCATTATTTCCAGCATTCTCTTTACGCCTTCTCTGCAAGGTACACATTTTCCACAGGATTCTTCAGCTAAAAAGCCTAGATAGTATCTTGTAACATCAACGATACAAGTCCTATCATCCATAACAATCATACCACCGGAACCCATCATTGAATCTGCCTTAGTTAAAGTATCATAATCAACTGGCAAATCTAAATATTCTTCAGGCAAACATCCTCCAGAAGGTCCGCCTATTTGAACAGCCTTAAACTTTCTATCGTTTAATACTCCCCCACCTATATTAAATATAATTTCTCTTAAAGTAGTACCCATAGGAACTTCTACAAGACCAGTATTCTTAACCTTACCAACTAGTGAGAACACCTTTGTACCTTTACTCTTTTCCATGGTTCCTATTGAATGATACCACTGTCCACCTTTGTCAAGTATTATAGGAATATTAGCCCAAGTTTCAACGTTATTCAATACTGTAGGTTGTCCCCATAAGCCCTTTTCTGTAGTGTGTATATATTTAGCTCTAGGCTCTCCTACCATACCTTCGATTGAAGACATAAGCGCTGTAGACTCACCACAGACAAAAGCTCCTCCACCTCTTACTATTTGAATATCAAAAGAAAAATTAGTTCCTAATATATTTTTGCCTAAAAATCCTCTTTCTCTAGCTACGTCTATTGCCTTCTGCATATTTTCAACAGCTAGTCCATACTCATCTCTTATATATGCAAATCCTAAAGTACCTCCAACTGCATAAGCACAAATTGTCATACCTTCAATAACACTGTGAGGGTCACCTTCCATTATACTTCTATCCATAAATGCGCCTGGATCACCTTCATCACCATTGCACACTACATATTTAGGTGTTGTATCAATTTCTGCAGCTGTCTGCCATTTACGGGATGTAGGGAATCCAGCGCCACCTCTTCCTCTGAGTCCTGAATCGCCTACTTCTTTAAGTACGTCCTCTGGCTTCATTTCTGAAAGCACTTTCTTTAACGCTTTGTATCCGCCTCTTTCTGTATAATCCTCTATAACTGTTGGATCAATTTCACCTACATTTCTAAGTGCAATTTTATTCTGTCTTTTGCAAAATTCGCTTTGTTTATGGTTTCTTAATCTTTGTTTAGTAGAAGTTTCAAAATATAATAATTTTTCAATAATTTCTCCATTCATTAATGTCTTTTTAACAACATCTTCTACATCTTCAACTTTTACTTTAAAATATGCTATATCATCTGGATAAATTTTTATTACTGGTCCTTTTTCACAAAGTCCATCGCAACCAGTTGCTTTTAACTTAACTTCTGTTTTTACTTCAGCATTTGCTCCTAGCTCTGCAACTTTTTTCTTAAGCTCTTCAAATACTTCCATACTGTGCTTTGCTAAACATCCTGCTCCGCAGCATACATTAACTGTTTTCTTATTACTCATTATTTTTCACCCCTATACTCATCAAGAATTTCTTTTATCATTTTAGGTGTCAAATTTCCATAATATTTATCGTTAATCATCATTACAGGAGCTATAGCACAACATCCTATACAGTTAACTGTATTAATTGAAAACTTAAGATCTTCTGTTGTTCCCCCAGGTCTAATACCTAATATTTTTTCAAGTTCATCTAACACCACCATTGACCCAGATACGTGACAAGCAGTTCCATCACATACTGTTATAATGTTCTCCCCCTTTGGTGTTAAACTTAGAGCCTTGTAAAAAGTAGCCATACCATATAGTCTACTAACTGGAGTTTCTAAGTACTCAGCCAAAGCTTCTAAAGACTCTCTAGGGATATACCTATACTTTCTTTGTATATCTTGCAAAATAGCTAAAGTATATCTCTGTTCTTTAGGATATTTTTGTATTACGTCTTTACCATTCATGTCTAAATTTTCTTTTTGTGCCACATCCATTAAAATTCACCCTCTTACCTAAAGATTTATATAAATGGAATAACAAATTATTCCATTTACCCCGATTTAACAAATTTAACTTTTATAATTTATATTTAAAACCTTTAAAACTTGAACACAATTATCTAACAAATTCATAAGGCAATATATTCGTATTTGAATACCTTTACATAATAAAATTATATAATATATTAGTTCTTGAAAGACCTACCTTTAAATAATTTTTAACTATCAAGCAAAATCTTTGATTTTGGTATAGTAAATTTCTCCTGTTCTAATACAGCAAAGAACCTAATTTAAAGATAGATCTTCATTTACATACTATTTACAACATTCCAAATTTATGTTCATCTTTTTTCTTATTTTAGTATACTCATCCTGTACATATTGTTCTGCAGCCTTTTGATCTTTAATATTTTCTACCTTTACAGCACAATATTTATATTCTGGTGTCTTAGATATAGGATCTAAGTTATTTAAAGTAAGCTCATTACATGCTCCTACCCACCATTGGTATGTCATGTACACTGCACCTTTATTAACTCTATCTGTAACTAATGCCTTAGCTACTACAGATCCTCTACGTGAACTTATTCTCACAAATTCTTGATCTAATATATTTAAATTTTTAGCATCCTCTGGATTTATTTGAACATAACCTGGCTCATCAGCTAACTGCTGAAGTGCCCTACAGTTACCAGTCATTGTTCTTACTGAATAGTGACCAACTTCTCTTACTGTAGAAAGTACTAGAGGGTATTCCTTATCTGTACTCTCCATAGGTGCTCTCCATTCTGCTGCAAATAAATTTGCCTTTCCACTAGGAGTATTAAATTTATTTCCTTTATACAAATATGAAGTTCCTGGATGATCTTCTGAAGGACATGGCCATTGAATTCCACCTAGTTCTTCAAGTCTTTCGTAACTTGCTCCCTTAAAGTTTGGACACAAGTTTCTTAATTCATCCCAAATTTCCTTTGTATTTTTATAATTCATGTCATATCCCATAGCTTTAGCAATTTCTGAAATTATCTGCCAATCAGGCTTTACATCTCCTGTAGGTTCTATTGCCTTACGGAATCTTTGGAAACCTCTATCAGCCGAACTATATACACCTTCATGTTCACCCCAAGAAGTAGCTGGTAATATTACATCTGCATGAAGTGCTGTTTTATTCATAAATATATCTTGAACAATTACAAGTTCTAACTTGTCCAAAGCTTCTCTAACTTCTGCTGCATCTGGATCACTTTGTACTGGATCCTCACCCATAATGTAATAAGCTTTTATTTTATCCTCTTTAAGCACTAAATGAGGAACTTCAGTTAAGTGATATCCAACTTTATTTGGAAGTTTTACTCCCCAAGCATTTTCAAATTTTTCTCTTATAGTATCATTTGTTACAGATTGATATCCTGGATATACATTAGGAAGTGCACCCATATCACAAGCGCCTTGTACATTGTTTTGTCCTCTTACAGGACCAATTCCTACATTTGGTCTTCCGAAGTTTCCAGTTAGAAGTGCCAATGACGCTAATCCTTTAACTACGTCAACTGCCTGTCCAAATTGACATACTCCCATACCATAAAGTATCATAGCATTTTTAGCTTTAGAGTACATTCTCATTGATTTTCTTATATCTTCTGCTGGTACTCCAGTCATTTTCTCTGCATACTCTGGAGTATACTTTTCAACTAAAGCTTTATATTCTTCAAAGCCTACTGTATGTTCTTCAACATATTGCTTGTTGTACAAGCCTTCATTTATTAAAACATTTGCAAAAGAATTTACTAGTATCATATTAGTGCCATTTTTTATAGGAAGCCATAAATCAGCTATCCTAGCCGATTCTGTTATTCGTGGATCTGTTACCACTATTTTAGCTCCCTTTCGTTTTGCATTTACTATTCTTCTTGCAACTATAGGATGTGAATCCGCACCGTTATAGCCAAAAATAAATACTAAATCACAATCATCTATTTCATGAATACCATTTGACATTGCTCCATTACCTAATACGTAAGCCAGACCGGCTACGGATGGCGCATGTCAAACCCTGGCACAGTGATCAACATTATTTGTTCCAATAACCGCCCTCATAAATTTTTGCATAATGTAATTAGCTTCATTTCCAGATCCTCTAGCACAACCTGTTCCCATAATTGAATCTGGTCCATATTTCTCTTTAATTTCTTTCAATTTTGAAGCTGTAAAATCTATAGCTTCTTCCCATGAAACTTCTTCAAGTTGTCCATTTTTTCTTATCATAGGTTTCTTTAAACGAGATGTTAAAATTTTAGGATCATTTAAGAAATCCCATCCATAGAGTCCTTTAAGACATAAATTACCCTCATTAGTTCTACCATTAGCAGGTTCAGCTCTTACTATCTTTCCATCTTCTACAACCAGATATAAATTACATCCAGCTCCACAATAAGGACATACAGTTAATACCCTATTTTCCATTTAATTACCCCCTAATTAAATCCTTTACTTTTTAGCCTGATAACGAACAACTGAACTTCATAAATCCATTAATTGAAAAAACAATCACTGTTGTAAAGCATTGTAAACCATCTTATATATAAATATATTAAAATATTCTGAAATCAATGTCAAGTTAGGCCTGTTAAAGTTTTTAACAATCTTTTTACAAAAAAAATGTATTTAATCTAAATAAAGCAAGTCTATTTCAACCTATTCTTAAATTATACTCAATCTTTCCCTAAAACTTTTTTTATAAAAAATTGAATTTAATAATATAAAGTAAAAAAATATCGTTATATTTTTATCATTATTAATGATATTTGTGCTTATTTTTGGTATATTATACATCAATTTTATGGAATTGTTCTAATCTTATCGATAAAATATAATATATAATACACTTACTAATATAAAGTATGTTAAAAAAACTAACAAACTATAATTTCATTATAATTATAAACATGTTTCTTTTTGTAATAAATTTAAATACACATTATTTAACAAAGAAGTTTTTATACAAATTATTTTTAGAAATTTCATTCTAATTTTGTAATAAAATAGTTCTAAAATCAGTTAAAAATAAAACATTTTATTTTTATTTCAATTTGATATATATGTACCACTTTAAGAAATACTGTATTATTTCAATCATTTTTAAGAAAAAATAATTTTGAATTTAAAATATTATTAATATTATCTTAGTTTACTTATACACATAGATGCTTGATAAAGAATATAAAATAAGGAAGCAATTTACTTATTACTTCCTTATATCTTTGCACTTTCTAATCTACTATTGTTCCTGGATTTAATATTCCATTAGGATCAAATACCTTCTTGATCTCCTGCATTATTCCTATTTCTCTTTCACTATATTGAAGTGACATGTGTTTCTTTCTTGTTTTACCAGTACCATGTTCTGCTGTAACAGTTCCACCATATTTAATAGCTGCTTTATACATATCTTCCTTTATATCTTCAAAGTAAACTGGTAACTTACCATCTTCTGCCATTATAAAATTGTGAATATTACCATCTGCAATATGTCCAACAGACGGAGTAATAGTATTATACTTGTTGGCTATTTCAATTAAGTCGTCAATAAGACTTGGAACAGAAGCTGGAGGAACTGCTATATCCAAAGCATCTGCCACATTTTCCTTAAAAGCAGTATACGCATTACTTCGTATCTCTAAAATATTTCTTTGATCCTTGGTAGTTTCGGCTATTAAGCTATCAATAGCATTATATTCTTCACATAATCCCACAATTTTTTCGCTTCTTTCATATAAATCATCTTCTGTAGCTTCATTTAATATAAATATTAAATCAACATTTCCCTTTGTAGCTGGCCATACTTTTCCAATGTGTTTTGCCGATTCTAATGCTACAAACCTTTCCATATACTCTATAGCAAGTGGCGTTATTCCTTCTTGAAGTATTTTAGATACAGCTATTGATGCATCTTTTCTATCATCAAAGGAAACAACAAGTGTACCTGTATTGCTTGTTTTTGTATATAGTCTTAAAGTGACCTTTGTTACTATTCCTAAGGTTCCTTCACTGCCTATCATCATATTTAGCAAATCATATCCCATATTATTTTTCAAAAGTTTATTTCCCAGATTAACTAATTCTCCAGTAGGGAATACCACTTCTAAGGCTTTAATATGGTTTCTCATAATACCATGTCTTACAGCATTTACTCCTCCTGCATTTTCAGCAACCATTCCACCAATTTGTGCACCTTCATCTCCTGGATGGATAGGGAAAAATAGTTTTTCATGCTTATTCAGTCTTTCAAGCATACTTGCAAGAGTAACTCCTGCTTCTACTGTAATCATTAAATTTTCTTCATCCAATTCAACTACTTTATTTAATCTCTCAAGAGATAAAATTATACTTGGCTTAAGTGGTATTGTTGCTCCGCACAACCCTGTACCACCACCTCTTGGAATAACAGGAATTAATACTTCATTTGCATACTTAACTATTTTAGATATTTCCTCACTGCTGCCTGGTTTTACAACTACACAATCTTCACAAGCCTTTGGTCTTAACAATGTCTCTGTTTCATCATATAAATAACTCTGCATCTGTGATAGCTCACTAATAACAAAATCTCCCCCAACTACGCTTTTTAAATTATTTATTATTTCCTCTTTCATTTTATATCCCCCATTTAATAATTAATTGTTTTTAGTCTTGATTTTATTTATAAGCTGAGGAACTACTTCATATAAGTCCCCCACTATTCCATAGTCTGCAACATTAAAAATAGGTGCAGATGGATCTGAATTTATAGCAATTATAGTATCTGAATCCTTCATTCCTGCTAAATGCTGAGGTGCTCCAGAAATTCCACAAGCAATATAGATCTTTGGTTTTACCCTATTTCCGCTGTATCCTACTTGATGTTCTTTTGAAATAAAACCATCATCAACTACGCTTCTGCTAGCCCCTACAACTCCTCCCAGAGCCTTTGCTAATTCTTCTAGCATTTTAAAATCTTCTGCAGACCTTAATCCTTTTCCACCTGAAATAACTACATTTGCCTCTGTAATATCAAACTCTTGTCCCTTAAGCTCCTTTACTACTTCTACCAATTTATCTTTAATATAAACAGATTCTACTTTTATTACTTCGCCTTTACGCGATATGTCCCTTTTTCCTTCAGAAAATTCTTTATATCTTACTGTTGCCATTTGAGGATATGTTTCCGTTTTTATATGAGCCAAAATATTTTCGCTAAAAGCAGGTCTTATCTGTATTAACTTTCCATCTTCATCAACTTCTAAACCAGTGCAGTCTGCTGTCAGACCAGTTCTAAGAGCAGCAGCTACCCTTGGTGCTAAAGAGCGTCCAAAGCTAGTTGCACCTATTAAACATATTTCTGGCTTAACAGTGTTAATTAAGTTGACTAAGTTTATTTTATAAATCAATTCTTCTGGTTCATTAAACATATCATCTTCTAAATAAAATACTTTATCCGCACCTCTGTATATAAGTTCCTCTGTTTTTATATTGGCAGGTCCTAGTACCACTGAGTATAAAAATACTCCTAACCTATCTGCAATTTTCCTTCCTTTGCCTAATAACTCATAGCTTACTTTATGAATTTCACCATTCTTTTGCTCTGCAAAAACTAAAACTCCGCTGAATTCTTTTAAGCTCATACTTATACCTCCAATACCTTTTTATCTTCTAATACAGTAATTATTTCCTCAAGGCCTTCGTTTATATTTTCTCTAAATAGCTTTCCTTCCCTTTTAACACTTGAAGGAACTTCTATTTTCTTTACCTTTGTAGGAGAACCCTTAAAACCAACTTCTTCTAACGTTAAAACTTCCTTCAGCTCCTCCATACTCCAAACAGTTATTTCCGCCTTTCTTGCTTTCATCTTACTTTTAAATGTTGGTAACCTAGGTTCATTTATATCTTTCGTTACTGTAATCAGCACTGGAAACTGGGCTTTCTTTAAGTACGTTCCTCCCCAAAGTCCACATTGAGCTACCATATTCTCTTGATTTATATCTTCTATTTTTTCCACATAACTTATATGTGGTATATCTAAAAATTCTGCAATTTCAGGTCCAACTTGTCCTGTATCTCCATCAACAGTCTTTTCTCCAGCAATAATCAAATCAAATTTTCCAATTTTATTTATAGCACTAGCTAAAGTTTTTGAAGTTGCCCTAGTATCAGCTCCACCAAAACTTCTGTCACTTAATAATATTCCTTCATGAGCTCCTCGTGCTATTGATTCTTTTAATGCTTCATCAGCACTAGGTGGTCCCATACTTATAACTGTAACTTTTCCATCCATTTTTTCACTTATTTGTACCGCTGTTTCTAATGCATTTAGATCAAAGGGATTTATTTCCGTGCCAGCAGATTTTCTATCAACTACTCCTTTTTCTCTATCAAATTTAACTCGTTCCATGTCTGGTACTTGTTTTATTAATACCACAATATTCATGTCTCCATACTCACCCTTTCATATATATTAGCAATTAGGTTATTTGCATATATATTTAAAAAATCTTCAATGTACCTTATCTAACATTTATATGCTTTTTAAATACAAATTTTATTACAAACAATACTACTATACGAATGAGCTACATTATTATAATTAACATATAATAATTATCAATAATCATTTTAAATCCTTTTTATTATCGCAATAATGCGATTATTCTGTAAATTTTTATCATAATATCAACCTTAAGCTAAATTTTAGACTTTATAAATACAATACACTTACCCTAATTATATCTATTCTTCAATATTTTTGAAAATCCTTTAAGATAAAAAATTAACAAAATATTTCTATTAATGTGTTATATAAAAAAAGTACTACACGCCTATAACCACTTTTGTGATTTAAACGTGTAGTACTTTTTATATTAATCCGTAAACATAATTTACTAAATTAAAATCCAAAATACCGTTACCCTAATTTTGACACCTATCTCTCCGATAGGTGGGTGCCCTCACAGATGTTTCTATCAATCCCAAAGCCGTCAAAAGGTCTCACAAGGAAGTACATATCTGCATCTAAATTTTGAACTCCCGTTTTAGTAATGTAGGTTCAAAATATAGAGTCTGTCGAATATTCCAGAAATTATACAAATTTATGGTGCAGAAGACGGGACTTGAACCCGTACGATTACTCACACGCCCCTCAAACGTGCGCGTCTGCCTATTCCGCCACTCCTGCATACTTATTTGCTTTTTGCAACTACGACTATTATACTATGTGTTTTTATCTTCGTCAATAAATTGTTTTTAACAATTGTTAACTAAAAAATAGGACTTAATACTTAATATAAATTTAATATCAGTATTAAATCCTTAAATTTTCTCTTTAACTACCATTACTTTTTTTGTAATCTTTTATCTTTATTATATAAATATTTATATATATTACAATTTACTTTAACTTTTTTAACATACTTGTCCGTTTCCTTAAAAGGAATGTAGTGAAGGTTTTTTCCATCAGAAGAATGTTCCGAGCTCTTTAACCATTTTTGAACATTACCTCTTCCTCCATTATATGCCGCCAGCACTAATTCCATATTATTATCAAATTCATTTTTTAAATTATCTAAATACCAGCATCCCATATTTATATTGAAGTCGGAATCATTTAGCATATCTGTTTTGAAATTCTTCACGCCCATTTTCTCAGCTGCCCATTCCGCTGTGTCTGGAGTGATTTGCATAAGTCCATAGGCATTTTTATTTGACTTTGCATTTTTATTAAAATTACTCTCCGTCTTTATAACTGCTGCTACTAAATAAGGATCTAAATCATATTTACAGGAGTATTTAAGTATACTATCTGCATATTTTAATGGATAAAAGTATTCAACTATATTCTTTGCATTCATTAATAATACAATTAATGCTATAAAACCTATTGCTCTTTTAATTCCTTTCAAATTAATTTGTGCCTAATTTACTAAGGCACTTCACCCCCCTAAAATTTCTGCCAATCTCTTTTAAAGTTATATTTAATTCTTCTTCTGTATTCTTTAAACTTTTTGAATTATCTATGGTGTAGTCTGCAAATTTAATTTTTTCTTGTAAAGACATTTGTGAATTTATTCTGTTGAGAATTTCGCTGTGTGGCAACTTATCTCTATTTTTAATTCTTTCAAATTGTGTTGAAGAATCTACCCAAACCAGTATATTTACGTCCATATATTTATGTAAATTATTTTCTATTAGGGTAGCAGCATCAATTATACACACTTCTTTTCCATCCTCATCCAATTGATTTATTCTATAAAATATGTCTTTTACAATAAAAGGCATAATTATCTCTTCATATTTTTTTCTTCTTTCTTGTACAGCAAATATAAAATTACCTAACTCTCTTCTTTTTAATTTATTATTTTCATCAACAAATGTTTCTCCAAAATTTTTCTTTATTTCACAAATAATTTCAGGATATTTGTTTAATACCTCTCTGGCTACAATATCTGCATCTATAATATCAAACCCTCTTTTGCTAAGCATTTCAGAAATGGTACTCTTTCCACTTCCTATTCCACCAGTAAGTCCGATTTTAAGCATAAGACACCAACCCCTTTGTATTTGAAGAAATTTATTTTGCCTCGTACCAATTATCTCCAAGATTAATATCCACTTCCAAAGGTACTCTTAATTTCATAACATCTTCCATTTGATTTTTCACTAATGCTTTTACTTCTTCTAACTCATCCTTATATACATTCAAAATAAGTTCATCATGTACTTGAAGTATTACTTTACTCTTTAAATTTTTACTCTTTAAGATGTTATATACATTTACCATGGACATCTTTATTATATCTGCAGCACTGCCTTGAATAGGTGTATTCATGGCCAATCTTTCACCAAAAGCCTTTACCATCTTTTTAGAATTTTTTATTTCAGGTATAAACCTTCTTCTATTCATTATAGTAGTTACATACAGATTATCCTCTGCTTGCTTTATAACATTATCCATATACCTTTTTACACCTGGATATCTTTCAAAATAAGTATCTATATAATTCTTAGCTTCTTTTCTTGATATCTTTAAGTCCTTAGCCAAACTAAAGTCACCTATGCCGTAAACTATACCAAAGTTTACAGCCTTAGCATTACTTCTTTGAAGCTTAGTAACTTGGTCTATAGGCACTTTAAACACTTCTGATGCTGTTTTAGTGTGAATATCACTATGATTAAGAAAAGCATCTATTAAATTTTCATCATCTGCTATATGAGCAAGTACTCTGAGTTCTATTTGTGAATAATCTGCTGAAAGTATTATTGAATTTTCACCTTCAGGTACAAATACTTTTCTTATTTCTCTACCCATTTCATATTTTATTGGTATATTTTGAAGATTAGGTTCCGTGCTTGACAATCTTCCTGTAGTAGTAACTGTTTGATTAAAGCTAGAATGTATTTTTCCATCTTTATCAATTACAGCTTTTAATCCTTCGATGTATGTAGAATAAAGCTTAGTAAACTGTCTATAGTAAGTTATTTTTTCTATAATAGGATGTTTATCTGAAAGCTGCTCTAAAACCTCTGCATTAGTGGAATATCCTGTTTTTGTCTTTTTAATTACAGGCAAATCAAGTTTTTCAAATAATATTTTTCCAAGCTGTTTAGGAGAATTAATATTAAACTCTTCTTCTGCCAATCCATATATATCCTTCTGAAGCTTATCTATTTCTATCTTAAACTTTTCTCCTAGTTCCTCTAATTTTACAGTATCAACCTTAAAGCCTTCATATTCCATAGCTGCTAATACCAATGTAAGAGGCTGTTCTACTTCATATAAAAGTTCTTCCATATTCAATTCTTTTATTTGTTTATTTAGAGTTTCAAAGACATCCTTTAAAAGAGAAGTTTCCTTTACTCTGATTTCATCTTCTTCTCCTTGAAGCATTATTTTAAGATAATCCTGTATAATAGAGTTTAATTCATATTCACCCCTAGAAGAATCAATTAAATAAGCTGCTATTTCTGTATCAAATTTTACACTGGTAAAGTTTATTCCCATTTTCTTAAATACAGTATATGGAACCTTTACATTATGACTTACTTTTTCTATTTTATTATTTTCAAATATATTCTTAAGACATTTTAATGTATCTTCATTATTTTCTTCATATATTTTATTAATCTCTACTACATAATTTTCGTTATCTATATTTAAAAACATCTTTTCTATATAACTTTCTGAGTAAATATTGCCATCTACAATTTTAAAAGTTAAGTATAAAATTTCATCTTTTGCAATTGAACTTATGTCTTCCCCAAGCTTTTTTAAATCCTTTATATTACTTATGTTTTTAAAGTCAACTTTAATATCTTCCTTTTCAATTTCTTTCTTTAATTCTTTTTCACCTATTACTTTATCTATAAGTGATTTAAATTGAAGCTCTATAAATAAGTTCTTTACACCTTCTACATCATAATTTTCCTTAGATTTTATTTCATTTAGATCTATTTCTATAGGAACATTAACCATGATAGTAGCAAGCTTTTTGCTGAATACTGCCTGCTCACTATACTGCATTAAATTTTCCTTTATTTTTTTTCCACTAATATTATCTATATTATTTAATACATTTTCTATACTTCCATATTCTTTTATAAGTTTAAAGGCTGTTTTTTCACCAACTCCTGGAACACCAGGTATATTATCTGATTTGTCTCCCATAAGGCCTTTTACATCTATGAATTGAGTTGGTGTAACTTCAAATTCTGAAATCATTCTGTTTTTATCATATATTTCTTTTTCCGTAATTCCTTTTTTTGTTATAACAACTTTTACATTATCTGTTGCTAATTGAAGAGCATCTCTATCTCCTGTAACTATATAAACTTCTATATCTTTTTTTTCTGCATATACAGAAAGGGTTCCTATAAGATCATCTGCTTCAAATCCGTCAATTTCAAACATACTTATGGAAAGCATATTTAATAGTTTTTTTACCACTGGAAATTGTTCTGCCAGCTCTTCTGGCATTCTTTTTCTACCAGCCTTATAATCCTTGTATTCATTGTGTCTAAATGTAGGAGCACTTCTATCAAAAGTACAAACTATATAATTAGGATTAATTTCTTCTCTCATTTTTAAAAGCATTGTTACAAAGCCATATACTCCATTAGTATGTAATCCTTGAGAGTTAGTTAACGGTGGCAGTGCATAAAACGCTCTATTCATTAAACTATTTCCATCAAGTATCAATAACTTTTCTTTAGACATAAGACCCTCCAAATTTGTTAATTATTTTATCTATATAAACTAATTTCAATTTCCCATTTTCTCAATCTCTTTATTATATCATCTTAACAAGTATATTCTCTATTTTTTTTAATATTTTATTAAATTAAGTTTCTTTTTATTTTAATGATACCCATATTTCTAATAAAAAAACATCTACAAATCAATGCAGATGCTTTCTTAATTATTCCTTTTCTACTTTAACTGCCGTTCCATAACATAAAACTTCTGTTATTCCTTGTGTTACTTCATTAGCATCGTATCTGACTCCAATAATAGCATTTGAACCTATTTCATCGGCATGCTTCATCATTAGTTCAAATGATTCTTCTCTGGTTTGTTCACAAAGTTCTGTATACAAAGATATATTTCCTCCTACAAGACTTTGTAATCCAGCTCCTATGTTTCCTATAACACTTCTTGAACGAACAATTACGCCTCTCACTAATCCACAATTTTCTATAATCTTATATCCTGCTATATCAAATGCTGTTGTTACCATTGATTTATCCATATTATTATTCTCCCCCTTCTTAATTCTAGCTTAGACCGCAGCTTGAATTTTTCAAATAGATATGATAAATTCTGCTTGATAAAATTACAAAGATAAGTATGTCATTGAAAATATTAAATTACCACAAAGAAAAAAACAGCAGAAAGAACTCTGCTGATACCGTATTAAAAATTTTAACCCCTACTAAATAGAACACTAACCATATCGAAAAGAAACTTATGTGATTCTCTTCTTCTTATTTTTTTAACTGCTTTTTTATCTCTTTTAGCAGCTTGAACATCTTTTTTATTTTCATTAATAATATCTTTCATGAAAACCACTCCCCTTTTACCCATTAATATGCATTTCAAATAAGTTTAGTTACAACAAAATCATAGTAGTAGGCTTCCCCTTTTGTTTAACACTTATATTACATATGTTTTTTGTTATTTTATAATACTATTATAATATTTTTATAAATAAATGTCACTACCTTTTAAAAAGAATATTGAAAATATTTAGAATATTATCTTAAATGCAATTTTATTCATTAATATTATAGTGATTTATTATATCTTTACTATAAATTGAAGCCAATGCTTCAGTATACAAAATACCACTAAAACATTGGCTTCTTATTTTTTATATTAATTTTTGAGATTATATAAACAAGATACTTACTAGAATAATCCGCTTATTACTCCATCTTTATTAACATCAATTTTTTCAGCTGCTGGAACTTTAGGAAGTCCTGGCATTTTCATTATTGCTCCAGTTAAAGCAACAACAAAACCTGCTCCTGCTGAAACTGTTACTTGTCTTACAGTTACTTTAAAGCCTGTTGGTCTTCCAAGTTTAGTCTGATCATCAGTTAAAGAATATTGAGTTTTGGCCATACATACTGGAGTTTTACCAAATCCATTTTTCTCTAATTCATCAATTTCTTTTTCAGCTTGTGCTGTAAATACTGCATCATCAGCACCATAAATCTTTTGGGCTATAGCTCTTATTTTTTCTCTTATTGGGAGTTCTGCATCATAAGCAAATTGGAAGTTGTTTTCTTCTGTTTCTATTAATCTTATTACTTCCTTAGCAACTTCAACTCCACCTTCTCCACCTTTTGCCCAAACTTCTGATAGTTTAACATTTACTCCAAGAGCTTTACATCTATCTTCAACTAATTTTAATTCAGTTTGAGTATCGGTTGGAAATGCATTTATTACTACTACTGCTGGTAATTTAAATACCTTAGTTATATTTTCAACATGCTTTAATAAATTTGGAAGTCCTTTTTCAAGAGCTTCTAAGTTTTCATTATTTAAATCAGCTTTTGGTACTCCGCCATTGTATTTTAATGCTCTTACTGTAGCAACTATTACAACTGCATCTGGTTTGAGTCCTGCCATTCTACATTTAATGTCTAAGAATTTTTCAGCTCCAAGGTCAGCTCCGAAACCTGCCTCTGTAACTACATAATCTGCAAAATGAGTAGCCATTCTTGTAGCCATTATTGAGTTACATCCATGAGCTATATTTGCAAATGGTCCGCCATGAACAAATGCTGGTGTTCCTTCAAGAGTTTGAACTAGATTTGGTTTTAATGCATCTTTAAGCAATGCAGTCATAGCACCTTGCGCATTTATTTGTCCAGCTGTTACAGGTTCTCCAGCCCTTGTATATGCTACAACTATTCTAGCAAGTCTAGCTTTTAAGTCTTCTATATCGCTAGCTAAGCAAAATATAGCCATTATTTCTGAAGCAACAGTAATATCAAATCCATCTTCTCTTGGTACTCCGTTAACTTTTCCCCCCATACCGTCAACAACAAATCTTAATTGTCTGTCGTTCATATCAACACATCTTCTCCAAACTATTCTTCTTGGATCAATGTCTAAAGCATTTCCTTGATATATGTGATTGTCCAACATTGCTGCTAATAAATTGTTAGCTGCTCCTATTGCATGAAAATCTCCAGTAAAATGTAAGTTAATGTCTTCCATTGGAACAACTTGTGCATATCCACCACCTGCTGCTCCACCTTTTACTCCAAATACTGGTCCTAATGATGGTTCCCTTAATGCAACTATTGTATTTTTGCCTAATTTTGATAAAGCGTCAGCTACACCTATTGATGTAGTAGTTTTTCCTTCTCCTGCTGGTGTTGGATTAATTGCTGTACAAAGAATTAGCTTACCTTTTTTTCCTGGAGTTTTCTTTAATAAGTTGTAATCTACTTTAGCCTTATATTTTCCATAAAGCTCAATGTCATCTTCAGAAATACCTATTTTTTCAGCTATCTTCCTTATGTCTTGTGGTTTACACTCCTGTGCTATTTCAATGTCTGATTTAAAACCCATTTTAAATTACCCCCATCTCTAATTTTTTTATTTTTATCTCCTTTGTATTAGATATTAAGGAGATTGTTTAACTTTACATAAAATTTTTCTTTAGATTTAATTAAAGATGTCCAACAGTTAACAAAAAACGTAAAACCGCCTGGACACATTTGCCCAGGCGGTCGACATTTATACTTTATAAATCACACTCCCTGTGGTAAACTCCACTTCCGCCAGTCGTGCGACTCTTAAATTTTCAAAATAAAAATTACTGCTTCAATAAACATGTAATTGTAAATTTTATCACTGTATCTTAATATTAAATGATAATGCTAATTATGTCAATTAGTAAATATAAAAAGATTTGTATATAGTTTTCATAAAAAACATGTTGACTTTATATATCAGAGTGATATATAATAAAGACACAGTATATCACTCTGATATATAAATCAAATTTAAATAATAATTTTATGTAATAGTTGAAAAGGGGACTGAAGTTATGGAAAAGATGAATACAAATAATAATAATTCAATAATAAACAATATTTTAAACAAAGATTTTATCATTAGTGCTATTATTCCTGTTTTAATATGCTTAAGCTTTAATAAAATTAACATGACACTTAAGGGTATAATATTAGCAGGTATTTGGAGTATTGGTGTAGTGATCCTTAATTTTATTAAAGACTATGAGATTAATGCCCTTGCAGTAATTACCGCTGCTTTTTCTGGAATCGGTTTGCTAGGTACTGTAGTTTCAAATAATCCAAATTTTTATCTATTAGCACCAATAGTGAGAGATGTTTTATATGCTTTAGTCTTCTTTTTATCTGTGCTAATTAAAAAGCCATTAATTCAAGTTATAGCAGAACAAATATATCTTAAAAATGTTCCAGAAGAAGTTAAGAAAAAAAATCTTATAAATCAATTTGGGTAATTCTTACCATTGCATGGGGAATTTTAAATGTAAGCCAAGCAGTTGTTGGCGTTATATTATTGCATTATGTATCTATGAGTTCATATTTTACTATAATTACTCTTTACACTAATATTTCTACTCCATTACTTTTAGCTTTCTCAATTGCATTTCCAAAATGGTATAACAAAAGAGCTAAATAGAAGGATTTTATTAAGTTATTCTTAAACTCAGGTAGAGTTTGCTTATGAGGAATACCTCTCTCCACCTGAGTCTTAGAAGAACTTATCCAGAGACGTAGCTGCTCTTTGCTCCCACTTGGAGAAGTGGGAGTATTAGAGCAGGTAGTCATCGGATAAAGATGATAAATAAAAAAATCCCTAATGTTATTCATATTATAACTAAGGGATTTACTTTCTATTTATATAAATTATGCTTTTAACATTTGATATTCTTTATTTATTATAGTATACTTCCTATACTTTATTAAAATATTACCTCTGTTTATTACCTATTGCCGCCATGTATACTATAAATTCATTTTCTCCATCCAAATTTAACATTTGGTCAATAAGATTTTGATCATAAATTCCAATAGCACATGTTCCACATTCTACAGATTCTGCTGCTATGTAAAGATTCTGACAGAGATGCCCAGCATCAAGTAAAATCTTTTTATGGGCTGTCACATCAAATTTATATTCTGCTCTATAGGGAATACAACTCCATGCAAACAATACTGCACTCTTAGAAGCAAAATTTGGTGCAAAGGGTTGTCTAGGTGTTGCCTGATCAATTTTCATTTCCATCTCTTCTATAGTATTAATAAATACTAGTTTATGTTCTAAAGGCAAATATCTATATATTCCTTTATTCAATCCTTCAACCATATTTATTATCAAATATGTCTCAAATGTATGTGCTGCTCCACCTGAAGGTACTCTTCTTATCGTAGTCATATTGTTATTCATAACTTTTTGAATTCCTTGAGTTGCCCAGAGCAAATATGACAATTGCTCTAAACTAATGCTTTCTTCAGCATACTTTCTTATACTACGCCTATTCTCTAAACAATCAAATACATTGCTTTTTGATAATATATCTTTAGATACTTCAGGTAAATCAATTAATATTGAATCGCTATCATATTCTTTTTGAAAAGCAGGGAATGGCAGTCCCTTTTGTCTGTCTGTTTGAACTTCATCTAAAATCTGAAAATTTGCTTTTAAAAACTCCCTATTCTTTTTATATCTGTTCATACCTTGCTCCTTATTATATAAGTATAATTAAACTTTAAGAAAAACAGAAATACTACTTAAAGCACTACTGTTTTTCTTGGCTATTCTATATATTAACTTTATTTAACTGTTATATATTAGTTTAATTATCTCTTAACTATTATCACTTACTTTATTTAAGTATACTACCCTATAAAAATTATTTCTGTAACTTAGGTTACACACTAAAACATATAATAATTTTTAATTGTATTCCTAAAATTAGACTTGTATTTTTTCTAAAACATTACTTCCAAACTCTCTGCACCTGCTTATTCCCTCTTCATCTGGATTCCATAATTCTTTTATTCCTTCACTTACTATTTCGAAACCAGCCTCATTTAATTCTTCACTAATAATTTTTACTGATTCGCCACTCCAACCATAACTACCAAAAGCTGCCCCTTTTTTTCCCTTGAAATCAAGTCCTTTAATCATCTCCAATATTGCGGCTGTCGAAGATAATATTCCGTTATTTATTGTTGATGAGCCAACAAGCACCATTTTTGATTTAAATACTTCGGTAATAATATCATTTTTATCATTTTTAGATGAATTAAATATCTTTATAACAATATCCTTGTTTGAACTTTTTATTCCTTCTGCTATGGCTTCAGCCATCCTTCGTGTGCCATTCCACATTGTATCATAAATTATTGTAATCTGATTTTCTTGGTAATCCTTTGCCCATTCCATATACTTATTGACTATTTGCAGCGGATTATCCCTCCACATTATTCCGTGACTAGTGCAAATCATATTGACAGGTAAATTAAGACTTATTACCTCCTCTATTTTCTTTACAACAAATTTGCTGAATGGAGTTAAAATATTAGCATAGTATTTTATTGCCTCCTGAAATAATTCACCTTGATCAACTTTATCGTTATACATCAATTCAGAGGCATAATGCTGCCCAAAGGCATCATTGCTGAATAGAATATTTTCACCGGATAAATATGTAAACATTGAATCAGGCCAATGAAGCATCCTTGCTTCTACAAATGTCAGTTTATTTCTACCTATATTTAGACTATCCCCAGTCTTTACCTCTACAAAGTTCCAATCCTTATGGTAATGTCCCTTTAATATTTTTACACCACTTTTAGTACAATAAATTGGGGTATTGGGTATTTCTTTCATTAGCTCTAAAAGCGCACCACTATGGTCACTTTCAGAGTGGTTCATTATTATATAATCTATTTTGTTTAAATCAATTTCTTTTTTTAAGTTGGCTACAAATTCTTTGGCAAATGGATACCAAACAGTATCAATAAGTACTGTCTTTTCATCTTTAATTAAGTATGAATTGTATGAAGAACCTTTATGTGTAGAGTATTCTTCACCATGGAAAGTTCTTAGCTCCCAATCAATCTTTCCAACCCAGGTAACAGTGTCATTTATTTTAAAACTCATATAAAAAAACCTCCATTTAATTATTGATATTATGTTTATATATCATAATTTGATAATTTTAGTTACCACCTTATACTATTGGTTCAAATTATCGCAGATTTTTAAACAAAATATTGTTTTCTAAATGTATATGTTGAAATAAGTCTAATTCAACTTCTTTTAACTTTTCATATGTTATTTTAAAAGAACCACATGCATCTTTTGGGACACTATAATGATCTGTCACTTCCCTTAATTCCGTTATAATATCTCCTGCTCCAGTATGCTCTTGTTCCAATTCATTAATAAGATTTAATAAGCGATTTTTATCATCAGCATTACCTTCTCTTTCATATTGCCTTATTTGAGGAAATATAAACTCTTCTTCTTTAACTAAATGCTCTTCAAGTTCAATTCTTAAATTGTTAAACAACTTATGAACTTTAAACAATTCTTTATGGGATTTACCATGAACCTTCAATATTTTGAAAACATATTCACTTATTCTAGGAAGTTCCTCTCTCAAATATGCATGGTGAGTATTCACTATATAATCTATTAACTTACCAGAGCTTTCTTTTGCCCAATCTACAAACTCATTGTTTTTTTCTGTGAATTCTTGATATTTGTTATTAAGATCTTCTAACAATTGACTCCCATCAAGCTTTTGTGCAAGTATTGCATCACTTAAAGGCCTATTTCCTCCACAGCAAAAATCAATATTATACTTATAGAAAATATCACTTGCATTAGGAAATTCCGTAACAATATCACCAATTTTATCATTCTCATTAAATTTTCTATTCATCTATAGCGCCACCTGCTTTCTTATTTTCACATTTTACTGCATAATTACTCTGTTAAGTATTATGTGCTTATGATTGATATTTTATCTATTACTATAAGGAGAATTCACTTACACTTTGACATATACATGCCTCCACCTCTACTAAAATAAAGAAAATAAAAAACCATATACTTTAAGCAATTTTACTGATTTTTTTATCAGCAATTACTTTTGTACATGGTCTCATTCCTTTTACATAAAATGTTAAATTTTATTTGTAAATTTACTCACTTCAAATTTTTTCATTTAAAAGTTTTATAATGTACCTATTTACATCTCTTCTATTTTTAAATATTATTATCTGCTTATCTTTATTTTTTTCAATTATATAATTATTTCTTCTACCTAACTTTTGAGGAAAATTCCAAATATATTTCATAAATTCAAAATCAAACTTTTCATTACACCCCTCTGACATATCTGGTCTTACCCTATTTAAATTTGTAATAACTCGTTTAAAATAATTAAGTATGCACGCTACCCTACTTAATTCAAAACAAATTACCGTATCAGCCTTTTCAAGACGAATATCCATAGTTCCACCATAATTACCATCAATTATCCATTCATCACCTGCTATCAAAAACTTTTGTTTTTTTACCCATTCATCTCTTGGTGTTTCAACCCATCCACTATTCCAAAACTCTTTATCAAGATGAATAAGTGGAATACCCGTTATATGTGAAAGTTTTCTTGAAAATGTACTTTTACCACTACCTGGTGAACCTATAACCATTATTCTTTTTCCTATATTATTCATTTATATCACCTTTAATTTTCCAACTTCCATATTGACTACATTTCCAATTGATGTTCCTTTTTAACATTTTCTTTTATGTATTTTAATAATTGCTTTTGACTTAGTTAACATTTATTTTAAAAATATTCGATGTTGTATGAGTATCATCCCATATTCCTTCTATTTTATAAATATAATTTCCTTTTTCTTTTGGTAATTGAATTGTTCTGCCTCATTTTATATCATTATTTCATAAGAATATTACGTATGGAATATTGAAATTGCTATTACTATAATCCAGAAAAATAATATACAAGATAAAATTATTTTTAAACCATTATATTTTGTATATGATTGAAATTTCTTACTTGATCTATAATCAAAAATCTGCAAAACAAATAAATCAATGATAATAAATGGCATTAATTTTTCATTATCTATCTTTCCTATAAAATGACACATAGCCAATACAGTTGCTGCTATTCCACACATAAATCTAATTACTAAATATTTGTTTTTCAAAATCACACCACCTTTAATTCGTTTTTAGTACTCCATAATATATTACTAATGTATGAAGGTAATGTTATCAGCAGAAATAATGAAGTCTACTAAGTCCATTTTTTTATTTTGAAGCAAACCGTGTAATTCATATTTATTGTTTATTTTATATATTTCATCATAAAGCCACCACGAATTTTTCAATAAAGCATCTTGTTTAATTATCTTATAATTTTCAAACTTTACTCCATATATATCTGTAAAACTACCTTTGTTATCAAATAATATCAGCACATATTGCTCCGTTTGCCTTACATCTATAATACTGCAATCATGAAAGTTTATATTTTCAACTATACTTCTATCAAATGATTTTGATGCCTTTTTGTAATATTTTTCATACTCTTTAATAGTTCTGTTTACTGACTTTTCATTATTCTTACAAAATAGAATTATGGCTTGTATTACTTTATGAGATGCTCTATCCAATGCACAAACCCGAATATCTGCTATTTGTTTTAATACTTCTTCTGGCAATATAGTTTTTATATACTCTTGTCTATGTATAAATTCTTGATAAAATTGTTGAGATAATTTTTTCTTATCAAATAACTCACACGAAGTACAATTTTCTTTTATTACTCCAAGCTGATCTTTATGTAAGGCGATTTCTTCCTGTAATATCAGCCATTCTGTCAATTCTTTTTTATATAATTGCTGAAAATATTCTTCCGAAAAAAATTCTGCCTCTTTCATTTCTTTAAAAGAAAAATGAATATTGGTCTTTTGACAAAGTTCATACCATTCTTTAGTAAAATAATTCATTGTCTTAATTTTCCCTTCATATATTCTACAATAAGTTCATCTAAAGCTTGGCTCATATCTAATATTTCATTATCTTTCCCTATTTTATCTGGCATTTCACACATTTTATTTAAATTGATTCTTAATTCATCAATTTTGTTTTCTAATGCTGATATTTTATCATGACTTATTTTGATAAAGTCACCTTCCATTTCTGTTTTAATATTTTTTATCTCTGTTTCATAAAAAATATTGAATAAATCTATTATTTCATCTGTAATAATTTTTTCATCATTATTTATTTCAAATATCTTCTCTCTTTTTCCTATACTTTTTAGCAGTTCAACAACATACTTATCTTTATTAATTATTATTGGAATTGCAATTAAAATAATAGGGTTGTTGTAATTATCTTCTATCTTAGCAAATACAACATCTTCATTATATGATTTACTTGAAATGCAATTACTGCAAACCATACCTTTTTTCCAATAGTCATAACATGATCCATTGAGCTTATCAATTTGGTCACCTTTAATACTTATTATTTCTTTATTATTAGGCTCAACTATTCTGATAGCATCATACATATTTTCTATTATAGCCAACCTCTTTTTTACATCTTCATATAGCCTTGGCATAATATCTCCCCCTATACTACTTAGCTGTAATATTTTTGTTTTTCAATTCATTCATAAACAATCTATTAAAAAGGTATAATTTCAATTTTATTTTCAACATCCCTTTATTTAATAATATCACCTTTAATTACATTTTTCACCATTTTCAGTTCAATATTATTTTTCTTTTAAGTTTGTCCGACACATTAAAGCATTTTTCCTTTTTTAATGCTATGTACCTTATATCTAACTTTCTTAATGCTAATATCTATATTTATAAAAGGAAAAAAGCATGAAGGGTTACAAGATTTTCTCTTGCATTTCCTTCACGCTCTTTAATCATTCATTTATTTAATCTCTATATATTTTTCATGAAATTTTTTATAAGTTTTGGATGGTTTGTTATTATATTGGTACTTTTATTTTAACTATACACAAATGTTCCCTAATAAAAAACACCCCCACACCCCTCATCACCTCTCCCCCTTCTCCAATCTATCCTCAGCCCTTCTCCCCATTTTTTCATCATAATAAAAATCCCCACACAAAAATCCTTATATTTTTCCACTTATCCACAGGTTAGGATTAATGTTAAAACACGAAATCATAATAAAGTTTTCCAAAAATCCAGACATAAAAACCACATACAAAATGAATTGTTTTTGCAATGTTATCTTCAAATATTCTATCAATCCATCATCCAGTAATACATCCGCACCCTAACGGGTTTCCTATGTTAAGCCTGCCTTATTCCAATCTTCTTACCAATCAATCACTCTATAATCAAAACTTAGCAAGATACGAAAAAAGGGAAAAGCATGAAGAGTTACAAGATTTTCTCTTGCATTTCCTTCATGCTCTTTAATTGTTCATTTATTTAATCTCTATATATTTTTTACGGAATTTTTTATGAGTTTTGGATGGTTTTTTATTATGTTGGAGACTTTATTTTAACTATACATAGATTAGGATTAAGGTTAAAAGTTAGTTAACTAAATCACATTTTAAATACACTTATTTCTTATTAAGTATTTTAATTATGTCCATTTTTGACTTACAATAATTTAATATTGATTCAAGTTCATTTTCTATGTTAATTAGTTCATCTAAATTGCTACATTGTTCTATCTCACCAATTATGGAATACTTATAGCTACATACATTAGATTTAGATATTGATTTTTCCTTAATATTATTAGTTACATTATCTTTATAATCCCAATATGCCATATTAAATACCCTATTCTTTACCTTATCAGTTTTATTGCTTTTTATTAAACAATATTTTTCACTTTTTTTCTCCTCGCAAATCTCATTTATGATATTAACAAAAGACTCTATATTATCTGTATTAATTTCAAACGACCCACTATCATATTCAAATCCTTTGCTTTTTAATTTACTTTCCAAAATAGGATATAATGAAGAATATCTACTACCTCTTGATCCTTTTTTATATTCACTTAATTTCAATTTATCGCCATCTTGATACAAGTATCCAATTCTATCTATTCCATCAAGATATTTGGCTTCTTCGTAATACAAGTGTACATTTTTATATTTTTTATTTTCAGCAGTTCCAGTTGAACCCAAACTTATTTTGGCTCTCATTTTAGATAACGCTTTAAAATATATTGGATCAATAGTTGATGATTCAGCAATTCTATCAGAATCTCCAGCATAACCCATAAACTTTATCTTACTTGGTGACCTATATATAATTGCTTGATCTGGTTTTAATAGCTCTTCATTATCTACACCATCTTGTGCATAGATTATGTTATTTTCATTAAGTATCATTAATTATACCCCTTTCTCAAATCATCAATTGTGTTCAAATAAAACGCATTTAGGCATTCTATTTGAACACTTTTCTTTTTTTATTTACATTAATATTACCTAAATCTATTATCTATTTGGATCATAGTCAACATTATCTAAAATAATATTTTCTTTATCTACCTTATTTAAATAATTTGTAATAATAGGAATATCAGCTTTTAGAATTTTTTTAGCCTTACTCTTTCTACCATTTTCATCAATAACCCATTCTGGTTCTGATGTTAAAAGTTCGTAAATATCTGGTATGCACTTATGTCCAATTACATATTTTGAATGATTGGCTCTCTTAAACCAATATAGTTCATGTGATTCATTTTCATACAGATGTCCAAAAACTACATCACAAGTGTTCTCTTTTTCTCTATTTTTTTTACATGGAACATTAACTTTATTTGAGCCTTTGTACCTTAAATGAACCCTTGATTCATGCTTCCCTGCACTTAAATAGTAATTATGTCTTTGACCATTTAATTTTGATAATAGTAGTTCTTTACACATAAAACTTCGCCTCCAAATTTTATAAATATTTAATTTTGCTAAGTAAACAAATTTTAAATATTTATTTTATCAATTTACTACAGTTTACCATACAGAACTGATTTTGTAAACAACATTATACATTTTGTATGTGTATTTTACTTCAAAAACTTAATAATTAAAGGTAACAAAATAAATTTTGTTACCTTTGGTACAGTTTGTTCTATTCAATAAATTATGAATTTAATTTTTGCTCCGTAAATTTTCGAGTAATAACCTATTTAAATTTTCTAAAACTATTTTGCCTAAATTATTAATTTCCAAAAAATTTTCTAATTTACAATATATATTCTTTAGTTTTTTAGGATTGGCTTGTGAACCATTAATCCTTGAAAATGGTCCATCTGTTTCAACTAATAATCTGTTCATTGGAATTTCCTTAATTATTGATTTTCCTTTTTCTGTTTCAATCATGGAGGAATTTACTGAAAAATAATATCCCAATCTTACTATTTCCTTTATTAAGTTTTTATCGCCATTATACCAATGGAATACAACATATTTTACTTGGTTCTTAACTATAATGTTCAAAACATCATGTTCAGATGCCCTTGAATGAACTGAAAGTATTTTATTATGTGCTGAAGCTACCTTAGTAATAAAATCAAATGCTTTTACTTGTTCATCTTTATTTTCCTTAAATTTAGAAGAATAATCTAATCCAACTTCCCCTATATACTTGGTTTTCTTAACATTTCTTTCAAAACATCTTTTGTTTAATTTCCTTTTTCTTATCTCTTGTGGATTATATCCCAATGCAAACTTTACATATTTAGTTTCTTCAAATTTATCAACACAAGCTTCATATATTTCAGGTAAATTAGTAACACATAAAGCATATATCTTTCTATCATTTAAATAATTATACCATTCATAATAATTTTTATAATAGTCTAAATGAAAGTGAAAATCAACTAAATTATTCATTCAATTGTTCACCCACAATACCTGTATATTTTAACAAATCATTGCCATTTTTTTCTGCTTCACTCTTTATCATATTTATTAACTCTTCTATTGAAAGTTTATACAGTCTTTTATACTTTTCTAATTCATCATTGCTTAACTTTCCTGATTTCAAAATTAACTTTTCAATCGACTTATCATCTTTATTATTTATATATCTATTTATACTATACAATACTGCTTTAAGGTCACTTGCTTTTCCTTCATATCTATTATTCTCATCAATAAATTGTTTGCTTATATTATTTTTAGGATTGTATACTTCGTTTAAAAAATTTATCTTATTCATAGAAGCCTTTCTTATCAAACAAGGATAACAATATCCACAATTCATTGGAGGTGTTTCACCATCATATCTTGCTTGACATGGATGTGAGCAAGATATAGTTAAATTAGCACCATTTTTGAAAGCTTTTGTATTGCAAACCTCTTGAACTATTTCCCCTTTAGTTTTAAAAGAATAAAAATTACTTATTGTATTCTTTATTCCTATTTTACTCAATATTTTATTAAAGTTTTTTATAAAATATGGGTGAGTTGTTCTTGTACTACAGCTCCCCTTTCTACTCATTGTCAATGGAACATTTAGACCTATAAATCCATTTTCAGGTATATATACTGGCACATTATCTCCTATTATTGATGCTACAGCCAATGCCCCTGATAAAAACAAAAATGATCTACTCCTACTTGTATTTTCTACTCCAAAATTGCTTTTACTATTATTTTTATCTAACAAAGAATATGGTGTTCCATTAAAGAGTATTAGTTCTTTTTTTATCTTTTCATACTCGCTATTTAAAATACTATATATTTGATTCTGTCTTCCCGCTAAAAGCCCATATTCTCTAAAACCTATAAAACAAACTTTTTTATTTTCTTCAAGTAATTTCACAGCTCCAGAAAATGAATCTAATCCACCTGAAAATAGACTTACACAATCAAATTCTTTATCCTTTATAACATTATAATTTTTATTTATTTTATTGTTTCTATATCTTTCATTAGATTTTCTAAAGTTTAATATCCATATATCACCACTTAAATAGCCTAATAATTTTTCAATGTCAACTTTAACATTATTCCATTTATCTATATCAATCACTGGAATGGAAACTTTTAACACCCTTGTCCATGAATCACTAAATAACTTTCTTGGAACTCTTTTGTCAACTGCAAAAATGCTTAATGCTATTATCAATAAGTCTTCATTTATGCTCTTAATTTCTTTTAATCCAAATCTCCTCCATAAATCTTGTATATTATTTTTTATATTAGATTTATTATTTTTATTATTCAGATCAAATATGTAGCTTTCTACAAATTCATGTGTCATTATTTCTTTTTTACACTTATTAATCCAAATATTCATACTATTCACCTCTCAATGTAATTAATATATCAAAAGCCTCATTACATCTATCTTTTACAAAGCTTAATCCTTCTTCAGCTTTCCAATTAATTTCACTCAATTCCAATGTTTTATAGTTATCCACTATAGATACCTCAATATACTCATTTACATCGTTTATTATCTGATTCATTTCATCAATATCATCTACTAATCCTTCTATTTTCTCAGAAAAGGATACTTGAAACCCAAATTGAATATACTTTATAATAAAATCTTTTAATAATTCATCTCCATCTATCTTGTCTAAATCATCTTTTCCTTCTAAATCCATGTTTTCAAGAATATCTGCCATACAATCCCTTACTATTGATTTATCTACTGTACTATTGTCACCACTAAAATAATCTAATAATCCCAAATACACTTCTATTGAATCCTTTCCAACAAGATTAGATAAACCTACTTCATCTAATGCTTTTTCGAAACCAAAATCATTAAATAATGAAATAAAATCCATTAACCTTGCTCCTGCTGAAACTATGACGCTATTATTCAAATTTGTTTTTGTATATGCTTGTCCGTAATCTGCAACTGCCTTACTTATAAAACTCTTATCCATTCTATTTTTTACCATATTGGTAACAGATAATTTTGCTTTTCTCCAATGTTCATCTTTCGGTGGTATATATCCTTTTGATGTCCCCATTACTTTTTACCTCCTTCTTTTATTAATTTAAACACTTTATCATTTATGATTCCATTTTTCATCATATATTCCAGCACTTCAATCATAAGTCCATTATCAATATCATATAATGATTTCAATTCGTGAATAATTGGCATTGTAATTTCTTTTTTTGTCAAATTTTTTATTTCATCTAAAATCTCATATCTAAACTCTTTAAATTCTTCATATACAATTGTTAGTAGATGTAGAACCACTCTTTTATTTTTGTACATTTGTATTAGGACTTTAATAATTTTATCAGAAGAATCTTTTGGTAAACTTAATAATGTTCTTATTTCTTCTCTTTGCTTTGGTTTAGAAGCTTTAAGAATATTCTGTAGTTTATCTCTTTCTAATTTATTTAATGCTGTTACTATTGATATGTTATCTCCGAGAGATTCCCTTGATAAATAAAAATAAGGTTTTAAGTTTTCTTGATAAAAGTTTATTGGTAATGTCATTATCCATTTTCTTATTCTTGGATTATCCCATTTACCATACTTTTGTGGTAATTCTTCCTCTTTTGAAACATATTCTTGCAATTCTTTTATTTGAATTATCTCTCCTTTTGAAACTTCCTGCCACTTATATAATTCATTAAATAATTCTACATCAATGTACTCTAACACCATCAATTTTGCTAAAATATTTAAGTCTAATTTTATCTTTTGTATTTCTGCCATATTCTTTCTTACTAAAAATGTATTTAAAAATCTTTTCGCCTGTCTTGGATTTCCTTTCAATATTCCTGCTATAGTATCACCAATCTGCTCAATAATTCCAATCATCATATTATAATCATCTAACTTATTCTCATCTTCTAAAATATCTTTTGCTTTTTCCTTAGATAAATTACTTTTCCTTTGTATTAGTGTTAAATTCAACATTTCTCCCTGAATAAAGAAGTTATCATTATACAATTTTTCTAATAAACTATTTAAAGATTTTTCATTAAAATAAAGCTCAGTTACTAAAAGTATCATGTAATTCTTTATCTCAAGTTCTGATAATTCTGGTATCTTAATTGGCAATTGAATAATCTTTTCTATATAATCTTTTGAAATATCTGTTGTATCATCATCTAAAGATGGATATTTCTGCTTAACTGAATATGTTATAATCCTTTCATCTACTGCAATAATAAAAGTAGTTCTTTCTACAGATAAAAATAACTTGATTGCCTCTAATGTATCAATAATTCTATCAGGAGTACACCTATCCAAATCATCAATCATTACGATAAGGTTATTAATATCAGCTTTAACTAACATTTTGGAAAATTCTTTTCTAAATGATCTTATATTCTCTATAAAGCTCTCTTTTTTTTCATCCTTAATATAATCTTTTTTTAACTTTTTAGCACTATCAACTAATTTCTCAACCTCATTACCTTCTCCTAATTTATTCAATAAATCAGATGATATGTTAAATACAAAAGGTAATGGATTGCCACTTGCTAAACTTAATGCCAATGGCACTCCCTTCTTGATAGAATTACCTGCAAGCCTTATCCAATCAACCCTTTTTATTAGTTTAACAACTTCTTCTTCACATTTACTAATGACATCATCATTATCCTTAATGGCTCTAAGTAAAGATTCCATTAATGCGGTTTTAGCTTCATCATATCCTTCAAACATCCAAGCATTTAAATTTATGCAAATAATTTTATTTTTAACATTTAAAGGCTTTATTTTTTCTTCAATTAATTTGATTAAAGTTGACTTACCACTACCCCAACTTCCAAATAAACCTACTGTTAATGGGTTCATTCTTTTATTATTAACTATTCCATATATCAACTCTGCATACGGTTTATACGCTAACATATCAATTTTTGATGCATTATCTATCCACATTTTCACGAACCTCCCCGAAGTTTGTAGTCTTATGTATAATTATATCACATATAACAGACAATGGTAATAAGTCATATATATGTAAATAATACCGAGAGTAATTATCGTGAAAAGGTGTTAAATTTATAAAAAATACATTTTTCATTATTGGTAAAAGTAAATGAGCAAAGATTTATGATGTTAGCTTTGTAATATAATAAAGAGCATAAAGAATCACAAGAAATTTTCTTGCATTTCATCCATGCTCTTTAAGCGTTCATATATTCAATTTCTATCTATTTTTATGAGTTTATAGATTGGTTTATTATACATTTAATTTTCCTAATAATACATAAATTATAAATAATTTCAAATAGATATCCTCTTTCTATTTAAAAAGCTTACCTAATTCATAAACTATACCTGATGCAATAAGACTACCTGTAATTCCTTCTAAAATATTCTTTACTGTATTTATTGATTTCTTTATAAGCTGATTATCCTTTTTTTCCTTTTTAAGTTCATCAGAAATATTTTGTAATAAAATATCTATAGTTTTTTTCTCTTGTTCTTTAAGTTCTATATCTTTTATATTTTCAGAAATCATTTCTATTAGAGATTGTAATTTTATTTCGTCAAATTCACTTGAGTTATAAATATTTATATTATTATCACCTACATTAATCATATTAGCTTCTATTTTATTTTTATTACTTATTCTAATCCTTGACATACAAATTCTCCTTCTATCTATAATTAAATGTATTAGTATTCCCGTCTCCAATATTAATCATATCAGCTTTTATTTCTCCATTAAAATTAGCTGTAACTAATATTCGATTACTTAATGCTTCTTCTAACTGTTTTTTTAATCTATTTATTTCATTAGACATATTTAATCCTTGTATTACTCTACCACTTAATTTGGCAGTCTCTATATTGTCTGGTGATAACTTTTCAGATTTTTCTACATATTCTTTTGCCATAAAAAATTCTTTTTTTTCTAAATATGAAATTGTAATTAAATTATACAAATCAACAATCATATCAAAGCTAAAACCTAATCCATCAATAGTCATCCCATTTTTAATTTTTTCATAAATTTCATATATGTATTCAAAATCACCTATTCTATTTAAAAATTTATTAGCCCACTTAATTGTATCATCATATTTATTAAGTTTTGAATAATCTATTGCTAATCCTATATAAGCAAATTCATAAAAGCTATCCATTTTACCACTACTATTATAACCAAGGTTGTCTAAAGAAAGATCATAATAAATTATGCTTTTTTCATATTTATTTTGTAATCTATAAATATCTCCTTTATACCTGTATAATTTTGTCATTGTATCATCTAATATAATAGCCTTATTTATCCATTTTTCTCCTTCTAAGTATAAATTCAATGCCTCACAACATTGGTATATCTTTATATAAATAAGTATTTTATCTTCATTATCTATATTTCCGTTCATTAGTCCTACTGCTTTAATTAAATTCTTATATGCAATCTTATATTGACCTAATAAAATATGAGAGTCTCCTAAAATATAATAATCTAATATATTTTTATTTTCTTCTTCTTTTACTAATCTAATTTTTTTCTTAGCTAATTCTTTAAAATTCCATGAAAAAACAAGTTTATCTTTATATATAAAACTGTAACTCGCTGAGCCAAAACCAACATCTGATTTATTATCCATTTGATATTGATCATTTCTGAAACAATAATCACACTTTGAACATTCTTTAGAATATTTTTTAAGAAAATTATTGTAATTACCAGAATATCTTTTCCACCCTTTAGTAACCTGTCCAATTTGAAACTTATCACAGCACCAATTACATATATTTATATTGCAAACATTACATTTAAACACTGCAATTCTCTTCTTGCATAAATCACAAACTTCCACCATTTTACTATTCTCCCACTTTATCAAATATATATTTTACTAATCATATTACAAATAAAAGAGTGATAATATTTTACTTATTATACCATATTATCTTTTAAATAACTATAAAACTAACTTCTTATTTTATGAGTTTTAGATTTAATTATATCTAAAATATGTGATAAAAACTATTTTATTTTACTCCTGCTTCTCGCCTTACAATCCATTCATTTTCTCCATTAGTAGTTACATTTTCTTTTACCCATTTTATTCTTCTATTTTGAAATTCTTTAACTGACTCAGCTTTTTCTTGTAAGTATTCCTTAGTCTTAGGCATTTTATCTAAGTATTTCCGTAATAAATAAACTTTTCCTATCTTTCTTCCAACTGCTCCAACAGTAATTCTCTCTGGCTTTTCTTTACTATTATACATAGCTTCTACAACCCTTTTAATCTCCTGCAATATTTCTTCATCTCTTTTCTCCCAATCAATCTTTTTACTATATCCATACGTCTTTTTTATAGGCGAATTTTCTTTTATCCAATTTTTATCGTGCCTATTTAACCATGTATAAGTTGCAATATCTAAATCTATAATAAAGCTCTTACTATTATTAGGATGCTTTTTCCTCAGCTCTAACCACTTTTGCCTATAAATGGCCTTTTCTTCATCTGTTTTATTAAAATAAGTTTTACCTTTCTTTACCTCTATGTAATTAGCATTAAATAGCTCATTAATATCAATATTTAAATATTCTATCATTAATAAATGCTGAATTGGATGAAAGCTCTTCCTATGTTTCCTGGTAATAGTAGTTACCCAGTTAAATTTATTATCAATATCAAAATTACAACCTAAAAGTTCTAAGTAATCATCTCCAAAGTAACTTTTAAAATCTCTTAGTAAATCTTGTTGATAAATTTTCATTCTACTTTCAGCCATCCCTTTATCAATTAATTCTTTTAGATAATGTTCTCTAAAAAAATTCATCTTTTTAAATCCAAAACCACCATTTATAATGTTATTAACATTCTTACAAAATTTCTTTTGATATTCTATAATCTTTGTATTCAAATGAGCTACTATCGTATCTTTATTACTTATACTTAACTCTAAATTTAAATATTCTTGTCTATTTTTCATTTCAATAGATTTTGTACATATACAAAGTTCAGAAAGATGTTTTTGACACATTAAGACACCTGGTACTTGATGTTCTACATGCCAAAATGCCTCTCCAAAATTATCTCTTTCACTATCAACACACACTTTGCAATATTTTAAAGACGAATCAATTTTCATATTGTTATTACACATACCTAACCCAGTAAATATTAAAGAGCCCTTTCCTTCTGCCATTAAATCATATATATAATTAGCTCTTTCACTTGTCAAAAATGCAGTATAATATTTATATAAAGTGTGATTTTTAATAATTTTATCAACTGTCAGTGTACATTTATCTGGCAAGTTATTTATCAATAAATTAATATTAGCAGGTAGTTCTCTACCTGCTGTTACTGACGTTGTATTAAATAAATCTCTCAATGTAGCTTTAGAATTTAAATTTCCACTCCAAATGTGATAGCGTGCAATCATACTATATAATGTTTCATCTGGATATGGCATAGGAAAGAATGTAACCATATTTAAACAACCTCCATTATCAAGCTATCGAACTCTTTAATATAATTGCTATTTTTTAATCCTTCATATATAGGTTTTTCTTCTTCTTTACACTTTTTAGCTATATATCTTATGTCATTTTTATCTTTAAGTACAATTTTACTTTTCTTAGATTTATTTTTTTCTGCACTACTGTTATTTCCTGTTTTCATTAGGAAACCCAACATTGTTCTTATAATTTTATTTACATCTGTTTCTCCAATATCAATAACTTGTTCTAAATACTTATTAATTTCTTCTTCTTTAAATCCCAAATCCAACAACTTAATTGCTACCTCACCTTTTAATTCAAATTTTCCCCTACTCTTCTTATTTTCTTTTACTTTTTTAAACTGTTCTATTGTACTATTTAAATTAATTTGATTTTGTTCATTATTTATAAAATTGGACACATCTAATACCATAATATCATTGTAAAGAGATAAGCCTTTACCTCCATTTTTTAATGCTTGTAGCATAGGTCTAACTAATTTTAAATTTTCATCAGCTACTCTTCTTATTAATTCAGGTGTAATTATCTCTTTTTTTGAAGATATAGCTCTTACCTGAGACATAAAGAATAACTTAATGCAAATATCTATTATACCTTGACACTGGTCAAACAATATATTACTTATTTCTTCTGTTAATGGTTGTGGATTTCTAACCCATTGGTAATCCCACAATCCTTCAATTAATAAGTCCCATTGCTTGTCTTTTTTTAACCTATCCCATACAAAATCTCCTTGTCCCCTTCGTGCTTGCCTAAATTCACCTTGTAAAATCGGCATAGCTTTGGGAGTTCCTACCAAAACAACTGGAAGCGATAGATTTATTAGTGAACAGAAATAATTTAACATCTTTTCAGAACCACCACTTTTAGCTAAACTTAAATTTTGAATTTCATCAATAACCAATAAGCCTAATCCTATATTTCTTGAAATTTGATTTATTATTGGAAGCATTGCATTGGCTGAAAGTCTTGCCATACTATATTTTTCAAAATAATTAGTCGATAAAATCCTATCTACACATGAGAAGTATTCTAAGCAAAGTGCTTTTAGTGAACCATCAAATGGACAATCAAGTTTTAAATAAGTTAATTGGGTCATGCAAAATGGTTTACCTTTATAATTTGAGTGTAAAATTACTTGTGGCATCGTATTTAATATCTTTGATATTACGGTGGATTTTCCCATTCCGCTAACCCCTATGAGTGAAAATCCACTCGAAGTTGTTACATAATTATCTCCATTACTCAAAGTTATTCTTTCATTTAATATATCTCTGTATCCATTATTTAATTCTCTAACATATTTAGGGGTAATCGGGTTTCTCATAGTATATCCCATTCTTAAAATTCTCGATATTCTACTTTCAAGTTCTAAATATATCGGCAAAGGTTGAAAATAGGTGAATAATCTCTGGATTAGGTGCAGACGAATATGAGCTTCATATTCTCTTTCTCTTACATCAAACTTAGGGTAAAATGCAATTTTATTTATAACATCCGTTTTATTAAATATTTCAGGAAGAGCCTCGATAAATGGATTCCCTCCATATTCTTTAACTAACTGTTTTTTATAATTAGCTTCTACTGCAAAATTATTATTCACTATACTTTTCCCCCTTTTGTTTTTTCTTTAGCAACAACATATCATCATCTTCTTCAAAATCTAATATTGGATATTTTACAATTTTCTCTGAATTCGTTAGTTCATCCTCCCCAATAACAAAAGCTTCTTCTTTTCTACTTATAATTTTTTCAGCCTGTCTATTTGCCCTTATTCCTTTGACATTAGAACTATTTAATTTAACTCCTTTAGCTTCCTCTGTTGCTTCTTTTACAACCTTCTCTATTTCATCCATTAAATTTATTCTTTTTTCTACCTCATCTCTTTCAATATTTTTCACCATTAAAAGCTCCTTTTGTCTAAGGTATTCAATTTCTTCAATAGTCTTATCTAAATATCTATACTCTTTTTTTAATAAAAAACATTTCTCATATTTTGTTCCACTTTTATCTATCCAATAAATATTGTTAAGATTTCGAGGATCATATGCTACATCTACTTTAAAATTACCCTTTGAACGAGCAGTCTCAAAAATTCTATCCTTTATCGCAGTTATAGAGCTATAAAATATCCCTTTGAACCGTATACCTTTTTCTGTAACAGTTGCTTTGTCCCTTGGCATAAGGCTTAACTTAATTAGTTCTTCTGGTGCTGTTCTCAACATTCCACTTTTATTTTTTATTCCCCACTTCCATAAGTTTATTGGGATTGGTTCAATTTCATCTTCGATCATACCTTTTTCTCTTTTATATCCCTTCAAAATATGATGGTTATTATGAAATAAAATTGATAATATTATTATCTTAGTAAACTGCTTAATATTCAGTTTTGAATCTAATCTATAATCTTTTGCTCCACGCTCTCTAAAATCAGGGTTAACCGCACCTGGCATTAAAGTCTTAGTTTTTATATTTAAAAGCCTGAATTGTTGCTCTACTATTGGTTTCCATTCTGGACGAAATGGCGGAGTATTTGACACTTTAATATCAAGGCTATTAACTAAATTGTCAGCATTAAATCCTTCTAATTCTCCTCTATCCCCCAATATAGAAAATGGTACATATCTTACTGGCCATTCTGCTTCACTAATTTCTATACCATACTCTTTACAAAACTCAACCTTATCAGTCATTGCGTTTGCTAAAGCACCCATAGCCCCACTCCACGAAGGTCCTTCTAAAGTAACATTTACTCCTGTAACTAAACGTGAGTATGTGTCTACTACTATGTAAATCACACCACGTCCGATAATCCATTCTTTATTAAATCTTGAAACCAAATACACATCACCTATAGTAGCGTCTATCTGATACTCCATTCCTGGACCTACTACTAAATCATTAACCGAATGAAGTACAGCTCTATGTTTTTGATAAAATATTCTCGCTCCTTTTCTACTTGAAATTTCTTTCTTTAAATCTCTTTCTTTATTAAACCAATATCTGAACTGAGCTAAAGATGGTATATTTTCTTTATCTTTTAAAATTAATTCTGTATTCCCTTTTTCATTTGTAACTTTTTTACTAAAATATTTTTTCAACATTAGATGATATGCTGTTACTAATGAATTTTTCTTTTGATTATTGTAAAACTTATTAATAGAAGTTCTGAATATCTTTTTAATGTTTTCATCAACATTGATTCCATTATTTACGTCATTTAATCTTGGTCGTCCCCTTTTTACTTCTCCTACTATTTTAGGTTTATTTTTTCCTCCACATTTATATGTATCTGGCAATAATGAGTTAGGGTTCATTCCTCGTTTCCAGTACCTTTTAATATAATCTTCAACAGTTCTTCTGCTAATACCACATTTTTTTATTACTTTGCTAATAAACTTATTACGTTCATGTGTTATAAATATATTAGGTTCATCTATATACTTGTAAAATTCCATAACTGCTTTAAAAGCTTTATCACGCTTATTCTTATCCTTTTCACTTAACTCACTTTCAACAATTAATCTATAATGTACTTCATTTGTAATAAATTGAACCATCTTCTCATTTATAAGTACAGTTAGTTCAGATAATTTAGCTTCATGCGGCCAAGATTTATCAAAAATATTTATCAGAAAAGCTATATTAATCTCCTCTGAAATCCATAAAACTCTTTCTATTTCTTTTTCATCTTCACCAACCTTTATTAAGCTATTTACAGTTAAGCTACAGCACATTTTTTCTCACCTCTTGATAATTAACAGTAAATTTTTCTGCTGACATATCAATGTTAATAGGAACATATAAATCTATAATAATTTCATTAGAAATTATCATTCTTTTCAATATAACTAAAGCTGTGCCTATAGGTAATGACAGTTCTTTATCAACATTATCTAATATTTCTTTTATGGAACATTTATTGTATGTAATTTTATTTGCCATAACTTCCTTAATATAAGCTTCTTCTTCGTATTTAATATCTATATCTCCTAAATATAGCCACTTAATATTGTTTACTTTAGCCATTGGTATATCTTTATTAGTAATAATAGACCAGTTAATTCCCTTTTCAGTCCAATATCTCCTTTCAACTTCAAGCTTTTCTAAAAGTAAATCTCTGTATAGCTCAGTTTCATTTCTAACAGATAAAGCTAAATATTTTTCTTCACCGTCACCCTTTAATGTAATTACAAATGTAGTTGTGAATATATACTCTTCACCAGTTTTTTTATTCTTAAACTTCTGTAATTTAATATCTGATAATTCCTCTACTACCTCATGCAAGTCTAATAATGGATAATGCTCTTTTATATCTGTTATTTTTTCTTCAAAATCCAGTAAACAGAACACATTTGTTTCTAAATCGCTTAAAAGGTGATGTACTCGATTTGTTGTTTTTCCTTTTATCCGAGATACACGACCTCTTGGGGCAAAATCTTGTATTTTTATTCCTGGAACGTAATCTTTATTATCACTTTTATATAAATCATTTGAACTAATCATTTTAGTTAACTCCTTTACATAACAAAAAGGCATTGACTTTGGGCAACCATTTATCTTTTTTTTATGGTCACTTTAAGTAATGCCTATATTGAAACATTTTATTTCTCTGTATTTCTTGGTTGATTTATTCTTTCATCTATCTTAGCGAAAGCTTCTTCACATTGTTTTGTTATAAAATCTTTTTCTTTAATATTTAGTTTAAACAACTCATTTAAATCATTTAAGAAAAATAGTTCATTATTATAATCTATTTGATTTCTTATAAGTTGCTTATCTAAACCTAATTCCATCATTATTAGAACTCTTAATCCTAATAAAATATACCTTGATATGTAAAATATTTGCTTAGCACTCATTGCCTTTCCTTTGTTACTTTCATCAAAATGAGTATAATAGTTTCTTGTGTCTTTTATCATATTAGCAAGTTTTTTCTTATTCTTACTACTTATATTTATTATAAAATCTAATTCTGTAAACAAATCTTTAATTCTGCTATTTAGATTTGGCTCATTAGAATATCTTAATCTTTCCTCTAACCAATTTCTATAATCAGCATTATCAATTCTACTCATAATATAATTGATTCTGTTTTTATGTTCGTCTGAATCTATTTTACAATTATTTCTCATTCTTCTTGAAAAAGCTTCAAACGCCTGTACTATTTTTAGAAATGACATTGGTATATAAAACACTCTTTGGTAAGCTTCTACAACATAATTTGTTATAGGCTTCAATTTTTCATTTTTGTCATACCAATTTTCTAAGCATTTCTGAAACTTATCTTGAACCAATGGATATGGAATAAATACATTCTGTAATGTTTTTTTAGTATTCTCTTTTAAAATGATACCATTCCAAGTTATTGAAATACGACTCCCCTTTTCTGTTATAGCTTCAATATCATACGGACTAACTTTTTCACCAATACACAGAGTTAAGAATTCCGAAAAATCATTGACTAAATCCAAAGTTAAATTAAATGTCTTTTCTTTCAGTTCTCCAAATCCTATTGATACTTTTTGATAAATTGCACATTCTTCTAAAGAATTTCCATTCATAGTAGCACTAAAATTTATCTTAATAGTTTTATCTTGTAATCTATATATTTTCTGCTTTGGTAACTTGTACCTCAAAACAAATTCTTTTTCTTCCTCTTTTATATCTCTCTCAAATGGAGCAATACTAATCCATTTACTTAAATGTGTATATCTCGAACTAACTGAATTAATTTTAATTTCATCAATACTATTAAAATGTTCTCCAATTATCATATATTGAGGCGTATAACTTTTACTTGGTATTCCATGCATTTTAAATTTAAAATCTGCAACATTACTATTTAATAAAGTAATCTTTTCCCCTTCTTTTGTAAAACCATTTATTACTTTTAGCTTTTCATAATTAAATTGCTCTTTTAATTCACCAAATACTCCGCATAAGTTTAATTTTAATTTATTATCTTCATCTATATTTAAAGTTCCATATATTTCATTTTCTCTGTTATCGGGCAAATACCAACATCCTATATATTCTTTCGTATTTTCCAAATTTTCTTCCCCCTTAATTTATAAATTTAAAGACAAATAAACATCATCTAAATCATCCTGAGTAATTCCCAAATACTTCCTACAATTAGCGATACTACTATGATTGAGAGCCTCCATTATTAAAGCTAACGAAACGCCTGACTTGTATGCCCAATATCCCCATGACTTTCTCATAGAGTGCGTTGATGTAGGTTCTTTAATTCCTACATAGTCGGCCGCATTGCTTATTATATAGGCCGCATGACTACGTGTGATTGGTTTTTTATTTCCCTTTCTTGATTGAAATACATAATCTTCTTGTTCTAAATCACATTCCTTCATATATAAAATTATTGCACGATTTAAGTTTTTTGTTATTGGGAATCTCTTAGACTTCCCTGTTTTCTTTTCATTAAGCATTATAAATTCCTGTGGCTTTTTTCCATTCCAAATATCTTTTATTTTTAATCTTAGAATATCTGAAATTCTTAAAGCACTGGAAATTCCTACCATAAACATAAGATAATCTCTGGTATCTCTTCCTTTTAAAAAACTTTTCATTGCTTCTAATTGTTTCTTATCTCTAATTGGATTTACTGTATTCACTAATTCACCTCTTATCTTACACAATGTTAATTATTCTATAGTTATGTCAGATTCAAAGTTTGATTTTTTACTCAAAACTCTGAAAGCCTCTAAATTAGCCATTCCCAATCTAACAAAACACTTTTGTGTCAGATTGAAAAATCCTAATAAATAATGCAGATACTTTTCAAAGTTATCTGCATTATTTTGCTAATAGCCATATGTAAATTATAACATTTTAAAATTAGCACATTCAATAGCTGAAGTATTGAAGATAGGCAACATCAATAAGGAATACTAAACATAAACTGTATCACTAATATAGAAATATTTGAAAATACATAGTAAAATATACTATATACATTAATTTAAATAAATAAAAATTTTATTATAGGAGAAATTCTATGGGAACTTCACACGAAACAATTATTACCACACATAATTTTTTGCATAGACAAGGTCTTCTTGTACTGAAAAACGATATTGAAAAAAACATTATAAATTTAAGTCTCTTATCCTCTAATATTCGTAATAAATTCGATTCATTATTAAATACTTTATTAAGTAAAAATGAAATTTTTATTAATCATGCAAATGACCCAGATAAATATGAGAATTTTGGAGTTATAGAGTTTAAGCTTGGAAAGGGTAGTAATAGATATATTAAAGGAATAAAAATTCCTTTTGTTCCAATGTATTCATTACACTTTTTTGATCCTCACACAGCTTCAAACTACATAGATAAAATTAAGACAAATCAGGGAATTTGGTTTAATGCAAATGAAATGTTTATATATCACGCTATTAATGCTGTAGAACATTTTGATAAAATACAATCAATTGATGATGAAATAATTATTGAGTTATCAAGAGCGTGCCACTATATAGAAGATATGAATGAAACACATCATGCTTCAAACAAAATAGCGTTTATAGCTTATAAAAGAAATATGATGAAATATTTACCTAACAAGTTTAAATCTTTAGTTTCAAATCATAAAGGATTTGAATTTTACGCATGTGATATCAAAGAAAAATATGCTATTTCATCAGCAAAGGATTTTTGTAATATAAATATATTTGAAAATGATGAAAAAAGTTATTGGAATAAATATGATTTTTATAATAAATATCGTTATGATCTAAAAAATAATATCGGGAAAATTGGATTTAGATTATTTTGTAGTGCAATTTCTGCACATTCCTGTTGTTTCGCTAAAGGCATGGATGATTATAATATGAAAAAAAATAGAAACATAAGTAATCTCACTGGTGTTAACTTCTACGCTAATAATCCAAACGGATGGGAAAGGTGGCAGTGGGCATTATCAGATAATAAAGATGATTGGGAAAAAAACCAAGAACAGACCTTAAAAATGGCACAAATTCAAGTAGCAATATTTATATATAACTTTATACTATTTTTATCGGACCCAAATACACCAGGACTTTAAAATTTATTTTCAATAGCACAATTAATAAAAACACTGCAAATAAATTTCCACTATAATGTTTTTTATTCACCTTGATTTTATAATCTATATTAGAAAAGCACCTTAATGGTGCTGTATTTTTGGATTCAGCTCTATGCTGATTTACTTTATCACATGCTCTACCACTGAGCTAACTCCCCGCAAACGCCACATAGAGCTATAGTTGTGAATATAATATTCATAACACACCACATCCTTCCGCATTTTTCCTTGCAAGTTGCAATTAAATTACCAACAGTAACTTTAATTGTAGCTTCACAAAGTTGCTTAATTGCACAAATACTTATGATGTTAAGCGTAGGGAGTGAAGGAATCGAACCTACGACCTGGGCAAACAAATTTAATTCTTGTAAATTATATCATAAGTGGACTAAAAAAGGAATACTCACACATTTTCTATTATATATTTAATTTAATCTATAACTTAATTATGTTGTACTCATTATTAATGTTCACCTGTAGTTATGTTTCATTGAACATAGACAATATTAAGCCTTACATTTATGTATAAAAAAGCACCCTAAAGGTGCCTTTTGATTATACTCTATATTAAATTACTTTATTATATTCTCTCCAATTTAACTAACTCATTGCATACATCATATATAGTTATTTCAAGTATAATGAATATAGAAATACTACAAATAGATAAATAAAATACATACTAAGAGAATAACTCTAACGCTTTTTCTGATAATGCATTATTAAATGGCTTCTTCTTCTTTGGCTTATAATAAAATTTTATAGTTTCATTATCTACTGCTCCTAATCCAATATTAAATTTTTTAAACATATCAATATTTTTCTTTGCAATATGTGCATATTCCATATCCAATACAACATATGTTTCATATGAAAAACTTTGATACCTATATGCTTGTTTCATCGCCTGTTTCCAATTTTTAAGTTTATATTCTATTGAAACAACTTTACCATTAAATATAATAACATCAGGAATTCCAAATAAACCTTTTGGTTCTTGAATGTAATCCAGTTTATTGTTTTCATTTCTAAACTCTTCTATGATTAATGGTAATGAAAATTTCACTAATTCTGCTTCTGAAACAAACACGATTATTCCCCTTTCAAATATTTATTATACTTATTAATGGCTGTAACCCATTTGTATAAATGTTCTCCGTTACTGTTACTATCAAATAGTACTCCTTCATTTTCTATTAACTCATTTAATTTTATAGCTTCTTTTAAATTGTTCAATATAAAATTATACCTTTTTTCATAGTCAAATGGAAGTGCTTTATATTGATTATACATCGACATCATATAATGCTTATATAATTCAGGATTCTTAAAATGCCAATTCTTTTCATTTGGAACATTAAAACTTACATATTTGTTATCTTCAAATAATTCAGCAAATATATCCAGCCCTTCTATCGCACCTATATAATCAAAATCAATCCATTGAAACAACTTATTACTATAAATTCTTCTATTAGGTCCATTAGGATGACTTCCATCAGTTTTCTCTTTAAAATCTTCCAAATTAAATTTTCTCACATTTTCAAATACGCCTATTGATACAGAATCTATATCTGATAATGAAAATATTATCCCTTCTATATCTATATATGCAAGATGAACATACATATCATTTTCTTTTAAATCCTTTATAAATGTTAACAAATTAAATATATAATCCATATCTTTTATCCTCTTGCTTACACTTTTACTTGAAGGAACTAAATAAACTCCCTGTATTTCTTCATAACCAGTTATTAAATTTAATAATTCATTCTTCAATTCTTCATTTGCCAGTTGAGTGTCCTTTATAACAACAGATAACAATACCTTTTTCCCTTTGATATTTTGCTTTGTGCACTCTTGTAAAAATGGCTCTATATATAAGCTTCTTAGAAGTTCAATATAGTTTTGAGGTGTTTCGTCATAAACAATAGTTGGAACTACTATAAACTTATAGTCCTGTGATACTTGAAATTCTACACATTTATTTGCTGATTCATAGCATAATTCTTCATAATTGGTTGTGCTATATCCTCCTGTAATAACATTGGGAAAAAAATCAATCTTTGAAAACTTCTTAACTGTACTTCTTGGATAATAAAATTGAGGATCAAAGAATGATTTACTTTTTATATCAAGATTTAATTTCTCTATTTTGTCATACTTAGCCATTTTAGGAGCAAATATAAATCCATCGCCTATATTATCTTTATTAAATATATCAAAATTCCAGACATCATTATGACCACATTGATGATAAACTTCTATTTTATTCATATTGTATCTCCTCTCTGTTACCTAAAATAAAATTTCATTTATTTTTTCTCTTAATTGCTTCACAGTCCTAACCCTTTGATAAGGCTCTTTTTGTAAAAGCTTGTCTATTAGTCTCTTTGCCTTATCTGAAATAATAATATCTCCATATTTAAGTTTGTACCTATTATTTAATAAATTTTCAAAGGTACTCATTCCTTGTCCAACAACTTTTGCAGAAAATGGGTGTTCTCCAAGTATCAATTCAGCTATAATTATTGCTAATGAGTAAAAATCACTTCTTATATCTATACTATTTTTTTTATTAGATATTTGCTCTGGAGAAGCATATACGGGCGTGCAAGGTCCATTTTGCTGAATTGTTAATGTAAGTGATTTTTCTTCCAACATTCTCGCTATACCTAAATCTATAATTACTGGTCTGCCATTCGATAATATTAGTATATTATCGGGCTTTAGGTCTCTATGAACTATTCTTTTATTCCAGATTATTTCTAAACCATTTATTATATTAATAGATAGATTAAATACCTTTTTTTCATCACCTTTAAATTCTTCCTTAAACTCTGATAAAGTCTTAGATTTTATATATTCTTCAAAAATTATAAATTCACCTGAACCAAAGTAATTAGCTTGATAGTTCTTAGGAAAATAAGCTGAATCTATCTCTCTTAATATACTTACTTCTCTTTTTATCCTTTCTAATGAAGTATTAGATAAGCATTTTCCTTTTTTCATAATACATTCTCCGAACTCAGGATGTATTATTCTAAAAACTTGCCTTTGACCACTTTCTTTATATTTCTCAACAACTGGATAACTAACATAGTTATTTTCCAAGTACATCCCCCACCTTCTATATAAATAAAATTTACATTCAAGTTACTTTGTATATATTAGCCAATATTAATTACTATTTTATCATATTTTTGCATTAATTGTCATGTACGTAAAAAAGTAGAGTTTACTATAAACATTTATTATTTGAAATATATTATTACTTTTCTAATTGAACAAATTAATTTTCTTGTTTATTTAATAAACGTTAATTTCTTATTAAAATAAAAAATACTCTGGATTATTCCAGAGCATAACTCATTATTTATTTTAATCTATTTCAATACCTGATTTACCTTTGCCTAATTTAAAATAGCTTTCTATTGTCTCCAATTCATCATTTTTTCTGCAAAGCTTTAAAATGTTATTTTGTATATCAACAATCTCCTGCAAGCATTTCCTAACTTCTGCAACTGATAATTCTGTAGCCCATGCTATATCATCTATACTAAGCTTATTTGCTAAACTCTTTATCACACCATTAAGCCTTTCCATGACTATTTTCTCTGTTCTTTTCTCTACTTCGCTATTAATTAAATCAGCGATCTGTTTCATAAATTCATCCATTATTTTACCACTCCCAAGTTAGGTTTAAGGTATTTTATCTATACAACCTTATCATCAAATTATTATATCATAATAATTTATAGAAGTTTTTTCTTTAATTTTAATATAACCAATTTAATTACTTAATGCTATCTTCTTTATTCCTAATATTATCCTATAAGCACCTTAACTTATAGTAGTTATTTTTTACAATAAGATTTTCAATATACCTTAAAAATCTCCTATAGCACTCCATCATTATTTTACCTTCCAACATAAAAATAATTAATTCATACTCAACCATCATTCTATATTCACAAATCGTGCAATATACATTATCATATATACTACTGAATTTTTCATACTTTTTCTTCTCAGCAGGTTCAATTATATCATCAACTTTACTTAAACCTTTTAATTTATCAATAATCTCCTCTGATTTCTTTTCATTAAAGTTCAATAATTTATACTGTTCCATTAAAAATTGAAGTAACTCCCTATTTTCTAACACTTCATCTTTTGATGAAAAAATGTATCCACTTTGAACTTACCTAATTTCATACAAATCTAATAATGTTTCTTTTCCTAATGCCTCTTTAATTTCTTCAAAATTACTCTATTTCATTTCCCTTTTGCTTACCTTTATTCTAAAACAAATTCCTACTTGTATATATTGTCTCATTTAAAATCATACACCTTTACTTAGTTTTAAATACTTTATCAAAAAAACATCTACGATAAAAAATTATTACTTTTCTTTTTGCTCATTTTTTACTCCCGCTTTCCTGAAAGTTCTACTGATATCATAGCTTTTTGTTTTATTATAAATAGGTTGATTTTGTTCACCTAAAAAAATTTCTCGCAAATAAACATCTCTTAGATTGTCGGTTTTTATAACATTTTTTAATTTTATATATCTATTTTTCGGATTTGTAGTAGTAAAAACTATATCATTTTTATCTAAAACCTCTAAAGCTCTTAGATTATGAGAGGTAAATATTAATTGTCCTTTTGCATTTTCCTTTAATACAGTTAATAATTCACCAAGTAAAAATTCAAAAATACCTGAGTCTAATTCATCAATTACTATACATACTCTTTCATTGTTATACATTGCTATACATCCACTAATAATAGATATTATTTTTTTTATACCATCTGACTCATATTTTAATGGTATCTTAATATCACTTCTTACTGAAAGTAATTCAAATAACTTTCCTGTCATTCCATTTTCCATAAATTCATCTTTTATTGTATTTATTTCTAAAGCTAATCCAGGTATAAGTGATGTTAATACAATATTTATTTTCCCAATTACTCTATTTAATATCTCAAATACTTCTAAGTTAACTATCATTGTATCAAATAGAGCAACCCTAAATTTCCCTCTTGTTAGCCAATCTTTGCTACCTATAATAAGATTAAAAGGCATAATAGAACTTAAATCAATATGCTCTAAATAATTATTCTTTATTACAAATATTTCGGCCGCATAGTTTTGAAGGGAACAAATTATTTTAAAATTTAATTCATATTCTCCTGTAAAAATCTTGTTGAATATATCCATACTGTCTTTATTAAAAATAAAAGAATTACCGTTTCCTTTAGCCATTTTTTTAGATACTATCAGGTCTGTTTTAATATCTTTGTTTATCTTTTTTATAAGATTATAATTTCTTACTGGTCCAAAGATATTTTCTGATTTTTCATCCATGTTAAATTCAATAATACTTTTAATAGAGCATATTCCCTTGTTTTCAATATCTATATCTGCATATTTAAGTGATTCTTGAAAAGCCTCTAATCTATCCTGTTCAATATTACATCTCAATTTAAAACTATAGTAAACCATATACTTTTTATTATTTACCTGCATGGTGAATGTGTATTTAAAAGCAGAGGAGTTCGTATTGTAAGATAATAAATATTTTGTATCTTTATCAAGCTTTTCTCCCGATAAAACTATTTTTAAAATATCAATTCCTTCAACTATAGTTGTTTTTCCAGAACCATTTTGCCCATACAAGCCTAATATATCCGCACTGTATGAATTTGAAAAAATCTCTTCTTTTTTGTAACTATGAAAAGCTACTTTACCGTATAATACATTTTTAAAATCTTTAACTTCGATTTGTTGTATTCTTAGTATATTTTCCACTTCATTTATTCTCCCAGTTTAATTTTCTTCATTCACCTCATAGATATGTCGTAAATATCATCAGATCCAAATCTTTCCTTAGCTTCATCCCTTGAGAATTCATTTATAAAATAAAATCACCATTAACACTCTGTTCTGTTATTCTAATATTACTAAAAATTTATATTTTTCATTCTACTACAATAACTTTAAGTTTCCTGTAATTTTATCTATTTCTTCTGATTTTGCAGGTCCTATAGCCAAACAAGTTATAGTTTTTACCCCTTTAAACATCGTTGCTCCACCATCAACTATTAGTGCAACTGGCAGTTTGCTTTGTTCTGCCTTATTGTAAATATCTAATAACTCATTTTCAGAATTAACATATAAACATATCTTTGTAAAACCATCTTTCAGCCATTCATCTAATTCTGAACCTTCATTTACTTCTAATGATAATTCGTATTTTCCGTTATCAATTTCAGGATGAAATTCATCTATACTTTTGTTGCTTCTAAACATTTTTAATATTACAGCCAAAGAAGCATGGCTTCCTTGTGCAACCATTTTACCTTTAGTCATTTGCAAATCTTTTCTCATTACAATTACTTGTTTTACCATTATTTCTCCATCCATTTCATATTTTAATATATACTAATATCTTTAAAGTCTCATTCTATTACAATTTTTTATAATTATTTATCTATATATCCTTTATTTTTTCTATTATTACACTGTTGTACATTCACCTCTATTTTATTGCTTACTTAATAAGCTATCAATAAACATCTCTGTCTCAAATGGAATAGCTTCATACCAACCAATCAAATTATTGAAATATACCATATCTTTATCATTACTATTAGACATTGCTTCATATTCTTCTTTTGTAGCTTCCAAAATAATTTTTAGTCTTCTAATTGAATCAGCATTAAATTGTTTATATCTAATATCATATTTTATAGGTTCTCGTTTTTCTAATAAAATCTTTATAAGGTTTTGGTATTCATCAAAAAAATCTTGACAACTATTAAATTTAAGTTCATTAAAATCTTTTTTAGCCATTATTATTAGCCAATTATAAAAACTATCCATAATTTCAGAAACAATATTCTGCTGTATGTACCATTCATCACACATTCTTCTTACCATTTATTCTCATTATCATTTAGCCATAAGATTTCAATAAACTCCTCTGAGCTTTCAGCAGTATCAAATTTTTCCTTTAAGCTTTCATATTTCATATTTTCTAAAGCTTTTTTAATCTTCTCTGACAAATCTCCATACCTTTCTGTAATACTATAAATTAAAAGCTTCATTTCAGCTTTTCTCTTTCCTTCATTCTTCCCTTTTTCATATTGACCTCTTAAATATTTGATATACTCTATCCATTTTTCTTCACCTAACCCCACAATCTTATATATTTCATCATCAGTCATATCAGTATTTACAAATAGATTACCAACTATTTTTCCTTTTAGCATAAGTCGCTCGTTAGCTCTTGCCATTTTTTCACCTTCTTGAAAACCTGCTTTGAAAGAGCTTTCTACAATATCTCTAAAATCCTTATTTATCAATTCATTAAACTTTTGGAGTTGAGTTTCTAAATTTACATCATTCAATTCCTTATAATATAAAGCATTAAAAATGTCTCCAGCTTCCATATTTATTCACTTTCCCCTTATATTTATTCACTTTCCCCTTATATTTATTGAACTTTTCTCCTAATAGTAGATTTGGTAATACCCTCTCATTAGTTTCAAAACCAGTTCAGTATTCTTTTGAGCCTCAGATTTGAAAATTCCTTCAGGACAAGTTGTTTTCTTTCTTTTTCCATTAGGAGTTAAATGCTTTTTAATTTTCGCCATTTAGTATTTCCCCTTTTTTCATCACTACCTATACTAAAATTTATATACATTTTTATTTTATATTTATATTTTGCCTTTATCATTGTATTTGTTACAATAACATAATTACGTAATTCCACAACAGCTTTATCCTGTTTAAGCTTGGAAAACCTGCTATCACTTAATACTTCTTCAAGAGATTCTATTTCGCTATCAGTATTGATTTTCCATAAAGGTACGTTATTCTCTACAACTAAACTATACATTCCTTGGATATAGTGAAATACCCTAATATGGGTATATTTTAAATCCAATTTACCAGAAATCTTATAGATATAATAAGTATTTCTTTCTATCTTTTGTTTAACTGTATCACTTCTACTAATTATGTTCACCTTCTCATAACAGTTCTTGAACTGCCATCAATTTTATAAATAATAAAAAGTAAAAACTACTACCTAATATAACTATTCATTTAATCCTTAATTCTAATACCCTTAATCCTAATCTCCTTCCCCCTAATTTTCCTACTCAAATTCCCCTCCACAATTTTTACAGAGTCCACTATAATCCAATTCATATGTTTCCTCCAAACAGCAATAACATATTCCCAATTCATTTCCTATAGATTCAAGTATTTCTCCATCGTTACAATCATATTCTCTGCCTATCTTATTAATTAGCTCTAAAGCAAATTTACGACTTTTCTCCTCGCCTATAGCCTCAAAAATACCCATCTCCTTTGCAATATATAGTACATCATTTAACATGTAGCTTCCAGAATGATTAGACATTCATAACACCTCTTTCTATTTTTCTTCTTTTATTTCTTTATCCAATTTATCTAAAAATACCTTAATATCTGGTTTGGGCATTTCACCGTCTCTCATAAGTTTCATTTCTTTCAGTGATTGCCTAAACGATTGTATTGGATTAGGAATCTTATTCTTATATTTTTCCTTAATCATTTCATTTGTCTTTATCACGCAAGAATAATAAGATTTAAGTCCTTTATTACTATAATTAATTTTTACCAAATCTTCGAGCATATCTATTTCATCATCAAAATCTATTGTAAAAATTGGGTCATGACGTAAAACAATTCTATGACACCAAGATTCTATATAACTAAATACCATATCATCTGGGTATTTTTTAGCTAACAACTCTGACTCTTTAAATATATACCCAATATTTCTTTCAATTTTTTGCCTTAATGTGTCCGCTCTACTCACCTCAATCATTTCCTCTCATCTTCAATGATTTTACAGCAATCTATTTTATTTTAAGTATTTTCCGATTTCACAAATTTCATTAATATTATCCCCCCTCCATCAAATATCTTAAAGCTCCTTTATTAAATTTTATTGCTATTATATATAATGTTTACTTCTTAACTTCATAAAATCACTATGATATTTAAAGTCTAAAAACTTTTTTATCCTATATAAATTATACCAAGAATTTGCGACTACTGTTGTTGCACATAGTCAACAAGCATTAGGTAAGGCGAAGTATTCCCCCTTCTTCGCCTTACCTAATGCGAAATACTGCGAATAATTACGAACATAAGTGCTTAATATATAGTAGTTAAAAATTAAACCCAATATACGGAGGATACAAATGAAAAATATTTTAATAAGTGTTGATACAGGAAAAAGCACAACCAAAGTTGTAACTAAAATAGTAAATAATATACAAAAATTTGCCTTTAGAACTAAAGTTCAAGAGGTTTCATGTTTAGGAGCTGACTTATCACACAATTCCTACAACGTTGATTTCCAAGGTAAATCATATCTTATAGGCGATATGGTTTCAGAAAGTTCATGCAACTTCCAAATAAACAAAAACACTATAGAACATCAATTATGTATTTATATTTCAATATGTAAGATTATTGAAAAACTAAATGCTATGTCAACTGGTGTTCCAAACATATGCCTCGCAATAAATGCACCATTAAACATTTACAAGAACAATTCCTTAAAGGAAGCGTATAGAAATTTCATACAGAACAACGGAAACATAATATCTATAAAAGTAAATAACAAGGTATATCTTTTCAAAATCACTTCAATTATTGTTTTACCAGAAGCAATAGGCCCAATATTCGTTAGAAGTGGTGATTTTCGAAACAAAAAAGTTACATTAATAGATATTGGCTCTTTAAACATAAATTATTGTACTTTCAATAAGTTAGTTCCAGAGCTTGATAGTATGAATATCGCAAACTTAGGCATAAATGTTTTAAGAGGTAAAATAGCAGAAAAGTTAACTGAACGTTATGGATTGCTTATATCAGACAGTGATGTTGAACAAATTTTAAGCAACGATCAATACTTATACATTGCAGGTGTAAAGCAAGCAGATAGTAAAGAAATTATAGACAAGCTAATTAATAATCATATATCTAATATATTTAATTACGGAAGAAGCAGGGGGCTGACATTCAACAATAGCAATTTAGTTTTTTGTGGTGGGGGAGCTTTATTGTTGAAAGAAAATCTACTGTCTCAATACCAACTTGCGATAATAGAGAAGGACCCTCAATTCTCAAATTGCTTATCTTTCTTTAATATCTTAGAGGTTAAATATGAAAACTAAAAAGCTATCCATAAGTTTCTGCGAACACTACCAAGACATTTATCAATATTTGAAAACTAAACCCAACATAAGTCTCTTTATATGTCAGCTTGTACGAAGTGAAATGAATGTTAAGGATACTCCATGTCAAGAATTAGAAGCTAAAGTTGAAGAGCTTATAAAAAAAGTGCTTAAAGAAAATAACTATTCATGCAATAGCAACTTCTCGCCCCCAACAAGCCAAAATATAATAAATTCTTTAAATGAAGATGATAAATCTCTAATAAAAGATCTGTTCTAAAAGACAAAAGATGGATAAGCTTAAATTCTTGCCCATCTTTTATATTTATATAAATTGATTAATTCCTTATCTGAGCATTATAACTTTTCTCTATAAATGCTCTTTATATCCTCTATAAGCTTAACATTTATATCATCTTTACTTCTACAAGTTACTATATTTTCATCATTATTTTTATATGGTCCCACAGTAATGTATCCCTGCTTTAATCTGATTGTTGCAATATTAGCTTTTGACCTTGGATTATTCTCATACATTCCTCTAACCTTTAATACTAAAGCTTTATCATTTCTTCTTATTATTACATAATCCAAATCACCTAATTTTTGTATTAAATCTTGTAGTAATTCCTGTACCTTAAAATCTAATTTATTATAAATTGTACTTTCAAAAAATTCATCTATTTTCATTTAATAATAACCTCCAAAAACATACTTAAAGCTTATGCTTTAAAGTAATATAAAGTTGAAATTTTTACTACCTTAGCCCTAATATCTATGCCTTTATTACAATACATGATTTTCTCAACATCTCTACATCATCACTTATCCCTACTCTTAGTAGTGTGGCCGCAATTAAATTATATGGATTTTCTGCTGTTACAGCATTAGCTTGTATAATATTAGGATATTTATTAATAAATGTTTTGACTGCAACTTCTGCATCACCTGAATGAGTTGTAGATTTAGAACTCTTAGATACAAATGCTTCCCATATGAATAGATTTAAGGGCTTCTTAATAAATTCATCCCAATCAAACGTAACACTTATCTCTGTTTTCACTAATTTCTTAACTCTACCCAATATCCATGCTGTTTCAGCAAAATGAATAAAAATCAAAAAATTTATTATTACAAACAATTATCTATTATATGCTTCCAAATCTTATCCCCATTTTCTTTTCCTATCCCAAACATTGTTTGCATAAATCTATAATCCACTTGTGTAATTTCTTTCACTTCTTTTGCTGTTAATGGTTCAGATAAAACTTTAAAATCTTCTAATTCTGTGTAATATTCTTCATTTACTTCTGTAGGTTTATCTTGATAATTCTTTTTATGAATAATTCCATTACCTTTTCCCATAGCTACAATTCCAGTTCCACTCCTGTATAGAAAAACCTTATCACCTTTTTGAACCTTATTAATTTTAAATTTCCATGGGTCATAAAAGGCTGAGGCTTTTTGATTTTTTATCATGTCTTTATCATCCTTGCTATCATTATTATAATTTGTATTCAATATATAGCAACCCTCTTCAAATTCTATTACATCTTCTTCTGGACTATAAGTTTCAAATTCTATCATTTTTTCATTCTTTGAAGATTCATATACACGATATATTATAGATTCTATTAAAAGACCTGTTTTTCTCCAATAATTTACTGCTTGCCTTGTTTCAAAATCAGTACCATCCGTTATTATTACAAAATGCTGTTTTTTATTAAAATCTTCTTTTCTAATTTCTTCGTCATTTCCTAAATTAAAATAGCTTTTATGTTCTTCTATAAGTTCCTTACTATTAGGTTTGTATTTATTATGTAACTCTGATAATAAATGATAATCATATTGTCCAAAAATCTGACCATATCTTAAAACTTGCAATAAATTTTCTTTATCTGATTCCCACCGTTTTAACTCAAATATATATAAATCTCCCTTTTTATCAACTGCTAATATATCAGGTTCTTCTTTTCCTCTTCTTTCTTGAAATACTGTCATCAAACTATCAGATGATATGATTTTTTCTATGTTATGCGAAATCAGATTTTCAAGGTCTTTTTCTTTCCAGTTTATAGAGGCTAAATTAGTTCTTTTAACTGTTTCTAATGTTTTCTTGTCATCACCATTTAAATAAAATAACATCCCCATCTCTCCCTTTTAAAGTTAAATTTTTGTGACACTATCTAACTTTTAGATATAGCAGTAATAAAACTATTATTAAAATTACCTTTAGTTTCTTGTTATTTTGATACTTAACAAATTTAAATACCAATAGAATAGATAAAACCACCAAAAACTTCATATTAAACCCCTTCTAACATAAAATCACTATAATTAAACTATTAATTATTTTCCCTATATACGAATGGGTATTAATATTTTTGTCCATCAAATACAAATAATCTAACATAATTCTCTGAATAATTTAATGTTTTATCTTAATAAATTCTCCTTATTCCTTATCACTTTATACATTTTTTCTGAAAGTAGTATAAACTTCTTCCATAAGATGTTGCATTATAGAATTCCTAAAACCACCATTCTCTAATATCTTCATAAAAAATTCCTTATTTTGTCCCATTCTATTAATTACAATATCCAAAAATGCTTTATCATAGCTAAACTTAAAGTTCTCCATTGTATTACTTTTAGCCTTTTGAGCCAAGTCATCATTATTAATTATATCTTCTTTAATTTGGTCTATAGATAGTCTATCTGTCTCAGTAAAATTAGTACCAAATTTATCATTTAATCTTTCAATAATAGATGAAAGTTTTTCTTTTGCTTCTTCTTTTTTTACTGATTTACCAAAGGCTGTTGGTTTTAATTCTACCTCACCTTCTTGGATTAGTGAAATACTTCCATCAAAGGTTTTTTCATTTCTATAGTATTCTAATGCTACATCATCAGCTAATTGGAAACCTTCTGTTCCAACTTTAGGCAGTTTCTTTAATAGATAATTTAAATATACATATAGTTTATGCAATTCAATATCTGCAAACGGACCTATTTGAAGAATAAAAGAATATGTTCTTATATATTTTACAGAAGCTCCCTTAAATTCTTCCTTCGTTTCATCTGACAATTCTTTCTTAAATCTATCTACAGCTTTATCAAGAATAGCATTAAGCTTCTCCTGCAATTTAGTAGATTTTTTCTTACTACTAAATTCTAACTTATTGACCTCGTTGATTTCTTCATCTGTATATACTTGGCAAGCGTTTATTTCTCTTTGTAAATCATATAAAATATTAGGATCAGTTACACTTTCAAGCCCTGTAACTTCAAAATATGGTTGAAAGGCCGCTTGAATTACATCTGCCTCATTAATAAAATCTAATACAAAAGTATCATTCTTACCTCTACAAGTCCTATTAAGTCTTGATAATGTTTGAACAGCTTTTATACCATCCAAAGGCTTATCTACATACATAGTATGTAGCAATGGTTCATCAAATCCAGTTTGATATTTCTCTGCTACGAGTAATATCTTATATTCATCTGTGTGAAACTTTTCTGGTAATTCCTTTTCTCCAAATCCGTTCATGTCTGGTTCAGTATGTGAAACTCCATTATCTTCTACTGTTCCCGAAAATGCTACTAAAGCCTTTAAATCATCGTATCCTTTTTCAGAAATATATTTATCAAAGGATTGCTTATATCTAACTGCATGTAGTCTGCTACTTGTAACTACCATAGCTTTAGCTCTACCACCTATTTTATGTCTTGTTACCTGTCTAAAATGTTCAATTATTATTTCAGTCTTTTGAGCTATATTATGAGGATGTAAAGAAACAAATCTACCAATAGCTTTTGACGCTTTCTTACTTGCTACTTCTGGATCATCCTCAATTTGTTTAGATATTTTATAGAAAGTTGTATATGTAGTATAATTCTTTAAAACATCTAAAATAAATCCTTCTTCAATTGCTTGTCTCATGCTATATACATGAAAAGCATGTGGTTTTCCATCATTACCCAAGTTACCAAACATTTCAAGTGTCTTGGGTTTAGGTGTAGCAGTAAACGCAAAGTAGGATATATTTTCCTGTTTTCCACTCTTGGTTATTGTTTCAAGTATTTTTTCCTCTGTATCATCCAAATTTTCTTCTAATTTATCAGCTTCCATAGCTTCTTCTAATGTTTTTGCTGATAAAGCTTCTTTTACAGCTCTTGCAGATTTTCCTGTTTGTGAGCTATGAGCTTCGTCTATAATTATTGCATACTTTCCCTTACTAAGAGTGCTTACCTTTTCCAATATAAATGGAAACTTTTGTAACGTTGTAATTATAATTCTTGTTCCTCCAATTAGTGCATTTGCTAATTGAGTTGAATCTTTATCAATTTTCTCTACCATTCCTGCTTTATGTTCTAACTGATAAATAGAATCTTGTAACTGCTTATCTAATACTCTTCTATCTGTTATTACTATTACACTATCAAATACAGCATTATTTTCATCATCATGCAGTTTTGCTAATCTATGTGCTAACCAAGATATACTATTTGTCTTTCCACTGCCTGCTGAATGCTGAATTAAATAACTACTACCTGCTCCATTATTTTTTGCATGAAATTCTAATTTACGCACTACATCTAATTGATGAAAACGTGGAAAAATTACTGTTTCCCTCTTGTCTACAATCTCACCTGTACTATCTTTAATTTCATCTACTTTTATAAACACAAACCTAAATAAAATATCTATTAAACTATCCTTTTGAAGTATTTGTTCCCATAAATAAGATGTTTTATAGTTATTCTCATTAGAAGGATTTCCCTTACCTCCATTATCACCTTTATTAAAAGGTAAGAAAAATGTGCTTTGTCCACTTAATCTTGTAGTCATATATACTTCATCTGGATCAACTGCAAAATACACAATAGTTCTTTTCTTAAATTCAAATAGTAGTTCCTTTGGGTCTCTATCATTTTTAAATTGTTCTTTAGCGTCATCAACGGTTTGTCCAGTTAATGGGTTTTTTAACTCTAAAACTGATATGGGCAATCCATTTATCATTATCAACATATCAATACTATTAGTATTCTTTGAACTGTAATACACCTGCCTACTAATAGTAAATATATTTTTGCTGTATAAATCTAAAAGTGTATAATTCAAATCACTTACAGGTTTACTATAAATCAACTTCAAAGTTTCGCCTCTATCTTTTACACCATGCCTTATACAATCAATAATTCCCCTACTACTAATTTCCTTTGTTATTCTTTCTAATATCTTTTCTTTATAATTGTCCTTGTAAACTTTTTTTAATTTTTCTATAGCTTTACTTTGACTATCTTCTAAAAATTGAAATAATATTTCAACATCTATTGCATATTTCTTAAAATCTTCTGAGGCTTTTCCTTCTATTTTTCTCTTTACATAACCTGATTCAATAAAATGTTCTTCAATATTTGTTTCAAACCCCTTTTCTGTATCATCTATCCCCACAAATATCCCACCTTACTTAATTTCATTTCTGTACTTCTCTAATCTTTCTTTACACATTTCTAACTCTTCATCTGTAAAAAGTTCTCTAAATTCATCTTGTTGAACCAATGATTCTATTGACAAATCAAGTCTTCCAAACTGCCAAAGTTTCAAAAATCCTTCTGTTCCGCCATCTTTAGATATTAATTTTTTAGCTGTTTTTACTCCACCTTTTTCTCCTAACATTTGAAGAAATCTTGTAGCTCTATATCCACATTCCTTGTCTGCTTTCCTATAAACCTCAATCATAGCATTGTGAAATTTTCTTTCTAAGTCAGTCATACTCCCCATCCCCTTAAATCTATTCCTCTATAAAATAATCACTGTCAATCTTCTTAATCTCATAAACAGTTTCAACAGATACTCCAACATTAAAATCAATCATATATTCAGCTAATTGTTGACCATCAATCAAGATTATTTTCTTATTAGATAACCTGTTTACATACTCAACAGCGTCATTTGAAAATGTAGATGTTGTTATAAAAATTCCTTTATTAGCTCCTGGTGTATCTAAAGCACCTGAAAACTTTTGAATTTCTGGTCTTCCAACAACTGTATCCTTCCATCTTTTAGCCTGAATATATACCCTATCAAGCCCTAATCTATCTTCATTTATAATTCCATCTATACCTTCATCGCCTGTTTTTTTAGTTGCTTTCTTGGCTTCTGCTCTTGAACCACCATAGCCCATCTTAATAAGTAAATCCAAGACAATATCTTCAAATCTAAAGAAGTCTACTTTCTTTAACTTTTCTAATAATTCATCTGCTAATGAAGATTTAATTTTCTTAAAAGATTCGTCAATACTTTCAAAAGGAGTTTTTTCTTCTTTATTTGGCACTCCTCTTTCTTCAATTTCGCTTACTACATTTGTCTTTCTACTTCTACCTAAATATTCATTAAACTCTTCATATCTCTCTAAATATTTAGAATCTAAACTGCTTATATTTTCTTTTAATAAACTTATACCCCTTTCAGTTATGTTAAACCGACCCCTTTTAGGAAATTCAATTAACCCTGCATTTTTAAGATAAGTCTTTGCCCAATTTAATCTATCATAAAATATTTTTTTACCACTTTGAAGTTTTTGGTTTATCTCTTCATCTGATAAGTTAAATTCTTTTGCTAATGCTTCTTCACATTGCTTATTATTATATAATTTCCCATCAGAAATATATTTTAAAAGAGGAAGCATGACTTCCTCATAGGTTGGAATAGCCATACTAAGCCTCCTTATAATAATCTCTTACATCAATCTTACCTGTAACTGCTTCCGATATGAGAGATTGACGATATTCTTTTAATTTTTCTATCTGTAGTACAGTGCTTTCAACTAAATCACTAATTTCTCCAATTTGTTCATCAATATATTTTACTATTTTAATCTGTTCTTTCATATTAGGTAACAAACATTCAATTTTACCAATTTCACTTGATGTAATTGCAGGATAACTCACTCCCGTAGATCTTCTTACTATTTCATCAATATATCTTGTTGATCTCATTAAATAAAATAGATACTTGGGATATATTGTATTTTTCGGAGATAAAACCGTAAACCCAGTTGAACATATTAAATTTTCTTCTACATCTTCAAACCAAGTAATTGCTTTTAAATATGTTCTTACAGTGGATACTATTGTATCTCCTTTACTTAGTATTCTTCTTGCTCTACTTGGGGAATTTTTAAATGTATAGTTTTCTATGTTAATTATTTCTCCATTTGAATTTACGCTACTTATATCAATGTATTTAATATCATAATCTTCATCTGTATTTTCACTCAATGTCTTTATATTTATATTAGTCTGATATTTTATTTTAGATAAATTCCACTGTTCAGGTATCTCTCCTATCCACTCAACTCCTGAATCTTTCATGCTTACATTAGAATTTAATCCTTTTGTAACTGCTTCTGTTATAATTGCCTGTCTTTTTTCTTCAAGTGATGTTATAAGCTTTTCCTTATATGCTATAAGTGAATCTATTTCAGAAATTTTTTTATCAAGAAATTTGGCAATTCTTGCTTGCTCCTCTTGTTGTTTAGGCAAGATTATATCCAGATTTCCTATTTGAGAAAAATTCAATCCTTCTCTGGAACTTCCATTTTGGTTCATTAAAATTTGATTTTTTATAAATTCTGATGATATTATCTTAGCTAACATAGAAGGAATAATATTATTTAAATTTGGCCTTATAATACATACATGCTGATTAACATTTGCTTTCGGAAATCCATTTGGGACTAAACTTGTTCTACCAATAGACGCACCTGTTATATTTAAAAGAACATCATTAGATTTTACCATTGTAGATTTCATTTCATTGTTAATATCTTCATTTATATATACAACGTCATCTAATCTTAATCCATCATCATAAACATTTTGACTTCTTATAAAAATTACACCTTCATCTGAGTAAATTTCTGCTCCACCTCTTGGCGTTTTGCCACTTCCAATAAACCTTGTCATATATTTTAATTTTTTTATTTGCCAGTTATTTGGAATTTCTCCTATACATTCAATCCCACTATCTTTATACTTTTCATACTTCTTATATTTAACCACTATTCCATCACCTTCTTTAACTTCTCCATTATACGCTCTTCAAGTTCCTTAACTTCTTTCATAATATCTTCTGAACTTCTAAGTGGAGTATATTTATAAAAATGTTTTGTAAATGGAATCTCATATCCTACCTTTGTCTTACTTTCATCTATCCAAGCGTCAGGTACATGAGGTTTAACTTCTCTTTCAAAGTATTCATATATATCTTCTTTTAATGGAACATTTTCAGTATCTCTTAAATCTGCATCTGGTTCTGGATTGCCTTTACTATCAACACATATATCAGCAGTTTCATCTTTTTCACCTAAAGCTGTTAAAATAGCTTTTAGGATTGGCTTTCCTATTAATATATCTTTATTCTTAAATACTTTTTTAACTAATTTACTAAATTCTTCTCTGTTCTTATATTCCTTATTATCTATCTCTCTTAAAGCTTCAATGATTTGTTCTTGTAGCTTTTTTCCTGCCTCTATTTCTAATAATTTTGCTTCACCTTTTTTCTTAGATACTGCAAGATTTTTAAATGCTGTTTGATTATATAATTCCTTTAATCTATCCTCTTCTACCTTAAAACTTAATCTTAATGGTCTCTCTACTACGATCTTTCTATAACCAAAATCTTCATTGTCAAATATTTTTGAGTTTTCACCTGGTTTGAAATCACCATATATTCTAACAATTTCATTTATATGTTCTGATGAAAGCTCATTTCTCTTATTTCCAAGGCTCTTTCTCATTTTTTGATAGAACCCTGATCCATCAACGAGCTGTATTTTACCCTTTCTTAGTGTGTTTTTGTTATTAGTTAATATCCATATGTAAGTTGAAATACCTGTATTATAGAATAACTGCTCAGGCATAGCTACAATAGCCTCTACCAAGTCATTTTCTATAACATATTTTCTAATTTGGCTTTCACCGCTACCTGCATCGCCTGTAAATAATGGACTTCCATTCATTATTATTGCTATTCTTGAACCTTTTTCATCTTCTGATATAGGCTTCATCTTAGAAACTAAGTGTTGTAAGAATAATAGCTGACCATCACTTATTCTTGGAAGTCCTGCTCCAAACCTACCATTAAAACCTTTTTCCTCATATTCCTTCTTAACTGCATTTTCAGCAGGTTTCCACTCAACTCCATAAGGTGGATTTGTTATCATATAATTAAATTTTTCATTAGGAAAATTATCATTTGATAGTGTATTTCCAAAAGTTATATTCTTAGCTTCTTGACCCTTTATTAATATGTCAGCCTTACAAATAGCATAAGATTCTTCATTTATTTCCTGTGCAAAAAACTCTAATTCAGCAGTAGGATTTAATTCTTTTAAATATTCCTGTGCAACAGAATCCATTCCACCAGTACCAACACAACAATCATATAATGTTTGTGTAATGCCTGGTTTAGTTAAAATATCGTCATCTTCCATAAATAAAAGATTTACCATAAGACGAATTACTTCACGAGGAGTATAGTGGTCTCCTGCTTCGCCATCCTCGCTAAAGCGTCTTATTAATTCTTCAAATATGTACCCCATTTCAACATTTGAAACTACTTCTGGGTGTAAATCTAATTCACTAAAATTTTTTACAACAAGATAAAGCAGGTCATTTCTATCCATCTTTTCAATCTGCTTGTCAAAATCAAAATATTCAATTATATCTCTTGCTGTCTTAGAAAAACCATTTATGTAATCTCTAAGATTATCTGCTATGTTATCAGCATCACTTAATAACTTTTTAAAATCAAATTTACTTACATTATTAAAGCTTTGTTTAGCTACTCTATTTAGAATTTCATCTCTTGCTTCCTGTGGAAGACTTTTATATTGTTCATATGATGTTAAAACTGCTTCTTTAGTTTCTTCTAATACACAATCAAACCTCCTTAATACTGCCATTGGAAGAACTACCTTCCCATAATCCTCTTTTTTGAAAGGTCCTCTTAATATTTCTGCAATGCTCCATATAAAACTCACTTTATCCTGAAAATTTATCATTTAAGCCACTCCTAATCTCTTATCCTTAATATTATTAATTTATTTTTTCATATCTAATATTCTGTTAATAACTTCTAATCTTCTCTTGCCACACACCTGCTGTATTATTGTAGTAAATTGCTCTCCTTTTTTTATTTTTCTTGGATTATTTACAAAAAGAGTTTGTATGTGCTGTATTAATTCATCTTCCTTAATATTATTATCCCAGTATTCATCAACTATTTGATTTAAAATACCTGCAAGTTCTCTTTGTTTTTTATAAAATAATTTTATCTCCAAACAGCACACCTCTTTATTAAAAACTTTTACCTAATTTCTATTTTATTCTTACTTTTTGTAAGAATCAATACAAATGGAAAAACTCTGTAATATCTTTAAATACTACAGAGTTGCTACTGCTCTACACTATTCTATTTAAAATCTAATTTATAAGTCCTCTATTACTTTAGCTTCATCGTAAAACTTGTTAGTATCTTCATAGATGTCATACCAATAATCTATTTTATTTTCTAACATTTCTATTTCATAATTTCTTGTAAATTCATCAATATCTTCTCCTAATACTTCAACAATAAATGCTTCATATTCGTCACTATAATATTCACTGTCAAATTCATAATCATATTGCCTTTCTATATCATCAACCCAATCTTGATATTGTTTTCTAAATTCTTCAAATTCATGGTATTCATTTATGATTGTTTCACTAATTGGACTAAAATCATAATATGGTTTATTATAGTAGATACTTCTGATTGTAGTAGTATCCCCAAGAGTATATCTTCCATCATCTATGAAAGCATATATTTCACCCGTTTCCAAATTTATTTCAATTTTATATCCATAATCATAAAGCGATTTATCAACTACAGTTTCAGCTAAATTGAAATTTCTAATAATTTTTATAGCTTCTTCTTGTGTAATAACCTCATATTCTTTTATATTATCTGTAAATTCCTCTACTCTTTCAACTAATATTTTCTTCATAACTATCGTCCTCCATCTTTTCATTTGCTTATTAGTAATAATTATTATATTTTTATCTTTTGCTTTAATAACTTTTTAAACTTCCAACTAAGCTTTAGAGTTAAATATTCCATTAAATCCCACTTTAACGTTTATTACATATTGCCATTTGGTCCAAAGAAAAAATCTCATAGATAATACTCACAATTACAAGGTATTGGAAACATTGTATTTAAACTACCTGAAAATCTATTAATCCTATACATTTATCTAATGTTCTCTTAACCTTAATTAATTCTTTGCTACTAAGCTTAGTTTCCTTATATGAACTAATAAAGTCCAATAACTTTTCAACTTTAATAACATTCAATTTGGTGTTCTGTAATCCCAAGAGCTTGCAATTCTTATTCGCCATTACAAGTATACTTACTATTTCATATTTATTATCCAAAGCTTCTTTTAATAACTGTTCATGTCTTTTAATTTGACCAACAGGATTGTCCAATAGTTCATATTTATTTTTATTGCTCTTAGACCAATTTTCATTCTTATCTATATAAATATCGCCAGAATAATTTTTTGTTTCTAAATGAAATATCCCATTTCTTCCAATAATCAAGTGATCAATTTGCTGAGACCTTCCATTAACTCTAATATTTATATTGTTGTATATGATATATTCATTCAAATTTAGGAAACTTAAATAATGAGAAACTTTATTTTCGCCTATTTTCCCTGCCTTTACAATTTCAGCTTTGCTATTATTACCACTTTCAACCATATGATTTTTATTTAATGTTTCTCGTTTTACAATTATCCTGTCAATTTCCGCCCAAACATCAAATAATTTTGTTGTCTTAAAATAATTTAGTATTGTTGTTGGACTTGGTAAACTTTTATTATTCTTTAATTCTTCTTTTGTTAAATGTCTTTTCATTTTATAATATTCATTTATTAGAAGTTCAGTAATTATCTCTTTACTATAGTGAAGCTTCTCTCCTGATACCGCTTCTTCATATCCTGCTAATTTCCTTAGATTATTAAATCCATTGAACCTCATAGTAAATACTCCTGAACTGAACGTACATAATGAATTTATATCTTTTTCCGAGGCAGGTTTGCCTATTTCACTACTTAATTTTTTGTATAGTTTTAACATCTCTGTTTTGCTTAAAGTAATTTTACTCTTGTATCTATTTGGTTTTAAACCACATTCTTTGATTGCCTTGTTATAAGAACCAAATATTCTATTTAATACCGCAGGACTATATCCATTATCAATAAATTCTTGTGCAGAGGGAGTATGTCCCAACTTACTACATAAGCTATTAATTATTTCTATATACTCCTCATTACTTCTACGAACAAAGTTTAAATTTTCTTCCGCTATACCTGCTTTAATTAGTATCTTATTAAAAGGTAGTCCAAACCTTTTTTTCAAGTATGGTAATGATGGAGATTTTATCCTTCTCTTGAAAAAGTCCCAACACCCTGTTGGTTCTATCTCTAAATATTCATCTCGGATTATTTCCAATATCTCGTCATCAGTTAGTGAATTAGGATTTATTTTATTTTTTGTCATCTCACATTCCTCCATTTGTCATAAGTTATTCATGAAACACTTTGCTGATACATACGTATCAACAAAGTAAATTCACATTTTTCTCTTCCTTAAAATCTACTACTATTCTGCAATTCCATTATTCTATTCCACATTAAAATTGACTTCTTGAATTTTATCTTATTAGTAATTTTCATCAAATAACTCCATTCATTATTTCAGCAACATACATACAAAAGGCCCTTCTTATTATCCGTGTCTCTATATCGACATCAAGTTCTATTAATCGAGTAAGATTATAAGCATGACGAATAAAAACATCTTCCTCTGCAATTAAGATAACATACTCATTCTTATTAATTTCATATGTATTATTTATTGAATACTTGTGCTTTAATACACTTGAAATATGTTTAAGCTTCTCGCAAGCCAAATCTTCCTTTAATTTTCTTCTTTCATTTATTTCATTAATTTTTTTCATAATTTGAACCACTCCTATCTTTATTTAAATACAAATCTTAATAACTTAGTCTGTCTTAATAGCAAATTTACAATAGTTACGCTCTTTATAATTAGTACAATCTAATTCAAACTTACATTTTTGTCTAATGTATGCGTTTCCTGAATATATGAGTATATAATCCCACTATTGGTAAGGTAATATATTTTATCATCTCTACCTAAATAAATAGATTCTAATATTTCATCAGCAATGAATATATCATATTCTTCCTGGCATATTTTTATTCCACAAGCTCCCCCAATACATTTAAGCATTGTTTCTAAATTTGATATGTCATTATCTTTTACTTGGTTTACAAATTGCAATGACGCAAATAATTCCAATCCATATTCGTCCACATCACTTAATTCTGTTTTTAGTAACTTGTTAGCTATTAAAAAATCGAAAGTTATATCTTCCTTTATAAATCTAAATCCATTTATATCAACTTTATTAACACTTGAAATTTTTTCTAACATTTTACGACACTCCAATCCCATTCTAATTTTCTTGTCTTTCTCTTCATATTGACTTATAATTATTTTGATTATTTATTTTATATTACGTGGAGTTATCATCACCAAATAATAACTTCCACATGTTTTTATTATGATTTGGTAGCTTGAGTTAATACTTCAATATTAACCCAATCTACTTTCTCATTATTTTATTCCAAAGATTTTTTTGAGCAATTCTTCTCCTCCCAAAATCCTATTTCTTTCCCAGAATTCAAAAGCCATTCTAATGACAGTAAAACACTCAAATGTATTTAATTTATGTAACTTTTCAAATAGCCTATCTTTATCCACAAAATAGCAATGATCTGGACTATGTTCAAATGTAATTGCATCTTCATTCCACGGAGTATAGACGACCCCATCAAGTCCACTTGTTATTAAATTAGCTTCTCCTAATGTAAACAATCCCTTTAGCCTATTTTTTTCGTACTGATATAAGCGATTAATTGATATAATCATTTCCTCGATTTTACATTCATCACCATAATCCCCATTCATCGGAAACTGTTTTAATGCCTCTTCTTTATCTGTTGCAATTACAAAGCTTTTATCATTTTTACAAATTTCTTCTATTATATTTCTTTTCAGTTTCCTTTTTTCTAACAATTCTTTTTCATTATTCATTAATATCTCCTCTACTTGTTATTATTTAGTCAACATTCTTGTTTTTAATTGACTATTTTATACTACACTTTTAGTATACTCAACTTTTTTATATTTGTCAACTGTATTTTAAATTTTATTTATTTATTGACTATATGTAATGAATAAATAATAAAAAATGACACAACTTATTTAGTTGTATCATCAATTAAACTATCTGCTAACTTTCGCCTGCTCTTTCTATAATCATCTAAATCACTTAACAATTTCTTTACTACATACATGGTATTTTCTTCATTGGTTGTTCCAAATTCAAAAACATTTCTTATAATACTAATTAATATTTCAGTTTGCATAGAAGTTAATGGTTTATTATATTCCTTATTTCCTAATCTAACAGGTGCTTCAAAATCATTAATCCTGATCATTCTCTCAATACTCTCAAACTTATTGTTTTGAGGCAAAACATCATCATACCCAAAACTTTTAAATACTTCATAGACATCCAGGTTGAACTCTTTCATAAGCAAATATACCATATACAGAGATAGGTTATTCCTTCCTTCGTTCTCTATTCTGTTTAGATATGACGCTGTAATTTGTGGTTTATCTATCTCTACTTCTTTTCCATCTTGTATTATTTTTTCTTTTTTAGTTAGATCTTTTTCTACATCCTTCAAAGATTTGTCCAACTTTATACGTTCTCGCTGAACCATCTTACCAAAAGATAATTTAACATTATTATCAATGTCTTCTATTTTATTATTTTCCATGGCTATCTCTCTCCCTTACAATAAAATAATAGCATTTTTATTACATATTGTCAATGTAAATCATTTTTCATAAACCACAGGAAATTAAAATTTTTATGAATATATCTTTTAGACTGTTTTTATATTGTTGCTTTCTCAATCCCAAACATATTTTGTATTTGGAAAATGCTATCTGTTTTATTAAATTATTATTATTTTTAGATATTTTTTAAATACTATTTTATTATATACTTTATTTTTTAATAATTCATTAAAAAATATAACTTTTGTTGTTGTTGTATTGATAACTTTATATTAGTTTTTTTATTGTTGTGTACTTTTAATATTTATACTACAAAAATCAAAAAAATCACGTCCTAAATATTGATTTATCTTAATTTCTTGTTGTTATCTTTTCAACTTCAATATATAAATACTAATAATGATGAACTACTAACAGCAATAAAAGCAGGGTAATCCCTGCTTACTTTATGCCACTGCAACTCTCTTAATATACACTATAATTAATTTTTTGATTTCTTCAAGCATGTAATCTAAAATTCTATGTTCTTCTTCGGAAATATATTTCTTAATTTTCATTATATCTAACCATGCCTGTACCTCAACTGCTGAGGCAAGAGCAATCGAATAGAAGTTCGCCACCACTAATTTATACGGTTGCCTTGCGTTACCCTCCGCCAAATTCGCCATAATACTCTCGGCCGCTCTCTGTGTTTGGGAAAAAACTGAATACTGCTCATAGAAAGGTAACCTTTCTAATACAGCAAATAACCTTGTGTAGAAGATAATCATTTTTTCGTATGCCTTTAATGTTCTACTATCCTTTAATCCATCTACCATTTCCTGTATTTTATTTATATCTAATTTATCTCCAACTTCAACTTTTTTCATTTTTATATTTTTCCTTTCTCTTAATTGCTTTCTGTATGTTCTTAATAACTTTATGATTTCCTCAATTATTGAATTACAGCCTTTAAAATCTTCGTATTGAGTTTCTGCAAGTAACTTCGACAGACTATATGTTTGTCCTATAGCAACTTTGTAATGGAAGTCTTTTCTTTCAACAGAAAGAATACTACCAATTGCTAATGCAATTTCTGTAGCAACTTTTGTTGTATTTTTTAGTATATTTGCCTTTTCTTTCGTATCACATACTCCTATTATTCCACTTACCTTTTCAATTAAATTTACTGCCTTCTCATAAGCATACTTTTTCCTAAAATCCTCAAAATAGATTTTATCATATGTATTCATTTATTTTCTCCTCTTTTGTTTTATGTATTTCTTTATTAATTTCTATCTATGTTAACTACTCATACCTACTAATCTCTCTGCTAACAATGAATTTCTTTCTCTGATTACCCTTTTTACACATTTATTAAAAGCTTCCTTACTTCCTATTAATATTACCCGTTTAACTCCACGTGTTATTCCAACATACAACAGCTCTCTATTTAACATCATTTCATGTGCCTTATCCACTACCAAAATAGCTACTGGAATTTCGCTTCCCTGCATTTTATGAAAAGTTGAAGCATATGAAAGTTCTATTCCTTCAATTTCATTTTTATTAAAGATTACTTCTCTTCCAAAAAAGTCTGCTGTAATAAGCTCTGTTCCATTTATAATGTCATTATTAACCCTTGTAATTAATCCTCGTTGCCCATTGTATATTTGCTTTGCATAATTATTGTTTCCTACCATAATAGGGTCAACTACTGCAAATTTATAAATATCTCTTTCTGGAATATAATTAAACCTGTCAGCAATTTCTCTATTTAATTCTTCAATCCCATTAATGCCTTTTCTAAGTGGGGACATCACTTGAATATTATAGATACTTGTACCACTTTTTAGTAACTTATCTATTACTCCTAATACTTTTTCTTTAATGCTCTCACCATCAATTTCAATAAATTCAAACTCATTTTTTTTTATTCTTACTCCTGATTTTTTTCCATCTATTATATTCCCTTCAATTATTTTGCGAGCATTAGAAACGATTATGCTTTTCTCTTCTTGCCTAACAATCTCTTTTAAACAAACTACAGGTACTAATCCACTTTTTATTAAGTCTTTTAGTACACTTCCAGGAGCAATTGATTGTAGTTGGAATTCATCTCCTACAATCACAATCTTTATATTCTTATTATCCTTTACGCTATCTAATAGCATTTTAAAAAGTTCTATTCCTATCATACCTGCTTCATCAACAATTAATACATCTGCATTAACACTGCTCACATTATTTGTACCATCTATTCCTATTCCTAATAACCTATGTATTGTTGATCCTTGAATCCCTGTAACAGAAGTCATTCTTTCCACAGCTCTGCCTGTAAATGAAACCAATTGAACATTTCCTTGATTTAAGTATTTGAAGCCTTCTACAACAGCCTTAATAGCTGTCGTTTTACCACTTCCTGCTACCCCTGTGATAATACTTATCCTACTAATAAGAGCCATTCTGAGAGCTTCGTTTTGTGCTTTATTTAACTCATTACATTCTGGTTTATAACTTTCCATAAATTCAGCAATCTTTGTTATATCACAACAGTAATTTTTATTTGCTTCTGCAAAATGAGTTATTAATTTAGCAAGTTCCACTTCTTCCTTGTATAACTCACTAAGATAAATACATTCTCTTCTCTCTTTATTTTTATCCCTTATAATCTTATTATCATTTTCTAACAGCTCTAATGCCTCTCCTAATTTTGTCTTATCCACTACTTCATCCAAATCCTTAATCTTATCTTCCAATTCACTTTTATAGCAAAATACCTGCCCTTCAAATTTAACCATAGACTCTATAATATAAATTATTGCGGCCGCAACTATATTCCTATTTTTGTAATCTTCATTCTTATCTGCACTACATTTTTCAATTATCTGTTTTACGTCTTCTAAAGGCATTAAATAACGACTTAATATATAAGGCTTATCTGTAATAATATCTACTATATCTGCACCATAATCCACAACCAATTTTTCAGCTACTTCTTTACTTATGTTAAATTCTGTTATAAGCTTTTCCTTAATTCCAAATTCCTTATCTTTATTAACTTTCTTCATCTGTTTGTAAATTCTCCTTTTTCTTTAGTTACAAGTTAATTTTCTCACATCGTCAATAACTTTTATACAGATAAACTGCTCTATACTGTTCGAGGTTCTTTGCAACAAAAAAAGCAAGAAACATTAACTTGCTCTTGCCTTTGTGACTTTATCCTTAAATATTGAGTTTGCAATTTCTTGTCCAAATTTTTCTATACAATTCTTATACGAAAAAGAACTTGCAGTAATACGCTCACCATTATAAAGTAGTATCATTGCTAATTGTTCAGCTTTTTGAAATAGCTCATTATTATATTCTGGAATGTAATAATACGTTATATCATTATTGCTCCCTTTCCCATATATACCACTTCTAACATCTGGCTTTCGCAATAATCCCAGTAGAGCAAAGATATTAACTATCGGATTTATTGTACTTTTACCTTTTCCCATAATATCGGCAAGATATTGCATTGACGCTGAAAATACCATGCCTTCTTTACTTTCCACGTGATAGTATAATTTATCTATTCCTTCTTCTAATATTGTTTCCAATTTATGAATATGCTCACCTATAAGTTCAAATAGTATTGGAAATTTATCTTTAGTTAAATTATTCCTAACAAAGCTTTTACATCTCTCATACCTATCTCTAACCTCCTCAAATTCCTTAATCCTTATTCCTAACAATTCGCATAGTCCTTGTATTGCCTTATTAATATCACATTTCATAAAAATTTCGTATAGATCAAATATATCAAAAGAAATAATACTATGCTGATTGTCCTTATTTTTACTGCCAACCACATATAGATATTTCTTCCTTGTAAGGCTGTAGGTTATCCATGCTTCTGTTGGTTCTCCCCTTACTATAAGTTCCTTAACATACATACCAAATCTCTCATATCCTAATATGCTTGTTTCTTTACCATGATACTTCTCCATTTCTTTCTCTACCTCTACATTAGCTTTTTCCTCTGTGGTAAATGCTAAAGAAACCCTGAGTTCATTATTGATAAATTCACAAGCAAATGGTTTTTCTATTAATACATCTAATCCGAAAATATATCTAAAATCCACTTGATGAATTAGATTGATAGCTTCCTCTGTGGTGTTAACCTCCTTGTTAACTGCTAATAATTCCTTTATATGTTCGCTATTATTAAGAAAGTATTCTTTATATTCATTATCTTCTCCAAGAGCCTCTTGTGCTTTGGTAATATTGGATTTAATTGTACTATTTAATGCTTTATTTGCTTTACTAACTGCTCGTCTGTCATCTTCTGCAATAGCTAATTCTCTTTTGTCCAATATATCCTTAATGCTTTCAACTCTATCCATAAATTTCCTCCTGATTTTACTAAACCGAACGATTACCTATAAGAAAGTTAGTTGTCAAATATTTTTCAATTTTTACTTAAAACTTATTTTCTATTCCCTACAGGTTAGCGTATTAGAAATATTTTAAAATAAGTCTACAAAATAATTTCTGCAAATTCTATAGTTAAGTTGTTCAACTCAGTCTAACTATATTTAAAGATATTTAAGGCAATGAACAAAGAATAATTCAAAATTGAAGTTATTAATTTTAGAAAACAAGTATACTTTGATTGCAATGAATTTAAATATCTATTATGTAATAAAAAATTCTACTAATGGTTTAATTAAACTATATTCTACAATCAAAAAAGACACTCTGAACTAAGATGTCAGCAGTGTCTTTTATCTATTTATTTCATAATTCCTTTTTTTAGTAACTCATTAAAGTCTTTAGCACTATTATTAAGTAATAGTTCTCTTCCATCATGTATTTTATAATTGCTATATTCCTTATTTATATTACTAAATGAATTGTTGCCAGCATTATCGTTATCTACGCATACAGTAATTAAATTCACACCATTATATTGTCTTAAATACGTACCAATTTTTTTAATTTTTGTACATCCACCCAAAGACAGAAGTATTGTATCTTTTAATTGGTTTTTAAATAATTGGTAATAACTCACCAAATCAGCGGCCGCTTCAAAGACTTTAAGTTCTTTTATGCTATTATTATTTCCTATTACTATTGTAAATCCATAATTTTCGTTTGAATTTTTAGCTACTCCACTAAATGGTTTATCACTGCAAGTACCTTTTAGCTCTCCACCGACAGTTTTGCCATTTTCATCTATATACTTAAAAACAATGTTATTTTTTGAATCTTGAACAATCTTATTCTGCTTTATTAATTGATTTACTACATCCTTATCAATTCCTCTCGTCTTAGTTAAATATGCGAATAGTCTCCTCATATCACTGCTAAGGTCAATTTTGAAATTACCTCTAAGAATATTTTTCTTATTTTCATTGCTATAACTTTCTTCAATACTATAAGAACCGATATTACGATTTAGTATATATGCTACTGCTTCTCTAAAGTTTCCGCCTGTTATATTATTTTGCACGAAAGTTATTATATTGCCCTTCTCCCTTTTTGAATACCAATTATACCATAGGCAATCTCCAGCTCTATTAAGAACAAGTGAATTATGCTCTACACATACATATGTTTTTCCCCGTTTTTTAAAGCGAAAGCCTTCATTTTCTAAAAACTCCTTAAAATCTTTGCCTCTTGCTTCTTCTATTTCCTTATCCGTTAACCTTGCCATATTTAAAATTTCTCCTTTATCTTTTGTATTTTTGTACATTCTACCAATTAGTTATAAAGAAGAAAACCATTTTTAAGTTCTACCAGGTTCGAGTATAATTAAACAATGGTTATAGCTTATGTTGCAACCATTGTTAGTATTTCGTACAGCAATGCTGTTAGTTGACATTACAGTTACTCATATTTACACTGGTTGCTATTTTATATCCGAAAGTTGATAACTTTTGCTATAAATTTATATATACTTGTAAGTCTTTAATAACAATTTGTAGCTACTTCATACTCATAACAACAATGTTAATTAACTTATCTCTCTTTTCCTATATCATGTATAATTATTTAAATTTATTTCTTACTAAGTTTATACTATTTATTATTATAACTTCTAAAATATTTATAGCCTATCCATCTAATACAAAGATAATTAAACCTATTACAATCACTTTATTGATATGCTTTTGTTCGTTAGAACAACATTATTTTTGCTTACCAAGATTTTAAATTTTTTACGTATATATAGGGTTATGATTCGGGAGTAGTTATGAATATTCTGATATTTCATTTTTATACCTAATTTTTCTAATATTTATACATGGCAATTTCTCTGTTTGGCTAATAAAAAAAGCCATGATTTAATAATTAACATGTTATCTAAAACACATTAATTACCAAATCATAGCTTCTATCAATATTTTTGGACTTTACAATTAACTTTTCATACACTGTAAGTGTGATACTGAAACTCCTGTAATATTTGAAATAACATTATCATCCAATAACCCTATAAGCTGATAAGCAATTCTTATTTGTTCTCCCATTATTGCAAAAACTGCTTCTTCTTTAGCTTTTTCTACAAATTCTCTTTTTAATGTCTCTTTCTCAATATACGCCTCAGTTTTAACCTGGTTCAATTCATCATACATTAATTGCTTAATATCCATTATTGCCTCTCCCCCCTATTTTAAATCCATAATTCCACCTTGTTTATTCCTATCTTACTTGTTTTTTAAATACATTAGTTCTTCAATATTCAGCCCCGTTTCCAACAGAACCATTTCTAACATTTCCAATGCCTTAAACCCAATTTCTACTGCCATGTTATACCTTCCAGACGCTTCTCCCTGTAAAATAGCATTTTGTACTTCTACGCCTTCATGTGTATACTGACCTGTTCTATCTTCAACTTCTGTTATTACAATATTATTATTCATTATCTTATTTTCTTTGCTACATCCCACAAAACTCACCCCAATATAACAATCGAATTCATACTATTATTTTACAGCATGCAAACATAAGTTTCTATAAAATTGACTATCTGCAACAAATGATTTTATATTTAGTATATTGCTATACTAAAACATTGTAGGACACTTAAAGTATTATCAAACTATTGATTTTTAAATATAATTAGAATATAAATACTGATTTTAAGGAGTACCTAAATAATGACTGATAGTTTATATCTAATACAAGACAAACTCAATAAAAAACTACTAAACTTAAAAATTGAAGACTTTGATAAGCATAAATATAATTCACTTATAAGGGACATTGTATATGAAATTAACACAATTATACCTGCACTCGACATTAGAGAAGATAATATAACTACAGAATTTACTAAAACGTATCTGTTTATTAAAATCATTGGCTCTCTCAATTCTCTTAACAATTGCTTTTGCTTATACTTAGAAATAGAAAATGATATTTTTAGAAATATAGAAGTCTCTATTCTCTTATAAAACTTATGTAAATTTCAGTGCTTATTACTTATATCGCTTATTTCTTCTGGCTCAATTATCATGTCCACAAGCTGTTCTATAGAAGCGTGCATAACCAATTCTGGTGCTATTTCAATCGAATGATCTATTCCTGATTGATTCACAATTTCTTTAGCAACATTTCTATCTATTCCATATATTTTAACAATTCCATTTATCGCTTCTATAATAATTAGCTCTTTCATATTATTTACATCCATACTACCTCCTTAATTTTACCATTACCAATATTCTATTTTTCTCTGTTTATAGTTTTTAATATTGCTCTTATTATATAAATTCCAAATGTAGTTATACATCCTATTCCAAATAATGTTATTATAACTGTGGCTGTCATTTCAGTCATTCCTATCCCTCCCTTCAATATAAACATTTTTATGTTTTGTTGCCTAAAGTAAACTATAAAATAAAACTGCACCTGTATTGCTACAAGTGCAGTTTTAATAATATATTTATTTGTAAAATAAGATTATTATTATCCAACATTTACATCACCTTATTATATTTTTCTTTTATAAATTCACTTTATTGAGGAGTTTCTTCACTTTTATAATATCATTATATAATCTGTAGGTATAAATATCAATAATCCTTACGACTATTTCTTAATTCCTTAGAATTACTCAAATCTATTTATAATATTAATAATCTAAAAACTCTTTTAAGCTCTTCACTTTTAAATTATAATCCTTGGTCCACGTTTTATGAGATTGTTCCTCTAAAAACTCTTTCATTATTCCAATTTTATGATCTTTTTTATAAAAAAATCCATTGCTAAATAATATTTCTCTTTATCCATATAGAATATATTAATCGGTGGAAGGTGATTAGCTACAAGAATATAGTTAAGTAATATTCTAACCACTCTGCCATCGCAATTACTTATTTCTTGAAAATAACAAACAAAATAGCTAACTGCCTCTAAAGCATTGTCATCATTTATTTCTATACTATTAATGTCTTTAACTAACTTTTCTATGCTTACATACAAATTCCTTTCCAATTTGTTTCCTGTTATAACATAGTAAACCTGCTCAATTACTCCTATTGAGAGTTTTAATTTAACATCTCCCTTGCTCAAGTTAAAAATATTCTCACAAAGCTTCTTTTGACTTTCTATCTCTTTAATTATTTTTTTATTCCCTTTAAAAGAATCAATCTTTTCACCATTAAATATTCCCTCAACACAGCTAAATGTTATCTCATAATTTTTGATCTTATTGGAGCAATAAATAAATTTCACCAAAAACTTATTTAATAAATCTTCCCTATTTTTTTCTCTCCATATTTTAATAGCTTCATTATACATTATATACAACTCCTATAAAAAACATCTAAATACCTATCTTTCAAATTAATTTTACCACATCATCACTTACAAAAACATAAAAGCCAGTGGGCTTACCACCAGCTTTTAGTTATATACTCGTTATATTTTTAATTTCCTCTATTATAAATTTATGCAACCCATAAATGTATTTTCGGACAATCCTGCAAAAATATTTTAACATTCTATCCCTATCCTTATAGCTTAGAGGATTAATGTATGTAAACACCTTACAAGGACTATCATTCCAAGCCAGCATGTAATCCATATAATCATCAATATCTTCTTTTCTTTTCCGTAACCTGTAATAGACTTCTCTGCCTTTACTATTAGAAAAGGAAACCTCACAAATCAATCTATTTCTTTTATCACATCTTATATTATATGTAACTTCTCCCATACCTGCTCCTATTGTAAATGAATTTCTATCAAGCTTTTTATATTTATAGAGATTTATATGCGGACTATCAGCTCTCAACCTTTTTAAAACGTCAGCCAATAGAAGTTTCTTATAATCATAGTGATATTCAGAATCTATATTCTTTGAACTTATAGTTTTATTACTGTTATAATTTTTAATTCCTCTTACTACTTTAAAATATTTATCAAAGCAATTGAAATTATTTAACTGTTCTATCTGTTCCAAACAATCTAATCTGTTTATATTCTCTAAAGTTGGGATTATTTTTTCACTAATTTCCAAGAAAATCAATTCTATATTAATATCTTTAGAAACTACTCCTTCTATTAATTCACCTATATAACTCTCATTTCTAAAAGAAGTAGCTCCTGCTACAATTAAACTTTTCTCTTCTTTAGAAACTATAGATATTAAATCCCTGATTTGAGTATAGTGTTCCTTGTCAAAGTTTTTTAAACACCAATCTATCAATATTTTTCTTCCACTCTTATCTGTACCACTTATATCAACCCTTCGTTCTCCATGCCACATTTCAAGAGCAATACTATCAAATTTAATTTTTAATGCTTCTTCTAATCTCTTAGGATTTAACATTGTTGAATATAAACTAAATAAATACTCTTTATTGCTTCCATTCTTACTCAATACTAATCTCCTCCCCTAAAAAAATAAACATAAATATAAATTTTTATATCTATGCTTACTTTATAATTAAACCTATTTTTAATATTTATCTTTTAACCGATCTATTTCATTTAACAGCTTGGCCTCAGATTCTCTTGTTTTGCATGTAATATGTCTCTCCAATTCATGTATAACTCTCTGTAGACTAAGCTTTATGTCTATATTAGAATCTTTTCCCACAAATATAAAATTACTTTTTATTATTAGTTCATCTAATGTTGTAATTTCCTCCAAATTGCTGTCTATAAAACAATCTGGATAAATCTCTAATATCACACTTAATGGTATCTTTAACACTTTTGCCAATTTAACAAAATAATTTAGAGATATGTTGTCCCTATTTTCTGTCTCAATCCTTGAAATATAAGCTGGGCTTATATTTACCTTTTTTGATAAATCGTGCATACTAAACCCTTGATTCTCCCTCATTTCCTTCAAGATGAGTCCCAAACTTCTCCCTGACATTTTTATCCTCTTCCTTCCTCTGTAAATTAGTTGCCTTATATACAACCCCTTCATTAATCAATTTATTTTATATATTCTATAAACCTTCGTCATTTTTTACTACTTGTATTTTGCCGTAAATTATAATTACTAAAATTGCAGTTTATAGTATTACCTTCTTAAATTAAATATCCAAAATTAATCTAACTTTAATACTTCACTTCTTAATTTACAAACTATTTCCAGTAGCTTATCATCATCTTTCTTACTTATGTTCTCTTTAACACAATAATCTTCAAGTGAATTAATGACATCCCTAAGTAACAATTGTATTTCCATTGTTGCAATTTTTGTCGCAAATATATATGTATCATTTATTAATAGCCAATCAATACTTTCTACTACTTTATCATCTTGTTTATCTTCCACACCCATTAGTAACTTTTCCATTAACCTGATATCCATATCTAAAGCATTGGATAATTTACTTATCACGAAGATTGTAATGTTCCTTTTTTTCCCGTTCTCTATACGGGAAAGATAGGATTTACTTATATCGGTAATATCAGATAATTCATCAAGTGACAAGTTCCTCTGTTTCCTAAGCTGGTTAACCCTCTTACCAAATATATTATTTTCCATTTTCCATCATCCTTTCTCAATTAACTGCATAAAGCAGTTCCTTCTTTATTACTCTGATGATGTATTTTATTCAATAACCATGGTTTTAAATAAGTATTATTGCTTGTCAATTATAGTTGACAACTTGAAAAGTTGCCTATGTTATCATTCACATTTTAAACATAACCTTGTATAATTAAGTACATAAAAAGAGACCTATAAAGATCTCCATGTATTAAATGTGTGTGATAATATTTCTACCATCATCCTATAATTTTTCATTTTTTCTAACAGCTCCAAATAACTTTTGAGCTGTTTTTAATTTGTTCTTTAATCCCTTAGTGTACATTTTTATCACTTATAACTCCCCCTCAAAATTAAATATTTACTTTACATATCTTATCTAACTTTTTCACATAAAAAAGTTCAAACTACTTTTAAAAAACCTACTTACAACAAAAGAAACTTTTTCATGGAGCTTGAACTGTTATTATTCTAATAAAGTTGCCTATTGTACTATTTACACCAAAATCTCATATCTTGTATAATAGTTCTATAAACGACTTATTATATTAAACAGCTAAAAAGTTGATTAATATAATATAAAGATTACAGTTTTCCCGAACTGTGACCTTTGTTGAGTGTTTTGTAATAGGGATGGTTACGTATCTTTATGGTTTATGCTTTGGTGGATGTTTGTCCGACACACCAAAGCGTTTTTCCTTTTTAATGATATAAAATATCGAGTTTGTAAAGAATCTTATATTCATCATTCTTATCAATAACAAAAATTTTACAGTTTCAAAATATTTGCACTAATTTTCTAAACCTTATCTACATCTTCCTTATATCAAACTCACTTAATCCTAATTATACTAAAAAAGAAAAAATCCAAGAACCAAGAGCCTCAACCCTTAATCCTTGAACCTTAATTCCCTAATTTCTATTTAACTGGACCAAAGTCTACTACAAGACCATAATCATAAACTCCAATTTTTATTGTTCTACCATCTAATTCAACTGTTCGAGTTGTTAAACCCACAGTGTCCAATATTGAATATAATGTGTTTCCTTGTGTTGGAAGTATCATATTCACTATTGTTTTTATCTTTTGGTCTATTTCTGGATTACTTTGATATATTACTAATGACATATCTCTATCCCCAGTACCTACAGTAAGTTCTAATTGTGTGAATTTTACATTTCCCTCTGCACCATATGGGTTCAATATTACATTGTTATGGCTATCAACAAAACCTAAATCATAAAGTTGCTGTTTTACATGGTTTGCTGTATGTCCAGGTTCATCAACCACATTAGTGTCAGGTAATTTATAGTCTCCTACAATTAATAGGTCTTTGCCATTAATCAAGCTCTTAACACTTTGATTATAAGCATTGTCTGCAAGTATTAATGGATGGTCTATTTTCTCTGCATATACAGAAGCTACAAGAGCATTATGGAAATCTTGTCCTGTAACAATAGTGAATTTATCTAATGAACCATCAAAGTGTTTCACTATTTGCTGAGATGTTTCATATCTATCTACTCCACCTAAACGAGTTATTGATATTCCCATACCTTTTAACTCATTCTCTATGTTTGTAGATATTACTCCTGTACCACCAAGAACATAAACATTTGTTATTCCCCAGTCTTTTAACGCTTGTCTGCTTTGCTCATTAAGAGTACCTGCGTCTGTTAATAAGATAGGGTCTCCTGCTTTTCCTGCAAATGTAGAACTTGAAAGAGCGTCTGGGTAATTATAAGCATTTGCTAAGAAAGCAGTTTTAGAACCAGTTAAGCCTTCAACCTTCTTACCTACAGCTAATGCTGTTCCAAATCTATCTTGACCCCAAAGTCTTTCAATACTAAAGCCTTCTACTTTAAGTGTAGTTTCTACATCTTGACCTACTGAACCAGTACCACCAAGTATATAAACTTTTTTAGCTTGTAACCTATGAAGTTCATCTAATATATTAGGTGAAACACCATTTGGGTCAGTGAAAAGTATTGGTGCATTAAGTTTTATACCTAATACTGTTCCTGTTAAAGCGTCTGGAAAATCTGATGAACTTGCCAATATTACATTATCGGATGTAGTCCATCCCTTTTGGCTTATCTTTTCACCTATATTGTAATAGTCAGTTCCAGTTATCCTGGTTATGTTAGTATTTGTACTCACACCATCTGCATAAGTTTTGTAATTTGTTGTTAATAATCCTGTTGTTGTAAATATTATAGCTAACGCTACAATAAGTGCTATTCTCCTTCTTTTCATTAAAGTCCCCCCAATTGTTATATATTAAATAAAATTATAAGACTTAGTTTATGTATATACTTTCTTATATTTTAAATATAATTTAAATAATAAAATAAATATTTTAAACTAAGCCTTATTATTAAATCCTATTAAGCTAAATTTATATCCAAATTCCTAAATAAGTACCTAAATTTACCTTAACCGACTAAATACATTTTATAAGATTTTGATGCTAATTGCAAACAATTTATATGCTATTAGCTTATTTTTATATTTTAAAATTACCTGTAAAGTTTTATTACAGGGGGTTTTAAGATGAAAGAGGAAATAAGTTATAAAGACGTTGGTTTAAGGATAAAATTAGAAAGAGAAAAGCTCGGATATTCACGTGAAAAATTTTCTGAGATGGTAAACATTGCCCCTGTCTATTTAGGCCAATTGGAACGTGCAGAACGCAAAATGAGCTTGGATACATTTGTAAAAGTTGCTTCAAATTTAAATCTTTCGCTTGATTATTTAATTTTTGGAGATCAAATTTATAATATTAACAAAGATGAATTAATTGATATAATAAACAATAGTTCTAAGCGTGAATTAAATGTAATTTCTCAAATACTGATGGTATTATCACAGAATTTAAAGAAATAGCATAATTAAGACCAGCCCTATAACTGGTCTAATTTTTTATTCTTATGTTTATGTCTGAATTTAATCTCATTTTCTCTATTAATAAATATGTACTAATAAAATTGTATTTACTTTAATATTAAACCCAACATATCATCAATTAAGTCATCTTCCACGGATTTACATATTTCTTGCAACTGTAATCTACATTTTCCAGCTTCATATGCTTATTCATTTGTTAGCCGTCACTATATAAAAACTTTGTTTGTTTATCATTTCATATTCCTTTAATTTCTTATTTCATACTGTGCCTTTTCTGTAATATATGATAGCCAGACAAAACTTATTCCTAACCAAGTGATTAATGGCTTTAAGGCATTTTGAAAAAATGGCCATATAATTATAGTCGATATTGTAGTAAAAAAGGCTATATAAAAATTTAGTCTAATCTTTATTTGCTGAATGCTAATTTCCTCATTAAATATAATGTGATACATAAACCATATTATTGTAAAAATTGCTGATGTTATGAAAACTAAATTTGTGATTATGTTGCTTAGATTTATTGGTTGTCCAATAATCATTATACTTGAATATAACAAAACCCCGTAAATTATTGTAGAAGTAATATATGAAAATATAAATATTCCGTAAAAATACGCTCCATGCGTAAAAGTTTTTAGTAACTCATAAGGAGTTTGTGCTTCATGTATAATAAATTTAGGCAACTTTATTTTTTGAAACATGAAATATCCAATATATATTATAATTAAAAATACACAAGCTATAACTCCTGCAACTAAATTTTTTATAGTATTATAATTAATGTACTTTAGTATCAACCCACCAAACAATATTAAAGCACATATTATGTTCCCTCCCCTTGTCATATCAAAAATACCTTTTCCTGTTATCCATTTAATAACAAATTTTAATCTTTTAAATAACATTTTAATAATTGCAAACATAATCTACCGCCCCTTTTATTAATCAAGTCCAGATAACTTCATTACTTCATCAAATATTTTCTTAGCTCTTATATTACCTTTATTAATTTCTTCTTCAAATATCTCTCTAATAGTGATACATCCAGATGATCCCACTCTATTTAAAATTTTGGTTGAATTTTAAATATAATATCTATAGCCACATATTGCTTTATTAACTTTATCTTTGTAATAATCATCATTTCCGCTGGCATAGTTGTAATAACTTTTTTTAGGAGCTGATTTATTACTACTTTGAGTATAAGATTTTATGCTATAACCTATATCACTCCAAGTACCTATTCTCGCATAAACATCCTTATCTTATTTTGTTTCTTTAACCAATAGTTTCAATCATTCTTGATCTTCCCTATATTTTCTTTCTTGTTCCTCAATCATCTTTTTATCTCTTTCTTCTTCCTTTCCTTTTTTCAAATAAGCTTGTACAAATTCTCCTTTAAGTTTCTTAAATTATCTACTCACACTTTAATTGATCTTGTTCACTTGCTTTCTTAGCATTTTTTCATATTCAACATTTATAATTTCATTTCCATCTATTACTTTAAAAGCATATACCACTTCCCCATTTTGTACCTATTATTACAATTATCTCATTAATTTCATCTAAATTGAAGCATTTTTGATTAATTTATTAATTTTGCGACTATACTAAAAATATGAGTAATTTTATTAGGAGGAATATGGTATATGGAATCTAAAGCATTTACTGTTAAAGAAGTAGCAAAAATACTTAATTTAAGTGAATATACTGTTAGAGAATTGATACATCAAGGCAAATTAAAAAAATTAAATATTGACAAACCAATAAGGGTTTCTCAATCAGCCATAGATAAATTATTGGACTTAGATACTAATAAATCACAAGTAAGTAACCAAATAGATATTGTACTGAAAAAGAAAGAGGTTCTTGACCTTATTTCCACTATAACAAGCCTTCAAAGCATGACCAATCAAATTCTTATAATGCTTCAAAATAAATTAAAGTAGGTTATATTATGGCAACATCATATACAATAAAACAAATTGCACAACTATTAAAAATAAGTGAATATGCCGTTAAAAAGTTAATAAAAGATAATAAGATAAAAGCATTTAATTTCGGCAATCACTATAGAATAAATGAAATTAGTTTAAATGTTTTTATGGGACATAGTATACACGATTGCATAAATAAAGATGAATTTGAAGAAGCTTATAATGATTTTAATAAACTCCAAAATGGTAAAATTGATAAAGGTAAATTTTATGAATATTACTGTAGTCTCTTTGTGCCTGGTACTGAGTTAGACCATGATTATTATATTATTAAAGAACATAGTACTTCTGAATTGAATGATGATATAATAACTACATCTAAAAATGACATCAATAAAACAATTGAAAATGATCAAGTCATATTAACAAAAACAGATATTACCGAGATTCTTAAAGCTTTGAACAATATACAACAAATATTAGAAGGAAAATTAAAATAAACTACAGAAGATATTTTTATCATTTTAAATTAGAAAATCTACTAACTTTGCTTAATTCTATAAATTTATTCCTTGAAAATTCATTAGAATTTTCTCTATCTATGTTCCCTAATAAAAAACACCCCCACACCCCTCATCACCTCTCCCCCTTCTCCAATCTATCCTCAGCCCTTCTCCCCATTTTTTCATCATAATAAAAATCCCCACACAAAAATCCTTATATTTTTCCACTTATCCACAGGTTAGGATTAATGTTAAAACACGAAATCATAATAAAGTTTTCCAAAAATCCAGACATAAAAACCACATACAAAATGAATTGTTTTTGCAATGTTATCTTCAAATATTCTATCAATCCATCATCCAGTAATACATCCGCACCCTAACGGGTTTCCTATGTTAAGCCTGCCTTATTCCAATCTTCTTACCAATCAATCACTCTATAATCAAAACTTAGCAAGATACGAAAAAAGGGAAAAGCATGAAGAGTTACAAGATTTTCTCTTGCATTTCCTTCATGCTCTTTAATTGTTCATTTATTTAATCTCTATATATTTTTTACGGAATTTTTTATGAGTTTTGGATGGTTTTTTATTATGTTGGAGACTTTATTTTAACTATACACAAAAAACTTATTTGCTCATAGCTTCTTCAACAGCAACTGCTACTGCAACTGAAGCTCCAACCATTGGGTTGTTACCCATTCCGATTAATCCCATCATTTCAACGTGAGCTGGAACTGATGAAGATCCTGCAAATTGAGCATCTGAGTGCATTCTTCCCATAGTATCTGTCATACCGTAAGAAGCTGGACCTGCTCCCATGTTATCTGGGTGAAGAGTTCTTCCAGTACCACCACCTGATGCAACTGAGAAGTATTTCTTACCTTGTTCATAGCATTCTTTTTTGTATGTTCCTGCAACTGGGTGCTGGAATCTTGTTGGGTTAGTTGAGTTACCAGTTATTGATACGTCAACTCCCTCTTTGTGCATTATAGCAACACCTTCTCTAACATCATCTGAACCATAGCATTTAACTTTAGCTCTTTCGCCTTTTGAGAAAGCAACTTCTCTAACTACTTCTAATTTTCCTGTATAGTAGTCGAATTTAGTTTCAACATATGTAAATCCATTAATTCTTGAAATTACGTAAGCAGCATCTTTTCCAAGACCATTTAATATAACTCTTAATGGCTCTTTTCTAACTCTGTTAGCTTTTTCAGCTATTTTTATAGCACCTTCAGCAGCTGCAAAAGATTCGTGTCCTGCTAAGAAAGCAAAACATTTAGTTTCTTCTCTTAAAAGCATAGCTGCTAAATTTCCGTGTCCTATTCCAACTTTTCTATCATCTGCAACTGATCCTGGAATACAAAAAGCTTGTAAGCCTTCTCCTAAAGATTCTGCAGCTTCTGCAGCCTTTTTACATCCTTTTTTTATAGCTATTGCAGCACCTAATATATATGCCCAACAAGCATTTTCAAAGCATATTGGCTGAGTTGATTTAACTATGTTATAAACATCGATTCCCTTTTCATCACAAACAGCTTTAGCTTCTTCTATAGTCTTCATGCCATACTTTTCAAGTACTGGTGTAATCTGATCAATTCTTCTTTCATAACTTTCAAATAATGCCATTTCAAACGTCCTCCTTATATATTATTCATGTCTTGGATCGATAACTTTTACAGCTTCATCAAATCTACCATATTGACCAGTAGCTTTTTCTTTAGCTTCGTTAGCATCCATTCCTTTTCCTATCATTTCCATCATTTTTCCAAGGTGAACGAATTTATATCCTATAACTTCGTTATTTTCATCTAAAGCTACATTTGTAACATATCCTTCAGCCATTTCTAAGTATCTAGTTCCTTTAGCTTTTGTACCATACATAGTACCAACTTGGCTTCTTAATCCTTTTCCTAAATCTTCAAGACCTGCTCCTATAGGTAGTCCACCTTCTGAGAAAGCAGTTTGAGTTCTTCCATATACTATTTGTAAGAATAATTCTCTCATTGCTGTATTTATAGCGTCACAAACTAAATCTGTGTTTAATGCTTCAAGTATAGTTTTTCCTGGAAGTATTTCTGATGCCATAGCTGCTGAATGAGTCATTCCTGAACATCCTATTGTTTCAACTAAAGCTTCTTGGATTATTCCATCTTTAACATTTAAAGTAAGCTTGCAGGCACCTTGCTGTGGAGCACACCAACCTATACCATGTGTTAAACCTGATATATCTTTTATTTCTTTAGCACGCACCCATTTTCCTTCTTCTGGAATTGGAGCTGATTGGTGGTTTGCTCCTTTAGTTACGCAACACATTCTGTCAACTTCTGTTGAATAAATCATATTTTATTCTCCTTCCCTTACTGATAAAATTATTTTTATAAGAATAAAAAACTTAACTTATAATTTTTTTACCCTTGATAGTGCTTTTTATATCCCAGTGGGTTTTTTATGTTCCCACCGAGTATAACACAATTCATGTTGAACAATTATATTGTAGCAAAGATGCCTTCATATAACAATACATTTCTACATAAAAATTTATATAATAATATAAAAAGTTAAAGAAGCACGAAACTTCCTTTACTTTAATCCACTTACACCATTTCTATATATTGAAGAATTTTAATTCTTTTACCTCTATTTATAAAAATAACATCAACTGCTACTTTAAAAGCTATAGCTGTTGATTCATCAGGAAATACTTCAGGAGTTCTAAGTAATTCATATGTAATAGTTACACTTTCAACTGGTACTAAGAATGTATATACATGACAAAGGGCAAACTATAACTTTAAGTGATACCGCAAACGTAAATAGATTTAAATATATTTACGTTTTTTTATTTTCTTCTTGACTATATCACATTTGTATGATATTATAATTTTGTCGCTTGCCGAAGTGGTGGAATTGGCAGACGCAACGGACTCAAAATCCGTCGAGGTCACACTCGTGCGGGTTCAAGTCCCGCCTTCGGCACCAAGTATTTTCAATGCTTAAGAGAGTATTATTAATTTAATACTCTCTTTTGTTTTTCCTAAATTGTCATCAAATTGTCATCAAATTAAATAATAAATATTAATACGTATTAAAACTTATTAAGAAAGATTATATAATTATTATTAAATATTTCTAATTAACAATAATATTTTTCTTTAAAATATTTAATAGGTATTCTACCCGCAATAGTTATATATCCTTTTTCTTTAAGTTCTTTATTTAACTGCTGTATAATTTTGTATGCCTTAGATTTAGAAACGCCTAAAATATTCTTAATATCATCAACTCTGTAAAAGCTTGATGTTTGGATTGCCACTTGTTTCAACTCCTTTCTTATGGTTATATCTAAATACGAAATGTCAGCATTAATATTCTGCAGCTCTATTATATTAATTATATAAAAAAATATAAGTATATTCTATATTTCTTCTCTTACTAATACAATCTTGTTTAAATATCCTCCTCCATATTATTTATCCACTCTTTAAATAAGATTTTTTTAATGTATAGAACTTATTTTTATACTTTCTAATTGTCATTTGATTATACTATCCACCACATTATCAACAATCAATTTAGCAACAATATAATTACATTCTAATTTTATTCTTTTGAAAGCCATTGCTTCATAACGAACATATGTTTGATATTTTTAAAACTATATGCTATAATCCAAATTAGGAAATTAATGGAGGGTTATTTTATGGCAGGACGTAAAAGCACTAAGCAAAAAGAAATTTATGAGTTTATAAAACAATATATTGATAAAAAAGAATATTCTCCTACAGTTAGAGAAATATGTGCAGCTGTAGGATTAAAATCAACTTCTACAGTTCATGAACATTTAGGAAGATTAGAGAAAAAAGGTCTTATAAAAAGAGATCCTACGAAACCTAGAACTATAGAGATTATTGAAAACTCTTTGAATAGAAAAGAAATGATAACTATTCCTATCATAGGTACACTTACTGCTGGATTGCCTATTTTATCCGCAGAAAATATAGAAGATACTTTTCAACTACCTGTAGATTACATACAAAGTAATAAAGAACTTTTTATGTTAAAGGTTAATGAAGAAAGTATGATTGATGCAGGAATACTAAATGGTGATTATTGCATAATTGAAAAAACTAATTCGGCTAAAAACGGTGATATTATTGCTGCTTTAGTAGAGAATAAAATTATCATCAGAAGATTTTTTGAAGATAATAATCTTATAAAGCTTCAACCTGAAAACCCTTCTATAAAACCCATTATAGCTAATCATTGTAAAATAATGGGCAAGCTTGTAGGAATTTATAGATCATATTAATACAAAACCTAAAAATAGAAAAAGGCACTCTTAAATAAGGGTGTCTTTTTTATAAAGTGATTACATTTTTCTTTTTATGTCTAAAATTATTACTGAGGTAATTGCAAATGATTAAATCCAAAAGTTATGTTAGAATAGATACAATTCTAAAATTAGGATGTATCTTTATGACTTGTATTGTTTGCTCAATAATATTTTAAGGGTATTGAATGAATCTACTATTTGATGCTAAAATATATTAAAACCATATCTTAACAAATTTATTTATAATAGGCGCTGACTAATTTAGTGCCTATTATTGTAATTTAGTAATAAAAAAACGCCCTAGGCTTTTACACCTAGGGTAAGACTCGCATTAATTTCTGTTAACTATGTTATTTTTAGTAATGTAGAATAGAGGGTACTTTTAATTTGTGCAATTAGTAAAATAATTATTACTAAATCCATATAATATGTTTAACTTTATGTACTATGGATACAATTTATTATGTAGTATAATTTAATCCAATTTCCCTAATATATACATGGCTAGTAGTATAAACTGCTAGTCTTTTGTTGTGTAATGCTTTATACTTATTGTACTACATTGTATAATTTACTTATCAGAAAATAGGTGAATGTATAATGTTAAGTAGATAAATAGGAGGAGATAAACGTGAAATTAAATTTACTAAAAAGCATTAAAGTTTTTTTAGCAGCACTAATTTTTCTTATACTTATCTCAAAATCTATAGTAGCTACAGGTGTTGTAATAATCGTAGTAGCAATAGCTTGGGGTGTATCATTATTTACTAAAAATAAGTCTTTTAAATAAAAAAGCCCTAGGCCTTTGACCTAGGGTTAAACTTATTGTGTTACTGTATTATTTTGAACTGTGCATGTAGTAGCCTGAACTACCTTATTAGTAGTGTCACCTGGAGTAGTTTGTGCTGTAGTAGCATTGACTTGTGCTATTGTATTTTTAAAAGAATCCCTTTCTGCAGTAACTTGCGCTAACTGAGCTTGTAATGCTTGTTTCTCAGCTATTTGTTCATCTTCTGTTTTATTATGTCCTAAATCCTTAACTGCATTTTCTATAGCAGCATTAATAAGATTCTTCTTATTTTCATCCAAAGGAATATTTAATTCTAATAAAGCATTATATACAACATTTTGTGCTGTAGATATTCTTTCATCTTTTTCTATACTTTCTGCGTAATAAAGCTGCTGTGCCTGTCCTACTGCAATTGTTGACCACTTCTCTATAGTTTTTAATATGTCTATAGCTTTATTATTAGGTAGTAAAGTACTTGCAGCATTTATAACCGGATCTGCTGCTTTAGCAGTATCTATGCCTTTTGATACATCTATGCCTTTTTTCTTTAAATAAGGTATGCCAGCTATAAAACCTATAACGCCTCCAACAACTCCACTTGCTATTATTATTTGTATTGTTTGTACACTTAACATAAAAATCATCCTCCAAAATTTTATTTTTTTTATAAATTAAAAGAGAGCCTTTTTTTAAGCTCTCCTAATTACTTGTTATTAAGCAATTTATTTGCTTAATAACAGGTTCAAAAAAAGTAAATTATAATAGCCTTTCTTTTTACGTCAGATTAAATAATCTGACACAAAAAGAATAAGATTATTTAATCTGACTATAATTTAAAAATATAAAAAAATTTTATAGGACTGAAAAAAAGTGATAGAAATAATAAAGATGCCTTACGGCATAAGAAAATATAATAAGCTTAATAAGTATAATAGGTTTCCCATAAAATATGGATGCGAAGCATGCGGATATGAAGGAAAACTATATAGACATGGATTCTACTATAGAAATTTGATTACATTTAACAAAGCTTATAGAGTAGTTATCATTAGATATAGGTGCAAATCATGCCATAAGACGTACTCTCTTATTCCAAGTTTCATAATACCTTATAGACAATACACCTATCATGTTATATTAACTTGCCTTATTATTATGTTTAAATTTAATTACTCATTTAGCAAAATTATTAAGTTTGTTAACTCTATAAATTGTATGTTATCCATAAACAAAACTCATTTATCATTTTGGAAAAGCAGACTAATAACTTCTTTAACGGCTATTCGCCTATTTTTTGCACAACTTAAAATATTTTGCCCTGATACCAAAAATGTTTTTCCATCCAATTTACTTACAATGATTACTGATTTTTCACGTTTAAGATATGATTTTAATTTAAGATTTTTCTTAGATATGCCTAAATATTTTTTCTGTAAACCTTAATTACAGAAGCTTTAGTTTTTTTGCCCTTTATCAAATTAAACACTTCTTATTTTTTAATGCTTATTTACTTAAAACTTGTCTCAACTTTTAAATTTTATTTTGAAGTTCTTATATTTTTCCACACAACTTTTAACGGTTAAGGCTGATTATTGAGGTACATAATTAAAAATGAAAATAAACTCAAAGTTGAAGGAGGCATTTAATTATGATATCTCATGAATTAAGCCAAAAAATAGCTCTGTTTAGATACTCTCTAATTGCACCTATAATCACTAATACTTTTACTCAATCTTCTGTTAAAGAATATTTATCAGAAATTGCTGCTAAATCTTATACTATGCCTAACGGCGGAAGAAAAGAGTATTCTCCGGCTACAATTAAAGGTTGGTTAACCTTATATAGGAAACATGGTATAGACGGTTTATATCCTAAAACAAGAGATGACAAAGGTTGTTCAAGAAAAATTTCGCAAGAAACAAAGCAGTTCATTATAAACTGCAAAATTAATTCCCCCAAAAAAACTGCTAAACATATATATCATGAAGTTATTGCCAAAGGATTTGAAAATGAAAACAATATATCTCTTTCTACAATAACTAGATTCATAAAACAGGCTAATATAGCACCTCAAAAGCTGGCGCCTCAAGATAGAAGAGCCTTTGAATTTGAATATGCGAATGAATGTTGGCAGTCTGATGTATCTGTTGGACCTTATCTCACTATTCAAGGCAGAAAATATAAAACTTATATTATAGCTTTCCTTGATGATGCTAGTAGGCTTATTGTTGGATGTAAAGTATTTTTTAAAGATGATTTATTGTCTCTTATGGCTGTTTTTAAAGATGCGGTAGCATCTAAAGGTATTCCTAAAAAAGTTTTTGTTGATAACGGAAAGATATATAAAAGTGAACAGTTTCAACTTATATGTGCTTCACTTGGGTCTATTTTAAGCTTTGCTAGGCCATATTCTCCTCAATCGAAAGGTAAAATTGAAAGGTGGTTTCAAACAATGCAAAAACAATGGATGAATTCAATAAACTGGGGTGATTTTAAGTCAATAGACATTTTGAATGAATCTCTATTGACTTATGTTAATCACTATAACAAAACCTTTCATTCATCAATAAATTCTACACCCTTTGATAAATATATGAATAATATTGAAAATTTAAGGTTTGTTTCCTCTAAAAGTGAACTTGATCATTTATTTTTATATAAAGTTCAACGTACTGTTAAAAATGACTCCACAGTATCCATAGGAACTAAATTATTTGAAGTTCCATTAAAGTATGTAAGAGAAAAAATAAATATTCGTTATGATCCTACTTCACTTGATAAAGCATACATCTTCTCTGAAGATGCTAAGCTTACAGATACTATTTTCCCACTAAAAAAAATTGATAACTCAAAGGTTAGAAGATCTAATAATGATTCTGTTGATTTTTCTGCCTTTAAAGCTAACTAACCGGAGGTTGATATTATGTATAAAACTTTTTATGGGTTAACCTTTGACCCATTTGATAAAAATATTGATTTAACACACAGCTTTAAATTCCAAGACTTTAATCACGCATTAAGCAGATTAGAATTTTTAAAATCTGTTTTGGGCATTGGTGTACTTACTGGTGAACCCGGAGTAGGTAAGTCTTTCCTACTCCGTTATTTTGTAAATTCACTCAACCCCAATTTATATAAATGTATATATATTCCTATTTCGACCTTAACGGTCATGGATTTTTACAGAGCTCTTTGTGATGGTCTTGGAATAATTCCTGCCTGTAAAAAAGTTACTATGTTTAAACAAATACAGGAAGCTATATACACTTATAGTCATAGTAAAAATATAACCCCAGTCATTATATTAGATGAATGTCAGTTTTTAAGCAATTCCATCCTTGATGATTTAAGAATTATATTTAACTTTAATATGGATTCAAAGAATTATGCTATGCTAATTCTTTCAGGTCAACCTAACTTTTTACTTCAACTCAGCAGACAAATTCATGAAGCGCTGCGCCAGCGAATTTTAATGAATTATTGCTTACGAGGGCTAACGCCAGAAGAATGTAAACCCTACATAATTTCAATGCTTAAAGCCGCAGGCTGCATAGAACCTATTTTTACTGATGATGCATTTGAACTTATGTATTCAACCACAAATGGCTCTATAAGACCTTTAAATTCTCTAACGAGAATGTGTCTTATTTCTGGTGCTAATCAAAAACTTTCCTCTATTAATGCTGAAATAGTTTATAAAGCTCAAAGCGAAATTGACCTTACAATTTAATTTTAAACACTGCTTACTTGGCAGTGTTTTTTTATACCTATATTAATTGTCTAATTTTCATATTTTATACATTGTGGATATTGTGAAGAAAGGTTGATTTAATTTGACTTTTTACATATTTTTTTCTATCGTAAGATTATTTAATCTGCATTTTTACCATATTATTACTTAATTTAGGTTGAAATAATTTGACTTTGAATAGCTTAAATAATTTGACGCGTAACAAGTATATTCTATAATCTTTCTACTTTTGTTGGACTTAATATAAATTTTATTACCCCTAAATAACATATAATACTTTTCCATCATCTTCACTCCAAATCTTTCTATTGTACTTATATTATTTAATAATCTGAGGTAACGTATGCATGATATCACAGTTTCATCGCAGCATAAGAAAGAGATAACACATTTTAAGGTACTGTTCCTCAAGGTGCGTCGTCTCTATCTACAATTGTGATATTATTTATATCACAATTGTATCATGTTTCCTAATATATTTTCACAATTATATAGAAAGTATAGGTATCTTTAACACTGCATTATTCCATTTTCAAAGACCATCGTTCGCATTTATAATTTAAAAAGTTATGTCACATAATTTTCAGAAAGAGTATATATCGTAAATTTAAAATGGATACAAATAGTCTTTGAAATGCGACGCAAAACACTGCATTATTCAAAATTGACTAATGCAGTGTTTCTAAAAATTGTTCCCTTTTTTGATTTTTCTTTAAATTTCAATAATGCAACAAATCTTATTTACCGTTTATAAGGTCTATTATTGATTGATTTATAATTTGTGGAGAATATAAATGTATATAATGTTTTGAACCACTAACAATTGTTTGCTTACTATCACTTGACCAATTTTTAAATTCAATTTGACTTTTAGCCCAAGCAGGAGACATATTACTATTACTTTGAGATGTAAAAATTCTAATAGGTATATTACCTAACTTTCCATTTTTTAATACTGTTTTTGCATTAATAGTAGAATTTTTTAATTCATTTAACCCATCATCATTTACAATGTTCTTTAATGTCATAGCCATGTCTAATTTTTGCAGGTCTTCCGGTATCAAATTCATTCCATTTTTATCCGAACCTAGTGTTTTATACATATTAGTTGTTTGAAATAATACACGAAGAACTCCAAAGTTTTTGAGTAGTTTTGTAGTTCCATAATTAGCACTTGATAAAGGATTATCCTTATAAAACTCAGGATTCCCAGAGTCTATAAAGACTATACCTTTAACTTCACCTTTATATTTTTGTGTAAATCTTATTGTTTCTAAAGAACCTAAAGAGTGTGCAACAAAAATATAGGGAGGCTTCTGTCCTGATTTTTCTAATGCAGTATGTATTTCATCAACAATTGTGTCAATGTCTCTTGATGATTTTGTACTTTGACTCCATCCAGTACCAGGTCTATCATATACCACTACTTTAGCATATTTTGAAACTTCACTATATAAAGGGTAAAAATTCACATAAGGGCATGAAACACCATTTCCAGATGCAAAAACTACTGTTTGTTTTCCAGTCCCTTTACTAAAAACATGCATATCTTGTCCATTTACTTTAACTAATTGTCCTGGAGGTGAATACTTTTTATTATCTAAATATCCTCCAACTTTTTGATAAGTATATCCAATCACAAGAGCACATATTAAAAATAATATAAATCGCTTAGTATACTTTAGAAATCTGGTATTATTTTTAACATTAATTTTACTTTCAATATTCATTAAGCATGCAACCTTTCATTATAGCTTTATATTTTTTAAATAATTTAAAATTTGTATTATTTTTTATTTGCGTTCTATAAATAGGCCTATTCACAGAATTAAAATGTAAAACTGTTCCAACACAAATAAGTATATTGAGTATTAATTAAATTTAATTGTGTCTATGATCATATTATGACATGACTTTTGTCATAATACCCCATACTTATGACTTAATTAACATTAAAATTATACCATATTTTTCTTATTTTTCACAATTACATAAAACATGTAAACATTTTTACCCACTGCATTATTAGATTTTCAAAAGCCATCATTTCTATTTTCTTCTTCAGTACTTACGTGGAATTTTTTTTAATTACTCATAAATTATTTAAGTATTTTCTCGACTTTCTAAGTGCTTCTTTTCTCAAGTTAATAGCACTTCTGTAATTTATACCATATCCAGATGCTACTTTTTAAAGTAGTGCCTTTAATATACAAGGATTGCCTTTTAACCAATCACTACTTTTGCTTTAGATAAGATTATCAGCTACGCCCCTAGGGAAATACTCCATGGTTGCAGAGGATAAGTTTGTCCAAAGCTTCCTTAAAAATAACTAAAATCACCCCAAAATTCAAACATGAATAATGTGGTGTTCCAGTACATTATTTTATTTTTAAAAAATATATTTAAATTTACAATAAGTACACCTTATCTTTGTAATACGACGAAAAACACCATACAATTCAAGTTTGAATAATACAGTGTTTTTGTGAATTGTTCATTTTTTTTAGTTGTAATGATAAATATCAATATTATTATTAATCTCAATTTACTTTCAGTTGAACTTTTTATGTTTAATATGATTGTTGAATGCATGCAATATTGAAAATTCTACAACTAAAATAATGAGAGTCGCTGCCAGTATAATTAATACTTGTTTCCATAATTCCAACGTTGTAAATGATAACGCATAAAAATAGCATAATATTGAAACAACAAATATATTTAAATATAAAATATTTTGCTTCTTTATACATTTGCCTTTATTCATTTCTTTCACCTTCTTTACAAAAACTTACTACTTTAACTTTATTAATAGTAATTATATCATAACTTTTACAAATAAAAGGCGATTATCTTCCCAATAAATGCAATTCATTTACTTCTTCACACTGTATTATTCAATTTTCAAAGACCATCGTTCGCATTTCTAATTTAGAAAGTTATGCCACATTTTTTCAGAAAGAGTATATATCGTAAATTTAAAATAGATACAAATAGTCTTTGTATTACGAACAAAAATTTATTCTACTCTAATTGCTTATAATTCTTTTATAAAACACACTTTTTTACATGATCTTTTTATTTCATTGTCAAATCTTCTAAAATTTGTTATACTCAATCTTGTCCATGTTAACTCTATTGAAAGGAGCAATACCTTATGGAAGATCCAAAACATTTTTGTACCTGTTCTGATTTAAATTGTAAACTAAATCCTTGCAATCATTCTAAAGGTTGTGACCCTTGTATAAAGAAGAATCTAAATGCCGGAGAAATTCCAAGTTGTTTTTTTAAATTAGTAAATAATGATTTAAGCAATCTAAAAGAATTTACTATTGAGAGCTTTGTTAACTTTTTTATAAAAAATAAAGATAAATGTTCAAAATAAAATAATTCAGATAAAGCAATTATTAGTGTTAACATGAATATAATTTTTGAAATGCCTAATTAATAATTTATTCTAATATATAAATTATTAAATTTAATTTTAAAAAACTAAAGAAAAAACACCTCAAAATTCAAACTTGAATAATGCGGTGCCTAAATAAATTATTTGATTTTTACATTTAAGTCATTAAATAAGAATATTCCGAGGTAAATATATACTATATATTGTATTAATACTTATTATTCCAGTAATAAATTTTGAACTTATATTATAACTATTCAACATTTAAAAATATTTTACTTAGTTTTATTTTTTTCTGATTTAAATTTTTTATAAAGAATATCTTTTAAAACCAAAGCAGTGTCCTCGTCATTAAAATTGAATTCTTTTTTGCAGTCATCATACAACTTCCATAACTTTTCACAATATATATTTATTCCTTGCTTACCTTGATAGGAGGCTAAAATCGGGTATTTCTTACTCCATGCACTAGTCCAGTCAATTTCATCCACTATCATTTCAATACTTGTAATATCACCACCAAGATTACTTCCGCTAATAAGATAGTCATAACTCACATTATATAGTTGACTTAACAGTTTCACTTTAATTAACTCGGGAACTGTTTGGTCAGTTTCCCACTTGCTCACTGTTTGCCTGGATACACCTAACTTGTCAGAAACATCTTCCTGCGATAATCCAGCCTTTTTACGTAAATTCAATAACTTTTCTCCTAATGACATAATAATCACCAACCCTTTTGTTTCAAATTACCTTTCAATAACAGTATATTTGAAATAAAAATTGTTTTCTACCAAGTAAAATTGGAATTTTGTCAACTAAACTTAACATCTTAATCATTTAAACCAATATAAATACTTTTTACTACGCATTTTTTACAATTGTTATCTAGCTTATATGAAAATTATATTATATCATCTACATATAATCATTAATTTATATATTTAATTAAACTATTTTTAGCTGCTCACCTTTAAGTTATTCTTTTATCCAAGATATGTATTCTTCCCATTTACAAGACTTATAAATTCTACTATTTACCCATCTGGCAAAGTGTTTTAACTTTTTATCAAGTTAATACATCTTATTAACTTTTAATTTTGAGTAGTACCAATATACTAGTAGATATGGAATAAGATATGATAAAAAAGTCCACCCTATATTCCATCCATTTCCGTAAGTAACCAACTTAAATAAAAACGCCAAATATTCAATCATTGTAGTAGCTACTGCAAAAATTAAAATAATTAAATAAGAGTTTATCTTTTTTATTGAGATATGGTAAATCAAATAACATCCCAATATAGGATATAATCCTAAGTTTACAGACATAGAAGTATAATCATCATTAATATTTAAAGGTACTAGTCTCCAAAAATTGAAATGAAAGCAAAACTCATTTATTACATACGCCAATATTGATGAAAAAGGAGCAATAGTTAATACTATTTTTCTATCTTTAAAATATAGAATTACTCCAAATATCCATGGAATTATAAAACCTAATACCATATTTACAATCATATATTACCTCATCCGCTTAGTATTTTGCTTTTATTATTCCCCCAAAAAAGTTTTTTTAATTTATATAATATTTGTTATGCGACGAAAAAGCACTGCAGAATTCAGCTTTGAATAATGCAGTGTTCATAAAAATTGTTCGTTTTTTTCATATGATTGATTGCAACATTTTTTTCTAATAATCTTCTGGCCCTCAGGATCAACCTCCAGTTTAATTTTTTCAAAATAAGGATTGCTTTAATGATCATATTTAGTAGAGAGTAATTCTTCCACATATGTTTTGAACCATCGTGCAGCAGTTTTCTTCTGATCAATTTCAATATATAATTTACTATAATTGTATGCCGCTGGATCTATTGGGTTCAGAGGCAGTTCCTTAAGAAACTTTTCACTTTCTTCATAATTCTCCATATCCATCTGAATCTGTGCAATACTAATTTCTTTTAAGTTATTAATTAATTAGAAGAAAATTTAAAATTTACAATAAGTACACTTTATATGAAAATTACGTCTATACAAGTCTAAATAAAATAAACATTATTATAAATACTATACATAGTACAACTGAAATAAAACTATGTTTTTTCACTTTTAAATTAGTATTTTTGAAATCCTTGTATGCTTTTAAATTTATACCTAATAATATAATAATCCATAAAATCAAAAAGATGTCTTTCATCATGTACCCCCAATTTATTCAAAATATCTTATAATTATAATTTTTCATAAGAAATGAATTTAGTTTAATAGGACATAAAATCATTTCTTATGGAATAGAAAAGAAAACTATAAAGTATAAGAATGGTATCAAGTTCAATATCGTTAAAACAATAGTTAAAATCAAACTTATTTTACTCAACTTACTAGGAAACATCTTTTTAGATATAAAAGCTGCAATAACCCCTAGTATACACATAAATAGTGTAAAACTAGGTGTACTACCCTTAATAGTTTTAGCATGGAAGAATCCAAACACAATAGTAATAAATGTAGCTAGAGGAACTATAATAGCAACAATACTAAGTATTCTAGCACGATTTTTAGTTAAATTTGTGTTATTCATGTTTTATCTCCTTCTTATTATTGGTTTGTACATAATTTCATCAAATAGTGAATTAAGCACTGTAAAATTATACTATATTTTTAACAACATGGAATTTACTGATAATACTTCATAACGTATCCTTCAATTATCAAAGAGCCTTGTTCTTGTTTTCATTTATAATAGTTTTGTAGCAAAGTTTTGAGAAAGAGTATATATTGTAAATTATTTAACTTTTATAGTTAGGTCTTTTAATTAAGATAAACACGTATTAATGGTTCTACATTCTAGAAATGCCCAAAGACAAAAGGTAAAGCAATATCAAAATAGAACCAATTATGACTGAATAGGTACTTAATACGGATGATATTATAAGATTTAAAGTAGGTTGACTGTCTCTGTATATGTTTGTATATATATTAAAAATAAGAAGAATTAAAAGAACCACTATTGGCCCCCAATTAAAAATTATACAAAGAGCTCCTATTAAGAAAAAAAGTACAATAGAAGTTACAGGTTTTGCTGTTTTATCTACTCCTTTATAAATTTTAAAGAATATAGCTCCAAATAAGGTGCCTGATAACGCTGAAAACATCCATAATATATCTGGTAAAATTGATGGAAAACTCAAAAACTTACTACTAAAAAATAAATGTAAAACTATAAATTGTAACGTTGTTGTTATAATAACAGCAAGTGAAAGAAATTTTTTCATTAAGCATACTCTCCCTATTTTGCTTCTATCATGATTATTTACTACTAAGATTTAATCATTATAAAAATTATACCAGAACATCTATACATTTTCATTACTTTACACAAGTTGTGGAAATTTTTAACACCACATTATTCGATTTTCAAAGAACATCCGTATATTTAGATTTATAGATTAGTGCATATAATTTTCAGAAAATATATTTATATCAAGTTTACATTACATCAACATAGTCTTTGTATTACGACGCAAAAACACCACATAATTCAAAATTGAATAATGCAGTGTTTTAACAAATAGTTCGTCTTTTCAGTTGTTACGTTAAATAAGATTATTATTCATCACTTTAACATAAAATTAATATTTCTATTATAGATACTTTGATGGTTTAGACAAAATTTCTTGAAAATCACTGAAGAACTGGCCAACATGTATTCCGTCAACCAATGCATGGTGTGCTTGTATAGAAAGTGGTAACTTAATCTTACCGCCTTCTTCAAAGTATTTCCCCCATGATATTCTTGGTATGCTGTCAACAGGGTTCATCTGAATTGGGTGGGTGATATTAGTAAATGAAATCCAAGGAATACTGGTTATGTACAGCAAGTCATCACGCCCTATTTCATCTTCTATAGTAATATTGCTTTTTACCTTTTCAATTTCCTTTAATGTATTGTTTTTAAACTCCTTAAATTCATCTATAAAGTTTGATGTGCAGAAACTAAACACTTCCCCTTCTGTCATTACAGTAAAAGAAGGACTTACCGTTTCATGTTCAATTACCTTATCTTCTCTTATCCTAAATCTAAACTCCTTTATGTTGTTTGCAGTTTTTGTTGAAGCATATAAAACTGATATAAAAAATGGCAACCCATTTTCTTTAATATATCTATAAAAACTTGTAATATCAAGGTTTCCACAAATATTAAAATGAGGGTAATCAAGTTGTTTAAAATAATTATAGTGTTTTTTTCTATTCCAGTTTTCTATATCTATGAACTTCATTGGTATATTGCCTCCCATAAACTTTGAATTTATCTTCATATTAATGTTGCTTATCCATATATTCTTTCTTTGTTTTATCGATTGTTTTTCCTCCAATTCCAATATTTTCATCGGGTAATTCTTTAATAGTTGTAAGAAAAAATTCACTTGGAATATGCATTATTTCTGATGAAACCTCTGTTAATCTTTTAATTAATTCTTCTTTTTGTTCTTTAGTTAATTTTCCACCTTCTAATGTTATATATGGCATTTACATCACTCCTAAATACATTATAATTTTATTATTAAATATAACTTAATTATATCACCTGCCAAATAAATTCCTATTTGTAATACTCAATGTTAGATTGGAATTTGTCGGGGTAAGTACGAAATCAAACCCACGTAATACACTAAATTTACCACCTACCCAAGGCTGTTAGTAAAAAAATATAATGTGTTTTGTAAGGCATAAGCATAGTGGAATGTGTTTCCACCATTATCTTGAATTTCTCAAGTGAAACATACGATACCTCTTTCACTTCATTATCGTAGAAAGAGTACTCCTCTAAAAGAATATCCGTTCTATAAAGGAACACATCATCTATTTCATTTTCAATATATCCATCAACCTCCCCATACTCTCGACAGGAAAAGAGGTACTGAAGTTTATCTATTTCTAAATCAATGCCAAGTTCTTCTTTTCCTTCTCGTATAGCTGCTTCTAAAGATGTTTCACCGGCTTGGATATGCCCTGAAAACGAAATATCCATCATATTTGGGAACATAACTTGACTATTTCGAGTTTGTAGTAGTATCTCATCATTAGAATTAATAATCCATACACAAACACCTTTATGAATAAGTCCTTTTTTATGAGCCTCGTATTTTTCCTCGGTCTTACCACATTTTTGACCTAATTCGTCATAAATATCAATCATTTCCATACAATACAGTACCCCCATAAATTACTATTTGTAATACTCAATGTTAAATTGAAATTTATTTTGCACATGCTTGAACAAATTTAATGGGAACATCCATTTTTTTTGCTGTTTCTTCTACGGTAAGCCCACTATCCAAAAAGCGTTTGCATACAACTTTTATATTTTCCCCAACCTCAATGATATGCTTATCTAAATCATAGAAACGAACCACTCTTTGTCCCCATCTATGTTCATAAACATGGTGAACATATTCAATATATTTAAGAGCTTTTAATCTTTCAATAAAGCTGTCAAAGTTATCTTCTTCAAAATACAGTTCAGCATCGTTGCCACTAAAAATTATTTCATTATCATCTTTCTGAATAAACTCTTTCCAACTTTCTTTTGTTTGCAGAGCAACACCACCAGTTAAAGTAACGTTAGCCCCAAAGTCCATAATAACCCTTAAGCCTAAAACATCTTTATAGAATTTTTTTGATTTTTCCATATCTCTTACAACCAACATAGGATTCTTAAATTTCATAAATTTTCTCCTTTCAAATTACTATTTATCTTTTACTAAATTATAACATATTTTACAAATACCAAACTTTACTTTATTACAAATAAAAATAAAGTGTATCCATCTTAAATTATCAATAGATACACTTTATCTTTACCATTATTGCAAGCTTAATTATTTAAGTAATTTCTCAACTTTCTAAGTGCTTCTCTTCTCAGCTTAATAGCCCTCCTGTAATTTATACCACAGTCTGCTGCAGCTTTCCTTAAAGTAGTACCTTTTATATATACACTTTCAATAATACTTTTTTCCGTACCCTGAAGCTTGTACAAAGCTTCTTTAAGTTTTGCTGATTCCTCATATGCAATTACTTCATCTTCAAGAGTAAAATCATAGGCTTCAAGATTAATAGCATTTTCATCTTGAATTTCTCTATAGTGTTTTATCTGTCCTTTTAAAAGTGCCTTGAAATTATTTATAACTGCATTTGTGCAGTATGTAGTAAAAGATCCTCTGCCAGTATTATAAAGATGTACTGATTTTATTATAGAAAGATATCCATGCTGAACTAAATCCTCAAAGTCATAAGATGGTATGCTGTACTTAGATGCCTGTTTAATTACAAAATACTTAAACTTTCCTATGATTTCATCCACTGCAGCTCTGTCTCCACTCTTAGCTTCTTTAACAAGTTCCTCTATGATAAACACCACCTTTATTTACTATTACTATTGTTCTTAGTGTCATTGATAACATTAGAAAGATTATTTATACTCTGGGTAAGTATTTCCATTTTACCTTCAATTCTTACTAGAAGGTATATAGATACTGCAATAGGAAAACCCACATTTCCAATCAAATTTACCAAATCTCCCAAAACGATTACCTCCATATTCTTTAATATACAATGGACAATCAATGTTGATTATCATTACAAAAATCAACATCAATTGTCCATCTACAACAGCAAATTTTAAGTTTTAGGTATATATAAAATAACCTGCTGATTAGCTATTTTTACGAATAACTCTAACTATTTAACTTCTAAGCTAGTTTTATTTCTGTCAATTATATGTGCAGAATCTATTGATTTTAAATCTCCACCTGATGAGAAAAATATATTCTTAGCTATTATTACCCCCATAGCAGCTTTAACCTCGGCCTCTGTTAAATCTTCCTTTACATTATTTACGGTTATGGAAGCTTTCTTCCCTTCATCAGTTAAAAAACTCATTGATAATGATTTTGCCATTTAAACATCCCCTCCTTTTAATTTTCAATTGCAGCACTTGATTTTTAAGCGTTTGTTATTCCATTCTGATCAACTCTTATAAGCTCATTCAAAGTTTTTCCAAGAAGAGTTTCAATTGATTTTGCCACATCAAAAACGTCCTGATCCACTGCTGAAGTCTTAACCTTTGAAAAATTTAGTTTCTTAATTTTATCCTTTCCATTTTTGTCTGTTCCATCTTTGTATTTAAGAATCATTGAACTTTCAAGCTTTGTTGATTTTGCAGCCATATATATCAACCCCTTTCACTTAATATATATACCTTACTTTAGAAAATGGTCATGCCTAAAAATAATATTCTTCAAGAGAACTTTTCCAGAGGACACTGAAGGTGAGTTTTTTTAAATTAAAGATTTTTCGTAGTGAAGCGGAGAAAAATCCTCTGTCAATTGTCCTTTGTCCTTTGAAAAGGTTGCATCGCATAATTTTCAAATTACTCATAAATTATTTAAGCATTTTCTCAACTTAATAGCCTTTCTATAACTTATAACACATCAAGCTGCTGCTTTTTTAAAGTAATGCCGTTAATACACAAGGATTATCTTTTAACCAATTATTATTTTTGCTTTGGAGAATCTTATCGACTGCCACCCTAAAGGAATACTCCATGACTGCAGCTAATAAATTTACCCAAAGCTTCCTTAACTTTGATAAATAAACCTCAATAATATAATTTCTTTTAAGCTCTATTAATTAATCGGAAGAAAATTTAAAATTTACAATAAGTACACTTTATTTTTGTATTGCAACGCAAAAACGCTGTAGAATTCAACTTTGAATAATACAGTGTTTAGGTAAATTGTTCATTTTTTCAGTTGTTACGCTAAATAAGAAATTTACAAATTTATGGATTAAATTAATATCTCAATTAAAAATAAAAGATTTTCTATTTTTCAAAATCCAAACATCTATAAAGGTTGAAATTATACATATACTAATTAAGCAACAAAATGTAATAAATATACTGAATCCGAAAGTCTTACTAATTTCATATATTATAATAGCTAAAACAAACATAAAAATTCCACTTATAATAGGAGCCACTTTTTCATCTGGAAAAAGCAAAGTACTTAACATACTAATAGAACAACCAGCATATGAAATAATAATAGATAACAATAATACTAAATCATTTATTTCAACCCTATCTGCTGGGTTTATAAATAATAAGCCAAATTTCAAACATACTATTGAGAATATAGAAAGGACATATCCTATGATTGCAGGTAATAATATTTTACCTAATACAATTGAAAATATAGATACTTTAGAGCATAGTAAAACTTCTAATGTTTTTTCTTTTTTTTCTTTCAAAACAGAATAAAAACCGAGTTGACCACTTATAACAAATGATACAACTAAAGGAAAAAAGATAGCTAATGTGTTTTTAGGTAATAAGCTATGAGGGCATTTAAATAATAGTATAAGTGGCAAAAATGACACTATAAAAATCATGATTAATTCTTTTTTACCCATAGATTTAATTTCCCAGTATTCCTTTTGCATAATACACAAAATTTCACTCATTCGATCACTCCTTGTAATATCTCGTGTAGCATAGACTACACGAATTCATTTTACTTGTTTTGTACACTGATTACATATAAACAATGTACTCTATATTTTTTCATATAATTTTCCTCTAAGAACCTCTAATTGCTCTTTGAGTTTTCTGTTCTCTTCTTGAAGTTCTTTTATCTTTTTATCTTTAGCCATTATGATAATATCTTTTGATTTATCAGTTTTATCATATTTAAGTTTTTGCCTTATAACTTTTTCCGTCTGTTTATCTCTAAGTTCTTCAATTCTTTGTTTAATTTCAGCGTTGTTATATAAAAAAGTTTTAGATACACCACTTAAATTACAGACACTATTAAAGTTAACTTTTTTGCTTTTCAAAGAAAGTTCTCTAATAGCTTTATCAACCTTTTCTAAAGTAATTTTGGTTTTTTCTTCAGCATATTTCTTTAATCCTTTTGTACTCCCTGCCATTATAAAACTTCCTCCCTTGACTTACCGTTCTTATGAACAATTTTCTGTTCTTTAACTCTCAATAAAGTATCTTCTAACAGTTTTAAATATGTTTTATTCTTCTCTGCCCAAAGTTCTCTACCACATCTTTCACTAACTTCTATTTGCTTTTTAGTATGTTCAATTTCCTCTTCATATTCTGGTATATTTTCAACTGTAGTACAGAAACTAGCACAAGTTAAACAATGATTCATTTGTTGTTTACAAAGCAATTTAGAAGGTTTAAAACATACTCCGAAAGGTACTCTTACAGCATCTAGATTCTTTTTAACGTATTCATATCTTATAAGATTTTCACCATCATCTGAGTTTAAATCTATTTGTTCAAGTTTATTGGTTTCAGTGTTAACCCTAAATAGGTCTAAATCCTCTGTATTCTTCCATTTCTCGTAGAGAGTATTTTCAGTCACAGTGGCATAATGAACAGTCATTTGAAGACTTTGATGTCCTAATATTTGCTGTATGATACTGATACCCATACCTTGTTCTACATACTCCTTAGCTCTTGTATGCCTTAATGAATGAAGTCTAAAATGATATAATTCACCATTAATATCTCTAATATCTTTTTGTTTAATAAGTTTTTTTATTGTATATAATAAATTTGATTTTGCTAATGGTTTGCCTTTTAACTTGCCTTTATAAGTATTAAATAAATACTTCTTAGGATTATTTTCTTCTGTACTTAATTCTTTAGCTTTAACAATAGCCTTCTGAACCATTTCAGCAACCTTATTCCTAATAGGAATTTTAAGTTGTGATATACCTGTCTTAGTTATTTCACCACAAAGATAATAATTGTATTTTTCTTCCTTTTTATTCCATATTTTCTCTAAGCAGTTATGATATTTAAGATTTAATATATCAGTACCACGCCAACCTGTTTCTCTAAGAAGAATATAGATAGGTATATATTGTGGTCTATCTAAATCCATAATATTGTCATCTAACTGCTTTAAAATAGGCTCTGGAACGAATTTAACTCTTCTCATTTCATCTTGTACAAATTCTCTTCTTGGAATATCATCTTGAAATATTAAAAATGATACTTCTTTTTTGGGAGCTTTATCATATTGTGCCATTTGAATATATTCTAAAAATGTTCTTACAAAGCTTACATACTTTGAATTTTCTGTTATATTTTTACCTTTTCTATTGTTGCCTATATAGTACAAATATTTTTCTATATCGTTTCTATTTAAATTTTCAATAAAACCATCACCATAATCACTGGAATAAAAATAATTGAAGAAGTAGCTTAAATATTTTTCTGTGTTATAACAAGTCATCCAACTTTTTTTAGTAATAATGGTTCTGAAATACTTTTTTACAGTTTCTCTATAATACATGGGTATATAACTAAAATTAATTGCATTATAATTACTATGACTTGCGCCACTTGCAGGGATTTTAGCACCTTTAATATTCTTTGAATACCATATATCTTTCTCAATTTCTTCTCTGTCATCATAGAAATCTTCAATAAAATCTACTAAATATTCTATAAATCCAACATATTTATTTCCAAATTTATTAGTTTTTAAATTCTTTGAATTTAAAAATAATATCCATTTCCTTTTTAACTTTTCTTTATTTGCACCAAGTAGTGATTGTTCAGTATAAAAATCAGAAAATATCTTTATCACTGGATTTAAATTTCTCATATGATGATGAGAAATAAGTTTATTTTTAAATGAATATATAAAGTAATATTTTACTTCATTTATTAATGTTTTATTTTAATACTTGAAAAATCTATATATCTAGCACTTTGAGATTTTTTACCAACAAAAAACTTTTCTTCTAAGTCCCATTTGTCATTTTCTAACCAATATCCATTGTTCTGTTGTAAATACTCAATTATTTCATTATATTTACTTTGTTGATTACTTTTTATAAGTTGTAAATTATCCACTTTACTCTTCTCCTTCGTTATAAATATCTAAATCCAAATTAGGTTGAGTTTTATTAAACTCTTCCGTTATTTCTTTATCCGAAGGATGTATATAAGTATTCATAGTAGTATAAATATTTTTATGGCCGGCTCTTATTCTTAATAATTCTGGTTGCCAATTGGCCATTCTAAGAGTAGTTAATGATGTATGTCTGAACATATGTGGTGTAACATATATTCCTGTTTTCTTTTTAAGATTCCTAAATAAATTATCTACATCCGTATAATTCATAGCTTTATTTTTATTTTGTCCATTTATCTTTATGAAAATATGATTAGTTTCTACTTCTTCATTATGATATTCAGCTATATATTCCATAAACATGTCGGCTAAATTTTGTGATATATCTATTCTACGAGGACTTGATACAGTCTTAATCTCTGCATTATTTTCAAGCTGTCCTCGATCTTTTAAATCAATTACCATATCACTTATATCAATATCTTCAATCCATAATGATAAGGCTTCGCCTATTCTCATTCCTGTTTCATAAAGCAATGATAATAAAAACCTGTCTCTTAAATTATTACAAGCTCTAACGAGCGTTTCTATTTCACTTTTAGTAAGTGTTTTTGGTTTACTATTAGGAACTTTTAATTTAAGAATATTACTGGTTACTTTTTTCTTACCATATGCTATTCCATATAAAAAACCTTTAAAGTTTCTGCTTGAACTTGTAACAAACTTTTTAAGTCTTTCAGATACATCATTACTGTATTCTTCATGCCTTAAAATATAATCATAGAACATCAATACAGTATCAACTATAATATTTACTGTTCTTGGACTTCTTGCAGTATCTACTGGTGTTGTAGGTATTACTTTTAAACTCTTATACGGATTTTGTAACCAATTAACAAACAATGATAAATCATCAATAGTGACCTTCTGAAAATCTAAATTATTCTGCTCCAAATATTCAAAGTATAACTTTAAGTGTTGGCAATACATTCTTAAAGTATTTCTTGCATAGTTAGTATTATCCTTAAACCTAATAAATTTCAAAATAGACTCTACTGGTGATCCATTATTATATGCTACAAAATACCTCTCTTTATCATCTTCTGTCTTTACTTTTACTACATCCATTATTTTATGTATCCTCCTATATTTCGATTAATCTCTACATATAGTTTACTATAATTACTATAAAATATACAACAATATATTTAGTAATCACTGTTCTATTCTCATATAAAAGTAATACATAAAATACTATAAATACTATTTAATTATCTACACTATATTACTCGACATTACTATTAGTATATTTTAAATATATACCTTCTATATTTGTATTAACATTTATAGAATTTTCATAAACTAAATTTCCACTTTGAATAATGGATATATAATTACATGCCTTTGAAATAAAATTTAAATCTTGACTACTTAATAATATAGTAACTCCATTTTGATTAATTTTTTTCAACATATTTACTACAATATTTAAACTTTCAGGGTCTATTCCATTTGTAGGTTCATCTAATATCAATATTTTAGGATTAGCTATTAATGCACATGCCAATGCTAATCTTTTTTTCATACCAGTTGACCATTTTAAAACTGATTCATTAGATCTTTTAAAAATATGTAATTGTTTCAAAAGTAAATTTGCTTCAGTATTAAATACATCTGGAGATACCTTAAAGATTTTTGCTCTAAATTCAATGTTTTGAAATGCAGTTAATTTTTCATATAATCCATTATCTGTAGGCATATAGGATATATCATTAGTGCCTAATAAAATTTTTCCTTTTTGAGGTTTTAATAATCCTAATGTTAGTCTAAATAATGTTGTTTTACCAGCACCATTATGTCCCAATATTCCATGTATATCTCTTTCTTTTACATGTAAGTTTAAATTATTTATTACAACATTGTTTTTAGAATATTGGAAACTAATGTTTTTGTAAGTTATCATAACTGCCTCCTTTTAATTCGTATAAATTTACAACTGCGATTTAATTATTATGAAAATTATACCATAACATCTATATATTTTCATTGTTTTACAGGAAGCATAGAAATTTTAACACTGCACTATTCCATTTTCAAAGATCATTGTTCGTATCTTTATATTCAAAAGTTACGTCACATTTATTTCAAACTGCGAAAGTTGAGTTATATATCCTTTCTACCCTTGTCACTTTCATTAATGTTTCTACTTTTTCTTATGCATTTTGAAAACATACAAAAAATATGATTTTTATCTACTTTGTCACTCCAAACACATGATTTACACTTTTTCATAATTCCTCCAACAATAATCAAAAGGCCCAGAACATAAGTCTGAAGCCTTAATTTTTTGTAATAAAAAAGCCCCAAGAGTTTTATCTCTCAAGGCTGTTTTTCTCTATTTATAACTTTCTACATTTTATATTATAGCATTGTTTTTACGATACATTCAATGGACACCCTTGGTCTTTCTTCTAACCGTTGTCTTACACACTACTAACTTTTTATTTTTAGGCTCTGTTTTAATATAGTAGCTATCTTACCCACTTTAAGCCATTTTATTGAATTGAGTTCATAAGCTTAAAGAAATATTTTGGCTCTTGGGTTTTATAAAGATTGTACCAGGAATCTAGGGTTTCTGGTAAGAATATATCTAGAATTTTCAATATATGCAAAGCAAACTCAAGAGGAGCTATTCCAGAAGCAGTAATCAAACTTCCATCGGTTACTGCACATTCCTGCTTATAATACATCTCTCCATCATAGTTTGGACAGACCATTTTAAGATACCCTAGGTCATTGCTTGTATGAGCTCGTTTATCCAATACTCCCCCCATAGCAAGTCCTATTGTAGCACCACAAATTGCCCCTACAACAATACCTTTCTCTAAATATTTTTCAGCCATTCTTATAATAGGAGTATGAATTGCTTCTGTCCATGTATTCCCACCAGGTAGAATCAAAGCAGCAGCATCTTTAACACTACACTCCTTAAGTTCAATTTCTGGCAATATTGTAAGACCTCCCATTGTAGTAATAGGTGTCTTAGTAATTCCTACAGTTACTACTTTTAGAGGCATTAATCCCTTTTTGTAGTACCTTCCTGAATTGATTTCAGCGCTTAAATAACCTATTTCCCAGTCTGCCATTGTATCAAATACATAAAGATATACTATATTCTTCATTTTCTATTCCTCCACATTCATTTCATTGTTGCTATTTGTTACAGAATGGTCTCAAACTCCATCTCGATCTATTATATATTATCTTCACTGACAAACTCAGTCAGTGAAGATAATGGTCCATCAAATCTTTAAGAATTGCTACCATAGCATCTTTAAAACTATTTGGTTCAAGTACCTTTATTGATTTACCATATGGAAGTAGAATATGAGGAACATAAGTAAGGATTGAGTTTTCATCCATTAAAAAATTAGCTCTACATTCAGTTCGTTCTATCTGATGATATCCTAAAAACCAATGTGCACAAAGGTCATTCAATGCTTCTGATTTGCCCTCAATTACTAAAGTGCAAAGGCCTACTTTGCTTTCCACATCCGATAATAAGTTTTTTGTAAAAAACTCACGTGCCGAAAAAGCTTCAGGACGCTTAAATGTATTTTTAGTGCTTATAATATTCACTATTCTATCTACCCTAAAGCTGCGAATTTCATTTCTAAGATGGCAAAATGCAATAACATACCATTTATCGTTCCAGTAAAGCATCCCATAGGGGTCAACAACCCTATGCTTAGGATGACCTTCATAACCTGTACAGTATTCAATTTCCACAGAACATTCATTAGCAACAGCTTGCTCAATTTCCATTAATATAGGTTTCACAGCTGGATCACAAATACGGCTCACTACTTCAAATCCGACTAAATGACGATTGAGAACTTTTTCTTGTTCTTGATTCGAGAACATCTTTAACTTTGATGTTGCACTATTTAGTGCTTCCGTAAAAGGATATCCTGCTTCCATTGCAAAAGTGGCAGCATGCAAAAGTGATTTCTTCTCTTCAAGATCAAAAAACAGGGGTGCTCGGATAAAATTGTTAAGCAAACTATATCCGCCGTTATGACCAGGCTCCGATATTATTGGCACTCCACTAACACACAGTGCATCCATATAACGATAAACTGACCTTATGTTTATTTCTAACCTTTCGGATATTTGCTTTGCAGTTATTTTTTTACCTGAATTCAGCATCCATAAAATTGCTAGCATATTATCATTTTTTGGCATAATGCGCCCCACTTCCCTAGATTTTTAATAGTATCATTTATAAATAAATGTAATGCACCTCATTGCCAAGACATATTTTTCTCATATTTAAGTTAGTATCTTTAACACCCTTTGTTTGTTAAATGGAATCAATGAGGACAGTTCTTTTTCTTCATAATATATAAACTAATACTAACTATAGTTAAGTCGTCATAAATTACTATTTTTACTTAATTAATAATAATCATATCATATTTACATAATCTCAGATGGTTATTGTTACAATAAATGTAAGTCGATTTTGCTTTTTAACATCGCATTATTCGATTTTCAAAGAACATCGTTTGTATTTTCATATTCATAAGTTACGTCGCTTTGTTTTCAGAAAGAGTATATATCGTAAATTTAAAATAGATACAAATAGTCTTTGAAATGCGACGCAAAAACACCACATAATTCAACTTTGAATAATGCAGTGTTTTTTCAGTTGTTGCGTCAAATAAGAAGATTGTGTCACATGAAAAATTACATTTTTATATTACTGTTATAGATCTACTTTAGTTTTTCTCTTTGTTACTAATGTCTACCAAAGCATCAAAAAATAAGTTAGGTTGATCTATCATTGTCATATGTCCAGCACCAGGTATTAAATATAATTTTTTATGTGGTGCATTAATTTTTTTAAAGTATTCTTCGGCAATAACATGAGGGGTTTGCCAATCATTTTCGCCTAGAATATAATAAATTGGTACTCTATACTCTGCTGATTCTGATCTTATATCAAATTTACTCCAAAACTCTATTACTTTTTCGTTTGGTTTATCCATTTTTATCAATGCAGAAATATCCGATAACTTAAAAATAGGACTTTTAATTAAACCTATAATTGCAGAAAAATTCCCATTAGCAGCCAAATTATATTTACCTTGAACTGCACGCAGTTTCTCAGATTTTTTCTTAAAGGCAATACCATGATTATCACCTGGATAATCACCTAAAGCTTCAAGCTCTTTTAGAGATTTTTTATCATTAGCTTGCAAAGCTAATTCTTTAACTTTTTCGTAGCCAACACGTTCATTTTCAAACATACTTATAACTTGCCCAGTTCCAATATAATAAGCTACTTCTTCTGGATATTTTTTTATAAATATGCTTCCTAAAACAGTTCCCCAGGAATGCCCAAATATAATTATCTTTTGTTTACTATATTTTCTTTTTAGGTATTGAACAATTTCAAATAAATCCTTTAGCATTAAATCAACTGTAATACATTTATCTGGATTTTTAGTTAACGTTTTTCCCGCTCCACGCTGATCCCAGTGAACTACTGTAAAAATTTCTTCCCATTTTTCTTGAAAAATATGTGAAAGTGTTGATTCTGCGAAACCTGGTCCGCCGTGTAAAAACAACATTACTGGATTATCATAGTTTGTACCAGCATGAAATAGATATTGCTCTATACCATTAATGCGTACATATTCCTCAAAATAAATTAATCTATTGGGCTTATTTTTCATAATTCTAATTCTCCTTCTATCACTATAAAAAAATTACCGTTTTTTACTTCCCCTCATTTCTTATTCTTTCAAATTCATTTAATGCTTTTGTTTGAGCATCACTTTGAATTTGATCAATTTTATATTGTACTTCTTCTTCAAAACCATCCTGCTCTTCACCATCAAACCTATATAATTTCTTTAATAAATTCCACAGCGTTTCCATTTCTTCAATTGAAAAATCTTTAGAAATATCCGCAAAAAACTTTATTGATGTTTCATCACATTCTTTGATAACTTGTTTTCCAGCCTCTGTAATTTTAATGTTGACTGCACGCTTATCAAGCTGACTAGGTACAGTAGTAACATAACCTTTATTTTCTATAATAGTTATCAACTTTTTCAGGCTCTGTTTAGTTGTACCTAATTTTCTAGCAATATTATTAATGGTTGTTTTATTTTCTGGCAAATGAAGAATTGCTGCAATAACCATAAACTGCCTACTTGTTAAATGTTCAAAATATCCATCGCCTTTTATTTGAAGCTTATTGGTAAGAGAAAAAGTTGTTACGTAAATTTGCTGTATTAAAAATAGTGCTCTGTGATTATCCATAGACATCTCCTTTCATTTAGACACCATGATGTCTAAATGAAATATTAACATATTGCCAAAAATTTATCAACATGCTGCCTATTGTTTCTTTAAATAACTTTTTGTTTTAAGAAGAAACTTTTATTGAAAACATTCTTATTAAAACAAAAAGAAAAAGGAGAACGTCATCCATCTGGACTTGGTTCTCCTCCATTATCTACATACATTATATCTTACTTATTAATCACAACTTCTTACGATTAGAACTCATAATCTTACCATTACATCACAACATAAAAAATTTGCTCATATTAAGTTCCTTCTAATTTCTTAGATAAATTTACTATTTATTTAATTGTTTTACATATTTCATATGTCACATTATCTTACCATTGTGTCTTAACTACTTGTAATTATATCATTTTTCATCAGCTAGTTCTAAATAATCTATAGCTGAATGAGGGCTTTCATACCATTTTTTCACCGCATTATTCAATTTTCGAAGACCATCGTTCGTATTTCCATTTTTCAGCAGTTACGTCGTATTTTTTTCAGAAAGAGTATATATCGTAAATTTAAAATAGATACAAATAGTCTTTGTAATACGCCTTTATCTATTTATTTTTATATATAGATATTAAAATATAATTCTTGAAAAAATAACTAAAAACATCCCAAAATTCAAACATGAATAATGCGGTGTTCCAGTAGATTATTTGATTTTTATAGTTAAGTCAGTAAATATGAAAAATGTGTCACATTTCTTTAATCTCTAATTTAGATTATTCCTTTAATACACCCTGTTTTTCCATGTAATTGATAATTGTTTTAATATCATCTTCTTTTGCAACTGCAATATAATAGTGATTATCTATTTCAACTATAATATTGTTATGGGCATCTTTTTTATTATAAGGAATATATACTTGCATATTATCATAGAAAGTTGCGATTATAAATTTATCTGGTTTACCTTTTCTTGATTCACCTACAACAGTTAATGTATTTAAAACTTTATCCATCATTTCTTTTTGTTTAATATGTGCTTCTTTAATCCAACTTGCGTTACAATTATCTGTTTGTAGATTTGGAATTTCCCCTTTGCTCTTTTTAATAATTGAAATGATTTTTTCTTTAGTATCTTCACTTATTTTTAGATAACTATTTCCTACAATACCCAAATGCCTTGCATAAGTAAAAATCATTAAAGCCATTATAACAATTAAAGCAATTGTTATCTCTTTCTTTAACTTCAATTTAATCCCCCTCTAGTTTAATCCCCAATTATTTACAACTTCAACCTAAACATATAGAAATTATAACATGTTTGTAATATTATTACACAACAGTTTGCAATAAAGGAATAAGTACTTCTTTTTTTTCAAACACCGCATTATTTCATTTTCAAAGAACATTCATATATTTAGATTTATAGATTAATACATATAATTTTCAGAAAGAGTATATATCGTAAATTTAAAATAGATACAAATAATCTTTGTAGTGCGACGCAAAAACACCACAAAATTCATTCATGAATAATACGATGTCTCTACAAATTGTTCGTTTTTTCAGTTGTTGTGTCAAATATAAATATTGTAAATCAATTAGGTAATCTTTTAAATAAGTAATATAAAAATAAGCTTGCTACTGCTAACTTGTATTTTTTCTCAATGGAAATAGAACTAGTGTCATTTATAAAATTCTGAACATCCTCTAATTTAAGTTTTGCATATATCGCTAAAGTTTCATATTTAATTTCAAACTCACCTATTAGTATATCTATTACTCCTTTAATTCTGTCATCTTCACTTATCATCAATACCTCATCAGATAACATAGGAATTATATTTAATAAATATGTAGGGTTTGGGGTATTTGAATTATTATTCTCATTAAAATTCTTTAAATTTATAAAAAAGTCGAGGAAAATATTTTTTCCATCCATAAACTCTTTTAACAATATGTCATCTATTCCAGTTATTTTGCTCAAAGATTTTAGTTCAATTTTATAGTTTTTCATTAGATTCTGCATATCTTTCCTAATAATATCATCAATTTGATTTGGATTCTTACTTACACTTTGTCTTATAATTTCAATATCCATATATTTCCACCTTAACTTTCATAATATATTACAATTGTTCATAGATAAAAGAAAAACTAAAATTTATTATCTTTGTCTTCCTTATCCTCTAATTTATTTAAAATAACATCTATCTTCTTATCAATCTCTTCGTTTCTGGTGACTAAACTTTTAAAACCCTTTACTACTTTATATATGAATAATATGATTGCTATTAATATGACAAAATTAATAATAGTAATAATAATCCTACCATAATCTATCTCCAAGACACTCACCCTTTCCAATATATTATTTGTATAATAATATTTTACAACTAAGGTTTAATTATTATAAAAATTATACCACAACATCTATATATTTCCACCCGTACATTTATCTTGTATTTACAACTAATAGGTATATTATTAGAAAATTTTAATAAAAATAACCAAACTTAAATATTAAGTTTATATATTCCAAATGCGCTTAATTAAAACTTTATTTTAAATCTACAATTTGTGTTTTTTAATCTATTAAGAACTCTCTCATGACAAAAATAGTTCCCATAGCACTTATAATTATTCCAATAAGAATGAAGCTCCATGACATTATGGTAAGTATAAAATAAGGATTTATAGGGATAATAAACATTGTTGATAAATATGGATTTACTTGTTTATATATATAACTGTATAATAAATAAATTATTATTACTGCTAAAATTGAACCTAAAAATCCATTTATCATTTCTTCAAGAATAAATGACCATCTTATAAACCAATCTGTTGCACCAATATACTGCATTATACTAATCTCACTACGTCTTGGGTATATAGCAATCTTTATTGTATTTTTAATTAAGAAAAATGATACTACTATAAACATAATAAGAAGTATTGCTCCTACCAATTCACCTATTTTAGAAAGTACTAAAATTCTTCTTGGAACACTTTGCCCACCTTTAATTTTATTTACACCTTGTAATCCATTAATTTGAGAAATTATTTTTGGTATATCATCTGGTCCATTTGCTTTAATTATATATGATACTGATGTAGTAAAATTATTTTCAAGAGTAATATCAATTGCACCATTTATCTTCTTTATTTTATTATATATTTTTTGCTGTTCTTCAGCTTTTATATTATCTTTTAAAGTTACCTGCACTTCAAACTCAGAATATATTCCAATCATTCCTGCTTTAACATTTAACATGAATAATAAGAATAATTCTAAAATAAATAATGTTGAAGTAACTGTGACAACGGAAGAAACACTATTACTAGCATTTCTTCTAATACTTTTTAAAGCATTTATTAAAAATAAATTTAAATTACTAATCTTCATAAATTATTAATACCTCTTTTTCTGCCTTATCCTAACATTTGATTTAATCCACTGTAATCTTTAACTTTTATAACAATATTATGTTTATCAGCAAAATGTTTAACAATATCTATAGCTCTTTTATATGGACTCGACAAAACTATTTCTATGTTTTTATCAAAAAGATAATTTATAACAAGTTCACGGTCAACCAAGCCTTTTGAAGTTAGTTCACATGCAAATCATCATGGTTATTATAATTTGGTTCAGCATATCTTATAAAATATATTTCTGTTTGCATAGTAATTCTCTCCTTTATTACATAATAGATTACTATTGTTCATTAGATTACATTTTTTAACAACACTTATTATAACATAACTTACAAAATATCACATCTGCTATACATACATTGGTTCTCCATTTTTCAAATCCTTTATTTTGATATATGAATGTGTTACATTACTTTGAACCATAAAGTTCTTAGCCTTTATTATCTCTTTATCTGTATGAAATGTTTGAACCACTTAATATATTGGTTTAAGTGGCTTGAAATCTTTAACACAGAAAAAGATACTATAAAAATCAAAAAACTCTTGGTACGATCCCACACATTCCATATTGATACAAAATTAAAGGATTCTAGTGTTAGAGAGGCAATTTATATTTAACTTATGTAAATTGTTTGTAATTTTGTATTTATTTTATGTATAATTAAATAGATGATTAATTTGTATAAAATTACAAATATATTAATTATATTTATTTATAAGTTAAAGGATGTGATTGTTATTAAAAAGATGAGTACAAGGTATTTAATTATGTTAATTGCCTTCATGCTTATACTTACATCTTGTGGAATAAGCCAAACAAGCAGCAACAATAAAAAAATTGACATCTATAATACGGTTAAGGAGGCATTTCTTACTGATAAAGGATATTCTGATGAATTGTCAAAGCATATGTCAGAAGATGTATTTAAAAGGACTAACATTTATAAAGTATATCCAGTAAATAATCCTGAATATAAAAAGCCTTTCAAAGTAGACTTTAGTCTAAAGGAAGATTCACAAAGTGTAAAAAAAGATATAATTTATGTCAAAATGACATATTCAGTTAGCATAAAGGATTCTCAAAATAAAACAGTCGGAGGTTCATGGGATATACCAATAACATTTACTGTTAAGAAAACGGAAACTGGATGGTATATTATTGATAAACATGAACCGGCATAAATCACAAGATAGATTTTTAATTGGTAATAATATTCACGAAATGGAAATAAGAAAATTTTTTAATAAGTTCACTTAAAAAATGTTTTATTATGAACACTATTCTTTAACATAGCCTTAAAGTCAAGTACCACCAGCCAAGCTAGTGACACTTGACTTTATCTTATCACAAATTCAAAAATTAAACATCCAAAAATAATTATCGCAGCACATAAACTAATTCTAGCAACCGGTTTATTTTTCTTCCAATTCTGAATGGTTTGAATTAGCATTAACACACCCAACAATGGCTCAACTACATTTATTTCAGTTTTCCAAACGCCTAAAATTTGTATAGATGCTAATATTATTATACTTATGGAACAAATACTGCTAAGTACATACAGCACTTTCTCATCTGTTTGTTTTTGATCCCATCTACCTATCACTTTTTGAATTGTACCTCCTATATATTCCAATTTCACAAACACTATTCCAGGAAAGCTTTTCGATAAATATTTTCTTTAAAACCTCTTTAACCTTAGGTTCTAATCTCTCTATACAATAATTTAACCTTGTAATCTCAAACTCTGCAGCCTTCATCATCTTATAAATTTCTTCTTTGCTTTCTTTACTCATTCTCTTTGTAACCTCATTATATACTAAAGCTATCTTACAGGTTTTATCTGAAATATTACTTGTTATAACCCTATCACCACTTGCTGATGAAAAATTAAGAACTTCTATAACCTCCTCTGATTCAAAATTCTTAAAGGCTTCATACTCAAACTTCAATTGATCTATGTCTTTCAATATTTCATTATAATTTTTCAAAAGATACTCCACATATTCTCTAGTTTCCACACTCTCATCCCCAATCTCTAATTTTATTTTTTAACGCAACTTTCACAGTTTTTTCAAATTACTCATAAATTATTTAAGCATTTTCTCACTTAATAGCCTTTCTATAATTTATACCACATCCAGCTACTGCTTTTTTAAAGTAATGCCTTTAATACACAAGGATTGTCTTTTAACAAATTATTATTTTTGCTTTGGACAATCTTATTGGATGTGACCCTGGAGGAATACTCCATGACTGCAGCTAATAAATTTGCCCAAAGCTTTCTTAACTTTAATAAATAAACTTCAATAATATAATTTCCTTTAAGCTCTATTAATTAATCGGAAGAAAATTTAAAATTTACAATAAGTACACTTTATATTTGTATTGTTCAACTATCTAATTATCGGTATATACATTCTTTGGTATATCGATGTATTTTATGGTTTTATGTGTACTTATTGGCATTATAGATCATTTTAAAATTAAAATTATAATTATGAGTATATTTGTAATTTTACATTTAGTCGTTATTATTCAGGTATAAGCATTAAGTTATTTTCTTGATAATAGTGAGATAATAAAAATATTTCTTCTTTTAAAAATTATTGAAAATAATTATTACAATCTTCAAAAGTCAATCGAATATCGCAAAACGTCTACTTTTTATCCTAAAATAAGAATTATAACAAAATACACTGTTTAAAACTTAAAATGTGTATTTCCCGATAATTCGCTTTACAGATTTTTTTATTTTATTTATATTAATAATATAAAGCTTTATATTATTCTATATTATTATAATAACTGAATAGTTACATTTAGTCTTTATAATGATACATTTATATTGTAATATATTACATATTCTTTATAAGAAAGGGAATGATATTATGAACAAAAAAATTAAATTTATGGCACCAGCCTTATGTGGAGCAATTTTAGCTTCTAACTTAGTATTTACAAATGTACAAGCTGCTCCTATAAAAAATAATATGAAAAATAATTTAACTGCTTCATATAGCAATACAACTTATAGATGTACCGCATATGCAGATCAATATAACAATGTTATTGGTAGTGCGACACCTAGTGATAGCAAAACGCATACTTACAGAGCACTAGTTATATTTTATGATGATGCTGGAAATGAATTAGGTGAAATACATGGAAATGATATAGTTGTAAGATCAGGAGAATCATATACCATGTCATATGGTTGGTCTAAATATTGGTCAAAAGCAGATGTACATTTTTATGCTGATAATAGTCCTATATGGCATTCTTTCATTTATAGATAATTTAAGAATCAGGTAACTTCGTCTTATCTTAGGACGAAGTTATTCTATTACAATCTTTAATATTACAAATTAACTACAATTGACTATTGTCTAGTTCTTTTTGATTAATAGTTCCATCCTCATTGACAAAAATACAATTAGTCTGTGTATTAAAATTTTCTACGCCTAATAAAGTACAAGAGTTCCCTGGCTCGTCAGTAAGGTAAGTTTTCTTCCTTACGTCGGAAAACTAATTTATTTTAAAGCTTGTTTTGCTAAAGCAAAAGAATCTTCAAATTTATATAAATCAGCAATGTTTCGCTTTAGCGAAACGAGTCATCAAAAACTTAATTAAAGATTTTTCTCAGCGCAGCGAAGAAAAATCATCCTTCACTGTCCTTTGTATTCTGTCTTCTGAAAAAGTTTTGTATGTGCGAAAGTTGAACTTTTAAAATATATGCCCCTCTACCAAATGGTATCCACATATCCATAAAACTCCTTCCCTATTACCCTTACCACTATATAAATATAAGGTATATACCTATTTCCATATTTCACATATCTCTATATAATAAATAAGGATATATAGGATACCAATAAAACCAAGCCCTTATGTTTACTAACTTTCAGGCGTATCCTTAACCGTATCCATGCTACATTTTATGGATACCTTGAAAGGTTAAGTTCTTGTAAATGCTCTTTGCAATCCGTAGGTTTTTCCAAATTTAAGTTTTCCTGTTCCTTTACAATAAGGTTTCCATCCTTCAATTTTTCTTAAAATATCATTAATTTCTCTTGCTTGAACAGGTGTCATCTGTTTTGGATCTGCTTGAAAAAGCTCTACCCATATTTCCATTGCACATACCTTATCCCTTTAAACAGTACCTTCTTTAGCTTCTCCAAAATCAGTACCATGGATAAAAAGTCTGCGTGCTCCAATATCGAGATCTTTCCAATTTTCAGGTAGCCTCCTATTAAGATATTCTCTAATTAAGCCTTCCTTAGAACTTTCTTCCGTGTGTTGTGCTTGAACCTTAACAGCTTCTTTTTCTATATCAGGTGCAAGGAATAAATCCTCCCCTTCCTCACAAAGCTTCAAAGCTTCTGCCCATATTTGATCTATTTCATATTGATTCATTTCTTTCCATAAGTTTTTATTAATTTTATTTATTCCTACAAGTATAGGCCAATAACGTCTATTTCCTGTTTTATCTCTTAAAAAATCATTATCATTAGTGGTTCCCAAAAATACACACTGCCTTGGAAATTTTGTTACACGCTTACCATATGCAACTCTGTAAATATCCTCTCTTTTAGATATAAAATGTTTTACAGCTTCCGTTTCTGCTCTTTTAGTAGCAGAAAGCTCTGCCATTTCAATAATCCATGCATCTTGAAGCTGTTCATAAGCTTCCTTTCCCTGCACTGTATGAAAAGAATCAGAATACCAATTTTTACCCAGCAAGCTTATAATATGGCTTTTTCCTATTCCCTGTCTGCCAACTAAAACAAGCATATAATCAAACTTTATTCCAGGTACAAACACACGGGCAACTGCTGCAGCCACAGCTTTTCTGGTTACTGTTCTTGTATAAGAACTATCCTCTGCACCAAGATAATCAATAAACAAGGTCTCAACTCTCCTTGTCCCATCCCATACAGTTTCTTTAAGATAATCCCTTATTGGATGATATTTATTTTTTTCTTCCACAATTAAAAGTGCATCATCTATTTTTGTAGGTGAAGTTATTCCATATATTTTTTCACTGTAATACCTTAATGCAGCATCATCACTATCTTTCCAGAGATCACCCTCTTCTGTATTATTTAACTTATGCCATGGAAGATTCCCTCTTATCATTGTTCTGTGTGAAAACTCATTTAAAGCTATTTTTTCTTTTAAATATGGATCATTTTCAAGAATTAAAACTAAATTATCTATGGTTGGTCTATAAAAACCTCTTTTATTAACCTCAAGAAGCTTCAACCACTCTGTATCCATGTGTTCTAAAGCTTCCATGTCTGTAAAATCTTCTTTTGCTGCTTTTAACCTTTCTTCTCCAATGGTGCGCTTTACTTCTTCATCCCTTCTACTAAAATCAATCATAGCTTCATAAGAAGGCAGCTTTCCAGCTGCTGTTCCTTCTTTAACCTCTTCATCTAAATGTCCAAACTTATGAATTCTTACTAAGTCAAAGGCATTGCAAAGTTTACCTGCTACCGCGTCTGTTCCATGATGTGAATAAGCAAAATCACCCTTTTCATAAATAACTAAGCCTCCACTTGTCGAACCCTTGGCATAGGTATATCTATTTTTATCAGCACAGGGTACATATATATCACTTAAAAACTTTTCAATAACCTCCACTACAGAATAAGTTCTGCAAAATGCACCTACAATTCCATCTTTCTCCCTTGGATTTCCTTGTTTATCTGCTGACTTTTCTCTAATCTTCATGTTTCTTGAAGACTCTGGCCACAAAGAAACCTCCTGCCAATGTTCATATCTACTTAAAATATAATCAGGATTTAACCATGCTTCATCTTGATATTTAAAAATAAATTCTCCATCTTGTGATGTGGATGGCCAATACATAAGTCTTGAAGGTTCATAAGTTGTATCATCAAAATAATCAATTCCTATATCCTCTGCAACTTTCCTTGCTACTGCTCCATATTCTTCAGAAGTTACAGTCCTGCTTAATGGAATAACTAATCTGAATCTTGGTTTATCTTTACTGTGTTTATGGGTTGTATACATACAACATCCAAAGTTAAATAGCATTTCTATAGTATCCCATAAGCCTTCTTGTCCATAATCAACATCTAAAGTAAGAATACTTCTGTTTAAAACAGCATCACCTTTTCTCCTCCCAGATCTTAAAGCTCCACCAACAAAACCACCCACATCTTTTATATCATCCTGCTCATTTTTAGGCAGCTTATTATATTGTTCATAAGTTTCTGGTGTTCTTACGGCTTTACTTACCTTATCTAAAAATTCGGACCACTTCATCTCTTTATTTTTCCACTTTAATTCCTTACGATTTCTACCTACCGCAATTGTAATAACACCATCATTTTTCAATGTGCTCCACCTCCAAAATTCTCGTAGAAGAAACCTGAGTGTCTGGTTAATCCTTCTTATAATAACCAGTTTCAAAACCATCAGCTTTTAATGGAAGTCCTTTTGCCCATGTAATAGGTTTACCCATGATTTCATTTACTTCCTTTAAAGAACCAAATCCATTTGGCACATCCAATATAACTTCATCATGAACATGAAACACTATTTTATAACCCGCCCTATCCAGCCTTAGCATTGCATAAGCTAAACAATCTCTGGCAATTGCTTGAACTATATTTTCTGTAAGTTTTCCTCCATAAGTGTTAAGTCTTCCCCATGCTTTAGTTCCCTGCTCTATTCCTTCATAAGTAAGTTTTAGTTTATTGAACCTAAAATCCTTTTCAATTCTAGGTCTTACATAAGAAAGACTTCTTCCTGAAGGAAGCTTGATAAATAAAAATTCTTCACTTCCAAAAAACTCAAGCCCATACTGCATTTTCACTACTTTCTTTTCCCTTACTGCTTCTATTGCTGCATCCTCAATTTTTCTCCACAGCTTTACTATATTAGAATTTGATTTTCTCCAAGCTGCAACAATGCCTGGAAGTTCCTCTTCCTTTAATCCCATCTTTACAGCTCCCATTGCTATAAGCGCACCTGTACTTCCTTGATAACCACAAGCAAGGGTTGCCACTTTTCCTTTCTGTCTTAATGAGTATTCCATATTACCTTTAACTATCTTTTCAATTGGCACCCCAAACATCCTGCTTGCAATAAGTTTTAAATACCTTCCATTTTTCTATATTATGCTGAGGTAAATTCCGACTCCTTCCACCACCTTTGCAGGGCATAGAAAAGTACCTTATAAGAGCCTTCCCTTCCTTCATTTTCTGATGCTGTAAATTTAAACTTTTAACAGCTCCTTCAAGGCTTCCTCCAAATCCTAAAGCTAATGCATGAACAGCACTGCATCTCCACTGCTCCAGCGGCATAGGTTTATTTAAATATTTTGCCAGACAGGTTCTTTCAAAGTTAGCATTAAAAGCTGTTTTTATAAGTTTTGGATTAGTTAAATCTTCTATTATACTTTGTGGTAACTTTTCACCAAAAGCTAAATCTATAATATTTATTTCTTCATCCTCATAAGCATAGGCAAACAATAATATTTCAAAATCTTCTGCCTCTGTATATGCATAAACTCCAGATTTTGTAATATCAACACTTGAATAGGTTTCTATATCAATGGATAGCAAATAATCATCTCCTTATAAGTTAGTTATCTGAAAGAAAATAATTAGTCCAGATGAAATGGATACTTTGCATCAGATAAGGCCACAGATTCTGCCCATAGTAAATCCACCGCAAAACACAAAATAGACTGGCATTTGTACTTATTTTTTTGAAAATGTTTTAAATACTCAACTTTCTAAGTGAAATGCCCATTTCTAGATATGTGATAAGTTCTTATTCCTAAAAATTAATCTAAAAAGCTGTCTCCTGCTGCCTCAAAATCATCTTCAGCTCTGCTGTGTCCGCCAAGTGGTTCCCCATCCTCTAACTTTTGAAGATTTTCAAGTCCGCAGGCTATACCTTTGTTTCCATCAACATTGTAAGCATAAAATGTAATACTGGCTCTCCCATAGCAACCGCTGTAAAATTCACTTTTATCTGTTATGGTTTGTACATTTTTATCTACTATTCCAGGCTTTGTATTGCTATTTGCATTTATAAAATAGCTGTCTTTATAAGCTTCTTCCTCTACCCTATCAACATCCCCATCCCTAAGAGGCATTTTTAAGTTATCTGGTATACTGCCCCCTAATTTAGATATTCCCTCTTTTTTAGCAGATTCAATTGCTTCTTTCACTTTATTAAGGGTGGCTTTATCAGCTTTAGGTATGATTAAACTTACTGAATATTTTGGGTCACCTCCATTAATACTTTTAGGATCCCACACATTTGCATAACTGAATCTTACTTTTCCTGTTATAACCTTCATAGATAATCCCTCCTGATTTTTAAAATCTGCATATGTTCAAGTATTTCTAAATAGTCTCAGCTTCTTTTAAAAGTTCACCATATTTTTGCTTTGGAATATCCGATAATCTTTTGCCACCAAACTTTTCTATAAGTGCTTTTACCTTCTGCTGTTTTCCAGCTTGTGAAAGCCTTGCAAGAAGTCCCCTTACTTCTTCTAAAGTTACTACCTTGTTTTTTTCTTTTGGTGTTTGTACTTCTTCAGGCTTTATCTGAGTTTGACCTTTTATTTCAGCTCCTGTTTTTATTTGTGCTAATGCTTCTGATAAGCCAATAAGGAATTCATAATATCTGGAGAATCAATCCTTACGTTTATATTAATATCCATATATACAACACCTCTTTCTTAATTTTTCTTTGTATAAAATAAAGACTCTATTGTTTCCTCTGGAAAAGTTCTAAGAAGTCCTTCTATAACTTTTCTACCAGCTCCTCTTTTACTATTCATGACTCTACTTATTGTTCCCATGGTAACACCTACTCTTATTGCTAGCTCATTTTGACTCCATAAATTTTTCTTTAGTTTTTCCTTTAAAACTTCATTTCTAACTTTCATATATGATTTGTCCTCCTTTTTGCCGTTGACTATATTTAGTTCTGTTTCTATCTATCGATTAACGTCACTATTTAGCAACATAATTTATAAAAAAAATAGCTTATCTATTGGCTCATCAGGAAAAGCCCTAATTATACCAGCTATTAATTCTGCCCCTGCTCCCCTCTTTCCATTAACCCACCTACTTACTGTAGTCTTTGAAACTCCAGCCTTCATGGCAAACTTATTTTGTGACCAGTTACTTTTATGAATGAGATCTATGATATATTTTTTATTAGGTTGCACTTTTCATCCCTCCATATTGTTTCCATTAGGTTACAATAAAATTGTACTAAATTGTGTAACCGTTTGTCAAATATATTGAAACTTTTTCATTGCCAAATGGCAACACTTATTATATAATTAAATTTAGGAGGGATTGTCTATTATGAAATTTGGTGAATTTTTAAAAAATCTTAGAAAAGAAAAAGGACTGTCTCAAAGACAGCTTGCTGATCTTTGCAATATTAGCAATACAGAAATTTCACGTATAGAATCTGGAGAAAGACAAAAGCCATCTCCAAATATACTAAAGGCAATAGCACCCCACCTTGGAATAAGCTACGGTGAATTAATGACTAAAGCAGGTTATATTGAAGAAACAATCGATCACGAAAAATATACTGAACTCATTTTTAGAACTGAAGACGGTGAATTTGCAGATACTCTAAAAATGGCAAAAAATATTCATAATAAAGATTCTGAACTTTTAACTATTATGAATAGAGTTACCTCTGAGTTACCTAAGGAAGACATAACCGCCATAAAAGAATTTGCAAACTTTTATTTAAATAAAAACAAGAATAAATAAATTTATTCTTGTTTTTTCTTTACTTGGTAATAATTTCATATTATAATTAACTTACAGAACACTTGTTCTACTTTATGATGTGGAGGGATTATATGTGTCATTCTAGTAAAGACAGTTATTATAGATAAAATACCCCAGCATAGGATTGAATATATTACTAAAAGGGTAAAAGACTTTATAAAAGACTTTGAATTAAAATATTGGCCCTTAGATTGTGTTAAACTTATATTAAAAATTCAGGAAGAGCAATGTCTGCCTATTCATATAAAATCGATTCCAAACTTATCTCATAAAACAGATGCAGCAACAGTGTATTCAAGTGAATTGGACAATTTTTTAATAATTGTTAACAAAAATAAAATTCATTATCCTTTTGAAATGTCCAAGCATCGGAGACTTAATTTCACTTTAGCTCATGAAATAGCTCATATTTATCTAAAACATTATGAACTTCCAGATAAGTATAAAACAGAAGATGATTTATATATAGAGGAACTAGAAGCTGATGAATTTGCAGGTAGAATACTTATGCCTGAAAGTAAAATATCTACCTGCAATTTTACATCTTTAGAAAATGTGGCAGAACATTTTAATGTTTCAGAATGGGCTGTATTAAAAAGGTTAAGTAACCTTAAGTGTTCTCATTTAAGATTTTCTAAAACCTTTTTAGTTTGTGAAAACTGTGAAAATGCGGAAATAAATCCAAAGGATTCCTATTGTAAAATTTGTGGAATGTTTTTGAAAAATGGTACTAGGGGGGTAACTACTATGAAATATGATGACGGTTTTAAAATAAGTGAAAATACTATGAAAGTTTCTATTTGCCCTAAATGCGGTAACAGTGTTATTGGGGAATCTGATGAATATTGCCCTATATGTGGACAATATTTATTTAACGAATGTACAAATGATTGCGGCGGCTGCCACACAACAGCTCCTGGTAATGCTAGGTATTGTCCTAAATGTGGAAACGTAACTACTTTTTATAATAGTAATTTACTGCCTGACTGGGAGCCAACACGTGAAGCTCTACTAAATAAAATGGAATTTGAAGAAAACCTGAGCAGCACATCAAATACTGCTGAAGATATTAAGGATTGGGATACAATGGGATTTACATTATTCCTTGAAGGCTATACTTTATTAAGTACTCTTTTAGAAAATTCTACTGCAAAACAATGTGGTGAAACTCTTGTTGTATATGTTAAAGACACTTCCATAAAAGATAGAATTTTAAATTGTAAAAATGTTGGAATTCTAACGTCAATGGCTAAGTCTCAATTTAAAATTGCAGTTAATGATATTAAAATTACAGCACTTCAGGATTTTTACCCTGTTGCTCCAGAACCTGTTCCTATTGATGATGGCGATATTCCCTTTTAGTAAAAAAACAGCAGTTGGCTTAAACTTAAACCTGCTGCTGTTTTGTGTTTAACTTTCAAAAGATAACATTTTCTCTTGTCTCATTTCATGCAAAGTCTTATCACTACCTTTAATCATAGCCCAGCAATAAATTCTAATTGTAGATCATCAGAAGTTTTTACATTTATTTACATGAGTCTGACCCCTTTGTGAGAACATGCTTTGCTGTACTCACTTGTTAATACTTCAAATATGAAATGATTGAACTTAGTCTAAAAAAGTGTTATGCTATCAATGTTAAACTCAGTAGAATGTCTTTACTAAATAGAAATCAAGTGTAAAATTGCAAATGATAAGAAAATATATTGAGGGGCTTATTTTTATAGGCTCTTTTTTAGTGATAAAGAGAGGTAATAATATGATAAAAGTTGATAACTTGTCGTACTCATTTCCGCAAAAAGATCTATATAATAAGATTTCATTTACCTTAGAAGATGATCAGCATTGCGCTTTTATAGGAACAAGTGGTAGTGGAAAAAGTACACTGATAGATATAATTATGGATCCAGAAAGATATATGTTCGATGGTAAACTAGAGATAGATCCAAATTGTAGAATTGGATATGTAAGTCAGTTCTCGCAACTAGACAAAATAAAAGAAACTACAGTTTTCGAATATATAGGAGAAGAATTTATTAAGCTACAAAATGAAATAACATCTATTTGTACTGAAATGGAAACATCTTCAGATATTGATACTTTACTAATAAAGTACCAACAAGCTTTAGACTCACTTGATTCAATTGGTGGGGATGATTTCGAAAGCAACCTTATTAAGAAACTAAATCTTGCAAACCTAAACAAACTTAAAGATTTAATGGTATCTGAACTTAGTGGTGGAGAGTTTAAACTTATTCAAGTGATTAAGGAAATGCTTAATAATCCAAACTTAATGATTATGGATGAACCAGATGTGTTTTTAGACTTTGAAAACATTAATTCTCTTAAAAATCTAATTAATTCTCACAACGGAACAATGTTAATTATTACCCATAACAGATATCTATTGAATCATTGTTTTAACAAAATTATTCACCTTGAAAATATGAAGCTCCAAGAGTTTGATGGAATATATATTGATTATAACTTCTCATTACTTCAAACTAAAATTGAGTTACAAGAACTGGCTATTGCTGACAATGAGGAAATTGAGAGAAACGAGCACCTAATCAAAAAACTAAGAGATACCGCAGCTATTATAGATAAAACTTCTGCTGGAAAATCTCTAAAAGCTAGAGTTAAATTTCAAGAAAGATTAGAAGCTCGTAGAATTAAAACACCATTTGTAGAAATTAAACAACCGAATATATGTTTAATTACTAATAATCAAATCGAAGAAACCATTGCTTTAAAAGTTACTGATTACAGTGCTAGCTTTGATGAGATGCTTTTAGAAAATGTTAACTTTGAGATTAAATCTACTGATAAAGTAGCTCTTATAGGTCCAAATGGTACCGGAAAAACGACTTTACTACGAGACATCTTTAAAAATAATCATGATTCTATTGAAATAAATCCTGACATTGAAATCGCTTATTTATCCCAGCTTCAAGGCGAAATACTACATGACTCTAATACAATACTTGAAGAATTCTTAGATACAGGATTTAAAACTTATGAAGAGATTAGATTATATATTTCAAACTATGGTTTTGACGAAGAAATCATAAACCAAAAGATAGAATCTTTATCTGGTGGAGAAAAAAACATACTTCAATTGGCTAAAGTTTCTGCTAGTAAAGCAAACATGTTGCTTCTTGATGAACCGACAAGTCATTTAGACACATATTCACAAATAGCACTGGAAAAAGCCATAGTAAACTATAACGGTGCAATTTTAATGATTTCTCATGATTTCTATTCTATAGTAAACTGTATGGATTTTGTTTTAATCGTCGAAGATAATACAATTAGAAAAATGAGTATGCGAAAATTTAGAAAGATGATTTATGCTAGTCATTTTGACAGAGACTATTTAGAAATTGAACAAAAGAAAAAATTAGTTGAAACAAAAATAGAATTGGCTTTAAAAGATACTGATTTTACGCTTGCAAAAGCTTTATCTGAAGAGTTAGAAGAACTGATTAAGTTACTCTAAACTTAGTGAGTAGCAAGAGGCTCACGACCTTCCCCTCTAACACCTCGGAAGTCTAGAAAATTTTCAAATTATGACTACTGATAACCGGTGGTATTCATTAAATAATAAGAAAACCCTCGACTAAACAATTAGTCGAGGGTTTCATTGTCTAATATCAACAGAGATTGTCAGCTAATCTCTGTAAGGTAACAGGCACCTTACAAAAACTGGAACAGTTTTTGTTGCAATAGCTTTATCTTAATAAATCACTTTCAATATAATTTAAATTTTTTCTGAGTACAGATGCTATATTCCAACTAATCTCTCCATTTTCAAATAACGATTGTATAACATTCCTTTCTAATTGCATTGCCTTAATATCAGCTTTTTTCTTTTCATATTTATTTATTTTTGCTAATCTAAGCCTGTTTGATATCAAATACACCCCTTGATAATATAAAATTATTTCCTTAAGCGTTTCTTCATTTTCAGATGTAATATTAGATTTAGCATATTCTATTATGTATTCAGCATTAGTGGAATGAAGTTCTTTGAGTGCTATATCCCTTAAATGCTGCTTACTTTTCTTTTTGTTTTGCATTTCTCTTAATATATCCCTAATTTTCCTTATATTAAGTATATATAGAGAGATTCTTTCCAATGTTTCTTTTACTAATAGTGAAAAGCCTTCTACAGATGATATTAATTTTATTTTATTTCTAACTTCTTTTTCATAAGCATGTGCAGTTGACTCCTCTATTTTTTCTTCCTTTAATAATTTTTTAGTATTTTCAATTTCCTTTTTATAGCATAAGATCATCCACTTCTTATATTCTTTGCTACTTCTATTCCAGTTCTTATAATAAGAATTTCCATGTTTTAATTGATTAATACGATACCTATATTCATTTATGGTAAAATGAATATATTTTTTGTTATCAATTTCTAATTTTAATTTATTTATAGTATCAATCCAAACCTTTATTTGTGCTTTATTCAAGGCTTCGGACCAATTTATGTCTTCAGTTTTATCTTTTTTAGCAAATATAGGCAATATAAAAGTTGCAATAAGAAGAGTAGCTAAAATTACTCCAACAGCCAAAAATAAAATAATTGTTCTTTGTGGAAATTCTTCTCCATTATCCAATATTAAAGGAATTGAAAGAACTGTAGCTAATGTAACTCCTCCTCTTACTCCTGAAAGTGAAGTTAAAAGAGCAGCATGAAACTTAAACTTATCTTCTTTCACATCACATTTTTCTCCCCCTAATTTATACATAAATATAACCCACAAAAATCTAATTACAAGTAAAGCCAATGTTATTAATAAAACATCTATAATAGCCATCATGTTATTTATTGAAATTTCTTTAAAAGCAGTTTTAATTATACTAGGTAATTGTAATCCAACTATTATAAATATAAATCCATTTAGAATATATATTATAAAAGACCATGTATTTGATGATACTGCATTTAATTTTGCATTTTTGGTTCTTAATCTTTTAGATGATAATGAAAATACCATTCCAGCCACAACAACAGCTAATATACCTGAAACTTTAAATACTTCTTCCGATATAATATATATTATATATGGAGTTAGAATTTGAAGTAAAATTTCAACTGTAGTGTCTTCCATTCCAAGATTTTTTATCCATCGTTCAAAGTTAATTAGAATGTGTTCTAAAACTAGTCCAGCAATAATTCCTCCAATAGACACCATTAAAAAATTTGTAGTTGCATTAAACAATGAAAATGTTCCGGTTACTGCTGCTGCTAATGCAAATTTAAAACATACAAGTCCTGATGCATCATTCATAAGACCTTCACCTTCTATAAGATGTATTATCCTCTTTGGGAGCGAAATCTTTTTTGAAAGTGCACTTACGGCAACATAATCCGTTGGTGATAAAGCTGCTGCAAGTGCAAATGCTGCTGGTAATGAAATAGCTGGTATTAACTGATTTATAAGTAATCCAACTAATATTACTGTTACAGCAACTAAAGCTAATGCCATCAAAAGTATATTTTTCTTTTGTTTCCATAATGACCTTTTATCTGCTTTTTTCCCATCGCAGAAAAGAAGCGGAGCAATGAACATTACTAAGAATGTATGTGGATCAAGCTCAATTTTGAATTCAGAATATATTATTGAAATTAATGCTCCCATTGCAATTTGTACTATGGGTACAGATAAGAATGGTATAAACCTACTTATTATATTTGAGCATAAAATACATATTAATAGTATTAAAATATATGTAAACATATTCACGCCTACTCTCTTATGTAACTTGATTATTAGATCTAAACATTATGTTCTAATTATAACATAATGTTTAATTTGCCCATTCATTGGTGTATTTTATTATAAAAAAGATACTGACTTGTTATTTTTTTTATATCTGTCTTACAATATAAAATGTTTATTCTAAACCTTACGTAGTTTTATATACAACCCTGAACTTATAACCACAAGAGGAATAGTGGTTAGACATCAGATAATCATTTCATTAAAAATGCATACCCTTTGCACCCTTCTCCACACCCCTGTGCACTTTTACTATATTAATATTACTTTTAATGAAATAATTTAACCTAACTACCATATAAACTACATCCAAAAAACAGCAAAATACCCTGAAATCAAAGACTTTCCGTTGTATCAAAATTATAGTTTATGTATGGCATATATATTATGAATCCTGATTTACATTGCATAAGGCATGGAAATTGTAAATTGGCTTGCAAAGAATAAGCAAAATGGTGTAGCAAGCTCAGCCAAGGCTTCACAACGACTCCCGGGGGGCATTAACAAATTGTTAACAATTTGTTTTGCTAATTAAGCAAAAAAAACTCAAAAACACAGGACTCATAATCCTGCTGCCTTCGTAAGTTCTTTTTTATTATATTTTAATTTATAAAGCTAAATGGTAGTAATAGCTTTTTAACTATTACTACCATTTTAACATTGCTATTTGATTTATTCACTTACTTCATGCAGAATTATTATTGTACAATAAATTGTTTTTCAATTTTTATCCATTTTATCCTATTGCTTTTATACATATTTTTGTAGTTGGTTCTTAATAAATTTGAAGTTAATATTTTATTCTCATACACACCTCTGATGCTTTTTCTATTTCATTTTTTTCTAACAACTTATTTATTATCTCAATTTCATCATCATAATCAGGTCCCCAAAAATATAGTATTTCTATAAAACTTTCAATGACATCTTTATCATTCTTAATTAGATAAAAAAATCGATTATAAATCATAAATTCTTCTGCTGGTGTTAAAACTAACTTAAAATCATTAATAATTCTTTTTAATTCTTTGGTATCTTCTGTCCTAAGTATTTCTTCTTTAATTTTATTTCTTAACAAATTAACTTTATTTTTTATCTCTTCTAATGAATATTTTATTTCAACATTTATATCCATTCTTTCATACTTTATATATTCTTCAACGACATCATAAATTTTCATTCTTACGCCTCCTTATTTCTTAGGAAAATAATTTATACTAAATGATTTTAGTTTTTCAACCCATACTGCCCTGTATAACAATGGCTTGCCATTTGATTCAATTTCTACATTTCCAGAATGAGGAAGCTTTATTCCATTATTATTTAGCTTATTTCTAAAATCCTTCAGTACTGCATTTTCTGCTTCATCAATAGTTCCTATATCTACAAACAAAAATAATTTTGCATCTCTGATTCGTTTAAAGCCACATACCCATATAAACCTGCTCCTGTGAATAATGTTTTTTCAAATTATTAATTTTATAAATTCCTATACACCAAGAAAAAACACTTCTGAACTTAATTAGAAGTGTTTTGGATTAAAATTTTATTTTAAATGTTTGTATTAATTATTTCTATATTGAGAAATCATTTTTTTTACCATTTCATGCATTTGTTCATATTGCCAAATAAAATCAGAATAAATTAAATGTAAATCTATTAAAATTTTTATAACCTTGTCTTCTTCATTTTTATCAATATTTTTTAAATTCTCTATGGCCATTTGAAATCTTTTTTCTATTTTATTAATATCATCTATATTATCATTTTCCTCTTCTATTTCATCCTGTAAATATACGTTATTATTCTTAAATTCATTTAATATTTTTAATATATTCAATGTTTCTTCAAATTTAATTTTCATTAAAACTCCTCCTTATTTTATTTTTAATTTTCTTCCTTCATCCAAAACTTTTTCTGTCTTCTCATAGTTTAAAGTTCCATCTAAGTTTAATACTGCCTTTGCATTTCCTTTTTTATCGAAAACTTCTAGATGATCTTTATGCAAATTATCTAAATATATCTTATCACCTTTTTTTAAATACTGATTATCAACTTTTTTACTTACTTCATATATTGACTGTTCTTGAAATCTACTATTTGTTTTTGTAAGAGATCCTTTAACACTACTACCAAAAGAACCTTCAAAGAATTCATTCATATTATTTACCTTAAGATTACCTGTTCCCTTAACCGCATTACCTTCAATTTTAGAAAAATTAAATAAATCTTCTCCAGCATTTATTGTTCCCATTCCATTTGGTAATGCAAATTGATGTTGTCCATATAATACTGACCTAATATACTGCTTCATATTTTCAACTGTATATCCTACATCTCTACTAATAAATTTAGCTTTTCCAAATTTAGTTCCTATATTAGCAACAAAGATTGCTCGTTTCACTTCCAATCTTTGTAAGGGCTCAGACCCCTTACAAAAACTGGAACAGTTTTTGTTGCTAATTGGTTAAAAAATAAGGTTATAGTATATAACGTAATTGGTTGAATTTAGGATGTCATTTGTTTTATGATTAATATAGAAAGGAAGGTTAAGTTTTACATGGTTAGTTAAGAATTTTATATAGAGATGCAATGTTTATGATCGCATTTACGTATACACACAGTTATATAGGAGAAAGAACAGCTATGAATATTGGGCTTTTAGTAGAATTAGTACCTCTGCATAACGTTGATAGCATATTTAAAATAATTAAAGATTATTCAAATTATGAAATTTATTCAATAAACCAAGATAAATTTAAAATTGTATTTGAATATTATATGATGGTTGTAATGGAAGTTGTAGAATATAAGAGTGAATATGATATAAATTAAGAATATTTTTAATAATGTTATCGAATTATTTGATATTTATAAAAGCAAAATATTAATTTATTAAAAGATATATAGTATATATATATATATATATATATAGTAAAATTTCTAATGATAATTATGATGAAATAATAAGCATAATGAATTCTATATTAGATTATAAATAAATATTGAATTTGAATGTTAATATGTAAGTTTTCTAGTCAAGTTACTAGATAGTTGTGGAGGAAAAGAAATGAATTTTAATAATGAATTAAATAATAATACTATAGCAATAACAGTTTCAACTATAGGGGTTATTGCAACTATTATAGGTAGTTATTATGGATATAAAGGCAGTAAAAATATAAAAATTGCAATGTATGATAAAAAGTATCATATCTATTCAAGAACATTAGAATTATTTAAAAAATCTATTGGAGGAGATGTCTTACGTTCAGAAGAGAGTAAAGAGTTTATTGATTTACATAATCAAAGCTATATGTTATTCAATGAAAATGTAATTGATTTTATAGGGGATTTATTTCAAGCCATAGTTACTATTGATTATATTAATAAGATAATTGATAAATATTTAATTATAGAGGATTTGATATTAATAAAATATTAAGTGATTTATGTTTAAGTATTAGTGAAATTGAAAACTCAGAAGATTTAAAGGGTATGGAAGAGGTGGAAGAATTATTAGTAGTGAGAGAGAAAATACAGAAAATAGAGAAAGAAAGGGTAAGTAAAGATAAAATTGATGAAATTAATTTACTGATAAAGTATTTATTTGAAAAATTAAATAATTATCATATAAATGTAAGAAATGATAAAATTGAAGAAATAAGAAAATCTATTTTAAGTAAAAACTTTGAAAGTAACGAATTATTTAATTGTGATATGGAATCATTAATTGAAAAATTAGAAGAATTTATAACTGTTATTACAGGTGTGTATTTCAGTGCGAATTAGATATGAGATAAAGTTGTTCAATTAATTTTAATAAGTTAGTAGCAAGCTCAACCTTTCAGTTTTCGCAACCACCCCTGGGGTCGTTACAAAAACGGGAAGTTCTTTAGCAACAAAGATTACTCGTTTCACTTCCAATCTTTGTAAAGGGTCAGCCCCCTTACAAAAACTGGAACAGTTTTTTGTTTCTAAATTTGGATAAAGGCCTTGTCCATTTTTCAAATGTTTGCATTTAAATTGCAATTATAATTCTAATTTCTATTATATCAATAGTAATAATTTTGTAATTATACCTCTAGAAAAAACTCATCTTGAAATTCTCCCAATATATTATATTCTATCTCATAAACATAATCGGGATAACCACTTTCAGGATTAATAAAATTGAATGCTATCCTGAATGACGGGTTCTCTCCCAAGCATTTATTGATAATTAAATATGTTTTGCTATATTCAATTACAAAATCCTTTAGCTCATTTCTTTTTTGAGATTCCTCAATGGTCTCAGCTAAAAAGTTATTTTCACGATTATCCACTATCTCCTCAATATATTCTTGTGATTTTGTTATCAAATCACTAAAATTATAATTTTTATTAAAAGCATCCTGTATATCTTTAATATTCATTGTATTCATTCACATCCTACTTTTTCAATAATAAATCAAATACTAATTCACCAGCATCATTTACATATCCATAAACTCTGGTATGTCCACCTGCTGTCGGTACTTTAAGCTTATAAGTATATTCAATTCCTCCTTTCGTAATTATTTCATCTTTGCTAAGTTCAATTATGCCTGAAGTTCCTTGTCTTCTTGGCGCTAAACCTTTATCCATAGCATTTTGAAACTTTTTATCAAGACTCATTTTTTTCAACTCTTTAAGGACTTTGCTATCCAGGCTTCTAGTACTGGCTAATCCAGCTTCTCCTACCCCCTCTGTAGGTGAAACAAAAACGATCCCTGCTGATATCTTCGGTTCATTAGTATAAGCAAGTTTATAGCCATACGTTTTAGTACTAATCACTTGACCATCTTTTGTTATTATATCATCATTAGGAAGTTCTAATCCATTAAATGTAGGTGGAGAATTTTCTGTTAAAACGTAAGTATAAATATATCCACCTTTTTCATAAGTTATTTGCTTAGGCAAATTAGATATCTCATTTGACGAATATATCTTAAGTCCCACATTAAGTCCTAAAATATCACACTTAATATATTTTTCTGCTTCTTTATATGTAAATACAGTTTCTTTTAGTTTCTTATATTCATCTTCTCCCAAAATAATTTTTGCATATTTTAGTATTCCCTTTTCTTCTATCGTTAAGTCCGCTGGATTCTTTAACATTAACTGCATTACTTTATTTTTATCAACTTGTCCACCTTCCGAAATAATGGACATACCTCTAAATTTAGACATTCCCTCAGTTATCCCAGATATCTTCCCGAGTACTGAACATATATTGCTTTCCAATGTCTTAACACCACTGCAATACTCATTAAAGGAATCATTAAAATCTGTTAAACTAGTTGTTTGATTCTTTAGTGACTTTCGTGCCTTTTCAATATCTTCTCCAATAGGAAATGATGTAAAGGTTAGGCTATTCAATAAATTTTGTATTTCTACAAATTTAGAATCCATCTTCTTATAATAATCGTTTATACATTTATCAACATTATTATTTATTTGAGCTTTACCTGAGTATTCTAATGAAATAATCCCTATATCATCATGTGTAAGAGCTGCTCCTCCTGCACTTCTTTTGATACAATCTTCAAAACCCTCACATCTTTTCTTTAATTTGACTGCTTCTGGCTTTTCTTCTCTTTCCATTGCATTTTCCACATACTTGAAATCTTCTTGTAACTTTGTATAAAACTCTTGCTTTTTACTATGATTTTGTTCAAATTGATCTTTTGCTGCACCTGACCAACCTTGGTCGGTAAGTTCTTTAACTGTTTTATTTATATTTTCTTTTTGTTCTGCTAGTATTCTTATAAAATTTTCATAGTCTCTTATTGTATTTGTCAATTCACCTATATCTAGCTTAAAATCCATTTATTTTCTCCCATGTACTATACTTTACTACATTTTTATATTAATATAGCAAAGAATATATATCCAATTTTTACATTAATATTCACATAACTTCTTTATTTTAATATTTTAGTACATGTGTGTCAATATTGTTTTATTTTTCCTAATTCAATAGCAAGCTTAGCCAAGGCTTCGCAACCACACCCAGGGCAGTTAACAAATTGTTACAATTTGTTTTGCTAATGCAAAAGAAAAAACTCAACATTTCTATTGAGCAATTTCATCAGTGGCGGTGAAGCTCGGTAGGTGAAATCCACCAAATTAATACATACATTATTTATTATCCAAATATCTATCTATTATTTTTTTATGTTTCTCATTAGTAGGTACAATTTGCAGCACTTCATATTCCCAAATTATTTGTCTTTCTCCTGATGAAAATGGTGATTTCAATATGTCATCGTAATTAAATTTAATATTAAACTTTCCATTATTATTTAATCTAAACGTAAAATTAGTCCATACATTTTCATTGTTTTCTTTATACTCTTTATATAATTCTTCAACAACATCATTTAATTCCATTAATAAATTTTCATACATATTCTCATCAAAACTATATATCTCAGGAATATCATGCCCATATATAATATTATTTCTTGTCAATGAATTAAAATAAAAATACACTTCACTTGAATCCTCTAGCACTTCCCCATATAAGTAAATCTCATTCCACTTATCCGGTATCATTTCAATTACTATATTAGAAATTTTTCTATATATCTCACCCATTATTTTTGTTTCCATTTTGTTAACCTCCAGATTTCATAAATATTTTTTGTAGCTAAATTCACCAAATTTTTCAGCTAAATTATTTGCTCAGCATTTTCAAAAATGCAGCAAAACTATCTGCTACTTTAATAGTAACAGGTTTGAAATCATCTGATTCAGGGGATTCCAACAAGCATAAGAAACGTTCAATTAGATATTCTCTTCCTTCATAATTAAAAGTATTTGTCTTAGGTATGGCACCATTATTTATCTTCAAGAATTCCTTATATTCTTTAGGCAGTTTTACCCCACAATACTCTTCAAATGAACTTATAACCTCATCACCAGGTAATGGTAAAATAATACTATCTTCTTTTATTTTCATACTTAATCCTCCTACCTTCTATCTTCCTCTAGGGATATTCCTTCAGTCATTGCAAAAACCGGAAGTTTTTTTGTTTGCTATAAGAACAGATTTTATGTCAGAATTCTATTTCAAAATCTCAAATAGACTTTGTAAAATAAGCATTCTTTTTATTTTTTAAAATATATTGAAACTGATAAGAAAACTTTTTCTGGTAGCTAACTTTTTTCACCTCGCAAAAACACGCAGTGCTTTTGCTCTGCGTGTAAAATCATTAAATATTATCTTAGTTCTATATGAATTTCTTTTCCTAGTCCTTTTGCAAGCTTACTTAAAAAATTTAAAGAAGGATTGTAGTTTCCACTTTCAAGCCTGCTAATATTTGATTTTTGAGTTTCTATTCTAGAGCAAGCTCAGCCAAGGCTTCACAACGACCCCCGACCTGTTATGTACCTATATAAAATTATTCCTTACTATACTTACTAAGTTCATATATATCATCTTTATAATTTTTTGTTTCTTTTATCAATAATTCAAAGGATTTTTGTAATTCTATTGTCTCATTCTTCGCCTTATTTGCATGCCTAGCCATACTAAAATCAGCAATTTTACTTTTAAACGCAAATCTGTAAACTAAGGCCAAAAACCAAATAGGCATATAAAACAAGTTTAAACTTCCAGGTTCAACTGAATAACCTAATTCCTTAAGTGAACTTAAGCCTTCTCTTATCCCCCTAATCATTAATTTCAAATCAGGGTTATTATCCGCCAATAACTTTATATTTCCCGAATTTTTATAAATTGCATTAGCAACAGGAACTATTATTGCTACATGAGTTTTCTGCCAGCTATCTATATTATTAGAAATAGCACATGAAATACCTGCATTTTTAAAAGCTTTAACTATTGAATTTAACCTATCTGTATGTGTTCCATCAATTTCACCAAATGTAGTTATTTGATACTTTCCTATTAATCCATTAACAATATAATAATTGGTAATACCATCAATAGTCTCACCACCACATGCTGGAAATCCAACTAGCATTCTTTTACCCATACATTGTTTCCATTTATCATAACCAGATGGATTATTAACAAAGAATACAATATTTTCGCTCTTGTTTTTTTCTAGAATTGGTAATATATTGTCTACCTGCTGAAATTGCATTGTAACTAAAATATAATCATATATATCATCACTACGTAATTCATCTATAACATTTACGTTATAAGTCTCAAGTTTTTTAGTATATATATTATTTAATTTTAGCCCTTCCTTTTTTATTCTATTAAATTTTTCATTCCTTGCAAGTACTGTAACATCGTTCCCAGATGAGCAAAGTTTACCTGCAAATATACTTCCAATTACTCCTGCACCATAAATTAATATTCTCATAACAAACTTCCTTTCGCCACCTTCATAGCAACACAAATTTCTTACATGATAAAAACCTTATATTTAATCTAGAAGATACACTTCTACCACATTTAAAGCTTCTGACAAGAGACGCTCCTTATTAGCAATATTTTTCGAAAAAGCTATTTCATCTATAACTGAATCAAGTAATATAAATATAATTTCTATAGTTGCTTCTATATCTCTAAGTCTGTCTTTCTTTGCATATTTCTCAAAATAATCAATTGCTATTTTTTTCAGCTGCTCCTGCTGCCTCTTAACAATATTCTCTACTCTAAAATTTGAAAGAGCTAATATTCGAATTTCTCGATTAAGCTCTAAGGACTCTTCATGTTTCTTAATGATAATCTCCATTAATCTTCTTAAAAAAACTTTAGGATTATCCTCTAAAGTATCAATTTCTTTCAAAAACACTTCATGTATCTCCACAAATGATCTATAGTATCTATCTAATATTTGTATAAAAATTTCTTCCTTGTTTGGAAAATAAAAATATAAATTTCCAATAGATATATTAGTTTCTTTTGCTATTTCATTAGTGCTCACATTATAATAGCCCTTTTGACCAAAAAGTTTAAGAGCTGTATCCAAAATTTTATCCATTGTTGCTTCGCTTCTTTTTTGTTTTGGTTTATATATTTCTCTGCCTTTGCTCAAATAAACATCTCCTTAACTTATTAGAGTTTATACTCTAATTTTATCACTACAAATAAAAAAGTCAACATATTTAGAGCATTTACTCTAAATATGTTGACTTTCAATTTAAAACTTTTACAAGAAATTTGTTTTATTAAAGCTGCAAAGTGCCTTCTATTCCCTCAAACACAATCCTTCTTTTTCTTCCATTCATAATTAAAGAACTGTCTTCTGTACAATATTTCATCTTTTTTTCCATGCCAAAAGATTACATTACATTTTTCACTACTTTTCCCATTCAAAAATAAGACTCGGCACAGGAATATCCCTGCACTAACGGCGTGAATTGTCCATAAACCCCCATAGTAGGAACTCCTTTGAAAAGCAAGTCCTCTCTAGTTAAAAATTGGAGTAAGAAGCAAGCTCAACCTTTCAGGTTTCGCAACCACCCCTGAGCTCGTTACAAAAATTGGAAGTTTTTTTTGTTTGCTAAAAGTTAATCTTAAAAGCAAATATAAAAATCCTGATTTACATTGCATAAGGCATGGAAATTGTAAATTGACTTGCAAAGAAGAAGCAAAATGGTGTAAATTTTATATAGATATAATTTAGATAGAGAATATATCAAAAATTACTAAAAAATGTTTTGACAAGAATGTTATAGATAAAACTATGAAAAATTTAACTGAAGCAGCTGGAGGATTAATATGCCTAATCTTTATACAAGAAATTTAGAAATTGTACATAAAGCTAAGGAAGGTAAAACATGTCGAGAATTAGCTAAAGAATATAATATATATTATTCAACAATTGCTCGTATAATTAAAAAGCATAAAAAACTTGAGGCTTACTGCAATGAGATGGAAACTTTAAAAGCTAAGAATAAAATAAATGAAGAAACGAAGTTATATGATTTATGTAAGCTATTAAAGTTTGATACTAGAAGTATTAAGGCTTTAGTTTATAAAAATATTAAAAGTATAGATAAGCTTTTAGCATTAAGTGAAGAAGATATTTATGCAATAAGAAGTCTTGGTAAAATGAGCCAAGAACATGTAAAAAAATGTATAATTGAATACAGAGAAAAAATGAATCAACTTAATAATTTATATGGGATAGATATTAATAATACAGAAAAAGTTACAGACAATCTTGAAGAATCATCAATTCAAAAATCATTAATTGAGCCAGAAGTAAGTATAAAGGCTAATAGAGAATATATTTATAAACTTATTAGAGCTGTAGATGATGGACAAATTGATTCAAGATTTTTAGAAAAAGAAATAAGTAAAGAATTTGATAGAATAGAAAATATAAATAAAGAATTATTGAGGACTTTGATAAATTTGCAAAAGTCTAGAAATATTCCTTGGGCTCATGAAGATCAGTATAAGGTAGAAATGGAATGTAAGCTGGAGCAGATTTTAAATATGTATAAATAATGCCATATTTTTAGCAAGCTCAACCTTTCAGTTTTCACAACCACCCCTGAGGTCGTTATAAAAACTGGAAGTTTTTTGTTTGCTAAAAACTTATTTAATTATTAATATGCAAACCATTACCGATAAAACACCCTCACATATTTCCTACTAAACAAATCACTTTAAATAGTGACTTATTATCTCTTTTACATAGTTTCATTTGTACTATATAAAATTATTGGTTTTTTAAAAGCTAATATTATTAATGGTAAGTTTAATTATCAAATCTATCTACTTTAAACAGGCTTAAATCTTTATCTGCTTCTCCTAAATATAATTTACTTAACATCATTCCACCTAGCATAGCAAATAATATTCCATTTGCCCCATAGCCTAAGCAATACCACAATTTAGAGTTATCCGGTTCTTTTCCTATAAACCCCAAATTATCTTGAGTAGATGCAAAGGCTCCACAATATCTATATTCTATTTCGATATTTAAGTTTGGAAATAAACTTTTTAGCCTTTGCTCTAATTTTTCATAGCTTTTATTACATAATTCTTCATTATATATATCCGGTATAAAGTTTATATCTTCTCCTCCAATTATTAACCTGTTATCTCTAGTTGTTCTAAAGTAATTATAAGGATCCTTGTTATCTCTAATAACTACGTCTTTATAAATATTCTCAATATTATCTATAGGCCTGGTTGCAATATTAAATGTAGTAGTTTTAGTTCCAAAGTTTCTTTTAGTAAAAAGTGCTGTATTATACCCTGTAGCTGCAAAAACAATTTTTCCTTTAACTTTATAGCCATACACAGTTTCTACGGTAACACCATTGGCACAATATTTAACATCTATTGCCTCTGTGTTTTCATAGGCTCTTAATCCTTGTTTACAGCTTACATCAATTAAATGATGAGTAAATTTATATGGATCCAATACAGCTCCTCCGCCTTTAGCTAATACCCCGCCCTTTACATCAAATAAGAATGGATTATTATTTTCATCAATAAATTCTACAGGCAATCCACTATTTTTTCTAATTTTATATTCTTCCTCCATCTCCTTCTTTTCTAGCTTCACAGCTGTATATAAAAAACTATCTACTCTTTTGAAATCACAGCTATTTCCATTGTTATCTATAAATTCTTGAATTTCATCTAGCGCCTTTATTCCTAGGTTATATGACTTTATTATATTCTCTATACTTGTATATTTCTTTAGCTCCATAGCATTACTATCAAGCTCATATTGAAGTAATGCTGTTGTTATGCAAGTACTCCCATGACCTATTCTTGATTTCTCTAAAATAACGCAATTAATATTATTTTTACTAAAATAGTATCCTAAAATTGCTCCAGTAACTCCCCCTCCTATTATTATTACATCTGTATCTATATCATCTGTTAAATATTCATATTGTTTTTTATTTTTGTTGATTCTTGTAAATATGCAATCTCCCTGTACATATTGTGTATTCAACATAACCCCTACTTTCTTATGTATAATTCCATTTACAATGTTTTAAATGTACTCCTTATGGATTCCTCAAGCAGCCCATTATAATAAACTCTTGGCAAGACAATCTTATACTTATTGTTTCCTAAACCTTGTAGTTATATCCTAGAAATGTTGAAATATATTTTATTGTTCTCTTACCTATATATGTAAGTAATTATAAAAAGCGAAGGGAACATTAATTTACACCTTCGCTTTATATTACAAGCTTCAAACTATATAAAAATTTCAGGTTCACGTGTAACTGTACCAAAGTTATTAATTAGTCCTTCAGTAAATTTATTAAACATCTCACTATCTATAACCTTTGAACCTGTTGGACATTTTTTTATACAACTACAGCATTTTATACATTTTGACGCATTGATATCCTTAAAGTTATCAAAATCTATAGCACCCATTGGGCAATACTTTGCACAAATTCCACATTTATAACAACTATCTGTAGTTTTAGGTGTTGCTATTTGTATGGGAACCTTTTCTACATATGGAAAGTTGCCTTTAACTGCAAGTTTTATTGATTTTAAACTACTATCCTCATTATTTATTTTTTCTTTGATTTTACTTCCAAAATTTAAAGCAATATTTAAATCACTATTATTAGGTCTCCCAGTTGCAACCTTTGTGGTGTAGGAGTGTTCTCCGATAAATGCACCACCTGCAATTCCGACAAACCCGTTTTTTTCAAAGATATCTCTTAGCTCTATTAGTGAATCTTCGTAGTCTCGATTTCCATATACTACAACAAAAACAGCTTTTGTATTATTTCCTTTTACCTTAGTAAAGTAATCTCTTAAAAATTTTGGAACTCTACCAGCATATACAGGTACTCCAACGATAACAAGTTCATCACTATTAAAAGTAAGTTCATTTTGTCTGTTATCAGGAAGGGTAATGTTATATTCTTTTGATATTTGTCCAATACCTTCTGCTACTTTTTTTACAACTTTACTGGTGTTGTTAGTAGCACTAAAATAAAGTAAATTTAATTGCTTGTCCATAATAAATCCTCCATTTAGTTTATTTAGATAACCTTCTTAGGGTGGCTATTTGCAGTTTTTAGAGTGTATTTTTCATGTTGTAGTTAAAAAACTTACTACAGAATTATTATTATGCACTTAATTATTTTTAACCTATTATTGATATTATTTGTATTATATAAATTAAAATTGTTAAGCAGTAGGTTATTAATTTTGTATTCAGTTTAGTCATTAGATATTAGTTTAATATAATTCTAGTTGTTGTTTTTGCTCCTCTGCAATTTTTCTAAAGGGTTCAAATAAATCATGCATACTTTTGATAAATAATGAGTCACTTATTAATTCATTATCTTTATTTATTTTATCAAAAATAATATAGAAATTTTCCTGCTCATGTATTGATGATTCTGCTGATATATCATCATCATCACTTAATCTATCAATTAAATCATATAGACTTATTCTTTTTTCTATATATAGCATATAATAGTATCCAACCACAGCATCATATTGTGAAAATTCATTATTCTCATAATAACATTCTTCTATCTTTTTATCATACACTGTTGTACATAATTCATCTATGTCTTTTGCCAATGAAATTTTATATATCCATTCTTCAACATCATTATTGTTTAATATTTGTTTATCTGCCCACCCTTGCCAGTCTGATTTAGAATAATAACCACTTATAACTGCTATATATATATAATTTGCTATTGTCATTTAATCACCTCTTTCATGGTGTATCAGGATGTAATCCTGGAACACCATCACCATGTTGTGCTGGTTCGTTATAAGGATTTGGATGATGAGGATTTGTATGGGATGGAATATCAGGTCTACCATGGTCAGTATAGTCATTATTACCTATTCTTCTACCATATCTATCAAATATAGTTTCTCTTATATACATTTCTCCAGTCTTACCATTAATCTTTATATCTTTAATACTTCTTTCTCCTGGTACAGTATATAAGCGTTGCCTTGTATTAATGTTCTTTCCGTTCATTACTTTATATACAAATTCTCCATTCTATTTTACTTTTTGAATTGAACCAGCACCTTGTTTCCAGTATGATTCATATCTAGCTACTTCTGCAGACTCCCATCATATCAACAAAAGTTTTTTCAGGATTACACGCCCCCTTGGGGCCGAAACTGTAGTTACAAAAGCAAATGGTAGCAACAGTTTTTAACTATTACTACCATTTTAACATTGTTATTTAATTTGCACATTGACCTACTACAGAATTACAATTATGCAGTAAATTTTGAAATTCACTTTTTCAGAATATTCACCTTACTAAAGCATATTCATCTGTTATTGTACAATTCTATACTTTTGTGGTGAGAATAAAACCTATTTTTGCAATTACTCTGAGAAATGAAATATCTTCTTCATTCATTATAATTCATTGGAATACAATGAAACTTTACCTCCAACATCATCGGCTATAAGTTTGTTAAGTTTTGCCCACAATTTGTCAATAGTACCTAATTCACTCTCTACATAATAACAGCATCTGTGTGAGCGATTATTTATATCATCAATTTCTACATCAACTTCAATTTTTAGATGACCAGATATATCAGGCTTCATAATTTTCATAGAAAAAGCTGGAGTATAATCTCCATTCTTTTTACCAAACTCAACATAGCAATCCTCATTATATAATTGAGAATACTTGCGAATCTTTTCTGATATCTCCTCTAAATTATTATTCTGAACATAACAACTTTGATATGCTGTAACAAATTCAGATATAGCAGTAATCTTTAATTCAATTAAATCAGAATCTTGCCATACCTTTTCAAAAATAATATTATTCATAAAACTACCTTCTTTCTATTTAAATTTGAAATCATCAAATGCACCTGTAACTTTATTATAATCAAAATGTACTACTGTTTGGCTACCATCAGAATTTTTAACTATTGATTGCATTTTAACCCATCCTTCTTCCTGTGGCCACCTTTTATCACCCATCTTAAACGGTAATTCTTTTGCATTTTCTAAAGGATTTGATTTAACTTGTTCTATAGCCATTTGTTCATTTAAACTACTTGGTATAGTTCTTCCTGTGATACCTCTTCCTTCAATTTTAACAGGGTTACCCGCCCCCTTGGGGCTGAAACTGTAGTTTAATTTTTAGTGGCAACTAGTCTTTTACCACCAGTTACCACTATTTTATCATACTGCTTCTTTTAACTCTACTGTTGGCATCACGTATTCCGTCTTCCTCTAGGTGTGTTTTAAATCCCTGTACTAATTCATTTGTCATTGTTCTTTACCCCTTTCTTTTTTAGACATGAGAAAAAGGCTAACGCCTTTTTTCAGCGTTAGCCTTCATTGATACTTTACCTATTTGATTTTACTTTTTTACTTCTAACTGCATTATCATTATTATGAAGTTAGTTTGATATATGCAATATCACTTTTTTACAAGGTTTTTGTTTCCTTTAATCCTACCACAAAATAACTGTAGTCAGTATTGTCAAAATTTTGTAGTGAGTACAGCAATTATTTATCTATCGGAGTTATTTGAATGAAGTTTGGTATTCGACTACTAACTACTTCCGCTGGCTCATCAAAAGATATCAAGTTTGCACTTGCTGGAACTTTTGTTCTACTAATGTGTATCCCGTGTAAACATGATTTACACCAAATATCTAAATACCCAACCCTTGTTGTCTCATCTCCAACATATTGGAAGTCTATTCCTCTATCTCCACATTTGGGACAAGTCAGATTATCTGTATTGGGTGATTTATCTGCAATTGCTTTCACAAGCTTTAGCCATTCATTGAACATACTATTTCCCTCCTCTATTGTAGTACTGCCACCAAGAATCCTCTGAACCCCACGCACCTTTTTCATATAGATTTAATGTTTCTGTGTCTGTTGCTGGTCCTAGAACTCTTGTTTGATAAATATGCATTCTTTCATGCCCTAACGTCTTTACTAAAGTTTCTGTATCCGTAAATCCATCTGGATACAATTGTATAACCTTGCCATCTGGTGAAGCATATCCACATAGTCCTTTTCCGATTAGTTCAGGGTCTCTTACAATTTTTATCTGAACACCATCTAATCCTATACCAGCATCTTTTGCTACTTTTTCAACATTTCTTAACTGCATTGGTTCTGCTAAATCTTTGTACACTCCAGTGTTGGCAGTTTTCCTAAACAAATCAGCATCAGCCGCCCCCTTGGGGCTGAAACTGTAGTTACAAAGTTAAATGGTAGCAACAGCTTTTTACTATTACTACCATTTTAGTATTGATTTAAATTTTATTCAGCCACTCGCTACAGAATTACAATTATGTAGTGAGCTTATAATATCTCATTCTATTATTCTGGTAAAACAGTAAAATACATATAATTTTCAATATTTATGCAGTCACTCTTTACATCTTTATGCATTTAGTCTTATGACTCAATTGTTGTTCTTTCCGGAAAAATCCCCTTCTCTCTTACAACAATTCTCGAAATTCTTTGTGCTGCAAGATTGATGAAAAACTCATTTGAGACTCCCTCTTGTTCTATAGCATCAATTTGTTTAAAAGCCCTATCAACCTTATTATATTCTATCTTTCCTGTCACATCTTCATTAGGTCCATATTTATACACTACTTTTTTATCATCCTCATATTGCTTTATTAATAATACAAATACTGCCATGTTATATTACCTCCTTTTATGGATTCCATATCCTACCTGTTGATTCTGTCATATCATGTGCTGTTCTATAATTAGTTTTAAATATTGATTCGAATTTTGATTCAAATATCTCATGATTTAGCAAGTCTAAATCGCTTTGCACATGTTCCCCTTTGATTAATCTTTCCCAAGCATTTGCCATATCATAATTGGGGTCAAATCGTCTTACACCATCAGATAAAGTATGCTCATTATTGAATACATGTTCTTTTATTCTACTAATACGCCATTCTGGTATTCCAGTATTTTCAGATATATTCTTCACATCTGTTGTATAGCTCCTTATATTATCATACATTTTTTTGGCTTCTGCTTCTCTTTTAAGATACTCATCAACTGATAGAAGCTTTCCTCCTGTTTCAGCTTCTCCTACCCCCTTGGGGCTGAAACTGTAGTTTAATTTTTAGTGGCAACTAGTCTTTTACCACCAGTTACCACTATTTTATCATACTGCTTCTTTTAACTCTACTGTTGGCATCACGTATTCCGTCTTCCTCTAGGTGTGTTTTAAATCCCTGTACTAATTCATTTATCATTGTTCTTTACACCTTTCTTTTTTAGACATAAGAAAAAAGCTAACGCCTTTTTTCAGCGTTAGCCTTCATTGATACTTTACCTATTTGATTTTACTTTTTTACTTCTAACTGTATTATCATTATTATGCAGTATACCTTTGGGAAAAAGAATTTTAGTTCTATACCACTTACAAGGTTTTAATTTTTATAAATCAATTTTTATTCTTAATACCTTATTAATTTATTTAATTCCATAGTTCTGAATGCTTTCTTAAGTAATTAGTTAATTCCAAGTATCTATTTATATTTTATGCAAAATATACTACTCACTTCAAGAAAATATCATAATATTTTTTTGTATTTAAAATTCTCATGCTAATTTATTTTATATGTTTCTTTTCTGCTTTTAAAAAATCATCAAATAATCATATAAGATGCTTATTATTTTATACCCATGTGTTATATGATTTGATATTACTTATAGTAACACAACATTTTAATCTAACAGCATATACCATTTCAAACATGTTAAATCTTAATCTGCTACAACTTTCTAAAAATTCTTCCTTCTAAATATGGTATCCAAACTCTGGTTCATAATCATATACACATCCCAAATCTTTACACTTCAATGTCATTTCACAACTATTACCATTCAGCATAATCCCCATATTGTATTCAAAATTTTTTTGATTAATATTAGCCAAATGATACTTATTTCCTGTTTTATAGTTGTTTGCCAATATTAATAACATCGTTGCAAAATCCTTTAAACCTGCATAATTTAATTTAAACACCACTTGCATATAATCTTGAGTTATATTGATATTTTCTTCATTATATATTGCAACATCTACTATATTATTATATCCTAATTCATATTCCTCAATAGACTCATCACATGCTGGTTCCTTTATTTCAATAGATTTCTTAATTTCATTTCTAATATAAATCTCTTTATAATTCTCCAATTTTTTATCATAACAGTCACTTTCCATTAGACCATTTAGCACAACAACCAATGACGGACTTGAAGGTGTCATAAAAAAACCTAAAGCCTGATTTCCTGGAACATTTTTTCTTCCTAAAGGATCAATATGAATATGAAATTTCTTATTTTCATTTATATCTTCATACATCCAGATTAAATTGGTAGCAAAACCGATTAGTGCTTCTTTGCTAAATGCAACTTCTACTCTACTATTTTTATCTGTTACTTCCACACCTGTAACAGATAATTCTGCAAATTCCTTTAATAAAATACTATTATTTAAATTAATTATCATAATAAATCTCCTTAAAAATATTATTTAAACGGACTCTTTTTAGGAATATATACATTATCAATATCAAAAGGCTTTAAATTCCCACTTTCATCTAAATAAACATGTAAGTCATAAACAGTTCTACCCCCACTAGTTTGTATTTCAAGATTCCAATGATCACCTATTGGATCATGATCATTAAACCCTCCAATATCTTTTCTTAATAGAACTTTATAATCATCATTCATTTGATATTGTTTCATATATGGTTCCATTTTTCCCGTTTCTGGATTTAATTTTTCAGTGACTTTAGCATTTTTCAATCCATAGAATATTTCCTGTAAATTAGGATTACTTACCCCCTCTGTAGGTGAAACAAAAACGATCCCTGCTGATATCTTCGGTTCATTAGTATAAACAAGCTTATAGCCATACGTTTTAGTACTAATCACTTGACCATCTTTTGTTATTATATCATCATTAGGAAGTTCTAATCCATTAAATGTAAGTGGAGAATTTTCTGTTAAAACATAAGTATAAATATATCCATCTTTTTCATAAGTTATTTGCTTAGGCAAATTAGATATCTCATTTGACGAATATATCTTAAGTCCCACATTAAGTCCTAAAATATCACACTTAATATATTTTTCTGCTTCTTTATATGTAAATACAGTTTCTTTTAGTTTCTTATATTCATCTTCTCCCAAAATAATTTTTGCATATTTTAGTATTCCCTTTTCTTCTATCGTTAAGTCCGCTGGATTCTTTAACATTAACTGCATTACTTTATTTTTATCAACTTGTCCACCTTCCGAAATACTGGACATACCTCTAAATTTAGACATTCCCTCAGTTATCCCAGATATCTTCCCGAGTACTGAACATATATTGCTTTCCAATGTTTTAACACCACTGCAATATTCATTAAAGGAATCGTTAAAATCTGTTAAACTAGTTGTTTGATTCTTTAGTGATTTTCGTGCCTTTTCAACATCTTCTCCAATAGGAAATGATGTAAAAGTTAGGCTATTCAATAAATTTTGTATTTCTACAAATTTAGAATCCATCTTCTTATAATAATCGTTTATACATTTATCAACATTATTATTTATTTGAGCCTTACCTGAGTATTCTAATGAAATAATCCCTATATCATCATGTGTAAGAGCCGCTCCTCCTGCACTTCTTTTGATACAATCTTCAAAACCCTCACATCTTTTCTTTAATTTGACTGATTCTGGCTTTTCTTCTCTTTCCATTGCATTTTCCACATACTTGAAATCTTCTTGTAACTTTGTATAAAATTCTTGCTTTTTAGCATGATTTTGTTCAAATTGATCTTTTGCTGCACCTGACCATCCTAAGTCGGTAAGTTCTTTAACTGTTTTATTTATATTTTCTTTTTGTTCTGCTAGTATCCTTATAAAATTTTCATACTCTCTTATTGTATTTGTCAATTCACCTATATCTAGCTTAAAATCCATTTATTTTCTCCCATGTACTATAACTCTTTACTGCATTTTATATTAATGTAATAAAGAATATATATCCAATTTTTACATTAATATTCACATACTTCCTTTATTTTAATATTTTAGTACATGTATGTCAATATTGTTTTATTTTTCCTACAAATTTAGCACATAAATTCCAGTGAAAATTTTATTTTTATTGGAATTGTATTTTCTTACACTTATTCAAAGGGCTGGTAAGCCAAGGCTTCACAACTATACCCAGGTGAGTTAACAAATTGTTACAATTTGTTTTGCTAATGCAAAAGAAAAAACTCAACATTTCTATTGAGCAATTTCATCAGTGGCGGTGAAGCGCGGTGTATAAAATCTACCAAATTAATACATACATTATTTATTATCCAAATATCTATCTATTATTTTTTTATGTTTCTCATTAGTAGGTGGAATTTGTAGCACTTCATATTCCCAAATTATTTGTCTTTCTCCTGATGAAAATGGTGATTTCAATATATCATCGTAATTAAATTTAATATTAAATTTTCCATTATTATTTAATCTAAAAGTAAAATTAGTCCATACATTTTCATTGTTTTCTTTATACTCTTTATATAATTCTTCAACAACATCATTTAATTCCATTAATAAATTTTCATACATATTCTCATCAAAACTATATATCTCAGGAATATCATGTCCATATATAATATTATTTCTTGTCAATGAATTAAAATAAAAATACACTTCACTTGAATCCTCTAGCACTTCCCCATATAAGTAAATCTCATTCCACTTATCTGGTATCATTTCAATTACTGTATTAGAAATTTTTCCATATATCTCACCCATTCTTTTTGTTTCCATTTTGTTAACCTCCAGATTCCACAAATATTTTTTGTAGCTAAATTCACCAAACTTTTCAGTTAGATTATTCGCTCAGCATTTTCAAAAATGCAGCAAAACTATCTGCTACTTTAATAGTAACAGGTTTGAAATCATCTGATTCAGGCGCTTCCAACAAGCATAAGAAACGTTCAATTAGATATTCTCTTCCTTCATAATTAAAAGTAAGCCTTGGTTGAGTTTGCTACTTCATTTAGATTCCAATTGGGAACGTGACCTAGAATTCCATCCTATGCTAGTTTTTTAGATCTTCCTAGAAACTAAAAATGAATTTCTTCTCTAGTTTTAAAGGATAATAAGACATTTTAGATTTTCTAAGTCCATCAATGCCCAAGTCTTGTTCCCTATTTATTATTTCTGCAACATTAAAACATTTATCTATCAATGTTTTTGCGATAAAACTATATATACCATTTATATTTTTATCACCTTTTTCAATATGAATCACAGCAAGTTTTTCATTTAAACTTTCACCAATACTAAATGCCGCTACTTTTCCATCAACATATACTGCTACCCCCTTAAGGTTTAATAAACTCATATTATTAACTATATTCTTTATTGCCAGGAGTTCATAATACAGTTTACTATCTTGTTCATCCGTTTCCTCATACCATTTTTCAGCTGCAAGGATAACATCTTTAATTACTTTTTCATCGTTTATTTCAATTACCTCATAGCTGTAGTTCTTGGTGAAAGCGTTGTAGTGATTCTTTTTGGAATGAAGCTTTTTACCTGATAAAGTCATAAGCTTTTTTGCTTCATATAAATAATCAAAGTTATCTCTATCTTCTTTTATATAAAACCCGTTTTTTTCACTAAGCAAAACATTTAATTCTTCTATAAAGCTCTCCTCTAAATCTTTAAATAAATATTTCATATGATTTTCTTCTCTATATGCTTTTAATTCCTCTATAATCTCTCCTAGGTCTTCTCTTTTGTATCCTAAAGGTTGCATGAAATGATAGTTTCCATCAAAGTCCTTCTTTTTTAGTATAAGAGCCTGCTTATGTATGGCGTACTGAACATCACAGGCATCTTTCCAAATATATAAACTTGTAAAGGAATATTCACAACTGAAAAATTTATATGGATAAATATATTTGTCTATAATCTCTTTGTCTTCTAAACATAATTTTTTAAATATCATAAATCTACCATCCTTTAATATACTATATTTTATCCAATGACTCCACGCTCTAATAATCCTTCGCACTCTGTGAAAGCGACTGTCACCAAATCGAAGAATTTGGGACATCTGCTTTTCTCAAAGAGGGATTAAAGAGCAGCTGCGTCCTTGGATTCTTAGTTTCCACTTTATCATTGAATTAAAACATTATATCTTTAGATACCTTAACCTTTGAAAAATCTGCTTTGTTAAATTGCTTAACGCAGAGTATAAAGAAAATAATACCAATGATTAATACGATAATTAATCCTAAATAGGGAGTTATAATAAAACCATGTATATCAAAAGCAACCCCTTCCTTAATAAGCATAGCATTTGAATAATGTTCCATTCTTAGAGTAATATATCTATAAATTGAGGTTGTATAGGTTAAGGGATTAAGATATATAATTGGTAAAAGAAACTTTGGCAGTATAGTTGTTGGTATATACGCCCCAGAGAGAAAGGTTAGGGGCATGGTTATAATTCCAATTATAAGTTGAAAATTTGTGGAGTTCTTTGCCAAAGTTGCTAGATATAAGCCCATGGAACTAAAGGTTATACCCACGAGGATCATGATTGCTGTCAATTTTATAAATTGAAGAAGGTCTGTGGATAGACCTATAAATAAGCCAAGGACAAGTATTATAATCCCTTGAAGTACAGCTACAACTGCTGAGGATAATATTTGTCCCATTGAAATTTGGTATCTTGAAATTGGAGCAACAAGGATCTCCTTCATGAAGCCACTAGATATATCTTCAATAGTCAGCATTGAATTATTTAGGGCTGCTTGAAAAACAGTCATTATTATTATACCGGCAATCAAATAGTTAGTGGGATTGGCTATGCCTGTGGTAGAGGATTTCATAACAAAAGAAAATATAAACAGGAAAACTACTGACATAAATACAGTGAAAAATAGTCTAACCCTATCTCTTATAAAGTTTGTTAAATTTCTTATCAGAATTGCATTAATTGCACGCATTATTCTCGAATCTCCTTTCCTGTTATTGCTAGGAAAACATCATTTAAGGTTCCATTTGTTACTTCAAAGTCTGTAATATAATCTTCAAAGGTTGAAGTTATTTTGAAGATTTCTTTAAGCTCTGGTATATAAATTAAAATAAGTTCATCAACAATTTTATATTTAATACCTTTATCCATAAGATATTGAATTACAGGTTTTGAATCTGAGACTTTTATTTTCATTAAAGCACTTGTGTACTGTTTTTTCAAATTATCAGGAGTATCATAGGCAACTATTTTCCCATGATCCATTATAGCTACCTTATCAGAAATTTCTGCTTCATCCATATAATGAGTAGTTAGAAAGATAGTTATATTTTTTTGTTTCTGTAGTTTATAAATATAGTTCCAGATACTCGCTCGTGTTTGAGGATCAAGTCCTGTAGTTGGTTCATCAAGGAAAAGCACTTTAGGATAATGGACGAGCCCCCTAGCAATTTCTACCCTTCTTTTCATTCCCCCTGATAGACTGTTAACTGTTGCCTTTCTCCAATCACTAAGGTCCACCAAGTCAAGAACAAAGTCAATTCTTTCCTTAACCTCAGATTTTGGAACGTTGTAAAAGTCGCAATGGAGCTTTAGATTTTCATAAACAGTTAATTTTACATCCAAGGTTGATTCTTGAAATACTATTCCAATATCCTTTCTAACTCTATCCTTATGCTCTGATACATCATTACCATTGATTTTTAATGTGCCCTGTGTTTTGTTTAGAATTGTACATAGAGTATTAATCGTTGTGCTTTTTCCAGCACCATTAGGTCCTAGAAAAGCAAATATTGTGCCTTCAGCAACTTCAAAGGAAATATCATTAACCGCAATAAAATCTTCATACTGTTTTGTAAAATTTTTCACTTCTATTATATTTGGCATAATCAACCATCTTTCTATATTAATATTTATTTTTTTGAAGATGCCTTACACATCTTAATAAATAGGCAGCCGGACAGTATCTTATTATCTCTCAATACTAATATACTATCCGACTACTAATCCTTAGCCTTTTTTTGCTGGTAAACTTTCTAATTATACCCCTATAACTTCTTTAACTCCTATAACTTCCTTTTTTAGAGTTTGTTCTATAAGCATTTTTATAGTCATCATCGCTGAAGGGCAATTTCCACAAGCACCTTTCATTCTTACTCTTACAATTCCATCTTTATTAACATCTACAAGTTCTACATCCCCACCATCTCTTTGAAGTATTGGGCGAATTCTATCTAAGGATTTCATTACTAATTCTTTCATATTTTTAATTTCTCCTTCTATATATAGTGTACAAGGTACTAAGCCCCATTGTCATGGCTATGTCTATTTACGACATTTATCTATACTTGGAAAGATACCTCATCAGATACCTTTTGATTGAACATATGATCTATTCTAGGTAAGGAAATTCCTAAAGTTTCTTTAAGTACATCTTCTATAGTATCTACAGGTATAATTGTAAGTTGCATCTTCACTTCTTCCGGCACGTCTTTAAGGTCAATTACATTGTCCTTTGGAATTAATACTTTTGTTATACCAGCTCTTTGGGCTCCTAATAATTTTTCCTTTAAACCACCTATTGGCAATACGGCACCTCTTAAAGTTATTTCTCCTGTCATTGCAATTTTGGAATCCACCTTAATGCCTGTGACTAAGGAGGCAAGGGCAGTAAATAATGTAATACCCGCAGATGGACCATCCTTAGGAACTGACCCTGATGGAACATGAATGTGTAAATCTCTTTCCTTAAAATTAATTGAATTCATTGGTAATCTTGACTTTAATAAGCTTAAAGAGATTCTAGCTGATTCTTTCATCACATCGCCTAATTTACCAGTTAATGTAACTTGTCCACTTCCTAACATATCAGTTGCTTCAATAAAAAGTATTTCTCCTCCAACGGGAGTCCATGCGAGTCCAGTGACAACTCCTGGTGGATTATCTAGCTCGGCCTTATCATGTCTTGAAACTTGTCTTCCTAATAAGTCCTCTAATTCCTCCATTTTAACTTTATAAGGTAATTCTACTTTATTAGATACTATTTTCTCGGAGGTTACTCTTGCTATGGCAGCCAATTGCTTTTTTAGTCCCCTAACTCCAGCTTCTAAAGTGTAATCACTAATTATTTTTTGTAACACATCATCCTCAACAACTAATTGTTCCTCTGATAATCCATGCTCTTCAAAAACTTCCGGAACTAAATGATTTTTTCCAATATGGAACTTTTCATTTATTGTATAGCTGGAGATTTGAATGACTTCCATTCTATCCAATAATGGGCCTGGAATACTTTCAAGAGAATTAGCTGTAGCAATAAAGAGAACCTCTGACAAATCATAAGGTAGATCTAAATAATGATCTGTAAAGCTGTTGTTCTGTTCTGGATCAAGTACCTCAAGTAATGCACTAGCAGGATCTCCATTATAACCAGTCATTAGCTTATCGACTTCATCTAAAACCATAACAGGATTACTTTCTCCTGCTTTTTTTATGCTTTGAATAATTCTTCCTGGCATAGCTCCAACGTAAGTTCTTCTATGTCCTCTAATTTCTGCTTCATCTCTAATTCCACCTAAACTCAAACGAATATACTTTCTGTCAAGAGCTTCTGCAATACTTTTACCTAGACTTGTCTTTCCTGTTCCAGGAGGTCCTACAAGTAATAGGATAGAACCCTTCTTGTCTTTCTTTAGCTGCATTACAGCTAAATGCTGTATTATTCTGTCCTTAACCTTGGATAGTCCATAGTGCTCATCATCTAAAATTCGCCTCGCTTCCCCTAAATTAATAGGTTTTGCTTCACTCTTTTTCCAAGGCAGTTGTACTAATAGGTCTAAGTAATTACGTATAATATTATAATCTGAACTACTAGCACTTTGAGCTTGCAATTTATCTAATTCATCAAGAGCAGTATTCTTTATATCAGGTGGCATCTGCGCTTCTTCAATTTTACTTAAATAATCTTTATCCTTTTTAGCACTTTCTCCCTTCCCTTCATTTAGTTCCTCTTGAATAACTTTTAATTGTTCCCTAAGCATTGATTCTCTATAATGTTTATTTGCTTTTTCAGAAACTTTCTCTGCCAGCTGAAGCTGTAATTCAAGGGTTTCTTTTTGTTTTAGAAGGTAGTCCATAAACTTTAAGCTTCTCTCCTTCAAGGATTGTGTTTCAAGCAAATCATACTTTTCAACCTTTGATATTGGCATGAATTGAGATAAATGGACAACGAATGAATTTAAGTCCTTTATCTCTTCAATTACCTTCATGTATTGCTCTGACCCTTGGAATTTCTCACCTATTTCATGGGTAACTTTTTTCATATAACCTAGCATTTCTTCCTGGCTTTTTTCATTGAGATCAATATTATCAGGGGAAGCATCATATTCAGCATGTATAAAATCATTTTCAATACTAAGAGTTCTCATTTCAACTCTATCCAAAACTTTAATCTTAAGCTGATATCCCTTTTCTATTTTCTCCACTTCATCAACTTTAAAGGAAACACCTACCTTGTAAAAATCCTCTTCTTTTAGTTCTTTTTTATTAAAGTTTTGCTTTAGGGGTAATGCAATATTTGCAATATCTTCCCTTGCTAAATTTCTTAGTTCCTCTTCGCTAAGCTTACTTATTCTAAGTATAAAAATTACGCCTGGCAATAAAACTGTATCAGATATAGGAATAACTATTCCTTCTTTATTGTTTTTTTCTAAATTTATCATAATATTTTTCCTTCCTTTATGAGTCTTTATAAATGAACGTTCGTTTAATTATTTATTAAGTTATAGCGAGATAATTTTGTGCTAATAGATTTAATAAAATTATCTCGCTTTAAATTTTTTTATGTTAGCAAAGCATCCTGTATAATCTCAATCATCTCTTGGAGCAATTCTGCTTTTTCCGCTTCACTTTTGTTGTTATTAATTGCAATTGCTTTTACTGGATAAAATATAATTGCTAATAAATTATCATTATTATAATCTTTAATAATATGACTTTTTTTCAACTCAGCTATGAAATTATTAATGTTGCAAATACCTTTTCTTTCTGAACAACCACAAGCTAATGAGGGACAATTTGAAAACTGATCTACGAAGTGAAAAATTTCTTCATGTTCTTGAATATAAGTGTAATAACTTCTCACAAGTGTTTCTATAAGTTGTTGTCCTTTCATTCCTTGATGTACTCTATTTAAAAGATAATTAAAAATTTCTTCTGAGTACTCACGATAAATATCCTGCAGCATGGCTTCTTTGTTTTCATAATATATATATACCGTTGCTGGAGAAACCCCCGCCGTTTTAGCAATTTTTGAAATAGAAGTACCCTGAAAACCTTGTTCAAGTATTAGTTTTATTACTGCTTCTTTTATACTTTTTTCTTTTTCATCATCTTTTTTTCTCATATGACCACCTCTATCTATATTTGTATAATAAACGATCATTCATTTATTGTCAATAGTAATGGCCAAAATTATTAGCAACAAAGATTGCTCGTTTCACCTCCAATCTTTGTAAGGGGTCTGACCCCTTACAAAAACTGGAACAGTTTTTGTTGCTATGCATAGGTATGTGTTATCAAATATTTTTGCATATTGCAATATGAATTTAATGGATAAACTGAATATTGATTTAAATAAATAGTATGCTAGAATACACTCTATAGCGAGTGCTTCTAATATTGTCGGTTTAGTTTGCTCTATCCCTTATTGATATTACTCGAATGTGAATGGTCAGCATTAAATTAAAAGCTATAATTTATTATTCATTGCAGCTAGCTACTTATTCATATCACATAAATTAAGTATTTCATCTACCCCCTTTTTAAAGCCGCCAGCTTCTTTGAGTGATTTTCCAATCTTTTTACTGTTTATTCTAAAATTATTGTCTGAAAGAATCTTAACTACTGATTCCTTCAATATCTCGGGGGTAACTTTATCTTTTTCAATAATAATACCAGCACCGAGTTGTGCTACTCTCTTTGCTACAAAAGGCTGATCTCCAGATTGAGGAATAAGAACCAATGGAACATCATAATACAAACCTTCATTTGTACTGTTCATACCAGCATGAGTGATAAACACATCTGCTTGTTTTAAAATCTCAAGTTGAGATACATAATTTCGAACAATAAAATTCGATGGAATAGATTTAAATGTGTTAACATCTATATTTTTACCTATAGACATGATAATTTGTACATCATCCATATTATCAAAAGCTTTAAAGCAATTTTCATAGAACTCAATAGACTTATTAAATATAGTACCTAAAGATATATAAATAACTTTCTTCTTATCATCAATTTCTAAAGAAAGACTCCCATCTTCATTTCTATCTCCTATTGATGGCCCAATGAACTTATAGCTTTCATCAAAGTTTTCACCACAAATTTGGAAATATTTAGAAGTATATACAACTTTAAGCATGCCTGTACCAGCAGCTGCCATCAGCATACTAGGGAATTTTATATCATATTTTTCTTGTAAATTCTTAACAAAATCCATGTAAACTGAATTAGTTGAAAGCTTCTCTATGTTAGGGCGTATATACCTAAATATATCAAAAACATCTATACTTTCGTTGGCAGCAAAAGTTGTAATAGAACAAATTGTAGGTATTTTTAATACTCTGCCTACTTCATTACCTATAATAAAATTTGAATCGTAAATAATATAATCGAATTTTTCCTTTGCATTAAATACAAGTTCAAGTATTTCTTGAAAAATATTAATTGGCACCATGGGCACCTTACTATCTTTCGAATTTGATAAATTCTTGATTCCTTTAAATTTAGCTCCTGTCTTTTCTATTTTTTCTCTAAATTCCTCACTAGAAATATAAGTCACCTTTTCTCCTCTAGCAATCAATTCTTCGACTAGAAATATAGTAGGGTTAACGCGCCCTGTACCAGACATAGTTATAAATAATGCATTTGACATTTTTACCATCCTTTCGTTTTATAATTAACACCTAAAATATATAAAAATTATAAATGTTTTTCTTTACAAAATTCTTTATTTAGACATGAAAAGGCATGTCAGTTACTGAACCATGAGCTTAATTGAGATGCTACCTTGCTTGACATTAATTCTAAATTCAAGTAATTCTTATATGCCTTCCTTGCAATAAGTTATGTTCCCCAATCCAGTTCTTCTATATTACATTTATATATTATTTTTATAAACATATAAAATCTACTTAAGGCTCAGTTATTGCAAGGAGACGCATCTCTTTATACAACAAAATAGCAGTAATTACCGATGCCATGAAATCTGCAATTGGGCCAGCCATCCATACACCCTCTAACCCAAAGAAATTTGGCAAGATTAGCAGCATTGGGATTAATATAATAACTTGCCTAAGCATACTTAAAATCAATGCGCTTTTTGCCTTACCGATTGCCTGAAAGTAATTTGAAGACACTATTTGAACACCGATAATTGGTGTCATCAATAGAAAAACTCGCAATCCGTGGCTAGCAATACGAATCAACTCGGGATCCTTATTAAATATTTTAATAAGGATCACAGGGAAAATTTGAGTCAAGCTAAATGTAATTATACAAAGTGTTGTTGCAGCGATTATTGCCACTTTTAGTGTTTCCTTAACTCGCTTAAATTGTTTTGCTCCATAGTTGAAACCAAGGATCGGTTGTGCACCTTGCGTAATTCCCATTAGTGGCATGAACAAGAGGATTATTATTGAGTTGATTACCGTCATTGCGCTTATTGCGATATCCCCTCCATTTGTTCTTAATGCACTATTTGAAATGATGGCCTCAATAGTTGCAGCAATCTGAGCGAAAAACGGAGTCATTCCAATACTGATGATACCATTAATAATCTGTAAATTAAGTTTTAAATTTTCACGCTTAAGCTTTAAATTACTTTTTCCTACGATAAAATGACTAATAACCCAGATGGATGAAACAAACTGTGAAATGACTGTTGCTAGCGCTGAACCACTAACTCCCATATTCAATGAAAAAACTAAAATTGGATTTAAAATAATATTGATAATTGCTCCAATTAACATTGTAAACATCGCTTTTCTAGGATTGCCTTCAGCATTGATAACATTATTGAGGCCTAGGCCAATCCCCTGGAAAACTGTTCCACATAAAATAATCGTTATATACTCTGATGCATAGCCAATTGTAGCTTCACTTGCCCCAAACAAATAAAGCAAATGTGTCTTAAAACTTAAGCCAATGATAGAAACAAGTATCATAATTATTGCGAGTAATGCAAAGGCATTGCCTAAAGTTTTCTCGGCATCACTTTTTCTGTTTTCACCAAGTCGTATGGAAATAGTAGCTGCAGCACCAACTCCAACAAGTGAACTAAATGCCATAATCAATGTCATAAACGGAAAATTGATGCCGATTCCAGTCATAGCCAACGCACCAAGCTTTCCAATAAAGAAACGATCTACGACATTATAAAGCCCGTTTACCATCATGCCAACAATTGCCGGCAGTGAAAATTTAAGGAGAAGTTTACCAATAGATTCTGTTCCAAGTAGATTATTATTTGTTATCATAAATACCTCCATATAAAAACTTATATTTTTTGAAATACTCATACAATTTGCATATGAGTACTATATCCCACATGTTTAAATAGTTATTGCATATCTTATTTTTGGGCAGTAATTATATATATTTTTTTTCTCAAAAATATTTTTTGTGTTATATTCAATCCAGCATTTTCTAATTCTTGTTCCATTACCGACGAAGGAACTCTGATTTGCATCGGAGGGCCCTCTATAGTGCTTTCGTCTTTTTCATATTCCAAACACATAAATTGTCCGCCATCTTTCAGCACACGTTTAATTTGCTGTAAAGTAGTAGATAAAGGCTTTATTTCATGTAAAACCAAAGAAGCAAGTATAATATCAATTGAATCAGCTGGTAGTGGAATATTATCAGTTTTTTTTATAGAAAGCATTTGAAATACCTCTTCAGGCGGAAAATCCTTTCTTCTTTCAAGCCCGTCTAAAAATTTAATTTTTCTTTCTAAAGCTTGTGCTTCTTTCAGATTGTGTTGATGTTTTTCCATGCTTATACTCCTATTCTTTGAAAGTTTTTAAATTTTGCTTGATTACAACTTTCTTTTTATATATATTACAGATATTAAATATATTAAATACATCAAATGTATTAAAGATATTTAATATCTGTAATTATAGTGTGAATAACTATAAAACATATAATAGATAAAAATATTAAATTTTATCTATTATATGGGCTCTTCTGTTCCAATCACTTCATAAAGCTTTTTATTTTCAAGATACTTCTCCATCACATTTTCTGCTTCTGCCATTACTTTAACTATAGGACAATCATCATCTTCTTGTAAGTCACAGCTGAATAGTGCTCCAGTTCCTTCAGTTGCTTTAATTATATCTAGGAATGAAATATCATCCTTCTTTTTACGAAGGGAATAACCACCATTCACTCCTGAAGTTGACTGGATTATTCCAGCCTTTACTAACTGCGTTAAAATCTTCGAAAGATATGTAGCAGATATATTGAAGTTGTTTGCTAATGGCTGTAAACTCAAATTATCATTCTTATCATACTTAATCATATATAAAACAATATGAAGTGCATAGTTAGTCGCTTTTGAATATTTCAATGTAATCCCTCCTCAAAGATATTACAGACTGTATTTATCTTTGATTGTACTCGTAATAATTACTTTTGTCAATTCTTTAAAAATAAAATTTCTGATTCATTTGTGATAACGCCTTGGTATACCATTTATGATTATGTCCCAAACAAATAAAAAATAATATAAACTATACCTCATAACAATACGTAGATAAGGTGAACATAATTAGATATGTTACAAATGCTCCAGCTCATATATTGAGTACTGAAATAATACATGAAATCTATTCACTGCGTTGGCAGGTTGAAATAATGTTTAAAATATGGAAATCTATTTTTCAAATACATCTTTCAAAACCTGTTAAAATTGAAAGATTTAACTGTCATTTATATGGTAAATTCATAGCTGTACTTTTAAGTACTGTTGTTGTATTTACCTATAGGGATGATGTTTATTATGAATATAGCAAGCAATTGAGTGAATATAAAGCTTTTAGTATAGTAAAGTCAATGCTATTCAATATAAAACAAGCTTTTTTTAATAATGAAATTACTTTGTTAAATTTGTTTCAGTTAATAAATTAAATATTTCTAAAAAATGCCATTAGCAACAAAGATTGCTCGTTTCACTTCCAATCTTTATAAGGGGTCAGACCCCTTACAAAAACTGGAACAGTATTTGTTTCTATAAATTTGGATAAAGGCCTTGTCCATTTTTCAAATGTTTGCATTTGAATTGCAATTATAATTCTAATTTCTATTATATTAATAGTGTTATATATGACACCACCTCTGTAAATTGAGCTAAGCAGTGCACTAATATTCCTAATTTTAGAGAGTCTTTTTTATATACAAAATAGTATAATGGTAACATAGTAGCACTTATGGGCCCACATTCCCAGAGTAAATTAACAAGCCCACTGATAAAAAGCTATCAGTGGGCTTATTTAAAAAGCTTGATTTATAAGGGATTCAAATTAACAATTCAGTGGTATGTACCGTGTAGAGTCATACTCATCACCTTGTTGTTCTTATATGATTGCAGCAAATTTGCTATTTTTGAAGATCCATAGACTTCTTATTAGCATTCCTCTTATCAATAGGTTGTATATCACAAATAACTAATGTTTCTGGTAAATAGGTTACCTTATACTCTTCATCTTCTTTAGGATTAAATTCATTTACAATTCCCAAGGAACTTCTAATCCAAGAAGGACTTTTTGAATCTTCTTCTTTAATCTTCCACCTTTGCGTAAAGTAGTTATCATACTGCTTTTCACTATAATATGGTCCCTGCATAATTTCTTTTTTTGATGGCTTTAATGGTCCATAATATGTCTTTACATTACCTGATTTATAATTTTTCATATCTGCTCTAATGTTATTAAAAGGCTCCTGTACATCATTTGAAAGTATCATAGGAAATATAATTATATTGGGAACTATAAAGGTCACAACAGCCAACTTCGCAAACATCAATTTAGAACCTGGTACCAACTTGATCATTTTCTTCCACCAAATAAAGTTAACTACTCCAAGTAATAAAGAAATCAATATTCCTCCTACTATTAAAATTTCTAAACACAAGTATGTAGGATATAACACTGAATAAGCATGTCCTAGTCTGCTTTCCGGGAAAAATTTTGGTATAATATTTGGTAAATGCAGCATTCCAAGCATTAATGCAACAGCTCCCATTGCAAATAATATAAATGCCAATATATGTAGGCTAAATTTTATGACTTCAAGACCTTCTTTTTTATGTTTAAGCATAATTTTCTCCTTTTTATATAATTTTAAATTTTAGCGTTTTTGTGTGAAACTCTTTCATGCTCTACTAGGTAAAAGATTGCCAGCCTTTAAACCCATCAGTTTCCATATATGGTGGTAGTTCACACTGATATATAATATCACATTTATCAAAACCAAACTGTTAACAATTCGTTTACGTCCCTTGGGGATATTTATACGCGCAGAAAATTCGCTATTATTTTCCACAAACCCCTAGGGGCATTTGCTAAAGCTTGCCTGAGCTTGCTAAATTTAAAATAAGAATTAATATAGGAGGATTTTTAACTTTGAAATTACAAAACCTTTTTATATTGAACAAGGTCTAGAGAGCAAATTACTTTCCGGAAAGAATATCTTCTATCCAGCTGAAAATTCTCTCGTTGCCAATAAGTTTTGCACCACACTGGCAGTGTGCACCTGCACCTTCTTTGCCTGTAAAGAGCATATAATCTTTTCTGCAAGTGAGAACATCATAAAGAGGCTTAGCCTGTGAATCAATAAGTCCGTCATCATCGGTATCAACAACTAGTGTCGGACATTTTATATTTTCTGCAATGCCTTTCATTACATATTTTTCTGCAGCTATAACAAATTCGGCTGGAGTGCTGCATCCGAATACATACATACCCTGATATATTTTCCACCGGAATTCAGAACTTTTTTTCGAAGCATCATACAACTTATTATTAAGAATTTCAGGATCCTTTTCAGCAATAGTAAGCATCTGTTCTCTTGTTAAACCAAGACCCTTTATTCCGCCTCCAAAAAAATCGTAGATTCCGCTGTTTGCTATACATGCAGCAAGACGATGTTCAAAGGCTGCTGCTCGTGGTGCCAGGTATCCTCCAAAGCTTTCACCCCATAAAACTATCTTTTCTGGATCTACTTCTTCATTTGCAAGGATGTAATCTACAGCAGGGGTGACAATAGCTTCATAGTCATATCTGAAATATAAATGCTGCTTTTTAACAACTTCACCTTGTCCAGGACCTTCTATGGCAAGACAGTTCATTCCGTGTTCAAGGGCTGTCATTGCTAATCCATAGAATTCTTCCTTTGTACCGTCAAATCCTGTTAAAAGTATCAAAACTGGCTTTGGTTCATTTGTATCATTTAACTGATAATAATGGGCAGGCAGAGTTGTACCTTCATACGGTACCATAACAGACTTAATTACTGGTTTATTAAGTTCCATAACCTTTGAAAAGCATTCTGTACTTGCGTTAAATAACTTTTCAATTTTTTCTGAATTTGGATTTTCATGAAGGAAAAATTCTGCAGTACGGTAATAGTTAGAAGCACGAAGATATGCCTTTCTAGCACTTACTAAATGACCCTCCCTGAAGGCTTTGTTACCTATACTGTGTAATCTTTCGGCCGTTTTAGTCCATTCATCACACCAGCTGTCATAATCACCTTCTGTTATCCTATTGCTTGTAGAGACAACTTCTCCTATATCAGCTGCACAATAGACTGTTTCACCAAGTAATCTTAATACCTGAAAATCAAATTGGTCATCTTTAAATAATATACTCATATTGTATTAACCTCCCTATAATTATTTGCTTTGAATAGCACAGTTAAAGTCGTTGAACATTTTTTCGGCAACTACTTCTGCTCTTTTTTCAAAGTCAGGTTTTACGCTTGATTCCGCAACGTAGGTCCCAACAACGGTAGTTTTGAATTTATCCCCTTCATTTATATCAAAAGCACGTCTGAATATTGTTTGAATACAATCTGCATTATTAGCTTCTTCACCTCCACAAGTAACTAGCAGTGCTGAAAGTTTTCCCTTTAACAGATCCTTATTCATTAGACTGAAGTTTCTGTCCATAATTGGTTTAATTTGACCAGCTACACCATAGCAGAAAAGCGGTGTTGCATATATTACACCATCTGCAGCAATTAGTTTCTTAGTTAACATATCCCAATCATCCTTTTGAGGACAGCCATGTTCTAAACTTTTACGTCTGCAGGCATAACATTCTTGGCAGTTGTTAATGTTTATATCGATGGCATTAATTCTCTCAATTTCATGTCCAGCTTTTCTCATACGCTCTTCGAATAGTGACAGTGTAAAAGCAGTTTTTCCGTTTTTCTTTGGACTTCCCATAATAGTTATAAATTTCATTTTTATTCTCCTTAAAAATCTTTTTTAATTTTAGTCAATGCGTTGTCTAAAATCAATATATGCCTTTAAAAACATTTTGTCAACCCCTTGTCTATATGTGATATAATATTTTTATTAACTATATTAATTGGGAGGATTGAAATTGGATAACAAGGATTTTAACGAACTACAGTTTATAATGGATCAGACATATGCTAGTCTCATGGCGGTTTCAAACAAACTTCAAACTGCAGGTGACAGTTACTCCGATGATCTAACAAGCAAGCAGTTTATGACACTCATAGCAATACTTCATATACCTGAAGGTGATGCTACAATCATAAATATAGCAGATAAATTGGGCACGACTAAACAGAATGCAGCAAGGATTATCAAAAGCCTTGAGAAAAAAAAATATATTTCAGTAATGCCATCAGAAAAGGATAAAAGAGCGGTTAATGTAGTGTTTACAGAAGCAGGAATCCGTTCTCTTTCAAAAAATGGAAAGGATGCTAAGAAAAATTTTATGGTTGATATATTTAAAGATTTTAAGAAAGAAGAATTGGAAACACTATGGCAACTTTTAAAAAAGCTATATAGTTATGATGGTGTTCCAATGGATGGGTTTGAAGAAAGAATGAAAACTCCGAATATTTCTGATGAAGTGTTAGAATAATTGAGCAAAAACAGTATGATTTAGGTAAGCTATGATAGCCATCGGATAAAATAAAACATCTGTAACTGGCAAGTACTTTTGGAGAAATTTCGGCAAATAATTTTCCTTAATTTCTTCCAGTTACTTTTCTAAAATATAGACTCTCTATGTTCCAGTCTAAAACTCTTGCCAGACATATTAAAAAGTTCACATCTATAAGCAAGTTATATCAATACTTAAGTCTATAAGCCTCACTTATTTATGATACGCTTCTCCGTAAATGGTATAACGTAGATTTTTTCACTTAGTATTTTTTAGCAGAACCTCATCAGAAATCAGCATTTTACCAGGTATTAAGGAAACTTTGTCTTGGATGATGCATGGCGGCTGCCTCCGTGCATTCTTGCTCTTTTCCAAGGTGATTTATTAGAAATTTCTTCATACTACTACCTAATAAAATCCTCCAAACATTTACATAACAGAAATAGCATGGAATACTCCAAAAACTATCAATGTTATCACTGCTGGAAAACAGTCAAGCCAAAATGCTGCACAAATAAAATAGCATACAGGAAAAATTACCATAGGAGCAGGAATACCTAAAAAACTTTTGCCAAGTGTACCGTAAGAACTTCCCTCATAAAAGTACCGTCCCCATAGTATAAAATATAACGCGAGAAAAATAAACATCGTAACCACCAAAGGACTTTTTAAGTTTGGATTTTGATTCTTAGATAGAAAAAGCAATAAGATAAAAGAAATAATTCTGCTTATATTTTCAATACTCTCAATTAACTTTATCCTGCTTCCTAAACTTTCAGTAATATCAGTTGATGGCATTATAAAATAAATAATATTAGGTATCATAACTAGCATGATTATAATCAATGCACTCCATGAAAAACTAATCTTCATTTATTAACCCCTCCTTTAAAATTAAAGCAATTTTATACCTAAGAGTAGTATAACTAATCTTCGTTTGTAATCTATTGTTACGGTGAATAGACCATTTTAATATATTAGTCATACATAAAAAGAGTTATCATACTTACGTTTTAGATTTTAAAGGTGGCTTTGTTCATATTCCATCTTTTTTATAATGAAATTTTCTTTACCTTTAATATAGATGGCTTTGTTTGGACATGAAGCTATACATCTCATGCAAAATTCACATTTTCTATTATGCTTAAGCCCTTTGTTTAATTTTATATTATGTACTGGACACTGTTTTTCACAAAGCCCACAATTTACACATTTTTTTTTATTTACTTCTAATTTAAATATTAGCCTCATAAAAAACCATGTAAGACTAGTATGCCTCGATAGAAATGAAACCATTTTAGATCCTTTAAATTCTGATATCCATTTTGAGTTACTACTAATAATATCGTCAACAATTACATCACACTTCTCCAAAGCTTTTTTAACCCTTATCTTGTCATTTTCAGTATTAATAGCTCCATTAACCATGTTATTAGGCATACTGATTTCATTATAATACACAGGATTATACCCTTTCTTCTTAAGTAATTTATATAAAGGCTTTTCTATTGCAGCAGATTCATTAAGAGTTATAAGAATAAATATCTTTTCTCCAGTACCCTCAGGTAATCTCTTTAAATGCTTCCATATAAACGGGCATGTTGCTTGTGAGTTTATTGGGAAAACAAACATCTTAGCATTCTCTTTTTTGATTTTTTTAAATCCGTTCTCTATACGATATGTCTCTACATTAACTTTTCTATCACTTAATCTATTTACAATATACTCAACTATAAATTTTGTATTTCCTGTACCTGAAAAATAATATAGTTCTAATCCTCCCTTCATTTCTTTTCCTTCCTTCCTTTTCTTTTTTCTAGCACTGAACTTACTTCCTCGCACCAACTATCATAGGCTTCCCATACCTTTTGCCCAAATAAAAGTACCATTAATATATCCTCATGATTTTCATGTACATCCTTATATTGTTCTAGTTGAAATTGAAATTTTTCAAAAACCTTCTGTTGTTGCCTATGCGATATTTGAAACTCCTTTATATGTTCTAACATGATTTCTGGTGAGACAATATTTGAAAAATACATTTTAAGTAAAATTTCATACCTAACTACTTCCTTTTCTACTGGTTGTTCTAGCCATTGTTTTAATTCCTGAATTCCACTATCTGTTATAAAATATTTTTTACTTGCCTTATTATTTTCTGCTTCCTTCAAGTCCACTTCCTCTATTAATCCCTCTTCATTAAGTTTTTTTAATTGAGGATATATTTGTCCAAAACTTTCATTCCAAAAGAATGAAAATCGAGTATCTACGATTTTTTTTATTTCATAACCTGATAAAGGTTCTTCACTTAATAATCCAAGAATAAGATATTTAGTTTTATTACCTGAGTTTTTCATAATTACATTCTCCTCGCCTTAATATATCTTAAAGATGTATCTTTAAGATATATTTAATTTTATATGTTAAGTATTATTTTGTCAATAATTTAATAGGTTATATTTAAATATAATAAAAAAAGAGAACCTCTAGCATTGAGAATTCTCCTTTCTCATTATTTATGAAATCAACGATTTTAACAAAAATCTACGTCACTTGTGATACGCTTCACCATAAATGCTTCTAAGCTTATGCAAAAGAAAAAGCTCACCATTTCTGTCAAGTATTCTATTGTTGGGATTTAAAACAGGTGAGTAAACTTTCCAAACCTTATTCAATACCAAATCTAACATCACGTTGTACATTTTCTTCATGCTGGTTAACTTCTATGCTTGTTTTATTTCTTCTAAATAATGAATCATCTCATTAACTGACTCATCGTAAGTCAAAAAACCATGCCCCTCTAAATTTAAACAAACATGTTTTATATTATTTTTGTTCTTACTATTTTGAACTAGCATATTACTCATTTTTTTACTTGGCCAGTACCTATCATTTTCCGAAGAAAGAAGAAATATCTTTCCTTTATAGTTATCAATATTTATCAATGCTTCTTGATTAAAGTTTTTCTCTATAGATTTTTCATGAATTTTACAAAAATATTTATTCTTTGTATCTTCAATATCATCTTCATTAAATTCAAACTTAATGTATGTCAGCTCCTTATTATTAAAAGACCATGAAGATTTAGGCGGTACCTGTGACATGCTGTAAAGATCCTTTGGTAACCCTTGAAATACATAGGAGCTAGCTACGCAAGCAATAGTAACTGCTGACTCCATGTACTTAGTTAATAATAATGCCGCTTCTCCACCTTTAGAAGATCCAATAAAAATCACCTTATTATCAGCTACTTTATAATTTTTTTTAATAAAATTAGCAGCATTTATAAAGTATTCTAATGGAACATTCTCTAGAGATTCAGAAAGTCCAGGAACTCCATAATATGCTAATCGTAAAACATTATAATCAGGCATTAAATAATCCATTAATTTTTCACTTACAGGTGGAAGTCCAGGTAAACTTCCTGTTATAATAACAACTAACGGTTTCCCTTCATTTTCATAAAAATCACCATAAATCTCTTTACTTCTATATTCTTTCATAACATCCATCTCCTTAAATTTAATAAAATTATTAATTGTTTCAAATGTCAAAAGCTATTTTTCTTTTCATTTGCTTTATCAGGTTGTTTCATGCTCTCATATTTCTATTTCATTTATACATTTATTTATCTCTTCATATGTAAAATCAATGTTAAGTGCTTTTAGATGATATGTACACAAGGAAAATATTATATCTTTCAAATCACTAGTAAACTTTTCATTAAGCCAATATGTAATAACACCAAATATACTTTGTGTAAGTAAAACCGAAGTTACATTAACATCATGAATATTTAAGGAATGCTGTTTTTTTAAATGTTCTAATATCTGCCTTAAATATACATTTGTTCTATCTAATATCTCCCAACGCTTCTTTTCAAACGCTTCATTTATTCCCATAGACCTCACAAATAATATCTTCGATAAATTTTTATTTTTTGCGTATATGTTAATTACATATGCCATTGCCAAAGTAAACTTTTGAGAAATGCTATCATCCTTATTCATAGAAACTTCAGAAGCTGCCTTCAAACTCATATTAGAAATTTCTTCATAAATTTGCTCCAAAACCTCTTCTTTATCATTAAAATAATTATAAAAGGTTCCTACTGCTACATTAGCTTCATCTGTTATGTTTTTTATAGAAGTTTCAATGTATCCTTTTTCTGAAAAAATTTTTGCAGCTGCTTCAAGAATATTCTTTCTTTTTAAAGAACTTTTGCTAGAACTAGTATCATTCATTATATTTCTCTCCCCGCATAAACTTTATTGAATTTGAATTCAAATTCATTTTATTCTTTTTTATATTACATGTCAATATATTTTTTGAATGCATTTTTTTTGCTGTATATGGAACTTCCTAATATATGGTTCAAAGAAATAGGTCTTGTACGATTACCTGATATACATGTTGGTATCTTGACAAATAGAAACTAATAGCATAAAACTTAGTTAGAATTTTTACCTTAAGTATTCTTACTATCTGAAAGGTGATGTTTATGACAAAAGATGAATTTTGAGAACTGCACGACTTATTATTTAAAACTATCGGCTTATTCCATTCAAAATTTATCCGTAAATTTTGAATAGAAAGCCCAAATCATCCAGAACTAAAAAAATAATACTGCAAGCGTTGTGTTTTTTGAAAATAAATATTTAAAAAAGGAGTGAATTACACCATATATTGGTTTGTAATCCACTCTTTGTTTTTTGATTAAAGTTAAATAATATATAATTAGATTATTATACCTTCAAAATGATCCATTTCATGTTGAATTATTTGTGCTGTAAATCCAGTAAACACTTGCTTTTGGTTCTTAAAATTTCTATCAAGATACTCCACCTCTATCATTTCATATCTTTTTGTTTTTCTAACACCAATTAAAGATAAACAACTCTCTTCTGTTTCATAAGGTTTTTCCTTTTTTAATATAACTGGATTTATCATAGGCACAATAAGGTTTGCTACAGCAAATACCAATATACGCTTTTTTACTCCAATCATATTACCAGCCAATCCAACACAATTCTGTAAGTTTGCTCTTAATGTATCCATTAAATCATCAACTGCTGCCATATCATTTTTAGTTGCCTTTTCTGATTTTTGTCCTAAAAACAATACATCTTTTACAATTGGTTTTATCATAATTCACACCTCAACTATATATTTTCCATGTTTTATTTTTATGTTCAATTATTCCCTTAATATCAGCTTTCTTCTTATTTAGTTCAAGGTTATTATACATTTCATCCATATTTTCATAATGACCAATAGTATAATAGTTCAAACTAATAGATTTCTTACTATTATATTATGAATTAAATATGTTTTCACGTCTTCCTAAATATTGACCTATAGATTCAGTATCTGTCAAAAGATATACTTCACTCCAACCCCAATCTACAAGCAGTAGATCCGAAGTTTCAGATAACTTATGTAATAACTTTTCAGCACTTTTAATATCATTTTTTTCATATATATTAAGTATTAACCAAATATTCTGTACTATATCATTTTCATCATAATCGAAGAATGCAATAACATTTTCGTTAAATCCATATGCACAAGTATTTTTATCCTCAATACAATAACTGCTATATCCCGTTTCTACTTTATCAAATTTTGGGAATATATTCTCCATACATTTCTTTAAGTAGTCCTTTGTCAAAGTTAGGGTTGATAACAAAATTGCATTATTTTCCCTAATATAAATGTCTGTATATCCAAGCCCATTTACATCCATATGATCATTGGCAAAATCTTCAATATTGCCGCATTGAGAAAGACAATAATTATAATTTTCTTTTGGAAGAATCTCTATTTGGCAGTAGTCATCTTCATGGAAAAAGATATTACGCATTTTTATAACCTCCAATATAAATTAATAAAATTCTCCTTCATCTCCTTGGACTCTTGCATTTAAAAATTCTGCTATTTCTTTTAAGATATTAATTTCCTCTGGAGAATGGCCTCCTGTAATTTTTTCAATTGTGAAGCCTTAGCTGAGCTTGGCTACCCTAACTATAATTGATTATATTTTATATAAGGTTTATAGTTTTCATTGAATGCTATCTCTGTCTCTTCATATGTTGGTATATCTAATATTTCCACCTTTATTATTTCCTTGTTAAAAAACTTTTCACCAAGAATTTTAACACATTTTTTTATTTCATTTTCATCCCAGTGATCTGATAGTTTTGACCACATTTCAATATATATAGGCTTGTACCCTTTACTGTTAACTGGAGCATTATGCTTCACTTGATGGCTAATATCCTCTTCATCTCGTGGATAAATATATGTATAATGAATTTTGTTGTCACTATTCAAGAATTCTATTATTTCTTTATAAAATTCTGGCTGTTCAGCTTCTAAATTATCTTCTTCATTATTTATAAGATACTCAAGACTACAATGTGTAGTAATTTCAAAATAGCCCAAGAATTTTGTTTTATCTTTATCCTGATAGATTGTAATTTCATCATTACAACTATTTTTACAAAATCCATAATTCCCATACCAAAATAACCAATGTCTGATATCAATATAAACTGTATCCAATATAGTCCTAACCTCCATAATTTAACCTAATGTATAGAATTCTCCTATCCCCTTAGGTGGTAGATGAATAAAAATCAACAAATTGCTTATAATACAATTCCTTTTGTATTCTTTAAATATCATTTTTCCTTCACTTCATTTAATTGCTCATATTTCCCTATAGCTTCGCAAGAAAAGAACATTTTGTATTTACAAATATCTTTGAGAGTTCTTTCGATCCAAATTTCCATGATATAGTTCACAATAAATTTGAATTTAATCACTAACAAAAAATTTACCTGACTCAGAAATGTGTACAATGTATTCACCTTAATATGATTCACACACTGAGATTATTAGTTTTCTAACTCTTTCATCTAATTCTTCTGTTTCGCAATTATTCAAAACATCTTTTGCTATATCAATAAAGAAAGAATACCAATGTCTATGTCCATTCCAAAAGTTTTCATCAATCCGAAAAATTATAAATAAAAATTCACCATAAAAAAATGGACCTGGCATTAATGGCCATAATTCTATATAACGTGATATTAAAGGAATCATATATTCTAACAATATAAATTCTCTTAAATATTCATATATTTCTATCCTATTAAGTTCTCCCAGCTTTTTGTTTAGTGAAACAGAATATGTTGAGCGATATTCCAACAAATGCTCTATTATTTTTTTATCGCTAATCAGGTCACGCACAGTAGTCTCTAAAATCTTTTTTGTCAAAGTTTCTAAACCTATACCAATATCAGTTCTTAATTCAATGTTCTTAAAAAGTTCCCTGTAACCTACATTCATATTAAAATGTCCTTTCTTTAATGGTTCCCTTTATCACAACATTTTGCCACTACTACACAAAATAAGAATTGAAGAAATTAACTTTTTTAAAAATAAGACTGTGGCCTAACATAGCTTAGATTTAGTTCTCTAAATTTCCATCAATATTATTTGCCCAATTAATAACTTCATTTTCCGATAGCCCCTGCCAAGTCATTTCATATAAGCATAATGCAACAATTTGTTCAGTGCTTAAAATTTTAATGACCTTATCATGTATGTAGTATCCAAGCCAACTACCCCAATCTCCAGCGGATATATCCCAATAACCACTCCATTCTTTAGAGTTGTTCTTTCCATGCACACGATATTCTATATCCTCTATTTCTTTGTCACCTAATTCTAACCGACAATCTTCTTCATCATCAAATTCTTCATAATCTTGTCTATCAATATGAATAATCATCTCTTCCATATTTTCTTTAGGTTCTTTATACAAAAGGTAATTAAATATCTGTAAGTATTTTTCTCTTAAATTTACTGTATCAGGGTAAAAAACAATATATTCTTTCCATACCAAGTCAAAGTCTACTTTATCTATTAGATTTTTTAAAGTAATCATAAAAATTATACTCCTATACAAAATTCCGTTCTCTATGCTTATTTGATGCATACTTTTTTACAGGATATCATCTATCTCTTCACATATATGCCAACCAAGAAAAGTTTCAAAGTCTTGAAAAAACTCTTTAATCCAAGTTGACAATTCTTTGGAAGTCACTATATTTATAAAATTCATCTCTATTTTATTATAATCATTACTACTCCAAGAATCATAGTTCTTAACATTCATAAGCTGTATGGTACAAAAAAATGACTTATGTCTAAAGCCACCATAACCTTCCTCCTCAAAACCACCATAAGATAATATGAACTGTTCAATTTCATATGTGTCCCATTTATTTGATAAGCAATCTGTTGAAACATAGTAGTAACGATAAAATGCAGATTCCATTTTGTTAACCTCTTATTTTCATTAAATTAACTTTAAATAAACCATATCAATTATTTTCCATGCAGTCAAATCTCTCTTGGGTGTCTCATTTCTCTTCAATGATTTCATTCTGTATCGTTCTAAATACCATTCTATCTTCTTCTGTGTTTAACTTACTTTCCAAGTATCTATATTCTTTCTTAAATATTGTTAATACTAAATTTGATTTTGGATGTAAGTAAGATCAAAATATATCAACATTTGTATCTTTTATATCCTTTAGTGCTTCAAACAATAATCTCTGTTTTTTATTAAGCAAAATATTCATCCCCTTTAAACTCTGTTGTTATGCTATACATTACCTTTATGATATTTTACACATATCATACCAAATAAATATATTTTAAGAAATAAAATACTTAAACTTTCTAAAAAAGAAGAACCATTTTAGTTCTTCTTCCTTATTTTTTTAATTAATATAATTGACATACTAAAAATGGAGCAGTGATATATCCAGAACTTAGCAAGATGATAGAAGAAGGATTAATTGATTATTCTAACATTAAAGTAACAGAAAAAATAAAGCGTGAAAAAAATAGATATAAGATATCTCCCAAAGGAGAAAAAGAGTTAAAAGATTGGATGGAAGCAGAAAATGAAAAAGACACTGCTAGAAGTGAATTTCTTTTAAAGATGTTTTTATCCACTAATAAAAATGCGGAAGAAATGCAAAGACATATCCTTAAGTTTAAACAACAGTCAGAACAAAGATTAGAATTGTTTAGTTTATTTGAAGCACAGTTAAATGAAACTATAGAAGTACACAATAATCACAGACAAATACTTAGTGTACTTAATCTTGGTATACGCCAAGCAAAAAATATTATCACCTATAGTAGAAACGTTTATTTTTCAATATGCAATTATTGAATTTTTAAGTTCTATTAACATTTTAAAAGGAAAAAGTATTTTAATTATAATAATTTCAGCAGTATTATTTGGAATTCCACATAGCTATAGTTATATATATGTTTTTTATGGATTTATAATGGGTTTGTTATTGGCATATTCATATTTAACTTATAAAAGTAAGAATTTCTCTGCCTTTTGGGTGGTTTTTTTGATTCATTGTATAAGAAACACAATCTCTACTGTTTTGAGCATAATATAATATTTATTAGCAAGATCAGCCAAGGCTTCGCAACTCCCCCAGGTGGATATTAATAAATTGTTAACAATTTGTTTTACCCTTGCCCAATCATGTCACTTTTAAAAATTAAACCTCGGAGGAATTTTGAAGTTCAATTTTTATTGTTACTCCTATTATTTCTTTTGATTTCGCATCATTTCAAGTCCTAAATTTATTTTCTCTACCATGAAGTTATTACCGGTTACGCAATATATCTTCTTTGCTATTTCTATTTCATTTAACCCTTTTTCAACTTCTCCATTTGCATAATAATAAAGACCCTCTAAGTAGAATAAAATAACTTTCCAGGTAAGCATAGTTACATCCTTTGTTAATTCATATAGTCTATCAATGGCTTTTTTAGCAAACGAATATTGCTCCGTGTAAATGAGATGAAATAAGTTATTTGTTAATAAATGGCAAATATATACTGCAAAATCTGGATAATACTTATATTTCTCAATTGAATTCCATGCACATTGAAATAACTCTGTTTTTCCTTCTCCATCTTCATATAAAAAACTCATGTCAGAAAATAGTCTGAGTTCAGAAAGATTCCAACTTTCTATATCAAATAAGTACTTCTGTATATTTCTTTTTGCAATCTGATAATCATGAGATTTGTCATAATCAGATTCTTTATAAAATGCCTTTAGCGCAAGAATTTCCATATACCTTATCATACTGGCAGAGTCTTTGTTTTTATACGCTTTCTCTTGCATCTTAATTTCTATTTTCTTGGAATATGCAGCATCTTCTCTAAACTTTTCCATATCTAATTCAAATAAAGAATCATCAATATCCGGGTTATGAAAATCATTATGAATTAATATTAACTCATCTACCGAAATCATTAAACGTCTTAAAATTTTTATCATCAGAGAAAATTTTATATCATACAATCCTTTTTCAAAATCAATTGCAAATGATTTACTTAGAATACCGGTATATATCTCTTTTTGACTAAATCCTTTATTTTTACGGATCTTACGAATTGTACAACCATATTTCTCCATGTAACACCCCATGTATAATAATTTTTATTTTTACTATACCACAAAATACATGATTTAGGTACGAGTATCTGGACCTTTTTGAAGATTCATTCCTTGATAGTATAAACTAAAATTACAAACAGAAAGGAGTTGATATATATGAAAGGCATCCATATCCCACGCAAAAAGAAAGAGAGAAAATTTGGAATAGGAATTATAAAAGTAAAAGATTTTGATGATACAAAATTAAAGGAAGAACTATATAAGTTAGATTGTTACCTAAAAAATTTATTTAAAAATTAACCCTAACTGTCTCAAAAACTTTATAACTAAATGACTGTTATGTACTTACTTAGACATAGAATTCTCTGGCTGCAAAGAAATATTGTCTGCTTTTCCTATAAGGTTATCCTGCATTTTATCTATACCACTGTGTGTAAAAACTTATTTCGACTTATTTGGGTAATACAAACATTTATGTCACATACTTGAAAGAAAATACCACATAAAGGTAATTTATAAGCATACTAGCTATATGTATGAAAATAGACCACATTATAGAATTGATATCCTGATGTGGCCTTATTTAGTAAACAATATAAGAAATTTGGGATTATTCTATTATATTAAAAGTGTTACGATTGAATTCTAAATCAATTGACAATATCCTATATTTGAAATTTAAAGTAAAAATACTGATGCATACCAAGTCATTATAGTATTACCAAAACCAAAAGAAAATGTATTGCCTGAAGAATATGCTTGTTTATAACATTCATATGCAGGATCCATTAGAATTAATGAGTTACCATCAGAGTATTTTATCCATCCATTTATTACTGTAGCATGATTTCCTATATTAGAAGTTGATCTCATGTATACAGGTTTATTATTGTTAATGTAATTTACTACTTGATCAAAACTAAGAGGGTTGTCTACTGCAAATGCAGATATTCCATAAATACCAAGTGCATTTCTAGCAACAATTCCATTTGCTCCATCATCATAGCCAACATTCATTAAATCACATACATTAGCAGCAGTTATGTTTTTATTTAATTTATAGTTAACAATACATGAAACAGAAGCTGCCCAACACATACCATGTTGTACTCCATCTGATGTTCTCTGTGTAGTTATAGGCACTGACAGATATCTACCACTATTAGTGTTTGATGCTCCTAAAAGATTTGATGAATGGGAAACTTTTTTATGTGTTGTTGGTAGTACCTTCTTTACATTAACAATATTTGTTGATGTCTTGGCTATTTCTTTACTATTTATTATTCTATTTAAGGTATCTTCATTAAATGAACTATTTTTATTAATTGATAAATTGTTTAATTTAGTTATTCCATTTTTATTTTTAGCTACAATAAGCTCTTTATATGATAAAAGTAATAATGGATTTTCCGTAGTGCTTTTCATAGATACATTTTCAAGTTTTTGCGCAAAATCTTTTCCTAATGTTGCAGAATAAGTTCCATCATCATTCAATGAAACAGTTAATATCTCCTTAATCTTTTTATCAGATAAAACTGGAAAATAATAAATATTTGATGTTTTATTATCTTCAAGATTAAAAATATTAAAGCCTTGTCCTAAACATAAATTATTTGCTTCATCTGAATTTAATTCATACAGATAAGGATTGTCTTTTACACCTTGAGAAAGTGTTTCAAATTTATCTTTTGCAAAATTAATAATATTTTCAGGTATTTTTGATGATTGAATAAATTCAGTTGTATTTGTTTTAGATATAAGCTCATCTGCTTTAACTGGTTGTCCTAAAAATTGAGTACTCATAATTAGTACTAAAATAAGAATAAAAATTAAAGACTTAAACCTTTTTTTCATAATATTGTACCTCCTTTTAAAATACATTAATATGTGCAGCTATTCAACATGTTTGAAAAAAGATGAATAGTTATATTAATCACAAAATAGTCCTAACAATCAATTCATTAAAAAATTGACATTTTTATGTTTGTAAAATAATACATTTATTATAAAATAAACCATATGCTTTAGCTTATATTATATATGTATGCATATATATATTCAACCTTAAATTTACAAATATGTTATAAAATTAATTCAGGTACATAAATATCAACTTTATTATCAATTTTTAACTTAATACCACAATTATGTATATTCGTATTTATGTGGTATCATTATATAAAAAGCATATTAATTAGACTTAGAGTAATAGAGAAAATTTATGACCAACTTAGGTTTAAGTCTTGCTTTGACTAATTACAGAATCAAATATATTTAAAGAGTTCGGTGTGGTAATTCTATAAGAGGTTTGTTTAGAAACTAATGCATCTACTGCGACCTAATATATATTAACATCAAACTTCAACAATAAATAAAATACATTAATAACTATAATGCAGGAGGAAAATATTGATGAAAAAAATTTATATTTTAAGTTGCTTATTGATTATAGTATGCTGTTTTTCAATATACTGCATATCTACAGATAATAAAAAGTTTTCAAAGAAAAATATAAAATCCATATATATGTATAAATTAGGTGAACAAAAATCTATAAATAATAGTAATAAAGATTCTGTTTTAAATTTTTTAAACTCACTAAATTTAAAAGAAATAAGTTTTCAAGACAATCTAGATGGCAATATATATTCTATTAAAATAATGTATAATCCATCATCAAAAATAGCCTATCAAACCTTAAAATTTTTTTCTAATAAGGTACAAATTACATCATATGATAACAAAAATAATATTCTATTAAGCAAATGGTATACACAAAAAAAGAATTCAATAGAATTCTTGAATTCTTTTTATTCTTCCATCAATAATTAAAATTGCTATAAAGCCTTCTACTTTTTCAGCATAACGAAACGCGAACTCCTGACTGGGATACCCCCCCATAGACATACCCACCAATATTACCTTATCAACTTTTTCCTAGCCCAATATTCTCATCAGATCATGTGTAAAATTTGAATATGGGCGTGAAAGACCATGGAGAGGAACAAGCTCAGCCAAGGCTTTGCAACAACCTTCTAAGTATATTAACAATCAAATAGGGTTTATTTGATTTTCATTATGGCTTCTCCATTACGTTTATCCCCTAAACATTTTACAATATTTTTATTTTCATGGTTAGCTATAATAACTGGAGTTATCGGGCTAATTCCTTTATTTTTAAGGAACTCTAAATCTACTTCTATAAGTTTTTTGCCTATAGTTACCTTATCTCCTTCATTGACAAGTACATTAAAACCCTCACCATTCAATTTTACAGTTTCAAGTCCAATATGAATTATTATGTCCAAGTCTTCTTTGCTTTTTATTAATACTGCATGTTTTGTGCTGAAAATTTGACTTATACATCCATCCACTGGAGAACAAATGATACCATCTTCTGGAATTATTGCAACTCCTTCACCCATCATTTTATCAGAAAATACTGGATCATTTACTTCAGTTATATCTACAACCTTACCATTTACAGGGCAACAAACTAAATTATCATTATTTTTTTTAAATAATTTACTAAACATATATAATCACCTACTCCATCCCAAGAAAATCTCTTATCTGTGTTTTATAAACATCTGCTTTTGCTCCATACACGATTTGAATGCCATCCTTAACCTTAACAATGCCATTAGAACCTAGCTTCTTCCAAACATCTACATCTTTAACTATAGACATATCTTTAACTGAAACTCTAAGCCTTGAAAAACAAGCATCAATGCCAGTAATGTTATCTTTTCCACCAAGAGCATTAACTATATCTAAAATTATTGTTTCAGAAGTAGATATTTTTACATTTTCTGTAGAATCTTCTTCCTCTAATTCTCTTCCAGGAGTTTTTAAATCCCATTTTTTAATTATAAATTTGAAACTGAAGTAGTACAAGAAGAAAAATACTATACCTAGCAAAGGAACAAACATCCAATTTGAACCCTTGTCTGCCTGCATTATACCATTAAAGATAAAGCTTAGAAAAGGACCTCCAAATGCTGCACTTCCAGGTATATTAACTTTTAATAAATAAGTTGCAAGGTAAGCCATTCCAGCAAATACAGCATGTACTCCATATAAGACTGGTGCTGCAAATAAAAAGGAAAACTCAATCGGTTCTGTAATTCCTGCAAATATGGCTGGAATTATGGCTGCTATAAAAAATCCACCTATAACTTTTTTCTTTTCAGGTTTTGCACATTGATACATTGCAAGAGCTGCACCTGGTAAACCAAACATAGCCTCTATAACTTTACCATTCATAGCAAACCTTGTTACATCAATATTAAATAACGCTCCTGGTGTAGCTAATTGAGCTTGATAAATATTAACAGCTCCTTGAGTTAACTTTCCACCTATCTCCATGCTTCCACCAAGACTTGTAAAGAAGAATGGTAGATATACAAAATGATGAAGACCAAAAGGAAGCAGTGCACGCTCAGCGAGACCGTATATCATAGATCCAAGAGCACCAGAATTTTTAATTAATAGACTTAATGCATTTAATATATTTTGAATAAAAGGCCAAATTACAGATAATACTAGTCCTAAAAGTAGTGCTCCTATGATACTAACTACTGGAACGAATTTTGTACCACTGAATATGGATAAAATAGGGGGTAAAGATATATTGTAATACTTGTTATGAAGATAAACAACTAAAAATCCTACCATAATTCCGCCGAAAACTCCTGTATCCAAAGTTGGAATTCCAAGTATACTTGCCTGGCCTGTTGCCAGCTTATTAGGATTTATTCTTCCTACATTTATAAGTAAACTACTCATAGTTGCATTCATAACCATGTAACCTAAAAATGCTGATAATGCTGCAATACCTTTTTCCTTTTTTGCGTAACCTATAGTTATAGATATAGCAAAAATTACAGGTAAATTGTTAAAAACAGCTGACCCTGCAGATTTTAATAGATTAAATAGGCTAGAAAAAAATGGTAGTCCTAAAAAAGGCATCGTTTTCACTATGGATGTACTTAGAAATGCAGAACCCAATCCCATTAATATACCAGCAATTGGGAGTATAAGTATAGGTGTCATTAATACCTTACCTAATTGTTGAAACTTTGCAAAATAGCTTCCACTTTTCATTAAAAATTCCTCCTATAGTATTACGTTTATTGTATGCTGGAATACTGGTCTCTTAATATAGCACCAATATTCCATATACCATTTCATTTACAACTATATTATTTAAACTCCGGCCAATACTCTTTATTTGCCTCAATTAATTTGTCTAATACTTCCCTTGCTTTCTTTGCAGATATAATAGTTCTGTTTAAAGTTAATGCCTGTAGTGCCTTCTGATAAGACCCTTCAAAATAAGCATCCACAGTCAACTTTTCATAGGCTGATTGAGATTCCATTAAGCCTTTATAGAAGGTAGAAATTTTACCTACTGAAAGAGGTCTTGGACCATTTGAAGTCATTACTGCTGCAACCTCAACCATTACATCATCATCAATATTTGATATTATTCCATTATTTTTTACAATTACTATATATATTTTTTTCAAATTATAAGCAATAGCTTCCGCTACTTCTATCATAAATTCACTATGAGCATCATTGTGAACCATTACAGAACCTTCTGCAGTACCTGCCTCAGCAACCCTTCTGCACTCTGCAAAAACTCTTTTTTCTCTTCCGTCAATTACCTCATTTGCCCTAGTATACTCAGGATTAAGATGTTTGACCTTGTAATCAGGGTAGTAATAATACTGCAGATACGTATTTGGAAGATATTCAGGAAAATCATTTACCATATCCTGTACCATTGCATAAGTATCTAACCAGGATTTATCTCTTTGCTCAGCATCTACTGGAATAAATCCCCTTTCCTTTATTATCTTTCTTAATTCTGGAACTAAATCTTCTCCGTTCTCATCATATAAATGAGTGAACCACCCAAAGTGATTTAATCCAAAATATACAGGTTCAAAGCTTTTGGAATCCCTGCCAAGTACCCTTCCATAAGAACGCAGTAGGTTTACAGGCTGATCACAAATGTTTAAAATCCTTTTGTCATCTGGAAATTCTCTTCTTAAAGCTTCTGCAACTATGGCAGCAGGATTTGTATAATTTAATATCCATGCATTATTGGAGTAATTTCTAATATCCTTTATAGTTTTAATCATATCACCTATAGATCTAAGACCATAAGCAAAGCCGCCAGCACCGCAGGTTTCTTGTCCTATTACACCCAAGCTCAAAGGAATCTTTTCATCCTTTTCTCTCATTTTGAAACCACCAGTTCTCATTTGCATAATTACAAAATCAACATCTAAGTATGCCTCTTCAACTTTTGTAGTATAACTGAAATCTAATTCAGGATATCTTTCACCAAATAGTACTTTAGCGTAGTTCGCAATTACTTCTTGACGTTCTTTGTCTATATCAAACATAACAAGTCTATTTATAGGAAATCTATCCTTTAGTTTGCATAAACTTGCAAGTAATCCTGGTGTCCAAGTACTTCCTCCGCCAACAATTGTTACATTAAATTTTTCCATTGAAAACATCACCTTGTCAAACATTATTTCATGAGGTACCTTCTATGATATTATTATTATAATGCCATTTTACCGATAATTAAATATTTTACAAAGATATAGAAAATATTGACCTGTAAAGAACAATGTACATTTTTGAAAATATTTTCATACATATGATATAATTAAACTTAATATGCAGTATTCTAAGTTTAAAATAACCTGGAGGTAACTAATGACAATATTCGATGTAATTGAAAAAAATAGAGAACTACTAAATAAAAATGAAAATCATATACTTAAATACATATTGGAAAACGCTGAAGAAGTCTCAACTATGAAAATTAACGATTTATCTAAAGCTGCCTTTACTTCTACAGCTACTATAGTAAGGCTTTGCAACAAATTAGGCTATTCAGGCTATTCTGAGCTAAAAGCAAATTTAAAGAATTCCTTACTTAAAGAAGGTACTGATGGAAAGGCTGCAAGTAATGTATTTTTATTTGATGATATAGCTAAAACTAAAGATTTAATTAATGAAGATTTAATTGATGCTGTAATAGATATGATACATGAAGCTAAAAAAATAGATTTTTATGGAGAAGGTTCTTCCAAAGATGTATGTATTGATATTTCCAGAAAGCTTCATCTTGTAGAAAAAAACTGCAGATACTTTACCGATTCTAGTATAATGTATTCTACTGCAAGTGATCTTAATAAAGACACTTTAATAATGGCCGTATCCATGTCAGGTGAGACTTCTCAAGTAATCAAAGCTGTAAATATTGCAAAAACTAGAGGATGTAAAATTATATCCGTTACTGGTGTAGGATATAATACACTTGCTAATCTAGCAGATAAATGTATTTTTGTATTTTCAAGTGAATATGAAATAAATAACATAAAATTTAAATCCAGAGTAGCTGCAAATGCAATAATGGAATATGTATTTTTTAGTTATTTGAAAAAGTATAAATAGTAAAATCACTTATAAAGTTAATTTTTATTCTTCATAATTTCCCTCAAATACAAAAATATTATCGTCACTTAAATGAGAACTTTATCAAGTTCAGCCAAGGCTTCACAACGACCCCCGGATGGTGTTAAATTTTCAGGAACCAGTGTGAAAATATATAGGAAATATTTGTAAAAGCAAAAAGCAGTATTCTTTATGATTGATTTGTTTCTAAAAGATAAAATATACTACAGGGACACTTGAACATGCTCTGTAGTAATTTTTAAATATGACCAATTTTGTACATTTGATATAAATATTCTTTAGCTCAATCTATAATTGAGCAAATTCACCTCTATTTTGTAAAGTCAGGAAGTGCACCGCCAAGAAAACAATGTAATATTGGGTCGGTGTTTGGGCGCTCAATTAACAGCCAGTGCTTTGGTGTTTCTGTATTCAAACTCCATTTATTTGTATTAAAATGATAATTTAATGTTGCTTTAGCATAAATAAAACCACTAGGTGTATTCACATAAATATTTATATTAAAAGTGTAATCAGTATTTGTTGTGAAGGATTCAATTGATGACCAATTGCTTTCCAAGTTAAAATGTTTGCCATTACTAAGCTGCCAATTTTGATTTGTAACACTAGAATTTTGCAATTCAATAGTAAGATTCATTTATTTTCACCTCTAACATTTGAATTTAGGATTTTAACTTTCCTATGCGAAATTCTTCTATTCTCTATAGGTGTTGGTAGTTCACTATGCGTGGATAATCATTTAAATTAATAGCAGCATTTAACAAAAACTCTTCTGTAGGAGGTTCTGATTCTACATTAAGAAGTTCTTCTATTTTATTAAGACAATCTGTATATAATTTTCCTTGTGCACTATCTAAGGCTGCTTTAAAGTTTTTATAATCTTCAGTTGAAGTGTCCAATACCGATGCTTTTAATGCAGTGATACGGGATTCAAATTCAAAATTAAAAGTTACGTATTGTGTTTTTGAGCAGTTAGTTGTAAATTCGGATTGAGTTGCACTAACGGAAATATAGTAGTATTTTACTTTAGGAAAATAGATTAAATCTTTTCTCATATTAATGCCTTCATGACATTGGCTCATTAAAGCTACTTCAAAATTTTTTTCTTTTGTTTCCCAGGATGCTCTTAGTGTCTGAGCCACACCTTTTATAAATTTGGTAACATCTTCTACTAAGGCTTCTGGAAAGGCAACTGCATCAAAAATCATTTTAAAAACTTCTGTACTGAATTCAGCCACCACTTGTTTACTACTATAATCTTCAGTTTTCATTTTGAAACCAGCTAATCCACCAGCATTAGATAGAATGTTCTCCATATAATGTGTGACGGCTTTACTCCATTGGGAAGTAGGAGGGGTATCACCAGGTAAAACCTTTTCTGGATGTTTTTTTAGGAGTGCATATGTTTTAATGCGTAGTGAAGAATAAAAATTGCATATTTTGTCACATAATTCTCTTCCTTGCTTATATTCCGCAATTTTAGATATGTGCTCATTTGCCAGATTTACAAATGAGATTAATCCGTCAGAATCACTAAAGGTGTTATCAGGCTCATTTAAAATATCTTGATTTAAAATTAACTCCAAATCTTTGTTCATAATCTAAGTTCTCCTTATCTATAAATTAATTCTTCATTGATTTAAATTGTATCTACACGTGTAAGCTACAACAATATTATGTGAAGATTTATTTGCAATATGTCTTTTAGGCAGTGAAAGTTAAATATTAGTGCTAAACGGTATAATGTAGGTGCAAATTACCAACAAACTATTTCTTTAAACTTTTTTATATATTTCCTTCCTACTGGTACTGTGTTTTTATGATTTTCTAATTTTAAATTAAAGGTGTAATTATAAGAGGGAATAATTTCTATGACTTTTTCGAGATTTACTATATATCCTTTATGGCATCTGAAGAAATTTCTAAAGGTAAGTTTTTTTTCAAAGAATTGAAGTGAGTGTTGTACAGTGTAGACACAATTATTAATAGTAATGACTTTTATTTCATTACTATAAGAATAAAAATATAATATATTTTTTAGGTCAATAAGAAATTTTTTGTTTTCTTTTACAGCAATTATTTTTCTTAAAGGCAATAAAAGTGATACATCCATGGCTGCTTGAATACCTTTATTTTTTTAAAAATTCTATTAGTTCATCTTCAATAGGTGTTTGAGAATTATAGGCTAAAAATTTCATGTTTTGTTAATCTCCTTTATTGTTGATTTTGAAATGTTGTTAAGCATTACTTTCTTGGTTTAAGAAAAGCAAAATTTGCAGTATAAAAAAAGCTAATCTTATAAACCAGATTTATTTTATATTATTACCACAAGAATGCTTAAAAAACATATTGGGAATCCATTTATGACTGAATTGTGGCTATAAGATGATGTAGATAACAAAAATTTACTTATATAATTAAATATAGCAAGTTCAACCAAGGATTCGCAATGACCCTCGTGTGGTGTTAACAATTGAGTAACAAAGATTAAAACAGTTTTTGTTGCTAATGGACATGCTCATTGATAGTACCCCAGCATATATTAGTACTGAATACTTTTATTGGAGTGATGTATTTGTTCAAGTATGCTAACCCTTATATGACAACATGTAGGAATTATTCATCTCATAACATGGATTTTACTCAACAAGCTTTTAATAAAGCACTAAGCCTTATTAAGGAAGCAGTACAAGACGAGAGGGCTGACGAACTATTCTATGATTACTTGATTAGTGCAGCTCCTACTCAAGAAGAAAAAGATATTATTACATCCATAAGAGATGATGAAAGAAATCATCGTCAGTGGTTTAAAGAAATATAATCAAACAAATGTCACTGCAGATCTTTGCTGAAAGTTTTAAAGGTACAAAACCTTCTAACATGCCAAGACATTCTCGTAAAAGAGGCAAACATAAAGAAGGATTATATCATATTCAACATATTAATGCTCTACATAGTAATTTAAAGAAATGGATGAATAGATTCAATGGTGTTGCAACTAAATTTTTCTTTATAATTAATAGATTATGTTTCTAAAAACTTCAAAAGAGCATTTTTGTTTAATACGAGAATTTTTTTATATTTAGTATTAATCCATTGATATTGAGAGAATTTGTTTAAAGTTCTGCTTACCGTAACTCTACTTACACCTACAGCCTTTCCAACATCTTCATGGGTACAATCAATAGAACAATTAGTAGATATTGGGCAATTCTTTTCTCTGCTGTTACAAATGAAATATTGTCAATTTCATTTGATAACATTCTTACCTTTTTCGATAGAAGCTCTATGAAATTCAAAGCAAGAAGTGGCTCTTTTTGAAAATATAACATAATGTCAGATTTATTAATACTGATGATTTCTGAATCTGAAAAAGTTTTTGCCGATGACATTCTTGGAAAGCCATCAAAAAAAGAAGCTTCTCCAAAAATTTCTCCCTTTATTATAAATTATTTGATTATCTTTAAACATCTGTGCAGGTTTTGCCTTAAAAGTTTCAAACAATCTAGTAGGAATACCTATTTTATGGACTAAAAATAAATCCCATGTATTCAAGAAAAAACACCTCCATTTAGTAATTATTTTTTAATTGTATCATAGTTTACATTCTTCATAAAAGTTTTATGTAATAATATAATAAAACAATTTATGGAGGTAGCAAAAAAATGAAATGGAATAGTAATCTATATGATAATAAACATTCTTTTGTAGCAGAATACGGTAAGTCTATGATTAATTTTGTAAATGTGGGAAAAGAGCAAAAAATTTTGGATTTAGGATGCGGTACAGGGGTATTAACAAATGAGCTGGCAAAAAACGGTGCAACTGTTATTGGAACAGATTTATCAAAAAATATGATTGATAAGGCAAAATCTAATTATCCTAACTTAATCTTTCAAGTGGAGGATGCAACAAGTTTGCCTTTTAAAAATGAGTTTGATACTGTTTTTTCTAATGCGGTTTTTCATTGGATATCGAATCAAGAAAAATTGTTGCATTCTATTTATACCTGTTTAAAAGATAATGGGACATTGATTTGTGAATTTGGAGCACAAAATAATATAAGTCAAATACAAACTGCTTTTGAAAAGGTAATAGAACAAAAGGGATATTCTTATTGTTCACCATTCTTTTTTCCTTCAAAGGAAGAATATAAGTTATTATTAGATCAAGCTGGTTTTGAAGTAAAACATATCATTGAATATGATAGACCAACACCACTTGCTGATGGAAAAAAAGGACTACGTAACTGGATTTGTCAATTCTTTGCAAGTGATTTACTAGAATTTTCAGATGAACAAAAGGAGCAAATATTACTTGAAACAGAAAAACTTTGCAAAAATAGCATATGGAAAAACAACCAATGGGTAGCGGATTACAGGCGTATTCAAATTATTGCAGTTAAAAATAAAAACAATCATACCAAATGAACATAATAGGTAATTACATTTTTTTAGTTCATAATGTTCATATATTAAGTATTGTAGGTGGACAATCCCACCTATAATTTTTTAGGATATATTTCAACATTATATTAAAACATATCCTAAAATTCAACCAAGTACTTGTACTTATTTGAAATTTTTATTTTTTCACATTTTAATGTAGCATTAATTTTGAAATTTAATTGGTTACGAATAGTAATTTTATATTAATGTTTATAGTTTACAAATCTATTAAATACTCCATTTTAATTGTCTCCTTGTTACTATTAGTAATATTTATAGGGCATTATCTTACTAATAGTTGACATATATAAGATTAAGATTATACTTAGTATCTAGGAGGGATATCATGGATAACATAGATAAAAGCATTATAAACGCATTAGAAAATAACGGAAGAATATCTCATGAGGATATAAGTAAATTAATTCATATTTCAAGACCTGCAATTCATCAAAGGGTAAGCAAATTAGAATCAGGTGGTATTATAAAAGGTTACAAAACTATAATTGATTGGGAAAAACTTGGCGAGCCAATTAAAACTCTCCTATATGTCAAAATCAGTTGTGAAAATTTCAAGGAAATTGTAAACCAAATTTTATCTCTTGAAATTCCTAATGTATTCATAGAAGAGTGTCATAGATTAGCTGGAGAATGGTGTCTATTACTAAAAATAAGAGCGAGTACGCCAACAGATATTTCAAACTTTATTGATACTCTATGGAAAATACAAGGTATCAAAGAAACGTCTACTACTCTTGTTTTATCCACTATATTAGAAAATGGAATGCGCAAATAGTACATAGATAGATTTTGAATGGAGGAACAAAAATGGAACTTAATACAAAAAAAGAACACAGAAATGCTATTTTAGCCTATTCCGCTGTCTGTATTTTCTGGGGTTCTACCTATCTTGCAATAAGAATTGGCGTTGGTGAGCTGCCGCCAACAATTTTTGCTGGAATTAGATTTATTATTGCAGGCGTCTTAATGTTTGGATATGCTGCCTTTAAAGGACTGCCTATGCCTAAGAATTTATCAGAAATCCTTAAAATCTCTATTGTAGGAATATTTCTTCTTGTTGGCGGAAATGGAGGAGTCGTTTGGGCTGAAACCAGAGTTAGTTCGGGTATAGCATCTTTAATGGTTGCAACAGTACCACTTTTCATGGCACTTATTGAATCCTTGCTACCTTCCAAAACAAAAATTAACGGTAAGGGTTGGATAGGATTATTAATTGGTTTTGCAGGAGTTGCCTTTCTAGTACTTTCAGACTGGCATAAAGCTCCCGTAGATATTATAGGCATAACCTTATTAATTGCATCAGCTTTATCCTGGGCACTAGGTTCAGTATATTCTAAAGGCTTTACTACTTCTGCATCAACTATATCAAATATTGCTATACAGATGCTTGCTGGAGGATTTTGTTTATCATTAATCGGAACTTTTCTTGGAGAATTTTCAAAAATGCATGTTACTACTAAAGGCTTAGAAGCATTATTATATCTAGTCGTTTTTGGATCCATGGTTGGTTATAGTTGCTATATTTATATATTAAAAAAATGGCCTGCTTCCAAAGCTGGTACTTATGCCTATGTAAATCCACCAGTGGCAGTAATTCTAGGTGCTATTTTTCTAGGAGAAGTTATATCTTTAAAGATAGTTATAGCTACAATAATAATCTTAGCAGGAGTAATTTTAGTTCAAAGTTCAAAAACAGAAGCTATTACAAAATCTATAAAGAGTTCAGGTTGCACAGCTGAAGCTGCTGAAATATCAGTAGAAAAAGTTGAAGAAATAAAAAAGATAATAGCTAACTAAATTATAATCAGTTCAGAGGAATAGTGTAACAGCTATTCTTCTTTTTGGAGTCAGACACATGGCCATGAAGTTTAGAATATTTTAAGAATATAAAATATAGTAAATTCTAATATCTTTTCATCCATAAAGACACCATCTTATATAATATTCATGTTAATATTATAACCCATTATTTCTTATATCCTTTAACAATTCTTCAAACCATTGAACATTTACTAAATGATGAGAACGTGAATTTTCTAACATTTTTTTAAAATAAGTAGGGATACTCTCATTATGTTCAAGAGATTGATCTAATAAAAAAATTTTCTGTTTAGTTTGTTCGATTTGCATTTCTATTAGTTTTGTTAGCCCATCACCTTTATATTCATTAGCAAATAGCATTGCTGCATAAAAAGATAAATTTATATACTCTGTCTTAGAACCATACTTATACATCAATTTTTCAAATTCTTTGTCCCCTAGTTCAGTGATGATATAATTATGTGTATCTCTAGTATTGTCTACTTGGTCAACTTTTTTAATATATTGTTTTTCTTCTAATTGTTGAAGATTATAATAGAATGACCCTTTAGTGAAATTTACTATATATTTATAGTGTCTCTCTTCCATTAAGGCTAATAATTCGTATCCATAAGAACCTGGGTTTTGTCTTAATAAACCTAAAATTAGTAATGGTATCAAAAAAAACACCTCCTTTATATTATTCATCAAAATTATGCTAATAGTTATTCCATAATTATAAAGTTTAACCATTGTTGATTTGTATGAGTTGAGATTCAAATTCATCATATGATATTTTCCCTAATGCAAAATCCATACTCTTTATATATATCTTTTCTATTTTGGTATGTGTTCTAGCATGATTAAGATTTATCAACTCATTTTCATTAATTAATGGCTTCAATACATGTTGCTTATTAGAAAAGGCTTCAAAATATCGTAAACCAAATTTTCTTTGAGAAATTGCATCAATATGAATACCATCAGGATTAGAAGTTAAACCTGAGGCTGTAACAAAGTAACAATTATCTTGTTCAAAAGCAAACTTTTGTAACTCTTGATTAATAAATTTATATTCAGTGCAGTGTTTTCCAAATCCTTCTTTGCCTAAAAAATCTCCTAAACCGCCAATAATGATGGGAATATCTGGAGCATTCAACTCCTTTCTAAGAGCCTGAATAATTAAAAGTAATTTTTTGTAATAGACTTTGTAGTTACCATTAATACTATCATTTTCTCCTTGATGCCATAGAATTCCTGTTAACTCACTACTCTGCATAGCAAATTTAGCTTCAATTATTGCATGTCTAAAAAGTACTTCGTCTACAGCCCATTCATCCAGTGAGCTTCCACCTTCAGCACAAGGAATTAAGCCAATAGTATCTTCTTGATTTTGATGACACCATGCATCTGCAAATGAACTGGCCAGACTTATTCCTGAAACAGGACGGTCATAATTGATGGGCTCAGTCATCATTTGCCATCTGCCATTACGCAACATTTGTATTCTTTCATTATAAATCGGTGTTACTTCATGAATAAACCCTCGTCCTGCCATATTTGACTGTCCTAACATTAAAAACGATTTAACCATCTTTTTCATCCTTTCTTTTTTAAACATTAATTCATTACTTCAGTAGATTTTCCTATATATCAAAAACTACTAAATTTATTATTAGTCTAATTAGACTAACAACACTTAATTATTATAGTCTAATTAGACTATTTGTCAACTACTCGTTTAAGGGTATCATCTCCATTACTTTTGTCTGTCCATTTAGCCATTTTTCCTTTGCCTTATTTAGAATTTCTTCTACAATATCATTATAGATCTTATCTCCGTCTTTATCAGCCAAGGCTTGGCACCCCACCTGTGGACAATGTGAATCCTTGGATTAGTTTGATAATTTTTGCATACCTTATAGCTTGAAATTCAAAAGCTTCTTTTCTTTAACTAATATCTTAAATTTCTATAGAATCTTTTACATTTCCTTACAAGTACCTAACCCCTTTGTGAGGACATGCTTTGCTGGACTCACTTGCTAAGGCGAACCCAAAAACTCACCTTGTTATTTTTATATGTATTACCACAAATTGATTATTGATAGAATATCTTTTGCCCCTTATAATAATCCTTACAGAGTCGCTGATTAATCTTTATATCAACTCGAAGTCATCTTAACTTTAGTTTTACAAATATAGCTAATAGGATGATGTCTATTAAATTAATTTTAGTAATATCTAAGTGTTTTCAATCTCTACAGAAAGCAAGTAATTTTCTCATAATCACATATAAAATATTATTAAATATAAAAGGAGAAATTAAATATGAAAAAATCTAGTACTGCATTATTTGGTATTCTATTTGGAATAACTGCTATTGTTATACCTGCTTTAAATGTAAGTGCTGATACTGTTCAGACGCCAATTACAACAAGTCAAGCTGAGCAAAGAGCTTTAAATATGATCAATTTAACATGGACCTATTCAAAAGATAAGAACGGAAATATAGGTTCAGCTTATACAAGTAGTGTTACTCAGCCTAATCAATTTGCTAATCTTACTACAGCTCAAGTTAGTGGTATCCCCTATGATTGGGGCGGACAAGACGGTTTAAATTCAAATTCCCTTGGAACTCCATGGAGTAACTTTTTAGACGCCATTAATCAAGGTGCTTTTGCTGGAAATGTTAATACTACAGCGGGAAATAGCTATGTTCCTACTACTGCTGGTATTGATTGTTCAGGATTTGTACAAGCTACCTTTGATATACATGATGGAAAACTTTCAACTGGAACTATGTTTGATAAATACTTTACTAAGATAAACTTAAGTGATATTAAGCATATGGATATTTTGGATAGACCTGGTGATCATGTTCTTATATTTGATAAGTGGGGAACATTAAATGGAGTTAATGGAGCCTACACCTTTGAATCAACATGGGACCAAGCCTTTGGTGGAATTCAAGGTACTAAAAGATACTTTGTAACATTAGACGATATTAATAATGGATATATTCCTGGAAGATACGTTAATATTGTAGACGATACTGCAGTACCATCTACAACGCCTGCACCTACACAAACTTCTGTTACTACTGGTATGTTTGCTCAAGTAACAAAGGTTACTAATTCAGCTTATTTTAACGCAAATCCTTCAGATGGTGCAGCTTTACTTGGTACTATACCAAAAGGAACTCTACTATATTTAAATAGCTATTCTAATGGTTGGTATTTAGTAAAATATAATGGACAATCTGGCTGGGTATGGGGTGATTTATTAACTTCAATATCAAGTGGTAAATATGTTGCTGTTAAAAACGCTTATCAGCTAAATATAAGAAGTAATCCTTCAACAAGTGCATCAATAGTTGGAATATTAGGTCAAAATCAATATGCAGAGGTACTTGATTATTCAAAGGATGGAAATTGGATTAAAATAAGCATAAATGGAGTTCAAGGTTATGCTTCTAGAAACTATTTAAGCTATATATACTAAAATAAAATGGTTTAGTCATTTTGACTAAACCATTTTTATAATTTCTCTTAGCAATAAACTTCTACATATTACTTCTATATAGTAGATATTAGCAAACATAAATTTCCAGTTTATGTAACACTCTATGGGGTATTATCAGAAAATAGTTGACGATAAAAAGTCATTTTGTGGTTGCTAGATGTGCTAGTAAATAATGCTGGACAATGTGGAGATTATACCTTTGCACCTTATTTACTATGGAAGCATACAGTATAATTATGACATTTATAACATTGGAGGTTATGGTATGTGTACCGCTATTACATTACAATCTATGCAAGGTGAGAATTTTTTTGGAAGAACTATGGACTTTTCCCGTCCCATGGAACCTGGAGTTTATGTAATACCCAAAAATTACAAATGGCATAGCCTTATAACAATGAAAAAATACATTGATAACTATAGCTTTATCTGTATCGGTGAAGAAACTGATGGCATGTTAGGTTTTTTTGATGGTGTAAATGAACGAGGATTTGCTGCTGCAGTCCTATACTTTGCAGGTTATGCTTACTATGATTTATCCATAAAGGATAAAGAGCAGATTGCTTCACTAGATTTTCTACATTATATTTTAGGACATTGTGGTTCCGTGGATGATTTAAAGTCTTTATTAGAAAATATCCGTATCGTAGGTATACAAGATCCAGTTACCAAAACAGCTGCTCCTTTACATTGGATTGCTACTGATAAAAGTGGCAAATGTGTTGTTATTGAACAAACTAAGACAGGTCTTGAAATAATTGATAATCCCATAGGTGTCATGACCAATAGTCCTGATTTTAACTGGCATATGACCAATCTAAGAAATTATATGAATGTATCAATTAATCAACAAAAGAAAGTTTATTGGGGAAATGTATCATTAACCCCTTTTGGTCAGGGTGCAGGAACCATACATCTCCCAGGAGGCTTCACATCTCCTGAGCGTTTCGTTCGCACAGCATTTCTAAAAACACATGTAACAATTCCGAAAAACCGGTCCGAAGCACTTATGACATGCTTTCATATTATGAACAGCATTTTTATTCCTAAGGGTATTGTCTTAACTGATAAAGGAACCGCTGATTATACGAAATATATTGCTTTTATAAACACTAATACATGTGAATATTATTTTAAAACTTATGAGAATGATCAAATCATAAGGGCAAGTCTCTGGGATTATTATATGCATAGTACGCAGCCAATCTTTCTTGGAAGCATTGCATTCCCTGTATAATTTGAACGTAGTTAGTTGTATAAACTCTACTTTAAAAAAGCATAATAACATATTTATACAATTCCCTCAACAGTAAAATCCTTTAATTGCATTTAGCTCGCCTCCCTATATAATCTTTTACATTTCTTTACAGGTACCTTACACCTTTGTGAGAACATGTTTTGCTGGACTCACTTGCTACAGTTTATAATGGATCAGACATATGCTACAATCATAAATATAGCAGGTAAATTGGGCACGACTAAGCAGAATGCAGCAAGGATTATCAAAAGCCTTGAGAAAAAAATATATTTCAGTAATGCCATCAGAAAAGGATAAAAGAGCGGTTAATGTAGTGTTTACAGAAGCAGGCATCTGTTCTCTTTCAAAAAACGGAAAGAATGCTAAGAAAAATTTTATGGTTGATATATTTAAAGATTTTAAGAAAGAAGAATTGGAAACACTATGGCAACTTTTAAAAAAGCTATATAGTTATGATGGTGTTCCAATGGATGGGTTTGAAGAAAGAATGAAAATTTCGAATATTTCTACTGAAATGTTAGAATAATTGAGCAAAAACAGTATGATTTAGGTAAGCTATGATAGGTTAATCGTAAAATAAAACATCTGTAACTGGCAAGTACTTTTGGAGAAATTTCGGCAAATAATTTTCCTTAATTTCTTCCAGTTACTTTTCTAAAATATATACTCTCTATGTTCCAGTCTAAAACTCTTGCCAGACATATTAAAAAGTTCGCATCTATAAACAAGTTATATCAATACTTAAGTCTATAAGCCTCACTTATTTATGATACGCTTCACCATAACTATTTAATCGGATAAACTAAAAAGATACATCCCTAGTTTTTGATGTCTCTTTAAAAATTGAATATGTTCAAGAATAATGTTGATTTCTTAATAAATGCAGAATTTGAATCACAACATTAATTTTTATTCAGCATTCCTACATAGCCATTTTTAAAATAAGATCTAAACAAATAAGACATTTTTTCCGAATCAGGAGTACATCTTGACTTTAACCACCAATCAATAGTACCTATTAAAGCATTAGCGGTAAATAAGAATGCCATTTCTTGTACCTCTGGTGAGCAGTCTTCTTTGTTTACTATGAAAGAGCTTCTTAATTTTTCACGTTCTCTCAGCAATGAGATGATTTGGCTGCGCAGTCTAGACATAAACCAGATGTTACATGAATCATCTAGCATTGCCAGATATAATCGACTGTTTTCAGCAAAGTGTTCAAATAGTTTCACCCAAGGATCAGATCTTTGCTCTTCATTAAGATTCTTAAGGCTTTCTTTAGGCAGACCTAAATCTTTTTTCATTTTTTCCATTGCTTCTTCAAAGATTTTTAGTACAACATCGTATTTATCTTGATAATATCTATAAAAGGTAGAACGATTAATCATGGCTCTATTAGTGATATCACCGACTGTAATGTTATCGAAATGCTTTTCAAAAATAAGATCAATAAGTGCATCCCTTATCTGCTTATGTGTCCGTTTTGTTCGAATATCATGTTTATTCTGCAACATTTTCACTCCTTTGTTGTATATAAAACAAACTATAAGTATTGTTGGTTGAATACAAATCTGTATCTGATATATTTTAATTATAGCAACAACGTGTTACATAAACAATAAATACTGTAAAGGAGAATTACTATGAATAATTTGATTTTTAAAGATGATCAATTCGCATCCAAGGTATTGGGACTTCTTGGAGACACTGCTTTCAAAGCTGCTGATATAGGAGAGGTGGTTTCAACAGCAGAAAAGATTAAAGAAGGAGACTATCAAAGCTGGTGTGAAGAATGGACCAAAACAGCCAAGCGCTTGCAAAAAGTTGCAGAGGATAGCTACTCAGATGGCCACTTGATCAGTGCAAAAAAAGCCTATCTTAGAGCTTCTAATTATTATAGAATTGCAGAATTCTACCTTCATGAAAATCCAGAGAACCCAAAGATAGATGAATTATACAACGCAAGCCTAGATTGCTTTTCACATGTTATGAAGCTGAACAAGCCTATTATTGAAGACGTGAAAATCCCCTATGAAAATACAACACTTTCAGGACATTTTTATAAATTAGAGGATTCGAATGAACCAAAACCAGTTTTAATTGCTATGACTGGCTTTGATGGAACAAAGGAAGCATTTTACGGAATGGCAATGGATGCACTTGAACACGGTATGCATTGTATTGCTTTCGAGGGGCCAGGACAAGGAGAGGCCGTACATAAACAACAACTATTTTTCAGACATGATTACGAGAAGGTTATAACTCCAGTGGTAGACTATCTGATTACAAGAAAAGAAGTAGACTCAAAGAAGATTGTCTTATGGGGACAAAGTTTAGGTGGGTATCTTGCTCCTAGAGCTGCAGCTTTTGAACATCGACTTGCAGGCTGCATATCAAATGGAGGAGTATATGACTTTTTAGGAGGATTTACAAGTATCTTTAATATGCCAAGAGAAGAATTTTTAAATTTCGCACTTTCTGATTCAGAGGGATTTAATAAAGCTGTTAAGGAAAAAATGGAATTAAACTCAAAAGCAAAATGGAGCTTTTCACATGGAATGTATGTATTTGGTGTAAATACCCCCGCTGAATTCATTCTAAAGGTTGGAGATTTTTATATGAAAGGATTAGCAGAAAAAATACAATGCCCTACCTTAATTGTTGATTCAGAAAATGACAAACTGCTTAGAGATCAAGCAAAGCAATTGTATGAGGAGCTTACCTGCTATAAAGATTTTATTTTATTTACAGCTGAAGAAGGTGCTGAATACCACTGCCAAGCTGGAGCTAAATTAATTGCAAATGAACGTATTTTCAGTTGGATTGAAAAGATTCTTAGTAATATATAGATAGCACAGAATTTAAATTTTTATATTTATAAGGAGAGATGAAAAATGTCAAAAGTAGTTATTTTTAAAGGTAGTCCAAGAAAGAATGGATATACCTCAAAATTATTAGATCAAGTAGCAAAAGGAGCAAATTCAAAAGGCGCTGAGGTTATTGAATTTGATTTAAATAACACTGGAATCCGTGGATGTCAAGGATGTTTTTATTGCCGTATCCATGATGGCTGTGCTGTTAATGATTATTTGCAGCCGATGTATAAAGCTATTGCTGAGGCAGATGCTATTGTATTTGGTTCCCCAATATATATGTACCAAATTACAGGCCAAGCAAAAACTTGGTTAGACCGTACATTTCCAATGGTTGAAGAGCTGCCTCATAAGTTTATTCCCAGACATCCAGGTAAAAAATTAATAACTATATTTGCTCAAGGAAGCTTAGATCCTAAAAAAGGTGCAGAAACAATTAAATATGTTAATAACATTTTTGGCATATTTGGTTGGAAATTAGAGGATTGCATTCACTACTGTGGAAACAATGATGGAATGTTTAATGAGTTATCTTTAAGAGCATTTAAAGATGGTGAAAGTTTGGTTGGATAAGATTGAATGTGATATCGAATAAAAGTGGCAAAAAGTGAGTTAAGTTGAATTGGCAAGCATACTTTCCTGCTAAGATAAAAGTCTGCTTGCCCAGAAGCATATTTTTTATGATACCGTCATACGGTTTGGCCTATTTTTTGTATCTGTCCCAGCTAGAGGTGTGAATAGAAACAAAGATTGCTTGTTTCACTTTCAATTTTTGTTTCTATAAATTTGGATAAAGGCCTTGTCCATTTTTCAAATGTTTGCATTTGAATTGGAATTATAATTCTAATTTCTATTATATCAATAGTGTCATATATGACACCACCTCTGTAAATTGAGCTAAGCAATGCACTAATATTCCTAATTTTAGAGAGTCTTTTTTATATACAAAATAGTATAATGGTAACATTGTAACAACCTTTGTAATAATAAGCCAAGGTGAAAAAAAATGGTAAACTGAAAATAGTATTACATTAAATAGAACACTATACTTTCCCATCCACTTCATTCGAGCTAGTAAGAATCCTCTGAAGTAAAGCTCCTCAATAATTGGTGCTATAAGTGTCATAATGAAGAAGCTTACTAAAATTGCTATGATGATATAATTTTTACTAAACAGACTCAGATCTTGGACAAAATTAAACCAACTTGGAATCCAACAAAATACAGTTTTTAATAAGTAATTTGAAAGTGGCTTTAAAGCAATTAAAAGTATCCCTCCTACTATAAACAATGAAAGAGAGTAAAGTATAAATACTTTAACCTTCAACTTACCATTTAAACCTAGTATTTTAAATATATTAAAAGTTCCTTCTTCCTTCTTTGCTACATAAAATAGATATCCAAGTTCTATAGGAATTGTTGAGAAAATCATAGAAAAACCTAATATAACTATATGGGGATATCCTGCTAAAATTCCCACCTTCGAAAAAAATATATACATAATGCATAACGCAATTCCAGGAAACAAATGAAGAAATATAAGTTTCCTTGTGCTTCTCATTTCTTTATCTACATTCATACGTCATTACTCCTTAAATTTTTGATTACCATAATATAGTAGCAAACTCAACCTTTCAGGTTTCGCAACCACCCCTGGGATCGTTACAAAAATTGGAAGTTTTTCGTTTGCTATTTACTGGGCAACAACATGTTTTTTGTAATCAATATATAATTAAGAATTATACAACCTAACAATACATTTTTCTATACCTGGCACTCAACTATTAGGAACTATAAAATACACTTAGGTGATTAAATATGTGTGACAAGATACGAAAATTAATAATTTATTTTTACTATATTGTATAGGATCATCGATTATTTAATTTTGCTAATAGTTCCGCCATATTCTCTCCGAGATTCTCCATATTGACGATCCCTTCTATATCACTTTCAGCTTCACCAATTTCCTTACCATAAACCATGTTCCAATATGTTGATCCCACCAAAAACATTTGATTCCATTGAAAAAAATGATTTATTGTATCAAAAGCATGAGTTGCGCCTCCACGGCGTACTGCCACTACAGCTGCACCTGCTTTGTGCTTAAAGAGATAATCATTTGCTCTTGAAACATAGCCTGCTCGCTCAATTAATGCTTTCATACCTGCAGTTACATCAGAAAAATATACTGGTGATCCAAGAATTATACCATCAGCAGAACTCATTTTTTCAATACACTCATTTATAATATCTTTATTATTAATACACTTTTGATCTTTACTTTTAAAGCAACCTAAGCAGGCATTGCATCCTGTGACAGTTTTTCCTCCAAGCTGCATAAGTTCGGTTTCTATGCCTCTCTTTTCCAATACTGAAAACACCCTTCTAATAGCAATAGCAGTGTTACCATCCTTTCTTGAACTTCCATTAATACCTATAACTTTCATGATATTTCCTCCCCTTTTACATTTCCAAACCTTTGTTGGAACATATTTATAATTACCTTGCTAAAAGTTTTCTTTTGAAAAATGTAATAAAACTTCATTAATTGCTTGTTCTGGTGAGATCGGATTATACCCTAATTCTCTTTTAGCTTTTGAAATGTTTATTCGCTCATCAGCTTCATAAAAATCCATTACATTTCCCACAAGCAATAGCGGTGGCTTATGAGTTATCTTGCTTTCTTCTTCCATTTGCACAGCCAATCTAATTAATTCTTCTTTTGTAATAATATTGAGCTTTTTTATATCAAGCAAAAGATCTCTGGCCATATTTATTATTTTTGTTGTAGAAATTGAAGATTCGGTTGCAAGTATATACCGTTCACCATTTTTCCCTTTCCGAGCAGCCAAAATCATACCTTTTGCAACATCCTTAGCATGAACAAAATTAAACGAAAAATTCGGGTCAAATGGCAGTCTGTTCTTTACAATAGTGTTAAGCAAAGCATTAGTTGCAGAAAGATGACTGTATGTATTTGTACCAATAATTCCAGAGGGTAAAATAGTTACCATCCATAAATGCAATTCTCCAGCTATTTTCCAAGCTAGCTTTTCTGCATCATTCTTAGCTTTATAATATGGGTTAGGGAACTCTGTACCCCATGATCCTTCATCCATAGGTATTTGGGTCCGATCCAGCGCTGCCATTGAACTTACATATACAACTTTCTTTACTCCGCATTCCGCAGCTACTTCAAGAACATTTTTTGTACCAATTAAATTTGCTTCTATAATGTCTTTTTCTGGATCTTCCGACCAGTGCTTAAATACTGCTGCAACATGATATAGAATATCAACACCTTCCATTGCTTCAATGAGTGATTTTTTATCCAGAATATCCGCATAAACCATCTCGCAGTCAAGTCCTTCAAATGGCTTCTTATTATGTATATTCCTCACACTTGCACGTACATTTTCACCTGAACTTATGAGTTCTCGAACAAGAGTGTTTCCCAAAAGTCCATTTGCGCCTGTCACTAAAGAAATTGTTTTCATAAAAAATACCTCCATAATTTTATTTTAATTTTTAGAAATTAAATTTACTATAATTCTGGATTGATTTATTGAATCGATAAAACCACTTTTCCTACTCATGTTCTAGTCATATCAATATCTTTTTGCTTTTTCAGCAATCAATTTTGTATTACCATCAAAAGAGTAAGTACATCATAAAAATTCTAAGCTCTTTTTCTTTCATATCAAATTATCCTCCTTTCATCATACTTAATATTTATTATATTCTATATATAAAGTATATATAGTTATAGTTATAAAATAGAACTCTTACTGAAAAAGAGTTCTTAATACACTACTATTTCATTAAATCCTGTATTGTAGTTTTGCTCAAAGATTCTTTCATAGCCTTTTCCGAATCAATCAGGCATTTTTGGACTTTAGATTTCAAAGTATCTATTTCCTTTCCTTGAATTTTAATATTCAAATCAGTTTTAAAAAGAGGTCTATCTTTCTCTAATATTACAAATATATCAAGTAATGTAATTTTAGAAGGTGATTTTGCCATTGTAATACCGCCCTTTGCACCTTCTTTAGTCATAGTTATCCCTGCTACATTTAAACTATTCAATATTTTAACAGTCGTAGGAGTAGATATCCCTAATCTCTCGGATATTGATTTTGTAGTAAAAAATTCATATTCACATTCTTCTTTCTTAGAAGCAATATATATTACTATTGAAATTGCTTGGTACATTGCTAATGAGTATGCCATACTTATCATCCTTTTATGCTTTATTAAACTATATATAGTATAGGTTAAGTTTATATAGTTGTCAACACTCTTTGCAATTTTCGTTTATCATCCTGCCCCTTAGCACAGTGTGTGTAGTATTAAATGTAAAGCCCAAATTCGATATTGATGAGAAATATAGTATCAAATCAAAGCTTCCTAGCGTCTACTCAAATACGAAAGCTATTGCTGAAAAGAAAACCTTAGAATCTAATTCCCCTAAACTGAAATCCATTGTAGTAAGATCCACACTAGTTTGGGGAAAGGGTGATACTTCAGTATTACCAAAAATAATGGATGCCGTTAATTCGAATCAGTTCATGTGAATTTCTGGTGGAAGTTATAAAATACCGACAACTAATGTAATGAATCTGTGCTTTGGTCTATTATACGCAAGCAACTTTAAAAACATACCAAGGTGGCTGGCATTAACTTTCGCTAAAATACTGGATATACACCACAAAGTATTTAAAACTAAAAACTCTTCTCCCATAGATGTTGAATTCATCTATACAATGGGAACGGCTTACACAGTCAATGACCAAAAGGCTAGATCCGATTTAAAGTACAAGAATATTATTGAAATTCAAGAAGGCCTTAAGCAGTTGAATTAACTCAATTAGCATGGCTGTTTTTGAAATTTATAAAGTGATTTAAGAATTTTGGAGAATTAGTAAGCTCAACCTTTCAGGTTTCGCAACCACCCCTAGGGTCGTTACAGAAACTGGAAGCTTTTGTTTGCCATATCTTATAGCTTGAAACTCAAAAGCTTTCTTTTACTAATATCTTGAATTTCTATAGATTTTTTTACATTTCTTTAAAGATACCTGACCTCTTTGTGGACTCACCTTCTATAAACTAAAAAAGAGATATTATTTTTAGACATAAAGCAACCCTCCAAACTTTGTGGGTTTGAAGGGTTCTAAGCAATTAGCACATCGATCCCCCAACAAATTCTAGTTTTTTTGTTTAGGGGGGGTATCGCCATATATTATTCATTTATAATGGTGTCCTCTTCAAAAATCCAGCGACCTCTTGGACATTCTAAAATAGTAGTGATTAACTTCACTGTTTCAGCGTTTGCATATTCATCCTTTATTCTATCAGCCAACGCACGATTTTCCCATTTACTGAAAACCAGTAAATGTTCTTTATTATCCTTATCGACCAATATACTATGAGAAATATATCCTTTAAATTTTTGCATATCACTCCATATTTGTCGTGTAATTTTTAGTCCCTCATCACCATTACCCTTTTTCAACCAAGTTTCCCAGACAACAGTTACCATAAAAATAAATCCCCCCATCCACAAATTTAAACATTTATTAATTTCCAATCCGTCTTTAGCATTTTCGTCAAATACTCTCCCATATATATTACTTCGATTCCAAGGCCGGTAAGTTTTTTTATAGATTCCTAAAAAAACTACTCTTCTCTATTTTTAATTATTTTTATCCATGAAATAATAGTATCAAGAACTAATTTAGGATTTCCAGTATTACAATGACTTGCTGCATTCTCTTTCTCAGTAAACATTCTGTATGTTAATGATTTTACATTTTTAAGACTATCAATAGCGTCTTTATATTTTTCTATACGTATTAAATGATCTTTTTCAGCACCTAATAACATAAAATCCTGTGTGATCTTATCTGCAACATCCCTATATTCATACTTATTTGCTGCAAGCATATAATCGTAAGGGTTGTTTACTCCCATATTATAAAAACCATGATGCATTGACCAATCTATTAAAGGTTCCTTCTTCATCTGGTTATACATTATATTATTTATAGTATCTTTATCATTTTGTCTTAGCAATTTTGTTAAAGTCTCTTTTTCTTTTGTAGGAACAGCTTCAAGAAGTAATTCAAGCATGTTAACACATACACTCCAAGCTACAACTCTTTTTATTCGGTTTTCAAACGCCGCCACCCTTGGTGCCAGAATAGCCCCCATGGATATACCTATTATTGTCACATCACTTAAATTGTAATAATCTAGTAAAGCTTTTACAGGCCTTTCCCATTTAATTGAAAATGTAATTCCCTGTTTCCTTAAGGGATTTCCCTGACCTGGACCTTCAAATAGATATACCTCAAATCCATTTTCTCTAAGATACAATAATGAAGGAAAGAATTCTTCCATATAGGAATCAAATCCGCCATGTATTAGAATTGTGTCTATACACTCCCCTTCAGGTATGGCATGTATTACTGGAAGATACCCTTGATCATATGGAACATGGTCAAACTTTAATATTCCAGATTGAAACAATTCATCATGATATCTATAAAACAATTCTATTGACTTATCATATGTTTTTATTTTATCTGGATTACCGTCATACATAAAAAATTCTGTCATTCTGAAATATGCAATAGCATCTTTTATTCTATCTTCCTTTAAAGCTTTTTTAGCAAGAGCCATCATTTCTTTTTCCCATGCTTTAATATCAGTTATTTTTTTAGCAAGTTCTAAAATTTCATCAAGATTCCCATTACTTACGTTGTAGGTTCGGTTTAATTGATAATTGAAATTAGGATTAGCATGTAATTGATATTCACCTAAATTGAACTCAACATTATTTTTCATATTAACCATCATTCCTTTCGTTGTACTCAAAATACAAAAAATATACTCTATATTAAAAAGAGATATTATTTTTCACAGTATCCTTTAATATTTAATTTTATTATATTTTGTCCCCATGCCATATATTCTTCAGAAACATTGATATAGTTTTTCTTCGTGGCAACGCAAGCTTCTACACATCCCGTAATACTCGTACCCTAAAGTATACATCATTTCAAGATACTCTTTTGCCACAACGTGAGAAGCGGAAAGCTAAATTCAAGTAGCACGAAAAACATGTACATATATGAAGGCAGTCCACACATTAATATGGATATCAAGCGACCAATTCCACCAAGAAAAAAGAAGATGGCAATAATACGAAGCGTGTTCTTATCCTTATCAACCCGCGGTATCATCCACAACATTATAATTCCGACACCTAACCATAATCCACTGTAAAAACGCATGTTGCTGTCTAGCATAAGAAGCCCTTTTGAATACCCCTGCTCAGCTGAAAGCCCATAATACCAATTAACCGCACCATAAGCAAATCCTAGATAAGCTGTGTATATGGCTAAAATCCCTATTAGAGCAAATATCAACTGCATGATACGTTTCGACATAACCTTACTCTTGATGTTCTTATCTATCATATTTACTTTACTCAAGTTAATTCACACTTCCCCTCTTATAAATTACAAAATAAAATCTATTATAATCCAACTATTTATCTCTTTTCTCAATTTAAGATAAATAAATTTCCTCGTATCAAAATCAATACTTTTTACAAAGGTTATTTTTGTATTATATCTTTTGTCAACTTATCAGCTACTTCCTTAGCTCTATCATTAAAATCAGGTGCTTCGCTTAATGGAATAGTATATTTTCCAATCAAATTGCATTTTAGTACATTTCTCATTGACCTATCGAAAATCTCCTTTGCAAGATCTGCATTTCCTTCTTCACTACCCATACATGTAATTAAAAGAGCAACCTTCTTTCCCTCAATTGATGATGTGTGGCTTGGAGAACCAAAATTTATTGTAAGACAATAATGCCTGTCAATAAAAGTCTTTAACTGTGAGGTGAAATCATAACAGTAAATAGGAGAAGCATATACAACAGCATCTGCCGATATCATTCGTTTAAATATCAATACCGCATCATCTTTCAAAATACATCCAGGCCCATCGTTATTTGCCATGCAAGCATAACACCCAATACATCCTTTAATAATATGGTCACTAAGTTGTACCCTTTCTACCTCGTGTCCTTGTGAAATAAGATTTCCTTCGAGCATGTCAAGAGCTTTCGCAGTTTTGCCGTTTCTTTTCGGACTTCCTAAAATAGTTATTATCTTCATAAAATTTCTCCTTTCAATTCCTTTAACAAATTATTGCTCCATTCTATTACGTAATTATAATAGCCGACTCCAAAAATCAATGTAGAAAATTCAAAAGTATCATATTTTCCCTTTACCTTGCTCTCAGCTTCATTAAATTTTTTATATACAGGCTCTACTTCATTAATAAAAGCTTTCAGCTTTTCTATTGCCTTTTCCTTGGGCAAAAACTTAAAGAAAAATATCTTTATAAGGTGGTCCGGCTTTGTCCTTGAAAATTCCACTGGCAGTTCAAGCCAATTCAAAAACTCTGATTTTCCTAACTCAGTTATAGCATATAATTTTTTATACTTTCCTCCTTCAACAATTTCCCGTAAACTTATAACACACTTAGCTTCCATTCTCTTCAAAGCAGGATATATACTTCCATAACCTGCATCAAAAAAGTTTGATGTACTTTCAGTCATTTTTTGCTTTAAATCATATCCACTCATTTCACCGCTCATTAAAAAACCAAGAATAATATACTCTAACATTTTCCGCCTCCATATGTATTTGTGATATATATCGAAATGATATATATAGTATACATATATATTAACTCGTCATAATGATATTGTCAATATTATTGATTTATTTAATTAAAAATGTGACTGTTAATATATTTTAAAATGTAACATAAAAAAAGCAGTAACTGGATTAACTTCAGTTACTGCCTTTACTTTTGCTGGCTATCTGCAATAAATGTAGATTTCTTTTTTAAGCACTGTGAGCATAAACCTTCAAAAGCTATGCTTTGCTCTGTAATATAAAATCCATACTTATTGCTAATTCTATCATTGAAAATACTTATAAAATCATCTTTTATATCTATAATAGCTCCACACTCTTTACATATAAAATGATGCTTGTGTTCGCTTTTGCTTAAAACCATCTCATAACGAGTTATGTTATCGCCAAAGGTTAATTTTCTCACTATTCCAAATTGATATAGTAATTCTAAAGTCCTATAGACTGTAGCCACACCAGTATCTGGATTTTTTATTCTAACATAATGATAAAGCTCCTCAACACTTAGGTGATTATCTTTATTCTCAAATAAAACTTGTAGTATAATCTTACGTTGATAAGTAAGAGTAATATCTGATGCTTTTAATTGTTCATATATGCTATCCAAATAATCATTCACAACACCATCTCCTATATGATTTCATGAATCCATTATAAAATTCCTATTTAAAATAACTATAAAAATTTTATAAAAATTTTATAAAATATTTAATAAATCTTCCTTGTATTTAATTCTCCTTAATCAGTCATTTTTTTTAATTCATCAAACTTGGTAAGTATACTATCCATTTCATTACTTACTTTAGAAAAGTCACTTCTAGCTTGTTGCACATCATTTAACCTATCCTTTAATTTTTCTATTTCAATACTTCCTTCCTCTGTCAAAGAATATATCTTTTTCAGTGTATCATTCATACTCAAGACTAATTCTTTTGTTCCAATAGAAAGCTTTTTAACTTCATCTGCAACTACTGAAAAACCTCTGCCAGCATCGCCTGCTCTTGCAGCTTCTATTGATGCATTAAGTGCCAACAAATTAGTTCTAGATGCAACATCATTTATTTTTGATGAGATATTTTCTATGTATTTTGTATGAGTTAAAAGCTCTTCAAAAGTTGCAATAAAACTGTTCATTGCCTCTCCTCTGCTGGCTACCTCCTCTGAAAAACTTATATTTCCTTTTGTTTCATTTAACAAATTGGATATAGTTTCAATACATTCTTTAACCTGTGTTTCTCCATTATTTATCGTGCTGTTATTCTCCTGCATCATCCCATTCTCCTCCTTAAATTTCACTTATTAAATCATCTAGAAAACTATTTATAGTGTTTAATCCTTCTTTATCATATTTACTTAACATTTTAACAAGTTTTTCATGTTTAACTTTATGGAGCATTTCGTGTATTTCAAATACTTCTTTTCCTTGTGCTGTCAGTGTATAATAAATTTCTTTTTTATTATTTTCCAAATGATTTCCTTTTATTAACTCTTTCTTTAACAGCTTATTAGTAATCTTAGATATGGCACCTTTCGTCATATTTAATTCCTTTGCTATAAATGTTGCATTAATCAATTGATTTTTTCCAATACAATCAATTACGTGAATTTCTGAAAACATTAATCCCATATCATAAAGCTCTTTGTGTTTATATTTGATCAACAAGTCCTTTATTTCATTATCATGACTATTCAACGAATTATTTATATGTTCAAAGGCGGCTATAAACTTATTTATTATTAAATCTATCTCAAATTTTACATTTTCTGTTTTCATAATCACAATCTCCTTTTAAAATTATTTTCCTTGGAAATAATCATATTATACCTTATATCACTAACCTATTCAATATTATTTTTCAAAAATAGTTTACCAGGAAATAATATTACGATATTATAATGTTGTTTCCCGGGAAATTAAATAGTGACTTGACAAAAGTGTATGGCAGCCATATACTATTGTCATGAATAAATTTGTAAATAACAAACATCAAATTGCAGATAATTCTTTGAAGTTAGCACTTGCCTTGGTTGATCTGGATAAAAAGACTCGCAACTACAAAACGGATGTGCCGATTTTTTACTCTGAAATACATGTAATAATGACTATTGCCGAGCATCCTGGCATTCATGTGGGTGGTCTAGCTGATATTCTAGGAGTAACAAAAGGGTCTGTTTCCGAAATTCTCAAAAAGCTAGAGAGAAAGGGTCTGGTTATAAAGGAAGTTGATGATCTTAATCTATCTAGATATTCATTGAATCTGACTGAAAAAGGTAAAAAGGCTCATAACAACCATATGCACTATCATGCTGTTATAAACAATATGGTTGAAGATGAGTTACAAAATGCCTCAGAACATGAATTGGAATTTTTGTCAAACTTTTTGTCCTCCTTGATGAACAAGGTTAAATTTTTCAGTGAAAATTTTGATGAATCAAGTGATTCTTAGACTCAGGTGGAGTTTGCTTGTGAGGAATACCTCTCTTTATCTGAGCCTTAGAAGAACTTATCCAGGCGCGTAGCAGTGCTTATCCCCCAGTTAAGTAGAGAGCCAAAATCTATGATTTTGTAGGAATCACTTACTCCTTCGACAATAGGAGAAGAAGTTTCATATAAAAGGATGGGAGTATTAGCAATGGTAGCGATGGGATAAAATTTTTAAGCAAGAGTATGGTAACCATACACCTTTTATCTATAATTAAGTTAGGAGGTGCTAACATGAAAAAGAAAAAATTATCAAAGTTATATATGGTCTCTAATAATAGTGAAGTGAGTGAGAGGAGGTATAAACAAGCACTTGAAGCTAATAAAAGGACTTTGTTGGCTATTTATAATTCTTTAGCCGCATACGTTCCCTTTGGCTTTTATCCCTATGAATGCCCAATATTTGAGCAAGTCAATCCTTCCAATAATAAATTGGAAAATAGTAAAATTGATAAGCTATTAAAAAAACAAGACGAATAAACAATTGTATCCAAGAGTATGGTAGCCATACACCTTTGCCTGTAATTAAGTTAGGAGGTGCTAACATCAAAAAGAGCAAATCACCAAAGCTATATCTGACTTCTGATAATAGTGAAATGATTAAGCGTAAGTATAAACATAAAATACTTGAAGCTGATGAAAGAAGTTTATGGGCAATCTATAATGCTTTAGCCGCCTGCGTTCTCTTTGGTTTTTATCCATATGAATACTCAATATTTAAGCAAATCAATCCTTTTAATAATAAGCTTGAAAATAATGAAATTGATAAACTCCTAAAAAAGCAAGATGAATAAACAATTGCATCAAAGTGTATGGTATACATACACTTTTTACCTATGATTAATGTAAGGAGGAACTATACTAATGAATCAATTAAGAAACAAACATGAAAAGAGCCTAGATTTATATTCAAAAAGAGCTACATCAATAATGCTGATAATCGGAATTACATTTATTGCAGCGAATTTGCGTGCACCTTTAACAGCGGTTGGCCCGTTGGTCAATCAAATTCGTGGCAGCTTGCATATTTCAAATACATTGGCGGGCATGATTACAACCCTTCCATTATTCGCTTTTGCAGGATTTTCACCTTTCGCTCCAAGATTGGCGCGAAAATTTGGCACTGAATTGGTGCTGCTTTGGTCACTTATCTCTCTGACATTTGGAATTATATTACGCTCATTGTTTGGTGGGGTTGGACTATTTCTTGGGACAGCAATACTTGGATTGTCCATTTCTGTTGGCAATGTGCTGATACCCAGCCTATTCAAACAGAAATTCCCCAAACGAATCGGTGTGATGACGGGCATCTATAATGTTTCTATGGGCCTTTTTGGGGCGATAGCATCTGGTATCAGTGTCCCCGTTGCGGCAGGATCAGGATTGGGATGGGGTGGAGCGCTAAGTATTTGGACTGCACTTAGTTTCTTATCCATTATCTTCTGGATACCTCAAATAACACGGAGAAGGCAAGAAACGTCTATTGCTACGAGAACGGTCGGTAGTAACATTAAAGCAAAATCCAAACACGTCCACGAAGAAAAAAATGAAATGGAGAGTGTTAAGGGCGAAGTTATTAATAAGGCCAATCTATGGAAATCTCCTTTGGCATGGCAGGTAACGGTATATATGGGATTACAGTCGATGGTGCTCTATTGCATGGTTGCATGGTTGCCGACTATTTTGATCCAGCAGGGTATGGATTCAAGCAGAGCAGGATTTATGCTCTCTCTTTATCAACTAGCATCGCTCCCCATAGCGTTTGTGGGTTCTATCCTTGCTGGGCGTAAATCCAATCAACGTCCATTAGTTATCATTGCTTCTCTATGTGTTTTGGTTGGACTTTTAGGGATATTCTTCGGAGGGACAGGGCTTACATTCCTATGGGTGATTATGATTGGTAGTGGAGGAGCACTTACTTTTTGCCTAGCTATTATATTTTTCAGTTTTCGTACGAGAAATGCAGATGAAGCGGCAAGGCTGTCCGGCATGGCACAATCAATCGGATACCTGCTTGCTGCTTTTGGACCGATGCTTTTTGGGTTTCTACATGATTCGTCTAATAACTGGGCATTGCCACTCATTATCCTAATTGGACTTGCCGTTTTATGCTTGTTTGCTGGGCTTGGCGCATCACGTGATTTATATGTTAGTACTGCTATGGACAATGAATCAATACCTAAATTTTCTACTTCTAATAAGGATTAAATTACAAATTTATCATGGTAGAAGTGATTTACCACCTTAAAATTCCAGCAAACCTAACTTATACATCTTGGAGATTCTCGCCTTCTGTGGTATTACTACATCCTCATCAGAGCAACCTGAAATTAGCTCTGTAATTGAATTCGCTTGCGAGGAAGCTGCTTTAAATTTACTCCAGTAGTGTCAAATATATTTCCAGGAGCAGTTATATATTTAAATTCATATACTTGGGCAGCTACTAGACTCATTCTAGTATTAACTTTTTCATATGTTTCTAATTTAGATGGAAACCCAGTAGCTGCATCAAGATAAGCAACTTCTTTCATGTTCGTTGTGGCAGTTCTAGTATCTAATTTAGTGATACTTTATAAGTTTTATAAACTCTTTTTAGAGTTTTACCATCTTCAGTTTTTTTATTTCCCTCTGCAGTCCACTCTGAGGATTCATATTACCAGCTTGGTTATGAAAAAGCAACAAACTTTTTAAGGGTTTACAGTTACTCCAAGTGGTAGAGTACCTACTGGAATAGTAGCTATGACAATATTGCTAGTTCCATCAATTACTGAGACATTGCTACTTGCATTATTAGACACATAAATTTGATTTGTTGCCGAATTCACACCTATCCCACTTGGTTCACTACCCACTTCTATAGTAGCTATCACAACATTAGAAAGCCCACTAATAACCGAAACATTTCTGCCACCATAATTCCCCGCATAAATTCTATTCATTATAGAATTCACCGCTACGCCTCTTGGTTGAATACCTACTGGCACATAAGTTATCACAATATTGCTAGTTCCATCAATTACTGTAATATTATAGCTGCCCCAATTTGCTACGTAAATTTGATTGGTTAATGGATTCACACATACGCCTCTTGGTTGAGTGCCTACTGATATAGTAGTCATGACAATATTGCTATTTCCATCAATTATTGAAATATTGTTATCTCCATAGTTTGCTACATAGATTTTATTTGTTGAAGGATTCACACTTATAGCATACGGTTTAGTCCCTACTGTTATAGATTTTAAAATACTATTACTCTTTCCATCAATTACTGATACCTTATTTCTATAATAGTTTGTCACATAAATTTTATTTGTTGCTGAATTTACACTTATAGCATATGGTGTATAACCTGCTACTGGAGAGGTTATAACAGTATTGGTATTTCCATCAATTATTGAAATATTATTATCCGTATAGTTCGCTACATAAATTCCATTTGTTGCCGAATTCATACTCACACCCATTGGTGAATTACCTACTATTACTGAAGACACAACAGTATTGGTATTTCCATCAATTATAGAGAGTTTACCACTGCCCCAGTTTGATACATAAATCCTATTAACAGAAAAACTTGCTCTGGCAGGTCCAGTTGAGCCTACTGGACCTGTAGGTCCGATTGCTCCAGTTGGTCCGGCTGGACCTGTGGCTCCGATTACTCCAGTTGCTCCAGCTGGACCTGTAGCTCCGATTACTCCTGTTGGTCCAGCTGGGCCTGTGGCTCCGATTGCTCCTGTTGGTCCTATTGAACCCGTGGCTCCGATTACTCCAGTTGGTCCGGCTGGGCCTGTTGCTCCGATTACTCCAGTTGCTCCAACTGGGCCTGTTGCTCCTATTGGGCCCGTGGCTCCAATTACTCCGGTTGCTCCTTTTGGACCTGTGGGTCCTATTGCTCCTGTTGCTCCTTTTGACCCCGTAGCTCCGATTACTCCGGTTGCTCCTTTTGGACCTGTGGCTCCGATTGCTCCTGTTGCTCCGACTGGGCCTGTGCTTCCGATTGCTCCTGTTGGTCCTATTGGACCCGTGGCTCCGATTACTCCAGTTTCTCCTTTTGGGCCTGTGGCTCCGATTGCTCCAGTTGCTCCTTTTGGGCCTGTTGGTCCGGCTGGGCCAGTTGGACCTTCTGTGCTATATTCTATAGCTATGGCAGGTCTTTGCTCTATGATTGCCCATTTTGATGACCTATAACCTATTATAGTATCAAATAAATTTTCCAGTCCAATTAAAGTTATTCCATTGTTATCAATTATATTGTAAAACCACTTGACAACTATGCTTGTTATATCCATGCTAATAAATTGATTGACATTATCATCTATTATATTAATAAAATGCGGTGTGAAACTTATTTCTGGTGCATTACTCCAGGTAACTGTTTTTTCTGAAAAGTCACTTGTATTTATATATACGCTGACACGCTGCGGTGATTTAAATATATCAGCTCCATCTTTCCTATAAACAAACAATTTCAAAACAGCTCTTTGTATAATACCTCCTGATGGAATTACATTGTCTAAGTTAAATTTTAATAAGCTTCTATAAATATCTTGAGCTTGATTATAGTTTCCAGTGAACAAAACTTCTGAGTCATTAAAGTTTGTAGTTTTGTAATATTGTGATATATATACATTATCTGTAGGATTTACTTTTACAATTGGCATACAATCCTCTCCTATTTTTATTTAAATCTATGTTTCCTTTCCACTTTACTACATTGTAATCTATAAAAGTTTTAAAATACTTTTTATAATTCATTATATAATTTTTTATAAAAGCATGTGTTAAATTCACATCAAAACAGCTAATTCATATTATAAATAAAGTAAATGATATTCTAAAGGTGTGGTTTTCAATGATTACAATTAGCCTTTGCATGATTGTAAAAAATGAATCTATAAACTTAAAAAACTGTTTGGATTCCATAAAAAATGTTGTGGATGAAATAATAATTGTGGACACAGGTTCAACAGATAACACAGTAGAAATAGCTAAAGAATATTCTGATAAAGTATTTTCCTTTGAATGGATTGATAACTTTGCTGCTGCAAGAAACTTTTCCTTTTCTAAGGCCTCAATGGATTATATACTATGGCTTGATGCAGACGATGTATTACTTCCAGAAAACAGTGAGAAATTATATCATTTGAAGCACTCTCTTTCTCCTTCGGTAGATGCTGTATCTATGCAATATCACTGTGATTTTGATGATTATGGAAATGTTGCTTTAAATGTACGACGTACAAGACTAGTAAAAAAATCGAAGAATTATCAATGGGATGGTGTTGTTCATGAAGATTTACTAATAAAAAGTTCTGACTTTTATGACAGCGATATAGTAGTAACCCATAGAAAAATTAAAGGTACCACTAATCCTGACCGAAATCTTAAAATTTATGAAAAGTTGCTGTTAAGCGGCAAGGAATTTACCTTACGTGATACACTGCACTATGCTATGGAACTTCATCATCACAAATTATACCAAAAAGCCACAGAATATTATCTGAAATTTTTGGAGATGAATGGTATTACAGCAGAAGACTGTGTATATGTTTGTTCCAAGCTAGCTGATTGTTATTATCAGTTAGGGGACCGAAAAAAAGAACGAGAATATATATTTAGGTCTTTTGATTATGATTCTCCCCGTCCAGAGTTTTGCTGTCGTTTAGGTTATGCATTTTTAGAAAAAAATCAGTTCTCTCAAGCTGCGTTCTGGTACAATCTTGCTATTCAATTACCTCAACTAAATAATAATTGGGTAGTTCAGAATCAAATTAGCAGTACCTGGTTGCCTCATATGCAGCTCGGTCTTTGCTATTATCAAATGGGTGAATATGAGAAATCTTACTATCACAATAAAATAGCACTATCTTATAGACCCAATGACCAGGATATCATAAACAATATAAAGCTTTTAGAAGAATTAATAGCTAAGAAATAAGATAATATTTTTATTATATCCCCATTACAATAATAAGGCATACCTAAAATATATCAAAGGTTCCTACTTTGTAGCCTTTAATATATCCTTTTTTCTATTTATCCTGTTAGCAAGCTCAGCCAACCAAACGACCCTTGGGGGCATTAATATGTATAGTTCAATGTCTTTCTAGTATCTTGACAAATAGAAATTAAAAGCATAAAATTTAGTTAGAATTCTTACTTTAAGTATTCTTACTATCTGAAAGGTGATGTTTATGGCAAAAGATGAATTTCAAGAAATACACGACCTATTATTTAAAACTATGGGCTTATTCCATACAAAATTTATCCGTAAATTTTGCACAGAAAGCCCAAAGCATCCAGAACTAAAAAAAAATCATACTGCAATCATTGGGTTCCTTTATCAATATAAGGTTCTTACTGCAACAGAACTTTCAAAGATGCTTAATATAGAAAAAGGCAGCTTAACTACATTGATTGATCAATTAGAAGGATTAGGTCTTATTATTCGCTGCAATGATACTAATGACCGACGAAAAGTACTTATATCTCTCACAGATGCTGGAAAAAGGGAAATGGAAGGTATGATGAAAATCTCCATTCACCGTATGAGCGAAATTCTAAGTACTGCAGATCCTAATGAACTAGCAAAATTTACTGACAGTCTCAAATATGCTGTAGAATTTATGCAAAAATTTTAAGAAGGTGAATTAAAAATGGATAACACAAATGAACTTAGAAATGGAAAAATTGGTAGTCTATTATGGAAGTTTTCATGGCCAGCTGTTATAGCTATGCTGGTAAATTCTATGTATAACATTATTGATCGTATATTTGTAGGTCGTGGTGTTGGCCCACTTGCCATTGCAGCCACAACTGTAGCCTTTCCAATTATGCTTACTCTTCTGGCAGTATCCGCATTAATTGGAGTTGGTGCTACATCACTTATTTCCATTCGATTAGGTGAAAAAAAACCAGAAGAAGCTGAGAAAATAGCTGGAAATGCTGTAGTATTGTTGGTTTTATTACCTTTTTGTATTAGCATTATTTATTTTCTTTTTAGCACTCCTATTTTAACTTTTTTCGGTGCAAGCCCTAAGGTTTTGCCTTATGCTAAAGCTTTTACCAATATTATAATGATGGCATCATCTTTAGGCTCTATAAGCATGGGAATGGTTAATTTTATTAGAGCTGAAGGTAATCCTAGGATGTCCATGTATACTCAAGTAATCGGAACCATTATCAATGTAATCTTAAATTACCTTTTCGTTATGAAATTAGGTTTTGGAATTAGAGGATCTGCTCTTGCAACTGTCTGTGGTCAGATATTTTCATCTATTTGGGTGTTAAGTTATTTTCTATTTGGCCCTAGTATTGTAAAAATAAAGTTAAAAAATCTCAAGTTGAAGAAAAACTTAGTTATTAGCATTATGTCTATTGGTTTCGCTCCTTTTGCAATGCAATTAGCTAACAGTCTTCAAAATACTATCTTGAATAAAGCATTAATGAGTTATGGTGGAGATATGGCATTATCTGCCATGGGCATTGTTGGAAGTATAGCCACATTGATGTTTATGCCTATTCTTGGCATTAGCCAAGGTGCTCAGCCAATCATTGGCTTTAATTATGGTGCAAAGGAATTTACCAGAGTAAAAGAAGCCCTGAAAAAAGCAGTTATTGTTGGTATAATTATAGCAACATTCAGTACTGTAGTAGTTCATTTATGGCCTACTCAAATTGCCAATATGTTCATTAATAATAATCCTAAGCTGACCCAATTAACTGCTCACGCAATTTGTATCTTCTTTTTTATGTTTCCTGTGGCTGGTTTTCAAATTGTCTGTTCCCAGTACTTTCAGGCAGTTGGCAAACCAATTCAATCCACAATTCTGGGGTTATCCAGACAATTGTTCTTATTGGTTCCACTATTATTGATATTACCACACTTTTGGGGTATTGAAGGTATTTGGAGAACTCCACCTATAGCAGATATTCTGGCTTCTCTTATAACTGGAATTGTTGTGTTTTTTGAAATGAAACATATAAAAGAGAATGAAAAAGAACAGCTTCAAAGCAGTACCTTTGATGGCGCTGTTGTTGAGAAATAAGTTTTTCATACACTAGAAATGTATACAAAGTTATTCGAAAATAAATATCTAAAAAAGGAGTGGATTACACCATGTATTGGTTTGTAATCCACTCTTTGTTTTTTGATTTAAAGTTAAATAATGTATATCGAGTGTCCCTAAAATGCAGTAAATCATTCATTAAAATAGTGACCTTGCTCCAAATCCGCAATCAAACCTGGTTGTGTCGGATTCCACCCCAAAATCTCTTTTGTTTGTGCAACGTTTCCTGGCATTACACTTGGGATATCTAATGAAACCAACATACCGAGAAATCCGAAATGAGCATTTGCTTCTTCATGGGAAATGCTTACCACTGGAAGGTTTAAGTGTTTTCCGATAGTACTTGCAATTTCTCGGAAAGGAATTCCTTCGTCACCTCTTCCGGTAAAACTTGAACCAGCTGGTGCTTTTTCAATTGCCATACGAAAAAGCTTAGCAGCATCAAGCCTATGAATAGCCGGCCAGCGATTAGTTCCCTCTTCAACATATGCAGATACTCCTTTTGAGCGCGCAATATTGATAAGCTGTGGAATGAATCCATGGCTATCTGCGTCACTATGCACGGACGGTGCAAGACTAATGACAGCAGAACGAACTCCTTTATCTGCTAAAGCTAATGTAGCCTTATCCGAGTTTTCTCCATTAGCATGAGAAGTGGTCACAAATGGTTTCCCAGTATCCTTAAGGATTTCACCTATTGTGTTAATTACATTTAAATCAATGGCAAGTGACCCTGCGAAATCCGAAAAATCATGTCGAAAAGCCATATGAATAACACCTTCTGCCATGGAAGCCCCTTTACAAAGACATTCCGTATCTTCAAGAGTCCCAATCAGTGCTTCTGCTCCAACATTTTCTAACTTCTTGGCACCCTCTTTTGAACGTGTTAATCCAATTACTTCATGTCTAGCCTGAATCAGTTCTTGTACAACTGCTGAACCGATATAACCTGTTGCTCCTGTTACAAAAATACGCATAATAATTCCTCCTTCTAGTCGGAAGCACCGAGTAGTTTAACCCACTCGTTAAAGGTTGTTCAGACCTTTAACCTCCTTAATCTGTTGATTTTCTTTAACAATTGTAGTATAAACTATATAGTTAACTCTAATGCAAGTCATTTTTGGAGGGATTCATATGAAGATTCAAGAATTAAATGAACATGCAGCATTATCATCATAAAGTAAAATTATCTCAATTAACATAACTATGTAGGTCACAAAAATGTGCCTACTTGTTGTTATTTTTCTTAATAAATATAATAATAATATAAACATAATAAAAGGCTATGTATAAATGAGATAGTTTTATACTTAGCTAATAATTTAAGAGGTGAAATATATGAAAAAAGATCTAGGTAATAAACTTTTCCTTTATCCTACACCGGTTTTGGTTGTAACTACTTATGATAATGAAGGTAAGCCAAATGCTATGACTGCTGCTTGGGGAGGTATCTGCTGCTCTGTTCCACCTTGCGTTGCCATTTCATTGCGTAAAGCTACTTATACTTATAACAGCCTTATGGATAAAAAAGCCTTCACAATAAATATTCCTTCAGAAAATTATGTTAAAGAAGCTGATTATTTTGGCATGGCATCTGGAAAAAATGAAGATAAATTTGCAAAGACTGGACTTACACCAGTAAGAAGCGAATTTGTTGATGCTCCTTATATAAGTGAATTCCCAATAAATATAGAATGTAAGATTATACAGATTAATGAACTTGGTCTGCACACTCAATTTATCGGCGAAGTTATTAATTTCAAAATGGATGATACCATACAGGAAAAAGGCAATAACCCAATTATAGAACAAATAAAACCTCTAATATTTGCACCTGACAGCAGAAATTATTATGGCGTTGGGAAACAGATTTCTCAGGCATTTTCTGCAGGCAAGGATATAAAATAAGTAATTAATGACTGATAAAAATACTGACACCCACAGAAATCCCACATATAGTTAGGGGCGTTCTGTGGTGTTCTATTTATTTACAAAAAATAAACCTTCATTTTATATAAAGATAGTCCCTTTATCTATATATAATATTGTATAAATTTTTCTTTATAAGGAATCAATTCATCAATGTTGAATTCTACTTGCAGTAATTTTGTTTTTTTCTCTAATTTATCAATAAATAGTGCATAAAAATCACTAAATGTTGGATAGGCAAATAATCCATATCCTTTTTTTGATATGACTTTGTTGACTTCTCTTATTTTATCAGGTAAGAATTCATATTCAAACTCGTCTAGCTCCTCAAGTTCTTCTTCTGAACCTAGTTCAATGTTGTTATTAAACTCATAATCTAAAATGTAGTTCACAATTTCATAATTATGCTCACCTTTATAATCAATGCATAGAAATCTCTTTGTAGATATTCCATGTTCTAATATAGCCTCATGCAAATCCATTTCCTCTGAATGACCTAAAATAGTTTGTATATCTTCGCTATCTTCAAATATAAATCTTACTATATCTATGTCTGGCATATTTATTCCTCCAATCATTATTATTTAAACAACTCACCATATTTGTTTGGTATATATTCAGGATAATTCTTGCGATAAAATCCGTCTATAAGCAGCAATAAATCATCCCATTGTGGATATGGTTCTGCGTCTTCTATTACCATTTTTGCTTCTGGTGTATTCATTAATAGATCATCAAATTCTTTTGGAACAGGTAATTCTGTTCTTTTTCTTACATATATAAGGAATAAGATTTCAAATGGATAGAATCCATATTTAAAGTCTCCAAATTCAAATGACTGACCTATTTCAGATGCTAATATTGAATGAAACAATGACATTTTATTAATTAATTCCTCAAGTTCTTTCACATTACAAGTTGTCCAACTTTCCAGTACTTCTCTATAAATACCGAGTTCTTCAGGTATTAACTTGTATTGAAGTTTCAATTTATGAAGATTTTCCTTAATTACAATATATAACTTTTCATTAGTTCCACAAATTGTCTTATGTCTATACTGAAGATATAACTCCAGCAAAAACCATATGTGCTTATTTAATTCATTTATATCTAATCTATTTTCGTTTATATGATTTACAATGAAATCATACAATATATTTTCTTCTCTTTCCCACCCAAACATTGTAAAATGAATTAAAGCTGTTATTACTTCTTTAAAAGTATATTCAGGCATCATATTAGGATAACGAGTTTTATAAAGTTCCTGAACTATACACTGATAAAACACTACCATTTGAACATGTTTCAATTGTTCTACCTTGTTTTCACCGTTTATTAACACATCTTTTTTCCATTTTGATAGATAATTTAATGATATTGTATCTAAATCTATTAATAAGATATGATCTTTATCAATATTATTTTCTTCAACAATATTGATAATTTCATCCTTGATTTCTTCATAATCATTATCAATATCTTGCAATCTAGTTTCATTATCAAAGTTTCTACAATATCTTTTAAAGGCCATTCTAAATTTTTTAGGGTTTAACATAATAATATACCTCCAAAATCATAAAGTATTCGTTATTAAAGTTAAAATTTATTCTTTAGTATTAGGATTTTTATAGCACCAGCTCTCATCATAACCCCTGAAAGTGCCATTATTGTTCTATAACTCCTTTTAATTATTTTAAACTATTAAGCACTTTTATTACACTTCTCATAAGGAACCACTATACCATATTTGCTATTTCTGCATCTTTCTAGACACTAAAGGCTTACCTATATACTGTTGGATTTACTTTTTACATAAATCCCTCTTCAGTTTGTTCTAAAATTACAGACCACCAATTTTCATCATCTGCTAAGGCATGTTCGTCAATCTTAGTATATTCTTCTCTGACTCTATTTACAATTTCTACTGCTTCTTCATCTGCAGCATCTGCCAACCTCAATTGATTATCAATATATATCATTAAAAATTGTAAAAGACTTTTAATATTTGTATTGATAAATCTTTGTGGTAGCTCATTCGTGCTATCAAATGAAATTATTTCATTTGTATTTTGATGTATACCTATTTGTGTTCCAAAGTCATCACCTATCGTTATAAATTTGTCATTCTCTTTTATTTCACTACTGTTTTTAAAATTAATTAGTACATCATTGTCTATAGGCAACCCTACTCTTATAAGAAATTCTATTGTTTCCTTTGACAGTAAAGATTCTTTAAATAATTTACCATCAATTTTCTTTAGTGAATCCCCCCAAAATCTAATTATATCTTCAGAAATTTTATCCATAAAAGCTTCTCCTTACTTAAGATAGTTAAATTTTTTATTGCACATATCAAGGCTATTTAACATATGAATAGTTGCTAATAATCCCCACTGCTTTCATATGTTATCTACTACAAAAAATGAACCAGCCTACTTAAATTTCAGCTGATCCATTTCATTTTCTCGCTATATTGTTAATATTATGTAGTTATATTAATATGAAAAATGCTTATCCTTTGTTTAACATAATTCGTAGAATTTTCATTTCATAATTCCTAATATTAATTTTATTTTCAATCTACACTGCTTCTCATAGTCCTTCTTTTAAAGACTCACCTTTATACATATCAAGTGCCTTTTTAACTCTTTATTTACTATCTGAATTAGTAGTTGAAGCAGGTTTATCTGATCCTCTAAATTTCTTGCGTCTAAACCTATCAATGTCATAACCAATGATTGCTATAATTAATATAGCCGCCCCAGCTGCCTGTCCTGCCACATAAGCATTTGTAACAAAACCAATAATTGCTACAATTAATACTGCTAGCCCTATCAATATCTTATGCCTTGCGAAAAAAATTCTATGATCTTTGCCACAATTAGGGCATACACTTCCCTTTGCTATTTCTTTACCGCATACTTTACAATTTGTCAATTTACCCATTTACGTCCTCCTATATTTTTACCTTTTTGCATCCTCATTTGTCTTTATAATATTATAACAAAATGCTCATATTTTTACAATAATGCTCACAAATTGTAAAAGTTTACAATAGCTTACGAGTATAAAATAGCCTGTAAAAATCAAAAAAATTTCCATAGTTTAAGAAAACGCTGGAAGATAGAGAATGAATGATTTTAATACATTCTTTTTATATAGTTAATGTTAACATGATACAGGCAGCTTGCCACCTTGAGCTTACTATTTATCCATTAAACTATTGTTCCTTTTTCAAAGATAGCATATCTTTCACATTTTTATTATCCTCAATGGATATAAATTTTACTGGAACAACATCAGTTAACCAAACGCCATTTTTTGAAAAATAAAATTTATAACCTTCATCATACATTCTTATGCAGTCAATTTTAAGTACGGTTGGCTTTCCATGACGTTTGCCTACTGAAAAAGCAGTTTGGAAATCCTTTGACAAGTGTACATATTGTCTGTTTTGTTTTTGTATACCTAAATTCATAATACTATCAATAAATCTTGTTGAGGTGCCATGATAAAGATATTTTGGAGGAACCTTTTCTTCTAATTCTACATCCACCTCAATTGAATGACCTTGATTAGCTCTTATCTTGGTCCTATCATCATTGAAACTATATCTTTGTTTATTATTCTCCCTGACAATGCGTTCAAGATCTTGAAAATCTATCCTTTTTCCTTTTTTATTTATTCCTCTAATTAAATCATCCACATTGGCCCATCCATGTTCATCAAGAGTAATATCTATAGTTTGAGGACTATGCCTTAATATTAAGCTAATAAATTTACCTAATTCTATATCTTTATTATTCTGTCTCATTCTTAACTCCTAATCCCTTTCTTCTTTCAGCGCTACGTTCTTGTCTTTTTTGTTCTTTTGCTAGAAATAGTTTTAACTTATTCTTCTCTAATTTTAGTGGTATACATGAAAATAATGGATGAAAGTTTTTTAATTTTTTCATTGATAAATTTAACTCTCCAGGATTTGTAGCCGCACCTTCATCACTCATATAAATCATTTCAACCATTTACATAACTCCTTTTTATTGAAAAATTGTTTAAAGCTTTTTTAAGAATTTTAAATACTATATATAATATTTTTTCCGTTGTAACATATTTACAATGAGGACACCTAGCTATTGGATTTTCAGGTACTACAAGATTGCTATTATTTAATTTACCTGAATTCACCACGTTAATAATTGTATCATATGGATTTTGTTTAAACAATTCTGGAAACTATCCATTGCAAATAATTATATTACCCTTTATAACATTAGGTGATATAATTGTTATCATGATTTAATTATATGTTTTTTAGTTATATATTGTAACTATTCAGCTACAATAAAAAAGATCTACTTTTTTATTAATACTTTGCTAGTATCATCAATCATATTGAAGATTATTGCTGATCCTTTGTCAGAAGAAACTCAGTGTGGAAAAGATTTCTACTCTGGATTCATAGTAAATCCATGATAAACTCACTTATTCTAATCAAAGTCCTCTGGATACAACATATCCAACAATTCATCAAAGGAATTACAAACATGATGTATATTACATTCTAGCAATTCTTCTAAAGATTTCTCTGCTAATTCCTCTTCATCAAAATCTTCTGGATCATTTACTTGGTCATGTTTCATAAATACGATGGCAGGTTCTTCTTCGTTATTTCTGTAATCAAATAATAAATCATCTCCTGCTCCATTATCTGCAAATGTTATAATTCTTTGGGAATTAGGCAGTACTTGCTTAATGTCATCATTAACTGTAATAATTCGTGGCAATCCTGAAGTAGATTTAATATATGCGTAAAACCTAAAGCTTGTCACTCTATTGTTTAAGCTTTGAATTTTTAGAAATGCCTCCGCCCATTCTCCTTGCTATTTTTTATTCTTGGATCACCCCCATCGTGATCTTTAATGATTTCTTTATAAGTTTTAGGAAATTTAACATTAAAATACTTTTCTACCTTCTCCATTAATTCATCACTTACTTTCCTATCCCTATGCCATCTTATTTCATTATTCACCTTTTTCTATCCTTTCAACATACTTTATATGATTACTTATTTTATACCCCCAAATGAATCTCCTCCATTATGAGTTGCTTGTTTATGGATCCTTTCCTTAACAAGTTGTAATCTTCCTGTTTCTCGATGGTGATGCCAAGTATATCCCTCAATTTTAGTTTCACCATTTTTTATATCATCGATCGCATCAGAATCTAATCCCAAATCTTTTAAGTGTTTTTCAAAAGTTGGATCGGTCTCAATCTTATTTTTAAGCTTTTTAGTTGCTTCCTTCATATGTTCAACACTCTTCATTTCATTAATATTTTTACCTGCAGCTTTCACCTCATCCAATATTTTTATATCTAACTGAGAATCTACTTTAAAAATTGGCAAACCTATTGGATCATACTCTACACTAACACCACAAGGAAGCTCTCTTACTGTACCTGCAAGATCTGATTTTCTCAATGCTGTTGCTTTACCTGCATTTTTACTAAGATACTTATTAATATTTCCTATTGCCTCTTTCATTTCCTCAGCCCCAGAGCTTCTACTTTTATACCATTACTTTCATCTTTTAAAACCTTTCTTGTATCACTAATTATATTACCTACATTCATATCTTTAACTTCATTTTTCATATTATCAAGTTCCTTTGCATCTTTAGCTACTATTTTCATTGTTGATGGCTTTGAGACTGTATTCATTTCATATAATCTTTTACCATTTGATCCATCTTTTCATCTGCCATGCCTTATGGCCATTTTTCTTTTGGCAGTTCAGCTAATTCTTTTATCTTTTTTATTGCTAGTTGCTACTGCTGAATTTCTTCTTTAAGTGTCTTATCTACATCACTGTATTTGAGTAAATCATTTATATTTATTGTAGTTTTTTCAAAATTTTCATCTGGTGCCCCTTGGTAATATCTTGTACTTGTGCTTGTCTTTGTTACTCCTAAATTATTATCTACTTCAATCTCTTCTAATCTCACACCTCTTAAATATTTTATGGCCTCTTCTTGAGCTTTAAAAAATATTAAATCCATATTTTCATCATATTCATTTATGTTATATAACTAAAGGCTTTTCCACAAAGATCCATTAGTTTTTTAACCTACAATCCCTATGAATTATAAAATAGCAAGCTCCACAACGAGGACTATTCTCATTGTGGAGCTTGCTATTATTTTTATATTATCTTCATAAATTTCATTTTTTTTATTCTTTCATCATCACCTATCTCTTCAATCAACAAACAAAACTTTTTCATCATGTCCATTATTTCATCTTCTTTCATTAGTCCTGTTATCAATACATTTTTATTAAAATCTGCCATATGTCTTCTATGTATCCCCTCTAATATTTGAGGCAAATACTTTTCTCCATCTTCTTTATATGCGCTCCACGAAGCAAAACAAACAGCATCAGTAACTAAATGCCACATGTATTTCATATCTTTTGTTTCTTCTTCACTAGCATATTCAGATACACCTGAACATTCTTCATTATCAATTAATTCGTACAAGTCATCACCAGAAACTTTGTCCCCCTCTACCCACTGCCAACATTTATCTAAAGTCCTTCTCCCTTCAAAATATTTTTCATCTTCTATCTTTCTAATTGAAAAAACCTTTTCTGCTATAAGCAATATATATGCAACCTTTTTATCACTGCTCATTAAATCTAACAGTTCATTATTCATTGTTCAACCACTCCTATCTTTTTATAGATAAGTTTATATCTTTGTGATTTTTAAGTTTCATCTTCATGTTTCTTCATTTTTAGAATCAGCTCTTTTTTTTCATTATCTTGTGGCTGTATATCCAAATACACATATTTAAAATAATTATTAATATCCTCAGTATTGTACTTTAATTGATACCAGTTAGAATACGTAAATTCCCAGTCTACTCCAATTTCACTTTCATCCGATATCATAATTGAAAACCATTCTTCCCTATCATTATTAACATATAGGTTCCTTAACTCATCTATAATATCATAAAGAGCTTCTTTTAAAATAACTACTTCTTCATCTGTACTATTTTTCATCTTAACAACTTCATTAAATGAAAAATACTTATTATCAGTTTCTTTGAGAGTAATGTAGAAATTAATTCCTTCTACCCCATTAATTAATACTCCATCAAATACTATTTTTTCATATTCAATATCACCTAAATATTTTTTTATTTCCAAAATAACTTTTTCAACAAGCATATGTTTAGTATTTTCAAATTTTTCTAAATCGTCAGCATACTCCTTCATTCTTTCTATCTCTTCTAAAACACTTTTAGATTCAAATTTAACTCCTAAGTATTTTGCTTTAAAAAAGTTTACTATTGCACCTGAATCAAATCCTCCTTCATACCAATCAATATATTCATAACTTACTTCTAAGTTTCCTTTATAATTGAAATTCATTATTAACATATACCATAGTTCTTGCCCATATTCTATAAATACCTTCTGTAAATCTCTAACTAAAAAAAATAATTCATTATGTTCGTTTGTATATATATTATCATCAATATTAAATATATCACTTATATTTGCATTATAAATGTAACTACCTTTATTCTCTAATGTATCAAAGAAAAAATATACAACTCCATTATCATAATCATCAATATTAGCTCCTAGTATGACATTATTCCATTTAACAGGAATAATATCATTTACCTTTGATACAATTTTTTGATATAATTCTGACAACTTATTTTCTAACATAAAAGCCACCTCTTATTTCTTCTTTTTCTCAACAACAGATTTATTAGAATTCTCCATATATACATTTTTCATTTCCTTCTCAATTTCTCCACTAACTGGACTTACAATTTTATAACTTATTGTATATCCTGAAGGTCTTAATGTATCATCTCCATAAACCGGTTTTATTTCAACGGAAACCTTTTTAGGCGGATTATCTTTTAATACATTTGTCCATTTTGTTTCCATTGCATACCATTGACCACCATTTTGGTTAAACTTAGTATTTTATGGTAATACATTGGCTTTAATGCTTTTTTTCTACCCTTCCTTATTATATGATCACCATATAAAACATCTTCAATCTCATTTTTTAAGCTACTATCATTCTTACTAACTTCACTTAAATCATTAGCCACAGATTTAACTTCTGAATTTTTTTCTTCCTTTAAAGTTTTACCCAATTCTTCTGCCTTTCTTTATTGCATCCAATATTATGTACTAAAATTCCACATTTAGATATAAAATAAGTATGATACCCATCAACACTTAAATTATATATCCCCTCTGGTTCTTTTTCCAAATACTCTTCTTATATTAGCTACTTTATCTTTATTTATAATTTTTCTACTATAACTCTTTCTACCAAAGATCAAACCCTTCTGGTTTATATATCCACTTTTTATCCCTAGTTACATATCCCCAGTTTCCTTTGTATGTTACGCATGCAATCCCATCTTTAAAGTCATCTGCAGTTGTGAATACATCTTTAATAATTAGCTTTCCTTTCTTATCTATATATCCCATTCCTTTATTGGTTTCAACTGCTGCAAGACCTTCAGTAAAATCTTTAGCTTCATAATATTTTTCCTTTATTACAATGTTGCCTTCTGTATCTATATATCCTAATTTCTCAGAATTTTCTTTTTCAGAGAACACAGCTAACCCATCCTTAAAATCTCTTAAATAATTAAATCTTGGTTCAATTACAAATTCACCTGTCTTATTTATTACTCCATACTTTCTATTTTCAGTATGAACTATTGCTAATTCTTCTGAAAAATTGTGTGCACAAGCAAATTTAAACTCAATTACAATTTTACCATTAACATCTACATATCCATCTTTACCATTCTTAGTTACACTGAATATTCCATCTGATGCGTTCATTATTGAATCATATATAGGCTGAAGTATATACTTTCCTTCTTTATTAATTACTCCATGTTTGTGATTAACTTCAACCACTGAAAAACCATTTTCATTAAATTCACTATTAATCCAATCATACTGCGGTTCTATTGCTACATTCCCTTCCATATCAATATATCCAGCCTTACCATTTTGCCTAAATGCAGCTAAGCCATTTGTAAAACTTGATATTGACTCGTATTCTATATTTAATACTACTTCATTTTTGGGATTAATAAAACACTTCTTATCATCAATTGTTTTTACTAATGATAAGCCTTCACAAAATTCTTCTGCATCTTTATATATCGGTTCAATAATGAATTCTCCATTTATATTAATAAATCCATATAGGTTACCCTTTTGCATAACTAATAATTTTTCTTCCACTTATAAATTCACCTCTCTAATATAAAATTAATCATAAACTTTCCCAGCATTTTCAGGCATGTACCAATATCTTGTCCATTCATCTTCTGCTATTTCTGATAGAGGGTTGTACCACACATCAATCTCTGTTCCTTCCACCCTCACTCTTACATATCCTGGTGGATCATCTATATTTATATCATTTATTACTTTGTTTCCCTTGCATTTATCAGCTCTATAAGCCTCAAATTGAGATATTCTTGGTGAGTTAACAGGTGTTGATTGATGTATTATATTTAATGAACTATCTTCAATACAATTATCAGACAATCCTTCCTTTGTAACATATTGAACATTAGATTTTAATACTTTTTTATCACTCGCAAAACGCTAGAAGATAGAAAATAAATGATTTAAACGTCCGAAGAACTAGCAAGGAGATATCACCCATACATATAGTTGGAACGAACAGGCTGTGAAGAACAAATATCAGATATGATAAAACAACTGTATGAATGGTATTACCTGAAAGCTGACTCACCATTACCTGCACACGCAAAGGTACATCTAAAATCATTATTGCCTTGACTATTATATCTTACATCATATTTTAACCATAGTAATCTTGCCTTTAAAATATTTTAGTACATGAAAAAAGATTAATGCTCCGATTACTAAAACATTAACCTTTTTAACTTCTTTAGCTACATTATTTATATTATGAAATGTTAACTTTTCGTAGTATTATTGATTTAGCTGTACTATTCAATAATTATTTTTTTTGCAGTTACTTTACTATTTATTATGCATTAACTAATTGATTTAAACTAAACCATTTAAAAACACTTTCTATTTCCTATCCCACAACAATTAATAAGTTTTCATCTATTATATAAGGTTTAATCCCCCTTTTCCAAAGTTCAACATAGCCTTTATATGGATTATCTACATCATCTATTTTTCCAAGTGGCCATAAAATGTAGTAAATAATATTATAATCTAATGTTAACTCATATAACGCTTCATGAAATGCACTGATCGGATTTTCATCATCCTTAGGCAATACATCATCAATCATAGCATCATTACAAGAATCTCTGACATCCCTGTCTTCTATATCATTAGCATCATAATTATCTTCAAACTGCTTACCAGTAAGTTCTCTAATTTCCATTTTCCTTATATCATATGTTTTTTCATCTTCCATTTTTAATAAATAATTCATTCCATTAATATGTTTAATAATCAATTCTTTCAACTCATCTTCATTCAGATTTTTAACAATTGACTTTGCTGTTTCAGATTTACCATATAGTTCAAATAAATTATTGAATACTTCTTTACCTCTTTCAAAACAGAAAAATGGCTCGCATAACTTATAATCATCCATAAAGTATGAAAAAAAATACGGTGATATCATTTCATATCTATTCACCTTTTTATCTTTAACGATTTGTTCTTTAATCTCAGGCATTTGATTTAATAATTTAATCCATTCCTGTGGTAAATCTCTTAATTCTTCTTCAATAAAGTTCCCCATGTTTTGCACCTCCAAATTAAAATATTATCGCTAATACTTGTTTCTTGAGAATTTCACTATCAAATTGTTTCACTATAGCTTTATCTTCATTACCATTCAATGGCGTAGAAATAATATCCATATTCTTTATCTTGTCTTGCTCATACCACGATTTCATATTGTAATACATTTGCAAATACACATCCGATTCTATTACCAATCTACTCTTTATATCATAAACTAAACACTTTCCACAAGTCTGTATTCCAAGGCTCCTTTACTAGGTCTATCCTTATTCCTCACCACTCTAATTCTTCAACATATGCTGGCGTAAACACTCACATAAATTATCTTTTGCAATATTAAAATAATGTATATATATTATTTCTTTATTTTTTACAATTTCATTTTCTTCAACAATATCACCATTATAGTAAGTTTTATAGTAATTACCATTTTCTAAAGCTTCATTTTCATTAATAATATTTCCCCTTAAATCAGTATATTTAATCCCATACATTTTATCAACTCCTTGCCTAATTAATTTATACCAGACGCTTACGAAACGCCACAATCTGCATGAATGGGCGATATTTTGTCACAAAATTAAAACAACTCCTCACTGATTTATAATAAAATAGGATTGGTAAATAAAATCATCATACTTCAGAAAGGAGTTATATATGATGCCACATAAACATTCTCCTTGGCAGATGTTTTTCTAATTGCAAAGAAAAATTTGTAAATATCAAATACCAATTTCTTTCTTTAGTTGAAAATACTATTATCTTGATGATTTTAAATCAACTAATGATATCGAAAGCTCTAATTACCTTTTATTATGTTTCTATCAATAAGTTTCGCAATTATATATTAATTTATGGCTATGTTAATGAATAGTGTTGATAATATAGTATATAATAATGGAACCCCTTTTCAAGAGTTCCATTATTTCATAATTTAAGAATGAAACGAAGTAAACTAACTCAATAGTTGTAATTTGATGAGCTTCGCATTATGACATTTTGTTTGTGATAATATTACAAGTTATATTTTTGTTGATTTTTATATTTTTTATCATATTTCCAACCCCAAAAAACCGACAACAACAATACTATAATAGCTGGTATAAATGTTAATAATACCATCCACCCAAATGCTTCACCGCATACGACAATACCTAAAAAAATAAATAGTACATAAAATGTAAAAACAAGGATAGGAAAAACAAATTTATTAAGTCCTGTGATTTTAAAGTAATAAAGCAAATAAACGGCAACAAAGTAAATCAAAATAGCAGGTGCAATTACGCTTAATGCTTTCAGTACCTGCCAATTTGTGGGACCTACTGCCTCACTTTCATAGCCACCAATATTATTTAAAGCTGGCAAAAAAACTTTTAAAATATAAACATATAACATTATGTTTATTAATATAAATCCTCCAAAAGCAAATAATTTTCTTCTCATCATTTCACCTTTCTTATCACTAATTCTATTTTAATATTGCATTATAATCATATAAAAATATTCTTTTACCTTGTTATTAATGTATGACAGTATGAAGAATAATTGTTCTGCATGTTAACAATATAATGTGGCGGTGCCTAAATTTTCTTATTGGTTTCAACCTCTACAATATAAATAATCTTCCGTTCGCAGTTATTTACAATTATCCATTTGTTTAATTATATACTATATATAAATTACTTCTTCATCAATTCTATCTTTAAAAAGCCTTTCTAAATCTGTATGTTTCATTCTTCCTTTACACAAGAGTTCAGTAACAACATTGCCAACTCTATCTATAGCACACAAAACACAAACTTGCTCCTTTGAAATACCTCTTTTTCTCTTTTCAGTTTTGCTTCTTTTGCTACCTTTAACACCACTCTTATGTGCTTTACGAGGCATAGTAAAGGTTGTACTTTTTTATGATTGCCTTTAAATGATTCTCTAAAGAAAGACTCGTCAACTTCGACAACGCTACCAACTCCTATATATGCTCTAACAGCGTCTAAAATTTTGTGCCTCCAATAAAATGATGTTTGTTTTGATCATAATAAGTTGTCTTATAAATTGATGTTTTACCTGCTCCATTAACTCCTGCAAATATTGTATATGTTGCCATGTTACTTACCTATAACCTTTTGTGCTTCTCTTTTAAGTACTAAATTAGAAAGCATAACATAAAAATCCTGTTCTTCTTTAGTCTTAGCCTTCCTAAATAAATCCATTAAATCACTATAAGAATAATTCAAAAATATATCATATAATTTTTCATTATAATTTTCCACTTTAACATACCTCCAAATGAATAGAAATATTTCCCTTTTACCCTTGTCTATATTATATCCTATTTTATTAATATGAACATCACACTTGAAAGATTTATTCCAATTCTGATTATTACTTTTTTTATGTGGTAAGACTCGATAATAATTTCTTATTTAACCTATCAATTACTTGCGTATCATTTTTACAATTTTTAATTTCTTCATAAGCATTTCTATAATAGTTATTATTATGTATTTTACCACAATTTATTGCCAAGCCTCTAGATGCATCATTTACTGTTATTTGTGCTTTTCTATGAAACAAAATCGTCTAAACTTATATTAATTTAGGCGATTTAGTATAATTATCTTCAATATTATAATAAGCAGCTTTTAAACTACCGATTCACGAATTTTCGGTGGATAGTTTATGTACCCTGCTTTAAATAATTTATCTGCAACTGTATAAATATCAGTTTGTTTAGCTATTTCCAATTCTTTTTGTGTCACTCCTACAAACATATTTAATCTTGCATATCCATCTGTAACTGGTATTGTATATGGAAAGCCTATTGGATTTAGGATTATAAATCCTGATAAATTGGTTCCTTCTATAATGTAATTATCTCCATATTCTAAATACTGTCCTTGATAAATATGATTTCCTGTATTATCTAAGTAATTGACCCATGCCACAAATTGTTTTATTAGGTCCATGTCATCTTCTTTAGCAAACATTAATAATTCATATCCATAACCAGATAGTTTTCCTTCTTCAATTTCTAATTTTGATGGTGCCAGATTTGGTGAAGTAAGACCACATGTTATATATAAATCTAAATCATTAAATACTTTTTTATATTTTATAACATATAAATCTTTCTTTTTACTTCTCCAAGCTACCCTCGGTTCCTGGAACCCAGTAAGACCTCCATAAACCAGCTGTATTAAATCAGTAAATGGATATTTTTTACCTTCAGGAGGCATAAATATTCTTGCAATTATTGTTTCAACTGCTGGATGAAGTACTTGACCTTTTTTAGATGTATATATTCTTAGTAAATTTAATTTTTTATTGCTTTTTTCAAATTCTACTAATTCATCCGCGTCCATCTCTATCCATAGTTCTGGTTCAACATCACTATTTTTATCTATATTATCATAGAAAATTTGGTCTTTCCCACACCTCATTAAAACATCACTTATACTATTTCTAATGTTAAATCCAATAACATTTGCATTTCTATATAAATACTCATTGTATGGTGACTTATTGACTATGTTTTTCAATGCTTCTAATGTATTTCCATACATGTAAATCCCCCTCCTCCTAATAGCTATTATTTTCTTTGACATATAAAAGGAAATAACAATTCAAAATATGTAGGCAAATTGACTTGTTATTTTTTAATAACGTCTTATACCAGTTATATTTTTATTGTATTTATAAACAATATATTTTTAATAACAGATTAATTTATTAGTCATATACTGCACCTTTATGACTTGGCATAAACCAATCATCTCCCCATTTTTCTGCGCTTTCATCTGTGGCTCTTGGATTATATGTTACATCAATATCTGCTTCTTTTATTGTGACCCTCATATACCCTGGTTTATTTTCTACAATCATATCTGTTATTACCTGCATTCCTACACAGTTTTTATTAATATAGTTTTCAAAATCATCAAGCCTTTTGGCACAAACACTTTTGGATTCATTCTCTAAACCTGAATTATCTCGTTTTACACTGCCTTTATCTAAATTTCCTAATATATCAAGTATATTAGGTTCCGAATTTGAATTCTTATCTTTCTTGTTTAATAATCCTGATAATAATGATATTATATTTTTCATATGATTTGTATTCCCTTCTTCTAAGCTTTTACATAAAGATAAATTAGTTCTTCATTAGCTGATTTATCTTTATCTATAATTTTTCTACTATAAATCTTTCTACCAAAGATCAAATCCCTCTGGTTTATATATCCACTTTTTATCCTTAGTTATATATCCCCAGTTTCCCTTATAGGTTACACGTGCAATTCCATCTTTAAAATCACTAGCAGTTGTGAATACATCTTTGATAACTAGCTTCCCTTTCTTATCTATATACCCTATTTTTTTATTAGTATATACTGCTGCAAGACCTTCACTAAAGTCATTTGCTTGATAATACTTACTCTTAATCACTATATTTCCCCTAGTATCTATATATCCAAACTTTTCAGTATTTTTACTATCTCTAAATACTGACATTCCTTCCTTAAAATCCATTAATTGCCTAAATACTGGCTCTATTACAAATTCACCTGTTTTATCTATTGCTCCTTCTTTATCATCTAAGCAAGCTATTGCTAATCCTTCTGAAAATCTACCTCCATCTATAATCTTAAAATCAATAAAGAGATTTCCTTGGACATCAACATATCCGCATTTTCCATTTTGATATACTGTAAACAATCCTTGTGATGAATTTAATATTGTATCATAAATAGGTTCTAATACATATTCTCCTTTTTTGTTAATCACACCACGCTTTTTATTTACTTCAACTACAGAAAAACCATCTTCATTAAATTTATCATTAATCCAATCATATTGAGGTTCTATAGCTACATTTCCTTCTTTATCAATATATCCTGCTTTTCCATTTTTCTTAAATGCAGCTAAACCATTTGTAAAACTTGATATTGATTCATATTCTATATTTAGTGTTATTTCATTTTTCTCATTTATAAAACATTTCTTATTATCAACTGTTTTCACCAGTGCTAAGCCGTCATTAAAATCTTCTGCACTTTTATATATTGGGTCAATAACAAATTCTCCATTTATATTAATAAATCCATATAATCTACCTTTTTGCATTCTTAAAAACTTATCTTTCACTTATAAATCCACCTCTTTACTATAAATTAATCATAAACTTTTCCAGAATTTTCTGGCATATACCAATAACGCCCCCAATCCTTTGCACTTTCCTTTGTTGCTAATGGATTATATCTTACATCAATACCTGCCTCTGGCACTCTTACCCTTACATATCCTGGTGGATCAGTTATATTTATATCAGTAATTACTTTCATCCCTTTACAATCCTCAGCTCTATACTCTTCAAATTGACGTATTTTGGGTGAATTAACAGGTGTTGATTGAGGTATTATATTTAATGGACTATCTTCAATACAATTATCAGATAATCCTTCCTGGAATGAGAATATGTGCCCTCTTTCATATGGTTTTGTATTAGCATTTGTATATCCTGTTACTTCTTTTCTATCAACTATTTTTCCATCATAACCAACTTCATGTATAACTTTAACTGGTTTTCCCATATTATCTGTAAATACAGTTATTTTTGATCCTTCATATACTATTTTCACACCTTGCATTACATTGTCTGAACATAGTTGGTTTATAATTTATCCTTGTTTTCATATTTGTACTGAATCTTTTAAGATTTTAAAAAGCAAATGGCAGCAACAGTTCTTTACTATAGCTACCATTTATCATTAACTTCATTTAAGTTATCATTTATTGTATTTTATGTCCATAAAAATATTTACACCCTTTTTCCCAATTCATCTTTGATAGCTGTTTAACATAATCAAAAACCTTTTTCATAATTTCATCATCAACTATTGTATAATATTCTACAGGGCATTTAATACCACTCCAAATTGAAAGCATTGTTGGAATAGCAATTTCTCTTAATTCCGTTCCAAATTTTCTAGAAATGGCACTTGCTTCTAACAATCTTTTTGTTAATGTTCCTGGAAATACCAAATCACTTTTATAATAATATTTTTCTTCATCTATTTTATCTCTTCTATTAACAAAAACTTCTCCAATCTCATCAACAGAAGCATTTTCTGAAATTAATTCCTGATAATTTAGGATATTTTGTAATGCATCTCTTATTAAGATTTCAACATCTGTTTCTTCCCATTCTTCTAAAAGTGCAAGTAGGTATGGAACAACTTCATATGATAGTACCTGTTTTGAATATGTTACAAATACATTAACCGCATCATCATCAGAACTTGATAACAATTTCAAATTGTCAGAATTGTAAATATCACTATGATTTGCGATTGAACAAAATACTCTAATACAAAGGTTTAGCACACTATAATTATTACTTTCATTCATCATTTTTATCAATAATTGCTTCACTGAAAAATCTCCAAGCTTCAATAAATCTACTATTTTTAATAGTTTCTTTTTTTCATCATTCTCATTATTAATATCATGCCACAATTCCTCCTTACTGATATTATTAGGAGTCTCTCCATACCATATGCCTTTACACATTATATCATCTTTCTTATTCATCTGATTTTCCTCACAATACATATTTTATTTTCTTAATCCATTATCTCGTTGCCATTTTAATACCTTCTTTTGAAAATTAGTAGCATTTGTATGCCTTGGATTATTACCAAACACAATTACTCCATTCTCATTTTCATAAATTTTTAGTGTTTTAGCATTTTCTTTTCCATATCCATTTTTTGAATAAAAATCTAAATTCAACTCTTCCAACTCACTACTTTTAATAGTTGATTCACCTGTAAAAGTAATATTATCATTTTTATTCTCTCCACCAAATGCAAGACCTTGCTTATGATGACCTTTTTCTAGGCTTCCTTGTGAAACTAACATGTTATAATCATCTCTAGCTTTATTCAAATCTTCTCCTTGAACTATGATTGATTCATCAGGATTAGCAAAAAAGTCTGGATCTTCTTTATGCAATTTCTTTGCCTCGTCATAATATGAACCATAAACATCCTTTCCTTTTAATCCATTAGCTCTTAATACCTCTGAATTAGATCTCTTCTTTATAATATCATCTACAGTTCTTGCTACATCCTCAAACGTTTCTGTTGATTCTAAATCTTTTATTGTCTTTATTTCATTCTTTGATAAGCTTTCTAATTCATCAAATATTTTATCATACTTGCTTACTTCCGCTGCAATTTCAGCTTCACTCTTGCCACTATCCATTAAGTCTTTTATTTCTTTTAAATATTTTTCTCTTATATTTGGCATTTTTCTATGGAGCTTATCTAAAATATCCATCTTATCTGATATATTATTTTTCTCTATAAATTCTTTTAACTTACTTGTAGTATCCTTTAGATTTTCTCCATCTTTTAAAAGATTAGATATTTCTTGTATTTTTTTCTTAGTACACATCCAGTTATGAACCAAAACTGCTTCTTTCGATACAAAATAAGTATGATACTCATCAACACTTAAATTATATATCCCCTCTGGCTCTTTTGCCAAGTACTCTTCTACAGCTATTACTTTCTTTTCCTCTCCATTAGCTGCTGTCAATATATCTCCTGGTTTTAAATTTCCTGCTAATTCCCACTGACCATTTGTGTAGAATAAATGGGATGGGGTTACTTGTATTTCTTCATTTTCTACTTTAACTTTTACAAATTCACAGGTATTTCTTTTTTGAAGCTGTAGTACTTCTTTAAAGCCTTTTTCTCCTGTTCTTACATCTTGTGAATATACATAATCACCTATTTTTATATCTTTTATCTTAACTTGTCCTTCTTTTGATAATACCAAAGTATCTCCTGTAAAACATCCTATTATACAGAAATTTATTGCTGCATCTGATACTTTATTTTTTATAAGATCTGCTATGTCTATTGCTACTTTTTTTCCTGTTTCAGCCATTGTAAATATTATTTTTGTGCCTTCCTTTACTGTTTCTACTACATGATCAAATAACTTATTCATATCGGTTTTTAATGTATCTGCTATCTTTACAATTGCCTTTGCAGATGCTATCTTAGCTTCATCTACTGCTTCTACTTTTATACCATTGCTTTCATCTTTTAAAATCTTTCTTGCATCACTAATTGCAATATCTGCATTCATATCTTTAACTTCATTTTTCACATTATCAAGCTCTTTTGTATCTTTGGATATTGTATCTAATTTTGATTCACCAGATAATCCATCTTTAGCTATTCCTGTACTTTCATCTTTTATATTTTTCATATTATCTTTTGCATCTTTAGATATTGTATCTAACTTTGATTCATCAGATAATCCATCTTTAGCTATTCCTGTACTTTCATCTTTTATATTTTTCATATTATCTTTTGTATCTTTAGATATTGTATCTAATTTTGATTCAGTAGATACTCCATCTTTGGCTATTCCTGTACTTTCATCTTTTATATTTTTTATATTATCTTTTGCATCCTTAGATACTGTATCTAATTTTGATTCACCAGATACTCCATCTTTGGCTATTCCTGTACTTTCATCTTTTATATTTTTTATATTATCTTTTGCATCTTTAGATACTGTATCTAACTTTGATTCTGCAGATACTTCATCTTTAGCTATTCCTGTAGCTTCATCTTTTATATTTTTTACATCATCAGCATCTTTAGCTACTGTTTCTATTGTTGATGACTTTGAGGCTGTATTTATTTCATCTGCTATTTTACCATTTGATTCATCTTTGGCAAGATCCTTTACTTCACTTTCAATATTACTTAAATTTTTACCTACTGTGCCTTCTACTTCTACATCTTTAATTATTGAATTTAAAGAATCAACCTTCATTTCTTTTGATGCATCTTTAATATAATTCTGGACTTTGGTGTGTAATTTTCCTCCACCTATCACAATTCCTGCCATTACTGCAAGCTCTGATTTTGGATCTAAGCCTAGATCTTTTCCTAACTTTGACATTCCCTCAATAGTTTCAACCGTTGCTAAGTTCTTAGCTGTTTCTTTTACTGTGTATTTTGCCCCTTCTTTTAATAACCCTTTTCCTCCTAGCTTGAGAGCAACCTTTCCAAGTTTCCCCACCTGGCTAAATCCTATTATTGTTGCCCCTAACATTATGGCTCTCTCTTTATCTGAGAATCTTCTCCCTGATACTAGATCTTTTCCAATTGCCACTTCTGCTATTCCTTTTATATCTCCTACTATTGGAATACAATCTAGTACTGTAGACGTTATTTTCTCACCTGAAGTTTCATAATCAAGTTCCCCTGAAGTAATTAATTTTTTTATGGAATCATCATAGGATTCTTGATCTTCTTTTGTCTCTTTCAACTGTTCTACATAAGCTCTTATTTTTTCCATTCTTTCATCTGTCATGCCTTGTGGCCATTTTTCTTTTGGCAGTTTAGCTAATTCTTTTAGATTTTTTATTGCTAGTTGCTGCTGCTGAAATTCTTGTTTAAGTGCCTTATCTACATCACCACATTCAAGTAAATCCTTTATATTTATTTTAGATTTTACAAACTCTTGTCCCTCTAATCCAGGGTAATGGCTTGTATACATCTGTTTTATTCCTAAATTATTATCTAATTCAATTTCTTCTAATCTCACATCTCTTAAATATTTCATTGCCTCTTCTTGAGCTTTAAAAAATATTGAATCCACATTTTCATTATATTCATTTGTAAATCCTTTAAAATCTTTATAATCTCTACTATAATCACTTATCTTAGTACAATCAGAAGATAACGAATTATATTGCACATAAGCTAAATCCTCATGTCTATTTATTTCAGCATATGCATCTTCTATTAAACTGTCTGCTTTTTTTAAGTGTTCTAATATTTTATCTGTAACTTCATATCCTGTCTGCCCTTTCTTGTTTATGGTATTTTCATCTAACTTAAAAGTTCTAACCATTATTTCTTTCCTCCAACTATGGATTGTCGATTTTTTATCATTTGAGCTAATTCTCCATCTGTGAAACCCATTTGTTTATATGCATATGTTATATAAGTAGATGCTTTTCCATAAAGATCTGACAATTTTTTAATCTGCATTCCTTCTGAATTACAAAATTGCTTTATGTTGTCCAAAGCTGCTCCTTGATATTGTCCTTCAAATTCTGTCATTACATTTATATATAATTCAAGGGCCTCATCAACTAAATTCTGGCAATTATCAATTTTCTCTGCAATATCAATTAACTCTTCTCCAACTTTTATATTAGCCAATTTCTTCCCCCCACTTCATATCAAATAATTTTACTAATTCAATCCTTATATCTTTTGGGTTTACTTTCTTAAGTGATTTATAAATCACATCGTATTTAAAAATATCATCTTTTTCCTTATAATATATGTTATATACCTCTTGTCTGCTTGGATTTTCTATTTTTATATACAATATATCCTCATCTTTTTTTCCATTAAGTATATTTGATACAAACTCCTTAACTGAAACATACTTTCCACTGTTTTCAACTACTTTGTTTCCCCATAAAAAAGAATTTTCTTTAATTATGCTATATAACATTATTGCTTTAGTAATTTCTTTTAATACAATTTTGCCTTCTTCTTCTTTTTCTAAATGTATTACAAAATTTGTGTCATCTAATGCTACTATTCTACTATTCACCCATAAATACTTTTTGGCCTTTTTATATTTTTCTAAACCTTCAATTAACAAATAAGATCTTTCATTTATCTTTCCTTCTTTTGTTAATATGTTCTTCTCTATTAAACTTTCCTTGGCTGTTTTTCCACTGCCTAAAGTATTAACTATATTTTCCACAGGATCTACTCCATAAATCTCCATTCCATCTAAGGCTCTATTTAAATAATATAGTTCATTGGAATTAATCATTTAATATTAGCACCACCAATTCTATAGTATATTTGAAACAAATTGCCCAGCCTCATTAGCAGTCTCTGATATGCTTTCACCTGCTTCATTTGCCTTTTTTGAAAGATATTCTCCTGCCTCATTTGCTTTTTCTGATACATATTCTCCTGCTTCACAAGCCTCTTTGTATACATAATCTGAAGCTTGGTTTAAACTTGTTGCTACCTTCTCTTTAAATGACTTGCTTGGACCATCACTCCTCCATAACACCGGAATTGCTCCACTACTCATATAACTAGTAGCCTTATCATCTAGTACCTTCATTGCACTAAGATTCATTTCACTAGCCTCTATAAGCTTAGCATGATATGTATGAAATATTGACAATAAATCTAAGGCTGTTTTCTTACTTTGTCCTTGCCATACATCGCTTTGCAATATCTTTATTATATCTGTAACTCCACTTAATGAAGTTCTTAATTTTTGATTAACTTGCTCTAACGCATAAATTTGATTTGATAAGTTACTATTAACTTCATATAATAAATCACTTTGCATATATCATAAACTCCTTTTCGTATCTAGCATGCTAGATTCCTACTTTATCTCATTTTCTTAATCATCATCTAATGACTCCTCGTACAGCTCCATATAATACAAATATCTTGCATGTGCTAATACTTTTTTTTCACTAATTACATCTCTGCTAGACTTAGCCTTATTAAGTATACTTTCCAATTCCTTACCAAACTTTTTAGATTTACTATTAAAATTTTCTATAACTTGCCCCTCTAAATTAATATTGTTGTTATATACATTTGGAAAATTAGAGAAACTATCATCACATTGTCTAAGATTACTATTTATACTTTCTAATTTATCCAGCAATATTCTTTCTGCATTACTATATTCAATCATTTTCATATAATAATAAGTGCTTCTTCCGCTCATAATTTCTCCTTATAATAAATTTACATATTTTCTATTTACTAGCCATACCAATATTAACACAAAAACTAATTTTTAGGCAATATTTCAATATAATTGAATTTTATTTTTTTATTTCCTTATTAGTTGCTTTTTCTACTTCTGATGCTGCCATTCATAATTTTACACCCTTATAGATATCTCCTAGTTTCACAATCAAAATCTAAAGCAGTTACCATTTTATTAATAAGTGTATCATCTACCTATTAATATTTTTGATATTCAATAATTATAGCTAATTTTTATAACTAAATATATTTATACTAAAAAATGCACACCCCTAATTTCAAAATCCTTAGGGATGTGCAAGTTCAACATAAAATCTATAAATTTAAGCCTTAAACTTAAAAAAATTATTACCTGTTTGAGTCAAGTAAATTCATATTGAGATTATTAAACAAGTTACTTATGGTAACTTTCAGATTGTTCAGCCATTTAATTTATTTTTAATACAGCTTTAATAACTTTACCATTGTGAGAGTCTTCAAAGGCTTTGTTAATATCTTCAAAATCATAGAATTTAATTAATTTATCAAATGGAAATTTACCTTCTTTATAGTATTGAATTAATTTAGGAATAAATAACTTTGGAATAGAATCACCTTCTACAATCCCAATTAAAGATTTTGCTTCACCCATTAATTCTTCTTGTACATTAATGGTCAAATCTCCAGTTGCTCCCAAAACCACTGCAGTACCTAAGAAACGAACACAAGCAAGAGCTTTCTTTACAAAATCACCAACTCCAGTGGTATCAATTGCATAGTGGCATCCTCCATTTGTGATCTTCTTGACTTCACAAACTATATCATCAGTTTCTTTTCTGTTTATAGTATGAGTTGCTCCAAGCTCCTTTGCAAGTTCTAAACTACCTGGATTTCCTCCTACTGCAATAATTTTTGAGCATCCTGTAATTTTAGCTGCCATAATAGCACTCATTCCTATAGTTCCACATCCAAATACCGCAATAGTAGAACCAAACTTTGGATTTAATCTATTTAATACAGCACCTGCACCTGTTTGGATGCCACAACCTAGGGGGCCTACCAATGCAAGATCTATATCATCATCAACCTTTATTGCACTATTTTGATTTACTACTGCATAAGTTGCAAAGGAAGATTGTCCAAAGAATGAAGATATTTCTTTTCCATTTTGTGAAAGTCTCTTTGTACCATCACTCATAACCCCACCAAAATTAATTGCATTAAAATTTTCACATGCATGTTGATGTGCACTTAGACAGTTTTCACAATGTCCACAAAATCCAAAGGAAAATCCAACACGGTCACCCTTTTTAAACTCAGTAACACTACTACCAACCTCTTCTACAATACCACAACCTTCATGTCCAAATACTGCTGGTAAAGGTACTGGAATCACTTGTAGTTTTGCAACTTCATCAGTATGACAAACACCACTTGATACTATTTTTACAAGTATTTCATCTGCCTTTGGTGGTGCTAATTCTACCTCTTCAATTTTAAAATCTTGTCCTTTTTCATGAACTACTGCTGCTTTTATTTTCATAATAATCCCCCTTCTTTAAATATAGAGTTTCTATGTCTAATCTTAAATATCCAGTGCACGGTAGTATCCGTTTGTAACTGCCTCAACAACACGACCCGGCTTAATACAGTCGCCTGTTTCAAATACACGTGGTGCTGCGTTATAGAAGCTGTCTGCAACTGCACAGTCAGCTTTCATACCTGCTGCTAACAAAATGCTGTCAGCCTCCAAAGTAACTTCACCATGGGTTGTCTCACAGACAAGTCCTTCAGCTGTAACAGCCTTTGCCTTTGTATTTACATTAATCTTGATATTGCTGCCACGCATTGCCCTTACCATTGCACTTTTGTGCATAAAGTAAGAATCTGCTGCCCAGTCTCTTTTCATCTCAACGATTGTAACATCTTTTCCAAGGCTATCCAGATAAATTGCAGATTCGCATCCAACAAGACCTCCGCCAAGGATAACAACCTTGTGTCCAAGTGCAGGAGCCTTCTGATGAAGAGCTTCAAGTCCAACAACTTTCTCATTACCAATTCCAGGGATTGGTGGAACAATCGGTTTAGCGCCAATAGCTGTAATAATGACATCAGCATTCTCTGCTGCAGCCTGTTCAGCAGTAAGCTCTGTATTCAAACAAACCTCAACGCCTGATTTCTCCAAACGTCCTTTTAATACTTTTACAAAGTTGAACATATCCTGCTTAAAAGGAATATACTGTTCAGAAAGAAGTTGTCCGCCAAGCTCACTGCTCTTTTCATAAAGAGTAACAGAATGACCACGATGAGCTGCTGTAATAGCTGCTTCCATACCGCCTGGGCCACCACCAACTACGATAACTTTTTTTGGCGTTGTAGCTGGGAATGCATGCTTATTTTCCAGTTCGTTACCAATAACTGGGTTAAACGCACAACAGAATGTTCTATTTGTTAAATAATTGAAGAAACAAGTGTAGCAGCGGCAACAGCGATTAATATCATCTGCATTTCCTGAAAATGCTTTCTCTGGGAAATATGGATCAGCCAGTGATTGACGTGCAACCTGTATGATATCTGCTTTTCCTGAAGCAATAATTTCTTCCATCATGTCCGGATCATTTAGTCCGCCTAATGTAGCAATTGGTGTCTTAACATGCTTTTTAATCTCAGACGCAAGATATACATTATATCCATGTTCAATAAACATAGATGGGTGAGTAAGTGTAAATACCTCTGGATCTTCATGAATACCAGCAGAAACATGGATAATATCCACCTTCCCATCCAGCATTTTGGCCATATCGATACCTTCTTCGATTGTGTATCCATCTTTCGTATACTCTGCTCCACTCATACGGAATTCAATTGGATAATTAGGTCCAACGGCTTCACGTACTTTTTCTATTACCAGCAGTGGAAAACGCATACGATTCTCCAGACTGCCACCCCATTTATCTGTTCTGTAATTCATGGTTGGAGAGCTGAACTGACCAAGCAGCCATCCATGACCACCGTGGATAAGTACCATGTCAAAGCCAGCTTCTTTCACCAGTTTTGCACCTTCAGCAAAACAATCCGCAACTCTATAGATATCCTCATCTGTCATGCTGCGAACCTGAAGTCCTTCTGGATTTATTTCATCATTGGGCCCAATTAATGTGCCATCAGCATTGCCATGACCACGGGCATTCCCATATTTTCCTCCGTGGGCGAGCTCCATTACTGCATTACAATTGTGACGATGCATAGCGTTTGCAGCTTCCTTAAGTGAAGGGAGAGACATTATGTCATAGAGTTTTATTTCCTTTGTGTGTGTACGACCAATAGCATCTACAATACCAAGACCAATGGCTACACTTGCAAGACCACCACGTGCACGATTTTCATGAAATGCGATTTCTTCTTTCCTCATATTACAGTCTGCATCTAATTCCGGATTGGACATAGGCGCACCAAAAATTCTATTTTTAAAAGTAACTCCGTTAATCTTAATAGGACTCGCAAGATGTGGATAATATTTGTTCTTCATATCTTTTTACTCCTTTTTTATCTGAGTTTGATAATTTCTTGACACCTTAAGTATATATGATAAAATTAAGACAAAAAAGAAGAAAAATCATTGTATCTATACAACCAAAAGGTTGTATGCAGAAGACTGTTTCGTGAACATTTGCGATTTTTAATTATACTTGCGCTATTTTCTATAAGAAACTTATTATACAATGTGTGATAAGTTACTATATTTAAAAAAGTTATGAAGGAGGATGGGTTATGACATTCAGACAAATGGAAGTCTTTATAGAAGTATGCGAGTGCAAAAGTATCAATAAGGCATCTGCGGTATATCATGTATCCCAGCAAGGCATATCCAAAATAGTCCGAGAACTGGAAGAAGAGCTTGGATGCCAACTGCTTTACAGAAATACCAATGGAGTATCCCCCACAAAATATGGCGCGTATTTTCTGGATGAATGTCGTATTATTTTGGAGCGAAAAAGATATATGTATTCCCATATTTCTCAGATAAAGGATGTGCCTCAGGAAACCATTTTTCTTGGTATGGCCTTTGGCGTAATTTCTGTACTGCCTTATAAACTGATTACAGATTTCCAGAATACACATCCACATGTGAATATTGAATATGCAGATCATGCAGACTTTTATCTGGAAGAACTTTTGAAAAAAGACGAATATGATTTCTGTATTACAACTGGTGTCATAGATTCAGACCGCTTTTCTGCTGAATGTTTGATGCAAGAAGATATATATCTGTGTATTCCGTGGACACACGAATTATACCGCAAAAAACATATCCAGATAGATGATTTGAACTGTCAACGATATGCCATGTTTAACACACAATTTCACATACGCCACAATTTCGTTGCGACTTGTCGAAATGCAGGATTTAACCCAATTATTGATATATCCTCTGGTGACTTCAACTCCTTAAGAGAGATTGCACAACATAACAACCTTCTGTTTGTTGTTCCAGCACATACCATACGTCCGGATGATTCCAAGCTCAGATATTATAAATTTCCAGATGATAACTTTAGCTGGGACGTATATTTCGTAAAGAAAAAAAACAAAGTGTTGACTGAAAATATGTTGGCATTTTATCGATATATAAAACAGCAACTTCCTAAACTCAACAATCATCAGAGTACAATAGCTTTCCATGACCTCAATGAATGAAATTCCAAATGAAAAATAAATCCCAGCAAGGCTGTCAGTAATATCATCGTAGACAGAAGAGTCCTTCCCATAGCAAGCTCAACCAAGCCTTTTTAGCATCAATTTCAAGAATAACTGGCTTATCATTATGTCTTTTGCTAAGTACTCTTCTACAGATATTACTTTCTTTTCTTCTCCATCATCTGCTGTTAATATATCTCCCAATATTTTATATTCCACTTTACCACTTACATAATAACTCTATTTATACCATTATTTTTACAATAATTAAAATAATATAGCAGTAATTTAGATAGAATTCAATATGTATATCGCAAAACTACCATATTTTATCCCAAATGTACTTTATATTCAAATATTTCATTTCACGACATAATTTACATATTTCATAACATTTATATTGAATTTAAGATTAATATATATATAATCTTAAATTAGAGAACAAACTAATTAACTATATACTTTAAGTGAGTTTGTTCTCCTCCTCTATGATTTACTATTTTATGTAGTTACAACTATTATCTCATGGTGGAGGAAAATATAAAAACCTAACAGCTAAAAAGTTAGGCTAATCAACACTTGTGGAATTCTGCAAGCGACTAAACCATAAACTTTTAAGGAGGTGACATTTATGAAATACGAAGAACCAGTTATGCAAATAATTGAAGATGAAGAAGTATGTGTTGATGTACATTCTTCTGCATTCGCTTTGGCTGCTGTCGGTGCAATTGTTATATCAGCATTATGGCCACCTACACATGTACATTAAGCTATAAGGGGAATTTTCTTATATTCCCCTTATTAAATTTAATAGAAAGGATGAAATCAATGTTAGATTTTAAACCATGTAGAGTTATTCAAAGTTATAAAATTGAAAATAACAAAGCTTCAATAATTGGATTTAATCATGTTGTAGAGCTAAATTCAGTATCTACTGTACTTTGGAAGATGTCAAATGGTAAGAACACAGTCAAAGATATCATTACAGAAATTCTTAATATATTTGATATTTCAGATGAAAATAAAGTATATGATGATATAAAAAAATTAATAGACATGCTCCATAATGAAGGACTTTTAATTAAAAATTGGGATCCTTTATATAAAGATAAGATAGGAATTCTAACTAGGGGGAACTAAGTATGAACAATGATTTAGATGTACTTTTAATAAATGCACCATCTCCATTACCTGGAAGTATATTATCACATAGGATTCAAGGGTTACCACCATTGGGCTTGGGATACATTGGAACATGGCTTATTAAAAATAATTATACAGCAAAAATACTTGATTTTTACATTAAGGAAGTTACAATTCTAGATTTAGAAAAAATTATTAAATCAAATAGTCCAAAGCTTATAGGAATATCAACAACTACAGAAACCTATAAAAGTGGACTAGCTATTGCTAAATATATAAAATCATTGAATAGTGAAATAATCGTCTTTATGGGTGGATGTCATGTAACATTTGAATATGAAGATACATTAAAATCTGGATTTATAGATTTAGTTGTTAGACATGAAGGCGAATTAATAGTAAAAGATTTGTGTGATTATTATATAAATAATATTGGTAGTCTACATAATATCGAAGGCATATCATATATTGATAATGGAATAATAAAGAAGAATCCTCGCAAAAAATTCATAGAAGATCTAGATATGATACCTTTTCCAGATAGAAAACTATATGATTTAAATAAATACGCTGTACCAGCAAGCATTTCTACTAGCAGAGGATGTCCAGGCAAATGTATATTCTGTGCCGCTACTGCTTTATCAGGTGGAAGATATAGAGTACGTTCAGCAGAAAATGTACTTGAAGAATTTAAATATTTAAAGTCACTTGGTAGTACTCATATACAAATAGTTGATGATACAATGACTGCAGATGTTGAAAGATTATATAAACTACTTGAACTACTAAAAAAAGAAAATCTAGGCATTACATGGAATTGTGAATCAAGAGTTGATATAATGAGTAAAGATTTATTAAAAGAGATGAAAGACTGTGGATGTACATCAGTTCAATTTGGTGTAGAAACTGGAAGTCAAGAAATGTTAGATTGCTTAAAGAAAAATATAACAATTGATCAAATAAGAAAAACTTTTTTATGGGCAAGAGAGCTAGACATTAGTACTGCTACTTGTTTAATGATAGGTCAACCATATGATACAATTGAAACTATAAATAAATCAGTAGAATTAGCATTAGAACTACAATCTTATGGTGCAAAAGTAGTTTTCAGTGTTTCTACTCCTTTTCCAGGTACCTTTATGTATAATAACCCTGATAAAGTTGGGATAAAAATTAAGGATTTTGATACAGATAATTATAATACATTGACTCCAGTGTATGATACTAATAATTTTAATAGAGAAGATATTCAAATACTATATTACGATGCATTAATTAGACTAAGTAAAGGCGATATAAGACCTGAGTCAAAGATATTATACAAAAACATAAGTAAATATTTAAAAGAACAAGTTGCAGAACTAACTTGTGAATAAATTTATATTAGTGTTCCTTAAGTTTATAACCAAATATCAAGAATCAATAAGTTATTGATTTAAAATTAAATTTCTTACATTATAATGATACAAATAGGCTAATAAACATTTATGTCCTATTATGGAAAGGTTAGTTATTCATGATTAGAAGTTTTTATATTGATATACCAAACAATAAGAAAGATAATTTTTTTGTATTATATATATATATATTGCAAAAAGTTTTTAAATATTTGATTGTACCATTATTGGTTCTTATAACATTAGTATTATGCGTACATAAAGACTTACTAAAAACAACCAATATACCAAATATTTTCATATGCATTTTTCTAATTCTGTTATCAATAACATTAGAAGAAACTTTTCATGCCTCTATGTTGATTATTCAAGGTAGAGGTAATCAAGTTAAATCATTGAGATTTGATTCAATACAATTTAAAAAAATTAAAATTTGCATAGGAGTTTCTGTATATTTTAATGGCGAGTTTACTAGTAATGATATTTTATATATATCATTAGCTGGACCAATTATGTCATTGCTGTTTGGTTTAATCTCATTTTTGATTATTAGTGTGCTTATCGTAATATTCGTACATAAGATACAACTTACATATTTCTTTATACTATTTTTAGGTCTTTTAATGGTAGGAATGTTCTCTTTAGTTCCATTTAATAAATTCTTTATTAAGACAGATGGCTATAAGGTCTATGAGCTTATTAAAAAATATAAAATTACGCCAAAGAATATTGTAAAAACAATTTCTATGATTTTAAAATATTGTTTGATTTTTGTTTTTAGAAGCTTAAAAGTTACCTAAGGAGTTAATTTCTATGGATAAAAATATAATCTACTGGATAAAAGCAAATAATTTTAAAAAAAATTATAAATATCTACTAATATATATATGTATATTTTTAATATCAAATTATTTTGGAAATTCATTTGATATGTTTCTTTCAAAAAAGTATGAATATAATAGTATATTAATAAAAAAAAGCCTTGCATTGTTGCATATTATAATTACTTTTAACTTAGTAATTGTTAACACAAAAAAATTTTTATGTACCAATGAAATTTCTTTTTTAAAAGGACTTTCGTATACAAACATACAAATAACTAGTATTGGATTTTTTAAACAAAGATATATTTTTTATATTCTTTCAATAGTATATGGGATTCTTAATTTTAGAACATCTATTTTCTTAATTTTGATTAATTTATTGAAATATTTTATGTTGTATTTAGCTATTTATAAATTTATACTATTGATTTTCTTAACAATTAATATATCTTCAATTTATAAAGCAATTAAAATTATCCTTGCAAGTATGTTCTTAGTGATATTAGCATATTGCCTTTATATTAATTTTAATTTTAAAATAGCTGATTTATCTTTAGTATTTGAACATGTAATTAACAGCACATTTATAAAATTTTTAATAAATAATTTATATGATAATTTATATTTTATAATGACTTTATTTATTATTCTATCTATTTTATTGATTTTGATAGCTAGAAAAGTACATATTTATGCTTCACTTGTAAATTCAACTACTAACAGATTTAATAATATAAAAGATTTACTTCACAGGAAAAATAGATTTAAAAAACCAGTTATATCCCATATATTGAAAGATTTTTTTTCATTAACTAGGAACATGGATTTTTTACTGCTACAAATACTTTCATTTTGTATATATCTCGTTGTTGTTTTATTTAATAATGATTATACTATATATTTTATTATAAGCATTATTGTTATATATTTGAATACAATGTATTCTCAAGTGCTATATAAAATTGAGGCTAGCAATTTTATGATATATCAACAACTACCAATAAAGTATAAAGAGTATGTATGCTGTAAAATAATAAGTGTTCTTTTTATATCAACATATCAATTTATAATATTATATTCTTTTAAATGTTTTATTTTTCCTAAGTTAATATTAATTATAATAACCTTAGTTATTATAGCTCTATTTTTATCAATATATTATAATAGCATATTAATAATGTTTTACCCTAATATAGAAAAGACAAATATTCCAATACTAATTGGGAATTTTTTAATGATTGTTCCGCTTCTTCCATTTGCTATTATTTACATTGCATTAAAAAATGGTTATAAGAACTGGAAAAAATACTTTTATGAATAAAATTAAGATGTAAAAATCTATTTAATATCATAGAAAGAGGTACTACATTTATGTTAACTGCTAATAATTTAACCAAAATATATCCTAATAATAAAGGCATCACTAAAATTTCTATAAACATAGATTCATCAGAAATTTTAGCACTAATAGGTCCAAATGGTTCTGGTAAGTCAACAACTTTAAAAATTATTGCTGGTGTAATGAAAAGTCAAGAAGGAAACGTTTTGGTTAACAATCTCTCTACTACTAGTAGAGAGTCAAAAAGATATATTGGTTATCTACCAGAGGACTTATTTTTTTATGAAAAAATGAGTGTATATGAGTTTCTTGATTTTGTAGCTTGTGTAAAATTCAAATCAAATTTAAGCTCAGATATTGAAAGCCTATTAGCTAGCTATGATTTATGGGAACACCGACATCAATTATTAAAAAATTTATCTATGGGAATGAAAAAAAAGATTGGCATAATTAGCGCTTTTCTAGGTAACCCTAACTTAATAATACTTGATGAACCAACAAATGGAATTGACACTAAAGGAATAATTACATTAAAAAAACAGATAAATGATTCTAAATCTAAAGGAGCCATTATTATAATATCAAGTCACATTTTAGATTTTGTCAGTAGCATTTGTTCAAGATTTATATTTTTAAAACATGGCCAGATTGCTAAAGATATTTCTAGTGCTTCTAATTTGAATTTAGAAGCACTTTACTCTGAGTTATACTTATAAATTACAAGCTAGTGATATAGATGTATACATTTAATCTGCAAAAATTTAAAAAGGAAGGTTTCCCTCCCTTTTTGCTTTCTTCTTATTATTTTGTTCATATTTTATTCACAAATTGCAAAGAATGCTGCGAATCTTTAGCTAATCTTGCTATTTCAGTTCTCATGATTAAGAAATTAAGTGATTTCTCTTTGTTGTTCCTTTTGTAATAATATCTCTGCTAATTTAATATAAAAATTTTGTTCTTCCGTTGTATTTCTACTAAAAAATAATTTTACATTAAATGAAACACCCTTGATATAATAGGCATATAAACCCCATTCATAAACAAAAATACAATTAATCCAAACACCGCTCCAACAATACACCCATTTATACGAATCCAATGCAACTCGTTTCCTGCCTTTTTCTGTATAAAATCATTAAGGGAATCATCTGTTAAATTGCTTAATGTTTTATTAACTATAATTCCTATAAAATGATGCTCTGATTTTATAATCTTATAGATAAATCCTTTAATATAAATTTCTATACTTCGCTTTGCTTTACTATCATTTTTAAAATTTTCCCAATAACTGCTTATTTGTTCTTTTAACCAATTAATAACAGGTTGCATACTGTTTGAGTACAATTGAAAATTTTCCACATTTGTATTCTTGGATAATAGTTCATCCACTTGAACGCTTTCCTTTTTAATAGCATACCTTAGAGCCATAATAGTATTTTCTATAACATTGCCAAGCTCATTTCTAATTATAATTTTTTCAATGGTATCCAATTTCCACTTTTCTACACTAGATATTACTTTCTCATCAGTATGCAGTTTTTCTATAACTTCTTCAATTTTATTGATCATTTCAATATGTATTGGATTATTTATATCTTTTAACTCTAAAAGCACTTCTAATATCTGTTTTTGTATAGAGTATGCTGCATCTAAAGTGTTGACACTATCTGTCTCTTCTGCTAATGTCACTGCAACTTGCATTAACATTCTTTGGATACCTTTTTTATTATCTATATTCTTTTTTATAAGTTCATTTATCATATTATAAATTTCATTTCTTGTATTATCTTCTTTTGCCTTCGCAATTATTTTCTCTAAGACATCAACAAATAACTTTTCACAATCACTACTTTTTACTGCAAAAATTAAAATTTTACTTAAGTATATAGATAAGTCCACTTCTTTCAAATTGCTTTTCAAATTGTCTTCAATGTACCTGGCAATTTTATCTTTATCTATGTCCTCTAAAAACTTTGTAGTATATTTCTCCAGGAACTCAAATATATATCCACCTTGTTTTGCATTCCTATCAATATATTCAATCAAGGTATCAATAATCTTAATTTTCTTTATCCTACTCTTTAATGTTCTTTCATTTAACAGTTCATTTTCCACCATATAAGCTATTGAATTTATAACCTTATCTCTATTCTTAGGAATTATAGCGGTATGCCATGGAAAGCCTAAAGGTTTTTCATATAAGGCTGTTATAGCAAACCAATCCGCAATTCCTCCAATCAATGCTGCTTCAATGACAAAACCCAACATTTCAGTAAAAAAGCTTTTGTGAAAATATGCTTTTATAAAAACAACGGTAATAAATGCTATAAGTAATATAAATAATAATCTATCTGCTATCTTCTTATTTCTCATATTCTTACCCCTATTTAAATTCTATATGTTAGGATAAACACTATAATACCAATTAAGCCGCCAACCACTGAACCATTAATTCTAATTAATTGCAAATCATTTCCTGCCTTTGACTCAATTAGTTCTATTAACATATCATTTGAATACTTGTCTAAATTTTCTCTAACAATTCTACCAATGCTTTCATGAGCACTGTCAATAAGTTGTGATGCAGCCTTCTTTATATAGTTATCCACACTTTTCTGAAAACAAATATCATTATTAAACTTATTTCTAACAGTATCAATTTTAAGCTCTGTCTCATAAATAAATTTCTTTATGATGCCATCCTCTTCCATGCCTTTGTCCTTTAAATTTTGAAAAAATCCATCTACATATTCTTCAATTTTAAGATTGTTTATTTGACTTATCTTCCATTTTTCAATTTTATTCTTAACATTATCACTTTGCTCTAATTCTATAAACTTCTCATCAATCCATTCTTTAAATTTTAATCTATCACTATTATTGGTATTTTTGAAATTATAAAAATAGTCTGCTGCCTTTTCCTGGATAACCCTTGCAATGTTTTCAGGAGATAACTTCAAAAGCATATCTAGTACTACTGCATTAAGAATAATTCTCTTTGTCATACCATTTTCATAAGAATTTTTAGTTTTCTCTACTACATCAGTAAGTATACGATGAAAATCATCTGTTCTAATATAAGAAATAATTTCATCAATTATAAAATTTATTATTTTTTCATCATATCCATTTTTTATTGATATCTTAACGGCAGAAATCAATATCTTCCATAAATTTAATTGTGCTAGATTTTGTGTTACTAAGTTAGCTGCAACCTTGCTCGCCTCATCATTTTGTATTTTGTCAAAACTCTCCTTAATAATTGAGCTAGCAATCTTTTTAATATTTTCATACTCTTTATTATTTGATGCATACTTTAAGATTACTTTTGAGGTGTCATATTCATTTAACAGTTTCTTTAAGTGTTCTCTTGTTAATAGCTCCTCACTCACCATATTGCTTAAACCATCAAATATTTTTTCTCTATTTTTAGGTATTATCTCAGTTTTAAATGATACTCCAAGGGGCTTTCTAAATAAAGCTGTTATTCCATACCAATCAGCAAATCCTCCTATCATTGAAGCACAAAAGCCACTACTTATAAGACCCCCAATGAAAGTTTTATGGAAAGGATAACTGATTAGGAAACCAATTGTAGCTATAATTAGGATTACAGTAGCTTTATAACGATTCATAATAGTTTAGTATACCTCCTGATTTTTTTATTCATTATAAAATTAAAATAAGACACTGCCCATATACTTGAGTATATTATTTATGGCTCAAAATAATTTTTCCACCGTATATAAAATTACGGTGGAAAATCTGTATTTTAGTATTCTATAAATTTATATACCTATTGATTTTACTTGCTTAGCTTAACCACAGTCTCCACGTGAGGCGTGTGTGGAAACATATCCATAATCTTAACCTTCTCAACCTTATAACCTGCTTCTATAAGGCCTTTTAAGTCCGTAACCAAGGTTTTAGGATTACAGGATACGTAAACTATGTCAGGAGCATTAAACTTTATAACATAGTCTAAAGCCACTGGATGAACTCCTGGTCTTGGTGGGTCTAATATTATTACATCTGGTTTTTCAGTTACAGTTTTTATAACCTTAGCCACATCACCAGCTATAAATTCACAGTTGTTTAAGCCATTTAATTTAGAATTTTCATTTGCAGCCTTAACAGCTTCTTCTATAAGTTCAATACCTAGAACCTTTTTAGCATTAGAGGCCACTATCTGGCCAATTGTACCAGTACCACAATAAAGGTCAAAAACCACCTTTGAAGAAGCATCTCCTAAAAATTCTTTAACTATGCTGTATAACTTTTCTGCACCCTTTGAATTAGTTTGAAAAAAGGATTCTGGGGCTATTTTAAATTTAAGGCCCATAAGTTCCTCAATTATATAATCTCTACCATAAAGTACTTTTATTTCATCTGCCTGAACTACATCTGAAAAACTATCATTTATAGTATGTAGAATTCCTTTTAACTCTCCAGCATAACTTAAATTTAAAAGACTTTCTTTAAATTCTTCTAAATCAAAGTCTATCTGTGATGTCGTTACTAAGTTTACTAATATTTCACCCGTATTTTTACCTTTTCTTATTACTAAGTTTCTTAAGTATCCTTCTCTTTTCATAACTCTATAATAAGGAAGTGGATTTTTTCTAAAATAATTTACTGTGAAATCTAAAATCTTTCTAAAATCTTCATCTACTATTTTACAGTTATCCACATTAACTATTCCAAAACTTTTTCCTTTTATATGCATTCCAAGGGTTAGTTCTCCGCCCTTTTCTTCATCTCCAAAGGTGAATTCCATCTTATTTCTATACTCAAATTCTTCAGGACTTGTTTCTATTCCCAAGAATTCATAATTCTCAATACCTGCATTATGAAAAAGGTCTAATACTTGCTTATGTTTTAATTCAAGCTGTTTTTCATAAGGCAGAAATTGAGTTGTACATCCACCACATAAATTAAAATGCGGACATGATGGTTCCACTGCATAATTTACATTTTCTATTACTTGTAATAATTTTGCTTCTGCTTTATCTCTTCTCTTCTTAGTAATCCTAGCTAGTACCTTTTGTCCTGGAATTCCATTCTTAATAAGTACCCTTGTGCCATCTTGAACTGCTACTCCAGTGCCAGGGAATTGAGTTTCTTCTATGTAAAATTCGTATTCCTTGCCTTTTTTCAATTCTTATTCTTTCCTTTCTTGAACTTCCTTTTTACTTAATTTCTGTCCTAAAGTTTCTTTTACTTTTGTATTTTCCATTATTACTGGATATAAAATCAATAATACTATCATAAATATTATGAAAAATCCTTTGTAATCTACAACATAATATCCAAATATAAGTCTTAATATAAGATCCAGCAAACCTACACCTGCAATTGAAACAATTCCTACTACTGCTGTATCTACAACAGCTGCTTTTAAAGAATTACAGCTGAATTTTGTATGAGGTTTTTCAACTTCATTTACTGCAACACTCTTATCTTCAGCAACCACTACATCTGTTTCTTCTGATTTGTATGCTAATGCTTTAGCTTCCTCTAGTGCTTTAGTTTCTGCTGCTAATTTTGCTTCTTCTGCTGCTTTAGCTGCTGCTAGTTTTGCTTCTTCCTCTTCTATTAATTTTTTTTGCTCCTCTTTGTTTTTATTTTTAAGCTCTTCCAAAAATTGTTTTTTTGCTTCTTCTTCATCTATTAACATTTCTTCTTTAATCTCTTCTTTATTCTCATCCATTTCCTTATTCCTCCTAAAAAATTCTGTTTCCGTAACAAGTATATTATGCTATACTATTGTCTTTATGTAAATAGCTATTTTACTAAACGGAAAATATGCAACTTAATATTTTAGCTCTTATTTAATAAAATTCCAAAATGTTTACACTTCCATAAAAACACCTTATAATCATATTTGTAAATAAATTTAAGCTCCTTTTAATTATAATACAATTTTCTCTAAATGAAACTTCTATTTATAACTGTTAAATTTTTTGAAACAATTTGTTAATATATTATTATAGAATTATACACATATTAGTTTTATAATCATTTATAATGTGTTTTTTATACTTCGGAGGAAATGAAATGAAAAAAGCAAAAGTACTTATTAGTACATATATAGATGTAATATTATTTATAATTTTGGTATGTGCAAAAGCACTCGTATACGGAAGACAGCTGGAATCCGGTTACTTTTCATATACTTCATTACTTTACCCAATATTCGCCTCTGTTATAATCCTTGTATCATTTTCTCTAATTTTAAAGAGCAAAATTCGTACTAAATTTTTATACATATGCAATTTAATCATAACCATCTTTTTTATAAGCGATTTAAATTACTTTAGATATTTTAAAGATGTAATATCAATACCTGTGCTTATAAATGGATTTCAACTTGGAGCAGTAAAATCTAGTGTAAGCAGTATTATAAAATTTACTGACTTTTTTTATGCTTTAGATCTCATATTAATACCTATAATAATTAATAAATATAAATCCGAAAAAGCTGAAATTACAAGTAAGCTTTCAAAAGTCCTAGTTTTTTCAGTACTATTAATTGTAGGTATAATTATAGATACCTCTAACTTTTATTCCCTATCAAAAGATCAACCAAAACTTTTAACCACCATGTACAATAAAGTATATATAACCAAAAAATTAGGAAGTATTAATTATCATTATTTAGATTTTTATAATTTCATATCCTTCAATATAAGCCGAAAATCTCCTGTATCTAAATCAGAAGAAACATCCATACAAACTTTTTTTCAAGATAATTCTTCTCATAACAATAATTTAAATGGAGCTGCAAAAGGTAAAAATCTCATCATGATTCAAGTTGAAGCTCTTCAGGAATTTGTTATTAATGCTAAAGTAGACGGCAAAGAAGTCACTCCAAATTTAAATAGATGGATAAAACGTAGTGAATACTTCAATAATTTTTATTACCAAATATCTGCTGGAGGAACCTCTGATGCTGAATTTATGACTAACAATTCCTTATATCCAGCTTCATCTGGTGCTGCGTATTTTTTGTATTGCGGCAATGAATTTAATGCTATGCCTAAAAGTTTCAAAAAATCTGGTTATAATACAGCTGCATTTCACGGATTCAGAGAAAGCTTTTGGAATAGAAATGTAGTATACAAAAAATTTGGCTTTGACAATTTTTATGGTGAAAAAAGCTATAATATTGATGAAAATGTTGGCTTAGGTTTAAGCGATAAATCTTTTCTAAATCAATCTATAGATAAAATAAAAAAATTAAATAAACCCTACTATTCATTTTTAATAACCTTAAGCAGTCATTTTCCTTATGATGATGTTGATAACTATGGTAATTTTAATGTAGGTTCTTATGAAAACTCTCTTTTGGGCAACTATTTAAAGTCCATACATTATACAGACGAACAGCTAGGAATTTTCTTTGATAAATTAGAAAAAGAAGGCATTCTAAAAGATTCTGTTATAGTGCTATATGGCGACCATTATGCTATTCCTAAGGAGCATGAACAAGAACTAAGTAAATTCTTAGGTAAAAACTCTCTATCTGATATAGAGTGGTTGAAACTTCAAAAGGTTCCAATGATGATTCATTTTCCTGATGAATCCATTAAGGGAGTAAACAATATATATAGCGGTCAAATGGATATATATCCTACAATGGCTAACCTTTTTAATTTATCTGATAAAAGTTTTATGGGAAAGGATCTTTTTAATTCTTCTGAAGGAGATATTATATTTAGAGATGGTTCTTTTATATATAATAACTATTATTATGTCAGCCAAAAAAATTCTTACTATAATATATCTACAAACCAAAAAATTGATGAAACTGATTCTCTAAAAAAGAAAAAGGAAGATGTATTAAATCAGCTTCAATATTCAGATGAAATATTAAAACATAATTTGTTTAAAAAATTTAAATCCAACTAATAGAACTTTTTAAGCCAGCCTACTAATTTTATGTTAGAATTAATAGAGATAATTAAAATGACTAAGTATTGGCGGTGTTTTTTATGACAATGAATCTAATCTTTTTGTGTGTGGCTGGTTTTTTTGCTGCTTTTGTTGATTCTATTGCAGGAGGAGGCGGAATTATAAGTGTTCCAGCTTTTTTACTAGCAGGAGTTCCACCTCATATAACTCTTGGTACCAATAAATTTTCTTCTACTTGTGCATCATTTACTAGTTCTCTTAAATTTATGCAGTCCGGAAAAGTAGATTTAAAAATTTTAAAGTTCTTGCTTCCTTTTACAGTTATAGGTGCTGTTTTAGGTGTAAATACAGTACTTATTATAGATGCAAAATATCTTAATATGATAGTTTTAACACTATTATTATTTGTAGGAATATATAGTTTATTTTCCAAAAGTATTGGCAAAGAGGACAAGTTTAAAGGTTTGTGTAAAAAAAGCTTGTTTTTAGGTATACTCCTTGCTTTTTCTTTAGGATTTTATGATGGATTTTTTGGTCCCGGAACAGGATCTTTTTTAATATTTGGACTTATAGGTATATATCAATTCGATTTTGTGCGTTCTGCTGGAAATGGAAAGGTAATGAACTTTGGAAGCAATATTGCATCCTTAATAATGTTTGCTTTTAGAGGTCAAATTAACTACAAGCTGGGAATTCCTGTAGCTATATTTATGATAATAGGAGCGAAATTTGGTACTAAAGTAGCACTTAAAAATGGTGCAAAAATTATAAAACCACTTTTTGTAACCATGTCTTTGTGTGTGGCTTTAAAAATACTTTATGGTGCTGTTAAATAGTTATTTAACTTTCATAAAAAGTATTCAACAATAGGAGCAAAAGTGCTTTAGCAAGAAGTTAACAACCCCAAAAATAACTATAAACAAAACCATATATACAATCAATAGAGATTAATATCAATGATAACTTAATAATGCACCTAAGTAAGCAGGAGAATCAAGTCTAGGTGGAACTGGAAGAGGTTCGCCTTCTTATTTTGTTTATATTAAGAAAGTTGATGACAAATCCTAATTAATGAAAGAAATATTATAAATATAAAATAAACATTGACACTTTGAATTCTAATTGTTAAACTATAAATAGTTAGAACTCTAAGATAATTTTAGGAGGAATTTTAATGGCTAATTCTAGATACTCTATACAAACACCATATTCACAATTAATAAGAAGTATTGCGATAAAAATGAAACTCAGTTCTGATGAAAAAGTAAAAAAGTTAGGATTAAATTCTCAACAAGGACGCATGATAGGTTATATTTATGAACATCAAGACAGTGGTATTATTCAAAAAGATTTGGCACGAGCATTTCAACGTACAGAAGCAAGCATTACAAGTATGCTTCAAGGGTTAGAGAAAAAAGGATATATAGAAAGAAGAATTCCTAAAGAGAATGAGAGACAAAAGCATATATACGTATTGCCTAAAGGTGCTGAATTAATAGAAGATTTTAATAAATCAGTGGTTGATACAGAGGAAAATATTATTGCAAGCTTGACGGAACAAGAAAAAGAGACGTTGTTAGCTTTGCTATTGAAAGTAGATAGAAATTTATAAGTTATTAATATAATAACTTATACCTAAAAACTTAGAATTCTAAGAATATGAATTCTAAGAATACTTATTGTGGAGGATGAAATTATGAAACAAAAATTGTCAAACGAATATTATTTAGAAAATGCACCAATTACTAAGGCAATTGCACATTTATCTATTCCTATGATGATTGGTATGTCAGTAGGTACAATATATAACGTTATTAATGCTTTTTTTATTGGACTATTAAACAATACAGATATGTTAACTGCTGTTACTTTAGGACTACCAATCTTCACTATATTGATGGCTTTTGGAAATATGTTAGGAGCTGGAGGTGGAACATTTATAACTCGTCTTGTTGCAAAACAAAATATAGAGAAAGCTAAGAAGATAGCAGGATATACTTTTTATAGTAGTATTATCATAGGAATTTTGCTTGGAATAATCTTAACAATAGCACTTACTCCTATTGTTAAGATTATGGGGGCAGATACTTCTGCTATTATTAATTATACAAAAAGTTATTCTTTAACTATGTTTATTGGTGGTTTTGCAATTGTAATGAACTTTGCATTGGAGCAAGTTGTGAGAGCAGAAGGAGCATCAAAAGAATCAATGTTCGGAATGGTTGTAAGTACAATTTTTAGTCTTATCTTTGACCCATTATTTATACTATTATTTAAATTTAATGTTGTAGGGGTAGCATTATCAATGATTTTAGCTAATATAGCTTCATCTATTTACTATGTTTACTACTTGGAAACAAAAAGTGAGAATTTAAAAGGATTTATTAAGAATTTTAATATTTCTCTTAAAGATAAAATAGAGATATATAAAATTGGGGTTTCTGAATTGTTCCTAGCTGGTTTTCTAATTATTACAACTCTTCTTTTGAATAATTATTCAATTAGATATGGAGAAAGTGTAGTAGCTAGTTTTGGGATTGCTTTGAGAATTGTACAAGTACCAGAATTTCTTGCAATGGGGCTGGCGCTAGGAATTATTCCTTTAATTGCATATAATTTTTCTAATGAAAACTTTAAGAGATTAAAAGACAGTATAAAACAATCAGCTTTATGGATTTTGGGATTATCAGGCGGGGTTGTTACTTTAGTTTATATTTTTAGAAATGTAATTATTCATCTGTTTTCTAATGATGCAGCAGTATTAAGTGTTGGAGTTTATATCATGGCTGCCATGCTTATTTCCGCATTTTTCAATGGATTTACAACATTATTTATAGGAATTTTTCAAGCATCAGGTCAAGGAACACCATCAACAATTATGTCAATTACACAAGGAATTCTTTTCATTCCTGTCATAATAGTATTGAATAATTTCTTTGGATTGCATGGTGTTATATGGTCTATGACCATTACAGAAATAATTACCTTTTTAACTGGAGTAATACTATATATTATTTTTAATAATAAACTAAAGAAGAATCAAGTAGTAGCAAACTAACATCAATAAATATTTGACGAAACAACTAAAAAAACGAACAATTCGCAAAAACACCACATAATTCAAAGTTGAATTATGTGGTGTTTTTGCATTGCATTTCAAATATAAAGTATACTTATTGTAAATTTTCTTCTGATTAATTAATAACTTAAAGAAACTTTTTAGCAGCCATGCTAGATATTTTAGCACAAGCTAATCCTAAAATTACTCCTGCAAGCACATCTGAAGGATAATGAACAAATAAGTATAATCTTGAAAAAGCAATTAAACTTGCTAATAATAGTGCATATAAACCATACTTTTTTAAATTAATCATCACAACCCCTGCAGCTGCAAAACTAGCAGCAGTATGTCCTGATGGAAATGAAGAAGACTTAGGAACTTTCACAAGCATTTTCATTGTAGGCACATCTACACATGGTCTTGTTCTTTGAACCGCATGCTTTATTATTCCCTCTCCTAATATAGTAACTAACATTAAACTTAATGCCATAATTATTCCAACTTTTCTATACTTATTACTCATTAAAAGCAATATGGCTATGAAAACCCAAACTAATCCTCCACTTCCTAAAGACGTTATTACAGGCATTACTTTGTTCATTAATGCTGTATGCATTTTTTCTTGTATAAAGATTAATATATTCATATCTATGTTTTGTATTAAATTCATGCTTCAAATATTCCTTCCATAAGTTTAAACAACGCATTACACTATATACATTGTACATGCAATACTAAATAATTGTAATACGATTCATAGTAAATAATTTGTAAATTATTATATACAAATTTTTATAGCATTGAATTTAAAGCTTTTATATCAACTACAAATATTTATTATAGATACTATGCTTAACTATAAAATATATTTGTAACGCTTATAATTGTAATAAATAATTTACAGTTGTCAACATTCTTTTACAATTTAATTAACAAAGTGGTTTAAAACGTTTACACATATCGTTGTAATTATATTATTTTATTAAAATTCAAGCTATTGCAACTTTTGAATATCTTGGCATAATAAATGCTATTACAAATTACGCATGTTAAAACTTGCATAAAAGCATAATGGGAGGTATTCAAAATAATGAATGAAAAAAAAGGTAACGCTCTAGCCCTACTACCGTTAGGTGTATTTATGGTTCTATTTCTTGGTGTTTCAATTATTATGAAAGACTTTTATAAAATGCCTGTAATTGTAGCATTAATAATTGCATCTACTATAGCCATACTTCAAAACAAAAAAATACCTATAGAATTAAAAGTTGAGAGATTTTGCAGAGGTGCTGGAGATTCTAGTATCATACTTATGTGCTTAATTTTTATTTTGGCCGGTGCTTTTGCTGAAGTCAGCAAAGCTATGGGAGCTGTAGATTCTACTGTAAATTTAGGACTAGCTGTTTTTCCACCTAGCTTTATGGTAGCTGGTATATTTATAATAGGTTCTTTTTTATCCATGTCCCTTGGAACTTCTGTTGGAACAATCGTAACTCTATCACCTATTGCAGTTGGAATATCACAAAAAACAGGTCTTCCTGTAGCATTTTTAATTGCTGCTGTTGTCAGTGGTGCCATGTTTGGTGATGGTCTGTCTATGATATCCAATTCTACTGTAGCTGCTACTAAAACTCAAGATTGCGAAATGGTAGATAAATTTAAAGCTAACTTTAAGATAGTGCTTCCTGCAGCTATTATAACATTATTCATATATGCATTTTTAACTTTTGGTATGCACATCAATCACTCAGGAGCTTATAACTATCAATTTATTAAAATATTACCTTACATAGCCGTGCTTGGAGTAGCTTTAACAGGTTTTAATGTAGTGTTAGTATTAGTTGGAGGTATTGTACTTGCATCTATAATTGGTCTCATCTATGGATCTTTTGATGTATTTACAGTATTTCAGCTTTGTGCCAAGGGTATTGCAGGTATGGAAGACATATCTATGATATCTATATTAATTGGAGGTATTGGTGAATTAATAAAATTCAATGGTGGAATAGACTTTTTATTAAATACAATACGAAAAAGAGTTCATTCTAAGAGAGGTGCCGAATTTGGCATAGGAGTACTCGTTAGTTTAGTAGATTTATGTACTGCTAATAATACCGTTTCTATAATTATAGTTGGTTCACTAGCTAAAGATTTATCTGAAAATTACGGCGTAGATAGAAGAAAAACTGCCAGTCTTTTAGATACTTTTGCTTGCTTTATACAAGGATGTATACCTTACGGAGCTCAACTTTTAGTTGCCTCTAGTCTTGCAGCAATTTCACCATTTTTGATAATGAAATATCTTTGTTATCCATATCTTTTAGGTATCGCATCAATATTTGCTATAATACTTGGAGTACCTAAATTTAAAACTCCGGCTAAAAGCGGATTAAAACTAGAAGAGGAAGATTCTTCTTCCATTGGAGCTTAAGAATACATAAATTATATACTTTTTAATTATAAGCACTCAATTTTTGCAGTTTAAAAATATTGAGAAACAACTTTTTTAGTTAATAAATAAGATTGAAGAGTTAATAGTTAAGGATGATTTTTTATGACAGTAAAAAATCATCCTTCATTATTAACTCTTAACTATTAGTTCTTAATTTGCTAAACTTTGTTTCGTATAAAGATTAATATATTCATATCTATGTTTTGTATTAAATTCATGCTTTAAATACCCTAGTCAAAACAAAAGCACTAAACTCCATGAAATACATATAATTTTTTATAATACCTATGAACTTTATTATAAAATATATTTATTATACCAATACTTGAATGTAATACGTGATATTATATATCTGCTGCATTAAATCATGCAAAAACATAAAGGGAGGTATTCAAAATAATGAATGAAAAAAAAGGTAATGCTATGGCATTATTGCCACTAGTTATATTTATACTGCTATTTCTTGGCGTTTCAATTATAATGAAAGATTTTTATAAAATGCCTGTAATTGTAGCATTAATAATTGCATCTACTATAGCTATACTTCAAAACAAAAATATACCTATAGAATTAAAAGTTGAGAGATTTTGCAAGGGTGCTGGAGATTCTAGCATCATACTGATGTGTTTAATTTTTATTTTAGCAGGTGCTTTTGCTGAAGTCAGCAAATCTATGGGTGCTGTAGATTCTACTGTAAATTTAGGACTAGCTGTTTTTCCACCTAGTTTTATGGTAGCTGGTATATTTGTAATTGGTTCTTTTTTATCCATGTCACTTGGAACTTCTGTTGGAACAATAGTAACTCTATCACCTATTGCAGTTGGAATATCACAAAAAACAGGTCTTCCTATAGCATTTTTAATTGCTGCTGTAGTCAGTGGTGCTATGTTTGGTGACGGTCTATCTATGATATCCAATTCTACTGTAGCTGCCACTAAAACTCAAGATTGTGAAATGGTAGATAAATTTAAAGCTAACTTTAAAATAGTGCTTCCTGCAGCTATTTTAACATTATTAATATATGCATTTCTAACTTTTGGCATGCATATTAATCACTCAGGGCCTTATAATTATCAATTTATTAAAATACTGCCTTACATAGCTGTATTTGGAGTAGCTTTAACAGGCTTCAATGTAGTGTTAGTATTAGTTGGAGGTATTGTACTAGCATCTATAATTGGTATTATTTATGGATCTTTTGATATATTTACAGTATTTCAGCTTTGTTCGAAGGGTATTGCAGGTATGGAAGACATATCTATGATATCCATATTAATTGGAGGTATTGGTGAATTAATAAAATACAACGGTGGAATAGACTTTTTATTAAATACAATACAGAAAAGAGTTCATTCAAGGAAAGGTGCCGAATTTGGTATCGGAATATTAGTTAGTTTAGTAGATTTATGTACGGCTAATAATACTGTTTCCATAATTATAGTTGGTTCTTTGGCTAAAGATTTATCTGAAAATTACGGTGTAGATAGAAGAAAAACTGCAAGTCTTTTAGATACTTTTGCTTGTTTTATACAAGGATGTATACCTTATGGAGCTCAACTTTTAGTTGCTTCAGGCCTTGCAGCAGTTTCGCCATTTTTGATAATGAAATATCTTTATTATCCCTATCTTTTAGGCGCTGCATCAGTGCTGGCTATAATGTTTGGATTACCTAAATTTAAAACTCCAGCTAAAAGTGGATTAAAACTAGAAGAGGAAGATTCTTCTTCCATTGGAGCTTAAGAATACATAAACTATACACTTTTTAATTATAAGTAAAAAAGGAGCTGTCTTAAAATAAGCCATCTCCTTTTTTATTTTGCAACTTATATACTATATTATTTTAATTCCTTCATTAGGTTAGCCATTTCTATAGCAGACATAGCTCCATCCCAACCTTTGTTACCTGCTTTAGTTCCAGCTCTTTCTATTGCCTGTTCTATATTATCTGTAGTAAGTACGCTGAATATTACAGGTATTTCTGATTCTAATGATACATGAGCTACTCCCTTTGATACTTCACTAGATACATAATCAAAATGTGGTGTAGAACCTTTAATTACAGCACCAAGGCATATAACAGCATCATATTTTTTCATAGCTACCATTTTTTTTGCTACTAGTGGAATTTCAAAAGCTCCTGGAACCCAACTTATTTCTATATTACCTTCTGTTGCTCCATGTCTTTTTAAACAATCTAGTGCTCCTGATAAAAGTTTAGATCCTATAAATTCATTAAATCTTCCAACTACTAAACCAAATTTTAATGTTTCTGCACTTAATTTTCCTTCATAAATTTTCATATTTATACCTCCAAATTTTAAATAAAATTAATCACTTTCTGTATTATAAATTAAGTAAGTGTCCTAGCTTTTCTTTTTTTGTTTTCATATAATCTATACTCTCTTTTGAGTATTCCATTTCTATTGGTACTCTTTCTACTATATTTATTCCATATTCAGAAAGTCCTGATACTTTTTTAGGATTATTAGTAAGTAATCTTACACTATTTACTCCTAAATCTTTAAGAATTTGAGCTGCTATACCATAATCCCTTAAATCAGCTGGGAATCCTAAGGCAATATTTGCTTCTACTGTATCCATACCCTGTTCTTGAAGTGCATAAGCTTTTAATTTATTTAAAAGTCCTATACCTCTTCCTTCTTGTCTCATATACACAAGAACTCCTCTGCCTTCTTTTTCTATTTGAGTTAAAGCTGCTGCTAATTGATCTCCACAGTCACATCTTAGAGAATGGAATGCATCTCCTGTAAGGCATTCTGAATGAACTCTTACTAATACTGGTTCATCTTCAAAGTTTTCTCCTTTTACAAACGCTACATGATGTTCTCCATTTAAAATATTTTTATATCCTACAGCTTTAAAATCTCCAAATCTTGTTGGTATATGAGCTTCAGCTGCATTTTCTATAAACTTTTCTGTTTTCTTTCTATAAACTATTAGATCCTCTATAGTTATAATCTTTAAATTATGTTTTTTTACAAACTCCATAAGCTGTGGAGTTCTTGCCATAGTACCATCTTCATTCATTATTTCACAAATTACGCCTGCTGGAGAAAAACCTGCTAATCTTGATATATCTACAGCAGCCTCAGTATGTCCATTTCTTACAAGTACTCCTCCATCTTTAGCTTCAAGAGGGAAAATATGACCTGGTCTTTCAAATTCTTCTCCTGAGCACTCTGGATTTACAAGCTTCTGTATTGTTAAAGCTCTATCATAAGCTGATATACCTGTAGAAGTTTCCACTGCATCAACAGATACTGTAAATGCTGTTGAAAACTTTTCACTGTTTTCACTTACCATGTGATTTATATTAAGTTCTCTAAGTCTTTCCTTTGTCATAGGTGTACATATAAGTCCTCTTCCAAACTTAGCCATAAAGTTTATAGCCTCAGGGGTTACCTTCTCTGCAGACATAAGGAGATCTCCCTCATTTTCACGACTTTCATCATCTATTACTACTATCATTTTTCCTTCTTTTATATCCATTAAAGCTTCTTCTATACTATTAAATTCAAATTCCATTTCTATCTCTCCTTCAACACTTTAGTTATTAACTTCTCTATAGTTAAATTTTTATTACAAATCATTAATTGATCATCTACATAAATCCAGCTTCTCTTAACATAGCTTCTGTTATTTTAGATTCTTTTTTTTCTTCCTTTTGCTTCATAAAAACTAATCTCTCTACATATTTTCCTATTAAATCACACTCGATATTTACCTCATCGCCAAGCTTCTTTTCATAGAGAGTGGTTTCTCCTTTAGTATGTGGTATAAGAGAAACACTGAAAGATTTTTCATTTACTTCTGCTACTGTAAGACTTATACCATCTATGGTTATTGATCCTTTAAGCACAATATATTTTAATGCATCATCAGGAACTTCTACAGCAACCCAGGTAGCTATATCTTCATTCTTTATGTTAACTACTTTTCCTGTGCAATCTATATGCCCACTAACTATATGTCCACCTAATCTTTCACCTAAAGCCAATGCTCTTTCCAAGTTTACTAAACTGCCTTTTTTTAAATTATTTAAATTACTTCTTCTCATAGTTTCAGGCATAACATCTACAGTAAAACTATTATGTTTAAAACTTGTTACTGTAAGACAAACTCCATTTACAGCAATACTGTCTCCAAGCTTAACATCTTCTAATACCTTTTTAGCTTCTATATTAATTTGTGCAGAGTTTGTGCCTTTAGATATACTTAAAATTCTTCCAACCTCTTCTATAATTCCAGTAAACAAAAAGCCACCTCCTTTTAAGTATTAATTACTAATCTATATATTCTAATTGTTAAAGTACCCTTCAATGAGTAAATCTTCTCCAACGTTTTTGCAATTCATTTTATTGATTAATACAGCATTCTTTAAAATTTCAATACCGTTACCTTCAACTGGAGTTTTAGCTGTAGCGCCTCCTAAAATTTTAGGTGCTATAAAGCATAATATTTTATCTACTATTTTAGAATCTAGTGCGGAAAAATTAAGTTCTCCTCCACCTTCTAAAAGAATGCTATCTATACCTTCTTTTCCTAATTCCTTCATCAAATATTTTAAATCTACTCTATTATTATCTTTAGGAGTTACTATTATTTTTATCCCCTTTTGTTCTAACTCTTCTTTCTTTTTTGCATCAAATTCTTCAGTACATGCTATTATAATTTTTCTTTTATCTAAAGTTGTAAATATTTTTGATTGCACAGGTATTGAAAGTTTAGAATCTACAATTATAGCTGTAGGGCTTTTACCATCTTCTATAAATCTAGTGGTAAGTAGTGGATCATCCTTTTTAATAGTTCCTATTCCAGCCATTATGCCCATTACTCTGTTTCTGATAATGTGCACATATTTTCTGGATTCTTCTCCTGTTATCCACTGCGATTCTCCTGTTCTAGTAGCTATTTTTCCATCCAAAGTCATAGCCGTTTTCAATATTACAAAAGGAGTTTTTTGTGTAATATATTTTATAAATATTTCATTTACTTTTTTTGCTTCTTCCTCTAAAACTCCCACAACTACTTCTACTCCATTTTTCTCTAGAAGTTCTATTCCCCTTCCAGCTACTAAGGAATTAGGATCTTTCATAGCTATTACTACTTTTTTAATGCCAGCCTTTAAAACAGCTTCTGCACAAGGAGGTGTTTTACCATAATGCGAACATGGTTCTAAGGATACATAAAGCTCTCCCCCCTTTGCCATTTCACCAGCTTCTTTCAAAGCATATACTTCTGCATGAGGTCCTCCATAAAATTTATGGTACCCTTGTCCAACTATGTTTCCATTGTTGACAATTACTGCTCCTACTAAAGGATTGGGATTTACATTTCCTTGTCCTTTTAATGCTAAATTTAAAGCCATTTTCATGTAATATTCATCTAAATTTTTTTTCTTATCGTTCAAGACTTTCCCCTTCCTCCTAATATATATTTTCAATTTAATTACTTATTTTTAAAAATTTTGAAGTAGATGATTATAAGTGTTACCAATTTCTTTTAAAATAGTTTATAAAAAAAATAAATCCCTGAAGAAACCTTCAGGGATTATTATATGCAAAACATTTAAAAGCATACTAATTGCTTATTACTAAAATTGCATCTTTCTTTCTTTTATCCAGACTTTACTGTCGGTACTGGAATCTCACCAGTTCATGCTGACTTATCAGCTCGCGGACTTTACCGCCGATCGGGAATTTCACCCTGCCCCGAAAGTTTTTATATTAAGTTTTATTACAGGTTTAATATACACCATTCTGATAATTTTGTCAATTATTAATTAAATTCTAAATTTTCAACTTAAATAGTGTATAATATACTTGTGTGTATTTGCTAATTAATGGAGGTATATGAAAATGGAAGTAGTACTAGACTTTGATTTTAAATTGGATAAGCAGCAAGTTATAGATACTTTAAAATCCTATTGTGAAACTATAACTGATGAAGAGATAAGTTCTTTATATGAAAAGCTTTTACCTAATTTATATGAATGTGTACAACCTTCTGCTATATTCACTATAGCAGAAAAAAATAAAGACTTTACTTTCGAAGTAATAGAAGATTATAAATATATCTTTTACTGTTTAGTCACTATTGGTGATAAAATTTCTGAAAAAGTAAATGAATTTTTTTCTTATGCTAAAATGAAGGAGGGAATGGTACTAGACGCTATGGCTGCTTCCTATTTGTTTGAAATAAGCTCCCAATTATTTAATCACATACACAGTAAGGCTAAAGAATTAGGATTAGGCCTTAGTTATAGAATAGCACCTGGAGATGGTGAAATTCCTCTACGGTACCAAAAAAACATTTTAGATGAACTAGATTCTAAAAATTTTCTAGATATATATGTAAACGAAGATTTTATGCTTACATCACTGCGATCTATGGCTTATATCTATGGCGCAGATAAAAATAAACCTTTAAGTAATATAGACCATGACTGTAGTAGATGCAAGAATAAGGAACAGTGCAGTATGAGAAAGAAATAGCACATAAACTCAACTTTCACAGTTTAAAAAATGCGAAGCATTATGCTTATTTCAGATTAAATATGTACACTAAAATATATTTAAGGGGTTGATGAATGTTATGAAAACTTTAACTAATGGATGCATTTTGTTGGAGGATTTAAAGTTCAATATAGAATACTCAAAGCTATACAATGAATTAAATGTTAGTAGCAAGGAACAATCTATTATACTAAAAGAGCTCATATCTGAAGCTGAAAAAATGGCTAAGCCTAAGGCATTATTTAAAAAATGTACTATAGATAAAAAATCTCATAATTCTACCTTAATTGGTTGTGAAGAGTTTTTTAGCAGAGTTATAAGTGTAAATTTACGTAATGAACTTATAGCTTTTCCTTATATAATTACATCTGGAATAGAACTGCAAAAATGGTGTGAGTCAAAGGAAGATAAACTTATCAGTAAAGTAGCCGAACATATAAGTCAATCCATTTTAATACAAGTGCATTTAGAACTACAAAAATATATAGAAATTAACTTTAGTACTGGCAGCTTAGCTAGAGTAAACCCTGGTTCTACTATAGATTGGAATATGGATGAATTAAGAAAAATATTCAAAATTCTAGAAGATCCTATGAAATATATAGGAGTATCACTTAATGATAAATTTTATATGACTCCTAGCAAAACCTACTCAGGCATTTATTTTCATAATGAGAATAATTATAAAAATTGTTTCATGTGCCCTGGATTGCAATGTCCTTTAAGAGAATCACCTTATGACAAAAATTATTATGCTGAAAACTACGAAAACTTTAAAGCAATATAAATAATTCATTCTATTTTATTTATTAAAAATGCTGTTGATATAGTAAGTTATCAACAGCATTAATTTAAATCTAATTCTTTTTCAACATTTTCTTTCTTCTTATCTTTCTATAGACCATATCTACTGTTATAGAAAGTAATAAAAATGCTGAAAATACTATATTTAATTTTTCTGATAATTCAGGTCTAAAATAAGATGCAACTTGAACCATTAATAAAACAGTTCCTACTATTATTAAATAATTTATTTTCATGTTAACATACTTTGTATCTACACCTTTTGCATCCAGCATAAGCTTCTTTCTAACAGATTTGCTATATTTCATACCTAATCCTTGAATAATACCTGTAAAAGCAAGAAGTGTCATTAGGCTAGTCATTGCTGAAGAATCCATTTTTATACCTCCATATAAGTAAATATAATATACTATTATAAATTATAGCATGCATATGCTTAAAATTCAAAATTTTTAGTGTTTTTATCATGTGTAAATTTTACCGCAATAATTCAAATTTATTTTCACATATGATATCATTATAAACAAGGCATATTCAAAAATAACCAGTCAGTATGTTACTATATTTCACTTGTTATTTTCTCTCATATACCTAAACAAAATTAATAAGGAAGTGAACTTTTATGTCTTTAGATAAAATTAAAGGAAATACATATTATATAAACTCAGTTACCAATTCTGGAATTTTTGCATTTAAGAATAAAAATTGTCTCATAATAGATACAGGTTCGAATAATTCTGATGCTAAAAAAATAGAAGATATATTAATAAAAAATAGTCTTCATCCTAAATATATAATAAATACCCATAACCACTTAGATCATTGTGGTGGGAACATTTATTTTCAAAAAAACTATCCTGGATGCTTAGTATATACCTCCTTAAAGGAAAAATTATTCATGGAAAACCAAGAAATTCAAGGAGCAATATTATCCTCCTCCACTCCTATTAAAGGAATAGATATTAGCAATAAGCCTTTGCCAGTAGACTTTATATTAGACTATGGTACAAATAAAATTAATGATGAAAAGTTCGAAATAATACCTCTTAAGGGTCATTCTATAGAGCAAATAGGAATTATAACCCCAGAAAAAGTATGTTTCTTAGGTGATTCCATATTTAGTGCAGAAATAATGGAGAAATACTCCTTCCCTTATTTATATGATATAGAAGAAAGTTTAAATACTCTAAACAGTATAAAAACAATAGATTCAGATTATTTTGTTATAAGCCATGCAGATAAAGTTTTATGCAAAGACGAAATTGCAGAACTTTGTGATAAAAATTTAAATAATATAGAAAACTATAAAAATCAAATTCTGGAACTTTTAGAACAGCCTTTAACTCGTGAGGACATTTTAGAAAACATAGCTGTTTTAAATGATCTATCTTTTAATTTTTATCAATACCATCTTAATTTAGGAGGAGTTTCTGCTTTTCTTGCATACCTTTATTCTAAAGCACTAATAGAACACTCCATAGAATCTGGTAAACTATACTATTTTAGAAAATCTTAATGCAAATTTTAGTCTTAAAAAGGAACCTTTACAAATAGTATTGTAAAGATTCCTTTTTTAATTACTTATTTATCATTTTATTTTTGTTCTTCAAAATTCATTATACTATGTTTCTTACCATATATAAAGTATAGTACAATTCCAATTGATATCCAAACTACAAATACTTGGTGTGTTAATTGTGGTAATTTATATATTAAGTATAAGCAGAATACGATTGCAATTGCTGGAGTAATAGGAACGCCTGGGCAACTAAATGGTCTGTTAACATCTGGTCTCTTCTTTCTAAGAACTATAACCGAAGCTGAAACTATACAGAATGCACAAAGTGTTCCTATATTAGTCATTTCTGCAAGTCTTCCTATTTGTAAGAATCCTGAAAGCACCATTGTTGATACACCAACTAATAAAGTACTCTTTACAGGTGTTCCAAATTTTGGATGAATTTCTGAAAATACTGTTGGTAACAATCCATCTCTTGATAATGAGAATAGTATACGAGATGAACCAAATGTCATAACAAGTAAAACTGAAGATATACCACAAACTGCACCTACTGATACTAAAGCTGAACCCCAATTAATTCCTACTTTTGCAAGAGCATAAGCAACTGGAGCTGCATTACCATGGAATTCTTTATAAGGAACCATACCTGTTAATATAGCTGAAACTATAATATACAATACTGTACATACTAACAATGAAGCTACTATACCTATTGGTAGATCCCTTTGAGGATTTTTAACTTCTTCTGCTGCTGTTGAAACTGCATCAAATCCTACATAAGCAAAGAATATTATAGATGCTCCTGTAAATACACCATTTACACCATATGGGAAGAATGGATGCCAGTTAGCAGGATTAACATGTCCTATTCCAACTACTATAAATAATATAACAACTGCTAATTTAATTATAACAAGTATATTATTTAACTTAGTACTTTCACTAACACCTTTGATTAAGAATAACGTAACAATAAATAAAATTATAATTGCTGGAAGATTTACTACGCCTCCATTTTGTCCTGGTGGATTACAAAGTGCTGCTGGCACAGTTATCCCCCCTGCTTTAAGTAAGGCAACTATATATCCGGACCATCCAACTGCAACTGTTGCAACTGCAACTACATATTCCAGAATAAGATCCCAACCTATAAGCCAGGCCCAAATTTCACCTAATCCAACATACCCAAATGTATAAGCACTACCAGCTACGGGTATCATAGCTGCTAATTCTGCATAACATAAAGCTGCAAATGTACACGCTATTGCTGCAAATACAAATGATAGCACAAGTGCTGGTCCAGCATAATCAGCTGCTGCAACACCTGTTAATACGAATATACCTGTACCTATAATTGCACCGATGCCAAGCATTGTAAGTTCAAATGCTCCTAGCACCTTTTTAAGACCTTTTCCTGACTCAGATAACATTGCCTCAATAGACTTAGTTCTAAAAATTGATTTGTTGTCACTCGCCATGTTCCAAAACACTCCTTTCAAAATAAGATAAAATAATGAATTTTTCAATTAGTGTAATTATAGCATATTTTTAAGTTACTCTTTTATTATTCGCAATATTCTGAATATTTCTAGTAACAGCATAAAAAAATTCATTTAGCCCTTGAAATTCAATCATTTCAACTTATGAAGTAAACATTTTCATGGTGATTATTTTAAAAAAAAATATTTTCCAGTTAATTTTTTTAATTTTTTTGCATAATTATTGACTCTATTTATATATATATATGCCAAGTTTCAAATTATATTTATTTTCTAACTATTTAAATTATTCTCTTTTACTTGTGATATTAACAAAATCCTTTCAAAAAAATTGCACAACTAATATTATAGTTGTGCAAAATTATCTTTCTCTAAAATAAAGTATTAACTATTTTTCCATCATTTTTTGACAATATACCAAAATCATATATTTCTACCAAAGTTCCCTTATACTCTACTGTTTTGCCACTAGATACTTCTGTTACCACATTTTTTGATTTATCATTTACATATATCTTTCCATTTCGAGTAATATGTATATTACTTTTTTCTGCAGCTTCAGACAACGAGTATTTCTGATTTTCTGATGTTTTTTTCAAATTTACAACAAATATTTTCTTTATTTTTTGATTTTCACCATTTCCAATATATATTCTATCTTCACCATCTATACCTAGTAAATAATGGATTCCATTTTCGCCTGTTGCTATAGGACTTTTTAATCCAATACCTCTTATTCTATTACTTGTATTGTCTTCATATATTAATCTATCCTGCTTATTTTCAACAAATATCTTTCCAAGTTTACAACTAGGATACTTAGTTTCTTCTGTATTTGTCATTACATTTATACAATATAGTCTACTTCTTGCGCCTTCTTTTGAAATTTTAACATAAGTTACATTACTAGCAGTTGACATAGCTATATCAGAAACATCATATTTATCATCTAGCAATGATATTTTCAATTCCTTATTTTTTTCGTTGCTTAATGCACTTTTTTCATCTCTCTTAGCATTATAAGATTCAAATTTTAGATAACTAGAATCACCATCATTATACTTTTCCGCTATAAGTATAATATTTTCATTAGGCCACCATTTAAATGCAGACAATTTAGCATCATCATCAAGTTTTATTTCCTTTTTCTTATTATTTGATGTATCCACTACATTAATTACTCCATCAACACAGTAAGCAACATAGTTTCCATTATAAGAAGCAGATATGTCTTTAGCATCATCTGGTATTTTAAAACTGATTTTATTAGACGTTTTTTTAGTTGAATCTATTTTTTTTGCATTAAAAGTAGTCTTATCATTTAAATAGAAATTATCCACAAAGAAAAATGCAAAAATCTCTAGTATTATAGGGATCATTGTCCAAGCTAGTATTCTTTTTAATCTCTTCATTAATTAAACTCCTCTCTACTGCTTTACGTATACTGCCGTAGCTACAGTTCTTTCGCCATTCCAATCGCAAGGATCATTAATAACCTCTCCATTAAAATACATAGTAGAAGAAGATCCTCCATCAAGACTACTTGCATTTAAAGCACCTCTTTGAAGCAATATGTTTTGAACTTCTTTTAATGACGCACCTGCCTTTAAGCCTTTTCTTCCATCAATAACCAACATTATAATAGTACCGTCTGCTTTTTGTCCTATAGCAGTTCTAGGATTTAGTCCTTCTTCAGCTAAAGCAACGGGCTTTCCATTTATAATAAGACTATTTCTAAATGATATAGCTTCCGTAACATTATCCCTCAATAATTCACCCACAGTATGATCCCCTACTATCAATTTTCCATCTTTAGTAAAGGCTGTAACATTTACTGCTTCATTATTTTTAACATCACTATAAACGACTTTTCCATTGGATATAACTATTCCCTGAGGATATGCTCCAGTTCCAGTCCAAAGCTTTCCATTTGAAGATTTATCAGTAAATCCTCCTCCATTAATAGCAGCTGCTGCTCCATTTTCTTCCGCTATTTCACTTGTTTTTTGCCCTACTTCCTTTAATTTATTTGTGTATCCAATTTTCATTCTTGTAGGGTTTTTTACTTCAAGTATACATGCATGAAATTTAGTATCATCTATTTCATATCTATCTATTCCACTATCATTAGAGTAATTTACGCTAACACCACCTAAATTCTCAGACTCACTTCCTGAAACTCCACCACTTTTATTATCATTTAATATCTCATTTATCTTATCCTTTGATAAAAACATTGTCGCAAAGTATTGATGAGTAAAAGTAGCCATAGCTGTACCTACAAATTTAGTTCTAACATTATTAAAAGGACCATAGAATATTAAGAGTGGCGCAGCTATAATTACTACTATCAACTCATAAATTATAAAGCATATAAGTCTTTTTAAAGATAATTTTTTTGTTTTTACTTTTTTCCTTACTGTTCTATTTTTTTGCATACTTACCTCCAAACAATTTAAACATTTCAGTTCTAGTACAAAAATAAATACATATCACATTTTACTATTAAATTGAAATTATTTCTACCACCTTTTAACATTACATAATTTCATACTATTTTTTCTTTAATTATAACCATACACATATTTATTATAAGGTATATTTGTGTCTAAATTATAAATAAAAAAATTTAAGGTATATTTCCTATAAGAAACTTAACCTTAAATTTTTAAATTAATAAATATGTTTAAAATTTAATAAGAAATTATATAATCTATTTCACTCTTCCTATATCATGCCTGTAATATATACCTTCAAATTCTATTTTGTTTAAATCGTCATATGCAGCGTTTATAGCCTCATCTAATGTACTTCCTAAGGATTGCGTACATAAAACTCTTCCACCGCTTGTTTTAAGCTTATTATCTTCAAATTGTGCTCCAGCTACAAAAACTCTTTTAGCTTTATCTGTTCCTTTAATTTCAAACCCAACTTCATATTTACCTGGATATCCTTTAGAAACGGCTGCTACACAGCAGGAAGCTCCATTATACCATTTAACATCAAACTCTGAAAGTTTTTTATCTAAAGCTGCTTCTATAAGTTCTAATAAATCACTTTCCATTATAGGAAGTACAGCTTGAGTTTCAGGATCACCTAATCTTACATTATACTCTAAAAGATAAGGTCCTTTTTTAGTTATCATTATTCCAAAAAAGATTATACCTGTATAGTCAAACTTTTCTTCTTTAATGCCTTTTAGTGTAGGTTCAATTACTTCTTTTTCAAAAGCTTTGAGAACCTCTTCACTGCAGTAAGGATTAGGTGCTATAGCTCCCATTCCACCTGTATTTGGACCTTTTCCACCATCATATATTTGTTTATGGTCTTTAGCTGATATAAAAGGAATTATAGTTTTCCCATCAGTTATAGAAAGTATTGATGCTTCAGGTCCCTCTAAAAATTCTTCTATTACTACTTTTTTTCCTGAGCCTTTAAAAATATCATTGACCATGAAGTCTTTTATAGTTTCTTCTGCCATCTTATATTCTTCACAAATGACTACGCCTTTTCCTGCAGCTAATCCATCTGCTTTTATAACTATTGGATATGCACATGTTTTTAAGTATTTAATAGCCTCATCTTCATTTTCAAAAACTTCATATTCTGCAGTTTTAACACCATACTTTTTCATGAATTCTTTTGAAAAAGCCTTACTACCTTCAAGCTTTGCAGCTTCTTTAGAAGGTCCAAAAACCTTTAATCCCTGACTTTTAAATAAGTCCACAATACCCTCTGTAAGAGGAACTTCTGGTCCAACTACAGTAAGATATATTCCATTGTCTTTAGCAAATTTAGCTAACTCTTCATTGCTCTTCAAATTTACATTTTCGCATTTATCTTCTACTGCCGTACCACCATTTCCAGGTGCACAATAAACTTTTTCAACTTTAGAATTTTGAGCTATCTTCCAAGCAATGGCATGCTCACGACCACCCGAACCAATTACTAATATTTTCATACTTTGCCTCCAAAACTATTAATTATTATTAGTGTTTAAAGTGTCTTACACCTGTAAATACCATAGCTATTCCATTTTTATTACAGCCCTCTATAGATAAATCATCCTTTAAAGAACCACCTGGTTGAATTATAGCTTTTATTCCGTATTTTGCAGCTTCTTCAACTATATCTCCAAATGGGAAAAATGCATCTGAAGCAAGAACTACTCCATCTCCAGCTCTCTTTAAAGCGTCACAAGCTGGCCAAATTCTATTAACCTGTCCGCCGCCTATTCCTTTTGCAGCACCATCTTTAACTACAACGATAGCATTGGATTTAACGTATTTACATACTTTCATTCCAAACATTAAGTCCTTCATTTCCGCATCTGTTGGAGCTTTTTCTGTTACTACTTTTACTTCATCTACTAATTTATCATCAGATGATTGAACTAAAATTCCTCCGTCTACCTTTGCAAATTCAACTTTGCTTTGAGGTTTTATATCACTCTTTATAATTCTTAAATTCTTTTTAGTTTTTAGAACTTCTAAAGCATCCTCATCAAATTCAGGAGCAATAACTATTTCAAGGAATATCTTTACTAATTCTTCTGCTGTTTTCTTATCTAAAGTTCTATTGACTGCTACAATTCCTCCAAATATTGAAGTATCATCACATTCAAAAGTCTTCATATAAGCATCATATACATTATCTGCTATAGCTGCACCACAAGGTGTATTATGCTTTACAGCACAACATGCTATTTCTTCAAATTCATTTACTACTTTCCATGCTATATCCATATCTTTTATATTATTGTAAGATAACTCTTTTCCATTTAACTGTACAAAATCCTTCATGGAACCTTTTTCTGCAGTAGAAGTGTAATATGCTGCACTTTGATGTGGATTTTCTCCATATCTTAAATTCATAGATTTTTTATATGAAACTGACAAATATTCAGGATATTCTTCTTCTGCTAACAAAAAGTTACTTATAGCTCCATCATAAGCAGACATAAGATTAAATACTTTTCCAGCAAATTTCTTTCTTGAATTAAAATCTACATCACCATTTTCTTCTATCTGCTTCATAACATTTGCATAATCATTAACATCTGTTAATACTATAACATCTTGAAAATTTTTAGCAGCAGCTCTTATCATAGTAGGTCCGCCGATATCTATGAATTCAACTTTTTCTTGAAATTCTAGATCTTCCTTTACTTTATCAAAGAAAGGATATAAGTTTACAACCACCATGTCAATTGGTTTTATTCCCTTTTTCTCTATAGTTGCCATATGTTCTTTATTATCTCTTATAGCTAAAATTCCACCATGAATAAATGGATGTAGAGTTTTTACTCTTCCATCTAATATTTCTTCAAATCCAGTTACATCCGAAACTTCTGTTACAGGTATATTGTTTTCCTTTAAATGTTTGTATGTACCACCAGTAGAAAGTATTTCAACCTCTCTATCAACTAAAAATTTAGCTAAATCTAATACACCTTCCTTGTTAAAAACACTTATCAAAGCACGCTTTAACATTATATATACCTCCAATTTTAATTATTATTTTATTGTAACTATTCTTCCATTTACTTTAACTTTACCTTCAGAAATAAGTTTTACTGCCTCTGGAAGAGCTTTATGTTCCTCCGCTAAAATTCTCTTTTGTAATTCTTCTGCACTATCTTCTGCATATACAGGTACAGTTTTTTGCAAAATTATTGGACCACTATCTGTTCCATTATCAACAAAATGTACTGTACAGCCTGATACTTTTACACCATATTCTAATGCACACTCATGAACTTTCATTCCATACATACCATTTCCACAAAATGCTGGTATCAATGAAGGATGTATGTTTATTATTTTATTTTGAAATTTTTCTATAAGCTCACCTTTAAGTATAGATAACCATCCTGCACAAACTATTAAATCTACTTTTCCATAAAGTAATTTAAGTATTTCGTCAGAAACAGCACCTTTGTATATTTTTCTTTCAATTACATAAGCATTTATATTATTGTTTTTTGCTCTTTCTAAAGCATATATACCTTCTCTATCACTAACAACTGCTTCAATACTACAATTTGTTAAGTATCCAGTGTTTACTGCATCTATAATTGATTGGAGATCTGTACCACCACCAGATACAAGCACTCCTATTTTAAACATACTTTTTTATCTCCCTTTTCAACATATCCAATTTTATACGCTTTTTCACCCATAGTATCTAGTTCTTTGATAATTCCTTCTACATCTTCGTTCTTTACGCATAAAACAAAACCTATACCCATGTTATAAGTATTAAACATATGATCTTCATCTACGCCTAGCTCTATTATGTGTTTAAATATTTCAGGTACTTCAAAACTGTTTTTATCTATAACAGATGTAAAGTCTTCTTTAAACATTCTTGGTATGTTTTCATAAAAACCGCCGCCTGTAATATGAGCCATTCCTCTTATATCAAATTTCTCCATAAGCTTTAATACAGGTTTAACATATATTTTAGTAGGTGTTAATAATACATCACCTATTTTCTTGCCATTAAAATCTTCATCATAGTTTTTAATAAGCTTTCTGATTAATGAATATCCATTACTGTGAGGACCACTTGAAGCTATACCTATTAAGGCATCTCCATCTTCTATTTTACTTCCATCTATTACAGCGTCTTTTTCAACTATACCTACAGCAAATCCTGCCATATCATATTCTCCATCTGGATAGAAGCCTGGCATTTCTGCAGTTTCGCCCCCTATTAGAGCGCAGCCACCTTGAAGACAGCCATCTGATACACCCTTAACCAAGTCTGCAGCAACATTTGCTTCTAATTTTCCACAAGCTATATAGTCAAGGAAAAATATGGGCTTTGCACCATGACACAATATATCATTTACACACATAGCCACACAATCAATTCCTACAGTATCATATTTTTTACTTTTAAAAGCTAATTCAAGCTTTGTTCCAACACCATCTGTTCCTGAAACAAGAATAGGATTTTTATATTTTCCAATTTCAAACATACCTGCAAAGCTTCCAAGATTATTTAATACGCCTGGTATAAAAGTTTTTGCTGCATGATCTTTAATGAGTTTTACTGATTCATATCCTTCTTCTATATTAACACCTGAATCTTTATATGTTATCATAACTGCACCCCTCAAAATTTTATTTAATTCAAGAATGGAGATACTATAAGTATCTCCTATTTATTCTAAATGGTTCTTAGCTTGCTCCATAGGAGCTGATACTGGATAAACTCCGCTAAAGCATCCAAGACAAAAACCTTTGTTTATATCTAGAGCCTCTAAAAGTCCTGGAATACTTACATAACCTAAACTATCTGAACCTATTTCCTGTCTTATTTCTTCTATTTCAGCATGAGCTCCTATTAGTTCACTTCTATAAGGAGTATCTATTCCAAAATAACAAGGATATTTTACTACAGGTGACGAAACTCTAAAATGAACTTCCTTAGCTCCGGCCTTTCTCAAAGCTTCCACTAATTTTCTACTTGTAGTTCCTCTTACTATAGAATCATCAACAATTACAACTCTCTTACCTTCTACATTTACCTTTAAAGGATTAAGTTTAACTGAAACTGCTCTTTCTCTTAATTCTTGTGAAGGAGTTATAAATGTTCTTCCTACATACTTATTTTTTATAAATCCTGTTCCATAAGGTATTCCTGAAGCTTCTGCATATCCTACAGCTGCTGGTATACCGGAATCAGGTACTCCTATAACTATATCTGCTTCTGCTGGACATTCTTCATATAGCTTTTTACCTGTTTTTACTCTTGAACTATAAACATTTATACCATCTATAGTACTATCTGGTCTTGCAAAATATATATATTCAAAACAACAAGTTTCGCACTTTGTTTTTTCTGCAAAATTTATAGATCTAATTCCTTCTTTATCTATAATTACAATTTCACCAGGTTCTACATCTCTTATAAATTCTGCTCCTACAGAATCAAGTGCACAGCTTTCAGAAGATAATATATAGCTATCATTTATCTTACCTATACAAAGTGGTCTTATACCATTTGGATCACGTACTCCTATAAGTTTATCTTGAGTTAAAAGCACAATTGCATAAGATCCTTTTACTGCCTGTATAGCATTAACTACTGCTGTTTCTATACCTTTTTTTGCACCCTTAGCTATTAAATTTAGAATTACTTCTGTATCAATGGAAGTCTGAAAAACAGATCCTCCCTCTTCTAAAAGTTCTCTTATTATATCCGTATTAACTAAATTTCCATTGTGGGCAATTGCAAGGGAACCTAGTTTATATTTTACAACTAGAGGCTGCGCATTGTTTGCATTACTTGAACCAGTAGTAGAATATCTAACATGACCTATTGCGCTTATTCCTTCTAAATCCTTTATTACATTTTGATTAAATACATCTGAAACAAGACCCATATCTTTATAACATTTTAATTCCTTGCCATCTGATGTAGCTATTCCAGCACTTTCTTGTCCTCTATGTTGAAGTGCATAAAGTCCATAGTAAGTTATAGATGCCACGTCTAAATTATCTGGTGAAAAAATACCAAAAACACCACATTCATCTTTGAATTTATCTTCTTCTAAATCAAATACTAAAGACTTATTAATACATTCTTTTAAATTGCACATTATAAGATTCCCCTCTTTTTTAATTTTTAAATAGTACTAGATAAGTTTACTAGTTGTTTGCACCTATTCTGTTTAATATTTCGATATAAGCTTCTTTTACATTACCAAGATCTCTTCTAAATCTATCTTTATCTAATTTTTCATTAGTCTTTGCATCCCAGAATCTGCATGTATCTGGTGATATTTCATCTGCTAAAAGTATTTCTCCATTAAATCTTCCGAACTCTAATTTAAAATCTATTAATTTTATATTTTGTTTTAAGAAGAATTCCTTTAAAACGTCATTAACCTTTGATGCCATAGCATATATAGTTTTCAATTCATCAAAAGTTGTAATTCCCATAGCTACTGCATGATAGTCATTGATAAGAGGATCTCCTAAATCATCATTTTTATAGCTTAATTCTAATACTGTAGTTTTAAGTTCAAATCCTTCTTCTAAACCGTATCTTTTAGCCATACTTCCAGCTGCAACATTTCTTACTATAACTTCAAGAGGAACTATTTCTACTTTTTTGCAAAGTTGTTCTCTTTCGTTTAATTTCTTTTCAAAGTGAGTTTTCACTCCATTTTTCTCTAAAAGTTCAAATAATGCTGAAGTAATTGAATTGTTCATAACTCCTTTATCTTCTATTTGTCCTTTTTTCTCACCATTAAAAGCTGTAGCATCATCTTTATAATAAACAACTACCTTATCCTTATCATCTGTAGCATATACCTTCTTAGCTTTTCCTTCGTATATCATTTCTCTCTTTTCCATTTTATAACTCCACTCCCTCTTCATTATCTTTTATAAATTTTTCTTTCATATCTTTTCTATATTTTTTAAGTTTTTCTTTAATTTCTGGATATTTTAAAGATAACATTTGAACTGCAAGCATTCCAGCATTATAACTATTGTTAATACCTACTGTTGCTACTGGAATTGATTTTGGCATTTGAACTATAGCTAAAAGTGAATCCATTCCACCTATTGCTGCATTAATAGGGACTCCTATGACAGGAAGAATTGTATGTGAGGCTATAACCCCTGGCAAATGAGCTGCAAGACCTGCTCCTGCTATTATACATTCACAACCTTCATTTTCTATATTTTTAATTGTTTCCATAAGTTTTTCTGGGACCCTATGCGCTGAGAGTATGTAAGCTTTATACTCTATACCAAACTCTTTTAATGCATTAGCAGCTCCCTTCATTTTTTCTGTATCCGACTTACTTCCAAAAATAATAGCAACTTTCATTAAAGTTCCTCCTCATTTTTAATATATATTAATAAAAAATTCCACCACCAATTCACAGGGAATCTGGCAGCAGAATTTTAAAGATACCTTCAGAAAAAACTAAAAGTATCATATTCTTCAGATTAACCCATAGAAAGGAAATTAACGGTTCCCTAGTAGAAACTCCCGAACCTTATTATCAGGATTATATGGATGTTTTATTCATCTTACGTATTCATGGTAGCATATTATTTTTTAAAAATCAATATGTTTTCATCACAATATATAAAAATATTCGTATTTTTGTAGTTTTTTATCTTAATTTCAAGTTTTATAGTTCGTACCATTACGAACTATAGATTATAACACAAAATTTAACATTAAAAATAAAAGCTTAACATCAATGTTCCAACTTTGCTATAATATACTTAACAAATTTAAGGAAGGTATTTTAATGGGCATTTTAATTTTTTTTATATTTATAGTTGCAGCATCACTTTTTGTATGTAAAAATAATTTCAAGAAAAGGACAGAAGAATTAACAAGTAATTTAAAAGCTTTCAATGAAGAAATAAAAGAAGTTTTTTATTCTATACCTGAAGTTCATCAGGAAAATATTTTAAATTCATTAACCAGTGAAAGCCAGACAAATTTAAAAAATATTTTAAATAACAGCTTTATTTATGGTGCCAATGCTTGGTCCATTCAACAACAAATTCTAAAACAGCAAGAACTTCTTATGGAACTTAAGGCATCTTCAAAAAAATAATTTAAAAAGAAAGGATTTGTCTATATGAAATTAGTATGTATAGGTGATAGTATTACATTTGGCTATGGAGTTTTTAAAAAAGATTGTTGGGTAACACTATTGAATAATAAATTTGAAATAGAAATTATAAACAAAGGCGTAAACGGAGATACTACTGCTGGAATGCTATCTAGGTCTTATGAAGATGTAATTAGTCTTAATCCTTCTCATGTAATTATCATGGGTGGATGCAATGATTTTATGTGTGAACGTAAATTAAATATGGTAAAGGACAACTTAGAAGAATTATTAAAGGAAGCTTTAAACTATAATATTGTGCCAATAGTAGGTATAGAGCCTCCTATAGATGCTGTATTGGCAGAAAAAAAGTGGAGTGGAGATGTAAATTACGACTTAGTAAATAGCATAGAAGAAGATTATAGGCATTGGATAATGGACTTTTGTAATAAATCCAAAATAAACTATATAGACTTTCATAAATGTTTTAAAGAAGCCCTAAAAAATAAAGATCCAAGAGAGTTATATGTAGACGGTCTTCATCCAACTGCTCTTGGACATAAATTAATGTATCAATGTGTTATTGATGTTTTTCAAGCCATGAAACTATCCCTTGAATAAGCGAAATTCTTTTATCTGAAAAGGCATGGTCTGAATCCAATATAATTTCTTCTAAATCTTCAGGATTCTTTTCCCTTAATGCATTTACTAATGGGGTATGGTGAATGCATAGAGGAGCATCCTTATCCCTAGTTCCTGCAACTAATAACAATGATATCTTAGATAGATTATCTGCATAATTTATAACATTATAATTATGCAGATTATTTAAAGCTTCATTGACTAATCTTTTAGCACATGTTGCATTAAGGGGATATATATTTTCTATCCATTCCTCTATTGATTTACTTATTTTTTCTTTACTGTCTTCAATATCTTCAGCAAAAGCTCCTAAATTAAATCCTGATATAGATATCGCAGCTCTTATTTGAGAACTTTTAGCCGCAGTCATTAAAGTAGCAAATCCTCCCATACTATGACCTACAAGAGTTATCTTGTTTTTATCTACTCCATATTCATTTAACGCTTCTTCTGAATTTAAAAATTCCATAGATACTTGTACATCCTCAAGTATATTATTAAAAGAATAATTACCACTACTTCCCCAAGAACCTCTGTAGTGAAATATAAGTACATTATATCCTATACGTCTTAAAACCTGTGCCAAATCAATATTTTGTTCATATCCCGGAAATCCATGAAGTAAATTTATAGTAGGGTGTGGACCTTTCCCCTGTGCTATGTACATTGAACCTAAACATCTCTTCTCTTCACTTCTCAAAATTACTGTTTTTATACAGGCTGGATATTCTGTATCAACTTCAACATCATCTTTAAAAATCAAATCATATCTCAAGTGAAAATCCCCCTTTTTAAAATTATATATGTACTATGATTATTTATATTTTATCATAGTTCAACCGTGTATAAAAACCAAAACTTAATTACTCACCTTTTGTATGTGCAAAAGTGGATTTATTAAGCAAATTAAGTTTATGCATACTAAAAGAGGCCATTTTACAAATAGCCTCTTTTTTATTCAAAATTACAATAGTTTCTTTAATTGTGCAGGTTCATATTCTTTTAAAAGTTTCTCGTTAGCTTCATTTCTTATTAAAATATCTACTTTTCCATCTTTAAGTTTAAAAACCTTTCCTTTTACTTTAGTTCCAATAACATTTACAGGAGCTTTAATTGTAAGTTGTTTCAAATTTTCACTTTTACAATAATCACATACCTTGTCATTTTCTATTACTCTTTTGCATTCCACGCAGTAATAAACTTTGCCCATCAGTATTACCTCCTAATTTATTGTTCTTAGTATTAGTTTTTAACTAAGCATACATATTTTACTATATTTTATATATTCTATGTTTTCTGAAAATTTCCTTTTTTATTTAAAATATTTTAAAATAAGCTTTTAAAAAATAATACTTCATAAGAGCAGGAACTTCCCTAAGGTATCCAACAAATTCATCTGATTTATAAGTTTTAACAAAAACACCAGAATAACTTGCTTTTATTCCTTCGCCGGCAGCCATGAGAGAGGCTCTTTTTAAGTGATATTTATTCGATACTATAATGGCTGTTTTTAAATTCTTTTTTTCCATTATACTTTTTGAATTTATTAAATTAGCCATAGTTGATGCTGACTTATCTTCTAATATTATCTTAGAAGAATCTACACCTTTAGAAACTAAATATCTTTTCATAGCCTCAGCCTCAGATATACTCTCACCTTCGCCTTTTCCACCAGACACTATTAAATACTTGCCATACCCTTCTTTAAACAGCCTAAATCCTTCATCTGTTCTCCAAATAAGAAAAGGACTTGGAGTACTCCCATAAACCTTACATCCTAATACAATTATACAATCAGATTTTTCAGGTTTTGCACTTTGTCCAAAATAAATAACTTGAAAAGCAAAAACTATGACACAAACTGTTATTACTGCTATTCCCCATAAAATAAACTTTTTAATTTTAATCATAATTCCCCCCATAATTCCCTTTTCATTAATAGTAATTTATTCAACATACCAGTTCAACCAAAATATAGATAATTTAATATATTATTAATATGTACTTATACAAAAAATAAAAATAGAGTATATAAATATGAGTAATTACATATTTATATACTCTAAAATATTTAAATTTTCTTATGGAAGTAATGTAAATCTTAATATAAACAATAAAGCAAGTACATATACTATAGGGTGAACTTCTTTTGATTTTCCAGTTGCTATTTTTACTATAGGATAAAATATTATTCCTGCTGCTATACCATTAGCTATACTGTAACTAAAGGGCATGATAGCTATAGTGAAAAAGGCTGGAAGAGCTTCTGTAAAATCTTCAAAATTAATTTTTGTTATAGCTCCAATCATAAGGACTCCAACTATTACAAGTGCTGGTGCTGTAGCTTCTGATGGAACTACACCTACAAGTCCTCCAAAGAATAATGCTAGTATAAATAATACAGCAGTTGTAAAAGATGTTAATCCTGTTCTTCCACCTTCTGATACTCCTGATGTGGATTCAACATAAGTTACTACTGTACTTGTTCCAAGCAATGAGCCTACTGTAGTTGCTACTGCGTCTGATAGAAGAGCTTTATGCATATTCTTAACTTTTCCGTCTTTATCTAGCATATTAGCTTTTTGTGCAGTTCCAACTAAAGTTCCGATAGTATCAAATAAATCTACTAAACTAAAAGTTATAACAACCATAATTAAACTTGTAAAAGCTCCAAGCATTCCTGCTTTTCCCAATCCTAAAAGTCCTTTAAAATCGAATGCAAATAATGTTGGTGCTAAAGATGGAGGTGCACTTATTATTTTTACACCTGCAAGGTGTGTTACACCAAAAGGAATTCCAACTATAGTAGTAAGTATTATACCTATTAATATTGAACCTTTAATTCCTCTTGCCATTAAAATTCCAGTTATTGCTATACCTATAACTGTTACTAAAACATGAGGATCTGTAAACTTTCCAAAGGTTACTAATGTACTACTGCTTGCTACTATTATTCCGCCGCCTTTTAAACCTACAAGTGCTACAAACAATCCTATACCACCTGAAATTGCAAGTTTTAAATTATGTGGTAATGCGTCAACTATTTTTTCTCTTATTGAAGTAACTGTAATTATTATAAAAAGTACTCCTGATACGAATACAGCTGCTAAAGCTTGCTGCCATGTATATCCTAAAGTTAAACATACACTATAAGTAAAGAATGCATTAAGTCCCATTCCTGGCGCTTGAGCAAAAGGAAGGTTAGCATAAAGAGCCATTACTAATGTACCAACTGCTGCTGCTATACAAGTAGCTCCAAATACTGAAGCTACAACTGGATCATTAATAGCTGATAGTCCAGCTTTTACTGCTGCATCTCCCACAAGTCCTTTTGAATTCATTCCTGCCTGCATAAGTATTGAAGGATTTACGAAAATTATATATGCCATAGTAATAAATGTAGTAATTCCGGCCAATATTTCTGTTTTAACATTGGTATTGTTCTCCGACAACTTAAAAAATGAATTTAAAAATGATTTCTTTGGTTCTTCTGGATTAGATCTTTCCATATACATATTTTTCCTCCTCAATAAAAAAATTTCTGTTCAGATTTCAAGTAAATCCAAAACAGAAATTCAATTTTTTAAATATAAATTTCACGGATCCACCCATAGTCAGATATTTAAGGTATTCTGGTAGAGACTCTTGAACCATATTTTCAAGATTATACGGATGACTATTTAATTATATTACGTTATATATGTTAGCATTGATAAAGCATAAAGTCAATATATTTGAATGCTTTTTTAATGTAATGTTCTACTCAGAATTTACTATGTATTCCACTTGCATTTAAAATATTCGTCACAGGACGAACATTGCAAATATATTCATCAGTAAATTCTTGAATAATTAAACTTTTACAGCAATTTATCTCTATACTTATCACTTACTTCATATAAATCAAAAACTTCATTATCTAGTTCATCCTTAAACTTTTCATATAAATTATATTGTTTACTAATTTTATCTACCAAATTTTCTATTTTATACTGCCTCTTAGCATCGCAAAACTTTATAGGTATTTGATTTAAGCTATATTTTTTAAGTTGAGGAATTGACTTTGAATTTGTTATAAGGAAACTGGAATAATACCACTGCATTAATTTAGAATTTAATATGCCCAATACATACTTATAAGAAAATCTTTTATCTAAATTAATTATGCCATACAGAGATTGTTCTATAGCAGTTCCATCCTCATCCAAAGCTGCAATTATAGTATTCCCCGTTTTTCTTAATACTATTTTAGGTGAATAGGTCAACTTTTTTATATTACTAGTTCCTCCCTTTATATTTTGCTTTTCAAATTCATAATAGAACTTACTTAAAATTTTAAAATTAGTTATATTCTCTCCTTTTAGTATACTTATTTGCTTACTATTTACTCTATATTTTTTTATTTCTTTAGAATTTCCTATGAACCCTGTAAAAGTTGTGCATATGTCTCCAAGGAATTTACTGTTCATCTCTATTCTTTTCTTAATATCTAAATTAAAACTATTGCTGTTATATAAAAACTCATAATTTTCATTTTTTAAATATTGACTTTGATAAACTCTATAATTTCTCTTTTTATGTACATATAAATCTATTTCATTGTCTTTGCTGTAACTTCTTTCTAATACAAAGATCATTACATCTGTATTTATATTTGGAAACGTTATTTCAAAAGCAAGATTTTTTATACTGTAATTTAAAATTATTTTTTTTCTAAAATTTTTGTATTGAAGATTTTTTGCGAGTCTATCAGGCAGTACAAATCCAATTCTTCCATGCATTTTTAACACTTGTAAGGATCTTTTAAGAAAATACTCATATAAATTAGGTAAATATATATTTCCCTCATATTCATTTATATAATAATTTATTAGCTCTATATCTTTGCACTGCTTATTCTTTCTGTTTAAAGAAACCCAAGGGGGATTTCCTACAATGTAGTCATATTTTTTACTCCAAAAATCACACAAATAATTTGACTTTTCTGTTTTATTTATATATGCTTTTTCCCATTTAATTAAACTATCGCAGCAAACTACATTTAAAATAAGTCCTTTCCTATTTTCACAAGTGGAAACAATATTTTGCTTGCATATTTCTACTGCATTATAATCTATATCTGCACCATAAACACAATGATTTACTATATGTAAAATTATATTCTCAACTTTCCAATAATCTTTACCTTTTAACTTACAATCTCCATTTATGATATATTCTTCTTCTTCATATTTCTTTGACAAAGCATCAATATTTTTAGTAAAGTCCTCTACCAAAAATTTAATTACTTTAATTAAAAAATATCCTGAACCACAAGAAGGGTCAAGAATTTTAACAAAAGGTGTTTTTATAACATCTAAATTATCAAAAGTATTTTTTATAATATAATCTATAATATAATTTGGTGTATAAAAACATCCATAACTTTTCTTTCGGTTTTTTTCCATAAGAACATCATAACTTTTTTCTAATTTAACGTCTTTATACATATTAAACCTTCTTAATTTTATAAATTATTTACAAACACATATTATATGTTATCACATTTTTTTCATAGCATAAATAAGTTTTTTGTGGTTAGCATATTATTATTGAAAGGGGTTGTTTTTATGCATACTGAAAGTAAAAAAGAAAAGAAAACGGAAAAGAAAAGGCCTCGCAAACCAATAGTTACTAATGAAGATGAAATGAAAAAAAGGAATCCTCAAAGTACTTTGGATATTAATAGAGCTCCTTAATCAAAGGAGCTCCTACTTATTATTTGGTAAATTTCAATAACATATTTACTTTTTTTATTTTTAAGTTATTTATCATTAATATTATTAATTTTCTTTAAAATACCTAAGCAACCATATAGTATTTATTCCTTGGGAAATAAATATCAATATATTTTGTATAATAATTCTTAAATATATTAACAATTATTATACAGAAAAGTTATATTGTGTTCATAATTTTGACATAAAAATGTCACAAAATAACTCTAGTATAATAACTATAGTACAACAAAAACCTAAGGAGGTACTTATCATGGATAACTCAAATAATGAAAAAAATGAATTTCAATTAGTTAATACTAACAACACCAGTGAAGATAAGGATTTTAATAACAGTAATAACAACTATAACTTTCAAAATAAGTTTTTTAAGCATAAAGGAAAAATAAAAAGAGGACTTGTGTCCTATGTAATAGTTGGATTGATTTGTAGTATTGTAGCAGGAACAGCTTCTACTGCAGCTACATTATATTATCTTCCTAACTCGAACTTTTTCAAAAATACACCTTTATATCAAAACTTAAAGCAAGGAAGTGGAAGTACTGCTACTTCTACAAATTATATTAATGCATCAACTGTATCTGCAAAAGGTTCCTTAACTGTAGCTCAAATAGCTCAAAAGGTTGGACCTGCTGTAGTTGGTGTTTCTACTACAGGTATAGCTCAAAATGATTATGGATTTGCTGAGAAACAAGAAGGTATGGGTTCTGGTATTATAATAAATAGTGAAGGTTATATTTTAACAAACTTTCATGTTATAAATGGAGCTCAACAAGTAAAGGTAATACTTAATGATAAAAAAGAAGTATCTGCAAAAATAGTAAATTATGATCAAAATATGGATTTAGCAATAGTAAAGGTTACTGATAGCAGCGTAAAAATGCCTGCTGTAGCTGAACTTGGAAGTTCAGAGGCTCTTCAAGTTGGTGATCCTGTAGTTGCTATAGGAAATCCTTTAGGCAAGGAACTATTAGGTTCTGTAACAACTGGTGTTATAAGTGCTAAGAATAGAGAAATACAAGAAAGCAGCAATGGTCCAAAACAAACTTTCCTACAAACAGATGCAGCTATAAATGCTGGTAACAGTGGTGGTGCTTTGGTAAACTCTCAAGGTCAAGTAATAGGTATAAATACTGCAAAAATTAATGGAAGTGGAGTTGAAGGGTTAGGCTTTGCAATTCCTATGGATTCAATTAAACCTAAAATAGATAATCTTTTAAAACCTATATTAAAAATAGGAATTTCTTGTAGAGATATCTCTTCAGATGTAGCTAAACAAAATAACGTTCCTGAAGGAGTTGCTGTGCTTCAAGTTGAAGAATTTAGTCCTGCTGAAAAAGCTGGTCTACAAACTGGAGATATAATTACAAAATTTGATGGTAAATCAGTAAAATCCGTAGATAGTATGAATACTATAAAATCAAAACACAAACCTGGTGATGAAATAAGCTTAGAAGTGTATAGAGATGGTTCAACTAAGAGCTTAAAATTAAAGTTATCAGAATAACTTATAAATATAAGATTAATTATTTATATGATATTTTACTTTATTAATCCATAGAATTAATGGTATAATTTACTTATAAGTAATTTTTACATCATAATAATTTGGCTGTAATTATTACGTAAAAAAAAATACTCAATAGTTCTATCCTCCGTTAGATATCTTAGCTATTTATTAGTACGTATACTCAAAATAAATAAGCTAAGATATTTTCTTTAATAAAAAAACTGTGACGCAAATTTATTTGCGTCACATTCTAATTATTATACTAATCTTCTTTAGGCTTATCCTTTCCAAGTTTTTTAGTTTGGCTTGAAAATCCTATATCATTGGAAATTTCCATTTTCATATCTTCAAGTTCTTTCTTAGTCTTTTTTCCAGCTTTTTTGTTATCTTTGCTGTTTTTATTATCCTTATGAGACACTTTTTATATACCTCCTAACTTTTTATATGTAAGATTACATTTTAGTAAAAATTTTAAATAAGTTTCACTTTATAATCTAACCCATAAAAAAATATATATTAGGAATTCATATAAATATTTTTAACCTGAAACTTTTTACTAAGTTTCAGGTTATTTATTTTATATATTAAAGAGAAATTTCTCTACTTTCTGCACCATTTTTAAATGTCAATTCACCTTTAGTAATACATCCTTCTATAGGGCATACTAATGAACATAAATGACATCCTACACAATTGTCCTTATTAAGTGATGGCCTTCTTTTTTCTTCATCCCATACTACTGCTTGATGTCCTCCATCATAACAAGATATATAACATCTACCACATCCAATACAATTATCCTGTTCATAATTTGGATATACTATATAATCTCTATCTAATTCTTCAGCAGAAACAATATTATTAAGGGCCGCTCCAACTAATTGATGCAACTTGTCTATTCCTTTATCCTCCATATAATAAGATAATCCACTTATCATATCCTCTACTATTCTATATCCATATTGCATTATAGCTGTAGTGACTTGAACATTACTTGCACCAAGTAATATAAATTCAAGAGCATCTTCCCAGTTTTCAATTCCACCTATTCCGCTTATAGGAACATTTTTTAGCTTTGGCTCTTTTGCTAATTGAGCTATAAATCTTAATGCTATAGGTTTTATGGCTTTTCCTGAATACCCTGATATAGATGACTTTCCATTTACTATTGGTAATCCAACAAGTTTATCCAAATCCATTCCTGTTATACATTTTATTGTATTTATAGCTGAAATACCAGTAGCACCACCTTCTATTGCTCCTATTGCAGGCATCTCCATATTTCCTATGTTAGGTGTCATCTTTGCAATAATTGGAAGATGTGTGCCTTTTCTTACTGCTGCTGAATATTTTTTAACTAATGCTGGATTTTGACCTACATCAGATCCCATAGCACTACTTGTCATTTGAGGACATGAGAAATTACATTCTATAATGTCTGCTCCTACTTCAGTAACAGATTTTGCAAGTTTAGTCCACTCTTCTTCATTTTCCCCCATTATAGAAGCTATTAGCACCTTATTAGGGTAATTTTTCTTAAGCAATCTCATTTGTTCAAGATTAAAATCTAGTGGATGCTCAGCTATCATTTCCATATTTTTAAATCCTACAAATCGTGTAGATTCCTTAGTTAATGCAGAAAAACGTGGTGAAACTTCATTTGCTATAAAAATACCAACAGTTTTGAATACTATACCGCCCCAACCAGTTTCCAATGCCTTTGCACACATATCATAATTATTTCCAACAGGTGAGGAAGATAAGAAAAATGGATTTTCACATTTTACTCCACAAAAATCTATGGATAGATCCTTTTTTTTCATTATTTTAAACCCTCCTTAACTGATGCTGCTTCACCTAATCCTGTATCTGTGTTCCTTATTTCTGTCAAATATGCATCTATTCTTTCTGCTGCCAATTTTCCTGAGCCTGCAGATTGAACAACTGTTTTATCCTTTTCAACTATATCGCCAGCTGTAAATACATCTTCCAATTTAACATCTATTATGGAATCCATATCATCAATTTCTTGCCCAACAGCCACTATAATCATATCTGCCTCAAGATCCATTGATGAATCATCAAACATGCCTTTGGCTTTAATGGCTGTTACCTTTCCTGATTTTCCTAAGATTTCAACTGGTTTAAATCCTGTAAATATAGGAATATTTAATGCACCTTGAACATACTGTCTTTCTTCAATACTTGCAGGCATTTTTTCTATAGTCCTTCTATAGACGATTTTAACATCTTCTGCACCAAGAAGTTTTGCTGTAGAAGCACAATCCATAGCTACATCTCCACCACCTATAACAACTACATGGCTGCCAACTTTTATATTACCTTTTTTTACTTTTGCTTCTGATAAGAAATCTACACCATTTATAACTCCTTCAAATTCAGTTCCATTAACATCTATACCTTTGGACTTTTGAATTCCACAAGCAAGTAAAAATGCCTTATATCCATCTTTTCTCAAACTATCTATATTTACTTGATTTCCTATTTTACAATTAGTTTTAAATTCAATTTCCAAATCTTTTAAATGATTTATTTCATTCTCAACTACCTCTTGTGGTAATCTTTTAGGTGGTATTCCATAACTTAGCCATCCACCTAAAATTTGCTTTTGTTCAAAAACTATAACTTTATACCCCTTTTGTGACAAAATAGCTGCTGCAGCAAGCCCACTTGGTCCTGAGCCTATTACTGCTACTTTTTCTTTATCTAATTTAGATTTTTCCATAACTTTCATATTACTATTTTTTTCATAATCTGTTAAATACCTCTGCAAGTCCCCTATTCTTATAGGCTTATCTATACCGCATCTACTGCAAGCACCCTCACAATATTTATCATAAGGACATACCCTAGCACATATTCCTCCTAAAGGATTATTCGTTCTTATAGTTTCTATAGCCCCTTTAAGATTTCTAAATCGAAGTGAACGTATAAACTTTCCTGGATCTGTACCTGCAGGACAAGCTTTACTGCAGGGAGCATCATAACATAATAAACATCTTGAAGCTTCTTCAATAGCCAAAAAATTAGTTAGTGTTTTTTTATTTTCTTCTAAATATCCTTCCATTTACACACTTTCCTCCCTATATATAATATTTAATTTTCCTTCTACTCCTTTTGTAATTCTTCTATTAAATTAGGTATAACTTCATACAAGTCACCAACTATACCATAGTGAGCTATTTTAAATATAGGTGCATCCTTATCCTTATTTATAGCTATAATGCAATCTGAGGAATTCATACCAGCTAAATGTTGAATAGCTCCTGATATGCCGCATGCTATATAAATTTTAGGTCTTACAGTTTTACCTGTCTGTCCTATTTGATGACATTGATCTATCCATCCAGTATCCACAGCTGCACGAGAAGCTCCAACCTCTCCACCTATGGAGTCCGCAAGTTTTTTTATAAGTTTAAACCCTTCTTTATCACCTACTCCTCTACCTCCTGACACTATAATTCTTGCATCCTCCAATGAAACTTCTTTTTTACTCTTCTTTATAACATTAATTATTTCTGTATTTTTATCTTTTTCCTTTAACTTGAAAGAAATTTTTTCTACTTTTCCTGCTCTATTGGGATTTAATTCAGCTTTTTTCATTACACCTGGTCGTACAGTTGACATTTGTGGTCTATGATAACTACAAACTATAGTTGCCATTAAGTTTCCACCAAAAGCTGGTCTTGTCATTAATAAACTACCATCTTCTTCACTTATATCTAAACCTGTACAATCTGCTGTCAAACCAGTTTCCAATCTGGCAGCAAGTCTTGGAGCTAAATCTCTACCAATAAAACTAGCACCAATTAAAAGTATTTCTGGTTTTCTATCTTGTACCATCTCATATATTATTCGCGTATATACCTCTGTGGTATATAGCTTTAAAAATTTTTCTTCTGCATATAGTACTTTGTCTGCACCATATTGTATTAATTCTTTTGACAAATTTTCTATTTTGTCACCTATTAATATAGCTGTAAGATCTACTTTTAATTTACCTGCTATTTTTCTTCCTTCCCCTAATAATTCCAATGAAACATTTGATATTTTCCCTTCTCTTTGTTCTGCAAATATCCATACCCCTTTATAATTCTTATTACTCATAAACTTACCTCCCACTACCCTACTTGCTTTTCTTTGATTTTTACCGCTAGTTTTCGAGAAGCCTCTTCGACGGTCCCTGTAATAATTTCTCCTTTAAACTTAAGTTCAGGGGTAAATGATTTTTTAACATTTGTTGGAGAACCCTTTAGCCCTATACGATCTTTATCTATCTCTATATCATTAATATTCCATAAAGTTATAAGTTTTTCTCTAAATGCATTGTATATACCTTTTATTGAAGGATACCTCGGTTCATTTAATTCTTTTATAGCTGTTAAAACTACAGGCATCCTCGTTTTAATAACATAATATCCATCTTCCATTGCTCTTTTTGCTACTATTTCATTTCCCTTTATTTGTAACTCACTAACATAAGTTATTTGAGGCACCCCAAGATGTTCTGCTATTTCTGGGCCAACTTGTGCAGTATCTCCATCTATAGCTTGCCTACCACAAAGTACTATATCGTAATTGCCTATTTTATTTATAGCAGAAGCTATTATCAAAGATGTTCCCCATGTATCTGAACCACCAAATTGCCTATCGCTCAGAAGAATAGCTTCGTCTGCACCTATAGCTAGAGCTTCTCTTAGCGCATTCTCTGCTTGAGGTGGTCCCATACTTAAAACTGTTACATTTACATCTTCAAATTTTTCTTTTATTCTCAAGGCCTCTTCTAATGCATTTTTGTAATCTGGATTTATTATGCTTGGAACTCCTTCCCTAATTAATGTCCCTTTTACAGGGTCAATTTTTACTTCATTAGTATCTGGAACTTGTTTCATACAAACTATAATCTTCACAATATATCACCTCTTATTTCAACAAGCTTCTAGAAATAACCATTCTCTGTACTTCAGAAGTACCCTCATACAGCTCAGTTATTTTAGCATCTCTCATCATTCTCTCAATTGGGTAATCCTTCATATAGCCATAACCTCCATGAAGCTGCACTGCTTTAGTCGTTACATACATAGCAGTTTCTGCAGCAAATAACTTGGCCATAGATGCTTCTTTAGTTATGGTTTTTCCATTATCTAATTTATTTGCTGCATCATACACTAGAAGTCTGGAAGCATTTATTCTTGTCTCCATATCAGCCAAATTCCATTGAAGTCCTTGAAAAGCTGCTAGCGGTTTCCCAAACTGCTCTCTTTGCTTTAAGTATTCTACGGTTTCATCCATAGCACCTTGTGCTATACCAACAGCTTGTGCTGCCATAGCTATTCTTCCTCCATCTAATGCTTGCATTGCAATTTTAAATCCCTGGCCTTCCTTTCCTAAAAGGTTTTCCTTAGGTATAATACAATCTTTAAATATAAGTTCCGAAGTAGCAGATGCTCTTATTCCCATTTTGTTTTCCTTTTTTCCTATGGAAAAACCTTTAAAGTTTTCTTCTACTATAAAAGCACTTATGCCTTTAGTTCCTTTTGTTTTATCTGTCATGGCAAGAATTATATATATACCAGCTTCTCCACCATTAGTTATAAAACATTTTTGGCCATTTAATATATAACTATCTCCTTTTAAAACAGCTTTACTATTTTGGCTGGCAGAATCTGTACCTGCATTAGGTTCAGTTAAAGCAAAGGCTCCAATCTTTTCTCCTTTTAGTAATGGCCTTAAATATTTTTCCTTTTGTGCATCTGTTCCATAATTCATTAAAATCCAGCATGGTATATTATGTACAGCAAGTATAGCTGCTGTGGATGCACATTTTTTTGCTATTTCTTCTATACACATGGCAAATACATATTCATTTTGCCCTGCACCTCCAAATTCTACAGAGAAAGGCATTCCAAGCATATTTAATTTAGCCATTTTATTTATGTTTTCTCTAGGGAATTCGCCTGTTTCATCTATTTCTGCTGCAATTGGAGCAATTTCATTTTTAGTAAATTCTCTAACTGTATTAACTATCATTTTTTGTTCCTGGGTTAAATTAAAACTCATTTGCTTGCCTCCTTCAAGTTTCACTCACAAATACTCACTCAATGATTGCTTTTATAAATAATAGGTTGGTAAATTAACTTATCAACCTATTATTTATAAACTACTTCTATTTTAATGATTCATATGTTGCTATAAATTCTGTACATAAAATTGGTTTTTCTAGTACATTTATAGCGCTTGCATCTTCTGGAATCTTAGGATTATATGCTACTTTAAAAGTTCTACACTGAATTTTTCTCTTATTTCCTTCTACTCCAATAATTCTTCCTACTAATTCAAGGTAATCTCCTGCAAAAATTGACTTATATAATCTGATATTATCAAACCCCGTACATCTTCCTTCATTACCATCATGCATAATCATAAGTCTAGTAGCAACATCACCCATTAAAGTTATTGAACGAGATCCATTTACTATACCACCAGCATAAAAAACATCTTTATCTGACATTCTTAAACGCATTTTAGTCTCGTAATTTTTATCTGTTTTTTCAAAAGCCATCTTTATACCTCCTATTATTAAATTTCAATTATTTTTCTACTTCTTCCCATGGATCTGCTACAATACCATCTGGTTGAATTCCTCTTTGAAGATTCTTTTTTACTACAAGTATTGAATAGCCTTCTCCGCATAATAAAGGAGGATCTAATAAATCCATTTCACTATCATCTGCCTCAGGTCTTCCATTTCGTTTTGCTTGAGTAGCAATTTTATATGTTTCAAGTTTAACCGTACGAGATGTATTACCTATCTTCACCATAGTTGCCTTAAAGTCTACCTGATCTCCTAAATAAAGATCGTGATAAAATTTTACATCATGATATCCTAAGCATAAGGATTCATCCCCATCATTTAAAATCATAACCTCAGTCTCAGCATCCCCCCAGATGTCTAATATTCTTCCTGCTGGAACAACAAATCCTAAATTATTTGCATCAGATGGCATCATCTTGTAGCTTAATACTGATTGATTTCTCATCTAAACATACCTCCTCAAATATTCCTTTTAAAAATTTAAATTACACCATTTTCTTTCATGCTAGCTACTTCTTCTTTGCTTATAGAAAGTTGGCCAAATATTTCTTCATTATGCTGTCCTAAAAGAGGTGCTGGAGTATCTACGCTGCCAGGAGTCCTTGACAATTTAATAGGTACTCCTTGAAAATACATGTCACCTATAAGTGGATGCTTCATACGAACCATCATTTCTCTAGCCTGAATTTGAGGATGTTCAATTGCTTCTTTCATATCTAGAACTGGTCCACAAGGAATTCCAGCTTCATCAAACATATTTTCTAATTGCTTCTTTGTTTTATCTTTAATCCAATCAGAAATTATCTCCTTTAATTCAGGATCATAATTTTTGCATCTTAAATCGTTAGTTAAGAATTTTTCGCACTGTATTAAGTCTGTCCTTCCTATTACATTACAGAACTTAGACCACAACTTGTCATTTCCAACTCCTACAGCTACATAACCATCTTTAACTTTATAAACATCAAAAGGAGCTATAGATGGATCTATATTTCCTTGTCTGTGAGGTATTTCTCCTGTCATAGTATTTATAACAATTGCATTTTCTAGAAGAGAGAATATTGTATCTAACATTGCCACATCAACAGATTGTCCTAATCCAGTTTTTTCTCTATTATAGAGAGCCATTAAAACTCCTACACATAAATATATTCCAGTAACATTATCTGCTATAGATGGCCCTACTTTAGTTGGAATCGAATCAGGAAATCCAGTTAAATTGACCATTCCTCCCATAGATTGAGCTACTATGTCATAGCAAGGTCTATTAGCAATAGGTCCATATTGTCCAAATCCTGAACCTGAGGCAAATATTATTCTACTATTTATTTCTTTTAAAACTTCATAATCTATACCCAACCTTTTCATAACACCTGGTCTATAATTTTCTACAACTACATCTGCATCTTTTACCATTTCTAAAAATATTTTTTTGCCTTCTTCAGTTTTTAAATTCAGTGTAATTCCTTTTTTATTTCTATTTAAAAAAGCATAAAATCCACTTTCCCCGCTCTTTGGATCTATTGGACCCCAAAATCTACATTGATCACCTTTTGGACTTTCAATCTTAATTACATCTGCTCCATTATCAGCTAAAAGAGTTGTACAAAAAGGACCATTATATGCATGTGTTAAATCTAATACCTTTACCCCTTCTAATGCCTTTGCCATAAAACCATCTCCCATTCCTCATATTTCCCCGTACTATATGGGAAATTAATTAATATTTTCAATTTTTTTACACCAAAATTGATATTTAAAAATAGAGATATAAACCAGAAAATTTTTTCAGCTTATATATATCTATTGAAGAGGAACAAGTTTCATTATTTTTAAAAGTTTAATGAAAACTTGTCTCCCTATAATATTGGCTTTGTTATTAATTCAAATTTAATCAATCATTTGAACTAAATAGATGTTTCTTATTTTTTGTCTGTTTTAAGAACTGCATTAAGCATTACACTTGCAGCTTTTGTACACTGTTCAACTGATGTAAATTCAGGTTCACAGTGGCTGTGTCCATCTTTGCTTGGAGCAAAGATCATAGTTGTAGGAATCATTTCAGATACAAATTGAGCATCATGTCCAGCACCACTATTGATATACTGATTTGAATATCCAAGCTCATCTACACTTTCTTTAACATATCCTACTAATTCCTTGTCATAGTATACTGTGTCTCTAGCCCAAGCTTTTTCCACTTTACATGTGCATTTTTCAATTTCCTTACCATCAAGACTCTTAACAATAGCAAGAACCTTTGCAAGAACTTTTGGATCTTCATGTCTTACATCGATTGAAAAATCAATCATATCAGGAATTACTGTATGAACACATGGATGACATACAATTTCACCAGTTGTATATACAAGGTCTTTATCACCTAATTTATCAATTTCTTCATGCAAGTAGCAAAGGGCCTTAGCTGCAGCAAACAATGCATCATGTCTTTTATACATTGGAGTAGTTCCCGCATGATCAGCCTGACCAAAGAATTTTATTCTGTAGTTGAACATACCAAGTACGCAAGTTACAACACCAATTTCGTTACCTGCGTCCTCAAGTATAGGACCCTGCTCGATATGCGTTTCAAACATAGCCATATAATCCTTAGGGTTTAACCTGTTCTTTTCTTCCCCTTTATATGGGCTAGCATCTAAAGCCTGTCCGAAAGTCTTTGTAGTATCTAATATACTCTTTGAAGCTAACATATCTTCTTTCTTAAACTTGCCACAAATAACTCCTGATGACATCATAGCAGGTGGATAAAGAGAACCTTCTTCATTTGTCCAAATCATAGCTGTAATGGAATGTCTGTGTGGAATTTTATTAGCTACAATGGTTTCTAAAACTTCCATAGCAGACATTACACCTAAAATACCATCATAGTTTCCGCCATTTTTAACAGAATCACAGTGAGATGCCATTACAATTTTCTTTAGTCCTGGCTCTGAACCTTTAATAGTTGCATACATATTAGCCATATCATCAGTTTCAATTGTAGCTCCGATTGCCTTCATTCTTTTTACAAATTCATCTCTTGCCTGATGAGCTTCAGGTGACAATGAATATCTAGTGATTCCACCATGACCTGCATCCCCAAATTTACTAAATGTAACAATCTTGTCCTCCATTCTGTCTTTACTACAAGTCAACATATCACTTTTCATTTTACACACATCCTTTTTATATTTAATTTACACTTGTGTTTTTTATAACCTATGTTACACATTCACATCATTGTTTTCATCAATTGAAGTAGTAGAAATCTTTTCCGTTATACTTTCATTTTCTTCAGGTGAAAGTATAGAAACAGTATCATTTTTCATTAAAATAGGGTAAATAATTATAGCTAATACAAACCCTACCATCCATCCACCATCAGCCAATAAACTTAAACTTGGTATAAACAACCCCATTATTGGCAATATTAAAGCTAATATCCAAGCATATATGGCCTTTACATTCAACCCTTTCTTATACCAATACCTTCCTTCAGTTGTTAAAAATAATGATTTCATGTCTACTAATTTCTTACGATGAATATAGTAGTCTGCAATATATATGCCAGCTAAAGGTCCTAAAAGTATACCGTAGGTTCCAAGCCATCCATATATATAAGAAGACGCACTAGATAAAAGTTTCCAAGGCATAATTGCTACACCTGCTACACCAGTAATAAGTGTTGCTGTTTTAAAAGATATTTTTCCTGGATTAAGATTAGAAATATCATTTGAAGTTGCTACTGCATTAGCAGCTACGTTAGTATTTGTAGTTGCTATCATTATTCCTAAACACCCTATAATTGATGCTAAAGGACTATTGATTCTTTGTATAACCTGAACTGGATCCCATATAAATTGTCCATAGAGCACTCTTGTCGCACCTGTAACAAATATACCAACAAATGAAAATCCAACCATAGTTAAAGGTAATCCAAAAAGCTGACCTCTAAATTGAGCTTTTTGACTTTTTGCAAATCTACTAAAGTCTGGTATGTTTAATGCTAATGTAGCCCAAAATGCTATATTTGCTGCTAAACTTTTTAAAAATGTTACTCCAAATGATGCTGGTTTATTAGCTACTGGCATATTAAATATATCTGAAATTCCTTTTCCCATACCAGCTACAGATGTATAAGCCCATACAACGAGTGCTAAAGATACAGTAACAAGTATAGGAACAGTCCATGATTGCATAAACTTTATAGTTTCTGGTCCTTTATGGACTATTGCTACATTTAAAGCCCAAAAACCAAAGAATGAAATCCAAAGTGATAAAGAAAAACTAGCCCATCCTGGAACAAGTGTACCTAAAATTGAATTTATAGCTTCTCCACCTATCCAGCATTGGATACCAAACCATCCTGCACCTACTATAGCTCTTGCCATAGCCGCAATGTTAGACCCCCATACACCAAAGGACAACCTTGCAAATACTGGATATGGTATTCCATATTTAGTTCCTGCATGTGAATTAAGCTGCATTGGTATTAAAACTATTAGGTTTCCAAGAGCAACATTTAAGAGAGCCTGCCACCAGGTAAGTCCTGCTGAAATAATTGAAGCTGCCATCATATATGTTGGCATGCAAATACACATACTTACCCACAATGCTGTAACATTGTAAGTAGTCCAAGTTCTTTGCTTAAGCTTTGTAGGTGCTAAATCACTATTATAGTACCTACTACTTTTTATACTTTCTATTGCAGAATCTGCCATCTCATAAAGTCCACCAAATTCTCTCTGCGGTTTAGGTTTTTTATCCATACATGCACTCTCCTTGAAAATCTATTTCTATTAAACAAACAATTATGCATAATGTTATTTCGTTAATTCACCTAATTTTAAACAATATATTTTTTATATAATTTCAGGTACGCCTCTCTTTATAAATTTTCCTCTTCCTTCTGATCCAATATACTTTCCATCCTTAGCTATAACTTCTCCTCTGGATAATGTAATTTCTGGATATCCTTTTAATTTAAATCCTTCAAATGGCGTATAATCTACATTTTCATTAAGCATACTTTGAGTTACAGTAACTTCTTTGTTTGGATCAAATATTACTAAGTCAGCATCACTACCTATAGCAATAGTTCCTTTTTGTGGATACATACCAAAGATTTTTGCTATATTGGTAGATGTTACTTCTACAAATTTTTGAAGAGTCAATTTTCTTTCTAGTACACCATAGGTATACATAAGTGGCATCCTTAATTCAACTCCAGGAGCTCCATTAGGTATTTTAGTAAAATCATTTATTCCCATTCTTTTTTGCTCCATAAAAAATGGACAGTGATCAGTAGATACAGCCTGTAATGTATTGTTTTTAAGAGCTTCCCATAAATAAGGCCAATTTCTCTTATCTCTTAAAGGTGGTGACATAACATATTTTGATCCATTAAAATCTGGTTCTTCATAGTTATCATAAGATAGCAATAAATATTGAGGACAAGTCTCACCCATAATTGGATAACCTTTTTTTCTAGCCCTTGCTATTTCAGATGCTGAAGCTTCACAACTATTATGGACTATATAAAGTGGAGTATTACATAATTCTGCTAATTTAATAGCCCTACCTGCTGCTTCTCCTTCACATAAATCTGGGCGGGAAATAGCATGATATTTTGGTTCAGTTTTTCCTTCATCCAAAAGTTTTTTAGTGTAATATTTTATTACATAATAATTTTCAGCATGCACACAAGTTAATCCACCATTGCTACTTACTTTTGTAAGCGTTTTCATTAATGTGTCATCATCTACCATCATTCCATCATAAGTCATAAATAATTTAAAACTAGAATATCCTGATTTAATTATTTCAGGTATTTCATTCATAATATCTTCATTCATGTCGGTAATTACTATATGAATTCCATAATCGATACATGCTTTATTATCAGATTTTTCTCTCCAAATTTTAGCTGTATCTTTTAAGCTTTTTCCCTTAGGTTGAACCGCAAAATCTACAATTGTAGTAGTTCCTCCACAAGCTGCAGCTTTGGTACCAGTATTAAAGTTATCACTTGAAAAAGTTCCACCAAAAGGCATATCCATATGAGTATGTGGATCTATTCCTCCTGGAAATACATATTTACCTTCAGCATCAATAACCTTATCAGCATACTTTTCCAATCCTGACCCCATTACTTCGATTTTTCCATTTACTATTCCAAGGTCAGCTTTATAGCAGTCAGAAGCAGTAACAACAGTTCCATTTTTAATTACCATATCAAGCTTTTTCACATATAACACCTCCATAAAAAATAAACTTATTAACATAAATTTACATATAAGTAAAAATAACCATGTGCCCCGATTTTTATTTTAGTCTGCTGCTATAGTTTTGTCAATATAATATTCTAAATATTCAAATTATTATGCTAACTCCTAAATCCTTCTGTCATATTGCTCAATATTATTCTAATTTTATAATTTATTTAATAATATTTAATATATAAAACGCAAAATTAATTAGGACAAATTAACTTTATCGGGTATTTTGGTCAATCAGGATAATAGTATATTTAAAATTTACAACCACATTAATACTTTTAAAGGAGAAGTAACTTATGAATGTTAGATTTGAGCAATTAATAAAATTGCCTGAACTTAAAGATTTAAAATTAGTAGGAGGAAATAAAGGCCTTTTTAAAACAGTAAGTTGGTTTCATTTTATAGAAACTTCAGATCATGTAGGATATGTGCAAAAAGATGAATTGATATTACTTACAGGCATTGGAATTCTAAATAATAATCTAAATTTTATTGAACTTATTAATAAACTAATTGAAAAAAAAGCAGCTGGTTTAATTGTGAATATAGGAAAGTATTTCAAACAAGTCCCTAATTGTGTAAAAAAAATTGCAAATGATAATGACTTTCCCGTATTCGAAATACCTTGGGAAATTAATTTATCAAAAATAACAAGAAGTATTTGTAATTATATAGTAAAGATGCATTTGGATGAGCTTGTATACGAAGATTTACTAATGAATATACTATTTTTCAACAAAACTACTTACGAAGAATTTATTGAAAAGATTTCATTATGTGAAAACAATTCCTTAAATTCATTTAGAATAATCATTGTAAAGATAGCTAATTTTGAACAATACCTATGTTCTAAAAATATTAGAGATAATGAAATGATAACCAATATTAAAGATGCTTTTTTAAGATCTGTTAATAATTCGATTTGGGATGCTAAGTGCCGACCTATAAGTTTTTTTAATAATGAATCTGTAGTCTTTCTTTTAATTAATGAAAAAGAAAAATGTATGGACTTAAAAATGTTTACAGAAAACATAATATTAAATTGTAAAAAAGTTTTTTCTGACATAAATATAAATATAGGTATTGGTAATTTATACAGCGAATTTTCTGATATAAAAAAAAGTTACATAGAAGCACAAAAAGCTCTCAAAGCAATACAATCAGAATATCATTGTGATAAAAGCATATTTTATTCAGACATAGGAGCATATAAATTACTCACGGAAATTGGAAACACAAGCCTTTTAAAAGAATATTATTATGATACTGTTGGCAAATTAGATCGATATGATATGCAAAATAATACAGATTTTTCGAAAATATTTCATACATTTCTTTTAGAAGATGGTAATTACATTAAAACAGCACAAAAACTTTATCTACACAGAAATACATTAATGTATAAAATCAATAAAATTCATGAAATTATAAGTGAACATTCATTAGGTCCAAAAGTAAAATTCCAGTATTATATAGGTTACCTTATAAAGTACATGAATAACTTTTAAATACAATTTTGATCATCTAAACTGGATTTACCATTTAGATGATCTCTACCTCATTATTTTTTATTAATACCAAACCATTATTTTAAGCTAACTTTTTTTAAATAACATTTTCTATATATAAGCAATAAAAATATAATACTAAAAGCCATACCTCCAATGCTTACTAACTGAGCCATTCTTATACCATAAAACATTAAGCTATCCGTTCTTAATCCTTCTATAAAAAATCTTCCCAAAGAGTATAAACCTACATAAGCCAAAATTACAGTTCCATTTTTTAATACTCTTCGCAGCAAATACACAAGTATTAAGCAAACACATAAATTCCAAATAGATTCATATAAAAAAGTAGGATGATAGTAATTCCCGTCTATATACATTCCCTTTTGTATAAATAAAGGAAAATGCTTTATAAATTCATAGGATACAATACCCCCATGAGCCTCTCCATTAAAAAAGTTTCCCCATCTTCCTATAGCCTGCCCCAACACTATAGAAGGTGCTGCTATATCTGCTAACTCTAAAAAGTTTATTTTTTTATATCTAGTGTAAATGAAAGCTGTAGTTAAACCAAATAATATACCTCCATGAATAGCCAAACCGCCCTGTCTTATATTAAACATATTTATAATATTGTTCTTATACTGATCAAACTCAAAAAATACATAATAAGCTCTTGCTCCTATTACAGCAAATGGGAAGGAAATTAAAAATACATCCATGATATTATCAAAATTATAATTCCTAGCTTTGCAATTTATATTTCCCAATATAAGAGCCATTATAACTCCAGTACCTATAATTACTCCATACCATCTTACATCAAAACCATTAATAGAAAAAGCTATAGGATTCATAAAATCACATCCTTATTTAGACTTTAAATACTATCATTATACATAAAAGACTTCCAATAGTATATATCCTACTGGAAGTCTTAATAATTTGTTAACCTTCAGCTCCAATTGCTATTTTTTTATTGAATCTAGCAGATTTAAACATCATAGATGAAGTATAAATTATTACACAAGTAACTACCCATTTTAGAACATTTAAAGGCAATGATTTAACAATATATGCAGCTATCAATACACCTACAGTACCTAGCACAGCTATAGACACTGAAGCCTTACTTGAATATGCTCCACTTTTTATAAATTGGTAAGATGAGAAAGGCATTAGCAATGCACAAGAACCCATCATTATAGGAAAGGCTACCTTAGGACCCATTCCCAATGCAAATACTAAAGCCATGCAAGGTGCATAAAGCCCTATTCCCACTGTCATAAGTGCTCCAAAAACAAAATTTCCTATGATTCCAATTACAAGTTTTGCTCCTGTTAAACCTGTGGCATCTCCACCCACTGGATATAAATTTAATAGTCCTGCTACCATAAGTAAAGCTACTACTACTAAAGATACTCCCATAACTACCTGAATCGTTTTCTCATTAAATCTAGAAACAATTTTAGCTCCTACAATAGCTCCTAATACTGCAGCAGCTAACATGCTAAAAAGAGTTACTGCATCTACCTTTATTACAGTCATAAATATAAGTGCTTCCGTCATTGTTGGAATAGTATTTGCTACATTCAATGTTCCTGGAAGCTTTTTATCTTCTACCATTTTTAAATTTTTGAATAAAGATGTTTCTATAGCAAAGCTTCCTATTCCCAAAGTGTCAAAAAAGTTAGCCAACATACCAATAAGACCAAACTTTATAAAATTGCCTTCTTCCAAAGTACCATCATTTTTCTTTTTAGTATAATCTTTAACAAGTACTGCTATGAATGCTAAAGCACTTATAATCATAAACCCTAGTACAATTTTTAACATAAATTTCACCTATCCTTCATTTTTTTCTATTTTTTTAGGTCTTATGTCTATTTTTTAACAGAGTACTATGATTATTTTATAATATTATTGATACTTTTTCAATATAATTAAAAAATAGATACTCTATTTTCTTATTATTACTATCAATATAACGTAAAAAGTATGCAAAATGACCATCTAGAAAGTGTTAGAAAAAAAGTTTATACTTATTCCCAAATTAGATAATTTTCTAACAAAATGGTTAAAAAGTTAATTATATGCTAATTAATAGACACACATATCTATATTAATGATAAAAGTGTAATTTTTATACAAATAAAAAACACTAAGCATAAATGCCAGTGCTTTTATTGATATTTTCCTCAGAATAACATATTATATTTATTAGGAACCTTCAAACAAATTTAGTTCTCTCTTCTAGTTAAGTTATCCATGAATAACATCTGTATACTCATGAAAAGTTTTCAATCTATCTACATTTTGAAAACCAACCGCACCTAAAAATTCTCCTTTTTCCCAGTCATTACGTGTTGACCATATCATTTCAGTAAAATTATTTTGTCTTGAAGCAGTTACTTGATATTCAAACACTTCTGGAATAAAAGTGCCTTCATTACAAACCTCTGCAGTAAGTTTTGTTATTATTCTAATATACTGTGCCTGCTGCAAATCTGAAATATCTATACAACTCATTCCATCCTTAATACAAATATTCTTAGAATCCTTTACTAAATCAGCATCGTCAGAAACTTCTACTATTCCCTCAACTAAGGATTTTCCTGGAACAATAGCAATAATATTAATTTTATTAAAGTTCCAATGATTTTTCTCCGTTTTATATGAAGGTTTAAATGCCGCAGGACGTCTCCATTCTGTAATATGTGTTCCAGTACATTCTATATTACTGAAATCCAACCAAACTGCCAACTTATCAGCTTTTGGTCCAACTTCAGTAGGATTTTTATAAATAAATTCGTTTTCCTCACCAGATAGCTTCGTTGTATAAAATCTTACTTGGCTAACCTTTGCTGGAAGATGTGTATAATATTTAGGTTTACCAATTTCTTTAATTACATGTCCAATACGAGAATATCCAACAAATATTGGTTCACCTTCCCAATTTCTTAGTTTAGCATTTTTTTCAACGCCTAAAACTTCTACAACTTTATTTGAATTACAATAGGAAACACCACCACTCTCTTTAGAGAAAGCTGCAGTGTATTGAACCCATTCATTTAAACTTACATTACCACCTTGCCATGCATATTCCGTAATATCATGACAAACTCCCCATTTTAAACTTCCTGCTCGTTCAACTGCCATACGAAGTAAATATGTAGCACCCCATCCAATAGATTTTCCTTTAACCATTAGTGGATTATGTGCCATTTCTGTACTTTCAGCTAGACGATCAACATTAGCCCAAACCATTCCCGTAAAACCTTCATTTACACGTAAAGTAGCATTATCAGGGATTTCTAAATAATCACCATATTCATCTAAATGCACAACTACCCTGTCCTGCTCTTTTTCAACTTTTGGCATTCCATGTAGTAATGCATCATTACCATTTCCAGACAAATCCTTAATTCTTGGTATTATACGTATAGATCCTTGTACCTCTATTTCTTTTTCCTCTAGGTTGCCTATCCTAACTTGATATTTTCCACTTCGTAAAAATTTATAATAATATTCTACATTTTTTTTCTCATACCCTTTTAAAAATATCATTTTCGTTTCAACAATACTTTTATTAATAAAAAGCTCAATTGGGGTATGTATTTCATTACTTAAATTATTGGTAACCTCAACACTAGCAATTAATATATTGCTATTTTTCTCATTATCAATTTTAAGTTTCATATACTCAAAGGTTAACTGTTCTGGATCAGATACCATAATACTTTTAGTTATATTCTCAATGCATAATTTATGTTGTCCTGGAGTTTTTGCTTCATACGGTGTGACAAAATTCCTCTCCTCATTACAATCTAATGCAATAACTCTCTCATTACCCTTATTACCAAATAGGTTAACTAAATGCTCTTCCCCATTATCATTTACCTTAACAATTACAGCAGCTATACCAATACCTACATTTTTAGCCTTACCAGTAATTTGCACATGTCCAAAGTTATCCTCAACATTAATTTCAATATCTGTAATAACAACTTGGGGTTCTTCATTTACTAAAGTTACTGTATCAACTAATACTTCTTCTTTTTTATTATTATCAAATCCAAAACTTTGATAAACGAGTCTATCCTCCGTTATATCTAAACATCCATAGTTTTCCTTACCCAATGCAACAACTTCCGGAAATTCTGCTAATAAACGTTTATCAGATTTTCCTAAATTTAATTCATTTTCTTCATCTTGAGCACTTCCTTGTGTTATATAAACTGTCTTTGCACCTACTTTAGGATTTACTGAAATATTTTTAATATAATAGTGTAAATGGCCACTTAGTACAAAATTAACATTATATTTTTCAGCAATAGGAATAATATATTTATTATTAAATTCATCAGTATATGGATGATGAAGTACCATCACTCTCCAACTAGCATTCTGAGCTTGTTCTGATTTTAAATCATCAGTTATCCAGTTTAATGTACTGTGAATTATTTTCTTAGTCTTATCATCTGCATTTAATCCTGAGTTAACTGCATTCATTTCAAATAATCCCCAGGAGTTACTATCAATCATTAAAAAATGTGTTTTTCCATAATCAAAAGAAAATGTTCGTCCTGTTTTATCGCATTTATATGTTTGTGACTGTGGAACTGTAAAAAAATCGTTGTAAAAAGGACCGTCATCATGATTACCGCGTACATGTACAAATGGCATATTTTTAATTAATTCTGGAGCCTTTTGAAACCAATTATTCACATATTGTTCTCGCTGATAACCTGTTCCAAATGGAATATCACCTGCATGAATAATAAAGCTTGGCTTATTTTCTAAAACTGTATTAGTAAATTGCTCACTTGTATAAAATAAATGTGAGTCACTTATTGTGTAAATCTTTATTCTATCTGGATTTATATTTAAAGTTTTAAAATGTCCAGCTACTTTCTGACCGTTTTCTAACTGAACCTCATAATCATATTCTGTATTTGGATAAAGATTATCCACCTTAGCCATATAAATAAAATTACCTTCAACATTACCTTTATAAGGGGTCCCTTTATAAAATTGTACTTCTACTTCATGGTCAGCTTCACCATAAATAACCTTTGCGTTTATCTGAATCTGAGTCTCCCAAACTACAGTCATACTATTAGTAGTTGGAGATAACAAATATGGTCCACTTAATATAACATTATTACTTATCATGCATATTTCCTCCCCTATAAATAAACCACATATTTTAAAAATACTGATTTTTTCATAATGCTTTTCTTAACTTCTATCTTATAATAAATTATAATTTAAATTCATCAACTTCATGCTCTAATCTTGTATAAAATCATGTTTTTTATTATGATCATAGCTAGTAACTCAGTAATCTGCTTAGTAATACTAAAAAATTATTATAGTATTGCAGATACAAATAAATCTACAATACTATTTATGAAATTTTTTATGCTCCAACTGACTCTTCTTCTTCTCTATTAACTTTTTTGCCCCATAATGTTGGAATTATAACTACTGTCATTATTATAACTGAAATAATCCAGAACAATTCAATATTGTGAAAATTATAAGTCACCTTACCATTTACAACAAGTTTGCTGATAGACATTAATTTAGCATTAACAAATTCTTGTGCTGTTGCACCAAAATAAGCAAGTAAACCAACTATACCCATTGCTGCACCTGTAGCTTTTTGTGAACAAAAATCTACAGCAAGCATTCCTCCTATGAAGCATAAATTAACACCTAAGCCAAATCCATATATAGCCATAAAAATCATATTAAGTGTAGGACTTGATGCTGGAGCATAACAAAATCCTGCTATACCTACTAACATCATTATTCCAAAAACAATTGTTGTTATAGAGTGACGTGATTTAAAAATTTTATCTGATATAATACCTGACAAAAACGAACCTACTCCGCCCATTATTGGACATATTGAAATTATACCTCCAGCTGCAACTAAACTAAATCCTTTTTGCTCTTGTAAGAATACAACTCCCCAGCTGTCAATAGAATATCTCGCAATACCTAAACAAATTGCACTTATTGCTACTATCCAAACATAAGGATTTTTAATTGCTTCTAATTGTGCTTCTTTTGTAGATTTACCTTTTTCTTTTTTAGCTACATCCATTTCACCTTCAAATTCATTTGCAGAAGGTAGTCCATAAGCTTGAGGTCTATCATACATACATTTGTACATGATAACTGCTAAGAAAATACATACAACTCCAGGAATATAAAATGCTGAATGCCAACCAAATGCAGCTACTAACATTGCTGAACCAATATAAGTTGCTGCTTCACCAATATAGTGAGCAATACTAAAAACGCCATAGTATGTAGCTAACTTACTCTTTGAAAACCACTGCGATAGAGAAACAATACAGGGAGCTGAACCCATTGATTGAAAGCATCCATTTATAAACCACAAGGCTAAGAAAACCCAGTAATTGTGAGAAAATCCTAAAATAAAATTAACTACTGCTGCACCAAGTAACCCTAAAGGAACAATTTTCTTAATGTTACAACTATCTGCAAGAAATCCATTTAAACATTTACCAAATGCAATTGCAATTGTCATAGCAGCACCAATTGAACCAAGCTGCATAGGAGTAAATCCTTCATTAAGCATTGGATGTTTTACAACCCCTAATGTCAATCTCATAACATAATACATTCCATAACCAACAATCATAGCTGTTACTCCCTGTATTCTTGCACGCTTGAACATACGTTTTACAAGGGATTGATCCGTAATACGAGATTTCTCCTCTCCAGTTAAAAAACATCTAAATATATTCACAATTAAACCCTCCTTATTAATGTTAGCCACAAAATTTGTAAGAAAATTATTTTCAATAAATACTATGACTGATTTACTTTAATACCATTTGAAAATTTTTTACCCTATTAGGCTCATAATCTTGTTTGAACCTAATTTTTATTTTTTAATTATTACAACTCTACTTATATAAAATTCATCTCATTATTCAAGTAGTTAACATATAAAGCTTTTTATATTACATTTTTCTTATACTAAACAATGGGCATTAAAATTATATAATTTTAATTACTTAAAGGTATTTTTATAATTTAACTGCATCATAATTTCTAAAGTATTTCTCCATTTCCTCCAATGATTTTCCTCTAGTTTCAGGCACAAATTTGATTACACATCCTACACATACAAATCCAAGTACTATGAATATTATAAATGTTTTAGAAAGTCCAAAGATTGCTATTAATATAGGAAAAGTTAAACCTACAGAAAAATTACCTATCCAATTAAAGAAAGTTGCAACACCAAAACCAATTCCTCTTACTCTAAGTGGGAAAATCTCTGATAACAAAAGCCATGTTAATGGTCCTATAGTAGCTTGATCAATAGCAAGAAACATCATAGTCAATGTAATTATCATATAAGGTAATATAGCTGAACCTATAAACACATGTGAAACTATTGCTATAATAACCCAAATTAAAGTAGTTCCAGCATATCCAAATATCAGCAATGTTCTTCTATTACACCTATTTGCCATTACCGACATATAAAACCATGAAGAAACAACAGACATTATTCCATTGCCTATATTAGCAATTAATGCCGTTTTGGTTCCAAAACCGGCCTTTTCTAACAAAGTTGTACCATAATACATCATTACATTTACTCCTGCAAATTGTTGAATAATTGCAATTATGCATCCCATGAATACGATTCGACGTATCCATGGAGTTCCTAAATCCTTAAAAGTAGCGCGATTCAAATGTTTTTCTGCTTCAATATTATTTTGAATTTCTTTAATTTCTGCTTCTGCCTCTTCATTGCTCCGTACTTCTCTTAAAACTTTTAGTGCTTCAGCAACCTTTCCATTTGCTGCTAACCACCTTGGAGTTTCAGGAACTACTAACATACCGAACCATAAAACTACTGCAGGAATTGATGATAACGCTATCATGTAACGCCAAACACCTGGATTTGAGCAAATATTACCTAAAATGCCGTTAAATACATAAGCTAAGAGCTGCCCTGTAACAATCATTAATTGATCTTGAGAAACAATACTTCCTCTTATTTCAGTAGGTGCCATTTCTGCAAGTAATGTTGGCACAACTACTGATACTCCTCCTACACCTAATCCAACTATGAATCTACATACAATAATAACTGATGCAGTAGGAGATACTGCACATCCTATAGTTGAAACAAAGAAAATCGCTGCAAGTATCTTTAAAATTTTCTTTCTTCCATATTTATCAGAAAAACGTCCCATAACTACAGCTCCTAAAGCTGCTCCTAATAGTAAAGAACTTGTAACAAAACCTTCAGTTAAAGGTGTGAGATTAAGCTGGTCCTTCCTAGATATAAAACTAAGTGCACCATTAATTACACCACTATCATACCCAAATAAGAGTGATCCAAAAGTAGCTAGAATTGATATTTTTCTTAAAACCCTTTTTTTTCTTTTATCTTCTTCCATTTCCTCCTCCAAAATTTCGAATTCTATTTGCATTATTTTTGTTTTTTAGTTATAATTCATTAGGGTACCTTGCCATGATAGCTTTAAATTTTAAATAACCTTACAAGTTTACATTTATTATTCTATCTATGGAGGTACCTTACTTAATTTTATAAATAAGGTTACTACTAAAATGCCCCTAACAAATTATAAACTTACATAAAACAGCTCTTTAAACTTTTTAAAAACCTATTTTATTTTGAATATACTCTCTTGCTTTTAACGCATATTCAAGAGGATTTGCTATAGCTGGATCTTGTTCAGCCTCAACTAGCATCCACCCTTCATAATCGTTTTCAGAAAGCATCTTAAATATTGGTTGAAAATCTATACAACCATCCCCAGGGACTGTAAATGCTCCTTCTCTAACTCCTTTAAGGAAACTTAGTTTTTCTTTCTTAACCTTATCCTTTTTCTCTGATCTTATATCTTTTAAATGAACATGCTTTATTCTCTTTGCATATTTTTTTGCTATAGCTACAGGATCTTCTCCTGAATATACTAAATGTCCTGTATCAAATAATAAATAGACTAATTTATCATCTGTCATGTCCATAAGTTTATCTATTTCTTCAGTAGTTTGAACCACTGTACCCATATGATGGTGATAAACTACCTTCATATCCTTTTCTTTTGCAAGTTCACCTAATTTATTAAGTCCATCTGCAAGCTTCTTCCACTCATCTTCATTCATATTATATTTACCTTCAAATATTGGAACATCCATCTGTCCTTGTATACTATGTCCTTGCTCTGATACAACTATCACCTTAGCTCCCATAGCATGTAAAAAATCTCTATGTTCTATAAAAGCTTTTTTTGTTTCTTCAAATGGTTTAGTTGTTAAAAATGAACTAAACCATGCACTAGCTATCTGCAATCCTCTAAGATCAAGGGCCTTTTTCAAAACCTTTACATCTTTAGGATACTTATTTCCGACCTCCGTACCTTTAAAGCCTGCTAATGCCATTTCACTTACAGCCTGTTCAAATGTATTTTCTTTTCCTAAGTCTGGCATATCATCGTTAGTCCAACCTATAGGACAAATTCCTATTTTTACTTTATCTTTATTAAACATGTTATAATTCCTCCTAGCTACAAAATACTTTCTAAAATTTTATTTCTGATATCTTAACTGGTCTATTTTCTTTTAAGGATTTTTGTGCTGCAAGTCCTATAAGTACAGGCTTCAATCCATCATCTGCATTTACAGGTGTGTTTTTATCCTTTACAATAGCATCAATAAATTCTGTAATTTCTTCTGCATAAGCTTGCATATATCTCTCTAAGAAGAAGAACATTGGTTTTTCTGCTGTAACACCATTTTCTGTTGATACAACTGCTGACGAATTTGAATCATTTGATATAGCAACTTGTCCTTTTGATCCAAATACTTCTGCTCTTTGATCATAGCCATAAGCTGATTTTCTTGAATTATCTATAACTGCCATTGCTCCATTTTCAAGTTTTAGAGTTATAATAGCTGTATCTATATCTCCAGCTTCTCCTATAGCTTTATCAACTAAAACATTTCCTGCAGCATAAACTTCAACAACTTCACTATCCATAAGGTATCTAACCATATCGAAATCATGTATTGTCATATCAAGGAACATTCCTCCGGATACTTTAACATAGTCAATTGATGGTGGTTCAGGGTCTCTTGATGTTATTTTAAGTATATGAGGCTCTCCTACTTTTCCATCAGCAACAGCTTGTCTAACTGCTTTAAAGTTATGATCATATCTTCTATTAAATCCAACTTGATATTTAACAGAATGGTTTTTCTTAAGTTCTTCTATAACTTCTTTTATCCTAGAAACATCATGATCTATTGGCTTTTCACAGAAAACATGTTTATGAGCTTGTATAGCTTCAATTGAAATTTTTGAGTGTGTGTCTGTTGACGAACAAATTAAAACAGCATCAATTTCTGGATCTTCCAATATTTTTTTATAGTCTGTATATGCACAAGGTATTCCTTTTTCTTTTGCCCATTTTTTTTGTTCTTCATTCAAAAAAGGATCAGCTATTGCTTTAATTTCTGCTTCTTTTACATACTTTGATATACTTTCTCCATGTACTCTACCTATTCTACCAGCACCAATTATTCCAACTTTTAACATCAAAAACATCTCCTTATTAATTTTATTTATTCTAACTATATATGTTACTTTTAATTAATTGACATTAGCTAAAAACAACATATATAGTTAACAACTAATTTTGTTTAATACTTTCTTGCATTATCAAGGAATTTTTCTTTTTCACTATATGCTTCCTGTATTGATTCTTTATGAGAAACCTCAGCTACACCAACATGCCACCAAGATTTATAACCATTTGTCATGGTTTTAGGTAAAACTTTAATATCTATTAAAGTTGATATAATTTGTTTTTTAGCATCTTTTAATGCATTCTTTAATTCATCAATAGTTTTTACTCTATATGTTTTAACACCATAACCTTCTGCACACTTTGCAAAATCTATAGGAACATAGTTTGCATTCAATCTAGATCCATCTTCATTTCTAAATCTAAATTCTGTACCAAAGCTATCCATTCCATTGGACATCTGTAAATTATTTATGCACCCAAAACCACAGTTATCAAATAAAAGTACATTTATTTTCTTTCTCTCTTGAATTGATGTTACAAGCTCTGAATGCAGCATCAGGTAACTTCCATCTCCAACCATGGCATATACTTCTTTATCTGGTTCTGCAAGTTTGGCACCTAAAGCTCCAGCTATCTCATATCCCATACAGGAGTAACCATATTCCATATGGTAACTATATTTTTTGCTTGATTTCCATAATCTTTGTAAATCTCCTGGAAGACTTCCAGCTGCACCAACTACCACATAATCTCCATGAAATTCTTCTTCAACAAATTTATTAATTTCACCTACAACTGTAGTTTGTGGGAGTGCTGATCCATACATTTTATAAAATTCTTCTAAAAATTTTTCATTTTGACCCACTATTTCAGGCTTAAAGTTTGATTCAGGATATTTAATACTATATAATCTTTTTACTTCATTTTCCCATTTAGCTTTAGCTTCTACTATTTCATTTTTATATGAACTCTTATATGCCAATTTTTCAAGTACTTCTTGTAGCTGCTCCAAGCTCGCTTTAGCATCTCCTACTACCTTTGTTCCATCCATCTTGCCAGCATGAAAAATAGAAGTATTTATTGTAACAAAATCAACATCTTTATTTCTAAACAATTCCTTTGATCCTGATGTAAAGTCAGTAAACCTTGTTCCAACACCTATTACAAGGTCGGCATTTTCAGCTATAATATTTGCTGCCAAGTTTCCAGTAACTCCAACCCCACCAAGATTTAATGAAAAATTACTTTCTATTGAACTCTTTCCTGCTTGAGTTTCACCAATAGGTATATTAAACTCTTGAGCAAATTTTTTAAGCTCTTCTCCTGCCTCAGAATATCTTACACCACCGCCGCAAATAATTAATGGTTTTCCCTTAGATGATATCAGTTTAGCTGCATCTTCTATTTCTTCATCAGTTGCCTTTCTTCTACCAATTACATGTACTCTCTTTTTGAAAAAATATTCTGGAAAATCATAAGCTTCTCCTTGAACATCCTGAGGTAATGCAACACATACTGCACCTGCATCATCCAAACTTGTAAGTACTCTCATAGCATTTACCATGGCACTCATAAGTTGCTCTGGTCTAGTTACTCTATCCCAATATTTACAAACAGCTTTATATGCATCGTTTGTAGTTATAGCTGCACTATTCATGTGTTCAACCTGCTGAAGCACAGGATCTGGTTGTCTTGTTGCAAATGTATCTCCTGGCAATAACAATACTGGTATATTATTAGCAGTTGCAGTTCCTGCTGCTGTTACCATATTTGCTGCTCCAGGTCCTACAGATGAAGTACATGCAAATATCCTTTTTCTATTATTTTGCTTGGCAAATGCCACAGCAGCTTGAGCCATTCCCTGTTCATTTTTTCCCTGTAAAACTTTAAGCTGTCCAGCATCTTGTTGTAATGCTTGTCCAAGTCCTACTACATTTCCATGACCAAATATTGTGAATATTCCTTCTATAAATCTACTTTCTTGACCATCAAATTTTACATACTGATTGTTTAAGAATCTAACTAATGCTTGTGCTGTAGTCAATCTAATTGTACTCATTTTAAACCTCCCTCTTATCTTATAGCACTATTCTTCAGGCCATATTTTTACATTTTTATCCCATAGCCACTTATGTTCCTCTATATCAATTCTATCAGTCCATGGATTATCCTTAAGATGTCTTATCATCCAACAATAATACATAGCATATCCAGGTGCTGATGTTTGTGGGTGAACATCTCCCCCATGTATAGCTACAAAACTATTGTCTGATATTTTATGTGCATCATCTCCTGTAAGGCAAAATCCTAATCCTTGAGGCTTATTAAATTTGTAGTAGTAAACTTCAGGTTGTGGATGATAATGTGGTGGGTAACTTGACCACTTACCAGGATAAGTTATTACTTCTCCCATTACCATATTAGAATAAGGTGCATTGTGGTAATCAAATACTGTTCTAACTACTCTTCTTGCTGTATCATTCCATACACCTTTTCCAAATATGTCACTTTGACAATCTTTTGGAGTATAAAATTTTGCTTCAAAATCATTTTTATTTTCTGTGGCTTGGAATATTAGCTCACTTTCCTCTTCTGCCTTTACTATTACTTTTACACCATGTGGAACATGAAGGCACCATGGATCTTCATCAAATACAGAATGTCTTTCCATTACTTTTTTGTTACCAAGCCAACTTATTTCAATTTTTCCTGTTAAAAGAAGGATAGCTATTTCCTTTTCATTTTCCTCATAATATGCTTCAGTGCCTTTTTCAAGCTTATTTACTGAAACATCCATAAGCATTTCTTTATATGCACCATCTATATTGCATATTTTATTAATTCCATATTTTAAAGAACCTAAATTTCCAAACTCGCTTGCACTCATATATATTCCTCCTATACTCTTGCTACCATTTCACCATATTCAGCTTTTTCCTTTTTTATAAATTCCTTTATTGCATCAACAGTTGGCATTGCATCTGAACAACTATGGCTTGCAACCAACATTGCTGCAGAAGCACTTCCAAATTCAAGTGCATCCATTATACCCCATCCTTCTAAAAGAGCATATATGAATGCTGAACCATAAGCATCTCCACCACCAAATGATTTTAGAAGTTTTACTGGGAATGGTTTAATATTATAACTCTTACCATCATTTGTATAAGCTGTTGAACCTTCTTTACCATGTTTTATAACTACAATTTTGTTTCCATATCCAATCCATCTTTTAGCAGTTTCTTCATCGGTACTATTTTTTGCTATTAATCCTTCCATAAGATCAAATTCTTCCTTTGACCCTATTACAAGATCACTGCTCTTTCCAACTATAGAATAATAAATTGCTATCTCATCTTTATTATTCCAATTGTATTCTCTGTAATCTATATCAAAAATAACTACTGTATTATGCTTTTTTGCATATTCCAAAGCTTTTAAGGCAGCTTCTCTTGATGGACTTTGAGCTAATGCTGTTCCTGATATTGAAATTGCCTTTGCATTTTTTATGTACTCTTCATCAATTTCACCTACATTTAAACTTAAATCCGCAATACCATTTCTATACATTAAAATACTACTTTCTGTAGGACTTAATATTTCTGTGAATGTAAGTCCTAAAGATTCACCATTTTTAGCTCTATAAATATTTGATGTATCTATACCTTCTTTTTTAAAGTAATCAATTATAAAATCTCCGAATCTATCATTTGATATTTTACCTATAAATCCTACTTTTTTTCCTAATCTAGCAAGTCCAACTGCTACATTAGCTGGAGAACCTCCTAAATATTTTTTAAAAGTTCCACTTTCTGCTAGTGTCCTATTTACATCTACAGGATTAAAATCTATAGCTGCCCTTCCAAGTGGTATTACATCAAATTTTCTACTATTATCAAACTCAATATACTTCATTTTTTTCCTCCTTATGCCTTGTTTTCGGTACCAAATATTTTAATATGCCTTTTTACATTTAAATATGCACCCTCTATTTCTGCTTCATGTAATTTAAAATAATCCACATTATTAGATTCACAAAGCTTTTTTACATTTTCAGCAACAGATATAAATGTAGCAGTTGCTATATTTACTTTTCTCATTCCAAGAGACACACATTTTCTAAAATCTTCATCACTTATGCCTGAACCACCATGTAGCACTAAAGGAACGTTTACATTCTTACTGACATCCTGAAGTACACTAAAATTCAAATTAGGTGTTCCCTTATATACTCCATGTGCATTTCCAATACCTATAGCTAATGCATTTACCCCTGTTTCTTCATAAAATCTCTTTGCATCCTGTGTATTTGTATACAAAGCAGATATATCTTCAGAACCATCTTCACTTCCACCAACTCTTCCAATTTCAGCTTCCACAGCTGCTCCATATTTTTCTGCTTCTTTTTTAACTTTTTTTGTTAAATCTATATTTTCTTCTAACGAATATTTAGACCCATCTATCATCACAGAAGTAAATCCTAGTTTAAGAGCTTCATTTACACATTCCATTGTGACGCCATGATCTAAATGTACTGCCACAGGTACATTGGCATTTTTTGCTGCTGACATCATTACAGGACCTATTAGTTGTAGTGGTGAATGTTTTAATCTTACTTGTGCAATTTGAAGTATAATAGGTGCATTTAGTTCTTCTGCAGCCTTTATTGCTCCCATTATCATTTCCATATTTGCAATACTAAACGCTCCTATTGCATAGTTGCCTTTCTTTGCTTCTGTTAATAAATCTTTTAAATTTGCTATCGGCACAATTTCACCTACTTCCAAAGTTCCTTATATATATTGATTATATCTTTCTTATCCACTTTTCTTATTGTATTTTGAGGACTTCCACTATCTAATGCATCCTCTGACATTTTATGTAAGCTGTCAAAGAATTTAGTTTTATCCACTCCAAATTCCTCTAAAGTTTGTACATGTAAATCAGAACATAACTTTTCAACTTTTTTTATAAATTCTTGTCCAGCTTCCATATCATTCATACCATCTTTGTATATATCAACAGCCTTTGCCAGATCACAAAACTTATCAGCTGCATCTTTTAAAGCAAATTTCAAACAACTTGTAAGAAGAATCGCATTAGACAGCCCATGTGGTACATGGAAAAGAGCACCTATTGGTCTACTCATCCCATGAACTATAGTAACTGAAGAATTATTAAATGCTATTCCAGCTTCAAGTGCCGCTATAGACATTTTTGTTCTTGCTTCAACGTTACTTCCATTGTTATAAGCTTCAAGTAAATTATCAAATATCTTTTTTACAGCAGAAATTGAAAACATCTGAGACATTGGTTGTGCAAGTTTTGAGGTGTATGATTCAATTGCATGAGTTAAAGCATCTAGTCCAGTTGCAGACGTTACACTTTTTGGAGAGGTCATAGTGAACATGGGATCTACTACTGCAATACTTGGAATTAAGTTTGGTCCTTTTAAAAGCATTTTTATATCTCTTTTAGTATCTGTTATTATAGTAAATTGAGTTGCCTCAGATCCTGTTCCAGCTGTTGTAGGTATTGCTACGAGTGGTGGGGTTTGTTTTTCTATTATTTTTCCTAAGTAATCATTTATAGTTCCTGGATTAGTTATCATTGCTCCTATAGCTTTCATTGTATCAATAGGACTTCCTCCGCCTAAAGCTATTACAAAATCACAATTTTCTCTTTTATATTTTTCAATTCCGTTATTAACCATAGTATCAGTAGGTTCCCCATTAACTTCATGATAAATGGAATACTCTACATTAATTTTGTCTAATAATTTTGTAACATTATTAACACTACCTAACTTAACCATAATATCATCTGTTATAATAAGCGCTTTTTTACCAAGTAATTTTATACTATCACTTGCTTTATTTAAAGCACCTTCACCTGTAAAGACATACCTTGGCATTAAAAATAAATTGCTCATTTTTTCACCTTCCCATGTGTAATTTTTGTAATAATATTATCACATTCATATCACTTGTTTATTGTTTTTTGGTTATATTTTGATTATCTTTTGGTTATATATTATCACAAGTTAATAATGCAGTCAATATTTTTTGCTAAATTTTAGTTATAGTTTTCACAGTATCTGAACTTTTGTCTAAATATGAGTAACTTTTGGTTAATTTTTAATTATATTACTCATAAGTTGTTTACTTTTATGAAATTTTATATATAATTATATGTATAAATATAAGCAATTCCTACAATCAGCTAAAATATGTATTGCATCAATGAAAAGGAGGATTTTATGAAGATAAAAAGGATAAATCAAATAGAACAATATGTATTAAATAATAATACTGTAACTTTAGATAAATTAACTGATATTTTTAATGTTTCTAAAAATACTATAAGGAGAGATGTACAGGAATTAGTTGAAAGAGGACGTATAAAAAAAGTATATGGTGGAGTTACTGCTAACTCTAATTCATTAATACCATTTGATGAAAGACAAATAAAAAATAGTTCTGCTAAAAACTTAATAGCTAAAACTGCTTGCAATTTCATTAAGGATGGAGACATAATATTTATAGATTCCGGTACAACAACTTTAAATATGGCAGATTTTGTGAAAGATAAAAATAATCTTACTATAATAACTAATAATTTAAACTTTATTACAAGTTGTATCAAATATGATAACTTAAATATAATTTCAACTGGAGGAACTTTGGTTAGAAAAACAAACTCCTTTGCAGGCATAGACTCACTAAACTTACTTAAAAAATACAACATAAATAAGGCATTTATGGCTACTGCAGGTGTATCCTTAACTAATGGACTTACAAATTCCTCTCCTCTCGAGAGTGAAATAAAAAGAACTGCTGTAAAAAAAAGTGCTGAAGTCTTTGTTCTCACTGATTATTCAAAATTTAATGTTTCATCTTTGGTAACTTACTGTAATTTAAGTGATATTGACTATTTAATAACAGACAAGGTTCCACCTAGTGAGTATGTAGATCTTATTAAAAATAACTCTGTAAACTTGATTGTGCCAGAATAAATGTACAAATAATTTTAACACAGATAATTTTATTTTTAATAGAAAATAAGCGCTAGGAGCTAAACTAGTGCTTATTTAAATTGCAATATTTATTATCATTTAAGCTTTCACTTTTACTATCATCTGTACTAAAAAATATCGCTCCATTTTGTAGCACTGCACTATAGGCTGTCATTGCCGAACTGCTATTATCTATTAGTAATCCTAGCAGGTTGTCTGATATGGAACCTATACCACCATAAACCAAAACATTTAAATATTTCATGCTGTCAACAAATTGTTTTTGAAGCTTATTGTTATTATTGTTAACTAAAAGAATTGGTGCATTTTTAGCTACTGCTATACTGCTTATAGAAATTCCATCTGCATAACCTTCACCACTTGCAAAAATTACAGGTGTTCCTTCAGTAACATTCATTTTGTCTAATACAGCTGAATTTGTATCATAGTCACTTTGTCCTGAAATTCTCTCTACATTGCTAAATCCCTGATTTTTAATTATGCTCTCTACAGCTGAACTAACTCTTTTAGTGTTTCCGATAATGTATACATTTTTGTCTTTAGAAACACTTTTATTTAAAAAGTCCAATGAAGATTTGCTAAGAGTATTACTTTCGGTAAGCAAAATAGCTGCCCCCATTCTTTTAGCGAAAACATAACTTGAGATAGCATCATGATAATCTTCACCGTTTACTATTACTATTGCATTTATTAATTTATCAAACTGCTTTGCTATATTAACAGATGTCTCATATCTGTCCTGTCCACCTAATCTTGTTACTCCAGCGGCTTTAACATCACTAAGAGTAAGAGATAAAACAGTTGAAAAATTTGCCAACATTGTAACTATCTTAATTTTTTACTTAACACACATATTTCTCCTTATAGTTTACAAAAGTAAACTTATTTACTTTTGCGTTGTATCATAATATAACAAATTCAGAGAAAAATTTCCAACATCTCTATAGTTGCAAGTGAAGACTAGCAATATATTGGATTGCCCATTGCCATTTTTAAGTGTCCCCCTTTTCTTCTGAAACATTTTTGAAACAACTTTATGTTAAAATTATATGTGTAAATTTCAAAGAAAAAGCTTTATAAAAAATATTATGATAACTGAGGTGTTGAATAAATTGGAACATAGAAAAATACTAATTATTGAAGACGAAAGACCTATAGCAGAACTTTTAGCATATAGACTTAAAAAGGAATCATTTGAAATTAAGATAGCAAATACAGGTGTCGAAGGAATTGATTACGTTGATAAATTTAAGCCTAATATAATACTTCTTGACTTAATGCTGCCTGATATCAGCGGACTTGAGGTTTGTAAAAGAATTTCAATATCAAATAATAATATTCCAATAATAATGATAACTGCAAAATCAGATATTACTGATAAAATAACTGGCCTTCAATTTGGTGCTGATGACTATATCACAAAACCTTTTGATTTAAGAGAAGTAATAGCAAGAATAAATTGTATATTTCGTAGAATTGATCAGGTGAATAGACAACCAGAAGAAATGATTGATAGTATAGTTCATTTTGGAGATATAGAAATACTAATGAACGAACGTGTTGTAAAGAATAAAAATAAATTTATAAAACTCACTCCAAAAGAGTTTGACCTTTTAGTTGCGTTGTATAAAAATAGAGGAAATGTTTTGACACGTTCTCAAATTCTTGATAATGTTTGGGGATATGATTATATAGGTGATACTAGAACAGTAGATATTCATGTACAAAGGCTCAGAAAAAAATTAGAAAATAATGATTTAATAATGACTGTGTTTGGGGTAGGGTATAAGATTAATTTAGGGAGTGAATAAATGAGAGTAACTATAAGATTCAAGTTTGCGTTGGGTTTCTTTATCATATTTTTAATTTCATTTCTCGTGCTTGTTTTTGCAATAAGCAGTATACTTGAGAGGGGAAACGAAGAAACTATTACAAGCGAAATGGAAACTTTAAAAAGAACTAGTAATGAACGTATAGAACAGTTTCTTAGGGGAAATTTTTTTGATAATGATGAGATAGGTTTTAAAGAAATGTCTAAAGATATCGCAAGAAAGCTCAAAACGATTACTGAAAGTGAAGTACATGTGTATAGTTTAGAAGGACAACTTCTATATAACACAAGCAAAACCAAAGAACCTGAATATGAAGATTTAAGAAATGCAATAACTGGAAGTGTATCTTATACTATAAAATCTGATAAGAATAATACAACAGTATATTTTTCATACCCTGTAATTATTCTTAATAATAAAGTAGGCATTATACGATTTAGCAAAGACTATTCAACTCTGTTTTTACAAAGTAGGCACATTAAGGAAATAATTATTTATGCAGCTTTAATAATTTTTATTATAGCATTTATTTTTTCATATCTTTTATCAAGAAATATATCAATTCCTTTATTAAGGCTTAACAATGCAGCAAATAAGGTTGCTGGAGGAAACCTTGATGTTAACTTAGACAGCAAAAGAAGAGATGAAATAGGTGACCTTACTAGAAATTTTAATAAAATGGTGGAAAAAATATCTGCTCAGATAATTACAATTGAAAAAGACAGGGATAGCCTTTTAGAACTTAATAACTATAAAAAGCACTTTTTTGATAATGTTACTCATGAATTAAAGACACCATTGACTACAATACTTGGATATGCTGAAATAATACATGAAAATGCCTTCACTGATATAGAATTTTTTGATAGTGGAGTTAACCATATAATTAATGAGAGCAAAAGGCTCCACAGTATGGTAATTAGGCTTCTAGAGTTATCAAAAGACTCTTTTGTTATTGAAGATGAATTGAAAGAGATTGATATTGGTAATTTATTAAAAGATACTTGCAAGGGAATGGAATTAAAGGCACGAAGATATGGGAATACAATATTATGCAAAGTAGATAAGAATGTTTGCATATATGGAAATAGTGATAACTTGCAGCAAGTATTTATTAATATAATTGATAATGCGATAAAATACGGATATACTGATTCACCAATACAAGTTAGTGCAACAGCAAAAGAAAAAAATGTAGAGATTAATATAATCAATAAAGGAGATGGGATTCCCGAGAAACATATGAGTCAGATATTCACTCCTTTTTATAGAGTTGACAAACTCAAGTCAAGAGAATTAGGTAGCTGCGGCCTAGGACTGTCAATTTCAAAGACTATTATTGAAAAATACAAAGGAAAAATAGAAATTGCTAGCCAACCTTATAAGGAAACCACAGTTACTATAAGTTTACCTACTAATTACTATACAAAACACTCCTAGAAAATTTCTAGGAGTGTTCTTAAAAATAATTAAAGAGCTTGAATTCTTATTATATATTATTTTAACTTTAAATCTCCAACTGATTTATTATTTTCATCGTATTTGAAAACGGAGCTATCAAAGGTTTGGTTTGATTTTACTGTATAACTATTATTGGTATAAACCGCCACTTTGCCGTCTGGTTTAAAACACTTCTGTTGAAAGTTAAGTATCATTCCTGTCTCAGCATCATACCATATTTGCTGATCAGCCTTGATTTTGTCACCATCTTTAACTATTGCTTTTGAGTAAACAGCTTTCTTACCATTATAATCAATAGTTTTAAAATCTCCAAACCTTGCATTATCTAAATATAGGAAATAATATTTTAATCTATCACTTGCTATTGGATAAATCTTACAATAATTTTTACATTTACCTAGGGCATTATTTTTAACATCATAATCGTAGTTAATATCTTCAGCTTTATTATACACTGTTACATATAAAAGCTTACCATCTGTTCCAAATTCTTCACTGCGATAATTGCCATCCTGCCAGTACTGCTTTACAACACGATTTCCACCTATGCCGCCTTCACAACTTAATTTAGTTTCTACATAAAAACCATTTCCTAAATAATTTTTGGCTTTCTCCATCAAATCTTTTATTATAGGCAAATTTTGTTTTTTTTCAACATCTCCAACAACATTAGAAAATTCTCTATCTGTAATCTCTTTGGCTTTCATATCCATAGAATCTTTTGTTTTTGTTGTGTCCAACACAACAGTTTTAGTTGTAGCTCCTTTATTTATAATAGCAGCATTTGCTATAGTACCTCCCGCACTTGCAATTGCTATAAGCAATGCCATTGTACCTATTATTTTCTTGCTCTTCATTATAAATACCCCTTCCTCATATATTAAATATCTTTAACTATGCAATAACCGTTCATCTATTGCATACTCTAATTTAACTTCAAATCTCCAACTGATTTATTGTTCTCATTATACTTGAAAATTGAGTTATCAAAACTTTGGTTTTACTATATAATTGTCAGTACTTTTTTACAATGCCGCTTTCCTTTGCTCCACCTTCACAAGTTACTTTCATTTCTACATAAAAACCATTTGCCAAATAATTTTTCGCTCTTTTCATTAAGTCTTTTACTATAGGTAAATTTTGTTCCTTTTGCACCTCTCCAACAACATCATTAAACTCTTTGTCTGTAACATCTCTTGTGCTTATTGCGTTCACGATAGCAGGTTTTGTTATAATGTTTGAGTCTACGCCAGCAGCATTTGCCACAATCCCTGTGGGACCTCTAATTGGCATACATAATAACATTATACCTATTGTTTTTCTACTTTTCATTATAAATACCACTCCTTATTAAAATTGGGGATTATGCAATAAATTTATATATATTGCATGATTTAATAATAACAGGAGCATATATATAAATAGTCTCAACCATGTAAACAATATGTTTCTATTCTAAATTAAAATCTCTAGAATATAAATTCCATACTTAAGCATTTACTTCGGCATTTTAATGATACTAAATACTAATTACGCGCAATTGTTCGTTCCCCTTGCCTCACCTTGAAATTCATCTGTTTATTGCACTACCTTTCGAGATTTCCAACACCTCTATAGTGGCAAGTGAATCCTGTCAACATATTGGATTGCTAGTTGTCGTAAAGAGGTGTGCAGGTGGCCCAACAGACTCAATAATATCTTCTCTAGCAACAATGGCACTCAATGGCATCCCTGACGCAACAGCTTTTCCTAAAACCATTATATCTGGTTCTACCCCAAAATTCTCTATTGCAAACCACTTTCCTGTCCTTCCAAAACCCTGCTGAACCTCATCCGCCGCGAACAGGATACCTCTTTCCTTGCAGATTTTGTATAACCTTTAAGTTATATTTAATTGGTGGTATTATTATGCCTCCATCACCAGCTATTGGCTCCATAATTATTGCAGCGACCTCTTCTGCTGGAAGATATGTTCTAAATTTCTCGTAAAGTTCATCAAGACACTCGAGATTACAGCTCTCAACCTTATTGTCACATTTACATCTATAGCAGTCAGGATAATTGATATAATATATATCTGACACTAAAGGTCCAATTTTTCTTCTCATGTTCAAACTCAATGCTGAAAGTGATATTGAGCCATATGTTGAGCCATGGTAAGTTCCTGTAAATGATATAATTTTATTTTTTTTCTGTATAGACTCTTGCAATTTTCATCATTCCGTCATTCGAATCAGAGCCTGGCAAACCAAACATTACCTTTTTCTTGAATTTTCCTGGTGCAATATTGCAGACCACCAATATCACACTGCTATAGTAAAAGCTTCCCACAACTCATATCTTATCGAAATGTATGATATTATTCAGCTTAGAATCTTGAGGTACAGATATTATGCACGATATCGCGTGGGTGAAAAAGTACTTTTTAGCATGATTAAAAATGATCATCGCAGCCACCATGCAATTTATTGTTCAATGAAAATAGGATATTCAACTTTAGCAAAAAATGAAATCGAAATCCACATAGATGGTATGAAACCATTTGTAACAAATCTGAATGAATTTACTAAGTAATAGAATGTGTTTAAGAATAATGTTGATATTAAATAAAATATGTAAGGAATCTATTTCTATAGATTTATTTTGCGTTAAATATTAAAATTGTGTATTAATAACCTAGATTACATTTTAATTTTTTTATCAATAGAAGGTTAAAAACCAAAAGCAAACTCCATAAATAGCACTTACTACAGTAAGTACAACAATCCAAATTATGATATTAGCCACATTCATTTTTAAAAAAATTTTATATTGACTAACCAAGCAAAATAGAGATACTACTGTTTCACCAATTGTGAAGAAAAAAATCTTTTACAAATAATTGCATTATGAATAGTTTCTAGATTTTTTCTAAAATAAAAAAACACCAAGCCCAAAGCTAGTGTTTTCAATATGTGACCAAATCTATAAGCCGAGTTCTGTATTAGACAATCATCTATCTAGGCCTATTATTACTAATAGGCTCCAGCGATACTACCCGGAAGCGGGACGGACCACCCCTTAACGCTTCCCTATTCGATCTTGCTCCAGATGGGGTTTACATAGCCGCAAAGTCGCCAATGCGCTGGTGAGCTCTTACCTCGCCTTTCCACCCTTACCATGTGTGATAAACACATATGGCGGTATATCTCTGTTGCACTTTCCTTCAAGTTGCCCTGACTGGGTATTACCCAGCACCCTGTCCTATGGAGCTCGGACTTTCCTCTCCTGTATTTCTACAGCAGCGATTGTCTGACTTACTCACGAATATTATAATATCACACATAAATTAAAATTACAAATAAAACTTTTACCATACTTTAAAAACTTTTCTTTTCATTACAATAAATTATTCTTCCACAGTTATCACAGTATACTATTCTTTGCTGTTTATTTACATTATCTATAGTCATAGAAGACACTTTTACTCTACATCCTGAACATATATTATCCTTTAACTCTGCTGCACCTGTACCCTTTGAACTACATATCTTATTGAAAATTTCTAAAATATCAACAGGAATAAGTTTTTCTAATTCCTTAATAGCTTCTTCTGATTTTTTTATTTTTTCTCTTGCGTCATTAATTTTTTTACCTTCTGTATTTTTATATGTGTAAAAATCATTTTTAAGTTTAGAAAGTTTTATTTTTAAGCTTTCTTTTTCAGAACTCAATTTTTCTTCTTGTTCTAATAACTTTAAAACTTGATTATCTACTATCTTTATACTTTCTTGCTTTTTATTAAACTTTTTTTGCAGTGCATCTATTAATTTCAAATCGCTTCCTGCATTATTATAAAGCTCAAATTTAATTTTTTCTAACTCATCTTTATCATTATTTAGATTACTACTTACCATTTGATATTTGTTCCTTAAATTTGATATTTCACTGTCTTTATTTTTAAATTTACTTTTTTCTATATCAAATTCTTTCTTTACACCCTTCAAGTTACTAGTATATTCATGATTATTAATTAAATTACTACATGCTGCAATATTTTTTTTATTATCTTGAATCTCGATAAGTTGCTTCAATAAACTCATTTTTTTATCCTCCCACTAATTCTTTTTTAAATAAAAAATAGAAATGAGCATGTTAAATACCCACTTCTATTTATATTTATACGGATTTTTATTAGACTCTGATATAAAAACAGAATTTTTGTAACCCATAGTTTCTATTTTATTTTTAAATTCTTTAGCCAATACCACTACAGCAGGCCATTCTGTATCAAAATGTCCAGCATCAATAACAGCTATGTTTTCTTCTTCAAAATCGCTAACATAGTGATATGTAGTGTCACCTGTAATTATACAATCTGCCCCCAATTTTTTAGCCTCATTAAAATAACTTTGTCCACTGCCATTTATAACTGCAACTTTCTTTATTATTTTATCCTCGTCACCTGAATATCTCAAAAAAGGAACATTTAAGCATTTCTTTACTCTGCTGCACATTTCATCAACCGTCATAGCTTCTTTGAGCTTTGCAATTCTTCCAATGCCTGAAACCTTATCATCTTCCTCATTTCTTTTAGAAAGTTCTATAGTATTATAATCCTGAAAGTTTAAAAGCTGCATTATAGTATCGTTAATACCTCCTTTTACAGAATCAAGATTAGTGTGACTTGAATAAACATTTATATCATTCTTTATAAGTTCTATTATTTTTTTTCCCAATAAAGTGCCTTTAGTTATATTCAATGTTTTCTTGAATAGTAATGGATGATGGGTTAATATAAAGTTGCACTTTTTTTCTTTAGCTTCATTAATAACTTCCAAAGTACAATCTAATGCCACAAGTATGGATGTTACTTCGCACTCCATATCCCCTACCATAAGACCCACATTATCATAATCCTCTTTGAATTTTGGTGGTGCACATTTTTCCATTATACTATTAATATCTCTTACCCTTAAAGACATTTAAGCAGCTCCTCCAGCTTTTGAATTTTAACTTTAATATCGACTTTTCTATCCATAGCTAATTTCGTATCATCTTTTATATTACCTAATATTTTATTATATGTTGATATCTTAAATTTTATAAATTGGGCTACAAGAGGATGTTTTTTATCTATCAATGATTTACCTACCTCATAAAAAATACTATCAACCTTTTCAACTTTATTATCATATTTTATTTTCATTATCTCATAAAACTTATTTTCATCAATACATAGTTCCTCATCAATAATATTATATCCTTTTTTATATAAATATTCTCTTAAAACTTCAGGATTTTGTACTGGCTGTAATATTGCAAATTCACATTTTTTGAAAACTTCTAATCCTTCTTCTATAATATCTCGAATTAGATTTCCTCCCATTCCAGCAATTATGACTCCTTGAGCTTCTCCTACTTTTACAGTATTTAATCCTGAGCCCAGTCTACAATCTATTTGTTCTTGTAAATCTTCAGATATTATATTAATACTTGCTTTTTTTACTGGTCCCTTATTTATATCAGAAGCAATAGCTTTAATACAAGTATTATTTTTTATCAATTCTATAGGAACATATCCATGATCTGTACCTATATCTGCAACACAATTACATTTATCCACCAAACCTACTATGGTTTTAAGTCTTAAGCTAAGTTCCATTTGTATACTCTCCATTCTATTTATCTAAACGTAAGTAAAATTCTAATTTGCATAATAAGAAAAACAAATGTTAAAATTAAAGGTACATAAATAAACTTATATGCAGATTTTTTATCATATCGAGCACAAAGATATCCTGCATTATACATACAAAATAGTACTGCCATATTAAGTAGTCCATAAACCATCTGTTTAAATGCAAACTGTTTACTTGTACCAAATTTTATAACCACGAAATGTGAACTGAAGTTTAAAGGCATCATAGCCGGAAGCTTATTGCAAAAGTACAATATTATTGGATTCAGTGTAAGGATAAGCACTGCTACAGTTACTATACTAAATGGAATAAAAAACTTTTTATCTTTATATAAATTTACATTCTTATTAACTTTGTATTCCCAACTTATACAATTTACATTTTTATCATTTAAGTTTTTCTCAAACTCATGAAAATTTTCAGGAGATAATCCATAGTTTATATCATCTGTTTTTAAATAAATTATATTTTTAGTTGAAGTAATAAACATATAAGTACTTCCTATTTTTTCAACTATGGCTCTTCCAATAGCAAAATGATTCTTGCCACATCCTGATAGCTTCATGCCTCTTATATGTCCTTGTGCTTTTTGATATCCTTGTATAGATGTAAATGGTATTTTTATATTTTTAAGTTTTAACACACTTAAAATTTGTATGCCATCATCATCCACAAAATATTTTAATGAACTACATATTAGTATATAGTATAATTGATATATATTAAAAACTATAGTAGCAACTTTTAATATACTTAACACTTCATAAGAATCTATTAGAAATAGTAGAACTCCTAATAGTAAATCACCCAATATACTCATGCCTAAAATATAATATACTCCGGATCCCTTAACTGATTTATAAACTTGCACTTAACCACCCTCCTTTATACATTATAACATAGTTTACTAAAGTATACTGTGCTTAAAACTTTTAATGATAAAAGCACCTATAATAGGGTGCTTTAATCTAAATAGTCCTTTAGTTTTTTGCTTCTGCTTGGGTGTCTCAATTTTCTTAGAGCCTTTGCTTCTATTTGTCTTATTCTTTCTCTTGTAACATTAAATTCTTTTCCGACTTCTTCAAGTGTTCTAGCTCTTCCATCATCTAATCCAAATCTAAGTCTTAGTACTTTTTCCTCTCTTGGTGTTAAAGTATCTAAAACATTTATAAGCTGCTCCTTAAGCATAGTAAAGGCTGCTGCTTCTGCAGGTGCAGGTGCTTCATCATCAGGTATAAAATCTCCAAGATGGCTATCTTCTTCTTCACCTATTGGAGTCTCTAATGATACGGGTTCTTGTGCAATCTTCATTATTTCTCTTACTTTATCTACAGGCATCTCCATAATTTTAGCTACTTCTTCTGGTTGAGGTTCTCTGCCTAATTCTTGAAGTAGTTGTCTTGAAACTCTTATTAATTTATTAATAGTCTCAACCATATGAACAGGTATTCTTATAGTTCTTGCTTGATCAGCTATAGCTCTTGTAATTGCCTGTCTTATCCACCAAGTTGCATAGGTACTAAATTTGTATCCTTTTCTATAATCAAACTTTTCTACAGCTTTTATAAGTCCAAGGTTTCCTTCCTGAATTAAATCTAAGAAAAGCATACCTCTTCCCACATATCTTTTAGCAATACTGACAACAAGTCTTAAGTTAGCTTCTGCTAATTTCTTTTTAGCTACTTGATCACCATTCTCTATCCTTTGTGCAAGACTTATCTCCTCTTCTGGTGCTAGCAATGGTACCTTACCTATTTCCTTCAAATACATCCTTACTGGATCATCTATAGCTATACCTTCTGGAACAGATAAATCTAAATCTTTTTCATCTACTTCAACTTCCTGAATATCACCTGCAACTTCGATTCCCATAGATTCAAGCACTTCATATATTTTTTCTATTTGTTCAGGACTTAAATCTACTTCATCTAATTCATCCATTATTTCTTTATAAGTCAAAGTGCCAGTTTTTTTACCTTTTTCTATAAGTTTTTTAACTATTTGCATCTTTGCACTTTTATCTTTCATTTTTTTTCCTCCATCAGTCATTACTACATACCACCAATCTTTTTTTGTATTTGAATAAGTTCTTGGGCCAACTTTAAAGATTCTTCAAGTTTTCCATCTATCTCATATTGCTTTATTCTATTCATAATTTGCTTCTTAGACTCTTCTAATTTGAATTTTTTAATACCTCTTATATAATCATCTACTATATTTTCATAATCACTGCTATCATATATAAAATCTGACTCTACAATATTGACCCACTCTTTTGAAGTATCTATATCATCACATTTCACTTCTATGCGTTTTCGTCGTTCTTCCTCATCATACTGCATATTTTCAACAATATACTCATATATCTTTCTATGACTTTCAAGTATTAATTCTTCTCTTTTTATATTTTTTTCTACATATTCAAGCGCTTTTTCATCTTTAAACATGGCTTTTAGAAGCCCTCTCTCAGCCTTTAAATATGCAGGTTCTAAATATAATTTTTGTCCAAAATCGTTATCTATATTCATATTTTCTGATTTTTTTACATTTTTTTGAATTTTACTATTGATCATATCATATAAAGCTTGATCCCTGATGCTAGTTTCTTCGGACAACTTTTTAATGTATATTTCCCTTTCTATAGCATCTAAATCTGATATAATCTCAAGAGCCTGCTCCGCATATTTAATAACACCTTCTGAATTATTAAAATCAATATTTTCTTTAATCTTTTTTATTCTATAATCTACTAATGGGAGAGCTTCTTCTATAAGCTTTATAAATGCTTCTTTTCCATTATTTCTTATATATTCATCTGGATCCTTTCCTTCTGGAACCTTTAATACTTTAACATCAAGTCCCACTTTTTTCAATATCTCAAGTCCCCTCATAGTAGCCATTTGTCCTGCACTATCTGCATCATAAGCTATTATGGCACTATCTGCGTACTTTTTTATAAGTTTAGCTTGATTCGTTGTTAAAGCCGTTCCTAAAGAAGCTACCGCATTAGTTATTCCATACTGGTGAAGTGATATACAATCCATATATCCTTCAACTATAATGAGCATTCTTTCCCTATTACTTTTTATTGCAAAATTTAGTCCATAAAGATTTACTCCCTTTTTAAATAGAGCGGTTTCTGGAGAATTTAAATATTTGGGCTTTGAATCATCCATCACTCTGCCCCCGAATCCAATAACTCTTCCTCTATAATCAAAAACCGGAAATATAATTCTGTTCCTAAACCTATCATAATAAGATCCCTTTTGACTTTTAATTATAAGTCCATTTGAAAGCATATCCAGTTCAGTAAAACCTTTTTTCTTTAAATGTCTTAACAATCCATCCCAACTATTAGCTGAATATCCAAGTCCAAAACTTCTTATAGTCTTTTCTGTTATACCTCTATTTAGCAAATATTGTTTTGCATTAGCATTTTCCCCTAAACAATTAAAAAAATATCTTGCAGAATCTACATTAAGTTTGTATAATTGTTTAAAAGTATCTTTATGTACATTGTTTTCATCAGTTTCAATAGTTATATTCACCCTATTTGCCAATAACTTTACTGCTTCGGGAAAAGAAAGATTCTTTGTTTTCATAACAAAAGTTATAACATTGCCTGCTTCTCCACATCCAAAACATTTGTATATTTGTTTGTCTACGGATACACTAAATGATGGAGTTTTTTCGTGATGAAAAGGACATAATCCTGAATAATTTCTGCCTGCCCTTTTTAATTTTACAGTTTCAGATATAACATCCACTATATCATTTTCTTCTTTTACTCTTTGGATGACATCTTCCGATATCAATAGATACTACCACCCATCTTTTTTATTATATGGAACTATACTTTTTTAAGTAAAGATAATTCCATTATGTCAATCTCATTATCGTTTATTTTCAGTGTTTCCATATATACTTAAGAATAAATATATTCGACATAAATTACTACATTCCTTCTATAAAATTAAATATTTTTTATCTTAAACACTTAGATAATATATATATATTCTTTATAAAAATTAAATTTCCTTCAAAATCGCAGCTAATTTTAATAAATCCCATATATAAATTTATAACAGTTCAATTGTTATTTTACCCACTTAATACTAAAAATTATTCCTTAATAAATAACAATTTTAGGTACATATATACCATTGAATAGCAATAAACAATAGTCATCACTCATTCCCGCTATGTAATCTGTTACTCCCCTATACAATCCTTCATTTTCTACAATATTCCTGTATAGAGAAGGCATTTTATGAGGATTTTTTAAGAAATAATTAAAAACTTGTTCCAATACAAATTTCGCCTTATCTCTTTCTGTTTTGAGTACTGAACCCTTATAGATTTTTTCAAACATAAATTGCCTAAGCTTTGCTAATGCATCTCCTATTTCCTTACTTAAAGATACTTCCATTATATTGTTTTCTATATTATTTGTAGTTGTATAAATACAATCTTTAACCAATGTATCTATTCTTTTACTATGATTTTTTCCCAGCACTGCTATTAAATCCTTTGGAAGTTCACTTTCTTTTAATAATCTAGCTCTTATGGAATCATCTATATCATGATTTACATAAGCTATTTTATCACTATATTTTACAACTTGACCTTCCAAAGTAAATGCTCTTGAAGCTGAGCTCGAAAATCCACTGTGTTTAAGTATGCCATCTAATACCTCTTCAGTAAGATTGAGACCTTTTCCTTGCTTTTCTAACTTAGTTAGTACCCTAATACTATGTTCATTATGTCTAAAACCATCTGGAAGCAGCTTATCTAAAACTTCTTCTCCATTATGAGCAAAAGCCACATGTCCTATATCATGTCCCATTGCAATAGCTTCAATTAAATCTTCATTAAGCCCTATTCCCTTACCTATAGTTTTGGCTATCTGTGAAACTTCTAAAGTATGTGTAAGTCTTGTTCTATAGTGATCCCCCCAAGTTTTTATATATACTTGGGTTTTATGTTTAAGCCTTCTAAACGACTTACTATGAACTATTCTATCTCTATCTATCATAAAGCAAGTTCTTATTTCATCTTTCCTCTCATGAGTCCTTCTTCCCCTAGAATTTGCTGAAAATGCTGCTTGCTTTATCATAATTAATTTTTCATTTTTTTCAACTTTTTCTCTTACAATCATATAAACCACCTTATAATCTAATTCTATATTTATACTAAAACTCCTTTTTTTAATGTAAATGTATATTGTAAAAAGTTTTTTAATATTATTATATGGAGATAACTTTTTAAGGAGTTGTTATTAATAATGCCTCACCCTGCTAAAGAGTGTAATATAACCTTATTATCTGAAGAAAATGTGCAAAAATACGTACTTCCACACTATGAACTTAATCAAGCACAAATAGAAAGAGTTAAATTTAAAAATACAGATAAGCAAAGAGCTGTTTATAAAGTAGATTATTTGGATAAAACCTATTGTTTAAAAAAAGTTTACTTTTCGAAACAAGAATTACTATTTGTCTATTCTGCTATAGAATGGTTTTTTAGAAACGATATAAATGTTCCAAGAATACTTCCTAATAATGCCCGTGGAAGATTTGTTAATTTTAATAATATGTTATTTATATTAACTCCATGGATAGAAGGCATTAAATGTGATTATGATATTAAAGAACATATTACTTCCTCTATAAATAACTTATCGTTAATGCACGCTAAAGGTAAAAATTTTACACCTATAATTGGAAGTTCACTTAGAAAAAGCTTAGAGAACTTTCCTTACTCCATTAATAAACATTTTCAGCAAATTTTAACCTGTTCTAACCTTGCATTTAAATACAAAGATAAATTTTCAAAATTATTTCTACAACACTTTAACATTAATTCTTTGCTGGCCGAAATTTCAGTAAAAGTATCTTCAAATATGTGTAAAGAAAACCTTAGTATATCACTATGTCACCTTGATTACGTAAATAAAAATATAATCTTTGATAAGAACAGCAATATATGGGTTATAGATTTTGACAAGTGCGGCATAGATTATTGTTGCCATGATATTTCCTACTTTCTTAGAAGGTTACTCCGGAGAACTAATAATAACTGGAACTTAGAGCTTACACTAGAATGCTTAGATTTATACAATAATATTAATCCACTGAATATAGATGACTATAAATATATTCTTGCTTATTTAAGTTTTCCACAAAAATTCTGGAAATTATCCAGAGATTATTACAATAATATGGCCAAATGTAACCATAATTCTTTTTTTTATCTGCTTAAAAATTCTTTAGAATATGACAACAATCAGTTAGATTTTGCAATAAAATTTGGAAAATACATTGAAAACAAATTTAAAACTAAAATAATATAACAAAACTGCTGACTTAAAGCCAGCAGTTTAATATTTTACTTTCTTGGATTTTTAACTTCAGCTTGTGCAGCAGCAAGTCTTGCTACTGGAACTCTAAATGGTGAACATGATACATAATCAAGTCCAACATTGTGGCAAAATTCAACAGAAGATGGATCTCCACCGTGTTCTCCACATATTCCAAGATGAATATCTGGTCTTGTTTGTTTTCCAAGCTCTACACCCATCTTAACAAGTTTGCCAACTCCAGATTGGTCTAATCTCTGGAATGGATCAGATTCATATATCTTCTTATCATAGTAATCGCCTAAGAATTTACCTGCATCATCTCTTGAAAAACCAAATGTTAATTGAGTTAAATCATTTGTTCCAAATGAGAAGAATTCAGCTTCTTTAGCTATTTCATCAGCTGTAATAGCAGCTCTTGGTATTTCTATCATAGTACCTACTAAGTATTTTAATTCGATACCTGATTTATCTATTATCTCATTAGCAACCTTTACAACTATATCCTTTACAAATTTTAATTCCTTAATCTCACCTATAAGTGGAATCATTATTTCAGGAACTATATCGTAATTCTTTCTCTTTTTGACATCTATAGCTGCTTCTATTACTGCTCTTGTCTGCATTTCTGCTATTTCAGGATAAGATACTGCAAGTCTGCATCCTCTATGTCCCATCATTGGGTTAACTTCATGTAAAGATGCAACTGTTGCCTTTAATTCTTCAAAGCTTACTTCCATTTCTTTAGCTAAGTCTTTGATATCTTCTTCATCATTAGGTAAGAACTCATGTAGTGGTGGATCCAAGAATCTTATAGTCACTGGTCTGCCTTCCATAGCTTCATAAATTCCTATAAAATCTTCTTTTTGCATTGGTAACAATTTATCTAAAGCTTTTCTTCTTTGCTCCTCAGTTTTTGAAATTATCATTTCTCTAACTGCTGGTATTCTATCTTCATCAAAGAACATATGCTCTGTTCTGCAAAGTCCTACACCTTGAGCTCCAAATTTAACTGCATGCATTGCATCTTTTGGAGTATCTGCATTAGTTCTAACTCCCATTGTTCTTATTTCATCTGCCCAAGCCATAAATGTTCCAAAATAACCACTAATTTCTGGCTCTACTGTTTTTATTGCCTGACCATATACATTTCCTGTACTACCATCTAGTGATATGTAATCTCCCTTATGGTATACATTTCCACTTACTTCGAAAGTTTCACTCTTTTCATTTATCCTTATATCGCCACAACCAGCTACGCAGCAAGTACCCATACCTCTTGCAACTACTGCTGCATGTGAAGTCATTCCACCTCTAACTGTTAGTATTCCTTCAGCTGCAACCATTCCTTCTATATCTTCAGGTGAAGTTTCTAATCTTACTAATACAACCTTTTCTCCTTGTTCATGATGCTCTTTGGCATCTTCTGCTGTAAAGTAAACCTTACCACAAGCAGCACCTGGCGATGCAGGTAATCCTTTAGCTATTACCTTTGCAATTTTTATCTCTGCTTGGTCGAAATTGGGATGTAAAAGTGCATCAAGTTGTTTAGGATCAACCTTTAATATAGCTTCTTCTTTTGTAATTAAACCTTCATTAACCATATCAACAGCTACTTTTAATGCAGCTTGAGCTGTTCTCTTACCATTTCTTGTTTGCAAGAAATATAATTTACCTTGCTCTATAGTGAACTCCATATCTTGCATATCTTTATAATGATTTTCAAGATTTTGTGCTATACTCATAAATTGATCATAGCATTCTGGCAAATCCCCTTTTAATTTTGCAATTGGTTGAGGTGTTCTTATACCTGCAACAACATCTTCACCTTGTGCATTAATCAAATATTCTCCAAATATAAGTTTTTCGCCAGTAGCTGGGTTTCTAGTAAATGCAACACCTGTTCCGGATGTTTCTCCCATATTACCAAATACCATTGATTGAACATTTACAGCAGTTCCCCAATCTCCTGGTATATCGTTCAATCTTCTATAAACAATGGCTCTTGGGTTATCCCAAGATCTAAATACTGCAGTTATAGCCTCAATTAACTGCTCTTTAGGCTCTTGCGGAAATGATTTGCCCATTTCTTTCATGTATATACCTTTAAATTGTTTTACTACCTCTTTTAAATCTGAAGCACTTAAATCTGTATCGAATTTAGCTCCTTTAACTTCTTTAACTTTATCTAGTACATCTTCAAATTTTCTTTTTTCAATCCCCATAACTACATCTGAGAACATTTGTATGAATCTTCTATAAGAATCATACGCAAATCTTTCATTATTTGTTAGTTTACTTAAGCCTTCTACAGTATTATCATTTAATCCTAAGTTTAAAATTGTGTCCATCATTCCTGGCATTGAAACTCTGGCTCCTGATCTTACTGAAACTAGCAAAGGATTTTCTACATTTCCAAACTTTTTATTTGTCTTTTCTTCCATAGTACTCAATGCTCTATAAACCTGAGAAACTATATCTTCATTTATTACTTTACCATCTTCATAATATTTAGTGCAGGCTTCAGTGGACACTGTAAAACCTTGCGGAACTGGTATCCCCAAATTTGTCATTTCTGCAAGGTTAGCACCTTTTCCACCTAACAAATTTCTCATTGTGGCATTACCTTCACTAAAAAGATAAACATATTTTTTGTTTTCCATAAGTAACATCCCCTTTGATTGTTTTTTGCTATATTTTTTTGTATATGTTAACGGATATTTATCCGTTACCTAACAATTTATAATTTAGCTATTTTCCCCCATTTTTACAAACAATCTTGTTATATTAGTTTTAGAAACCTTGCCAACAATTCTAAGTATTTCCTTTGTACCATTGTAAGACTTTTCTACTACAGGTAAACTATCTACTTCATGTTCCATTATTTTATGTGCAGCTAAATATGCATTATCCTCTTTTTCAACAAACACAATATTAGGCATTCTAGTCATTATTATACCTACAGGTACTTTATGCATATCTGTACCACCCATAGCTATTTTAAGAAAATCTTTTCTTGAAACAGCACCAGTAAGTACTCCATTATTTTCTATAAATAGTGTTCCTACATCATTCAAGAATAAATGTACTATGGCATCATACACTGTTGTATTTTCATCCACTACTACAGGCTTAGACATTATATCCTGTACCTTGATATTTCTTATATAATCATATACTAAACTATAAGAAGGCTTTTGTGAATATATATACCCCACCTTTGGCTTTGCATCTAGGATATTTGTCATGGTTAATACAGCCAAATCTGGTCTTAGTGCAGCTCTTGTAACATTTAATTTAGATGCTAGTTTTTCACTTGTTATAGGCTCATGCTCTTTTACTAATTTTATTATTTGTTCCTGCCTTGGTGATAACTTAATAATGTTCACCCTCCCTCTTTATCCTTAACTTTTAAATAAAAATTTTAGTTAAAGAAGTTTTACTCAGCTTTAGTGTGTTGTATGTACTTACTATTATTATAACATTATACAACAATAAGTAGTATATAACTTTTATTTTTTGTTTTGAATTGACTGAATATTCTACATTAATTATACTTTTCTTTAGTTTTCATTAATTATCTTTAAATTTCATTTATCAACATTTAACCCAAATTATGTATTTATTTTACGCTACAATAAAAAATCAGCAATGAAAATCTTATTCTTTGACTATCCATTACAATACTCTAGTTTTCTATCTCTAGAATAAAGAACATCTATATCTCTGAATAATAATTTCTAAGCATTAGGCTAAATATAACCTGATGCTTAGAAATTTATTTATCGCTGACTTTCCAATTATTTTTTAGCCTTACTTATCCTTATCATCATTTTCTATATCATCAAATTTTACAGTATAGCTATAAGTATTTTCTTCTTTTTTATTTTCATTTTTGCCTGAAAACTTTTCTTTTACAGTATTGGCAGCATCAAATACCTTATCTTTTACATCTTGCATTGTATCTTTTACATTAGTTTTTATAACTTTATTTACTATTTCTATGCTTCCATCATCCTTAGTAATTTCTATAGTAACTTTAGTAAACACTGCTGTTAATATACCTATAGCAATAAGTGGTGGCCATACTAATACTGTTAAAGTGGCCGCAATACCTGCATTAACAGGAATATCAACAACTATTTTGTCATCTTTTTTTATCTTTATTCTATTTATGTTGCCTTTCTTAACTAGATCTTTTATCCAATCTAAAAATTCATCCTTTGTTGTGTATATGTCATTCATAGTTGATTTTTTATTTTGCTCAAGATATATTAATGCATCCACTACATTTGCTTCACAAACCTCCAAGGCTTCCTTAGCTTCTGTATAAGTAACTCCAGTTCTCTCTCTTACGATATCAATTTTTTCTAATGTAATCTCACTCATTTACTTCACTCCTTTTTAATAGTTTATCGCTTATATAATTTAAATTTCACATCACTCAAATTTTGTTAAACAATTAAGTATATCCAAACTTTTAGGTCTTCTAAAATAACTTTGATCAATAAATTGAGATAATACTTTGTAAAGCTCATCTTTTATTTCTTTTGATAAATTAACTCTATATACATTTTCTAGAGGAATTTTAGATAAATATTTAAGAGCATTATATGCTGGATAACTTACATTAATACCATTGACTTTTGCACATTCTTGGCAAACCCCTCCAGAATACTGGAAACTTATATAGTTAGAAGTATTTATTTTTTTTCTGCACATACAGCAATGTTCTAAATTAAAACCATATCCTGTAGCTTGTAAAGCTTTTATTTCAAAAGCTCTTGCTAAAATTTCTATATCAACAACCTTATTCTTTAAAAAATAAAAAGCTGTAATTAGTAATTTGAAAAGTTCCCTGTTACTTTCTTCATCCTGCATGGATATGTCTATAATTTCACAAAAATAAGATGCATAAGTTAATTTATCTAAATCATTAAGTAGTTCTTGGAATGAATCTATAGCTGTGCTTTCATTAATTACATAAAGACTTTTTCCTCTGTAAACTACATAGTCTCCATAGGAAAATTGCAAAGTACTAGTAAATAATTTATTACTACTTTTTTTCGAACCTTTCGCAATAGTCGATATCTTTCCCAACTTTTCACTAAATAGCCAAACAAGTTTGTCTGATTCTTTTATATCTTGAGTTTTTATAACTACAGCCCTGGTCTTAAATATGGACAGAAAACCACCCCCTCCACACTTTATCGACACATTTTACAATTTTTGTGGTATACTTTGAAAATTAATAATAATCGAATATATATTTCGTATTCTAAGTATATTATATACTTAGTGTGTGCAATTTATTTATAACCAAGTTCTTTTAACATACTTGAACTATCTCTCCACTCTTTCTTTACTTTAACCCAAAGCTTCAAATTAACTCTAGTTTGCAAAAATTTTTCTATATCTTGTCTAGCATAAGTGGATATTTTCTTAAGCATAGAACCATTCTTGCCTATTATTATACCTTTATGTGAGTCTTTTTCACACAATATAGTAGCATCTATATGGTACATGCCCTTTTCATCCTTTTTCATAGATATAATTTCTACAGCTGTACCATGTGGCACTTCTTGAGAAAGTAATCTTAATGCTTTTTCCCTTATAGTTTCCGCTACAACAAATCTTTCTTGTTGATCTGTAATCATATCTTCTGGATAATACTTAGGTCCTTCATGCATGTACTTTACCATAAGTTCTTTTAATTCATCTACATTTTTTCCTTTTAACGCAGATATAGGTATAATTTCTGCAAAACTAAATACCTTTGAATAGTTATCTAAGGTTTTTGCAACTCTTTCTTGGGTATTTTCATCAATTTTATTTAGAACTAAAAATACAGGTACATTACACTCCTTTAATTGTTCAAGTATGTACATATCACCTTTTCCAATCTCATCTTCTGGATTTGTAAGAAATAGTATTAAATCTACTTCTTTTATTGAATCCTGAGCTATTTTAACCATAAATTCGCCAAGCTTATGTTTTGGTTTGTGAATACCAGGAGTATCAACAAATACAAGCTGAAAATCTTTTTCTGTAAGTATAGTTTGTATATTATTTCTTGTTGTTTGAGGCTTACAAGAAACAATGGATAGTTTTTCTCCCATTATTGAATTTAATAGTGTTGACTTTCCCACATTAGGCCTTCCTATTATTGTTATGAATCCTGATTTAAACATAAATTCTCTCCTTATTTTTGTAATCTTTCTTAAGTAAAAAGTTTATACTAATATTTTCTCTATATTTCTAATATTTATTATAAGTAAGTTGTAAATAAATTATAGCACTATCTTCATTCATTGCAATATTTTATTTTATTAACATCTGTAATATGAGTAGTTCAAAGCTTTTTATCCGAATATTCTAAACAATAATATAGTAATCAAGGTTCCAAAAATTCCTCCTACAATAACCTCAACTATAGAATGTATTTCAGAATCCACTCTACTTTGAGCAACTATAAAAGCTAATATATAACTTAAAATTACTACTGCTAATTGACCAGTAATAAGTGCTATAGTAGTAGCTATAGAGAAAGCTATTGCACTGTGACCACTTGGCATACCTCCTTTAAGAGGTGTTCCTTCTCCAAAAATAGCTTTTGCTACTAAAGTAGTTATACATACAATAGCTAGTATTATAAAAATAACATATGGACTAGTACTTTTTACCTTCATTATCAATATAAAGTTTATATACTTTAATTTGTCCCAAAATATTATATATCCTACAACTACAGCATTTATAGCTGTTATTAGAACTCCACCAGCTGCCACGTTTTTGGCAACCTTTACTAAGGGATGGTAATAATTAGTTGTAGCATCTACAGCAAACTCTATAGCTGTATTTATAAGTTCAGCCATAATTACCATACTAATAGTTATTGTTATGGCTAAAAGTTCTATTTTACTTAAATCATAAAAAAAGCAGGCAGTTAGTACTAATAGAGCCGAAACCATATGTATTTTCATATTTCTCTGAGTTCTAACTGCATATATAATTCCTTCTATAGCATAGTTGAAACTGTCAAGTAGTTTTCTAACTTCTCTCATATTTTCATCTACTTTCTTTATATGTATTTACCTTGTTAAATGGAACTTTTCTAATATTTGCTCTTCCCTTTTTCTCATAATTGATTTTTCATCTTCTTCCATATGATCATATCCTAACAAATGAAGTACAGAATGTATGGTAAGATAGACTACTTCTCTAATAAATGAATGATTAAATTCTAAACTTTGTTCCTTGGCTTTTTCAAGAGAAAGTACTATATCCCCTAACACCAAACTTCCCTCATCTAAATCTACATGTGAAAAATTAAAATCTTTATAAGTATCTTTAAACACCTTTCCCTTTTCATAATCTAGCATTGGAAAAGAAAGTACATCTGTAACTTTATCAATATTTCTATTTTCCTTATTTATTTCTTTTATTTTTTCATTATCAACGAATATAACACTTACTTCACAAGGAATATTAACTTTTTCTTCCTGCAGCGAATACTCAATAATATTTACTATATTCTTTTCTATTTCATCTGAAATTTCTATTTTATCTTGTCTATTATCTATAAAAATCATATTTACACTCCTTACTTATTCGCCCATTTATCTTCAGGATACTCTATTCTCTGATGATATATCCCTGTAAGAACCTTTAAAAAGGATTTTCTTATTTTATTTATATCTTTTAATGTAAGATTACAATTATCTAGTTGACCCTCATTTAATCTATTTTTTATAATTTTGTTAACCATTTCTTCAATTTTACCCTTAGTTGGTTCACTTATGGATCTTACTGCAGCTTCTACTGCATCAGCTAACATTATTATAGCACCTTCCTTTGTTTCAGGCACAGGTCCAGGATATCTAAAATCTTCTTCTTTAACATCCTCAGGTCTTTCACTAGAATTTTTCATAGTTACATAAAAATATTTTACAAGAGATGTTCCATGATGCTGTTCTATTATATCTCTTACAGCCTTTGGAATCTTATACTGTTTTGCTAATTCTACACCATCTTTTACATGAGATGTAATTATAAGAGTACTTAAATTAGGCGTAATTTTGTCATGAGGATTATCACTTCCTAATTGATTTTCTTTAAAAAAGTAAGGTCTCTTTATTTTCCCTACATCATGATAATAAGATGCAACCCTTGCGAGTACTGGATTTCCACCCACTTCTTCTGCAGCTATTTCAGCAAGATTTCCAACTAAAATACTGTGATGATAACTTCCTGGAGCTTCCATTAATAGCCTTTTTAGCAGAGGATGATTAGGATTTGATATTTCTAATAATTTTATAGTAGTTATAACATCAAAAGTACTTTCAAAGAATGGAAGAAGTCCAATAGTAAGAATACCAGATAATATACTTCCAATACATGCAAGTAATGCCTTTTGGGTTACATCCGCCACACTATTACTTAATAAAAATCCTACTGAAAAGGTTAAAATTACATTCATTATTGAAATATATATTGATGAATATAAAATATCATTTCTTTGCTGCATCTTTTTTAATATTACAGCACCAATAACAACATTTACTAATGCTAATATAGTTATTTCTGGGCTAAATTCAACTGCTCTACTTATAAGCACACAATTTAACGCACTTATAGCCAAAGAAACCTTATAATTTACTAAAAGTGTAAAAATCATAGGTATACAAGCTAAAGGTATTAAAAATGGTGAAATTACAGCTAAACTTCTAGCTAAAAGTATAGCTATACAATTCAATATATTTATCATTATAAGCTTATTAGTGTCACTATATACGTTATTATGATACTTATAAAGATAAAACCACTGTAGAAACATTATTAGTAAAATTAGTATGCTTAAACAAATATATATGTACCATTCAAAATGATAGTTGCTATTTAAAAGACCTAAATCCTTTAATATTTCTATTTGATACTTAGCAACTGGTTCTCCTTCTTTTACTATTATCTGGTCTTTCTTTATCATAACAGGAACAACTTTTTTTATTGCATCCTTTTTTAATTCTTCAGTTTTATCCTTATCGTAGAAAAAATTAGGAGTAATTAAAGCGTATCCTATGCTAGCTGATATGTCTTTTAATGATTTAGGAATTTTTGATCCATTTACTTTTAGTTGTATGCTTTCCTGTGCTTTTTTAATATCCTCCTGATTATCCTTTTGGCTATTATCACTTATATTGTTGTTATCATATATATCGGCCATATTTTTAATTGAAAAATCTTGAACAGTTTTCAGATCCTCTTTACTTAGCCTTATAAGAGTTAAATAATCATCATCTGATAAGCTTATTTCCACATTGCTTTTTAACTTTTGAAGCTTATCTTTTTCCTCACCGGTACCATCTTTTACTTGTAATAACTTAGAAAAAAATGAATTTATCTTATTTATAATTTCAGTTTTTACTTCCGGTTTTTTATTATATTGTATAGGTACAGAATCAGTCGCCTGCTGTATTCTTGCTGCTGTAGACACCTCATCTCTAACTTCTCTCGGTGCTTTTATATCTACCTTAGCAATGTCGCCTTCCTTCAAGCTATACTTCTTAGTTACTATCGATGTTACTAATACAGAAAAAATAAATATAAATGTTAAAATAAAAATAATTATCTTATTTGTTTTTTCTTTGGCAAAAAAATTCCTTATGGATAATTCTTCCATGTTAACCACCTTTTCATTAATATGCATCCATATTTTATCCAGAGATTACATACTGCATAAATTCAACCAAACCCAGACTTGGGTAAAATACCCAAATGGTATTTTACCACTTTTTCTTTACCCAATCTGAATTAAGCTTTATTTTATTACCTTTTGCTTAAGTTTATATCCACCTAAGTATAAAAGACTTCTTATTGTATTGGTTGTTCTAAAGCCACATTTTCTTCAGCTACAACTAATACCCTCATTCTATAAGAATCTCCCTGCTCATAGCTCACTATTTTATCTACAATTTTAACAGATTTATCTAAGTTTGCACATATCTTTGAATAAAGTTCATCATATGTATCATTTATTACCTTTTGAGGATCCTTATGAACAGTAGTTTCTTTTACTTCATAATAATTTTCAATATTAACACATAATCTTTTATCTTCTATTTTATCATATTTAACAAATTTATTCGGAGATTTTTTTAAATATAGCTTTTTACCATTAAAATTTATATATATGTCTTGTGCTTTTTTGCCTGTACGTTCTCTTTTTAAAGTATCAATTTTTACATCCTTAATTTCTTCATAAAAGGTTCTACATATTACATTCCCAACTGCATGAACAGCATAAGTTGAGTTTTCATTTCCTTGTTCTCCCTTTACTACAATTTGTCCTTTTCTAATCATATCTCCCTTTTTCACCACAGACGTTCCTGCTTTAGTATATACTCTTATTACTTCACCATCCTTTTTAGCAACTAAATTACATGGTTTATCATCAGCTACTACATTAGGTGGTGATTGCCTTTCCATTGCAGAAATTTTAAGTTTTGCTCCATCGACCCTAGCCTTTACCCACATTATATTGCCGTTATTTTTCATGAGATTTTCTTCTACTTCGTAAACATTTATGTTTTTCTTATTAATTCCAGGCTTTATGCCATAAGATTTAAGCTGTTGTCTTATTTCATAAGGTGTCAAATTATGATCCACATTTATTTCTATACTCCATATAAATGTAGATAAATAATAAATTATGCCTACAAACAATATTATACCAATTACAAAAGCAATTCTTCTTTTTACTTTAATTAAGAAAAATGCAAATCCTCTTCTTTCAACTATCTTTACTTTAGTTTTTGTCCTTTTAGCTATATCCTTAAGCTTAATATAATCTTTTAAACTTATATCTATATTCAGGGTAGTAATGTCTTTTTTTATAACGTTTCTTACACTAATGCCATTTTTCCATAAAAGATTGATAAATTTTTCAGGTATAAGAGATCGTGCTTCTATAGTTATTATACCACTTTTATATTTTTGGAAATTAAACTTACTCATTTGCCTCATAAATTATGGATTTAAATTTCCCACCTACTGTTATGGTACTTCCCCCCATAAACAGTATTTCAAAATTAACTCCATTTATAGATATCAATCCTATACCTGAATTTATCTTTACTTCATTTTCATTAAACACTACTATTCCCTTATGGTTCTCTATTACTATTTCATTATGTCCTGTCACCGTAATTTTGGGTACATTTAAAATTATGTCTCTGGGTAAATCTAGCTTGTCTGCAATATCTTGTTTTGTTCTATTAAACTTTCCCTTCACCTTATCACCTCTAAAAATACTTCCATACTAATTTATGAAGAAGATTTTTAATAAATGACAAAATAAAAAAGGTTGAGAATATCTCAACCTTTTATTTATTTAAATATTGCTTTACAATCTGACTTACAAGTTTACCGTCTGCTCTACCTTTTGTTTTAGGCATGATCAAAGCCATAACTTTGCCCATATCCTTAATGCTACCTGCACCTACTTCATCAACTGCTTGACGAACAATTTCGGAAATCTCCTCTTCGCTTAACTGCTGAGGAAGGTAACCTAACAAGATTTCTATTTCCTCATTTGCCTTATCAACTAAATCCTGCCTATTTCCTTTTTCAAATTCTAATATAGCTTCACGTCTCTGTTTAACTTCTCTTGATAAGACTTCAATAACCTGCTCATCACTAAGCTTATTACCATCTGTCTTTTCAACCTGCAAAACAGCCGCTCTTGCCATACTTATTGTTTCAGCCTTAGACTTTTCTTTTGCTTTTAAGGCTTGCTTCCAATCTTCTTGTAGTCTTTCTTTAAGAGACATTAACTTAGTACCTTCTTTCAAAGAATTCTATTTAAACTTTCTCTTTCTTGCAGCTTCAGATTTCTTTTTTCTCTTTACGCTTGGTTTTTCATAATGTTCTCTCTTTCTAACTTCTGAAAGAACACCAGCTCTAGCGCATTTTCTCTTAAATCTTCTTAATGCACTTTCTATAGTTTCATTTTCTCCAACTTTTATTTCTGACATATTTTATCCCTCCCTCCGCTAGCTCAATCTAATTTAAAAAAATTAAACGCAGCCAATGTAGGTTACATAGCACATTGTTTATTATACAACATAGATTTACAAGCTGTCAACAATTTCATTGAGATTTTAACCTGGAGGCCACTGAAGACTTCTTCCTCCTAATACATGAAAATGAATATGTGGTACTGACTGTCCTCCATCTTCTCCACAGTTACTAACAATTCTGTATCCAGTCTTATCTATACCTAACTTTTTAACTATTTCTTTTAGCACAACAAACACATGAGCTACTATTTTTGAATCTTCATCTGTTAACTCATTTAAGCTGCTTATATGCTTTTTAGGTATTATTAATATGTGAGATGGTGCACCAGGACTTATATCTTTAAAGCTTAGCACTATGTCATCTTCATAAACTTTTTCACAAGGTATTTCACCCTTTATTATTTTACAAAAAATACAATCTTCCATGATTTCACCTCCTTTAAAGTTATCTGATCACTATTAAATATAAAATTTATATAACTGCAAAATTTATAATTTAAAATTAAGTTTTACTTGATAATATTCAATATTTAATAAAAATATCCTTCTAAAAAATAAACTTTTCTTTTCAAATTTATTATATAATGTATAACAAATTAAATTTAACAATCATTTAGTAAGTTTCCTTCTAATATTCCATTTTTAGTTTGTACAATTTCAGTATTTTTAATACTTCCTGATATATCTTTTTGAGACTTTGATACAACTTTTATATAGTTAGGAGTATATCCTTCATACAAATCTTCTGAGTTACTACATTTTTGTTCGTATAAAACCTTCATATTCCTTCCCAAAAACTTTTTCATAAATTCTTCTTCCATAATCTTATCTAAAGCTATAAGTTTACTGCTTCTATCATCCTTAATATTACCATCTACTAAGTTTTTCATCTCAGCAGCTTTTGTTCCTTTTCTAGGACTATATTTAAATACATGAATTTTTGACAATTTTATTCTTTTTAAAAATTCATAAGTAGTATTAAATTCCTCTTCTGTTTCTCCAGGAAAACCAACAATAATATCTGTAGTTATTGATACATCATCAATATTAGATCTTAAATCTTCTACAATTTTTTCATATTCCCCAGCAGTATACCTTCTATTCATTCTTTTTAAAGTTTCATTACATCCACTTTGAAGTGATAAATGAAAATGAGGACATAACTTTTTAAGAACACTTATTCTTTCTATTACACCTTCTGTAAAGAATTGTGGATCTATCGAACCTATTCTTACTCTTTCTATACCATAAATTTTATCTATCTCTTCTAGTACAGAAAGTAAGTCGCAATCCCCTTCCAAATCAACTCCATAAGAAGCAGTATGTATTCCTGATAAAATTATTTCTTTAAATCCATGTGCTGCAAGTTCTTTAACTTCACTTATAATTTTTTCTGGCGGCTTACTGCACACGGCACCTCTTGCAAAAGGAATTAAACAATATGAACAGAATCTATTACAACCATCTTGTATTTTTAGGAATGCTCTAGTTTTATCTTGATAACTTTCTATATTCAATTCTTCAAAAGCATTATTTTTCATCACTTCTTTAACTTCTACTACTTGTTTTCTTTCTTCTCTTACTCTATTTACCCAATAAACTATTTCACCCTTATTTCTAGTTCCAAGTATAACATCTACTCCATCAATTTGGGATACTTCTTCTGATGCAATTTGTGAATAACATCCTACAACTGCTATGACAGCATCTTCATTTTCTCTTCTAGCTCTATGTATCATCTGTCTAGATTTTTTATCTCCCATATTAGTTACAGTACATGTATTTATAACATAAACATCTGCATATTCTTCAAAAGGCACTACTTCGTAACCATCTTTTATAAATTTTTCTACCATAGCTTCTGTTTCATACTTATTAACTCTGCAGCCTAAAGTAGCAAAAGCAACTTTCATTAAAATATTCCTCCTTTTAGTCAGAACACTGAGCAATTAAGATTGCTCGTTAAAGCTCATTTAGGGCTTTACCTCCTAAATCTCCTAATTCATACATAAGCAAAGACATACATACAAAACCAGCAGTTTCTGTTCTAAGTATTCTAGGTCCTAGTGTAACTATATGAGCGCCTAACTTTTCTAAAGCTTCTATTTCTGATTCTTCAAATCCACCTTCTGGTCCTATTATTATTCCTATTTTTTTTATACTGTCTTTATCTATATTATTTACAACTTTTTTTATTCCATAACCTTCTGCATTTTCATAAGGAACTACGATTAAATCCATTTGCTTTAGAACTTCTAGGAGACTCTGAAATTCTATTGGCGTATTAATCTTAGGCACTAAACTTCTTTTACTTTGTTTGCAAGCTTCTAAAGCAATTCTACACCATCTGTCTATTTTTTTAAATTCACCTAGTTCATTTTTAACCACAACTCTTTCCGTAACTATAGGTGTTACTTCTTTTACACCTAATTCTGTAGTTTTTTGAACTATTAAATCCATCTTAGCAGACTTTGGTAATCCTTGAAATAAATAAACTTCTACATTACTTTCATTGTTAAGTGGAAGCTTCTTTATAAATTTCACAATAACCTGCCTTTTGTTTATTTCTTCTATTTCTCCTAAGAATTCTTCACCTTCGCAATTATTTATATTAACTTTATCTCCAACTTGGAGTCTTAAAACTTTATATATATGTTTTACATCATCACCACTGATAACAGCAGAATCACCATTTATGTCGTTTTTATTAACAAAGAACTTATGCATAATACACCACCTTTTAAAATTACATCAAAAGTCTACTAAAGTTTTGCAACTATACATACCCATTCCCCATCAACATTTACTTCTTCTATATTAAATCCTGAACTTTCTAATTTACTTACAACATCATCTTTTCTATCTAGTATTATACCAGAACATATGAATCTTCCACCTGGAACTATAAAGTCCTTTACTCCATCTGTTAAGAATATTATTACATCAGCAATAATGTTAGCTACAACTATATCAGCTTTTCCTTGAACTACTTCCATAAGATTTCCATGAAGTATTTTTATATTATCAACATCATTATATTTAACATTTTCTGATGCAGATTTTACTGCTACAGGATCTAAATCTACACCTATAACCTCTTTTGATTTAAGCTTTGCAGCAGTTATAGCAAGTATACCTGAACCTGTTCCTATATCAAATACTTTCGACTCAGGTTTTACATATTTCTCTAGGGCCTTTATACACATTCTTGTAGTTTCATGTGTACCTGTTCCAAAGGCCATTCCAGGATCAAGCTCTACAACTAGTTCATCATCCTTTTTAGAATATTCTTCCCATATAGGCTTTACTACTACTCTTTCACCTACTTTAGTTGGCTTATAATACTTCTTCCAATTATTTTCCCAATCTTCTTCATTTACTTTGCATACTGTAATCAAACCTTTACCTTTATCTATTCCAAACTTCTCTAAGTCATTAATACTGTCTTTTATATATCTTAAATATCCATCAAGCTTTTCATTTTGTTTATAATAACCTTTAATTATTGCTCCCTCTTTAACGTTTAATAATGATTCATCAAAATAATCCCAATCTCCTGGATGCTTTTTCTTAAATTCTATATCTTCAGGATCTTCTATCGAAACCCCTTTAACTTCAGTATTATATAATATACCTGTTACAGCCTCTACTGCTTCACTACTAGTAACTATTGATACTTCTATCCATTCCTTATCCATAAACAACCTCCACACAATTAATCTTTTATCACATCTACTTTATAATTATAGACTTAATATGTCAATAAAAAACTTTGTTTCCCAAAATTTTGAGAAACAAAGTCTTTTTATTTTAAATTATCTTTTAGCTTGTCAATAAAAGATTTTTTATTATGTTTTCCTTCTGCCATTTCGCCGCTTGCTTCAGCATACATATAAAGAGCTTCTTTCTGTTTCTGGTTTAAATTTTTAGGAATATCTACTACTACATTAACATATTGATCTCCTCTACCATGAGAATTGACCCTAGGTACTCCTTTACCTTTCAATCTAAACACAGTTCCAGGTTGAGTTCCTGCTGGAACATCATACTTGACATCTCCATCTATAGTTGGAACTGTTAATTCTACTCCTAAAGTAGCTTTTACAAAGCTTATATGAGTATCTATATAAATATCAAAGCCTTTTCTCTTAAATTTATCACTAGGCATTACTCTTATATTTACATACAAATCTCCTGCTGGGCCACCGTTATTTCCGTGCTCACCCTGCCCCCTTATAGGCATTACATTACCAGTGTCTACACCTGCTGGTATATTTATTTTTATTTTTCTTTGTTTTCTTATTTTTCCCTTTCCCTTACATTCTGGACAAGGGTCTGTTATTATTTTTCCTTTACCACCGCACTTATCACAGGTACTCATACTTACAAAGCTTCCTAGTGGAGTGTTTCTTTGAACTCTCATTTGACCAGTTCCGCCACATTTATCACAAGTATGTGCACTTGTTCCTTCTTTAGCTCCTGTTCCATTACATTTTTCGCAATTTTCGCTTCTTGTTATATTTACCTGCTTTTCAGCTCCAAAAACAGCTTCTTCAAAAGTCAAATTTAAGTTATATTCAAGATCAGCTCCCTTTTGAGGGCCATTTCTCCTTTTTCCATTTCCACCAAATCCCCCACCAAAGAAGGAATCAAATATATCACCAAAGCCTCCAAGATCTGAAAAATCAAAACCTCCAAAGCCTCCATCGAATCCACCAGCTCCATTAAAGTCAGTAGTTCCAAATTGATCATATTGTGATCTTTTCTGTGGATCTGAAAGCACTTGATAAGCTTCATTTAGCTCTTTAAACTTTTCTTCTGCTTCCTTATCACCAGGATTTCTATCTGGATGGTATTTTAGTGCTGATTTTCTAAACGCCTTTTTTATTTCATCTTCACTTGCACCTTTTTCAAGTCCAAGTAATTCGTAATAGTCCTTTTTTGCCATCCCTGCTTTTCACCACCTAATATAAAAATTAAAATTTTACAATTATTTCAGTTACTCAAATTAAGGGAAGAGTATAACTCCTCCCTTAATTATCACAATTATATATTATACACTATATATATCTAATTAGTGAACATTTTTATTTGTCATCTTCAACTTTATAATCTGCATCTACTACATTATCATCATGTTTTGTTCCTGCATTGTTTTGTCCTGCACCAGCTGCTCCTCCCATGTTGTTTGGATCAAATCCTGCTCCTTGTGGATTTGCTGCTTGGTATATTTTTGATGATACTGCATAGAAAGCTTGAGTTAAATCTTCAGTAGCTTTCTTTATAGCTTCTAGATCTTCTCCATCTTTTACTGCATTAACAGCTTTAACTTTTTCTTCTATATTAGCTTTGTCTTCTGCTGATACTTTATCTCCAAGATCCTTTAATGTCTTTTCTGTCTGATAAACAGCCTGATCAGCATTATTCTTTACTTCTATAGATTCTTTTCTCTTTTTATCTTCTTCAGCGAATTTTTCTGCATCTTTAACAGCCTTATCTATTTCATCATCATTTAAGTTAGTAGAAGCAGTAATTGTAATGTTAGCTTCTTTTCCTGTTCCTTTATCCTTAGCAGAAACATTAACTATACCATTAGCATCTATATCAAAAGTAACTTCTATTTGAGGAACTCCCCTTTGTGCTGGAGCTATACCCGAAAGTGTAAATCTTCCAAGAGTTTTGTTGTCACCAGCCATTTGTCTTTCACCTTGAACTACGTGTATTTCAACAGAAGTCTGTCCGTCTGCAGCTGTTGAGAATACTTGACTCTTTTTAGTTGGTATTGTAGTATTTCTTTCAATTAATGGAGTAGCAACTCCTCCTAAAGTTTCTATACCAAGTGTTAATGGAGTAACATCAAGAAGTAATACATCTTTAACATCTCCTGTTAAAACTCCTGCTTGAATAGAAGCTCCTACTGCAACACATTCATCTGGGTTAACTCCCTTTGAAGGTTCTTTTCCAGTAAATTGTTTAACTGCTTCTTGAACTGCTGGTATTCTTGTAGATCCACCAACAAGTATAACCTTATTTACATCATTAATTGTAAGTCCAGCATCTTGAAGTGCTTTTTTCATTGGTTCTATTGTTCTTTGAACTAAATCATGAGTTAATTCATTAAATTTAGCTCTAGTTAAAGTCATATCTATATGCTTTGGACCAGTTGCATCTGCTGTTATGAATGGAAGATTTATGTTAGTCTGCATTGAAGATGATAATTCAATTTTAGCTTTTTCAGCAGCTTCTTTTAATCTTTGTACAGCCATTTTATCATTTCTCAAGTCTATTCCATTTTCAGCTTTAAATGTATCTGCTATATAGTTCATTATCTTTTCATCAAAGTCATCTCCACCAAGCTTTGTATCACCATTTGTAGATTTAACTTCAAATACACCATCACCAAGTTCTAGTATAGATACATCGAAAGTACCTCCACCTAAGTCATATACAAATATTTTTTGATTTGTATCCATTTTGTCTAATCCATAAGCAAGTGATGCTGCTGTTGGTTCGTTTATTATTCTTAAAACTTCAAGTCCTGCTATTTTTCCAGCATCTTTTGTTGCCTGTCTTTGGCTATCGTTAAAATAAGCTGGAACTGTTATAACAGCTTGAGTAACTGTTTCACCAAGGTAAGCTTCAGCATCTGCTTTTATTTTCTGAAGCACCATTGCTGATATTTCCTGTGGAGTATAATCTTTTCCATCTATATTTGTTTTATGGTTTGTTCCCATATGTCTCTTTATTGATATTATTGTCTTATCAGGATTTGTTATTGCCTGTCTTTTTGCTACCTGTCCTACTAATCTTTCACCATTTGCTTGGAATGAAACTACAGATGGAGTTGTTCTTGCTCCTTCTGAATTTGTTATAACTACTGGTTCTCCACCTTCCATAACTGCTACGCATGAATTGGTTGTTCCTAAATCAATTCCTATAACTTTTGACATATTAATTTACCTCCTAAAATATCAAATGAATTAACATTCTTTCTATATGTTTGTTATTTATAATAAATTTTAATTTGCAACTTTAACCATACTATGTCTTAAAACTTTATCGCCTCTTTTGTATCCCTTTTGGAATACCTCTACTACTTGATTTTTTTCATACTGTTCATCATCAACATGCATTACTGCATTATGAACATTAGGATCAAATTCTCCATCTGATTTAATTTCTTCTACTTCTAGCTTTTCTAAAGCGCCATTAAATTGCTTTATAGTCATTTCTATTCCCTTTTTTAAATCATCTACACTGCCTTCTACAGTTATAGCTCTTTCAAGGTTATCTAATACTGGTAACAACTCTTTTAGGATATCTTCACAAGCATTTGTATATATGCCTTCTTTTTCCTTTGCTGTTCTCTTTCTAAAGTTGTCATATTCTGCTACTGTTCTTGCCAATCTATCCTTAAAGGTTTGATTTTCACTGTCTAATCTAGTATTTTCTTTAGCTAATTTTTCATTTTCACTTTTTATTTCATCAACTAAAGATTCTTCTAATTTTGAATCATCCTCTTGTGAATTTTCATCTTTTTCTTCAGCATCTACATTTTGGTCTTTATCAACTTTTTCTTCTTCCACATTTTCTTCAATTAATTCACTCTGCTCTTCCACTTTAACTTGTTCTTTCTTTGACATTTAAATAACTCCTCCAATCTAGCACTTTCTAAATTGCTATCATATATTTTAAAGCCTATTTTGTTATCCATCTTGAGGATACATATGAGTTAAGATATAATTTAACTCTTTAACTACATTAGCCATCAAAGATATTACCTTTGAATAAGGCATTCTAGTTGGTCCAATTACTCCTATTTCTCCTACAGGCTTGTCATTTATACTATAAATTGCTGAAACTACACTGCATTGTTCTGCACCTTCTACAAAATTTTCAGTTCCTATTTTTACAGACATATTAGCACCACTGTTTAAAAGTCCACTTATCTTATCTTTATTATCTAACAATGATAAAAACTCACGTGCTCTTTCTATGTCCTTGTATTCTGGATAATTAAATATATTAGTTGAACCTTCAGTATAAATTTCAGATTTATCAACTGTATTTAAACTTTCATATAATACAGGAATTATAGCATTGAATATATCATCATATCCTTTTAAATCACTTCTTAAGTTATTTATAACTTCTAAATTTATTTGATCACAATTTAAATTTCTCAATCTAGTATTTAACACGTTGCTTAATTTTGTAAGCACATCTGAAGCAACAGCTTTACCTACTCTAATTACATTGTTTTTTATTAATCCGCTATCTGTAATTATTAACAATAATATATTATTACAATCAATATCTAAAAGCTGAACATGCTTTATGGAGCTTTTCCCCACAGATGGAGCTTTTACAATACAGGCCATTTTAGTCAATTCAGATAAAATAGAAGTAGCTTGTTTTAATATTCTGTCTACCTCAAACAACGCTGTATTTAAAATATGTGTTTTTATCATATATTCTTCTTCAGGTGTTAAATTAGGTACCTGCATAAGCTTATCTACATAAAGCCTATATCCCTTATCAGAAGGTTTTCTCCCAGAAGAAGTATGGAGTTGTTCAAGATACCCCATTTCCTCAAGATCTGCCATTTCATTTCTTATAGTAGCAGAACTTATACCCAAATCATACTTTTTTGCTATGGTCCTGGATCCTACAGGTTCAGCAGTGTTTATAAAATCATTTATTATTGCCTGAAGTATTTTTATTTTCCTTTCATCCATTTCCATAATTTCACCTCTTTATTAGCACTCGTTGTTGTTGAGTGCTAATTACTATGATTAAAAAATAGCACTGATAATTTTATTTGTCAACACTACATAATTAACTTTATTTGTACGGATAAACTTATATGCAAGTTTAAAATAGCTAAATATTAAAATTTCTCTGTTTTTCTAGCGAAACCTATCAAAGTCTTTAAATTAAGTTAATATAAAGTCACACATGACACTATTAGAAATTTCTATGCCTCTTTCACTTAAAAATAAATTATCATCTTCACACATAATCATGCCATTATCTACATATTTTTTTATAATATTAGGATATATATTATAAATATCTGTGGCAAATCTCCTCTTAAATTCTGTTATAGATATCCCAGATATTTTTCTAAGCCCCATAAAAACAAATTCTTCTATATTATCTTTTTTAGAATTTTCATGCTCATCAAGTTTTAAATTCTTATTTTCTCGTATATCTTTAATGTATTCCTGTATATCTTCATTTTTTCTATACCTTAAATTATCTATATAAGAATGAGCTCCTGACCCGCACCCAATATATTCTTGCAAATTCCAGTATACTAAATTATGTTTACACTCTCTTCCTGGCTTTGAAAAATTAGATATTTCATATTGCCTATAACCTTTGCTTTTTAAAAATTTTATGCCATATCTATACATTTTTCTTTCCATTTCTTCTTCTGGCAAAATTAATTTTCCTTTTTGATCCATTGAGTAAAAAGGAGTGCCTTCTTCAATTATAAGACTATAGCAGGATATATGCTCTGGATTTAGCTCTACTACTTTATCTAGAGTTTCTTTCCATTGCTCAATATTTTGTTCTGGTAAGCCAAACATCAAATCTACATTTATATTTTCAAATCCTATATTTCTTGCCATTTCATAACTTTTAATAAAATCTTGGACAGTATGAATTCTCCCCAATTTTTTCAATATATTGTTTTGCCAGCATTGAAGTCCTATGCTAAGTCTATTAACTCCCATTTCCTTTAAAAATTTTAATTTGTCTTTTGTAAAGGTTCCTGGATTTCCTTCTACAGTAAATTCTAAGTCTTTAGTTTTTTTCAATTTATCTATAGCCTTTTTAATATTACCCCATGCTTCTAAAGTCAAATAGGTGGGAGTACCCCCACCTATGAATATAGTCTTTATACTCCTTCCAGAACAGCTTTCTATATCATTTGCTAAAGCCTTTGAATAATCTAACATAAGATTTTCCTTACTGGCAAAAGAAGGGAAATCACAGTATAAACACTTTTGTTTGCAAAAGGGAATATGAATATACAAAGCTACTTCTTTATTTTCATAGATAGTTTCACTTTCTAGCATAAAATTATCACACCTTTTTACATTGAAAATCAATTTATTCTCCTGTTTTAAGTACTGCCATAAATGCTTCCTGTGGAACTTCTACACTTCCCACCTGTCTCATTCTCTTCTTTCCTTCTTTCTGTTTCTCAAGTAACTTTTTCTTTCTAGATATATCTCCACCATAACACTTTGCTAAAACATCTTTTCTCATGGCTTTAATTGTTTCTCTAGCTATAACTTTGCTGCCTACTGCAGCTTGAATTGGTATTTCAAACATCTGTCTTGGTATTATCTCTTTTAATTTTTCTGCTATAGCTCTACCCCTAGCATACGCTCTTTCTTCTGGAACTATCATGGATAATGCATCTACTATTTCTGCGTTTAAAAGAATATCTAATTTAACTAATTTAGCATCCTTATATCCCCTTAGTTCATAATCTAAAGATGCATATCCTTTAGTTCTTGATTTTAAAGCATCAAAAAAGTCATATATTATTTCATTTAAAGGTATTTCATAATTTAAGGATACTCTTGTAGTTTCTATATACTGCATATCCTTAAACGTTCCACGCCTGTTTTGAGCAAGTTCCATAACAGCTCCAACATAATCTGATGGTGTTATTATAGACGCTTTTACTATAGGTTCTTCCATATACTTTATTTCCGAAACGTCTGGAAGATTTGTAGGATTAGTAAGTTCTATAACTTCTCCATCAGTTTTTCCTATTTTATATATAACAGATGGTGCTGTAGTTATAATATCTAAATTAAATTCTCTTTCTATTCTTTCCTGTATTACATCCATATGAAGAAGTCCTAAGAATCCACATCTAAATCCAAATCCCAAAGCAATAGAAGTTTCTGGTTCAAAAGATAGTGCAGCATCATTTACTTGCAACTTTTCAAGTGCATCCTTTAACTCACCATATTTCGCTCCATCTACAGGATAGATACCACTATACACCATAGGTATTGCTGGTCTATATCCTGGTAATGCTTCTTTAGCTGGTCTATCAGCCTCTGTTACTGTATCTCCTACACGAGCATCCCTAACATTTTTAATAGATGCTGTGAAATATCCAACATCTCCTGCTTTTAATTCACTAACAGGCATATATCTAGGTGCAAATACCCCTGTTTCAACTACTTCATATACTTTTCCTGTAACCATTAGTTTTATTTTTGTACCAGGTTTTATAGCTCCTTCTTTTACTCTTAAATGGCACACTACTCCTCTATAACTGTCATAAGATGAATCAAATATAAGCGCTCTTAAAGGAGCATCTTCATCACCTTGTGGTGCTGGTACTTTTTCCACTATAGCTTCCAATACATCTTCTATATTGAGGCCTGTTTTTGCTGATACTAAAGGTGCATCTGATGCCTCAATTCCTATTACATCTTCTATTTCCTGCTTAACTTCATCCGCTCTAGAACTAGGCAAATCTATTTTATTTATTACAGGTACAATTTCTAAATCATGATCTAATGCTAGATAGCAATTTGCTAGAGTTTGTGCTTGTATACCCTGTGTAGCATCAACTACAAGTATAGCACCTTCACAAGCAGCCAAACTTCTAGATACTTCGTAATTAAAGTCTACATGACCAGGGGTATCTATAAGATTCAAAATATATTCATGTCCATTATCTCTTTTATAAACAAGTCTCACTGCTTGTGATTTTATTGTTATTCCTCTTTCTTTTTCAAGTTCCATATTATCAAGAACCTGTTCATCCATTTCTCTTTTTGTAAGGGTTCCTGTTTTTTCTATTAATCTATCAGCAAGTGTAGACTTTCCATGATCTATATGAGCAACTATAGAAAAATTTCTTATATATTTTTGCCTTTCGCTCTGCATATCCTTTACCCTCCATTACTAATTACAATTTAAAAGATTTGCATCTTATTGCAAATCTTATACTATACTCTTAATATAAATAATCATAGTAAATTATAACACAACAACAATACAGTTAAAAGTGGATTCTATATACCTTTATTTAACTTTATGCTGTATAGTATTATTTATTTTTTCTTCAACACTCTTAAATACATCAGAAGTTTTATTTAACATATAGGATGTGTTATTTTGAACTTTTTTACCAATATTATTAATAATTTTACCAGAACTGTTTTTTATATTTGTAACAGCCTTTGAATTTATGTATAAAGAATACTCCCCAACTTCAAATCTAAAATTAAAAGGCTTCTTTGAATAATCTACTTTAAAATCTGTTTTATCCTTTATAAACTTAGGCAAATTATTACTAATAACAATAATTCCATACAAGGATATGAAAAAGCATATTATTATCATAACCATAATACTCCTACCATTCTTTTTCATATAAGAAAAAACACCCCCAAATAATAATTAATAGTTAAAAAGTGAACATATCCAACCTTCAACTATCCTATTATTTAAGGATGTACTCTTTTTTTATTTTTATTCAATGTTAGTATATACTTATTCTAATTTTTATCTAATAACTTTACCTCAATATTCCCATCAAAGAATCTATTTATTAAGACATTCTGCTATTACTCTAGCAAGATATTTAGCTGATGCTTTTGCCTCATCAGTAGTATTTATATCTGCACCTATTTCTATTAGTATTGCATTGTTACTTTTATCTTGATTAAAATATCTTGTTCCATAGTTATAGTAACATACACCTTTACAAAAGCCTGGAAACAATTTATCTGAAGTTTGTATTATTTTATTTGCTAAATCCATATTTTTATCAAAATGTGGATTTTTTCTGGCCATAACAATCATAAATTTAGCTACATTTTCTCCATTTAATTTAATAGTAACTGCTTTTTTATCATCTACAGAATCTCTGTGCAAATCTATTACTAATTTAAAGTCTTTATACTGTTTTAAATATTTATCTACTGTTACAGCTGATCTTTCATAGCTTTGAGTATAAGCTTCTGCATCATGTACTGTTTTGTCGTTTATTCCAGATATACCATAATTTTTTTGTAACTCATTTACTAATGCATCACCTACTGCACAAACATTTTGAGATGTGTCAAAACTTATAGCATTACCTGGTTTATAGCTTTCGGTGGTGTGAGTATGATATATAAATACTTCTGGCTTACTAGTATTTAAAGCTTTCTTCAGTTTTGGATCATAAAGATTTACCGTTTTATTTTCTAAATTTAAATTTCCATTAGAACTATCATTTGATTTTGAATTGTCCTTTGAAACTTGTTTTTCATCTAACTTAAATTGATTAAAATTCACATTTGCATCATTTTTTGAGCTATCATTATCCAAATTCATATAAGATATTTCTTTTGATAAAACTGACATAGGATTGTTCATTTTCAATCCTAATACCTTTAATACCGATTCACTTAACGAAAATCTACTTTCCGCCATGTCATCTTCATTAAAAGAAGTTGCCTTTACTGCTGGCATTGTGAAATTCAAAACCTGTACATAGAATAGATTCCTTTTTACATTACTGCTATAAGAATTAGCTTTAGCTACAAAAGGCACGATGATAATAATAAATAAACTCATCATTATAATGTATAATCTCAATGCCAAATTATTTTTTGTATTATTTCTTCTGTATCCCACCAATTACACCACTATGAAAATATTCAAAGCAGCTTTCCCCCCTCTCAGATAAACTACTAAGTTTTTCTCATGTTCAAACAAATTCTATATTAAATTTATATTACAAATCTTTAAATTTATAACTAATTTAAGAACTTATTTATATCTTCGAGATTTAAAGCTGGCTGAAGAGCTATATTTATTCCATTAGCTATTACTTTAGAAACTGAATCTATAACTAAATCTACCTCTTTAGGAGTTACCATTAAGTTTCCAACATAAGGATCCAAAAGCTGCTCAATCATATGCTGCTTTTCATTTTTATCTAAAGATTTTAACATATTATAGAATTTACTATCTTTTTTAGATTGTTTTATCATTTCATCTAATACCATATCAATAGTATCATTAGCCATTGTAGCTGCATCCACAACAGTTGGTATACCTATAGCTATTACCGGTACTCCTAAAACATTTTCACTTATCTCCATCCTCCTATTTCCAACTCCTGAGCCTGGAGATATTCCTGTATTCCCTATTTGAATTGTTGAATTTACTCTATCCATTTTTCTTGAAGCCAATGCATCTATACATACTATTAAATTAGGCTTTATTTTTTCTACTACACCTTTTACAATTTCTCCTGTTTCTATTCCTGTAAGTCCTAAAACTCCTGGTGCTATAGCGCATACGGGCCTTATACCCTCATCTATTTTATCTGGAACTAATTGTTTTAAATGTCTTGTAATCATCAATTTAGATACCACCTTAGGTCCTAAAGCGTCAGGAGTTACATTCCAATTTCCTAGACCTACTACTAGAGCAGTCATACTATCATCTATGTTTACCATTTCAGATAAAGTTTTGCCAAGAACTTCACTGACCTGATCCATAGTATCACCATCATAATAAGTAAACTTTGGCATATCTATGGTTATGTATGTCCCTTTAGGCTTCCCCATCATTTTTTCTCCTACATCAGTCACTATTTTAACTGTAGTTGTCTTTATATCATCTATACAATTTTCCTCCACCTCCACTCCAGGTATATCACCATTATTCTCTTGCTTATAAATTTCTGTAGCTTCAACAGCCAAATCAGTTCTTATACCAAACATAACTTCACTCCCTTAAATAAATTTTCTATTAGGTTTTCCTTAAATCAACATGCATATTCAAATTTTAAGCATAATGCAAATCCAAAATATTACATTTTTAAGCTTGCATAGTAAAAAAATACTTGAAGTACTTAAAATTTAATGATATAATATCATTTGTTGAATAAACGAAACTCACTAGCAAATTTCCCCAGAGCTGTTGAGGCCCTATAAAAATACGAGGGGGTGAAAATATGGCAAATATAAAATCTGCAAAGAAAAGAATAAAAGTTATAGAAACTAAAACTCTTAGAAACAGAATGATTAAATCTGCATTAAAAACTGCTATAAAGAAGTTTGAAGTTGCTATAACTAGCGGAAATGCTGAAGAAGCAAAAACTACTTTTGTTAGTGCCGTTAAAGCATTAGATATGGCTGCTTCAAAGGGAGTAGTACATAAGAACAAAGCAGCAAGAAGCAAATCAAGATTATCAGCAAAATTAAAAAGTTTAACTGCTTAATAAATAAACCGGTTCTTTAAACCGGTTTTTTTATTTAGCAATCTCTCACACTAAGTTGTCTACCATTTGGTACACAACGGTTTAATAGAAATTAATCCATTAACATGTGATTATAGCTATTGTGCAATTCTTTTATACACTCTTCCCAACTAAAATTCTCCAATACGTGCTTTTTCAATGTCTCACTTTTAGGCTTCTTAATAGCTCTTACAATTGCTTCACTAATACTGTTCTCATCATAAGGATTACAATATTCAGCCATATTCTTAAAATACTCAAATGTACTGCCTTCAATAGTAGATACTATATTACATCCAGCTGCAGCTGCTTCTAATGACGAAAGACCAGGAGTTTCTACAAAGCTAGGTAATACATGTGTTTTACAAAACTTATACGCATTATATATATTGTAACTATCCATGAATCCTAAATATATGACATTACTATACTGCATACATTTATTAAAATATTCTCTGTCATTTATATTTCCAATAAGAACTAGCTGTAACCCTAAATCACTGCACGCTTTTGCCAATAGAAGTTGATTTTTCCTATAGCATATCCTTCCTACACATAATACATAATCATTGAGTCGAAATTTTTCCTTAAAATTATATACAATTACTTTCTCATGCTCTATTTCAACACCATTATAAATAACTCTATATGGTATAAAGTTTCCAAACTCTTTTTTTATAATATCTCCTTCCATTTTGCTATTTGGATATATCATCTTACATCCCTTTAATATTTCTAATCTATAAGCTTTACACTTATCCCAAAGCTTAATGCTATCCAAATCATTAACATAATTATAATATTTTTTTAAGTCCCAATATACAGAAGATAACACTATACATTTTTTTAAGGATTTAGCTTTTTTGTAGTAACTATAAGTTTCTCCTATTCTAGTTAAATTAAATAGATGCACTATATCATAATCGGAATAATCTGTTATTGAACCATTATTTATATCTGCCTCTACTCCAATTTTTCTTAAATATTGTGCTGTTTTTAATATTTGCATTGAATCTCCTGCAAAGTTTCTATAATAATCGTTTCTTATACATAATAATACTTTCATAGCAATCCCCCTAAACAAGTTGCTAATTTCTAGATATTCTCAAAATATTATTATGCATATACTTCTTTAATTATAACGATTTGTTTAAAGGTATATAGTGTCATATATTATCAATGCACCTTATATCCTTCAAATTTCTATTACTTATATATTTTTTATTCAAGTACTTAAAAATATTAAATTGTAACTATAAATACATATCCCCCACCTTCAGGCTTCTCCATTATTTTCTTATAATTAAGTTCACTTAAAATATTATTTAACGTATCTATTGAAAGTTCATTATTATCTTTGTTATTAAGAATAAAAATCATCTGTCCACTATCATTCAATATATTTTTTAATGCTGATAAAACTTCTTTAACATTTTTAAAGCTTTCTATGCATTCATCAATATATATATAATCAAATTTATTTTTAATAAAACTGGTATCTATAAAACTTTCCTGTGTATAAAAGACATTATTACATATAGTTTTTAAATCTACTATATATTTTCCATGTAAGGCATAGTAATCTAACCTAATGCCTTTCACCTCTTTTTCTTTCATTACATTTTTTATTTGAACTCCAGTAGCTCCGGAAGTTTTACCTAGACCTAAAATACTCACTTTCTGCATCTTATCATATGAAAGATTATTCACAATTCTAAAATCAACAACTGAGGCATCCCATGAATCCACACCAAACTTAGTTCTAAATATTTCTCTATTTCTAGCAAATACCCCTCCATATTGATCCCTCATAGTTATAGAGCCAAAATGATGCACATAGGTGTCTTTTGCAAATATAAGCTTATATCCAGCTCTTCTATATCTATAGCTTAAATCATCATCATCAAAGCTACCTGGAGAATAGGCTTCATCTAAGCCACCTATATCTTTAAGATCCTTTGTTCTAAAAATCGCCGCATACAGTACAAGTCTAAGTCTTTCTTCCCATTTATCTGGATTGGATTTATTATATTCTTTTGCAAACTTATCTAACTCATCTAAATTACTGTAGTTTGCACTTATCACCTGATGATTTGATGAAAAATTACATGCAGGCACTGCAATGCCTATCTTAGGATCAGACTCCATTACTTTAATTAAGTTATCTAACCAATTTTCTGTAAGAATTAAATCATTATTTAAAAATACGGTATACTCCCCATCACAATATTCTAAGGCTTCATTAAAAGCTTTGTCTCCGCCAACATTAGTTTCAAAATTTATCTTTATTTTATTAGGCAATGCTTCAAAATATTCTCTAGTCCCATCACTTGATCCATTATTTACAGAGATAAAGTCAAAATTAATATGTGATGTATACTTATAAAGACTATCAACTGCAAGCTTAGTATATTCCAACTTATTATATCCTAACATTATAATACTTACTTTTTTCATAATATTCACTTCCTTAAGCTGCAATAATTGCAAATTTGATCTACATCAAATTTATACATATCACCATTTTCAAAACACTTGTACCAATCTATGGTATAATTAATAGCTTCCTCAATGTTGAGCCTTGGTTTCCATTTTAATAACAGTTTTGATTTTGTGCAGTCAAGATTTAAAAGGTTAGCTTCATGCTGTCCATTATTACAATAAACTGAATCATACCTTCCATTTCCCCAAGCCTTTATAATCAAATCCACTAAATCTGAAACTTTCACTATTGATTCAAAATCAGGTCCAAAATTCCATGCTCCGCAATAGCTTGCGCCATAATAATACATCCTTTTAGCTAATTCCAAATATCCACACAAAGGTTCCAGTACATGCTGCCATGGTCTTATAGCCTTTGGATTTCTTACCTTTATACTCTCACTATCTCTAAGGGCTCTAATGCAATCTGGAATTATTCTATCCTTTGACCAATCACCACCACCAATAACATTTCCAGCCCTTACAGATGCTATAGCTTTTCTATGAATTTTATAATCAGCTTCATTAAAAAAGGAATTTCTATAAGAGGATATAAGAATCTCACAACAAGCTTTGCTAGAACTATAAGGATCATACCCTCCTAAAGGATCAATTTCTCTATATGGCCACATTTGTTCTTTATTTTCATAGCACTTATCAGTGGTTACCATAACAGCAACCTTCACAGTTTCACTTTGCTTTATTGCTTCAAGAACATTTAACGTTCCCAAAACATTTACTTCATATGTCTCCTTTGGATTTTCGTAAGATACTTTAACCAAAGGTTGTGCTGCAAGATGAAATATTATCTCAGGTTTATAGGTTGAAAATATATCATTTAACTTATTCAGATCTCTAATATCTCCCCTTATATCAATTATCTTATCTTCAAGCTTAATAACTTGAAAATTATCACCTTTTGTATAAGGTGATAATCCATAACCAATTACATTTGCTCCAAGTTCCTTAAGCCATAGAGCCAGCCATGAACCTTTAAACCCGCAGTGTCCTGTTATAAGCACATTTTTATCCTTATAAAAATCTTCAAACAAATCTAATTGGATGTTAGCCATGGCATTACCCCTTTACTGTACATGTTATTTACAAATATAACATCCTTATTCGTATCTATAGCCTTCCAAAAACCTTGATGTTCATAAACTGCAAGCTGCCCATCTTTCGCGACTCTTACTAATGGTTCTTCTTCAAAAGCACAATCTTCTTCCGGAAAGTAATTAAATATTTTTTTATTCATTATCATATATCCGCCATTAACCATATCATTTAATATCGGCTTTTCTCTAAAGGCTTTTACAATTCCATCTTCTACATTCATAAGTCCAAAAGAAGAAGCTGGATGTACTCCTGTTAAAGTAGCTATTCTATTTTTATCTCTGTGATATTTTACAAGTGATCTCAAATCTACATCACTTAACCCATCTCCATAGGTAAACATAAATTCATCTTCATCAATATATTTCTCTACTTTTTTTAATCTACCACCAGTCATTGTTTCAAGTCCTGTATCTATTATTGTAATATTCCAATTTTCATTTTCATTAGTTTTATAATCTATTCTGTTATTACCATCTATATGAAGGGTAAAATCATTATTTCTCCAATACATTTCCATAAAATACTGCTTTATCATATCACCTTTATATCCAATACATAAAATAAAATCATTATATCCATAGGAAGAATAAAATTTCATTATATGCCACAATATTGGTTTTCCTCCTATTAATATCAATGGTTTAGGTCTAAATTCTGTTTCTTGTCCCATCCTTGTACCTTTTCCACCACAAAGTATTACTACTTTCATTTTATTCTCCTAACCTCCCTTGCAGGGTTTCCCACCACTAGTGTATAGGGCTTAACATCTTTTATAACAACGGCTCCAGCTCCTATTATTGCGCCCTTACCAATTTTTATTCTAGGTAAAATTACTGCACCAGTATAAATTGTTGCATAATCCTCTACGTTAACAAGCCCAGCCAAATGCACACCTGGACATATATGAACACCATTGCCTAATTTACATTCATGATCTACTGTGGCACCTGTATTTATAATAGTTTGTATTCCAAGTTCAACCTCAGCACAAATAGATGATTGTGGTAGTAGCTGACAGCCATCACCTAATTTACAATTACTTGCTATATAGGCTGACTTATCCACAATAGAGAAAGGTTTTAGTCCATAACTCATTAACTCATGATGAATTATAACTCTATCCTTTCCACAATTTCCACCTATAGCCACAGAGAAATAAGTTTCATCCTCTATAAAAAATTGCTTATACCAATTATTGAATCCTTCCTCTCCATAATATATTTCTATATCATTAAAAGGAGATTTTATATTTCTATTCTGTTCAAATATAGCAGTAAGCTTTATTTTATTCTGGAGACTTTCTCTCAGCATCTTTGCTTGCCCAGTGCCACCTCTAAACACTATTTGCTTTTCCACTTAAATCACCTCATTTTAGCTTGTCAAAAGCTTTCACATTGTCTATGACATAGTCTACTTCTTCATTTGTCATATCTGCATGAAGTGGTATAGTAACAAATTCTTTCCATATTGAAATAGCATTCGGTGTATTATTTTCGTACTTTGCAAAATAAGGATGTAGTGTAAGTGGCATATAATGAACTCCTGTAGCAATATCCTTTTGCTGCATAAAACTTATAAATTTATCTCTATTTTTAACTCTTAACATAAACATCCAGTAACATTTCTGATTTTTATCATAAGGCAATGCTGGCTTTAAACTTGAACAATCTTTAATTCCATCTAAATATTTTACTATAATCTCCATTCTTCTTTTATTCATTTCAGGTAACTTTTTTAATTGTACAAGTCCAATAGAAGCCATTAGATCATTCATATTATATTTATAACCTAACTCAAGTATCTCGTAATACCAATGACTATTACTCTTAGTTATTGAATTCTCTTTTTCTCTCTGCCAAGTATCCTTGTTCATTCCAACCCATCTGCTGCTTTTTAATGGTGATATAAGTTCTACATCATTAGAACATATCATGCCTCCATCTCCTGTAGTCATACATTTCTTCTCTTCAAAACTATAACAACCAATATCTCCCCAAGTTCCTAATGTTTTTCCTTTATATTCTCCTCCAGCTGTATGGGCACAATCTTCTATAACTTTCAGATTCTTGTTTTTTGCAAAATTCATTATTTCATCTAGCTTAGCAGGATAACCTCCATAATGTACTGGCATTACAGCAACACAATCCTTGTCATACTTTCTCTCCAAATCTTCTAAACTTATAGTCAATGTATCCTCATCCACATCTACAAATACAGGCTCTAACCCATTATAAATTGGTGCCATAGCTGTTGATGCAAAGGTTAATACTGGTACAAGAACTTTTTTTCCTTTAGGAAATCTAAAAGCTGACACAGCTAAATGCAAAGCAGCAGTACATGAGTTAACACCAACAGACTCTTTACATCCAATATAATTTGTCCATTGCTTTTCAAATTCCCTAGTTTTAGGACCTAATCCTAGCCAGGCCATGTCAAAAGCATCTTTTATACTTTGTATTTCTTCCTCACCTAATGATGGCTTAAATAATCTTACTTTCATTCTTTTTTCCTCCAAAAACTACTTTTTAAATAATGGCCAATTCTTATCTTTGCTAGATATAACTCTTGGTTCCCCAATCGGCCATATAATATTAAATTGAGGATCATCCCACCTTATTCCACCTTCAGCCTCAGTTTTATAATATTCTGATACTTGATAATAAAGATAGGTATTGTCCATCAGTGTTTCAAATCCGTGAGCAAAACCTTTAGGTATATATAAAGCTTTTTCATTTTCTTCTGTAAGCTCCACACCTATCCACTGACCAAATGTCTTTGAATCTTCTCTTATATCAATTATCACATCATATAATGCACCTTTAATACATCTAACATATTTTACTTCACTATAAGGATTCTTCTGATAGTGCATACCTCTCAAGGTTCCTTTTTGGGAATTATATGAAATATTACATTGAACAATATTTGTATCCAATTCATATTCCTCAAATTCTCTTTTACACCATGCCCTTGAAAAAAAGCCCCTATTATCTTTTACTGGAACTGCTTCTATAATATAAACTCCTTTTAACTTCGTTTCATTAAAAATCAAAATATATCCTCCTAACTTAAGCTAGTCTTAGACATCTAAAAGGAAATGATGAGTTGAGATGCCTTATATATCATATTCGGATTTATTTCCAATTGTTCCACAAAATGCATAGAGCTTTTGCTTAAGTAAGAGATATTTCTCACAGACAAACTTCGCCTTAGTCTAAAAATCACTTTATATAATAAAATGCAGCTATTGAAATGTTAGTATGAACATTCTGCCAAATAATTAATATTATATATAGAGATATAATTTTATAATATTTATTGAGTAAAACCATGAGATAAATAAAAGATTATATGTCTAATTAGTACTTACTTCTGATTATATAGGTTCTAGGAGGTTTACAAGTATGTCAATAGATAAAATAAAATTTTCATGCAGTAATTTATTTAGAGTCCTAAAAAAATGAATTAATTATATTAACCGTTGATTATCCAACTATAAATATAAATTTTTTAGCTAACTGCTTAATTAATGCAGGGTTTAACTTTGTAAGCTCCTTTGATCCCAAAATATATAATAATGCTATATATTCTCAATTATTAGGTGGATTATATTGTTTTAGATTATTATTAAAAAAATAGCATAAGGTAGAAAAATAGCAGATAAAGACACAAGGAGATGATAACATGCCATTTGTACAAATTCCTCCTACTGATAATATATATATATCACAATTTTTCCCAAACAAAAATTTTGGCAAACTAACGACTCTCCTTACAGGAAAGTATCTTAAATCTAATGATGCTTATAGAAGCTTATTGAAGTTTGATTTGTCTAATGTAATTCCTTCAGAAAGCATTATATTATACGCTGCTTTAAAGCTATTTGTTTATAGAAAAGATAAGACAGATTCTCAATTCTCACCACAAATCATTAATGTATATGCTAACACAAACAATTTTTCGCAAAATGAAATCACTTGGAATAATGCACCTGAATTAGATCAAACTCAATATTCTATAAAAATAGAAGATAAAGATATTAACAACTTTATTAACATTGATATTACTAGTATAGTAATTAGTTGGTTTTACAACATAATACCTAATAATGGAATAACATTGGTTAGTATGCATAACATAATTAACTCTATTATAGGTTATAGATCTACTGAATGGTCAATTTCTGATCAAAGACCGTTTTTAAATGTACAATATGAATATACAAAAAATGATTTATGTGCCAATCCTATTGAAGTAATTAACTCCACTGATCCTCCTGAACATGCTAATCTTATGGAGACTTCATCAAATGCTTATGCATATATTTACAATATAGCTGCTGAAACTGTACCTACTGACAGTGATGTTATTTTTGATAATAATGGTGTAATGACAGGAGATATTAGTCATACTACAAACACTGCATCAATTTTTATACCAAAACCTGGTGATTATAAAATTGAATTTTTAACTACTGCCACAACAAACTCACAATTTGCAATAGTAATCGATGATACAACTATAGTCTCTGGCTCAGCTTATGGTGTTGCTCTACTAAGTACTTTAGGTTTTGCTCATCAGAGCCAGGGTCAAGTAATTATTGCAGTTCCTAATGGCGGTTTAACCATTACATTGAGAAATGTTTCAGGTTCTACTATAACGTTAAATGTTAATAATGGCGGTACCTCTATTGATTGTAATGCTTCTATAATGATTACAAGGTTAAGTTAATAGTTGAGCTATGGACACTTTTATATTAAACGCATATATTGTAGTAAGCTGAATAGTGATTGACTTAATGACATAAGAAAAGAAATCAAGAAATAAAGGATAAAATAATAAGGAGATGATATTATGCCATTTGTACAAGTCAACCCTACCGATGATGCCTATATATCACAATTTTATGGCAATACAAATTTCGGTAGTGCAATTACTTTGTTTACAGGAGAATATCTTCAAGCTAATGATTTATACAGGAGCTTATTAAAGTTTAATTTAACTGGTGTTATTCCTCCTGAAAATATCATATTAAGCGCTACATTAAATCTATTTGTTTATAGAAAAGATAAAACAGATGCTCAGTTATCACCACAAACTGTCAACGTATTTACAAATGCAAGTAACTTTTCACAAAATACAGTTACTTGGAATAATGCACCTGCAATAAACCCTACTCCTTATTCTATAAATGTAACTGATGCTAATGTTAATAATTATATTAGTATTGATATAACAAATATAGTAGTTAATTGGTTGTATAATGTAATACCAAACAATGGCATTACTTTAGTTGGAATAGAAAATATAATTGATACTATCATAGGATATCGATCCTATGAATGGACAACTCCAGGGCAAAGACCATTCTTAAGTATTCAATATGGTATAGCAGGACCTACTGGGCCTCAAGGTGCTACTGGCCCTCAAGGTGCTACTGGTATCCAAGGCTTAACTGGTCCTCAAGGTCCTACCGGCATCCAAGGCGTAACCGGTCTTCAAGGTCCTACTGGCCCTCAAGGTGCTACTGGTATCCAAGGCTTAACTGGCCCTCAAGGTCCTACCGGCATCCAAGGCGTAACCGGTCTTCAAGGTCCTACTGGCCTTCAAGGTCCTACTGGTATTCAAGGCTTAACTGGCCCTCAAGGTCCTACTGGCCCCCAAGGCGTAACCGGTCTTCAAGGTCCTACTGGCCTTCAAGGTCCTACTGGTATTCAAGGCTTAACTGGCCCTCAAGGCACTACTGGTCCTCAAGGCGTAACCGGTCTTCAAGGTCCTACTGGTATTCAAGGCTTAACTGGCCCTCAAGGCACTACTGGGCCTCAAGGCGTAACCGGTCTTCAAGGCCCTACTGGCCTTCAAGGTCCTACTGGTATTCAAGGCTTAACTGGCCCTCAAGGCACTACTGGTCCTCAAGGCGTAACTGGTCTTCAAGGCCCTACTGGCCTTCAAGGTCCTACTGGTATTCAAGGCTTAACTGGCCCTCAAGGCACTACTGGTCCTCAAGGCGTAACCGGTCTTCAAGGTCCTACTGGTATTCAAGGTCCTACTGGTATCCAAGGTTTAACTGGTCCTCAAGGTGTTACCGGACTTCAAGGCGCTACTGGTCTTCAAGGTCCTACTGGTATCCAAGGCTTAACTGGTCCTCAGGGCACTACTGGTCCTCAAGGTGTTACTGGACTTCAAGGTGCTACTGGGCTTCAAGGGCCTACTGGTATCCAAGGTTTAACTGGTCCTCAGGGTGCTACTGGTCCTCAAGGCGTTACTGGGCTTCAAGGTGCTACTGGGCTTCAAGGACCTACTGGTATCCAAGGTTTAACTGGTCCTCAAGGTGTTACCGGACTTCAAGGCGCTACTGGTCTTCAAGGTCCTACTGGTATCCAAGGTTTAACTGGTCCTCAGGGTGTTACTGGCCCTCAAGGTATCACTGGCCTTCAAGGTATCACTGGCCCTCAAGGTATCACTGGCCTTCAAGGTGCTACTGGTCCTGGATCTTTTTTACCTACACCAGCACAACAACTTTCGTCAAGTCCAATAACTCCTAATCCTTTTTTTACCCCTGAAGTTATACTTCAGATTTCAGTAAATACCACTGTTGGTGCAAAAGTAAAATTAGATTGTATGGCAGAAGCTGAAATAACAACAACAGCTGCTAGCACTTACCAATATACAATCCTGTATGAGTTAATTAGGGACATTAGTACCGTTAATCAAACTACTATTACTTCAATAACACTTGATACAATGGAGGATAACTTAAGTGGAACATCACGAACATTAAGTGAACTTCCTAACTTGACTTGGGTTGATACTACCTCTTCTACAAGTCACACTTATAGCATTAGAGCTACAGTTGCTGGTACCAATATTGCAACCACAGGTGTTACCTACCTTGCTAGAGCATTAAATGCAATTATCTTCGCATAAATTATTAATATAATTTCTATGTACGCTTTTATACTAAACGCATATATTATACTAGACGAGTTATAATCATTGACACAATGGCAAAAGAAAAAAAGTAAGAAATAAAAGGTAAAACAATAAGGAGATGATACTATGCCATTTGTACAAGTTAGTCCTAGTGATGATGCTTATATATCACAGTATTATTCTAATACAAACTTTGGTACTTCAATAGCTTTGTTTACAGGAGAATTTTCTCAACCTAACGATTTATACAGAAGCTTATTAAAGTTTAATTTAACTGGTGTTATTCCTGCTGGAAATGTCATATTAAGCGCTGCATTAAATCTATTTGTTTATAGAAAAGATAAAACAGATGCTCAATTATCACCACAACCTGTCAGCGTATTTACAAATGCAAGTAACTTTTCACAAAATACAGTTACTTGGAATAATGCACCCGCAATAAACCCTACTCCTTATTCTATAAATGTAACTGATGCTAATGTTAATAATTATATTAGTATTGATATAACAAATATAGTAGTTGATTGGTTCTATAATGTAATACCAAACAATGGTATTACTTTAGTTGGAATAGAAAATATAATTGATACTATCATAGGATATCGCTCCAATGAATGGACAACTCCAGGTCAAAGACCATTCTTAAGTATCCAATATGGTATAGCCGGACCTACTGGGCCTCAAGGTGCTACTGGGCCTCAAGGCGCTACTGGACCTCAAGGTGTTACTGGACCTCAAGGCGCTACTGGACTCCAAGGTCCTACTGGTCTTCAAGGGCCTACTGGGCCTCAAGGTGCTACTGGGCCTCAAGGTGCTACTGGACCTCAAGGTGCTACTGGTCTTCAAGGGCCTACTGGTATCCAAGGCTTAACTGGTCCTCAGGGTGTTACTGGGCCTCAAGGTGTTACTGGCCTTCAAGGTGCTACTGGTCTTCAAGGGCCTACTGGGCCTCAAGGTGCTACTGGACCTCAAGGTGTTACTGGACCTCAAGGCGCTACTGGACTCCAAGGTCCTACTGGTCTTCAAGGGCCTACTGGGCCTCAAGGTGCTACTGGTCCTCAAGGTGCTACTGGCCTTCAAGGTCCTACTGGTATCCAAGGCTTAACTGGTCCTCAGGGTGTTACTGGGCCTCAAGGTGTTACTGGCCTTCAAGGTGCTACTGGTCTTCAAGGGCCTACTGGGCCTCAAGGTGCTACTGGACCTCAAGGTGTTACCGGACTTCAAGGTGCTACTGGTCTTCAAGGGCCTACTGGTATCCAAGGTTTAACTGGTTCTCAAGGTGCTACTGGTCCTCAAGGTGTTACTGGCCTTCAAGGTGCTACTGGTCTTCAAGGACCTACCGGTATCCAAGGCTTAACTGGTTCTCAAGGTGCTACTGGTCCTCAAGGTGTTACCGGACTTCAAGGTGCTACTGGTCTTCAAGGTGCTACTGGCCTTCAAGGTGTGACTGGCCTTCAAGGCGTGACTGGTCTTCAAGGTGCTACTGGTCTTCAAGGTGCTACTGGCCTTCAAGGCGTGACTGGCCCTCAAGGTGTTACTGGCCTTCAAGGTGCTACTGGTCTTCAAGGTGCTACTGGCCTTCAAGGTGCTACTGGTCTTCAAGGCGTGACTGGTCTTCAAGGTGCTACTGGTCTTCAAGGCGTGACTGGTCTTCAAGGTGCTACTGGTCTTCAAGGTGCTACTGGTCTTCAAGGCGTGACTGGTCTTCAAGGTGCTACTGGTCTTCAAGGTGCTACTGGTCTTCAAGGCGTGACTGGTCTTCAAGGTGCTACTGGTCTTCAAGGTGCTACTGGCCTTCAAGGTGTGACTGGCCTTCAAGGCGTGACTGGTCTTCAAGGTGCTACTGGTCTTCAAGGTGCTACTGGTCTTCAAGGTGCTACTGGTCTTCAAGGTGCTACTGGCCTTCAAGGTGTGACTGGCCTTCAAGGCGTGACTGGTCTTCAAGGCCCTACTGGCACACCATCTTTAGGTTTTACTAACGGAACCGGACCAATCACTGTCTATAATCCTCCAGCAGTGCCACTAAACACAGAAGTAACAGTTACAACCGTTTTTACAAGCGTTACTGCAGGCCAAAATCTTAAAATTGATTATTCTCTTGGCGTGGACTTTATTGTTACTGCAAGCTGGTCCATGGCATTCGAAGTAAGATTATATAGAGACGGAACCCTAATTAATACTAGGTTTAATAATAGGGTTGGAACACCTGCAGGTAACCAAAGATTTCCAATATCAAGCACGTATGTAGATATAGTTCCTACTACCCTTGCTTCCTCCAGGTATGATCTTAGAGTCATTGTAACAACAGCTACTAGCGTTACTTCAGCAGCTACAGGAACTAGTATTGATATGAACCTTATAAAATTTTAATAATATTAATATAAACGGGGCTGCCTATCTTCTAGATAGGCAGCTTTTCGTCTAAATAAGATAAAACTTGTATCAGATTTTTTTCCTTTCCATATTATATATTGTAGCAAACTTTAAGAAGGTGATTATATGATTTCAATGAGTCTCTGTATGATTGTAAAAAATGAGTCTAGTGTCTTACAAAACTGTTTAGATTCAATAAAAGATATTGTAGATGAGATCATTATTGTAGATACTGGTTCTACAGATAATACTGTTGAAATAGCAAAGAAATACACTGATAATATATTCTTTTTTAAATGGATTGATGATTTTTCTGCAGCACGAAATTATTCTTTCAGTAAAGCTACCAAAGATTATATTCTTTGGCTTGATGCAGATGATGTGCTGCTAGCTGAAGACCAAAAAAAATTAATGATACTAAAAAATTCACTGGATACTTCTATAGATTCAGTAACTATGATATATAATTATGCTTTTGACGAATTCGGAAATGTAATCTTAAGTTTACGCAGAAACCGTTTGGTAAAAAGAAAGCTTCAATTCAAATGGTATGGTCCTGTTCACGAATATCTTGCAGTGGATGGTAACATTTTTAATAGTGACATTGCTGTTTCTCATAAAAGAATTCACGTAAAATCCGGGCGAAATTTATCTATATTCCAAAAGAGATTAAAAAAAGGTGATGTATTTTCACCTCGTGACCGCTACTATTATGCCAACGAATTGTTAGACAATGGTTTTTATGAGAAAGCTATTGAGAATTATTCTCTTTTTCTGGATTTAAAAGAAGGTTGGATTGAAGATAAAATTTCAACCTGCCATAAAATTTCAGATATTTATTCTCATCTAGGAAATCCAGAAAAAGAACTCCAATATATATGGAAATCCTTTGAACTCAGCACTCCAAGGGCTGAATTCTGCTGCAAACTTGGCTACTATTTCCTCAATAAAAGCGATACAAAAACTGCACTATTCTGGTATAAACTTGCTTCAGAATTAAAGAAACCTGAAGGAATTTCTGGCTTTTTCTTAGATAGCTGTTGGACCTGGCTGCCTCATATTCAATTATGTGTATGTTATTCTAGGCTTGGAGATTATAAAAAATCTTATGAGCATAATGAAGTAGCCCGTTCTTTTAGGCCATCAGATGCAATGATACTGCATAATAAATCATTATTGGAGGGGATTTTAAAAAATGACAGATAACATCACAGGAACAAACACTATTAATAAAACAGTCTCATCTCATCCCTTACGAATTGTACAAGTAGCTCCAGATTATTACCCTATTCCTCCTTCTAACTATGGAGGAATTGAACGAATGATTTATAGCTTAACCGAGGAACTTGTAAAACGCGGCCATGAGGTATATCTTTATGCTTCTAAAGGAAGTCAATGTAGTGCAAAAATTATCAATTATGAGCATACTGCACCAAACCCATTAAGTATCGCTGATTTTGTAGAAAAGACACTTCCTGATAACATCGATATAATACACGACCATACGCATGCTTCTATTGTAGGACTAAAAAAGCTTGTTATTCCAACAGTTTGCACAATACATGATTCTAGATACAATCCTATAGATTATCCTGTTTATTTAAGTAAACGAGCCTTAGAGATAGTTGGTAAAAATTATGGTTTTTTCGTTTATAATGGCATAGACCTTAATGAATACGAATTTTCTGAAGCTAAGGATGATTATCTTCTTTTTTTAGGTGTACTCAGCTGGCATAAAGGCATAAAAGAAGCAATTGAGGTTGCTGAAAAAACTAACCAAAAACTGATAATTGCTGGTCCTATTTTCAACTACGAATATTACAATAAAGAAATTGAACCAAAAATTAAAAATAATCCTAACATTCAATATGTAGGCGAAGTAGGTGGAGAACAAAAACAGAATTTACTAAAAAAAGCTAAATGTTTTCTCTTTCCAACCTCCTGGGAAGAACCTTTTGGTCTTGTGATGATCGAAGCAATGGCCTGTGGTACACCTGTACTTGCATTTCGTAACGGAGCAGTTCCTGAAGTTATGGATGGCTTTCCAGAGCTTATTTGCTCTTCGGTGGATGAAATGGTGCTGAAACTTAATAGCAATCAATTTCCAGAAGCAAAATTGCTTCGTGAATATGTAGAAAAGAATTTTACAGCAGCTGCCATGACAGAAGGATATTTAAAACTATATAATAAAATACTCACTGAGGAAGTTAACTATAATTATGGAGACAAGTTAAAGGAAACGGGTAAATTTACTGAAGCTATTCAATATTATGAGCAATTTTTACACCTTACAGACCTTTCAAAAGGGCACAAGATAAAAATATACAATAAGCTGGCAGATATCTATTTTGATCTAAAAAATTCAAAAAAAGAAAGAGAAATTATCTTCAAATCTTTTGAATGTGGCTCCCCACGGGCTGAATTTTGCTGTAGATTAGGTTACCAGTTTCTTCAAAATAATGAGCTTGATAAAGCGATTTTCTGGTATGAACTTGCCACAAAATTAGAAAGGCCGAATAATCATGAAATTTTATATGAATCTTGTTGGACATGGCTTCCATTTCTCCAATTATGCATTTGTTATTACAAAATAGGTAATCTAAAAAAATCTTATGAGAATAATGAATTAGCATTGAATTTGAGTCCCAATAATGAAATGATTATAAATAATAAAAAATTTTTGGAGGGAGTTTTAAAAAAATGATTTCAAATTTCTTGAATGACGATGAAATTATTATGAAAAAGCCACTAAATATAGTTCAAGTTGCTCCAGATTATTATCCTCTTCCTCCTACAAATTATGGCGGCATGGAAAGGATTATATATAATCTCACGGAACATCTTGTTCTAAAAGGTCATAATGTATATCTTTATGCCCCTAAAGGGAGTAAAACCAGTGCCACCCTAATTCCATACGAGCATTCGGGACCTGACCAGCAGAAGCTATCAGAGTTTGTAATGAAAACTCTCCCTGAAAATGTTGATATTATTCATGATCATACTCACTCTTCAGTTATAGGACAAATTGCATATGCCATACCAACTGTTTGTACTATTCACTGTATCAGAAAAAATGATGTAAAGTCTCCAATTTATTTAAGCAAAAGAGCCCTTGATATAACTGGTGAAGATCATGGTTATTATGTTTATAATGGTATAGATCCTGAAGAATATGAATACTGTGAAAAAAAAGAAGATTATCTCTTATATATGGGAGTTCTAAACTGGTATAAGGGGATATTACAGGCTATCGATGTTGCTGAGAGAACAAGACAAAAATTAATTATAGCTGGTCCAATCCATGATTTTGAATACTTTAGAAATACACTTGAACCACGAATTAATAATTCAAATATCCAGTATGTAGGCGAAGTAGGTGGTTTAAGAAAACAAGAGCTTTTAAAAAAGGCTCGCTGTTTGCTATTTCCAACTATTTGTGAAGAGCCCTTTGGTCTTGTTATGATAGAGGCTCTTGCCTGCGGAACGCCTGTATTAGCTCTTGCAAACGGTGGAGTCGAAGAAGTCTTAGCAGGTTTTCCAGAAATGATCTGCCATTCTACTCAAGAAATGTGCAAAAAGGTTTTGAATCCTAACTTTCTCTCACCTAAGCTTCTAAGAGATTATGTATCACAGCATTTTACAACTGAAATAATGACAGATAACTATCTAATGCTATATAAAAAGGTGTTAAAAGAAGATGTCAATCTTAATCATGGTAATAAACTAAAAAATCAAGGATGTTTTAAAGAAGCAATATCCTATTACAAAAATCTTCTTATTTCCGCAGTCCTCTCTGTTAATAGCAAACTAAAAATATGTCATGAGCTTGCAGATATTTATTCTAATCTTGGTGATACTGATGATGAACTTGCTATTACGTTTAAAACCTTTGAGTATGATACTCCTCATGCAGAATTTTGCTGTAGATTAGGATACCACTTTCTTAACAATAATGAACTTCAGGATGCTATTTTTTGGTATAAGCTTGCTACACAACTAGAAAAACCTCAGCATAGATATGAAATACTCTCAGAGGCTTGCTGGACATGGCTTCCTAATATACAGTTATGTATATGTTATTATAAACTCGGTGACCCTTTGAAAGCTTTTAAATACAATGAAGCAGCCAGAAATTTTTTGCCTAATGATAAAAAAATATTGTTTAACAAGACATTTTTAGAAAAAATATTAAATAAATAACATTTCCCCCATAACCTGGGGGAAATTCACCTTTATTACTTATGTTTAGTTTATATTTAACTTATATGAAACTCATTATATAAAATTTTCTTGATATTATTTATTCTAGAATCCCAACTATTTTCTCTGGCTGTTATAATTCGTTTATTCACAAGTTCATTACTCTTTTCATTAACAGCTTTATCAATATAATTCTTAAATTCTATAGCATTATTAGCTATATAACATACCTCAGAAAACTTATTAATTTCTCTCATATTAGTAGTAACCACAGGTTTTCCAAGTGAAAAGTATTCATAAAGTTTTACTGGATTGCAGCTATTGGTCATATTATTAACCTTAAAAGGTATAATACAGCAATTGAAATTATTTATATAGTATGGAAGTTGGTCATAATCTTTAATTCCAAGATAATAAATATTACTCTTTATTAACGGCGGCTTGAATCCATTATAAAAGGGACCTACAAAAACAAAATTATATTTTGACTTTTTGGTTATAAAATCTATGACTTCCCAATCCATCCAACTAGCTATAGCTCCTACATAGCCAACTACAGGTTTAAATGTAGGTAAATCGTTGGGTTTTTTTAGCTTATTTAAAGAAAAATTATCTAAATCAACTGCATTATTTAAAAGATAAACTTTAGGATGAAGTGTTCTAAACTTTTCATAGAGTCTGTCAGCTGTTGTAAAAACTATATTAGCTTTTTCCAGCATCTTGTTAATATAAGGCTGCCATGTAATAAACTCATCAGAAGCATCGTCTACAACATCATATATCACATAATCATGATAAATCTTGTCTACATTAAGAACTTGATTTGGCGAGCTACACCACAGAATTACACTTCCTTCAGTTTTTATATCCTCAGGATTATAGTTTCCAGATACTATACTAAGATTAGGTTCTCTTTGTACTATTCCATTTGCTCCTTTGCTGGTAAAATAATAAACTTTATATCCATGTCTAGCAAGCTTAGTCATAATTTGCTGCGGCCTTTGAACCATCCAATCAAAAGGAACACTAGGCATTTGAATAAATGTTATCATATTTCCATATTCCTTTCCTTTTTAATTCATTAATAAAAAAATTCACTTTATCTTTATAACTATGTTTCAAATAACATTCTTTTTGTCCTTCTAAAGAAATATAGTCTCTATCACTTTTTCTCACTAAATAATTATCTACATTTCTCAGTGTTTCTAAATGACTTTTGCTCCAAACCAAATGTTTATTATTAGCAAAATAATTTTTAATTGCTGGTGTATATTGAGTAATATAAAATCCTCTACAGCCAAGAATTTCAAAAGTCTTCATACTCATCATCGTAGAAGAGCTATTAATAGAATGAACACCAAGCATTATTTTAGCAGATGCACATGCATCCTTTATTTCATTATACTCACAATACCCACCATAAAACTTTTTATCTATTGTAAATTTCTGACTGCCATCTATCCACCACTTATTTCCATAAATTTTTATGTCATATCCCCTTTTTATCAAAGGCTCCAGCATAATTTTATATCCCTGAAGTCTTGCAGGATATCTTGAGTAATTGTTACCTACAAACACTATATCATGATCAAATTTTTTATTATATTTTCCTGGACGATGAATCTCTTCATTACAACCAAACATTAAAAATGATGCGTTAATTCCCATTGACTCATATTTCCCTATGCATTCAATAGCTGGAGTAAAAGTCAATATTGATTTTTTTGCATGTTTTATAGATTCGCTCATCATCTCTATTGGATCATCTATGGCCCAATAGAGTATTGGGATATTATATCTTTTTGCTATATTAAAAAATATATCTCTATTTTTAAATATTGCTACATGTTCATAAAAGAAAGCATCTGGTTTATATTTTTCAATAGACTCTATTAATGTTTCATATTTTCCAATAGAAATTTCTTTTCCAAAGTCAGTATATATAAAATCTATTTCACTTTTTCCCATAGCAAAACCAATTCCAAATTTTATAATTGGAGCTGTGCTTAAAGTCATAATTTTCAATTTTATCACCTATCTCCAAAGTTTTCTACGCTTTAATTCATATACAAATATATCAACTTTTTTATCATAATCATATTTTAAATAACATTCTTTCTGACCCTCTAAGGCTATTCTTTCCCTTCCATCTTTATTGTTTAAATAGCGTTCTACCATCCTTAATGTATCATATGAATTTTCACTCCAAACTAAATGTTTTTCATTTAAAAAACATTTTTGAATAGCTGGAGTATATTGTGTTAAATAGAATCCTCCACAACCCATAATTTCAAATGTTCTCATACTCATCATAGTGTTAGAATTAGCAACTGAATGCACTCCAAGTGCAATTTTAGCTGTAGCATAAGCATCTGGTAGCTCTTCATAAGCACAATATCCACCATAATATTTTCTATCTAGCACAAAATTTTGGGAAGTATCAAACCACCAATCATTTCCATAAACCTTAATATCATATCCCCTTTGCATTAAAGGTTTTAAAATAATATCTATTCCTTTTTTTCTTGAAAAATGTTGTTTATAATTATTACCTATAAATATTATGTCATGATCAAATTTAGGGTTGATATTTCCTTTGTAATGAAAATCCTTATTACACCCAAACATCATTAATTTAGCCTGTATTCCATATTTTTTATATTTAGGAATACATTCTACAGCTGTAGTCATGCACATTGAAGCTGCCAAGGCGTTCTTTAATGAAACATGAGTAAAATAAACAGGATCTTCTATAGCCCAGTATATATAAGGAATAAAATAATCTTTTATTATTTTAAACATTTTATCTAAGTTATTCATAATGCACATACCAGCATTTAATATAGCATCAGGTTTAAATTGTTCTATTTCTTCTTGAAGTGCATATAAATTTCCTTTATTTATCTCTATACAAAGCGAAGTATATTTAACTTCAATTCCTTTTTTTATCATAGCTGAGGCAAATCCATATTTAAAAATAGGTGCATCCTCCAAAAGAAGTATTTTCATTGTAACCTCCATTTCATCTATTGATTAAATGGCTATAATTAATTACCTACTTACATATTATTATATGTTAAAATAAAAAAATCGTGAATTAATCTAATTACAAGATTAGATTAATAAAATTCCACTTTGTTTCATATATATATTAATACTAATTAATATATATATGACTATTATTTTTTTAATAATTATAATAAGGAAGGTTATTTTATGATTTACAAAAATTTGCCTTACATTATAAAAAATTCGGAAAATATCATTTATAAATTCAATTTAGATTCCTCTCATAATTTGATTGTAGAAAGTTATAATGAGCTTGGTACTAGTTCCAATGTTAATAACAGATTCGCCTATAAACAATATGTACTTGATTATTCCGTAGATATGGACGATAAAGATAAAATTCACATTGCATTTATAACTGAAGATGGACTCTTAAAATATTCAACTTTAGATTTTCCTAATATAGAAAAGACAATAAGCAGTGTTTACTCTAAAGATTATAAAATTAATTATGTTACTATAAAAATTATATCCTCCGATATTCATATTTTTTATATGATACAAAGTAAATATAATGTTAATAAATGGTCTATACATCATAGTTTTTTCCATAACAATTTATGGATTTCTAAAAAACTTTCAGAAGTATCATTTATTAAAAATTCATTGCCATACAATATTGATTTTTACAAAAATAATATTTATATATTCCACTCAACAAATATTTCTTATCAATATTGTATACAAAAATTTAGTATTTCCTTTAGCTTATGGTCAACTATAGAAAATAATATAAATCTTATGAATTGCCAAAATGCAGAATTTTTTATAAACGAAACAGGCATTGGCATTATATGCTATAACTCATACATTAATAGATCTATTAATACACTTTTAAAATTTAAAGACTTTAATGTAAATAGTTCAGAATGGTCTGATGAATTATTGACAAAAACTAATAATTTTGATTTTTCATTACCATCTGTATTGTATAATAATGATGCATTATTTTTATTTTGGAAAGAAAATAATACTTTATTTTTAGCAAGATCTTTTTATAAAACTGCTAGCTTAATTGAAATTAAATCAATTCCATTTAAAAATATAATAATTAATTGTAAATATATAACGAAAGAAATTTCATATCCTACCTATAAAAATAACTTTTTATTTTTTGTCAGTATAAATCCCCTTAATAGTATTTTTGAAGATAATAATGTTAAGGATTTCCTAAAAGTAGATACAATAAGAATCGAGCAAAAGTTTAACCCTCTTAATGGACCTCTAAAAGAAACCTTAAAGATAATTGCTAAAAATAGTGGTTTAATAAACAAAACTATTTATAATGATAGTGATGATTTTGGAAATAAAAAGCTTGAAAATGAAGAAAAAACAGATAATTCAAAGGATAAATCAAACGATTATATGGATTCCCCAAATGATAAAATTGATTATTTTCAAGATACCCTTAACTTAAAAAATACTGAAATAGAACAACTAAAAACTACCATTGATTTAAAAGAAGATGAAATTCAAAAGTTTAAAAATATCATTAGTTCAAAGGAAGATGAAATAGAACAATTAAAAAATAGTTTTAACTTAAAGCAAAATGAGCTGGATCAATTTAACATTAACCTTAATTTAAAAAATGCTGAAATAGAGCATTTAAAAAATGAACTAAAATCCAGTGAAGCTGAAATTGAAAGCTTAAATAGCTCATATTCTTCTTTAAAAAATCTAGCATCCGAAAAAGACTTATTAATACAAAATCTATATAATCAAATACAAGAGCTTGAAAATAAAAATATTGAAGATTTTCAAATATCGAAAAAGAAAAGCTTTATAGATTTATTTAAAAAGGACCATTAAATGGTCCTTTTAGCGTTTTAAATTATTTTTACATAGCTATACTTAGCTCCATTTTTAATTATTTGATATATACCTTTTATTGTCATATTGCTAATTTTGGCCTCTGTCATTATTGCTTGTATATCATTTTCCATAAACTTTATAGATTGAGTACAACCAGCAGAAATACTACATGGAGTGGATATAAGTTCAACTTTATACCCCTTTTTTATAAGTTTATTAAATAAAAATACAGCTTGATTGCGTGAAGCAAAAACCAGCAAACACCGAGATTGTTCATTTTTATACATATATAACAACCCCCAATTATAGCTGTTTTCTTAGCCAATATATATTTTGTAATATATTAATATTTATAGTGTTATTTAATAATATTATATTTTCTGGAGACATAAATGTTACTAATTTGTTTATATTATGTTCTGATAAAAACTTAAAAGTTATTTTGTATACTTCGATAATGTAATCTTTATCATCAATCTTTCCATTGTAAATATAAAAATTTACAAAAGCTTTATCTTGTTTATTAACTATATTTATAAAAAACTTTTCTTTTTGTAATATACCTTCATAAATATTACTTCTGTTTTCAAATCTTGATGGTATTATTTTTCCTATAGCTGTATAGTCCATATCTATATTTTTTACTTTTTTCATATTTACTTCAAGTTGTAATTTATCAAAATTTTCTATGTTTAACTCAACTGTACAATTTTTCCACACACACATATATCCCATGTTTTTAATTTCTTCCAAAGCCCTTTCGTCCTTGTTATCATCAGATTGAAAGCTTATAGTTCTATCAAAATACAATATTGATTTATTTTTTATTTTTTCAATTATAAGTTTTTCAAATTTTTTGTAATTTTTGCTATTTTCACCATTTATAAAATTTATGAAATGTAAAAATGCATATTGTCCAAAATCTATCTCACTTTCATAGCTTATTAAGGCATATGCTGCAACTTTATTACAATCATATATTTCAATTATTTCAGACTTCTCATTTAAAGCTATAAATTTATACTGGTTCATGGGATATTTTTCCATAATGATTCTTTTTTTATCCTCTATGTTTTTATAAGTTTTTACTAGTATTTTATTAGTATTTTTGTTTATTAAGTTATATAATTTTGATAACGTATCTATAAACCCCTTGCTTTGTATAAGCTTAAATATTTCTTCATATTTCTTGTACTTATTATAAAACTCTACTGCTTCTATTTTAAATTCTTCTTCAGTTAAATTATCTTTAAATTTTTCCATTAATCAATCCTCCAACTAATAATTTAGAGCAGACAATAGCCTGCTCTCTTATTAATTTTTATATTTAATTAGCACAATTTGAGCAATTTATATCTTCATATTGATGTGGGAAGAAATCTTCTGGGAATGGTGTCTGAGTGAAATCTATAAATCTTTCACATACATTTTCTTCTTGTGGTATCATGAATTCTTCACATTCTGGTGGCGCTGGGCAATATCCAAATGCTGGTATTAGAAGTTGAACTACTCCTGTTACTTTTATTACTATGAATACCCCAACTGTAAAGTTTAGCACTTCATCTGCAAAAGTAGGATTATTTAATATCTCTGACCTAGTTTCTATTCTTAAATTAAAATTAAATTCATCTCTAGATTCTGGAATAAATAATACTATATCTTTATCTATATCTGGTAATACACCAGTTATTTCACCTTGAATTCCTGCTACATTTACATAAGTTATTGTATAAGGAACTTCTAATGTAAATTGAACCCTTGAGAAATTTGGTCTTTCAGGTATTGGAGTTCTGACTTCTGTTCCTGGCACTATTATACCATTGCCAAACGTTATTTTTTCTATTACAAATGGTCCACCTGTACTAGGGAACGTTACTCTAAAATTAGGGAAACAAACCCTTTGTTGACAATGCGCAAAAACTTTCTCAGTTATAATGCATACTGATTCAGAAATATCATCTAACTGATAGCTGTCAGTTAAATCAATAGGGTCACCTGGGGAAATTAAAGATCCCTCATAAACTCCTACAATACCTATAGGTCCACCTATAAATCCACTAATAGTTCCTGTTAAAACATTGGTTAGAGGATCTATTATATGAATACTTACGTTTCCAGAGTTAGTTACATATAATCTTGTTTTATCAGGTGATACTATTACTCTTTGAGGACTTCCACCTAGTGCAATAGCAGCCATAGGAGTGTTTGTTAGTATGTTTACTGGTATTAGATTTCCTGTTGTATCTGCAACATACAAAATATTGCCAAAAATTGCCAGCCCATATGGTATAGCTCCTGGTACACTTGATCCTAATGGTATAGTAGCTAAAATTGAATAATCGCTAAGTTTTATTACAGTTACGCTTAAACTTCCAGAATTTGACACATATGCCTTGGTTTCATCATCACTTAATAATATAAAATTTGGTGCTGTTCCCGTTTGTATTCTAGCTACTTCTGTTAAAGTTAGTGTACTAATTACTTTTACGGAGTTATCTCCAGTGTCTACAACATATAACAAATTTCCATTACCATTTAGCTTTATATATTGTGCATTAGTAAAACATGATATAGTTGCTATTAATGATCCACTTAATAAATCATTTACTGTGACAGTTGTTCCATTTGATACATATAATTTTGCATCTTCAGCATCTACATCTAAAAATCCATTATTAGGAATATTATAAGTTTTTACTGTGCCATTAGTACATATAGCTGTTATTGTATCTGAAACTGCATTGACTACATATATTCTATCATCAGTTCCATGAACAACTTCTGTAGCTCCCAATCCTGTGTTTATTGTCTTTACAATTGCATTAGTAAACTCATCAACAATAGATACATCTCCATTGTTAGATACATAATACCTAATTCTCCTTGTTAAATCCGATACAGGCATTAGGTCCATTCCTCCCCTAAATTATTTAAATCATTTAAATTATTCAAGTTATTATTATCTTATTACATCGCGTATCTGTTAGAATAAATAATGCAATAAAATATAAAACCTCCTAATCCTAATATATGAAACACATAAAATTGTGTTACCAGTTTTTGTATAACTTTTATTAAAAAATTTAACTATTATGATTTAGTTAAGTTTTAATTTTATACTTTTTACATATTTACAACTATGTGTGAATATTATTTATTAAGGTAGATTTATGATCAATCTTTTATTAAAATGAGGTGTAAAATGTGATTTATAATAATAAATGTAGTTTTGTAGTAAGAAATTCTAAAAATATATTTTATAAATTTACACTAAATAATCAAAAAAATCTATTTTTACAATCCTATGACTATAGAGGACTTATATCCTCATCTATATTTAAAGAAAATATTAATAATTTTTCTATTGATATTGATTCCATGGACAAAATTCATATACTTTATACCTCCACTAGTGGAAATATAAAGTATACCGTATATCCCTCAAGTTTTCATAAAGATATTAATGTACTTAATATTAATGAAAAATATAATATATCTTTTCTTAAATTAAAAATTGTTAATTTCAAGCCTCATATTTTTTATATATTAGAAGATAAGCTTCAATCTCCTTATAAAAGTATTCATCATATTTTTTCGCATAACAATTCTTTACATAATATAAAAATTGAAGATATCTCATTTTCAAAATATATTTATCCATATATAGTAGATACAGTTAATGATACTATATACTTATTTTATACAACAAATGGTAAGAAATTTAAAATAAAAAAATTTGATACAAATTCAGGAAATTGGTCCAATTACGATGATACTCTTTCTATTTCATCTGCTAATAATGCTAACTTTCTTATTAATAATAAAAATATTGTACTAGTTTGTTATAACAGTTCTTTTAACAAAAACATTCAAACATTTATAAAATATAAAGAATTAAATTCTTATAACTTTCAATGGTCAGACCCAGTTATACTTTCAGATGAAACTTCTAATTCAACTCATGCTAACATAATAAATAAGTCAGGAAATACTTATGTTACCTGGGAAGAAAATGGACAAATAGTATATAGGAAATCTTTTTGTGGTATGAATGATTGGAGTTCTAAGAAAATTCTAACAAGCAAAAAAGAAAAATTTTTTACTGGTATATACTTAAGCAATCATAACACAGACAAGGATTATAAAAGTATTCTTTCTACTATTGATATTAATATCATTCCTTACCCTATAATAAATCTTGAGGGTAATACCTCAAATTCATTCTATATAAACAAAGATCCTATAAATAATTCTATATTTATTCCAACAACCAAAAAAACAGCATTTAATAAGAATGAAAAGAAATATATAAAAGATTTACAAAATATGCTTGTTGATAAGGATAAAAAAATTATAGAATTATCACAATATAATTTAATTCTAAAAAATGAATTAGAAACAAAAAATAAACAATTGGAAAATCTCAGTCAAAAATTAAAAAAGAATTGGTTATGGAAATTTTTCAAACGTTAATGATTTATTAAAGTATTTGTTTTAATTAATCTTATTAGTATACTCTTTGTGTTTTAATTTTTTTAATAATAAGCATTAATAGCTCTATACAAATAAGTATGGAGCTTTAAATTTTAATTTTTAATGTCATTTCTTTAAGTTTTACATATTATAAATTGAGGCTAGCCCAAAATTTAATATACGTTTTACAATTAATTAAGGAAGTGAGATACAATGCCTAATAATATAGTATTTAATAATGTAGCTGAAAATCTTAAAACTCAAATATATGGTACAACCTCTAGTGGTACTGTAACAGCACTACTAGTTGATAACAGTGGTAATATACAGATTGGGGGTAGTATTAACTCTACTGTCACTGGTACTGTTAATATTTCAGGCGGCAGCATTACCTCTACCGTTACTGGTACTGTTAGTATCTCCGATGGTAGCATTACAGCTACTGTGACGGGTACTGTCAATATTTCAGGTGGTAATATTAACTCTACTGTCACGGGTACTGTTAATGTTTCAGGCGGCAGCATTACCTCTACCGTTACTGGTACTGTTAGTATCTCCGATGGTAGCATTACAGCTACTGTAACGGGTACTGTCAATGTTTCAGGCGGCAATATTGACTCTACTGTCACGGGTACTGTTAATGTTTCAGGCGGTAATATTAACTCTACTGTCACGGGTACTGTTAATGTTTCCGGTGGCAGCATTACCTCTACCGTTACTGGTACTGTTAGTATCTCCGATGGTAACATTACAGCTACTGTAACGGGTACTGTCAATGTTTCAGGCGGTAATATTGACTCTACTGTCACGGGTACTGTTAATGTTTCAGGCGGCAGCATTACCTCTACCGTTACTGGTACTGTTAGTATCTCCGATGGTAGCATTACAGCTACTGTGACGGGTACTGTCAATGTTTCAGGCGGTAATATTAACTCTACTGTAACAGGTACTGTTAATGTTTCAGGCGGTAATATTAACTCTACTGTCACGGGTACTGTTAATGTTTCAGGCGGCAGCATTACCTCTACCGTTACTGGTACTGTTAGTATCTCCGATGGTAGCATTACAGCTACTGTAACGGGTACTGTCAATGTTTCAGGCGGTAATATTGACTCTACTGTCACGGGTACTGTTAATGTTTCAGGCGGTAATATTAACTCTACTGTCACGGGTACTGTTAATGTTTCCGGTGGCAGCATTACCTCTACCGTTACTGGTACTGTTAGTATCTCCGATGGTAACATTACAGCTACTGTAACGGGTACTGTCAATGTTTCAGGCGGTAATATTGACTCTACTGTCACGGGTACTGTTAATGTTTCAGGCGGCAGCATTACCTCTACCGTTACTGGTACTGTTAGTATCTCCGATGGTAGCATTACAGCTACTGTGACGGGTACTGTCAATGTTTCAGGCGGTAATATTAACTCTACTGTAACAGGTACTGTTAATGTTTCAGGCGGCAGCATCACCTCTACCGTTACTGGTACTGTTAGTATCTCCGATGGTAGCATTACAGCTACTGTAACGGGTACTGTTAATGTTTCAGGTGGTAGCATTACAGCTACTGTCACAGGCACTGTTAATATTTCTGGTGGTAGTATTTCTGCTACTATTGCAGGTCATGGATTTACTTCAAGTTTTGCAACGCTCACAGCTAATGCCTCTGCACCTATAAATACTTCATTTAGTTTTGACACTTCACAGTTCGGATACAATAACTATTCCTTCTATGTAAAAAATACTGGAACAGCTACAGTATCTGCTAGATTACAAGTTAGTCCAACAACTGCAGAAAGTTACTACGTCAATGATACTACTGCTGAAATAACTTTAACCCCGAATCAAGCAGTTGTACTTGCTCCTGGATTATTCTTAAACTACACGAGATTACGTGTACTTGGAACTTCAGAGGCTACCATAACTGTTGAAGGATACTTTAACGGTCAAAATTAATAGTTAAAATGGTAGGAGTATTTTTCTCCTACCTGCTATCTACCTTAATCAATAAAACAGGGGTGATTAATTTGAATTCTACTCTCAGCGTGTGTATGATAGTAAAAAATGAAGCTAAAAATATTGGAAGATGTCTTGGAAGTATATCTCATGTAGCAGACGAAATTATAGTTGTAGATACAGGTTCTATTGATAACACTAAAGAAATCGCAAAACAATATGGCGCTAAAATATATGATTTCAAATGGATAGATGATTTTAGCAAAGCCAGAAACTATTCCCTATCTAAGGCTTCATGTAATTGGATTCTAGTCCTAGATGGTGATGATGAATTTGAAAAAGAAGATACAGATAAACTGTTAAATATAATAAATAATTCAACCGAAGGAGATATATTTGTTTTCAATACTATATGTTATGTAGGAGATACACCTGGTATTGAAAAGATAATGAATGTTAATGTTAGACTATTTAAAAATAGCCCAGATATCAAATATCAAGGAAGAATACATGAAGGAGTTATTCCTGGAAATAAAAATATTATAACAAAGTTTGTTGATATACGAGTATATCATTATGGATATCTAAATTCATGTGTCAAAGAACAAAATAAACGTGAAAGAAATATGAGAATATTAAAAAAAGAATTAAAAGATAATCCCAATAATCCATATTGGTTGTTTTGTATTGGAAATGAATACTTCGCTCTAAATCAGCTAGAAAAATCACTTGAATGCTTTCTTGCATCTTATGAAAAAGGTAATATAAAAGATATATATATGCCTAAAGTTTTAATAAGGATTATAATGATCTATGATATTTTTGATCAATTAGATGAAGCCTTAAAGTATATAGATAAAGCCTTAGATCATTATCCTAAATACACTGATGTTGAATTCATAAGAGCTGGTATATATAAAAAATTAGGGCATGTTACAAAAGCAATAAGAAGCTTTGAACAATGCTCAAAATTAGGCGAACCTCCTTCTACACTCAGTTTTATCATAGGAGTAGGAAGCTATAAAGCATATTATGAATTAGGCAATATTTTCTATGAACTAAATGATTATGAAGAATCCCTAAAGTTTTATAATCAAAGCCTTTTAATAAAAAGTGATTTTCATCCTGCTATTATTAAAATAGGAGCAGTTTTGACTAAAATTTATACCGATCCTGAAGACATTAAAAAGAATATAGAAAAATTCTTTAATTTAAATGATCCTTTAAACTATTCTAATTTAGAAGAGATATTATTTTCCGCGCAACAATACCAACTTTCCTTAGCTTATGCTAATTCCGCAATAGCTAACAACGTTAGAGTTCCGTATATGACTTTCAAGAAAGCTGTGTGTATGTATAATCTAAGAATGTACGAAGATGCAATAAAAGAATTTGAAAAAATAAATTCTAATAATCCAAATTATTTAGATAGTCAAGTAACACTTTTTATGTGTTATTTATCTTTAGATAAATTTGAGGATACAGAAAAAGTTTTATCTATTATAGAAAAAATTGACAACCATAAAAATATTTATAAAACATTTTTATGTTTAAATAATATTTTCCAATCAAAAGATAAAGAAATTCTAAGCGAGGATGAGCAAAAATCTAACGAATATTTACCTATTATTATTAATATACTTGATGCTCTTCTTAATACTAAGGAATTTGACAAATTTGAAAAATCTCTAGAATTATTGAATTGTATAGAAAGTAGTAGTGCTTTACTTGAACTAGCAAAGTTATACTCAAAACATGGATTAGTACAAATTGCTGTGAATGAAATAAAAAGATCTATTAATACTTTTAACAAATTAGACAAGGAATGTGCACGTATTCTCTATAAAAGTTTTCATTAAAAGAATCAAAGTTTCACTTAATTTACACAAGAAAAGCTAAATAAAGGATGTGAGGAAATGCCAAATGCAATTTTTTATTCAAATTATAGTGTAACATTAGATGAAGCAAATCCTTCTATAGTATGGGGTGGGAGTCCCTATTTAATTTCAGGCTTATATGCTAATACTACCCCACCTAATTTATATAGGAGTCTGCTTCATTTTGATATAAGTTCTCTTCCATCAGATATTCAAATACAGAGCTGTATTTTAAATATATATGTTACTATTGTAGCATCTTCTACCGTACAGGATTTATTTACTCCATACCTTGTAAGTTCCCCTTGGAGTGAATCTACTACTTGGGCAACACAGCCTTTAATAAACTCTTCAATAAAAGGTACTTCTACACCAATAAGCAATATAGGTCCTGTAACCTTTGATGTGACACCTATAGTTAAATACTGGATTAATTCTGGAATAAATGATGGATTAATAATAAATTCCTCAGAAACTATAACACTTAGTACAAAAACCTTCTTTAGCAGTCATTACACAACTAATTTAAGCCAGAGGCCATTTTTGAATATACAATATATTGATTCATATCCAGTAACAGTATTTAAAAGAAGATTCGAAACTATTAGCAATAATTTTACAACCTCTACTATACCACAATCAAGTTCTCCAATAGATGTATCTCAAATCTCTAATTACACAATCTTTATTCAAAATACTGGTACAAATTTAATAAATTTGACTTTACAAATAAGTCCTGATGGAATAAATTTTGTTACAGAAGCTCAGAATTCTATATCTACAAGTGAATTAATACCAATAGTTTCTAGATATCTTACCAATTATATAAGATTTGTTTATAATTCCGTTGGAGGTGTTGGCAGTTTCAAATACTGGATAATAAAACAATCATAAGAAATGGTGCTGTTATAATAGCAATTTTTTAAATCGCTATTAACAGTACCTTATTTAAGTCAAAAAATAATTTTAGTTTCTTAAGAAATTTTTCTAAGATGCTTAATTTAAGTTGACTTTTGTAAAGAACTTTAATGAGGAAAATTTTTTTGATCTGTTAATTGTATTTTCACAGAAGCTACTTCGCTAAATAAAATAGTTCATTTTCATTTTTATCCTGTAATAGTGTTTATCACTAATAGTTCTATTTCAGTTTTTCCATTTACAGTAGAACTTTTTATTTTCTGCTCACAGTCTAAACATAGTTGTAATGCATGTTCTAATTGTTTTAAGGTAAACTTTTTACTTTGTCCTATAATTATATCACATGCATAATCAGACCTTATATTAAGCTCTTTCATAATATCCTGTTTACTTTTTTTATTTTCTAGTAACATCTTTACTCTAAATAAACGATTAAATTGCCTTTCTATCATGTTTAATATATATGGTATCTTTTCTCCTCTGTATATAAGTTCATTCAACACTTCTATAGCTTCTTTTACTTTTTTTTGGGATATAGGATTTACTAAATCAAAGATGTCATCATCATTACTCTTTAAAAACAACTCTTTTATATCTTCTTTTGATATAGACTTTTCATAAGTATAACAGCATAATTTTTCAACTTCATTCTCAATAATATTTAAATTGTTTTCATCCATAAGGCTAGAAAAAACTTTAAGTTCAATTCTTCCAATTTGCTTGCCTCTTGCTTCAAAAAAACTTTTTATTTTTCCTTCAAGCTGCTGCCCTTTAATTTTGTCAGCCTTTACTACACATGCTCTTTTATCTAATTTATATATTTTTTTCCCTGGCTTATCTCTTTTACTTTTAAAAACATCATAAAATATAAGTATACAATAATCAGGTAAATTGGATACATATTCAGAAATTCTATTAAAAACATTATCATTTTTGTCTTCTTGAAAAAAATTAGCTCTATATACTAATACAACTTTTTTATCACTCATAAAAGGTAGTGTTTCACAAGCATTGACAACAGGTTCAAAACTTTCTAATGTACTGCCATCAAATTTAACATAATTTAAATCCACAAAATTTTTATCTAAAACTTTATTTATTATAGAATTTATTCCATCCTTCATAAGTTGTTCATCTATTCCACAAAATAAATAACAATTATTTAAAATACCCTTTTTAATATTCTCATTAAAGGTAAATACATCAATCAAAAAAATTCCCCTCCATACCTTATTTTTAATTAAAAATTAATAGTGTGAAAAAAGTCCACATTAACTATTAATTCTTCATTTTTAACTATTAATTTAATTTATATATTTCGTTAAATATTATAGCATATAAAATACAATTTTCCTCATTGCTATAATTGGAATATGTTTCATTATCCTTTTTCAAATATACAGGTAAAACTTCCACCTTATTATAATGTTTAAAAATATCTCTATCTTCTTTTTGAAAATTACTACTTAAAATAGCAAACTTACGATTTCCATTATAAATGCATACATTTATAGAGTCATCTTTATAATAATCGATATTCTTCATATATAACTTGTTATTTAATTTCACTATCCGGCTTCCTTCAGCATTATTAATAACCTTATCTACATTCATTTCCTCTTTTAAATTTATAATGTCTTTAGCAGAGCTTTCATCATAATTACATATCATTGTGCTGTCTCTTTTATATTTTATAACAACTGCTTGCGCCTTTTGAAAATTAATACAATACACTTTTGGAATAAAATCATAGTTTTCAAAAAACATAGGTATAAGCAGTAAGAATGGAATGTATTTAAACTTACTATATCCATGTTTATATAGTAAACAACTTATAAATATTAGGGTCAAAATTGTACCATCTAAATAAGTTAAATTATTAACTTCAGGACATATTTTTAAAATTAAATAGTTTGCACCATCTAAAGCAATCATTACAAAATTTAAAGCCTTACACGTAAATTCAAATAATATCTTAAACCCACATAAAAGAAGAGCTACGTTTCCTAAAATAACTATAATAGAATATATAGGCAATAAAAACAAATTTCCAATTATAAAACCTGAACTAAAACTTTGTATTGTAAAAGCTATATAAGGAACTGAGAATATTTGAGAGCTCAACGTTACGCTTAAAGTTTCATTTAATTTTTGTGGTATTTTATATAAAATTCTACAAATCTTTTTATAATACAAAAGTATACCTAAAGTAGATAAAAAAGATAACATAAAGCCTATATCTGTTATATAATAAGGTCTTACTAGAAGTATAACTAAAGCCGCTAAACTCAGAGATGATATATTGTCATAGTTTTTAAATAACATTTTTGACAATTTAAATACCAATATCATAATAAATGATCTTATAGTAGCCGCCTGCATTCCTGTAAATAGAACATATATAAAAGAAACCAATATTGCTAGCTTCAATCCTATAAACTTTTCAAGTACCTCATATATTATTGCAATATGAAAACCAGATACGCTAACTGCATGAATAACACCTAATTTTTGAAATTGACTTTTAGAATCTTTAGAAAGATATTGTGTATCTCCATAACAAAGAGACATTATTACAGAAGCTTTATCTTCCCCTAAACTCTGTTTTAATTGTAAGTAAATATTTCTTTTTACTTGATAAAAATAAAAAATAATATCCTTCTTGCAATATTTATAGCTATTTAGTGTATATACTCCTACTATGCCTCTTTCAAAATCTACTTCCTTTGCAAATTTACCATAAGCATTGATTTTTTCTCCTTCCTTAAGCTTAGCTATATTTCCTTTTAATATTAGTTTTCTTCCTTTATAATTTGCCATATAATAATAGTTCTTTTTTTCAGCTACTCTTATACTGACGTTTTGAGGTATTCTAATATAAAAATATATCATAAAACTAAAAACACCAACAAAAAAGAAGGAGACATTTATGAAAAAAAATTTTTTATCCAAGGTAAAGAAAAATACGGCAAAAAAGGATGCAGCAATAACTGCACCCACTATAGTACTCTTAAATAACATCAAAGTAGAAAGGCATCCCATAAACAATGAAATAGTGTAATATACTAATGGCTTTTTCATTATCTATCCCCTCCTGCTATTGATTTTATCCAAATAGCAGAATACTAATCATATATTTCTTCTTTATCAAATTTTTTAAATAAACATATTATAAACCAAATGCCTATAACTATACCTATAATCCTTAAATACTCCATATTAAATATAATATTTTTTCCTGAAATAAGATATAAAATACACCATTGTATAATAAAGTTTATAAATACAATAAAATTTGAAAGCTTATTTTTGAAAAATAGTTTATTTGAAAAACTATAAGTAAATATAACTGTATTTAAATTTAATATACCAAATGATAAAGCTTGAGCAAACATTATTCCTTTACTATATCCAAATTGGAAAGCTAAAAATGCTGCTGCTCCCATTAAAACACCATTAAACATTATAAAAGACATATTATCCTTTATGATTGTTTTGTCTATTATATATCCATCACACTCATTCTTTTCGTTTTTATATTGATATGTAATAGCTATACAAGATAATGTCATTGCTATACAGCTAAATATTAATCCTTCTTCTAATATAAATGGAATTTCTTTTTTATACAAATGGATAATAGAAGTAAATGTGATCATAGCTGCACTATTAGTAATCACATATAAAATTATCTTCTTTATTAAGCTTATTATCTTTCTGCTATCTTCAATGGAATTTAAAATTTGCAAAAAATTAATATCATTAACAAATATATCTGATAATTTTTTTACTATATTACTGCTTGAGGTAGTAATTCCTACATCCGAAACTCTTAAAGCAGGTAAATCTGTTAACTTTGATCCTGTAATAGCTGTAGTATATCCATACTCTTTTAAATCTCTTATTATTTTAACTTTATGCCTTGAATCTATTCTTGAAAAAATATTTATTTTATCTCCGATTCTTTTAAATTCTTCATCTGGCATATTATCAATTTCAACTCCAGATAATATTTGTTGTATATTAGATATAGTACCCAATTTTTTTCCTAAAGCAAGGGCTGTAAGTTTATTATCTTCAGTAATTATAATAGGTTTGATATTCAAAAAATCACTTTTTTCAATTGCTTCTATAGCATCTTCTCTTATAGTGTTTTCAAAACCAAACAATCCCGAAAAAACCAAATGACTTTCTATATTTTCATTTAAGCTAGGCTCATAAATAAAGTTTCTATACGCTGTAGCAATAACTGACAAACACTCGTTAGACATCTCTATATCTGCCTGTTTTATCTTTTCTATATCTTCATCTGTTATTTCTACTTCTAGACCATCTTTCATAATATAAGTACATCTAGCTAATATAGAGTCTACTGCTCCTTTAACGTTAGCTCTGCAATTCTCATCTACAACATTTAAAGTTGTCATCATTCTTCTTTCGGTATCAAAGGATATTTGCTTAATTCTTTTATGTGTTCTTTCTAAATCTCTTTTATCTATTCCATTTTCTCTTGCAAACTTTACTAAAGCAATTTCCATTAAATCATCCTTGGGATTTTGTAACTTACCTGCAATACTTTTGGTATCGTTGCATAATAAACCTATATTAGTCATTCTATATAGGTTTACATCCTTATCTTCAGATATTCCCTGTCTCAATTCTGCTCCCAATGCATCAATCAAAACTTCATCAGAATATATTTTTGCTACTTTCATCTTATTAGTAGAAAAAGCACCTATTTTATCTGTACATATAACTGAAACTTGGGCCAATTTTTCTATGACGGATAAATTTTTAAACACTATAGATTGTTTTTTAGCTACTCTAAGTAAAATTGCAGACACAATAGACACAATTACTATCATTGTTTGTGGTGTAGAATTTAATATCATAGTTGAAGAAAATTTAAGTAAGTATTTTATATTTTCTTTTTGCAAAAAATCGATGCACAGAATTGCCACTAAAGGTGTTACTATAAACAAAGCAAATAAATTTAATATACCATTAAGTCGTTCGTTAAAGGATTTACCATCTTCCTTTTCTCCTAAAAATAATTTTATTATATTAGATATTTGAGTATTCATACCAGTAGATATTACTATACCTGTACCACTTCCATCTACAACATAAGATGATTTAAATAGTATATTTTTCATATCTGATAATTTTAATTCTTTATCTATTATTTTTGTTTCATATTTTTCTGCTATGAAACTTTTTCCTGTAACAGCACTCTCATTTGTCTTTAATTCATCGCTTTCAATAACTCTTAAATCTGCTTGTACAACTTCACCTTTACCTATTATTACAATATCTCCAACTACTAGCTGCTCTGCAGGTACTTTTAAAGTTCTTCCTTCTCTAACAACTCTAGCATTTCCTATATTTAATCTTTGTAGTGTTTTTAAATTTTTTCCTTGATTATATTCACTTAACACAACAAATAAAAAATTAATTATAATTATAAAAAATCCTATAGATGCAGAAATATATTGATGTAAATAAACAAACACTATAGAAACTAGGATTAACATTATCATCCAAAAATTTTTAATTTGATTTTTAATTAGCTTTCCTATCTTAGGCGGACTAGGCACTTTTATTTTATTACTACCATATTTATCTCTATGAGGTTTTACTTGTTCCTCATCTAATCCTGAATATATGTTGCTTCCAAAATTTTTAACAACTTCGCTCCAAGGCTTGTCATACCATTCAATCATAAGTTTTCACCTTTCTATAAATTAAGTAAGTTTTATCCATATTATGCCCTCATTTTAATAGTCGTTTCATAGGTAAAAGACTTTAATACATATTAAATATAAAAGCATAATGCAAATATAGAATCATTGGCATTAATCTTATCTATCAAACACTATCAATTTTAAGAATGTCTAAAGCTTCTCTATCTATTACACCAAATAATTTTATAGAATTTATTATCTCCTTTTTAGCCATATCTATATATCCGTGTTTATTATACAACTTTCCGAGCTGTAATAATACTGACTTATCACTTATTAGATTTAATAAATTCAAAGATTTCTGAAATTTGTCCAATTCCTTGTTTATAAGCATAATTTCACAAATTTCAAATATAGTTGAGGTATAACCTGTTTCATTTTCATCTTCAGATAAGATAGATGTTGGTTTATCCCTAACAAGGTTAAAAAATTGCCTATATACTTCAAATACCTTTTTATTATGCTCTAATAACTTATTTGCATCAAATCCACTTATTACCTTTAATGCTAGTTCATATTTATTCATAATAACATAACAAATAATCTTATACATCATAACTTGAAAATAATATAGATTATCCTGAAATATATTTTTTGTATATTCAATACATTCATCAAGCTTTGATGATCTTATAAAACATTTTATTTTGAAAAATTTAAGTTTCTCTGAAATATCTATTTCCATTTCACATTTATTTATATATTCTAATGCTATTTCATAATATCCTTCCATATAAAATAAGTCTGCAATTATAGGATATTCCCTTGGAAAATCAATAAAAAAACTTTCTATAATTTTCTTAAATTCATCTAGTGGTATCTGCTTTTCTTTTAATATATGAGCAATATTGTATAGTGGTACTAAATAATCAGGTTCTAATTTTATTGTTTGAATACAATAATCATATGCTGTATCATAATCTTTGAGTTTCATGTATATTTGTGCTAATTCATAAGAGGCTCTAAATCCGTCTGTTCCATAAATATATCTAAATCTCAAAGGTGTTGCTCCCATTTCTATACATTTTTCAAAAGCCTTTATTGCTAAAGTAGGTTTATCTTGTATCACTAGTATTAACCCTTTAAAATAATATAAATCTGTAAATTGCAAATAGTACTTAAGTCCAGTCTCTATAAATTCAAGAGCTTTATTATAATACCCTAAATTATAGTTACTCATAACTATTCTTTCAATTAACTTTGGAGCAAAACCTGCAGTTTCATCAAATTCCTCATATGCTTTGTAATAACTTTCCAAGGCTTTTTCCTCATTGCTTATTGAAAAATACTCATTTCCTAAATTAAAATAATTAAGTTTATTTTGTGGATTCTTTTTTATTTCTTCATCTAAAATAGTAATATTTCTTTTACTTTTATTTTTACTTGTTAGAGTATCATCCAAATATCCATAATGATATATTTTTATGGACTCCTCTTTTCGTTTAATAGAATGATCCTTATTTATTAATTGATTGTGTATAACCCCTTCATAACAATATCCATAATTGTTTTTAAAAAGTCTTGGATTTAAATTTACAGTTAAATTGTTAATTGATTGAATCCCCAAATAGCACATTATCTCAAACAAATAAACTGTAGTCTCATCAAGATTTGTAATTAGCCTTTTAAATTTTTCTTTATCTTCTTTACAAAATTCATCATCTACATCCATAATGAGAATCCAATCTTTTGTTGCATATTTAAGTGACTCATTCCTTGCAGCACTAAAATCATTGCTCCACTGAAAATAATAAGTCTTTGCTCCATAACTTTTTGCTATTTCTACTGTATTATGAATATAACCTATATAAACTATTATCATTTCATCTACTATATCTTTAACACTTTCAAGACACCTCAGAAGATTTTCATTTTCATCTTTTATAATCATGCATAAACTAATTTCGTATGCCATTTTATTCATCACCTCATTATGTTTCTCACTTAGTATTAATGATTTGATTTAGTTGCAATACATTATTCAGCATTGTTAATTTAATGTATATTATGAATTAGAATTAAAAATTGTGTACTCCAAAATGTCACTCCTTCTTTATCAATTATCTGTATACTTGAAATGTTTTTTTATTACCATCAGACAAATTATTTTCATCAACATTATTAACAATCTTGAAATTTAATAATTCATTATGAACTGCTCTACTATAATATCCAAAGTTATTTTTAAAAAGACATGATTTAAATTTAAAATTTTTTCATATATATAAGTAGATATATATTTTATTTATTTTTTATATTAACTAATATATAAAAATAACGCAGTAAAAAATATTTTTTTAACTGCGCTATTTATTCCATATTTATTTAATATTTAAATTTTTAGACGCTTGTCTGATATCATCTTTTCCAAGTATAGCTGATATTACAGAAATTCCATTAACTCCTGTGGATAAAACTTCTTTAAAATTCGTTTCATTTACCCCACCAATAGCTACTGAAGGTATTTTTACACTATTACATACTTCTTTAAGCCCTTCAATACCAATAGGAGTTTTTATATCTTTTTTAGTACCAGTATAAAATACAGTTCCTATGCCTAAATAATCTGCTCCATCTCTTTCAGCCTCTACAGCTTCTTTTACATTTCCTGCTGAAATACCTATAATTTTTTCTTCACCTAATATTTTTCTTGCAATTTTTATATGCATATCACTTTGTCCTAAATGTACTCCTTCTGCATCTATAGCTTGGGCTATATCTAGCCTATCATTTATTATTATAGGAACTTTATAGTGCTTTGTAACTTCTTTTACTTCTAAAGCTACATTATAAAATTCTCTAGTTGAAATATTTTTTTCTCTCACTTGAACTAAAGTAACTCCTCCTAAAATTGCTTCTTCAACAACTTTTTTTAAATCTCTACCTTTTAAAAAACTTCTGTCTGTTATAAGATATAAACCATAATCTATTTCCATATAATTTTTCCTTCTTCCTTCAATTTTTCTTCTGATAAGCAATAAATGTGATCCATAAGTTTAACTTTAAAAGATCCTGGGAATTTAGCTTCTTCATAAGCTCCTTCTCCTGCTATATTCATTGAAAGTACAGCCGTTACAGCAGCTATAAATTTATCTTCATAGATTCCAGCAGTGCCACCACAAAGCGCTCCCAGCATACATCCTGATCCAGTCACTTTCGTAAACATCTCTGTACCATTTTGAATAATTGCACTTCTTTTTCCATCTGTAATAAAATCTTCTTTTCCTGTAGCTGCAATTACACAATTATATTTATTTGCAAGACTAATACATGCTTCTAATGCTCCTTCAGAGCCTTCAAGAGAATCTACTCCCCTTACCTTTGATGCCTCACCAGCTAAGAACTTTATTTCTCCAATATTGCCTTTTATAATATCCACACGTCCTACTTCAAATATTCTATTTATTACAGAAAGTTTTCTTGGTATAGCTCCACAAGCCACAGGATCTAGTACTACAGGTATATTATTTTGTTTTGCAGATATACTTGCAAGTACTGCTGCTGCTTCTTGTTCTTTTGTTAAAGTTCCAACATTTATATATAGTGCTGAGGATAACTTTACAAAATCAAAAACTTCATCATAAGCTTCACACATAGCTGGGGAAGCACCAAAAGATAAAAGTATATTTGCACAATCATTTATTGTTACATAATTTGTTATACAGTGCACCAATGGAACCTTTTTTCTAAGCTTTGCTAAACTTTCAGCCACTTTATCCATCATGTTTAAATCATTCATTTTTAATTCCCCCACATTTTTAATATTTTTAATAACTCAATTGTCCTCTGAAAAAAAGTTGTGTCGCAATATTTTTAAACTGCGAAAATTAAGTTGTTTATAATTATCATAGTTAAAATCACTTATTCTTTTATTCAAAATCTACATCTGCCTTTTTATAAAGTTCAATAAAATGTCCTACTGGTCCTACTCCATGTCCTATAGAAAAAGAGTTTTCTATAGCCTTGGTTATATATTCTTTAGAAAGTGTCACTGATTGTTTTACACTATATCCCTTAGCTAAATAAGAAGCTATTGCTGAGGATAATGTACATCCTGTTCCATGTGTATTTTTAGTGTTGATTCTATGCCCTGCTAAATTTATAAATCCATCATCACATAGCAGTATATCATTGGCATCATTACATCTGTGACCACCTTTTATCAAAACATTTTTAACACCAAATTCTTTTATTTTCGCTGCTGCATTTTTCATATCATCTGCATTTTCTATTTTCATATTTGTTAATACTTCTGCTTCTGGAATATTAGGAGTTACTAAATCTGATATTGATACAAGTTCCTTTATAGCTTCTTGTGCTTCAGGCTTTAAAAGAAAATATCCACTTTTAGAAACCATAACTGGATCTAATACTATATTTTTTGCTTTAAATTTCAACAGTAATTTTTTTATCACTCCTATGGTTTTACTATTAGAAACCATTCCAATCTTTACACTATCTACATCTATGTCAGTAAATATAGATGTTATTTGTGCCGCTATCATTTCATCCGTAACATCCATTACATCTTGTACCCCTACAGTATTTTGTGCTGTTATAGCTGCGATAACACTCATACCATAAACACCTAATGCACTCATAGTCTTTAAATCTGCTTGAATTCCTGCCCCTCCACAGCTATCTGATCCTGCAATAGTTAGGACTTTTTTCACTTTAATCACTCCTTATATGGCTGTGTGGATGATAAACATACTCTAATTTAAGTAAAACAAAAAGTGTATCGCAGAAAAGCAATACACTTGAAAATATATTATTTTATATCATAAAATATCTGCTTCCCTACGCCAGTTTTACCTAGATCAGGTTCAAAGGGTTAGAGAAAACTCTCTTCTCAGCCTTACAGCACCCCCACAACGAATTTATTAAATTTTTACTTAATTACAATTATATTGTACATATATTTATAAATATTTGCAACCTTAAAAATTAATTTTTCTTCTTCTCATATACACATTTAAAACTAATCCTAATGATATAAAATTAGTTAAAATAGAACTTCCTCCATAACTCATAAAAGGTAGAGTAATTCCTGCTATTGGCATAATACCTATTGTCATACCTATATTTTGAAATATAGAAAATATAAAGGATGCTGCTGTTCCCACACATATAAGTCTTCCAAAAATATCTTTAGATTCCTTAGCTGCATTAATCATTCTATACAACAATATACCAAAAAAAATCAGCAGAATAACAGCTCCAATCAATCCCCATTCTTCTCCTACCACCGCAAATATAAAATCAGTATGAACCTCAGGTATATAACCTCCTGACACTTGTACACCTTTTAAATATCCACTGCCAAACAACCTTCCAGATCCTATACCTATAATTGATTGCATTAATTGAAATGCTGTATCCTGTTGATACAATTCTGGATTTAAAAATGAAATTATTCTGTCTTTCTGATAACTTTTCATTAAACCACTAAACCATATAAATACACTTATTGGAATCATGGACAAAAATCCATATATTATAACTTTTAAATTTAAGTTACTTATAAAAAATATAGCTAATGTTATAAAAAAACATATTAAAGCCATACCTAAATTAGGTTGTACTATAATTAAAATCATTGGTATAGCAGCATATGCACAAAGGGTTAAAAAGTTTTTTATATTATTAATGTTACCTTCCATATCATCTAATTTTTTAGCAAGCATTAATATTAGACCTATTTTTACAAATTCACCAGGTTCTATGGCTCTATTTCCTATTCTTATCCAAGAAGCAGCACCTTTAACAGCTCTACTTGTTATATCATTAAATAACAATAGCGCTACTCCACTCCAGTATATAAATCCGCAATATGAACCTATTGTTTTATAATCAAAATTTAGCAGTATATATACAACTATAACTCCAACAATTAACCAAATAGATTGCAATTCAAAATAGCTGAATCCACACTTATTGTGTGTTGCACTAAAAATATTAGCTATACCAAAACATACAATAAGTATAGCTGCGAATAACATTATATAATCCAAATCCTTTAAAAACTTTCTGCTTAATAAAATCTTTCTCATTCTTTACTTTCCTCCACAACAAATCCAAAAACTAATTGACACATCTACTCATCATTATGTAATAATTACATCCTTACATCAATGAATAATTTTCAATAAATTACATATATTGTGGTAAAAAATAAGAATATATTGAAAATAAAGGATTAACTTTTTCTGAACAATTAATTAATAAAAATGACACATATGGTATAATCCTATTTTTCTATAATCAAATCTGCCATAATAACTCCATCAATTTCTCCAAACTTATTTTTAAATGGTACTGCTATGGCAATGCAATAATTAAAGGATACATTAGATATATATGGTTCAGTATAATATTCATTCCCTTTCATTGCCTCTTTAAAATAAGGCCTAAATGAATAGTTATTATTTTCATATGATATAGGCTTACTAGCAGATTTCATAATACCTTTCTCATCCATCACACCTATATATTCAAATTCTTTATATAAATTTTCTTTTTCCTTTAATAACTGTGAAGCCCCATCTATTGGCAAAGATTTAGAATTTATTTCTTCAGTTATACTTTTCAGTTTTAAGAATCCAGACTTAATAGATTTTTTTTCATTTTCTCCTATTTCTATGTTATTTATAAAATCTTTAAGCCTTAAATCTACACTATCTGCTGCATCATTCATATTTCTTATTAACTCAGAAAGGCTCTCCATTGATGCTGATTGTTCCTGTGCTGACGCAGAAACTTCCTGTGTAAATGCTACTGATTCTTCGTTAGCTGAAATGATATCATTTATTAGTTCATTAACCTTATCGGACATTAATGATGTTTGGCTAGCTAACTTATGTATTTCATTAATAGCATCATAAGTTGAACTAGTTGACCCTTTGATTTTTGAAAATGAATTCTTAGATTCATCTGCAAATCTTATATCCTTCTTTGTACTTTCTGCTTGCTCATTAGCTTCTTTAGTTATTTGAGCTATTTTTAAAGTTATGTTATCAATAATTTTTGTTATTTCCTCTGCAGAGCTTGAGGATTGTTCTGCTAATTCTTTAACTTCATCTGCTACTACAGCAAATCCTTTTCCATGCTCACCTGCTCTTGCTGCTTCAATAGATGCATTTAGAGCCAAAAGATTTGTTTGTTCACTTATTTCAGTTACCACTGTAGCAATATTTTTTATTGCATCAGCCTCACTTTGAAGTGTCTCAACATTGTTAGCAAGCTTTACACTCACATCCCCAGTCCCCTTAATTTTCACAATTATTTCATCAAAAACTTTAACACTTTCATTAATTACATTAATCATTTCCTTTGCAATATTTTCAGTATTTTGGGCATGCTCAGCTATAATTTCAGCATTACTTACCATTTGCTTTGCACTTTCTCCTGTGCTTTCTGCATTTCCAGATTGTACTGAAGCTGATTCACTAATCGCAATTATAGATTTAGTTATTTCATTTGATGATGATAAAGTTTGTTTTGTATTCTTATTTAGATTGCTAGACAAATCTCTAGTTTTTTGAGACATTTCTGCTATCTCACATAAAATTTTTCTAGTATTTCCTACCACAATATTTATACTATCTGCTAAAGTAGACATATATCCCTTTGATTTTAATTTTATAGCTAAATCTCCTTGTGATATCTTATTTAAATCATATTTTAATTTGTCAATTTTTATAAATATGCTATTTAAAAACATTGCAATTATAACTGATAATATTAATGCACATATTACCATGGAAATAAGAACTATAAGTGTACTTTTAGAATTAAACTGAGACATTATAGAACTTATTTCTCCACTATTACTTGATTTAGATAAAAGTATATTTCTAAGCATATTTTGTGAAATATAAGATATTATAAAACCAGTTATTAATAATATAGCTAGGAATAATGTTATAGACAATGATATTATTTTATTTTTCATTACTATTTTCCTCCTAATTTTATTAATTTGAATTTAAATTAAAGTTCCAATATCTTATCATTAAAAAATAAATATAAATATTTATTTTTTATACTTTTTCCTGTTAATCTTTCAAGCGCATTTTTATAGCACTGAATTTGAACTGAATATCTTTCTTTGATTTTATCTAAATCATCTACATAATCTGTTTTATAATCTAAAAGCACTAATTCATCATCTTCTTCAAAATAGCAATCTATTATTCCCTGCAAAAGTAATTTTTCTCCTTCATATACATCCTTTGGCAAATCTTTGTAAAGCTCAATGCTATCTAAACTTACAATAAAAGGAACTTCCCTCAAAACTTTTTTTGATTTTATCATTCTTTTTCCTAGAGTAGAGTTAAAAAAACTTAATACTTTATTTATGTTAATTGAATTAGCTTCTTCTCTAGTTATAAATTCTCTATTTACTAAGTCATTCACCTGGTTAGATATCTCTTCATAGTTAGAAACCTTTTTCAAATCTACATGCTGCATAACAGTATGTAGCACTGTCCCCTTCTCTGCTGCTGATAACTTTGTTGTTTTCTGAAGGAATGCAGGTTTATTTAATTTACTAGAATCAACTAAAAATGAACTGCCTTCGTCTGCTGATAGAAAATCGAATCTTCTCTTTATCTCTGATACAGAAAACTTTGATGGTATATTGCAGGACTCTTTGTATTTATACTGCCAATTGAGTCTTCTATTAACTTCCTCATAATATATGCTATTACCACCATTTAACGCTTCATCTTTTACTATTTTAATTATATCTTCTTTCTCATTTTCATCACACAGATCATTTTTAAAATCTTCCTTTTTCCAAAACTTAACACACCATTTAGACTTATCATCTACTAAAGGTTCAAAATTCTGCACACCACCAATATCTCTTATAACCTTTCCAGATGGGTGCTTAGCTACAGCTGGTACTATCCAATCTAAATAGTTTTTAGCATTTATCACCACATATTCAGGTATTTTTCCTTCTTCATACTTTATAGCTTCACACCATTTTTCTGAAGTTTTTTCTAGATCCTTAGCAGTACCTGTTATTATAAGTTTTTCTTTTGCTCTTGTAAGTGCTACATATAATATTCTCATTTCTTCAGATAGGGTTTCAACTTTTATTTTCTTTTTAAGTACCTGTTTAGCAATAGTTGGATAACTAATCCTTCTATCTATGTTTACATATTCTGGTCCTAACCCTAGTTCACTGTGAAAGAGTACACTTCTGTTCATATCCATTAAATTAAAATTTTTACCTGTTCCCGAAAGTATAACTACAGGAAATTCTAATCCCTTGCTTTTATGTACACTCATAATTCTTACAACATCTTCATTTTCTCCAAGAATTTTAGCACTTCCCATATCTCCACTGCTATTTCTTATCTTGTTTATGAAATTTATAAAATTAAATAATCCTTTATAACTTGTACTTTCATATTGTTTAGCTCTTTGGAACAAAATTCTTAAGTTAGCCTGCCTTTGTTTTCCTCCAGACATAGCCCCAACAAAGCCATAGTATCCTGTATCAGTGTAAACGTACCATATAAATTCATCAATAGGCATGTATAAAGATTTTTTTCTCCATTTCTTAAGCTTTCTTAGAAAATTGCTTACCTTATCCTTGAGTTCCTTGCTTACATGTTTAATTCTCTCATCTGTATCATCACTTTCTATTATTATCTTTAATACACTAAAGAAATTTATATTTCTATCTACCATTCTTATATCTATAATTTCTTCTGATGAAAATCCCTCTATAGGAGATCTAAGTATGGATAACAGAGGTATATCTTGAATAGGATTATCAATTATCTGAAGGAGAGAAATTACAGTTCTTATTTCTATATTATCAAAATACCCAGTATTAGTATCTGCAAATACAGGTATACCAAAACTTTTAAGTTCTTCTACAAAAGTAGGTGCCCAATTTGATGTAGTTCTTAATAAGATTACTATATCTTTATACGTAACATTTCTATACTTTTTTTCGTCTTTATCGTACACCTTAAATTTCTCATTATTTATTAAATCTATTATTCTTTTTCCTACTAATCTGGCTTCTATTTGTATATTGTCTGGAGTTTCCTCATTAATATTTTCAGTTAGGACACCTTCTGGATTCTGACTATTGTCTTCACACACATCATTATCTTTTTTATCTAATAAGTGAAGTTCTATTTTACTTTCAGCATCCATGATATTTCCTTCTAATTCAGGAAACTCAGCTCCACTTTTTAACATTTCTCCTTCATCATATTCAAGTTCACCTATATTCACGGACATTATCTGATTAAATACATAATTAACTGCAAAAATTATTTCAGGTCTGCTCCTAAAATTTTTAAAAAGCCTTATTTTTCTCTCATTTCCCACTCTATTATCTGAATACCTATTATATTTATCTAAAAACAATTCTGGCTTAGCTTGCCTAAACCTGTATATGCTTTGTTTCACATCTCCAACCATAAATGTATTTGGTATGTCATTTTTTTTAGAGATAGCATTCATAATTACTTCTTGTACTTCATTACTATCTTGATATTCATCTATAAGTATTTCCTCAAACTTTTGCCTATACTCCAATGCTATTTTTGAAGGTGTTATATCTTTATTCTCGTCTGTATCTATAAGTATATTAAGGCAAAAATGTTCAATGTCATTAAAATCAACTAATCCTCTTTCTCTTTTTTTAGCACCATATCTTTCATCAAATTCCATTACTATTTTTCCTAAAGACTTCATTTTAGGATACATTTCTTTTAAGTCCTTACCCATACTGCTCATTTTCAAAAAAATATCTTCTGATATTTCAGTAATTTTTTTCTTTACATCATCTCTTATTTTCTTTGATTTTTCCTTTGCTTCTTTATCAGCATCCTTATTCCTTTTCACAGGAAGTTTTTCAAACTGTAAATTATCAAATTGATATTTTAACTCTTCTAAATTTCTGCATTGCATTATATTATTTATATTTTCCAAATCCTTTTTCATAGGCTCAAAATAGTAATCTATACCTTGAGCATTTTCTACTATTTCTATTGCTTTCTCCATTTTACTTTTGCAACCTCGTAATTCAACTATCATATAGTCTAAAATTACAGGGAACCAATGAGATTTTTCAAAGTTAAAACTCTCTCCAACATTAAATCTTTCTGTCATTGTTGAAATCCATTTTTCAGGCCAGGGATTACTTTTAGCAAACTCATATAAATCCAATATCATATTTTCAACTTTAAAGTCATTTTTTCCTCCATAACATTTTACAAGTTGCATAAACCCTTCATCACTTTGCTCATATTTATCCTCAAAGATTTCATCAATGGTTTCCTGTTTCAAAAGTATGGATTCAGTTTCATCACAAACTCTAAAATTAGGATCTAAATCTATGATATGAAAATTATTTTTAATAACTTGAAGACAAAAAGAATGTATAGTCATTATATTTGATTTGTTTAACAACATCAGCTGCTTTTGAAGATTTTTTGATTCAGGCACAACCTCCAACTTTTTTGAAATAGCATCTCCAATTCTTTCCCTCATTTCAGAAGCAGCTGCATTAGTAAATGTAACAACCAAAAGTTTATCTATATCTACATCATCTTCATCATCCGTTATTTTTTGTATTATTCTCTCTACAAGCACTGCTGTTTTTCCTGCTCCTGCTCCTGCAGCTACTAGAAGATTGCAATTTTTTGTAAAAATTGCTTCTCTTTGTTCCTCTGTCCATTTTGTCTCCATACTTATCACCCAATCTTGATTTATTATGTAAGTAAAAACTTATTTTCTTCTATTAATTATTCAATATAAAATGTTATTCTCCTCTATTATTTCCTATAAAGATTACTTTAAACTTATTTATAATTAAATAGTATTTTGCCAATTAAAAAATACTGCTTACATAATCGAAACAGTATTTTTTATAAAAATTATAATATTTTTCGTTAAAAGACTACCCTATTTTTTCCCAGGTCTTTAGCTTTATATAAATTTTGATCTGCTTTCTCTATAATTTTCTCTAAAGATGTATCTGTTTTGTTACTCATACCTATTCCCATAGAAACAGTAACATTAGATTCCATATTTTTATAACTTATCACACTTTTTTCTATAACACTTCTTATATAATCCATTCTACGGTATATATCATTTACATTTTTCATGTCAAACATATATACTATTATTTCTTCTCCGCCATATCTAGCTATAATATCATCTTTTCTAAGATTTTCTTTTATAACTTTAGAAATTTCTTTTAAAACATAATCTCCATATTGATGACCAAATGTATCATTACATTTTTTGAAATTATCTATATCTATCATAATTATTGTAATTTTTTCTCTATAATCTTTTAGCTTATTTTCTACAATAGAAAAAAAGTAACTTCTATTATACAATCCGGTCAACCCATCTATTTGTGAATTTTCTTTTATTTTATTGTAAAGACTATTATTTTCTAAACATATAGCTAAATGGTTACTTAAGGCAGTTAGAAGTTTTATATGCTCTTGCGTCAAATAATTATACCTATTGTGTTCCACTACAATTGCACCTAAAATATTATTTTTCAAATAAATTGGCATAAATATAGATGAATGTATTTCAATGCTTTTATCTTCAGATATATTTTCAATATCATTAAAAATACTGGTTTCTAATTTAAAATTTTTTTTATTAAAATCATTGACTGAATAGTGATGATTAGTATCTCTCAAATTAGAAACTTTTAATTTTAATTTTCTATTTTGTACTAAATAAACACTAGAATATGTAACTCCTAAAATACCTATCATTATGTCATTTATCATAGAAACAATCTCACTGCTGCCTAGGCACTTATTTATGTACTCGCTAATTTCTACTATAAGAGACATCATATCTAATTTTTTATCTAGCTCCATTATTTTAGCATTTTGTTTTTGAATTATTCCTTCAGCCATTTTCTGATAGCTTTCATAATCATTCTTTAATTGATTATAATTGTCTTGCAATGATAACATATAAATCTCCTTTATTTTATTTATAGTATACTCTAATAAACAAGAGATTCTATAACTGTATTATATGTTGTTAATAGATCGATTTCATAGTTAGTTATTTTTTCTTTTGTAATATGATCATATTTAACTCTTATAACAGGTCTGTCTGGAAAATATTTATTTTGCTTTACCACATATCCTTCCACTCCATTAGAAAGTTTTACACAACACCCTAATGGATAAATAGAAAAACTTTCCTTAAATTTTTGTACTATATTACTTTCAAAAATAGTACTAGCATTGGATATTATATACTCATAAGCTTCATTTGGATTGAATCTTTCTCTATAAGCTCTATTAGCACTTAAGGCTGTAAAAACATCACAAACACTAATAATTTTTGCATAATACCAAATTTTATCTCCACTTATTCCATTAGGGTAACCTTGTCCATCTATTCTTTCATGATGCTGCGCTACTGCACATAAAATATTTTTATTATTTATTCCAGCTTCTTTTAAAATCTCATAACCATATACTGGATGTTTTTTAATTTCTTCAAACTCTTCCGCAGTAAGAGGTTCTTTTTTATTTATAATTCCATTTGAAATTTTTATTTTTCCTATATCATGTAGTATTGCTGAAATTCCTAATTCCGTTAATTCTTCTTTTTTTAAGTTTAAGGAACGCCCTAAAAATATGGACATAATTGCTGTATCTACACAATGAATATATGTGTAGTTATCATATCTACTAATTTCATACAAATTAGTATTCATATCACCTTCTTCAGCAATATATTCAGCTAAATTTTCTACAATTTTAAAAGATTCTTTAATGGTATTGACATCCCCCTGAATTATACTTGTAAATATACTAGGAAGTCTTTCAATTGTTGATTGCTTTAATTCATCAATTTTTTTATCTTCTTTAACATCATCTAATTCGTTATCTTCTATATAAATATAATAAAATCCACTTTGTTTTATTCTATTTATATATGGAGTATTTAATTTTGTGCCCGAAGGCAAAAGCACCTTTCCATATCCGTCAAATAACGTTTTTCCTAATACTTCATCACCCTTTAAATTCCTTACCAATTCAAATCTCATAATAATATCCTCATTCTTCAAATGGAATAAAAATTAAAACTATATTAATATTTTAATTCATAAATAGTAAATATTCAACTTGATGAATGAATTATTTTTTAATTAAAATTTTTCTATTATTTATACTTATTAAAAGTGCTATTAAAGAAACATATGATAAATTAAATAATACATATATAGGTATAATCTTACTAGCAAATGCACCTCTTATTATAGTATTTTCATATTTAGAAGATATATAGAAAATTATGGGATACGTAATAAGGATAAAATCTTCTCTCTGTACTTTTTTAATTAGTTCATTTAATCCAAAAGTAAAAGAATAATAGTAATTTGCTATGATTTTAATCATTATTAAAGTCCACATTACTATAAATACATATCTAAAACTATTTATAATAGGTAGTGTTAAAGCTTCTGTTGCAGTAACTACAGGCCATATAAATTTAGGAACAACATCGATACCCAAATAATATATAGTAATAAAAGTAAACCAAGTATATACACTTCCGGTAATTAACAAGCTCATTAAACCACACTTCTTCAAACTTTTATTTTCTTCTAAAAAAGGATAAATCAAAAATAAAATTTCCATACCAGAATAAGCAAGGGCAGTTTCTTTTGTAGATCTAATCATATTAACTACACCAGAACCAAATACAGGCATTACATTTATCATCATACCTTCTTTTAAAGCAACTATAGGAATAAAAAATGAAACAAAAGTCAAATAAAAAATAATTTCATTAGTCTTTCCAAGAGGCTTAATTCCTTTATATGCAAGAAAAGCTGCTGGCAAAAATATTGTTATTAGAATTTTATTTTTATCTAAAAAAAATATCATATATATCTTAAGTAAATTTGCTATTCCCGAAGCTGCTTCTGTTAATATTAATAAAAAAAATAATACAAATATAAAATTTAATATAGTACCTATGATTTTACCAAAATACTTTTTACTTAAAATTAATATATTTTCTTTAGGAAATTTTTTATAAAGATAGTTTGCTATAAAGATCATATATATAGGATATATTAAACCAAATATACAAGATATCCATCCATCCTGCTGAGCATCTTTTATAACATCAGCAGGTAACGTTAACACTGAACTTCCAATCATGCTTCCAACTAGTATATAAGTCAATTGATTTTCAGTTAAAAAAATATCTTTATTATTCATTCATTTCTCTCCTAAAATTATCCCCAAAATTTGCTTTTGCTTTATATAACTGAAACTAATAATACCTTTTTAGTATTCTCCTCTACCTTCAGCATTTACTTTAACCTTTACATTTACATATATGTCAGATTCACTTACTACCTTATTCCAATCCACACCAGTATGCCTCCCATACTTAGCAGCTGCATATTTACCCAAACCTAAAAAATCTACTTTATATTGAGATTTAGCACTACTTATAAAATTCTCACAGTTTTTTTTTATTGAATCTTCCATATCTTTAACAAATTCTTTCTGAACTTTTGGATCTTTATTAAGATTTGCATATAATTCATTTGATGCTACAGTACCATTTAGATTCAAATCAATTATAAATTTATATTTTTCACCTTGCTTATAACATTTAACTTTTCGTTTAACTTTTGCCTCATAGTCTATATATCTCTTAGACCCTTTTTTTATAGTAAATATTCCACCTCCACCATCTTTTCTTAGCAAATTTACAATTTTAGCTTCCTGTAGATCTAATTTTGCTATCATTGTATCACCTTTAAATATGGCAATACCCGTAATTTGAGGTAAATTTTCTTTTAATTCTATATAAGGAAGTACTAAATTTCTTCCTTCAGCACCAACCCTTGTTATTGAATTTATAAAATTATATTCACCAGTAAAAAAATTATAGTATTTAGAATTTATAATCAATGATTCTATATATTCTGCAGGATTTGAATATCCTTCAATTTTATACTTTAAAATATCTTCAGCTTTTTCTTTACACACTATCATAACTGCTTTATCATTTACTTGAGGCGTAGTCAATAATATATCAAAAATATTGTTAATACCCTGTCGAGCATAACTTTCGCTTATTATAAGCACTTTTTCTAACCCTATTACAAATTTTTTTTCAGATTTCAATTCTCTATTATCCCTGGTCTCTCCTAGATTTTTAGCTTTTCCAATAATAACCTCACTTTTTATACCACCTGAAGGATCAGTTATATATGTAGCTATTGGAATACTATATTCTATATCCTTCTCACTTTTTTTTATTAAATCATATCCTATGCCTATAGGAATTGCTAAATCTTCTATCAACTGACCCTTAGCGCCTATAAAACTCCACAAAAAAATCATTACAATAGCTATTTTAATAATTATATTTTTAACACTTTTTTTTGCATGTTTAACCATTTTTTCACCTTTTAATAATCCTTAAAGATTTAATATTCTCCCCTGCCTTCAGTATCAACTTTAACTTTTACATTTACTTCTATATCTGATTCACAAATAGTCTTATTCCAATCTACTCCTGTTTCCCTTCCGTATTTGGCTGCTGCCACTCTTCCTAAGTCTAAAAAATCCACTTTATATTCACATTTAGCCTTACTTAAAAAATTTTCACACTCTTTTTTTATTGAACTTTCCATTTCATTTGTAAACTCTTTCAATACTTTAGGATCTTTATTAAAATTTTTATATAGTTCATTTGATGATATAGTACCTTTTAAATTTAAATTTATTACAAATTTAAATTTTTCACCTTCTTTATAACATTTAACTTTCCTTTTAGATTGTGCATAATAATTTATATATTCTTTTGAATTTTTTTGTATACTTAACATACCTTGTACTTTGTTTTCTCTAAGCAAATTGGCTATTTTAGCTTCCATAATATCTAATTTTGCCACCATTTTATCCTTTTTAAATACAGCAATGCCTGTAATTTCAAGACCATTTTCCTTTATCTCCAAGTATGGAAGTATAGTGCTTCTTCCTTCTGCATCCATTCTCACTACTAAATCCATCATAGTATATTGTGGTGCAAAAAAATTAAAATAATTAGAGTTTTTAATCATTCCTTCTATAAATTCTGTTGAATTAGCATACCCCTCTACTTTATACTTTAAAATATCCTCGGATTTTCCTTTACATACTGTCATAAAGGCCTTATCATTTATTTGAGGATTATGAACTAGTATATCTATAAGTTCATGAACTCCATCTATAGCAAATTCTTCACTTATTACATATACTTTTTCCAGCCCTAGTAAATATCTTTTATTGTTTTTTACCTGTCTGTTTTCCCTGGTACCTCCAATAGTATTAGCTTCTCCAACAATAACACTACTTGTTGTATTACCAGAAGGATCAAAAACATATATTGCAATAGGAAGCCTATATAATTCATCTTGTTTTGTGTTCTTTACTATATCCATTCCTATTCCTATAGGTACAGATAGATTTTCTACTAATTCCCCCTTTGATCCTATAAAGCTCCATAACAAAATTCCACTTAATATCATGGAAATAATAAACTTAGTGTGTAACCTTTTTTTCATGTTTATCTCCTTTTTTTATAAAAAGTAAAAGAGCTACGACAGAAACATATACTAAATTAAAGAGCACATATAAAGGAACTGTCTTGCTTAAAAAACTTCTTCTTATAGTTGGATTTCCATACTTTATAGATAAATAAAAAGCTATTGGATACATCAAAAGAACAAATTGTTTTCTACTTATATGCTTAGTAAATTGGCTTAATCCGTAAACCAACATAAAATAAAAATTAGACATAGTTCTAAACATTATAAGAGACCATAACATCATGAATATATATCTAAAGCTATTTATTACAGGTATTATTACAGATTCTGATAGTGTTACAACAGACCATAAAAATTTAGGAATAGTTTCAGTTCCCAAATAAAATATAGTTACAAAAGTTATCCAAGTATAAATAATTGAAGTAAGTACTGCAGCCCCTATGCTGTAACGTTTAATTTTTTCTCTGTTTTCTAAAAAAGGGTATATCAAGAATATGACTTCTATTCCGGAATATGAAAACGCAGTTTCTTTAGATGCTTTTAGTATATTTATTATTCCAGAACTAAATACAGGCATAATATTTAAAAAACTACCTTGTTTTAAGGCTGCTATAGGAATAAAAAGTATAGGAAAAGTACAACAAAAAATAATTTCTCCTACCTTACCAAGGGTATTAATACCTTTATATGCAATAAAAGCTGGAACCAAAAGTATAATTGCTATTATTTTTTTTCTATTTAAAAAGTTAACTACATATATTAAAAAAACATTACATGTTCCTGCTGCCACCTCTGTCAACAAAAATAAGAAAAACATTACAAATATAAAATTAAAAATTCCACCTAAAATCTTTCCAAAGCACCTTTTGCTTAATATTAGTATATTGTCTTTAGGAAACTTTTTACACATATACATTGCCATAGTAATCATATATAAAGGATATATCATACCTATTATACATGCTATCCATCCATCCTGCTTTGCAGCTTTCACTACATCATTAGGTAATGTCAATATTCCAATTCCAATCATACTTCCCAGTAATATAACCGCAAATTGGGTAATAGTTATTGTATTCCCTTTATCATTACCCATTTTTGCCCCTCCTAAATTTCCATCTGAAATTCTTTTGTCTTACAGGGTTATTATTAGGTATAGCTTCTGGTCTTTTATTCATTTTCCATATAGGTGCTCTTATAAGGATATCTTTTAAATCACTCTTATGAAAAGAAAAATAAGGAACTCCATAGCTGTCTAAAGAACAAAGATAAGCTATTAAAAAAAACCACCCTATGGCTATCCCTAGTGCTCCTAACCAATTAGCTAATATTAACATAGGATAATTTAAAAGCCTTATGGAAAGAGACATTTCATAATTAGGTATTAGAAAAGAAGCTACAGTTGTAATACCAACTACAAGTAATGTAAGGGAACTTACAATTTTAGCTTTAATTGCTGCATCCCCTATAATAATTCCACCTACCACACTTATAGTCTGACCTATCTTGCTTGGTAATCTAAGTCCTCCTTCTCTTAAAAATTCTATAACCAAATTCATAGACAATATAGACATAAACGGAGTTAATGCTATACCCTTTCTCGATTCAATAATAGATTGTATAAAAGTTAATGGTATTAGTTCTGAATTGAATTTTATTAAAGTTACATAAACACTTGAAAGAGTAATTACTATAAAACCTGCTATGTATTTTATTATCCTAACAAAGGATGCTACTAATGTTCTATGATAATAGTCTTCTACTGTTTGAAAAAAATCTCCAAACAAACTTGGAACAGTCATAGCAAAAGGTGATCCATCCATTAATACAGCTATTCTTCCTTCCAATAAATTTGATTGCACTATATCTGGTCTTTCTGTAGCAAAAGATTGTGGAAAAATACTATAGGGATGTTCTTCTATAAGTTGTTCAACAATAGAATTTGCTGTAACACCATCCACATCTATAACTGATATCCTATCTTTTATTTTTTTTAATAAATTTTTATCTACTATATCATCTATATACATAATTACTAAATCAGTTTGAGATCTTACACCTATAATAACTTTTTCTGTTTTCAAGTTTCTATCTTTTAACCTTCTTCTTATAATGCTTACATTTGTTTCTAAACTTTCTATAAAAGAATCCCTAGGACCTCTTACTGAAGTTTCATTCATAGGATCAGTTATAGATCTAAAGTTTCCACCAGTAGTATCTATTATAATAAAGCTGCTATGCCCCTCAATTAGTACTGAAGTTTTCCCCCTTTTTATAGCATCTACAGCTTTATTTATATCTGTTTCTAATTGAGTATTGCTCATAATTATATATTTTTTACATACATATTCTTCAATCTGTGGTATATTGCTTAAATCTTCTTGTACATGAAGCATTAATGGACTTAAAATATCTTTATCTATCATGTCTTTATTAACCAAACCATTTACATAAATAATAGATGCTTCAACAGGATTTTTATTTCCTATAACAAAACTTTTAGTTACTAATTCCATGCCATTTCCCATTAAATTCTTAATATTATCCAAATTTTGTTGTAGTGTAAGCTTTTTATTATCCATATATATCACCTCGCTTTACAAGAACAATATAGTCTTTGTTTTTAGTATGTATTTAATTTTAAAAAATATTAGACACATTATGCCTCTAATGTAAGTATTCTGTTGTTATAAATGGATATTTATTGAAAGCACCTAACTCAAATATCAAAGAAGAAATAATAAAAACACTAAACTTTACTTATGTAAAATTTAGTGTTTCTATTTATGTTTGAATATAATTTATTCCTACTAAAACCCTCTTGAATAATCATTAAAGCAATCTAAGCAAACCTTTTTGCCATCCATAAGTCTTATCTTATGTTCTGCAGTACTTTCTCCACAGTTTTCGCAGATAATGCTATTAAAAAGTCTAGCCTTTTCTGGAATTTTAAATTTTGGTGCCTTAAATAAGAACAAGTCCTCAATATCAGCATTCAATATGTACTCCATACGTTTTTCTCTATCTTCAGACTTGTCTAATGGTTTTAAAACTATTCTCAAAGCTTCATTATTCTTTCTATTGAAAAATGTAAATGCCATTTTACCAGAATCCTTATAAACTAAGTTTCCTTTGCCTATAGAACAACCTGTTAATACTTGTACTGCATCTACACAGCAAGCGTCATTTTCTGTTACACAAACAATTTCTTCATCTTTAGAATAATCTAATCCCATCTTTTTTTTAGCAGCTTCACTAACTTTATAACCTATAGCTAAGCCTGGACAGGAATGTCCGTGAAATTCTACACACTTTTTCCACAAATCTTTATTCATATAACACTCTCCCCTTCATAGTATACTTAATATAAGTATACTATACCATCAATTTTAATGTAAATTTAAATGGCCACAGCTTATAATACATTTGCATAAGCTGCAGCCTTTAAAACTTTCATTTAATATTAATTCTATGATGCTTTATTTTGTAAATCTTTTTCCTTTTTAACTGAAGCAATTACTTTAAATATAATTAATAAAATTGCCACTCCAGCTATAGCTGAAACAATATAACCGAACCTTTCAGGCATTCCACCTGGAGCATAGTCTGGCGCTATTGCATTAAAACTAAATCCATTTTGAAAAGCTTTAGGTACGTATCCTACTAATGACTTCATTTCTTCTGCATCCCATTCTCCCCAAGCAGTTCCGCTAGCTAAAAGTCCTAATGGACATAATACTATTAAAGCACCAAGTAATCCATATAAAGATTTTTTGCTTGTTTTCTTTCCTTCATATATAGTACCAGGTGACATCTTTTTTACATAAGCATAAACTCCTGCTGTTATAGCTCCTTCTAGTATTCCCACAAGTAAATGAGGTAAAACCATAGCTGGCACTGAAACGCTTAATGTATAAGGGCAGTAAATTGCTGCACCTGCTGCGTCTTTAAATAATAGTGGTTGTATTCCAAATTCAATTGATGCGCAAAAGGCTGCTGCTAATATTCCCATATAGCCACCAATAAATGCTGCTATATATTCACCTTTTTCACTGTTTACTCTATTTTTTATAAATCTATAAATGTAATATCCGACAAAGGGCATTATAAAAGCCATATTAAACGTATTTGCTCCATAAGCAAGTATTCCACCATCTCCAAAAAATAATGCCTGAATTAATAATGCTATACTGACAGATATAGTTGCCGCATATGGTCCTACTAATATTGCTATTAAAGTTGCTCCTACTGCATGAGCTGTAGTGCCTCCTGGAACTGGCACATTAAACATCATTACAAGAAATGATACAGCTGCACATACACCAAGTATAGGCATTTTTCTTTTACTTACTTCTTCTTTAACCTTTTTTACTGATTTTGTCCACACTGGCAGCATAATAACCCCCATTGCTGCACAGGTTGATGGACTTAAATAATTATCTGGAATATGCATAATTTTATCCCCCCAACCTTATAATAAAAAACCCTTCATTTTTTCTTTAAATAGATTATCTTTACAATAAATAGCAGCAATTTTTATGCCATATGTTTTACAAGGTAAAAACAGCAAAAAATTCTCAAAACGATACTTTTTTAGTACCATTTTGAGAATTTTTTCATTATGATAACTTTTTTATTATCGAATAAACAATTAATAATTAAATACCTGTTCTGCATAATAAGAACTTCTAACTAAAGGAGCAGAAAAAACATGTTTAAATCCCATATCTAAAGCTATTTTCTCATATTTTTTAAATGTATCTGGATGCACATACTCTACTACTGGATGATGCTTTGAGGAAGGTGCCAAATATTGTCCTATAGTTACAATTTCACAATTAATGTTTTTCAAGTCCTTAAGTATTCCTATTACATCATCTTCATTTTCTCCAAGTCCTAGCATAAAGCCAGACTTAGTCATTATTGAATCATCCATTTCCTTCACTTGCTGTAAAAGTTCCAATGATCTATCATACACTGCCATAGGTCTTACTTCTCTATAAAGCCTTGGCGTTGTTTCTACATTATGATTTATTATATCAGGTTTAGCACTTACCACCTTTTTCAAAGCCTCTTTATTTCCTTTAAAATCAGGTATTAATACTTCTATAGTGATATTTTTATTTAATTTTTTTATCTCTTCTATTACTTTTGCAAAATGTGCTGCTCCACCATCTTCAATATCATCTCTTGTTACAGAAGTTATAACAGTATGTTTAAGATTTAGCTTATCAACTGCTTGTGCTACATTATGCGGTTCTTTATAATCAACCACCTCTGGTTTTTCTTTTGTTACATTACAAAAAGTACAATTACGAGTACAATTCTTTCCAAGTATCATGAATGTGGCTGTTCTCTTGTTAAAGCATTCCATTCTATTTGGACAATTTGCTTCTCTGCAAACTGTATTTAACGAATATTTCTTTAGTATTTCTTGAACATTACCAGAAATCTCTCCCCCTCTTATTTTTACTCTTAGCCATTCTGGTTTTCTTTGATGCATGATCTTATCCCCCTTTGAAAAAATCTATATATTAATTAAACATTACTTGCATTAAGTTATCTTCATTAATATTACTCATATATTTTTCAATTGATATATTCTTTAAAACATCTCTTATACTCTTTTCATTATATCTTATTCCAGTAAAAACATTTTCCAATTCAATAACATCACTTTCACTAAAAAAATCTCCATATAATTTAATACTGCTTATTAATCCCTTTTCCACATTTATATTAGCCTGTACTATTCCTCCTAAAAACTTTTTTTCATTAAAATAATTGAAATTAGGAGATTTTCCATAATTCCATTCCCATGTAGAATACTTTTCATCAGAAATCTTTTTTATATGAATCCAATCCTCTTCTGTTAATTCGTAAATTTTTACTTCTTGCTGTTCACTCATAATAGAATTAGCCAAAAACTCTTTAAATTCATCTAAACTCATGGGAATCTTTAAATGTTCACTTATGTTAGTAACCCTACTTCCTACAGATTTAACTGATTTGTCTTGAAACTTTATATCTTTTACTTTTAATGCTGATGTTAAATCATTCATACTAGCTGAAAATAAAATGCTACCATGGTGAAGAATTTTATCTTTATAGTTGTATTGAGCATTACCCGAAAATTTCTTTCCATCTATGGTTAAATCATTTCTTCCTGATAAATCAGCATTTATACCAATTTTCTTTAGAGCATTTATAATAGGATATGTAAACTTACAAAAATCTGCAAAACGATTTTCACTATTATTAGCTATAAAAGTAAAATGTAAATTTCCAAGATCATTAAAAATTGCTCCTCCACCTGACATCCTTCTTACAACAGGTAAATTGTGTTTTTTTACATAATTCATATTTATTTCCGAAAGAGTATTTTGATTTTTTCCTATTAATATACAACGTTCATTTCTCCATAACATAAAACAATCTTCTTCAAAATTTTTTAGCATATATTCTTCAATGGCATGATTGATATATGGATTGGTATTATCATTCTTAACAAAAATCATAAAAAACCTCCAAATAAATATTTGAATTATTTAGTTTTATAAGTAAATATAATATCCTCTCCTGCTGATACATTTACTCCAACATTTTTATCAATATTCTTAACTCTGTCACCATTAACAATTAAAACTGGAGTAATTAAAGAAAATCCTTTTTCTTTTATAATCTCCCTATCGATTTTTATTATAGGATCTCCAGCTTTAACTATGCTCCCCTCTTTAGCTATTCTTTGAAATCCTTCACCATCTACTTGTATCGTATCTATTCCTATATGAACTAAGATTTCTACTCCATTATCAATGGTAACAGCAAAAGCGTGATTTGTCTTAAATATTATAGTTAATACACCATCTGCTGGTGAGACTATTGTATCTCCTGAACAATCAATAGCAACACCATCTCCAGCAAGTTTATTAGCAAAAACTTCATCTGGTACCTCTGACAACTCCAATACCTTACCAGATGCAGGAGATATTACAGAATAATCTTTCTTTAATAAATCAAACATATAGTACCCCTCCTAAAGCTTATATTTATTTTTGTATATCATGTTCAATTTCTATTCCCGCCATCTTCATTAAATAAAGAGCATTCCTAGTTTTTGATATACCTCTTTGAAGCTTATAATCGAAATAAATTTTATTATCTTTATAATATTCTCTAAAATGATAATTCTTTATTTTATTATTACTTTCCTCTTCCAAATCACCTAATTCCAAATCATGAGTAGATACTAAGCCTAATGTTTTCTTCTTACTTAAGCTATTTATTAAAACCTTAGCTCCTGTATGTCTATCTAACGAATTAGTTCCTTTAAAAATTTCATCTAATAGGAAAAATATTTTTCTTTTTTCTTTAGAAGCTTTAACAATATTCTTTATTTTTAAAAGTTCTGCATAAAAAGAAGATATATTTTTTTCTAGATTGTCACTAACCCTCATGCAAGTATATATTTCCATTATGGAACAACAAAAATTCTCAGCAAATACTGCAGACCCTGAATAGGCTAATACTAAATTAATTCCTGAAGTTCTAAGGAGTGTACTTTTACCAGACATATTAGAACCTGTTATAAGTCCTACAGTAGATGGCTTTTTAATTGTAAGATTGTTACATACGCCTTTCTCACCTAATAGTGGATGTGCCATATGCTTAGCTTCAAATACTAAATCATTTTCAACAATTTTAGGGATAGACCACTTTGGATGATCATAATTTATAATTGATAAACTGCTCAATTCCTCAAACTGTCCAATAGTATCAATCCACTTCTGTAAATTTCCTCCACACTTCTCTTTCCATTTTTCTAATGCAAACATATATTGATAATCCAACAATAATAATATATTGATAATTATATACATAGAATTTCTACGATCAGAAATTACATCACATAACTTTACTAATTTTCTTATTTGTTCAGATGCTTTATATTTATCATTTATAAGATTACTTTTTAGTTCCATTAAATATGCAGAATGAAACTTTTCCTTCTCAATTAATTTTATCATTTTATCATAAATCTTTATACTTTTTTTAAATTCATAAACTACTCCCAAACTCTTAAAACGTTGACCTGCCTTTGGGATAAGCAAAAAAATCTGAATAACTATTAATAATAGGGGTACAGATCTAGATACTCCATTAGTCATAAAATGCAATATAAGCATACCAACTGTAATTGCAGGTAATACCTTAAATATTAGAATTATATATTTATTGGTATAAACAGGATTTCTATTCTCTGCTACTTTAATGATAGGTGACGGATCAACTATTTTTTCATTTATAACTTTTCCTTCAGCTTCAAATCTTTGCCTCCATTTAAGCTTTTTTGATAGCTCCTCTATGGCCTCTTGTCTTTTTTCTATTTCTTCTACATTTTTTAAACATGTAGAAAGTGAGTTTTTCAACTTTCTTCTACCTAAATAAGTATTAGCAGTATTAATCCACTGAAAAAGAGAGCCTTTACCAAAAATATCTAAATCAAAAGAATAATTATGATCTATATCTACAAATTCCTCACCATCATCAACAAAATCCTTCCATTTACCATTAAATCGTTTTATACAATTATCATTTATTTCACTAAGCACTAAAGAATAATTTCTGTTCCTTTTAATTTTTCCATGGATAACAACTATAAAAACAAATAATACTAAAAAGCATAAAAATGAACTTATACTTAAATAAATATATTTTTTTGTATATAAAAATACTGTTAATATAATTCCAACCAAAAAAATAATAAGCCTTGCAGTGCTCATAATACTTATAGCTTTATTTTGTTTTTTTACTAAATTTAAATAATTATTTTTTCTCTTTTCGTAAAATTTTTCTCCAATTACCACTAAAGATTTTCCTCCTTTTATGGAAGCCAATATATTTTTATTTTTTTTAATAATATAAGGATATTACACCTTTAATATTCTATTTGTATAACTGAATTTCCTTTATTTTTGTGTGAATTTAACTTTATTATGCTTAATACATACCTATTTATTTTACAGCAAATCATATAACTATTATTATTGACAATTTCATACATACATTTCATTGTATTATAACTCTAGTAACATTTGTTACTGATTTATAATACATATTTACATATAATAAAAACATGAAATTAAAGTTAAAATAATAATTCAGGAGGTTAATTATGAGTTTATTTTTAGGAAAAATTCATTATTGGTTATTTGATAAAATTAAATGGTTTGAAGGTTTAGAAAGTGACATAGTAAGCTGGGCTGAACATAAAGGTTTACCTGTAGACAATTGGAAAGAAGAAATATATAAAGATTTTGGTCATCCTGTTGAAGATAAGCCTCTAGAAGATATGATAGATACCTCAAACATACATGGATGGCTTCAGGATAAAATTTCAAAAGCAGAAGGCAGGCAGGCAGCATGGGTTACTAAAATACTAAATTCTTCAGAAGAATATAAAGAAGATCTAATAAATATATTTGAAAAACAAGGTAGTAAATTAGGAGATAAATATAGACAAAATTTAATTCCTAATACTCCAGAAGAAGTCTATAATATTATAAATGATTCTATTCTAGAAGGTATGCCTTGTGATAGAGTTACAGAAGAACTAGAAAATAATTCTGAGGTTTATATGTGGAGAACAAATCTTTGCCTTCACAGTAAATACTGGGATAGCGTTAATGGAGATGTAAATAACTTTTATATTCTTCGAGATGCATGGATAGAATGCTTTATAAAAGCCTTAAATAGTAATTTTTCATATAATGTAAGTATAGTAAACAATAAAAGGGTTCAAGAAATTAGAAAAATTTCTTAGAAGGAAGTGATTAAATGAATGCTCTAGAAATAATGGTTGCAGAACATACAAATATTAAAAGAATGCTTAAAATAGTAAGAAAATACTGTTACAAAATATTAAAGAATGAAGCTTTAGATTACAATGATTTCTATAAAATAATAGATTTTGTTAGAAATTATGCAGATAAGCATCATCATAGTAAGGAAGAAAATATATTATTTGATCTCTTAAGTAATCAACTTGGAGAAAAAATTAAAAACGGCCCTATAATGGGAATGCTAGTAGAACATGACTTAGGTAGATTATACATGACAAATTTAGAAAATGCATTAAAGCGATTAGAAACTGGTAAGGAAGATGCAAAATTAGACATAATTGCAAATTCAATTTCCTATACAGATTTGCTAACCCGACACATAGAACGTGAAGATACAGCCTTATATAAATTTGCAGAACGTTCATTAACAGAAGAAAACGCAAAAATACTAAATGAAAAATCTGAAGAAGTTGAAAAAAATGCTGCTTTAAACAATATACAAGATAAATATTTAAAACTTATTGATGAACTAGAAAGAAAGCTTGATGCTATTTAAACTAAATGATATATGTAATAGCTCAAATTAACTTAAATAAAAATGATAAGACACAACTTTTCAAAAGTTGTATCTTATCATTTTTATTTAGTTGCCTATACCTGTTGGCAATTTAGTTTGTCCTCCAAGTAGTATTACAATGCTATTAGGACTAGTATTACTGTTAATATAATCTGTAGTTGCCTTTGGAACATTATTATATACTAACATTATTGGAGAAGAACTTTGTGCTGCTAATGCAGAACCTGCTAATCCATCTGCAAATTCAGTACCAGTTGAGCCATCTCCTAACGCTACAAACATTTTATCTAATTTTAAATCATTTTGGAATTCTTTCATTACTGCTACATTTGTTTCAAATCTATTGCTTCCTCCAAGCCTTACTGCATTCTTAGATAAAACTTTATCTAAAGAATTCTCTACTGACTTGCTAATTGCACCATCTAGTCCAATTATATAAAAATTCTTTGCCTTATTCTCATTAATATATGCAGCTACACTATCTGGAAGTTTATTGCCTTCTGTTAAAAGTATTGGCATTTCTTTTGATGCAGCCACTGATGATACTGATAAAGCATCAGGATAATTATATCCATTAACAAAAATAGCTTTATCCTTGATTCCTACTTCTTTTGCAATATTTACAGAAGTTTCAAATCTATCTTTTCCATATATTCTTTTAACTTCTGGTTTAACCTTTAAATTATTTTGTATATTGCTTTCTATTTCTTTAGATATAGACCCTTCACCACCAACGATTATTACATGCTTTACATTTAATCTTTCTAACTCAGCTTTTGAATAGTCAGAAAGTTTATTTTGCTGTGTTAATAATATTGGAGCATTGAACTTCTTAGCCATTGGCGCTGCACAAAGGGCATCTGCAAAAACTTCACCATTAGCAATTACTGCATAATCAGAACCTTTATCCCATCCATTTTTAGAAATATTAGCTGCAGTTTCATATCTATCAGCACCCTTTATTGTTTGTACTGTAAATGGATATATTGGAGTAGTACTTAACTTCCAATTCTTATCTACAGTTGGTGTAATAGTTTTATTTTCTTGAATGTATTTAGTCATCATATTTCTAACTTGACCATCATCTCCTAAAGTCTTAGCTGAATCATACATTACTATAGATGTATCTCCAGGTTTTAAACCAGCTGCAGCCATAAAGCCTCCACCACCATTAAACCTATAGTTATTTATAGCTACTGTAAATTCATCTGTATCCTTTACTGGTACTCCGTTAAATTTTAAGTTCTTAATTCTGCTTATTGATTTAACTTCTCCTGTTTTAGAATCCACTGTACATGCTGGTTGTGTTAAATCAACATCATAAGTTGCTCCATATAATTGATCCAGATTATAGTCTGGAACATTTAATGTTTTATCATTACTTACAGCATCATTAGGATTGTTTACCTGCCCATAGTATCTTGCAGAAAACTCCATCCACTTTTTAAGCTGTGCTCCATTCATTTTTATTCCATATAAGAAATTTTCAAATACATATACTCCCATTATATTTTGAATTGTTATATCTCCCTTTGGTATATATGCACTTTCACTTAAAGGTGCTGCTATAGACAATTGAGTTCCTGCTCCCTTTTGTTGTACCTTGTTTATTAAATCCATAATAGCTGTTGGCTCCATTGTTTGTCCCTTGCCTGGAAATTCCCCTGATGATTGTCCAATTACCGTTGCCATATATTTTAAAGTTGTATCCTCATAAGGCTGTGCTAATTTAGTTATAGCTTCATCGGCTGCAATTTTATCATCCATAGGTACTGTTTTAGCATTGATTGTTCCTATAGTTCCATTTGCATTTATATTTATATCCAATTGCGAAACATATTGTCCTGATTTTGCTGGTTCAGTAACAGGAACAACTTTTCCAGAAGGATTCTTCAATGTAAGATCACTGGATATATTTTTATGAGCATGTCCGCATATTATAGCATCTATGCCATTTACACTTGTTGCCAAGGCTTTTACTTGATTTTCAGGTATTGTATCCGTAGCTGTTTCTTCTCCACTATGGATAGTAACTATTACTAAATCTGCCTTCTCATCATTTCTTAATATTGGAACCCATTTTTTAGCTTCATCCACTGGATCATTAAATTTTAATCCATTATAGTTAGATGCATTTTCCCAATTAGGAATACACTTAGTTGTTAATCCTAATATACCAACTTTAAGACTTTTTCCATTTACATTAAGAGTTTTTGTAATATAAGGCTTTACAAAGTTTGAGTTATCAGAAGTTTTATAAGTATTTGCTGATAATACATTTATATTTTCTTTTTGAGCATCCTTAATTACCCTGTTTAAAACTTCTAATCCATAATTGAACTCATGATTACCAAGTGTCCATGAATCATATTTCATAGCCCCCATAACCTTCATCATTGGATATTCTGACTTTGTATCTACTTTGTCATAATAATAAGATAATGGTGTTCCTTGAATAGTATCACCAGAATCCACAAGCATTACATTTGGATTTCCATTTCTTAAGTTATTTACATAAGTTGAAACTTTAGCTAGTCCTAAATTTGCAGCTTTTCCTGTACTATAATCTATAGGATATATACTTCCATGAATATCTGAAGTTCCTACTATGGATATTTGTGAAGCTCCATTAGTGGCTATTCTCTTATCCATTGAAGCTATTATACCCTTATTTGCTTTTATATTTTCAATTAATGAATCTCTTACAAGTATATGAGTATCATTATAAGTTTCTTTAACTGATGGCTCATTAAATACAACAAAGCCATCTCCTCCTGTTGCCATAAAATCATTAGTAGCAACCTTCAAGATTTCTTTATCAGAAATAGCTGTGCCATCTGCCTTTTTTATATCTATTACTCTATTTCCTGATGGTTTTGTTGAATCATAAGTAACCTTAAGTCCCGACATTTGAACTCCAACTCCATTGTCTGCAAAGGCTTCTTCAAATACCTTTGTTAACTGAGCTTTATTCATCTTTACTGTAGTTACTACATTATCAAAAGGCATTAAGTAAAATATTGTTCCAACTGTTATATCCCCTTTTGGTATATCAACTCTTATACCTCCATTATTTTGTAATCCAACATCTGCATTCCCTTTATTTTTTATAATATCAGCTGTCCAATTTCCCAGATAAGATTCTCCAAAAGGAGCTGTATCTTGTTTCCTAGTTAAATCTTTATTTGTCTTGCCTATAACTTCATTAAAGGTTGAGCCAACTTGCTTTTTAGCATCAGCTACTATAGATAATGCATTAGCATCAGTGATTGGATTTTTTGCTTTGTATCCATTATCTTTATTATTATCTAATGCTATATAACTTGTAGTTGGATTTATAAATGATACTTTTCCTGAAGATTCTACAGACATTTTCAAATCTATAAAACCTTTTGCTTGTGCTTTACCTATCACAACTGGTATGCCTGTTTTACTAATAGCTTGTACAGCGGTATGTGAATGCCCTCCTAACACTGCATCTACATTAGAAAGCTTGTCTACTATGTCAAAAACTTTACCTGTTTTACAATCTTGATTGCTTCCTTCATGCATAAGTGCTAAAATTACATCTGCCTTTTTATTATCTTTAATGTCCTTAGCTAAACTATTTATCTCATTTAAAGGATCTGTAAACTTATAATTTGCTACATTATTTGGAAGAACTATTCCTGGTGTTTCTGTAGTTATTGCTCCTATAACTGCAATTTTTACTCCATCTTTATTTATAATTTTATATGGCTCAAAAACTCTTTCTCCAGTATTTTTATTATAAAGATTTGAACATACAATTGAATACTTAGAATCCTTCATTGTAGTATTTATAATTTTGTCTAATCCCCAATCAAATTCATGATTTCCAAGAGCTGTTACTTCCATTCCAATACTGCTCATTAACTTTTGTACAGGAACTCCAAATAAAACATTTGACATTGGTGAACCTTGATACAAGTCTCCTCCTCCAAGAACCAGTGTTCTATTTGGATTTGCATTTTTAATATTGCCAATATTTTTAGCAAGTACTGCTCCTGCAGGTAATGGAGGTGTGCTTGCATCCTCTAATGCACCATGAAAATCTGTAATTTCAATTAAATCAAATAATTTACCAGATTCACTTGCTTTAACATCTGTAAAAGCGGTTGGTGTTAAAAGTGATACTACCATTAGTATTGTCATTACCAAGGATGTCAACTTCTTGTTTTTAAAAGCTCTTAACAAAATTATCATCTACCTTCCTTTAAAATTTATAACCTATTGGAAATATATTCATATATGAAAATTATATAACAATGTTAATTTTTTGTAAATTGGTAACCGAATGTTTATAAAAATAAAATACAATTTAAAATTACTTTAATTCTTCTTGTTGATACATATATGTAAGTGTAATATACTTTAAAGAAAACGCCATAATTTTCAAGACATTTTTAATTTTAAGAAAGAGGTGAACATTAAAGTAGATTTAACATCTATTTTTATCTATTATGAGACATATATTTGAAAACGAAGAAGATTTTAGACAACACTTTAAATTTTTATCTTATATTTCTGTACCTTTTTTTTTAATACACAGCAATGATACTATAAAAGAATATAATTCTCCTGCTGTTGAAATGCTGCATACCATTTACATGGATGAAAATATAAACGCTTTTAATGCTAAATTTAATAATCTTTTATGGTTTATTGAAGAAGATTTTATTAAGTTTAAAACAAGCATTAAACAAAATAAGGTTTTTGTTAAAGAAGTAAAACTCAATAATATTACCTGGAAATTTAATGGACAATTTATAAAGCATAATGATTCCATATTTTTAATTATAAACTACCGTCTTCAAAAAGATGAATACACAAAAAAAGCTTTACAATTAGCTTCCATAGCTGATGCATCTGAAGATGTTATAATAGGAAAAACTTTAGATGGCAAAATAATAAGCTGGAATAAAGCGGCTGAAAGAATTTTTGGATATAGTGAACAAGAAATTTTAGGTAAAAAATTTTCCATATTAGATAATAACGAAAATAATAAAATCTTATGCAGTACAATAAGTAAAAATGGAATTAAAAACTACGAAATAGAAATGACAAATAGAAATAATGAAGTTATATACTTATCCATAAGCATATCACCTGTTAAGAACTATAGTGGGGATACTGTATGTGACTCTGTTATTGCTAGAGATATAACTGAAAATAAAAAGCTTCATAAGGAACTATATAATAGTGAAAAAAAGTTCAGAAGTATATATGAGCAATCTCCCATCGGAATAGAACTTTTTGATGCTAATGGAGAAGTTATATCCTCAAATGAATCCTTCTGCAATATGTTTAACTTAGATGACATAAAGGAGTTCAAATATTCTAATTTCTTTAATACTCCTCATATTTATGAAAGTGTAAAAAATAGAATTAGAAACAAAAAACCTTCTCGTGTTACTTGCAAATATAAATTAAATCAACGTGCTGACTTTGAAACAAATAAAAATAGAATTTATTATTTTGATATTGTAACTGCTCCTATACTAAATGAAAAAAAAGATTTAACTGCAATTTTATTACAAGTACAAGACATTACTAAGCTTAAAACTGTGGAAAAAAAAGTTCAAAATTTCACCAACTTATCTGATGATATATTTTCTATATTTGATTATGATGGTAAGTTTTTTCAAGTAAGTGCTGGTATGAATAAAATTTTGGAATGGAGCGAAAAGGATGTTCTATATAAAAACTTTAAAGATTTTGTTCATGTTGATGATATTCAAGGTTGTGTAAACGATTTTTCATATTTATTAAAATATGGTAGACACATATTCAAAAATAGATATATTTGTAAAAACGGAACCTATAAGTGGATTGAATGGAATTCATTCGTAATAAAAGAATATAGCCTTATTTATTCTATTGGAAGAGATATAACTAAGAGAATGGAAAGCGAAGAGGAACTAAAAAAAGCTAAAATTGCAGCTGAAGAAGCTAATATTGAAAAAAGTAGATTTTTAGCTAATATGAGTCATGAAATAAGAACTCCAATAAATGGAATAATGGGTATGACAGATTTAACTTTGATGACAGAATTGACAAATGAACAAAGAGAATATTTGAATATGGTAAAATCTTCCTCAAGCCACTTACTAGATATAATAAATGACATTTTAGATATATCTAAAATTGAATCCGGCAAGTTCAAGCTTGACTTAGTACCTTTTAACCTTGAAGAAAGGATTTCAAAAATGGTTAAAAACATCTCTGTTCTTGCTTATAAAAAGTTTATTGAAGTTATGTATTTCATTGATCCTAACATTAGTGAAGGTAATATTATAGGTGATCCTTCAAAATTGGACCAAATATTAATGAATTTACTAAGCAATGCTATTAAGTTTACAGACAGAGGAAATATAATGGTCTGCGCAAAAAAAATTGAAGGACCTAAAGATAAAATTAAAATTCAATTTTCTGTTAGCGATACTGGAATTGGAATTCCTGAAGATAAAATGGACAGGCTTTTTAAAACCTTTAGTCAAATAGATGATTCGTACACTAAAAAATATGGCGGTACTGGATTGGGACTTTCAATATCTAAACACCTTGTAAATATGATGAATGGCGATATATGGGTAACAAGTAAGCATAATGAAGGAAGTTGTTTTTACTTTACCGCAGAATTTTTTCCAGCTGAAAATTCATCAAAATGTTTTTTAGAAGATGATAATGAAATTGCAAGTACTGTAAAATATATTAAAGAAATAACACCAAATATAAAACAAGTTAATAGCTCTAAGAATATTTTAATTGTAGATGATAACGAAATAAATCAAAGATTTATTTCTACTCTAATAAGTAAGAAAGGCTATAATTATTTTACCGCTTTTGATGGCATTGAAGCTTTAACCTTATTAAAACAAATAAAAAAAATTGATTTAATCCTTATGGATATACAAATGCCTAATTTAAATGGATTAAACACCACCAAAAACATTCGCAATATAGAAATAAATACAGGAAATCACATTCCAATTATAGCAATGACAGCCTATGCTATGATAGGCGATAGAGAAAAATTTTTATCAGCAGGAATGGACGATTATATTTCTAAACCAATTGACTATACTACACTTTATAAATTAATAGATAAATTTCTATCCAATAACCTAACATAAGAAGCACATTGCGACACAATTTTTTCATAGGACAATTGTGTCGCATTATTTTTAAACTGCTAAAGTTGGGTCATTAAAGTTTAAACTTTTCTGTGACCTTATTTAATTTTGATGAAATTTCATCAAGCTTTTCTAAGCTTTTAGATACTTTTTCAACAGCTTCATATTGTTCTGCCATAGAAGCCGATAGTTCTTGTGTTGATGCTGCTGATTTTTGTGTAATATCAGCTATATTTCTTATGGAACTAATAGCTATTTCCTTATTTTCATCTACTTTATTAATACTTGATGCTTGGCACTCTACTTGCCTCATTGTATTTTTAACTGCTTTCCCAGTTGAAAAAAGCGATTTTTCAGCTTCTACCATAGCAGCATTAGCTTCTTCAGTAGCCTTGTTACTATGTTCCATATTCAATTTAGTATTTTCTATCTCACCTTGTATATCTTTTACTATTTTTTCTATTTGTTTTGCAGAATTTGTTGTTTCTTCAGATAGTTTTCTTATTTCATCTGCAACTATGGCAAATCCTTTTCCAGCCTCACCAGCTCTTGCTGCTTCTATAGCTGCATTAAGTGCTAAAAGATTAGTTTGACTTGCAATTGATTCTATAGCATTAACAATTTCACCAATATCACCTGACTTATTAGATAAATAATCCACATTGTTAGATATTTTTTTTACGCTGCTATTATTTATTTCAAATTTTTCTATAAGCTTCTTCATTGCTTCCATGCCCATTAAATTAATTTTTTGAGTTGCCTTAGATAATTTTATAACCCTATCAGATCCTTGCACTGCTATTTTTATTTCCTCAGCCAGACTTAATAATTTTTCATTCCCACTCTCAGAACTCTTTGCTTCTTCCACTGACCTTTTTGACAGCTCTTCCATTGTGGCAGTTAAATTTTCAATTGAAGACACTGCTTCTTCAGTTGATATATAAACTCCATTATAATATTCTGAAATATCCTTTGAATTTTCCTTAATAATTTTAGCTATACTCCTAAGCTGTTCCCTTAAATTACAAACAGATTTTACCATATTGCTAATTTTACTTTTGCCATTCAGTAAAAACTGAAATTCATTAGTTTTTTCTTGAACTGTTAAATCTAAATCAGCAGTCATGTTAATAATTTCTGTTGCTATCTTTAATGGCTTTATAATTTTATTATAAAGCAGCATAAAAATTATGCACTGAATTACGAGAAAAGCCATAAGAAACAAAAGTATTTTCATTTTACCATCTCCCATATCCCCCTATAATAATCCAAGTTAATAATAACATAATTTGAATAAAATTTCATAAAATTCACTAATTTTAATATGTGAAACTTTAATACTCACTAAATTCAAATTATTTTGTATTAACAAGTCTTTTATTGAAAACAGAGATTATATATAAAGCTATCTATTCCACTTCTTATACAAATCAGGTCTTTCATCTTTTAAAACACTATAGAATTTATCTATCACGCCTAAATTTTTTAAATCTCTTAGCATAAGCTCAGGGTATTTTACTGTCTTTATAAGCTGCATAGAAGGATCTATAACCTTTACTTTTTCATTTTTAGTTACATATATATGAATTCCTCTCATATCTAATCTCTTAAATCCAAGCTTTTCAAATTCTTCAACCATTCCTATTAAATTCAATACTAAATTTTTGCTTAGTCCGTATTTTTTTATATAAGTATTTAAATCATATCCATCTATATATTCCCTTATCATAACTTTTCCTTTTATTTCATATACTTTTGGAAAATAACTGCTTCCTTCAGCTATTTTTAAAACTTTGTATTCTTCCAAACACCTATCTTCCCTTTTACATATCTTTATTGCTTTTCCATCAGGCATTAAGTACACTTTTCCATTCTTCCCGTGTCCTAAATATTTATATTTACTCACATCAATATAACTCATAGTTGTTTTCTCCCCTCTTCCCAAAATTTCATCATCTTCTTTTATTAATATATTTATTTAATGCAAGAAATGTACTTAATTACCCTGATAATTAAAAATATAATAATCTTATTAAAATTGTAACATTTACCACATGTGTGAATAAACTATTATTATAGTGAGAATAATCGAGGTGACTAATATATGGCTTATTCAAATAGAGAATTGTTAGCAAGACTAATTAAATGTGAATCTGGTGGAGAAGGCGAAAACGGAATGAAAGCCGTTGCTACTTCTATTATGAATAGAGTAAGAGTTCCATATGGTGAGTACCATAAAATTGGTCAAGGGGATATTAGAAAAATAATTTATCAAAAGGGACAATATGATTGCATGCGCTCAGTTTTAGGCGGTGTAGCTAATCCTCAGACAATTTGGGCAAATCCACCGGAACAAATTCACTATGATATTGCAGATTGGGCATTAGCAGGAAATAGATTATTTCCAATAGGTTATTCGCTATGGTATTTTAATCCATTTGCTCCTTGTCCATACACTTTTCCATATAACGGAAGTGGTAGTTTTCAAATAAAAGTAGTGAAACATTGTTTCTATAATCCAACTGCACTCTATGCCAAAACCTAAAATTAAACCATATGCTTAATAAAGTTTTTCATAAATAATAAAATAAAAAATTTTATGCAAGGAGGTTTATTTATGTTTCCTCAATGTTGTTTTAATTGCTTTAATCCTTACACAATAGACTATGATTCTCCTAATATTCTCAACTCTCGTCAGAAAAAGCAACCAGTTCCTCAATTCCAAGAAGAACAACAGCAGCCTCAACAACAACCTCAACAACAACCTCAACAACAGCCTCAGCAGCAGCCAATCATGCAAGATCAAGGATTTGAGCAAGCTCCTGGTTCGCCAATAGCTCAAGATATTCAATATACACAAGGGTACTTAAGAACACAAATAGGTAAAAGGGTTCGAATATTTTTCTTGATTGGAACTAATATAGTACAAGATAGAGAAGGAATTTTAACAGATGTTGGAATCAGCTATGTAATTCTTAGAGAAACAGAAACAAACATAAAAGTACTATGTGATATATATTCAATTAAATTTGTAAATATATTTCCTTAAAATATCCAGCAAAAATACATAGACTTTAAATGCAATTTTTAAATTCCATTTAAAGTCTATTGTAATCTTATAATAAAATAACTAATAAATTTATCTTGTTACCTTAGCTTTAACTAAATCATTCATATTTTTAATAAATATTGTAGTTCCTAACTTTGAATATTTTAGATCTACTAGTGCTAGTCCCATATTTTTTTTCTTTTTAGGTGAAAAATGTTCTGTGGCCACTATACCTACTTTTTCGCCATTAAAAATAACATTAGAACCAGAAATTTCATTGGTGCATTTATCCCCTGTTTCAAATTTTACAATCTTTCTTTTAATTCCCTTTTCACTTTCTTTTTTTAATGCATTCTTCCCAATAAAGTCACTCTTTCTTAAATTAACATAAGTTTTCAATCCAGCTTCAAATGGAGTTATATCTTCCAAAAGTTCATCTCCAAAAGGAGGTAAATTAGAATCTAACCTTAATGCATCCCTTACGGATAAGCCTGCAGGCTTTATACCTTCTTCCCTTCCTGCCTTCAATATACTATTCCAAAGTAATTTTAAGTCTTTGGGCAGGATATAAATCTCAAATCCATCTTCTCCTGTATAACCAGTTCTAGAAAGCAAACACTTTGTCCCACAAATACTTACATCTTTCTTAAAACTCAAATATTTAATTTCTTTAAGGTCTATATCTGTTAATTTTTGTAGTATAGTCTCTGACTTAGGACCTTGCAATGCAAGTTCACAAATTTCATTTGAAATATTAATAATACTTACATCATGCTTATTTTTTTTATTTATAAGCCATTTAAAAATTCTTTTTACATTTCCCGAATTAATAGTAATTAAATAATCATTTTCATTTAATTTATATAATAGTACTATCTCAATAACTGCCCCATAAGGGTAGCACATAAGAGTATACATAGCTCTATTTTCTTCTAAATTTTCAATATCATTAGTTACCAAGTTTTGAATAAAGTGAAAGGCATCCTTACCTTTTATTTGAATTTTTCCTACATGCGAAATATCAAATAATCCTGCTTTTTTTCTTACGGCCTTATATTCTTCTACTACTCCTTCAAATTGCATAGGTAAAGCCCAGCCTGCAATTTTGCCTATCTTTCCACCATATTCTTCATAAACATTATATAGTGGAGTTTTCTTTAATGCTTCCATACTGTTACCTCCTATGTATTCATATAATAAAAAAAGGACCATTGGACATATCCTTATAAATGCCCACATGATCCTCTGTTATTCTATTTAAAAACTTCTACATTTAAATTTAAACATAGTTAAAAATAGAATTTCAGAGTTTCGTCCTATAATGTTACATTTACCTGAAAGTTTCTATTAAACTTGTGGTGTTTTAATATTGCTTCTTCGGTTAACAAAAGTTATCTCACATTATTTTCATCCGATTTATATAGGTTTTTATTATGTAACTCATTATAACACTTTTCTAATTCATTTTTAACCCATTTTTATGAATAAATTATAAAATTTTAGCTATATTTATAAATACTCTATTTAAGCATAACATACCTTAAAAATTAGAACTTAATTATGTATGTAATATACAAATTCTATGAAAAACTATACATTGTACATAATTGTTTTAAGCAATTTTATATTAGTGAAATAAATTTTTAATTGTATAAACATTATAAATAGAGCATAATTAATTTTTTGCTTACTTTTAGTATAATTATTGAATACATTGACAATTAATTAATATAGTTATATTATAATTTTATATTTAAATGCAAATTATTTGCATTTATTTTTATGAGGAGTGATACATAATGTTGAAAAAGTTAATTTTGCTATCTGCTATATTCTGTATGGTACTTACATTTTCATCCTGCAGCAATAAACAAACTTCACCTACAAACAACACTTCACAAAATAATAAGCTAAAAGTAGTAGTTTCCTTTAATGCTATACGAGAATTTGCAGAAGCAGTAGGTAAAGATAAAGTTGAAATTGAAACTATAATACCCAGTGGAACTGAAGCACATGACTTTGAGCCAAAAACAAAAGATTTAAAAGCATTGAGTGATGCTAAAATATTTATATATAACGGTTTTGGCATGGAACCTTGGTCAGATGAAACATTAAAAGCTGTAAATAATAAAAATCTTATAGTTGTAAATGCATCAAATGGTTCTACTCCTATAACAACTATAGATGCTGAATCATCTAAAAGTAATGAAAAATATGATCCTCATTTATGGATGAGCCTAAAAGGTGCAGAAAATGAAGCTAAAAATATAAAAGATGCATTCGTAAAAGCAGACCCTTCAAATAAAGATTATTTTGAAAAAAATTATTTAGACTTTTATAATAAACTTGAACAACTTTATAAAAATTACAATAGCAAATTTAGTACTTTACAAAACAAAAACTTTGTCACAGGTCATGCTGCATTTGCTTACCTCTGCAGAGATTTTGGATTAAATCAAAACAGTATTGAAGGTGTTTTTGCAGAGGGAGAACCTAGTGCTAAAAAGTTAAAAGAACTAGTTGATTATTGTAAAGAAAAGCATATAAAAACAATCTTTGTTGAGGATATGGTAAGCCCTAAAGTTTCCGAAACACTAGCAAATCAAGTTGGAGCTAAAGCACAAAAAATTTATACCTTAGAAAATACAGAGGGCGGTAAAGATTACCTAGAAACTATGAAAAATAATCTTAACTTGATATATAATAGTTTAAAATAGCTAAAAAAGGACTTTCAAATAAATTTTTGAAAAGTCCTTTTTTAGCTTTTTACAATTACACTTTAAATCCAGATGTCATTTTAGTTAGTTTCTTTGACATCCCTGATAAATCTTTTGTATTTTTCTCTATCTCATTCATAGTACTAAGCTGTTCTTCTATGCTTGCACTTATATTTTCAGTACCACCAGCTATTTCACTTGAACTACTAGCTATAGTATTAATAGCCATTTCAATTTCTTTAGTACTCTTTGCCTGCTGCTCATTAGCATTATCTATTTGTTCTATTTGATTTACTATATCTTGTATATTATGTATTATACTTTGTATACTCTCTCCAACCTCAGACGCTTTAGTAACTCCATGAGACACCTTTACTTCAACTTGATCAAATGAGGTTACAGCTGAAGCTGATTTCAATTGATTTTCCTTAACTAATTCAGATATCTGTGTTGCTGCATTATTACTTTCATCTGCAAGCTGTCTAATTTCATCCGCTACTACACTAAAGCCTTTTCCAGCTTCACCTGCACGAGCCGCCTCTATGGCTGCATTTAAAGCTAACATGTTTGTTTGAACTGAAATTCCTGTTATTATTTGAATAATTTCTCCAATCTCCTTTGAAGATACATCAAGATCATTTATGATTATTGATACTTCTTTTGATGAAGAAGCTATATCCGTTATAGAAGAAACAATTTCAGATATTTTTCCTGCTCCTTCTTCTGCTATTTCTTTTGCCTTTTTACTATTTACAGAAGTATTCTTTGTTGCTACAGAAGTTGATTCAGAAAATTTAGCTACTTCTGCAAGACTTGCTGAAGTTTCTTCTGAAACAGCAGCTCCATCTGCTGTGCTAGAGGATATCTCTGAAACAGTACCTGCTATACTATCTAAAGACTGTGTTGTTGCTGTTGTTGCATCACTTAAATTTTCACTTAAGGATGTTATAGTTTCAGCTGAAAATGATACTTCCTTAATAATTGAATGAAGTTTGTCCATAAATAAGTCAAAACTTCTACTCAAATCTCCCATTTCATCTTTACTTTCATAACCTATTCTTTGAGTTAAATCACCATCACTTTCAGAAATTTCTTTTAGTTTTTTGGTAACCCTTCTAATTGGGTCAACAGTTTCTCTTATTATAATTACAGATAAAATCAAAGTTATAATTAAACATATCAATGAAAGTGATATTATTTCAATCATCGTAGTGCCAAAAATCTTTTTACTTTGATCATAAGTATTATTTGCTGCTTTAACATGATTATTGATAATTTCATCAAAGGATGCAGTTAATGCAGTTTTAGCTTTATCAAAATTAGAAGCATCATTAGGTATTGTCTGAGCACTAGCATCTGCAGTTCCTTGCTGTTGAGAAACTTGATGTTGACCTGCAGTTTTTATAAATTCATCCTTTGCTGCTATAAACTTATCATAATTATCTAATAAAGTTTTGTAATCAGCATCACTTTTATATTCTGATAATGATTTGTCAATTGATGCTACCTTATTTGCAACATCACTTTTTATAGTATTCTTTGTATTTTCATCACTTGCATCCATTAACGCACTACTTCTAGTTCGAATATATTCCACATTAGATTTCATGTTCTCTAACTTAACAATTGGACCCATTCTTGATTCACTTAGTTCCTTAATCCCAATATTGACTAAAGACAATTGTTTTACTGAAGCAGCCCCCATTATTAATAGAAAAACAAGAAAACTAGTTGCAAGAAAACTAATTTTATGTGCAATTTTTAAGTTTCTAAAAAAATTCATGTACTTACACTCCTCTGTATTTTCGTTATCTTTGGTACTTTATCTCTTACTACATTTTGACATTAAAATATAAACATTAAAGTTATATTTATATTTTAATATTAAATTGTTACAATTAGGTTACAACTTAAACTTAATTTTACCTGATTTTCGACATTTTGTATATGTACTTTACTTAAAAATTCTAAATATTTATTTTATAAATAAAGTACTGACAACACATATTTGTCAGCACTTTATTATTTGGCATTTATTCGAATCTCAATGCTTCAATAGGACTTAACTTAGAAGCCTTATTAGCAGGATATACTCCAAAAACTATGCCCACAAGTATAGAAAATAGAAATGCTTCCATTACCACACTATTAGATATTACAACAGATGTATGAAAAAAAGTTTTCATTACATAAGCTGCTGCATATCCACCTAAAACTCCCAAAATTCCACCAAAAGTACTTATGCCCGCAGATTCTAGTAAAAATTGCATCAAGATAGTTTTCCTCTTAGCACCAATGGCTTTTCTTATGCCTATTTCTTTTGTTCTTTCAACTACTGAAACAAGCATAATATTCATAATACCTATTCCACCAACAAGCAAAGATATAGCTGCCACTCCTGAAAGCATAGTAGTCATACTATCACTTGTTGAAGTAGCTGTTTCCAAAAGACTAGACTGATCCATTATTCTATAATTAGTATTTTGTGAAGAATCACTGCTAAATTTGTTGTTTAAAAATAACTGAAGATATCCTTTTGCTTCTGATATTGAATCCTGACTTTCTGCTTCAACATAAAAAGTTTTTATTTCTGAAATTTTAAATAGCCTTTGAACCACACTTAAAGGTACTATTATTTCATCATCTGGAGAATTTTGTCCACTACCACCTTGAGTAGCAAGTACACCTACTATAGAAAATATACTTCCATTTATATTAATTTCTTCTCCAACAACATTCGTACTTCCAAACAAAGTATCTGCTGCATTTGTGCCAATTACTGCAACTCTATATCTACTATCCACATCATCTTGAGTTACAAACCTTCCACTACTTACACCTAATTTTCTTATAGTAGCAGAGCTTGGAACACATCCTTCAATAGAAGCTGTAGTACTTTTAGAACTTGATTCAGACTTTACTGTGGCATTTTGCTGTGATGCTGAAGGTGCTATATCCTTTATTCCTGGTTTCTTTTTAAGTTCATTCAATTCACTATTTGTTACTGTTAAACTTCTTCTTCCCATGATATTTACAGTTATAAGATTAGTTCCTAAACTTGAAATTTTAGAAGCTACATCCTGTTTAGTTCCCTGTCCCATACCTACTAAAGCTATAACAGAAGTAATTCCTATTATTATACCAAGCATAGTAAGGAAAGATCTCATTTTATTGGCTAAAACCGATAAAAATGCCATTTTTATAAGTTTACTAAATTTCATTTAAATCACCTTACTATATTCACAATTTAATTCATCTGATTGAATATATCCATCTTTTACAGTTATTATTCTTTTTGCCTGATGTGCAATTTCATTATCATGAGTTATAAGTACAATTGTATTTCCTTCTTTATTTAATTCCTTAAGCATTTCAATAACCTCTTTTCCTGTTTTGCTATCTAATGCCCCTGTAGGTTCATCTGCTAGTAATAATTCAGGTTCTGTGGCTAGTGCTCTTGCAATAGCAACTCTTTGTTTTTGTCCTCCTGAAAGTTCCGCAGGCTTATGTTTAATGTGAGATATCAATCCAACCCTTTCTAGTGATTTCAAAGCTTTTTCTTTCATTTCTCTATTACTTAACCCTTGATATATTAAAGGTAATTCCACATTATCTAGCACATTCATCTTAGGAAGAAGATTATAATTTTGGAATATGAAACCTATTTTTCTGTTGCGAATCTCTGATAATTTATTATCATTACAATTTGTATCTTCTCCATCAAGAATATATTCTCCAGAAGTTGGCACATCCAAACAACCTATTAGATTCATTAAAGTAGATTTACCTGCTCCAGAAGGTCCCACTATTGATACAAATTCACCTTTTTCTATATTTAGATTAACATCACTTAAAGCGCTATATTCGCTACTGCCCATTTTATAGACTTTATTAATATTTTTCATTTCTATAACAAGATTCATATTCTACCTCCATTAAACCATACATTCTTTAATTTCGTGGCATTCCTCCTCCGCCTGACATTCCTCCACCTGGCATTCCGCCTTGTTGATTACTTTTACTCTTACTTGACTTACTATTGTTATTTGTATTAGTAGTTTGCGTAAGTTCTGTCATAACAACCTGATTCTCTTCAAGTCCACTTGTTATTTCAATCAAAGTTTTATTTTTAAGTCCTGTTTTTACTTCTACAAGCTTTCCTTGTCTTATATTATTAGGAGCTTTTTTATTAGATGAAGTTGATTTACTTGTTTGTTCAGAAACCATGACATATTTCTTTCCATTTCTTTCTGTAATAGCTTCCACTGGAACTGTTAACACATCTGTCTTACTTTGTACTTCAATGCTGACATTTGCATTCATTCCTATTTTCACATCCTCTGGATTATCTATAGTCACAACTACACTATAAGTTGTAACATTATTGGTAGTTGTACCGCTTTGTGAAATAGATTCAACACTGCCTTTAAAAGTTTTATCTTTAATATCATCCAACTTTATTGTAGCTGTTTGTCCTACTTTTACTTGGTTAATATCTAATTCATCTACAGCTAGTGTCACTCTCATTTTTGATGTATCTGATATAGTAGCAATAAGTTTTTCATTTGTTACTATTTCACCATTTTTAACATTTAATACTGTTACTATTCCGCTTATAGGAGTAGATATTGTAGATTTAGCTAGATTAGCTTGTTTATCACTCAAGTTTTTTTGTGCCAACTTGATGTCATTTTCTTTTTGAGCAATAGTGTTGTTTAAAGTTTTAGCATCGAGTCTAAATAATACATCTCCTTTGTTAACGCTCTGACCAGCTGATACACAAACTTCTGCTACTTTTCCACTAGAAGGAAATGGAACAGCTGTTTCATAAGAATTATCAGACCCTACAGTTATCATGGCCATTCCTCCATAAGTAGACTTTATGGAACTAACCTCGTCTCCCACACCTGCATATACTGCTCTTACCTTTCCACTTATAGGAGCCTTTACTACAAGGTCATCCAACTGATTTTTCAATGCCTGCAGCTCTAAATAACTGTGTTGCAATGAAATTTGCGCACTATCCACTGCCTGTTGAGTTGTACTGTCATCAATTTTGCAAAATAAATCCCCCTTATTAACAGCAGCACCTAATTTTGCCGTCATTCCATCTACTGTACCAGTGTTAGATGAAAAAACATTTACTTCATTTACTCCTGTAACAGCACCTGTAGCTTCTACAGTAATATCCAAATTAGTTTTTGTTGCCTTTGATAAAGAATACTTAGTAGATGTCAGTACATTTTTAGATGTACTTTTTTTATATGCATAGTATCCTCCGAAACCAACTATAATTATTAAAAATATTACAGCTGATATTTTTAAAATCTTTTCTTTCATGCTCAGAAACCTCCAAATCTAGTTTACCTTCACTATCATTTCCTCAATTTGAACTTTAGTTATTATAAGTCATTTTTATCCACATTCTAATTCTACTCTAAAGGCTTTATATAAATCTCGGTAAAATTGTGGCAAAATTGTGGCAACTTTAAATACCAAACAATTTCAAATGATATTGTAAGCTGCTTATGTTAAAATTGATTAAGAGGTGAGTTAATTGAATAAAAAACTAATATATATTGGCGATGATGAAGTTAACATTTGCAACATAATAAAATCTTTCCTTGTCAAGGAAGGCTTTGAAGTAGAATTATTTAATGATGGGCTTTCTGTTCTTGAAGCTTTCAATACTAAAGAACCAGACATGCTCATACTGGATATTATGATGCCTGAAATGGATGGCTTTTCGCTTTGTTCATTAATTCGCCAGAAAAGCTGTATTCCAATAATAATAGTATCTGCTAAAGATACAGAACCTGATAAAATAGCAGGTCTTACTTTAGGATGTGATGACTATCTTACTAAACCTTTTAGTCCTATGGAGCTCATAGCTAGAATTAAAAGCATTTTTCGTAGAATTGAATTAGATAAAAAACAACATATTGAAGATAACAAAGTTATTACTATTGGAGATATTTCTGTAAATCTTGATATAAAAGAAATACATTATCATGGAAACAATATAGGCCTTACAGGTATGGAATTTTCATTTATTTATTACCTTATAACAAACAAAAATAGAGCAGTAAGTCGCAGTGAACTATTAGATAAAGTTTGGGGATTCGAAAATGATGTAGAAACCAGAGCCACTGATGATATGGTAAAAAGAATCAGAAAAAAACTACTAAATGCTGGTTCTTCTTTAAAAATTGATACTGTATGGGGTTTTGGCTTTAAAATACAATTTAAGGAATGATATTATGAAAAAAACTACAATTAAATGGAGAATTTTTAAATATAATCTTATTATAATTATTATGTTAATTACACTGACTACAATAATATTTAATATTGCTATTCGTCTATATTTTGAAAAGGATTTATTTATGCAATTAAATAAAATTGCATCAAATACTGAGCGCATAGCCTTACAGCATGGGCCAGATTTTTTTGTAAAATCAGAGAAGGTGCCGTCACCACCTCCTTCACCTCAAAACAGTAATAGCCTTATACATTTCTATTTTATGTTAGATCGTTCATTGAGAGATTCCCTTACTGTTTTGAATGCAAATTATATTTTACTTGATAAATCTAAAAATATACTAACTCCTTTTCCAAGAGAATCCTCTGTAAATTCAGCCGATATATTAAAACAAATAAATGAAACTGCAAATAAATCAAAAAAACTTAGTTCTAAAAATTATTTGAACTTTTATTTATCTGGTACTGAATATATAGCACTAGTTAAACCTGTATCTGAAAAAAATTCCTTTGGACTGGGATGGATAATCATATATTCAAACATTGAAAAAGTAAAACAATTGCAAATTGGAATAAATATTATTCTTTCAATTATTTTAATTTTTTCATCATTGATTATTTTAATTTTTTCATCTATTTTATCAAAAAAAATATCTTCTCCATTTTCTACGCTCAGTCAACATATAAGATCTATTGCTGAAAGAAATTTTGATACCAAAATTAATATGTCTGTAGATGATGAATTACGTGAATTTGTAAACAACATTAATATCATGTCTGAAAAATTAGAGATATATGATAAAGCACAAAAAACTTTTTTTCAGAATGCATCTCACGAATTTAGAACTCCACTTATGTCGATCCAAAGTTATGCCGAAGGTATAAAGTATAAGGTGGTTGATACTGATGAGGCTGCTGACATTATAATTGATGAAACAAAACGATTAACCCGTTTAGTTGAAGACTTACTTTACTTATCTAGGCTTAATACAATAGATGATAATTATCATTATAATAATTTGGATTTTAACGATTTAATAAAAAGTTGTGTTCGACGGATGAATACTATTACTGTAAATAATAATATAAAAATTATTCTAAATAACATAGATAAAAAAATTGAAATAAATGCAGATGAAGAAAAACTTTCGCGAGCAATTACTAATATAATAAGCAATTGTATAAGATACGCATCTAGTGCTGTTATATTAACAGTTAAAGTTATAGATAGTAAAATACTCTTAACTATATCTGATGATGGCGTAGGTTTTCAAAAAAATGATCTTCCTAATATATTTGAAAGATTTTATAAAGGTAAAAAAGGCAACTTTGGTTTAGGCTTGCCTATCAGCAAAAATATTATTGAAAAGCATAATGGAAAAATCATCGCTAAAAATTCTGATTCAGGAGCATTATTTATAATTGAATTGCCATTAATCAAAATCACCTAAGTTTCGTAATTTATAATTGATTAAATACTATAGAGGAAGATACATACATCTTCCCCTTTATGTGGTAATTTCTAACTTATTTTAAAATTTTCCATAATTATTGATAGCTTTTCTGCTCCTTCTGCATTTTTATCAACTTCTTTTGATATAAGCATATTTTTATCATTTACTGCAGATACACCCTCTGCTATTTCTCCTGAAGCTTTTGCAACTTCACCTACAGAAACAGCAACTTCCTCCATACTTTTTACAATTTGATCTACAGCACCGGAAATGTTTTCTGAAACTTCTGAAAAATTTTCCACTATAGCTTTAACAGTACTTCCATCGTTTTTATATTGTTTACTTATCTCTATTAAATTTCCATAATCCTTTAAAACATCGCTTTCAATAAACACTAAAACTTCCCTGGATGAATTAGATAGTTCTTCTACAGCAGCTAAAACCTTTTTAACATTAGTTTGTATTTCAACAACTGCGTTAGATGATTCCTCTGCAAGTTTACGTACTTCTTCTGCAACTACTGCAAATCCCTTTCCATGTTCTCCTGCACGTGCAGCTTCTATAGCTGCATTTAATGATAATAAATTTGTTTGTTCTGCTATATCGAAAATACTACCAGCCATTTCTGATATATTTTTAACTACTTTAGAATCTTCTATAGCTTTTTCTAATTTATCTTTAGCATACTTATAAATTTTTTCTGCATTTTCCTTAGCCTGTGAAGAATTTTTATTTATATCATCAGCCTTTTTTTCTATTGCAATAGCAATATTTAGTCCTTCTTTAGCCTTTTCAGCTGAAACATTTACTTCTTCCTTTACTGTAGTTGCCATTGATGTTACTTCTTCTGATGATGCTGCAGACTCTTCCATTCCTGCTGATATTTGCTCTGTAGATGCTGATATGCTCTGAACTTGAGAATTTACCTCTTCAAACATTTTTACCGTTCTATTTACACTTTCAGTTGTGCTTTCACTCTGATTTTTCACTTCAATTATTGTTCCCTTTAAAACCTTTATAGCATCATTTAATGCCTTAACTGTTTGTCCAATTTCATCATTTGCGTGAACTTCTATTTCAAAATTAAAATTTCCCTGCGCTAGTTTATTTGCTGCCTCTGATAACTCTTTCATCTGTGATTTTATACTCTTAATAATAACATATGAAAATATAACAATTAAAATTAAACATGTAATACCAATAATAATCATCAATTGTATAACCTTTTGTGAAGAAGCATTAGCCTCTGCTCCATGTTGTTTGGATAATTCATCTTGCAAATCCACCATACTTTGAATATTAGAAATCAAGGCATTTTGAGGTTTTTCCATTTTGTCAAACATAACCAATAATTCCTCATTAGTTACACCAATCTTCATTCCAGTTTTTATGGCATCATTAAAAATTGGAATAATATCTTCTTTACCAGATTTAATTTTTTCAAATATTTCTTTACCTTTTTGTGTAGAAAGCAATTTTTGTAATTCATTTTGTGCGCTTTCGTATTTTGCTAAATTTTCATCTATTTCATTTTTCTTCGAAGTCATGTAATTCATATCATTACTAACTCCAATATCTCTAATGTCTATCGCTATCCTGTTAATGTATCCTCTCATATCAGTTGCTAATTTTATCTTCCTATTGTTTACATTAATTGTTTGATATAATACTGCATTTGATTCCTTAAGTTTAACTATAGCTGCAGTTGAAATGACAATAAGCATTACCATCATAACACCAAAACTAAATAAAAGTTTACTTGTTATCTTTACTTTTTTTTAATTCATAACTTCACCTCTTTATAAAAAATATATACATATATATCGACTGTTTATTTTATAAATTAATATTATTTCTCAATATATGTACTATTTCATATGAAAATTTTTTTAAAAATGTAATTTTATAAAAATATATTTCATATTTTTACATTTTATACTATAACATGAAACCTATATATACTTAATCATAATATTGTAAAAATTATGTATATTAATTTGTACTATTAGTGAATTTTATTGCAAATTTTTATATACCATGCAATAATTACTATATACAGCATTTATATGGAGGTGAACATTAATGGACATATTTGTAGCAAGACAACCTATCTTTAACAAAAATAATAAGGTCATAGCATATGAATTACTTTTTAGAAATAGCTATGATAATAAATATACAAATGAAGATGGCGATACTGCTACTTTAAATGTAATAAATAGTTTGTATACTTTAGGAATAGATAATGTTACGAATGGAAAACATGTTTTCATTAATTTTACTGAAAACTTATTAAATCAGGACTTTATTGCATTATTACCTCCTGATATTGTTACAATTGAGATATTAGAAAACGTTTATCCAACTCCCAAAGTTATAATGGAATGCAAAAAATTAAAGAGAAAAGGATATACTATTGCTCTTGATGATTTTGTACTTGATGAAAAACACAATAATCTTATACAGATTGCTGATATTGTAAAGATAGATTTTTCTATAACTAAAGGATATGAAAGAGAAAATATAATAAAAAAAATAAACTCAAATAATATTAAATTTCTTGCAGAAAAAGTTGAAACTATAGATGAATTCAATGAAGCAAAATCATTAGGATATTCATATTTTCAGGGTTACTACTTTAGTAAACCTATAATACTTTCTGGAAAAGATATTCCACATGATAAACTTATTAACTTTAAAATTTTAAAAGAATTAACTAATGAAGACCTTGATATCGAGGGCTTAGAAAAGCTTATATTAATAGACGTCTCTCTTTCTTTTAAACTGTTAAGATTAGTAAACTCAACAGCATTCTCATTAAAAAATAAGGTAAGCTCAATAAAACAAGCAATTTCATTACTTGGAGAAAGAGAAATAAAAAAATGGATATATGTAGTTATAATACGTTCTCTAGGTGAGAATAAACCAAATGAATTAATAAATTGCACATTGATTAGAGCTAAATTTGCAGAATTATTATGCGTTAAAATGGGTTTAAAATATAAAAGTTATAGCTCATATATTACAGGTTTACTTTCATTTATTGATGTAATCTTAAATCAACCTATTGAAATAATAGTAGCAGATTTGTGCTTATCAGTTGAAATTAAAGATGCTTTATTAAATAAAGAAAATATATTAAGTTCAATAATTAAATTAATAACTTTTTATGAAAAAGGACTTTGGGACAAGGTGGATTTATATTCAAAAAAATTAAATGTTAGTGATCAGGATTTATCAAGTTGCTATTTTGAATCCTTAAATTGGTTAAAACAACTTAATGGCTATTAAGTTTTACCCTATAGCCATTATTTTTGCTTTAATTCTTTTTTTAACCACCTATTTGATACATCATTTTTAAACTATGACTTTTATTATCACACTCTAAATGATGTTGTGAAGGTTTATTATATATAATATCCTTTAAAACTGATGTGAGTAAAACTTCATTATCTACATATTCTCTTATGTTTATTTCTTTAGCTGAATGAAGACAAGGTTTAATGGTTCCCATAGATGTAAGTCTTATTCTGTTACAATTGCTGCAAAACTTACAACTTAGTGGACTAATAAATCCTACTTTACCTTTTGAGTCAATGAGCTTGTACATAGATGCAGTGCTACTTTTACTAGATTCTAAAGGTATAAGTTCTGGGAACTCATTTAAAACATCTTCTGAAGACATAAACCCACTTTTGTAAAGCTTTTCACCTTCTCCTATAGGCATAAGTTCTATAAACCTTATTTCTACGGGTATTTCTCTAGTAAGATCTATAAAGTTTTTTATTTCATCATCATTTATTCCTTTTATAAGTACTGTATTAACTTTTACTTTAATACCTAAACTTATGCATTTTTCTATTGCCTTTAATACTTTATTTAAGTCTCCCCCTCTAGTTATATAACTAAACTTGTCCTCTTTTAAAGTATCTAAGCTTATATTTACTCTCTTGAGCCCTGATTCTTTTAACTCATCGGCTAAATCGTATAAAAGTATTCCATTGGTAGTTATAGCTATATCTTTAATTTGTTGTATTTTAGAAGTTTCACTTATTAATGAACTTATATTTTTTAATATTAAAGGTTCCCCTCCTGTATACCTTATTTTTTTTATTCCAAGAGGAACTGCAGATTTTATAATCTTTAAGACTTCTTCAAATCTAATTACATCTTCATGGCACTTTTTAGAAACGCCCTGCTCAGGCATACAATATATACATCTTAAATTACATCTATCTGTAAGGGAAATTCTAAGGTAGTCTATATTTCTTCCATAGTTATCAATCATTTTACACCCACCTTTAATTATATATATTATAGATTCAGTGTTTAAATTTTTTAGACAAACATTAATATATATTCTCGTATTACTTAATATCATATAACGCTTTTAAATATTATTCAACACAATTTATAACTTTTTAATAATTTTTACATAAATTATTTTAAATTTTCGGAAAATTTGACCATTTTTCAAAGTAAAATCCATATAAAAAATATTTTTATTAGCTTTAGCATTTCTCCTTATAATGTTATAATTACTTTAAAATTATAATTACTTAAGAGGTGGTACAATAATGAATTCTGTATATTTTGATAATGCCGCAACAAGTTTTCCTAAAGCTCCAGGAGTTGCTGAAAGTATGGTAAATTATATAACAAACATAGGCTGTAATGTAAACAGAGGTGCTTATGCTTCTGCTCTTCAAGCTCAACGAGTGCTTTTTGATACTCGTAATTTAATTTGTTCTTTTTTTAATTTTGATACTCCTGAAAATGTTGTGTTTACAAAGAACATTACTGAAAGTTTAAATATTTTAATTAAAGGTTTACTAAAGCCTGGTGATCATGTAATAGTATCTTCTATGGAGCATAATGCTGTCATGCGCCCACTAACCTCTATGGAAAAATCCTCTGTAGAATTTTCCAGAGTACCTTGTAATATCGATGGTACACTTAACGTAGAAGATCTTGATAAATACTTAAAGCCAAATACAAAAGCTGTAATTATGACTCATGCATCTAATGTATGTGGCACTATTTTACCTCTTATACAGGTCGGGGAATTTTGTAAGAAAAACAATTTATACTTTTTAATTGATAGCGCTCAAACTGCCGGATTTTTGGATTTAGACTTTAAAGCCCTAAATGCAAATGCCATAGCTTTTACTGGTCATAAGGCATTTCTTGGGCCTCAAGGTATGGGAGGGTTTATAATAGATACTAATCTTGTACCTCTAGTTGATCCATTTATAGAAGGCGGTACTGGAAGTGTTTCGTCCTCAGAAAAACAACCTGATTATATGCCGGATAAATTTGAAGCTGGTACTATGAATATTCCTGGAGTATTTGGATTAAATGCTTCACTAAACTATTTAAAGGATATAGGTCTTAATACTATAAGAGAAAAAGAACTTTACCTTACAGAACTTTTTATAAATAAAATTAAAAATGTGGACAACGTAAGATTAGTAGGCTTAGATGGAATAGAGAATAGAACTGCTGTTGTATCTCTTGATTTTACAAGCAGCGACAATGCGGAAGTTTCATTTAAACTATCAAGTGACTACTCAATACTTAACAGATGTGGTCTTCATTGCGCTCCGTCAGCACACAAAACCCTTAACACTTATCCTCAAGGTACTGTTCGCTTAAGCTTTAGTCACATTAATACAAAAGAGGAAATTAATTATGCTATAGATTGCATTCATAAATGTATAAAATAATTATGTGATATAAATTATACTTTAATTTTGAAGACTTTCAATGAAAAATAAGACTGACATACATAAAAAATATGTCAGTCTTGTTAATTCCAGTACATTCAAACTCAGTGACTTTTCTACCATATTAATGATACACTAAGATATGAAAAAACTACTTGCTATATTATAGTAAATTTATATTTAATATAATATTCCTCTTGCTTATTTGGTGACAATACTATATCTCCAAAGTTTTTATGATGTATTGAATCAGGTAATGTCTGAGCTTCTAAAGCTACTCCAAATTCAGGCAATACCTTCTTATTTTGAACATTCCAAATCTGATCTACAACATTAAGGGTATAAACCACTAATCCATTACGATTTGACTCAATATCAAGACGTCTACCTGTCTCATGATTAATTAAAGTTGCTATATTTCCACTATTACCTACCTTATAAGGATGATCAATACCACTTATTTTAAAATGTTTTTTTACATCTTTAACAGCCTGTGACAAATCTTTTGGTTTTCTAAAATCTAAGGGTGTTTCAGATACATCATTTAATTTGCCAGTTGGTACTAAATCATCAGCAAGTTCAGCATAAGTATCTGCATTAATTTGTAATGTATGTCCTGATAACAATTTGCTAAAATCATTATTTAAATTAAAATACGAATGAATTGTAGGATTAAAAAGTGTATAATCATCAGATATACCTTTAAAAGTAATTAGAACTTCATCACTATTAGTAAGTGTATATATTATTTTCACCTGTAAGTTTGCTGGAAAACCATCTTCTTCGGATTTAATTGTTCTATAAAAAATTATGCTGGTATCGTCTTTAGATTCTACAACATCACTATTCCATACCAATGTATCGAAACCGTTTTCTCCACCATGTAATGTGTTTTCTCCCTCATTTACAGGTACCTTATACAAATTTTCTTTAATTTGAAATTTACCTTTAGCTATACGACCACCAACTCTTCCTATGGCTGCTCCTAGAAACATGCTTCTATCTTTTAAATAACTATCTAAATTATCAAAACCTAATAAAACATTTGATAAGTTTTCTTGTTTATCTTTTACAAAAATTTCTGTTAATTTAGCTCCATAGGAAATACAAGAAACTTTCATTCCATTACTATTTATCATAGTATACTTTTGAATTTCTTTTTCTCCAACATATCCAAATAGCTCATTTTGAACCATGTTATTCATCTCCCCACATCATATTTATAAATAATTATATTTTTGCAAAAACGGAACTATTATACTAATTTCTTAGTATAACAGTCCCTATTTTATCATTATAATAATCTGTTAGCAATTACACATGCCACTGCCATTTAGCAACTTCAGGAAGGTCTTCACCAAAGTCACGAATATATTTATTATGTTCAACTATTTTGTCGTTCATTAATTGAACAAGGTGTGCTCCACGATTTCCAAGTTGAGGTAAATTTTGTACTACATCTTTTACAAGATTAAATCTATCTAATTTATTCTGAACACGCATATCAAATGGTGTTGTAATTGTACCTTCTTCTTGATAACCATGAACATGTAAATTATGATTAGCACGATGATAAGTTAACTGATTAACTAAATGAGCATAGCCATGGAAAGCAAATATAATTGGCTTATCCTTTGTAAATAATGTATCATAATCTCTTTCACTTAATCCATGAGGGTGTTCATTTTCAGGCATTAACTTCATCATATCTACTACATTTACAAAACGAATTTTAAGCTCTGGTAAATGTTCACGTAAAATTGTAACTGCTGCTAAACCTTCTAAAGTTGGTGTATCACCGCAAGTACCTATAACTACATCAGGTTCTTGTCCCTGATCATTACTTGCAAAATCCCAAATACTAGCACCCTGTTCTACATGCTTAACAGCTTGTTCCATAGTTAACCATTGTTGTCTTGGATGTTTTGATGTAACTAACACGTTGATTTTATGTTTAGTATGAAGACAATGATCAAAAACAGCAAGTAGAGTATTAGCATCAGCTGGTAAATAAGCTCTAACTATTTCTGGTTTCTTGTCTACTATATGACCAAGTAAACCTGGATCCTGGTGTGTATAACCATTGTGATCCTGCTGCCATACATTAGAAGTTGCTATTAAGTTTAATGAAGCTATATCCTTTCTCCAAGGAAGTTCTGAAGTTACTTTTAACCATTTTCCATGTTGAGTGATCATAGAATCTACAATACGAAGGAAAGCTTCATAGCTTGAGAAGAAACCATGTCGTCCAGTTAATAAATATCCTTCTAACCAACCTTCACATAAATGTTCACTAAGCATTGAGTCTACAATTCTTCCATCATGAGCCAAAAACTCATCATTTGGTTCATTTATTTCTGGTAACCATTGACGTTTAGTTCCTTCAAATAATGCCCATAAACGATTGGACATAGTTTCATCTGGTCCAAAGATACGGAAGTTACGATTTTCTTCGTTTAATTTAACCACATCACGTAAGTATTTTGCAAGTTCAATCATATCCTGTGAAGTAGTAGCTCCTGGAGTAGGTACATCTACAGCATAATCACGGAAATCAGGAGTACGAAGTTCCTTTAATAATAAGCCACCATTTGTATGTGGATTTGATGCCATTCTCTTATTTCCCTTTGGAGTTAATTCTTGAAGTTCAGGAACTAATCTACCATTTTCATCAAATAGTTCTTCTGGCTTATAGCTCTTTAGCCATTTTACCAAATCATCTAAATGTTCTGTGTGATAACGGTCTACTGGAAGAGGTACCTGGTGCGCACGGAAAGAACCTTCATTTGGAACTCCATCTACCATTTTAGGACCTGTCCATCCCTTTGGAGTACGTAAAACAATCATTGGCCACTTAGGACGAGCAGCATCATTATTTTTACGAGCATTTTCTTGGATTCTAAGAATTTCTTCAGTTACTATATCAAGTGTATTAGCCATTAATTCATGCATAGCTTTAGGATCTTCGCCTTCTACAAAATAAGGTTTCCATCCATTTCCTTCAAAGAACTTTTTCAATTCTTCATTAGGAATACGTGATAATATAGTAGGATTACTGATTTTATAACCATTTAAATGTAATATCGGAAGCACTGCACCATCTGTAATAGGATTTAAAAATTTATTTGCCTGCCATGAAGTAGCAAGTGGACCAGTTTCAGATTCACCATCACCAACAACGCAAGCAGTAATTAAACTAGGATTATCAAAAACTGCACCAAATGAGTGAGCTAAAGAATAACCTAATTCTCCACCTTCATGTATAGAACCAGGAGTTTCAGGTGCCATGTGGCTAGAAATTCCACCTGGGAAAGAAAATTGCTTACATAGTTTCTTTAAACCAGGAATATCACGAGCAACATTTGGGTAAACTTCACTGTAAGTTCCATCTAAATAAGAATTGGATACCATAACTTGACCACCATGTCCTGGTCCAGAAACATAAATCATGTCTAAATCATACTTTTTTATAACTCTATTTAAATGAGCATAAATAAAGTTTTGTCCAGGAATAGTTCCCCAATGTCCAACTACTTTTCCTTTTAAATGTTCAGGCTTCAAAGGTTCTTTAAGTAAAGGATTGTCTAATAAATATAATTGTGCTGCAGATAAATAATTAGCAGCACGCCAGTAAGCATCCACTTTTTTTAAGTATTCTGGTGTAATATTTCCTTCACCTGTATGTTCTTTTGTTGTTATAACTTTCATAATATTCCTCCTGATTTATAATTTTTTCACTGTAAAATCATCTAATGTCATATTTAACAAATAACAAGTGTTTTATTTTTGTTAATTGTAATCCACCATTTTATTATGTATTATAAGCGTTTTATTTTATACGTATATATTTTAAATTTTAAATTATTTATACGTACAAATTAGAATATTTTTTTGACAACTACGGAGCCATCACAAATTCCATAGTTGTCATTTTTTCTTACAGTATGATAAGCGTTACTACTAACTTTTAAATAATTATCTTGAAACTTCTTTAATAAGATCTCTTAAGTTAGTGTTTTTATCTATTATAATTGTTTCCAATCCAACCATACGAGCCCAATCATAAACTTGTTCACAAGTTAAAGCTAAAGTAAGAACAGTATGATGTCCGCCGCCAGCATAAATCCAAGCTTTAACAGCATCTGCAAAGTTTGGTTGTGGCTGCCATACCATCTTAGCTACAGGTAAATTAGGTGTATCTTCAGCAGCTTCAACAGCAGTTACTTCATTGATAAGCATACGATAGTGTGTTCCAAGATCAAGCATAGATATAGTAATACCTTCTCCTGTTGTTCCATTAAATATTAAACGTGCAGGATCTTCTTTTCCACCAATACCTAATGGTTTAACAACAACTCTAGGTTTGTCTGCTGCAAGAGTAGGATCTACTTCTAACATATGAGCACCTAAAATTGTTTCACTACCAGAATTTAATTCATAAGTATAGTCTTCCATAAATCCAGTTTTTTCGTTCTTAGTCATTATTTTAATTAAACGGCTTAATGCAGCAGTTTTCCAATCTCCTTCGCCTGCAAAACCATAACCTTCAGCATTTAAACGTTGAACTGCAAGTCCAGGTAATTGTTTCATACCATATAAATCTTCAAAGTTTGTAGTGAATGCTGTATATCCACCCGCACTTAAGAAATTACGTAAAGCAATTTCCATTTTTATTTGTTCTTTTACTTGTTTCTCATAGAATTCAGGATCATTTTCACCTGGTTCCATTATATAAAGCTTTTTAAATTCTTCATAAGTATCATTAATTTGTTTTTCCGAAACCTTATTCATTTCAGCAACTAAATCGCCAATACCAAAGTAATCAACTGTCCATCCAAATTGAATTTGAGCTTCTATTTTATCTCCTTCAGTAACAGCAACATTACGCATATTATCGCCAAAACGTGCAACTTTAATATCCTGGCTTAAAATGTAACCTACAGCTACCTGCATCCATTCAGCAATTTGCTTTTGAACATCATCCTTTTTCCAGTAACCTACTACTACTTTATTATGTTTATTTAATCTAGCATTGATAAATCCATATTCTCTATCACCATGAGCACTTTGATGTAAGTTCATATAATCCATATCTATTGTCTTCCAAGGAATGTTCTCATTAAATTGAGTTGCTAAATGCAATAAAGGTTTTTGTAATAATTTTGTTCCAGCAATCCACATTTTAGCAGGTGAAAAAGTATGCATCCATGTAATAACACCAGCTACTTCATCTTTGTAGTTTACTTCTTTCATAATGCTTGTAATTTTATCAGCAGATGTTGCTAAAGCTTTAAATACAATAGGATATGGTAACTTTCCACTTGCATTTAAACATTTTACAATTTCTTCAGAATTCTTTTTAACCTGAGCTAATGCTTCTTCTCCATATAAATGTTGACTTCCTACTACAAACCAAAATTCTAATTTTTTATTTTTTAACATCTTAATCATCCCTCTTTTTTTATTTTTTCTGTCCATAATATGCATTTTTTCCATGTTTTCTTTTAAAATGCTTGTCCAATAAAACTTGATTCATTCTAATATTATGAGGATTTAATTGTAATGAATGATATGTCATTTTTGCTACTTCTTCCAAAACTAATGCATTATGTACTGCATTTTCTGGATTTGTTCCCCAAGCAAAAGGGCCATGATCATTTACTAATACTGCTGGTATATTATTAGGATCAATATCATTATCTTTAAAAGTCCTAACAATTACATCTCCTGTCTGCTTTTCATATTCTGTATTTATCTCACTTGCAGTCATTTGTGGTGTTACAGGAATATCCCCATAAAAATAATCTGCATGAGTAGTTCCTGCTGCTTTAATAGAAATTCCTGCTTGAGCAAAAGAAGTAGCCCAAGGTGAATGTGTATGAACAACACCTTTTATATCAGTAAATTTCTTATATAAAACTATATGAGTTGGCGTATCACTGGAAGGATTTAAATCACCTTCTACAACATTGCCGTTTAAATCTACAACAACCATGTCGCAAGCCTTCATATTTGTATATTCAACTCCACTTGGCTTAATTACTATTAACCCCTTCTCACGATCAATTCCACTTACATTGCCCCAGGTTAATGTAACCAACCCATACTTTGGAAGCATTAGATTAGCTTCTAGCACTCTTTTCTTCAAATCCTCTAGCATAAAATTAATCCTCCTTAGCTGTAACTTTATTAATTTGTTTTAGATACTTAATAACATTAATATCTTTGCTTAACATTTAAATTTCTTTCTTGAATTATAATTTTAAGTCTACATCTTAAAAACGATTTTACATATATAATACTATTTATACGTATAACAGTCAATGTGTTTTCAAAAATTATACGTACAAATTTTAATTCTATTTTTTATCCTTATTTATGCAAAAACATTATATATTCACATTGATATTTAGTATCATTAGGAAGTTTAATTATGAAGGTTTTCTGAAATTTCTTATACCTTTATGTCTAAACCTATTTCTATGGATTGAAAGTTTTCCATGTCTTTAGTAAAATGTACGCACCTACTTATTATTTAATAGATATAATAAGTGAATTCATTTCAAGAGGTACGTACATCTGCTAAAAAAACTTAAATGAATTATGAAACTTTTCCAATAGAACGATTATATAAATACGTTTCAATTTCTTCTAATGATTTTCCCTTTGTTTCATAAAGAACATATTTTGCAAATAAGAATCCTATAACGCAAATTGCAGCAAAACCAAAGAATATTACAGATAAACCTACTGTTTGAAGTAATATTGGGAAGAATAGAGCAACTAAAATATTACCAAACCAGTTTACTGTTGATGCAATACCAGTAGCAATTCCTCTAACATTACTTGGGAACAATTCACCAACTACAATCCAGGTAACAGCAGCCCAAGAGTATGCATAGAAAACAACATACAAGCAGATAAAGAAGAATACAGTCCACATTGCCCATGTATGATTAGCTTGAGCAGAAGGATAAATTAATCCAACCAATAATAGACATACTCCCATTCCAATAGAACCTGACATAAATAGGCTACGACGTTTAAATTTATCTACTATCAATAAAGTTATAATAGTTGCTAACACAAAAACAACACCGATACCAACTGTACTAATAACTCCACCAATTGCTGAACCAAAAACCTTCTCTAGAATTTGTGATGAGTAATAAAAAATTGTATTTGCACCTTGAATTTGCTGTAATAGTGTTAAACCGCAACCTGCAACTACAGCAGGTAGAGCTGTTTTTCCAAACAAGTCTTTAAATGAACCTGAATCAGAATGTTTTGAATTAATAATCTCCTGATATTCAATTTGAGCTTCTTTAGAAGAACGTAATGTTTGTAACACCTGTAGTGCCAATTCCTTTTTTCCAATTCGAACTAAGAATCGTGGTGATTCTGGTAACACGAATGTTCCAAATAGCAGCACCATAGCTGGTACCATAGCACCACCAAGCATCCAGCGCCATCCTTCAAATACATTTGCAAATCCGTAATTTACGCCATATGCAATAAGCATTCCTACTGTTATCATTAACTGATTTAATCCCGATAGCTTTCCACGTGTTTCAGCTGGGCTAATTTCTCCCATATACATTGGAACCAATGCCGAAGCACCACCTACAGCTACCCCTAAAATAATACGAGCACCAATTAAAAAGCTTGTACTACTAGAAATACCAGATCCTATAGCACCAATTGCAAATACAATAGCACTCCACATAATCATTTTACGGCGACCAAAACGATCTGCTAATGAAGCCATTAGTGAAGCACCAATCATAGCTCCTACAAACAATCCAGAAGTAATTGCTCCTTCTAACCATGGATTAACTTGCCACGTTGTCTTAATTCCAGGTAAAGCACCATTAATTATTCCGATATCATACCCAAACATAAATCCTCCAAAAGCCCCAAAAAAGTAAATTAGTGCTGGAGATATTTTTTTCTTCATTGTAATTTTCCTCCTTACTCATTGGTTAAATAATATTTATTGTTTTCTTTAGTTAAATTAATTTCTAATATTACCTTAATTATATTTAACTATACATTTAGTATTCATTTAAATTAAATGATCCACTGCTGCTTGTTCAATAGGAATTCCCTTTTTATAGCGCTCCATGAATTTCTCAAAGCCTTCAACATCTTTTGGTTCAGGCTTTACTTCATCAGCTACATAACCAGCAAAAACCTTTTTTGATAGAAACTCTGACAATGTTATATTATTTTCCTTATTTTTCAAATAACTTGCCAATAGCGCAATTCCCCATGCACCACCTTCACCTGCAGTTTTCATAACTGATACTGGTGTATTTACTGCAGCGGCAACTGCTTCTTGTCCCACAATAGGTGTCTTGAACAATCCGCCATGACCAAGTAATTTATCGAGTTTCACTCCTTCATCCTTAAGAAGAATGTCCATACCAATTTTCAATGCTCCTAAAGAAGTAAAGAGGTGTGCTTTCATAAAGTTTGGCAAATTAAAATTACTTTTTGGTTTTCGTACAACTAGAGGTCTACCTTCTGAAACACCTGTAATGTTTTCACCTGCCAAATAGTTATATGCAAGAATTCCTCCACAATCAGGATCACCTAAAAATGCCTGACTATAGAGTCCCATATAAAGAAGGTCTTTTGGAATCTTAACATTTATTGCTTCAGTAAATTCATGAAATATATTTACCCAAGCATCTATATCAGAATAGCCATTGTTTGCATGAGCCATTCCCACTAAATCTCCTACAGGTGTTGTTACCATATCAATCTCTGGATGAACCTTCTTAAGTGGTTTCTCAAGAACAACCATAGCAAAAATTGACGTACCTGCAGATATATTTCCTGTACGTGGTGCAACTGAATTCGTAGCAACCATTCCTGTGCCTGCATCTCCTTCAGGTGGGCATAATGGAATTCCACTTTCAAGATTTCCACTTATATCAAGCTTTTTAGCTCCTTCTGGAGTTAAAATACCAGCACTTTCTCCAGCTACTAAAATCTTTGGTAAAAGTTTTTCTACATTTAATGAGTATTTCTTAACTTCTGGCAAGTTATTAAAGACTTTTAACATATTATCATCATAATTATGAGTATTCATATCAATTGGAAACATTCCTGATGCATCCCCAATACCCAAAACCTTTTCACCTGTTAATTGCCAATGAATATATCCAGCTAAAGTAGTTAGAAAATCTAATTTTTCAATATGAGGTTCATTGCAAAGAATAGCCTGATATAAATGAGCTATGCTCCATCTTTCTGGAATATTAAACTTAAACAGCTCTGTTAACTTTTTCGCTGCTTCTTCTGTCATTGTATTACGCCAAGTCCTAAATGGTACAAGTAGGTTTCCTTGTTTATCAAATGCCATATATCCATGCATCATTGCTGAGAAACCAATGGAACCAATTTTAGAAAGTGTAACTCCATATTTTTCTTTTACCTCAGCAAAAAGTTTTTGATAACTGTATTGCAACCCTTTCCAAATTTCTTCTAATGAATAGGTCCAAACCCCATCTTCTAAGCTTGTCTCCCATTCAAAGCTGCCACTAGCTAATGGTTGAAAATCATTTCCAATAAGAACAGCTTTAATACGAGTAGAACCAAACTCTATTCCTAGTGATGTCTTACCATTTTCAATTTCTTCTACTGTTTTTTCTTTTATAGTCACTAGAATGACCTCCTCTTAAAATATTAGTAAACGGTTTCTTTAGAATAAATATATCACTTATGTACGTACATGTCAATAAAAAAATGCAAAAAGGTACGTACATATTTTCTTCTTCATAGATTTTCTACCTCATAATTTATATTTATATAAAATCCCATTCGCTCCAACTTTTATTGATAAAACCTTACTACCGTCTCACTTTTCCAATTAAATTTTAAATTAACTGTTAAATGTCAATGCCTTTCACATTCATACGTATCAATCATAATTGCTGCTGTTTCTAAACATATGAACTTATGTTATAATACTTATGTTATAATATTCTATGAAAAAACATTTATTTTTTACAGGAGAACAACTAATGAAATACAAATATGAAGAAGTAGAAAAAAATATTATTGACTGGATCGCTGCAGGTAAATATAAAACACATGAAAAAATACCTACTGAGTCAGAACTTATGCAAATGTTCAATGTTAGTAGGCACACAATAAGAAAAGCTATAGGCGATCTTGTATCAACACAATATTTATATAGAAAACAAGGAAGTGGCATATATATTTCTGATTGGACAGAAAACAGAGAAAATCTTAAAAATACTAAAAATGTGGCTGTATTAACCACTCACATATCTAATTACATTTTTCCTAATATAATTAATGGTATGGAAGATATTCTTTATTCTCAAGCTTATTCTCTTTTGCTGTCTTCCACCAATAACAATGTTATGTTTGAAGACATAAACTTAAAAAACTTATTAGCACATAAAATAGATGGTCTTATTTTAGAACCAACTAAAAGTGCGTATCAAAGTCCAAATATTGCATACTTAAATAACATAATATCTAAAAATATACCCGTTGTAACAATAAACGCTTCTTATCCTGAAATTAATGTGCCTAGTCTTCGAACAGATGATTTTAAAGGAGGAAAGCTGGCAACAAACTACCTTATATCCTTAGGTCATAGAACGTTAATGGGTATTTTTAAAGTTGATGATTTGCAAGGTATAAATAGAATGAATGGATTTATTGCAGAATGTCAAGAGAACAATATTTCACCATATTCTGGGCAAATTTTGACTTATCTATCTGAGGAAATAGCTTCATCATTACCTTCTAAGATTGAGTATACATTAAAATCCTCAAAAAGACCTACAGGAATTTTTTGTTACAATGATGAAATAGCTTATATAGTGTTAACTATTGCTAACAAACTAAACATCAAAATTCCTGAAGAACTATCAATAATAGGCTTTGACGACTCACAGCTTTCAGTAATTATACATCCAACTTTAACTTCTATAACTCATCCTAAAGAACAAATGGGTAGAGATGCTGCTAATTTGATTGTTAAATTAATTAATAATAACAATCATTTTGATGCTAGTGATTCCATTCTTTATGATCCTGAGCTTATTATTAGAGAATCAACTTCTCCAATAAAATAACTTTTCCATAAAGTGCTGTCACTCTAAGAATTTACATACAATATGTTGTAAAACTTATTCTTAGTGTGACAACCACTTTTTTTAAAATAACTTTCTAGCTTCCTCTAATATTTTAAAATTTGTCAGATCATAATGAAGAGGTGTCAATGTAACATATCCTTGTTTTATAAAATGTACATCTGTATCTATATCTTGAACATTATTTAATTCTCCTCTTAATTGAAAACTCTTGCCATCATTTATAGTATTTTCTTCAAAATAACTATTGTAAGTTCTTCCTCCTATTCTACATATTTTTATTCCTTTGATTTTTTCTTTACTTAAAATAGGAACATTCAAATTCCATACAACATCATCCTTAAGATATTTATTCTTGATTTTTTCTATTAAATCTGATGCATACTCTGCTGCAACTTCATAATTATCCTCTCCACCTTCAATTTCTGAAGAAACAGCCATGGATGGTATTTTATAAATAGCAGCTTCAATAGCAGCAGAAACTGTCCCTGAATAGAGCACATCTATTCCTGCATTTACGCCATTGTTTATTCCAGATAAGACCATATCTACTTTTCCAATTGCAAGTTTATTTACTGCAACTTTTACACAATCTGCTGGTGTACCACTGACACTATATGCTTTTGATTTTATTCCATTCAATTTAACTTCTTTAACAATTAGTGGTTCCCTCATAGTTATAGAATGGCTGCAAGCACTTCTTTCAACGCTTGGTGCAACAATAATTATTTCATGATTTTTCTCTAGCTCCTTGGCTAAAATATATATTCCTTTTGCATTAACTCCATCATCATTAGTCAATAATAACTTCATAAATTAACCTCCATAATTATATAAATTCATTACTAGATCTATTGTAACACATATAAATTTAACAAAAGTAGATATAAAGCTCAATGCTGTAAATAATCATTAACGTTTTTAAGCTCCTAAATATGCCTTCTTTACTTCTTCACTTTCTTTTAATTCTTCGGTAGTACCTTCTAAAATAATATTTCCAGTCTCTATAACATAACCTCGATTAGCTACTGATAATGCCATTTTTGCATTTTGTTCTACTAAAAATATTGTTGTTTTAAAATCCTTATTTATACTTTTTATTATACGAAATATTTCTCTTACTACAATTGGAGATATTCCCATAGAAGGTTCATCTAAAAGCAAGATTTTAGGTTTTGCCATAAGTCCTCTACCTATAGCAAGCATTTGCTGTTCTCCTCCACTTAATGTTCCTGCATATTGATTTTTTCTTTCTTCTAATCTAGGAAACATTGTATATATATTTTTTATTTCCTCATTTAATTTATTCATTTTTATATTTCTTGAATAGGCTCCTATTTTAAGGTTTTCTTCTACTGTAAGCTTTGAAAATACTCTTCTTCCTTCAGGAACTAAAATTACAGATTCTTTTACTACCTTATGTGCGGGATATTCAGTAATATTTTTCGAATCCAACATCACATATTCACATACTATTTCTATAAAAACTTCTACTTCCATTCCATATTTTTGAATATTTCCAAATTTTTATAAAATTTTATTCACACAAATTTGTACTTTACATATAATGAATATATAGATTAATTTATTATTCAAGGTACCCCCATATATCGATAAATTTCCCTATCACCTCCAATCTAAAAAACAAGCTCTAAGTTGCATATATAACCTTTCATACTATGCAATCTTAGAGCTTGTTATTAAACTTATTTGTTATACTTATTTCCTATTTCATTCCAAACTTCTTCATCACTCTTATCATTTATTATCCTATACTTGTTTTCCTCTAAAGATGTATCAAATTGACATATGGATGGATAAATGCAATATTCACAAGCATCTCCATTTTTATGTTTGCTAGGCTTCACACCTATATTACCTTCCAATATTTGCTCACATAGAGAGGCTATAGTATCTCTTACATATTTCCTTAAAAGATTAAATTGCTCTATTGTAGCAACTGAAGAATAGGCTTTAGACAAAGTACCATCTTTTTTTATAGAAGCTGGTATAATATCAGAAGTTTTTTCTATTTCACTATCCATCCCCCTTATAATATCAGGATCATCTAATAATAATCCATTCATTTTTAAGGCTTTCATTATTCTCTCTTCTATTTCTGAATCAGCAATATCTCCTTTTGTCTTTACTATTGGGTCGTCTAATTTAAAATAAAGAATTCCTCCTGGAATAGCATCTTTATTCATTTCTTTTTCAAGTTCTGTGAGCATAGCATCTAAGTATATTAAAAGCTGCATTTGTAAACCATAATATACGTCTGAAAGCTTAAATTCCTTTGTTCCAGATTTATAATCTACTATCCTTAAATAAGTATTCTCCTCACTGTTCATACTATCTACTCTATCAACTCTTCCTATAAGGCTTACAGTTTCACCAGAATGAAGCTGTAGTGAAATAGGAGGAAAATCTCCTGAATTACCAAACGATAATTCATATCCAGAGGGTTCAAAGCCTCCCCTTTTCATATGCTCAGTTATAAGCCAAACTGACCTATTGAGAATTCTTTTTGCGTTATTAGTTATATGCTTATATCTTTTAGAACTATTAAATACAGAACTAGGCATACTTTCTAAAACTTCATCCACTATTTCAGAAACTTCTCTCTCACACCATTCACTATCAATTTCCTTCCAACTTAAGTTTTCTTCCTTAAGTTTGCTTGAAAATACTTGAAGTACATTATGCATAAAGCTTCCCAAATCAGGTGAACTTAATTTATATACTTTTCTTTCCTTTGCATTAAGTCCATATTGTATAAAATAAGAAAATGGACAATTTACAAACCTTTCAAGTCTAGATACACTTATATTCAAATGCCTTCCATAAAGTTTTCTTACTCTATTTGTATCCATAATTTCTGCTTCGTTACTATATGAAAAACCATTAAATACATTTTCAAGTTTTCTGCTCCATTTATCATTTTTATTGTACCATCTATACACATCTACCCACATAGGAGTTATATATCCATTAGAATCCTTCTTAATATTTGATATAAGCTTATTAAAGGTTGCTCTAGGTCCTGTTACATACTTTAATTTTTCCTCTTCATTTTGTATTTCTATTAAATCGCCTTTTTCTTCCACATTGCTAAATATCTTTTTAATTCTACCTATTACTATAGAAGGTCTTTTGGTTTTTCCAGCTTCATCTGCTATAGAATAACTCAATCTTAAATATTTACTTACAGTAGTTAGGGTAGTATACACTAAAAATTGTTCTTCAAAAGCTCTACTTCTAGTATCCTTTGCAATTTCTATTCCTCTTTCTTTTAAAATTTCTCTATCACTATCTGTTAATACACCTTCTTGAGCCAATGCAGCTGGAAAAACTCCATCATTAACTCCAACAATATATAATACAGATACATCATGACTTTTAAGTCTCGTAACACTACCAATGAGAACTTGATCTAACGCTGGTGGAATTACCCCTATTTCATATTCATCAAAGCCTTTAGATAAAACCTGTGAAAAGGTTCCAATAGCTAGTGTTTCCTCTCCCATTACTTCTACTATTTGGTCTAAAACCTCCATTACTATATTCCATATCTGACTATATTCATTAGCTTTATCTAATTCTTCATTTTCCTTAAAATATTCTATCCATGCAGCTACCTTTTCATCTAATTTTATACTACATAAAAAATTATAAAGTCCTTCACATATAGCTCTTCCTTTTTTTCTTCCTTTTATATCTTTAGATAGTTTAATAATAGGCTCTCTTATTTTATCCCTAATTAAATTTATATTGCTCAAAATTTCCTTTTCATAATCCGATATTTCTTTCTTTTCAAAACTATAGCTTAAACCAAAATCCCAAGGCTCTTCTTTAATCCAAGCATTTCCTTTAATTCCGTTGCTAAGTACATAATTTTCTATTAAATCTATATCTTCCTTAGTTAACTCTAAAAGTCCTGTTTTTAAATACCTAAATACAGCTTCATAGCTCCAATTTTGCGATAATATTTCTACTACAGACATTATCAACATTATAATAGGATTATCATTGATTTTTCTTTTTTTATCTATAAAATAAGGTATATCGTATTCTTTAAAAATTGCACCAAACAAACTTTCATACCCATCCAGATCGCCGCTTATTACTGCAATATCTTTAAACCTAAACCCATTATCTCTACACATTCTAACTATATCTCTTGCTGTGTCTTCCACTTCTGTGTATTTATTTAATGCCTTAAAAATACTTATGTCTTGACATTTTTCTTTATAAATTTTATATGGATAAGAAAATAAGTATTTTTCTAAATGTTGAAGTTCTTTAGTATCTTTAAATCTATAGCAAGGACTACATTTTAATGCAATTGGTTTATCATATTTTATGTTTTTTTCTAAAACAATTTTTAAAATTTTTTCTTCTGTACTTTTAGTTGGTAAAAATACATCTGTACTATTATCCGCTAAGCTGCAATCTAAATAGTCTGTACATAAAGTTATGTTAATCCTTTTAGTCTTATCCATAAGCTTATCTAAAACTTTATATTCTTGAGGAGTAAAGCTTGAAAATTCATCTATCCATATTTCTGCTTCATCAAACATATGTGATTTTGACATCTTTTCTGCCAAAATAGCTAAATCATCTTCTGAATCAACATATTTTTTATGAAGTCTTTCTTCAAATTGTGAAAAAATTAATATTAAATCCTCCATTTTGTTTCTTAAATTTTCATTTTCTATTCTATCTAAAGTGCTATTTAAGTTTTCCAGGGTAATATCGTACCTTTTAAATTCTGTTATAATATCAGAAACCGTAGTAATAAACCCTTGTCTTTTTACTGACTTTCTAAAAACTTTGAGTTTACCACTATTCTCCTCCATTATCTTATAAATAAGCATACTCTTTCCCGAAGCGTTCATATGCTTTTTTGTAAGTCCTCCTACCTCATTTAATACCTTATATGCCATTCTTCTAAAGCTCAAAACTTGTGCTTTAAGCATTCCGGCTTCTCCTATAGTTTTTATAAGATTTTTTTCTGATTGAAATGAGAACTGTTCAGGCACTAAAAGAATTAGAGGACTATCTGTTCCTTCGTTTATTCTCTTTTTAATATCATTTAAGCAAAAATGACTTTTACCACTGCCTGCTCTTCCATATATAAATCTCAAACTCATAATATATTCTCCTTCAATATATAATGTATTTACAATTCTTAATTACTAACTGCTGAAGTCTTGTTTATATTATATCATTTACTCATATTTAATATTTTAAAATAATAAAAAAGCTTTAGCTAAACTAAATTCAACTAAAACTTTTTATTTATCACAAATTTATTTTAATGTATCAAAAGTATATCCTTTTGATTTTAAATATTCAATTACCTGAGGAAGAGCTTGTACTGATGTAACCTTAGCTCCAGCATCGTGCATTAAAATTACTACAGTATCTGAATTTGTATATTTTTTAAGGTTACTAAGTAAAGTGTTAACTGGAACATTGCTATGCTCAGCGTCCCCTGTTTCATCATTCCAATCTATATAATGATATCCAGCTTTTGTAACAGCTTCTCTAAAAGGTGCTAATTTGTTTCCAAAAGAACCACCTGGGAATCTTATAAGCTTTGAATCATATTTATCACCTACTATGGACTTAATCACAACATTACCTTTATCCAAATCTTCTACAAACTTTTGTGGACCTTCTTTATAATTCAATTGATGACTATAGGTATGATTTCCTACTGCATTTCCCTGAGCTATTTCCTGTTTTACAAGTTCAGGATTATGTTCAGCATTTTTTCCAATCAAAAAGAAAGTAGCTTTTATATTATTTTTATTTAGTATTTCTAATATTTTAGTAGTATTTGGTGATGGACCATCATCAAAAGTTAAGTAAGCTACTTTTTTTCCATCCGTTCTTTTTGCTGCCCAAGGTTTGTATGCTCCAGCAGCCAGATTTTCACCTGATTCATTTTTGTTATCTTTAGGAATCTGACTTTCTCTTTTATTTGCAATACTTTCACTAGAATTCTTCTTTGCATTTGCAGCATTTACAACTGCATTTTTTTTACCTATCATTCTATTTACTGCAAAAAAACCAGTACCCACAACAACTAGCGCACAAATTGCTGCAATTATCCTATTTCTTCTTATAGTTTTTCTTTTTTCATTTGTTTCATCATGATTATTCATGAAAATCATCTCCTATGTTTTTGCTTAATTAGTAACTTCAAATTGACTATTGTAAAGATTTGCGTAAAAGCCTCCTTTTTTAATAAGTTCTGTGTGACTACCATTTTCAATAATTTCTCCATTATTCATAACTAAAATTAAATCAGCATCACGAATAGTTGAAAGTCTATGTGCTATTATAAAGCTTGTACGGCCCTCCATCATAGATAAAAAGGCTTTTTGTATGCTTAGCTCAGTTCTTGTGTCAATATTACTAGTTGCTTCATCCAATATAAGCATTGGAGGATCTATCAGCATTACTCTAGCTATAGTTAAAAGCTGCTTTTGTCCTTGAGAAAGGTTTTCACCTCCTTCAGTAATAATAGTATCGTATCCTTTAGGTAAACTTTTAATAAAATTATGAATGTGAGAAGCTTTTGCAGCTTTTTCTATTTCCTTAATAGTTGCTTTAGGTTTCCCATAACTTATATTTTCTCTAACAGTACCTGCAAAAAGCCAGGTATCTTGAAGTACCATACCAAATGCACCACGAAGACTATTACGAGTTATTTCTCCTATATTTCTTTCATCAACAAAAATTGATCCACTATTTATATCATAAAACCTCATTAATAAATTTACCATAGTTGTTTTACCTGCACCAGTAGGTCCTACAATAGCTATTGTACTGCCTGATTTTATATTTATATTTAAATTTCTAATCAATGGCACATCTTTTTTATAAGAAAAGCATACATCTTTAAAACTTATATTTCCATAACATTCTTTTAATGTAGATGAATTCTCTACCTCTGGTGTTTCTGGTATTTCATCTAAAATGGAAAACACTCTTTCAGCAGCTGCAACTGCAGCTTGAAGTTGAGTAGTAACACTAGTTATATTATTAATAGGTTGTGAAAATTGTGTTGAATATGTTAAAAAACTTGATATTTTACCTATGCTTAGTCCACCTACTACCGAACATATTCCTCCAACTACACCAACTAAAATATATGTAATATTATTAACAAATCTAGTTGAGGGATTTGTCAATGATGAATATAATTGTGCAAAACGTCCACACTTATACAATCTTTCATTAATTTCTTTGAATACTTCCTGGGAATTTTTTTCATATCCAAAAGCTTTTACAACCTTTTGATTGCCTATTATTTCTTCTATATATCCATTTAGCTCTCCCACAGTTTTTTGCTGTTCCTTAAACATTTTATTAGATCTAGTAGTAATAAAAGATGCAATAAAAAAGCAAAATGGAGTCATAAGTAAAATAACAAGCGTTATTTTAGGACTCAATATAATCATTAGCACTAAAGAGGATAGTATAGTAACAATACCTGGATAAAATTGTGTAATACCTTGAAGTACCCCATCAGATATAGCATCAATATCATTTGTTAATCTGCTCATAATATCTCCATGAGCATTATTATCAAAATAGCTTAAAGGAAGTATACTTATTTTATCAAAAGCTTCTTTTCTTATATCCTGTACAGTATGAAATGCTATAACATTTGCTATCATTGAAAAAATCCATGAAAATACTGCACTGATTACATAGAGTGCTGCTAATATATATATTAACTTTAATAGATAATTAAAATTTACTTTTCTATAACTTATAATATAATCTATTCCTCTTCCTACCAATAAGGGACCTATAACCATTAATAAATTGCTTATAAATGCACAAATTATAACAGCAAACATATGCAGCTTATATTTTCCTACATACTTAAACAGCCTCAATAATGTCTTGTTCTTCATTTTTCTCATCTCCCCCTTTATCTAATTGGGAAAGGTAGATTTCTCTATAGATGTTATTATTCTTAATTAACTCATCATGTGTTCCAACTCCAACCATTTCTCCATTATCTAAGACAACTATCATGTCAGCATCTCTTATAGTACTTACTCTCTGAGTTACCATTATAACAGTCATATTATTCTTATTACCCTTTATAGCCTTTCTTAATGCAGCATCTGTTACATAATCTAGAGCACTAGAACTATCATCCAATATTAACAATTCAGGATTGCGTACTAAAGCTCTTGCAATAGCAAGTCTTTGTTTCTGTCCTCCTGAAAAATTCACTCCACCTTGAAATATATTAGTATCATAAGCTTTAGGGAGTTTTTCAACAAAGTCAGAAGCTTGTGCAATTTCTGCAGCTTTTTTTATTTCTTCATAGGAAGCCTCCTTCAAGCCCCATCTTATATTTTCAGCCACGGTACCTGAAAATAAAACTGATTTTTGAGGAACAATTCCTATTTTAGACCTAAGCTCATTTTGCATATAATTTTTAACTTCAATTCCATTAAACATTATACTTCCTTTTATTACGTCATAAAAACGTGGAATTAAATTTATAAGTGTTGTTTTTCCTGAACCTGTTCCTCCTATTATCCCAACTGTTTGTCCACGTTTTATTTGAAAAGAAACATTTTTTATAGCATATTCTTTAGAATTATTATAAGCAAAAGAAACATTTCTAAATTTAATTATAGTATCATCTTCATTTACATCTGTACAACTTTTAAAATTTAAGTTATCAGCTATTGTAGTTGATGTTTCAAAAACTTCATTTACACGCCCTGCTGAAGCAACTGCTTTAGTAAATATGACTACCAGGTTTGCCACTACAATTAATGCAGATAAAACCAATGTATTATAATTTATATAAGCTATAATTTGCCCCTGAGTCATTGCACCTATATTTACACGCATACCTCCGAACCACAATATAGCAATAACTGAAAAGTTCATTATAATATTAGTCATAGGATTCATCAATGCTGAAATTTTTCCAACTCTAATTGCAGTATTTGCAAAATCTTCATTTGAATCTTTAAATCTTTTCTTTTCATAATCTACTCGAGCAAATGCTCTTATAATTCTAATGCCTGAAAGATTTTCTCTAAGAATCAAGGCTAATTTATCTAACTTCTTTTGAACTAATTTGTATAGTGGAATTGACTTGCTCATTATTAAATATAAAACAAAAGCAAACAATGGTAATGCTAAAAGCATAATAGTAGAAAGTTTAATGTCTAAAAATGTAGCCATTATAACTCCTCCTATACATAGAAATGGCACTCTTATAGCTAATCTAATAACCATTGCCACTGACACTTGAAGTTGATTAACATCATTTGTTATACGATTAATTAAAGAGGACGTCCCAAAATTATCAAGTTCATTGTGTGAAAATGTTCCTATTTTTTCAAACAAGGCATTTCTAAGCCTGGTTCCAAATCCTTGAGAAACTATTGATGCATAATATTGACAAGTAAAAGAAGATATAACACCCAATATAGCCATACCTCCCATTATTCCTCCTATCTTTAATATGTAGGAAATATTATTATGCTTTATACCATTATCAATAAGAATCACCATAATTGTTGGTATCAAAAGCTCAAAAATAGCTTCTAATAATTTAAATATAGGACCTAATATAACTTGCTTCTTATATGGCTTTAAAAAACGTAGCAACTTAAACAAAACTAATTCCCCCCTTAAAGTGTAGTAAATTTAATGTTATTGTAATTTCTTGTAACATTATATCAAAAAGAAATGTATATTAAAAATACTTATTAAGTATCGAATCAATATAAAATTTATATGGATCAAAAAATATCTAGAGCTAAGAAATCTGTTTATCCGATGACTACCTGCTCTAATAATCCAACTCTTCAAGTTGTATTAAAGAGCAGGTACGTCCCTGGATAACGATTTCTAAGCTTCAGCTAGATTTAAATCTATCTGGAGCTAAGGAATCTGTTTATACTTTGTTTATATTTAGTTTATGAAAAATCAAGACACTTATTTTAAAATAGAATTAAAGAAAGATTTACCATACAATTAAAAGGAGATGGTCTTAAAATGAAAATTAATAAAAGGCTGGCTATTATTTTAAGTTTTGCTGTAGGTACTTTAATGTTTGCCAGCACCGCTATGGCGGAAGTTGCATCTAAAAGTGGATATGATCAATTAAAAGATTCTTTAAAGTATACAGGCAATAGCCTAAGTAGTAAACTTTCAAGCTATACCCTTGATATGTCATTTGTTATTAAAGATAACAATACTGTTGTTTCTTCTACAAATGTATTAGATAAATGTGACTTATCAAAAAATGCTAAAGAACAAACATCAAAATATACTACTACTTTAGAAACTAATGGTACAAAAGAAAGCTACTACTACAATGATAAAAATTCTTCTATCTCACATGATAGTGATGAAGATTTTTATCGTGTGATTGAATTAAAAGATTCTAAAGATAAAAAGATTTTTACAAATCCTTTTGAAGAAAAACAAGCAGGAGATCTTGAGAAAATATCAGATGCTCTTGTAGGTAATTTGAAAGATTCTGTTGTGGTTACTCAAAATGCTGATGGAAGTAAAAAATTGTCTGGTTCTTTAACTGAAGCACAAATTCCTGCACTTGTAAATGCAGTAGCATCTTTTGAATTTAAAAACCAATTTAGAATGTATAATCCTAATGAAACTACTAGCACTAGATCAAAAATGTCTAAAATCACAAAAGACATTTTCGTAAAAGAAGTTAAAGGAACTATGGATGTAAATAAAGATGGATTAATGCAAAATATTCTTTTCACTGGAACACTTTCTGGTAAAGATGAACAGGGCACAGAACATACATTAACTTTTGAACTCCTGGCAAAAGTAACTAATATTAACTCAACTACAGTTACTAAACCTGATCTTTCTGATAAAAAAGTTGAAAAGCAAGTTCAAAAAGATGACAATAAACTATCTAATGCTAAAGCCTATATTGGGAAATACAAAAGTGATCTTGTAATAGAAAAAGATAATAAATTTGTTAAAATAGGTGAAAGAATTATAACCATTACAAGTATAGATGAGGATAGCGTTATAGGAAATTGTCACGAAGAATATATAAAAGGTTATGAAAGCTATGGCAATAGTAAAAATGATTTTAACTTTGATGGAAAATTTGATAAACAAGCTCATCGTGATGCAAGTTTCAACTATACTAATTCTTCAGAGAAAACTGTAAAGGGACATATATTTATTAATCCCAATTCTTCATCTATAAATTTTGATATAGATGGACAAAGGTCAAACGGAAGTATACTATTTGATAATAATTTCAATAGAATGTTTGATTAACTATCATAAGATAACTTGTTCATACAATGTATGTCAGGTTATCTTTATCCTGTCTTTTACAATTGAAAATATCAGGGAGGTATATAGATGAAAAAAGTTATAGAAATTAATAACCTTACGAAAATATACAAAAACGGAAGAGGTATAAAAGATATTAACCTTGAAATATATCAGGGTGATATTTTTGGTTTTTTGGGTCCTAATGGTGCTGGTAAAACTACTGCTATGAAAATAATGACTGGACTTGTAAAACCAGACAGTGGTGATGTTAAAATTTTAGGTTATAGTGTTTTAGAACAATTTGAACAAGCTATGGAAAGGGTAGGCTGCATTATAGAAAATGCTGAATCCTATACCTATTTAACTGCTTTTGAAAATCTAAAACAATTCTCAAGATACTATAAAGACATTGATGACAAAAGAATTGATGAAGTTTTAGAACTTACAGGTATTTTAAAATATAAAAACGAAAAACCAAGAAAGTTTTCTCTTGGTATGAAGCAAAGACTTGGAATTGCTGCTGCACTTTTATCAAAACCTGAAGTTATCATTCTAGACGAACCACTAAACGGTCTTGATGTTGAAGGAATGATAAATATAAGAAACATTATAAAAACTTTAGCTGAAACAGAAAAAACAACATTTTTTATATCAAGTCATCTTATCCATGACATTGAGCTTACCTGTAACCGTATTGGTGTATTATATGATGGAAAGCTTCTTAATGTGGATACTACTGAAAACATATTAAAAAACTATGCTTCCCTTGAAAATTATTTTGTTAGCGAGGTGGAACGAAATGGAAGGATTTAAAGCAGCTTTAATTAATGAAATTGAAAAACTATATAAAAAGAAAAAAGTTTTAGTAGCAGCAATAATATCACTTATTTTTATTGTACTTGGACAATTATCTATCATTGCTTTAAGAAATGGTTTTGGATTACGTGGAGTTTCCAGCATGGACTTTCCTATACTTGTACTTTCTGTAGTTGTTAATACAATTTTACCTTTGTTTACTGCACTTGTTACTATAGATAGTTTCTCTGGAGAATTTTCTCACAACACCATGAAAATTGCACTTACAAGACCTATCTCTAGGTTAAAATTTTTTGTCTCAAAACTAACTGCCATAATGTTATTTGTACTTGCAAATCTTCTATTTGTGATGATTTTTTCTATTATAGCAGGCTTTCTATTTAATTCAAATTCTTTTACCTTAAATGCTATTATTAGAATATTAGTTTCTTATGTTGTCACATTAATGCCTATGATGGTTTTATCATTGATTATTGTACTTTTTACAAATATAATAAAAAGCAGTGTAGGTGTATTTTTTATATCTATCTTCATTTTTATTATTTTCAAAGCACTAGAAATTATTTTTTATAGATATTCTGGTCTATTTTTTACATCTATGCTTAATTGGTATACCTTATGGATTATGAATACTATTCCATTTTTTAAAATTCTTCGTCAGTTTATACTGATGTTAAGTTATGATATACTTTTATTTACAGGAAGTTACTATTTATTTGATAAAAAAGATTTTTAAGGTGAAAAAATGGATATAAAAAAACGTCTAATAACATTTAATTCTATAACTATTATAATTCCCTTTATTGTTACAATAATTATCGCTTATATATTTATTTTTATTTCTTCAGCATCTCTAAGTAGAGATATAAGTTATGATAATTTCAAAAAGCTTTTAACCATAAAATCTGAATTATTGGATTTAAATACAAATATATCAAAACAAACTTCTTCAGATATTGAAGATGTACATCTGCAGCAATATTTATCTAAAAGACTTTTAAGTATAAATGGGGAATTTATACTTACCAAAGAGGATAATGTTATATTCGCCTCAAAAAATATAAATAAAATTGATATAGCCAGATGCTTAGAAGAGGTGAAAAATAATTCCTTACAAAAAAACATTAAAATTAATAATATTTCTTATATTGTTGAAGTAGCACCCCTTAAGTTTAAGAATGAAATTTCTGGTAATGTAATATTATTAGCACCAGATAATCATGAATCTCAATTTATTGAAAAATTTATTATAGCAATTATTGTAGTATTTTTTATTTGCTTTATATTAGTTAATACAATTATGTCCTATCTTTTTTCAAAGAGAATATTAAATCCAATATCTCTTCTAAAAAATGCTACTGCAAAAATTAGTAAAGGTGATTTAGATTATGAAATTGTCGAAACTGGTGATAAGGAAATCAGAGAATTATGTAGTGATTTTGAACATATGAGAATTGAATTAAAAAATTCTATTCATATGAAAATGAAGTATGATGATAACAGAAGAATGTTAGTTTCCAGTATATCTCATGATTTAAAAACACCTATAACCTCCATAAAAGGATATGCTAACGGCCTTTTAGATGGTGTTGCGAATACTCCTGAAAAAGTAGACCATTATTTGAAAACTATTTATTCAAAAGCTGAACTAATTGATGTTATGATTGATGATTTACTTTTATATTCAAAACTAGATTTAAATCAAATTCCTTTTAAATTTGAAAAAACAAATATTGTTGAATACTTTAACTATTGTATTTGTGAGAGCGCACCTGAACTTGAAAGGTCTAATATAAAAATTCACTTAAAAAATGATTTGAACCATTCCAAGTATGTTATGATTGATAGAGACAGATTAAAAAGAGTAATATTAAACATTATTGATAACTCCCGTAAATATATGGATAAAAATAATGGTGAAATTGTAATAATGCTTAGAGAAACTAATTCCAGTATTGTTATTGAACTAAGAGATAACGGTTATGGAATTGATAAGAATGATACAAATAAAATATTTAATAGATTTTACAGAGGTGATTCTGCAAGAACTGGTGCAAATGGAAGTGGTCTGGGACTTGCTATTGCAAAACAAATTGTAGAAGGACATAATGGTAGAATATGGGCTGTAAGTCACGAAAATAAAGGTACAAGCATATTAATATCATTAGCTAAAATACCAGAAGAATAGAGAGGATATTATGAAAAAAATTTTGATAGCCGAAGATGATTTAAGTATTGCTGAGCTTCAAAGAGACTATCTGGAACTCTCAGAATTTGAAGTTAAAATATGTATGGATGGTGTAGAAACTTTAAACTGCTTAAAAGAAAATGAATTTGATCTATTAATTCTTGATATTATGCTTCCTAAAATTGATGGTTTTAGTATTCTACGCAGCATACAGGATACCAAAGATATTCCAGTTCTGATTGTTTCTTCAAAGAAAGAAGAAATTGACAAAATAAAAGGATTTAACCTTGGTGCCGACGATTATATCACAAAACCTTTTAGTCCAGCAGAATTAGTTGCTAGAGTTAAATCGCACATGAAAAATTATGAAAGAATAAAAAATAAATTTGATACTAATAAAAAAAATGATACTATCATAATAAGAGGTTTAGAAATACGAAAAGATTCCAGACAAGTATTTGTAAATTGTAAGGAAGTAACTTTGGCTCAAAAAGAATTTGATCTATTACTTTATATGTCGGAAAATCCTAATCGAGTATTCAGCAGAGAGGATTTATTTGAAAAGGTTTGGGGACTTGATGCTATTGGAGATACCTCTACCGTTACAGTACATATTGGAAGAATAAGAGAAAAAACAGAAGCCTCTCCATCTAATCCTCAATATATTGAAACTGTTTGGGGTGCTGGATATAGGATTAAGGTTTGATCCTATATCCTCCTTTTTACACTCCATAATATCTAAATAAAGGTGAACAATTAACTGTTATTCTAATGTTATAGCTTCAATTCTCTTTAACAATTGATTTGTAAGCTTTTTTAATTCATCTGAATTCTTAGATTCAGCATAAACTCTACAAAGAGGTTCATCTGCATCTGGTAAAACTAATGCCCAACCATCATTAAAATTCAGCTTAACTCCTTCTATTAAATCTACAGATTTTGAATGGTTTTCTTCTATAAGATTTCTCATTACTTTTCCCTTTAGATTCCATGGACATTTTATTTCTTCTCTAGCAGTATAGTACTTTGGAATTTGTTCTAATATAGTTGAAAGTGCCAAATTGCTTACTGCCATAAAATTGATAGTTAGCATAGTTACACTTATAGCATCTAGTGTCATTAAATAGGAACTTATAACTTCTCTCCTCGTAATTCTATTTTCATGTTTTAAATAGTTATCTAATATAAATTTTTGTGAAGTTTTAGTTCTTACAAATTTACATCCACACATACTTGCAATTTCCTGCATGGTAGAAGATGCTGTCACTGGAGCAACTAATGTACTTATATTTGTAGTTTTTAACATAACAAGAGCATTTGTTGCATCATAAGCTTCATCTTTTATTATATTTCCCTTTTCATCTATAAAAATTGCTCTATCGCATTCATCATCAATTCTAATTCCTAAATTTGAACTACTTTCTATTACTTCTTTTCTTAACCCTAAAATATTATTAAATTCATCGTATAATTTAACACTTATTCTCAGCTCCTGGAATATATCCTGAATTATATTTAATATCATAGGACTTTTAACGCTTAAGACAACCTTATACTTTTGTTTTCTTATATTTTTAACTCCTAATTCATTTATAAGCTGCCTTATATAATATTCTATAGAATTGTATATATGATTGATTTGCTTAAAACTATCTGTCTTAACCCTCCTGAAATCTTCTCTTATAAAACTATTTTCTATCTTTCTCTCTATTCCTTTATCTATATCAAGTCCATTTTCATTCATAAATACTATATTAACCTTTTGAGAATCCTCATTATCTATATAAACATGAATACTTCCCTGTACTCCAAAGAACAAGGTAGCCTGCCTTACTGCTGGTCTTGGCATTCTATGCAAGTCTAATACTTCAATTCCCATAGAAAGCAATCCTGTAGCAAGGGAATATTTAAACATTTGAGCTGCACCATCATTGCTGCAAGCTATGGCAACTTTTGAATCAGACTTTAAAAGTGAACCATAAGCAGCACCTAATTTTGATACAAATTCTGGTGTTATATCTACATTAACTTCACCACTTATGCCTTGCTTTCCAAACAGCGCCTTTGAAAACTTTCCTCCCCAAATTACATTTGATTTTACCACAGTACTAGCTTCAATAAGTTTGTTAGGCCATACCTTTATATTAGGCTTTATAATTGCTTTTTCTCTTATAAGAGTATCATCACCTATAGTTGCTTCTTCAAATACAGAAACTCTTGGTTCTAATTGGACCTTTTTACAAAGAACAGCACCTCTTACTTGTGAATTATCACCTATATAACAGTTATCAAAAATTATACTTCTTTTTATAGTAGCATGATTTGACACTATGTTATTTTTTCCCATAATAGTATAAGGACCTATTTCTGCACCATCATATATTTTTGTTCCACTTCCTATATAAACCGGAGAACATATCAAAGCATTTTTACTTATTTGACAGTTTTCTCCCGTCCATATACCATCTTTATATTTTTCACCTTTTATATTTACTTTTACTAAACCTTTTAATATATCAAAATGACATCTTATATATTGCTGAATATTTCCAATATCACACCAATATCCTTCAGCTACATAGCCAAACATAGGCTTTTTTTCATTTAAAAGTATTGGAAATAAATCATTACTAAAATCAAACTTTTGTTTTTTTTCAAAGTAAGAAAATATCTCAGGCTCCAATATATATATTCCTGTATTCACCTTATCACTAAAAACTTCACTCCAGCTTGGTTTTTCTAAAAAACCTGTTACTCTTCCATCATTATCCGTTACTACTACTCCAAACTCTAATGGCACAGCAACTTCTTTTAATACTAAAGTAGATATAGCATTATTTTTTTTATGATAAGCAATGGCTTTGGACAAATCTATGTCAGTTAAGGCATCACCACTTATAACTATAAAGGTATCATCAAGAAATGCTTCTGCATTTTTAACACTGCCTGCTGTACCTAATGGTGTTTCTTCTATAAAATATCTTATATTAACTCCAAATTCTCTTCCATCTCCAAAATAATTGATAATTTCATCTGGTAAATATTGCAGCGTAACTCCTATATCATTTATACCATTTTCTTTTAAAAGTTCTATGGCGTATTGCATAACAGGCTTATCCATTATAGGCATCATTGGCTTTGGTATGTTACATGTTAACGGTCTTAATCTAGTTCCTTCTCCCCCTGCCATTATTATAGCTTTCATTTAATACCATCCCCTTATTTTCTTTTTAGCTCTTTTTAGTTTTATTTTTTATCATATTAGAATTTTTCAATTTCTGTACAGATTCTACAGTTTTTGAATTTTTGACTTCTTCCAAAACTTCAATAGTTTGAGCTGTTATTTTGTCTTTTATATCTACAGCATCTCCTACTATACCTTTTGTTTTATCAGTTATTTTATTTTTTAATCTATCCATTAAATTCTTTTCTACTTTTTCTTTTAATTCTTCTTCCAACTTTTTTTCAACTTTATCCTTTAATTCAAATTTTAATTTTTCCTTAACCTTATCTCTAAGTTCTTCAGTTAAATTCTTTATAATATCATTTTTAACTTTATCCTCACTTTTTACTTCCCACTGACTACCTTTTATTTCTTCTTGGACCTGACTATACATGTTTATGGTTAAATCAGCTATTTTATCCCAACTATATTTCTCATGAACAGTCTTTAATGCATTCTCCTTTACATAATTAGATAAACCATCATCTAATAACAGCCTACTTACATTAACTGCTAAACTTTCCGCAGAAGATGTTATAGCTTTCAGACCATTTATTTCATGATCAACTATTTCACCCAATCCTCCAGTTTCTGATACAACTACAGGACATCCTGCTGCCATAGCTTCTAAAGCTACAATACCAAAAGGTTCATATAATGAAGGAAAAACTGCTACATTTGCTACCCTGTACATTTTGTCTCTATCTTCATCACTTATATACCCTGTGAAAATTACCTTTGATCCTATACCCATTTGTTGTACTCTATATTTTAGTTCCTCTGTCATAGGTCCTTTACCACCAATAATAATTTTAGTATCATTGTAGTTCTCCAGTATTTTAGGACATGCCTCTATTAACAAATGTATTCCTTTTTCGAATACATGCCTTCCAACATAAAACACAATTTTTTCATTATCACTAGCAAATCTTCTTCTAAAATTAATCCAATCAAATTCAAAATTAAATTTTTGTGTATCTACTCCATTAGGTATAACCCAAATTTTATTCCATGGTGATTCAAATATGTCGCTTATTTGCTGTCTCATATAATTACTGCAAGCAACTACTTTCCAGGATTCATAAGTTAACAGCCATTCAGTAGAAGATATATATTTCTGCATATCAGTTTTTATGCCTCCATTCCTACCGTATTCTGTAGCATGAATAGTACATACCATAGGAATTTTAAAAGACCATTTTAAATTTTTTGCACTAAAAGCAGATAGCCAGTCATGCGCATGTATTAAATCAAATTTTCCAAACTTAACTATAAGACTTGCTGCTTTCTCTATTATAGAAAAGTTTAATTGCATAACCCACTTTATAAAATCACTTGTATCTATTTTATAAGGTGAAACCCTATGAACAAAAACACCATTATCGTTTTGTTCTTCAGGTGATGTGCCTTCTTCACAGGTTATTACATGTATTTCATGTCCTTTTTTACTTAATGCCTGGGATAAATAATAAACATGATTTGATAAACCACCTACATTTTTGGGTGGATACTCCCAAGAAATCATTAAAATTTTCATTTTAAACTCCCCCAATTTTAAATAAACTTAAATCGTTAATCACTTAGAAAAATTTATTCAGACGTGTAAAAAAATTTATACACAACATAAGAACACTCTGATGAAGTCAAAGAGCTCTAATATCTGAAACTCCAATATAATTATGAATCATTAACAGCAGCTGCACTTTTTAAGAATAACGCTATGAGTTGTAAATAAGATTTGACTTATAAGACCCATATATTAATTAATTGATTATTATTGAATTTATCCTCCTTGCATACCCATATTATAATCATTTAGAAATCATATATTATAGATAGATTTTTAAATTAAAATTACATATTAAAACATCCAACATTAACACTATATTTTGTTATCAAACAAATGCTAATATCCTTTAGATGTATAAACTGGATATAAATGGTTACAAACTATATAAATAATTATAAGTGTTTTTTTTAAAAAATCAACTGTTTTAATTTTAATTTTCGTTGTATTAAGTTTATATTTAGAATTATCAACATATAATTCTATTTAAGTCCTAAAATATCACTTTTTCTTTAAATAGCTTCATTTTATCTTATTTTTATTTACAATATATTCTTAATTATTTAAGTATTTTATGTTTAGTACTGTTACATTTTGACACATTGCTATACAGACACATTACTATTAGGTATTTACACATGGTTTTACATTTAAATAAATATTCATTTATCAGAAAATACTTGCATGCTGCTATAAATGGCTTAATTGAGGCTAATTAATAAATCCTAATGTACAATACATTTAATTTCGTAATTTTATATTTCATAGTCACTAAACAATTTACTTAATAAAAAAATAGATAAATTCAATAATCTGAATTTACCTATTTTTATATTTTGAATTTAAACTTGCTCTTCAAAAACAATAAACTCTAAATACTACTTTAATTTGAAAGTTTTTATAGAATCTGATAAATTTTGAGCAGTTTCTTTTAAAACAGTATTTAATATAATAAAAGCATTATAAATAATCTAAATAAAATAGACCATATAAAATAGACAGTTAAAAAAAGCCACCCAAAAGGCATTATTTTTAGCTGATTCTATTTTATAGGGCTATTTTTGTTGTAAACTATTCGAAATTAAAATTTAATAATTTCCTTGAACATGCATTGCATCTGCAACTTTTACAAATCCTGCAATATTAGCTCCAGCAACTAAGTTATATCCAAAGCCATAAGCTTCAGATGCATCTTTACAATTATTGTATATATTAACCATTATCTGATGAAGTTTTACATCAACTTCTTCTGCTGTCCATGATAATCTTTCACTATTTTGGGACATTTCAAGAGCTGAAGTAGCAACTCCACCAGCATTAGCAGCTTTAGCAGGTCCTACTATAACACCATTTTTCTGGAAGTATTCAACTGCTTCATTTGTGCATGGCATATTAGCAACTTCACAAACAATTTTTATACCATTTGCAACTATTTGTTTAGCATGCTCTAAGTGTATATCGTTTTGAGTAGCACTTGGCATTATGATGTCAGCTTTAACTTCCCAAGGTTTTTCTCCTTTGAAGAATTTAACTCCAAATTTGTCAGCATAATCTTGTACTTTATCTCTTCCTGATGAACGCATTTCAAGTAAGTAATCAATTTTTTCACCTACAACTCCATCTGGATCATAAATATATCCATCTGGACCTGAAAGTGTTACAACTTTACCGCCTAGATCATAAACTTTTTTACATACTCCCCAAGATACATTGCCGAATCCTGATATTGCAACTGTCTTGCCCTTGAAGTCTGTTCCTTCATGTTTAAGCATTTCTGCACAATAATAAGTTGCGCCAAATCCTGTAGCTTCTGGTCTTATTAAACTTCCACCATAAGATAACCCTTTGCCTGTAAGAACTCCATTTTCAAATGCCCCACGTATTCTTCTATATTGCCCATAAAGATATCCAATTTCTCTTCCACCAACACCGATGTCTCCTGCTGGTACGTCAACATCTGGTCCTATATGTCTGTAAAGCTCAGTCATAAAGCTTTGGCAGAATCTCATAACTTCATTGTCTGACTTTCCTCTTGGATCAAAGTCAGAACCACCTTTACCTCCGCCTATTGGAAGTCCAGTTAATGAATTCTTTAATATTTGTTCAAAACCTAGGAATTTGATTATTCCTATGTATACTGATGGATGGAATCTTAAACCACCCTTGTAAGGTCCTATGCATCCATTGAACTGTACTCTAAATCCACGATTAACTTGAACTTTTCCTGCATCGTCAACCCATGGAACTCTAAAAGTAATTTGTCTTTCTGGTTCACAGAATCTTTCTAAAAGATTTTCCTCAATGTATTCTGGGTGTTTTTCAAATACTGGTCCTATGCAAGATAAAACTTCTTCAACTGTTTGTAAGAATTCTGGCTCATTATTATTCCTTTTCTTTACTTTTTCTAATACCTCATTGATATAATTTTGTGCATTTTCTTTTGTCATTGTAAACCCTCCTCTAATATATTGTTTTATAATTTACACGATATCGTTTACATGATTAATTAAACGCAAAACCTGTGCCAAAATAAAGTTCAACTATCCTATATGCTATTTTATACTATGTATAACTCTATTAATTCATTTTTAAATAAACTATGAATATATTCTATAAAATTTATAAGTATTATAGGCATTATTCATCTCTAACTTTCCATATTCACTTCTGAATAATTTATATCAGCTTTTTCTATCACAGACTTTATAATATAATTATGTATTTACTAAATACCATATATCCCATAGTACTACTCAGTACAAATCTATATTGTAATTATTGGTATGAATTTTGCTTTATGATAACTGTATAAAAAATGTGAAAGAGGTGAGTACTATGGAAAATATAGTTATAGAAGTTATAAAATCTAAATGTAGTCATTACAAAGCAGGTGATAAAATATATATAAAAGACGCACTAATAGATATGAATAATACTTCAAATGTATGTGTTATGGCAATGCAATCATTTTTTCCCTTTGTTTTTGCTATGCGAAAAGGAGTAACATCTGACAAAATGGGTTTTGGTGAAAAATTAATAGTTCAGTGCCCTGATTATTGTGAACCAGTAGTTTTTCAAATTAAAAAAATATCTTAATTAAATTCTTGCAGCAATCTTAGCTATGATGATAGCTAGATAAATAAAATTGCATAATAATTAATTTAAAACGGATGAAGTTATAACTTCATCCGTTTTAAATTAATCATACGCCTATTTCTGGTGGCAGTTCCCTAAAAAATTTAGTCTTATAACATAGATAAATTAATCCAAGTATTAACCAAAGTAAACCAAACATCATTGCTTTAAAATCAACCTTTGACCAAATTGCAAGATTTATAACTGCTCCAATAATCGGCATAATTAAATATTTTATAATATCTAATCCACTTCTCTTTTTCTGTTTAACAAAATACCAAGCAATAACTGATAAATTAACCATTACAAAAGCTAGTAATGCACCAAAATTTAATATACCATTAGCTGTTGCTAATGGAACAACTGTTGCTAACAGACCAATTACACTAATAATTATAATACTGTAAGTTGGAGTCTTATATTTTTCATGCAATTTTGCAAATATTGAATAAGGTAGGATCCTATCTCTTCCCATTCCATAAAGTACTCTTGAAGCAGAAGTAACTCCTGCTAATGATGATGCTAAAAGCCCTGCACCAAAGCAAGCCGTAAAAAAAATCTGTAACCATGGTTCATTACAAATTCTCTTTAATACTTCAACTGATGCTGAATCAGGGTTAGATATTTCAGCAAATGCCTGTGGCCAACAAAGTGTCAAGAAATAAGTTATAACCACAAATCCTATTCCTGCTCCAATACAAGCAATTAATATAGCTTTTCCAACATTTTTTTCAGGATTAATTGCCTCTTCACTCAATGTGGAAATAGCATCAAATCAAAGATACGAAAGTGCCAAAATTGATGCACCTGTTAATATAGCTGATATACCAACTCCTGGTTTATAAAATTCCACTGCATTAAAATATGCAGTACTATAAACTAATGTGCCAGCTCCACCGCCACCTGTAACATACTTAAATATAAATACTAATAATACAATTAAAAATATAAATTGTAACCAAACTATGATGTTATTTACAATTGATGCAAGTTTAATACCGAAATGATTAACTAATGCAATAGCTATTACAGCTACTACAATAAATACATTTGATGGAATTGCCGGTATTAATGCATTAAAATAAATTCCCATTACAACATAATTTAACAATGGCAACATAATATATCCAAGTAAAATTACCCAACCTGTAAAAAAGCCAATAAAAGGATTCATGGATTTAGTTACATAAGAATAAGCTGCTCCTGCTACTGGAAATGATTTAACCATTCTTGAATAACTAAATGCTGTAAATCCCATTGCTATAGTTGCAACTGTATATGTTAATGGAATCATTCCATGGGTAGCCACTGAAGCAAGACCATAAGTTGTAAAAATTGTTAAAGGTATCATAAATGCTAGTCCGTAAAAAATTAAGGAACTAAGGGGTAATACACGTTTTAAATGAGATTCAGAATTTGTATTCACATTTATTTCAGTCATTTAAATTACTCCTTTCAAATTTTTTTATAAGTTTAGTGGAATATTTTAAACATTAAGAATATTTCGATCGTACTAAATGACCTTTGATACTTTGCATAATTTTAACCTACACTCAGCTTGTAAATATTTATTTTACCTTAACTATGTAATGCATTTACTTAAAGTTAAGATTCATTTAATATTCTTCCTTACTTTCTGAAATAACCTGCTGAATGTAGGTTCTAATATTAAAATTAATATATAAAATTAACTTATTATTTTACATTCAAATTCTTTACAATAGCTTTTTCAAATATTTCAAGACCTGCTTCAGTTTGCTCATCAGTCATGCAAAGTGGAGCTAATAATCTGATAACATTGCCTTTATTACCTGCATTTTCCATTACCAAACCCATTTGAGCTGCGTCATGGATTATTGCTTTAACTATTGCTGAATTTGCAGTCTTAGATGCCTTGTCAGTTACGAATTCGATACCAATCATTGAGCCAATACCTCTTACATCACCAACGACATCATATTTTTCTTTCCATTGGTTGTATCTTTCAGCTATTTTAGCACCAATATGACGTGCTTTTGCCGGAAAATCTTCTCTTTCCATGATTTCAATAACTTTTAATGCTGCTGCACAACCAAGTGCATTTCCTCCATAAGTACCACCTATTGTACCTGCTGGTACTTTATCAAATATTTCTTTTCTAGCAGTAACAGCACTCATTGGAATACCTTGTGCTATTGATTTAGCCATTGTTACGATATCTGCTGGACATCCTACTTCTGCCCAATATTCTGTAGTAAACATTCTTCCTGATCTAGCAAAACCACTTTGAACTTCATCAGCTACAAGTAATATGCCATATTTGTCACATATCTTTCTAACTGCTTTAACATATTCGATAGGAGCTGGAACGAATCCGCCTTCGCCTTGTACTGGCTCAAAAACTATAGCAGCACAATATTCAGCTGGAGTTGCTTCCATAAACATGTTTTCTAATTTAGCTATATAGTATTCGATAGCTTCTGATTCTGTCATTCCTTTTGGAGCTCTATATAAATATGGGAATTCACATCTATATACACCATCTGGGAAAGGCCCTTGGCCAATAGCATAACCTTTTTTAGCTGTCATAGCCATTGTGAAGTTTGTTCTTCCATGAAAAGCACCTGAAAAAACAATTATGTTTGGTCTTCCTGTATAAGCTTTAGCAATCTTTACGGCATTTTCATTAGCTTCTGATCCACTACAAACAAACATAGTGTTTCTAACATCGCCTTTTACTGGAACAATTTTATTTAATTTTTCTGCAAGCTTAACATATCCTTCATGAGAATATATATTGAACATTGCATGACAAAATTTTCCTGCCTGATCTTGTATAACCTTAACAACTTCAGGATTACTGTATCCAAGGTTAGTTACACCTACACCACCAACCCAATCAAGGAATACGTTTCCATCTGGATCTTCAAACATTGCACCTTCTGCTTTAGCCATAACAGCTGGATAACTGCAGCCAATTGCTTTTGCACATGCCACTGCTCTTCTATCTATGATATCTTGTCCTTTAGGTCCTGGAACCGTTTTAGTGATAATTTTAGGTAATTCATTTCCTAATGTCATTTTCTAAATCCTCCTTAAATCTCCATATACTTTTATAATCCAAAGGAAAGTTAATATGAGATAAATAAATTCAAAGTTACTATATCCGCCAATGTATATTTATTTTGCAAATACATGCAGCATAATTTTTTGTTAAATTTCAAATAATATATTTTGAATGCATTCGGAAATCTATATTAGCAAAACTTATGCCAAAAAATAAATAGGCTGTTACACTAAGAATAAATTTCTTAATGCAACAGTGCTATTTTAATAATTGTCATAAATATAGTTCAATAATATAATTCAATTTTGAATAATTTTTCTGCTTATAGTTAATTATCATACATGTTACAGTAATTATTCACTTATAACTCTTGATATTCATTTATGAATATTTACGTACATATTTTTTTATTTTTCTTACTGCTGTAGCCTGACTTATTCCTAAAGCTTTTGCAACTCCCACAGTAGTCTTGTACTTTTCAAAAGCTTTTACTATAATATCTTTTTCATAGTTATCAAGATCTTCTTGAAGTGTATTTTTTTGTTGACCATTCATTTCTTTATGTGAATTTTTAATATTGTCTGGTAAAAATTCTTCAGTAATAAGATCACCTTCTGAAATCAATAAAGTTCTTTCAATCATATTTTCTAATTCTCTTATGTTTCCAATCCACTCATAGTTAATTAAACTATTCATTGCACAATGAGATAGTTTTTTATTTAAATTGTATTTTTTATTAAATTTTTCCATAAAGTACGAAATTAAAGCGATTATATCCTCTTTTCTTCTTCTAAGAGCTGGAATATGGATACTTACCACATTTAATCTATAAAATAAATCTTCTCTAAATTTCCTCTGTCTAATTAAATCTTTTAGATCTCTATTTGTTGCTGTAATGAGGCGAAAATTTACTTTAATAGCTTTTCTTCCTCCAATCCTATTAAAGGTTTTATCTTGAATTACTTTAAGAAGTTTTACTTGTAAGTTTAAAGACATTTCAGCAATTTCATCCAAAAAAAGTGTTCCGTTTTGAGCCGATTCTATTAATCCCAATTTTCCTTCCTTTTTTGCTCCAGTAAACGAACCACCTTCATATCCAAATAATTCTGATTCTAAAAGATTTTCTGGTATAGCACCACAATTCACTTCAACAAAAGGTGCTTTATTTCTTCTACTAATGTTGTGAATTAACTTAGCAAAATAACTCTTTCCAACTCCAGATTCTCCAGTGATAATAACATTTACATCAAAATCTGCTATCTTAGTAATAAGTTTAAATATTTTTTGCATCTCTTTGCTTTTTCCAACTACATTAGGAAAATTTATTTTCTTACTTTCTAAAGATTTTAGATTTCTCATATATATTTCAGCGTTTTTTTCTAAAGCTCCAATTTGTTTTTTTATTTTATACAAATCTGTAATATCATAGGAAAAACAGATAACTCTAGAAATATTTTGTGTGTTATCTTTAATCGGAAGTGCAGTTACTAAAATTTCACGATTTAGCCTGTTTTTTTGAAGCATAGTAACCCTTTGCCCTGTTTTTAAAACTTTACAAGTAGCTGAAGGATAGAATACACCTGACTTTTCCAATTCAAAAACACTTTTACCTAACAATTCTTCACTCTTTACATTGTAAAATTTTTCAAAAAATCGACTAATATTTAAAATAATACCTTTTTCATCTGTTGCAATAATGTCTATATTATTTTTAATAGGTTCTAAAAGCACATTATTGCTTTTGTTTTTTATAGTTTCAACTAGAGCCATACTTATATCTTGTATTATTATAATTTTATATTCAGAAGAATCATCAAATTTTAAACAATAGAAAGAAATTAAATTTTCATTTTCTCCAATTATATAAATATCCTTCAAATATTCTTCAAAATCTTTTTTTGAAACATATTTAAGCATATTTTCTAAATTTTTTTGAATAGAAATATTATTTTTTAATATTTCATATGCTTTTTCATTAGGTATCATATGCTGTTCTGTAGTCTTATAAAGTATCGCTGGAATAGATATTGATTTTATTAAATCGTTCAACTTAAAACCCCCTATTTGTTAATTTCACTTTTACAGGGGATAAAATGTAAAGAACACTTGTATTAAAAAAGTCTCTCTTAAAAGTAATTTTATGATTTTGCCGCGGCTGCTGAAGCTTATTTAAATTTAAAAAAATATCATGAACAAGAGATAAAGGATGATTATTTATGTTAAATTATTCAACATAAATAATATTTTTCCTTCCCAATATTAACTTATTTATTTTATTAATAATTTCATAATTTGTTTATCACCATTAAAAAATACAATGTATTCAAAAATGAATATAAATTTTATTTGTGAATAATAGTTAATAATCTAAGACTTTAATTCCCTTATCACTTAATAATGTACCTTAAATAAGCATACTAAATATATTCAAAAGTGAATTTTAAAAAAACTACATTTCTTAAAACTAAATACATTTTTTTGGCAAGAAATTTGCTGATAATAATCAATAAAATTAAAATATAAACAAACAAGGAGTGTTATACTATGAAATTGCTTAAAATAAAACCGGAAATTCACAATTTTAATAATTGTAAAGATTTTGCAGAATATTTTAAAATAGGACAGGGAGATTTTATATTAACTAATGACTTTATATATACACCATTCATGGGATCTTTTAATCTAAAAGCAGATGTTATATTTCAAGAAAAGTATGGTTCGGGAGAACCTTCTGATGAAATGATTAATGCTATCATGAAAACTATGGAAGGAAAAAATTATAAGAGAATTATAGCTATAGGCGGTGGAACCGTTATAGATATATGTAAATTACTTTCTTTAAAAAGTGCAAAAACTACATTAGATTTATTTGAAAAAAAAGTTCCTATAATCAAGGATAAAGAACTTATAATTGTTCCTACAACTTGTGGTACAGGCTCTGAAGTTACAAATGTTTCTATAGCTGAAATAAAAGAAAAACATACAAAAATGGGACTTGCAGTAGATGAATTATATGCAGATTATGCTGTTTTAATTCCTGAACTTGTAAAAGGCCTCCCTTATAAATTTTTCATAGCAAGTTCCATAGATGCCTTAATTCATGCTATAGAATCTTACGTTTCACCAAAAGCTAATGTTTATACAGAATTATATAGTGTAAAAGCTATTGAATTGATTTTAAAAGGATACATGTCAATTATTAAGAAAGGCGAAAACTATAGACTTGAAATTCTTGAAGATTTTGTTATAGGAAGCAATTATGCTGGTATAGCTTTTGGTAATGCAGGTGTAGGTGCTGTACATGCTTTATCCTATCCACTAGGCGGAAGTTACCACATTCCTCATGGTGAAGCAAATTATCAAATGTTTATTGAGGTATTTAAAACATATAATAAGAAGGACCCAAATGGAAAAATTAAAGAACTAAATAAGCTTATAGCCGATATACTAGGCTGTAATATATCAAATGTATATGAAAATTTATCAGAAATTTTAGACAAATTACTATCGAGAAAACCATTAAGAGAATATGGAATGAAAAAAGTAGAAATAGAAACTTTCACTGATAGTGTGATAGCAGGTCAGCAAAGATTATTGGTAAATAATTACGTTCCAATTTCAAGAGAAGACATGATACAAATATATAGTAACTTATACTAATACAATTAGACTTTATTTACTTTAACACTGTAGGTCATATATAACACCATTATTTATCTTGTATTGATGATAATGCTGATGATCTTGTAAGCTAAATAATGGTGTTACTGTTCATTGTCATTTGAGTTTAAAAGTAGATATAGAATCAGATAAATTTCGAGCAAGTATAAAAAAATAAGGCTTAACAAAAATATAACCTTATTAAACAAATATAATATCTAAATTTTTTAATACAAGTCTTTTTACAAACAAAAAACTATCTAAATCTATGATTATTTCTTTTTCTTTAAAAAGGCTTAATTTCGATGACTGTACATATATTTTAAAACTAAATTTATTTTCAACTTCTATATAGGAACTTGGTGATAGTTTTTCATGAGGAAACTTTAAAACTATTGAAGGTGTATAGTATATCCTACTATTACCACATCCTCATCCTGCATTAGTTTGCCCTGGAATTAATTGTATTAGAATACCACTTATTTTTAACTTTTTTAAATAATTTAAAGCTTTTTCTGTAATTATAACTTCCATTACTCTTACCTCCAAGCTTACATTGTACTGTATATTATAGTTGTACTAATTAATTTTATAACATTAATAAGAAAATTTTTATATGAGAATCTATGGAAATCATTAATTGTAGTTATAAGTATAGTTATAGTTATAAAATATAATTAGTACAATTTATAAAAAAATAGGATGTCTAAATAAAACTAAGCACTTTCTTCTTTAAAAACACTAACATCATATTCTTTTTTATTTCCAAGTAATATTAATCCACATAATACTATGCCTACTCCAAGTCCCCAAGCTGCTCCTTTTGCTATAATTACAGCTGCCATAATTCCTGCAATTCCAAGGTCATTCATAGTACGTGCCTTTAATACGCCTATTCTAACTGAAACATACCCTTGTATCAACATTGTTAAAGCCATTGCTATATTAAGTATAGGAGTAACAAGTGTAACTATAGGTAGAAGGAAGTATCCAGTTAAAGTACCAAATCTAAATGAAGCTGCTCCTCCATTTATAGAGTCCATAGCTTTTCTACCATGTTTATACCTATCGCAGACAACAACCTGCATTGCTGCCCAAAGTGGTCCACACATTGTTATATCAGGTCCTATAACTGACATTATTACATTACGTAATCCAAATATTAAGTGAGTCCTATTAGGGTTATAATCTATAATTTCATCTTTACGCACTTTTGCTGCATCTTCTAATAATGCTTGTGCTTGAATCATTTCACCAAATAGTATTATGTATGCTGAGAAAACCATAGGAATAGCATTTACAAACATCTTAAATGGTGGAAAACCTATACTCCAAAATGTCCATTTACTCCAAAGTTCACCATAGGCTGGTTGAGAAAGCCCCCATTTAATAGTAGGAACTATAGTTTCACCTACAATAGGTCCTATAATTACTGCTAATATCATAACAGGTAAAACACCTAAATTAGAAATTGTTTGAAGTAGTTTGTTCTTGTTTCTAATACTCTTAAATTGGTTTGAAAATAACAGATAGAATCCCAAACCTATACATATGGTAATAGTCCAAGGATAATTTTCGAATTTTCCACCTTTCCCAAATACAGTATTTACTGCTGCTAATCCAGCTCCTAATATTATTCCAGCCTGCATAGCATTTGGAACAAGTAAAATTACCTTTTTACCAAGTCCAGTAATACCTAAAAAAGCAGCTAATATACCTAGACTCATTTCAAATGCAATCAAAGCTTGAACTCTTTGTGGTCCCATTGGATAAGTACTAACATATAACATCAAAAGTGGTATAGCTGGTGTAACCCATCCTGGTACAACAGGATCACCTAAAAATACATGAGCACAATACAATATTCCATTAAGAGTAACAATAGCCAAAGCAACATTGAATGGCATTCCCAAATACTGCTGAAGCATAGGAATTGCTGCAAGACATACTGCACACATTAAAAGTCCTTGAATATAATCTGATATTTCAAATTTATAATGAATTCCTGGTATACGTATTTTGAAAGGACCTGCCGATGTATATGGTTGTTCTTTTCCATCTTCTCTTTTCATGGCCATATAAATTTCTCCTTTACTAATTTATTTTTTGAGTAATTATATAATATAAAACTATTAATATTTATTATTAAAACGTTTTCAGTCTGTAAAGCAATATTGACAAAGAAATACTAACTAACTAATATATTATTTGTGGACTAAAATCCTTATCTTTTAAGTCCATATAAAATCATTTATCATAAGTAAAGGCTAGGTAATGGTCAGTACTAACCTTTACTTATATGAATTAAAAAACTTATTTTTAACCTTTAAAAATATTAGTTTTGAAAGTTGCATTTAAATCTAGTTTCATATTCTTTTATTAATCCCTCTCTGAAATCTGGATGTGCAATATTTATTAGTTCTTTAGCTCTCTGCTTTAAAGTTTTTCCTTTAAGCCTTGCAACACCATATTCAGTTATAATATAATCTACGTCATTTCTTGAAGTAGTAACTGCTGCACCTTCATCCAATAATGGAACTATTCTAGATACTTTTCCTTTAGCTGCTGTTGATGGTATAGCAATAATTGATTTTCCATCCTTAGCCATACTAGCTCCCCTTATAAAATCAATTTGTCCACCTACTCCACTTATTTGCTTCATTCCTATGCTCTCTGAACATACTTGTCCCATTAAATCTACCTGAACACATGAATTTATTGAAACCATCTTATAATTTTTCATTATAACTGTAGGATCATTTACATAACTTACAGGATAAGTTTCTACCATAGGATTATCATTTATAAAATCATATAGCCTCTTTGTACCCATCAAGAAAGTTACAACTATTTTTCCTGGATGAAGCGTTTTCTTTTTGTTAGTAATTACCCCTGCTTCTACCAGTTCAACTACACCATCAGATATCATTTCTGAATGTATTCCTAAATCTTTTTTATCCTTTAAAAACAATAGTACTGCATCTGGAATAGCACCTATACCCAACTGTAATGTAGATCCATCCTCAACTAATGATGCACAATATTTTCCTATAGCTTTTTCTACTTCTCCTATCCTAGGTGGATTCAACTCTATTATTGGATGTGAAGTTTCAACTATATAATCTATATCTGACACATGTATAAATGAATCACCCATAGTCCTAGGCATATTTTCATTTACCTCTGCAATTACAATGTTGGCACAATCTGCTGCTGGTTTAGTATAATCATTAGATACTCCAAAACTGCAATATCCATGTTCATCAGGCTTACTTACTTGAATTAAAGCAACATCTACAGGCATGTATCGATCTTTAAATAATTTTGGTACTTCATAAAAGAAACATGGTGTATAATCAGCTCTACCTGAATTAACAGCATCTCTAGTACTAGAACCTACAAATATTGAATTATGCTTGAAGTATTTCTCCATTCCTTCTTTTGCATACTCACCCTTTCCCATTGCTACCATATGAACTATTTCTACATTTTTATAATTTTCTTTATTTTCAACTAATGCATCAATAAGTTCAGAAGGTTCTCCAACAGCATGGCCTACAACTACTCTGCTGTTAGATTTTATTTTAGAAACAGCTTCTTTAGCACTAGCTAACTTACTTTTATATACGTCCTTCCAACTCATGAAAATCATCCTCTCTATATATTTGAATTTAACTTCGACAAACAATATATGCACCTTTGCAGCAAACATACAATATCAATAGAAATAACTATTGTTTACCGAATCTAAAATCTAAATTAAATATTTATTTAAAATATTTTTGACCATGGAATAATCATCTTTGCATGTGACTAATATTTTTTCAAATTTAAATTTAAGTTCATAATGATTGGCACAGCAACTTGTACAACCACATAAAACTATAATCATATCATAAATTTTATCTAATTTAGCTATTTCAAAATCATAATTGAAATCTTTCTTTAATAAACATAGAAATTCTTTCCTATTATATTTAGCATTGCATCCTCCACAATACTTAACCCCTATATTCAAGTTATATCACCCTGCATACTTTTTTACTTAACATTTCCTACTTAATATTTTTCTTGCCATATCTAAAGTTTCTTCACTGAGACTATCTACAAGTTCTACCTTATTAATTTCAGGAATTTCTTCTCTTAATGAACTTTCTACTATATCCTGAACAGTGTATTTTGCAGAAATACAACCACTGCATTGTCCTAAAAGTCTAACCTTAACTATCCCATCTTTCACTTCTAGAACTTGAATATCTCCATTGTGTCCATTCAAATACGGTCTTACTTTTTTATCAATTACTTTTAATATTTTTTCATTCATAATTGCATCACCTTATTTTTAAGGGGGGTGTATAAATACACCCCAAATTTTTATTTGATTCTAGCTATAGCTTTTGCTAATTCTTTCTTTTTACCTAAATTTCCTTGTCTTGAGATCATTATTCTTTGAGCTTGTGGTGAACCTGCACCATGCATTGATTCAGTTCTATAACCTACTGCTGCTGTACCAAGACATAGATTTTCAAGTAATCTTAATACCTTCATTCTGTCTTCTACCGGTACAGATGCCACTCCTACTAAATATTTTTCTACATATTTTCCAACAACAGGACTGTGGTAATCTTTTTCAGATGGCATAGTAACCATAAGTCCACCTGCTATATCTTCTGCCAATCTTACTATTTCATATGGGAATCTTGTTACATTTTGCTTACATACATTAGCTAATAATAAATCTATTTGATAATTTCCTGCTTTTGTTGGATATCCTTCAGCTGAACATGCAATTCCACAAGCATATAATGTTTCATTCAAGTGCATCATTTCTATTAACTTGTCCTTTATGTGTGATGCTTTTGCAGCTCCATTATAATCAGCAGCAAGTGCAGCAGCTCCTATTAATACATCACCAACTCCAACTTTGCATCCACCATAACTTTGTCTATGATATCCTGCAAATCTTTCAACTAACATTCCTGCAAATTCAGTTTCACCATTTAAGAAAATTCTATCATTTGGTACAAATACATCATCAAATACTGTTAGAGCTTCTACTCCTCCAAATTCTTTGTTGCCTACATCTATATCTGTATCTTTTTCAATTTTTCTAGTATCACATGATTGTCTACCAACTATCATTGTTATTCCTTTTGTGTCTGTTGGTACTGCAAATGCTACTGCATAATCCTTATCTTCTGGTCTCATTGCAATAGTTGGCATTACTAAAACTTCATGAGAATTACATATACCTGTTTGGTGTGCTTTTGCTCCTCTTACTACAATACCATCTGGTCTTCTTTCAACAACTCTTAAATATAAATCTGGATCAACTTGTTTGCTTGGTGATAAACCTCTATCTCCTTTTGGATCTGTCATAGCTCCATCTACAGTTAAATCGTTTTCTTGAACATACTGTAAAAACTTTTTAAAGTTCTCATGATATTTTGTATTATGTTCCTTATCTATTTCATAAGTAGTACTAAATGTTGCATTAAAAGCATCCATACCAACACATCTTTGGAAACATGCTGCAGTTTTTTGTCCACATAATCTTTGCATTTTAACTTTCTTTACTAGATCTTCTGCACTTTGGTGTAAATGAGTAAATCTGTTTATTTTTTCTCCTGTAAGACTTGATTTTGTAGTCATTAAATCTTCATACTCAGGTAATTGTGCTAAATCGTAAGTCATTTTTACTGAATTAAGTGATGGACGAAGTATTGGATTATCCACTGGATTATCTATTTTTTCTCCTAATAAATAAACTTGTAACTTTAGCTTTCTCAAACTTTCTACATATTGCTCTCCTGTCATTAAAGCCATTTAAAATCATTCCTTTCATATTTTAAAATATATTTTTTATTTTCTTGCTTATATATTTAGCAATTATAATGCCAACTTTTTCACAAAGCACAAATAATTTTCATAAAAATAATGTAGTAAAAGTTGAAAACTAAGGTTTTATCTCTTTATTTCACTGCTTTTATACCTAAAATTAAAGGTGTAATTTATTAAAATTAATAAATTACACCTTTAAAATAGTATTTTTCATACAAAATATTAACGTAAACATTTTCAATCAAATTAATATAAAATCAGAAAATTGTTGCATTATCTCATCAATAATTTAACAAATGGCTATTTTCAATGCATGTGTAAAATTGCATCGAAATTTACTTTTGCAACATTGATTTTTTCTTATATTTTATCCTTTTCCTTACAAAAGTAGATGGATCTATACCTAATTCTTTAGCTGCTTCTCTAACATTTCCATGTTTTTCAAAAGCATCCTTCATAAATTTAATCTCTAAATTCTCAATTGCCTCCTTTAAAGTGTAATTTCTATCACTAATATCAAACCCTACACTATTGTCCTTTATTGGCAAGTCACTTCTAATTATCTTGTTATCAGAACTCATAATTACAACTCTTTCTATTATATTTTTTAGTTCTCTAACATTTCCTGGCCATTTATATTTTTTCAACTGTTGCATAGCGCCTTCTGTAATACTTTTATTGAAATTGTACTTTTTATTAAACTTATTAAGGAAATATACTATCAAAGGTTCAATATCATTTTTTCTTTCCCTAAGAGGTATAATTGTAATAGGTACAACATTTAATCTATAGTATAAATCATCTCTGAAAGTTTTTTTACTTACCATAGCTTCTAAATTTCTATTAGTAGCAGCAATAACTCTCACATCAACTTTAATAGTTCTTATTGCACCTACCCTCTTAATTTCACCTTCTTGAAGTACTCTAAGTAGTTTTACCTGCATATCTAATGGTAATTCTCCTACTTCATCTAAAAAAATAGTACCTCCATCAGCCAATTCAAAAAGACCAATTTTTCCTTCTTTATTTGCACCTGTAAAAGCCCCTTTTTCATATCCAAAAAGCTCTGATTCTATAAGATTCTCAGGTATGGCACCACAATTTACCTTTATGAAACCCTTATTACTTCTGGTACTATTTTTATGTATGTATTTAGATATTTCCTCTTTTCCTACACCAGTTTCTCCAAGTAAAAGCACTGTAGTGTCCACACCTGCAACCTTTTTACACATGGCTAAAATTTTCAACATATTTTCATCTTCAGCAACAATATCTGAAAAGTTCAAAAGCTGTCTTCTCATTGCTTCTACTTGAGAATAATATTTTTGTGCCAGGTTTTCTTTTTTTTCTAATTGTTCCTTTAATTCATATAAATCTGTAACGTCTCTTACATTAGTAACAACCATAACTATATTAGCTTCTTCATCAAAAATAGGGTTACTGGAAACCAATACTTTCTTTCCTGTTTTAAATTTTTGTTCAATTGTTATACCTTTCCTGCTGTCTAATACCATAAGTGTAGCTGATTTTGATATGTAACCGTTTTTCTCAATGTCCATCATATTGTTCCATAGCATTTCTTCTTTTTTCATTCCTGTAATTTTTTCATAGGCACTGTTTAAGAATATAGTGTTTGCTTGTCCATCTGTTATGTATATACCATCATAAGAGCATTCAATTATATTATACAAACTCTTTATTCTTAGCTTTAAAGTTTCCTCATCACCATTTAGCAACTCACTGAAATTTAATAAATCCCTGTTTTCCATAGAATTACCCACCTTCCATTTCGTTAAGAAAACTATAATTAATGATATTATACTACAACCTTCCCGTAAATGTCATAATTATTAAAATTAACAAAATTTTTTATCACAAAATTAAAAAGAACCATACATAAATTAAAGTTTAAAACTTTAATTTTGCATAGTTCATTATGAATTACAATCCTTCTAATTAGTATTAACTACACACCATCTTACAAGTTCATTTACTACAAAATATCCATCCCATGGATAATCATATATATTCATCAATCCAACCTCTACAATTCTATCTACTCCCAAAGGTGTTACAAGTTCTCCAAGTTGTAACATTTTATTTTTATCTTCGCAAGCTACACCTATGGTTTGTATCCTATTTGTAATTAGGTTTTTTATATCAAATATACTTTCTATTTCTTTTACAAACAAACATCTTCCACCTAAAGGTTCTTCCAATTTTATCTCACTATTTATTAAAATTGTATAATTAAGACCTTTGCTGCAATATAAATTCTTATTAAGACTAAGACTATATTGTCCTCTTTTATTTATAATTTTTGCAGAAGTACTTTCATCTAAAATATTAGGATATCTCTTATCTAATTTTTCAAAACTTCTGCATAACTTTCTTATAGTTTCATTTAAAGGTATTTTACTTCTTTCTATAAACAGCACTTGAGGCGATGTACATGCCTTTTGTTCAAAAACAGCCACATCTCTTACAAACTTATCCATATAATTACTGCAATCTTTGCTTTCTATTACACTTTTATCAAAAACAGCAAAAGAATATTTAGGTCCAAAAACAATATCTTTGCAGGTAGTTTTTTTCTGTAAACTGCTAATAGACTTTACTGCTTCTTCTCCTCCCCACATTATTCTTACATCAGCTGCCCTGGACATATTTTCATTTAACAATTTATCACTACTGTCAAAGTATACAAGAGAAATATTTTTCAATATATCTTTTGAAAAATATTTCTTAAAATTATATTCTATTTCTATATCTTTCAGAAGCTCCATGAGTTTTAACACTAACTCAATGTTAGCTTTAGGAACTCTTACAATATTAGAGTTTTTAGCTATTATTGCTTGAAAAAGTGAATAAAACATAAGTGTAGGTACATTTCCTGCTATCCAATGACAAGCAATTCCTCGTCCTTGCGCTTTAATAAACTTACCATTTCCCTTGTCAATAAATTTATCTAAATAACATTTGTCTCCCAAGCTATCACTTATCAATTTATCAATGTTCTTTCTTTTAAAATAGAAAGAAAGAAATGCTGCTCCCTCTATTTTTAGAATATCTTTATTTAAACATATTCGTTTATTATATTCATCCAGAAGCAAAATAATAGCTTCTATTGGTATCTCTCTTAATAAACCCAAATTATTTTTTAGCGAAGAATATATAGTATATAAGTTATTAAATTTTATTCCTTCATTATATATTTTGCCATTTAATGAATAACAAGTTATCATTTAATATTTTCCCTTTCTGCAAAAGTATCTCCACATCCTCTAGTTTCAGCTTTCTCTACTCTAGACTTGAACTTAAAGTATTTACCTTTTCTTCCACACTTGCAACTGTCTATACCAACTAATTCTCCTATATCTTCCGTTAGAATAGCTTGAGACGGATAGCTTGATCCTAAAATGCTCATAACTTCTATAATTCCCTGTTCACCAGGTTTAACTTCCTCTAAACTATTAATATCTCTTATTATAACCTCTGCAAAATCCGGAACATGCTTATGTCCATATTCACAATCTATAAAAACAACTCCTACTTGTTCTACCATTCCATAGAAATCTATTATATTTTCCATGCTAGTACCAAATACTTTTGCTGTTCTTCTCATAAATTCTTCTTTTTGAACCTTTTCAGAATTAAGCTTTTTCCAACCTCCACTATGTAAAAGCTTTAAGTTTGGTAAGGATAAAGTAATTCCTTTTTCTTCTAAAACCTTCACAAATTTAGACCATATTATATAAGTAAAACCATATACTAAAATTTCTTCATCTTTATAAGTGATTTCAAATTCTTTAAGCTTATCTATATTTAATTTTAAATTATCTTCATACCTTTCCATTACATAAGTTATTTTACTGGCAAAACTGCTTACACCTCTTATGGCTGCACCCCTAGCAGTCAAAACCCCACTTTGTCCATTTATATTCTTGTCATCTATAATGAGCATAGGTCTCCTTTTTGTTCCTAAAAAACTTACCAAAGTAGATATTAATCCTTGAGTTTGATGTAAAGATGTAGTTTTATCTAAATATATCTTACTAGGCTTCCCAGTTGTTGTGGCACTAGAATTTAATATTCTTATTACATCTTCCTTAGAACAAATCGAAAGATCAAACTCTTTAAACATATTAACAGGTATAAATGGAACTTCTTCTAATTTAGAAATTTTAGAAATATCTATTCCACTCTTTCTATACATAGCTCTTAAGTTAGGGTTTATATTAAAATTTTTTAATTGTTCTTTTATAATTTTTAATAACTTTTCTTCTTTTTCATTCTGAGGTATTTTAAATTGGCTAGCTAACACAATATCCTCTATAAAATCTTTGTTAATCATAACACTGCATCTCCTGTTTTTTCCCTATCTTTTAAAGCTTTTAATAATACTTTTCCAGAAGAGTTTTTAGGCAGTGCATCCAAAAATTCCACATATTTAGGAACCTTACATTTTGGCAATTTATTTTTACAATAATCAACTATATATTTTAAATCCATACTAATTTCTTTTGATTTTAATACTACAAAAGCCTTTACTACTTCTCCTAAAACATCATCCTCTACTCCTATAACTGCACATTCTACTACTTCTGGTATCTGAACTATTAAGTTTTCGATTTCTTTAGGACTTATTCTGTTTCCGCCGCTTTTTATTATATTTTTTTCCCTTGATACTATATATACATATCCATCTTCATCAACAGTGGCTAAATCTCCTGTGTAAAGCAATCCTTCCTTTATAACTTTTTTAGTCTCTTCTCTGTCATTAAAATACCCTTTCATTATATTTCCACCTTTAGCTACTACTTCTCCTACTTCACCAGATTTAACTTCTTCACCATTTTTATTTAAAACCTTAATCTCTGTTCCTGGAATCCCTTTACCAATAGACCCCAGTTTGCTTTTAATTTTAGAAGGTGGAAGATATGATAATCTTGCTGTAGCTTCGGTTTGTCCATACATAATGTAGATATCCACATTCTTAAGTGTATCACTTAGTTCTTTTATAAAAACTTCTGGCAACCTTCCTCCAGCCTGAGTTATATATCTTAATGAAGGGAATTTACATTCTTTAAGATTTGTCATTCGGAGCAGTATTTGATAAGTACTTGGAACACCTGCAAAACCAGTACATTTATACTGATTTATATGCTCTATCACACTTTGAGGAAACATAAATTTATTATTTATTACTACAGTACCACCACATCTAAAATGTGTATTAAGCAAAGAAGTTCCATAGCAATAATAAAAAGGAAGCACAACCTCTATAATATCTTTTTCTGTTAAATTTAAGTAGTCTATTATAGATTCAGTATTATACATCAAGTTGTAATGTGTAAGCATTACACCCTTAGGCTTATCTGTAGATCCTGAAGTAAACATAATTACTGATGTATCTTCCTTTATATCAATGTTATTGTTTACATTTAACACTCTATCAAATTTAATAGCTTCTAAATCTTTCTCAGTATAAAGTTCAACATCATCATTAATTATATTCTGTATTTTAGCTCTATACTTTTTCTGTACAAAAACTAACTTTATTTTTAATATCCCAATAATATATTTTATGTCTTCATTAGACATTACAGGATTTATAGGTACGCAAACACTTCCATTTTTAATAATTCCAAAATAAATTGTTATAAAAAATTGACAGTTATCAGATACTATAAGTACACTATCTTTCTTATTATATTTTTTTTCAACTAATAGATTTGTTACACAATTTATACTCTTATATATTTCTCTATAGCTTATTTTTATTCCTTTATCACATATTACTGCTATTTTTTCTAAGTTGAAGGACTTTTGAAAAACATAATCTGTAAAGGTCATATTTCAACACCATATTTTTTTAGTATTTTTTTTACATCACCTATAGTATACATTTTCGATATGTCAACTACTTCAAGGCTAATCCCAAATCCTTCTTCTATACCGTTTACAAGCTCTACATGAGCCAAAGAGTCCCAATCCTCTATTTCATCTGGTCCCATTTCATCCGTTACTTTCTCTATATTCTTTATACTTAATGCATCAGAAATTATTCTGTTAAACTTTTCTAAATTATTCATAAGAATTACCTCCTAATTATTTGTACATTTTTATAGAAGTATATACGCAATTTTTATACCACAATAATTTTATTTTCCAATACTGCTAAATTAGCAAATATATCAACATATAATTTATAGAAATTTAGCATTCAAAATTGTTTCTGATGCATTATTGCAATTTTATTTTTACTTAACGTTAACTTTATAGCTAAATACTAAATAATCTCTGTATTTAAAAGCATTTACAAATTTCCGTTGATAATATGCATTATGTTTCTATTTTGCACGAATAACTAAAAAATTTAATTTTTTTAAGAGTTATGTTAATATAAAAATATTACATTAACATAGCTCTTAATTTTTCTGGGTAGTCTGTAATAATACCATCTACACCCATTTTTATGAATTTATTCATATCATTAATATTATCTACTGTCCAAACATGAATTTTTTTATTTCTCCTATGTACTTTATCTATTAACTCCTTGTCAACTTTAGCATTATAAATACTGTAAAAATCTACATCTTTTAACTTGAATATATCATCACTGTTGGAGCAAGTTATATATCCTATTTGAATTTTGGGATTTAATTTTTTTACCTTTTGCAAAACTTTGTAATCAAATGAACATACTATTGAATTATCTATAGCATTATTATCTTCAATAATCTTAACTACTCTTTCTGGTAAATTAACATCATTTCCATAAGATTTTATTTCTATGTCTAATTTTATTTTTCCTTTAGTTTTCTTTACCACTTCATCTAATGTAGGAATTTTCTCTTCTTTAAATTTTTTAAAATTATTCCCATAAACACTTAATTCTTCGATATTTTTATAATTAGTTTCTTCAACATTTTTATTTAATTTAGAAATTCTTTTCAAATTTTTATCATGCATTAATACAACTACACCATCCTTAGTCTGTTGTACATCCAATTCTGCATAATCAGCTTTATCTTCTACTGAGCATAAAATAGAACTTACTGTATTTTCAGGAGCACGTCTGCTGCTTCCTCTATGAGCTATTATTTTAACTGGAATATCAGTTACATAAATTCCGCTGCTCTTACTCTTTTGCTGTGAAGCTAATTTAAAGCCTGCCAATAGAGATAAGAGAAAAATAACTATTATACTAGTAATCATTAATATTTCACTTTTTCTATTAATACAATTTGTTTTCATATAATTTAGTCCCCTCTATTTTTAACAAACAATTTACATTTTAATTATATAATACCACCAACATATTATATTAATCTTACATAATTCTTAAGAATATCTTAATTTTATTTACATTAACTTTACATTTCAAAATGAATATAAAAATAAAAGGGGTAAAATTACCCCTTTTACATATAAATAAAACTTTATTATAATGCATTAATTAAGCATATACATCTATTATATTATTATTATTGCTATTACTATTTGATTCATTATTCATACTTTGTATTGATTCTGCCTGACTGTTAGATGTTTCAGCTGATTTACTTACCTGTTGTGTTTGCTGTGCTTGCTCTGCCTGTTGAATTTGAGCTTCAATCTCTTCCAATTCAGCCTGCAATGCTTGAATTTTTTGTTGTTTTATATCTGAACTGTCATTACTTGAATTTTCTTGCTGTATTTGCTGCTCAATACTAGATCTTTGTTGTTCAAGACTACTTATGCTGCTACTTGAGCTGCTGCTAGCACTGCTACTACTGCTGCTAGCTTTTTTTGATGATAAATTTGATATTGCTGAATGTGATGACATTGATGAAATTGCTGAAATACTCATAATATATTCCCCCCATTTTAATTGTTATTATTTATGTCTTTTACTTTATCTATCTCAAACCAAAAATTCACACCATGTTCAACATTTTCTACACCATAAGCATTCTTATGAAGATCTTGAATAGCTTTTACTATAGAAAGCCCTAATCCATATCCACCATAGGCTCTTGTTCTTGCTTTATCCACTTTATAAAAGCTATTCCATAGCTTTTTAAGTGAATCTTCTGGTATATGCTTTCCAGTATTAAATACATTCACCCTTACTTTATTACTATCAATGCTGTTGGTTATTTTTATAATTCTATTTTCATCTACATGATTGATAGCATTGTTTATATAATTTGTAAGTACTTGTTCAATTCTTACCATGTCTCCATAGACAATACAACTTTCACCAAAAAGTTCTGTCTCTACTTTAACATTTTTTTCTGTAAATATGGATTTGTACTTAGTAAGCACATAATTTATTAAGTGTGTTATATCAAATTCACTTTTGTCAATTTGAAAATATCCTGATTCAATTTGAGATAAGTTTAGTAAGTCTCTTACCAATTTATTCATTTTGATTGTTTCTTGCATAATAACATCACAATAAAAATTTCTGTCTTCTTCACTTTCATTTACATTGCTAATAAGACCTTCTGCATATCCTTGTATTAAAGATAATGGTGTTCTTAATTCATGAGAAACACTGGATATAAATTCTTTTCTCATTTCATCTATTTTTCTCTCTTTTTCAATATCTTCTTCTAGTTTTTGATTCTTTTCATTTAATTCGGTAATTGCTGTATCCAATTCTTCTGAAAGGTAATTAACACTTTGTCCTAATTGTCCAATTTCATCATTACCACTTATACTACATTTTTGACTAAAATCAAATTTAGCCATATTTCGCGCAATATTATTTACTTCTAATATTGGCTTTGTAAATTTTCTTGAAAATAAGTACGCTCCTATACTACCTAAAAGTACTATTATAGAACCTATTATTATAACAAATCTATTTGCAATATCTACACTTTCTTTTATAGAAACTAGTGGTACTCTTATAGCCATTATATCTCCATTACTAAGCTTTGTTACAAGAGTAAGAAACTCTATTTTCATTTGAACATCCGTTCTATTTTCAAAGATATATTTACCTACCGGATACTCTTTTACTTTTACATTATAATCATCCATATTATGTGGTTTATCTGGTGGAGGTTTTAATTGAACATTATTATTTACATTGTTCATGCTTTTTTCTTCTGGTGGTCTTCTTGCAGACATATAAATTACCTTGCCATTTTTATCTCTTATATCAATATTACTCCCAGTTATATTAGCTGTTCTATCCAATTCATTTTGTATGCCGCTTATATTTCCTTTGTACATACTTACTAAGGTCTGAGCATTTTCTTGAAGTATATTTTTCTTCTTATTTATATAATATTTTTCAAGATACATACTATTTAATATCCATAAAAGGGAAATAAAACATATTAATAACAATGTTATGAACATAAATAATTTTGCTCTTATAGATTTAATCATTTTTCTACCTCAAATCTATAGCCATAACCCCGCACCGTTTGTACATAGTTACTTTTTGAATCTAATTTTATTCTTAATCTATTTATATGAGTATCTACAGTTCTTAAATCTCCGTAATAATCATATCCCCATACTTTATCTAATATCTGTTCTCTACTTACAGCCTTACCGTAATTCTCAGTAAGGTACATTAATAAATCATATTCTTTAGGACTTAAATCAATTGGACAATCATCAATATTAACTTCATGAGCATTCTCGTCAATAATTAATCCATTAAACTCCTTAGTTTTACTATCTACTGGAACAGCTCTTCTTAACACGGCATTTACTCTTGCCATCAATATATTGGGACTAAATGGTTTTGCAATATATTCATCTGCTCCTATATCAAAACCAAAAAGTTCATCAAATTCCTCTCCTCTTGCAGTTAGCATTATAATAGGTGTACTAGATTTCTTTCTTATTTCCCTACATACAGTCCATCCATCGTATTCAGGTAGCATCACATCAAGAATTACTAAATCTATATCTTTTTCAGATGAAAATACGTCTAAAGCCTTTCGACCATCTTCTGCTTCAAGGATGGTATACCCTTCTCTTTTCAAAAAATCTGTTACAAGTTTTCTTATTAACGGTTCGTCATCAACTACTAGTATTTTCTTATTACTCATAAATATTCCTCCGTGAAAAACTACTATGTTTATTATAAAACACTTTTGTTACAATTCTGTCACAAGTCTACTTATTATTCAATATATTTCATATAACTATATCTAATTTTATAATCTAAAAAGCGGTTAGTATTACTTATATCCTAACCACTTATAACACTTTTATTTAGCCAAAGCCATTTTTCTGGATTCTAACTTATGATAGATTTCTTCATGTATTTTAGCATTATTTGCACCCTTTATTCCTAAAAGATATGAAAGTAAATCTTCCTTTAATTCATCTCGTTTTAAAGCATATTCTATATTAGCTTTTAAAAATCCTAACTTATCTCCAACATCATATCTTATTCCTTCAAATGAATAAGCATATATAGATTCTTGTTTTGATAATTCTTTTAGCGCATCTGTAAGCTGTATTTCTCCACCTTTGCCTGGTTTAGTTCTTTCTAGTATTCCAAATATCTCAGGTGTTATAATGTATCTTCCAAGAATGGCAATATTTGATGGTGCTTCTTCTACTTTAGGTTTTTCTATCATATTGTTAACTTTATAAATCTTATTTTCAATTTCCATTCCATTAACAATACCATATTTAGATACTTGAGACTTATTAACCGGTTGTACTCCTAAAACAGAAGTTTTATATTTATCATAGCAATTCATTAATTGTTTAAGACACGGAACTTTGCTATCAACTATATCATCACCTAACATTACAGCGAATGGCTCATCTCCTACAAAATTTCTAGCACGGCTTATAGCATGACCTAAACCCTTAGGTTCTTTCTGACGTATATAATAAATATCAGCCATATTACTTATATCTTTAACTACCTTTAGTAATTCACCCTTATTGCTATTTTGTAGTTCATCCTCAAGTTCAACAGATTTATCAAAGTGATCCTCTATTGCTCTTTTGTTTCTCCCTGTAATTATTAATATTTCTTCAATTCCTGAAGCAACAGCTTCTTCAACTATATATTGAATAGCAGGTTTATCTACTATTGGCATCATTTCTTTAGGTTGAGCTTTAGTTGCTGGTAAAAATCTTGTTCCTAATCCAGCAGCCGGAATTATTGCTTTTCTTACCTTCATAATAATCATTCCCTTCTCTATCTTTTTCTTCATTCTCCATTTCCCCCTTAGTTGAACACCCACAGCTTATATGCAATAAAATTTGTTATTTGAGCTATAAATGTTACAACTATTTTTGCTACATATACATTGAAATTAAAATCTTTTACTAAAAATTTCATAAATATTAGTGTAATAGCAAGCGACATTATATTAACTATAATAAATTGAAACAATTCATGATAAACCTTTTTATTAGATTTACCTCCTTGAAATGTCCATTTCTTATTAAATACAAAGCTATTTACAACGCCAAAACTATATCCCAACACCTGACTTAAAGTGTAACTTACTCCAATCAAACCTTGAAATATTGTAAATACTATAAAATCTATAAGGGTATTTGATATACCTACTAAAGAAAACCTGCTTAAAGATTTAAATTTTCCATCAAAAACATAATTCGTTATATTAGCAACTAATTTCATATCTCTTATCAACTCTCTTATAATTTATTGTGCTATCTATTATATATATAGGTCTTCCTTTACTTTCATCAAAAATTCTTCCAATATACTGACCCATTATGCCTATACAACCAAGTACTAAACCAAACATAGTTACATTTATTGATAAAATTAGTGGTAAACTTACTATATTTCTTCCATTAATGAACTGATTTATAATAACACCAATAGTTGAAAATATTCCAGCTATAAAAGTTAATACACCAAGATATCCTGAAATAACTAGTGGTTTATAAGACAAAGAAGTTATACCATCTAAGGCTAATTTCATCATCTTTTTTAAAGGATATTTAGTTTCTCCAGCAAATCTCTCCTGTCTTACGAATTCAACACAAGTTTGTTTGTAACCTACCCAGCTGACTAAACCTCTTACATATCTATTTTTTTCAGGAAGTGATATTAAAGCATCACATACTTTTCTATCTATAAGCCTGAAGTCTCCTGTATCTACTGGAATATCTATAGTTGTCATACTTTTTAGTAATCTATAAAATGCTTTTGCTGTAAATTTCTTAAAAAATGTTTCTCCTTCTCTTTTAGCTCTTTTGCCATAAACAACTTCATAACCTTCCTTCCATTTTTTAATCATCTCTAAAATAACTTCTGGAGGATCTTGAAGATCTGCATCTATTACAACAATAGCAGCTCCTAAAGCCATATCCATTCCTGCAGTTATAGCAGCCTGATGACCAAAGTTTCGTGAAAAATTAATAAGCTTTATTCTTCCATCATTTCTGCATATATCTTTTACTATATCAACTGTTTTATCTTTGCTTCCATCATTAACAAATAAAATTTCATAATTTTCTTTTGTGCTATCCATAACTGATTTTAATCTCCTATAAGTTTCCTGAACAACAAGCTCCTCATTATATAGTGGCACCACTATAGAATACATTATTTTATTATTCATTTAATTCACCTCAATTATTAATATATTTTTTAATATGTTCAACTCAAGTTATCTCTTTCTTTGAATCTATATGCTTATTGTAGTCTTCTATTATTACAGTTTAGTTACAACTTAAATACAATTTCATTAATATTTATTAAAAAAAGTGTTTATATAATTTGCATAAAAAGTTGTGCTAAAAACAACCATTTTATTTATCACTTTCTCTTAAAATACTCAGAATATAAAGCTAAAGTATAATTTTAAGGAAAGTAGAAAATACTTCATGTTTTACATCTATTTTAATAGCGTAATAATTTTAAAACTGTACAAACTTTTAATAGAATCCAAAAAATATTATAGAGATTCAAAAGGAGGAATTTATTATGGCAAGTAGAGGTAATAGAGTATTAGTTCCAGAAGCAAAGGATGGATTAAACAAATTTAAAATGGAATCAGCTAATGAAGTAGGCGTAAATCTAAAACAAGGATACAATGGAGATTTGACTTCAAGAGAAGCTGGATCAGTAGGCGGAAACATGGTTAAAAAGATGGTAGAAGCTTACGAAAAAGGTTTATAATTCAATATAACTAAAGATAAGGACTTTGTTCTAATTTTTGAACAAAGTCCTTATTTAATTTTATTAAATAATTTTTGTGGTTTTACAAAAATTACGATATAATGGATATAAATTAAATCGTTAGTCTTTGAAGTATATATTTATTTGAAATTTTATTTGGAGGTAATTTTATGGAAATATCTAGACTAGGCAGACCTTCTACAGTTACTACTGAAAAAAAGACTACATCAATGAAAAAAGATTTTTCCCAAAGCTTTAATTCTCAGAGGGAACAAAAATCTGAAGAGCAACTTAAGGAAATGTTTGATAGTATAAAGAAAAAGGGAAATAGACTTGCTATAACAAAATGCTATTCAGACGTTAAAGCTTATAAGAGAATGATTAAGGACTATCTTAGTTCCATATTAAACTATATGTACAGCGTAAAAAAGGATATAAGTTTTTGGCAAACACAGTATTTTATAACAGTAGAAACTATAGATAACAAATTAGAAGAACTTACTCAAATGCTTATGAGCGAACAAAAAGATAATTTAGATGTAGCAGCTACCATTGATGATATTACAGGGTTAATGGTAGACATTTACAAATAAACTAAAAGAATTACACTTAATAAAAGCATACATATTTATCTAATTTAAAAGGCTGTACCATATGGTACAGCCTAGCTTTAAGCAGGTATCCAAAATCTATAATTTTGAGATGATCGCTTATTCATCCAACATTAGCAGGATGATTTTCATTATAAACATTTAATTAAGTACATAAACATTAACAGTTCTTACTCCCCAACTTTCACATTCACCTTCTGTTGGAAAGAACAAATCTATTCTATTTCCTTTAATAGCTCCTCCTGTATCATCTGCAATGGCATATCCATAACCTTCTACATAAAGTCTGGAGCCTAGTGGTATGACTCTAGGATCTACAGCTACAGTACTATAACTACTTCCATCTCTTTTAGTTGCAGTTCCTGAAGCAGTAACAGCATCTCCTGAATAGGCAGTTGATCTCATACTTATTACTTGTGAATATGAAACAGATTTAGACATACCACGAGATAATGTACCACTTTGGTAAGCCACGCTGACACTAGGAGCTTGTACATTTTGAGCAGCTACTAACTGCTTTTCCTTTTCAGTAGCTTGGCTTAAAAGATCTTTTTGTGCTTTTATGTCCTTATTTAAACTCAATAAAGCACTTTCATTACTTGCTTTTAATTGTTGCAACTTGGCATTCTTATCATCTAGAACCTTTTTTTCATTTGTTACTGTTTGTTTTTGCTCTTTTAGCTTATTAATAAGGTTTTTATCAAAGCTCATTACTTTTGATATCATATCCATTTTGGAGATAAAATCACTTAAATTGTTTGATGACAATATTACATTAAGATAACCATCATTATTATTTACATACATGGATCTAACTCTTTTTTTGAATAAATCATCTTGAGCTTTTGAATTCTTCTCTACCTCATCTAACTTAGCTTGTGTGTTTTTTATGTCTTGTGCAACTTTATTCATATCTTTTTTATTGCTATCAACTTTTTTCATAACTTCGTCAATTTGTTTATTTAAGTCATTAACCTTTGTTTCTAAGGCCTTCTTGTTGTCTTGAACCTGTTTTAATTCATCTGATGTGCTAGTGCTCGGAGCAGCAAGAGCAGTGCTATTTGTTATTAACATTAATACTAGCATCATAACAACAGATAACGCTTTTTTCTTCAATACAATTCCTCCTTAGGCTAGTTATCAAGTTATTTTTTTATAAAAAACTTGTTAATGTTTTCTATTATATCATTAAAACATATAAAAACTCAACCCCTTTGGAATTATATGGCTTAATTTTTGTAATTTATTTCCAAAGACTGTAACTTGCATCAGAAGGCATCCTAAAATCTCCTCTTGGCGAAAGGCTTACAGTTCCTACTTTAGGACCATCTGGTATGGCAGAACGTTTAAATTGTTGAGTAAAGAATCTTTTTATAAATTTTTCAAACCATTTTTCTATAATTTCATTATCATAGTCATCTTTAAATGCTTCTTTTGCTAAAAAAAGTATTTTATTAGGTTCAGCACCTTGTCTTATAAAATTGTACAAGAAAAAGTCATGAAGTTCATAAGGACCTACTATATCTTCAGTTTTTTGTGCAATTTCACCATTTTTATCCTTAGGAAGAAGTTCTGGACTTACAGGAGTATCCAGAATATCCATCAATATATCAGAAACATCTTTAGGAACTTCTGTTTCAGCTACATATTTCACCAAATATCTAACTAACGTCTTAGGTATAGAACAATTTACACCATACATAGACATATGATCTCCATTATATGTACACCATCCCAAAGCAAGCTCTGATAAATCTCCAGTTCCTATTAAAAGTCCACCTTCTTTATTAGCTATATCCATAAGAATTTGAGTTCTCTCTCTTGCTTGAACATTTTCATATGTGACATCATGTTTCTCCACATCATGGCTTATATCCTTAAAGTGCTGCAAACAAGCTGGAACTATATTTATTTCTCTAAATTCCGTTCCAAGTTTTTTACATAAACTCACAGCATTGTTGTAAGTTCTATCTGTTGTTCCAAAACCAGGCATAGTTACAGTTATTATGTTCTCGCTTTGAATATTTAACATACGAAACGTTTTTATCATAACTAATAAAGCTAATGTAGAATCCAATCCACCAGATATTCCTACTACAGCCTTCTTAACTCCTGTATGATTTATTCTTTTTGCAAGTCCAGAAGTTTGTATATTAAATATCTCCTTGCATCTAATATCTCTTTCAGCTTTATTAGAAGGCACAAAAGGATGTTTATCTATATACCTATCAAAATTCTTGTAGTCTAAATTTTCAAATTCAAAATTTATTTGTAGAGGTTCAACAGGTATTAGTCTAGTACTATCTCTAAAGCTTACGTTTCTTAACCTTTCACTATTTAATTTATTTACATCTACAATTGAAGTTATTACCTCATTTTCTCTTTGAAATCTATTATTATGTTTTAAAAGACTGCCATTTTCGCCTATAAGCAAATCACCACTAAAAACTAAATCTGTAGTAGATTCAAATACCCCTGAAGATGCATATATATATGATGCCATACATCTAGCACTTTGAGCTTTTACTAAATCTTTTCTATAATCAGCTTTGCTTACGATTTCATTTGAGGCAGAAAGGTTTCCTATGATATTTGCTCCCATTAAACTTAAATAACTACTTGGTGGAATAGTAACCCAAAGATCTTCACAAATCTCAAATCCAAACTTAAAATCACCACAAGCAAATATTAAGTTAGTTCCAAAAGGAATTTCTTCTTGAAAAAACAAATTTACCTTTTTATTTACAATACCTATGCCTTCTGCAAACCATCTTTTTTCATAGAAGTATGGTAAATACATAAAATGTTCAACAGGGTCAAGATGGCTTAAATGAAGGGTTTCTTTAGCTATATAATAGATTTTTGATGTTGAACACTTTTTTAACGGGTTTCTATTATTACTTTTTTATTTTTTATAAATATATAAAGTATGGTAAATTTTATTCTGTTCAACTTTTTATGATAAGTATTTGCACAAAAAAGAAATAGTATTTATTATATATAGTATGTATTACTTATTCAAAGATATTTAGTTCGGAGGGGTATGATGAATAATACATCTATATTTATTGATGATACAGGTTTATCTGGAAACATCTCAAATAGCTCAAGTATTTCACAAAACTCAGTAACATGGTCTGCATTAATTTTGAATTATGAGGAGAAAAAAGAAATTGAAAGTTTAATTAGAAAAACATTAGGAATAATACAAAGAGAGTATAGTGTAACAGAGTTCCATTTTAAAGATATATATGGTGGAAGAAAAGAATTTAAAGGTCTACCAACTGAATTAAGATTATTAATAATTAGTTTGTTTGTAGAGATATATAACAAGTATGTACCTAAAATTATAGCAGTAAGTATAAATGAAAATACTCTAACCAATTCTGGTTTTTCTGATAAGATAAAAAGAATAAAAATGGATGGATTCAATTATAATAAACCTAAAGATGTAGCTTTACATTTACTATTATTAAATTGCAAAGAATATATAGAAAGCAATTCAAAAGACTTCCAATTACCAGTTGAGATATTTATTGATAATGGGAGACAAAAACCAAATACTAAACAAAAAGTTACAGACTTATCTGAAATCTGTACTAATGGTGAAATTGAATATCTTTCATCAGTTAGTTCACCACTTTTACAATTTGCTGATTTTATAGCATTTTCATTAAATCGAATTCAAACTAACAGTATAAAGCAAAGAACAGAATTTGACGATGAATTTATGAGAATTGTTGGTCGAATAAAATGGAATACAAACTTACCATTAATGCAAGTTAAAGCTTCTAATATGGATAGTTTAAATCTTGATTTTTATGATAAATATATGAATAACATTTTAGATTCTATGCCTAAGATTGACAAAAAACAATAGATTACACTAATTTTTTAGTGAGTTCTACTATAGTATTGAAAGACATTATAGAAGCATTAGCCAGTAAAAGAAAGTAATAAAGAGCTTGAAAAAATTAAATATTTTAAGTTAATTTTGTAGGAGACTTTTATTCATATAATACTGTAAATGTTCAAGGGGCTGTCGCATTAAGAATAAATACTACAACATATTGTGCTAATTTTAAATTTGCAAAGCAATATATTGTATGTAAATTTCTTAGTACGACAGCCCCTATTTGTTATTTTTAAAAATTTGTTTTTTCAATTCTCTATTAGTTTTAGACAGTTCTGCTTTTTCTACTTCAAGCCTTTTAATAGTGTCATCTTTTTCTTTAATTGTATTTATATGTGTATCGAGTTCATTAGCTAAAATTTCATTATTTACATCACGCCCTATCATTTGATTTAACTGATTTTCTAACAACTGCTTTTCAGTTTTCAATTTTTCAAATAATTCAAAAGGATTGTCTTCTATAAACTTTATTTCAGATAACTCAATATATTTTTTTAGAATAGCTCCATGATTATAAAGAGTTGTTCTTGAACAATTTAAATCCTTTGATATAGAGACTACTGAAAATCTATTATTTTTTAATATATTAATAGCTTCATCACGATTTTTTTCTTTCTGAAAAATAATCTCTTCAATTTTAATTAAATACTCTTGTATAAAGGATTTTAAGCTATAATAGTCAATCTCTAATTCTTTTAATTTATTGACAATGATTCCTTCAAGTTTATCCAAGATTTAACCTCCTTGTATATTGAATCAAAATTTTCAACTATTTCAACTAAATCAGGATACTCAAGAAGTATTCTTTGTGCTCCCTTTTTTAGTAATTCTTTTTCTAATTCATTTAATTCAGGAATTATTTTTTGGGTGGTTATCATTTTCAGCATATTAAGTTCTTTTTGAACTTGTTTTCTATGACCTCTTTCAATATTTATGGTAATTGTTTTTAATAATTCTTTTCCCTGCCTATAAGAAACTTCAGACATATAGAAAAAATGAAATATATTAGGACAAACTCCGTAAGCACAATATAATTCATTTGTCATAGCATCTTTGCTACATTCTCTTAGAGGTGAACTTTTTATACAAACACCCCCTGTTTTATTTCTAATAGGAATAGTCTTTGATAAAGTTTCAACTATTTCTTCTATATTAGTTGCAATATTGTATTTATTTACCTTTAAAAATTCTTTAAGTCTTTCAGAAAATTCATTAGCATTTGAACCAAGCAAAGTAACATCACCAGATACAATATCTTTAAGTACCTTTTTAGAAAATGTAATATCTTCTTGAACTTGATTTTTGTTAGGTCTTACATAGTACCCCTCCATTGCAGAAGTTAGATGCCCCATAAATTTTCTTATATATTCTAAAGGAATACCTTTATTATAAAGGTCAGTGCATACACGGACTCTATATTGTGGAGTTACTGGATAAGTTAATGTTTTTGAATCTGGATGAAGACAAAAAAAATATTTATCATGTATTTGAGTTGTTTTAAGATTAGGATACTTGTCTTGTGAATCTATTGCATCTAAATCTTCACCATAATATGAAAAGAAAGATAACATAGATTTATTAAACGATGTTGATTGAACTGGTAAAATTTTCGCTCTTGATGGAACGTATAATAAATCAGTTTTTTTATCTTCTCTATTCTTTTGGTGTAAGGTTATTAGTTTTTGAAAACCTTTTTGCGACAAATCATTAATGAAAGTATTTTCTATTGCATAAGCATTATTGCCATTTTCACGCTTCCATGTTTTATATTCTAAATAATGTCTCTTCTCTCCATTAAATAAGGTTATCTCCTTTATTGAATGGGTATGCAATTCTAAAAGTTCACTAATTCTTAGACCTGTTTGACTAATAATCAATAATATACATGCTGTTGCTCTAAGTTCTAATTTTTCATTTTTATTATCAATTACTGATAATATATGTTTTATTAGAGTATTAAAATATTCATCAGGAATGTTTGGATATTTTCTTTTTTCACAATTATTCTTAAACATATTGTTATCACCTTCTTTAAATAAATTTTTAATATCACTTGTCATTAAATCTTTGTAATTAGCTGAATAAAATTCGTAGAAATTTTTTATAGAATCTTTTAGTAATTTCATTGACTTTGGTGCGAGAAAGTCTTTTTTATTTATATATTTGTTAATTTTTGATGCGTTAATATCATATACAGAGAATATATTTTCAGAAATAATGAACCTAAAAAATTTATGGAGTTCTTCAAATTTCCTATGAATACTCTGTATTTTGTTATTATTTTCAAGAATTCTAATTAAAACGTAAGCTTTTAAATCATCTTTAAACTCATCAGGACATAATTTAAAATTGAATATTAAATAATTCTTAGGAACATTTAAAGCTGTATATTGTGAGAAATCCCACAAGTTCTCTGAGAAATAAATAGTCCCTTTATTAAAAGGTAGCTTGTCTACTATTTTTAGTCGTTCTATATAATTTTCTGTTTTTAATTTATTAATATCATAATCATTTTCTAATTCATATTCTAATTGAAGATAATTTAAAACTATAACGTTAGCCATTATTTTTTATCTCCTCTCGCTTTAAGTGCAATGCCTTTAAATAGTTTAGTAACAGTTGTTTAATATTCAATAAATCTTCTTTGTCATGTTGGATAGTAACTTTTAAGAGTTTAAAATCTATAATTTTAATTTGCTCTTCAAAATAAGGAATTCTGTCCAAAGTAGCAACAAAATCACTACACATAAAACAACTTAAATAAGATGTATTTTTGCATGAGTTGCACTGACAATATCCACAACCATTTTCAACTTCATTTTCTTTATTTGCTAATGATTCATTAGCATGAGCTACTATATTGCCATTAATATCAATGTCACCTATTATTGTGCCATTAATAAGCTCTAACATATCTGCTATTTTGGACTCAATATAATGTCTATTAGCTGTGTTTGTACTCGTATGACCTGTTAGTGTATTTTGCTCAACGTCACTTAATCCGTTCCTAATTGTAAATTCTTTTGCCTTTGTTATGTGAGTATCTCTTAAATTAGAAGGATTATAATGTGGTATAGATAATTTTTTACAGCATTCGGAAAGATACTCAGCAAAATTTTCAGATGTTATAGGACTAATAATTAATTTTCTACTATAGTTTCCTTTTATGAATAAGCGTTTTTTTAAGTCTTCTTCCCTACACTCATTTCTTAAATCTTGAGTGATTTTTAATATATAATCTATTTGTTTTTTTACGTATATAGTAATGCTCTGAGGTAAAGTATAACCATTTGAAGTTTTGGTTTTAGAATTTATAACGTATTGTCCTTTTTTGGCAGTTTCTTCAACACAATCTATCTCTAAGGATAATATCTGAGATAGTCTAAATTCAGTTTCCAAAATAATATAAAATAATAGATAATAAAGCTTGTTTAAATCTGAAAGTTCAGCATTTTTCTCCAGCATAATTGCTAATTTATTTAAGTCTCCATCAGGAACAACTTTTGCTGTATTTTCACTTTTACTTGAATACCTCAAATGATAAAAAACATTATCATCCATTTCTATGAAATTTTCCTCTTTTAAATAGCGAAGAATACCCCTTATGTTATAAATATATTTGCTTGCATTTGTATCGCTATCGATAGTACTTAGCACATAATTTTTATAACATAAAGTTTCTTCTAAACTTATTGTATTTAAGTTATTATCATTTTTTTTATTAGATATAAAATTGAAAAATCTATAAATGTGGAAAAAATAATCAATTTTTGCTTTAAGTGATATCGAAGAGTCTTTCCAGAACCAACTTTTAATGTAGTACCTATAAGTTATAGTATTGACCAGTTCAAAATTAATTGATATTCCATTACCGTGATTTACTGATAACCAGTTACAATCAAAGCCATTATAATTTATAATCCATCTATCAAATAAAGGAATAGGGTCTAATGGATTATATAAAACTGACCTATATCCTTCTTTGTATTCTTTGAAAAATCCTTTTCTTTTAAGTGCTTTATAATCAATACCTGATGATTTGGGAAATAAGTTATAACTTGGGTCAAAGTTCCACAAAAATAAATAAAAGGAACATAATATATTTGATAGGTTGATGTTATCATAAAATTTAAATTGTTCTTTAAATATATCAATAGAAAAATCCTTGAAAGTTTTTACTTTCTCCAACTTAGATTTATCTTTAATACTATTTTCAAAGACTTCAAAAAAAGTTGAATTACTTCTCAAAACACTCGCATTTCTATCTATAAAATCACATAATAAATCATGTATAATAATATTACTTATATTTATACAAAATGCTATCTGAAAACGGTCAGTCATTTTGCCAAGTTCCGTAATATATATAGAGTTTAAATACTTCATAGCTCTAATATTTCTTTCATTCCATGATTTAGTAGAAATTGCTTTTAATAAGTTTATTTTAGCTATTTGATATTCTTGTTGTAATTCATAATCGAAATAGTCAGTGGAGGACAGATAAATAGAAAAATTTATTAGACCCTTTCTAATATTCATTTTATCAAGAATAGTTATTTTTAAATTTTTCCAATAAAAATCTTCTTTATTGCAATTTTGAAGTATATTTAAAACTTCTTTAAGTTCTCTAATAAAAGTATATTTATTTGTTATTGGCATATAATAATTAGTAGTACAAACTTTAATATAGTCTTTACATATATCTTTTAGGTAATTATCTGTAAATTTTAAAGTGTCAATGTGGTTTGATAGTGTATTTATTATATATTCATTCATTTTTAGTTACCTCTCATTTAACATATATTCAATTCTGGAATTACTGAATATAAATCTTTAGTAAATTCATCTTTCAATTTTATTTTATCTGAAAAAGTTGGCTGGTAATAACAAGAAACTGAAAGCAAACTTTTATGTCTCATTTTCTCTTTTAATTCTAATATTTTAACTTTCAAATAGTTAACGTTGTACATGGCATAACCATGGCGAAACTTATGGTTTAGGTTATTTTTCCTTACATTTGTATCAACAGATATATGAGATTTTTCAAAAATTTTCCTCAACGTATAATTCCATAAATGAGAACGTAGAGGCTTTCCGAGACTATTTAAAAATATATAGTAATTATCATCTTCATATTCTTCTGACTCGCTAACTCTATCTGCGATTGTATACTTGTAGTAATTGTTACGTTTATGCTCCCTGGCATAAACATGAGTTTCATCTATATAGTCATTTATTAAATCATATAAATCCATTGGAATTATTATTTTTTGAAATCCATTCTCTTTATATTCCTTTAATCTGTATTGTTTTTTATTAGTAACTTTCATACAAGTTTTAGCCATTTGGTCTTTTTTATCAGTTACTCTATTTCTTAAATATCCAACAGCAACATAGTCATCTCCAATCTTTGTAATAACAACATCATCAGCAGTTAATCCAAGGACTTCTCCAATTCTGAGACCACATTGATACATAAGCCTTATGATACATTCTTCTCTTTTAGAGTAATATTTTCTAATAATTTCAAGAATTTTCTTAAATTCTTCTACAGAAATATACTTTGGAATTTCTTGGTTTTTACAAGGCGGTTTTGAACCTAATTCATAAGGAGTTACAGACATATCTTTGTCATTTTCTAATATTAACACTTTAAGTTCTTTTTCAGACTTTTTTAAAAAGAATGATTCTGTCAAATTTAGAAATTTAATATATTTTCTATAAACAGAAAAATAGCCACTAATTGTTTCTGAATTTCTTTCTGTTTTTACTTGAAAAGAAATTACTTGCCCTTCTGGAGAAAATCCTCTTAAAAAATTTATTAAATTAGAAATGTCAGTTCTATTAAAGCATTCAATACTTTTATTTATTATTTTTTCAAACATATATAATAGCTTTAATGCATATAAGCTCTTCTCTTTTGAATTAATGGCTTTACCGTTTAAACCATAATTAAGAAACCTAAAAGCTTCTCTTATAGGTTTCATATTTTCATCATAGAGGATAAAATATGATAAATGTTTTTTATTCTCTATAATTGATGACTTTAAATATATAACTTCTGTATATATTAATATATTTTTTGTATTATAAATCTCCTTTATATAATATGTTGCATTTTGCTTTTTTTGTTCTTTTATTATAATCATTTTTTCATTCCTTTCGTTTTATTAAAAAGAAAAGATTTGTAAAGATATAATAAACAAATCACATTACTTTATTTGAATTTATTGACAATAGTCTATAATTCATGTTTTTTTGACTATATACTTACATTAATTTCCAATTACATTTTTATAATACTATCAAATAACCAAAAAATCAACAAATAATTAAGAATTTTTGTTAAAAAGTTAATTTTTTAAATGTTATTTATTAGATTATATAGTATATAAATATTATTTAAATTTTAGATATATTTGTATGTACCAATTAATCCTTGTTGATTCAAAACAATCCATTGTGAAATACATAAAGGCGGCAAAACTATCTACAAATCAAAAATAAAAGAAAAATAAGAGCTGGGAGTAAAAACTCAACCTATTTTTATACTATTATATTTTAATTGTTAATTTTATGAATATTTATGTTATAATTTAAAATATAAGGTAAAAATATGTAATTGGATTTAAATAAAATATATAAAAAATAAATTTACTATAAGTTAATGAAAAGGGTATTAAAAAAGGGGGGCTTGATTTATGTATATTTACAAATTAATAATCCACAATTTTAGAGCAATAAAAAAATTAGAATGGAAACCTAATTCAGGAGCAAATATATTAATAGGTGGAAATGGTTCGGGTAAGTCATCTATAGCAGTGGCAATTGATTATTTGTTAAATCCTAATATTAGTTGGTATCGCAATTCATTAAGTGAAGTAGACTTTTATAATAGAGATACAGACAATAGTATTTTAATTGAAGTATGGTTTAAGGATGTAGAGAACATTTTAGAGGATGGATTAGATTTATTATTTGAGCATATTGATAAAGAAGATAAAATTTCAGAAACTGGAGATGAACTGGTTCTTATAACAAAAATGACATGTGATAAATCAATGAAAGTTAAGCATAGTATTTTTTCAAATGGTAAAGAAACTCATTTCAATCAAGCATACAAACAAGCAATAAACTTCAAGTTTATTACAGCAGATAGAGACCCATTAAAAGAGCTTGCATTTTATCAAAATTCTTTATTATCAAAAACATTACATAGCGAAAATACTGCTGAGATTATCCAAAAAATTATTAATGAATTAGATGGTTCGGCAAGGAAGCATCTTTTTGGTGATACTGATTTTAATAAATCATTTAATGAACTTAGAAATACTTTTAAGGATTTTGATTTAATATCATCTGATAAAGATTCACTAAGTTTAGAGATAACAGACCTAAGTGAAAGAAAGACATTACAAGCATTTAGTTTAGTGTTAAAAAATGAAGAGGTTACTAATCCAATACCTCTAAAATATCAATCGAGAGGTATTAAAAATCTACTATTATTAGTAGCACTTGAAAATAACATTGAAAGTAATGGGATATTGTTTTTGGAGGAAATAGAACAAAACCTCGAGCCACATTTGCAAAGAAAAATTGTCAAGAGCTTAAAGAAAAATCTAAAAAATCAAGTTTTTTTAACAACTCATTCTCCAGAAATTGTAAAATTATTTGATTTTAGAAATATTTATTTAATGAATAATGGTAAAGTTAATTTAGTACCTAAAATAACAGATGCAGTTGATGAAAAGTTTGAGAAACTTGTTGAAAAGCAAGCTAAGCACGAGCTTATTTCTGGTATGTTTAGTAAAGGTGTGCTATTGGTTGAAGGTGAATCAGAAAAGGGTGGATTACCTGTATTTTCTGAAGTTGTTGATTATGGTATGGAAGAACATGGAGTTGAACTAATATATTGTAATGGAAAAAGTAATTTAATAAACTATGAAAAGTTTTATAAAAAAATTGGAATACCTGCAGTAAGTATATTGGACAATGATGCTGATATTAAATCAGATTTGAACAAACTAAAGGACTCGAAAAATCCCGTATTTTTAGTACCAGAGGATTATGAAGGAAGCCTTATTACATCTAAAGCGTTTAAAGAAAAATATTTAAGAATTTTTGAAGCTCTTTTACCTTTTTCAGATTATAAAGACAGATACATAAACCCATTTAGAGTAAATAAAACCAATATAAAAAATAAATTACTCAAGGAAATTTACTCAAAAAAAGCTGAAACCATAGAAAATTCTAAGAGTATTGAACCTATAATAAGCATTCTTTCTGAAGAAGAATTAAAAGAATATCAAAAAGTGATGTTGCATTCAAATTTAGCAAGTATTCCTACATCGAGGTATATTGCCTATTACATGGTTGAAGATATCGAGAATAAAGATGATAAAGAAATTATACCTTGTGTATTTAGGAATATATTTAAGTTAACTAATAATTACATTTCAAATAAATGTTTATGTGGTGAAACAAATAAATGTATTGTTTTATCTCTTAATAAAAATGGCAAAAGTGAAATTTGCACAAAATGTGGTAAATTGAAAGATAGTTATTCAAATGTTATAGAGATTTGGGGGGAATGACATTGCAACCAAATAAACTACAAAGTGAAATCATTAATTATATTTCTGATGTAAAAAATAAAAAAAGAATTTTATTAGTTGAAGCTCCTCCTGGTACAGGAAAAACCTATACAGCAATATTATCAGCAGTCTCATTTTTAAAGAATAGAAATGATTTAGAAAATAAAAAAATTCTAATACTAACATTTTCCAAAAATGCTAAAGCTCAATTAGATAAACAATTAGATGATACAAATGAAAGCAAGGATATATGTGATAGAATCGAAATATTAAATTTTCATTCTTTTTTTCAAAGATATGTATGGGCTTATAGCTGTTTTTTAGGATTAGGTAATAATCTTATTATAGTGTCTCCTAACGAAAGAAAAAAACTAATTAAAGAAAGAATAAATTTTATAGATTGGGATAAATTCGGTGAAAAACATTGGAAAAAAGAAGCAACTTTAATTGATTGGATAGATAACATTCTTGAAAATTATTCAAATTTAGATAGCTACACTGGAACAGGGGTCATAAAAGAGTATTTTAAATATAAAGAGAAAATAAAAGATTCAATTATCAATATTAACAAAGATGGATATATGGCTTTTTCAGATATAGCCTTTTATATGAATGTTTTAATAAATAAATCACCTGCATTATTGAAAGTAATACAGAATAAATATCCATTAATTATACTTGATGAATATCAAGATTCTTCTGAATTGCAAAATACTATTGTAAAAAAAATTATTGGAAGAAAAAATAATGCTATGTTTTTTGCTGACTCAAAACAAATGATTTATGATTGGCGTGGAGCATCAGAAAACAGATTATATGAAGTGAAAGATTTTTATAGTGGAGAAATTGAAGAAAAAAAATTAGAAGAAAATATGAGATTCAAAGGTTCACAGCAAATGAGAACATTTTTGAGTGATATAAGAGAAGGTAAGCATTGTGAAATAGTTAATTCTCCAGAACTTTCATTATGTAAATTTAAAGTCAAAAAAGTTCAATACTACCAACAACAAGAATCTCTTGTAAAAAACTCAATTTATTACAGTGTTTTAAATAAATTAAAATTAGATATGAAAGATAATAAAAATAAGGATTCGTCAATTGGCATATTGTGCAGAAAGAACGAATTAGTATCATATCTAAGAAAACATCTTAGAGAGGAGGTTAATATTTGGACAAAGGATATTTCTAATAATGAAGAAGAACATAATATGGTTGGAGAATTTTGTAGTTTTCAAAAATTTATTAATAATTCAGTAAAAAATGATGATTTTAATGATAATTATTGTAGGTATATATTTAAATTTATTTTTTATGTTTTATATCAGGACAAAATAGCATCTTTTAAACGAAATCTAATTAAAGAAATAAATTTTGATAAAATAAAAAAGGCAAAAAGTCCAATAATAAAATCATTTAGAATAGAAATGTTTAAAGCTATAGAACAAGAAAAATATTTTGATGGATTAAAAAATGTTTTAAAAGTAATAACTGGGACAGAATTAGCTGGTAATGTAAATAAAGACATATATAGATTACTTATAAACATTATGTTACTTAAAAATATAAATTATGAGAATATAACAAAGATATTTCTACAATATCAACATAAGAGAGCATATAAAGTGCTTAATGGTATATATGTATTAACAATGCATCAATCAAAAGGCAGAGAATTTAATACTGTTTATGTGATAAATGAACCTAAGATGAACATTAGTGATAATGTGTTTTATGTTGCTGTTACAAGAACTAAAGAAAAATTGTGTATATTTCAAAATGAGTAGATTATTGTTGATGTTATTCATAAACTTTTTTGATTTAGTAGATTTGAAAAAGAAAATATAAGAAGTTATGCTCTCTATGTATCAGTTTCCAATAGGGTGGAAATGTTTGGTGCAGACAATGATGAACAATTAATATAGAAAATTTAGCATAGAAACTTTGAAAGGTTTAAAGAGAATCTTGGATTCCAGCATACAAGAACATTTATAAAGCTTGTGAGGCTTATTATTTCTCAGCTATATAATGTTGCCCAATAAAATTTATAGAAAGTGTTAAGTATAGTCAGTGTATATTGAGTATTAACGTAAGTGTGAATGTGTAAACTCCAATATCAAAATGCATAAATATTTGATTCTAAAACGTTTGGCAAGAAAATGCATGATTATTCCAACATGATATATTAACTATTTACATTGAGGAGCATATATGGTAGCCTCCACTTAGGTATAGACTCATTTATTGAGACTTCCATTGAGGTTATAAAACCATGTATGCAGAGGCTCAATGTAAATAGTTAATATATCTACCTTGGAATTTAACTGCATTTTGATGTTGGAACTTTCCTAAATTTTCATGTCCTCATGTACAGTGAATGTGATTTTTTACTATATTTTATTGTAAAAAATAGTCTTTTTATATGGGGATTATACCCATTATTCTCTAAAAGTAGTATATCAAATATCAATAGCGTAAAATGGTTTATAGGAGAGCTCTAAAATGCATTTTGTATTTACATTACCTATCCTAAAATCCGTCAAATCCTATGTCTTCAGTTTCTATGTCTTCAGTTTCGTTTAAAATGGAGTCTACCGACACTTGGTTTTTTATCATTAATTCTTTGCAAATTGAAGAACTGTTAATCCATTTTCTTTTAATAATAGATTTGGCAAATTCTGTGAGAGATGTTTGTGATAACACATCTACTCCCATATGATAAAGAGGCTCATTATATATTAAATATGATTGTAATAATATATATATATCTTGAGCTATTAATGATTTTATTTTTTCTTCATTTTTTTTAGAATATATGTTTTTAAATTCTTTTGTTCTTGCTTTATAACAAATTTCTGCAAATTTATCATAATCATTTGGGTCTAAATCTATCATATTGCAACCTTCTAAAACAATTCCTAAAATTAATTTATATTTTTGTTCATCCAATATTTCGTTCTTTGCTATGTTCTCACTGATTTGATTAAATTTAAATCTTTTTTGAAAAGTATATTCAGCATATTCAGTATATTCTTTCCCTTTCCAAAAATTTTGTTTTGAATTCTTATATTTTTTGATTTCTTCATTAAGTAAGTCTATGCATTTATCAAAAAGTGTGACTAATAAAATAAAATCTATTTTATTAATTGTAGCTTGAAAATGAGTAAGTTTATTTCTTAGATTTTCTAATACATTAAGTTGGAATAAGAAGTGTTCATCAAATTCGGGTATATTATACATATATGCTAAAATTTTATATGCTACATCAAAACTAACAGTATGTGGTTGCGTTTCAGATGGATTATTTTCAAGATAACTCAATAGAGAATTATAATTATATTTTTTAGCTGTTTTGTATTTATCAAGAATATTAGTAAAATTACTACCAGTATAAGAAAAAAGCATAAATTCATTTCGGTTTAATATCATAAACTTAAACGTCAATTCAAATGCATTGTGCAGATTAATTATTGCAAGTTTATAGCTTTTGGCATCATTATTATTATTATAAATGTTTTCAAAGCTTTCGATGGTTAAGTCAAGTGATAATTTTATATTTTCAACAATATCAATTTTAAACATAATTGAGCCTTTTCCTTTCTATAATGTTTTAAGTATTTAAGTTATAAATTCTACAAATTATCTTAAATTCCTTTATATTCAATTAATTATATTACTATTTTAAGAAAAAATTAAAATATTTTGGCTTATAAATTAATATTATAATGAAAAAATTTTTTTAACCATAAAATGATTGTAACTCATAGTTTAAACCATAATATTATATCTTTATTGTTTCATCCTAAATTGTTTTTTGATAAATAAATATCTAACCTTTGAGCTACAGTATAGACCGATGGAAAATGAATTTTTAAATTTTATGTTATAGAAAGTCTTCCAAAGGTATAAAAGAAAAAACTGTTTAATGGTTGTAAATTTACTATTATGGAGTTTGTATGTAATTAAGTGTATAATATTGGTATATTATACTTAAATTAAATCCATCAATATTGTAAATATACTTACAGAATTTATGCAATTACTCGTAAGTGGCACAATTAAAGAATGGAAAAACTTTTATTATTAGATTTGTAATCAGGATTTACTCGAAGTAGATAATATTAATATGGTTTGACTTGGATTATTAGAATTAGATAAAGTCAACAGAAGAATATCAACAATAAAGGAGAAACAAGTATGGTTAAACATGGAGAAGGATTAGGATATGAAATTGTTAAGGCAGTTAACAATGGAGAAATTATAGAACCCATAACTGCTGAGAAAGTTACAGAATTGTGTAAAATAAAAAAGTTTAATGCTACAAAAAATCATATTAAAGTTATTTTGTCTAACGCTACTGAAAATACTCATAGTCCGACCTATAAAAAATACTTTAAACGTATTGGTAGAGGTGAATACGAGCTTCTTGATGAATATAGAGAACGTGATTACTATTATTGGTTAAATGTTGATATAGAAGAGTATGAGTGGTCGTTTTCAGATTTAAAAGTTGGGAGAAGTCAGATTTACTCTAATTTAAACGAAGATGGCTCTAAAAGAAAAAATCAAAGTTGTTTTGAAAATATAAATATAGGAGATAAAGTTGTTGCATATGAAACTGGTCAAATAGATGCAATTACTGCAATATGTGAAGTAGTAAACAAGCAAGATAAGGATGGTGAGATAATCGTTGAATTTAGAAAAACAATAGACCTCGAAAATTTTCTAAGCTTAGATAAAATGAAAGTTGAAAAAGAATTAGAAGATTGCAAGGTTATTGGATTTCATAGGGGTACAATATTTCAATTGGATAAGGAGCATTTTTATACAATAAGAAAAATGGTTGAAGAAATAAATACTCCATTAGATTATACTAAAGAGTTTGATAAAGCTGTAAATGACTCGTTAAGACTTAGTAGTGAAGAACGGAGAAGAAGATTAGAAAATAAAAAGAATAATATACCTGAAAAAGTTGATAGAGTGAGTAGTGGGTTTAAGCGAGACCCTGATGTTGTAGCAGAGGTACTTATTAGAGCGGATGGTGAATGTGAAAGGTGTGGAAATACAGCACCATTTAAAAGAGCTTGTGATGGTAGTCCTTATCTTGAAGTTCATCATAAAATTAGGCTGGCTGATGGTGGAGAAGATACTTTAGAGAATGCAATAGCTATTTGTCCTAATTGCCATAGAGAGTTACATTTTGGATAATAGGTATAAAAAGTTAAATTGATTAAGATACTGTGAGTTATAATTAATATTGTCATAAATTATAACTAATGATGTCATTAGAAAATATTATTAGAATTAAGAAACTTTGATAACATCAAGTTTTCTTAATTTTTAGTGTTAAGTATTTTTATATGATAAATTTAGAGAAAGCGAAATTAGTTATTTTATAAGTAAATTTGACATAAATCAGTATATATTTTATTTAAATATTAGGCTATGTTTTAATATAATGTTGAAATATAGCCTTAAAAATTATAAGCGGGATTGTCCATCTATAATACTCAATATAAGAAATATACAAATTAATTTTTGTGTTGAGTATACTCTTGCAGTTATTTTTGCCATACTAATAAGTATATCCAAAATAATAATTTCTATGAAAATATGTACATTACTTGCAAGGTGAATTAATATATTCTTAGAGGGGGGATTGATATGCTAAAGTATTTAGTTTTAAGTATAATAATTTCATCTGTAATTTTTTTAAGTAATATCCTAATAACATTTTTATTTAGTAAATATAATTTTCAAAAGATGAAAAGAGATTTTATAACTGGATTTATAACTTTATTTATACCTTTTATAAATATGATTATACACATAGGTTTGTTTAAAGAGCTTGCTATGAATGCGATAAAGAATAAAAATCTAACCTGTGAACAAGCTAAAAATCAAGAAGAGGAAGAATTTAAAAATGGGATAAAAGAGGCTGAAGAAAGACTTAATAAAAGAATATCAGAGAATAAACTAAAATCTGAAAAATCGAATAAAGAGGAAAAAGAAAAATATGAAAGAATAAATAAAATGAATCAATTACAGTTAGGTTCTTGTAGTGGAACTTATTTAGGTGGATATGAGGAGTTAGTTGAAACAGGACATGGAAAAATAAATCTAACAAATAAGTGTTTAGAGTTTAAAATAACTGAGGGTTCAAAAACAGGTGAATTTAAATTACCTTTAAGACAAATTAAGAACATAGCTTATGATACTGAGAAAAATTTAACTTTATCAAGAATATTAATATTGGGTGTATTTGCTTTAGGAATGAAAAAAAATAGCTATTACTTAGTTATTGATTATACAAATGATTATGACATATCTAATCAGATAATATTTAATTTAGGATATGAAAAGAATCAAGATTTCTATAACAAACTAAATGTACAAAGAAATAAATGTATAAAGGAATATATAGATATTGGTAAAAGTCGTATAAATATGTGAAAAGATAATAAATAATTTATAAAGTGCCTAATATAAAAAGGCACTTTTTTATTTGACTAAAATACGTATCCTACCTGGATGGGATACGGCAACGATTCGTGCAAAAAACAGTCATAAGACATCTTTTTACCAGACTTTTATTACGTTGCCATACCCCTATTAAGAATGTATGAATATGTAGTCAATACAGGATTATAATTATTAAAGTAATATACTTTAACCTTTTAATTAGATACGATTGAATTAATGACCATATTAGGTTTTCAGGTATTGTATGAAATAATTTAATTTCACCTAAATGTGTAAATTGAGGTGTGGTAATGTATCTTGAACAAATCATAGTGTCAATGATATGACAAAATTAAGAGAAGCCTATATGCATTAAAATATATATGGATTCCTTAGTTCTGTCATAATATTATTAGGTTCTAAACATAATTTAAATAAGTGCTCTAATACTGACATCCTTAGAACTCACATAAGTATGTTAGCTGATTTCCATGTATGGGATGATATTTAACATACTTTCCAACAAGATTACGGCATTTATCACCAAGTATTTGCTGTACAATTCTATTAGATGTAAAAATACCAGAATCAATCCTTACTCTTTTAATTTCGTCAGCATCCGTTATAGTTATCTTTCCACCAGTAACGATAAAATTTTTAGAAAAATTAGATTTATTATCCCAAATAAAAATCTCACATTGGTCAGGTAAATTTGTTTTAATAATTATATTCCCTTCTTCCTTTTTTGCATCAAAGTTAACATAAAACTCTTTTCCTTGTTCAGGTAATTTGCGTTGCATACTTGGTGGAAGTGGTGGAATTTCACCCATTCTGATTTGCCTACCATTATAATACCAAGTATGGCTTTCATCACAAGTAAAAAACTTTTGACTACGTGTAAATCCCAGAAAAATTACTAATTTTTCTTTTGCTTCAGTAAGTTCGGGAACTGATATTCCTGTATTTTTAAATATCTTGTTACTAACTTTTCTAAATTTCCAAATTGCATCAAGCAAACCTATGTCAAAATATTGAGAGGCATCTATGAATATTAAATCATCTCCGTGAAAATATCCATATTTGTCAGTATATTCGTCTCCATACTTTTGAACAAAATCATAAACTTTTTTATCATCATCATCATAGCTTAATTCAGAATGGAGAACTACTCCTTCAAGTAATCCAGTTACGCTTGGAGGGATTTGTGCATGATGTTTTCTTAAGATATTTTGTCGTACTTGTGTAAATAAAGAATCAACATCTATATTGGGTGTTAGAATTTCATCACAAATTGCTTCAGTAAACCAACTCATCCTATTTGTAGCAATTGATGAACTTTGAAACATCGTACCATATGCGATATAAACATTTTCTGCTGAAGCCATTTCAGAATAATATCCCTTTGATACACCGAAATCATTTCGACAAGCATCTAATATCAAAATTAATTTGCCTTTGTCTTTGAATACAGAAATAATATCTTTTATGTTAATGCTTGCATCATCTACATCTTTAGTCCTATCGTAGCGTACTGCAAAATCAGAAGGATATATGTAATTCTTACCATTATAATGTCCTCCGTGTCCAGAGAAATATACAATATGAATAGCATCACTTGGACAATTCTCGACACTTTTTTTCAGAGTAGAGAAATATTCAGATTTGCAAACGTTATCTTTTCTTATTACATTGAATCCAATCTGATTTAATCTTTTTTCAATCGCCAATACATCACACTTAACACCTTGCAAATCCAATTTAGGTTTTGGATAACTTAGTGAATTAAGATATTCACCTGCTGAAAAAATAATAGCTCTTTTTTGCATAAATTACATCCCCTTTAAAATCATAAAATTATAGATACTCTATAAATTACTACCAAATGAATATTGTTCAGATTCCCGTTAGTGATATAATATTAACTTAACTAAATTGTCAAACTACCGTTTGTTAACAGGTTATTAAATAGTTTTTGCTTTGCAGTTAATTACTGTTGTGCTGTTTCAAGGAAAAAGCCAAGTTTCATCAGCCCCAAAAGTTCTCGATAAACGGGAGAAATACAATTAAAACTTTAAGTTCTTAGTATTCTCTTTCTTTCTCATTAATTAATTTATTCAATTCTTTCAATGACTCCCTTCGTAAAATCTCCAAAAGATGTTTTAAACCAGCAGTGTAAATCAATCCCAATAAAATCTTATCCCTTTCGTCTGTACTTCCAAAAGATACACCATTAAAGTACTCCCACTTATGTTCGATGCTGGTATGAGCTTCCTATTCTTGAATAGTCATTTCAGTTCTTTTTATTTTAGGAATAAGATAACTTATGGGTATATCACAAGCTCTTAAAGCTTCGTGACAAAACTTATTTGTATCTAATATTTTTCTGCTTGTATATACTTTTTTATTTAAATCTTTAATTTCTTCTACTTGGTCATTTAAATATTCTTCAAAACTCCATTTTGACATAATAACGTCCTTTTATCTTTAATTTAAACTATGTTAAAGTGTTAATTTTAAGGAAAGTTAGTTTTGACTTCACTAAAGGACAATATAAGAAAGATGTAGAATAAAACTATATACTTAAGGTTTATTTGTTCTATATACATATTATAATCTGATAGTACAAAGGCTACAAGTTTCTAAAATTCCTTGAGTGGCTTTTATGATATATATAAATTCTAAGAAATGGAGTGAGTATAAATGTCCCAAGGTTTAGGAATAACTTTAATTACTATAGTCGGATTAGCTCTTATATAAAAGTAAAACTTGGATAATGGTATTAAAAATTAAGCATATCACAAATGAACAATATTCTTAGTTTGTGTATTAGCAAGTAGTTCAAAATTGGACTACCTGTTTTATTATGCTTATATCAACAATTTAGTCTAACAAGGCTTAATTTAAAAATAAACTGTATTTAGGCAGGATTATAATTATGTATGTAGAAATTTAATTAATAATGAAATTTTTTCTGTTTAGTAGTTATTTAGCTAAAATTATTGTTTAAAAGGGGGTAGATATTTTGTCGGTTACTTTATACTTTTCAAAAATTAATATAAACTCACATATATTTGATATATATGATAATCCAAGTAGACTAAAAGAAATATTAAATTTATTAATGGTTAATATCAACAATGACATTAAGTATGAGAAAAATGAAATTAGATATGATGAATCTGGAGATGTGCATGAATATAATGCTTCTTATAAATTTAGTTCTATAGAAAAATTGGGAGATGAGCTTGATAATGTTATTGTAGGAAATGTCATAAAAACTTCTAATCTATTTATAAATAAAGTTAATGAAAAAACAGGTCATGTGAAGAAAGTACCAGTTGAAAATAATGAAGTAATTAGGTTTTGTTTTGATATTTTTAATGAAAAGGTAGCTTTCTACACTACTAATAGATTTGGATATGTAGAATTTAATGATGCTTTTAGAGAATTAATAAATATAAGTATGGAAGAATATGAAGATAGTTATAGTTTTGAAGCATTTATATTAAGAAAGGGATTAAATATTGAGGAAATAAGAAGTGAGTTAAAAAGTATTGGTAGAATAGAAACTTTAAAAATAGAAATTATTCCGCCAAACCCAAATGAAGACTTGCTAAATCAGATATATAATAATGGAGAAAAATTTTTACAATCAGCAAAAGCGGGAAATGTAACATCGAGAAGTATATTGTTTACATCTAAAGCTCCTAATGGGTTGTTACTTGATTCATCAATTGTAAAAGATGAAATTGACCAGATTGAAAATATACATTCAAGATTAAGTAGTGAAGAGGCTATAAGTAAGGGGTATGCAACTGTTGAAGCTGTTAGTAAAAGCGGTAGAACCTATTCTACTAAAAATAATCAACCAATAAAAGATAAGATTGATGACTATATTGATAACGTAATTGAATTTGCAAAAGTATGTAAAAGAATAATAAAATCAGTTTAGCTAAGATATAGGAGTGTGAAATGAAAATTAATTCGTTTGATAAATCATGCCATCATGAGCTGTTCAAAAGATTTAATAAATATAAGAAGTGGAAAGACTTATTTGATTTTTCTTCTTTAGAGTGTAAAATAGCTGTTATCTTTACAGGAATTATTTTATGGATTACATATAGTTTTAATATTTATGCAGACTTTAAATCTTTTGAAGTCGCTATACAAAACGTAGCATTATACATAGCTTCTGCATTAATAGGAATGATTGGAATTATTTTGGCAGGGATTGCAGTGATAATAAGTATGTTAAATAAGAATGTAACTAAAGAAATAGAAAGATTAAATGGTAAGGATTCAGTTGACGAAATATTAGTTAGTTTTGAGTTTTTAACATTTATAATAGGTATTCAGATAATTACATTTTTTTTGACTTATATTATATTATATAGCCCTTTGAGCTTACCAACAGAGAAGTTATTCTATTTAATTTTTGCTGTTCTATCTTACATATTTGTATTTACTATATTTTATACTGTAAGCTTGGTATCAAATAACGTTAAACTTTTTCTAATTACAAATACATATAATGAAGTTATTGAAAGTGAAAAAAGTATATACTCAGAGGCAAACGAAATAAGAATCGACTTCATTCTAAATATGTTGATTGAAAGCTATGGAATTAAGAAAGAAAGCTTTCTTAGTGAGTTACAAGAATTCGTGGATAAGAGTGATATTAAGGAAAAAGAAGTTATTAAAAATTATCTTAGACAATATTATTCAGGAGACACATAGAATTGTGAATAAATATGCTACTTATTCTATAAGTATATATTACAATGCTTTGTATGGAAGGTAGTTTCTTATCAACCTAATTGTATAAATGTATTCCATAATTTAAAAGTATGCCAAATTATAATTTGGCATACTTTTAAATTATGGAATATACCTCACCAATAGTACATTAAAAGCCTCATAATTTGCCTGAGTAAATGATAGAGAAAAGCATTATATATAAGCTAACTGGAAAACAAATAATGAATTTTATGCTATGGACGATAATTCATTATTTGTTTTGAAATTATAATAAGAAATTTAAGTTAGAGTATTTTATTTTTTTAGATAAGGTAAAGTTACCCGAATAATATCATATAATGCATTTGATTCTGATTCTGAACATCCAGATAGTAATTCAATTAAATGTGAACCTTCTTTTGATGGAGGTTTTTCTCCTGTGATTAGATAATCAGTTGTTACGTGCAAACAATTTGATATGTTTACCAATGTATCAACTGTCATTCTTTTTTCTCCTCTTTCCAGGACTCCAATATATGCAGTTGTGACTCCAATTAGTTCTGCTAATTTTTCTCTTGTAAAACCCATTTTTTTTCTTTCAAGTTTTAGTCGAATTCCTAATTCTTTATAATTTATTGAATTGTTCATTTTTTCCTCCCAAAATATAAAGTAATAGATATAGTTATTAAAAAAAAAATGAAACTAATGGTATATATTTTTTATTTACAAATGGTAGATAATAATATACAATATAAATATAAGAACTTCGCATTTTTTAATATAAAACAATAGGGTTGTTTGTATTAAAAAATTGCTTACCAAAGAAGGAGGTGGCTTTAGTGAGTAAGAGTGCAGAGATGGTAAAGAATTTTTCAATATCAAAAGAATATTTAGAAGTTATAAGCATATTGAAAACAGTTCCTAATTCATCTCGATTTATTTGCGAAGCCATTATAGAGAAATATAATAATCAAAGTATACTAAACGACTTAAAATCCGAGGGAAAATGTGGAGCATATAGTAATATTGTTATAAACCAATTACAGCAATTTATAGACAGCCAGATTATAAATGCTACGAATAATTTACAACAAAATTACATAAATGTTTCACAAGATACTCTATTTGCATTGGTTTCAAAACTTGTAAATAGTTTACAAAAATATACCACTATTTCTATTCACTTGCCTAATGATGTTAAACTTACTATTGAGTGTAATAATTAGGCAAGATACTTATAACAAGTATCTAAATTTAATTTTATGTTAAACAAATTATATCAAAATAAATATTTTGATATATCATATTTCTATAAAATTTAGTACATATGTCAGCACCATTGATTTTAAGCACATGTTGATAATTCTTAAATTTAATTTAAAACTTGTTAATAGATTAAACTACACTCCTTAACATAGTTATACTTAATTAAAATAAGTATGTCAAATATTATAGGTATATTTATATCTATCTTACCTCAATTTCATAGAAACTTAAAAAATAGCATGTCAAATTAGATTGAACTAAGCTTTATATAACCCTAATAATGTGTGTTATAATTTATAGTGTAATTAAGTCACAAATGCTAAATTGGAGAATCAAAAAATGTTATATAATGAAGTTATAAAAATATGGAGGGATGTGGAAAAAAACGACTTATTAAAAAAATTTTTCCCACAATTTGTGTATGAATCCAACAAGATAGAAAATAATGAAACAAGATTTAAGGATGTAGAAAGTATTTTTAAAGAAGAAGAAGTAAAAGATTTTAAAGGTAATAAAAATACACTTAAAGAAATAGAAAATCAAAGAAAACTATGCAACAATATTGTAGAATTAACTAAAGAAAATAATACAAAATTATCAATTGAACTAATTAAACATTTTCATTGTGTTCTGATGAAAGAGTGCTTTACAGAAAAACTAATAGTAAATGGTGAAAAACCAGGAGAATTTAAAAAAGGTGATTATGTAGTAGGGATACATAATATAGGTTGTAGTCCAGATGAAGTACAGGAGAACTTGCAGTCGTTGATAGATGAAGTAAATGAAGTCCAAATTACTGATAAAAATGTTTTAAAAGTTGTAAGTTATTTTCACTGTTGGTTCGAGACTATACATCCCTTTGCTGATGGAAATGGAAGAGTTGGCAGGATGTTGATTAATTATTTAATTATAGGAAATAATCTTCCTCCGATTATTATTTCTAAAAATGATAGTGAAGAGTATTATTTAGCATTAGAGTATTTTAACTTAAATCAGGAAATAGATAAAATGGTTAAGTTTTTAGACGAACAAGCGTATAAAACTTGGATTAATTTTCTATAATATAATTAAACCAAAAGATATGGAGGTGGCATAGGTGAAGTGGCTGAAGGTAATTAGTAGGATTAAGGGTCACAGTTGTTATTTAAGAAGAACTAAAGTTTTTAAAAATGAAAATAAATATAAAGGGAAGATATTTATATAGAATTGACTATAGTAAATATCTTCTCTTTTTTATACAAAAAGCAACATACTAATATATACAATAGAGTTTAAAATTGGGGAACATTAGATGAAAATTAGGTTTATTTATATTGATATTTCTTAGAAGAAAATTAATTAAGGGGTATATGAAATGAATAAAGAGATTGTAAAAGTAATAATAAAATAAATAAGGATGAAAGGCTTATAAACAGTTAGGCAGATGAAAGGTGGTGTAAAAATGAATGAATCTATGGCAATTATATGTATAGCAGTAATTGCTATTGCTGGAATAATAGTTGTAGGTTGTGTGTGCATGAAATGTATAACAAATATAATAAAATATGAAAAAAATAACGAACATGAAGAATAAAATTAAAGAAAAAAATTAAGATATTAAATTTACATTTTGAACTGTAATTTGGGAAGCAATAAATATATCTGAAATGAATTAATTCACTAAGCTAAATATAGAACATAAAGGTGATGTTTTGGGCATAACATATTCTAATTTGCAATTGAAGGTTTTTAGTAGCGCCCCTGGAAGGATTAGTTAGGTATCTAATATAGAATTTAATTATAGAAATCTCTCTAAATATGGTTTCTTAAAGGAGGATTTTTATTATGAGTGAAAATGAAGATAAATACAAATTACGCAAAGCTTTTAACCAACTGGTAAAAGGTTGCCATATGCGAATAAAATCTATAAATAATTGTCCATATTGGTTATATAAGTTACTTCGCAAATTTAAAACAAACTTTGAAAAAAGTATACATCAAGTTGAGAGAAAATAAACAATTAGAATAATTGTTATAGAATGAGATTTTAAAGATATTAGTTTATATCTTATATCAAAATACGAAATGGATGGTTAAAAATGTTAAAACAAGTAATTGTAATGAGAAAAGATTTGCAAATGACTAAAGGTAAAATGGTTGCACAAGGAAGTCACGCTTCTTTGGCTGTAATATTAAAAATGTTTAGAGGTAACAAAAGTATAGATGAATTTCATCCTGAAATTCATAATGGAAAATACGAATTATCATTAGAAGTAAATGAAGGTTCAGAATTAGATGAATGGCTGAAAGATGGTTTTACTAAAATATGTTTATATGTTAATTCTAAAAATGAACTATTAGATATTTACAATAAGGCAGAACAAAGCAAACTGCCAGTTGCACTAATAATTGATAGTGGAGCAACGATGTTTAAAGGGGTAAAGACTATAACTTGTTTAGCTATAGGACCTGCAAAATCAGAAGAGATAGATAAAATTACAGGAAATTTGAATTTATTATAGCAAAAAACAGAGTATAATAATAACGAAGAAGTAGAAAAGAGAGCTAAAGAGCTTATTGATAAAAGAGTAGACGGAATTATAAAGAATTTGTCGACATATTTAATCTATAAGGCAGAAATCATAAAACGAACTGATGGATTGTTGAGCTTTGATATATTTAGATAGTACGAAGATGAATGGGTTGATGGGTGGTCACTTTTGAGACGTATCCGTAATTCATTACGACCCAATTTATACAATAGCTTTTGATAATGCAATAGAAATGTTAAAAGAGATTATAAAAGCCAATCCAAATAACAAAGTAATTAAATCTTATTACGATTGTGTGGTAAATACAAATAAGATGATTAAAGAAAAATATAAGAAGAATATATCTAAACAAAAGCGTAGATAAAAGGGAGGGTGTGATTATTTATGGAATTTGTAACATTAGAAGATGTAATGAAGGAAATAGAACTTTATAAAAAAGAAGCTTTAAAATCTTGTGGCGATATAAAAGTTAACGCTGAAGCTGATAAAATATTAAAAAAACATTTTGAGAAAGTTGTGAAATCTTTGGCGGATTTATGGTTTGATGAATTAAGGCATAGAATTGAAAGCAAAACAAATCTTTATGTAGATATTAAGCCATTTTCTAAGAAATCAAGGGATAATGAAAATGAATTTGAAAATATATTAGAGCGAGATAATATTGAACTTATAAAGATAATAAATGTAGACAAGGTTCTCAATAAGCCAGCAGGTTTAAGTGATACTTTGAATTAGAATTATATGCAAGTAGGGAAAATGTATTATAGGTAGTGATGAAAAAGGAGGAAGATTAAATAGCAAGTCTAAAAGCTTATATTAAAATATAAGTTATAAATTTTTTGTTGTAAAAATAAGCATATTTTTAATAGATTGGCTTGCTATTATTGATTACATAATGATTTTTTGTATTACTAAACTCTAAATGGAATATATACTTAAGAAAACAATAATGAATTATGGTATAGACCATAATTCATTATTTGTTTTGAAATTGCAATAGCAAACTTCAGTTAGAGTATTCTATTTTTTTAGATATGGTAGAGTTACTCGAATAATATCGTGTAGTGCAGTTAATTCTCTTTCTGAGCATCCAGATATTAGCGCAGTTAAAGCTGAGTCTCCTTTTGATGAAAGCTTTTGATAAAAGATTTTAAAGGTAATAAAAACTAAAGAGTTCGTAGAAGGTGGAAAGTCTACTTATACTGGTACAGCAGGACAACAAAGAGTTAAAAAAGAGTTTGTTGAAAATTATGTTATTGCTATTCCACCAATACCAGAACAAAAACGTATGGTAGCAAAAGTTGATGAATTATTTTCACTAATAGATGAACTTGATAATAATAAGCAAGATTTATTACAAAATATAGCCGATTCAAAAAATAAGATATTGCAGTTAGCTATACAAGGAAAATTAGCAGAGCAAAATGAAGAAGATGAACCAGCATCAGTTCTATTAGATAAAATTGCAGAAGAAAAGGAAAGATTGATTAAAGAAAAGAAGATAAAGAAAGAGAAATCATTGCCAGAAATAAAGGAAGAAGAGAAGTATTTTGAGTTGTCTAAAGGATGGGAATGGTGTAGGTTTGGTAATATAGGATGCTTTCAAAAAGGGTATGCTTTTAAATCTAAGGACTACGTAGGTGATGGAGTAAAGATAACAAAGGTAAGTAATTTAAATAATCCTTTCAATAAAGATGTTGTATATATTGATAAGAAAGATGCACTAAAGTATGAGCAATATAAACTATATAAAGATGATATAGTATTAACTACAGTAGGTTCTTGGCCAACAGCACCTGCATCTGTGGTGGGAAATGTTATATACATTGATGAAATTTTTGATAATACATTATTAAATCAAAATGCAGTAAGAATAAGAAGTAAATTAAATCAAAAATATCTTAATATAATTTTAAAAAGCAAATTATTTAAGAGATACATTGTAGATATTGCACAAGGTACTGCAAATCAAGCAAGTATAACACAAGAAGATATAAAGTTGTTTTTATTGCCTATTCCGCCTATTGCAGAGCAATTTCGTATAGTAGAGAAAGTTAATATGCTTATGGCATATTTAGATGAATTAGAAAAAACAATATTAGGACAAGACGTAATATAGAGCTTATAAGGTAATAGGGGTACTTCTCTATTATCTTATATTTTAAATATGCGGGAAGTATTAAAGGATTATTATATTATAACACTAATTACTATTTTAATTTTATCTATAATTAAAGTATTTTTTATTTTATAGTTTTAATTTAGAATAACGTTAACTTTCCAGTAACATCTATACTTTGTTTCACATTTAAAATATTATCTTAAAATGCAGTGCATTGCTTAAGAATGTTATAGCATCCCATTAAAAGAGTATAAAATTAGGTGAAAATTTATGTGTATAGCAATTTATTTATGATATAATTAGAATAAAAATATATGGAGGTGTGTTAAGGTTGGGGTGATGAAGATAAATAATTGGATTCATATGCGAGATTATTGGATAACAAAGACTAAAATTTTTAAAAATGAAAATTTTATAAAAAAGTAAGATATCTATATAGCGTTGACTATAGTAGATATCTTATTTTTTTTCGACAAAAGTCAATGTAATAGTTAAGTAACTAAAAGGGGGTGTGATTATGGATGAATATATTATATACGTGACAGCAATAGTGGCAATTGTTGGAATAATAGTTGCAAGCTGTGTATGTATGAGATTTATGGTGAGTTGTGTAAGAAAAAATAAAAAAGATGAACATGAAAAATAGAATTAAAAATGTGAAGATATTTTATTTGTATTAATGGAGGATATAAATGAGAATAACAAAAATAATTAATTTATTAAACGAGAGAATAAAAAATAACTCAAATAAAGAATATAGAATAGGTATTGAATTCTTACAAAAAGGCATAGACAGATATGAAAAACAGATTTATTTTTATGATGCATGGAATTTAGATGAAACAATAAACTATGAGGTGCTAATTAATAAAGAAATGAACAAGCAATATATAAAATTAATGGACCCTTCGCTTAATAATCATTTTGACTTCCTTATAGAAGATAAAGACTATGAGGTTGATGAAGTGTTAAGTAGAAATTTAGATTTATCCTTTGATACATGGTTAGTATTTGAGATATATTGCTCAGAATCAGATATATTCAATGCTTTCTCAAAAATGAAGGTGGAGTCGGGTTTTACAAGTAAACATATAAATGATTTGGATTTAACATATCCTAATTTTCAATTAATGGTTTTTAGTAGTATCCCTATAAAAATTGGTGAAACAACGAATATAGAATTTAATTATGGAAATTTCAATGAATATGATTTTTTAGAAGAATAAGTCAGAGCTGTTAGTAATTTTTATTGCTACTTTTTAAAGTATGGGGCTACTTTGACGTATGTTAATGAAAAAGTTGGAAGAATATTAATAAATTATGTGCTTATGAAAAAAAGTCTTCCACCAATTATTTTCTTTGAAAGTGATATGCAAAAACATTGTTCAGCATTATCATATTTTAATGAAACAGAAGATATATCTAAGATGGTTGATTTTTTTGAAGAAGAAGTCTATAAAACATGGATTAGAAACCATTGTTTAAGATTAAAAAATCTCAAAGATTTTTTGAGTGAATAAATAATGTATTTAAATCTAACATTGGTCCATTTACATATAATATTAAAATGTTGAAACTAAAAGGAATCTATAATAAGGCAGTGTTAAAATAAATTATTGATATGTAGGTACTAAAAACAGGTAACCCAACTTTAGCTTGAGTTAGGGCTATCTGTTTTTGTAACTATTAAGTATAAATCTGAATTCAAAACCTAAACCAAGATTTTTTTTAGATAATTTATGAAACTTACTGCACTGTTAAATGCTAATTCTGAATCACTAAATCCATAACTTGAAATTCCGTTGTGAACTATCTTATTTCTCTTTTCGTATGTGTCCTTCTTCCATGCTTTATATTCATTGGTTAAATGTACAGATATGCCTAATATTGAATTTACATAGCCTTTTAACAAATCTGATATGATATTGCCTGATTCTATAGCTTCTTCAAAATGCACATGTTGATTATTTCTATAGTGAAGTGGTAAAGTATTTATGTTATGTATTGAACAAACATCTATTAACTTTTTCTTTGTAAAAGTTTCAACAGCAGTTTCAACTAACACGATACTTAAAGAATAATCCTTGTATACGAAAGCTTTTTCTTTAGATTCAATAATTAATTTTTCATATAATTCTATTTTGTAATCAGTTTGTAAATGATATTGTAATTTATCTAATGCTTCATTTGATAGTTTGAAAGATTCAAAAACATTTATATTTGCTGATTCGGATTCAACTTGAATTGTAAAATCTTTAAAGTCTGACCCTTCTTTACATAAACATTCAATACTTGAATCTTCACAAGTTAAAATTGACACCAAGGGTGATACAATTGTTCTTGGATTAGCAATAAATTCAATCTGTGTAGAGTACCTATACATATCAATGAAATGAATTAGATATTCTTTTGCTATTCGAGTATACTCTTTTAAATTATCGTTATTACTATAAGGCTTAGAAACATCTTCTTCAAAAATAACATCTATAATATTACTTATGCCATATTGCTTATATCCATATTTAAATCTATCATCATTACCAATGAATATTTCTTGTAGCAACATTTTCTTACCTTCTTTATTATATATGAATAAATCGCTTCTATAGCCATCTTTAACATTATTCCAGTTGACATTGATTCCTTTAAAAGGAACATGGGTAGCAATCTTATTGCTATTTACTAAGAAAATAATTTTCTTAGAATCATAATTCATCTGTAGCCCTCGTGTACCTGGTATTCCTAAATTCATATTAATAAAAAATCTACACAGTATGAGATTCATAATAATCCCCCCTTAAAACTCGCAAATATTAATAGTATTTTATAATATTTGCATCCTGTTATGTAAATTATACCATATGTGGAATTCAAATTCAGTAATATACATCTTTCAAGTGGATTTATTGAGTTAAAAATCCATATTTCAGTAAAAAACAATTTTCTTTCTATTTACTACCTTTTAAGTTCTATTATTATATAATTTGTGTTTTTATGTAATTTACTAATATTTTCATATATAATATTAATAGTGTATTTAAAAGTTAATTAGTAGAAAGGGGCACAGTTATGGCTGATAAAAAGAGTTTTAAAGACTACAGTTTTAAGGAATTACTATTTGAATTGGCATTATATTCTAAACTACCTATTTTGCTAAAGGAATATCAAAGTTCTACATACAAGGAATATGATGATGAGTTTGGAGACACAAGGACTATTTATAAAGATGGTTTTTCAGAAGACCTTGAGCATTTAATTGATTTTATGAAGACTGATACAAATATTATTTATTATTGTCCTATTTGTAAAACATCTTTGTCTTTGCATCCACATCTCAATAGTGTAAATAAAGACTTAGCATCACTATCTATTTTTGAAGCACCTGAGTATATGTTAGAAGATGAAGAGTTTAATCCTCCACTTTTAGATTTTGAAATGAGTAAAATAATAACTGACAAATTAATTCCTAATTACGGTATTTTTAAAAAACAAGTAACCTGTACACATTGCAAAAATGTTTTCACATTTATTTATAAATTAAATATGAAGATGTCAAACAGTATACTTGTAGAGAGCCTTTCTTTGGAAAAAATAGGACAGACTCCTTCAATAAACGATTTTTCTGATGCTTCTAATGAATATAAAAAAGTATTAGATACTAAATATGTTAAAGAGTTAAATAAAGCTTTAGGATTAAAGTCTCATGGTGTTGGTATTGGTTCATTTGTTTATTTAAGAAGAATTTTTGAAAAACTAATATTTGAAATAGTTAATGAAAAAGTTGTTAATGATTCATCATTTAATTTGGAAGAATTTAAAGGTTTTCATATGGATGAAAAAATAAATTCTTTAAAAAATGATTTGCCTCAAAATTTAGTAGATAATTCTAAAATTTTATATGGAATATTAAGCAAAGGAATTCATCAATTAGAGGAAAATGAATGTTTGCTGTATTTTGATATTGTATACTTAGCAATAAAGAATATTTTAGATGAAAAAGTAAGAATAAAAAAACAACGGGAAAATGAAAAAAAAGTAAAAGAAGAATTACAAAAAATTAATTCATTACTTAAATAGTTATTAAATATGGTACATTTAGTTTTTAAATTTCATTAATATATGCTATATTAGATTAATAATCATTTTTAAAATTCAATTAAATAGAAGACTCATGCTTAATTGAATTTTAAAAATGATATATACATTCAAGTTTTTAGATGATAATACTTTATTAGTTTTGTTATTTTTTTATTGATTGTTCTTAAGTTCAATATCGTACACCTGCTGGTTTGAGACTATACACCCCTTTGCTGATGGAAACGGAAGAGTGGGCCGGATGTTAATTAATTACCTTATTATAGGCAATAATCTTCTTCCAATCACCATTTTTGAAAATGATAGTAAAAAGTATTATTTAGCATTAGAATATTTTAACTCAAATCAGGAAATCGATAAGATGGTTTATTTTTTGGATGAACAAGTGTATAAAACTTGGATTTATTTTTTATAACATAATTAAAGTAAAAGATATGGAGGTGCTATGGATGAAATGGTTGCAAATAATTAATTTGATTAATATTCATGATTATTTTTCAAAAATAACTAAATTTTTCAAAAACGAAAAGACTTATAAAGAAGAGATATTTATATAGTATTGACTATAGTAAATATCTCTTCTTTTTTATACAAAAGTAAACATACTACTGATAGATAAATAGTAGAAGCATTATTATATATTCCTAATATAGGTTATATTTTTAAGTATATTAGATAAGAATTAAGTGTATGCTATTGCTATTTCTTATAATGAATTAATGAAAGTTTATAAACAGTTAAATGAACGAAATGAGGTGTAATAATGAATGAATCTATGGCAACTGCAGTTATATCAATAGTTGCAATTGTTGGAATGATAGTTATAGGTTGTGTGTGTATGAAGTGCATGGTAAATGTAATGAAACATCAAAAAAAGAACGAGCATGAAGAATAGATTAAAAAAATAAAAATTTAGCATATTAAACTATATTTAGAAATGTAATTTGACAAATAATAAATATATATTTAAATTTGTATAACAAAAAATTACTCCTATAAAGTTTGAAAGTGAATAGCTGATAAGTAGAGTTCTTAATCTTGTTGGAAAATCTAAGTTAAAAGTTCTTTTAAATTATTAGATAATATCAGAACTTCTAAAAAGCATATTATATTGCATAGCAAAACTACTGTATAATAAAAAAACAATTATATACAGTATTGCTAACAATATCCTTAAATTATTAACAAAATAGCCTATATCTTATTTTACTTAGTAGTTTAAGATATAGGCTTTGCATTTTAATTCACTATCTTATCTCTTCAAGCTCATCTAACCATATTTCAGCAGAAGAATCACTTGGCATACGCCAGTCCCCCCTTGGTGATAAAGATACTGAACCAACTTTTACACCATCAGGCATACATGAACGTTTGAATTGTTGAGTAAAGAAACGTCTATAGAAAGTTTTCATATCTTTTAATATAATCTCTTTATCAACATTACCTTCACTATTGCCATTGTTCTTAGCCATTAAACTTAAAGAATTTGTATATAAGTCATAGATTTTCTTAGGTCCAAAACCATATCTAAGCATATAGTATAAGATAAAATCATGAATATTATATGACCCAATAGAATCCTCTGTTTTTTGAGCAATTGTTCCATCTGGATTTGGAGGTAATAATTCTGGACTTATAGGAGTATCACAAATATCAAATAATGTTGTTTTAACCTCGTTATCCTGTTTCTTAGCATAAGAATATACAATACTTCTAACTAAAGTTTTAGGAATAGATGAATTAACACCATACATACTCATTTGGTCACCATTATAAGTACACCATCCAAGAGCTAACTCAGATAAATCTCCAGTTCCTACAACAATAGCATTATATTTATTAGCAGTATCCATAAGAATTTGAGTTCTTTCTCTTGCCTGAACATTTTCATAAGTAATATCATGACTGTTTATATCATGACCAATATCATTGTAGTGTTGAATACAAGCATTCTTAATTGAAATTTCATGCGATGTAACATTTAATGCTTTCATTAAATCTTTGGAGTTATCTAATGTTCTACTTGTTGTCCCAAAACCAGGCATTGTTATAGCAATAATACCTTTCATATCATAACTATTTATTTTAAATGCTTCTACAGCTACAATTAATGCTAATGTAGAATCTAATCCGCCAGATATACCAATAACAACCTTATCACAATGGATTTTTCTTAGTCTTACAGCTAAACCAGTGGCTTGTAAGTTAAGAATTTCTTGTGAACGATTATCTATGTCATGTGGTACAAAAGGAAGAAGGGATAACATTCTATTAGATTTAAATTCATTTGAATTAGGTTCAAATGTTTTTAAATAAATGTGTTTATATTCCTGTCTGTCTTGTATTCCCATGTATGAACTACTTACAGCTCTATCATTTATACACTTTTCAATATCTATTTCGCCATAGGATATATCTACATTTTCTGTAAATTTAGTTTCTGCAACAATGTAGCCATTTTCTGCAATAACACAATGTCCTGAAAAAACAGTATCAGTAGTAGATTCATCACTTGTTGCTGATGCATATATATATCCACACATAGATTGTGCTGAGTGTATTTTTATTAAATCTTCACGATAAGAAGTTTTACCAATAGTTTCATTACTTGCAGAAAGATTTACTATGATATTTGCTCCATGTAAGCAGTGATATGAAGAAGGGGGAATAGGACACCATACGTCTTCGCAAATTTCGGCACTAACGATTGCACCAGATTGTTTGTCTTCGATAAGTAAATTGGGTGTAAAAGGAACTATATCTCCATACATTTCTATTACATCACTTAATCTGTAATGGGAAGGTTTAAAATATCTTAATTCATAGTAAATTCCATAGTTTGGTATGAAAGTCTTAGGGATAACTCCTAAAATTTTTCCTTTATGTATTGCTACAGCACAGTTAAATAATTGGTTGTCTTGTCTTATAGGCATACCAACAAAGATAATGGGATTAAATTCATTATTTGATTCTTCAATAAATCTCTTTAGTTCATTTTTAGCACTATCTAATAAAGCTGAGTTGTTAAACAAGTCTCCACAAGTGTAACCAGTTATACACAACTCTGGATAAACAACTACTCTTGTCTGTCTTTCTCCCTTGCTATTTTCCTCATTAACTTTATTTATAAGTTCTAACATTTTATCTACATTATATTTAGGATTACCTATCTTGATTGAAGTAGGAGTTAAGGTTGCTACTTCAACTACACCATTATTAAGTAAGTTACTCATGTTATTTTCTCTCCTTTACTGTTTTTACTCTATATCTATAATCTATCTATCTTTTCTCTAATCTATATTATAAGTGTTCAATATATTATCATAATTATATATTATATATTAGGTAAATATTAAATAGTAGTTGCACATATTTAATATTTACTGTAAGTAAAATTCTGTATAATTTGGAATATAACTTTTAGGCACTATTCCAAGTACTTTTCCATTAAAAATTATGTAAGCACAATTATATAAACAATTATTATGTATAAGTGGTGCACCCACAGCTATAAGTATATCCTTTTCTTTAGAATAACTACATATATGTTCTACTCCCTCTATAGCTTCATTAAGCAATAACTGCTGCAAAAAAAGATCAGCACAGGTATAGGACGTTATACAAAGCTCAGGAAAAACCACAAGCTTTGAACCTTGTTCAATAGCATTATCTATACAATTAACTATGTTTTTTAAATTGAATTTTATGTCAGCCACATTGGTTATAGGACTAGCAGCTGCTACTCTTATAAAATTATCAGTTGGCATGTTATCATCCCTTTCCTTTATATTATTCCTGGCAAAACTAAAATTATCCAATATAATTATGATTTAGAAGGTTTAAATTGTCAAACTACAAGATTTTAATTTTAACTGTTTATTCTTTATTTTATAAACATTATATTATAAAATAATAACTAATGAAATGAGGTGTGTTTAACATGGGAAAAATATTTTCTATGTTTTGGATTTTTTTTAAAATAGGTGCTTTTACTTTCGGTGGTGCTTATGCCATGATTCCCCTTATTGAAGCCGAAGTCGTAGACAAACATAAGTGGATTACCAAAGAGGAATTTCTTAATATCATAGTAATATCACAATCCTTTCCAGGTGCCCTTGCTGTTAATATAAATACCTTCATAGGCTACAAGTTAGGTGGAATTTTCGGTGCAATTTTAGCTCTTTTGGGAACTATTTTACCATCATTTATTATAATTCTGCTTATAGCTTCTTTCTTCACCAAATTTAGAAGTAACTACTTTATAAACTTAATATTTAAAGGCATAAGTGCTGCAGTACCAATGCTAGTATTAGTCGCTATAGTAAGTTTATCAAAATCTATAAAAAAAAATTACACAAATTTAATAATAATAATTATAACTGTATTGTGCATTGAATTTTTTAAATTTCATCCTGTACTGATTATAATTTTATCAGGGATTTATGGATACTTTTTCTGTAGAAAGAAGGTGGGCTAAATGAGCTTATTGGTAAAATTATTCTTATGCTTTCTTAAAATAGGTGCTTTTGGATTTGGCGGTGGTTACACCATACTGCCATTAATTGAAAGGGAAATAGTTACTAATAACCATTGGATTAACTATAAAGAATTTATAGATATAATAGGAATTTCTCAAATTACACCTGGACCTATTACTATAAATTCAGCTACATTTGTAGGGTATAAGGTTTCTAGTTTTTGGGGAAGTTTATATGCTACTATAGGTGTAGTTATTTTTCCCTTTATTTTAGTTTCTGTGGCTACCCACTACATATTAAAATTTAAAGAATCTATATTTATAAAATCAGTACTTATAGGAATGCGGCCTGCACTAATAGGTCTTATTATATGCGCCTTTTTATCTCTTGCTAAAGAATCTTATTATGATTTAAAAAGCATTACTATAGGTGTATTCATTATGATTTTACTACTTAACAAAAAAATACATCCTATAATTATAATAGTTATATCAGGTATTTTAGGAATAATTTTTTATAGGTAATTTTGAGATTTGTACTTTAGCTTCATAAAAAATAAATACTCTAACTTATAAAAAAGCTAGAGTATCTTCAAGTTTCTAGTTGTTCAAAGCCTTTATTTCAGCTGCCATTTCAGGAATTACCTTTTTGTAATCTCCTACTATAGCTAAATCTGCTACTTTCATTATTGCAGCGCCTTCATCTTTATTTATTGCTATTATATAATCACTGTCTTGCATTCCTGCTAAGTGTTGAATTGCTCCTGATATTCCACATGCTATATATACTATAGGCTTTACTGTTTGTCCTGTCTGTCCTACTTGGCATGCCTTGTCTACCCAGCCATTTTCTACTGCTGCTCTTGAGCCTGCCACTGTTCCTCCTAGTACATCTGCTAATTCTTTTAATGGTTCAAAACCTTCTTTGCTTCCTATTCCTCTTCCTCCTGATACTATGAACTGAGCTTCTCCTATATCCATAATATCTTTTGCTATTTTAACTACTTCATCTACTTTTACTCTTATATCTGATGCTTTTATATCTGCATTTATTTTTTCTATTTCACCTTTTCTTGATGTATCCTTTTGTAATTTTTCAAATACTCCAGGTCTTACTGTTGACATTTGTGGTCTATTTGCCGCACATTCTATTGTTGCCATTAAATTTCCCCCAAATGCTGGTCTTGTCATTTGAAGATGTTTTGTTTCTGGATCTATATCTAATCCTGTACAATCTGCTGTAAGTCCTGTTGATAATCTTGCTGATACTCTTGGTCCTAAATCTCTTCCTATATATGTTGCTCCTACAAGTATTGCTTCTGGTTTTCTTTCCTGTACAAGATCACATATAACTTTTGCATATCCATCTGTTGTATAGTGTTTTAATAATGGACTATCTGCATATATTACTTTGTCTGCTCCATATGCTGCTAATTCTTTTGCTATATCATCAGCTTCACTTCCAAGTAGTAATGCTGTTACTTCTGTTCCTAATTTATCTGCTAGTTCTTTGCCTTTTCCTATTAGTTCTAATGCTACTTTTTGTAGCTTTCCATCTCTCTGCTCAGCAAATACCCATACGCCTTTATAATCTGCTATATTCATGCTAAAAAACCTCCTAATTTATACATAGTGTTTTTCTTTTAATTTTGAAACTGCATAAGCTGCTGCTTCTTTAAATGGTTTATTTACAAGTTCTCCTGCACCCTTTGCTTCCTTTGTTGAGGATTTCTTTACCTTTGTTGGTGAGCCTGATAATCCTAGAAGGGATTTATCTCCATCTATATCATTTGCAGTCCATACTTTTATCTCTTTTTCAAAGGTCTTGAATATATTCTTCATATGCATGTATCTTGGTACATTTAACTCTTTTATTGCTGTTAAAAGCACTGGTGCTTTTACTGTTAAATCTTCATATCCGTCTTCCCATGCTTTTCTAACCTTTATTTTATCTCCATCTATGTCCACTTTTTCAACATATGTAACCTGAGCTATTCCAAGATGTTCTGCTATTTCTGGTCCTACTTGTGCTGTATCTCCATCTATTGCCTGTCTTCCTGCAAATACTATATCATAATCTAGTTTCTTTATTGCTGCTGCTAATGCATGTGATGTTGCCAATGTATCTGCTCCACCAAAAGCTCTATCTGATAACAATATTGCTTCATCAGCTCCCATTGCTATTGCTTCTCTTAATGCTACCTGTGCCTGTGGTGGTCCCATACTTACTACTGTAACCTTTGCACCTTCATTTTCCTTTAATACTAATGCTTCTTCTAGTGCATTTTTATCATCTGGATTTATTATTGATGGAACCCCTTCTCTTATTAATGTTCCTGTCTTTGGATCTATTTTTACTTCTGTTGTATCTGGTACTTGTTTTAAGCAAACAACTATATTCATTTAAAAAACCTCCTATCTTAATCTGCTTCCTGATATAACCATCTTTTGAACCTGTGATGTTCCTTCGTATATTTCTGTTATCTTAGCATCTCTCATCATTCTTTCTACCGGATAATCCTTAGTATATCCATAGCCTCCGAATAACTGTACTGCCTTTGTTGTTACTTCCATTGCTATATCTGCTGCAAATAGTTTTGCTCTTGCTGCATCTATTGTATATGGAAGTCCCTTTTCCTTTTTCATTGCTGCTTTATATACTAGATGTCTTGCAGCTTCTATTTTTGTATCCATTTCTGCTACTGCCCATGCCAATCCCTGGAACTTACTTAATGCTCTTCCAAACTGCTTTCTTTCCTTAATATATTTTATAGCTTCATCCAAAGCTCCTTCTGCCAAGCCTAATGCTTGTGCTGCTATACCAATTCTTCCTCCGTCTAGAGTCTTCATTGCTATACCAAAGCCTTTTCCTTCTTTTCCTATCATATTTTCAACTGGTACTTTAACATCTTCAAATATAAGTTCTGTTGTTGATGATGCTCTTATTCCCATTTTGTTTTCAACTTTTCCTATTGAGAAGCCTGGCATACCTTTTTCTAATATAAATCCTGTTATTCCTTTATTTCCTTTACTTCTATCTGTCATTGCAAAAACTATGAATATATCTGCAACTCCACCATTTGTTATAAATATTTTTTGCCCATTTAATATATAATGGTCTCCCTCAAGAATTGCCTGACTTTGCTGTCCTGATGCATCTGTTCCTGCGTTTGGCTCTGTTAAACCAAATGCTCCTATTTTTTCACCCTTTGCAAGAGGTATTAAATATTTTTTCTTTTGTTCTTCTGTACCATGTTCTTTTATTACAGATGCACAAAGAGATGTATGTGCTGATAAAATAACCCCTGTAGTTCCACAAACCCTTGATAATTCTTCTACAGCTATTATGTATGAAAGAACATCTCCACCTGCTCCACCGTATTCTTCTGAAAATGGTATTCCCATCATGCCGTATTTAGCCATCTTCTCCACTGTTTCCATTGGAAATCTTTCTGTTTCATCTATTTCGGCAGCTAATGGTTTAACTTCATTTTCAGCAAATTCTCTTACCATTTGTTTTACAAGTTCTTGTTCCTTTGTCAATGTAAAATCCATAAAAAGTCCTCCTAATTCTATTTTATTTTTATTAAACAATACATGAACTGTTTATATATGAGGATGTTGCATTAAGGGTAATTACTACAACTTGTTATATTGGTTTTTAATTTACCAAACAACGTAGTGTACATAAATTATTTAGTGCAACAGCCCCAAATAATATATTTAAAATTAAATAGCATCGAAGTCTCAAGCCTTATAAAGGTCTCAAGCTTACACTGTTTAATTTATTATCATACTATTTTACTTTTCAATAATTACAATAGTTTTTTATAACTAGCATTTTTCAACTATTACAGCTGTTCCCATTCCTCCACCTATACATAAAGTTGCTAAGCCTTTCTTGGCATCTCTTTTCTGCATTTCATATAAAAGTGTTGTTAATATTCTAGCCCCTGACGCTCCTATTGGATGTCCTATTGATATTGCTCCTCCATTTACATTTACCTTGCTCATATCAAATTTTAAATCCTTTGCTACTGCTAAACTTTGTGCTGCAAATGCTTCATTTGCTTCTATTAAATCTATATCTTCTATTGTTAAATTAGCTTTTTCCAATGCTTTCTTTGTTGCATGGAATGGTCCGTATCCCATTATTGATGGATCTAATCCTTTTGATCCATAGGATACTATCTTAGCCATTGGTTTTATTCCCAATTCTTTTGCTTTATCTGCACTCATAACTACTATTGCTGCTGCTGCATCATTTATTCCTGATGCATTTCCTGCTGTTACTGTTCCATCCTTCTTGAAAGCTGGTCTCAATTTTCCTAGTGATTTAACAGTTGTTCCAAACCTAGGGAATTCATCTGTATCAAATACTACTTCTCCCTTTTTAGTCTTTATTACTACAGGCACTATTTCATCCTTGAATTTTCCTTCTTTAATAGCAGCTTCTGCCTTTTGTTGTGATGCTGCTGAAAATTCATCTTGCATTTCTCTTGTTATATTCCATTTTTCAGCTATATTTTCTGCTGTTATCCCCATATGATATCCATTAAATGCATCCCATAGACCATCTGTTATCATTTCGTCAACTAATTTTCCATCGCCCATTCTCTGTCCCCATCTTGCTTTTGGAATTAGATATGGTGCTGCTGACATATTTTCCATTCCACCTGCTACTACAATATCTGCATCTTCTGCTTTTATTATCTGAGCTGCTAAACTTACTGCTCTAAGTCCTGAGCCGCAAACCTTGTTTATTGTAAATCCAGTTACGCTGTCTGGAATTCCTGCTTTTATCAATGCTTGTCTTGCTGGATTTTGTCCAAGTCCTGCTTGAAGCACATTTCCCATTATGACTCCATCAACTAATTCTGGTTTTACATTGGCTCTTTTTAATGCTTCTTTAATTACAACTGCTCCTAATTCAACTGCTGGTACATCCTTTAATGTTCCTCCAAACTTTCCTACTGCTGTTCTAACAGCGCTAGCTATAACTATTTCTCTCACATTAACTCCTCCTAAAACCTTTTTATTTTGTATAATCATAAAATCCTTTTCCAGTTTTTCTCCCTAATAATTTACCTCTTACCATTTTTATTAATAATGGATTAGGTCTGTATTTTAAATCTCCAAATTCTTTATATAAAATTTTCATAATTGCTAAACATACATCTATACCAATTAAATCTCCTAGTGCTAAAGGTCCCATTGGATGGTTAGCTCCTAGCTTCATCGCTAAATCTATATCTTCTGCTGTTGCAACTCCATCTGCTAATATTCCTACAGCTTCATTTATCATAGGGATAAGTATTCTATTAACTACAAATCCTGGAGCTTCTTCTACTTCTACTGGTTCTTTTCCTATTTTCTTTGCTAATTTAACCACTGTATCCTTAGTTTCCTTTGAAGTACAAATTCCCTTTATGACCTCTACTAGTTTCATTACTAGCACTGGATTAAAGAAATGCATTCCTATAACCTTGTCTGGTCTTTTTGTTGCACTTGCCACTTCTGTAATTGATAATGATGATGTGTTTGTAGCAAGTATTGCTTCTGCCTTACAAATTCCATCTAATTCAGCAAATATTTTCTTTTTAATATCCATATTTTCTATGGCTGCTTCTACTACAAGATCTGCATCCTTTGCTAAATTCATATCTGTAGTAGGTTTTATTCTACCAAGAACTTCATTTTTAACATCTTCAGTAATTTTTCCTTTTTTAAGGCTTCTATCAAGATTTTTAGTAATGTTTAAAATTCCTCTTTCAACAAATTTATCTTCAATATCTCTTATTACTACTTCATATCCTGCTTGGGCAAATGTTTGGACAATTCCAGCTCCCATTGTTCCTGCCCCTAATACAAATACTTTCATTACATACAGCCTCCAATAATAAATTTATAATTAATCTCCCAATTTACTTTAATGTGAAAATTGGATTTCTTTTTTCTAAAAAAGCTCCCATTCCTTCTTTTTGATCTTCTGTTGCAAAGCATAAACTGAATAAATTATTTTCAATTGTCATCCCTGTGTCAATGTCAGTTTCAAAACCTTTATTTATTGCTATCTTTGCATATCTTATAGCAGCTTGAGCATTTGAAATAATTTTCTCTGCCATTGCCTTTGCTTCATTCATTAATTCTTCAGATGCAACTACTTTATTAACTAATCCTATTTTTTCAGCTTCTTCAGCTTTAATCATATCTGCCGTATATATCAATTCTTTTGCTTTTCCTGGTCCTACTAATCTTGAAAGTCTTTGTGTTCCTGCAAATCCAGGTATAATTCCTAAGCCAACTTCTGGTTGTCCAAATTTAGCTTTTTCTGAAGCTATTCTTATATCACAACTCATAGATAATTCACATCCACCACCTAATGCAAAGCCATTAACGGCTGCAATCACTGGTTTTTCCAGAAGTTCTATTTTTCTAAATACAGCCAATCCTAATTCAGCAAACTTTCTTGCCTGCTCTGGAGTTTTATCTTTCATTTCTGCTATATCTGCTCCAGCTACAAAAGCTTTTCCTTCCCCTGTTACTATAATTACGTAAACATTTTCATCGTTGTTAGCTTCATCTATACACTGATCAATTTCAGTCAATACTTCAGTGTTTAATGCATTTAATGCCTTAGATCTATTAATAGTTAATATACCAATATGACTTTTCTTTTCTAATTTAACATTTTTATATTCCAACATAATCACCCCTCATATTATATTTTATATAGCAAAAATCATACCAATATTGATGTGATCTATTCACAAAACACAAACCTATAATAACTTTATATAAATTATACTTTTAATAAAAAAATTAGATTTAAGGCCTTTGATTTAATATGCTATAACCTCAAATCTAATTTTTAAATCTCAATTACTTGATTTTTATGCTTAAATCAGATCTTGTCATTTGTAAATTTCCATTTTTAATTACTATATCTCCTTGTAGATCTGTTCTTATAACTATACTTCCTATGTTACTTATTCTATTTAAAGCCTTATTTTCCGGACTCTCCACACCATTAGAAGTTATTATTGCAATTTTAGGAGAAGCTTTTTTTAAAAAACCTTCTGTACTACTTGTGTTTAAACCATGATGTGGCACCTTTAAAATATCACAATGACTTATCTTATTATTATTTATCATATACTCTTCTTCTGTTTTTTCACAATCAGCGGCAAATAAATAATTTATCCCATCTATTTCACCTTGTAATATTATAGAATTATTATTTTCTATTCTTTTATCCTCTTTAAATGGAGTTAAAGCCTTTAAATTCATTTTTTCTTCTTTTAAAATATAATTATTAGGTATATATTTCACACTAATACCCTTTTTAGTCAATTGCTTGTAAATTGTGTATTTGATTTTATCATCATGCATTGGCAACAATACCTTGTTTATCTTTTTACTCTCTGCTATTGCTAATAATCCACCATAATGATCATCATGGTAATGAGTTAAAATCACTGTATCTATCTTATTAATTTCATTTGCATCTAAATACTTTAAAATTTTATCAGAATAATAAGACGCTCCTGTATCTATTAGGTAATTATTAATATCTGTTTTTATTAATATACAATCACTTTGCCCCGTATCTAAAAAATGTACTTCATATCTGTTTTGTTTAGCAAGCACACTATTTGTTGTGAGGATTATAATCATAAATAATATCATTAATTTTCTTTTCAACTAAAATCAGCTCCAATTTCTATTTCGCACTTATTTTTTGTTTCTTTTATGATAATATGACTGTAAAATGTACGAAAAACAACAAAAATACACCAGTGGTGACTTTTCGCACCAATGATGTATTTTTGCATCAAAGATATTTATTAAGTTACACAAATATTACTTCAGCCTTGTTCCATTCTCGTCTTGTTCTATAATTCCCTGCTTCATAAGTCCTCCTAAGGCATTTTTAAAATAATTCTTGCTCTCATGAAATACTTCTCTTATATCTTCTGGAGAACTTTTATCATTAAAAGACATACTTCCATTGTGTTTCTTAAGATATTGAACTATATTTTCCTGAAGCTCCGTTCTCTCATCCACAGCTCTTTTTCTTGGAGTAAGACCCATTCTTCCATCCTCATATATTTTTTTAACTCTAAGTTTTAACTCATATCCTTCTTTTAAATCTACAAAATATTCATTTTTAAGTATTACTCCTCTATAGGTTTTATCTATAGCTACCATAGCACTTCTATTAGTTTGAAAACCATAGATAATCCCTGTAACATCGTCCCCTACTCTATACTTACCATTTAAAATCTCATCTGTTTCTTCAACATTTAAATTTTCTAAGTATCTATCTATATCTGTAGTAGCTGCAATTCTATTTGTTTTGTCTAAGTATATATAGAACAAATAATAGTTACCTATTTCCAATCTATAAACTTGTTCTTTCATTGGAACAAAAATATCTCTTTCCATTCCAAAATCTACAAAGCTTCCTATTTTAGTTTTGGATACCACTTTAAGGTATGCAATTTCTCCAACTTGGGCTATAGGCTCTTTTAAAGTAGCTATAATTCTATCTTTTGAATCCCTATATATAAAAGCATTAACTTCATCACCTATAGAAATTTCTTTTTCTAACGCACTTTTATTGGGTAAAAGTATATCATCACTAGTATTCCCTGTACCTGCATCTAAATAGTAACCGAAATCCGCTTTTCTAACAATCTTTAAGGTATTAAATTCTCCTATGTTTATCACTTAACTTCAACTCCCTATATGAATAGATATAATATTTTAATCTAATATATTATATCCTATTAGTTAAATAGTTACTATCACTTAATTAGTATTATATACAATTCTTTTTGACTATCTTATCTTCTATCTTTTTTCCAATTTCATTTAACTTATCTTTAACTAATATCTTTTCTCTCCATCTTTTAGGTATATTATCAATTCCATAGTAAACTCCTGCTAATCCTCCTGCTATTGCTCCAATAGTATCTGGATCTCCATAAATATTTACTGCTTCACAAATAGCATCTTCTGAATTGCTAGTGTTTATAAAACACCACAAAGCGCATTGTAATGTGTCAACCACATATCCAGAAGGACTCAATTCTATTTTTTTAGTAGAAATTATATCTTCGTAATCTTGATATTTTAAAGTTTCTTCTTCTATTACCTTTAGCTTTTCATCACCATTTAAATATCTATAAATTATTGTATTATACAATTCACAAGCTTCAGCTGCTTTTTCATCATAATGGGTAAGCATAGATTGTTCCTTGCTTATTTTTATTACCTTTTTCAAATCATCATAATAGAGAGCTACAGGAATACATCTCATTAAGGTTCCATTTCCTGCTGAATGTTGGTTTAGCTGTTTATGTGCATAAGAAGATGCCTTCTTCCAACTATTGTATTTTTTATATCCTTCCATTGCAAGTTTTACAGTATTTCCAACATCCTTAGGATCAGTATCATACCAACTAATAAAGTTTTTTCCTATACATTTTAGAGGATCTTTAGGATTTTCTAATATGCCTTCAGCTACTGCAATAGTCATCATGGTATCATCCGTAACCTCTCCTGGCTTTAAATTCCAAACACCTCCACCAATTATTTCTTTCAAATATCCATATTCTTCTTTGCCCTCTTTTTTAGAAAGAAATTCTAGTGTTCCACCTAATGCATCCCCACAGGCTACTCCAAATAATCCTCCAAGTATTCTATCTTCTTTTTTCATATATATCCCCCCCTTTGATTCTTGAAATATATAAAAAGAAACATTATTATTTATCTATTCTTTAAATTTTATTATAATTCTTCTAGTTTATTCTTTACAAGGATATATTTTACATAACGTTGTCTAGTTTATATGTTTCTAAAATAAAAAGAGCATGGCCTTATAAAGTGTGCCCTTTGTCAAGGACAATAAAAAAAGAGTTATTTTAAATTAAGAAGATGATTTCTGTATTGTACAGGAGTCATCTTTTTTAGTCCCCATTGATATCTATAGTTATTATAGTAAAACATGTAGTTTTCGATTTCTTCCTTAAGTGTTATTAAGCAATTTATTTGCTTAATAACAGGTTCAAAAAAAGTAAATTATAATAGCCTTTCTTTTTACGTCAGATTAAATAATCTGACACAAAAAGAATAAGATTATTTAATCTGACTATAATTTAAAAATATAAAAAAATTTTATAGGACTGAAAAAAAGTGATAGAAATAATAAAGATGCCTTACGGCATAAGAAAATATAATAAGCTTAATAAGTATAATAGGTTTCCCATAAAATATGGATGCGAAGCATGCGGATATGAAGGAAAACTATATAGACATGGATTCTACTATAGAAATTTGATTACATTTAACAAAGCTTATAGAGTAGTTATCATTAGATATAGGTGCAAATCATGCCATAAGACGTACTCTCTTATTCCAAGTTTCATAATACCTTATAGACAATACACCTATCATGTTATATTAACTTGCCTTATTATTATGTTTAAATTTAATTACTCATTTAGCAAAATTATTAAGTTTGTTAACTCTATAAATTGTATGTTATCCATAAACAAAACTCATTTATCATTTTGGAAAAGCAGACTAATAACTTCTTTAACGGCTATTCGCCTATTTTTTGCACAACTTAAAATATTTTGCCCTGATACCAAAAATGTTTTTCCATCCAATTTACTTACAATGATTACTGATTTTTCACGTTTAAGATATGATTTTAATTTAAGATTTTTCTTAGATATGCCTAAATATTTTTTCTGTAAACCTTAATTACAGAAGCTTTAGTTTTTTTGCCCTTTATCAAATTAAACACTTCTTATTTTTTTAATGCTTATTTACTTAAAACTTGTCTCAACTTTTAAATTTTATTTTGAAGTTCTTATATTTTTCCACACAACTTTTAACGGTTAAGGCTGATTATTGAGGTACATAATTAAAAATGAAAATAAACTCAAAGTTGAAGGAGGCATTTAATTATGATATCTCATGAATTAAGCCAAAAAATAGCTCTGTTTAGATACTCTCTAATTGCACCTATAATTACTAATACTTTTACTCAATCTTCTGTTAAAGAATATTTATCAGAAATTGCTGCTAAATCTTATACTATGCCTAACGGCGGAAGAAAAGAGTATTCTCCGGCTACAATTAAAGGTTGGTTAACCTTATATAGGAAACATGGTATAGACGGTTTATATCCTAAAACAAGAGATGACAAAGGTTGTTCAAGAAAAATTTCGCAAGAAACAAAGCAGTTCATTATAAACTGCAAAATTAATTCCCCCAAAAAAACTGCTAAACATATATATCATGAAGTTATTGCCAAAGGATTTGAAAATGAAAACAATATATCTCTTTCTACAATAACTAGATTCATAAAACAGGCTAATATAGCACCTCAAAAGCTGGCGCCTCAAGATAGAAGAGCCTTTGAATTTGAATATGCGAATGAATGTTGGCAGTCTGATGTATCTGTTGGACCTTATCTCACTATTCAAGGCAGAAAATATAAAACTTATATTATAGCTTTCCTTGATGATGCTAGTAGGCTTATTGTTGGATGTAAAGTATTTTTTAAAGATGATTTATTGTCTCTTATGGCTGTTTTTAAAGATGCGGTAGCATCTAAAGGTATTCCTAAAAAAGTTTTTGTTGATAACGGAAAGATATATAAAAGTGAACAGTTTCAACTTATATGTGCTTCACTTGGGTCTATTTTAAGCTTTGCTAGGCCATATTCTCCTCAATCGAAAGGTAAAATTGAAAGGTGGTTTCAAACAATGCAAAAACAATGGATGAATTCAATAAACTGGGGTGATTTTAAGTCAATAGACATTTTGAATGAATCTCTATTGACTTATGTTAATCACTATAACAAAACCTTTCATTCATCAATAAATTCTACACCCTTTGATAAATATATGAATAATATTGAAAATTTAAGGTTTGTTTCCTCTAAAAGTGAACTTGATCATTTATTTTTATATAAAGTTCAACGTACTGTTAAAAATGACTCCACAGTATCCATAGGAACTAAATTATTTGAAGTTCCATTAAAGTATGTAAGAGAAAAAATAAATATTCGTTATGATCCTACTTCACTTGATAAAGCATACATCTTCTCTGAAGATGCTAAGCTTACAGATACTATTTTCCCACTAAAAAAAATTGATAACTCAAAGGTTAGAAGATCTAATAATGATTCTGTTGATTTTTCTGCCTTTAAAGCTAACTAACCGGAGGTTGATATTATGTATAAAACTTTTTATGGGTTAACCTTTGACCCATTTGATAAAAATATTGATTTAACACACAGCTTTAAATTCCAAGACTTTAATCACGCATTAAGCAGATTAGAATTTTTAAAATCTGTTTTGGGCATTGGTGTACTTACTGGTGAACCCGGAGTAGGTAAGTCTTTCCTACTCCGTTATTTTGTAAATTCACTCAACCCCAATTTATATAAATGTATATATATTCCTATTTCGACCTTAACGGTCATGGATTTTTACAGAGCTCTTTGTGATGGTCTTGGAATAATTCCTGCCTGTAAAAAAGTTACTATGTTTAAACAAATACAGGAAGCTATATACACTTATAGTCATAGTAAAAATATAACCCCAGTCATTATATTAGATGAATGTCAGTTTTTAAGCAATTCCATCCTTGATGATTTAAGAATTATATTTAACTTTAATATGGATTCAAAGAATTATGCTATGCTAATTCTTTCAGGTCAACCTAACTTTTTACTTCAACTCAGCAGACAAATTCATGAAGCGCTGCGCCAGCGAATTTTAATGAATTATTGCTTACGAGGGCTAACGCCAGAAGAATGTAAACCCTACATAATTTCAATGCTTAAAGCCGCAGGCTGCATAGAACCTATTTTTACTGATGATGCATTTGAACTTATGTATTCAACCACAAATGGCTCTATAAGACCTTTAAATTCTCTAACGAGAATGTGTCTTATTTCTGGTGCTAATCAAAAACTTTCCTCTATTAATGCTGAAATAGTTTATAAAGCTCAAAGCGAAATTGACCTTACAATTTAATTTTAAACACTGCTTACTTGGCAGTGTTTTTTTATACCTATATTAATTGTCTAATTTTCATATTTTATACATTGTGGATATTGTGAAGAAAGGTTGATTTAATTTGACTTTTTACATATTTTTTTCTATCGTAAGATTATTTAATCTGCATTTTTACCATATTATTACTTAATTTAGGTTGAAATAATTTGACTTTGAATAGCTTAAATAATTTGACGCGTAACACTTAAGTTCACTTAAAGTTTCACATGACTTAATGTACGATTCATCTTTAAAGTGTCCAAAAAACGATTCCTGCGGCGCATTATCCCAGCAATTACCGCGCCTTGACATGGATTGTCCTAGGCGGTAGCCTTTCACTAGGCTTTGAAACTTAGGACTTGTATAGTGAGCACCTTGATCAGAGTGAATAAATGCATCTATAGTAAGTTTAACTTGTCCTTCATTTATTAGTTTGTCTATCGTATCTGTAGCTATGTCAAGCGTCAATTTATCTGATAGATTATATGAAAGAATTTCATTAGTAGATCCATCCTTAATTGTTGATAGATATGCTTTCTTACCATTGCCGTAAAATAAGTAAGTTATATCAGTGAGAAGCACCTTCCCAGGTGTATTTTGTTTAAAATTCCTATTTAATAAATTAGGCAGGGTGGTATGTTCTTTAGTAGCTTTCATTATTCTTCTATAAGGATTTGCTTTTCTAATAGGACAAATAATTCCGTACTTTATCATTATCCTTCGAATACGTTTTAAATTGTATACGATTCCAAATTCACCTTCTAATGTCATTTTTATTTGCTTAGCTCCTTTTTTGCGTCCTTTAAAGTTATATGCTTTTAGAATGATATCTCTCGACATCTCATCCTTACCAGTGCGTTTATTCCTTGCTCTATGGGATTTTGATGAAAAATAATTATAGTATCCAGAACGGGATACACCTACTATTTTGCATAAATAACTAATCAAGTTTTTCAACTTATGCTTTGTAATTACCAACTTAATAAGATTGAACTTCTGTTCAGCCGGTAGGCTTATTTCTTTTTCATCATCCCCCTTTCTAACATATCGAGTTTTTTTAACAATTCATTCTCAGCTTTAAGCAAACTAATTTGCGCCTTAAGACGTTCATATTTTTCTTCGATGGAGAGTTCCGTATCTCTAGGCCTCCCTGAATTATCTTTTCTGGTATCCTGTAATCCTAATACACCTTCCTTATTGTACGCAGTACGCCATCTATAAGCTGCCATTTCTATGCGCTTTTTCCCCAAAATATTTATGTCAAATCCGCATTCTTCGAATATTAGCCTTGGAAACTTGCCTTTTCCGTCCTCACTTATAAAGATGCGCTTAAATTCATCAGTATAGGTTATTCCCTTCGCGCTGACGCGCTTAACATATTTGTTCTTAGATAGTATTTCTAGTTCTTCATTTGTGAATATTTTCTTGCTCATTCAACCTACCCCAATCTCTCAATCTCAGCTTGTTTTATTATAACAAAAATACCCTATAGGGTAGACTCTTTTTTCTTTGTCTACTCTATAGGGTACATTTTATTAAAACCTATACTCTATTACTTATGATCATTAGCTTCTTTAATATAATCAAAAGCTGAACTTCTAATTTTTTCTTTTTCATCTTCTGTAAGTTCACGTATAACTCTTGCAGGTGATCCCATACATAAAACTCCTGAAGGTATTTTTTTTCTTTCAGTTACTAAACTTCCTGCACCTATAATAGTTTCATCTCCTATTTCTGCATCATTTAAAATAATTGATCCCATACCAATTAAGCAATTGTTACCAATTTTGCATCCATGTATAACAGCATTATGTCCAACAGTTACATATTCACCTATTTCCACAGAACTATTATTTCCTACATGTACAGTACAGTTATCTTGAATATTGCTGCCTTTTCCTATATGTATAGAGTTGCAATCTCCCCTAAGTACAGTGCCATACCAAATACCAACATCTTCTAGCAAAGTAACCCTTCCTATAACATCTGCACTATGTGCTACAAAAACACTTTTGTCTATTACAGGTTTTATATCTTTATAATTAATTATCACTTTAACACCTCTTTGGAAAAATTTTTTATAATATTATAACAAATAAAAATTGTATTGTCTAAATTCACTTTTATCTATTTATCTACGTTCTACGGAAACATATTAAAATTAGACCCTTTTACTATAAATAATCAATGTTTATTAACAATATTTATTGTTGAATTTAGCATAAATATACTTTATAATAAATATACTACATATAGTATCACATTACAATAACTATACTATATATAGTATAGTTTTATAATACAAGGAGGAAACTTATTTTGAAATCCCTTACTGATTTATTTAAAAGATATTATACAAAGGAATTAGAAAATAATTCTGACAAGACAGTCTATGACTTATTTACCTGGAAGAAAACAGATGTTTTTCTAAAGGATCATAAAAGTGGTAAAGTGCTAGTTGATATGAAGGATTTAGAATTTCCTGAGCAATATTCACAAACAGCTTGTGATATTATAGCTTCTAAATATTTTAGAAGAGCAGGTGTTCCTAATGAAAATGGTTATGAAAACAGTATGAAATCCATAGCTCATAGGATGGTTAATTTTTGGTGTGAAGCTTTAAAAGATGAAGGTATTATAAAAACAGAAAAAGAAGCTTCTATATTTTATGATGAAAGTGTATATGCCTTATTAAATCAAATGTATGCACCTAACTCACCTCAATGGTTTAATACAGGTCTTGCTCAATCATATGATATAAAAGGCAGTAAGCAAGGTCTTTATTATTTTGATGAAAATAAAGAAAAGGTAGTTGATTCCTGTGATAACTACACCAGAACTCAGGCTTCAGCTTGTTTTATATTATCTATAGAGGATAAGCTTTTAGGCCCTCACTCTATATCAGACCAATATATTACGGAAACAAAACTTTTTAAAGGAGGATCTGGAACAGGTACTAACTTTTCTTCTATAAGAGCGAAAGGTGAAAAACTTTCTGGTGGTGGTTTTTCATCTGGCTTAATGAGCTTCTTAAAAGGCTTAGATAGAAATGCTGGCGCCATAAAGTCTGGTGGTACCACAAGAAGAGCTGCCAAAATGGTATGTTTAGATGTTGATCATCCTGAAATTATGGATTTCATGACCTGGAAAGCTAAAGAAGAGAATAAAGTAAGAGCTCTTGGTAAAATGGGCTATGATATGGATATTGATGGTGAAGCTTATGAAACAGTTTCCGGACAAAACAGCAATAACTCTGTTAGATTTTCAGATTACTTTATGAATAAAGTTCAAAATTTAAACAATACCTCTGATGAAACCATAGAACTTAAAGGTAGAGTTGATTCAAAACTAGATAAAATTATTGGTGTATCTGATATTTGGGAAGCTTTCAATTCTTCGTCTTGGCAATGTGCTGATCCTGCTCCTCAATTTAGTGACACCTTTAACGCTTGGCATACTTGTCCCGCTGGAGAAGATGGTGCTTTAAATGCTCCATATAATAGAATTAATTCAACAAATCCATGTGGTGAATATGCCTTTTTAGACGATTCTTCTTGTAATTTGGCTTCTGTAAATATATATAGATTTTATAACAATACTACACATAAATTTGATATAGATGGGTATCTGCATGTAATAAGTCTAGTTCAATTAATTCTTGAAGCTTCTATACACTGGGGTCAGTATCCAACAGAAGATATTGCAAGAAAGAGTTACTTGTTTAGACCTACTGGACTTGGCATATCTAATGTAGCATCACTTTTTATGGTTATGGGATATGCTTATGATTCTGATGAAGCTAGAAATATAGCATCTTCATTAATAGGAATTCTTACAGGTTATTCATATTATACATCATCTTTGATTTCTAAAGAAATTGGTGCCTTTAAGAAGTTTGAAATAAATAAACCCTATATGATGAGAGTTATTAGAAATCATGTAAGAGCTGCAGGAGTTGACCCTGATGATGTTATTAAAAATAATAAAACTAAATATGGAAATAATTTTGAAGGCTTAAATTATACTCCAATAAAAGTAGATCATAATATTTTAAATAAAGAAGGTTTAAAATACATAAGTTTATGCCTTAAAGATTGTTGGGGTAAAGCTTTAAGCTATGGTGAAGAATATGGATATAGAAATGCACAAGTTTCAGTAATAGCTCCTACTGGAACTATATCATTTGCTATGGACTGCGGTGCTACATCAATTGAACCATTTTTTAGCCATATAGTATACAAAAAGCTTTCTGGTGGTGGCTTTTTAACCATAATAAATCCTGTTATAACTGTAGCTTTAAAAAATCTTGGATATTCAAATGATGAAGTAGAAGATATTTTAGACTATGTACTTGAAAAAGAAACAGTAACAGAAAATGGATTTACATATGAAAAAGTTTTAGATGGCAAGATTGAAGGTGCACCACACTTAAAAGAAGAACATTTGCCTATTTTTGATACTTCTAATCGATGTGGAAGTGGAGAAAGATATATACTTCCTATGGGACACGTACTTATGGTAGCTTCAATAACTCCACTTATATCCGGAGCAATATCTAAAACTGTAAATTTACCTAAAACTGCTACTATAGATGATTTTAAAAATATAGTATTATCCTCTTGGAAATTAGGGGTAAAAGGAATAGCTCTTTATAGAGATTCTTCCAAGGCTGCTCAACCTTTAAACACTACACTTACAGATAATGTGGATTTAAAGCTTGAAGATTTAACTTATAAACAGCTTCTTCAAAAAGCTAAAGATTTACAAAAAGGAATAAAGCCTTCAAGACGAGATAAACCTATAGGCATAAGACGTGGTACTACTCACCCTGCCCAAATTGATGACGTTAAAATATATACTACTGTTAACAGACGTGAAAATGGTGAGATATCAGAAATATATATAACTACAGATAGAGAAGGTACTATAATAACAGGACTTTTAAATTCATTGTCTAAAGCTGTTTCTGTAATGCTTCAATATCATGTACCGCCTCAGGACATAGCAAGAATGTTAAGAGGTCAAAAATACGAACCTTATGGTTTCGTACAAAAACATCCTTATATAAAGAATGTATCTTCAATATCTGATTTAATAAGTAAAGTTATAGATATTGAACTTGGGGATTTTTCAAGATGTCAGATTAAGCCCGAAAATTATGATGAAAATACCTTAAATGTAAGCACTGAAACTGCTGTATCTTCATCTAACATTCCAGAAAACAAAATTAAAATAAAAAAAGTCGATGGTGAAAGACTCTACAATGTTACTTGCCCAAATTGTTCCGGTACCAGAATGGTCAGGAATGGTACTTGTATGGTTTGCCTGGATTGTGGCTCTACTACTGGTTGCAGTTAAAACAAGGTGTCCTTTAAAGGACACCTTTATAATATGTCATATCGAGTATTTATCCTATTATCACCTGCTTAGCATACCATTTTAACGCAGAAGATAAATTAGACTAAAACTCTTCTTTATAGTACCTAAAATTATATATAAGAAAAAAGCCTACATGGGGGAACATGTGGCTTAATAGGGGATATTATTTAATAATAAGTCTTTCATATCAACAAAACTTAATTTGTCCACGATAATATGTTTATTGATAATTTTCGACTCAATTACAAATAAGATAATAACACTTAAAATATAATTAGTCAATATATTTTTATAAAAAACATTATATTTCGACATTATTTTTTCTTCTTATGCAAATTTTAAGTTTTTCACAAGAAACATGATATTACTGTATCCCAATACACTTATATTAAGTTTTTGTTCATACATACCTAGATAATTTTAATTATGGAGAATTAGAAATGTATAATTAAATTCATTATAGGAAAATTTACTATTAGCACTAGTCATAATAGTAAAAGGAGTGAATAATTTATGAGTGAAACTATATTAGAAAAATCAGAAGGTAGAGTAAGTTATCATGATTCTGTAGAGGAAATGCTTAAAAGAATTAGAGAGGATGGAATGTCTAATGCATTTGATAGATATGCTCTTCAAGACAAAATTAGGTGCAAATTTTGCCTTGAAGGTTTAAGCTGTCAATTATGTTCAAATGGTCCATGTAGAATAAGTGAAAAAACAGGTCAAACCAAAGGTGTATGTGGAATAGGTCCTGATGCCATGGCAATGAGAAACTTTCTTCTAAAAAACATAATGGGTGCAGGTACATATAGTCATCATGCTTATGAAGCTTTTAGAACATTAAAAGCTACAGCTGAAGGAAAAACTCCATTTAAAATTACAGATGTAAATAAACTTAAATGGATGTGTGAAAAAGTAGGTATAAATACAAGTCAGGAAGTTAATGATATGGCCATAGAATTAGCTGTTCTACTTGAAGATCAACAAAGAATTGGTGTAGAAGATAAGAATATCATGGTTGAAGCTTTTGCCCCAAAAAAGAGAAAAGAATTATGGAGAAAACTGGATATATATCCTGGTGGAACAGTTCACGAGGAACAAAATTGTGTAGCTAGTTGTCTTACAAATGTTGATGGAAGCCACGTTTCCTTGGCTATGAAAGCTCTTAGACTTGGTATAGCAACTATATATAACTCTCAGATAGGTCTAGAAATGGTGCAGGATATACTGTTTGGAACACCAACACCACATGAAGTTAATATGGATTTAGGAATCATGGATCCAGAATACGTAAATATAGTATTTAATGGTCATCAACCTTGGCCTGGAGTTGCCACTATATTAAAATCAAGAACGCAAGAAATTCAAGAAAAAGCAAAAGCTGCTGGGGCTAAAGGTCTTAGAATAGTAGGTTCCATAGAAACAGGTCAAGAACTACTACAAAGATTTGAAATAGATGATGTATTCGTAGGTCATATGGGAAACTGGCTTACTATAGAACCATTATTAGCTACTGGTACTGTGGATGTATTTGCAATGGAAGAAAATTGCTCACCACCAGCTATAGATATGTACGCTGAAAAGTATCAAGTAACTTTGGTATCTGTAAGTACTATAATTGATTTACCAGGTCTTGATGAAAAAATTCCTTATGATCCTTCTCAAGTAAATACCATGGCTGATAGATTAATTGAACTTGCTATAGAAAATTTTAAAAAGAGAAAAGAAAGAAAAATTCAGCCAATGGTTCCTAAAAAAGTTCAAAAGGCTGTAGCTGGTTTTTCAACTGAAGCTGTTTTAGGGGCTCTTGGTAATAAACTTGATCCATTAGTAGATGTAATATCTGCTGGAAAAATTAAGGGAGTTGTAGCTCTTGCAAACTGCTCCACCCTAAGAAATGGTCCTCAAGATTCCATGACAATAAATCTTACAAAAGAACTTATAAAAAAAGATATATTAGTTGTCAGCGCAGGATGTGGAAACCATGCTCTTGAGGTTGCAGGACTTTGTACCGTAGAAGCAGCTAATACTATGGCTGGTGAAGGGCTAAAAGAAGTATGTAATATGTTAAAAATACCTCCAGTATTAAGTTTTGGAACTTGTACTGATACAGGAAGAATATCTATGCTTGTTACTGCTCTGGCAGATCATTTGGATGTTGATGTATCTGATCTTCCAATAGCTGTTACTGCTCCAGAATGGATGGAACAAAAAGCAACTATAGATGGAATTTTTGCATTAGCTTATGGGGCTTATACTCATCTATCTCCTACTCCTTTCATGACAGGAGCTCCTCAGCTTGTAGAGCTTCTAACTAAAAAAGCAGAGGATGTAACAGGTGGAAAAATTGCGCTAGGAGATGATCCTGTTGAAGTGGCAAACAATATAGAAGCTCATATAATGAATAAAAGAAAAGGGTTAGGCTTAAGTTAATATAAAAAACCATGCATATAAGGAAGTTTATTTTCCTATTTATGCATGGCTTTTGTTTTTATACAAGGATTTAATTCATTTTACAGCAATCCATTATATAATATTTCAACTATTTTTGATTATTAGTCTTATTTTTGTTTACTCTATTAGGTTTTGCTTTAGGCTTTATAACTGTATTTCTTCCTCTGGAATTACCGTTTCTACCCTTATTATACATAGCTCCAGTTCTCAAATCTATAAACCATAAGAAAAAAACTATAAATACTGCAGACTGTAAGTACTGCCATACACTTTCAGATAGGTTGTATTTATAATAACTTGCTATTATATTAGGCACAAAAAATGCTAATATTGCTATGGCCAAAATAATCCATTTATTTGGATGAAATTTTGATAATACATGAATTTTTAATTGATTGTAAACAACTACAAAAATTATTACGAAAAATAAAACCTGCAAAACTACTTTTGTCCATAAAGGCATCTATTTTTCCCCCTTTACTTTTGTCTATTAATTCTATTATTATATACTTTTCCTTTTATATCAATACCTTTTTTTAATTAAACATTATAAAATCAATATCTAACCACTTATAGCACTATTATTTTAAAATATTCAAAACTTTAATATTTGCTATTTATAAATAATGATTATCATGATATAATATTATAAAAAGGAATAGGGGGGTAAAATATATGATTGATTATAAACAACTTATGAAAGATATACTTGATAAAAAAGTAAAGCTTGAACTTATGCTTGATAGAGCAATAAAAATCGGTTCTCAAAATATTACTAGCGAAAGTGGTTTTGTAGAAGTATATGAATTAAGTGATTCTGAAAAATATAGAGCCATATTAACTAGAGGTAATGATATTTATTATTCTGAAACAGAATTGTGTGCTGATATGCAGCAAAACGGTTCTTGTACTTATCGATATGAACAAATATATAAAGTAATTTTAAATGACAATTGTAAATGTGAATGTAAGTAAAAAAAATAATGTCCTAAATTAGCTTTTAGGACATTATTTTTTATCTGATAGATAATATTCTATATATCTAAACCTACTGATTTTCTAAGTTTATCTACAGATTTATCTTCTTTATTATTTTGGAGCATCATATATACGTAAATTGGAATACCCATGAGCAATAGTAAAAATCCATACATTACTGTCTCTGCTCCTGTTCCATAAATTGCATATATAGAATATATTAATGCAATCAGTGTAACAAATGAACTTTTTAAGAAATTCCAAAAATTAAAATCCTTTGAATGCTTAGTCAAGAGCACTATCTCTGCTGCAGTTGTAAAAGTATATGCAGGCAAAAATGCTAAAGTTGCAAGCAGCATCATAAAATCAAAGGCTGACCTTAAAGTACCAACATAGTTCATTACTAATAGTATGTTAGCACATATACCACTAATAATTAATGCTGCAGCTGGTGTATTATACTTTGGATGAATTTTCGCAAATACCTTTGGAAATAATCTATCCTCTCCTGCTGCAAAAGCACTTCTAGCTGTAGTCATAATCCAACCAGAAGTTCCTCCTAAAGTTGATATAATAGCTCCTATTGCAATAAAGGCACCTCCCCATGAACCACCTGTTACATTATTTATAATATCTGCAAGTGGTGCATCTGATTTAGCAAGTGAAGCTTGATCAATTGCTCCCATAGCAACAACGCTAATAAGAATATAAATAACTGCTGCAATTAAAGTACCATATATAGTACTTTTTCTTATGTTTTTTTCTGGATCCTTAATTTCTCCAGCTGGAACTGTTGCACTTTCTAGTCCTACAAAAGACCATAATGCTATTGCTATAGCTCCAGATAAAGTTCCCATTCCTGATAATTCTGGTTTAGCTACAGTATTTAAAAATTTAGGATTGAAATGAACTGCAGCAATAAATATAAATACCACTAATGCTGCTACTTTAAGTATTGTACTAACTATCCCAATAATTCCAGCATTCTTTACACCTAAAATATTAATTATAGTAAAAATCCAAAGAACTGCTGAAGTTACTAAAAATGCAATAATTGGTGTATTCGCTTGAGGTACAAAATAGACAAAATAACTCATAAAAGCAGTAATAATAGTTGCATTTCCAACCCAAGTTGCAATCCAATAACTCCATGCAATTAGAAAACCTGCAAAATCTCCAAAAGCTGCTCTAGTATAAACAATAGGACCTCCTGTTTTTGGCATAGCTGCTCCCATATTACCAAAACTCAATGCAATCAATAAAGATCCTACAGCTGTAATGCTCCAAGCCAAAATAGCAGTTTTCGGATTGGATGCTCTTGCCAAAGATGCTGGTGCCATAAAAATTCCAGAACCAATAATATTTCCTACTACAATTGCAGTAGCAGCAGCTAATCCCAATTCTCTCTTTAATTTGCCCTCACTCGAGTTTCCTACTCCTTGTCCCTTATCCATGTTTTTCCTCCTTTTATAAAAAATAAATATATGAATACATTTTTTAATAAGCAAACATTCTATTTTTAATAAACAACCACTCTATTATATCAAATAATCAGCATTACTGCACCTTGTTAAAGTTATAATGTGATAATATTAATTAATTTAAGATAAATTACCTTTTTATAATTTGAGCAAAAATCTAATTGAATACAATTAAACTTAATTTAAATTCTATTCAAATAAGATTTAATTTTCTGAACTTTTTACATATAATTATATGCTTGAAAATCCCATTATACACTTAACATCTTATATTTAATACTGGAATCCTGAATATTTCACAGGATTCCAGTATTAAAAACAAATAATAATTGTTTAATTAATATACTTTTATTTATATTTCTACCTTTACCTTTTCTTCTACTGCTTTCAAAAGTTCTCCACTTGTTAAAAGCTCTTCACATTTCTCTAATTCTTTATACATAACCTTGTCTTCTGCTATAAAGTCTACCTTATTTCTTACTGCTTTGTATGCTTCCTGAGTACCTTTACCTAATTTAAGTCCATCTCTAAAATCTATAGCTTGACAAGCTGCCATAAGTTCTGTTGCAACTACTCTAGTTACATTATTTATAATCTGTAAGCTCTTTCTAGCAGCAATAGTTCCCATACTTACATGGTCTTCCTGATTAGCAGATGAAGGAATAGAATCTACACTAGCTGGATGTGCAAGCACTTTATTTTCTGATACTAAAGCTGCTGCTGCATATTGTGTAATCATAAATCCAGAATTAAGTCCTCCATTTTTTACTAAGAATGGTGGTAAATCATTTAATTGATAATTTACTAATCTTTCTAATCTTCTTTCTGATATATTAGCAATTTCAGATGCTGCTATACCAAGAAAATCAAAACTTAAAGCCATAGGTTGTCCATGGAAGTTTCCTCCTGATATTACATCTCCATTTTCAAATACAATAGGATTATCTGTAACAGAATTTATTTCAATTTCTACTCTTTCCTTAACATAGTTTATAGCATCCTTACTTGCACCATGTACTTGTGGCACGCATCTTAAAGCATAAGCATCTTGAACTCTTAATTCTCCTTGATTAGTTGCAAAAGTACTGCCTTCTATTAAATTAAGTATATTTTTAGCTGTTTGAATTTGTCCTTTATGAGGTCTTACTGCATGTGCTCTTGGATCAAAAGCATCTCTTATTCCTCTTAATGCTTCTATAGTCATTGCTGCGGTAATGTCACTAAGTTTCAAAAGATTTATAGCTTTATGTAAAGCTAATGAACCTACTGCAGTCATTACCTGTGTTCCATTTATAAGTGCCAAGCCTTCTTTAGCTACAAGTTCTACTGTTGGTATTCCTGCTTTTTCCATAGCTTCTTTTCCTGATAAAATTTCGCCTTCAAATTCGGCTTCTCCTTCACCAAGCATAGGTAATACCATGTGTGCAAGAGGTGCCAAATCCCCAGATGCTCCTAAAGAACCTTTTTCTGGTATAGAAGGATGTACCCCTTTATTTAACATATCTAATAAAGTTTCAAGTACACTTAATCTTATTCCTGAATATCCTTTAGATAAATTATTTGCTCTTAATAGCATTATTGTCCTTACTATTTGCTTTGGGAACTTTGGTCCAACACCACATGCATGTGATATTATTAAATTTCTTTGAAGTGTTTTGCACTGTTCTCCTGTTATAGTTACATCTGAAAATTTTCCAAAGCCTGTTGTAATTCCGTATACTATTTTATTTTTATCAACTATATCATCTACTATAGCTCTTGATTTTTTTACTTTTTCTTTGGCTTCTTCTGTAAGGTAAACTTTATAATCATTGTATGCAACATTTATAATATCCTCTAAAGTAAGACCTTCACCTTTTAAATTAACAGTTTTCATTGTTACACGCCTCCAAGTTTTAAATCAATTTGTTTTCTATTATACTCATAATTTCTTCTTTTTTCTTTTTACTATTTTCTAATAAAACATTACATTTATCCCTTAAATCTTTCTTATATGATTCATCCTTTAAACCCATAATATTTATTTTTACATTTAGTATAGCACCTTCTACTGCAGTTTCTGTTAATGAAGCTGCAACACCAGCATCCGATAACGCATTTTTGTTTCCATACTTTACTGCTATGTATATATAGTCATAAATCCCATAAGCTCTATTTGCTACTTCTAACGGAATTTCTAAAGATTGTCTGTTACCCTCTGCTATTTTTTGTTTTCTAGCTTTAATTTCTTCATCTGTATTCTTAGGCATTTTAAATGCTTGCATTAGTGACAAAAAAGCATTTGTATCCCTTTCCATGAATTCTAAAAATCCTTCTTTTAATATACTAACCTTCTCCAAAGATTCATCAATATCCTTTTTTAACTTTTCTTCATATTCCATATATTCTTTTTTTCCCACGGTAAGATTAAACACCATACTAGCAAGAGAACTAGCTAAAGAAGCTGAAAGAGCAGCTATACTTCCTCCACCTGGAGCTGGAGATTTAGAAGCTAATTCATCTATGAAGTCTTTTACAGTTAAATTTTGTAGCATTTTATATTCCCCCAATTTTAGAAATATGTTAACTAATATACAATCTTTCCAGCTTGCACTACAATAGCTCCATTTTTAACTACTGTATCTATTGCATTTACACCAAAATGATACATCAAATAATTTAAATTTTTAGCATCGAATATAGCTATATCAGCTTTCTTTCCTGTTTCAATACTTCCTATTTCTTTTTCACGACCAACTGCACAAGCCGCATTTATAGTCATTGCATTTATTATTTCCTCTGGCAGCATTTTAAGCCCGAAGCATGCAAATGTCATTGTACTTTGTAATGATTCTGTAGGAGAAGTTCCTGGATTACAATCTGTAGCTAATGCTACAGCAACTCCTTCTTCTATCATTTTTCTGGCTCTTGCAAATTTATTCAACATTAGATAAAAGGATGTAGTAGGTAATAGTACTGCAACTACATTATTTTCTGCCATAGCCTTTATTCCTTCATCCGAAGCCGCTACTAAATGTTCTGCAGATACTGCTTTAATTTCTCCTGATAATTCTGCTCCTCCTATAGATTCTATTTCATCTACATGAATTTTAGCTTTAAACCCTGCTGATTGAGCAGCTTTTAAAATTTTTCTACTTTCATCTATTGTAAATACACCTTTTTCACAAAAACAATCAACAAAGTCTGCCAATTTATGTTCTTTTACATAAGGAATTACCTTTTCAATTATAAGACTTATATAACCTTCTCTATTTTCTTTAAACTCCTTAGGTACTGCATGAGCTCCAAGATAAGTTGAAACTATATCCATAGGATGCCTTTTATTTAAATTGGCATTCACCTGTAACATTTTTATTTCATTTTCAAAATCTAAAGCATAACCTGACTTACTTTCCACTGTAGTAGTACCATGAGCAAGCATTAAATCCAATCTCTTTTTTGTACCCTGTTCTAATTCTTCTATTGATGCTTTTCTTGTATTGCTTACAGTACTTAAAATTCCGCCTCCAGCATTTAATATATCTATATACTGAACATTTTGAAGTTTTAAAGGTAATTCAAATTCCCTAGAACCTTCATAAACTACATGAGTATGACTATCTACAAGTCCAGGAGTTACAGTTTTACCATATGCATCTATTACAGTTTCATCATCTTTTAAATACTTTTTATAACCTTCTCCGCTGCCTACTTCTACTATAGTTTTATCCTGTATAACTATATATCCATTTTCAATTACACCGGCATCTTTTAATTTATCCTTTTTTTTAGGATAATCTCCTGCACAAGTTACTAGACAACTTATATTCTTAATTATCATTCAATCACCTCCAGTAAAATTTATATTCTTAATTCTTAATTTATAATTTAACTTTCACAGTTTAGAAATATTGTGAAGCTTTGCTTCGCAATATGCTCATATTAACTTAATATTCTTATTTAACTTTACTAAAGTATTTCTCTACTTCCTTTTTTATTCCTTCTCCTTCAACTAAATATGGAAGTGTTACATGATCTGTACCTTGATGAGTTTTGTTAAATTCCATCACTGTTTCAATAGAATGTTCATTTCTTGCCCAAGAACGTCTAGAAACACCGCTCATAACATCCCAGCTAAGTGCTGACTTAATTATTTCATCTGCTTTATAACTTCCATCTAATACTAATCCAAAGCCTCCATTTATAGATTTACCTATTCCAACACCTCCACCATTATGAAGTGCAACTAAACTCATTCCTCTAGCTGCATTTCCTGCATAGCATTGGATAGCCATATCTGCCATTACATTACTTCCATCTTTAATGTTTGAAGTTTCTCTAAAAGGAGAATCTGTTCCACTAACATCATGGTGATCTCTTCCCATCATTACAGGTCCTATCTCACCTTTTCTTACCATATCATTAAATTTAAGTGCTATATTTATTCTTCCAATTGCATCTTGATATAATATTCTTGCTTGAGTTCCAACTACTAATTTATTTTTCTCTGCATCCTTTATCCAATTGTAATTATCTCTATCTTGATATCTTCTATTTGGATCTATACATTCCATAGCAGCTTTATCTGTTTTAATTAAATCTTCTTCTTTTCCACTTAAACAAACCCATCTGAAAGGTCCATAGCCATAGTCAAATAATTGTGGTCCCATTATATCCTCTACATAAGAAGGGAATATAAATCCATCTTTTTCATCTACTCCATTTTTAGATATTTCTTTAACTCCAGCATCATATACAGCTTTCATGAAAGAGTTACCATAATCAAAGAAATATGTGCCCTTATCTACTAAAGTTTTTATTAACTCAAAATGACGTTTTAAGCTCTTATCTACTAACTTATCAAACTTTTCTCTATCTTCTGCAAGAAGTTTTGTTCTCTCCTCAAAAGTAATTCCTTGTGGGCAATAACCTCCTTCATATACAGCATGACAAGAAGTTTGATCTGATAACAATTCTACTTTTATATCATTTTTAACTACATATTCAAGTAAATCTACTATATTTCCATGGTAAGCAATGGACATAGGTTCTTTTTTCTCCATATATTCATGTGCAATTTTAAATATTTTATCTAAATCAGAAGAACATTCTTTAACCCATCCTTGGTTAAGTCTTGTGTCTATTCTAGACTGATCAACTTCTGCTATTATGCCCACTCCATTTGCTATTTCTATAGCTTTTGGTTGAGCACCACTCATTCCTCCAAGACCTGAAGTTATGAATAAATGACCTCTTAAATCACCATCGTTTGGAATACCAAGTTTCATTCTTCCTGCGTTAAGCAATGTATTAAAGGTACCATGAACTATACCCTGTGGTCCTATATACATCCATCCTCCTGCAGTCATCTGCCCATAATTTGCAACTCCCATTTCCTCTGCTATTTCCCAATCCTTCTGATTGTCGAACATGCCTACCATCATAGCATTTGTTATTATTACTCTTGGTGCATCTGGTTTTGATTTAAATAATCCAAGAGGATGACCAGATTCAACTACTAAAGTTTGATCTTGAGTCATAACTTCTAAATATTTTTTTATAAGTCTATACTGCATCCAATTCTGACATACACTTCCTGTCTCTCCGTATGTAACTAGTTCATAAGGATATAAAGCTACTTCAAAATCTAGGTTATTCTCTATCATAACTTGAAAAGCTTTACCTTCTGTACATTTTCCTTTATATTCATCAATAGGCTTTCCGTAAATTCTTCCTTCTGGACGAAACCTGTATCCATAAATTCTTCCTCTTGTAGTAAGTTCCTCTAAAAACTCAGGTATTAATTGTTCATGGTATTTAGGTGGAATATATCTTAAAGCATTTTTCAAAGCAATTTCAGTTTGTGATTTACTCAAATGAAATCCTCTATCTGGTGCTCTTCTTATGCCTTCAACAAATTTAGGCATTTCAGGCAACTCATCATCCAATTTTATAGTCATAGCTTCTTTAATGTTAACATTATTAATCATATTATTTCCTCCCCTCATTACTCACTTAAATTTGTCTCTAAAACTTGTTTAATATCAAAATTTTCAATTTGAAGATAATATTCTGCACAATCAATTAAAGCTTTCATTGGAATTAACCCGATAACTTCAGCTCCAACTACTGGAACACCATATCTTTTTGCTTCCATCTTAACCATTTCCTGAATAGTATATACAGCTGTCTTTTCATAATTTACCATGTTTATTGAAACTTGAGCTATATTTCTTTCAGTTAACATTACTCCAACAGCTTTAGCATATCTTAAGCCTCCGCTTATATGTCTTATCTTTCTAGCTATTTTATTAGCTATTTCGATATTATCTGTACCTAAATTTACATTATATGCTATTAATGGGAATCTTGCTCCTATAACAGTAGCACCACTCTTTTTATTCATTTCACATGGACCAAAATCAGGCTTCCATTCTGGCTTCTTTATTTTTTCAAAGAAACCTTCATATTGACCCTTTCTTATCTCTGCTAAATTTCGTCTTTCTGGCGCTGTAGCAGCATCTTCATATAAATAAACGGGTATATTTAATTCTTCTCCAACCTTTTTTCCTAAATCTTTTGCAATTTGAACACATTCTTCAGTAGTTATATCTCTTATAGGAATAAAAGGAACTACATCTGTAGCACCCATTCTTGGATGTGCTCCTGAATGCTTACTCATATCTATAAGTTCAGACGCTTTTTTTATAAGTTTAAAAGCAGCTTCCTTTGTTTCTTCTGGACCACCTATAAAAGTTACAACAGATCTATTGTGATCTTTATCTGAACAATAATCCAAGAGCTTTACACCCTCTGTTTTTCTAACTTCATCTACAATTTTTTCAATTATTTCTTTATCTCTACCCTCACTAAAATTAGGCACACATTCTACTAACTTCGCCATATTACTTCCCCCTTAGTTTATTTCTTTACTTGTCTTATTATAACGTTTACACATCTACATAACGTCTACTATTATATGTTTTTTTGAATTTTATATAAAATCAGAATTTTTCTATCGACGGTAAAGTTTTCATGTACCTAGAAGGTCTATAACAAAAGTAACTACTAAATAAACTTTTCATTTATAAACTACTAACAAATTCCTTTCTTAAGTTATTTAATGCTCTTTTTTTAATTCTATTAACAGCTTGTCTAGATATTTTTAGCTTCTTGCCTATTTCAATATCAGAGTAGTTATAGAAAAATTTTTGTATAATAACTTTTTTTTGTAACTCGTTTAAATTATCTACTAAGTATTTCATTAAAAATGAGTCCTCTATACTACTAGAAAATTCATTTTGACATATATCTAAATTCAATTCAGTTTCTGTTTTTAAAATATTCATATTTTTTTTTGATAAATAAATGTATTTATTCTTTATCGATGAATGTATATATCCAACTATACATTTATCTTTTTTTAAATTTTCATTTTTAAATATTGGTAAAAATAGTACTGTTTCTATAAATGTTATTAATAAATCTGTTTCAGCTCCATCATAACTCAATTTTCTACTATATTTTTTTATTAAAGGTTTAAACATTTCTATAATCTTCATCAACGAATCCTTATTTTGTTCTTTGGATTCTTTCACTAGACAATATAACTCTTCCACAATATCACCTCTTATATCATTTTTTATATAAAAAGTAAAAAAACGTAAAAATGTAAACCCATATTTTTGTAATAATATAAATTTTTACATAAAAAAGCACCCTAATGCATTGATAAATCAAGCACTAGAGTGTTCTTTAGTGTCTAAATTAGGAACTTTATTGTGGATTAGTTAAAAACTATATTGAAAAAACATTTAAGAAATGTTAAATTACTATTTCCCCATCTACATATGATGATTTTAGATATGTTAGATTATTTTCATAGATAAAAATACATGCACTGCCTATTTTAAAAATGTCATTAAAAAATTCATAATGTTTTTCTCTCCTAATTATTAATAATTTTAAATATATATGTTAATTGTATTTATTAGTTTAATTATAACTCAAATTAAATTTATAATATGATTGTCAAAATATTTGTAATATTAAATATTATAAAGTAAATACTAAATTCTACACAATTATAATTTAAAATTACACATAATATAATAAAATAAGTTGGTATTTGCAATTAATAAAGCCTTTATATTTTATATGTACAACAAATATAAAAGTATCCGAAAAACATCTTAGTTTAGATGATTTTCTTAAGCTTTATATGCGAGCAAAACCTAATTCAAAAAATAAATATGTAGAGAAAAAAAAATTAAAAAATAAGGTTGAACTGAATTTTCAACTACAATTTTATTGAGACTCTAGTACTTTTGAATAATGGAATATTTATGTAAATAATGATATAATTATAAAAAACTAATTTTATAAGGAGACCTCATTATGAAAAAAAATATTAGAAATATAATTATTGGTTTTGGAATTATAACGGTAGTAATTGGAATAGGCTCTTATATTATTAAGCTAGGGTCATTTACTACTCCAGCATCACATATACAAATTAATAATAAACATAATGATGAAGTAAAAATTGACTATGCAACTAATAAGAATGATTCTGTTAAAAAGGATGTTATTAAAAAGGGAGATACCCGATATGAGGTAGCAACAAGTATGCATTTAATGGTCAATGGTTTAATAGTTGCAGAAGATAATGCAAAAGATGGAGTTAAATCTATGAGTAAAGATGAATTAAATGCTACTTATAAGCTAATTCAAACTTTACCAGATGGAGCTGAAAAAACTAATTTTATAGAAATTATTACTAGATGGAAAAATTGTGATTTTTCTCAAGTTGTATCAGATCATAATACATTATGGAAAATATTGGGTGGAGGGCAACCCGAAAGTACATTAAAAGGTCGTGCTATTTCAATTAATCAATCAGCTATAAAACCTACTATTAATCTTATTAAAAGAGGTGATTATTCAAAAGACGAATAATCGATTAAATATTGCGAATAACTACTCTAAAAATATTAGATGACAATGGTACAATGAATAAAAGCAAAAGTGTAAATTGAACAATACATCCTATATTTAGATAAAAGGGGCTGTCGCATTAGCATAAAAAAATATGCTAACGCGACAGCGTTTTTGTGTGTTTCATAGAAAATTTAATAATGTTTTAGCCTCCAATAAGCTCAATAATTAAAAAATGGCGCACTTTAATAAGCCTTTAATATTAAGGTTTTTTTGATTTTCAAAGCTTTTAAAATTTTTAAATTATGCAGCCTTTTTAAGTGAAAAAAGATGTGGTCCAGTTCTATCTGACTGAATTTTATTATGTAGTTTATTTATATTATGTGCCATTGCTAATAGAACACTTTCTGCTAAAACATTCTTTTTACCTCTGCTTAGATATCTACGAAATCCCATATCCTGTTTTATCTCCGCAAAAGAGCCTTCGGCTTGAATGCTTCGATTCATTCTCAACTTACAGCCTTCTTCGGTTAAAATTCTTTCAAGATTCTCTTTGCGAAGCATGTTAAATAGCTTTGAAGTTTCAATATTTTTAACCCTTTCTTCTAATGGTGTTTTGCAGTTATGTCCTTTTATACATTTGCTCTTGTGATAACAATTGCTGCAGTCATCAGAAGTATAAATTGTTTTTTCACTTATATAGCCTGTCTTGCTTTTTCTTTTTAATATTCTACTTACTGTTAGTTTCTTATTATTTTTACAAGTATAATAATCACCAAGTTCTGTATAATCCATGTTTTCTATTCTGCTTATATCATTTTTATATTTCCTTGTTTTTGATATTTCATAATTTGTCGGTTTAATATATGATATCTGTCCATTCTCTTTAATATAAACATAATTTTATTCACTCTCGTAACCTACATCTGCAGAAATTCTAAAATACTTAAAATACAAGAAACTCTCCATGCTTTTTATAAATGGAATCAATGTTGTTGTATCCGTAGGCTGATCGCCAACAGTAAGCCATACTATATATTCGGAATCCACTCCATGTTGAACATTGTAACCTGGTTTTAACTGACCATTTTTCATAGCATCTTCTTTCATCCTCATAAATGTCGCATCTTTATCTGTCTTAGAATAGCTATTACGCTTTCCGCAGGTATGGATTTTCTGTGTATATTCTTTTAGTTTACTAAGGTATTCCTTAAGTTTTTCAATAGAACGTTGAATGGGAGTTTTCCTTTTACCACACCCATGTACAAATTCTATATTTTCTTGTTGTTTCAAGGTATAAAGTTTCTTGCGTAGCTTTTTTACATGCTTTATTTTTACTTTGTTCTCATATACAAGCTTTATTCTGTACAACTCTTCACATTCAGCTACGAAATCAGCCAACTTAGAAAGTAGTCTCTCCAAATTTTTTGAGACAGCTTTTTTCCAAATGAAAGTATATTTATTAGCGCATGCCTCTATCTTCGTACCATCAATGAATATAGCATCACCTAATATTTCTCCAATTTCATAAAGAAAATTTGCCATTTCAGCCATAATTGTTTCTGAACAGGGCGCAAAGTGAAGACTACGAAACCTTGCAAAGGTAGAATGATCTGGTACTGGTGAACCTTCTAAAAGGTACATAAAATTTACATCTCTTCTGCAGGAGTTTTCCATTACTCTAGAAGAATAGTTGTGATTCATGTAAGAATAAAGTACAATCTTCAGCATCTGACGAGGCGTAGCCTGATTTTACCTTAATCGGGAATAAGTCGAATATAAACCTGTTAAATCCATCTCCTCTACAAACTGACTTAGCAAACGCACCGAATCATTATTTGGAATCATGTACTCAATATTTAGTGGAAGTTTTAATTGATATTTTCCAATATTTAAAGTATAATTTTTGTGTAAATTAATGTATTTAGGCATATATTAATTTTACTATAAATCTTTCACTCTTCCGAGTGGGAGATTTATTTTTTAGGCAAAAAACTGTCGCACTAATTTTTTAGTGCGACAGCCCCTCTATTAATTCTTATTTTACCAATTACCATAAACGGCAGTATCAAACCCACTTTGTACATTTATTTTAGTATCTATGAAGTATGCCCCCCATATATTTTGCCCATGTTCAATGTTGTAGACTCCATATGCAGAAATACAATTCTTATAATGTTCCCCACATGCACTATTGGGGGTTATATAGGCATTACTCCCTGGCGCTAAGTAGCAAATCAATTCCCCACCAGAACCATAACAAGCAACACTTTTATCAATTTTCATTATAGATAATGGGGTGCCAGGAACGTTTGGTGAATAAACTGTTCCAAATCCAAAGTTACTCCACTTACTTCTCCAATCCATATTATCATGTCTTGGGGAGCTTGTTGTGTTAAGAGTAAAATAACCATCAACTATCCCCCCTCCATCTGGGTTATGAAGCACACGACCATAACAACCACCATCACCTTGAGATATCCAATCTATAGCAAACCTCTCATTTTCTTGTATATACCCTTTTGATGCTTGAAAACCTAGTGAGGTATATAATTTGACACTAACTCCACTTTTATTAACTGCAAAATATCCCATATCGAATTCCTCGCTTTCATTAATTTATTTTTTTATATCAATCGATTGATTGTACACTAAATAATAATAAATAATTAGCTATAATGTAAACCTATAATTATTTTTATTAATTTAAAAATAATTATAGGTTTACATTAATAAAATTAATCTCTTTTTTAATATAGTAATCTAAATATTAATTAAAATTTTAGAAAGAAGGTATGATAAATGGACTTAAAAGTTCAACAGTGGTTAAATATCACTTACCAAAATAAAACTTAATAGATACACTGTTACATTAAATCAACAACAGTTTGATTCTTTATGCAATTTTGCATATGACTGTGGTTCTAGCGCATTGTTTAGTTCAACCTTATATGTAATAACTTATGATAATATTAGAGATAGCTCATTAAAAAGGATTTTCTGAAGTTTGGTGTCATGATAATTGGACAAGTTATACAAGTTTTATTAAATAGGCGTAGATAAGAATATGATATTTTTATGTATGGAGATTATACAAGAAATTTATATACATAATAGCCCATTAAATTTTTATATAAGAAGCTAGCACTACAAACCCATTAGTATACATTATTATGATTGTAAACTAACGGGTTTGTAGCTGTGATCCTTGAAATTAATTGTTAAATCTCAAAATTAAAATTCTAATTACTAACATCTTTATTTATATGTTGTTTAATTTCCACAACATCTTTTTGAATATTTTCTATCATACAAAATTCATTTGTAAGTTTTAATATTATATTCTGATAGTTTTTTTCTCTTTCATCTTGACTTAAATCTCTTTTTTCTTGTGCTTTTACAATATAAAAAATAAGTACTATGGACAATGCAGCCCATATTCCTTGAGAGGCTGCCAGTCTAAATAATTCACTTTCCAACCTTTTAGTCACCTCCTATAATGTACAAAATTTTTCTCTAAATTAACATCTTTTAATCTACTTACATTATATAAAGAAAAAAAACAATAAAATGTAAATCTGTGTTTATTGTTTTTTCTTTTTATAAATAGAATAAACTTATTTTCATTCATTTAATATATATCATATGAGTATAGAATTTTAAGATGGAATATGAAAAGTGCTCATTTACGTAATGAGCCCAGGCTGTTGATAAACATATTTTGTCAGCAGCTCTTTCAATTTTTCGCCCGATAGGGTTTTTAGGGAGGTAATATATGCTTACAAATAATTCAGAAAAACAAAATGAACTAGAATTAGTTTATATAGAAAATTTAGTTCCCAAAAATCATATCCTTAGAAAAATAGATAAATATATTGATTTTTCTTTTATAAGAGAACTAATAAAAGATTTATATTGTCACAATAATGGTAGTCCATCAGTAGATCCAGTAGTCTTATTTAAAATACTTTTTATTGGATACCTATTTGGTATACGTTCAGAACGTCAGCTTGTTAAAGATATTGAAGTTAATGTAGCTTATAGATGGTTTTTGGGATATAACCTTACAGATAAAATTCCAAGTCATTCAACTATAAGTCAAAATAGAATATCAAGATTTAAAGATACCAATATATATCAAAAGATATTTGATAATATTGTACTCCAAGCTATAAATAAAAAATTAGTAGATGGTAAAATTCTACACACAGATTCAACTCACTTAAAAGCTAACGCTAATAAAAATAAGTTTACTAAAGAAATAATTACTCAGTCAACTAAAGGATATCTTGAACAACTAGAAAAAGATATTAATAAAAATAGAATAGAATATGGAAAAAAACCTTTAAAAAAAGAAAAAATAGCTGAAACTAAAGAAATAAAAGTAAGTACTACAGATCCTGAAAGTGGATACATGGTTAGAGAAGGTAAACCGAAAGGTTTCTTCTATTTGGATCATAGAACGGTAGATGGCAAATACAATATAATAACTGATGTCTATGTAACTCCAGGAAATATTAATGATGTAGATCCTTATATTGATAGATTAAAAACACAAATAGAAAAGTTTAATTTTGACACAAAATATGTAGTTGCTGATGCTAGTTATTCAACTAATCCAATTTGTAAAAAACTTTCTGAGAAAAGTTATAAGGCCGTTTTAGGCTTTAGACTAGGACCGCATGCTAAAGACAAATTTACAAAATATAGATTTGAGTATGTTAAAAATTTAGTTTACGTGGAATCAAAAAAGTTTCTGAAAAATGCCTACTTACGGCTGCAGTTCAGAATATGAAAAAGATAGCCTGAGTGCTATCGCACATTTTTTTGATTTTACGAAGTAACTATTTACAAATATTTGCACATATTAATATTTTCTATAAATGCTGCCGTATAAATTAGAATCAATAATTTTACCCAGCACTTTTAAAAATGCTGGGTTCTTGAACAATCTGTAATAAACCTCATACTTATAAACGTATGAGGTTTATTATTTTTTAAAGAATTTTGTACATCTTTAAAAACATTTATTATACTCTAGAAAATGTACTACCATTATAATAGATATTAAAATGTGTATATCCAATTACTGTTGAACTTGAATTTCTAGCACATATGTCAACAGAATATGTACCAACTTTATTAATACTACTGCCAATATAAGTACTGTGAATACTTGAATTAAATACAGCTTCATATGCCTGACTGCTCCCCGTTACATCTACTTCATATTTATAAGCATTAACATTGTCCCAAACAAGATATCCACTTCTAGAAATATCTGCACCAAATGATTGTACTGATACATAACTTACATAATTATTGTCTTTACTATTTAAGGTTGCAGCTTTAGCACTTCCTCCTAATACAAAACTACTTGATCCAATGATTGATACTGCCATTAAACTAGCTAATATTTTTTTTGATTTCATAATAATTTCCTCCCACCATTATATGTAAGATAAATATATTTTATACATATACGGTACATCTACCCCAATTATTTGTCAAATTATATTATATTTTACTTTTGAAGTAATCTATTGAATTGAATGTAATATTAGGTTATAAATAATAGATAAAAATTTACACATTCAATTTTATACATACATAATTGCAATTATCTTTTATCCTATTTTTATAAAAGTATTACTGTAAAAAATAGAAATCTTTTTGCTTATACTACTAAACAGCAAATTATAAATTATCTTTAGTAAAGAAATGTATAGTAGTAAACCTAATACTTTTAATAAGTATTAGGTTTCAGATTGTTCATAAACCCAGCACTTTTTAAAGTACTGAGTTTAATTTTGTCTTAAATATTTATGCGGTAGCATATAAAAAAAGAATGTTGTCCATAAATTGTTTAATGCATTCTTTAAAAATTGCAAAAATAGGTGCGATAGCACCCTGGCTATCTTTTTCATATTCTGAACTGCTGCTGTTAATAAACATTGTTCAGAAACTTTTTTAATTCCACGCATACGACAATAGCGCAGACCATGGAGATTTTTTGAATCTGCAAAGCTACGCTCAATAGTTTCTTTTCTTCTTTTATATAGCCATTTTCCTTTATCAGTCCTTAGTAAATTTGATTACTTTATCTTTGTAATCTTCCCAGACATGACGATAAACAACTTTTCTTTTACTTTTATCTGATAAGCAATTTTCTTTTTTATTGCATTGACTGCAGTACTCGATTTTGCATGCATATTCTCTATAGCCATCACGGTTAGTAGTTCTATATTCTAATGCTCTTAAATCTGGATAATAATATACATCTTGTTCTTTAACATATTGAAATCTAAATTTAGTAAATTTACCTTTTACATGAGGACTACGTCTATAGCCCATAACTGCTTTTAGTTCTCGTTCAAATATTTGCTTGCAAATATTATTAGTAGAATAACCAGCATCGGCTCCAACATATTTAGTTTTCAAATTAAACTTTTTAATTTGAACATCTAGTCTTTCTATATAAGGATCTACATCATTTATGTTACCAGGTGTTACATAAACATCTGTTATTATGTTATACTTTCCATCTACAGTTCTATGATCTAAATAAAAAAATCCTTTTGGTTTTCCATCCCTATGCATATAGCCACTATCAGGGTCTGTAGTAATGGTCTTAATTTCTTTAGTTTTTTCTATTTTATCTTTTTTTTAGAGGTTGTTTTCCATGAGCTGCTCTATCCTTATTAATGTCGTCTTCTAACTCATTAAAATAGTCTTTGGTTGATTGTGCAATTTGTTCTTTTGTAAACTTGTTTTTATTAGCGTTAGCTTTCAAGTGTGTAGAATCTGTATATAGAATTTTACCATCTACTAATTTTTTATTTATTGCTTGAAATACAATATTATCGAAGATTTCTTGGTATATATTTGTATCCTTAAATCTTGTTATTCTATTTTGGCTTATAGTAGAATGACTTGGGATTTTATCTGTTAATGAAAATCCTAAAAACCAGCGATAAGCTACATTTACTTCAATTTCTTTCACGAGCTGTCGCTCTGATCTTATTGCAAATAAGTAACCTTATAAATAACATTTTGAATAAAACTACTGGCTGAATTGCTGGTCGTCCATTATCAGGACAATAGAAATCCTTAGTTAAATCTCTTATAAATGAAAAGTCTATATATTTATCAATTTTCCTTAAGATATGATCTTTGGGAACTAAATTTTCTATATATACTAACTCTAATTGTTGCTGTGCGGAATTATTTTCTTTAATCATAATAGTTAACTCCTTAAAAAATCTGATATTATATTAATTCTACACAAAGTCTTAAAATCCTTTTTGAATTCAAAAAAAAGCCCTATCGGGCTAAAAATTTAGAAAGTTGCTGACAAAATATGTTTATCAACAGCCTGAAACCTAATACTTTTAATAAGTATTAGGTTTATTATTTTTTTAAGAATTTTATACCTCTTTAAAAACATCTATTATACTCTAGAAAATGTACTGCCATTATAATAAACATTAAAATGTGTAGACCCAATTTCACCTAATCCATCTCTAGCAGTTACTGTAATTGAATACATACCAGCTTTATTATGTAGCTTATCTCCAATATAAACACTGCAACTACCATCCGCTATATACGATCCAAAACCCGCTTCGCTTCCCATTACATCTACGCTATAAGTAAAAGCATTAACATTGTCCCAAACAAGATATCCACTTCGAGAAATATCTGCACCAAATGATTTCACTGACGCATAACTTACATAACTATTGTCTTTATTATTTAAAGTTGCAGCTTTAGCACTTCCTCCTAATACAAAACTACTTGATCCAATAATTGACAACGCCATTAAACTAGCTAATATTTTTTTTGATTTCATAACAATTCCTCCCCTATAATATGTAAAATAAATATATTTTATACATATATGGTACATCTATTCTAATTTTTTGTCAAATTTTTATATTTATTCATATAAAATATATTAATTATAATAAATTACATATATGACAACTAATTATACTATGGAACTAATTTTGCTAATTATAAATAATATATCAATTAATGCAATCCATATGATATAATTAAATATATCCATTTTTATACTAAGGAAGTGATATACTTGAAAAGAAGTTTCAAATTGTTATTCAACATATTAATTATATTTCTAATTACATTTTCTCCTTTTCTTGTGAGAGCATCTGAGTCAAAAACCTTAACTGAATTTTATAATTCTGATATTAAATTAAATAGCATAAATAAAAGGTATTACAATGAGAGCAGTATTGTAAAAAATAAAAATCTTTGCTCTGATACTGATAAACAGCAAGGGAAAAAAATAATAGTTTCTTATAATAACAACTATTGCACTAATATAGATCAGATAGAAGAAATGGCTAAAGATAATATTCTTAATAAAAACACAAATTTTTTAATACACTATACAGGAAATCTTTCAGATTTATTAGGTTCGCCAAATTTTCCAAAGAAAGTAGTCAATTATGTTATTGCATATGATAATTATGCAGGATATTGTGTTACCAACTGTATTACAACTTTTTATGGCTATGACAAGAATATAGATATAAAATTTGATGTAACATATTTATTAACACATGATGAAGAAATTTGGGTAGATAATAAAGTGGATTCTATACTTCAAAATATAATAAGTAACTCTATGACACAGGATCAAAAAGAAAAAGCTATACATGACTATATAGTTGCCAATGTTGCTTATGATGAAACTGCTAAAAAAAATAATCCTTATTACGCCTTACATGATGGAAAAACAATGTGTCAGGGTTATGCACTTCTCGCGTGCAAAATGTTAAGTAAAGTAAATATTAAAAACTTACTTGTTTTAGGTAGCGTAGATGGAAGCAGTACTTATAATCATATTTGGAATCTAGTAAATCTAAACGGAAAATGGTATCATTTAGATTGTACATGGGATGACCCGATACCAGATATCCCCAACCGTAGATGTTATAATTACTATAACCTAACAGATGATGAATTAGCAAAAGATCATGATTGGGAAATGTCGAAGTATCCATTTGCTGATACAAAATATGATTTAAGTCTTACTAATATTCCAGTTAAAGCTGTAGAATTAGACAAGCATAAAATAACTTTGAAAGTAGGAGAAACTACTTCACTGACTGCTAGTGTCTTACCAAGTAACGCTTCTAACAATTCTATAAAGTGGAACTTCAGTGCAGAAGGAGTAATTTATTTTGATGGAAAAACTATAAAAGGAGTAAAACCTGGTACAGTTTATGTAAATGCACTATCAAATGATGGAACTTTTAAAGATACTTGTATTGTAACAGTAACTAATGAAATTGCAGACCCAATAGATATTAATGATTCAACACAATTACAAGAAAAGATTAATGTAGATAAAGATAAATCCTGGAAAATAAGGTTTAATAAAAATATATCTACTTCTGCACTAAATAAAGATAATGTATTTATATTAGACGAGTTTAATAATAAAGTAGATATTAATTTAAGGTTTGATGTAAATAAAGATACTTTAATAGTTGAACCTTTAAAAAATTATATTTCAGGCAAAACTTATTATCTAGTTATAAATAAAAAAATTTATTCTGACTCAGGGAAAACAATGATTAAAAATATTATAATGAAATTTTCAATTAAATAAAAAAGTAACTTTTTAAACTACTACTGTTACATCAATCCAATAATAAATAATTGACAAATTATAAATGCCTACGGCACCTGTTAAAAATGCCGTAGGCTTCTTAATTGTATTAAAATTAGGCTATCTATTCAAAACACAAAATTAGACTACTTCTATAGTTTAAAACATAGTTTTTTAAATTTTAATTTACATTATAAATCAGCAATATACCCAGGAACATACTCCATATTTTCTAGAATATTAGATTTTACTATTCTTGTCACTTTAAGCATTGAAGTTGCTACTTGAAATGATTCTTTAAAAAAATATATAAGTACCTATGCTATGAGTTCTGTATAAATCTGAACTTTAATACTATTGTTATTGTGTGTTATACATTTCTTAATCTTCAGATGACATATCAAATATATTTGTTAAAACTCTAAATTCTTCTTCATTTTCGTCAAAAGCAACAATTTCCATATAAATATTATAAGCTTTATTTTTGCTATATTTAGTTTCTAATGTAATTTCACAGCCAAATATAAGCTCATTATCGACATAGGTACTTCGCGTTTCTTCAACACAAATGTTGGAATCTTACCTTGTTATAAATTTGAATCTATCATCTCTTAATTTATAATACCAACTGTAGTCATAGTATCCCATATAGAAAAAATAAATACAATATTTATTTTTAATCATATCATCTATACATTTTCTATCATTAACCTTTCATGTGACAATGTTAACTAACCATTTCGGTATATTTACCATTAAACAAAATACTTATTTTAACACCTGATTCTTTTGCTTATTATCATAACAAAAATGCTTTGCTAATTTAAAAGGCAATACTATCATTGTTAAATCAATTATTTGTAAATCTATAAGTTTTTCTTTGATGCAACAGTAGTACTTTTTAAGCTACTTTTTTATCTGTATATTTTTTTATTTTTCCGAAAATTATGTCAAATTATATTCATTTAATTCTTATTTAAATTTCACAAATTTTATTTAAAAACTTGTAATTATTGAACTTTAGGCATTTATACTGTAGATTTGTTCGAAAATTATAGTAGTTTTAAAATTATTTATAAGAAATATTATAATGGCTTTTATACCACATTCAGCTATCTTACAACTTATTTCAATGAAATTTAATGTAGTATATTTAGACATAATAAAAAATTCCCAAAGACATTTAATATTAATAGCCAAAACGGTTTACAAATTTTTTAAAATATCCTTTTTATTTGTAAAACTGTTTAAAAGGTGGGAATATCCATGAAAAGTAAATTGTCAAATTTAATTAATTCTTCTCAAAATGGTGATAAAAATTCTATTTTAGAAATAATAATTAAATTTACACCATTAATAAAAAAATATAGTAGAAAGTTAAAATATGATGGGAGTGATACAGATTTAATAATTCAACTTATTGAAACCATAAATAAATTTCCTTTATTTAAGAAACCATATCTAGAAAATGAATCATATATAGTTAGTTATATACATAATTCCATAAAACATGAGTACATTCATCTATCTAAAAAATATCAAAGATTATATAATATGGAAGCAACTTTAAATTTAGAAATATTGAAAGATGCCACAATAAACTATACAAGTGCTATAGAAGATAAAATAATTTTAGCCAAGTTATTAGACAAGCTTTCTAAAACACAAAAAAAAATAATTATGGGAATATTTCTAAAAGATTATTCTGTAACACAATTAGGGCAAAAATTTGGTATATCTAGACAATCTGTTAATAAAACAAAAAATATAGCATTAAAAAAACTTAGAAATGAATTGAATGATGATAAGTTATGGAAAATGAAATACTAAAAATGGCCTCAACTCAAGAAAAAAGAGATACTAGGCAAGAAGAAAGAGAAAAAAATTATCAAGAAATTATATCAAAACTTACTGAAAAATTTAATATAGTTGATGATATAAATAAAAATGTTAATGAAATAGAAGATTATGTGTTTAAAAATAATAAATAAATGGCTAATACAAAAGCTATTGAAAAACATCAATAGCTTTTGTATTTATTATATACCATTTTCATAAATAATTTTTAATTTTAAAAATTAAGATCTTAGAATACTCTTGTTTATTTGATCAACTGTACTATTAGTAATAACTCCTGTCCCACCTATGACAGTTAAATCTGATGTTTTATTTATATTATCACTTATAAACTTTATTGCATTGCTTGTTGATGGGTTTCCATTAACATCCAATAGTACTAATGGAGATTTATTCTTTCCAGATAATACAGATGCCACCAATGCATCTGCATATCCATCATCACTACTTGCATTTGCAATATATATTTTATTAAAATTTAATGATGAACTAAACTTTAACAATACATTCAAATTAGTATCAAATCTATTGGCTCCTCCTTCAATTCTAACCATACCATTAACTTCATTATATATTTTATCATTTATTATCTCTTTTGTTCCAATAACCGTAACTTTTGAGTTATGTGATTTTACAAAATCCATTGTTGGCTTTATATAATCCATATCATTATTAGCTAACAAAAGAATTTGTTCTTTAGTGATGCTATTGATACTGCAGATAAAGCATCAGAGAATCCTTCTCCAATAGCCATTATAATATTATTTGGATCAACTCCTAATTTAATTAATTCATTAGCAACAGATATATTAGTTTCATATTTATTTGAGCCACTTAACTCCATTAATGCATACTTAGATTTTAATTCTTCTCTTATATTCTTTGAAATCGAAGCATTTCCACCTATTACATATACCTTTTTAGCTTCTAATTTGGATAAAGCTTCTTTAGTATTTGAATCTAATACATTACTTGGTGTTAATAATATAGGAGCATTTAATTTTTCAGCTAACAAAGAACCACTTACTGCATCTGCATACCCTTCTCCAGACACCAATACAACATTATCTGAATTCCCCCAATTTGTTGTAGCAACTTGTGCTGCTGTAATATATCTATCAGCACCACTTATTCTTGTAACCTTTCCTATTTCTGCTTTAACTGGATTACCTAATAAAGTCATCGCTATAAATAACGATATTATCTCTGCATATACACAATATTTAAAAACTTTTCTGATCATTTTATATATCACTCCATTTAATATATTTTTTTACATATATGAAAATTATATCAACAAACTATAATATGTTCAAAAGCAAATCAGTATAAAAACTTTTATTATTATTAAATATTGAAAAATAATAAGCCCCAGACATTAAATTCTGGGGCCTTATATTTTTGTTTAACGAATACCACCGGTTATACCGGTGGTTCTAAAAAGCTTTTAGCTATGAGTAGAAAAAAATAAAACCTCCGATGTAAAATGAAAGTGGGTTTGCCAACCACAACAAAATACAAAGGAGGAGTATCCAAATGGATAACAACAGTTTAGCACACAGTAAATGGAATTGTAAATATCACATAGTGTTCGCACCAAAATACAGGCGACAGATAATATACGGAAGTATAAAAGCAGATATAGGTCAAATCTTGAGAAAGTTGTGTGAGCATAAGTAAGTAGAAATAATAGAAGCAAATGCATGTGCAGATCATATACATATGCTTGTGAGTATACCACCAAAGTTGAGTGTTGCATCATTCATGGGATATCTAAAAGGTAAAAGTTCATTGATGATATTCGATAGACATGCAAACTTGAAATACAGGTATGGCAACAGGCAGTTTTGGTGTAAGGGATACTATGTGGACACGGTTGGAAGAAATAAAAAGATAATTGAATAATATATAAGAAAGCAAATACAAGAAGATATAATAGCAGAACAAATCAGTATAAAAGAATATATTGACCCGTTTACGGGTGAGGCAGTTAATAAGGTCAAAAAATAAAACCCCTTTAGGGGTAGACCGTAGAAATCTGCGGTTGGCAGGCCTTTCAGAATGTCTTTAGACATAAGCCAGTAATATGCCCTTATAGGGCTAGAGCAAACCACCCGTTTTACGGGTGGTCCTGATTTAATTTTATTTTTATATTAAATAAACTACAACTGCCTATCTCATACTTAATACAGTAAAAAAACTAAATATCTTTATATGCTTGATAATATTGATGATGATATTGTTCCTGTAGGAGATCCTAAAATAACTGGACATACTATATTTTTTGACTTGAGATTATTAATTATACCTCTTGCTCCACTAGATAATGAATAACCATCAGTAAGAAGTACAGGGGCATTAAAGTTAGCACCTAGCATAGCAGCAGAAGACATATTTTTAAATTCATCTCCTCGAGCTAATACAACATTATCATAATCATAGCTATTCCAAAGTTGTTTTACAATTTGTACTGATGTATCATATCTATCAGAACCATAAACTCTTTGTACATTACTTGCAAAATTTCTTAAAGCAGATTCTACTGAAGAAGATACTAGAGAAGTACCTCCAATAATTATAATTCTACGTGGTCCAAAATTGTATAAAAAATCCTTGTTTTTAGAATCTAATGTATTAGAAGAATCATTAACTAATATCGCTGCATTCATTTGAGCTCCAAGGGAACCAGCACAAACTAAGTCTGGATAATCATAATCATTAACCATAATTATAGTATCACCTGTACAATGTTTTGCTATTTCCACAGCAGTTCCTACTCTATCTGATCCGAAAATACGTTCTACAGATAAATTATCTCTTTGACTTTTTAATTCATTTTCTATATCATTTGAAATTATAGATGGTCCTGCTAATATTTCAACTTTTTTTAATCCGAACACATGATAAGCGTGACCATTAAAATATTCAATTCCACTATCTAAAGAGGAACCATCTGTTAAAAATAATGGATATCTTCTTTTAGTATAATTTCCAGGAGCACATAGTACAGCACCAGCAGAACTAGCTACATAATCATCGTTTCTAGCTAACATGCAACCATCTACACTAAGTCCTAATTTTCCTCCTATTGAAACAGAAGTGCTAATATCTGAATAATTACCAAAATCTTGATATGATTTTACTGGTAAAGGCCAAAAACTTTCACTAAATTTAGCAGAAGAGCTTAATCCTTTTTCTTCGTAACCACCAGTTTCCATTTTCAGTTGAGACACTAGATATTCTACATATTTTTTACTAGCTCCATAAACATTTCTCATACTTCTAGTTCTAGCCTTACAAGAATCTTTCACTAATTTATCAAAATCATTTTCATTACTTTTTTCTACATCAAAACTTATTAATGCTACAGCATCTTTAATTTGAACATCATCTTTTACCCTCCAAATGGCTTTTGAAATACTTTCCTTCTGCCAAGAATTAACTACTAATAAGCCTTGTTCATCATATCCAACAACGCAAAGGAAATGTCCTCCTATTTTGTTATTAGGATCTTCATAAAAAACTCTATTAGTATTGTCTTCTCCTGTTATATTTATAGCAATAATTACAGGTACACCTGCACATACAAAAGTTTTTATTTCTTCTCTTGTTAATGCTTCAATACCTCCATATATTATTCTATGATTTCTTGCACTTTCTAAATATCCTTTTGGATTTTTGTTAATTTCACTTTTGCAATTATACGGCGTTGGATCTTGAATATTCATTTCTGTAAGAAGCACATCCCCATACCTCATAACTGCTTGCATCAAATCATCTATATTCATTCCTGATTCATCTAAATATTTATCATCTTTGCTGGAAACATTATTCATGCACTCATCAAATATATTGCTGCAACCATATAGGAAGTTAGTACTAAATTGTTTGTAAATTCCTGTTTTGGTGTAGTTAATCAATTCTAAAGCATAACTAAAAGCATGTGGCCCACAAGAGCCATGAGATCCTTGATCTTTAGGTTTTAAAACAGTATTTACAGCATCCATAAAATAGCTACTAGGTATATCAATACCAAATGCACCTTCAACCGTACTTAATGATTTTTTATTGCCAAGTATAGAACTTAATAAATTTTTATTAAGCTTATTTTCAGTAGATCCATTACAAAAATTAGATTTACCTTTAAAGGGTGGTATTAACCTAATCTTATTTTCTTGATACATAGTAAAATACTCTTTTTCATCTGACATAATACATTCCTCCATTATTTTAATTTTTTATATCAATCGATTGATTTTGATTACAATAAATAAGAATAAATAATTAGCCATAATGTAAACCTAAATTTAAAAAATATTAAATCAGAATTAAAAACAAGTATTTTATTAATATGAACTCTTTGTAAATTAACCATACAAAAATAAAACTTAATAACTATTACCTACAATGTGAATTATTACACATATCTAAGAACATAAATATATGAGTATATAATGACATAAACTTTATTTCCAAATTTATTATAAAGGTATTATTAATGTATATTATATCAAAGGTTTTATCTTATATTTAGAAAGTGAAAACTTAATCATGTCAATATTAACTTTTTTATGAAACTAAGTAAGTATAATCTCTGCATTACTTCTTACTTTTTCAAATTTGTATTAAACTTTCTGATCTTTATCTTTATTTTAATATATAATTTGTCTCTACTATAAATTAAGAAACATATTTTTTATAAGCTACCTTGTACAAACCTTCTACCGTAGACCATTGTGGATCTGCAGCTATAAATGAATTAGGAATTTTATTGGTTATAGTTTCAACCAACTTTTGAGTAGTGCCACCTATAAATACTAATCCATCTAACTCTTCTATACGAAATCCATGTCTATTAATCTCGTCACAGGCATCATCAAAGAAACGCTTTTTACTATTTTCAATAATATCTTGGCTTTCTTTATCTATTTGTCCAAAATTAGATAAATATCCAACATCAAGAGCCCTTTCTGCAGCATCAAATTTAACTATATTACCTCTCTTATAACCTGTTAAATCATCAGCTACATAATTAGTTAATTTTATTGCACCAAACTCCTCTACAAAACGATCAGATGAAGGTGACATACAAATTCCATCAGTATAAAGAGAAAAGGTAAAATTTAATCCCCCAAAGTCAACTACTCCTATTTTTTTATTTTTAAAAAGATGTGGAGATAAATAAACTATCCCTGATCCCTCAGCTTTTATCATTACATTAGAGATTTCAAAACTATAATTTTTATCATTTACACTTATTTCTATAACTCCATTACCTTTTATAAAATCTTTATATTCTTGTTTAGCTTTTTCAATCTTTAAGACACTTATAGGACCATGCAAGAACCATATTAATTTTGTTATCTTTGGTGTCAAGATCTAAAAATTAAGTAATTGCTGTATAAGCACATACTTTATGCATAAATAAAGTTTTAGATGTTTCATAACTCTTTGTTTCTCCTTGTTCACCTACAATTAATTCATCACCATTAAATATTACTTTATAAGATTTACCTTCTGCATCTATATAGCCATTTTTAAATTCATATATTTTGCTTTTAATATCCACTTTCCTTATATCGCAAGTTAACCCTTTCGAACTTCTTCCCATTGCTTTAACGGCGTATTTCCCCGCATCTAAAGATATTAGGTATTCATTCATACATTATACCTCCACATTATTACAAATTATGGAAAGCCATTATATATGGATATATAGCAAATAAAAAAAGTCAAGAGAGTTAGATTTAATATTACTTTAAATCTATGGATATTAATAAAACTGAAAGTGCTCGCAGCAACAACTCAACGAGATGTAAATGATATATTAGAAGATCTAGCACTAGAATATATATACCTTTGACATGAAATTATAACAGTACAATAAACTAATACACTTAGATAAATTTTTGAATTTTTTTCAATAGCACTTAACATTCTGTATATATTTGTGGTATAGATAGTTCCACAATTTTTTAAAATAAGAACTAACTTTCTAAATTAACTAATCGTCTATCTTTACAATCAATCTAAGAAAACGCGTATTTTACACGCGTTTTCTCTATTAATTCTTATTTTACCAATTACCATAAACAGCAGTATCAAATCCACTTTGTACATTTATTTTAGTATCTATGAAATATGCTCCCCATATATTTCGGCCATGTTCAATGTTGTAGACTCCATATGCAGAAATACAATTCTTATAATGTTCCCCACATGCACTATTAGGAGTTATATAGGCATTACTTCCTGGCGCTAAGTAGCAAATAAATTCTCCACCAGAACCATAACAAGCAACAGTTTTATCAATTTTCATTATGGATAATGGTGTGCCAGGAACATTTGGTGAATAAACTATTCCAAATCCAAAGTTACTCCACTTACTTCTCCAATCCATATTATCATGTCTTGGGGAGCTTGTTGTGTTAAGCGTAAAATAACCATCAACTACACCCCCTCCATCTGGATTATGAAGCACACGACCATAACAACCACCGTCGCCTTGACATATCCAATCTATTACAAATCTCTCATTTTCTTGTATATATCCTTTTGATGTTTGAAAACCTAATGAAGTGTATAATTTGACACTAACTCCACTTTTATTAACTGCAAAATATCCCATATTGAATTCCTCTCTTTCATTAATTTATTTTTTACATCAATCGATTGATTGTGCACTAAATAATAATAAATAATTAACTCTAATGTAAACCTATAATTATTTTTATTAATTTAAAACTAATTATATAATCTTACGCAGTGATCAAATTGTTTCATATTAAAAGATTTAATGAGTATGTTATTAGTTTAGATTAAATCTCTGAGTTAATAAACAAATTTGATATTGAAGAACTAATACCAGCAAGAACTTAACAAAAAATTCACATAAAGTTACTGGGTTTTACACTTATCTTGGTTTCTATCTATTAAGAACATGTGCAATTACTATTATCCAACTTTCATTTGGAATATTCATAATATACATTCTTCAATACATTATTGTAGATCTAAATACTTAGAATAAGTTTTTATCAAATGCTTTAGTAGATTTTGCGGAAAGCTATATATGGAATAGTTACTAACTAAAGAAAAGAATTGATGATATAAATCCTTTAGTATGCAGATTATAATATATACTAAAGAGTTTATGATTACTATTCTTAAACTAATTTGGTTAAATATCAAAATGAAAATTCTAGTTACTAGCATTTTTATTTATATGTTGTTTAATCTCCACAACATCCTTTTGAATATTTTCTATCATTTCAAATTCATTTGTAAGTTTTAATATTATATTCTGATAGTTTTTCTCTCTTTCATCTTGATTTAAATCTCTTTTTTCTTGTGCCTTTACAATATAAAAAATAAGTACTATGGACAATGCAGCCCATATTCCTTGAGAAGCAGCTAGTTTAAATAACTCACTTTCCAATTTTTAGTCACCTCCTATACTTCACAAGATTTTTTACTAAATTACTTAATTTTCATATAATATAAACCTCTTTTAATCTGCTCATATTATACAAAGAAAAAAAGCAATAAAATGTAAATCTACACTTTACTGTTTTTTATTTTTATAAATGGAATAAACATATTTTTATTCATTTATTATATATCATATGAGTGTAGAATTTTAAGATAGAGTATAAAAAGGGCTCATTTACAGTAATGAGTCCTTTCTCATATCTTTATTTTAAAATATATCTATTATGCATGATAGTATGAGCATAAACATTTATTCACTTCTTTAAATAAATCATGAACTGACGCATCACCTATACCTAATCCAGTAGAGGTTGTATATTGTTGTAAAGCATTCTTAAACTGACCTACTAAATTAGCATTATATTCTTTACCAACAGTCACATTGCTACCTACTGAACCATCATATATAGTACCAGTAGTAGCTACTGAACCATAAGAATAATTATATCCCCCTATCATAAAAGGATTCTCCCAACAGTAAGGACTGCAATAAAATCTAGGATTACTTAACCCATAATTCTTTTGTAATCTTCGTACAGCTAATCCACATGCCTTATGGTCACCACTTAAATACTGCCCATAACTACTACTTGCAGGGTTAGGATCTCTTAAGTTACCATCTGTAGGCGAAGTAGTCTTAACCTCAAAATCAGGACTAAACTTACCAAACCTATAATTCGGATCATCATAAGTTAATAAACCCATTCCTTCTGCCATTTGTACTACATATTCAACTATTTTATCTATTGGTGTTTCGCCACCAGCATCTGGGGTTTGAGACATTCCAGTGTCATCTTTTATATCTAAATAAGATATTTTAGAAGCAGGCACTCCTAACTTTGCTAATGCTCTTCTTTGTTCATCCTTTCTTGCATTACTAAATTCTTTTCCAGACGGATATGACGGATGTTTAGGATCTCCGTTTAAGCTACTTCCTGTTCCATCGAATACAGATAATACATATACATCATTGTTAGGATTACTACTATGATTAGCTATAGCCATACCCATTGATAATGTTTCATCATCTTGATGTGGAGATATAAATAATACTGTTGCCATAATAATTTCCCACCTTCGTTAATTAATTTTTTATATCAATCGATTGATTTGTTGTACACTAAATAAAAACAAATAATTAACTATAATGTAAACCTATCTTAATTAATTATTTTTAAAAATATTAATTTAGGTTGCAACTTTTTCTACTAAAGGAAGAATCAATTTATAATTATCATTTGTATAATCACAATAGTTTCCGGCTGAAATTAAATAACCGCATGCTAATTTAAGCGTGCGGTTTATAACACAAAAATTTTTTTATTTCATTGATTTGTCTTGTAAGTATTTAAGATGCAAATTTATATTTTGAGAACCATCTATTTTACCCTTATATAGCCATCTAACAGCATCTCCAACATCAACCATGGTATAACAGTGGTAATAAATCCAATTACCTACAATGTTAGGTGTAGTTATAATAGATGCACCAAATCCAAAATCTAATTTTTCAATATCAATTAGTGTACTATTGCCACTTCCATCAATTTTAACTTTATGTAAACAACCATCTTTTGATTCATAATAAATCCAGTCATTTGCAATATTAAATGATTTACTAGTATTATACTCATCAACAATATTAACAGTTTCTAGATTATCAATTTTTGTTTTATAAATTCCATTAGAAGTTGAATAATATATAAATCCATTATCTAAAAGAATTTGACGCGCAGTATCATCTATTACCTTCATCTTACTTGAACCATCAAGTTTCATTTTATATATTTTAAAATTATCAGATTCATTTATGTAATAAGCCCAGTTTCCTATTATGTTTAATCCAAAAATTTGATCTTCTTTATTTAACACAGTATTTCCTGAACCATCAGTATTTATTTTACACAAATACTCTTTACCTTCTTTATTAGAATCTCCAACATAATAAATTATGTCTCCAATTACAATCATGTTCTTGCATGAGATATCACCAACTATTTTTGTTTTGCCAGAGCCATCCGTTCTTATTTTGTATATATCAGATCCTGTGGAGTAATAGATCCAATCTCCTAGAATATTTATGTATCTAAATAAACATGATGTATAATCTAATTTTGTACTTGAACTGCCATCTTCCTTAGATTTATACAAACCTCCAAATGGATAATTAGTATAATATACCCACTCTCCTTGTTTAGCTGCAAGTCCATCTAAACATACATTGCCATTAGTGTTACCTGCAGGATATATCATATAATTTATTAGTTCATCCGATATCACCTTACTTCCACCAATTATATTAGCTTCACACTGTGAAGGTATTTTGGAAAGTACAAAGTCTTTAGTGGATTGTCCAGAATCATCATTTACTAGTATAATAGCAGATGAATTTTTTGATGCTAAAGCAGAACCTGCTAAAGCGTCTGGAAAACTTTCACCATTAGCAAAATAAATTTTACTAAAATCAAGTTCATTTTTAAATTTATTTAATACTGCAATATTAGTATCATATCTACTATCACCATATGTTCTTTCAGCATTAGGCAGCGAACAAAAAATATCTTTACTTACTACAGAATCATCGCCAATTACATATGTCTTTAGTATATTTTTATTTTTCATATATTTAATTACAGAAGTTGGTAGATTATTACTAGGTGTAAGTATAATCGGCATAGATTTTTTAGCTGCAATGGGTGCTGCTGATACTGCATCAGGAAAATTTTCTCCATTAGCCACAAATATTTCACCTTTAAAATCTAACTGTTCTGCAACCTTAATTGCAGTTTCATATCTGTCTTGTCCCCAAAGTCTTGTAGTTTTAATATTTAGCTTTTCAATTTTATCTTTAACCGTATTAGATATAACTGCTGATCCACCAATGATAAATACCTGTTTTACTCCTAACTTTTTTAATTCCTCTTCAACTCTAGTGTCTAGCGTTGTTCCTGGATTCAATAAAATAGGAGCATTATATTTTTTAGCAAGTGGTGCTGCACTAAGGGCATCAGGAAAATTTTCTCCACTAGCTAAGACTGCGTATTCCGAACCATTTGTCCAACCACTTTTGCAAATTTCGATGGCTGTATTATACCTGTCATCACCACAAATACGCTGAATGTTAGTTGAAGCCATTACTTTAGTTGACATAGAAAAAGTCGTACCTACAATACACAGCATAATGATTAACTTGTTTTTCATCATTATAGTACCTCCAATATTAGTAAGTTATTTAAAATCAAGGTAAATCTAATTACCATTATACTATAAAAAGTATTAATTAGGTATAAATGGATAGTATTGTTTTTCATATATCATACATCATTAAACACAAAAATTATTACTAATGATAAAAAAACTATAAAACTAGGACATTAATCCTACTTTTTATAGTTTTTATTAAACTTCAGATTTAATTTCTTTCATTTTAATCTCTTTAAAGCATTAGCACTGTATTCATCTCTAGCTTCTTTTAAATATATTATTCCTTGTTTAACATACTCCTGAAAATCTTCATTTAAATATCCCTCAAATATATGTTTAAAATGTGTATTATCCTTTACATTTAGCAGTATTTCTGCCTTAGCTCTAAAAACCGTACCTATTTCCTTAGGATTCTTCAAAATTTTTGAATTTATATCAGCATTTTTTAAGAACTTTAAAGACTCTTCAAAATTTCCATCTTTCATCAAAATTATTGACATAAAGGCTTCTGCTATGGATTTTCCCCATATAATATCAAACTTTTTATAAATGTTTAAAGCTTTTTTAAAATACCTTGTTGATAAATTATAATCATTTGTATAAAAAGCTGTTTCTCCTGCATTAGTATAAAATAGAGCAAGACTAGTTAGTACATTTTTTTGTTCACATATTTCAATAGCCTTATTGTAGTAATCCAATGCTTCTAAAAAATTTTCTTTTCTCTTTCTTATGTCTCCCATATAATTATAGCAAGCAGCTATGTTTAAAGCATATTTATCAAAAGCATGCTTAGTTTCGCTTAAGGTATTTATAGATTCCTGCATTAACATTTGAGCTTCTTCATATTCTCCAACCATCTTTTTATATAAGGCCTTGAGTCTTAATATTATTCCAACCTCTTCATAATAATTACACTTGACAGCTAGTTCAAGTCCACAATTTATATGCTTTATCATTTCATCACTTTTATTTGTTTGAATACAATAGTAAATCATTTGCTTATAACCTTCTATAGCATAATCATTACACCCAATTTCATTAGCCTTATCTATCATATCTTGAATATTCTTTATTCCTTCTTCATACTCGCCTTTTCTTATTAAATATCTTCCTTTTATATGAAGTACACTTACTTCTAATTTTAGTACTTCGCTAGAATTTTGTTCTTTACTTTTTAAATTATCCAAGGATTTTTCAATTTCCTTAAGACTTTTAATTGTTTCTTTATCATTGAAATATAATTCATTATAGGATTTATTGCTATAATAAATTATAGGAAAAAGCTCATGGCTAAAATTAAGATAAACATTCAAATTTTTAATTCTATATTTAAGAGCATCTATATAATTATACGCATTTTCAAAATGATATATCAATTTATAATAAATATTAATATCTCCTATATTATTCTTCAATGTTTTTTCTATTATTTTACCTATTTTATTATGGAGTATTTTCTTTTTTGCTTCAGATAAGTTCATATATTGAAATTCTCTTAACTTTTGATGAGTAAATTTAAAACATATATTCTCTTCATTTATTGACTCTTTTAAAATAAATCTACCTTCAAGCTTTTCTATTATATCCATAATTTCGAGTTCATCTTTTTGTGTTAATTCTTTTAATATAAACATAGGCACTTCATCATGAAATAACGATGCTATTTCAACTATTTTTCTTTCATCCTCAGATATATCTATAAATCTAGTTTTTAAAACATCCTGCATCTTAGATGTCATTATATTTATATTATTTTTTGACTCTATTATATTAAGATATTCTTTAAGAAAAAATGCATTTCCTTCAGTTTCTACATATATTTTATTTATAATTTCCTTTGATAAACTATACTTTGGAAGAGCTTTTTTAATGAAATTTTCTACTTCAAAAGTAGTAAATCTATTAAGCTCTATAACCTCAATTCTGTCATACTTTTTTGCAGAAGTTAAAAATCTATCTACATTATGATTAAATTCATTTCTAAACGTAAGTAGAAACATTATATTATTTTCTTCGCATTTAGATATAATACTTGTAAGCAGGGAAATACTAACTGAATCCATCCATTGTATATCTTCAAATACTAATAAAATTTTTCTATCAATAGATATTTTTTTCAGTATGTATGTTAGTATATTTCCAACTACATCATGCTTTAATAGCTCTATGGTATCCTCTAACTTAACATTTTTCGAATATCTAAAATCATTATTTACTTCTGGAACAAGTTCCCTTATTATATTTTCTAAAATACCAGAAGTTTTATTCTTATTATCAGCTATAATATAAGCTAAACTTGAAATTATGTTTCTCCAAGGCTTTAACGCATATTCATTTTCAAACTGATAGCAGTTTGTTTCAAAAATATGGACTTCTTTATCTTTTTCAATAGTCTGAAGAAGTCTCTCCTTAAGGCTTGTTTTACCTATACCCATTTCACCTTTTATTAATATTGACTTTGAGTCTTTACCATTAATAAAATTTTTATAATTATTCTCCATAAGTCTTAATTCATTAATTCTTCCATAAAAATAATTTTCATTATTTTCTTCTTTATGTCTTACATCCATTAAATTTAGTACTTCTTTAAAAACCTCCGTTGTTTTAGGATCAGGAACTATAGATAATTCTTTATTTAGCATATCTGAAAGTTTATTGTATAATTCAATGGCACTATTAAATTTTCTTTGATTTTTATAACAACATATTAACTTTCTATAAGCATCCTCATCAAATTCATCAACTTTTATAACTAATTTGCAATATTTTTCAATTTCATCATAATTTTCAGTAATTTCTTCTGATTCCAATTTATCTTTAAGTCTTTTTAGATATATTTCTTGGAGATATTCATGCATTTCAAATACCCATCTTTGAAAGTTTTCAGCATCTTTAGGCATAAATCCCTTTAAAAATCCACCTTTATATATATCTACTTCATCTTTTTTATTAATAAATTTATCTACATCTGTATCTATTTTCGTATTTTCACTAAATAAAATTGTAGACTTATTTAAAAAATCTATTACTTCTTCTTTATCAAAAACTTTTTTTAATTTGTATATTGCATTTCTTAAATTTTTTCTTGAAATACTCTCTTCCATATCTGGCCATAAAAGTGCTGACAATTCATCCCTTGTAGCTTGTTTCTTTATTACCAAATAGCAAAATAGAGCTTGGACTTTACTATATGGAAATGATATGTTTTTTCCGTTGAATGTTGCAATAAAGTTCCCAAGTAGTTTTACATGGATATAATCCATACTATCACCTCTTAAATTGCACTTTATATATTCATAATTAATTATAAATATCACAAATTTTTTTGTCAATTTTTAAAAAATCTTTAAAATAATACTTTTTCATATTTATATATAACTAAAAATCAATGGTATCAATTATATTAATCGTCTCCATATATACCATCCAGCCTTTCTTTTTTAGTTAAAGTTATAATTTCTACATCAGCTTCAATATTTTGGTCTATTTCCTGCTTATCTTTCCAAACAAAATTATTTTAGGATTAAATATTATATTATGTATAATTAATTTTTGCAAACATGCTTTTTTTACAAATATCTAAAGGGTAGAAGCCTTATTTTATGACACTTCTACCCTTTTTCATGATTTCCACACAATACATATTCTGTGGAACTTATATTATTTTTCATACATTTTACGTATTAGCATAAAGATTGTCGGAAATGTTGGCGGTATTCCTATTATAACTGAATTTTAAATGCAAAGCTAAAACAAGAGATAATCCTTTTGTTTTTATTTACTATTATAATTTATTTACACTAACATGTTTAAAAGTATCAACCTCTCCTAAACAATTTCATAGTAATTACTACTACTATGACTATTACAATTATATATATAGGAACTATTAGGCAAGAATAATTCAACAAACTATATTGTTTTAAAAATATGAATATTCCCTCAAATGGAAGAGTTAAAATTATTAATGCTGTTAATAATTCAAGTGGAAATATTAACTTTGGAATATATAATCCATAATCCGAATATTTCCCAAATAATGAATTACTATCAATAGCAATAATCATCATTAATAATAGTAAAATAGAAAAAAATATTAATACACTTATTAAATTAACATTAAATTTAATAAATATAGTTACTAGCACTATTAATGCAATTAAATTTATTAAAGGAAACACTAACCAATTAGTTCCAGATATTTTAAAATAACTTAACAATAGAATTAAGCCTAATATTATAAAATATGTAATACAAATATTTTTAAAATCATCCATATTTCAAATGCTCCCGAGTACCATTCTACCTATATAATGCACTAACATTAATTATATGTCAATGCTATTCTTTATAATTTATTTTAATATATCTCAGTTTATTATATTAATATTTTTCGTCTAAATTTATACTCTAACTAGGAAAATCAATCCAAACTACTCCAGGAGATGGGATCGGATAATTAACTGCTCCATTCTCACAATATCCCTTAACCTTTTGAGCTTCAGCATGCTTGTTAACATCATCTCCAAATATCACCGTATAATCGGTTTTTCCATTTGCTGCTCTTATCTTACCGAATCCACTACTATACCATTCTCCAGCCATGCTCTTTCCATATATATCCTTAAGTAATCCTGTCTCATCAGAGCTTGAATCTACTTTTGTTGCCCCATTACAGCAATATAATTGTGTAAACACATCTGGACTAAATGAACTTGCTTTAATGTCTTTTAGATGATAAATATTAAAGCTTAACTTTGATTGTAAATCAGCACCTTGATCATATCCAAATTCTATGCTTCCCGGTATTCCATGTGAAAATATAGTTATGTTACCTATTTTACACTTATCTCTGTTTCTATTTATATATGAAGCAAATTCAGTAGTATCCTTGAAAAAAGCTATATTTACTTGTAATTTTTTTGCCGTATCTTTAAAATTTTCTAAATCCGAATAGTCATATGCTATTGATGAAATAAGCCATGTAACAATGTCATATGGATATTGTTCCCTAAATTTCTTTAATTCATTAATTGCAGGCTCAATAAAATTATATTTATATCTTTTTCCCAACTTTATCACATCAAAAATATTAACCTTACAATCATACTCACTACCAGATACAACAATTCTTTCTAATACTTTTTGAGCTGGATCTGGCAACCCACTAGCATTATTATTAAGTGTAATGTTTGACTCTCCTATGTTATCAACCGAGCATATATTATTATCTATTTCTATTTGAGCTGATCCACTACCTAACGTAACAGTGGAGATTTGATCTATTGTCCAATCTTTAGGTAAAGGGTACCCAAGATTTCCACTGAAGCCTGATGACATATCACATACAAAACTACTACAAGAATATCCTTCTGCAGCTACCCTGCTACATACATTTCTAGCTCCATAAATTCCTATTTTATAGTCTGTCTTAGTTCTACTAAATGCCCTATATATTTCTCTAAAATATGGGAGTACTGAAGATGTAACATTTCCATCTAACGCGTCAAAATCTACTGTAAAGTAAATTATAGTTCCTTTATTAAAACCAAAGTCATGCGCTACTTGTATCGCTTCTTTTGCATCAATAATACCTTGATATGGAGTAAAGTATGATAATTCATATCCGCCGGTTTCAAATATTGGAATAATTTTAAGACCAGATATAAATATTGTATTTATTTCTGTTGATGTCATTTTATACTTTCCGGTTAAATACCTCCCGATTGCTTTATATCCATTATTTTTTAGTGTTTTTGCTTTATCAGATGTTATAGTAGATGCACAATCACAAGCAGTACCTTTTCTTGTATTATCTCCTGTACTTACTAGTAATGAAGCCCAAGTTTGCATACCAGCTGTACCATCTACCGATAAACAACAAAATTTTTGGAAGTTTGTAACCGCCATTTTAACTCCCTCTTCATATTTGCCATTCAATCCATTTGGATCGAACTTATTACAATATAATGCACATTGTAATAAAAATGTAAAATTCGACTTAGTAGTTCCTAAGGATAATACAGGGCATCTACTCTTTGTAGTAGGTCCAAAAACTCCATTTGGAACTGAAATTCCTTCTTCAATCTGTAATGCATATAATAGTGCCTTATTTGTTGCTCTTGCATATATACCATCGCAAGGAACTAAACCAATATCACTTGCAAAATATTGATTTGACGAATATTTTTGATTTAATCTTTGTTGTATTATTCGTATATTAGGATCACCATTATATCCTCCAAAATTAAGCAATGTAAAAGCATCCATTGATAAGATAGACTTCATAAGTAACGCATTTACATTACCAGTCTGATCCAACCCTGCATTTAATTGTAATTTCGATACTGCTGCTGCTGTATTATCTCCAAATACTCCTGTAAAACCAGTAGGGTTATAGCCTTTACAAAATAGACCTCCCTGTAAAATATATACTTGATTCACATTAGGCGTTCCCTTTACAAGCATTTTAAATGCAGCTGTTGTTGCTGGTCCAAAATTTCCATTTGGATTATATATACCCAATTCAATTTGTAATGCTGTCACAAGTGCATTCATCGTTGCCCATCCAGTCGCCCCATCCTCTGGAATTGTTGAATAACCTCCCTTTCCATTATACGTACTATTAAGCCATTTTTGTGTTTTTAGTACCATTTCATCCATACTTAAAACCTCTTTCCTTAAATTTATTTACATATAAACAAAAGAAAAGCTAAGTATATTTGTAAACCTATATATCAAGTTTTTTAAATTGAGAGTGTTTTAGTATGGAAATATATTACATAAAAGCAGTAGTCAGCGAATTTCACCAAGACAAAATTATGTGGATAATCATGATTTGATTTTATACATATCTTGATAATTCTTATACAAAGACAATTGCTGAAAACAGACTTGTAATAGAAGGATTAAGAAATCAACTGGATAAAAATGTAATAGATATTTAGATGTTATTCATATACCAGATCATGGCAACAACAGCATTATGTTATATAATAATAAAAATAAACTTCTTTTTATAAGTTAAGTTAAATTATCGAAATTCGGAAATTAAGAATTTTCTTGATTCACCCCTGACTTTTGTGTATCAAAGTTAAAGGACTGCGCCCAATTTACGAATTTAATTTAAGATTATCCTTGTTAATTTACAAATCATGTGCTATTATTTACTTTGCACAAATTGATCCTATAAATCAGTAAGTTCTTTTTCATGATAACGTTTGAAATTGTTAATTTAACACTTTTTTTGGTATAATGTTAATAACATATTATTTATACTGATTATCTTACATATAATAAATATTTGTTTTTCGCAATTAATAACCATTGTATTTAATATAAGGAGTGATACATATGAATTTAAAGGTTAACGGATTAGACGACTTAGATCTTCAGATACTACATATTCTCATAAAGGATTCTAGAACTCCATTTCTTGAAATAGCTAGACAATGTCATGTAAGTGGAGGAACTATCCATGTTAGGATGAAAAAAATGGAGGATCTGGGCATAATTAAAGGAACCAAGATGATTATAGATAACTCAAAACTTGGCTATGATGTTTGCTGTTTTATAGGAATATATTTAGATAAAGCTAATACTTTTAAGGAAACACTAGAACAATTAAAGCTTATAAAAGAAATTGTTGAACTTCATTATACCACTGGAGAATATACTATATTTATAAAAGTAATTTGCAAAAATATAGCAGACCTTCAGAATTTATTAATGAATAAAATTCAAAAAGTTGATGGCATTCAAAGAACAAACACTTTTATTTCTTTATATCAACCTGTAGATAGAAATATAGAATTGGATATTATGATTAAAGAACAGTAAAAACGGGAAAATTTTTTCCTGTTTTTTTTATTTGCTTATAATTTTTAAAAATATGCAAATAATAATCTTGTATAAAATTATAAAGGAGATGTAACCATGAAAACATTAGATGTTATCGCACTAATATTGGTAATTATAGGTGCTATAAACTGGGGATTAATTGGATTTTTCGGATTCGATTTAGTAGCTATGTTATTTGGGACTATGTCTACCTTCACTAGAGTTATATATGCTCTTGTAGGTATAGCCGGCTTATATGCTTTCTCATTATTTGGCAGGGACAGAGATCCTGATAGAGATAGGGAGCATGACAGAAGAGAAGTTAAATAATTTTAAAAAAGTAGATAGAAAATTTTCTACCTACTTTTTTTACTTTAACCTTTTTAAATACTATTTTAATTCTGTTTTTATTCCCCTACTTAAAGTATTTTCGTAATCTATGAACTCATAGACATCATGTTCAAATAAATCACTAAAATTTTTCAATTCTTCTAAGGAAACATCTTCTATCGCCTTGCATTTTTCTTCACAATAAAGTACTATTTCACCTATTACCTTATGAGCATCTCTAAATGCCATACCCTTATTAACAAGATAATCTGCTGCTTCTGTTGCATTTAAAAATCCTTTTTTAACTGCATTAAAAGTATTTTCCTTTTTAATTTTTATTGAGGAGAGCATACCTCTCATTATTTTTAAACAGCTTAATACTGTATCTAAGGAGTTAAAAAACTGTTCTTTATCTTCCTGCATATCCTTATTATAGGCAAGGGGAATGCCCTTCATAGTGGTAAGCAGTGCCATGAGTGATCCGTATACTCTCCCTGTTTTGCCTCTTATCAATTCTGCAGCATCTGGGTTTTTCTTTTGAGGCATGATACTGCTTCCTGTTGAAAACTCATCATCTATCAAAATAAAGTCAAATTCTTTACTACTCCAGAGGATCAATTCTTCACTTAAACGGCTTAAGTGCATCATCATTATAGAAAAACAAGATAAAAGCTCTATAACATAATCCCTATCACTTACTCCATCTAAAAAATTATCTACTGGTTTTTTAAATCCTAATTCTTTAGCTGTAAAACTTCTATCTATATTGTAGGTGGTTCCAGCTAAAGCGCAACATCCAAGAGGACTTTCATCCATAATTTCTATGGCATTTTCTACTCTCTTTTTATCTCTAGATATCATATTATGATAAGCCATAATATGATGCTTGAATGTCACTACTTGTGCTCTTTGAAGATGAGTATAGCCTGGCATCAAGTAATTATTTTCTTCTCCAAGTTTTACCATTACATCTCTAAGTGCATCTATATCTTCTATAACTTCAAAAGCTTTCTTCTTTGCATAAAGTCTTAAATCTACGGCTACCTGATCATTTCTACTTCTTGAAGTATGAAGCTTCTTTCCTACTTGACCTATTCTTTCTATTAAATTCGTCTCTACAAAGCTATGAATATCTTCATAGTCTCCTTCTATTTGAAGTACATCATTTTCTATATCTGAAAGTATGGAGTTTAATCCTTCTGTTATGCTTTCGCACTCTTCTTGCGTTAAAATTCCACACTTAGCAAGCATTTTAACATGTGCTTTACTTCCTTGAATATCTTCATAGTAAAGTCTTTTATCAAATCCTAAAGAGCTGTTAAAGTCCTCCATAAGTTTGTTTTCAGCTTTTTTAAATCTTCCACCCCAAAGTTTCATAATTACTTTTCCTTCTTCTTATTAGTCATAGCTTGTATTTTGCTTGGTAGACCAAATAAATTTATAAATCCTTCTGCATCTTTGTGGCTATACAATTCACTAGCACCAAAGGAAGAAATACCTTCATCATAAAGAGCATAAGGTGCGTCTATACCTGCTACCATTATATTTCCTTTATATAACTTTAATTTTACTGATCCTGTAACATTTTTCTGTGTAACATCTACAAAAGCATCTAAAGCTTCTTTTAATGGAGAAAACCATAATCCTTCATATACTAATTCACCATACTTTTGAGATACTGTTTGTTTATAATGGAATGTAGCTTTATCAAGAGTTAATCTTTCAAGTTCTTTATGTGCTGCATAAAGGATTGTTCCACCTGGAGTTTCATATACGCCCCTTGATTTCATTCCTACTAATCTATTTTCAATTATATCAATTACTCCTATTCCATTTTCTCCACCTATTTCGTTTAAAGTTTCTATTAATGGAACTGGAGATATTTCTTTTCCATTTAACTTTTTAGCTATTCCTTGTTCAAAATATATTTCTACGTAAGTAACTTCATCCTTTGCTTTTTCTGGTGGAGTTGTCATAAGATACATTTCCTGCTTATGTTCATTTTTAGGATCTTCTAAATCTCCACCTTCATGGCTTAAATGCCATAAGTTCTTGTCTCTTGAATATATTTTTTCTTTAGTTACTGGCACTTCTACGCCTTTAGCATTAGCATAATCTATAGCATCTTCTCTTGATTTTATATCCCATATTCTCCATGGTGCAATTACCTTTATTGTAGGATCAAAAGCTGCTATACCAACTTCAAAACGTACTTGATCATTTCCTTTTCCAGTGCATCCATGTGCTATGTATTTTGCACCTTCAGCATGTGCTATTTCAACTAATCTTTTTGCCATTAATGGTCTTGCAAAAGAAGTTCCAAGCATGTACTTTTCTTCATATAAAGCTCCTGCTTTTATGCCTTTAAATACATAATCAGTTATAAATTCTTCTATTAAATCTTCAATATATACCTTTGAAGCTCCAGTTCTTAAAGCTTTTGCTTCAACTTCCTTCATATCATCACCTTGGCCAACATTTATACATGCTGCAATAACCTCTAAATCATAGTTTTCCTTAAGCCAAGGAATTATTATTGATGTGTCCAATCCACCAGAATACGCTAATACAACTTTATCTTTCATAAAAAATACCTCCGTCTTTCCAATTGAGAATTTATGATACCATCTTCAGTCTCAATCTTTTTTATATTTTTATTTTTCAAATACTTAATTTTATAAATAAGTGTCAACTGCATTTTTTGTAGTTGACACTTATTTTATACCAACCTTTTAGAGTACTTTTTCCAAAAACGCCTTTGTTCTTTCTTCCTTAGGATGAGAGAATATCTGCTCTGGTGGTCCTTGTTCTACAATTTTTCCACCATCCATAAATATAACCCTGTCAGCAACTTCCTTGGCAAAACCCATTTCATGAGTTACAACTACCATAGTCATTCCTTCTTTTGCCAAATCCTTCATTACATTTAAAACTTCTCCTACAAGTTCAGGATCTAGCGCAGATGTAGGTTCATCAAAAAGCATTATATCTGGATTCATAGCAAGTGCTCTTGCTATAGCAACTCTTTGTTTCTGTCCACCTGAAAGCTTTGAAGGATAGTAATCCATTTTATCTGAAAGTCCAACCTTTTCTAAAAGCTTTTTAGCATTTTCTAAAACTTCACTTTTATTTTCCTTTTTTACTACAACTGGTGCTTCCATTACATTCTGCATAGCTGTCATATGTGGGAATAAGTTAAAGTTTTGAAAAACCATTCCCATCTTTGTTGTAATTTTTCTTATAAGCTTCTTATCTTTAGGATTTAGTTCTTCACCTTCTATAACTACTTTACCACCAGTTATTTCTTCAAGATGATTAAGACATCTTAAAAATGTACTTTTTCCTGATCCTGAAGGTCCTATTACAACTAGAACTTCTCCCTTTCTTACATTAACATTTAAATTTTCAAATACAGTTAAATCATTAAATTTTTTAGTTAAATTTGTAGCCTCTATCATAAAATCTTTAGTATTAAAATCTATACAATTATTTCCAACTATGTTTTCCATAAAAATTTCTCCTTTTTATTAATAAACAGAAAGTTTCTTTTCAAATACTCCAAATACACCTGTAAATATAGTAGTTAATAAAAGGTATAATATACCTGCTGTAAAAAATACCTCTATAGGTCTGAAAGTACTTGCATATATCTGTTGAGCAGATCTCATAAGTTCTACCATAGCGATAGTTGATACTAATGAAGTATCCTTTAATAATGCTATAAACTCATTTCCTACAGGTGGTATTATAACCTTGAAAGTTTGTGGCAATATTATCTTTTTCATAGTATCTGCATAAGTGAAACCTAGCGCTTTTGCAGCTTCAAACTGTCCTTTATCTATAGATTGAATTCCACCTCTTATTATTTCTGCCATATATGCACCACAGTTTAAGCTTAGTCCTATGGCTGCTGCTGAAAAAGGTGTTAACTCCATTCCCATGAAAGGCAAACCATAATAGAAGAAAAATAACTGCAAAAGTAGAGGAGTTCCTCTAAATATCCATGTATAAAAACTTGATATTATTCTAAACACTACATTCTTAGAAAGTTTCAAAAGTGCTAAAAATACTCCAAGTATTGTTCCTACAACTAGCGCAATAACAGTAAGTTCTATCGTCATTACACTTCCTTTTAAAAGGATGGGTAATACTTTTATTATAATTCCTGTATCCAATACTTTCACTCCAATTCAATTTTTTAAGTTTAGGACAATGAGACTAATAATCTCATTGTCCTGTAATTTCTGATTAAATGAATCTTATTTTTCATTATATATGTCAGTTCCAAACCATTTTACTGAAAGCTTAGAAAAAGTTCCATCCTTCTTTAATTCATTAATTGCCTTTTGAACTGCATCTTTTAATTCTTTATCTTCATTTTTAAATCCTATACCCATTGGTTCTTTAGTAAGTTTTTCTGATAAAACTTCATATTTACCCTTCTTATCAGCTTCTGATATATAGTATCTGCCTACTGGCTCATCTACTATAACAGCATCAATTCTGCCTATTAATAAATCTTGAAGTTCCTCTGTAGTTTTATCATACTTTTTAACTTCTTTTAATCCTTGCATTTTAGTTGCAACACTTTCACTAGTTGTACCAAGACCTACTCCTATAGTTTTACCTTTTAAATCATTAGCACTCTTTACAGCAGTGTTTCCATTTTTAACAACTATTATTTGTGAGTTCATTACATATGGATCTGAAAATGATATTTCTTTTTTTCTTTCATTTGTAATGCTTAAACCTGAAATTATAGTATCAAATTTACCTGATTTAAGTGCAAGAATTATTCCATTAAAATCAGTACATACAAATTCAGTTTTTACCCCTAATTTTTTTCCTATTTCATTTGCCATATCTATATCGAAACCTTTTAGTTCATTTTGCTTGTCTCTAAACTCCATTGGAGGAAATGAATCCTCAAGTCCTACTTTTAATACCCCTGCTTTTTTTATTTTTTCTAATGAATTTCCCCCCTGAGCTTGACTCTGACCGCTGCTTGATTTTCCACATCCGGCAAACAATGCAGCAATGAAAATTACTGATAGCATAAGTACTACTGCTTTTTTTAAACTTTTCATTTTTTTCTCCCCTTTTCCAATAAACTTTTTTGACTCCTTAGATCAATATAATAATTATACATCCATTATTATAATTATGCAACTTTTTTTTAATATTTATTTTTATAAATTATCTTTATTTACAACTTTAAATTGTACTATAAACTTATTGGATAAATTGAATCTTTTTCTTTAGTATCAATGTTTTATAGAGATTTCATATTAGTGTTTTTTTAGCGTTATTTGTGTAGAAATATAGTAAATATTTCAACTATTTCTTATTTGTATATTCTGCATAAAACTTTCGTTATTCATGATAATTTTATAAGGTATATAAAAGAAACTATACTAGCATACTGACTGGTTATTTTTTGAATAGGCCTAAATACCAACAAAAAAATATCTGTATCCAATTCTAGATACAGATATTTTTAATCCAATTTTAATTTATATACATTAAGTTATATTTTTATTTAAAATATCTATTTAATAAACCTTTAAATGCACATCCATGTCTTGCTTCATCTTTACACATTTCATGAACTGTATCATGAATTGCATCATAGTTTAATTTTTTAGCTAAAGTAGCTAAATCTTTTTTACCCTGGCATGCACCGTGTTCTGCTTCTACTCTCATCTCTAAGTTTTTCTTTGTACTATTAGTTACAACTTCACCTAACAATTCTGCAAATTTTGATGCATGTTCTGCTTCTTCAAAAGCTATTCTCTTGTAAGCTTCAGCTATTTCAGGGAAGCCTTCTCTATCAGCTTGGCGACTCATTGCTAAGTACATTCCAACTTCAGTACACTCTCCTGTAAAATTAGCTCTAAGACCTTCTATAACTTCAGGATCTACATCTTTAGCAACACCAATTTTGTGTTCATCTGCCCAAGACATTTCTCCTTCTACTTTTTCAACAAATTTATCTTTTTTAGCTTTACATTGAGGACATACATCTGGTGCTTCCTCTCCTTCATAAACATATCCACATACTGAACAAACAAATTTTTTCATTACATATTCCTCCAATTCAAAATAATTTTTATTTTATCTAAATTTTTATTTTTATATTCTTTACAGATATTATTATATAATAATAATTATTATTTTGCAATAGTATTTTTTAAAAAATTTTCATGTTTTTCCATAATATTATTTACTTTAGATAATTATTAATAACAAAAAAACATTCCTCATTTAAATTAAGTGAAGTTGTAAGATAAAAGTAGACATGAAAAAAGCATGTCTACTTTTTTCATGTTAAAATCAAGTTAGAAGGATGTGATTATGATGAGTAGAACAAAAGGTGGTCAAAATAAAAAATGGTCTAAGGAAGAAAAACTCCGTATTGTCCGTAGATATTTTGATGAAGGTATTGGTCGGCCAACTTTAGCAAAAGAAGAAGGTATCGCAAGTGGTATGATTGCAACATGGATTCATAAATATTTAAATGAAGGTGAAGCTGGCTTAGAAAATAAAAAGAAATCAGGAAATAAGTTTGCAGCATTACATAGAAGCAAATCAATGAAGGAATTAGATCGACTTCGTTTAATTGTAGCAAAACAAGAAATCGAAATTGAAAGGTTAAAAAAAGGGTACATGGTGAAAGGAGTTGGTGCAAACAAGGAGTTCGTTTCTATAAAAGATCCGAGTACGAAATAATTGACAACTTAAAAGTTAAATATTCTCTTAAGGCTCTTTGTATTTTAATGCAGGTTAACCGTTCTGGGTACTACAAGTGGAAATCCCGTCAGGGTGTACAGAATCGATATGAGAAAGATAGGGAACTACTTACAGATTTACTGAAAGAAGCTCATAGCAAACATAAATCATATGGATATCATAGACTCGCTGCAGTCATCCGCAAGGAAACTGGGTGGTCGTTTTCAGATAATCTTGCACATAAGTGCTGTAAAATCAGTGGCATCAAATCCAAAGTTAGAAATTATAAATATAGGAGACCTGGGAATGAAAATATCGTTTATCCAAACATAGTTAAAGGAAAGTGGAATGCTTCAAAACCATTAGAATTAGTAGTTTCAGATATGACTTGCCTTAAACATAGAGGCCGCTTATACGAATTAACGTATATTATGGATACATACAACAATGAGATTATTGCACATCACCTCACATCTAAACCCGGTGATAGACGTACCTACTTTTTATGTTTGAAAGATTTAAAGAAAAAAATTGAAGAACAAACAACTCCAGTCGTTTTGCACACGGATCAAGGAGCAGTCTATTCTTCAAGAGCATTCGCAAAAGCTCATAATAATTGTAACATAATTCGCTCTATGTCGCGAGTAGGAACTCCAACAGATAACCCAGTTATTGAATCAATAAACGGTTGGATTAAAGATGAAATGGCAGTTGATTTTAGATTTTGGGAAGAAGATGATCTATTTGAATTTGTGGACAGATACATCCATTATTACAATAATGATAGACCAGCATATGCATTAAGTTATCAAAGCCCCATTCAGTATCGAACTGAACGAGGCTTTGGTTAATATTGCTTTTATTGTTGTCTACTTTTAGTTGACAACTTCACTCATTTAAATTAAGGAATGTTTTTCATCTATTATATTGTTTTTATATAAATCATATATTTATTAAGCAACATTTTCTTGTTGATCTAATAACTTTTTTCTTCTTATTTTCTTTTCTTCACCATAAGCAACAATCAATAGAAGACAAATTCCTATAATAAGTGCACCATAAAATATTACAAACACATCATTCCATCCATGAAGATGTACACTTCCAATATTTATACCTGATGACTTAGGATCTGCTATTTTTGCTAGTGCCACTTTAGCTGTAGAATCACCAAATAAATACCCAAAAGTACCACTTAAACCATTTGCCACTGCAATAGCTTTCTTAGGAGCAAAATCTGCAAGGGATACTCCAATTAATAGTTGAGGTCCAAATATTAATGCACCAAGGCAAAATAATGAAATATTTATCATTGTAACACTTGTACCATACCTATAGCCCAACACTGCTACAGAAGTTAACATCAAACAAAATACTGCAACTATAGATCTTCTTCCCTTCAATACGTCAGATACATATCCCCAAGTAAGACTTCCTAAAAGTGCTCCCATTTCAAAATAAAATATTGTATTTACAGCAGCCCCCATTGGAAAATGTAATTTTTCTGTAACATATAATGGCGCCCAGTTGTCAATTCCTATACGTACTATATATACAAATACATTAGCTACACATAAAGTCCAAATCCAAGGATTTGTTATAACATACTTTTTCAAAACCTCAAACTTACTCATTCCATCTAGTTTTTTAACTTCTTTGTCTTCTGGTTCATCAAATATTTCTGGTGCTGAATTCCAGCCTAATTCTTGTGGTTCATCCTTTCCAATAAATAGAATTGCAATACCTACAATTAATGCTACTAGCGCAGGTACTATAAACATTCCTGCTGCATTTCCATGAAAGAATATGTTTGCTCCAGCTAATGCTAATATTCCAGCTAATCCTCCACCTATATTATGTGACATGTTCCAAAATCCTAAATATCTTCCTCTTTTTTTGGATGGCGTCCATCTAGAAATTGTAGAGTAAGAACTTGGACCACCTGGAGCTTGTAAAAATCCACTTAATCCCCATAAAAATAAGATAGCACCAGTAGGTTTTTTACCCATTAATAAAATAATTCCAATTATTAAAACCATAGTGGCAGACATACTTAATAATACTGATATTGCACGTTTTGAGTTTCTACCATCTATAATGTATCCTAAAATGGTTTTGCCCAAAGCATAAGTTAAAGAAAATCCAAAACCTATATAACCTAGTTCAGTTGTAGTAAATCCTAACTGAGTTTTTAATAAAGGTTGTGCTGATTTAAAATTATTTCTAATTAGATACATACATGCATAGGCCATAAAAACAACGAAGAATGCTTTAAAAAATTCTTTAGCCCAATCCTTTCTTTGCTGCTCAATTGGTACAGATACTTGTTTTTTTTGAATACTGAAAAAGTCTACTACTTTATTCATTTTTGTTCCTCCCTTTAAAGCGTTTTAACAATTACAAATTAATAATAAGCAATTATTTTCGCATAAATATTTCATGTAATATAACAATTTTAAAGTAGCTACTTTTTAAACTAGTTTAATCCATTCCACATTTTTAATAATTCTTCTCTATCATTGCTAGCCTTGGTAAAATCATAATTTTTATATATATCTAAATTTGAAAGCTTTATTTCACTTTTAGAATTTATATCTTCTCTAGTAGACATTCCTAATGATATATTGGATAATGCATCAGCAGCTTCCTTAGTGGTACAAAAATCTATAAAAAACTTTCCAACATCTCCATTAGGACCTTTTTTTATTTTTGAAATTGCATCTATATTCCAACCAGCTTTTTGTGGTACATTAGTTACTATATTAAATCCAGAATTCTTAATAAGTAATTGATCACCTAAAAAGTTTATACCTATTAAATATTCACCTGTACCTACCTTTTGTGCTGGAGTATACCCATTAACAGTGAATTGACCTACATTAACTTTTATTTTTCTTAATAAATTCTTAGCTTTTTCTTCTCCCATGTTTTGCACTAGTGATGCTAAAAAAGTATAAGCTGTACCTGATGTATTAGGATCAGGCATTACTATTTCTCCTTTATAAACAGGATTTAATAAATCTTCATAGCTATTAGGAATCTTTAATCCTCTAGCTCCAAATTCTTTTTCCCATCTGTCTTTATTTATAACAATAGACAAAGGTTCTATTTCAAAACCAATCCAGTAACCTTGCGGATCTTTATACTGTTTTTGTATAGCATTATCGTTTTTACAAATATATTTTTCTGAAAGCCTTTCGCTCTTCATAAGGGTATGAGCATCGCAGCTCCCTCCCATAAATATATCTGCCTTTGGAGAATCTTTTTCTTGTCTAACTCTAGCTACAGCTTCTTCTGTAGGCATTCTCATATATTCATATGTACATCCTGTTTTTTGTTTAAAAAGTTCTAATAATCTTTTTCCTACTTCTTCTCTAGATGCTACATATACTACTAAATGTTTTCCCTTTAAATCTGGATAGCCATTTTCATAGGTTACTTTTAAAGAATTTCTATTACATCCAGTTAAATTAAAAACTAAAAATATTAATATGATAACAGACACATACTTTTTAAATTTCATAATAACCTCCACAATCAACTATTGTATATGATTTTCTTCTATTTTTTTACATACATCTTTCAAGTTGCCTTTCATATATATGTGCCTTCCATTTTCATCTCCCATATACTGTGCAACGAAAAAATTTTCATCATACACATCAATAGTCATTACATTATAACTTTTAACTTTTAATAAATCATTATCCTCTTGGTCAACATATACTTTTATATGAGCCACTATATTTTGATTTTCTCCTGTTAAAGCCATAACTTGTCTGTCATCTTCAATTTTTGTGGACTTTTCCACTATATTTTTTATATACTCTTTATCAGAGTTTCCTAACTTAATTTTGTTATTGTTTGAATCTATAAAAATTACCTTACTTCTATCACTTATAAACTTTCCTAAATTAAATGGTGAATATAAATAATTTAATAAGCTACTTTTTAAATTACTTATTATAGGCAATTTATAATTATCATAGTAAACATAATTATTTAACTTAAATACATTACTTATTTCAAAATCATCTTTTGTCCCATTTAAATAATATACACTTCCTTTAATATTAACAGATGATGTATCCTTACTTATATAATTATTTTTACTAGTATAATCTGAAGTAATCTCATTTATTGAACTCCATATATTTTTTATGGAATTATCATCTTGTAATGTATAACTACCTAATTTATCATTATAAAATTCAATTTTTACTGGTATAGACATATTAATTTTTTTCATAGTAGTTTCTTTATCATCTATAATTGTAACTTTATTATATAGATTGTTATAATTGATACTAGTTCCTATAATACATAAAAGTATTATAAATAAATATATGCCAATAACTTTAAATTTTATATTAATCCTTTTCATTTACCAATCCTCCTATATAATAACGTCATAATTCATCATAAGTATTTCATAAATGTTTCATAAATGTAACATTTTATCGTTTTCATAAATTATTTAAAAACTATTTTTACACATGTCCACATTCCAACTTTACTGGAAATTTTTATATTCCAACCTTGTTTTTCCACTATTTCTTTGCAAATAGTAAGACCTAAGCCATTTCCACTTTTATTTCTAGAATTTATCTTGTCTACTCTAGATAAAGGCTCAAATATTTCATCCAAATATTGTTCATCTATACCTATTCCATCATCAATAATACTTAATAATACTTTTTCCTCATGCTTTTGCATTTTTATATCAATGCTTGTACACTCACTATACTTTATTGCATTATCTAATATGTTTAATATAACTTGTTTGGTTTTATCTCTATCTAAAGATATTTCTATGTCAAATAAATCCTTCATTATGCCTATACCATACTTATTCATCCTTGGTTGCATAATATTTAAAGTTTCCTCTACTATTTCTCTTAAATTGTTATTAGTTTTTTCTATGTTAAAATTAACTTTACCCAATTTAGATAAATCCAATAATTCCTCAACTAACTTTAAAAGCCTTTCTCCCTCATTTTTTACATAAACAAGACTTTCTTCTATGTCTTTTTCATCCTCTAATCTAGGAATTAAATCAGAATATCCTATTATAGCTGTTAATGGTGTCTTAAATTCATGAGTTACGTTATCTAAAAAGTCCTTTTGTTTTTTCTTTTCATCTTTCAAACTTTCTATATAAATTCTTATATTTTCAGACATAGTATTAAATGTATTAGCTAAATCCTCTATTTCATCTCCACTTTTAATTTCTATCTTATTCTCATAATTACCCAAGGCCACCTTTTCTGAAACTTCCTTCAGCTTTTTTATAGGTTCAGCTATATTCTCTGAGAATAAATTGCTAAGTATCCAAGATATAACCACTGCTGCTAAGGCTACAATTCCCATAATAACCAATATACTATGTATTAATTTTTGGCCAGTATCTATTGAATAAACATACCTCACACATCCTATAGTATTCTTATTTAAATAAATAGGACTTGAAAATAATATATATATTTGTCCATCAATTTTTTTTACTACATAGGACTTATTACCTTTTACAGCACTATTTATATCTTCAGCATACATATTAACACTATTACTTATAGAATCTGCTAAGATTTCTCCACTTGCATCATACATTTGTATTCTAAATGCCAACTTATTAGATAAATAGGTGGTTATAAGAGGACTCATATTTCTAAAAGCAGTTTCAGAATATACCGCCTTATCTTTTTCAATATAACTTGCAATATACAATTGAGTACTATAACTTTCTTTTGTTAAAAAATTAATAGAGCTTTTTATAACGTTACTATATAAATTGTTAATGGTTATTAAATATATAAAAACTATAGCTGGAATAAGTATTCCCATATTCATTAAAATAATCTTTGTTTTAATTTTTAACTTTAACTTTTTCAAAGGGACACCCCGTTTCTTTATATCTCTAACTTATATCCTACACCATATATAGTTTTTACTGACTGGGAATATGGACTAAGTTTTTTTCTAAGCCTTTGTATAAGTATATCCACTGCCCTAGAATTTCCTTCGTATTCATAACCCCATACTTTTTCCAAAAGTTCATCTCTTGTAAAAACTTTATTATGATTTTCAATCATTAAAAGTAAGGTATTAAATTCTTTATAAGTCATATTTACTTCTTTGCCATCTACCAGAACCTTTCTTTCATTTTTTAATACTTTTATAGCTCCTAAATTTATTTCATTATTTTTATGTACTTCTTCTTTATCTTTTTTAGTTATTCTCTTAGTTATAGCCTTTATTCTTAGGATAAGTTCCGTACTATTAAAGGGTTTTGTTATATAGTCATCTGCACCTAACTGTAATCCCAATAACTTATCATTTATTTGACTTTTAGCCGTAACCATTATTACAGGTATATCATTATTTATTTCTTGAAACTTCTGTATAACTTCATGTCCACTTATATCTGGAAGCATGATATCTAATATAACTAAATCAGGCTTTTCCTTTTTAAACTTTTCAATTCCTTCAATACCATTCATACTTACAATTACTTCATATCCTTCTAATTTTAGATTCATCTTTATCAAATTTAAAATACTTTTTTCATCATCTATAACTAATATTTTCATAAGAAATCCTCCTTAACATGGTTTCTCTTTTAATATTATTATATTTTAATATAGTGTTTTTACAAAGCAATATATAGTTTTCATTATCTATTACCCTAAAAATAAAAAAAATTTTTTTAAAAAACTCTTGATAAATAATAATTATTATTATATAATAATATCAACAAGTAAATAATAAATAAAAATTAATTATAAATAATTTTGAATTGGAGGAATATGTAATGAAAAAATTTGTTTGTTCAGTATGTGGATATGTTTATGAAGGAGAGGAAGCACCAGATGTATGTCCTCAATGTAAAGCTAAAAAAGATAAATTTGTTGAAAAAGTAGAAGGAGAAATGTCTTGGGCAGATGAACACAAAATTGGTGTTGCTAAAGATATAGATCCTGAAGTTATAGAAGGTCTTAGAGCTAACTTTACTGGAGAATGTACTGAAGTTGGAATGTACTTAGCAATGAGCCGCCAAGCTGATAGAGAAGGTTTCCCAGAAATAGCTGAAGCTTACAAGAGAATAGCTTTTGAAGAAGCAGAACATGCATCAAAATTTGCAGAATTATTAGGTGAAGTTGTAACTAATAGTACAAAGAAAAACTTAGAGATGAGAGTAGAAGCAGAACATGGTGCATGCCAAGGTAAAAAAGATTTAGCTACTTTAGCTAAAAAATTAAACTATGATGCAATTCATGATACAGTTCATGAAATGTGTAAAGATGAAGCTAGACATGGTGCCGCATTCAATGGATTATTAAATAGATATTTTAAATAAAAACTATTAACAATTAATATGAAATACCCACTCCCTAATTTATATTCAATAAAGCCAAGTAAAATGTATGCATACATTTTACTTGGCTTTATTTTTGTCTTATTATATCATTGTAAACCATGGTGATAATTAACAAGGCCTTTTTAATTTATTATATATTTTAAATTGGAGGATTTTTTATGGAAAAATATGAATTAAACAAAAATTTAGCCCAAATGTTAAAGGGCGGTGTAATCATGGATGTTGTAAATCCTAAAGAAGCTGAAATAGCAGAAAAAGCTGGAGCTTGTGCTGTAATGGCACTAGAAAGAGTTCCTTCAGATATAAGGAAGCAAGGCGGCGTAGCAAGAATGTCAGATCCAAAGATGATAAAAGAAATACAAGCGGCCGTATCTATTCCTGTTATGGCAAAGGTTAGAATAGGTCATTTTGTAGAAGCACAAATACTTGAAGGACTTAAAATAGATTATATTGATGAAAGTGAAGTATTAACTCCTGCCGACGAAGCTTACCATATTAACAAATGGGATTTTAAAGTTCCTTTTGTTTGTGGAGCTAGAAATCTTGGTGAAGCTTTAAGACGAATAGGCGAAGGGGCTTCAATGATTAGAACTAAAGGTGAAGCTGGTACTGGAAATGTTGTAGAGGCTGTACGTCATATGAGATGCATGATGGAAGAAATAAGTAAGGTAAAAAATTCTTCTGAACAGGAACTTATGACACTTGCTAAAGAATTAGGAGCACCTTATGACCTTATTAAATATGTTTGGAAAGAAGGTAAACTTCCTGTAGTTAATTTTGCAGCTGGTGGAATTGCAACTCCAGCAGATGCTGCTCTTATGATGCAGCTTGGTTCTGAAGGCGTATTTGTAGGTTCAGGTATATTCAAATCTTCAAATCCAGAAAAAAGAGCTAAGGCTATTGTACTTGCAACCACATACTATAATGATCCTAAAATACTTGCAGAAGTTTCTACTGACTTAGGAGAACCAATTAAAGGTCTTGACTTAAGAGATTTAGATAACAGATATGCTGAAAGGGGCTGGTAAAACATGAATGTTGGAGTTTTATCTCTTCAAGGTGGAGTTATCGAACATATAAATCATTTAAAATCTCTTGGCTGTAATGCAGTAGAAGTGAAGAAAATATCAGATTTGGAAAACATTCATGGTATTATTCTTCCTGGAGGAGAAAGCACCGTTATTGGCAAGCTATTAAAAGAAACCAATTTACTTGATCCATTAAAAGAAAAAATATTACGAGGTTTTCCAGTTTGGGGCACCTGCGCTGGGATGATACTTCTTGCCAAAGAAATTGAAAATGATGAAAATACTTATCTTTCTGTTATGGATATAAAGGTTAAGAGAAATGCATATGGAAGCCAAATTGATAGCTTTGAAACTGAAAAAGTAATTGAACAAGTTTCTCCAAATCCACTTCCTCTGATTTTTATAAGAGCTCCTTATATTTCTAGTTACAGTAATGATGTAAAAACTATCTGTGAAATTGATGGAAATATGGTGGCTGCTAGGCAAAATAATATACTAGCTACATCATTTCATCCTGAGCTTAGTAAAAATCTTGAATTTCACAAATATTTTTTATCAATGTGTAATAAAAGTATATAAAAAAATTAAAGAATAAATCCTTAAATTAATAGGATTTATTCTTTAATTGTAGTTTATTATAATTAGTCTTGTTTTTTATCAAGTTCCATTGCCATATTTCTATATTTTTCCATTGTTACTGCAAATAATTCTGAAGTAGTTGGTGGTGTATACGAAATAGCATTAGCACCAGCCTCAATAGTCTCGTTTATACTCTCTTCATTTCTTCCACCAGTAGCTATTATAGGTAACTCAGCATATTTTTCTCTTATCTTTCTAACGACTTCAGCACTTTTCTTGCCTGCTGCCACATTAATTATAGTAGTCCCTGCCTCTATTCTTTTTTGTATATCATCATGTTCCGAAACTACTGTAACTATAATAGGTATGTCTACAGTATCTCTCATTGCTTTAATAACATCATTTGATGTAGGACTGTTCACTACTACTCCCATAGCCCCTTTAAATTCAGCGTCTAAAGCAAGGTTAACTACTCTTTTACCCATAGTAAGCCCTCCGCCAACACCACAAAATACTGGTACATCTGAAGCTGCAACTAGTACCTTTGTTATTACTGGTTGTGGTGTAAAAGGGTATACTGCCATTATAGCATCCGCATTAGTATTTTTTATAACCGCAATATCTGTAGTAAATAAAAATGACTTTAACCTTTTTCCAAATACCTTTATACCACTAGCTTTTCTTATCACTTCTGGAATATTTATCATGTGACTTCTAAGTGTTCCTTTTATTTCCGGTACATACTTGCCATTTTTCCCAGTTATATTGTTTATGTCACTCATAACTTACTCTTTCCTCCTCTTATATTAGATTCATCATTATTTATATATTTTATACTATATATTAAAAATATTCTACATGATGAATTTAATTACGGAAAATTTCTTCTGCAATTCTTACAGATTCTCTAGCATCTTTAGCATAAAAATCTGCTCCTATCATTTCTGCATATTGTTCATTAAGAACAGCTCCGCCTACAAAAACCTTGCATTGTAAATTATTTTCTCTTAAAGCTTCTATAGTCTTTTTCATATTAACAACTGTAGTAGTCATGAGTGCACTCAACCCTACAAGCTTAACATTATGTTCCTTTACTGTATTAACTACTTTTTCAATAGCCACATCTTTTCCTAAATCTATTACTTCAAATCCATAGTTCTCCAAAAGAACTTTTACAATGTTTTTACCTATATCATGTATGTCGCCTTTTACAGTTGCTAAAATAATTTTTCCTTTAGATATACTTTCTTCACCTTGTTCAACAATTTTCTTTTTTATAACTTCAAAAGATTTTTTTACAGTTTCAGCTGATTGTATAAGCTGTGGTAAAAATATTTCTTTTTCTTCATACTGTTCTCCTACATAATCCAATGCTGGAATAATATAAGAATTAACAACTTCTAAAGGTTCTTTTGTTTTTAATAAAACTTCTGTACTGCTAATAGCATCTTTTTCTATTCCATCTACAATAATTTGTTTCAAATCTTTTATTGAACTTATATTTTCAATATTTGTTACTGCTTCTTCTTTTTTGCCTACTAACTTTGTTCCATACTTTTCTACATAATTTTTACCTTCTCTATCAATATTGGATAGAACTTCAAAAGAATAAATAACTTCTTTCATTCCTTCGTCTCCAGTATTCATTATTGGTAAATCTAATCCTGCATAAAGTGCCATAGACAAAAATGTTCTATTTAATATTTCTCTTCTTGGAAGTCCAAAAGATACATTACTTACTCCTAGTACAGTTTTAACCTTTAATTTTTCTTTAACTAATTTTATAGCTTTTATTGTTTCCAATACTTCTTTTTGCTGTGCTGAAGCTGTTAAAGCAAGACAATCTATTATTATATTTTTCTTATGTATACCATACTCTTTTGCAGTATTTACTATTTTTTCTGCTATCTTAAATCTGCCTTCTGCTGTATCTGGAATACCACTTTCATCTATAGTTAAACCTATTACACATCCTCCATACTTTTTAACCACAGGAAAAACCTTTTTCATTATTTCCCTTTTTCCATTTACAGAATTTATAATAGGTTTTCCATTATAAACTCTAGCTCCAGCTTCTAGTACTTCTTCATTAGGGCTATCAATAGTTGTTGGTAATTGTACTACCTTTTGTACTGACTTTATAGCCTTAATCATCATTTCTTTTTCATCAATTTCTGGAAGTCCTACATTTAGTTCTATTATATGGGCTCCTTCTTCCTTTTGCTTTACAGCTTGAGTTTGAATATAATTAACACTTTTTTCTTTCAATTCTTCCTTATATTTTGATTTTCCTGTAGGATTAATTCTCTCACCTATTATTGTAACTTTTTCACCTAAAAACACAGTTTCTGTAGAAGAACATACTACACTAAAATTCTTTTCTTCTATTTTTAATGGCTTACTATCTTTTAATCCTTCACATAGTTTCTTTATAAATTCTGGATTAGTACCACAACAACCACCTAAAACTCTTACACCCTTTTCAGCCATGATTTTTGCATATTTCACAAATTCATCTGGTGTTATATCATATACTGTATTTTTTCCATCATATCTTGGAAGCCCCGCATTAGGTTGAACCATAACAGGTATTGATGCATATTTTAGTATTTCTCCTACTATAGGCATAAGCTCCTTAGGTCCTAGTGAACAATTTACTCCAAGAACATCTACTCCTAAACCTTCTAATACGAATACCATCGTTTTAGGATCAGTTCCCATTAGTGTTCTTCCATTATCCTGAAAAGTCATAGTACAAAATACTGGCAAGTCACTATTTTCCTTTGCAGCAAGAACTGCAGCCTTAGTCTCATATAAATCAGACATAGTTTCTATTAAAATTAAATCTGCACCTGCTTTTTCACCAATAACAACCTGCTTTTTAAATAAATTATATGCTGACTCAAAACTTAAAGGTCCCGTAGGTTCCATCATTTGTCCAATAGAACTTACATCAAGAGCAACAAGCTTATCTTGGGCCGCTTCCTTTGCAATTTTTACTCCTGCAGTAATTACTTCTTCTATAGAATACTTAGAAGAACTGTACTTTAATTCATTTGCTCCAAAAGTATTTGCAATTATTATATCAGCACCTGAATCAATATATTGTTTATGAATATTTCTTATAATATCAGGATTTGTTATATTTAAAGTTTCAGGCAAATCACCTACTTTAAGTCCTGATTTTTGAAGCATAGTTCCCATTGCTCCATCAAATATAATAAATTTATTCTTAAATCTTTGAGCCAAATCATTTATTTTCAAAATTACATTCTCCTTTCGTTAGTTCTAATACTATTTAAAAGATACATTGTCTAGTATACTTTTAACAATATCAGGTTTGTTCATAGTATAAAGATGGACCCCTTCTACCTTGTTTTGCAATAATTCTTCTATTTGGTAGCTAGCATATTCTATTCCTGCTTTTTTAAGATCCTCTTCATTATTTTCATACTTATTCATAAAATTTTTAACTTTATCTGGAATGATAAACCCAGATAATTTTTGTATTTTTTCAATTAATATTTTATTTATAGCAGGCATGATTCCAACAGTTACTGGAACTCTTATATTATATTTATACATCTTTTCTTTAAACTTAAAGAAATTATTATTGTCAAAAAATAACTGAGTGATTAAAAAGTCTGCACCTGCATCAACCTTTTCTTTTAAATATCTTACACTCATGTCCAAATCTTTACACTCATTATGTCCTTCTGGATAAGCTGCTGCTCCTATACACAAGTTAGTATCAATTTTTAATTTATTTATTAAATCTTTCCCATATCTATATAAATGTTCTTTACCTATAGTAAATTTTTCTGGTATATCACCTCTTAGGGCTAATATATTTTCTATTTTGTTTACTTTTAAATTTTCAACTACTTCCTCTATTTCTTCTTTTGTAGATGTTATACATGTTAAATGAGCAAGCGCTTCTATTGAATACTTATTTTTTATTATCGAAGCTATTTCTACAGTTCTATCTTTACTACTTCCACCTGCTCCATAAGTTACACTTATAAAACCCGGATCAAAATTTTTTAACTCCTCAATAATATTAAATAAAGTTTCATTGCTTTTAGGTGGAAATATTTCAAAGGATAAAGTGGTTTCTTTTTCTAAAAATGTATCTCTTATAAACATATAGTTTTCTCCTTTATCAGTAGTAAATTATTCATATAAATTTGAAAAGCTGCTTTTCATAGAAAAGCAGCTTTAAAATTGCTAATTTTAAACTTCTTTTCTTATCTACCAGAATAAAAACTTATTCTGCAGGAATTGACACCGATACATTTAATTAATGCCGGTTGTCGGGTTTCACAGGGCCAGTCCCTCCACCACTCTGGATAAGATTTTACATTCAATTATACTTATTATTAATAGTATATCTGTTTATTTACATTGTCAATAGTTTTTCTATTATAAAGAAATGAATAAAAAAAATTTTCACTAAATTAAATTTTTTTATCTATTAAATATCAAGTTATTTCAGTGCATATAACAAATTTTTAAAATATAAATTTTATTTTTTTAGTTTTTTTGGTATTGACAATTAAAACTAATATCTGTTATCATTTATTCAATCGAATACGGAACTTCTTATCTAGAGAGGCTGAGGGACTGGCCCTATGACGCCCAGCAACCTGAATAACATTTTTGTTCAAAGGTGCTAATTCCAGCAGGTTAAATCCTGAAAGATGAGAAGCTAGGGGAATAATCTTCTTGTAGCTTTTCTGCAAGAAGATTTTTTATTTTAAAAATTTCCTAGGCAATTATCAAATTAGAAGTTTCGTCCATGTATTAAAGGTTTAATAATATTTAGGAGGAATCTAAAATGAGTGAAAGAAAATTATCATTTGAAACATTACAAGTACATGCAGGACAGGAACCAGATCCAACAACAGGATCAAGAGCTGTTCCAATTTACCAAACTTCATCTTACGTATTTAAAAATGCTGATCATGCTGCTAACCTATTTCAATTAAAAGAACCTGGAAATGTTTATACAAGAATAATGAATCCAACTACAGATGTATTTGAAAAGAGAATAGCAGAATTAGAAGGTGGAGTTGCAGGACTCGCAACAGCATCAGGACTCGCAGCTATTACCTATGCTATCCTCAATGTTGCAAGTGCAGGTGATGAAATAGTTGCAGCAAGTACACTATATGGCGGAACATATGAATTATTTGGAGTAACCTTAAAAAAGCTTGGTATAAAAGTTGTATTTGTAAATCCAGATGATCCTGAAAACTTCAGAAAAGCTATTACAGATAAAACAAAGGCACTTTATGGTGAAACTATAGGAAATCCAAGAATCAATGTATTAGACATAGAAGCTGTAGCAAATATTGCACATGAAAATAAAATACCATTAATCATAGATAATACTTTTGGTACTCCATATCTTGTTAAACCAATAGAATTTGGAGCAGATGTAGTTGTTCACTCTGCAACTAAGTTTATTGGAGGACATGGAACTACAATTGGTGGAGTAATAGTTGATGGTGGTAAATTTGATTGGAGAACTAGTGGAAAGTTCCCTGATTTTACAACACCAGATAAAAGCTACAATGGATTAGTATACGCAGATTTAGGCGCACCAGCATTTGCTTTAAAAGCTAGAGTTCAACTTTTGAGAAATACTGGAGCAACTCTTAGTCCTCAAAGTGCATTTTTATTCCTTCAAGGCTTAGAATCACTATCCTTGAGAGTAGAAAGACATGTATCAAACACAAGAAAAATTGTTGAATTTTTAAGTAAGCATCCAAAGGTTTCTTGGGTAAACTATCCTGAACTAGAAGGTAATCCATATAATGAATTATCTAAAAAATACTTACCAAAAGGTGCTGGTTCAATATTCACATTTGGAATTAAAGGTGGTTTAGAAGCAGGAAAAAGATTTATAAATAGTGTTGAATTATTCTCATTACTTGCAAATGTAGCTGATGCGAAGTCACTCGTAATTCATCCTTCAAGTACAACCCATGCAGAACTTAATGAAGAAGAACAAAAAGCTGCTGGAGTTACTCCTGATATGATAAGACTTTCAATTGGTATCGAAGGTGTTGATGATCTTATATATGACTTAGATCAAGCTCTTGCAAAAGCTTAAAACTTAAATAAACAACGAATTATTTAAGTAAAAAGCCAGTAGGGAAGTTCCTACTGGCTAAATTTTAGTTAATGAGAGTAAATACAAATAAAAAGGGGGCTTTTTAATATGGCATCTATTGCAATATTAGGTTATGGAGTAGTTGGAACAGGTACAGCTGAATTAATAAATAAAAATAAAGAAAGATTTAAAAAGATTACAGGTGAGGAACTTAAACTTTCAAATATATTAGTTAGAAATATTGAAAAACATAAACAAAAAAAGGATTCTAAAATTCTAACTGATAACTTTGAACACATTTTAAAAAGCCCTGTGGATATAATTGTTGAAGTTATGGGTGGCATCAATCCTGCTTACAAATATGTAAAAAAAGCTTTAGCTTCAAAAAAACATGTGGTAACAGCCAACAAAGATTTAATGGCGGAACATGGAAAAGAACTTTTAGATATAGCACATGAAAATGGTGTTACATTAAACTTTGAAGCTAGTGTAGGAGGCGGTATACCTATTTTGAAACCTCTTATGGAATGTCTTACAGGTAATGAAATTGTAAGTATTAAAGCAATATTAAATGGTACTACGAATTTTATACTTTCAAAAATGTATAATGAAAACATGAGCTACGAAGATGCTTTAAAAATTGCTCAAGATTTGGGCTTTGCTGAATCTAACCCTGATTCTGATGTTCTAGGTTATGATGCAGCAAGAAAGTTATCCATACTATCTACTATCGCCTATGATAAAAAAATTAACTGGAAAGATATACACATAGAAGGCATTACCAATATAGATGCTGATGATTTTAAGTATGCTAAAGCTAATGGTTATAATATAAAACTCTTAGCTATAAGTAGAAAAGAAGAAGATGGAATCTTTGCTTCTGTACAACCTGTTATTGTAGATAAAAATTCAGAACTCAGCAAAATTGAAAATGAATTAAATGCTATTGTTATAAAAGGCGATGCTGTAGGCGATGTTGTTTTTTCAGGTAAAGGAGCAGGAATGTTTCCTACTGCCAGTGCAGTTTTTGGTGACATAGCTGATATAATTCAAAATAGAAATAAAAGATCTATTCAATTTAACAGTGAAAATGCCAGTATACAAACACTTTACAATTATAAATCTAATTGGCTTGTAAGAATAAAAACTACTGATAAAATAAATACTATTTGTTCTTTAACAGGAAACTTTAAAAATTGTCATATTTTTAAAAATGAATTAAATCCAAAAGATGAAGTTGTAGCTATTGTCAAGGAAGAAACTGAAAATGATTTAAATTGTAAATTAGAAGAGATTAAAACTTCAAGCCATACAGAATATATAAAAAAATTCCTACATATTAGATAAAACATATATATTTTAAAACTTTTGACAAACAACTTTTTAAATTAATTACAAAACAAAAGCTATGAAATTCAGAAATTAACTTTCCCATTTCATAGCTTTTAAATTAAATAGAATTCTTACAAACACACTTTTAGAGTAGTGCTATTTTTTTTTCATTGCTTTAATTATAGCTTCTGTAAATTCTACAGTATTTGCATTTCCACCTAAATCTGCAGTGACACTTTTTCCTTCTTTTAGAACATCTGCTACTGCTTTTTCTATTTTAAGAGCAGCTTCAAATTCGCCTATGTGATTAAGCATCATAATACCTGATAATACTGCTGCTACAGGATTTGATATATTCTTTCCTGCTATATCTGGTGCTGAACCATGTGCAGGCTCAAATACAGCAGCTTCATCTCCTATATTTGCACCTGGAACTAACCCAAGACCTCCAACTAAACCTGATGCCATATCTGAAAGTATATCACCATATAGATTAGGCATTACAAGTACATCATATTTTTCTGGAGTTAACACAAGCTTCATGCTCATAGCATCTACTATTACATCTTCAAACTCTATATCCTTATATTCTTCTGCTATATTTCTTGCACATTTCAAAAAAAGGCCATCAGACATTTTCATTATATTTGCTTTATGCACTGCTGTAACCTTTTTTCTATTATTTTTTCTTGCATAATCAAAAGCAGCTCTTACTATTCTATCGCTGGCTTTTTTAGATATAATTTTTACACTTTCTGCAATATCTTCACTTACCATATGTTCTATGCCAGCATATAAATCCTCTGTATTTTCTCTGAAAATTACTAAATCTACATCATTAAATCTGGACTCTACCCCTTCATAACTTTTTATAGGTCTTACGTTAGAATAGAGATTTAAGTTTTGTCTTAAAGTAACATTTACACTTCTAAATCCCTTACCTACAGGTGTTGTAACAGGTCCTTTTAATGCTACCTTATTTTTCTTTATACTCTCCAAAACATAGTCTGGTAATGGTGTACCGTACTCTTCAATTACTGCTGCTCCTGCTTCTACTACATCCCATTCTATTTCAACGCCACTAGCGTCTATAATTCTTTTTGCTGCTAAAGTAACTTCTGGTCCTATTCCATCACCAGGAATAAGAGTAATTTTGTGTGTCATAAAATCGCCTCCAAATATTTATTAACCGTAAATTGGGAACAAAAATATTCTGTTCCCAACTATATTTTTTAATTTTAACAATTAATTAATTTTTACTTATATTTAAATTATACTCTATACTTTAGTTTAGCTTGCTTTTGTTTCACCTTTTTTTAAAATTTCTGGAATATATTTTTCTACCATAAGTTCTAACTCATTATTACCAATAATAGTAGTTCTTCCTTCCTTATATTGTTCTTCAACCCACTCTCTTATTTCTACAATTCTTGGATCCTTTTTATCTACTTTTTCATCATCTTTAAGTCTATAGTAAGTATTAATCCAAGCTGCAATTCCTGCTAAACCAGAATACTGATTAACAGCAACTACCACAGGTCTATCTAATATTTTGTCTGTATCAAATATATTATATATTTCCTCATCTTTTAATATACCATCTGCATGTATACCAGCTCTAGTTACATTAAATTGGCTACCTACAAAAGGAGTTCTTTCTGGTATATCATAGTTCATTTCCTTTTTAAAGTATTCAGCTAATTCAGTTATAGCATGCAAGTTCATATTTCCAGTAGTGCCTTTTAATTGTGCATATTCAAATATCATAGCTTCTAATGGACAATTTCCTGTTCTTTCTCCAATTCCTAAAAGAGAAGTATTTATTGAAGATGCTCCATACAACCATGCTGTAGAAGAATTACTTACTACTGCATAAAAATCATTATGGCCATGCCATTCTATCATTTCAGAAGGAACACCGCAATTAGTTCTAAGTCCATGAATCAATCCTTGTACACTTCTTGGAAGTGATGCACCACTATAAGGAACACCTAACCCTAAAGTATCACAAGCTCTTATCTTTATAGGTATATTAGACTGTTTTGAAAGTTCCATAAGCTTATTTACAAAAGGTACCACAAATCCGTAAAAATCCGCTCTAGTTATATCTTCTAAATGACATCTTGGATGTATACCGTTATTTAAAGCTTCTTCTACAATAGACAAATACATATCCATAGCTTGCTGTCTTGTCTTATTTAATTTTTTAAATATATGATAATCTGAACAAGACATAAGCATTCCTGTTTCTTTAATGCCCATTTCTTTAACTAGTTTAAAATCTTCCTTATTTGCCCTTATCCATGATGTAACTTCAGGAAATTTGTATCCTCGCTCCATACAAACTTGTGCAGCTTTTCTATCCTTTTCTGTATATAAAAAGAATTCTGTTTGACGAATTATTCCTGAATTATTATCCAATTTATGAAGATAATCAAAAATTCTTATAATCTGCTCAGCAGCATATGGAGGCATAGATTGTTGTCCATCTCTAAATGTAGTATCTGTAATCCATATGTTTTCTGGCAAATCCATTGGAACTTGAATTTGATTAAAATTTACTTTTGGAACCTCTGAATAAGGGAATATATCCTTATAAAGATTTGGTGTACCTACATTTTGTAAACAATGTTCATATGAAGACTTTCTTAAACTTTTCATTTTGCCCTCCCTAATTACTTATTAAAATATTGGATTGTTGGTTTTTAGCTAATTTTTGAATGCGTTTTCGTGCTTAATTGCAAATACGAATTTTATCCCATTTCTTGCTGAATTAATTTTTATACAGTTTCTATGAATATTTATTAATAATTTTATTATATAATCTATATTTCAAGTATATTTATGCTTACATTGTATCATTTATATTTTGAATTATCAAATAAAATTTTTCGTATTTTTGTAATTTTAATTAACTTTTTCTTCATTTTAACCGTTTTAATTCATAAATAGGACTTTTTACGTGTATAATTGGACTATTATCAAAGATACCACATTCTTTTAGCTAATAAAAATTAACATAAAAAAAAACTTAGTTTATAGTGATACAAAACTAAGTTCTTAATGCTTTATTTATATACATCAATCAATAAAATTTTACTTGATATTATTCTCTATTATAGATTTTATCTTATCAGCAAGATTGGTCTGCTCTTCCTTAGACAAATGTTCTGTATATATAGGCTCACATATAGTAACTGTTACACTTCCAGACTTTATAGCACTCATCCTATTCCCTTCACGAAGCTTATATGTTCCACTTATTGCTACAGGAATTATGGGAACTTTAGCTTTTAAAGCTAGCTTCATGCTTCCTTTTTTAAATTCTCCAACTTTAGGTCCTTTGCTCCTTGTACCTTCAGGAAAAATAACCATACTGTACCCATTCTTCAAGTTATCAATACCTTCATTTATGGCTTTCATAGATTCTCTTATATTATTTCTATCCATAAATATACAATGAATTTCCTTCATCCAATAACCCATCATTTTAAACTTTAATATTTCTTTTTTAGCTATAAAGCCAACTGACTCATCTAAAGCCGAAATTAACACAGGTATGTCCAAAAAACCTTGATGATTTACTACATAAACACAAGTTTCTTTCTTAATATTTTCTTTTCCCTCTACATCTATCTTTGCACCAACCTTATTTAATACATGTGAAGCCCACTCCTTGACATATTCATTTATCTTACTTTCAGCCTCTTGGAATTTTCCTTTCTTTCTTAATGCTTCTACTTTATTTTTTTTAAAAACTGCCATAAACATATAGATAAAAAAATCTAAATAAAATAAAATAGTTTTCATTATTTTAATTTCTCTCCTTTTCATATAATAAATATTTATAAAATAAATCCCTATGTTATTATATCATTAAAACGTAGTCTAGTAGTGAAAAACTAACAAAAAATTTACATTTATTGTATACATTAAAAATTTACTTTCACTTATTAATAAAAAATGCTAAACTTATGTTTGTATTAATATTTAAACTACTATTTAGGAGGTAAAAAAATGCAATTTCACAAAAAGTTTTTTAAGGTTATTGTTTCATTATTTGTAGTTATATTTACTTTTTCAGCATGTAGTACTACAAAAAATGCATCAAATAATCCGATTAAAAACAATCAAAATGTTATAAAAGTAAACTATATTGATGTAGGACAAGGAGATAGTGAATTAATTCAAGTTAATGGTAAGAATCTTCTCATAGATGCAGGTCCAAATGAAAGTATAGATAAACTTATGAGCTACTTAAACAAGCAGAACATAAAAAAAATCGATTATGTTATTGCAACACACCCTGATGAAGACCACATAGGCGGTATGAGTTCTGTAATAAAAAAATATGATATAAGTGAATTCTATGCCCCAAAAAAATTGACAAATACTAGAACTTTTGAGAATATGGTAACTGCACTAAAAAGTAAAAATCTTAAAATAAACGCAGGTAAAGCCGGTATGGACTTAGACTTAGGCAAAAATGTAACTTGTCAAATGTTAGCTCCGAACAACGATAAATATAAAGATACTAATAATTATTCAATAGTCATTAAAATAACTTATGGTGAATCAAAATTCTTATTTACTGGTGATGCTGAAAAAATTAGTGAAACGGAAATGTTATCTAAAAACTTTGATCTATCTGCTGATGTATTAAAAGTTGGGCATCATGGAAGTACATCCTCGTCATCTAAGGAATTTTTAGATAAGGTTAATCCTAAAATAGCAGTAATAAGCTGTGGTAAAAATAATAAATATGGACATCCTCATCATGAAACATTAACAGAACTCAAGAATAGAAAAGTACAAATTTATAGAACTGATGTAGATGGAAGTATTGTTCTACTAAGTGATGGTAAAAAAATAGCTAAACAGTAAAATTAAACAACTTTAAATCCGTTATTAGAAAGTAATATATCTTTATAAAATAGGCATATTGCGACACAACTTTTTAGGTGGAGTCCGCATTGAATATATGGTGTATAAAAGCCAACCGTTCATTAAGGAGGTCTAATGTCTAAAATTCTCTCAAAAGCTTTTATACACCATATATTCAATGCTCCCTCTACCTAAAAAGTTGTGTAGTAAATATTGTAATTCTAATATGAAAAATTGCTTATAATACATTATAATTATAGCTCTTCAGAAAAAAGCGTATCTTTCATAATACTTATTATCTAGTTTATGTATATTTCAGCTATTTTAATAATATCTTATGGTGCAGTCTGCAAAAATAATAAGTTTCTTTTAAGATATTTTTACAGAATAGAATTAAACTAAATATATTAGGCCAACATCAGGCTACGGCTTAATTTTAAACGCTATAAATTTTATAGTTATAAATATGATTGTGGCTTACTAAAATTACTTATAGCAATGTAATTATGTACATTCACTTGAAGTTGCTAGTTTGAATTTTAACTTTTGTGCAGTGATATATGATAAGGGTGTCATCACATTAGCTAAATTGTTTTAATATTATTCTTAGCTCAAAATTTTTAAATTATAAGACTAAGTATTTATTTTAAACGTAAAAAAAGACTGTATATCTTACAGTCTTTGATCATTCATATAAAATTGGCTCCGCGAAAAGGATTCGAACCTTCAACCTATCGGTTAACAGCCGAGTGCTCCACCATTGAGCTATCGCGGAACGCATTACCTGGCAACGACCTACTCTTCCACAGAGCCTCCCCTGCAGTACCATCGGCACTATAAAGCTTAACCATCGTGTTCGGAATGGGAACGGGTGTTACCTTTATGTCATTATCACCAGATAAGCAGACATTCAAAATCTTTGATTTTGTTATGGTCGCTTACTCCGCAGATGGCAATCTGTGGAGTTTCCTTTAAAAAGAAAACCAACGTATCAAATCTTTAGTCTACATTTCTATTCAGTTTTTTAGAGATTTTGTTATCTCAAAATTGCACAGTGAATTTATTTGGTCAAGCCCTCGACCTATTAGTATCAGTCAGCTGAACATGTTACCATGCTTACACCTCTGACCTATCAACCTTGTGTTCTTCAAGGGGTCTTACTAGCTTACGCTATGGGAAATCTAATCTTGAGGTGGGTTTCACGCTTAGATGCTTTCAGCGTTTATCCCGTCCCGACATAGCTACCCAGCCATGCTCCTGGCGGAACAACTGGTACACCAGAGGTCAGTCCATCCCGGTCCTCTCGTACTAAGGACAGCTCCTCTCAAATTTCCTACGCCCGCGACGGATAGGGACCGAACTGTCTCACGACGTTCTGAACCCAGCTCGCGTGCCGCTTTAATGGGCGAACAGCCCAACCCTTGGGACCTACTTCAGCCCCAGGATGCGACGAGCCGACATCGAGGTGCCAAACCTCCCCGTCGATGTGGACTCTTGGGGGAGATCAGCCTGTTATCCCCGAGGTAGCTTTTATCCGTTGAGCGATGGCCCTCCCACGAGGAACCACCGGATCACTAAGCCCGACTTTCGTCCCTGCTCCACCTGTATGTGTCGCAGTCAGGCTCCCTTCTGCCTTTGCACTCTTCGAACGATTTCCAACCGTTCTGAGGGAACCTTTGGGCGCCTCCGTTACTTTTTTGGAGGCGACCGCCCCAGTCAAACTGCCCACCTAACAATGTCCCGTGACCAGTTTCATGGCCGCCGGTTAGAATCCCAATACTGTCAGGGTGGTATCCCAAGGATGACTCCACAGAAGCTGACGCCCCTGTTTCGCAGTCTCCCACCTATCCTGTACAGACAATATCGAAACTCAATGCTAAGCTGCAGTAAAGCTCTACGGGGTCTTTCCGTCCAATCGCGGGTAGCAAGCATCTTCACTTGCACTACAATTTCGCCGGATTTGTTGTCGAGACAGTGCCCAAGTCATTACGCCATTCGTGCGGGTCGGAACTTACCCGACAAGGAATTTCGCTACCTTAGGACCGTTATAGTTACGGCCGCCGTTTACTGGGGCTTAAGTTCATACCTTCGCTTGCGCTAAGTATTCCCCTTAACCTTCCAGCACCGGGCAGGCGTCAGCCCCTATACTTCAGCTTTCGCTTTAGCAGAGACCTGTGTTTTTGCTAAACAGTTGCTTGGGCCTATTCTCTGCGACCTACTTTCATAGGCACCCCTTCTCCCGAAGTTACGGGGTCAATTTGCCGAGTTCCTTGACAACAATTCTTCCGATGGTCTTAGGATTCTCTCCTCACCTACCTGTGTCGGTTTGCGGTACGGGCACCAACATCCTCCATAGAGACTTTTCTTGGCAGCGTGGAATCAGATACTTCGCGGCATAAAGCCACTCCCCATCACACCTCAACATTAACCAGACGGATTTGCCTGTCTGATCTATCTAAGTGCTTAGACACACATCCAATAGTGTGCACATCCTATCCTCCTGCGTCATCCCATTTGTAATAACGTCAATTGGCGGTATCGGAATATCAACCGATTGTCCATCACCTACGCCTTTCGGCCTCGGCTTAGGTCCCGACTAACCCTGAGCGGACGAGCCTTCCTCAGGAAACCTTAGATTTTCGACCAATAAGATTCTCACTTATTTCTCGCTACTTATGCCAGCATACTCACTCCTGTACAGTCCACCGCTCCTTTCGGTACGACTTCACTCCATACAGGAAGCTCCTCTACCGCTCTTTCGAGCCCATAGCTTCGGTGGTAAGTTTTAGCCCCGGACATCTTCGGCGCAGGATCTCTTGACTAGTGAGCTATTACGCACTCTTTAAATGAGTGGCTGCTTCTAAGCCAACATCCTAGTTGTCTTAGAAATCCCACATCCTTTTCCACTTAACTTACACTTTGGGACCTTAGCTGATGATCTGGGCTGTTTCCCTTTTGACTACGGATCTTATCATTCGCAGTCTGACTGCTGAGATACAAGTATATGGCATTCGGAGTTTGATAGGGTTCAGTAACTGTTGTCAGCCCCTAGCCCATTCAGTGCTCTACCTCCACTACTCAATCTCAACGCTAGCCCTAAAGCTATTTCGAGGAGAACCAGCTATCTCCGAGTTCGATTGGAATTTCTCCGCTATCCACAGCTCATCCCATGGTTTTTCAACACCAACGTGGTTCGGACCTCCACGGAATTTTACTTCCGCTTCATCCTGGCCATGGATAGGTCACCCGGTTTCGGGTCTACGACATGCAACTTTTCGCCCTATTCAGACTCGGTTTCCCTTCGGCTCCGTACCTTAAGTACTTAACCTTGCTACATACCGTAACTCGCTGGCTCGTTCTACAAAAAGCACGTCGTCGCACATAAAAGTGCTTCGACCGGTTGTGGACACACGGTTTCAGGTTCTATTTCACTCCCCTTCCGGGGTTCTTTTCACCTTTCCCTCACGGTACTGCTTCACTATCGGTCACCAGTTAGTATTTAGCCTTGGGAGGTGGTCCTCCCTGCTTCCCACAAGGTTTCACGTGTCTCGTGGTACTCTGGATTAGATCTTAAAAGCTTCCATTTTCACTTACAGGGCTGTTACCTTCTATGGCGGAGCCTTCCAGCTCTCTTCAATTAATTCCTGCTTTTAGTTATGATCTATCCGCAACCCCAGGAACAAGTTCCTGGTTTGGGCTCTTTCCCTTTCGCTCGCCGCTACTCAGAAAATCGATTTTTCTTTCTCTTCCTCCGGGTACTTAGATGTTTCAGTTCCCCGGGTTTACCTCCATAAACCTATGTATTCAGTTTACAGTACAATGCGTTAGCATTGTGGGTTTCCCCATTCGGAAATCTCTGGATCTCAGGCTATTTGCGCCTACCCAAAGCTTATCGCAGCTTATCACGTCCTTCTTCGGCTTCTGGTGCCAAGGCATTCACCATGCGCCCTTTGTAGCTTGACCATTCATGTAAAAATTGTCTTTCAACAATTTTCTTAGTTAAAATCTACAAAGGTTTTTTTACTTATATAATAAGTAGTTTTACCTTTAGCTTTACTTTTAATTTAAAAGTTATATTCACTGTGCAATTTTCAAAGAACAATTTGAAGAATTAGATTCTTCAAAATTAAACAGAGCTATTAAATAAACCTTCAAAGTAGAATTACCTACTTTGTCGACTCCTTAGAAAGGAGGTGATCCAGCCGCAGGTTCTCCTACGGCTACCTTGTTACGACTTCACCCCAATTACTAACCCCACCTTCGGCCGCTGGCTCCTTACGGTTACCTCACGGACTTCGGGTGTTGCCAGCTCTCATGGTGTGACGGGCGGTGTGTACAAGGCCCGGGAACGTATTCACCGCGACATGCTGATTCGCGATTACTAGCAACTCCAGCTTCATGTAGGCGAGTTTCAGCCTACAATCCGAACTGAGATGAGTTTTAAAAGTTTTGCTCCACCTCACGGTCTTGCATCTTTCTGTACTCACCATTGTAGCACGTGTGTAGCCCTAGACATAAGGGGCATGATGATTTGACGTCATCCCCACCTTCCTCCCGGTTAACCCGGGCAGTCTCACTAGAGTGCTCAACTTAATGGTAGCAACTAATGATAAGGGTTGCGCTCGTTGCAGGACTTAACCTAACATCTCACGACACGAGCTGACGACAACCATGCACCACCTGTCTCCCTGCCCCGAAGGGCTTCCCTCATTACAGGTAATTCAGGGGATGTCAAGTCTAGGTAAGGTTCTTCGCGTTGCTTCGAATTAAACCACATGCTCCGCTGCTTGTGCGGGCCCCCGTCAATTCCTTTGAGTTTTAATCTTGCGATCGTACTTCCCAGGCGGAATACTTATTGCGTTAGCTGCGGCACAGAAGGAGTCGATACCTCCTACACCTAGTATTCATCGTTTACGGCGTGGACTACCAGGGTATCTAATCCTGTTTGCTACCCACGCTTTCATGCCTCAGCGTCAGTTACGGTCCAGAGAATCGCCTTCGCCACTGGTGTTCTTCCTAATCTCTACGCATTTCACCGCTACACTAGGAATTCCATTCTCCTCTCCCGCACTCTAGATATCCAGTTTCAAATGCAGTTCCCAAGTTAAGCTCGGGATTTTCACATCTGACTTAAACATCCGCCTACGCATCCTTTACGCCCAGTAAATCCGGACAACGCTCGCCACCTACGTATTACCGCGGCTGCTGGCACGTAGTTAGCCGTGGCTTCCTCCTTGGGTACCGTCATTATCGTCCCCAAAGACAGAGCTTTACAACCCGAAGGCCTTCATCACTCACGCGGCGTTGCTGCATCAGGCTTTCGCCCATTGTGCAATATTCCCCACTGCTGCCTCCCGTAGGAGTCTGGACCGTGTCTCAGTTCCAATGTGGCCGATCACCCTCTCAGGTCGGCTACGCATCGTGGCCTTGGTGAGCCGTTACCTCACCAACTAGCTAATGCGCCGCGGGCCCATCTCAAAGCGGATTACTCCTTTAATTAGTAATTCATGTAAAAAACTAATATTATGCGGTATTAATCTCCCTTTCGGAAGGCTATCCCCCACTTTGAGGCAGGTTGCCCACGTGTTACTCACCCGTCCGCCGCTAATCCATCCCCGAAGGGATTTCATCGCTCGACTTGCATGTGTTAAGCACGCCGCCAGCGTTCGTCCTGAGCCAGGATCAAACTCTCAATTTAAAAGTTTAATCTATACTCAAATTATTGACGTTAAACTTGTTAGTTTAACTAATACTGGCTTATTTAAAATAAGATTTATATCTTACTTTCACTCTGTTTAATTTTCAAGGATCTTGCCGCATCTCAGCGACTTTTATATCTTATCATGTTTGCTTAACCTTGTCAAGAACTTTTTTCAAATTCTTTTTTGTTAAGCTTGCTGCATCACACAGCTTGTAAATTGTATCACATCATTTCATGTTTTGTCAATGAATTTATATTGAAAATTTATTGAGCAAATCACTGATCAACTCAACAACATGTATTATGATACCACTTAAACTTATACTAGTATATTTAGTTTTCTCTAATTTTTTGATATTATTCTATAAATAGATATAATTTTTGATACTTTACTTCATATTTCTTATAAGGATACTCTAGGATAAGTTTACGCTTAAATATATTGTTTCGCCATAAACAAGTTTATTTTTATTATGCTTTTTCTCCTATAAACTTATTCATCAAATCCACAATTCTTTTATTTAATAAAGGATGCACAATATATGGTGCTATATCAGCTAATGGTTTTAGAACAAACATCCTTTCTTCCATTCTTGGATGCGGAATTATAATATCTTGTTCACAAGTCACTAAATTATCATATAGCAAAATATCTAAGTCTATTGTTCTAGGTCCCCATTTAATAATTCTTTCACGCTTTAATTCTTTCTCTTTTTCCAACATAAACTTCATCAATCCTTTAGGCGATAAAAGTGTCTTTACCTCTATTGCACCATTTAAAAAATTATCCTGATCTACATAACCTACAGGTTCTGTTTCATAAAATTTAGATACATTTACAACTTTCGTAACAGTTGATTTATTTATTAGTTCTATAGCTGAAAGTAAATTTTTTTCTTTATTGCCCATATTAGATCCTATTGCAATATATACTTTATGCCACTTTCTATCAACTTCTACAGCTACATACTCTACTGGTTTACCTATAGGTGCCCATGGCTTTTTTATTTTTAATTTTATTCTTTGAACCATTTCATATTTTAATAAAATAAATTCCGCAAGCTTTTCAGCTGCACTTTCAATCAAATCATATTTTTGTTTTGTAAATTGTTCCTCTATTTCAAAACATAATTCTGCATAATTTACTGTTTTATTTAAATTATCACTATCTCCAGCTTCTTTTAAATCTAAAAAAAGTTCTGCAGATATAATAAATCTTTGTCCCATATCTTTTTCTTGCTGGTTCACGCCATGAAATCCATAAACTTGCAAGTTCTCTATATACATCTTATCCATTTCATTTTTTCCTCCTCATTCTAGATATGTTAGTTATTCAGAATTTAAAAATAATGTGACACAAGCGTATGTAAGCGAAGTAACTTTCAGCTGTATTTTAAATATTTATATATTTTTCAATAATACTTCGCATCAATTTTTGATCATTATAAGTTATAGTTATAAATATAATTTTTACTTACTAAAATTGTCTATAATAATGCACTTAGGTACTTACACTTGAAGTTACTAGTTTGAATTTTAACTTTTATGCAGTGATATATGATAAGTGTTTCATCATATTAGCTAAATTGTTTTAATATTATTCTTAGCTTGATGATTTGGAAAGCCTTAGAACTTTAGTCCTGTTTGAGGGAACCGAGTTTGACAAAGTTCTTAGGTTTTCCAAATCTTCAAGCTTTAGAATAATTAAAACATTTAGCCGTGATAAAACACTTATCATATATCACGGAGTAAAAGTTAAAATTCAAACTTCTACTGCACCTTTATGTCGCATTATGCTTATTATACTAAAATTCACTATACTGTAACCTTAATAATTTATAGTATAGTTTTTCTTTTCATCAGACCATTTACATTCATCTACAGCCTTGCAATAAAAACAGTTTCTTGAAAGTTTATCACTTAAATAAAATATATGAGCAAAGCTGTTCTTTTCGTTGTTTTCTTCCCTATGACTTAGAATTGTATTTAAAATTATCTCCATCTCTTCAACTTCATATCCAGATTCTATTAATATTTCCTTTGCTAATTTACTACTAGCAACTTCATGATGCACATTTTCCTTATATTCAACCCATCTTCCTATATCATGAAGAAGAGCCGTGCCGTAAACAATATCTTTACTAATATTTATTCTATTTTCTAACACTAATATATATGCTATTCTTGCTACATCTAGAAAGTGTTGTAGGTTGTGTTTGCAAAATTTTCTATCTTTTTCGCATCTTTTATTTTTCTTAACATATTCATTAAACTTTTCATTATTTAAAATAGAATTAATTTTATCCAATATCTACAACTCCTTGCTACTAATTAACCTATTTTAAAGGTTAATCATTTTATACACTTCATCTTTTAGATAATGATTCTCGTGGAACTCTCCTCTAGTAACTACTGTTACAGTTCTACTTCCAGGTTTTTTTACACCTCTCATTGTCATACACATATGCTCTGCTTCTACTACTACCATAACTCCCTTAGCATTTAAATACTCCATAATAGCATCAGCAACCTGTCCAGTTAACCTTTCTTGAAGCTGAGGTCTTTTTGCAAACACCTCTACAGTTCTTGCCAACTTACTTAATCCTGCAACTTTTCCATCAGGTATATATGCTATATGTGCTTTACCATAAAAAGGAACTAAGTGATGCTCACACATAGAATAAAACTGTATATCTTTTTCTAATATTATGTCATTACTTTTTACGGTAAAAATTTTCTTTAAATGCTTCTCAGGACTTTGATCCAAACCTGCAAATATTTCAGAATACATTCTTGCTATTCTATCAGGAGTTTCCTGCAACCCTTCTCTATCTGGATTTTCACCTATTGCTTCAATAATCATTCTAACTGCAGTTTTAATTTTATTTTCATCTATCATAATTTTTCATTGAACAATTATCCATATAAGGACTTATTCAATAATCCTCCTATTCTTATAATTAATTCTAATGGAAAAAACTTTGGTTGAATTAAATATTAATTTTACTTACATAATTTATGAATCTATATTCAATGTAAAACTCTAATTGAAATTATTAATCCATTTTCAACAGTTTTTTAACCTTCTACACATAGATACAATGAACATTAATAATGGATAAATAATTCACAATTTATCATAAATTATAACATTTAAATTTGAAGTTTACAAGGCAGTTAATATCTACATTGTGTCCATATAAAGCCAATTACAATGATTTAAAATAAATTCAAATTAAAGTGAAATAAGCGTGATTTTTGGTCACGCTTATTTTACTATACCACTTTAATCTTATGTCACATTATATTTAAAATTTAGTTTTAAACCTTTTTTCATATTCATCTATAAGCCAAGATCTAAAGTCTGGGTGAGCAATATTTATCAACTCTCTAGCCCTTTCTTTTAAAGATTTACTCTTAAGTCTAGCAATACCATACTCTGTAATAATGTAATCTACATCTGTTCTGGAAGTTGTAATAGGTGTACCCTTTTCTATTAATGGAACTATTCTAGAAATTTTTCCTTTAGCTGCTGTTGATGGTATCGCAATAATAGCTTTTCCATCCTTACACATATTAGCTCCTCTTATAAAATCAACTTGTCCTCCAATTCCGCTTATCTGATTCATTCCTATGCTTTCAGAACATACTTGTCCCATCAAATCCACCTCAACACAGGAATTTATTGAAATCATTTTAGAATTTTTCATTATAACTGTAGGATCATTTACATAACTTACAGGATAAGACTCTACCATGGGATTATCATCTACAAAATCATAAAGCTTTTTTGTACCCATCAGAAAAGTTACTACTATTTTTCCCGGATTCAAAGTTTTTTTCTTATTATTAATTACACCTGATTCCACCAAGTCAACTACACCATCAGATATCATTTCTGAGTGTATACCTAAATCCTTTTTATCTTTTAAAAATAACAATACTGCGTCTGGAATAGCACCTATACCAAGCTGAAGTGTAGAACCATCCTCAATCAATGAAGCGCAATATTCCCCTATAGCTTCTTCAATCTTTCCTATCTTAGGTTGTTTTAACTCCATTATGGGATGTGAAGTTTCTACTATATAATCAATATCTGATATATGTATAAATGAATCTCCTAAAACTCTAGGCATATTTTCATTTACCTCTGCAATTACCATTTTAGCACAGTCTGTTGCTGGCTTAGTATAATCATTAGATACTCCAAAACTACAATAGCCATGTTTATCAGGTTTGCTTACTTGAATTAATACCACATCTACAGGCAAATATCCCTCTTCAAATAATCTAGGTAATTCATAAAAACAACATGGAGTAAAATCTGATCTTCCAGAATTAACAGCATCCTTGGTACTGGCACCTACAAATATAGAATTATATTTAAAATACTTTTCCATTCCTTCTTGTGCATATTCGCTCTTTCCCATATCTACCATATGCACTACTTCCACATTTTCATAGTTTTCTTTATTTGCTACCAACGCATCTATAAGCTCTGTAGGTTCTGCAACTGCAATGCTTACAACAACTCTACTATTAGACTTTATATTAGAAACTGCTTCTTTTGCACTTACTAATTTACTTTTATATAGTTTTTTCCAATCCATAAAGATCACCCTTTCTATACATTAATACGTTTATTTAAAACATTTTTACTGTAAATTAAAAATATTAATAATTATTTTTAATGCGCATTAAAAATAAAATGTTAATTGAAATTGTTAAAAAAACTACAAATGACAATATAATACTTAAGTAAAATTATACCACATTTTTATATTTTTATCAAAATATTGTGAATTTACCACTGACAAATTTATTTTTTAAGTTAATAAGTATATTATTTGTTCATAAGCAAAAAAACCTTAAGTATTACTTAAGGTTTTTGGTGGCTGGACCAGGAATCGAACCAGGGACACGAGGATTTTCAGTCCTCTGCTCTACCGACTGAGCTATCCAGCCAAATACAACCTGGCAACGACCTACTCTTCCACAGAGCCTCCCCTGCAGTACCATCGGCACTATAAAGCTTAACCATCGTGTTCGGAATGGGAACGGGTGTTACCTTTATGTCATTATCACCAGATAAGCAGACATTCAAAATCTTTGATTTTGTTATGGTCGCTTACTCCGCAGATGGCAATCTGTGGAGTTTCCTTTAAAAAGAAAACCAACGTATCAAATCTTTAGTCTACATTTCTATTCAGTTTTTTAGAGATTTTGTTATCTCAAAATTGCACAGTGAATTTATTTGGTCAAGCCCTCGACCTATTAGTATCAGTCAGCTGAACATGTTACCATGCTTACACCTCTGACCTATCAACCTTGTGTTCTTCAAGGGGTCTTACTAGCTTACGCTATGGGAAATCTAATCTTGAGGTGGGTTTCACGCTTAGATGCTTTCAGCGTTTATCCCGTCCCGACATAGCTACCCAGCCATGCTCCTGGCGGAACAACTGGTACACCAGAGGTCAGTCCATCCCGGTCCTCTCGTACTAAGGACAGCTCCTCTCAAATTTCCTACGCCCGCGACGGATAGGGACCGAACTGTCTCACGACGTTCTGAACCCAGCTCGCGTGCCGCTTTAATGGGCGAACAGCCCAACCCTTGGGACCTACTTCAGCCCCAGGATGCGACGAGCCGACATCGAGGTGCCAAACCTCCCCGTCGATGTGGACTCTTGGGGGAGATCAGCCTGTTATCCCCGAGGTAGCTTTTATCCGTTGAGCGATGGCCCTCCCACGAGGAACCACCGGATCACTAAGCCCGACTTTCGTCCCTGCTCCACCTGTATGTGTCGCAGTCAGGCTCCCTTCTGCCTTTGCACTCTTCGAACGATTTCCAACCGTTCTGAGGGAACCTTTGGGCGCCTCCGTTACTTTTTTGGAGGCGACCGCCCCAGTCAAACTGCCCACCTAACAATGTCCCGTGACCAGTTTCATGGCCGCCGGTTAGAATCCCAATACTGTCAGGGTGGTATCCCAAGGATGACTCCACAGAAGCTGACGCCCCTGTTTCGCAGTCTCCCACCTATCCTGTACAGACAATATCGAAACTCAATGCTAAGCTGCAGTAAAGCTCTACGGGGTCTTTCCGTCCAATCGCGGGTAGCAAGCATCTTCACTTGCACTACAATTTCGCCGGATTTGTTGTCGAGACAGTGCCCAAGTCATTACGCCATTCGTGCGGGTCGGAACTTACCCGACAAGGAATTTCGCTACCTTAGGACCGTTATAGTTACGGCCGCCGTTTACTGGGGCTTAAGTTCATACCTTCGCTTGCGCTAAGTATTCCCCTTAACCTTCCAGCACCGGGCAGGCGTCAGCCCCTATACTTCAGCTTTCGCTTTAGCAGAGACCTGTGTTTTTGCTAAACAGTTGCTTGGGCCTATTCTCTGCGACCTACTTTCATAGGCACCCCTTCTCCCGAAGTTACGGGGTCAATTTGCCGAGTTCCTTGACAACAATTCTTCCGATGGTCTTAGGATTCTCTCCTCACCTACCTGTGTCGGTTTGCGGTACGGGCACCAACATCCTCCATAGAGACTTTTCTTGGCAGCGTGGAATCAGATACTTCGCGGCATAAAGCCACTCCCCATCACACCTCAACATTAACCAGACGGATTTGCCTGTCTGATCTATCTAAGTGCTTAGACACACATCCAATAGTGTGCACATCCTATCCTCCTGCGTCATCCCATTTGTAATAACGTCAATTGGCGGTATCGGAATATCAACCGATTGTCCATCACCTACGCCTTTCGGCCTCGGCTTAGGTCCCGACTAACCCTGAGCGGACGAGCCTTCCTCAGGAAACCTTAGGTTTTCGACCAATAAGATTCTCACTTATTTCTCGCTACTTATGCCAGCATACTCACTCCTGTACAGTCCACCGCTCCTTTCGGTACGACTTCACTCCATACAGGAAGCTCCTCTACCGCTCTTTCGAGCCCATAGCTTCGGTGGTAAGTTTTAGCCCCGGACATCTTCGGCGCAGGATCTCTTGACTAGTGAGCTATTACGCACTCTTTAAATGAGTGGCTGCTTCTAAGCCAACATCCTAGTTGTCTTAGAAATCCCACATCCTTTTCCACTTAACTTACACTTTGGGACCTTAGCTGATGATCTGGGCTGTTTCCCTTTTGACTACGGATCTTATCATTCGCAGTCTGACTGCTGAGATACAAGTATATGGCATTCGGAGTTTGATAGGGTTCAGTAACTGTTGTCAGCCCCTAGCCCATTCAGTGCTCTACCTCCACTACTCAATCTCAACGCTAGCCCTAAAGCTATTTCGAGGAGAACCAGCTATCTCCGAGTTCGATTGGAATTTCTCCGCTATCCACAGCTCATCCCATGGTTTTTCAACACCAACGTGGTTCGGACCTCCACGGAATTTTACTTCCGCTTCATCCTGGCCATGGATAGGTCACCCGGTTTCGGGTCTACGACATGCAACTTTTCGCCCTATTCAGACTCGGTTTCCCTTCGGCTCCGTACCTTAAGTACTTAACCTTGCTACATACCGTAACTCGCTGGCTCGTTCTACAAAAAGCACGTCGTCGCACATAAAAGTGCTTCGACCGGTTGTGGACACACGGTTTCAGGTTCTATTTCACTCCCCTTCCGGGGTTCTTTTCACCTTTCCCTCACGGTACTGCTTCACTATCGGTCACCAGTTAGTATTTAGCCTTGGGAGGTGGTCCTCCCTGCTTCCCACAAGGTTTCACGTGTCTCGTGGTACTCTGGATTAGATCTTAAAAGCTTCCATTTTCACTTACAGGGCTGTTACCTTCTATGGCGGAGCCTTCCAGCTCTCTTCAATTAATTCCTGCTTTTAGTTATGATCTATCCGCAACCCCAGGAACAAGTTCCTGGTTTGGGCTCTTTCCCTTTCGCTCGCCGCTACTCAGAAAATCGATTTTTCTTTCTCTTCCTCCGGGTACTTAGATGTTTCAGTTCCCCGGGTTTACCTCCATAAACCTATGTATTCAGTTTACAGTACAATGCGTTAGCATTGTGGGTTTCCCCATTCGGAAATCTCTGGATCTCAGGCTATTTGCGCCTACCCAAAGCTTATCGCAGCTTATCACGTCCTTCTTCGGCTTCTGGTGCCAAGGCATTCACCATGCGCCCTTTGTAGCTTGACCATTCATGTAAAAATTGTCTTTCAACAATTTTCTTAGTTAAAATCTACAAAGGTTTTTTTACTTATATAATAAGTAGTTTTACCTTTAGCTTTACTTTTAATTTAAAAGTTATATTCACTGTGCAATTTTCAAAGAACAAAAAATAGTTGGTGGGCTTAAATGGACTCGAACCATCGACCTCACGCTTATCAGGCGTGCGCTCTAACCAGCTGAGCTATAAGCCCTTATGGTGGAGATAAAGAGACTCGAACTCTTGACCCTCTGCGTGCAAGGCAGATGCTCTCCCAACTGAGCTATACCCCCATAATAAGAAAGAATAAAATCCTTCAAAATCAAACAGAGCTATTAAATAAACCTTCAAAGTAGAATTACCTACTTTGTCGACTCCTTAGAAAGGAGGTGATCCAGCCGCAGGTTCTCCTACGGCTACCTTGTTACGACTTCACCCCAATTACTAACCCCACCTTCGGCCGCTGGCTCCTTACGGTTACCTCACGGACTTCGGGTGTTGCCAGCTCTCATGGTGTGACGGGCGGTGTGTACAAGGCCCGGGAACGTATTCACCGCGACATGCTGATTCGCGATTACTAGCAACTCCAGCTTCATGTAGGCGAGTTTCAGCCTACAATCCGAACTGAGATGAGTTTTAAAAGTTTTGCTCCACCTCACGGTCTTGCATCTTTCTGTACTCACCATTGTAGCACGTGTGTAGCCCTAGACATAAGGGGCATGATGATTTGACGTCATCCCCACCTTCCTCCCGGTTAACCCGGGCAGTCTCACTAGAGTGCTCAACTTAATGGTAGCAACTAATGATAAGGGTTGCGCTCGTTGCAGGACTTAACCTAACATCTCACGACACGAGCTGACGACAACCATGCACCACCTGTCTCCCTGCCCCGAAGGGCTTCCCTCATTACAGGTAATTCAGGGGATGTCAAGTCTAGGTAAGGTTCTTCGCGTTGCTTCGAATTAAACCACATGCTCCGCTGCTTGTGCGGGCCCCCGTCAATTCCTTTGAGTTTTAATCTTGCGATCGTACTTCCCAGGCGGAATACTTATTGCGTTAGCTGCGGCACAGAAGGAGTCGATACCTCCTACACCTAGTATTCATCGTTTACGGCGTGGACTACCAGGGTATCTAATCCTGTTTGCTACCCACGCTTTCATGCCTCAGCGTCAGTTACGGTCCAGAGAATCGCCTTCGCCACTGGTGTTCTTCCTAATCTCTACGCATTTCACCGCTACACTAGGAATTCCATTCTCCTCTCCCGCACTCTAGATATCCAGTTTCAAATGCAGTTCCCAAGTTAAGCTCGGGATTTTCACATCTGACTTAAACATCCGCCTACGCATCCTTTACGCCCAGTAAATCCGGACAACGCTCGCCACCTACGTATTACCGCGGCTGCTGGCACGTAGTTAGCCGTGGCTTCCTCCTTGGGTACCGTCATTATCGTCCCCAAAGACAGAGCTTTACAACCCGAAGGCCTTCATCACTCACGCGGCGTTGCTGCATCAGGCTTTCGCCCATTGTGCAATATTCCCCACTGCTGCCTCCCGTAGGAGTCTGGACCGTGTCTCAGTTCCAATGTGGCCGATCACCCTCTCAGGTCGGCTACGCATCGTGGCCTTGGTGAGCCGTTACCTCACCAACTAGCTAATGCGCCGCGGGCCCATCTCAAAGCGGATTACTCCTTTAATTAGTAATTCATGTAAAAAACTAATATTATGCGGTATTAATCTCCCTTTCGGAAGGCTATCCCCCACTTTGAGGCAGGTTGCCCACGTGTTACTCACCCGTCCGCCGCTAATCCATCCCCGAAGGGATTTCATCGCTCGACTTGCATGTGTTAAGCACGCCGCCAGCGTTCGTCCTGAGCCAGGATCAAACTCTCAATTTAAAAATTTAATCTGTACTCAAATTATTGACGTTAAACTTGTTAGTTTAACTAATACTGGCTTATTTAAAATAAGATTTATATCTTACTTTCACTCTGTTTAATTTTCAAGGATCTTTGTGCTATCTTTTTTTGTGCTATCTTTATTGATAGCTTTTTAATATTATCATGATTTAAAAACTTTGTCAACATTGTTTGTCAACTTTTTTTAAACCGCATCATCTCTCGACGACAATAGTTATTCTATCACAAATTTCTCACTTATTATTGAATACACATGTAAATAAATGAAATTATATGAGTTTTTTTCAATATACCTACGCTTTTCTTAAATATATTCATATTGATACGCCAGGAAAAGTTTACTTTTAATAATTATTATATTACATATAACTTAAGCATTATTCACTCAATTTTCGCAGTTTAAAAAAATTGCGGTGTAAGCTATTCGCATAAAATCATAGATTTTGGCTCTCTTCTTAACAACTTCTAAAATTCGTTGGAATCTTTCTTCACAATATATTCAGTTTCCATACAGTTGAAAGTTACTTCTTAGTGCATCATGTGTATACATACTACATTATTAAATATATTTGTATAAATTGATTTTCGATTTGATAAGTAAATGTGGAAACTATTAATAATACCTAATTTTTAAGTGTTCTTAGTTATGGTTGAATATAATTTAAGTTTACTAAAATTTATTTATAATAATGCACTTAAGTGTCTATCCTTGAAGTTACTAGTTTGAATTTTAACTGTTATGTAGTGATATATAGTAAGTTAAAATTTTGTATGTATGAATGTTGAGTTATTTAACTTTCAAACTTTTTAATGATAGTTATTGACAACTAACATAATATTTATTATAATAATTCATGTCGAAAGTAATTTGCTGGAGTGGCGGAACTGGCAGACGCACAGGACTTAAAATCCTGCGGGCTTTAAAACCCGTACCGGTTCGATTCCGGTCTTCAGCACCAAGCGAGGTTTTTTAACCTCGCTTTTTTTATTTCTTTATATTCATAGCCACAATATCATAGTAATTTAAAGAACATACTCCACTTTTAAAATTTTCACATGTTATGCAACTCACAAACTCAGCTCTACTATTTTTAGATTCATATAAAGAACTATAAGCTGGACACCTTTCCCCTACTGCCATATACATATTACTAACTAACATACTATTCCACCTTTCTAATTCCAAGTCTTTTCTAACATCATTTTATTAGTGCTAACCAAATACTTATATTATTATTACCATTAAAAATCTTACTTATAAGTTTTAAATTTATGTTCCATTATAAAAATAATGCGACACAAGCGAATGTAAGCGAAGTAACTTTCATAATACTTAATAACTAGTTTATACATACGTTGACTATTTTAACAATACCCTAATGGAATAGCCTATAAAAATAGTATAATTATTGATTAGTAACTATATTTGAAATATTTACGTATTTTGATGTTATATTTTTCAATAACTTAAATACCAATCCCTTTTAAAGTATTTCTATAAAATAAAAAAGCTGATATTTAAACTAAATATATTAGTAAAACAGTAGGTTCCGCCTTAGTTTTATATGTTATAAGTTATAGTTAAATATAATTTGACTTACTAAAATTATTCATAACAATGTAATTAAGAGCGTACACTTGAACTTGCTAGTTTGAATTTTAAATTTTATGCAGTGATATATGATAAGGGTGTCCTCACATTAGCTAAATTGTTTTAGTATTATTCTTAGCTCAAAATTTTTGAAAGCCTTAGAACTTTAGTCCTGTCTGAGGGAACCGAGTTTGACAAAGTTCTTAGGCTTTCAAAAATTTCGAGCTTTAGAATAATTAAAACATTTAGCCGTGAGGACACCCTTATCATATATCATGGAATAAAAGTTAAAATCCAAACTTCTACTGCAACTTTACATCACAATATGCTTATTATACAGCTAAAAAAGCCCTTACTTCAGTTCAATCCGTATGAACCTAAGTAAAGACTTTTTATTTAGATGTAAAAATTATAATTTATGTGTAAGAGCTAGTACAAGTATTATTACTCCAACAAATATTCTATACACTGCAAAAACTCTCATAGGACGTTTCTTCAAAAATTTAATAAATCCATCTATTACAACTAAAGCTACTACAAACGAAATAACAAAGCCTACTATTAGAGCTATTATTTGTGCTGAATTACATGTAGAAAGAACATTATGTTTAATTAATGATAAACCAGATGCTCCGACCATCATAGGTATAGCAAGAAAAAATGAAAATTCTGCTCCAACTACAGTAGAAAGACCTGCTATCCAAGCACCAATAATAGTGGATGCTGAACGAGACATTCCTGGCCACAATGCCAAACATTGAAAGGCACCTATAATAAGTGCTTGTCTAGCATTTATATTAGAAATTGTAATATTTCTACTATTATTTCTGTATTTATTCTCAGCATAGATCATCCAAACTGCTCCTACAACTAATGCTACTGCGACAGGTATTGGATAGAATAACTTATCCTCTATCTTGTCTTTTAGTGGAAATCCTATTATTATAGCAGGTATACATGCTATAAGTACAATAATCCAAAACCTCAATCCTGATTCTTTAGCTGAAACTCTTTCACTTGGTAAAAAGTTTAATAAAGTTTCCTTTATCTTATCCCAATATAATACAACAACGGCTAATATAGCACCTAATTGTATAACTACTTCAAACATGTCCACATATGGCTTAGGATAGGCTGGTGCTTTAAAGTTTATTAAATTTCCAACTATAATCATATGACCTGTAGATGACACAGGTAAAAATTCAGTGAGCCCTTCTACTATTCCTATTACAACAGCTTTTAATATAAGTACTATGTCCATATATTCACACTCTCTTTCTTTTCATTAATATATCAATAGAAATTTTTATACTGAAAAATTATAATAACAATTTTTATTATACTATTTTTAGTAGATAGTTCTCAACTAATAAATTTTTGTAAACATTAAATATTAGCTTTATTTTAAAACTTAACTTTTATTGAAATATTTGATAACTTCAAGCTTATCCAATGAATTAAGTATCTTTTCCACATGGTAATTGAATACTATACTAATTTCATCCTTTTCCTTTTCTTTTATTGGCTCCTTGCTAAACATATCTGCAACCTTAACATAATTACTTTCATTAAGTCCACATACCTTTTCTATTGATTCAATTATTTTTAAATGTACATATATTTCATTACATACATTAATAATTTTTTTAATTTTGTCTATATACACATTTTCCTGTTGCCTTATTCTAAGTTCTGAAGTATATGTATTCAAATTGCCTTCTAACTTTAATATTTCATTTTCTAGTTTATCTAAATTCACTTTTTTATGATTGCACAATTTTTCTTCTATAATAATAAATACTCTATCTATAGCAAGTATATATTGATCATATAACTTATCCCAATGTTTTGGTGGAAGTATGAAATAATTCACAAGTACAGCTACAGTTATTCCTATAAAAGTATCAATTATTCTATTAATGCTATACATAAATGGACTTCTTCCATTTAAATTTAACATTATAGCAAGAAAAACAATGCAGGATATAGTTATAGATTTATTCCATCCCAATGAATTACATATGAATATTAAAATTATGATACCAACACCACAGAGAATTATGTTATTTGGAGATATAAATGCACACACAAATCCTATAACTGCTCCCGTCATAGTTCCTAATATTCTATTTTTCCCGGCCTTAAAAGAATCTGTAACTGAACTTTGCATAGCTATAACTGATGCTATTGCAGCATAAAATATATACTCCCTATTAAATACGTGAGCCAAAGCTACACATATAGAAACAGATATTGCTGTTTTTATATTTCTCATACCTATTTTTCTAAATTTCATAAAAACACCTACCCTTAAAAAGTTTAATTATATTATTTGTCAGGTACCATTCATAGTACACTATTCTATGTCCATTTTCCATGAACCTAAATACAAAAATAACTTACTATCTATAAAATGCTATATAATATTATAAAAATTAACATTAAATTATTGATTATTATTTTTCGCTAAATATATCATGAAATAATAAAAACTTTGTTTTCACCACCTTTATTAAGTAAAAACAAAGTTTTTATTACATTATTTATGCATATTCAACTATCTTTATTTCCGGACCAGCTTCAATTATTTCTTTGGGTACATTTTTAAACTTCTTAAAGTTTTCTTTAAATTTATCTGCTAAGGCTACAGCTTTATGATCATATTCTTCTTTATCTTCCCATGTATTTTTAGGATTCAATATTTCATAAGGTACCCCAGGACATTCTAAAGGCATTAAGACCTTAAATATAGGATGTTCTAAATACTCAACGTCCTTTAATCTTCCTTCCAGTGCAGCCTTTACCATAGCCCGTGTATAAGAAAGCTTTATTCTATTTCCTTTTCCATATCCTCCATTTAGCCATCCTGTATTTACAAGATACACTTCTGTATTGTATTTATCTATTTTTTCTCCAAGAAGCTCAGCATAAACTGAAGGATTCATCAACATAAAAGGTTCTCCAAAGCAAGCTGAAAATGTAGCCTTTGGTTCATTTATCCCTCTTTCAGTACCTGCTACTTTACTTGTATATCCAGACATAAAATGATACATTGCAGCTTCCTTTGAAAGTTTTGATATAGGTGGCATTACACCAAATGCATCTGCTGTTAAAAAGATGATTGTATCAGGACTTTCACCTATTCCGCTTTTTTCAATATTATCTACATACTCTAATGGATATGCTGCTCTTGTGTTTTCAGTATATTTGTTACTGTTATAATCTGGTTGTCTATTCTCATCCAAAACTACATTTTCAAGCATTGTTCCAAACTTTATAGCATTATATATTTCATATTCCTTTTCTTTATCAAGTTTTATAGTCTTAGCATAACATCCACCTTCAAAATTAAATATACCATCATTACACCAAGCATGTTCATCATCGCCTATAAGCTTTCTTTCAGGATCAGCTGATAAAGTGGTTTTTCCTGTACCTGATAATCCAAAGAATACAGCTGTTTTTTTATCTTCACCGATATTTGCAGAACAATGCATTGGAAGAACTCCTTTTTCAGGTAATAAAAAGTTCATTACCGAAAAAATAGCCTTTTTTATCTCTCCTGAATATTGTGTTCCACCTATTAATATTATCTTTTTATCAAAGTTTATCATTATAAAAGCTTCAGAATTTATTCCATCTTCTTTTCCTTTAGCCTTAAACCCCGGAGCAGAAACAACATGAAATTGCGGATGAAAATTTGTCAAATCTTCTAAGTTAGGTCTTCTAAATAGTTGGTTGGAAAATAATGCTTGAGAAGCATTCTCACATACTACTCTAATAGGCATATTATATTCTTTCATAGCTCCTACAAATCCATCAAACACAAATATGTCTTTGTTTTCTAAATATTCTGTAACTTTGCCATAAAATTTGTCAAATACGTTTTCATCTATAGGCAAATTTGTATCTCCCCAATTTACCTTATTTTCTATGCTGTTTTGTTTTACAATGAATCTATCTTTAGGTGATCTTCCAGTATATTTTCCTGTATTTACAACTAATGCTCCTTTATCTGATAAAATTCCTTCCTCACGTTTAATTGCAAATTCTGTTAATTCGGATACTGTTAAGTTTCTATAAATGCTTTTGCAATTTTTAATATTTATATATTCTAACTTTAAATCCATGTTATCCCCCCTCAACACTATATAATAATTATTACACCTCTAACAAGAAAATGCAAGAAAAAAATTATATTTTTTATTTTTTGCTAGATTTTTTCAATTTACCTTGCAAAAACCTAGCACACTTGCGCTATTTTTACAGATAAATGATATACTATTCAAAATGTGCTATACTATTTATGCAAGTTTTTATTTTTTAACTTGCATAAATTAAATAGAATTATTTTACTTGCCAAACAATAAATTACTATTGCAATTTTTTTGAGACATTAATGAAAATATTAATTATTATCTGTAAATATAATAATTAACATTTTAAATTTCTTCTATAATTTTCACCTTTAATTTTAGCTAAAACATTGTTGTCTATATATTATGCTTTGTAATAAACTGTAATCCTGCTATATAAATAGCTATGATAATAAAAAACTCTGCAAGATGCAATTAGAATAATTTTTACTATCACTTTTTAATTGTAGTATTTATACTACTAATCTTCTTTTCTAATCAAATATATTGCATAAACTATAAGTAACGCTCCAATAACTTGAGTGAAGGTTACTTGTTCTTTTAAAATAAAAGAGGATACTACCATAGCGGTTGGTATTTCTAAATTGCTAATTATAGAAACCTTTAACGCTCCTATGTATTTTATAGAACCATACAATAATGTCAATGGAATTACTTCACAAACTATTGCTAAAATAGCTACATAAATGAAAGCATTGATTTGAATATTTTCCTTAAATAAAAAAGTTGGCCATCTGTATATTAATAATGATATTAACGAGAATAATGTTGAATAAGCATTAATAGATAAAGAATCTAGTTCAAATAGCTTCTTTTCAGTATATAAGTTCATAAAAGCATAAAATAATGCACTTAAAAGTCCAAATATTACTCCCTTTATTGAATATTTAAAGTTTCCTAATAAAATATTTAGTGTCAATAAACATCCTAGAAAAGCCATAAATATCACTAATATTCTTCTCTTATCTAAGGTTTGTTTCTGAAAAACAATAGAGTATATCAAAACCATTATGGGATATGTAAATAGGAGCATAGTAACCATAGCCACGGGTAAATACTCAAATGCTTTGTAATAAAATATAGTCATAAAAGTATTTCCTACTACACCTAAAATAGACAATCTAATTAATTGTATCTTTGTTATATTTAACTTTTGTTTTCCTGTTATAAATGCTGTGGTAAACATAAGAAAAACTGCAATAATATACTGTACTGTAAGCAAACTTATAGAATCTAATCCTATTTTCAATGACAATTTAACAAATATTCCAGCAGTACCAAACAATATAGCTGAAATTATAGAGTAAATATATCCTTTTTTCAAATAATCACTTCCTAAACTAACCATAAATTTTATAGTTTAAAATAAATAACCGATCCTTCGCATTATGCTTATTATATCCAAATTCAAAAACCTTCTATAAAGCTCTATAAATGTATTTTATTTCTTATATTATTTTTAAAATACAGGTTAACATATATAGTAAAGAAAACAAAGCAGGTGATTATATGAAAAAAAGTATTTATGTTTTTACAGTAATTTTCCTATGTTTAACTGTACATTCAAATGTATCTGAAAATTTTTTATACAATTCATCCTATGATTCTACAAATAATAAAGTTTCAAGCTCTAGCTACTTAAATTCAAATGATCAATCTTTAAATCCTAAAGAAGTTTTTTTAACTTTTGATGATGGTCCTTGTATAAACAATACAAGAAAAATATTAAGTATATTAAAGGATAATAATGTAAAAGCTTCTTTTTTTATAGTTGGTATAAAAGCAAATGAAAATCCTCAAATATTAAGAGAAATATCTGATAGTGGAATGTGTGTTGGTGTACATACATATTCTCACGACTACAAAAAAATATACAGAAATTTAAATGCTTACCTTGATGATTATGATGCTTGTTATAATGTTATAAAAAAATTAACTGGAAAAACTCCTTCACCATACATAAGACTTCCTGGTGGCTCTACTAATTTGGTTACAAGCAAAGCTAATATAAATTCCATAAAAGAAGCTTTACATGAAAAAGGTATAAGATATGTAGATTGGAATGTATGTTCTGGAGATGCTGAAAGCCACGTGGTAGCTGTAGACAAGATTAAAAATAACGTTATGACCCAATGCAAAGACAAAAATTTCGCAGTAATTTTAATGCATGATACCTACTATAAACACTTTACTGTAGAGGCATTACCTGATATTATAAAATACTTAAAAAATGAAGGTTATGTATTTAAAACCTTCGATGATATATCCCCTGCTGAAGAAGAAGAAATGATAAAATTAAAAATAATGAACAAGTAAATGGCTAATCCAATTTCAGAGTTTAAAAATATTGCGAAGCTTTGCTTCGCAATATGCTTATTAAGTTACAATTGAAGTATAAAATTCTAGTTCTTCTTAGTTTCCCTATTTACAATAAACTCCTTAGCTTTAAGCTCTAGACTATTATCTAGTGGTTCTAATTCTATTTTTTCTCCAGATTTATTAGATAAAGCTGTTTCTATAAGTCTATCTGCTAACTCAGGGTTTTTTGAGAGAAGAGAGCCATGAAAATATGTGCAGTAACAATTTTTATATATACAGCCTTCATATCCATCTTCACCATTATTTCCGTACCCTACAACTGTTTTTCCAAGAGGCTTTAATTCTTTACCTATATAAGTTCTTCCTGAATGATTTTCAAAGCCTACATAAGTTTCATTAAATTCTTCATTGCGTATAACTGTATTTCCTATAAATCTCACACTTCCACCTTCTGTATATACATCTATGATGCCAAGTCCATCAAGTTTTTCTCCTTCAGGGGTAGTATAATATTTGCCAAGCAATTGATATCCGCCGCAAATAGCAAGAAATACTTTTCCACTTTCTATATATTCTGTTATATTCTCTTTCTTAGTTTGATTTAAATCATCTGAAACTATAGACTGTTCGTAATCCTGTCCACCACCAAAAAAAGCTATATCATATTTTAAAGCTTCAAAAGGATCTCCTATAGATACATTAAACACATTTACCTTTATTCCTCTTTGTTCAGCTCTATATTTTAATATAAGAATATTGCCTAAATCTCCATATACATTTAACAAATCAGGATACAAATGACATATATTAAGTTCCATTATATTTACAACTCCTTATCTTTATTATTATCATGGAAACTTTACCAAAGATTTTTAATAAATCCTTTATTGTTAAGGAACTTTCTAAAATTAATCATAGCAGTATAAGTAGCAAGTATATAAACAGTATTATTATTACATCCTCTTATTTCTTCTAGAATCTTTTCATAATTTTCGCATATGGCAAATCTATCCTGCGGGAGCCCTGCTACTTTAAGTCTTATAGCCATATCATATAGTCTTATACCAGAAACTATTGTTTTATCAATATCCAATGAGGACAATGTTTCAAAATTAACATCCCATATCCAAGACACGTCCCTACCATCTGCATAATTATCATTTAGAAGTACTGCCAAAGAAAACTTCCTTTTATCTAAACTTATAGTGTTTATTGCTTCATTATATCCAGCTGGATTTTTAACTAAAATTATCTTTATATCTTTTCCATCTATATTTATACTTTCTTGTCTACCAAAGCTGCTTTTTTGACTTTTCAAGGAATTAAAAATTACAGAATCTGCAATTCCACATACTTTTCCAACTGAATACGCACATAGAGCATTATATATGTTATATGTACCTGGTTGATTTATATAATATTCAGTTCCATTTATTATTACCAAGGATCCTTCTGGATTTTGTTCTTTTATTTTATCTACAGAATAATCCAATTCAGGTCTTTTATATCCACAATTCTCACAATAAAAATCACCTAAATGATTATAAGTAAGATAATTATATTTATAAGGACTTTTACACTTTTTGCAGAACTTAGCATCTGCATTTATATCTATTATGTTGTTCTTATTTAAGGAGTCCTTAAATCCATAATATATAGTCCTATTAGGAAGTTCTAAACCTCCCAACAAGGATTCATCACCATTTAATACTAAATTAGCTAGCGGAACTTTTTCAATTCCTTCAAGTATTTTTTTTAGTGTAGTGTATACTTCACCATATCTATCTAGTTGGTCTCTAAATAAATTAGTTACAGTTATAACTTCCGGAGTAACATATTTTGTAACCAACTTTACATTAGCTTCATCACACTCAATAACCGCATACTTTGTAGCCGAACAGCTTGAAAAAGAAAAATGCTCCACAAAACAAGAAACTATCCCTGGAAGCATATTCGCACCTGTATTATTTGTAATTACATATTTTTCGCTATCTTTTAACATATTATATATCATACTTGTAGTGGTAGTTTTACCATTAGTTCCTGTTATAAGTATAATTTTATAATCTTCACATACAGTTTTTAAAATACTCTCATCTAATTTTAAGGCAATCCTGCCTGGAAAGTTACTTCCTCCTTTAAATAAAGCCTTTGATAAGCCTATTATCATTTTAGAAATTATAATACTAAAAAAAGATTTAATTTTAATTTTTCACACCACCCTTGTTATTTGGTTAACATTTTTAAAAAATCAACTTAAATTATATTCTAAACCTTACCCCTAACTCTAAATATTATAATACAATATTACTTTTTTTACATCACAATTTTTTACACTGAACCCCTTCTACTTCGTGAATTATGAAACAAATTTAAAATTTCGAAGGTATGCAACATTTTTCACAATATATCTTAATCTTATCTAAAATTTATGTAACTCAAAGGCAACATTGCAATTATTCTTTATACAAAATTATTACTTGTACAACTAGACATCACTATTTTTACAATCACTTTTACTTCTATATTTTTTTCTTTTTCTTACAAGGGTTGATGCATCTATACCTAACTCCTTGGCTGCTGCTCTAACATTTCCATACTTTTTAAAAGTGGTTTCTATAAGTACCTCTTCTAAATTTTCAACAGCTTCTTTCAAAGTAAAATGCTTATCCTTATTATTATTCTCTACTAAACTGTAATCTCCAAGCATTCTAACAGTTAAATCATCTCTAAGTATTTTATCACCTTTACTCATAATTACAGTTCTTTCTATTATATTTCTAAGTTCTCTTACATTTCCAGGCCAATCATACTTATACAAGTAATCCACTGCTGCACAAGTTAGAGACTTATTAAAGTTATATTTGTTATTAAATTTAGTTAAAAAATGCATTGCTAAAGGCTTAATATCTTTTCTTCTTTTTCTTAAAGGTAATACCGTAATAGGTATTACATTCAAACGATAATATAAATCTTCTCTAAAAAGTTTTTTGTCTACCATTTTCTTCAAGTCTCTATTAGTTGCTGCTATAATTCTTACATCTATTTTAATGGTCTTAGTACCACCTACTCTGGTAATTTCACCTTCTTGAAGCACTCTAAGAAGTTTAACTTGCATGTCCAATGGCAATTCTCCTACTTCGTCTAAAAATAAATTTCCATTGTTGCACATTTCAAATAATCCAATTTTTCCTTCCCTATTAGCACCAGTAAAAGCTCCTTTTTCATAGCCAAAAAATTCTGATTCCATGAGATGCTCTGGAATTGCTCCACAATTTATTTTTATAAAATTGTTATTGCATCTTTTACTATTTTTATGTATATATTTAGCAACTTCTTCCTTACCAGCACCTGTTTCTCCAAGCAAAAGCACAGTAGCATCTACTTTTGCTACTCTCTTAGCCATTTGCAAGACATTAATCATGTTCTCATCTTCTACTATAATGTCTGAAAAATTTAAAAGCTGATTTTTTAAACTATCTGTATTGGAAGAATTCTGACTATTAAGTATCTCCTCTTTTTTTTCTAGTTGTTCCTCTAATTCATATAATTCTATAACATCTCTTACACTTGTAACTACCATAGTTACATTTCCTTCCCTATCAAATATAGGGTTACTAGAAACTAATACCTTTTTCCCTGTTCTTAATTTTTGTTCAATGGTTACACTTTTTTTATCTTTTAAAACTATGAGAGTTGCTGATTTTGACATATATCCTTCTTTTTCTAAAAAGGACATATTTTTTTCCAATACTTCTTCTCTCTTTATACCAGTAATCTTTTCCCAATACTTATTTACTAATATAGTATTGCCAAGTTTATCTGTAACATAAATACCATCATTGAATCCTTCAATTACATCCTGCAATTCCTTCAATTTTAATTTGACGAACTCCAATTTCATTTCTAAATCACATGAATCAGAAAAAGTATCATTCATTAATTGTTGAATCCCCATAAAGTAGTGCAACCTCCTACCTCTTATACATTAATAAAAAATATAAATAATTGTATTAAATACTATTAATTATATTTTCTATCAATTATACTATATAATTATATTTAATTCAAAAAACAAAAAACTTCGTATATACGTTTTTACAAGCTTATATACGAAATTTTTTGTCTATATATTTAAAGTGATTGTTAATGGATGCTAATTATTTAAAGCTTTTATTTCAGCTACCATTTCAGGAATTACCTTTTTGTAATCTCCTACTATAGCTAAATCTGCTACTTTCATTATTGCAGCGCCTTCATCTTTGTTTATTGCTATTATATAATCACTGTCTTGCATTCCTGCTAAGTGTTGAATTGCTCCTGATATTCCACATGCTATATATACTATAGGCTTTACTGTTTGTCCTGTCTGTCCTACTTGGCATGCCTTGTCTACCCAGCCATTTTCTACTGCTGCTCTTGAGCCTGCCACTGTTCCTCCTAGTACATCTGCTAATTCTTTTAATGGTTCAAAACCTTCTTTGCTTCCTATTCCTCTTCCTCCTGATACTATGAACTGAGCTTCTCCTATATCCATAATATCTTTTGCTATTTTAACTACTTCATCTACTTTTACTCTTATATCTGATGCTTTTATATCTGCATTTATTTTTTCTATTTCACCTTTTCTTGATGTATCCTTTTGTAATTTTTCAAATACTCCAGGTCTTACTGTTGACATTTGTGGTCTATTTGCCGCACATTCTATTGTTGCCATTAAATTTCCCCCAAATGCTGGTCTTGTCATTTGAAGATGTTTTGTTTCTGGATCTATATCTAATCCTGTACAATCTGCTGTAAGTCCTGTTGATAATCTTGCTGATACTCTTGGTCCTAAATCTCTTCCTATATATGTTGCTCCTACAAGTATTGCTTCTGGTTTTCTTTCCTGTACAAGATCACATATAACTTTTGCATATCCATCTGTTGTATAGTGTTTTAATAATGGACTATCTGCATATATTACTTTGTCTGCTCCATATGCTGCTAATTCTTTTGCTATATCATCAGCTTCACTTCCAAGTAGTAATGCTGTTACTTCTGTTCCTAATTTATCTGCTAGTTCTTTGCCTTTTCCTATTAGTTCTAATGCTACTTTTTGTAGCTTTCCATCTCTCTGCTCAGCAAATACCCATACGCCTTTATAATCTGCTATATTCATGCTAAAAAACCTCCTAATATTTTTAATGAAACTCCTCCTCCTTACGTCGGCTGAGTAAGCGATCATCTCAAAATCATTGATTTTGGATACCTGCTTATATATAGTGTTTTTCTTTCAACTTTGAAACCGCATAAGCTGCTGCTTCTTTAAATGGCTTGTTTACAAGTTCTCCTGCACCTTTTGCTTCCTTTGTTGCTGATTTCTTTACCTTTGTTGGTGATCCTGATAATCCTAAAAGGGATTTATCTACACCTATATCATTTGCAGTCCATATTTTTACTTCTTCTTTAAATATATTGAATATATTATTCATATGCATGTATCTTGGTACATTTAACTCTTTTATTGCTGTTAAAAGCACTGGTGCTTTTACTGTTAAATCTTCATATCCATCTTCCCATGCTTTTCTAACCTTTATTTTATCTCCATCTATGTCCACTTTCTCAACGTATGTAATTTGAGGTATTCCAAGATGTTCTGCTATTTCCGGTCCTACTTGTGCTGTATCTCCATCTATTGCCTGTCTTCCTGCAAATACTATATCATAATCTAGTTTCTTTAATGCTCCTGCTAGTGCATGTGATGTTGCTAATGTATCTGCTCCTGCAAATGCTCTATCTGTTATTAGTATAGCTTCATCTGCTCCCATAGCTAAAGCTTCTCTTAAAGCTGTTTCTGCCTGTGGTGGTCCCATACTTATTACTGTAACCTTAGCACCTGCATTTTCCTTTAACACTAATGCTTCTTCTAGTGCATTTTTATCATCTGGATTTATTATTGATGGAACACCTTCTCTTATTAATGTTCCTGTCTTTGGATCTATTTTTACTTCTGTTGTATCTGGTACTTGTTTTAAGCAAACAACTATATTCATTTAAAAAACCTCCTATTTTAATCTGCTTCCTGATATAACCATTTTCTGAACCTGTGATGTTCCTTCATATATTTCTGTTATCTTAGCATCTCTCATCATTCTCTCAACTGGATAATCCTTAGTATATCCATATCCACCAAATAGCTGAACTGCTTTAGTTGTTACTTCCATAGCAGTATCTGCAGCAAATAATTTTGCTCTTGCAGCATCTATTGTGAAAGGAAGTCCCTTTTCTTTTCTCATTGCTGCCTTATATACTAAATTTCTTGCAGCTTCAATTTTTACGTCCATTTCAGCTACCATCCAAGCTAAGCCCTGAAATCTGCTAAGTGTTTTTCCAAATTGTTTTCTTTCCTTCATATATTTTATAGCTTCATCTAAAGCTCCTTCTGCGAGTCCTAATGCTTGTGCTGCTATACCAATTCTTCCTCCATCTAGAGTTTTCATTGCTACAGCAAATCCTTTTCCTTCTTTTCCTATTAGGTTTTCTACTGGTACTTTAACATCTTCAAATACAAGTTCTGTTGTTGATGATGCCCTTATTCCCATTTTATTTTCAACTTTTCCAAATGAGAAACCTGGCATTCCTTTTTCTAATATGAATGCTGATATTCCCTTATTTCCCTTACTTCTATCTGTCATAGCAAATACTACAAATACATCTGCATAAGCACCATTTGTTATAAATATTTTTTGTCCATTTAATATATAATGATCTCCTTCAAGAATAGCTTGGCTTTGTTGAGCCGATGAATCTGTACCTGCGTTTGGTTCAGTTAAACCAAATGCTCCTATTTTTTCACCCTTTGCAAGAGGTACTAAATACTTTTGTTTCTGCTCTTCTGTACCAAATTGTTGTATTACACATGCACAAAGAGAAGTGTGTGCTGAAAGTATAGTTGATGTTGTTGCACATACTTTTGCCAATTCCTCTACTGCTAATATATATGAAAGTGTGTCTCCACCAGCTCCACCATATTCTTTAGCAATAGGCATACCCATCATGCCATACTTAGCCATTTTCTTTACAGTTTCAAGTGGATATCTTTCTGTTTCATCTATTTCTGCTGCTAAAGGTTTAACTTCATTTTCAGCAAATTCGCTTACCATTTGTTTTACAAATTCTTGTTCCTTTGTCAATGTAAAATCCATAAAAAGTCCTCCCAAATATATTTTATTTAATCAAAATAACATGTAAATTTTTTAACATGCAGCTAAAATTAACAATAACTTTAGCTGCATATTGTGATATTTTAAAATTAAATAAGTTTAAAGTCTCAAGCCAGCAAAGGTCTCAAGCTCTTACTCTTTAATTTTTTACTTAACATCTTTCAACTATTACAGATGTTCCCATTCCTCCGCCTATACATAAAGTTGCTAGGCCTTTCTTAGAATCTCTTCTTTCCATTTCGTATAAAAGTGTAGTTAGGATTCTAGCTCCAGAGCATCCTACTGGATGACCTAATGCTACAGCTCCTCCATTTACATTTACCTTGCTCATATCAAATTTTAAGTCTCTTGCTACTGCTAAACTTTGAGCTGCAAAAGCTTCATTTGCTTCTATTAAATCTAAATCATCTACTGTCATACCAGCTCTTTCTAAAGCAAGTTTAGTAGAATAGAATGGACCATATCCCATTATTGATGGATCTAAACCTTTTGTTCCATAAGAAACTATTTTAGCCATTGGCTTTAATCCTAATTCTTTTGCTTTATCTGCACTCATAATTACTAGAGCTGCTGCTGCGTCATTTATTCCTGAAGAATTTCCTGCTGTAACTGTTCCACCTTTTTTGAAGGCTGGTTTTAATTTAGCTAATGCTTCCATAGTTGTTCCTGGTCTTGGTCCCTCATCTGTATCGAATATTACATCACCTTTTCTAGTTTTTATAACTACAGGAACTATCTCATCTTTAAATTTTCCTGCTTTTATTGCTGCTTCTGCTTTATTTTGTGATTCTACTGAAAAAGCATCCTGTTCTTCTCTAGTTAATTTCCATTGTTCAGCTATATTTTCTGCAGTAACTCCCATATGATAATGATTAAATGCACAATGTAAACCATCATGAAGCATAGAATCTTGTAACTCTGATGCTCCCATTCTTTGTCCCCATCTTCCTGATTGAAGTACATATGGAGTTCTTGACATGTTGTCCATTCCACCTGCAACTATAATATCTTCATCGCCTGCTTTTATTATTTGTGCTGCTAAACTTATACTTCTAAGTCCTGAACCGCAAAGTATGTTTAATGTCATAGCTGGAACTTCTACTGGAATACCAGCATTAACTGATGCTTGTCTAGCTGCATTTTGTCCAAGTCCTGCTTGATATACACAGCCCATCAATACTTCTCCAACTTGTTCTGGTTTTATTCCTGCTCTTTTTACAGCTTCTTTAATAACAGTAGCTCCTAACTCAACAGTTGTTACATCTTTTAATGCTCCTCCAAATTTACCTATAGCAGTTCTAACTGCGCTAACTATAACTACTTCTCTCATGTTAATTCCTCCTAAAATTCTTAAATTCTTATTTTGTGTAATTACGAAATCTATCTACAAATAATCATATTATTTTGTATAGTCATAGAATCCTTTTCCAGTCTTTCTTCCTAATAATTTTCCTCTTACCATTTTTCTTAATAATGGATGAGGTCTGTATTTTGAATCACCAAATTCTGTATATAAAACATCCATAACGGCTAAACATACATCTATACCAATTAAATCTGCTAAAGCTAGAGGTCCTATTGGGTGGTTAGCGCCTAGCTTCATTGCTAAATCAATGTCTTCTGCTTTAGCAATACCATCAGCTAATATACCAGCTGCTTCATTTATCATAGGAACAAGTATTCTATTAACTACAAATCCTGGTGCTTCTTCTACTTCTACTGGTTCTTTTCCTAATTTTTTAGCTGTTTCAACTATTGTATTTTTAGTTTCTTCTGAAGTACAAATTCCCTTTATAACTTCTACTAATTTCATTACTGGTACTGGATTAAAGAAATGCATTCCTATAACTTTATCTGGTCTATTTGTAGCACTTGCTACTTCAGTTATTGATAAAGATGATGTGTTTGAAGCAAGTATAGCTTCTGGTTTGCAAATTCCATCTAACTCAGCGAAGATTTTCTTTTTAAGTTCCATATTTTCTATAGCGGCTTCTACTACAAGATCTACATCCTTTGCTAAACCCATATCTGTAGTAGGTTTTATTCTACCAAGAATTTCATTTTTAGCTTCTTCAGTCATTTTTCCTTTTTTAACACTTCTATCAAGATTTTTAGTAATGTTTGACATTCCTCTTTCAACAAATTTTTCTTCAATATCTCTCATTACTACTTCATAACCTGATTGAGCAAATGTTTGAACAATTCCTGATCCCATTGTTCCTGCTCCTAATACAAATATCTTCATAATCCTTTCCCTCCAATAAACTTTTAATTTATAATAATAATAATTAATAATTACTTTTTAAACTATTTTAATTTAAAATCTGGACTTCTTTTTTCTAAGAAAGCTCCCATTCCTTCTTTTTGGTCTTCTGTTGCAAAACATAAACCAAATAAATTATTTTCAATTGTCATTCCTGTATCAATGTCAGTTTCAAATCCTTTATTAATTGATATTTTTGAATATCTTATAGCAGCTTGTGCTTTTGAAGCAATCTTTTCTGCCATTGCTTTTGCTTCATTCATTAATTCTTCAGGTGCAACTACTTTATTAACTAATCCTATTTTTTCAGCTTCTTCAGCTTTAATCATATCTGCTGTATATATTAATTCCTTTGCTTTTCCTGGTCCTACTAATCTTGAAAGTCTTTGAGTTCCTGCAAATCCAGGTATAATTCCTAAACCAACTTCTGGTTGTCCAAATTTAGCTTTTTGTGAAGCTATTCTTATATCACAACTCATGGATAATTCACAACCGCCGCCTAATGCAAAACCATTAATTGCTGCAATAACTGGTTTCTCCATAAGCTCTATTTTTCTAAATATAGCCAATCCTAATTCAGCAAACTTTCTTGCCTGTTCTGGAGTTTTATCTTTCATTTCTGCTATATCTGCTCCAGCTACAAATGCTTTACCTTCCCCTGTAATTATAAGCACATATGTACTTTCATCATTTTTAACTTCATCTATGCATTGATCAATTTCATTCAATAGCTCCGCATTCAATGCATTTAGTGCCTTAGGTCTATTAATAGTTAATATAGAAGTATGGTTTTCCTTTTCTAATTTAATATTTTTATATTCCAAAACAATCACCCCTTATGCCATATTTATTTAGCAAAACCTGTGCCAAACAATAATTAATTTAGTAAACATATTTTTACTAAAAGTTGGGGAACTATTGAGATAGTTAAATTATTAACATCGACTTCGTTAATAATTTAACTTTTAAACGTTGAATTAAGTTCTAAAATATGTTTATTTTCAGACATTTTCATGTTGCAATAAGGAAACGCATTGCATTTTTGCATCAAAACAAATTATTACTAAATATAAGCATTTATAGTTATATATTAGTCAATTTTGTTTCAATATTAAGTTGCAATATTACATCAATACATACTTTTTTACAAATTACTACGTGTAAAATTTTACAATTTATATTATTAAACTAAACATTACGTTATAATTTACCAATTCAATCCACTTACAAAATTACAAAAAAATAGTTATAAAGATATCTTAATTGACATCCTTATAACTATTTTATCTATTGTATATTGGCAGTTACATTTTCTACAATAATTTCATCATTTCTAACATCAACTCCTACGGTACATCCTTCATATACATCACCTTTAATAATCTTTTTTGCAATAGATGTTTCCAATACATTTTCAATATATCTTTTTAAAGGCCTTGCACCATATACTGGATCATATCCTTCTTCTGCCATTAGTCTTTTAGCAGCTTCTGTTATTTTTAACGATATATTCTTTTCTTTAAGTCTCTTTCTTATATCCTCAATAAATATTGATATTATATCCTTTATTTCTTCTGTGGATAGAGGTTTAAATAATATAATATCATCTAATCTATTTAAAAATTCCGGCTTAAATCTTGATTTCATTTCACTCATAACTCTATCACGAATATGTTGTTCTACTCCTGAAATCTCCTTATTCTCAAGTAAGTAACTACTTCCAATATTCGAAGTCATGATTATTATACAATTTTTAAAATCTATTACCTTTCCTTGATTGTCAGTAAGTCTTCCATCATCTAATATTTGAAGAAATATATTAAATACATCATCGTGAGCCTTTTCTATTTCATCAAATAATATTACACTATAAGGGTTTCGTCTTACAGCTTCTGTAAGCTGTCCTCCTTCTTCATAACCTACATATCCTGGAGGCGCACCTATAAGCCTAGATACAGAGTATTTTTCCATATATTCAGACATGTCTATTCTTACTATATTTTCTTCACTATCAAACAAAGTTCTAGCTAAAGTTTTAGCCAATTCTGTTTTTCCAACTCCTGTAGGTCCAAGAAATATAAAAGAACCTATAGGTCTCTTAGGGTCTTTCATTCCAGCTCTTGCTCTAATAACTGCATTAGATACAGCAGTTACAGCTTCTTTTTGTCCAATTACCCTTTGTGAAAGTTCATTCTCTAGTCTTAAAAGTTTTTTTCGTTCTCCTTCCACTAACTTGGCTACAGGTATGCCAGTCCAATTTGAAATTATCTGTGAAATTTCTTGTTCTGTTACCTCTTCTTTTAACATTGCATCTTCATTATTTTCTTTAATCAATTTCTCTTTTTCTTTTATTGCAGTTTCAAGCTTAGGAATTAATCCATATCTAAGCTCTGCTACTTTATTTAAATCATACTCTCTTTCAGCTTTTTCAATATCACCTCTAGCATTATCAAGCTGTTCCTTTAAGTTCCTAATTTCGATTATTTTAGACTTTTCTTTTTCATATTTTGCAGTCATTTCATTATCTTTGTCTTTTAAATTACTTAACTCTTTTTCTAAAAATTTAAGTCTTTCTCTAGACGCATTGTCTTTTTCCTTGGATAATGCTTCTTTTTCAATCTCTAATTGAAATATTTTACGTTTTACCATATCCATATCCGCAGGCATACTGTCTATTTCAGTTCTTATCATTGCGCAAGCTTCATCTATAAGGTCTATGGCCTTATCTGGCAAATACCTATCTGTTATATATCTGTCAGAAAGCTTTGCTGATGCAACAATAGCTGAATCATGAATTCTTATACCATGATATATTTCAAACCTTTCCTTAAGTCCTCTAAGTATAGATATAGAATCTTCAACTGTAGGTTCAGCTACTACTACTGGCTGAAATCTTCTTTCTAAAGCTTTGTCCTTTTCTATATACTTCCTATACTCATCAAAGGTCGTAGCACCTATACAGTGAAGTTCTCCTCTGGCTAACATTGGTTTTATAAGATTTCCAGCATCCATAGAACCTTCTGTTTTTCCAGCTCCAACTATAGTATGAATTTCATCTATGAAAAGAATTATTCTTCCTTCGCTATTTTCCACTTCCTTCAATACTGCCTTTAGTCTTTCTTCAAATTCTCCCCTAAACTTAGCTCCAGCAATAAGAGCACCCATGTCTAAAGAAAATATTATTTTGTTTTTAAGACCTTCAGGTATATCACCTTTTACTATTCTTTCTGCTAATCCTTCTACTATAGCAGTTTTACCAACTCCAGGTTCCCCTATAAGTACAGGGTTATTCTTTGTTCTTCTTGAAAGTATTCTTACAACTCTTCTAATTTCGTCATCTCTTCCTATAACAGGATCTAATTTATGTTTTTGGGCTTCCTCAACTAAGTTCCTGCCATACTTAACTAATGCTTCATAAGTTCCTTCTGGATCTTGAGTTTCTACCCTTTGATTTCCTCTAACCTTAGATAATGCACTTAAAAAATCATTTTTTGTAATATTAAATTTTGTCAAAATGTCTTGTATTTCTTTAGAATTAACTTCCATAAGACCCAGCATTACATGTTCTACGCTTATATAAGAATCTTTAAACTTTTTAGCTTCCTTTTCTGCTTTTACAAAGACATCTTCAAATCTTCTAGTTGCATAAAGAGATGTATTTTGAGCTCCTTCTCCTAGAACCTTTGGCATTTTATCTAGAGCCTTACTTATTTCTTCTTTTAACGCTCTTATATCTACTCCCATCTTGCTAAATATATTAGGAATAAGACCGTCCTCTTGAGACACTAGAGCTGAAAAAAGATGAATAGTATCTATCTGCTGATGATTATATCTAACAGCTACTAACTGTGCTTCATTTAAAGCTTTTTGAACTTTTATAGTTAATTTTTCTACATCCATAAAAAAACCTCCTTAAAAAATTAATAGTTAAGAATGAATAATTAATAGTTAATGTAGATTTTTCGCGACAGGTAAAAATCATCCTTCAACTATTAATTCTTAACTTACTAAGCTTCGCTTCGCGCTTTGCTTTTAATTACTATTATACCCAATCTTACTTATCATTCAATATTTAGTATAATAATTATTATTAAGAAACTATTAATTTTAAAATACACGCAAGAAAAAAACCATCTTTATTGTAATTAGAGATGATTTTTTTCAAATAAATAATCTACCAAATTTATATACCATATTACATTTTCTTTTCTAAATTAATTGCAAAATTAAAATACTTTATTGATTCTCTTACATTCCCTATTCTATAGTACATATTTCCCATTTCCATATATCTTCTATATACTTCATTATTATTAGCAAACTTTAATAATGCATCCAAGGATAAGTTTATATACATTTCTGCCGATGAAAGATCGCCTTCTCTTTCCAAAATCAATGATTTGTAATAATATGCCCTTTCTATAAAAGTTATATTATTTAAAGTTATAGCATAATTCAAAGCCATATCACAAACTTTCTGAGCTTTATTAAGCACATTATTCTCAATTAGTTTGTTTATATTCATTAGCATAAATTTAACCAAGGTTTCTTTGTTATCCTTAGGATAACATTCTAATGCTTTATTTATATAATTTATAGCCTTATCCTTCATGTTCAAGCTAAACATAACTACAGCATAATTATATATAGCTTGAGCTTTATGTGCTAAATTATTTTCATATAATTTAAAAGATTTCTGTTCATATTCATCAAAATTTTCCACATGGTTTCTTCTAAGGCATAATATTGCAAGCATATGATAAGCTTCTGCTTTTTTAATATCATTTTCTATATAGTCAATTAAATCTGTAAGTTTTACAGCTATTTCATAAGCCGCTTCATAATTTTCTAACATTACATAACAAGCTGCCTCATTATAAGTTGCTCTTGCCAATAAAGCATAATCTTTGCTCTTTTTAGAAACATCTCTTACATTGCTGTAATAATTAGCTGCTTGAGAAAATTCTTTAGTGTTATAAAAAAATCTAGCTATATCCATGTAGTATACTACACCATTTTCTTCTGTAAAACACTTTTTCCAATAATCATAGTACTTAGATATTATAAGCTGTATTTTTTCAATTTTATTTTTATCTAAATAATAATTAAACAATAAGTGCATTATATTAAAAGATATATCAAAATATGAATATTCTTCTGCATACTTTAAATTATATTCTAATTTACTCTCATATTCATCTGAATACTCGCTTTTTTCTATATCCTTAATATTCCTTATTACTTGGGATTTAATATCTTGTTTCAAGTATGATTCATCAATCTGAAGTTTTTCTGCTACAAATTCTAGTATCCAATCTTCAGGTTTGATTTTATCATTTTCAATACAACTCATTTTTGATACTGATATTTTATCCCCACATAAATCTTTTAAAGTGCATCCCTTATATGTTCTAGCCCTTTTAATCTTTTCACCTGTAGAAAGTATCTCCATATTTTTCACCTATCCACACTAACAGTCTTTTAATATTCCAAGCTTTTTAAAAGTTTCTACACCTTCATTTAAATACTGAGCCGCCTCTTCTTCTCTATTATTATCTATATAGAACTTTCCAATCATAATACATATTTCGGCAATTTCCTTTGTATAGTCCATATTTCTGACAAAGTTTAACACCATAATTAAAGTATTCTCTGCCTCCTTCAAATTGGACTCTAACATATCTATTCTATACTTAAGTAAATAATATTGTATCAAAGTTCTATCACTGCCATCCTCAATACTATCAATTATATTTTTAAGTATTAACTTAGAGTTTTCTATATCTTTAAGTTTTATATAGTTTTCACATATATTCACCAAGGTTTCCACTATACTAGAATCTTTAATTTTTATCTTTAGCTCTCTAGCTTTGTTCAAATGTATAAATGACTCTTCTAAGTTATCAAACTCATAAAATAACTTACCAAGACTATTTTCTATTTTAGCAATATGTATAACATCTTCAATTTCTTTATAAACATTTAATGTCTTCTTCGAATATTTTATGGCATTATCTACATCGCCTTTTTTATTATACTGTTCTGATAACAATAATAATGTCTTAGCATACTCTTTTTTATTATCCATTTGCCTAAACTTTTCCTTTGCCAAATAAGAATAGTTCATAGCCTTTTCCATGTTTTCCAACTTAAAATACACACAAGCTATATTATAGTATATTTGTCCAAGTAAAAAATCATTGCCTATATCATTCTCAGTGTACACACTTTCTGCTTGTTGAAAATAACTACAAGAAGAATGATAAGCTTTTAGCTTCATTGTAATTTCTCCTAAATTTACAAAGGTTTTAATAGTTTCTTCATAATCATTATTCTTTATAAATATTACATTGGATGATAGAAAAAACTGTTGAGCTAAGGCATATTCGTCTTTAGACATATATATAATCCCTCTAAGATACAAATTTTTTGCCTTGCAATATTCAAGATTATATCTTTCTGCATAATATAAAGCTTTCTCTATGTACTCTTCACCCTGATTTAAATCTTCATTTATTATGTAAGATTCAGCTATATTCTCAAAATAAGTGCAAATTTTTTCTGCTTGCGTTTCTTCAGATTCCATAAGGTATTCTATAGAAGTATTTAGCGCATTAGCAAGGTATTCTAGCAAGTCCATGCTAGGATTTGATTTTCCTGACTCAACAAGGCTTATTTGTCCAGGAGTAATTCTATCTCCTGCTAAATCTTTAAGGGTCATATTAAGATCTTTTCTTCTTCTTTTAATTTTTTCTCCTAAAGATAGTATTTCCATAAATTCACTCTTCCTTTATTACATACATATTGATGCATACATAAATATTCGGGAAAAATTCAAACATATATTTTAGTCCAAGTATTTATCCAAAAACTAAACCTATTTTTAATTTAGTTTGTCTACAATTAGTAATTTATTTAGTATATCTAGATAAGCAAATAAGTCTTTAGATTTTTTGAACATTTACTATTTAACTAAAAGTATAACCAGACTTTGAAAAATTTGATAATAGTCCTTTACAAAATCTCCAATTATTTGACTGTAAGATAAATTTAACTGTATTAAACTTTTTTGAATTACACATATTATTATAACATATTTTTTAATAATGATATAAAAATTTTTAATATAAAGTACATTTTTTTAACTTTAATTACATTGTATCCAAATTTATCCTCAAGATTTTAAATTTATGCAAAAAAAATTGCGTACTATGTTACTTATACAAATTCATAGTACACAATTTATAATTTGTTAATATTATCCAGTTAATTAAAATAATAATAAACTAAATGTTTTGTAAATGATCTATTATTTTTTTAAGTATAACATTTTATTGCATCATTTTACCCTTCATTCCATCATAAGCATCTTCTGCCATATTTCTCATGTACTTTGCAGTTCTTTTTATTCTTCTTTTTGTTGCTCTATCCATTCCTGGAACTAGCATCATTCCCAAAGCAGCTCCTACTAAAGCACCTGTTACAAATTTACCACGCATATTCTATCCACTCCTTTTTAATTATGTAGTTAAATATTTTTTAGCTTCATATATAGAATATGCATTTTTGTATATATTAAACAAAGAAAATTATACTAAATTTTTTTCTCTAATAAATAAATTATAAAATCATTTTTTTCTTCAGTACTTAAGTTGCATATTAAATCTTTAGCATGTTCAGGATCCTTATTATATACTGCAATGATATTGCTAAATTGTTTTTTTTCTGTCTTATTTTCGACTTTTTCTTCATTAGAATTAACTATAACTACATTTTTTCCCCCCTTAGGAGCTATCTTGATAATTTCCTGCTTTACTCCTTCATTGGATACATTTACAGAATTTGTAAGTAGCCATTTTTCTACTACCTTATCTGATGGAATCAATAACTTTTCCTTACACTTTTCATCTACAAGTTCATTAAAAAAGTCACCTGTATGACTATCTACTTTAACAAAAGTCACCTCAATACCTTGACTCATTAATTCATTCATCTTTTTATAATATTCAGCTGAAGATTGTTCCTTTCTTTCCCAAAAACCTGTAGCATGATGGCATATGCCTTCATAATCATGAAATATAACTACACGCTTATCTCCTTTTTCAAGTGCATATTTTACAGCTTTAACTGCAGCTTCTAATTCTCCTGCTATCTGCCTTATATTTTTTTTAGAACTGTCCTTTGCTGAAGCGCTATTAATGTATTCAACCACATTATTCCTAACTGCTACCAATCCATACGAATATTCTTCTGTACTAATATTATAGCTTCCATCAACATAAACATGTAAACAATCCTGTGGATAATTGTTATCTTCTTTTTTTAATAATTTTGTATCCTCACTTAAATATTCCCTTGCACTTTCAATGTCTGCAAAACTCTTATACTTAGCTCCTTTAACCCCTTTAACATACTTCAAACACTCCGCCCAAGTGCTAACTATTTTATTTTCCACTTTTTCATTAGTTTCAAAATTAAATCCTTCTTTTATTGCATATACTTTTTTCCCCATATCTAACCTCTCTCTTTTTTGACTAATATTTCTTATAGATTATTTTATACATAAAGTATACAATAAATTTTGATTTGCGCAATAAATATTTTGTGCACCCAAGTTCCATAAATTACTTTAGCAAATTTTATGATTTTCGTTAGACTAAAAATCAAAAATATTATAATATCATAATCAAGGTATTTGGAATAGTGTGAAAACATTAAAATTTAGAAAGGCGAGGTATTTATGAATAAGATTAAAAACAAATTTATATTAATTCCTATGTTTACCGCTATGGTTTTCCTAGGCTCTTCTATATTTTTTAATTATACACTTAAACCTAAAGATTATAAATCTTATGTGTTATTTTTAAAGGATATATCTAATAAAAATATTTCTACTGTTTATATAACTAATTCTCCTAAGATAGCTGTAAAATTAAAAAGTGGAACTGTATACGAAACAGATAATCCTAGAACAAATGATTTTAAGGAAGCTTTACTAAAAAACAACATCTCTGTTTCTGAAGACACTCCATATGATAATAGAGGTCTATTTTCTACAATTGGTTTAGTTATATCTATTATTGCTATTGCTGTTATGTGGTTAAAATCCTCTAACATTGCTTCTAAGGGTATCTTAGCAGTAGATGCTTTAGATACAGTAGAAGTTGGAAACACAGATCATAACTTTGAGAGTATTGCTGGTAATGAAGAGGCTAAGGAGAGTGTAAAGGATTTAGTAGATTTCTTAAAAAGACCTGATAAATATACCTCTTATGGTGCACGAATGCCAAAGGGCGTTATACTTTATGGGGAACCTGGTACTGGGAAAACTCTTCTTGCAAAGGCTGTAGCAGGAGAAGCTGGAGTTCCATTTTATGCTGTTTCCGGTTCTGATTTTATTCAAGTGTATGTTGGAGTAGGTGCCAGTCGTATAAGACAGTTATTTAAAAAAGCTAGAAATAATAGCACTGGAAAAGCAGTTATATTTATTGACGAAATTGATGCTATAGGTAAAAAAAGGGATTCCGGAAAAAGCAGTGGTGGATCTGATGAAAGAGATCAAACTTTAAATGCCCTTCTTACTGAAATGTCTGGATTTAATGAAAAAGAAGGTATTATAATAATGGCTGCTACCAATAGATTGGACATGCTTGACCCTGCATTACTGAGACCTGGAAGATTTGACAGACATATAGAAATAATGCTTCCAGATATAAGTGCCAGGGAAAAAATACTTGATTTACATTTAAAAAATAAACCTATTGGAAATATAAATATAAAAGAATGGGCACAGAAAACCTCTTATTTTTCTGGAGCTAAAATTGAAAATTTAGTAAATGAAGCTGCAATATTAGCTTGTAAAGAAAATAGCAAAAACATAAATGATTTACATCTGGATAAAGCATTTTCTATAGTTTTAGCAGGCCACGAGAAGAAAAATAGAGATTATATAAAGGATATTGATAGAAAAATTACTGCTTATCATGAAGCCGGACATGCTCTTGTATCTTTAAAAGTTCTGCCTAATGAAACAGTATCAAAAATAACCATTATACCAAGTACTAAAGGTGCTGGAGGATATACTTTAAGCATACCTGAAGACAGCTTATATCAGAATAAAAATTATTTAAAAAATAGAATAATGGTACTGCTTGGAGGAAGAGCTGCTGAAGAAATTATATTTGGAGCTAACTATATAACTACAGGTGCTCATAATGACTTAAAACGTAGTACAAGCATATCTTTTAATATGGTAACTCAATATGGTATGGGTGAAACTTTAGGTCTTTTAAATATGGAAGAACTTTTGAATTTAAACTTAAATCCAGATCAGATAATTAAAGAATGTAAAGAGTTTATAGATTCTGTATATGAAGAAGTTAAGACTTTACTTTTAAATGAAAAGCATAATTTAGAGAATATAACTAACTTGCTTTTAGAAAAAGAAACCTTATACAAAGAAGACCTTGTTTTAGAATAATTTAAAAATAATGCGAAGTTTTGCTTCGCATTATTTTTATTTTGTAAATAAATCCTGACTATTAGTACCTTTTTCCTATACCTAGTAAAAGCGTTATTGCACTTCCTCCTATGAGTCCTCCTAAATGTCCAAAGTTATCCACATTACTCATGGAAAATCCCATAAATAAGTTTATAAGTATTACTGATACAATATTAGTTATAAAGCCTCTTCCTATTCTGTCCTTCATTTTCATTGCAAATATTAGTGCTGCTCCAAGGAGTCCAAATATTGCTCCAGAAGCTCCTATAGAAACTGCAGTTGAAAACATATAACTGAAAATTGATGAGACTATACCTGATAAAAAGTATATAATTAAATATCTAATTTTTCCATAAATTTTTTCAATAAAAGGTCCTAGTGAATAAAGTGCAAACATATTTAAAAGCAAATGCATAATGCCCCCATGCAAAAACATACAAGTAATTAATCTGTAATACTCTCCTCTTGCTATAAGATAATTTACTTTAGCTCCTAGAAATACTAATACATTAATATTACTATCCACAAAATTCCCCGATAAATAGGCAGTTACAATATATGCAAGTACATTTACAGTAATTAAAATGTATGTTATAATTGATGCTTCTGTTTTTTCATAGTTTGATAATGATCTTCTCATACAATTTAATAACTCCTCGACTTTATTTTCTAATCCGGTACTATAATAAAGTATTTTATTATCCACAATGTTTATAAAAATATATTCACACTGTGGATAAATTCTTTCATTTACATTATTACCTACTATAATTTGTATTAATCTTATATTGTCACATTGTAGAGCACTTTTTAATGAATTTAGAAAATTTTCTTTATTTAAAGAGTTATAATCATTTATATTTGAAAAAAATATTACTTCTGCAGCATTTTCATACTTTTTCACAGCTCCCCAGCTACTTTGGAATCCGGGCATAGTTCCCTGAAACTCTATAATGTTGTATCCATAAATTTCGCACAACCTATTTATTAGGTTTTTTATATACTTATCCATATTACTCTCCTTATTTTTCTCAAAAACATTTGTGCTTATATCTAAAAAAACCTCCGAAATCTTAAATACGGAGGTTTTTCAATTCATACTACACAACGCCTTTTATTACAATACTAGGATTTTTAAGAAGATCTATTTCATAAAAAGACACTGGCTTTTTTGTCCTGAAATCATATAAAATTCTTATTATTGGCCTGTCAGGAAATCCCTTATTCTGATTTATTACATATCCTTCATCACCATTTGAAAGCCTTACACAACACCCTAATGGATAAATAGAAAATGTATCCTTAAACCTTGCAACTACTTCACTATCAAAACTAGTTCCAGCTCCTGAAAGAATGAGTTCATAAGAATCATTAAGGGTAAACTTATTTCTATAACATCTATCATTACTAACTGCATCATATACATCACACACACATATAACCTTAGCAAATTTTGATATCTGTTTACCAGTTAAACCATAGGGATATCCTTTTCCATCAACTCTTTCATGATGTTGTTCAACGATCTTAATTATGGACTCTGGTATTGTAATATTTTTTCTTAGTATCTCAGCACCATATATAGTGTGCTTTTTCACTTCTTCAAACTCTTCCTTTGTTAAGTTTCCACTTTTATTTAATATATCATTTGATATCTTTGTTTTTCCTATATCATGGAGAGTTGCACCAATGACCATTTCCTTCAAATCCCATTGGTTATACTTTCCCGTCATCCCCAAAAAAGCAGTCATTATGCAAGTATCTAAAGAATGTATATATGTATAATTGTCAAAAGTTTTTATGTCATAAAGGCTTTTATTAATATCACCCAATTCTACTACATAGCTTATCATTTCTTCTACTCTACTTAAAGATTCTTTAAGTTCTCTGCTATTAACATTATTAATATTTTTCATAATTCCAGACATACTCTGTATAGTAACCTGCTTTAATTCTGTCAATCTTTCGTCTTCCACATTTACATCATCTAATCTATCATCGTGCACATAGACATAAAACACACCTAACTCTGTTAACTTTTTTATGTAACTGCTACTTAACTTCACACCTGTTCTTAATAATACACGTCCTTCATTGCTTAAAATGCTCTTACTAATTACATCACCTGGTTTTACCTTGTTTATAAACTCTAACCTCATTTTTCCACCTCAATAAAATTTAATGGGCTTAAACACATTAAATAGCCTTATTCGTATTCTTCTTTTTTACCTTTTATATCCTCCAAAACCTTCATCATGGAATCTTTTATCAAAACACACAAATTGTTTATTCTCTCATTCATATCTTCATGATTTTCAATGTAATCAAATTTAACAAGCCAAGTTGGATTATATTCATCATCTACATCTTCTATAACATATTCACTTTTTGAAAAAGCTTCAACATCAAACAAATCAAATATTGCAGAATATTGCCATTCTTCTACATCTGAATTTGTATCAAAGTATACATTTACTTTATCACCATCATAAAACATCTTTGTAATATATTCAGCGCCATCACTAACTTCATAGCTGCCTAATTCTTTTACTATAAAATTGGTTTCCTTATCCTTTTCCATTAATACTAAAGAAGAAAAATTCAATGTTAACACCATCCTTTACAAAACTGTAATTATTTCTATATAAAACAAATAAGTATTTACTTATTTCCATTTTTTGGTTATTATTATGTTGTATCCCATTTTTTAGGAGGTAGCTTATGAAAAAGCTTTTAATAATTTTATTATCCATTGCCATTATAGGCGGCTTAATAAGATACAGATATACCTATAATAAATGTACAGACATAAATTATGTGGTTCAAAAATACTTTACTACTGGAATTTTTAATGATCATAAAATGTGTAGTATATCCAAAATAAACTTAAGTTTTTCTAATGGTAGTATGGCGGTAATAAATGTGGATGGAATGGAAGATAAATCTCCTCATAAGAAAGTAGCCTATAATGTATTTTTAGAAAAAAATACTAAAGGTATATGGAAAGTAAAAAATGTATATGTTTCAAAACCTAATTTAAATTTAGAACAATAAAAGAATAGAATCTCTATTCTTTACTTTTTTTGTGTTCTTTCTTTTTACATTCATCACAAATTCCTTCAAGATTAATATTTAACTCTTCATTTACAGAAGTAAACCCAGTAGTATTCTTTATTATTTCTCTAATTTGCTGCATAGGACAGTCTATCTCTACTTTTTTATGACATAATTTACACTGTATTATGTGCTTATGATCTTCTTTCTTTATGATATAATTATATTTTCCACAACCTAAATCAAACTTTCTTACAATATCCTTTTTTTCAAACAGTTCTAATGATCTATAAACTGTTGACAAATCAATATTTATTTTCCTATGTTTAAATTCATCAAATATGAACTCCGCACTTAACGCACTATCATTTTCACATAAGATATCTAGTATATTTATTCTTGCCTTTGTTACCTTTATGCCATGCTGTCTCAAATAATGCTCTATTTCCATACCATCACCCCAATTTTTCCATATCCCAAACCAATGAAATGTCAATTTACTAGAAAAACATCATTTTTATACCAAAAATAACTAATATAATTCCACCTATGTAATCTGCATACTTACTTATTATTTCTATACGTTTTAAATACTTTGCAATAAAAAATGCTATTGAAACTACTATTAATGTAACTACACCTATAAATATAGTATTGCTAAAAATAACAAACTTATTTCCTGCACTATGGAGAGTAGTAAATCCTATAACCATAGCATCTATACTTACTGATATTCCTAAAATTATAGCCATGCCTGGCTTTATTGCAGGACATTCATCCTTGTTTTCAAATCCTTCTTTTAACATCATTATTCCAACTATAGCTATCAGTGCACCTCCTATAATGCTAGGAACTGAAGCTATGTATCTGTTAAATAAGAATCCCGTATATGCTCCTAAAATAGAAAATAAAAATTGAAAAAATCCAAAAGAACTTGCGAACAAGATCTTATCATTTGTTTTTACATTATTATTTAATCCTATGCATAAGGCTACTCCAAACGCATCTAGCGAAAGAGCCATTGCAATTATAAATAACGAATGAAAAACCATAACCATTCTCCTTATTATTATTTGCCATTGTACTATAACAATATAATTTTACTTTATATCTATTACAATGTCCAGATACATACTTATATTTATGAATTCAATAAAATATTCATTGTTATTCAAAATATCTCATTAATTTGAATCCGTTATCTTTAAGCCATCGTCTTCTAATTTTATAATCAGGCAATATGCTTTGTACCGTACTCCAATATTGTTTAGAATGATTCATGTGTATTAAATGGCATAGTTCATGTACCACTAGATAGTCTACCACTTCTATAGGTGCCATTATTATTTTATAGTTATAATTTATATTTCTTTTAGATGAACAACTTCCCCAAAGGGTTTTCTGACTCTTTATAGTAACTTTTAGTGGATTTGCATTAATCAACTTGCTGTAAATTTTAGTTCTTTCTATTAGTACCTTTTTTGCTTGTTTTTTATATATCTCGATTATATGATTTTTAATACCATCCTCATCTAATCCTATATTACCATCAAAATAAACCTTAAAGCTTTCATTGTCAATAAAAAAATTACAATTATCTGGTTTTTCATAAAACAACTCCAGTTTTAATTGTATTCCTAAATATAAAAGTTTATAACCATTCTTTAAAGATGTTTTTTCCTCTAACTTTTCACTTTTAATAATATTAAGCTTACCTAATATCCATGAAGACTTTTTCTTAACTATATCTTCTATGATTTTGTCACTAATACCAAAGGGAGAAGTAACTATAACCTCTCCCTTATTAGTTATTTTAATCCCTATGGTTTTTCTTTTTTTTCTAAAAATCTTATAATTAAATGTGGGTAATTCATGATTACTCTTCATATTTTGGCCCTACTTTACAGTATAAGATTTAATTATATCTTTTGCTTTCACATAATAAGTATCCCCAGACCTTAATTCTTCTTTAGGTACTAAACTTACTTTTTTGTCTCCCACTTTTTTTATATCAAAAGCAGCACGTTCTCCAGTTTCAGCATCTATAATTTCAATATCTGCATTATTTTTAACAGCATCTATATCTACATTTTTATTAAAAGTTACATTAAATATTTTATTTTTTGGCACATTAGTTGCAGAATCTAAATTCTTAAGATTACCATAGAAAAATTTATATATATTATTAAAATAATCTCCTGGTGTTTTAGTCCATCCATTTTTAGTTCCTATATATACATTATCCTTCGATACTGTGCTTATTATATACTTAAATGCAGCCCAATGAGCTTCATCTTTGGCTGTATCCAAATTTATTTCAAAATCCTTACCACCTGCTGTTACCTTTACATAACCTGTTTTATCTACAGCATTTTTACATTTCCCTGAAAATAAATCTGCAACAGGTAATGCTAAAGTATTTGCATCTTCCACCTTGAAATCTGGAGTTATTCCAGTTTTCTGTATAACATTTCCCTTAGGTGAGTAAAATTTTTCTACCGTAAGCTTTAAATAACTTCCATCAGATAGTGGAAACATTTGCTGTGCTACTCCCTTACCATAAGTTGTAGTACCTATAAAAAATGCCTTATTATAATCTTTTACTGCAGCTGACAAAATCTCTGAAGCACTAGCAGTATTCTCATTTACAAGAAAGAATACAGGCTTGTCTATAACGCTTCCTTTATCACTGGCTAAATATCCTGTCTTTTGCCCTTGTTTATTTTCTATAATTATTGCACGATTTTCTCCTATAAAGTTTCCTGCCATATCCAAAGCAGTACTCATATATCCTCCACCATTATTTCTTAAATCAATTATGTAAAATTCTGGGTTTTTCATTTTAAGTTCCTTAAGCTTCTGAGTAAATAATTCTGATGTATCACTTCCAAAAGAAGATACCTGTATATAGGCTGCATTATTATTTAACATCTTTCCTTCTACTGTTGGTATACTTATTTCTCTTCTTGTTACAGCAAAATTTAATTGAGAGTCTCCTCTTTTTATTACTAAATTGACAGTAGTCCCCTCTTCTCCTTGTATATAAGAAGCTGCTTGTTTTGATGCCACGCCTGCTAAAGATGTACCATTTGCAGAAGTTATTATATCTCCAGCTTTAATACCAGCTTCTGATGCTGGAGAATTATTTATAACACTACTTATTTTAACCCCCTCCGGAATAATTTCCATATATATTCCAATTCCATACATTTTATTGTCTATAACATTTACGAAATCTTGTTGTTCTTGCTTAGAGAAATACTCTGAGTAAGGGTCATTGAGCCTTTTTACCATCTCTTCTATGGTAGGTGCATTTAATACACTATCTGGCACTTCACTAACATAATTATTTTTAATAGTTTGTCTAGCTTCTTCCAATAAAGAGGAACTAGCAGCTTGTACACTAAATGTCATGCTTGTAATAAAAAATAATACAAAAGCAAATGTAGCTAACATGCTCGATATTTGCATACTCCTATTTGTGCTGCATTGTTTTTTCTCTTCAATGAACTTTGTTCTATTGTTCATTATTTTCATCCTCCTGAAAATTCTTATATTATGTATTATAGAAATTATACATCATTTTGGAATTTATTGAAATAAATAATTTGTTAAAAATGGGGATGTAAAATTACCCACTAAAGGAAATACCTATGCAAAAAAACATTTTAGAAAAAAATTTTTTTCTAAAATGCTTTTTTGTGTTTATTTATAAATTATTTATCTATATTCTATTCTTCATTTAAAGGTTGTTTAGCTACCTCTTGTAAGTTAAATTCAACCTTCCAATCATCTAAAGCAACATCCTTTTCCAACTTGAAATTTGTTGGAAATGCAAAATTAAATATTCTAGCTTTGAAAGCTCCGACCTCAAAATTTTCAAGCTTAAATAAATTTGATTTTACAACATTTCCATTAGCATCTTTTAGTGATATAGGGATTTCTTTCAACCCAATTGCTTTATCATTACCATTTCTCATAACAACTGTAACTATTATAGTTCCATCCTTTTGAATTCCTACGCTAAATGTAGAAATAATAAACTCTCCTTCATTTACATCTGGAAGACCTCTTAAAAAGTTATCAAATACAAGTTTATCTTCTACCTCTATGTTTCTAGGTAATTTTTCATAATCTATTTTAACCCTTTTTGCAGTTTCAACTTTTGTATCAAAACCTATACTCCAATCATCCACAGGAATACTTTCTACATATACATTTTTCTTTTCAAAATAAACTTTTACTGGTCTTGCACCCTTAGATGGAATTGCTCCTAAACTATTTAAATTAAAAACTTGATAAGCTAACATTTCATTTTTAGAATTATATATAACTAAAGGTATATTATCTAAGGATATTTCTTTCGAATAACCATTTCTTATGTAAGCTTTAACTTCTAATTTTTCACCTAAATCATAAGCATATATACCAGAAATGTTCAACTGACCTTCTTTTATTGGAGGAAGTTCTTTTATTTCATCTTCCAATATATCTTTTTGAACATCAGACATTACATTATCATCATTTTCTAAAAGCGAAAGAACTGTAGGCACTTCTAGCATTTCAACATTTGCGTCTTCAATTTTATTAGATTGACTTTTTTCTATTTTTTTCACCATTATAATATAAACCTCCAAGTTTTATATACTAATCCATTCATTGTTACTTATATTAAATATAGTAATTCTTTTCAAATAAATTTACTTATATTTTTACGTTTCTAATTTAATATAACACACTGTATCTTCAAAATCAAACCTAATCATACATGACTGAAATTCATAATATACAATTTATGCATAATATATCAGTTTATGATTTTACTTGTTTACAGTAATATTAGCTATATTTTTATTTTTTTGTACTGCCTGAACATTTATCTTCATACCTTTATATTCTTCTTTTAATTCTTCAACATACTTATTTACTAAATCTTTAGCTTCCTTTTCACCTATGTTATCCTTAAAAACCATAGTTGCAGTTACCATATTGTTTTTAACATACACTTCGCCATTAACTAAATCTTTTTCTTTCTTAATCTGATTTGTTCTTTTTACATCTTGAACCAACTTCTTAGGATCTTTATCAGGTTTAACAGCTGTATAACAACCTGTTAAAGATACAAACATTGATATACATATTGTAATTAACGTTAGCTTTTTCAAAAACTTTTTCATGAATCAAACATCCCCTCTTACTTTATACAAAAGCTAATATAAATTTTAATTCACCTTTATAATATATGGTGAATAACTCAATATTAATTATATCATCACATTGACATAATTAATATTGAGAAATGTTCAATATTTTGTAAATAATTTCTTAAGTTTATATAATAATCATTAAAATGTTACTTATACATATCTTCTAACTGCCTTTGAATATCTTCATTTTCTAAATATTCATCATAAGTCATTTGTCTATCCATTAATCCTTTAGGTGTAATTTCCATAATTCTATTAGCAACAGTCTGCACAAATTGATGGTCATGAGATGTAAAAAGTATTGTTCCATCAAAATTGATTAAACCATTATTTACTGCTGTAATAGATTCAAGATCAAGATGGTTGGTTGGTTCATCTAATATTAAAACATTAGAACCACTGAGCATCATTCTTGAAAGCATACAGCGAACCTTTTCTCCTCCTGAAAGCACACTTGCATTCTTTAATGCCTCTTCTCCTGAAAAAAGCATTCTTCCAAGAAAACCTCTTATAAAGCTTTCTGATTTTTCTTCTGAAAACTGACGAAGCCAATCCACTAAACTTAAATCTACTCCATCAAAGTATTTTGTATTATCCTTTGGGAAATAAGATTGGGAAGTAGTTATTCCCCATTTATATTCACCAGCATCTGGCTCTATTTCACCAGTTAATATTTGGAATAGAGTAGTTTTTGCTAACTCATTTGTTCCTGCAAAAGCTATTTTATCTCCCTTATTTACTATAAAACTTAAATTATCTAAAACTTTTACTCCATCTATAGTTTTAGTTAAACCATCTACTAGTAAAAGATCATTGCCAGCTTCTCTATCTGCCTTAAAACCAACAAAAGGATACTTACGAGAAGAAGGTTTTATATCATCTAAAGTTATTTTATCTAGCTGCTTTTTACGCGAAGTAGCCTGTTTTGATTTAGATGCATTAGCACTAAATCTTGCAACAAAGGCTTCCAATTCCTTAATTTTCTCTTCTTTCTTCTTATTCTGGTCTTTTGCCATTTGAAGAGCTAACTGACTTGATTCATACCAGAAATCATAGTTTCCAACATACATTTGAATCTTTCCAAAATCCAAATCAGCCATATGAGTACATACCTTATTTAAAAAATATCTATCATGAGATACTACAATTACAGTGTTTTCAAAATCCATAAGGAAGTTTTCTAGCCATTTAATAGATTTTATATCTAAATGGTTTGTAGGCTCGTCTAATAATAATATATCAGGTTTGCCAAATAAAGCTTGAGCTAAAAGAACTCTTACCTTTTCAGCACCATCCAAATCCTTCATAAGTTTGTCATGAAGATCTATAGATATTCCAAGCCCCATAAGCAGTGATGCAGCTTCGGCCTCTGCTTCCCAACCATTAAGCTCTGCAAATTCACCTTCAAGCTCTGAAGCTTTTATTCCATCTTCATCTGTGAAGTCTTCCTTAGCATATATAGCTTCTTTTTCTTTCATAATATTGTATAGTCTTTCATGACCCATTATAACTGTCTCTAATACATTATGCTCATCAAATTCAAAGTGATTTTGCTTTAAAACTGCCATTCTTTCTCCAGGAGTTATTATTACATCTCCTGTATTAGGCTCAATCTCACCTGAAAGTATTTTTAAAAATGTTGATTTTCCAGCTCCATTAGCACCTATAAGTCCATAACAGTTTCCTGGTGTAAACTTTACATTAACGTCTTCAAATAATTTACGTGCACCATACCTTAAACTAACATTATTTGTACTTATCATATTTATTAAATTCCTCCATTTATAAAATGTATATACTATTAAATCTATGTCAATGTTAACTAAAATCGTCAAAACACTGCACTATTATATCATAACTCAGCATACTTTATAAATCATTTTTTTTACTATTCTTTAAAAAACTTAACTTAGTTTCACATATAATTACAGCAATAAATATAATGATGCAACCTACAATCATATTTATTGTAAAAATATCCTTTAAAAATATTACAGATAAAATTGCTCCGAATACAGATTCAAAACTAAGTATTATACCTACATGGTTTGGATGAGTATATTTTTGAGCTACATTTTGAATTAAAAAAGGTATGGTTGTACTAAAAATTATAATATAAAACATTGAAAATAAAGCGTTGTTGTTTATCCCTGTAAATTTACCCTCAAATATCAATGCAAAAACAAGTGACATAATTCCTGCGAAACTCATTTGAAGCACTGAGAGCACAATGGGATTTGTATCTTTTGTGAAATGAGCTATAGAAACTATATGAGCAGCAAATAAAAAAGCTGAAAACAGTGTAATCCAATCACCTAAATTCATACTTAACTTAAATTCACTATTGATACTTAAAAAACTTATCCCTATAAAAGTCAATAGCACCGATACTATAGAATATGTATCTGGTTTCTTTTTATCTATTGCCCAAACAAAAAAAGGAATTATAACCACATATACAGTAGTTATAAAAGCTTGTTTACCTGCAGTGGTATATTGAATGCCTATAGTTTGTGCTGACATGGATAAGAATAAGAAAATACCTACAATGAAACCTGATATAATATCCTGTTTTCTTATACCCTTAAATTTTTTATAAAATACTGCAGTTAAAAGTATTGATGCGGCTAAAAATCTAATAGCCAGCATATAAAAAGGAGTTACATTGCTTACAGCATCTTTTACTGCAACAAAGCCTCCTCCCCATAATAGAGCTGTTAAAAATAGTGACATATCAGCCCAAAAGCTTTTTTTACTGTCACCTCTAACTTTTTCCATAGTAATTAAATTTTCCTTTCATATAAATTTAACTTTCACAATTTAAAAATATTGTGAAGCAACTTTTTTAGTTAATAGTTACTCCTTAACTTGCAAAGTTTTGCTTCACACTATGTTTATTTTATGAACTAACTTTCACCCATAATTTTAAATTCTATTAAAAAACAGCCTTCCACTTGCTAGTATCTACACCCAATTCAGGATTTAAATTAGTTTCAAAAGCTACAACACATACCTTTGCCTTCATTGGATTTATTGTAAAATCCTTTAATTGAAATCTTCCTTTAGCTATTACATTATCACTTTCATCTTTAATTGTTATTGGAATTTCTTCTACCTTTGCTACTTTTGCTACAGAATTTCTCATAATAATAGTCACTATTAACTTACCATCCTGTCGTAAAGATATATTAAAAGCTGAAGCAGTAAACTTTCCCTTTTCTACATTAGGAAGATTTTCTAAGAATGTTTGAAATTGACCTTTGAAATTATTGAATTCTTCGGGAAAATCTTCAAATTCAAACTTTGCATAATTTACAGCTTTTATATTTTTATTAAAAAGTACTTTACAATTTTCAGGAGAAAACTTCTCCATATCTACACAAGATTTCTCAAAGCAAAGTTTCCAAGGTCTCGCTCCACCTATTGGAATATCCCCCATTTCTCTTAAATCAAAAACTTTAGAAGCTACTACTTCTTCATTTGAATTAACCAACACTAAAGATACATATTCAAAATTGATATTTGTTGATAGTCCATTTCTAAAATATACCTTAGCCTCTATTTCATCGCCATCATCAAAAGCATATATTGTTGATATGTTTATATCACTCTCTTTTATAGGTTCAAGACCTGAAATTTCTTCATTCATAATATCTTTTTGTACCTCTGATACTACAGCTTCAAATCTTTCTGTTAATGATAACTCCATTTCTACATTTTGTTTTTCTTCTGACATGCTATACCTCCATTTTATTTAATATAACTTAAGTATACCATATATTAATAAATTTTCACCATTTGAATACTAAAGCGGCAGAAGGTAATAGTTACCTTCTTCCACTTTAGTATTTTTTACGCAGTTTCTTTTTGCGTATTTAAAAACTTTTTATACATATATTTAAGTATTACAATCTTAATAAGGTACAATAGTATACCTATAGGTATCCATACTAAGGCATAGTGAATTCCCTGTTGTATATATGGGCGTAAAAAGTCTATATTTGAACCCTTTAAGCTTATTACCCTTAAAGGATCTGCTGAATATATAACAGGCCATAATGTTTCAACAATACGACTAAAACCACCTGGCATCATATATCCAGGCCATGAATAACCTGCAGTAAGAAATGTTGGTACAGATAAACACATAGAAAATCTATTAAAATCCGGAACCTTATTGAAAATAAAAGATAATACAAAGGCTACTCCAGTAAGGTCCATAATAAGTACGGTCATTATTCTAAAGTAATTTATAAGCGTTCCCCTAAGGGGCATATTAAAATACTTTCCTGCGCAATATAAGCAAAGAATAAAACCTATATATGCAAATAACATGGCTAACAATATTCTCAAACAAACAACAGCCATCTTTTTAATTCCCTTTTTTGATCTAAGCTTCATTTTAATTAAATTAGATTTTTCAGTAATTAAAATAGGTGTTACTACTGCTAAATAAGTTTGCTGAATTAAAATGGCTATAAGGCCATAAATTAAATACTTACCATAGCATAATTGAGGATCATACAATATACGTTCAGTAAAAGATAAAGAACTAACTGATTGTTGTGCCAAATAAGGCATCATATTATTTCCTTCTAATACGTTAAGTTGAATTTTTGCATTTAAAGTATTTAATATAGCACTTCCATAAGACAATGCATTATTTCCTATAACTATATTTGTTTCATTTACCAAAAGTATAGTCTTTGGAGCCTTCATTTCCGATACATCTTTACCAAAATTCTTCGGTATGATAATAGCAGCTTGAACTTTTTCTGATTTTATTTTTTCATTAATATCATCATAGGATCCAGCATGGTATGTAACCTTAAAGCCTGGATGATCTTCAAATTGTCTTACAATAGTTCTAGATGTAGAGGAATTATCCAAATCCAAAACACCAAAAGGTATTTGTTCAACAAATACCTTGCTGAATACTAAAGAAAAAAGCCAGGTAAAGAAAATAGGTAAAAGTACAAGTATTGCAACATTTTTTACTTTTGCAACAGTGATTTTAATGAGTTCCTGCTTATTCATACTTCCACCGCCTCTCCAGTATTCTTTACACTATTTTTCTTCTCTTTAATATGCTTATATCCCTTCTTAACTGCCTTCTTTATATAGAATACTCCTATTGAAAGTATCCACATCCAAATTATAAATTTAATAAACCAGCTTATTTCTGGGTTAATATACTCTGCTCCTATACCAACAAGAAATATTCTTCTCATAGGTCCTGCATAGTGTACAAAGGGAAGAATTGTTGATAAATTTTGAAAAAACTCCGGCATTGCAAGAATTGGAAAAGTATACCCTCCAAGTATACTTGTAGGTAAAACCGTCACTGCACCAATTTGTATAGAGAGTATTTTTTGATTCACAATAAGCCTTATTAAAACTCCATAACTTACTATTGCAATACAAAATAGTATAGTAAGTAAAATAGTTTCCTTAGTTGTCCCCCTAAAAGGAACTCCATAGTATTTAACTTGTATTGCCAAAGTTATCAAGGTAGAAAGAGCTCCTGCCAAACCTCCCAAAATAGTCTTTATCCATATAAATAAATAATGCTTTTCCTTTTTTACCATGTCTGCTCCTAACATCACAAAACATACTTGAGCTACAGAAATTAACATTCCTATATTTAAAAAGTTGCTATAATTTCTAGCAGGATTGTTTAAAATTCTATAATTAAAATACATAGGAAGCATATAATTCCTAGACACTTCTGGCATTACTCCAAGCTTTCCCTGCATAATCTGCTGTATATACCCAGTCTTTATGGATAAAAGTATTTCATCCATTCTTGACTTGGCTGCACTGGTAATTGACATCTGTGAACCATCATAAAATATAAGGACCTTAGGAGCATTTCCTTCTGTTAAATCCTTTGCAAAAGATTGTGGAATAATAACTCCAACTCTTGCCTTATTATTTTCTATTAAATTTTTAACATCTGAATCATTATCACTATAATTAGTTATATTAAATATTTCATTATTTTTTATTTCCTTTATAAGCATTTGGCTATAAGAAGAATTATCATGATCCACAATTACAGTTGGAATATTTTTAATTTCACCCTCACGCATTTCACTTCCTAAAATAAAACTACAGGCGATGGGAATAAAAAATATAAAGAATATAAAAGTTAAAATTCCTTTTAATTTCAAACCTATTTTTATAAAGTTCAGCATTTTATCTTTCATAATAGATTAATCACTTCACTTTCCAAAGTCAACAAGAGCTGTCATACCCTGGTGAAGTTGTTTAGTTGTATCCTCTAATTCAACCTTAACACCATAGGATAGCACATCAAAATCTCCATTATCATTTGTAGCTCTTTTAACAGCAAAATCTGGTTTTTCATTTATTCTTACTATCTTACCTGTAAACTTTTCCTTAGGGTAACTTGGAAGTTTTACTGAAACAGTTCCATTTAATTTTACCTTTGAAAGATCTGTTTCCTTTACATTACACTCAATCCATGGCTTAGTTGTATTTGTTATTACAAGAAGAGGCATACCTGTAGATACAAGTTCACCAACCTCTACATTTAGTTGGTTTACAATTCCATCTGCTGGTGCTGTGATTGTAGTATCAGCTATATAACTTTGTACTTCACTTTGTCCACCCTCAGCCTGCTTAATCTGTGCTTGATACCCCTGTATTGTTGCATCTGCTTGATTTACTTGTGCTTGTAATGCTGCTATATCTTCTTTTCTTGCTCCATCTTTAGCCAGATTATATTGACTTGTTGCTACATCCAAACTAGCCTTAGCTTTATCTAAGTCTGCTTGAGCTGCATAATTTTTATCGAACAATCCCTTTACTCTATTATATGTAGATAGGGCTAAATCATATTGAGCCTTAGCCTCATCTATTTCTTCTGGTCTTGCTCCATTTTGAGCTTTTGAAAGTGCTGCTTGTGCTGCTGCTTTTGCTGATTGTGCTGCTTTCATTTGTCCAGTAGCTGCATCAATTTGAGCTTTTGATTGAGCATCTTTTGCAACCAATGAACTATTATCTATAGTTATTAAAACCTGTCCATTTTTAATACTGTCACCTTCAGCTACCTTTATAGCCGTTATCTTTCCTGCAACTTTAGAGTTTATATTTACTTCCTTGGTCTCTATATTTCCCTGAACAACTAAATTAGAATTGCTTTTTTTTGTTAAATTATCTCCTGTAAGTGCTGCTGCATTGTTACTGCATCCTGTAAAAAAACATGTTATTATAATTAATGATGTGAAAATTAAACCTCTTTTTTTCATGGAAAAACCTCCTTATCATATTGTAATTATATTTTATATGAAAACATAATTACTTATTACTTTATTGTAAATTTATACCACAAGTTTAGGTAACTTATATAAATAGTAAACATATTTACTATTTATATAATAATTATACACATACTAATATTATTGTCAATATACCTAGCCTACCAGTTTTCATCAATTAAAATTATTAAATTTAATTTTCCCAACAAATTATATTGAAAAACACAATAATACCAGTACTTTTTATAATTTAAAACTATTTATAGCTACAATTATAAAAAACTTTATATTTAGAATTTTCTATTAAAAATAAAATGTAAGTAAATAAATTCACTTACATTTTATAAAAAACACAATATTAATATATCCCTTTATTGAATAGAAGCTGCTGTAGAAGCATGCCCATTTAAAGCATATTTGAATTGTTCCTGTACAATCATATAGTCATTTATAGCTTGCTCTAATGCCACCTTCTGAGTATTCAAAGCTAACTCTGCAGAATCCAATGATACCTTGTCTATTAATCCAGTATCAAAACTCTGTTTAGCCTTATCATAAGCCGCTTGAGCACTTTCTTCAGCTGCTACTTGAGCTTGAACTGTATCTTCCTTATTCTTTAAAGCATAATACGCTTTCCATAAATTCACATCAGTATTTGTATTAGTATTGTATAACTTATTTTGCAAATCTTCTAAATCAGCCTTAGAATTCATAGGTTCAAGAAGAGAATCAAAAGCATATTTCGTCTGTATGCCTACCTGTATTTTTTGAATATCAATATTTTTTTGTATGCTATTTAAATTATAATCTCTACTTATAGCCTCTTTGATTTTATCTCCTATATTAGTATCATCAAATTTAACAAATTGCTTTTTAGCAGGTGCTAAATTTAAAGTATTGTTTATATCCATATTTAAATATTTTTTAATATTTAATATAGATTGCTGCTGCTGCATATAAGGTGATGCTAATTGAGATAAAAGTTTACTTTTTTGAACATTTAGGGAATTAAGAGAATCCTTAGTTAATTGCCCTAAATCTATTTTGGCTTGTGTCTGCTTTATTTGTTCATCTAAATTAGTTATATTTTTATTAATATTATCCACTTGTTCTTTGGCTGTTACAGCGCTCATATATTGTTTTTGCAAATCAAATTTTACAGTATTAATTTTTTCATCCTTGCTATTTTCAGTATCATCAATATTCTGCTGATCTTGGACTGGTGTAACCTGCTTTTGTACCATAATCCCTGCATATTCTGAACCAGAATAATTAGCTTCAGTTTTACCGCTAGCATCTATTCCTATAACCTTTCTTTTATCATTGTCAAGCTGCTTATTCAGAGAATCTATTTTATTATTAAGTGACTGTACTTCTATATTACTATTTTCCACACTATTTAGAGCTTGGTCTAATGTTAAATCTGATATGTTAATGCTTGTAACTACGCTATCACTTCCAGTAACCATGACTGCTGCTGCTGCCATAGAAGTAGTTGACACGCTTAAAGAAATAGCTAAAGCAATTAAAAGGCTTAATCTTTTTCTCATAATTTAACTCCTCCATAATTATATTTTAGTAATCTATACCTGATGTTCCTATAGCTTTAGTAGAAAGTTGTGCAGAAGCATGACCATCTAACATGTATTTAAATTGTTCCTGTATTATCATATATTCATTTTTTGATCTTTGACTCATATTTTTCTGTTTATCCAAAGCTAAAGCTGCTGTATCCAAAGCAAGTTTATCTGTCATTCCATTGTCATAGTTACTTTTTGCCTTGTCATAATCTGACTGTGCACTTTTCAAATTTAAAGCTTGAGTTTCAACTGCATTTTCATCACTTTTTAAAGTATAATACTTGTTCCATATATTTGTTTTTGCATTAGCCTTAGCTGCAACTAAATCATTTTGTGCTTTTAACAAATCTGATTCAGCACCAGTAAGCCCACCACTTATATCATTATCATATTGTTTATATATTTCCTGCTGCTTTTTAGCAATATCCAAAGAATTTTGTGCTTCAATTACTCCGTAATCTTTTGCTACAGCTTCATCAATTTTACTTGATACATTTGTATCATCAAATATAGCAAATTCTTTTTTTGCATCAGCTAAGTTTAAATTTCTATTTAAATCTACATTCAAATACTGTTTTATAGTTAACATTGAACTATCTATATCCGCATTAATAGAATCAATTTGATTCATAAGCTGACTTTTTTGTACATTTAAAGAATTTAGCGAATCATTGGTTGCTAGTCCTAAATTAATTTGCTGCTGTAATTTATTAATTTGCTCATCTATATTTGTTAAAGTCTTATTTATATTATCTATTTGATCATTGGAAGTTAAAATATTTAAATACTGTCTTTCCATATCAAATTTTAAATTATTAAGTCTAACATCTAAAGCAAATTGTTGATTTTTAATGTTTTGTTGATCTTTTAATGGGGTAATAAGCTGTTGTGTTTTTGCCTGTATTTTATCTACTCCAGATGAGCTAGTATCTAACGCTATACCTATCTCATGATCTAAATCATACTGTTTATACAAAGAATCAACCTTATCTTTCATAAGTTTTATTTCTGTATTATTTTTTTCTATGCCACTTGTTGCATCATACATTGTTAAATTTAATCTACTATTATCAACTTGTACAATACTACTATCGCTATTGCCCGTAGTACTTTCTGCTGCCGCAAAAGAAGTAGTAGTTGTGCTTAAACAAATAGCTAATGCAATTAAAAAGCTTAATTTTTTTCTCATAATTTTACCTCCAATTTTAAGCCAATGTGATAAATAACTATACTCTATTTAATTAGTACTGGCACTTGCAAGAGTTGATCCATCTGCTCCAACGTCTGAAGCATAATCAAGATTCGTTTGTGCTAACCATATATCTCTTTGAGCAGACTTTAATGCAATTTCTTTAGCTTTAAGACCTACTGCTGCCTTATCAAAATCAATTTTGCTTATTAAGCCTACGTTATAGCTCTGTAATGCCTTATCATAAGTTTTTTTCATTGAGTCATAATCCTTCTTTATAGGTTCTAATTTTTTAACTTTAACCTGTAAATCATTATATAAATTATTTATTTCTATCGATATGTCAACTTTGTCTGTAGCTAATTTATTCTTAGCCGCCTCTACAGGATATTCAGCCACTTTATATTCAGGTGTATTTGAACCACTATATATTCCCCTTACAGATTCAAATTCCATTTTTTTTGTATTAATCATTTCAGTATCATTTTTTATTTTAACTCTATTTTTAATTGCATCTTCTACATAATCATTATAACTTTTTGTATTTGCTGAAGTTGCTAAATTATCCTTTGTAAAACCTGTATATTTTGTATTAATATCCACACCTAAAAGCTGATTAAGCTGTTTAGTATAGGCATCATATTGTCTTTGATACTGATTCAATTTTGCCTTTTCAGCAGTATATGCTGCTTCACTAGTTTTTACATCTGCTTTTGATACTAGTCCAAGTTGTAGCTGGAGCTGTGCCTTTTTATACTGATCTTCTACATTATTAAAATTTTGTTGTTCTGTATCTAACCCTTCCTTAAGACTAACAAGTCCTGAATATAATTTATATACACCAAGCTTCAGCTCATTTTCTGAAGCCTTTTTTATATTTGTATATTGGAATATAGCATATTTGTATTCTGACTGAGCAAAATCTCTTCCCTTTACAAGATTTAATTTCATACTATCATTATAATTTTGAGTATATTGAACATAACTTAATTTTTTATCATAGTCTGCAGCATTTCTCTGAGAATCTGCATACTTATTCTTAAGCTGTCCTATACTTAAATCAATTTTTTTAAGTGAATACGAATTTTCAATAGCCATATTTACAGCCTTGTCTACATCCAATATATTTTGCGTAGGCTGTGCAGCATCTGCAGCAAAAACTGTTGATGAAAATAATGTAGTAGTCAAAGCTGCTGTTATACATAATAATTTAAGCCTTTTCATATATAAAAAACCTCCTCTATAATTACCCTTTTTATACTAATTCATAAACTTTTCCAATACTTTTAAGCCTTTTAAAATACAATCAATTTCTTCATCACTAGCATCCTTAAACAAATCTTTAAAATATTCTATTCGATATTTTATAATTTGTTTTTCCTGCTGCAATCCCTCATCTTCAATATATATAAGTACCTTTCTTCTATCTTTCTCATCCCTCTCCCTTCTGACAATACCTAACTTTACAAGCTTGTCTACTACCACAGAGACTGTACTGTTTGGAATACCTAAAGTCTCGCTTAATTCTGTCAAAGTCTTTACATTTCCAATTCTTAATTGATTCATTATCATTAGAGTAGTTATAGTAAACTTTCTGTGTTTACCACCAATACCCTTTTTACTGTTTATTAATTTGGAAATAGAATTAATTTCTTCTACTAACTCATAAATCTTATCATCATTCATACTATTTCCTTTCAATATTAAATATTTCAATTATGAAGTAATTTTACCATATACTAAATTTTATTTCCATATATTTTTATTATAAAAAAACAGAAGCTTAAAAGCTGAAGTTGTAAGATAAAAGTAGACATGAAAAAAGCATGTCTACTTTTTTCATGTTAAAATCAAGTTAGAAGGATGTGATTATGATGAGTAGAACAAAAGGTGGTCAAAATAAAAAATGGTCTAAGGAAGAAAAACTCCGTATTGTCCGTAGATATTTTGATGAAGGTATTGGTCGGCCAACTTTAGCAAAAGAAGAAGGTATCGCAAGTGGTATGATTGCAACATGGATTCATAAATATTTAAATGAAGGTGAAGCTGGCTTAGAAAATAAAAAGAAATCAGGAAATAAGTTTGCAGCATTACATAGAAGCAAATCAATGAAGGAATTAGATCGACTTCGTTTAATTGTAGCAAAACAAGAAATCGAAATTGAAAGGTTAAAAAAAGGGTACATGGTGAAAGGAGTTGGTGCAAACAAGGAGTTCGTTTCTATAAAAGATCCGAGTACGAAATAATTGACAACTTAAAAGTTAAATATTCTCTTAAGGCTCTTTGTATTTTAATGCAGGTTAACCGTTCTGGGTACTACAAGTGGAAATCCCGTCAGGGTGTACAGAATCGATATGAGAAAGATAGGGAACTACTTACAGATTTACTGAAAGAAGCTCATAGCAAACATAAATCATATGGATATCATAGACTCGCTGCAGTCATCCGCAAGGAAACTGGGTGGTCGTTTTCAGATAATCTTGCACATAAGTGCTGTAAAATCAGTGGCATCAAATCCAAAGTTAGAAATTATAAATATAGGAGACCTGGGAATGAAAATATCGTTTATCCAAACATAGTTAAAGGAAAGTGGAATGCTTCAAAACCATTAGAATTAGTAGTTTCAGATATGACTTGCCTTAAACATAGAGGCCGCTTATACGAATTAACGTATATTATGGATACATACAACAATGAGATTATTGCACATCACCTCACATCTAAACCCGGTGATAGACGTACCTACTTTTTATGTTTGAAAGATTTAAAGAAAAAAATTGAAGAACAAACAACTCCAGTCGTTTTGCACACGGATCAAGGAGCAGTCTATTCTTCAAGAGCATTCGCAAAAGCTCATAATAATTGTAACATAATTCGCTCTATGTCGCGAGTAGGAACTCCAACAGATAACCCAGTTATTGAATCAATAAACGGTTGGATTAAAGATGAAATGGCAGTTGATTTTAGATTTTGGGAAGAAGATGATCTATTTGAATTTGTGGACAGATACATCCATTATTACAATAATGATAGACCAGCATATGCATTAAGTTATCAAAGCCCCATTCAGTATCGAACTGAACGAGGCTTTGGTTAATATTGCTTTTATTGTTGTCTACTTTTAGTTGACAACTTCAGCTTAAAAGCTTCTGTTTTAAAAAAATAAATTTTAAAAAGATGTTATACTTATACTTCTTTCCTTTAAGTCATCACCGGATGGAATATAATTAACATACTTTCCATCTACATCTCTATCTGTTGTTATTGACACTGTACTCTTAACCTTTATACCAATTTTTCCAGTAAATGCTTGTATATCGTCATTATTACTATTAAAGGTAAATATTATGGTGTTTTTACTTATTGATACCAAATCAGGTTTTAATTGTGTACCATTAGTACCTATAAATGCAAAATCATCTGCCTTTACACCACTATTTGCATTAAGTATTGTATCAAAGGTTATATAAATCTTTCCACCATTTTCATCTTTTGATGCTGTCCAATACTCTGAAGTAGTCTTAGGATTTAACTCATAATCATATATTGTATTTTGGTTGTTAGCTACTCCATCTGACAAAATATCTATAGATGCACCAGTTGCATCAGTTGTTTTGGCATATGCTTTTATTCCCAAATATGCTTTTTGACCTTGAGCTTTTATAAGATCTATCTTAGTTGTATTAACATCATTATTAATTTTTCCATTAGCAAAGCTTATTTGAGGCACTGCATTTTTTTCAGAAGTAGTAGCTAGGTCATCTTCATTAAATGTAAGTATTACTTTATCACCATCAGCACTTGCACTAGTTGGCGTCACTTTTCCCAATGTAAAATCCCCTGGATTTAAATTATCTATAGCCCTATCAAACTGAACTGAAGCTTTTAAATCATCACCTTCATAATAAACCTTAAGTGTATTGGATCTTACCTTAGCTCCCTTTGAATTAATAGTTATTACACTTGTATATGCTACACCATCTAATACATTGTAAGACTTATCTTTAACATTAGAAATTACTAATCTAAGTACATCATTAGTTATTCCAGTATTAGCAATATTTCCTTGAGCATCAGCTATTTTAACATGATATCTTGTAGGAAATTCAATTATGACACTTTTACCGTCTCCACCAAATATAATATTTGCATCATCTGGTAAAACCTTAGTATCTCCCTCGCCATTTGCAAATTTATAGTTATTTTTATTCATAACAGTATTTGTATCCATAGCTTCAGTGAAATAAACAACTATCTGATCCTTACCAGAAAAACTATTTTGCTTATAATATACTCCTGTTACCTTTGGAGCTATATCATCAACACATGTAAAAGCGGTGGAAGAATCATCCATTGTATTTGGCTTTGTTGCTGTATCTATAATATTCTTAACTGTTAAGGTATAATTTGAACCTGTTAATCTCCAATCATCATTAGAATTACTAGGGTTAGTCTTCTTTAATTTAATATCATAAATATTTGTATTACTAGTTTCATCTCCACCCCCAGTACTATATATTGCATCAATATGATTTGTTATATTTATACCTTCATTATCTTGTAATTTGTAATTAGATTTATTTGTAGCATAAAAATAATTAACATCCTTACTGAATCTAACACGAATAGTTTCACTGTCAATAGCCTTAACACTTACAACTGTTGGTTTTGTTTCATCTTTAACATCATTAAAGCTAACTCTAGTATCATCATCAACTTTATTTCCATAAGCATCTTTAACACCATTACTAATATAAAGAGTATTGGCTCCTGGTTGAATATTATTTAACCCTTTTATTTTCACTGTACAATCATTATTATCATTATCAAAACTAACTCCAGACATATAATTTAAATTCACACCATTTAATTCATAATTTTTTCTATCAAAAGCTGTCTTTTTATCCATTGATCTATCAAAAACCACTTGAATTTCTCCACTTGAAGCTTTATTTATAGAAACAATTGATGGTTTTGTAGTATTAGCATCTACTTTAAAATCTAAACTAGACTCCTTTAAAGCAAACCCAGCAGCATCACTTAACATTTCATTTGTTTCCCCATCTGAAATTTTTAATGTATGATTACCTGATGATATTGGCACATCAAAATAAAATTGAGCTCCATTTGCCCAGGTGCTGCCATTTACTATAATCCCATTTTTAATTTTTGTTAAGGATGAATCACTATCTATTCCATAACTTACTATGCTTTGTTCGTCAATTTTAATTTTATTTTCTAAAGCTAAAATGTCCTTTACATTAACAGCTTCTGAAAATTCTAATGTCAATAAATTATTTCCTTCTATATTTATTGATTTTAATTTAGGAACTTCAGTATCCCATAATGTTACATTTTCATCAAAGGAATCTATAGTCTGACTCTTATCTGCAGTTAAAATAGACTTTTTAACTGAAATTATAACATCATCATATTGTTTTCTTGGTGCCGCTAAAGTTATTAAAACTGTTTTATCATCAATAGCCTTAGCTACTGCCCCATTTACATCCACTGCATTTCCACCAGCATCTACAGGTGTTAATGAAACACCATTTAATTTGTAGTTTCTTACATCTTCAGCAGAATTGCTGTAAACAGATGTATTAAAATGAACTTTAAACTGACTTAAATTAATGGCTTCTATAGATTGAACAGTTGCTTGTCCATTCCCACTATTACTATCAGCTATAGCAGAATTTATGGCAGCTTCAGTATTTTTCGAAATAACCCCTATACCACCTACAACATTTAAATCTGTATTAACATTATGATTATTTTTAACATATGCTATAGCATTAGCTGTTCCATTTGAGTTTTCAGTATCAACTAATACCAATGGTGAACCTGACTTTCCAGCTACTGCTGATGCAACTAAGGCATCTGCATAACCATCACCTGATGCGTTGGCAATATACATTTTATCCATTTTAACAGTATCCTTAAATGCGGCTAAAACCTTCATATTAGTATCAAATCTGTCTAATCCACCATCTATTCTGTTTACAGCATTTAATGCATTGTAAATAGAATTATTTATAACATTTTTAGTTCCAACTACTGTAACCTTTGAATTATTTCTGCTCACAAAATCTATAACTGGTTTCATATAATCAGTGCTGTTCATTCCAAGTAAAAGGATTTGACCCTTAGCTGCTGCTATTGGAGCCACTGATAATGCATCTGAAAAGCCTTCCCCTCCTACCATCATAACATTAGCTGGATCAACTCCTAAATCAACTAATTTTTGAGCAACCTTTGCATTAGTCTCATATCTGTCAACTCCACCAAGTTCTATTAAATTATAATTAGATTTTAATGAAGTTCTTACTGAAGCTGAAACTGAAGCATTTCCACCTATTATGTATATATTTTTAACCTTTAATGAACTTAACGCATTTTGCGTATAAGTACTTAAAGACCCTGGAGATGTTAAAAGTATTGGTGCATTTAATCTTTTAGCTAGTGCGGAAGCACTAACTGCATCTGCATACCCTTCTCCTGTTACCAATATCACATCATTGCTGGTTGTCCAATTTGTTGTAGCAACCTTAGCTGCTGTAGCATATCTATCAATTTCACCTATTCTTGTAACCTTTCCAGGTGCAGCATTAACCAAAGCAGCTGGCAAAGCTGTAGTCAAAATTAATGACATTAGCGCACTACTTGCAAATATTTTTCCACCTTTTATATTCAAATTTACTACCTCCTGATATTATAAATAGATTACGAAATCAACTTTCGTAAATATAAAATTTCGACTTAAATATGTAGTAATTTCATTTTAATATCAGAACAGCACATGTTCAATTGATTAATTTATAGCAGTTATTGAATATAAAACTAAAATGTAAAAAAACATGAAAACTTAATTCCACCTTTTTTATAATCTACAAAATATCATGTAATGTTTTAACTAAACTAATCCATATTATTTAATAATAGTTAAATGCCTTTTTATAATAAAAACATCTTCTTTTGTCTTAAGTTCTTCATATCTTTAAAAAATTCATACTCCTGGGGTTTTTGAGAGACCTGAAAGATTGAGCTTACTAAAAAGAATCGCCAACTAACTTGACGATTCTTTATTTTACTGATTTGAATTTTTTATATCACTTGGGATCTTTGATTGAGCTTGTTCTATTTTACTGCTTTAAATGTTATTTTAGAATCTGCTTGAGTTTCAGTTACATCTTCTGCAACATCTATTGAATATATTCCTGTATCTAATTTAGTAAGCTTTTGATCATTATAATAAACATCATATTTTCCATCATTTGAAACATCTGTAAGTTGTACTATTATCATTGTCTTTTTGCCTACATCAAGAGAAGCTTTTACTCTTGTTTGATGCGCTACAGTTGTTTGTTGGTTATTATTTTCACCTGTAGGTACAGGTACAGCTGCATTTATAGCATTTTCTGTATTTTTAGTAACAACTCCTATACCACCTATAACATTTAAGTCTGTTTTAGCTTGAGCATTATTTTTAACATACGCTATAGCGTTAGTTGTCGCAGTTGAACCTTCAGTATCAACTAATACTAATGGTGCTCCTGATTTTCCAGCTACTGCTGAAGCAACTAGTGCATCCGCATAGCCATCACCTGATGCATTAGCAATGTACATTTTGTCCATTTTAACAGTAGTCTTAAAAGCATCTAAAACTTTCATGTTTGTATCAAATCTATCTGATCCACCATCTATTCTGTTTACAGCCTTTACTGCACTATAAATAGAACTGTTTATAACATTACTAGTTCCAACTACTGTTACCTTTGAATTATTCTGATTTACAAAATCTACAACTGGTTTCATGTATTCAGTACTATTCATTCCAAGTAAAAGAATTTGTCCCTTAGCTGCTGCTATTGGTGCTACTGATAAAGCATCTGAAAAGCCTTCTCCACCAACCATTATAACTTCATCTGCTTTAACTCCTAAATCCACTAATTTTTGAGCAACCTTTGCATTAGTTTGGTATCTGTCAGATCCACCAAGTTCTATTAAATTGTAATTAGCTTTTAATGAAGTTCTTACTGAAGCTGAAACTGATGCATTTCCTCCAATTATGTATATGTTTTTAGCCTTTAATGTACTTAATGCACTTTGAGTATCTGTACTTAATGTTGCTGCTGTTGTTAAAAGTATTGGTGCATTTAGCTTTTTAGCTAATGCTGAAGCACTTACTGCATCTGCATAGCCTTCTCCTGATACTAATACTACATCATCACTAGTTGTCCAATTTGTTGTAGCAACTTTAGATGCAGTAGCATATCTATCAATTTCACCTATTCTTGTAACTTTTCCTTCTGCTGCTTTAACAGGAACAGCTGATAAAGCTGTAGTTAAAATCAATGACATAAGAGCAGCACTTGCAAGAGCTTTTGTACCTTTTTTACTCATATTTTTTACCTCCATTATTGAATAAAATTATTCAGTTTTAATATTTTTTTGCACATACTAGTAAACTTACAACTAAAAATAACATTTTAGAATGCATTAATTATTTATATTAGTAATTCTATTTTAATGTTAAAGTGCTGTATTTTCAATGCATTAATTGATGTAAATTATTCAACTATTAACCCACAAATCCATAAAATATGAATTTTAGGTTTAATAATTTTCACTATATACATAATTTTTCATGATATTAAAACTAATATATAACAAACAAACTAATAGAATACATAGTTATCAAAAATATAGCTAAATGTCATACTTAACTATATTTTCATAAAAGCATCTATTTTAAATAATACCATCATATTACTTTTTTATAGGCTTAAATACTATTTTGGGTTCTGCTTGAGTATCACTTACACTTTCTTTTACATCTATTGAATATAAAGCCGCATCTAACCTAGTAAGTCTCTGATTATTATAAAAAATGTCATATTTTTTATCATCAGCAGCATTTGTCAATTGTACTATTATCATTGTTTTTTTATCTACATCTAAGGATGGCTTTACCCTTGTTTTATGTGATACCATTACTGGCTCTCCATCTGCTATCAGGCTCAACTTATCATTTAAAGATCTTTTATCAGCACCTTCTGGCAATTTTCCAACTGCCTGTTTTGCTGAATTTATATCTTTTTCACTCTTACTCTTTTCTGCTTTAGCTATTTCATCTGCAGCATTCTTTTTAAGTGTTTCATTTGCGGCATTTTTATTAGCAGCATTTTGAGCTGTCTGGTTAGATTTAGCTTTATTATATGTACTGTTCTTTTGATACATATAATATCCCCCAATTAAAATTAAAACAATAGCTAATGGTAAAATTATTTTTACTTGTTTTTTCATATTTGCCTCCACATTTACTAAATTTGGTTAAAGTTACCTAAACAAACAAAAAACAGAGAGTACAATCAAAGCACTCCTTTAAATACATAACTATTTTATTGGTATGGTCGTTTAATTACCATACTATTTTTCATTATATCATTTATAATTTTATATTTCAATATTGCCGCGGAACTAAATAGAGCCTTAGAAAAACTGTGGAAATTCCAATCACATCACTTTTTATTCTTTACTTAATTCCAAATTATTCATATTACTGTAAACTTAAAAATAATTATACTTATTAGTCCATACATGAATAATATTATTAATTTAGTAAAAAAATATTATAAACATATTGTAAATACATTGTATTTACTCTTATTGTTAATTGACAAAATTATTCTCCAGAATTATTATATCTGTATGGATATATTTTAACATTTTACATATTTCCTCATATTATTACAAAAGGAGGTATTTTATGCTATTAAACGATGCCGTAAATAAGTTCATTTATCATCTTATCATAACAAGTAAAAGCAAAGAAACTATAAAATCTTACACTTCAGATTTAGCAGCCTTTCAAAACTTTCTAGAATCAAAGTATAATTGTGCTGTTTATTTAAATGAAGTTAAAGATATAGATATAGATGATTATCTGTACACATTAAAAGTAAAAAAGTTATCCTCTGCTAGTAGAAGCCGACAGCTCTATACTCTTAGATCTTTTTGGAACTATATGTATAAAAACAATTTTTGCAATTTAAATATAGCTATGTCAATAGAACCTATAAAAATTCAAAGAAAAGAACGAACTTTTTTGTCACCTGAAGAAGTACAAGATCTTATAAATGCAATTGATCATCCAGTAGTTAAAACCGTTGTACAAACACTCTTCTATACTGGCCTTAGAATTAGTGAGTCTTTGAACTTAAAATTAGAAGATGTGGATATTGAAAATAAAATCATACATGTAATAAACGGTAAGGGTGCAAAAAACAGAAATATACCTATTAATATACACTTGTTATCTATATTACAAAACTACATAAAAACATATAGATCTTCAGTAAAAAGCATCTATTTTTTCGCTACAGAAAAATCCGGAAGCTTGAGTGCCCCCTATGTAAATAGAATTTTAAATGATACTGCCAAAAACCTTGGATGGCAAAAACATATAAGTGCTCATATACTTAGACACAGCTTTGCATCTAACTTAATTAAAAATGGAGTAAATCTTGTTTATGTTCAAAAACTTTTAGGACACTCAAACTTAAAGGTTACATCAATATACACCCATGCCAATATGGATGATTTAAATAAATGTATAAATCTTTTATAACAGGGAGTGAAATTAATGGAAATTTATGATGGAATCACTGAATGTGCTGCTGCTAGCAATGCTGAAAAAACTGAATATGACGATGACTATATATTAAAATGCCTTATGAAAGGTATAACAAGAGAAGATCTAGCAACTAAACTTAATCATAAAAACTATAGAACTTTAGATATGTATATGCGAAGAAGAGGTTACTTTTGGGATTCTGAAAAACAAACTTATATAAAAAAAGCTAATTCCAATACAAATATAAGCTATGAATCTCCAAGTTCCGGAAAAACAGAAAAAATAATTTCTCTTTTTAGCGCTGGACTTGAACCTTTAGATATAGCTAAAAAAGTAGGCATGGCTGACCACAGGTCCATGGCTGAATATATGAAATCAAAAGGTTATATATGGTCCCACGAAAAACATAACTACATTCTTTTAAAAGGCGAACTTCCTACTGAAGATTCGATCCATTTTAAAGAAAATATAGAACAATGTGATTACAATGAGTATTCTACTGAAATTGAAAATTTACCACATGATGAACTTCAAAAACTAGAAACGTTGCTTCCTATGCTTGAAATGATAAATAAAAACAAAGAAAAGTTAGCAGAACTTTTATGCACTAGTTTAACTTCTACCCTCCCAAGGTACTCTGTAGGAGGTATTACAATAACTAAATCCCTATGTATGTCTCATTCTCTTTCACAACTTGTTAAAGAATTTAGCAAAGAAAAAAATATAAGTCAAAGAGAAATATTTGAAATATCTATAGTAGAATTTCTAAAAAAATACGGATATGAAAGTGAAGTTAATGCTTTATTTTCATCATAAGTAATTTTCCTATAATATCTACATAAAATGCTATATACCAACTATAGCATTTATTTTTTTCGCGAGTTACTTGCTTTTTATAATATTTTTTCTTTTAACATTTATTTTATATTTAGTTTTATAATGAAACAATATTTTTATTTTATTAAATATTTAATAAATATTCGTCAATGCAAGAATTTCAATTTATTAATATAATATATAACTAACAAATGTTTGCAATATTCAAATGCCATTGTACAAGCTATACTGCCATTTTCACCATGTAAAAATGTGGTTAAAAAAATGGAAATATAAGTGCTATTACCGAAACTACTGTTACAGTTCAATTAAGTGGAACACCAACTACAGCTCCAACAACTTCAGATTTTACTGTAAGCGGAAATTCAGTTACAGGCATTGCATCTGGAGCAGCTGCTAACTCATATGTTCTTACTTTAGGAACAAGCCTAACTGGAAAAACTGGAACTTTAACAGTTGGATATGCTGGAACAACAGCTTCAAATACTTATAATTTTGTATCCTCTACTAAAGCTGCTGTTAACAATGTAGTGTTTGATAACTATAGAGAATTTAAAGTTAGCTATAGTACAATTATAGACCATACTACAGCCGTAAGTCCAGACAATTATTACTTTGAAATAGCAAAAGGTGACGCTTCAGTAGCATCAGCAATGACTGCAGCTGGAGATGTTACAGGAGGTTATAGATTATCAGAAATAACTGGTGGTGCAGAAGTAACAGGATATACATCTACAGCTACTGATACAAACGGTAATACTGTTTCAGGGTTAGCAGGATGGTGGTTAGATCATATAGTAGCAACTGATGTAGACGGAAAAACAGTTGTAACAATCCAGTTACCAGAAACTGCAAGATTTAATAATGGTTTAACTTTAAAATCATTAGCAGGTGCTGTTGGAACAGATAAGGCTTTAAATAAAGATGTAACTGTTAACGTTGCTGTACGTAATGTTAAAGATGCAACAGGTACTAGAGTAATAGATACAGCAGTTAAAGCAATGCTAATAAATGACTCAGTTAATCCAGTACTTGTAAAAGTTACAGATGCAGCTGGCAATACAGTTGATTTAAATAATACAGTAAATTTACCAACTGATACAACTGCTAAACTTACATTCCAATTCAGTGAACCAATTCAAGTAACTACTCCTGCTGCTAATGCAAATGTTTTACCTAAAAATGCACTTGCTATAGTTGATGGAATAAAGGTAGATGGAACTAATAGTACAACTGCAATAGATAGTACAACTTTAGCTGGAAGCGCAGAAGGTAAATATGCTGATGCTTGCAAAGTTACTTTAGATGTAAAAGATTTACTTACAAAAGCTGCTAATGGAAAAACATTTGCAGTAGGTAATAGTTATAACATCAAATTAAATGGATTTGGAGATTTAGCAGATAACGTATTTGCTTCAACTTTAAACTTTAACATTAAGTTAACTCAACCAGTTAGCCAAACTGCTACAAAACCTGTAATAACAAAAGTTGATCAAGTTCTTGACAATGTATTTAGAGTAGAAGCTAATCAAGCAAATGTTACAGGTGTATTAGCAATAGATAATGCTGATGGAGCAAATCATGCTGTTGAAGTAATGGTTCCATTAACACAAGCATATACAATAGGCGGAGTAAAACATTATTATTCATATGTAGAAGTACCAGTTAGTGACAATGCAGGTTCACCAGCAACAAATAAATTAGAGTTTGCAGGAGCAAAATTTGTATCTAAAAAAGTTACAGTTAATAGCGTTAAGCTTCTAACAGGAGCTGCTAATACTGACACAGTTGCACAAACTGGAGATGATTATGTACCAGCTTCAAATATGATAGTATATAAAGATACTTTAGCACCAGAATTAGTGACACCTACAAGCAATAGTTTAGCTTATGGTTCATCAACTACTTTGAACTTTGTATTTGATGACAAGACACCATTTGCAGCTGTTGACAAAAATGAAAATACAGCTATTTATACTTTACAAAATACTGTAAAACAAAATGTAAAGAATTTATACAATGGAAATATACGTTTAGCATTACAATATACAAAAGCAGACGGTACTATTGTAAACAAACAGTTTGATGAAGCAGTTACAGCTAATGGTACAGTTCAGACTACACCAGCTGCAATAACTTTTGCAAATGATACTTTAAGTGTAAATTTAGCAACTTTAGAAGCTGGCGCATTATTAGATAGTGGAAAATTACCACAAGGTGCAGTTTATACAGTAAACTTACCTACAGGAATGCTTTCAGATGGTTACTTAAATGCAGATGCAACTGAAAATGGATTTGGACAAAAGAATGCTGCAGCTAATGTAGCAGCTCTTAAAGCTCTTGCAGTTGGAGCTACTGCTTCTGGCGTAGCAGCTGTTGCAGATGATGATGGTGGAGCAGATGTTACATTTGTAGATGCTGCAGGACGTGAAGCAACACATGGATATACTACAAATGCTTCAACAGTAACATTCACAGTTGGGAATCCAACATCAACTGTTTTAGATGTTGTACCACAAACTTCTGAACAACTTATTACTTTTAATAATACAACTAAAGAATTAGCTGTTGAGTTTACAGGTAATCCTGATGATTCAGTAAAGAACTTAGATAATTACTTAATCAATGGCAAAACATTAACTTCTCTTGGAGCAAAAGCTTCTGATCTTACAGTAACAGATACAACTAATGGAAAGAAAGTATTTATAAAAGTTCCAGCAGGACAAGTAGTTGTAGATGCTCCAGTTGTTATAACTGTACAAAACGTACAAAATGTTAAAGGTGCTAAGATGACTCCAGTATCTAAAACATTACAAGTAAAAGATACAACAGCACCTCAATATATAAGCGGAGCAGTAACATCAAATAGAACAATCGAATTAACATTTGATGAAACTGTACAATTGGATGCTACTAATGGTGCAACTGCAACATCTGCAGCAGCAAACTTTGATGTAATCTTCAATGGAGCTAAGATATCTGTAAACAGTGTTAGTGCAAACGGAAACAAATTAACATTAACTGTTGGTTCAGATATAGATGCAACTTCACCTTTATCAGTTTCAGTTAAGAACAATGCAAATGGTAAGATGGAAGTTACTGACGTTGCTTCAAATGGACTTACAACAGGAAGTTTAACTGTTAAATAGTAACAACATTTCACTTCTTAAGATTCTTGAATAAGGATTATGGATGAATTTTAAAGAAGGATAACCTAAAAGGTTATCCTTCTCAAATTTATATAAATGAACGGATAAACTAAGATCATAAAATCATATCAAAACTTTATAAATAATAGTCACATCAAATAAATCACAAAATAACCAGGGCATACACTGGTTGAAAAATTTAATGTCATATACCATTAGATAAAGTATAATTCTTTATCTAATGGCTTTTCTATTTATAAGTTATTTCAGCTTAATTGATCAGCATAACAGATTGTTTTACATTTTTTGGGCATATAAACTCCTAATTACTAGTGACAAAATCTGTCTAAAATTGATATAGTAATATTAAAATATAAATTTAAAAGGGAGTGTAGAAGGTTATTGTGAGGAAGAATAAGAAAAACACAATTTTTATAGTATTTTTTGTATCTTTTGCCTTAGGTATTTTAGCGTTGCATGTACAAGCTAAATCACCTATATCTTTAGGTGAAAAAATTCTTGAAACTAATAAACTTAATAATAGTAAGGAAGAAATATTTACAATAAAAAATGGTGAATACCACAAAAAATTATTGCAAAAGAAGAATGATAATTGGACAGTAGAAAAAGATGAATTAATAACACTTCGTAAAACTGGTTTAAAAGAAAAAGAAGGAATTAGTAAAGATACATTGCTTGGAAAATCTGTTGAAAATAAACTCAAATCATCTGGTTATGATCTTCAACAATTACCAGATAAGCTTGATTATTCTACTTCTCCTTATCTTCCTCCTGTAGGAAATCAATTACAGGATGACTGCGTTGCTTGGAGTACAGGCTATTACTTGAGGACATTTCAACAAGCTAAGGATATTGGTTGGTCAGTAAAAAATCAGGATATACCTATACCCTACCATGTATTTAGTCCATCTTTTATATATAATCAAATTAATGGTGGAGTGAATAATGGAGCTAATATAGAGGACGCAGGAGATTTGTTAAAAAATGTAGGAGAAGCTACATTAAAGGATTTTCCATATAATCCTCAGGATTTTACTACTCAGCCTAGTGCAGAAGTTAAGGCAAAGGCTGCTACTAATAAAATAAAGGATTGGACAGTGCTTTATACAAAGAACGATTCATCTGATTACATAGTGCAAAAAACTAAAGAGTACTTAAATACAGGAGATCTTATTGTAGTAGGTCTGCACATAGGATTCAAGTTTAGATATCCAACAATACAACCAGATGGCACAAGCATTATATCTTCTGAAGACTATGTAAGTAGTGGCCATGCTATTACTATAGTAGGTTATGATGATACTCTTGACACTCCTGATGGTAAAGGAGCCTTTAAAATAGTAAACTCATGGGGAAAAGAGTGGGGTGATAATGGCTTTAGCTATGTAACGTATAGCGAAATAGCTAAAAATTTAACAGCTGGTTTTGTATTTACAGATTTGCCAAATGGCCATATAGTTGATGATATACAAGCAATTAATTCTGAAATACTCTCACCCTACAAGTTTAAGTTAACTTGGGATGCACCTGTTAATGTTAGTGGATATAAAATATACGATGGAAATTATAATTTAATGTCTAACATATATAGCAATACTTATGAAGAAAGCATCTCAGTACCTGGCAATATAGTTAGATATATTCAGCCTTTTAATTCAATATCAACAGGTTCATTGACTAGTGTACAATCAAATTCTTTAACATTAAAAAATAGCGATATCCCTGTAAACATAAGTAATAAGCAAAATTTTAATGTTTCATTTAATGGCAGTGGTAATTATTCTGTTCAAATAACATCTTTGGATGGTCAATTAGTAAATAAGATAAATAATTTGATTGCATCTCCTGGTATATCCCAAGTTACGTGGAACTGCAAGGATTTAAGTGGTAACGAAATTAATGATGGTCAGTATAAGCTATATATAACTACAGATGAAAATGGAACTCAGAAAGAATTGTATTCAAGTATATTTGATAAACATAGTAAAGTAAGTAATGCAAGTTCTAAAATATATAAGGACAACAGTGAAATAAAAAGTGTTGAGGTTACTTTTACACCTAGTATAGATTGTAACATTGGTATTAGTGTAGTAAACAATAATGTTTCTACTAATGTAACTAATAATAAAGCTATAAAGGCAAATCAACCTTTTTCCTATATAATTGATAAAGATCAATTTAATTTTAATAGTTTGGATTTATCAAAAGTCCATATAGATGTTGACGTTAATTAGCAGGCTGTACTAAACAACCAAAATAAAAATAGATAAGAGTATGTACTAAAAACTAACTATTTGTTACTTTAATACATACTCTTATCTATTTCTGTTTTATGTATCTGTTACAATACGATAGTACAATTTATCCGTTCATATTTTATTCACAGCATCAAATAGGGACGTTGTGAAACAAAATGAGCTTGCTAGTTGTTTATCTTCCACTTATCTCCTATTTTAACAACCTGCCAAGACTGTGAATTTTTATTATCTTCAAGTTTTTTTATATCCTTAAGATAATATACTTTTGCAGTATTTTTATTTTTAAAATCTTGAACAACCTTCATATGTTTCATTATAGAATCAGCTGTAGATGGATCATATTTAAAAATATCCGCAGCAGTGTGGTTATTTCTATAGCTGTCAAATGCCTTTTCATTTAAAGCATTATTAGGATTTTTAAAAACAACTATGTAATCTTTATAAGTACCTTGTTTAAAATATAATGTTTTTACAAGAGTATTTATTGGCTCAAGCTGTTCTTTTTCCGCTGCTAAAATCTTATTATTAGCAGCTGCATCTAGTTTATGTTTTTCATTATACTTATATAGACCGCCTCCAATAAGTCCTATCAAAACTATAATAGAAATTAATATAAGTATATTCTTTTTTTTCATATTAGATCACTCCTCAATAATAACATAGAGTATTTTATTAGCCACATCAAAAGGAAAGGGCCATTAAATAGAGTACATAATTTAATATGAACTTTATCTAATAGCCTATAATAACATGCATTATTTATTTTTTCAGCCAGTGTGTGACCTGACTATTTTATGACTTAAAGATATTTTAAGATATGATAGTACAATTTTTTCCGTTCATTTATTTAAATGGGAGAAGGAAGGTTGTACTTTCCTTCCCTCTCTTTTTTTGTTTTATTTATCTGTTCTCATTTTTCACAGTTCGTCACCGGAAAATTTCATACCCCTAGAGTCTTTGCAAGACCTGAAAGGTTAAAATTACTATTATTAGTTTGCTCCATTAACAGCAGTTAATGTTGTAAATCCTAATAAAGTTGCTCCAGTAGCTGTATCACTGCCAGTTAAATCAACTTTCGCAGCTGCACCTTTATCTACAGAAGTAATTGTTAATTTACTACCAGATTTAGCTACAGTATACTTACCATTAAGTGTTCCAACCGCATTGATATCTGCTTGAAGTGCTGTAACTACAGCATCAATATTTGTCTTAGCATCATAAGTTGCACCCAATAGTTTAACATTTGTTAATGTAACATCTGTTCCATTAAGTGTAATCTTAGTAGCTGTATCAAATGCAACACTTGAACCAAGATCAGCATCTGCAGTTTTAACAGCTGGTGTTGATGCTAAAACAACAGTTATATTAAATGTTGCAGTTTTTCCATTAACTGTTACAGTTATTGTCTTAGTTCCAGCACTTGTAGTATCAAATCCTGTTATAGTATCTGGTGTTACCGCTTTTGTACTAGCATCACTGTAAGTTCCAGTTACTACTAGGCCAGTTGTATCCATTGCTGCATCACCAACAGTATAAGTTGTTTTAGTTGGTGGAGTTGTAATTGCTATACTACTTAATGTTGCAGGTGCAACTTTTGCTGTAACTACATAAGTTTTAGTATTATCTAATCCTGTAAGTGCTCCAGTTGCATCTGTTGTCATATCTGTTGCTGCTGCTCCATCTACTGATACACTATAAACTGTTGTTGCAGTTAAGCCTGTTATTGTTTTATCTCCTGCTACTGCTCCAGCAACTGATCCTGCTCCTAATGTAACTTTTGTTGGTGCTACAACTTTTGCTGTAACTAAATAAATTTTATTATTATCTAATCCTGTTAACGCTCCAGTTGCATCAGTTGTCATATCTGTTGCTGCTGCTCCATTTACTGATACACTGTAAGCTGTTGATGCAGTTAAACCTGTTATTGTCTTATCTCCTGCTGTTCCTAATGATCCTGTTCCTAATGTAACTTTTGTTGCTGCATCTGCTGCAGTTGGAAGAACAAATTGTACAGCATGAGTTGTATCATATGCTGTTCCAAGAGCACTCTTTAATGACTTAGCAACAACTAATGTATGGCTAGCTGAATCATTAATAGTGCCATCAGGTAATGTTATAAGGATTGTATTATCCTTTATTCCATCAATGTCTGTTGTTCCAACAGGAGCTCCAACATCACTTATCAATGTTATGCTTGATCCTTTTGGTAATAAATTACCATCTAGTGTATAGTTAGATACGTCAGCTGCATTCTGAACATTTCCAATAATTGAAACTGGTTCAGTGAATGTAACCTTTATTGTATCTTTGTCAGTACCATTAAGCTTAACTTCGAATTTACTGTTATTTACACCTGGATTTACATAGAAATCTTCAGCCATAATTGAAGTAAATGTAAATGTCTTAGTTAATGTTGCTGCTGTATTTCCAACATCATCACTGATTGACTTAACTACCACTGTCCAATCTTTTTGGAAAGTTCCATCATTAACTAAAGATTGGATTGTCTTTCCGTTAACTTGGTTTGGTACTACTTTGAATATTGTATCTCCAGAACTTTCTAATTCATTAGGTGTTGTAACTCCTTCAACAGTATCATAAGGTACTACAGTACCATCAACTGTAACAGTGTTTCCACTTGCATCTTTTCCTAAGAATTGAACTGTAGTTGCTTGTAATGCAGATTGTTTTTGAGCTACAGTGTTATCTCCATCTGCTGAATTTACAGCACCTGCATTATTAAGTACTCCAACTTTTACAGGTTTGCTCATTATAACATCATATGCATTTTCTGTTTTATCATGTGCTGCAACTATATTATTTATAACTGGACTTGTTACATCAGGTGTAGATATAGCAGTTCCTGTAATTGGAGCATCAATTGCAGCTCCGCTCTTCTTACCATTTGCAGGATTTACCAATGCATTAGTTTCAAAATGTAAAGCATATTGTCCATTGTAGTAGTTCTTATTTGTAAGTGTTGTATTATAAATACTTGTCCAGTCTGCTTTAAGCTGAACAACATATTCAGAGTTTGAAACTTTTTTAATATCAAGTATATTTGCTCCTGTAGGATCCGCACCAACAGGGTTTACAAGATTTCCATTTGTGCTATCTATTGGTACATTAGAGAATACATCATACTTACTTGTTGTAGTATTATAAGCATATAATGCCATAACAGGATCTGATGCAAGATCACAAGTAAATTTAACTCTAAATTGTTCTGGTGATTCAGCTACTACTGATGCAACTGCTGGTACAACATCATTTCCTTGTACTGTAAAGTTAAGTGTTTGAGTTGTAGAAATATTCTTTTGATCAGTAAGTCCAGCAAAATCTTCTATTGCTGATAACTGAACTGAATGGTTTCCAGCAGTGAAGAACACTTGATCTTTATCTTTATGATCCTTACCATCAAATGAATCAGCTGCTTTTACATCACCCTTATAAGTTCCAAAGTTTAAACTTAATACATTACGTGTATCAGTAAATTTATTTTGGTCAAAATCACCTGTAGTTATAAATCCAACTGCAGGAGCATTGAATTTATCTTTATTAGCAAAATCTATTTTGCCTGCATCAATAGCAATTTGTGATTTATCTGGAGCTACTATTGGTTCAGATAATACAACATTTACTCCTGCTAATCCTTGTGCTGCAACACTTGTTGGTTCAGCTGGTCTTGGATCAGTTAATATAAATGATTGATTAGAATTAACTACATTGACTGTATCTGTAAAGTTTACATCAACTTCAGTATTATCAGTTAAAGTTGATTTTTTCTGTAATATAACAACCATAGATTTATCATCGCCTGCAACTGGTTGGAAACCTCTTATCAAACGTTGATCTCCATTAGGTTGCTTAATTACAACTTGGTATGGACAATTAGTAGTAACTGCATTTCCATCCTTATCTGTAACAAAAGTTCCATCAGGCCTTTGTTGTACAAAATCCTTAACGGCTACAGTTCTATTGAAATGTAATGTTACTCTATCAGCTATATCTGATTGTGCGCCAGTAAGTATAGCTTTAGTTAAATCATTTGGTCCTTGTGCTGAAAGAGTTATGTTAGTGGTTCCAAATACTTTACCTATTAAAGCTTTGTAATCATTTGAAGCTTCATTTATTTGTGCATCTATTTTAGCAGTTACATCTGAAGTTTTTGTTTCTGATATAAATGTTACATCAGCTTCACCATTTTGTACTGTTACTCTGCTGTTAGCTAAGTTACCAGCACTTGTGCTAAACTGTATAACCATACCGTCAACATTTGCTGCTGCAGCTCCAGTTGCTTTATCGATAAGTTTTGCTCTTAATGTAGTAGTATGTCCAGCATCTGCAATTACAGTTGTATCATCAGCAGTTACTGATAATGAATATGCATCGTTAACTGATAATGATGTAAATGTTCCTGTTAAATCAGGTTGAGCTGTTCCTGCTACTTTTAAACCTGTTGCTTTTACAGTATAAGCTGTAGACCAATCAGCTCCAGTTATATCTAAATCTACTTTAGTTCTATCTGCGCTTAATGTAGCACCAGTAACTGTAACACCTGCTATGCTGAAGTTATCTTTAGTTGCAGCATCTACAGCTGTATTAAATGTAATTTCTACCTTAGTCTTAGTAATAGCACTTACAGAACTAACACTTAAGTTTGTTGTTTGATTATACTTTACTATTGTCTTTCCTGTTAAATCTAATAATTTTGCTACATCTGATTCAGTATAAGCATTCATATCAAAAGCACTAGTTGCTTTTGAATATGCTAATTTCACATCATTAGCTGATACAATTCCTTTTTTTACGTCATCATAATATCCAGATACAGTACCAGCTGCCTTATAATCATTATAAAGTTTTGCTTTTGTTGCATCTACACCATCCATAGCATATGATGCTTTTAAAGCAGTATAATCAAATTGAGTTAATGTGCCTTGTCCATTATCAACTAATACGTCAGTAACTTTTGCACTAGCTGTTCCACCGACACATGCAGCAATTGCTGAAGCTATTGCAGCGGTTGAAAGAACTCTATATAATTTTTTATTGTTCATATTAAAACCCTCCATATTTACAATTATTAGTAAGTATTCTCAATATCAAATGTTTGAGAATCATCATTGTTTCCTACATCTGTGACAACTATCTTTCCAGTTGAATCTACAGATACTTCTTTTACTGGGGCAACCATATCTAGGCTTTTAGCATTACTACTGCTTGTATAAGCATCCATTGAAAAATCTCCCGATTGTGTTATATAAGCTAACTTTATGTCCTTTGTTGCGACATAAAAGTTATTTACATCATCATAATAAGCAAGTGGACCTTCACTGGTAAGCTTACTAGTGTAATCAGTATATAAGGCTTTATCCAATGCATATGCTACCTTTAAGCTGTTATAATCGTATCTATATAAAACACCAGTAGAATCTTTCACTAAAACATATTTAACTTTAGCTTGTACTTGAGAAGTAGTGGTAAATGCTATTCCAAATGTACACACTAGAGTACAAAACATAGTTACTAATTTTTTATTCATTAGAAGTCACCCTTTTTTATTAATCTAAATAGGACATTAAGTCCTATTTAGATTTATAAATTTTTATTATTTTACTGCACTAAAAGTTATTTTAGCATCAGCTTGAGCTTGAGTTACATCATCAGTTACATCTATTGAATAAATTCCTGCATCAAGTCTTGTAAGTTTTGTTCCGTTGTAGAAAATATCATATTTTCCATCATCAGAAGCATTAGTCAATACAACATTTATCATTGTTTTCTTTCCAGTATCAAGTGATGCTTTTACTGATGTTGTATGTGCTACTGCAGTTGTTACTGGAGTTATTGCTTTAGATGTTATTTTAGCATCAGCTTGAGCTTGAGTTACATCATCAGTTACATCTATTGAATAAACTCCTGCATCAAGTCTTGTAAGTTTTGTTCCGTTATAGAAAATATCATATTTTCCATCATCAGAAGCATTAGCTAAAGTAACAATTACCATTGTTTTCTTTCCAGTATCAAGTGATGGTTTTACTGTTGTTGTATGTGCTACTACATCTCCTGATGGAGTTGGAGTAGGAGTTGATGATGCTGTAAGAAGCTTATTAAGATCTATAGTAGAACTTACAGTCGCTGTTCTGTTGTCACTCTTATCTTTATCTGATGGTTTGTATTGAGCATAGTGTCCGTCTCCATCAGCTACTGATTTTATAACAACATTAGCATTGATTAATTTAACGCTAACATCTGTTCCACTAGTAAATGAGTTTAAGTCACTTTCTGAAACATCACTGTTAACTTTGAATAAGAATACTAAGTTATTATTTACAACTTTTACACCAGCTGGCTTAACTGTTTTTCCGCTAACAGTAAATGCGAAATCATCAGGTACAACGCCACTGTTATCATATAATTTTGAATCAAATGTAACAACTACTGCTGCTTCTTTAACACCATTTACCATTTGAGGTGTAGTAGCATACCAATAATCTTTAGTAGTCTTTGGTGCTACTGAGTTATCATATACGCCTGCAACAGATTCTTTAGCTATCTTGTTACCTGCAATATCTCTTGTAACTGGAGTATCAGTTACAACTTCAAATTTTGCAGTATCTGGAGCATAGTATTTTAATACATCAACCTTCTTAGGCTTATCATTAGCAGCCTTTGAAGTTGGGTTAAGTGCATATCCTGGTAAAGCTGTATATGAGCTTACACTTGTTGCTATTGAATCTTTTCCAAATCTTAATACTAAATCTGATTTGTCAATTGATAAAGAATCTGGAGTTTCTCCAGCAACCTTAAAGTCATTCTTATCTGTATTATTTGAATCTATACTTCCGTCATATTGAACTTTAACTAGTATATCATCTCCATCATATACCATTCTATAGCAGTTATCTTTTAATTTTATAGTTCCGTTTGCTGCTACAATTGCTCCTTTGTTCTTGAATGAATCTATTTTGTTACCTGCTTCATCCTTAACACCATCTGCAATTATTCCTGTTACGTCATTATCATCATCTTTAGTTGAATCATTCATTGCATAATTAGTTGGGAATTTGATTGTTACTGATTTATTATCATCACTGTGTGTTATATCTGCAGACGATGGTAAATCTTTTGAATCTCCGCTCTTATTGCTGTATTTAAAGTTATCTCTTGTAAATGTAGAAACATCCATTGCTTCACTGAAGTATACAACTACTTTTTGTTTCCAATCTGAATCTGTTGAAGTTTGTGATTTAGCATATACAGCTGTTACCTTAGGTGCTACATCATCAGTACCAGTTAATTGAGTATCCCATGGATCCATCATGTTTTTATTACTTGTAGTATCAGCTAAGTTCTTAATTGTTAAGCTGTATTTAGAACCAGTTAATCTCCAATCAGTTGTACTATCTGTGCTTCCACCTTTTTCTGCTGGGTTTTTATACATTTTTATATCCCATGTTTTGCTATCATCCCAGCTTCCATCAGATTTTTTAACACCAGTTGAAGGTTTGATTTCCTTAATATGTGAAGTAATATCTAAACCTGTTGAATCTTTTAAAACATAGTTGTTTGAGTGTATTGCATAAGTAGCATCTATGTCTTTGCTAAATCTTAAACGTATAGTTTCACTATCTTCGATCTTAGCATCTAAAACTGTAGGCTTAGTTTCATCCTTTTCCTTTGTAAAGTTAACTCTTGTATCATCATCAACTGCGTTGCCATAAGCATCTCTTACGCTGTCATCTATAAATATATTGTTTGCACCTGTATTAATTTTGCTGCTTATTCCAGTAATTTTTACAGTGTTATCATTTTCTTTTAATTTTAATGTAGCTCCTAAATTCTGTAAAGTATCTGAAGAGTTATTTAATACATAATTTGATGCATTTAAAGCTGTCTTCTTATCCATTTCTCTTCCAAACTTAACCCAAAGTGTTCCATCTGGATCGCATTTTGCAGTAATGTCTTTAACTGTTAGAACTCCATCTTTTGTATCTACATTGAAGTCCTGTGTTTCTTCTTTTACTGAGAATCCACCTGCATCGGTAAGAACACCATCTGTATCTCCTTCTAGGACTTTAAGTGTGTTGCTTCCTGCTGGAAGTTTAGTATCAAAATAGAATTCTGCTTTACGTGCCCATGTATGAACACCATCTGTACTCTTTATTGAATCCTTAATTTCACTTAATGGTGTAGTTGTGTTTGGTATATTTGATGTATCTAAACCAAAGCTTGTTATATTTTGATCTTTTATTCTAAATTTACTTGCTAAAGTTGAAATAGTCTTCATATCAAGTGGAGCTGTAAATTCAACTGTTAATTTATTCTGTCCTGAAGCCTTTACAGATTTTAATGTAGGTGCTTTAGTATCTGTGAAAGTTACTGGCTTATCAAGAGATGGTATAGTGTTTGTTCCATCAGCTGTTATTACACCTTTTTTAACTGTAACTTCATACTCTTTAGATTGTTTTTTAGCATCAGCTAGTGTAATGAAAACAGTTCTATTGTCATCTTCAAGAACAGCTTTTGCTGTCTTATCAGTTAATTGTTCTCCATCAACTTTGTAGTTTGAAACTTCTTCTGCTGAATCTTCATCAACATCAGTACCAAATACAATTTTGATTCCATTTAAGCCTACTGGGTCTATTGATTCAACATCTCCAACTGGACTAGGAGGAGTATCTCCAATAGCTTTATTAATTTGTTCTTCAACATTAGCTGAAACAACACCTGTTCCACCTATAACATTCATATCAGTTTTGTCTTTAGTTGCATTAGCTTTGATGTATTTTATAGCATTAGTTGTTCCTTCTGATCCATCAGTATCAACTAATATTAATGGTGAACCTGTTTTTCCAGCTACTGCTGAAGCAACTAGAGCATCTGCATATCCATCACCTGTCGCATTAGCAACGTACATTTTGTCCAATTTAACTGTATCTTTGTATGCAGTTAAAACTTTCATGTTAGTATCAAATCTATCTGATCCACCGTTTACTCTATTAGTAGCATTAACTTTGTTGTAAATGCTGCTGTTTATAACATTTTCAGTTCCAATTACAGTAACTTTTGATTTGTTATTGTTAACGAAATCTATAACTGGTTGCATATAGTCAGCATTATTCATTCCTAATAAAAGAATTTGTCCTTTAGCTGCTGCTATTGGAGCTACTGATAATGCATCTGAGAATCCTTCTCCACCAACCATCATAACTTCGTCAGCTTTAACACCTAAGTCAACTAATTTTTGAGCAACTTTTGCATTAGTTTCATATCTGTTTACTCCGCCTAATTCTATAAGGTTATAATTATTTTTCTTTAATAGGTCTCTTACTCCACTTGAAATTGAACCATTTCCGCCTACTACATATATATTCTTAGGTTTTAATTGATTCAATGCAGTTTGAGTATCAGAATTCAATTGATCTCTTGATGTTAAAAGTATTGGTGCATTTAATTTTTTAGCTAATGCTGAAGCACTTACTGCATCTGCATATCCTTCACCTGATACTAATACAACATCAGGACTAGTTGTCCAGTTTGTTGTAGCAACTGAAGCTGCTGTTGCATATCTGTCAACACCACTTGTTCTTGTTACCTTTCCTGGTGCAGCTTGAACTGGGCCAGCTGATAACGCTGTTGTCAATACTAAAGACATAAGTGTAGCACTTGCAAGTGCTTTTGTACTTTTTTTACTCATATTGTAATACCCTCCTCGATTTAAGTGAATTTTAATTAAAATTCTTTTAATATATATATATATTTTTATAATATATACTTTTTTAAAGCTTCAATTTTCTCAAATTATATTGAAAACATTGATAGCATTTTAAAACAGAAACTATTATACCATATTAATCCTGTATATTCCAGTATTTTTGGTTAATTTAATCACTTATTCATCTTATATTATGTACTAGTTATGTTTTCCAAAGTTCATTCTCCATTATATCATATATTTTCTTTCATTTCTACATAATGCATACTCTTTAAGTTTTATGATTATAGAGAAAAAATTTTATTTTATAGGAAAATTAACTATGGTTTAATTATACATTAGTTTTTTAAATTTTTCTACAGTTTTAATGTTGGCAAATAAATGTATTTTAAATGTAATTATTTAGCTTTTTTTTACATTGAGATACCTTAATTTCAAATGGTATAAAATTGTAACGTCCCGCTAATGATGATATATTCATAGAACATAATATTAGACGTAACTACAATAAAAAGTGTTTCAAATTTTTCTACTTTTTTTAATAAATAACTTTAACTATGTTTAGCACTACATTTTTTAGTAATGTATTGAACTGTTAACATGCCTTAGTACATATTCTACATAAAGCCCCAATTTCCTTCTTTATGTGTAAAAAAAACTGCAAAGCAGTTTTTTTACACAAATTTAAGTTGAAAAATCCTATTTAATCAATTTCTATTATTTTAAGAGCATCTCCACTAGATAATGCTGATTGAATTTCTTGTGAAACTGAAGCTGTTCCTCCTATTATCATAAGTTTTGAACTGTCAGCTGCATTTAAGTTTATATAAGCTTGAGCTGCTTGCGCCTGACTTACACTTGCACCTACACCAGTAAGTACTAATGGTGAACCAGTTTTTGCTGCTGCTGCTGAAGCAACTAGAGCATCTGCAAATTGATCATCAGTTGCACCACCTGCTGCTATATAAACTGTGCTGAAATCCAATCCGCCATTATTTTTAAAGTAATCTAAAACAGCTAAGTTTGTAGCAAATCTATCAGCTGCATTACTAGTTATTTTTTTACCTGATACTGTATCTACTACTGATTGAGGCAATACCCCTTCTCCGCCTACAGCAAGAATACTTAAGCTGTTAGAAGTTATTACATCTTTAACTGTAGAATATATCATTTGGGAAGTACCAAATAATACTGGATATCCTTTTTGCGCTGCAATTGAAGCTACAGATAATGCATCTGCATATCCATCTTGTCCATTAACAAGAACTGCTGATTTTTGTCCACTTAAGCTTAAAACTTTTTTTGCAACCTCTGCATTAGTTCCCATTCTTGTTGTATCTTTAACCCCAGCTATACGCTCTACTGTATATTTACTTTTTAACGTATTTTCTATAGAAGTTGACACTACACCTTTTCCACCTACTATATATATGTTAGAAGCTCCAAGATTCTGTATAGTTGCAGCTACTTCTGATTCCAAAGTATCTCCTCCTGCTGTTAAAAGTATAGGAGCACCTAAAAGCTTTGCAAGTGGTGTAGCACTTACTGCATCTGCATAACCATATCCATTTACCAATATTACGTTTTTGGCTTTACCAAATAAGTCTACAGCAACTTTATTTGCTGTACCTATTCTTCCACCTGAGCCTCCATCTGTTCTACTTACTGTAGCAGCCTGTACACTTCCTGCACTTAAAGTTATCGATAAAACTAGTGCTGTAAGCATGGAACTTAAAAACTTCTTTCTTCTAATCATTAAATCATTCCTCCTACTGTTAATGATAATCGTACATTGCTTCATAAAATTTATACTTAATTTTAATTATATAATAACATACATAAATTTTACAGGTATTTTACTAATTTTTATAAACAAAGTTTAAATTATACCAATATTTATTTTCTATAATAATGCTTTTCATAAATAATTACGCAAATAAAGTTATATATGGAGGGGTAGCTTCATTTAAAATTTATAGAATGTAAAAAACAGCATATTAAAAGGCCTATAATAAAATAGACACTATTGCTATTTTGAAATAGACCTTTTAATATGATATTTTAAACAAAGCATATTTTTATTTTGCAGTTAATACTCTATCTTTTAAATCATCTGTACATGGACTAAATACTGCATAATCTCCATTATCATCCTCTTTGCCTCTTATACTGATGCTTGAACTTATAGGGTTTGCTCTAACATGAATTTTATCTCCAGTTTTTATTGTTCCATTATTAAAATTATAAATAACTTTGCTTCCATCAATTGTTATTGAAAGAGCTTTCATTGTTTCTCCTGTTGTTTCATTTGTAAATATAAAGTCATCATAATAAGAACTTCTAGCATCATCATCAATATCTTGGTTAAAGGCTATAGTTACACAAGGATTCATTGCTCTAGTGCTATTGCTTTCTGCAATCCATGAATCAGGACGAGTTATTGGTGGAATTAATACTTTATCTGAACCTGATTGTAGTCTACGTCCAGCTGCATCATAAGAATTATTTCCATAAACATTAATTGTAGTACTGCTTCCTGCACTTTTTATAGTATTAATTTTATCATTATTTTTAATTCCAGACCTAAATGTGAGAATTATATCTTTACCTGATTTAGTACATCTATCTGGAGTTTGACCATCTACTCTAAAGTCGTTTCCATTAATTATATCTAAAGTATCTGTTAATGAAAATTTAACTACTATGTCGTCATTTTCGAAAGTTAACTTTGCAGTATTGTCTATAAGTTTTGGTCCATCATTGTAATTTGTTTCTATATTACTGCTATAAGTACTTGTCAGCGACTTACCATTTTTATCTCTAACATCTGAAACAGATATTTTCTTTACATAGTTTGAATAGTTTGAATCTCCTATTACATAACTTGATGGGAATTCAATAACTACACTCTTGTCATCTGCACTTGCAGTAAGGGTAGTACTAGCTGGTAAATTTCGTCCTTCTCCAGTACCATCCATAAAACGATAATTTGAAGGATTAGTAATTGAATTTTCATCCATACTTTTATTGAAAAATACAACTACTTGATTATCAGTATTTGCATTTTTTATTATTGAGTCCACAGTTACTCCTTCAGTACTTATTCCATCAATCTGTCCTATATACGTCTCCATTACATTTGGTACTGGACTAGTATCCATAACATTTCTTACTGTTAGTGTATATTCAGAATCATTTAAATTATATTCATCTTTAACCTTAATACTGTAAAGTCTATTAGAATTTCCATCACTATCACTTAATGCTGTTATATAGTCAATTTTGTAGCTTATATCTGCGCCATCTGAATCAACTAATTTATAGTTTGATTTATTTGTTGCATTACTATTATTAACATCCTTATTAAATTTAACACGAATAGTTCTACTATCTATTAAACTAGAACTTACAATCTTTGGTTTTAAATTATCATTTTCAACATTAAAAGCTACCTCTTGTTCATTAACTGAATTTCCATAGGTATCTTGAACGTCATCAGTTACCATAAGACGGTTTTGTCCATCTTTGAACATGTAACTTAACCCCTTTATTTTAACAACCTTGTCATCTGTATCAGCATCAAAACATATGTCTGATGTACTAACTCCAACAGTGCTGCCATTTATTTTATAATTACTATATTCAAGAGCTGTTCGCTCATCCATAGTTCTATCAAAAGTTATATACATAAGCCCTGAATTATCAGCAGATACATTTGTAACTTTAGGAGTTCCAGTTTCTGTATTAACATCAAAAGTCAAGCTTGATCCTTTTAAAGGAAAACCTCCTGCTGCATAAAATGATTTGGTATCATCCCCATTTGGAACTGTAAGTGTATTTTCTCCTATTGGAAGTGGTGAATCAAAATACAATTCTACAGTATCTGACCAGTCATTAGATTCTCCTGGAAACTTAGTTACAGATTTATTCAATGAATAATTCAATAAGCTTTGTCTATTAATTTTTATAGAAGCTAAATTATCCGAAGTCATTTTTAAAGGCTTAGAAAACTTAACTATTAATTTATTTCCCCCACGTGCCTTTACTGATTCAAGTGCAGGTAGCCCATCAACTGAAAAAGTAATATCTTTTTCATACTTATCTATACTTTTATTGGTTTTATCCTCCAATATAGCATTTTTAACTGTAAAACTTACAGTTTTTGAAGGATTAAATTGGTTTGAAAATGTAATTGCTACTGTCCTCTTATCATCTTCAAGATAAGCTTCACAATCTGTGTCTGAAATTGTTCCCAAATCTCCACCATCAATCTGATAATTTCTTATATTTTCTGCTGTATCCTTATCAACTTCTGTATTAAACACAACTTTTACTTGATTTAATCCATTTGCAGTTACTGATTTTACAGTAGGACTACTACTTAGAGGAATTGCTGAATTTATTTTTGAAATAACATTATCAGAAATAACTCCTGTCTCAGCTATAGCATTTACATCAGTTTTGTCAACTGCTTTATTTCTAATATAACTAATTGCATTGCTTGTAGCTGTAGAGTTGTCTGCATCTACTAACACTAAAGGCGCAGCCCATTTTCCTGCTAGTGATGAAGCTATTAAAGCATCTGCATATCTGTCTTCACTTGCATTAGCAATATATAATTTACTATTTTTCAAATCATCTTTATATTCATTTAATACATTTAAGTTAGTTTCAAATCTGTCAGCACCACCATTTATTCTTTTAATAGCACCTAAAGTTTTATAAGTGCTATCTGTTATAGTATTTTGGGTTCCAACAACAGTAACCTTTGAATTATTTGTTTTCACAAAATCAAGCACTGGTTTAATAAATTTGTTATCATTAATTCCTAATAAAAGTATCTGTCCTTTAGCTGATGCTACAGGAGTAACAGATAATACATCCGAAAATCCTTCTCCACCAACCAACATGACATTGCTAGGGGATACTCCTAATTTAACTAATTGATTTGCTACAGCAACATTAGTTTCATATCTATCTTTTCCACCTAATTCTATTAAATTATAATTAGAATTTTTAAGTCCATCTCTTACAGTTTGTGATACCGATGCCGTTCCACCTATAACATATATATTCTGTGGTTTCAATGTATCCAATGCAGTTTTTGCATAAGAATTAAGTGACCCAGTTGTAGTTAGAAGTATTGGCGCATCCAATTGTTTTGCCAACACTGATCCACTTACTGCATCTGCATATCCTTCACCACATACTAATACCACATTTTTAGAACTAGTCCAATTTGTAGTAGCTACTTTGGCTGCAGTTTCATATATGCTTGTTCCCCCAACAGTTGTAACTTGTCCCTCCGCAGCCTTAACTGGTGATGTTGATAAAGCTGCCGCTAAAATCAAGGACATAATCGTTGCTCTACTCAAGGCTTTTGTACAATTTACCTTCATCTTGTTATCCCTCCTGATATTCCTTAATAATCTATGATAAGAATATTATACTATAAATACTAAATTATAAATACTAATAAAATTGATATTTTACATGTTATGTTCATTTTCAAACAATAAAAAAGCTTACTATAAGTCATTTTACACTATTTAGGATTAAATTGGAACTGTTATGAAAGTTGAGTACATATTGTAACTATTTTCATATCATTCCTCAATATTACACATATATTTTAAAATCATAAACAAATAATATAATTTGTAAAAGATTTAAACTTTTAATTTTTTAGGAGGTAACACTTTATGAATACTAGTGGTAACAAACAAATTGAAGCTAACAACTTAAAAGTTCTTAAAGATCAGCTTGGATATGAAGCTTTAATGAACAAAAAATTTAATGAATACTCTGGACAGTGTACAGATCAGACCTTAAAGACTTTGTGTACTGATGCCAGTCAAGTTCACAAAAGAAATTTTGATAGTCTGAAATCTTATTTAGATTCTCATCAATAAAAATATAGGAGGAATTATTTTATGAATGATAAAGAAATGGCTCAAGACCTTCTTGCTACTGAAAAGCAAGTTATATCAGCTTATAGCACTGGAATAACAGAATCTTCTTGTATGAATCTTAGAAATACTCTAGTGGATAATTTTAAAAATGCTCAGGAAGTTCAATATAAAGTTTTTGATGCTATGAGACAGAAAGGATGGTATGCTACAAAAGATGCTCCTGACAATGAAGTGCAGCAGCTTAAGAATGAATGCAACCAAATGTCTGGAACACTAAAATAAGTACAATGCGAAGCTTTGCTTCGCATTATACTTATTTCAAATCCAAAACTATCAATTATTCTTCCTCGTTATAAAACTCTAAGTAGGAGTGGTCTTCTCCATTTTTCTGCCATCCTAAAATAGAATCCATATTTACATTTTGTGCTGACTTAAAAATAGATTTGTCAACTTGGGGAAAGTTTTTCTTTAATTCTTTAATCAAGTCTTTAATTTCATATCGCTTATTACCTATTTTTCCTGCTGAAACCATACAAGCACAATTTAAAGGCCAGATTCCACTTTTCTGGATGAAACGTTGAATATTTTCTTCTTCTATATAATAAAGAGGTCTTATTAATTCTATTCCTTCAAAATTTGTTGATTTAAGCTTTGGAAGCATGGTCTTAAAGTTTCCTGAATACAACACATTAAGCAGTGTTGTCTCTATTACATCATTAAAATGATGACCAAGCGCAAGCTTATTACAGCCTAATTCCTTAGCCTTTGTATATAGTGCACCTCTACGCATTCTTGCGCACATGTAACAAGGGTATTTTTGAGCTATTCTATCTGCTACTTCAAAAATCCCTGATTCAAAAATTTCGATTGGTATATTTAAATATTCACAGTTATCAATTAGAAGTTTTTTAATATCCTTATGATACCCTGGATCCATGGCAATAAACTCCAACTGAAAATTCATCTGTCGATGACGATGTAGTTCTTGAAACAGTTTTGCCATTAGCATGCTGTCCTTGCCTCCAGAGATAGCTACTGCAATCTTATCTCCTTCTTCTACTAATTTATAATCCTTTATTGCCTTTACAAATTTTGACCATATCTTCTTTTTATATGTCTTAGTAATACTACGTTCTATTTCTTCTAAAGGTTTCCTTTCATTAAAAGGAACCAATATATCACAGCCGCTTCCTGCTATATCACTCATCATATGCACCTCACTTTTTTCACCAAAACATTATAACACTTTTTTTAGTCTTTGTGTTCTTTACTTATCCTCATCTTCTAATTCAACTATCATAAATTTATCGAAATCTATTTCTTCTATAAAGTTATCTTGATTAAAGCTTGTTTTACTCATCTTATTATATTGCTCCAAATTTATAGGCAGCCAATAAGGCTTGGAAATATCAAATTTATTGCATAATTCTGTAATGCATACCTTTAAATTTTCTTGATAGCTTCCCTCAATATTGGATATTACTACATCATCTATTACAATTTTATTATTTTTTATAATCTTACCCCATATTTTTAGCATTTCATTTCCTCCGTTTTCAACTATTATATTTAATTTTACACATTTAATACAAATTGTAAACCGCAAAAAGTTGTGCCGCATTATGCTTATAACACTAAGTTAAACTTTAAGTTGAAAATTATGCGCGTCCTAACTCTATTAAATGTGTATAAATAAAAATTTATCCTTGAAAATTTTGAAAATTAAGGCAAATTTGGTGTTATAACAACATAGTTAGGGTTATACATAAATTGTTAGTTGATGTATAATCATTTCATCATTGATATATGAAATATCTAGGAGGTAGGAGATATGGAATCTAAATTAGTAAACTTCATACTTGGTCGTAATTTAAAAAATGATGATTTAAAGAATGAAAAGTATAACATCTTTTGGGGACTTCCAATACTCTCTAGTGATGCAATATCTTCTGTGGCTTATGCAGGAGAAGAAATCCTGTGGATTTTAATAGGTGTTGTAGGACTAGCTTCTTATAAATATATGTTTTATGCTGCCTTGTGCATTGTCTTTTTAATGTTTTTGCTGGTTTTTTCTTATAGACAAACCATAGATACCTATCCTAATGGCGGTGGTTCATATATTGTAGCAAAGGACAATTTAGGAACTATTCCTGGTCTCATTGCTGGATCATCACTTTCTATAGATTATACCTTAACCGTAGCAGTAAGCACCTGCGCTGGAACTGCTGCAATAACATCTGCTATACCTTCTCTTTTAAAATACAAGGTTCCTATAACAGTCGCTTTGATTATTTTCATGACCTTAGGCAATTTAAGAGGTGTAAAGGAATCTTCAAGATTATTTGGAATTCCTACTTATTTATTTATTCTTTCCATAGGATTTATGATAGTTACAGGTATAGTGAAGGTTCACTTTTTTGGCGCTAATCCTCAACCTTTATATTCAATACCACAGGCCACTTCCGATATATCTATTATTCTGTTTTTAAGAGCTTTTGCATCAGGCTGTACTGCATTAACAGGCATAGAAGCTGTTAGTAATGGAATACCTAGTTTTAAGGAGCCTTCTCAAAAAAATGCCAAAATAGTTTTAATGCTTTTAGGCATTGTTGTGTTGTTTATATTTGGAGGACTTTCTTATTTGACTACACTTTATCACGCAGTGCCTAATTCATCAAATACACTTATATCACAAATTGCCACTCAAATTTTTGGTCACAGCTTTATGTATTATATTATTCAATATACCACAGCAATAATATTAATTATGGCTGCAAATACAGCTTTTGCAGGTTTCCCACTTTTATTAGCCTTAATATCAAAGGATGGTTTTGCTCCAAGACAATTTTCAAAAAGAGGACATAGATTAAGTTTTTCTAATGGAATAATATTTTTATGCTCAATGGCATGCATTCTCGTCATAGTTTTTCACGCAGAAACTCACTTATTGATTCCTCTGTATGCTGTAGGAGTTTTTATTTCTTTTACTCTTTCTCAAACAGGAATGTTTTGTAGGTGGATAAAGCAAAAATCTCCTTACTGGAGACATAAGGCTTTTATTAATGGTTTAGGTGCTCTAGTAACCTTTGCAACTGTTCTAATAATAGGCATAACCAAATTTCATCTTGGAGCCTGGATTATATTTATTTTGATTCCTTTTCTCGTATTTATTATGACAAGGATAAAGAAACATTATATTGCTGTAGCAACTCAACTTAAATTGGCCATTAATCAAAAACCAAAGGTAATTAATTTCGAAGAACAGAAAAGATATGCTATAGTTCCTATTGATACCTTAAATAAATCTTTTCTCAAAGCACTAAATTATGCAAGAACTATTTCTAATAATATTATAGTTTTTCACATATCCGTGAATAAAGAAGCAACAGAAAAACTTATAAAAAAATGGGAGGAATATAATATAGGCATACCTCTTGTTATTAAAGAATCTCCTTACAGAAGTGTTATACATCCACTTGTTAAATTTATTAAATCTGAAGAGTATGTAGCTGGTCCTAATGATACAGTTACTGTAGTTATACCTCAATTTGTAGTTTCAAAATGGTGGGGCAATATACTTCACAATCAAACTTCACTTTTTATAAAAGGAATGCTTTTAAAGGAAAGAAATATAGCTATAGTTACTGTGCCATATATAATTGATGAAAAATAATAAAAGATGGGCTAATTTTTTAGCTCATCTTTTTTTATAATATTTGTTTTATACCTATTAAAATCAATATACATCCTGATATTATATTTGCCTTTTTAGTCAAATTCCATTTATTAAAAAACTCAGTAATATAGTTTCCAGCCCATAATGCCAAAAAGCTTATTACAGCAGAAAAAAAGCCTATAAAAAAAGAATTTAGCCCAATCATACCTGCACTCAGGCTTCCACCCACATTATTAATGGATAGTGCAATACCAAGAAATGTAGCTTCTTTAAAATCAATATCCTTAGAGTTATCTGCATCTGCAGTTTCTGGCTCTTTTAAAATATTATATATATTGCTATTTTGAATAGAACTCTCTTTATCTTTAACTTTATTTTCTTTTTTAAAGTAAGGTTCTAATATAATCCATAAACCAATGATTACAAGCATCGTCATGCTTAACATAGAAGATACTTTATTACTAAATGCCTGTGATACAGCATTTCCTGAAAAAGCAGCAATGGAAGATATAAAAAAAGTAATTACAGAAATCCATAAATTTTTTGGAGTTGTTATTTTTATTCCACGAATACTGTAAGCAATTCTAACACTTATATTGTCTAGGTTGTTTACTAGTGCAATAAAAATCGTATATATTAAGTGCATAGCAGTACACCCTCCTATAAGTTAGTACATTGCTATAATATGAAAATTTCATGAAATGTGTGAAAAAATACAAAGTTTATTCCCAATTAGTAATTTATTCAATATCTTTTATAATACTTATAAATATAGTAAAATTAGAATTAGGAGGTGTCAAAATGATTAAAAAAAAATTATTACCAGCAGTAACTTGTATTAGTATATTATTGACTATCAGCACAGTAAATGTTCAAGCTAAATCCATTTCATTTAAAACTTTAGATGGCGAAAATAGATTTTACACTTCAGCTTCAATAGCCCAGGAATATAATTACACTAAAAGTATAGATGCTGTAATTCTAGCCTTTGGTAATGACTTTCCAGATGCTTTATCAGGAAGTATGATTTCTAATAAATACAAAGCACCTATTCTTTTATGCGGGAAAACAGAAAGCGAAACTAGTACTGCATTAAATTTTATTAAATCCAATCTTTCAAGTTCTAAAACTGTATATATTTTAGGAGGTACAGGCGGAATAAAATTAGACGTTGAAAACTCATTGAAATCCTATGGATATACTGTAAAAAGAATAAGCGGTGAAGATAGATTTGATACAAATATAAAAGTAGTTGATGAACTTAATCCATCTAAAGGAACACCTGTCGTTATAGCAAGTGGTGATAATTTTCCAGACGCTCTATCCATAAGTAGTGCTGCAGCATCTAAAGAATATCCATTGATGTTAACATCTAAAGATTCTTTAACAGAGGCTGCTAAGAGAAAATTACTAGAGATTAACCCTTCAAAACTATATGTTATTGGAGGCATAGCTTCTATATCGGAAAAAAATCTTAACCAAATGAAAAACCTGCTGAATTTATCTTCTTCTGATGTAATACGCCTTGCAGGGGAAAATAGGTATGAAACATCTTTGAAAATAGCAGAATTTTTCAACTTAAATTCAGATACTGCTGTTATAGCAAATGGAGAAAATTTCCCAGATGCATTAAGTGGTTCTGCTCTTGCAGCTCTTAAATCTTCTCCTATAATTCTTGTAAACAATGAAGATGTTTCTAGACAAAAAACATTTATTGATAACTCCTCCTGTTCCAATTTAATATTTCTAGGTGGAGAATATTCCGTAAACAGTAAAACTAAAAACGCACTAACCCAAAATGATTCTAACAATGAAAATTACAGTGTAGACCTTAAACCTGTTACATCCACATTCTCAAGCTACAAGATTAGCCCTGAATCAGGGGTATCTGAAAATCTTATAAATACTACTTGGGATGAATATACTATTGGAGATAAAATAATTAGAAATCCTTATTTTAATAAAGATAACTCAAATAAAATAAATAAAAATTCAGTTGCTTTTAAGGATTTTGGTCAAGCAATTACAGATTGTACACCTATACAGTTTTTTACCGAAAATGGGGATTTTAAAATACTTCAACACTCATCAGATAAGAAACTATCTGTCGAATCTTTTAACAAAATTATATCCAATTCAGAAAGAGGTAATTTAGTATCTAAACAAGTTTATGAAGTATTAAACGGGTTCATTAAGAATGCATATGGCAATAATACAAAAATCTCCCTAGAAGCTGACGGATATGTACCTGATGCAGATGGTACTAATTGTTTAGGTCCATCTATTAATGTATCTACAAATAATAATTTAGATTACTCCATGATATTTGTAAGAGATGATTTAAAAAGTAAAGAAAAATTTAAATTCAGAAATGCTTTTCCAGAGTGTGATACTTTCTTATGGCTTTATAATTTAACAAATTCAAAAACAAGTATGCTTAATATTTTAAATTCAGATAAGTCTTTTAATCTTGATGATTTTGATAATTCAAAATTACAAAATCTTAGAGTTACTTTAGCTTCTACCTTTGGAATAGAACATTCAGATAAAATATTAAACTTTATTACAAACGAAATCACAAATAATAATTTTTCTAAAGGTGCTGTACATCGCGGGCCTTTCAATCCATACAAATTTGATTTGGACAATTTAACTATATACTTTGATGAAAGTAATTTCGTGTTAGGTTTTAAATATAACAAATAGTAAAAAAGCAACACTTACTTTTAAGAGGACAATTGACAAAGGACAGAAGACAATGGCGGAGAAAAATCATCCTTCACTGTCCTCTGTCCTCTGTCCTCTCAAAAGCTTGTGTCCCAATGTGATTATATTAAATCAAAATTTTACATACACAAAAATTAATTTCTTACTTCTCTAATATCTTTCCCATAAGCACTCCCATAATGGATGCCATCATTAGTCCTCTGGTCCACCCACTGGAGTCTCCTAAGCAGTGAAGTCCTTTTATATTAGTATCAAATTTGTCATTTAAATTTATCTTGTTGCTATAAAATTTTATTTCTGGACCATATAATAAAGTTTCAACACTTGCAAAACCTGGTACAACTATATTCATAGCTTTAATAAAGTTTAAAATATTAATCATTGGTCTATATGGAATAGCAGAAGTTAAATCTCCAGCTACAGCATCTGGCAAGGTATGCCTTATATTTGTTTGATCTAATTCTTTCTGCCAGGTTCTCTTTCCATCTAATATGTCTCCATACCTTTGAACTAGTATTCTGCCATTACCTAACATATTAACTAACTCAGCTACCTTTTTTCCATACTCTATAGGTTGATTAAAAGGTTCTGAAAAATTATGGGAACTCAATATAGCCAAATTAGTATTATCAGATTTTCTTTCTTTATAAGAATGTCCATTGACTATTGCTAAGTTATTATCATAGTTCTCCTGGCTGACAAAGCCTCCAGGATTTTGACAAAAGGTTCTAACTTTATTTTTAAAAGGTGCTGGATATCCTATGAGCTTTGATTCATATAAAACATTGTTTACCTTTTCCATAACCTCGTTTCTAATTTCAACACGAACACCTATATCTACAGTACCAGCAGAATGATTTATTTCATGTTTTATACACATATCTTTAAGCCAGTCTGCTCCTTTTCTACCTGCTGCCACTATTATTTTATCAGCATACAAGTCTTCTTTTTTAGTCCTAGTTTGTGAATCAGCTATTTTTATACCTTTTGCTGTTCTATCTTCAATAATCAAATCTTCAACTACAGTATCAAACTTAATTTCTATTCCAGAATCTAAAAGATATTTTTGTATTTTTAAATATATTTCTTGTGCTTTTTCTGTTCCTAAATGTCTTATAGGACAATCTACTAATTTAAGTCCTGCTTCTATAGCTTTTATTCTAATTGCTTTAACCGCTTCAGTATTCTCTAGTCCCTCTACCTTTGTGTCTGCACCAAATTCAAGATAAATTTTATCTGTATATTCTATGAGCTCTTGAGCTTTGTCAGTTCCTATTAAACTTGGCAGATCTCCTCCAACCTCATAGCTTAATGATAATTTACCATCTGAAAATGCTCCTGCTCCTGAAAAACCAGTTGTTATATGACAGTAAGGTTTACATGAAACGCATTTTTTCGTTTTTTCTTTAGGACAATATCTCTTATCTATACTTCTTCCTTGTTCAACCATTAAAACTTTCTTATTAGATTTTTGTCTAACTAGTTCCAATGCAGTAAATATTCCTGATGGACCAGCTCCTACTATTATTACATCATACTTCACAATAATCATCTCCATTACAAAATCATTAATTATTTTTCCCTTAATAAAGAAAATATTATTACATTTTCGTCAACAATTTAGTTCGTACCATTGCGAACAATATATATTTTTTTCAAATGGATCATCTTTAATTTTACATCTTTCACACATTTACTTAAAGGAAAATTCAGCATAGAAAAGCATGAAAGTTGTAGTCTAAATAAGCATATGCACTTATAGCCTACAACTATTTAAGGTAGCTCGGTAGAGACATCCAGCCCGTATTGCTAGATTTATACAAGTGAACATTAAACAATATTCTCTTAAAAAAGTTCTTATTACAAAGAAATTTTACTCTATATTTTCGTAAAATGCAATAGTTTTTTATATAACTTCTTTTACTAAACACATTATTCTTATAATATAAATTATACAATTTAAATAGAGCGATAACATCAAAATAGTGTTATAATTAATTTAATAAAAGTTTTAGGTACTTATTAAGTTTAACAACTTATGAGTTTAAAAGGGAAATAGGTTAAAAGCCTATGCGGTCCCGCCACTGTAAGGATGAGTATATTAACATTATGCCACTCAGTAATGGGGAAGGCCTTAATATATGATGAATCTTAGCCAGGAGACCTGCCTAAAATTATAGATATTGATTCACCTTACGCGGATAAGGGGATATTAGCACATTTTTGCTTTTAACCATTATTCGTTTGGATAATGGCTTTTTTAATTGTTTTAAAATACGAAGCATCTTTTTATTTGTATATAAAAAAATCAAATTAAGGAGGAATATAAAAATGTATAAATTGAAAAAAACATCTTTTATTTTACTTATTGTTTTCCTATTTGCTTTTTCAGCAATTGGATGTAATCAAAACAGCTCAACTTCTTCAAATGAAGATAACAAACAAGTTGAATCAGTAAAAAATACTACTTATCCACTTAAAATAAAAGACTCACTTAATAGAGAGGTAACTATAGAAAAAGAACCTAAAAAGGTTATATCTATAGCACCCAATATTACAGAAACTATTTATGCTCTTAACAAAGAAAATACCTTAATAGGAAGAACTGATTTTTGTACATATCCTAAGGAAGCTAGTAAAATTCAATCTATTGGTGGACTTACAAATCCTAATATTGAAAAAATAACTAATTTAAAGCCTGATATAGTTATAGCTTCCAATCATTTCAGGGAACAGGATTTAAAAAAATTAGAAGAGCTTAACATAAAGGTCGTAGTGCTTTCTGGTCCTGAAAGCTTTCAAAGTACATATGACATTATAAGAAATGTGGGTAAAATCCTTAACGCTAATGATAACGCTAATTCTATAGTTTCTAATATGATAAAAAAAGTGGATTATGTAAAAGCAAAGGTTAAAGATAAAGGTACTCCAACTGCTTACTATGTAGTAAGCTTTGGTAAAAGTGGTGATTTCACTGCCGGTAAAGATACTTTTGTAGACACAATGATTACTACAGCTGGTGGAAAAAATACCGCTTCTGATGTAACTGGATGGAAATATAGCTTAGAAAAACTTATTGAAAAAAATCCGGATATAATTATATGTTCAAACAAGTTTAATTCAAAAAATCAAATTAAAGTACAAGAAGGATATAAGGATCTAGATGCTGTAAAAAAGAATAAACTTTTTGAAATTGATGAAGATATTATTAATAGGCAGGGTCCTAGATTAGCTGATGGTTTAGAAGCTTTAGCCAAGACAATCCATCCTGATGCTTTTAAATAGTATATTTACAGAAGGGATTTAGTTATGAATTTAGATGATAAGAAAAAAATGATAAGATTCATGTTTCCAGTAAGCATAATTCTGTTATTTTGTATAATGCTATTGTCCAGTACTTTTGGAACAGCAAATATATCTTTTACTGAAACCTTAAATGTAATTTTAAGCAAAATACCATTTTTAAATAATTTTATTTCAATATCTGAAATACCTAAAAATCATATACTAATAATATCAAAAATTAGACTACCTAGGATATTTCTTTCTGCTCTTATTGGTATGGGACTTTCCATAGTTGGTGCTTCTTTTCAAGCAATATTTAAAAATCCAATGGCAGATCCTTATATTCTTGGTATATCCTCTGGTGCAGCTCTTGGAGCTGCTCTTGGATTTATATTTAAATTAGAAAGCTCTTTTTTAGGATCAGCTTCAATTACAATAACAGCATTTATAGGCTCAATTTTAACTACAGTAGTTGTATATACCATTGCCAAAGTAAGAAACAAAATACCTACTAATACCCTTCTTCTAGCCGGTATATCTGTAAGCTTTCTTTTATCCTCTCTTATTTCTGTTATTATGGTATTTAACAGAAATGAAGTTGAAAAAATTGTTTTTTGGACAATGGGAAGCGTTTCTTCTGCAAACTATAATGAAATCATTTTGCTGCTATGTTTTTTGTGTGTTGGCATTTTTATAATAATAGCTCTTTCAAAAGATTTGAATATAATACTCACAGGCGATGATACTGCTAGAAGCTTAGGTGTAGAAGTTGATAAAGTAAAAAAAGTAGTATTAATTGTTTCTTCTATGATTGTTGCTGCTTGTGTATCTGTAAGCGGAATAATAGGTTTTGTAGGTCTCATTATACCTCATGTAGTGAGAATACTTTTAGGACCGGACAATAAAATTCTGCTTCCCTTTTCATTAGTTTTTGGAGCTGCATTTATGGTAATTTCGGATACTTTAGCAAGAACGATAGCCGCTCCAGCTGAAATACCTGTAGGTGCCATAACCGCTTTATTTGGAGCTCCTTATTTTATATATCTTTTAATTAAATCAAAAAAGAAGGTGATGTAATGGAAACCATAGGCTTTCCTGAAGTTAAAGTTGATAATTTAAGCTGTCGTTTTGGAAACAATGAAGTGCTTCATAGTATTAACATAAATTTTGAAAAAAATAAATTTTATAGTATTTTAGGTCCAAATGGCTCTGGAAAAACCACACTGTTGAAAAAGCTTGGAAAAACTTTAGAATCTAATAAAAAAACTATTTTTATAGAAAATAAGGACGTTATAGACTTTAAAAATAAAGCTCTAGCTAAAAAGCTTGCTGTAGTACCTCAAAATACTATTTTAGATTTTGATTTTTCTGCTTTAGATATTGTTCTTATGGGAAGATCACCACATGTTTCTAGATTTCAACAAGAATCAAAAAAAGACTATGATATTGCTGAAAATGCAATGAAAATAACCAATACTTGGCACTTTCGTGATAAATATATAAATCAGTTGAGTGGAGGAGAACAGCAAAGAGTTGTTATTGCAAGAGCTCTAGCCCAAGATACTGATATTATACTTTTAGACGAGCCTATATCTCATCTAGATATACACCATCAAATTGAAATCCTAGATACTATTAAGTCTTTAAGCAAAAAAGTAACCATTATAGCTGTACTTCACGATTTAAACCTAGCAGCACAATATAGTGACTATTTAATTTTAGTAAATAAAGGTTCAATTGCTTTTCAAGGAACTCCTGAAGAAGTGCTCATAGAAGAAAATATTAAAAAAGTTTACGATATAAATATGTGTATGATAAAAAACCCTGTAACAGGTAAACCATACATAATTCCTATTGGCAGTGTATAAAATTTTACAAAAATCAAAAAACCCTATAAGAATTAATTCTTATAGGGTGTATAGTACAAATTTATACTACTTTCTGAATCCTCTTTGTTGCTTTCTAGCTCTTCTACAATCAGGACATCTTTGTGGTTCATTTTCGAATCCTTTTTCTTTGTAGAATTCTTGTTCTCCTTCAGTGAATATGAAGTCTTTTCCGCAATCTTTACAAACTATTGTCTTATCTGCCATTTCAACATCTCTCCTTTTAATTTTAATATTAAGATTTAAAAACTGATCTAAACTATGTTCCTTAAAAGAGGAAATGTTGTTAACCGTATTAAATCTCTTTTCGTAATTGTTTTATTTACATTACTCATTTACTATACCACATTTAAAAACAATTATCAATGGTAAAAAATAAATTATTCACATTTACTATTTTCTAATAACAAACTAAACTCCTGTAATCCATATATAATTTTATCTACTTTTTCTGCATCCATATTTTTTACTGCATCAGATACTATATGGGAAATAAATTCTTTCTTCATGCTCTCTATATCATTATTGTTTTTAAAGTTTTCATCAATAGATAATTTCACAGTTCTACGGTTATCTTTAGGTATTTCTCTAACTACTACCCCTTGCTTTGATAAGCGATCTACAATACCTGAAACTGTGCTTTTAGTAAGCATTAAATGATTACTTAATTCATGAAGAGTTATACCTGGCATTTTGTATAAATGTACTATAACCGCAAGCTGTGGTGCTGTAAATCCATATTTCTTTGCACATTCATTAAACTTACATCTAAGTGTTTTTTGAACGCTCCTAATTATTTCAATTATTTTATCAGACTGTTCTGATGCTAATTCATTATTCGGACATGACAGCTCCTCCTTTTGCATCATTACGTTCACCTTCCTTATCTTGTTTTTTACTTGAATCCTTACTTCTCATAAGTAAAGTTAAAGTTATTGCTGCTAATACCGCAAAAGCAGTTACAGCAACGGCATATCCCATAGCATCTAAGGTCGCCTGACCCTGCAGCATTTTACTTAAATAAGCTACTGCAGAAACTTTCGCTGCTCCTTGTGATAAACCTGCATGCATATATGATTTTGTAAGTGTGCTTATGGTACTAATAGCTGTTTGATTATAATTATTTACTTGCTCAGCTAATTTTAAATAGTTATAATTTGTTTTGCTCTGTATTAAGGTTGACATTATAGTTATACTAAGAGCACTTGCCACCTGCCTTATGGTATTATTAAGCGCTGATGCTCTTCCAACTAATTTTGTTGGTATAACATTCATTCCCGCTGTACTAATCGGCATCATTGCAAGCCCCATTCCTACTGATCTTAAGCAAGTAATGAGTATTATATGCTCCCTGCTTGAATTCATATTTATTGCAGTTGAAAGTTCAATAGAACTTATTGCCAATATTACAAGCCCAGGTATAACAATTGGTTTTGCTCCAAATTTGTCAAACAAATTACCACTTATAGGCATTAAAATACCAACTACAATGGCTGATGGAAACATAATTATACCTGTTTCCATAGCTGTATATCCCCTTATATTTTGAAGGAATAATGGTAATACATACATTCCTCCCATCATTGCCAGGGATAAAACACTAGTTATAATTAAGCTTAGACTAAAATCAAATAATTTAAACACTCTCAAGTCCAATAAAGGATCTGGATGAGTAAGCTCATTTACTACAAATAATACTAAACTTAAACACCCCAAAGTCATGAGAATAGGATTATGAATTTGAGTCCAATCAATTGAAGAACCTTCTCCAAAAACATACAATACACTTACTAAACCAATGGTAGAAGATAAAAATCCTACTATGTCAAAGGGTTTAAACTTTTGCATTTTTGTTCCTTTTAATAAGATACCTGCCAGTACTACTCCTATTATTCCTATCGGAACATTAACATTAAAAATAAGTCTCCAATCTAATTTTTCAATAATATATCCACCTAAGGTTGGTCCTATTGCAGGTGCTGCCATTGCTGCTATTCCCCAAACACCTAAGGCTAAACCTATTTTTTTTCTAGGAAATATCTCATATATTATACTCATTCCTATTGGCATTATCATACCGCCACCAATAGCTTGAATTACACGGAATGCTATCATGGATGCACTGCTCCATGCAAATCCACACAGCAGTGACCCAAAAGTAAACATTGACAGAGCAAACATATACACCCTCTTGGATCCAAATACATCCTGTACATATCCTGTAAGCGGTATAATTGCTCCAAGAGCCAATGAATACGCTGTAAGTATCCATTTTGCATCATCCATGGGCATTCCAAAAACAGTCATCATCTTAGGAAGAGCAATATTAACTATAGTACTATCCAGTATGGACATAAACGTACCAATTACAACTACGCATAATGATAACCAACTATTTAATGATACCTTATTGTTCTCTTCCATTATACCTCACCTCGTTATTTAATGTGAATCTTAACAACAGCATTAGTTCCTGGAAGTATTTTGGCATTAAACTTATTAAGTTCAATTTTTACAGGTATTCTCTGAACTACTTTTGTAAATGTACCACTAGTTGATGTTGGAAGTAAGGATAATGCAGAATTTGCTGCTTCTCCTACAGATTTAACTTTTCCAGTAAATTTTTGTGATGAAAACTGATCTATTGTAATATCAACATTTTGACCCACTCTTACTTTTCCAAGTTTTGTTTCCTCTATATCTGCTGTTATATAAAGTTTATTTGGATCTATTAATGTATATAAAGTCTGACCTTGTGACCAAATTTCTCCTATGGTTCCTTGCTTTTTTACTACTATTCCAGAAATAGGTGCTCTGACTAAAGCTTGTTCCACATTTGAATCTGCAATATTATTCATATCTTGACGAGCTAATATTTGATTTTTTGAAACCGAGTCTCCTTCATCCACATTAAGTTCTAATAATTTTCCTTGAATTTGTGGAGTTACACTTACCAAGTCTGCACTAACTCTAGCATCATCAGTAGAAACAAAATAAGTATTTTGATACCAATAATAAGCTCCTACACTTCCTATGGCAATAACAATCACTGCTAATATTATAAAAATCAATTTTTTACGCTTTTCCATACTAATATCACCCCTTGCTTATTTCTTCAATCCAACTTCTGCAAACATACCAGGCTTTAATAGTGAATTAGGATCTACCACACTTACCTTAACCAAAATATTTCTGCTTTCAGAACTTAGCTTTGAGTTTATAACCGTTATTTTTCCTTGAAATTCTTTATCTGGTATTTCTGATACCTTAATCGCTACATCCTGTCCTTCTTTTAATCCATTTACAATTTCAACAGGCGCATATGCATTTACACATAAAGCTCCAGAATTGGATATGGAAACAAGAGTTGCTCCTGGGGACGCTGTTTCTCCTACATTTATATTTTTAGCATTCACTGTTCCTGATATAGGTGCTGTAATTGTAGCATTGTTTAACGAAGTTTGTGCTATTTTTAACCCTGCTTCAGCTTCATTTACCTGAGCTTTAAAAACATCTATACTTGAACTTGTAGGTCCATTTTTTAACAGATCCAATTGTGCCTGTGTACTTTTATATTGTCCTTCTGCAGTGGCAAGCTGCTGCTTTGCTAAATCAAGCTGCTGCTGAGCTTCTGCTCCTGAAGTAACTAAAGCTTGTGTTCTATCATAAGTTTTCTTAGCAGTTTCATAACTTTGAGCTGCACCATCCACAAGAGCTTGTTCTTGTTCTATTTGTTCAGGACGTGATCCACTTGAAGCATTTGCTAAATTTGCTCTAGCAGTATTAACCGTTGCTTGTGCTTTATCAACTTGAGCTTGTAAATCCTGAGCATCTAGCTTAATAATAACGTCTCCTTGATTTACTTTCGAACCTACGTCTACTGATATTTGAGTAACTTTTGCTGAAATTTTTGAAGTTATATTTGCTTCGTCATTTGCTTGAATTTTCCCAGCCATTATAAATTGATTACTAGATGATTGCTGAATTGTTTTTGTATTTTGTACATTTTTGCTTGTATTAGTGCCGCTAGAACCGCATCCACTTAACACTACTGCCAAAACCAAACAAAGTAAAGTAGTCTTTTTCATTTTAACACTCCTTGCACGAATTATTCTTACATATACTGTTCGTCTGCTAACATTATATATCAATCCATTTCTGTTTTCAATAATCAACACTTCCATTTATTCAATTATTTGTATGATGTAAACGTAATACTTTTTTAATTTTATTTACTAAACTAAAAAAGCTATGAAATATAAGATTAATATCTTAATTTCACAGCTTTTCATATAAAGTATTTATTTTAATATCTTTAAATACTTCCTTCTTCTAAGAGTTTTAAAAATTCATTTACTATAACTGGATCAAACTGAGTTCCTGAACAACGTTTTAATTCTTCAACAGCATGTCCAATATTAGAAGCATCCTTATATACTCTTTTATGTGTCATTACATCAAAAGAATCAACTATGTTAATTATTCTCGATAAAATTGGTATTGCTTCCGCTTTAAGTCCTTGAGGATACCCTGTTCCATCAAACTTTTCATGATGACAAAGTATTTCATTTGCAACATGAGCTAAACCTGGTGTAGCTTTAGCTATTCTATAGCCTATTTCAGTATGTCTCTTCATTATTTCCCATTCTTCATTTGTTAACTTTCCTGGCTTCATTAATATGTTATCAGGTATTCCCATCTTTCCTATGTCATGCAACAAACTTAATAGTTCTAATTCTTCCAGCTCATCTTTGGACAAATTAACTTTTCTGCCCAATATCATACTAAGCTTTTTAACTCTTTGAGTATGTTCCTCTGTTTCGCTATTTTTTTCATACAAAGTTCTTTCTAAGGACATTATAGTTGCATTTCTAGAACTTTTGCTTTCAGTAAGCTTACTTCTATACATTCTTTCTTCAGCTAAACTCATTACCGCCTCAGTACTTTCAGCTTCATCCTTTTTTGCACTTCCTAGGGCTATGCTTATCTTAAAACCAAATTCAGTAATTCTTTCACATTCTTTTTTAATATTTTCAATTAAATTTGATACATACACTTCTTCTTTGTCTATAACAAGTATTATAAACTCATCTCCACCCCATCTAGCAATAATATCATCTTGTGAACATACATTTTTCAATATGTATCCTATTTTACAAATTAATCTGTCGCCTATTTTATGTCCAAAAGTATCATTTGTAAGCTTCAATCCATTCAAATCTCCCATTATTATAGAATAATTTGCGCCATCCTCATTGTCTAACTTTGAAAACTTTTTTTCCATATATACTCTATTTTTTAAGCCCGTCAATTTATCAGAATAGCTTAAAGACAAAATTTCATCATTAGCATAATACAATTTAGACAGCATTTTGTTAGTTGAATTAGCAATATTGGTTATTTCATCATTACCAGAAATACTTAAGCGTGCCTTTGTATCTTTTGTTTTTGATACGCTATCAATAAACTCATTAACAACCTTAAGTCGTTTCAATATAACTTTATTAAAAACATTAATAAACACAAGTATTACTAAAATCAATACTGCTAAAAAAATACCAATAAAAATTTTAAAATAAAATTTGCCCAAATTATATTCATTACGCAGCATAGATATAGAAATAGTTATGGACGCCTTTTCATTTATATCGTCTATTTGCCTATAAGCCATAATAGAATCACTTTTTCTAATTACACTGCTTTCTTTGTCTGTATATGTATTTTCTATAAATCTAACTTTACATTCCACTATTGAATTTATATAATTTAACAAGGAATCATCCACATATCTTCCAATTATTAAGCCTCCATCACTAAGTGTCTTTCCATCACTTGTTGTAACAGGTGCATAACTTATAATAAATAGCTTTCCATTAACCATTAAAACACCAGAGTGTTTATCACTATTATTCTTAAAAACTATTTCCTGACTAAATTTACTTTTTTTATTGAAGAGCTCGTCCATTAATATACGTTTTGTTCTATCTTCCAGACTTCCTGTTTCGCTAAAAACTAAGCTTCCTTTTTTATCTACAAAAAACATAAAATTTAAATTTAATTGCCTTAATGTATAGTTTTGAATATTGTTTTTTATATACAATTCCTTATTTTGTCCTAATAAAAAATTGTAAGTATCATTCCATGAAGCCCAATCAGCACATGTTCTTTGCATATCTATTTCTTCCCTATCAAGTATGGCTGTTACTGCCTTAAAATTATTATTTAAATTTTGAGTCTCAACTCTATCAATATATTTAAAAATGATGAATCTAAATGCGGTAAACGTAAAAATTATAATAAATAAAAAACTTATAAAATAAATTAGTAAAGCTTTGCCCTTAACACTCATCCATTTCATCTCCTTGATAATTCTAGTAAAAACGTTATGAAAATTCACCATTTTATATAGAAGTGAATTTTAAGTATTTTCTGACAATTTATTCATTATTAAATTAAACTTCGTTTTGATTTTAGTATATTCTACAGCATAAATCATGTCAAACCTTAAATTACAGAACATAGCTAAATTTATATTATTTCATAAAAAAATCGTATTAGAATCGTGATATGCTTTCCTCACAATTCTAATACGATTTTTTAATGAAGAGTTATTAATTATTCACTCTTATCTATTAATTACTATATATTAAGCCTCTGTTTCTGATTCTTCATCGCTATCTTCCACAGGTTTATCTACTATTTTAGTTATAGTTGCATATATTTCATTTTCTTTATCATGTATCTTTAGTTGGTTGTCCAAATTTAAGTCTTTTAAAGTAATAGCATCTCCTGCATTTTTTTCTGATACATTTACATGTATCACTTCTGGTATTAAATCTATTTTTCCTAAGACATCAACTTGTGGTTTTTGAATTTGAAGTTGTAATTGATTTTTGGCTAAAGCTTCTTCTCCATTAAATGTAATTGGAACTTGTACTTTTACTTCATGATCTTTAGATACAAGCTGTACATCTAAGTGTATAATCTTATTTGAAACTGGATGTCTTTGAATTTCTTTTATAAATCCAAATTTCTTATCATCTCCACGCTTAATCCACAACTTTACGTTCGAACCATGTTTAGCAAGAATTTTCATCAATGGTATTTTTTCAAATTTTACTGAATCTGCTTTAGCAACACAGTCACCATAGATTATTCCTGGTATAAATCCCTCTTCTCTAAATTTTTTAGCCTTTCTTGTTCTTTTTTCTGCATTTAAAATAATTTGTTCCAAAATAAATCACTCCTCTGGCCTCTATTAAGCCATTCTTAATTTTATCCAATCGCTAGCATCCGTAGGAGTTTTTAAGCTCCTCTTTCATATTGAAAGAGTAAGTGGTTCGCACCAAATTAAAATGTGTTCTCTACTTATGCGGTAACGTTAGTGATTTAAACATTCAATTTTATTATAACACTGTTGTCCAGAGGCTGACTTGTATTTGAAAATATTTATTTCTCTTCAAAGGATTCTACAGTATATATATCACTTGCATAAACTCCAGTACTTGAATCCAATATAGTTATCTGAACATTTTTTAATGTATTTAGTTTTATATAAGGAGATGTTATTGTTATTACTCCATTACTTCCCTTTGCAGTACCAACTCCACTTTGGAATGTTAAGTTGTTGGCAGTAGTTGAGTTTGTAATATCATTACCATTTTGGTCTAACACTTTATAATTTACTTTTCCAGTAGTTCCACCATCAATACTTATTAAAGCAGCTGAAGTTATTTCAATCTTACCAACCTTTTCAATACTAAAATGTATAAATCTATCTTGCTTCATTTGTATTCCTTTAGCCGAATGTACTTGTTTTCCTACCTTTAATGTATAACTTTCGCCTGTTTTGTATCCACCTGCTGGTGGATAAACTATTATACTTTTGTTATCATTACCTAATTGGAAACTTATATCTACTTTAGCTCCCTTACTATCAGTAACTACAATTGCCTGCTTAGTTAAATCATCATACCCAACAGCACCTGTAAACTCAAGTATCCACTTTTTGTTAGCATATACCACTTGATTGTCAGTAACTTGAAATGCAAGTACATTTGTAGAAAGCAATAAGCTTGTTCCTAAAATACATAATACGAGTAATAGTTTCAGTTTTTTCATAGCATTAAACACCTCTGCATAAATATTTGTTTAAAATTTTACATATATATTAAATATATACCTTACAAGGACATATTTCCACTAAAATTATATAAATTAGCAATTTTATAAATAATAGCTTTCAATTATAACATAGTAAAAGCGCACCTAAATAGATGTGCTTTTAAATTATAATATTAATATGTTACAAGCTATTTCATAAATTATTATTGAAAATTTCTATTCTGTAATAATTTCATGAATTAATGTTGGTTTTTCTGCATGATTAGCAATTGAGATATTTTCATAAATTTTAGCTTTTACATCCTCTACATTTTCACGGTTTGAATAAATAGTCAAAAGAGATTCTCCCTTTTCCACTTTGTCACCAACTTTTTTATGAAGCATCAAACCTACAGCTAAATCTATTGTATCTTCTTTTGTAGCTCTACCTGCGCCTAAAAGCATTGCTGCAATACCTACTTCATCAGCTACAATATTCGAAATAAAACCACTTTCTTTAGCAGGAACATCAATTTTATATTTTGCCTGTGGTAACTTTTCTGGGTTATCCACCACTGATGGATCCCCACCTTGATTTTTAAGGAATAGTTTAAATTTATCTAATGCTTTACCGTTTTTTATTACTTCAACAAGTTTTTTTCTTGCTTCTTCTAAAGTATTTGCTTTTTTAGCTAACACAACCATTTGACTTCCAAGGGTTAACACAAGTTCTGTCAAATCTTCTGGTCCTTCTCCCTTTAGAGTATCAATAGCTTCCTTTACTTCAAGCGCATTACCAATAGCAAAGCCTAGTGGTTGTGACATATCAGAAATTATGGCCATGGTGTTTCTACCTACGCTGTTACCTATTTTAACCATTGCATGTGCTAAATTTTCTGCATCCTTATCTGTTTTCATAAAAGCACCTGCACCTGTTTTAACATCTAGTACTATTGCATCTGCTCCTGCTGCAATTTTTTTACTCATAATTGAACTAGCAATTAGAGGAATTGAGTTAACAGTTCCAGTTACATCACGAAGTGCATACAGCTTTTTATCTGCTGGAGTTAAATTACCTGTTTGACCAATAACAGCAACTTTATCACGGTTAACTAGTTGAATAAATTGATCTTTTGTAATCTCCACATGGAAGCCTTTAATTGATTCTAATTTATCAATAGTTCCTCCTGTGTGTCCAAGTCCACGCCCAGACATTTTGGCAACTGGTACTCCTAATGCAGCAACAAGAGGGGCTAATACAAGCGTTGTTGTATCACCCACACCTCCAGTTGAATGTTTATCTACTTTTATACCATCAATAGCTGATAAATCAATAGTTTCTCCTGAATTAACCATTGCCATAGTCAAATCTGATCTTTCACGATCGTTCATATCTTGGAAATAAATAGCCATTGCTAAAGAACTTGCTTGGTAATCAGGAATTGTTCCTTTAGTATAACCTTCTACAAAAAAGTTGATTTCTTCTGTTGATAATTCTTCTCCATCACGCTTTTTTGAAATTATATCTACCATCCTCATTTTAGTTACCCCCTTTTTTACTTTAATTTTTGTAAAAAGCTTTCTCCATACTTAGGCATTTTTACATTAAAATTTTCAGCAACTGTGGCACCTAAATCAGCATAGGTTTTACGTATTCCTAAATCATTTCCTTCTTTGAATCGTTTGGAATACGCAATTAGCGGAACATATTCCCTTGTATGATCTGTTCCAATATAAGTTGGATCAGTTCCATGATCTGCTGTAATCAACAATAAATCATCTTCTTTTAATTTCTCAAATACTTCTGGCAATCTTCTATCAAATTCTTCTAAAGCATCACCATAACCAATTGGATTACGACGATGTCCATAGGCAGCATCAAAATCCACCAAATTAATAAAGCTAATGCCATGAAATTCTTCATCTAGTAATGAAATTAATTTATCCATACCATCCATATTAGATACAGTTCTAATTGCTCTAGTAACTCCTTCTCCATCAAATATATCTGAAATTTTTCCAATGGCAATAGACTCTAAATTTGTTTGTTGTAAATAGTTCATTACTGTCTCACCAAATGGTTTTAACGCATAATCATGACGATTAGATGTTCTTTTAAATGTATCCGCAGTTTTACCAACAAACGGTCTGGCAATAATTCTTCCTAAAGTGTATGGCTCATCTAGTGTTATTTCACGACAGTATTTACAAATTTTGTACAATTCATCTAATGGTATAATTTCTTCATTTGCAGCGATTTGAAGTACAGAATCTGCTGATGTATATACTATTAATTCTCCTGTTTTAAGTTGTCTTTCACCAAGTTCTTTTATAATTTCTGTTCCACTGGCAGGTTTGTTTGCAATAACCTTTCTGCCAGAAAAATCTTCAATTTTCTTAATTAATTCATCTGGAAAACCTTCTGGAAATACACGAAATGGTTTATCAATATACAAACCCATCATTTCCCAATGCCCTGTCATTGTATCCTTTCCACGAGAAGCTTCCTGCATTTTTCCAAAGTAAGCTTTGGGATGAAATGCTTTTCTTACTCCTTTAATTTCATAAATATTGGACAATCCTAAGGATGACATATTAGGCATTTTCAAGCCATTTTTCTTCTCAGCAATATGAGCTAATGTATTTACTCCAAAATCATTAAACTCTTTTGAATCTGGTGCTTCTCCTATGCCAACTGAATCCATAACAATGATGTGTATTCTTTTAAATGGTTTCATTTTCATTACCTCCTACTTCTCTTTATACGTTTTTTGTGTTAATACAATACTTTTGACTATTCAGAGATAATAGCTATACTTGCACTTGCCCCAATACGAGTTGCTCCAGCTTCAATCATTTTTAAAGCTTCTTCCCTAGTATGTATACCACCAGATGCTTTAACTCCCATATCTTTACCTACTGTTTTACGCATTAATTCAATATCCTCTGCTGTGGCTCCTCCTGTAGAAAAACCAGTTGATGTTTTCACAAAATCTGCACCTGCTTTTTTAGATAACTCACAAGCTCTAACTTTTTCTTCTTGTGTTAGAAGGCAAGTTTCAATAATTACCTTTACTAAGGCTTTTCCCTTTGCTGCTTCAACAACATCTTTTATGTCTTTTTCTACATAGACATCATTTTTATCTTTTAACTCTCCAACATTTATAACCATATCTACTTCTGTTGCTCCATTTTTAATGGCATCACTAGCTTCGAAAGCTTTTGTTTCTGTTGTGTTAGCTCCAAGAGGAAATCCTATAACAGTACATACTTTAACTTCAGTGTCTTTTAACTTTTCGCTTGCCAACTTGACCCATGTTGGATTAACACAGACAGATGCAAATTTATTTTCTCTAGCTTCATCTATTAATTTTAAAATCTGCTCCTTTGTTGTATTTGGTTTTAAGGCTGTATGATCAATCATTTTAGAAATATTCATTGTAAATCCCCTTCTCTTTCTGTTATAATTTTGTAATTGTTTTTTACTTTATAAGATCTCTTTTAGTAAAAGCTCCTGGTAAAATTTCATCTAATGTTTTAACTATATACTCGTTTTCATTTTTTCCTAAGATTATTTCAATGTCCTCTGATCCAAATTCAGCTATTACCTGTCTGCAAATACCACAAGGATATGTGTATTCATTCTCTACTCCAACTATAGCAATAGCTTTAATAGTTGTATGCCCTTCTGATACTGCTTTAAATACGGCAGTCCTTTCTGCACAATTAGTTGCACCATAAGACGCATTTTCTATGTTACACCCTGTATATACTTTTCCATCTTCAGTAAGCACTGCTGCTCCAACTTTAAATTTAGAGTAAGGAACATAAGCATTTTTTCTTCCTTCTAAAGCTTTAGAAACTAACATCTTATAATCCATTTTAATTCTCCTTTTCATTCCTATTATAGTTTTATAATAAAACTTCTTTGAACACTTGTAAACAAAGTAGTGAAATATCGATCAATAATATATATTTAGATCATTCTATATCCAAAAAAATACATTATGATTAGAATTAATGTAATAAGTGCTATGATACCAACTACTATTAATAAGGCTATTATCTTTTTATTTAAATTCATATATATTCCTCCTAAATTCAGGATTTCTATAATGTTCATCGACTAATTCTAAATAACCTAAAACATCTTTATTTATATTATATATCATTTTACAATTCTTATATCCTACATTAAATATAAGTTACAATTATCAAAGAAAAATCAATTGAATAGCATTACACTAAAAAATATCGTCTATTACGCTGTGAAAGTGTTATGCATGCAGCTTAAATTAATAGTATAATGAATATTAGTTATCATTTCGTTGAAAGGGGTCCTTATACCTTGCTTACTAAAGATGTAAATATAATAGAAAAAAACAAAATGAAAAATTCTATATTTAATGTAACTTGTGAATCATTACATTTAGGAATACTTCTAGCAATAGTTGGTGGATTCTTAGATGCTTATACCTTCATAGGAAGAGATGGTGTTTTTGCTAATGCTCAAACAGGAAACATTGTCCTTGTAGGTATAGCAGCTTTAAATAAAAATTGGATGCAAACTTTAGTACAAGCTCTACCTATTTTAGCATTTATATTGGGAGTAGTAGTTGCTGAAACCATTAAAAAAAATCCGTCTGCTACTTTTATAAAAAATTCAGAGCGTGCTATATTAATCATTGAAATAGCTTTGCTTTTTATTATCGGATTTATACCTAATAATGTTTATAATGTTTTTGTAACTGTTACAATTTCCTTTGTAGCATCTATTCAAACTTCTTCCTTTAGAAAATTGGTTGATTCTCCATATGCTACAACTATGTGTACTGGTAATTTACGTTCTGCTTCACAAGCAGCTTATATAGCTTTTACAACTAAAGACAGGGATTCTGCTATAAAAGCCACTCGTTACTTTATTGTAATATTTTCATTTTTATTTGGTGCTTTTTTAGGCGGACTTTTGACATTATCTATTGGATCTAAAGCAGTATGGGTTTCCGTTGTTATATTGTTTTTTTCACTAATCTTACTTAATGAAGATAAACTTTAACCTAATTTTATAAAAAACAAGGGACTGCTTTAAAACGCATAATTTCCCTTGTTTCTTTATATTTTATAACAAGCCTTTTTTAATTTCTAATAAATAACTTTTTCTTATAACTAGGAAATATATGATTTGAATAATCATCATAGCAACTATTAGCTGAAGTGCTGGTATAATTATTTTAATTTGAAAAGCATTTAATGCATTCATAGCAAAAATGAAATGTATTACAGCTATTATATAGGGTAATAAAAATAGCACTCCTATTTCAATATTTAGCACCTTTTTTATTTCAGTATAGGTTAATCCTATTTTATTTAGCTGCTTATACTTAATTTTATCTTGTATAATATCCATATAACATTTATTATACAAAAAACTTGCAGTAGTCACAAAGAAAATAAGTCCTATAAATATTGCAGTAAACAAAATTACACCATAAGCTATTTTTGTCACTTCTAATATATTAGCTTTAAGAAAGTTTTTAAAAACTTTATCTCCTCTGTCCTCTCCAAATCTATTAATATAATTGTTACATATACCTAATGTATCCTTGTAATTTTTCACATTAAATGCAGCAAAATAAACTCTATTACCATTTATCCTTTGATATACATCATCCTTAACCACATATATATCACCATAAAATGCTGGCATTATTCCTTTATTACTTTCTTTGGCAATTTTCAATTTTATATTATCTAAGACAACATTTTGTTTTTTATGCTTCACTGAATAACCTAATATTAATGTCTCATTTTTATTAAAAGAATCAATATTTAAGTTTATTGTTGATGCTAATTTTTTATAATTTTCTTCTCTAATTACAACTACCTTATCCTCCTCCCCTCTGGAAGCAATAAACTTCATTTCACCATTATCTTTAGTATAATCCTCAGCTTTATTTTTAAGTGAACTTTCTATAAAATCACTTTTTAGATTAACTTTACTTTTATTTTCATAAGTATCTGAATAGAAAAACGCTTGTGGAAAATCTCTATCTATTTGAGCTTCTTTATCCTGCCAATAAGCATATACTGACCCTACTGCACAAAGTGCAACTGTTGTAGTTATTGTAATTAAGAAAAACATCCTTGTGTTATCCTTTATCTTATACAATAAATTTGATATCCATAATACTGTGGTTTTTTTCATATAAAAACTTCTATTCTTTTTCATAATTTTAATTATAAAAGTGCTTAACTGTGAAAATAAAAGATAAGTTGCTATAATTACCATTATTGTTACAGGTATTATCCTATATGCTATTGTTTTTTCACTGCATGTAAGTGACATATAATATCCTGCTGTAAGCAATATTACACAGACAATGACAAGAATAATAGATGACTTTGGTTCAGCTTTAGGTTTTTTAGTTCCTTTTAGCAGCTTTAAAACCATATCTTCTTTTATGACAAATGAACAAAATATTGAAATCAACATTCCCATAATTAAAAATCCAACAAAAGTAATAATCATAGCCTTAACTGGAATATAAAATCCTAATGCATTAAATCCTAATAATTTTCCACTCACAGCTAAAAGTATTTTTGAAAAAACCATTCCAAGTACTATTCCTACTATTCCTGATACTGAAGTAATAATTATATTTTCAATGCTTATCATTTTTTGTATTTGCTTTTTTGATAAACCTATAATATAGAGTATTCCAAACTCCTTATATCTTCCTTTTAAAAAAGTACTAACTGAATAAAATACAAAAAAACATAAAAATAAGTATGCAATAATCGTTGTAATGTGGAGTGCATTTCTCATATGATCAGGCAGCTTAAGCACTATAAACTTAGGATGAAATATGATCATTGTAAATGAAAATAGTAAAGCTGCTGACATGCTGCTGCTTAAAAAGTATGCAAAATATGCTTTTGCATTCCTATACACATTCTTAGTGGCAAACTCCATAAAATTCATTAATTTTCACCTCCAAGCAATGCAAGCACATCAATAATTTCTTGATAAAATTGCTGTCTACTATCTCCTTTATAAATTTCATTATATATAGTTCCATCTTTTATAAATAAAATCCTGCTACAATAACTTGCTGATAATGGATCATGAGTTACCATCATTGTAGTTACCTGTTCTTCTCTATTGATTTTTTCAAATAACTCCATTACAGTTTTAGCAGCCTTTGAATCCAAATTACCAGTAGGCTCATCTGCTAGTAACAAGGTAGGTTTATGTATTAAAGCTCTTGCAATAGCTGTTCTTTGAGACTGACCTCCTGATATTTCAAAGGTTCTTTTATTAATTAAGTTGTGTATACCCAATATATTTGATATTCTTTTCAGTTCATAATCCTGTTTCTTAACTGATATTCCATCTAGTGTAAGTGGAAGTACTATATTTTCTCCAACAGTTAAAGTATCCAACAAATTAAAATCTTGAAATACAAATCCTAATTCTCTCCTTCTAAACAGCGCCAAATCATCGCCTTTAAGCTTTAACGGATTTTTATCATTTATTCTTATTTCTCCTGAACTGGGTTTATCCACTGTTGAAATCATATTTAATAGTGTTGTCTTTCCACTACCTGAAGGTCCCATTATCCCTACAAATTCTCCTTTTTCTATATCAAAACTTATATTATCTAATGCATTAAATACCACTTTTCTACCATATACTTTGCTTAAATTCATAACTTCTAAAATCTTCATTTACACCACCCCTTTCTATGCTGTTAAAGTAATAACCTTTGCTAATACTAATATTCCAAGCAAACTACCTGCTATAATTCTATAAATTGCAAATACCCTCATTGGTTTCTTTTTCAAAAAGTCTATAAATTTTCTCATAACAATCAAAGCTACTATAAATGCTACAACAAATCCTAATATTAGTGAAATCCACAATGTTGGCGTCATTATCGAATAATCAAATTCAAATAAATCTTTTCCTGTAGAGCCTATCATAGCTGGGATTGCCATAAAAAATGAAAATTCTGCTGCTACTGGGGTTGATAATCCTGCAACCCATCCACCCATTATTGTAGATGCACTTCTGGACATTCCAGGCCACATACAAAGTAGCTGAAACAAACCAACTTTAAATGCTTGCTTAGGAGTTATGTTATCTATACTTTCAATTTTATGCTTTTTATTTCTAAACTTATTTTCAAATATTAATAACAATAATCCACCAACTACAAATCCTATTATTACAGCTTCTGGTATAAACCTTGATTTTATTTTACTATAAAACAACACTCCTGCAATTCCCATTGGTATAGATGATGCAATAACATTTATTCCAAATTTAAAACCTGTCTTTCCTTCTCTTCCTTTAGTAAATATAAATTTAAAAAATTCTACTATACTTTCTCTGATCTTTTTCCAATATAAAACAACTACTGACATTATTGCTCCAAGTTGAATTACAACTTCGAACATCTTTGTGAATTCTCCTTTGAAGCCAATTGCCCATCCAACTAATATCATATGTCCTGTAGAAGATACTGGAATAAACTCAGTTATTCCTTCTACTATGGCTATTATAATTGCTTTTAATATAAATATTATATCCATGCCTACACACACTCCTTACAAACTATTCATTACTTGTATATAGTCTATAATAATAATGTGCAAGGTGCTATCTACAAAGCTTACATGAATGTGACATGTATGTAAGCTTTACTTATAACATTACTTTTAAGGAAATTAATCTTCCATTGCTGTGAAATATTTTGTGGTACTCCCCAAAGTTATTTACATCAGCTAAAAGAAAATCTTTCACGTTTTCAAAAAATAAATAAAGAAGAATCATTAAGATTATTTTAGATTCTTCTTTATTATGATTTCAATCTATATTCTAATAGCGATGGGATAAAATTTGACTATTGTGATGGAAAACATGGAAATATTATTGTAACTTTTGTTCCTTCATTAATATTAGATTTTATTTCCACTTTATGTCCCAAATTTTTGCATACTTCTTTAACTATATATAATCCCATACCTGTAGATTCTCCAAACTTACGTCCATTTTCTCCTGTAAAAAATGGATCAAATACCTTTTTAATATCCTTACTTGGAATTCCTATTCCACTATCAACGATACTTAATTTAATTTCTTTTTCATATTCATAGGATTTTATAATTAATTCTTTTCCTTTATCCTTTGAATACTTTATCCCATTAATAATCAACTGGTCTAATATAAACTTCAACCACTTTTTATCACTATAAATCCTAATATCTTTATCAATTTCCAATCTAGGAATCATTTTATTCTTTATAAAAATTCTTTTTTCTTCATTCACTATATCAAGAACTAATCCCTTCAAATCAACCTGCTCTACTAGAAAATCCTTTTTAAAAGAATCTATTCTTGCATAATACATTGCCATATTTAAACCTTTATTTAATTTATTAACCTCTTCTTCAATGCTTAAAGCTACTTCTTCTCCTTCATATTCTTTAAGCTGAAGCTGTATTACAGACAAAGGTGTTTTCATTTGATGAACCCATTGATTGATAAAAGTTAGATGCTCACTGTGAATCTTGTTTGATTTCCTTATTTGAGCATCATACAAATTATGCTGTTGTTTTAATATGCTAGAAATATTTTCACTTAATTTTGAGTTGCCTAATTCTACAAAAGCATCATTTAAGGATGTCAGTCCATTTTTTAATAACTTATATAATCGTCTATTTTGATAATATTTAAACACTAAAAAACAGACCAAAATAAATGTATTGAATATGAATATATAAATAATCTCACCAACTTTTATAAATTCCATAATATTGCAATACATTATTGTAAGAATTAAACTCATTAAATATATAAAAATATAACCTTTATTATGTTTAAAAAACAAATTCATATCACATCTACCAGGTTTTATTTAATCTATAACCTGCTCCTCTTATAGTCTCTATCCCTCCATCTATGCCTAAATTCTTAAGTCTTTTTCTTATCCTGCTGATGTTTACACTTAAAGTATTTTCCTCAACAAATTCAATGTCATCCCATATTTTTTCTAAAAGAAAATCTCTACTAACTACCTTAGGATATTTTTTCATAAGATATTCTATCAATATTCCTTCTCTTTTAGTTATAATTAACTTTTGTTCCTTAAATTCTAATTCCAATCTTTCTGGGTAAAATATAAGGCCATCAACTTCAACTATTCTTTCTTCTATTTTAGGTGCATAATCTCCAAAAGCTCTTCTTAAGTGGCTCTTTATTTTTGCAATAACCACATCATAATAAAAAGGTTTAGTTATATAATCATCAGCTCCACTTTCTAAAGCCATAATTTGATCCATTCCGCTGTCTCTTGCAGATATAAATATTATTGGCACCTTTGATTGTTGTCTTATCTTTCTGCACCAATAAAATCCATCAAATTTAGGTAAATTAACATCCAGTAATACTAAATCTGGATTATACTCATTAAAGCCCTCCATTACCTTCTCAAAGTTCTCTACTGTTGCCACTTGAAAACCATACTTATCAATGCACTCTTTTAACACAGCACTTATTGAAACATCATCTTCTACAATATATATTTTATATTTCATATTGATTTTTCTCCAATTCTGCATCCTAATATACAGTTTAAGTTTAAATGATAAGGAGATAACTTTCAATAATTTGGATAAAAAGAATTTAACTGTTCCATTTCTTGACAGGCAAAAAATTATATTATATACTCATTGTGCACATATTGTATCCTAAGATTACATATTGTAACCAAATATACACCTTGTAAATTATAATTATCAAATAGGAGGAAATATTTTAATGGATACCATCATATCTAGAAGAGAAAAAGAACGACGTATGAGAGAAGACGATATAGTAGATGCAGCAGAACAAGTATTTAGCACTACAGGCTATAGTGGGGCCTCAATGGAGGAAATAGCCAAACATGCACAATTCACAAGAAAAACTATATATCAGTATTTTGCAGATAAAGAAGATTTGTATTTTGCAGTGATAATCAGGGGATTTCAAAAGCTTCTATGTTATTTTGAAGAAGAAATTCAAAATGGTAAAACAGGTTTTGAAAAGCTTAAAAACTTATCATATGCTTATTATAAATTTTACAAAGATTTTCCTAAAACTTTAGAATTAATGAACTATGTTGGGTATATAAAATCCAAGAAAGAACCTACACCTAAGCATCAGGAATTTAATAAAATTACTGAATTAGTAGCACAAAAAATTGCAAAAATAATCAATGAAGGTAAGGAAGATGGAAGTATACTTAAAGATATTGATACAATGAGCGGAACCTATTCAGCTGAATTTTCGATAACCGGCTTTTTCCACATGCTTTCCGTATCAGGAAAAACCTTCTTAAATCACTTTTCACTTAATGAAGAACAATTTATACAATTTAATATCAATTTACTATGTGATGCTTTTCGTAGTAAAAATTCATAAAATATAAAAAGAGAACTACTATACTAAAAATTTAATATAGTAGTTCCCTTTTTACAGGTATTCCATGTGCTGGACATACCCATTTAAATGAAATGTTAGATATACTTTTAATTGATTTCATAAGTTCATCTTTGTTCCAGTTCATATTAGGATATGGCCTTAATTCTCCTTTTCTGGAATCTACCAAATCTCCTGCAAATAATACATCTTTATAAAGTATACAAACATGTCCGGGTGTATGACCTGGAGTTGCTATAATTTCTATATCTCCAATTCTTATATCCTTGTTATAAGCACATACACTTTCTGGTTTTCTCACCCTGAATAAAAATGAAAAAATTCTTTTTATTCCAGGTCTATTTTTATATCCTTTAATATAGGGAATATCTTCTTTAGCTGCCCACAGCTTGGCATTAGTCACTTTTTGAAGCATATAAGCATTTCCTACATGATCCAAATCATGATGAGTTAATACTATATGTTTTATATCATGTAATTTTATATTCATAGCTGCAAGTTCTTTTAAAATTTCTTTTCCTTGCCACATTTGACCTGTGTCAACAAGAATTGTTTCCATGCCAAGTATGATATATGCATAAGATCCTTTTGTAGATTCTAGTGCATACACATTATCAGTTATTTTCATTTATTTACACTTCCTAAATTTTTTTATAAACTTCCCCTATTAAATAACTTTTGTTTAAATTAACCCTCTTTTTGAAAGACTGTTATATGTAGCATACTCTTCTCCATCTTTACATTTTAAAATTTTCTTTTTAAATATAGGTTTTAAATACAACCATATAATTAATCTAGTAATTAAATTTTGGAAAGGATATCTATTGTAATTTTTTATGTCACTTGTAATTTTTCTTCCCAAAGTATGTGCTTTTCTCATTGCATCTTGATTTTCAAAGGTCTTCTTCTCCATACCCTTAAACATAGTACCCACTCCTAAAAATCCAGATACATAACTTCTTCTAAATATTCCAAGTTGAAACAGGCCAGTAAGCTTTTTAGCAACCTTCTTTGCCATTCCCTCACCATAAGCCGTAGATATTCCTACTCCATACTTGCCTCCCATTAAAGAAGCATACTGAGTATATGGTCCCAATCGCTCAATAAAGCACTTCATTATTCCATTGTATTCTGTAGCGTAGGTTGGAGAACCTAAAATAATTCCATCTGCTTCATAGATAACCTTTCTAATTTCCTCAAAATCATCTGGTAATGGACACTTTCCCTTAGCTGTACATGCTAAGCATCCTGTACAAAAAACAAGATTATGCTTAGCTAAAAAAATTTCTTTTACTGATGCACCCTCTTCTTCTGCACCTTTAAGTGCTTCTCTAACAAGTGCAGCAGTATTACCATTAAGTTTTGAACTGCTTATCACTCCAACAATTTTAATATTTTTTTTCATTTCCTTATTTCCTCCTATCTTTCACTAAAAACGCCCATCATCACATATTGTATATTTAGGTTACATTTTGTAACTCAAATATACATCCAGTCCACCAGCACTGTCAAGTAAATAAAGAAAATTTTTCTATATCTCCACAAAAAATAAATAAAGAAGAACCATTAAAATTTCAGGTTCTCCTTTTATCAACTATACATAGATATATTTTTTCACCCACTGTCTAAAATATTGCAATTGCCCTTCAGTATGAAAATAATGTTCTCCATGTTCCATTACCTGAAGATTACAGTGAAAAGCCTTAGCAAAATCAGATACCACATCAAACTCACATATATCATCCTCTGAACCATATAAAATTGATGTTTCTTTATTCCAATTAACAATAGGATGCTCTTTTACATAACAATAGTAATCCCAGTAAAGTTTTTGTCCAATAGGTGTAGAGATTTCTTTTTCTTCTTTCAATCTATTTTCACTTACATTAAACCATGTCATCATATTATTTATGATACGTTCCATGTTTACCACAGGTGATAAGAACAAACACTGCTTCAATGAATCCTCCTTATATGAAAGCAAACTAAAATACGCTCCCATACTGCACGCAAATAAACTTATACTATTTGATAATGATTGTGCATAATGCATAATAATATTAAGGTCATGGACACAATTTTGAACTTTACAAGCATAGTTTTCATTTTTACGATCACCATGTTCAGGTAAATCAAAACTTATCACTTGATAACCTTTATCTACTGCTTCTTCTACAAATTCAACAATAACATCATCTGACTTATTTGACATATTGCCATGTACGACTATAAATAGTTCATCCGACTTATTGCCCCACAAAATTGCAGGTATATTTTCTATTTTTAAATTTTGTTTTATCATTACAATTCTTCCTCCATATATACTCTATCTTTTTAATGTTTCTATATCTCCATTTCTAATGGCAGTTAATTTTTCAGATATCTTTTGAGTATTCCAATTCCACCACTGAACTTTAAGTAAGTCTTCTATAACCGAATCTTCAAACCGCTTTCTTATAATCCTTGCTAGCATCCCACCAACTATAGTATATGGCGGCACATCCTTTGTTACTAAAGCCCTCGTTCCAATAATAGCTCCATCACCAATAGCTTATAATAAAATTATAACTTCATTTCTTTTACTTTATCTAGTTCATAAATAATTCTGTAATAAACTTGCCTGATTTTACATCAACAAATTAAAAAGGATATTTTTATATCATATAATTTACATAATATAAAAATATCCTTTTCAGTTATATTAATTGTTTTTCTTCTCTAATTATTCTTCTAATACTATCTTCAGTAAGGTAAAACTGCTTAGAAAGTTCTTTAGCAGATACACCCTCTTTGTAGTTATTAAAAATTTCCTTATTTCTTTTCTTCAAGCTATTTTTTATACCACTATTCTCACCCCAAGCTTTTTTACTGCATGTACCATAGATAATCCTTTTATCCATCTTAGTTCATAATTAACAAACCAAGTCTTATTAACTTATAAAATAATTTTGTCAGATATTTTCCCAATTATGACATAACTACCCAATACATTGTAATATTAACTCCATTTTTTATAATATCTATCCCTTGCTATTATGTTATCTTCCAATAAATATCCCTATATACTTATTCATAATCATGGTACAATATCCAAGTAAAACATGTTAACCACAGAAGGATGGCTGTGGAGGTTTTGAACATTTTATCCTCCTTTGGGCTATTGGTGAATTATTTCACTATAGCTAAGGATGTGGTATTGGATATGTTAAATACTTTTATAAAGTGTGTATCAATTGTTTATGTAATTAAATTAGTTTTAAAACATAATCTTTTTATATATCACTTAAAAATTAAGATTAAATTCCTTGGTCTTGATATAGAAGTTAAAAGCAAAGAAAAAAGTGCCCCATCCTCACAAGATTAGCACTTTTTCTAAGATTCATATTTTATAACATAAATCTAATCCAATAGCCCTAAAACAAAATAAATGTTTTAAGGATTGCTTAGTGTTAACGCACTAAGCTCTTCTTAATTATATTATATCAAAATCCATATAAAAATAAACATATATTTTTATAATTTATTTTATAGACTTTTCACTTACTAAAATTATTAATAATAACAAACAATTGGAGTTCCTGCTTCAATATTTTCATATATTGTCTGTGCTAGATAATGTGGTGAGTTTACACAACCATGTGAGCCATCTCCCATATATATACTACCACCAAATGCCGGTCTCCATGGTGCATCATGAATTCCAATACCACCATTAAATGGCATCCAATAATCAACAGGAGAAGCATATCCCTGTCCTTTCAAAGTAGCATGTCTTTCTTTGTATTTTAAGCTGTAAATACCTTCTGGTGTTGCATGTCCCTGACTTACATTACCTGTAACAACGTCACCTTGTACTACTAAAGAACCATTTTTATAAAACCATAAGTGTTGTCTTCCCATATCTACTTCTACATAGGTATTACCAATATCATTAGTGCTGTGAGATGCTGCAGTTTGGGTGTATGTTGGTTCCTTTTTTATAGACTTTCCTTCTTTAATTGCAGCAATTAAGTTTTGTGTTTCTTTTGAAGCATCAGTATACCATCCGTAATCACCGCCACCAACTTTTATTGTTGATCCTGAGGATGCAGTAAAGCTTCTTGTTTTGCCAATTGTGTCATAAGTACCAGCAAGTTCATTCATATATCCTTTTACTTTTTTCTCATCAACTTCAACTTTAAAGTCGTCATTAACTGTAAGCCAATTATTTATTTTAGAACCATCTATAGTTTCTTGTTTGTCACCAAAAGTATAAGTAATTTTAGAAGATACATATTTATTAAGCGTATTTTTATTTTCAGTAGTTTCTTTAGATTTTACAGTGTATTTTGGTTTTACATAACAATTAAGCGCTTCTAAATCTATGGTAGTTTCACCATTAACTATTACCTTTACCACATTGTCCTTTAAAGAATTTTTATTAATCTTATTTCCATTTATCTCACTTACAACCTCATAACCCTTATCTGTATATTTAAAACTAGGATTTTTAGGTTCAACTACCTTTTTACTATCAAGGCAAGAAAGGTTGTTCACCTTTTGTTCTAATAAATCTTTATCATAGGAAACTTGAGCTTTCATTTTAGAATCACTTGTATTTAAAAACGCTAAAGCCCATTTATAACCACCCTGTTTATTCTTAAGATTCTTAAATTCATCATCTGAATTATATTTTAATTTAATATCTTCAGCTTTAATTTGTTCGCTTTTACCATCACGTTCTTTTAAATTCAACTTATACGATTTTATTTCAGATGCCATTTGTTTGTCCACTTCTTCAACAGTTTTTCCAGAAACATTGACGCAGTTAATTTCAGATCCGAAATAAAAATGATTGTTAAAATATGCTGATGCACCTAAATATACAGCAAGCAAAACACAAAAAGAACTTGCAGTGCCTATCATAACTTTATTATATTTTTTATTATTTTTTTTACTACTACGTCTCCTACTTTCTTTACTCTTTTCTATATCCTTTTCTGCATCCTTTTCTGTTTCCTTTTCCAAAATACCCATCCCCTTTTTGATTACAATAAAAATTTAAAATTAATGCTTTATGATTTTAATATTAATCAATTTTATATACATAAAACCTACATTGTATTTTATGTAATAAAACTCATACTTAAAACAATTATTATTTTATAAAAATAATAGAATAAAGGAACTAAAAGAACGGATATTAAATTACTCATATAGTTAATTTAGCACTTTATATTCTAACTACTTATCTTAAATAAAAAGTATATTTATAAATATTATTTACAGTACACAATAAAAAAGATACCACCTTTTTGCGAAAAATACAACCGCCTATAAGCATCTATTTAAAATACTTACAGGCGAATTTTATATATGTTTGATTAAAGCTAAATTTACTAAACAAAATCTACTGATTTCATATTTTTATAATTAACTGAAACTATTACTCTAACACATTTTTTATAAAGTTTTCAGCATCCATCAAACAAACTCTCCATCATCAAATTTTCTAATACCTATGACATTAATTATTACCATAAAAATCAAACAATATATCGTAAATGATAACTGTGGAACTATTCCTTGTATACCTGCAGCTACTGAAATGTCCATAGATACTTTTTGAATAGCCCAGGGCCATATGTATTTAAGACCTTTTACAGCTGATATAAAGAATCCAAGCAGTGAGAAGCATGATGCTATCATAATCGATTTTGTAAATTCCTCATACTTTAAAGACAAATACATCTGTACAGAAATTAGTGGTAGAGCCCCAATCCATCCAAAGAACAAAATATTAATAATCCTTCTAATTGGAAAAGGATCTGTTATTCCATATAGTTTTCCAACCATAAAGTATGTAATTCCAAACACAATCTGTAAGAATAAAACCATTAAAATTGCTGTTATAAACTTTGATATGTATAATGACTTTCTAGAAACAGGGGTTGATAATATAATTTTCATATTTTTATTCATATATTCCACCCTGAATATCATTGCACAATATATGCTAGCTATTATAGGAAATATAATAGGTGAATAAAACATTGCAACCTGTCCCCACCCTTTTAACCAATCATTTACATTTTGTTCCTTAAATACACTATAATTAGCCTTAAAAGTAAATAATCCTAATATAATTGGTATTAATGTAATTATTATTGAAATTATAAACGCTCTTTGCCTTTTTAATTTTAGTAATTCACACTTAATTAATCTATACAAAATATCTCACTCCTTCTTAAAGATCTTCCTTTTTATCGTACAAACGTAGTGATATGAAAGCCATTCCCGCTGCTACAATAATACTTATAAAACTAAACATTATACTACTTTCATTCATAACTGTGCTCATATTTGATGCAGTAATCATAGGTGCAGTAAAAAATGGATACATCCATATGAGAATTTTTCCAAAGGGAAGTGCAAAACCAAGCACACCTAAAAAACATCCTATAACTCCGCAAGCTATTGAAACTCCTTGATTCTTTACCATTATAGAAATTGAAAGCTGTAAAATTATAAATGGTAAGTATCCAATTAAAGGACATAAACTCTGCTTTAATATTAAACTGTAAGCAATACCTTTTATCCCTACACTATTCCCTAATAAGATTAAGCCACTAAAAGTTATACAGGAAGAAAAAAACATTATTATTAATACACAAATAAACTTGGCTATATAAAGCAACTTCTTATCCTCTATAGAAATAAATTGAATTTTCCACATATCCGATTTATGTTCAATATCTACTATTTTAGAAATAATAATTGTAAATACTATTATCATAATCATAAAATTAAATCCGCTAAAATTATATAATAAATTCATCCAACTTTTTGATCCAGGTCTGCTTTCAAAAACATAAGCAACTAAAAATGATAATAATTCACCAATTAAAGCTAGTAAAAACAGCCTTTTTCTTTTCATTTTTATAAATTCTGCACAAACAATATCCTTCATTTATAAACTATTCTCCTTTCCAGTAAGATTAAGAAAAATATCTTCTAATGAAGTTTTTTCTTCTTCTATTCTATATACCTTTATACCTTTAAAAACTATATCCTCAATTACTTGTCCTATTTTCTCATCCTTTAGGCCACCTATCTCAATATATCCATCCTGTACATTATGAAAAATATTCTTTTGATTTAATATATTTATAGTGCCATTAATGTTATCTGTACGCATTTTTATTTTTTCATGGCCTTTACTTCTTAACTCTTCAATAGTACCTTGATATACAAGACTTCCCTTAGTAATAATTCCTACATGGGTTGCAATTTGATCAATTTCTGATAAAAGGTGGCTTGAAATTAAAACTGTGCTGCCATACAGGTTAGGAATCTCTTTTATCAATTCTCTTATTTCATGAATTCCAGAAGGATCCAATCCATTAGTAGGTTCATCTAAAATAAGCAGCTTTGGTTTTCTAAGAATTGCCATAGCAATCCCAAGCCTTTGTCTCATACCAAGTGAAAATTCTTTAACCATCTTATTTTTAACCTCATTTAATCTAACAATCTTTAATACTTCATCAATATCACTTTTAGATGAATTAGTTAAAGTACTCATTATCTTAAGATTTTCATATGCTGTAAGATGTGGATAACTAGCTGCATTTTCAATAAGTGCACCAACATTTTTCAGTATGTCAGTTCTATTTTTTTTATTTTGATCATATCCAAATACACTAACACTTCCTTTTGTAGGTTTTATTAAACCTAACATCATTCGTATTGAAGTGGTTTTTCCTGCTCCATTTGGTCCAAGGAATCCATAAATTTGACCTTCTTCGATTGATATATTTAAGTTATTAACTGACAACGTTCCATTATATTCTTTAGTTAAATTTTTAGTTTCTATTATATTCATACTTATTTTCCTCCAAATATACATAATGTTTTTCATCAACTGTTTTCTACTCTTTAAGTATAAAAAATCTACCTTACATATCCATGAAATCTACCTTACATTTACCTTAAGAAATATTTGATGTATAATATTTTAAGTTATTATATAAGATTGGAGGAATAGAATATTTAGTATGAATGATATTAAAGATTGCAAAATATTAATTGTAGATGATGAGCTTTCCTTATCCCAAATGGTTAAAGATATCATGCTAAAGGAAGGATTTCATGAAGTATTTACAGCTTCTAATTGTCATGAAGCCGTAGAACAGTTTAAAAGGGTAAATCCTCACATTGTTATTTTAGACATAATGCTACCAGATGGTGATGGTTTTTCCCTTATGCAAAAGTTCCGTGAAACTTCTATGGTTCCTATACTTTTCTTATCAGCTAAGGATCAAGATGAAGACAGACTTTTGGGGTTAGGTCTTGGTGCTGATGACTATATTACCAAACCATTTCTCCCTAGAGAATTAATTCTTCGCATTAATATTGCACTTAGAAGAACCTATTTTCCATTAACAGGACAAGCAAATAAAAAGCCTACTTTTTATTTAGGAAGTACATTCGTTGATATGAACAGCGGTTCTATAAAGACACAAAATGAAGAATTCACCTTAACAGCTAAAGAATATGCGCTGCTAGATAAGCTTTATACTAATAAAGGAAATATTGTAACCATTGATGCTTTATGTAAAGCTGCCTGGGGTGATGACTTATTTCGATATGAAAATACACTAATGGTTCATATCAGACGACTTAGAGCAAAAATAGAATCTGATCCTTCCCATCCAAAATATCTGTTAACAGTAAGAGGACTTGGATATAAGCTTGTATTGGAGGCTTAACTATGAAGAGAATGTCAAAAATAATTATGCGTTATGTCCTTTCCGCTGGGGGAATTATAATAATATTACTCATAACTAATATTATTGTATTTGCTTTATGCTTATCCTCTAACAATTCCCCTACTACTTCACATAGAATATCTGAAATTAGTAAAGGATTGAAAAAAGAAGATAACAACTTCGTATTGTCAGACAAAGCTTCCTCTATAATTACTAAGGAATTTCAATGGGCAATGCTCATAAATGATACTGGGAAAGTTGTATGGAGTAAGAATCTACCAAATGATATTCCATTAAGTTATACTTCTTCTGATATAGCTTCTTTTACCAGGTGGTATTTAAAGGAGTATCCAGTTTATACCTGGAAGCATAAAGATGGATTGTTTGTGGCTGGCGGTATCAAAAACAGCACTTGGAAATCCCAACTTGAAATCCCAGAAAACATTGTACGTAATAGTATCAAATGGATATCACTTGGATTATTGATAAACTTCATAGTTGCTATGCTTTTAGCTTTTTTATTTGGAATTCGTTTCTTTCTGTCTCTGCGTAAAATTATAGAAGGCGTTGAAGATATGGCTAAGAAAAAGCAAGTTTCTCTTGGAACTAAAGGAGCTTTTGGCGAATTGGCCCATAATATAAATATTACTTCTGAGGAACTCTTAAGACAACAAGCCTTAATAGAAAAGAGAGATACTGCTAGAAACAACTGGATTACTGGAGTATCTCATGATATTAGAACTCCTTTGTCTATGATTATGGGTTATTCCAGCGATTTAGAAGATAATGAAAACTTTTCCAAGGATGACAGAAAGAAACTTACCATCATAAGATTACAAAGTGAAAAGATAAAACAATTAGTTAACGATTTAAATTTAACAATAAAACTGGAATATGAAATGCAGCCTTTAAACATAAAACCTTTTTATGCTGCAGAGCTTACAAGAAAAGTAGTTGTAGACCATTTAAACAACTTATCTAATGATAGATATAACTTAGAGTTCTCCATTTCTTCTGAAGCCCAAAGTTGCATGATAAATGGTGACATGAGATTATTCGAACGTGCTCTTAATAATATTATAGGAAACAGTATGAAGCATAATGAAGATGGTTGTAATATTTATATTGAACTAGACCAAAAAGAAGGCAATTGTGTCATTGAAATCAAAGATACTGGAAGCGGCTTTAAAAATGATATTTTACAAACTTTAAATTTTTCAACCGAGTTTCCTACTAACAAGTCTCACGGTCTTGGCCTTTATATTGTAAAACAGATAATTGCAGCACATGGTGGAAAGTTTTATTTTCAGAATTGGGAACAAGGCAGTAGCACAAAGTTATGTATACCTAGTTATAAGAAATAGTTTTTCGAACCTTTACCACTTTCTACCATAATGTTAATTGTTTCAAAAAACTTCTAACATAAAAACTTATTATCTGTAAAAAATAGTTTAGAAGGTGGTGATCATAAAATGACTAACCAAAATAACAATTCAAATTTTAATCAACAGTGTAATTGTTCAAACTCTAAGGACCAAAGTAGTTCTTTAAATGCTGTACATGACAATAAATCCTCCATCTCCAATAAATATAAAAATGTTGAACCTCTTCCAGAATCCTCACGTCCAAGACGCGATGGCCCTGGTGGGGAGGATGGAGACTAATTTGCATCAAACTAAGTAAACAAGTGATAATATGTATTAATATCGTCACTTGTTTTTCTAAAAACAATAATATTTAAAATACTTAATAATCTAAACCAATTGAGAAGCCCCTATCAAACCAGCATCATCTTCAAATTTTGCTAATTCTATTTTTAAAGTTTGAGGATTATGAACCTTAAACATGGTTTTTCCTTTTATAATACTAATTATTTCAGGATTATGAATGGCAACAGAGCCTCCTATTATAAAAATATCAGGATCTACTACTGCACATATATTAGCAATACCCTTAGCCATATTTTCACAAAATTCTTCTATAACTTGTATGGCTATTTTATCTTTTAAATAGTATAATTCAAAAACATCTTTTGCATTTAAATTTTTATTTAATTTTTCACTAGCTATTCTTGCAATATTAGTACCACTACATTGACCTTCTAGTCCTCCAGCATTTAAACCATTGTGCGAATATGCATCTTCATTGATAATAATATTGTTAATTTCCCCAGCCGCAGAATTAGCTCCACCTATTATCTTACCATTTAGTATATATGCTCCACCTACTCCAGTTGATATTGTGATAAAAAATACTGATTCGTATCCTTTCCCAAATCCATATATGGCTTCGGCCAGCCCAGCAACATTAGCATCATTATTCAATTTTGTCTTTATAAGAGTTTTTTCTTCAAAAAACTCAACAATATTAAATTCATTCCATCCCACTAAATTTGGAGGATTTAAAATTTTACCCTTCTTTATATCTAATGGACCTGGACAACCAATTCCGATTCCATTGAATTCATAATCTTCTTTTTCAGTATTAATAAAATCAATTAATTTATTTAAGTTTTTTACACATCCAAGATTCTTTTCATTTTCAAACTTTACCTTTTTTATGATTTTTCCATCTTCATCAAAAATGGCACATCTTAATTGTGTACCTCCAATATCAATTCCTATTTTCTTCATATTCTCACCTTCTTGATTTGATATCACTAATAAATAATAATCATATAAACAACATAGTCTGTGTCCACTTTATTTCCTATAATTAAATGCTGAAATAAAATTTTCACAGACTATTTTATATTGCAAAATTTATTTAAGATACTATATTTTTGCTTTTATTTATAATGTTTTACTTTATCTTCATCATTAAATAAACTTATTTTATGATAAATTACTTCCTTCATAGCTTCTATGCATGGTGGATAGATAGCATTTGGTTCACGAGCACTTAAATCTTCTGTTAGTATTTGTCGGCATTTTTTATAAAATGCATCCTTTATATCACTGGAAATGTTTATTTTAGATATTCCTAATTTTACGGATTCTGCAATTTCATCATCTGAATTAGCTGATCCACCATGTAATACTAATGGAACCTCAACAATTTCTCTTATAGTTTTTAATAAATCTAATCTTAATTTTGGCTTCATATCTTTTGGATAAATTCCATGAGATGTTCCAATAGCGATTGCCAATGTATCTACTCCTGTTCTATCAACAAACTCTTTTGCTTTTTCTGGATCTGTGTAAATTATCTTATCAGCTCCAGTTTCTCCTCCATTGCCTGTTGTACCTATAGTTCCAAGCTCTGCTTCAACTGAAACATTAAGTGGATGTGCTACTTCAACTACTTTTTTAGTAATAGCTATATTTTCTTCAAAGGTCATATGTGAAGCATCAATCATTACTGATGTAAATCCACATCTTATTGCTCTAAGAACTTGTTCAAAAGTTGCACCGTGATCTAAATGAATAACTACTGGTACATTACATTTAAAGGCTTCTTCTTTTACACTTGCTATAAAGCTGTCTTCTACAAATGATAATTCATCTGGATGTATTGCAATAATTACTGGAGCTTGTTTTTCTCTGCAAGCTTCCATAACACCTTTTAAAATCATACAACTACTTGTATTAAAGGCTGGTACAGCAAACTTATTTTTTTGTGCTACAGATAATAATTCTTTCATATTCATTAACATAATACTATTCTCCCTTTTATTTTAATTTTTATTTTAAATATTTTTAACATTAATTTTTGTTGCTTGATCCTGATAGTCTAATATAATTTCTTACAATATCAATACTATCTTGTTCAATTTGATGCATTAAAACATAATAATTAACATTTGGATCTTCTTTTAATCTAGCTTTAATAGCTTGGACATTTGCATTCATAAAATCACAGCCAACATTTATTTTATTAATACCATATTTAACTGCTTTTAAAATATTATCTTTTCCAGAACCAGAGCCGCCATGAAGAACTAATGGCATTTTAGTCAATTCCTTAATGGTTTTTAATCTTTCAAAATCAAACTCTGGAACCATTCCCTCTGGATAATTTCCATGAGAGGTACCAATTGATATAGCTAGTGCATCAATACCAGTTTCTCTAGCAAACTTTAAGGCTTCTTCTGGATTTGTATACATATCATCAGCTGTAAATGCTGAACCTTCTGTAGCTCCCAAGCATCCAATTTCACCTTCAACACTTACTCCCTTTGGATGTGCATAATCTACAACTTCTTTAGTCATATTAATATTTCCTGTTAGTCCAAAACGTGAAGCATCTACCATTACAGAAGAAAAACCGTCATCTATTGCTTTTTTTAAAAACAAAACTTCCTGACCATGATCAAAATTTAGTGCCACTTTTATGGATGTTCTATTAGCTAGGGTCTTTACAATTGGAGTTATCAATTCACTATCACAATGATCAAGCAAATGTTCTTGAACTATATTAATTATAATAGGCGAATTTTCCAATTCTGCTGCTTTAATTACAGTTCTAGCAGTCTCTAAATTAAAACAATTAATAGCCATAACTGCATAGTTTTCTTTATTTGCTTTTTTCAGCATATCACTCATTGAAACATACATTTTATTTCTCCTAATTATTTTATTTTTATACTTGATAAATCTATTTCTTCTTCCTCTTCATCATCTTCAACTACTTTTTCTACTGCATCTTTTTTAAGAATTACAAGTAAAATTGCTGTAATAACAGAGCCTGTCCCTAAAGCAATTAAGAAACCAATTGGATTATGCATCGCAGGTACAATAAACATTCCACCAGAAGGAACTGGTGATCCAACATTTAGTAACATGATTATTGCTCCACCAACAGCTGCTCCAAAAGAACAAGAGAAAATTACACGAAGAGGATCAACAGCTGCAATTGGAATAACACCTTCAGTAATCATACATATTCCCATTGGAAAAGCAATCTTTATATTATCAGATTCGTTTTTAGTATATCTTGCTCTTCTTATCAACCAAGATAATGTAACTCCAAAAGGAGGAATCATAGATGCACATATCTTAATAGCTTCTGGCCCATAAACACCCTGTAATAATAATCCATCAGCAAACAGTGAAGCTACTTTATTAACTGGTCCACCAAAATCAAATGCTGCCATGGCGCCCATAATAACACCAAATATAACCTTTGATCCACCCTGCATATTATTGAGCATATGGGTAAGTGCAGCCGAAGCTACAGCTATTGGCCCACCAATGACAAAGAACATAACTAATCCTATGACTGCAGAAGATATTAATGGAATAATCATCATTGGCAATAAACCTTGTGCCCATACAGGTACTTTCAAGTTTTTCTTTAAAAAGTTTACAAAGTAACCTGCAAGGTAACCTCCAAGCATTCCTCCAAGAAAACCAGCTCCCATAGCATTTGCTATCATACCCATTAACAAACCAGGTGCAATACCAGGTCGATCAGCAATGGAATATGCAATAGCTGCCCCCATAACTGCTGGTAGTAATCCCATACCAAAAACTCCTAATGAAACTGCTGCCTGCCAAATAGTATAAGACTTCTTATAATCGGAGATTAAAGCTGGATTTCCACCTGCTAAATTACCAATAGCAATTAGCAAACCAGAAGCAACAACTAATGGAAGCATATAAGATATACCTGTCATAGCATGCTTTTTTAACTCTAACTTTTTTAACATCATAAGTTCTCCTCTCATTTCTTAATCTATATTATTCTAAAATATTTTCTACAAGCCTAGATCTTGTTGAATTTTATTAATAAGTGCTTTAGGAGATTTTATTACAATTTCTGTTGAAACATCGATAACCTTCTTATCTTTGAATCTTTCTCTACCTCCTACCTTAATATCAGCTGCAATAATTACTATATCTGCTTCTTTGATATCCTTTGGAGTAAGTTCGTCTTCTGTTCCAATTGTTCCTTGAGTTTCAATGTGAATTTCATGATTTAATGCTTTTGCTGCTCGTATAAGTTTTTCTTTTGCTATATAAGTATGTGCAATCCCAGATGTGCAAGCTGCTATTCCTACAATTTTCATATTCATATCCCCTTTCTTTTTTTAATATTTATATAATATTAGACAATGATTAAACCTATTTAAAATTCTTCTTCTCTTATGAATATTTCATAAACTTCTTCTGGAGTTGCTGCATTTAGTAAGCTTTCGCACACCTCGTCATCTCCTAGTTTTCCTGCTACTTTTGAAAGCAATCTAACATGAACACTGTCTTTATCAGATTCTGTCACTGCAAATAAAATAATAAAATGTACTGGCTCATCATCTAGGCTTTCCCACTTAATATCTGCTTTTGCTTTTCCAAAAGCTATTGATGTTTTATTGACAAACTTAGATTTTCCATGAGGAATGGCTATTTTATTTCCAATTCCTGTTGCACCTAAAGTTTCTCTGTAATATACGTCTTTCAAAAATGCTTCTTTGTCTGAAAGAACTCCAGCATCACATAATAATTCTGTAAGTTCTTTTAATGCTTCGTCCTTTGTAGTTGCTTCCATGTTTAACTTTATTGTTTCTTTCTTTATTACTTTAGCTAAATTTATATCCATTTCTCCCCCACCTTTGCTATTTAATGCAAAATATTGCTTTACGTCTTTTTTCTTAGTACATCTTCTTAAATAGTTCGCATAATTTTCCTTGATATCAAAATTTATAATTTCTTTTAACATACGAGTCATTAACTCAATGTTCTCCACAGCAATATAAAAGGTTAACTGTTTTTCATTGTTCTCTATATCATTTATAGAAAGTCCAAGTATACATTCACTTTTATGAAATCCTAACTGTATTTTTAGATTTCTATCAATATTTATTTCATTAAAAGCAATACATTTCTTATAATTTTTATTAATTTCTTTTTTCACATCATCTTCTGATGTGTTAAAGTATACTAGTTCTTCTTGTAAATACTCTCCAATAAGTTTTGTTGTGACCTTTTTTCTTTCAAGTTTATTTTTATTATTAAGCAGAAAATCAGATATATTTTTAATGTCATATTCATTTAGAAATGTTGATACTAATATATATGGCTTACTTTTAAATTCTAATGGAACTGTTGTAACCACAAAATCAATATCATCAACATTTCTGTTCTTGATTCTACTTGACGAAACATTGTCAACGATTTCAAGTTCCGGAAAGTACCTGTTAAGTTTTGTTCTTAGGAGTTGCGATGTCCCATAACCACTATGACAAACTACTAAGATTCTTTTCTTTATATAAGAGTTCTCTAATCCTAACTGATAATATACTGCCAAGTATCCAATTTCATCCATTGGGATTGATTTTTGTTTTAGCTGATAAGATACCATAAGTGCAGCAGCCTTACACACGTTTAAAAGAATAGGATATTGTTCTCTTATTTCACTAATAAGAGGATTTGATATTTGTATATCATATTCCATGCGATTTAGCATTGGTCGTATATGAAGCAATAATTTATACATTATATCCTGATCATTTGTAATATTTATTTGCAAAATTTCTTCTATACATTTAGTCATCATGTTTCTAAACTCTATAGATATAGAATCCAATTTGTTTAATACTTTATCTTGACTTTCTATTACTTCCTTAATCAATCCAAATGATACAAAATACTGGTACAAATAATAAACTTCAGCTTCATCTAATTTCATTCCAAAATCATTATTAATTTTATCAATACATAAAACAGCTTCTTTGTAATCTTTTTCTGATTTGAAATCTCCAATCTTTTCTTTTTTCAATATGGACTTTCCTGTTGAACCTCTTTCCATTGAAATTAAAATATGAGTTAACAAATTAGTATAATATGGTTCATCTATTTTACAATTATATTTTTTTTCTAAATTAAGCAAGAGCCTATTAACATATATAATTTTATCTTTTTCAAAAAGCTCTGATAGTCCATTTAAAGTAACTACATCTAAACGTGACGCCAATTCTTCAACAGTATTTTCATTCTTCTTTGTGTTTGAATATTCAAACAATAAAGAGCAAATTGCCCTACGTATATTAACTTCCAATCCTTTTACTTGAGTTCCTTCTACTGTTTTTTCTAATCTCAACTTAAATAAGGAAAGCCATTTTTCTATATACTTAAAATCATTTATTATACTAGTCTTACTTACATAATATTTTTCAGAAAGTTTTTGAATTGAAGTACTCTTATTGGATTTAATAAGCATTTCTTTAATAATTTCAATTCTTCTTTCATTTATTGAAATCTTCCTATTTTTTAATTCTTGTACTTGAAGATTATTATGCAAAAGCAATTTAGCTTTTCTAACATCTTTTATCATTATTCCCATACTATGTTTCTTTTCCAATTGAACTTTATATTTATTTAAATATTGTTCAATTGCTATTAAATCTTTTTTAATTGTCTTTTCAGATACGTTTAAAACTTCACTGTAATATTTAATTGTTTTAAACTGTTCCTCATCTAATAATAAATTTGTAAATTCAATTTGCCTTCCATTTAAGCCATCCATTTTTCAACCTCCTTCCTGTTTATCATTTCTAATTCTTTTATATGTATACGATAACATGAATTTAAATTTTGTAAAATAACAAATAAGTTCCATTCAAAATGGAACTTATGTATCATTGAATTTTAAAAATATAAAAAACCGTACCAGATTTTTCTCTAATACGGTCATAATACATAATAGTTTTTATTGTCTAATAACTTGTAGAACAACAATCGTTATTATTTTAAATACTATTATTCTCATACTTTTATAATTCTTCTGTACTATTCTTTTTTATAAAAGTATTGTTATCCAACTCCAAGAACGCTGAATTAAGTTCTTCCTTTGTATTCATAACTATAGGACCACCCCAGGCAATTGGTTCTTTCAATGGTTTAGCAGATAAAAGTATAAAGCGCACATCCTGATTTGCTGCCTTTATCCAAAACTTATCATCATGACTAAACAATATGGCTTGTTTTTCATCAACTAAATCTTTAGGATTTTCGATACTCTTATCAGGATGAAAAATTGCTTTTCCAGTAAAGATATAGACAAACAAAGTATTTTCAGCATCATTTATGAAATTCCATTCCTGATTAGCAGGTAATTCAACATCCAAATAGGTTGCTTTAATGTATTTACCTTCAAAAGCACCTTTATGGCCTCGATAGTCTCCAGCAATTATGTGAACTTTTGTTCCACTTTCATTAATTATTGGTATATTTTCAGCCTTTATATCTCCATAACTTGGTTCAGTCATTTTGTCTTTAGCAGGCAAGTTCAACCACAATTGAGCACCTAGCATACGTCTACTTGACTTAGGCATTTCCTGATGGATAATACCGCAACCAGCTGTCATCCATTGACACTCTCCATCAAGAATGCTTCCGCTATTACCAAGACTATCACCATGCTCGATATCTCCATTAATCAAATAAGTTATTGTTTCAATTCCTCTATGAGGATGCCAAGGAAAACCCTTTATATAATCTTCGGATTTATCTGAATCAAAAGCATCTAACATTAAAAACGGATCATAATCCTTAGTGTCATTATACCCAATTACACGAACTAACTTTACACCTGCACCGTCAACAGCTGGTTGACCTTTTGTGATTTTAATTACTCTTCTCAATGTGTCCATATTATTCTCCTCTCTCTTCTTATTTTAAAATTCAAAACATATATAACTTAGCGTTCCATATGCATAGCTTTGGTGTAAAAGCTTAGGTTTATCCCTATTACCACTTCCCATTGCTATAAACATAGGAACTATATGCTCTTCACGTGGCACTGCATGTTTTGCATAAGGTGCTAACTTTCTGTATTTAAACAGAGTATCCTTGTCATTATTTTCTACCTTTTCAATAAACCAGTCATCAAACTCTAATGCCCATTCTTCTGTTTTTTCTGAATTCCAATTAACTGTAGCAAGGTTATGAACAGTTGAACCACTTCCAATTACTAATATATCCTCTTTTCCTAATTCCTTGATGGCTCTTCCTATTTCGTATTGCTTTTCCATAGCTAAAAATGGATTTACTGATACTTGAATAATAGGTATATCTGCTTTTGGATACATTAAATATAAGATATCCCAAGCACCATGATCCAGTCCTCTATTTTTATCAAGCTTACTTTCAATACCATGATTTCTTAACATAGATTGCAGCTTTGAAGTTACCTCTACAGATCCTTTAGCTGGATATTTTATAGAATACAGTTCTTTAGGAAAACCATAAAAATCATAAATCATACTATAAGTATCATCCATAGAAGAAATGGTTGTAATTTCACTTTCCCAATGTGCTGTAAATATCACTATTGCTTTTGGTTTCTGTCTATTTCCCAAGTCTTTAAGAAAATCCGTATACTCATTTTTTTCTGATACTAATGTCGGTGCACCGTGGCATATAAATAATGAAGAAATCATTTTTTCACACCCTTTAACTAATATTTTACTAATCTTCAAATTGAACATTTAAATAACTTTTTCTTAACTTTCCTCATATTAATTCAAAAATGTAGTACAGTATTCTTTATGACACAATTTATTAATTAATAATTATTATTCTTTATACTTTTATTATTTCATTTATTAATTACAATGTCAATACATTTGTACAATTCTTTCAAATTACATATTATATAATGAAGTAACATAGGTGCTATTTATATTTTTTAATTGATTTCCGTTAGTTACATTTACACTTCTGTACCTTTAATCCACTCTTCTGGATGATTCATTGCCCATTGTAATTCCTGTAAAAGCAGCTTTATGTGATAACCATCTACTACAGCATGATTAACCGTAATAGATAATGGCATCATAATTGTACCATTGGTTTCAGTAAATCCACCAGCTTCAAAAATTGGTGCATAATAATTTTTTGCATTTTGCAATTGCATTGATAAACCATTAAAACTAAACCATGGAATACAAGATATGATATAATTGTTAGACGGTGGTGTTTCCTTTGATAGCATAATATCATGACTCTTCCCATACTGTTTCATATCTGAAATATAACTTTTATAAAACACCTCAAAATCCTCATCGTATTCTGTCCAAAGAAATGTTATTGTTTTATTATCTTCATGAAACACTGGATAAAAAGGTGTTTGACAATCCCAATATCCTAGCACATTATCTTGCATTGTCATAAGAAATTCCTGCTGTTTTCCAATAGCTCTGGTTACTAAATAAAGATATGTAGGAAAGAATTTTAAGCCTTTGCTTTTTAATGTATTCCTAAGAATTGTAACATCCACTGTAACATTAATAGAATAAATAAGTGTTGATACTGTTTTTGTAAAGTAATTGTATGTGTGTGCTCTTGTCCATGTATCCATGTCAATAGCATGAAAATTTGTATTCATATGCTTATACCTCTATTTGATTTTAATTAATTTATAATGAAATTATAACCTCCCCTCTCATGACTTATCTAGTTCATAAATAATTCTGTAATAAAGTTGTTCATACTATGAAAAATAAAAAGTGGTATTTTTATATCATCTAAATTGATAAAAAACACCGCTTTTTTTACATTCCTTGTTTTTCTTTTCTGATTATTCTTCTAATACTATACTCAGTAAGATAAAATTGTTCAGCAAGTTCTTTAACAGATACTCCTTGTTTATATCTATTAAAAATCTTTCTATTCCTTTTATTTAAACTATTTTTTATGCCACTGTATTCCCCCCAAGCTTTTTTGCTATCGCTTTTTCTAGGAATGTACAGATAACTCCCATCTACATATTGTTGGATTAATTCAATAATATTCTGTGGTAATATATTTTGTGCTTTTTCGTACTTCATACCTTATGCTCCTATCTACATTTAATCTGTAAATATAAAGCAAAGTCCACACAAAAATATTTTAGTCTATATCAGTCAAAACTTAGCTCCGAACAAGACATTCCTTGTATTTTCATGTAGTCTTTGCGCGGAGCCTTGTCTCACAATACATTCTGATACGTCTCTCATACATAGTCCCCCCCTTTATATGTTGTATTCCAGTTTCAGTATCAATATTCGTTATTTATGTTTCAAAACCTAATAATGATTTAACTTTTATATCAGTATCCGTCCCTAATAAGGGTGTATTTACAATTAATTTTAGGTTAGATTTATCACAAACATTAAAACTACAAAACTCAAAAATCATTTCTTCAGCAATTGGATGTCTAATTTTCTTATAAACCCCATTGTCTGTTTGAACATCATGCTTGGACCACCATAAATTAAATTCTTCACTTTTTTCCCTTAGTTCTTCAATAAATTTAACGAACCAAGGTTCATCAACGTATTCTACTGTAGTAGAACGAAATCGTGCAAGCATTCCTTGTGCATGCAAATCCCAATCAATAAATAATTGCTTGTAATTATCATTTTTAAACATCATGTAAACCATATTTCTCTCACACTCATTGATTTTATCAAAATTTCCAAATACAACTTCTGCTGCCTTATTCCACAAAATAATATTCCATCGTGAATCCATAATAAAAGAAGGACTTATGGTTAAGTTATCTAACACATGTTGAAGCATTGAAACTTCACTTTCTTGATATAAATAAACATCTACTGGAGGGACTCTATTTGCCAAAGTATACAAATGGATTCGTTCTTGTTGATCAAGCTTCAATACTCTAGCTAAACTTTCCAGCACTTCTACTGATACATTTATTTGACGTCCTTGTTCAAGCCAGGTATACCAAGTTAATCCTACACCAGCAAGTGCTGCTACTTCTTCTCTCCTAAGTCCTGGTGTTCTACGTCTTAATCCTGGCGAAAGTCCAACTTCTAAGGGTGAAATTTTACCTCTTCTGGTTCTTAAAAAATCTCCAAGCTCTTTATAACGATGTGTTTTCATATTTATACTTCCATTCCTATCCTATTATTATTTATACCAGTATAAATAGACTTCTATTACCAATATAAACTTTGAGATAATATATTTATATTATATTACAAAAGCTTTATAAAATAGAAATGGAGGAAATATTAAATGAACATATTATTTTTAAATGGATCACCTAGAAAAAGCGGATATACTGTTGGCATTATGAAGTACATTGAGAAAGGAATTGAGCCAACGCATACTGTAGAATGGATAAACGCATATGATTTAAAAATTAGCCCTTGCATGAGTTGCTTTGGATGCAGACCTAATAGAGAATGCATTCTTCCAAAAGATGATGGACACGATGTATGGCATAAGCTTCGCTCTGCTGATGCAATTATTATTGGCAGTCCTACATATTACGGAAATATATCAGGCCAACTAAAAGTCCTTATTGATAGGAATCTTACTGCTTTTGAAGAAATGGCAGCAAGTGGATTAGAAAGCCCCATAGCTTTACATAAAGGTAAGAAAGCTGTTATCGTTACAGCTTGCAATTCTCCAGCTCCAATCAGCCAGCTTCCAACTCAAAGTAAAGGAGCATTACAGGCCATGGAATCAGTTCTAAAAGCAGGTGGATACAATATTATTGGAAGTATAACTTTAGATGGAGCAGCTTTTAAAAAAGGAATCCCTTTAGATATTCAAAAAGAAGCCCAAAGCCTTGGTATGAAAATATCATTATAAATTATAAATACACGATTGTTTTTAGTTTTAAATATAAGTTTTAGCATTTTTAAAACTTTTACAAAGATTAATTTCTCTGTTTAAAAAGGTAAGCAAAATAATGAATTATATACTTTCACTAATTACTTTGTATTTTACAAGTCAAATTAAATTTCTTTAACGATTCATTAAATCGATAAAAACACATGTATTAAAAATCATTAACATTTTGACAATCTATGTGTTATTATGATATACTAATACAGTTACATAAGAACGCACCTTGTGGTGCAAAAAAAAATTTTATCAATAAATTAAGATATTATTCGGCTTTTGTGATTTTTATTGCAAGAGTCTTTTGTTTTTTATGGGAACAGAAATCAGGAGGCAAAATGGAAATTTTAATAGTATTTTTACTGAAACTACTCGGCAACACTCTGTGCACAATGAAGAGTATATGTCTAAGTCGTGAAAAGTTCTTCTTTTCGAGCTTGCTAGCAGCGTTGTCTACAACTGTATACATGATTGCTGTTGTGAGGATGGCAAAGTCAGACGGCATACTCAGTATCATGGCGATATGTGCCGCAACATTTATCGGGACTCTGATTCCGAGGCTTGTCGTTAAAAAGTCTGAGAAGGAGAAGCTTTACATCTTTGATATTACAGCAGACAACATGGACAACGGCAAAGAGTTTGCAGATATTTTAAGAAGCGCGAACATTGCCACAAAAACCAGCATTGTCTATGATACGATGATGATAAAGACACTTTCCATAAAAGCATACTGTGCCAACAGGAAGGAAAGCAAAATGGTGAATAAAGTCATATACCCGGCTTTCAAATACAATGTTTATGAACCAATAAGCTTAAATTAAACTCATATATTCCATAAACTCCAAGTTGCAATAAGAATTTCTTTACATCCCCAAGTTTTGGGGGGTAAATACATATCTTGATTCAAGAGAGATTAAATCTTCTCTACTTCTTTTCGCAAGAGGGTACCAATAATGATTTCCTATTTATAAAATATCACATGACTTATTCTCTATACTCCAAATTTATGAATTTCATGTAAAACTTGCGATACTGACTTAGTGTCCTGCAACACTGTTGCCTTCAGCATATATCTCTCCTTTAATAAAACTTCTCTCCCTTCAATATTATGTCTTAAAACTAATGCTTTCTCAAACATAAATTTCAAATATATTTTTGCTAATAATATACTTTAATTGTATCCTATTGGGTTAAGCAAATACACTCTAATACAGAATTTCATCTAATTCATAAATAATTCTGTATTAAAGTTGTTCATACTATGAAAAATAAAAAACGGTACTTTTATTATTGCTACTTAGCCAATAGCCCTCCACAGAGAGCATCAGTCAAGGCCTCATCCATTGGGATTTTCCATATCCCATCTATTTTGTTAAGAGTGATTTTCAAGTTAGTTGTAATCATTTTATTATCAGAATTTTTGATTGCTTCAATGAGTGGATTACCTGGGTTTGTATAACGTAGCATATCTTTCTCTACATTTGATAAATCACGGTTAGTAATTTTTACTTGAGCTGTTGTGACATTTCCATTTTCCTTCACTTCCCCTATATCATAAGAAAAATTTGAAAAAATACTCTCTATAAGCTCTTTCCCTTTGCCATCTAAATTATTACCAAACAACTTATTATCCTTATATATGAGAACACCTTCCCGTCGTTCTTTATATTCAATAAACTGATTAAATTTCTTGGAGTCTCCATTCTTTAATGCTTCAAAAGCAATTTGTATAGTTTGTTTAGGAGAGATTTTTGATGACAAATCAGTGGTTCTATTGCCCTCATCTGATAAATTTCCACAAGCGGATAGTGAAATTGTAAATACAAAAACAAGTACTAAAAAGGAAAAAATTTTTTTCATTTTAATGACCTCCTAAAAATGTTTTTATTAAAAAAGTAAAAGTAAAAAGAAATAGAATTGCAATAGCAGAAATACCAGCAATAAATAAAAGTATATTAAACATTTTTCTGGATTTAATATTCTCCTTATTTTCTTCAGAATCAATTTCTATTGGCTTACTTATCTGCTCCTCACCTTTTAATAAATAGTCCGTACTAACATTATAAATTTCACTTAATTTAATAATATTATTGATATCTGGATTCCCTTGGTTACTTTCCCATTTTGATATTGCTTGTCTTGTTACTCCTAGTTTTTCCGCTAACTGTTCCTGCGAATATCTTTCATGTTTTCTTAATTTCTGTAATCTTTCAGATATGCTCATTAACTCGCCCCCTAGTATAATAATGATATAGCCACTAAGGACTATTCTTCTTTTAATAAATTTTCAAAAATCAGTAACGGAAGAAGGATTTCTTCCTTCATCAGATGTTACTTTAATAATTTAATATGGTCTGACGGTTCCTGATAGACTCCAGACTTTTCATAAAGTATAATCTTTAAGGATAGGATAAAGAATGTTCGCCTCCTTGGGAAGTCAGTTACCACTGACCTATACCTACGATTGAGTCAATTAGTCCATTCAATGAGGTTTTATGATTAGCTGGTTGGGAGCCTCAGGCTATTCCTGTATCACATGCTAGGTTGTGTACTCATTGCTTGGAAATGGATTCCTATCAGAAAGGAGCTATCGCTCATGTTAAACACTATAAAATATGATTTATTTATCTCGGTTGGAATTGATGTCGGTGCAGACTTTAGTTGGATGTCTATTGCACTTCCCAACCAAACATTTGTAGGAAAACCTTTTAAGATCCTACATTCTGATTTAAGTTCCCTTGCTGCCGCTGTTTCTAAAATAAAAGAAGCAGAAGAACTGTATTCTTTGGAAAGTCGCATTTTCCTAGAATCCACGGGAATTTATCATTACCCACTCTTCTGCTATCTTCGTGATAATGGATTTAATGTTAGCGTTATTAATCCTATCATCACTAAGAATAGCACAAACATTAATATTAGAAAAGTGCATAATGACAGATTTGATTCAAAAAAAGCTGCATTGGTAGACTTAAAGCCTGATTTAAAGGTTTCTCTTATGCCATCAGATCTTGCTCTTGATTTAAGAAATCTTTCAAGAGAATATTATGACCTGATGGACAATCGCTCTGCTTACGTAAATAAGCTTCAAGCTGAACTTCGAATAGTATTTCCTCAGTATTTGAAAATATTCTCGAAGATAACTACAAATACGGCAATGACTTTACTTGAGAAATATACTTCTCCAGATGCATTTTTAAATGCTTCCAAAGATGAAGTCATTAATTCCATATGCCTTACTGCTCGTTTTGGACTTATATATGCTAACAATAAGTATACTGCCATTATTCAGGCTGCAAATGATGCTAAGTCCTTCGGACATAGCGTAAGCAGTAACTTTAAGCGTATTCGCTTATATATAAGCTTTATTCGAAAGTATGACGAAGAGATTTCTTCAATACTCTCTGATATGCATAACCTTGCTGACGCAAATGAATCTACTGATTTTGTTAAGCATATTCACCTAATCGAATCATTCAAAGGTGCAGGCTTTCTTTCTGCTGTAAGTCTGATGGGAGAAATCGGAGATTTCTCTGCATTTAACTCACCCAAACAGCTTTTTGCTTACTTTGGTTTGGACCCAGCAGTAAAACAATCTGGTAAGTTTAATGGTACGAAAATCAGTATGTCAAAACGAGGTTCTCGGATTGCCAGAAGAGTTATCCACACCATAGCCCTAAACAGTATCAGTAAAAACAAAGATGGTTCTGCTAAAAATCCTGTACTTAGAGAATACTATCTTTTAAAATGCCAGAGCAAGCCTAAAATGGTGGCTCTTGGAGCCATTATGCATAAAGTTTGTAATATTGTATTTGCCATTCTTCGTGATGAAAAAAAGTTTGAAATCATCACACCAGAAGAACATCAAAAGAATTATCGTAAAGCGAAATGCGGCTTCGCTGCGTAGTGTAATTCCATAAAATTTATTCACATTTTTTGTTAACATAACAAAGACTTATTAAGGTCGCCCTTTTTTAAGATAGTAAAAATATTAATTATTTTTTAATTCTTATTGACATTTCTTAGCTGGACTCTATTCTTCAATTATATAGAAAACGAAAGGTTGCAGTCTACCAAAAAGTGCTGAAAATTTGTCAACGGAACGTTGCTATTAGTTTCTACATATAAGAAATATCCATACAATTCACCTTCTTTAAACTATCACATGAAGATTCAAAATCTCCTTCTTTTACACATACGTTCAACTCATTTGCCAGTATATAAAACTTAGCCTACACTATACTTTCCTGCAAAAGTTAAAGACCACGTTGAATATTACTTCAACGTGATCTTCTGTTAGCTTATTATAAGAGCTTTTTATCATTTTTACATTTCTATCCAAAATCAACCTCAAAGTAAACTCTAACTTTGATTTCATATACTCAACTAATACTTCAATATCGTTATCATCAAGTTCCTCTATTTCTATTTTATTCTTCACAATTCCATCAATAGTAATCATCTGAATAATTTTCGTTCATGCTATTTTCACTCCTAGTGCTAATTATAGTATTTATTTTCCCATTACTACATTCCCTTCAATTCTTCTGGGAATTGATTTGAAACCTGTACTAATACAGTACCTTATTGATTTATCTTCATTATGTCCCAATACTTACTTTAATAATCAGTTTCGTATTCTTTCTCATAACCTCCTAATTACTATATTATCATATCCCCATAATTTATAGCTTTCATTGTGCACCTCTTTGGTATATAACATATACTTTTGTTATATCCTATTAATTTAAGCAAATGAACTCTAATATAAAATTACACTTAATTTTTAAATAGCTTTATTAGAAATGTAAATTTAGTAGAGCTACCTTCACCCAGCAAAAAACGGAACCGCCTGTAAGTAGCTATTTAAGCCACTTACAGGCGGTCACTAATATGTATGGTGGAGGCGATGGGTGTCGAACCCATGTCCGAAAGTCGTAATACTTAGGCATCTCCGAGTGCAGTCCACATTTTAACATTCCCTCTACTGAACGCCTATGGACAGGCTTTCAGTTTCAGTAGCTTCATAAATTCCGTTCCTGTGGCAAAGCTTACACAGGCTCGTTTCACCGCTGTCGACGCTCTATCCTAAGCCGCGGTACTCAAAGGTAGAACGTAGCAGACTAAGCTGCTAATGCAAAATTATCGTTTGCGTTTACATTTAATCCCATAGTTTTTTAACGCGGGCCCACAGGTTCCCTCGACTCGCTTCCCAAATACAACATACCCCCGTCGAAACCAAGTACGCCCCCATATATAATTGGGTTTACCTAATTTTAAGGTTTTATATTGTTACGCAAACTATTATTTTAATATTTAGTTTTTAGTAAGTTAAGATTTAATATCTCCAACTTGCAACTATTATATTACATCAAATTTATCTATTAATCAATAGTAATTTTTATCTACACATTTTTTATAATCCAAAGAAAGAAAATGTTTCATAATTTTAAATTAGTATTTTATTCTTTCTTTCATGTCTCTATCTATATCCCTCTTCGCTGCTTTTTCAAGCATAGCATCTCTCTTATCGTAATCTTTCTTACCTTTTGCCACTGCTATATTTACTTTTACTCTACCATTTTTAAGATATAAAGATAATGGTACTAAGGTGTATCCCTGCTGAGTAGTAAATCCTAACAATCTTGATATTTCACTTTTATGAAGTAGAAGTTTTCTAGCTCTTAATGGATCTCTATTAAATATATTTCCTTTTTCATAAGGACTTATATGAACATTACAAATAAATATTTCACCATTTCTTATTTCTGCATAACTGTCTTTTAAATTTGCTCTACCTGCTCTTATAGATTTCACTTCTGTTCCAACTAACTCTATACCAGCTTCCATACTTTCTTCTATAAAGTAATCATGCCATGCCTTTCTATTTTCAGCAAGAGTTTTGTTTGTTGATGTTTTTTTAGCCATTAAAATCACCTACCTTATAGTTTTTATTCATTATATTATACATATAAGTCTATATCAATATACCTTATTATGCAATATATAGCTATTCATAAACTTATCATGATTAATCTCAATCTTTTTTGTATTAATTTCTCCAAAATATTAATTATCATTAACCATACTTTTTAGTACATTTCAACACAATAGGTTAAATATGGACCCAATTGTACATTATTGTCTACTTTTCAAAATTAGTAAAATGTTATATAATTCTTTTAAAATATAAATTTTGATAACATTTTGAAACTTTTAAATTATAAAAAGATTGGATGTGGAAATTATGTACACTATACTACATCTTGAACAAAGTAGTTTTATAAAAAAGTTAGTAAAAAATATCTTACTTGAAAATGGTTTTAACTGTGTTTCTGTGGATACTGCAGGAGAAGCTTATGAAACTTTGAAAAACCTTAATGGCAAGGTTGACCTAATAATAACTTCTTTATTATTAGAAGATACTAGCATTGAGGAATTTATGAAAACTATTAATAACAGCAATTTAAACAAAAATATACCTGTATTTGTTGTGACTGGTAATGAATTAGAAAATACCAAAAAAAGAATTTTAAATTTAGGGGTTTCTGATTATATCACCAAGAATAACCTAGGCGAGGAACTTCTTAAACATGTAAAATACATAATTAAAGAAGATGAACTTTTAAATTGTCTAAAGGAAGCTAAAATAGCTTGTGTAGACGATAGTCATTTTGACTGCACCATAATGAAAGATATTCTATCTAGACACGACATAGAAAATGTAGATTTCTATTCATCTGGAAAAGACTTAATAGAAAGCCAAAAACATTATGATTTATATCTTGTGGATATTGTGCTGGAAAAGGAATTTGGGAAAAATATTATTATAAGACTTAGGCGTGATAATATAAATTCTTCAATTATAGTGACTTCATCCTTAACTAATACTAAAACTGTGGCCAGTATGTTAAATGCCGGAGCAAACGATTATATAAGAAAACCTATCCAAGAGGATATATTCATAGCTAAACTAAAATCAAATATGAGAACTTATGCTTTAATAAAACAATTAGAAAAATAGTAATAAGAACATTGCATCGCAATGTTCTTATATTATTTTAAAGTTTATCCACAACTAACACATATAATTAATCAACATTGTTAGTTGTTTCATTTGAAATTTCAAATTCTTCTTCATCCTTTTCTGGCTTAACTAGTTCAAAATAAATTTCGTGAGCAAACATATCTACTTTCGAGACTTTTATCTTTGCTTCATCTCCTAGTTTATATATGTTTTTAGTTCTTTCGCCTATAAGACTTAAATGTTTTTCATCATATACATAATAGTCATCATCAAGACTGCTAATGTGCACAAGACCTTCTATAGTATTTGGTAACTCTACAAACATCCCAAAATTAGTTACAGAAGATATTATTCCTTCAAATTCCTGACCTATTCGTTCACTCATGTATTCAGCCTTTTTAAGATCTTCTACTTCTCTTTCAGCATCTTGAGCTACTCTTTCCATTTCAGATGACTGCTTTGATGCATATTCAACATCTGCTGTTAATATTTTATTTCTCTTATCATTTATCTGCCCATTTATAAATTCTTTTATTATTCTGTGTATAATCAAATCAGGATATCTTCTTATAGGAGATGTGAAATGGCAATAATACCTCGCTGCCAGGCCAAAGTGACCTGTACATTCTGGAGCATATCTAGCCTTCATCATGGAACGAAGTAAAAGAGTACTTACTACTGTTTCCTCCTTTTTTCCTTTCACTTTTTCTACTATATCTTGTAAGGCTTTTGGATGAACTTCCTGTCCCATTCTAACTACATAACCTAAATTATGAACAAATTCGTTAAAATGCATAAGCTTTTCTTCATCTGGTTCCTCATGTATTCTATATACAAAAGGCATATTAGCCCAGAACATATGCTCAGCTATAGTTTCATTACAAACTAGCATAAATTCTTCTATTATTCTATTAGCAATAGCTCTTTCATAAGGTTTTATTTCTATTGGTTTTCCCAATTCATTGAGAATTATCTTACACTCTTCAAAGTCAAAGTCTATAGCTCCTCTTTGAATTCTTTTTTTGTAAAGTATACCACAAAGCTCTTCCATAAGTTTGAAAGTATCTACTAAATAATCATATCTCTTTATAACATCTTCATCAGTATCTCTAAGTATTTTAGTTACATCTGTATATGTCATTCTCTCATTAGTCTTTATTATACTTTCTGTAATATTATGATCTACTACCTTACCTGTTTTATCAATTTCCATAAAACAACTTAAAGTTAATCTATCTACCTTAGGATTCAAACTGCATATTCCATTAGATAACTTCTTTGGAAGCATTGGAATAACCCTATCTATAAGATATACTGAAGTTGCTCTTTTTAAAGCTTCTTTATCTAAAGGATTTTTGTCCTTTACATAATTAGATACATCTGCTATGTGAACTCCTAAATAATAGTTACCATTTGGAAGTTTTTCAAGTGATACTGCATCATCTAAATCCTTTGCATCTTCACCATCTATAGTTACTATAGTCAAATCTCTTAAATCTTTTCTTCTTTCATACTCTTCTTCTGGTATTTCATCCGGTATACCTTCTGCATAGCTTTCTACTTTTACTGGAAATTCTTCTGGTAAGTTATTCTTCTTTATTATAGTTAAAATGTCTATTCCCTTTTCTCCCTTTTTACCAAGTATCTCTACTACTGTACCTTCAGGGTTTCTTCTTTTATCCGGCCAACTTGTTATATCTGCTATAACTATATCCCCTGTTTTAGCTCCATTTCTACTACCCTTTGGAATAAAAACATCCTGATATATTCTTTTTTCTTCTGGCACAACAAATCCAAAATTTCTACTATCTTCATATACTCCTATAACCGTTTTATTTGACCTTTGAAGAATTCTTATTATTTCACCTTCACACTTTTTGCCCCTGTTTTCCTCTCTAGTTATCTTTGCTACTACTTTATCTCCATTCATAGCTCCATTCATATAAGAGGAAGGTATGAATATATCCGGTCTGTCATCATCAGTAATTACAAAGCCAAAACCCTTTGGATGTCCTTGAAGCTTTCCAACTACCAAGCCCATTCTATCTGGAATGCCGTAGTATTCCGTTCTAGTTTTAACTACATCCCCGTCTCTTTCCATTTCTTCAAGTACTTTTTCAAAAACTTTTCTTTCACTTTTTTTTATACTAAATACTCTTTCTAATTCTCTTATATTCATAGGCTTATATGCTTGCTCTGTCATAAAATTTATTAATGTTTCCCTTATGTTCATAAATTCACCTCATCCTATTATGGCTATTTAATAATATGTTGCAGCCATATTAATTTTTCATATATCATTATATTTCTGCTTTATTCTTAAAAATATTCAATTATAGTAATATTTATATTTGTAGCTTTATAATATAGTAAACTTATCCAGTAGTCAATGATATACAAATTTAAATTTTATATTTTGTAAGTTGGAGATATACTTCCATTTAATGTAATATTATGTTATAATTGTATAAAGTCTGATTTTACAAGGAGAACTTATTATGAGAAAAAATGTTAGAAATATAATTTGGGGTTTAGCTATTACAATGCTAGTTGGAATAAGTTCTTATACGATTAGTCTAAGATTATTAACTGCTCCAGCATCACATACAAAAAATGAAGTAAAAATTAGCTGTGCAACCAACGGAAATAATGTTGGAGATACACGATATGAGGTAGCTGCAAGTATGCATTTAATGGCCAATGGTTTAATAGTGGCAGAAGATAATGCAAAGAATGGAGTTAAATCTATGAGTATGGATGAATTAAATGCTACCTATAAACTAATCCAAACCCTACCAGACGGACCTGAGAAAACAAATTTTATGAATATCATTAATAGATGGAAAGCTTGTGATTTTTCTCAAATTGTATCAGATCACAACACAGTATGGAGAATATTGGGCGAAGGACAACCAGAAAATACATTAAAAGGTCGTGCTATTTTAGCTGATGAATCAGCTATAAAATCTACTATTAATCTTATTAAAAGAGGTGATTATTCAAAAGATCAATAATAGTTTTCAATAAATAAAAATAGAAAATACAATTAAGTAATATACTTATATAAAAAAACGCATGTTTTACACGCGTTTTCTCTATTAAAGAATCTACATTTTTATGCTTATTTTTACTCTTGTCCATAATAAGCATTTGTACCATGCTTTCTTAAAAAGTGTTTATCCAACAAAGTATTATCTATTCATTTTAATTCATTATTTACTAGTACTCCTGGAACATAAATTGGATTTATATCTTCAAAGGTTTGTACAGTTACATTTCCTATTTCCTCTTCATAGTGTCCTTTTCATCTCTTCTTCTGTGATTTTTCTTGTACAAGGAACATTCCCATATACATATTGCACGTTTGTGTGATATATGAATAAATGTTGGCACTTTTCTGGCGGCCTGCTATTATAACAATATAGAATATGAAAATTTTAAATACTTATAATAAACTCAAAGAGTGGGAGAAAAAATAAATAGAGCAGACTAACTCCGCTCTAAATATATAAATTTCAATATTATTTAACTAAATTCTGAGCAATACATAAACCTGCAAATATTGCAGCAAGTACAGACGTAACTTTTATTAGCATTGCTTCTGATGTTCTTCCTTTGTTCTTTGAATAAAATGATTCAGCAGAACTTCCACCTGCAACCAATCCACTTAAACCATTAGTTTTACTAGGCTGTGCCATAACAACAGCTATTAGCGCTATAGCTATTATAATCTGTAAAACCATTATAACATTTCGCATGCTTTTCACCTCCTGGTATGTTAACACATCCTATATTTTAACATACTAATTAATCTATTACAAGGAAAAAGCTCTCGAGGCAATGTTCCATTTTTAACCTCTAATATTGTAAAATGCTTTCATTCCTCTAAATTCTCCAGCGTCACCCAGCTCTTCTTCTATTCTTAAAAGCTGATTGTATTTTGCCACTCTTTCACTTCTTGCAGGTGCTCCTGTTTTTATCTGTCCTGCATTTACAGCTACTACTAAATCAGCTATAGTTGTATCTTCTGTTTCACCTGATCTATGTGATACTACTGCAGTATATCCTGCTCTTTCTGCCATTTCTATAGCATTTAAGGTTTCTGTTAATGTTCCTATCTGATTTAACTTTATAAGTATTGAATTTGCTACCTTCTTCTCTATGCCAGTTTTTAATCTCTCTGTGTTAGTTACAAACAAATCATCGCCTACTAATTGAACTTTGTTTCCAATCTTATCTGTAATTAACTTCCAACCTTCCCAGTCCTCTTCTGCCATACCGTCCTCTATGGAGATTATAGGGTACTTTTCAACTAGGTTAGCATAATAATCAACCATTTCTGCTGGTGATAAAACCTTTCCTTCTCCTACTAAGTTATACTTTCCATTTTCATATATTTCGGAAGATGCAGGATCCAATGCTATAAACATTTCCTTTCCTGGAGTATATCCTGCCTTTTGTATAGCTTCTACTATTACCTGTATTGCTTCTTCATTTGACTTTAGATTTGGAGCAAATCCTCCTTCATCTCCTACACCAGTATCGTAACCTTTAGCTTTTAAAATGGATTTCAAAGAATGATAAACTTCTGCACTCATTCTCAAAGCTTCACTAAAGGAAGGTGCTCCTACTGGCATTACCATGAATTCTTGAAGATCCACGTTATTGTCAGCATGCTTTCCTCCATTTATTATGTTCATCATTGGCACTGGAAGAACTTTTGCATTTACTCCTCCAATATATTGATATAAATTTAATCCCAGGCTTTCAGCTGCAGCTCTGGCACAAGCTAAAGACACTCCAAGCATTGCATTAGCTCCCAATTTGCTTTTATTCTTTGTACCATCCAACTCTATCATAACTTTATCTATTAGTACTTGATCAAATACATTCATTCCTATAAGCTCTTCCGCTATATATGTATTTACATTATCTACAGCTTTTAAAACACCTTTACCAAGATATTTTGACTTATCTTCATCTCTTAATTCTACTGCTTCAAACATACCTGTAGAAGCTCCTGATGGTACTGCCGCTCTCCCTATAGTGCCATCTTCAAGTATAACCTCTACTTCTACTGTAGGCATACATCTAGAATCAAGTATTTGTCTTCCAACTACATCTACAATTTCAATATAATTTTTCATAAAAACACCTCCAGAATTATTAATATTTCTTTATTAATATATCCATATAACATATTTATTATAAACTGAAAAGCTATGAAATGTAAGTTTATTCCCTTAATTCATAGCTTTTGTTTACATATATTATTTAATAAGACTTTTTCCTGTCATTTCTTTAGGTACTTCAAGACCCATAACTTGAAGCATAGTTGGTGCTATATCAGCTAATATACCACTATCTCTAAGTGGTTTAGCATCTGATGCTACATATAAAAATGGAACTGCATCAGTTGTATGTGCTGTCATAGGTTTTCCTGTAGAATAATCTATCATCTGTTCTGCATTTCCATGGTCCGCGGTTATAAATACAGTACCATTCTTCTCTAATATTTTATCTACAACTTTTCCTAAACATACATCTACAGCTTCTACGGCTTTTTTAGCTGCTTCAAATATACCTGTGTGCCCTACCATATCTGGATTTGCAAAGTTTAATATTATCATATCATATTTATCTTCATCTATTCTCTTTAAAAGCTCATCTGTTACTTTATATGCACTCATTTCTGGCTGTAAATCATAAGTTGCAACCTTTGGCGATGGTATAAGTGCCCTATCTTCATTCTTATTTTCTTCTTCCACTCCTCCATTAAAGAAGAATGTTACATGTGCATATTTTTCAGTTTCAGCTATTCTTAGTTGATTCTTACCAAGATTGCTTACATATTCACCTAAAGTGTTTTTGTAGGTTTCATTTGAAAAAGCAACTTCAACACCTTCTAAAGTAACATCATATTGAGTCATGGTTACAAATGTAAGATCTACAGCTTCTCTTGAAAATCCATCAAATACTTTATCGTTGATAGCTCTTGTAATTTCTCTCGCTCTATCTGGTCTAAAGTTAAAAAATATTACTGAATCCTTATTCTTTATGCAAGCTTCTGAACTCTTTTCAATAACTGTTGGAAGTACAAATTCATCTGTCTTATTATCATTATAAGATTTTTCAACAGCTTCCAAGGCAGTACCTGCTTCTTCACCTTTACCAAGCACTAATGCATTATATGCAAGTTGAACTCTTTCCCATCTTTTATCCCTGTCCATAGCATAATATCTTCCTGATATTGTAGCTATTTTACCTACTCCAAGTTTTTTCATGTAATTTTCTATATCTTCTATATACTCTTTTGCTGAAGCTGGCGGAACATCTCTTCCATCAAGGAATGCATGAAGATATACCTTTTGTACACCTTTTTTCTTTGCAAGTTGCAAAATTCCTTTTAAATGGTCTATATGAGAATGAACACCACCTGGCGATAAAAGTCCCATTAAGTGAAGAGTTGAGTTATTTTTTATTGCATTATCTACAGCTTTATTTAATGCTTCATTTTCAAAAAAGTCCCCATCACTTATAGATTTAGTTATCCTAGTTAATGCTTGATATATTATTCTTCCTGCACCTATATTTAGATGTCCAACTTCTGAGTTTCCCATTTGTCCTTCTGGAAGTCCAACGCTCAATCCACTAGCTCCTAATTCTGTATGAGGGTAATTGCTATATAACTTATCAAAATTTGGTTTATTTGCTGCCTTAATAGCATTGCCATCTTCTCTATCTGTAAGACCAAAACCATCAAGTATCATTAACATTACTGGTTTTTTATTCATATTTACCTCCAAAACTTATTAAATTAATAACTGAACTTTTTTGAGAGGACAACTGACCTTCACTGTCCTCTGTCCTCTAAAAAACTGAGTTCTTAATTATTAATTCTAGTAGTTGACTATTGCTGCGAAGTCTGCTGCTTTTAAGCTTGCTCCTCCAACTAAAGCACCATCTATATCAGACTTTGCCATTTGTGCTTTAATTGTAGCTGGTTTTACTGATCCACCGTATTGAATTCTTGTTTTTTCTGCTGTTTCTTTTCCGTACATTGAAGCAATTACACTTCTGATATAAGCTATTGTTTCATTAGCTTGATCATCTGTAGCTGTTTTACCAGTTCCTATAGCCCAAATTGGTTCATAAGCTACAACTAATGTTTCAACTTGCTCATTTGTAAGTCCCTCTAAATCCAATTTTATTTGTCTTCCTAAAACTTCTTCAGTTACATTCTTTTCTCTTTCCTCTAAAGTTTCTCCGCAACAAACTATTGGAATTAAATTATGCTCAAATGCTTTTTTAACTTTTTTATTTACAGTTTCATCTGTTTCATTAAAGTATTGTCTTCTTTCGCTGTGTCCGATTATTACATAATTTACTCCCATTTTTTCAAGCATTGAAGGTGCTACTTCTCCTGTAAATGCTCCCTTTTCTTCAAAATGCATGTTTTGTGCTCCAACTTTTATATTGCTTCCTTTAACTGCTTTTAATACTGCATCTAAGCATACAAAACTAGGACATACAACTACATCACATTTAGCATCCTTTACAAGACCTTTCAATTCTTCAACTAATTTTAAGCCTTCTTCTACAGTATTATTCATTTTCCAATTTCCTGCTATTATTGCTTTTCTCATTACAAATTACCCCTATCCTTTTTTATTTTATTATTTATTATTAAGTGCTTCTATTCCTGGTAAAGCTTTTCCTTCTAAGAATTCAAGTGAAGCTCCACCACCAGTTGAAATATGAGTCATTTTGTCTCCAAAGCCTAATATATTTACAGCTGCAGCACTATCTCCCCCACCTATAACAGTTGTAGCATCTGCATCAGCCATAGCTTTAGCAACTGCAATAGTTCCTTTTGCAAAGTTTTCAAATTCGAAAACTCCCATTGGTCCATTCCAAACTACTGTTTTAGCATCTTTAACAGCATCTGCATAAATTTTTGAAGTTTTTGGTCCAATATCTAATCCCATATATCCTTCAGGAATATTAGCATCTTCTGTTGTAACTGGAGCTGTATCTGCTGCAAATTTTTCTCCAACTACATTATCTATTGGAAGTAATAATTTAACTCCCTTAGTTTTAGCTTTTTCCATCATTTCTTTAGCATAATCTACTTTGTCTGCTTCAAGAAGTGAAGTTCCAATAGTATATCCTTGAGCTTTTAAGAATGTATAAGCCATTCCTCCACCAATTATCAATGTATTTACTTTATCAAGTAAATTGTTTATAACATTGATTTTATCTGATACCTTAGCTCCACCAAGTATTGCAACAAATGGTCTTTCTGGAGTATTTACAGCTTCTCCTAAGAACTTTAATTCTTTTTGAATTAAATATCCACATACAGCAGTATCAACAAATTGAGTAACTCCAACTACTGAACAGTGTGCTCTATGAGCTGAACCGAAAGCATCATTTACATATATATCAGCAAGAGAAGCTAAATCTTTTGAAAATGCTTCTTCATTTTTTCCTTCTTCTTTTCTAAATCTTGTGTTTTCTAATAAAACTACATCTCCATCTTTCATTGCAGCTACTGCTTTTTTAGCATTTTCACCAACAACTGTATCATCAGCAGCAAAAACTACTTCTTTTCCAAGCATTTCTGATAATCTCTTAGCTACTGGAGCTAATGTCAATTTTGGATCTGGTCCTTTAGCTTTTCCAAGGTGTGAGCAAAGTATAACTTTAGCTCCTTTTTCTACTAAATATTTTATAGTTGGCATTGCTCCAACCAATCTATTTTCATCAGTTATAACTCCATCTTTTAATGGCACATTAAAGTCACATCTCGCTAATACTCTTTTTCCCTTTACTTCTACATCTTCAATTGTCTTTTTATTAAAAGCCATTTAATACACCTCTTTCTTTTGATTTGTATACATACTAAACATTTAATTTTCTCACAATATCTATTTAACTGTCAAACATCAATTTTTCATTACTAATTAAAATAGGTCTGGCCTTATAGCCCAAACTACAAAACCAGACCTATTTATCTAAATTTAGACTATGAAAGTTCAATCTAAATTAAGTTTATACCATTCAAATACTTAAATTACTTTAAGAAATTAGCAAAATGCTTTATAGTTCTAACCATTTGGCTAGTGTATGAATTTTCGTTGTCATACCATGCAACTGTTTGAACTTGGTATAAATCTTCTCCTATTTTAGAAACCATTGTTTGAGTTGCGTCAAATAAAGAACCATAAGTGATTCCAATGATATCAGAAGATACTAATTGTTCTTCAGTATAACCGAAAGATTCATTTGAAGCAGCTTTCATAGCAGCGTTGATTCCTTCAACTGTAACATCTTTTCCTTTAACAACTGAAGTTAAGATTGTTGTTGAACCAGTTGGAACTGGAACTCTTTGTGCAGAACCGATTAATTTTCCTTTTAATTCTGGAATAACTAATGCGATAGCCTTTGCAGCTCCTGTTGAATTTGGAACTATATTTACAGCTGCTGCTCTAGCACGTCTGAAATCACCTTTTCTATGTGGTCCGTCTAATACCATTTGGTCTCCAGTATAAGCATGAATTGTTGACATTATACCAGATTGAATTGGTGCATAATCATTAAGTGCTTTAGCCATTGGAGCTAAGCAGTTAGTAGTACATGATGCAGCTGAAATTATGTGGTCTTCAGCAGTTAATATATCATGGTTTACATTAAATACAACTGTTGGAAGATCGTTACCAGCTGGAGCTGAAATAACAACTTTCTTAGCACCTGCATTGATATGTGCTTGAGATTTTGCTTTAGATACATAGAAACCAGTACATTCAAGTACTACATCTACTCCAATTTCTCCCCATGGAAGTTTTGAAGCATCAGCTTCTGCATATATTTTAATTTCTTTTCCATTAACAACGATAGAAGATTCTTTAGCTTCTACTGTTCCTTGATATCTACCTTGAGATGAATCATATTTTAATAAGTGTGCTAGCATTTTAGGATCTGTTAAATCGTTGATTGCAACAACATCATATCCTTCTGCACCGAACATTTGTCTAAATGCTAGTCTTCCTATTCTTCCAAAACCATTAATAGCTACTTTAATCATTAATAATTCCTCCTAAATTTATAAATTATTTTATATATATAATTAAGTTAAAATTTGTTGACTATTTTATAATACTTAGTATTTCTCTTGCAGCGCCTTCATCAGTGATGAGTACACTATTATTATTGTTTATTTCTGTAGAAATTATAGCTTCTGCTTTATTTTTTCCACCAGATACAGCTATACGAGTTTCAATATTGGAAATATCATCAATTCTAGCTCCTATACTTGAAGTAGCATAAACAATATCACCTTGTTTATTGAAATAATATCCAAAAGCTTCTCCCACAGCTCCAACTTGTTCTATTTTTTCTATCTCTTCATTAGATAGTCCTCTTCTGCGAGCCATTTGATCAGCTCTTCCAATTCCATATATCAACATATTGGCATTGTGTATAATATTAAGTATATCTTTTATATCTTCTTCTTCCATCATAGTGTTCATAGCCTTATCGCTTAAATTCTCAGGAACATGAAGTAATTTATAACTTCCTTCCACCTTATCTGCAAGCTTTGCTGCTAATGTATTAGCTTGAATTTCCACATTTCTTCCAAGTCCTCCTCTAGCAGGAACTACCATTACATTTTTTACATGTGTCATTTTAGGCATATTATCTATTACTTCTTTAATAGTACACCCACCAGTAACACCAATTATGCTATCAGACTTTATCGTATTTTTTAAATATAAAGCTGCTGTCCTTCCAAGTTCATTCATTACAGTTTTGTCTTCATACACATCTCCTGGAACAATTACAACATCCTTCAATTTTAAGCTTTCTTTTATAGCATTTTCGATATCTGATAAACCTTTTATTTCATGAATGAAATCCTTAAGTTTATCAATTATTTCTTCACCATTTTTTGTTATACTCATACCTGGAGTATTTATTTCAATAAAATCTTGATTTTTTAGGAAATTTATTTCTGTCCTTACTATTCTTTCTCCTATTCCTAAATTGTTAGCTAATACTCTTCTTCCAATAGGCTGATTATAATATATAGTTCTAAGTATGTTATATCTTTTCTCAAGTAATTCTATAAGTTCTGGTACTATCTTTTGCTGTAATTTTAATAATTGTTCCATGTAAACACCTCTCTGGTCATCTTATGTCCCAGTGCTTTGATTTATGTCCCACTAATATTATAAAATAAATAAATAACTTTTTAAATAGTATTTTTAAAAAAAGTGTGAACATTTTGTGAATAATAGGGAGAATTTAGAATCTTTTTCTCCCTTTTGATGATTTTATTCCAATTTCCTCTCTATATTTTGCTACAGTTCTTCTTGAAATATTCATACCTTTATCGGTTAATATATCACATATGGCTTGATCTGATAAAGGTTTTTCCTTATTTTCTTTATCTATCAAATCTTTTATAGCATCTTTTATTATTTTTGTAGATACATCTTCACCTGTACTAGACTTAGATAATCCAGTAGTAAATAGATCTTTAATTTTTATAGTACCACTATTGGTATATATATATTTATCCCTTATTGCTCTACTAACAGTTGATTCATGCATCTCTAAGCTTTCTGAAATTTCTTTCAATGTCATAGGTTTTAAATATTTGTTCCCATATTCAAAGTAATCTCTTTGAAGTTCTAATATTTTTTCCAAAACTCTATATATAGTGCTTTTTCTATGCTGTATACTTTTTATTAAAAAAATAGCACTATTCAATTTTTCTTTTACATAATCCACTGCATTTTTATCATTTTCATTTTGAATAATCTCTTTATACATTGCATTTATACTAAGCTTAGGTGTAACATCTTCATTCATAATTATGTAATATTCATTATCTATTTTTCTTATTTGAGCATCTGGTACTATGTATTTTACATCTTCTCCAGTATAAAAACCACTAGAAGGCCTTGGCCTTAAAGATTTTATTATATCACCATACTCTTGTGCTTTTTTTACATCTATATTTAAATGTTTTGCTATAACATTATATTTATTTTCTGCTAGAAGTTCCAAATATTCATCAACTATTTTATATATGTTGTCATCTTCTAGTCCCTTTTTATTTATTTGTATCTTTAAACATTCCTTTAAATCTTTTGCACCTATACCATCAGGTTCTAATGATTGTATTGCTTCTATGCAATAATCTGTAAGCTTCTTTGATATTTTAAGCTCTTCCATTATTTCTTTATCTGAAATATCTAAATATCCTCTTGCATCTATATTCTCAACTATATACAAACAAACAGCTTTCACGTAATCCTTTTCATTTAAATCTCTTATCTGTTCCTGCAAATATTCTTTAAGAGATTTTTTTTCTGATATAAAATTAAATGGAGAAACTTCTTCATCATCATTTTTTTCATAGTTATGGTGGCTGTAGTTGTCAAATTCAAAATATTTAATTAATTGTTTATAATCAATTTCTTTATGTTCTTCATTGCTTGATGTACCAACTTTAGCATCCAATACTGGATTTTCCTGAACTTCTTTTTCAACATATTCTTGGAGTTCAAAACTAGACATTTGAAGTAATTTAACTGATAACTGCATTTCCTGAGTCATTATTAATTTTTGTTCCTGAGTTAAATTCAAGCTGAAATCCATATTCATATCTCCACCCCATTTCTTTTATGTTTTAAGTTTATCAATCTTATTATACCATGAAAAAATTAAGATATAAAAATAAGTTTAAATATTAAAAATAACTTTAAATATTAAGAATAATACACATACAAAAAGAGCTAAGCAATACAACTTAGCCCTTCTAATATTACAAATATTTAAATAAAAATTTATGTTATATTACTATATTGTTGGTGCTACAAATTTTGCTGCTTCCTCTTTAGTTGTTGGTACTTTTATTTTTCCATCAATTATAGCAGTCTTGTATTTTTGAACTAAATCTAATATATCCTTTGGAACATTCTTGTTTGAACTTGGAGCTATATCAACACCATTTTCTTTTAAGCCATATACTTTATTTGTTCCACCAGCAAATTTGGAATCTTTAACAAGGCTCTTAAGTGTATCATAAGTTGCAGTATCAACTCTCTTCATCATACTTGTAAGTATAACATCTTCATATAATGGCTTCTTTTGTGAATCCACTATTCCAACAGCCTGATCCTGGTCAACTCCTATAGCCCAAAGCTTTTTATCTGGCTTAGTCATATTTTTAGTTGCTTTAAATAATCCAAGACCAGTACCACCTGCTGCATGATAAATTACATCACATCCACCATTATACATACTAGTTGCAAGTTCTTCTCCTTTAGTTGGATTAGCATAATCATTTGCATATCTTATATCAAATTGTACATTTGGATTTACAGTTTTAGCTCCAGCCATATATCCAGCTGCAAACTTATTGATTAAATCAACATCTTTTCCACCAATAAATCCTATCTTATTTGCCTTTGTTGTTTTACCAGCTATAAGTCCTACTAAAAATGAACCTTCCTCTTCTTTAAAAGTAAGCGAAACAACATTTTTTTGATTAACTATTGAATCTATTATAGCAAATTTTTTATCTGGATATTTTTTAGCTATATCTGTTACTTGATCTGACATCTGATATCCTATACCAAATACTATATCTGACTTATTGTCTACTAAAGCTTGAAGATTAGGTTGATATTCATCCTTTTTCTTTGATTCAATGGCTTTATAGTCTATATTTTTTAATTCATCTTTAGCCTTTTTTATTCCTTTATCTGCTGATTCGTTAAATGATTTATCATTTAATCCACCTTCATCAGTTACAAGACCTACTTTAACTGTTTTTGCTGTTGATGATCCTGATCCCCCTTGTTGCTGACTTGAACCGCAGCCTGCAAATACTGAAACTGCCATTATAGCACTTACACATAATGCTGTTAACTTTTTTTTATTCATTTAAAAACTCCTCCTAAATTAAGATATATTTGTTTCATATGTCATAAAATATTCTACAAAAGGTTAAACTTTCCCTGCTTTTTAATAATATAATTTTTAACAAATAAATTACATTAATAGAAAATGAAAGCCAACCCTTGCAATTTGAGCAACTATTAATAAATATAATAGCACATATTAATATCTTATGACTATTTAGCATAGCTTATACTAAAATCCATAAATCACATATGTATATTATACCAATTTAGAACCTAAATAATAAGGCCTCATAGAAATTTTATTACTACAAAGCCTTAAAATTGCAAATTATTTATATCCTGTTTTCTTCAATACTTCTATAGCCTTATCTCCATCCTGTTCATTTACCAATACCACAGGTCCTGTGCATCCCATGCCGCTTTCTGAATATATATCTTCTCTCCATAATTCCTTACATGCATCATCAAGATCTAATATATCTATTCCAGGTATAGCAAAGGTAACTACTTTTTTAGGTGGGACTTCCACCTTTTCTGGTGATGACTGTTTATCCTTTGCTAATAATTTATCTATAATATTATTTAAACCTGATGTATTCGCTAATTTAAACTCAGTTGATGCTTTTATAAGCACATCGTTTTTAGCACAAGTTGCACAATATCTTAATGCTTCACATATAAGTGGTGCTCCGGAAGCACGAGAAACTATATTTATAAGTTTATCATAATTTTCACCTATACCTGGTCCATATCCATAACCTAAAGTCTCATAATTTCCGCCTGTTGTAAATGATGAAAATATCTTAATCATAAGATTTCCTGTTAAAGAATCACATATCATAACATCTGGTGTTCCTGCTAAAATATCATTTCCTCTCATTACTGCTCCACCATCTGCTCTTAAAGATTCTGCAAACTTAATATCATATCCACCTTCTTGAAGTTCTTTTAAGGATCTTTCAACAGTTCTTGCTCCATCCACATTAAGTATTCCTACAGTAGGCTCTTTTATACCTACTGCCTTTGCTACTGCAATTCCAGATATAGCGTTCTTTATCATGCCTTCTACTCTATTAGTAGACGTAGTTCCTGTAGTTGTTGCAAGAATAAGGTCTTTTCCTAATGCTGGCGTCACTAGTTTTCCAACTGTAGAAACTCCTATTGGAAAATCAAAATGTTGAGTTACACAACCATCCAATTGTTTTTTTTCTAAAAGCTCTACCATTTTTTTATGTCCATCTTCTGCATCTTCAGCTTCTACTACTTCTAAATCGCAATCAACTTTAGGACCTATAAGCACTACATCAAAATCTCCGTACTTACTCTTAGCCATTTCAGCTGCTTTTACCATTTCCTCTACGCCATGTTCTGATCCAAAAGTTGTAAGTCCTATTTTAACTTTTTTTGAAAAGTTTCCGCTTTCAATACCTTCTGCTATTTCATTAAAGACTTCAGCTATTATTTTTTTTGTGCTATCCAAGGTACTCACCCCCTTTTTATTTCATAAGCTGCTCTGCAAATTTTTTCATTTCTTCTGCTATCATCTTTTTAATTTCTTCCTTAGAAGCACTACTACTCTCTTCCACTAATCCTGTATTTTTCTCTACAAGTATTGAAACTCCATCAAATAAATTTGTCATTCTTCCTAAGAAAAGACTTCCTTTTCCTATAACCATGAAATTCTTTAATGTACCATTCATTATATGCTCTATACCATGACCTATTATTGGAACTCCTGATGGAATATGTCCTTGAGTAGGTGCAAAACCTGGATATCCATGTTGTTTTACGAAATTAGGCAATTCTTTTCTATCTAGCTGTCCACTCTTAACTGCCAAAGCTCCTATCATTTTGTAATTTTGTGTTGGAACATCACCTGCACCTGCTGGTTCAGTTATATCAGGTGTTTGCATTTCTGGAGCATATTTATCTACATCTGTAATTTTCATTCCATTACTTGTTAAAGGATTTAATACTAGAGCTTCTATTACAGCTTGAGGTGCTGCACCGTGACCTATAGTATGTCTTCCTATTATATCGGTTCTAAGTACTGGACTTACGCCATCATTTTCTGACACAAGTACTGCAAATCCGCCTATACAATCTTCAAGAACTGGTATTTCTTTCTTTATATGATCCTTGCCATTCATACCAAGTTTTGCGGTACATCCTCCTGCAAATATTATTACATTTTTATATATTCCTGATTTTACAAGAGCAGATGCTGTTATTAAAGCATGAGTTGGGCCTGCACAAAATCCTCTCATATCCACTCCTGTAGCACCTTTTATTCCTGCTATTTCTCCACAAGCTTTGGCTATATTTCCGCCACCTCTTTGATTCATATCACCAATAGCTTCTTCTGAACATTCTATTAAATAGCCTACTTCATTTACATCTACTCCGGAAGTTTTTACAAGATGTAATAATGCTAAAACTCCTGATGCCTTAACCACAAGATTTTCAAGCATTAAGTGAGATGAAAGATTAGTATCAAATTCATGTGCTCTCTTAATACATCCTACAAGCTTACCATTTTCATATAGTCCTTCTGCTACTTTGTCATTTACCAATTTTTCTATAACAGCTTCATCTTCTCCTAATTTTAAATCTTCTGCCTTTGCATTTAAAATTGGATGTGCTTTAAACTTTTCCTTAACCATTTCAGTAAAAGACTTTTCAAGAATTACTAAATCAAATACATCTGAAATTTTTAAAAGTCCATAGAACTCATCTTGAGGCATTATTTCACCAAATTTTCCAAACCTTGATGCACCTTCAATATTACTTGTATGCCATGGTCTTTTTAATTCACTTAATTGTTCTGGAGTTAAATTTCCTATGTATGTTTGATTTGGTGCATAACCTACTGCATCTTCAAAAGATCTTAAATGATTTTTTAATTCCTTCAAATAATCTGAATCTGGGTTTGTTTCCCTTTCTAATGTTTGAGTAGTACCATTGTGTATTACCATATCTGGTGTATTTACCAAAATATAAGAAGCTTTTTTTACAACTGGAAAACTCATTTATAAACCCCTCCTTATTTCTAATTGAAATCTATAAAATTAGCCTATGATTTTAAAAAATTAATAGTTAAGAATGAAGAGTTAATAGTTAATATGGATTTTTTGCGACAGTTAAAAATCATCCTTCACTATTAACTCTTCATTATTAGTTCTTAACTTTTTTTATTTTTCAAAGACTGTTTGTTTGTCTACTGGTGTTTGTAGAGCTTTTAATGCTCTCTCTACCAAATGATATCTTAATTCAAACTCATCCTTAGCATCTAATGATGGATTTCCAAGTGGATGAGGTATTGCTATTGTAGGAACTATTCTATTTGCCCCTACTGTTAAAGATATTGGAACTACTGTACACATGTGAACTATTGGAAGTCCAGCACGTTCAATTTCTTTTACCATTGTTGCACCGCAACGTGTACAAGTTCCTCAAGTAGACGTTAATATAACTGCATCAACTCCGTCAGCTATTAATTCTTTAGCTATATTCTCTCCAAATTTTTTGGCAGAAGCAACAGCTGTTCCATTTCCAACAGTGGAATAATAATATCTATGAAGAGAGCCTATTTTTCCTTCCTTCTCCATCTTTCTTAAAACATCCACTGGTAGAACTCTATCTGAATCAGCATTAGCATAAGTTGGATCATATCCTCCATGTGCTGTTTCATTAGTTTCATCTGTTAAGTTTTCAATTCCTTCTATGTCATACTTTCCAAACTTTGAAGCACTTGATGATTCGATATGATCTGGGTTTCCTTTTGGAACTATACCACCAGATGTTACTATAGCTATCTTTGCCTTTGCAACATCTGCTACTGGAGCAACAGGATCTACTCTATCAAATACAGGCATTTTAAATTCTGTAACAAATTTTTCTCCACTTATTTTCTTTATAAGCATATCAACAGCTCTTTTTGAGCCTCTTTCTTCATGAAAATAATTTTTTCTTATTCCTCTTTCTATGAAATGTTCTTCTTCAGGTGATCCTATTTCTTCACCTTTAGCAAGCTTTAATGCCAAGTTTACTATTTTAGGAAGGGCATCTCTCATACCAGCAGCACTATTTTTAGTTTCTACTATATATATGTCTTTTTTATATAGATCCACCCCTGGATTTTCAACATACATAGCTGAAATTACTGGTATATTCAACTTTTCTGAAACTTCTTTAGCTATAGAACCACAAGCAACACCATATCTTCCAGCATTAAATGCAGGTCCTGCTATAAATAAATCTGGATTGTACTTTTTAATCATTTCTAATACTGCAGCCTTAGCCTCTTTTTCATTTTCGTTATAATAAGAATCACCGCACACTACTGTAGCGACAATTTCAGCATCACCTTTTTTTAACAATCCATTAAGTCCCATTCCAGGACCTACAAAACCTTCCTTAATTTCTGGCTTCACATCTGCTTTTTCTTCTCCACCTATACCGCCATAAAATTGATTTATATAATGAACAACTTTAAGCATCTAATATTCCCCTCCTTTTTAGGACTTTCACATATTTAAACTATTTTTATTAAAAATCGACTATTTTTACTAATTAAAATTTTGAATACTGATCTCTTACAGTTTTAACTTCTCCAATAATAGCATCTACATCAAGAACCATCTCCATCATTCCGCACTGCTCATCATAAACAGCAGCATCACATTCATCTTTTATTTCTGGTTCAACCATATGGTAAACTGCTAAACCTAACTCTACTCCAGCAAGTGGACCTGCAAATGTTGGGTCTCCAGCACTTACTGTTTCTGCTGAAAGTCCTGAAGCTTCTGCCTCTGCTCCTCCAATTACTACAACTATATTTTCTGCACCATGTTTTTCAGTTAAATCTTTTACTCTTTGTTGGATCTCCAGATCCATAGCACCTGCGGCTGTTCAAACAAAGCATTCTGTTGATGCAAAAACAACTTCTGCTCCAGCTGATTTAACACAAGCTTCAATAGCTGGTCCTGGTATTCCGTCTCTATCTCCTACTGCTATAACTTTTTTTCCTTGTAACATATATAATCACCCTTCTTTCAATAATTTTATGATAAAGCCTATATAATCCTTGCAATTTAGAATCCTTTAGCTGTTAATTTATTAAATCCAACTTCACTAGTAGCTCCAGTTATAACTTGAATTTCAGCCTCTATAGAACCATCTTCTCTTAAACTTCCTACATGTCCTCCAGCTATTACATTTGCTGCTTCTGGATGCCCTATTATTTTTTTCATTGGTGGTAATACAACAACTTCATTAGCATTTCCTCCAGTAACTACTGCATCACCTTTTGGTGTTGAATCAGCTAATGATTGTGAACTTCCATCTTGTCCTGCATATTCATCTGTAATTAATACAGTTTTCACACCCAAATCGCTTATTTTATTGCAATTCATAACTAAGTCTGCATCTGGATTACCAAATCCTTCTTCTGATATAATTACTGCATCAGCTCCTAAATATTCTACTAACTTAGCAGTATAATTTGAGGATCTTTCCTTATCTGCAAGATAAACATTCTCATTTGTTATGATACAGCCTAAGAAATTATAATCTTTTCCATGATGCTCATATAGGTCTTCAATTACTGGGTGATTCATATGGACATAACTTGGATTCTTATCGCAAGCAGATACACAGTTTCCACTAACAATAGCTCCATCAAACATTTCTGTTGGATATATAAATGTTGGTATTATTTTCTTTGCATCCACTCCATAAACATATGTGTCATGTAAAAGTCCTTGACTTTGAAGCATATAAACATATATTACCTTTGGAAGATTAGGATATTGTTTAACTTGTTCTAATAATGGCAATGTTTCATATGTTTTAATTTCATCTGGTTTTATGTTCTTTCCAGCCTGACCAATATAAGTAGCAGCTTTAAATCCAACCATTCTTACTGCTTCTTCATGCTCGTGCTGTTTAACCCCTTCTTTTGGTTCACAAGTTATTACTAAATTGTTTGTCTTTGAAAATGGAGTATATTTTGCTCCTTCTCCACTCATATCTATAATACCTTCTTGGAATCCAACTATTTTTCCAGTAGTTACTATAGCTGCACCCTTTAGCACATGAGTTCTTCCTGAACCAACCATATCTACTTTGCTTATAAATCCTGGGAATATTCCACCTTTGCCTTCTACCTTAACTCTTGGCTCAATAACATCTTTTACAGGTATTATTCTTGTTTCTTCACCTGGTTTTGCAATGTCAAACTCAATACTTTTAAGTCTTTCATCTCCACCTACTTCTTTTAACAGTTCTTCTTTGTTTACATAAAGAATTCCACTTTCAACTTTTGTTTCAGCTCCAAATTGAATGTCCTTTACATAAATTTTTCCAACTTCTAAACGCAAAGTATTCACCTCCAAATTTATTTCAATAGGTACAAAATTGCCTATTGCTATCAATAATACTGATTGTTACAATTGTTAACTATTTTAATTTTTAATAGTATTAAAATTTACTTGTATTTTTTATTTATATATATTAGGATTTTAATGAACGTTACTTAATTTTTGACAAGGTGATGATGATTTTCATCTAAATCTTGTCTTTTTTTATTATAGTGTGTCATAATATGTTTTTATAAAACTTTCCACATCTTCTAATGAAGTAATTTTGTCAGCAGTAATTGTATTTGCTTTCTCTCCATTTTTATAAATTATCATTGTTGGTAGTCCTAGTACCTTTTGTCCTATAGCAAGTCTTCTTGCAGTACTTATGTTTAAGCTTGAGAACTTTATTTTATCTCCATACTTTTCTTCTAAGCCATGTACTCCTGGCATAAGTTCTTTACATATTTCACATTTATCTCCCCAGAAATCAACAAATACTGGTTTTTCAGTATAATTTAAAACTTCGCCTTCAAAATTCTCCTTGTTTAATTCAATCATTTTTTAACCTCCTAAATATTTTATTTATGTTCTTCTAAATAACGCTCAGCGATAGTTGCTGCTATAGCACCATCTGCTGCTGCAGTTATTACCTGCCTTAATGATTTTTTTCTTACATCTCCTGCTGCAAAAACTCCAGCTACATTAGTTTGCATATCTTCATCTGTTATAATATAACCATTCTCCATGTTTAACTTTCCTTCAAATAGAGCTGATATTGGATCATATCCTACAAATACAAAGCATCCATCTACTTTTAATTCACTATTTTCACCAGTTAATTTATTTTTTAATATAAGTTTTTCTAATATTTCATCGCCTACAGCTTCTTCTATAGTTGAATTCCAAATAAAGTCTATTTTAGGATTAGCAAAAGCTTTTTCTTGTAATGATTTTGCTGCTCTTAATGCATCCCTTCTATGAACTACTGTAACCTTTTCTGCAAATTTTGTAAGATATATTGCCTCTGTTATTGCAGAGTCTCCTCCCCCTATAACAGCTACATCTAAATCTGTAAAAAAGTCAGCATCACAAGTTGCACAGTAAGAAATTCCTTTTCCTCTAAGTTCAGTTTCATTTTTAAAGCCTGAAAGTTTAGGATTTGCTCCTGTAGCTATTATTATAGTTTTTGCTTCATAAGTTTCCTTTTTGCCTTTTACAACTTTTATGTCACCTTCTAAATTTACTTCTACTATTTCATCCTTTGTAAATTTTGTTCCAAAATCTTCTGCCTGTTTTTTCATTCTCTTACTTAAAGTTGTTCCTGTACATTCCTCTATGGAACCTGGATAATTTTCCAATTCATCTGTAGTTGTTGCCTGACCACCATATTTTGCCCTTTCAATAATTAAAGTATTCATCCTAGATCTTGCTGCATAAAGTCCTGCTGATAACCCTGCTGGTCCTCCTCCTATTATTAGAGTGTCATAAATTTGTGCCATAAAATTACCTCCTGCCTTTTAAAAATCTAATCCAGAAAATTCTCAATTTTAAAAATAGTTTTAACCACTAAATTATGTTAATGCATGATATATTAAATCATAATCTATAAGCTGAAAATCTTCTATTACCTGCTTAGTCCAATTGGGTATTCCATAATTTTTTAAAAATTTTTCAGTAGTATGTATAGCTTCTTCTATATACCCTAAGGATTTCATGTCTACTACACTGTGATTGTTCTTAGATATAACTACTGTTCTATATGGAGTTTCATTAGGTTTAATACTACTCATTAAAGGATGAGTTAATAATTCATGTCCTTTATGGATATAATCTCTAACCTTTGTGTAGACCTCCATAGTAGTACCATCTATGAAATCCACCTCATATACATCACCTAATTTATTGTTACTCATAGGATTATTTGTAATGATTATTACCTCTTCCACCACTTTTTACTCTCCTTTTGCAAAAATTAAATATAAGCAATCTTTACTTTACAAAATAAAAACAGGGGTATAAAACTTCCGTTTTATACCCCTGTCCTTTAACCTGAGAGATTTACTCCTTCGGTGCTTAACGCTTCCCAGAGATTTGTCCGTTTTCGGTCCTTTTGCCTGAGAGGTTCATATTATTACGGTAAAAACAATACTTACTCCTTCGGCTATCCATTGAAGGATACTATATATTTAAAATATATAGCTAAGCAAACTCTTAAAGTAAAACTTTGTTAAGTTTTCTACTTAATCTCCCGAAAACATCATCCTAATTTATTAAGTTTTTTTATAATCTTCTTTTCAATTATTATTATATATTATAGTCACATTTTTTTCTATAATTTTTGAAAACATTTTCTATTGTATTTTTTTATAGCATTTATTTTGTTTTCGGATACATAACATCCATTTAAACCCATATATCATGCAATTTTTTATAATTACTGACTATTATTTTATCTATTTCCAGACATATGAATAAGTGAATTCATAGTTTTCTTTAAAATGCCATATTTTATCACATATAAAAATAACATTTATTTGTAACGTCATTTACAAATAAATGTTATTTATGGGTTATCGAGTATTAACAGTAATTATTTTTTTAACAATTTTATATTATAATCTTATTTAATGCAGATTATTTATAGTAAATTATCTAATCTTTCTTACTATATTTCACTACAGGATTTCTAGCAGCTTTTACTTCGTCTAATCTTTTAATTGGTGTGTTATGTGGTGCATTTATTAATATTTCAGGATTTTCTCTAGCTTCTTCAGCTATTTTTATCATGGAATCTATGAAGCCATCTAAAGTTTCCTTACTTTCCGTTTCTGTAGGCTCTATCATCAATGCACTATCGATAATTAAAGGAAAATATATTGTTGGTGGATGATATCCATAGTCTAATAACCTTTTAGCTATATCAAGAGTACTGACACCTTCAGGTGCATCCTTTAAACCTGCCATTACAAATTCATGTTTACAAATACTATCTATAGGCTGATTATAATAATTCTTCAATTTACCTTTTATATAATTAGCATTTAACACAGCTATGTCACTAGCTTTTTTAAGTCCTTCTGCTCCCATTGTAAGTACATAGGAATAAGCCTTTACTATGACATTAAAATTACCATAAAAACTTTTAACTTTTCCAATAGAATAAGGCTTATCATAATTCAAAGTATATTTTTCCTCTTTCTTTTCTATAACAGGTACAGGTAAAAATTCAGCTAACCTCTCTTTTACTCCTACAGGACCACTTCCTGGTCCTCCACCTCCATGTGGTGTTGAAAATGTTTTATGAAGATTCATATGAACTACATCAAATCCCATATCTCCAGGTCTTGCTTCTCCCATAATAGCATTTAAATTTGCACCATCGTAGTAAACAAGACCTCCAGCTTCATGTACCATATCTGATATCAATTTAATATTCGAATCAAAAAGACCTAATGTATTTGGATTTGTTAACATTAACCCTGCTATTTCATCATTCAATACAGATTTTAAAGATTCTATATCCACAAGTCCTTTTTTATCAGATTTTACTTCAACTATAGTGAAACCAGCTACATTGGCACTGGCAGGATTTGTTCCATGGGCAGAATCCGGAACTATGATTTTTGTTCTTTTCAAATCTCCTCTTTTTCTATGATAAGATTTAATTATCATAAGTCCTGTAAGTTCTCCATGAGCACCTGCTGCTGGCTGAAGTGTAACATAATCCATACCAGATATTTCTGAAAGTTTACTGCTCAAATCATACATTATTTCAAGTGCTCCTTGTACAGTATCTTCACTTTGATATGGATGAATGTTTAAAAACTGTGGGTTGGAAGCTATATCTTCATTTATTTTAGGATTGTATTTCATGGTACAAGAGCCTAAAGGATAAAAACCATTATCTACTCCATAATTCTTATTTGCAAGAAGTGTAAAATGTCTTATTACATCTGGTTCACTAACCTCTGGAAGTTCCACCTCACTAGTCTTTAGCATATCTTTAGGAATTAAATTTTCAACAACTTCACATTCTACATCACATTTAGGAAGTGTATAAGCCACTCTTCCTGGCTTTGAAACTTCAAAAATCAATTTATTATATTCTTTCATTTATACTCCCTCCATTACACTTACTAATTTATCAATCTCCTGAGCTGTCCTTTTTTCTGTTACACAGAAAAGCAGTGCATTTTTATAGGAAGCATAACTTTTACCTAAAGGATAACCTCCAAGTATTTTATTTTTCAGTAATTCATCATTTATAATTGCTGGTTCCTTTTCACTTACTACTGCAAATTCCTTAAAGAAAGGTTTATTAAATAGAGGTTTAAACTTTCCTGATTTAGTGATTTTATTAAAGGCATAATGAGCTTTTTGTGTACTTTGATAAGCTACTTCCTTGATTCCTTTTTTACCCATGGTAGTAAGATATATTGCCGCAGTCAAGGCATTTAAAGCTTCATTTGAACATATATTAGAAGTTGCTTTTTCCCTTCTTATATGCTGTTCCCTTGCTTGCAAAGTTAAAACAAAACCTCTTTTTCCATCTAAATCTTCAGTTTGTCCTACTATTCTTCCTGGCATTTTACGCATAAGCTTTGCTTTAGTTGCCATAAAGCCAACATATGGACCTCCAAAACTCATATTGTTTCCTAAACTTTGTCCTTCACCAACTGCTATATCCGCACCTAATTCTCCTGGAGATTTCAATATGCCAAGGGATATAGGGTCCACACTCATAATAAGTAATGCCTTATTGTCGTGAGTAATTTTTTCTACTTCCTTAACATCCTCTATTATTCCAAAGAAATTAGGATTTTGTAATATAACTCCTGCTGTTTTATTGTCAATAGCTGATGTTAATTTTTCTAAATCAGTAACTCCATCTGCTATATCTATTTCCATTAATTCTATATCTTTAAATTTTGTATAAGTTTCTAATACCTTTATAGTTTCTGGATGAACAGTCTTGGATACTAATATTTTCCTCTTCCTTGTGCTATCAACTGCCATTAAAGCTGCCTCTGTACAAGCAGTTGCTCCATCATACATAGAAGCATTAGCAGCATCAAGTCCTGTAAGTTCACAAATCATACTTTGATATTCAAATATGCACTGTAATGTTCCTTGGCTTATTTCTGCCTGATAAGGTGTATATGCAGTATAAAATTCTGATTTGGAAACTATATGTTTAATTAAAGCTGGAATATAATGATCATAAGCACCTGCACCTAAAAAGCAGGTAAGTTCATTTGCGCTTAAGTTTTTATCAGCCAAAGTATCTAGATATTTTGAAAGTTCTAATTCTGACAATCCCTCTGGTAAATTTAAAGCTCTTTTAAGTTTTATACTTTCTGGAATATCTGAAAAAAGGTCATCTAATGAATTTAAGCCAATACTATCTAACATTTTCTTTTCATCTTCAGGAGTTACAGGTATATATGGAAACATATTATTCCTCCTTACCACACAAATCTTCATAAGTCTTGCTGTCCAATAAATCATTTAGCTGTGCTGTATCTGAAATACTAATCATTATTATCCAGTTCTCATAAGGGTCTTCATTTACTAATTCAGGTGAATCAACTAAGTCTTCATTTACTTTAACTATTTTTCCACTTATAGGCATATATATGTCTGATGCTGCCTTTACAGATTCAACTACTCCAAAAGCTTCTTCTGCATTAAATTCAGAATCCACCTCTGGAAGTTCAACAAATACAATATCTCCTAAAGAATGTTGTGCAAAATCTGTAATACCTATATAAGCCTTATCTCCTTCAACCTTTACCCATTCATGATCTTTAGTGTACTTTAAGTTTTCTAATAATTTCATTTTTATTCCCCCTCATTAACACTTTATTTTTTATTTGATAAAACATTAATTTTGCTGCTTAATTCAAATAAATATAAAAAGGTTTTATATTTTACAACTGTTTTTTATAATTTTTTTTATAAAACTTTTTATCTATTATTTCAGCCTTAGCTCCTTTGTTTCTAATAATAATTTCTATTTCTTTTCCCAAACCTGCATAATCTGCTTTTATAAGAGCAAGACCTATATTTTTATTTAAAGATGGTGATTTATATCCTGTAGTGACAAAACCAATTTCTTCACCGTTCACTTGAACCTTATATCCATGCCTTGGAATTCCTCTGTCCTTCATTTCAAATCCCACAATTTTTCTTTTCAACCCTTGGGATTTCTGTTTCATCAATGCTTCCTTGCCTATAAATTTATCCTTATTTAACTTTATAAAAGTACCAATTCCTGCTTCCAAAGGACTTATATCTTCAGTAAGCTCATTGCCATACAAAGGTAAACATGCTTCAAATCTTAAAGTATCTCTACAACCAAGCCCCACAGGTATTAGGCCATCATCTTTTCCAACCTCTAGAAGTTTAACCCATGTGCTTTCCCCATCTTTAGCATTACAAAATATTTCAAAACCATCTTCGCCTGTATAACCTGTTCTTGATATCATGCAATCAACATTATTAACTTTTACATTTCTTTCACAGTAAAAAAACTTTATATTTTCTAAATCTATATTTACAACCTTCTGTAATATCATCTGCGCTTTTGGCCCTTGAATAGCGAATTCACAAATATCTGGAGATATGTTTGTAATATCTACATATAAATTATCTTTATGATCCATCATCCATTTAAAATCTTTATCTATATTTCCTGCATTAATAACTAAATAAAAATAATCATCAGCATATTTATACACAAGTATGTCATCTACTGTTCCCCCATTTTCATAACACATTGGACTATAAAGTGCCTGATTATTCTCCAATGTAGAAGCATCATTAGTGATTATGTTTTGTACAAATTTTAAAGCATCTTTCCCCTTAACTTCTACTTCTCCCATGTGTGATACATCAAAAATACCTGCTGAATTGCGTACTGCTTCATGTTCAACAATTATACCTTGATACTGAACTGGAAGTGCCCATCCTGCAAAATCTATAATTTTGCCTCCATACCTTGGATAGACATCAAACAATGGTGTTTTTTTCAAATCTCCCATAATTAATCCCTCCTTGAATTATATATAAAAAAAGACATAACGATACTTCTATCATCATGTCTCTGTTTAACACTGTTAGCTATGTAATACAATCTTAGGAAAATATATACTCACTATTCAGAGTTCCATCCAGTATAAATCCCTTTGCCTGAGAGTTTTTATAAAAATACTTCTTTTTTATATTTCCCCGACGGCTACCCATTCAAGGATATCTCTTTATACTTTCATCTGTCTTTATTTAATTATAATTAAATTTTATAAGTTCTATTACATTATATTATACAACTGCATTTTTTTCAATACTTTTTAACTTATTTGTTATAAATTTGAAGTTTAGTTTTTTAATTAAAAACCTTCTATGAAAAATACACCACAAGCACCTGCTCCTGCATATACTCCAACTACACATCCTACTTCACATTCAATGAACTTATTATTTTTTTCTTTCAAATCTTCTCTTAAGTTATCTAAAATATCTTTATTTTCTACATGCAAAAGTACAGAGGTTTCCCCCTGCTTTATACCTTTTTTATCTAAATAATCTAGTATAACTCTTATAGCTTTTTTACTTCCTCTTACCTTATCTATTACAATCAATTCTCCATTTTCTATAGAAATTATGGGTTTTATCCCCAAAATATTTGCTATGGTCCCTGCAGTTTTAGATATTCTACCACCTTTAATCAGATTGTCCATTGTTCCAAATGCCAATACGCTTTTTACATGGGGAATTAAATTTTTAATTTCTGTTTCTATATCATATATTCCTAAACCTTTTTCTTTTAATTCGGCTGACTTCATAGCTAAAATTCCAAGACCTGATGTAACATTAAAACTATCTATTACTACTATATCTTCTGTTTCTAATGTATCTTTAGCTATACAAGCTGATTGATACGTACCACTTAACTTTGATGAGATATGTATGGATACTATCTTATATCCTTGATCAAGATACTTTTTATAACATTCCATAAATCTTTGTGGATTTACCTGTGCTGTTGTTGGAAAATCTTTATTTCCATCCATTTTAGATAACAGTGTATGTAAATTTATGCCTACACCATCTTGGTAAGTTTCTTCACCAAAACTAACAAGGAGTGGAAGTACTTCAATATCATATTTTTCTACTATATTTAATGGCAGATCTGATGTACTATCCGTTATTATCTTTATTTTTTCCATACCTTAACTTCCTCCTACTTCATGGTTGGAAAATCCATCTGTCTTAATGCCTCATATGCAACAATAGCTACTGTATTAGATAAATTTAATGATCGAGTTGTAGTATTTATCATAGGTACTCTTATACATCTTTTGGGATCACTTTTTCTTACACTATCTGGAAGTCCACAAGACTCTCTGCCAAATACAATAAAATCCCCTTCTTTAAATTCTACTTCATGATAGAAATTATCACCATGTGTAGTAGAAAAATAGAAAGTTGAATCCTTATATTTTTCTCTTAATTCTTCATATGATTCATAAACTTCAAGATCTAGGTATTTCCAATAATCCAATCCTGCTCTTCTTAAATGTTTTTCATCTAAACTAAAACCTAAAGGTTTTATCAAATGAAGTTTACAATTTGTAAGTACACAAGTTCTTGCTATATTACCTGTATTTTGTGGTATTTCTGGTTGAAATAGTACTATATTTAAATTCAAAACATCACCCAACTTTTTATACAGCATGATTTAAGTTATATTTACTCTAAGCTGCAAATTGGGCTTACACCTACCTTTCACTTTTAAAGTTATAAAATTTTTTTAGTTGAAAACAAATAGTGGATAGTTAGAAAAGTCATCCTAGACTTATTAATTTCTCTACTATCCAATATTAATTACAAATTACTTTATAATTTGTTTAAATAATTAAAGCTTAATAGCCTTATACAATTATAAATTACATAAATATATTATCTCATAATAACACAAGAACAAAAAGGTGTAAATATAATACTTCATTTTATGTTAACATTTTCTAAAAGCTTTTTATGAATCTGAACTTTGCTTTAAATATTTTATTATACCGTTAGATATGTTTTCAGATAACCTTTTTAAAACCTCATCTTTAGATAGCTTGTCCCTATCTTCATTGTTAGTTATAAAGCCACATTCTACTAAAGCACAAGGTATTTTACTATATCTCAATATTGCAACATTCTGCTTTTTTATACCCTTGCTTTCCCAGTTATCACTTTTTACAGCTTCTTTCTCTAAAGTATTTGCCAATTTTATTCTTTCATCCTTTTCATAACCTTGTACATCATAATACAAGGTTGTTATTCCTTTAAAGCTTGCATCACTAATGGAATTTACGTGAATAGATACAAATACAGTTCCAGATGATGCATTTACTCTTCTTCCAATTTCCTTTAAAGGTATAAGTTCATCCTTATTTCTTGTAAGAACTACTGTATATCCTTTGCTTTTCAAATACGCTTCCGCATATTTAACCATTTTTAAGGTTAAGTTTTTTTCATACAAATTTTTATAGCTTGTACCATTATCAATTCCACCATGCCCTGCATCTAATACTATTACATCTTTGCTTATATTCTGATTTACCTTAGTATCAGTTGATTTTTTTGTTCCATTTTTATCTACAGCCATTACTACAGGTTGAACTTGTGTCACTTTATCTTGTTTTATATTTATTACAGTTTTTCCAAATAATAACATTGATAAGGTAAAAAAAATACAAGAAAATGTGAATCTTTTTCTATTTGCAATTCTCATGTTTTAATCTCCTTATAATTTTTTGTATAATATATTTAATTTTTTAATTACAAATTGAATATTTATATTATACCATCTGTTGTAAAATTATTCCATATTTTTTCTCTTATAGTATATTAAAATCATTTGAATTTTTAATATTGTTAACATAAATAAAAGCCTATGAAATTAATTCATAGACTTTTTATGGTGCGGGTAACAGGATTCGAACCTGCATGATTTCTCACTAGAACCTGAATCTAGCGCGTCTGCCATTTCGCCATACCCGCTCATAACTTTAACACAACAACCTCATTTTACCATATATGAATATTTTATGTCAATTTAAAAACATCTACTATATTAAAAGTATTTCACTTATAAAAATTTCATAAATTAAAAATGTCACAAAATTATTTATAGCTACATAAATAATTTTGTGACACCCTTTAATTTTTAGGAGCACTTGGTGCAGTACTTGGCTGAGCAGCAGCTGGTGTTGCTGGTGCTGGTACTGCTGGTTGACCAGCTGGTGGAGTTTCTGGTTTTTTAGTTCCTCTTTTTATTATTCCTTCTACTGGCTCGTAATAATCATCTGCAATTGTTTCTTGGCTAATTAATTTTCCATTTTGTGTTGTGGTTTTTGTTACTTTAACCTTGTAACCTGTTGAAGAAGGTTTTTCCACTTCCGTTTTTCCTTCCGGTAGAGTAGAATCATCTTGATATTTGATATTTGGTTCTACTGTTTGATAAACATCTGAATTTATCTCTGTTACTATACCTGCTAAAGAATTATTGGAATATATGTTAAATGCAACAACTCCTCCTGAAGCATCTCCTTCTATGTATATAGGATATTTCAATGTATTTTTAAACTTATAATCTAGACTGCCATAATCTACTGTAGCATCCATACCTAATTTTACATAATGAGATGGTAATGAGTGATGAGTTCTCTCTACTGATTTTATATTTGCTCTAATCACCGCATTATATAAAGTACTTGAAACTTGGCATATTCCTCCACCTAGACCTGAATCCACCTTATCTCCTATGATTACAGGTGCAGCTTGATACCCTCTTTCTGCAGTTCTCTCTCCTACTATGTCATTAAAACTAAAGGTATCACCTGGCATAAGTATTTTTCCATTTATACTTTTTGTGGCTAAAACTATGTTATTTTCCCTTTCAGCTGAAGATATACTTCCATATTCTGTGCTAAATTCACCTATTTTATAGTTTATGCTAGAAATTTTATCTGCTGTTATTTTTGCATTTACTGCTTGCATAGGAGCCTTTATATCAATATCATGATCAATTTCTCCATTTATTTTAGATGCAAGTTCTTTTTTTAGTTTATCCTTCTGAAGTGTTTCACCCTTTTTATCTGGAACTACTTTAATATTTCCTTGACTAGTATTCAAAGTTGCATCTATAGGTGCTTTATTCACTTCTTTTTCAATACCATCTATAAATTCATTTACAGGTTTATCATCATATACAAGCTTTAAATTAAACTGTTTAGTAGATGAAAATTTTATAAGTTGATATTTCTTTAATAAATTTCTATCCTTACCATAACTAAAAGCTTGATTTACAGCACCATCAATATCATATTTAGGATTTATCTTTGAAAAATCTAATGTATAAGTCCTGGCATCAGCCTTAATATTTAATTTCTTTTTTATAACTCCAACTTTATATTTTTTTTCTATAATACTCTTAGCCTCATCTTTTGTTTTACCTGACAAATCCTGATTTTCAATTTTTACTCCTGGATATATTCTACCACTCCAAGCCTTTGCAGTATTATACTGATATATTATAAATACTATCACCCCTACCACTACTGCTGCACCAATTAGCATTTTTGATAATATGTTATTTTTTTTCATATCATCATTGCTTTTTACCATGGAATCACCTCTTAATCTGATATATAACTTACCCTAATATTTTATCAAAATAATGTAAGTTAAGCTTTTAAATAATTTTAACTAATCTTAAGGTAGAATCCAGATTACGGAAGTCTTTCCTATCTTAAGTAAGTTTTATTCACACATATTTTAATTATACTATAAAAAATGCTTAATTTAAATTAGTTTTTCATAGAAGAATTAGAATATAAATTAAATATTATATTTCCATTGGATATATATGCTTGAATGTATACAGGATATTGATATATATTCTTAAACTTATAATCTATATTTCCATAATCAACTGTAGCATCCATACCCTGTGGCACATAATGTACCGGCATAGTATGATGTTCTCTTTCTATAGATGTCATTCCAGACCTACTTACCGCATTGTATAAAGTAGTAGATACCTGACATATTCCTCCACCTAGTCCCGATTCTAGCTTATTTCCTATAATTACAGGCGCTGGTTCATACCCTCTTTCTTCTGTTCTTTCCCCAACTGTATCATTAAAGCTAAATACTTCACCTGGCATAAGTATTTTTCCATTTATACTCTTAGTAGCTAATGCTATATTATTAGCTCTTTGTGATGAAGATGATGCAAAATTAGTAGAGTATGTCCCTATTAACGAATTTATACTTTTTAAAGAATCTCCTTTTATATTCGCAGGTATTTGTTTTACAAGTGCAGTAACATTAACATTCTGTCCTATGCTTCCACTTATTTTACTTAAAGTTTCTTTTTCTAATTTTTCATTTTCTAACTTTTTTCCATTCACTTCAGAAATTACATTTAAATTGCCGTTATCTATTCCTAATGATGCATTAACAGGATCTTTATTAACCTCTGATTGAATATTGCTAATTAACTCTTTTACTGGTTTTTCATCATAAGAAAATTTTAAATCAAAATTTTCATCTTTATTCATTTTCAACATTATAAATTGTGAAAATATATTTGAACTTTTTCCATAATTGAATGCAGTATTTACTGCGTCCTCAATGCTATACTTGGGAGATATTTTTGAATAATTTAAAGTATAAACCTTACCTTCTACATTTATGTTTATATTCTTTTTCACTATTTGCTCTGAAAAATCATGTTTTAGCATCTCTTTGGCCTCATCCTTAGTTTTTTCTGAAAGATTTACTCCACCTACTGTTACTCCAGGATATATTAAACCATTCCAATATTTAATGTAATTGTAATTATAGGTTACATATCCACAAGCAGCAGATAATAAAAGTACTGTAAATATCATAAACGGCACTACAAGTTTATTTTTCTTAGCTTTTTTTCTACCTCTCCTATTTCTTCTCACGGTTACCCTCCCCAACACAATTTCCCATTGTTATTATACTATAGAATTATTACTTTTTGTATTTTTATAACCCCATTATTAAAACAAAATTTTTTTAATATTGATAATCTATTGGCGACCTAATGCAGAAATTTACTATTCACTTTCATTAGTCCACCAAAAATTCCAATTTAACATAATAAAATTAAAGTGTTATAATTTAATAATAAATTACTAACTCTTTTTACTTAATCATCTTATATTTGTAATGATTTTAGTACTCTAAAAATCGAATAATTATATCTTAATGGAGGAAACCTTTAAAAAATGCATGAAGTTTCTAGTATACAAAATGAAACTAAAATCAAAGTTAAATCAAATAGAATAAAAATGATATTTATAATTTTATTCTCTATTATTTTTATTATATTTAACTCAGCTGGCTTATTTATAGGTAACTTGATTTATACTAAAGCCTGTCGTGAGCAAACTAGTAAAGGTGTAGCTAATTTACATGAAATATATAAAAACACCTTTGATGACAATAGATTTTTGAAGCTTTCCAAGGAAGAGGTAGTTATAAATTCTAAATATGGATATAAATTAAGTGGTACTTATATACACAATCCTGTAAAAACAGAAAATACAGTAGTAATTGTACATGGTATAAGAGGCAGCCGATGGGAATCATTGAAATATGCTGATATTTATTTAAACAAAGGATTTAATACCGTTGTTTATGATTCTAGATTTAGTGGCGAAAGTGGCGGAAGTGACATAAGCTTTGGTTTTTATGAAAAATATGATTTAAATGAATGGATAAAGTGGGTACATAATAAAAATTCTAATGGTATAATAGGTGTTCATGGTGAATCTATGGGCGGCGCAACTGCACTACTTCATTCAAAACTTAATGAACAAAGCAAGTTGGTTAGTTTCTATGTATCCGATTGTGCCTATTCTGACCTAGGAAATCTTTTAATGTTTAGACTTAAAGAGGATTATGGAATAAAAAACAAATATCTTGCATCAATAATTGTTACATATACAAATATAATTGCTTACGCACGTTCTGGATTTACATTTTCTGAGGTATCTCCTATAAACTCCATTAAGGATGTAAAAACCCCTATAATGTTTGTACATGGAGATAGTGATAGCTTTATTCCTTTTTCAATGGGTAATGATATGTATTATGTAAAACCTGAAAAAAAGGCTATATACATAGCGCCTTATAGTGGACATGCTCAATCATACCTATATAATAAGAAAGAATATACACAAAAAGTTTATGACTTTCTGAATAAAAACGTAAAATAAATACATGTTTGGAGGTTTAAAAATGGAAAATGAAATACATCAAAAACTTGGAGATAACATATGTAGTGAAGGCGAAGTCAACCTTGAAGATGTAATTGGGAAATTACTTATAGATAAAAACCTTACTATATCTACTGCTGAATCTTGTACTGGTGGACTAATAGCTTCTAAATTAGTAAACTATCCTGGCATCTCCTCCGTATTTATGGAAGGTGCAGTAACTTATAGTAATGAAGCTAAAATGAATAGAATAAATGTAAGTAAAGAAACTTTAGATAAATTTGGTGCAGTAAGTAAAGAAACTGCTGCGGAAATGGCAGAAGGTATTGCAAAAACTTCTGGTACCAATATAGGATTGTCTACTACGGGTATTGCAGGTCCTGGAGGTGGAACAAAAGAGAAACCTGTGGGATTGGTTTATATAGGAATTTATGTAAATGGAGAAATTAAGGTAAAAAAACTCCTATGTAATGGAGATAGACAAATGGTTAGAACACAAGCTACCATAACAGCCCTAGATTTACTAAGAAGAGAACTATTGATACACTAATCAGGCTATAGCAATAAAAAATAAAGCTAGGAGGTATTTTTATTTACCTCCTAGCTTTATTGAAATTAACTATTATAAATTCTATACTAAATTCTTGCTACTTTCATTTCTCTAGCTATTCTTTTTACTTCTTCTGCTACAGATTTACATACTCTCTTATCAAAAGCATCTGGAATTATATAATCTTCTTTTAATTCCTCATCTTTTATTAGATTAGCTATACCTCTTGCTGCTGCTAGTTTCATTTCATCATTTATAATCTTTGATCTTACTTCTAAGGCTCCCTTGAATATTCCAGGGAATACTAAAACATTATTTATTTGATTTGGGAAATCTGAACGTCCTGTAGCAATTACTCTTATTCCAGCTTCTTTTGCAACATCTGGCATTATTTCTGGTGTTGGATTAGCCATTGCAAAAACTATACCATCTTTATTCATTGATTGAGCCATTTCCATAGTAAGTGCTCCTGCAGCTGATACACCTACAAATACATCTTTTCCTTTTATTACTTCTGCAAGAGTACCTTGTTCCTTATTTCTATTTGTAACTTTAGCTATGGCTTGTTGTGCTGGATTTAATTCAGAATTTCCTTCCACTAATGCTCCATTTTTATCACACATAGTTATATTTTGAGCTCCTGCCTTTAAAAGAAGCTTACATATTGCAATACCTGCTGAGCCTGCTCCATTTATTACTATTTGAACTTCTTCAAGCTTCTTTCTTACAAGTTTTAAGGCATTATAAAGTCCTGCAAGAACTATTATAGCAGTTCCATGTTGATCATCATGAAAAACGGGTATATCAAGTTCTTTTTTTAATTTTTCTTCTATATAAAAGCACTCTGGTGCTTTTATGTCCTCAAGATTTATTCCTCCAAAAGTAGGTGCCATTGCTTTTACAATATTCACTATTTCATCTGGATCCTTACTATCTAAGCATATAGGGAATGCATCTATACCACCGAATTCTTTAAATAATAAAGCCTTTCCTTCCATAACAGGTAGTCCTGCCGCTGCACCTATGTTACCTAAACCGAGCACTGCACTTCCATTAGTTACTACAGCTACAGTATTAACTTTCATAGTATAATCATAGGCAGCATCTTCATTCTCAGCTATTTTAAGACAAGGTTCTGCAACACCTGGAGTATATGCTATTGACAAATCCTCCTTAGTTTTTAACTGAACCTTGCTCTTTACTTCTAATTTTCCTCTGTTTGCTTTATGCATTTCCAATGCTTTTTCTTTAATGTTCATTTTATGTTACTCCTCTCAGATTTAAAATTTATCAAGTGATTCTTAGACTCAGGTGGAGTTTGCTTGTGAGGAATACCTCTCTTCATCTGAGTCTTAGAAGAACTTATCCAGGCGCGTAGCAGTGCTTATCCTCCACTTGAAGAAGATGGGGGTATTAGCAATGGTAGCGATCGGATAAAACTAGCTTTATTGCCCTTAAGCGCTTGTGTCTCCTCCACTAAAATACTCACAGTAAGGTGCTAATGGACATTTTTCACAATCTGGTTTTCTAGATTTGCAAATAAGTCTCCCGTGCCATATCAGGTAGTGGTGAGTATCACTCCACATATCTCTTGGAACATTTTTCATAAGTCCCTTTTCTACTTGTTCTGGAGTATCTCCATTTGCAATACCAAGTCTGTTAGATACTCTAAACACATGAGTATCTACAGCTATGGCTGGTACTCCAAATGCATTAGATAAAACTACATTAGCAGTTTTTCTCCCAACCCCTGGAAGCTTTAAGAGTTCTTCCATGGTCTCTGGTACTTTCCCCCCATTTTCTAAAATAGCTTTAGTAGCACCTAATATGTTTTTACTTTTATTCTTATAAAAACCACAGCTTCTAATTTTCTCTGATAATTCTTCTTCTGTTAAAGTTATCATTGCTTCAGGGGTATTATATTTTTCATATAATTTTTCTGTTACCATGTTTACTCTTACGTCAGTACATTGTGCTGATAATATGGTGGAAATAAGTAACTCATATGGCGATTTAAAATTAAGTGCACACTTTGCATCAGGATATGTTTTGCTTAATGTCTCTAAAATTTTATTTATATTTTTTTTATTCATCTCTATCACCTACACTTAGTGAATTTTGTGAAAAAATAATCTATGTCTTTAATAACTTAAAGATATAGATTATTCATCTTAACGATAGACGCCCCTATAAGACTCAGGAAGGAGTTCTGCAATTTTCTTCATCATAAAACTTACAGATCTTTCTTCATAAGCATGTTTATCTTCGTTTTCCATCTTTTCTGGAACTTCTATTTGTTTTCCTATATTTAATGTAACTTTAGCATAGTTAAATTTCTCTGATCCCATATCTTGTTTTATAGGTAATAATTTTTCTGTTCCATGAATTGCTAAAGGTATTATAGATGCCTTGCTTAGTTTTTGTACTAAAAAAACACCTCTCTTGGCTTCTATCATACTAGAAGTTCTACTTCTAGTACCTTCAGGAAATATAAGTACATTATTACCTGTCTTTAAAGTCTTTACTATTTTAGATATAGAATCTTTATCTGCTGTATTAGGTTTTATAGGTATAGTTTTAGTCATGCTCATTCCTAAATTCGTTAAAGGATTTTTTGAAAGCTTTATGCCTGCTACAAAAGTTATATCCTCTTCCTTAAGGGATTTGTTTATAACTAATCCATCTGAATTACTCAAATGATTACATATAAATAATATAGGTCTTTTTACATCTTTCAAATTTTCCATACCATTAATTTGAATATCCGCATATTTTTCAACATAGCCATATATCAGCTTTTTACATAAACGTTCTAAAAGTCCTTTAGGAAGATAGCCTATAATTTTAGCCATTCCAGGAGAAATCATAATAAAGTCCACCTTTCATATTATCTATATAATATAAATTATAGTTTGAAATGGTATAAAAGTCTATTATAATAATTTTTTACATAAGGAGAATTAATTCCTTCTATATTTATATTCTTCTTCATACCTATTATATTAATTAATGCATTTCTTTGCAGTACATTTTTTCCTCTCCATCCACAGGAACTTTTTGAATACTTGTTTAAAAAGATTCTTTTATCTATATTTGCCAATTCTTCTAAATTTATTACCTCCATAAAATCATATGGTCTAAATTCTTCTATATTAGAAAAACTAGCTTTTTTATTAAAAGGACATATTCTCTGGCAAGTATCACATCCAAAAATTCTTCCTTTTAACTTATCAAACCACTCATCATCTATTTCTTTTTTCTGGCTAATATATGAAAGGCATATATTAGAATTATTTTCTTCTCTTATAGCTCCTGTAGGACATGACTTTTGGCACAAATCACAGCCTTCACATTTGCACTCCATAGGTTTATCTTCTGCTATTTGTACATTCGTTATTATTTCCCCTAAAAATACGTAAGACCCATATTTCTCTGTAATAATCATATTATTTTTCCCTACAAATCCTATACCACAAAGTTTAGCTATATACCTTTCTGGTAAGGAATTACTATCCACAAAATAAGCAGCCTTACCTGACATTTCCCTTTCTATGAAGCTGCATATCTTTTTCAAATACTCAGATACTACTACATGATAATCCCTTCCCTGAGTATATTTAGAGAAATTCACTTCTTGTTGAAAATTATCATCAAAAAGATAAGGGAACGCAATAGAAATTATAGTTTTCCCATCTTCCATATACATAAATGGATTAATCTTTTTATTTATATCTTGCTCTTCAAATTCATTGATTAGTGACATACTTTTTCTATATTCAAAATAATGCTTTAGCTCTTCAAAAACTCTGCATTTTGTAAATCCTACTGCATCTAATCCTATATCCTTACAATAATCTATAATCATGCTTTTATAATTCAAACATTACCACATCCTTTTTGCTCAATATAATAGAGTACAGATAAATCTGTACTCCATTATTATATCACCATTTCATTATATATCTTTTTTCTTTGTCCTTGGTAGTCTTTTATTTCTATTATAGGATTAACCTTATTATATATGACTCTAGCTGGTATTCCAACTGCTGTTGTATTTGAAGGAACATTTTTTAGCACCACTGAGTTAGCTCCTACTTTTACATTATCTCCAATAGTTATAGGTCCTAAAATCTTAGCTCCTGCTCCTATTGTAACATTGCTGCCTACAGTAGGATGTCTTTTTCCTTTATCTTTACCTGTTCCCCCTAAGGTTACTCCGTGGTAAAGGGTAACATTATCACCTACCTCAGCAGTTTCTCCTATAACTACACCCATTCCATGATCTATAAACATTCCCTTTCCAATTTGAGCTCCAGGGTGTATTTCTATCCCAGTAAAAAACCTAGATAACTGTGATATTAGTCTAGCCATGAAGAAAAACTTCCTTTTATACAAAAAGTGAGCCATTCTATGGTGTATAAGAGCATGGATGCATGGATAAAGGATAAATACTTCTATTGGATTTCTTGCTGCCGGATCATTCTTCATGGCACTTTCTAAATCATATTTCAGCGATTTAAATGGATTCACTTTTAACACTCCTTTTCTAATAAAGTCCCATGGATAGATATTTTTCTCCTCCATCTGGTGCAACAGTAACAACTTTCTTACCTTTTCCTAATTTCTTAGCAAGCTTTATAGCTGCTGCTATATTTGCTCCTGAAGATATACCTACTAAAATTCCCTCTTCTCTTGCCATAAGTCTTGCATACTCAAAGGCTTCTTCATCAGATATAGTCATAACCTCATCTACGAACTCTTTTTTATAAATATCTGGAACAAAGCCAGCTCCTATTCCTTGTATCTTGTGTGGAGATGCTTGACCTCCTGATATTACAGGTGATTTTTCAGGCTCTACTGCAATTATTTTTATTGCTTTATCTATTTCCTTTAATCTTTTTCCTACTCCTATTAAAGTTCCGCCTGTACCTACACCAGCAGTGAATACATCTACACTATTTAAATCCTTGATTATTTCATCTGCAGTAGTTTCATAATGCTTTAATGGATTTGCTTCATTCATAAATTGTTGAGGTATATAATATCCTTCTTTTCCTTCAACTATTTCTGAAGCTTTTTCTATAGCACCTTTCATTCCTTTAGCTCCTTCTGTAAGAACAAGCTCTGCCCCATAAGCCTTTATAGTGTTTCTTCTTTCTACACTCATAGTTTCAGGCATTACAATTATAACCTTATAGCCTTTTAATTTACCTATCATTGCAAGTCCAATTCCCATATTTCCACTAGTAGGTTCAACTATAGTGTCACCTTTTTTTATAAGTCCTTCTCTCTCTGCTTTTTCTATCATACCTAATGCTGCTCTGTCCTTAATACTTGCTCCTGGATTGAATTTTTCAAGCTTTACATATACCTCTGCTGCATTTTCGTCAATTATATTATTAAGTTTAAATAAAGGTGTTCCACCTATCATTTCTATTGCATTATTATAAATCATTTTTTTACCCCCATTAATTTTATTTTTATTTTTTTACTTATTTGTTCTAAATTTACATTAAAGTAATACACTATCTGATGATTCAAGTTTAAATCCTATTTTGAGTATTAAAAAAACTCCATCTCTATATAAAAGAGACGAAGTTTAACTCCGCGGTTCCACTCTAATTAGATTAACAAAAATCTCACCTTTTTCAAGCACAGCGCTATGCTCTATCACTATAACGGGCAAACCCGGTGCAGCCTACTTAATTCGGTGCACTACTCCAAAGGGCACTTCACTTAAAATTCCTTTAGAAACCTTTCAGCTATGGTTTCCTCTCTTTAAAATTTCATTTAAGTTACTTTCCTTTTTCAAAGTATTTCTGAGTGTTTTACTATGATTTCTATATTTCTATTATATTATTATTTTTAATTTTGTCAATATATTTTTTAGTTAAATTATATAATTTTTTTCTACTTACAAAATCTATGACTTCCTATAACTTTAATTAATGGTCTAGACCATATCCAAGCACTGGTTGCTGTGGCTGGATTGAAGTAATATACTGCTCCACCTGAAGGATCCCATCCATTTAAAGCATCTCTAGCTGCCCTTATGGAATTTTGCTCCATATTAGCATGTACTTGCCCATCTACTATAGCTGTAAAAGCACCTGGTTGATAAATAACTCCTGCTATTGTAGAAGGAAATCTTGGATCTCTTGTTCTATTCAAAATTACTGCACCTACTGCCACTTGGCCTTCATAAGGCTCTCCTCTAGCCTCTCCATTTATAAGTCTGGCAAGTAATGTTACATCCTGATTACTAGAACTATTAGTATTTTTTGCTGCAGCTGCAGCTGTAGCTGTAGTATTGTATATGCCTAATGCTCGAAGTGTAGAATCTCCTGCAACACCATCTACCTTTAATCCATTTTTAGCTTGAAATTTTTTAACAGCTGTAAAAGTTCTATAACCATATACACCATCTACACTACCATCATAATAGTACCATGCCTTAAGCTTACTTTGTATCTGTGAAACCACACCACCTCTGGACCCATAATAGTAAACTACGGCATTTACAGCATTATTATAGGGATCTACATACAATGTAGTGGAAACATATGTAATTATAATCATAAGTGCACAAATTGCTTCTCGCCTAACTCTTAAAATCTTTTTCGTCATACCAACTCACTCCTTGATTCAGTATAAAGCTATAATTTATGGTTTTATAAATTTAGTTTGCTCACTAAACCATAAAAAATACACTCAACTTTTTAGGAGTTAAATTTGCATAATATCTAAAAATAATGCGAAGCTTTGCTTCGCATTATGCTTAATTTATGTAAAAACATATTTATACAAAATTTCCACCAAAAGCTAGTATTGTAAGTGCTATTATAAGTATTACTGTAGCTTTTGCAATAAAATTTTGTATTGTACTGTTCACATACTTACCCATTACTTCAGTATCATTTACAAGTTTTATCATAAATATAAGTACCACAGGGCACAATACCCCTGCCAACTGCTGAGTTACTAATATTATATTAATCAAAGAAATATTAGGTATTAAAACTATTACTGCACTTATGACAATCATAAATAAAAACAAACCAAAAAATACAGGTGCTTCCTTTATTTTGTTGTCAATACCACTTTCAAATCCAAATGCCTCACATACAGCATAAGCTGTACATAAAGGTATAACACAACATGCTAAAAATGATGCTCCAAAAAGTCCAATGGCAAATAGCATAAATGAATAATTTCCTGCTAATGGTCTTAATGCTGATGCTGCATCCTGCGCGCTATCTATACTTATACCTGCTTTGAATAAAGTTTCTGCAGTACATACAGTTATAAAAAGTGCCGTTAATATTGCCCAAATAGTTCCAACATAAACATCCACTTTCTCATATTTATACTCTTTTAAGGATATTCCTTTATCTACTATGGATGATTGTAAATAAAATTGCATATAAGGTGTTATAGTAGTTCCTATCATTCCTATAAGCACTAAAAAATACCCTTTATCAAGCTTAGCCTGTGGTTTTATAACACTTGTTACAACATGACCCCAGTCAGGTTTCACTAAAAATGCAGTTATAACATATCCAAAAAACGTAAGTGTAAGAAGCAAAAATATCTTCTCGGCTTTTGAATAACTTCCTTTAGTTAACATAAACCACATAACTACTGCAAGTATTGGAATTGTTATATATTTACTTATATTAAACAACTCCAAACTAGCAGCAATTCCAGCAAAATCACCTATGCATACGCCTAAATTTGCAACTATGAGTACAATCATGGCAAAAAAAGCCCATTTGACACCAAATCTTTCTCTTATTAAATCTGAAAGTCCTTTTCCTGTAACTACAGCCATCCTTGCATTCATCTCTTGAATTACTGCAAGACCTATAGCTATTACAAACATTCCCCAAAGCATGGAGTAACCATAGTGAGCTCCTACTACAGAGTAAGTGGCTACTCCACCTGCATCATTTCCTGCATTTGCTGTAATAAGCCCTGGCCCTATTATTCCTAATATCATTAAAAACTTATTTCTATTTTTCAATTTTAAACACCTTCTCTCTATCCTACCTTTTTAAATCTCTTTCTCCATGTTGGGATTAGTATATCTTCTACTATATCGCTCATTATAACTACACCACACAGCTTTTCACTACTGTCTACTACAGGTAAAGAGAGAAGATCATATTTTGAACACATTTCTATAGCTTCATCTATATTTTCATTATCATTTATTTTTACTATATTAGTTAACATTATTTCTCTGAGTTTATTTTTAGGATCTGACATTATAAGTGCTTTTAACGACACTACTCCTTGAAGTCTTTCTTGTTGATCTGTAATATATATATAATGTGACACTTCATCCTCTGGATTTGTTTCTCTTAAAAGTTCTATAGTTTCTTCAACAGTTATATTTATATTAAAATCTATAAAATCCTTATTCATTATACTTCCTACAGTTTCGTCTTCATACTGCATAAGTGTTCTTACTTCATCAGCATCTTCTTTCTCCATAGATAAAAGAATCTTTTCAGCAGTTTCCTCATCAACTTCATCTAATATGTCTGCAATTTCATCATTAGGCATATTATCTAATACTTCATCCCTCTTAGATTGACTTAAATTTTCAATAATATCTGCTTGAACATCTGGTTCAATTTCCTCTAAAATATCCGCTGCAAGATTCTGATCCAAGCTTTCAAAAACCTTTTTTCTATAATTTATATCCATATCCTCAAAAATATCCGCTAAATCTGCAGGATGGAGTTTTGATAATTTTTTATAAGTAACAGATAACTTTAAATTGTTATTGACCATCTCTAGCGACTCAACATTATCCCAAATAATAAGACTATCTGCTGGTTTTTTATTAAATAATTTATAGCAGCCTTTAACCATATTTTCCACACCAAGTCTTCTACCTAAAGCTAAAACTCCGGTATCTACAGCTACTACTCTAAGTTCTCCTGCTATCTCAGCAATTCTTAAATCATTAACTCTTACAAGCTTTTTTCCATTGATATCTACAATTTGCCTATCTAATAGATGTTTAGATAGAAGGTATGAATACTTCTGCAATATTATTTCTCTTACACCTTCACCTTTTATTATTATCCTATCGTCATCCTCATAAAATGCAATATTCTTGAATTCACAGTTTAAAACTTCTCCATCTTTTTTTATTTTGTAACCTATTGCTCTTGGAAGACCATCTTCTGTAGTTACATAAATGTCACAAAGTTTTCCTATTGAATCGTTAAATTCATCATAAATTTTTTTATGAAGAACCTTACTTAGAAAGAATGCAGATAACTTTTTCATAAATATTCCTCCTTACTTATATAGAAAGATATTTATGGAAAAGTCATAAGAATTTTAGAAATGAAAAAAATCTAATTTTATTATGATTTTAATATAAATGTCTCTCTATATATAACTATATTTAGTTTTACTTTCGAGTTTGACCGACCACCATAAGGGCCACTTTCCATCTATCGCACCACCTTAAAATAAAATAAAGGAGTCTAAAAAGACTCCTCCAATAAACTAAAACTTCTTCGTACGAGTTTTAGCACTATATAGCTTTAGACTTTTATTAAGTCCAGCTACATTAAGTAAAACCTTGATTCGGTAATACCTGTTGACCCATTGGCATCTCTCGATGTTTCCGGGCAGTAGCGTATATCTATATAGGAGCCTCACCTAACATAAGTAAACTTATAATTTCATTTTACATTATTAATTATAGTACAAATTTATAAAAATGCAACCATTAAACAGTGAATTTATTTAAATTTAAGTGTTTAATTATTTTAGTTCTCTGTTAATTCGTTTTTCTATGTTTTTTAAAGAATTTTTACTATTTTCTAAAGAATTATCGGTTCATAATATATCATTACATTATATTATATGCATTAAGTTGCTCTTAAGTTAAGGTAAATTTTATGTAAAATTAATATTTTTCATAAACAAATTATTGAAACATGCATCTGTAAAAACATCCATTTGTACAAAAATCAATAGAAGTATTTTTAATTTCATATTCATATTTTATTCTGGTTATGCTAATATAGGATTTAGAAAAATTGTAACTGAATGGAGCATTTAAATGATAATAAATAAAGAATTTTTACCTATTAGTAAAGAAGATATGAAAAAACGTAATATAGACCAACTAGATTTTATAATAATTACAGGTGATGCTTATGTAGATCACCCTTCTTTTGGTACAGCTATAATATCTAGAGTATTGGAAAGTGAAGGTTTCACTGTTGGAATCATAGCCCAACCCGATTGGAATAATGTCGAAGATTTTAAACGTCTTGGAAAACCTAAGTTCGGCTTTCTTGTAAACTCTGGTAATATAGACTCAATGGTAAATCATTATACCGCATCAAAGAAAAAGCGTCATGATGACTTATATTCTCCAGGTGGAAAAAGCGGTAACAGACCTGATAGAGCTCTTATTGTATATTGTAACAAAGCTAGAGAAGCTTATAAAAATGTACCAATTATGATTGGCGGCATCGAGGCAAGTTTAAGAAGATTTGCTCACTATGATTACTGGGATAATAAAGTAAGAAGAAGTATATTAGTTGATTCTAAAGCAGATCTTTTAATGTATGGAATGGGTGAAAAAACTGTAGTCCAAATAGCTAACCTTCTTAAATATGGCATGGAAATTAATAAGCTAACAAATGTAAGAGGAACATTACATTCATGCAAAGAAATAGATAATTTAAATGATTTTATAGAGCTTCCTTCTTTTGAAGAAGTATCTAATGATAAAAAGAGCTATGCAGAAGCTTATAAAACAGAATACTATGAACAGGATGCTATAAGCGGAAAAACCTTAGTTCAAAAGCATGGGGATCACTATATTGTTCAAAATCCTCCTCAATTCACTCTAACTGAAGAGGAAATGGATATAGTATATAACCTTCCTTATACTAGAACATATCACCCTATATATGAATCTGAAGGTGGTATCCCTGCTATAAAGGAAGTTAAGTTTTCTATTACTAGCCATAGAGGTTGTTTTGGAGCTTGTTCCTTCTGTGCTCTTACTTTCCATCAAGGAAGGACTATTCAAGCTAGAAGCCAAAACTCTGTTTTAGATGAAGCAAAACTTTTAACTACACTAGATGATTTTAAAGGCTATATACATGATGTAGGTGGACCTACTGCAAACTTTAGACATAAAGCATGTAAAGTTCAAGAAACCCGAGGAGTTTGTAAAAATAGGTTATGTCTTTCACCTAATCCTTGTAAAAACCTAATAGTTGATCATAGGGAATACTTAAATCTTTTAAAACAAATGAGGGAAATTCCTGGAATTAAAAAAGTTTTTATACGTTCTGGAATAAGATATGATTATCTTATTTATGATAAGAATACCGCTTTTTTTGAAGAACTCTGCAAACATCATATAAGTGGTCAGCTTAAGGTAGCACCAGAGCACATAAGCGATAAGGTCCTTAAACAAATGGGGAAACCTAGCAGTAAAGTATATGATAGATTTTCTAAAAAATATTTTGAAATAAATAAAAAATTAAATAAAAAACAATATTTAGTACCTTATCTTATGTCTAGTCATCCTGGTAGTGATTTAAATGCTGCCATAGAATTGGCTTTATACATTAAAAATATGGGATATATTCCTGAACAAGTTCAAGATTTTTATCCTACACCAGGAAGTCTATCAACTACAATGTATTACACAGGTATTAATCCTTTAACTAATGAAAAAGTTTATGTTCCTAAGGAACAAAAGGAAAAAAGTATGCAGCGAGCCTTACTTCAATTTTCTGTTCCTGAAAACTATAATCTTGTGAAAGAAGCTTTAATTAAAGCCCATCGTGAAGATTTGATAGGAAATAGTTCCAATTGCCTTATTCACGAAACAGCACCTAAAAAAAGAACTTTTCATAATAATTCATCTACTGCCGCTAAATCAAAAAATGAAAGTTCTTATAAACATAAAAGTAAAGTTGGAAATTTAAATAAAGCATCTAAAAAATCATTTAAAAGTAAGTTTAAGAAATAAACTGATATTATTTTAGCTTTCACCTTTTGAGCATAATGCGATGCAACTTTTTCAGAGGACAATTGACAAAGGACAGAGGACAGTGAAGGGTGATTTTTCTCCGTTGCACTACGAAAAATCTTTAATTAAATTTTCAATTACTCGTTTCATTAAAGTGAAATATTACTAATTTATATAAATTTAAAGCTTGTTTTGTGTTAGCAAAACAAGCTTTAAAAATAAATTAGTTTTCTGACGTAAGGGAAAAAACTTACCTTAACTGTCCTCTGTCCTCTCGAAAATATTGTTTCGCAATATTTTTTAAGCTTTCTTTTTCACCCTATTTAAAGCATATATTAGCGCTATTATCCATAACATATCTCCTATAATATTCTCCGCAATCAAAACAATTCCAGCTATCCATACTATATATTCTATTATAGTTGCAATTGAAGCTAAAATTACTATACTCATCCCTATTCTATTTATATAAGTTTTATTAATAAAACTTATAGCCAAAAATAATGTTATAGTATTTATTCCAATATACACCCAATATATATAAGTATCTTGCGCAAATATCATAGTATAACCAATATTACTGGAGTTTTGAAGAAAGCATGTACATTTTAACATAATAGAAACATACAATATTATCGATATTCCTAATGCTATAAAAATACAAGAAAAATTTATAATATGTCCCTTCATAAATATATACAGTACAATCAAAATTATTAAGGGAACACCAATTAGATTCATAAAAAATAAAGGTTTTAGTAAATAAAGATATTTTATGTTACTAACCAAAAATAATATTAAAAGTGCAGCATATCTTAAACCCATAACCAATATGGTGATTAATGCTATTGTTTTAACCTTTTTAGGTGAATATAAATCTAAATAAAAGCATTTAAATAAAAGTATTATTATAATAAGTAGCAAAGAAATATAGATATAGAATTTTAACATACTACCTCCTGATACATTACTACTATCTTATATTTATTATAAAATTTAAATTTATATTACTAAAAAATGCTTTTAAGTAAATATATGATTCATATATTTAACTTAAAAGCATTTTCTCAGGTATATTTGTCCCTAAAACTTCTATTCCACCTTTTATACATTCTATAACTAATGGAAAATCTGGTCCTCTTTCTCCATCTATATCCGTTACTATATCTTCATAACATTCTATCTCTATTCTATTAGATTTAAAATACACAAGTCCTTCTGTACCTTCTAAATGTTCACCCTTAAACATTTTTATAAAAAGCGATATCATGTCCTTTATCATTCCTGCTTTTATTATTATTACATCCAACATTCCGTCGTCCACTTCTGCTTTATATGCAAACTTTAAATTTCCAGCAGTCTGTCCGTTAAATATTAACATCAAATACATATAATCATCAAACACATCATTTTCAGATGACACTTTTATTTTAAGTTTTCTAAGACTAGGTAACTGCTCTAATGCCTTGATATAATAAGCAAGTTTACCTATTGTATTTTTTAAATTCACATCTGTTCTTTGGGATACATCTGTAAAAAGTCCTGTGCTTGCCACATTCAAAAAATACTTGTCATTTATTTTTCCTAAATCCAATTTTTTAGGTTTACTGTTCAATATTTGTTCACAAGCTGCTTCTATATCCTCAGGAGCCCCAATAAATTTTGCAAAATCATTAGCAGTACCCACTGGAAGTATTGCTATAGGGATATTCAAGTCTAGCTTTTTCATCTCATTTACAGCTTCGTCAATGGTTCCATCTCCACCAGCTATTAAAATATATTTATAAGTTTTATTTATACCTTTAAAAGCTTCGCTTATACTATATTCAAAACTAATTCTGAAAGGTACAACCTCATATCCATATTTTTGATGCACTTTTATAACCTTGTCAATACCACTTATTATGGTATTCTCTCCTGAATACGGATTATATATAAACTTTACTTTTTTCATACAAAAACTCTCCTATTTTTAATAAGCCTTATTACTTAAACTAATATTTAAATCATAAAATATAATATATTCATTAAAAAGTCCTAATTTTATGATTATCTACTACATTATAACACCTTATATAATAAATCCACAAGATTATGAAAGAATCTTGTGGATTTATTCATAAATTATTAAATTTTAAATTTCTGGTGCAGTATGTTCAGAAATATTACTAAGTGCTTCTTCTGCTTCTTCTTGAAGATTAGGCTGGACAGCTATATCTCCCAAGGATACTACTCCAACTAGATTATTAGATTCTATTATAGGCAATCTTCTTATTTGTCTTTCACTCATAATTCTAGATGCATCTTCAATATCCATACTAGGGTCACCTACAACTGGATTTGAGGACATGATTTCTCTAACTGTTTGCTTTTCGGAATTCTGTCCTTCAGCTGCAGACCTTATAGCTATATCCCTATCTGTAACTATTCCTATAACTTTGTCTCCATTACATACAGGAATTGCGCCTATATTATGTTTTCTCATAAGTTGTGCTGCTCTTTCAACATTATCTTCGGCATTTAAGCTAACAACACATTTAGTCATAATGTCTTGAACTTTCATCAAAAACACCTCTCTTCAAAATTTACACTGTAAAACTATTGTGTCCCTATATTTCCTTGAATATAAGCGTAAATTTATAGAAAAAATGCTTTTATAAACTTTTTGTCTTTTTTGACGACTTATATATGCCTAATGCAGTTACTGCCACAACTACTATGAATATTATCGGAATAAAAAACTTAATTGAAAAGGGATGTTCCAAACTCTTTCCTATAAATGAATAAGAAACCATTTCCGGAAAAACGCCTATCATAGTTCCTATAATAAAACTTCTATATTTCATTTTAGTAAGTCCTGCTGCATAACTTAATGGATCATATGGAAATATGAATGATAATCTCATTATGCACATTATTGCAGTTCCATGTTTTTCAATACTTGAATCTAATTTCATGGCTTTACCTTTTAAAAGTTTATCCACAAAAGATCTACCTAAAAATCTTGCTAGGAAAAAAGCTAAAGTACCTGATGTAAAACAACCTATCATGCTGAGTAAAAGTGCTTTGTAAGGCCCAAAAACATTTCCTGCTACAATGGATAAAAGTGAGACTGGAACAATTAGAGCTACAGGCTTTAAGGAATATAGTATTACAAAAGCTACAGAAGCAAATTTACCATAGCTTAAAATATAATGTCTAACATGTTTTATCCTTAAGTGAGTCAATCTTTTTCCATACTTCATCATAAAATACACAAATACAATAATTAATAGTGCTCCAATGAAATACTGCAATATCTTTTTTTTATTTTTTTTCATTAAGATCCTCAACTCTCTACTTTTAATTCTTTTGTAAGTCTATTTTAACAAAAAATTTATAATTTTTCCACCAAAAATCTCAAATATGCACTTAAATATTTTAGAAAAATGAGTTATAATAGTTCTAATATGTAATTTGATTTTATGTTCAATTTAACATTATTATATTATTAGGAGTGATTATGATGGCTAAAATAGCTAAAAGTGCGGTACCTAACATTTTTACATTTGCTAACTTAGGTTGCGGTGTAATGTCCTTAATGATGACTTTCCAAGAAAATTTCAAGTGGGCTGGTATTTTTGTACTACTTGCATGTCTAGCTGATAGATATGACGGAAGAGTAGCAAGATTTCTAAATGTATCTAGCACCTTAGGAAAAGAACTAGATTCTCTTGCAGACTTAGTTTCTTTTGGAGTAGCACCTTCTATCCTTGCATTTAACCTTTATGGTTTAACTAACTTTGGACTTTTAGGATATTCTTTAGTATTACTATTACCTATAGCTGGTGCTTATAGACTTGCTAGATTTAACGTTACTGAATTTGATGGACAATTTTTCGGTATACCTATAACTTTTGCAGGTATGTTTATGGCTATTTATTGTTTAATTACAATGAATTATATGGCACCAGTTGGCGTTACAATTATATTGATGATAGCTTTATCTTACCTTATGGTATGTAAACACAGATTTAAGAAATTTTAAGAGGTGTGATTTTCACACCTCTTTTCCATTATCATTATTTTCATTATTACTAGAATCTTTTTCATTACTATCAATAGCTTTTTTACCATCTTGTATATCTTTTTCTCTATTACTATCATCATTTTCATTATTAGAATCATCTTTCTCATCATTAGGAAGATCCCTGTCATTAATGATAGTATCTTTTTCACTATTTGGAGTATCCCCTTGAGAATTTTGCAATTTTAATTCATTATCAATTTCTGTTTGTATATACTGAACCTGCATCCTAGATTCCGTTATTTGTGCTCTTAATTGACAATAATCCATATATCCACAACTTGTCTTTTCTAACATACATATGACTTCATTTATTACTTTTAGAAGATCATTTGATGTTTTTATAGCCTTTTTTACATCCTTCTTATGTGCTAGTGCTATGCCATTTAGTTCTCCTGCTCCTCCTACTATAAGCCTGTATGAATTAACCAATTTGGCTAGAAAATCAGATAAGTTATTTATATCGTTATAATAATCTTCCATAACTTTTCTACACGTCATAAATACTCCACCACGTAAAATTTGATACCAATACTAATATATTGTACTTTACTTAAATTAATTCAAATTATTAAAACTTAATATCTATAAAATACAAAACATTAAAAAGAGAATTAGACTTAAAATCTAATTCTCTTAAAATTAAACTAATATAATGTTATTCTCCAAGCACTTGTTTTTTCAACTTTAAGCCTGTTTCTGTTACTGCTAATCCTCCAAGTGCTGTTTCCCTTAACGCACAAGGAAGTTGTTTTCCTACCTTATACATAGCTGATACTGTATCATCAAAAGGTATTTTACTATAAACTCCTCCCATAACCATATCTGCTGTAGTTAATGCACTAACTGTACCTGAAGCATTTCTTTTTGCACAAGGTACTTCTACTAATCCGGCTATAGGATCGCATACTAATCCTAATATATTTTTTATTACTATAGCTGATGCATTTAATGCCTGTTCTGGAGTTCCACCCATCATTTCTACTACTGCTGCTGAAGCCATGGCTGCTGCTGATCCACATTCTGCTTGACATCCACCTTCTGCGCCTGCCATAGTAGCATTTTTAGCTATTATTATACCTACTCCTGTAGCTGTAAATAGAGCTTTAACTAATTCATCTTCAGTTTTATTCAACTTTTCTCCAGCACTTATTATAACTGCTGGCATTATTCCACAAGAACCTGCTGTAGGTGCTGCTACTATTTTTCCCATAGCTGCATTTACTTCTGAACAAGAAAGGGCTCTTGCCATTGCCTTAACCATAAAATCCCCTGTTAACGTTTTCCCGGACTGTGAATACTTATCTAATTTATAAGCATCTCCACCTATAAGACCACTTACTGATTTTACTTCATTTTTCAATCCATATTCAGCTGAATTCTGCATTACAACTAAATTTTTTCTCATTTTTTCAAAAACTTCTTCAATTGTAAGATTAGTGGCTTTTGCTTCTTCTTGAGCAGTATATTCCCATATACTTAATTTTTTTTCTTTACATACTTCTATAAGTTCGTATCCATAATTAACCATAGTTCTATTTCTCCTCCTTTATAGGATTTATAGCTCTTGCATTTTTTATATTAGGTATTTTTCTTATTTCATCTATTAACTCTTGAGATATAACATCATCTACTTCAAATACCATTGCTGCAGCTGATCCTTTACCGCTTCTATACACTCTCATAAAAGCAATATTTATTCTGTAATAATACAATACTGCGCTTACTCTAGCAACCATTCCTGGTAAATCTACATGATTTATTAATATAGTAGGGTATGCTCCTGTAAACTCTATATTTTCTCCATCTATTCCTGTTATTACTATATTTCCTCCACCTATTGATGAACCTATTACCTCTACTACCTTACCATCAGTTCTTGTTATTTCAAATTTAACTGTATTAGGATGTACATCATCACCAAGGTCTGTTGGTATGAATTCTATTTCTATACCTTTTTCTTTTGCTTTATCCATAGAAGTTTTTAATCCTTCATCCCATGGATTCATTCCTAATATTCCTGCTACTAAAGCTTTATCAGTACCATGTCCTTTATATGTGCTCGCAAAAGATCCATGCAGGAAAAATTTCACTTTCTTAATCTTACCATCAGCTATAGTCTTTGCAACCTTTCCTAATCTTGCTGCTCCTGCAGTATGCGAACTTGATGGTCCTATCATTATAGGTCCTAAAATATCAAAAGCACTGTATTCTCTCATTTTATAGCACAACCTTCCATTTAATTATTTCTATAAAATCATAAAACTAACCATAATAATAAATTTATCACGGCAATAATAAATTTATCATGACGATAATAAATCTATCACAGCGATAATAAATTTATCACAACTTAATTATACAATAATTTTTATTTTTTTTATATATTTTTTGAAAGTTTTTTTGTATAAATTAATAAAATTTAAATGGAAAAATTCTTTATTACTTTATTAAAAGTTAATCATTGAATTAAATTATTCTATTTTTCCGACTTTTATATAAAATTCAAAATTCGCTGTACACAAAAAGAGAACTCTGCTAAAGTTCTCTTCTCATATACTAAAACAACAAAAATTGTTTCAATAGTAATTCAAATATACCAATTATTGGTTATTGAACTTTCATATCAATATTTATAAAAACAACTTCCACCTATAAATTCTCTTAGTATGGAGTTATCTGGTACTAATTCCATGTCTACACTCTTAAAAAAGTGAAGGAAACTTTTTAATCTTAAAGCTTCATAATAAACAGGACTCTTAGAACTTATCTTTTCTAGTTCCTTTAACGCATACTGCTTCAACACACATAGTTCATACACTAAAGTAGAATTGAACATAACATCTGCATTCTCTTGAAATACAAATATATTTTTTTCTTCTCCGCGCTTTATTGAAGGCCACATTTTTAAAGTATCTTCTCCACCATATCCTCTTGAAAGATAATCTCTTACTATTCTTCTTATAATTCTCACATCTGTAGTTGCTATTCTATTGTGATTATCTACATTTAATTGTGTAAGTGCACTTATATATATTTTAAACTTATTTTCTTTAGGTATAACACTAGTAAGCATTTCATTTAAACCATGTATTCCTTCTATTATTAACACTCCATTGTTAGGAAGTTTAATTTTCTGATTTGTCCATTCTCTACTTCCTGTTTTGAAATTAAAAGAAGGTATTTCTATTTCTTCATAATTAAGCAACTGCTCTAGATTTTTATTGAACAATTCTAAATCCAAGGCATATATAGATTCAAAATCATACTCTCCATTTTCATCTTTAGGAGTATGTTCTCTATCCACAAAATAATCATCTAGTGATATAGGAATTGGTATAAGTCCATTAACTCTAAGTTGTATTCCAAGCCTTCTAGCAAATGTAGTTTTACCAGAAGAAGATGGGCCTGCTATTAATACTATTTTTACATTTTTTCTCTCACTTATCATATCAGCTATATAAGCTATCTTTTTTTCATGAAGTGCTTCTGCTACTCTTATTATGTCTATAATTTCATTGTCTTCAACTTTGTCATTTAACGATCCAACATCACCTACACCTAATATATTTCCCCATTGTTCTGTTTCACGAAATATTTTACTTAACTTTTTATATTCTGCTGATCTAGGTATATTAAAAGGATCTGTTTCTATTGGATACTTAAGTAAAAAACCTGGTTTATAATATTTTAGATCAAATACATTTATTATACCTGTGGAATAAGCCATGGACCCATAAAAATAGTCATATCTTCCATCTAGTTCATAAAGTTTAACAGTAGCTGTATTTACATGATTAAGTAACCTTACCTTATCCTCCATTTTATACATAGAAAATATTTCTATAGCTTTTTTTCTATCCATGCTTACCTTTTTTATCTGAATATTTTTTTGTATTATTTCATTCATTCTTATCTTTATTTTCTGAATGTCCTCTTCGGTCAATGGGGTATTTTTATGAATTTCTCCAAATAAACCTTTACTCAAAGAATGTTCTATAGTTATTTGAGCTTCAGGAAACAAATCAAAAACAGATTTAATAAGAATAAATTGCAAAGTTCTTATAAATGTTTTGCTTCCCAACTTGTCAGTAATATTCACAGCTTCTATTTCCGAATTTTCTTCTATGGTTGATGTAAGTTCACAATATTCTCCATTTATTTTTCCAAGTACTATAGGAATATTTTGTTCATAACTACTTTTTTTAATCACATCATATAAAGTTGTTCCTTTTTCTATAAATAATTCTTTATTATTTATTTTAACTTTTAACTTAGACATATTACATGCCCCCCCATTTTTTTGTGTACTATTATTATACGTCATTTTATTAAAAATGTTCAAATTCAGTTATATTTTTTTATATTATACAGAAAATATATTATGAGTTCAAAAAATTTTAATTTTAACTTTAAAACTAAACAAAATCTAACTCTAATGGAGGTATTTAAATGTTTACTGTACTTATCAGAACAGCTATATTGTATTTTTTGGTTATTATATCTATGCGTTTAATGGGTAAAAAGCAACTAGGAGAATTGCAGCCTTTTGAACTTGCTATTACTATAATGATTTCCGAATTAGCTTCTTTTCCTATGCAAGATACTAGAATACCAATTATACATGGAGTTATAGCAATTATTACGTTATTACTAATTCAAACAATCTTGTCTGTACTTGAACTTAAAAGCGAAAAAGTTAGGCTTCTTCTGAATGGTAAGCCAAGTATTTTAATAAATAACGGAAAAATAGATATTAAGGAGTTAAGACGTCAACAATTTAATATAAATGATCTAATGGAAGAACTTAGACTTCAAGGTCATTTTAATTTGGATGATATACACTTCGCCATTCTTGAAACCAGCGGCCAACTATCTATTATACCTAAAACTAACCTTGCTCCTGCTACCAAAGGTGATTTAAAAGTACCATTTAAACAAGATACAATTCCTGTTACTTTAATTTTAGATGGAAGCATAAATCATGATAATTTAAAAATACTAAATAAAGATGAAAATTGGCTTAATGAGAAACTAAAGAGATTTAATATAAATTCTCCTAAAGAAGTTTTTATAGCTCTTATAGATTCTCAAGGTAGTTTTTATTATCAAAAAAAGGTATAAAAGGGATGTGGTTAAATGCGGAATTTATTTGCTGCTCTAATAATTTTTATTGGTATGTTTTTGTCATTAGTATTTTCAATAAATTATTTAAATCAAACTTGTGGTAAATTAGATACTCTTAACATCCAAATAGAAAAATCTATAGAATCTAACTCTTGGGATGAAGCTTATAATAAATCCTTAAAGCTCTTAGATAACTGGGATAATTGCACCCGTAAAATTTCTATTTTTGTAAACCATTCTGAAATAGATAATATTAACAATGAAATATGGAAACTTACCCAATACACTAAATGCCACAGTGAGGATGAAGCTTTAGCTTCTAACCACGTAATAAAATTTTTACTTAAACATATACTTAACATGGAAAAAGTAAATATGCAAAATATATTTTAAAAATCTCTCAAAATAATTTATAATTAAACTATGGAAAATATAAACTCAATCGATTATAATGTATACATAACAATCGAGTCCCACTGGGCCTTAATTTGTCCCTATTTTTTTAAAGATTCAGCTATTAAAGAATATGAATGTTTTCTCATTCATATATCATTAAAATATTAAAAGTTTGGAAGGTGGAATACAAAATGGCATTAGTTACTACTAAGGAGATGTTCAAAAAAGCTTATGAAGGCAAATACGCAATAGGTGCTTTCAACATTAACAATATGGAAATAATCCAAGGTGTTGTTAGAGGTGCAAAAGCTAAAAACTCAGCTGTTATTCTTCAATGCTCTGCAGGAGCAATAAAATACGCTGGTGCAAAATATTTAAAAGCTATGGTAGATGCTGCTATAGAAGAAACTGGAATTGATATTGCTTTACATCTAGATCACGGTCCAGATTTTAAAACTGTAAAAGAAGTTATTGATGCTGGATTTACTTCAGTTATGTTTGATGGTTCACACTATGAATATGAAGAAAATGTAGCAAAAACAAAAGAGGTTGTTGATTACGCACATTCTAAAGGCGTTGTTGTAGAAGCTGAACTTGGAGTTTTAGCAGGTGTAGAAGATGATGTTGTCGCTGCTGAACATATATATACTGATCCAGATCAAGCTGTAGATTTCGTTAACAGAACAGGTGTTGATTCTTTAGCTATAGCTATTGGAACTTCACATGGTGCTTTCAAATTCCCACTAGATTTTAAACCTAAACTAAGATTTGATATATTAGAAAAAATACAAGAAAAATTACCAAATTTCCCAATAGTTCTTCATGGAGCTTCAGCTGTTGATCCAGAAGCTGTTGCAACTTGTAATAAATATGGTGGAAATATAGCTGGTGCTAAAGGTATTCCTGTAGACATGCTTAGAAAAGCATCTTCTATGGCTGTATGTAAAATCAATATGGATACTGACTTAAGATTAGCAATGACTGCCGCTATAAGAAAAACTTTTGGAGATAATCCAAAGGAATTCGATCCAAGAAAATATTGTGGAGCTGGAAGAGATTATATTCAAAAGGTTGTTGAAAACAAAATTTCTGATGTACTTGGTTCAACTGATTCTTTAAAATAATACTCAAAAATTCCTTAAAGAAGGACTTAATCCTTCTTTAAGGAATTTTTATTTACAAAACATAATGCAAAAACTTACTAATTCTTTTTAACAGAATTAGGATTGTGCTTATAGCATAGATCTATGAACTTATTATCTGGCACAAATCTTACTTGAATTCTTTCCTCATTGTATTTCAATATTGCTGAATAAATTAACTCTCTGGAAGTAGAAGGATAAAGCTTCATCTTCTTTTTAGGTAAATTATTAATAGCCTTTAAAGACTTGCTATTTTGTGCTGCTAAAATTTCTATATCCTTTACATTAAAACTTATGCATTTTTTTCTCTTAACCCTGCCGATTATTTTATGTATATTTATTTCTTCTTTATTAAATTCATATTCATATTCAACATATAAATACCTTTTAAAATATGCAGTCCCAAAGGATACTACTACTAACACCACTGCTGGAATCATCTGATATGTTACAACCATAATTAATGCTAATATAAGTCCTACAAATGTAACTGATGATAAGGATTTATATTGAACTGTTTTATAAGTAGTAACTAATTGCTTATAATAATTATTCATTAATTACCTCCTATCCATCATTAAAAAATACTACATAAAACTTATGATAATATTGTAACACACTTTACTAACTTATGGTATTTGATTCTTTGTGTTATCTTTTTCTGGTTTCAAAACAGTAAAGATACTACTATTAGATATCCCCAAGATAATTCCAAATTGATACTCATTAAAATCAACAACATTACTAATAATGATAAAATCCCGTTAAAAACAATTATTTAAACGATTTGATAAATCACAAATAAATATCGTATAATAGGAATTAATATATAAATGCTATATACAAAATATAGAAAGGAAACAAACTAAATGGAGAAAGATTTATTACGTATTCCTCAAATGATCTTGATTGGTTCATCAAGTCGAAACAGTGGCAAAACAGCTATTGCTACTGAACTAATTAAACAATTAAAAAATAGATCTCCCATTATCGGATTAAAGATAACCACCATACAACAAAAAAACAGCAAATGCCCTAGAGGCGGGGAAGGTTGTGGAACTTGTTCTAATATGAAGGGAAACTTTGAACTGTTAGAAGAAACTAACGTAAGTGCTAACAAAGATACTTCTCTCCTATTATCGTCAGGCGCTGAAAAAGTCTATTGGCTTAAATGTTTAAAAACACATATTAAACCTGCCATTGAAGAATTTATATCACAAGTTCCTAGGAATGCCTTAATAATTTGTGAATCCAATAGTCTACGTACTGTTGTTAACCCTGGAATCTTTATAATGATGAAAAACTCACAAAACAATATTATAAAGAAGTCTGCAAGTGAAGTAATACATAATGCTGATATTATTATAGAAAATGATTTCAAAAACAGTATTAATTCCATAACTGAAAAAATACTAAAAGAGATTTTACGAAATGACATTAGTTCTAATTTTTTATCTTCTAATACAGGAATATCAAATAAAAATTGATTTTTGTATTACATTAAGCCATCATTTGATGATACTTTAATCTTTTACTAAAAGATTGAAGTATCATCAAATGATGGCTTAAGCAGTATCTGTAATATTATTTAACTTCTACAATCCAACCTTCTGGAGCTTCTATATCTCCAAATTGAATTCCATAAAGCGTATCATAAAGTTTTTTAGTTACAGGTCCTACTTCTTTTTCACTATGAAATACATGCAAATTTCCTTTATACTCTATTCCACCAATTGGAGTTATTACTGCAGCAGTTCCACAGGCACCAGCTTCTTTAAATTCATCTAAGTTATCAATTAAAACATCTCTTTCTTCTACTTCCATCTTCAAACATTCTTTTGCAATATGCAGTAATGAATACTTGGTTATACTGGGAAGAATTGATGGTGATTTTGGAGTAACAAATTTATTATCTTTTGTTATTCCAAAAAAGTTAGCTGCTCCAACTTCTTCTATCTTAGTATGAGTTACCGGATCAAGATAAATACAATCTGCAAAACCATTTTTCACTGCTAATTCATGTGGATAAAGACTCCCTGCATAGTTGCCTCCAACTTTTGCTGCACCTGTACCATATGGTGCAGCTCTATCATATTCTGATACATTAAAGTTTACAGGAACCATTCCTCCTTTAAAATAAGGTCCTACAGGTATGCAAAATACAGAGAATATAAATTCTGGTGCTGGTTTAACACCAATATTATCTCCTACCCCTATTACGAAAGGTCTTAGATAAAGAGTTGCACCAGTTTCGTATGGTGGTACATACTGTTCATTTGCTTTAACAACTTTAATGCATGCATCTATAAATTTTTCTACAGATACCTCTGGCATTAAAATACGTCTGCAACTATCTTGCATACGTTTCGCATTCCTGTCTGGTCTAAATAATTGTATTTTTCCATTTTTTGTACGATAAGCCTTTAATCCTTCAAAACATTGCTGACCATAGTGAAGAGCTGTAGAAGATTCATTTATACTAAGCATATTATCTTGAACTAACTGTCCTTCATCCCATTTTCCATCCTTCCACCTTGATATATATCGTAAATCTGTTTTAATATAATTAAATCCCAAGCTTGCCCAATCAATATTTACTTCTTTGCTCATTAAAAGCACCTCCAAGTAGAATTAATAAATATACATAATTTTCATAAGACTTTATTATTATTCCTCAATATTATATAAATATTTAAATTTTTAATAATTCATACAACTTATGCATATCAAATAAACCCTACTGAAATAAAGGATTAGACACTCAACTTTTTCCAAATAATTGTTGCTACTGTGTTTGAGACAGTACTTGCATCCTACCTAAAATCATAATCATACAGCATTTCTGTATTTCCTGCATAAATATCTGTATTTATAGTTAAATAGTTTTTTTCAATAATAGTACTAATTGTTTTATTAACATCATCTAATTGTAGATTTAATTCATTAATTTTACTCAATTCCGATGGATAATATCGCTGTAAATATTCTTTTAATTTAGCCTTTAAACTATGAATAAACCTATCTTTTGATTTAATAGCTTCATCATAAGATTTATATACACTTAAATACTTATTTTGGTTCCAATTTGATAAGTAGTGTATCCACCCTGAAACTCCTTTATTATACATATCTATAAGTGAATGACAAGTTGATGATATAATGCTGTGTATTCGTATTCTTATATTTAATTGATTACACATTAATTTGCTGAATTCAAATCCTTCTATTGCAAGTTCTAATGGGACTGTAATGTTATGTTTAACTTGCTCTTTTTTATTTTCAATTTCATAAGTAACTTCATAATGATTTCTTAGTAAAATACAATTACTTCCATCTAACGCTCCAAGAAGTGATTCCTGTTGTGGAATTTTTTTAATGTTTAAATTTATTTTATTTAACGAATGGCTATTGAAAGCATTATATGCGTTTATTAAAGAATTAAAATTCATAATATCTTCTCCTTTGCTTTAATATTTTACGGTAATTGTTTTATACCCGCTTAAAGTTATTTTGAGAAATAACTTTTAATAACAAACTTTTGAACTGCTAAAATACTTTTATAGTTGTTTTTGTTGGAATTTTATTTATAAATTCTGCATCTTCCTTGGAAATTCTTAATCCAAAACCTACATTTTCTTTAGCATAATAAAATATATCTAACCCATTTATTTGTGTAAAATAACTTACATCTATATAATTTAAAGAAAGTTTTTCGCCTTTAATTCCTACCTTATAAGTTCCTTTTTCTAGGTTACTATATGACATAATATTAAAGGTCCTAATTTGTTTCCACAAATGTTGTGTTCTCTCATAAATTATGCATACATGATCACTAGAGTTAACCAATATATAATAGTTAGTATCTGATTTAAAATTTTTCATTTCTTCTGATTGTATCTTAATTTTTTCTTGTATTTTATTTATAAATACTTTATCAACTTTTCCCGTTATTTTTATGTTATTTTCTTCTTGTATTTCCTTTACAGCTTCTACTGTATCAATGCTATTTAAATCTCCATTTGCTTTTATGTTATATCCCAAATCTATAATTTGATTTTGAATATCTTTAGCTACTGGAGTAAATCCATCATTCTCATCTACTGAAGATTTACTACCATATGTTAATAATCCTTTTGCAGTTGCAGGTCCAAATATTCCATCTTCAGTTATGTGTAACTTCTTTTGTAAGTTTTGCACAGCCTCTTTTGTACCTTCACCATATATTTCATCTTCTGCAAGGCCAGCTCCAATATATAGATTTAATGCCTTTTGAATTTGCTTTACAATATCTCCTCTATCACCAAATTTAACTACTTTACTAAAATTCTTATCTATAATGATCTGGTTTTGCGCCTTAACAGTTTTAACTGATAAATTTTGAGCATGTACCTGTCTTGTACTACTTAAAGTTATCCCCATTGCTAACGATAACACTATCATTACTTGATTCCTATTCTTCAAAATTGTCTCCCCCCATGTTTTACAATTAAGAATTATAAAATTATACATAATGTAACCATATTCATCATTTATTTTATACATAATTTTGCATAGTTCAATACAATTTGCTTGAAAAGAAAAAAAACGAACATAAAAAGACTTTTTCATTGTAAAATCTTTTTATGTTCGTTTTTTTCACTTTCATGCACTTATATTTTAAATTGATATTTTGAAACATACATAATAATTATCAAATGATAGTTCAATATTACCACCATTGCATTGAAGTATTTTCTTTATATTATATAATCCATATCCTCGATTTTTTTCAGTTTTATTGGAAAATCCTCTATTAAATATTTCATTAACACTAGGTATGGCTAATGAAATTGCACTATTTTTAATTTCTATAATATTTTTATTCTCATCTTTAAATATCTTTAGTATAACACTTTTATCTGAATAATCAATAACAGCTTCAAAAGCATTATTCAAAATATTGTTTAATATATCTGAAAGCTCATATTCCTTTAACTTCCACTTAAACAAATCATTATTTATATAATATGAAAAGTTTATATGCTTTTTTTCAGCCTCACAGCACTTGCTATATATTATAGCTCTTACTATAGAATTATCTATATACATAATATCATCAATACGTTTAATAGAGTAATTTACACTTTTTATATATTTCAATAAAACAGACTTTAATTCCTCTTCTTTAGAAACCTGAATTATTCCATTTATGGTATTTAAATAATTCTTAAAATCATGTTGTTTAGCCCTTATTTCTTCTATAATATTTTCAACAATAGGATCATACTTTTCATGCATCTCTATAATCTTTTTCTCTTCGCTTACTTTGGCAATATAGTAGCACAGGAAAAAATTCAAACTAACTACTACTGCAAACATAGTAATAAATATTATCATATTATTTAATATTAAGCTCTTATTGTATTGCCATATTATTTTAAAAATTAATATGTACCCAACAAAATTCAACACAATATAGTATACTATTCTGGAGCTTATTTCTGTAATATTATATATTTTTTTATTGGGTCCATAATAACTTACTATTATACTAAACAACAATATAATTGCCTGTACACCTAGTTTGAATACAAAAAATGTATAATCAAAATTTTCAACAAAAATTTTCAGTACATATATTGTAGTTAGCTGTAAAATAATTATTACTATGGAATATATACAAATTTCTACCGAAGCTTCTATGAAACTTTTGCCATAAAAAAAACAAATCAGAAGTACAAGAATTACATAACTAATGATTATTCCATAATAGGTAAATAAGGAACTAACAATAGTTTGTATAACTGAATAAAAAACTATTATACATAAATTATTTAATACTTTTTTATCCTTATTTAAACTAAATTTACACCATAAAATCATAAAACAACTTATTTGAAAAAATGTAACAATAAACATTTGAACTATTTCCATTTGTTATCTCCTAATATTAAACACTTAACTTTTACACTTATTAAATGTTTTTCTCTAAAACTTCTGTAACAGTATCCTTAAACTTATAACTTAAAAGAGCATTCTCTTCATAATTTGCAAAGCTTACCTTCCACAACTTTGACGATATAGATTCTACTTTGTCTATAAGCTTCACATTTACTGCAAACGATTTATGACTCTGTAATATGTAATCAGCATTAATAATGGTTAAAACTTTTGCTAAAGACATTTTTTTAGGTTGGTATTTTCCTTTTTTAGTATGTAAAGTAACCTTTCTTAAATTAACTTCAATAAAAAAAATTTCATCTATATTTAACTTTACACTAACACTATTTTGCAGAACAAAAACTACACATTTATTCTTATCTTCTTTAATATTATACTTATATTTTCCTGAAATAAGGAATCTTGTTGTTTCAATTATCTCCTCTTTTCTATAAGGCTTAATTATATAATCATAGCAATGAATTTCTTTAAATGCTTGAATCATATATTTAACATGAGTAGTTATAAATATTATCCAAGTAAACTTATATATCTCCATTTTTCTTAATTCTGACGCCAAATCTAAACCTGATGAATCTTTTAGAAAAATATCTATATAAAAAAAGTTAATATAGTTTCCCTTTGATATATTTAATGCTTCTTCCATAGATTCAGCTTCATATATGTCTAAATTCTTATCTGCTTCACATATCATTTTTACAAGATTTTTTCTTTGGATGTGATCATCTTCTACAATCAGCACACTTAACACTTGAATCCCCCCTTCAAATTACAAAATATGATTAAATATGGTTATGAATACATTTTATTGTATATTAATTTTATTTTCAATGTAATTATTTACATATTCTGCAAAAATCATGTCGTAAAATATATTATTAAATGTCTAAAAAAGTATAAAATATAGCTATATAATTAAGTTTATATTTATATTTCTCAATATATTAACAAACACGTTTACCATTTAACTAAAAATTTATGTTATAATTCAAATTAAAAGTATTATTTTACAAGGAGTTTTTATATGAACGAATTTGAAACAAGACTAATTGATATAGACGTTGAAGATATAAGAGAAAAACTTCAAAATATTAATGCTGTTAAAGTAAAAGAAGAAAATCAAATAAATAACATATATGATTTTCATGATAAAACATTGATAAATAACAAGGGATATGCAAGAATAAGAATAGTTCACGATTTGCTTGATAACTCAAATCATTATTACATGACTACAAAAAAGTTATTAAGCCAAGGAACATATAAAATAATGGAAGAAAATGAAACTGAAATACTAGATGCTGACTCTGGTGAAAAAATATTCAAGTCACTAGGATTAGAGCTTATTCAATCAATAAAAAAATATAGAGAAAGTTATAAATATAAAAATACTCTAGTAGAAATTGATATAAACGACAAGAGTTTCTGTCCTTTTCCTTATATAGAAATAGAAACATCTGATGATAAAGAATTAGAAGAAGTAGTTATATTACTTGGTTATACTATGAAAGATACTACCTCAAAAACTATATTTAAAATACTAGAAGAGAGAGGACTTTAATATCAATCTTAGAATTGGAGAATTTTTAATATGTTTGGTTACGTTACTCCGTGTAAAATGGAGCTTAAAATAAAAGACTATGAAAAGTTTAAGGCTTATTATTGTGGTTTGTGTAAATCCATAAAAAATAATATAGGTAATATTCCAAGAATGGCACTTAATTATGATATGACTTTCTTGGCTATACTTTTAGATTCATTAAATGATACAACTCCTATTTATGAAAAAGAAAAGTGCAGTGTCCATGCCTTTAAAGGTAAAGCTGTTATTAAAAACAACCCTTGTTTACATTATGCTGCTTTTTGTAATACAATTTTGACTTATTATAAATTTTTAGATAATGTAAATGATGATAACTCTATTAAAGGAAAAATTTTTTCAATGCTCTTCAAAAGGTATTTAAAAAAAACTCCTGTAATTTTAGAGGATCATATTAAATATATAGAGAATATATTAATTGAGCTATATAATTATGAATCTAATGCTAAGAATGCCTCAATAGATTCTTTGGCACACCATTTTGCAGAACTTACAGGATTTATTTTAAGTTCTTATAAGAATGATGGTAATAAAGATACATTATATTGGTTAGGCTATAACCTTGGAAAATGGATTTATATTATAGATGCCTTTGACGATTTAGAAGATGATATGAGTAAAAACAAGTTTAATGCTATAAATGCTTGTTTTAATAATGATAATCTTCCATTTAATGAGTTTTCTAAACAAGTGGAACAAAGAATAGACTTCATTTTAGGTACCTGTGCTTCTCAATGTATTTCTTTTTTAAATAAGCTGAAGCTAAAAAAAAATGAAGACTTGTTATATAATATTTTGCAATATGGACTTTTAGAAAAAATGGATAAAGTGTTTAAAAGGAGTGCTGATAAAAATGAGAAATCCCTATGAAGTGTTAGGAATAAAAGAATCTGCCACAAAAGATGAAATAAAAAAAGCTTATAGAGAATTAGCAAAAAAATATCATCCTGATCAATATGGCAATAATCCTTTAAAAGATTTAGCTGAAGATAAAATGAGAGAATTAAACGAAGCTTATGATTATTTAATGAAAAATACTCCTGATGCTTCTTATTCTAACAATAACCAAGGAGGTTATAATAATAATTCTTCATATCAATCAATTGAAATGGACATTAGAAATGGTAACTTTTCTTCAGCAGAACGAAAACTAAACAGTATTACTACAAGAGATGCTGAATGGAATTATTTAATGGGTTTACTTAATCTTCAAAAAGGCTGGTATAATGATGCTTACAATAATTTAAGCATGGCTTGTAATTTAAATCCTGGAAATATGAAGTATAGGGAAGCTTTTAATAGGTTAAATAATATGAATAATTCTTACAGGGAGCCTTATTATAATAATAGAAGAAAAGATACTGGTTTGTGTGATATATGTGCTACCTTATATTGCCTTGACTGCTGCTGTGAATGTAGTGGTGGAGATCTTATAAGCTGCTGTTAAAGTTAGGAGTGTATTTGTATGGATAGTAAAAATACTAAAGCTTCTTATATATCTAAAGGAGGCCTTTTTACAGCCTTTGGAGTTATTTGTATATATTTAAGTACATTATTACCTGTAAATAAACTTTATTTACTAGCAATAGCTTCTTGTATTATCCCACTGTCCGTAATTACAACAAATGTTAAAAATGCACTAATTATATACGCTGCCACTTCAGCTCTTTCATTACTTATATGTGGTTTTAAAATTCCAGTTATACTTTATATAATATTCTTTGGCTTATATGGTACTATAAAGTATTACGTTGAAAAAATGAGAAAAATTTACCTAGAGCTTTTATTAAAGTTAGTTTTCTTTAATATTGTTATGTTCTCTATGCTTATTATTTATAAGCTTTTCTTTCCTAATGTATTAAAATTAAATATATCCATATACTTCATAATCATAGGTGCTCAATTTGCATTTTTAATATATGATTATGTCTTAACACTATTTATAAATGTAATAAACAAAAAGTTTAATTTTTAAAAAACTTTTTCAATGTTGTTGACATATTTGTCATATCTGATATAATGTTTAATGTTGATAAAAATATTGCCCATTAGCCAAATGGTAAGGCACCTGCCTCTGGAGCAGGCATTGTGTTGGTTCGAGTCCAGCATGGGCAGCCATTAAAGAATCCTTAATTTTAAGGATTCTTCTTTATTTATGATTTTAAATAATAATCCTTGACAAAATGTTTCTATTATTATAAAATTTACAATAAGTTAATTATAAAGCTTTGAAGAGGACTAGTAATATTTATATCTTCAGAAGAGAGCTGTTAAATCGGTGCAAAGCAGCGTTGATAAAATATGAACTCACCTTAGAGCTTATCTATTGAAAAGATAGATACGGTTAAAACCGTTATATTTTTGAGTGAAACCTTTATAAGGTTTAATTAGAGTGGTACCGCGGAATTTTGGCCTTTCGTCTCTTAAAGTAGACGAGGGCCTTTTATTTTATTTAAATATTGTCAAGAATAATACTATAAATTAGTAAAGCTAACAGATAAAAGTATGAAAAGGAGCGATAACATGGGTAACTATGGTACTAACATTGATGAAAAATGGCAAAAAAATTGGGAAGAGTCCGGAATTTATAAATTCGATGAAAATAATCCAGGTGAAAAACTTTATACTCTTGAAATGTTCTCTTACCCATCAGGAAGTAAACTTCATGCAGGACATTGGTTTAACTATGGGCCTGTAGATTCTTGGGCTAGAATGAAGAGAATGCAAGGATTTAATGTATTCCAGCCTATGGGTTTTGATGCATTTGGACTTCCTGCTGAAAATTATGCAATAAAAACAGGAATACACCCAAAAGATTCTACTTTGAAAAACATTGAAACTATGGAAAAACAATTAAAAGCCATGGGAGCCATGTTTAATTGGGAAAATGAAGTAATTACTTGTCTACCAGACTATTACAAATGGACTCAATGGGTATTTTTAAAGCTTTATGAAAAAGGCTTAGCTTATAGAAGTGAAGCTCCTGTAAATTGGTGTCCTAGTTGTAATACAGTTCTTGCTAACGAACAGGTAGTTGATGGTGCCTGTGAAAGATGCGGTACTGAAGTTATAAAGAAAAATTTAACACAATGGTTCCTTAAAATCACAGATTATGCTGATGAATTACTTCAAGATTTAGATAAATTAGATTGGCCTGAAAAAACTAAAGCTATGCAAAGACATTGGATTGGTAAGTCAAAAGGTGCTGAAGCTATTTTTAAAGTAGATAAATCTTCTATTGAATTTAAAGTATTTACAACTAGGGTAGATACTCTATTTGGTGTCACTTATGTAGTTTTAGCTCCTGAAAATGATCTAGTTGACGGTCTTACTACTGATGAATATAAAGAGGCAGTAGCTAAATATAAAGAAGATGCTAAAAAACAATCAGATATAGAAAGACAGTCTATCACAAGAGAAAAAACCGGAGTATTTACAGGCTCTTATGCCATTAACCCTATAAATGGAAGAAAGGTTCCTATTTGGGTTGCTGATTATGTTTTAAACACATACGGTACAGGAGCAGTTATGGCAGTTCCTGCTCATGATGAAAGGGATTTTGCATTTGCTACAAAATACAATCTTCCAATAGAACGAGTTATTGAGGGAGGAGATTCTCTTCCATATATTGAACATGGCAAAATGATTAACAGCTCAGAATTTAACGGTCTTTCTACCAACGAGGGTAAAGAAGCTGTAGTAAAAAAGCTTCAAAGCATAAATCTTGGCGGATGGAAAGTTAACTACAGATTAAGAGATTGGTTAGTTTCAAGACAAAGATATTGGGGTGCTCCTATTCCTATAGTATATTGCGAAAAATGTGGAACAGTAGCTGTACCTGAAGAAAATCTACCAGTTGAACTTCCATATGATGTTGAATTTTCACCTGATGGAAAATCTCCTTTATCAAAATCACCTGAATTTGTAAATACAACTTGCCCTAAGTGCGGTGGACCTGCTAAAAGAGAAGCTGATACTTTAGATACTTTTGTATGTTCTTCATGGTATTACTTAAGATATCCTGATAACAAAAATTCAGAAAAAGCTTTTGATACTGAAAAAATAAATAGACTTCTTCCTGTAGATATGTATGTAGGCGGACCAGAACATGCATGTATGCACCTTTTATATGCTAGATTTATAACTAAAGCATTAAGGGATATGGGATATTTAAACTTTGATGAACCTTTCCTATCATTAAGACATCAAGGATTAATCCTTGGACCAGATGGATTAAAAATGAGTAAATCAAAGGGAAATACTATATCACCAGATGATTACATTAAAGAATTTGGTTCAGATGTATTTAGAATGTATCTTATGTTTGGCTTTGACTATTCAGAAGGTGGAGCATGGAGTGATGATGGTATAAAATCCATAGGAAGATTTGTAGATAGAATCGAAAGAATCCTGACTTCTTGTAGAGAGGTAATTAATAACTCTCAAAATGATAAAGCTTCATTAGATAAAGCAGAAAAAGCATTAAACTATGTAAGACATTTTTCTATAAAATCTATATCAGAAGATGCTAGTAAATTCCAGTTTAACACTTCTATAGCAAGACTTATGGAATATACAAATGCTCTTTCTAAATATTTATCAGAGGATGTAAAAAATGCTGGTTTCTTAAAGGATGTTATAGTTGATTTTATAAAACTTCTTGCACCTTTTGCTCCTCATTTTGCAGAAGAACAATGGAGTCTTACAGGTATGAACTTTTCTATATTTAATGAAAAATGGCCTGAGTTTGATTCTAATGCATTAATAAAAGATGAAGTAGAAATTGCAATTCAAGTTAACGGAAAAGTAAGAGCTAAAATAAATATAGCTACAGGACTATCTGATGATGAAATAAAAGAAATTGTGCTTAATAACGATGAAGTCAAATCTTTGATTAAAGATAAGGAATTAAAAAAGATTATAGTTGTTAAGGGTAGACTTGTAAATATAGTTGCAAAATAATAATGGAGGGCTCATAGCCCTCTATTTGTACATTTCAAGAACTTTTTCTGTATTTCTTAGTAAATTAGTAAGTTCAAATACTTCCCCTTCCTCTATAAGCTTATTTAATTGAGCTTGATATCTTTTAGCTTCGGAAAACTTACCCATAGATGATAGCATCAATATATTATTCATTATGTCTGAAACAAGGCTTGACTTTACTTCGAACAACTTTTGAGCATCCTTTATTTCATCTTTTATTTCAAGCATTTGTTCATCTAATTGAAAGGCAGCATCCCCTGCACTTTTTAATTTTAATTTTATATTATCTGGTATTTCATGCTTATATTTATAATTAAGAGAATGTTCTATAGTTGCCCAAAAATTCATTGCTAAGGTTCTTATTTGAAATTCTGCTAAAATATCTTTTTCACCATCTGCCATATTTACAGGATATTTTATAATAACATGATAACTTCTATAACCACTTTCTTTTACATTAGTTATATAGTCCTTTTCATATAATATTTGCATATCCTTTCTTCCTCTTATTATTTCAACAACCTTCTCAATGTCATCAACAAATTGGCACATAACCCTTATGCCTGCTATGTCTTCTATTTCATGATCGATTCTATCTAAAGGTATATTAAACTTATTAGCTTTTTCCAATATACTAGATATTTCTTTTACCCTTCCCGTAACAAATTCTATAGGCGAATACTCATTCTTCCTTCTATATTCCTTTCTTATACTTCTAAATTTAACTTTTAGCTCTTCAACTGCTTGCTCATAAGGTATTAAAAATGCCTTCCATTCCCCTATAGCCATATGCGCTCACCCCTATACAGTAGATTTGATGTAATCATTTCTTATATTATACTACTACTTTCGTTATTTATAACTAAAATAATATAATTTAATTAGTTTTTTTGATATAATAATTTATATAAAATCTTTTAGATAATAAAAGGAGATGTTCTAATGTCAGAAAATATATTTTCCGGTTTAGAAGATTTAGGGTTTGATGATATAGATGAAATAGATTTGTACCATACAAAAAAAGAAGAACTAAAAAAAGAAGAAATTCTTCACTTAACTGATGAGGAAAAGCAAAAAAATTTATTATATAATCGTGAAGTTACATGTCCTGTTTGTGATAATGTTTTTAAAGTTAAAGCAGTCAAAACCTCAGCTGCTAGAATTTTAAGAAAGGATTCTGATTCATTCATCATATTTGATGTTATAAATCCTTATTTTTATGATGTATGGATTTGTAACAAATGCGGATATGCTGCAATGAAAAGAGATTTTAACAAAATCAGAAACTCCGAAATTGAACTAGTAAAGGAAAAAATCAAACCGAAATGGCATCCTAAAGCTTATCCAGATGTATATGACGTAAATGTAGCCATAGAAAGGTTTAAACTTTCTTTATTAAATTATTATGTAATAGATGCAAAGGCTAGTAAGAAGGCCATGAATTGCTTGAAAATAGCCTGGATGTATAGATTGTTAAAAGACTCTGAAAATGAAACTTTATTCTTAAAACAGGCTTTAGAAGGCTTTAATTCTGCCTATTTTAACGAAGGCTTTCCTTTATATAACATGGATAAGTTTACTTCCATGTACATCATAGGCGAATTAAATAGACGATTAGGAAATAATGAAGATAGTTTAAAATGGTTCAGTGAAATAATAACTGCTCAAAGTGCTCCTTCAAAACTTAAAGACCGAAGTAGAGACCAAAGAGACTTAATAAAAGAAGCGGAAGATTTGGAAAAAAGTGCTGATAAGTTAAATAATGATGAAATTCCTGCAAAAGAAGAATCAAAACCAAAAAAAGGATTTTTCTCAAAATTTTTTGGTTAATAGATTTACCAAAAAATATTAGCTCTAACATATCCTCAAAAGAACCATTAGAGCTAATATTTCAATTCATAAAAACATAAATAAATTTATACAAAACTATAACACTTTTTCTTGCAAAATTCTTATAGGATTAAAGTTTAAATGATCTGCTGATGTAACAATATATTGAATTCCATCAACTTCTCCTCTTACAGCCTTTGATAAAGACGCTCCATGCAAATGCCCATATACAACAAGCTCTACATTATATTCCTTAAATATACTAACAAATCCAGAATCCATGTTTTTATCATATACAGGAGGATAATGAAGCATAACAATAAAATTTCTAAATCCAGCTTTTGCAGCACTATCCAAGGATAGTTTTAATCGTCCAAGCTCTCTTTTATATATTTTTTCATCATGAGCTGAAAAATTATCTCCTCCTGGGCATACCCATCCTCTAGTACCACATATAGCATAATCTCCATGTGCAAAAAAATTATTTTGTATAAACTTCATATCTTCATACATTTCATTTAATTTTGTAATACTTACCCACCAATAATCATGATTGCCTTTTACCATAACTTTCGTGCCTGGCAATTTATGAATCCATTCTAAATCCTGTATTCCATTTTCTATTTTCATAGACCAAGATATATCACCTGCTATAAGTACTACATCTTCTTCCTTTATCTTTTCAATCCAATTACTTTTAATTTTTTCATCATGTTGAAACCAATTTTCACCAAATATGTCCATTGGCTTATCACCATTCAAATCTAAATGCAAATCAGATATTGCAAATAATGCCACCCAACCACCTTCTATTTTTCTATATTTTTATCTACATCCATTACATAAGCTATTACTTTCGCCACTACATCGTACAGCTCAAAAGGAATGGAATCTCCTACATCTACACTACTTAAAAGATCTGTGAGCTCTTTATCATATACTATTGGTACATTAGCCTTTTCTGCATTTTCTATTATCTTATCTGCAACATATCCCATCCCTGCTGCAGTTACAACAGGTGCTTCATACCCCTGTTCATATCTTAAGGCTGCAGCTTTTTTCCTTTTATCCATAATAACCACCTCTCAATTAATAAGGGGATTTGAAATATTATAATATATATTATAAAGTGTTAAACCTACATTGTAAATTAACTTAATACTTTAAAATTAAACTCTCTTATCTATTAACCCTAAATTATCATCTTCAAAAAATTCTCTACAATTTACAATGTTAACTTCTTGTTTTCTTTCATTTACATATATATTTAAATTATACCCTATATCCATTAATCCATTAAAAATACGGTCTTTTCCATTATCCAATATCTTAATCCACGGGCTATTGCACTTTATATTTATATCCATATTATAATTATTTACCTTTATGTAAGCATCCACCACACCCATATTATTGGTATTAACAGACGCTGCTATTTTTACATTAGTAGAATCTATTTTCTTACCTTTTTTTCTTTCATCTTTTATCATAAGCTTACACTGATACTCAGAGTTATCTACATTTAAAGGTAAATCCATGTAATAGTATGAGTTGGATATAGTATTAAAAACTTTAAAGTCATTCATATTCTTATCTAAAACTTGAGCAATATTACTAAATGTTTCAAGTTTGGTATCACTATTTTTTTCTAATACTTTTTCTATTATACTTTTCATTTCTTGGGTTTTCTCACTTATTTGATCTTTTATAGCCTTTGCAATGTTATCCACAATTTTTTCTTTATCAATAGTATTATTTTTACTTACATAATTCTTAATTTCCTTTTCAATGGTTTCACCTGTTTCTATTTCTTTATTTGTTATAGTATCCTTACCCTCAGTTGTACTTTTATCTTCAACTTTGTTTTCTGTTTTAATTGCAACATTACTATTTTCTAAATTTTCTCCTTTACTTTTTACATCACTATTAACTAAATTTTTGTTATCGCTTATACTTTTATCACTATTTATATTTTCGCCTTGATTTTCAATTGTATTTGTATAATTAGTATCTTCTTTGTATGTTATGTTTTCAACATTATCCCCTACTATTTGTTTTTCTTGTTCAGCGTTAATATAAATTTTTTCACTTTTTACATTTTCATCAGGTTGCTTTTGCGCATTATTCTTTAAAACCTGCTGTTCTATATTTTTAATTTCCTTATATAAATTTCCTGATCCCTTAAACATATCATTAAAACTTTTAATGTTATCTTCTGTCAAATCAATGTTATTCTCTGCAAAAATAAGTATATCCTCTTCTGAAAGGTTCTTTAATTCATTAAAAAAACTTTTTAATGTATCTTTAATTTCTTGACCTTTAAGACTATCTGGAAGTACATTTTTACTCTGCATATACTTACCTATAAATGCATTTTCCTCTTCTGGATTCTGCTTTATCTTACCCATAAAATCTACTATAGTTTTCATATTTGATATATTTTCTTTTGTTAAAGGCATCTCATGTTTTATCATTCTATTTAAAAGAGGATAGTCTTCTTTATCTACATTAATACTTTTACTTTTCAATAAAAAATCTATAGAATCCTCTTCTGTGTTGCTTTTTTTATTATCAGGATTTAGTATTTTTAATTGAAGTTTTCCATCTTCAAAACCTTCTACTTGAAATCTCATCAAACCTTGTGGTAATATATCTACACCATTTTGAAGCTTTGCTGAAAATTGCCATCCATCTAAAAGCTTTAATAAAACTTCTCCTGTTAATTTATCTAAATTCATAATTCTAGCTGCAAAATTCTGTCCAACTTCAAAGGATAATTTGCTAAACATTCTCTTGGTATTAACATTATAGGTACTATTTATATTCCATATACCTGCCATAGTATTCACCTCTTTTTTATTATCGTATGTAAGTAAAAAAAAATCCAGAGTTACCTGGATTTTTTATATTAATTATTCTTTGCAAGTTGTGTTTTACTTCTTTTTTCTTCATGAAGAATTGGCGATACACTTTTATACATAACAAATGTTAAACAAGATAATATTATTCCTTTAATCAAGTTAAAAGGCATGATAGCTAAAACTACAAAACTATTTAGGTCTTTTATATTTGGATTTATCTTATTTCCCATTGCTACTATAGCACTTATAGGGAAATGAAGCACTGTTTCATATAAAGGCAATAATATGAAGTAATTTAAAACACTAGCTGCTAATGACATTGCAACTGTTCCTACAGCTAAACCAAATATAGCTGTTCTTCTACTTTTATTTTTATTATAAATATATCCAGCTACTACTACCAAAATTGATCCTACTGCAAAGTTTGCTAATTCTCCTATAAAAGCTGTTCCTCCAACAAATAAACCATGAAGCAAATTCTTCAAAAATTCTATAGATATACCTGCTACAGGTCCTAATGCAAAAGCTCCTACTAAAGCTGGTAAATCGCTTATATCGATTTTCAAAAAACTTGGAAATAATGGTGTAGCTACCTCTATAAACATAAGTATAAATCCGATCACCCCAAGTAAAGACACCTTAACCAATCTGTTTAATTTTTCGTTTTTCATTTTTACCATCCTCCAATTAAATTTAAAAACTTAAAATAAATTCATCTTCTTTGGGATTTGATTTTTAGATGTATAATGGCATAAACAAAACCCTGATATAAAATACCAGGGCGAATAAACATTATACTTTATCTTCTTCCATCCAGACTTTACTGTCGGCTTCGGAATTACACCGAATCATACCTATTTAAGGCTCGCGGGCTATACCGCCGGTGGGGAATTTCGCCCCGCCCTGAAGACTAATTTTATTAACTTTTATGTTTATATTATAGTACAAGTTTTTTTAAAATTCAAGTAATATAACAAAATATTTAAATGTATTATTTGCTAATAATTATTTTTTCATAGTTAATGCTATTCTTTTCCTTTTTTCATCCACTTCAAGCACAGTTACTTCAACTATATCTCCAACTTGAACTACATCTAAAGGATGCTTTACAAATTTATCCGATAACTGACTTATGTGTACAAGTCCATCTTGATGAACACCTATATCAACAAAAGCTCCAAAGTCTGCCACGTTTCTTACAGTCCCTGTAAGTTGCATACCTGGTTTCAATTGAGCCATATCTATAATCCCAGTTTTCAATACAGGCTTTGGCATTTCTTCTCTTGGATCTCTTCCTGGTTTCTTCATTTCCTTTATTATATCTTTAAGCGTAGGAACACCTATTTCCAATTTTTTTGCTAATCCTTGAATACCTATATTATCTACTCTTTGATCTATATCTGATAATTTTACATTTTTCAAATCTTCTATTGTATATCCTAATGTAGTTAATAACGCCTTAGCAGCTTCATATGATTCAGGATGAACTGATGTATTATCTAAAGGTTCCTTACTTTCCATAACCCTTAGAAATCCTGCACATTGCTCAAAAGCCTTAGCTCCTAATCTTTTGACCTTTAAAAGTTCCTTTCTACCTTTGAACTTACCATTTTCTTCTCTATAGCTTACAATATTCTGTGCTATTGTTGCATTTACTCCTGAAATATAACTTAAAAGTGATGGCGTAGCTATGTTTAAATCTACACCTACACTATTTACACAATCCTCTACAATACCTTTCAAAGATTCATCTAATTTTTTAGGTGTGACATCATGTTGATATTGTCCTACACCTATAGACTTAGTATCTATTTTTACAAGTTCAGCTAGTGGATCTTGAAGTCTTCTTCCTATGGATATAGCTCCTCTTAAGGATACATTTATATCTGGATACTCTTTAGCTGCTAACTCAGATGCTGAATATACTGAAGCTCCAGCTTCTGACACAATAACATAATAGAGCTCTTTGTTTTTTTCTTCTTTAACTTCTTTTATTAATCTTACAATAACTTCTTCAGACTCTCTACTAGCAGTACCATTTCCCAAAGATACAACACCTACATCATATTTATAAACTAATTCTTTAAGTGTCTTTATAGCTCCTTCTACATCATTTTTAGGTACTGTAGCATATACTGTAGCTGTATCTAATAGTTTACCTGTATCATCTAGTACAGCTATTTTACATCCTGTTCTAAATCCAGGGTCATAGCCCAATACTGCTTTTCCTTTAATAGGAGGCTGCATTAATAATGCTTTTAAATTAGCCTTAAATATCTTTATAGCTCCTTCTTCTCCTATATCTGTGAGTTCAGCTCTTATTTCCCTTTCAATAGATGGATATATAAGTCTTTTTAATGAATCCTTTATACTTTCTTCTATATAAATATCTGTATTGTCATTTCCTTTCAAGCACTGCGATTTTAAATAGACAATTATTTTTTCCATGTCTGCAGTTACTTTAACTGAAAGTATCTTTTCTTTTTCTCCTCTGTTTATCGCAAGTATTCTATGAGCTGGAATACTTTTTACAGCTTCCTTATAATCGTAATACATTTCATAAGGAGTAGTTTCATTTTCCTTATTTTCGCCAGTAGTTTCTATAAGTCCCTCATTTTTAACTAAGTTTCTAATCCATTTTCTATATTCAGCAGTATCAGATATAATTTCGCTTATTATATCCATTGCACCTTGTAGTGCTTCCTCCTCTGACTTTACTTCCTTTTCTTCATTTATAAATTTACTGGCATATTCTTTTATGTCATCTTTAAACTCGCCATTCCATATAGCTTCTCCTAATGGTTTTAAACCCTTTTCTGCTGCTATTATGGCTCTTGTTCTTTTTTTAGGCTTATATGGTCTATATATATCCTCTATTTCGGTTAAGGTATCGCATTTCATTATAATTGTTTTTAATTCATCTGTAAGCTTACCTTGTTCATCTATAAGCCTTATAACATCTTCTTTTCTACTCTCTAAGTTTCTCAAATATGTAAGTCTTTCAAATAGATTTCTAAGAGTTACATCATCCATATTACCAGTTACTTCTTTTCTATATCTAGCTATAAATGGTACAGTATTTCCTCCATCTAAAAGATCTATTACACTTTCAACATTTTTCTTATTTAAATTAAGTTCTTCTACCAATCTATCTACTATATTTTTCATATTACTTATACTTGCCTCCAACCTTATTATCTTAATTTAAGCACCCTAAAACAGTAATAAACAAGGGTGCTTACTGAAAACATTAAGCTACTATAAGTAGCAATTTTCATTTTATTTTAAAAATGACTAATAATATATTACACCACCAACATGGTATTTGGCAAATTAATATAAGCTAACAACTTTAAATAATATTAAACTCTAGTGGTTTCTTAAATCTACTGTGTTACTGCCTTTTTATTATTTTTAATAAATAAACATATTATTACAGCAACAATAAGTACCCCTACTTCAATTGCAAAGGTATGTCGTACTCCTAAAACTAATGCCAAAGCTTGCTGCTTAGAATCATTAGGATTACTTGCAGTCATTAAATAATTCTTTTGATAAGCAGACATAATAGCAACAAATAATGAGGTTCCAAATGCCCCTGCTATTTGTTGTAATGTATTCATTATAGCTGTACCATGAGGATAATATTCTGGAGTCAATTGATTTAAACTATTTGTTTGAGTTGGTGTATTTATCATTCCAACAGCTATTAATGAAAGACAATGCAAAATAATTATTGTTGGAATAGTTATGCTAAGTGACAAACTTCTAGAAAATATAAAAAATACAATAGTTGAAATAATATATCCTGGAAGAATCAATACTTTAGGACCAAACTTATCATAAAGATGTCCTGAAATAGGTGATACAATTCCATTGATAAGTCCTCCAGGAAGCATAATAAGTCCTGCTGTAAAAGCTGTTAAACCCAAAGCTCCTTCAAGAAACATTGGTAAAAGAAGCATAGTTGCAAAGTTAACCATGTGCATAATTATAATAAGTATAGTTCCCAAGGTAAACATTGGATACTTAAATGTACGCATATCCAACATAGGTTGTTTCATATGTAATTGACGTAATACAAATATTGCTAGTGCAATGCATCCTACAATCATAGGAACAACCATTGTAGTATTAGATGCTCCTCCTATATTACTAACTCCATATATAAATCCACCAAAGCCAATAGTTGATAATACAACTGATACAACATCAAGAGTTGGTTTTGATAGTTCTGTTACATTCTCTATATAAATATACCCAAGTATAAGTGCAATAACAGAGAAAGGTGCTATGGCAAAAAATAACCATCTCCAATTAAGAGATTGTATGATTAATCCTGAAAGAGTTGGACCAATAGCAGGTGCACAAAACATAACAAGATTGAATATCCCAAGTGCCTTTCCACGTTTTTCTATAGGATTAATAATTATTAAGGTATTTATTATATTAGGTATTAAAACACCTGTTCCTACAGCTTGAATTAATCGTCCTACTAATAAAATTGAAAAAGTAGGAGCAATTCCACTTATAATTGTTCCAAGTATAAATATAATTACAGAAGCTAAAAATAATTGCCTTGTTGTAAATCTTTGAGTAAGATAAGCTGAGATAGGTATAGAAATACCCATAATAAGCATATATCCTGTACTTAACCATTGTACAGTGTTTGCAGTTATACTAAACTGAACCATCAAATTTTTTAACGCCATATTCAATACTGTTTCATTTAACATACAAAGAAATCCTGCACTTATTAACGCTATACTAATTGGTACTACTTTAAAAACCTTTTGTTGATATTGAATTTCTTCTATTCTTTCTTCCATTATATCGACCTCCTATTAAAACATTCTCCAATTACTTTTTATTACATTGTTTTATTTTTTGTTCCTCAGTACACATATTTTCATTAATTTTACTAAGAACACCTACAAACAGATCCAATTCATCTTTTGGAATACCACATATCATATTTTTAAATAATTTTTCAATAAAAGGATACACTTCTTCCTTAACTTCTTTACCTTTATCAGTAGTGTAAATTAAAAAAGCTCTTCTATCTTCGGGTGATTTTTTTCTTATAATCAAACTCTTTCTTTCTAAAATATCTAATATTCTTGTTAGTGTTGCCTGATCTTTTTCTACTTCCTTAGATAATAATTTCTGATTAATTCCTTCTTTCTCAACTAATTTTAATAATACTGCCCATTGTTCTGTCGTAATATCGTATTTTTCAAGGTTTATGGATAAATATCTTTGTATTTTTTTATTGACATAATTTATGGACATTCCAATGGATTTATCTAGAGATGTAATCATTTTTTCCTCCTTTATATGGCGAACTAATACTTGTTATAAAAATAATTGTTATACTAATAATATGTTAATCATTTATATTTGTCAAGCAATGTAATCGTAACCAATAAATTAAATAATAAAAACCCATAAATTTGTTTCACTTGCATGTGCAAATAAAACAAGTTTATGAGTTTTCATAAGTCATGTCATAAATACATTGTAAATATACTTATGATCTTCAAACACTTTAATTATATTGTTTTAAATATTCATTTATAAATTGATCTATATCTCCATCCATTACTGCATTAATATTTCCACATTCTACAGATGTTCTATGATCTTTTACCATAGTATAAGGTTGGAATACATAGGATCTTATTTGACTTCCCCAGCCCATGTCTTTAAGCTCTCCAGTTAAATCTTCTATTTTTTCCTTATGAGCCCTTTCTTTAAGCTCAGCAAGCTTAGCTTTTAACATTCTCATTGCTTCTTCTCTATTATGATGCTGACTTCTTTGATTTTGACACTGTACTACAATTCCTGTTGGAATATGAGTTATTCTAATGGCTGATTCTGTCTTATTTACATGCTGTCCTCCTGCTCCACTAGACCTATAAGTGTCAACTTTTATATCATCCGGTTTTATATCTATATCTTGATTATTAGTTAGCTCCGGCAATACTTCAATAGATGCAAATGAGGTCTGCCTTTTTCCATTAGCATTAAAAGGTGATATTCTAACTAATCTGTGAATCCCTTTTTCAGCTTTTAAATATCCATAAGCAAATTCTCCAATTATTCTTAAAGTAGCACTTTTAATTCCTGCATCCTCTGCTGGTAAAATATCTACAGTTTCTATTTTAAATCCTTTTTTTTCTGCCCATCTTGTATACATTCTGAGAAGCATTTCTGTCCAATCCTGAGCATCAGTACCTCCAACGCCTACATGGATATCCATTATGGCATTGTTCTTATCATATTCTCCAGAAAGTAATATCTCAATCCTAAACCTTTCTGTTTCATTGTCAATCTCTTCTACTTCTCTCATTATATCCTTTGATGAAGAAAGGTCATTTTCCTCTATTGCAAGCTTAGTTAAAAATTCAGCATCCTGAATTTTAGTTTCAAGTTCTTTATACCTATCTAATCTAGATTTAAGGAACCTTTCTTCACTTGTTATTTCTTGTGCTTTATCTGTATCATTCCAAAAGTTAGTTTCCTGCATTTTTCTTTGTAATTCTTCTATTTTATTTTTAGTGCTCTCTATGTCAAAGTGAATCCCTAATTTCTTTTATGATTTCATTTAAATTATTCAAAGAGCTTAATACTTCTTCTAATTGAATTACCATTTAATCACACTTCCTTTTATATAAATATAAGAAAAACTTTTTGCGTTTGCAAAAAGTTTTTCTAGAATACAATCTACACTACTCAAATCTTCCACAACAGTTTTTATATTTCTTACCACTACCACATGGACATGGGTCATTTCTTCCAACTGTTTTTTCTTTTCTAACTGGCTGCTTCTTTACTGAATCATCTTCTGCTTGATTTGTATGAATTTCTTTAACTACTCTCTCTCTTTCTGGAGCCTTTTGTATTTCAACATGTAATAAATACTTAATAGTATCTACCTTGATGTTATATATCATTTCTTCAAACATTTCACTTCCCTCAAACTGATAAGCTTGAGCTGGATCTTGTTGTCTGTACGCTCTAAGTCCTATTCCTCTCTTTAAATGTTCCATATCATCTATATGATCCATCCATTTTGTATCTACTACTCTTAGAAGAATAACTCTTTCTATTTCTCTCATTTGTTGTTCGCCGAATTCTTCTTCTTTATGTGAATATATATCTTCTGCTATATCTATATACTTTTCCTTAATTTCTTCATTTGATAGTTTCTCTAAATCTTCTAACTTAACAGAATCCTTTGTAACATATAGTTCTTCCATATAGTGAATAAGTTTTTTTAAATCATTTTCAAATTCTTCATCTACACCTGACATATGAGAATCTACTACTGTAGAAACTAAATCTTTAAGCATATTTCTAATTTGTTCCTTTAAGTCTTCTCCTTCAAGAACTTCAGATCTTTGTTTATATATGATTTCTCTTTGCTTATTTACAACATCATCGTATTGAACTACTGTTTTTCTTATGTCAAAGTTATTTCCTTCAACTTTCTTCTGCGCATTTTCTATAGCACCTGAAACCATTTTACTTTCTATAGCTTCATCATCACCAAGTCCTAATTTTCCAACTAATCCTTGAAGCTTATCAGAACCAAATATTCTCATAAGGTCATCTTCTAATGAAACATAGAATCTTGACATTCCTGGGTCACCTTGACGGCCAGAACGTCCTCTAAGTTGATTGTCAATTCTTCTTGATTCATGTCTTTCAGTACCTATGATCTTTAAACCGCCAACTTCTACTACTCCTTCTTCAAGCTTTATGTCCGTACCACGGCCTGCCATGTTAGTAGCTATAGTAACTGTTCCAGTTTCTCCTGCATGAGATATTATATCTGCTTCTTTTTCATGAAATTTGGCATTAAGTACTTGATGAGGTATTCCCTTTTTCTTTAACATATCAGAAAGTAATTCTGATTTTTCTATACTTACTGTTCCTACAAGTACTGGCTGACCTTTTTTATGAGTTTCCACTATATCCTCTACTATTGCCTTAAACTTTCCTTTAGCTGTTTTATAAACCACATCAGGTAAGTCCTGTCTAGCTATTGGCTTATGAGTAGGCACTACTATTACGTCCAATCCATATATTTCTCTAAATTCATTTTCTTCTGTTAAAGCAGTACCTGTCATACCAGCAAGCTTTTTAAACATTCTAAAATAGTTCTGATATGTTATAGTTGCAAGAGTTTTAGATTCTCTTTCTACTTTAACTCCCTCTTTTGCTTCTATAGCTTGATGAAGGCCATCACTATATCTTCTACCTTCCATCATTCTTCCTGTAAATTCATCTACAATTAATACTTCACCGTCTCTTACCATGTAGTCTTTATCCCTTTTCATCATATAGTTAGCTTTTAAAGCTTGAACTACATGGTGCTGTATTTCCATATGTTCAGGATCTGCAAAGTTTTCTAACTTAAAGAAATTTTCTGCTTTTGCAATACCTTCATCTGTAAGCATTACTGCATTAGCTTTTTCATCAATATTAACATCTGCTTCTTTATCCAAAGATTTAGCAAAATAATCTGCTACTTTATAAAAATCAGTAGATTTTTCACCTTCACCAGAAATTATAAGAGGCGTTCTAGCTTCATCTATTAATATAGAGTCAACTTCATCTACTATGGCATAATTTAAGCCTCTTTGAACCCTTTCTTCTTTATATATAACCATGTTATCCCTTAAATAGTCAAATCCATATTCACTATTAGTACCATAAGTTATATCACAATTATAAGCCTCTTGTCTTTGACCTTGATCTAAGTCATGAAGAATTACACCTACTGTAAGTCCTAAGAACTCATATACTGGCGCCATAGTATCTCTATCTCTTTTAGCAAGATAGTCATTTACTGTAACTATATGAACACCTTTTCCAGTAAGTGCATTCAAATATGCAGGTAAAGTAGCTACTAAAGTTTTACCTTCACCTGTTTTCATTTCTGATATTCTTCCTTGATGAAGAACTATTCCACCTATAAGTTGTTCTCTAAAATGCTTTAATCCTATAGTACGAAATCCAGCTTCTCTAACTACAGCAAAAGCTTCTGGTAATATAGCATCTAAGCTTTCTCCTTTTTCTACTCTTTCTTTAAATTCAACTGTTTTAGCTTTCAATTCATCATCGGTTAGTTTTTGAATTTGAGAATCTAAAGCATCTATTTTATTAACAATAGGTATTATCCTTTTAACTTCTCGGTCACTATATGTACCAAACATCTTCTGAAAAATATTCATTATTTTCATCCTCACATATCAAATTTTTATAAAGTTACACCTTATAGATTATAACATCTAATCCTTAGCTATTCAACTTTATATACAGCTTACTTATCATAGTTTAAAATTTTGTTACATTTAATATACATTTAATATTAATAAAAAAACATAAATTTTAATTAAAAAGAGGAAGCTATTAAGCCTCCTCCCGCATTTTTATTTAAATCTAAAATTCAGGTTCTATTAAACCATAATTACCATCTTTTCTCTTATAAACTACATTTACTTCTCCATTTTCTGCATCTTTATATACAAAGAAGTTATGTCCTAAAAGCTCCATTTGAAGAACTGCTTCTTCAGAAGACATTGGTTTTATTGCAAATCTTTTTGTTTTAACTATTTTAGATTCTTCTTTATCCTTTGGTTCTAGGTCAGGTATAAACTGAAATTTAAGCGAATCAGAATGAGTTCTTCTCTGAAGTTTTGTTTTTTGTTTTCTTATCTGTCCTTCTAATTTATCTACAACTAAATCAATAGATGCATACATATCATCATTTTCTTCCTCACCTCTTAATATAACACCATTAAAAGGTATAGTGACCTCCACTATTTGTCTGTTCTTCTGTACACTTAATGTAGCATATACTTCTACATCAGGGTTGAAATACTTTTCAAGTTTTGATAACTTCCTCTCCACTGTATTTCTTAATGCACTAGTTACCTCGATATTCTTTCCACTTACTGTTATTCTCATACTTTCAGCCCCTTCCTTGTTAATATTGCAAATTTTATTGTATTGCAATATTAAGAATGTTTTGATTTTTATTAATTCTATTTTAATACTGTTTATAATAAATTACAAGACCATAAAAAGGAACTAACGAAATATTATTCAAACTTATGTTAATATTGCTTAAAATCCTTTCTTTATTCTTGATTTCTTTGTTCACTTAATAGTATATTCAAAAATCAAAAAAAAATTAAAAGTTCTTAATCTAAATGATTAAGAACTTTTATACGAAGTCAGTTGACCTGGTCTTTGACCCCACACTCGCCTGCTGGAATCCTCGCTACCGGGAATTAACCTCTCACTACTAATTCTCTCGCCATTTTACATAACGGCAGGACTTACTTCTAAACCGCACCATGCTCATTAAATATTTTATTTAACTTACGTGGATCGCTTTGCCTGCGACTAGCATCGACTTTCAACCACAAACCTGACTTCCATATAATAAGATTATACTCTACTTTTCGCCGCAGTCAATACAGTAATTTCTTCCGCTCCATGCTTTTTTAACTCTAAAGCACAGGATATTGCAGTTGCACCAGTAGTTATAACATCATCAACTATTAATATATTTTTACTTTCAATACAATATTTTTTCAAAAATTGAAAGCTTCCTTGAATATTTCTCCATCTTTCCTCTTTGCCTAACCCAATTTGATCCTTAGTGTTTTTCACCTTACTTAGACAATTAATAACAGGAATATCCAAAGATTTAGATATCATTTTAGACAAATAAGCACCTTGATTATACCCTCTATTTTTTAGTCTTTCTTTAGTCATAGGAACACAAGTTATATAATCATATTTGATTTTTTTATTTTTTATAAAACTTACCATATATTGCGATAATACTTGGCCAGCTTGAAAATTACTTTTATACTTTAATTGTAGTATTAAATTCATGATAACTCCTGAATAGTATGATATACTATAACACTTAAAATTAATTCCTTCTCTTTGTATATCAAATCCATAGCTGCAAAATTTAATTAATGCTTCACATTTACTGCATATATATCTTCCATCATAAGTTTCTTCTCCACAGCATATACACTTCTCATCATTTGAATATATTGTTTCTAGCACACAATCTTTTAAAAATATCAAATTCTTAATAATCCCATTTCCCATGCTTCTTTGTTGAAACTTCTAGCTATACTTTTTGCCTTTTCCATATCTTCTGTTTCTTCATTGGCTAAAAATATAACTTCTCCCTTTAAGTCCCTTTCGCTCCTTCCTGCACTAGCACAAAAATAGATAAGCTTTTTATAATCAAATTCAGCATCATCTGCAAAATAGACCATTATATCAATGTTTTTTATGTTTGAAAAAGTTTCATAAAAATTATTTGTAATCAATATGGACTTTTTAACTTTTTCAAAATTATTAATTACCTTTTTGTTGTTGTTACAATCACCTTCTTTATATAAATCCATTATACTTTTAGTAAATCCTGAGCAATAATTTCTTATATAAAAATGTACTTTAGGAATTTTATCCTTACTTGGTACACATATAACAACTTTTCTACCACAACTTATAGACCATTTTAGATAGTCATATACCATAAAAGGTATATCCTTATTTACATCTATTCTTGTAAGTATAGTCCTTGGCTCTATCATAGGACTTTTACTATCTCTTACAGGAAGTAAAAATTCTTTTTTATTTCTCATTATGTTTTCTATAGCATACATTATAACCTTAGTATTGCTTTTAGAAATTTTCGTTATCAAACCTAGTATTTCATAAATATTCTGCATAGGAAAACTATTTATATCATCATAAATTATCAAATCAAACTTTTCCACTATTTTAGATGCATTATAAAAATTACTTATTTTCAATAGAGCACTTGATTCTACTTCATTGTTTCTTAAATAGGCGTAATTTCTAAATCCTGTATATTTCTTTATCTTTTCTATAATATTAACTTTTTCTGGGTTTTCATTTGTAATGTACATTACTTTCCTGTGTTTAAACACATAATGTAGTATAACTTTTATAAATATTTCTGAAGAGTTATAAGGCAATGATCTTACATTTAAGAATTTATCTCTACCCATACTCCAAGTTAATATAGCTTCGCTTAACTTTTCTTTTTCATTATTCAACCTCATCTTCTGAAACAACAACATTTACTTCACTCTCCATTATATCCATTATTCTATGTTTTAATAATGAATATCTTTCAAAACTTCTATCATTATCTATCATAAATTTTATAGCTTTTAATTCTCCTACTAAAACAACTAATTGTTTTGCTCTAGTAATAGCTGTATATAATAAATTTCTATTCATTAATAATGGGGCGCCCATATACATAGGTATAATAACCACAGGAAATTCACTTCCCTGACTCTTGTGAATAGTTACCGCATAAGCCAAATCAACTTCATCCAAATATATATTGTCATATATAATTTTTCTCTCATCATCAAATATTATAGTTACAGTATCCTTATCTTCATCTATATCCTGTATAAATCCAACATCTCCATTAAAAATGCCTACTCCTTCACATTCACCTTCTCCTGAAACTCTAGTCCATTTCAATGAATAATTGTTTTTCGTTTGCATTATTTTATCTCCAACCCTAAATACAATATCCCTAAATTCTTTTTCTTTTTTATTTTGAGCTTTAGGATTTAAAATATCCTGAAGTTTTTTATTTAGGTTAGAAACCCCCAAAATCCCTTTTCTCATAGGTGAAAGTATCTGTATATCATTGATCTTATTCCATTCTTTATTAAAATTAGGCAGCCTTTTATCTACAAGAGATATTAATGTATCTGTTATCTTATTTACATCTTCACATTTTATAAAGTAAAAGTCTTTGTTTTTTTGATTCATTAAAGGCATTTCCCCATTATTAATTTTATGTGCATTAACTACTATCATGCTTTCTGTTGATTGCCTAAAAATTTCCTTGAGCCTAACAACCTTAATACATCTGCTTTCAATTAAATCTCGCAATACATTTCCTGGACCTACAGATGGAAGTTGATCCACATCTCCTACAATTATAATTCTTGTACTTATGTCAACTGCCTTCAAAAGGTTATTCATAAGCATAATATCTATCATGGAAGCTTCATCTATTATAATAACATCACACTCTAAAGGAGAATTTTCACCTTTAGAAAATAATATACCTGGTTCTTCTTCATCACCCACTCCCATTTCCAAAAGCCTATGAATTGTTTTAGCTTCACGCCCTGTAGCTTCTGTCATCCTTTTAGCAGCTCTCCCTGTTGGTGCTGCCATAAAGACCCTAAGCTTAAGTTTTTCAAATATTTCTGTTATACAATTTATAATAGTAGTTTTTCCTGTACCTGGTCCTCCAGTTATTATTTCAACTCCATTCCCTATGGCACCTCTTATAGCTTCTTTTTGTGAATCCGCAAACTTTATACAATTATCATTTTCAAAACTCTCTATTTCTTCATCTACATTTATCTTCATATCGCCATAATCATTTACAGCTAAAGTAAGTATCTTTTTTGTAACTCCAAGTTCACAATAATAGTATGGAATTGTAAAGACACATAATTTATCTTCAAACTTTTCCAACTTTAGTTTTCCATTTATAGAACTATCATATATATTCTCTTCAATTTTTTCTTTAGTTACTCCTAATATACTAATTCCCTCTTTAAGTAACTTTTCTAATGGCATATATGTGTTTCCAAGGCCACAAAATTGATTTATAATGTACCTTATTCCACTTTGTATTCTAAAAGGAGAGTTCGCATCTATACCAAGACTTCTTGCAATCTTATCTGATGTTTTAAATCCTATACCCGATATTTCTTCTGTCAAAATATATGGATTTTCTTTTACAATTTTTATAGATTCTGTTCCAAATCTTTTATGTATCTTAACACATTGATTTGGAGTAACTCCATAAGTTTGCAAAAAAACCATTATATTTCTTATTTCATTTTGCTTAGAATACGAATCATCTATTAACGCTATTTTTTTTGCACCTATACCTTCTATTTCTTTAAGTCTTTCTATGTGATTATCCAATATATCTAAAGTTTGTTCACCAAACTTTTCTACTATTTTTTTAGCTGTAACAGGCCCAATACCAGATATTATTCCTGATGATAAATATCTTTCTATACCAACTATAGAATTGGGTACTATTTCTTCGCATCCAGAAACTTTAAATTGCTGTCCAAATTGTGGATGAAGAACCCATTCACCTATAAGCTTTAAATTTTGACCTTCCGTAATAAAAGGTATACATCCTACTATAGTTATATTTTCACTTTTATCTTTAATTTTGGCCACAGCATATCCATTTTCCTCATTTTGAAAAACTATATTTTCAACTACACCTTGTATTTGCTGCATAAAATCTCTCCTAATTTTTACTAGTGTTTTATTTTTAATTATATCATATGAACTTTGTAAATATACAGAGTTCATAAACAATTTAAATCTTAAAAAGCCCTTATGCTAATGCATAAGGGCTTACTTTTATAAATATTTTTTTATTTCTTCAACTTTGTTTAATTGTTCCCATGGTACATTTATATCAGTTCTTCCAAAATGTCCATAAGCAGCAACTTGTTTATATATAGGTCTTCTTAAATCTAAATCTCTTATAATAGCTGCTGGTCTCAAATCAAAAACCTTATTAACTATTTCAACTATTTTATCCTCAGATATCTTTCCTGTTCCAAATGTATCTACTGTTATAGATACAGGCTTTGCTACACCAATAGCATATGCAAGCTGTATTTCAAGCTTATCTGAAACTCCAGCTGCAACAAGATTTTTAGCAACCCATCTTGCAGCATATGCAGCAGATCTATCCACTTTCGTTGGATCTTTTCCTGAGAAAGCTCCGCCGCCATGTCTTCCATATCCGCCATAAGTATCAACTATAATCTTTCTTCCTGTTAATCCTGAGTCTCCCTGAGGTCCTCCAACAACGAATCTTCCTGTTGGATTTATAAAATATTTAGTATCTTCATCTAAAAGTTCAGATGGAATAATTGGTTTTATTACTTGTTCTATCATATCTTTTTCTATTTGATCATGTGTTGCTTCTGGATCATGCTGTGTTGATATTACAATAGTATCTATCCTAACAGGTCTGTTATCTTCATATTCTACTGTAACTTGAGTTTTTCCATCTGGTCTTAAATATCCTAAAGTTTCATTTTTTCTAACTTCAGTTAGTCTTCTTGAAAGCTTATGTGCTAAGCTTATTGGCATAGGCATATATTCAGCTGTTTCGTTTGTAGCAAAACCAAACATCATTCCTTGGTCACCTGCACCTATAGCTTCTATTTTATCCATTTTACCACTTTTAGATTCTAATGCTTCATCTACTCCCATAGCTATATCTGCAGATTGCTCATCTATAGAAGTAATTACAGAACATGTAGCATAATCAAAACCAAATTTAGCTCTAGTATATCCTATTTCCTCTACAGTCTTTCTTACTATTTTAGGAATATCTACATAACATTTAGTTGATATTTCTCCCATAACTAAAACCATCCCTGTAGTAGTAGCTGTTTCACAAGCTACCCTTCCATTTGGATCTTGCTCTAATATAGCATCAAGAATAGCATCTGAAATTTGGTCACACATTTTATCTGGATGTCCTTCAGTAACCGATTCTGACGTAAATAATCTTCTCATAAGTACTCTCCCTTCTCTTTATAAAAAAATAAAACCTCTTCCAATAAGAAGAGGTTAAATAAGCTTAACAACTCTCTTATCTTGCAGATTATCACTGCAGGAATTGGCACCTTAGCAATATCTGTTGCTGGTTGCCGGGTTTCATAGGGCCCTTTTCCCTCCACCTCTCTTGATAAGAGCTTTATTCACTTGTCATTCATTCTACATCATGTTAACACAACTAAGTTTTAGTGTCAATATTTATATGATTTAAAACTTAGTAAAATTATTATTCACAAAAATAAAAGCACTTACTAGTGCTTTATTTGGTGGAGGAAGATGGATTCGAACCATCGAAGTCGATGACAACAGATTTACAGTCTGCCCCCTTTGGCCGCTCGGGAATTCCTCCGCATTTGGTGCTGGCAGAAGGCTTCGAACCCTCGACCTACTGATTACAAGTCAGTTGCTCTACCAACTGAGCTATGCCAGCACATACTATTTATTTTTAATGGTGGGCACAACAGGGCTCGAACCTGTGACCCTCTGCTTGTAAGGCAGATGCTCTCCCAGCTGAGCTATGCGCCCATTAAATATGGTGGAGGAAGATGGATTCGAACCATCGAAGTCGATGACAACAGATTTACAGTCTGCCCCCTTTGGCCGCTCGGGAATTCCTCCATATTTGGTGCTGGCAGAAGGCTTCGAACCCTCGACCTACTGATTACAAGTCAGTTGCTCTACCAACTGAGCTATGCCAGCACATGTTTATTAAATTTACGCCATTAACGGCTTCAACATGGATTAGTATACATTGTTATAGTTCTATTTTCAAATTCAAAATACTCCATTTAACCAATTCTTCTTTGTATTATTTAAAATTTCTACGTTTTTCTCTTAAAATCGCATCTAAACATTTTTCTAATAATCTATTTAATTATCATATATTTTTATAAAAAAGCTCATTATTTATCAACTAAATCCATATTTATAAACTTTTCTGCTACCTGCTGCACTTTCTTATAATCTTTATCAGATAATCTTTCTTTAAGCAACTTAATAGTATTTTTTATATCCTCTTCATTGCCATTTTTTAAGTATTCGTTTATTTTTTCATAATCAACAGCGGATAGTTTACTTCCTATAGATAAAAGTTTTTCCTTATCGGCAATAGTTAAATCGTCTTTTATTTTTGATTTTGAAACTTTAAATACAGATACATCCTTTTCATTATTTGAATTAGTATTATTTTTATTATCATTACACTTCGATTGAGTTATTTGACTTTCTTTACTATCGCTACTATTATCCTTCGAAAAAACTTCATTTTTATCTTGATTTATTTTATCTTCTATAGCCTCCATTTTATTTTTTTTATAACTATCTGTTATCTCTATTGATTTTTTACTAGCTTCCTCATTTAAATTACTTTTATCTTCACTTTTAATGTTCTGTTTTTTGCTATTTTCATTATTGCTTTTTCTATCTTCATTTATTACTTCTACTTTTCCCTTTACTGAATTTTCATTAATGTTTACTTTGCTTGAATAAATCATTATACCAACACAAATAGTTGTACATAAAATTACAATGAATGATAGAATCTTTTTACTCATATCATTAGCCTCCTTGTATTATGCAAACACTTTTCTCTTAGTATACCCATAAAGCTTTTTTTTATTCTGCATATATTAATATTTTCAAAATTGTTTTCATATAAATTAATTATTGATGTAGGAGGTGAGTTTTTGAATAGGGTAAAATCCAATTATAAAGATCCATTATCATATTATAAGATTGCATGTTTCTTAAAGGACTATATTAATAAAAATACCATTGTAGTATGCATTGGAACTGATAGATGTATAGGGGATTGCCTTGGTCCATTAGTAGGTACGCTATTAAAAACTAAAGGTTTTCCATTGCCTGTACACGGAACTATTGCAGAACCAATACATGCACTAAACATTGATAAGAAATTAAAAGAAATAAAAGTTCTATATCCATATAGTAATATAATAGGTATAGACGCCTGTCTTGGAGATGAATCTAGCATAGGAGAAATTCAAGCAAGAGATTATCCTGTACACCCTGGAAAAGGTGTTGGGAAGTTCCTACCTAATGTAGGTGAATGTTCTGTGATAGGCATAGTAGATTCTAATGATAATGATGAAATATTCACTAGTAATAATATACGATTAAATTTAGTATTGAACATGGCTAAAGTTATAACTCACTCTCTTATACACACCTATTATATGTATGATAATACAAAACTTACATTATAATTATGTATACTAATACTTATTAATATAAATCCATCAACCTTCGCAGTTGAAAATTTAATTAAAGATTTTTCGCAGCGCAGCGGAAAAAATCATTCTTCACTGTCCTCTGTCCTCTAAAATAAAAGTAAAACCCCGAACTTTGTGGGGTTTTACTTTTCACTTTAATCTATTAATGTTATATCGTCACCAGTAAAAGTAACTTCCATTTTATCTAAATACTCTAACACCTTTCCTGTTCCCAACGCTACACAAGACACAGCATCTTCTGCTACACATACCGGAACCTTGGTTACCTCTTGTATTAAATCACTAAGACCACTAAGTAATGCTCCTCCACCAGTCATAATTATACCTTTATTTGCTATATCTGCTGCTAGTTCAGGTGGTGTCCTTTCAAGCACTGCATGAGTTGTTTCTGCTATAGAATTTACTGCCTCCTTCAATGCTTCCCTCATTTCATCTGAGGATACAGTTATATTTTTGGGAAGACCTGTAATTAAGTCTCGTCCTCTTATTTCCATAATCATTTTTTCTTCTCTCTTAAATGCAGAACCTATATTTATTTTTAAGTCCTCTGATGTTCTTTCTCCAATCATTAGTTTATGCTCTTTTTTTATATATTTCATGATAGACTCATCAAACCTGTCTCCTGCAACTTTTATGGAAGCTCTTACAACTATTCCCCCTAAAGAAATAACTGCAACATCAGTAGTACCTCCTCCAATATCTATTACCATATTTCCACTTGCTTTTGTTATGTCAAGACCTGCTCCAATAGCTGCTGCTAGCGGTTCTTCAATTAAAAACACTTTTTTTGCACCAGCATTTTTGGCAGCATCAATTACAGCTCTTTTTTCAACTTCTGTAGCCTCGCATGGAACACACACTACTACTCTTGGTGCGGACATTCTCTTTTTGCCACAAGCCCTAGTTATAAAATACTTAAGCATTTTTTCTGTTATATCATAATTAGATATAACCCCATCTCTCAAAGGACGAATTGCCACAATATTTCCAGGCGTTCTACCTATCATTTGCCATGCTTCTTCACCTACAGCTAATACCTTATTTCTACTTCTATCTACAGCAACTACAGAAGGTTCCTTTAAAATTACCCCCCTGCCTTTAATATAAACAAGTACTGTGGCTGTCCCTAAATCAATTCCCATATCAGTTCCTATACTAAAAAACATTCCTATGCTCACTCCTAATCTTTCCATGCTTTTTTATAATAAAAATGCTAATTTTTCCTCTTTTTATTATATCTACTTACTTAATTATAATAGGAATGTTTTTAACCTTCAATAGCTTTATATTTCATTTTTGTTGCTTTTCCACCTCTTATATGTCTTTCTGCCTTATTATAGTCCAGAATAGTCTTAGCCTCTCTAGCAATTTGAGGATTTATTTTAGGTAACCTTTCTGTCATATCTTTGTGTATAGTACTTTTACTTACTCCAAAAACTTTGGCTGTTTTTCTTATTGTAGCCTTTGAACCTATAATATAATTTGCTACTTCTAAAACTCTTTCTTCAATGTAATCTTTCAAGGATGCTACCTCCCTAATCCTTCTATATTTATAAATATGCTGTTTATAATTTTTAAATTCATCAGGTTAGCCATTTTCCGATAAACATATCAGAAAACGGCTTAAAAATTAATATTTTACATACTTTGCTGGATCAACAAAATCATTTCCTTTTAAAACTTCAAAATGCAAGTGATCCCCATATTTTTCATAAGCTGATCTCAATGTAGTTTTTCCTACTGTTCCTATAAGTGTACCTTTAGTTACACTTTGACCCTTTGAAACCTTTACCTTTTGATCTAAATTAGAATAAACTGTTTTTAATCCATTTTGATGATTTATAACAATTTTTACACCATCTTGAGTGGCAGTATCAATTTCTTCTACTTTTCCATCCATAGCAGCCATTACTGGTTTACCTAAATCTGTTTTTATATCTAATCCAAGATTAGGTCTATAGCTTGATGTAGAATCCCAATATACTGGATCTTCAGAATAAGCTCTTGCCAAACTGCCTTCTACTGGCTTACTTAAAGAAGTACTAACTGAATTAGATACACTCTGCGATTTTGTTTCACTTTTAGGTACAACTACTTGTGGTTTAGACTCTTTTTTTACTTGAAGGGCATTGTCATAATTTAAAGATGACTCATTGTTTCCCTTAGCTGTCTCTTTTTTTGCTTTATCTTGTGCTTGAGTATTTTGTTGTTGTATTAGTGCATTGTTAGCATTTTTGCTAGACTTAGCAGTCAAAACTGCTACTGTAGCTACAATACATAAACAAACAAATAATATTACATAAAAGCCCTCCTTCTTAAAAAAGTTAGTTACTTTGTTCAAAAATTTTTTGTCCATATGAACACCTCCTTTTTGTAGTTTGTCCAGAGTATAGTAAAAAATACATATTTTATAAAAAAAATTTCTATTATTTTCTTATATTTAAAATAAAAAAAGAGGCAATGCCTCTTTATCGTGAAATTTTGCTAATTTCAACTCCAGTATAATAATGTTTTAATATTTCTTTATAACTATCTCCAGACTTAGCCATAGCATTTGCTCCCCACTGACTCATTCCAACTCCATGACCATAACCACTACAATCTATTTCTATATTGTTATCATTAAATTTAATACTAAAATTAGCAGAATTTAAGCCCATAATGCTTCTAAATTCAGTACCAGATAAAGTAACTTGTCCTATTACTATTTCCTTTATTGAACCACCCTTAGTTTTGGATTTTATTTGAATTTGATTTTTTATATTAGCTGTCGACAGACCACAATTGGTATATCTAGAACTTATTTTATTAATAAATTCACTATACGATACTTTAACTGAAGTTTCTCGTTTATATGCACCTTCTTCCCCTGAACTATTTACACTTTTTAGATAAGGAATATTATCAGAAAACACGTCTAAACAATCTTCGGTTTTACCACTGCTTACAGAAAAATAATATGGTTCCATTACTAACTTATTATCATACGTCAAATATTCTCCAGAAGTTTCTTCAACCGCTTTAGTTATTTTACTCCAATATTCCTCTCTTTTATTAGCCTCCCAAGTTTTAAATCTATCTTCTTTATCCATAAAGACTTGACACTGAGTTGTATCAGATACATCAGCACCAGTATTACTTTTATACTTATGCCCCCCGAAAGATTCCATATGGGCTAACGCAAAAGTTCTTGCTGCTACTGCTTGTGCTTTTAAGGCTTCTAAAGAAAACTCTGCTGGCACCTCAGATGCCACAACACCTTTTACATATTCCTCTAAAGGAATTTCCTGTACTTTATTTTCTTTTGTTATATAAACCTTTATTTTTACGTTTTCCTTATTAAGTACCACATCGCTGGATTTAATAAAAAATTTAGGTATTGACTTTCCAAACTTATTACTAACTTCATCTATTTCTAATACAAATATAGATAACACTATAGCCAACACTATGCCAGCAAATATCAGTAATAAAAGTTTTTTTAAATGTATTGATCCATTAATATTTTTCATATAAGTATCTCTCCTTACTTTTGCCTAGTATATCAATATAATATTATTAATGGCTATTAAAAATTATTACTGCAATAAAAAAAGAGAAGATTTTGTTCTAATCTTCTCTTTAACTTAATATATTAATATTGTAGAATTTTATACCATTATCCTCTGAATATCTGCTCCCAACCCTTGTAACTTCTTTTCTATAGACACATATCCTCTATCTATATGATATACATCTGTAATTTCTGTTTCACCCTCTGCTACTAAACCACAAAGTATAAGTGCAGCTCCTGCTCTCAAGTCAGTAGCCCTAACCTCTGCGCCTGTTAGTTTATCCACACCTTCTATAATAGAACTTCTACCATCAATTTTTATATTTGCTCCCATTCTCTTCATTTCGGCAGCATGCATAAATCTATTTTCAAAAATTGTTTCTGTTATTACACTAGTACCTTTTATTGTACACAAAAGTCCCGCCATTTGAGATTGCATATCAGTAGGAAAACCTGGATATGGCATAGTTTTAATATCAATAGGTTTAAGATCTCTATCTGCATCTACGTAAATGCTATTTCCATCTGAGGTTATTTTTACTCCTGCTTCAGTTAACTTTGCTATAATAGGTTTTAAATACTCTTCATTAACTCCATTTATTTTAATTTTACTCCTAGTTATAGCTGCTGCTACCATAAATGTGCCAGCTTCTATTCTATCACATATAGGTTTATGTGTAGCTCCTTTCATATTTTTAACTCCAATTATACGAACAGTGTCTGTGCCAGCTCCTATAATGTTAGCACCCATATTATTTAAATACTTGCCTAAGTCTTCAATCTCAGGTTCTTCAGCTGCGTTTTCTATAATAGTCTCCCCTTCAGCCATAACTGCAGCCATCATTATATTTTCTGTTGCTCCTACAGAAGGGAAATCTAAATATATTTTATTTCCTACAAGCTTTTTAGCCTGAGCTTCCACATATCCATGACCTACATTTACTTCTGCTCCTAATGCGCTAAATCCCTTTAAATGCAAATCTATTGGTCTAGTTCCTATATTACATCCACCTGGTAAAGATAGCTTAAATCTTCCAAATCTTGATATCATAGGTCCCATAATTAAAAAAGATGCTCGCATCTTTTTTACTAAACTACTGCAAGGCTCACAATCCTTTATATTTGAACTATCTATTACTACTCTATTAGCTTTCTCATTAATATTTATATCTGTGGAAATAGTTCTAAGTACATCACTTATAACAAATACATCTTCTAACATAGGTGCTTCATCAATTACACATTTTTCTCCACTTAATATACTAGCTGCTATTATTGGTAAAACAGAATTTTTAGCAGTACTTATATTTACCTCTCCCTCTAATTTTTTTCCTCCCATTACTGATATTTTATTCATGTTTTATCCTCCATTCTATAATTGCTAATATGCTGTGAGTATTTCAGGCGTACCCATAATTATATAATTACCTGAATTATACTTACAAACAGCATAATTAAAATCCATTAACTTGCCATTACTTTGCATTGCATCATATAGTCCTGTATATAATGTAGAACTATATCCATTTTTTAATGCTACAGTAGTAATGTTGGATGCTCCATGATCTTTTAATGTTTTTAAAATTTTATTATTTGTTATATCAACATCATTATAAACTTGTGATTTTAAGTATTGATAATATTTAACGGTTACATTTCCATCATCTATGCATTTTTCCAAATCACGCTTCATATCATTTAATAGATTCTTATTACTTTTTTCCACCAAGTTTATTGTTATAATATTATGGTTTTCATATTTCATGGTTTCTATGTAACCATTTGTATTATTTTTACCAAATTCTATACAATACTTTTTTTCATTTTTCAACACAGACTTATTTTTTGCATCAATAAAATTCATTTTTTTCAATATATCATTACAAACCTTTTCTCCACTTTTATCTGTTATAAATGATGCTGTTATACCATATTCAACTGTTTTACTATTTGTTATTTGTAAAATATCATTAAATGGATCCAAATCCTTACTAGCTAGTGAAAAGTCCGAAATTAAAAGTACAATTCCAATTATAAAAAAAACGGTTAAGAAAATAACATTTTTCTTTTTCATAAACTACGCTCTAAAAAATTATTTCAAAGAGCTTGTCACCCCCCTTTTTCTTCCATTTACATTATGAACTAGTATTAGTTAAAATATTCATCTTTTTAGTTCTACATTTAACTATTACAAAATTACTCTTTACTCATACTATAGGGGGTTGTCTTAAGATACTATCAATATATATATTTACATATGAAAATGTGCAAAATTTCTCATAAAAAAAATAGCATGAAACATAAGTTTCACGCTATTTTAGTATAAATTTTATTTTAAATCAAGTCTAGCCATAGCTCTAGCTAAAGCTAATTCTGCCCTTTTTATATCAACATTATCTTTTGGTTCAGCTAATCTATTCTCAGCTCTTTCTTTAGCAGATTTTGCTCTCTCTAAGTCTATATCTTCTGGCCATTCACAAGAATCACATAAGAATTCTACTAAATTATCCTTTACATCAAGTATGCCACTGGATGTAAATGCTTTAAGTTCTTTACCATCACTTGTAGTAAACTCTGTGACAGTAGGTCTTAAAGGAGTCACTAAAGGCATGTGATTTGCAAGAATTCCTATACGACCTTGGGTAGTATCCGTTATTAATTCTACCACTTCTCCAATGTAAAATTCTTTTTCGGGAGTAAGGATAGTTAACTTAAAAGCATTTGCCATATTAATCTCCTTCTCACAAATAAATTATTAAGTTAGACAGTAATAATCTGTCTAACTTAAAACTAAAAGGATTAGCTTTCTTCCATCATAGATTTAGCTTTTTGAACAACTTCTTCTATAGTTCCAGCAAAAAGGAATGCTGCTTCTGGTAAGTTATCATATTTACCATCAAGTATTTCTTTAAAACCTCTTATAGTTTCTTTTATTGGAACATAAGCACCTTTCATGCCTGTAAACTGTTCTGCAACGCTAAATGGTTGTGATAAGAATCTTTGAATTCTTCTAGCTCTTACAACTACCAATCTATCTGTTTCTGGAAGTTCATCTACACCAAGTATTGCTATTATATCTTGAAGTTCTCTATATCTTTCAAGTATATGTTTTACACTTGAAGCTATTTCATAATGTTCTTCTCCTACAATTCTTGGATCCAATATTCTTGAACTTGATTCAAGAGGATCAACTGCTGGATATATTCCAAGCTCTGATATAGATCTTGAAAGAACTGTTGTAGCATCAAGATGCGCAAACGTAGTTGCTGGTGCTGGATCTGTCAAGTCATCTGCAGGTACATATACAGCCTGAACAGATGTAATAGATCCCTGTTTTGTGGATGTTATTCTTTCTTGAAGAGCACCCATTTCAGTTGCAAGTGTTGGTTGATATCCAACCGCACTAGGTATTCTACCAAGTAACGCTGAAACTTCAGAACCAGCCTGAGTAAATCTAAATATGTTATCTATAAATAGAAGCACATCCTGACCTTTATCTCTAAAATACTCAGCCATAGTAAGTCCTGTTAAAGCAACTCTCATTCTAGCTCCAGGCGGTTCGTTCATCTGTCCGAATACTAGAGCAGTTTTGTCTATAACGCCAGATTCTTTCATTTCATAATAAAGGTCGTTACCTTCTCTTGTTCTTTCTCCAACACCTGTGAATACTGATAATCCACCATGTTCTTTTGCTATATTGTTTATAAGTTCTTGAATAAGAACTGTTTTACCAACACCGGCACCACCAAATAGTCCTATTTTTCCACCTCTTTGGTATGGTGCTATAAGATCTATAACTTTAATTCCTGTTTCAAACATTTCTGGTGAAACAGATTGATCTTCAAAACTTGGTGCTGGTCTATGAATAGGATATGTCATATTAGCATTACAATCTCCACATTCATCTATTGGCTGTCCTAACATATTGAAAAGTCTTCCTAAAACTTCCTCTCCAACTGGTACAGATATTGGTGCACCTGTATCTACTGCATCTACACCTCTTCTTAAGCCATCTGTTCCTTCCATAGATACAGTTCTAACTATATCGTCTCCAACATGCTGTTCTACTTCAGTAACAAGTTTACCAGCATCTCCCATATCTATTTCTATGGCATTATATATATTAGGAAGGTGTTCTGTACTAAATTTTATATCTACTACAGGTCCTATAACCTGAACAACTTTGCCTATATTTGGCATTAGTGTCCCTCCCTTATTTTTGAACTTCTGCGCCCCCAACTATTTCTGATATTTCTTGAGTTATAGCGCCTTGTCTTTCTCTATTAAATTTAAGATTTAGATCGTCTATTAAATCATTAGCATTCTTAGTCGCTCCATCCATAGCTGCCATTCTCGAACCTTGTTCACTGGACTTAGAATGAAGCATATAATTTAATATTTGTTGTTTTAACTGCATAACCACCATATCATCTATTATTTGATCAATTGGTGGCTCAAACTTAACAAAACGTGCTGTTGATTCGCCACTTTTATTTTCCAAGGGAAGTATTTTCTGTACATTAACCGATTGCTTTACAGTTGTAAAGAACTTGGTATATACTACGTACACTTCTCCAACTTCAGAATTTTTATACATATCAAGTGCTTTATAAGTTATAGCCTCTGCCTCTTTTAATGTAGGTATATCAGGTATATCTACATACTCTGCCGCAGTTTCGCATTTTAATCTATTAAAATACATTCTTCCCTTCTGACCTACTGACATTAATACAGAGTTTCCTTTATCACTTGATATTAATTCCGCAGTTTTATTTACTACATTAGCATTGAATCCTCCACAAAGTCCTGAATCAGAGCTAAGTGTAATATAAAGTTTTTTATCACTTTTATTACCATGCACATAAATACTTCTTCCTTCCACGCCGCTTGCAATATCATTAGCAATTTTTGTGAAAGCATCAAAATATTTCTGATTTACCTCTAATTGATTCCTAACTTTCCTAAGTTTTGAGGTGGCAACAACACACATGGCATTTGTTATTTTTTGGGTACTAGTTACTGACTTAATTCTTCTTTTAATTTCAACAAGTCCTGCCCCTGCCATAATTCACCTCCCGCAAAGGGAATTATACCTCTGCTAAAAATATTTTTTTGAATTCTTCTATAGCACTGCTAAGTTTTTCTTTTAACTCATCTGATAATACTTTTTTAGTTATTATTTCTTCACCGATTTCTTTATGATGAGTATTCATATATTCTAAGAATTCTTTTTCAAATTTCTTTATACTTTCTACCTCTATATCCATTAACTTATTGTTAACTGCAGCATACATGATCATTATCTGATCTTCTACTGGTACTGGCTTATACTGAGGTTGTTTTAGTATTTCTACTAATCTCTTACCTTTTTCAAGTCTTCTCTTTGATTCTCCATCAAGATCTGAACCAAACTGTGCAAAAGCAGCAAGTTCTCTATATTGTGCAAGGTCAAGTTTTAGTGTTCCTGAAACTTGCTTCATTGCTTTAATTTGAGCATTACCACCAACTCTGGATACTGATATACCGGCATTAACTGCTGGTCTTTGTCCTGCGTTGAATAATTCTGATTCAAGGAATATCTGACCATCTGTTATTGAAATAACGTTAGTTGGTATGTACGCTGTAACATCTCCTGCTTGAGTCTCTATTATAGGAAGAGCAGTAAGTGATCCTCCACCAAGCTTATCTGAAAGTTTTGCAGCTCTTTCAAGCAATCTTGAATGTAAATAGAAAACATCTCCAGGGAACGCTTCTCTACCTGGTGCTCTACGAAGCAATAATGACATTGTTCTATAAGCAACTGCGTGCTTAGATAAGTCATCATATATTATAAGTACATCTTTTCCTTGATGCATGAAATACTCACCCATAGTACATCCTGCATATGGTGCAATATACTGTAATGGTGCTGATTCTGATGCTGATGATGATACAATTATTGTATAATCCATAGCCCCTGCTTCAGTAAGATTGTTAACTATATGAGCAACAGTAGATTGCTTCTGTCCTATAGCAACATATATACAAATTACATCTTTACCTTTTTGATTAATTATTGTATCTGTTGCTATTGCAGTTTTACCTGTCTGTCTGTCTCCTATAATAAGTTCTCTTTGACCTTTTCCTATTGGTATAAATGAGTCTATAGCTTTTATACCTGTCTGTAATGGCTGTTTAACAGATTGTCTTTGAATAACACCAGGTGCCTTAATTTCAACTGCTCTTGTTTCTGCAGTTTTCATAGGACCTTTACCATCTATAGGCTGTCCAAGAGAATTTACAACTCTTCCTACTATTGCATCTCCAACTGGTACTTCAACAACTTTTCCAGTCCTTTTAACTATGTCTCCTTCTTTTATACCTTTTTCAGAACCTAGAAGAACACAACCTACGTTGTCTTGTTCTAGGTTTAGAGACATGCCATAGACATCGTTTGGAAACTCTAGAAGCTCTCCAGCGATACAATCGTTAAGACCATAAACTCTGGCTATACCATCACCAATTTGAATTATTGTACCTGAATCAACTGTTTCTATTTTCTTTTCATACTTTTGTATTTCCTGTTTTATAATTGAAGTTATTTCTTCAGGTTTTATATTCATAGGCTCACCTCTAATCTCTCTTAAGCATTAATTTTTTCATTTCATCGATTTTAGATTTTACTGTTCCATCTATTACTTCGTTTCCTACTTGAACATAAACTCCGCCAATTATGCTTTCGTCTATCTCCTCTTCCAATAAAATCTTTTTATTATACTTTTTTTCTAGTTGTAGCACTAAACTTTCCTTTTCATCATCTTTTAAAGCAACAACTGTCTTTACTTTAGCAACAGCTGTTTTGTTCTTTTCAAGATAAATATTTTCCATTTGTTTAAGTTTGCCTTCAAGTTGAAGTATTCTTCCCTTTTCTATAAGAACTAATAGAAAAGCTAATAAATCTCCATCTACTTTATCCTTAAACAATTTAGTGAAAAGTTCCTTTTTATTTGAAGTACTAACTTGTGGGTGTTCTATCAATCCCATAAAGTCTTTATCTTCATTTATTAGAGCTACTATTTCTCTTAATTCTTGTAAATACTGCTCTACTTTTCCTTTTTCCTCTGCAATTTCATAAAGTGCAAGAGCGTATCTTCTATCTAAATATTCATACATAGTTAGATACCTACCTTAGCTATAAAGTCTTTAATAAGTCTCCTATGTTCATCTTCATCTATAGATTCTTCTAAAGCCTTTGAAGATACTAAAACAGCTAAGTCTACTACTTGATTCTTTATTTCATCTGCTGCTTTTTCTTTTTCTCTTTCAGCCTCAACTTTAGCTCTTTTAACTATAGTTTCAGCTTCTTCATGAGCTTCTTTCAATATGTCAGAGGAAACTTTTTCAGCTTTATTCTTATATTCTTCAACAATAGTTTTTCCTTCTTGTCTAGAGTTTTTTAACAATTCTTCATGTTGAAAAACTAGTTGTTTAGATTTTTGTTCATTTTCATTAGTATTTTTAATTTTAAAATCAATTTCATTCTGTCTGTTTGTGATTGTATCATCAACAGTTTTGAAAAAGAAATGTTTTAAAATAAAATATAATACTATGAAATTAATTATAGTTATTACAACTCTTCCAATATCAATACTCATATTGAATTTCACTCCTCCCCTCTAAATGTATGTAAATTGGTGAGGTAACTAGTTTTAGCTAACTTTAAATACTAGCATAATAGCTATTAATAAACTATAGATAGCTGTTACTTCTGATAATGCAGCAGTTACAAAGAACGTACTTAGTATTTTACCACTTGCTTCAGGCTGTCTTGAAACTCCTTCAACTGCCTTTCCAGCAGCAGTACCAACTCCAATACCTCCGCCTAAACATCCTATAGCAGCTAAACCTGCACCAATTGCTGCCATACCTGATACAAATGAGTGCGCATCTAAATTCATAATAAAAATCCTCCTTAAAATAATAAATTATCGTTAGTGTTCAGCTATAATTTTTATATTCATCATTGTTAACATAACAAACACTACCATCTGTATGGACGCATCAAACAAGTCAAAGAAAGCATGGAAAGGTATAGGTATTAGTAATTGAGAAAACCACGCTAAATGACCCAATCCTTGATACATCATCGAGATTATTACAGCACCTGCGGTCATATTACCAAACAGTCGTAGACTTAATGAAACTGGAAGTACTAATCTTTCCACAATATTAAGTGGTAATAGAGGTACTACTGGTTGGGCATAAGCTGTTAAATACTTTCCAAAACCAACCTTCTTTATAGCATTAACTTGCACTATAACAAATGTTATTAATGCTAAGCCAGCTGCTACACTTAAGTCTTCTGTTGGTGCTTTAGCTCCAACAATTAATGGAGCAATATTCATAACCAAAATAAAAATTGCAAGGGTTCCTATGTATGGTACAAAGCCAACATACTCTTCTCCCATATTTTCCCTAACTACATTTCTTATTGTTTCAAATAACATTTCAACAACACTTTGCTTCTTGTCAGGCACTTTTTTTAGGTTTTGTGTAAAAACTTTAGCTAAAATAGCTATAAGAATAATAAGAATCCATTGTGTAATAATGCTAGAGGTTATTCCTATGTTAAATGACCCTAGATTTATTGAAAACAATGGTTGCAACTCTTCCACTTCCTCACATCCTTTCTTAATTACTTTTAATAACTGAATATATATATACTCCCACTAAATGGGATGTATATCCAAATAAATACGGAACTACACTGTAGTTATTATACTTAAAAACAGCATATCCTATTCCCACAGCAAGTACTACTCTAAAAATAAAACTTAGTATGTACAAAGATGTAGATGAATTTTTAAATTTTTCAAATATTAGTCCACCTACTATACCATTAACACTAAAATTAATTATGGCAATTATAGTTCCAAGAAATATAATTACTCCATAATTCTTTATTATTATCTGAACACCAATAGCAATTATACTACCAAGTATAAAATTAATAATAGATACTCTTTTTATCATATCTAAAATTTCTTCATTCAACTGAAATTCCTCCACTAAGATAAACATTCTAGTTAAATCGTTCTTGAATCACACTAATACTGAATTGAAAACTTTCTGAACATGCCTTAAAAACAACCTTAATCTTTCATTTTACTCTCTACTTTCACATGATAACTTATTATATAATCTAAAGAAATATAAATAAAACGCTACATTTTGCTTATATAATTAATATTTAGCTTTAATAGTCGATTTTTTAACAATATAATTGAATTTTATTTTCATTTCTCCTATTTTTTTAAATTTGCTACGTTTTTAGTAATTTACATTTTCCTCTTTCACTTTTTCGAATTGTCTGAACACTTATCATATTACTATAATCCTATTGTTTATGGTTATTTTATCGTTTTCAGACTAATGAGAAAATTTTAAACTTCAAATCAATTTTGAATATTTTCACTGTGGAAAATTTAATTTTTCTTAAAATATTTTTAAAATATATACTTATATTAAATTGATTTCACTATAATTCAATTAATTTACACTTATAATTATACTCTACTTTTCAAATTATAAAAGGCAAACTTTAAATTTTTCTGAATTATCAAATCAATTGTAAGACAATAGTCAAATTTTATAATAACATCAACGTAAATTGCTGCTATTTATACATTCAATTACATATTTCACTTTCCTTATTTTATAAAATAGCTAGAAAATTCACATTTTCTAGCTGAATTCCTCATATTCACTTTTTTCTATTCCAAAATACTTCAATATTGATGCTGATATTCTTTGAGATGCCTTACCATCTCCATAAGGGTTTATAGCTTTGCTCATACTATCGTATTCCTCACCATTTGTAATTAAATCATTAGCCTCTTTTTTTATAGTGCTTATATCTGTTCCTACAAGTTTTACAGTACCAGCCTTTACAGCTTCTGGTCTCTCTGTAACATCCCTAAGCACAAGTACAGGTTTTCCAAGATGAGGAGCTTCTTCTTGAAGTCCACCTGAATCTGTCATAACCATATAGCATCTATTCATTAAATTATGAGTTTCCTTTGTATCTAATGGTGCTAATAAGTGAACTCTATCTACATCACCTAAAATTTTGTATACAACATTTTTAACTACAGGATTTAAATGAACAAGGTATACTATTTCTACGTCTTTATTCTCATTTACAATATCTCTTAATGCATAACATATATTTTCTATTCCCTTACCCCAATTTTCTCTTCTATGAGCTGTTACCATTATTACCTTTTTGCCATTATAATCTATATTATTGAGTTCACCATTTTTAAATACATATTTGTCGTCTACAGTAAACTCCATAGCATCTATTACTGTATTTCCTGTTACAAATATTGAATTTTGGTCTACACCTTCTCTTAATAAATTCATTTTTGATCCTGGTGTTGGTGCAAAATGCATGTCAGCTACAGCACCTGTAAGCTTTCTATTCATCTCTTCTGGAAATGGAAAATACTTATCATAAGTTCTAAGTCCTGCTTCTACATGACCTACCTTTATTTTCTGATAAAAAGCAGCTAATGCTCCTGCAAAAGTTGTTGTCGTATCTCCATGTACCAAAATTAAATCCGGCTTCTCTTGCTCAAATATTTCTTCTAATCCTTCTAAAACTCTTGTCGTTATACCTGTAAGACTTTGCTTTGTTTTCATTATGTTTAAATCAAAATCTGGCTTTATGTCAAAAAGCTCTAAAACCTGATCTAACATTTCCCTATGTTGTGCAGTTACACAAACCTTGGTATCAATTTGTTCTTTTTTTTCAAGTTCTTTGACAAGAGGAGCCATTTTTATAGCTTCAGGTCTTGTACCAAATATTGTTATAACTTTAAGTTTATCCATGAGTATCCCTCCATCATCTTATTCTCTATGTTCAAAAAATCCAAATTTCCACGCTATTACTACCAAGACTATCATAACCATAGCCAATAGGAAATATGACTTTTGGGTACTTATTTGCATAGCAATTATTGCAAAGCTACCAAGAACTGCACTTATCAAATACATTATTATAACTGCCTGCCTCTGAGTAAGTCCCATATCTAATAATCTATGATGTAAATGCCCCTTATCTGCTTGCATAATCGGCTTACCATTTATTTTTCTTCTAATCATCGCAAAAAGAATGTCATATATTGGTATTCCTAGTGCTAATATAGGTACTGCTATTGCAAAGGCTGCTGCAGACTTTATAGCTCCCTCTATGGATATAGCTGCAAGTAAAAAACCTAAAAGTTGAGCACCTGTATCTCCCATAAATATAGAAGCTGGATTAAAATTGTAAGGTAAAAAGCCTAGTATTGAACCAGATAGTATACATGTTAATACTGCTGCATCCATTCTTTCATTTAAATTTAATAGAGCTATTATAAAAATAGTTACTGAAGATATAAATGCAACACCTGCTGCTAATCCATCTAAGCCATCTATTAAATTAAGTGCATTAGTAATACCAACTACCCATATTATAGTTAAAGGTATATATAACATGCCTATGCTTACATATGTATCTATTCCAGGTGCTGCAAAAGGATTAGTTATTCGTTGTATGCTTACACCAAAAATAATCAAAGATAAAGCTGCTGCTATTTGAAACAATAACTTCTGCCATGGTTTTATATCAAATTTATCGTCTAGAAAACCACCTATAACTATTATTGTTGCTCCTACTATTATCCCTTTTTCCTGACTAGTTAGGCTTCCTGCTTTCAATATTACTGTAATAACAAATGAAAAATATATAGCAAGTCCTCCAAGAAGAGGTATAGGCTTTTTATGTACCCTTCTATTATCTTTTGGAATATCTATAGCTTTTATTTTTACAGCAAATCTCTTTACTAATGGAGTAAGTGCTGCTGAAATTATTATTGAAATTATCGCCAAAATATATAAGTTATTCATATGTTAACCTTCCTTTATTGATTGAAACTTCACCATTTGTATTAGAAAGTTCCTACTTTACATATATATAATTATCAATATGCAGCTTCTCCATCTAAGGAATCATCATTCTCAATCCATTCAGTAACATTTATCTCTCTATAGAGAGTTTTAGTATCTCGTATAATAACTTTTTCAATACCTGAATTAATTATAAACCTTTTGCAAAGTGCACAAGGTGATGCGTTATGCACATATTCTCCTATTTTATGTTCTTTACCAACCAAATACATAGTAGATCCTATCATATCTTGTCGTCTAGATGATATAATTGCATTTTGCTCAGCATGAACCGATCTGCATAACTCATATCTTGTTCCTCTTGGTACATTTAAATGTTCTCTTTTGCAATATCCTAAATCACAGCAATTTTTCCTTCCTCTTGGTGTTCCCGTATACCCTGTAGCTATTATTTCATCATTTTTAACAATTATAGCTGCAAAGTTTCTTCTTATACAAGTTCCTCTTTCCAAAACAGTCTCACATATATCTAAGTAATAATTGTCTTTATCAATTCTTATCATGTTGTCCTCCATAACTTTAATAAATTTTCATATCAAACTTTTACAAATAAAGTGTGATTTTATGAAGCACATAGACTCCCCTCTTATTTTATACTAAAAAGGATGTAATTAAAAGTCTCATTAACTATTATAATTTCAATTTATTTTATGCCAAAAATAAAAAGCAGTGAAAATATCACCGCTTGTTATTTTATTTTGTACCAAATAATCTGTCTCCTGCATCTCCAAGTCCAGGTACTATATAACCATTTTCGTTTAACTTTTCATCTACTGATGCAACATATATATCTACATCTGGATGTGCATTCATAACTACTTTTATACCCTCTGGTGCTGCTATAAGACACATTAATCTTATATTTTTAGCACCCTTTTTCTTTAATAAAGTTATAGCATCTACAGCTGATCCACCTGTAGCAAGCATAGGGTCAGTAACTATAACTTCTCTATCTTCTATATCTTGTGGAAGTTTACAAAAATATTCTACTGGTTTTAATGTTTTTTCATCCCTATAAAGACCTATATGTCCTACCTTTGCCGCTGGTATAAGTTTTAACATACCATCAACCATTCCAAGTCCTGCTCTTAATATAGGCACTATAGCTACTTTTTTACCTGCAAGCATCTTACATTTAGTTTTACATATAGGAGTTTCTATTTCTACTTCCTCTAACTGTAAATCACGAGTTACTTCGTAAGCCATAAGCATTGCTACTTCTTCTACTAATTCTCTAAAATCTTTAGAACCTGTATTTTTATCCCTTATAAAGGATAATTTGTGTAATATTAATGGATGTGCTATTTGTGTTACTTTACTCATTTTTATTCCCCCTAATTATTTAGAATACTTTTTTTCGATATCTGAAATTTTATCTATTCTTGTCTGGTGTCTACCACCTTCAAATTTTGTATCTAGGAAAATATCTACTATATCTAATGCTAATCCTAAACCAACTACTCTTTGACCTAATGCTAATATATTGGCATCATTATGTTCTCTGCAAGCATGAGCACTAAATGTATCACCACATACTGCAGCTCTTATTCCATGCACTTTATTAGCAGCTATACTTATTCCTATACCTGTGCCACAAACCAATATGCCAAAATCAAAATTTTTAGCAGCCACTTCTTCTGCAACTTTTAGTGCAAATTCAGGATAATCACATGATGATTCTGTATAAGTACCAAAATCTTCAATTTGAATACCTTTACCTTCTAAATGGGTTATAATTTCCTTTTTTAAAGGCAATCCAGCATGATCACTTCCTAAAGCAATTTTCATATAAATACCTCCAACTAAATTTATATAAATAATTTAAATATTTAACTGTCATCAAGCCGCAAAAAAAGAAGATAATAACATTTAATTAATGCCTATATCTTCCTTTAATTTTCTCAATAGTAAAATAATACTACTCCTTAATTGAGTATAAGTTTTTTTATAAACTTGTATATCACTGCCAAAAGGGTCAAGTATATCACTATTCACTGAAACATATTCATTTAAAGTAAATATTTTATATTTAAACTCAGGAAAAACCTCATATAAAACATTTCTAATACTCTCAGTCATAGTTAAAATAATTTGAGAATTTTGTATCATATCATAAGTAATTTTAACGGCCTTTCTATCACTTATATCAATCCCTATATTCTCTTTAACAACTTCGGCAGAATTTTTAGAGGTTTTACTATTGTTTACTATAGATATTCCTGCAGAAATAGCTTTTAAACCTTCAATATCACATAAATAATTGAATATGGATTCTGCCATACAACTTCTACAAGTATTACCCGTACAAACAAATAGTATGTTTTTCATGTTTAACCTCCTAAAAATAAAACTTAAACTGTAGTAATATCAAATCCAGCAGACTTTTGCAGCCTATTCATTATTGCTACTCCAACACCAATTTCTTCAAAAGCTTCAGACACTATTACGTCTACACCCTTATCATCAAAACTTCTAAGTGTTTCAAATAAATTTTTAGATATACTTATCATATCTTCTCTACTACCCAATGATACCACCATTCCATTTTTGTAGTATTTTTTTGTTTCATCCGTAGCCATTATACCCACAGATTTATTTTCACCTATATAATTTTGCACTATTTCATTGATTTTTGCAATAGTTTTTTGCAAATCTCCTGCAACAATTTTTACATGGGCTTTTGGTGCATAATGTTTGTACTTCATTCCAGGTGCTTTAGGCTTAAAATCCTTATCAGGTTTTTTCATTATAGCAGGATCTATATATGCATCCTTATCTACCTCTTTTAACATTTCAAGAGTTATTCCGCCAGGTCTTAAAATGCATACTGGCTGTACAGTACAATCTATTACTGTTGACTCCACTCCAATATCACACATTTCTCCACCAATAATATAGTCAATTTTGCCATCCATATCCTCTATGCATCTCTCTACATCTGTAGGACTTGGCCTTCCTGAAATATTAGCTGATGGAGCTGCTATAGGAACGCCACAAGCTCTTATAAACTCCCTAGCTATAATGTTTGACGGCATTCTAATGCCAACACATTTTAGTCCTGCAGTTGTCACATCTGGTACAATTTCTGACTTTTGTAGTATTAATGTCATAGGACCTGGCCAAAACTTTTCCATAAGCTTTTTTGCCACTTCCGGTATTTCCTTTACCAATGCATTTATTTCTTTAAAATCTGCTATATGCGCTATTACAGGATTATCCTGAGGCCTTCCCTTAGCTTCAAAAATCTTTTTTACAGCAGAAGGATTTAACGCATTACCTCCAAGCCCATAAACAGTTTCTGTTGGAAAAGCTACAAGCCCACCTTCTTTTATAACATTTGCTGCTTCTATTATAATATCTCTATCCAAACTTTTTTCATCTAGCATTTTTATTTTCGTATTCATCTCTATATTTACCACCTTTTTTATAAAGTTATTTTACCAGTAAACAAAAGTTAAAATGTGTTTTTTATATAAATACTAATTCCAAACACAGGCTTAATTGATAATTATACCTTAATAATACTTAAATTTCAAACCTCTTACAACTTGGCTTACTATTTTTTATAATAAAAAAAAGACCGGAAACTTAATTCTAAATTTCAACAGTCTATAAGCAATTTATATTATATTTACCATTGTAAATCCTACTATTAATCCTGCTAATATTCCAATAGTACTGGTTAATCCTTCCCATAACTTAGAGGACTCTGGTATCATCTCTCCACAAACTACATATAACATTATACCAGAGGCAAAGGATAAACAAGCGGCTAACACATTTACAGATATATTAGCTATGTACGCACCTACCCAAGTACCTATAGCTGTAGGAAAAGCCGTTATAAAAGCATAAAATAATATTTTTGGTACTTTTACCCTAGATGCCATAAGTGGAGCCGCAACAGCAATACCTTCTGGTATATCATGAACTGCAATTATTAAACTCATCTTAATCCCAAGCGTAGTTCCTGCTGCAAATCCGCACCCCATAATTATTCCTTCAGGAAAATTATGAATCATAAGTCCTAATGCAGCCATAAATGCAACTTTTAAATGTCCGTTTATACTATCTATGTTTACTTTAGTGTCAATAAATGCTATAACCATAATTCCAACTATACAAAATATCAAAGTCCACCCAAAACTCCACTTTGTAAGAGCTTCTGGAATTAGATCAAATACAACTACAGATAACATAAGGCCTCCAGCGAACCCTATCATTGCTCCTAGCATTTTATCAGATGGTTTTTTTACTATAACCCCCAGTGAAGCACCTATCATAGTTCCTATTAATGATACAATACTTCCCACAACTACAATATAAATTATATTATCCCCCAAAAAATCACTCTTTTACTTATTACTATATAAACTATTTTATTTATCTTATCTATCATATATGCCATTAATTTTATCTACATTTAAATTTTATAATTCTCAGAGTTCTTACGATAGAACTTTATTTTTTCCACCGCCTCTTCTGTAAATTCAGCATAAACACAATTTTTATATATAAGATCTAAAAGAGGATATTTATTTATGCCTCCTCTTTTTATTATAGTATAGTAATATTCATTTTCTGGATGCATAATTTTAATTCTATTATATTCACAAGCTACATATGGATGATTTTTTAAAAAATTAATACTAACAGATAGCATTCTATCACTCCTAAACTTGGATTTAGAGAGCAATATAATTTTAAAATCTTTTTCCCTAGTATCCTTTAACACAACATTTTCCACATGAACTAGAACAATCTTATCACCAGCTATATTAATTTTTTTACCGGCTAATCCCAAACTTATTTTTAACTTATATTCATCATACTGAAATGTAAGAGATTCTTTATTAATTTTTATACAAATTGCCAGTAGTATAAGTGACTCTATAACTACCAAGTAAACTATATAGAATATATAAAATTTTTTCAAAAAAATAAGTATTGCCGGTAACATAAAAAAAATAAAGCACATAGACAGCATGAATCTTTTGTAAGACTTTTTCCGCTTTCTAATGGCTTTATCTATATTCATAGTTTCCCTCTTTTCATAAAATTAATAAACAAAATTAATTATTCATTATTTCCCATAGCCTTCATTTTTTCTGCTTGATCTGTAGTTATAAGCGCATCTATAACTTCATCTATATCTCCATCTAAGTAGGAATCTAATTTATATAAAGTAAGTCCTATTCTGTGATCAGTAACTCTTCCCTGTGGGTAGTTATAAGTTCTTATTCTTTCACTTCTATCACCAGTACCAACTTGACTCTTTCTATCCTCAGCTATACCTGCACTTCTTTCTGCCTCTGCTCTTTCAAACAATCTGGATTTAAGTACCTTCATAGCTTTTTCTTTATTCTTAAGTTGAGACTTTTCATCTTGACAAGAAACTACAAGTCCTGTTGGCAAGTGAGTAATTCTTACTGCTGAATCAGTAGTATTAACGCACTGTCCACCATGTCCTGATGCTCTAAACACATCTATTCTTATGTCATTAGCATTTATAACTAAGTCCACATCATCAACTTCAGGCAAAACTGCTACTGTTGCTGTTGATGTGTGTATCCTTCCACTAGATTCTGTATCTGGAACCCTTTGAACTCTGTGAACTCCACTTTCATACTTTAATCTACTATAAGCTCCATCACCCTTTATCATAAATACAATTTCTTTAAATCCACCTATATCTGTAGCATTTAAACTTATAGTTTCAACTTTCCAGCCTTTTCGTTCAGCATATCTAGTATACATTCTTGTAAGATTTGCAGCAAACAATGCTGCTTCCTCTCCACCTGCTCCACCTCTTATTTCCACAAATACATTTTTATCATCATTAGGATCTTTAGGTAAAAGCAGTATTCTTAATTCTTGACGTGCCTCATCCATGGAAGCTTCAAGTTCTTTTATGTCCTCTTGGATCATATCCCTCATGTCTTTATCTGTTTCATCTTTTAGCATTTCTTTGTTGCTTTCCAATTCTTCTTCAGCTTTTCTATATTGTCTATACTTCATTACTAACGTTTCTAATTCTGCATGTTCTTTACATAATTTCTGCCATTCTTTTTGATCTGCCATAATTGACGGATCACTTATTTTTGCTGATAATTCCTCATATTTATTTTCTATAAACTCAAGTCTTTCTAACATACTTTTTTATCACTCCGTATAAATATTTTCACAATTAATAATTATATCACAATACTTTTATAACTATCAACTGATTTCCCTTTTTCCTTTTATAACTCTATCCTTACCTGCTAAATCCTTTATGCAACTTATATCAGTAAAACCGTTCTGTTCCAATATGCTGCTTACAGAATCTTTTTGATCATATCCTATTTCAAATAATAAGAATCCATTGTTATTCAACAATTTTAAACTTTGCGATGTAATTTTTCTGTAAAAATACAAACCGTCTTGTCCCCCGCTTAATGCCTCATAAGGTTCATAGTTCTTTACATCCTCCATTAATGTTGGAATAACATCCTCTCTTATATATGGTGGGTTTGAAACTATTATATCAAACTTTTCTTTATTATCTATAAAATAATTTAACAAATCACTTTTTATAACTTCCACCTTATGTTTAAGCTGAAACCTTTTAATATTTTCTAAAGTAACTTCATAGGCAACATTGGAAATATCACTGCACTTAACTTTTATATCTTCTACAAATTTTGCAATGGATATACCTATTGCACCGCTCCCGCAGCATACATCACATGCATTTTTTAACTTTTGTTCTTTTATACACTTTATAGCTAGTTCTACTAAAACTTCTGTATCAGGTCTCGGAATTAGTACTCCTTCTTTTATATAGAAATCAAGTCCCATAAATTCACATTCACCTAATATATACTTTATAGGCATCTTCTGCTTTCTAAGGTTAATAAAATTACAATATTCTTGTTCTTCATTAACAGTTACTTTATAATCTCTATTTAAAAGTATAAAAAGTCTATCCTTTTTTATTACTTTTCCAAGAAGAAGTTCACAATCTATTTGATAACTATCTATTCCTACTGACCTTAGTGCTTCATATCCAAATTTTAAGAGCTTTCCAATATTAAATTGTTCCTTCTCCATATATTTTCTCCATTCCTCATTATATTACTTTATTTAATCTTAGTAAACAATACTAATTTTCATTTTTTAATTCTTCATTTTCTTCTGTTTCTATACCTTCTGCCCACTTAAGAGCCTTTATAGCCACTTCTAGCTGCTCCAAATCAGGCTCTCTTGTGGTAAGCTTTTGAAGCATAAGTCCTGGATAAGAGGTTATTTTTGATAAAATACTATCACTTTTTCCCATCCATTTAATAATTTCATAAGTAATCCCTGAAACTACAGGTAAAAGTATAATTCTATATAGGATCCTTTGCCACAAACTACTCCACCCAGTAAACGAAAATAATATTATACTTACTATCATAACCAAAAATAAAAAATTAGTTCCGCATCTTGGATGAAATCTTTGAAATTTTTTAGCATTTTCAGGTATAAGTTCCATATCATTTTCATAACAAAATATAGTTTTGTGTTCTGCTCCATGATATTGAAAAACCCTGTTTATATCATCCATCTTACCTATAAGGTATATATATGTTAAAAAGATTAGCACCCTTATAATGCCCTCAATTATATTTAAACCTACGGTACTATAAATTCCTATCCTTTTAAAAATATTAGCTGCAAAGGTAGGCAGTATAAAAAATAATATTGTGGCTATTCCTATGGATATAATTAATGTTATTCCCATAAGCACATCATCACTTTTATCCTTAAATACGCTTTCAAACCATTTGTCTAATTTACTAGGCTTTTCCTCCTCTTCAGGTTCTTCAAAAAATGATGCAGAATAATTTAATGTATTTATACCTATTACTAAGGATTCTATTAAGGATACAAATCCTCTTAAAATAGGTAAGCCCAATAGTTTGTTTCTCTTTGTATAAGGTATAGATTCTTTCCTGTCTACAACAATTTCTCCATTAGGTTTTCTTACAGCTGTAGCTATACCCTTCATTCCTCTCATCATTACGCCTTCAATTACAGCCTGTCCTCCAACCGAAGTCTTAACCGACATTATTTCACCCCATTTTTACATTTCATTTTATATTCAAAATAGCATTTTGGACACAACGGCTCATATTCAACATTATCTTCTTTATCAATAGCTATTTGTTTACCTTCAAATACAAATTCACCATTTATTTTTCTTCCGTTTACAAGTGCTTTTTTGCCACAATTACATATAGTCTTTAACTCTTCTAAGCTGTGTGCTAATAAAAGTAATCTTTCACTACCTTCAAAACCATTCATTTGAAAGTCAGTTCTAAGTCCATAGCATATAGTTGGTATGTCCTTAATTACTGCTATTTTGAATAGTTCATCTATCTGATCTTTTTTAAAAAATTGTACTTCATCCACTAAAATGCAATCTATTTTTCCATTTTCCTCAACATATTTTTCTACTCTTTCATAAATATTTTCATTTTCATCAAGTAACATATCCACCTTTCTGTTTATTCCCAACCTTGAAATAACTTTATCTCCTCCTTTGGTATCAGTATAAGGTTTTATAATTATAACCTTCATTCCTCTTTCTTCATAATTATGAGCTACTTGAAGTAAATTAGTAGATTTACCACAATTCATAGCTCCATATCTAAAATATAATTTGCTCATTCTATTAACCCCTCTACATTTTAACTTTTTTAAACTGTTTTATTAAACAAATATATTTTAACAGACCCAATATATATATTAAAGAGTTGTTTTAAACAATTTATTCATTGACTTAATCTTAACCCTTGTGTTATAATACAATAGTTAAAATAGAGGTATATCCTCAAACTGAGAGAGGTGAAAAATATGAAAAACGGCATACATCCAGAATACCATCATGATGCGGTAGTTAAGTGTGCATGTGGAAACTCTTTTACAACTGGTTCAACTCAAAAAGAACTAAAAGTTGAAATATGCTCTAAATGCCATCCATTCTTCACTGGTAAACAGAAGTTAGTTGACGTTGGTGGAAGAGTTGATAAGTTTATGAAGAAATTTAACTTAACTATGGAAGATAATAAGTAATTTAATTTTCTTAAAACTTATTGAAAAACCTGTCCTTTACATCTAAAGGACAGGTTTTATTATTTATCTACGTTCTTAGTCATATCCATTTTGCTGGCCAAATTTATAAACTCTTCATTATTTCTTGTCTTTGATAGAAGATTTATCAACTGCTCTGTAACATTTTGAGTATTGTTTTCATCATATAAAACTTTTCTTATATTAAATGCAGCATCTTTCTCTGCTTGATTTTCAAATAATAAATCGTCTCTTCTTGTTCCTGATTTATATACATCTATAGCAGGGAATATTCTTCTCTCTTGAAGTCTTCTATTAAGATGTACTTCCATATTTCCTGTACCCTTAAATTCTTCAAATATCATATCATCCATTCTGCTTCCTGTTTCTACAAGTGCTGTAGCAAGTATAGTAAGACTGCCGCCTTCTTCTATATTTCTTGCTGCACCAAAAAACTTTTTAGGCATTATTAATGCTCCTGGATCTAATCCACCTGAAAGAGTCCTGCCTGTAGGAGTTATAGTTAAATTATAGGCTCTAGAAAGTCTTGTTATACTATCTAATAAAATTACTACATCTTGCCCCTGTTCTACCATTCTTTTTGCTCTTTCAAGCACCATGTATGCAACTTTTGTATGGTGTTCAGGTTCTTCATCAAATGTTGAATAAATAACTTCACCTTTAATATTCCTTTGCATGTCTGTAACTTCTTCAGGTCTTTCATCTATTAAAACAACAATGAGTTTAACTAATGGATGATTTGCAGATATACTTTGAGCTATCCTTTTTAGAAGAGTGGTTTTACCTGCTTTAGGTGGAGCAACTATAATTCCCCTTTGTCCTTTACCTATAGGAGATATTATATCCATAAGTCTTGTTGATAAATTTTCCCGATTAGTCTCTAGATTCAATCTTTGATTTGGATAGATAGGAATAAGAGTTTCAAATGGTTTTCTTCCAACTGCTCTTTCTGGATTTTCACCATTTACTTTTTCTACATAGAGCAGCGCCTTAAACTTTTCTCCTTCTTTAGGAATTCTAACTTTTCCTTGAACTTCATCACCAGTTTTTAAATTAAATCTTCTTATTTGAGATGGGGATACATATATATCATCTGGTCCTGTTAAATAATTTCTACCCCTTAAGAATCCGTAATTATTATTTTCTATTATTTCTAGTACTCCTCTTGCTGTATCAGATTCGTTTATCATCTCTTTGAGTTTTTCTCTTTTTTCTTCTTCATTATTTTTATGTTCTTCAACTTTGTCAGTTAATGTTTTTTTATCAGTTAATACTTTTGTTTCCTGATTTTTTGTTTCTTTTTCTGACTGAATTTCATTGTCATTAACTATTGATTCACTTTTAGGGCTTATTTTTTCTCTAAGTATTTTTCCATCTTTTTCAATGGATGCAGGAGAAACTTTTTTAATTTCTTCTATCAATTCAGATTTTTTATACTTAGATATATTCTTAATTCCAAGACTTTTTGCCAATAATTTCAACTCAGCAACAGTCATGCCCTCTATATCCTTAGTCACCAAAAAATAACACCTCACAATATTAAGTTTTCACAATTTATTATAATCTTAGGGAAACGTTTAAGAGAATTCCAATTTAAAAGAATATACCGTACAATACATTATACCCCTTTTTTTTATTTTAATCCACATTTTTCACATTAAATATTATATCCAAGTAAATTTTTAATTTAAGCGCATTTATACAGTCTACATCATAGCATATAAACTTCTATTAACATTATTACATCTATCTACTCTTTGTTTCACTTCATCGTAATTTCCTATATAAAACAGAGGAATGCCTAACACTTCACATCCTCCAACTATCAATTCCCTTTTTATAAGCTCGTTAAAACTATATCTATAATAATGAAAGCTTTCACAGACAGGACACTTTATTTCAATACTGATTCCTTTATTAACAGTTTTTAATTTTAAAGAAGGGAATCTTTCACTAATTTTGCTTGCTTCAAATAGAGAAAAATTTTTAACGTCATAAGACCCACTAAAATTTTTCAATGCAATACTTATATCCATATCTAATAACATAAAAGTCACCCCTTCCCTTTTCACAAAGTTTTATATATATTATTTCTATACATATCATTAAAATCCTTCATGAAAATTCTACAATTATTATTTTCATGCAACATTTTTCTTAAAGAAATAAAAAAATAGCCTAATAAAAATATTTCTTAAAATTGAATAAGGTAAATAAAAAACCTATTTAGTCAAAACTTATTTTAGCATTACTATATATTACACTTATATTTGTGCAAATAGTAATAATAAATTTTAACCAAACAGGTTTTATATTAACGTAACTATATACAATTAAAAAAACAGTACAATACTTTTAACTAAAGTTCAACATCAGTATTATCTAAAGACGCCTTTATAAATTCTCTAAATAAAGGATGTGGTCTATTAGGTCTTGATTTTAATTCAGGGTGAAATTGAACTGCTACAAACCAAGGATGATCCTTTATTTCAACAATTTCAACAAGTCTAGAATCTGGGCTTGTTCCTGATAAAATAAGGCCCGCATCTGTTAACGCCTTTCTGTATTCATTATTGAATTCATATCTATGTCTATGTCTTTCATATATAACTTCTTCGCCATAAGCCTCAAAGGAATTAGTACTTTTTGAAAGCTTGCATGGATAAACTCCAAGCCTCATAGTGCCGCCTTTTTCGTCTATATCCTTTTGATCTGGCATTAAATCAATTACAGGATAATTTGTATCTTCATTAAACTCTGAGCTATGAGCTTGTTTATATCCTACTACATTTCTAGCAAATTCTATTACAGCACATTGCATTCCAAGACATATTCCAAGGAAAGGTACATTATTTTGTCTAGCCCATCTTACTGTTTCTATTTTTCCTTCTACTCCTCTATCTCCAAATCCACCAGGAACTAAAATTCCATCCACATCTTTTAGATACTCTGATACATTTTCAGAAGTAACATCTACTGCATTTATCCATCTTATATTTACATTAGCATTATTAGCATATCCACCATGACTTAAGGCTTCAACTACTGATATATATGCATCATGTAATTCAACATACTTTCCAACTAAACCTATTGTAACATTTTTTGAAAGGTTTTTAATTCTATCTACCATACTAATCCATTCAGTATTGTCTATTGGTTTACTCTGCAAATTTAGCTTACGACAAACTAAATTATCTAATCCTTCTTTATTAAGCATCAAAGGAACTTCATATAAATTTTCTGCATCTAAATTTTGAATTACAGCATCTCTATCTACATTACAGAATAAACCTATCTTTTCTTTCAAATCATCAGAAAGAGGTTTTTCTGAACGACAAACTATTATATCTGGCTGTATTCCTATACTTCTTAATTCTTTTACTGAATGTTGAGTAGGCTTTGTTTTAAGCTCACCTGATTTTCGAAGATATGGTATAAGAGTAACATGTATAAAGCAAACATTTTCTCTTCCTACATCATATTTTATCTGTCTTATAGCTTCTAAAAACGGTAATGACTCTATATCTCCTATAGTTCCACCAATTTCAGTTATAACTACATCTACATCTCTTTCTTTTCCAACTCTATACACTCTTGATTTTATTTCATTAGTTATATGGGGAATTACTTGAACAGTACCACCTAAGTAATCTCCTTTTCTTTCTTTTGAAATTACAGACCAATAAATCTTTCCTGTAGTAACATTACTATTCTTACTTAAACTTTCATCAATGAATCTTTCATAATGGCCTAAATCCAAATCCGTTTCTGCACCATCATCCGTTACAAAAACTTCACCGTGTTGATATGGACTCATTGTTCCTGGGTCTATATTTATATATGGATCAAACTTTTGAATTGAAACTTTAAATCCTCTATTCTTTAAAAGTCTTCCTAACGAAGCTGCTGTTATTCCTTTTCCTAATGAGGATACTACTCCTCCAGTTACAAACACATATTTTGTACTCATAAAACTTCCTGCTTAAAAAAGCAGTCTTCACCCCCTATGTTTTATAATATTTCTAGTTTTCTCTTTTTACTTTGAGAGAAAACCACTCCTCAGCAAACTATAAATATAAGTCTGCTGCTTATGTTAAACTTTTATTCAATTATGCTAAAATATTTGTTGACAAACTTTTTTATTAGTTTTATAATAAAAAATACCCTATACATTATATAATGGTATTTTTATGTTTTAAAACATACTTAATATACTACCACATTTTTATTTGTTATGCCACACTTTTTTTTATCTTTCTTTTAAAAAATATTTTATTCTATTTTTTCTAATACATTTTCTGCTTCAAAATACATATTTCTTATCTTTGTATTTAACAATATCTTTTCTCTTGCTTTTCTAAAATTACTATTTATGTTTTTTGTATTTATGCTTGGAAAGTCTTGTTGTATCATCTTCGTGTCATCACATCCATACTTTTTTATCAATAGAAAAAAAAGATATTTACATTCTTTATCTTTTAATATTTCTAATAATTTTTCTCTATTTATGCCTTTGTATTCACATAAAATATTTATTATCTTTTCATATTGTTCCCTTTTATCATTAAAATACTTAGACATAATACTCACCTTCTTATTTTGTTTATATAATTAGTAATAATATTGCCATAATCTTCAATTTATAAACCTTAATGTGTAATTAAAGTAAAAAAACGCAGCATACTATTATTGCTGCGTCTTTATATTTATTTCTAATAATGTATTTTGAGGTTTATGTCCAGATATACTCATAATATAATCTATAAATACTTCTCCACCATCATCATCTAAATTAACAATTAATTTGTTTGTTTGAGTTTTCAATTCTAATGTTCCATAAGGAGTATCATACATAGATATATCTTCTTTTCCTTTATAGAATTCCATTTTACTAGTAGTACTTCCTGATCTTATAAGTGAGAATTTATCTTCACTTATTCTCAATGTAGTTGTAGTACCTTCCATTCCCGAAATTTTAGTTTCTTTATAAATAGCATAATAGGTGTTATCCTTTTTATAAAAGTTTCCTGGCGTTACTACTTCAATAACATCATCTGTATCTTCTGTTTGCTTACTTAATACAGATATAATAGCTTTCTTTTTCATAAAACCCCCCCCTCCATAGTACTAGCCTTTAAAACATAACCTTTAACTTCATCATTTATGGTAATATATATTTATTTATTTCTTCTTCAGTAGCAGCTTTAACTTCCATAAACTTATCCAAAGGTTGCTTATAATATCCATATTTAATTTCTATTTTTTCTTCATTTTTTCCTTTGCAATACCTTCCAGTAATCTTTGCTGCAAATTCTATATCTTCTTCAGTTGCTTCTCCTATTATTATAACCATAGAGCCATTAAAATCCTTTGCCAAAAATATCATATCTTTTTTAGTTAAGTATTGCTTTATTTCTTGTGCTTCTTCTGCAGTTCTTGTAGAAATAATTTTAGCTTTTTCTGACACTCTAAAATGTCTTCCATATTTTAAAACTCCTAAATCGCTAGCAATTATATCTTCTTTTTTATCTAAAAGGTCCCTTAATCTTTTTGCATAGTTAGGCTCAGTAAGTTTACAGCCTCCAGCTGGTGATGGGTAATCCTTTATACCCCATTTTTCTGCTAATTCCATTTGAACCTTTCTGCTTCTTCCTGATATGTCCATAAGTTTTTCCCTATCAACTAATCCCTCTAATTCCATTTTTGTTGGAGCAAGATTTTTAGCACATAATGGCCTCAATATTTTATCACTAAATCCAGATTCCTTTTTTACTACATCTAATGAGCTTTTATTTTGAGACATAGGCCTTTGATTTAAAACTTCACCTGTTATTATAAAATCAGCTTCATACTTTTCTAGCATTTTACCTGAATAATTCATCATCATTGCATGACAGTCAATGCAAGGGTTCATATTTTTTCCATACCCATGTTTTGGGTTCTTAACCATACTAAAATGTTCTTCTGAAAAATCAACAACTTCCAAAGGAATATTTATCTGTTCTGCCATCCTTATAGCATTTTTAGCTCCAAAAAAATGAGACTTAAAACATATTCCTATTACTTCTATTCCCTGATCCTTCATAAGTTTTGCTGCTAATGTACTATCTAATCCTCCGGACATCATTGCAAGTGCTTTTGTCATACTATCACCTTTCCTGTGGACTATAAAATTAGTCCTACTTTTATTTTTAAAACTTCTAAGTAATAGTTTAGTTAATTTTCAGCACTTTATCAATAGATTAATTTTCTTAATCATATATTTTTTGCAAAACTATAAAGAATTTTAGGTTATATATTGTTTACATTGTAAGTTTACCATTTGGAGTATTTATAATTTGAACTATTTTTTGCTCATATCCAGTTTCTGCATTTATATATACTATAAAATTATCCTCTTTATAATTTCCTGAAAATTCATAGCATAATACTTCTTTATTTGTTTCTGTTGGAACTACAACAAGTCTTACATTAGTTATATTAAGCCTTTTACCTACTCTTTCTCTCGCTTTATCTCCACTTATCTTAGGTGTAGGTATATTTCTGTTTTCTTCATGAGATGTAAGATACTTTTCTGATTCTATTCCTACTATGCTGCCGTCATCCAAAGCTATTTTCAACTTTATTTGATCTGGATACATTATAACATTCTGCTGTCTGTATACATAACTTATTAGAGCAGTGTCTCCGTAATTTAGCGTATATGTAGGAATCATATTTTTATATCCTATGTTTTGTAAATACTTAGTTCCAATATCAACAGATTTATTAAAGTCTACATTAGTCTTATTTATAGTTCTATTATCAAGCAAATATACTACCTTTCCACCATGTTTACTTATTTCACAAATTATATCACTATTCTTTCTCCCCTTAATAGTTACTTGAAATCTATATGTGTCTATATTTTGTTTTCCTGTACTAGCTTTTAATTGTACAGCTTGAATTTTGTCTTTGCCTATAATTTGAGTAACTACTTGTTCTGCTTCTTTTTGTGAAATTTGCTTTTGAGAATTTATTTTAGGATTTATTTTTAAAGTATTATCTGAAAATGGTCCATCATAAATTAATGCAGGATATTGAGTTACTTGTTTTTGTATACCTTGGAACTGTTCACTTATTAATGGTTCTTTATTACTAGCAAGAACACTGCTAGTTTTCTTTCTTATATCTCCCCACTTAACCTTACCATTATTTATTTCATCAGATGCTGTTTTTAATTGCTTCTCCAATGAAAAAGATTCGTTCTTCAACCTGTCTATAGTATTATAATCTTGTTCGTTTAGTTCTCTTCCTTCGGAAGATACTTTAGCTAAAGTATAACAAAAGTCTCCTACTTGAGATATAAATTTACTTGTATCACCTATAACCTGTTGGGATATTGGTAAAGAATGAAGTTTATCATTTGCTATAGCTGAGTATCTGAATATATCTTCAAATACAACTATACTTTGCTCCCTAGATCCAACCACATTTGATTTTCCTAAATCTACCCTTATGTTTTGCACTGAATTTATAAGGTCATACATATTTTTACTATATTCGCCTTGAAGGTAATTCCTATAATCCGTTCTTTCGAGGGTCATAAGAATTGCAAAAGTGCTTGAAAAAACTACTATTAATGCAACTACAGATGTATATATTATTCTCTTTCTAGTAAATTTCATAAAAACTCCTCCTAAAATACTTATTTTAAATACAACTTATTTATATTATCCATATTTAATTAATTGTTATTCATTATGTAGCTATTTTCTTAAACATTATGAATAAAACCATATTTTAGAGTCAAAAATAAATTAAATAATAGTAAAAAATTATAACTATAAATAAACTTTTGAATTACAATATATAGTATATAAACATATTATCTTAACATTAAATTTTTCTTACTTATATTAATTTTTTCTTAAATGTTATCTAAACTTGTTTATTATTGCTCTTATATTTTATATAATGTTATTACATACTTAACCAGAAGGTGATTAAATGAAATTTTTGATTCTTTCAGTTTCTGCCGGCGGAGGACACGGTCATGCTGCAGAAGCACTAAAAGATTATATAAATTTAGAAATTCCTGATTCAGAAATAAAAATTATAGATACATTAAAATATATAAATCCGATAATTGATAAGGTAGTAATTGGAAGTTATTTGAAAACTTTAAAAGTTACTCCTTCTCTTTATGGAAAATTATATAATTATTCAGAAGGAGATTATGGAATTACTAATACTATTAGTGCTAAATTTAATGAAATAATGACTTACAAACTAATACCATTAATTGATGAATTTTCTCCTAACATTTTGATATGCACTCATCCATTTACAACAGAAATGGTATCTATAATGAAAGCTAAATATAATTTAAATATACCTGTTATGTCCATAATCACGGACTATTATCCCCATGGATCTTGGTTACATTCTTACATAGATGCTTATGTAGTTTCAAACAAAGACATGGTTGAAGACATGGTATCCAAAGGAATACCAAGAAACACAATTCACGATTTAGGTATACCTGTAAACCCTAGCTTTATGGACAAATATAAAAAGGATGACACTCTAAAGAAATTAAACTTGAGCCCTTCCAAATTTACTATCCTAGTTATGGGTGGGAGTTTAGGTATGGGTAAAATTACAGATGTATATCATGAACTTAATAAAGTAGATAAAGATATCCAAATAATTGTAATAACAGGTAAAAATGAAAAACTTTATAATGAACTATCAACATTAGAACAATCTTCAATTAAACCTACTAAAATAATAGGATTTACTGACAAAGTCAATAAATATATGCAAGCTTGTGATTTACTTTTAACTAAACCTGGTGGGCTTACAATAACAGAAGCTCTTATATGCGGAATCCCTTTAGGAATTTTTTCTCCAATTCCAGGGCAAGAAGAAAAAAATGCAGAGTTTCTTTTAGATCACAATTTAGCTATTAATTTATCCGATACTAGTAAATGTCAAGAAATCATAGAAAATTTATTACAGTTTGAAGATAAATTGACAGCTATGAAAACAAACTGCAGTAAATTTTCAAAGCCTGATAGTGGCGATAAAATAGTCGAACTCATAAAATATTTAATAAAAAACAAAAGCGTTTCAGGCTTAAAAAACTTTAATAAAGATTATGAAAAAGATAACAATATTAAAACATTTTTTAAATCTGTTGAAGAATACTTTATGAAAACAGCAATTAAAATTTTTGCAAATAACTAAAAAATCCAGTATTTATTGTACTGGACTTTTCTTATTTTTTAATAATTCTAAAATTTTAAACTTAATTTTTATATTATTTTTATCACCAGAATTGATTATTTGATTATCTATCATTTTATACTCCTCAGGAGATAACACCTTTTTCATATCTTTCTCTGTTTCCTTATAAGAAACTTCTCCTTTTGTAATATCAATAAAACATAAAGGTGGAAACATTACGCACCACCAATTTTGACCTTCACCATTTCCTATAATTATTCTATAGGCTTCATATTTCCCCTGTGGCAATGTTATATTGCCATAGGTTTTTATAGGAAAGTTCTCATTGGATAATGTGGTTTTAACCATATAACTGTATCCATTTTCCTTTATTACATCTTCTGCTATTGTTATTATTTCATTGTTACTTTTTCTAATTATTTCTCTGGATTCATCTATACTTTTGGAATTTTTTAATTTTGGCTGCATATATTCTAAAACTTTATCTCTAACTTTTAATTTAAGAGCTTGGTCACTTTTTGAATCACTATTTGCTATTACATGAAATCTTATAATTTTAGAAGCTATGTCTTTTTGAACAGAATCACCACTTACTTTTGTTTTATTAACAGTTAAGGAAAATATGCCTAAAATACAAATAAAAATAACTAAAACCTTTTTCATAATTTTTATCCCCCATTTATAATTTGTTATTAGTATTATTGACACATATTTTAGTTATATTCACCTTAACCATATTTATCCTAATTTCAAAAGCTGTATCTATTTTGATACTCCTATTCTTCTTATCTTTGTGGTTACATCAACATTTATTACTGAATTTTTATATGCTTCAGGCCAATTCTTCTTCTTTTGACTCCAAATTTCAGGATGATACTTTCTTACATATTCCTTCAATTCTGAGGGATCAACTTGGAATTCATTTTGAGTAATTCTAATTAACTGTTCACATTCTTCCTTTAGTGATTTATTAAAATCATTTTCTATAAGATTCAATTCATTTTTGGAACTTAAATTACTACCTATATAATACTCCTTTAGTTCTCCTTCCAAATTAACATACACATTAAATATAAGTTTTCCATCAACATCCTTTACTTTTATTTTTCTACCCGTACTGTTAAAAGAAACATCCACAGGATGCCCATCCTTATATATTGCTTTCTTACCTCCATGAAGTTTGCCCTTTAATATTTGTAAATTAACAGTTTGTATAGGTGATAAATACCCCTTCAATTTATAGTCTTTTATTATACCAGCTCCACTCATTTTTAGTTCTTTTTTATCTTTATCTATCTCCATAGCTGGTAATACTGCATTACCATTTTCATTTAATGAAACAAGAAATTCATTCAATGTTACAGGTAACACTGCATTTCCTGCATCATTTTCCATTAAACCAGTTATATAACTTTCAACATTCTTTTCTGTTTTGGGTTTATATTTTATGTAATCTTCTGTTTTTCCTTTTGCTATAATTACATTCATCATCCTATCCAATGAAGCCTGCCTTTGCAAATAATCCACTACCTCTTTCAAAGTATCTGGGTGTTGTAAAATTTCACTGCTTAATATCAAAAGCTTTATATGACTAAATTTTATAATCCTGCTGGTTTTAGCACTAGCCTTGCTTATGGCATCTTCCATTGAATAAGCATCTGTGTCTATATATATGTCTTCAGCTGTTCCACCCTTATCTGGTCCTAGTTTACTTATATCTGGAGATCCTAAAATAACATGTAGTCTTTTAACATTTACACCACTATAAGGATCATCTGACTTTACTTCTTTAGGTTTTTTATCTATTTGTTCCCCAGCATCTACACCTATAATAGATATAAAACTTTTTCTATCTATTTCAACTTTGTCCCAACATCCAGTAAAAATACAGCAAATCAATACTAATGGTACAAATTTTTTAAGTTTCATTTTGCTCAGCTCCCCTTTCTTGATTACCTCTAACTTTATTTATTAAAAGTAATAATAAAGGAAGTACAATCAAAACATATAATGCAAATGCATGTGTTCCTATTTTTCCTATTTCATAAAGCTCAGCTACATTTTGTGGATACATTGCTATAACATATATGAAAGGAATTATAATTACCATTGACAATTTTACATCTTTTAACCTAAATACATCCTTAACTATATCTGCAGAAAAATAATAATAATTAATGAAGGTTGTAAAATAAAATATTATCCACATAGCCATTACTATACCTTCCCATCTTTCTACAAAAGCTCCAGGTATATTTATAGACTTTATCATGGTTATAGTTGGCCATATCAAAGTTTCTGTTTGAGCCTTCGAAAAAATTGCTATACAAAATATTACTATAACTGTATAAAATACTGTTACAAAACCAATACTTTTTAAAATACATTTTTTTATTCCAGCTTTGTTTCTTACAAATGGTAAGAATAAATACATCAATTCAAATCCTGTAAATGTAAATACTGCAGCATTCATCCCCTTCAAGTAGTTCATTGGGGCGTTGTTGAATATTGGAAAAATATTTGTAAAATCCAAATGATTTAAAGTTAACAACAGTACTAAAAATATAGGTAAAAACATTATTCCAAAGGCAATTTCATTAAATTTTACTAAATTATCAATTTCACCTCTTATAAGATAACTCCCTGTAATTATAGTTACTACAACCAAAAATTCAGTAGGTGTTTTTTCTAGAAGATACATTTTTATTACTTCTACAAAAGACCTCATTCCTATTGACATTGAAAATGTAGTATACCCTACAAAAATTATTGATAAAATCCCCCCAAATATCTTTCCAAAATTATTTTCCATTAAGTTAAAAAATTTATTAAAATTGTTGAGCTTAACTACTTTATATATAAGATATGCTAGCACATAAGCTATGAATCCAGCTAATAAAGTTACAATCCATCCATCATTACCAACAATAGCAGCTAATTCACTAGGATAAGCAAATATTCCTATTCCTACAATAGCCACAACAATTGTAGAAAATAGTCCATAAGACGTAATAAAATTTTTATTAATCATAAAATGTATTCACCTCTATTTTTGTCGTACTTTATCTCCTGTATCCATATATTCTGGTCTTTTCTTAAAACATTTTAATGGAAACCTTATATACATATCTTTGAAATCACTTATTCGAGGATTAACTAGTGGTGATAAATAAGGTACTCCAAAACTTCTAAGCCTTACTAAGTGTATAAGTATACATATTAGCCCTATCATCATTCCATAAAGGCCTAATATTGATGATGCTATTATAAGTAGAAATCTCAATATTCTAAAAGCCGATGTAATTTCATAATTAGGAGTTGTAAAACTCGTTATTGCGGTAATAGATATTATAATTATCATTATAGGGCTTACTACTCCAGCTGTTACAGCTGCCTGACCTATTATAAGACCACCTACTATACCAATAGTTGCTCCTATGGGTTTAGGCAATCTTGCTATAGCCTCAAGTAAAAAGGCAAGGCTTATCTCCATAATTAGTGCTTCTACAAAAGCTGGAAAAGGTACACCTTCTCTAGATGCTGCAATAAAATAAGCCAATTTTGTAGGAATTATAGATGTATGAAATGATGTAACTGCAACATATAATGATGGAAGTACTAACGATATAATTATTGAAAAAAATCTTATAAGTCTAACTACTGATCCATGAATCCATCTTTGATAATAATCATCTGGTGTTTGAAATAGATTAGGCAAAGTTGTAGGCACTATAATTGCAAATGGAGAATTATCTACTAATATAGCTATTCTTCCTTCATATAATGCTGCTGCTACCACATCTGGCCTTTCTGTGCTCTGTATTTGTGGAAATACAGAAAATGTACTGTCTTCTATGAGTTGCTCTATATAACCACTATCTAATACAGCATCTATGTTTATTTTATTTATTCTTGTTGTAAGTTCTTCCAGCGCAGCTTTATTTACAATATCATCAATATACATTATTGCAACATCAGTCTTGGATCTTGTTCCTATGCTTTTAGGTGATATTTTTAATCTAGTATCTCTTATCCTTCTTCTAATCAACGCAGTATTAAACCTTACAATTTCCGTAAATCCATCTCTGCCTCCCCTTATTGCTGTTTCCCCAGATGGTTCTGATACACCTCTAGCTGGCCAAGCACGAGTAGATATAATATAACAAATTTCAAGACCTTCAATGAACATTAATGTATCACCAGAAAGTACTGCATTAATACCTTCACTAAGTTTTTTTACTTCTCTCAAGTCAGAAACTGTTAGTATTCTATTTTTTATTTCCTCTACTTTTGCTACCCTACTTCCTCTAATCATAAGTGTTTCTAGCACATAATCATCTAAGAGTTTCTTATCTCCCATACCATCTACATATACTAACGCAGAATTAAATTCTCCTATGTAAAATTCCCTATAAACTATATCAGAGCTTCCTTCTAACAAATCTTTTATATAAGAAATGTTATCACTAACTTTTTTAACTATCTCATCTCTTATTTCTTCTTTCAACAGTCACCACTTCCTTAAATTAATTAATACAGAAACTTGAGTATGCCTCTACACTGTAAATGTGTTAACTAAGTAAATACAAACAGATATTATAATAAAACCTATACCTAAAAATTTTGCCTTTTTACTTACATCTCTTAAATTACTTTTACTAAAACTTCTTGAATCAAAAAAAGCTAGTACTAATCCTTGTATAATCATCAAGATCAAAAAATAACCATTAAATATTTTAATTATTCTCACTGTATCACCTCTAACTTTTTAGGTAATCTTAGCTTATTTTTAACTTTTATAAAACTATTTATTCATAATAGAAAAATAAAAGAGATATATAAAACTAGAAATTAATTTCTAATTTTACATATCTCCTTATTGAGTATTAACATCTAAATTGTTCTTGTTATAAAAGTTTCCTTATATCTTTTCTTCATTTTATCATAACACAATTGAGCTTTTAACATATCACTAAAAAATGCAAATACTGTAGGTCCACTACCACTCATCAGTGCACCTTGTGCCCCCATATTAATCATCTCTTTCTTTATATCTTTCAATACTACATGTTTATATAAAGTAACGTTTTCTAACACGTTTTTCATATTCCTTGCTAACATATTTAAATTATTAGCTTCTATACTTGATATTAACAAATTTGTATCAGGATGCCTCTTTATTTTATTTATATCCAAATTTTTGTATACTTCTTTAGTAGATACTCCAAAAGCTGGCTTTACCACAACTAAAATGTGGTTTTTAAAACTATTAAGTTTTGTAACTTTTTCTCCTATACCTTCACAAAGTGCTGTTCCTCCAACAACACAATAAGGTACATCTGCTCCTATGTTTAATCCTAATTTCATAATCTTTTCATCACTTATATCAGGCCTATACATATTTCTCATAGCCTTTAACACTGCTGCTGCATCTGTGCTTCCTCCTGCCAACCCAGCTGCAACAGGTATATATTTCTTTATGTAAATATCTATGCCCTCGCATATATCATAAGTTTTCATAAAAAGATCTGCTGCTTTATACGCTAAGTTTCTCTCATCCGTAGGTACATACTGCTTATTACAACTTATATTAATACCTTTATCAGTTTTCTTAATATTTATTAAATCATATAAATCTATAGTCTGCATTATCATTTCCAAAGTGTGATAACCATCTTCCCTTTTTCCCACTACGTCCAATGATAAATTAACTTTTGCATAAGCCTTTATTAACATTTCTATCCTCCAGAAGCACATAAATATAATACTAAAAAATAGTATAATACAAGATCAAAATTAAAGCTATACCTTTAAAGATTTATTTTTAAAGGTATAGCTTTTATTTACTGGATTTAACGTCTGTCTAAAATGTTGCCGCAAGCTGCTTTTTATCCATATTTATTTTTTCTTTTACTAGCTTTACTAAAGGATCTAAATTTTCAAAGAATATTATAATTAAATCTCCTTCTATTGAATCCTCTATAGCCTTTTCTAAAGCTTCTTTCTCATCTAATATAACATTAATTTTTCTTTCATTAAAACCAGATTTTATAACACCCTTCTTTATTATATCTGCAATTTCGCCTACTTTTCTTCCTCTTCTATCTTTATCTTCTTTAATATAAATATAATCAAAGCTTTTTCCTGAAATCTCACCTATATACTCTGTACTACTATTAGTTCTATCTCCTGGCACACCTATTACTCCTATTAATCTTTTATGTTTTATTTCCTTAGCTCCACTAATTACAGCCTTATATCCCTCTATGTTATGACCATAATCTAATACAACTTTCACTCCATTTATTTCATACATATTAAATCTTCCTGGATTATAATTTTCATCTCCATAAAAACTAATTAATCCTTCCCTTATAACAGAATACTTAATATTGAGTCCTATAAGTGCCGCACAAGCAGCCATAGCATTTTCTATGTTATATGTTAACTTACCATTTAGTGTAATCATCACATCCTGAATTTTTACCATAGGTACTACTTGCTCTTGTTTTTCAACATACATAGTACCCTCATGTGTATATATGCCACATTGTCCCTGTTTTATATTTTGTATAAGTGCAGGGTTATACTTATTTTTGGAAAACATAATTATGTTACTTTTAATTCTACCTAAAATTTTAAGACTAACAGGATCATCTGCGTTTATAACTACATATCCATCATCCTTTACTGCTTCTGCAACTAATGATTTTACATATGCTAAATCTTCTATAGTTTCTATTCCATCTATACATAAATGATCTTCAGTAATATTTGTAATAACGCCCACATTTGCCAAATCATAGGCAAGTCCTTTTCTTATTATGCCACCTCTAGCTGTTTCTAATACTGCAGCATCTATTTCTTTATTACCAAGAATAACTCTTGCACTATTATACCCTGTAGTATCACCTTTTTCTATACATTTATTGTCTACATATATACCTCCTGTGGTGGTCATTCCAACATTATATCCTGCTAAAGTCATCACATGTCCTATAAGTCTCGTTGTTGTGGTTTTTCCATTTGTACCTGTAACAGATATAACCGGTATGCTTGTTGGAATATCCTTAAACATCATATCCACTATAGTACCTGCTACATTTCTACTTAAACCTTTACTTGGATAATGATGCATTCTTATGCCTGGTGCTGCATTTACTTCCATTATAGCTCCATCTCCTATAGGTTCACTTATATTACTGCAACATATATCTATCCCACATATATCAAGCCCTATGGTTTTGGCTGCTCTTTCACATATTTTTATATTTTCTTCACACATATCATCAGTACAATCTATTGCCTCTCCACCAGTAGATAAATTAGCCTTTTCTCTTAATTCTAATTTTTTCCCCTTTTCTATAACACTATCTAAATTATAACCTTTTTTTAAAATACTTAACTTCAATTCTTCATCTATTTTTATTTTAGTTAGTGGTTTTTCATGACCTTCTCCTCTTTTTGAATCTTTATTCAATTCATATATAAGCTGTTTTATACTTTTTGTTCCATCCCCTATGACATAAGGAGGTATTCTTTCAGATACTGCCACTACTTTATAGTCTACAACACATACTCTATAATCTTTTCCAAATATATTTTTTTCAATAATTATGTCCTTAAAATTTTCAGATAACATTCTATAGGTTTTAACAAGTTCTTCTTCATTTTTTATATTAACGAATACACCTTTACCCTGGTTTCCATATCTCGGTTTTAAAACTACTGGATATCCTATTCTATTTGCTTTAAACATCAATTCCAAGGCGTTCCTTACAGCACCACCTTCTGCTACAGGTAAACATTGATTGTATAACAGTTCTTTACACAATAATTTATCACAAGCTATATCCACTCCTATAGCTTTAGTATCGCCATCAATAGTTGCTTCTATGATTTTACTATACTTTCCATAGCCTAATTGAAACATACTACCTTCCCCTAATTTTATAGTAGGTATACCCCTCTTTTTAGCCTCTGTTATTATACTTAATGTACTTGGTCCAATCTCTTCCTCTATTAACATACTTTTTAACAATTTTAAATCATTTTCTAAATTAAATGTTGTTCCATTTATTAATGAATTTATTAACGCTACAGCTATTTTACCTATTTTTATTGCCAAATTTTCATACATATATTCATATATTATATAATATTTATCTCCAGATATTTCTCTAGCCTTTCCATAAGAAACATCCATACCTAAAGTGTTTTGTAACCCTATTATAATATGTTCACACACATGTGCAAGATATGTCCCTTCTTTGATTCTTTTTACAAACCCTCCATCTTCATCTATACCACATCTATGTTCTTTTAACTGAGGAATCATTTCAATTAATCTTTCATTAAAATTTTTTATTTCCTTAGTTTGAATATCCCTATATCCTTCTAAATCCACATTAATTTTTATACATTTTCTATGAGAATATATATTTCTACCACTAAAAACTTTAATCTCGTCTATTTTCATTTTTAAATATATTTTCCTCCTATATTTAAATATCAAATTTACTAATGGGTTTTTTATTTGCTAAATCAAAGATATCTCCACACTTAAGTATATGCAATTTCACATCAAAGATAGATAATATATCATCTGGATGCTGTTCTGATACATTACTATAACTTATACAACTTCCATCTATTATATATACAGCTCCAGAGCCTATAACCTTAAACTTTCCATCATCATAAACTTCAATTGCAGTATCTTCATCTATACCTATTCCTAAACTTTGGGGATTTTCTGCTATTCCAACAAGTAATCTACCTATTCTTCCTCTTTGTGCAAAATGTTGATCTATTATTACTCCTTTAATTAAACCTAATCCAGGTGCCATTTTTAACGTACATTTTCTTGGTGATTCTTCGTTAGGTCCTGTTACTATCATAGTATCACTCATAACTGAAGCTCCTGCTGAAGTTCCTACAAATATACACTTTTTCTCATAAACTTCTTTCATCTTTGTATATAAAGGCGTTCCTCCTATTAAACTAGTGATCCTTAATTGATCTCCTCCTGTAAAAAAAATTAAAGAAGCATTATCTATTACTTCTATATTATTCTTATCAAAGGCACTTTTTCTATCTCTTATATTTAAAACTTTTATATTCTTTACTCCCAATTGTTGAAAAATTTTTGTATATTCATTTCCAAGTTCCTCTGGTAATTCTGAAGCAATAGTAGCTATTACTAATGTATTTTCCTCTTTATCTAATCTATTACATACTTCCTTCAATATTACTTTAGGACCCCTTTTATCCTCTGCACCACCTATTATTATTAAATTTCCCTCTAATTTTTCTTCCAAATTCAAATCATATGCCTCCTCTTCATCCAACAGTTATTACTTTAATACTCATATTTTATGCTAAGCAGAGAGATAAATTCTTCTAAATGTTTAAATAAGCTATTCAAAAGTTAACTAGTAAAATTTTTATATAAACAAATTCACCTATAAATTAAAAATTATTTCATAGATATTTTATATATTTACCACATTCTTAATTATTATACACACAAAAAAATCGTGGAAATCCACGATTTTATGCGTACCAAATATAAGTTAATAGTTTTTATTTTAAGCATAATGCAATGCAACTTTTTCAAGAGGACAATTGACAGAGGATAGAGGACAATGAAGGTGAGTTTTGCTAACGCAAAAGAAGCTTCAAATTTTATATAAATCAACAATGTTTCACTTTAGTGAAACAAGTAATTGAAAATTTAATTAAAGATTTTTCACAGCACAGCGGAGAAAAATCCTCCTTCACTGTCCTCTGTCAATTGTCCTCTGTCCTCTTAAAAATATTGCTTCGCAATACTTTTATATTATGGCTCTTCCTGGTATTATAAGTTTATCTCCCACCTTTACCACGTCTGCATCTTCTATTTCATTAAGTTCTACCAATGATTCTATTGTTGTACGATACTTTTTCGCTATTTTCCAAATGGTATCCCCATGTTGCACAACATAAATGGTAAGACTTGCACTTTTCTTAGGAATCTCTCCTTCTACAGGAACTATATCCACTAAAAGTTCTTTATGTGTTGAATAATTAACTCTAGCATATATATCTACTAAAGCTTTTATTTCTATATTATCCAATTCAATGGAGGCCTCCAAGTTTTCAAGACACATTTTTGCTATACACTGCATATCAATCTTACATCCTGGTATATCTACTCCATAATTAAATGGTACCTCTTCATTAACTGTGTATACATACTTTTCCTCATCAAAAGTTCTATATAATACTTCTACATTTAAAACTCCTTCTACAATTACCTTATCTTCTACTATTTTTTTATCTGTAATGCAAGCTTCTCCACAGCACATAATTATTTTTGATACTTTAGGTTTATTACTTAGTTCAACAGTACCCTTTACCATGCTCTTGCAATTAGAATGTCCATGCATAACATTAACTTGATAGTCTTTTCTATCCATATTCATAAGTTCATAAGGTGAGTATGCATCTTCTATTATATCCATCTCTTCTTTATACATAACTTTTGTATTTGATTTTACTATAGCCTCTACATCAACTATCCTATTTTCTCCTAAATCATCTTCCTTTACATTAAACTCCATTGCATCTACTTTAAAACTACTATAGCTGTCCATCATAGGATTTACATCTTTTAATTCTAGTTCCTTATTTACATCAACATCATCCTCAATATATATTATATCTTTAGAATCCTTTGCTCTATAAAGCAGTGATACTAATACCCCAGCAGAAACTGAAACTTTTTCCTCCATAATCTTAGTTTCCTTTTTATGAACCTTAACATCACATTTCAATACATTGCCTATCTGAGGATTATCCATAGGAATTTCAATGTGGCTTTTTGCTACTAAATCCCCCGAAACTGTACCAACTATTTTATCCATAGTTGTAGGGTTTTTTAACATTTGCATGTCCTGAGAACCTGTAATATCTTTTATAACTTTAAAATCATAATTCTTAAATACTTCCGCTTTTAATTTTATAATTCCTTCGATAGCTACCTTTCTTTCATTAACTATACTACATTCTATATGTTCAATATAAGAATCACAATCACACATCATCTTATGTTCAGCTCCAGGTACATCTACATAATTAGAAAACCTGCCTGTATAATTTGTACTATGAATCCCTGTACCTTCCTCCTCATTTGCCAAATAAATTACTGTATATTTTACTTCTCCTTCTACCAAAATTTTGTCTTGCATTATTTCTTTACTTACAATACATGGTTTAGCATCAAGCATTAATACCTGACTAACATCAGGATGCGTATCCGGTATAACATATTCAGATTTAACTACTGTATCACAAAAATTTTCTGTTAACAGCTGTTCACATTCTATATTTTCTCTAATCAACTCCATATCCATAATTGTATCTCCCTCCCATAAAAACCTACTATTTATTTATATAAACAGTAAGTAAAAAATATGATAAAAACTTATATTGTTTTTAAACAAATAAATAAAGATATAAAGCCAATCTATTACAATATTCATCATTTTTATTGCTTTATTTTATTCACACTGTCGCATAATGTTTATCTATATTGACATTTGCAAAATTTTGGGGTAATATTTAAAATGGTTGTTGACCATATAACCTCTCATAAATTCTCAATACCCTTTTATACCATAGTTGAAAGATGGAAACCCACCATCTTTCTTTTAATTATACAAGCTATATCTAAGTTTTTATTAACTGTAAAAATAAAAAAAATTGGTACTAAAACTTAGTACCAATATTATACTGCAAAAACAAGTTGCACTGTCTTTGTTAAAACATCCGAATAACTATAAGTCACTTTCCTCTGGGTGTCACTTTCTAATCTAATTACAAATATGCTAGGATAAGCTTTTTCAATTATTCCACTGTTTACAAAAACTTTTCTTCTACCACCATTTGCTTTTAGAGTCACTTTATCGCCAACATGACCTTCAATATCTTTCTTTATTGAAGCCAATACATTTCCTCTTTCCACAACAAACACCCTCTTTCCACATTTTATATTATATATCCTAACATATATAATGTCAACTAAACATTTTATTTTATCAGTTAACAATTTGTTTTGTCAATATTAATTTTTTGTTAACTGTCTAAAATATTTAATTTTTTAATACCTTAGGTATTATTCCCTTACAGTTCCTCATATATACAACTATTTTTAAAAGTCATAAAATTTATGCATAAGATGACTTAGGAAATCCTTCTCTATATTTACCTCTCGTTTGTAATCCTCCTATTCCTTTAGTACCAGTTATAGTATTTTGCAATGCTTCTTGTATAGACACTACCTTTTCTATATTAGCATAAGCTACTTTTTCACATAAAAATACAGGATCTAAACAATGTATTAATACTCTTCTTGGAGAACTTGCAAAATTAGCACCTGCGTCTAATATAGCTTCATAACATGATTGACATGCCCCTGCAAATATAATTAAATCATCATAACTAGCTTCATAATTTCTAAGCTCTGACACACATTTAACAAAATACTTTGAATTTTTATAATTATCCAAATTCATATAATCCTTAACATCCTTACTTACAGAATCATGTCCTGTAATGACAACTATATCCGGTTTTACTCTTTTTACCAAATCAACTATAAACTTAGGCTGCTCATTCTCAGCAATATTTTTGCCTACTACATCTAACTTAAGTTGCTTATATACCTTAAGGCATACATCCAAATATTCTGGGTCTCCATCTATATGCAGAATCCTTCCTGGCCTTCCAAATGTAAGTTCCTTGTTAGAAATATCAACTGCTCTCACACTTCTATATGCTCTATCAATTTCATGCCTGTTTGATAAAACATTTTTAATTGATACATTTACTTTTCTGCTAAATATTTCTTCTGATTCTGTTTGTGAATTATCAGGCACAATTTCTAAATCTTCTTCTGGGGAGTCTGCAATTATTCTTAAATTTATTCCTTTTAATGTATAAATCGTATTGCCATGATTCTCCCTTATATCTATAATTTTAAAAGTAATATCCTTTCCATATGATTTTCTAACAACTACATCATCTATCTTCATATACAACCCCTCATAATATAAGACTATGATATATACTATGTTTTTTTTGTAAAATGGTGAATTTTAACTATGCATGGCAAAAATAAAAACTTTAAATAATACTAAAACAAAAATAGACATATTAGCATCATTGTTAATTTTCAATGCTCCATATGTCTATTAAAGATTTTATATGCTTTTATTTTGCTGTTCAATATATATATCATTGAATTTGTTAATAAAATTAATATACTTTTCCTGTTCAGAAATCAATTCCTCCATTTTATTATTAAACGTACTTAGAGGCCAATTCACCTCACTATAGTAGTACCTATTTGCTAATCTCCAAAATCTTTGAGGAAATAGTAAAAAGCCAAATAAAACCCTATATTCCTCAACCTTTAGTGGACTGATTTCATTGTAAGAATCAATTATAAGTTTAGCAAAATCAATATTCCAATCCAATCTTTTTAACACCTTAATAATAAAAGCTGATATATCATAGGTTCTTATTTCCCTTTTGCAATAATCAAAATCTATTACATTTATTTCATCTTTCTCATCAATTATTATATTGTGATAAGTAAAGTCATGATGACAAAATGATTTTTCTTCTTCAGCACTTTTGCACAATTCCATATAATTTGATTCTAAAATTACATTCAAAGCTCTTTTGCCAAGATCTTTGTAAAATTCCACTGTTTTCATATAATTTAAATCGAACTTACTTTTAACACTTTTTTTTCTTCCCATATCACGCATTTTATCCATTGATCTCACTCTTTTTTCTATTAGATTAGGCCATCTTCCCAAATCTGTCTTTAGCTTGCTATTCTCAGGTGGTTCGTATCCTTTTGAAGCTATGTGCATACATGCTAAACTTTTAGCAGCCTTAACTAAATGTTCTTTATTTTTAAAATCACATTCTTTTCCATCAATCCACTGTGAAAGAGTATATATATCTTCATTTATAATCGCATATGGGCTTCCATCTACATTTAAGCAATATTTGTCTACATTAGGAAAACCATTTTGTATTAAATGTTCCTTAGCACCATAAACAAATAAAAGTTTTTGTGTTCCATAGTTTATTTTTTTTAAACACTTTGTACCTTGATCCGTTTTTAATAAATATACTCCTCTATTTGGCTTTATATTTTCAATTTTGATGTTGAATTGTCTTTCTATTTCAAACTCTCTCATCATGTTAATCACCCCTATTAAATTTATATGAAGTAAAAATGTAATTTAGAAGATTATTAACATTTTTAAGGGTATTTTAATATAATAGATTATAACAAATTTGAAAGGAACAATCTTATGAAAATAGGAATTGATGCCCGGGCAGCAAAATGGTATAGAGGAACTGGAATAGGTACTTATACTTATCAATTAATTAATTGTTTAAACAGAATTGATAATATAAATAATTACTTACTTTTTACCCCTGACAACTCGAAATGTACCATACCACTTAAAAATAATTTTAAAATAAATAGCATTAGCAAAAAAATGGGCGAGAATTTTTGGAATGAAATAAACATTCCAAATATTTTAGAGCATAAAGATATAGAACTTTATCATATACCTCAAAATGGGGTTGGGCTTCCTTATGATAAAAAATGCAATTTTATTATCACTCTTCATGATGTAATTCCATACAAAATGCCAGAAACAGTAAGTGATCGATATTTTAAAATTTTTTCAGAGCAAATTCCTATGACTGTTTCTCAATGTGATGGAATAATTACTGTATCTAATCACTCTAAAAAAGATATAATTGAAGCCTTTAAATTCCCTGAAGATAAAATATATGTAACTCATCTTGCTGCAGAAGATATATATAAGCCATTAAATAAAAGTTTAAGCAAAGATATTATTAAAAAACATTATTTCATAGACAATGATTTTATTCTATATGTAGGAGGCTTTAGTCCTAGAAAAAACATTATTGGCCTTATAGAAAGCTTCAGCAAAGTATTACATTCTTATAAAAAGAACCTGCTGCTTGTCATAGCAGGCAAAAAGGGAAAATCTTATGATACTTATAAAAAAAGAGTAGAACAATTAAATATATCTGATAAAGTAATTTTTCCTGGCTTTATTTCAATAGATCATTTGCCTTACTTATACAATGCATCTGAATTGTTTGTTTATCCTTCTTTTTATGAAGGTTTTGGTCTTCCTCCTATTGAAGCTATGTCCTGTGGAGTACCTGTAATAGGCTCTAATTGCACATCTGTTCCTGAAGTATTAGGTAATAGTGGTTTATTAGTTGATCCTAATAATATTGACGAATTAAGCAATTCCATACTCAAAATACTAAATGATAAAAATTTAAAAGAGAATCTCATAGTTTCAGGACTTATGAGGTCATCAGAATTATCTTGGGAAAAAACCGCAAAACAAACCCTAGCAGCATATAATAAAACTTTAAATCGTTAAAAGTATATTATAATAAAAAACGACAAGTATTATACCTTGCCGTTTATATCAGTATTATTTATGAAAATCTTAAATTAAATAAAGTTATTTTCTTAACTTTTTTAATGCGACTATTATTGGCACACAAATTATAACAGCTGTACCTGCTGATATAAAACCATTTAAAACTAAGGCTAAAAGCATATTTACTGCAGCTTTATAGCTTATGTGTAAAGCATTGGCATAGGCGTTTATATATAATATATAAATTAACCCCAATACACCTAATGTATTTGTAAAAGATCCTACTATAGTACCTGCTATTACCCCAAAGCTTTGAGATTTTTTGCATATTAGCTTATAAACATAATAAGATGTAACTCCTATTAAAATTCTTGGCAATATAGCAATAATAGGATTTAAAAATATAAATGACACTGGAGTTGGAGTATTAATAGCTTGCATAATACTAAAAATTCCAAACATCAATCCAATAAAAGCACCAATTACTGGTCCTTCAACTATACCTCCTATTATTACTGGAATATGCATGATTGTAGTCTTAAATGGCGGAATAGGAATAAATCCAAGACCTGTAGCACCTAGAATTATAGTTACTGCAGACAACATTCCTATTATTGTCATTTGTCTAGTTTTAAATTTTCCTCTTGTTGAAATTCTCTCAGTCATTTCTTATTACCTCGCTCTCATTCCATTATTTGGATATAAGTCGAAAATTCAATAGAATTTTAAACATAAATGTTCAGTTTCATAATAAATACTGACGGTTAAAATTTTATCACATGATTATTAGAAATTCAATAAGTTATTTACAAACGTACATTAAAAAGTTAAAGAAGTAAATTGATGTATAATTTACTTCTTTAACTTTTTAAATTAACTTTTTAAATTCATTCAAAAATTCCTGTCTATCTTCTTTATATCCATTCTTTCTCTTCAACCTTTCAAGAAATGTATTTTCATCCCAGTCCTTACACTTTGTATAGTAAGCTTTAGATATATTATAAAAATCATCCGGAAAAGTTAACATAGCATTAAGCACTTCTATTTCTCTATTATTTAAAACATTTTTCATAGAATAATTTTTTATTACTTCTTCAGCTTTTTCTATATCAAATGCAAAGTTTTTTATTACTTTATTTATAAAATTACATAAATCATGTACCTTCAAATCTATTAAAGCGTAATCAAAATCTATGAAATAAGCATTACCACCATTTATTAATATGTTATGATGTGCTAAATCATGATGGCATACCACTATCTTATCTTCTTCACCACAAAGTTTATAATAATAAGATTTTTCTAGCATATTAACACTTTTCTCTATTTCATTAACATAATATTCTACATTTTTTATAAATATTTCATCAAATTCACTTTTGTTTTCATGAGCACTAGCTATACTATTAAAAAAGTTCATTTCTTGAATTCTTCTTTTAAAACGATCTATAAGTTTACCAGTATTATATCTATTAGATAAATTAGTTTTAAATCCTTCTGAAGCTAAGTGAAGTTCTCCAAGTCCTTGCGCTGCAATATTTAAGTCTACAGGACTACTAAAATCACATTCTGTTCCATCAACCATATCCATAATGTAATACATATTGCCATTCCATATGGTATAAATTTCACCATTTTTATTTTTAACAAAATCCATAACTCTTGAAAATTTATTTTTTATATATTGAGATAAATTATATATGAATTTTAACTCTTCCTCTGTATACTCTGCTCTTTTTAATATCTTCTGCCCTTTATCTGTAGATACCATATAAACACTTCTTAATGGTGCAACATCATAAACAGCTAAATTAAATTGATTAAATAAATCTACACACAAATCATATCTAGCTAAATATCTTTTTTCATTATACTTTTCTACCATTTTAACACCTCTTTAAATTAGGCTATTTCCATCTTCCTTTATGGCTTTTTGTAATTTTAAATAGAATTCTTTTTCATTAAAATTTTCATTTTTATCTCTATATTTACTGCACCATTTCATAAATGCATAAGGGTATGATATAATAGCCAAAATAAACTTAGCACTACTTGTATTTAAATCTTCCAGACTACAAAATTCACTTATTAAGCTATGAAAATCAACTTCTAATCCTTTTCTTTTAACTTTATTTAAAAAACAAGCCAAATCCATTTCAACCATGTTATAACAGCAACCTTCAATGTTTTTAACTTCTATATTTTGCAATTTCCTTAAATTATTAAAATAAGTATTTCCAACACACATTTCTACTCTTTTTGTACTTCTCATTATTAAATCTATATAATCATTTTTATATATATTTTCAATACACTTTTGTGCTCTTTCTAAGTAAAGTTCTCCATTTTTCAAAAGCATTTTATCAAGTTCATTATCTGCCCCATTTTGCTGTATTTTTTTTAAATCCCTATTAAATTTTTTTATATTAACCTTATATTGTTCTACTACTCTTCCAATATTGTTACTAAGTCTTTTATTCATATATCCTGTATAACCTAAAGTTTTAGCGTGAAATTCACTTATTATATAAACTTGTTTTTTTATAACTTCTATACTTATATCTTTATATTTAATTTTCTCCGAAAAGTTTTCCACACGATAAATTCCTTTTGACTGCAAATACTTTATAAATGTGTCATTAACATTATTACAATACACAAACAAACCTCCCTGGAATTATTATTTATGCTTCTTACTTTTCATATCCTTTAAAATTTTTCTCCTTTTTCTTTCCATCTTTTTAATTTTTTTATTCTTTCTTTTAATTTTTTCTAAAGATTTAACAGATCTCTTTAAATCATCTAGTTTATTTTTATATTCTTCTAAATCCACATTACTTAAATCTTCATTGTTGAATTCATGAGATTCTTTTTTATCTCCCATAAACACTTTCACTCCCTTTATAATAATTAATGATATTTTTTAAATCTAAATTCATCTATGAATTCTTGCTTTTGATCTCTATCCTCAATTGTCCTTTTTAATTTATTTAAGAAAAACTCTTCTTTCCAAGGCTGCTTTTCCCAATAATACTGTATCCCAATTTGCCAATAATCTTGTGGAAATTCCATAAACGCTGCCATTATAGGTATATCATCTTTTTTGACTTGATTGATTGAATTATAAGAATCAATTATATCTAATGCACTACTTATGTTCCATTTTCCATTTTTCATACATCTTAAAAGAATGCTACTAAGATCATGAAGATGTGAATCCAATATACAATAGTCAAAGTCTATAATATTTACTAAATTCTTCTCAGATTTTAATATATTATGATCAGCAAAATCATGATGACAAAATCCTCTGTTGCCTATTTCTTCATTCATAGTTTCTATATATCTAGTTTCTATTAGATTTTGCATAGATCTTTCTGCTCTTTGAAGTTCTTCTCTCATAATACTTAAATAAATAGAATCAAACTCTGTATTATTTTCTTTTTTATCTATTATATCTTTAAAAGAACGTATTTCCTTTTTTCTAGTCCTAAATACTTCTATCCATTTAAACCATCCTATTCTAGGATTTATTCCAGCTATAACTTCAAATCCACTACTTTTTTTATGAAGCTCTGCCAGCTTACATGAAGCTAGTAATATATCTTTATTATCATTGTAGTTTAATGTTGTTGAATCAACCCATGGATTCAAATAGGCATAGTTGCCTTCAAGTTCTACATAATCCATTCCATTTTCTGTTTTTATTATTTCTGGAGTATATTCGAATTTATTATTTTGTAGATGTTTTATAGCAGATATAATAAACAAAAAATGTCTAAAATCATATTTTACAAATTTAAGGCAATAGTCACCATTTTGGGTTTGAATCTTATATATACTTTTTATCTTTTCTATATGCTTCACATTAAGACTATAGCTTTGTTCTACTAGCTTTTTTACTCTATCTATATCCAAACTCTTTCCTCCAAAATAATTCTATATATGTAGTATATGAATTATTGTATATGTATGTGCTAAGTGACACATTTAGAGCGTAATATTAATAATATATAATACGATAAGTTTAAAATTTTTTAAAAGCCTCGAAATTATCTGTGTTAAATGGAGGTTGATAACTATATGAAAATAGGAATTGATGCAAGGGGGGTTAACTGGTATAAAGGTACTGGTATAGGAACCTACACTGATAAAATTTTAAAATATATGATCCAAACTCATAAAGAAAATCTATATCATATGTATTGGTCTGGCAACAATTATGAATGCTTTAAAAGTGATAATTCAAAAATATTAATGACTTCAAAAAAGTATCATAAATTTTTTGAACAATGTTATTTTCCTAATAACTTAAAAGATGAAAATATAGATATATATCATATTCCTCAAAACGGTATAGGTCTTTCTCAAAACATTGAATGTAAAAAAGTAGTTACCATACATGATTTAATACCTTATATCCTCCCTGAAACCGTAGGAAACGGATATTTAATTAAATTTCTAAAAGAAATGCCTAAAATAATGGAAACTTGTGATGGCATTATAACTGTATCAGAATGTTCAAAAAGGGATATACTAAAATTTTTCCCTATGAATGAATCTAAAGTTTTTGTAACACCTTTAGCTGCTGATAAAAAATATAAGCCTTTAGATAAATCCAAATGCAGAAGACTCATACGCAAAAATTATGATATAGATAATCCATTTATACTCTATATAGGCGGTTTTAGTCCTAGAAAAAATGTTAAGTCTCTTTTAATGGCTTTTTCCAAGGTTTACAGGAAACTTCCTGAAGATTATGATTTAGTTATTGTTGGTGCTAGTAAAGATGATATACACCTTCTCAAAGATTTGAGCCATGATTTAAATATACGTTCACATGTAAAATTTACAGGATTTGTTGAAGAAGAGCTATTACCAACATTTTATAATGCATCCAGTGTTTTTGTATATCCTTCTACGTATGAAGGTTTTGGCTTACCACCTTTAGAAGCTATGAGCTGTGGTACTCCTGTAATAACATCTAACATTTCATCCATACCAGAGGTAGTTGGAGATGCTGGAATTTTAATAGATCCATTTAATATAAAAAGTCTTGAAGATTCCTTGGAACATTTACTAAATAGTAAAAGTTTAGTTGAAAAATTAATTAACAAGGGACTAAATCAATCTTCTAAATTTTCTTGGGAAAAAACCTCAGAAGAAACTCTAAAAGTTTATAAAAACATTTTAAAAATGTAAAACAAAATCTCTTGACTGCCCCGTTCCCAGCCAAGAGATTTTATCTTATATTTTAAAATTCCCTATGATTAAACCCTTACATGAACATATTATACACCTTAACAGAATTATTGTAAACGTTTTATATGTATTATTTCAACATTACTTTTTCTCTAAATATTTTTGAAGAGAATCCAATACTACTTTTGTATCTTTATTTACCAAGTTAGATTGAGCTAATGAATTTTTTACATCATCTCTTATGTTGAAAAAGTAAGGAGTGTAATTTATTTGATAACATCCTTTTTCTGTACTTCCAAGTAATTCCCATACTCTAGAATTAAAATAGTCTTCAACTTTATTAAATTTTTCTAAGTTATATATATCACTAAATACAGGTAAAACTCCATACTTCATCATAGATTCTAAATCAAACTTATCATTACTTATAATAAATTTTATAAATTCCTTTGATAATTTTGTATTGCTAGATAAGCTATTTATCATTAAATTACATCCTCCTAAGGATACATCTCTATTACCTCCTGATTCAAAAGCAGGCAACTGAATTGCTCCCCACTTCCCTTTTTCATTAGGTAGGTTTTGAATAAAATAACTTACATAGCTAGGATCTGCTACAAATGACATTACCTCTTCATTTTTAGCAGAGTTAATAAGTTCTTCTTTAGAATTATAATCACAGATTATTCCCTGAGAATATAAATTTTTTACTGTGTCTACAACTCTAATCCATTCTTTATCACTGAAATTAACTTTATTATCTTTATTAAAATAGGAAATTCCCAGTTGATTTGCTAGCAATAAGTATATATCACTATTTTCATTTTCTACATTTCCAAGAACTTTTTTGCCTTTATCTTTAGCAATCTTTTTTCCCATTTCAATATAGTCGCTCCAAGTCTTAATATCATCAATATTAATTCCCTCTGAAGATACTATATCCTTTCTATATAAAATTATTTTAGGAGAAGTACTCCAAGGAAAACCATATACTTTATTTTGCTTAGTTAAGTTATCCATCTTACTTTTTGGTAACTTGTTTTTATAACTGTTTATATCTTCTGATACATTTAAAAATCCACCTGGTAATTTATCTAAATAATATTGAACATAAGAATCATCTATTGTTACTATATCTATTGATTTATCTTTATTTTTAACACTTTCTGAAAACTTTCCATATGAATTATTATCAACCTTTAAATTTACACTTACTTTTTTATGTACCTTTTGAAAATCTTCTATAGCCGCTCTTAATGGTTGTTCATGTTTTTTATCTGTTAATACTGTAATTTTCCCTTGTAAATCATCACTATTGTTTGATACACTATTATTTTTCTTGCAAGAAACAGTAGTAGCACCTATAACTATTAAAATGATCATAGCCAAAACTTTCATATTTTTCTTCATAATATCTCTCCTGCATTAAACAGTGTCCTGTTTCTATTGTTTACTTAATTTATTATATTTCCAGTATATATTATCAAATTTACTTAGTTTTTTCAATTGGTTTACTAATATTGGATTTGATCTTACATATGAAAAAGTGTACCTTATAAATCATATTTTGAAATTATCCATAATTTTTAAATTTTATAATTTCCTATAGAGCAAAGAATAAGTCCTAAAGATTTTAATAAATCATTTAAATCTTTAGGACTTATTGTTATCCTTTTGCCATATCATAATTCCCTTTAGAATTAAAATCTTCTTTCCAAGATTTATCTGCTAAAGGTTTAAATTCTTCTGCTACCTTATCCAATGATTTTTGAAATTCTTCATTTTCTATCATCATTTTAGCAACTTTATCTGTAGGTTTAGCTCCTGTTTTTTTTACAACTTCCCTTATCACATTTGTGTTATCTATCATCATGCAAGGCAATAATAAATTTTCATTATAAGGCTGCCTTCTTCTTAGTTCCTTAAAAAAGTCTGATTTAAATACATCTATAAGTTTTTTATTTTTCAAATTATCTACTGAAAAGTGAGCAAAAACGCATGGTTCCATATCTTCATGAGAGTTTATATGACAATAAAACTTACCTGCTATACAACCTCCTACATAAGGAGCATCATTAAAGAAATCTATCATAAAATAAGGTTTTGAATTTCTTATCTTCCTAACCCTCTTCCCTAAATAAATCCTTTGCTCGGGAGTAAGCATTAAATTAACATCTTGGCTACTTCCTACTGGCATAAATATGAAGTACCAACTCATTTTAGCACCCTTTTCTATAAGCATATTTACAAATTCATCAGATACAACTGTTTTCACATTACTTCTACTAACAGTTGTGGATACTCCAAATAACATTCCCTTTTTTTTAAGTAATTCCATGGAGCTCATAACCTTTTTAAATACACCTTTTCCTCTTCTCATATCAGTATCTGCTTCAAAGCCTTCTAAAGAAAACATAGGTATTACATTACCAAGTTCCTTTATTTTATTAGCTAATTTTTCATCAAAGAGAGTTCCATTTGTAAAAGGTGTAAACATACAATCATTGTACTTCTCATATATTTTTAACATATATTCATTGAAAAATGGTTCTCCGCCTAATACTACAAAGTAGTAAATTCCTAATTCTCTGGCTTCCTTTATAATCCTATCTACTTCTTCATAAGGTATATCATCTTCTTTGCTATAATTTGCAGCATAGCAGCCCATACACTTCAAATTACATCTCATTGATGGACTAATAAGTATTACTAATGGTATTTTTATATCCTTTTCCTTTAAGAGCTTTTCCCTTTTAGGCATTCCATACCATATTGCATTTGATAAAAAATTGGAAAAGAATTTTTGTATACATCTTTTATCTGTATTTTTTAAAATATTTATTATGAATTCATGTGTAGCAGGATTATTATTATAGTACTCTTCAACTTGTTGTATTCTTTCTAAATTTTCTTTGTCCTTGCAAACGGATTTTTTTGCCAAGTCAAATAACTTATCAATATTTTTTTCAGGATTTTTCTCTAGTAACTCCAATCCAGTTTTAACTAAGGTATCTCTAGCTGCCTTTTTCAACTTTTCAGTTACCTTCATTTACTATTCCCCCTGATAAGTAGTGATATATAAATATAAAGTTTCCTTTATAAAATTATATACATATTTATTTTATTTATGTCTATATAATATCAGGGTGCTTCTATGGAAACTATTAAAATACAGTAACACAAAATACAATAGTAGTTTAAATTTTATAGTTTATTTATCATGCTTGCTAAATAACCTGCTCCAAATCCATTATCTATATTTACTACACTTATACCACTTGCACAACTATTTAGCATGCATAGTAAGGCTGAAAGCCCTCCAAAATTAGCACCATATCCTACACTAGTAGGTACAGCAATGACAGGCTTATCTACAAGTCCTCCAAGTACGCTAGCTAAAGCACCTTCCATACCAGCTACTACAATAATTATTTTAGACTGTCTTATTTTCTCTAATTTATCAAACAATCTATGTATACCTGCTACCCCTACATCATATATTCTCTCCACTTTGTTTCCAAATATTTCTGCAGTTACTGCTGCCTCTTCCGCTACAGGTATATCAGAAGTACCTGCTGTAACTATGGATATATATGTACTGGTCTTTTCCACTTCCTTATTTTTTATAGTTATAGTTCTCGCTTCCTTATTATATTCTGCTTTAGGACATATAGATTTTACAGCTTCATACGCCTCTTTGGAAGCTCTCGTTCCTAATATATTGTTTTTCTTTGTAATCATAAATTCAATTATTCCCTTAATTTGTTCAACAGTTTTTCCAGCACAATATATAACTTCTGGATACCCAACCCTAATTTCTCTATGATTATCAATTTTAGCATAACCTAAATCTTTAAAAGGTAAGTCTTGAAGCGTTTCTAATGCTTTTTCTATATCCATCGAACCACTTTTTACATTTTGTAAAAGTTCTTTTACTTCATTCAGATCCATAATATCCTCCTCTGTGCTCTCTATATACTCTTCTATTTAATTTTCTAAAATACTTCCTTTTCTATAAGTTTTTCATACTTTAGTATAGCAAGTTTCACTTGCTATTCTATCATATATAACTTTAATATTTAAATAAAAGCTTAAATATTTGTGAAAATTTAGAATTTAAAATTCTCAATAAACATAATAAAAAATTATTAATAATAGAATAATTATACTTTTATATTAAAACACCAGTAAATAACATAGTTATTTACTGGCCTTCTAACTTACTATAAATATTTATCCATATTTTTTTCATTTTTTAATAAATTCACAAGATATTTTATTTCTTGATCTTTATTTTTGTCCATAATTAATACTACATCACCATCATCTACTATTACTAAATCCTTAGTTCCAAAAGTTACTATTAGTCTGTCATTCCCAAATACGCTGCAATTTTCACTATTTTCCATGAACACATTTCCCATAAAACTATTGCCTTTAGATTTCTTTAAAAATCGTGATAATGCAGCAAAGGTACCCATATCATCCCAAGCAAACTCACATTTTATAACATAAGCTTTTCTAGTTTTTTGCATTATACCAAAATCTACAGATATTCCATCTATAATTTTATATTGTTCTCTTATAGTTTTTTCTTCATTACTAGTATCTAATTGATCATATATAGCTATAATACTCTTGTGCATTTTAGGAAGATACTTCTGCATTTCCCTTAAAAACACATCTGCTCTCCATACAAATATTCCACTATTCCACAAGTAGGTACCTTTCATAACTAAATCTTTTGCTACTTCAGAATTAGGTTTTTCTAAAAACCTTTCTACTTTAAAACTTTTAATACTAGAGTTTACTTCTTCACCCATTTCAATATAACCGTATCCTGTTTCAGCTCTTGTAGGTTTTACCCCTATTGTCACCAATCCCCTTTTTTTTTCGGCAATTCCTATTGCATGTGAAAGTGTACTTTTAAATAGTTTTTCATTTTCAATATAGTGATCAGACGGCAAAATTATCATTGTAGCATTTTGATCTTTTTTAAATAACTTTGCTGCTGAAAGCGCTATACAAGTTGCTGTTTCTTTATTTTCAGGTTCTATAAAAATATTATTTTTATCTATATCCTCTAATTCCTCATATACCTTATCTATATATTCCTTATTAGTAACCACATATATATTCTCTTTGGTTACTAAAGGCATTATTCTATCCACAGTATTTCTTAAAAAACTTTTATTATCTATAACTTTCAAAAATTGCTTTGGATTTTTTGACCTAGAAAGCGGAAAAAGCCTAGTGCCCTTACCACCTGCAAGAATTAATGCATATATCAATATATTCACTCCAAATTATGCTTGCTATATTGTTATAATATGTATTACTTTGAATAATGGTGAAAATATATTTATATATTTATTTTATATTATTAATAAGCTCTAATTTTCTTTTTCTTTTCATTAGCTTTATAGCATATTCTCTTTTTAATGCTTCATTCTTTGTATTAAATTCCTCAGAATATACTAATTTAACCGGTAATCTTCCCCTTGTATATTTAGCTCCCTTTCCGCTATTGTGTACCTGTATTCTTTTATTTAAATCATTAGTATATCCCGTATAAAGTGTTCCATCTATACATTGTAATATATAAACATAATTCATAATTAAAGTTTCCTCTTTAAAATTATTTTACAGATACATTAGGATTAGCATCTATGTAAAATCTCCATAAATAATCCCTTGCTTCCTCTGCATAATCTATTCCTACTCTTTTAGCAGTTTTTATATTAAATTTATCATCTAGTCCATTTTCTATATATAGTTTATCTCCACATAAATCCTCTTTATTTAACGTTTTATTTATACCCATAGCATTGCACAACTTTCCTGGTCCATTTGATAAGTTTTTTATTTGATATTTGGTTAGATCTTCATAAGATTTTTTATATCTATTATAAACCATATACTCCAGACCTTCTACCGGCTCCAAAGCTCTAACTAAAATGGCCTCTGGCATTCCTTCTTCTCGAGTAACTATATTAAAACAATAATACATACCATATATAAAATAAACATAAGCAACACCTGGTTTTCCATACATAACTTCAGTTCTTGGAGTTACCTTTCCACTATAAGAATGAGCCGCTTTATCTAAAGTACCCCTATAAGCTTCCACCTCTACTATTTTACCTGATACTTTCTTTCCATCAATTTCATGTACTAAAACTTTTCCTAAAAGCTCCTTTGCAACTAGTAAAGTATCTCTATTATAAAAATCTCTATTTAATTTTTTCATTTTATATCACCCTAAAACTCAAATTAAAATTTTATTTGATAGTTATATTATATATTAAACTCTATTGGTTTAAAAATATTGCTTATCTATATAAGCATAATGCGACGCAACCTTTTTTAGAGGACAATTGACATAGGACAGAGGACAATGAAGGTGAGTTTTGCTAACTCAAAACAAACTTCAAATTTATATAAGTCAGCAATATTTCGCTTTAGCGAAATGAGTCATTAAAAATTTAATTAAAGATTTTTCGTAGTGTAATGGATAAAAATCATCCTTCACTGTCCTCTGTCAATTGTCATCTGTCCTCTAAAAAAAGTTGCATCGCAATATTTTTAACATATAAATTAACCTTCTACACTTAAACCTTTCTTATTACTTAACGAAAAGCTTAATCTGTTGTTCTTACACTATTTCTATCTTTTTTGATTGCTCTTCCTTCCTCTTCAGGTGTAGGGTAACTACCAGGTTTATTATGTGGTTTTTTAAAGTCTTTCTGTAAATCTCTTTTCTCTACTTTATTCATTATTATCAGCCTTTCTTTCTTTTCTATGTTGTTTTTCTAGTACTTTACTATCTTGTGTTCTTTTAGTGCCTATATTAACTTCTTTAGCATTTACATTGCCTTTCTTAGATTTATTCATGTTTCAGCACCCCTTTTATATATAAGATTTTTTCATGATTAGTCTTTTCATTTAATAATGTTTTATTCTAAAAAAAGAGTCCATAATTTCAACATTATGGACTCTCTTACTTATTTTGTTAATATTTTAACCTTGTTCTGCGACAGGTTTTGATTTACTTGCAGATCTAAACATTAGAACTGATGTATAAAGAATAACCACTATTACTAACCATTTTAAAACATTTAGTGGCAATGTTTTAACTATATATGCTGCTATAAAAACTCCTACAGAACCAAATATAGTTATAGCCATAGATGCTTTTCTGTCATATGCACCTTCTTTAATAAACTTAGCTGATGCAGCTGGCATCAAGAATGCACAAGATCCCATCATTATTGGGAATGCTATTTTAGGGCTCATTCCAAGTGCAAATACTAGGGCCATACATGGTGCATAAAGTCCTATTCCTAATGTCATAAGAGCTCCTAATATAAAGTTAGCAACTATTGCTATTATAAGCTTTATGCCTGTAAGTCCAATAGCATCTCCGCCTGAAGGCATCAGATTTAATTGTTGTGCAAGCATTATTATTACAACTACAATTAATGCTACTCCCATGCCAAGCTGTATTTTCTTTTCATCAAGTTTTGACACAATTCCAGCTCCTACTACTGCACCTATAGTTGCTGCAGCAAGCATTGAGAAAAGTGTTATCGGCTCTACTTTTATAACCGTTATAAAAATAAGTGCTTCTATGCCTACAGGTATAGTACATGCTACATTAAGCGTTCCTGGTATAGTTCTATCCTTTGAAAGGTGAAATGCCTTTAATAACGCAGTTGTTGGTGAAAAACTTCCTATTCCTAATGTATCAAAAAAGTTTGTAATAAATCCTACTACTCCAAGCGCAAAGAAATTTGTCTTTTCAATTTTTCCTTCTTTTGCAGCTTTAGCATAGTCTGTAAAAAATACGAATGCAAAGTATAATACTAAAAGTATTAATATACCGAATACTATTTTTACCATTTCACAGCCTCCTCGTTTCTATTTAATATTTTATAGTTGAATTGCAATGTACCATACCTAACTAATATACCAGTGTATTGTGATTCTTTCAATACAACTTTATACTTTTAAGATTTTATTTCAAAATAAATCCATGTTTAACTGGGTCTTCTGGATCTATGAAGAATTGATTGTGTCCTGTTATGAACGCACTTCCTGTAATTTCAGGAATTATAGCATCAAAATCTCCAACCTTAGTTTCTTCTAATACTCTTCCTCTGAATTTTGTCTCTAAAATACTTTCATATATGAAATCTTCATTCATTTTTAGTTCACCTTTTGCATAAAGTGTTGCTAATTTAGCACTAGTTCCAGTTCCACATGGTGATCTATCAAGCTGTCCCTGTCCAAATACAACTGCATTTTGTAAAGTTGCATCAGCACTTTTAGCAGGTCCATATATTTCACATAAATCTACAGTTTTTATATGTGGAAGTGTTGGATGCTGTATTTCAACTTGTTCATTAACAGCTTTTATAACTTTCATTCCTATTTCTATTATCTTTTGCGCATTTGATGGACATATTTCTATTCCTAGGTTTTCAGCTTTAACTATAGCAAAGAAACTTCCGCCAAAAGATATATCCATTGATACTTTGCCTATTTCAGGCACATCTACTTCTACATTTCTTTTATAAAGGAATGCTGGTACATTAACTATAGAAACTTCTTTTGCTTTTCCATTTTCTACTTTAACATTTGCTTTAACTAATCCTGCTGGAGCTTCTAAAGTAATTTTTGTTACTGGCTCAGTTACTTCAACCATACCTTCTTCTACAGCTACAGTTGCAGCTCCTATGGAACCATGTCCACACATATTTAAATATCCACCGCCATCCATGAATATTATTCCAAGATCTGCTTCTTCAGTTGTTGGCTGTGTTATTATTGAACCAAACATATCATTATGTCCTCTTGGTTCAAGCATTATAGCTGTTCTTACATAATCTAAATTCTCTTCAAGATAAGCTTTCTTTTCTGGCATTGTTTTTCCAGGGATATTAGGCACTCCACCTACCACTATTCTTGTTGGCTCTCCCATAGTATGTGAATCTATTGCAAATATTGTTTTTGTTGTTTTCATTTTTGTGCCTCCTTATTTTTCATTTTCAATTTTAAAAATGCTAAAGCCTTTTTAGCATCAAGCTCTACTACGTTGTTTTCTCCCACAACTTCTGTTTCAATTCCATCTTTTGATTTATTAAAGTCTACTATAGTATCCATATATTGATTAGTAACTACAAACTGTGCTTGAGTTCCTACAAAGCTCATTCCAACTACTGGAATGCCCCTTTTTCCTACCTCTTCCAAAGCAGTAGCAAAATCAATATTGCTGTTTCCCCAACCGTCAATAGATACTATGACTCCATCTGCTCTCATAGCTTCAACCCAAGATGCTGCTCTCTGTGCAACAAATACCTTATCTTCATTTTCTTGTGGTGTTCCTGCTACTATAATCCCTAAAAGATCCACATCATCATCATTAGAGACTACATTAAGCAGCGGATCTCTAAAATGATGTAATGTTGTTTCTTTTGTAGATGGTCCTATTCCCATAGTAATACCCTCCTATATAATTTAGTTCATGGCTCTTAATGCACCATCTCTGTATTCATTAGGACTTAATACTATAGGCATATTACCCATATCTATAATAGATCTACATCCTACAAAACCACCTGGTTCTTTACTTAAAAGTCCTGTATCATACATAGCGCCTTGGCCAGCAACTTGTTTTATAATAACTACTTTCTTCTTTCCAGGCTTTATCTTATCAAAATATTCATACTTTTCGTCGCACACTCTTCCACTTAATTGCTTTAAGATACTTCTTATTTGACTAATTATCTTATCAGAAACTTCATGTGCTGACATGGGACCTGGTCTACTTGTTCCTTTACCAGCCTTTAGAGTAACATTTATATGAATTAATATGTCATTCTTAGCTGGAGTACCAGCTCTCCCAAATACAACTTGCTCATCTAGTATACCTTCAGAAGAACCAAATTCTGCAACTTGTATTCCCTCTTCATCTACCCCTGTAAGCATCACATTTACTCCTGTAAGTACATGAGTTATACCTTCTCCTATTTTCCCTAATACCTTTACAGCTATTGGAGAAAAATCCATTATTGAATTTACAAATATATTGTGGTTATCAGGATTTATGATTTTAACTTCTATATGTTTTATGAGTTTCTCATCTACTGATATTCCCTTTTGTATATCATTTTTTAAATACAATACACCGTTTTCTATATAGGTTTTTTCAGCAAACTTTACTTTTGTTATATGAAAAGTCTTTATAACTAATCTTCTAATTTCTATTTGCTTTTCCATATATATCACCACGTTTATTTTAATAAAAAATATTAATATATAGGAACTAGAAACTAGTTTTTAGTTCCTAGTTCCTATATTATAGTTACTATTTTCTAACTTCTGATTAAACTTTTGCTATATATTCATATGGAAGTGGAACTATTGTTCCTGCAGTAGTTATCTTAGTTAACTCTACTAGTGAATCTTTAACTATAGCTGTTTGCATAGCAACATCATGTGGTGCTCCTGCATTAGCTCCCATTGGTACTCTTGGAGCAACTGCTCTTGGAGTTCCTGTTTGTTTAACTACTGGTGGTAAAGCAGCTATACATATTGTAGGTATTCCTGCTTCTTCGATTGCTCTCTGCACCAAAACTGCAGAGCGGTGGCAAGTTCCTCATCCAGCTGTCATTAGGACTGCATCTACGCCTTCTTCTTTAAGAATTCTAGCGATTTCTGGACCAGTTTCATTCTTGAATTTTTCTTGGTTTCCGCCGCCACCCATGAATCCTATATGAGTTGGTGCAACTTCTTTTATAAATCCTTCTTCTACAAGTTCTTTTAATCTATCAATTGGGAACATGCAGTTGATGTCTTTATTAACATCTCCATTATCATATCCACCATGTGATACCATAAGTTCGCTTGATGGTGCATCTCCTGGTATCTTTCTAAATGTAAAGTCTCCTGCTAAATTAAATCTCTTATCTGATTTTAAATGTACACCAGCAGCTGTAGCTATAGCTACTTTCATATCTTTAAGCTCTTTTGTTACAGGAGCCCAAACTGGTGGAGGAGTTATAGGAACAAATATTTCTGATTGTAATCCTTTAACAATTGTTAAATCCATTATAATTTTCCTTCCTTTCTATTTCTTATATCTATATTGCTAACATATTTTTCATTAGCTTCTTCTGACAAAACTTCTATAAAACTCATCTTAAAGCCAACTTCTTGACCTACCTTTAAAGGATAATCTGTTATAAGCATTCTCATAGGTACTTTTAAATATCCTAATCTTCCTTTAAGGTCTACTGCAACGCATCCGTCATGAACTTCTACAATTACGCCTTGCATTTCAATGATTTTATCACCATATTTTAAATCCATATTAAGCGCCTACTTTGTTGAATATTTTTCAAGTCTCTTTTGGCTTACTGGAACAGCAGTTTCATTTTCAACTCTTTCTATTGAAGTTGCTGTAGTCTTTTCAACTAACTCTAGATTGTTTTCTTTAACATTTGCATTCCATTTTCTTTCTGAAGCTTTAACTTCTTCTCCACCCATAGCTGCTTTAAGCATTGATATTCCTCTTATTGCATCTTCTGGACATAATGTATTACAGCTTAAAACTTCATTTTCAATTCCAGCTTCTGACTTGTTGTTATCAACCATGTACTTCATGTACTTGTTACCAACAACTAAAGCTCCTTGTACTGCGCAGAATGAGAATCCTACACATGGAATATCTCTCATACCAATTTGTTCAATGTGACTTGCAAAGTCAATGTGATTGTTTCCAAATCCTTCTGTTGTAACAAAAGCTCCATCAACATCTAAAGCTTCTACTATCATTCCCATTCTTTCTGATACATAGAATTTTTCACTGTTGATTTGTGGACTTCCTACAAATAACACTCCACAAAGATCTAATTCTGGATCATTTAAAGCTTCATGAACAAGTGGTTCTCTCCAGTAATGTCTTGAACATTCCTTTGATGCAGGTCCTATACAAGTTAATGCATGAATTCCTCCATCAGCAACTTCAAGTGGTGATAACATTACAGGAACATTTCCTAAATCAACGTTTGGTTTTGCTCCAAGCACTCCTACTGGTTCAACTGGTAATATTAAGTTATCGTGCATAGCACCTTGACCCATTATCTCTTTAACAATGATAACTTTTTTCTTTCCTGGTCTTCTCTTTTGTTCAAATACTTCTGTACTTGTTACTAAAGATTCATCAGCATTCTTTAAAGCTTCTCTGATTTCTTGAGTTATAATATCTGTAGCTGTATGAGCAGCTAGAGGACCTGGCCTTTCCATGTTAGTTCCTGCAGCTATTGTTACTTGAGTTTTTATGAAGATTTCTCCCTTATCAGGTGCTCCTGGTCTTCCAAATTGAATGTTTTCTTCAAGTATACCTTCTGATGAACCGAATTCTCCTATTTGAACTCCATTTTCATCTGTTCCAGTAACCATTACTATAACACCATCAATTACTCTAGTTACGCCTGAACCTAACTTGTCGTCTCCCTCTTTAGTAGCTATTGGTTGAACATCCATTATCGTTTCACTATAAGTGTTATACTTATCTGGAGTTATTATATCAACCTTTATTTCTTTAACTAATTTGTTTATTTTTACAGCATCATCACAAACATTTTCTCTGATGTAAAGAGTTGTTCCTTCAATTTTTGTTTCTGGTCCAAACTCTACTTTATCGATTTTGAAATATTTTCTTGTAAGAGTTCTTACAACCTTTTCTTCAAGCTTAACTTCCTGAGTTGCTACAGTTTTTTCTTCTTTAGCAATGCTTTGATTTTTTACTGCTGATGGTGCCTTTGCCACTGGAGCTGCTATTGAACCTACACCTAAAGGTACTTCAATGTCAATTCCTTTTCCTTCTGCTATTTTAATCTTTAAAACTCCACCAGTCACGGATGCTATTGGTTGTGTTGCTTCTACTACTTCTTCTTCAAATCCTTCTAACATATTAGCTGTTACAGCAGTTAATGCTGGTACATCTACTTTTAAAGTCTTTCCAATTACTTCTTCTCTTAATAAAACTTTTTCATCAAGCTTTAACAATAATGAATCTTCAAGTTTTTCAAAATTCATTGGATTTTCAAAATCTTCAGCTGTTATAATGTCCCCTGCTTTTTTGTTGTACTTCAAAACAGCCTTTGCATCTCCTTGAGTTAATTCAACTGCTTTTTTCTCTTCCTTCGCTTCTGAAGCCATTGCCTTAGCTCCTTCTAATAAATCAGGAGTTAATGGAGTAAGTGAATCTATAGTTTTTAGTAATTTAGCTCCTACAACTTCACCTATTTTAAAGCAATTATCTGGTATAGTTAAAAGTCCTGAATCCACCATATCAGGGAATATAGATGGATCCTCTAGATTACTTGCTGAAATTATTGTTCCTTCTTCTGTTCTACAACATACAACAGCAACTTCATTTTTTAGTTGTTCTGCGTGTTCTGCACTCATTGACATTTATCGTATCCTCCTTTTTTATTTATCAATTGAAAGTCTTCTAGTTAATTTATAATCAACTGTTCTAAACACATGATCTGTATGATGATATACTCCTAGTCCAGTCTTTGGAGCACAACACATTACAGTGTTTGAACAATCGCTGCAATTTGAAATTAGTACTCTTTTTGCACCAAGTTTCTTTAAATACATAATACCAGCTACTTGACCAGGACAATTACCTGGGGTTTTGCATTTGTTCGCGCCTTTTATTTCTTCTACATTTTTACACTTTGTAACACCAACTACTTCTGATTTCATTTTAGATGCTATATCTCTAAGTCTTTCTTCATTAGCACCACAAGCACAAACAAGAAGTCCTAATTTGTCTTTATATTCTGGTAATGGAATAGTAACAATGGCTCCACCTGAAATCTTAGTAACTTCAGCTTTCTCCAAATCTTGTGCTTTTCCTGTGTATGGTCCTCCTATTAGGATTTCACCATATTCTCCATCTATACCACCACATTTTTCTATGAGGCTTTTTATTGAAGTTCCAACAGGCATTTGGAAAAATACATTTGATTCTTTTCCACTGTTTAATTTACCAGCTATTGTAATATCTTTGTCTATAACAGGCTTTCTATCATCTACTGCTCTAGTTATATTAGCCAAAGTTTCTGTATTTAAAACAACACATTTTGCTTCTAATGGAAGCTGTGTTGGTTCAAGCCATTTATCAAATATAGCATGAATAAGTGCTCTTTCTTCTCCCATAGGATAAATATCTTTAAGTTCCTTAACTTCTATATTGCTTTCACCTTTTAGTGCTGCTTTTACAGAAGATATAGCTTTTGTGTTTTTAGATTTTATTCCCATATATGCTTTTGGAGCTCCTGTAGCTTTCATTGCATACTTTATACCCTTAATCACAATTTCAGGGTTTTGTTCTAATAAAGTTATATTATGATTCAATACTGGTTCACACTCAACACAATTAGCAATGATATATCCATCTGGAATTTCAGCTTTTAATTTTATGTGAGTTGGAAAACCAGCTCCACCAGCTCCAACTATTCCTGCTTCATAAACTGTATCAATTATGCTATCACTTTCTTTGATTTTTACATAATCTTCTGTTTGAACATCATTTGCTTCAATAACTATTTCAGTGTCTGTAATCTTAACTACTTTTCCTGAAACACTTGTATGTATTTTTGCTCCCAATCCATTTGGCTCTGCAATACATTCGCCTCTTTTTACTTCCTTACCTTCCTTTACTACTGGAACGTCCGGCGCACCAACATGCATTTTAAGAGGAAAATTAAATAATTTTACCATAACATACTGTTGTCTTAAATCTACTACGCTTAGTTTAGCAGAATGCAACATTCCCTCCTTTCAACATTTTATTAATTTATATAATGTTCATTATCATATAAATTAATAGTATATATTGTACTAAATAAGTTTTTGTTATACACAGTAATACATTAGCAATTTCCGTGCCAATAATTTATTTTGCGCTGCTTTGTTATAAAATATGCAAATACGCTGGTTTTTTCGTATTAGTTTTTTTTATATTAAAGGTTTACTTATAGCAAAATGTACTTTTTTCTGACAAATAGTGTAGTATTTTTTGACACTATTCGTTAATTTTTAGTTAAAGTCATACACTGTATAGAAATATATATAAATTTGGTGTCAATAATTTGACACTAAAAAATAAAATAAAAATAGCCATATACAAGATAAATTTTCTTGTATATGGCTATTTGTTAAATAATTACGCTTGTGCTCCGACATCCTTTGACTTACTAGCAGATCTAAACATAGCTATAGATGTGTATATAATAACACATATTACCAACCAAGTTAAAATATTCAAAGGAAGACTCTTAACTATATATGCCGCTACTAAAACTCCAACTGATCCAAATAGAGTTATTGCCATAGAAGCTTTTCTATCATAAGCTCCTTCTTTAACAAATTTAGCTGATGCTACTGGCATCAAAAATGCACAAGATCCCATCATTATAGGGAATGCTACCTTTGGGCTCATTCCAAGTGCAAATACTAATGCCATACAAGGTGCATATAACCCTATTCCAAGTGTCATAAGTGCTCCTAATATAAAGTTAGCAATTACAGCTATAATAAGCTTTATTCCTGTAAGTCCTATAGCGTCTCCACCTACAGGCATTAATTTTAATTGTGATGCTAACATTACTAATGCAACTATAAGTAATGCTGCTCCCATTCCAAGTTGAACTTTTTTCTCATCAAGCTTTGAAACTATACCTGCACCTATAAAAGCACCTATAGTAGCAGAAACAAGCATTGCAAATAAAGTTACAGGTTCAACTTTTATTACTGTTATAAATATTAGAGCTTCTACTGTTACGGGAATTGTACAAGATGCATTAAGTGTTCCTGGTATTGTTCTATCTTGAGAAAGTTTAAAGAATTTTAATAATGCTGTAAGAGGAGCAAAACTTCCTATACCTAATGTATCAAAAAAGTTTGTTATAAATCCAACACCGCCTAATGCTAAAAAGTTTGCACTTTCTAGATTACCCTCTTTAGATGCTTTAAAATAATCTCTTAAAAATACTATTGTAAAATAACCTGTCAAGAGTATAAGTAAACCGGACACTACTTTAACTAACATAATAACATCCCCCTCTTTCTATTATAATTTTTAATATTACATATATATTGTAATATATATTATGGCCTTACCGCAATAATTTTCTTAATATTTTTTATATTTTTATTTTTGAATTTTTTGCATAAATTTACTTTAATATAAAGCCATGTTTAACTGGATCATCTGGATCTATTAAGTATTGGCTAAATCCAGTAACATATGCGCTTCCTGTTATTTCTGGGATTATGCCATCAAATTCTCCTACCTTAGCTTTACTTAAAACTTTTCCTGTGAACTTAGTACAAATTATACTTTCATTTACTATTTGTCCACCAACTTCGATTTCTTCTCTAGCATATAAATCAGCTAATTTGGCACTTGTTCCAGTTCCACATGGAGATCTATCAACCTGTCCTTGACCAAATACTACTACATTTTGAACATCTGCATCTTCACTTTTTGCAGGTGCATAAAATTCACAAAGATCAACTGTTTTAATATGCTTTAATATAGGGTGTTGAATCTCTACCTGTTCATTAACTGCATGAATAATCTTCATTCCAAGATCATTAAGTTGTTGTGCATTTTTAGGAATTAAATCAATTCCTACATCTGAAGCTTTTACCATTGCAAAAAAGCTTCCTCCAAAAGAAATATCTAAAGTTAACTTTCCAAAGTCAGGTACATTTACTTCTATATCTTTCTTATAAAGAAATGCTGCTACATTAACTATTGAAACTTCTTTTGCTTTGCCATTTTCAACTTTTACTCTAGCTTTAATGATTCCAGCTGGAGCTTCTAAAACTATATCTGTATATGGCTCTGTAACTGGTACCATTCCCATTTCAACAGCACAAGTTGCTGATCCAATAGATCCATGACCACACATATTTAAATATCCGCCGCCATCCATAAATATAACACCAATATCTGCTTCATCTACACAAGGTTCAGTAAAAATAGCACCAAACATATCATTATGTCCTCTTGGTTCAAGCATTAACATAGTTCTTAAATAATCCATGTTCTTTTCCATGTATTCCATTTTCTCAGCCATAGTTTTTCCTGGAATCTTGGGCACTCCACCTGTTACAATTCTAGTCGGTTCACCCATAGTATGAGATTCTACTGTATTGATAACTTTTGTTGCTTTCATTTCTCTATTCCTCCTTGTTTTTCATTTTTAATTTTAAAAATGCTAACGCTTTTTTAGCATCTAATTCTATTACATTGTTTTCGCCTACAACTTCTGTTTCTATTCCATCAGTTGATTTATTAAAATCAACTATGGTATCCATATACTTATTAGTAACTACAAATTGTGCTTGAGTCCCTACAAAACTCATTCCTACAACAGGAATTCCTCTTTTGCCTATTTCTTCTATAGCGGTAGCAAAATCAATATTACTATTTCCCCATCCATCTATAGACACAATAGCACCATCTGCTCTCATGGCTTCAACCCAAGCTGCTGCTCTCTGAGCAACAAATATCTTATCTTCATTTTCCTGAGGCGTTCCTGCTACTATAATTCCAAGAAGGTCTACATCTCCATCATTATCTACAATTTCTACTAATGGATCTCTAAAATGATGTAATGTAGTTTCTTTAGTAGATGGTCCAATTCCCATAGTATCACCTCAATTCATGGCTCTTAAAGCACCATCTCTATATTCATTAGGACTTAAGACTATTGGCATATTTCCCATATCTATAATAGATCTGCATCCAATAAATCCTCCAGGTTCTTTACCTAAAACACCTGTATCATACATACAACCCTGACCTGCAACTTGTTTTATGATAACTACTTTTTTCTTATTAGGTTTTATTTTATCAAAATATTCGTATTTTTCGTCACAGAACCTTCCATTCATCTTTTTTAGATACTCTCTTATCTCCGTAATTATCCTATCACATACTCTGTGAGCTGCCATAGGTCCTGGCCTGTTTGTACCTTGCCCATCTTTCAATGTTACATCTATACTTATTATTATATCGTCCTCTGAAGGAGTGCCTCTTCTACCAAACTTAACTTGTTCTTTTAATATACCCTCTGAAGAACCAAATTCTGCAACTTGTATTCCTTTTTCATCTACTCCTGTAAGCATAACAGTTACTCCTGTTAAAACATGAGTTATTCCTTCTCCTAGCTTGCCTAAAACCTTAGTTGCTATAGGAGAAAAATCCATTATAGAATTTACAAAAATATCATGTTCATTACTTTGTATAATTTTTAACTTTAGACTGCGCACTAACTCTTCATTGTCTATTACGTCAGCCTCTATATTATTTCTTATATATAAAACTCCATCTTTTATATATGTTTTTTCTGCAAATTCTACCTTTTGTATATGAAAAGTTTTTATGACAAGCTTTCTGATTTCTCTCTCCAAATTAACACACCCTTATCTTAATTAGAAGGTTATTATAAACCAGAAACTAAAAACTAGTTTCTGGTTTATTATTGCTAATTAAACTTTTGCTGTATATTCATAAGGTAATGGTACTATCTTACCAGCTGATTGAAGAACTTCAAGCTGAGCTAATGTATCCTTAACGATACCTGTCTGCATTTCAACATTATGTGGTTGACCTGCATTAGCTCCCATTGGAACTCTAGGAGCAACTGCTCTTGGAGTTCCTGTCTGTTTAACTACTGGAGGCAATGCTGCTATAATTATAGTAGGAATTCCAGCCTCTTCGATTGCTCTCTGCACCAAAACTGCAGAGCGGTGACAAGTTCCTCATCCCGCAGTCATTAGAACTGCATCCACGCCTTCATCTTTTAAGATTTTAGCAATTTCTGGACCTGTTTCTTCTGTGAAAACTTTTACGTTTCCACCACCACCCATGAATCCAATATGAGTTGGTGCAACTCCTTTAATATAACCTTCCTTAGCTAGTTCTCTTAATCTATCAATAGGAAACATACAGTTTATATCTTTATTAACATCGGAATTGTCATATCCACCATGTGATACCATTAAATCATCGGAATTAACATCTCCTGGTATTCTTCTAAATCCTGTATCTCCTGCTAAATTAAATCTTTTATCGGTTTTAACATGAACTCCAGCTGCTGTTGCAAGTGCAATAACCATATCTTTTAATGGTTTTTCTACAGGTGCCCAAACTGGTTTTGGTGTTATAGGAACAAATACTTCTGATTGTAAGCCTTTAACAACAGATTTACTCATTGCTATTACCTTCCTTTCTCTTTTCTATATTACTTATATACTTCTCATTAACTTTATCAGAAAGAACCTCTACATAAGTCATGTATAATCCCACTTCTTGTCCTACTTTCATAGGATAGTCTGATATTATCATTCTATTAGGTATTTTCAGATAACCAAGTCTGCCTTTGAAGTCTATTGCAACAGAACCATCAGTTACTTCTACAATGACTCCCTGCATTTCTCTTACCTGATCACCGTACTTTAAGTCCATACATCTCTACCTACTTTTATGAATATTTTTCTTTCCTTTTTTCACTCATTGGTAATGATTGTTCATTAAGAGCTCTTTCTATTTTTATTCCTTTTTCTTTTTCAACTAATTCTAGATTGCTTTCAAGAACATTTCTATTATACTTTCTTTCTGCAGCTTTTACTTCTTCTCCATCCATAGCAGCTTTAAGCATTTCAGCTCCTCTAATTGCATCTTCTGGACATAATGTGTTGCATCCAAGGATTTCATTTTCTATTCCAGCTTCTGATTTATTGTTATCTATAATATACTTCATGTATTTATTTCCAACAACTAATTGACCTTGAACTGCACAGAATGAAAATGCTACACAAGGTATTCCTCTCATACCTATTTGTTCAACATGACTAGCAAAGTCTATATGATTGTTTCCAAATCCTTCTGTAGTGACAAAAGCACCATCAACATCTAATGCTTCTACTATCATACCCATTCTTTCAGACACATAGAATTTTTCGGTGTTAATCTGAGGACTTCCTACAAATAGTACACCACATAAGTCTAATTCTGGATCAGCTAATACCTGATGAACTAATGGTTCTCTCCAGTAATGTCTTGAACATTCTTTTGATGCTGGTCCTATACAAGTTAATGCATGTATTCCACCGTCAGCAACTTCAAGTGGTGATAACATTACAGGAACATTACCAAGATCAACGTTTGGTTTTCCACCAAGGAATCCAACTGGTTCAACTGGTAGAATTAAGTTATCATGCATTGCTCCTTGTCCCATTATTTCTTTAACTATTACAACCTTTTTCTTTCCAGGTCTTCTTACATGTTTAAATTCTTCTACATTAACTACTAAAGAATCATCATCAATTTTCTTTATAGCTTCTCTTATTTCTTGAGTAATTACATCTGCTGCCTTATGAGCTGCTATAGGTCCTCTTCTTTCCATGTTTGTCTTAGCTTGAATTGTAATTTGTGCTTTTATGAATATTTCTCCTTTATCAGGACAACTTGGTCTACCCCATTGAATATTTTCATCAAGGTAACCTTCTGATGAACCAAATTCACCTATTTGAACACCATTTTCGTCTGTACCAGTAAGCATCATTATAACACCATCAAGTACTCTAGTTACGCCAGAACCAAGTTTTGAATCTCCTTCTTTTGTAGCTATTGGCTGAACATCCATTATTGTTTCACTGTATGTGTGATACTTATCTGGTGTAATAATATCAAATTTTACAGCTTTAACAAGATCTCCAGTTGCTTCTGCATCTTTACATACGTCTTCTCTAATATATAAAGTTGTACCTTCGATTTTAGTTTCTTTGCCTAATTTTACTTCATTTATTTTGTAATGTTTTCTTGTAAGAGTTCTTAGTACTTTTTCTTCAAGCACTACTTCCTTTTTGCCTTCAGCTTTTGCTGCTACAACTGCTTTTTCAGCCTTTACTACTGGCACATTTCCAGGTTTTACTGAACTAGTACTCATACCATTCAATGGTACTTCGATGTCAACGCCTTTGCCTTCGGCAATTTTAATTCTTAGGACTCCACCTGATACACTTGATGTTACTTTTGGTGATTCTCCCATATCAACTTCCTCCTTAAATCCTTCTAACATTTCAGGTGTTATAGGAGTTAAAGCTGGTACATCGGACACTAATTTCTGTCCAACAACTTCTTCTCTTGTAAGAACCCTTTCATCTAATTTGAATAGTAATGAGTCCTCAAGTTTTTCAAAATGCATAGGATTCTCCAAATCTTCAGCCCCTATTACATCACCTGTTTTTTTGTTATATTTTAAGACTGCCTTTTCATTTCCTTCAGTTAGCTCCTCTTGAACTTTTTCTTCAGAAGCCATTTCTTTAATGCCTTCTAAAAGATCTGGAGTTAATGGAGTAAGTGAATCAACAGTTTTAATCAATTTTGCTCCAATTACTTGTGCTACTTTCAAGCAATTGTCTGGAATAGTCAGCAAACCAGCATCTACCATGTCAGGAAATATTGCTGGATCTTCTAAATTGGAAGCTTGAATTATTGTTCCTGCTTCTGTTCTACAACATACAATTCCAAGTTCATTTTTAACTTCTTCTGCATGTTCTGCACTCATTGACATAACATTAATCCCTCCTTTTCGTTATTTCATAACAAACTTTATATATTAAAATAACTTAAATTAAATTTTATTAATATAACTTGTATAATAGATAAACTAAAAATTAGAATGGTAATTCTATATCGATTCCTTTTCCTTCTTCTATTCTAATTTTCAAAACTCTACCTTCAGCACCATCAACTATTTCTTCTGATACTACTTGTTCTTCTACAACTTCTTCCACTTGTTCTTCAACTTTTGAATCATTTTCTACTTTATCTTCTACTTCCTTAACACCCTCTAAAATATCTGGGGTTAATGGAGTTAATGAATCAATAGTTTTAAGTAATTTTGCTCCTATAACTTGACCTACTTTTAAACAATCTTTTGGTATAGTAAGCAATCCTGAATCAACCATATCTGGGAATATATCTGGGTCCTCAAGATTTGATGCTTGTATAATTGTTCCTTCTTCAGTTCTACAACATACAACAGCTACTTCATTTTTAAGTGCTTCTGCATGTTCAACACTCATTGACATTATTTAAATCCTCCTCTTACTACTTTTGTTCTTCCATAGGAAGTCTTCTAGTTAATGGATAATCCACTGTTCTAAATACATGATCTGTATGATGATATACAGGTAATCCTACCTTAGGTGCACAACACATTACAGTATTAGAACAATCACTACAGTTTGATATTAAAATTCTCTTAGCACCTTGTTTTTTCAAATACATAATGCCAGCAGCTTGCCCTGGGCAATCTCCTGGAGTTTTGCACTTATTAGATCCTTTAATTTCTTCTACATTTTTACACTTAGTAACTGCTACAACTTCTGATTTCATTTTAGAAGCTACATCTCTAAGTCTTTCTTCATTTGCTCCGCAAGCACAAACAAGAAGTCCTATTGGTCCTTTGTATTCTGGAAGTGGAATTGTTACTATAGCACCTCCTGAAATCTTTGTAACAGAAGCCTTCTCTAAATCTTCAGCTTTTCCTGTATAAGGTCCTCCTATAACAATTTCGCCATATTCTCCATCTATACCACCACATTTTTCTATAAGACTCTTCATTGAAGTGCCTACAGGTACTTGTGAAAATACATTAGGTTCTTTTCCTGATTTAAGTTTACCTATGACAGTTATATCCTTATCAATTACTGGCTTCTTATCTTCTACAGCTCTTGTTATATTAGCTAAAGTTTCTGCATTTAAAACCACACATTTAGCTTCTAATGGAAGTTGTGTAGGCTCAAGCCATTTTCCAAATATCTCATGAATTACAGCTCTTTCTTCACCCATTGGATACATATCTTTAAGTTTCTTTATTTCTATATCATTAGATCCATTTAAATATTTTTCTAATGACTGTATTGCTTCTGGATGCTTTGCTTTTATAGCTATATAAGCTTTCTTGGAGCCTGTTGCTTTCATAGCATATCGTATGCCGTTTACAACTAATTCAGGCTTCTCTTCTATCATTTTTATATTGTGATGAAGAACAGGTTCACATTCAACGCAATTTGCAACTATGTATCCATCTGGAATTTCTGCTTTTAATTTAATGTGTGTTGGAAATCCCGCACCACCGGCGCCAACTATACCTGCTTCATAGACAGTGTCAATTATGCTTTGGCACTCTTTAATTTTTACATAATCCTCTGTTTGTGTCTCATCTGCTAATATAACTATATTATTATCAGTAATTTTAGTTACTTCTCCTGACACGCTAGTATGGATTTTTGCTCCAAGGCCTTTTGGTTCTGCTATGCATTCTCCTCTTTTTACCTTCTGACCTTCTTTAACAGCAGGAACATCTGGTGCTCCTACATGCATTTTTAGAGGAAAACTATATAATTCTTTCATATCATCCCTCCTAAGTTTAATAGTCATAAATATATTGCAGCATTTATTATGCCAAATATTTGTTTATTTAATATATTTATTACTATTTACCTATAATTGTTGCAAATACTAGTATGTGGACTTATAACCTTTTCTTATAATAACTATAATTTTTATTAATAAGTTCATTTTTTTGACACACAATATTTTGAAAATTATACCAAATGCCTACATGGTTAGGTTTACACGCAAAAACATCTATGTCAATAATTAGACATAGATGTCAGTAACTTGAACCTATATATTGTATTTTCCTAATTTGTAATATAATGTGCTCCTCTTTATATTTAACACTTTGGCCGCATGCTGCTTATTTCCTTTTACCATTTTCATAACTTCTTTTATAGTTCTTTTTTCAACATTCTCTACTATTTTTTCTAAATCAAATTCATCTTCACCTAAATCTTCCTCTGGAGATACACTTTCTATAATGTATTCAGGAATAGATTCTGTATTTATTTTACCATTATTGGATAAAACAACCATCCTCTGAACTACGTTTTTTAGTTCTCTTATATTACCGTCCCACTTATAATTAGTTAATATCTTATATACTTTATCATCAATATTAGTTATTTTTATACCTTCCTGCTTAGAAACCTGTTCAAAAAAGAGGTTTGCTAAATCTTTTACATCCTCTTTTCTATCTTTAAGCGGCGGCAGCTGTATCTGCACTACTGCTAATCTATAAAACAAATCTTCTCTAAATTTATCTTCAAGTATTAATTTTTTTAAATCTTTATTGGTAGCTGCAATAATTCTAGCATCAGTATTTATAGCCTTCTCACTGCCAAGCCTATATATTACTCCATCTTGCAGTACCCTTAACATTTTAACCTGCATCTCTACGGGCATATCTCCTATTTCATCTAAAAATAATGTACCTCCATTGGCAAATTCAAATTTACCTATCTTCCCCTTTTTTATAGCTCCTGTAAATGCACCTTCTACATATCCAAACAATTCACTTTCTAGTAAATTTCCTGGTATAGCACTACAATTTATAGCTACAAAATTTCCAGTTCTCCCGCTAGCTTCATGTATTGATTTGGCGAAGACCTCTTTACCTGTTCCACTTTTTCCTGTTATAAGAACACTGGTAGATGTATGTGCTACTTTTTGCGCTATAGCTATAGCATCTATTATTTTTTTATTTTTTCCTACTATGGATGAAAAATTATATTTTGAAGATATCTCATTTTTATATGCTTTCTCTAAAAATTCAACCTTCTTTTTCTCATATTCCAGCTGTTTTGTTAAATTCATAGCATCAGTAATATCTCTATCTGTTGATACAGATGCAATTATACGTCCTTTTGAATTATAGATTGGAACAGCACTTAATATTACCAGCTTTCCTTCCACAGGTTCATGAAATACATTATCTATTCTTTTTCCGGTACTTAATACTTTTAAATTTAAAGCTTTAGGAAAAAATTCTCCTAGGTGTCTATTCATTATTTTTTCTGCAGGTACATTATATAATTTTTCCGAGCTCCTATTCCAATACTTTACTATTCCCTTTTCGTCACATATGCATACACCTTCGTGTAAATTGTCAAATACATTATTTAAAAGATTGAACATTTCATCCATTTTTAAATAAAAAGTATCTCTTATATTATTACTAGTAACTATACCTATAACTTTTCCATCTTCTAATACAGGTAATCTTCCTATACGATTATCAATCATTATGTCTCTAGCCAATCTTGCCGAGTCATTAGATCCTATAGTATGTAAATTAGTATTTCCAAACTCTATAATAGGTGCATCAAAGGATACACCCTTCTTTTTTATTTTTGCAACATCATTCATGGTAAATATTGCTTTTAACTTTCCGCTTTTATCTTCAATTAAAACTTCATCTCTATACGACTCTATCATTCTATTGAGGGCATTTCTTATACTCTCATCTTCTCTTACTTTTATAAAATCCTTTAACATTATGTCTCTTACTTTATATATAATTTCAGATATACTCATTAATTTCACCTACCATTTATACTCTACTTTAATTATAGAAATATATCCTACTCATTACAATGAAAACTTTTATTATAATTTTTTATACAAAAATAACACTTACTTTAATTATAAAAATTTAGTAAGTGTTATTTTTAAAATTCGTTATACTACCCTGAGCGTTTCCTTAGATGTTTTTTCTCTGTTATAATTTTCTACACCTATTCTCTTCAACCTACTCCATAACTTTTCCATGGTTTTCTCTGGATTATAATAAAATTCACTTCCCCTTATTCTCAGAAAGTACCAACCTATTCTTTCTAAGTTTAATCGTGCTTCCATATTCTTTTTTATATCATCTCCATTATCTATTATTCCTTCATCACAAACAATGGCAGCTCTATTTCTATTTCCTTCTATTATAAAATCTACTTTATATCCTCCCACTTTTATTTGAGGAATTATATCATATCCTTTATCCTTTATCATGTTATATACATCCTTTTGAAATTTAGATTGAAAAACATATTCTAAATTTATATATCTCTTATTATATCTTTCATAATTTAAACAATAATTAAGAATAGAATGCCTTACACATGACTTATTTAAATCTTTTAATTCTACAGAATAAAACAGCCACATTTGATTTCTTGCTCTACTTGCTGCTACATTAAACCTTCTTATATCTGATTCCCTAGTTAATGGTGCAAACTTAACATTATTTGCAATAACCATTGACAAGAACATTACATCTCTTTCATCTCCTTGGAAGGAATAAGCATCTCCGCATATAATTTTTCTTCTTATCATCTCCTCTTCCCCTATTCTTTCTCTTATCATATTTTCAATTGTTTCACTTTGAACATCACCTAGTAAAGAGATAACACCCATAGTCATATCTTTATATTTTTTATCTTTACAGCAACTAACTAATTTGCTTACTAAAACCTCTGCTTCTGGAATATTCACAGCTTTATTCTGTTCCCTATATCCATCTTCCGCTTTTACAGCCACAATAGGTGGGTATAATGCCTCTGAAGGCTTAGGATATCTCAATGGCTTTATCTCATTTGAATAACAAAGCATATTGCTAAATCCAATAATTTCTGGTACACACCTAAAATGTTCTTTAAGAATTAACCTATTTGGAAAAACTCTAAGTGCAGTATCATAAAGGCTAGTGTGTAAATCAAACCATTCATTTTGAGGAATATCCTTCAAATATTTATTTATCAACCCTTGTATAACTCCCTGATCAACTCCTACAACCTCTGGACTTATCTGCTTGTCATCACCAACTATAACCGCCTTTTTAGCTCTCATTAAAGCACATATAGAAAATATATCACTTTGGCTGCTTTCATCATAAATAATAACATCAAACAACTTTCTTGATAATTTTATATTTTCAATTACTCTATTTAATGGCATAATCCAAACAGGTATAGTATCTTTACATTTCTCCATCTCATCCTGAGCTATTTTTCTATACTCTGATACCATCTTTCCTGTACCTTTTCCTATTCTTTTAACAGCCTGCATCCAGGCAAAAAGACTTCTTTTTTCAGATTCAGTGGTTTTAAGTATTTGATTATACCAGGTTTTTTTAGATACTATATCTTTTATAATCATTTTTTCTTTCTTACTATTCTGCTCTATTGTTTCTTCTATAAATTCTAAGTTTAGCTTATAAATATCCTTAAGCAAACTATTCCACTGACACCATTTCCACGCACTACAAAAATCCTCAAAGTTTCTCGTGCTATTTCTCCAACTCTCAATTAGGTTTTCTCCTGTATTCGGACATGCTTTTGTTATTTTATTTATAAGTTCATCTAACCTAACTAAATCGTTCTTCATTACTTTAAAATGTTCTATCATCTTCAACTGTTCTTTTGTTTTTTCTACATCAAGAGATCCCATTGCATTATACAATTCATCTAACTTATCTGTAGATAAAACTAATTTTTTCATCACTTCAATATAAGCTTTTAGCTCATTATACTCATTTACTTTTTTGATAGCTTGTACACATTTTATTAGATAGCTATAAGTTTGAGATTTATGCCACTCTATATTTTGTGGTATCGAAATTCTACCTAATAATGATATTATTTTGCTTTTATACTTTACATTCCAATCAATTATAGTATTTAATTTTTTTATATTTTGTTCTATTTCTATTATGTCCATTTCATCTTCTCTATTACAAACATCTGATAAATCACCATACTTTTTTGCCATGCTATTCCATAAAGACTTTAAGTCTTTAATTATTTTTTCCTGTTGAATGTAAAGTTTTAATGCTGATGCTTGTTCAAAATTTTCTACTTCAAGAAAATCAACTTTGCACTCTTTAAAAATATAATTATATTCTGAATGAATAATTTTAAAGGTTTTGCTCACTCTTCCTCTTGAATTAAACTTGCTATATACGATATCAAAATCTCTACTTAATTTATCTATATTTATATTATTGGGAATTTCTATGTTGTAATTTTTTAGCTTGCTTTTTAACCTATCTAGCATCAAAAAATAATTATTACATTTAAACGCTATATCCATAAATAAATCATGTGCTATCTTGCTACTATAATAAAGTCCTAGTATATTTTTAAAGTTACTATTTTCTATAGATTCCATTTCACTTTTACACTTATTCAACATACTTAAAAGGGCTTCATAATCACATCTATTATTATCTGGTATTCGCCAGTTACTTAGTAATCTTGTATTAATTTCAATATCTTCTTTTAATTTTTTAAACCTAGACATCTTATCACAGATTTCAATATCCATAGGTATTTTATCTATCAAATTTTTTATACTATCAAAATTCTGTTTTTCCTCTTTATCTATAGACTTTAATAATTTTAATAACTGCAAATATTCTTCTTTATTTAAAGGCATAGATTGTTCATATTTAATGTTATCCTCTATCCATGAATGTTGTTTTCTATTTTCTCTTACCCATTTTGCAATATCTGCAACTTTATAATACTGTCCACCATATTCTATGCTCTTATTTTCAGTATTTTGAATTTCCACCAATCTATTATATAAATGCTCTTGCTTTTTTCTGCAATTTTTTAATTCTTCCCTTAATAATTTAATCTCTTTACTTAATGCTTCAGGCTCTACAGACAGATTATCTGTTATTTTTCTTACAGCTTCATTAAGTTCTTTTAGAGAATTAGAATCATTTCCAATAACACTCATACACAATGGTCTAATATGCTCTGGTATCATGTCCACCAATACTTTTAAAGCTTTATCTGTTTGACTTGTCACAAGAACACTTTTACCATGTGCAAGAAGATGACATATTAAATTAACTATTGTATGACTCTTACCTGTTCCTGGGGGACCTTGTACTACAACTCCATAATTTTCACATAACCTTTTAACAACTTGTTTTTGCTCAAAGTTTGTATCTAATGGAAATAATATGTCCTCTCCAACTTTCTCCCATTCCTTTATATCTTCCTCACTTTGCTCTACTTTTTTATCTTGCACCAGAGCCTTTATTGTTTCTGGTATAACATAACCATTATCTATTTGATTATTTATGTTTATAATTTCTTTTTGCCATAATCGCATATTATTTTTTCTTATTAAAATTACAGGATTATCGCAAATAAAAGGATTTTTTGTTAATTTTATTTTATCCATGCTTACTCTACAATTTATTATTTGACCATTACAACCTAAATAGGAAACTATATCTTTTAGTACATTCTCAATATTATCTATTGTTCTAGGATCTATATCGGCGCTATTTATTTCATTTTCTATTTGAACTATGCTATGTAAATTAGCTATATCTAAGTCTTCAAATATTCCCAATTCTAAACATGTAGGACTTATTGGTATTAAATGAAATATACCCTTTTTAACATCAAAATTTAGTTTCATTCTGGTTGTAACAACAGGATGAATTATTTTTTCGTTACCAACTTTCCAAACAAGAAGACCATGTCCCCATACTATTTCTATTCCTTCTGATCTTTTCTGTATCTCCAAAAATAACTTAAACAATTGATCATATATACATTTACACTTTTTTGTTACCTCTAACCACCATTCGGTTTCCGAAACCTTATTCACACTGCACCCATCCATAGACATCAGGTCATTTTCCCAATATAGTTTTTCATATTCTGAAACATTTCTTATTATTTTTTCATTTAAATTTTTTACGCTTAGTAAATATGAAAATATTTTTTTGACCTTATTCCTATAATCCATTTTTTCACCCCACAACGCACTTATAAATATATTTACTTTTATGTTAAATTATACCATTTTATTTTTTATTGTCCATTTGTTTCGTTAAACATATTTCATAATAAAATGACACCCTTTTTAGACTTATTTTGGTTGTGGTAAAAATGGTTATTTAAAATAGCCTATTGTAACAATGAATAAATAATATGTTCATATAATTCTGGTACTACATTTAAAGTATAAGGAACATTTAATCTTTCACTATATTTGTGGAAATCCTTTCCCTCGCCGCCAAAGACTATTGCAGGAATGCTAAGCTTGCTTAAAGCTTGTAATGGTAAATCATAACTTATACCATATCCAACAATATTCGAAGATAAACCAGATATATTCTTATTATTCTCTATTCCAGTATAACTTAAATCAGAAATTCCCATAAAAAAGTCTTCTTTAATAATTTTTTCGTTAAACTTTTCATGCGCATACTCTATTGTTTTATCTATAGCATTTATAAATTTTTTGTCCTTAGTGTCTTCACCTCTCAAGTATTTATGAGGATAATATGGAGGAATAAAAGAAACTATTATCATAGGTTTCTTATCATCATATTTTTCATAAGTTTCTTTAACTATATTTATGGCTATAGTTTGGTTATCTTTATTTTCTTTTTTCCAAAGTTCAACTTTTTCTTTCATATAATTTTCAAAATTTTTATTCTTACTTTTAACCTGCAAAAGTAATTCTTCATAAGTCATAACACATGGCTGCACTTTAATATATTCAAATTTCTTACCGCTCTTTTTTATAAACTTTTCTCTTTTATTTTTAATATCTTCTAAAACGTTATTATATGCCTTAAATGCTAAGTCTTTTAAATTACTCATAAGCTTTTCCTCAGACATACTAAGAGTAAGTAAATTATAATATGCTGCTGCATATAAAGGACTTTGTACAGAATATAACTCTTTTAAATCCATTTGTTTCAAACACATAGGAGGTGGAGTTATGACATTATTAAATTGATCAGAAAAGTCAGGATTATTTTCTAAAATTCTATTTATTTCTGAAACTAACGCATTGGGATTTAGCCCTTTTAATGGTTCTCCTACATGAGTTTCTTTACCTACACATAAAAACAGTGGCATTATTTTTCCTACACTGCCCATATATAATCTTTTAAATTCTTCACCTGCACTTTGCGGTATGCTGCATTCTGATATTATTGCCCCGCAATAATTATATTTCATTTTATCTTGAAGCTTTAAAAGAAAAGGTGCTGCAGCTACCATACCTTCTGAATTACTTTCTTCACCTGGCACTGCTAAAAATAACAAATTCCCCTTAAAATTTTGATCTTCGCTAAACTTTCTAATTAATTCTATATCTATTGCAATACCACATTTCATATCTGCTGTTCCTCTTCCAAAAATCCACTTACCTGATTTAAGGTCTTTTAAGGCATCTTCATCTAAATTCAACTCACTAATCCGTTTCGTACATTCTTCCATATCAAAAGCAATAGATTTTAAATGTCCAAATTCTTCTACTCCTACTACATCAAAATGTCCTGTTAAAATCAAAGTATCATTTGATTTTTCTTTTCCATTTACTACTGCCCATACAAATTTTCTTTCTAAATTATCTCCTTCTACTGCTTCCATACCAAAGTTATTTTTGTTTTTCTTAAAATAAGCCATGTTTGATAGCATATCATATATTTTTTCTGATGCAATACTTTCATTTTTTGTACCTGATACACTTGGAAGGGAGATTAATTCTTTTAACGTTTCATAAATCTTATCACTCAAATTCATTTTAAATTTCCTCTTTTCTCATATATTACTTTTAAATATGTTATATCATAGTTTAATAGTTTATATATACATTATAATTAATAAAAAATTTTTAAATCAAGAACTTTATATAAAAAAATAAAGGAGCATTTATCTATGCTCCTTCAAATACTATTTAATTTTTTTCTGACTAAGCAATTCTTCATATTGAATAGAATTTTGGCTATTTATTTCTGGGAATTTTATCTCTACATTTTTATTTATATTAAAAGTATTGGTATTAAAATCAATACCTAATTTATAAACACCTGTAAGTTTATTTGCTGTATTGGCATTTTTAGCATTACTTAAACTTTCAACTGTTGATATAAATTTTGGTGTATCAAATACTAAATCTATATTTCCCTTTTCACCAACAACATATCCATTACTATCTACTGCAAAATCAATTACAATTCCTTTATCTCCAACAATAGGTACTCCATCAAAAGCATTTAATACTTTATTCATACTAACTGTAAATTGTGGTAATCCTTTTTCAAAATCTGAAAATGCCTTATCTATTTCTGCTTGACTAACTGATGCTTGTTGTTTGTCTGAAGAAACTTTTACAACTGTAGTTAAATAATCCTTTAAGAAATCTCTAGCATCTTTACTGTTTACTAAACTGTTTGAAGTATATTTTATCAAATCCTTGAAGTTTTTATCATTTAATTTAACTTCATAAACATGAACATTTCTTGCTCCATCTACAAGATTCCAGTATTGATTTCCTTCATCTGTAATAAGTTTAAACTTTGGATCAAAGCTTGTCATATTTTTTACTATCATTTCCGAAAACTTTTTTTGCATGTCCTGACTAACTTCAGCAACATCAGTACTCATTGTACCATTCTTATTCATATTTGAGCTATCTAATACAATATACTGTTTTCCATTCATTTTTGATGATTGCATATCTGGAACTTTTAAAATTTCCTTAAAATTAACTTTATCATTTTCTGTATTTGCATCAGCCCAAAGTCCCATATTCATTGCAGTATTTCCTACTTGTAATGACATATCTGCTTGCATTTTTCCACTTTTCCCATTATCACTTCGATTCATCTTGCCATTTACAGTTAATTTTGAACCATTTATCATAGGAATAACTTTTCCCATTTCCTGTTGTTCCTGAGTTGAAAGATTTTCTCCACTAAATCGTAGTCCAATTTGTGTTTTAAATTCTGAACTAGAAGCTTTTTGTGTTTTTGTATATGCATCAGAAATTGACTTACCCTCATAACTGCATCCTGTAAAAATAGAAGAAACCATTGTCATACAAATTGCCAACACAACCAATTTTTTTAAACTTTTCATTATTGAGTCCCCCCATCTAAATTATGTGCTAATTATAGCATGGTGGCAAATACCGGTCAATAAGTTTTTTTATACCTTTTAACGGTGTTTTTTTTACCAATACCTCTTTACTATAATTTGATTGCACTTTACTACTGTTATCTCGATTTTTCTAAATTTATCTATATAAGATTCTATTTCCCACATACAGAATATATGATTAAGTTTTCAAATAAAAAAACTTACCTGAAAATAAAACTGCTTTTCATATAAAGCATTTATTTTCAGATAAGTTATTTACTAATTTTGTACATTTATATTTTTACGTTTTGCTACTAATTTATATATTATAAACCCAATTATGCAAACTACTACAGCTATATCAGCCATATGAAACCAAGAACGAATCATGATCCAATTTTCACCCATTTTATATCCAACATAACCTAACAAAATACTCCATATTAATGATCCTAAAAAAGTATATATGGTGAACTTTTTAAATTCCATTTTGCTTATACCAGCTGGAAGCGATATGAATGTCCTTATTATAGGCAAAAGCCTTGAGAAAAAAACTATTTTTTCCCCATACTTATTAAAATATTCATCACTTTTTTCTATTTTACTTTTAGATATTCTCAGTTTGTCCGCATATTTTTCCACTAAAGGTCTTCCTCCAAGCTTACCTAAATAGTAAGCTCCTATTGAACCTGCAGTTCCACCAATAGTTCCAATTAGTATCATAGCTATTAAATTTAATCTTCCTGTAAAACTTAAATAACCTCCAAAAGGCAGTATTGCCTCACTAGGAATAGGTATACATGCACTTTCTAATGCCATTCCCGCAAAAATCCCTACATATCCGAGTTTATCCAGGACAAAAATAACTGCATTTATTAAACTTTCTACCATAAAATTTTCCTTTCTTTAACTACAACATCCTATACTTAATGATAAGTTTTTAAACCTCTCCTCAATTATAAGACATTTAACAAAAACTTTTGTTAACTTTATATTAAAAAAATGTGCATAATTTGTGTATACCTTGTCACTTTTTATCTTTTACAAGAATCTCTTTCTATTAACTCATGCTCAAGAACATAACTGTCTTTATCTACTTCTTTTTTATTTATGATTTTTATAAGCATCCTCATTCCTACAGATCCCATATCATACATAGGCAATCCTATAGTTGTAAGTTTTGGATAAAATACAGATGCAGAATAAATGTTATCAAATCCTATTACATCTACCTGTTCAGGAACTTTTATATTTTTGTCTCTCAATGCATTTATAGCACCCATAGCAATTTCATCACTAGAGCAAAATACTGAGTCAATACTTTCTTTCTCTAAAATAGCATTTATTCCATCATAACCATCTGATACTTTTAGTCCTCCAAAATGTACAATGTTTTCATCTAATTTTATGCTATTTTGTTTTAGTGCAGTTTTATACCCTGTATATCTTAATGCACTAGCATTAGCTGCATCCTCATGCGTTCCAATATAAGCTATTTTTTTATCGCCCTTCTTAATTAAATAATTCACAGCATCCAACGCCGCTTGTTCATTGTCTATGGTTACGCTTGGTATATTTCCTTCTTTACTAGTAGTTTCTACTAAAACCATAGGAATCTGTAATTGCTTTATAAGATTTACTATGCTATCTTCTAAAGAATTGCTCATATAAAGAACTCCGTCTACCATTTTTTCTTTTAATACTTTTAGATATTCCATTTCTTTTTCAGGATCTAAATCTGTATTGCATAACATTATATTGTAGTTATATATATTAGCTACATCTTCAGCTCCTCTTACTATTTCTGGATAGAATTGACTGGATATATCCGGTATTATTATTCCTATTGTACTTGTTTTTTGTGTTTTTAAACTTCTTGCTACTATATTAGGTCTATATCCTAACTTATTTATTGCTTCTAAAACTTTCTTTTTTGTTTCTTCATTTACAACGTCTACATCATTTAATACTCTAGAAACTGTAGCTATAGAAACGCCTGCTTCCTTTGCTACATCTTTTATTGATGCTGCCATTTTATCAACTCCCGTTATATTTTCTTTTAATAATTATACTTATAAAACCCTTTTATTACAAGTTCCTTTGTAATATTTCTTTAATTTGCATTGTTAAAAGTAAAAATGTGTATAAGACTTTAAGTTATCTTATACACATTTAAATTCAAATCATGCAGATACTTATTTTACAACTTCTACAAACATATCGAAATCTTCACCATTTATTTTGCATCTGTTGTATTCTTTATTTGCATTATATACAACTTCAACTGATAACGTTTCTTTCTTTATTTCTTCCTCAAATTTCTTAACTATTGCTTCAAGCATTGGATTTGATGAAACATAAAGTTTTATTTTATCAGCTACTTCAAATCCACTTTCTTTTCTCATATTCTGTACTTTACTTAAAATTTCTCTAAGATTTCCAGCCTCTCTTAATTCTTCAGTAATATTTGTATCTAATACTACTCCTATAGTTCCTTCTCCAGCAAATGCAAAACCTTCAAGTCCCTGCATTGTAACAAGTAAGTTTTCTTCATTTAATTCTATCTCATTGTCATCAATATAGATTATTACAGTTTTTCCTTCTCTCATTTTCTGTGCAAGTTCCATTTGGTTAATTGCTGAAATTTTTTTTCTTATCTGAGGTATTAATTTCCCATACTTCTTTCCTATTACAGGTAAGTTCGGTTTTATATCAAAGTTAACATATTTAGATAAATCAGCACCAAATATTACTTCATTTACATTTAGCTCATCCTTTATAATATCTCCATAGTATTCTGGAAGAGATTTTGAACTTATAAGCATTTCTGAAAGAGGCTGTCTGTTCTTAATATTAGCTGAGTTTCTAGCACTTCTTCCTAATCTAACTACCTTATACGCTTCTTCCATATCTTCTTCTAGCTTTTTATCTACAAAGTTTTCATTATACTCAGGCCACTTGCATAAATGTAAACTCTCTACTGCATCTTTATCAATATTAACTACAAGATTTTGATATATTTCTTCTGTCATAAATGGTACAAATGGAGCTGCTATCTTTATCAATGTAGTAATAACTTTATATAAAGTTACATATGCTCCTATTTTGTCGTCAGCTAAACTTTCACTCCAAAATCTTGCTCTATTTCTTCTAACATACCAATTAGAAAGTTCATCTACAAAGTCTCCAATATTAGTAGCTGCTTGAGTAATTCTATAGTTATCCAAATGATCTTCTGTTTCCTTAATCAATGAATTTAATCTTGATATAACCCATTTATCCATTACATTATCGCTTACAAAGTCTTTATAATCTAAAGGATTAAAGTTATCTATATCTGCATATAACACATAGAATGAATATACATTCCATAAGGTTCCCAAGAACTTTCTCTGACTTTCTTGTACAGCTTCTTCGTAGAATCTTGATGGAAGCCATGGTGCACTTGCAGTATAGAAATACCATCTAGTTGCATCAGCACCTTCATTTTCAATCACTGTAGTAGGACTTAATACATTTCCCTTATGCTTTGACATTTTTAAACCATGTTTATCAAGTACATGACCTAATACTACACAATTTTCAAATGGACTCTTATCAAATATTACTGTAGATATAGCCATTAATGTATAAAACCATCCTCTAGTTTGATCTACAGCTTCTGAAATAAATTGTGCTGGGAAATTCTGTTCAAATAGTTCCTTATTTTCAAATGGATAGTGATGCTGAGCAAAAGGCATTGATCCTGAATCAAACCAACAATCAATTACTTCTGTAACTCTTGTCATTTCTTTTCCACAGTGTGGGCATTTCAATTTTACATTATCTATATATGGCTTATGAAGTTCTATATTTTCTGGTACATCTATTCCCTTTTGCTTAAGTTCTTCTATACTTCCTATACATTCTTTATGACCACAATCACATTCCCATATTGGAAGTGGAGTACCCCAATATCTTTCTCTACTTAAGCCCCAGTCTATAACATTTTCAACAAAGTTTCCAAATCTTCCTGTTCTAATATTATCAGGATACCAATTTGTATCATTTGTATTCTTAACTAATTTATCTCTTAAAGATGACATTTTTATAAACCAAGTTTGTCTTGGATAATATAATAATGGTGTATCACATCTCCAGCAGAATGGGTATGAGTGAGTAAATTTTTCTGCTTTATATAATATATTTTTTTCCTTTAAGTATTCTACAACCTTAGGATCTGCATCTTTTACAAACATACCTTTCCATGGTGTAACTGCATCCACAAATTTTCCTTCTGTATCTACAAGGTTAACTAATGGTATATCATTTTGCTTACATACTATGTTATCATCTTCACCAAATGCAGGTGCAATATGAACTATTCCTGTACCATCTGTTAATGTTACATAATCTCCATGAATTACATAATGTGCTTTTCCTTCAAAAGTTGCAAAATTAAACATAGGTTCATATTCTACGCCTAATAATTCTTCTCCATTAAATTTTCTTAAAACTTCATATTCACCTTCAAGTTTCCCTAAAAGTGCTTCTGCTAAAATTAAATGCTCATCATTATTTATAACTTCTACATAATCATATTTTTTATTTATTGCTAATGCCATATTACTTGGAAGTGTCCAAGGTGTAGTTGTCCAAGCTAAAATATGTTTATCTTCATTTTTAACTTTAAACTTAACAAAAACTGATGTTTCTTTTACATCTTTATATCCTTGCGAAACTTCATGTGAAGAAAGGGCTGTTCCGCATCTTGGGCAATATGGTACTATTTTATGGCCTTTATATAAAAGATCTTTATTCCATATGCTCTTTAATGCCCACCAAACTGATTCTATATAATTATTATCATAAGTTATATAAGGTTTTTCCATGTCAACCCAGTAACCCACACTCTTAGTCATTTCTTCCCATTGGCTCACATATGTAAAAACGCTGCCTTTACATTTTTTTATGAAGTCTTCTACTCCATATTCCTCAATTTGAGGTTTTCCTGAAATACCAAGAGTTTTTTCAACTTCAAGTTCAACTGGAAGTCCATGAGTATCCCAACCAGCTTTTCTTAATACTTTGTAACCTTTCATAACCTTATATCTAGGAATTAAATCCTTCATTACTCTTGTTAATACATGCCCTACATGAGGTTTTCCATTAGCTGTTGGTGGTCCATCATAAAAAGTAAAATATTCTCCGTCCTCATTTAAATCAAAGTTTTTCTTAATTATATTCCTAGCATCCCAGAATTTCATTATATCTTTTTCCATATCCACGAAGCTTCTGGAATTATCAATTTTTTTGTACATATTTTTAGCCCCTTTCTAGTTTATTATGTAATTTTTTACTATTCCAATTTTTTTATACTTGTTTATAAATATTTACAATATAAAAAAACTTCATCCAAAATAGGACGAAGTTTATATTCGTTATACCACCTATGGGTAAAAATTTTAAGCACAATCATACTCTATCCTTTAACGCAGGATAACGGAAAAACTTACTAGAGCGGCAAAACTTATTCTGCTTTTCAACTCCCAGGGGATTTTCTTTAAACTTTTTCTGTGAATTTTCACCATTCTTCACTCTCTGTAAGTAACTTGGTTTAAATACTTTTCCTGTTCAACATCTTTAATATAATATATTTTAAATTTTTATTACAATTTCTTTTTATTATATTATAAGGTTTTTTAGTTGTCAATTATTTAATAAAAATTTTGCTATTTTCCAACACATTGCAATATTCCATCAGCAATGGCTTGTGCAAATTTTTGTCTATATTCATCACTACTTAATTTTGCAGCATCCGAAGGATTTGTTAGAAATCCTAATTCCGTTAATACTGCTGATGCATTTGTATGCTTTACGACATAAAGCCAATTACCATCCTTTAAACCTCTATCATATGTACCTATTTCATTTACAATGCTATTTTGTATAGCTTGTGCTAACCTAGTTGCTTCTGGGTTATCCTGGTTTACCAAAGTCTCTGTGCCATACGCTGATGATGAATCAAAAGAATTACAGTGAATGCACACAAAATACTTGGCATTTGCATTATTTGATACATCACAACGCTTTTGTAAACTAGTTGTAACATCCATAGGAATTGATCTTTCATCCTGTGTTCTTGTATATACTACCTTTATTCCATGATTCTCAAGTATCTTTCCTAATCTTAATCCCACTGATAGAGTAACATCATCTTCTTGCAGTCCATTTATACCACTAGCTCCTGTGTCACTTCCCCTACCATGTCCTGGATCAATACATATTGTTGTACCTGAATCTGGCGTTGGTACTGGAGCCGGAGTTGGAGTTGGTATTGGAACTGGAGTTGGCGCTACTACTGTTAAAATAAGCTTCACAGCTTTACTATATCCTGCCACTGTTCCTTCATAAGTATGAGCTCCTGCATTAGATGTATCTGCTTTTTTACTATTCCAAATTACAGGAACCTTTTTGCTGCTTCCATCACTCATAGATGCTGTCATATTTAAAGGAAGATCATATGTACCACCTTGATTAACAGATGCAGTAACGTCAGAAATTGATTTTACAGTAACATTTTTACTGACCAAACTTAAAGATTTTAAAATTCCATTTGCTATATCATTAGCGCTTTTATTTTGAAAATCGCTTGTAGCTAAAGCTGAACCTTCTTCTGCATTACTCATAAATCCTAGCTCAACCATTACAGCACTTCCATTAGTTCCTCTTAATATTTCATGCTGTGGTAAACCTACTTTTATTCCCCTATTATTAAATCCAGTATTACTAACAAGTTCACCTTGAACCGCTTGCGCTAACTGTTTTGCCACGTTATCTGAATCCCTATAATAAGTTTCTATACCTTTAGTTGATGGATTTTCTGGATAAGTATTGCAACGTATGCTTATAAAATAGTCAGCTTTTGCATTATTAGCTATAGTAAAACGTGATTTTAAGTCATTGTCACTATTCCAAGATACATTATCACTAGTTCTTGTATATACTACCTTTACTCCGTTATTCTCCAACACTTTTCCTAATTTTAAAGCAACTGCTAAATCTATATCCTTTTCTTTTACACCTGAAGCTGAAACATGTCCTGCATCGTTTCCGCCATGTGCTGCATCAATACAAACAGTATATGCACTATTTGTATTATTGACACTCTTAGTTGAAAATTTCATTTCCTCAGCTTGTGTTAGTTTCTTACCTGACGAAGATTTTATATTATTTATAGCTAAACTATAATTTTTGCCATACTGATACTGTACCTTTGGTGAAACTATCACTGACTTATTATCACTACCTACAGTTAGACTTACAGGTACTGTTTGTCCACTTTCATCTTTTACTATAAAATTAGATTCACTTATAGTACTTTTATCTATCTCTTTATTAAATTTCACCGTCCATGACTTATTTATATCTACTCCGTTTCTTATTCCACTACTAACAGAATCATCTGCCTTTACATGTGTAAGTGTACCAAACATACATAAAACTAGGAAAAGGCTAAAAACTACAAGTATGCTTGATCTTTTGAATTTCAAAAAACCACCTCCAAATTTATATTAATACTATATTATTCGTATTTTTTTTATCATACATTACCATTATTATAATATAAAAAAGTCAGTTTTACACTTAAAAACTTTTTTTATAGTTAATTTTGGTGTATAAATATATATAGATAAAAAAAGCTATAATATAAATATACATATACAATAATATTTTTTAAGAGAGGTGTTATTTTATGATAATAACTTGGCTTGGTCACTCATCCTTCTTAATAGAAGATTCTCATGGAAGAAAAGTTTTAACAGATCCTTTTGATAAAAGTGTTGGATACAAATTATTTGAAGGAGATGTGGACTTGGTTACAGTAAGTCATCATCACTTTGATCATGACTACACTGAAAAAATAAAATATGATAATTTAATAGATAAATCAGGTTTTTTTAACTTATCTGATATTCCAATAACGGGTATTCCTTCTTATCATGATAAAGTTAAAGGTGCCAAAAGAGGTGAAAACGTAATTTTTATTTTAGATATAGATGGTTATAAAGTTTGTCATCTCGGCGACTTAGGATATGTTTTATCTCAAGAGGAGATTGAAAACTTAGGACACATAGATGTATTGCTTATACCTATAGGTGGTAATTACACTATAAACGGTAAAGAAGCATCTCAAGTAGCGAAAGCTATAAATAGTCCTATTATTATTCCTATGCACTATAAAACTCCTTTACTTTCTTTTGAACTAGAAGGTTTAGAAAACTTTCTAACTTATATGAAAAGCGGTGAGAAAGTAGGTAGTAACAAACTAGTCATAGAAGGTCCATTAGAAAATAAAAGTATTGTTAAGATTTTAAATTTTAATTAGAGATTATACATATCTCTAATTAAAATTCTAAGGTTATTATTTGTTTCATATTTAAAGTTTTTTTTACATCTATAATCCTCTGATTACTCGAACCCCTGTACTTCAAGTTATTACTTTTCTTATCTTCTTCAAACTTTCCATCAACTAACACATCTATATTATTTAATAGTTGTTCCCAGCCTTCATGTTCATTCCTATGTTCAAATATATATTCAAAAGTATATCCTGTATAACACCATATGTTTAAATTAGTTTCTTTTATTTTTTCAGCCATATATGCAAATTTACTTGCTTGTTCAAAAGGGTCTCCTCCTGAAAAGGTTATACCCTTCAACATAGGATTCTTTCTTATATCATCCAGCAGTTCATCCATATCCCTAAGTTCACCACCATCATAACAATGAGTACTTGGATTAAAACAGCCTCTGCAATTATGCTTACATCCTTGTGAAAACAATACACGTCTTAGACCAGGACCATTCACTAAGCTTTCATAAATTATTCCTGATAGTCTTATACTTTTATTTAAACTCATCTCAATCCCTCCAAGTCTGATTAGTTTAAAAGACAGAGATATAACCTCTCTGTCTTTACATTAATAAATATCATTTAATAAACATGCTTATTACTGCCTTGAGATAATCGATCTGATCTTTCTGCTACCTTTCCCGATCCAAACCTTTCATCTAAAGAAAGATATCCTGTTACTCTTGATATACCCTGTATATTATCACTTCCACATTTAGGACAACTCTCTTCATCATGAAGATATGTTCCACAACATCTACAATATCTTATATGAAAGTTAATGCCCATATAACTTATATTTGTATTATCATAAGCATAATTTAATATATCCATTATAGTTTCTGCTGCAGGATAGTCATCTAATTCTATATAGCTTATATGTCCAGCGTTACATAACTTATGATAAGGTGCCTCTATATCAATTTTATCTTTTATGGATATAGGAAACCCTACTGGTATATGATAAGAATTAGTATAGTAATCTTTATCAGTTACTCCCTTTATATTTCCAAATATTTTTTGGTCTTGAACTATAAACTTACCACTTAAACCTTCTGCTGGAGTAGCATAGCAACTCCAATTTAAATGAGTTTCTTCTATTAATTTATCCATGTAACTTCTAATATGGGAGACTACCTCTACCCCTAATTTTCTAGAATTTTCATCTTCACCATGATGTTTACCTGTTAAGGCTATTAAAGTTTCAGCTAATCCTATAAATCCCACAGACCATGTTCCTTGCTTTAATATTGGCTCTATAGAGTCATCAGGTCCTAAATTTTCAGATCCTTTCATAAGTCCTTGACCAGCTACAAAAGGTAAATCTTTAACTCTTAATCTCTTAAGTATGTTGTATCTATGCATTAGAGCTTCTTTTGCAAGTTCTAATTTGCCGTCCAAAAGTTTAAAAAACTTACTTATATCTTTTTTTGCTACAATTCCAAGTCTAGGCAAATTTATAGTAGTTGGAGCTATATTTCCTCTACCTTTTGTTCCTGGCTCTCCATTTACATTAGCACATACATAAGTTCTACATCCCATAGTAGCAGGAACTACACCTTGGTCATAATAAAATTTATTAAAATCTGCATCTAAATTCATAAAAGTAGGATTCATTCTTTTTGCAGCTACTCTGCAAGCTAACTTAAACAAGTAATAGTAAGGGTCTCCTGGTTCCTTATTTACACCTTTCTTTACCCTAAATATTATATTAGGAAAAATAGGCTGTTCTCCCATTCCTAAACCTTTTTCATATTCTGTTAAAAATACTTCGCAAACTAGTGCTGAATCATCACAATTAGGTATACCAATATTTATAGAACTGAAAGGCACTTGTGAACCAGCTCTTGAATGCATGGTGTTTAAATTATAAACAATCCCCTGCATTGACTGCTCTACAGCTCTTCTAAGCTTTTTTTCCACGAGGTTATTTACTTTTTCTTCATCTATGCCCAAACCTGTAAGTTCATTCCTTATTTCTTTTCTTGTAGGTTCTATAAACACTCCCATATCATTATCAAAATCTGGATGAGACTGTCCTCCAAACATATCATTTTGAGTTGACTGCAAAAGTATACATGAAAGTTCTGCTGCTGACTCTATTCTTCTAGGAGGTCTTATATTCCCATAACCTGTATTAAAACCTCTTGTTAGTATTTCTCTTGTAGGTATATGTAAACAGTTGGTAGTTAAATTATAACTATCTAAATCGTGATAGTATATGTCTCCATTTTCATGTGCCTTAGCTAAATATTTAGGCATAATAGATAAGTTGTGCCACTTATTTGATTCACTGGCTATCCTAAGCAGCTTTGAGCTAAAATTATTACCTACATTTGCATTATCCCTATCGGTTTCTACTCCTATTTTTTCAATAGCTTTCATTAAATCAGATTTTATTTCTCTAATTTTATTTCTTTCTTTTCTATAATTACAATAAGCTGTTCCAATTTCTCTGTAGTCATTTTCTAAAAGTGTTTTTTCAACAAAGTTTTGTATTTGTTCCACATTTATTTCATTAGCATCAAGTTCTTCTAATTGTTTTATAACTTTTTGCGTTAGTTCTATAAATTCACTTTCCTTTAAATCATAACCTATTTCTTCTGAAGAGCCCTTTATGGCATTAGTTATTTTTATAGAGTCAAACTCTACTTCTCTGCCATCTCTCTTCACAACATGTAGCATACAACATTCCTCCAAACTACAATATATTGTGTTAAGCACGTTGATATTATACTATGGGAAAATTTTTTAGGCAATTTTTTAATTAGGGTTAAGGCTATATTAAAACAATTTAGTTTTACTTACCTCTAAATTCTTTTGTTTTTTACTAAACATTATGATTTGATATTTAAATTTTATCAGATATTTTTTTATTTTATTGAATAATTAACTAGTAAATGCAAAAAATATCACAGAGGTGACTTCTATGATTGGAAAAATTATTGATATAAATTTTACAGATGCATTTGTAAATTTCGAAGATGGAACAACACTAGACATTGGAATTTCACATTTACCACCTAATTCCAAAATAGGCGATTCTGTAAATGTTAATCCTAATTCTATTAAAATGAAAAATGATAAACTCATAGATTTATTTTAATTCATTGAAATATTTGGAAATATGTATTATAATAATTTTATTAAGGTAGTGCTAGGGGTGCCTCTTTGAGGCTGAGAGATAAAATATTTTATTAACCCTTGTACCTGATCTGGATAATACCAGCGTAGGAAAGCGATAATACATGTAACTTTCTAATGTATAATCAATTTTATACATTCTTCTTATTTTCAGTATTCAGGTACCTCTTAGCACAAAGGAGGTATTTCATGTCACTTAGTAAAAATTTTTTAGAAATTGTTTCACACCCAACATCCTTATTTGCTCTTTTAGCTCTAATATTATTTATACTTTTCATTGCAAAAGTAAAAAATGTAAAATTTAATACTCATCTTATTACTCAAATAGGAATTGCTTTAGCTTTAGCAACAATACTTAAGATTTTTAGAATTTATCACCTTCCTCAAGGTGGAAGTGTAACATTAGGTAGTATGATTCCTATTATTTTAATGGCTTTGCTTTATGGTCCTGAAGTAGGATTTATTACAGGCTTTCTGTATGGCATAATAACGCTTATTCTAGATCCATATATTCTTCAGCCAGTTCAAGTTTTATTCGATTATCCTTTGCCATTTATGGCTTTAGGACTAGCTGGATACTTTAAGAATAATAAACTACTAGCTACCTTTGTCGCGGTGTTTGGGCGTTTCATATGTCACTTTATATCGGGCGTGGTGTTCTTCGGAAGTTTTGCTCCAAAAGGTATGTCACCTGCAGTGTACTCACTTATGTCAAATGGTATTTTCTTAAGTATAGAAGGTGCTATATGTTTAGTAATCATTGCAGCATTACCAATAAAACAGCTATCTGTAATGGCAACTAAAAAAATCCCTCAAAATTAAAAATAAGAAAGCTTTAAGCTTTCTTATTTTTTTACATTATCCTATTTTTTAAGTTATTTATTAATTCTTGATATTCATCTGATTTTGCTAAAAATTCTTCTACTGTCCCATTCTCCATACTTTCAACTAAATCTAAATTTATAGGCATTTCTGCAAGAAGTGGTACTCCTAAATGTTCAGCATGCTCTTGAGCAGATTTTTTACTAAATACATTTATTTTTTCTCCACACTTTTCACATTTAATATAGGACATATTTTCTACTACACCAATTACACTTATGCCCATTTTTTGAGCCATAATAATTACTTTTTTAACTATCATTGATACCATATCTTGAGGTGTAGAAACTACCACCAATCCTTCTAGTGGTAACTCCTGCATTATAGTTAATGCAATATCTCCTGTTCCTGGTGGCATATCTATAAGAAGATAGTCTAATTCATCCCATTCAGTATCTGTATACATTTGTTTTAATACTCCTGTAATCACTGGTCCTCTCCATATAACTGGTTGTTCTTCTTCCTCTGTTAAAAGATTTAAGGATATAACCTTAATTCCAGTTGAAGTTTCTACAGGTCTAAACTTTATTTCCTCACTGTCTCCTACCTGAAGCATGTCTGCTCTCTCATTATTTATACCAAAAAATCTAGGCATTGAAGGACCTGTTATATCACCATCTAGCACTCCAACTTTATGTCCTTCCTTACTTAACTTGGCTGCCAATATACCTGTAACAGTTGACTTACCAACTCCACCTTTTCCACTTATAACACCTATTATATGCTTTATCTTACCATATTTAGGCTCTAATTTATTATTACACCCTACTCCTGCACTATTGCAGTTTCCTTTGCTTGAACAACTATCACAATTACTCATTGCTGCTTCCTCCCTGTGATATAAAAATTTATTTATAAATTTTATAAACATGCTTAAACAAATTAAAATTTATCAGGTTTAGTATCTGTAATATTGAAATTCCAACTTGCATTCTTATATTCATCACTTATGTAGTATTTTTTTTCAGTTTTTGTTTTTTTATCCCACAAATTCACAATACCTTTATACATTGTAGATTTATATCCTTCAGTACTTATTGTTAACCATATATCGTAATTTTCCTTATCTTTATCTGCTACTGATACATTTTTAAACTTACCACTTAAATCACTATTAAAATCTTGCAAATCTGTAGATAATATAAATTTAGCAGAATTTATATCACTTTTTAAATTTATACCAACACTTTTATCTTTATTATCACCTTTTAAATATTGATCTAAAACATTAATTATAGATTTATAATAAACCTCTTTAAAATTCTTTGGTGGTTGTCTTATCTTCCAATAATTGTTTATTATATTACTATCTATTCTTTTAGATACAATATATGTTTTTCCATCACCATAAAAATTACCTGAATCCTTTTTATCTAAACCTGTAATATAATTAAATTTATGTACCTTATTATTTCCCTCATCCATTTCAAATGTATAATCAGGTTCCAATGAGGATTTTTGGCTTGCCTCTTTTGCAGTAGACAACACATCATATATTTCATTGATAACATTCTTATCTGTAACTGTAAATCTAAATCCTTGATCCCTTGTGTTTTGTATTACTATTTTCTCTATCTTACCTTGTTTTATGTACTCAAAATCATTATTTTTAAGTCCAACCTTAACCTTAAGATCGTTAATTTTGGTACATCCAGATGCAGTAAAACAAAATAATAAAACCATAAATATAATCATAATTTTACTATTCTTTATTTTTCTAATTCTCATTTCACACAATTCCCTCCTGAACCTTAAGAACTTATAGATAACTTTATTTTTAATTTACTTATATTATAAAGAACTATTCCAGATACCAAGGCAAATATACCTATAAATTGTGATGTAGAAAACATGCCTACATTTCCTCTCTACCATAATACAATAAAAAAAATACAAGTGCAAAACATATCCCAAAAATTTAAAAAATGTCAACAATATTATAGCATATAAAAAAACTGCGATGCAGTTTTTTTAATTCACAGTTTATTTATTATTCTTTATAATTAAAAGTCTGTACTATAGTTTTAAATATTGTTGGCATGCTTTCCTTAAAGTTATCTTCTGATACAAAAAAAGAAAATCTCATAAACTTATCCTTATTTTTTATAAAATATTCATATCCTTTATAATCCTTATTATTAGATGTAATTATAGTATACTCAACTAAATATCCATCTTTATTGTTTATTTTAATTGGTTTTATTTCGTAACTCTTATATAAATTTTGCTCACTAGATATTTTCTTACTTTCCTCTAGAAAAGCTTTTAAATCCGTATTTAAATTCCATACTTCCACAAATCCATGAATTTTTAAATCTTTAGTATTAAAATCATTATGATATATAATTTCATTGCCGGGAAATTTTTGTTCTTTAGTAGACCATTCTGCAGGCAATTTATAAGTAAATTTTTTATCTAATGCTTCATATTGTACTAAAGAATTTATATTATTCTGTATTAATGCAGTAAACTTAAGCCTTGCATCAAAATTCTTTTCTAAACTGAATAAAACAAGCATTAGACCAATTATAATTATAGTTACCCCTAACCTTTTCCTATTTATTATTATTACCTTCATCTTAATACCACCTTATATTTCAAATAAGAGTTTTTATTTAATTATATGAAAATAGTACTAGAAATATTAAATATTCCCAGTACTATACTTTCTCCATATTATTTCTTTACTGGTATCATGATAGTAGATGTTTTAAAATCATAGAACATAAGCCAGTAGCCTAGAGCCTCTTCTCTCTCATCATCAACATTTAAAGGCATCCATGTAACAAATCCAGATCTACCACCATATGGTTGATCCATCTTAGATTTAGTTCCTGCTATACCATATACAAGATATTTCATCTCTCCATCTTTATTAAGCTTATATCCTATTATATAATGCTTATGTTTTATTATATACTGGTAATAATTCATCATAGGATAATATATCATTGCGTACCTGCTATAATCAGACATATCGTACATAGATTTTGGTGAATTCACAGGTACCTTATACCACTTACATCTTTTTATTTCAGAACAAATTTCTCCCATGGATTCAAATCCTTGTACCAAATTTCTAAAAAATTCATTTTCATCCATTTGAGGATAATCTTCATTTCTTTTTGGATTTATGTTCACATCTTTTTTACTTTGTTTTCTTGCTGTGTATTCATGTTTTTCTATTCCATAGTTACCTTTTTCCATACCATATTTTTTATTCTCATTCTCTTGATTATTGATATTGTTTTTCTCACTTATATTAATTTTTTTATTTATATTCTCTTCTATTTTTGCATTGTCTTTTTTATTTACAATTGATCCTTCTTTTACATTATCCTTTTTAATTATGTCCACTTTTTCTTTTATATTATCTTGTTTATTTATCAATTCTTCCTTTTTATCATCTTTTTTTGTTACCTTTATTTCTTCTTTTACATTATCCTTTTTTGCTACATTTGCCTCTTCTTTTATAATATCCTTTTTTATAATATCCTTCTTCATATCATTTTCTTTATTTATATATTGTTCTTTTTTAGAATTATCTTCTTTAGGTATAATTTTAACATTTTCTATTTCTTTAGTTTTATTTTCTTCTTTTAATGATTCTATGTTTTCTTCATATTTGTCAAACATACTGTTAGGAGTATCCACTACTTTTTCTTCTTTTTCTTCCTCAACCTTTAAGTCAACCATAGCAAATGTCTTCCAATCAGGTATTTCAGTGCTTGCAAATCCACTCATAACAGGTATTATATTTGAATCTAAAAATTTAACTATAGCTGCACCAGAAATCTTATCCATGGATATACCCGTACCAGCTATATTATCTGCTAAATATTCATGACAAATATCTGCTCTGCCATAATCATCTATGTTTATCTGTGATATTTTTATTACCTTCCTTATATCCTTCTTATTACAAATTAAAAGCATATAATAAGGAGCACTTTCTTTTTTTAAGTTTTGTACATAATACGATATTTTGCACTTATCATTTTTCAGCTCCAATTTTGCGTACCCAGAAGCTACTTTGTCGGAAGATATTGAATACCCTTTTTCATCTTCTTGTAATATTATAAAATACCTACTATAACTCTTTTTTTGAGCCAACTTCCTATACCTCCATATATTTTATTCATTATAATATATGAAGTAAAATTAAAAAAGTGAACAACTAGTTGTATAATATTGTAAAAAGATTATTGTAATTCATATATACAATCTGATAATTTTGCAAATTCTTCTAGAGATAAAGTCTCTCCTCTTCTTTTAAGATCAATGTTTGCATCAATAAATGCCTTTTCTAAGCTTTCCTTTTTCATTCCCAAACTTTTAAGTCCATTCCAAAGAGTTTTTCTTCTCATATTAAAAGAACTTCTTACTATTTTAAAGAATAATTCTTTACTTTTAACTTTTACTTTAGGTTCTAAAAGTTTAGTTAATTTTATAACTATAGAATCTACTTTAGGTCTAGGCACAAATGAATCGCAGCTTACTTTTCTAACTATTTCTACATCACAATAATATTGTACAAGTATGGAAAGTGCTCCATATTCTTTTGTACTGGGTTTCGCAGCAATTCTTTCACCTACTTCTTTTTGAATCATTATAGTTAAAGATTCAAATCTATAATTTTCCTTCAACAATTTCGATATTATTGGCGTAGTAACATAATAAGGTAAATTAGCTACTACCTTAGTGCTTTTTTCTTCTCCTATAAGTTCATTAAAGTCTACCTTTAATGCATCTTTATGTACTAGTTCAAAATTATTAAATTCCTTAAGTTCTTCATTTAAAATAGGTATTAAATCAGAATCTAATTCAATAGCATAAACTTTTTTTGCTTTTTTTAAAAGTTCTTTTGTTAAAGTTCCAACTCCAGGACCTATTTCTATTACTAAATCATCTTTACTAACATTAGAATTATCAACTATATCCTGCAAAACAGAATTGTCTATTAAAAAATTCTGTCCTAAACTTTTTGAAAATTTAAATCCATATTTTTTTACTATATCCTTTGTAGACAAACTTTCCATATTATTTCTCCTTATTTATCTTTTTTATGGCCTGTATAAATTCTTCCCTGCTAATTCCATAATTATTAAGTCTCATTAAAAACTGAGCTGAGTTACAATAGCCTATTCCAAGTTCTTTCCCCAGAAGTTCTCTCTTTTCTTTTGATTTATTATTTCCTGTAAGTTCAAAAAAAATCATATCATTTATATCAAAGTTAGATACTTTTTCTTTTACTTCACATTTAGCATTCTCTAAAGCCCTTATTATTACTTCTGGTTCAGCATTTTCTACACCTATATCCCCATTCTTCGTTCCATCCTTTTGAGCTATGTACGCGTGTTTTATCCCCTTAACTCTTTTAGATATAATTCTTCTTATTTTTTCTCCTGCAAAATCAGGATCAGTAAAAACTATTACGCCTTGTCGTCTTTGTGCTTCTTTTATTCTTTCTATAACTTTAGCGTTAATACCAAATCCACCCACTGCTATAATTTCTGCATCTACAGCTCTTTTTACTGCAGTAATGTCATCTCTTCCCTCAACAACAATAACTTCTTTAATCATATGCTCTTATTGACCTAAAAATAAAAATACTAAGTCAACATCCTCCTTTTCTATTTTATTATATTCATTTAATATACAGAAAAAAATAGGAGCCTTTGCTCCTATTTAACTAAATACACATTAACCCATCTTACACCCCAGTTATCTGCCTCTGAATTGGAATCAAAGTACAAATCTACTCTGTCACCTTTTATAGCTCCACCTGTGTCTTCAGCAACAGCATATCCATATCCCTCAATATAGAGTTTAGTACCAAGGGGTATAACTCTTGGATCAACTGCTACAGAGCTATAGCTACCTACATTTCTCTTAGCTACAGTACCTGTAGCTGTGATTCCAAAATAAGGATCTCCAGGACTTTTGCCTGTGCTCTCATAATCTGAGGTATACCCAGTAGCTCTCATCCTCGTAACTGTTGTATAAGGAATCCTAGCACCACGTGAAGGTGTGTAAACATTTAAAGCTCCCATGGCTACAATCTTTTGAACTGGTTGCTTTTTAACAGTCTCACTTATTACTTTTCTTGAAATCTCTTTACCATTTTCATAAACAACTCTAGTTAATGTTTCTTTTTCTCCAGCTTTTCCTTCTTGTACTACTTTATTATTACCTTGCTCCATATCTTCATCTTTTTTTACAACTGTAGCATAATCTAGTGGTTTAACTTCCTTAACATCTTTTGTCTCAACTCTTGTTACCACTACCTTTAGCCCTGCCTTTACAGTTGAACTTTTACTTGGATATATTTTATCAGATTGATGAATTGTTATTTTTTCTGCTTGCAACATTTTTTCAATGTTGTCTTCTGCAGATTTTATATCCAACTTCTTTCCATCTACAGCAATTTGAACATTTACTGCTTTCTTTATGGATATTTTTGAGCCATCTTCAACCTTACTGTCAAGACTAATCGTGGTCTTATCCTTTGGTCCTACAGTTATACCATTATTACTCAAAGCACTTTTATAAGTACTACTTAAAGTCGTTATTTTTTTATCTTTACCGTCTACAGAAACTGTGATTGTCTTTCTTGCGCTGCTAATCAATACTACAAAAACTATTAAAACTATTAAAGTCAAGTAGATATACTTAGCGTTAGGACCATTGGAAAAATGCTTTTTAAAATAGCCTTTTAATTTTTCCACCATAAAAATACCTCCTCCTGGTAAGAACGACATTCCTATTATAAGTGCAATGACGAATTCTGTCAAATATCGCCTTAACATTTTAGACCATGTAATGCAAATTTTTGCATAAAACTTAATAATAAAATATTTATGATAGCACTTTTTATTAATGGTCTATATTAAATATTTTTGGTGGAATTTTTATAAAACTTATTATATTATATGAGGCAAATTAACATATAATACCTAAATGTAAAATTAATAAAAAATTAAAAAATCGCAATTTAATTTTACACTATTATCCTATATTTAGCAACCTCTTGATGTTTAAGATAGTCTTACAACTCACTTCCTCACTACTTATACCTTTAATTTCAGCTATTTTATTTATTATGTGAGCTATATATTCTGATCTATTTCTTTTACCTCTAAAAGGAACAGGTGCCATGTAAGGACAATCAGTTTCCACTAACATTCTATCAAGTGGAACTTCTTTTACTACATCTAAAACCTTTTTAGCATTTTTAAATGTCACTACTCCGGTAAATCCTATGTAATATCCAAGCTTTAAACATTCTCTTGCAAATTCTACACTACCAGAAAAGCAATGTATTTCACCTTTAACCTCTGGAAACATTTTTATAATATCTAACGTGTCTCCATGAGCATCTCTATCATGTATAATTACAGGTAAATTTAATTCTCTTGCAAGTTCCATCTGTTTTATAAAAGCATTTTTTTGAATCTCTCTTGCAGGATTTTCCTCGTAATAGTAATCAAGTCCTATTTCCCCTATTGCCTTAACTTTAGTATTTTTAGCTAAATCCTTTAATTCAAGAATAACTTCATCTGTTAATTGATCAGCATGCTCGGGATGAATTCCAACTGCTGCATAAAAAAAGTCATGCTTATTCGCCAGCTCTACTGAAGCTCTAGTTCCCTCTATAGATGCTCCACAATTTAGTACTCCTTTTATCCCATTTTGTCTTAACTCATTTATTATGGATTGTCTATCTTCATCAAATTGTTCATCGTCATAATGTGCATGAGCATCAAATATGTTTATTTTATCATCAGTTAATTTTATATTATCATCCATTGTATCTCTCCATTCATAAACTTAAGCATATTTTTTCTTATGGATATATTTTAACCTCCCATTCATAAGTAAATCAATTTTAATCATGATATTAAAAAAGTCTAATCCGGATTTATCTGGAGTTTAAACTCCTCCTAAATCAAGCTTCACTTGATTAACTGTATTATTAAATACTAGATGATTAAAATTTTGCAATTGCATATTTCCATTTTATTACATTTATTTTTATAGTCAACTTTTTTTTATTATAATATAAGCGATTTTTTTAACAAAATCTAATATTTGCTCGATCATAATTAGTTTTATACCATTAATGATGAATTATTATAAAAAAAACTAAAAATGACTATTTATCCGAAATTTCTTCAAAATAAATAATCATTTTTAGTACTAAGTTTAAACTTTTTACTGAACTGTATTTATACCTATCTTACAATACTGCCTGTAGGAAGTTCTGATTCAATAGTAGCTGTAAGTAACTTACTATCATCATCTGTAGATGCTGCTAATATCATTCCCTGAGAAAGTTCTCCTCTTAATTTTACAGGTTTCAAATTTGCAACTAATATTACATTTTTACCTACTAATTCTTCTGGTTTATAGAATTTAGCTATTCCTGAAACCACTTGTCTCTCCTCGCCGCCTAAATCTACCTTCAGCTTAAGAAGTTTTTTAGCACCTTTTACTGGTTCACATGCTAATACCTTAGCTATTCTTAAATCTATCTTTTCAAAATCATCAATTGTTATTTCTTCTTTCAATGGCTGCATTTTAGGTCTATTAGCTGCAGCTTGTTGTTCCTTAAGTTTATTTAATTCCTCAATTTTTTCATCTACATCTATTCTTGGAAATAAAAGTTCTCCCTTATTTACTTTTGATCCTGCTTTAGTTCCATCAAAAGATGTTAAGCTATCCCAAGTTATAACTTCAGCATTTAATTGTTTGTTTATCTTCTCACTAGTATCAGGTAAGAATGCTGATAAACATACTGAAACTATTCTTAATGATTCCAATAAATTGTAAAGTACAGTTCCTAATCTTTCCTTTTTGCTTTCATCTTTTGCAAGTATCCAAGGAGTAGTCTCATCTATATATTTATTCGCTCTTCCAATAAGCTCCCATATGCAATCTAATGCTTCTGGAATTCTCAAATTATCTATACACTGTTCTGCAGCTTTAGGAGTATTTAGCGCAACTTTTATAAGCTCATCATCTATTGCTTCCTTAGCTGTTGGAGCTGGAATTGTCCCTCCAAAATACTTTTCTACCATTGCACAAGTTCTTGATAATAGATTTCCTAAATCATTAGCTAAATCTGAATTTATCTTCTTTATAAATATTTCATTATTAAATAATCCATCTGCTCCAAATGGTATTTCTCTTAATAGATAATATCTTACAGGATCTGCGCCAAAATGATTTACTAAAAGTACAGGATCTACCACATTTCCTTTAGATTTTGACATTTTTCCTCCATCTACTAGAAGCCAACCATGGCCAAATACCTGCTTTGGTAGTGGAAGACCTAATGCCATAAGCATAATTGGCCAATAAATTGTATGGAATCTTAATATATCTTTACCTACTAAGTGAACATCTGCTGGCCAATACTTATTATATAAATCTGAATTACTGCTTCCATATCCAAGAGCTGTTATATAGTTTGCTAAAGCATCTACCCATACATATATAACATGCTTTTCATCAAAAGTTACTGGTATTCCCCAATCAAAAGAAGTTCTTGAAACACAAAGATCTTGTAGTCCAGGTTTTAAGAAATTATTTATCATTTCATTCTTTCTTGATTCTGGTTGAATAAACTCTGGATGACTTTCTATATACTCTATAAGCTTAGGAGCATATTTCGACATTTTGAAAAAATATGCTTCTTCTTTAGCCTTTTCAACAGGTCTTCCACAATCAGGACACTTTCCATCTACAGCCTGAGTTTCTGTCCAGAAAGATTCACAAGGTGTACAATACCAACCTTCATAGGAACCTTTATATATATCTCCTTGATCATATAACTTTTTAAATATATCCTGAACTGATTTTACATGGTAATCATCTGTAGTTCTTATAAACTTATCGTAGCTTACATTCATCATTTCCCAAAGATCTTTTATACCAGCAACTATTTCATCAACATAAGCTTTAGGAGTTACACCTTTTGCTTCAGCTAACCTTTGAATTTTTTGTCCATGCTCGTCTGTACCAGTTAAAAACATCACATCATATCCTGTAAGTCTTTTAAATCTTGCTAATGCATCAGCAGCAATTGTAGTATACGTATTACCTATATGAAGCTTTGCTGATGGATAATAAATTGGCGTTGTAATGTAATATGGTTTTTTACACATTTTTTATTCCTCCCTAAAAACTTATAAATTTCTAATAAAAAAACCTCTATATGAAGTAAGTTCTTCATATAGAGGTGCATATAAACACTTTACCACTCTATTTTATCTTTATTTCACAATAAAGATCTCAGTAAGTAACTCAAGTCATCATAAGAAGACCTTTTATTACTCTGCATCATAACGGTTGCCTCCGTGTTATCCTAATATAATTTCAAATAACCTGCTCTAGAGCCATGTTCATAAACTGTTTTATTATCGGTTTTCACCTAACCCGACTCTCTTTAAATACTTTCATTTACTACTCTTTCCTTCACAGCATTTCAATTTTTATAATATTCCATATGTTTAGTTCTGTCAATAGCATTTATCTAATTTTTAAATAATTTTATCATCTTTAATTTCATCATATTTTTTCTTTACAGATTTTAAGTCTTCCCAAAACAATACTTTTTTATTCTCATCTCTAAATAAAGCTGCTGGATGAAAAGTAGCAATAATATAACATCCTTTTCTTTCAATCCACTTTCCTCTATCTCTTGTTATTCTAAAATCATTTCCTAAAATGTATTTCATAGCAGTTGCTCCTAAGCAAACTATAATTTTCGGTTTAATTAAAGCTACTTGATTTCTCAAATAAGGTAAACATGCTTCAGCCTCATCTTCATATGGTACTCTATTATTATCTGGTCTACATTTACATACATTACATATATAATAATCATTCTCTCTTATTAAATCCAATGCTGTAAGTCCTTTAGTTAAAAGTTGTCCTGCCCTACCAACAAAAGGCAAACCAATTCTATCCTCATCAGCTCCTGGAGCTTCTCCTACAAAAACGATTTTTCCTCTAGAATTTCCATCTCCAAACACCATATTAGTTCTTTTATTGCCCAAATCACATTTATTACATTGTAAACATTCTTCATACAACTCTCGCCATTTTAACAACCTAACCACCTCTTACTCATAATCACCGCTTAGAATGTGCTTAAATTTAATATAACATTTCATGTTTTAAGTACATTTTTCTTAGTATTGTTTTATTTTATAAAATGAAGTACCATTTATATTATACTACATTAATTTTCATTACTAAAAATCTATTATTTTTTAATATGTCTCATGGAGGTACTAAATGTTATATCGCAATACTATAAAAGATGTATTAAATCTTGCACTTCCTGCAGTAGGTGAAATGATTCTCTATATGATGATATGGGTATTTGATACTATGATGGTAGGCCAATATGGAGGTAACGTAGCTGTTAGTTCTGTTGGATTAAGCTCTGAAATAATCTATACATTTTCCAATATATTCATAGCTATGGGTTTATCTGTAGGTATTACTTCATTAGTTGCCAGACAAATAGGCTCTAAGAAATTTCAACTAGCAGAAGAATATTCATCCATAGGATTTTTAGTAGCTTTTATTATAGCTTTTATCATATTTTTATTAATATTCTTCTTTTGTGGTAACATGCTAAAAATGGCAGGTGCAACAAACGAAGTAATATATAGTGGCAAAATATTTATGCAAATAGTTTCCATAGGAATCATTTTTTATATGCTTATGAATGTATTAAATGCAATTTTAAGGGGCTGTGGAAATACAAAAACTCCTTTAATAGCTTCTATACTAGTTAATATAATAACACTAAGCTTGGACTGGCTATTGATTTTTGGTCACTACGGTTTTCCAGAGCTAGGTATAAGGGGAGCCGCAATAGCTACTGCTTCAGCTCAAATATCAGGATTTATATTTATATTTTTCTATATAATGAAGAAATCTAAAATTAAACCTAGACTAAAATATATATTAAAGCTTAATTCGAAAAATCTAAAGGAATTATTAAAGTTAAGTATTCCAGCTTCTTTTCAAGAAGCAGCTTTTTCTACAAGCAGATTATTATGTGTATTCATAATAATGCATCTTGGAAACATAGCCTTTGCTGCTAATCAAATAGTAACTACTATAGAATCAGTTTCATATATGCCCGGATGGGGATTTGCTGTAGCTGCAACTACTTTATCAGGTCACAAATTTGGAGAAAAAAACTTTAAGAAATCTAAAGAATATGCCTATACTTGTATGGTATTAGGTGTTATATTAATGGGTTTTTGCGCCATTTTATATTTAATCTTCCCTAGCTTTTTAATAAAGCTTTTTATAAATTCAAAAGAACAAGAAGTTATTAGACTAGGAAGTCTATGCCTTATGGTAGCCGCTGCAGAGCAAGTTCCTATGGCAGTTTCCATGATACTTGGAGGTGCTCTTAAAGGCATAGGAGATACTAAAACACCTTTTCTAATTTCACTAGTTTCTAGTTGGATAATACGATTACCTTTAATGTTTTATTTCATATTTGTATTAAAGGTTTCTGTAGTATATGTATGGTGGATTACTGCTATTCAATGGATATTTGAAGGTATAACTATGTTTATCCTATTTAAAAAGAAATTTAAGTCACTTTCAAAACAAGCAGAAGCTTAAATTTCATAATCTAAGCATAATGCAATGTAAAGGTGTAGTTGAAGTTTGAATTTTAACTTCAAATGTATGCATCTAATTGCATTGTTATAGATACTTTTAGCAAACAGAAAGTACATTTATAACAATAACTTATAACGCTGAAAATTAATGCTAAGTATGCTATTGTACTAATATATTTAGTTCAAAAAACAATTGTTTTTGAATTTATGAAAACAACTTAAAATAAATTTATCATTTAGTGTATTGAAAAATGTATAAATATTTCAAATACAGTTAATAATCAATTAACTTACTATTTTTACAGGCTTCGTCATAGAATATTATTAAAAGAACCAGGATGTGCATAAACTAGGTAATAAGTATTATGTGTACACGCAATGCACTAAGAAGTAACTTTCAACTGTATGTAGACTGATATATGCTGTGAATGAAGATTCGAACGAATTTTAGAAGTTCTTTGCTTGAGATATTGAAAAATTTCGTAATTTTTGGCAGGACGGCAAAAGCTCCGAAAGCGACAGGACGTCGCATTTGAGGAGGTAGAAATTTTTCAATATCTCAAGCATTAGAACTTCTTAATGAAGTGAGTTTTCCTTCACAGCATATATCAGCCGGAATACAGTTAAAAGTTACTTCGTTTACATTTGCTTGTACCACATTATGCTTAAAACATAATTCTTGCTAAAGTTACTGCCATGACAATTGAAACACAATCTGCTAAAACTGCCGCCCAAAGAGTATGCCTTATTTTTTTTATTCCTACAGCACCAAAATACACTGTAAGTGTATAAAATATTGTTTCTGTAGACCCCATAATTATGGAAGAAACTCTCCCTATGTAGCTATCCACTCCAAACTTATTTATAGTTTCTGCAAAAATACCTAAAGCACCACTGCCAGATAAAGGCTTTATCAATACTAGTGGTACAACTTCTGGTGGAAGCCCTATGAGTTTTGCAAAAGGTTTTACAATAAATATAAAATAATCTAAAGCTCTAGACTCCCTAAAAACACCTACTGCTACTAGCATAGCCAATAAGTATGGAAATATGGTAACACATATACTAATTCCTTCTTTTGCACCTTCTACAAAACATTCATATACTTTAACTCCTTTAAATATTCCATATGCAGTTATAGATATTATAATTATAGGAACTATTGATTTTATTATATAATCCAAAATGTCACCTCCATTAATTCTTTCTTAACCATCATTTGATTCAAAAATACCTTTGCAGTATCTTACAAAATACTATTCCAAATAAAGCTGCCGTACCAGTAGCTATTATACCTGGTAATATAGTTTCTCCAGGATTCTGAGATCCTACTGCTGCACGCATTGATATAATAGTAGTAGGTAAAAATTGTATACACGCTGCATTTATCACCAAAAACAATGCCATATCATCACTGGCTGAACTGTTTTTTTTATTTAATCTATCTAATTCCTTCATAGCTTTAATTCCAAAGGGAGTCGCTGCATTTGAAAGTCCCATCATATTTGCAGTTAAATTCATAACTATTGCTCCTATGGCCTTTTCATCTTTAGAAGCTTCCTTGAAAATTAACTTTAGTATAGGTTTTAAAATTTTTGCTAATTTATCAGTAAGACCACTTTTTTCAGCAATTTTCATTACTCCACACCATAGGCACATTATTCCTAATAAGCTTATAGTTAGTTTTACTGTGGATTCTGTAGAAGACACTATAACCTTAGATATATCTGCACCTCTCCCAGTAAAAATACCTAGTATTATTCCAAAACCTAAAATAAAAAACCATATATAATTTATCACTTACCTATCTCCTTTATAAATAACTTTGTTATAGTAATTATTAATATATATGTTCAAATTATATTCAAATTGACTAACATAACCTTTAAATGAAAATTTAACTTTACAGTTAAGTTGCTATAAGTTATTATTACTATTGAAATTAAAATTTAAGAGTGCTACCATTTATGTTGTATATAATTTTTTGAAAATCGGAGGTTTGAAATGACCATTAAAGAAATAATGAAATATATAGAAAGTGAGTATTCTGTTATAAATGATACTCCTTGTGAGATATGTGGTGGCCAATATTTAGCGGAAGACTTAAATATTGATATAATAGATGATATACCATATGATGTATGTTCCTGTGTATGCTCTAATTGTGGACATGAAAAAAACTTTGAGTTTTGCGCACCATTTATAGATGACGATGGATTAAAAAAAGTCAAAAATATATTAAACTAAAGGAGAATCATAAATGAAAGAAGGAAATTTAGAACTAGCTCAAAAGGATATTGATGAAGCTTTAGAAACAATTCAAAACATGGAAGAAAATTTAAGTAAAGAAAATCTACCTAAAGAAGTAATATTAGAAAATTTCAAAGTTCTTACAGAAAAAGTTAGTAAATTAGAATTAATTTTAAAAGAAGAAGGAATACTAGAATAATAAGATTTTTTCAAAATCACCTTCATAAAAAACTTTATTTACATAAAAAATCACTATTGAACTTTAGTAAGTTCTATAGTGATTTTTATTATGGTTAATTACAATATGAGTTTCTATTTAAATTTAGGTATTTGAAAATTTAATTTTATATCCTTAACCTTATCTAAGATATTTGTTATTCCCTCTATCATCTTAGGAAGCTGCTTATATGACCAAGCTACATCTGTAGCATATTGATGCTCCCCTGGATTAGAAGGGTTCCATCTCATTTTATATAAAGTATCTTGTTTTCCATTAGGATTATTTATATATTGTGATGCAATCCACTGAGCTCCACCATTAATTGCATCCTCTGGAGTAAACCATTTGTTATCATAAGCTGCTTTAGTTCCATAATAATTAGGATCTTTATCATATGCACCTATTCCAAAGAAATTATATACAGGTGCACCAAAAATATATTTACCACTGCTATCTTTTTGTCCACCATTAGCTAATGGTGATGTTCCATTTCCAGTTTCTAATAAGGAATGTGAAATTAAGTATACAATACTTATATTATTATTTTTAGCAGCATCTAAAAATGCTTGTCCTTTTCCATCTAAAATCCCTTTACCTTTTAAGATATTATTAACTTGATCTACGCTCATACCATCTGTATAACTTAATTTTAAAAACTGATATTTTCCATATGAATCCATAAAATTATTAGGATCTAAATAGTATTTAATCTGATTTTTACTTGCTGCATTATTAAAATCATTAGTTTCCACAAAAACTGACTTATCGCTTAATTTTGTTTGAATATCTACCATTTGATCCACAGAAACATCATAATTTTCATATTCATTGTTACTTGTATCTGTACTATTTATACATCTAAAATAGTCAGTATAATAGTTATCATAATCTGTATTTACATCCTTATGCGTTCCAACGTTTCCTGACTTTTTAACATATATTAAAACTTTATACTTTTGACCATTTGATCCTGCATCTAAAGTTTTTGTTGATGTTATTTTTCCATCAGAAGGTTTAGTATAACCATTAGTAACTTCTGTATAACTATCTTTATCTAAAGAATAGTTATGTACAAAAATTCTATATTCAACATCTTGTCCATTATTAGTATTTAAAGTAAAGACTTGTTTTTCGGTAGATAAAAGTGGAGAATACTGAAACTTACATGAAACTATTTGTGGTAAGTTTTCATAATTACTACCATCCTCATATTTATTGTTAGTAGTAAACTGCATTTCCATTGGAGAGCTAAGTTTCTTACCGTCTGTTGATTGAACGTCTGTACCTATTATCAAATTATATTTTTTATTTGGTTCATATCCTGAAACTTCAGGACTTATTACTATCGTATCAGAACTCTTACCCATGGTTACGCTTACAGGTACAACTTTGTTATTTTCATCCTTCACAGTTATGCTTTTGTCATTAACAGTATCTGTCTTTAAAGATGCATTAAATTTTACAGTCCATTCCTTACTAGTAGTAATGTTAACCTTTGGACTACTTAATGATGAGCCTTCTGCTGAAACCTTAGTAGTAACTACAGTTAAAGAACATATCAAAGTAAAGATAATCATTTTTATTTTTTTATTCATAATCTACCCTCCATTTTCTTCTATGTAATAATATATTAAAAAACTTCTATATTTATTTAAATAATTTTAACCCCATATTATGAATATTCGTCTATTTAATATAAAACTTGCTAATTAGCTAAAAAATTTGATATCATTTATAAATAATACTTTAAAATTTGCATATAACTAAATCACTAACAAAAGGAAGGAGATTTTATTGAGTTGCATAAAAACAAAATAAACCATAATGAAAATTCAGATTCTATGAGAATAAACAAATTTATAAGTGAAAAAGGTATTTGTTCTAGAAGAGAAGCTGATACACTAATACAAGAAAAAAGAGTTACTATAAATGGTACCACAGCAGAATTAGGTTCTAGAGTAAACTCTAGGGATGAAGTAAAATTGGACGGTAAACTTCTTACTGAAAAAGATGATAAGGTGTATATTGCCCTAAACAAACCTGTAGGTATAATATGCACTACTGAAAAAAAAATTAAAAATAATATAGTGGACTTTGTGAACTATCCTAAAAGAATATTTCATATTGGAAGGCTAGATAAAGATTCGGAAGGATTAATATTTTTAACCAATGATGGTGATATTGTAAATAAAATTTTAAGGGCTGGCAACAATCATGAAAAAGAATATATTGTTACTGTGGATAAATGTATTACAAATTCGTTTTTAAAGGAAATGGCCTCTGGTGTTAGCATATTAAATACTGTAACTAAACCTTGTAAAGTGTATAAAGAAGGTTCCCACGTATTTAGAATAATATTAACTCAAGGGCTAAACAGGCAAATTAGAAGGATGTGTGAGGCATTAGGTTACAATGTATTAAAGTTAAAAAGAATTAGAATAATGAATGTAACGTTGAAAGATATTCCTGTAGGTAAATGGAGATACCTAACTCCAAGCGAATTAAAAACTATAAACAAATTAACTTCTACTTCTATAAAAACTGAAGAAGCCTCTTTATCCGATAATTAGTTTTTCGGATAAAGAAGCTTATGTTTATTGCCCTTTAACTTTCTTTTTACTACTAGTAGTAGTACTAACATTATAATTTAAATTACTTATTCTTCTTTCAAATTCTTTCATATCATGGTTTGCTGAAATATATACTCTATTTAATGTGTATATACCTTGATTTTTGTTAGACCAACCGCTTTCAGTAGTAAAAGCCATAACATAGCCTGCATCCTTAGCTGCCTTTACAGTATCATTGTTGCATTTTCCATAAGGATAGCCTATATATTTTACCTTTTTATTAAGAAGCTTCTCTAAAAACTCCTTTGAACCCTTTAATGTTTCAAGTTGTTTATCATATGGCAATTCATTTAATTTGTCATGATTTAAAGTATGACTTTCTATATCTATACCATTATGCTGCATTTCCTTTAATTGAGCTGATGTTAAAAAACCTTTATCCTTATCTATGCAATTAGTAATAATAAATACGGTAGCCTTAAATCCAAATTCCTTTAGCACAGGATAAGCATTTTCATAATTATCCTTATAGCCATCATCAAAAGTTAAAACTACTGACTTTTCAGGAACAGGTTTATTGTTAGACATAAAATTATACAATTCTCCTAAAGTTAATGTTGTATAACCATTATCCTTTAAGTATTTCATTTGCTCTCTAAATTTTTCTTTAGGAACTCTAAGTTCATTTCCTGCTTCATAATCAATAGAATGATACATAATTACAGGTACAGATTTATCATTATATTTAAGGATTCCATCTTTAAATTCTCTGTCTTTTTCATTATTTTGTGCAGTTTCATTTTTGTTCTTTGTTGTACTAGTTTCTTTAGTGTTACTAACTTGCTGTTTTGTAGTTTTTTCACTATGAGATTTTGCCTTTCTTCCATTAATAAAATTGTAGCTCAAAACTCCTATCATAAGGACAATAACCATTAATAATGTTAACTTTTTATATTTTCTATTCATACTTTCACTTCTTTCCTAATTTTCATTTATATACAAAACACCATTATATTCTTATAGACAAATTTTATTATAATATAAATTATGTTTAATTTGTACTGGAAATATGTAAATTTTAATTAGAAAGTTGTCCACATTATTAACATTTTACATGTTGATAACTTGTTAGTACAAATTAAAGTTATTTTTCTTTTACTATTTTATTGATATCATTGAGCAATGCATTATAATCTTTACTAACTTTTACATTTTAGCACTATGTTTATTAAAAATAATCACTTAAAATTGATCTCTATAATAAACTTTAACTTACTGTATATTCTAAAGGTTATCAACATTATCCACAGATAGCTTGTTCATAACTTGTGAAACTTATGGTGGATTACTAAATATTCACGCAAAAAATTAATAAATAGGTCAATTCCTTGCAAAATATATTAACATTTATACACATTATCCACAGTTCTGTGGACAACTTGTGTATAACTCAACATTTTTTATTAATTTTTCAGATTTACTTTAACATATATGGTGTAAAAATCATATAATATACTATGCAAGGCCCACTGGTACAATTGATTTCTTTTTCTTTTTTAATGCTAAGTTTCACTAAATTACAATATAAAAAATTTAAAATTAATTGAAACTTAGCAACTACATAAATTTATACTAATAGCATCTAATAATATTATTATATATTTTCATAATTTTAATGAATATTTTTCTATAGTTAAGTTTATCCTATAATATAGCTTATAATTTTGCAATATGTTTTCGATAATATTTTTTGAATTTTCTTAACATTTTCAAGATTTTATGTTATTATTTTATTATAATATGTATTTTCATGAAGGGTGGGAATATTATGAGAGATAAAGTTATTTTCGTAGATTTTACTAAAAATAAAAATAAAAAACAATCCATATTATCCATATTAAAAAACTTCTTTAGAAAAATATTTAACTCTACAAATACTCCATCTGATCCAAGTGATACTAAAAAAGTGATACATTATAACCGAGACATCTCCTAAGGTGCAATGATTATGCACCTTTTTTTTTCTGTGATAAAATATAAATAAAAACTTTGGAGGTTTTATTATGAGAATAGGAATAGGTTATGATGTGCATAAACTTGTTGAAAATAGGCTTCTCATTCTTGGTGGAGTAAATATACCTTATGACAAAGGATTATTAGGCCATTCTGATGCAGATGTACTCTTACATGCCATAATGGACAGCTTACTTGGTTCTCTATCTTTAGGAGATATAGGCAAACATTTTCCAGATACAGATCCTTGTTACAAGAATATTTCTAGCTTAGTATTATTAAAAAAGGTAGGTGCCCTAATAAATTCAAAAAGATATATGGTTGAAAATATAGATTCAATTATAATTGCTCAATCTCCTAAATTATCACCTTTCATTGACGATATGAAAAAAAACATAGCTGAAGCCTTAGAAATAGATATTGATAAAGTAAGTGTAAAGGCAACTACTGAAGAAGGGTTAGGTTTTACAGGCAAAAGGGAAGGAATATCCGCTCAAAGTATATGTTTAGTTGAAAAAATCTAAGTTGAATAAAAATAAGAAATACAGAATCTAACCCGTAGTTCCTGTATTTCTTATTTTTTATTAAGATTTATACCAACCATATGCAAAATAAACATGAATAAAGGTATTCCAACCAAAAGTCCCCACATACCCATGAAATGCTGAGATATTATTAACACTATAAAAACAAAGAAAACAGGTATTTTAGTTTTTGAAGACATAAATTGAGGTGTTAGTACATAATTTTCTACTGCATATAAAAGTACTATCATTGATATTACATATATAACTTTAATCATACCTCCAATATTAAAAGCAATTATAGAAAGAGGAATTAAAGCCATAATAATACCTACAATTGGAATTAAACTAAATATAAATATCATAAATGCAAGTGCAATAGATTCAGGGAAATTCATTACACTTAACATTATTAGCGAAAGAATAGAGTTAGTAACTGCAATCAACATTTGAAGCTGTACAACCTTACCAAAAAAAATTAAAAAATCCTTCCAAAACAATACTACATACTTGTACATTATTGAAATCCTACTGGTTTTAAACTTAATTAGAAACCTCCTGACGTTAGTCCTTTCAAGCATAAAAAATAAGCTTAACACCAACGCTAAAATTATATTTATCCCCCATTTTCCTAAACTTGTAATAAACTGAACTATAGTACTTACCTCATTTTTTAAATAACCTTTTATATCAACCTGCCCTATTAAAGGATATAAATACTGCTGTACTTTATTTATGCTATATTGAGACTTTCCTCCAATAAACCCATTAGCTAATATTACGCTCTGGTTTACTATTAAAGGAATATACTTATATACAAAATATATTAAAAGCGTAAAAATTATAAGATATAAAGCTATAGTTATAAATACTTCTTTTAACTTTATATACTTTCTCAAATTAACTATAATAATCTTTTCTAAACTATAAATTAAGTATGTAAATAAAAATGTTAACAAAAATAAATCAATAATATTCTTTAATGCATAAATAAGTATTGCTACAATTATAAAAACTGATATTTCCTTAGTTGTTTCTTTTCTCAATATTTCTCTAAGAAAATTCATCTATTATCATCTCCATATATATACATAATTATCAAATCCCCTTATTTAATTTTACTTTTAATAATAACATACGTCAATATTACCTCCTAATCTTCAAAATTCACGTAATTTTATGCATTGATTTTTCGCTAACTTACATAACAAAACCCTATGTAACTATTATTTTTTACATAGGGTTTTTAATAAATTCATCAATTTAATATTAATACTATTTTACTTTCCTAAAGTTGCTACCATGACTGCTTTTATTGTATGCATTCTATTTTCAGCTTCATCAAACACCAATGAATATTCACTTTCAAATACTTCATTAGTAACTTCCATACACTCTAGTCCATATTTGTCGTATATTTGTTCTCCTACTTTAGTACTTGTATCATGAAATGCTGGCAAGCAATGGAGAAACTTTACATTTTCGTTAAGAGTATTTTTTATCATATCCATATTTACCTGATATGGCTTTAAAAGCTCTATACGTTGTTCCCATTCTTCTTCTGGCTCACCCATTGATAACCAAACATCCGTATATATCACATCCACATGCTCTACACCTTTTCTTATATCATCTGTAATGGTTATACTTCCTCCATTTTGTTCAGCAACTACACTGCATTTTTCTAATATATCAGAATGTGGAAATAATTCTTTTGGAGCTACTATTCTAAAGTCCATTCCCATCTTTGACGCACCTATCATAAGAGCATTGGCCATATTGTTTCTACCATCACCAACATATACAAATTTTACTTGATTTAATGGCTTATTAATATTTTCCTTTATAGTTAAGAAATCTGCTAAAACTTGAGTCGGATGATCCTCGTCAGTTAACCCATTCCATACAGGTACTCCTGAATATTTTGCCAAAGTTTCTACAACCTTTTGGCTGTACCCTCTATATTCTATACCATCATACATCCTTCCTAGAACCCTTGCAGTATCTGCTATAGATTCCTTTTTTCCCATTTGACTGCCTGTAGGTCCAATGTATGTAACATTTGCACCTTGATCCATTGCCCCAACTTCAAAAGCACATCTAGTCCTTGTAGAATCCTTTTGGAATAATAATACTATATTTTTTCCCTTAAGCATCTGTTTTTCAGTTCCTGCATATTTTGCATTCTTTAGTTCCTTTGCTAAGTTTATTAAAAAATTTATTTCTTTAGGTGTAAAATCCATTAAAGTTAAAAAACTTCTATTCTTTAAATTAAACACTTAAATACCCCCTTTATATTTATATAGTTCTAATCTATTTTGAATTATAATTATTCTTTCTTTTGTATATTTATACATATATTATATATTATATTTAAAAAAATTTCTAGTATATTTTACTTAAATATCTTATTTTTATTTCATAAATAAAAAAACTAGGTAAATTTAAACTACACTCTACCAATTGAATCGAGTGTAGTTCAAATTCACCTAGCTAACTTTTAATAAATATTTATGCAACAAATCCGAAGTTATACAACACCTATACTACATTTCTATGAACTTAAATATTATTTTCATAATTATCTACTATATTTTGTACTAATTTTTTTATAGCACTAGCCTGACAAATTAAAGTCATTACTATAAAAAATACCTTTATTCGTTCCTGTTCCTCTTTTTTTAAATTCATATTCTCTACTATCTTATCAATCTTATCTCCATCAAAATGCTGCTTTGATATAAATTCTTCAAAACTATCTTGTTGTATATCCGAAAAATTTTTATAAGCTTTTTCCCAGGATATAATATCATCGTCCCTGTCATTTATATCATTAAAAGCCAAGCAAAAAACTTTTTTTATCTCCTGAGTAGTGAGTATTGGTCTCATGTAACTAAGAAGTACTAGCTGTGCTAAATGCAGCTTAGTATACCCCCTCTTTTTTCCATCTTCTGGTTTTGATATGATTTCATTTTTAATATAATTTTGAACTATATTATTAGTATATTTTTCATCTAAAAATTTATCATTAAGATAATCTATGACCTGTGATAAAAATAAATCATATCTTGGCAAATCTTCATAAGAAACTATAGTATTTTTAGATATATCTTTAGCAATCTCATCTATGCATTCTATAGTAAATTTATTTTTTTCCATACAATAACTTTGATTCTTAATTTATTTTTAATTGTAAAATAAGAACCAAATTTTCACCACCTTTCCTTTATAACTATTATTATTAACACATTTTATATTAACTTATATTCTATATATACTTTTGTACATTTATATTATAAGGTATATATAAACTCTTTACAACTTAAAAAATTACACATTACATTGCATATTACATTAAAATCTTAAGCTATATGATGCTATTCTTATCCTTACACTTAATAATCAGTTTAAAGAGTTATAATTTCACCCAAACGAGCTATTTTAAACATTGTTATAAAGTATGCCATACTATATAATATTTTTATAGTTAAATTAATAAAATTTATTATTATTTCTATCCAATAATACGGCATAATATGCTAACATATAATAAAAAGCAATCCTATTTTCTTGGGGGGTGAACAAAATAAATAAGAAAAGATTTTTTATATGCTTATTACTTGCTTTTTTATTCTTATCAACAGATATTTTTAATCCTCAATTAGCAAGTACCTTAGGTGTAAATAATAATTATACTATAGCCTTTGCTAAAGGATCAGGAAGTTCCAGAAGTTCAGGTGGTAGTTTTAAATCCGGAAGCTTCTCTTCCCCTAAATCTTCTAGTAGTTCTGGAAGTTCTTCGTCATCTAAGTCTTCATCGGGAAGCTCTAAATCCTCAAATGGGGATTTTAAATCCGGAAGTTTTTCAAATTCACCTAAATCCTCTTCGGGAAACTCTAATTCACAAACATCAAACAGTAGCTCAAATAGTGGAACATCTCGAAGTTACGATAGTGGAAGTAGAAGATCATTTTTACCTATTCCAATACCTATACCAATCCCTTGGGGACATGGATATAGTTCCGGTTATGGTTACAGTACCGGAAGCTTTTTAGGAACCATATTCAAGTTTATAATCTTTGTAATAATAATATTATTTATTATTAGATTAATAAAAAATAGAAGAAGATAATTAAGGAGGATTTTACTATGGGAATATTTTCAAGAATGTCTAACATGTTTAAAGCTAAGGTTAATAATGCTTTGGATGAGGTTGAAAATCCAATTGAACTTTTAGACCAAAAGATTAGGGATATGGAGGAAAGTTTAAATAAAGCTAAATTATCTTCCGCTCAAATCTTAGGTAATGTTCATGAAATTGAGAAGAAAATGGCTACTGCAAAAAGGGATTCAGAAGATTTTGATGAAAAAGTTAAACTTGCTATGAGTAAGGGCAATGAAGATTTAGCTAAAAAGGCTCTTGCAAAAAAACTAGAATGTGATAAAACTTATAATTCTTTAAAAACTAGCTATGAAGATGCTAGTAAAAAAGCTGAAACATTAAAAGCAAAACTTAGAGAACTAGAAAATGAAATAGAAAAAACTAGAGCTTATAGAGATGAAGCCTCAGCTAGATTTAATAATGCTGAAGCTAGTAAAAAGGTCAACGAAATTTTATCAAATGTAGATGCTGGAAGCAATAAAATAAACTTAGATGATATAGAAAGAAAGGTTCAAAGAAAAGAAGCCTTAGCAGAAGGCCTAGGAGATCTAAGAGAAGATAATTCTTTAGAAAAGGAATTTGAAAAATTAAAAGAAACTGATCTTGATGAAGAATTAAAAAAATATAAACAGAACTAAGGTGATTTATTATGAATAAAGCTGAAGAATTTCTGAAAATAGAAAAAGATAAATATAGTAAAATATATGTAGACATAACTTATGCTATTGATAACATATCACCTTTTTTAGATCAAAGTACATTAAAAGGCAGAAAGTATGTATCTAAAATTCACATTTTAAAAAAATATATGGAACTTATTGATGCATCAATGTCTGAAATTAATAAAAGTGGATTTTTAGGTATATTTAAAAATGATAAGTCTGTGGATTTAATTAAAGATTACAGAGATGAAAATTTAGATTCTTTAGATCAACTAGAAAAATGCAGCAAATGCCAATGCTTAAATTGTACTGCCAATTGTAAATTTGATAGTTGCTTAGGCTGCAAAGATAACTCAAAAATAATCTCCTGTGATCACAAAAAAATAAATGTTACAAAACATGATAATTTCACTTTGAATTTAACTAATAATAGAACAGGTGATGATGACAGATATATTGTTTTATCAACTCTTCAAGATGTAGAAGTAGATAATAAATATATAATAATTCAAAATGTCCTAACCAAAGAAAAATTTATACTTCATTATTACCCAGGAATATCCGAAGATACTTATGGTGAAATTACAGATCCTGAAGAATTTGATTTTATTGTTTCAACTTTTCAAAGTATAGAAGAATCTTAATCTAATTAATTTCATTGTTATGTATTGTGGATTAATTCACATAATTACAACTTATCCACAGATTTCGAAAAGTTGTGCACAGATTTTGTGGATAAGTTGTATGCTTTGATATAGTTCATTTTAACCTAAAATTATGCGTTTTTATTCACAATGTGGATAACTTTGTTTGTTGATAACTTTGTTTTTTGTCTAATTGCGTGTAATATATGTCACATATTATTACATTATGTTTTTTATTAACAAAAATAATCCTAATGATTTTATCATTAGGATTTCTTAATTTAATCTACTTTTGTGATTTATTATAGTCATCTAAGAATTTCTGTATACCTGCATCTGTTAATGGATGTTTAAGCATTTGCATTAATACTTTATATGGTATTGTTGATATATTTGCTCCAGCTTTTGCACAATCTAAAACATGCATAGGTGTTCTTATGCTTGCTGCTATTATTTCTGTTTCTATACCATATATCTCAAATATTTCAGCTATATCTTGTATAACCATAATTCCTGCATTACCTATATCATCTAATCTACCCATAAATGGACTTACAAAACTTGCTCCTGCTTTAGCAGCTAATAAAGCTTGTTGTGCTGAAAATATTAAAGTAACATTTGTTCTTATACCTTCTTTAGCTAAAATCGAAACTGCTTTTAATCCCTCTTCACACATAGGTATTTTTATTACTATATTTTTATGTAATTTTGAAAGCTCTCTGCCTTCTTCAACCATCTTGTCAGCTTCTAAGCTTATAACTTCTGCACTAATAGGACCATCTACAATGGCACAAATCTCTTCAATAACATCCTTTAATTTTCTGCCTTCTTTAGCAATTAATGAAGGATTAGTTGTTACACCATCAAGTACCCCCCATTTTGCTACTCTCTTTATTTCTTCTACATTAGCTGTATCAATGAATATTTTCATACAATAACCTCCTAAAATATAAACTATAGTTCTAATTATATCATATTTTCCAAAAATTTAACCTGTATTCCAACTATTTTTGCAGCTTATATTTACAAATCATATCTTCAATAAACTTCTTATATTCATGCTTTCTAGTGTCTTCGTACAAAGAATCATAAGTTGCATAGTTGTCACATAGTGAAATAATCAATATAAATTCACAATACCTATTATACTTTTCAAAGAACTTATAGGCTGCTTCCATTCTTTTATTTTCATCCATTTTAAAAATTTCCAATGGACACATATGTGCTTCTACAAGTTTTTCTACAAGCTGAGCTGACTTTTGAGGCACTTTCATATCTTTACATATATCATTAACTATCTTAGCTCCTTCTTTTTCATGACCCAAAAAACTTACACTATCTTCTTTCTCTTTATAACAGTTAAACTTTCCTATATCATGTAAAAAACATGCAAGACTTACACATTCTCTTACTTTAAAATTGTCTATATGTTCTTCTAAATTTTGCAAACTAAGTCCTTCTATTTTTATTCTTCCTTTAACTACATCCTTAAACATCTCATAAGTTAACTTCATATGAGTAAATGCATCTTCTGTGTGATATTTGCACTTTCCTACAGTTTTTAATTCCTCCATATAAGGAAATATATTTTTTAAAACACCATAATTATCTAAAACCTCAAAAGCTCTACCATTATTATCTATCTCCATTAACTTCATAAGTTCAGTAAATAATCGTTCCTTGTTACAACTTTTAAGCTTATAAGATAAGTCAACTATTTTCTTCTCTGTCTCTAAATTAAAATGCATACCATATCTTATACAGAACCTAATACCTCTTAATATTCTAATTGGATCTTCTTCTATACTTGTATCACTTACATTTTGAACAATTCTACACTTCATAGCCTTTCTTCCATTGAAAGGATCTATTATTTTATTTTCTATAAGTTTAAGAGAAATTGCATTTATAGAAAAATCTCTTTTACTTAAATCTTCTTCAATACTTTTTTCTTTCATTTTGGTTATATTAAAAACTGTATTTCTATCATTATATCTATAAGTATCTTTGTTTTCTTTTAGAGAATAAAAGCTGAATTGTTTATTATCTAAAGACATTAATAACTTGTTTATATCTCCATTATATATAATATCTAGTTTTGATGGTTGACTTTTAAAATCTATAAGTCTTTCCCTAACAAATGTCCCTACTAAATATGCTTCACCTCCTACTTCATTTAAAGACTTTTTTAACACTTTTAAAAATTCATTTGTACTATTCATTTGTTATCACCTACTCATCATTATTTTACCACATATAAATAAACATATTGCAATTAAAATTTTCCTTGTTTTTTACAATAGTGAAAATTTAGTATAAAAACTTATCCTGTAAATATGCTAAAAATGCGAACTCTTTTAATTTATTTAATATTTACAAATTATTAACTTTACAATCTAATCTAAACCTACTGCTAAATGTAACCATTAATTGCATACTATTGGATAATCAAAATAACTTTCGACATTTAAATTTTTATTATCCATATAATTACTATTTTATTTTTACTTGTTATTCATTCCTATTTTTCTATAATTAGGAACACAATCTTGATAGTTTTTCTTTACATACATTGATTTATCAACATTCTATAATATAGTAAAAAAATGTATTTTGTAATAAAAACATATTGACATTTGTATATTTTGGTAGTATATTAACTATAGATGGAAGTGAATAAGAAATTTGTAAATTTATTTCTTAAAGCATGTTGACTTTTAATGTCATATTTGCTATTATTTAATTAAACATATGTCGAATTATGGAGTTAAAGGAGGATTTTCAAATGAAATCAACTGGAGTTGTAAGAAGAGTAGATGAATTAGGAAGAATAGTTATTCCTATAGAACTAAGAAGAACTTTGGATATTGCAGAAAAAGATGCTTTAGAAATATATGTTGATGGTGAACAAATTATATTAAAGAAATATGAGCCTGCATGTATATTCTGTGGTGATGCAAGAGATGTTGTAAACTACAAAGGCAAAAATATTTGCAAAAATTGTTTAAATGAATTAAAAGAAGGTAAATAGTCATTTAAGTCCACATGATAACTCATGTGGGCTTTTTATTTAAGTAAAAATTTTATGTGTATAAAGGTTAAGTTATTAATATAAATAAAAAGTCTTACAAACTCAACAGCTTGTAAGACTTTTATACGTATTATAAATATCATTAACACTAATGATAATATTTTCTACCTTACTCTTCTTCCTCCACTGAAATCAGAATGTAATGGTGATATTTTAACTACATCTCCAGTATGTGGTGCATGAATCATACATCCATCACCTACATATATTCCAACATGGTGAGCTGGTGATCCAAAGAAAACTAAATCTCCTGGTTGAAGTTGATCTCTTGATACGGCCTCTCCTACCCCTTGTTGATCTGAAGCTACTCTTGGTAAACTTATTCCAAAATGTGCAAAAACATAACAAGTAAAGCCAGAACAATCAAAAGAGCTTGGACCATTTCCTCCCCAAGCATAAGGCACACCTTGGAAAGTTGACGCATATTGAACTATTGCACTAGCTGATGATGAACCTCTTGATAATGCTGGTGATGATGCACTGTATTTTTCAACTTGGCCTTGAGCTGAAGCAACTAAATTATTTGTTTCAGCATCTGCAGCCTTAAGAGTTTTTTCCTTAGCATCTAAACTAGCAATCAAATTTTTTTGTTCACTTCTAGTATTATTAAAGCTTGCCAATTTCTTTTCATTATCTGCTTTTAAAGCTAAAAGTTTATTGTTCTCAGCATTTAAAGCTTCCTTTTTCTTTGTTATTGTGTCCTTTTTTTGTTTTAAATCGTTTATTACTTTTTCATCAAATCCTACTATTTTTTTAACAGTATCAACTCTTGATATGAAATCACTTAAGTTATCAGACTGCAATATAACACCTAGGTAGCTATCTGCTCCATTTATGTACATAGCCCTAACTCTTTTATTAAATACATCCTGTTGTCCCTTTATGCTGTTTTCTGCATTAGTTAATTCTTGCTGAGTTGTCTTTATATCTGCTGTAGTTTTTTCAATGCTCTTTTTATTACCATCTATTTGTTTCATTATTTCTGTTATCTGGTTGTCCAATTTTTCTACTTTTGTTTCTAAATCCTGTTTTTGTTGTTGAACTTGAGCTATCTGTGGATTACTACTTGATGGTGCAGCTAAAACGGTTCCATTCATTGTTACTGCTAATGTTAAAGCAATAACAACAGATAAAGTTTTTTTATTCAATACTTTAACCTCCTTAGTTAAAAAGAATTTTTATTACTTTTTTGCTTTAATTTCAAATATATATAGAATATTCGCTAAAATATTCCTTAATATAAGTGCTTAAAACATCTATGTTTATAAAAAAACATTTATTACTCTTAATTATTTTTTTGTCATATAATTAAATTATTTTTTTAATAAACTTGCAGCCAAAAACTGCATGTTTATATTATATCATTAATTTATATCAAATCTCAATGTTATAGCAGTATTTTTTTAAAATCGTTAATATTATCCTATTAAAATCTTTAATTTATTAATAAATCCAAAGCTTTGATTTTAATATGCATATATATTAACATGAAATATTCTTAATTTACTAAATTTTTTACAAATTAATTGAATACTTATATATTTCAGATTTAGGCAAATTTCTATCTTTAGCCACTTTCTTTATAGCCTCTTTTTTATTTAGCCCCTCTTCAATATACATTTTTATATGCTCATCAATTTCCAAATCATTCCATTCTGACGTTTCCTCATTCATTATTTCTTTTTCATCTTTTCCTTCAACTACAAGTACAAGTTCCCCTTTTACTGTTTTGTCTTCATAATAATCTATAGCTTCACTTAAATTCAATCTAAGTATTTCTTCATGCATTTTTGTAAGTTCTCTACATATAGATATTTTCCTATTACCCAAATTGCTTTTTAAAAACTCTAAAGTATTTTTAAGTCTATGAGGTGCTTCATAAAATATTAAAGTTTCTTTTCTATTTTTCAACTCTTCCATCATACTTTTTCTTTCCTTGTTGTCCCTTGACATAAATCCTCTAAATATAAATTTTGTCGTATCCATACCTGAATATACTAATGCTGTGGTTACAGCAGTAGCTCCAGTTAAAACCTCAAAATCTATATTTTCTTCTATGCACTTAGAAACTATTACTGCCCCTGGGTCTGATATTCCCGGAGTTCCAGCATCGCTTACCAAAGCTATGTTCTTTCCTTCTTTAAGCTTATCTATCAAATTTTCACTCTTACCTTGTTCATTGTGCTTATGATAACTTATTAAAGGCTTTTTTATATTAAAATGGTTTAAAAGTTTCAGGCTTTGCCTTGTATCTTCTGCTGCTATTAAATCTACCTGGTTTAATACCTCTAATGCTCTTAAAGTTATATCCTTTAAATTACCTATTGGTGTAGGTACTAAATATAATTTTCCAATACTCATATATGTTCCTCCATTTAAGCATGATTTTTTACTTATTTCCCGTATATCTTATTAATTTCATCAGTATAGCTTCCATCTAAATTATGTACACAAAGAGGTGCTTCCCATTTTAAAAAAGTTCCTCCATTATTTTGACCTTCTATTAATAACATATTTGGAGCTTTTTTTAAATTAGGTTGAACCATCTTTATTAACTTGGGTTCAATTTTATATTTTCTCATAAGACATATAATATCTGCAAGCCTATCTGGTCTATGAATCATATACATCCTTCCATTATCCTTTAAAACTGCTTTACACGCTTTTATAACATCTTCTAAGGTACAGCATATTTCATGTCTTGCAATAGCATCTTTGTCGTTAGGATTTACAATTCCAGAATTTTTCAACTTATAAGGTGGATTTACTGTAACTACATCTACTTTGGATAAGTTTTTGAGAAATTTTAAATCCTTTAAATCCTTATTAATAAACTTTATTTTATCCTCTAGTTTATTAAACATACAAGACCTATCCGCCATTTCCACCATTTCTTCTTGTATTTCTATTCCAACTATCTTAGAAGCTTCCGTTTTTCCTGCTAATATAAATGGAACTATTCCTGTACCAGTACATAAATCTATAACTTCTGCATTTCTTTTTACAACTGCAAAGTTGGCAAGCAATACCGCATCTACTCCAAATCTAAATGCATCTTTTTTTTGTATTACACAAATTCCTTTTAACTGTAAGTCATCTAATGTTTCATCCTCTTTCAAAAAGTTATCAACCATAAGCTTTATCCTCATTTCTATAATAAATAATCACTTAATAGATTAATTATTCTTAAATATTATAATGAATTATATTTATTAACAATTATCATTTATATAAATTAAATTGTCAAATTTCTTTAATTTTACATAAAATTAAGCCTTAAGATTAAAGTGTATCTTAAGGCTTACTTATTACTTATATCTGGAACATTTGCTGGATTGTCTCCCATAGGTTTGTCCCCCATAGGCTTATCACCTAAACTTGGATCACCCAAGGGATTTGTTCCTATAGAATTGTTCTCTATTTTATTATACTTATTGCTTACAACAATTATATCAACTCTTCTATTTCTTGCTCTACCATCTTCTGTAGAATTATCTAATACTGGTCTATACTCTCCATATGCAACTGATGAAAGCTTTTTAGGAGGTACTCCATTAGCTATGAGTAATTCAGTAACATTAAGTGCTCTAGCAGAAGATAACTGCCAGTTATCGGAAAATTGCTCATTATGTATAGGAACATTATCCGTATGGCCTTCTATTCTCATTGAATTATCTAATTGATTTAATATTTTTCCTATTTCCACAAGTTTCCCTTGTGAAGCTGCTATAACTTCTGCTTTTCCTGTTTCAAAAAATAAAGTATCTCTTAAACTTACTACAAGTCCTCTTTCATCTACTTCAGTAGTAACACTATTTTGCATTCCGTTCTTTTGTAAATAACTATCAACCTTTTTCTTTAAGTCCTCCATTTTAGACTCTTCTGTCTTTCCATCTGAACTGTTTCCACTAGGGCTTGAATTTGATATGTTTGGGGAGTTTTCATTACCCTGCATTATTTTTCCGCCCCCCATAGCTATACTCATTGATTGAGAAAGCTGAGAAAACTTTGCTTTGTCAACATTACTCATAGCATATAAAACAACAAAAAGTATCATAAGTAAAGTCATAAAGTCTGAGTAACTAAGAAGCCATCTTTCACTATTTTCATGTTCTTCTTGCTTTTTCTTCTTCATACTTCTGGCTTACCATCCATTCCTTCAAATTTTTTAAGTTCTTCTTTACTTAAAAATCCCTTTAATTTTTCTGCTATAGTATTAGGATTTATTCCTTCTTGTATATATAATATACCTTCGATTATAAGAGACTTTTCTCCAAATTCTTTTTCATCTAGTGCTTTTAATCTAGTTGCTAATGGTAAAAACAATAAGTTTGCAGATGAAAGACCATACAATGTAGCTAAGAATCCTGATGCTATTTTAGGACCTAAGGTGTTCGGATCAGACAAATCAGCCAAAATGTGAACTAGTCCCATTACCGTACCTATAATACCAAGTGTAGGAGCATATCCACCTGCTTGTGCAAAAATAGCCGCTCCCTTTTTATGCCTTTCGGATGTAGATTCCAATTCCAGCTCTAAAATACTTCTAACAGCTTGTGGATCAACTCCATCTACTACCAATTGAAGTCCTTTCTTAATAAATGGGTCTAAATTAGGATCCGCAGATATTTCTCCTTCAAGGCTTAATAATCCATTTTTTCTAGTCTTATAAGATACATCTTTAAAATATGCTACAAGAGCTGATAAATCTATTTTTTTTGGAGTTATTGCAACCTTTATTATTTTTGGTAACCTTTTTAAAATTTCTCCTGGAAACGTTAAGCCGACTGCTCCTGCTGTTCCACCAAATACTATTACAGCCGGTGCAAGTAGGAAAAGTGAACCTATTACTCCTTTTTCTATTACAAATCCTGCTACTATAGATCCAAATCCAACCAAAACGAAAATGATAACAGATATGTCCATTTTTATCCTCCATTCAACAATTTTGCTTTATATAATAGATATTCGAACAAAAAAAACCAATCTTTATATAATTTTATATTTATATTAGGTATAAAAGAGAATTTACCCTAAAACTGGTTTTATATATTTTTATTTATAATTATCAAAATAAAAAGACTGCTTAATTGCAGTCTTTTTGTTAATAACACTATTCTTGAACTGGTGCTCCTACTGGGCAAACATTAGCACAATTTCCACAATCGATACAAGTACTTTCATCTATAACAAATATAGAATCTCCTTGACTTATAGCGTTAACTGGACATTCTGAAGCACATGTTCCACAACTTACACATGAATCCTCTATTTTGTAAGCCATTATGTAACACCTCCTTTTAAAATTCGATGTTTCACATCTATTTTTTATTTTACCACGTTTGGACAAGTTTTTAAAGACAATTTTAAAATACTATATAACCCAAATCTTCTATAGACTGAACCAGCTTATCGTTATTGACAAAATAATCATCATATACAACATTTACTTCGCCTTTATCTTTATTTATTTGACAAGCAACTACACCTTCGTTGCTTGAAACTGCCATTCTAATCTTATTAACGTCTTCAGCTGTATTCATATTATAAATTTTTAATACAGACTTCATAGTTTTCCTCCTTAATTGTCTTTAAATAATTCTTTAATTATATTCGGATCTTCAACTTCATCCACATCTATTTTTATTTCATCTTCATTAATACTTCCTTCAAATCCACCAGTTACTAGCTCTACTTCATCTATTGGAACTTCCACTAACGTTTCTTCTCCATCTTCAGACTTTACTTTGACCTTTACACTTTCCTTTACTACTGAATTTGAAAATACTACTCCCTTGCCATAAGGAGTATTTACAATAGAGTCTGGTTTAGGTAATCTTTTTCTAATTTTTTCATAAGTTTCTTGTTCATAATTTAAGCAGCACATAAGCCTTCCACATATTCCTGATATCTTCGTAGGATTCAAAGATAAATTTTGTTCTTTTGCCATCTTTATTGATACTGGAGCAAAATCCCCTAAAAATGTAGAACAGCACATAGTCCTTCCACAAGGTCCAAGTCCTCCTATCATTTTAGCTTCATCCCTTACACCTATCTGTCTCAACTCTATTCTGGTTCTAAAAATAGCAGCCAAATCTTTTACAAGTTCTCTAAAATCTACTCTTCCATCTGCAGTGAAATAAAATATAACTTTATTATTATCAAAAGTATATTCTACATCTATAAGTTTCATTTTTAACTGATGCTTCTCAATCTTTTCTAAACATATTTGAAAAGCTTCCGTTTCTTTTTCCTTATTTTCATTATGTTTTCTTATATCTTCTTCAGTAGCCACTCTTATGACACTTTTTAGTGGTGCAACTATTTCGGATTCTTCTACTTCTTTACATCCTATTACACATTCACCAAATTCTATACCTCTAGCTGTTTCTACTATTACTTTACTATCTTTTTCTATATATAAATCGCCTGGTGAAAAATAATATATTTTACCAGCCTTTTTAAAACGCACCCCTATAACTTTTACCATATTATACCTCCTGCATTTTAAGCAACATTGAATCAAAAACTAATGTTGAGTTAACGTTTTTCTCCATTTTTATTCTAGTTTCTTTTATAATATTAATAATACCATTTAACTTATTAAATGAAAACATTTCAGCTATATCTTTTATGTCGTTAACTTTATCTATATTTATTATTAAATCCCTATTTGATGTTTCCTTATATATGAGTACATCTCTTATATATGACAACATACAAGTTAGAACTTCTTGCCATTCATTTTTATATTTCACAAAAAAATTCTCATTAGATAAAATTTCTTCTAAATTACTAGTACTAACTGTTCTTAATACATTTATAATAGTATCTCTAATTTCTCTTAACGAACTATCATCAATAAATTTTTCAGCTCTTCCTGGTATACCATCACTAAATGCAACAACAGATTTTAATTCTATCTCTGATAATCCAGGAAATTTGCTACTTATAAAATTCATCATTTCTTCTTCACTTAGTCTGTTAAGCTTATATGTTTGGCATCTTGATTTTATGGTATCTAGTATCAATTCTAATTTTTCACACAGTAATATTATAAATACACCCTTAGGTGGTTCTTCTATAGTTTTTAAAAATGCATTTTGTGCTGTTTCTGTAATCTTATCTGCATTATAAACTATAATTACCTTTTTATTACCTTCATAAGGTTTTTTAGTAGTTTCTTCTATTATACTTTTTACTTCATCTATACCTATTGATTTCTTACCTTTTGCTAATTTAAACTCTACTATATCAGCATATTGTCTGTTTTCACACTTTCCTAAAATTTCAATAGCAGTTTCCCTGGCAATAAAACTTTTTCCTATGCCATCTTCTCCTACAATAATATGAGCATGTGAAAACCTTTGTTGCTTTATAGAACTTACAATCTGAAATTTTATATTTTCATGCCCTATTATCATACTAAAACTCAATAAAATCCCTCCATTTAAACTCTTACAAACTTGTCAACATCTACAACAAATATTGTTGCGCCTCCAACTTCAACTTCTACAGGATAGGGTACATATACACCTGTAGATCCTGCTACTGGTGAAGGTGTTGATACAATCTGCTGTCTAGTTTTACATATTTCTTCTATTTGTGATATTACTTGATCTACTTTTTCTTCTTCCACTCCAATCATAAGAGTAGTATTACCTGCCTTTAAAAATCCTCCAGTTGTAGCAAGCTTTGTTACCCTAAAGCCTGACTCCATTAGCGTTTCAACTAAATCTCCAGAATCATCATCTTGAACAATAGCTATTATTAATTTCATATAACTCATCTCCCTTTTATTTTAAATTATATAAACATTGAAATATTATATATTTAATTCAAATGACTTTGTTATATTATTATATGTACAATTTACTAATTGTTTTTTTTACTATATTAAATACCTCTTCACTAATTAATTCAATACTTTTTATATTTCCTTCCTTTACACACTTTACTCTATTCCACTTATACTTTTCTGCTATTTCACAGGAATTGTTATATGAATGTTCTAAGTATTCATAGTCCTTTTCATGTATATCTTTATGACTATCTCCTGTAATCTTATTGGCTCTTTCTTTCATAAGCTTTCTGCTATACTCTGGAGGCATATCAAGAAACATAACACAATCTGGAACTGGCAAGCCAAAAATTCTAAATTCAAAATCCCAAAGCCAATCTAAAAACTTGCTTTTCTCTTGCTCATTTTTAATCTTTGATGCTTGATGTACCATATTTGCAGTTGTATACCTATCAGCCAATACTATACCCCCGCTTTCGTAAAAGTCTTTCCATTCAGTTTTATAAGATGCAAATCTATCCACAGCATAAAAAGTAGATGATACATATGGATTAACATCTTCTGGATTGCTTCCAAAATCTCCATTCAAATACATTTTAACTAACGCTGAAGAATCACTCTTATAATTTGGATACTCTATTTTTTTTACTTTATAATTTTCACTTAGAAGTTTTTCATATAATATTTGAGTTTGTGTGGCTTTTCCGCTGCCATCGCAACCTTCTACTACTATTACAATGCCCCTATTCATATTTTTGTCCTCCATTAAATTCATCAATTACTCTTATTTTATTATCTTCTAAACCTAAAATATCTACTCCCTTATTAATATAATAACAAATAGACTTTAAGGTTACATCATCTATTATTTCTCCCATGTTTATTAATGGTACTCCTGGCGGATATGGTACCACATTAGCAGCACTAACCTTTCCTAGTGAGTCTTTTATATCTATGTATTTCTTTTTTTTGTCCATAATTTCAAAAGGTATATAAGCCATTATAGGTATGTTATATTCCAACAAATCCAATTTTTCAACTTTTATTTTATTTAAATCACATCTCTTAAGTACATTATATAGTTTTTCAAGTTCCCATTCTTCATTAAATGGTGAAAAAATCAAGACCACATTTGAATGATCGCTCATTTCCACTTGAATATTATTTTTTCTCAAATAATTTCCCAGTAAATATCCGCTATATCCTTCTTCTAAATTTATAACATATCTAGTATTATCAATATCATATACACTATCTAGTTGATATAAATCAATTTTTTGTTTGATATTTATATCTTTTTTACCGATTACCTTTATACCTTTTATGCAATTTATCTTATCTTTATAATATCCCAACATATTTAACATTTTTTCATATTTCTGTCTTCCATAAGTTTGTAAATAGTATCTAGCATAATCCATAGAACATAGAAATAAATAGGAAGGGCTTGTACTTAAAAATGCACTCACATAAAAATCTACTTTTTCTATATCTTCCATATTATTAACATGAAGATAGGACGTTTGTGTTAAGCTAGAAAGAGTTTTATGAGTACTAGTAACTACCATATCTGCATTCAATTTTACTGCACTTTGAGGCAAATCATCATGTATTCCAAAATGAGCTCCATGAGCCGAATCTACAAGTACTTTCATATTATATTTCTTTCCTTGTTTTACTATATATTCTAAATTAGAGCATATACCATAATAATTTGGATAAGTAACAATTATACCTTTAGCATCCTTATTTTTATTCAAAACCTGTAAAAAATGCTCCAAATCTATGCAAACTGGAGCATTTAGTGTATGACTCATTAAATTATTTATATATACAGGCTTAAGTTTTCTCATTATTATAGCATTAAAGATGGATCTATGACAATTTCTTTCTATTAATACCTTATCCCCCTCATTAAAGCTACTAAATATCATAGCTAAGTTTCCTGACGTACTGCCGTTAACTAGAAAATATGATTTTTTACTTCCATAAAATTTTGTTAAAAGTTCCATTGACTCTTTTATTATTCCTTGAGGGTTATGAAGATTGTCTACTCCTTCTACCTCAGTAATATCGCATTTTAAAAGATTTTTTAAAAAATCCTTGCCAATAGTAGTTTCTAAAAAACCTCTTCCTCCTTTATGACCTGGCATGCATAATTGTATATTATTGTTTTTCACATATTCTAAAATTCCTTCTAAAATCGGTAATTCTGGCACTTTAATTCCTCTCCTCTTATAACTAATTCAGCTATATTTCTTCTTATACATTGTTTATAATAATCATAAAAATCTGTATCCATTTCTATATTCATTAGTCTCTTCTCACAACAAGGGCAAATACCCCTACCATATATAATTATACCATCATTTAGAGTTTTTCCACATATAATACAAATTCGCTTTTTCATTTCACATACCCCCTATCTATTTTTCATATTTACAATTATTACCTACTACTATATATAATATTCATCTACACTTAGAAATTTATTTTGTCCACATAAATAAAATAAACTCAATATAATTTTTTTCAATTGTATTGAGTTTATTTTTATTATTTGTAATTTTAATCTTTTATTGTTACTAGCGTTCTATATGGAACATTATCTTGAATCCACTTTGCATCCTCTATTTTAAGTCTTATACATCCATGTGAAGCCTTAGAACCTAATTTATCATATTCAGATTGTACTGCATATCCACTTAAAGTATATATAGCACTATGAAATAAATAATTATTGTCAAGCCTTGTCCAATAATAACATTCTGTACTCTCAGATGCTGCAAAACTAGGTCCTTTAGATCCAACTAAGAATCTACCTGATGGTGTTGGAGTTTCGTCTTTCCCTGTGGAACATACAAATTCCTTAACTATATTTTCATTATTAAATATATATACTCTTTGTCTTGATTTATCTACAAGTATATTATAAGGTCCTGAAGGTGTTACCGTATTAACCATACTCATAGGTACATAACCCTTTATGTAATTTAAAGTATCATAGTCTAATACTTCTACATAATAATATCCACCGCTGCTGCCCAAAATTTTAACTTCTGGAAGACTTCCATAAGTTGAACCTACATTTGATGCTGAAGAACTTGGGCTACTTTTTATATAAACCCTTTCACTTTCTCCTGCATTCATAATATTAAAGGAACTTGTCCATGCAGGTGGCTGAACTCCTTGATTCTGTACTGGTTTTGGTGGTTCTTTTTCTAATCCTATTAAATATAATGTTTTTAATGAAACTGCTCCTTCTAATCCTAGTACAGAAATATTTTTAGCTGATGACAGTATTTGTTTAATACCATTTTGCTCTTCTGTATTTATGTCTTCGTTTACTAATACTAAAGGTGACTTAGTTTTTTGTGCTAATGCACATCCTGAAAGTGAATCTGGAAAATTTGATCCAGAAGCCAAATATACATTGCTAAAATCTACATTATCTCTAAATCTATTGATTATAGCCAAATTAGTACTATATCTATCTGTACCGCTTACTCTCTCTGCATTGTTAAATTGATCCTTCACTGAATTACTTATAGCTCCTTCTGACCCTATAACATAAGTATTCGTGATTTGTTTATCCTTTAAAGAATTTTTTACCACATCTGGTATTGAATCTTTACCTACAAGTATTATAGGTGTATCAATATTAGCTGCAATAGGTGCAATTGATAATGCATCTGGATAGTTATCTCCAGATACTACTATTACTCTTTCCTTTATACCTACATAGTTTGCAACTATCATAGAAGTTTCATATCTGTCTGCTCCTCCCAATCTTTCACAAGCTATTCCCATATTACTAATACTATTTTCTACATCCTTTGATATAGAATTACCTATTATAAAAACCTTTTTTACTTCACTTCTTTTAAGTTCTGCTTCAGCCTTGCTGTCCAACTTATTTTCTGTAGTAAGTATTACTGGAGCATCGTACTTTTTAGAAAGAGGACATGCACAAAGAGCATCTGGAAAGTTCTGCCCTGAAGCAATTATTGCGTAACCTGATTTTGTGTCAAACTTTTGTGAAATTTTCATAGAAGTTTCGTACCTATCAGTTCCACCGTATCTTTGATAATTTCCTTGAGCATAAACTTTAGGTGTTATGCTAATACTAATTGAAGCCACGAACAGAACTTTGCAGAAGTTTTTTAACATTAACTTGTGATTTATCAAAACCACTCCCCCTTAAATTTATTTGATGTAATAAAGTCTTAAATTACGATATACATATTTAAGACATATATCTAATTTTAAATAATTTTTAACCAATTTACAACTACATAATTATTTTTTACCACATGTTTATCCAACACTTAGGAGGTAATTTTATGAGGCAAGAGATATCAACTTATTTAACTACTATAAAAGAGGATATATTAAATTTATCAAAATATATTTATGAAAATCCTGAAAGCAGCTTTCATGAATATAAAGCATATAATTATATAGTAAACATGTTAAAAAACAATGATTTTAATGTTATAGAACATTATCTTGATATACCAACTGCTTTTTATGCACAATATGGAACAGGTCATCCTAAGGTATGTTATATATGCGAATATGATGCTGTTGATAATCTAGGTCATGTAGTTGGACATAATTTAATATCTGCTATGTCCATAGCTGCTTCGTTATCTCTATCTAAAATAATACCTAAAGTAGGTGGTAGTGTTATAGTTATTGGCTGTCCTGGTGAATTTTTAGGCAGCTCTAAAGTTACTATGACTAGACAAGGAACCTTTAACGACATAGATGTAGTACTAATGGCCCATCCTGATTTAATTACTGCTGAAAGTGGTTCTTCCATGGCTATAATACCTATTAAAATAAACTATAAAAGTAAATCAGGATTTACTTATAGGAAATCGAAAAACTATACAGCATTGGATGCGTGCCTTTTTGTTTTTAATACTTTAAGTTTACTTTCTAAAGGTTTTGAAGATAACTGCACCATTGACGGAATAATATTAAAAGGTGGTGACTCACCATACCTTCTGCCTTCTGAAACAGAATCAAAGTTTTATATTAGATGTCCTAAAATGTCTATGGCTTGTGATATTGAAAAAAAAGTAAGAGAATTAGTTAAAACTACAGGTTACTTAATGAATATAGACTGTACTATATGTTTATATGAATTACCTTATGATGAACTAATACCTAATAGAAACCTATCTAGAATTTTTAGCCACAATCTAAAAGAAAGCGGTATAATAGACATAGAAGCACCTAAAAACACTAACTCTGGTTTAAGTTTAGGTACTGTAAGTCATGTTGTACCTTGTATACACCCATATATATCTATATCAGAAGATAAAAACTTAGAATATTCTTCCAAAGAATTTTCTGAGGCTACTATATCTTATTACGCTCAAAGTAGAATTCTAAAAGTTGCTCAAGCTTTAGCTTTAACTGGTTTAGATTTAATAGAAAATGCTTCACTACTTAATCAGGTAAAAAAGGAATTTTTTCATGAAAAAACAAAAGAGACTACTCCATAAGTCTCTTTTATTTTTATATATTTATAATATATAATATAAACATAAATTTAAAATTATTTTTACTTGGGAGGAACGTATGATTTCAATTTATAAAACTTTAGATGAATCAGGAACATTACATTCTACAGATACCATAGAACCTGGATGCTGGGTTAATATAGTAGCACCTTCTGAAGAAGACTTGCTGCTTGTATCTAAAAAAGTAGGTGTACCATTAGACTTTTTAAAATCTGCACTAGATGAAGAAGAAACTTCCCGTATTGATATTGAAGATAATAATCTTCTTGTTATTGTAGATATACCATTCACTGAAATGGAGGATAACTCTTTAACTTACGATTCATACCCACTAGCAATTATTCATACAGAACACTCTATAATAACCGTATGTTTAAAAAACAGTAAAATTCTTACTGACTTTATTGATAATAAAGTTAAATCATTTTTTACTTTTAAACGTTCAAGATTTATCCTTCAAATACTTTACAGAATAGCAAGTTACTATCTAATCTACTTAAGACAAATAGACAAAAAAAGCTTAATGATTGAACAAAAACTTCATAAATCCATGAAAAATAAAGAATTAATTCAATTATTGTCCTTAGAGAAATCTCTAGTTTATTTCTCTACTTCCTTAAAGTCTAATGAAATTACACTTGAAAAAATGTTAAAACTTGAAATTCTTCAAAAATACCCTGAAGATCAAGATATACTTGAAGATGTTATTATAGAAAATAAACAAGCTATAGAAATGGCTAATATTTATAGTAATATATTAAGTGGAACCATGGATGCCTTTGCGTCTGTAATATCCAATAATCTAAATATGGTAATGAAATTATTAGCTTCTATAACTATAGTTATGGCTATCCCTAACATAATTTTTAGCTCTTTTGGTATGAACGTAGCTGGAATACCTTTTAATGCAAACATACATGCATTTTGGATTACTTACGGTATAGCTGCAGTACTATGTTTAGTTTCTATAATTATTTTAAGAAGGAAAGGATTATTCTAATTATGGAGGTGCTATAAATTGATAGCTAAAAGATTAAATTATGGAGATACAATAGGACTTATATCTCCAGCTGGAGCTGATAACCCTGATAATATAAAAAAGAGTATTAGCTTTCTTAAAAGCTTAGGATTCAATGTAAAAGAAGGCAAGCATATATATGATAGATATGGTTACCTTGCAGGTAAAGATGAGGATAGAGCTTCTGACCTTATGAGTATGTTCCTTGATAAAAGTGTTGATATGGTTCTTTGTGTAAGAGGTGGATATGGTACCATGAGAATTCTTCCTCTTATAGATTTTAATGTTATAAAAGAAAACCCTAAAATATTTGCAGGTTTTAGTGATATAACTACCTTATTAAATTCTATATCCTTAAAGTGTAACTTAATAACTTTTCATTCTCCTATGTGTAATTCTAATCTTTTAGATAAAATTACACTAGAAAGCTTTTTGTATACTATCATGAAAGCTGATAAAGCATATACTATAAAGAATCCTGAAGACTTTACTACTGAATGCTTTTCAAATGAACCTTTTATAGAAGGACAACTTGTAGGTGGTAATCTTGCTTTAATATCTAGTACTCTAGGTACTCCTTACGAAATAGATACTAAGGACAAAATTTTATTTATAGAAGATGTATCTGAAGAACCTTATAGGATAGATAGAATGCTAACCCAATTATCTCTATCCGGAAAACTTCAACAATGTAAGGGATTTATTTTAGGTCAATTTAAAGACTGCTCTCTTCCACATTATGAAAGAAGTCTTACTTTAAGGCAAGTAATTGAAGACAGGATTCTCACATTAAATAAGCCTACTATACTTAATTTTCAATCAGGCCATTCTTACCCTAAGCTTACTCTTCCTATTGGTGCACAAATTAAATTAGATTGTAAAAATGGAGTAATCCATGTATTAGAAGGTGTCATAAAATAAAAAAAACTCACAAATTATTGTGAGTTTTTTTATTTGGAGGCGCCACCCAGATTTGAACTGGGGATAAAGGTTTTGCAGACCTCTGCCTTACCACTTGGCTATAGCGCCATAAATATTTTTAATATTTAATGCTTTTTTATAATATCACTTAAAATAATATTTGTCAATAGATTTTTCATTAAATACTCATAAACTCTTATAATGCAAAGAAATATGGTCTCAAAAATTTTTTAGTGTTAAAGTTTCTGTAAATTATAATACCTATGGTATAATAAAACTATATTAATTTACGGAGATGATTTTATGAATACTGAAATTGAAAAATTAACTCAAATACTTAAAAATAGTAATGATATAGTTTTCTTCGGTGGAGCAGGTGTAAGTACCGCTTCAGGAATCCCGGACTTTAGAAGCTCAAATGGACTATGGAATGAAAAGCTTAAAATAAACTTTACTCCTGAACAATTAGTATCTCATACCTTTTTTATGAGATATCCAGAAGAATTTTTTAAATTCTATAAAGATAAATTAATTTATCCCAATGCAAAGCCTAATGGTTGCCATATAGCTTTAGCTAAACTAGAAGAAATGGGAAAATTAAAGGCTGTAGTTACTCAAAATATAGATGGATTACACCAAGCTGCTGGTTCAAAAGTAGTTTATGAATTACATGGATCAGTTCTTAGAAATTACTGTATGAAGTGCAATGCTTTTTATGATGAAAAATTCATTTTGGAATCTAAAGGTGTACCTACTTGTCCTAAATGTGGAGGAAAAGTTAAACCTGATGTAGTTCTTTATGAAGAAGGATTAGATAATAGCATTATTACTGGTGCTGTAAAAGCAATATCAGAAGCTGATACTTTAATTATTGGAGGAACATCTTTAGTTGTTTATCCTGCTGCAGGACTTATTGATTATTTTAGAGGAAAAAATCTTGTACTTATAAATAAGAGTACAACTTCTGCTGATAATAAAGCTGACTTAATTATTAATGACGATATTGCTAAAGTTTTAAGTGAAGCTGTTAATAAACTTTAATAAATAATGTAGGTAGTTATTATAATATGAACTACCTATATTTTTATTAATCCATTTTTCTTTTCATTTCTCTATAATTAAATTTTCAAAATAAAAAGTACTAAGTTTATACTTAGTACTTTTTTATAACCTGGCAACGACCTACTCTTCCACAGAGCCTCCCCTGCAGTACCATCGGCACTATAAAGCTTAACCATCGTGTTCGGAATGGGAACGGGTGTTACCTTTACGTCATTATCACCAGATATTCTTATTTAATTTTAGAGATTTTGTTATCTCAAAATTGCACAGTGAATTTATTTGGTCAAGCCCTCGACCTATTAGTATCAGTCAGCTGAACATGTTACCATGCTTACACCTCTGACCTATCAACCTTGTGTTCTTCAAGGGGTCTTACTAGCTTACGCTATGGGAAATCTAATCTTGAGGTGGGTTTCACGCTTAGATGCTTTCAGCGTTTATCCCGTCCCGACATAGCTACCCAGCCATGCTCCTGGCGGAACAACTGGTACACCAGAGGTCAGTCCATCCCGGTCCTCTCGTACTAAGGACAGCTCCTCTCAAATTTCCTACGCCCGCGACGGATAGGGACCGAACTGTCTCACGACGTTCTGAACCCAGCTCGCGTGCCGCTTTAATGGGCGAACAGCCCAACCCTTGGGACCTACTTCAGCCCCAGGATGCGACGAGCCGACATCGAGGTGCCAAACCTCCCCGTCGATGTGGACTCTTGGGGGAGATCAGCCTGTTATCCCCGAGGTAGCTTTTATCCGTTGAGCGATGGCCCTCCCACGAGGAACCACCGGATCACTAAGCCCGACTTTCGTCCCTGCTCCACCTGTATGTGTCGCAGTCAGGCTCCCTTCTGCCTTTGCACTCTTCGAACGATTTCCAACCGTTCTGAGGGAACCTTTGGGCGCCTCCGTTACTTTTTTGGAGGCGACCGCCCCAGTCAAACTGCCCACCTAACAATGTCCCGTGACCAGTTTCATGGCCGCCGGTTAGAATCCCAATACTGTCAGGGTGGTATCCCAAGGATGACTCCACAGAAGCTGACGCCCCTGTTTCGCAGTCTCCCACCTATCCTGTACAGACAATATCGAAACTCAATGCTAAGCTGCAGTAAAGCTCTACGGGGTCTTTCCGTCCAATCGCGGGTAGCAAGCATCTTCACTTGCACTACAATTTCGCCGGATTTGTTGTCGAGACAGTGCCCAAGTCATTACGCCATTCGTGCGGGTCGGAACTTACCCGACAAGGAATTTCGCTACCTTAGGACCGTTATAGTTACGGCCGCCGTTTACTGGGGCTTAAGTTCATACCTTCGCTTGCGCTAAGTATTCCCCTTAACCTTCCAGCACCGGGCAGGCGTCAGCCCCTATACTTCAGCTTTCGCTTTAGCAGAGACCTGTGTTTTTGCTAAACAGTTGCTTGGGCCTATTCTCTGCGACCTACTTTCATAGGCACCCCTTCTCCCGAAGTTACGGGGTCAATTTGCCGAGTTCCTTGACAACAATTCTTCCGATGGTCTTAGGATTCTCTCCTCACCTACCTGTGTCGGTTTGCGGTACGGGCACCAACATCCTCCATAGAGACTTTTCTTGGCAGCGTGGAATCAGATACTTCGCGGCATAAAGCCACTCCCCATCACACCTCAACATTAACCAGACGGATTTGCCTGTCTGATCTGTCTAAGTGCTTAGACACACATCCAATAGTGTGCACATCCTATCCTCCTGCGTCATCCCATTTGTAATAACGTCAGTTGGCGGTATCGGAATATCAACCGATTGTCCATCACCTACGCCTTTCGGCCTCGGCTTAGGTCCCGACTAACCCTGAGCGGACGAGCCTTCCTCAGGAAACCTTAGGTTTTCGACCAATAAGATTCTCACTTATTTCTCGCTACTTATGCCAGCATACTCACTCCTGTACAGTCCACCGCTCCTTTCGGTACGACTTCACTCCATACAGGAAGCTCCTCTACCGCTCTTTCGAGCCCATAGCTTCGGTGGTAAGTTTTAGCCCCGGACATCTTCGGCGCAGGATCTCTTGACTAGTGAGCTATTACGCACTCTTTAAATGAGTGGCTGCTTCTAAGCCAACATCCTAGTTGTCTTAGAAATCCCACATCCTTTTCCACTTAACTTACACTTTGGGACCTTAGCTGATGATCTGGGCTGTTTCCCTTTTGACCACGGATCTTATCATTCGTAGTCTGACTGCTGAGATACAAGTATATGGCATTCGGAGTTTGATAGGGTTCAGTAACTGTTGTCAGCCCCTAGCCCATTCAGTGCTCTACCTCCATTACTCAATCTCAACGCTAGCCCTAAAGCTATTTCGAGGAGAACCAGCTATCTCCGAGTTCGATTGGAATTTCTCCGCTATCCACAGCTCATCCCATGGTTTTTCAACACCAACGTGGTTCGGACCTCCACGGAATTTTACTTCCGCTTCATCCTGGCCATGGATAGGTCACCCGGTTTCGGGTCTACGACATGCAACTTTTCGCCCTATTCAGACTCGGTTTCCCTTCGGCTCCGTACCTTAAGTACTTAACCTTGCTACATACCGTAACTCGCTGGCTCGTTCTACAAAAAGCACGTCGTCGCACATAAAAGTGCTTCGACCGGTTGTGGACACACGGTTTCAGGTTCTATTTCACTCCCCTTCCGGGGTTCTTTTCACCTTTCCCTCACGGTACTGCTTCACTATCGGTCACCAGTTAGTATTTAGCCTTGGGAGGTGGTCCTCCCTGCTTCCCACAAGGTTTCACGTGTCTCGTGGTACTCTGGAGTAGATCTGACTGCTATTTCCTTTCACTTACAGGACTGTTACCTTCTACGGCGGAGCCTTCCAGCTCTCTTCAATTAAGAAATCACAGTATTTATGATCTATCCGCAACCCCAGGAACAAGTTCCTGGTTTGGGCTCTTTCCCTTTCGCTCGCCGCTACTTAGAAAATCGATTTTTCTTTCTCTTCCTCCGGGTACTTAGATGTTTCAGTTCCCCGGGTTTACCTCCATAAACCTATGTATTCAGTTTACAGTACAATGCGTTAGCATTGTGGGTTTCCCCATTCGGAAATCTCTGGATCTCAGGCTATTTGCGCCTACCCAAAGCTTATCGCAGCTTATCACGTCCTTCTTCGGCTTCTGGTGCCAAGGCATTCACCATGCGCCCTTTGTAGCTTGACCATTCATGTGAAAATTGTCTTTCAACAATTTTCTTAGTTAAAATCTACAAAGGTTTTTTTACTTATATAATAAGTAGTTTTACCTTTAGCTTTACTTTTAATTTAAAAGTTATATTCACTGTGCAATTTTCAAAGAACAATTTGAAGAATTAGATTCTTCAAAATTAAACAGAGCTATTAAATAAACCTTCAAAGTAGAATTACCTACTTTGTCGACTCCTTAGAAAGGAGGTGATCCAGCCGCAGGTTCTCCTACGGCTACCTTGTTACGACTTCACCCCAATTACTAACCCCACCTTCGGCCGCTGGCTCCTTACGGTTACCTCACGGACTTCGGGTGTTGCCAGCTCTCATGGTGTGACGGGCGGTGTGTACAAGGCCCGGGAACGTATTCACCGCGACATGCTGATTCGCGATTACTAGCAACTCCAGCTTCATGTAGGCGAGTTTCAGCCTACAATCCGAACTGAGATGAGTTTTAAAAGTTTTGCTCCACCTCACGGTCTTGCATCTTTCTGTACTCACCATTGTAGCACGTGTGTAGCCCTAGACATAAGGGGCATGATGATTTGACGTCATCCCCACCTTCCTCCCGGTTAACCCGGGCAGTCTCACTAGAGTGCTCAACTTAATGGTAGCAACTAATGATAAGGGTTGCGCTCGTTGCAGGACTTAACCTAACATCTCACGACACGAGCTGACGACAACCATGCACCACCTGTCTCCCTGCCCCGAAGGGCTTCCCTCATTACAGGTAATTCAGGGGATGTCAAGTCTAGGTAAGGTTCTTCGCGTTGCTTCGAATTAAACCACATGCTCCGCTGCTTGTGCGGGCCCCCGTCAATTCCTTTGAGTTTTAATCTTGCGATCGTACTTCCCAGGCGGAATACTTATTGCGTTAGCTGCGGCACAGAAGGAGTCGATACCTCCTACACCTAGTATTCATCGTTTACGGCGTGGACTACCAGGGTATCTAATCCTGTTTGCTACCCACGCTTTCATGCCTCAGCGTCAGTTACGGTCCAGAGAATCGCCTTCGCCACTGGTGTTCTTCCTAATCTCTACGCATTTCACCGCTACACTAGGAATTCCATTCTCCTCTCCCGCACTCTAGATATCCAGTTTCAAATGCAGTTCCCAAGTTAAGCTCGGGATTTTCACATCTGACTTAAACATCCGCCTACGCATCCTTTACGCCCAGTAAATCCGGACAACGCTCGCCACCTACGTATTACCGCGGCTGCTGGCACGTAGTTAGCCGTGGCTTCCTCCTTGGGTACCGTCATTATCGTCCCCAAAGACAGAGCTTTACAACCCGAAGGCCTTCATCACTCACGCGGCGTTGCTGCATCAGGCTTTCGCCCATTGTGCAATATTCCCCACTGCTGCCTCCCGTAGGAGTCTGGACCGTGTCTCAGTTCCAATGTGGCCGATCACCCTCTCAGGTCGGCTACGCATCGTGGCCTTGGTGAGCCGTTACCTCACCAACTAGCTAATGCGCCGCGGGCCCATCTCAAAGCGGATTACTCCTTTAATTAGTAATTCATGTGAAAAACTAATGTTATGCGGTATTAATCTCCCTTTCGGAAGGCTATCCCCCACTTTGAGGCAGGTTGCCCACGTGTTACTCACCCGTCCGCCGCTAATCCATCCCCGAAGGGATTTCATCGCTCGACTTGCATGTGTTAAGCACGCCGCCAGCGTTCGTCCTGAGCCAGGATCAAACTCTCAATTTAAAAGTTTAATCTGTACTCAAATTATTGACGTTAAACTTGTTAGTTTAACTAATACTGGCTTATTTAAAATAAGATTTATATCTTACTTTCACTCTGTTTAATTTTCAAGGATCTTGCCGCATCTCAGCGACTTTTACATCTTATCATGTTTGCTTAACCTTGTCAAGAACTTTTTTCAGATTCTTTTTTGTTAAGCTTGCTGCATCACACAGCTTTAACATAATACCACATTATTTAAGTTCTTGTCAATAGATTTTTAAACTTTTTTATTTCCATAAAATTAACTAAAAAACTATCAATCAATATATGAAAATAAAAAATCTCTATACCTATTTACATTTGTCCTAAACAATTGCTGTCTTATCTGACAACGTTTATTATATTAACATCCTACAATACTTCTTGCTTTAATATTATTTGTATTTATTTTAAATTAAATACACTATACACTATTTTCTTTGTAATAACTACGTATATTACATAATGATACTCTAGGACAAGTTTATGTAATTTATTAAATAGATATATTCTAAAATTATTAACTATAAAAGTAATATTTTCACTGAATTAAATTACTACAAAACAATAGGATGCTAACTTTGCTAGCATCCCCTAAATTTTTTAATATGTTCTAATTATTAATTTGTACATCATACTTCTGTCTAAGATCTTTATTTAACTGTGTATACTTAAAAGATTGTCTTTCTTGTAATAATCTACTTTTAATAGAATTTTTTACTTCTTCAAATGATTTTACTGCTCCCTTAGATTTATCTTCAACCTTTATTAAATGATATCCAAATTGAGTTTTAACAGGTGCACTTAATGTTCCTATCTCTAAAGCAAAAGCTGCTTCTTCAAATTCAGGTACCATTTGTCCTCTACCAAACTTTCCAAGATTTCCACCTTGTTCTTTTGATGGACATGAAGAATATTTTTTTGCAGCATCCTCAAAAGTAGTGCCAGCATTTATTTCTTCTGCTATTTCTTTTGCTTTTTCTTCAGATTCTACAAGAATGTGTTTTGCACTTACAGTTTCAGGCTCTTTAAAATTTTCTTTATTTGCATTATAATAATCTTCTACTTCTTTATCTTCTATAGAAACCTGCTGCATAACTTTAGCTATAGCTGTTTGAGTTAAAATTTCTTTTTTAGCCATTTCAAGCTGAGCAATATAATCACTGTCATTTTCCATATTATTATCTTTTGCATAATTATAAATAAGCTCAAAAGATACTATTTCTTCTAATAACTGTTTTTTGCCTGCTTCAGTTTGTAAATATCCTTGTCTTTCATTAGGAAATCTCTTAATTGTTGAATCTAAATCAACTTGTGTTATTTCTTTTCCATTTACAACTGCTAATACCTTGTTATCCATACTTTTTCTCCTTAAAAATATTATTTTGTTTGCCATAAATAATTATGACATATTTTTAAATTTTTTTCTATATATTTATACCCTTTAATTTATTAATAAGTATATTTATATATGTAAAAAAACCTTAGGAAACACCTAAGGTTTTTGGTGGCTGGACCAGGAATCGAACCAGGGACACGAGGATTTTCAGTCCTCTGCTCTACCGACTGAGCTATCCAGCCAAATCTTACCTGGCAACGACCTACTCTTCCACAGAGCCTCCCCTGCAGTACCATCGGCACTATAAAGCTTAACCATCGTGTTCGGAATGGGAACGGGTGTTACCTTTATGTCATTATCACCAGATATTCTTATTTAATTTTAGAGATTTTGTTATCTCAAAATTGCACAGTGAATTTATTTTGGTCAAGCCCTCGACCTATTAGTATCAGTCAGCTGAACATGTTACCATGCTTACACCTCTGACCTATCAACCTTGTGTTCTTCAAGGGGTCTTACTAGCTTACGCTATGGGAAATCTAATCTTGAGGTGGGTTTCACGCTTAGATGCTTTCAGCGTTTATCCCGTCCCGACATAGCTACCCAGCCATGCTCCTGGCGGAACAACTGGTACACCAGAGGTCAGTCCATCCCGGTCCTCTCGTACTAAGGACAGCTCCTCTCAAATTTCCTACGCCCGCGACGGATAGGGACCGAACTGTCTCACGACGTTCTGAACCCAGCTCGCGTGCCGCTTTAATGGGCGAACAGCCCAACCCTTGGGACCTACTTCAGCCCCAGGATGCGACGAGCCGACATCGAGGTGCCAAACCTCCCCGTCGATGTGGACTCTTGGGGGAGATCAGCCTGTTATCCCCGAGGTAGCTTTTATCCGTTGAGCGATGGCCCTCCCACGAGGAACCACCGGATCACTAAGCCCGACTTTCGTCCCTGCTCCACCTGTATGTGTCGCAGTCAGGCTCCCTTCTGCCTTTGCACTCTTCGAACGATTTCCAACCGTTCTGAGGGAACCTTTGGGCGCCTCCGTTACTTTTTTGGAGGCGACCGCCCCAGTCAAACTGCCCACCTAACAATGTCCCGTGACCAGTTTCATGGCCGCCGGTTAGAATCCCAATACTGTCAGGGTGGTATCCCAAGGATGACTCCACAGAAGCTGACGCCCCTGTTTCGCAGTCTCCCACCTATCCTGTACAGACAATATCGAAACTCAATGCTAAGCTGCAGTAAAGCTCTACGGGGTCTTTCCGTCCAATCGCGGGTAGCAAGCATCTTCACTTGCACTACAATTTCGCCGGATTTGTTGTCGAGACAGTGCCCAAGTCATTACGCCATTCGTGCGGGTCGGAACTTACCCGACAAGGAATTTCGCTACCTTAGGACCGTTATAGTTACGGCCGCCGTTTACTGGGGCTTAAGTTCATACCTTCGCTTGCGCTAAGTATTCCCCTTAACCTTCCAGCACCGGGCAGGCGTCAGCCCCTATACTTCAGCTTTCGCTTTAGCAGAGACCTGTGTTTTTGCTAAACAGTTGCTTGGGCCTATTCTCTGCGACCTACTTTCATAGGCACCCCTTCTCCCGAAGTTACGGGGTCAATTTGCCGAGTTCCTTGACAACAATTCTTCCGATGGTCTTAGGATTCTCTCCTCACCTACCTGTGTCGGTTTGCGGTACGGGCACCAACATCCTCCATAGAGACTTTTCTTGGCAGCGTGGAATCAGATACTTCGCGGCATAAAGCCACTCCCCATCACACCTCAACATTAACCAGACGGATTTGCCTGTCTGATCTGTCTAAGTGCTTAGACACACATCCAATAGTGTGCACATCCTATCCTCCTGCGTCATCCCATTTGTAATAACGTCAGTTGGTGGTATCGGAATATCAACCGATTGTCCATCACCTACGCCTTTCGGCCTCGGCTTAGGTCCCGACTAACCCTGAGCGGACGAGCCTTCCTCAGGAAACCTTAGGTTTTCGACCAATAAGATTCTCACTTATTTCTCGCTACTTATGCCAGCATACTCACTCCTGTACAGTCCACCGCTCCTTTCGGTACGACTTCACTCCATACAGGAAGCTCCTCTACCGCTCTTTCGAGCCCATAGCTTCGGTGGTAAGTTTTAGCCCCGGACATCTTCGGCGCAGGATCTCTTGACTAGTGAGCTATTACGCACTCTTTAAATGAGTGGCTGCTTCTAAGCCAACATCCTAGTTGTCTTAGAAATCCCACATCCTTTTCCACTTAACTTACACTTTGGGACCTTAGCTGATGATCTGGGCTGTTTCCCTTTTGACTACGGATCTTATCATTCGCAGTCTGACTGCTGAGATACAAGTATATGGCATTCGGAGTTTGATAGGGTTCAGTAACTGTTGTCAGCCCCTAGCCCATTCAGTGCTCTACCTCCACTACTCAATCTCAACGCTAGCCCTAAAGCTATTTCGAGGAGAACCAGCTATCTCCGAGTTCGATTGGAATTTCTCCGCTATCCACAGCTCATCCCATGGTTTTTCAACACCAACGTGGTTCGGACCTCCACGGAATTTTACTTCCGCTTCATCCTGGCCATGGATAGGTCACCCGGTTTCGGGTCTACGACATGCAACTTTTCGCCCTATTCAGACTCGGTTTCCCTTCGGCTCCGTACCTTAAGTACTTAACCTTGCTACATACCGTAACTCGCTGGCTCGTTCTACAAAAAGCACGTCGTCGCACATAAAAGTGCTTCGACCGGTTGTGGACACACGGTTTCAGGTTCTATTTCACTCCCCTTCCGGGGTTCTTTTCACCTTTCCCTCACGGTACTGCTTCACTATCGGTCACCAGTTAGTATTTAGCCTTGGGAGGTGGTCCTCCCTGCTTCCCACAAGGTTTCACGTGTCTCGTGGTACTCTGGAGTAGATCTGACTGCTATTTCCTTTCACTTACAGGGCTGTTACCTTCTACGGCGGAGCCTTCCAGCTCTCTTCAATTAAGAAATCACAGTATTTATGATCTATCCGCAACCCCAGGAACAAGTTCCTGGTTTGGGCTCTTTCCCTTTCGCTCGCCGCTACTTAGAAAATCGATTTTTCTTTCTCTTCCTCCGGGTACTTAGATGTTTCAGTTCCCCGGGTTTACCTCCATAAACCTATGTATTCAGTTTACAGTACAATGCGTTAGCATTGTGGGTTTCCCCATTCGGAAATCTCTGGATCTCAGGCTATTTGCGCCTACCCAAAGCTTATCGCAGCTTATCACGTCCTTCTTCGGCTTCTGGTGCCAAGGCATTCACCATGCGCCCTTTGTAGCTTGACCATTCATGTGAAAATTGTCTTTCAACAATTTTCTTAGTTAAAATCTACAAAGGTTTTTTTACTTATATAATAAGTAGTTTTACCTTTAGCTTTACTTTTAATTTAAAAGTTATATTCACTGTGCAATTTTCAAAGAACAATTTGAAGAATTAGATTCTTCAAAATTAAACAGAGCTATTAAATAAACCTTCAAAGTAGAATTACCTACTTTGTCGACTCCTTAGAAAGGAGGTGATCCAGCCGCAGGTTCTCCTACGGCTACCTTGTTACGACTTCACCCCAATTACTAACCCCACCTTCGGCCGCTGGCTCCTTACGGTTACCTCACGGACTTCGGGTGTTGCCAGCTCTCATGGTGTGACGGGCGGTGTGTACAAGGCCCGGGAACGTATTCACCGCGACATGCTGATTCGCGATTACTAGCAACTCCAGCTTCATGTAGGCGAGTTTCAGCCTACAATCCGAACTGAGATGAGTTTTAAAAGTTTTGCTCCACCTCACGGTCTTGCATCTTTCTGTACTCACCATTGTAGCACGTGTGTAGCCCTAGACATAAGGGGCATGATGATTTGACGTCATCCCCACCTTCCTCCCGGTTAACCCGGGCAGTCTCACTAGAGTGCTCAACTTAATGGTAGCAACTAATGATAAGGGTTGCGCTCGTTGCAGGACTTAACCTAACATCTCACGACACGAGCTGACGACAACCATGCACCACCTGTCTCCCTGCCCCGAAGGGCTTCCCTCATTACAGGTAATTCAGGGGATGTCAAGTCTAGGTAAGGTTCTTCGCGTTGCTTCGAATTAAACCACATGCTCCGCTGCTTGTGCGGGCCCCCGTCAATTCCTTTGAGTTTTAATCTTGCGATCGTACTTCCCAGGCGGAATACTTATTGCGTTAGCTGCGGCACAGAAGGAGTCGATACCTCCTACACCTAGTATTCATCGTTTACGGCGTGGACTACCAGGGTATCTAATCCTGTTTGCTACCCACGCTTTCATGCCTCAGCGTCAGTTACGGTCCAGAGAATCGCCTTCGCCACTGGTGTTCTTCCTAATCTCTACGCATTTCACCGCTACACTAGGAATTCCATTCTCCTCTCCCGCACTCTAGATATCCAGTTTCAAATGCAGTTCCCAAGTTAAGCTCGGGATTTTCACATCTGACTTAAACATCCGCCTACGCATCCTTTACGCCCAGTAAATCCGGACAACGCTCGCCACCTACGTATTACCGCGGCTGCTGGCACGTAGTTAGCCGTGGCTTCCTCCTTGGGTACCGTCATTATCGTCCCCAAAGACAGAGCTTTACAACCCGAAGGCCTTCATCACTCACGCGGCGTTGCTGCATCAGGCTTTCGCCCATTGTGCAATATTCCCCACTGCTGCCTCCCGTAGGAGTCTGGACCGTGTCTCAGTTCCAATGTGGCCGATCACCCTCTCAGGTCGGCTACGCATCGTGGCCTTGGTGAGCCGTTACCTCACCAACTAGCTAATGCGCCGCGGGCCCATCTCAAAGCGGATTACTCCTTTAATTAGTAATTCATGTGAAAAACTAATGTTATGCGGTATTAATCTCCCTTTCGGAAGGCTATCCCCCACTTTGAGGCAGGTTGCCCACGTGTTACTCACCCGTCCGCCGCTAATCCATCCCCGAAGGGATTTCATCGCTCGACTTGCATGTGTTAAGCACGCCGCCAGCGTTCGTCCTGAGCCAGGATCAAACTCTCAATTTAAAAGTTTAATCTGTACTCAAATTATTGACGTTAAACTTATTAGTTTAACTAATACTGGCTTATTTAAAATAAGATTTATATCTTACTTTCACTCTGTTTAATTTTCAAGGATCTTGTCGCATCTCAGCGACTTTTATATCTTATCACGTTTGCTCAACCTTGTCAAGAACTTTTTTTAAATTCTTTTTTGTTAAGCTTGCTGCATCACACAGCTTTAACATAATACCATGTTACTTAAGAAGTTGTCAACATATTTTTTATGTTTCATTTTCTAAGTAACTGTCTGCTCTCTCAAGCGACATGTGTTATTGTATCACACTTTTTACATTATATATATACTATTTTATCATTAAAACCTATTTATATACCTATTACTTTAATTTAAATATAATTTACTTACTTATACTCATATTGATACACAAGGAAGTGTTGCTTTAATTTATTACGTATTTACAAGTTTAATATTTGTTTTTTTCACTAAATAAGTTAAAATATTATGGGAGATGATTCAAATGCCACAAATAAAAATAAGAGGTATTGATAAAGAAAAAATCTTACCTATAAGTACTGAATTGATTAATGAATTAAAAGATATTATAGGTTGTCCAGAAAATTATTTTACAATAGAACATATTCCTTCTGTATTTATAAAGAATGGCTTAATAGATAATGGATACCCTTTTGTTGAAGTAGCTTGGTTTGATAGAGGCCAACAAATTCAAGATAAAGTAGCCCAATGCATAACTACTTTTATACATAATATAGGTTATAACGATGTAGATATATTCTTCACCGTATTTAAAGAAAATAACTATTACGAAAATGGAAAGCATTTTTAGTACTTTCCGAAACTAGTAATACATTTTAATAGAAGGTTTGACTCCAAAATATATCAAGTTGTGGAGTCAAACTTTTATAATTTTAAAATTCTCTTAAAAAACAACTGCACATATCACATTTACACTTAAATTCAAAATGCTCTAAGGACTTTTGAAGAGCAAATAATGCATGACCCACATTATCTATTCTTGCATTCTCACCCATATGACCTATTCTTATTACCTTACCCTCTAAATATCCAAAGGAACCAGCTATCATTACATCATATTTATCTACCATATAATTTCTTAATTTCTTATCATCAATTCCTTCTGGAACTTTAACTACGGTAACTGTGCTAGAATACCCTTCTTCAATATATAATTCCAATCCTGCTTCCCTAATTGCATTTCTAGTAGCTGTTGCTATTTTTTTATGTCTATATAATATATCTTCATCTTCTAACATGTTATCTATAGCTTTTCTTAATCCAACTATATCACTTATAGGTGGTGTATATGGAAACCACTTATTTTCATAATACTTTTCCCAATTCAATAAATTACAATAAAAAGAAGCTATAGCACTTTTTCTATTCTTCATACAATTAAAAGCATCATCACTTATACTTAATATAGTAAGCCCTGGTGGAGCAGAAATACACTTTTGTGAACCACCAATTAGTATATCTATTTTCCAATCATCTGTTTTTACTTCTTCTCCTCCCATAGCAGCTACACTATCTACTACAGTAAGAATACCTTTCTCTTTTAATAATGTACATACTAATGATATGTTATTTAATACTCCTGAAGGTGTATCACAATGTACAACAGTAGCATATTTAAAATTACTATCAGTTTCTAAGAAACTTTTTAATTCTTCTATATCTATTTCTCTTTTTCTATCACCCTTAAAAAATACAACTTCACCACCATATATTTTTACAAAGTCACCAAAACCTTCTCCAAATATTCCATTATCTATTACTAAAACTCTATCATCTTTTTCTGTTAGTGATGCACAAGCTGCTTCTAATCCTAATATGCCTTCCCCACTTAGTATTCTCACATGATTTTTAGTCTTTAATAGTGTTCCTATTTTTCCACAAGTTTCTTTATAGAAATCATAAAAATTATAATCTAAATCTGGGTTAGTACATCTAATACTTCTTGATAACCTTACATTTTCTCTTACTTCAGTTGGACCTGGTGTCATTATATGTGGAACATTCATATTCGTATCACTCCTAGCAAACATATTTTAAAGATTTTTGTATAATTATATCATTTTCACCATTTAAGACAAATGTATGAATACAATTCTGTTTTAAATGTTTTGTTTTAAGATATAATAGTTATGTATAATAGGATATATAGTTTATAATAAAATATGCTAAAGTAAATTAATGAAGGGAGTCTTTATAACTGTGGATGAAATTTTAAAACAAAAAATAAAGCAAATAAGTGAAAATTACACAGAAGAGAAAATTGGAGGTTTTATTTCTGGTGATGGTCCTATTCCTTGTAATATATTATTTGTAGGAGAAGCTCCTGGAAAAACAGAAGTGGAAGAAGGAAAACCTTTTGTAGGAGTTGCAGGAAAAAACTTTGAAAAGCATCTAAACTCTATAGGACTATCTAGGAAAGATGTTCATATAACAAACACTTGCTTTTTTAGACCTATAAAGATAAAAGAAAGTTCCTCTGGAAGAACAACCATAAGCAATAGACCTCCCAAAACTTCAGAAGTAAATCTATTTCGTGAAGTACTAAATGAGGAAATAGAATTAGTTAATCCTAAAATCATTGTAACTTTAGGTAATGTTCCATTAAAAAGATTAACTAATTTTAAATCTATAGGCGAATGTCATGGTGAGCTTTACTTTAATAACGAATTAAAAAGATATGTATTTCCAATGTATCACCCTTCTGCACTAACTTATAATAGAAATGAAGAATTTTACTCTATGTATCAGGAAGATTGGAATAAACTAAAAGAAGCTCTAAATAAAATTTAAATTTAGAGCTTCTTTCCCTATACTTAATTTGATATTGCTTCTTTTATAATACTAATAGTATTTTCAATGTCATTTATAGAAACCATTTCTGAAATTGAATTTTTATATTTGCAAGGCACTGCTATTTCTCCTATCCTTATATCTGGTCTTTCATTATGTATTAAGTCACATTGAGAACTTCCGGGGCTCACACTATATTGTACATTTATATTTACTTTATTCGCTGCTTCTTCAAGCATACTTTTTATGTACTTATGCATTATAATTGAATTGCCCATTAGTTTTAGCACAGGACCTTTATCCAACTCAATCTTATTTAAGCAATCTATAGCATCTTTTGCACTTACTAAATCTATAATAATACAAAAATCAGGATCTATGGAATAAGCAGCAGACCTTATACCTCTTCCCCCTAATTTTTGTTCACATGAAAAAACAAAATATACTTCTCTATTTGTATTCTTTAATTCTTTTATTAATCTTAGTAATATGTAACATCCTATTTTATTATCTAATGAAGGACTTACTAAATCATTGTTAGGAAACTCCAAGTAAGGTCCTACTAAACATGCCGTATCCCCTTCTTTAACTTTATTTAGTGTAGTTTCCTTGTTCTTTGTTCCTATATCTATAAATATTTCATCCTTATTTAATAAAAGTTTTCCTATAGTTTCATTTTTAAATCTTACAAAACTATGAGATACATTATTGCAATCGAAATTACCTATTTTTTCTGCTCTTATAAGTCCACTTTCTTCTATATAGGAAACCATAAAACCTATACTATCCATATGTGAACAAATCATAAGTTTTTCTTCACCTTGTCCTAATTTTACAATCATATTCCCTATTTTATCTTCTTTAATGTCGCACTTAATATCTCTCAATTCATTTTTTATAATATCTTTTATTTCATCTTCATTTCCGCTAATACTAAATGTGTTCATAAGCTTTATTAAACATTTATCCATCAATTACCCTCCTTAAATTATTACAAATTCAGTTTTTATAATTTCCGCGGCAATATCATTTTTATTATACTACAACATAAAAAAAGAAACACTCGTTAATGAGTGTTTCTTTTGGTGGCTTACCGGGGAATCGAACCCCGGACAACATGATTAAAAGTCATGTGCTCTACCAACTGAGCTAGTAAACCATACAACCTGGCAACGACCTACTCTTCCACAGAGCCTCCCCTGCAGTACCATCGGCACTATAAAGCTTAACCATCGTGTTCGGAATGGGAACGGGTGTTACCTTTATGTCATTATCACCAGATTTATTTAATTTTAGAGATTTTGTTATCTCAAAATTGCACAGTGAATTTATTTGGTCAAGCCCTCGACCTATTAGTATCAGTCAGCTGAACATGTTACCATGCTTACACCTCTGACCTATCAACCTTGTGTTCTTCAAGGGGTCTTACTAGCTTACGCTATGGGAAATCTAATCTTGAGGTGGGTTTCACGCTTAGATGCTTTCAGCGTTTATCCCGTCCCGACATAGCTACCCAGCCATGCTCCTGGCGGAACAACTGGTACACCAGAGGTCAGTCCATCCCGGTCCTCTCGTACTAAGGACAGCTCCTCTCAAATTTCCTACGCCCGCGACGGATAGGGACCGAACTGTCTCACGACGTTCTGAACCCAGCTCGCGTGCCGCTTTAATGGGCGAACAGCCCAACCCTTGGGACCTACTTCAGCCCCAGGATGCGACGAGCCGACATCGAGGTGCCAAACCTCCCCGTCGATGTGGACTCTTGGGGGAGATCAGCCTGTTATCCCCGAGGTAGCTTTTATCCGTTGAGCGATGGCCCTCCCACGAGGAACCACCGGATCACTAAGCCCGACTTTCGTCCCTGCTCCACCTGTATGTGTCGCAGTCAGGCTCCCTTCTGCCTTTGCACTCTTCGAACGATTTCCAACCGTTCTGAGGGAACCTTTGGGCGCCTCCGTTACTTTTTTGGAGGCGACCGCCCCAGTCAAACTGCCCACCTAACAATGTCCCGTGACCAGTTTCATGGCCGCCGGTTAGAATCCCAATACTGTCAGGGTGGTATCCCAAGGATGACTCCACAGAAGCTGACGCCCCTGTTTCGCAGTCTCCCACCTATCCTGTACAGACAATATCGAAACTCAATGCTAAGCTGCAGTAAAGCTCTACGGGGTCTTTCCGTCCAATCGCGGGTAGCAAGCATCTTCACTTGCACTACAATTTCGCCGGATTTGTTGTCGAGACAGTGCCCAAGTCATTACGCCATTCGTGCGGGTCGGAACTTACCCGACAAGGAATTTCGCTACCTTAGGACCGTTATAGTTACGGCCGCCGTTTACTGGGGCTTAAGTTCATACCTTCGCTTGCGCTAAGTATTCCCCTTAACCTTCCAGCACCGGGCAGGCGTCAGCCCCTATACTTCAGCTTTCGCTTTAGCAGAGACCTGTGTTTTTGCTAAACAGTTGCTTGGGCCTATTCTCTGCGACCTACTTTCATAGGCACCCCTTCTCCCGAAGTTACGGGGTCAATTTGCCGAGTTCCTTGACAACAATTCTTCCGATGGTCTTAGGATTCTCTCCTCACCTACCTGTGTCGGTTTGCGGTACGGGCACCAACATCCTCCATAGAGACTTTTCTTGGCAGCGTGGAATCAGATACTTCGCGGCATAAAGCCACTCCCCATCACACCTCAACATTAACCAGACGGATTTGCCTGTCTGATCTGTCTAAGTGCTTAGACACACATCCAATAGTGTGCACATCCTATCCTCCTGCGTCATCCCATTTGTAATAACGTCAGTTGGTGGTATCGGAATATCAACCGATTGTCCATCACCTACGCCTTTCGGCCTCGGCTTAGGTCCCGACTAACCCTGAGCGGACGAGCCTTCCTCAGGAAACCTTAGGTTTTCGACCAATAAGATTCTCACTTATTTCTCGCTACTTATGCCAGCATACTCACTCCTGTACAGTCCACCGCTCCTTTCGGTACGACTTCACTCCATACAGGAAGCTCCTCTACCGCTCTTTCGAGCCCATAGCTTCGGTGGTAAGTTTTAGCCCCGGACATCTTCGGCGCAGGATCTCTTGACTAGTGAGCTATTACGCACTCTTTAAATGAGTGGCTGCTTCTAAGCCAACATCCTAGTTGTCTTAGAAATCCCACATCCTTTTCCACTTAACTTACACTTTGGGACCTTAGCTGATGATCTGGGCTGTTTCCCTTTTGACTACGGATCTTATCATTCGCAGTCTGACTGCTGAGATACAAGTATATGGCATTCGGAGTTTGATAGGGTTCAGTAACTGTTGTCAGCCCCTAGCCCATTCAGTGCTCTACCTCCACTACTCAATCTCAACGCTAGCCCTAAAGCTATTTCGAGGAGAACCAGCTATCTCCGAGTTCGATTGGAATTTCTCCGCTATCCACAGCTCATCCCATGGTTTTTCAACACCAACGTGGTTCGGACCTCCACGGAATTTTACTTCCGCTTCATCCTGGCCATGGATAGGTCACCCGGTTTCGGGTCTACGACATGCAACTTTTCGCCCTATTCAGACTCGGTTTCCCTTCGGCTCCGTACCTTAAGTACTTAACCTTGCTACATACCGTAACTCGCTGGCTCGTTCTACAAAAAGCACGTCGTCGCACATAAAAGTGCTTCGACCGGTTGTGGACACACGGTTTCAGGTTCTATTTCACTCCCCTTCCGGGGTTCTTTTCACCTTTCCCTCACGGTACTGCTTCACTATCGGTCACCAGTTAGTATTTAGCCTTGGGAGGTGGTCCTCCCTGCTTCCCACAAGGTTTCACGTGTCTCGTGGTACTCTGGAGTAGATCTGACTGCTATTTCCTTTCACTTACAGGGCTGTTACCTTCTACGGCGGAGCCTTCCAGCTCTCTTCAATTAAGAAATCACAGTATTTATGATCTATCCGCAACCCCAGGAACAAGTTCCTGGTTTGGGCTCTTTCCCTTTCGCTCGCCGCTACTTAGAAAATCGATTTTTCTTTCTCTTCCTCCGGGTACTTAGATGTTTCAGTTCCCCGGGTTTACCTCCATAAACCTATGTATTCAGTTTACAGTACAATGCGTTAGCATTGTGGGTTTCCCCATTCGGAAATCTCTGGATCTCAGGCTATTTGCGCCTACCCAAAGCTTATCGCAGCTTATCACGTCCTTCTTCGGCTTCTGGTGCCAAGGCATTCACCATGCGCCCTTTGTAGCTTGACCATTCATGTGAAAATTGTCTTTCAACAATTTTCTTAGTTAAAATCTACAAAGGTTTTTTTACTTATATAATAAGTAGTTTTACCTTTAGCTTTACTTTTAATTTAAAAGTTATATTCACTGTGCAATTTTCAAAGAACAATTTGAAGAATTAGATTCTTCAAAATTAAACAGAGCTATTAAATAAACCTTCAAAGTAGAATTACCTACTTTGTCGACTCCTTAGAAAGGAGGTGATCCAGCCGCAGGTTCTCCTACGGCTACCTTGTTACGACTTCACCCCAATTACTAACCCCACCTTCGGCCGCTGGCTCCTTACGGTTACCTCACGGACTTCGGGTGTTGCCAGCTCTCATGGTGTGACGGGCGGTGTGTACAAGGCCCGGGAACGTATTCACCGCGACATGCTGATTCGCGATTACTAGCAACTCCAGCTTCATGTAGGCGAGTTTCAGCCTACAATCCGAACTGAGATGAGTTTTAAAAGTTTTGCTCCACCTCACGGTCTTGCATCTTTCTGTACTCACCATTGTAGCACGTGTGTAGCCCTAGACATAAGGGGCATGATGATTTGACGTCATCCCCACCTTCCTCCCGGTTAACCCGGGCAGTCTCACTAGAGTGCTCAACTTAATGGTAGCAACTAATGATAAGGGTTGCGCTCGTTGCAGGACTTAACCTAACATCTCACGACACGAGCTGACGACAACCATGCACCACCTGTCTCCCTGCCCCGAAGGGCTTCCCTCATTACAGGTAATTCAGGGGATGTCAAGTCTAGGTAAGGTTCTTCGCGTTGCTTCGAATTAAACCACATGCTCCGCTGCTTGTGCGGGCCCCCGTCAATTCCTTTGAGTTTTAATCTTGCGATCGTACTTCCCAGGCGGAATACTTATTGCGTTAGCTGCGGCACAGAAGGAGTCGATACCTCCTACACCTAGTATTCATCGTTTACGGCGTGGACTACCAGGGTATCTAATCCTGTTTGCTACCCACGCTTTCATGCCTCAGCGTCAGTTACGGTCCAGAGAATCGCCTTCGCCACTGGTGTTCTTCCTAATCTCTACGCATTTCACCGCTACACTAGGAATTCCATTCTCCTCTCCCGCACTCTAGATATCCAGTTTCAAATGCAGTTCCCAAGTTAAGCTCGGGATTTTCACATCTGACTTAAACATCCGCCTACGCATCCTTTACGCCCAGTAAATCCGGACAACGCTCGCCACCTACGTATTACCGCGGCTGCTGGCACGTAGTTAGCCGTGGCTTCCTCCTTGGGTACCGTCATTATCGTCCCCAAAGACAGAGCTTTACAACCCGAAGGCCTTCATCACTCACGCGGCGTTGCTGCATCAGGCTTTCGCCCATTGTGCAATATTCCCCACTGCTGCCTCCCGTAGGAGTCTGGACCGTGTCTCAGTTCCAATGTGGCCGATCACCCTCTCAGGTCGGCTACGCATCGTGGCCTTGGTGAGCCGTTACCTCACCAACTAGCTAATGCGCCGCGGGCCCATCTCAAAGCGGATTACTCCTTTAATTAGTAATTCATGTGAAAAACTAATGTTATGCGGTATTAATCTCCCTTTCGGAAGGCTATCCCCCACTTTGAGGCAGGTTGCCCACGTGTTACTCACCCGTCCGCCGCTAATCCATCCCCGAAGGGATTTCATCGCTCGACTTGCATGTGTTAAGCACGCCGCCAGCGTTCGTCCTGAGCCAGGATCAAACTCTCAATTTAAAAGCTTAATCTGTACTCAAATTATTGACGTTAAACTTATTAGTTTAACTAATACTGGCTTATTTAAAATAAGATTTATATCTTACTTTCACTCTGTTTAATTTTCAAGGATCTTGCCGCATCTCAGCGATTTTTATATTTTATCATGTTTGCTTAACCTTGTCAAGAACTTTTTTTAAAATTCTTTTTTGTTAAGCTTGCTGCATCACACAGCTTTAACATAATACCATGTTACTTAAGAAGTTGTCAACATATTTTTTATGTTTTATTTTCTAAGTAACTGTCTGCTCTCTCAAGCGACATGTGTTATTGTATCATATATTTATAACATCATATTAGATAATACTAGTACATACTCTGTTTATTCTCTTATTGCTCTATTTTACTTACTATTTACATAGTTTTTCACTTATAGATACACAAGGATAAGTTTATGACTTTTTAATACAAATTCACAACTTTATCTATGAGTTTTGCTATTTACCTAAAAACTTCAAAAGACCTTTTTAGTAATAGTTTAACTAAAAAGGTCTTTAATTATGCTAAATAGTATTTATATATTTTTTTTCACATTATAAAAAATTTTATGATCTCTCCACTTTCCATTAATGAACAAATACTTTTCACTTACACCAAGTTCTTTAAATCCACAAGCTCTAAGTACTCTTTGTGATTTTTCATTATCTAATAATGTAGATGCTTCTAATCTATGCAGCCCCATTTCATTAAATGCATACTCACATACTAATCTCAAAGCTTCCTTCATATATCCTTTACCCTGTTCATCTTCATCTATTGAATAACCTACAAATGCACTTTTGAATACACCCATAACTATATTAGATATTTGTATTTTTCCTATAAGTTTTTTACTTTTATAAACACCAAAATTAACGCTATCTCCATTTAAAAACTGCTTATATGATTCAATCAAGTTTCTTTTTTGTACAGGCAATGTATAAAAATTTTCTTCTCTATCAGGTTCAAAAGGTCTTAAATATTCTTTATTTTTTATATAGTATTTAAGCACATCCTCTGCATCATTAGGGGTCAGTACTGAAACACCTATATTAATACCTTTTATATCTAACTCTCTACATCTGTGTCCATTTTTAAAAATATCAAAATCAATTCCAAACAAAATTTCATCTTTATAAAAATTATTACTAATTATACTGTTAGAGATTACACCTTCTAGCTTGAACCCTAAATCTGTAAAGCACATTATATTTATTTCTTCATCAGCTATGACATTAACTTTATATACATTCATATTTCTAAATAAAGATCTTAAGAATGTTTCCAAAGACTCCTTTAATAACTCATAACTTGAGCTGCCTGATTTATAAAATTTAATTCTAAAACTACAATATTTATTCTTATCTGAAAGTTCAATAATGAATACCCTTCCTATAGTTATTCCATCTTTATCTCTTATTATATATTCATTTGTACTTCCTTTTACTAAGTCTACAGTAACATACTGTTCCTTTAACATATTAACCTCTCCTAATTTAAGCCTGCACTTCTTCATATTTTATATTTATATAAATTACAAATAATATTATAACATATAATATTAAGTTAAAAATATTGATAATTAGCATTTATATGTTTATATTATTTATATGATTTAAATAGATAAATTAAGGATGTGTTTTTTATGAATAAGCAAAATGTAGCTAAATTAAACTTATTTTTAATAGGATTAAGTAGCAGATTCAGTGAAAATAAAGATATATTTAAAGGTATAAAAGTCACCTATAAAGCAGGTTTAAAAAACTTCAACGGTATAGGAAAATATGATAATGGAAATATTAAATTCAATTTTAATGGTACTACTAATTCAATATCGATAAACAAATTAATAGAAATTGTTTGTACTGAAGCTTTAAATTATGATAGTTTAACTTTAACCTATAGTGAAAGAGGCACCGACATATTAATAGAAGCTGATAGTACAAATGTAAAAATGAAAAACATAGATGTAAAGGATGAGTCTACTAATGAATTTAATGAAACTTCAACTTTATTAAATAGAAATTATTACATAAAAGTTGGAAGTGCTGATGCTCTGTTAAAAGAGATTGGTATTATGTCCAGCCAAGGTAAAATAAAAAACGATAAAATAAGAAAATACAATCAAATAGATCATTATGTAGAATTATTTGATGAAATGCTAACTAAATTACCTAGAAACAAAGTCTTAAACATACTTGATTGTGGATGTGGAAAATCTTATTTAAGCTTTGTACTAAACTATTATTTAACAGAAGTAAAAAAAGTAAAATGCCACTTTATAGGGCTTGACTATAAAGAAAGCGTAATAGAAACCTCTAAAAAAATGGCTAATAATTTAGGTTATAGAAACATGGACTTTTATGCAATAGACATTAAGGATTATGTACCAAAAAATAAAATAAATATAGTTATGTCTCTTCATGCATGTGATACTGCTACAGATATGGCTTTAGCTACTGGAATAAAATTGAATTCCGATGCCATAATTGCAGTTCCTTGCTGTCAAAAAGAACTTCTAGGTCAATATAAATACGAACCTTTTAAAAATATATTAAAATATGGCGTATTAAAATCTCGAATGGCTGACATTCTAACTGATGGCATGAGAGCTTTAATGCTTGAAGCTAAGGGTTATGACGTTTCTGTAGTGGAATATATTTCTCCGCTGGAAACACCTAAAAATATTATGATAAGAGCATTGAAGACTAAAGAAGAAGATGAAGATTTAATGAGTGAATATTTTAATCTTATGTCAAGCTTAAATGTGTATCCTGCATTATATGGCTTTTTAAATGAATGGTAAAAATAAAAAGGGGTACAATTACCCCTTTTACAAAACTGACCTATTTATTTTCTGCCTCAAATTTCTTCATAAATTCTACTAAAGCCTTAACACCTTCTATTGGCATAGCATTATATATGCTTGCTCTCATACCACCAACAGTTCTGTGTCCCTTTAAGTTATCAAATCCAGCTGCTTTAGCTTCTTTTACAAATTTAGCATCTAATTCAGCTGAATCAGTTACGAAAGGTACATTCATTAATGAACGATCTTTCTTTTCAACTGTTCCCTTGAACATATTGCTTGAATCAAGATAATTATATAATATAGTAGCTTTTTCTTCATTTCTCTTCTTCATTGCTTCTAAGCCACCTAATTTTTGAACAAGCTTAAATACCTTGCCACATATGTATATTCCATATGCTGGTGGTGTATTATACAATGACTTATTATCTGCATGAATTTTATATCTAAGAACAGTTGGAGTACCTGGTAATACATCATCTGTAAGTAAATCTTCACGAATTATTACTACAACAACTCCTGCTGGTCCTATATTTTTTTGAACTCCAGCAAAAATAAGTCCGTACTTAGTTACATCTACAGGCTCTGATAGTATATCTGAAGACATGTCAGCTACTAATATTTTATCACCTGTTTCTGGTATATCATTATATTTAAGTCCATGTACTGTTTCATTATGGCATATATAAACATAATCTGCATCATCAGAAATCTTTAAATTCTTTAAATCTGGTACATACGTAAAATTCTTATCTTCTGAAGAAGCTATAACATTAACCTTTCCATATATTTTTGCTTCTGCTATTGCTTTTTTAGACCATTGACCTGTTTTAATGTAGTCAGCAACTTTATTCTTCATTAAGTTCATAGGAATCATTGCAAATTGCTGAGATCCCCCACCTTGCAAAAATAATACCTTATAATTATCTGGAATGTTCATTATTTCTCTTAATGTTTTTTCTGCATCACCAATTATTTCCTCAAAAGCCTTAGAACGATGGCTCATCTCCATAACTGACATACCAGTTCCTTTGTAATCCAACATTTCTGCTGCTGCTTCTTTAAGCACTTCCTCTGGTAATGTAGCTGGTCCCGCTGCGAAATTATATACTCTTGACATTTTAAAAAGCCCCCTTGTTTATTTTAACTTATGAATAAATATTCCACTTCTTAATTTAGGTTCAAACCAAGTTGATTTTGGAGGCATAACCTCCCCTGCATCTGCAACATCTAGTAATTCTTCCATTGAAGGTGGATACATAGAAAAAGCTACTCCTTCATCTTGTTGTTCTGCTACTCTTCGCTCCAACTCTTTAAGTCCTCTAATACCACCTACGAAATCTATTCTATCATCTGTTCTAGGATCCTTAATTCCTAAAATTGGTTTTAACAAATTTTCTTGAAGAATAGAAACATCTAATCTTTTAACAATATCTTGATCATTATAAGTCCCTTCTTTAGCTTCAAGTTTGTACCATTTTCCATCAAGATACATCCCATAAGTATGCTTACAGTCTGGTTTATATGGTTCTTCTTTTTCATACATACTTATATTAAATTTTTCTGAAACTTTATCCATGAATTCTTCATTAGAAAAACCATTAAGCTCCTTAACAACTCTGTTATAATCCATTATATTTAAATCAGAATCTGGGAAAAGTACTGATAAGAAGAAATTAAATTCTTCGTCACCTTTATAATTTGGATTTTCTTCTCTTCTTTTTATTCCAACCTTTATAGCGGATGCTGCTCTATGATGACCATCTGCTATATATAAATTATCTATATTCTTAAAAAGGCTAGATATACTGTTAATAGCATTATTATCATTTATAGTCCATACTATATGTTCTACTCCATCTTCTGCTACGAATTTATATAAAGGTTCTTTTTCAGTCCATGTATTTATTATGTTATTAACTTTATCATTATATCTATAAGTTAAAAAAATCGGACCTGTATTTGAATCACAAGTATTTACGTGATTAATTCTATCATTTTCTTTATCTTGTCTAGTATGTTCATGTTTTTTTACTATATTATTTATATAATCATCTATAGAAACACATCCTACTATACCAGTTTGTGCTTTTCCATTCATTATAAGTCTATAAATATAAAAACATGCTTGGTTATCTTGTACAAATATTCCTTTATCGATCATACCATTTAGATTTTCTTTTGCTTTTTCATACACCTTTTTATCATAAGGATTTGTAGTATCTGGTAAGTCAATTTCTGCCCTATCTATGTGTAAAAAAGAATATTCATTACCTTCCACCATTTTTTTTGCCTCTTCCCTATTCATAACATCATAAGGAAGGGCAGCAACCCTAGCTGCCAATTCTTTCGTAGGTCTTACTGATTTAAAAGGGTTTAAAACTGCCATTTTACTTCTCTCCTCTCTTTATGCATTAACAGCATTCGCATATTCAAAAGTTTCTTCAATTATATTTACTATTTCATTTCCTATTCTTTCCTGAGCTTCTTCTGTTGATCCACCTATATGAGGAGTTGCACAAACTCTAGGATTATTAATTAATTGTGGATTTGGATTTGGTTCATTTTCAAATACATCAATTCCAGCTCCTGCTACTTTTCCACAATTTAAAGCTTCAACTAAAGCATTTTCATTAACAACTCCACCTCTAGCACAGTTTATCAAATATACTCCATCTTTCATTAGCTTAAATTCTTTTTCGCCTATAACAGCACCGTCTTCTTTATTAAATGGAACATGAATTGATATAAAGTTTGCTTTTTTCAATAAATTTTCTAAAGTACAGAATTGATATTTATCATATCCTTTTGCTTTGCCTAATTTATCTGTATAAATTACTTTCATTCCTAAAGCTTCTGCTCTTTTAGCAACTTCTTTAGCTATTCTTCCAAATCCTATAAGACCTAATGTTTTACCAAATAATTCAACACCTTTATATTTTTTCTTCTCCCACTTTCCATCTCTCATTGTAATATTAGATATATTTATATATCTTGTTAAAGCAAACATGTGTCCAATAGCTAGCTCTGCTACTGATGCACTACTTGCATTAGGTGTATTTCTAACTTCAATGCCATTTTCTCTAGCATATTCTACATCAATATTATCTACTCCAACTCCACCACGAATTATTAACTTTAGTTCCCCATTTTTAGCTTCATCTATTAATGGCTTTCTAGCCTTAGTTGCTGATCTTACTACCATTACATCAAAATCCTTTATTTTTTCTTTAAGTTCATCTTCTTCATAATGTTTATCCACAACTTCAAAACCATCATTCTTTAATTTTTCTATAGCATCCTTTTCCATTCCATCACAAACTAATATTCTTATCATTATTAAGAGCCCCCTTCTATTCATTCCAAAATTTTAATATTTTATCTGCATCTTGCTTTATTCCTACATATCCTAATGTGAATAATTATTTATACATGTTTAATACCTCCAAGTACAATTTTATTTTATGAATGTACAGTAGTAAAGCGTTACATATACAAAGTTGTACACTACTGTAGTACATATAATAAATAAAAAAAGCCAATCCATCCACATAGGGACGATTGACTCGCGTTGCCACCCTTATTAGCCACATAATTAAATATATGACTCACTCAGTTAAAAATAACGGTTTAAACCGTATTACTCATCGTAATAATCCTCCAAGGCGGATTCACAAAAGTACAATTATCAGTTCTCACCATCCACTGACTCTCTTAAATTTACTTTATGCTACTATTCTCTTCATAGGATATATTAAATTTTGATTAGCTATAAAAAAAGAGCCAATCCATCCCACACTAGGGACGATTGACTCGCGTTGCCACCCTTATTAGCCACACAACTAAGTGTATGACTCACTCACTTGAAATAACGGTTTAAACCGTATTACTCATCGTAATAATCCTCCAAGGCGGATTCACAAAAGTACAATTATCAGTTCTCACCATCCACTGACTCTCTTAAATTTACTTTATGTTACTATTCTCTTCATAGGATAAAATTTATTTTTTTCTTACTGCTTGTTTTTTATTATAATTACATTATTATATTTTGTCAATACATATTTTAAATTTTTTTATTTACATTTTAGAATTTTTTATTTAATTTATTATTAATCTTCTTATTTGACCTAATTAACTTTTATCATTTTATCAATTTTCTCAAATAACTTTTTATTACAAGTGCCATTATTATAATTAACACAGTAGTTACAATTTCCAGACATATAACTCATATTTGTAATATTTATATAATCTTTAGGTCTATATTCTTCACAATTTTGTGCTACTAACATTTTATCTTCTAAAGAAATCATAAATTCACTCTCCAAAATAGTAATATCATTTTGTAAATCAAAGTTACCATAACAATATTATTACCCTAATAAAAAATAAAATTACTAAAAATAAAAAATAATTATAAAAAATTTAAGATTCCTTAACTTAAAAAAAGCTTCTATAAAAATAATTTTATAAAAGCTCTCTTCTTAATTTAAAATTGATTCTGTTTCAGTACAATACCTGGTAATTAAACATTTTCCTAAGCTTCTTGGACATCTTCTACATATACAATCTTCAGCCTTTCCCCGACATTTCTTGCCATACTCAGGACATACATTACAATTTTTATCTACTACTGACATTTAATTACCCCCTTGATCATATCTTTTTGTATTTGCTTTATTTTTTTCCCCTTGTATGTTATGGCATTTACCGGACATACATAAATGCATCTTAAGCATAACATACATTTACTATGAAAAACTGCTTTTCCATCTTCAAACGTTATATTACCTTTTGGGCAATTTGTAAGACAAATACCACATTTAGTACACTCTGATGTAGCTGTAATATTTTTCGAAATTTTAGGAATCATCCTTCTAAAAAAACTTCCACATGTTTTTCCAAGCTTTATTCTTATTAACGAATTTTCTTTTTTTAATTTATTATTTTTTACAAAATTTTCAACTATAGTTTTTACCTTACATTCTGCATTATATAAAATTTTATCATATTCATTGACATTGGGCTGTTTGTTTAATAAAAAATAATAATTGTTAGGCATCTTTATACATTCTTCAATAAAAATATTATATCCTTTGTTTTTTAATTTTTTTGCCATTATAGCTGGTGCTGATGATGATTTTCCACCTTGGGTAGCATATATAATTGTTTTAAAATTTCTTATACACTTAGGAAACTTATTTATAAAATCATCTACTATTTTCGGCTCTATCTCAGCATAAACAGGAGAACCTATTATTAAAAAATCAAATTGATTACGCTTAACTTCATCAACTTTTTCAATATTTAATAACTCTAAATCTATTTTATTATTCCTAAAATGTTTTTTTAATGTATCTGCTACCCACTTGGTATTACCTGTACCACTAAAATAATATAATAAACCTTTCATAATTAAAACTCCACATGTCTACTTTTTATAAATAATTTGTATGTTTAAATGATAATTTTCCTATTCACCATTTTGTTCTCTAGCATACTTTTCCCTATAGCTAACCATTATCTTACTCAATATTTCCGCTGCAGTAGGAGGTGTAAATGTAATAGCATTAGCACCAGCTTCAATAGTTTGTTTTATAGTTTCTTCTGTTGGTCCACCTGTTGCTATTATAGGAAACTCAGGGTATCGTTGACGTATCTTTTTTACAATATAAGCAGTCCTTTTAGCTCCTGATACATTTAAAATAGTAGCTCCTGATTCTATTCTTGCTGAGATATCCTCATATTCTGATACTACAGAAACCACTATTGGTATATCTATAGTATCTCTCACTTGCATTATTACTTCATTAGGTGTAGGGCTGTTAACTACAATTCCCATTGCTCCTTTAAATTCAGCATCTAATGCTAAATTTACCACCCTTTTACCTGTAGTAATTCCTCCACCTACGCCACAAAAAACAGGAATATCAGTTGACAGTACAATCGCTTCAGTTATTAAAGGTTGAGGTGTAAATGGATATACTGCAATAACAGCATCTGCATTGGTATTTTTTATAACTGCAACATCTGTACTAAATAAAAATGATTTCAACCTTTTACCAAAGATCCTTATCCCACTTGCTTCTCTAATAACATTAGGCACTTCAATCATATGTCTTCTTAATATACCTTTAATTTCAGGTATATATTTTGTCATACTATTCCCCCCTTTTTCACATCATTAACTTACTATTTATATCACATTATATTACCTTATATTAACATATAATTATTTACATATGCAAATTATATAATTACTTTAATCAAAATGTCTCATTATTGCAGTTATCATTTTCACATCTATATGCTTTTTCTCCATTATAGCCTATTTCCTTTAATACTTTTTTTACTATACTTCTACCTATTTTGTCTTCACTCATTTCACATAAAGCATCTTCTATGTGATGCCAATCTACCCATTCTACTTCAGAAGATTTATTTATTTCCCCACTATCATATTCTGCCATAAATGTAAGCATTATTATCTCTTTTGATTCTACACATTCACTACCCAAATATTTTAAATTTTTTATTTTAAGTCCAGCTTCTTCAAAGACTTCTCTATGAACTGTTTCTTCTACATTTTCACCATTAGTAACATATCCAGATAATAACACTTTAGAATTCTTAAATATATAGCTTTGTTTTAATAACAATATTTTGTCTTCTTTTATTATGGCAACTATAATACAAGGCTTAGGAGTATCAAAATACATAATTTTATCTACTGGGCAATAAGGCACTCCCCCCTCATCCCAACTATATTTTTCTTCTAACTCTCGTCCACAAATTGGGCAATATTTAAATTTCATACAACACCACTCCTATAAGAGTAGTTTCACCTCCTTTACTTAACATTCATTTACGCTTTTATTTATAATTATATTATAGAATTATATAGTTACCTATTCAATTAAAATATACCAATTAAAGTTTAACTGGTATAGGTTTATATAAGGTTATGAAGTCTTCACCAACCTTGCAATTATAAGCCATTACATGAACTCCATTCTTTTCTGCAAATCTTAAGGCATCTGAAAAAGCTTTATCCATTGTATCATTTGGTGAAAAATAATTTACATTTTCCATTTGAATTAGAAATATTACTGCTGCATCTTTGTTACACTTTTTTACTTCTACTAATTCTAACAAATGTTTCTTTCCTCTTTCTGTAGGTGCATCAGGAAACATTACCTTTCCATCCTCCTCTAAGGTTACTCCTTTAACTTCAACATAACATTCATTTTCCAATTCATCTGTAAGTTTAAAATCAAATCTACTATTACCAAAAGTTTTTTCTCTTTGCACTTTATTATATTTACTAAGTAATTCTATTCTTTTATCATTTAATGCTTCTTCAACTACTTTATTTGGTATTTGCGAATCTATATTTATTAATGTATTACCTTTATATGCTGCTATTAAATCATAGGCTGTTTTTCTAGTAGGATTATCTTCTTGTCTAAGTATTACAGTACATCCTGGTATCAGGATTTCTTTGCATCTTCCTGTGTTAGGAACATGAACCATAGTTTCTACGCCATTTATTTTTACATAAGCTTGAAATCTATTAGGTCTATTGATAAATTCTGATTTTATAATATTTTTCTTTATAATCAATGTACCATCTCCAATTTTAAAATTTTATCCACACGTTGTTAAAACTTATCCACAAATCTTTTGTTTTTTATTATTTTTTGTGAATTAATTTATTTTATTATTTTTTATTCAGATGCATGTCCATATAAAAATAGCAACTAAAACTAATAGTGTTCTACTAATTTAGCTGCTAAATAACTTTATAAAAATAATTTAAAAATAATAAGAAATATAACACCTGGTATTCCTAAAAATCCTGCAATAAGTGCTGTTATAGCATTAATTCCTATGTAAAAATTAAAATAACTCCCTATTATATTAACTATTATAAGTAATACAGCTCCTAGCACCGCATTAATTACTAGTTTGAATAATATCTTTAAAGGCCAAGAAAATATTTTTACTAATATGTATAGTCCTAAAATGGCAATTAAAAAATATCCTATATATTGAAAATCCATAACTTTTTCCCCCAAAATTTTGTTATTACTAAATTTATATTCTTATATTATAAAAGTATTAACAAAAATGAAAAGTAAAAACTAAAAAAGTCTTTACTTTTATTTCTGTTATTTTAACTATCCTACCTTTACTTCTTGCAATATATCACTGGAAATAACTTTTAAATTACTCTTTTTTGCTTCATTTAATAAATAAGCATATTTAGCTTTTGCTGCTTCTTCCATATATATAGCATAATCTACAAGCCTAGGATCATTAACTAATTCAAAATATCCTACTGCATTTTTCAAATCTTCTCTTGCTTTATCTATTGCATCCAATAATCTCTCTTGCTCTTCAGTATACATATTCTTTCCAGTTATATGTGCAAGTATTTCTTTTCTATTCATAAAAACCTCCTATTTTGTGTAGTACTTATAATAATTGACACAAAATAGACTTAATATTCATTATATCTCTTTTCTTCCTTCTATAGCCTTAGCTAAAGTTACTTCATCTGCATATTCAAGATCTCCACCTACAGGAATACCATGTGCTATTCTAGTTACTTTAACTTCTAACGGCTTTAATACTTTTGATATATACATAGCAGTAGCTTCTCCTTCAATATTTGGATTTGTAGCTACTATTACTTCTTTTACTTCTCCATTTATTCTTCTAATAAGTTCTTTTAACTTTATATCTTCAGGACCTCTTCCAGCCATAGGAGATATATTTCCATGAAGCACATGATAAACTCCATTAAACTCCTTAACCTTTTCTATTGCTATAATATCTTTAGGTTGTTCTACAACACATATAGTACTTTTGTCTCTATTTGGATTAGAGCATACTGCACAAGGATCGCTGTCTGTAAAATTACCACATATAGAACAATACTTTATTGTTCCTCTAGCTTTAATTAAAGCTTCAGCAAATTCTTTAACCTCTTCTCCAGGTAAATTTAAAACATGAATTGTTAATCTTTGTGCTGTTTTATACCCTATCCCTGGTAGTTTAGCAAACTCTTCTATAAGCTTTTCTATTGCAATTGGATAAAAATCCACCTTTTTTCACCTCAACTTAAAACCCCATCTTTAAAAGATGGGGTTTTCCATATTTTTTAGAACATTCCTGGCATATTCATTCCACCTGTTAATTTTTTCATTTCTGAAGCAGTTTCTTCTTCTGCCTTTTTCAATGCTTCATTACATGCACTTAAAACTAAATCTTGAAGCATTTCTACATCATCAGGATCAACAACTTCAGGCTTTATTTTTATATCAATTATTTCTTTTTTACCATTTGCTACTGCAACTACTGCACCACCGCCAACTGTTGCTTCAAACTCCTTATTTTTTAAATCACTTTGCATATCTTCCATTTGCTTTTGAAGTTTTTGTGCTTGCTTCATTAAGTTATTCATGTTTCCTCCACCGAAATTAGGAAATCCACCTTTTGCCATAATTAATTCCTCCTTAATTCACTTTACATAATTTCAATTATACCATATTTTTTTGTTTATTCATCAATTATTTCTACTATATCTTCTCCAAAAGCATCCTTAATTACTTGCTCTGGTGAATCATTTACACCATTCATATTTTGAAAATCTATATGATACTGTACTCTTACTTTTTCTTTTAATACCTCAGAAAATATAGCTTCTACAATTTTTCTATTTTCATCTTTTTCTAATCGTTCCTTATTGAAAGAATAATCTTTGTCATATCCAATAGTTATTATTCCTTTATCACATGCATCAACTTGACCTGTAGTTAATGCTGCAAATAAAACCATATGTCGTTTACTTTTAAAAGCTTCCAATATGTCCTTCCAACTTCTTTTTACTATATCCACAGTAAGTTTTGAATAAACATTTTGTTCCATTACAGGTTGTGCTGCTTCCTTAACTACATCCTTTTTAGTTATGTTTTTCTTCACTTCATGTTTTGTTGTTTTAGGAGTATTCCTTTCATAAGAAACCTTTATTTCTCCTTCTCTTATAGCTTCTTCTAGTCTATTCAACCTTGCAAGTATAACTTCTTTTGAAGTATCATATTCTATTTTACACATCTTTATTACTGCCAGTTCTAAATATATCCTACTTTGTTTTGTCCATTTTGATTGTTCTTCTGCATCTTGAAGTATTCTTATATTTCTCATAATTTCTTCTGATTTTATTTTTTTAGATTGTTCCTTCAAAAGTTCTATATTTTCCTCAGACATATCTAAAATTTCTTCAGGTTCTTTTGAAACCTTTACCATTAAAAGATTTCTTAAATGGGTAATCATATCTCTAATAAAGTTATAAATATCCTTACCACTAAGAACTATATCATCAATTACTTTCATGGACTCTTCTACATTTTTATCTATTATACTATCTGCAAGTTTTATCATATTTTCATTAGTAACAAGTCCAAGCATACTTACAACTTCCTCATATTGTACCTTTCCACCACCCATAGATATTGCTTGATCTAATATACTTAAGGCATCTCTCATAGCACCATCACTCATTCTAGCTATTAAATTTAAACTTCTATCATCTGCAAAAACGCCTTGTTCTTTAACTATATCCCTCATCCTGCCAAAAATATCTGAACTTTTTATTCTCCTAAAATCAAATTTCTGACATCGTGAAAGTATAGTAACTGGAAGCTTTTGTGGATCTGTTGTAGCAAGTATAAATATAACATTTGAAGGTGGTTCTTCTAATGTTTTTAAAAAAGCATTTACTGCTTCAGCAGTTAACATATGAACTTCATCCATTATATATACTTTATATTTACCCTCTTGAGGCGGATACTTTACATTTTCTATAACATCCTTTATATCCTCCAAACGTCTTTTAGATGCTGCATCCATTTCTATAACATCAATAGAAATTCCTGAATTTATCTTTTTACACATATCACATTCATTACAAGGTTCTCCATCCCTCAAATCTGTGCAATTCACTGCTTTAGCTAAAATTTTAGCTGTAGAAGTTTTTCCTGTACCTCTTGTGCCTGAAAAAAGATATGCATGTGCTATTCTATTATTCCTTATTTGATTTTTTAACGTAACAGTTATATGCTTCTGTCCCACTACATCATCAAAAATTCTAGGTCTCCATTCTCTATATAATGCGGTATAAGCCATTAAATCACCTTCTTCTAACTTTCTAACTACCTATATTATACATTAATAAACACTTAATAGTTAATATAATAAAAAAAGACACCATATGGTATCTTTTATTCAAGTCATTATTAAAGTCGTGCACCTTGCTTTGTCTGATAAAATATGAGCGTTACCCATATAGTTAACTCAAACCAGGTTTATCCACGGCACACGAAAATGATCACTTACCGCTGCTTCCTTCCGGACCTGACGGGGTTCATGAGTTTTCGTTGCGTGGGACCCAGTTCTCAACGCCACTTTTATGGGCCAGACCCCACATTTTATAGCCTAAGCAAGGAATTCAATCCTGCTATAGCGGATTGCAGGTTACAGGGCACCGCTATCTCCCCATCTAGCACGACAAAGATTAAATGGCGGAGAAAGGGGGATTCGAACCCCCGGTAGAGTTTCCCCTACACACGCTTTCCAGGCGTGCTCCTTAAACCACTCGGACATCTCTCCATAATTGATTTACTCATAAAAAATATTAAATTACAATGTTCAGACACTTAAACCATTATCAGAACAAGCATTATTATACTATTAATTTTTGTATAATTCAATACTTTTGATAAAAGTTTTAATATCCTATATTTCGTATTTTATCAAAACTTATTATAATATGTAAAGAAGAATCCCAAAGTCTAGTAATTCAAGACTTTTAGGCAATTTTTATTATTTTGGCGGAGAGAGGGGGATTTGAACCCCCGGTACGGTATTAACCATACAATTGATTTCGAGTCAATCACCTTCGACCACTCGGACATCTCTCCATATTATCTTTTTTTACTAAAAAACTCTTCTAGTATATTACTGCATTTTTCATCATAATTCCAGTAAACATTTGTCCACCGATTCAAATTATCATTTTGAAGTATGTTTATTACAGAACCACAAGCTCCTGTATTAGGTTCAAATGTTCCTATATATACATTGCTTATTCTAGACTGAAGTATAGCTCCTGCACACATTGGACATGGCTCTAAAGTAACATACATACTACATCCATTTAATCTCCAATTATTAGTATACTGTGAAGCTTCCTTTATAGCAAGTATTTCTGCATGAGCTAATGTATCCTGCAAAGTTTCTCTTAAATTATGAGCTCTAGCTATTATAATATTATTTTTAACTATAACAACTCCTACAGGTACTTCTCCTAAAACTAATGATTTTTCTGCTTCTTTTATAGCTTCTCTCATAAAATTTTTCATATAACATACCCCTAATAATAATTCAATTATCAATTTAAATATAATGTAAGATTACGCATACATATACTCTCTAGTCCATGGTAATTCATTATTTACACCTTTTACAAATAAAAATTGGTGAATATCAATATTACCACAATTAAAGGATGCTGCACAAGCATCTAAGTATAATCTCCACATTCTTATAAAAGTTTCATCTTTTGTTTTTCTTATTTCAGGTAATGCATTTTCAAAATTTCTTGCCCAATGCTCTAAAGTTCTTCCATAATGTCTTCGAAGGCTTTCCACATCATTTAAATAAAATTTATATTCTGTCATATTATCAATTAATTCTTTAACTGAAGGTATATATCCACCTGGGAAAATGTGCTTATCTATCCATGTATTAGTTCCACCTTCACCTATGGCTGTAATACAATGAAGCATAGAAACACCCTTTTCATTTAATAAATTATTTACTGCATTAAAGTACTCTCCTATATGTTCTTTTCCTACATGCTCTACCATACCAACACTAACTATTCTATCAAATTTTACATTTTCTAATTCCCTATAGTCTGTAAGCTTAACTTGAACTAAATCTTCTAATGCCTCATCTTTTATTCTTTCATTAACTTTAGCAAATTGTTCTGAACTTAAAGTTATTCCCATAGCTTTTACTTTATACTGTTTTGCTGCAGTAATGATTAATTCTCCCCATCCACAGCCTATATCAAGTAAAGTTTGTCCTTCTTCTAAACATAACTTTTTAAGAATATGTTTAACTTTATTTTTTTGAGCTGTTTCTAAGGAATCATCATTAGATTTAAAATAACCACAAGAATAAGTCATTGTACTATCTAACCACAATTTGTAAAAATCATTTCCAATATCATAATGATGTTGAATATATTCCTTACTATTTTTAATAGTATTTGACATTCTCTTAATTAAATCCATATATTTATTGCCATTACTTAAAAAACTTTCTTTATTATTATACAAAGATTCGATAACCTTTTGAATATCTCCTTCTATATCTAACTTTTTAGTCATGTACCCTTCTCCAAATGTAATAAAGGGATCTCTAATTATATCTGCTTTAGAAATATGTTCATTAAAAACTATGGTAAACTTACTTTCACCTTCCCCATACTTTTCTACTTCTCCATCCCAAAACCTTACTTCACAAGTATCTGAAAATAGGTTTTTAAATAGATTTTTGTAAAATATTTTGTCAATACTCATAATACTACCTCCTAATTTCATTATTTATATAACATTGCTATTTAAATTAATATGATAAATATATTAGTTATATCATTAAATTTATATAAAATATTATTCTGCAATTACCTAATAAAAAAATTACTACAAGTAAAATATCAAACTCTATTCAAATTATTTATAATACGATTCAATACATCATAAAGATTTTCAATATCAGATTTAGGAATATCCTTCAATGCTTCTTCTAATAATGTAAATGCCTCATTATGAAGTGCTTGTCTCATTTGTTTTGATTTTTCTGTTAAACAAATCAAATTCGTTCTTCTATCATTTGGATGCTGTACTTTTTTAACAATATCATTCTTAATCATATTATTAATTATACGGGAAACACTTGGTTCATCCTTAGTTGTAAGTTTAGAAATTTCATTTTGCTGTAATTCACCATGCTCATATAAGTATGTAAGTATTGTGTATTGTTCTGGAGTTATATCATATCCACAAGATTTAAACTTTGAACTTATGCGATTAGATATTAATCTAAAACTCATATTTAAAACCTGGCCAAGCTTTTGTATATCAGAATTATTTTTTATTTCCAAGTAACCACCTCTTTTAAAATATGTAATATATCACCATTTAAGTATATTTCAAAATACTTGTTTATGCAAGTATTTTGAAACAACAGTATCACAATACAATCCTACACCCTAGTAATCATTTTTTTATATTTACTAATTTCATTATAGTACTTTATGCTTATTTATCAACCATACTAGTTTTATGCAAATTCACTACTATACTGGCTATTTTACTATATTAACTGCTTTATTTTCTTATTATTTTACTATATTTGTTATCCCTTAAGATGCTTTTTTGTTCATTTGACACTTTTTATATTCTTTTCTCTATTTATAGCATTTCCATCTAACGAGATATAAGTTGAATTTTATCATTTAAAATATATAAAAAATATACTATAGTTTCAATCATAAAACTATAGTATATCTTTTAGAATTACGCTTTCTAAATTAATGTTTGACAAAGACAACATTAATAGCTTTAATTAAAGCTTCAATTTTATCACCTTTTTTAAATCCAGTATCCTCTAAGCTTTCTTTAGTCATTACAGACGTAACGATAGGAGAGTCATCTCATCCATCAACTGACATCTTTATCTGAGCCATAACAGCATCAGATTTTATTTCTTCAACCTTACCTACTAATTTATTTCTTACACCTGCTTCCATGATTAAGCATCTCCTTTCTTTAGATCAATATTAGTATTTATAATAATTGCCTTTTTATTTATAACTTTTATTTATACAATTTATAATCTGAAGTTATAAATAAAAAAGTTCAATGAAAATTACATCTTTTAGGCACTGCTTTTTATAATTTATTTTTCAGAACCGTAATATTACTAATATCAATTTTTTGAAATTCTATACTTATATTACATCTTCTTGTACTACACCTTCTTGTATTACATTTTCTTGCAATATATCTTCTTTTGAAATACCTTCCTTTGGTATTTTGCTATTTTTATATTTCATAAAAGCAATTCTAGCCGAATACATCGCAAGTCCTATTGGTAACCAAAGTGCACCAAACTTAAGCTCATTTTTTAAATAAGGAAGCATAAGATCCCAGCCTAATCCTTTTAAATTCAACATTTTTAATCCCATAGTCATATGCCTGAATGGCCACAAACTATTGAGAGCCTCAGACATTCCACTTGGCAGCAGATAATCTGGAAATATAATACCGCAGGTTAGAAATATAGGTATATTTATCAAATTAAACAATAGTATAAAATAGCCAAGGTTATCCATAAATGATGTAAAAACTAATCCCATAGCTGTAAGGTTAATAAAAAATAAACTCATTAAAACAATATATATTAATGTATCGCCGCGAAGAGGTACACAGAATAATTTATCAACAATACATAAGCAAGTGAAAATTACTATAATACATATAGCAGAATATAGTAATAGTCTTTCTATAAGACCAATTACAGCTTTTACACCTTCTTTTGAACGCATCTTAATATGTGCAAATTCTTCTTTCTTTTTTATTAAAGCAGGTACTAAAAGTACTGGTACAAAAAATCCTTGATTAACTAAAGGTATCAAAGTATAAATTAAATATCTAAGATAACTACTTTGTGGCTCATAAAGTATACGTTCAGCATAAGAAAAGTTTAAAACAGCTTGTTTGGATTGGTATGGAACCATACCATTTCCCTGAAGAACGCTTATTTGAGCACCAGCATTTATAGTACCTAAAACCTCACTAGCATATCCTGAAATACTGGCTTCTTTAGGAAGACTAGTTCCATCTATTAGTATTAGAGCACTAGGTGACTTTGCCAAACTTACATCTTTTTCAAAATGCTTAGGTATTATTATACCTCCATTTACTCTACGATCTTTTATTGCTTTTTCAAGTTCAGTATCTGAATCTGCATAATAATTAACATTTAAACCTGGATTAATTTTAAGCTGTTGTACAACAGTTCTTGACAAATTTGAGTTATCTTTATCAACTACACCAAAGGGAATATTATCTATATAAGGGTTAGACATAGCATAACCAAAAATAAGTGTTGCTACAATAGTAAGTATAATAGTCTTAAGTAAGGGGCTTCTTTCTTCTTTTAATATTTTAAAAAAACTCTTCATCATATTATCACCTCTGCATCTTGACTATTAATGATACTATTTTTCTCGTTTATTTTAATATTTTTAAGTTTTTTAGCCTCTTTCATTTTATATAAAAGGAATGTAGTAACCCACATGAAAATCATAAATTTAGTAAGCCAGAATATATTAGATAAGTTATCTTGAAAATCTCCCCCAATAAGTGATAAATCTCTTAGAGGTATGGCATAGTAGTAAAATGGAATATACTTAGCTATCATAGGAATAATAGCAGGCATAGCTACAGTTGGAAATGTGTATCCAACCAAAAATAGAGTTATAGCTATTGGACCTGTTAAACCCAGTGCATCTATCTGGTTTCCATTAAACAAAATACTTAAAAGTACTCCCACAAATGTCATTCCTATACAAAAGAGAATAGTTAACATAATTCCTGCTCCAACAGAACCCCTATAAGGCAAGCCAAAATATTTGCAATAAATTGCATATACAATAAAAACTGAAATTGATGCTAGAAGTCCAACCATAATACCTTTAATCCATATTTTTTTATAGCTATTACCTTTGTTTATTAATAAAATTACAACTATAATCATCCCAACTTGAATCGTATTAATTGCGAATCCTGGAATGAAAAAATTAAACATATTTTCAGTAGGATTTCCTATAACTCTGGAATTATAACGTATTGGATTGATATAATTTGCAGCTACTTCTGGCATTAATCCAAGTTTTCCCTCTGCTACACCTATTAAATATGCTGATTTAATGGTACCAAGAATCTGTGCAACCCTTGTTCTACTAGAAGAAGTCATAGCCATTTGTGCCCCATCATAAACAACCATAATTTTTGGATTGTTACCATCAGTTAAATCCTTTGAAAAGTGTTCAGGAATAATAAATCCTATAGCTACTTTTCCTTTATCTATTAAATCTTTAACATCATTATCAATCTGACTATATGCAACTACATTAAATTTTGAATTTGTCTTTATTTCCCTAACAAAAGCTTGAGTTGATAAAGAGTTATCATGATCTACAATAACAGTTGGAATTTTGCTAAGTGAATGAGCACTAAATTCAAGTGCTAAAACAATAGCCCCTCCAATACCAAGTATAAGAAACATTAAAATAGGAATTATCATGTACTTAAATCTTAATATTTTTTCTTTCATGATAATCATCACTTCTTTCCAAAATCAACAAAGGCTGTCATTCCTGCATGAAGTGGTTTATTCACATCAGTTAATTCAACTTTAACTCCATAGGATAATATATCAAATTCCCCATTATCATTTGTTGCCCTTTTAACTGCAAAATCAGCATCCTTATTGATTCTAACTATTTTACCTTTAAATTGTTGATTAGGGTAACTAGAAAGTTTTACAGACACTTCTCCATTTAACTTAACTTTTGAAAGATCTGTTTCTTTTACATTACACTCAATCCAAGGTGCAGTTGTATTTGTCATTACTAGAAGAGGCATTCCTGTAGATACTAATTCACCAACCTCTACATTTAACTGATTTACAATTCCATCTGCTGGTGCTGTGATTGTTGTATCAGCAATATAAGTTTGTACTTCACTTTGTCCACCTTCAGCTTGTTTAATCTGGGCTTGATATCCCTGTATTGTTGCATCTGCTTGACTTACTTGTGCTTGTAATGCTGCTATATCTTCAGTCCTTGCTCCATCTTTAGCAACATCATATTGCTTTTCATACACATCCATAGCTGTTTTAGCTTTATCTAAATCTTCTTTAGCTGCGTAACCTTTACTATATAATCCGTTTACTCTATCATACGTAGATTTCGATAAATCATATTGAGACTTAGCTTGAGCAATTTCCTCTGGTCTTGCTCCATTTTGAGCCTTCTGAAGTTGTGCTTGTGCTGCTGATTTTGCTGCTTCTGCTGCTTTCATTTGTCCCGTAGCTGCATCAATTTGAGCTTTTGATTGAGCTTCCTTTGCAACTAGAGTACTATTATCTATAGTTATTAAAACCTGTCCATTTTTTATGCTGTCACCTTCAGCTATCTTTATAGCTGTTATTTTTCCTGCAACTTTTGAATTTATATTTACTTCTTTAGTTTCTATGTTTCCTTGAACAATTAAGTGGTCGCTTTGCTGTTTTACTATTTTATCCCCCGTTAAAACAACATTCTTACTACATCCTGAAAACAAACCTGTTGTAATTGTTAGAGCTAATACTAATGCAATCTTTTTTCTTTTCATATAAATCCTCCTAAACCAACTAATATATTTACTTATAAGAACCTGTTAGTTAAACGTTGTCTAATTTTTACAAGTGACTCATGTAGAATGTGCATCTCTTCTTCTGGTAAAACACCTAATAAAGAAGCTATAATATTTTCTTTATCTGGCAATATCTCAGCTAAAATTTTCTTTCCCTCTTCTGTTATACTAATCTTTGTATACCTCCTATCATTTTCATCTTCCTGTCGTATAACAATTCCTTTTAATGTCATTCTATCAATTAAAGTTGTTACACTAGGTTTCTTTACTCCTAATTTCTTACTAAGAGTAGATGAGGTACTTCCTTCATCACCACATAAATATAAGTAATATAGAACCTTGAATTGTGCCTGTGTTAATTCAAACTTTTTATAGCCTTCTTCACCAATTTTATTTATTAATTCTGATATTTTAACAATCTCGTCAGTTACCTCAAAAGTTAACTTCATTGGATCAATCTTAATTAAATCGGTATCTTTCTTATTCATAAACAACACTCCTAAAATGTTTTTTCATATTATTTTTCTAACATTATTAATTTAATATACTGATAATCATATAAACATTGGTTATCACAACTAATAGTTAGATTAACTAACTATTAGTTATACTAACTATTATACACATTATTATATTAGTTGCAATATCAATAATTGGAAATTAATATTAATAATTTGTAACTTTCAATTTTAATTCTCCAAAATAAAAAATATATAGTTCAAAGATATAATGCAGTATTTATGCTCAAAGTAGTTGAACTAGGAAGGTTAGCATATTGCTATTACTTAAGTGTGGAAGGTAAGATGAGTATTTAAAAATTAACGACAATCTATGCCAATTTTAATTAAAGCATAAATATTTAAAGACAACAAAAAGTCTTGTAACCATTATGATTACAAGACTTTACATTTGGTGCGCCCGAGAGGAATCGAACCCCCGGCACGCGGTTTAGGAAACCGCTGCTCTATCCTACTGAGCTACGAGCGCATATAAATATATTACTTTATTATTTTATTACAATCTATTATAAAAGTCAATTTTCTGAAAGTACAAAAGTTAATTTTCTTATATAGCCTAATTATTTTTTAATATTTTGTGTTAAATTTGACATTTTACAAATAATAAATGATAATTTAAATTAAGAATTTTACAAATAGAAGGAGTACAGTTTTATGATTAAGTACTATAATAGAAAATCAAAAAAATATGAAATTGAACAAGTTGCTGGAGATACTTATCTTAACTGGATTTATTCATCTCCTATAGGAATGACACTTTTAGAATTGCTGTTTAAGAAAAAAATCTTTTCTAAATTATATGGCAACTTTTGCGATAGAAAAGCTAGTAAAAAAAAGATTATTCCTTTTGTTAAAGATCTTAATATAGATATGTCCTGCTGTGAAAAAAAAATAAATGATTTTGAATCTTTTAATGATTTCTTTACAAGAAAATTAACACCATCATCAAGGCCTATAGATCCAAATAATGATTCCGTAGTATCTCCTGGTGATGGTAAACTTCTAGTTTATGAAAAAATTGATTTAAATAATGTATTAAATATAAAAGGATATTCTTACAGCTTATATGATCTTATAAAGAACAAAGAAACTGCTGATATTTTTAAAGGAGGTACTTGTATAATTTTAAGGCTATGTCCTACAGACTATCACAGATTTCACTTTGTAGATAATGGTATTTGCTCTTCTACTAATAAAATTAAAGGTGATTACTATTCTGTAAATCCTATAGCTTTAAAAAAAATACCTGATTTGTTTTTTCGAAATAAAAGAGAATGGTGCACTTTTCATTCAGAAAATTTTGGTAAAATATTACACATAGAGGTTGGTGCAACTTGTGTTGGATCAATATTACAAACATATACTCCTAACAAAAGTGTAAAAAAAGGTGATGAAAAGGGATATTTTAAGTTTGGTGGTTCTACTACAATATTGTTTATTGAAAAAGGTAAAATTGTAATTGATAATGAATTAATTGAACAGACTAATAAGGGATATGAAACACAAGTATTTATGGGTGAAAAAATAGGAAAGAAAATTTAATTCTTTCCCATTTTTTGAATCTTATTTAATACACTTTTTAATCTTATAATTTCTAACTGAACTCTCTCAAAAGTCTTTTTCGCATTATTTAAATCATTATTTTTAGCCATCTTCTCAAGCTCATCAACTAAAGCAAATACAGACTTAGCTCCTAAGCTTCGTAATGCTTGCTTTAAATTATTAGATTTTACTTGAAGTTCGCTAGAATCGCTTTTTTCTATAGCCTCTCTTATATCCCTCACTTGTTCAGGATAAGCTTGGAAAAACACTTCAATTAATTCTTTAAAAAGCTTTTCCTCTCCTCCTGTAATATCAATAACTTGATCTAAATCTAAAATTGCTTGTTCACCATAATTAATTTTATTGCTTTTTATCATTTGTTCAGCTTTTGAATACACCCCAGTTATATCTTCCAAATTACATATACATTCATTAGCACCAACTTCTAAAAATCTTTCCTTGATATCTTCCCCTGAATCTTTGTTTATAACTATTATAGGTAAATGAGCTTTTATGTTTTCTTCATGTTCTTTGTTTCGAATTTGTTTAATTAATTCAACTACATCCATTTCATTATTTTCAACATTAGTAATAAACATATTAATTTTATTATTTTCTAATATATTAAAAATTTCTTTTTTAGTAGACCCATAAAAAATATTACACTTTCTTTTTTCAACTAAATTACTAATGAACTTGTTGTTGTTCATATTTCTCTCTGATGATATAAGTACATTTACCTTATTTTTATAATTTTTGTTTATATTATTTTTTACATTATCAAAAAACTTATAATCACAATGGTTATTTACTGATTCATTTCTATCTTCTATGTTCAACGCATTTTTAATCACATCACATAATTCTGATTGCTTTATAGGTTTAACTAAATAATTAAATAACCCCATTTGTTTGCACTTACTTTTACTTTTATTTAATTCCATACTTGAAAGCATCATAATTATTGGATTAGTAATATTCATTTCCTTCTTTAGCTTACTTGCTAATGTAAAACCATTCATGCCTGGCATAAGTTCATCTATTATAATAACATCAAAATGCTTGTTAAGTTTTGCATATTCCCTAACAACACTAAGTCCTTCTTCTGCATTAGCTACAAATCTTACTCCCATTTCTAAATCATTAAGCATGTTATAAACGATGGTCCTATTAGTCTTATTATCATCAACTAAGAGCACATTTAAATCTTTTAAGTAATTATACTTAATTATTTCTTGTTTATACTGCTGTAATTTAAAATCTAAAGTAAAATAGAAGCTAGTTCCCTTTTTATATTTACTCTCAAACCATATGTCTCCATCCATTAATTCTATCAACTGTTTTGATAAAATTAATCCTAATCCATTCCCTGCGTATTTTTTTAATTTACAATTACCTACTCCATTAAAATACTTATTTAACTTGTTTATATTCTCTTCGGTCATACCAATACCTGTATCAATAACAGAAATTTTTAAACTAATTCTATCTAATTTATCTGTTACCTTTTCTACATATACTGCAACCTCTCCCTTTTCAGTAAACTTTATTGCATTCCCAACTATATTTATAATGATTTGTTTAAGCTTGAAATAATCTCCTATTAAGTTTTCATCTACATCTGAATGTATATATATCATGAGTTCCAAATTCTTTTCATGAGCACGTATAGCCAAAGCATCCAAAGTTTCATATATTATATCTTTAATATTAAATTCAAACTCTTCAAGCATTACCTTACCAGATTCTATCTTAGAAAAGCCTAACATATTATCTACTATCTTAACAAGTGACTCTGATGATTTTTTAATAATACTCATATACTCATTTTGTTCTTCATTTAAACTAGTATTAAACAACATTACATCTGTCATATCTATTATAGAATTCAGTGGATTCTTTATCTCATTACTCACATTAGCTAAAAATTCACTTTTAGCTAACTTTGCAGACTCCACTTCTAGCTTGAATTTTTTCAACTCTTCTTCTAATTCTTTTATTTTTGTAATATCTTTTGCTACAATTATAGCACCAGAAACATTACCATTTTCATCATACAATGAGTTATATATGAACTTAACCCAAAGATAATGACCATTTTGCTTTCTAAATCTTAGCTCTTGTCCAGTGCTACTTTTATCTATAAATCCTCTATTAAAAGAACTCATAGTTTTATCCAAATCTTCAGGATGAATATTACTAAATATATACTTTCCTATTAGGTCTTTTAAATTATACCCCAGTATTGGCTTAACTGAAGGACCTACATATTGTATTTTACCATTAATATCTATTTTACATATTAAATCTTTCATACTTTCGGTAATTTCTCTTAAACTTTTTTCACTATTTTCAAGTTCTTCTGATACTTTTTTTGAGTTAGTAATATCATCTAATATAACTATAGTACCTATGAAATTATCGTTTACTCTTATCTTTTTAAGCTTTACTTTAAAAAATAAATTATCATTATATGACTTATACTCTTTTATAAAACTAATTTCAGAATAGTTTCCAGAACAAAAATATTTTAATTCATCTTCTATCCATGAGAACTTTTTCTTTTCATTTAAATTATCAACCTTCACATTAAAGTCTATAACTTTGAATAATTCAGTAGCTGTATCATTTACATTACTTATTACATTTTGATCATCTAAAATAATAACTGGATTAGGGATACTTTGAAATATAGATAAGTATTTATTCTTTTCATCGATGAACTTTAAATTCCACTTCTTAACCTTTGCTGTTTCAATAAATTTCTTCATAGTTATCTCCTAAATCTAACAAAAAATTTATCACGTTAAATTAATAAAAAATTAAAACTTTCTTAACTTTTATATTAATTTTATGATTTATAACCAATAATGTCAATATATACATTTGAAGTACATGCCAAAATAAAAAATCCATAAAACTAATGTTTTACAGATTTTTAATTCTATAAGCAATTAGTAGCTCATATTAATATACTTTATTCCATTCTATATTTAGTAATGAAATCACATTACAGTTATTATGTTACATTTTAATTTACAAGTGCAAGCATCTGATTTTTAAAAAGAAGATTAACCAATGCAATAACACGTCCTACGCCAAGTACTGCCACTAAAGTTCCTATACCAATTCCAATAACATTTCCCGTAAATATCATTGCAATAATTACAGTAATAAGAACACTAGATATATCTATAATATTCTTTGCAAATCCAAGTCCTTTTCCTATCCTCTCCCCTAGTGCTTGTGTAAGTCCATCGGCAGCATTAGGCACAATCCTCATTTCAATTGAAAGTGCTGCTCCAACTCCAGTAAGTGTAATTGCTACCAAAAGTAAAATCATATTCTTTATTAAACTGTCACAATTTATATTTATCATATTATTGAAAATGTTGATAATCCAACTGAATGCAATACTCATAGGAACTTGTAGTAAATCAAATATACGAAATTTCTTTCCACGAAGCAATGCTTGTCCAGCTACACATAGTATATAAATACATAGTGTAGCATTTCCTAAATTTATTTTCCAAATCTTTGATATGGAATAAGGTATTGAGATAATTGGCGATACTCCCAAGCCTGTTTTTGTATTTAATATAATTCCCAATGCAAGTATTATAAGTCCAATACAATACATCAATCCACGATAAAAATTCTTCATACATACTCCCCTATTCTTAACTTTTCTTAAAAATAATTTAATTATCTTATATACTTTAGAATTTGTATTAAATTACATTAATGTATATAAAAAAGACTTTCCAATAACTTGAAAAGTCTTAATAATGGTGCGTCAGAGAGGATTCGAACCCCCGACCAACTGGTTCGTAGCCAGCTACTCTATCCAACTGAGCTACTAACGCATATTTAACATAATTATATTAACACAAATATAAAAAAAAATCAATTTTATATTGTTTAATTTACAAAGCAAAAGCACCTAATATTAGGTGCTCTATGGCGGAGAAAGAGGGATTTGAACCCTCGCGCCGGTTACCCGACCTACGCCCTTAGCAGGGGCGCCTCTTCGGCCACTTGAGTATTTCTCCATGCCCTACATTTATAAATTATTATAATATGGCGGAAAGATAGGGATTCGAACCCTAGGTACGGTCACCCGTACGCCGGTTTTCAAGACCGGTGCCTTAAACCAACTCGACCATCTTTCCACGTCTGTTGACATGTATTATTATATCAACATAACATATACATGTCAACACTTTTTTTATATTATTTTATTTTCTCTTTACTTCCCATATATTGTCTTAATACTTCTGGGATTATTACACTTCCATCTGCTTGTTGATAATTCTCAAGTATTGCAGCCACTGTCCTTCCTGCAGCCAATCCTGATCCATTTAATGTATGAACATACTGTGGCTTATCCTTTGAAGTTTCCTTATATTTTATATTAGCACGCCTTGCTTGAAAATCCTCAAAATTACTACAGCTTGATATTTCTACAAATTTATTGTAACTTGGCATCCATACTTCTATATCGTACTTTAAAGCTGCTGTAAATCCTAAATCTCCTTTACATATCTTAACTACCCTATAAGGAAGACATAATCCTTGTAATATTTCTTCTGCATCATTAGTTAACTTTTCAAGTTCATCATAAGATTGTTCAGGTTTTGTAAACTTAACAAGCTCAACTTTATTAAATTGGCGCTGTCTTACTAAACCTCTTGTATCTCTTCCAGCTGAACTTGATTCTGATCTAAAACATGCACTATATGCAACATGTTTTATGGGTAAATCTTCACCTTTTAGAACTTCACCCCTATAAAAATTAGTTACTGGAACTTCCGCTGTAGGTACTAAAAAGAAATCACTATTTGAAATTCTAAATGTATCTTCTTCGAACTTAGGAAGCTGACCTGTTCCTACCATACTACTGCTATTCACCATATATGGTGGAAACAATTCTTCATAACCATGTTGTTCCGTATGCACATCTAAAAAATATGTTATAACTGCTCTTTCAAGTCTAGCTCCTAATCCTCTATAAAATGTAAACCTTGATCCTGCAACCTTTCCTCCTCTTTCAAAATCAAGTATATTAAGATCTGCTCCTATATCCCAATGAGCTTTTGGAGTAAATTCAAACTTAGTAGGTTTCGACCATCTTCTTATTTCTACGTTATCTGAATCTGTTTCCCCTTCTGGAACTGATATATGAGGTATATTAGGTATCCTAAGCATTATGTATTGAATTTTACTATCTACTTCTAAAAGTTCAATATCAAATTGCTTTATTTTATTTGTCAAACTATTTATTTCACTAATAATAAAATCTGAGTTTTTACCTTCCTTTTTTAATTTTCCTATTTGAATTGAATCTTGATTTTTTTTATTTTTTAATACTTCAACTTCAATTAGTATCTTTCTTCTTTTTTCATCTAAATCTAATACTTCATCTATGATTTTTTCTTCAAAATGTTCCCCTCTATTTTTTAATGCTTTTTTAATTTCTTCCTTATTTTTTCTTATCCTTTTTAAATCTAACATAAATTTTTCCCCCTTGAAGTTTTAACCAAAAAGCCTCTCATTCCCAAAAAGAGGATGAAAGGCTCTGTACCATAATTAACTAAAACTTTTCATTTTACTTATTAATTCTAACCATAGTTTTAGTAGAAACTATGTCCACCCCAGTATTTAAGATATTTTTACAAACTATATCTCCTTGTCTCATTGGTGCACCTACATAAAGTCTACTTAATGCTTTAGAACATTCTACCCATAACTTCTTGTCTAATGGCTTTGTACTTTTTACTGAAATTACATTACCATCTGCACCCTTTATCCTTACTAAAGTAGTAAAAATATCTTTATTATTATTAATTTTAAAATTTGCATATTCTTCACCTATATTACACAAATTACCTGAAACTTCTATTGAATCATCATATTTATCTATTCCTAATATGCATTTTTTATTGCATTTATCACAAATAATCTCTTTTATCAATTTAAGCTTCCTCCAAATTATTATATATCATCAAACTCTTTAATTCTACTTATCATAATTTTTGAGTTTTTAGAATCTTTAACTATATCGGTAATTTTCTTATCAGTTTCTCTCGCTAATATTGATGATATTTTATTTAAACATTGAGCTCCCATACAGCTTCCAAATGTTACTCCTGTTCTTCTCTTTATGCCTTCTATTGTACGTGCTCCTAAAGGCCTTCTAATGGAATCTATTATTTCTCCCTCACTTACCTTTTGGCAGTTACATATTATTTTACCATACTTTTTATTTAACTTTATAATTTCTTTTCTCTCATTATTTGATAAATATCTAAATCTATAAAAATCTCTTCTTTTATCTACAAAGTCCTTTTTTAAAACACAATTTAAATTACTTACTATAGTCTCACAAACGATTTTAGCAATAGCAGGTGTTATTGTAACCTGACTATAATTTTTTCCTGTGACCTTGACATATCCTTTATCAATTAGGCTATCATCTATTATTAAACTATCATTAAAAAATAATGACTCATAAAAAGCACCAATACATTCTTCATCTATATTACCCATAAAATTAGATATCTTTTTTATACTTTCTTCATAGGTTATATTTTCATCTGTTTTTATTGCTACTACATATCCTCCATCAACTGTAGGAATTGTATATAATTTATTTTCACTCTCATTTAAAGTGGATAATATATTTTTAAAATTTGCCTTAAATTCTTTTTCCAATAAAAAATATTTTAAATTACTTCTATTTTTATTTACTTTATTAGAACTATCTACACTATAGTTTTCTCCTGGAGTAGTATTTAGTACTGTAGTGCACGTAAATTTATTTTTATTTGTAATTACACTAAATCCTTTGGATATTTTTTGTATGTCCAAAACCTCTTCTTGTAATTTAAAGTTTACTCCATTATCAAATGCAATTTCTCCATAAGCTATTGCAAGATCATAAGGAGAAATTACTCCTGTATTTTTAGAATAAAGAGCCTTTCTTACATCTATATTTAAATTTGGCTCCATTTCATATACCTGCTCTTTATCTAATAAATATATTTCTTTTATTCCTCTTTTTATTGATGTGTTATACATATTGTTAAGTTTTTCTTCGCCCTTTTCATCCTCAGCAACAATTAAATATCCACATTTTTCAAAATTAACATTAAATTTATCCGAGATTTTTCCAACAATATCATTACCCATAACTTGTAATTTTGATATCAAAGTATCTTCAGCTTCACATCCATCATATACTACAGAACAATTAATAAGGGCGACATCATCTGCTATATCATAATCTTTCTCAATAAGGGCTATATTTAAATTATACTTTGAAAGCTCATATGCAGCAGCACAGCCTACTATACCTCCGCCTAATATCAATACGTCATAATCCATAGTTAACCTTCCTTTCAAAGATTTACAGTAATTCTAGTAATGTATAATTACTGCTGAATTCTCAGGAATATTTTTATATATCCATTCAGCATCTTTTACAGATATTCTTATACATCCATGAGAACATGGAAAACCTATCTTTTTCCTTTCATCTTCTATTATATTACCTTTTTCATCAACTGGTATAGAATGTATTAGATAATTTGAAAAAAATTTAATATAATATCTTGCTCCTTCTTTGTATTTATTACTGTAAAAATATTCTCCTTTGTTTTGAACATAAAATATCCCTAAAGGTGTTTCAGTATCCTGATTCCCCATAATTCCTGTAGAACATGAAATAGTTCTTATTGTATTATCGTTTTTTATAACATTTATATTTTGCTTGATTAGATCAACATCTAATATATAATCTGTTTTTTTATATACTATTCCTTTTAAGTTATCCTTATTATTTTTTATCCATCCTCTTTTTCCACACTTATTTTCTTCACAATAAATATAACCATTTTCACTTTTATAAGCTACTACTACATCATTTTTAGCTAATTGAAATAGCACCTTACCCTTTCCTGAATTATCAGTGTAAACATCTACCTTATTAGCTGCTATATAATAAGTTTTCTTAAAACATGTATTTGAAGAAAATATAGCTACATCCTCTGTAACTGTTTTTTTATCTAAATTATTCTTATCGCTGCTATTGTTTATAGTTTTTTTATCTGAATTACTTTTATCATTATTTTTATTTAAAGTTTCTGTATTTACCTTACCTTGTGAATTATCATCAAACTGTACCATAAATGCTGGAGCAAAAATAAAAATACAGGTAAGTATAAAACTTAAAATTATAGTTTTTTTCAATGCAAATACCTCCAATTAGATACTTTATTTGTATTATTTGCACATAATCTATAATTTAAACCTGTATTTCCAAATTTTAATATAAAACATCACTGCAATTTCATGACATCACATTATTTTTTCTCTAATAATTTTCTTGTTTTTGGTTACTTTCCTAATTGATTTATTGTTTCTCCAAGTTGCTTTATATATTCACCATATTTAGCCCAATCTCCACTTTTTTGTGCTTCCATGGCTTTATCATATAATTCTTTAGCTGTCTTTAAATTTTGGACTTTTTTAGTAGTATCTTCAGGAGCTTTATTATCACTTGATTCATCATTTTTATTTTCATTCTTATAATTAAATACTTGTTGAAGAGCAGCTTCTACATTTTCTGATAGCACTATTTTATCACCATAAGAAACTATAACTCTTTTCATTTCTGGTATACTATTTTTACCACTAGCTCTTAAATACATAGGTTCTATATATAACAATGAATTATTTATTGGAACTATCATTGTATCTCCAAATTGTACTTGAGATCCATTCTTATTCCATAAAGCTAATTCTTGAGATATTGTAGTATCCTGATTTATCTTTTGTTTAAACAAATATGGACTGTATATAGTTTTTTGAGGAGGAAACTTGTACAATACCATTTTACCGTAATTATCATTATCCATTCTTGCTCCAAACAAGGCTACCATGTTATCTTTGTTTTTCATATTAAAATATTGTAAAAGAATCATCTCTTCACTTTTCTCATTTGGAAGCTTCATAACTACATATGGTGACTCCATTGTATCTTTTTCTCCATCTATTTGTTTTTGATTCTTTGCTACTTCCCATAAATCTTCTCCATTATAAAAAACGCCTGGATCAGTCATATGATATTTTCCTAAAACACTACATTGAATTTTAAATAAATCTTGTGGATATCTAAAATGCTGCTTTATATCATCAGATAAGGTTCCTAAATCTTTAAATAGCCCAGGAAATATCTTAGCATAGCTTAAAATAATAGGATCATTCTTGTCCATCATATAAAAATTCGTAGTTCCATCTGATGCATCTATTACTACTTTAACAGAATTCCTTATATAATTAATATTATCTTGTGGTTGGGAAAAAGGATATCTATCAGAAGTAGTATACGCATCCAGAATCCAATAAAGTTTCCCATTACTTATAGTAATATAAGGGTCTGAATCATACTTTAAAAATGGTGCTATTTTTTTTGCTCTGTCAGTTATATCTCTATTTATGAGGATTTTACTTTCACTTGTTATGTCCCTAGACAAAATAAAGTTGAAATCTTTTTGATTAGCTGCAAAAAATATCTTATTTAACAATGTCATTTTTATACCTGCAGGACCATTATAATTATTAGTTTGGTTACTTCCACCTTTAGGATAATCAAATTCACTTATCTTAGTATCTACTATAGCATAATCATCTGTTTTTTCTCCAAAATATATTCTTGGATTTTGAAGTTTGATATTAGTACTATTTTCAGGAGGTATATTCTTTATTAGAAAATCAGGCTGTCCTTCTGATGTTACTGTATTTACTTTGCTCATTACCACTCCATATCCATGTGTATATACTAAATGAGAATTTTGCCATGTATTAGGTTCTAAGGATTTACTATTAACTTCCCTTGCTGCTATAAATACCTGATTAATCTTACCATTGATATTATACCTATCTACATTTATGTCTTTAAATCCATAATAATATCTTATATTTTGAACTTGATTATAAAATTCTAATGCAGGTTTAACAGAATTTATTCTTATATTATCTATAGTCTCTTTATTATCTTTTATATTTTCTTGGGTTAAGTTCTCTTTTACTTCAAAAGGTTTTGCATCAATATCATTGATATTAAAAGCTTTTCTTGTATAATCTATATCATACTTTATATAAGGTTGTTCCAAAGTTTTTTCATTTGATTTAACAATAAAGTTCTGTACTCCATTAGATACAAATCCTTCTATTACAACTAAACCAACTATTGCAGCAATAGACATTATTATAGGTTTTGCCTTTGAAGTAATCACACTCCAAAAAATAATTATAGCTGCAATAAGTGCTACTACTACAATAACCTTATAAAATAACAACGTTATATGAGTATCTGTATAGCTGGCACCAAATGCAACACCTCTACTACTATATACTAAATTAATAGCTTTCAATATGTACCCTAAAGAAACACATATCATTATAAGGAAAGAAACAATTGCTAATTGTTTACCTGCAAATCTAGTAAGTCCATTATTAAAAATGCTTACATTACTAAACTTGTTTCTAAAGTTTTTCCTTGAATAAATTCTATCCTTAGCACTTAACATAAAATAAGTTACTAAAGTAACAATTACCAAAAGTATCAGTAAAGTCACTACTTCCGCATAAATAGATTCTACTAAAGGAAGTTTAAATATATAAAAAGATACATCTAAATTAAAAATAGGATCCTTTACATTGAATTTTACTGAGTTAGTAAATTGTAATATCCTGTACCAATAAGTTGAAGAAAATACATAAGATATTATAAAAGATATTATTGTGTTAATTATAAAAAATACTTTTCTTTCAATAATGGTTTTTCTAGCATTTACTTCTACAACCTTCTTAAATTTAATAATGCTAAGTCTTAAACTTTTATAATATATCCATATACCTATAAAACTAATTAAAAACATAGGTATCATAAGTTTAAAAACTGCTACTATTTTAGTAAAATAAATAGATAAATATCCTACTTCCTTAAACCATTCTATATTTACTATAAAATTTATAATCTTTCCTACAGAAAAAAGACCTAAAAATATTATAAATATAGTTGTAATAAAAATCAGTTTTCTTTTCACTTTTAATCACCTCTTATTCATCCTTAATATTTTTCCAAGAGTTGAATATTTAGTTTCTATTGCACCACAAGGACATAATTCTTGGCAACAAAAACATCTTATACACTGTTTCATATTCCACACAGGATACTTTTTTCCTTCTTTTTCAATTATTTTTATTACTTTTGGATTTTCTGGGCATACTTGTAAACACCTAGCACATCCAATACACTTTTCTTTTATAACAACAGGATCTGGTGCAATTAGATCTCTTAAAAAATTAGTAACCTTCGGACTTATAAAATAAAAATTTCCTCCTTCCCTGCAAAGTTCAAAATCTTTTACTACCATATCATTAACTTTTTCACCTAAAACCTGTATATTTTTTTCAAAAACCTCTCCCCAATTGTTATCATATGCTTCTTTTAACACTGGTATATCCAATGGATTATCATATCCTATCAACTTTGTTGCAATAGAATCAACTGCAGTTAAACTTTTACCCATAATTAGTGTGTTCATCTTTTTAGGTTTTCCACTTTTGGGCCCATTTCCTTCCATGGCAATAATACCATCTAATATGGCAAAGCTTGTATTAACTAATGTATTCAAATCTAAAAGCATTTTACAAAAATTATTGGCATTTGGCATTCTAGTATGCCATGTAGCTTTTAAAGTACCTGGTATACATCCAAATTGATTTTTTACAGCTCCAGTATAATAAGCCATTGCATGAGTCTTTAATTTTGGTAAAGTTATGAGTACATCAGATTCATAAGGAGCCTTAGCTATGGTCCATGACTTACATAGTATAGATTTATCTAATTTTGCATGTACAGATTCTTTAAAATCTTCAAACTTTACATTATATTTTTGGGCCACTTCTAAAAGTCCTGATCTTTCAGCTGCTTTATTAGAATCTCCAAATCCAGGTGAATCACCAAAGGATATATTAGATGAATAATCTTTTACAATCCTTATTACAGCTTCAAATACATTGACATTTGTAATTACAGGTGAACCTGCTTGCTCTATAGATAACATATTAGGCTTTAATAAAACTTTACTATTATAAGGTATAAGTTCTCTTAAAAAACTGTCACCACCCAATAAACCAAAACCTTCTCTTAATTTTTTTTCTATAATGTCTACATCATAAGTTTCACATTTTAATAATGCTACTTTTTCCATAACCTATCTCCATTCTTAACAAATTTTTAATCTGATATTAAATATCCATTTTCTTTTAGTTCTTTAATCATATTCTCTATTATTTCTTCATTCTCTGCTACTACAGTATGTAAATGGACACCTCCTGTTAAAATTAGGAGGGGTTCTGCCTTATATTTATTTATCTTCTTTATAAAATTCTCTACATCATAAAACGTTTTTATCATAAGCATTCCCCTTATCTCTCCATATAAAGGATGCTCTACGATAACATCTTCTATTATTCCACCAAATTTAATTATAATTTTAAGTTCGTCTTCTATATTTTCAGTTTTATGTGAAAAAGCCATAACCCTTTTTACTATACTTTTTTGTTCTTTAGGCATTAAATATCCTTCAGGTGTAGCTATAATTTTTTTCCCCTCTGCTCTCAATATAGCTATATCTTTTACTATTATTTGTCTTGTTACTCCCAATTGTTCGGCCAATTCATGCCCTTTTTCAGGATTATTACTTTTTTTTAGTATTTCTTCTATATATGTTCTTCTTTCTTTTGAATTCATTTCTACCTCCAATAAATATAATGATTAAATTAATAGCAACAACCAAATTTATAACTATATTTTACCATTAATTTTTATTAAGTAAAATGTTCATTATTAATTTCTGCTATCACACATTTTCAATATATTTAATTCACTATCTTCTTTTACTTCATTGTTATGATGATTTTTAATTAAATATAATATTCTATCATTATAATTATATTTTTTTAATATTTCATAACCTATTATTCCATGATTATAGTAAACATATATTTTTTTTAAGTTACAAAACTTTCTCAAACGTCCTTTAGATATTTTATCTCCTATAACAATAAGACCTTTATCTATTATTGTTAATTTTTTGACACATTTTCCTATATCATGTAATAGTGAAGCTTTTAAAATAACTTTAGAATCTACATCCTGGACTTTACAAATTTTTTCTACATCATAAGCTACATTAATAGAGTGCTTTTGTTCATTTACAGATAATCTAAAAAATAAATTTAATTCCTGAGAATTTAAATTACTTTTTAAAAACTTTATATCTTTATCATTTAACTTTGAATTTATAGCCCAATAGAATTGCTTTATTCTATAAAAAATCATAAAATACAACTCCTTCTTTATAATTATATTTTAATTCATATAGTTATAAAGTACACTAATTATTTATAAAAAAAAATATCTGTAATTTAAATTACAGATATTTTATGGTGGAGATAAAGAGACTCGAACTCTTGACCCTCTGCGTGCAAGGCAGATGCTCTCCCAACTGAGCTATACCCCCATATGGTGGACCTTCAGGGACTCGAACCCCGGACCTACCGGTTATGAGCCGGTTGCTCTAACCAACTGAGCTAAAGATCCTTAACCTGGCAACGACCTACTCTTCCACAGAGCCTCCCCTGCAGTACCATCGGCACTATAAAGCTTAACCATCGTGTTCGGAATGGGAACGGGTGTTACCTTTATGTCATTATCACCAGATATTTTTATTTAGTTTTTGAAAGCTTTTGTTCTTTCAAAATTGCACAGTGAATTTATTTGGTCAAGCCCTCGACCTATTAGTATCAGTCAGCTGAACATGTTACCATGCTTACACCTCTGACCTATCAACCTTGTGTTCTTCAAGGGGTCTTACTAGCTTACGCTATGGGAAATCTAATCTTGAGGTGGGTTTCACGCTTAGATGCTTTCAGCGTTTATCCCGTCCCGACATAGCTACCCAGCCATGCTCCTGGCGGAACAACTGGTACACCAGAGGTCAGTCCATCCCGGTCCTCTCGTACTAAGGACAGCTCCTCTCAAATTTCCTACGCCCGCGACGGATAGGGACCGAACTGTCTCACGACGTTCTGAACCCAGCTCGCGTGCCGCTTTAATGGGCGAACAGCCCAACCCTTGGGACCTACTTCAGCCCCAGGATGCGACGAGCCGACATCGAGGTGCCAAACCTCCCCGTCGATGTGGACTCTTGGGGGAGATCAGCCTGTTATCCCCGAGGTAGCTTTTATCCGTTGAGCGATGGCCCTCCCACGAGGAACCACCGGATCACTAAGCCCGACTTTCGTCCCTGCTCCACCTGTATGTGTCGCAGTCAGGCTCCCTTCTGCCTTTGCACTCTTCGAACGATTTCCAACCGTTCTGAGGGAACCTTTGGGCGCCTCCGTTACTTTTTTGGAGGCGACCGCCCCAGTCAAACTGCCCACCTAACAATGTCCCGTGACCAGTTTCATGGCCGCCGGTTAGAATCCCAATACTGTCAGGGTGGTATCCCAAGGATGACTCCACAGAAGCTGACGCCCCTGTTTCGCAGTCTCCCACCTATCCTGTACAGACAATATCGAAACTCAATGCTAAGCTGCAGTAAAGCTCTACGGGGTCTTTCCGTCCAATCGCGGGTAGCAAGCATCTTCACTTGCACTACAATTTCGCCGGATTTGTTGTCGAGACAGTGCCCAAGTCATTACGCCATTCGTGCGGGTCGGAACTTACCCGACAAGGAATTTCGCTACCTTAGGACCGTTATAGTTACGGCCGCCGTTTACTGGGGCTTAAGTTCATACCTTCGCTTGCGCTAAGTATTCCCCTTAACCTTCCAGCACCGGGCAGGCGTCAGCCCCTATACTTCAGCTTTCGCTTTAGCAGAGACCTGTGTTTTTGCTAAACAGTTGCTTGGGCCTATTCTCTGCGACCTACTTTCATAGGCACCCCTTCTCCCGAAGTTACGGGGTCAATTTGCCGAGTTCCTTGACAACAATTCTTCCGATGGTCTTAGGATTCTCTCCTCATCTACCTGTGTCGGTTTGCGGTACGGGCACCAACATCCTCCATAGAGACTTTTCTTGGCAGCGTGGAATCAGATACTTCGCGGCATAAAGCCACTCCCCATCACACCTCAACATTAATCAGACGGATTTGCCTGTCTAATCTGTCTAAGTGCTTAGACACACATCCAATAGTGTGCACATCCTATCCTCCTGCGTCATCCCATTTGTAATAACGTCAGTTGGTGGTATCGGAATATCAACCGATTGTCCATCACCTACGCCTTTCGGCCTCGGCTTAGGTCCCGACTAACCCTGAGCGGACGAGCCTTCCTCAGGAAACCTTAGATTTTCGACCAATAAGATTCTCACTTATTTCTCGCTACTTATGCCAGCATACTCACTCCTGTACAGTCCACCGCTCCTTTCGGTACGACTTCACTCCATACAGGAAGCTCCTCTACCGCTCTTTCGAGCCCATAGCTTCGGTGGTAAGTTTTAGCCCCGGACATCTTCGGCGCAGGATCTCTTGACTAGTGAGCTATTACGCACTCTTTAAATGAGTGGCTGCTTCTAAGCCAACATCCTAGTTGTCTTAGAAATCCCACATCCTTTTCCACTTAACTTACACTTTGGGACCTTAGCTGATGATCTGGGCTGTTTCCCTTTTGACTACGGATCTTATCATTCGCAGTCTGACTGCTGAGATACAAGTATATGGCATTCGGAGTTTGATAGGGTTCAGTAACTGTTGTCAGCCCCTAGCCCATTCAGTGCTCTACCTCCACTACTCAATCTCAACGCTAGCCCTAAAGCTATTTCGAGGAGAACCAGCTATCTCCGAGTTCGATTGGAATTTCTCCGCTATCCACAGCTCATCCCATGGTTTTTCAACACCAACGTGGTTCGGACCTCCACGGAATTTTACTTCCGCTTCATCCTGGCCATGGATAGGTCACCCGGTTTCGGGTCTACGACATGCAACTTTTCGCCCTATTCAGACTCGGTTTCCCTTCGGCTCCGTACCTTAAGTACTTAACCTTGCTACATACCGTAACTCGCTGGCTCGTTCTACAAAAAGCACGTCGTCGCACATAAAAGTGCTTCGACCGGTTGTGGACACACGGTTTCAGGTTCTATTTCACTCCCCTTCCGGGGTTCTTTTCACCTTTCCCTCACGGTACTGCTTCACTATCGGTCACCAGTTAGTATTTAGCCTTGGGAGGTGGTCCTCCCTGCTTCCCACAAGGTTTCACGTGTCTCGTGGTACTCTGGAGTAGATCTGACTGCTATTTCCTTTCACTTACAGGGCTGTTACCTTCTACGGCGGAGCCTTCCAGCTCTCTTCAATTAAGAAATCACAGTATTTATGATCTATCCGCAACCCCAGGAACAAGTTCCTGGTTTGGGCTCTTTCCCTTTCGCTCGCCGCTACTTAGAAAATCGATTTTTCTTTCTCTTCCTCCGGGTACTTAGATGTTTCAGTTCCCCGGGTTTACCTCCATAAACCTATGTATTCAGTTTACAGTACAATGCGTTAGCATTGTGGGTTTCCCCATTCGGAAATCTCTGGATCTCAGGCTATTTGCGCCTACCCAAAGCTTATCGCAGCTTATCACGTCCTTCTTCGGCTTCTGGTGCCAAGGCATTCACCATGCGCCCTTTGTAGCTTGACCATTCATGTGAAAATTGTCTTTCAACAATTTTCTTAGTTAAAATCTACAAAGGTTTTTTTACTTATATAATAAGTAGTTTTACCTTTAGCTTTACTTTTAATTTAAAAGTTATATTCACTGTGCAATTTTCAAAGAACAATTTGAAGAATTAGATTCTTCAAAATTAAACAGAGCTATTAAATAAACCTTCAAAGTAGAATTACCTACTTTGTCGACTCCTTAGAAAGGAGGTGATCCAGCCGCAGGTTCTCCTACGGCTACCTTGTTACGACTTCACCCCAATTACTAACCCCACCTTCGGCCGCTGGCTCCTTACGGTTACCTCACGGACTTCGGGTGTTGCCAGCTCTCATGGTGTGACGGGCGGTGTGTACAAGGCCCGGGAACGTATTCACCGCGACATGCTGATTCGCGATTACTAGCAACTCCAGCTTCATGTAGGCGAGTTTCAGCCTACAATCCGAACTGAGATGAGTTTTAAAAGTTTTGCTCCACCTCACGGTCTTGCATCTTTCTGTACTCACCATTGTAGCACGTGTGTAGCCCTAGACATAAGGGGCATGATGATTTGACGTCATCCCCACCTTCCTCCCGGTTAACCCGGGCAGTCTCACTAGAGTGCTCAACTTAATGGTAGCAACTAATGATAAGGGTTGCGCTCGTTGCAGGACTTAACCTAACATCTCACGACACGAGCTGACGACAACCATGCACCACCTGTCTCCCTGCCCCGAAGGGCTTCCCTCATTACAGGTAATTCAGGGGATGTCAAGTCTAGGTAAGGTTCTTCGCGTTGCTTCGAATTAAACCACATGCTCCGCTGCTTGTGCGGGCCCCCGTCAATTCCTTTGAGTTTTAATCTTGCGATCGTACTTCCCAGGCGGAATACTTATTGCGTTAGCTGCGGCACAGAAGGAGTCGATACCTCCTACACCTAGTATTCATCGTTTACGGCGTGGACTACCAGGGTATCTAATCCTGTTTGCTACCCACGCTTTCATGCCTCAGCGTCAGTTACGGTCCAGAGAATCGCCTTCGCCACTGGTGTTCTTCCTAATCTCTACGCATTTCACCGCTACACTAGGAATTCCATTCTCCTCTCCCGCACTCTAGATATCCAGTTTCAAATGCAGTTCCCAAGTTAAGCTCGGGATTTTCACATCTGACTTAAACATCCGCCTACGCATCCTTTACGCCCAGTAAATCCGGACAACGCTCGCCACCTACGTATTACCGCGGCTGCTGGCACGTAGTTAGCCGTGGCTTCCTCCTTGGGTACCGTCATTATCGTCCCCAAAGACAGAGCTTTACAACCCGAAGGCCTTCATCACTCACGCGGCGTTGCTGCATCAGGCTTTCGCCCATTGTGCAATATTCCCCACTGCTGCCTCCCGTAGGAGTCTGGACCGTGTCTCAGTTCCAATGTGGCCGATCACCCTCTCAGGTCGGCTACGCATCGTGGCCTTGGTGAGCCGTTACCTCACCAACTAGCTAATGCGCCGCGGGCCCATCTCAAAGCGGATTACTCCTTTAATTAGTAATTCATGTGAAAAACTAATGTTATGCGGTATTAATCTCCCTTTCGGAAGGCTATCCCCCACTTTGAGGCAGGTTGCCCACGTGTTACTCACCCGTCCGCCGCTAATCCATCCCCGAAGGGATTTCATCGCTCGACTTGCATGTGTTAAGCACGCCGCCAGCGTTCGTCCTGAGCCAGGATCAAACTCTCAATTTAAAAGCTTAATCTGTACTCAAATTATTGACGTTAAACTTATTAGTTTAACTAATACTGGCTTATTTAAAATAAGATTTATATCTTACTTTCACTCTGTTTAATTTTCAAGGATCTTGTCGTACCCTGACGACTTTTATATCTTATCATGTTTGATTAATCTTGTCAAGAACTTTTTTAAAAATTCTTTTTCAACAATCATACGACTTTTATAGTATATCATGTGAGCTGAAGTCTGTCAAACATTAATTAGTTTAAGTTGCTGTACTTATCAGCGACATGTGTTATTTTATCAAATTTAATTTCTTTTTATTGTTAAACTATATTCATTACACTTAAATATGATAAATTTTCTGCTTATATCTCGAATTTTTGAGATTTTTCTTATAAGGATACACCTGGTTTAGTTTGCTTAGTAATATAACGAAAAATATCATTAATTTTAAGCTTAAAACAAATGAGAGGTACTAATACCTCTCATTTGTTTTAATATTTTATTCATTTTCTGATATTTCATCATCTTTTTCTTCATCAATTTTTTCTACGTTTTCATCATAATTAATTTTAGCAATAGCAACTACTTTTTGTTCTTCATCTGTTCTCATTAAAGTAACACCCATTGCATTTCTACTAGTTGTTGATATACCTGATACATTTAATCTTATAGCTACATTACTGCTATTTACAAGCATCATTTCATCTTCATCTTTTACTACTCTAGCTCCAACTATAGCTCCTGTTTTTTCTGTTATTTTATATGTTATCATACCTTTTCCACCTCTTCTATGAGGAGTGTACTCAGATACAGGAGTCCTCTTTCCAAAGCCATTTTCACTTATGACCAAAACATCCTGTCCTTCACATACTATATCCATAGCAACTGCTATATCCTCTTTTCTTAAGGTTATAGCTTTAACACCTGTTGCAGTTCTTCCCATAGGTCTTACATCTCTCTCATTGAATCTGATAGCATAACCATTCTTAGTAAATACAAGTACTTGACTTTCCCCTGTAGTCATTCTAACACCTATAAGTTCATCATCTTCTCTTAAGTTTATTGCATTTAATCCATTTTTTCTTATAGATGAATATTGACTAACCTGAGTCTTTTTAATTAATCCTCGTCTTGTTCCCATTATAAAATAGTTATTTTTATCAAACTCTTTAAAAGTTATAACGGCCTGTATTTTTTCATTAGTTTCAATAGGTAATAAGTTTATTAAATTTACCCCTTTAGCTGTTCTACCTGCATCTGGTAATTCATATCCTTTTAACTTATAAACCCTACCTCTATTTGTAAAGAACAATATATTATTGTGTGTTGATGTAACAAACATATGCTCTACAAAATCATCTTCCTTTGTAGTCATTGCTTGTATTCCTTTTCCGCCTCTCTTTTGAGCAGAATATGTATCCGCCGCTATTCTCTTTATATATCCAGCGTGTGTTAGTGTTATAACTACTTCCTGCTCTTGTATTAAATCTTCTATACTTATCTCATTATCATTTTTTTGTATTTCAGTCCTTCTGTCATCACCATATTTATTTTTTATTTCTTCAAGCTCTTCTTTTATTATTTTTAAAACTAATTCTTCTTTTGCTAATACATCTTTTAAATATGATATAGTGTTTTCTAATTCTTTATATTCATTTTCTATTTTTTCTCTTTCTAAGCCTGTAAGCCTTTGAAGTCTCATATCCAATATAGCTTGAGCCTGTTTTTCAGAAAGATTAAAACTATTCATAAGACCATTTTTAGCTTCTTCACCATTTTTTGAAGATCTTATAAGATTTATAACTTCATCTATGTGGTCAAGTGCTATTCTCAATCCTTCTAAGATATGTGCTCTAGCTAAAGCTTTATCTAAATCAAACTTAGTTCTTCTTCTTATTACTTCTTTTTGAAACTCTAAGTAATGTACAAGAATTTGTTTCAAGTTTAATACTTCTGGTTTATTATTTACAAGTGCAATCATTATAATACCAAAAGTATCCTGCATTTTGGTATGTTTAAAAAGTTGATTTAAAATTACATTAGGGTTGGCATCTCTTTTTAATTCTATTACAATTCTCATACCTTCCCTATCTGATTCATCTCTGATGTCTGAAATTCCCTCTATTTTTTTATCCTTAACCAAATCAGCTATACTTTCTATAAGCCTAGCTTTATTTACTTGGTAAGGTAGTTCAGTTACAATTATTCTATGTCGTCCTTTTTCCTCTTCAATGTCAGTTTTAGCTCTTACAATAACTTTTCCTCTTCCTGTTTCGTATGCATCCCTTATTCCCAACTTTCCAAGTATTATACCTGCAGTAGGAAAATCAGGCCCTTTTATTTCTGTCATTAATTCTGTTATTGTTACTTCAGGATTCTCTATAAGCATTGATATACCATTTATAACTTCTGTTAAATTGTGTGGAGGAATATTAGTTGCCATACCTACAGCTATACCTGCAGATCCATTAACAAGTAAGTTAGGAAATCTTGCTGGTATTACTGATGGTTCTTGTTCTTCTCCATCAAAATTTGGAACAAAATCTACTGTGTTTTTATTTATGTCTCTTAACATTTCAAGAGTTATTTTATTCATTTTAGCTTCTGTGTATCTCATAGCTGCTGCGCTATCCCCATCTACAGAACCGAAGTTTCCATGTCCATTTACTAATGTATATCTTATAGAAAAATCTTGGGCTAATCTAACTAAAGCATCATAAACGGCTGTATCACCATGTGGATGATACTTACCTAAAACATCTCCAACTATTCTTGCACACTTTCTATATCCCTTATCAGGTGTTAATCCTAATTCGTGCATAGAATAAAGAATTCTTCTATGTACAGGTTTTAAACCATCACGTACATCTGGCAAAGCACGGCCTACAATAACACTCATAGCATAATCTATATAACATTTTTTCATTTCATGGCTTATGTCTACTGGTAAAATCTTTCCTTCATTAAACATCAATTACACCTCTTTATTATATGTCTAGGTTTATAACCTTTTTGGCATTTTCTTGTATGAACTCTCTACGAGGCTCTACCTTATCACCCATAAGTATAGTAAAAATTTCATCAGCTGCCATAGCATCTTCTACTGTTACTTGAAGTAAGACTCTTTCGTCTGGATTCATAGTAGTATCCCAAAGTTGTGTGGCATCCATTTCTCCAAGACCTTTATACCTTTGGATATTTGTATTATTGTCTTTTCCGCCCACATCCTCAAGTAATTTTTCTAATTCTTTATCACTATAAGCATAGTGTTCTTTTTTACCTTTAGCAACCTTGTAAAGTGGTGGTTGAGCTATATATACATGTCCTTGATCTACTAGTTCCTTCATGTATCTATAGAAAAATGTAAGTAACAATGTTCTTATATGTGCACCATCTACATCAGCATCTGTCATTATAATTATCCTATCATATCTTATTTTTTCAACATCAAAGTCCTTGCCTATTCCTCCACCAAAAGCTGTTATCATTGCTCTTATTTCTTCATATCCTAAAATTTTATCTAATCTTTGCTTTTCAACATTCATTATTTTACCACGAAGAGGTAATATAGCCTGAAATCTTCTGTTTCTTCCTTGTTTTGCAGAACCTCCTGCAGAATCACCCTCAACTAAATATATTTCACATTCTTTAGGATCCTTAGACGAACAATCTGCAAGTTTACCTGGTAAAGATGTATTTTCAAGTATTGATTTACGTCTAGTTAATTCTCTAGCCTTTCTAGCTGCTTCTCTAGCACGTGATGCCATTAATGACTTGTCAAGTATAGATTTTGCTACTTGTGGATTTTCTTGAAGAAAAGAACTTACTCCTTCACCAACTATACCATCAACTATTCCCCTAATTTCACTATTACCAAGTTTTGTTTTTGTTTGACCTTCAAATTGAGGATCAATAAGTTTTACTGATATAACTGCTGTAAGGCCTTCTCTTATATCTTCTCCAGATAAATTTTTATCATTTTCTTTTAAAATTCCAAATTTTTTTGCATAATCATTAAAAGCTCTTGTTAATGCAGACTTAAATCCAGCTAAATGTGTTCCACCTTCTACTGTATCTATGTTGTTTGCAAAAGAAAATATATTTTCTGTGTAACCATCATTATATTGAATTGAAATTTCAACAGAACAATCCTGCTTATTTCCTTCAACATATATTGGCTCTTTATTAATTACCTGCTTATTTCTATTTAGATAAGATACAAAAGATTTTATTCCACCTTCATAATGGAAAACTTCTAATTTATCTATTCTTTCATCACTTAGATTAATTATTATATTTTTATTTAGAAATGCTAATTCTCTTAACCTTTGAGCTAATGTATTATAATCATAATCTATTTCCTCAAAGATTTCAGCATCCGGCTTAAAGTGAATCTTAGTTCCATGTCCTTCACTATCACCTACTATTTCAAGCCCTGTTTTAACTTTACCTCTTTCAAATGCCTGCTTCCATATATGTCCTTCTCTTTTAACTTCAACTTCACATAATTCTGAAAGTGCATTTACAACAGAAGCTCCTACACCATGAAGTCCTCCGGAAACCTTATATCCACCGCCACCAAACTTTCCACCTGCATGTAGAACTGTCATTATAACCTCTACAGTAGGTTTTTTCATCTTTGGATGCATGCCCACTGGCATTCCTCTACCATCATCAGTAACAGTAATTGAATTGTCTTTATGTATAAAAACTTCTATATTTTTGCAAAAACCAGCTAAAGCCTCATCTATACTGTTATCAACTATTTCATAAACTAGATGATGAAGCCCTCTAGCACTTGTACTTCCAATGTACATTCCTGGTCTTTTTCTTACTGCTTCTAGTCCTTCTAATACCTGTATTTGATTTTCATCATAAACTTGTTTTTTTTGTTCTGACATACCTATCCTCCTATCCTAAGGCTCATAATATAAAGTTTCTGATCTTTTAGTTAAAGTAGATGAAGAAATAGGTGATAAATAAATTTTACTTTTTTTATCAACTTCAGCTATAATAAAGGACTTTGGTTTATCCTTAGTAATCCTTTGAACAAAGCCATCTTCCTCAGCCATTCTCAAAAACTGAATAGTATCAGAACTATACATTGAATTTTCCACATCAAATATACCAATTATATCTTTTATTGGAACCACTATATTTTCACCTAAGTGTAAAAACATAAAATAATCTCCTTTCAAATTCTATTAACAAAACCTTTTTCAACTACAAATAATTGGGAATCTTTTTTTAAATTATTTTTTATATCTTCAATTCCAGTACAGGTTATAAATGTTTGTATATCGCTAATAGAATTTAATATATATTTTTGTCTATTAGAATCGAGTTCAGATAAAACGTCATCTAATAAAAGAACTGGATATTCACCAATAGTTTCTTTTATTATTTCTAAAGAAGCAAATTTAATAGTTAAAACTGAAGTTCTTTGCTGTCCTTGTGAACCATAACTTCTAGTATCTACTCCATTTATTTTTATACTAAAATCATCTCTATGAGGTCCAAAAGATGTAATTCTCTTTTCAAAATCTTTTAATCTATTATTTTCTAATAAATTTAGAATTTCTTCTTCTGAGTTATCAATACTTTTTACACTTGTTATATAGTTGAATTCTATATTTTCAGAACCTGAGGTTATATTGTTATGTATTATTATGCCCTTTTCTGTAAGTTTTTTTACATAATGATCCCTAGTTTTAACTATATATGCCCCATATTTAGCAAGTTGCTCATCATACACTTGTAACATATCTAAATTTTTCTTATCCCATTTCCTTAAAACTACATTTCTTTCATTTAAAACTTTATTGTATTGAACCAAATTGAAATAATACTTTTTACTTAATTTGCATAATTCTATATCTAAAAACTTTCGTCTATGTGATGGAGATTCTTTAACTATTTTTAAATCTTCAGGTGAAAACATAACTACATTAAAAACTCCCATAAGGTCAGATATCTTATTTACTTTAATAGAATTTACATTTACACCCTTCTTGCCTTCTTTGAAAATTTTTATTTCTATTTTTTTATCTATTCTATCCTTTGAAACGTACAACTTTATGTACGCTTCTTTACCATTCCAATTTATAAGTTCTTTATCCTTATTTGTTCTTGGAGATTTTCCAATACTGCAATAATATATGCTCTCTAAAATATTGGTTTTTCCTTGAGCATTATTACCAATAAAAACATTTATATTTTTATTTAGTTCTATATTTAATTCTTTATAGTTTCTAAAATTACTGAGTTGCAAATATTTTATATACATACAAAAAACACCTAACATAATTATACCATACTATGGTTAATGCACAATTAACATTAGAACATTGCCAAATAATAATTATAAATCAATTTATGGTTTAATGTAAATTATATTATTTTATAAGTTTCTCCATCAAACTCTATAATATCTCCTTTTATAAGCTTCTTTCCTCTTCTTACTTCAATTTCATTATTTACTTTAACTAAACCATCTTGTATAAAAATTTTAGCTTCAGAACCTAAAGATACAGCTCCACACCATTTTAAAAAAGAATCTAATTTTATAATATCAGTATTTATTTCTATTTCCTTCATAATTAATTTCCTCGCTTTAAATTTAATTATTAACTAATCTAACAGGTAATACAAGGTATGTGCAGTTATTGGTATCCTTGTTTTTTATTATACAAGGACTCACACTACTTGATAATTCTATTACTACCTCATCTTCTTCCATTATTTTTAGAACATCAATAAGATATTTAGAATTAAATGCAATTTGAAGAGGCTCACCTTGCAAAATTATATTAAGTTCTTCCCTAACCATTCCCAATTGAGAATTTGAAGTTATTACCATGTTCTCATCTTCTATATCAAACTTTATAAGATTTGTATTACCATCCTTACCCATAAGTGATGCTCTTTCTATAGAGCTAAGTAATACTATTCTTTTGGCAATAATTTTTAAATTGTATTCCTCTGGAATTATTGAATTATATTTTATAAATTCACCTTCTAAAAGTCTTGATATAATTTTAGTTTCTCCAACACTAAATAAAATATGGTTTGGTGTAAATGTTATGTTCACACTTTCATCATTTTCTTCTAATATTTTGGATACTTCACTTAGAGTTTTTCCTGGTATTACTGCACTTATTATGTTATCCGTGTCTAAAGTTTCAGATTTTAGCGCAAGCCTATATCCGTCCAGTGCTACTAAATTTAACTTTTTATCTTTTATTTCAAATAGTATACCTGTAAGTATAGGCCTAGTTTCATCTTGTGCAGTAGCAAATAGAGTTCCTCTTATCATATTTTTTAATATGTTTTGAGGTATGCTAAATATCATATTTTCATTTATGTTAGGAAGTTCAGGAAAATCTTCTGAATTCATGTGGATAAGAGTAAATCTAGATTTTTTACATACAATTTCTATAGAATTATTGTCTATAGTAGATATATGTATAGTGTCATTATCCAGTTTTCTTATTATTTCTCCAAATATTTTTGCATCTATAACTATACTTCCTTCTTCAATTATGTCTGATTTTATTTTACTTTCTATACTTAAATCTATATCTGATCCTGTTAAAATCAATTCATTTTCATTGGTTTTTATACGTATTCCATTTAAGATAGGAAGAGTAGACTTTCCTGTTATAGCTTTTTGTACTGTAGATATTCCTTCTTGTAATATTGATTTTTCACATGTAAATTTCATAATATAGGTCCTCCTTATTCACAATATATTTTTAATATATTATAGATTAGATAATTATATATTTATAGTAGTAATAGTAGTAGGGGCTGTGATTATGTGTATAACTCATATAACCGTTGGTATAACTGAAAAATTAAGAAAAAATAATTGTGGATAAGTAAATACATAACATTTGACTTTATCCACATAATTAGAACATAAATAATATTTCTTTGTTATCCACAAGATATTATTAAATAAATATAAACAATTGTTTATATTTATTTTTGATTTATTCTCTTAGTAAGGTCGCTAACTGCATTTTGAAGACTTTCATCAACTTTTAAATTTCCGGATATTTTTTCATAAGCATGTATTACTGTAGTATGATCTCTTCCACCAAATTCTTCGCCAATTTTAGGTAGAGACATATCTGTAAGTTTTCGAGATAAGTACATGGCAATTTGTCGAGGAAAAGCAACATTTCGAGTTCTTCTTGCTGATTTAAAATCATCTACTTTGAGATTATAATAATTAGCAACCACATCTTGTATCAAATCTATAGTAACTTGCTTAGATTGTTTACTAGATATAATGTCCTTTAGAGCTTCAGCAGCTAAATCTACACTAATTTCTTTATTAGTTAGAGAAGAAAAAGCTACTATTCGAATAAGAGCTCCTTCTAATTCCCTTATGTTGGATTTTATTTTTGTAGCTATATATACCATAACTTCATTTGGTATATTTAGATTTTCTACATCAGCCTTTTTCTTAAGTATAGCCATTCTAGTTTCAAAATCAGGAGCTTGTATATCTGCAATAAGTCCCCATTCAAATCTAGAACGAAGCCTATCTTCAAGTGTAGGAATTTCTTTTGGAGGTCGGTCACTTGAAAGAATTATTTGTTTAGTGGCATCATGCAGAGCGTTAAATGTATGGAAAAATTCTTCTTGAGTCCTTTCCTTACCTGCTATAAATTGAATATCATCTATTAAAAGAACATCTATATTTCTATATTTGTTTCTAAAATCTACATTCTTATCATCTTTAATTGAATTTATAAGTTCATTTGTAAATTTTTCTGATGATACATAAACAACTTTGGAACTTGGATTATTTTCTAATATATAATGACCTATAGCATGCATTAAATGAGTTTTTCCAAGACCAACGCCACCATAAATAAAAAGAGGGTTGTAAGCTTTAGCTGGTGCTTCTGCTACAGCTAAAGATGCAGCATGAGCAAACCTGTTACTATTGCCTATTACAAATGAATCAAAAGTATATTTTGGATTTAGCATAGTTGACATTTCATCATTGACATTTATATGTGATCTATTATCTTTTAATTTTGTTTTTGGTTCCTCCGAAGTTTGAACTTCTTCAGAAGCTATTGAAAATTCAACATTATACTTTTTGGATGTAATAAGCTTTAATGCATTTATTATCAAGTCTTTATATCTAGTATTAAGTATTCCTCGAGTAAAATCATTAGGAACACTTAAATGTAAGATATTATCGTCCATAGATAAAGGGATAATACTTTTTATCCAAGTATTAAAACTTACTTCAGTAAGTTCACCTTTTATTATGTTTAATGTTTTTTCCCATATTTCTTTTAGATGGGCATTCAT